>OZ260106.1:0-4430998 GCA_965284645.1 uncultured Bacteroidia bacterium
TTGAATTCCGGCCAGCAAAGCAGGTAAGGCTTCGTTGGGGCCCAAAGTTTTTATCACCACTGTATAATCGTCTACTACTTGGATACCGTTTAATTCTTTGGTTTTGCCGGCATAGAAGTCTTCGGCACCGAGCAGCACATTTTTAAAGGTAGAAGCAAAGGCCACATTGGAAGGTTTATTCGTACAAAGTTGTTCGAAGCTAAACTTCACATCTTCGGCATTGAACTCCCGGCCTTCGCCACCCGAGAAGCAGGCATCATCTTGAAACTTGACACCTTTTCTAAGGGTAAATTTATAAACGGATGCACTGGAATCGGATTCAAAGGATTCGGCAAGGGCGGGAACCACTTTTCCATCGGCGGCGATTCGAGTAAGACCTTCCAACACATTGGAGGCAGCTTGTGCCGAGGCCAAATCATTGATGGCGCTGGGCAAAATAGAGGTATAAGGTTTTCCAGAAAAGAAGACTTCTCCGCCCAACACCACATCACCTGATGCAGTCCTGATTTCAGGTTTGGGTTCGGAAGAGCAAGCCATAATTAACATTCCGAAAAGACTAATTCCACTGGCGATTAATAAGTTTTTTTTCATGTATAGTAACAATTAGAACAAAAGTAAGTAATAGCCTTCAATTCCTATTAAAACTGATATTTATCCTTAAACTTGAAGGACGAAATAAGGTTGCAAAAGGAAAATTGTCTAAAAAATTTTTTTTGTGTTCAAGAAAAACTTATCATTGTAGTCTGAAAAAAAACCTCTAAAAAATCATGTTTAAGAGCAAGAAACTCACATTCCTCTTTGCATTTCTAGGCTTAGTCTCACAAGCATTTGCTGGCGTGATTACCTTGGAAGGGAACTATCAAGGCAAGAATCTTTATGTTCAGAACCCTTTCGCCTCTTCAGGCGTCGGTTTTTGCACATATGAGGTTCAAATCAATGGTGTTACCACTACAGACGAGATTCAATCCAGTGCTTATGAAATTGATTTCTCCTTCTTCCAATTGGCTTTAGGCTCTAAGGTTGAAGTTAAAATTAAGCACAAGGATGAGTGCAAACCAAAGGTATTGAATCCGGAAGTGCTTAAACCAATGAGCACCTTTGAAATCGAGGCCTTGAAAGTGAATCCGAACGGTCAGTTATTGGTAACTACAAAAGGTGAAGTTGGTAAACTTACTTATTATATCGAGCAATTCCGTTGGAACAAATGGGTGGTTGTAGGTGAATTTGAAGGCAAAGGTGTACCGCAATCTTCAGACTATTCCTACAGCATTGCAACAGTTCACAGCGGTGAAAACCGTTTCCGTTTGAAACAAATAGATGGAACAGGCAAACCTCGTTACTCTTTTGAAACCAAACTTCGTTCACCATTGCCAGAAGTAACCTGGAGCCCAGGTGATGGTAAGAAAGTAGGTGATGAAATCAAATTTTCTGATAAAACCATGTATGAAATTTACAATGCTTATGGAAACATTGTAGACAAAGGCATTTCTGATCGTATTAGTGTAGCCAAACTTGAAAAAGGAGCTTATTACTTAAACTACGACAACAAAACAGCTTCGTTTAAGAAATAAATTTTAGAACTATTTCATTAAATGCCAATCCAATTCGGGTTGGCATTTTTATTTTTACCCCATGAATAAAATTGAGCATTTAGGCATTGCTGTAAAAAACCTAGAAGTAGCGAATGCCACTTACACCAAGCTTTTTGGCCCACCCTATAAAACTGAACGGGTAGAAAGCGAAGGGGTGCATACTAGCTTTTTTAAGGCGGGGCCAAATAAAATTGAATTGCTGGAAGCAACAAAACCAGAAAGCGCTATTGCCAAATTCTTAGAAAAGAAAGGAGAAGGCTTGCACCATGTAGCTTTTGATGTAGACGATATCCATGCCGAAATGGAACGCCTGAAACAGGAAGGCTTTACCTTATTAAATGTTGAACCTAAAAAGGGGGCTGACAATAAACTTATATGCTTTGTGCACCCCAAGGATAGCCACGGAGTTTTAATCGAACTTTGCCAAGAAATAAAATAATGTATGCCATCCAACATACCCTAGTAAGCGATGAACTATTCCAACGCAAATTTGTATGCGATTTAAAGGCATGCAAGGGTGCTTGTTGTGTAGAAGGCGATGGCGGGGCACCCTTATCCGATAAAGAAGCGATTGCGCTTGAAGCGATTTATGAAGATGTAAAACCCTTTATGAACTCAAACGGAATTAAGGCAGTGGAGCAACAAGGCACTTCGATAAGCGATGCGGAAGGCGAACTTTCTACCCCTTTGGTCAACAATAAAGAATGTGCTTATGTGGTTTTTGAAGCCGATGGTTTGGCCTCCTGTGCCATTGAGAAAGCCTGGAAAGCTGGAAAGGTTGATTTCCAAAAGCCAGTTTCATGCCACCTCTACCCTGTTCGAATAACCGAATACGAAGGCTTTGATGCTGTAAACTACCATGAATGGAGCATTTGCAAACCTGCCTGTAGCTGTGGAGCCAAATTGGATGTACCGGTGTATCGCTTTCTGAAAGATTCTTTGGTGAGGAAGTACGGAAATGAATGGTTTGAAGAATTGGATGCTATTTACCAACAGCTTCATAAGTCTTGAATTATCGGTTTAGAACATAATCCAAAGGATTAAAAAAGCCTACTCCCACTAGGCGGTCATAAGGAATTCCCGGTTCTTTGTTATAAACCAAAATCGTGTAGGAATTATTGGTTTCAAAATGGCTTCCTTCTACCAGTCTTGCATCGATTTCCTTCTTCTTGTCGGGCACAAATACATATTGATAATTGTATAATCCTTGTTTTATAAAAGGGGCACATTCGTAGCGTAGGAGCACATCGTTATAGGTCATTCTAAATTCCGGCTTAAGCTGCCAATCACTAATACCACCGAAGACATAGTAATTCCCATCTTTTCGGGGTTCTTTATCATCGAGGGCAAAATGAACAACCACATAATCGCATTCAATGGTTGGATCGCCGCCTTCTTGTCGGGCGATATAATACATTCCATTTAAATCGTTGTAGAAATCATAGCGCAAACTACTGCGGGGTCGGTCCACATTAAGCCAAGCTTCTATTTGTTTTCCTTGCCAATCGATATGAGCGACATTAAATGAGTTAAAACGTATGGTTTTGAGGTCAAATATTCGAAACTCGCTTCCTCCTTCAAAGCAATTATCGGCATCATAATTATAATCCAGTTTGTTTTGGTTGACAAACATGGGTTTTAGGGTGGTGATAGCATTGTCCAAACGGTAATTTTGAAAAACAACGGTTTTTATATCCCACACATTGGTCACGTTGTAAGTGGCTGGATACGAAATAAAAAAGTCAAGTTCCTGGTGCGAATCCCTTTGTTCGATAATCGTACTGCGGTGAAGGCTTCCACCAACGGTCATTTTCTCTTCCCACACATAAAATCGTCTACTAATGACAATATTTTCGGGATCATCTTTATAAACAGTGAGCAGGTAATTGCCTGATTTCTTAAACTTGATATTGTTATTGGGGAAAACGGTTCGGTAGTGGGTATACTTTTGAATGGTATTCAGGGAAAAGTCGTAACTGACAATTTGGTCGTTTTGGAAAGGTCCGATATAGTTCATCGACGACATATCGGTAGCTTGCCAATCGGCGGTGCAATGGACAAAGGTGAAGTAGTAATTTTTGTAATCGGCATCCAAATCATCGAAATCCAAAACCAGGCGTTCTCCTTTTCCTAAATTGACTATGGGATAGCTAAACTCGTTACCTTCCTTGTAAAGCCGAACGGTTTTTAAATTGGCTACATAAACGAAATCTTCGTACCTCAGCTCTGTTGAATTGTAGTAATCCTCCTCTTGGGCCCAACCCGAACGTATGTCGAGCAATACCATCAAGGCAAGCAAAAAAGGCAGAAAAAATCGGACTTTAGGCATAAATGAACAGGTTTCCTAAGGCAAAGGTAATCGCAGAGACTATGCATTTTTCTAAATAAATCTCAAAAGTCACCTGTGCATAAGTTCATTGTTTAACACAATAAGTGCCAAACCCAAACGCTATACTTGCAAAAATATTTCCAACCTATGGATCAGAACGAGGCAAAACTTGAAAAGCGGAAATTACAATCGTCGGTTGTTTCTTCGATTGTTAGTATCACCTTGGTTTTATTTATGTTAGGCATATTGGGAATGGTGGTCTTATATGCACAAACCTTAGGCAATTTCGTAAAAGAAAACATTGGTTTTTCAGTGGTGATGAAAGAAACAAGTAAGGAAGCCGATATTGTACAATTTCAGAAAACTTTGGATGCCAAGGATTATGTTAAGTACACCGAATATGTTACCCGTGATGAGGCAGCCAAGCGCTTACAGGCCGAGCTGGGTGAAGATTTTGTTTCCTTCTTGGGGTACAATCCGTTGCTGGCCACCATTGATGTAAAAATGAAGGCCGATTATGCCAATCCGGATAGCATGTCCGTAATCGAACGCGATCTTAAAAACAATCCTGACATCCAAGAGGTCTTTTACCAAAAGGATTTGGTGACTTTAGTAAACGAAAATTTACGCCGAATCGGAGTAGTCATTTTATTATTCTGTAGTTTGCTTTCCATTGTTGCGGTAGCCCTCATCAACAATACAATCCGTTTGAGCATTTACAGTAAACGCTTCTTAATCAAGACCATGCAATTGGTAGGAGCCACCCAAGGTTTTATTCGTCGCCCATTTGTAGTGCAAGGAATTACCCAAGGAATTATTGGCGCTCTCATTGCCAATGTATTGATCGGATTTATGATGTATTGGGTAAGAAGCAGCTTCCCTGAAATCTTTTCACTTGATATCGAAATCAGTTTACTACTTTTCATTCTCGTTTTTTTGTTGGGCATCATTATTACAGCAATTTCAACTACCTTTGCCGTCAGTCGTTATCTTCGTTTGAAACGAGACGAATTATATTACTAAGATGAGCAAAACTGAAAAGAAAGTTACCAAGCCAACTTCGGCTTCTGCAAGCAAACCAGCCTTCAAAACTGACTTTGCCTTTGGAAAAGAAAACTACATTTTATTGTTGGTAGGTTTAGCCTTTATTGTGGTTGGATTCATTCTAATGGCCGGCGGTGGTAGCGAAGACCCAAATGTATTCAATGAAGAAATCTTTTCAACCCGCCGTATTACAATAGCACCTATTGTGGTATTAACCGGTTTCATCATCGAAATCTTTGCCATTATGCGCAAACCTAAAGACTAAGACCAAGCCTCTTTTTCATGTCCTATTTACAAGCATTTATACTGGCCGTAATTGAAGGCCTAACCGAGTTTTTGCCTGTTTCGAGCACAGGACATATGATTATCGGTTCCTCTTTAATGGGAATTGCTAGCGACGAGTTTACCAAGGTATTTACAGTTCAAATTCAATTTGGGACTATACTTTCGGTGGTTTTCCTGTATTGGAAAAAATTCTTTCAAAACTTTGATTTCAAATTTTACTTCACCCTTTTGGTAGCCTTTATTCCGGCAGCCATATTTGGAAAATTGCTTGGTGAAAAGATTGATGCCTTGCTCGAAAACGTGCAGGTGGTAGCTATCATGCTGGTTCTTGGTGGTATTTTCTTCCTGTTTCTCGATAAAATTTTCCCCGAAAAAACCACTGAAGAACAAGAAATCAGCTATCCTAAAGCCCTGATTGTTGGCTTGTTCCAATGTATAGCGATGGTTCCGGGGGTTTCAAGATCGGCCGCAACAATCATTGGCGGACTGTCGCAGGGTTGGAGCCGAAAACAAGCCGCTGAATTTTCCTTTTTCCTTGCTGTTCCGACCATGTTTGCTGCCTCAGCCTATAAACTCACCAAGGATTATGTAGTATTAAATGCCGACAACCTAAAACTCTTAGGCTTTGGCAATTTGGTAGGATTTGTTGTAGGCATTTTAGCCATTCAGTTTTTTGTAGGCATCATTACCAAATACGGATTTAAAGTGTTTGGCTATTATCGCATCGCTTTGGGTCTTGGAATTCTGATTTTGATGTACCTCGGTGTAGACCTTAAAATCGTATAAGTGAACCCAACTTTTGATTTTGCCACAGGCGAAGTGCTTTGTATGAATAAGCCTCTAACCTGGACCTCCTTCAATGTGGTCAATTTGGTTAAACTAATTGTAAACAAAAGGTCAGAGCCAAGAATCAAAGTTGGCCATGCCGGAACCTTAGATCCCTTGGCAACCGGTGTTTTACTCGTTTGTACCGGAAAAATGACCAAGGAAATTGAGAAGTTGCAAGAAATGGGCAAAACCTATACAGGATCCATTTTACTTGGCGCCACCACCCCTTGTTTCGACTTAGAAAAACCAGAGGATGCTACCTATCCGGTATCCCATATTACCGACGAATCCATTTTGAAAGCTGCCCAAACCTTTGTAGGCCGCATTGAGCAGGTTCCACCTAGTTTTTCAGCCGCTTGGGTAGATGGAAAAAGAGCCTACGATTTAGCCAGAGCCGGACAGGAAGTAGAATTACGTTCTCGAACCATTACCATTGAGGAATTCTCCATTTCAAACATTCAGCGCTTGAATGACCGTATTACCTTGGATTTTAAGGTTCGTTGTAGCAAGGGAACTTACATTCGTTCCTTAGCCCGCGATTTAGGTTTTGCCTTGGATAGTGGAGCCTATTTAACGGCTTTGTGTCGCACGGCCATTGGCCCCTACTCTATTGACGATTCAATTTCACCTGAAAGGTTTAGAGAACTAATGGGCGTTCCACCAGCCGAAAACAGCCAGAAATCAAGATTTACCTAAGCGGAGATATTGGAAACACTCTTTGCCTAGTTTTAGGAAAGTAGGTTTTGATAATTCTGAAATTCAAAAAAGCCCTATAGTTTTTCTATTGAGCTTATTTCGATAATCTTTAACGAATTGCCGAATCCACAATTGAACGATTCGTTGGTAAGTTTATAACTCACCTCTACTTCCAAGCTATCCTGTTGAAATTCGGCAGTTAAATTGGTAGGATGAAAGGTTCCATTTTCCACATCAATTACCCATCCACAGCCATCCACAGCTACATCCCCGCTAAAACGAACCATTCCAGCATAGGTGGTATCATTTTTAGAGCACGATGACATAATAAATAAACCTGAGCAAAGAATAAATAGACTGGCCGATTTAAGCAGGTTGGTTGTTTTCATTGATTTTTGGCAGACTTGATATGACTAAATTTTGAGTTCCTCTACTGATTACTTTCCCCTCCAAAGTTACAATTTCACAGAACATATTGATGATCTGTTTCCCTTTTCTCACCACAGAGGCCGTGGCTTGCACCTTTTCACCGCTACGCACAGTTCCAAGCATATCGAGCGAAAGATTTACAGAAACAAAATGCGATTCATTACCCATGGCGGCTACGGTCATGCCCATTACATCGTCCATAATGGCGGCATGCGTTCCTCCATGCATAAATCCACCCGGGTTACAAAGTTCATCACCAATTTCAAATTCCATGGTAATAAAATTGTCCTCTACTTTAAGAATGGTACCGCCTAAAAGTCCGGTCAAACCTGGCGCTTGGCCTTTTAGTTTAATTCCGATAGCCGACCTGAAGTAGTCTTTAAATGGATTACTCACTGCTTAATAGTTTATTTTGAAAATAGTTAAAGACAATTTTCCACCATTTTTTTGTTCCGAGGACTGGTCAACCAACGAAACCGTTACTTGTTTATCCTTATCCTTGTCGTTCCACACCGTATAGCCTTCTTCCACGTGGCTTTCACCATATTTTAAGGTATAAAAATCTTTGAATTGTGCAAACAGTTCTTCGGCTCGGGCGGCATCTTCCAAAAAGAAATCAGCCTCGATATCGTAGAGTTTTCCTTCTTCAAAGCTATAACCTACCATATAATGTTCGCCTTCATCCAGTTCAAACTCATAGCTAATGAAAGTATTGCCATCTGATTTTTCGCCCAATTTATTGCCTTGCTCAGCCACCATCACTTCTTTGGGTGTGGCTCCAATATTTACTCCATGAAATTGACTATCAGGCACTTTTACAATATCCTGAATTTCCTTTCTTTGAATACAAGCGCTCAAACAGGCAATAAGAAGAAGCGAAAGACCAAGCGACCAAGTGTATAACGTAGAGATTTTCTTCATGCTAAAAAAGGGCGCAAAGATAAGCTGTAATTGCATGCCAATTCCAAATGAATGCAGGATTAGGGGGTGCCCTTTTCGCCCTTAGCTTTTGGTGGCAAAAATAGGCAGAAGTGCAGGCGAAAAGGTCGGGCTTTACACTGCAAGTCCTCGGCCCTCTCCGCTAGCGCTTCGTTGTCCTGTGGGCTTTACGTTTCAATCCCTCACCCGGCTTCCCATTTCACTTTCGTAATAGCACAGGCATTCGCTTTCCCATCAATCCTTCTCAATGGGCTGTCTTAAACCCAGATTCTGCCAGAGTAAAGCTGAAATGAATAAAATGGAGAAGGCAATTCTAAAATCAAATGGAGAAAGGCTAAGTTTTGGAGGTTTTTTGGGGGGGGAATGCATTTAAACCCAAATTCAGCATTAGAAATCTATTACAGCTTCCAACTGCTTCAAATACAAGGATTTCAGAACAATTTTTGACTTCAAAATAGTTTACTATTCCTTCACCCAAAAATTAACCTGAAACCCTCGTCTTTATTGCATTTGAAAGCTTCATTACGATTTCTAATGCGTAATCTGAGTTAAATTTAACTGCTATGGAATGAAAAGCAAAGGCCAGGCCCCAGTAAAATGCTATGCGGAGGTGTCGGGCAAGGATAGAGCGTGATACCCCGCAAGCCATTAGCCCCCGGCATTTTCGGGGGCTAATGGCTGAGGAGTATTAGCGATAGCCTGACCCAACCGCCTAGGAAAATGTTTATAAACGGTAGAATGGTTTTGGGCGGTTGGGGGCCCGCCAAATTGTATTTAACCCAGATTACGCATTAGAAATGCATAAACGATTAACCAGTTGTAAATCAATTTGTATGGCCAAATTGATAACAACTGTTAAATCGGGGTAAACCCAAATAAATCAAGTAGTTCGGATTAATAAATCCTCCTATTGATTAATTTGGGTTTAAAGAAATAAATCAATTACCTACTGTAAAAATTCGCCGGCCACAGATTGTTTATGCAGGTTGTGGGTTAAAATAACTCTTCGACATGCTTTTTGATATTCGAAGCAATTTGAGTAAGGGGTAAATCATTCGCATCTTTTCCAAAGGGATCTTCAATTTCTTCGGCAATCAATTCAAGACTGGCCAACACATAAAATATAAAAACGACCACAGGAATCACGTAATAACCGAGGCTAAAGACAAAGCCGAAAGGGAGGGTCATCACATAGAAGAAAATAAACTTTTTGATGAAGGCATTGTAGGAGTAAGGAATTGGGGTGTTTTTTATGCGTTCACAGGCCCCACATATATCAGTAAATGATTGCAACTCGGCATTTATTATAATGAATTGGTCACCCGAAATTTTATTGGTTTTGTACAAATCATTTACTTTTTTAAAAAGGATGGCCGCCACTTGGTTGGGTTTATGCTTTTTGTGGTCGAATGAAATGTCGTGGCCTTCAAACAGCGATTGGCTCAAAACCTCGTCTTTCAGATGGTTTGAAAGCACTTCGGCAAAGGCTGGGATCATCTTTTTGAAAAACAAGCGGTCTTTTTCATCTGTTGAATAAGCGCTCAATTTCAGGGCCAAATTCCGGCTATTATTAACTAGGGAGCCCCACAATTTTCGGCCTTCCCACCAGCGATCGTAGGCGGTATTGGTTCGATAGGCCAACATTAGCGAGAGCACAAAACCAACAGTTGTATGCAGGAGGGTAAGGTTTTTCACATTGCTTTCTTTGGAAAGTTTCCAAAATTCTATTTCCAAAAATGCAATTATTCCAGCGTAGGAAGCGATCAAAATCATCATTGGAATCAACTTCCGGAACGTATCCGACTTATGAAATCGGAAGATAAAGGTAATCCAATCTTTAGGGTTGTAATGAACCATACGAGCTATAACAGATGGGTTCGAAGATAGGATAATACCGAATGGACATTGTGATTAGTTCAATTTCAGGTTCACATTTTTATGAGAAAATAGGACTAACAGCGGCAGATAGCGAATTTACAGATAAAAGTTTATTTAAAGAGCGGCTGCGAAGTTTTTCACCAAAAATCGATTCGAAGTGCTAAAATGCTTATTGCCTTTGCCCACTATTAGGGGTTGTGCCTCTTAGTTTTTTTTTTCAAATTCCTATTTCTTCATAAACCTTGTCCCAAAAAAAGGATTTTATTATTTCTTGGTTCTCCAAAAAAACAAGTATTAAAGTCTCCTTTCTTGTATTTCTTATTCTCGACCAAATAACTTTTGGTGGATTTCCATAAAGGGTCACCAAATCATAAAAATCGGAATCGAATGATACAATGGTAAAGCGCTGTTGCTTTGCAAATTCCAACTCTCCATATCGCTTTTATTCTTTTATCCCAGCTTCCTTAAATGGTCGCAGCCTGGAAACAATTCTTCTAGTCTATTGCTACCCTAAAACAAATGTTTTGGTCAAAAAGAAGTTTACGCTGCGATGATAATGTTATGTTCCTTGTCAGTAGCGTAAGACAATGCGGCTAGTATGTCTTCGTCTTGTCGGCTCCAAGTTGTTGCTGTGACATTGTTGTGTACTAATTTTAGGGGAGCCGTTCATCATTAATATTTTCCATTTTGATCGGATTTTGTCTACAGTCAAAAATGGAAACAATTCTAACAATTTGATTATTAAACCTATAAATAATTTTATAATTCCCTTCTACCAAATAGCGATATTCAAATTCCCTTGAATCCAGAAGTATTTCCTTTGAACCAATTAATGGATTTTTTTCTAACCTAATCGTTTTCGATATTATCCTCTTAACTAACTTTTTTGCTATTCTTTTTCCGGCTGTATCTGAATAATAGTCAAAAATATCTTCTAATTGACTTAGCGATCTGTCTGACCATAAAACTTTTATTTCCATGAATCTACCTGTTTCAGCAATTGTTTCGCTTCAATAGTTTTACCATTTGCGAAATCATCCTCAGATTCATCTACAATTTTATTAAATTGATCTAAAGTCATTGGAGTCAAGACTTCCTCCAATTTTCTTCTTCTTTCTACTTGAAGTAGGTTTTCCAATTTGGTAATTAAATCATCATCTGCAACTCTTAGGAATTCTTGCACGAAGTTTAATTTTCTCGCTTGAATGTTCATTTAAAAAAATTATATTTCAAAGGTATGAATAATTCCAATTGACCCCTCCTACTCCGGCAAATCCCTTTCCCATAGCGTTCTGGGGGCAGAGGCAGTAAGCGAATTTACAGCAAAAAGTTAATTAAAAAGGCGATGAAAGTTTTTCACCAAAAATCGATTTGAAGGAAGAAGGTGGTTATTGCAAAGTGGGCTTGGTTAAATGCGGTATGGTGTTCTTTAGCAGGCAAGGCCAGTTTTTCAGGTTAGAGCGCTTCTATTATTTCTGAAGTACCTTTGTTTAGCCATAGCAACAATCAGCCAATTACCAGTTTGTAAGATCCAAATTAATCAATGAAAGGATTTATTTATCCGAACTGCTTGATTTACTTGGGCTTACCACTCCCGAAGAAATTTTGGGATAGTAGTTGCTAACTATTTGGACAAACAGATTGAATTACAATTGGTTAATCGTTTTTGCATTTTTTTTTGCCCAAACTGGGTTAAAAGCTACTTTCTTTTGTCCATTTGATTTTGAAGGGACTATAAACTATTGGTAGCGATGAGATTTTTCACGAAAATTCATATCGTAAATTGTCATAAGGCCATTTTTGTTTTTAATTACAATATTGTCTCCACAAACATTTTTTACCCTGTCACCATCGTATAAATATTTACGAGAAATTTCATTAAATTTTTGGTCATAAATGGTTACTCGACTATCCTTTGAAGTCACCACAATCAATTCAGGCGAGAAACCTGAGAGTTCGTCGCCTTCGAAAAGATATTTATGAGCTATTTCGCTATAATTTGAATTCCACACTGTCAATTTTCCATCGCTTGATTTTGAAATATCAGCAATGTCTTGACCATAGGATAAAATTGTTGTTAAGGCCAAGGCAGAAACTAAAAGAAACATCTTCATTTTATTTGAATTTAATTTGTGTTACGAAACCATGATTTTCGGGATATGCTCTGATTATCAATGGTTAAAATAACTTTAATGTTATTGTGGTGTGTGGCATTTGTGGTCAACCCTTCAGGAACTTGTGGTTTATTTAACTTATACAATAGGTTTTGGGTGCAGAGGCAGTAAGCGAATTTACAGATAAAAGTTTATTAAAAGAGCGGCTCGAAGTTTTTCACCAAAAGCCCTATTCGAAGTGCAAAATCGCTTAATGACCTTGCCCACTGTTAGCAGCTGGCATTATTTTTTCGTCAATAAGTCAATGGCATTTTGAGGGTCTTCAACTTCAATGATTAGTCTTTGGAATGACTCGTCCTGCAACTCCACCACTATACTTTTCTTATGGTCTGATACATCACAAAAGATTGTCCCACTGTTTACATAATATGTCCCTGCCGTAATAAGTCCCGGTATATGTGTACCCGGTATTCGCAAGCCCATAAGCCAGTCGAGACTTTTTTCATTAGGATAGGCTTTAATCACGTTCTCAACAGGAATTGTTAATTGACTGCGGAATGCCCATAGTTTGTGCAGTCCTTGAACTTCAAAAATGAAATTGTTTTCTTTCTTTTCTATTGTTACCATTGTAAATGAAATTATTGATGTTAGTGTTATCGACGTTCTGGGGGCAGATGCAGTAAGCGAATTTACAGATAAAACTTAATTCGAAGAGCGATATTAAGTAAACCACCAAAACTCAATTCGAAGAGCAAAATCGCTTATTGCATTTGCCCCTTGTTGAACTAAACCTTCGGTAGCTAAAAAAGCCAATGCCTATCTTTCGGGGATAAAAATAATCAATATGGCAACAAAAAAAAGAACCCCGATGAGTTAAGGGAAAACAAACTCGTTAACAGGGCCAAGCGAGAAGTTCCTGGTTTTACAGAACTACTTTATCGATTCGAACGAACCATTTCGATTCTTGGACGAAGTCGATCCACCTTTAATAATTACGCTCTTCATGTGGCTTCGATTTCGCTTTACTTTGGAAAACTTCCAACCGAACTAGATCCTGAACAAGTTCATGATTACTTGTTCTACCTTCAGAAAAAACACCATGGGCCGTCCCAAAGCTACTTTAAGCATACTATTTATGGACTTCGCTTTTTACTTAAATCAGAAGGAATCCCATATGAGTTTTTGAAGCTTCCCGAGATAAGGCATGAGAAACGGGTTCAGGTTGTACTTAGTCGAGAGGAGGTATGGCTATTGCTGCGTAGTTGTCAACTTCTCAAACACCGGATATTGATAGGGCTACTATACGGATGTGGGCTGAGGTGCATGGAGGTGAGAAGCATACGTTTAGCAGACCTTGACTTCGATCGTCTCCAACTTCGGGTAGCACAAGGCAAAGGCAAAAAGGACAGATATATGCCCCTATCAGCTCACCTTGTCCGAGGGTTGAAAAAGTACATTGAAGCAGAAAAGCCAAAGGAATTCCTGTTCAATGGTCAGCCAGAGGGAAGGGCAGGTGGAGATTTCGATAGCCGCTACTCTCAACGTGGTGTACAGTGGGCCGTTAAGCAGGCCTGCAAGATGGCAGGAATAAAAAAAGATATCCATGTGCACACGCTAAGGCACACTTTCGCCACACATCTGCTGGAAGATGGTATGGATATCATGACCTTAAAAGACTTACTTGGGCACGAGAATATTGAGTCTACCATCGAATACCTGCAGGTTGCGCAACTGCCAGGGCGCAAAGTGTTCAGCCCCATTGATACACTTTTTGAGAAATGCGCCCCGAGCACGAAGTATCTGAAGCAATAAAAGCACTCGGAGAGGGAATACATCGAATCGGACTAAATAGTTGGCAACTCAGAACATTGTGGGCGATTGAAAATTGCCGCACACAATCAATGGGCGGTCATATCGACAGATGCGATGATTGCGGAGCCTTGGCTATTAGTTATAATTCCTGTGGCAATAGGCACTGCCCAAAATGCCAAGGCAGGAAAAGGGAAGAGTGGATTGCTGCTCGAGAAGTCGAATTGCTACCCGTTGCTTATTTTCATTTGGTGTTCACTCTGCCAGAAGCCGTAAACCCTCTCGCTATTCACAATCCCAAAATGGTCTATAGCATCCTTTTTGATGCAGCGTGGGAAACATTATCTGCCTTTGGGAGGAACAGTGGCGTTATGGCTGGTGCTGTATGTATTCTGCATACCTGGGGACAGAACTTGAGCCTCCATCCACACCTTCACTGTATAGTGCCAGGGGGAGGAGTGACAAAAGAAGGACAATGGAAAAACATCCGTCCCGATGGAGAATTTCTGTTCCCAGTGAGAGCACTCTCAAAAGTGTTTAGAGCAAAGTATTGCGAAAAGCTCCGATCTGTTGAACCTAAGCAGTACGAAAGGATAAGAAAATCACTATGGGAAAAGGAATGGATCGTTTACGCCAAAAAGCCCTTCGGCGGACCTAAATCTGTTGTGGAATACATTGGAAGATATTCCCATAAAATTGCCATTTCCAACCACAGAATAAAGTCAGTGGACCAGAATGAGGTAAGCTTCGAATACAAGGATTATCGACAGGGAGGAACAAAAAAGAGAATGAATCTTTCGCTCTCTGAATTTGTGAGGCGATTTGCCTTGCACATCCTTCCAAGGGGTTTTGTAAGGATTAGGCATTTTGGTTTTTTGAGCAGTACTTGGAAAAGAAAAAAACTACCCATATTAAGGGAAAACATCTTTGCACTTAAGACCAAAAGTCCTGAAAAGGGAACATTCCTTCCAAAATGCCCTTGCTGTAAAACGGGTCGAATGGTCATAGTACTTCAATTTGGACGAAGAGGACCACCTTCCAAAGTTTTGGGCGCGGGCCAGTTTGGGGTTCCCTGCGAAGCATAGTCTTGGTGGGTAGGGGTTTTTATGGACAATAGATTAATAAAACGATCTATTTATTGGCAATTTTTTCCAAATTCTGCCCCCCAAAAAAAATAAAGAAGAAAAAAAACTAGCCAAATCAAAAATCGAATTTCGAAAAACACATAATACCCGGTTCCGTTCAACAGGGGCTTCATTGTTTGTGCTTCGCACACAACGAAGCCCTAATTGTTAGCGGTAGTTTTTCTTCTGTCAATTTGATGTGTCCACATATTGCTTTATTCAATTGCGTCAATTTTCCAAATGCCTGCTGCATGTGTTTTTGTTTTTTCTCCAACAGGTGTTAATGCGATGCAAGTTGTTTTAATTTTTATTGACGCCTCGAACTTATGTCCTGCATCTCTTGGGTCATAATTTTTCTGAAATGGTTTTAAGCCCCAATTGTCCAATGATGTGTCAAAAGTTATTGTTTTCGGTTCTCCAAGTTTGAAACCAAACCAGTCTTTATACAAACCGTCTGGTCGCCATTCTTCGGTTGCAGGTTGTCCTGAACCTCCCGTTTTGATAGTATGTCTTGGAGCAACTGTGTTCTTATTGTCTTGATGCTTTACATCGCTTTTTTGCCCAACAAAATAGGTTTTGAAATTTTCGTATGTTCCACACATTAGAAAATAGCAATCTTTTTTGCCCCACAAATTGTAATAAGCTAATCTCACAACATCGTCAAATACTCTTTGGTGTTCGTCACTATGTTTTTCTGCTGTTTTACTTTTCGCTAATTTGAGTTCAAACACTTCAATCAATTTGCTGTCGTCTTTTTCTGTTTCAGGTTGTTTAACTGTCTCGTCAAAAATTACTAAATCAATTTTTTTACTTTTAAAAATTGGATGGAGTTTTTCAAGAACAATTCTATGTATGGCTGTTCCTTTTGAAGTTATTGAGTCTGCTATTGGATACCTTAAACTTGCTTCATGAATAAGTTGCTCTCTGCCAATTTTTAACTGATAACCGAGCCAATAACATACTGCATCAATTATGGATGCAAATTTTTCGTCTAAAACTTTATTATGCATTAGTAGTATGTTATTTGGTCTTTAATTTATGTGTCGAAATGTCAAAAGGTTCTTGCTTCATATTGTTAATGTCGCTTACAATTACTCTCATCCATGGATTGTCTAAGTTAGCGTCAATAAGTTCGTGATACCCATTATTTTCAACATATTCATGGACAGCATAATCTAATATTTGCTTGGGGTCGCCACTACCAGTGTATATGAAAACAGCTATTTTACCGTTACCGTTTTTTTCCAATGGATATTCGGCTTCATTTATTGTTAAACCAGCAATTTTTGTTGTCATTATAAATTTGTTTTTGTTGTTTGAAATTATGCATAGAGTGTGTCGTCCTAAAATTCTGACTAACGTTTTTTTAATGTTCTGAAATTCAATAAGTTATTTAAGTCTGTTTTGGTCACTATTTTGTCTTTTACTACCTCATTAATTGTTGTCCCGTTAGCAGAAGAAATTATTTCCGTCTTTCCGGAAAATGGGGAATTACCGCTAACGTTTTGGGGGCAGAGGCAGTAAGCGAATTTACAGATAAAAGTTTATTTAAAGAGCGGAAGCGAAGTTTTTCACCAAAAGCCTTATTCGAAGTGCAAAAGCGCTTATTGACTTTGCCCACTGTTATGTGTGGTTATTTTTGTGTCTGCTGTCGGATTCGAACCAACAATCTCACCTTCACAAACCAACTTTTACGATTGGCTTGTGGAGGGGTCGCTTTACCGTTAAGCTAGCAGACTTTCTAATTTTTTATAAATACTGTTTATGTCGGCATTACTAAAACGTCCAAAGCTAGTTGTAATATAACTCTTCAAAGCGTTTTCAAATCTGTCTTTGTCATTTTTTAATTTCTTTAGTCCTTTAAATGTTTTTCCGTTTTCTGCTTTTGATTTGTCAAATAAAATTTCAGCTATCCTATCGTTGTCGGGTTTAGATGACGTAGAAATTAGATAAGCAATATGTTTAACAATGTTTGTCAGAATGAGAAAGTCTGAAAAATCAATGTCATTCAAAGGGTTTGGAAGTCCTGATAAATGTAAGTCATTTAAAAATGCGTTCTTATTTGTCTGTATTTTTTCATATCTGCTTTTTAGTTCTTCCAAGTCTCGGTCTGTATGAGACATATAATTTCTAACTATTCTGTAATATTCATAAATGTCGATTAAATCGGAAGGTAGAGAAAGTGAAATGTTTTTCAGTGTATTTTGGAATTTTGTTTCTCCTTTCCCAGGTTCTACCCATATCTTTTCAGGGAAATATTCTTGCCACTCTGTTCTGAATTCTTTTAAAAACTGTTCTGATTGTTGCGATACAGATGCAACATAATATTGTCTAATTCTTGAACTAAATTTTAAAAAATCTACTTCGTCAACTTTAACCTTGTGTTTAGTTGAAAGTTGTTGTATGTATTTTTGTAAATTTTCTTTTGGTGCTTGTTCGATAAATTCTTTAATAGCAATTTCATTACACTCAACAATAGCGTCAAACTCACCGAGAGTCTTTTTTAACTTTCGGTAAGCGAAGAATGAAAATTTTGTAATATCTAAATCTCTATCGGGCATTTCGGTCTTTTATAATCACACATAACGTTCTGCAGCTACCCGAAGGGCGGGACTTTTACCGCAAAACTTGATTTGAAAAACTAATGTTTGATTAACCACAAAACTGTCTTTGGAACACGAAACCCCGCCTTTTGGGTAGGTGCTGTTACCAGCTGGCCTTTCTTTATTGTCGTCTGATTTCAAGCAGTTCATAGTCTGTCTTTTCGTTTCCTGTTTTGAATTTAGTCTTGTGAACTCTTAGATGGATTACGCAATTTGTATTAAGAAATGATTTGTCGTATTCTATTAATTGTTCTTCTTCAAGGCTTTCACTTATAAAACCAGAAATTCTTTTACCTTCTTCGTCTTGTATCTCAAATTTACCAGAGTCTAAAAGTAGTCCTCTGAATATTCCGTTAATAATTACTTCGTTTTCTTCATCTATTGCAGATGAAACTCTTTGAAATGCTTCCACAATTTTCTCTTTAGGTAATTCAATTCCAAGTTCACCGCTTTCCATTTTTAGAATTGAATTTTCATCAACGATTTCTTGCAGAAATTTTTTAAGATTGGTTAAATTTCTTTTGGGTGTATTTTCTATGCTTGATTCAAAAGTTGCATCATCAGTTGATGAATTGACAACGAGATTCATTACCTCTTTCATTGCCTTTGAAACGTCCATGCTATCAAATAGGTCATTTGACTCAAGTTGACTTAACTCTACTCCAAACGAACCAACAGGCAAAGCAGTAAGATATAATTCCGTATTTGCACCTTTTTTTGCTTGACCTCTTTTTCCAACTCTTCCAAATCTTACTAAAGCAACTTGTGTTTTTACCATTTCTTGAAATGGACTAATTGTCTTACTAACAAAACTTGATTTTATACCTTGTGAGCCAACAACTGCATTGCCACTAAAAAGTAATTGAACACTAGGTTCAAAAGATTCTTTAGGTAATTGCTCCAACTCTTGTTGTAGCATATTTATTCTCTCAGAAAGGCCCTCAGACATTAAAGGATGGTCAAGAACCATCTCTAATAGCCTTTGAGTGTCGACTATTTGAGCTTTTATACTTTGTATTTTTCTGTATAGGCTCATTCTTAAATTGAGTTTAAATAGTCCAATGCGTGTTGGTCATCTATTGGAGTATTCAAAGATAATCTTAAAATACCTTTCCACACACCAACGCGATTATGAGTAAATAATTGAAGCCAATATCTCGTTTGTTCGACCGTAACGTCTGGATTATAACTGTAGTCGACAGGATAATGGTCAAGTGAGAAATTATTTTTTGCCAAACTAGGATTAGCAAATTCTGGAAAATTAGCCCTAATGTTCGTTTGGTCGGCTATAGACAATCCACCAAAAAAAGTTACAACGTCTAGGTCACGAGGAGGTCTCCCTTCTGAAACTTCAATATTCTCCAAAAAACTTCCGTCCAACCACTGAAAACCATAAATGATTCCAAGCGCATTCATTCTTTGTCTAAAAAGTATATAATTTTTAAGAATTTGAACTCGATTATTTGATGTAGAGAAGCGGTGACATAATTCTAAAATGGAACAAGGATAAGGTGATAAATGTGTCCTGTCCGTTGGATTTCCCAAATGAGGCGGTAAAACGTTATTATGATCAAAATTTGGAATTGGCATTTTATTTCAATTATGTAAATTTATTCTGAACCTTTTTTTTCTTCAATATCTTGTCCAATTTCAATATTAAGGTCTTTAAAGAATTTAGTAAATGTGTCCTCTGTTTCTCGTTCGCCCTCACTAACGTCAACAGCACTAAACCATTCATAGATATTGTTGTCAAGAACTTTTAGTCTTTTTGGCGTATACATTTTTTCAATAGCTGAAAATATTTCTTTATGTCCTTTCGAAATATTTAAAAGTTGTCCTATTGTGGCTTCATAGTTTCTATTCTGCTTTATTGCGAGAAAGATATCATAAGCGTCTCTTGTTCTTTTTTCATTGAAAGCACTTTTGGTTTTTGATAAAATTAAACCAGCTTCGTTTAACAAATTAAATTCTATTGTTTTTTTTCTCCCATCTGTTAATTCAAATTCTTGTTTATGCTTTGTAATAAAGTCGTTAAAGAAAAAATCAGATTTTGGTAAAATAATAGTTTTCCCTTTGTAATCAACACGCATCGTATGTGATTCTTTAACAGGAAAATCTATATGGTCAACGAACATTTGAGGATCCTTTTCTTGATTATCCGGATGTAACAAATCAATATTAAACATAAATTTTAGTCCGTTAATTTCGATTTCTTTTAAAAGTTGAAACGGATGTTTTGCACTTTGAATAAATCCTTTATTAATAAACTCTTTAATTAAAGATTTTAGTTCTCCTTCTTGTGTCCCCGATTTGAAGAGAATATCTACATCCTTTGTGCCAGGATGTGGAAATGGGTTCGCATTCAGTAAAAATGGTGACCATCCTCCAACTATAATGTATTCGACTCCATTGTCGTTGAGTATTTCTGTTGTCTCACCTAATAAGGCAAAGGCTCCGTCTTGTATTGTAGTTCTCATATGAATGTTATCTTTTTAGGCTTGCTGGTAACGTTTTGGGGGCAGAGGCAGTAAGCGAATTTACAGATAAAAGTTTATTTAAAGAGCGGCTCTAAGTTCTTCACCAAAAACCCTATTCGAAGTGCAAAATCGCTTATTGCCTTTGCCCACTGTTATAAGCTGGCCGGCTTGGATTACTTTGTTTTCCGTGAATCTAACAATTTGTCCAAATAAGCACGCTCTTCTTCATAAGTCATATTCATTATTTCTAAACTTATTTTGTCCCTAATTTCTCGCATCAACTTAATGGCATCAAAGTTTTCCTTTTTCACTTTTTTATTCGTTTCCATAGCTCAATATTTCTTTAGGTGTTCTTATTTCAATCATTGGGTAACCATTTTGAAAATTTATTCCATTGTAGCCGCGAATTCTATCAAGATTTACAATGTGCTTAAAATTCCAGCTTACAAGAATGTCAGCACGGCAAATAGTCGCCATTGCAATATGCTGACAATCTGCTTTACTTGTTTTTCCTACAACTTTGGCTTCAATATATTTCTCAGCCAAAATAGTAGCTTCAGGTGATAATTTAGTTTTCTCAACAAATTCAGAAGGCATACTTCTAAGCAGTTCATTTATAAATCTTGGAGCACCTAATAGTTCTGCTTCAAGTAAGTCCGAAACAATTATTATTATTTCTCCTTTCCTGATAGAATCAAAAAATGGAATCGTATCCTTTTCAAATTCTTTATCAAAATAACCTCCTACAACAGATGTGTCTATATAAACTTTCTTCTTCATTGCTTCAAAAATACAAATTTATAGGTTACAATCGGATTGGCAGTCGGTTTTAACGGCTTGCTTATAACGTTCTGGGGGCAGGGGCAGTAAGCGAATTTACAGATAAAAGTTTATCTAAAGAGCGGCTGCGAAGTTTTTCACCAAAAGCCTTATTCGAAGTGCAAAAGCGCTTATTGACCTTGCCCACTGTTATAGGGCGTTTTTTCTTCACTAGTTTGCTTCATATTTTGTTGTCCATCTTTCTATGTGATTTGATTTATCATTTCTAAAATCTATAGTCGACAATATTTATTATGCAGTTTACTTGCAAGCTCAGGAAATACAGTCAACACTATTTTCCTGTCAAAGTAGACTTCAAAATCATCAAATTTGTGGAATTTATTAGAAATAATATTTATTATTTTATTCAGCTAGCTTTTGTTGTTATATAAACGGTTTGTTTCATTCGTAACTCGGAACTATGTGTTTATCTTTTTTTCGAGATAAAATCTTACCAGTTTTGTCATCAATTACCAGCGTAATTGTTTTCCAAGTTCGGAATCGACTGTTGGTTAACTTCATTTTGGATGCAGTTATTGATGTCCAAGTACAACTTTGACCATCGTATGAAATTTTTGGTAATGCACGGGATCTATTCAAATAGGGACGATGTCTGTTTGCAATTACAAATACATCAGATGAGTCCAACTTGTTTACACAACTTATTGTTTGAGAATATAAAGCTATACTATCAATAAAAACTATACATATTATGAGGATGTTCTTCATTTTAGATTTTACTGTTAAATGACTTGTGGCTAGTTGTAAAAACACAACTGCAATCTACACTTTTGAATATTGTTGCCCTATTTCTCGCATTGCTTCTTCGTGGTCCAATAAATGCCCTATAACGTTTTGGGGGCAGAGGCAGTAAGCGAATTTACAGCAAAAAGTTTATTTAAAGAGCGGCTCGAAGTTTTTCACCAAAAGCCCTATTCGAAGTGCAAAATCGCTTATTGACTTTGCCCACGGTTAGCGGCTGGTTTACTTCCCTAGTTCAATTGTCTTAACTCCATATTTATCGCAAAACTTTTTTACGTCTGAATTTATTTTTCTCGCTACCAACATTGTCGTCACGTTGTCTGCGTTTATTGCAAGTCCTTGCTCTGCACAAAATAGTGATTTGTATTTTATGGCTTGATAAGCTCCGGGAACGCAGTTTTCAATTTCAATCTCAACTATAAAATACTTGTTGTCGCTGCAAGTGAAAATTATGTCGGGTCTGTCCGCTGAAGGGAAAATATGATTGTCATTTTCAACTTTGATTACATTTTCAATGCCGATTAAAGAGGGATTGTCTGCAATTAGGTTTTTGAAATCTAAGTGTTCCTTTCCTTCGCCACCGCCTCCATATTTTTTTGACGTCACTTCGCTTTGTGTCGGAAGAACAACTTTGGTTCTTACGTTGTCCGCAAGCGACTTGTTTTTGTATGGAGACAAGTCCAAATTGATTGAAGGTTTGGCGTAAGTAACTTTATCTTTTAAAGAATCAATTGTTATTACTCTGATGTTTGGATGATGTCTGTCGGGATAAGCATCGGGATGAGAATACATCATCTTCAGTATGTCAATAGGAATGAGATAATATTTATGCTCACTGCCACAAATAAAAAGTTCAAACTCTGCGTCAACTGAATTTGGATTTATGTTGAATGGAAATTTGTCAAGGTTTGCTCTTGGAAAACTTTTGAAGCGGTAATGAATTTTAGAAGTTCCAATCATCACCTTATGCTTACCCAAATCGGTAATTGTTTTACCGTCTGCCAACTTTTGAAATATGATTTGTTCTGGTGTCATGTCTATTTTTCCCTCGTCATTTTTTTAAGTGTCCGTTCAGGTTTGCACGGTCGTCAAAACTTGCCGCTAACGTTTTGCGGCTTGGCGAAGGTGGCGATTTTACCACTGAAATTTCATACGAAGCACACACTTCAAATTTACGAAAAACTGTCATACGGAGCACTGAACCGCCACTTTTGCCAAACCGCTGTTATCAGCTGCCCTTCTGTCTGTCCGAAGTGTTGTCGTTGTTGAATATACACTAAATTGTCCACGTTGTTTGCGGTCTGGTCTGCGGTGCACGGGTGCGGTTGCTTGCACTCTCTTTTGCTTTTGCTGCGTTTGCCTGTGTGTGGTTGCAAAAGCAAATGTGAGTGCAAATGAGTGGGTTTTGTATGCACTGTCATTACGATTGCAGGTTTCAATGTCCGCTTACAATTTTATTTTCAAACTTCATCAAATTCAAACTTGTCAAAATTACTATAAGTGTTACTCCAACGTCTGCTGCAATAGCGAAAACCAAATTGCTGTAACCAATAAAGGCAAGCGTTATGAAAATGAGTTTAACTGCTATTGCTCCAATGGTGTTGAATTTTATTCTGCGTAAAGTTTTTTGACTTAACCGAATGAGAAACGGAATGAGTGAAAGTTTATCGTTCATTAATGCAATGTTTGCGGTTTCTATGGCGGTGTCGCTTCCTGCTGCTCCCATTGCTATGCCTACGGTGCTTTGTGCAAGGGCTGGTGCATCGTTTATGCCATCGCCTACCATTGCTACAAATTTATATTGCTGCAATAGTTCTTTGATTTTTTCGGCTTTGTTTTCGGGTAGCATATTGCCGAATATTTTTTTGATGCCTACTTGCTGTGCTACATAGTTTGCTGCTTTTTCGCTGTCGCCTGTAAGCATTACAGGTTCTATGTTCATAGCTTCTATTTCTTTTAACGCTGCTGCACTGTCGGGTTTTATTTCGTCCATCAATCCAATAATTCCTGCAACTCCATTGCCAAAACTTACTACTACACTAGTTTTGCCTTGGGCTGAAAGTTGCTCTACAATTTTTAGTGCTTCATTGTCTATGGTTTGAGTTTCTTGTATAAAATCTAATTTGCCTACATAAATTGTTTCGTCCTCACACACCAAACATTTTGCAGTTGCCCCTTTGCCCATAATGCTTTTGAAACCTTCGGTTTTGTGTGGTTCAAAACCTTCCTTCTTGCTTGCATCAACTATGGCTTGTGCCAATGGGTGTTCGGAAAATATTTCTGCTCCTGCGGTGCAAGCCAATAGTTCTTCACGGCTTGTTCCGTTCAATGGGAAAATATCCGACACGATTGGATTTCCAAAAGTGATGGTTCGTGTTTTGTCTAATGCAATTGCTTTTATTGATGCCAATGCTTCAATATATTTTCCACCTTTAACTAATGCTCCTTTTACTGATGCGTTGCCTATGGCTGCATAAATTGCAACGGGTGTAGAGATGACTAATGCACAAGGACAAGCAATAACTAAAAGTGTAATTGCCTGTTGTAACCAATGGTTAAAATCTAATTGCATTGCAAATACGGGAATTACAAAAACTAAAATTGCCATTGCAATAATGGACGGTGTGTAATACTTTGAAAATTGCTGAATGAATTTTTGAGTTTCACTTTTGTTGCCTTGTGCTTCAAATGTTAGGCGAATGATTTTTGAGAAAGTTGTATCAACAGAAAGTTTGGTTGTTTCCATTTCTATGAAACCATTTTTGTTTAGCGTTCCTGCAAATAAATTATCGCCTATGCGTTTGTCTTTAGCAATTGGTTCGCCTGTGATGGCAGCTTCATCAACCATTGTTTCGCCTGAAATAATTTTGCCGTCAAGCGGTATCATTTCACCTGCTTTGACTTGAATGATTGTGCCGACTGCAATTTTATCAATAGCCACATTTGCATTTTCAGTTTTTACAAAAGCGGTCTTGGGTGCTTTGCTTACTAATTCATCTAATGCAGATTTTGAATTTTCAATTCCTATATCTTCTAATCGTTCGCCTAAAACATAAAGCACTATTACAACTGCTGCTTCTGGATATTCGCCCAAATAAAATGCTCCGATAACGGCAATAGTCATTAGTAAATTGATGCTGCTGAATTTGAGTTTGATGATTGCTTTTACTCCGTTCCATAAAACATTGTAGCCAATTCCTAAAATAAAAATGGCGAAAAAAAAAGGTGCATAAGGCATTGGTATGTGTATGCCGATGATAGAAAGAATTTCTAACGCAACTACTATTGTGATTGCTGAAAGAAGAAAAAGGAATTTTTTATCGTTGATTGGTAACTTCATTGTATGATTATTTTAAAATTTAATTAATGTTCGTGTGCTTCACCTTTGTTGTTCATTTTAGCCAAAATAAAAAATGCACCGTTCACAACAACTTTACTGTTTGCTGGAATATCTTTTAGCAAAGTAATTTCGCTGTAACCCACATCGGTAGTGCCTTTTCGGATGGGGATTTTTTCAAAGGTTGTTCCTTCTTCGTTGTGTTCGGGTTCTTCTTTTTCGCTGTGCTCGTGTCCGTGTTCATCGTGTTTGTGTTCGGCTGTTTCGGTTTCACTGTGGTGTTCTTCTTCGCTGTGAGCATCGGTTACAATAAAAATATAGTCCTGCCCTTCATGGTTCACTATGGCGTTAGTAGGCACTGCATCAACTGTGGCGTTTTCCAGACTTACCAATGCAGTAATGCTCATTCCGTCAATCAATCCTTGCTTGTTTCCTTTTACCATGGCGTGAACCGAAATGGCTTTGGTGTTTTGCTCAAATGTGTTGCTAATGGCGTAAACATCGGCATCGTATTCTTTGCCGGGATTATTGGTTAGTGTAAAATGTATGGTTTGCCCAACTTTAAGTTTTTGTAAATCTTTTTCATACACATACAAATCCAGATGCAGTTGGCTGTTATCAACTATTTCGGCAATTGGATTGTTGGCATCAACATAACTGCCAATGTTTACCAATACGTTACTTATTGTGCCGTTTATAGGACTTGAAATATTTACAACGGATTGAATGTTTTCGCTTGTGAGTGAATTAGTATTTATTCCTATCAATTCTAACTGTTTTTGCAAACTTGCTTTTCGAGCCTTTAATGTTTTCAGTTCTGCATCGGCTGACTGCAAATTTTTCAATGCTCCTGCGTTGCCTTGTTGCAATTCTTTTTGTCGGGCAAATTCCAATTGTGCCAAGTCTGCTTTTGATGAAATGCTTAAAAATTCTTCCTGCATTGTGATGAAAGAATTGTTTGAAATGGTGGCAATGGTTTGTCCTTTACTTACCGAATTACCTGTTTGCACCAAAATAGATTTAATCACTCCCCCCAATGATGCTGTTGCATTTGCACGGTTTTGATTAGGAACTTTTAAAATTCCATTGGCTTTGAGTGAAGCGGTTAATTGTTTTTTTTCTATGCTTCCCAATTCAATTTTTATGGACTTCATTTGCTCGGCTGTAAGCATTGCCGTGTTGGTGTTTTCGTGTTCATCGTGATGCTCGGTTTCTTCCCCTTGCGTTTCCGTTTTATTGCTGTTGCAGGATGCAAATACTATTGATGTTGCAATGGCTGCTATAAATATTATATTTTTCATTTCTGTGAAATTTTATTTTTTAATTGGTTTATTTTTTCTTGATGGTATTAAAGAGAACGCTTCGCTTAGTTGTTAGTTAAGAAATTGATATTGATAATGGACTGATTGATTTGATTAACCGATTGCAGATAATTTAACTGCACATCGGTAGCGGTTTGCAAGGCTTGTAAGTATTCAATATAACCAATGTCGCCACTTTTGAAACCCACTTTTGCTGTGCTGATAATTATTTCGGCATTTGGCAAAGCGGTGGATTTGTAATAATTGTATTGCGACAAATTTTGGTTGTATTGCTGAAACGCATTTTGCAATTGGTTTTGTAAAATTAGTTTCCCGTTGTCGGCTTCTTTTTGCAATGCTTGCTGTTTGTAGTCAAGCGATTTTATTTTTGAAGCATTGCTGAAAAACGTAATCGGAATACTTAAACCCACATTAAAACCCTGAAAGCGTTTGCTGCCGTCAAAATTTACATCTACTCCGTTAATGCTTTGCACTCCGATTAACGACTGGTTGAAATAACCCACATTAAAATCAGGCAATGTAGATGCGGTTTCTAACTTTTTGTTTTGTTCGGCAATTACTGCTTGTTGATACAATACTTTAAGTGATGGATTATTGGCAATAAGCGTAGTGTCAAACGAACTGCTTAAAACAAGCGGTTGCCAATTTTCATTTACTATTATTGTAAAATCTTCGCTTGTATTCATCAGCGTTTTCAACGAATTGTAAGCCGTTGCAAAATCTGTTTCGTTTTGTTTAAGCAACTGCGAAAGTTGTCCCCGCTTGGTTTCGGCTGTGGTTTTCTCCAACAAATTAGTTTCGCCTGTTTTGTATCGTAACGCTGCCGCACTTACAAAATCGTTATACAAACTGTCTAAAGATTGTAGTTGCCTTTTAGTAGTTTGCAAATACTGCAACTGATAAAACCAGTAATTTACCTGTGCTTTTATTTCGCTGGCGGTGGCTTGCTGTTGCAACTCACTACTTTGCAGTTCGGCTTTATACAAACTTGATTTTGCAGTGAAATAGGTCGGGAACGGAATACTTTGCGAAACCTGAAATGACTTGTCCTGATTGATGCTATTGTATTGCCCAAACTGGAAATTGACATTGGTTTTTGGCAATTCAAACACCGATTTTTTCAAAGTAGTTGACGATTGCACATTGAGTTGTTGCGATTGAATTTCTAAATTATTTTTCAATGCGGTGCTTATTGCATCCTCAACGGAAATGGTTTTTGTAGTTGACGTTTGAGCATTGGCAGCATTGAAAGAAAATAAAGCAAAAACTAAAATTGCTGTTGCGGAAATTATTCTTTTTGACTTCCCGATTTTAGAAAACATCGCATACAACAAAGGCAAAACAAATAGTGTTAAAAAAGTTGCTGTAAGCAAACCACCTATTACAACAGTTGCCAAAGGCTTTTGCACTTCTGCTCCTGCACCGTGCGAAAGTGCCATTGGTAAAAATCCCAAAGAAGCAACAGTAGCGGTCATCAGCACGGGTCGCAAACGGATTTTGGTTCCTTCTTTGATACGGTCTAAGATGTCCGTCATTCCGTCTTTCTCCAATTGGTTGAATGTTCCAATTAACACAATGCCGTTTAATACAGCAACACCGAACAAAGCAATAAAGCCAATGCCTGCCGAAATACTGAAGGGCATATCACGAATCAGCAAAGCAAATACACCACCAATGGCACTCATGGGGATTGCGGTATAAATTAAGGCTGCTTGTTTTACTGAACTGAATGTGAAATAGAGCAACATAAAAATGAGTGCTAAAGCCACAGGTAAAGCAATCATCAGGCGTTTGCTTGCCGCCTGTAGATTTTCAAAAGTTCCTCCGTATGTGTAGTAATATCCTTCGGGCAATTTCACCTTTTCATTCAATTGTTTTTGAATATCCTCTACAACACTTTCTACATCTCTGCCTTTAATGTTAAACCCTACAACAATTCTACGCTTACCATCCTCACGGCTTATTTGTGCTGGTCCCAATTCCATTTTTATTTCTGCCACTTGTGAAAGTGGAATTTGAGTTCCGTTAGAAGTTGGGATATATAAATGACTTACATCGTCAATGTTGTTGCGGTGGGTGCTGTCGAGCCTAACCACCAATTCAAATTTGCGTTCGTTTTCATAAACTACACCTGCTCCGCCTCCTGCGAAGGCTGTGCTTACAATGTGGTTAATGTCCTCAATGTTCAAACCATAGTTGGCAATTTGCGAACGGTTGTATTTGATTACGATTTGTGGAAGTCCTGCCACTCGTTCAACACTTGGTTCGGTTGCACCATCCACACTTTGCACAACAGCGTTTACCTTATTGGCATAAGACAAAAGGGTGTCCATATTTTCACCAAAAATTTTAACGGCTACATCTTGGCGAATGCCTGTCATTAGTTCATTGAACCGCATTTGAATGGGTTGGTTTTTTTCAAAAAATACTCCAGGAATTGTGTTTAGTTTTTCTTCAAACTCTTCTGCCAATTTATCATAAGAAATATCCCGTTTCCATTCGCTTTGCGGTTTTAGAATTATCATCATATCCGTGGCTTCGGGTGGCATAGGGTCGGTGGGCACTTCGGCTGCTCCTGTTTTTCCTACTACCATTTTCACCTCGTCATATTCTTTGATTAGTCTTGATGCTTGCATTGAGGTTTCCAAACTTTGTGAAAGTGATGTGCCTTGCGGCAAAATGCAGTGAAAAGCAAAATCGCCTTCCTGTAAGGTTGGGATAAACTCGCCACCCATTCTTGAAAACAGAAATACGGAAACCACAAACACCGCAACGGTTACACCTACAATTACTTTTTTGAAACGGATGGCTTTTTCTAATAGTGGTGCATAAATACGTTGAAAGAAATTCATCATTCTGTCACTTAGTGTTTCTTTGTGCGAAATGTTTTTGGGTAAAAACGCTGCACACATCATTGGAATGTAGGTAAGCGATAAAATCAATGCTCCTAATATTGCAAAACCAACGGTTTGAGCCATCGGGCGGAACATTTTACCCTCAATACCAATCAGGCTAAGAATAGGAATGTAAACAATGAGAATAATGATTTCGCCAAACGCTGCACTGCTTCGGATTTTAGACGCAGACTGAAAAACTTCTTCATCCATTTCCTGCTGAGTTAGTCTGCCGATAGTTTTTCTCAAACCCAAATGGTGCAAGGTGGCTTCTACAATAATTACAGCCCCGTCCACAATTAAACCAAAGTCAATTGCTCCCAAACTCATAAGGTTTGCACTTACGCCAAATACATTCATTAAACCCAATGCAAAAAGCATTGATAATGGAATGGCAGAAGCTACAATTAGCCCTGCACGAAGATTTCCAAGAAACAGAACTAAAACGAAGATTACTATTAATGCTCCTTCGATTAAGTTTTTCTCGACTGTGCTGATGGCTCGATTTACTAAATCTGTTCTGTCTAAGTATGGTTCTATTACTACATCTTTGGGCAATGATTTTTGAATGGTTGCCATTTTATCTTTGATACGGCTTACCACATCTGCACTGTTTGCACCTTTCAGCATCATTACTACTCCACCTACGGCATCTACTTCACCGTTGTAAGTCATAGCACCGTAACGCACGGCACTACCTAAATGCACTTCGGCAACATCCTTAATGAGAATGGGAATACCGTTTGCGTTTGTTTTTACAACTATGTTTTTGATGTCGTCAAACGAACCAATCAAACCAACTCCGCGAATAAAATAGGCGTTTGGTTTTTTATCAATGTATGCTCCGCCTGTATTTTCATTGTTCTTTTCTAAAGCAGTAAAAATTTCGGGAATGGTTATTCCCATAGCAATAAGTCGGTCGGGATTTACGGCAACCTCATATTGTTTGAGTTGTCCGCCAAAACTGTTTACCTCCGCAATTCCGGGTGTGCCATAAAGTTGACGGGCAACAATCCAGTCCTGCATTGTCCGCAAATCCATAGCGGTGTATTTGCTTTCGCTTCCCTTTTTTGGGTGAATGATGTATTGATACACTTCGCCCAACCCAGTGCTTACAGGTGCTAATTCAGGTGTGCCTACACCTTTTGGGATTTTACTTTCGGCTTCCTTTAGTCGTTCGTTAATCAGTTGTCGGGCAAAGTAGATATCCACTTTGTCGTCAAACACAACGGTAATTACCGAAAGTCCGAAACGGGAAATGCTACGCAATTCCTCCAAATCGGGGAGATTGGCAATGCTTTGTTCTATTGGGTAAGTTACCAACTGTTCAACCTCTTGTCCTGCAAGGGTAGGGCAAACCGTAATGATTTGCACTTGATTATTGGTGATGTCGGGAACTGCGTCAATAGGCAGTTTGCTTGCACTCCACACTCCCCAAACAATGAGTGCAAGTGTCATCAATGCGATGATGAATTTATTTTTTATGCTGAATGCAATTATTTTGTCTAACATTTTTTTAATCAGTTTAATGAATGAATACATGATTACTTGCGGTGCGTTAGCACCGTAAGTAGGGTTGTTTTGTTCTGCGTTAGCAGAACATCATAAATTCATTAACTGATTTTTGGCGGTTGCCAAATAGACAAATACACCACTGAAATAAATGAGGGGTTGTAAATCGGGAATTTGTCTAACGAAACGGGAACGTGAAGGGCTAAACTGCAATTAGTAAACGAACTACTAAAAGTCTGTCCGCAGCAAGCACACATACAAAAAGGTGAGCAATGTTCGGTGTCGCTGTCGTGGTCTGAGTGGTCTGTTGTTGCGAAAGTGGATTGGTCGGCACTCTGATATTTACAGTCCTCCTTGTCGCTGCAAGGCATAACTGCCAAAGCCAACAAGTAGAAACTGAATATGAGTGTCAAAACTTTTTTCACGGGGCAAATGTAAGTAAAAAATTTGTCTGTTTAGCACAAAACTGTCGGGTGGCACTGGTGCGTTTGGGCAAAATAAAATGTGCTGCAAAAGTGGGTCGGCTTATGGGTGGCTTTGCAGCTCTTTTTATTTTGCGAAGGGATAGCCAAACGGCTTTGCCGAAAATTGTACTTTCGGTCGGGTTTTGTCTGGCGGTTGATAGTTGCACGGTCGGGTTTTAGGGTTGCTGATAACGGTTTGCGGCTTGGCGAAGGTGGCGATTTTACCACAAATGTTCATACGAAGCGCACACTTCAAATTTAGGAAAAACTGTCATACGAAGCACTGCACCGCCACTTTTGCCAAACCGCTGTTACCAGCTGGCGTTCAGTCGTCCTTGTCTTGGAAGTCAGGTCTGTAAAAGGTTTCGCTGTTTGTTGTCAGGTCTGAGTTTGTCTTTATGTGTCGGTTGTGCGTTGGCGGTTTTAAAAATTTTTAGAAGGGAAGGAAGAAAAAAAATTGAAGTTTTTGTCGGGGTGGAAAAGGGGCAAGCTCTTCCCGCAAACTTTGGTTAGCGTGTCGGCTATGAGCGGTTTGCGGGATGTGCTTGACCCTGTGCGGTTGCTATTCTTTTTTTCCTATGATTATTTCCATTCTTATTTGTCCACCAATACAATGGCGGTATCAGTATCGGTGCAAAAATCAATGTGCTGGTCAGCCCACCAATGATAACGGTTGCCAAAGGTCGTTGAACGTCAGAACCAATTCCGCTTGAAATGGCAGCAGGAACAAGTCCAAAAATAGCTAACACTAGAATGGATAATATGGCTCTAAGCTGTTCTTTTGATGTTGTGTTGATGAGTGTTTGACTTATCGGGTTGTTAAGTATTGCTCTGTTTAATGCGGATACCAATAATACACCTGCCATAACCGATATTCCGAAAATGGAAACAAAACCAACGCCTGCCGAAACGTTGAAATAGTATCCACGAATGAGCAAAGCAATAATACCGCCAGCCAATGCAAACAAAACACAACTTGTTGTTATCAGCGTATGCCTGAAATTCTTGTAAAGCATAAACAGAAATACAAAAACCATCAGTAGTGTTAATGGAATTGTAAGAGCCAATTGTTTGCCTGCTCTTTCCAAATTTTCATATTGCCCGCCATAAACTAATTCGTAACCTTTGGGGATGTGAATTTCATCTTTAATTCGCTTTTGAAGTTCTTTTACAAATCCGCCTTGGTCTCTGCCTCGGATATTAGTACGCACCGTTACCATCCGTTTATTGTTGTATCGGTAAATGTTAGTTTGCCCTTGTACAAAACTAATTTCAGCCAATTCTTCCATTGGAATTAAAGAACCGTTTGCGGATGGCACTAGCATTTTTTTGATTTCATCAATGTTATTTCTGAATTGCGGTAAATACCGAATAATAACATCATATCGTTTGGTGCCGTCATATAAAACCGAGATTGATTTACCCCCTATTGCTGCTTCAATCATATTCTGAATGTCAGATACATTTATTCCATATCGGGCTGCTGCTTCTCTTTTTATGTTAATGGCAAGTTGCTCTTGCATTCCTTCCTGTTCAATATTCACGCCTTCGCTTCCCTCCATTGATTTTAGAATGTTCACAATGCTATCGGCTTTGCTTCGCATCATTACCAAATCATCACCAACAATTGAAACAGCAAGGTCGGCTGCACTGCCTGTTACAATTTCCATTACCTGGTCAATAATCGGTTGCCCCGAAGTGAATTTTACACTCGGTAATTCCCTTTCTAATTCACTTCGGATTTGCATTACCAATTCTTTTTTTGAAATGGTGTCCGTCCATAAATGATAATCTTTCAAGCCTACCAAAATTTCGTTTCGGTTGGCGGGAAAAGGGTCTGTACCGTCATCGTTTCGTCCTGTTTGTGTAATAACAAAATCAATTTGAGGATATTTGGAAATAATACTCCTGATTTTTGGGGCATACTTGGCGTTTTCCTGAATGGTTATTCCCGCAGGGAAATTGCCACGAAGAAAAATAGAACCTTCATCCAATTCGGGTAAAAATTCGGTTCCTAATTTCATTCCGAATGAAATAAGAATTAAAACTATTCCGAAACCAATTAAAACCGTTTTTTTATAGTGCCTGATTAGTTTGGAAAGCACCTTTGCATAAGTATTTTCTACAAACTCAAGTATTCGATTACGGTGTTCCTTAAAAGGTTTATCGGGGTTGGAAATTGCCTTGTTGTAAACAAATGAAATCAGAACAGGAATAAAGGTTAATGCCGCAATCATTGAACCTATCACGGCAAATGCTAATGTTAAAGCCATTGGCGAAAACAGTTTGCCTTCAACCCTTGACATTAAAAGGATAGGCATATACGCCAAAATGATAATGGTAACAGAAAAGAAAATTTCTCTTCCCACCTCTTGTGCGGAAAGCATAGTGATTTTTATTATTCCTTCCCGTTTTTCTTCGGCTGTTGCCGTGCGATATTTTCGTATCAGGTGTTCCGCCATTACAACGGCTCCGTCTACAATAATTCCAAAATCAATTGCTCCCAATGAAAGTAAATTGGCAGGAATTCCGGTCAGGCGCATAATGATAAAGGCAAATAGCAGAGAGAAAGGAATGGTTAAAGCCACTACCAAGGCACTTCTTGCACTTCCAAGAAAGAAAATCAGAATAATAATTACAATGCTTACTCCTTCAAACAAGGTTTTACCAACGGTATGCAAGGAATGGTCAATCAAAAAACTGCGATCATAGAGCGTTCTGATTTTTACACCTTCTGGCAATTCGTTTTCTTCTAATTCGGCAAATCTTTTTTTGAGTTCTGCCAATACTTCGCTTGGGTTCTCGTATCTGCGCAGCAGAATAATTCCTTCAACGCCATTATTTACATTCACATTTTCATCTGCAACGGTATAGCCCAGCACTCCACTTGGCGGTGGCGGTGCAATTTCCACGCTTGCCACATCACGCACAAAAACGGGTACTCCGCTTTCTGATTTTAATACAATGTTTTCAATGTCGGTTTCATTTTTTAAAGTACCCAATCCTCGAACCGCAAAACCTTGACCACCTCGCTCAATTAAATTTCCCCCTGTATTTTGATTATTGGACACTACGGCATTCTCCACATCCGCTATGGTAAGGTTGTATTTTCGCAATTTATCGGGGTCAGTAAGAATATGAAATTGCTTTAATGGCCCGCCAAAGGTTACAATATCTGCAACGCCAGCCGTTTGCAATAAGTAGGGTTTTATTACCCAATCTTGTAAATCTCTAATTTGTATAGGTGAAAAACTTGGCGGTGCTTCTACTACATAACGATAAATTTCACCAACGGCAGTTGAAAGCGGAGCAAGTTCAGGCGATACGCCTTCGGGCAATTCGGCTGTTGCCAAACGTTCCATTACTTGTTGGCGTGCAAAATAATCGTCCGTACCGTCTTTGAATGTGAGTTGAACAACCGATAAACCAAAAATTGTTCGGCTTCTTCGGTCTAAAACATTAGGCGTATTTTGCAATGCTCTTTCAATGGGTACGGTTACTTGCTGTTCCACTTCTTCGGCTGCACGACCGTTGTATTGAGCTACGATAATTACATTGGTATCTGCAATATCAGGATATGCTTCAATTTTAAGTTGCGTAAAGCAATAATAACCGACAGCCATTAATGCAAAACTAATCGCTACTACCAACCAGCGATTTTTTAAAGAAAATATGAGTAGATTTTTAATCATAGCTTACCATTGTTCCACATTGTGAGTTACAATAAACCCACCTCTGTATTGCTTTCTTAATTCGGTTAATGCTTCTTTAACTTTTCTGTCTTCATCTATAAATGTGATGAGCATTGGCGTTTCATCAAATGAAAATTGTTGTGCAGGTTGTTTCAAACGGTGATGTCTTCCAAATCCTGAATGACCCACAAAGGCAGTTGCTCCCGCAATTCCGTTATCAATTAATAATTGTAGGATGAATTGATGCAAAGGATTTGTTCCCTTTAATTCATCTTTATCAATGTAAATTTGTGCCTGTGTCATTTTTGAATTGTTTAATATCCGAATGATAATCCTTTGAGTTGCATCACTCCTTCAATGGCAATTTCATCACCGTTATTCAATCCACTGAAAACAATTATCCTGTCACCAATTTGTTGCCCGGTTTGAATTTCTTTGCGTTCAAATTCAATGGCAGATTTTTTTACAAAAACGTAATGTTTGCCCTGTACGGTTATCATAGATGTTTTATTGATGCTTATAAAATTTCCTTCGCTTAAGCCAAAAGAAACATTGGCAAACATTCCTGTTTTTAGTTTGCTCGTTGCATTATTTACCGTTATTCTTACTTTTACCATTCGGGTGGCATTGTCCACCAAATCAGCCACAGCATCTATTTTACCTGTGAATTTTTCGTTCGGGTATGCAGTAAAAGCAATATTGCAAGTATGTCCTTCATTGATTTTGCTGATTTGATTTTCGGGAATATCACAAATGATAAAAGCCGTTCCTGCTTTGGCTTTTCGTAAAACATCAGGGTCAAAGCCTCCTGATTTTAATTTGGTTTCGTGTTCAATCAAAGCTGCTTTTTCGTTGGCAAGATTGGTTTGCTCCATTGATAAGGCGGTTTGAGCATTCAGCAAATCCTGGCCTGTGGCTGCACCGTGCAAATTCAAATCTTTAACTCGTTCTAACTCTACCTGCTTTTGTTTGATATTTATGTTTTGAATTTGACTGATGTTGATTTGATGCTGTATGAGTTGTGTGTAGTTTCCTGCCAGTTCGGGGTTGTCGAACAAAATAATGTTTTGCGATGCTCCTTCGCCCGATGGCAATACAGTAGCGGCAATTTTTCCCGGTGCGTTTAATTCTGCTTCAATATTGCTGCTGTTTATTTTTTCCGTTTTAAAAAATGCGGTGCTTTCCGCATCAGGAAAAGTAATGGTTGTTCCGTTGTTGGTTACCACAGGGGCAATATTTTTTTCCGAAACTTTATTTTCTTTTTCTCGGCAGGCCGAAAGTAAAAAGATAAATGAGAATATGTAAACTATATGTTTCATCATTGGGCTAATTGATTGATTAAACCTGTTGCATAAAGCAGTTGAATGTAGCTTTGGCGGTAAAGTTGCATTGCATCATAATATTGTTGCTGCGTTTCCAACCAGCTGCGTTGTGCTTCCAAAAAATCTATAATGGTTGTTCCGCCTTTCAGATAAGCGTATTTCACATTATCCAAAATGGTTTGCGACTGTTGCAAAAGCACATTAAAACTTTCAAGGTTTTGCTGTTGTAGTTGGTAGTTGGCAAAAGCAACCGAAATTTCAGTTTGAATTTGATTTTGAACCGCAATGAGTTGTTTATCTGCCTGTTCTTTGAGTAAATATGACTTCTTTATTTCACCCTGATTGCGATCAAACAAAGGAAGACTAAGTCCAATGGAAGGTCCTAAATAAGAAACCCCGTTTTGTGGGCTGTAAACGAAACCGACTTGTGGTTGCGGAATAGACTGAGATTTTTGTAACTTAATGTTTATTTCAGTGGCATCAATCAATGAATTGGATAGTTGTACATCGCTTCTGTTCTTCAATGAATATTGCAACAAACTGTCAACTTGGGGAATTGTCTGAAACATAAGATTATCTGTTTGGTCAATGTAAATGCTTTCGTCAACTCCAAGTAAAAACTTTAATTCATTTAACTTATTCGTTAACTCTTGCAAGGCATTTTTCAATTGAATATCGTATTGCTTTGCCAAGAGTTCTGTTCTGTAAAGATCCGTTTGCGTAATTACTTGATTTTTGTAACGGTTTTGGTTGGTTAAAACCAAACTGTCAATATTGCTTTTGGCAATTTGAATAATATCTAACTTTTTTTGTGCCGTCCATACTTCTAGCCATTTACTGGCAACATCAGAAAAGATATTTCTCTCCAATTCCGCATAGCTGTAGTTCGATACGCTAACATTTTTGCGAGCTAATTCGATTTGATTTTTTCGTTGACCTGCTATGGGAATTGGCTGCATATATTTGAAAAGCATCTGAATGTTTTGACCATTGAGCAAATCGGTGCCTGGGGCAAAATTGTTAGGATTAGTCAAATAGTATTGTTCATTTTCCAAGAAAGGATTAGGGAAAAGTTTTGCTGTAATCGTGTCAGCTTGGGCAATGCCGATATTGAGTTGTTGAGTTTTAAGATAAGGGTTGTTTGCCTTTGCAGTTTGCAGTGCTTTTTGCAGTGTATAGTTTTCTTGTGCTATTGCAGGACTGCACAGCATTAAGCATAAAATATTCCCGAAAACAAATTTTATTATAAACTTCATTGCACCGAATTGAAATCAATATTCGGGTGCAAAACTCCGCTTATACATTTAAAGTGGCCGTTAGAGAACCGGTAGAAAAAAATTAGAATTTTATTAGAACGGGTTAAACGGTCGGTAAATCAACTGTAAAAGTTGTCCCTATATTTTCTTTGGATTGAACAGAAATACTGCCTTTATGTAATAAAATAATTTTTTGGGCAAGCGACAGCCCAATACCGTTGCCATCTGCATATTTCTTGTTCTCTCCCCGATAAAACGGAGTGAAGACATTTTTTAAATCAGTTTCGGAAATGCCAATTCCTTTGTCAGAGAAGTTGAGAGTTATAAGTGATGAGTGATGAGTTGATAGGTGTTGGTTGAAACTAATAGAAATGATACTGGTTTTATTCTTTGAAAATTTACATCCGTTTTCAAACAGATTGGCGAAAGCCACCTTCAAAAGATATTCGTTTCCGTTTATCGCAATCTGACTGTCGTTTTCAAATTCTTGTTCAAATGCAATGTCAATTTTGTAATCAGGATTTATTTGCTGCACTTGTTGACGTGCATCTAACAATACTTCATCAATGCGGATTTGTTTAAATGAAATTTCAGTTGGGTCATAACTGGCTTTTGCCAAGTCCAACAAGCTGTTTGAAAGTCGGACTAACTTTTTTGCATCAACTAAAGCATTTTGAATAGTAGATTTATACTCTGTTATATTCTTTTCTTTGTTGGTGGATAGTTCCAACTCGGTAATAATTGCCGCAAGTGGTGTCCGCAATTCGTGGGAAATATTAGACACAAAATTTTTTTGTGCATCAAATGAATTTTCCAATCTGCCTAGCATTTCATTGAATGTGTTTGCCAGTTCGGAAAGTTCGTCTTTACTGTCTTTACTGTTCAAACGCAAGTCCAAGTTGGTAGCGGAAATTACCCTCGCTTTTTCGGTTATTTCTTTTACGGGGTCAAAAGCTCTTTTGGAAAAAAATCGTCCTGCTATGTAGATGAATAATATAGAAATGACAAAAACAATAATGCTGTTTTTTAGCAAGCTGTCTAACTTATTATAGCCGTATTGGTCTATGGCAGTTGCAGTAATAATGTAGTTTTTGTTTTCATATTCATAACGCAAACCAATTACTTGCCATTCTTCCTGATAAAATTGCTTTTCTCCCTTCTGATAAATTTCGTTTATCATTTCAGGTGTTTCTTTAACATAGTCAATATCAACTGCATCGTGATAAAGCAAATTGAAACTACTGTCATAAATGGCAACCTCCACTTCATTCAAAATCTGTCGATTATTTCTATATATGTCTTGAAGTGTTTTAGTTTCAACCTTTGCATTAAAAAATAGATTGGCCTTTGTCAGGGCTTCTTTTTTGAGCAATGAGTAAAATTCATTTTCACGGTTTTCCTTTGCTGAAATATAAATTACAGAAGCAAATGCTAATAAAATAGTAGCAGTAATGAGTGTAAACAATATGGTAAGCCGTGTTCTGATTTTCATTATTCCGCTTTCAAAATAAAACCCATTCCCGATTTGGTATGAATGAGTTTTTTATCATAATCCTTTTCGATTTTTTTTCTCAAATAATTGATATAAACATCAATGAAATTAGTACCTGTATCGAAATGAGTGTCCCAAACTTTTTCCGCAATTTCCACTCTTGATAAAACCCGTTCAGGGTTTTGGAGCATATATTCGAGGAGATTAAATTCCTTTGGAGTAAGATTAATTTCAATGCCATTCCGTTTTACGATTTTTGTATGCAAATTCATTTCAAGGTCGGCATACTTTAATATGTTACCTGAATTGTTTGCTGTTTTGTTGTTTCGTTTGAGCAATGCACGGATGCCAACTAAGAGTTCTCGCATTTCAAAAGGTTTTACAAGGTAGTCGTCTGCTCCTGCATCAAAACCCTCCACTTTGTCGTCCGTTGTACCCAATGCCGTAAGCATAATGATAGGTGTATCGGGTTTGCTCTCTCTGATTTGCTTGCATAGGTCAAGTCCGTCCATTTTCGGTAAAATAATGTCAGTGATAATCAGGTCATAGTGATTTTGCAATGCTAATTTCTTACCTGAAAGCCCATCATACGATAAAGTCGGGGCAAAGCCCTGTTCTTCCAAACCTCTTTGTATGAGTTCGGCTACTCTTTGGTCGTCTTCTATAATTAAAATATTCATCCTTACAAAGTTAAGATTTCAATTCTCATGGTCATTATGTGCGTTGGCAAAATTGGTTCTTTTGGTTTTGCGAAGCGTTGGGCTTGTGTGTCGGGCAAAACCAAATGTGCCAATGCGGGCAGGCATAATGACTCGTCCTAAAAAAAGTTGACACTTTTTTAGTTATAAATCCTGTTACAAGTTTACACATTTTTCAGTAATCCTAAATAAGGTTTACATTTGTATTGGAGACTAAACGGAAGCAAGCTCTGCTGGAGAGCAACTTGCCAGGGATACATCTCCGGGTGACGGAATAAAACGTCTTATTTAGCCAAGTGTAACAGCTTGGCTTTTTTATTCTTGAACCCTTCATGCCTGAAAAAAACTCATTTTACGACATAACAACCTCCTTCTTTTTGGAATAATAATTTTTCCATCTGCGTTTTAGTTCTCCTTCTCGTAAATGAGCTTCAATAGGAGTTAACATATCAATACTGCTATGCGGTCTTTGATAGTTATAGATGCTAATTGCTGCTGCAATAGCTTGTTTAGCTTCCTGATAATTGATGTATATTTTCTCCAACAACTCATCTTTCAAAATTCCGTTTACTCTTTCTGCGATTGCATTTTCTAGAGGGTCACCACTTTGAGTCATGCTAATTTTAACAAAGTGCTTGTCAAGTATTGAAACGTAATCGGCACAACAGTATTGGCTTCCTCTATCAGAATGATGAATGAGTCTTCCCAGTTGCGGATTATTATTTAAAGCCATTTGTAATGCTTTTATACATCCATCTGCCGATAGAGTTTCTGATAAGTAAAACCCTACTATCTTTCTGCTGTAAGCATCCGTAATCAGTGATAAATAAGCAAAATCTTCTTTCAACGTAATGTAAGTAATATCGCTTACCCAAAGTTGATTGGGAGCAGTTGGAATAAAGTCAACTATCAGGTTCGGATATTTTCGCATCCAATGATCAGAGAAAGTTGTAACCGGAACTCTGCGTTTTCTTTTCCTTATCAACAGCTTATGAGTCGCCAGTAAATCAAACATGGCATCTCTGCCAATCTCAATATGGTGTTCTCTCATAAATCCTTCCATTTTAAACAGCAGTTTCCTTGTTCCTAATCGCTTTAGCGTTTTTCTAATTCTCAATACTTCCTGAAGAATTAAATCATGCTGCAATGCTTCTTTTTCAGCGTGTTTGACAAATTTATAAAAGGCTTGCCGACTATAACCAAGCAATGAGCAAAGCGTTTGTATGCTTCGGCTTTCGCTTTGCCCTATATTCATTATTGCTTGGTGCCAAGCTTTTTTTTCCAGTCGGTTCCTGTTTCTTTATTGGCAATATTGATGATTTCTTCAAGCAGCTTATTATGCAATTGCTGCTTTTTAAGCTCCTTCTGTAGGAGCTTAACTTCGTTTGGTAATTCAGGCTCTTTTACGCCTGTTTCTTTTTCCCGTTTGCGTTTCATCTTTTCACGCCATGTTGGTTTTCGTCCTTGATATTCCAAAACCCAATCACAAATACTGCGAAATGGAATATCATATTTCAATCCAAGTTCACGATAGGTATAGTTACCTGTTAAATACTCGGCAACGATTTCCTCTTTTGTTTTTCTTTTTTGACTCATTTTTTGTGCGAAATAAAGTTAACAATTCTGTCAACCTATTTCAGGACAAGTCATACAATCATTACTAAAGTCCCTGTAATAATTAAACCTGCTCCGATTGCTGTTTTCAATGTCAATGTTTCGCCTAAAAAAATCATTGCTAAAATGATAGTCAAAGCAACGCTTAGTTTGTCAATAGGTGCAACTTGTGATACACTTCCTAATTGCAACGCCTTGAAATAAAACAACCACGATAAACCTGTCGCAATACCCGAAACAACAAGAAAAATAATGTTCTGCTTTGACAAGGTGTTAATTCCTTTCGCTTCGCCTCTTGTCAAAATAATTATCCAAATCATTACCAAAATTACAACTGTCCTAATTCCTGTTGCAAGGTTTGAATTGATGTTTGCCACACCTAATTTTCCGAATATCGCTGTTAGCGAAGCAAACAGAGCTGATAGTATTGCATAAACCCACCACATAGTTTTAAAATTTATAACTATATCCCAAACGAATTACTTGTGTTTCGTAGTAATCATCGCTTGTGTAAGAAAATCCATTTCCTTGAATTGTCCTTTTAATAACCATTGTATTGAACAAATCGTTGGCATTGAAAAACAATTCGCCTTTTCCTTTTTGTATAGATTTTTTAAGTCCTAAATCCAACGAAAAACGCTGTCCGATTTTTCCTTGCGGAATAATGTCGGGTGCTAAATAAACTGCCGTTACTTGCAATTCAAAGTTTTTCGGCAGATGAAAGTTGTTGTTCAGTTTTACGTTGCCCGAAAAAATTGTTTGCTTGTTTGCCGAAAAAGTATGCGGAACAGGATACAAATTTTCAACCGTGAAAGCATCAATTTGATTGTAATAAGCATTTGCGTTGATGTTGAACGAATACCATTTTGCTATGTCTTGATTCAACACAATTTCCAAACCTGTATTGTGGCTTTTACCTGCATTTTGAAATATGGCGTAAATCAAATTGCTATTAGGCACAATGGTTGAAATTCGTGTGATTGTTGCATTTGCAAAACGATAGTATGCAGCCGAATAAAAGTAACCGCTTTTCCAACTTGTTTTGTAACCTAATTCAAAGGAATTTGTAAACTGTGGTCGCAATGCAGGATTTCCGACTTTAATAATTTCCGCATCATCATACTTGGGGAAAATGCGAATGTCGACTTCGTTTGGTCTGTCCACTCTGCGGTTGTAAAAAAGTGAAAGTTTATTATGGTCATTGATTTTATACGCTAAACGAAAATTCGGAAATGGTTGTGTGTAGTCATATCCGTCACTTGTGTAAGTGTTGTGATTAGGATTTACTTTGTAATCTATTTTCACATATTCCACTCGCAAACCTAATTCGGCTTCCCACTTTGCATTTTCAAAAACGTAGTTTCCGTATAATGCAGGAATAATTTCGTTGTAAGTTGCCCAACCGCCTGCGTTGGTGTCCAACACCGAATTTGCACCTGCCTGAAAATCCATATTTGTCGGTATATTTCTGTATCGGAATTTCACGCCTGTTTCAATTCGTCCGTATTTCAAGGGTTTTATGTAATCAACATTCAAATCATAAACTTGCTCGTCCGACAATAATTTAAAAGCGTCCGTTCCTGTTGAAGTTGGCAAATAGTTATCGTAAAAATATTTTTCATCTTCACGATGAAAGGTATAATTAAAGCCAACATTCAACAAATGCCCTGCTTGTTTGAATTTGTGCTGATAATTTGCCGAAGCCATTGCGGTTGTTTTCAATTCATCTTCCAAAAATTGCCAAAGGCGTAATCTCTCTGATAAATCTGCATTAAAAAAAGGTTGGTCGCCTCTGTCAATTATTTTTTCACTTCCAAACAAACCCGAAACGGTTAATGTGTTGTGTTCGTTGATATACCAATCAATTCCCGCTTTTGAAGTAAAGAAATTTGTGTTGCGGTTTCGCTTCAACTGTTGTTTGATAATTGTTCCGTCATCGTAAGTCCGTGTTACAAACTCGTTTTTGTTCAATGTTTGCGTATATAGATTGTCCGCTTGAAAAAAGATATTTATTTTCTCTTTTCGGTAATTCAGCGATAAAGACGGATTGACTTTTGGCGTAAAAGTGTATTGCGGTCTTATCGTTGGCAAATTTTCTTTACGCACCCACAAAGCACCTAAACCTGTTGTGAAACCAACTTTTCCGTTAAAACCCTCCTGTTTGTTTTTCTTCATTATGATATTGATAATTCCTGCGTTGCCGTTAGCATCGTATTTTGAGGACGGATTATTTATGATTTCAATGCGTTCAATAGAAGATGCAGGAATGTTGTCTAAACCTGTTTGATTGCCGAAACCTGTCATTGCCGTTTGTTTGCCGTCAATCAGTATAGTTACTTTATCGTTGCCACGAAGTTGCACTTTATTATCCTGCACCGTAACACCGGCAGGTTTTGCATTGTTTGCAAAACAGAGCCTCCGCCTTGACTAATATTGTCTTCAACGGAATACGTTTTTTTATCCATTTTTCCACTTACATTATCAACTTTTGCAGTAACCATAACTTCGTTCAGTGTTTGTGTTTCCTCTTCCAATTCAATAGTTGCCACATTCAGAAATTCTGAAAGATTACCAACAAAAAGTGTTTGCTTTTTTGTAACGTAACCGATGTAAGAAATTTCCAAAAAATAATTGTTGGGTTTAATGCCCGCAAGCGTAAATCTTCCCTCATCATCTGTAACCGTTCCTGTTACAAATGCACTGTCTTTTTCTGTTTTCAAAACAATATTTACAAACGGCAAAGCCGATTTGTCTTTCTTGTCTTTTACAATGCCCGAAAGTGTAACCGATGATGTTTGAGCAAAAGAAACGCTGATTGAAAGTAAGAGCAACGCTTTGATTAAAAGCGTTGCTCTTAAAAAATTATTAGTCATTACTCTTTTACTTCTTTAATGAAATTTCCGTTGCTGTCAAAAATCAGGTCTTTGCCTTTGATTTCTGCTTCGTAAGTAACAACGCCTTTGCTGTCGGTAATTTTTGCAGTTTCTTTGATTTTTTGCCCTGCATAGTTTTTAGAAACATACTCTTTCGCTTTTGCAGGAAGTTCATCAATTTTGATTTCCACTTCTGTTTCAAGAATGTTTCCGAAACGTCAATCAAAAGTGAATAATCCGTTTCATTAACTTCAAATTCCGCTTCGTAGTTGGCTTTTTCTTTTTCCCACTTAATTTCTTTTGCGTTAGGATAACTTTTTTGCAAAGTGTTTTTTACAACTGTCGGAACTTCTTTGTCCGAAACTTTTTGTGCGTTGGCGAATGATACTGCGAACATTGCACCTAACAAGATTGCTGATTTCTTCATTGCTTTTGTATTTTAAAATTTACAAGGGCAAAGGTGAAAACCGATTTAGAAGAAAATTAGAATTTTACAGCAAACGAATGAAAATTGTTTTCAAAAGCGTAATTTATTTTCCATTGATAGCGGTTGCAAATTTCTTTTACGATTGCTAAACCTAAACCGCTGTTGGTGGTTTGTGAAGATGAAACAGCAAAGCGTTCAAATAGTTTTTCGTTGTTCAATGGTGTTTTTCCTGTGTTGGAAACGGTTAGTGTTTTGTCCGAAAAACTGATTTGTATTTTTCCTTGTTCGGTGTTGTGAATAATAGCATTGATAAGCAAATTATTGACAAGAATTTCAAGCAAAGTTTTGTTGCAAGTAAGGGTTAGTTTTTCGGAAAGGTTTTTATCAATGGTAATTTGTTTTGTTGTGGTGTAATCAATCAACAATTCAAGCGTTTCGTTTATTATTTCGGTCAATTCAATGGTCTCAATTTCTGCAAATTGGTTGTTTTCAATTTTTGCCAACAGCAACAAGTTTTTATTTATTCTTGTCATTCGGGAAAGCGGTAAATCAATCGCAGTCAATAATTCCGCTTGTTCGCTTGTAATGTTTTTGTTTTGCAACAACAAATTCAACTTTGATTTTAGAACTGCCAAAGGTGTTTGTAATTCGTGAGAAGCATTTTCAATAAATGTTTTTTGTTGGCTGTAAACAGAAATGTTTTTATCAATCAATTTTTGCAACGACTGATTGAGTTCCGCAAATTCTTCAATATCTGTCTTGTCAAATGAAACGGTTTGCTGTGTAGTCAAATCAAACGATTTTAATTTTTCAAGTGTGTTGCGGAAAGGTCGCCAAATTTGTTTGGCTATCTGTCTGTTTAGAAGTATAAAACCGATAACCAACAATGCAAAAAATAAAAGTGTTACAACCGCAATCGCCAACATTGTTTCGTCTGTTTCTTCTACATTGGTTTCAATTTGTAAATGATATAGTTTTCCGTTAATGTTGATGTAAGATGAAAGCACCCTAAAACGGTCAATCTCGTTATGTTCAACATATCTGTTTTGTTTTGTAATAGTATAGGTGCTGTCAGGCTTTGGAACGGATAAATCGCTTGGTGTTAGTATGGTGCTGGGTTGTAACTTGTCCCAATTTTTAAGCAAACTATTCAATTCGCTTTCTTCTATTTGAGCATTATTAAAACTGTATTCAATTCGTTCCTTAACAATATGGTTGTGTTCGTCCAATTCATCAAGCCAAATAAAATCTACTACCAAATAATAAACAGGTATGCTACACGCTAAAATAATTAAGGCATAAATCGTAAATGCTTTGAATGGTTTGTGTAACAGCTTGCTCATATTTCCCATTTGTAACCTGTTCCGTAAATTGTTTTTATGTAGTTGTTGTAACCCGCTTCTGTCAATTTCTTTTTCAGGTTTTTAACGTGAGCATAAACGAAATCGTGATTGTCAAACATATCGGCAATGTCGCCCGACAAATGCTCTGCCAATGCACTTTTTGAAATAACACGATTTTTGTTTCCGATGAAAAAAAGCAATAAATCAATTTCCTTTTTTGTCAATGAAATTTCAATGTCATTCACTTTTACGGTCTTGCCTAACAAGTCAATCGTTATTTCGTTTTGTTGAACAATGTTTGAACTGTTGAATTGTTTCCTGCGAATAAGAGAATGTATTCTTGCCGAAAGTTCCGAATGATGAAAAGGCTTTGCCAAATAATCGTCCGCACCAATTTGTAAACCTTTTACTTTGTCCTCAATAGAATTTTTTGCGGAAATAATAATTACTCCGTCTTGCTTGTTTTCTCGTTTTAACTGTTCTAACAAAGCAAGTCCGTTTCCGTCAGGAAGCATTAAATCCAATAAAATACAGTCGTATTGATAAACAGCAATTTTATCAGTTGCTTGATTGTAGTTTTCAGCAACTTCACACACATAGTTTTGTCCCGACAAGTATTTTACAATGTCCTGTGCAAGTTCTTTTTCATCTTCTACAATCAAGATTTTCATTCGCCAAATTTACAATTTGAATTTTGAAGAAATTTAGAATGTCCGTAAAAGTTGCGTTGGGATTGGCTCTTTTGCAAACTTTGGGTGGTGGGTGGACTTGGTGCGGTTTGCAAATGTGCCAATGTGCGTTGGCTTAAAACTTCATTTTTTTTGTGCGTTGGGAAAAATAAAAATACAAAAGTGTCGGTTGTCGTGTCGGAAATGTCGGTCGGTGTGTTGTCGGGTTTTGGTCGGTCGGTTGATGTCTGCACGGTGGTCGGTTAGGGTTGCCGATAACGTTTTGCAGCTACCCGAAGGTGGCGATTTCGAAGCACTTCACTGTCAACCAAGCACAAACTTTGATAGAAGCACAATACTTGATTTAACCACTGAACCGCCACTTTTGGGTAGGTGCTGTTATAGGGCGTTTTTCTTTTCAATTAGTCTTTAGTTTTAGGCATTGTCCTTTCTTTTTATGCTTCTTAGTGTCATTGCAAAGTTCATTTTTTTTAATTATCCAAGTTGTCGGCATAGGATTAAAGCTATTGTTTTCCGTATAGTCGTATAGAATTAGTTTTCCATTCTTAATTTTCCATTTCCCATAATTTTTATAGCCAATTCCAGTAAAACCCCTGTCAATATATTCAAAGGTCTGATTTTCTTTAATTGTCAGTTCGGTATATGTCGACCAGTCAAGATAAACTCCATACGTTCCCGTTATTGTTTTTTGTCCTGAGATTGCATTATTAATAAAAGCGAGGTCGCCTATATCATAACACCAATCATTATTTTCCTTTACATTATTACCATTAATTCTAAATGTCCGCTTCGTGCCGTCCTTGAATATTATGTTAATCCAATACAAAACTATGTATTTGCAAGGTCCAATTGACTTTGCCATATTCCATTTGTCCACAAATAATTTGGTCTGTTCGTATGTTAGTCGTTTGTGTGTAATTTGAGTTGTGTCAACCTGTCTAGAGTTGTTATTAATTTCAATGAAGTCAACTGATGTCAGGTCAATATTTTGTTTGTCAGTAATAGATTTTGTCTGACCACATACAGTTAAGTTTGTCAAAATAATTAGTGTGAATATATTGGTCAACATTCTCAAATTGTCGTCTTTTAAAATGCCCTATAACGTTTTGGGGGCAGGGGCAGTAAGCGAATTTACAGATAAAACTTTATTTAAAGAGCGGCTCTAAGTTTTTCACCAAAAGCCTTATTCGAAGTGCAAAAGCGCTTATTGACCTTGCCCACTGTTACCAGCCGTTATTTTCATTTCGTTAATACATTCCACTTGTTAATTGTGTCGTGTCAAATCTCCAAAGAAACTTATCTGCTTTTTCCTTTTGATTGTTGAAAAAGTCTAATGCTAGTTTCTCCACCACCTTCTTGGCTTCTTTCTTTATGACAGCATCTTCTAATGTTTCTTTCCAACTACCACCATATTTGTAATCTTCTCCACGAACAGCACATATAAGAATAAGTCCGTTTACGAATTTCTTTTTATTGATTTTAAAGGTAGTCAAGTTGTTTTCTTTTGCATAAATTTTACAGGCATTTATTAAGCCTTCTAAAATTCCATCAACCAATGAACCACCACAAATAGTGTGAACATTATTTGCAAAACTTATAACGTTCGCTGATGGAAACCAGTCTGTGCGATATGCAAGACCGATTTGATATTTGTTAGAATTTATCTCATTGTCAAATGTTAGCTTAAATTCTGGTTTGCCTAAAACTTCTGTTGTTGCTCGGTCGAACAAATAGAAAACACCCTGTGGAAAGTGATAATAATTTTGAGTTAAATATTTCTGTCTTTTGTCAATTGTAATTACTTCGCATTGTCGGTTTAGCAAAGCAAATTTAACACTTTTTCGGTTAGTTTTAAGTAATCAATATTTGTGTTTGAAATTACTGTTTTATCAAATGAAAAGGCAACTTCTGTTTTTGAATTCTCTTTGGTTATTATCTCAAATGTCTCAGAAACGACCTTGAGCCCCTTAGGGAAATAGTTTGAGAACTCTTTACTCTCATCCGTGAACTGTTTAATAAATGGATTTATGTCGTGTCGTGATGTCAGTCCGAAAGTAAAGTCGTTTTCTCCGAATATTACAATTTCAAAAGTGATTTCGTCAGTCTTACAAAGTTCAATGCAGTCTGTTAAAAGTCCGACAAAAATTGTAACAATATCATTGCCAATATACATCAAAGGTCGTTTTCTAACATGTTCTGAAAAATCAAGAACTTTTATGTTGTCAGAGGAATATTTGTTGTCTGTGTCTGTCATTATAATGGCTGGTAACGTTTCCGGTGCAGGAGCCGTAAGCAAATTTACATGCAAATGTGATTAGAAAGCACGAATTTAAGTTCTTAACCCAAAGGGAATAGAAAGCACTAAACTGCTTATGGCTTTTGCACCGTGTTATAGCCTGTGCCATTAAATTTTTATAGTTGAATTGTTAATTTTAGATGTCCTCCTAGACCTTGTTGAATTATTTTCATTAGTGTGGATAATCTAATATCTGATGAGTTATTTTCTATACGTGAAATATATGATTTATTCGTTCCACACTTCTCTGCAAGTTCTTCTTGGGTCATTCCTAACTTGGTTCGAGCTTCTTCAAGTAAAACCCCAATTTTAAACGCTTCAAATTGTTGTTCCCACTCTTCTCGATTTGGTTGTCCCTTTGGTCCATACTTTTTGTCAAGAATTTCATCTAATGTGGTTATGTTTTTATTTGTTTTCATTATAATATTCCTCCATTATTTTTATTGCCCTCTCTAATTCTTGCTTTGGTGTCTTTTGTGTTTTCTTTTGAAATGCATTTCCTAGGACTACCAAATTCCCTTTATCAAAAAAGGAAAAAATCCGATAAATATTTCCTCCAACTTCTACCCGTATTTCATACAATCCCTTGGTGCCTTCCAAATGTTTGAAATACTTCTCTGAACTTGCCGTGTAACTCTAATTAAGTTTAATGTCCATTCGATTTTCCTTTGAACATTGTCAGGAAGTTCCATGTAAAATTCTAGAAAATAATTCTTGTAAGCGATTACTTGTCTTTCGTAGTCCACGACACAAAGTTAACCATTCAGACAACTTCTGCCAAATTTTTTTTAAGCAAAATTGGTTGGATGGGCACTATTGGCATTGGCTATAACGTTTTGGGGGCAGGGGCAGTAAGCGAATTTACAGATAAAACTTTATTTAAAGAGCGGCTCTAAGTTTTTCACCAAAAGCCTTATTCGAAGTGCAAAAGCGCTTATTGACCTTGCCCACTGTTAGCGGTAGGTTTTCTCACTCGTTTTTTGAATTTCGTAATAACGTCTTGTCAAATCCACAACTTTTTGTCTATTGCAATTTTTGCAAAATACACGTCTTTTTAAATCAATTCCGCTAAATTCTATTTTGTAATCCCCACATTTTTTGCACTTGTAAAATTCAATAGTATGCTGAATGTAAGGTCCGGCGTGGTCGCAAATAATATCTGGCCTATGCAATTCAAGTTTTGCAAAATCGTATGTCGTAAATGTATTTCTGGTTACTATTTCTGTTAGGCTCTTGATTTCAAATAAAGGATTAAGTCCATCATTGGCAAACATAATATCCAAAATTGTGATATGGTTCAATTTATTACAAAACCTTAATGGTGACAATGAATTGCATTTAATTGTCTTTCCTGAACCATCCCAACCGACTGGCGTTTCCAAAGTGAGTTTCGTTAAATTAGTAAGTGGTTTTAAAAATGTCAAGTCAGTGATTGTCAAAATTCCATTTAACCTTAAAGACGTCAATTTTGTTAACTTTTCAATAATTGAAATGTCAAAATGTTTTGTTGATAGCAATTCTAATTCTGTCAGATTATTTAATTTGAGCAAAATGGAAAAGTCTTTTATTCCATTGCCTTTTAATCGCAGTGAAGAGGAGTCAATGTCGATATTGTTTAGCTCAATTTGTTCTGTAATGTATGTCGGCATGAAATTATGGCAAACTATTCTTGTTGCTGTCTAATCTAATTGCTTTGTCTACTGGTTTGGGTTAAGCACTAATGTTACGTTGGGCGTTAAACTTACCGCTAACGTTTTGGGGGCAGGGGCAGTAAGCGAATTTACAGATAAAACTTTATTTAAAGAGCGGCTCTAAGTTTTTCACCAAAAGCCTTATTCGAAGTGCAAAAGCGCTTATTGACCTTGCCCACTGTTATAGCCAGTGCTTGTTGCCTACAGATATGATATTAAATCCAAGGTTTGTCAGGTAGTCTTGTGCCATATATGTTTGGAAGTTGTTCGGATTCGGGTCAAGCTCTTCACCATTAGCATAAATATTTGCCCAGGAAATTAGAAGTTTGCATGGAAATATTTCGCTTTCGTATTGAACTGCCCATTGTCGTGGTGTTCTCCCTGGAGGAACTCCTTCTCTGTGAATCTTTAGCATAGCTTGGAAAATATGTTCACGCTTTATGTTATTGGGTATTGGCATAATTTATAATTGTCTATTTAGTCTGTTCTCCCAAATTCTTTTCATCACTTCTCCCATTTGTAGAAATTCTTGTTCGGTAAATGTGTCTGTCTTTGCATTGTTGCACCAATAACAAGCGAGAACTAAGTTTTGAATATTTGAATATGGTAGGTTTGCTTGTTTTCTATCAATTTCTAAAGATTTACCTCTTTGAGGAAAACGCTTATTAATATGTCCAGGTTGGTTATGCAGTTCTTCTAGAAAATTTTCTGTAATGAGCAATAATAACAAACTTTGGATGTTGTCTCCCACCACTGAAAAAAATTGTATAATTGTTCGTTATTAAAACTAATATTCTTACCATCTTCTGTCATTTGCTTGAGTTTATTTGTCAAGAAAGACTTGTAGTTCTGAATTTTATTATAGCGGTCAGATTTATACCAAAGTTTAATGGAGTTTTCCAAATTCGGGAACTGTTGCTTTAGCAGGTTAATACCAACCTTATCAAATATTTTTTTCTTATAAAATTCTTCTTCAGTCATTGGTGCTGTGTTCTTTCAGCATTGGCTATAACGTTTTGGGGGCAGAGGCAGTAAGCGAATTTACAGATAAAAGTTTATTTATAGAGCGGAAGCGAAGTTTTTCACCAAAAGCCTTATTCGAAGTGCAAAATCGCTTATTGACTTTGCCCACTGTTAGCGGTTGGCATTTCACTAATTAAAATCTTGGCAGCCCTTTTTTAGGCCCCCAAGGTTTGCCATCATTCTTAAATATACTAAAGTCAACCCCAAGTCCCAAATTAAGTTGCGGGTAAGAATAAGTTTTGTTTATTTTATTGTTTAATATGTCATTCTCTGAAGAAAACCGCCTGAGTCCAAACCCAACAAATAAGTTGAACTGAAAATTATTATTTAAGATATACTGAGCACCCAAATTAATGTCCAACATTGATTTGCCTTTAGTGAAAACTGAATTGTCACTTTTAATGATTGAGCTATAACCGTATCTAACTGCAAGAAATCGAAGAACTTTGCTGGCATATGGTGGGAAGTAAATGTCGCCTTGAATAAATAAAGGAATGTAAGATTGTCGCACACTTTTTATTACCACACTCTCATATCCAATTCCTGCACCTAAGGATAAGGCCCACCCAAGCCTGTAACTAAGCATTAACTTTGGACTTAGAAAAGTAGTTGCGTTCTTGTACTTATTTTTTATTGACTGATCACTTGAGTCAATTTTTTCGGTCACCTTTAAAATAGGTGGCATGTAAGCAAATTCTGTCCTTATAGCGAAACCCCGCAATGTCCCGCCCCAACGTTGTCCAAAAGCAGTTTTAGTTGAAATGAGAATAAAAAGTAAAAGATAATACTTAGTTTTCATTATTTATTTGTCAAAGTCGGCAAATCTGTCTTTGAGGAACTGTCGTCTTTGCTTACCGCTAACGTTTTGGGGGCAGAGGCAGTAAGCGAATTTACAGATAAAAGTTTATTTAAAGAGCGGAAGCGAAGTTTTTCACCAAAAGCCTTATTCGAAGTGCAAAAGCGCTTATTGACTTTGCCCACTGTTATGGGCTGGGGTTTTCATTTGTCTAAGTGTTGGCGGTTGTTGTGTTGGTGACTATACTCTGAAAGCCCAAAAGGGAAATTTCTCGTGGTCCCCCGAGGAACATCTTTTACTCTATTGTCCCAAGGGATTTCTAAAATTTTGTTCTTTTAATTAGTTTTCCATTTTCGTCCCATTCTTTCCAAATTCCTTTTTCATATCCATTTTTTCCAAATTTCCCCTTCTTTTTTAATTGTTTGTTTTCATGCCACTCTTTATAAGAACCTACATTTTCGTCATTTTTATAAAACTCCTCCAACTTTCTAGTTCCATTTTGATGCCATTCCGTGCTTTTCCCTTCCAACAAACCATGTTTTATATGATATTCAGAAAGGAGGTTTCCATCATTGTACCACTCTTTGACTATGCCTTCTTCCAGCCCAGCAATATAATTGCCGATATAATCAATCGCTCCATTTTCATGGTAATAGGTTAATTCTCCATTTGCCAATCCAAGAAGTCGGGGACATTTTAAAAATAAATTTCCATTTTTATAATAAAACAATGATATTCCTGACATTAATCCATTAAGGTATGGTCTTTCATTCCTTTTTACACCATTATCATAAAATACAAACAGCGTTCCTGTAAATGGAATAGTATCATTATTTAGGAATAATTCTTTGTCTAGAGAATATCTTCCCTTATTTTGAATTGTTCCGTCTTCGTTCCATTCAGTAAATTCGCCTTGCTCCTGATCATTCACAAATGTTTTTTCAGTAGCAATTTTTCCTGAGTCATAAAAAGTTTGCCATTTCCCAAATTTCTTATTCTCAATAAGTTTGCCTTTCTCTAACAGATATCCTTTTTTTTTAGGAACAATAACAGTGTCTTGGGCAAATAAGTTAACTTCAATGCATAGCATTAGCAAACAATGTAAGACAATAAATTTATATAAGAATTTCATTGCTTTTAAATTGGTTTGCTGTCTTGTCATTCTAGTGGAAGGATAAAGTGTATTTTGAAATAGTGCCTAATTATTGGGTTGTGTTTTGCGGGCGATAAACGTTTAAGCTATGCAATACTGTTTCTGTGTACGGTTACCCTTGCCCATAACGTTTTGGGGGCAGGGGCAGTAAGCGAATTTACAGATAAAACTTTATTTAAAGAGCGGCTCTAAGTTTTTCACCAAAAGCCTTATTCGAAGTGCAAAAGCGCTTATTGACCTTGCCCACTGTTATAGCCAGTGCTTGTTGCCTACAGATATGATATTAAATCCAAGGTTTGTCAGGTAGTCTTGTGCCATATATGTTTGGAAGTTGTTCGGATTCGGGTCAAGCTCTTCACCATTAGCATAAATATTTGCCCAGGAAATTAGAAGTTTGCATGGAAATATTTCGCTTTCGTATTGAACTGCCCATTGTCGTGGTGTTCTCCCTGGAGGAACTCCTTCTCTGTGAATCTTTAGCATAGCTTGGAAAATATGTTCACGCTTTATGTTATTGGGTATTGGCATAATTTATAATTGTCTATTTAGTCTGTTCTCCCAAATTCTTTTCATCACTTCTCCCATTTGTAGAAATTCTTGTTCGGTAAATGTGTCTGTCTTTGCATTGTTGCACCAATAACAAGCGAGAACTAAGTTTTGAATATTTGAATATGGTAGGTTTGCTTGTTTTCTATCAATTTCTAAAGATTTACCTCTTTGAGGAAAACGCTTATTAATATGTCCAGGTTGGTTATGCAGTTCTTCTAGAAAATTTTCTGTAATGAGCAATAATAACAAACTTTGGATGTTGTCTCCCACCACTGAAAAAAATTGTATAATTGTTCGTTATTAAAACTAATATTCTTACCATCTTCTGTCATTTGCTTGAGTTTATTTGTCAAGAAAGACTTGTAGTTCTGAATTTTATTATAGCGGTCAGATTTATACCAAAGTTTAATGGAGTTTTCCAAATTCGGGAACTGTTGCTTTAGCAGGTTAATACCAACCTTATCAAATATTTTTTTCTTATAAAATTCTTCTTCAGTCATTGGTGCTGTGTTCTTTCAGCATTGGCTATAACGTTCCCGGTGCAGAAGCCGTAAGCGAATTTACAGATAAAGGTTTATACGATGCACAAAATTTTGGCTAACGATAAATGTGGGTTCGAAGCACAAAACAGCTTATGGCTTTTGCACCGTGTTAGCTGTGGTTTTTCTTTCCGTGTTCATATGTCAATTCAATTAATAGTTCCGCCAAACTCTGAAGTCTAATTGCTCCATCTGATAATGGTTTGTCACTGAAAGTGTCTAGAAATGCGTTAATATCTTCAAGTTTTGGCTCAAGTGTTTCAATGAAGTCAGTGCGTTGTTTTTTTGTCAAGGTTTGAATTTTCTCATCTCTTTCAAAGTCGTCTGAAATTACCAACGACCCAAATTCCTTTAGTATTTGTCTAAGGTCTGTCGGCAAGTCAGAGAAATCAACTTTTTCAATTTCATCTGGAAAATTTAGTTGAAGTAGCAACTTTATCTTTTTTAAAACTTCAATTTCAGGTAGCATTTGTCTGTCTTGCTTCAATGTCAGTTGTAGTGAATTTCTATAAACGGTCAAACCTTCATTGAAGTCAAAGTTGAGTGATTTTAGGTCGTCCTTTAGAAGTTTGATACAAAGTTGAATTTGGTCATCTTTTGAGTTGTCCGTAAATATTTTCCCTATTCCACTTATCTCTAACAAAAGACATTTAGCTAAGCAGACTTTGTCAGGAAAGTTTATGGAGAAGAGTAAAGAAGTTGTCAGAGGTGTTTCCAACTTAACAGCGTCAGTAAATACCCAAATTTTATATCTGTTGTTTTGGTTGTCTATGAATTTTAAAAGTCGAGTTGATTTGTCGTTCAGATTAGGGTCAAAGAGAATCACCTCCTGACTTGTCGGTCGGAACATTTTTACCTTGTTTCTTATTTCTTGTACTGCCGTCATAAAATCACAGCTAACGGTTTGCAGATTTGCGATGGGCGGGATTTTTACCACTAATGTTTATGCGGAGCACAAAACTTTCCGCTACTACTAAACTGTCTGCGGAGCACGAAACCCCGCCTATTGCAAATGTGCTGTTAGTGGCTGCCTTTCTTGTCTGTCTTTGGTTAAGTGTCATTGCAGGCCCCATTTTTCTATGCAATAATTTACAAGTTCTTCAATGTCGGTTAGCTGTCGGGAAGATGCTTCTCCTCTAACATAGAACTCTTTTCCATTTTGTCCTTTTAGAAAAATTGGTCTGCGTTTACTTGGTGTAACTGTAATAACAAAAATGTCTTTTTCATCAAGTTGATAGAATTGTCCTGAAACGTTACTCTTGATTGAGAAGGATAGAAAGTGTTCTAACATTTGGTCAAACTCAAGCATAAAAAAGTCCTTTTCGGTTTTACCTTCTGATAGAGAAAAATCGTAAGAAAGTCCTTGTGGTTCGCCTTTGTCTGTAACTCCAATAATTAATAAGCCTCCGTTTGAATTTAGAAATGCACAAATAGCTTTTGCAATAATTCCCTTTACTCCAATACCACCTTTACCTGTCGAGAAATTATACAAAAGAGCTGGCTTAAATTCTACTTGATTGCTTTCTCCTTCTTGAATAATTTCTTCTAAAGTTTTTGGTGCTTGTTGAATTACTTCATCTTCTTCATCTTCTGGTTCTCCCCACCAATAGGGCTTGTCAAGTCCAGTCCAGTCAAATGGCGTTTCAAGAATGTTATATGTTGCAGGTTCGTCTTCTCTATAACCTTCTTCCCACTCGTCTCTGCAACAATAAACTACTTCAATAACTTTGTTGTCTGTTTGGTAGTTGTAAAAGGTATAATACTCGTATTCTCTTTGAAGTTCAAAGATTAGTCTGTCCGAATGGTCGTTTAAGAAACTGATGTTTCCTATTCCGTGTATAATAATTTCTTCACCTTCTTTGTCGTCATACACATTGTCAGGCTTGGGAATATCTACAATTAGAAAAATCCCAATTCCATTGCCAAATGCATCGCTAAATTCAACTTCACTTTCTCCTAACTGAATTTTTGTTTTGGTGCCTGGGTCAATGAATGATTTTAATTCTTCTCTTACCTGCTTATCTGAATAATATTTTTTTTGTTTGGCTTCTAAAAGAACATCAATATAGTTTTGATAATGCTTGAAGGCAAGATTTCTTGCTACGATAGGATTTTCGTTTTCAAATTTATCTTCAAACTGTAAAAATTCAATTTCGCCACTGCCTTTAATGTGTCGAATTAGTTTTGCCTTAACTACATAGTGAAAAGCTGCCATATTTTATGTTAACTTAGTTTTTAAAAGTTGTTCAATTTTATTGCAGGCCTCTTTGTCAGCTCTTGATATTCCAACAACTTCAAATTCATTAATTCTTAAAGTTGGATTTAGCCCTTGAATTTCGGGAAGTAAATCTCTGAAGCAATCCAAATATGCTCTTTGAGCAGTCCGTCCACCAACGAAATTAAAGTCTGTCGTAGTTTTGGTTTTACGGTAATTATCTGCTTTTTCCTTGTGAGTTTGGCAAAGTTTTTTCCAATTTGCTAAGTCGAAATTTACTTTTAAACCAGTTGGATAGTTTTCAATTGTTTTTAGTCTTGAAGAACTAAAATGTTGAAACTCATCAAACTCGAAAATAAAATTGTATTGTCCGCCAAAGTAAGCATCACAGTCAAGAGCAACAGAACGCTTTGTTTGATTTGCGTTTATGTCGCCATTTAATGATTTGAATATTTTGTCAATAGTCGAAAAGTGTTTCCCGAAAATTTCTTTGCTGTGTTTGTTTATAAACCAGTCAAATTTTTTACTTGTCTGTGCTTGCTCGTTTAAAACTTTGCTTACAATTTCAGTTATTAGTTTTTGTTTGTCTCCAACTGCCATTTTTGTCTATTTGTTACTTGGTTTATTGTCTGTTGTGTCGTGTCCTAAGGTTGCCACTAACTTACATATATGTGCCACAACATGGCACATGTCCGACCAATGCAGCGCGGATTTGTGCCATAAAATAGTGTACATATTCAAAAGCGAATTTGCAAAAAATTTACCTATAAATCGTCAAAAGGACTAATTATTTTCTGAATGCTTTGTGTGCTTACATGAGTGTATATCTCCGTCGTCCTGCTGCTCTTATGCCCCAACAACTCTTGTATATACCTTAAATCCGTCCCCTTCTCCAATAAATGTGTGGCATAACTGTGTCGCAACCAATGCAGCGTGGCAGGTTTATTAATCTTCGCCTTCTCTAAACATTGCTTCAATACATTGCTTAAACTCCTTTCATCGTATGGCTCATTCGGCACTTGCCCCTCAAACAACCATGTCATTGGCTTGTAAAGGGAATAATATTCCCTCAACATCTTTAGTATCTTCTCCGAAAGCGGAACTATCCTATCCTTCTTCCCCTTGGCCTGCCTTATGATAATAATGTTACGAATAGAATTTATATCCCCAGGTTTCAAGTTCAATAATTCACTCCGCCTTAACCCACAACTATAAATTAACGATAACATGGTTCGATGCTTCAAATTGGTAGAAGCATTCAAAATCAACTTTACCTCTTCCTTACTTAAAACATTTGGTAGCAAATTCGAGCGCTTGGGCCTATGAACCAAGTCTATACGCATCTTCGACCCTTCAACTTTATCAAAAAATAACTTTATTGCATTTACAACCTGATTCTGAAAGGAAGCTGATAAACGATTCTTCACTATGAACTCGTTGTTAAATCGCACCACATCCTCAGCACAAATCTCTGATATAGGTTTGTCCCAAAAATACCTTAAGAATTGTATCAACGAATCAGTATAAGTCTTTATGGTATTTTCACTATATCGCCGACTCTTCATCCATTGCTTGAAATTTTCAACTTTGACATATATCTCACCAGACAATTGACCTTCTATCCCTTTATAACCCAATAAATTAAGAAAAATTATCAAAACTTTTCGATTCCCCGGCAGCAACCATGCTTTCTCCTTATTACTCCAAAACCAACCATTTATCTTTCGTATTGCAACCTCCTTCTTTCGATCTCTCTCAAATTTTAACATTATCCAGGTTTGATTTCGATATGTAATCCTTGAAGCCTCAATATCTTCAATCTGCAATGCAACCATAATTTCCTCGTTCGTCATAATATAAATTTGAAAAATAAAACCAAACAGGCCACTATAATTACCCATTCAAACCTAATATATTGATTAGATGGGTTTTATAAAAATAGTTGGCTTAGTTTTAACCAATAAATAAATAATTAGGAAGATTTCCAAACCTAAACCACTTGATTTTGATGGGTTTACCTCGAATTAGCAGTTTTTTTATTTGAAAAACCAAATTGCTTTCCAACTTGTTTATCTTTAAACATTTCTCATACACAATCTTGATTAATCAAAAAGGCTTTACGAAACCTGAAAATGAGTTTAAAAATCTAAATTAAAATGGATCTTTCTAAATAAATAGAACCATACAAAAAAGGCCATCTCATCCGAAATGGCCTTAAAATTGGAATTGCCTCCGCTAGAACGGTAAATCGCCTCCCAGCTTGGTATCAGCTACTGCCGAAACTGGCTGACCATTGCCATTGGCAAAGGCGCCCGGAGTCCTGGTTAATGCTGCGATTTCATCAGCAATAACCTCTGTTTGATAATGCTTCTTACCATCTTTGTCCTCCCACGTGCGTGTGCGAAGACGGCCTTGAACATACACCGATGAACCCTTTTTCAAGAACTTCTCCGCTACCTCGGCCAAATTGCGCCAAGCTACGATGTTGTGCCATTCGGTTTGATCATGCCAGTTACCACTCTTATCCTTATAACCTTCAGTGGTAGCAATTGAAAAGGTAGCAACCATGCTGCCGTTTTCTAAATTCCGAATCTCTGGGTCCTTGCCCAAATTTCCAATCAATAAGACTTTGTTTAATGATGCCATAAAAAAAATGAATTAAAAATTAATGGGACAAAGAAAAGAAGAATTTTAATAACTCAAGCAAAAAATTGAAATTATTTTCTTAATATATGTTATTTCAATAATACTAGATTATCGAATAGGATAAACTACCAAAGTCTCTAACTTAGACGTATCCAACTCCACCGCCGGATCTGTCAAATACACCTCCATGGGCGAACCAGCCTCCTTCCTACCCTCCCGCCTTATCCACTCCGAAACCCTCTGATGCGCCTTGATGGTATTTGCAAAATCACCCCTATACAAACACTGAACAGCCTTGCCACCAAGCAACTCTTTATAATATATGCGCTTGCCACCCTGCACCGAATCCGCTACCGGAACGCCTGCCTCCATCTCCACTTTCGCCTTCGAATAAAAATGAATCAAGGCAAAAGTCGGCCCCGCCACCTCCAAGTCCGATTGCTTCATATAAGCCAAAATTTCTGTATAAGCAGCACTCAACTTATCCCCAATTTCACTCTCCGTACACCTTACAGATATCAGAAGAGCTTTCTGGCTTTTCACCTCCCCCTCAAAAACCTCCAAATGCTTCATGCGCGGAACCTCCACCTTGGGCAAACTTTCTAAATATGTCTTTAAATTGGCCAAACCTTGCTCAAAATCCGGACCCATCATACCGTCCATCATCAAACCAAAAAACCGCTCAAAAAACCGAACATGACCGTAATTGCTCCATACAACTTTTGTAGCCGAACCCTGCGGAATCAACTCAAACCGCCCCCTCGAATGCGAATTAAAATCCTGAAAATGCATCGTATAGCCCACACTGTCAACACCCGAATAGACAAGCTCCATGCCGCCTTCACCCAACTTCTTCCCCTTCCATTCCATCTTAGCACCTACCCCCTTTTCCTTTCCACTGTAAACAACCTCCAAATCAGGCTCTATCCTAATCCAAGGCGACCAATGCGCATTCCAAGCATGAAAATCATCTAGCTCCGGCCTAATCTGCTCCATCGGCCTGTCCACCACAATTTCTCGCGACACAATATACCGGTCCGGCAAGAAAAAAAGCAAAGCAAAAAGGATAAATAACAACAAGCCTAAGCCTATTCCAAATGTCTTTAATTTATTCATGTTTCCTAACAAACAACTGCCTCAAATATACAAATTTCACTCAAATTTATCGCCCTTTTTTCCTTTTCAAAACTGCCTAATGGCCATTATTTCAAATTTCTTTTATCTTTTTTTGGGCGTGCCCTATCCGCCGCATTTGGCTTTTGCGAAATTTAACCCTTTGTGCTGGCGGCGGATAGGTCGGGCTTTCGCGAGTAGTCCTCGGTAGGCTCCCCCGAAAGCTTTCGGGGTGCGCCTACCTGTGGGCTACTTCGCTCTATCCCTCACGCAAGTGCAGCGGTAATCAACCTTCCTGCTGTAGCCTTACTTTACCCCCGGTTCAACTTTTTGCCCTTTCCTTAAAGCATCTAATTTTCACAAGGACCACACTTCTTCTTATAAAATTTTGTACAATCCTGAAAGGCGTTTTTCGAATGCAAATAGTCCACTTCAAACCTGTCTTTCCTGGCGTTGAACTTAAATTTGAATCCATCAATCACCAACGACTTACCTGCCTTGGCCCATTCACCAATATCCTTGGTATCCGATTCTAAGGTATGAATAGAGCCACCCGTTTTATACGCCAAATTCACATACTGCGGATTAATGCCCAACTGCGACCCACACAATATAATCTTTACCGGAACTTTTATCGAATCGGATTTACAATAATCCTTCATACAGCTTCGGTTGTCGGCAATCATAATCAGCTCCTTAAAATCGGCCGTCTTTTCTATACCTTTTAGTAAGGCATCTATATTGTTTTCCTCAATATCATTGCTTTCCTTGTTCTTCAAACTCTTCATCAACTTCATAAGCTTTTTTACATCAGTATTCTCCTGATAAAAAACGCCTCCACACTCCCCAATCGATTTACTGTTGTCATCGCCACGTTGGTCGGTAAACAAAACCAAGTTCTTTACCCCACTTTCTTTTAAATGCTGCATATGCCAAAGTATCAACTTCACCCCGAATTCATACATGCTTCCAGTCCAATCCAGCACCACTAACGAATGCTTCCATTCCAAATGCCGATCAAATACCTTTTCAATGGTGGAATCGGGCGAAGGGGAAAGCTGCAACAAAAACCGCTTATACTGGTTTTGATTGCTTTGCAAAACCTTGGCCTCTATACCTTCCGATGGCTCCAATAGGCCTTGATTGTTCGGCTGTACCGAATCTGTCGCTGGCACTTCCGACCTCAACTCATAAACTATTTCAATACCATGCGGCAATAAAATTGCTTCTTGCTCACTCTTACATTGGGTTTGGAGGACTAAGTTCCACTCAATGTCTTCGGAGTTTAAGCTGGAATCAAGAAGGAAAAGCTGGTTTAAACGATCGGTTAGGAGTTTTTTGTAATTGGTTCGCCATAAACTCTTGTCCAACGGATACTTGGTGTAAATTAAATTGATTTCAACTACCGATTTAGCTTTGGGTAATTTATGCCAAGCATCAGGATTCTTGAGGGTTGAACTCGCATAACCATTCTCCAAAAAGAGATGATTTGGCTTGTCCTTTGCATCAAATCTATCTATTTCAAGCAAGTTGAATTTCTCTTCCAAATCTACGGCCGAACCTGGTTTCAACGCATTCGACGAAAAATGCTTCTGGGCCAGAACGGAAAAATTAAGGCCTAGCAATGCCAATCCAATCACCCACCTTAAAGTCCGTAGAATCAGTTGCCTTTTCAAGAATCAAATCATAAGTGCAGCTTATAGCAAATTTAGAAAAAAATGTTCCCCTCAAGGAATGTTTTGATCCAAATTTAATGGCTTTACTGCGGCTTTGTCAATTCTAGCTTACCTTAGCACCAATGCTTACACTCATTCCAATTCTTTTTGTGATTGGCTATTTAGCCATTGCTTTCGAGCATCCTTTGCAAATCAATAAAACAGCTACAGCTTTGATTACCGGGGTTTTATGCTGGACTTTGTATGCGCTTAGCGGAACTGTCGACCCTCACCACATCCTGGAACAACTTGGCCACCACTTGGAATCGGTTTCGGAAATATTGTTCTTTTTATTAGGCGCCATGACCATCGTAGAATTAGTGGATGCCCATCATGGTTTCAATATTATTACCGACCGAATCAACACCCGCAACGCTGTAGTCTTGATGTGGATTGTTGCCTTTGTCTCTTTTTTCTTATCCGCTGCCCTCGATAACCTTACAACGGCTATTGTTATGGTTTCTTTGCTTCGAAAATTACTACCCAAAGGACAAAAACGCTTGCTGATGGCCTCGGTGGTGATTATCGCAGCGAATGCAGGCGGCGCGTGGTCGCCCATTGGTGATGTAACAACCACCATGCTTTGGATCGGCGGACAAATTAGCGCCAGCCATATCATTACCGGCATATTTATTCCTAGCTTGGTGAGTTTGCTTATTCCTTTGGGAATTTTCTCTTACCAACTTCGCAACGACAAAGATTTGCCAGCCATTCCGCATAGTACACATGCAACACCCGATGGCAGCAAAATCATGTTCTTTCTCGGCATCGGATCCTTATTGTTCGTTCCTATTTTCAAAACCGTAACCCACCTCCCTCCTTACATGGGCGTATTGTTAGGCCTTTCCATTGTGTGGATTGCCTCTGAACTTATCCACAAAGACAAAGACGAAGAGGCTAAAAAACCTTTCACAGCAGGATTTGCCTTAAGTAAAATAGACAGTTCTTCTATACTTTTTTTCCTCGGAATTTTAATGGCTATCGGCAGTCTCGAATCCTTAGGAATGCTGGAGACTTTAGCCAAATGGATGGATCAGAAAATTGGCAATATGGAAATAATCGTTACCGCCATTGGATTGGCCTCCTCCATTATCGACAACGTGCCACTGGTGGCTGCGAGCATGGGAATGTACTCCTTGGAGGTGTATCCGATGGACCATAAACTATGGGAAATGATGGCCTTTTGCGCCGGAACGGGCGGAAGTATCCTTATTATCGGTTCGGCCGCAGGAGTAGCAGTAATGGGAATGGAGAAAATCGACTTTATTTGGTACCTTAAACGCATCAGCCTCGTAACATTAATCGGATACTTGGCCGGAACGATTACGTATTTATTGTTGGTATAGCACATAAAAAAACCCCGAATTGCTTCGAGGTTTTTTAGGATAAGGTTTGCTAGATTAAGCGTGCATAGCTGCTTTTTTCTCCAACAATTGCTCTTGACTCTCTCTGAAATCAGGATCATCAACGCAGCAATCAACCGGACAAACGGCTGCACATTGTGGTTCGTCGTGGAAACCAACACATTCTGTGCATTTATCACTTACAATGTAGTAGGTATCTAATTTTTTGGGCTCTTGGGCGGCATCTGCATCAGCCGAAAATCCCAATTTGCTTGTAAAGCTTCCTTTTATTGAGGTTCCATCCGAGAATCTCCACTCGGCGCCTCCTTCATATATCGCGTTATTTGGACATTCTGGTTCGCATGCACCACAATTGATGCATTCGTCGGTTATCATTATTGCCATGGCGTGCTTGGTTTAAGTAAATTTGCCCGCAAAAATAATATTTTAAAGTGATACCAATCGAACAACGTGTAGCAAGTTTTACTTCTTTAGGCCAAGTTTTTGAAATTGCAGCCGATGGAGTTGAAAATAGTCTGGGAAATTTGGTGGAAAATGTGAAGTCGCACAACGGTTGGTTTACCCCTGAAAATGTGCGCTTTGCCCTTTCCCAATGGGCAAAACTATTGAAAGCCGAATCATTGAATGCGTGGTTAAAAGCCTATCAATTCCCCCAAACCACCCCCAAAACCATTGGTATCATCATGGCTGGAAATATTCCTTTGGTAGGATTCCACGATTTGCTTTGTGTGGTACTATCGGGCAATAAATCTCTCGTAAAACTCTCTTCAAAGGATACGGTTTTGATGAAAGAAGTTATCCAAACCCTACTCAAAATCGAACCCGGATTGACCGAATACATAAAAATTGAGGAAGCCATTTTGAAAGACTTTGATGCCATTATTGCCACCGGTAGCGATAATTCAGCACGGTATTTCGATTTTTACTTTGGGAAATACCCACATATTATCCGTAAAAACAGAACCTCGGTGGCCATTATCCGTGGAAACGAAACTCCGGATGAATTTAAACAATTGGGCTGGGATATATTTCGCTACTACGGCTTGGGTTGCAGGAATGTAACCAAACTGTTTGTTCCGAAAGATTATGATTTCAGCTTGTTTTTTGAAGGCATTTCCATTTTCAGATTTGTATTGGAAAATAACAAATATGCCAACAATTACGATTACAACAAGGCTATTTTCCTGCTCAATAAAACACTGCACCTCGACAATGGCTTTCTGTTATTAAAAGAAGATTCAAACCTTTTTACCCCAGCCGGTTTGGTTCATTTTGAACAGTATAATTCGGAAGAAGAATTGCAACAGAAATTAATTGAACAAGCCAACGCCATACAATGCATCGTTTCGAAAAATGCCGAAAATAAACGAGAAATACCCTTCGGAACTTCGCAAATGCCCGGCTTAAACCAATATGCCGATGGTATTGACACTTTATCCTTCTTAAGTCAATTAGCCATTTGAAAATATTGCAAAAAGCCAGGTTGTTCACCAAAACTTTATTTAGAGTGCCCCGGGCAAGGATAGAGGCAGTCTAGCCCACAGGGATGCGGAGGCACGGAGCAGACCGAGGACTAGCGCCGAAAGCCTGACCCAACCGCCATGCAGCAACTTAAATAAACGTAGGAAGCGGTATTTGCGGTTGGGGGCCCGCCAAATCATTAAAAAAAAGAAGAAAGCCCTGTTTTACTTGTCCAAATTCTTATACAAAGCTTTGCAATCTTCGTAAATGCCGCCTTTGGAACCGCACTTACCAAAATGAATCACCAAGCCGAGGTTGATATCCAAAAAGTTGTCCATTCGTTCGGGATTACCACGGAAAGTAAAGGCATCAGAACCAGGCGTTCTCCGATCGGTATATTGCAAAACGGTAGCGCCATTGGGGGTTGCCAGAATATCGGCCTGATTTGGATAGTTTTTTGAGCTAACATCGTCCAAGAAGTCTGTAAACGTTTTATGGTAAATTACTTCTGCTTTAATAGATAATCGACAGCTAATGCGGTAACGGAAACCCAATCCGAATGGCATGGAAGGAGCCCATAATGTATAAGGCTGCGGATAATTATTGCTTCCTACGTATTGCCCTTCGGTACCTAGGGGTTGCAAAGCAGTGCCATCAGCTGCCTTAGGATTAAAGTGGAAATAACCAAAACCTGCGATTAAGTATGGAATTGTTTTGAATTTATCGCTTCTCAACAGGTCGTAAGTAAGCCTTAATGAAATTTCATGCACATCAGAATGGAAACTCAAGAACCTGTTACGACGTCGAATATCATTGGATAAAGCATCGTCGCCACGTAAATGGTTGAACTGGTAATGTAAGTTTACCCCAAAACGACGGTAAACTTGGTAGCCCAAACCTGCCTGTGCTGAAAGTCCAAAAGTTTTAAGGGAAGGCACGGCCAAGGGTTGCAGATCGCCTAGGTAGTAGCCGGTTCCGCCACCTACATAAGCCGTCATTCTGGAAAGGGCGCTTTGTCCAATAACCGATTGCAAGGAAAGCAAAAAGGCAAGGGTGAGAGTTAAAATAATGCGGCTCATGATAGGAAAACCCGAGAATGGGTTAAAAATTGTTTGGACTGCAAAATTACCCTAAAGTTTTATGCTCTGATTAAAAATAATTTAAGCTTCAAATAGGTATTCTTTATGGAGGGGTTTTGAAGGGTTAGTATTTCTTCCAACTTTTCATCACCTTTTTGGAAAACAATCCCTTTTCTTCCTTTTTTGTGGGGTAACGGTAATTGGGGTCGTAGCCAAAAGGGTTGCCACGGTCGCGGGTGTTTATCGTTTTTCTGGCTTTTGAAAAACCTGAATTGAGGTCTTTGCGCTTGGGGGAATAAACTTTGGACTGAAAAGGGTCGGTTATTTTTCCTGCTCCACGGCTAACTACGGTGAGGGTAGTGCTCGGACAAACTTTAGGGCCACCACAACTGCACAACCCAGCCACGAGAAACAAAGCTAAGGTTGTTACAAGAGCGTAGCTGGCTTTCGTCATGGACAGGCAATAAAAAACCCCAAGTCTTTTGCAAGGTTGGGGTTTTGAATAAAAGAAATTTTATTTTGCTTTCACTTCCACTTTCAGATCGTAGCCGCCTTTGAAAGTGATTTTAATGTCTTGGGCAATTTTCTCGAAAACCAGCTCGGGTACTTGGATGCCATGTTCGGCGATTTTCACCATAAACTGGGCTTCGATATCGATATGACCTTCGTAGGGAATAGAAATTTTGATGGGCACAGTGTATTCCTTTTCAATTCCGTGCATTTTGAGTTTGCCTGTAGCAGAGCCGGTGTAACTGCCTTTCAGGTTCAAATCGATATCCTGATCAATTACGCCGGAAAAAGTGGCGGTTGGGAATTTTTCACTTTCGATGTACTTTTCGCAAAAGTGCTCCTGCATCAAGGCATTCTTGAACTGAAAACTCGACACTTGCACCGACATGGCTACTTTCCTGGCCGGGGTAATGATGGACGAAACGCTTTCGGAATGGGCATCGATGTTCTCAACAGGGGTTTCGGAAAAGAAGCTCAATTTCCCTTTGGTTAGTTTGAAGTTTTGAGCGAAGGAAAAGCTTGTTATTCCTAGGAACAGGGAAGCTAAAATTATTTTTTTCATACGTGAATCTTTTAGTATTTGTACTTATTTCAAAAATTAGACCACTATTTCCGTTTGCCGAATTTAAAAACCCTGGAGATGTTAAATCCTAGTCTAACCTCTCCCTTGAGCACATTGGAAGTGGTCATGGCCAGAAACTGACTTTCGTTCATAGTATTGGAATTGGTAACGAACAATTGAAAGGCATGGCCCGAAGTTTGGATTTCTAAGCCGAATGCGGCACTGTTGCGGTAATCTTGTCCGGCGGAATTGCCCATTTTGGTAAGTCTCCAACCATATTCACCTATCAATAAAATGGAGCGGGTGATGCGAAGTCTGGCCATAGTTGCCAAAATGAATTGGTCGTTCTTATCAACCGAACGTTCTACCTGGTTGTAGTGCACCATAGTTGGGGCTACCTGCAAACTCAATACTTTTCCAAATTGTCGGGCAATCATTAATTGATACACAAAACTCATACGGCTTGTGAACTTCGCAAACTCTTCGGCCATAGCGGGCGGACGACTGGTAATGTTGATGGTGGCTAAAGCCGTCATACTCAAAGGAACCTTTCCATCTTCGCGTTGCCTTAAAAATCGCCATTTGACTAATCCTTCCCAAAGTTTGCCATTGCTATTTCTTCCATACCCAACCGTAATATTATCGGTAAGACTGTAATCGAAACCTAATTTGATAGAAGCCGGACCGTCAACACCCCAAAAATTGTAAAATCCAGACTTAAAATCACCCAAGCGATGCGAAATCCGTAAATCGAAACTTCCCTTCTCCAAGGTTTCTACGGTATGGAAATTAACCAAGCGTGTACTTCGAAAAATGGTTCGATATTTTGCTGCTTCGGCTTTGTAGTCTGAAGGAGGCTTGGCATTCGATTCTTCCTTTTTTTCTTGCGCCAAGCCAATTACAGGCAGGAACAGACCAACCAAAAGAATTGAAAAAACAGTGTTTGGTATACTTTTAATCATACGATTGCAGGGCTAAAATTAATGCGATTTTAGATGCCATCCACTATTTTTTGAAACAGAATGGCGTTTTGCCATGATTTTGAAACCTTTATCCAGTCAATTAACTCCCCCGCTTTGGTATATCCAGCCTTCGAAAACAAGTTCAAACTGGCTTGATTGGATGCACCCACATGGGCATATAACTGATGCAACTGCAAACGTTTGGCAATAAACTCCAATTCCAATAAGGCTGTTAGTCCATAGCCTGATCGCCGGTATGACTTTCCAATCAAAATCCCTACTCCGGCCCGGTGGTTCACTGGATCATACTCAAACAAATCGATACAGCCAACCACATTCCCTTGCGCCTCAATCATAAATCTTACTTGTCGCGATAAATGGATATCACTTTGCTGGGCTTCAATAAACAAACGAATGCTTTCCAACGAATAAGGAATCTGGGTACCACTAACTTCCCAATTTTCCTGGTCGTTTTCCAAGGCCAACAAAAGATTAGCATCTTGCGGCTCTACTGCCCTTAAACGAAATTGAACTGTTTCCATTTATCGATTCATTATCAAGGTACCCAATAAATAAGGGATTTTAACCCATTTCCATACCAACAACCCTATTGAAGACACAAAAAAATAGCTGGCTTGAACGAAAAAAACTACACCCCAAAACCCAGCAGGAATGGAGGTAAATTTCTGCAACAAAGTGGCGTCACCGGCTTGTTTTGGGGCAGAAAAACTTAATTTCAACACAATAAAAGCTGAATAAAAAGCCTCGGCAACCAAACTCCAGGTTGCAATTCCACCAAACAATATTAACCATACCGGTTGTTGATAATACAATAAACCACCCAAAACAGCTATTTGGCTCAAGGTCCAAACCGCTCCGAATAAATTTCTAATCCAAAACACCAAGGCCACCACTCCTAATGGAATAAACACATAAGGGAAATAAGCATACTTGCCGAAAACCAATACCAAACTTAACCCAAAACCTAGGGCCGATGCACCCAAATAACCCACCAATGCAATTAGGCTGTTTCCAAATTTGTTTCCACCTCCAACAAAGGCCGTCCCTGAAAGATCTTGCTCGAGATGAATGTGTTTCACTTCTTGGCTTAAAACCAAGGCTGCCAAAGCATGGCTTACTTCATGAACCAAGGTACACCAAGCCCTGAAAAACACCCCAATGAAAGGCAGCCTCAAAAAGACGACACAAAGGAAGGCCATCAAGAGGTTGAGCCAATGGGTGTCGACTTGCAGGTTCAAGGACTAGTTTTTAGTGAGCTTACCTAAATCAATTTTCTGGTCGAGATTCAAAGGGATTTTCTTCCCAACCCCAAAGGCTTTAGCCCGAATGTATCCGTTCAATTTCAAATCCAATTGTTTATTGCCCGTAAACAAGGAAAGGCTAGGCAAAATCTGGGCGAGTACCGATTTAAGATTGGTATGGATAATGAATGGATAACCTTTTTCAACTTTGGGCTCAAATACAATGTTTTCCTTGGCTTTTGCTTTACCAATGGGCAAACCGTTCAAACTGATATCCAAATCGTAATCCGCCAATACGATTTTGAAATCGTTGGGATTGTTGACCTTAATATTCAGTTGTAGCTCTAAGTCAGAGGCTTCCATCTTATTTACTTTATACCCTTCAATTCCTTTAACAAGCGGCGTTTGAATGGGCTTGCAGGAACCGAAGAAAAGTAGGATTCCCAGACCAAAAAGTAGAAATTGGTATTTCATGAATTGTTTCATTTTGCTAATTTTTTATATCCTCTAAGGAGGGTTTGAATATCGTTCAAGGCCTTATAATCGCGGTTATACAAAAAACCCAATCGCTGCCGAGTAGCCTCATCTTCAATGGGTTCCGACAAGCCATCTGCCGGATGTAGAACCGAAACTTTCCCCTTTTTGTTTTGGTCCTTGGAATAAACACCAACCCAAGTTTTTTGACCTAAAAATACCCCAAACCAATTGTTCAAAAACCCAGACCAACCAATGCCTAAAAGCGGTAAAAAAGGCAGGATTGGCAGAAAAGACAAACAAACCAACAAATCCAGAATCCGCTTTTTCCGTCGGTTCTCGGGTTTATTGATTGAATTGATGTCTACCATATACAAATCTCCGGCAGTATCGATGCTATTGCTGCCTATGATGAATTCGGTCTCCTCCGGTGCAATCTTAAATTCCAAATCACGAACCGCCAATTCCGACATCAACCCGATAATCTGACCGGCCGGAAAATCCTTACCACAAAAAATCACTTCCTTGATACCATAAATATCAATGATTTGCTCCAATTGCCCAATATTTCCCAAATAGCTTTTTCCAAGCTCTGCTTTACCCGTATTCGGTGAAACCCTACCCACCAAATCGGTTTGTATGGAGGATTTGCTCAACAATTGTTCTACCCTACCAGCTTCCTCCGGACTACCAGCAATGACTATACGCTTTTTCACCACCGAGGCTATTTCGTAATCCTTAAATCGCAAGGCACTCAACACAGCTCTACTAATCAACAAGCTGGCAATAGACCAAAGGGTAGTAAATAAGATAATAGCCCGACTGAAGCGGTAAGTCTCGTCCAACAAGGCATACATTACCAAAATACAACCTGTACCGATGAGCAATCCTCGCACAATTTTGGTCAGGTTGATTGGTTTATCGTAGCCACCGCTCAAATAAACCGACCCTAGCCAAAAGGCAATGTAAGAAGGCAAAGCATATACAAAAAACGCATGTGGATATTGTATCCCTGTTCGAACTTCGGTGGCCCAATACTTTGTAATCAAAAAAGCCCCACCATAAAGTAAGAAAAAATCCAAAACAGGCTGATAGATAAAGCTTGCAAAACGGTAGGCTATAGCCATTCCGGCACGCAGGTAGATAGCCAAGTTTATCAAAAAGGCAAACAAAGCTGCATTTTGTCCGGTGAAATGCTTTTGGGCAAACTGGATCATGGCTTTGTAAAACACAAGCACATAGTTTACACTACCTTTTTTGGTGCTTTCACCTTTGTAATGAATGATTTTGGTTTCAGGAAAATAGTAGTTTTTATAACCACCCAACACCAAACGATAACTCAAATCAATGTCTTCGCCATACATGAAAAAATCCTCGTCCAGCAAACCAACCTTATCCAAGGCCGACTTACGCAACCACATATACGCACCCGACAACACATCAATGGAGTGGATTTGATGCTTGTCCAAATAACCGCAATGGTATTTGCCGAATACTTTACTCGTCGGGAAAAGGGTGGACAAACCAAATATTTTATAAAAAGCCACTTCGGGTGTAGGCAGACTGCGTTTACTTTCAGGAAGAAAATTCCCCTTTCCATCCACCATATACACACCCAAACCGCCACCTTCGGGATGAACATCCATAAAAGCTATACATTTTGAAAAGGTATCCTGCTCTACTACCGTATCAGGATTCAGCAGCAACACATATTCGCCTTGGGATTGCGCTATCGCTAAATTATTCCCTTTCGAAAAACCCAGATTATCCTTGCTTTCAATCAGTTTTACCCAAGGAAACCTTTCCTTCACCATAGCTACTGATCCATCTACCGAACTGTTGTCGACCACCCACACTTCGGCTTCAATTCCTTGAATGGCATTATACACCGATTGAAGGCATTGCTCCAAAAAGTGCTGCACGTTGTAATTGACAATAACGACCGATAGTTTCACCAAGGGGCGAAGATAGAATTTTGGGGTAAGAAAAAGGGAGTTGAAACGAAAAAGCTGATAAGCAATTGCCATAAATCCCAAAAAATGTTGGGAATTCTTCTCCTTGTCGTATCTTCGCACCCTGAAATTTAGGACATGAAAATTCGAATTTTACTTCTCTTTACACTTCTAGTTGGTATTGTTGGTTGTCAAAAAGACGAGCTTTCAAGAACAAAAACAAACCTTAGCCGCACTTGGGTTATGGATAAAGTTGAATTTGGTGGAGTCGACACTACCTCAACTTGGAAATCACAATTCGTTTCCTACTCTATCCAATTCAATAAGGATGGAAAATACTTTGAAAACTACGTCACCGGTGGTTTCAATACCGAAGTTCAAGAAAAAGGAGAATGGTCGCTAACCTCAGATGCTATCACCCTGACCTTGGTGAGAGAAGATAAACAATTAAGCCGAACGTATGAAATAATTCTGGTGGACGAAACCAATCTGCACGTGTCCAAAGTAGGTTCCGACCCTAAAGAAGAATATTATTTCAAAGCCAATTAAATGACCCGCCCTTTCCTTTCCATACTTCTTTCTCTTTTCTTACTAACCGGACTGCTTTCCTGCGAAAAAAAAGCTGGTTGTACCGATGTTGTAGCCGATAACTACGACGAAAGTGCCAATACCGATAATGGGAACTGCACGTATAACGCCTATTTCCTATGCATTGCTTGGAAACTATCGAAATACGAAGTCAATGGCTTCGACAGTACAACCAACCTTCTAGCCTTAAAACCTAACCAAAACTTGGTTTTTTACCGCGAACAAACCTACAAGGAAATTTATTATCCAAGCCCGGGATCTCAAGTTACAAAAAATGGTATCTGGTCGTTTCAGCAAGGATTTACAGGGCTTAACATGGTGGAAAAACCCAGCGAAATTTCCCAAACTTTTTTGATTAATACTTTAAATGATACCTCCCTCGTGCTAACCATTCAAACGGATGCCGAGCGCCGCTACACGTATAGTCCCAAACTTTAATTTGCTATTCGCCAACGCTTCTTCCTTTTTACATGGTTGGAAATTTGGCAAAAAATCAGCATGGACAAATCATTTTAAAGTTCCCTTGCTCATCGAATCTAATTAATACTTGTGACTCAACCTTTTCCACTTGATTCCCAAACTATTTAACCCACCACAGGAATAATGCAACAGTCCAAAGGTCTTTTACCCTGGGTTTTGCTCCTGTCCCTTGGTTTAGTTTGGGGCAGTAGCTTTATGCTCATGAAGCAAGGTTTACAGGTATTTTCCCCTATTCAAATTGCCTGCCTTCGCATTTTCATTTCTTCCTTGGTGCTGCTCCCCTTGGTTATCGTCCGATTCAGGCAAATCCCTTGGAAACGCTGGTGGATGTTCCTCATTGCCGGCTTTCTGGGCAACGGAATCCCAGCCTTCATGTTCCCAATTGCCCAAACCCGTCTCGATAGTTCTTTGGTGGGCATGCTCAACTCCATTATGCCCTTACTTACCTTGCTGGTTGGTATCAGTTTCTGGGGTTTAAAAGCGAGTCCTAAAGTCTTGCTGGGCCTCGGTGTAGGCTTGTTGGGTGTAGTATTTTTGCTTTTCCACAAAATGGGCAATTCCCAAGATATTTCCTTTGCCGGTTTCGTATTTATCGCCAGCACTTGCTATGCCTTCAACACCAATTTTGTTAAATCCTACCTATCCGACCTCGATTCGGTAATGCTAACTTCGGTTTCCTTTCTATTCCTGAGTTTGCCTTCGGGTGCCGCCCTATATTCCACCGGAATCCTTGAAACCATGCAAAAGCCAAATGCTTGGTTTGCCCTCGGTTTAATTAGCATTTTAGCCATTTTGGGCACTGCCTTGGCCGTTGTTGTTTTCAATTACTTGGTCAAAGTACGCAACGCCTTGTTTGCAGCCTCGGTAACTTATATTGTTCCGGTTTTTGCCATAATGTGGGGACTTTTCTTCCATGAAACCATCGTATTGACGCAGTTTTTAGGCATGGCTTTGGTCTTGGGGGGCGTTTATTTGGTAAACAAAAAATAAACAATTTCTTGGATTTGGCGGGCCCCTTTTCGCATAACCTGTAGTGCTCGATGAACCATTTGCAAGGCGAAAAGGTCAGGCTTTCGGCGGTAGTCCTCGGTCTGCTCCGTGCCTCCGCATCCCTGTGGGCTACACTGCCTCTATCCTTGCCCGAATGGCTCCGTGCCTGGGTGTAGGTGAAGCATTGGGCAGCGGTTTTCCAAATGTGGTTTTCGCCTAGTTTTCTAATTGCAAATGCTGAAGGTAGCTTATTCCGATTTCATTTAACCCAAATTAATCAATAGGAGGATTTATTAATCCGAACTACTTGATTTAGTTGGGTTTACCCCGATTTAGCAGTTGTTATCAATTTGGCCATACAAATTGATTTACAACTGGTTAATCGTTTATGCATTTCTAATGCGTAATCTGGGTTTAAGAATTAGTCCAAAAGCTATTTCAAAAATTACATCGGTATAAGAAAAAGCATGCAAATTCCAATTGAGTTTTACCAGAGAGGTAAAGCAAAATTCCTATTTTCACGATTTTTTTAATGCCTTTAAACACCGACATATTAAATTACAACCAACAACAAAGCGGCGAAGAAATGGCTATTTGCGAAATACTGGCCAAAATCATTGACCATGAACTTGACCAAGCCTCGAGCAAAATTTGGCATGCCCATCCCGTTTGGTTTTTAAACGATAACCCAATTGTTGGATACAGCAAACAAAAAAACGGTATACGTCTACTATTTTGGAGTGGCGCCGATTTTGATGAAACAGGTTTGACGGTTCGAAAGGGGAAATTCAAGGATGCTTCTGTGTTTTACAAAACAGCTTCAGAAATCGATACGGAAATCCTCAAAACATGGCTTTCAAAGGCTAAAATCATTCAATGGGATTATAAAAATATTGTAAAACGTAAAGGCATACTTGAACGATTAAGCTAAGCAACCTTCATCCATTTGTATGAAAGCCACCAGCAACACCGATGAACGCATTGCCCGGATGAGTTTTGCCACTGTTTATCCCTTGTACCTTGCCAAGGTGGAAAAGAAAGGTAGAACCAAGGCCGAATTGGACCAGGTTATCCACTGGCTTTGTGGATTTAATGAAAGTGAAATCCAGCACTTACTAGCACAAAAAGTAACTTTCGAAACCTTCTTTCAACAAGCCAAGCTGCATCCAAACGCTACTCTTATTGGAGGAAGTATTTGTGGCATTAAGCTCCACACCATTGAAAACAAACTTACCCAACAAGTTCGCTACCTTGACAAATTGGTGGACGAATTAGCCAAAGGCAAGGATTTGGAAAAAATTTATAGGAAATAAAAACTTAAACCAAATCAAATAAATAAGGAAATGAATTTAGACGAGCTATGCAATGATATAGCGCAAGATTTAGAACAGGTTTTCAAATATTTTTGGATTTAAAAACCAAAGAAACTATCAAAGTACTAGAAGACCCAACAGCCAGTTTAGCAGAGGAGAAAGAAGTAGTTAAAGAGCTAAAACGGCTCAAAAAAAACAAAAAACAATACCAACAACTATTTAAGTGGGGATCGAGGGAAAGCTATTGGTGGATGGAGGAATTCACAGAAGAATTAGAATGTTCGACCCATTTTAGAAAGCAATTGCAAGAAGCTTTACAACAACCTAAACCATTTAGGAATTTCCAAAGACTAATTTCCACAACAGGTGAATTTAGGGAAGAATGGTTCAAATTTAAGTTGAATTTTATGTAGTTTTACATTATAAACCATTGGTTAAAATGGTCCAAACTTTATGGGAAGCAAGCTTCTTAGTTCTATTTTCCTATTTGGCATTTTCATTTTTTTCGTTGGATATGCCAGTGGCCAAAACCAAAACAACAGGTGGCATTTCGGCAACAATGCTGGCCTAAACTTTTCCTCCGGCAATCCTGTTTCCTTTATTACCAGCGCCATGGTAAGTATCGAAGGTTGTGCCAGTGTTTCAGACCCGTCAACCGGAAATTTGCTTTTTTATTCCAATGGTCAAGTTTGTTGGGATGCCAGCAACAATCCTATGCCCAATGGTAATGGCTTATTAGGCGGCCCCAATACCTCTGCCTCACAAGGCGTATTGATTGTGCCTTACCCCAATAATCCAAGCCAGTATTTTCTCTTTACTGTCGACGAAACAGGGAACAATTCATTAAACGGGTTTCGCTACTCCCTTGTGGATATGACCCTTAACAATGGCTTAGGCGATATTCTTCCCGCTCAAAAAAACATCCTTATTCAAAACAATACCAGCGAAAGACTTGCTGTGGCAAAAAAAGCCGACGGAAAAGGATTTTGGATCATTATTCACGAAAGGGCTAATTCCCTTTTTCAAGTATACGAAATTACCGAAACCGGACTCAATCCTACCCCTGTAACTAGCAATGTAGGCCTTGTGCATAGCATAATACCACAGGCCAATGGAGACGAAACAATGGGTTGTATGAAGTTCAACCACCAGTACAACAAAATAGCCGTTGCCCTGTATGGAGGAAATACCATTCAAGTTCTTGATTTTGACAATTGTAGCGGTATTGTATCAAACCCAATAAGCCTTTCAACCTTGGACAACCCCTATGGTATCGAATTCTCCCCCGACGATTCAAGACTATACTTTTCCTTATATTACAATGCCGGATTTCAGGGAGCAGTATACCAAGCTAATATGCTGGCCCCGTCCATTCCGGCCTCGGTTAGCCTGATTGGAATTTCTAGTTCCTTCAACAACCAATGTGTAGGTTCATTGGAAACCGGACCAGATGGAAAAATATATGTGGCCATCAACAGCGAATCTTGGCTTTCGGCTATTACCCAACCTAACAACCTCGGGGCAGCCTGCGGATTTGTTGACCAAGCCATTACTTTACTCCCAATTGGTTTATTTCCAACAACCAGTCTATTTGGCCTGCCCCAACAAGTGCCCATCCTCGATAGCCTTGCCTTTGAAAACAATTCTATTCTGGCTGAAAATTTCTGCTACTTGGATTCCACGCTTTTTCAAATACTCGGCAATCAAAACTTTACTTCCATACGTTGGGATTTTGGGGACCCCGGCAGTGGTGCTAATAACACCGCTCAAACTAACAATCCCTCACACCAGTTTTCTTCGGCCGGAACCTATACCATCAACGCTACACTTTATACCTTGTGCGATACTACTTCGGTCAACCTAAGTATTGAAATAATAAATTGTCCGAATACCTGCGATGGACAAATTACCTTCACCGATACCTGCCTTGAAAATGGAACACTGTTTCAAATACAGACTACAGACACCTTGCTTTCGGTGACTTGGAATTTTGGAGACCCCACAAGTGGAAATAATAACAATGCCTCAGGCTTCAGCGCAAATCACCTTTTTTCGAACCCAGGAGTCTACACGGTTTTGGCAAACGTATCAGCTACTTGCGGTAATTACCAAACCACTGTCCAAATTGAGGTTGTGAACTGCAACAACAATTGCACAGGCCTTCTTGTGGCGGATACGGCCTGTGTTGATTTTGAATCTTCCTTTCAAATTCAAAGTTTATCACCGATTTCAGCTATACAATGGAACTTTGGTGATACCGCAAGTGGACTCAACAATACCTCCAACGCCCTCATTCCCACCCACTCCTTTTCTGATAGCGGAACCTTCTTGATAACAGCTATTGTTAGCTTTGCATGTGGAACCGACACACTGTATGAACAGATAAACATTGAACCTTGCGACAGCACTGCCTTTGCAGAATCATGTGAAATTTATATTCCCAACGCATTCACTCCAAACAAAAAAGGCCTGAACGAACTTTTTAAAACTGCGTCGATTTGCCAATTCGAACAATTTGAATTTCGGATTTTCAACCGATGGGGTGAACTTCTTTTCAAAACCGAAAACCCCATGGAAGGCTGGGATGGAACATACAAGAAAGTAGAATGTCCTTTAGGAATTTATGCTTATTCCCTAAACTACAAACTTCCACTTGAAGCAAACACCTCGGTATTTGGAAAAATTTGTCTAGTGCGATAACCTTTATAGGCAAAGAACAAATCAACTTCTTCATTTGGCTTAGGAAGATGCGTTTCCACCCAACTTCCGCAACTCCTTTGAATTAATAAATCCAACTATTGATTAATTTGGGCTAATTGAACCACTCTGGAATAGCATACAAAGGCCCAGCTACCGTAGAATGCTATGCGGAGATGTCGGGCAAGGATAGAGCGTGATACCCCGCAAGCTTGCAGCCCCCTTGCATTTTCGGGGGCTACAAGCTGAGGAGTATTAGCGATAGCCTGACCCAACCGCCCTTGTAAATGCTTAAACAGCGGTAGAATGGTTAGGGCGGTTGGGGGCCCGCCAAAAACTGAATTTTAACACTAGTATTTTCGACCAATTAATCTATCTAGGTTTACTAAAATAAGCCTGTTTAATGCCTTGGGGGAAATCAAATTAGTAATTTTTTCGAAAATTAAATCTGAGCTTCTAACCCAAACTTTCCTAGGCTTAGCTTAATTTTGTGCAACCATATTAGCTCATTTTAATTATGGTAATTAAGGCAAAATGAGATGTTAAATTCTACCCAACATATGAACCGTTTCTCCGCTATACTTTTCCTATTTTCAATTGTAATACTTGGGGGCTGCAAAAAAGAAACAAGCTCCAACGAAAACAATATTGAGTTGGAAATAAACCCGGCTAAAACCTACTACGCTGCCAATGGCGGTAGTTTTGTGTACCGTTTATATACCTACCCTCCTACCGAAGGTGATTACAACAATTACAACAACCATGTAGCTGAAATTTACAAAATTATCGAGGACGAAGGAAAGGTATCGGTGATTGCCAAAAACATCGTTTGGACCATCAATCTTACGAGTTACAGTGCGGCTCTTAACATTCAAGGCGATTACAATAAACCGGAAACAACAACTTCGGTTGGCATCCAAAACGACAATGCTTTGGATGATTTTGAAATTTTAGATGGAACCCGACTCGTCTCGTATCACTCCTCTAGTGGGGCGCATGGAGGCTATGGATTTACCAACACCATCGTATATGTGCACAATCCCGTGTATTTCCAAGGTGCTATTTCAGCTTCGGCCAACCAAGGCTATATGAACACCCTTTTCGATAGTAATTTCATGTTGAGTATGGGATACAATTCCAACTATGGCCATCCTACCCTTTTCCGCTACATCCCTAATACGGCATCGTGGAATGGTACTATTATTCCTTCAATGGACTTTGTAGATGGGAGCGGAGTAAATGTTCCAACAACAAATGACGCATCCAAAGTTGGGAACCATGACAAGGTTTTTTGGACTTGGCTGAGCTATACCAATTCGGTGGAAAATGGCAAAATCAATATCATTAGTTTTGATGGTTCTTCCTTTAGTTCTGTTACCTCCTTGGATGGTATCGGCAGTATTATGAATGGAGGTTGGAACAATCAACATACTGTTCGCCTTTACAAAAACCCGAACAACCTAAATAATCCGTACATGGTTGTAAGGCGCTTCAATACTGATATTTTGGACATATACAAGTTTACCGGTTCGGCTATTGAGCAGATTAAAACTGGAGTGAGCTTGCCAACCGGTATAACTCCTGACCCGACCAGCCAAATGCGTCTTTTTAGAGATTTGGCATTCGTTGGCAATGATGTTTTCTTGATAACCGGAATGGATAAAAACCTCTACAAATTAAATGGAAACACCTTTGAACTTCACAAATCCAGCTTAACCCAGGCAGGTGAAACCATTTCGGCTATAGAATCGGGAGCCGCCGGACTTTACCTGTCTATTGTAAAAACGATCGCCTCTACTCCTGAACCAAAAACAGTCTCGGACATTGTATTAATAGCGAATTAAACTTCTATTCCATTACTTTTGTCCTATTGAATGCAAAGCACACATTCAATGTTATTGTTATGAAATTACCTTTCCTTATTTCAGTCGCCATTCTGCTTTTCAACCTTACCCTTAATGCACAGAACACCGTTGGATTAACCTTAAACCAAGCCGAAAGCCATTCGGATGGTTATATTGTTATGGGACCAATTGCGGTGAACCAAGCTTACTTGATTGACCGATGTGGATATATGACCAAAAGATGGTCGAGCAATTTCACTCCTGGTCTCACCACTGTTTTAGCTCCCGACGGTAATTTACTTCGCCTAGGATACGTTCAAAACAATTTTATTGATGCAGGAGGAATTGGAGGCGTGATTGAAAAGCTTGATTGGGATGGAAATGTACTTTGGAATTATCAAATTTCGGATTCTACCCAGAGCATCCACCACGATATTTTAGGGTTGGAAAATGGAAATGTATTGGTTTTTGCATGGACCATCATTCCAGATACCGTGGCCATAGCCCAAGGACGAAATCCAGAAAGGGTTACGCCAAGTTTATACAGCGAAAAAATCATGGAAATACAACCCATTGGAACAGATAGCGGTATGGTGGTATGGGAATGGAAAGTGTGGGACCACTTAGTGCAGTCGTACGACAATACCAAACCTAATTTTGGTCCGATTGCCGCTAACCCCCAACTAATCGACTTAAACTACAAATCTAGCTCATCAAATGCTGATTGGATCCATTTCAACTCCATAGATTACAATCCAACCCTTGACCAAATTTTGGTAAGCTGTCATAACTTTAATGAAATATGGATTATTGATCATAGCACCACGATTGCCGAAGCAGCCGGACATACCGGAGGAAATTCAGGAAAAGGAGGCGATCTTTTGTATAGATGGGGCAATCCTCAAGCGTACAATGTAGATTCGGCTACCCATCTTTTCGGACAGCACGATGCCCATTGGATTAAAGACGGTTTGCCTTTTGCCAACCAAATAATGATTTTCAACAACGGAAACGGTCGAACTGGTGGAAATTATTCGACAGTTGAAATTATCAATCCTCCAGTATCGGGTTTTAACTACGATCCCACCCTTCCGTATTTGCCCGCTTCGCCTTCCTGGATATACAACGATAATAACCCGTACAACTTTTATGTTGCAGCGGTTAGCAGCGCACAAATGTTACCCAGTGGAAATGTTTTGGTGACAAATGGTCTTCAAGGAACCATTTTTGAAATTGATTCAATCGGGAATAAGGTTTGGTCTTATATAAACCCCGTTTCTCGTTTTGGAATTGTTAACCAAGGAACTACACCCAATCAAAATCAATTGTTTACTACCACTTACTATCCAAGCGACTTCCCAGGATTTATAGGTAAAACCTTTGAGGCACCAGCTTTAATTGAAAACAGTAATTCACTTGCCGAAAGTTGCAGTGGACTAGTTGGTACAAATCCATTACCTTCCAATTTACTTGGCTATAAACTATTCCCCAACCCCACCACCAGCCATTTTCAACTTCAGTTAGAAGGAAATCCAGCTATCCTTGCCATCGACCTTGTGGATTACCAAGGAAAAACCATCCTACAACAGGCCTATCAAAACCCCAACAAGCTAGTACAGATTGAGCTTTCCGATTTTCCAAAAGGCTTATACCTTGCACGAATCAAACTAAACCAAACCGAATTTATTCAAAAATTGGTTTTGGAATAAACGCCCAAGGAATGTTCAGGCTTTTACTTTTTAACTTTGTATGAAAAAGTGTTGTTTTATGTAAACAGTTATAAAGCATTTTCGAAGTACGGCCATAAAACCCATGACTATTCTAAAAAGTCCAACTACAGCTTTAGAACTTAGGTTGAAAAACCCTTAAGATATTGCCTTTTTAAGCAAACTTACCCATTCGGAATTTAACCATGTTCATTAAAGACAATACCAAATTGCTTCTCTTTGGAAATCAATCCGAGAGATTGGTATACAGACGGCTTGCTTCCCATGACTTTGCCGACTGGTTAAGGTTTTGCCAAGATCCAAATGCATTAAAGTATATTTTCCCAAACGACAACAGGAAGGCAGAAGATTTATGTCAAGTTTGGTTTGAAAAAGTTTCCTACCGGTATGAAAACAATTTAGGCGGAATGAATGCCTTAATTGACAAAAACACACAAAAATTAGTGGGTCAATGCGGTTTACTTGTGCAGACAATTGACCAAACAGAGGAATTAGAAATAGGTTATTCCCTAATGCCAGATAGCAGAAAACAAGGATTTGCCTTAGAAGCAGCAAAAAAGTGTCGGGATTATGCTTTTCAAAACCAATTGACCGACTCCTTGATTTCCATTATACATCCTGAAAATATAGCTTCCATTCAAGTAGCCAAAAACAACGGTATGCAACTTGAAAAAAGGACTTTATTCCATGGAATTGAGGTTTGTGTTTTTAGAATTTCAAAGGAAGAATGGGAAACCCAAAAAAGGGATAAATCCTAAAATACCCCATTTGAGCCTTTCCTTTTTACTGTTCTTCCTAAGCATAAAAGGTTTAGTTTTATGGTCTCATTTCCAATGGCAGGTTTCAAAGAGCTAGATTCAACCATACCTAGTACGAAGCAAGCAGGGCTTCAAACTATACTTGACCGCTTGATCGATAATAGAAAAGTTTTTGGAACCAGTTTTGCCTTGATGCGAAACGATCAAATTTGGAAAGGCGCCTCCGGAAATTTGAAAATTGATGCTCCATTTTTTATTGCAAGTACCACCAAACTCTTTACCACTGCTCTTATCTTAAGCCTAAAATCACAGGGCAAACTTTGCTTAGTAGACCCCATTAGCAAATTTCTTGAACCAGGCATCCTAAAGGGTTTGCATAGCTTTAAAGGAAAGGAATATTCAGCCGAGCTTACCATTCAGCAGTTATTGGCCCATACTTCAGGGTTGCCCGACTATTTCCAAAACAAGGGTTTAAATGGAAAAAGCCTAGAAGATGAAATTATTGCGGGAAAGGATAGAGCCTGGTCGTTTGAAGAAACTATTGAAATAACCAAATCCATTAAACCACTTTTTATACCAGGAACTCCAGGAAAGGCCCATTATTCTGATTCTAATTTCCAATTGCTAGGTAAAATTATTGAAATAGTTAGTGGAAAATCCTATGCAAACTATTGTGATGAATTAATTATCAAGCCATTGGGACTAAGCCAAACCTATGTTTACCAAGACCCAAACGACCATAATCCAACGTGTTTATATTTCAAAGAAAAGCCATTGCCCATTCCATTGGCTATGAGTTCATTTGGACCCGATGGTGGTATTGTTTCTACCTCTACTGAGCTCCTGATTTTTCTTGAAGCCTTTTTCGAAGGAAAATTGTTCCCAGAAAGGTATATTTCAGAACTAAAGCAGTGGAACCGTATCTTTTTCCCGATGCGCTCCGGAATTGGAATACATAAATTTAAACTCCCCTGCCTATTTAATCCAACAAGAGCAATTCCAAGTTTCATTGGCCATTCAGGACTTTCTGGAGCATTGGCGTTTTACAGTCCACGTGAAAACCTCTACATCGCTGGAACCGTTAATCAGGTTGCGCACCCTGACTTGTCCTTTAAAACAATAATCAAGTTGACCCAACAATTTTTAAAAAATAAGTAGCTGTAAAACCATTGTTAAATACAAATTGACAACTATTGCTATCCCTAAATCCTAATCCCAACCAAACCATACAGTTACGATCCCAAAATCATTCTATCAAGTGAATAGAATTTTGAGTTAAACCCAGATTACGCATTTGAAATGAGTAAACGATTAACCAGTTGTAAATCAATTTGTATGACCAATTGACAACAACTGGTATCCCGAAATTTCTTCGGGAGGGGTAAACCCAACTAAATCAAGTAGTTCGGATTAGTAAATCCTCCTATTGATTAATTTGGGTTAAAAATTAAACTTTTTCTTTGCCAGTGAATCAAAGGAATTCCATCTTGCTTATGAAAAACTTTTTTACCCTTCTTCTTTTCCTTCCCTTTGCCTCGAATGCCCAAAGCTTTCTCCTTACCGTTACCAATGGTTATGGTTCAGGAAGCTATTCTGCAGGTGACACCGTTCATATTTGGAGCCTCGCCATTGATAGCACGCATACCTTCGGACAATGGACCGGCGATGTGCAATTTTTAGAAAACCAACAGGAATGGCACACTACCCTTGTTATGCCTAATCAAAACATACAGGTAGAAGCCCAAATAAATGCAATGCCGGCCTACCAAATTTCCTATGAACAAATCATGGGAAAAAACAACCTCAAAAAGGTGTATTACCACTTCCCAACCAACCTCAAGGGTGTATTGTATCTGTTTCATGGTACAGGAGGAAGCGCTTCTAATTGGACTAAGTTTGTGGAATACCGCTCCTTTGTTAATGCTGCAATTGCCGACACCTTTGGCATAATTATCACCGAAGCAGAAGAAATCACCTTGAATACCGATTTGAATGCCGATGGAAAGCTAAGGTGGCAGGCCTTCCCAATGGATACAATCAATGGCATCGATTATTTGAACATAAAAGCCCTTACCGATACCTTTATCAATCGAAACAACTTTTCACCTCAAACCCCAAAATTTTCAGTTGGAATGAGCAATGGAGGCTCTTTTTCTTCGGCCATTTCCCATATTTTAAATTTCAAGGCGGGAGTAAGTTATTGCGCATCGGGAGCCCAATTAATCAACACCATTCGCACAACCCCATTTGCCTTTCGAATGGCCAAATTTGACGACAATGAAGAAGTTGGTCCAGAAGGAAATTATGAAGCTTGGCAGAATGATTCAATTTTGGAAAATCGAGGTATTTGCCACGATTATCTATTGCATAATAAACAAGTTTTATACCCCGAACGTTTCGCCCGAATACCCGGTGTTTCTTTGGCTACCTCTCAAGCCATTTACAACAATCTTCTCACCAACAATCAAATCGACAACCAGGGTTATGCCATTTATTCGGAAACGATCAAAAGCAATGTTTTGGCAAACCCCATTCTTTACCCTTCTATTATTTCCCAAAATACTGCTACACAAGTGGAAATCCTGAACCAAATCTCTGCATCAAATGCAGAGCACAAATTTTACAGCGACTACAACTTTCAAACCTTGGACTTCTTTAACCGATTGTGTGCCCTTTCAACCCAAGTAGTTGAAACAAAAAAGACAACTTTTGCCCTTTATCCCAATCCTTGCATAAACGAGATTATGGTTTCAGGAATGGAGGCAGAAAGTACCTTTCAAATGACTATTTTGAATAATCTTGGACAAGTGGTTCAATCTGGAAAACTAAAAGGAGTCAACCAAACATTAAACATAGAAAACCTAGCCCCGGGAATCTATTGTCTCCAAATACAAACAGATGGCAATGAAGTTATAGGTTTAAAATTTATTAAACAATCCAATTAAACCAAGAATACCGAAGGGCTTCCTCCCTTCTTACAACCAATCTTAGGTGGGAAAAACCCGATGAAGCCTTTCTAAGGCTTTTTCCATTAAAATTTTTACCTTAGCTGTTCATTCCTATTCAAATGAAAAGCATTCTTTCCTCCCTAGCCCTATTTATTTACATAACAGCAGGTTGCCAAAACAACACCCTCGACCACTTGTTGACTGTGAATACTCAATGGAAAAACCAAGCCTTCGACCCAAACCTAGTCAGCCAGGTTGACATTGAAAAAAACAACACCTTTAACGATTGGATTGCAACCCACCTGATGCTGGTGGAATCAACCCTGCGAAACCGAAACACCGCTCATTTATCAAAAAACCAAATTCAAAACCGGACTAAATTATTGGCCGATCTAAACCAATATTGGCACAACCGCCCTTTTCCTGTTAACGATTACCTTCCTTATAAAAATCCGGTATTTATTGATCGTACCGGCAACCATTGTGCCGTAGGTTACCTCATGCAACAAAGCGGTTACGAAAGCCTAGCCCAACAAATTGATAAGGAACAAAAATTTGCCTATGTGCATGAAATCAAAACGCCTGGAGTGGCTGAATGGGCCAACGAAAATGGATTTAGTTTGGATGAACTGGCATGGATTCAACCCGGTTATCCGCCTAACTTCAATTGCACCAATATGGCTGGTGGCTTAAACGCTGCCGTAAATGCTATTGCTATCGACCCAAATACGGGAACCATTTATGCCGGTGGAGATTTTACGGCCAATAACGATGGTATAGCCTGCAACCATATTGCTGTTTACCTCAGTGGTTTTGCCGGTTGGCTTTGGACAGATCTTGGTCAAGGTTTGAATGGCAATGTGCATTCCTTGCTTTTCAATAACAATAAACTTTATGTTGGAGGCGAATTCACCTCGGCTGGTGGCCAAACCGCCAATCATATTGCCGTTTATGACCTGCAAACAAGTCAATGGTCGGCTTTGGGCAACTTGGATGGAACCGTTAAAACCCTCTGCTTTTATGAAGGAGAACTTTTTGCCGGAGGCAGCTTCACCGGAATGCTAGCGAAATGGAATGGAACGCAATGGCAAGAAGTAAACCAAGGCTTCCTGTATGGAACCGAAGTTAGAGCATTGGAAACCGTTGACACCCTGCTTTATATTGGTGGTGATTTTGAATTGGCTACAGGCGCCCTCCGCCGAAATGTGGTAGCCTACTGGAATGGACAATTTGAAATTTCAGGAATGGGAACGGCAACCCCTGTAAACGATTTTGAATTCTACAACGGAAAACTCTACGCAGCTTGCACTTATACCCAAAATACCGACACCTGCGCCTTGGCTGTTTTCGAAAATTACGACTGGTCGGTAACTTTACCTCTACCCTCCAATGTTTTACCGATGACCTATTTTGAAGGTAGCATCAAAAAACTCCTGTCGACACCCAATGGATTGCTTTGTGCAGGCCAATTTCAATGCAGTAGCGGAATGACTTACGGTAACAACCTGATGAACTTTCAAGTAACAGCAAACGACACTTTCCTTTCTCCATTGCTCGTTATCGACACCACCATCCAAGCCATGGCCCTGGGTGCCAATAACCGCCTTTGTTTTGGAGGGGAATTTGTAGCTAGTTATTCCAATGTCCTCAACCATATTGCAGAAATTGATATCCTAACGGGAATCCAAACCAATCATTCCCCCAATACCCAATTAAGTCTGTACCCCAATCCAACCCGCGATTTTATAACACTTACTGCCACCTCCAACATGGATTCGTACCGTTTGTTCGATTTACAAGGAAGAATATTGGCCTCCGGAGCCATTCAAGGACTTCAACAAACCATTCCCGTAAAAAATCTGGCACCGGGGATTTATTCCATTCAAATCAATTTCACTAACACAACTGAATCCGTTCAGTTTGTAAAAGAGAATTAGAGATTCCAATAAGTGTGTCATAAATTTTCATATTCCACTTGGAAGCCGAAGGTTAAATACCTGTTTTGATGGTTCGATTCTTTCAATGGCACCTCACTTTAGCTGGCTTTTGGCTTTGCTTTGTCCTGTGCATTGGCGTGCTTTCCGGTAAAGCCCAGGTTGCCGAACCCAGCAATTCCTTTCAAGCCTATTACCAGAGCCAAATTCCCAGTCTGCGGTATGCTTATTCCGCGGACTTACAAACCCATCATTACACGGGTAATTGGGACCTCGATCAGGATGGACTGCCGGATAGTATTTGGTTTGTTGGTACCGGTGGAGCCCATTTGTATTTCTTCCTCCGGGTAATGCTTAGCACGGATAAAAAAATCAGGGATTATCCCTACCTCCAAACAGATTTCCCTCGATTGGCATTGGACAAAACAGGAACGACCATCCCTCCTAGTCATGTTTCCAATACTACATCCTTTGCCATTGTTGACCTTGGCCCCGAAGATGGACTTGGGATTTACATCCGTCTCGACCAATCAAGTTTTCAGCTCGCCCAAAAAAAATTAGCCAAAAGAGGTATTCAAGGCCATGGACTTATCATTCGATGGAAGACTGGAAAAGAGAAGTGGATAGAATGGAAAACATAAATCCAAAATTGGTATGAAACTAACTTATTCTCAATTTTTTCTCTGGGCAGCTATTCTTGCAGTCGACTTACTTGTATTTGTAATTTTAGGATTGCTTTTGATGGGCTACGATGATAATTATGATAGATCAAAAGGAGTCTATTGGAGTTTGGAAAGTATGAATTTCAAGGAAAAAGCCATTTATATTGTTTACAATTTCTGGATTTTTATTCATCTTACTACCCTAGTTTATTTAGTATTCAAAGTAGGCAAAAACTTTCGAAGATATTTTAAATTCAAATAAATACATCTACCATAATTTATTGATTTTCAAAACATTGTAGCAAAAACCCCTTAGCATAAAGCCCAATTTGAAAAACCCAAGCCCAAGTACTTCGACAAAAATTGTGCAAGGATGCCCCGGGCAAGGATAGAGGCAGTGTAGCCCACAGGGATGCGGAGGCACGGAGCAGACCGAGGACTACCGCCGAAAGCCTGACCCGAACGCCCTGGTAAAAACTGAAATCATAGCACCATGCTTAAAGGCGGAAGGGGGCCCGCCAAATAAAGAATCAAAGCACTCTGCTAATTTTTTTTACCTTAGTTTCCTCCTTTCAAGCACTTCGCCAATGAAATCCAACTTTATCCAATTGCCGTCTGGCATACGTTTGCATTATCAGGAAGCCGGACAAGGCCCATTGCTGATTTTATTGCATGGTTTCCCTGATTTTTGGTATGGCTGGCGGCATCAAATTACCGCGCTTTCGGCTCATTTTAGAGTGGTTGCGCCCGATTTGCGAGGCTATAACCTGAGCGACAAACCGCGCAAAGTGAGCGATTACCGGATAGAGGCGCTGACCACCGATATTGATCAATTGATTACCGCCTTGGGTGAATCGGATGCCTATTTGGTGGGTCACGATTGGGGAGGCGCCGTTGCTTGGGCCACCACTGGTTTTTACCCGAAAAAAATCAAGAAACTAGCCATTTTGAACATGCCTCATCCGATGGAAATGAAAAAAGCCTTGGTAGGTTTCAACTGGGCACAACTCAAACGCAGCTGGTACATTTTCTTCTTCCAATTGCCTTGGTTTCCAGAGCGTTTCATGCAAAAACCCGGCTTTTTTAAACGTACCTACAAGGCTTTATTAGCCAATCGAAAAGCCTATTCGTCGGAGGAAATGGCCGAATATGAAAAGGCATTTGCCAACGAAGGGGCTATTTTTGGCAGTTTGGCTTATTACCGGGCTGCTTTTCGAGGCGTTTTTGGGGCCAAAGCTATGGAAGTTCCACCGATACAATGCCCGGTGCTATTGCTTTGGGGCGAAAAAGACCAGGCTTTGGGCAAGGAGCTGACCATCCATACAAAAGACTATTGCCAGAGCAGTTTTGAGGTGCATTACGACCCTGAAAGTGGCCATTTTATTCAGATGGACAATCCGGAATGGGTGAATGGACATTTGTTGCGGTATTTTCAGGAAAAATAGCTTGAAATACAAATAATGAAAATCGAACCAATTAAACCTTCAACTAAAGAAATGAAGTTAGCAATTTAAAAAAAACAACTTTAGAATCTCGAATCTTATTCAATATAAACTTGAAACAGCTGATTAACTTGTGTTGGTGCAGTTATCCAGTTTGGTGTTTCGATTCTAATTTGAATTTGGTCGCCAAGTGCCACATTTAAGGGACTTACTAAAAGGAAGTTATCAATTCTGGAAACCCCAGATAAATTCGCAGAACTAAGTCCATATGTTGTTGTTAAGGTACTTTCTGTATTTTGAGTTATATTCCTAACTTTGATTGTAATATTATCATTTGAAACACCAGCTAAAATTCCGGCTACCGCTGACATAACTTGAACACTACTTACTTGACCAGCCTTGGGCACAATTGCTCTTCGAGAAGGTCGATCATTAAAGAGTGTTAGGGCGGGTGAATTCCAGAACATTCCAGTAACATAGGTTGAATTTATAGCTAAGTCGGTATTGGAATAACCTAAGGTAAGCACATAATTGCTCACCCCGCTTCCTGGAGAACCAGTTGGACCAGAAACACCAGTAGAGCCAGTTGGACCTGTTATCCCGTTTGCCCCTGAAGGGCCAGTGGGGCCAGTGATTCCATCAACACCGGTAGAGCCAGTAATACCAGAAACACCGGAAGGACCAGTAGGACCGGAAGGACCAGTAGCACCAAGGCTACCCGTTTGGCCCGTAGGTCCAGGTATACCAGTAGGACCGGAAGGACCAGTAGCACCAAGGCTACCCGTTTGGCCCGTAGGTCCGGGTATACCAGTAGGACCAATCAATCCGTTGGCACCAGTAGGACCAGAAGGGCCTGTCGTTCCAACAACTCCATTATTTTGGCATAGGGATAACCAATTAACACCATTGAAGTAATGGAAGCAACTATCATCTGTATCATAAACCAATAATCCATTAGCAGGATTTGCAATAGACAATCTTTGTAGGGCATTTAGGCGAGGTACTAATAGACCTTTGGTTTGAGAGCTAACATCGAGCGCAGCGCTGAGATCAGGGGAAGTTGTACCAATGCCAACATTACCTTGAGCATTAATTTTAAACGGACAAGAGACTAGAAGATAAAAAAACAATATCAAAACTTGAATTTTCATGATTATTACTTTAAGATTAATACGATATTAGAATATGTCCCATTTGGGATTTAGTGTCATTGGAATAAAAAGTAATGAGGGCAGAATAAACATATATTCCTTCTTGAACTAGCTGTCCATTATAAATGCCATCCCAACTAGGATTGGCATTGTCCAATCGAGCAACATATTCACCCCAACGGTTGAATATAATGCAATCAATTTGTTTCACACAGTAACCTGATATAAACCAGTTTTCATTTTTATTATCCTTGTTGGGTGTAAAGGTATTGGGGATATATACATCACCCATTCCATTTGGGAGTAACAATACAGAATCTGATAAAACACAACCATTTGAATCAATTATTTGAATTTGGTACCATCCAGTGTCAAGATTAGAATAAGTTGAATCTATCATTTCTTGAATTCCTGAAAAAGAATAACTTAACGGAGATGTTCCTCCAACAACATTTAATACTGACAAACTGCCATTCGATGCATCACAATCAGGAGAAACCAAGCTGTAGGAAAGGGATTGGGGGCCAGAAGAAAAATCTTGCGTTACATTTTTTTGCAAGTTTAATTCACATCCACTTGAATCTTTAACCGTTATTGAATATAGTCCTTCGGGTAAATTATTAAATTGAGGATTAGAGGTAAAACCTTGACCATTCAATTGAAATTGATAGGGAGGCACTCCACCTAGAATGGCACCTATACTTATGGAACCATTTTCCGTTAAACAAATCATTGGAGATATACTTACATCTGCAGAAGTAATTCCAGAAGAAGGCATAACAGAAATGGTCGTATCAAAAACACAATTATTTGAATCTTTTATAGAAATAGCATATGATCCTTGGTCAAGAATTGTAAAAGATGAATTTGAGGAAAAGGGCAAATTATCAAAACTAAATAAATATGGTGAAACTCCACCGAACACATTGCCAAGAATAACTGATCCATTAGCTTGCCCGCATAATGTATTTGTTACCAAAATTTCCACTCCATTTGGGGCATCTGATGACGAAAGATTTATAGTTGGGGCGATAAAAATACAGCCAGAAGCATCACTTACCTCAAGGCTATAGGTTCCTGCAGGCAAATCAGAAAAGCTTGTAACAGGTTGAAATCCAATTCCATTAAAATTATACACAAAGGGAGCTACACCTCCAGACACTAGACCCAAATCGACAGAACCATTTGATTGTCCGCATAAAGGATCAATAACATTAACCACTATTCCAGAAGGGCCATTTGAGGTATTTAAGGTAATGGAGGGGGCATTATACACACAACCTAAAGCATCGACAACTACTAAGGAATAAGTTCCAGCTGACAAGTTCGAATAATTAATGTTTGACGAAGGACCTTGGTTGTTAAAATTATAATTAAATGGCGGGGTTCCACCCGATACATTTCCTAAATTTACCGAGCCATTTGTTTGATTGCAAGATGGATCAGTTGAAAAAACAGAAATAGTGTTGGGGCCAGCAGACGTGGTAATATTAATTGAAGGAGCAACAAATACGCATCCAATATTATCTTGAACCTGCAAAGTATAAGTGCCTGCCATTAGACCAGTATAATTAGTAACCGAAGAAAACCCAAGGTTATTAAAATTATAGGAATAGGGTGCTGTACCACCTGTTACCGTGGAAAGGTCAACAACACCATTGGACTGAGAACAAGTCGAATTTGTAACATTAACTACAATTGCAGAAGGAGCATTTGTGTTTGTAAGAACAACAGAAGAAGCTAAAAAAAGACATCCATTCGAATCCTTCACTTCCAAACCATAACTACCTGCATTAAGGTTAGCATAGGTAGTCACTCCTGAAAAGCCTTGATTATTAAAATTATAGGTATAAGGCGCCGTACCACCAGTTACCGTGCCAATAATTACTGCCCCATCTGCTAATCCGCATGAAGGATTCGTGGTGGTAACTGCAATAGCGGAAGGTCCATTTGGAGTTACTAATGTCACAATGGGTGCAACAAAAACACAACCTGCAGCATCCTTTACCTCCAATGTGTAACTTCCACCACTTAGATTTGAAAATACAGTTGTTCCCGAAAATCCAAGGCCATCAAAATTATAGGTATAAGGGGCTGTTCCACCCGTTACTACACCCAATGATATGACACCATCAGATTGTCCACAGGAAGGGTTGGTAGGCGTAACAAGAACCCCAGTTGGACCGGAATTATTGGTTAATAAAATATCTGGAGCGGAAAATGTGCAACCTAATGCATCACTAATTTCTAAAGAAAAACTTCCTGCACCCAAATTTGAAAAGCTTGTATTGGTGCCAAATCCTAAATTATTGAAATTATAGGTGTATGGTGATGTACCGCCTGTTACTTGTCCTAAAATTACGCTTCCATTCGACTGCCCACAAGTAGGATTTGTAGAGTTAAATAAGATATTAGATGGACTTGGGCTACTAGTTAAAATAATATTGGGTGCTGAATATACACAACCCGTTGCATCTTTAACTAACAAGGAATAAACTCCACCAGGAAGATTCGAAAAATTAGAGGTGGATGAATAACCCAAATTATCAAAATTATAGGTAAAGGGTGGAGTTCCACCAGTTACTGCACCAATTGAAACAGAACCATTACCTTGACCACAAGTAGAATTAACTGTTGAAACAGCAACCGAAGTAGGGCCTGAAGTACTTGTCAAATTAATGATTGTATCTACTGTACACCCATTAAGTGTAACTGAAATCTGATATGCACCTGCTGCCAAATTAGTAGCAACATTTGATGTTGACACATTCGGCGTCCAACTATAAGAGTACGAACCCATTGTGGAAGGAGTAATCGTTATAGAACCATTTGCAGAATTACAAGATGGGGCACTTGTAATAATATTAAGCAAAAAAGGAGTTGAAACAATGCAAGCACCATTACATCCGTTTATTGTTCCAGCTACATTTCGAACCCATGTAGAGCCCCCATCAGTTTGCCTAGCAGTAGAAAAGCCATTTCCAGATGCCTGACCAGCATATTCAGCAAAACTTAAAGGCAAATTAGCTGGCCCCGATAAGGAATTAACTAACTGACAGCCACCGGTTCCTGCAGGAATTCGGGTAGGATTCGTGTTAATATCTGTATCAGTCCCCCATTTATTTGCCTCTCCAGCATTGATTGTCCAATACACCGCATCAATAGCAGCACCACTAGAATTATACAACATCATATACCCGTCACCATTGGGCATGTACCACCTCCCTGCTGGATTAATATTTAGATTCGCTGTACCACAATAGTTATTTAGAACAAAAGTTGCCCCCGAGTTAGTTCCACCAATTGAAACAAAACCAAGAGGCGGAATTATAGTGCCTTGCGGAAACCTAAAGGCACCATGAGCCGCAGCGGAAGTCCCAGCAATATTACATCCAACAATATAACAACTAATATCTGCAACATTACAGGGATCTGTATTGTAAAGCTCAATATACTCTGCTCCATTATTCGGAGTACAATCAGCCAAATTTTGCGGATTTGTTCCAGTTGTGCTGCCCGCTGGCTGCATATGCACCTCGTTTATTACTACCTGAGAAAGACCAATAAACCAGGTGTGAACTATCAAAGTTAGAATCAATAAACACTTTCTACCCTGAACGATCCAAAATAGAAAAATATTAAACATGTGATTTACCATTAAAGAATGCCAAATTCAATAGAAAAAATAACAATCAAAAAAGCAGCAAAGAACTTACACCCTTAAACCTCAAAACCTATTTTTACTAGGACATTCAAAGGAATAAACAATACAAGAGTCGTGCAATTTTACTTTTCAGAACCCTAAATTACTTTCTAGAAATATTCAATTAAAACTAAATTCAGAACTTTGCCCTATCGATTCCAGATATATAAAAACTGAGAAACGTATCGCAACATGCTGATATTCTTTTATTTATAAAAACCTAAAGTATTCTATAAAGTAAATAAGTATGGAGGCAGGAAGAATTAGCAGGTAGTACAATGTCTTTATTTCTCTTTCTAACCAATTGCTTAATAAGTCCCAAAAAAATCAAGGTAGATTGATTTATTATTTTTCGCTCAGGATTAGATTTAACCTGACGCTCAGTTGCCCTAACCATTGAATAAAAAGACGGCCAATCCGACGTTTTGGCATAAACAATTATCAAAAACAAGCGAGAGAACTGCTCTACAAAATAATCTTCAATTTGTAACAATTGAACAAATAGCTTCTTTGCTTTAAAATAGTCATTTTCATCAAACAACATAACAGCATTAATAAATTTCTTTAAATAGGATGCATGATGCTTAAAACAAAGCGAATTCTCAACCATAGCAGCCTTCGCCAACTCTATCTCGCTTTTTATTACCAATAATATAACGAAGTAAAAAACAGTATAATTATCTACAAAATCCGTTTTTTTATTAATGGCATTAACACGATCAGCAGCAACAAGCAAATCCGAAATCGATGCTCCTGAATAAAATCCAAGCACTAATTTTAAATACAAATATTTTCTATACAAAACTTCAACTTTCACAAGATCTTCTATTTGACAAAAGTAGGTCTCCGTAAGCCTTGAAAATTTTTCAAACTCATCCGTTCCAAAACTTAAACGCATTTGGGAAATCCTATAACCTATAACCAAATCAGAATTATCTACTTGTCCAACATAGAAATTTATTTCTTCTAATAATTGAATATTTGATTTCTCACCTATCGTATTATTATCCAAATATAAATTACTAATGTTATTATAATAATCAACTTTAACTTTATGAAATTGAGCATCCATTGACATATTTAAAATTTCATTAAACTGTAACCCTCGTCTATAACTAGCCTTCGTCCCTTTTAAATATTCATGAGAAATTAAACTAGGCAACAACTTTAACAAATCCTCCTTAGAACCATTTACAGATACCAGCTTATAGGCTTTTTCAAAGTAATAAGAACTTAAGTAAAAATTTCCCCTTTTTTTATATAAATTTCCTAAACTAATACTCCTAGTCATTTCCACATTCTCTGAACTCTCAAATAGAACCTTCTCTATTCTATTACAAAAATAATCGGTCAACCTCCTTATCGTATGTAAAACCTGTTCAGTTTCCCGATTTCTATAAAACCTTTTACATTTTTCTTTGAATAATATTAAAAAATTCTCATAAACCAAATGCCGCCCTTTAACTAATGATTCTAATATTTTTAATCGCTTATCTTTATGCTTGCTACATATCCAAAGTATCTCTTTCGCTTCCGATGCGCTTATCTCCTTAAGGAGCTCAAATAACCTCTTTGAAACCATTCTAGTCCAAAGAAACAAACTTATTTTAAAATAAAATACACTTTCTTGTAACCCAAAAACAACTTACTTTTTCATCAATTGAATTTTACTTGTTCTAGAAGATCATGCATAACTAATTTGGCGGGCCCCTACCGCCTTTAAACATTTGTGCTCGATAACCAATAGCAGCAATAGGCGGTAGGGCCAGGCTTTCGGCGGTAGTCCTCGGTCTGCTCCGTGCCTCCGCATCCCTGTGGGCTACACTGCCTCTATCCTTGCCCGAGACCTCCGTGCCCGGTAGTTGGCAAAGTACAACCTTCGCATTTCAATTTCACTTTTGGTCATTTTACAAAAACCTCATTTACGGGAAAGTTTAAAAAAAAATTACCGACCTTCGTTGCCCCTCGATGCATGTATAAATTCCTCCTTGCTTGCTTGCTATTCCTTAGTGTGAACAAAGGCTTCACGCAATCCTATGTGGAAGAAAATGGAGGCCCTACCTGTCCGGAACTTGGCATAAAAGTTATCCGAGCCGACTCCACCTTACAGGAAACCGGCTGGATTGTATTGGAAGGGGCTCGATATAGCCAAGATGTGCTGCTGGGTTTGGTAATAAAACACCCGATTTATCTGCAATCCGGTTCTGAAAAAGTGAACTTGAAACTGATGGAAACCTTGCTGGGAGATGTGTACACAACCCAAGTTGTATTAAAACCATTCAAAAAGCTCGATGTAGGCAAAACCTACGAATTGGTTATTGATAATACTCCGCTGAATGTCAATCCTTTTCACAACCAAGTATGGCCTCGATTTACGGTTGTTCCGTCTACCAAAACCGAGGAAATGATATGGACCAAGCTACCCAAACAATTGGATTATCGCTATTTCCAACCCCAGTGCACCACGGATATTTTCTTTCCTTGTAAAAACCAAGAAGCCATTGGATTTAGCTTACCTATTGACTATCCGGCAGGCAGTCTCATTCGGGCAAGCATCGAAAACATCCAAACAGGCAAGAAAACCATTCTGTATGTACTTCCCAAAGATAGGGAGGTGGAACTGGGGCATACGGAATGTTCTGGTGGATTTGAATTTGGCCGTGACCAAGGCTTTTATGGCCGTTTTGAATGGCTACTTCCCAATGGAAAAACCTTGGATTGGAAAGGAGAAGCATTCAAATTCCACACCTATTCAGAGGCCGAAAAATAAGCTAGCCTAGGGAATTGGACAAAGGAACCTAATTTATTAGAGGCTACTTTTGCCCCCTTCCCTACCTACTTTATAGGATACTCATCGAAAAAACTTCTATTTCAGGCTTTGGAATGCATTTCATTCCATCTGTTTTTTATACTTGTGCATCTTTTTTGGCTTAAAAATTTTAGCAATGCATAAATCTGTACTTACCTGCACCTCCTTTTTTCTTTTCCTACTGCTGGGTTTTACCTCCAAAGGACAAGATGGTTCCTTGGATTCGAGTTTTAGCAATGATGGATTGGTTTTAACTCCCATTGGCACTTTTGATGATGAATCGAGGGCTATTGCCTTGCAGGCCGATGGGAAAATTGTCGTTGCCGGACATTCATACCAGCAGGATAATTACGATATAGCGGTGGTACGGTTTCTGGAGGACGGCAGCATCGATTCCAGCTTCAACTCGGTTGGATTTACCTTAATTGGTATAGGAATGAACCAGGACAGGTCCAAAACCATTGCCATTCAAAATGATGGAAAAATCGTTGTAGCCGGCTACTCTACCGATTTAAATGGTGACCAAATGGTTGTAGCTCGTCTCCTTTCGGATGGAACTTTAGATCCGGATTTCGATGGAGATGGTATTGTAATTATTCCGGGTGGTTACAACGAATATGTTCAGTGTATTGCCATTCAAACAGATGGTAAAATTGTTGTAGCAGGTGGTAGTTCGGCCAGTGGAACAAACGATGTAAAAATTGCCCGCCTCAATGAAAATGGCAGTCTCGATACAAGCTTTGATACGGATGGAATGCTCGTAACCAGTGTTTCTCCTAATTACGATGATTTGGCCTACAGTGTAAAACTTCAGGTAGATGGTAAAATTGTGGTTGGTGGATTTAGTGTAGAAGTCAACAATGCCAACCTTATGCTCATACGGTACAACAGCAATGGATCGCTGGATGCTAGTTTTGATGGAGATGGCATATTAACAGCTGGGGTTTTTGGCACCTTTAATGAATATGGCAACAGTTTAGCCATTCAAAGTGATGGCAAAATCATTCTCACTGGAAATGTAGAAAACAGTTTTTATGACTTCTTGACTGTTCGGGTGAATCCGGATGGAAATTTAGATTTGACGTGGGGAAACAGTGGAATTGTTTATACTGATTGGGGAACAGGAACCGATTACGGCACACCGGTAGATGTGGCCATTCAAGCCGATGGAAAAGTGTTAGTGGGCGGTTACCATAGTATTGGAAATACCATTTATTTCGCCCTAGTTAAATACGATACCGAGGGAGCAATCGATAGCACATTTGATGGAGACGGGAAGGTTTCAACCAGTTTTGGGGTTACTGGCGATGCTGTAGGATATGCCTTAGCCATACAACCTGATGGTAAAATATTATTGGCAGGTGGAGCTTTTAACACCCAAAACAATATAGCAATTGCTCGTTACAACAACACGATTGGTTCACCTGTTAGCGCACCTTCCCAATCGGATGTTTCAAGCCTTACCATTGGCCCAAATCCTTGGTCTGAATCCCTTCAAATCGATTTTGGCCAAAAGTTGGAAGGGGCAAGCTTCGTTTTATACAATTCGCAGGGACAAGTAGTACGCAAAATCAACAACATTAACCAAGAAAAGCTAATCCTTAACCGCCAAGGTTTAAGCAATGGCATTTACCACTTCCAACTATCGGTTGCAGGTAAAATTATTGCGGCAGATAAAGTTTGTTTGGCAGGAGAATAATTCAAATTCATATAAATGCTAATACTGAAATCCAGTTGTGAGCAATGTGGCCGCTCATTACCTTATGATAGTTTGGAGGCTATGATATGTTCGTTTGAACCCAAATTAATCAATAGGAGGATTTACAAATCCGAACTACTTGATTTAGTTGGGTTTACCCCGATTTAGCAGTTGTTATCAATTTGGCCATCCAAATTGATTTATAACTGGTTAATCGTTTATGCATTTCTAATGCGTAATCTGGGTTGAATGTACATTTTGCAAAGAATGTGTAGATGGAATACTACACAATTGCTGTCCCAATTGCGGCGGTAGTTTTGAGAAGAGACCAATCAGGCCAGAAAGTTTGATCGAAAAATATCCTCCACAATTACTGGCTAAAGCGTAAGCAATTCTTTTACAAGAATGTAGATAGCCATTATCAGAACAAACCAACCAAAAGCAGGTTTTAATTTATTTCCTTCTATTTTTTTGGAAAGGCTTGTACCTATCAAAATCCCAACAATGGCAAAGGCTGAAACCTTTAGCAAGAGCATCCAATCCATGGGATATTGACCAAGGTTACCGGTGAACCCGATAAGCGATTTTACCGAAATAATTAACAAGGAAGTTCCAACAGCTACTTTCATTGGTAATTTGCACAAAAGCACCAAAATTGGAATAATCAAAAAACCACCTCCTGCGCCAACCAAACCAGTAAGAGAACCCTCCAAAAACCCTGATAATACAATCAAAGGGTAGTTTAGTTGTCCTATTAATTGCCCTTCTTTTTCTGGGGAGGTATTGTCCTTTTTTATCATTCGCGACGAAGCTGCCAACATCAATAAGGCGAAGGCAAGCATCATGAATTGTCCTTTTACCAAAACCCAATGACCGATGGTTATAATTTCATTTGGAATGGCAGGCACAACAAAGGCCCTTGAAATATAAACTGCTGCAAGAGAAGGAATACCAAAAACCAAAGCTGTTTGGAGGTTTATTAGTCCATTTTTAAAATAGGAATAAGTACCTATTCCACTAGTTAGTCCAACAACAAATAAGGAATAACCGGTAGCAATAACCGGATTTACACCAAAAAGGTAAACCAAAATTGGAACAGTCAAAATACTTCCTCCACCTCCGATTAATCCGAGAGAAATACCGATGGCAATAGACGCTAAAAAGCCTAAAATCTCCATTTATAATTGAGCATAGAGGAATTGGACCAGTTTAATTATTGAAAATCCTACTCTATAAATTTTGCCAAATGTACCCTTCTACTCGAAAATTTCCCGTAACAAAAGTTACTTTGCCGTTTTTAGAAAATGAGTCTTGGTTAGTCTTAACACCCAAGCTACTTAAACCTTTAGCATCTTACTTTGACAAATAAAATTGGTCCGTGGAACAGGTGTTTCGGCAATTGCCTTAAACCCACCTTCCACTTCAGTAAAATTCCGATAGCCTCTAGCTTGTAGGATGCTTCCAGCAATCATACTTCTATAACCACCGGCACAATGAAGGTAAAAATGTTGAATTTGATCAATATCTTTAATCCATTCATTAATAAAAGCCAAGGGTTTATTGTATGCATTTTCAATATGCTCAGCTGAATATTCACTTTCCTTTCTCACATCAATTACCATATCCTTGTTCACATCCACAGCATCGGCAAATTGCTTAGCTGAAATCCGATGAATGGTATCTACTTCCTTGCCTGCCTTTACCCAAGTCTCGAATCCGCCTTCCAAATGGCCAAGAATGGCATCAAAACCAACCCTAGTCAACCTGGTAACAGTTTCCTGCTCCTTTCCAAGTTCTGTAATTAACAAAATGGGTTGTTTTACATCGGCTACCAAGGCACCAACCCAAGGCGCAAAATCCCCGTTAATACCAATATTGATCGATTGTGGAATAAACCCTTTAAAAAACGATTTGCTATCGCGGGTATCAATCATTAAGGCCCCTTCGGTTTCGGTAGCAACTTCGAATGCATCGGCACTTAAACCTCTCATTCCGTTGTTTAACACCTTGTCAAAGCTCTCATATCCTTTTTTGTTCATAGCCACATTCATACCAAAATAAGCTGGGGGAGGCAATAAGCCATCAGTAACTGCAGCGATAAACGCCTCTTTTGAGGGTTGATTCAAAGCATAGTTTACTCGTTTTTGGTTTCCAAGTGTATCCACTGTTTCTTTCATCATATTTTTTCCACAAGCACTGCCAGCACCATGCGCAGGGTAAACTATAACATCATCTGCCAAAGGCATAATTTTGTCCATTAAGCTATCGAACAAGGTGCCTGCCAATTGTTCCTGGGTCATATTGGCTGCTTTTTGGGCAAGATCTGGTCGACCTACATCACCAAGAAACAAGGTATCACCAGAAAATATACAATGGTCCTTGCCTGTTTCATCCATCAATAAATAGGTCGTACTTTCCATGGTATGCCCTGGAGTATGAAGGACCTTAATTTTAATATCCCCCAAGGGCAGAATAGCTCCATCCTTTTCCACCACCGCTTCGAATTCGGGTTTGGCCTCCGGACCATAAATAATAGGCGCTCCGGTTTTTTTGCTTAAATCCAAATGTCCAGAAACAAAATCGGCATGGAAATGGGTTTCAAGTATGTATTTCAATTTCACACCATCCTTTTCCAAACGATCCAAATAAGGTTGGGTCTCCCTCAGTGGATCAATAATTGCTGCCTCTCCGTTGGAAACAATATAATAGGCTCCTTGTGCCAGACAGCCTGTATAAATTTGTTCTATTTTCATATCTTGAATAATGGTAGGGCAAAAGTATACCCTTTTTTTGGCATGAACGGAAACAATTGTTACATTCAAGCTTATTGCAGTTGTGGCTCAAAGAAAAACCTCTTCCACTTATAGTCCATTCGAATTAATAAAGAAACTACTTTGCTAATTCTGCAGTTAGTTTTTTTATCTCCTTTTCATCATTTTTGAAAATCCCATCGAATAGAGCTGAAATGAGCTGTCGGCCTGCGTCGTCGGCTACTTGCGACCCTATCTTTTTAACAACAGCCTTCAAAACCCCTTTCACACTTGTATCTTCGGTTAAATTAAGTGCTACAAGAACTTTTGTGGCTGTATTTATTCCAGCTTCGGGTAAACATTGGGTAAAAAGGGCAAGGTAGGCATCAGTGCTCAGTTTAATCAATTCAGGCGAAAAGGATCCATCCGAAATATGCCCAAGTTTTTTTAATTGGTTCCTTAAATGATCGGTCAGAAAGGGGTTTCCAATTTCAAGGGCAATTTTATCACCTTCCTTCATAAAAACAGGCCGTTTTAACAAAGCTTTCAATTCTTCTTCCAGTTTTGCATCGGTACTGCTCCTTAATTTTGCTTCGTACAAAAGGTTTCTTGCTTTGCTTCTGGTAATTTTTAAATCTCGTACTAACTCATAAATTTCCGGTTCTTGGGCTATGACGCCTAGTTCTTGTAGTTTCATGAACAACCAAATATCAAATTCCCGCTTCGATAGGGTACCAAAAGCAGGATTTGAATAGGCAAGAATTAGTTCAACAAAGGCATCACGGCCTTGAATGGAAGACAGGGTTTCGAGTTTGGTCCTAAATGACATGAATAATTGGAGATAAAAGGCCTAAATTAGAATGGAATCAAAGATACAAATTATACCAAAAGTTAAGAGAATCTAGCCCATTGGCTATTTCCAAAAGGAGAAACAAAGAAAAATAATGGATGCTAAATCTAGGGTGCAGCTGGATTTAGAATCCTAGGCGTTTCCATCAAATTTCAATAAAAGCAGTTGGATTATCAAGAAAAGTTACTTGGGATTACCCCGAAAAAGCATTTCTCCTGCCTATTCGGGGTTTAATTTCCTTTCCCGTTTGCGTTTTTGTATGTAATCTTGAACAGCGGCCTTGCTGGTAAGCCAGTTTCTACCTTCTTTATAGGCATCAATCTTACCTGTTCTGGCCAATAAGCTAATATACTCTTGACCATACGGCATATCCTTTTCTTCTACCAATCTATTTATCTCGATATATTCCTGATCATAACCTTCCGTGGGTAGTGCATTTAAGTAGATATTCAAGGAACGCTCAAGGGCCTGGGCGACTAATAGCAAAAGCTTGGAATAATCACCTTGGTTGGCTTGATTCAAAGCTTGGTAATACTTTTTTCGATCATTCTTTAGGATAATGGCCGGTGGGTAACCTTCCTTCATTAACAATACATTCATCAACAACCGAACCATTCGACCATTTCCATCAAAAAATGGGTGAATATGCACAAACCTATGGTGGAAAACACTAGCCAAGGCCACGCTATTCAACTGCAGAGGATTTGAATGAACCCAGGAGACCAAAGCCTCCATTAATAGTGGAACCTTAAGTGCATTAGGCGGAACAAAATTGGCTCCTACAATTCGAACCCCACCATTTCGATAGCGACCGGCAAAATCCTTTTCTATGTTTTGCAAAACCAAGGAATGAATATGGAGAATATCCTTCTCGGTAAGAAGGTAGGAAGGAGAAACTGCTTCTTGAAGAAACGCGATTGCCTGGTGGTGATTCGTAGCCTCAAAATGCTCTCGCATACTTTTTCCCTTAACTGTCATTCCGTCCTGTAGCACTACTTTGGTTTCTTGCAGAGTGAGGGAATTCCCTTCAATACTATTGGAATTATAGGTCCATTCCAATTGTAGATCCTCCCTAATCCGCTGCAAAACAACGGCAGGCAGCGGCCTACTATTCCGAATTAGATCGCGTTTTGCTTCCAATCGCTGATAGTACTCCATTAATGGTTCTAAATAGGCTATGTCAAAAATCCAATCCATCCCACAAAAATATCGTTTATTTCAAAATAACACACTATCCGATATTAAAATTTAGAAATTTCTCCTTACTCAATATTATTCATATGTATAAACCCTTCTAATCTTGGAATCAAATTCTTCCTAAGTTTGCTCCATGCGTTACCTCCTGCTCCTTACTCTTTTACCCTCTTTAGCTTTGGCGCAACTGCCTTGCCGATTTCTTTCACAAGTATTTCCTACGGTTTCAAAATCTTCGGATGTAGTATATGCCAATGCACCGGCAATTCCAGTCGTATATGTTAGTGAAAATGTAACCACCAACCAAGACCAAACCATGGATCTTTGGTTTCCTGTAGGCGATACGATGGCCAAACGCCCAGTTATTCTTTTTGCCCACGGTGGTGGTTTCATTAGCGGCTCCAAAGACAATGACGATATGCAATACTTGGCCGATACCTTTGCTCACTATGGGTATGTAACGGCATCTATGAATTACCGTATCAACCTCAATGCGGCCAGTACTTCAAGCGTAGAAAGAGCCATTTGGCGTGCCACCCAAGATGGTAGTGCAGCCATTCGCTTTTTGAAGCAAAACGCCACTACCTATGGTATTGACACCAACCATATCTTCATGTGGGGAAGCAGCGCCGGAACCTTCTTAAGCCTTTCTTTAATGTACTGTAGCGACCAAGAAAGACCTTCGAGCACTAACAGTGGTTTCCTTCAACCTGATCTTGGCTGTAAAGACTGTGTAGGAAATTCCTATCAGCATGGTGGCAGGCCCGATGCCTTGGTGGGTTGTTGGGGCGCCATCGCCGACACATCACTTATCAGTGTCAATGAGTATAAACCGACTATTATGTTCCATGGCGATATCGACCCGGTAGTTCCATATTCTGAAGGTTTCCCCTTTTCAGCCTTGTTTACGGCTCCTTGGGTTTACGGCTCGCAGCGCATGGATCAAAGGCTAAACCACCTCAATCTCAACCACGAATTTTACATTGGTGCCAACCAATTGCATGAGTATTGGGGCGTAGTAAACGGCATTTTCCCTCCTGGTCCGGTAACCGATCCTGATTATCCGGATATTATCCAAAAATCAGCGCTTTTTCTTTACAATGTATTGGGTGCCCCAAATTGTAGTCCGGCCGTATCACTCAACGAAAAGGAAAACCTAAGCAACAAAGCCTTTTTCAGTGGTGACCGCCTCATTCTCCAAACCAATGCCAAATTAGCCGTAGAAATTTGGTCGATGAATGGCCAACAATTATTCAAAGGCCAAAGCGAAACCGGAACACAAACGTTAGATTTTCAATTTCCAAGTGGCTTGTACCTCATAAGCATTGGCAACGAATCTATGAAAATTCTTAAGCCTTAAGTTAGGTTAAATATAGATCAAATCCTTGTCGAGGTTTTTTTCCAGCAGAATGCTTAATCGGGCACTACTCTCCGGGAAGGGATAGCAGCGGAAAGCCCACAGACCGGCCGTAGCGCAGCAGGCAGGGCGAGGACTTGCAGCGAATAGCCCGACTTTTTCGCCTAGCACCAAAGATTAGTACATGCACCAAAGTAAAGGGCGAAAAAGGACCCGCCAAAAAATCCAAAAACTAATATACCAACTTAATAACCAAGCAATTCCGACAATTTCAGCTTTACCTTTTCGGCATTGGGCAACATCGTTTGTTCGAGCAATGAATTCAATGGGATAGCCGGCAAATTTTCTGCACCTTGGGTAATTACCGGAGCATCCAAACTTCGGAAACAATGTTGTTGAATGCGAGCCGCAATGCTTTGGGCAAAACTATTATTTACGGCCTCCTCGGTCAAAACCAAACAACGACCATGCTTTGTAACCGACTCAAAAACAGCTTGTTCGTCTAATGGATACAAGGTTCGCAAATCCACAATTTCAACCCTGCCAGGAAAATCTTTGGCAGCATTTTGTGCCCAATAAACGCCCATTCCATACGTAATGATAGTACAGGAAGTTTGAGTGGAAGATGGAGAACTCGTTTGTACCAATCTTGCTTTACCGAAAGGAATTACATAATCCTCATCAGGTTCAACTGTTTTAGCATCTTCGGTCCCTTTAATTTTGGACCAATACAGCCCTTTATGTTCCAGCATTACAACCGGGTTTGGATCGTAAAAAGCTGCTTTCATCAAGCCTTTTAAATCGGCACCGGTGCTAGGATAGGCAATTTTAATTCCTCTTATATTGGTTAAAATCGACTCGACACTGGATGAATGGTATGGTCCACCACTTCCGTAGGCACCGATTGGCACACGGATAATACAGCTTACGGGCCATTTACCTTCACTCAAATAACAAGAACGACTTACTTCGGTAAACAATTGGTTTAAACCGGGCCAGATATAATCTGCAAATTGCACCTCTACCATGGGTTTTAATCCTACGGCACTCATTCCGACTGTACTTCCGATGATAAAAGCTTCTTGAATTGGTGTATTAAACACACGGTTGCTTCCGAACTTCTGTGCTAAAGTTGCTGCTTCGCGAAAAACACCGCCTAGGCGCAAACCCACATCTTGGCCATAGAGCAGACTTTCGGGGTGTTTTTCCATAATTTCCTGGACTGCAAATAAGGCACAATCCACCATAACTGTTTTATCTTTTCCTTGGGGAGCACGAATACCCTTTTCATCGGTAATCGGCGTAGGGGCAAAATCATGGGTAAACAAGTCACTGGCTTGCGGATCTGGTTCTAACAAGGCAGCTTGGTAATCGGCTTCTACTTTTATTTGGGCGGCCTTTTGAAGGGTATCCAATTCCGCCGCCTCAACACCTTCGGCGATTAGTTGTCGACGCAGACGGGGCAATGGATCGCGCAATGAAGCCTTTTCCAGGTCGTCGCGGTACCATTCTTTTCGAACACCACTGGTATGGTGGTTGAGCAAGGGCACTTTGGCATGTACCAAAAACGGCCTTCTTTCCTTCCGTATAAGCTCCATCACCTCTTGGATGGTTCGGTATGAAGTGATAAAATCTGTTCCGTCGATGCTACGGGTTTCGAGGCCTTTGAAGCCACGTGCATATTCAGCAGCATTTTGGGCTCGAATTTCGGCTGCATTAGCGCTGATATCCCATTCATTGTCCTGCACCAAGTACAGAATAGGCAGTTTCTTTAAAGCCGCCATCTGAAAGGCTTCTGCTACCTCACCTTCCGTAACAGAGGCATCGCCAAGGGAACAAACTACCAAGGGGAAATTCCCTTCAAAATCCTCGGTTAGTCCTTGAAGTTCCTTATATTGTATACCCATGGCCACACCGGTAGCTGGAATAGCTTGCATCCCAGTAGCAGAAGATTGCATAGGAATTTTAGGCATATCATCACGGCGAAGACTGGGGTGTGAATAATACGTTCGTCCACCTGAAAAGGGATCGGTTTTCTTTGCCAGCAATTGAAGCATCAACTCTTTTGGTGTCATTCCAATTCCTAGCAGAATAGAATCATCACGGTAGTAGGCTGAGAGAAAATCATATTTGGTTAATTGCAATCCAACCGCCAACTGGATTGCTTCGTGGCCGCGGCTGGTAGCATGCACATATTTGGCTGTTACACTGGCATTTCGTTCGTACAACTCCGCCATGGCATGAGCAGTACACATCAAGTCCCATGCACGAAGCAACACTTCGGTGGGTAGTAAAGGGGCTTTTTTTTCGGGTAACAAAACTTCGGCCATCAGGTTAATTCAGGTCGACAAATGTATGGAATTGGCAATATACCAAACAACAAAAAAGGCTGTCCAAAACCTTGGACAGCCTTTTCTGAATTAATCACACTAGTTTACTTTATGGCTTTTTCAATTTTGCCACCAAGGGTTTTACCCATTTTTTCATAGCTTTCAGCGAGGCGGGTTCCTGCATCGAAGTCGTATCCTCCAAATTGAGAACCTGGGGTGTTTAAGGCTTCAGCTTCAAACAACACGTTTGATTTGTTGGAAGTTTCCACAACTTTTACAATGAAGTCAACATAGGCAGCTTGTTTCACCACCCCTACATTAAACCCAGGTTCGGTGCGGGTAGTTTGAAGAATTACTGTGTATTTGGCATCCGTCAAGCCACTTTTTACTTGCATTACCCCTTCTAATTGCTTGTTCATCAATTCTTCAAAGTGAGGTTGGTAACGTTGTTCACGAGCACCTTTCCAGCCTTTCAACCAAGTATCGCCTTTTCCAGCCTCCTTTTTGTTGGCTTCAGTTGTTTTTTCTTTGATGTATTCTTCTTCCGTTTGTTTCTTGCCAACTTTCATTCCATCGTAAACATATTCCACATTTAATTTAGACTGACCTTTCAAGAAGGCAAGGTCACCTTTTAACACTTTAACTTTTTGGGCAGAAACAAGGCCAATGGAGAAAAGGCCAACAATTACAAGGGATAGAATCTTTTTCATTTTATATAAATTTTATGCGAAAGTATTTACCCCAATTCGCCAACAACATCCGACTTTCTTAAATTACTACTAATTTTACTTCCATTCCCTTTATTATCAAAGCTTTTCGTTATGTTTGACAAATTTTTTTATGAAACAGTTTTACATTCTAAGCTTAGGACTTTTGTTAAGCCTTTCTACCACGGCACAATTCCTTATTTCCAAAACCTTTTTACGATCCTACACCAAGGCCGAACTTGATTCAACCTTAAACTCCATTGGAATTCCTGCGGCCGTAGTTGGTACCAAATGGGGTGTAGACACTTACAAAGTGCTTTACAACACTGTGAGTTGGGATAGTTCTGCCACTTTTGCTTCTGGTTTATTGATTGTGCCAAAACTTCAGGGTTGTACCTTTCCAATAGCTGTTTATGCGCATGGCACCATGACTTATAAAGAAGATGCTCCTTCACGCTTGAATGGCTCTGAACCTTATATTGGACTAATCATGTCTTCCTTTGGGTATGTTGCCGTTCTTCCCGATTATTTAGGTTTGGGTGATGGGCCAGGTTTACACCCATACCAACACAAACAAACCGAAGCCACTTGCATAGTTGACATTATCCGCGCTACGAAAGAGGCCCTACCTGATTTAGGAGTAAGCCAAAACAACCAGCTTTTCCTGACCGGTTATTCACAAGGCGGACATGCTACTATGGCGGCCCAAGAACTCATTCAGAATCAATTGGGCAACGAAATGACAGTAACTGCTTCTGCGCCCTTGAGTGGTGCCTATTCCATGAGCGGTGTAATGGTTGATCTCTTGTTGTCTGACAATCCTTATCCTGAACCAGCCTATTTGCCTTATATCGTATTTGGTTGGAATCAGATTTACAATTTCTTTGACAACCCTTCTGAAATTTTGGCCTCCCCTTGGGACACGCTGCTTCCTCCCCTGTACGATGGAACCCATAATTTTGGGGAAATCAATAGCATTGCACCCATAGTACCGAAAACTATTTTCAAACAAAGCCAAATCGATTCCTTCATTAACGATTCCAACTACTTTTTCAGGGTGGCTTTACGAGCGAACGATTCCTACAAATTCGTTCCTACTGCTCCAACCTATATGATGTTTTGCCGAGGCGATTCTAGGGTTCCATTCGGAAATGCGGTTACAGCCATCGAATACTTCAATGCTAATGGATGCCAGGACTGTGACACATTGGATGTGAATCCGGCGCTTGACCACATGGATTGCGCCCAATATGCTGTACTTAATGTGAAACAATTTTTTGAAGGTTTTGCCATCCACGATAGTTGTGAAGCCATGTCCTATGCCGAATTGATTGGCGGATGGGATATCGGTGTAGATTGGGTTAACCAAAACCTGGTTGTAAACATAGCCTCAACAACCTTGCTCCCTACCCTTTTAGAATTGTACAATGTGGCTGGGGAAAAAGTGGGTACCTTCCAACTGCAAAACAAAGAAAACCAACAATTCTCCATCGAAAATCTACCTGCCGGTATGTATGTAGCCCAAGTTTCGGGTAGCAACAAAACTTACAAAGTGAAAAAGTTCATTCTGGCAAAATAAAAAATCTTAATGGGGTTGGTTAGGATTTAAAAGTCCTTACCTTTGCAGCAGTTCTTTATAAACTTATCAAGAACGGTGGAGGGAAAGGCCCTATGAAACCGTAGCAACCGGAATAGAATTCGGTGCTAAGTCCTATCTTCCCAGAGGAAGAAGAGATAAGTCGGTGTTCGCTTAATAATTTGATTTACAAAGCCTCGCTGATTTATTTCAGTGGGGCTTTTTTTTTGGCAAGAATTAGAACGCAGAAAACGCTGATTATTATGAATGAAACAGAACAGAATTATATTGAATCTGACTTAACCCAAGAAATTATTGGATGCTTTTACGAAGTATACCATAAGCTTGGTTTTGGCTTTTTAGAAAAAGTTTATCACAATGCACTCATCATTGAACTCGAAAAGAAAGGATTTGAAATTGAAAGCCAAAAGCCAATAAGTGTCTATTATAATAATAGAATTGTGGGTGAATATTATGCGGATATAGTAGTTAACAATCTGGTAATACTGGAACTCAAAGCAACTGAATCCCTTATAGAAGCCCATGAAGTGCAATTAATCAATTATTTGAAAGCCACCAGCTACGAAATTGGATTGTTGTTGAACTTTGGCAGAAAGGCAGAGATCCGTAGAAAAGTGTTTGCCAATTTCCGAAAGAGAAATTAATAATTAATCATAACCTTCAGCGTCCTCAGCGTTCCTAAAAAATCATCAAAAATCATAACCTTCAGCGTCCTCAGCGTCCTCAGCGTTCCTAAAAAAATCATAACCTTCAGCGTCCTCAGCGTTCCAACATAAAAATCATCAAACATCATAACTATCAGCGTCCTCAGCGTTCCAACAAAAAAAATCATCAAAAATCATAACCTTCAGCGTCCTCAGCGTTCCTAAAAAAATCATAACCTTCCGCGTCCTCAGCGTTCCAACAAAAAAATCATCAAAAATCATAATCTTCAGCGTTCTCAGCGTTCCAACAAAAAATCTCCCTTTCTTCCATAAATCATGACTATATACCAAGCACTCGAAAAAAGAATCCTTGTCCTTGATGGGGCAATGGGCACCATGATACAGCGTTACAGCCTTGAGGAGGCGGATTTCCGTGGCGACCGTTTCACAAACCATTCCCAACCCCTTAAAGGCAATAACGACCTGCTTTCCATCACCCGACCCGATGTAATCAAAGCCATACACCGCGAATACCTCGAAGCAGGTGCCGATATCATCGAAACCAACACTTTCAGCGGCACATGGATAGCCCAAGCCGATTATAAACTGGTAAGCGCTGTGTACGACATCAATTTCCAATCGGCCAAAATTGCCAAGGAAGTGGCCCAAGAATACACGGCCAAAAATCCGGATAAACCCCGGTTCGTGGCTGGGGCAATGGGTCCAACCAACCGTACAGCCTCGCTTTCGCCCGATGTGAATAACCCGGGTTATCGCGCCATTACCTTCGATCAGTTGGTGGATGCCTATTCTGAACAAGTGAAAGCCTTAGTTGAAGGAGGATGCGACCTGCTTTTGGTGGAAACCATTTTCGATACCCTCAATGCCAAAGCAGCCCTGTTTGCTATCGACCAATACTACGACCAAACGGGCATCAACCTACCAATTATGGTTAGCGGTACCATCACCGACGCCAGTGGAAGGACCCTTTCCGGACAGACAGTTGAAGCCTTTTTACACTCGGTTTCGCACCTACCCTTGCTAAGCATTGGATTAAATTGTGCCTTGGGTGCCCCCCAAATGAGACCTCATATTCAAACCCTTTCCAAAAACACCGAATTCCGCATTTCGGCTTATCCAAATGCCGGACTTCCCAATGCTTTCGGTGAATACGATGAAACCCCAGAAATCACAGCTTCCCATATTCGCGACTGGCTCGAAAACAGTTTTGTGAATATTGTAGGTGGTTGCTGTGGTACAACACCCGCACATATCAAAGCCATTGCCAACGAAGCAGCCAAATTTGCACCCCGTCCTTTGCCTGAACTCCCCAAAGTACCCCATTACAGCGGCTTAGAACCACTCACGGTATTTGAAGGAAGCAACTTTATCAATGTGGGCGAACGCACCAATGTTACCGGAAGTAAAAAGTTTGCCAAACTAATCATGGAGGGCAACTACGAAGAAGGATTGGCCATTGCCCGCCAACAGGTTGAAAACGGCGCTCAAGTAATTGATATAAACTTGGATGAAGGCATGTTGGATGGTGAAAAAGCCATGACAACTTTCCTTAACCTAATCGCTTCCGAACCTGAAATTTCTAAGGTTCCTATCATGATCGATAGCTCCAAATGGAACGTAATCGAAGCAGGATTGAAATGTGTGCAAGGAAAAGCCATCGTGAACTCCATTTCTTTAAAAGAAGGAGAAGAAAAATTTATCGAACAGGCAAAATTAGTTAGACGTTATGGTGCTGCCGTAATCGTGATGGCCTTTGACGAAAAAGGACAAGCCGATAACTTCCAACGCCGCATTGAAGTGTGCGAAAGGGCCTACCGAATCCTCACTGAAAAAGTAGGTTTCCCCGCAACCGACATCATTTTCGACCCGAATATCTTAACTGTTGCCACGGGTATCGAAGAGCATAACAACTATGCCGTTGATTTTATTAATGCAACCCGTTGGATCAAAGAACATTTGAAAGGAACCAAAGTAAGCGGTGGAGTTAGCAATATCAGCTTCAGCTTCCGCGGAAATGAACCAGTACGCGAGGCTATGCATACGGCTTTCTTGTACCATGCAATCCGCGCAGGATTGGATATGGGTATCGTAAATGCCGGACAAATTGGTGTGTACGACGAGATTCCCAAAGACCTGTTGGAACGTGTTGAAGATGTGCTATTGAACCGCCGAAACGATTCGACCGAACGCTTGGTTGAATTTGCTGAAAGCCTAAAAGGCGGTAAAGGAAGAGTAGAAAAAAGAGACGATGAATGGCGCAACACCAGTGTGGAAGAAAGACTTAAACACGCCTTGGTAAAGGAATTGTAGAGTTTATTGATACCGATATCGAAGAAGCCCGTCAAAAATACGGCCGTCCTTTGTTGGTAATCGAAGGCCCTTTGATGGATGGAATGAATGTGGTTGGCGACCTCTTCGGACAAGGAAAAATGTTCCTGCCTCAGGTGGTAAAAAGTGCCCGGGTAATGAAAAAAGCCGTGGCCTATCTAACCCCTTTCATGGATGCAGAAAAAGCAGCCGGAGCCGGAAAAGCCCAAGGTAAAGTACTCATGGCAACCGTAAAAGGGGATGTGCACGATATTGGAAAAAATATTGTTGGTGTAGTGCTAGGCTGCAACAGTTATGAAGTAATCGACCTAGGCGTGATGGTACCCACCGAAAAAATCCTGGATACCGCCATCCAAGAAAAGGTAGATGTAATTGGTCTGAGTGGATTGATTACCCCTTCCCTTGACGAAATGGTTTCTATTGCCAAAGAAATGGAACGCCGAAAAATGAAAATCCCTTTGCTGATCGGAGGAGCAACCACCTCGAGGGTTCATACAGCCGTAAAAATTGAACCACATTACAGCGGAACTACAGTGCATGTATTGGATGCTAGCCGCAGCGTGCCTGTTGTAAGCAGCCTGCTTTCGGATGATGGAAAAGAAAAATTCGAAACCGACCTAAAAGCCGATTATGTGCGCATTCGTGAGCACCACAACCGCAACAAAGCGGAGAAGGAACTGATCAGTCTGGAGGAGGCTCGCAAAAACAAATACCAAGTGAGCTGGAACCCACATGATTTGTACAAACCTAGCTTCTTGGGAGTAAAATCGTTCGAGAATTATCCTTTAGAAGAAATTGCAGGCTACATCGATTGGACACCCTTTTTCCAAGCTTGGGAATTGGCCGGTCGTTTCCCGAAAATATTGGATGACGAAATTGTTGGGAAAGAGGCCCAAAAGCTCTACAACGACGCCCAAACCATGCTCAAACGCATCATTGACGAAAAATGGTTAACCGCCAAGGCCAGCATAGGTTTCTGGAGAGCCAACCAAGTGAATGAAGACGATATCGCACTCTATGCCGACGATGAAAGAACCCAGGTCTTCGAAACCCTGCACACCCTTCGCCAGCAAGGAAAGAAAGCCGCTAACCTCCCTTATTTGGCCTTAGCCGATTTTGTGGCACCCAAAGGTAAAGGCGATGATTACATTGGAGGTTTTACCCTCACCACAGGTATTGGAATTGAGCAATGGATAGAAAAATTTGAGAAAGACCATGACGATTATTCTTCCATTATGCTCAAAGCCCTGGCCGATCGCCTAGCCGAAGCTTTTGCCGAATTGATGCACAAAAAAGTCCGCACCGACTATTGGGGTTATGCGAAATCGGAAAGTTTAGATAACAACCAATTGATTGACGAGGCTTACCAAGGTATCCGTCCTGCACCGGGCTATCCCGCTTGTCCCGACCACACCGAAAAGCCTACTTTGTTTCATCTTTTGGATGCCGAAAACCGCACCAGCATTCAGTTAACTGAAAGTTTGGCCATGTATCCTACGGCGGCAGTTTGTGGCTTGTATTTTTCACACCCGGAGTCCAAATATTTTGGGTTGGGCAAAATCGCCAAAGACCAAGTGGAGGATTATGCCAAACGCAAAGGCCAATCTCTTGAATATGTTGAGAAATGGCTAGGGCCTTGGTTGAGTTATTGAGAAAATAGTAGTGAGAAGTGAGAAAATAGAAAATAGAAAATAGAAAATCAAATATCAACAACTTGGAAAACTTTTTTCCTGCCCAAAATAAACCGTCCAAACTAAGTCCCAACTTGTATCCGTCTAACTACTAAAATCTACCATCTAATTTCTATTTCTAGGCGGGTCCCATTCGCAAAACCCTTTCCTGCCTTTCTTTGGCATTTGGCAAGGCGAATGGTCGGGCTATTCGTTGCAAGTCCTCGCGCCTTTCGCTATCGCTTAGGCCGCTGTGGGCTTTTCACTGCTATCCCTACCCGGGGCGCTTCGAAAGGGCTTTGGTCGAATTTTTAGAAAAGCTTTAGTAGCCTTTTAAAATTAAGGAAAAGAACCTCCGTTGTTCATGTAGGCATACTTCTGTTTTAATCAATGCGGATAAGCCTCGGTTAAACCCAGATTACGCATTAGAAATGCATAAACGATTAACCAGTTGTAAATCAATTTGTATAGCCAAATTGATAACAACTGCTAAATCGGGGTAACCCCAAATAAATCAAGTAGTTCGGATTAATAAATCCTCCTATTGATTAATTTGGGTTAAAAAACTTAAGGATACAATTTTATTTAAATAATTAAGTTTGATTGCCTAATTCTAAATGCAACCGAACTTAAAAAACATCTCCGATTTGCCTTTTATTAGATTCAATTTCCTTGTTTATTTCCTCCTATATTTTTTGATAGGATTAAATTTGGAAACCCTTTTGAAGCCCGTTTCAGGAATTTTTCTAATACCTGTAGTGGAAATAACAAGTTGGTTGCTTCAAACTCCAGTGTTAGTAATAGATGGAAAATACCACTTTAAAGTTTGGAACTTCTTTATTGACAATACTTGCTCTGGAATTCAATTGTTCTGGTTTGTCTTTGGTATAATTTCCTTGATCCATTTCCCTATTCGTGAAGGATGGAAAACCTCCATTTATAAAGTGGTTTGTCTTCTTTTACTATCCTATATGTTTGGTTTATTGGCAAATGAACTAAGAATTATGCAAGGATTAATGGTGCAAAAATGGGCCAGTATTTATTTGGGATCAAAACCACATTATGACTTGCACACTATGGTTGGCTACTTAATCTATTTTTTGATTTCAGGCCTAGCCCTTTTTTACTACTTCTTTGAAAAACCTGTAAAAAATGAAATATTTTAATTCCCCCTTTTGGTATCTTCCGCTGTGCTTCTTGCCTTATATCTTGATTGGATGCTGGTTTATTTCCGTTTATGAAATTATCGAAGGTTTCATTGAAAAGAGCGAACAGGTCTTATGGTTGAAATTTGGAATTAGTCTTTGTTTATTGACGATAATCTCAGGTATTGGCTTTACTATTTCTTTAAAGACCAAGACCAACGGATCTGTTTTATGGAATTTCTTTTTATTGGTTCTAAACTTTGTGTTTTTAACATCGGCCTTTCTTTCTTTGTCAAACCTGTTTCCAAGTAGCATCCCAAATTGGGTCATTAGTGAGGCTCCTATTTTGCATTTGGTAAGTTTTCTAATGATTCCTTTGGGTTTTCATTGTTTCAATTTGGTGCAATTATCGATTGATGTTCCTACCTCTGAAAAATTGCTAATGACTTTCATTTGGGGAATAATTATTTCAGGGTTAGGATATTTAGGAATAATGGTTTTTATTCCTAGGCAATTCCATCCTTTTGAAAACCTGCTTCAAATTTACTTCAGCATTTATGTATTGGTGCTAGTTTTCTTTTTGTTCAGGTTTATGTACTTGTTTGTCCAACTTTATGTAATTAAACGCTTAGATGACTCTTTGGTCGTAAAGTTGATTTTTTCGCTGGTATTGCCAATTTTCTGTGTACTTATCAACCGAATAAATATGGAGATGGGAATTTTTGGAGATTTTTGGGGTGTAACGTTTTTCCTGCTCTTAGGACTTAATGCTCTCTTTGTATGCTTGCCCACTGGAACAAATCCAATCTTCCAATGGTTTGTAATGCTTGGTCGGGCATTGTTTTTCCCATTTACCTTTTATTTTCTACTTGTCTTTCTCCCTTTCCTTCCCATTTCGTTTTTCTTGGTTTTCTTTTTTCTTTCAGGATTGTTGCTGTTGGTACCTACTATTCTGTTTTTGATCCATTCTCTTGAACTTTTCCATTCCTTCCATGCCCTTAAAGAAAGAATTTCTGGATTTTGGATCAGCCTAATACTTTTTTCATCATTTACCGTCCTTCCTCTTCTTTGGTATGCTAATGCCCGTTACGACAAAATGGTATTGCACCAAGGTTTAGAATATTTTTTTAATCCAAACTATGAAAAATCCTACCAATTTGATTTGGTACGCTTTAAAAAGAGTTTGGATGAAATGGAATCGAATAAAAGGGGATTTTTTGGCATTTGGGGAGAAAGACTTCCTTTCCTTTCTTCACTGTATAATTGGACGGTTTTAGACAACCTTACCTTATCCAATTCAAAAATTGATAGGTTAAACCAATTTATAAAAGGAGATCGAATCGAACGAATATCCAACCCTACAAATTCAAGTCACTATAATGTTTCAGGAGTAAGCCAAACAAGATATGACAGCCTAAACCAATGCTATATTTCAACCATTGATTTGGAAATTTTCGCGCCAAAAATAAATTTCAACCAAACTGAATTCACTGCGCAGTTTGCTATTCCTATTGATGCATACGTTAAGCAGTATTACCTGGTGATAGAGGGAAAAAAGGTCCCAGGAATTCTCGCCGAGAAGAAATCTGCACTTTGGCTTTATAACAATATTGTAAATTACCGACGTGATCCAGGGGTATTGTATTATGCTTCCCCAACCCTGTTATCGTTGAGGATTTTTCCATTTACTGAAAATGAACATAGAACCTCTGGTTTTGAAATTATCCATAAACAGCCCTTTCAATTAAGGCTTAACGATAAGATTTTTTCGTTGGGAGAGATACCTGGTAAGTCAGATTCCATACTTGAAAACAAGGCTTTTATGTATATTCCTTCCACTGTAAAGAGCTCCTTAGAAATAGGAAACCGTAGCCCTTATTTGCATTTTATCTTGCAATGTTCGTCCAAAACTGGTATAGATTCTCAACTGGTAAAATTCAAGGAAGTTTCGGCAAAATATCCTCAATATCTCAGCAATGCCAAGGTAAGTTTGGTAAATGCTTTTTGTAAAACCATACCCTATGTCTCCCTTGAAAAAAATCTAAATAGCATGGATTTGGGTGAAGGCTTTAACCTTGACATGGCCTTAAAATACAATTTCTACAACCAATTAAACGCCGCTTCAGAATCTTACCCAATGTATGTTTTTGATGAAGGATTAATCGAAAAGGCGGTTTTAGAAAATTCTTACTCCCCATGGGAAATGGCTTTCCCTGAATCGAAATACCTCTATGGTGTAAATGACAATGGTACCTTCCAAGTGCATTCATTGTTGAATTTCCAGGATACAAGTTTTGGCAATCAAAATGGATTTTTACCAGCAGCATCAAGCCTTGTTTTAAACACAAAGGAAGGCATCAAAATAAATCTTCCAAAGGATGAAAAATCTTCAATAGTGATTAAAGCCAAGTCAATACAAGATTTCGACGGAATAAAAAGTAACACAGTTTGGGAGGAAGGCTTGGTTCAAAAAGCGCTAAATCAGTTTGGTGTTTTGCATCCTGAGCAGTTGGAACAAATCCAGGATAAAATGATCGAGAGAAGTTTTAAATCGCATTTACTCAATCCGTTCACCTGTTTTATGTCGGTTGAAAATCCTGCATTTTTAAAGGTTTTGGAAAAGAAACAAATAGATGTTTTGGAAGGGAAAAATTATTTGGACGCTGGCAATGACCCTCTTGGCATGAGTGAGCCCAACAAATTGGCAATACTATTTTTTGCAGGAATTTTGCTTGCAGTTGGTATCTTTAAATACAAAAAACATAAAGGAATTGGTTCTAGAATAAAAAAATCACCAAAAAACTAGGCAACCCGCCCTCGTTTTTAACCCACTAGTGTTTGCAAACGAGTGCGAGCTGTTGGGCGATTCGAAAGGGATATGCTGCGATAATTAGAAAAGTGGGAGCAGAGGTTTGAGCAAAAGAAAAACCACAGATATTTCTGAAGGTATGTTTCGGTTTAAACCCAATTAATCAATTGAAGGGTTTTGTTACTCGAACTGTTTGGTTTAACCTCTTCCAGAAGAAAATTTTAGATAGAAGTTGTAAATCAAATTGTTTTGACAAATTGATTTACAACTTCTAAATGGTATAAATATTTAAACTGTAGTATCTGGGTTAAATTCAGTCTCACTCAGAAATAAGTTGCTACAGTAAGTAGCCCAGCTGAAAAAATAAGTGGAGTGATAACCCCTGAAAGTCCAATGTATGGTTAGAAAAGCTTAATACATTGCGTAATCCAAAACTGCTTCGCCATTGGTTAATTCCAATACAGGACTACCTGAACCATCGACTGGGTAAAGTTTACAATTAAATGTAAATTTCACCTTTACATAGTTGCTAAATCCACTGGTAATAGGCACCATTTCGGTAATGGTTATGCTACTTCCTGCTTGGTTGGTAGCGGTGCCACTATAACCCGCAGAAGAATAATTTTTTGTGCCATCTCCATATTGAATTTCGATGCCATTGGCCTCGTTTAGTGTACGAATTGATCGAAGGCCTGGCGCAAAAAAAGCTTCAAAACGTTGTTTTGTGCTACCTCCAGCAGCATCCGAAATGTCCATTATCCCAACTTGTACTCCACCAAAATTTGTTGTATTGGTAATAGATTGGTAGATATTGGCGGTGTAGGTTGTAAAGTTGTCAAAGCTTGACCATCCTAAATCTGGCGCTGCTGTGAAATTTACCGTGGTTCCACCTATTGTTGCTTTAAAGTAATCAGTAGTTGTGCTGGTTATGGCCGTTGAATTGTTGTTGTTATCTGAATTTGAATCGTCCTTTTTACATCCAATTAGGCCAATTCCAATTGCCAAAAGGACCATTGTTAATTTGTTTAGTTTCATTGTTTTAAATTTTTTGCCGAAAATAAAAATAATTCAATTCGAAATATAAAATCTTGCAATTAATTGTGTACTTAGTGAAAGGAGGACGGGTGTGAAATGGAATGTTAAAGGCTAGGTTTAAGTCATTATTAGTAAATAGTTTTTTAAATCATTTCCTTAAGTAAAAGTTATTTTTTGTACTAATTTGGTTTTAATATTTAACCCAAAAATAATTTATAATATTCCTAATTTGATTCGGTAAAAACAATCAATCCTGTAGGAAAAGAAGATAGAATGGCTTGCTTTTTCTTGTCTAGATTGTTTTGCAAAAAAGCCAAATGCACAGAAAAAGCAGTAGGCTTTCTTATTCGGGTAATCGCAACCAAATCAAGCTGTTCGGTTTTTATATTCTAATGCGTAATCCGGTTTAAAATCTACCTACTCACAAAATTGGGTTGAAAAAAAATGCCCAATTCCAGCACCAAGGTTGGAGCGCCAGTCCGGGCAAGGATAGAGGCAGTCTAGCCCACAGGGATGCGGAGGAACGGAGCAGACCGAGGACTAGCGCCGAAAGCCTGGCCCCAACCGCACTAGCACAATACTAAGGATTAACGCAGCACTGCTCTTTGCGGTTGGGGGCCCGCCCAATAGTCATTCTATTGCTATTTTTACTTTACAATACCTTAGGTAATCCAATCGGGACCTTCGTTCATGGACAAAGGAAACAGAATTTCGAAGGCTTGGGTAATTCTCGGCTTTGCTATACCTTTACGACTCAAAATACCACATGAATTACACCCTGATAACCGGCGCTAGTAAAGGACTTGGAAAAGCTTTTGCCCATGTTTGTGCAGCAAAGGGAATGAATCTTTTGTTGACTGCCCGCTCCTTGCATTTGCTTGAACCTTTGGCGGAAGAGCTTCGGAAAAAGAAGGTAGAAGTGAAAATCCATACCTGTGATTTGTTGGACCATGCGGCACACCGAAAAATTTTTGAGTGGATTGAACAAGAAGGATATCAGGTAAATATGCTGATAAACAATGCTGGAATGGGCTTTTATGGGCAGTTTGATGAGCAAAATTTGGAAAAACACCTTGAAGTAATGCACCTCAACATGGATGCTATGGTAAAAATGGCCCATGCTTTTTTAAATCATAGCCCCAAAAACCAACGCAGGTATTTGCTGAATGTATCGAGTATGGGAGCTTATTTGCCGGTGCCCTACATGGCTATTTATGCGGCTTCTAAGGCATTTATGCTTTCATTTTCCAATGCCATTCGCCATGAATTAAAAAACCAAAATGTGTATGTAACGGCGCTTTGTCCGGGAGGGGTTGAAACTGAATTTTTTAGTCCGGCCCAAATGGATGAAATTGCTAAACGCACAGCAAAATATATGGATTCGCCCGAGTTCGTTGCGCAAAAAAGCTTGGAGGCCTTACTGAAAAATAAGCGTGAGGTAGTGCCAGGATTGGCCAATGCCTTCGCTGCTCAACTTTCGAAACGTATGCCTCAGGGTTTGGTGATTGCACAAGCGGCTCAGCTTTATAAACCGAAGTAATCTTATAGGCTTTTGTACCATTCCACAGTACGTTTCAACCCTTCGTGCAGTTCAACTTGGGTTTTAAAACCGATTTCTCGTCTGGCTTTTTGGGAGGAAAAATGCAGGTCGTGGGTGGCTGTTTGGACGATGTAAGTGCTGAAAATAGGCATTTTATTTCTCCAGACTGTAAAATGCAGCAAATCAACAAGGAAGGCGGCGGGCATCACCAAAAGTTTGGGTATGGCAAGCGGTTTTGCGGGTATTCCTAATTTTTCGGCAAATAGGGGAAATAAATCGCGGCTTTGGATGAAATCGGGGTCGTGATCGGTAATATTATAGGTTTGTCCGGCAGCCGCAGCCTCCATTCCGGCACAGAGCAAACCAAAAACCAAATTATCGACATATACATAGCCCAGTCGATTGAAGCCGGAGCCCAGAAAAGCCGTTGTTTTTTTCTGTTCGATACGGCTTAAGATTTCCTTACTGGTTAGTCTGTCGTTGGGACCAAAAATTTGGAAACCAGGGCGAATGATAACGATTTCGAGTTGTTTTTTGTGGGCTTGCAGCAGTTGCTCACATTTTACTTTCGAGGCGGTATAAGGGCGGGTAAACCAGTGGGGCCTCAACAATGGGGTAGATTCGTCGGCATCTTTAAAATGCTTAAATCCGTGTACCACTAGGGAACTCATAAAAACAAACCGCCTTACTTTGGCCACTATCGCTTCTTGGAGCAGGTTTTTAGTTCCACCAAAGTTGACATGGAAAATGGTTTTTGACCAGGCCGCCGATGGTAGGGCAGCCAAGTGATACACCACCTCCACTTGGTTTAGGAGTCCTTGAAGGGTTTCCGGTTTTGTAATATCAGCATACACCACTTCGCAAGCCAGTCCTTCGAGATTAGCCAATGACGTACCGGGCAATACCATGGCTTTCACAGAATGGCCTTCCTGCAGTAGCCGTTTGGTTAAATTGCTGCCGATAAAACCATTGGCGCCAGTAACGAGGATTTGCATGGATTAGAAGAAGGATTGAGGTAAAATATGCAATCGGTGGAGGATAAAAGTATCCATAAAAACATTCATCAGGTAATGAATGAGCATGCCGTACCAAATGGAATTGAAACGAATGGAAACATAGCCAAAAACGGGACCGAACAAGGCTGCCATCAGCACCTCAGTACCCGGTTTACCGATATGAAAAGCGGTGGTGAGCAAGGTTTGGATAAGGAGAATGGAAATGATTTCTTTGGTGCCCGGTTTGGGACTGAGCCAGCCAAATTGAAGAAAGCCACGAAACATGCTTTCATAAGCGAAAAAGTAGAAGAAGTAGGAAATCTGATAAAGGAGAAAGGTAAACCAGGAAACACCGATGAGTTTGGAAAGTGGATATTCAGCTTGCAAAACAGGCTCAGCTGATGAAAACCAGGTTGAGGCCAAAACCAGAGGATAAATAATCAAACAGATTTTTATGGCCGTACTATCGTTGGTATGTCGCCAAACAAGCTGCTGGAAATCAAGGTTTAAAATCCTTTTAGTAATTAAATAGGGCAGAAGAATAAACCAGAAAACAGTAAGGGCAAACTGAAAATAATATTGAAGCAGGTCGAGCCGGGGCGATTGGAAACCACCGAAAAGAAAATGGAAGAACACCAAGTCTTTGGAATAGGCTTGTTGGTTTTGATACCACAGGGCTGTAATCCAATAGCCTAGGGTAATCAGCAAGGAGGAAATCAATACAATCCATTTTTGTTTTACTTGGCCGGAAGAGCTTCCTTGAAATTCCATGGGCTAAAAATAGAAGGAAAACACTTGTTGGAATTGGATTAGGATAGATTTAACTTTTGGCTAAATCCTTTGGAGTATCCTTGCCAAGAACTTTACATGTCCATTACAAAGAGCTCCGAATACAGACCATCATAACCAAGGTTTGAAACTGATTTAGAAAAGAACATTTGTCGGGAATGGTTAAACTCAGAAACTAAACCATAAGCAGGTTTGAAGTTGAGCACCTGTTCTTTTTTTATACAGATGGCTGAGACCTGGAATAAGGGATACGCCAATGCTAAAAAGTCTTTCAAATTGGCCAAAAGGAATGCATAGTTGTCGCAGTAATGAATTTCCTTACACACCATGGTTTTAGAAAAGGCATCCAATCGGAGGAATTTTCGCAAAGCCCAATCTAGATAACCTATCCATCTGTTGGTAATGAATTTCCGCCGTTGTCCTTTGATATCTTTCAGTACAAGGAAGGCTGTTTGATTTCCTTTTTTGAAAAGCAACAAATCGCAATGAAAGGCTTGATGATCGTTGAAAATACGAAGAGATTCACCAGTTAAATTTTGAGCAATTTCATTTTTATCTGAAAGTAGGGTAAAAGCGGAGTTCTTTCCCAAAAATGGACTTTTCCAGAAAATAACCCGATGGTCGAGTAAATCACGAAATCCATTGGATTTGTACATACTGTAGAGACTCGGGATGGGCGTAATTGCTGTCAATGAAAAGTCGCCGAGGGATTGAAGGTATTGAACGATGCGGTGGGTAAGTTTTTGCCCGCGGTAATCCGAGTCGATGATAAGGGTGGTGAGGTTGGCGAATATTTCTGGTTTTCCTTGAATGATGCGATCGCTAAAAACCAAACCTAAGTATGCGATTACTTTTCCTTCGTCTACAATCATAACCCCACAAAAGTCGATGGAACAGGGCCAATGGAACTGAAATAACAAGGGAAACTTCTCTTTCAAGGCACCTGCGGTTTCAAACTTCTCCAGCAAGGGAAGAACTTGAGGATAATCGGAGGGGAAAACTTTTTTGAATTCGAGGGCCATAACTGCAAAGGAATTGTGCTTTCAAAAGTCGGAATATTTTGATTTGTGCGAAGGGTTTTTATTTCTTATCATCCATTCATGCCAATTTGTTTTTAACTCCACTTCAAAAATATACTAATTCGTCGTAAAATTTTGCAAATCAATCGCTAATTAACAGAAAAAGAATACATTACCCTTTAAAGATAAGGATTTCACATAATTTTGCAAGCTTAAGAGGAAGTGCAGATAGAGAATTAAAATTTCTAGCAAAAACTGGAAGTGATGTATGATTCTAGCTCAATTTCTTGATAGAATAGATAAGGACTTTTGGTTTTATGAAGACTTGGCTTTGGGTGCTTTTGTTTACTTTCTTGGGGTACTCCTTTTCTTTTAGCCAGGCGCAAAAGGGTTGGACCCTTATTCAACAGAAATGCACTCCCTGCCATAAGAACAGTAGTTTTGCCCCCTTTGATTTTTCCAGTATTGAAGAGGTAAACAATTATTCAAAAACCATTGTTTTTTGTTTGAATGAAAACATCATGCCCTTATGGTTTGCCACATCCAAAAACAGGCATTATTTCAATGAACGGGTTTTGTCTTATGCTGATAAAAGAGAAATTCTTCAGTGGTTTGACCAACTAGAACAAAAAGGAGTAGCCGCAATAAAGGCAGATCTGTTGCCTATTTCAGCCGCGGTAAACAATTTCCCTCCGCCCAATCATACCATTTCAACCACTAATTGGTACAAGTTCCAAGAACAATCGGATCAAGTGTTTTTAAATTTCAAAAAAAACGAGGTTCCAATTAAAGGATTTATTAAAGGGGCAACCATTCGCTATTCCGAAGAGAAGATCGTTCACCATGGAGTTGTATATGGTATCGATTCCACCAACAAACAGGTGAATCTCTTAGAGTCCACCTCCGGAGATTTCAAAGGGAATACTGTAGGCGATGTTACCTTAGGGGTTTATGCACCAGGCGTAAATTATGCCCTTTTGCCGGATGGATTTGCTTACGAAATTGGCAACATCAAAGGTCTCCTATTCGAAACCCATCTGCTGGGAACACAAGAGGAAATCAAAGTGGAAGCCCATGCCGATTTATATTATTGTAAGGAGGAACAACCCAGGTTAGTGCAAACCATCAATTTGGCCAATTTAGAAGATAAAGGTCCAATTTTACCCAATACCGTAAAGACCTACCATGGCAAACATCTCCTAAAAGACTCCACTTCACTTTTGGCTTTGATGCCCCACATGCATAAAATAGCTGTGGCATTTAATTCCTATGCCGTAACACCTACCAACGACACCCTTGAACTGCTTAATTTAGCTAAATGGAGCTTTGAATGGCAGACTATCTATCGACTCAACTCCATGTTGGTATTGCCGCCTAATACGGTTGTGCATTTCCAGGCAACATTTGACAACACCGAAACCAATTTGCAAAACCCATCCAATCCGCCACAAATAGTTTGGGTAAACCAAGGATGGTCCATCAAAAACGAAATGTTGATTTTTGGTTTGCAATATGTTAGCTACCAAAAAGGGGATGAAAACCATCCCTTGCATTGGGTAAGCCTTGAGCCCTTTTGATTGAACCCAGATTACGCATTAGAAATGCATAAACGATTAACCAGTTGTAAATCAATTTGTATGGCCAAATTGATAACAACTGCTATCCCGAAATTTCTTCGGGAGGGGTAAACCCAACTAAATCAAGTAGTTCGGATTAATAAATCCTCCTATTGATTAATTTGGGTTGAAAATGAAAAGTTTGGAGAAATAGGATTCATTTATTCTTTGGAGAAAGGAGTGTTTGGTACTGGAAGGCCAAAAAATGTAGGGATCCGAGAAATTCAACAGACCAAAAAAAGAAAAAGGATATTAAAAAAAAATGCCTTTCAAAAGCTGGTAACAACGTTTTGAAAGGCGATTTTTGAAGTGGTGTGGGAGGGAATCGAACCCCCGACACAAGGATTTTCAGTCCTTTGCTCTACCGACTGAGCTACCACACCCCGTTTTTTAATTCGGGCTGCAAATGTAGAATTAATTCCGTTTAAATTGCAGACTGCCAAAAAAATATTTATTCCTCCCTCCTATTCCATCCAAAACCTTCCTTAATCTACTGAAAAATAATCCTTTCCTTGGTAAACGCCCGTCCGCTCCTTTTCTAACTGCATCAGAATATCATTGGCCAAACTGCTGGCCCCAAACCTAAACCACTCATTGCACAACCAAGCTTGCCCTAAAGTCTCCCTTACCATTACCAAATACTGCAAAGCACCTTTGGCCGTACTAATTCCTCCCGCTGGTTTCATGCCTACCATTTTGCCCGTGGCTTCATAATAGTCACGAATGGCTTCCAACATCACCAAGGTAACAGGTTGGGTGGCCGCCGGACTAATTTTCCCGGTGGACGTTTTAATAAAGTCAGCACCGGCATGCATGGCAATATCGCTGGCCCTACGCACATTATCCAAAGTGGAAAGCTCCCCTGTTTCCAAAATTACTTTTAACCTGGCTTTGCCACAAGCTTCCTTAATGGCGGCAATTTCATCAAATACAAAAGTGTAATTCCCCGCCAAAAATTCCCCTCTCGAAATCACCATATCCACCTCATCGGCTCCATTGTCAACAGCAAATTTGGTATCTTCCAATTTTACAAGGCGAGTGCTTTGTCCTGCCGGAAAGGCAGTAGCTACCGAAGCCACTTTTACTCCCGATCCTTTCAAGGCATCCTTGGCAATTTTCACATAAGTAGGATAAACACAAACGGCAGCAACGGTTGGTAAATCAGGATACGAATCGTGCATGTGGACAGCCTTATAACACATCTGCCTCACCTTGCCTTCGGTATCTTTCCCCTCCAAAGTAGTAAGGTCTATCATATTCAAAGCCAGTTTCAAACCACTCACCTTGGAGCTGGTTTTGATGCTTCGGGTGTTCAGTCGAGCTACCCGCTCCTCTACGCCAACCTGATCGATCGGAACCGAAATAGTAAAATCAAATGGTGATGTAAGCATGCTGCTAAAGTAGCACTTCCACTTTTGTGTCTGACGTTATTTCGCCTTTTTCTATGTTCTTTAACCAATTTACCCCAGGAAAAGTCCCGCTTTCGAAACGTCCAAAATCTTTCCAACCAAAAAATTTAGCCGGATTGGAAGTTCCCCATCGCAGCAATTCCTCCGTTTTCAAGGAAGAAAAATGTTGCTTCAACACTTTCAACTCTTCCAACACACTTAAGGTATCATTCGAAGCTAAACTATCCGTGCCCACCACCACTTTATCTGAATAGTCCAAGAAAATCCCTAATTCAGGCAATTGGTTTTCAATGTATAAATTGGCTTTCGGACAAAGACAAAACCACAAATTCGGGTTGTATTGCCTCGCCTTTTGAATATCCTCTGCTTGGGTTTGGGTATTGTGTACCAACAACACCGGATTGCATTTGGGCAACTTGACAATATGGGAGGACAAGGAACGATAACCTGTAGGTTTAAAATCTACCATGCCCGGATAAAAAGCCTTCATCAAATCGAACATGGTTCCACTTCCTTTCAAGAAAAATTCATCTTCACTGGGCGTCTCCTGGTTATGAATCGATAAAGGATAATCAGAAGTATAACAATGTTCGGAAAGCAATCCAAACAACTTATCCGATACGGAATACGGCGCATGGGGCGTCACCGAAACCTGGGCTCGGGGATACATCTGCTTCATGCGTCTTTCCAAGGTTTTACCATGAGCAAGCATATCCGAAGCCTTGTTAGGATCCGGACTAAAAATCTCCATAAACGAATGGTAGCGAATGGCACTTACGGCCTTGGTAGGAAAGGTGGCCTCGCTGTTACAAATATCACCCACCCCAACAATACCATTTTCAAGCATTTCTGATTCAGCGGCCCTAATAGCTGCATCTATTTCAGAACCCGGAGCCAAACGTTTGGGTACCAATTCCTTAACAAACTGCGCCAATCCATTACCCTTACTCACCTTGCCTTTCAAATGGCTAAGCTCTAAATGGCAATGTGCATTGATAAAACCCGGACAAAGAATTCCGGCAAAATGTTCTACCGATTCCGATTCCTCAGAAAGGGCCGAAACAGAAAGAACTTCACCTTCGTCGGAAACCGTCAATACGGCATTCGGCAATAACTGTAGGCCGTCGAAGATGAAGTCTGCACTAAGTTTTCGGTTCAAGTTACACCAAGCTGGCTTCCAAGGTGATGGAAGTGTTCAACAATTTACCGATTGGGCAATTTTCTTTGGCTTCGGTGGCAGCAGCCTGAAAATCAGCTTCAGAAATGCCTGGTACAGAGGCCGAAAGTTTGAGGTGAATATTGGTTACAGCTCCGTTTTCGAAAGTAAGGTCGGCACGGGTATCCAAGCTGTTGGGTGTGACGTTTTTTGAGCCCAACACAAAACTTAATTTCATCGTGAAACAGCCCGCCAATGCAGCCGCGATCAATTCTTCAGGATTGGTTCCTACGCCTTCTTCAAATCGGCTGGAAAACGAATATTGGGTGTTGCTCAATACCGTACTTTGGGTGGATAGAACGCCTTTGCCTTCTTTTCCGCTGCCTTCCCAATGGGCAGTTGCATGTCTTTTCATAGTTTTTCGATTTATTTTAAGCTACAAAGGTAATTTTTGCCTTAAAGTACAATCTTAATTTTCGTGAAAGATGAGGTAAACTGCTGATTATTAAGATATTTTGGCGGGTCCCCTGCCGAATAAAGTGTAGGCAAAAGTTTAAGCAGCGTGCAAACGGCAGGGTCACGCTATCGCCCATACTCCTCGATCTGCTCCGTGCCTCCGCAGCTCTGTGGGGTATTTGGCTCTATCGTTACCCGGGCGCTTTGAACAGGCAGCGGTGCGTGAATTTTGGAGTTGGAATGGTACACAGAAGAAACTGAATGGACGGAAGAACACAGGATTGGAACGCTGATTACGCAGATTCTTATGATTTTCGCAGAAAGGTTAGTTCACTGATAAAACAGAATGGACGGAAGAACACAGAATTGGAACGCTTGAATTCCAGATACTCTCGTTTCAACCCGAACTAGAAACTGAAAACTGAAAACTAGAAACTAAAAGGTACACTGATAAAACGGAATAGACAGAAGAACACAGAATTGGAACGCTTGAATTCCAGAAACTCTCGTTACAACCCGAACTAGAAACTGAAAACTAGAAACTAAAAACTAAAAGGTACACTGATAAAACGGAATAGACAGAAGAACACAGGATTGGAACGCTTGAATTCCAGAAACTCTCGTTACAACCCGAACTAGAAACTGAAAACTAAAAACTGAAAACTAGAAACTAAAACGGTACACAGAGGAAACAGAATGGACGGAGGAACACTGAATTGGAACGCTTGAATTCTAGAAACTCTCGTTACAACCCGAACTAGAAACTGAAAACTAGAAACTAAAAACTAAAACGGTACACAGAAGAAACGGAATAGACGGAGGAACACAGAATTGGAACGCTTGAATGCCAGAAACTCTCGTTACAACCCGAACTAGAAACTGAAAACTAGAAACTAAAAACTAAAAGGTACACTGATGAAAAGGAATGGACGGAGGAACACTGAATTGGAACGCTTGAATTCCAGATACTCTCGTTACAACCCGAACTAGAAACTGAAAACTAAAACGGTACACAGAAGAAACGGAATGGACGGAAGAACACAGGATTGGAACGCTGATTACGCAGATTTTTATGATTTACGCAGAAAGGTTAGTACACTGATGAAAAGGAATGGACGGAGGAACACTGAATTGGAACGCTTGAATTCCAGATACTCTCGTTACAACCCGAACTAGAAACTGAAAACTAGAAACTAGAAACTAAAACGGTACACTGATGAAAAGGAATGGACGGAGGAACACAGAATTGGAACGCTTGAATTCCAGAAACTCTCTTTACAACCCGAACTAGAAACTGAAAACTAGAAACTAGAAACTAAAACGGTACACAGAGGAAACAGAATGGACGGAAGAACACAGAATTGGAACACTTGAATTCCAGATAATCTCGTTTCAACCCGAACTAGAAACTGAAAACTAGAAACTGAAAACTAGAAACTAGAAACTAAAACGGTACACAGAGGAAACAGAATGGACGGAAGAACACAGAATTGGAACACTTGAATTCCAGAAACTCTCGTTACAACCCGAACTAGAAACTGAAAACTGAAAACTAGAAACTGAAAACTAAGAACTGATTTGGAAGCACCATCGGGCAGGGATAGCAGTGGATAGCCCACAGGGATGCGGAGGCACGGAGCAGACCGAGGACTAGGAACGAATAGCCCGACCCGAACGCACCTTGAAGACTGCCTAGGTCTTTGGAAATGCTCAGGGTGCGGAAGGGGGCACGCCAAATTCAAAAAAAAAATCAGGCCAGCACAATAAAAGTACAATTTAGGTGTTTAGCCCTTCCCAACCCAACCTGAATGACCCAATTTGCTGCAACCAAATCACAGCCACTCGAGGTGAAATATGCCTTGAATATGCTGATTTTACTGAGTTTGTACCCCATTGCTTGGACTATCTCCATGGCTTTGGGCGCCGTTCTAAAAAATCAGATTTTAATTTTGCTCACGATGTGTACCTGGAAATTGGCTTGGAGTTTTGGCTCCTTGCTTTGGGTGGGCTTAATGGTTTACCACTTTGTTTATTTTCAATCGTACCGCAAGAAATTAATTTGGCCCCTACTCCTTATGTTTATTGGTTGCCTGATTTTGTATTTGGTTGAAAAATCAGATTGGCAAGGCTTGGGTAGTCAATACCTGAATTTGGGGATTTAAACGCTCAAAATCCTATCATTCCTTGGTTTGCTTGCATTGAAAATTATCTTTGTAAGATTAAACAAAGAAATTGAAAGCATTTGTCATCGGCAGTGGATTGGCAGGATTGGCCTGTTCTATCCGTTTACAGAAAATGGGCTGGGAGGTGGAAGTATTTGAATCCCAACCTACTCCAGGTGGCAAGTTGCAAGCGAAATGGATAGGCGATTTCCGTTTTGATTTAGGCCCTTCGGTACTCACCAAACCCGAATTGATAAAGGAATTATTCGAGTTTTGTGGGGAAAAGATGGAGGCGCATTTTCGAGTAAAACGACCGGAGAAGATTTTTCAATATTTTTTTGAGGACGGAACCATTCTCCAAACCTTTAACCAACCCGAGAAAACGGCCGAATCTTTAGGGAAAAGCCTTGGTATAGATAAACAAAAAATCCTTTCTTATCTAGCACATTCAAGCGAAATCGGGGCGATTACTTCACCTGTATTCTTGGAAAGAAGTTTGCACCAGTTTAAAAACTACCTAAATAAAGAAACGGCTTATGGCCTCTTGCAGTTTGGAAAAATTAAGGCATTCTCCAGTTTGGATGCCTACAATTCAGCCGTGCTGGGCCATCCGAAATTAACCCAGCTTTTTAACCAATATGCCAGCTACAATGGCTCCAATCCCTATGTGGCACCGGGCACCCTCAGTGTAATTCCTCATTTCGAACTCAACCAAGGGATGTACCTTCCTGAAAATGGAATTTATGTTATTGTGGAAAGTCTATACCAATTGGCTTTGCGACAAGGAGTTAAGTTTAATTTCAATAAGAAAGTCAACGAAATATTTGTCTCCAAAGGCAGGGCACAAGGCATACGGATTGACGAGGGCAAATTGATGTGCGATGCAGTGGTTTCCAACGCCGATGCCTGGAATACTTGGAAATATTTATTGCCCAATGAACCATTGCCCGGAAATATCAAAAACCATGAACGCTCCTCATCGATGGTGGTTTTTTATTGGGGAATGAAAACAGAAAATCCAGAATTGAATCTGCACAATTTATTTTTCAGCAACAACAGTCGGGAGGAGTATCGCCATATTTTCGATTTAAAACAAGTGTACCACGACCCTACCATTTATGTAAATATTACCAGTAAAGAAATAGAAGGCGATGCCCCCAAAGGAAAAGAAAACTGGTTTGTGATGACTTCAGTACCTCACCTTGCCGGACAAGATTGGGATAGTTTGATTCCACAAATCAGAAAGAACGTGATTTCGAAAATCAATCGAATGTTGAAAAAAGATATAGAACCTTGGATTGAGGTGGAGGAACATTTGGAGCCGAGAATTATTGAAAACCGCTACAATTCGGCCTTTGGTTCAGTTTATGGGTATAGTAGCAACAGTATTTGGGCAGCGTTTTTAAGACAAGCCAATTTTGAAAGAAAGATAAAAGGCTTGTACTTTTGTGGAGGCAGTGCTCACCCTGGCGCTGGAATGCCTTTGTGCCTGTTGTCGGGGAAAATTGCAGCAGAACTAGCCCAAGAAAAAGCATGATTATTCTACACGACGACGATTACTTTATGCGCCAAGCCCTAAAAGAGGCGCAACGAGCCTTTGCCACCGACGAAATTCCAATTGGAGCCGTGGTGGTATGCAACGGAACCATTATTGCCCGGTGCCACAACCTCACTGAACGCCTGAATGATGTAACGGCCCATGCTGAAATGCAGGCCATTACCGCTGCTGCCGATTATATGGGAGGAAAATACTTACCCGAATGCACCATGTACATTACGGTAGAGCCTTGCACCATGTGTGCCGGCGCTCTGGCTTGGTCGCAAATTGGACGAATTGTGTATGGCGCATCCGACAACCGAAAAGGATTCACCCATCTCCAAAATTTTGTTCTTCATCCTAAAACCCAAGTTACCAAAGGCGTTTTGGAGGAAGAATGCAGCAAATTGATGAAAGATTTTTTCAAAAAGAAAAGAATGTAGTTTTAGCCTCTAAATTTATAAAATGAAAAAAGCAATTTTACTTTTAGCCTTGCCTATCCTATTCAGTTGTAATTCTAACCAACCCACCGTGGTAGCCAGTGCCGATTTTATTGGGGAAAAATTTGACGATGCCGCACCCATTTCCATGGCCGAGCTGAACGAAAAGATGAAAGCGGGAGGACCAATCGAAGCCACTGTAAAAGCTCCTGTTACGGCCGTTTGCCAAGTTAAAGGCTGTTGGATGACATTACAAAATCCGGGTGGTGAAGATGTAAGGATTACATTTAAAGATTATGCTTTTTTTGTCCCAAAAGATTCTAAAGGAAAAACCGCTATTATCCACGGTACCGCCTCTATGGACACCACCTCTGTGGAAGAACTGAAACACTTTGCCGAAGACGATGGCAAATCCAAGGAAGAAATCGAAAAAATCACCGAACCTAAAATCGAAATGGTTTTTGAGGCAAGTGGAGTGAAATTGAATTAAAAAGAAATGGTTTTAGTTGAAAAGGAGGCAATTCTTGCCTCCTTTTTTTTGAGGGAATAATGCCATCGCTTTGGGCTTGGATCTAACAAATCCTAGCTAAATTTAATTCCATTCATTCTTCATAACTAGGGCCAGAATAATGCTTTCCTTCTAGGATTATATTGGAATAAGTTTTGTTTTAAATCAACCCAGATTCCGCCTTAAAACTGATTAATCGGAGCAAACCCAAATTAACTGAAATACCTCAAATCGCTGCGAAATCCACCAAGCCAACCCCGAAGGGGTGCCATTCCTCTCAACCAAAACCAAACACCTCTAAACCCCCAACCCCGAAGGGGTGCCATTCCTCTCTTCTAAAACCCAATCCACCTACCCCTAAACCCCCAACCCCGAAGGGGTGCCATTCCTCTCAACCAAACCCAATCCAACCACTCCTACACTCCCAACCCCGAAGGGGTGCCATTCCTCTCAACCAAACCCAATCCAACCACTCCTACACTCCCAACCCCGAAGGGGTGATATTCCTCTCATCTAAAACCCAATCCACCTACCCCTAAACCCCCAACCCCGAAGGGGTGCCATTCCTCTCAACCAAACCCAATCCAACCACTCCTACACTCCCAACCCCGAAGGGGTGCCATTCCTCTCAACCAAACCCAATCCAACCACTCCTACACTCCCAACCCCGAAGGGGTGATATTCCTCTCTTCTAAAACCCAATCCACCTACCCCTAAACCCCCAACCCCGAAGGGGTGCCATTCCTCTCAACCAAACCCAATCCAACCACTCCTACACTCCCAACCCCGAAGGGTTGCCATTCCTCTCATCTAAAACCCAAACCAACCACTCCTACACCCCCAACCCCGAAGGGGTGATATTCCTCTCTTCTAAAACCCAATCCACATACCCCTAAACCCCCAACCCCGAAGGGGTGCCATTCCTCTCAACCAAACCCAATCCAACCACTCCTACACTCCCAACCCCGAAGGGGTGCCATTCCTCTCAACCAAACCCAATCCAACCACTCCTACACTCCCAACCCCGAAGGGGTGCCATTCCTCTCATCTAAAACCCAAACCAACCACTCCTACACCCCCAACCCCGAAGGGGTGATATTCCTCTCTTCTAAAACCCAATCCACCTACCCCTAAACCCCCAACCCCGAAGGGGTGATATTCCTCTCTTCTAAAACCCAATCCACCTACCCCTAAACCCCCAACCCCGAAGGGGTGCCATTATTTTTCCCCCAAAAAGCCCCCCCTTGGAGGGGCTTCCTTTGCTTCTGTTCGTAAAACTTCTTTCACCCCAATATACCATTTAAAATAATTTAGTTTATTTGCCCAAAAATTACCACATGGCAGGATCCTATTCTCAAGTCTATATCCAGGTAGTCTTTGCTGTAAAGCATAGAGAAAACCTCATTCATAAAAGCTGGCGTGAAGAACTTCATAAATATATTTCCGGCATAATAACCGAAAAACAACACAAATCAATCATCGTAAATGGTGTAGCCGACCATGTCCATTGTTTCATAGGATTAAAACCAAGCATGGCCATTTCCGACTTAGTGAGGGACATTAAAAACAACTCTTCCAAATTCATCAATGAACGAGGGTTTGTAAAAGGCAAATTCCATTGGCAAGAAGGGTATGGTGTTTTCTCTTACAGTCAATCCCACATAGAAAATGTGTTTAACTATATCCTAAACCAAGAACAACACCACGCCCGAAAAACATTCGAAAAAGAATACAAAGAATTTTTAGACAAATACGAAGTAGACTATGATCCAAAGTATTTATTTGAATGGATAAACTAGGTAAACTATACAACTATTATACCTATTCACTTACCTTTACCTAAAGTTAATCATACTCATGTTGGCCTATTTGCGAAACTTTATAAGCATATTACTAGCTGTTTGTTGCTTATATTCGGTTCACGCACAAACCACGAAACCCCAAAAAGAGACCTCAAAAAAGGCTACCGAAGAAGTTGGCGTAGCACCAAGTAAAACAAAGTCCGAAACAGAAACCTTCAAACGCCAAACCACCCATTCCTATTACCAATACCTCAGCCAATTTACTAACCCAGCCTACACCGGAATTGGCAACAAAGCCAGCGCTTATTATGGATTTACTTGGAATTTACCCTTGGACAAAGTCTACGAAACACCGGCACACCTTGCCATGGTAGATTTTGCCCTAGGTAAAAAACAAAACCATAGTTTGGGTTTGGCATTCCAGAATACCCATTATGCTTCCAATGGTTATGACCTATATGACATCAAAACCTTACAACTCAATTATTCTGGCCGAATTAACCTGTACAAAGACCATTTCCTGCGTTTGGGATTGGGTGTTTTATATGAACGACAACGTCTTTATTGGGATAATCTAACCCAAGGCGATATGATAGACCCCACTAATGGATTTATATATGAAACCGAAGAATTAGAAGTTGGTCTTACAAGATCCTACCCCTCCTACAATGCTGGCCTGCTCTATTCTTTCAAATATTTGCAATTTGGTACATCCTTTACCTATTTTAACCAACCTCGGCAAGGCTGGATAGCGACGTTTAAAAAGCCTATGGTGGTTCATTCAAACCTAGCCGGCTATATTCCACTAAAAAAGTGGATGATCAACCCCTACCTATCCCTTGATTTTCTTCAGAAGCAAGAAGGCAGCAAAATGAAAACCATATTGTTAACAGGTGGCATGTTGGCCTTTGCTCCAAAATATGTCTATGCAGGAGTAGCTTTTTCCAATTTGGAATTTACCCGACTTACGCTCGGTTTTGTCACCTTCGATAGACTTAGAATTGGAATAGATGCCGATTTGTTTCTAAACAAAACTACAGCCGCCTACTTTTCTCCTTTAAAAACCCTTCAAATGCATATTCGCTATGTTACCAAAAAGTAGCCTTCTTCCCTTCCTTTTGGTTGTATTGGGTGTATTTCTTCTTGGCTGTTCCAAACCCAAAGACCATTTGGATATTGAAAATCCTTATGCCAACCAAGTTAGGCAAATGACTTTTGAGGAGCTCCAATCAAATATAATTCTTGCAAATATATACCCATTCAAAGCCGTAGGTATACAACTCGTTGATCCCGACACCTTGTCTCCAAATGAATATTGCATTTTGGATGGAACCGACACCCTCAACTATAAAGAATTTGAAACGGCAGGAGATCATAGTTTTGTAGTCGTAAATAGCAGTGGTGACACCTTGCAAAACGCCTATTTTTCCTTGTTCAATCAAGTTACCCGAGTTTGGTTTTACAATTCCGTGTTTATTCAAGGCGCTGGCTATCCAAATGCCGAAATTTGGAAACCGATTCGGGTTAAAGTCCCCAACATACCACCCTTTTATTCGGAACATTATGAAATCAGAGATTATGCCCTGAATAAAATTTTTAGTGCAGATTCCTTTGACTCAGCTTGGTCAGCCAGAGGAAGCAATGGCCCCTACTATTACTACGCCCAATATGTGGATTGGTACGGACAAGTGTACGAAAGAAAAGGCGAAATCATTTCCATCCAATAATCCAACCTCCTGACTTTCAGCAGATTTTTTCCCCCTTGGAATAATTTCGTACCTTGCCCTCCGTTATTAAATCGCATCAATGGAAAAGATCGAATTGGAATATGAAGTGAAAACTTCGCCTAGGATGCTGTACAAAATGATTAGTACGGACGAAGGTTTACAACAATGGTTTGCCAAAAAGGTAAAAGTAAATAAAGACAAATTCTCCTTCGATTGGGGCGGAACCATTGAAGAAGCTCAACTCCTCAATAAAAAAGAAAACGACCATGTAAAATTCCGCTTTCTCAATAAACCTGATCACACCTTCGTGGAATTTAAAATCAAAGTGGATGAAATTACTAAAGATGTGGCCCTAGTTGTTGTTGATTTTGTGGATGTCAACGAAAAAGAAGAATCCAAAGAGCTATGGGACAAGCAGATAGAAGATTTGCTGGATGCCATGGGATTGTAGAAAGACGGAAGATATTAGATATTAGATTTGGGAGAGGAGAAATTTAGGGGAGAATGAGGAAAGAGAAGTTAGAAAAGAAAAGTTGCGAAAATTAGGCGAAGTGCATGACATCATCCAACTCTGTTTGAAGCTCTGATTTTGAAGCCTGAAGAAAAGCTGAACCAACCGCAGAAAGAGCCTCCATCCTTTGCAAAACGGCCTCTCGATGCTTTATTATGCCCAACCGGTTGAAATACAACATGCCCGACCTACGAACAAAGAAATCACTCGGCGTGCACACCATTTCTTCAGCCATTCCATATTGCAACTCCGCCAAGGTCAACAAAGTATCCGCATCCTCTACCTCCTTTCTTAGCTCATAAGCCAGCTCAACTATTGTTTGGGCATTTTTCCCGTATTTACCAACTAGCTTAGCCACCTGCTCCCTACTGAAATTCACCTGCTTGGCTTCACCAAACAAACGCTCGGTAAACTGCTCCACCGCCATCCTAGACTCAAACCCTCCAGCCAAAGGAATTTTATCGGTACTACAGGCCACAAAAGCCTTGCCCTGCATCTCTGAAATGCGAGCAAAAATCTTGTCTACTATGCGCTGCGACATCTTACGGTACCCCGTTAATTTGCCTCCCGCAATCGACAATAAACCCGAAGCTGATTCGAAAATTTCATCCTTGCGCGACAATTCCGAAGGCGACTTTCCATCTTCGTGAATCAAGGGCCTCAAACCACACCAAGAACTCACTATATCCGACTCCTTCACCTGCACTCCCTCAAAAATATCATTCACAGCCTTCAACAAATAATTCACATCCTCTTGGGTTACAGCCGGCCTTTCCTTTTGTTCGGTATAATTGGTATCGGTGGTACCCACATAAGTGCAGCCATCGCGCGGAATAGCAAAAATCATTCGACCAAGGGGAGCATCGAAATACATGGCCTGGTGAACGGGCAATTTTTCAAACGGAAACACAATATGCACGCCTTTGGTCAAATGAAGTCGTTTTCCTTGTCGCGATTTATCCATTTCTCGCAATTCATCTACCCAAGGTCCGGCCGCATTAATAATGTAACTGGCTTTCACTTCCACTTCCCTACCCGAAATCTGGTCTATTACCCGGGCAGCCTTCACCTTGCCTTGCTCGTAAACAAAACCTTGGCAACGGGTGTAGTTCAAACAAACAGCGCCTCTTTTTACAGCTTCCTTCATATTTTCAATCACCAACCGGGCATCGTCGCTGCGGTATTCGGTATACAATGCACCCGCCTTCAAAATACTTTTCCGTAGCAAAGGTTCTTGCTTCAAAGTTTGTTCCTTCGATAGCATTTTCCTTCGCTCACCCGCTTTTACCCCCGCCAGCACATCGTACACATACAGGCCAATAGAGGTAGAAAATTCACCCAAAGAGCCCTTTTCAATCACGGGCAACAACATCTTTTCAGGTATCACCAAATGTGGTGCATTACGGTACACGATTTCCCGTTCACGACCAACTTCCATCACCAATCCAATTTCAAATTGCTTTAAATAACGCAATCCTCCGTGGATCAGTTTGGTACTTCTACTGCTAGTTCCAGCCCCAAAATCCTGTTTCTCCACCAAAGCTACCTTTAGTCCACGGGCCGAGGCATCCAAGGCAATACCAGCCCCGGTAATTCCCCCACCGATTACCAGCACATCAAAGGTTTGTGTTGCCATTTGGTCCAAAAAAACGGAGCGGTTGGCCGAAGAAAAGCGTGTAGTTTCCAATGGAATGATAAAAATGTACGCAAAGATGCGAAAACAAAGGACTCCAGCACCTTGCAAGGTAGTATTTTTGAACGTACTTTTGCTCACAAGTTCCTTTCAAAAGCATGGCAGAAGAAAAACATTTGGTAATCCCTAAAACAGCGCGGTATTTCCTGCATGGAACGCCCTCCGAAAAGACCAAGGAAATCTGGTTTATCATACACGGGTATGGTCAGTTGGCCCAATATTTCATTCGGCATTTCAGTCATTTCGACCCCGAAACCACCCTCGTAGCCGCTCCAGAAGGCCTTTCCCGCTTTTATTTGGAAGGAACCTCACCCGACAGTCGAATTGGCGCAACCTGGATGACCAAGGAAGACCGCGATAACGAAATCAAGGATTATGTCAACTATCTTGACCTGCTCCACGACCAGCTATTGACAGGTTTGCCCCCCCAGGTGCAGGTCAAGGTTTTTGGCTTCTCCCAGGGCTGCTCCACGCTTTGTCGGTGGGTGGCTTATGGCAAGGTGAAACCATCCCGCCTCGTGATGTGGGCCGGTACTTTTCCGCCTGATATCGATTTGAAAGACTTCGGACCCAAATTTCATGGGTATAAAGTGGATGTGGTGTATGGCAAAAGCGACGAATACCTCTCCTGGATCAATGCCGAAGAAATTACCCTTTGGATGGAAAAAGCTGGTATCGATTTCCATGTCACAACCTTTGACGGTAAGCACGAAATTGTAAAGGATGTGCTGAATAATTTGCTAGGAATTTAAAGTTCAAAGTTGAGGTCCTAAGAAATAACAAATCATACCCTCCATTCCCAATTTTTAATTCTCTAATTCTTAATTTTTAATTTTTAGGCGGGCTCCCTTTCGCACCATAACCTTTGGTGCATTAAACTTGGCAGTGTACTGGGTGCTTCAGGGCCACGCTATCCACTGCAAGTCCTCGGCTGGTCTCCGTTGCACTTCGTCCATCCTTGCGGGCTTTCCGTTCCTATCGTTGCCCGGCCGGATACTTAACAGTGCTGTCTTGCTTTCGGCTTTTGGCGCTATACTTTTTCTTTGCCCCAAAAGACATTTTACAGCTTTTGTAGGCTCCACCACTATTCAGGAATAAGCCTTTCCACTATTTTTCAGAAAATTTTAGTTTAATACACTACTTTCGCCCAAAATTACCCGTTTACACAGCATGAGTTTTGTCGATTTGCGCCAGTTTGCCAAGTATGTGTTGGACAATTTGGGAATCATTATTACCCAAAACCAGCGTTACGACAAGTATACCCGCGATTTAATCCAATCTACCTTAAAACCCACCTCCAATTCCATTGATATTGGTTGCCATAAAGGGGAGATTTTAGATATTATCCTGAAATGTTCTCCCCAAGGACAACATTTCTGTTTCGAGCCAATTCCTTACTTGTTTCAAAACCTGGTGAAAACCTATGGAAACCGAGCCAAGTTCTTTGATTTGGCTTTGGCCCAAGAAAGTGGTACCGCCACTTTTAATATTGTTAAAAATGCACCTGCCTACAGTGGTTTGCGCAAAAGACAATACAAAGTAGCCAATCCGGAAATAGAAGAAATAAAAGTGACCATCAAAACTTTAGACGATTGCATTCCATTAGATGTTAAAATCGACTTGATTAAAATTGATGTGGAAGGAGCCGAATTTGGAGTATTTAAAGGTGCAAAAGAAGTACTGACCAAAAACAAACCAGTCGTCATTTTTGACTGTGGTTTGGGTGCCTCAGATTTCTACGGAACCAAGCCTGACGAATTGTTTGATTTAATCAATTCTTACGGTCTAAACATCTGCTTACTGAGCGAATTTGCAACCACCAAACGCCTGCTGTCCCAATCCGATTTTGTTGGCATCTATCAAGCCAATAAAGAATATGCCTTTGTAGCTTTTCCTTAACCTATGCTAGCCAACAATTTTTATACAGTCCAAGAATTAAACCTGGAGGGAAACCAAGCCTCTGCTACAATTGAATTGCAAGCACAGCATCCCATTTTCGGAGGACATTTCCCTGGCGAACCCGTTGTACCAGGTGTTACTATGATTCGGATGTGCGAAGAACTACTTTCATTGGCCTTGAAAAAACAATACCGAATTAATGAATCAAAAACAATTAAGTTCTTGTCGGTCACCAACCCGGAACTTGATTCAATCCTACAGGTGAATTTTCAACTTAAACAAGATGCAGAGCAAATACTGGCAGACTTTTCCTTTATAAAGCCAGACGGAGTGATATGTTTCAAAATGAATGCCCTACTGCAGGCCTCTGAGAATTAAATCACCGATTTATCCCAGTTTAAATAATTCTCGTGCAAGATTTTACCATCCAATAAATGGATAATCCTGGATGAATAATCGGCATCCCTTTCACTATGGGTTACCATAACAATCGTAGTCCCTAAATCATTTAATTCGGTAAGCAAACGCATGATTTCAATGCCATTGCTGGTATCTAAATTACCTGTTGGCTCATCGGCTAAAATCAACTTAGGTTTATGAACCACGGCTCGGGCAATAGCTGCACGCTGTTGTTGTCCGCCTGATAATTGCTGGGGCAAATGATTGCGTCGATGCATCATATTCATTCGTTCCAATACGGCTTCAACCATTCGGGTTCTTTCGCTGGAAGTGTAACCCAAATAAAGCAAAGGCAATTCAATATTTTCAAAAACAGTTAGCTCATCTACCAAATTGAAACTTTGAAAAATAAAGCCAAGGTTTTCTTTGCGGCACTTGGTTAATTCTGATTCTGTTAAAGATTGCAGGTTTTTACCCTGAAAAATATACTCACCCGAATCAGGTCTATCCAACATACCAATTATATTGAGCAAGGTTGATTTGCCACAACCAGAAGGACCCATCACTGCCACAAATTCACCTGGTTTAACATGCAGGTTAATAGCTGAAACGGCCACGGTCTCAACCTCCTTGGTACGGTAAATCTTACTAAGATTATTAAGCTGAATCATGAAAAAATGCCCAAATTGGCACTATTCGAAGGTAAATGAATCCATTAATACCTTGGAAGTGGAAATGCAAATTCTTGTGAATACAGCCCAATTTTTAATTAAAAAATCTCTTACTCAACCTAAATTCTTCATTAGCAGTATTCTCAAATCCAAACTACTTGATTTAGCAAGACTTACCTAGATAAAACATTGCTCAAACAGGACCTATATCAGGATTACGATATTCTTTTGGTAAATCCTTTCGACACTGCATTGTTCAATAACGGACAAAAAAAAGGCCAACACACTGGTTGGCCTTTTAAATAGGATAAGATTGTATTACTCTTTAATAATACGTTTGGTAATTGATTTGTCGTTTACTTTCAAAGTAACGAAATACATTCCTTTTGAAAGCCCAGAAAGATCAATAGTTTTCACAACAGGACCAAAGCCTTCAAGTGCAGTAGGTTTAACCACTGTGCGTCCAACCATATCTGTAAAGTTTAATTCAACTTTTGCAGCATTGGAAAGGGTTGCTTCAATAAAGAATTCATTTTTAGCAGGGTTAGGATACAAACTCAAATCGCTAACACCGTCCAATTCCTCAATGCCGATTGTATTTGGTTTCAATATAAAACTAAACACCAAAGAAGTATCAAATCCACAACCAGAGCTATCTTGTGTAACCACAGTGTAATCACCGGTTTGTGTGGCTACCAATTGCTGGTTAAATGCCCCAGGAATGATAGTACCGTTAAAATACCATTGATAGCTGATTGCTGGAGGCATAGCTTGAAGGGTATCGTCAAACGATATAATGTAAGGATCTACGCTTGTAATTACTGTTACCGAAATCGTGTTGGATGTAATACCTCCATTGTTTGGCAAAGTTGGATCGTAAGGATAGCAATCGTTATAAGCTGTTACGAAATAATTACCTGTTACGTTGGTAACAATATCCTCCGTAGTAGAACCACTGGTCCATACATAGTAATCAAAACCAGATGTAGCATCCAAACCAACCTCATTATTTGAAGCCGTTCCTTCACAGAATACCACTGGACCATCAGCGACAATTGTCAAACTGCTTGGGCTAAGGTTTACGTATACAGGTTGAGAGGTACCAACGCATCCATCAGAATTGGTAACTGTTACAGTGTATGTACCAGGTTGGGTCACCGTGATGCTTGTTCCAGTAGCAGTTGGACCCGTTGACCATTGGTAAGCTGAATAAGATCCAACTACGGTCAAGGTAATTTGATCACCCACATTACACAACAAGGTACTGTTTGTGCTGGAAGTAACTTGCGGTACTGGTGTAGTACCAACTGTTACAGAATAAGGTGAAGAAGTTGCCACACAACCTGCAGGGTCTGTAACAGTTAAGGTATAGGTTCCAGAATTAGTTACGGTTAAGGTAGGTGAAGTGGATCCACCTGGGCTCCAAGCGTAAGAAGAAGCGCCAACTGTTGTTCCATCCAAGATAACTGGTTGTCCAGAACATACTACAGAACCACCTGTATTGGAAAGGATATTTACTTGTAAGGTTGAACCTGATTGAACAACTATTGGAGCAGAAGTACCAGTGCAGCCATTGGCATCAGTTCCAGTAGCAACATAGCTACCAGATTGTGTAACTGTAATAGAAGGTGTTGTTGAGCCACTTGGGTTCCATACATAGTTGGTTGCACCCGATGCAGTTAAAACAACTGAACCATTGCAGAATTGAGTTGGACCATTTGCTACTGCTGTAACTGTTGGATTAGGCAGAATAGTTACAACTACCGCATTAGAAGTGGCTCCGCAGCCTGGGATTGCTTCTCCAAATACAGTGTAGGAACCAGCAGTCGAAACAGTGATTGAAGACCCTGTTTGGTTGCCAGGAGTCCAAGTGTAAGTGGCAGCACCTGTTGCAGTCAAAGTAACCGATTGACCTTGGCAAGCTTGGCTACTTCCTTGTGCAGAGGCTACAACCGTTGGGATAGCTACTTCTGTTACAACAACTGGAGCAGAACTTCCAGAACAACCTGATTGCGAAACACCAACTGAGTATTGGCCTTGTGTAACCACAATTGTTTGGTTCGTTCCTATGATGTTGCTTGTACTCAAGTCTGTCCATACATATTGTGTATAGCCTGCACCAGCATCCAAAGTTGTATTTCCACCTTGACAGTATTGCAAGGTTCCAGAAACAACTGGTGTGATTGTTGAATTTTGGGTAACAGTTACCGAAGCAGAAGTGCCTGAACATCCATTGGCATCTGTAACAGTTACGGTGTAAGAACCTACCGTGGCATTAATCGTTTGGGTTGTCTCACCATTTGGAGTCCATGCATAAGAAGCATAGCCAGCACCTGCATCAAGTGTTGTTCCTGTGCCACTTGGGCAATACGTCAGACTTCCAGTAATTGTTGGGGTTGGGGCTGTTCCAATAGATACAATAACCGTATCGATACCTGTACAACCAGCGGCATTGCTAACTTGAACACCATAAATACCTGGCGTTGATGTAGTGAAGGTTTGGTTTGTTTCGCCAGGAATTGGAGTTGGTAAACCACCCACTGCATTTCCCCATTGGTAAGAGGTGTAACCAGCACCTGCATCCAAGGTAACAGAACCACCACCAGGACAAATAACATTAACCCCTGTAATGGCAAATACAACTTGAGAACTTTGTGTAACAGTTACTGGAGCAGAAGTTCCTGAGCAACCATTGTTATCAGTAACAGTGACTGTATAGGTACCTGCAGGAGCAGTAACCGTTTGAGTATTTCCAGTAAAAGATCCGCCGTCCGACCATGAATAAGAAGTATAACCAGCACCGGCATCAAGCGTAGTTCCGCCTGTACAATACGTTAGTGTGCCTGAAATAACAGGTGTAATACCAGGAAGCAAGGTTACAGTTATGGTATCGATACCTATGCAACCTCCAGCAATATCAACTCTTGCAGCATAAATTCCAGCAGCTGTTGCCGTATAGGTTTGGTTTGTTTCACCAGGAATAATGCTAATACCACCATTGATGGTTGCCCATACATAGGTTAAATAACCAGCACCAGCATCCAAAACAGTAGAGCCACCAGGACAAATAGCAGTTGTACCTGTAATTGTAATTGGAACAGTATCATTTTCAATCACCGCTACCAAGGTTGAACCAACACAACCATTCGCATCCGTAACGGTTACAGCATAGGTTCCGGCACCAAGCGTAGCCGTTTGAGTAGTGCTATATGGAGGAACCGGAATTGGCAAGGCGTCTGTCCAGCCATACGAAGTATAACCTGGGCCTGCATCTAAAACAGTTGTTTGACCAGGACAAACCGTTAGGTTTCCGGTTACGGTAACGTTTACCACTGTTTCAGTAACTGTAATTGAACCAGTACCAGAGCAACCAGTAGCGTCAATAACGTTAACAGTATAAGTACCGCCTGGTACTGAAACCGTTTGGTTGGCATCTGTAAAGCCATTTGGACCTGTCCAAGCATAAGTTGTATAACCTGCACCAGCATCTAAAGCTGCGGTTGCACCTTGACAGATTGTGGTTGGACCAGTAATATTCACTGTAACACTACCACTCACTACAGTAGCTGTTGTTGTGCCTTGACAACCGCTTGCATCAGTAACTGTTAAGGTGTAGGTACCAGCCACTGTAACAGATACTGTTTGTGTATTGCCAGAGAAACCATTTGGTCCAGACCAAGCATAGGTTGTAAAACCTACTCCCCCATCTAATGTGGTAGAACTGCCATTACAAACGTTTAAATTTCCTGTAATTGTAGGGGTTGGGGCAGCATTAGTTGTAACAGTTGCAGAGGCTGTTCCTGTGCATCCGCTGCTATTTGTTACTGCAACTGTGTATAAACCTGCATTGGATACAGTAACAGATTGAGTTGTTGCGGTAAATCCAGATGGTCCAGTCCAAGCATAGGATGAAAAACCAGCACCAGCTGAAAGCGTAGTGGTAGCACCAGAACAAATGGTAGTGGTACCTGTTACAGTAGTAGAAGCAGAAACAGGGGCAGTATAAGTTACTTGAGCATTACAAGCCGAAGATCCTGAGAATACCGCGTTCACAGTATGCGATGCACCATCTGCAGTTATGCCAGTAATCGTATAGTTATAAGGAGAGGTAAATGGGGCGTTTATAACCGTTTGATTAACGCCATCTGAGAAAGTTAGTGTACCAGTTGAAGGAGGATCTGTAAAGGTAAGCGTACCCGTCACATTGTAGGTATTAGTTCCAGCAGTACAAGATGCGGCGGAACCAGTAAATGCTGAAATGTTACACAAAGCATTACAAGTTGTGCTACCTGTGCTGCTTGGGTTTTGGCTAAAGGTAATATTTGTTGCCCCTCCATTGAAGTTAGTAATTAAAATTAGGTAATACTCGCCAGCTTGAGCATTTGGAATGGTTAAAGAAAAAGTTGAACTAATCGCATAATCACAAGCAATTGGAGCGAGGCCAGAAAGGCTGGCACATCCAGTGGAAGGATCCGAAAATGGCCCCCAAATAGCACCATCAACATCAATTCCACTTGAATTACTTTGGTCAATGGTAATACTGCCACTTGTACCAACTTGGAAATAATACCAAGCTGGATTAGGCCTAGTAGACAAACATCCATAGTTCGGCCCTGTTTCTGCAGTTCCACCTGATGTTCCTGCAGGAAAGGTAATAGCACTGCTTAAACAAGCTCCGCCCGCTCCAGCACAAGTAGTTGATGGCCCAGGAGGCACCACAATGGTTCCGCAACCAATGGTAGCAGAAAAACCAGCATTTTGCACCGACCCATCAGACGTAAATCTAAAAGTCAAACAACCAGAAGTAGATGTAACAGTCCCAGGTGATGTTGTTCCAGTATATTGGCCAACCAAAGTTGAACCAGTTGTTGGACCATCGTATATATAAAGAAAATCGTAAGTATTCTCCAAATTAAATGCATTGAAAATTGCATATAATGGAGTGGCACTTCCATCTCCGCAAATTGTAGTTGTGAAATCTTGATTGCTTCCATAGGCAGAACCTGACCCTCCACTATCAAAAAAGTTTGCAGAACAAGTATTGACAGTCCCTCCCTGACTAATTAAAACAGTTTGCTGAGCCCTAATAGGGTTGTATAAGAAAAATAATCCTGCTAAAACTAAGATGGCAGTATAAAATTTATTCATTTTTTTAGGTATGGGGATAATTAATTCAATTCTACTATAGTTGGCCTTTGAGTTTCCGTATCGTATTTCATAATAAGATTTGGCAAACCAGGTGTCCATAATTTATTAGTTGGAGATGGCTTGCGCTGATACCTTTCTCTCAATTCATTAGCCGAATAAAGCTCAATAATAGTTCCATCATACACTTCAATCTTCCGTCTTTGATCCAACAATCGGAAGCGCTCTAAATCAACCACTTGCATCATTTTTAAGGTATGATCCTTACTTTCTGAACTTGCTTCTTTAATAAACTCGAAATGAGTCTTTGGACTAGCATTTTGGGCTAAAACTGATTTCATCCCAACAATAACTAATAAGAATAGAACCGATACTAATTTTTTCATTGAATCGTAAAAATTTTAATCCGCAAACATATTTAAAAAAATCCAAATACCAATAGCTAGGTAATTATTTAGGTTGCCAACAACTTATTTTGAATCTCCCACCTTGGCAACGGCTGATTTAACAGGTAACTCAGCCATTTCTTACCCCATAAATTCAAAAAGTTTTTAACAAAGTGGCAGAAAGTGGGAAAATGTGGGAATTTCCTCCTTACTTTTACCAACTGAAATTTTTTCATGGCCATTTTAACCGGAGAATTTGATTGCACAATGGACGCTAAAGGCAGACTGGCTCTACCTTCTGGCCTGTTGAAGCAATTGCCGGAAAATACCCGTGGAAAGTTTGTGGTAAACCGTAGCGTGTTTAAACGTTGCTTGGTTTTGTACCCAATTGATGCCTGGGAAAAAATTGTCTCTGACATCAATGGGCTAAACCGATTCAACAGAAAACACGACGATTTCATCAGACAATACAGCAATGGCGCCACTACCTTGGAAGTTGACGCGAGCAACAGGGTGCTTCTACCAAAACGCTTGGCGGCCTATGCTGGAATTGAAAAAGATGTAGTGCTAGCTGCCCATGTCGATAACAAAGTCGAAATCTGGAGCGAAAAAGCCTACAACGAACTGATGAACAGTTATGACCCCGATGCTTTTGGAAACCTAGCCGAAGAAGTGCTGGGTGGAGGAAAGCCACAAGCTGAGGACAATGTATCATAACCCCGTTCTTTTACAAGCGTGCTTGGATGGTTTAAACATCCAGCCCAACGGAACGTATGTGGATGTAACCTTTGGTGGAGGTGGACATTCGAATGCTATTCTAGAAAAACTAGGCCCAAATGGTCGATTGATAGCCTTTGACCAAGATGCAGATGCTTTAAAGAATGACTTGAATGATGCTCGGTTTCAATTGGTCCACAGCAACTTTCAATTTATTTCCAATCATTTGGAATACCTGAAAGCACTACCCATTGATGGATTGCTAGCCGACCTTGGTGTATCATCCCATCAATTCGACCAAGCCGACAGAGGTTTCTCCATTCGAATGGATGGCCCTTTGGATATGCGAATGGACCAATCTTCCCAACATTCGGCATTTGAATTTATCAATAGAGCGGATAAAGAAGAACTCATCCAGACTTTTAGAGAATTCGGTGAGGTTTATAATGCTCCCAAAGTAGCAGGTATCATTATTTCTCATAGGTCGAATAGCAAAATCCATTCAACCCTTGAATTAACAGGACTGCTCGAAGGATTGGTACACCCAAAAGAACGAAACAAGTTCTTGGCCCAGCTTTTCCAAGCCATTCGAATTAAGGTAAATGGGGAAATGGAGGTATTAAAAACCCTACTTGACCAATCTACCGCTGTACTAAAACCAAAAGGCAGATTGGTTGTCATTTCCTACCACAGCCTAGAAGATCGAATGGTAAAAAACTTCATCAAAACTGGCAATACAGAAGGAAAGGAAGAAAAAGACCTCTACGGCAATAGCAAATCGGTCTTCTCCATCTTAACCAACAAGCCCATCGTTCCGGGAACTGACGAATTAGAAACAAACAATAGATCTAGAAGTGCAAAACTGCGAATAGCAGAAATGAAAGGATAAACAAATGAGCAAAAGCAAATTTTCAAAAACCCTGCTCAGTATCATGGATGGCAGTTTTTTGACTACGGAAAATGTAGTCAGAAATCTTCCATATATACTCTTTTTCATGGGGATTGGCATCATGTACATCGCCAATAGCTACTACGCCGAAAAAACCATCATTCAAATCAATAAAACCGGAAACGACTTAAAAGAACTCCGAAGCGAATACATCACCGGAAAAAGTGAATTGATGAAAAGAAGCAAACAAAGTGAAGTTGCCACCCTTGCTATACAAAGCAACCTGAAAGAAAGCGTGGAACCACCTAAAAAAATAGTAATTAATAAATAATAGTGGAAGCAAAGAACGACATCTTATGGAGGGTTTACCTCACAGGAGCAGGATTGTTCTTGTTCGGCTTTGCTATTATTGGCCGGGTTGCCCACCTACAATTCGCTCAAGGTGATTACTGGAAGGCCAAATCAAAAAAACTATCTACCCGCAAGGAAGTAATCATCGCGGAAAGAGGCAATATCTTTTCAGCAGATGGAAATCTATTGGCCACTTCTTATCCTATCTATGAATTGAGGTTTGATGCAGCTACCGGTTCGGTGGATAAAGAATACTTCGATGAAAAAATTGACAGCCTTGCACTCGGTTTGGCCAATGTGTTTGGTGAAAAAACTCAGAAACAATACAAACAGGAACTGCTGCGTGCCCGAAAAAGAAAAGACCATTATTTCTTACTAAAAAGAAATGTGACCTATGGCCAACTTAAAAAGGTAAAAGCATTACCCATTCTAAACCTTGGAAAAAACAAAGGAGGTTTAATCGCGCTTCAAAAAAGCCGAAGAGAAAAACCATATGGAATACTGGCATCCCGAACCGTTGGCTATTCATTAAAAGGTAAAAAGAATGTAGCTGTTGGTTTGGAAGGCTACTACGACAGTTTGTTGTGTGGGAAGAATGGGTCCAGATTGATGCGAAAAATCGCCAAGGGAGTTTGGAAACCACTTCACTCTGAAAACGAAGTGGAACCTTTGGATGGCCATGATGTGGTTTCAACCATTGATGTAAATATCCAAGATGTGGCTGAAAATGCCCTGATGAAGCAAATGGTGCTGCATAAATGCGACTACGGTTGCGCCATTCTGATGGAAGTGGCTACTGGTGAAATCAAAGCGATTGCCAACCTAAAAGCAGATGAAAAAGAAGAAGGTGTTTACCGTGAGGCAGAAAATATCGCCGTAGGAAAAGCAACAGATCCTGGTTCTACCTTTAAACTGCTCTCGGCCATGGCTTTGCTGGAGGAAGGTGTAAAACCAACCGATTCCTTCAATACCTCAGGTGGCACTCTAACCTTTTGTAAGGATGTAACTATCCATGATAGCCACGAAGGTGGATATGGCACTATCTCGCTCCAAAGGGCTTTTGAAGTGTCAAGCAATGTGGCCTTCTCGGGCATGATAACCAAGTATTTTGGCAAAGGAACTGCCCGCGGACCGCAAGCCTTTATCAAACATATCTACAACACCGGCATTCACCAAAAATTAGGAATCGATATCCCAGGGGAAGCCAATCCTTACATCAAAAACACAGAAGACAAATCCTGGAGCTGCCCAACCTTGCCTGAAATGAGCATTGGATATGAGGTATTGATTACACCACTCCAAACCCTAACGCTATACAATGCCATTGCCAACAACGGTGTGATGGTAAAACCTCATTTCGTGAAACGGATATTAAACAAAGGTGGAGTGGTGAAGGAAACAAAACCTGAAATTCTAAACCATCAAGTTTGCAGTCCTGCTACAGTTAATGCCTTACGCAAAATGATGGAAGGGGTAGTTCAAAGTAAAGGCGGAACAGCCAGTAATTTAAAAGGACTTAGCTACACCATTGCCGGTAAAACAGGTACAGCAGTGGTTGCCAATGATGACAAAGGATACAAAGGGGAAAACGGCAAAATTTATCGAGCCAGCTTCGTTGGGTATTTCCCGGCCGACAAGCCTTTGTATTCCTGCATTGTGCTTATAAACAATCCAAAAGGGGCAGCTTATTATGGTAACGTAATCGCTGGACCGGTTTTCAAAGAAATTGCAGATAAGGTATACTCTACTTCCATTAAGCTTCACAAGGAATTGGAGAAGGATAGCCTGTTTGCTGAACAAGGATTACCTCCAATCAAAACTACTTACTCGTCCACTGCAAATACCCTGACAAACAAAACAAATATTCCGGTTCGTAACCAAATGGAACCTAACCTTTTGGCCGAAACAAGCTCCACCCAAAAGGTATTGAATCTGAAGCCTCGCCCAGTAAAGGAAGCACAAATTCCAGATGTAAGCGGAATGGGTATTAAAGACGCTCTGTATATCCTAGAAAACCTAGGGCTACAGGTGGAAACAAAAGGATTTGGAAAGGTTAGTTCACAAAGTCTTCCTGCTGGCTCTAAACTGATAAAAGGACAAAAAATAACGCTGAATTTCTCATAAGCATGAAACTGCTATCTGACATACTCTATAAAGCCGGACTGGTAGATGTGGTGGGAACAACACACCTAGCAGTTACTTCGATTTGCTTCGATAGCCGTGCTGTGGAAAAGTTCAGCCTTTTCATTGCAGTTAAGGGAACAACCAGTGATGGCCATCAATTTATTGCTGGGGCAGTAGAAAAAGGAGCCATTGCCATTGTTTGCGAAGAATTACCTGCCGAATTTAAAGAAGGGGTGACCTACGTAAAAGTGAAAAATAGCGCTCAGGCTTTAGGCATCATTGCTTCTAACTTTTACGATTGTCCTTCAGCCAAACTGAAATTGGTGGGTGTAACCGGAACAAACGGGAAAACAACTACCGTAACAGTCCTTTACAACCTGTTTACCCAATTGGGCTTTAAATGTGGCTTGATCTCTACGGTCAAATATATGGTGGGGAAAACAGAAATGCACTCTACCCACACCACTCCCGATGCACTTAAACTCAATGAATTGATGCAACTGATGGTAGATGAAGGTTGCCAGTTCTGCTTCATGGAAGTGAGCTCCCATGCCGTGGTGCAATACCGCATTTCTGGATTGGAATTTACAGGTGGAATATTCTCTAACCTAACACACGACCACCTCGATTACCATGGCACTTTCGAAAACTACCGAAATGCCAAACAAGAGTTCTTTAATGGGTTAGGTGAAAATGCCTTTGCATTGGTTAATAAAGACGACAAAAATGGTTTGTTCATGATGCAAAACACCAAGGCAAACCGCAAAACTTACGCCTTACAATCCATGGCCGACTTTCGCTGCAAAGTGATTGAAAACCATATCAGCGGACTGGTTTTGAATATGGACAATACGGAAATCCACACCCGATTAGTGGGTGGTTTCAATGCCTACAACCTCACCGCCGCCTATGCTACAGCCATGTTGCTCGGTATTGAAAAAATGCATGCTTTGACAGCACTCAGTCTGGTTGAACCACCACCCGGACGCTTTCAAACCATTAAATCTACTACCGGCATTACAGCCATTGTGGATTATGCCCATACCCCTGATGCCTTAGAAAATGTATTAAGTACCATCAATGAATTGCGTCAAGGTGGTGAAACCCTAATTACAGTCGTGGGCTGCGGAGGCAATAGAGATGCCGGCAAAAGACCCATTATGGCCAAAATCGCCGCCAACCAAAGCGATAAAGTCATTCTTACCTCTGACAATCCCAGAAATGAGGATCCGGAAGAAATCCTAAACCAAATGAAAAAAGGTTTGGAAGGTGAGAATGTTCGCAAAGCGATCACGATTTCCAATCGGCACGAAGCAATACGTACCGCCGTGATGATGGCCCAACCAAAAGATATTATTCTGGTTGCCGGAAAGGGACATGAAAATTACCAAGAAATCAAAGGTGTGAAACACCCCTTCGACGACTGGATCGAATTGCAAAACGAATTCAAAAACCTGAAATAAACCCAATCTAACCCAATGCTCTACTACTTATTCGACTTCTTGGACAAAGCGTACGACCTCCCTGGGGCCGGTGTGTTCAAATACATCTCGTTCAGAGCGGCTTTGGCCTTGTTGAGTTCCTTGCTTATTACCATGATCTGGGGTAAAGACCTAATCCGTTTTCTCCGTGTGAAACAAATCGGAGAAACAGTAAGGGATTTGGGATTGGAGGGTCAAATGCAAAAACAAGGCACCCCAACCATGGGCGGACTTATCATCCTTACCTCTATCCTTATTCCTACCCTTTTGTTTGCCAAGCTCGGCAATGTTTATATCGTACTCATGCTAGCCTCAACAGTATGGTTAGGGCTAATTGGCTTCATGGACGACTATATCAAAGTATTTAAAAAGGATAAAGAAGGTTTGCCCGGCCGTCTAAAAATCGTAGGTCAAGTTGGTATTGGATTAATCGTTGGCATTACCCTTTATTTCAACAAACATGTAGTAATCAAGGAAAAATTAGTCCACGGCTCGGAAACCATCACCGCACAAGAACTGGCAAAAAACCCAAATCAAACGGCCTTCTTCAAAGAATCTGTATATGCCAAAGAAAATTCCAAATCCTTAAAAACAACCATTCCCTTCTTTAAACATAACGAATTCGACTATGCCACCCTTATTACTTGGATTAGCGAAGACCTTAGGGATTATGCTTGGTTAATTTTCATACCAATTGTGATTTTCATTGTAACTGCAGTTTCAAATGGAGCCAACATCACCGATGGCTTGGATGGACTGGCAACAGGCACCTCCGCTATTATAGGTGCCACCTTGGGCATTTTAGCCTATGTAAGCGGTAATACCGTATTCGCCGACTACCTCAACATCATGTATATACCAAGCACAGGTGAACTTGTAGTGTTTATGTCGGCCTTTGTTGGAGCCTGTGTAGGATTTCTTTGGTACAATTCATTTCCAGCCTACGTGTTCATGGGCGATACCGGAAGTTTGGCCCTAGGTGGCATTATTGCCGTATTCGCCATTGCCATTCGCAAAGAACTATTGATTCCAGTATTGTGCGGCATCTTCCTTGTTGAAAATCTCAGTGTAATGATGCAGGTAAGCTACTTCAAATACACCAAAAAGAAATATGGGGAAGGAAGGAGAATTTTCAAAATGTCGCCCTTGCACCACCATTACCAAAAAATGGGGTATCACGAAAGTAAAATCGTAACCCGCTTCTGGATTGTAGGCGTGATGTTGGCTGTATTAACCATCGTAACCTTGAAATTAAGATAGGATGTCGGACAAAAAATTCATAGCGATTTTGGGTGCCGGCGAAAGCGGATGCGGGGCGGCCTTATTGGCCAAACAGCAAGGTTATGAGGTATTTGTTTCGGACAAAGGAGCCATAAAAGACAAATACAAAGCTTTCTTACAGGAACACCAGCTGCCTTTCGAAGAAAACCAACATAGCGAAGAACGAATCCTGCAGGCCGATGAAATTATCAAATCGCCCGGCATACCTGAAAAGGCACCCTTAATCAAGAAGTTAAGGGAAAAAGGCACATTGATAATCGACGAAATTGAATTTGCACTCCGCTACACCACGGCCAAAATCATAGGCATTACCGGAACAAACGGAAAAACTACCACCACCCTGCTTACCTACCACATTTTGGAAAAGGCAGGCTTCAATGTGGGACTAGCTGGTAACGTAGGTAAAAGCCTGGCCTTGCAAGTTGCCACCGAAAAGAAGGAATTCTATGTGGTGGAACTGAGCAGCTTCCAATTGGATGGAATGATCAACAGTCGCATCCACATTGCCATTTTAACCAACATCACCCCCGACCACCTCGATCGGTACGAATACAAACTTGAGAATTATGTGCATTCCAAATTCAGGATTTTACAAAACCAAACCCAAGAAGATGCTTTCATCTACTGTGCCGACGACGAGATAACGGCCACAGCAATGAAATCCTTCGAAATCAAAGCACAGCTTTATCCCTTTACCATTAAAACCCAAGTGGAACAAGGCGCCTACCTCGAAAACAATCAAATCATCATAAAAACCCCAAACTCAATTTTTACCATGTTTATAGAAGAATTAGCACTGCAAGGAAAACACAACACCTACAACTCAATGGCTGCCGGTATTGGCTCCAAATTGGTTGAAATCCGCAGCGAAAGTATCCGCCAAAGTATGAGCGATATGGAAAGCGTGGAGCACCGAATGGAACCCGTAGCCAAGGTTTTTGGTATTCAATTTATTAACGACAGCAAGGCCACCAACGTCAACAGTACATGGTACGCTTTGGAAAGCATGCAAACCCCTACTGTTTGGATTGCAGGCGGACAAGACAAAGGAAACGATTACAACGAACTTCGCGACCTCGTGAAAGCTAAAGTAAAAGCCATTGTTTGCCTTGGAAAAGACAATTCAAAAATCATCGAGGCCTTCAAAGACTTGGTGCCTAACATCGTTGAAACCGACAATGCTGACGATGCCGTGCGCTATTCCTACAAATTCGGCACGAAAGGCGATACTGTTTTATTATCACCTGCCTGTGCAAGTTTTGATTTGTTCGACAACTACGAAGACCGTGGAAAGCAGTTCAAAAGAGCTGTAAGAGCCTTGTAATCAATCGTTTTAGTCTCATTAAAAATCCAAGCCAGACCTAGATCTATTGGGGTGGGTCGCGTCGGCTTGGATTTTTTTTTGGCCTTCATTTTAGTTTTAGGGATTTTATTTTGATTTGGCGGGCCCCTTTTCGCCCAAAACCATTTACACCTTGATTTTACCATTCTGCTAGGCGAAAAGGTCACGCTATCGCCCATACTCCTCGGAAGGCTCCGTGCCTCCGCCTTCCTCCGGGGTATTTGGCTCTATCGTTGCCCGGAGTGACGCTCATTAAATAAGCCTTGGTATAAGAATTAACCATTCTTCAAAAGACAATGCACGGTCAGTATCCCAGAAATGATTAATTTTTAGATACTCTTTCAAACGTGTCATTCTGTAAACCTAACCGGTGCTTGTACCGAAACAACTTGGGCATTTTTAGGCAAAGCAAAGCCAAGCAACCCTTTTGGAAGGGAGCTAATTGACCCAAAAAATAATTTAGCCTAATGCAGATCGGACGAAATCAGTCGGATAAATTCGCTTCTGGTTTTATCCTCCATAAACTCACCTGTAAAAGCCGAGGTAGTGGTAACCGAATTTTGCTTTTGCACCCCGCGCATTTGCATACACAAGTGAGCACATTCGATTACTACTGCCACTCCTTTGGGATGAAGTGTTTCTTGGATACAATCCCTGATTTCGTTGGTCAACCTTTCTTGCACTTGTAAGCGACGCGCAAAAGCATCCACTACACGAGGAAGTTTACTGAGCCCAACGATTTGTCCATTTGGGATGTAGGCAATATGCGCTTTACCAAAGAAAGGTAGCATGTGGTGTTCGCAAAGCGAGTACAATTCAATGTCTTTCACCAGCACCATTTGGCTGTAATCTTCCTTGAAAAGAGCCGATTTGATGATATCCCGCGGATCGATATCATAGCCGGAAGTTAGAAATTGCATGGCTTTTGCCGCACGTTCGGGCGTTTTCACCAAGCCTTCCCGGTCTGGATTTTCGCCAAGGTCTTTCAGAATAGATTGGTAATTGTCGGACAGGATTCTTGTTGTTTTCTCGTCATACCGGTCAATCTTTTCGTAGCCTTTGTTTTGTTTGTTTTGTCTGTATGTCATAAAAATGGTAGCATGGTAAGGAGCTATTCGCCGCGGTATTCCACCGAGTTGTTTTCGGTTTCGAAAATACGGACAGCAAATAGTTTGGCATGGTGGGCCTGAATCAAAGGATCCAGAATTTTCCAGATTTCGATAGCCAAATTTTCGGTACTGGGTAAAATGCCCTTCATAAAAGGAACATCCACATTTAGGTTTTTGTGGTCTAGTTTCACAATGACCTCTTGCTGTATAAGAACAGCCAAATCTTTTAAATTGATAATAAAGCCTGTATCAGGATTGGGAGTACCTTTCACAGTAACCAAAAGTGTAAAATTATGTCCGTGCCAATTCGCATTGGCGCAGCGACCGAATACACGTTCGTTTTCATCTTCGCTCCAATCGGCACGGTGAAGGCGATGGGCAGCGTTAAAATGTTCCTTTCGGGTTAGATAAACTTCTGGCATAGCGGGCAAAGGTAGAATATTTGAGGTTCGCTCGAAGTTAAGAGATGTTATATGGTTTATCGCTTTTGCCTTCCGAATGCGTAATCTGGGTTGAAAATAAAAGGCTTGGGTTTGCTTCTTGCATTAAACATAGGAGAAAGGGGGAAGAATAGCGAAAGCCAAATTCTAGCACAAAGCTGGAACGGAGGTCCGGGCAAGGATAGAGGCAGTCTAGCCCACAGGGATGCGTAGGCACGGAGCAGACCGAGGACTAGCGCCGAAAGCCTGGCCCCAGCCACCCCATGCCAAAAGGTTTTATATCGATGCAACTGTATTGGGTGGCTGGGGGCCCGCCAAATCCCTTTCTTAAAAAACTAAGATTAACAACATCCAGGTGAGACAGCAGGAACCTTGGTTTAGTTCCAATTTTCGGGCAAACCCAACTGCTTGCAGCTAAAGGCCCAGCATTGCTCCTTCAATCCAGGGGTTTGAGAAAATTTGCTTTGCCATTTGTGTTTGCATTTATCCCAATACTTTCCGTTTTCGCCTTCCACCTCGGGCGAACTGGCGAGGAAAATAGAAGTTGCGGCCCCTTGTTCGATAGAAATGGCCACAAAATTTTTAATTAAGCCCCAAAAAAGTCGGGCATACCACGCCCCATTTTTGATTGCAATATCGGTTTTAACAACACCCGGGTGCAAGGCATTTACGGTGATATTGGTGCCCTTTAACCGCTCAGCTAATTCCATGGTAAACAACACATTACCCAATTTACTTTGCTCGTAGGCTTTGTACCCATTCCATTTTTTAGATAAGGAAATATCGTCAAAATTCATTTTTCCATTGTAGTGGGAGTGAGAGGCTACATTCACGATTCGAGCTTTGGGTGCGGCTTTCAGCAAATCCATCAATTCGTGCACCAACAACATATAGGTCAAGTGATTGGTTGCCCAGGTCATCTCGATTTTATCTTCCGAAAATTGCTGTTCGGTATAATATGCACCAGCATTATTTACCAGCACATCCAGTTGGGAGCATTTACTTTTCACCTCTTGGGCTAGGTTTCTTACTTGGGTATGTGAACTCAAATTCGCAACAAAGCCAAGGTGATTGCCTTGCGGGAAGAGTGTTTTCAAGGAATCGATGGTTGAATTGACCTTGGTTTTATCGCGGCCCACCACGAAAATCGAATTTCCTTGTTTGGCCAAGGCCTTTGCCGTTTCGAACCCGATACCGGAAGTGGAACCTGTTATAAGAATGGTTTTCATGCTTAATTGAATAATTTAAAAGACAATTTTGGGTTGGCCTTGGAAGGCGGTAAGGAAGGCGATTGGGAATTTTTCAAATCCTTCAAAAACAGTTCCTTTTTGGTATCGGCAATGGTATTTAATTGGGCCGCATGTTGCAGTAAGGCCGGTTTAAGTTCATTTCTGGTGGCCAGAACGGTCCGCATTTTTTCGCCGATTAAATTGGGATTGTCGTTGTAGGACACCACCAAGGCCGCTTTCAAATCAGGTGCATCGTCGAGGATTGCATTGTTGTCGCTGCACAAACAAGGAATTCCGAGGGCCAAACATTCGGTAATCACTTGTCCCCAGCTTTCGCTAAACGACAAATACAGCGCCAAATCACATTGGGAAAGGGTTTCCAGAAATTCCTTATGGCTGCTGTGCTCGTGGTTTACGATACGGTGGTTCATTTCCCACATATCAAAATCATGGCCATGGCCCCACACATGCACTTCCGAATTTTCAAGCAACAAGGCAGCGGCCACTTGGTTATTGAGGTTTTTATTGAAATTACTTACACCGGGAATGGCCACTTTAATGCGATCGGAACTCATTTTATTCCCTTGGGGCAAATCAGGTAAAACGCTTTTTAGGTTGAGGTTGTAACAGGTAGCTTTGGTAAGTTTCGACAAAGTTTCGGCCAATCCTTTTTTCACAAAGCCTAGTTTATCGATGGTTCCTTCGTTGGCCAAATGCACCAAACGGGAAAAAGCTTTTACGCGATGGGCATCTTCATGCAGTTCAGTTAGGGCACCATGAAAAATAGCGCCGGTAGTGCGACCCGAGATGTGTTTGTATTCGTGGAGAATATCCAAAAAATAAGTATGGGTTCCACTAGCGATTACTTGGTCAAAATTCAGCTCGGCCAGTACCATTATCAAGTCTAAGTTTTGCTGGTCGGTTAAAACGGAATTGGAATAATAATGCGGTATTTCTAATACGGCTTCTCCAAATAATCCCTTGGTAGCATTGGTTACACCACGCCAATTCATACCAGTTGGCTTAGGAGAAAGCACCAAAACATTGGACAATTTCCTTATCTGGCTTACCTCCAACTTGAGCTGGGCCAACCAATCCTTCTGCTCTCGGCTTCGTTCAAGTCGTTTTTTTATTCTCTTAAGGGGCATATTTCAGGTAATTCTTTGCCGTAGACGGTGAACGGCTGTATTCAAATCCTATCTTCCAAAAATACGATTTTACCAATGACTTCATAAAATCTCTTTCCTCTTTTGCCTTTAACTCCTGCTCTGTGGCGGCCCGCCTCGATTTTGCTAAGCTAAAAAGCAATTCATCCAAGGCAAAATTGAACCAAAGCAACAAGATATAAATCAAAAAATAAGCATTTCCTTTCACCTTCTTCATACATAACCAACTTGAAATACTTACTTGAGCCACCCTGTTTTTGGAAGGGTTGGGACTTCCGCCATCGTAGTGCAAAACAGTGGTATCGGTATAAAAATAATGGCGCAACCCGTTTCTGCGCAGGCGTTCGCACCATTCAATATCTTCTCCGTACATAAAAAAATCTTCATCCAGCAACAAATCCATCTCTTTAAACAACTGGGCATTGAACAGCAAAAATGCACCGCCAATCCACTCCGATTCATGGCTTTTCCCATGCTGTTTAAGTCGAATGGCTTCGATATCGGGCGGTTTGATTCCCATTTTGGTTCGGAAAGCAATCACCAAAGCATTGGCATCCCAAAGTTTTTTGATAAAAGGGGTGCTGCTATTGGAATTGAATAGAACCTTTCCGGTATCGTCGACCATGGCGCAAGAGCTCACCCCAACCTGTCCTTTTCGCTCCAAAGCTTTATGGCATTGCAAAGAAACAGGAAGAGTGCCTTCAAAAAACTCCGTATCGGAATTCAAAATCAAGGCGTATTCGCCTGCTGCAGCGCGAATACCGATATTATTGGCCCTTCCGAACCCGGCGTTGTAACCGGTTTGAATCCATTTCACCTCGGGGAATTCGGATTTCACCATTTGCTCGCTTTGATCTTTGGAATCATTGTCTACCACAATCACCTCCACAGCCACCGGAGCCGAATACCTAAAAATAGATTTCAAGCAATTCCTGAGCAGGTCGCAGGTATTATAATTTACAATAATAATCGAAACGTCGGGCTGGTCCACCAAATCAAGGATTTAAACGGGCAAAGGCAATAAAATCAATTATAGGCAAAGTATCGACCAAGGGTTTCATATCCGACAGAATTTGTGCCCGGTGATGGCTTCCATGATTGGCTACATGGGTTAACACATCGGCCATTGTATTCGAAAACGCATCGCCTTTGATACTTTTATAGTGTAATGGATTTAAAAAACTTTCTTCTGCATACGAACTTATAAATTCTTGCATGGCTTCTTGGTTAGCCAAGGCCAATTCCCTAAGCTCATCGAAGGAAAGAATGTCGAAAACACCTCCGGAAAAGTGCTTTTCTGTAAACCGAGCCAGCCAAATAGCTTGTGCGGCCACCACATGGGAAATCAATTTCCGGGACTTCTCGGTTACTTCAGGCGATTTGGTCAAAAAATCAAGAATAATGGTGTTGGCCCAATAATCGTATTGGTAGAGTCGGCTAAAGTAAGAGCGCATAAGTTTTTGTTTTGGAGTTGATGTTGTTTTTATTCAGCGACAAACGTAACAATATCCTCTTTCATTCGGCACCCAAAAGTAGAATTGTTGGGCCTAAAAAAAGCCTACGCATGCCACCCATTTTGCAAGTTAAAGGCTACGCTATATTTTTTTAACAAAGGAAACAAAAAACACAAACTTACCAAGCTATCTTTGCCGCCCGATTTTCGATAACGCATGGACAGAAATTCAATCATAGGTCTGGTTTTAATCATGGCCATTTTTATTGGCTTTAGCATTTACAATCAGCCTACTAAAGAAGAAATTGAGGCAGCAAAACGCAAACAGGATTCCATAGCCCAAGTGGAAAAACAAAAGGAAACCCTGGCCAAAAAAGCAACGCAAGCAGCCAAACCTCTCGAACAACTACCCAAAGACTCGGTTTTACCCGATTCGGTTTTGGTAAAACAATACGGTGCCTTCGGTTCCAACCTGATTGGTAAAGAAGAAATCTACACCTTGGAAAACGAGGTAATGAAAATCAGCGTTTCATCCAAAGGCGGACGCGTAAAATCAGTAGAACTGAAAAAGCACAAGGATTACAACGACAAACCTTTGCAGTTGTTTAGTGGCGACGATAACAAATTCGGACTGAGCTTTTTTGAAAACAACCGCGTAGTGCATACCGGCGATTTGTATTTCAAACCTTCGGGCAATACCATCAAAGTAAGCGGAAAGGATTCGTCCAATTTTGCCATTCGCCTCGAGGTAAGCCCCGAGAAATACCTTGAATATGTGTATACCTTGAAAGGTGACGAGTATTTGGTAGGTTTTAAGGTAAACTTTGTAGGACTTCAAGATGTAATTGAAGAACGCAGCAATACCTTGGATTTGGAATGGTTGGTGAATCAACCCCAATTGGAGAAAAGTCTAAAAAATGAACGTGCCGCCAGTACCGCTTATTGGCAGTTTGAAGACGAAGAAACCGACTATATCAGCGAAGGGAAATCCGAGAAAAAAACCATACCTAACAAATTAAACTGGATTGCCTTTAAACAACAGTTTTTCAGCTCCGTTTTCTTAGCCCCAAAATCCATTGCTGGCCCTATCAATTTGGAGACCAAAATGGACGAGAATTCGGCTTATGTTAAAACCATTTCGGCCACTTTCCCTGTTCCGTTTGGCCACAAACCTACCGAAACCTATGCCGGAGCCTTTTATTTTGGACCAAACCACTACGAGACCCTTTCCAATTACAACGTGCAAAAACTGGTTCCGCTTGGCTGGGGCATTTTAGGATGGATCAACCGGGTGGTGATTTGGATTTTCTATGGCTTGGAAAAACTTGACCTTTCTTATGGCATTATCATCCTGTTATTAACCATCATCGTTAAAGTGGTGCTTTTCCCACTCAACTACAAATCTTACCTCAGCGGTGCCCGGATGCGTGTGTTGAAGCCAGAGATTGACGAATTGAACAAAAAATACGAAGGCAAAGACCCGATGGAAAAACAACAGGCTCAGATGGCCTTGTATCGCAAAGCCGGCGTCAATCCCTTGGGAGGTTGTTTGCCTATGTTGTTGCAACTGCCTATTACCTTGGCTGTATTCCGCTTTTTCCCGGCAGCCATTGAATTGCGCCACCAACCCTTTTTGTGGGCTACCGACCTTTCCAGCTACGACAGTATTTGGGATTTTGGTTATGTGCCAATCATTAACAGCATTTATGGCGAGCACGTAAGCTTGTTTGCTATTCTAATGGCTATTACAACTGTTCTGTACTCCATGGTCAACATGCAAATGCAACCTTCGGGCGACGACATGATGGCCAAACAAATGAAAATTATGATGTATGTAATGCCGGTAATTTTCTTGGGAGTAATGAACAGTCAATCCAGCGGACTTTGCTATTACTACACTTTAGGGAACTTGCTAACTTTCGGACAGCAATATGCCTTTAGGTTCCTTGTCGACGAAAAAGCCATTCGGGCAAAAATCGAAGACAACAAGAAAAAACCCGTTACGAAATCCAATTTTCAAAAACGCTTGGAAGATATGGCCAAACAACGCGGTTACAACCTTCCCAAAAACAATAAATAATCATTTACAAAACAAATACTAAGCACATGCAAAACCACGAAATCGACTATAAAATCATCGGTGAGGAAATGCAAGTTGTAGAAATCGAACTTGATCCTCAAGAAACGGCCATTGCGGAGGCGGGCAATTTTATGATGATGGAAGATGGGGTCAATATGGAAACCATTTTCGGTGACGGCTCCCAACAAAATAGCGGTGGCCTTATGAACAAATTGTTCTCAGCCGGAAAACGTCTTTTGGTAGGCGAAAGTCTTTTCATGACAGCCTTTACCAATGCCGGACAGGGCAAAAAACGGGTTCACTTTGCTGCACCTTATCCGGGCAAAATCGTACCGATGGACCTTTCCCAATTGGGTGGAAAAATCATTTGTCAGAAAGATGCCTTTTTATGCGCTGCCAAAGGAGTGAGCATTGGCATCGAGTTCCAAAAACGCTTGGGCACCGGACTTTTTGGTGGCGAAGGTTTTATCATGGAAAAGTTGGAAGGTGATGGTATGGCCTTCGTTCATGCGGGCGGACATATCATTGAAAAAGAGCTTCAACCGGGCGAATTGATCAAAATAGACACCGGTTGTATCGTAGCCTTTACCAAAAATGTAGATTACGATATTCAGTTTGTAAAAGGCATAAAAAACATGGTTTTTGGCGGTGAAGGCTTGTTTTTTGCAACCCTTCGCGGCCCCGGAAAAGTGTGGATCCAATCCTTGCCTGTAAGCCGTTTGGCCGGACGAATTTTGGAATATGGCACCCACCGTGGCAAAGAAGAAGGCAGTATCCTAGGTGGTTTGGGCAATTTGCTCGACGGCGACGGAATTTAGTCACAGCATACAATCTCAAAATAGCCCTGGATCGTTTTGGTCTGGGGCTATTTTTTTTGACAATAATTATAGAACAGATTCTAATTTTTAATTTATCATTTTTAATTTCTTCATGCGTGCCCCCGTCCGCCAAAACCGGCATCACCTTGAAATGAACCAGTTACCAAGGGCGTCCGGGTCAGGCTATCCACTGCAAGTCCTCGGTCTGCTCCGTGCCTACGCATCCCTGTGGGCTTTTCGTTGCTATCCTTGCCCGATGCCCGCCGTATATAGCTTGGGTAGAAGTATGAGGCCGCAAACCTCGCCTTAACTTTTTCGCCAAACGTTTGAAAAAAGGGGTGTTATACCGATTATAAATCTGTAATAGTCCAATTATGCTTCGCCATAATTTGCCAAAACAGCTTTTATATCGGCATTTACCAATTAGCAAATTGCACAAAAATCCAGGAATGAATCACAAAAAGTAGCGGTCGGAGACCAATTTCTTAACTGCCCCAGTTGCAAGGGAGGGCTAGAACGGGGAAGACAGGGAAGACTTAGACATTGAGGAAGATGGTTCCAATGATGATGAAATACTGGAACAATTAACCCTCAAATAAAAATTTTAAAGAACGAGTATGAAAATAAACTTCGTAACAGAAAGAGAAGAGAATTTTTATGATTTCACGACCATAAACGGCATACTGGGAGTGAATAAATCTTAACTTTACCTAGAGTTACACAATCTACCTGAGATGGACATTGTGAAGTATAAAAGCCAATGCATCTGCAAATAGAAAACCCTCTTTTTATTGATGGACCGAATACTCTTTGAGAGATTGGATAAAATTAAAATGAAGAAGTATGAACTTTCAGAAATTAAGAACGATAACCGATAGGGTTTCTAAATAATCGACAAAACTTATGAATGAGAAAAACCAAAAGAAGAAAGAGATTTTAAGGGGCAAAATACAGATTGATGAAGTATGGGTTAAACAAGAAAGATTGAAGAAATAAGTAGTTCTAAAAGTAAAAATCCCCACAATTATAGGTTGTGGGGATTTTTGTTAGAAGATATTTTAGAGACTAATTCTTAATAAACATAGCTCTGCTTTGTATACCAGCTAAAGTTAGTGTTATGCAATATGCGCCTGATGCTATAGTTGAGGTGTTTAAATCAAACTGTTTGCCCGACTTATTAACCTCAGCCATTATTAGTTTTCCATACATATCATAAACCTCTATAGCTATATTATTAGCAGGCTTGTTAAGGCTAATGGTTATATTTTCGATAGCGGGGTTTGGGTACAGAAAAAAGTTATCTCGAACGCCTTGTTCAATTATGGCTGTTACGTTTTGGTTTACTATAGTTGAAATTGTATCAGAACAACCCGCATTGCTAACTATAGCTATTAGTTCGCAACTGGCTGTATCATCCCAAATAACATTAATAGAATTAGTTCCTTGTCCCGTAGTTATAGTGCCACAATTTGTAATCCATTGGTAGGCATCGGCATTAAAATCTAATGTAACAAAATAGGCATAAGGTTGAAGTGTATCTACCACTGTTGGTCCGTATATTGAATCTAACGGTGTTAGTGCAGGTACAACGTTTATAGACGTACTGGCATTGGTTGTGCAGCCTTGTAAATTAGACACAGCAACATTGTAGTTAGTAGTTTGTGTAGGTGACACAGTTATTGAGCTATTGGTAGAGCCTGTGCTCCATAAATAGCTATCACCACCAGTAGCAGTTAATACTACTGAGCTGCCACTACAAACTGTAGCAGAAGGGGTAATGGTTGCTACAGGAGTTGGATTTACTGTTACTGTAATGTTGGTAATAGCAGTGCAGCCGTTTCCATTGTTTGATGTTACCGTATATGTTGTGGTTTGGGTTGGCGATACAGTTATACTTGCTGAAGTTGCACCATTGCTCCAGCTGTAATTATTTCCACCACTAACAGTTAGCGTGGTGCTATTACCTGAACACAATGTATTAGTACCTGAAATACTTAAAACAGGCCCTGGTAAAACAGTTACTGTTACTGAGCTGTCAGAAGAACAACCACTGCCATTATCTACTGTTACATTATAGGTAGTAGTTTGGTTAGGCGATACAGTTATGGCATTTGCAGTGGCCCCTGTATTCCATGTGTAGGATACGCCTCCTGTGGCTGTTAACGTTGTAGTACTACCTTGACAAATAGAAGTAACACCAGCAATGTTTATTGAGGGTGAATTTGATACAGTTACCGTTTGACTAGCTGATGCAGAGCAGCCATTGCCATTAAAAACAGTTACCGTGTATGTAGTAGTTTGGTTAGGGGCTACGGTAATAGAGCTTGATGTTGAACCGTTGCTCCATACATAGCTGTTGCCTCCACTAGCCGTTAGGGTTGTGTTAGCACCTAAACAAATGCTATTTACACCAGTAATACTTGGGCTTGGCGATGGGCTAACTGTTACGGTTTGGCTAGTAGATGCACTACAACCATTTCCATTGGTTACTGTCACTGTGTAAGTGGTTGTTTGGTTTGGCGATACAGTTATAGAAGCTGTTGTAGCTCCAGTACTCCATACATAGCTTGTATCTCCGCTGGCAGTTAAGGTGGTGCTGGCACCTGAACAGATGCTATTTGTACCAGAAATACTTGGGGTTGGGGCTGGATTAACTGTTACCGTTTGGTTGGTTGAAGCGGTACAACCGTTGCTGCCTGTGGCTGTTACGCTATAGGTGGTTGTTTGGGATGGAGAAACAGATATTGAAGCTGTTGTAGCCCCAGTACTCCATACATAGCTATTACCACCACTGGCGGTTAATGTTGTGCTGGCACCTGAACAGATGCTATTTGTACCAGAAATACTTGGGGTTGGTGCTGGATTTACCGTTACTGCTTGGCTAACAGAAGCTGTACAACCGTTGCCATTTGTTGCTGTTACGGTATAAGTAGTGGTTTGGGTGGGCGATACGGTTATAGAAGCTGTTGTAGCTCCAGTACTCCATACATAGCTTGTACCTCCACTGGCAGTTAATGTGGTGCTATTGCCTGCACAAATAGTGTTAACGCCAGAAATGCTAGGTGTCGGCAGTGGATTTACTGTTACTGTTCGGGTAGTGTTGCCTGTACAACCATTGATACCTGTTGCTGTTACGGTATAGGTAGTGGTTTGAGTGGGCGATACGGTTATAGAAGCTGTTGTAGCTCCAGTACTCCATACATAGCTTGTACCTCCGCTGGCAGTTAATGTGGTGCTGTTTCCTGAACAAATAGTATTAGTGCCTGTTATGCTTGGTGTGGGTGCTGGATTAACTGTTACTGTTATGGTAGCATTAGCCGTACAACCGTTGCTGCCTGTGGCTGTTACGCTATAGGTGGTTGTTTGAGTAGGGGATACCGTTATAGAAGCGGTAGTAGCCCCAGTACTCCATACATAGCTGTTGCCACCACTGGCGGTTAACGTGGTGCTGTCACCTGAACATATACTGTTAGTACCTGAAATACTTGGTGTTGGTGATGGGTTTACTGTTACTACCTGACTAACAGAAGCTGAACATCCATTGCTATTGGTAGCGGTTACGGTATAGGTAGTAGTTTGGGTAGGCGATACAGTAATAGAGCTTGATGTAGAACCATTGCTCCATGCATAGCTGCTTCCGCCGCTGGCAGTTAAAGTAGTGCTATTGCCTGCGCAAATAGTGTTAACGCCCGAAATGCTAGGTGTTGGCAGTGGATTAACCGTTACTGTTCTAGTAGTGTTGCCTGTACAACCATTGATACCTGTTGCTGTTACGGTATAGGTAGTGGTTTGAGTGGGCGATACGGTTATAGAAGCTGTTGTAGCTCCAGTACTCCATACATAGCTTGTACCTCCGCTGGCAGTTAATGTGGTGCTGTTTCCTGAACAAATAGTATTAGTGCCTGTTATGCTTGGTGTGGGTGCTGGATTAACTGTTACTGTTATGGTAGCATTAGCCGTACAACCGTTGCTGCCTGTGGCTGTTACGCTATAGGTGGTTGTTTGAGTAGGGGATACCGTTATAGAAGCGGTAGTAGCCCCAGTACTCCATACATAGCTGTTGCCACCACTGGCGGTTAGTGTTGTACTGGCACCTGAACAGATACTGTTAGTGCCTGAAATACTTGGTGTTGGTGCTGGGTTTACTGTTACTGCCTGACTAACAGAAGCTGAACAACCATTGCTATTGGTAGCAGTTACGGTATAGGTAGTAGTTTGGGTAGGCGATACAGTAATAGAGCTAGATGTAGAGCCATTGCTCCATACATAGCTGGTACCACCACTGGCAGTTAAGGTGGTGCTGGCACCTGCACAAATAGCGTTAACACCCGAAATGCTAGGTGTTGGCAGTGGATTTACTGTTACTGTTCGGGTAGTGTTGCCTGTACAACCATTGCCATTTGTTGCTGTTACGGTATAAGTAGTGGTTTGGGTGGGTGAAACGGTTATAGAAGCTGTTGTAGCTCCAGTACTCCATACATAGCTTGTACTTCCGCTGGCAGTTAAGGTGGTGCTGGCACCTGAACAGATGCTATTTGTACCAGAAATACTTGGGGTTGGGGCTGGATTAACTGTTACCGTTTGGTTGGTTGAAGCGGTACAACCGTTGCTACCTGTTGCTGTTACGGTATAGGTAGTTGTTTGGGTGGGCGATACGGTTATAGAAGCTGTAGTAGCTCCAGTACTCCATACATAGCTATTACCACCACTGGCGGTTAATGTTGTGCTGGCACCTGAACAGATGCTATTAGTACCCGAAATACTTGGAGTAGGTAGTGGGTTTACCGTAACGGTTACGTTATCAGTGCAGCTAACTCCATTTTCAGTAACTGTGAGTGTATAAGTAGTAGTTTGTGTGGGACTAACATTAATAGTAGGTGTAGTAGCCCCATTACTCCATAAATATTGGGTGTTTGATAAAGTATAAAGTTGTAGTACTTCTGAGGATGTTAATGCTCTATTATACAATGTAACATCATCTAATTTACCTGCAAAGTTTGCTGCATTGTTTTGATTGTTGTCGCCCAAAGTAAAGCCTGTTACAAAGTTGTCTGGACCTCCCATTGTAGTTGCTCTGCGTTGCGAACCTGTGTACCAGTTTCCGTCTGATAAAATCGTTGTTAATTGAACTCCATTGATGTATACTTTAACATCAGTACCATCGTAGCTTACTAGTAAATAATTCCAAGTTCCTGGGGAGATAAATCCATTTGTTTTATAATCAATAGCAACGTCCCCAATACTTCCCATAGTATTAGCATTATATCGACCAAAAGCTATATCTGTTGTTGTATCGTTGGGTTGCCCTATTCTAGCGTAAACTCTTTTAAATGGGCTTACGTTATTACCATCAAATGAAAAAAAGACATTAGATGAGAGACCAAAGCCACCTCCATTATTTCCAGAAGCATCCCGATTAAACCATAGCCCAACAGAAAAAGGGTTATTACCATCAATTAATTGGCGAAGGGCATTGTTATTATTGGCTATACGGGCACTCCCGTTAAAGTAATATGAAGTATTTGCTGCACCAGTTCTGTCAGTAGATAAAGTGGCAGAAGTTACCGTTCCATTATTCCCATTACCACTGGCATCATTAGCATTGCCGCAAAAGGGGTAGTAAGCCACTAAGCCCGTTTGTAAATTACTTGGCAAATTGGTTGAGGCACAAGCTTGTATTCCGCTGCTGCTGCTTGTATCGGCACTTAAGGTAATACTTTGCCCTGCACAAATGGTGGTATCGTTTTGTTGTATTTGGGCGGTGCATGCGCCATTATATAAATCTGTTATTTCTTGTTGGGTTAAGGCGCGATTCCAAAAGCCAACATCATCAATTTTACCAATAAATTGTTGGTTTAAAACACTTGATCCAATAAAAAAATTTATACCTGTTCCGGTATTTAAAATGGTGCTTAGATTAAAAGAACTGAACACGGTACTTAATAGAACTCCATCGAGATATACCTTTATTGCAGAAATAGTATTTCCAAAAGAGGGGTCATAAACCAAAACAAGATTTCGCCATGAACCAAGTGTGTTAGATGAATAAAATACTTGACTATTACTTATGTCCATTCCGGCTTTGTCAGCCCCTATTAATGGTATAAAGGTACGGCCAGGTGAATTTTGCCCATATCCACCTAAAACCCAATCAGCTGACGGTCCATTACTTTGACTCTGTAAAAACCATAGAGATATAGACCGAGCACTCGTACCGGTAGGTCCAACTAGAGGTGTTTGAATATTTTGTGGAGTACTTCCATTATTAGCAAAACTGTAAGCACTATTAGCGTTCCCAAACCTGTCAGCAGTCAGCGTTGCACCGTTTACTGTACCGTTGTTGCCGTTGCCGCTCTCATCGCTAGCGTTACCACAAAATGGCCAGTACCCCACTAAACCACTAGTTGGAACATACGATGGTAAACAGGTGCTTGAAGGTAATGAAGAATTATACAAGTTTGTTACCTCTTGCTGTGTTAAAGCTCTATTCCAAATGCCGATATCATCAGCCTTTCCTTTAAACCATCTATACCAGTCTACAGGTGCTGTATTTGTAAACTCTTTCCCTATATATAAAGGTTCAGATGAATTTATTAATGTTAAAGTTGTATTTGTTGTTTGTTCCAAAACACCATTTCTGTATAATGAAATATTAGTAGGTGTTTTTACTGCAATAATATTAATCCATGTGTTTAACGGAAGGGGAGCGTTTGAAACTACAAAGGTTTGAGATGTTCCATTATGATTTACATGAGAACAATTGTTACTAAGATCCTGGTATACACTATTAATTGAATACCCTGTTTGCCAACCGGCCCCTCTTGGCTTGCCTAATATAGTTCTTACAGCGTCTGTATTTCCACTTCCATTAGGAAATTGAGGAGTTGAATAGTCAGGAATTTGCACCCAAACAGAGATTGTGTAAGTTGTTGTAAAATCAAGTGAATTATTATCAGGAATACTAATAAAATCATTTACACCATCAAAGCTATATGCTGCATTAGTGTTACCAAACCTATCGGTAGTTAGGGTTGCACCGTTCACGGTTCCGTTATTGCCGTTGCCACTTAAATCATTGGCATTACCTGTAAAAGGCCACCAGCCAACAAGGCCATTGGTAGGCACATAATTGGGTATTTGGGCATAGGTTAGTATAGAAACTGAAAAAAAAAGAAAGAAATAAGAACTTTTTTCATAAGGAAAAATATTTTTTGCAAATAACCAAGTTATAAACCGTTACTTAATAATCCAAAAAATCCAAATAGTTCAAAAAAGCCAGATAGTTCAAATGGTTCACTTATTATATATTTACCTTAAAATGTTATGAAAACAAATTTTTAAATTACATTTTTGCAGTTTATATTCTTTCGCAAATGTTAAGACCGGATATTAAACAGCTTGTAGAAAATAAATTTGGCAAAGAAATTAACTATCCTAAAGATTGTGCTGTATTGGCTGAGGTAATGAGGATAGATAATAATTTACCCATAAGCTCTAGTACACTAAAGAGAGTTTTTGGCTTTTACGGCGAAATCGAAAAACCCCGCCTACACACATTAGATATGTTGGCAAAATATTTAGGGTATAAAAACTGGGCAGAGTTAGATAATCATTTACTTCATAACGATAGTGGATTTGATGAAATTGAGACCATAGAAATAGATAAATTAGAACTAAACAATAAACTGGTAATTGAATATTCCTCAATAAGAAAGATACGAATGCAGTATTTGGGGGAGTTTAGGTTTGAACTATTAGAGTCTACCAGCAGTAAACTTCGCAAAGGAGATATACTGCGCATTCATAACCTCGTTAAAGGCTATCCCTTAATTTGCCAAAGTGTAATTAGGGATAACACTGATTTAGGAAAATATATAGGCGGCAAAACATCAGGCATTACTTATCTTTGTGTTTTAGACACTAAGAAACTGTAATATGTTATATCATGAATCATCGTTTATTATTAATGATGATGGAGGTGCAGATGACCAGATATTATTAAGTTCTGGCGGAACATGCAATATTTACAGGCTGCGAATTGATAAGAAATTTTATATTCGGAAAGAACTAAAACCTAAGCATAGCCAAGACCCTGTTTACTTAATTGCCTTTGATAGGGAGTTTGAAATTGGCCAAGAGCTAAACCACCCTAATATTGTTAAGTATTTATATAAGCACCAAGGCTATATAATACAAGAGTATTTGGACGGAGAGACATTAGCTGTTTTAGCTGAAAATATTGCATTCTATTCCATTAAGCAGCGGTATCTGCAAATTGAAAAGTACTTATACCAGCTATGCACAGCTGTTGAATACCTTCACAGTAAAGGTATAACCCACGGCGATATAAAGCCCCAAAACATTATTGTTACTCATGTCTCTAATGAGTTAAAACTCATTGATTTTGGACATGCCTATACACTACAATACGAAGGTATAAAAGGAGGTACGCCGGGCTACTTAATGCAAGATAATGATTTAGGTTCTTTTGAAGAACGTAAAATTGCCGATTTGTACGCAATCCAAAAAATAGTTAACGAGCTATTGACTATTGGTTTGCAATCCCATGAAACCAATGCTAAAGTAACGGCATACATTAAAAACACGGGAAAAAAATTACCCAAAACGGCTCAAAACATTTATAGTAGCTATCTAGAACTAAAACGTAGAAAATCAATTTTATACATGCTGCCAATTCTCTTGTTTGTTATTATTGGCATACTGGTTTATTGGTTTGTAAGCCCACAAAAACAGGCAGCGGACATAAAGGCACCTGTTATTATGACAAAACTAAAAGTGCCTAATAAAACAAAAGCACCAAATTTAGAAATTGAACATAATAGCGATGCTTATATGTGGGGTGGTAAGTTTTATAAACCACTAAATGATTCTATTAACAAAGTGAAATATAGCCTGACAAACACTGAATTTTTCAGTATCAGAGCGTTTTTTATATTGAAGAATGACAATCAATGGCAAACTGTCTTAAATAAAGTCCCGATGGTTAGGCAAAAAGCCCTTCAAACCGATTATAACAAGGGATATGTAAATGCATATAAAAAATCAGAAGATATTTATATATTGCATAATAAAAAATACCCAATAGAAAAATGAATTTCCCAAAGTTATATAATGGCAAGGTTGTGGGAAGAACCTCAACAGGTTAATCATTAAAAAATGTGTGCGGTATGTTCAGATTTAAATAGCTCTCAAACCCATACTAAAATTATGACCCAAAAACGAAAAAGTTGAAGTATAAAAGGGAAATGTTCTTTCAACGCCCGATGCCCGCCGTATATAGCTTGGGTAGAAGTACGAGGCCGCAAACCTCGCCTTAACTTTTTCGCCAAGCGTTTGTAAAAAGGGGTGTTATACCAATCTAAATTTGTATATTGCCTTTAGACCATTTACAAATTAAATAAAAATGGGTATGAGAGAATGAGCGATTGCTTTTATGCTAGTTTTATAAATTGTTTTTCAAGTTTTACATTAAAGTTTATTTCCGCTTTTAAGGCTTTAAACACTTTTATAATCGTTTCAATTGTTGCACTATTTGTGCTACTTTCTAATTTTGAAATTTGAGATTTTTGAACTCCAACAATTTTGCCCAATTCCTCCTGAGTTAAATTGCGTTCTTTCCTTGCCGCTTTAATCATTTTGCCCAAAACATCCATTCGTAGTTCGTATTCGTACTCGTCACGAACTTCTGTACCAACTTTACCAATATACTTGTCTTTCATTTCGGCAAGCGAGTATGTTTTCATTTCTTTGTTTGCCATTTTATTTATGATTATGTTTACTATTAAAATACCTCTCTCTTATTTTAACTGCTCTGTCTATTTCTTTTTCTGGAACTTTGTCCACTTTCTTAATAAATCCGTGCGTTGCAATTACCAATGTTTCCTTTCCGTCAGTTTTATCCCAAAATGCTAGAAGTCTAATTTGTTGTCCTGCAAATAGCGTTCTAAACTCCCAAATGTCATTTTTAAGTTTTTTGAATAGTCTAGGGTCGTTGGTTTGTTCGGCTAAGTCAATATTATAAAATACTTTTCTAGCAGCCTTTAGGTCAAGTTCAGCAATGAATTTGTCAGCTTCTTCTAAAAATCGTGTTTCAAAAAACCGCATTTAGTCGAATTTGTAAAATTTCAACAAAGATACATAGGTTTCCAAATATTGAAACTTTTTTGGTCGTTTAATTTACAAAACAACCTTTTAACTCAAATTCCGCATTAGAAATGCAAGTACAAAGGCAACTAAGTAAAGTAGTTCAGATTTAAAAACCCTCCTATTGATCAATTTGAGATTAAAAAACATAGCAAACAACCAGACATGAAATACCACACTTCAATACTTCAGCTACAACCGGGCACGAAGAACCCCGGGCAACGATAGAAGCGTAAAGCCCACAGGGATGCGGAGGCACGGAGCAGACCGAGGACTTGCAGCGGATAGCGTGACCCGGACGCTGCTGGCACAAAACTAAGCTTTACAGGTAGAACTTAAGGCAGCGGAAGGGGGCCCGCATGAAGAAATTAAAAATGATAAATTAAGAATTAAAAATTGAATAGGCAATTGTTTGATTAAAGTGTAGGCACAATTTGGACTATTTCACAATAAAAATCGGTATGGAAACGGCGTGTCGAACGGCATCTAGGGTTGTACCCAACAGAATATCTTTAAGCATGCGGTGGCCGTGAACTCCCATCACCAATAAATCGGCCTTAAACTCGCTGACCAACACCGGAATGCGCTCTTTGGGACTGCCATATCCGAGCACATAACTGGCTTTGTAACCGCTTACACTTAGTTCGGCGATATACTCCTGAATATAGGATGTATCGGTTTGGGTTTCCTTGTCGTGGATATGGTCGCCATACATGCGGGCTCCAGCAGTTTCAACAATGTGGATAAGCCTGTATTCGGCCGATTTGCCCCCTTGCCGCACAGCCTCCTTAATGGCTAATACATCCTTATCGGAAAAGTCGATGGTGATGGCAATGCGACCATACTGCTCGGGATGGGTTAAATCAATCTGTTTTAACGCACCATGGGGCGAACCATAAGACTTGGGCTTATACGATTTGAGCAGGGGTTTGACAGCAATGTAAACCAACAAGCCAAAGGCCAATACTGCGGCTGGAACGGCAGTAAGGTAAATCAAGGCCGGGGAAGTGGAATCGGCTATCCAGGTCTCGATTTGATCCACGACCAATCGCATATTCAATCCAACTATAACCAAAGCGATAATCCAAGCCACTACCGCCAAGGGTTTTGAAATAGCGAATTTGCCCATTTTGAGCTTGCTCGATGTGAAATGGATGAGGGGAACAATGGCAAAACCAAGCTGCAAACTAAGCAAAACCTGACTGAAAACCAGCAATTTACCTACCGAACCTTCACCAACCAACACAATGGTAGCTACGGCAGGCACTATGGCTACCAGTCGGGTAATCAATCGCCTTAGCCAAGGTTGCATGCGTAAGTTCAGGTAACCTTCCATGACAATTTGACCCGATAAAGTTCCGGTAAGGGTGGAACTTTGTCCGGCGCAAAGCAAGGCGGTGGCAAAAAGTATAGGCGCCCATTTGGTGCCCAACAAAGGTTGGAGCAATTGGTGCGCATCTTCGATATCGCCAATGGTTGTCATTCCTGCTTTGTAAAACGTGGAAGCAGCCAAAACAAGAATGGCTGAATTGACAAAAAAGGCTAGGTTGAGAGCAATGGCCGAATCGATGAAATTGAATTTGATGGCTTCCCAAATGCCTTGGTCGGAACGGCGGAACTTACGGGTTTGCACCAAGGCCGAATGCAGGTATAGATTATGGGGCATAACCGTGGCACCGATGATTCCAATGGCTAGGTAAAGAGCTGTTTCATTGGGGATGGAAGGGATTAGACCTTTGGCCATTTCGACCGGATCGGGTTGGGCAAAAAACATTTCCACCAAAAAAGACAATCCGATGATGGCCACCAATCCGATGATAAAAGCTTCCATCTTACGCATGCCAAAGCGTTGCAGAAAAAGCAGCAGGAAGGTATCGAAGAGGGTAATCAAAACCCCATACAGCAAAGGAACCCCGAAAAGCAGTTTAAGTCCGATGGCCATACCAATTACCTCGGCTAGGTCGGTGGCTGCGATAGCAATTTCGGCCAAAAGCCATAGAAAAAAGTTTACCACTTTGGGATAGCTCATGCGGGAAGCTTGGGCCAAATCGAGTCCTGAAACAATGCCTAAACGAGCTGCCAAACTTTGGAGCACCAAGGCCATGAGGTTGCTCATGAGTAGCACCCAAAGCAAGGTGTAACCGAAAGCGCTACCGCCGGCTATATCGGTGGCCCAATTGCCCGGATCCATGTAGCCTACGCTGACGAGGTAGGCCGGACCGAGGAATGAAAGCAAGCGTTTCCAAACCGACTTGGATTGGGTGGTATCGACACTGGCATTTACATCTTCCAAAGAAGGCGTAAGCCCGGTATTGGCTTGGTGTGTACTCATTTTTTCTTGCATAAAAGGTTAGTGGCTACCCTAAAACTCAGGGTAACCGGTGTTTTTTGTTGGCCAACTTTCACCAAGCAGCTTTTGTCGTATGCTTCAATGGATAGCAAGGTGAGGGATTGACCTAATTTGAGTCCGAGTTTATCGACATAAGCCAAAAAACTGGGACTGTGGTCAGATATTCCTGCAAAAAGAATGGTATGGCCCAGGTTGGCTTCCGACAAAGGAAAAGGGTTGAATTCCGGCATTTTTCCGGATTGGTCGGGTATTGGGTCGCCATGGGGATCGAATTGAGGAAACTGCAGGAACTGGTCGAGTTTTTCGGTAAGAAAATCCGATTGCACATGCTCCAATTGTTCGGCTATATCGTGTACTTCGTGCCAGCCCATTCCCAATTTATCGACCAAGAATACTTCCCACAAGCGGTGTTTGCGAACCACTTTCAAGGCGGCCGAACGACCGGAATCGGTCATACTTACCCCACGGTACTTTTCGTAGGAAATGAGCTTTTTAGCCGAAAGCCTTTTGATCATATCTGTGACGGTTGGGGCTTTGTGGCCAAGAAGTTCGGCCAAGGCATTGGTACTCACCGCTCCTTGTTCGATTGATGTAGCTTTGAGGATGGCTTTGAGGTAATTCTCTTCAGAAAGGGTATTCAAAACAAATTATTAGACTGCAAAAATATATTTTTTAGGCCAACCTAAATTTTAAATTTTCTACTTATTTTTATAGAAAAGGAAGAAAGTCCAATTTTTGTTAAATCCCCAACCAGCAAAACCGAACTAATTCGCTGTAAAACAGACAATTAAAACCATCATTCTTGTGGCATCCCCTGGATAATTTTTCAAATAACTTATTTATAAGAGCGAACACCTGTTTGGAGTATCCTTGTTTCGTCCTACTTTTACGCAATAAAACAAACGGCGGTCCGGTTATGGGCTACCTAATACCAACGAACAATGGCTGAAGCAATAATCCAATTGAGGGAAATAACCCGTAAATATGAAGTGGGATCAGAGACCGTGCATGCCTTACGGGGAGTGAATTTGGATATTTATAAGAACGAGTATGTGGCCTTGATGGGACCATCGGGATCGGGCAAATCCACTTTGATGAATATGCTGGGCTGTTTAGACACCCCTACATCGGGCACTTATATTTTGAACAGCACCGATGTAAGCGTTATGACCGACAACCAATTAGCCGAAATTCGGAACAAAGAAATTGGCTTTGTATTTCAAACTTTCAACCTTCTCCCCCGCTCTACTGCTTTGGAAAATGTGGCTTTGCCCTTGGTTTACAAAGGCGTAAAAAAAGCTGAACGTATGGTAAGGGCTACCGAAGTGCTCACCCAGGTAAACTTGGCCAATCGGATGGACCACCGACCCAACGAACTTTCTGGGGGACAGCGTCAACGGGTTGCCATTGCCAGAGCTTTGGTAAACCGGCCTTCCATTATATTGGCCGATGAGCCAACCGGGAATCTTGACTCTAAAACATCAGTTGAAATCATGGGATTGTTTGAAGAAATCCATTCCCAAGGCAACACTATCATATTAGTAACTCACGAAGAAGATATTGCCCGTCATGCGCACCGAATTGTTAGGCTTAGGGATGGATTGATTGAAAGTGATGAGCAAAATCCCAATCCCGTAACCGTTCGAGCGGCTGCAGCACCCCACGCATGAATATCTACACCCAACGCCTTCGATGGAAGCAGCTGATTGTTGTTTCGGCCGTATTGATTGGCTTGGGTTCGCTTTGGTACACTTCCCAATTGGTAGATAAACTTGCCAATGAAGAAAGAAAAAAGGTGCAGTTGTGGGCCAAAGCCACAGAAACATTGGCCTCTGCGGCCGATCCGAATATGGATTTGAGTTTTATTTTCGATGTAATCAAGGATAACCAAACCATTCCGGTAATCCTTACCACCGAAACAGATAGCATTATTACTTCCCGCAACCTTGATTCTACTAAGATAGAAGACCAATCTTACCTGAAGGTCAAACTGGCGGAAATGAAAAAAAATGCTGCGCCAATCGAGGTAAAGTTGATTACAGGAAAGAATCTGATTTATTACTCCCATTCCAACTTATTGAAACAACTTCAGATTTTTCCATTTGTTCAATTGGGAGTTATTGGTTTGTTCATCTTTGTTTCGTATTTAGCCTTTAGTTCGAGTCGAAGAGCCGAGCAAGACCAAGTGTGGGTAGGTATGAGCAAGGAAACGGCACACCAATTAGGCACACCTTTATCCAGCTTAATGGCTTGGGTAGACTATATGAAAATGAAGGAATTGGACGAGGAGATGATAGCCGAATTAGAAAAAGACGTAAACCGTTTGAATATTATCACCGAGCGTTTTTCCAAAATTGGTTCATCGCCCGAATTGACTGTTCAAAATGTGTACACAGTAGTAGAAGAAAGTGCCGATTATATGCGGGCCCGATCGCCGAGAAAGGTGAATATTCATTTCAGCGAAAACACCCAAAAGGAAATCCTTGTGCCATTGAATGCCCCATTGTTTGCCTGGGTGGTAGAAAACCTATTCAGGAATGCAGTAGATGCTATGGAAGGAGCAGGACAAATCATAATTAGCATTATGGATCAAGGGAAGCATGTGGTTATTGATGTCGAAGATACAGGAAAGGGAATTCCACGTTCCAAGCTTAAAACCGTATTTCAGCCGGGATTTACCACTAAAAAGCGAGGCTGGGGTTTAGGCTTATCTTTATCGAAACGCATCATAGAAATTTACCATGGTGGCAAAATTTTCGTGAAGGAATCGGTGCCCAATAAGGGAACGACCTTTCGGATTGTGTTGAATAAAGAGGTTTAGGGGATTAGGAATTTCGCCTCCAAAAAAACCTCTAATCCTTCAAGCAACGCACCGTTCCGCCGGTCCTTTTATCTTCATAGCTGCGCACCACCGAGGAATTTTCGCTGTAAACATTCCGGCCATACCCATTTAAACCATCGGCTGCCGTGGAACTCCATAAAAAATTCTGCTCACCAAAACCCAAGAAATGGCCATTGCTTTGTCGGATCCCCGCAGGTAAGGCTGAGAAATTGATTTCGTCTGTTGCTCCGGTATTGGGGTAAACCCAGCTTGTTGTTCCTTCTTGTTTTAGTTTCCCTCCAGCGGTTCCACTTTGCACACCCATGGCGGTAGATGTTGACAAGGAATCAACATAATGAACCAAAATCGACCAATCCGCATCACTTGGCACATGCCATCCTGTAGGACAAACATGGCGAGCATCTGCAACCGTATACCAATTGTATAGTTTGCCATAAGGATTATCGAAAGTGGCCGAATTTGAAACCGAAACCCAGGCTGGGCTGGCAATCGAAAACCATTGCACACTATCTTGTATTTGGGTTATAGGATCCCCGTTCGAAAACTTGGTAGTTCGCAGGTTTTCTCCCATCCATTCTTGTCCATTCCCCAAAACTAAGCTGGAGTAAGTATTACCATCTGAATCATTGAGTCCATTACCGGCTGAAGAAACCAGTCCGTCTAAGGTTGTAAAACTTTCCTGGTTGCCATAACTGATTCCTGAACCGTTTACCGCATAGGCCCGCACATAATAAACAGTCTTGGGAAGCAATCCGGAAATAGTTCCAGAGAAATTGCTCATCCCGCTGCCCATTGCAACAAAGTCATTTTCTTTGGTGGGATTCGGATTCAAAGACCAGCATATTCCCTTTTCCGAAATGGTGCTACCTGGACTTGATGTGATTTTACCCCCGCAAACGGCTGATTTACTAGTAATATAACTTACCGCATTCGTGCTTACCTCTGCCACGGATAAGCGGTCGCCATCGGTGCAGGCAGGCAACATCAATACAAAAAGAAAAACAGGCAAAAGGAGGAAAATGGAAGGACTTTTCATATGCAGTAAGTGAGGTAGTAAAGATAAAGGATATAAAAATGTCAGCAAACAATCATTGAGACTAAGGATTTCTTCCAAATTTCCCAAGCCTCAGGTTTCCAAAATCACTTTCGAAACAAAGCACTTCCAACTCTTACCATGGTACTACCCTTTTGAATAGCCAACAAATAATCCCCGCTCATACCCATACTTAATTCCTTAAAGCTGGCTTCCTTCTCAAAATAGCCCTTTTTCAAAGTTTGGAAAAACCGGGATAAGGTTTCAAACTCCTTGGCTACTTGCTCTTGGTTTTCAGTATTGGAAGCCATTCCCATAATCCCAACCACTTTTACATATTCCATGGATTTGTATTCATTAGATTCCAATAAATGCTTGGCTTCGTCCCAATCTAGTCCAAACTTGGTTTCCTCCGCTGCTACGTGAAATTGTAGCAAACAGGGAATAATCCGGTTGTTTTTTCGCCCTTCTTTATCGATGGTCTGCAACAGTTTCAGACTATCCACTGAATGAATTAACTGAACAAACGGAGCAATGTATTTTACCTTATTGCTTTGCAAATGTCCGATTAGATGCCATTGAATATCCTTTGGCAACACTTCATACTTTTCCACCAAGTCTTGCACCCTGTTTTCCCCAAATACTCGGTACCCGGCCTGGTATAATTCCTGAAGCTCTTCCAAGGGTCGATTTTTGGTAACAGCTATCAAAGTTGCCTTGTCCTCGATAACACTTAAAATATGTTTTAAATTATCCGCTATGGCCATTATTCGGTCTTTTCTTTAGTGAATAACAAGTGTAAATAGTAGTAGGAAATTATCGAAATCCCGATTATAAAGAAAACCAAGGCATAATTCCGCAATCCATCATTAAAGAAAAACTCTCCAATCATCCAAATAGAATTGGCACAAATCCAGCAAACCACCGCTAGATTGTGGAACTTTTCGGATCGCTCCTGCCACTGTTTGTAGGTAATAAAAATGGCAAATAGCACGGTCGGAACCACCATTATCACACCAAGGGTTTCGGAAAGCATACACCAACATAAACCCTTGATTAGCCAAAGAAAGACGTGTGCATTTTCAAATTTTCGAAGGGGAAAGGTGTTTTCCATTGGCCTGCCTGCTTGGTTTAAATTCTTATCCATTATTCATGAAACGGGCAATAGCCTTGCTCAAATCATGGTGGATCTTCCCATTGCTTGCATTAATTTCCTTACCATACAAATAATCGGCACCTCCTTTAAAATCGCTGATTTCTCCACCGGCTTCCTGAATAAGGATAATACCGGCGGCCACATCCCAAGGAGCCAGTCCATATTCGTAAAAGGCATCAAACCTGCCACAGGCTACATAAGCCATATCGGTTGCAGCTGAGCCCAAACGACGGATTCCACGGGTATTGTTGAGCAAATATTTCATCAAATCCATGTAGGCATCCAAACGACCATAATTTTTATACGGAAATCCGGTGGCTAAGAAACTTTCATCCATTTTGGCCATGTCCGACACGCGAATGGGTTTACCGTTCAACCAAGCACCCAAGCCCTTTCCGGCATAAAAACACTCGGCCAAATTGATTTCATAAATAATTCCTAACACAGGCACATCCTTATCCACCAAGGCTAAGCTAATAGCAAAGCAGGGCAAACCATGAATAAAGTTGGTTGTCCCGTCCAAGGGATCAATGATCCAATTGTAACGCTCGCCTTTCCAGCTTTCGGTATTTTCCTCGGCGATAAAACCGGCTTCGGGCAATAGCTTTCTTAGCCCATCCACTAGTTTCTGCTCCGAGGTTTTATCTACATAACTTACATAGTCATGCAAACCCTTTGTTTCCGTTTTGGACCTGTCGAAAACAGCTGATTCCTGACGGATGTAGGCACCAACTTCCAGCACCAATTGGCGCGAAGCTTCTAATAATTCCTTTAAATTTTCCATTTAGTTCTTAATCCAAAATTCGCCCTTCCATTCGGCTTTGTTTTTACAAAAATCCCATACTTCCAACTTGGCAGCATACTTGCCCGGTGCCAATTTTTCCCCTTTGATATTCTTAACCTTACCAAACAATCGGGCAGTCTTGGCATCAAATTCAGCTAAAACCCATTGTCCGTTTACCTCCAACCTGAAATGGGAGATGCCACTAAAATCATCACCAATTTTGAAAAGGAATTCGCTTTCTTGGGTCATTCCGCCTTTGGTATAGAGTGTAATGGGAGTAATCCTAGGTTTTATGGTATCGGCCATCACACAGAAACTGCCGAAATGCTTCACTTTTTGGGTAATTTCATCGCCTCGCAAGGTCCCCCCTTCTGCCGACCATTTACCTCCTCGGTCGCGGTAAGCCATGGTAACTTTTTCACGCAAATGATTTGGCAAATTGCCCGGAATCCGGATGGCCACACTTATAGGCTGATAAACCGGAATTTCGCTGTTCCCCAATACATATTCCGGAGTAAAACTTCCGGGCGGTTTAGGCAAACGATCCACCGTAAAATCCAAGGTATCCAACAAGGAATTATCCGGGAAGAGAATGTGCAAATCATTGTCCTTGTAAAATCCAGGTGCCGCACAAGGAATGGGCTTTCCGCCAATCAAGCGGTCGGTTGGCGTCAAACTATTGAATATAACTTTGAACTTCACTTCCCTAAAATTCCCTTCAATATCACCAACAATAACAGAAACATGATGCAACTTTCCATCATTTTTCCATAAAAAGCCCGGCCCTTTGTCTATCCCTGAAAAATCAACACAGCCGCGGGCAAACAGCTTCTGAATGACAGACTTCCCTTTCATTTTCCCTTCATAATCGATCAAACCATTGATTTGTCTGGTTTCTTTGAATTCAAACCGATCCAGCTTCTGATGAAACACCAACTGACTATCCATAAACAAAGCTAAGGAATACACCCCATTGGCATTAGCCGAACCACTGGCTCTATCGGTGGCTGATACCCCAACGCCTATTTTTCCGGTTACCTGAATGGGTTCAGCAATCGTTAATCCGGTTTTTGCCGAAACATAAAACGTTTTATTGCCCAATATTCCATTTACCTTTCCACCTGGATCCAACGGAAACAAGGTAATGGAGGAAACATCCGGAGGCACCTGGTCTTTTATTCTGAAACCTTCCTCCTGCGGGTTAATTATGGCTTCTGTAGCAGCATCCCTGATTTCGAAATGCAGGTGTGGACCGGCACTGCTGCCTGTATTGCCTGAAAATGCCACCAAATCACCCTTTTTCACTTTCAAACTATCCGCTGCCGGATAATACTCAATATCAAACCGTTCGATTTCGCATTGCTTTTTGAACACATATTCGGCTATGGCTCCATTAAATTCTTTCAAATGGGCATAAACACTCACTTTCCCATTCGGATGGGTTAAATAAAGGGCCTTCCCGTAACCTGCGCCCCCCACTCTCACCCGACTTACATATCCATCTTGAACCGCATAAATTGGCAGTCCTTCCTGAGAATTGGTCCGAATATCCAATCCTGCATGGTAATGGTTGTTGCGAACCTCACCAAAATTGCCGGATAGGAGGATGGGAATATCAACCGGAAGCCGATAGTCGCCCTGTGCAAACCCGAAAAGAGGCCCAAATAAGCATACTAAGCCCAACCAAACGCTACCAAAACATATCCAGCCTTTGTTACCCATGCTTTATTTCTCCCTATACACTACGTCCATCAAGGTTTGTCCTACCGCCTTCAAAGACGATTTGTCCATATTCTCAGGCGTATCATTTAAGGTATGCCAATATTTGTAGAAATTGGACGGAGTAGATTTATCATGTTCAATGATGTCGATTGTTGGAATTCCTGCCAATCCGTTAATGTAATAATGATCGTCTACAATAGGCTGTGTCACCTCATTCGAAAAGCGACTGTAATAACCCAATCGGCCAGCAGTATTCCACACTTTGTCTACCACAGAGGAAGCATTTTGTACCGATCCGCCTTCCTTGGTGTAAACGGCATTTGGCCCCCCAATCATATCCAACAAAATGCCATACCGTGGACGATAGCCCGGTACATGGAGGTTCTTAGCCCAATATTGGGAACCCAAACAATAACTATTGGCCTTTTCGGTTTGCCCCATGCCATCCGGTTGTCCATAATCTTCGGCATCAAACAAAATAATATCCACACCTATTCTGGGCGGATTTTCTTTAAACAAACGGGCCATTTCCAACAATACGGCCACCCCACTACCCCCATCATTAGCTCCAGGAATCGCTTTGTTTTTGGTGTTCGGGTCCTGGTCCGAAAATGGACGTGTATCCCAATGGGCACAAAGCATTACGCGTTGCGGATTTTCAGCGTTAAAACTGGCTATGATGTTTCGCGCCTTCAACTGTTTATCATCAAACGATAAAACCGTTGCTTTTTGCTGGATAACGGTATCGGCCAATTTCTTCAATTGTTCAACCAACCAATCACCACATTTTTGATGACCAGCCGAATTGGGAACTCGAGGCCCAAATTCAACCTGCTTTTTTACAAGGTCAAAGGCCTTATTTTCATCAAACGCAGGAATGGCAATTTGCTCCAACTGCTCCTTTGGCTCCTCAATTGGAGGCGTTTTTGGGTCTTTATCGGTACCACAGGAAGCCGCCACGAGCAACATTCCTACCACTGCCCATTTCATTTGTTTCATACAACAAAAATAAGCTTCCGGTCTTGATATTTCCTCACAATTTCCAACAGTTTTCCAAGTACCAATGTTGAGTGTTTTTAACCTTTGGTGCCAACTATTGTAAATTTTTCACATCTTTGTAATCCAACTTCATCCTTCAATCATGAAAAATCTACTTTTCGCCCTTTTATCTCTTGTTACGGTTGTCCTTTTTCTTGCAAACCTTGTTACGACTGCGAGCGCAAATGCGGTACCTGCACCAAAGGTTTTTTGGTGGTAGCCGGTTGCGATGGAGATTCTACGCTAGATGGATTTTCAGTGGATAGTTGGAAAGCCTATTTTGAAAGCCAAGGATATACCTGCGTTTACAACAATCCTCCGTCGGTTGAAGTTTGCGGAAACGACGATAAAAACACCTATTCCGATAAAGGCTACACCTGCACTTCCAAATAAAAAAGGATTTTAGCTTGTGTATTCCTAATTTCTAATTCTCTAATTCCTAATTTCTAATTCTTTTGGCGTGTCCCATTCGCCCAATACCCTTTTCCCGTTGAAATTAGATTTGTGCAAGGCGAATGGTCGGGCTATCCACTGCAAGTCCTCGGTCTGCTCCGTGCCTCCGCATCCCTGTGGGCTTTTCGTTTCTATCCCTACCCGGAGAGAGTCGTGCTTGCTTCCATTGTACCTGATGAACAAACAGTAGCAAAGGAAAACAGCCGTCCAAAAGGCCTAAACCAAGCTACATCCGGCAAAAAAGAATACGAATTTTATACTTTCATAACCTTTACCTAAAAAGGCACATCCGAATCCGTAATATCATCCATCCTTGAGCCACGGGTAATGGTTTGCGATGGTGGCGGTGTGTCGAATTCGCTATTGGGAGCCATAGCAGCACCAAAGCTTCCACCTTCGCCATAGTTATCGTTCAAACTATCCAAATCAGCGAACTTACCAAGTCTATCAATAAACTTCAAGTTAATTTCCGTGGTTTTTCCATGACGGTTTTTGGCAACTATAATCTGGGCAATACCAGCCGTAGAACGATGATCCCCATCCTCGGTCAATCCGTAATATTCAGGACGGTAAATAAACATTACCATATCCGCATCTTGCTCAATCGCACCCGACTCCCGCAAATCGCTCAACATCGGCTTTTTATCTCCACCTCGTTGCTCCACCGAACGACTCAACTGACTCAAGGCAATAACGGGAATGCTTAATTCTTTGGCCAATGATTTCAACGAGCGGGAAATGGTCGAAATTTCCTGCTCACGGGTTCCTTTGGCATCCGAACCACCAGCAGTCATCAATTGCAAGTAGTCGATAATTACACATTGAATATTATGCTGTTGGGCCAGCCTTCTGCATTTCGCCCTTAACTCAAACACCGACAACTGGGCCGTATCATCAATAAATAGAGGAGCATCGGCCAATCGGGCAATCCGGTTATGCAGGATTTCCCATTCGAAAGGCTCTAAATTTCCTTTCTTTAATTTTTCATTCGAAAGTCCTGTTTCGCTCGAAATCAAACGGGCAACAAGCTGAATACTAGACATCTCCAGGGAAAACACAGCAACAGGGCGTTTAAATTCCACCGCCATATTGCGAGCCATACTTAAAACGAAAGCCGTTTTACCCATACCTGGACGGGCGGCCAAGATCAACAAATCCGATTTCTGCCAGCCATTGGTCAGGCGGTCCATCTCGGTAAAACCGGAAGGAACACCTGTCAAACCTCCATCGGCCTGTGAAGCAGCTACTTCAATTTGCTTAACGGCCAAATGCACCAAAGTCGACATTCGGTCGTAACTTTTGATGATGTTACCATCCGCAATTTTGAAAAAGTTGGTTTCAGCTTTATCAAGCAAATCAAACACGTCGGTGGTATCTTCGTAAGCTTCTTGAATGGTTTCAGAGCTAATGCGAATCAACTCACGGGCAATGTGCTTCTGCAGAATAATTTTGGCATGGTACTCCGTATTAGCAGAAGAGGAAACCCTGTTGGAGAGCTGGGAAATATAATAAGGTCCACCAACAAAATCCAAGGCTGCATTGGAACGCAATTTTTGGGTAACCGTAAGAATATCCACCGGTTGACTTTCCGAAAAAAGCTGCTGAATGGCCTCATAAATCTTTTTGTGTGCTTCTTTGTAAAAACACTCCGGTTTCAACAAGTCGATTACAGATGTAAGTGCATCCTTTTCCAACATCAAAGCACCCAAAACCGCTTCTTCCAATTCCACGGCCTGAGGTGGCAATTTACCATTTTCCAACCCTGCAAAAGCTAGATCTGCCTTGGCTTTTCTCTTAAAATCGCGGTTTACCCTTTCTCCGGTTCCTTCCATGGTGTAAAAGTAACTATAGCCCCTATGTTCTTGCTTACTTTCTTTTCAAAGTTGTTGATTTTGCCAAAAGTCTTACTGCCATTAATCAATTGTTAAGGTTTCATTATCAAGGCTTGACAAGCTTGGTAATATTTTCAATTCACAGGTTGTTAACCATAGTTCACAGGTTATCAACAGGTTTTGACAAGGTTATAAGCAATTTGGAAGACTAGCTTTATTCGGCCTGCTTTTTCCATTTGATGGTGCAACCGATAGCTTTGGTAAACGAAGGATCAGGTTCTCTTCCATCACCTAGCACCTGAATAGCTTTCTCAACATACTTCGCAGTTACAGCCTTTTCATCATCGGCATTGTCGTCAATTGCCCCAATATACTGAACGGTAAAGGCACCATTCTTGTTCTCTAGCAAAAAAACATGGGGTGTTTTGGTTGCACCAAACGCCTTAGCTACCGCTTGGGTTTCGTCGAATAAATAAGGAAAAGTATACCTTTTTTCTTTGGCTAACTTTTGCATATTTTCAAAACTATCATCGGGTTCAACCTTAGGATCGTTGGAACTTATTGCAACTACCGGCCAACCTTGCTTTTTAAAGTTTTTATCCAATTCCAAAATCCGGCCTTCGTACTTTTTGGAGTAAGGACAATGGTTGCAGGTAAATACTAAAATAACGCCTTTGGATTTACCATAATCCTCCAAGGAAACCATTTTCCCATCCACATTTTTCAATTTAAAACTTCCTGCTTTATCACCCACCTGATACCCTTTTTCAGGACCGGTAAATGAACAAAATCCGATAAACATTGCGGCCACGGCCAATTTGATTGCTTTTTTCATTGTTTTATTTGTTGTTTAAATGATAATTTATTGTTGTCATTAATTCTGATTTTCCCAATTCGCCTTCCTTATAAAAAAGGCGTTTGCCTTGCTTATAGATTAAGGTAAAAGGAATGCTTCCACTCCATTCCTTTTCTATGGCATCAATCCACACATTAGGATTGCCGGCCTGCAGAAGATAGCTCGGAAAGGGCAAACCTTTACTAAGGGCAAATTGTTCAGTCTTTTCAAGTTCTTTGAGGCTATTCAAACTGATAAAAACAAAGTTCAATTTCTCATTCCCCAGCTCTTTTTTCGCTTCTAAAAAGTCGGGCAATTCTTTCACACAAGGACTACACCAAGTGGCCCAAAAATTAACCACATACAGGGTGTCGCTTGGTTTTAATACCAAATCGTGGTAGGCCTTTAAATCCAAAACCTCCAATTTTTGAGCAAGAACCTCCAAGGAGCAGAACAACCAAAAACTTAAACAAATGAAGCATTTTGCCATTACCCAAAATTACACATCAATTTCCACAATAAAGCCCTCGCTTGTTAGTTTTTATGAAAGCCTTAACCAAATTTAACCATGAACTTTTCTCCAATCTTCGCTATCTTCGCCCATTCCTATGAGCTCTGAACTGTCGGCATACAACCAGCTAATCGAAAAACTGGATGAGTTTATTCGCAAATACTATAAAAACCAGTTATTGCGTGGGCTTATCTATTGCCTAACCTTGTTTCTTGGGTTTTATTTGTTGGTAAGTGTAGCCGAATATTTTGGCAACTTTTCCACCACCATCCGAACAACCCTGTTTTACAGCTTCTTAGCCATCAATGCCTTGGTGGTCGTTCGATTTATCGTTATTCCATTGCTCAAACTCTACAAATTAGGAAAAACCCTCAGCTATGAACAAGCTGCCGAAATTGTAGGAAAGCACTTTTCAAATGTAAACGATAAGCTGTTAAATGTACTTCAGCTAAACCAACAACGCCAATCTGCTCCAAATCCACAATACTTACAATTACTAGAAGCCAGTATTTCGCAAAAAACATTGGAGCTTCGGCCTGTACCTTTCGTAGCGGCAATTGATTTAAGCGAAAACAAGAAATTCCTTGCCTATTTAGGACCTGTTTTAGGCTTGTTTCTGGCCATCTATTTTATTTGGCCTTCCATCCTCACGGAAAGTACAGATAGATTGGTGCACCACGATGTTTATTTCGAACCCAAGGCACCTTTCAATTTCCAGGTTTCCAATAGCAGTCTGCAATGCGTAAGGCATGAAGATTTCACTTTGGATATTAAAATTGACGGAAGTGCCATTCCGAATGAGGCCTACATGGAGGTAGGGGAAGCTCGGTATAAACTTGAGAAAGAAAACCTAACCACTTTCCACCATACTTTTCGCAGTGTGCAGAAAAACACCAAGTTTCGATTGTTTGCCGATGGCTTTTATTCCAAAGAAATGGAAATAGTGGCCTTACCCAATCCCATTCTCTTGGATTTTGAAATCAAATTGGATTACCCGGCCTATACCGGAAAAATGGATGAAGTGGTGGCCAATTCGGGCGATATCACGGTTCCTTTTGGCACAAAGGCTTATTGGACTTTCCGAACCAAGGATACCCGTAGCATCAAGCTTAGTTTCAACGATACCACTTATGCTATTGCTCCAACCCAGGAAGGAAGCTTTCATTGGAACGGCAATCTTCGCCAAAACAAAACGTACAGCATTACAGCCTACAACGAGTACTTTAAAAGCAAGGACAGTGTAAAATACTATATAGCTGTTGTTCCCGATCTTTTTCCAACCCTTGCGATGGAAGAACAAAAAGACAGCACTTCGGCTAAACGCTTGTTTTTTACCGGACAAGTTGGGGATGATTACGGATTTAAGAAACTCCTCTTCAATTATTCCTTGTTAGGCAAGAAAGACAGCAGTGGCAAACCCATTGAAACCATGAAATCGGTGAATGTACCCATTAGTACTTCGGCCAAACAAGATGAGTTTTTCCATGTATGGGATTTACATGGTATTGATGTTCAACCCGGCGACCAATTGGAATACTATTTCGAGGTATTCGACAATGACGGAGTAAACGGAAGCAAAAGCACCCGAAGTGAAAAAAGAATTTTCAAAATCCCTTCCCTAAACGAACTAGCGGAAAGAAGTGAGAAAAAGGGAGACGAAATCAAACAAGACCTGCAATCCAGCATCAACTTGGCCAAACAAATACAAAAGCAAATGGCTGATTTGAATAAGAAAATGATGGAGAAGAAAAGCCTCAGTTGGGAAGATCGGAAGCAAATGCGAGAACTGATGGAAATGCAAAAAGAACTGGAACAAAAGGTAGAAGAGGTGAAAAAGGAAAATGCTTCCAAAAACCAAGAACAAAGCGAATTTAGAGAAATGGATCCGGAACTGTTGGAAAAACAGCAAGAAATTCAAAAGCTGTTTGACCAAGTGATGACTGAAGAAATGAAGAAGATGATGGAAGAAATGCAAAAGTTGATGGATCAGATGGACAAAGAAAAGGCAAAGGACATGTTGGACAAAATGAAATTGACCAATGAAGACATTTCAAAGGAGTTGGACAGAACTTTAGAACTTTTCAAAAAGCTGGAATTGGAGCAGAAAATGAACCAAGCCATTGAAAAAATGGATGATTTGGCCAAACGACAAGAAGAACTATCCAAACAAAGCGAAAACAAGGAAAGCAATGAAAAGGAGTTGAAGGAAGAGCAGGACAAACTGAACAAAGAGTTTGAAGCGATGAAAAAGGAAATGGACGAACTGAAAAAAGAAAGTGAGGAATTAGGAGAGAAGATGCCTTTGGAACAATTGGAACAAGACCAGAAGGAAGTTGAAGAAGAAATGAAAAAGAGTTCGGAAGAATTGGGTGATATGAAGAAAAAGCAAGCAGCCAAATCGCAAAAGAAAGCCAGTGAAGGAATGCAAAGCATGTCGAAAAAGATGAAAAGCATGATGGATTCGATGGCACAAGAAGCAGCGGAGGAGGATTTGAAAGCGTTGCGAGAAATTTTGGAAAACCTTTTAAAACTATCGTTCGACCAAGAAAGCTTAATTGGATTAACTAAGAATACCAGCATCAACGATCCCAACTACACCAAAATAGCCCGTCAGCAACAAAAGCTTCGCGACGATAGCCAAGTAATACAGGATTCATTATTTGCTTTGAGCAAAAGGATAACCCAAATCCAAAGTACGGTTAACAAAGAGATCAATGCCATTAACGACAATATGGGTAAATCCATAACCAGTTTGGCTGATAGAAATGTAGGTCAGGCTCAAACCAGGCAGCAATATGCTATGACCAGCATCAACAATTTGGCCTTGCTTCTTTCTGAAATAGAACAACAAATGGCTCAAAGCCAAAGCCAATCTTCGGGAAATGGAAGTTGCAAAAAACCAGGTAAAGGTCAGCCCAAACCTTCGGCTGCCAATATGCGGGCTATGCAAGAACAGCTCAGCAAGCAATTGCAGAAAATGAAGGAAGGCATGGAAAAAGGCGGCAAAAAACCTGGCGATCAAAAAGGAATGGGACAAGGTGGAATGAGCAAGGAATTAGCAAAGATGGCGGCACAACAAGAAGCCATTCGCCAAATGATGGGCGATATGATGAAAAAGCAGGCCGGCAAGGATGGTAAAATGGACAAAGGACAACAAGGCAACTTAGGACGAATGGCCGAATTGATGGAGCAGAACGAAACCGATATGGTAAACCGCAACATCACCAACGAAACCTTGAAGCGCCAGCAGGAAATATTGACCAGACTTTTGGAGGCCGAAAAATCAGAGCGGGAACGCGGCGAAGAAGAGAAGCGAGAGTCGAAAGAAGCAAAAAATCAGGAATATAGTAACCCTGCACTTTTTTTCGAGTATAAGCACAAAAAACAACAGGAAGACGAGTTGCTTAGGACAATTCCTTTGGGTATGCAGCCGTTTTACAAAGAAAAAGTGAATACTTATTTTAATTCAATTGAATAATTTCTCAACGTTTGCAATACCGATGGCAAGTCAACATTTGAATTTCACCTCCAAAAGCGAAAATATCTCTCTCGTTGAAAAAATGATAGATGACGTTTGTGCAGAATACAAGGTGAATGAGGATCATTATGGAAACATTTTAGTGGCCGTTACGGAGGCTGTTAACAATGCTCTCTATCACGGGAATAAATTAAACCCTGATAAAATGGTAGATATTTCCTTTGAGCCGAAAGATGAATCAACCTTAGTTTTTACCATTAAAGACCAAGGGGATGGTTATGACTTTGCTGCTCTACCCGACCCTACCAATCCCGAAAATCTGGAAAAAATTAGTGGACGCGGTGTATTTTTAATGAAAAGCTTAAGCGACAACATCGAATTTAACGACGATGGACGCAGCGTAGAAATGCAGTTTAAACTAAACTAAACCATACTTATTTTTCCCAAAAAGGCCGATTCTTTGCAGAGTTGGCCTTTTTTTTTGAAACATAGGCTACTGCGTTATGGGAATTGCGTTTCAGACCAAAAGTAAAGTGGTTTGGTCCGGGCAAGGATAGAGGCAGTCTAGCCCACAGGGATGCGGAGGCACGGAGCAGACCGAGGACTAGCGCCGAAAGCCTGACCCGAACGCCCCAGTACACTGTAAAATTTAAAGTACAAAGGGTTTTGGGCGGAAGGGGGCCCGCCAAATAAGCCTTATAATCTGAAAATTAGGCTTGGGCAGTTGGTCCACCGAAATTCATTGGAAAAGGAGGATTATTGCCTTCGGTTGCTTTAATAGTTCCGTGCACTGACTCGTATTTGGCCAAATTATCTTTAAGGGCAGCCAACAAGCGTTTGGCATGTTGAGGGGTTAACAAAATTCTTGATTTCACTTTTGCTTTCGGAACACCCGGCATCATTTTAATGAAATCCAAAATAAACTCAGCATGGGAATGTGTGATAATAGCTAAATTGGAATAAATACCCTCCGCAACTTCTTCGGAAAGTTCTATATTTAATTGATTGTTTTGGTTTTGATCTTCTGACATGGGAAGGGAAGGTTTAGAATTATAGCGGGGCAAAGTAACACCAGAAATTGGAATTTTGTCCATTTCGGTGCGGTTAGTACGGTTGTCTTCTGATTTGTTATGAATTACACTTTTTGCAGGGCTTGATCCAAATCGGCCATGAGGTCTTCAACATCTTCAATTCCGACACTCAAGCGGATCAAGGAATCGAAAACGCCTGATTTTTCGCGTTCCTCCTTAGGAATACTGGCATGCGTCATACTGGCTGGATGTCCGATGAGCGATTCAACGCCACCTAAGGATTCGGCCAAGGCAAACAACTGGGTACCTGAAAGCACTTTCAAGGCATCTTCGAAGCGGTCGCCTTTAAGGACGAAGGAAATCATGCCGCCGAAACCGCGCATCTGTTCTTTGGCGATGGTATAACTTGGGTGATTGGGCAAACCGGGGTAATTTACCAATCCGACTTTAGGATGTGTGTTAAGGAAATTGGCTATTTTACCTGCATTTTCGCAATGACGCTGCATTCGAACATGCAAAGTTTTGATGCCTCGAAGAACCAAAAAACAATCTTGAGGACCGGGTACCGCGCCACAACTGTTTTGTAAGAAGCGCAATTGATCGGCTAGTTCAGGATTGTTGGTGCCGAGGAAACCCATCACCGTATCGCTGTGTCCACCCAAATATTTGGTTACCGAATGCATTACAATATCAGCACCCAAATCGATCGGATTTTGGAGATAAGGTGAAGCAAAGGTATTGTCCACAGCCAAGAGAATATTATTGGCTTTAGCAATGGCATTGACATACTTGATATCAATAACTTTCAAGGTAGGATTGGTAGGAGTTTCAACCCAAATCAGTTTGGTTTGTGGACTGATGGCCTTTTCCAAAGCACCTTTTTCGTGTAGGGGAACAAACTTAAATTTAAGACCATACTTTTCGAAAACCTTGGTAAAAATGCGGTAAGTTCCGCCATAGAGATCGTTGGTACTGATGATTTCGTCGCCTGGTTTAAAAAGTTTCACCACAGCATCGGTTGCAGCGAGTCCGCTTCCAAAGCAAAGGCCAAACTGGGCATTTTCTAAGCTAGCCAAAGCGGTTTGCAAGGCATCGCGGGTAGGGTTTTGGGTGCGAGCATATTCGTAGCCTTTATGTTTGCCTGGAGCCTCTTGCACATAGGTTGAGGTTTGGTAAATGGGCGTCATAATAGCCCCTGTTGAAGGGTCGGGCTGTACCCCGGCATGAATGGCTTTTGTTGCAAATTTCATGGGGCAAATGTAAGCGGGAATGGTATGAAATGGAAACGGAGAAAAGCTAATCTACCAACCTTTCATTAACAAATCTTGTTTAAAAGCTCGTTAAAATTACATCCAGCAGGCCGTAATGCTTGTATATTTGCACATAATTTAAACGAAAAATGGACGAAAAATTCTTCCAATTGTACAATGTGCCCAACCAAGGCACCCTGGCTAAATCCTTTTTGGCCAATGTTTTCATGTGGATGTCGGGCGCTTTAGCTACATCTGCCTTATTTGCTTGGATTTTTGCCAGCAATGCTTCACTAATGTCTTTGTTGGTAAATGAAACAGGCTTTACCATTTTAGGCTATGTAGTAACTTTTGCTCCATTGGGATTGGTTTTGGCCTTATCCTTTGGCTGGCAGCGCTTTTCATTGCCGGTGATTATGGGAATTTTCATTGCTTATTCCATGTTGACCGGTATTTCCTTGAGTTTTATTTTCCTCATTTACACCTTGGGTAGCATAGCCTCGGTATTTCTTATCGCTTCGGCTATGTTTGCTTTAATGGCCGTATTGGGTTACACCACCAAAACCGACCTAACTGCCTTTGGAAGTCTAATGATGATGGGACTTGTAGGAATAATGATTGCGGTAGTTGTAAACTGGTTTTTGAAAAGCGACACTATGTCTTATATTATTTCCTGTGTATCGGTGCTTGTATTTACCGGACTAACAGCCTATGATGTACAAAAACTCAAATACATTGGCATGACAGCTGGATCGGATGGAATGACCATGCGCAAGGTAGCTATTATGGGAGCTTTGGAACTTTATTTGGATTTTCTAAATTTATTCTTGGCTTTGCTTCGCTTATTTGGAAACAGAAGAGACTAAGAATCTATTCAAAAAATATGTTCAACTTTGCCCTATGCCTTTTTCGCATGGGGCATTTTTTTTAAAACAGTTTTCATGAAAATAAAATTCAGCTTCATTCTCCTTTGCATTTCAAGCTCTGTATGGGCTCAAATAAAGTATCCTGAAACCAAAAAGACCGATCAAATTGACGATTACTTCGGCAAAAAAATAGAAGATCCTTACCGTTGGCTAGAGGATGACAACTCAGAAGAAACCAAGCAATGGGTGCAACGTGAAAATGCTTTAACCCAATCGTATCTTTCCCAAATCCCATTTAGAGAATCCATCAAGAAAAGGATTACAGCGCTGTATAATTTCCCCAGAGTTTCGGCACCATACCGAGCAGGAAATTATTATTTTTATACTAAGAACAATGGCTTACAAAACCAAGCTCTTTACTACTACAGAAAGGGTTTGAAAGGCGAAGAAATGGTGTTGATTGACCCAGCACAATTCTCCAAAGATGGAACAGCCTCTGTTTCTATTGCAGGTTTCAATAAAAAAAGAGATAAAGTGGCCATTACTGTTAGCCAAAGTGGAAGCGATTGGCAAACCATGTATGTAATGGATATTGCCACCCGAAAACTATTGCCAGACTCCATTCATTGGATAAAATTTTCAGGCGCGGCTTGGGCTGGAGAAGGTTTCTTTTACAGCCGCTACGATGAACCTAAAAAAGGACAAGAGCTATCTGGCGAAAACCAAAGGCAAAAAATTTATTACCATAAACTTGGCACCACCCAAGACAAAGACAGATTAACCTATGAAGATGCAGAACACCCTCGCCGATTCCTAGGTGCCCAAGTTACGGATGATGAGCGGTTTTTAATTCTCAATGTATCTGAAGGAACCAGTGGAGCTGAAATTTTGGCTCAAGATTTAAAAGTTCCCAAAGGATTTATGGATGATAGGTCCAAAACCCCGATACAAATTTGTAAAGGTTTTGACTTCGAGTTTAACATTATCGATAATATCGACAATTCCTTTATTGTCCACACCAATTTCGAAGCACCAAATTATCGCTTGGTTTTAATCAATTTTGACCATCCCAGCGAAAAAGAATGGAAAGAATTAATCCCTGAAGGTAAAAACCTGCTTCGGTCGGTTTCCTCATGCGGTGAAAAATTGTTTTGTACCTACCTTAAAGATGCCACTTCCCAAGTATTTCAATATACCAAAGAAGGACAGTTGGAAATGGAGATAAAACTTCCAGAATTAGGAACTGTAAGTGGATTCAGCGGTGAAAAGAATGATTCGATTACCTTTTATTCCTTGTCTAACTTCACCAACCCTTCAACTGTTTATAAATACAACCTAGCAAGTGGAAATTCAGAAGTATGGGAGAAAGCGAATTTGCCATTTGACCCATCAGATTTTGTTACAAAGCAGGTATTTTATAAATCTAAAGATGGAACTTCTATTCCAATGTTTATAGTGCATAAAAAAGGGTTAGAAATGGCAGGCAAAAGCCCTACCCTTCTTTATGGTTATGGTGGTTTTAATATTCCACTTACCCCAAGTTTCAGTCCTAGCCGAATCCTCTTGCTTGAAAATGGAGGTATTTTTGCGATGGCTAATCTGCGCGGAGGAAATGAATATGGGGAAAAATGGCACCAAGCAGGAATGCTGGATAAGAAACAAAATGTATTCGACGATTTTATTGCAGCAGCCGAATTCCTTACCAAAAATGGATATACCAATTCCGAAAACCTGGGAATTATTGGCCGTAGCAACGGAGGTTTGCTGGTGGGTGCCTGTATGACCCAACGACCCGATTTATTTAAGGTTTGTTTTCCATCGGTTGGGGTATTGGATATGCTGCGATACCATAAATTTACCATTGGTTGGGGTTGGGCAGTGGAATATGGTAGCAGCGAAGATCCCAACCAATTTGAATACCTGTATAAATATTCCCCGCTTCACAATGTAAAAAACACAAAATACCCTTCGACTTTAATCATTACTGCAGACCACGACGACCGAGTTGTTCCGGCTCATTCCTTTAAATTTGCTGCCACTTTGCAAGCCAACCAGGAAGGCGAAAAACCAGTACTTATTCGAATTGATACCAAGGCCGGACATGGCGCTGGCAGAGCCCTTTCCAAAACCATTGATGAAGACGCCGATATTTATTCCTTCTTTTTCCATGAAATTGGTTTGAAACTGGACAATAATAAACTAATTGAACCATCTTCAAAAAAGGATGAATTAAAAACCAAACTGGACGGCTTTAGGTAATAAGCATGAAAGCTTCTATCCCATTCTTGGCCCTATTTACCCTGATGGCTAGCGCAAATCTCCTTCAGGGGCAAAGCCTCGTATCTAGATCGAGATGGACCGCCCAGTCTATTCAAATCGATGGCAAAACCACGGAATGGGAGAAACCATTGGGGGCCTACGATTATAAAACCAGGGTTATGTTTGCCTTGCAAAACGATAGCAGTAATTTATACCTCTGCATCATTGTTCCGGACGAGACCAACCAGGTAAAGATTAGCAGGGGTGGACTTCAAGTGAGTTTTGGCGGAAAATCAAAAAAAGACAAAATCAAAAAGAATATCATTTATCCTCTCGGAAGCGGTGGTCCAATGAACCAAGGCGAAAGTCCTACCTTTATCGATGGAAAGCCCAATATGAAATTGTTCCAAACCGTATTTCAACTAAACAATACCATGAAACGGATTGAAGGGTTTACAGGAAGAAATGGCTTGGTAGGCTTAAAAGATTCCACCGGAATTCAGGTGGCCATTGGATGGGATAGCCTGAATACCATGGAATACGAACTGGCGGTTCCATTAAAAGAACTTTTTGAATCAGGTTCCATGCCTGAAAACTGGGCCAAAGAGCTGCAAATGGAAGTGACTGTTTTTGGATTAAGTAAAACAGGCATCAAGGATAAAGATATGGAGGAGTTCATGAATACCCCCAACCCAATGAGCGGCAACCGCAACCAAAGTGTAGCCGACATGAATAACCAAAGCATGACCAATCCAATGGGACAAACCGGTAATGGAATGCCTATCAATATGGCACCTACAACCGGAAACTTTAGCCGATCTTCTGAAAAAGGCCCCTTGTACGAAAAGGCTAGCTTTAAATGGAAGTTTGTTCTTTCCGGAAAATAGACTTCCTAATCCATTCTCTTTTGCGAGGGTAGTAACTTTGGATTCGTCACACCCAACTTTCCCTTATCTTTGCACAAATTGGAATCGTATGTCTAAAGTAATGGAAATGAGCCTATCGCAAGCGTTAATCGAACTTGAAGAAAAGTATGGAGCCCATAATTACCATCCATTGCCCGTGGTATTGGACCGGGGAGAAGGCGTTTTCTTATGGGATGTAGAAGGTAAAAGATACTATGACTTCCTTTCTGCCTATAGTGCAGTAAACCAAGGACATTGCCATCCAAAAATTATCAACTCACTGGTAACCCAAGCCCAAAAGCTTACCCTTACCTCCCGTGCCTTTCACAACAATTTATTAGGCGAATATTCACGCTACATCACTCAACTTTTTGGTTATGACAAGGTATTGCCAATGAATACCGGTGCCGAAGGTGTTGAAACAGCAATTAAACTCGCACGTAAATGGGCGTATGAAGTAAAAGGAGTAGCCGAAAACGAAGCTGTCATCATCTTTTGCGAAAACAACTTCCATGGCCGCACCACTACCATTGTTTCGGCAAGTACCGACCCCGATAGCAAAACCAATTTCGGCCCTTATGCAGCAGGTATTCAGGTTATTCCTTACAACGATACCCAAGCCTTGGCCCAGGCCTTGCAAAACCCGAATGTAGCCGCTTTTATCGTGGAACCTATCCAAGGTGAAGCAGGAATAGTTGTTCCTGACCCAGGCTACCTTAAAACCTGTTTCGACCTCTGCAAAGCTGCCCATGTGTTGTTTGTTGCCGATGAAATCCAAACTGGACTCTGTCGTACCGGAAAAATGCTGGCTTGCGACCATGAAAATGTCCATGCCGATATGCTGATCCTTGGGAAAGCCCTTTCAGGAGGAACTTTACCCGTTAGTGCTGTTTTGGCCAACGACGAAATCATGCTAACTATCCGTCCGGGCCAACATGGCAGTACCTATGGTGGAAATCCCTTGGCTTGTGCTGTAGCTATGACTTCCCTTCAAGTGCTTTTAGACGAAGAAATGGCCGACAACTCAGCTCGTCTTGGAGAATTGTTTAGAACAGAAATACGAAAATCAAAATCCGACCTGCTTCAACTGGTGCGTGGTAAAGGTCTCTTCAATGCTGTAATCATCAACGAAAAACCTGGAAAAGGGGCTTGGGAAGTTTGTTTACGTATGGCCGAAAAAGGTCTACTTGCCAAACCAACCCATGGCAATATTATCCGTTTTGCCCCACCTCTATGCATTACCGAAGAACAACTATTGGAATGCACAAGTATAATTCGTTCAGCGTTGGAAGAATTGGCTTAATCCCCGTTTCTACCTCGAACAAAACTTCTTGAACCCACAATACTGGCAGGTTTTAGTCTGTTCCGTTTGTTCAAACCCTTGGTTGCTATCGTATAAATTATCCAGCAGAGTGGCAAGTATGGATTCGAAAGCCTTGATAGAACCTTGGTCCAAAATTCCGGATTTCTCTCCATAGGAATTGTTAAGCTTTAATCCCATCAACCATTCCTCTAGGTCGCGAGTGGAAATGAAGGCAGGATAAATGTCTTCGATTGGCACCCCATCCGATTTGTGCAACATCCAGGCATAACTGATCAACTGAAAAGCTTTGTCTTTATCGGGATTGACCAATAATTCATTCCAATCCTTTACCGTAACATTTTTTGATTCAATCTTGCCTGTTTTAAAATCCAAGACTTGGTATTGCTTTCCCTTCAAATCGATGCGATCGGTTTTCCCACTCAGCTTCACCTTTTCACCATTAGACCGTTCGAACCACACTTCCATGGTCTTTTCCAATGCCAACACAATGGTATCACTTCCCATTTCGGCTTGAAGCTTCTTTAAATATTTCTGAATATACACACTGGCAATTTCCAAGTCAATACTGTATCGGCCAGCATCTTTGACCTCGATATGGGTAAACTCTTCAAATTTTTTCTCCAAAATTGGCGGATATTTCTCTTCCAATCCTTGAATTAATGCCGGCGTTAAGGTAATGCCTACCAAAGGTATGAACAAGGCTTCCAACACAGCATGGATGATGGTGCCGAACACATCTGAGCCCAGCATATCTTCGTCTCTACCTTCGCCTTCAATTCGGGCTATGTAGTTGAGGTAAAACTGAAGGCTGCAATTTTTGAAACTATTCAGTGCAGAAGGAGAAAAACCTCTTTCCTGTCCCCTGCTTTTCAAAAAGGCAAGGTGCTCTTCCGTTTTCTTGATGCGAATTTCAGGTTCTTTGCCAGCACTGGGCAATACAAAAGGATTGCGGTAAACCAATTTCAACTGCTTATTGACCTTGGCCCACTCTTTTTCCACTTGTAACAAAAAGCGGCTAGCCTCGGCTTGTTCTTCATCTGCATCGTAAATCAGCCACACCTTTTCAGCTCGTTGCATAAGCCGGTAAAAATGATAGGCAAACACCGCATCACGTTCATGTTGTACGGGCAAACCAAAATGAAAACGGGTTTCGTGGGTAATAAATGTGGCCGTATTTTCAGCCGACGGTATTTTACCTTCATTAAACCCTAAAAGGAAAACATGCTTAAAATCCAGGTTGCGGGTTTCGAGCATTCCCATCACCTGCAACCCTTTGAGCGGCTCTCCTACCAAAGGAATACTTTCTTTTCCGGCCAACATCACAATCACTTTCTCCAAGGATTTTAAGCCATTTTCTTGAACAGGCAACAGCGCTGCAAAATCGCTTAGCCTGGCCAAAACCTGTTTGGAGAAATACAATTCCTGGGATAACAGATTTTCACCAGCCTGCAAGGTTTCATCCTCCTCCAACACCTGACCCATTTGTTGCAAAATCACATCAAAAATGGATTGTATAACCTCGCTTGCTGCTTTTGGACTAAGGTTAGGATTAACAAATCCACTGAGTTTGGCTTCTGCTTCAGGTGGTAAGCCCGACAAAAGCTCTTGGGAAGTAAATCCATGCTTGATTCGCTTTTCCTTCAACAACTTTTGAATAGCCTTTACCAACTCCTGTCCCAGCCACGATTCAGTATAGGGGTGCAAAGTTGCATCCAGCAAGGGGCGGTTGGGAATGCGTTTATGCAGCATGTTGTGCTCCATCAATTGCAGGAGCAACAGCAAAAACGAGTAGGCTTTGGTGGATTTATAAGGTAAGCCAAGTGTAGCATTAAAATTCCCTAGGTGGGTTGGAATAGCCGAAAGCACCGGGTAAATAAGCTCTTCATCTCCCAGCACTACAGCCGTTTCGATACTGATGTTCTCCTTTTGCGACAGTTCGTCCAGCAACAATTGCATGGTACGGGCTTGTGCTGTATGCATCGGAACTCCTGCAACGGTAATGGTTCGAGGTAGCTCCGCCAGGTAATTCCCCTCCAAGGGTTTTACAGCCTTTTTTACCAAGGACGATTGGGATAGTTTTCGGAAATTGAATCCTGCTTCTTGAATAGGATCGCGGGTGTAATAAGTATCCAAATCCCAAATAATCTCCGCTTTTCCGCAATCGATAAGGTACGAAAACACCTGTTCTTCGCAGGTATTCAAGGCATTAAATCCAGCTAAAATTACCTTTTTGTAGGCCAATGTTTCGGCAATGGCGGCTTTATTTTTGGCAACTTCTTTAAAAAGCAAACCTTGGTACCCCACTTTTTCATCCAATAAGGTTTGGGTATACGTTTGGTACCAAAGGGGCAATTTAGACCAAAATTCAAGGTATTTCAGTTGTATTTCCGTAGGCTCCGAATCGCCCAAATTCCATTGTTTAATTTTCTCAACATCATACAAATAGGTCAGAATTTGCTTGGCATCCACCTGAAACAGATCTATTTCATTGAAATCCTTCACCAGGGTTGGGCCCCAAGTCAAGAATTTCTCAAATGAATCGGCCTGACTGGTTTCGCAGGTTTGGTACACCGCATATAGTTTAAACAAAGCCCGGAGGTTATCCAACAGTTCCATGCCCGAAAGCTTTACCATAAACTCTTCGGTAGAAAAGGTTTGAGGTGCCCAAATAGGCTTGGAGGAAAGCGATGCCAGCTTTCGTTTTAGAAAATTTCCGGCTCTACGGTTGGGAAAAACTACTGCCAATTCATGTATCGACCCCTCGTAATTGGCCAATAAATGCTGGGCTACCCGCTCTACAAATGAATCCATATTCAATCCTTCAATTTGGGGTTATTTTTATGACGGTCAGCATCCCGCTTAGTCTTTTTTTCAAGGTTTTTCTCAAATGCTGCATGCAAATCCACTCCGGTTTGGTTAGCCAAGCAAATCAAAACAAACAGCACATCCGCCATTTCGTCGCCAAGTTTATCCGCTTCTTCCCCACTTTTAAACGACTGTTCACCGTATTTCCGGGCCATAATCCGCGCCAGTTCACCCACTTCTTCCATCAGCAGGGCCGTATTGGTTAGTTCATTAAAATACCGCACACCTGTGGTTTTAATCCAGGCATCAACGGTTGCTTGTGCTTCTTGTATGGTCATGGCTGCAAAATGGCAAAAAATGCGAAAAGCCAAGGTAGAAAGTTTAGGCCTTGGAAAAATCAATACATCAAAAAGGATTTTGGATAAAGTTGGACAATAAAAATACAGGTTTGGCGGGTCCCCTTGCGCCCAAAACCAGGTGGCCATTACATAGGCATAGGTGCCCGGCGCAAGGGTCGCGCTTTCGCTAGTACTCCTCGGTCTGCTCCGTTCCTCCGCAGCCCTGTGGGGTACCACGCTCTATCGCTACCCGGGGTTCTTCGTGCCCGGTTTTTGGTGAAGTACAGGCAGTGGTTTTTAAATTTAAATTCATTTCATTTTGAAATTCAAAAAAATTAAAACACCCATTTCCTTCAGCTTTAGTTATTAGAAAATAAAAATTGGATATGGTTTTTTTTCTAATCTATACAAAGGTCTTCCGTATTAAAATTTTGGCATTTTTCAATTTCTTTTGGAAAGTTAAAATATTTCATTTGTGATAAAGAATGGCATGCCAAAAAGCTAACTTTTCCAATTTTTAAAAAAACTTACAATTACCAAAAATTCCACAACACATTATTTGCCAATATTTTAGACATAAAAATACTTACCTTAAAATACCTATTTTTAAAAATATTTGAGAAATTAAAATTTTTCATTTTTGGACAATTCCAATTTAAAAAAATCAAATAGTAACTATGAGAATTTTCACTCTATTATCATTTATATTAAGTATTCCTTTTTATATAAAAGCTCAAAATAATGGGTTTTACGATAAATGTAATAAATTGCCTATTAGTCAAGGCATATGGAATAATTTAACAAGTTCAAGTGATGCAGTTTACGTTGTTGGAGATAATGGACGTTGCTTTATATCATACCTAGACGGTGGAATTTTGGATATATCAACAGGAGTAAGTCAAAATTTACATGGCGTGCAGTTTCTCTCACCATTAATTGGTTTTGCTTGGGGAAATCAGGGTACTTTAATTAAAACTACAAATGGAGGATTAGATTGGAATTTAATAACAATTCCGGTTCAAGACAGTATAGCTCATACTCAATTTATTGATCAATCTAATGGTTACTTTTTGGCAAACGGAAGTTTATTTAAAACAACAAATGGCGGTTTAAGTTGGACTCAACTAAATTTACCACAAGATTTAGTTACTAATAGTTTTCATTTTCTCAACCTAAATGAGGGATTAATTACAGCCAACAACACGGTTGGACCCAATTTTGCTGGTAAAATATTTAAAACTATTAACGGCGGAGTAACTTGGATTGAAAAGGCAAGTGGCCCTTTATTGGGTAATTTATCAAATATTTATTCAAAGCTAAAATTCGTAAACGATCATGTTGGATATGCCCCAGGAGGAGGTTTTTCAATAAGCAAAACAATCGACCGGGGTGAAACCTGGTCTGTACCAGATTTTACAGGTTCAGGAACGCCAATTCTATATTCCGATATTTATTATACACTAAGCGCAAGAAATAATCCTGATACAATCATTTATTTTTACAACCTTGGAGGCGCTGGAACACCAAGAGCATCATATGGCCTATACGGTCCAAATCCATGGGGTATTTATGATGCGGGAGAAGCTATTGGAATAAAAAACATTAGTCTGTTATCTCACAATGGAATTGAAAGACTTTATGTCTTAAGCGAAACCTCATTGTATGCGTATTTTTTAAATGGGCCAATACCAATAGCTAAAAAGCTTAGTTTTACAAATGTTGTGATTCCCAATGCTACAAATCCTCATAATCTTATTGAGCCAGGTAGAAAGGTTAGATTTAAAGTCTTAGTAAAAAACCTTGCTGACACTATCTATTTTGGAAATAACAATTTACTTACTTTAAGTGGAAAACTTAGATGCAATAGCCCTTATTTAACAATAGTGGATAGCTTATGCACATTCAATAATGTACTTGAAGGAGACTCTGCTTGGTCAGCGGATGAATTTGAATTTGAAATTGATTCAAACATTCCTAATGGTCACATTGTAAATTTTGATATTGAAATAGATGATGAGATTTTACTGGGTGGGCCATGGAATAATTGTTTGAGTTTTCCATATGTTAAAAACCCCTTTATCATTAACAATACAGTTATTGATGATGATAATATTCCTGACAGTCAAGGCAACAACAACAATATTGCCGAGCCAGGCGAAACTATCGAGATTTTACCATTGGCAGATAATTCCACTCAACATAAATTATCAAATATTACTGGCACCTTATTTTCCTATTTCCCTGAAATAAAAATCTGGAACGACACAATGGGTTCTACTACAACAGTGTATAATAAATACCCATATGGCCAATTTTTACCCTTAAGTTTAAACCAAATGCCGAACGAAGATTTTGTTTTTGAAAACAATTTCTTGGATACCTATAATTTGGAGTTCTCTATGTTATTTCAAGGAAATATTAGCGTTTTCTCAACAGGTATAGGGCAAATAAAAACGTTTGAGAGTTTAGATTATTTATGGGGGACAGGATTTGTTATGAATGCAGGCTATCCAAATCCACCATTAGCCTTAGGCCCAAATACAATGACTAGCTCCATTGTATTTGGACCTAATCCTTTTAATTATGAATGTACCTTTAAAATTGGAGACTATAAAAATTATGCTACTTGTAAATTAACTATATACAATATTTTAGGGGAAGTTATTCAAGTATTAAAATTTGAAAATGATTCAATATCATTTAAAAGAGGAAATTTAAAAAATGGTATTTACTTGTTTAGTATTGAAGATGGCAATTTAAACCTAACAAGAGGAAAAATAATCATTGAGTAGAGCAAAAACAATTTTCGAAAATCTAATTTCAATTAAACAATAAATAATTCATGAAAAAATTTAGCATTTTACTTCTCGTAGTTGTATATTTCAGTTCCTGCAAAAAATTTCAAAAAGGTGTTAATGAAGTGGCAGGTGATAGTGGCACCCAATACGTCTGCATAGTTGAAGAGCCTAGGCCTGGACAAACAGACGGAGTTCTATTCCACTATGCATCATCTACCTTCTACTATTGGCCTGATAAAAGTTGCAGCGACTTGGGTTATACAAAAAAATCGGGAGATGATCAATACCAAAACCCAAACGGCATGGATCTTCCGGGAGAAAATGGATATTGGGCGGATGGAGGTATAAATGGAGGTGGTGGCGGAAATGGAGGTGGTGGCAATCCATCTTTCTGCGCCAGTGGTTATAATGAACCAACATCAGATGGTCAACTAAGTGCATTCTGCGAGTCAGCGTTTTATTATCGATGCAATGGCTATTCATTAAGCTCCCAAGAGGTAAGCTATTCATGTGAACAGTATTCCAACCTGCAAAGCCTCGGAGGAAACTTTCCAGATTGTCAATACTGTCAATAAATTAAACAAAAACGAACTTTGAATCCAAAAGTAAAAATTTCTTTCTACGTCTTATTAATAGCCAGTTTGGTATTAAATATTTTTCTTTTAAAGATAACATATGTCTCTAGAGTTCACCCTAACAAACAAAAAATAAATAATCAGAATTACAATAAAAACATATTTATCCCAAAAAGAGATTATTTAAACATGCGGTCTATTGGAAAAGAAAATGCCCCAATAAAGCTTGTTATGTTTACTGATTATGAATGTTATTACTGTCATCAATTCTTCCAAGAAACATTCTCATTAATTAATAAAAATTTTATTGAAAAAGGTGTAGTTCAGTTTTATATTAAAAACTTCCCATCAAAATCACATTATGAAGGATTTAAAATGGCCCTTTTATTAAGCTCTATTAAGAATGACAGTGCATTTTGGAAATACCATTTAGAAATAATGCAATCCAATACACCACTGGATGGTTCTTGTATCAATAAAATAGCAAAATCAGAAAATATAAACAATATTGATTTGAACAAAATATTTCGTGACAGCCTTTTATTGAACAAACTGAATAAGGAAATCTCCTTTGCAAATAACAATGGAGTTTATGGGATACCAGCATTTTCTATCAATGGCAAGCTATTTATTGGAAATAGAAATGCTAATGATTTTATCACTTTAATTGAAAAGACCTTGATTGAGAAAGAGGAAAATTGACTTAAATAAATATTTTCTACAAAAAAATTGAATTAACCTGTTAAATCCAACCATTAATTGAGTCTTCGTATCTTATCTTTAAAAAAAATATATCAATAACTAAAAATAATAATTTTGTTCCATGAAAAATCTCCAAATTACTTTAATTCTTATTATATTTTTTAGTTCTCTTGAGGTTTTTGCAAGAGACAAAAAAGTACGATTTAGCACTTCAGAACCCGATGCGAAAATTTGGGTAGAAGGTAAAATGCTTGGGACTGGCCAAGTAGATGTTACAGTTCCTGCCTATGCCTGTATTACTATAAGTGTTGAGAAAACAGGTTTTTTAAAAGGAATTATAGAAATTTGTAACAAGCCGGGCTTTACTCCCCCTCCAAAAATTTACCAATATAAAATGGAAAAAGATGATGCCTATGAATCATCTGAAGCTACCGATGTAGCTAACGTTGATATTGAATTAAAAGTGAAGAAAAATCAGGATGAGGCTTGGCGATTGCTTACCCAAATCATTACTTCATATGTGGATGCCATTGAAATTACAGACAAAGAAACTGGTTATTTAAGGACAGCTTGGGTAGTTAAAACATTTAAGCAAGCTACTATTCGCACTAGGCTCATTGTAAAATTAGGAAATGCATCCCCTTTAAGTTATAAAGTAAAACTTGTAAGTGAAATTTCTGAAGTGCCTAATGCTAGTGTAAAAAACGACGAACAATTCAAAGAATGGGACCGGGTTTTAAGGAAATATAAACCTATATTCAGTGAATTAGAGTCGCGTATTGCCAATTAAGCTGCGCTCTTATTATCCGAAAGCCTGCAAATTTCAATAACCTCAGTTGTTGGAATTTGCAGGCTTTTTTTATTTGAACTATTTGATTTATTTCCGATTATAAATCTGTAATAGTCCAATTATGCTTCGCAATTATTTGCCTAAACAGCTTTTATATCGGAATTTACCGATCTAAATTTATAACCTGCCATTGGACCATTTATAAATTAAAATTGGTATAATTGGTGCAATTAGAAATTACCCTAAATTCGAATTAACCCAGATTACGCATTAAAAATGGATAAACGATTAACCAGTTGTAAATCAATTGGTATGGCCAAATTGATTTACAACTGCTATCCCGAAATTTCTTCGAGAGGGGTAAACCCAACTAAATCAAGCAGTTCGGATTAGTAAATCCCCCACATTGATTAATTTGGGATTAATCAACTGATTTAAAAGTCATTAACCGCCCTTTTGATTATTCTGGAAGAAACAACGCTATTCCCTTTACTTTGCCTTTCCCAAAATCAAAAGCAAAAACAGTTCGTAGTTTATTGCAATGATTTTGCTATTTCTACAAAGGTCATGTAACCGGGATGTACTTTCCCATTCAACACGAAGGAGGGTGTTCCACTGATATTCAAGGCTTCGGCCGCTTTAAAATCGCCATTCACCTGTTGCAAAGTAAAAGGAGCATTGATACGCAACCGAATTTCTTCCTCTGTTAATCCGGCTTCAAAGGCAATTTTCATAGCCTGAAGGGAATCCGCAACATCTTCCTCTCGACTGGTAAAGGCATGATGAACTGGTAAGAACTTTCCCGTTTGTCGGCCTACCTCAACTAACTTGGCCAACAAAAACCCCATTTTATCCTCAGGCCTTGCCATACTTTTTGAAACCACTTTAAGCTTTCCTTTTTTGATAAATGCTTGATCCAAACTATCCATCACATGGGTGTAAAAATAGCGGCAATGACTGCAATTGTAATTCGAAAAGACTAAGAGAAAATTCGGGGCCTCCTTGTCGCCAAACAAGTAACTATCCTGTCCGTTTATTTTTACGGTATTCTCCGGACTAGTTGTTGCACCGCCCATAGGTTTAGGCAGCATACCCGATTCAACCACCCTAGTTTGCAAGGCGTTTACAACCAAAATAAGCACCAAAACCAAGGTGAAAATTTGTAGATAAAGCAGGTATTTAAATTCTTTGGATGTCATGGATGTTGGTTTTGAATTGTGGAGGATGTTTGGTAGATTTCCCGTTTTTCAAGGGTAGAAAGGTAGGGATAAGGTTTGGAAAGTTCGAGTATATGTACCATTTTCAGTTGTTTGATTTGAACTTCCTTTTCAGGATTTTCATGTTGGTAGTCCAACAGCAGGAAATTAGCAAAATCAGGTAAAAAGCGCTTATTGGCTGGATTTACAATTTGTTCACTATACTTTCGCCAACGGTCGTTTTTTATTCGATCCAATACATAGGCTGGTTTTTGATAGTTTAATACCCCATCGGGAGCATTTAAATCGATTTGTTGGCCGTTTTCCAATTGGGCTTCCAGCAACAACCAGCCATCTTCCTTCAAAACCGTGGGTGCAAACATCCCCCAAGATTGGTTTAATTTAAAAATATGCATCACCGGAACCAAAGCCTTTGGGAAAACCAACAAACGGGAAGGAATGGCTTGGAGATTCCAAATGCATACCAAAACAAAGCTAAAAAGCAGAAAAAAGTCTGTTACGATTTGTTTTAAGGCCAGGGAACTATCTGCTTCATCTTGAAATGAAACATTTTCAAAAGCCACAGGCCAAACTTTTTGCCAAAAGGAGGAAGGAATAAACAATACCGAACAAGCCATAAAACACAAAGGGAAAAGGCCAATCAACATCAAGGTGGAGGTAGCCAAAAAAAACAGAAAAACAAAACCAAAAACAAGCCAACGGATAAAATTTCGCTTCAAGGGAAAAAGGAAAACAGGTAATACAAATAGTTCGCCCAAAAAAGCCATTCGTGTTAGAAAAACGGTAAGCTCATAATGCTGGGCCAAACTATGCCCGAGGGGACGAGTAAGCTGGTCGAGTGATAGCGCAAAATACAATGCTGAACCTTGTTGCCACCATTCAAACGAACCTTTAAATAGGGCCGAGAAAAAAAGGGAAACAATACTTGTAGTAATAGAAATACCGTGGCAAAGGATAAAATTTGGGGGGTTGATTCCGGCCTATTGATTTGTTTCCATGGCAAGAAAAAAGACCAAAACACGACCATTCGGAGCAAGTCATCACCACCTTGGTAAATAATGGGATTTCGATTTTGAAGCGATACCAAACTGAACCAAGCCACTAACAGAGCCCATTTAGTAAAGCGGCCTAGTATTAAACTTACAGCGGAGGCGATTAATAGTCCGAAAACGCCAAATCGAAGTACAGCACTATCCCCTAGCCGTAGCAAGGACCATTCCCAAGAACTAGCAAGCAATGAATTTAAGGATGAAAGAGGCAATACCCCTTGGTCAGAATAAAATGCTTGCGCATCGGATAGGCGAACAAGTGCATCGTGCAGAATGACCAGACCTAAAAGAATCCTAAAAAGCTTTATGGCTCTTTTGTCGATTACAAAAATCTGTTCAATTCTTTGCCAAACATCCATCCTCAATCCATACGTTTTAGGAAAGCGATGTAGCTAAATTACTGCAGTTGGATGGTTTGGCATTCACCTGCTCCAACATAAAAGGTACCACCACTCCAGTAGGCGCCACCACTCGTTGCTTGGGCATACCAAGTATTATTTCCACCAATTACATTGAAGGTAACTGCTCCAAACGTATTGATACCACAGCTAGGCACACCACTTGGATAATAGCCTGTAAGGGTTCCAGCCAGAGTGCCATTCAGGTAAACATTTATGGAAGTGCATTGGCAATCATAGGCAATATAAACCGTGAAAGAACCATAGGCAGAGGTTGTTGAAGAGGTACTTGAAGTAGAAGAGGTGCTTGAAGTAGAGGAAGTTGAAGTACTTGAACCTGCATAATAAGAGGTTGTAGAGGATGGACAAGAAGAATAACAACTTGAACCTCCGTCCCAATAAGGAGAAGAAGAAGGGCAGCAAGCCGATGAACTTACTGGTACATATCCAATATCGGCGCAATCGTTGGGGCCGAAATAAGGCGAACAAGTGTAGCTTGAGGTTGAACTGGTAGAGGAAGTACTGCTGGTAGAGGAAGTACTGCTGGTGGATCCGGTTGATGCACCACCATAATAACTTGTAGTGGAAGAAGGACAAGAGGTGCGGCAACTGGCAGTGCTGCTACCATCCCAATAAGGGTAGTCTACCGGACAGCAAACGGTGCTGCTTACAGGAACATAACCCGAACTTGAACAATTATTGGGTCCATAATAGGGATAGCACGTATAGGAAGAGGTAGAGGAAGTAGACGAAGTAGATGAGGTAGAAGAAGTGCTTGAAGTAGACGAAGTTGAAGAGGTGCTGGTAGTATTATAATTGAACACACAACAACCATCGCAAGCCTCTTCCGCATCAGGATCATAGTTTACAGCGTAAATACTTGTACAACCTACCTTTTTCTTGCAAGAATTAAAAACAAAGAGAAAAAAAATCAAGGAAAAACCTAGAAGGGATTTAGAAATTAATTTCATTATTGACTGGATGTTTCGGCGAAGGTATTCTTTAATGTATGCAAAGCTTGGGTATTTAGCCGTACATGAATTTTTACACCACTAAACCAACAATTGTCCTTTCGAAATTTAATACCTTATTCAAAATACCACTTTCAAGGTAAGAATAGAATAGGAAATTAGCAACGAGAAGTGCGGTAAAATCACCAAAAGCCTAAATCGGAGAGCGCTCTTCCGGGCAGGGATAGCAACGGATAGCCCACAGGGATGCGTAGGCACGGAGCAGACCGAGGACTAGCAGTGAATAGCCCGACCATTCGCCTTGCTACGGCCTATAAATGGTAGAATGTTGATGCGAATGGGGCCCGCCAAATAAAACCTACCTAAATGCGCATGGCTTTGGCATGACGGGACGATTTGGCCGGATTCCATTCATCTTCATACGATTTACGCAGGAAAAACTCTTGTAAATAGGCCACAGTACGCACAATTCTTAAAAAGTAACCGAAGTAGAAAACCAGCAAAGGCATATAGGGCAAAAAATAGACTATATGTTGATTTCTGCGCTCCCTGAACATCGAAAACAGAATGTATTTGACGTAGTTGTAAACCGTATAAATAAAGAGATTGATGGGGAGAATAAAGAGAATGAGGCCTGTGTAAGAAATGAAAATATCGAGGATATAGAAGTACCATTTAAAATTAAGCACCAGGTTAAAGGTGATATTTTCGACAAAGGAAATGAAGTTGGACCAATTGAAAGAGGCTGTGGGTAAAAAGACATCCTTGTGTTTCCGAAGCCTAAAACGCACCAAGGATTTATCCCAACGCAAGCGCTGTTTTACCAGTTTTCTGAAGGTATTTGGAACGCGGGTTTGGCATACGGCTGTAGGCTCAAAGTGAATTTTGTATTTTAATTTCCGCACCTTTACGGTAATGTCGCCATCAAGTCCAGGGCCGATATCCCAACCACCAACACTTGTTAGAACCTCGCGTTTGAATGCCCCAAAGGCGCCTGAAATTTGGCGGTAAATTCCCAATTGGCTCAAGGCGATACGACCAATGGAAATATTATCGTAATACTCAATAGCCTGTAAAGTGGTACACAAACTTTCGTTGTAGTTGCGCACCTGCACATTTCCTCCAATTGCTCCAATTTTGGCATCGAGGTAAAAGGGAACCAATATATTTTCAATGGCATCGCGATCGAAAGAGCAATCGGCATCGATGTGGATGATAAATTTCCCTTTCGAATATCGAAAACCCAAATTAGCCGCCGACGCTTTCCCTCCCCTTACATCATTGCGAAGGTATTGTTTGATAAGGCCTTGGTTAAGCAGGCTTTGGCAAATGATCTTGGTATCGTCGTCGGAGCCATCGTCGATGATAATCAGTTCGAAGTTTTGGTAGGTTTGCTCCTTCAGCGAAGTAGCCAATTGAAAGAGGTTCTCGCCTTCGTTTCGTCCGGGAACAATAATTGAAACTAAGGGATTTTCCTGAAACAATTGGTTTCTAGCCTTGGCCATTTTTTTCTCCCTACTTCGGCGGTTTACTTTCCAAAAGATTAGGATAATCAAATCCACCAAAAAGAAGCGTATCAGTTCGAAGAAAAAGAAAAACCAAAAGAACCGGATGATTTTTTGACCATCCAGGTTGGCAATAAAGGCTATTAGGTTGTCGATATAGTTCATACCAACATCACGCTATCCGAAAGCTGTTTGAGATAAAACGCCGAATTGTTGTTTGTTTCCAATGCTTTGGCCTTGCTCGAAACCTTAATCTCGAAGCCATTGAAGTTGGTTTTGATAAGGCTGGCAATAACCCGGTTTACTTCGGTAACGATTGTATTTGCCTCCGTTACATTTGAATTAACCAAACATAGGTACAAGGTGGCATTGTTTTCTAGGGCGATAAAGTCGGTTGGTTTGATATTTTCCCTCGTGGCCGAAACAATGCTTTCCAGAAGTCCTTTTTCGCCCTTCTTCCCCACTTTATTGATAAGTTCCCAAATGTTCTCGAAGTAAATCATGGCAATGGAAGTTTGTTGCGCTGGATTGACCCGAATGCGCTCAATTTCATAGTGCAACATGGTTTTCATCATTGGGAAACTCAAGCTGCCAAAAATCTCTTCCATTTCGAAATCTGATACCGAAAGACCGTTGGTAGAGGCCGCTCTTCCTTTCTTTGTTAGTTTGTAAACGTTTAGGTTTTTGGATTTCAGGTATTGGACATCCACATCCACATGGCAATTGATGCATTTTGCTTTAATGAACACATCTTGGTAATCCTTGTCGCAGTTGTTGCAATGGTTGATGGTGGAAGGCTTGTCGTAATCCACACCGATATGGCGAAGGCCTTTGTTGCATTTGGGGCAGACCAAGGCGCTATCGAATTCATTTTGGAAATCCGAAATCGGTCCTACGTAGGCGCAAGGGAAGTGGTGAACCAGGTCTTGAGACTTCGAATTAGACGAATCGCAATGGGGGCAAACTTCGCGGTAAGAAAGAAATCCGCTGCTACAATTGTTGCACAAATAAACCCTATCAAAGAAGTCGGGCCAGATATATCCTTCTTTTTCGGCCCATTCCAGGAGTTCTAGGGATTGGAACTCCTCTTCCCGATCCACCGATACCAGCAGTTCGGGATAGGTATAGCCGATGATAGAGCGGGTATCGATATGTGGCTTTAGGGTTCTGGAACCGCGGAGATACATATAGTCAAGCACCCGTTTAAAGGCTTGGCTTTCGTAGGTTGGTAGGGATTGGTTTTGCAGGTTGGTCCATTTGGCCTTGATGCTCTTTGTCATAGCTACAGCATCGCCCAATTGGTCGTAGGCAAGCAAAATACCATCGTTTAGATTCGAAACAATAGGATCGTTGGTGCCTGTGTAGTTGATAAGGAAAACCGGTTTGAAAGACAGTTCGATTTGTGGGCTGGTACGAATACGCCTCATCAAATAGGCTGCAAAATCCGGATTTCGGGCATCAATAATTACGGCATCTGCAGCGGTTATTGTGTCAAATTTATTTCCCCAATTATCGTCGAGGATAACAAAGTCTAGGTTGTCGGATTTAATTCTATTTCCAATAATGACCATTTTACTACCAGTATTTAGTTTTACTTACCTTAACTCCACTGCGATTGAAGCTATTCCAATCACAATTTGCCTTATCTTTCAATGGATAAATATCCCCAACCACCATTCGTTGTATTGGTTCGTATTGGAGCTGTAATTCGGGAGGAAGAGCAAAGGTGGTATTGTATATTTTCTTGATTTCGCCTTGGCAGGTATTGCCATCCGGGAAGGAGAGATCAACCACATCACCCACTTTTACACTCGACCAATCTTCTTGTCTGAAATAGGCCCTAACAAAGGAGCCAGAATCTTTTTGCAAGGTCATGATGACTTCATTTTTGGGAGCCACCTCAAACTGGTTGAAATACGAACGCGAAAGTACCCCATCGATTGGCGAGATAAAGGGAATATTGGCGGTAGCCGAATCACTTAGATTACTTAAAATCGTGGCATTGGCCATTTCAAGGCTATCGTTGCTCGGGGTATTCAATTTACCCATAAAGGAGCGCAATTGGGCATTGGCACTTTTCAGTTTTTGGATATTCCCCTGAAGTTTCATGATCTCTGTTTTAACCGATTCCAACCTACTGAGCGGAAGAAGTCCAAGGGCAACCTGATTTTCCAAACCTTTTAATTCTCCTTTGTATTCCTTCAACATGTTCTCGTCTGTTTTGATCTGCACATTGTTTTCGGAGATTTCCATTTCTACATTGAACTTTTCTTTGGTTCGCCAATCTTGCGAGCCATTGCTTGTTGGTTTCAATTGCTGCTTAACGATTCCGGTATTGGTCTTTTCATGCAGTTTGGTATAGATAAACAAGGTATCGCCGATATGCACCGAATCACCTTCAATACGCAGGATGCTATCCATTCGTGAATCTTGGGCTATCCGCAGACTTACATTTTGAAAAAGCACCAAACCATTGGCTCTTACAAAAAGATAACGGCGCGACAGGTAATAGCCTAAGCCTAGAATAAGTGCTGCGAAAAGATGAAGTAGAAGAGACGGTCCCAATTGATGCGCCGGCGCTTTTTCTCCTTTACCTCTTCATTCAACACGCGAAAAGAAGTTGACTTTGGTTTAAAATTTACACTTTTCAATTTTCAATAGATTTATGGTTTTTCCGTAGCTTTTTCCAAATTAATAAATCCTTCCATTTCGTGGAAAGCAAAGGCTTTGACCTTCAATTCCGTTTTCAGGTATTTCTTCAGGTTTTCTAGCTGCAAACGATTTTTAAAATCCTGAGAACGAAGGGCAATGGTTGTTTTCTGCGGCCCGATGGCTAATTCTTCCCTCAATTTGGAAGCCAAGAAATCCGGTTTTACATTTTCATAGGCCATGATATACACTTGGTCGGCGAGTTTGTATATTTCCATCAATGTGGCCTGTGGATAAAAGGTTGGAATAGAAACTGTCAAATCCAATTTATTCTCGTTGCAATAGGATCTAACCTTTTTGAGCATTTCAACATATTTCAATAAAGCCCCTTCCTTGTCTACATCCCATTCGGGCATGGTATGTGGCTCAACATCGAGGTGAATGGCCTTGATGGTCGACAAATCATATACAGCAAAAAGTTGGGCAAGGTATAATTCAGGATCGGGATCGTTGTACAAGTTGTTATTTCCGATCAAGGCTTCCACATCAATATTGTTTTTTTCAAGTTTGTCGATCAACTTGGAAATTACACGGGCTTGGTCAGGATTTTTGTTCGGACTAAGCAGGGCGGTTTTAATACCGTTCAGTTTTAGGTACTCCTTTATAAAATCGGTATTGTGGCGGGTAAATGATTTGCTCCAGATATACATTGAGGTATGCACACTATCTCTTTCAGGATCCACTTTGGTTCCATCATAAGGCGTTACCAAATCAAGAATACCGTTGTTGGAAGATTGACTATAAATATCGAGCAAATCAATGTACATACGCTGCTGTAGGTCCAACATTTCGATTTCCATCCCCAACAACTCATCGATATAGTTCAAGGCCGAAATAGGATTGAAATCGTAGTTTTTCAGGCTTTCTTTTACCCTTTCCAAGCGAACCAATTCTTCGTAGCGTTTATGCGATTCGGAAAGGTTGTTGTATTGCTTCAATTTGTATCGGAATTCGTACAAACGGTTTAGCCATTCGGAGTGCTGCGCATCTTGGGCAATTTTTTGATCAAATAGTTCCAAGGCTGATTTTTCTTTAACTACAGCTTTCTTTCCATTCAGATTGAACGGAATAGGCACAGAAAAACTGAGGCCAGCAGATAAAAAATCTCGAGTGCTGCTGGAGGATTGCACTAAATCGAAATAGTTGTAGCGAAAATTGGCGGAAAGGTTGACTGTATTCCAAAAACTATTCTGCAATTGCAGGTTTTTGGTTTTCAGTTTCAGGATACTATCGGTTTGCTGTTGGATGGTATAATTGAACAAGCGGTCGGATTGTATATCAAACACCGGAAGTACTTTTGTAACTGGAATGGTTTGGGGTTCGGTTTGTACCAATTGCTCGTTATAGGCTTTATAGATTTGGTACATACTTTTTACATCCACTTGTTGCTGAATCATTTCCATCAAATCAATTTTCTTCAAACTTTGCATGACGAAAAGGTCATTGGCCGTGGTAATCTTTTCTTCAATAATCTGTTCCCTTTCTTTCAGTAATTTGATTTTTTGCTCGTTAAAGGCATACACGATGGAATGGTAAACCTTCATATAATCAGCCTGTGTTAGGTTTTTACGGGGTGTTAAACCAAGAATGGCGTTTTCGTTTTTCAGCACTTCTTGCTTGTACTTGCTGCTGACCAATCCGTCCTGGAGTATATTCCAATCCAAACCTACCGTTAACCTGCGTTTGTAAACCAAAAAGTCTTCGTTTCCTACACCGGGGTTGAAATTCTCCTGGTAATTTCCACCTAACTCCAATCCAATCTGCTTTTTAAGGGATTTGATTTGGGCATAGTTGACATTTTTTACCATGTCGGTGCGATCCAAAGTATCGTTCTCGTTTACATCAAAAACCTTTCTGAGAATATTGATGTTGTCGAATTCTGTTTTTTGGGAAGCCAAATAGTTATATTTCGACCAGAAATCACGCAATTCGCCAAGTTTGGAAGACACAATGGAATCTTTGCTGGAAGCATAGCCCCTTTCCTTGGATACCGGCGGTTCATTGTCCACATAACGGTCTTCCACTTCTTCGGTTTTGGCTTTCTTTCCTTTGGATTTCGGGTCTTGCTTTTGTTTCGGATTGGATTTAGGATTTTGCGAAACATCGAAATCGGGAGAACGGTGCAACTTTTCCTTTATTTCCTGAAAATTCGGGTTTTTCTCTTTGCTACCAGCCGCTGTTTGGGGTTTTACCGGTTCTACCTTTACTTCATCTTCTCCTCCAGTCCAAGTTTCGCCTCCGTCGGCACTGGTTACATAACCTCCATTTTTACGCGAGGCATAAAGGTTTTTGCCATCTACATATTTAATTTCAAGCAGGTCTGATTTGGTAGTACTGAACTTTTGGGTCCAAGTTTTACCGCCATCCGTGGTTTTCAAAATACAACCTTTGGTACCACAGATCAAACCTACATTTTTGGTTTTGAATACAATGCCATTGAGATTACTGTTGGTATTGGATTTTGGGGTAATCCAAGTTTTCCCTTTATCCATGGTCATTTCGATTACTCCATAATTACCGATAACGATGGAAGAAGAATCATTAAAAACCCAGATATCCCTAAAAATGAGTTCCTTGCTTTGTTGGGCCAAACCCATGAAAGGGGAAAAAAGGAGGAAGGCTAAGACAATACCAAGACCAAACAATTTATTCGTAGTTCCCTTCATTGTTTTTCGTTCCTATTTGATTAGTTTTTTGGTTTGTACGCTTTGTCCACTCTGCACTTTCAAGAAATAAGTTCCGGCAGCTAAGCCTTTTGTATCCCAGGCTTCTCGGTAAATTCCGGGATTGGCCTGTTGCTGATACAGGGTTCTTAATTCTTGCCCTAAAGCATTGTACACTTTTACACTGAGTAAACCTGGCTTTTTATGCCAAACCTCCCAGGTGGAGTTTTCACCTAGTGGATTGGGATAAGCCTGAATGGTAATGGTTTCCTTTTCCTTACCATTCGAAACAAAAATGGAGGAATGATAGCCGAAATGAAGTATAATGGAATTGTTGTCCCAATTGGATTGAATGGGTTCTAAAGAATTGCCTTGATCATCGAGCACTTGGATTAAGCTAAGCGACTGACCTTGGTCTACCACAAAGCTAATCTGTTCATCGAGCGGAAGCAAGGCTTGTGGAACAATTATTCTTAAGGTATCGTGGCTAAGACTGGAGGTAAAGGAAACGGCATCCCGGGCCAACCAATAATCGGCAAAGGCATCGAGGTTGGTAACATTGGTGTTTTCGGGTAGGTTTTCCAGCAAATCTTGTTGGGCGAAAAGTTTATAATAGCGGGTAGGATGCACCAACAGCACAGTGGGCGCGTAATTCCGGGCATTGCGTTGGGTTACGTCGATCCAGGTAGCCACTTTTTGGGGATAATTTTGGAAGGTGATGGGGTCCGACTTAAACACATCCGAAATCGTCATTGGGAATTCCCATACATTGGAAAGTCGGCCATAGGTATTGCGGTCGTAGCGATCGCGATAAGGGAAATTGGTTAAAACACTGGCGGCGCTGTAGGTTGAATTAAAACGGTAGCCTAAGGTATCAAGCCCTTGCACCAAATGCTTATTATAACAAAGATAGCCGGCCCTGAAGGTGCGAACCGTAACGCCTAAATCTGTTTCCAAAAGATTTTTGCTTACCTCCAACTCTCCCAAAACGGTTCCTCCGTCGGTTGAAGAATCGGGGTGGCAGTAAGGAAGGTAATTGCTAGTAGTGTTGCCCAGCTGTCCGAGCGGAAACACATCATCTTCATCAAAATCGGGGAAGTGCCCTACCGAATGGCTACCCAGTACATGGCCTTTTTCAACCAGGTAATCCACTTTGGGCACGCTGGCTGCTGTGTAGTAATTGGTCATGTGGTCGTCGGCAAGGTAGTGGGTGGTAACAAAGTAACTGGCCTGCAAACCAATGGAATTTTCGTAATCGGCATAAAAATGCATGGTATCGTAGGCGGTTGCGGCATCTACATCATGGGTAATGATAAGGCTCGAGCTACTTTCGTACGGACTGGTATGCAACCACACTTGGTTTGGTATGATACCGGTTGAAATCCCTTTCAGAAACAGCATCAAGGCATCGGTGGTAGGTTCAAAACCGTTTGACCACGACCGTTCGGCACTGTTGTCTTTATCTACTTGGGGCAGCAATACCATGCCTTTAAAGGTGAAGCCAAGACAAATTGCCTTCCCTTGTCCATACGCATTCCGAACAATGGCGGCACTTCCATCTTCGTAGGTGGCCAGTATTTCGGCCGAAGTAACCACATAGGATTTAGAAGGCAGCCCTTCTCCATCGGTAGTATCGCCTAGGGAAATGGTTTGTTCTCGTCCATCTTCCAACCAGCGAAAGGCCGGGTCATTGGCATTGGTCAGAAAATTTACCCGAAGTTTAATTGAATCCCCTAGCACACTGCTGATTCCAAAAAGTGGGAAGAAAGGAGTAGCGGTTTGGTAAAGCGACGAAGCTATAAACGTACCACCATTTTGCACAAAGGAAAAAAGCGTATCCCGATTAGCACCTGAAATGGAATAGCTATACAGTCGCGAACTGGCAATAATTATAGGGCAATTGGTCAGTTCCTGGATATTTGAACTTGTTTTAAAATTTACGCCTGATACTTTTAGCAAGTGTTCGATCGAGGCCACTTCCCCATCCGACGTTTCGTTATTGGCCGTGGTGAGGTCCAAAACTCCGATCGTTCTTGAAACTGCTTGAGCAATGGAAAAGCTTGGTAGAGTAAGCATTACCACAATAAGAACCCGCACCGAAAGTAATCCCATTTTTTTAAGCAAAGGCAGGTTAGAAGGGGAGTACGATATAGGCAATGCAGTTTTGTTATTCACTGGTTAGATGAAAGATTTTCAAGAGTTTGGGGCGAATTAAACTAAAAATACCTTCAAGTGGTTACTTTTCAACAAAAAAAGTGGGTTTTCAACAATTTTAGGATCAATTATTTGCGATTGTGGCCTAATTTTTAATTCATCATTTCTAATTTCCTTTGGCGTGTCCCCTCCGCCGCAAAAAGTTTTGGTGACATACTATCCATCCTGCAAGCGGCGTTCGGGTCGGGCTATCCACTGCAAGTCCTCGGTCTGCTCCGTGCCTACGCATCCCTGTGGGCTTTCCGTTTCTATCCCTACCCGGAAGAGTCGTGCAGGGATGAGCCTTTGGCGAAAATGTGCTCATCTGCTCTAACTCAAATTCGTTCGTGGCTATAGGGAATGAACTTACTTGCATCGCTACTACATTAACCCCTTTCTGCTGCTATTCAAACTTGCTTTTTCCGCCGTACTTTTTGGTGTGAGGTAGAACATTTTGGCTAACAGAGGGTGAAGAAAATTCTAAAGCGGCGTAGCAGCGTTATGTTTATAGAATAGAAAATATTAATGGATTCAAGCGAGCTCCAGCGGAGCGGAATGTCTTTTGAAACACATCAGATGTCGCACTCCTTATGTTTAAAGTGTATGATTGGTGTTATTGATTCTATCCAACTGGTCAAATCCAATCACCATGGCTTCTGTTCTTTTTTGAAATTCTAAACCTCCATAAACCAAATAAGCAATTACATCCGATTTAAATTTCTTGAAATTCTTCAGATTTTTAAAAAAATCAGGATGGATGGTTTTAGATGATTTTACTTCGACAATAGACAATTGAAGACCATTTTCTATTACAATATCAATTTCATTTCCAGTAGTGTCTCTCCAAAAGTAGTAGTTTTCATAGGTCTTTTGGTTCATGGTTTGTTTCATCATTTCAACTAAAATTAGGTTTTCAAACAATGGTCCTTTTGAAAAATGAATCTCTAAATCTTGAATCGTTCGAACACCCAAAAGATAGGCCAATAATCCAGTGTCGTAGAAATACACTTTAGGTGTTTTTACTATCCGTTTATTGAAATTTTGGTAGTATGGAGGTAAACGAAAAGCGATGTAAGAGGCCTCTAAAATACTCATCCAGGAATTGACTGTTTTATTGTCCAAACCCAATTCATTACCCAAGCTGCTTTGGTTAAACAATTGTCCTGTTCGGCCTGCCAGCAATTTGATAAACTTTTGGAATAAATCCAGATTATTGATGTTCTTTAGCAACCTTACATCTCTTTCAACATAGGTATTAACATAGTTCTCATAGTAACTAAATGCATCAATTGAATTAACCCATTTTCGTGGATAAAACCCATTTAACAGATACACTTCCCAACTGTCAAAAACAAAACCTCCCTCTTTTAATTCAGCTATTGAAAAAGGAAGAAGGTTAAAAAGTGCCACTCTTCCGGCAAGCGATTGCGAAATATGCTCAACCATCAAAAAATGTTGGGAACCAGAAATAAGATATTCCCCATTCAGTTGGCGTTGGTCGGTGTAAACCTGTAAATAGGAAAACAAATTGGGTGCATATTGAATTTCATCAATAATTACCTTCTTTTGGTAAGTTTCCAGAAAACCTTTTGGATCACTTTTCGCAAATTCCCTCATGGTAATATCCTCCAAATTAACATAGGTATAATCCTCCCCAATAATTTTACAGAGGGTTGTTTTTCCTGATTGTCGGGGACCCATGATAGCGACTATGGGAAACTTTCCTAAAGCCTCCTTCACCTTGGGAGCTAATTCTCTATCGATACGCATAATTATGCAAAATTAGGAATCAGATTCCTAATTAGCAAAACTTTAATGAAATGCCATGCCAGGTTTACCACAAAAACCTTCGAAGCGCCCCGGGCAACGATAGAAGCTTAAAGCCCACAGGGATGCGGAGGCACGGAGAAGACCGAGGACTTGCAGCGGATAGCGTGACCATTCCCTCTACTCCAAGAGTTCTCCTTCCAGTAAAAATGGGCAGCGGCTAAATCAAGTTTGAATAGCAGCGGTAAGGAGAAAATACTGTAAAGATTCGAAAAAGCTCATTCTAGATTGAACTGAGCTACCTTGATACAATGGCGACTGATTTTTCAAGGGTCAGGTTGCCAACCCTCCCCAGCTGGGAAAGCCTTCGTTTTATATTAAAGCCTTAAATTGTGCATCCAAACTATTCTTTCTATCGCAACACCACCAACTTTTCCTTTTTATTTCCCACCTGAACAAAATAAACCCCGTTGGGTAGATAACCTAAATCAATTGTTTCCTTATTTCTGAATGAAAATGACACTAACTTTTGGCCAGAAAAGAGCCAATAGTTGCCGTAATGTAATTGGAACTATTGCTTACTTCAATTGTAATGAAATCCTTGGCTGGATTAGGGTAAATTTTGAACTCTGCTTGCTCGGTTTCAGTTAGTCCAGTAGTTGTGTCTTCCCAAACCGAAATATCGTCGATTATGTAGTATGCAAAATCAGCAATATTTAAAGGAGAAATGCCATTAGAATAATGAATGGTAGAGCTATCAACCATTATATAATTGGTCTCAATATCTGATGCGAAATTGCCTATTGTAATATATCTTTCACCCCCCTCCGCTGTAAATCTTCCTGAGACTTTGGTCCAGCCAGATTTATTGCTTAATATATTTGAATGGGAATTAACAAATTGCGGGGTAAATTGATAGTATTGAAATAAGTCTGAAGGTGAATTAATAGTAGGTGGTGGAATTTTTGAAAAGTATGCTCCAAAATTACTAATTGCATAGCGAAAACTATCCATAAGGCTAACATAAAATTCAATTTGGTATGTTTTTCTTGAAAGGCTATCTGATAAAGGGGAAGAAATATATTCCCTAAAATTTGCATATTCTAAATCAGGATTACCCCAAACATACATTCCTACAAACCCATTACCTGAGTGAGGCCATTCACCCCCAATACCTGAATAATACAATCCAACACCATAATTAGGAATTGTGGATATTTCAGTTATACAAGGATTCATTACATCAGCCCCTCCTGTAGGACTAGTCCACGGAAACAATGAATCAATCTGGTTAAACCCTGAACCAATGGGGCAGCCACTAAAATCCTCAAAAGAATAATTTGTTACGAGATTTTGTGCCTCTATGCCAGAAAATAAACAAACAAATATATAAACTACGATAACCCTCATCTCAATAAAATTATGAGCCTTTTCGCTTTATAGAAACCACCACTTTCTAAGCGAATAATATAGGTTCCAGAAGCAACATTAGCATTGAAAGTTAGCTCCCCTTTTGATTCTTCATTTTGGATTGAAAAAATGGTTCTTCCAGAAAGGTCATCAATTTTTATTTTAATTCCCTTATCATCCACGAAGTTCCATTTTACAGTTAAATTTCCAAGACTAGGATTTGGATACACATTTGCCCATGCTTGATTATCAATATGTTGTAAATTATTATTTTCTTCCATTTTAAATAATGTACTACTAACTGAGCCACAATCTATTGATTGCTGAATCGGAATGCTATCAGTTATGGAAGCTAATAAGGACCAAGCCCAATACACCCCTGGTCCATCAGAATAGGGACATAGAGCAGCTATGGAACCTACTATCGATCTTTCAGAAAGGGAATATTTAAAATTTCCTTTGGAGTAAAAAGAACTTGTTAAACTAACAATCCCGAGACTATCTTGTAAAAAATAATTTAGGGCAAATAAAGAACTATCAATAACTATTACAGTATCATTATTTTTTTCAAAAACCATTTTTAAAAGGTCTCTAATATTTGCTTCCCCGCTCGCCCTCGTTTGTAACGAGGGCGATTGAGAAATCGGTCTTTGACCGAAAAATTCAATCTGGAATTCATGGTTCAATTTTAGTTATTTTCACAATACAAAGTTCATCCTATAGTCTTTTGCACTGCTAAATAAATATTCATGAGGATATTGAACAATTAATTTCTTTTTAGATGTTATTTGGCGTAATAAACGCCTTTCTCGACCGCCCCCTTTGCAAACGAGGGCGAGCGCGAGATCGAATTAAGTTTTGGAGTAGTACTTCTTGCCGCACCTCAAACCCAACTAAATCATGTAGTTCTTATGTATAAATCCTCCTACTGATTAATTTGAGTTAAAACTATCTATCTATTTCACCACACCCAGGTAAGTAGGATTTCGGGCAACGATAGAAGCGTAAAGCCCACAGGGATGCGGAGGCACGGAGCAGACCGAGGACTTGCAGCGGATAGCGTGACCATTCCGCCCTTGCCAATCTTTAGTTTTAGGAAAATGGTTATGGCGGAATGGGGCCCGCATAGAGTAATTAAAAATGAAAAATTAAAAATTAGGGATAAGGAAATATCACATCTTGGCCATTACACTTTCTGCTTTTCGCTTTCAACTGAAAAATCAGCATCGTTCCTTAAATTTTCTTATAAAATCCAAAATCCTATTTTCGGCCGTCAACATAGCCGGGTGAAACTTATCTTTGCCCCATGCTTAGAACTCATACATGTGGCGAGCTTAGGCTTGCAAACGTAGGACAAGATGTAACTTTATGCGGCTGGATACAGAAAAGTCGCGACCTAGGTGGAATGACTTTTATTGATGTGCGCGACCGCTATGGCATTACCCAATTGGTGTTTAATATGGACAGCAATGCCGAGTTGTGCGAACAGGTGCGCCAATATGGACGTGAATTTGTGCTGCAAGTGACCGGAAAAGTGGCCGAACGTACCAATAAAAACCCGAAAATGCCTACCGGGGACGTGGAAATTATGGCCAGCTCGGTAAGCCTACTCAATGGGGCTAAAACACCACCTTTTACCATCGATGACGATACCGACGGAGGCGACGACCTTCGCATGAAATACCGCTACCTCGATATCCGCCGCAACCCGGTGAAAAATTCGCTGCTGCTGCGCCACCGCATGGCCTTGGAAACCCGGAACTATCTCGCCTCACAAGAATTTATCGAAGTGGAAACACCGGTGCTGATTAAATCCACTCCGGAAGGGGCCCGCGACTTTGTGGTGCCCAGCCGCATGAACAAAGGCGAATTTTATGCCCTGCCTCAAAGTCCGCAAACGTTTAAACAATTGCTGATGGTGGCAGGAATGGACCGCTACTACCAAATTGTGAAATGCTTCCGCGACGAAGATTTGCGCGCCGACCGCCAACCCGAGTTTACCCAAATAGACTGCGAAATGTCGTTTATTACCCAGGAAGATATTTTGCAAACCTTCGAAGGACTGGTACGCTACCTCTTCAAAACGGTGAAAGGCGCGGATATTCCGGAATTGCCAAGGATTTCGTATGCCGAAGCCATGGAAAACTACGGCAACGATAAACCCGATACCCGTTTTGATATGAAATTTCAATATCCGAAGTTCCCAAAAGTGGGATTTGGGGTCATCGAAAATGCCGAAACCGTAGTGGCAATTGTGGCCAAAGGTTGCAGCGAATACACCCGCAAACAAATCGACGAATTAACCGAATGGGTAAAACGTCCGCAAATTGGCGCCGGTGGCCTGATTTACGTGAAATTCAACCAGGATGGAACCGTAAAATCGTCGGTAGATAAATTTTATACCGAAGCCCAATTGCGCGAACTTTTTGAAGCCCACGGCGCAGTTACGGGCAACTTGGTGTTGGTATTGACAGGAAACCGAAACAAAACCCTGAAAGCCATGAGCGAATTGCGCTTGGAAATGGGTTCCCGCCTTGGTTTGCGCAACAAAGATGAATTTAAAGCCTTGTGGGTGCTGGATTTCCCACTGTTTGAATACAACGAAGACGATGGAAGGTTGTATGCCATGCACCATCCGTTTACTTCGCCTCTGCCTGAAGATGAACATTTGCTGGACATCAATCCCGTTGGTGTTAGAGCCAATGCATACGATATGGTAATCAATGGGGTAGAAGTTGGCGGAGGTTCGATTCGTATTTTCAACAAACAATTGCAAGCTAAAATGTTTGGTCTGCTAGGCTTTACCCCCGATGACGCCCAAGCCCAATTTGGCTTTTTGATGAATGCTTTCGAATACGGAGCGCCGCCGCATGGAGGAATCGCCTTCGGATTCGACCGCTTATGCTCATTATTTGGTGGAGCCGATAGCATACGCGACTTTATTGCCTTCCCGAAAAACAATGCCGGTCGCGATGTGATGATTGACTCTCCCTCCCCGATTCACTTGGATCAACTGAATGAATTGGGAATTGCCGTGAAACCATAAACAACAACAACATATGTCTGCTACTATTGAAAAAATCACCGAAAAATTGGGTTGGCTTCCACCCGGAATGAGCCGCTGGCTAGAGAAAAGGATGAAAAGCATCCCTTCTGTACGCAAGATGGTTGAAAAAGAACAGGAAGGCATTACCGCCACCTTGGAAGCCTCGCTGAAGCCTTACCACAACAAGTTTGAGCGACACAAAGAATTGCCCAAACAAGGCATTGAGCGGGAGAAAATTTTGGAAACCATCCAAGAAATGCACGATTTGGAAAGCGATCGCTGGAAAGACGGGTATGTTTCGGGTGGTATTTACCATGGCGACCAAGAGCATATTGACTTTTTAAATAAAGTATATGCCTTACACAGCCAAAGCAATCCTTTGCACAGCGATTTGTTTCCGAGTGCTACCAAAATGGAAGCCGAAATTATTTCGATGGTAGGCTACATGGTAGGCAAAGGAAAAACCACCGATGGAAAAGATGTGGTAGGAACCGTAACCTCTGGCGGAACCGAAAGCATTTTGGTAGCCATGAAAACCTACCGCGACAGGGCTTTGGAAGAAAAGGGAATTGAATTTCCGGAGATGATTACACCCACCACGGCTCACGTTGCATTTGATAAGGCAGCCCAATACTTCGGCATTAAAATGGTGAAGGTGGGTATCGATGAAAACTACCGCGTAAAAGTAGATGAAGTAAAAAAAGCCATTAACCGCAACACCATTGTGATTGTAGGTTCAGCGCCTGGTTTTCCGCATGGTGCCATAGACCCAATTAAGGAGCTATCGGACTTGGCCTTACAAAACGATATTGGATTCCATACCGATTGCTGCTTGGGAGGTTTTGTAATTCCGTTTGCCGAGAAAGCCGGTTACAATGTGCCTGTTGTTGATTTCCGCCTTCCGGGAGTAACCAGCATGAGTGTAGACACCCACAAATACGGGTATGCAGCCAAAGGAACCTCCGTGGTGCTTTACAGGGGCGAAAGTTTGAGACATTACCAGTATTTCACCGCTACCGAATGGCCAGGCGGATTGTACTTCTCCCCTACTCTAGCTGGCAGCAGACCGGGCGCTTTGAGTGCCGCTTGTTGGGCAGCCATGTTGAGCATGGGCGAGCAAGGCTATATCGATGCCACCAAACAAATTGTGGAAGCCGCCAATACGATTAAAGCGGGCATTCGCACCATTCCTGAATTGAATTTATTGGGCGACCCTTTGTTTGTGGTAGCTTTTGGTTCAGATAGCTTGAATGTATATGAAGTGATGGACCAAATGTCACAACGCCATTGGAGCTTAAACGGCTTGCATAAACCAAGCTGCGTGCATATTGCAGTAACCTTGCGTCATGCCCAACCGGGTGTAGCTGAGCGCTTCATCAAAGACTTGCAGGATAGCGTGGACTATGTAAAAAAGAACCCAGGCAATAAAGATGGCAGTGCTCCGGTTTACGGAATGGCGGCCAGTTTGCCATTTAGAGGCATGGTGAGCGACATTCTGAAGAAATATTTGGATGTGGTGTATAAGGCGTAGGGGGGGGGTAGATGTTAGATGTTAGATATTAGATATTAGATGTTAGACGGAAGATGGGGGATATGAGATATGAGATTGAGATATGAGATATGAGATATGAGATTGAGATATGAGATATGAGATTGAGATTGAGATTGAGATATGAGATTGAGATTGAGATTGAGATATGAGATGAGAAAATGCCGGGTTGGAAGACCCGGCTTTTTTTTGGGGGATTGGGTTTATCGGGAGTAGGACTATTTACCAAAAAATCAAACGATTCAGATTTATGAAAGGAGGATTGATTTATGTCAAATTAGCCCTTTCATTGAGTCTTTCAAACTCCTTTTTATTATTGAAAGAGCACCCAGCAGTTAGCGAATTAATTTTAGAAGTAAGCTCCTATTAGAATTTGGTCTAACCATTTCTAAAAGATATTTACCTTTGAAGTATGAAATCAATTTCGGAAATTGATAATACGTTGTCTTCGATTAAACCTATACTTGCTAAGCGGTTCTTCGTTGACAAAATTGGCTATTTCGGCTCTTATGCCCGAAATGAACAAAGCGCTAGTTCAGATTTGGATATTTTGGTTTCTTTAAATAGGCCTCTTGGCTGGGAGTATTTTGAATTGCAAGAATTTCTGGAAAAAGAATTGGGATTAAAGGTGGATTTAGTGACTGAAAAGGCTTTGCGTGCCCAATTTAAGGATAGTATTCTCGCTCAAGTTAAATTCATTTGAACCTTAGCAAACGTGAATATCTCTTCTTTTTAGAAGATATGGTTGAATCCATGAGGCGTATTGCTGAATACACCAAAGGAATGGACTTCAAAAAATTCAAAATGAATTATATGGTTGTGGATGCCGTGGTGAGAAATTTTGAAATTATTGGGGAAGCCTCCAAAAGAGTTCCTGATAGTATAAAGGAAGAATATCCTGAACTTCCTTGGAAAAAAATGGTGGGGATGAGGAATCTAATCATTCACGGATATTTCGGAATTGACTATGAATTAATTTGGGAAATTAGCAGATCCAACCTTCCATTGAACAAATTATTGTTGGAGAAAATTTTGGAAAACGAAAGAGCAAAAGGTAAAATCAATTGATTCTTCTAATTTGACTTCACTCGAACAAAACATCAGCACCTATTTCGGCCAGGTATCAAGGGAGGAGTTGGGGATTATTTCCTCGCATTTCAAGGCGACACAAATCAAACGGGGTGAGTATTATTTGCATACAGGAGATCCTTGTTTGAAAATGAGTTTTATTCAACAAGGCTTGATGCGTATTTATGTGCAATCCCCAGAAAAAGAAGTAACTCAGTGGATTAGCACACCAGGCTATTTTATTACAGATCTCAGCAGTTTTATGTTTGATACACCGGCTCGTTGGAACATACAAGCCTTGACAGATTGCGAATTGTATACCATTACCCAAGCCGATTACCGCAATTTAGGTAAAGAGTTGCCGCAATGGCATGCCCTAGAAAAGTTATTTTTAGGTAAATGCTTTACCATTATGGAAGACCGGATTTTCAGTCACCTATCCATGACTGCCGAGGAACGCTATGCCTACTTTTTTGAGCACAACAAAGAGTTGTTTAATCAAGTGCCTTTGCAATATATTGCCTCCTTATTGGGAATGACGCCAGAAACTTTTAGCCGAGTAAGAAAAAAGCAACTGGGTTGAATTCTTGATTTATGTCAAGGATGATGAATTAGGTTTGATGGACTTTTGCTTCATTAAAAAAATCAATAATGAAACATACCCTTTTGACCCAGATTCACATTGCAGCCCCAACATCTCAAGTTTGGCAGGTGCTTACTGATTTTGAACAATATCCAAATTGGAATCCCTTTTTAAATTCCTTAAAAGGAAATGTAAAGGTTGGTGGACGTATCCAAGTGAGCATACAACCTCCAGATGGAAAAGCCATGGTATTTAAACCAACCGTATTAGTCTTTGAAAAGGAAAAAGAATTTCGCTGGTTGGGACATTTATGGATAAAGGGTCTTTTTGATGGGGAGCACTTTTTCCAACTTGAAGCAAATCAGGATGGTACCACTACCTTAATTCATGGCGAACATTTCAATGGAATATTGGTTGGTCTGTTGAAAAGCATGGTGGATGGAAGCACCAAGCAAGGATTTGAGGCATTGAACAAGGCTTTAAAAGAGCGGTGTGAAGGCAGGAAGTAAAAAATATTTCCAGAAGGCAGGAATGGCCAATGAAAAGATAGGGAAGTTCCATTTAAAGTTCTCCATTTTCGACTACCTTGGGAAGGCAACCTGTTTACATGAAAGATTCCTTTGAAAATTCAAATTTGGGAATATTCATTCGACCCAGATTTCACATTAGAAATGCAAAAACGGTTTAGCATGTGTAAATCAAATAGTTCGGATAATTAAATCCTCCTATTGATTAATTTGGATTCAAAAGAACATTCAACCAACATTAAATTTGAAATCGGTTAAAAACTTCTCATATAATTTCTCTTAAATCCTAATTTCCATCATGCTTCATTTACCTCTACCCTTTATCTTTGCTGCCTAATATGATAACCGACTCCTTTTCTTCCCGCCACATAGGCCCCAATGCCGACGAAACCTCTAAAATGCTTGAAGCTATTGGAGTTTCAAGTTTAGATGAACTAATTTCTCAAACTGTTCCTGCCCAGATTCGTTTGGAAAAGGAATTGGATTTACCTCAGGCATTAAGCGAATATGACTATTTGAACCATGTTGGGGAACTAGGGAAGAAGAATAAAGTATTCAAATCTTTCATTGGTCAAGGCTACCATTCCACCATTGTACCATCGGTAATCAAGCGTAATGTATTGGAAAACCCAGGTTGGTATACAGCCTACACACCTTACCAAGCTGAAATTGCCCAAGGTCGATTAGAAGCTTTGTTGAATTTCCAAACCTTAGTGATGGAGCTTACTGGCATGGAGATAGCAAATGCTTCCTTGTTGGATGAGGCTACTGCAGCTGCTGAGGCAATGATTATGCTTTTCCACAGCAGACCAAAAGAAAAGAGCAATGCCAATGTATTTTTTGTTTCTGAACTTTGCTTTAACCAAACCATTGATGTTTTAAAAACTCGTTCGGCTCCACTAGGCATTGAATTATTGATTGGCAACCATGAAACAGTAGCCTTCAACGACCAGATTTTTGGGGCATTGGTACAATATCCGGCATCAAACGGAGAGGTTTTCAACTACACTGAGTTTGCTGCTAGTGCAAAGAGCCATGGCATTAGACTTGCCGTTGCTGCGGATATCCTATCTTTGGTATTGTTAGCCCCACCTGCCGAATGGGGAGCTGATGTGGTAGTAGGAAACAGTCAACGCTTTGGTGTTCCTATGGGATATGGCGGTCCACACGCGGCCTTTTTTACTACCAAAGAAGAATTCAAACGATTTATTCCAGGCCGTATTATTGGTGTTAGTGTTGATAGCAATGGAAACAGAGCTTTACGTATGGCCTTGCAAACCCGCGAACAGCATATTCGCAGAGACAAAGCAACTTCAAACATTTGCACTGCCCAGGCTTTGTTGGCGATAATGGCTTCCATGTATGGGGTTTACCATGGTCCGGATGGATTGAAAAGAATAGCAACGAAAGTTAATTCAGCCACCACCCAATTGAAAAACGGTTTGGTGGGATTGGGAATAAGCATTCAAAACAAAGCCTATTTCGACACCTTGACTTTGGTGGGTGAAAATGCAGGGCAAGTAAAAAAAGTCGCTGAAGGTGCAGGAATCAACTTCTTTTATGCAGCAGACGGGAGCGTTCGCATCAGCTTAAACGAAACCACTTCGGCACAAGATATCAATGAAATTGTAGGTTTATTTGCCAAGCTTAAAGGTGGAAATCCAACCGAGATTTCAGCCATTACTGTTCAAGCTGCTTCCGTTTCGGATGCTTTACAAAGAAAAGGAGAGGTATTAAAACAGCAGGTTTTCAATTCGCATCATTCCGAATCTGAAATGATGCGCTATATCAAAATGCTAGAAAACAAAGATTTGTCATTGACTTTTTCAATGATTTCCTTGGGTTCTTGCACCATGAAATTGAATGCCGCCAGTGAATTATACCCCATTTCAGACCCCAATTTTGCCAATTTGCATCCCTTTGCCCCAGTCGACCAAACCTTGGGATACCAAGAAATGATCGGGAATTTGGAAAAGTATCTTTGTCAGGTTACAGGATTTGCAGGCATGAGTTTCCAGCCAAACAGCGGTGCTCAAGGGGAATATGCAGGATTGATGGTAATTAGAGCCTACCATTTAAGTCGTGGTGATGCGCATCGTACCATTGCTTTGATTCCGCAATCGGCCCATGGCACCAACCCAGCTACAGCCGTTATGGCAGGTATGCAAGTAGTGGTGGTAAAATGCGACGAATCAGGGAATATTGATGTTGCCGATTTAAAAGCCAAAGCAGAGCAACATAAAGAAAATTTAGCCTGTTTGATGGTTACCTATCCATCGACCCATGGTGTATTTGAAGAGGCGATAACAGAAATCACCAAAATCATCCATACTTACGGAGGTCAGGTTTATATGGATGGTGCAAACATGAATGCCCAAGTTGGTTTGACTTCGCCAGGACGAATCGGGGCTGATGTTTGCCATTTGAATTTACATAAAACTTTTGCCATTCCGCATGGTGGAGGTGGTCCAGGTGTTGGTCCGATAGGTGTGGCAGCACATTTAAAACCATTTTTACCAGGACATATTTTTATTAAAACAGGCGGAGAGCAAGCTATTACTTCCGTATCAGCGGCGCCTTATGGAAGTGCGTTGATTTTATTAATAAGCTATGGTTATATCCGCATGTTGGGAAAGGACGGAGTAATAAATTCTACCAAATATGCCATTTTGAATGCTAACTACATGAAGGCTAAATTGGAAAAACACTTCCCGATTTTATACCAAGGCAGTAATGGAAGAGTGGCCCACGAAATGATTTTGGATTGTAGGGAATTTAAACGCACTTGTGGTATCGAGGTTGAAGATATCGCCAAACGTTTAATGGATTATGGCTACCACGCCCCTACTGTATCGTTCCCGGTTGCAGGCACTTTGATGGTTGAACCAACAGAAAGTGAAAGTGTACACGAGTTGGATAAATTCTGCGACTCCTTGATTCATATCAAAAGAGAAATTGAAGAAATTGCAACAGGAAAAGCTGACAAACTTGACAATGTGTTAAAGCATGCGCCCCATACCGCAGGAGTGGTAATTTCAGGCGAATGGACTCGTTCCTATTCAAGAGAAAAGGCGGTTTATCCAGCCGAATGGATTAGGGAGAATAAATTCTGGCCAAGCGTTGGTAGAGTAGACAATGCTTATGGCGACCGCAACTTAGTTTGCAGCTGTGAACCTATAGAGTCTTATATGGAATTAAGTGAAGTTTAATTTTCTATTATCATTTTTTTTTCTTTCCTTTACGCCCTCAAATTAATCAACAAAATATGAATAAACTTTTTACCCTCTCTGTTTCTGTGCTTATTGCAGGTTCAAGCTTTGCTCAAACAAGGATGACTCCAAGCATGCACGCTAGCTCAATGCACCAATCCATTAACCAAGGCACTCACCCAAAGAAAAATGCTTTTACAGCAGCAGAAGGTGATACATTGTTCTTCTTTGATGGTTCAACTTTTTTTGGCGATACCCCAACTGTAGATTTCAACAATTTTGATTCTGACAACGTTGACAACGACGGATTGCCAATCAATGCTAACATCGCTGACGGTTTTAGCACTACTGGTGGTTACACTTTCTACTACAGCGTAGATTCAGTTACTGGTGACTCTTCTTTCTATTTTGCTGCTACTTCATGGTTTGAAGGTTTAACTGGAGCTGCTGCTCTTTCTGACGACTGGTTTACTTTTGGTCCAATCAATGTTCCATCTAGTGGTGGTACTTTGCAATGGAAACACCGCATGCCAGACAATGATTTCCGTGATGGTTACCAAGTAATTATCAACACTTCATCCATTGACCCAGCTGATTTCGTTTCTTCTGGTGATACAGTTTTCAGTGTTGGTGACAATGCCGCTTCAACCAATAATGATACTGCATGGACTGCACAATCAGTTCAATTGGGAGGTTATGCTGACTTACCAATTTTTGTAGCTTTCCATCACAATGCTGCAGATATGTTTATCCTTTACTTGGATGATATAGCACTTGTTGAAGGTTCAGTTGGAATTTCTAAAGTTAATCCTCTAGAAGCTTCTATGAACATTTACCCAAACCCAACTTCTGGTAATTCAACTCTTACTTATGCTTTGAAAGACAATGCTGACGTTCAAGTTAAAGTTATCGATTTCACTGGAAAAACTGTTATGAGCCTTAACCAAGGTCGTCAAAACTCAGGTTTCCACAACTTGAACATTGATCTTTCTTCTTTGCCAGCTGGCGTTTATGCTTACAATATTACTGCTGGTAACTACTCAGCTACTAAATCAGTTATTGTTAAATAATTTTGCTCTGATGATAAAAAAGGCTGCCCACAAGGGTGGCCTTTTTTTTTACCTATTTTAAACTGCCACTATTAGGTATGAAGTTTGGAAATACCTTTGCAAAAATGAATTCATATACTACATTAAGTGCTGTAAAGGCAGATTTGGAAAAAGGGAAGACCTCAGTAGTCAATTTGACCCAACATTATATTTCCAAAATTGAAGAAAAAAAGCACCTCAATGCCTTTTTAGAAGTGTTTGAAAAGTCAGCCCTAGCCAAAGCTGAACAAGTAGACCATAAATTAAAAAATGGAACCGCCGGAAAATTAGCCGGGATGGTAATTGGCATTAAGGACAATATTTGTTACAAAGACCATCAAGTTTCAGGCGCTTCAAAAATCTTGGCTGGATTTAGATCACTCTATGATTCAACCGTAGTAGAGCGACTATTAGCAGAAGATGCTGTAATAATTGGCCGACTAAACTGCGACGAATTTGCCATGGGAAGCAGCAATGAGAATTCTGCCTTTGGTGTAGTAAAGAATCCTTTACAAGAAGATTTGGTTCCTGGTGGAAGTTCAGGTGGAAGTGCGGCGGCTGTTGCTGCAGGACTTTGTTTGGCCGCCCTTGGAAGCGATACAGGTGGCAGTATCCGCCAACCGGCTTCCTTTTGCGGAATTGTTGGACTAAAACCAACTTATGGACGAGTTTCTAGGTGGGGTTTGTTGGCTTATGGCTCATCCTTTGATCAAATTGGCCCTTTGACACATTCGATCGAAGATACAGCTTTAATCCTTGAAGTTATTGCAGGGAATGATGAGTACGATGCCACTTCCTCTTCTAAACCAGTGCCAGCCTATTCGAAAAATCTAAAATTTGAAGGAAAAGCCAAAATCTGTTACCTAAAGGAATGCTTAGAAAGTCCGGGCTTAGATCCAGAATTAAAGGATCAAATGAACCAAAAAATTGCAGACTTAAAAGCGGCAGGACATGAAGTTGTTCAAGTGGATTTCCCTTATTTAGATTTCTTGGTTCCTGCTTATTATATCCTTACAACGGCCGAAGCCAGTAGTAATTTAAGCCGATATAGTGGCATCCACTATGGATTTCGTAGTTCAAATGCAACAGATTTAGAAAGTACCTACAAAAAATCAAGGTCAGAAGGTTTTGGAAAAGAAGTACAACGTCGTATTATGCTTGGTACCTTTGTATTGAGTGCTGGTTATTACGATGCCTATTATACCAAGGCTCAAAAAGTTCGAAGAATTCTTAGAGACTTTACAACCAAGCTACTTGAGGAATATGACTTTATGATAATGCCAACAACCCCAGGTCCAGCATTTGGAATAGGAAAAAAATCGGATGATCCAATTCAATTGTATTTAGAAGATATTTATACCGTTCAGGCTAATTTGGTTGGTGTTCCAGCTTTGTCAATTCCATTAGGCGTAAATAAATCGGGGTTGCCCTTTGGTCTCCAACTCATGGCCAAGCATTTTGAAGAAGAGAAATTGCTTCAGTTTGCCCAATCCATCGCATGATTCAAAGGCTATTACCAATAGTTGTATTTTTCGGCTTGGGGCGCTGCTTTGCCCAAACACCAGTTATTTTAAATCCTGTTGGTACCTTTCCAAATTCATGTATTGAAACCTCAGGACTAGCCTTATCAACCAACGGAAATCTTTGGAATATAAATGACAGTGGAAATCAGGCGGAGCTTTATCTTCTGGATAGTCAAGCCAACCTAATCAACACCTTGTTGGTAAACGGAACCACCAATGTAGATTGGGAAGATCTTACCCGAAGCAGTGATGGCAGAATTTTCATTGGAGATATGGGAAACAATGCGAATCTTCGAACCGATTTATGCATTTATATTCTACCTAACCCAGACACGGTTACCGGAGGCAGTATTGATACTTTAGGAAAAATCAATTTCTCTTATCCTGATCAATTCAGCTTTCCTCCAGAAGAAGCCAACATGAATTTTGACTGCGAATCCATGTTTTGGTGGAACAACCACATTTATTTGGTATCCAAAAACAGAGGAAGTACCCAATTTGCCAAACTTTACCAACTTCCAGATCAACCAGGAACCTATACCCCAACCCTATTGGATAGTTTTAATACTAACTTTTGGATTACAGGAGCAGATTTAAGCCCAAATGGAGACAGGCTAGTTCTTGAATCGTATATGGGCTTTTGGATTTTCGACCATATTGTGAATGGTCAATTTTTTCAAGGTACACCCCACCAATTCTCTACAGAATTTACCCAAAAGGAAGGAGTGGTTTTTGCCACAACATCAAAATTGTATTTCAGTGATGAATTTATTAGCGCAAACCAAAGTGGCGGAAAATTATACACTTTAGAAATTGATTCACTCTTGGATCAAATAACACCCGTTTGGGGAATTGATCGCTTTTTGAAAACCGGATATTCCGCCGAAACCAAAGAAATTTGGATTGATAACCAATCATTGGAAAGGAACAAGCCGTGTCAAGCTAAACTTTTTAATGATCTTGGCCAATTGGTTGGTGAAAAATCGGTTTTTGCTGGAATCGGAAAGCAATCGTTCAAAATTGATTGGCCTGGTTTATACATTTTGGAATTGGTGTGGGCAAACCAAAATTATCGACAAAAATTCCTAACAGATTAATCCCTTATAAAAACCTAGCAAATTCTAGGTACTTTTGCAAGTTGTACGCTTATAAAGCTTGAAATGAATAATCTAATCGCTTTTGTTAAAAGCAAATCCTTTTTAAAGCAAATGGGCATCATTGTAGGTGCTTGGATTATTTTCACTACCCTCGTTATGTTCATTTTGGGCTTTTATACCCATAATGGAGAAAAGGTAGAAGTGCCAAATTTTAAAGGGATGTCGAAAGCAGAATTGGAAAAATTCATTGAAACTACTGATCTTCGATATGCTATCATTGATTCTGTTTTTGATTTACAGGCCAAAAAAGGAGCCGTAGCCGACCAAGTGCCTAAACCAGGAGCTTTCGTAAAAAAAGATAGACTTATCTATTTAACTGTCAATGCCATTTTACCGCCAAAGGTTAAAATGCCAAACTTGGTTGACCTTACCCTGAGACAGGCCACAGCCCGAATTGAAACTTATGGACTAAAAGTTGGAAGACTTCAATACATTCCAGATTTAGCCAAAAATGCCGTACTAAAGCAGCTGTTGGGCGGAAAAGAAGTTAAACCTGGAACCCTTGTAAATAAAGGAAGTTCTGTAAACTTAGTCGTGGGAAGTGGACTAGGTGATGAAGATATTTATGTTCCTAATTTGATAGGATTAACTAAAACCGAAGCCGTACAAACCATTGAAGCTTCTTCCTTAACAATTGGATCGGTATTGTGGGACAATGGGGTAAAAGACACAGCAACGGCAAAAGTTTACAAACAAGCTCCTATTTACCGTCCAGAATCCAGAATGGGTTCAGGTCAAAGTGTTGATATTTTTCTGACCAACGATTTGAGCAAGGTAAAAGCTGATACCTTATCTACTCCATAATCCATCGATCTATAACCTGTGAACTTCTCTTTGGAATATCCAATTTGGTATGTACTTATCTGTGTACTAGTTGCAGCTGCCTTTACTTGGATTTTATACGGACGAAAAGAGACCTTTTCAGAATTAAACCTTTGGCTAAAACGGCTATTGGTTTTGCTTAGGTTTTCCGTCCTTTTCCTACTTAGTTTCCTACTCCTTTCCCCGCTCTTATCCACTAACCATAGAGAAGTCCAGAAACCAAAAGTTATTCTTCTCCGAGATAATTCAAACTCTATTCTTGGTGCCGGTAAAAAGGATTTTTACACCCAGACCTTTCCGTCCGAATGGGGCAAACTAGGCGAAACGCTAGGAGCAAAATACGATGTGAGCACCTATTCCTTTGGTTCACAAATAAATAAGGATGATAAAGCAGATTATTCTGAAAAAATAACAGACCTTTCTGAAGCCATTTCCGAAGTTAAAAACCTCTATGCCAATCAAAACCTAGGAGCTATAATTCTCGCCACAGATGGAATTTACAACCAAGGCAGCAGTCCTTTATACGAAGCAAAAGACCTTGGCGTTCCTATTTACACGGTTGGATTAGGTGATACTTTGACAAAAAAGGATATTCTAATAAACACGGTAAGCCATAATAAATATGCCTATTTAGGAAATAACTTCCCGGTAGAGGCAACCGTTGAAGCCAAGCTTTGTCAAGGAAGTAAGTCTATAGTAAAGATTATGGATGAAACCGGCACCATTCGAGGTAGTCAGGAGATTCAGGTAACATCCAACCGCTTTCAAAAACAAGTTTCCTTTTTGCTAAAGGCCGAAAAATCCGGAATGCAACATTATACCATTCAGGTTGAATCTATTGGAGGAGAAATTACCAAGGCCAATAACACAGCCGATGTATATATAGAAGTGCTAGATGGACGACAAAAAGTTCTGATTCTATATGCCAATCCCCATCCCGACGTGGCCGCAATCAAGAATTCGATTGAAAGCAACCAGAATTATGAGGTAGAAACCAGCTCAGCCGAAAATTTTAAAAAGAACTTACTTTCCTACAACCTTGTCATTTTGCATGCTATTCCGGCTACCAACGGAAATGGTCAAACAATCCTTCAAGAGCTCATCAAATCAGAAGTCCCGAGTTTATTTATAATTGGATCCAATTCGTCCATCGCCAATTACAACCAACTTGAAAATGGAGTAAATATTCAATCCCGATCCAATACCACCAACGAAACCCAGGCCCTTTTTAACCGAAATTTTACCCTTTTTACTTTGAGTCCAACCTTGGTAAGCCAATTAGAGAAATTTCCACCTTTGATTTCTCCCTTTGGTGATTTTAAAGTTTCACCGGGTTCCCAATCCTTGCTAAACCAAAAAATTGGCTCAATTAACACCGAAAACCCCTTGGTTCTCTTTGGCCAAAATGGGAATAGAAAAACAGGAACTATACTTGGCGAAAACTGCTGGAAATGGCGCTTAGCTGATTTTAACCAAAACAACACAACCAAGAATTTCGACGAGCTTTTTTCGAAGATTGTACAGTATTTGGCCGTTAAACAAGATAAAAGCCAATTTAGGATACTGACTAAAAACAAATACCAAGAAAACGAACCCGTGCTTTTTGAAGCCGAAATTTATAATGATAGTTACGAATTGATAAACACAGCCGAGGTAAATGTGGTTGTTTCAAATGCAAAAGGGAAGAAATATCAGTTTACGCTGGGCAAAACCGACAATGCTTACCGTTTGGATGCCGGGGTTTTTCCTCCTGGAAATTATTTTTACGAGGCCAATGCAAAATTCGGAGAAAAGACGTTAAAAGCCAATGGAAAATTTGTGGTTAGTGAAATCAAATTGGAATTACTCAACAATACAGCCGACCATCAGTTGTTGCGCGCACTTTCGGCCTCTACCAATGGACAGTACTATACCTTGAAAAACTACCAGGATATCGCTCAAAAACTGTTGAATACCGAGCAAATGAAGCCTGTGATTTACAACTATTCAACCTTCGATGAAGCGATTCATCTGAAATGGATATTTGGACTAATTCTTCTTTTATTGGCCTTGGAATGGTTCATTCGTAAGTGGGGAGGCGCTTATTAATTTTTGAAAACCCTTAATTTTTAGTTTTTGGCGGGCCCCCAACCGCCATAACCATTCTACCTCTTTTTTACCATTTACTAGGGCGGTTGGGTCAGGCTATCGCTAATACTCCTCAGCATGTAGCCACCGAAAATGCAAGGTGGCTACATGCTTGCGGGGTATCACGCTCTATCCTTGCCCGACACCTCCGCATAGCATTGTACTGAGCCTGGGCCTTTGCTTTTCATTCACAGTTGGCAAACTGATTGATTTACAAATTTTTATCCTCAATATATTACAAAGCTTAATCGGTGTTAAACCCAGATTTCGTATTAGCAATGAGTAAACGATTAACCAGTTGTAAATCAATCTGTATGGCCAAATTGATAATACCTGCTCTCCCGAAATTTCTTCGAGAGGGTAAACCCAACTAAATCAAGTAATTCGGATTATAAAATCCTTATATGGATTAATCTGGATTAAAAATCACCCAGCAAATTTCGTTTTGCCTGAACCCCTACAATAGCCTGAGAAACCCGTAGAACATGGTTTCCAATTTTTTCGTATCCACTTACCAAATCATTGAAAATTAGAGCACCGTTCAATTTGATTTTCCCTTTTTCTATTTGTTTCAGATTCTTGTCGCGGGCTTTATCGTGTAGCGAATTAATATTGGCTTCCAACATTAATGAATGTTCAATTTGAGCTTTATCGTAGGTAGCCTCCAAGTTTTCAATCATAATATCAAAGGCTTTATCAACTTGCAGGTGTAATTCTTTGAGATGGTCGCGTTGATCTTGGTTAAACCAAATTTTTTGCTCGTTTTTGCGCTCCAAGGATTTACTTAAATGAAAACAGATATCGCCTATCGTTTCCAATTCACCAATCACCATAAGCATAGCCCTAATTTGTTGGCTGGCCTCCATGCTTATTTCCTGTTCAGAAGCTCTTGACAAATAACTGGCTACTTCCAATTCGATACGATCTGTAATTTCCTCGTATTTAGCCACCCTTTCAATGAGAAATTCCTTGTTTTTTGATTCCTTTTCATCAACGATGGACTGAATAAACTTTGTTGTCCTGCGTGTGATATTACCGAACCTAGCAATTTCCCTTCTAGCTTCTTCCAACGATATTTCCGTTGTATTCAACAAACCTCTGCTAATGTATTGCAAATGGTGTTGTTCCTCCATTTCTGAACTTGGAAGAATGATAGTCAATAGCCTTTCGTAATATTTGAGGAAAGGCAAAACAACCAAGGCTGTGGAGGTATTGAACATGGTATGAAACACCGCCAATGCAATTGGAATTACAGCTTCCTGTGCTTTGGGTTGGGTTGAAAAGGCCGACAGTGGCAATTGGAGAACCTGCATACAAAACCAATCCAAAATTTGTAAGGCAGGATAAAGCAGGGGAAGAAATAAAATTACCCCTGTGACATTAAATAAAGTATGGAACAAGGCCGCTCGTTTTGCATTTATATTAGCCACTAAAGCAGCAAGATTGGCGGTTATGGTGGTCCCAATATTTTCGCCAAGAATCATGGCGGCAGCATGGTAAAAATCAACCCAGCCTTGACTTACCATTACCAAAACGATAATCATCATCGCTGAAGAACTTTGCAGCAACATAGTAATGATTGTACCAATCAAAACAAAGAGTAGAATCGAAGCGGAGCCTTGCTTGGTATAACTTTGAATCCATTCCACCAATTCGGGATGTTCCTGCACATCTGGTAGTGAACGTTTAAGAAAATCCAAACCAATTAAAAGGATTCCCATTCCGAAAAAGAATTCGGCCGTATATTTTAGTTTTTTGTTTCGACTAAACAAAGCAGGAAAAAACAAGCCCAATAGCACGATAGCTACATGCGCCAGTTGAATTTGACCTTGAAATCCAATGTAGGCAAAGAGCCAGCCTTTTAAGGTTGTTCCGATATTGGCCCCAATGGTTAAGGAAAAACTTTGGAAAACTGTCAGTAAATCCGCATTAACGAAACTGACAAACATCACTGTAGAAGCGGTAGAGAACTGGATTATAACCGTAAGTAAAGCACCCGTAAGTACCCCAAGTAAAGGGAGTTTTGTAGCCGACCTTAGCAAATTCCTTAAAGGTTCTCCGGCGGCACGTTGAATACCTTCACTAAGGGTTTTCATCCCATAGAGAAAAAGACCCAGCGAACCTAGGAATTGAAGAAAATTAAGGAATCCAAATAGCATCGGTTGGAAATATTAACCGGCAATGAGTCGGAACAAATAGAAAAGGCTTGCTGATAAGGAAATACAAACTGGCAATGTTAGTACCCAGGCCAAACCAATATTCGTTACCATTTTGCGTTGAAGGTTACGAATTCCGCTGCTGGCCACCATACTACCAGCAATACCCGAGGAGAGTACATGGGTCGTACTAACAGGTAAACCCAACCAAGTACTAACCCCAATTGTACTGGCCGCAACCAACTCTGCGCTTGCACCTTGGGCATAGGTTAGATGCGTTTTACCTATCTTTTCGCCTATTGTAACCACAATTCGTTTCCAGCCTACCATGGTACCAATACCTAGCGAAAGAGAAATAAGAATCACCACCCAAAGCGGAGTATAATTTGTAAAATCAAGTAGATTCTTCACGGAGGCGGTCATGGTTTTCCGTTGTGCGTCGCTTATTTCCAAATCCTCACTTTCCAGTAGTTTTTTAGATGCCTTTTCAATTACCAAAATATTCTTTCTTCCACGGAATCGATCACTTTTCAGAAAATGGCTTTCTTTCCCCATAGCAGTTATAGATTCATTCAATTGGCCTAACTCGTTTGACATTTTAGCCAGATTAGTGCTATCGGTAGTTGACAATTTTGTGTGTTGCAATGACGAAACCACTGGCTGAAGTTGAGACACTTGGGCAAGCATATCACGGTGGTTTTTTTCCATGTCAAGGGCATAATAGGTTGGGGCAATGGCAATCAAAATCAACATGATTAAACCAACTCCTTTTTGTCCATCGTTGGAGCCATGTGTAAAACTAACCGAGGCACAAGTAAACCAAAGCAGGTAGCGGATATATCCCGGAGGGCCTTTCTTCTTATTGGGTTCTTTGAAAATTTCCTTGTCTTTGATAAACTGCTTCATCATAAACATAAGGAAGATGGTAAAGCTAAATCCGAAAAAGGGAGAAATTAATAGGGAAAGTCCAATATCGCCGGCTTTGGCCCAATTAACAGCAGAGGAGCTTCCTCCAGAGTAGAGCGAATAGCCCAAACCTACACCAAGAATAGAACCAATCAGTGTGTGTGAACTTGAGGCAGGAATACCAAGGTACCACGTACCAAGGTTCCAAATTATTGCGGTAAGCAGCATGGCAAAAACCATACTTAAACTATGGGAAATTTGTTGGTCGAGCAGGATATCGATGGGGAGCAAATTGATAATGCCCATTGCCACTGAAATACCACCAACAAGCACACCAAGCGCATTGCAGATACCGCTGAGCATAACCGCTTTTGTTGGTTCTAAAGAGTGCGTATAAATTACCGTTGCAACAGCATTAGCGGTATCGTGGAAGCCATTAATAAACTCAAAAGCACAGGCACAGAGAATACAAACGATGAGTAAAACGAGTAGCGATGCGGATAAATCCATTTATATCTATTTTGGGCAAATTTATTGGACGAAACACCAAGCAATGTTAAGCCAATGTAAATATTGCAGCAAACGTAACAGAATAAAGACATAAAAAATAGTCAAATTAAAAATAGGACTATTCGAATCAAGTTACATCCAACTGTTTTTCAATATTTTAGATTTTTTAGTTGAAAGTAGTTCAATTGCACTTTTGGGAAAGGATTAAGGCAAGTTTAAGAAATTGCTACTTCAATTTAAAGTTGAAAATCCATTCTGCCTTTCATTGACTAATTTTAATTGTTTAGAAACGATTATTTAACCAACACTAAGTAGTTGGTATGGTTCGGGCAGGGATAGTAGCGGAAAGCCCACAGACCGGCCGTAGCGCAGCAGGCAGGGCGAGGACTTGCAGCGAATAGCCCGACCATTCGCCTTGCACCATGCTTATAACTTGCAGTACTGTGGATGGCGAATGGGGCACGCCAAAAAAAAATTAGAAATAGAAAATAGAAAATAGAAAATAGAAAATAGAAAATAGAAAATAGAAAATAGGAAATACCTGATTAGAAACTTGGTCTATACTTTTGAAGGAGGACTATCTTTGCCAGAAAGGAAAATTTGAACCCCCACCAACATAGTCGAGTAATCAAACAAATTGCCAAGCGCCTCGGTTTTGATTATGTGGGAATTTCAGAAGCCCATTTTTTAGAAGAAGAAGCACCTCGATTAGAAGCCTGGTTGAGAAACAATTACCATGGGAAAATGGCTTATATGGCCAACTATTTCGATAAGCGCTTAGACCCCACTTTGTTGGTACCCGGCGCGAAATCAATAGTTTCACTCCTGTTGAATTATTACCCCAACCAGCAACAAAGTTCCAATGGGCCGAAAATTTCAAAATATGCCTATGGGGAAGATTATCATTTTGTTATCAAGGATAAGTTAAAACTCTTTTTGGAGCAAATTCGAGAAGAAATTGGGGAAGTTGATGGGCGAGTTTTTGTAGATTCAGCGCCTGTAATGGACAAAGTTTGGGCTCGGAAGTCAGGGTTAGGCTGGATTGGGAAAAATGCCAACCTCATTACCAAGGAACAGGGTTCGTTTTTTTTCATTGCCGAATTAATTTTAGACCTTGCTTTAGAACCCGATGGTCCGATAAAGGATTATTGTGGCACCTGCACCCGTTGTATCGATGCTTGTCCTACACAAGCCATCATCCAGCCCCAGGTTGTAGATGGGAGCAAATGCATCTCTTATTTTACCATAGAACTAAAGGATGCCATTCCAACAGAATGGAAAGGAAGGTTTGATGATTGGATGTTTGGTTGCGACACCTGCCAGGATGTATGTCCGTGGAACCGGTTTTCAAAACCCCATCAGGAGCCAAGGTTTAATCCAAAAGAGGGGCTAATGGAATATGAAAACTGGACCGAGATTACGGAGGACATCTTTACCCAATTTTTCTCAAAATCGGCCATAAAACGAACGGGATTCGAGGGATTGAGGCGAAATGCCAAATTTCTTTAATTACTTTTGTCCCAAACTTGACCTATGCCACGCGTTTTAACAGGAATACAAAGTACCGGAATTCCCCATTTGGGTAATATTTTAGGGGCCATCCGTCCGGCAATTGACATGAGCAATGCCCCCCAAAATGACGCCTTTTTATTCATAGCCGATTTACATTCCCTTACCACCATCAAGGATGCAGAAGTAAGAAAGAAAAACATACTAAGCGTGGCTGCCACCTGGTTAGCCTTTGGGTTTGACACCGAAAAAAACACCCTTTATCGCCAGAGTGATATAGCCGATGTATGCGAACTAACCTGGTATTTGAATTGCTTTACCCCTTTTCCGATGCTAGCCAACGCACATTCGTTCAAAGACAAATCTGAACGATTAAGCGATGTAAATGCCGGTTTGTTTACTTATCCTGTGCTAATGGCTTCCGATATTTTGTTGTATGATGCCAATGTTGTACCCGTTGGAAAAGACCAGCAGCAGCATTTAGAAATGACCCGTGACATTGCTCGAGCATTCAACCATATTTATGGCGATACCTTTATAATTCCGGAAATGAAAATCCAAGAAGAAGTGATGATCGTACCGGGAATTGATGGGCAAAAAATGAGTAAATCCTATGGCAATACCATTGATATATTCTTACCGGAGAAGGAACTTTTGAAAGTAATAAAAACCATTCAGACCGATAGCACCCCTTTGGAACAACCAAAGAATCCAGACACTTGCAATGTTTACAACCTATATAAGTTAGTTGCCGAACCTACTCAAGTGGCAGAAATCAGAGAAAAGTACCTAGCTGGAGGATTTGGATATGGACATGCCAAACAAGCTTTGTATGAAGTATTGGTAGAGAAATTCCAAAAAGAGAGAGCTGCTTATATCCATTTAATGGCCCATCCCAAGGAAATAGAAGAACAGCTACAAATTGGCGCGGTAAAGGCAAAGAAAGTAGCTAAAACCGTTTTAGGAAGAGTAAGAGAGAAACTAGGGTATTAAGCTTCAACAGAACTATTGCTAGTTTTGGAACCTCCGCGGAAAGCATTCCATTTTGTTGCCAGCCAAGCATCGATTCGCTCTTTATTGAAAACATAAATTAAGGTAGAAACCAAAAGGTAGGGAACCGCCATCAGATAAAGGATAGCATTATTGAGCGTATGCCCTACTCCACCAATTTCATCGTTATTGTTCAGGTTTGTTTTCACATTGGCACGACACATTGCACATTGCGCCATTACTTCCGAATCCAAGAGCAATACAATAGCCAATACGAATAATAGGGCCCAAAAAAGATTTTTCATTTTCATTTTACTAGAATTGATAGTAAGGAGAAATCATCAAGTAAACAATTACACCCGAAACAGTAACATACAACCAAATTGGGTAGGCGAAACGTACGAGTTTACGGTGTCGAGCAACATCCATTTGCAATCCTCTATGAAAGGAGAGAAGCACCAAAGGAAGCACAATTGCGGCCAAAATAATGTGCGTGATTAGGATAAGGTAATAAACATACCGAATAGAACCCTCACCACCAAAGGAAGTTTCTTTTACAAAATAATGGAACAAAATATAAGACACCAGAAATACAGCCGAAATAATAAAAGCCAACAAGTTGACTTTTTTGTGCATTTCAATATTTTTCTGCTTTATAAAATACAGCGAAATCAATAAAAGAAGGGCGCAGGTTCCATTGAGGATAGCATTAAGCCTAGGAAGAAAGTAAACAAAGGAAGGCGTTTCAATAGTAACGGGTATTAAGCGCTTATTGAGGAGCAAAACAACTACAAAAACGAAGATTGAAATTCCTGTAACAAATCGAAACAAGAATTTATCCGAAACATTTAATGGAGAGCCTGATGACATAAGAAATTAAAGGGCAAAAATACAGTCCAATCTGAAGTGGCAATACATTTCGCCGCATAAATTCACTTAATTACCTATTTTAGTTGAAAAAGCATTCTCGAACATCCATTTTGAAATACTAATATTGTTTCTAAAATAGAATTCACCGCCAAAATCACATTTAACCTTTCGGTAAACAGTAGAAACCGTTTCACCAGTAAGGATAATTTCCATAATTTCCCTTCTAGGTTCCTTAATGTAGTTTTCCGTTCTTCGATAGGAAGGTTCAGGAGGTTTAGGGTATTGATTTCGTTTAATCTCCTCGATTGTTGCGGCAATTCGATTTCGTCTTTTCTCATCTTCCGACATGGCAGCCAGTTCCCTATCCCTTCTGGCTTGATCCTCAGCTGCCAATAAAGCCTTTCGTTTTTCAGCATCTTCCGAACCTGTTGAGTATTTTTTATAGTCATTTTCAAAGGAAGGATTAAATGACTTTTTAGGATCTACATCCGTTGATGGAGCCATCGTAGGTTTAACCACCGTTTTTTCAGGTTTCGGAGAAGCGTCCATTTGCGGAGGCAAGGGAGAAGGCACATTTTGCTGCACCACTGCCGGAGTTGGTTGAATTGGATTTGAAGGAACCTGAGCAGCCGGAGTTGGAGGAGGCTGAGCAGGGACTTCCTGTTCCTTAGCCTTGTATTGCGCTTCAAATTCCTTCATTTGCGCCTCAATACTTTTCGTATAATCCGTATCATAACCAATATCATCCAAGTCCTCCTTGTACATTATTTTTCCAACCGGCTGGTTAAACATCACTGTATTCACCCCTTCCAATTGAGGAAATAAATAAACATTAAAGCGGAAAGGGTCAAAACCTTCATTTATTCGATCTTCATTGACATACGTATTAATAGAAATTCGCTTTGTGATATATCCCGGCTTTTCAAATGAAAAAATATAGTCCGAATTAACATCACAATCAAATTCAAACTTTTGCCCTTGAGGCGTTATCGTTCGAACAGGCGCTCCGTTCTTCGTGATATGAATTACCGCTTTGTCCATATCCCCCTTTTCCACCACGAATTTTCCAAAAAAACGAATCTTTTGAGCAGACAATCCTAGGGCCGTAAATAGACCAACAAGCAAAAGAAACACTATTTTTAGAAAAAATTTCAACGAATAATTCTCAAAGGATTTGGGTAAAAGGCAAATTACTACGATTTTTGTAGTTGAATGTTCGAAAACATGAAGAATAGCATATTTACAACGATATTTTTGGCATTTTGGGTATTAAGCCTAACAAGTTTTGCCCAGCCCATATCTATGGAGAAGACCCTAGCGTACATAAATCAGAAATTAGAGGGCAAATATACCCTTGATGTTAAAAAAGGCTATCTTCATCTTGAATGTTTTGACCAAGGGAAACTCCTAAGAAAAGAAGATATCGAATTAATGGCCATAAATGTCGAGGAGATTGCATTTAGTGAAAAAGAAAAACAAATAGCCTTAAAATGTCAATTTAACCAAGCCGAATGTATCGATAGAGTCCTACCCCAGGCCGGAAAGAAAACCCAAGTATCAAGAACCACAATTTCAGTAGAACCTGATGGGAAAACCGAAAAAGGACTCGTAAAAGCACTTATACATATGACCAAGCTAGTTCAATATAAAAAGTACAATAGCGATGAATGGTTTGAGTAATAGTGCCATTTACAAGCTATTATAAATACCTTTTTAGGTCAAAATATACCGCTTCGATTCCTAAGTTACAACCCATTTTTTTATAAACACCCCTTACTTTGGGTGCAAAATTGAGAAAATTACCCCTTACTTTGGGTTGTTAGTAAAAAATATTAACCCTTACTTTGGGAATTTATACCTTTGTGGGGGAAATGTTTAAAAGAAAGTTATATCAGGAATTAGAAAGTTGGAGAAACGCTCCGAACAGAAAACCGCTTGTTATAAGGGGAGCTCGACAGGTAGGGAAGACAACCCTTGTTCATACCTTTGGAAGACAATTCAAACAGTACATCTACATCAATTTAGAACGTCCAAAGGATTTCGAATTATTTAAATCTTTTGAAGACATACAGCAATTAATAACCAGGGTCTTCTTGGAAAAAAGAATGCAGGTTAAATACCTAAGCGAAACCCTACTGTTTATAGATGAAATCCAAGAAATGCCAGAAGTAGTAAACCAATTAAGGTATTTTAAGGAAGAGATCCCAGATTTAGCCGTAATAGCTGCAGGAAGCATGTTAGAAACCCTCATGGGGAAAAATCTTTCGTTCCCCGTTGGAAGAGTTGAATATAAAGTGTTGAGGCCAGTATCCTTTGAAGAATATCTGATGGCTATGGATGAGCAAATGCTTTTAGAAGAATTCCATAAAACACCCCTAGAAAAGTATGCAGAACACGCCTTATTTAAAGCCTTCCACACCTATGCCATACTTGGGGGAATGCCAGAAGTAATACAGCACTATCAACGAAACCAGGATCTTACTGATTTAGGTTCAATCTATGATTCCCTAATAAACTCCTATTTAGATGATGCTGAGAAGTATGCCAAAAACGATAATCAACTCCAACTTATCCGATTTGGCATCCAACAAGCCATGTTGCATGCAGGGCACCGTATCAGTTTTCAAGGATTTGGAAATTCAAACTATTCCTCAAAAGCCATCGCTGAAATATTGAGGGCAATGGAAAAAACCCATCTTCTACAACTCATATATCCTTGCACCGCTACAAGCTTACCACTGCAGCCCGATTACAAGAAAACACCAAGAATTCAGTTCTTGGATACAGGACTTCTCAATTACGCTAAAGGGATACAAAAGGAAATATTTGGAACAAAAGACCTCAGCGATGTCCATAAAGGAACCATCATCGAGCACTTGGTAGGTCAAGAATTACTATCCGTTCAATCTTTATCATTGAACAGATTACAATTTTGGGTTAGAGAAAAGAAACAATCCGATGCTGAGATAGATTTCCTCTATGCATTTAAAGGAAAACTCGTACCAATTGAAGTAAAATCAGGGGCAACGGGAAAACTAAAATCTTTGCATGTATTCATGGAGCAAAGCACCCTAAACTATGCTATCCGATTTTATGGCGGAACCAGATCCTTGGATAAAATAAAAACAGCCAGTGGTAAAGTATTTTACCTTTTGAGCTTGCCGTATTTTCTTTGTTCGAAAATAGAATACTACATAAAATGGCTACAGGAAGAAATTGGGGAAGAGGAATTATCTAGGCTTACTATAGTTCAGGAAGAGGCAGCAGTCTATGCCAAAACAAAAAAGGCCATGCTTTGGACAATTGAAGACTTAAAAAATGACCATTTCAACGTGTTGGCGTTTTGCGCTACTGAACCCGCGAAGGGAAAAGATATACTTGAAAAGGCCCTAGGACTGAGTTTTCAATCCAGAAATAAGCGCGTATACCTCAAACCTTTAATGGATTTAGGTTTAATCGAATTTACAGATCATACCTACCTTAAAAGCAAGCTTCAGAAGTACAGAATAACTTCAAAAGGCATGGAGTTATTGGTTCAACACAAAAAGAACCCCAGCAAGAGGTAGGGAAAATTGGGATTAGCATTTTATTTAGCGCAGGTTAGGATTTGAATTGGTTAAAGGATTTTTTTTCATATCAACCCATTAGGTCAGGGCTTCTGGAGCGGAATCAAGTTGTTCAGAATATAAAATCAGTTTTGGAATTCTCTTGATTGCCAACTGTGAATGAAATGCAAAGGCCAAGGTTCAGTACAATGTTATGCGGAGATGTCGGGCAAGGATAGAGCGTGATACCCCGCAAGCTTGTTACCCCCTAGCATTTTCGGGGGTAATACCGAATGGACATAATGTATAGTCCAATTTTAGGCTCACATTTTCTTGAAAAAATTGGACTAACATACTGTATCCTCGGCATTTACCAATCTAAATTTACAAATAGCCTTTGGACTATTTATAAATTAAAATTGGTATAACAAGCTGAGGAGTATTAGCGATAGCCTGACCCAAGCGCCCTTGCGAAAAGTTCAAAAAAAGGTAGAATGGTTTTGGCGGTTGGGGGCCCGGCTAATCCTACATATCAAAAGAGGATTTTTAAACCCAAATTAATCAATAGGAGGATTTATTAATCCGAACTACTTGATTTAGTTGGGTTTACCCCTCCCGAAGAAATTTCGGGATAGCAGTTGTTATCAATTTGGCCATACAAATTGATTTACAACTGGTTAATCGTTTATGCATTTCTAATGCGTAATCTGGGTTAAACCCCTATATTTTTTTTACATCATGAAGGCCGATAGATTTCGACTGAGATTTTGCAGTGAAAATAATTTCAAAAGAAAAGCCCAAACAGATTATCCTGCTTGGGCTTTCTTTAATTGTGAAGAATAAAATTAACCTTTCAAGGCATTGGCACCACTTACAATCTCTAGGATTTCATTTGTGATTGCCGCTTGACGGGCTTTATTATAACTTAATTTAAGTTCCTTCAATAACTCCTTCGCATTGTCGGTAGCTTTGTGCATGGCCGTCATACGCGCACCATGTTCAGCCGCCATACTATCTAACAAAGCTTTAAACAATTGAACTTTTAGCGATTTAGGAATCAGGTCTTGAATAATTGCATTCTTCTCTGGTTCAAAAATATAGTCTACTTGGTTTGCTTTATTAGCCGACTTCGGTGGTTCAACAGGAAGGTAATCTTCATTCGTTGGAATTTGCACAGCTGCATTTCTAAATTGGTTATAGAGAACAACCACTTTATCAAACTCAGCATCAGCAAATTTACCCATGATAGATTGAGCTACAGGAGAGACCGATTCAAAAGTCAGGTTATCAAAAACTTCATTATGAGAAGAAATCACCAAACCTGGATTCTTTTTAAAGTAATCCGTTCCTTTCTTTCCGATGGTCACCAATTTTACATTCCCTTTTTTATGTTGGGCTGCAAAATCCTCATTCATTAAACGGTTTGCCAATTTAATGATATTGGCATTAAATCCACCACAAAGTCCGCGGTTAGAAGTAATGGCAATGATCAAGATTTTATTGGGCTCGCGTTTTACAGAATATTGGCCACCTTCCGCGGCATCCAAGGAGGCGCTTAGGTTTTCAAGGATTTCCCTCAATTTAGCTGAATAGGGACGTAGCCTTGTAACAGCATCTTGGGCACGGCGCAACTTAGCAGCACTCACCATTTTCATGGCAGATGTAATCTGTTGTGTGCTAGATACACTCGTGATTCGGTTTCTTACCTCTTTTAAATTTGGCATGAATTCTTAGTTCAAATCCAATTAATACTTAGCTGAAAGATCTTTGGCAACGCTTTCAAGAACGTTGGTTAGGCTATCGTCAAATTTTCCGGCTTTCAAGGCATTCAACACATCTTTATGCGTTGCTTCCAAAATAGCCAAGAACTCGCTTTCAAACTCCCTTACTTTGTTAACAGGAACATTACGCAGCAAGCCTTTAGTACCACAGTAGATAATAGCAATTTGCTTTTCAACTGTAAGTGGAGAAAACTGACCTTGTTTCAAAATTTCCACGTTACGGGAACCTTTATCAAGAACAGATTTTGTAGCGGCATCCAAATCCGAACCGAATTTAGCAAATGCTTCAAGTTCGCGGTATTGCGCTTGGTCGAGCTTCAAGGTACCGGCCACTTTCTTCATCGATTTAATTTGAGCGTTACCACCCACGCGGCTTACAGAGATACCCACGTTAATCGCTGGACGCACACCTGAGTTAAACAAGTTAGATTCCAAGAAAATCTGACCATCTGTAATAGAAATTACGTTGGTTGGGATGTAGGCAGAAACGTCGCCCGCTTGTGTTTCGATAATTGGAAGAGCCGTCAAAGAACCGCCACCTTTAACTAATGGGCGAATGCTTTCAGGCAAATCGTTCATGTTTTTAGCGATACTATCAGTTGCATTGATTTTCGCAGCTCTTTCAAGCAAACGGCTATGCAAATAGAATACGTCACCTGGGTAAGCCTCCCGTCCTGGAGGGCGGCGCAACAAGAGAGACACCTCACGATAGGCCACCGCTTGTTTAGACAAATCGTCATAAACAATCAAGGCAGGGCGTCCGGTATCGCGGAAGAACTCACCGATAGCAACACCAGCAAAAGGAGCATAAAACTGAAGTGGAGCAGGGTCGGAAGCCGTAGCTGCAACAATTACAGTGTAGGCCATAGCACCATTTTCTTCAAGTGTTTTAACGATATTCGCAACCGTAGAACCTTTTTGACCAATGGCTACATAAATACAGAAAACAGGATGACCTGCTTCATAGAATTCCTTTTGGTTAATGATAGTATCAATGGCCACAGCCGTTTTACCTGTTTGACGGTCACCGATGATTAACTCCCTTTGTCCACGACCAATAGGAATCATAGCATCAATCGCTTTGATACCCGTTTGAAGTGGCTCATTTACAGGCTGGCGATAGATTACACCTGGCGCTTTACGTTCCAATGGCATTTCGTACAATTGACCGGCAATCGGACCTTTACCATCGATTGGTAAACCTAGGGTATCAACCACACGACCCAACATACCTTCCCCTACATTTATAGAGGCGATTTTACCTGTACGTTTTGCTGTATCACCCTCTTTGATATCGTTGCTACTTCCCAACAATACCGCACCGATATTATCTTCTTCCAAGTTCAAAACGATACCACGCAATCCACTGGTAAATTCAATCAACTCACCCGATTGAACGTTTGAAAGTCCATAAATACGAGCGATACCATCACCTACTTGTAGTACGGTACCTACTTCTTGTAATTCGGTTTCGCTGCGGTAACCTGCCAATTGCTGACGCAGAATATTGGAGATTTCAGCTGGTTTTATTTCTGCCATGTTTTAGATGTTAGATGTTTTATTCTAGATTTTATTTAGGATTATGGATTAGAACTCTTCAACGTAGAGATTCTCTTTAAATCCTTGTTTCAGTTTAATGATTTCGTTTTTAACCGATGTATCTATTTGCTTATCGCCAATGCGAAGAATAAATCCACCGATTAATTCTGGGTCGACCTCTTCCACTAATTCAACATTTGCTTGACCTATTTGGCTAAGCAAGCTACGAACTTTGGTACGAGCTGACTCATCCAATACAGTTGCACTTTTTACAAAAGCGGTGGTTACACCCGTTAATTTACGGTATTGATCAACAAAAGAAGAAGCAATAAAAGGGATATAATTTTCACGACCTTTACGCGTGATAACAATTAAAAAATCCTTGCTTAGTTTTGAAAGGTTGTTCCCGAAAACCTCCTCCAAAATTGATTCCTTTTTATCTGATTTTACAACTGGGCTATTCAGCAAATTCACAAAATCACGACTTCCTTTGGTAGCAGCCTCCACCAATTGCATATCTTGGTAGGCTTGGGCCAAAGCACCTTGCTCTGTAGCCAAGTCAATCAAAGACTTTGCATAGCGACTGGCAATTCGAGTATCTTGCATTTTAGCTCAATTTTACGTTTTCCAATTCACGGGCAACCAAATCCTTTTGCGCATCTTGGTTATCCAATTGCTTTTTAAGGATTTTTTCAGCGATATCAATAGAAAGCGTTGCCACTTGGTTTTTCAATTCCACGATGGCAGCCATTTTATCATTGTTGATTTCTTCGCGGGCTTTGGCCATGATGCGTGTTGCATCTTCTGTAGCTTTTGCTCTTGCCTCGCTAACGATTGCATCCTTTGTAGCAGCTGCTTCTTTTAGCATCCTGTCGCGCTCATTGCGAGCTTCTTGCAACAATTTCTCATTGCTAGCCGTCAACAAAGCCATTTCTTCTTTGGCTCTTTCTGCTGATTTCAATGCATTGTCGATCGTATCTTCTCTTTCTTTAATCATGGAAAGAATAGGAGACCAAGCGAATTTTTTCAATAAAAGTAAAACGATTGTAAAGGATACCAACATCCAAAACAAAAGTCCAATACCGGGAGTAACTAAATCCATTTTTTAATAGTCTTTTTTGGTTCTACAGTCAATTGATAAAAACAAGGCTTAATGGCAACCCCAAGAAGCCTTGTTTTAGTTCTTTCTTAGATGAAAAGGATAAGCAGACACACCACGATGGCGAAGAATGCAGCACCTTCCACAAGAGCAGCAGCAACAATCATGTTGGCACGGATGTCTCCAGATGATTCTGGTTGACGAGCGATAGATTCCAAAGCACTACCACCGATACGACCGATACCTACACCGGCTCCAAGAGCGGCGATACCAGCACCGATACCAGCACCCATAACTGCGAAAGCTTCTGCTAAAAGGATTGATAACATTGACATTGTATATTGATTTATTGGTTTACGATTTAAGAGATATTTGACTTTTTATTTTTGACACCAGACTTTGACTTTGCTTCTGTGTTAAATTTTAATGATTTATATTAATGGTGTTCTTCTACAGCCATTCCAATGTAAATAGCAGACAAAAGCGTAAATACATAGGCTTGAAGGAAGGCAACCAACAATTCCATGAAGTTCATAAATACAGTAAAACCAACTGAAACTATGGACACCCCAAAACCAGCAGCAGGTAACATGGAACCGAAAATGAAAATTAAGGAAAAGAAGGCTAAAGCTATGATATGTCCTGCCGTGATATTGGCAAAAAGACGAAGCGTTAATACTACAGGCTTAATAAACGCACCGAAAATCTCAATTGGAATCATAATTGGTAACAACCAGGCAGGAACATCTGGTAAAAATATATGCTTCCAATAGGTGGCTTTTGCATTCACATGGGTTAAAACGAAGGTGAATACTGCCATAGTTAAGGTTACTGCAATATTACCGGTTACGTTTGCTCCGAAAGGAAATACCGGAATCAAACCCATCATATTGTTGAACCATATAAAGAAAAATATAGTTAACAAATAAGGTAAAAACTTCTCATAACCGTGACCAATACTTGGCTTGGCAACTTCATCACGAATAAAGAGAATCAAAGGTTCCATAAAACTTTGTATTCCCTTTGGTGCTTTTCCTGGGTTTGCTTTGTAGGCATTGGCTATTGAAATAAACACAACCAACAAAAGCGAAACAGACAATAGAATAGAGAAAACATTCTTAGTGATAGATAAATCAACAAAAGCACCTTGCTTTCCATTATAAAAATCTACCAAAGAGGCTTCCTTTATTATTCCACTTTCCAAGGAATGAATATTGTGATAATCAAAACCAGCTTCGGGCGAACGATACCCTACCACATGACCATCTTTTAATACAAAATGAGAAGTCATGTCAACATCAACAACTGTAGAGTCAACCTTTTCACCCACCTGCATTTTAATTCTTGCTGCCTTAAATTTTGTTGGCTCTTCCACGGTGTAGGCAGAATGTCCATGGTGAAAATTTGCAGAACTAAAAACCACCAAACCATGATCGTGAGTCAACAAAATAACTGGCAATGGAATTGAAATGGCATGACCACCAATATCAGCAATATGCCAATCATAAGAATCTTTGATGTGATCCAGGATCATTTTTCCTGCATCGAATTTCTCCTCTTTTGGATGAGTTTCACCTGCTGTCGCATGGGCATCAGCCTCATGTTCGGTGTTTGAAAACGCCGAAAAATCGAGAAGTGTTAGTAAAACAAATACTCCTATAAAAATCTTAAATCCCTTTTTTAGTGCGGCTTCCAGCATGATTATTAACAAAATTTAATTCTGTTTTTTGGCGCTGCAAAATTAGACAGGAAATGGTATTAAAAAATAATTTTTTCAAAGTATTTTTAGTTGTGTTGATAAATAGGCATTTGAAAGCCGAATCCCACTATTTTTGCAACCCTTAAAGATGAAAAAGAATTTTGTTGAAGAATTACGGTGGAGAGGTCTGCTCCACGACCTAATGCCAGGCACCGAAGAGCAACTGATGAAAGAAGTCACATCGGGTTATATTGGCTTTGATCCCACCTCTGACTCCCTGCATATTGGAAGTTTAGTGCAAATAACCTTGCTCCGCCATTTCCAGCTTTGCGGACATAAACCAATTGCTTTGGTTGGTGGTGCAACTGGCATGGTGGGCGACCCCAGTGGAAAGTCCCAAGAAAGAAACTTATTGGATGAGGCCCAGCTTCGTCACAATGTCGATTGCGTTAAAAAGCAACTTGGAAAATTCATTGATTTTGAAAACGGTGCCGAAGTAGTAAACAATTACGATTGGTTTGCACCCATGTCTGCTTTGGAATTTTTAAGAGATGTAGGGAAACATATCACCATTTCCTATATGATGGCAAAAGACAGTGTGCAAAAACGACTTGAAACAGGTATTTCCTTTACCGAATTCTCTTACCAGCTGCTTCAAGGATACGATTTTTATTGGCTTAACCAAAACAAAGGTGTTAAATTACAAATGGGCGGTAGCGACCAATGGGGCAACATTGTAACAGGTACTGAACTTATCCGTCGGAAAGCAGGTGGGGAAGCCTTTGCCTTGGTTAGTCCCTTGGTTACCAAATCTGATGGCAGTAAATTTGGGAAAACCGAAAAAGGAAATGTTTGGCTGGATCGCAATAAAACCTCTCCCTATCAATTTTACCAATTCTGGATCAACTCCTCCGACGAAGATGCAGCAAGGTATATGCGGTATTTCACCTACCGTAGCCAAGCTGAAATTATAGAACTAGAAAACAAACATAAAGCAGCACCGCACGAAAGGCTATTACAAAAAGAATTGGCCAAGGACCTAACTGTTTTGGTCCATTCACAAGAAGATTTGGATTTTGCCTTGGAAGCAACAGAATTGCTGTTCGGAAAAAATTCAACCTTGCAGCTAGGTCATTTAAGTGCCGACCAATTGCTAACTATTTTTGAGGGAGTGCCAAGCTCAACCGTTTCTAAAACCGATTTTGATCATAGTAGCAATGTTTTAGAGCTATTGGTTGATAAAGCCCAAGTATTTCCTTCACGAAGCGAAGCCAAAAAAATGATTCAAAGCAATGCCGTTTTGGTAAATAAGGAAAAATGGACAGATCTGGCTGGAAACTTTGAAACAAGGCATTTATTACAAGGCAAATTCTTACTGGTTCAAAAAGGAAAGAAAAACTACCACTTAATTGTTGTTGAATAACTTAGCATAAACCAAAGTAAACTACATTTGTGAATCAAGAAATTTATGGATAAAACTACCCCTACCCGTCGCAAATTTATTAAAGATGCTTGCGGATTCTGTTTAACTGGCGCTGGATTACTTTTGCTGGCTGGAGAATTAGAATCGTGTAAAACCCCAGCCGCTTCCACCAGCGCAGCACCTTCCAAAGTAAGTTTTCCGAAATCGAGTTTTGGTGCAGGCAATTCTTTTGTACTAGATAACAAGCAACTTCCTAACAAAGTATTGGTTGTTAAATCTCCTGATGGAAGCTACAAAGCGGTTAGCCTAAAATGCACCCACCTTGGAATTGGTTTGAAGGAAGATGGTGCTGGAGGGCTTAAATGTCCTGCTCATGGTAGTAAATTTGACCTTACCGGCAAAGTAACACATGGACCGGCAAAAAACAACTTGCAAGTTTGGAACGTAATTGAAGAAGGTGATAATTTGGTAATCCAATCCTAGATTCTTTTTATAGGACTTTCCCACTTACAAATTTTACCACAGGGTTATTGGGACTAAATTTCCCAACTAATAATCCTATGAGGTAAACAAAGCTAATTAGTAAACCTCGTAGGCTCATATTGACTATTGGAGAAAAGGGCAACGCCCAAAGTATCGTTAGTGCGCAAATACCAATTAGGCCAATTATTCCCAGGGTTTTTAGATCGAAAGGATTGATATGGAATTTCAACCAAATGATTATGGTTTTGGCTAAGTTCATTACCAAATTCGATAAAACAGTGGCTATTGCAGCACCTTCCAATCCGAATCGAGGAATAAAAAGGTAGTAATTTAGGATAGCTAAGACCAAGGTTGACAACAAAAGGGTAATCCCGATTTTGTAATGATCGGAATAATAAACCAAGGGATTGTTAACTCCAGTAGCCATATTAACCAAATTTCCAGTGGCTAGAATATAAACCAAACCATAGGCTGATTGAAATTCAATAGGAAGTAGGCTCAAAAAGTCTCGAATATTTAATACTACCATAAGAAAAAGCCATCCGCCGATAACAAGCAAATGGTGAGCAGACTCCTTATAAATTGCTGATAAATCTGCTTGGTTACCCTTGCTCATGGCTTCGGTTAACTTCGGACCTGCAATTTTTTCCAAGGAATTCAAGGGCGTTTCGATAACCAATGGAAAAAGGGCTGCTAACCCATAAACGCCTACCGCTGATAGGGGAAGAAACTGCGCCAAAATAATTACATCTAAGGTTTTTAATCCCATCGATGCCACCGATGAAAGCAGGAAAATCAGTCCATAAACCAACATTTCCTTGTTTCCTTCCTTTCCTAAAAACGACCAATCATACCTTAGGTTCAGTTTTGAAAAAGACCTGACATACACCAAAACCAGCAGCAATTGAAGAACAAAACAGGCTACAAAAAGTCCAATATAAACATCCCAACTAATAAAATCCCAATGGTAGAGCACAATCAATCCGATAAGGCCAATTCGAACCACTACATCATTCAACAAGGTTGGGAAAGAAGAACGAAAATTCCCATTGCAGTAAGTATTAAGTATGGTGATGAAAGCTAAACACAAGCCAAATGGGTATACCCAGAGAAAGTAATTGGCAAATGCCGGACTCTTTTCAAGGTAGCTACTTAAAAAAAGTGGACTAAATAACCAAAGTAGAAGCCCATAAACAACAAATCCTAGCAAGGTAATTCCAGAAACTAAGCCTAAAAAACCATGGTCTCCGTTTGCTTCATCCCTAAATCGAGGATAATACCGAAGTATAATGTTATTGGCCCCCATCGGAAGTAGGGTTGAAAACAACATAGAAAAAGAAAACAACACTTTGGTCAGACCGATTTCACTGGTAGTTAAAAGTTCTGGTTGAACAAAAAGTGTATTCAAAAAACCAACACCGAGGCCTATGTACATATAGACTGTATTGCTGATTCCTTGTCTTTTTATTTCTCCCACTTGCGTAACTAGGATACAAATGTAAAAAGGAAGGCCGAAAAAAGACTAGAAATAGTTCTAACCATTCTTGGTTTAGACTAATTTGTAATTATTTTCGCCCAAATTACGTTCATGAAGAAATTCTTTAAAATCCTTTTGGGCTTATTTGGCCTTCTTGTATTAGGCCTCCTTATTGTTATTTCCTACATCCAACTTACTATGCCCAATGTAGGTGATGCCCCTGAAATAAAAATCGAATCAACTCCTGAATTAGTAAAACGAGGCGAATACTTAGCAAACTCTGTAATGGTTTGTATGGATTGCCATTCCACACGTGATTGGAGTAAATATTCAGGCCCAATAACGCCTGGAACCTTGGGAAATGGAGGGGAAACCTTTAACCAAGCCTTGGGATTCCCCGGTGAATTTTATTCCAGAAACATCACTCCTTTTGGAATCAAAGATTGGTCGGATGGTGAAGTGTTTAGAGCAATCACTTGCGGTGTTTCAAAAGATGGTCACGCCTTTTTCCCTGTTATGCCTTATCCAAGTTATGGTAAATTGGATTCCATGGACATCATCGCTGTTATTGCCTACTTAAGAACCTTGCCTTCCATTGAAAAAATTGTTCCAGAATCGAAACCAGCCTTTCCTTTTAGCATCATCCTAAAAACTATCCCTCAAAAAGCCCATTTTATCAAACGTCCAGATAGCTCCAACATCCTGGCTCATGGCGAATATTTGGCCAATGCCGCTAATTGCATCGAATGCCATACGCCTGCTGAGAAAGGACAAATCATCCGTGAGCTTGGATACTCAGGTGGACGGGAATTCAAAATGCCTGATGGAAGCGTTCTTAGAACCCCCAATATTACACCAGATGAAGAAACTGGTATTGGAAGCTGGTCGAAACAGGCCTTTATTAGTCGTTTCAAAAGCTACGGCGACAGCAGTTACCATGCACCATCGGTTAAACCCGGCGAGATGCAATCTATTATGCCTTGGACAATGTATGGAACCATGACGGAAGGTGATTTAGGCGCCCTTTATGAATACCTTAAATCAATTCCGGCTAAAAAGAACAATGTGGTCAGGTATTCTGCAAAATTGTAAGCCTTCCTAATCAAATTCTTTCGAACTTAAAACACTTGGTTTAATTCCTTTCCTTTGCCCAATGGAATTGGAAAGTCTGGCCTTAGAAAATGAATGGATACGTTTGCTTTGCTACCCAAGCATAGGTGGTAAAATCGCCTCCATCTTTTCCAAACCTGTATCCCAAGAATTGCTCTGGCAAAGCCAAGAAACTTATCGAAGTCCTTTCTATGGGGCATCATTTTCGGATTTCGATAAAAGTGGAATAGACGAATGTTTCCCAATGATTGATGCCGAAGCCTTGGAATGGAATGGTAAAACCTACCTCCTACCCGACCATGGCGAACTTTGGTGCCAAGGGTGGGAAATGACCAAAGATTCAAATTCGATCTTTGGAAAGGTAAATGGGAAAATTTGGAACTACAGCTTCGAACGTAAAATCAGTTTGATTGGACAAACCATTCGTTTAGACTATACCATACACAACCACGAAAACTTTGCCATACCTGGATTCTGGACCTTTCACCCCCTCTTCCAGGCTGAAGAAAATGCCACAATTGAATGGCCTGGTAGCCACGAAATTGAATTGGCCCACCCCGACAAAAACCTTGGCAAACAAGGCGATAAACTTCCCTTTCCTATTGGGCCAAAAGGTGAGCAACTCAATCGTATTCGTCCGTTTTCATCCCAAACTACCCGTAAATTCTATCATGCAGGAAAGTACCCTACCGGTGCAGCATCCTTGGTTCGTGAAGGTTTGAAAGTAGAAATGAAATGGGACCCGGAACAAATTCCCTATGTTGGTCTTTGGCTCAACGAGGGCGGATACGAACAAGGTTATAATGTGGCTATCGAACCAGCTACAGGATATTACGACACTATTGGTCTGGCACTAAAAAACAATTCCATTCAACCAATAGCAGCCCACCAAGCCGTTTCATTTTGGCTCGAATTAAAAATTATTCCCACAAAAAACCTTTAACACCTCCTTAACAAGCCTTCACAAGTGCTTAACACCTTAACCCAAAAGAGGGTCGTACCTTTGAATACCATTTCTGATGGGGGTGTTATCAGAAAATTGGGTTATATGGGTTTTTCTCCCAGTCTTACTAAAAGGCTGGGAGATTTTTTCTTTTTAGCAAAAGCTTGTAGGAAAAAATCCTAGTCCTATACCAAAACTACTTCTCCATTTTCGGTGTAATAAAGAATAAGCTTTTCAACCGAATACCCCATCTCCCTCAAGCAATTTCCATATTCCTGAAGCTGCTTTCCATGCTTTTTGGAAGCCAAACCCGTTTTAAAATCAATTACCACAGCCATTTCATTTTTTATTACTACACGGTCAGGACGTAGGGATTGTCCGCTGGGCAGCAACAATTCCCTTTCATTAAACACAGTCCAGCCCAAGTCAAAATACGCTTTCAGTTGCGGATGTTCAACTAAACCGCTCAAATACTTTGAAAAATCAGACTTTGCTTCTGGTTCTAAGCGATTCCTTGCTATTAATTGTTCCACCGAACGTACTACATCACCTTGGGTTTGAATGAATGACATGGCTTCGTGTACCAGAATTCCATAGCTTATCGCTTCTTTTACAGCTACGGCCTGATTATCTTCCAAATCTGCTTTAACCAATAAATTGTGGCGCCAATGGGACGAGGTTTCCAGCTTCAACATTGGAATGGGCGTATCATTTACCGGCTTTGTTTCTGTTTTAACGGCTTTTTGGGGCGTTCCCCACCGATAAAGCATAGGTTCTACCTCCTTTTGTGAAGCAGCCGCAAATTGAGCCATGGCTTGATACAAAGAGTAAGGGCCATCTTCCTTTTTCTTTGTTTGCAGATATAAATAGAGTCTTTCTCTCGGGCGGGTTGTGGCAACATAAAATACATTCAAACCATCCAATACCTCTTTATCTATTTCCAATAAATAATCAGCCTTGGCATCAGTGGCTTCCAATTCCTTATTAGAAGATAAAAGGATGCTAGGCACTTCCCAGTTGGCGATGTCGTGCCAAAAATTAAAGGTATGTTTAGTAGTTTGGGCATATAAAAATGGCATAATCACCACCGGAAATTCAAGTCCCTTTGACTTATGAATGGACATTACAGCGATGGAATCGCCGGCATCCGTGGTTTTGATTTTCAGTTTATCTTCCCTATCCTCAAAAAAGTTCAAAAATGCTATTAGATTGTCGCCATAACGCTTGCTGTAATTCAAGGCTTCATCCAACAAAAACTGGGTATTGATATCAACCTGATCCAAACAAATTTCGGTCAACTCTAAAAAGAAATCATACAAGGGCAATCCCATCAAATACGCTTTGTCTATTTGTTTTGGATGCAGTGCCAATACAGCTTGTATTCCCTTTATTCGGAGATTGGGTATCAATTTGTTTAAATCCACACCAAATTTGGCGGTTAGGTATTTAGCAGCTATAGCCAATGAAAGGGTATCTGAAGGGCGACACAATGCATTTGCCAAGGCCAACAATAGTTTTACATTGGGCGATGAAACTACCAATAAAGAATCAGCCGATACAACAGGCATTCCTTGCTTAAGCAACTGCTCGGCTGTGAAAGAACCATCCTTGTTGCTTCTGGTCAAAATGGCTATATCGCCATACGTATATCCATCCGCTAAGGCCGATTGAATACATTTCAAAGTCCAATCCCAATTGATTTCCTGAACATCCTGCTCTTCAAAATTCTCCTTTCCCCATAAGGCCAATTCTACCATTCCTCCTGTATTCGTGGGGTCAGACTCCTGCAGATAATCTGAAAAAATCTGCTGGTTCCTTTCCGAAATTCCAGCATGCAAATAACTGTACAACAGATTGTTAAACTCTACAATTTCAGTTTTGCTACGTCGGTTCATTCGCAAACTGTTCAACTCAAAATTATCCTGCAACCGCTGCTCGCGTATAGCTTTTAATTGGTTGAAACGCTGCCGATCGTTTACCTCCATTTTACGGGCCACCAAACCCTTCGACAAATAAATATCAGGCAAATTGGCAAATTGCTCTACTTCCCCTCCACGAAACCTATAAATTGCCTGTTTAGCATCTCCTACCAATAAAGTAAAATTATCATTCCCTAAAGATTCATCAATCAATGGGAGCAAGTTGAGCCACTGCATCACAGATGTATCCTGAAATTCGTCGATTAAAAAATGCTGGTAACGCTGACCCAATTTTTCATATATAAACGGGGCCGGCTCTGTCGAAACTATTCCACTGGTCATTAAATTGAAATCGCTGATCAAAACGATGTTCAACAATTCCTTCAACTCCAACAATGCCTTTTCTACTTCATTTAGCACAGCCAAAGAACTAAAGTTTTTCAAGGCATTTTCAAGCAAAACCAAATCCGACCAATGTTGGTTCAAATAAGCTTCATATCGATCGCAAAGGGCTAAAAGCTGGTCTTCTACAGCGGCTATTCGCTCCACCCACTCCTTATTGCTCTTGGCTACCCAATTCCTCTCCCGCCTCGCTGTTTGAACTCTACTGCTCATTACATTAATCTCACCTTCCCACAGTTTTTTCCAGAATGCACCAAAACCACCTTTCCCATACGAAAACACATCGTATGGAATTTGGTTCTTTTCAAAAAGGGCCTTCATCTCCAAACCCAATGCCTGGCCTTGGGCTCGTAATAACTTCTCCCTTTCTTGCATGGTTGCCCTGGTTTCGAGCAAACTGGATAAGGAAAACTCCCGGAAATAGTCGAGTTTTAAATAGGTCTCTTCCTTGGTGAGGTTTTTGGAAAAATTAAACAGGTCATCAAAAATCCGATGCGACTTTTTCCCCTCGGTTTTATTTACAGCAAAGTCGATTAAAGCTCGCTTAAGATTGGTATCATAGGCAACTTGATCCAAAACATTTACCACAGCCTGGTGCAACACTTTATCGGTATCCAGCTCAATTTCAAAGTCTTGGTTCAGTCCCAAATCCTTCGAAAAACTTCGGATTACTTTGGAAGTAAACTTATCAATGGTAAGGATGGAGAAATCTTCATAGCGATGCAGTATGGTTCTAAAAATACGGTGACTACGTTCTTGGATGATGCTTTCAGGTAAGTTTAGTTCGGTTGCCAAAAGTTTTCCCATGGGCTGAACCTTTGGATTCCAAGGCCAGTTTGCCAAACCTTCAAGGCTCGAAATAACCCTATTTTTCATCTCGGCCGTGGCTTTGTTGGTAAAGGTGATGGCCAAAATGCTGCGAAATACAGATGCATTTTCGGTTTCAATACCGGCCAAACAAAGTTTTAGGTATTCCTTAACAAGGGTAAACGTTTTGCCGGAACCAGCTGAAGATCGATATACTTTAAAGGCCACAGGGTTGGAATTGGAAGCCCTAAAGTACAGGAGAAATAAGTAAGAAGAAAAAGGAATTTATGAAAACCATTCGGCACTTGTTATAACCAAGCTCCACCGCCTATTCCAGCTCCCAATCTGGGTTTGCACTAATACCAAAAAGAGCGAAGTCATATTTTACCGGATCTACTGGGTCGAACTGCCTTAATACAGCATCCAATTCCTCTACGGCTTTCCAATCATCTTGTGTCCGTTTTAGCAAGCCCAACTTTCGGGCAACCTTGCCAGAGTGGAGATCGAGCGGACAAGAAAGCTTGGACATGGGCAAATTCCATAAGCCAAAATCAACGCCCCGGTTATCTTTTCTTACCATCCAACGCAAATACATATGAATGCGTTTGCAAGCCGAATTTTGCTCAGGATTCGACACATGTTTGGCTGTCCGGCTGGGAAATTCCCCCTCAAAAAACAGTTCTCTAAACCCAACAATGGACCCTTTCAAATTAGGCTCTTCCGGTTTAAACCCTTTTGAAAAAGCCATTTCCAATCCACCGTGAAGCCTATATATACTTTGCAGCCTTTGCAGAAAAAACCGAAGATCTTCCGAATTAAAGGTGCGGTGTACAAACGGTTTGAGACGTTTGAGGTCGGCTGGCATATGGTTTAGGATAAAATCATAAGGCTGGGCCTCGAGCAATTCAATCAGTCTTTGTCCGCTTTGCAGAATGATTTTTCGATTACCCCAAGCCAAGGTAGCAATCAAAAACCCTATGATTTCGATATCTTCTTTTTGGGTAAATTGGTGGGGCACCGAAATGGGATCGGTTTCGATAAAAGCCTTGCGGTTGTAAAGATTGGCCTTTTCGTCCAAATATTCTTTTTGCCAAGAAGGAAACGAAGCTTGGGGCATTAAATTTTTGTAACACCTCCACTAACAATAAACTTCATCACATCAGCGGCGCTCGACTCCGGTGGAACCTCAGTTATATTGTCTTTGTGGGTAATATAAAGTTCGCCCGAAAAGGCATAGGAATGCGGAAAATATACGGCTACGTAGTCGGCAGTCAATCCCAAATCGCTTAGGTTTTTTTGGGTAATAAATCCGGCTCTGTAAAGATTCTGCTCCTTGCTAACCTGCACTACAACTGGCTTTCCGAGCCGCTTTTTCTTATCTACAAAGGTTGAAAGCAGGTCGCGCACCGAAAAATAAATCACTTTAATTAGGGGTGCTCGTTCGATGAGTCGGTCAAATTCGTAAACCAGGCGACGGTTCAGGAAATGGGAGCCGAGGTAACCAATAACGATTAGCATCACCAGTCCAAGCAATATCCCCATGCCCGGAAAAGGTTGGTTGGGCACCAAAAAGGCAAAGCTACTATCGAGAAAATTAAAGACCATATAAACGGCATACACCGTTACAGAGATGGGCGCCACATACAGCACACCTTGAAGAAGGTTATTGAGTGTTCGCCGGCCTATTTCTTCGAATTTCATACAGGTTATTGAGGCCGCAAAGGTAAGGAATTATACACAAGCAAGAATGCGCATAGTAAAGCCTTTCAGAAAGCGAAATAAGGGGGTTTAATTCATTTGGCGGGTCCCTTTTCGGCCACAACCATCCTACCCCGAATAAACTATTGCAAGGGCCGAAAAGGTCGCGCTTTCGCTAGTACTCCTCGGTCTGCTCCGTGCCTACGCAGCCCTGTGGGGTACCACGCTCTATCGCTACCCGGGGTTCTTCGTGCCCGGGTGTAGGTGAAGTACGGGGCAGTGGTATTTCATGCCGTGGCAATAAAAATGAGGGAAATAGTAGTGAGAAATAAGTAGTGAGAAAATAGAAAATAATACTGAACTACCAATCCAGGATATCCCATAACTCATATCCCATAACTCATATCTCACAACTCATATCTCATATCTCATAACCTTCCTCACTACTCTTTTCTCTTTTCTCAATTTACATTCTTCCGTCCGGGTAGGGATAGCAACGGATAGCCCACAGGGATGCGTAGGCACGGAGCAGACCGAGGACTAGCAGTGAATAGCCCGACCATGAGCCCAGTATACTGCCTAATCAGCGGAGAATGGTTGTGGCGAATGGGACCCGCCAAAAACCCTAACAAATGCCTACTTTTTTACTACGCTATTGACAGTTTAAACATTTCACCTTTGTGGTTCGATACACACTTTCTGTTCCACAACTGGAATTGGTGTGAATGTGCATTCGTACCGTTTGGGCAGTTGGTGAAAAATAGGTTACCTCCCCTGTTCCTACAACCAAGCCAACATTTGAAGTGGTAGTAAGGGTGAGTCGGTCGGTGCCTTCTGAACTTGAAAATTTATAGAACTTCCCTGCTAATAAATTTATGATTGGGTAATCTCCTGCAAAGTTGTTCGTTGAAATAGTAGTGACATTACCCGTGGCATTAGGCGTTACCGCTAAAGTTGGAAATTGCAGCGTGCCTAAACAAAGGGTGCAGGTATTTAGGGTGATGCTTCGTGAAGCTGTTGAAACATTCAAACATTGGTCGACAACGGTTACGGATAGAACGCCTGTTGTGGCAGAGGTAAAGGCCCCCGTTATGGTAGGTGTGGTGCCATTGGTTATGTTTAGTCCAGAACCTGAGTATGACCAAGTATAGCTTGCATTGGCTGATTGTGGAGCATAATATTGTGTTGTGATATCGCCAAACACACAAGTTGGTCCTTCGATGGAAGCTACCACAGGATTGCTAACTGAAATGCTTACCGAACGTGGAGGACTTTGCCCACAATCATTTCCGGCAGTTACACTCAATTCACCACCGGTTGCTGAGGTGCTGAAATTAATGGAGACAGAATTATTAGTTTGGTTAAGGGTTGCGCCTGTACCTGTGTAAGTCCAGGCATAGGTTGTTCCTGAAACAAAGGGTACGGAATAAATCACAGCCGTTTGTCCTTGGCATACATTGGAACTAAAGGATGTAAATGCACCCGGTTGTGCTAAAAGAGCAGGACCAAAAGAGACGCTTACATCGTCGGTGCTAGTGGAACAGCCATTGCTGATGGTCCAACGAAGCACATACGTATTTCCGGCAGTACCTGAAAACTGGGTAGTGGCAGCTGTTGAAGAGGCAAAACTTCCACCCGAACCGCTTATTATTGACCAAGCACCAGTGCCATTCACAGCGGTATTGGCTGCAAGGTTAACGGTGGTAGCGCATACCCCTGTTTGGTCTAATCCAGCATTGGCTGTGGTAATGGCAGGCACAAAGCTTACCACCACATCGTCGGTGCTAGTGCCACAGGTTGTGGTTATAGTCCAGCGCAAAGTATAGGTTGATCCAGCGGTTCCTGTAAAGGTGCTTGTGGCGCTTGAAGCGGTTGTAACAGAGCCACCTGTGCCACTAATGATGGACCAGGCTCCGGTACCCGAACTTGGCGTATTGGCAGCCAAGGTAAGTGAAGTGCCACATTTTTGCAGTTGATCAGGACCCGCATTGGCAGCGGTTGGAGCGGAGGGCCCAAAAGAAATGCTTACATCGTCGGTGCTAGTTGTACAACCATTGCTTATGGTCCAGCGCAACGAATAGCTAGTGCTAGCCGTACCCGAAAACTGCGAAGTTGCAGCAGTGGAAGATGCGAAAGTTCCGCCTGTACCCGAAACTACAGACCAGGCGCCGGTGCCATTAACAGCTGTATTGGCCGCTAGAATTACCGAAGAAGCGCAACTATTTAATTGGTCGGATCCTGCATTGGCTGTGGTAATGGTAGGCACAAAGCTGATGTCAACTTCGTCGGTGCTTGTACCGCAGCTTGTAGTGGTTGTCCAGCGCAAGGTATAGGATGATCCCGCTGTTCCTGTAAAGGTGCTGGTTGCACTTGAAGCTGTTGTAACCGAACCGCCTGATCCACTGATAATAGTCCAAGCCCCAGTACCCGAACTTGGGGTATTGGCTGCCAAGCTAAGCGAAGTCCCACATTTTTGTAGTTGATCAGGACCCGCATTGGCAGTGGTAGGAGCAGCAGGGCCAAATGAAATGCTTACATCATCGGTGCTAGTGGTGCAGCCGTTGTTGATGGTCCAACGCAAGGTATAACTTGTTGAAATGGTTCCAGTAAATTGGGTAGTAGCAGCCGTAGAAGAGGCAAAAACTCCTCCAGATCCTGAAACAACCGACCATGAACCAGTGCCATTCACAGGGGTATTTGCTGCCAGGATTACAGAGCCGGAACAAACGCTTGTTTGATCTACTCCTGCATTGGCTGTAGTTATACTTGGTACAAAACTTATCACAACCTCATCAAAATTACTTCCGCAGGTATTGCTAATAGTCCAGCGTAAGGTATAAGTAGAACCCGCTGTACCAGTAAATGCGCTTGTAGGGCTAGTTGGTGTTGTAATTGTGCCTCCGGTACCACTGATGATAGTCCAGGCACCTGTTCCTGAGCTAGCTGTATTTCCGGCCAAGGTAGCAGAAGTGCCACATTTTTGAAGTTGATCAGGGCCCGCATTGGCCAAGGTTGGAGCGGAAGGACCAAAACTGATGGTTACATCATCGTTGCTGGAGGTGCAACCATTGCTTATTGTCCAACGCAGGGTGTAAGAAGTGGATGAAAGTCCGGTAAAGGAACTTGTGGCGCTACTTGGTGCCGCGATTGTACCACCAGATCCACTTACAACAGTCCAGGTGCCATTGCCAACACTTGGGCTATTGGCGGCCAAAGCCACCGAATTTGTATTACAAACAGCCAATTGGTCGGCGCCTGCATTAGCGGTTGTGGCCGTTGGTAAGAAAGAAATCAATACTTCGTCGGAAGTGCTGGAGCAAGCATTTGAAATAGTCCAACGTAAGGTGTAGGTAGAGCCTGCCAAACCGCTAAATACCGTATTGAAAGAATTGGCATTGGTAAAGGTACCATTGGAACCGCTCAGAACCGACCAAGTTCCGGTATTTCCTGAACCGGGAGCATTACCGGCCAAGGTGGTGCTTGTTCCACAAACATTCAGGATATCGATTCCTGCTTGAGCTGAAATTGGGGCGATAAAGTTAACCTGCATGGCATCAGAAGAGGAGGCGCAGGCATTGGTGATAGTATAAGTGAGGGTATAAACACCACCAGCCAAACCATATAGATTGGCAGAAGAGCTACTAATCATGCTGAGCGATCCGCCGGTTCCGGAGGTAATTGCCCAGGAGCCAACGCCTTCAGTAGGAACATTGCCTGCTAGGGTAGTGAAAGTTCCACAAACAGTGTTTTGATCGATTCCAGCATTGGCAGTGGTAAGTGTAGGCACAAAACTCACCAACAATTCATCGAATTGGGAGGCACAAGCATTGGAAACCGTCCAACGCAGGGTATAATTATTTCCGGGAATACCTGTAAAAACGCTAGTATTAGATGAAGCATCTGCAAAACTTCCTCCTACTCCACTTTGAACGGTCCAAGTGCCGATACTGTGTGCAGCTGGAGAATTAGCAGCCAAAGCAAGGGAGCTTCCGCAAACGTTCAACTGGTCGGAACCTGCTTGGGCAGTAGGGTTTGCTGGTCCAAAGGCAATTTGAACGGTGTCGCGAGCTGTGGTTGAGCATCCATCCGAAACATTCCAAACCAAGGTATAGGTTGTACTTGCCGAACCTGTAAACATGGATGTAGGGCTTGAGGGAGATGAAAAATTCGCCGTACTTCCATCGCCTTGGATTGAAGCCACAGACCATACACCCGATTCGAATGCTCCGCCAAGTATATTGGCATTGAGGTTAACAGTAAGGTTATTACATACATTTAATTGATCGATACCTGCAAGTGAAACGGGAATAGGCCTAAATGATATAACCACACCATCTGAAATACTCCCGCAGCTATTGCTTTCTGTCCATTTCAACACATAGGTACTTCCTGATACTCCAGTAAAGGTTGAATTGGGATTAGAAGGATTGGAAAAGCTTCCACCGGTTCCACTTTCAATTTCCCAAAGACCAGTATTGCCAGGCGTTAGGCTGGACGCGGCCAAAGTAACTGAGTTTCCGCATGGATTTGTTTGATCTAGGCCGGCATTAAAGTTTTGTGGAGATCGAATTATTGGAGGTATTGAAGGGCCTAAATTGATGGTTACTTCATCAAAGGTTGTTTGACAAGCATTGTTGAATGTCCACCTTAAGACATAGGTATCACCAGGAATACCTGAAAAAGAGGCCGTATTCAAATTGTTATTAGTAAAACTTCCATTCGAGCCGCTAATAACAGACCAGGTTCCGTTGCTACTTAAAGCTTCGTTTGCATTAAGTGATACAGGAATACAAGCATTGGATTGGTCGGTGCCCGCATTCGCTACATCGTTAAACCTAAAGGAGATTTGCATTTCGTCGAAATTCGAACTGCTGCAATTGGCATTGGTGATAGTATATCTTAAGGTATAGATTTCACCAGGAACACCTGAAAAGGTAGGAGCGGCTATATTGCTTTGTGAAAAGCTTCCGCCAGTGCCACTTTGCACTGTCCACAAACATGTTTCGCTTGCACCTAGTGCATTTCCACCAAGCACAAAGGAAGACCCACAGGTATTCAATCGGTCGATACCAGCATTGGCGGTGGTGGGTGAAGCGGGAAAGGATACAACAACATCATCTGAGGAAGAAGCTGCAGCGCAACCAGAAACTGTAATCGTCCATCGCAAGGTATAGGTTTGTCCGGCTATACCTGTAAATGTTGCTGTAGGATTGGAAGTTGAACTAAATGATCCGCCTGTTCCACTAATTTTCGACCAGGTTTTGGTGCCAGTAATACTTGGGTTATTTCCGGCAAGGGTAACCACATTTGTACCACAAACATTGAGTTGGTCAGGACCAGCATTGGCCGCAACTGTGCTAATTTGAAGTTCACAACCATCCGAAATCAAGCCATTACAATTGGCCCAACCCGAATTACATGTAGCGATGGTGAGTAGTCCGTTCACACACGCCGCTTGAGCATTTGGAAAGGTCCCAGTTTGGCCACAAGCGCCGCAATTCAGAACACTGGTTCTCAAATCAACCTCACAACCATTGGCAGAATTTCCATCACAATTGGCGAAATTTGAACTGCAGGTCAGAACACAAACACCATTGACACAGGTATTGGTACCATTTGGAACGGCTGGACAAGTATTGAAGCTAATTTGAACATCATCGCTTACTGTATTTACACCATTGTTTACAGACCAGCGCAAAACATAGGTGTTACCCACTTGTCCGCTAAAGGAGGAACTGGCTGAGCTTGGGGCGGCTATGGTTCCACCGATACCAGAAATGATGGACCATGCACCAATAGCTGGTGCAGCAATATTTGCGGCTAGGGAAGTGCTGGTTGAACAAAAAACAGTTTGATCTGGCCCTGCATCGGATGTAATTGGTGTAGACAGGTCAAATTCGCAACCGTTCAATGGATTTCCATCAGCATTTGACCAACCACTTTGACAGCCCACCAATTGGCAAACCCCAGCATTACAAGCCGTTATGGCATTCGGGTAACTGCAAATATTTCCGCAGGATCCACAATTCGTTAAGGAGGTTAATAGGTCAACACATTCGGAAAAGCAAAAATCAGTTCCTTCCGGGCAGCATCCTTCATCCACTTGTCCGTCGCAATCATCATCGATGGTATTGTTACAAATCTCGTTAGCACCCGGGCGAATATTCAAGTTTGCATCGTTGCAATCGCCACCTGAAGCAACATAACCCAAGGGCTGCTGGCAGGCAATCAGCGTATTTGAATTATCACCGAACCCATCTGCATCGAGGTCGCGGTAGTAGGTGGTGCCATTTTTAAAGGTCAAACTTACATCATCCGAAGCTACCACTCCGCAATTTCCGGTAACACTCCAACGAAGCACATAGCTTGCTCCGGCAGAACCAGTGAAGTTAGAAGTTGGACTAGTTGGATTGGCTAAACTTCCACCTGAACCTGAAACAATGGTCCACAACCCAGTTTGAGCAGAAGCTAAACTACTACCAGACAAGGCCAATGTAAACGGACAAACTTGGGTTTGGTCAGAACCTGCCGAAGCAGAAGGAGTTATACAAGTATCGCAATTAGATTTCCAACCACCGGCCAATCTGAATTCAAAGCAATTAATAGTAGTGTTATAAATTACCAAACCATCTGGAGGATTAGCAATGGCATTTCGCTGGGTAGTGGTTAAACGAGGAAAAAGAACCCCTTTGTTGGTGGAGGTAAAATCGGCTACAGCCGCAGGATTTGGTGTAGCTGTACCAACTCCTAATTGAGCGCTTGTTTTGTCGTATACAAAATTTGTACTAGTTCCTAAAGCTCCTGCATCATTGATAATTATTTGCTTGTTGGAGCCAGGCGCTGAGATATTTCCTGAACTTATCGTTTGCCAAGATGCCAGTCCATTTGCATCGGACACCAACACTTTTCCCAAACCAGGAGAACCACCAGTAATCCGAACTTGTCCTATTATATCCAACTTGGCTGCTGGCGCATTTGTTCCTATTCCAACATTAGGGGAAACGGATGCTCCATTAACACCTACAACACTTCCAATGGCAATGCTATTGCTTGTGGTAACAGTTGCTCTATTTCCAATAGCAACCGAATTAGATAGGTTTGTTCCAACTTGTGACAGATAGCCTATTGATACGTTTCCTGCGCCTGAAATATTTGTATTGCCAGCAAATGTCCCAATAAAGGTATTTTGTCCTCCGGTAGTGGTTGCACTTCCTGAACTTCTGCCGATGAAGGCATTTTCACTTGATGTGGCATTAATTCCTGAACTAGAGCCAATAAACATATTATTGCTTCCTGTGGCATTAACACCTGCATCAGCACCAATATAAGTATTATTGCTTCCAGAAACCAAAAAGCGGCCTGCACTAGTACCAATCAACATATTATTACTTCCTGTGCTTAAGGAGGTACCTGCCAATCGACCTAGTGCTGTATTATTTGTTCCAGTTGTGATGGATAATCCAGAAGATAAACCCACAAAGGTATTGCCCGCTCCGCCGCGATTATGCAAAAAATCACTTCCTGCAATTCTATAAGCAAATCCACTTCCCACATTAACACTACCCGAAACATCCAGCTTTGATCCAGGAATTGTGGTACCAACGCCAACATTGGTTCCATTATTAAAGAGCGTAGAAGTAGCTTCCCAAACCCCATTGTTATTGCGAATGGTTTGACCGTTGGTTCCAACAAAATCGATAGCTCTATCATTTCCACCAGCATTTTCAGCATATAAAGCATAAGGCACCGAAAGCAATTGCGTAACACCGGTCACAACGAATTCGGTATCTGTATCCCTTTTAAATTCAATTTTTAACCAGCGGCTGTTGGCTCCCCAATCAATAGCCGAGAAATCGCCAAAGGTGGCAGAACCTTTACCTATGGCAAACACTACCAATCCAAATTCATTGGTTAGCGCATGCTGCTTTTCCTCGTAGAGCAATTCACCTTCTGAGGAGCCGTTTAGAATAGAGATTCGAAAAGCAACGGACTGGTTAGCAACCAATTCGCCTCCCGAACCACGAACAACAGCCTGATAATTAAAGGATTGCGGGGCTTGTGCAAAAGCAGAATTTAGGAAAAGAAAAAGTAGAGATAAAAGGAAAGTAGATTTCTTAAGCATAATTGAAATAAGCCATTGAGCAAGTTCATACCCAATTTTCGGTGAAGGACAAATTTAATTTATTTCCTTATTAGTCTTGGCATTTTCGACGAATGTTGGATAATAAATACCTTTTGCCCTAATTCGTGTAACCTATTGTCCAACATCAAATTTCTATTTTTTTTTCATTTTTATTAGGCGGGTCCCATTCGCCACAACCATTCTCCGCTGATTTGGCAGCATACTGGGCTCATGGTCGGGCTATTCACTGCTAGTCCTCGGTCTGCTCCGTGCCTCCGCATCCCTGTGGGCTATCCGTTGCTATCCCTACCCGGAAGAGGGAGAGAAATTAAAAATTAAAAATTGGGGAAAATGGAAAGTGAGAAAAGAGAAAAGAGTAGTGAGGAAGGTTATGAGTTATGGGATATGAGTTATGGGATATGAGTTATGGGATATCCTGGATTGGTAGTTCATTATTTTCTATTTTCTCACTACTCATTTCTCACTTCTATTTCCTCTCTACTCTTTTCCTCACTTTTATTGCCCCGGCATGGAATACCACTGTCCAGTACTTCACCAAAAACCGGGCACGAAGAACCCCGGGTAGCGATAGAGCGTGGTACCCCACAGGGCTGCGGAGGAACGGAGCAGACCGAGGAGTACTAGCGATAGCGCGACCTTTTCGGCCCTTGCTAATGCTTTATTCGGGGTAGAATGGTTATGGCCGAAAAGGGACCCGCCAAACCTAAAAAAGGAAGCATTCCCCCCTTTTCACCATTTCTTTTCTGAACGTATCTTTGCAGGTTCAAATATGGATTTTCAACTTAATTCTAGCCTGTTTCCGGGGGTAAAAAACATTATTTTCGACCTGGGCGGGGTTTTGCTCAATATTGATTATTTCCTTACTGAACGGGCCTTCCAGTCGTTTGGAATTGCAAATTTCGGGGAGGCTTATTCGCAAGCAAAACAAAGCGCTCTTTTCGATGAATTGGAAATTGGTAAACTGAGTCCTGCCCAATTCCGCGACCAAGTGCGTACCCACTTAGCACCCGGTTTGAACGACACGGCAATTGACCAAGCTTGGAATGCTATGCTGCTTGATTTGCCAGCCAAACGTGTTGAGCTTTTGAAAACTTTGCGTGGAAATTACCGCACTTTCTTATTGAGTAATACCAACCAAATTCATTACGATGCCTATACGCAATACCTAAAAAAGGCGCATGGATTTACGGATTTTTCGGAAATTATGGAGAAACAATACCTCTCTTTTACCCTCGGTTTGCGCAAACCAAATCTGGATTGCTTCAAGCATGTGGTGGAAGAAAATGGTCTGAATCCGGCCGAAACGCTTTTTATCGACGATAGTATCCAGCATGTTGAAGGGGCAAAACGAGCCGGACTGCAAGCCTACCACCTCCGTGTTTTAGATGGGGAAAATGTGGAAGATTTGTTTATCTCGCTGGACCGAAAATAAAGCTATTTGATCAACTTGTAACAATAAGGAAAGCGCGAAATTCATCCCAAATGGACAAATTTCGAAGGGTGAAGTACAACCGAATTAGTTTTTATTACCTTTGAAATCACCGGCTTGTGTAGCACTAAACTCGGTGGTTTTGCTATAGCTTAAAATAGACTGGATAGTTTGGCTATTGGGCTCCTCCAAGCCTTGGTCCAAGGCATTTTTTTCATCCGCATTCAGTTCCAAGGTATTCATATCCAAACCTTCTTCCCATTGGAAGTCTTTCTCGGTTGTTGTAAGGTTTTTATTCGTGTAAACAATTCCCATATGAAGTAATTTAAGGTTGGCAGGAAAACGACCTTCGGTAGGCTTTATTGCCCGAATCCAAAAATAAAAAGTTTTTTTCTGAATTCCAAATCTTAACCACTATATTTTCTCCATTTCTCGATCAGGTTTTGCATATCCGATGGCAATTCGCTATCGAAAAACATTTCCTTTCCGGTGGTGGGATGCACAAAGCCCAAGGATTTGGCATGAAGGGCGTGGCGCGGACAAGTCTCGAAACAATTTTCGACAAATTGCTTGTACTTGGCAAAAGTGGTTCCTTTCAAAACTTTATTTCCCCCATAGGTTTCGTCGTTGAAAAGTGGATGCCCGATATGTTTCATATGCACCCGTATTTGGTGGGTACGACCTGTTTCCAGTTTGCATTCGATCAGGCTTACATAACTAAACCTTTCCAAAACCTTGTAATGGGTAATGGCATGTTTACCTTGGCTGCCATCCAAGTACACTTCGAATACTTTACGGTCTTTCACACCTCTGCCGATATGGCCAGTAACGGTTCCTTGGTTGTGTTCCGGATTTCCCCAAACAATGGCTTGGTAGGTGCGTTTGGTGGTTCGATGAAAGAACTGACTTGCAAGTTTCACCATAGCAATTTCACTCTTGGCCATAACCATAATGCCTGAAGTTTCCTTATCCAGGCGATGCACCAACCCCGGACGAGGAACATCATTTCCCGGCATTTGGGGCATGTTTTTGAAATGATACATTAAGCCATTTACCAAGGTGCCGGAGTAGTTGCCGTAACCAGGATGCACGACCAAACCGGCTTGCTTATTGATGACAACCAAATCGTCGTCTTCGTAAACAATAGCCAAAGGAATATTCTCTGCAATTATTTCCTTATCCCTTGGTGGGTGGGCCATTACCACCTGCACTACATCGAAAGGTTTTACTCGGTAATTGCTTTTTACGGCTTTGCCATTTACGAGAATATTGCCGTTTTCGGCTGCCAATTGAATTTTTGTGCGGGAAGCATTTTCGATTCGGTTCAACAGGAATTTATCTACCCGAAGCGGTTCTTGTCCTTTATCGGCCGAAAACCTGTGGTGTTCGAACAGTTCCTGCTCATCCTCTTGTCCTAGCAAAAGTTCTTCCCCTTCCTCCTCTATATTCATGTATGGCTGCTAATGTGTTACCACCAATTTTTGGGTTGTGAAAAGGGATTTGTTTCCCTCTAAAACCGTCACTAAATATACGCCCGATTGCAGTCCCGACAGAGAAATAGGGTTGGCAGGATTTTCTCTGAGCACCACTCTGCCTGAAAGGTCGCGGATTTCGGCTACATAGGTTTTGGTATAATCAAATTGATTCGAATAGATTTTTACGGTTTGATCGGCCGGATTAGGCAAAAGTCCGAAGCTATTCAAACTCGGCTGTTCGGCCATTCCGATGGGTGTAGAAAAGGTATCGCCAAAGCAAGGGCGTATCATCCACGTGCCGGGCAATTCGCTTTGGTACCAACCATTTCCGTCTTGTATGTCGAAAAACATGTTTTCATTGGAATTGATATTGCGGTCGAAACCAAGGCCCAACACTTCATCGGTTAATTGTTCCCAGCCCACAAAAAAGTAGCCGCCAGTATCCAATAGCAGGGTTGTATCAATAAAATAATAGGCAAAATCGTTGATGCGGGTAAAGAAATCGGTGGTGCCAAACCGGGGCAATAGGGAATCCTTCTGATAAATTAGGTTTTCGGGATATTCGCCACCTGTCCATATTTTTAAAGTAAAGGTGTAAGGACTGTTGGCTGAAAAATAGTTGGTGGTCAACGGGTCGAAATACATAGCAACAGCCCTTAAATAGTCTTGCTTGTACAACTTAAAGCGCATGGCTAATTGGGCGCGACTAACATTTAAACCATATCCGTTTTCGGCGGTTCCATCATCGTAGGCGTAATAATTAAAGAAATTTTGATGGTACGTTACGGTGTCATTGTTTCGATTAAAATCGGAATTGATGGGTTCGGCGAAAATCTTAAAGGTATAGGAAGCTGAATCATTTCCTGAAGCATTGGATGGGAATTCATAGCTTGGATTCATTAATGGAAGGATAAATGGGTTGCCTCCGCCTATATCAAAGCAAGTGGAAGTAAGCGCGCAAACAGAATTACTAGCCAGGTTTCCGGTGGAAGGGGGAAAAGTTTGCAAAGGTGAAATTCCATCGCCGGTCAAAGAATAGGAATAGGACACCTGCATAACAGAGTCATTCAAGTTTCGAATAAATGGATTAACGGTATCGCCGATCATATATTCCACATCGTTACGAGCCGAATAATGCGGATAGGGAATACTTTGGTACTTTTTCAAAGGTGAACGGTAATTGTAAACAAAGGCGACATCGTTGAAATCACGCTGATTCGCTTTTCGGTTTTTATCCAAACGAATCATATCAATATGCCAAAGATCTACCGCTCCGGTTAAGGTGGCCCAATTCAAAAACCTAAATCGGAAACCATTGTAGAGGTAAATGGAATCCACACGGATGGAAACAAAATTAAACCCTTCGTTTTCCGACATGCTTTGCAAAGAATACCCTTCGGAATACCATACATTGGTCCAGTTGCCAGATGGTAGCAGAAATTGCAAAACTAAACTGTCAATTTCTTGCGGCGCATTGGCCCCTCGTCCTTGGGCTTGGTAAAAGAAACTAAAATAAACGGAATCCGCTTGGTCGTACCCCCCTAATTTGATAGGAAAGGAAGTAAGGTAGTCGGCTTTACCATGCGGGAAATAATTAGGTGCTAAACTCCAGTCATACGGCACTCCAGATGAATCGGCCCCGTCAAAGGTTGCCACACCAATGGTAGGCGGCTGAATGGGGTAATCATTGTTGACGTAAACAGCATGGTCGGTCCATAAAAAAGTATCTGTTGGAAAACAATGAAATAAGGTAAAGCTATCATTTACGAATACACTTGAATCCAGCAATATCAATCGGGAAGTAGTAACACCACTCAAATACGTACTATCCAAGGTGTGGAAATTCTTGTAGTACAAAACGGTATCATAAGCGATTTCAGGATTGTCGTAATTGAAAAACTTAAGCTCGTAACTAGGTTTCAAAATGGAATCACTAACCCAGGACGAATCGGGTTGTTGCTGTCGGGTAATGAAATAGGAAGAATCGACTGTTCCGGTAAATTCATCCAAATAGGAATCGTCGACTAGGAACTTTATGTAGCTGTAGCTATCAGGACAAGTGTAGGTGCCTTGTTGGTAACCGAAAAAATAATCTTTGGTGAAATCTTCCAAAATAGGAAGGTTGAGGGTGTCGAAACGGAAATATTTAACAGTATCTCCCAAGGCTTTGGGCTGAACCGGTAGTGCCCAAGTCTTTTTTAACTGGGCGGCATGCACATGTAAATCTCTAATAATTTCGTGGCCATGCTGCGCCTGAACACCAATCCAGAGTAGGGTTAAGCTTAAGCTAAATAAAAATCTCTTCATGTAAAAGTATGCCCTGCGACAACGCAAATTTAGGGTTTGTATTGTTTTTTGCATGAATAAAAACAAAAAGGGACGCAACTTGGGCGTCCCTCTTTAAAAAATCAATTGAACTTATTTCTCAATATCGATTAATTCCACCTCGAAAATCAAGGTTGAATTTGGGCCGATTACCCCACCACTTCCATTTTCTCCGTAGGCCAAATGAGCCGGTAGGAACAATTTCCATTTCGAACCAACAGGCATCAATTGCAAGGCTTCGGTCCATCCTTTGATTACGCCGTTCAATGGGAATGAAATAGGTTGACCACGTTGTACGCTGCTATCGAAAACGGTTCCGTCGATCAAGGTGCCGTGGTAATGGGTTTTAACTTTGTCGGCTACCGTTGGTTTGGCGCCAGTGCCCATGGTAATTACTTCATATTGAAGTCCACTTGGCAATTCCACTACGCCTTTACGCTTTTTGTTTTCTTCCAAAAATTTCTTTCCGGCTTCGAGGTTCTTTCTTCCTTTCATTTGTTTTTGTTTTTCAGAAAATTTCCTAACATATCCTTCTCCTACCGCTGCATCAATGGAAGGTGTTACTTTGGCATAAGCCTCTTGGAAAGCTTGTTTAAGTATCTCCAAATTTGGGTTTTCGATGCCCATTTGGATAAAATATTTCGACATGTTGTTGGCCAAAACATACACCACGGTATCACTTTCGCTCTTCAAGGCGATTTTTGATTTGGTTTGAGCCATGGTAGTGCCAACGCTTGCAACAGCAGCTATGGAAAGAAAGATTTTTTTCATTTTATCAATGTGTGGGGCGAATGTAATTTATTTTTTGTGCCAAGCGATTTTAAAATTTTTACTTAACAGGTTTTAACCAAGAATGACTTCCTGTACGAAGTTTTCTCCTACCTCTTTGTTAATCATATCCTTGATTTTTTCCCTGTCAAATTGAAGTTCCATGCGCAATGCAGCCGAATCCAACTTAACATAAAGCTTGTTTTTGACCATTTTCACATCATTGGTTTTGGAAGCTATAAACTGGCCCATTACCTTTTCCCAAATCGCCGGCATCTGATGCTCCTTAAATTTGTCGGTAAGGCCATAATACTTCATTACAGCATTCAAAACCTCCTTGATATTGGCTTGATTATGGTCGTTGCCCATGCTTATTTGAGGTGTTTATCTAACCAATCAAAAAATACGCGGTTCCAAAGTATGGTGTTCTGTGGTTTCAATATCCAATGGCCTTCATCAGGGAAATACAAAAAGCGGCTGGGGATATTTTGAATCTGCGCAGCCTGAAACGCTTGCATTCCTTCTGAAATAGGTACCCTAAAATCTTTTTCGCCATGGATCACCAAAATCGGGGCATCCCAGTTCTGTACAAATTTATGGGGCGAAAATTTCTCGTAACTGCTTGGTTGGGGTTTGGTCCAATATGGTCCACCAATATCTTTGTTGGCAAAGAAAAGTTCTTCGGTTGTTCCATACCAGCTCTCTAAATTGAACAAACCGCAATGGGCAATTAAGGCTTTGAATCGTTTGTTGTGAACCCCAGCCAATTTGTAAACTGAATAGCCTCCATAACTTGCCCCCACTGCGCCAAGTTTATCTTTGTTCACATAAGGCATTTTGGCAGCAAAATCAATGGCAGAAAGGTAATCCTGAATAGCTTGTCCGCCCCAGTCTCCGCTGATTTCGTCGTTCCACTCTTTTCCAAAAGTCGGTAACCCACGTCGGTTGGGCGCCACAACAATATACCCTTTGGAGGCCATCATTTGAAAGTTCCAACGGGTAGAGAAAAACTGACTCACAGCGCTTTGTGGTCCTCCTTGGCAATAAAGCAAAGTAGGGTATTTTTTTGCTGGATCAAAATCGGGTGGTAAAATCATCCAAACCAACATGTCTTTTCCATCGCTGGTTTTTACCATATGCTTTTCCACCTTGGCTTTGGGAATCTTGTTCCAAATGGCATCGGTTTCGGAAGTAAGCTTGATCTCTTTTCCATCAGGCCAAATTTTATAGATTTCAGCAGGTTCGGTCATGGAAACTCGCACGCCCATCAATTCATTGTTTCCCAATACCAGCGATTTATAATCATGGAAACCTTTGGTAATTTGGGTACTGGTTTCGTTGGCCACGTTTACCTCAAAAACCTGATAGGTAGCTTGTGTGCCGGATAAGTAAAAGATTTTATCATCTTTAGCCGACCAATTCATGTTCGAAGCACTTTCTTCGGAATGTTCGGTTAAATCCGTTTTGGTGCCATCCTCAAAGTTGTATACCATCAATGTGGCCTTGTCGCTTTCAAATCCTGCTGTAGCCATGGAGGTGTAAGCCAGCTTTTTACCATCATGACTAAAAACGGGATTGCGATCATACCCCATGTTTCCATTGGTGATATTGTCGGTTTTTCCGGTTTTGGAATCGTATACATAAAGGTCGGTATTGGTGCTAACCGCATAGGCCTTTCCATTGAGTTTTTTGCAGGTGTAAACTATTTTTTGTCCATTTGGCGACACAGCAAACTCTTCGGCATCAAAGGTTTCTTTATCCATTAAGTCTTTCCCTTTGGTAAAAAATCCCGAGGCATCCTTTTCACTTACAAAAACATGGGTATTGCTATAATCATCCCAATTGTCCCAGTGCCTGTAAAACAAATCATCGATAATGCGGGCATCCACTTTTGGCAAATCAGGGTAAAGGTCGTGCACATCCTTGGTGGTTTTTACATCGGCCAAGTAAACCAATTTTCCCTCACTGCTTATTTCAAAATCCCCAATTCCTCCTTCGATTTTCGAAACTTGTTCGCTTAAACCTGTTCGCACATTGGTTTTCCAAACTTGGGGCTCTCCTTCCGCGGTATTTAGGTAGGCAACTTCTTCGTTGTTCAACCATTTGGGCGCAAATTGGGCTCCTTTTCCTCCCGCAATTTTTTTGGTTTGTCCACCTAAATTGGAAATAAGGTATAAGTCCTTATCGCCTTTGTTATCGGCCAAATTCACTATATCAACATGGTAAACGACTTGTTTACCATCAGGCGAAATGGCGGGATCTCCAACCTTTGGCAGGGTAGCCAACAACTCGGGGGTTAAACTTTGTGAGAAAAGACTTAAAGGCAAGGCTAAGCCAAGCAGAGGAATAAACTTATACATTCAATTACAGCTAAGTGGGCAAAGGTAACACTGAAATTATACCAATGGTCGGCAATACCGAATGCACATTATGTATAGTCCAATTTTAGGCTCACATTTTCTTGAAAAAATTGGACTAACATACTGTATCCTCGGCATTTACCAATCTAAATTTACAAATAGCCTTTGGACTATATATAAATTAAAATTGGTATAAGAAATTGTGCGATGGCTTTTTCGAGTATTACTTTGCTAAAGGTTGGTTCATAAACTGTTTAGTAAATGCCATGCGAAATCAAACGCTTTCAGATTTCAAAACGATACGACTCCATGCTACCTGCCCTACAAACCAAATTTTGTTCTTTAATTTCGAATTCCGTATTAATTCGGTAAATTGCTCTTAAACTTGGAACGTAAATCCCTCATCTCCCCCTATCAATGGTTTGTTGCTTTCAAACTATCTAAGGTTTTTTTAGCCTTGGCCGATTCTGCAATTTTCAGGTTTATCAAGGTTTCCAAGCTGAGTTTAGCCTTGGCATACCGCGCTGTTTTAATCATACATTGGGCTTTGTAATACAAGGCAAGTCCTCTGTAACTTGGATTGGATTCCAATTTATCAAATCCACGAATGGCATCTTGATACTCTTTGTTTTTGTAGCTTTTCAAGGCATCATTAAATACCTGTTGCGATCCGGCAGCTTCCCCGCTATCCCAAGTGTAAGAAGCTACTGATTCGGTCAACATTACCGTGCCCTGCGATGTGCTGCCTGTTGTAATTGTTGCAGCATCAGTAACCGTTGCAAAATTCAGCATAACAGAGTCAGCCTTCGGACTCTCTTTCGGAACAGCAGTAGCCATAGGTGTTTTAGCTACCGTTCCCTTTCTTTCGGCATCCTTGGTTTTTCCCAAGGCTTTTTTTGTTGCTTCCTTTTCCAAAAAGTCAACAGGCCTTTCCCTTGTCTCCTCTGTCTTTTTATCCAGTTCAAAAAACAAATTCATATCATCGCTCTCGTTCTTATGTGGGACCGGTTTCTTCGAATCTTCAGCAGGGGCAAAAGCCAAGTTTTTTGTTTCATCATTATCGGCAGACAAATCTTCCTCCATCGGCTCCGACCTGGTTTCTGCCCATCCATTTTTCTCTTGCACTAGGTTTGCCTCCTGTTCCAAGGCTGAATGAACGGTTTTAAGTGTTTCCTTTTCTTTGGCTTGTGTGTTATTTGCTTCCTCGTCCAACCGACTTCCATCGCTGAGTGTCGATCCTTGGGGCTGAATAGTATCTGTGCCCAAACTTTGTTCCTGGGCAATTTTATCCATGGTCCCTTCCTTCCACCAAAGCAGCCCGCCTACGCTCAGCACAACCACAAGCATGGCAGCAGCAGCCCGCCAATAAAAGCGGTCGTTGGTTTTAGCTATTGGCCTTTGAATCCATCCGGCTTTTTTCCCTTGTTGCTGCAAAAGGCAGGCTCCATCAGCAGCACTTTCGCAAAGCGGACAATCCACCAAATGCCTTTCTACAGCATGTAATTCTTCCCCTCCCAATTGGCCTTGGGCATACCGATTCAACTGCTCCTCACTCAGGTGCTCGGTTGGATCAAAGATATGTTGGATAGAAGTATTCATGTCTAGGCCGCTTTTAGTCCGGCTTCAATACAAAGTTTTAAATTTCGTTTGCCATTTTGTAGGAAACTTTTCACCTGATTCAGGTCGAAGCCCGCTTTTTCCGCTACTTCGGCATAGTTCATTCGTTTCAGGTAAAATAATTCCACACATCGTTTTTGTTGTTCTACCAAGGTTTGCAGGCATCGTTCCATTTGTTGGAGCAAGGCTTCCTTTTCATTTTCACCATTGGGATGCACCTCTAATCCATTTTCCATAAAAACTGCTGCATCCATGTTCACAATTTCTACTTTTTGCCCCTGACTTTTTGCTTTCCTGAGTTTCATCAGACAATGGTTTTTGGTTACCATAAACAGCCATGACGAAAAATGATCGATGTTGTTTTTCCGAATATCCCCACTTAATTTCTCGAAAATTTCCAGCACAGCATCTTTTGCATCGTCTTCATTTTCAAGGTATTTAAAGCAGGAGCCATACACCAGATGCGAATATTTGTTGAACAAGGGTGTAAAATAGCGTTCCTCTCCCGTTTGCTTAAAAAGCGCCAGCAACTCCTTTTCAGAGCGTTCTTCTTTCTTTTTAAACAATACAAACATGAGGCGAAGGTAGGGTTTGAATTAATATTTCAAATATCAGGGGTGCAAAGTGTTGGTGCTAAGCCCTCTTGTTTTTGTTTTTTTATTAGGCGGGTCCCATTCGCCACAACCATTCTCCGCTGATTAGGCAGTTTACTGGGCTCATGGTCGGGCTATTCACTGCTAGTCCTCGGTCTGCTCCGTGCCTCCGCATCCCTGTGGGCTATCCGTTGCTATCCCTACCCCGGGTTCTTCGTGCCCGGTTTTTGGTGAAGTACGGGGCCGTTGTTTTTCAGGCCGGGGTTTTGTGCATGTTTTTCAACTTTTCTCTTTTCTCTTTTCTCATTATTAACTAACCCCAAAGGCCTGTCCAACCATTTTCCCAAGCTAAGCTTTCCCGTCCTATCTTTGCCGAGGAATGAAACAAAAAGTGGTGATAGTTGGTCCGGCATACCCCTTACGCGGTGGTGGTTTGGCCTCGTTCAATGAGCGCCTGGCCCGACAATTTCAAAGCCAAGGCTACGACACTTCGATTTACACCTTTTCCTTGCAATATCCCGGCTTTTTGTTTCCCGGAAAATCGCAATATTCAACCGAAGCACCGCCCAAAGACTTGAACATTAAGGTGCGCATCAATTCGGTGAACCCGCTAAATTGGCTTTCAGTAGGTCGCGAATTAAGCCAACTTAAACCCGATTTGCTAGTGGTTCGCTACTGGCTGCCGTTTATGGGACCTTGTTTGGGAACTATCCTTCGATTGGTACGAGGAAATAAACATACCAAAATAATTTGTATTGCCGATAATGTGGTTCCCCACGAAAAGCGACCCGGGGATAAACCCTTTACTGCTTATTTCGTGAAACCTGTTCACGCCTTTATTACCATGAGCGAAAAGGTGTTGAAGGACCTGAAAACATTTACCTCCTCCCCTGCCCGCTTGGTGGTGCATCCATTGTACGATAATTTCGGAGAGGCCTTGTCAAAAACCGAGGCACGGACTTACCTGAAACTGCCGGAAGACAAGAAAATTATCCTGTTTTTTGGGTTTATCCGCCAATACAAAGGGTTGGATATGCTGTTCAAAGCTATGCAATTGCTGCAAGAAAAGGGAAGCGATATACACTTGCTGGTGGCCGGAGAATTTTACGAAGACCGAAAGCCTTACGACCAATTAATAAACGATTTGGGAATTAAGGATCAGTTGTTTTTGCATACCGAATTTATTGCCGATAGCGAAGTACAGTATTATCTAAGCGCAGCCGATTTTGTGATACAACCATACCGAAATGCCACCCAAAGTGGAGTTACACCCTTGGCTTATCATTTCGAAAAACCTATGTTGGTAACCAGGGTAGGTGGTTTGCCCGATTCGGTAAAAGACGGGTTTTCGGGATTGATAGCTGAACCAACACCCGCCTCGATTGCCCATAAAATAGAAGAATTGTACCGATTGGGAGAAAAGCATTTTTTGCCCCATCTTTGTGAAGAAAAAAAGAAATATAGTTGGACCGTTTTGGTCGATAGCATTGTAGAACTAGCCCAAACTAGCAAATGAAAGAAGAAATCAAGCAAAGGATGCAGGCCGCAGCCGATGTGAAACAAAAATTGGTTCAGGATGCTGCTTTGCAGGAGCGTTTAGCCTTAGCGGTGGCAATGGTGAGCGCTGCATTTGAAGGCGGAAGACGGGTGTATTTTTGCGGAAATGGAGGCAGTGCAGCCGATGCCCAACATTTGGCTGCCGAATTGACGGGTAGGTTTTACAAAAACCGGAAAGCCTTACCAGCCGAGGCCTTACATTGCAACACCTCTTATATTACCGCATTGGCTAACGATTTCAGCTTTGATGCTATTTATGCACATTTGGTAAATGGGATTATGCAGGAAGGCGATGTGTTGGTAGGATTAAGTACTTCGGGCAATTCAACGAATATCTTGAATGCTTTCGAAGTGGCCAAGGAAAAAGGTGTAAAAACCATTGGCTTTACGGGCGAAAGTGGAGGAAAACTCAAACACTTAAGCGATCTGTTGTTGAATGTTCCATCGATTGATACGCCTCGCATTCAAGAATGTCATATTTTACTTGGCCATATTCTTTGTGAACTGGTAGAAGCAAAACTGTTTTAAGTGGAAACCCTGGATTTTAGCAAAGTCGACCAATCATGGACCTTGTTTTTGGACCGGGACGGTGTAATCAACTACGAAAAACGGAACGGTTATATTTCGGGCTGGAAAGATTATAAACTTTACGAAGATGCTTTGGAGGCCTTGGCTGTGTTCGCTAAAATTTTTGGAAGAATCGTCATCGTAAGTAACCAAAAAGGCGTTGGACGGGGCATCACCAAACTAAAAGATTTGAATGAAATAACGGATCGTTTATTGGCTTTGGTAAACGAATCGGGCGGACGGATTGATAAGGTATATTATGCGTTTGATATCGACGACTCGGCACCCAACCGCAAGCCTAATCCGGGTATGGCATGGCAGGCCAAGGCCGATTTTCCGGAGATAAATTTTGGGAAAAGCATTATGGTGGGCAACCGCCTGAGCGATATGGAATTTGCGCAGAACGCAGGCATGTTTGGCGTGTTTTTAACCACAACCCATCCCGAGACCGAGTTTCCACACCCTTGGATAGCGGCAAGGTTTGGAGGTTTGGGGGAGATGGGGAAGGAAGTAAGGAAAGAGAAAATAGAAGTGCGCAAATAGAAGAAAGAAAAGAAGTTGTCTAGGCTTCAAAAACGTTGACCGCTTTTACTCTTCCTCCAATTATTAATTAGGCAATTATTGAATAGTAGCCAGTTTTAGCACTTCCTTCGCTATTTGATCGGCGCTATTCGGCAAGGCCAATTTGGCAATTTCTTTTATCAACGAATCTTGTTGAGACTTATTGGCAAGCAAGGCTAAAGCAGAATCTACCAACTGTGTTTTTGCATCGCTGTCTTTCACCAAGATAGCGGCATTTTTATTGACTAGGGCCATTGCATTTTTGGTTTGGTGGTCTTCAGACACATTGGGAGAAGGTACCAAAATACTAGGTTTGGCCACGATACAAAGCTCCGAAATACTGCTTGCACCAGCTCTTGAAACAACCACATCAGCAACGGCATAAACCAAATCCATTTCTTTGATAAACTCATGCACCTGAATCAATCCGGAATGTTTGTCTTTTGCTTTAGGATAAAAGGCCTTACCCGTCTGCCATAACACTTGTATGCCCGACTTTTCGAGTTTATCGCAGCCATCAAGCAAACTCTCGTTGATCGTGCGGGCCCCTAGACTACCTCCTATGGAAAGAAGTACAGGTTTGTTGGGGTCGAGGTTAAATTTAGCATAGGCCAATTCCTTTTTTCCGGTCATGCTCAAAATATCTTTTCGAACAGGATTACCCGTCAGGATCAGTCTTTCTTTTGGGAAAAACTTTTCCATCCCTTCATAGGCTACACAGATTTTTTTTGCTCTTTTTCCTAGAATTTTATTCGTTATTCCGGCAAAGGAATTTTGTTCTTGAATAAGCGTCGGAATTCCCATCAGCGCGGCAACAAACAAAAGAGGACCACTGGCATATCCTCCTACCCCAACAGCTACATCAGGTTTAAATTCTTGAATAATTTTACGAGCATGTAGCAAACTTCCTATCACTTTAAACGGAAAACTAAGGTTGGACGGACTAAGGGAGCGCTGCAATCCGGCGATATTCAGTCCTTTGATTGGGTAGCCGGCCGCAGGGACTTTCTCCATTTCCATTCGGCCATTGGCACCAACAAACAAAATTTCGCAATTGGGTTGAACAGATTTGAGGGCGTTGGCGATAGCGATGGCGGGAAAAATATGCCCACCAGTACCACCTCCACTTATGATGATTCGTGCGGCCTTCATGAGGAAATTGGATTAATTCGACAAAGATGGGATTTAGGCGTTTGAAGTAAAAGTCTTTTTTTAAAGAAATTAATGTTAAAGGTGTATGTTGAAATTCGTAAGAAGGTATTAAAAAATTTATAGCTTAGCGGCGTTTATCTTAAAAAACCTTAAAACCTAGTTTGTCTGTCCCAATGAGAAAAATTCTACTAAGCCTTCTTTTTGGCCTGTTTACCATTATTGCCTTTGCACAAAAAGGAAAAGTTACAGGCTATATTACCGACAAGAAAACAAAAGAACCCTTAATTGGAGCCACTGTTTTGGTCAAGGGTGAATCCATTGGAACAACCTCTGAGGCCAATGGTTCATTTACCTTGGATGTTGATATTTCAAAAGCCATTGTCCTTCAGATTTCGTATATCGGGTACGAAAAAATCGAAATTGCCGCTACACCCGGTAAGAGTATGAAAATTGAGATGGAAACGGCCGTAATTCCTGGCAAAGAGGTGGTGGTAACCTCTTCAAGGGTAAGCGAAACCATTTTACAAGCCCCAGTTTCCATTTTCAAAATGTCGGAAAAGGAAATCAAGGAGGTTGCTTCGGGCGATTTTTACCAAGGATTGTCGAATATCCAAGGAGTTGACATTTCCACCTCTTCCATGGGCTTTAAGGCCGTTAACATGCGTGGTTTCAACACCTCTGCTCCCGTACGTGTGGTTCAAATGGTAGATGGAATGGATAACCAAGCCCCAGGTTTGAACTTCGCCGTTGGTAACTTGGTTGGAGCCAACGACCTCGACCTGCAAAGTGTGGAAGTAATTACAGGTCCTGCATCAGCCTTATATGGTCCGAATGCCATGCAAGGGGTAATTAGTATGAAAACGAAAAGTCCTTTTGACTACCAAGGTCTATCTCTTCAATTAAAAGGTGGAAGCCGTAACATGGCGGAAGGACAGTTTCGTTATGCAAAAGTATTGGGTAAAAACAAAAAATTTGGTTTTAAAGTAACTGGTTCGTTTATGCGTGCCGACGATTGGATAGCCAACGACACCAGTGTAAACAAATACGGAAAACTAACTACCGAGCAGAATTTAGCCTCTATTTTAGAGAAACAACAATACGATACTATCAATAATACGCCCCAAGAAGTTCAGGACTTTATTGCCTTGAACAACTACCTAAATTTCAATCCAGTTACTTACCAAGGTCTCAACCAAAGGGAAATTAACACCCCCGGTTACATGGAAACAGATTTGGCAAAAACCAATGTAAAAAGTATTAAGGTTGGAGCCAATTTGTCATACAAAATCAAACCCGATATGATGATTAGTTATGATTATCGCTTGGGTAATGGTACGGCAATTTACCAAGGAACAAACCGATATAGCATTAACAGCATTTTGTTCCAACAACATAAAGTAGAATTCCAAAGCAAGCGACTTTTAGTAAGAGCTTATACCACTTTGGAAAATGCAGGAGATTCGTATGATATAGTTTTTACCGGAATCAACATGTCTAAAGAAGGAATTAAACGTTGGATATCCAAATACATTTCTGCTTATGTTGATACCTTAAGGCCTTTGACCAATGACTTTGATGACAATGCCAATGTAGAAGACGTAAACATTGCTACCGCCTATGCTACCCAAGTAGCCTACCAAGAGGCCTTTTACCAACCCGGCACACAAGAGTTTGATTCTTTAAGGTCAACTATAGTTAGTAGTGGAAATTTGCAAAAAGGCTCTAAATTCATTGATCGTTCCAGTATCCAACATGTCGATTTGCAATATTCTTTGCCAATTAATTTCATGGATGCTTTGGTGGGAGGCTCTTTCAGAAGATATGGCCCAAATAGTTTCGGTACAATCTTTACCGACACCTTGGTAAACCGTGCCGACACCTTAGCCGATGGTTCACCCGATACCAAAGCCAGTTTCACTAAAATCAACAACTATGAATATGGTGGATATCTTCAACTTAGTAAAACCTTTTTCGATAAAAAGCTTAAGTTAATGGCTTCTGGAAGGATTGACAAAAATACCAATTTCAAACCACAGTTTTCTCCACGTTTTGCGGTTATGTGGACTACCAAATCGGGACACGTATTTAGGGTTAGTGCTCAACAAGCCTTCCGTATGCCCACTTTGCAAAATCAGTATATCGGATTGGATTTGGGTCCGATCTATTTGCCAGGCAACCTAAAAGGGTATAACAATCTTTACACCTTGGAATCTGTTCAAGATTTTCAAGCCCAATATGATTCTACAGATGCGAGCGGCAACTACATTGGTTCCATTCAACCCGACTTGTTGAAACCAATTACCTTAAAACCACTTCGTCCTGAACAAATCCAAACCGTTGAGTTTGGTTACCGTGGTATTTGGCTTAAAAAACTGTATGTTGACCTAAGTGCATATGTTAGCCGCTACAGTGGGTTCATTGGGAATATTCGCGTTGTAGAGCCTTTGAATGGTGCAAAAGCAGGTGAAGAAAGCGGTGTGGATGCCATTTTAACCAATACTTCTACCAACAAAACCTACCAAGTGTACCAAATCGCCGTAAATGCTGATCAAGATGTGATGACCTATGGTGGTTCAGTTGGATTGAATTATTATGTTAGCAATAAATATATCTTCTCGGCGAACTATACTTACGCCAACTTAGACGATAGCAAATTAACCGATCCTATTCTACCTGGTTTCAACACAGCCAGACACAAAGTCAATGCCGGAATAAAAGGTCGTAGAGTTTTAAAAAACTTTGGATTTGGAGTAAACTGGCAATGGGTTGATACCTTTATGTGGCAATCCTCTTTTGGCGATGGTAGCGTGCCTGCTTACAACTTAGTTGATATGCAAGTAAGTTACGAATTCCCAAAATATTTCTCCACCATTCGTCTTGGTTCATCCAACCTACTTAACAACCTGCACAAGGAAATGTATGGCGGACCTTATGTTGGCCGGATGTTCTATGTACAATGGACTTTTGATATTGCTGATTTGTAAACACCCAAAACACCCATAAAAGCCCCGAGAATACTTGGGGCTTTTTTGTTTAATCTTGTAGCCAAATTCAAGCCGATATGAAAACTCTTTTCTTTGTTGGTCTTTTTTTAAGTCTTACGCTACTTATCCAGGCGCAAGACCCATTGCCTTCCCAATTCTGGAATGCGCCCTTAAACCTGAATCCGGCTTTCGCGGGACAGGCCAAGGATTTGCGGTTCAACATGAACTACCAAAACAGCTTGCCAAATGATTCCACTAATTTTTCCGTTCCAATTTCCTTAGATTTCTATTTCAAAAAACTCAGAAGTGGAATAGGCCTAAATGGTTTTTATTCCTTCGACAATAATTTCTATAAATCCTATAAAGTTAGTTTGTGTTATGCCTACCACTTTTCAATTCTCAATAAGGTAGGACTCTCCCTTGGAATCGAAGGAGGAGTGCTTTCAAGAAGCCTCGATTTAAAGGGATTGTCATTTGGAGATATGATTGATCCCCGTTATGGCTTTGTATACCAACCCTTAGCAAATGATTTTAGCAAAGCAAGGCCACTCTTTGATTTGAATGCGGGCTTTTCTATTTATACAAAGAATATCGCTATTGGATTGGCCGCCCAACATCTTACCCGACCTAATTTAGATGCTACTGGCAACAACCGCCTTCCTATTCATTGGATAGTTTCCGCAACCGGCGATTTAGGTCTGATTTTGTTTCGTATCAAACCTGGGATAGTCTACCATCAGCAAGACCAATTTAAACTTGTTCAGTATGGAATCAATATTTTTGTACCAATCCTGTATGTTGGGGTTTGGGGCAAGCAGCAAATTAATGCATCTGATGCGGTAGTGCTTACGGCTGGTATTCATTTATTTAAGTCTTTCAGGCTTGGCTATTCGTATGATTTATTTCTGAAGAAAAATAGTAACAACTTAATCCAATCGCCAATCCATGAAATTTCTTTTCAATTAAACCTTATCAAAAGGGATTCTAAACCAGCGCATCGGTTCTAATATACATTCAAGAATAGGGAAACCCTTGCATAGCTAAGAAAGGGTTTACAAATTTGAAAACAGAACCTTCATTTGAAAAGCTCTTTTTCTTTCTTGAAGTAGGTTTAACCCAGATTACGCATTAGAAATGCATAAACGATTAACCAGTTGTAAATCAATTTGTATGGCCAAATTGATAACAACTGCTATCCCGAAATTTCTTCGGGAGGGGTAAACCCAACTAAATCAAGTAGTTCGGATTAATAAATCCTCCTATTGATTAATTTGGGTTAAACTGAACATTTGCACTACTCAGGCTAATTCCTCCTAATGCGCCTTGGCAATGAAGCAATTCGTTTTTTGCAGATTTAAATTAAAGGTCGAGTTCGTTTACCTTTTGCCCTATACATCGACCTTGGTAAAGTCCTTGCTCCAAGCTGTGCCTGAAATGTATTCCTCCGTATAGTCCGGAATTAACAGCCTCATCCACCATTTGCGAAATACTGGAATAAGACCTTGGAATAAGACCCTTTTTCACCAAACTACTATCAATAAAGGCAACATCACCAAATTCATCTTGCAAAACTTGTAACAATACCCCCGATTGTACAGCCAATTCTGCGCTAAATTCCGGTGAATCAGGAGTGGTTAAATACGGTTGAAAGTTGGGGTCGATGGTTTGTTGGATGTAAGTAACCGGACGAAGAAGGGAATGGGTGTATTTGGTTCTCCAACAATTCTGGTAGGCATCACTCAAACCTATACCCAGTTTTACAAAGGCCATAGCCGAAGCCTCCATATCCAACTCCTTCTGACGGATTAGACTTTTGAGTATTAATAGTGCATGCTGGCTGGCCAAAACCCCATTTTTGCCATCTGCCCAATAATTGGCCGTAGCTTTTTGTTCGTCGGTTAATTGATTGGAAAGGGTATACACTTCCATGGCCTCCTCATAAAAGGTAGAGGATTCAGCAGTGGAATAGTAATTTGGAATACCCGGACTACAAACCAGTTCCGGATCAGCCACCATCGACCTAAACATGCGCCAATGAGGCAAAACCGGTTTATTTCCGCTGGTTTGTTCCCACATCCCTTCTCCAGTTGGAAGTATGTAAGAACTGGTATCTGCTTGGATAAAATTGTCGGTCATAATCCACTGAATAAGGGCATTTCCAAGATTTTCCCCATATAGAATCGAATTCCCTATTAGTTCAGACGACACTCCTTGGTTCAGCAACTGACTGCGATGCTCCTGGGCCAACGAAATAAGGCTTTGACGGGTCTCGATGGTAGCATTTGAAAACAGGTAAAATGCTACTTGCTTTTGAGCAAAACTACCAACCAGTCCCCAATGGTATCCCTTCCCCGGATCGGGTTGGGGTAAACCGACCAAACCGTTCAATTTTCCATCCAATGATTTAAACTGCTCATTTCCATGACGGATGCCTTCATAACCAGCTATACTGCAATAGGCCAATACCCGGGCGGCTTTCGGTGAAGATAATCCCGACTTACCAATGGCACTGTCCAATTGGCCCATCCAATCTTCCACAAAATTGGATTGAAATGAGTTATCAATAATGGTTGGATCGGTAGGCTCGTCCTTTACACAAGCTATCCAATTGAAAGTTAAAAGCAACAATACAAGCGGAAGGTATTTCGTGATACCTGGTTTTTTCATGGGTCAAACTACAAAATTCAGTTACTTAAACCTAAATAAATACAAATAGGTTCCTATTCCAACAGCTAATCCGGCAACACTTCCATAAACCGCATTGGCTACTCGGCGTCGTTTGGCGGTTTTGTTGAATCCGTCCATATAGGCTTCGTCGTCCAAAAGTTCTGGCTTGGGAACTTGTCTTTCAATTCGTTTACTCTTCTTTTTCACGGCTACCAGCACCACATAGGTTGCAGGAATAATCGGCCCCCAAAAGGCACCACCAATTCCACCTATAGCACCTATACCTACACCACCTACTGTTGCCCATGGCGCTTTAACCTTGCGCCCATCTTGTTCTCCTTTTATATAGCGACGCATTTCGGCTACATTGTATTCTACTTCTACTTTGCTGGAATCTAAAAACCCAAGGGTATCCGGACTATACACCACCTGTTCCACCCCATCTGTAGTTACCGAAAACACCAATTCTTTCCGCACTTTCCGAAGTCCGTTGTAGCGAAGTTTGGCTATGGCAATTTCCTTTCTCCTTCGCAGCGATTCTTCCTTTACAGCTTGCTTTACTTTTAAATTCGTAGTGTACGACTCTTCGTCTTCTTTGATAGGATTGGTTTCCTTAAAAATGGCCAACTTCTCCTTAAACTTAAGATCTACCTTGTAAATATCTGCTATAAATTTATTTTCCAAGGCTTGGCTTTTAGCTTCCAAAACCGTCCTATCCAAATCCTTCTTTTCCGATTTGGCATACCGCACATGAAAATAGTCGATATTATACACAAACACCTTTCTTACCTTACCATTGGTAAGCAATACGTCGGATTGTCCGAAGACCAGACTACTCCACAAAACAAAAAAGGAAAGGATGTATAACTTCAAACCAATTGGACTTAAGGGTACAAACCTACACAAAAACAGAGGACGAAAAGGCGGCAGGAAATGGTTTTTCGTTGCCACTCGCTCGCAAATATATATTTTTGACTGATTTTTACCATCAAAACAACCTGCTGTGTCGCGAATTTTAGTGCTTTATTGGAGTCAAACCGGCCAACTCACCCGTATTCTTCAATCCATTACTCAGCCCTTGGAGCAAGCCGGACATACCGTCGAATACAAACGGTATTTCCCAAAAAAGGATTATCCCTTTCCGTGGTCGGTTTATACTTTTTTCGATTTGATGCCCGAAACCGTTCTTGGTCTTGCGCAGCCTGAGGAGTTGGAGGTAGAACCAATCGACCATCCCGATCAATACGACTTAATTTTATTGGGTTATGCCCCTTGGTTCTTATCGCCAAGTTTGCTCGTGCAAGGCTTGTTTAAAAAAGAATTGGCCAATTTAGTTTTTGCCAACAAACCCGTAATTACCGTTACCGGTTGCCGAAATATGTGGCTGAATGCCATGGAGCGCTTGAAATGTTTGCTTATAGAAAAAAAGGCCAACCTAGTTGGTAACATTGCCTTAGTGGATCCAGCCCCGAATGTTGTCAGTTTGATTACCCTTTCAGCCTGGCTATTTGGTGGAAAAAAAGAAGGATTTATGGGTGGAATCTGGGGCCCATCCGGGGTTTCTCCATCCCAAATTGCCAATGCAGCCAACTTTGGTAAAATCATCGACAGCCATCTTCAGGCAGGTCGTTTCGAGGGTATGCAACCAAAACTAGTAGCGGCCAAAGCAGTGGAGGTAAATCCAAATTTAATTCCAATCGAATCAAGGGCCATTCGTTTGTTCAACCTTTGGGCCAATTTTGTTCGCCAAAAAGGCAACCCAGGTAATCCCAACCGCCACTTTAGACTAAAACTATTCCTTTATTACATTTTAGCCGCCTTGGGAATTATCGGTCCTATCGTTTCCATTTTTGCATGGATAGGACGAAAGCTTTCCCCAAAAGGCATTCAGCAGAAAATTGCGTATTACGAAGGAATAACTTGGCAAGAAAACGGCATTTAAACCCACAACCATGAAATTATCGAAAAACTTTTCACAATATATGCTGGTAGCCGGATTTGCTGCTTTGCTAGGCATTTATGCTCCCTACCTTTTTAAGCAGCTCAAACCAGAGAGTATTTTACTGCCCATCCTTCCCTTTACTGTACTTTATGTTTTTGTTATTTCGGCACTTGGCCATTTTTTTGTTTCCAAATCCCTAGAGGGCAATCCAAAAGGCTTTATCAATGTGTTTATGGCCGTAATGGGACTCAAATTGTTGTTCTATTTTGCCTACCTGATTATCTATGTGTTTACCCACAAACCCAGCGCTGTTCCTTTCTTGCTTTGGTTTATGGTTTATTATATCGTTTTCACCGTTATTGATCTTGGTTTTTTATTGTTCCAAAATTCAAAAAGGAATTAATAGACTGAAAACCAACACTTAGCTACAACTATTTGCGATTGGTTTAGGCTCTTTTGTCGTTGGTCTAAAACATGACGAATATTAGTTCTTTTTAACGAAATTTTAGTTTGCACTTTAACCAACAGCCATACATTAGCCCCATAATTAGATTAACGTTATGGCAAGATCAGCAAAAACAAAAGCATCGGAAGAAGGCATTGAAAGAATCACTGTACAGCTAGACAGCCGGACAACTATTATCGTTAGGAGCAAAGAAGCATTTCAAAATTGGTTACAACGCTATCCAAATGCTAAAATCCTGAACAACTAATAAAGATTGTCTATTTTTCTTTGGCCTTTATGGCTTTAAAACCCGGCGGTTCCAGGAACTGACCGGGTTTGTTTTTTCTGAATTTTTATACCGAACAGGCTTGATGTATAGTCCAATTTTAGGTTCATCTTTTCTTGAAAAAATTGGCATTTCAAGCTATTTCTTTTTTTTGGGGGCGGGTCCCTTTTCGGCCATAACCATACTACCCTGAATTAATCATTTTCCTAAGCCGAAAAGGTCGCGCTTTCGCTAGTACTCCTCGGTCTGCTCCCCCCGAAAGCATTCGGGGCGCAGCCCTGTGGGGTACCACGCTCTATCGCTACCCGGGGTTCTTCGTGCCCGGGTTTAGGTGAAATACGGGGGTGTGGTATTTCATGTCGGGGTTTTGGCCGAAAAGGGACCCGCACAATAAAAATAAAGAAAACCCTTTTGTAAAAACAAATGAAGAACTTGGGATAAAGTGAGGATAAACCAAGCTTAACCTGCTACTTCGTCCCAAGTTCTACCTTGTGGCTACCAAAGCATCAAACACGTCTATTTCGTAGCCATACGTTTATTTTAGAACCATATAAGGCTATTCGTGGGTAGGAACAACCACTTTATTGGTGAACATTCCCTTGTCGGTTTTAACTTCGATTAGATAAACGCCAGGAGCCAACAGCACTGTTCCCAAATCATTGGTACCGTTGTTGTTCATCAGGTTAAAGTTGCCGATTAATTTACCACTTATATCCATTACCCTAGCTTGTGCCCTATTGTTACCTGCATTTAAAAGTTTAACTTGTATACTACCATTCGCTATATAGCTAAAGCCTAGCATATCCGACTCCGTGCTTGTTACCGCCTCATCCATTTGGCCAAAGCGTAGGAAGTAACGTCCTTCTGCTTCTTCGGTCTCGGTGCGGGTTAATAACACCGCATCGCCCAATTGCAATTCGACATAGCTCTTCAATTTTTTGTCTTCAAGGTATACATTAACGCCGGCTGGGAAATTCACCATTTCGGTTACATGAGTGGTAAAGGCGCCCGAATTGGTTAAGCCGATTGGAACAACCGTTTCATTGGTCAAGCTTGGCAAAATACTTACGGCCAATTTTCTATCTGCCATAGCGGCTTCTGTTACATAGATTCCAGGTAAATTGTTGTCGTAGTTGAAAAATTTGTCGGTATCGTATTCGTCCATTTCGTTGTTTGCCTTAGCCGCATTTTGAGATCCAACAACTGTTTCATCAACGATGCGGTTGTTGTCCATAATGGCTAACCTTAGCAATGGCATGTTTTTATCAGGTCCTTCGGTTTTTAAGAAACCATAATTGGTAGCATTTCCGGTCATGCCAGTATTGAAGGTAAGGTTATTATTGCCATTCAAAAGTGCCTTGACCATAAAACCTTGGTGTGGCGCCACAAATGCCGTTCCTCCATTTTGACTTACACCCGATTGGGCATTATAGGAACCGTAATTGCCCGAGTAGGTTCCATTCGACACCCAATAGTAGGCGAAATAGGCAATTTTGGTATTGTTATTCGATTGCAAACTACTGAAGTTTAAAGGAGCCTGGTAAGGGTTTCCTACCAAATTCCATCCATCCGATAAAGATGGGCCTGATTTTGTAATGGATTTAAGGATTGTTCCTGATGGATTATTTTGAACCCAAAGAGGACCCGTTACATCAATCAAATTATTCCCAGAAATATTGGCTGCATAGCCTGTGGCCCTGTCGAAGTTATTGCTTAAATCGGTATAACTTACCCAACGATACCTCATATCAGGATTGGGGAAGGTCTCATTGTAACTCCAAAGGGTTGGCCATGGATTGGTAAATGCAACACCATCGGAATTAAAACCATTTTGACCTGTTATCGTGAAATCATCGGCCCATTGAGCAAGGCTATTTTGAACGGGCGAGCTTATATAACGATAGCCGGTATTTGAAGCAATTACCTTCCTGTCGCTAATCACCTGACCTATAATAAATCCGTTAGCAAATCCAGCATCGTAGTCAATAATACCATTGTTAGTACCATCGTCTTTGAAGTGAAGATAAGCTGTAGCGCCATTGCTGCCAAACGAATAAACGACTGAACCTGAATTTACATTTATTGTTTTACCAATATTTATATCGGCCGATCCACCAAGTTTCAAACTGGCATCAGCCGCGATATACACGATGGCGTTGTTGAAGGTGGCACCTCCACTTATTGTGGCATCTAAAGTAGCTATTCCATCCCCAATTTGGAATGTACCAGAACCCGAAATTAGGTTGTTATTTGTGTTAATCGATGTTCCGTAAACAATTAAGGTATTGTTAATTACCATGGTGGCACCGGCTTGCATAGCAATATCCTTGCAATTCGCTACATTGTTAATTAAAGGATAATTTGTTGCACCGGATGGAATACTGATATCGTCGGTTGAAGTAGGTATTCCGGAAGGCGTCCAATTTGAAGCGGTAAACCAATCGGTTGAGGTAGTACCATTCCAGGTTTTTAAACCAGAACTCGTTACCGACATGGTGATTGAATTGGAGGTAGCGGTTGGAGTGCTGGGGCAACTTGCGGTGGAGGTCATTACACAAGAAATAACATCGTTGTTTGCAAGACCTGCATCGGTGTAGGTTGCACTGTTTGTTCCCACATTGTTGCCGTTTTTCTTCCATTGGTAGGAAGGTGTTCCACCGTTAGTAGGTGTGGCTGTAAAGGTTACGCTGGTGCCCGAAGTAATTGCTCCGGAAGGCGATGCGGCAATGCTTACGGTTGGGGTTAAGGAGTTTACGGTAATTGTACCTGTTGCATTTGCAGTACCACAACCGCCTGTTAAAGGGATGGTGTAGTTGAAGGTACCGGAGGCTGTTGGAGTGCCGCTGATTGTAATGGTATTGCTTGCCCAAGCAGCTGTAACACCTGCAGGTAAACCAGTAGGAGCACCGATTCCTGTTGCACCGGTGGTGTTGTGGGTGATGGCCGTTAATGGTGAGTTGATACAAAGGGTAGGGGTTGAAGAAGCTGCGCCAACTGTATTGGTTGCGTCAATCGTAATGGAAACATTTCCTGTCATAGTTGAAGTACAGGCTGTTGGGACAGTTAATGGACTCCAAACCGAAGGTATATTCATATTGGTTAATGTTCCAGTATTGCCATTTGAGGTATAATCGTTTGCGGTGCTACCTGATCCTTCGTTAAATTTAAAATATGCTTTCAGGCCTGATTCGTTTCCGGCTAAAGTTGCATTCATAAAGTTTTGAATTTGGCTTTGAGACCGAGCTAAATTCCAGATACGTACATCTCTCATGCCGCCAGGAAATCCTTCAGTGCCATCGCCTCCAATGTTTAATTGGTTTGCACCGCCTGTAATGGTAGAAGTCCAGGTTGATGAGCCAACAACTACACCATTATGATAAATTGTAATGGTATTGGCAATATCATCAAACACAAATGCTACATGTTGCCAAACACCAGGCACCACTGTATTATCAGGGGACAAACATGCATTTAAATCACCTGATAGTACAACTGCCAAGGCATTGGTATTTCCTGCTTTTCCGCCAAAAAAATAACCGGTTGGCCAATTCCGATGTACTATCCGATTCCAGCTAGCACCTAATGAAGTGGAAGGATTTATCCAAGCCTCAACAGTCATTGAACTGGTTATATTAACTGAACTATTTGTACCAGCATTTACGAAATCATTATTCCCATCAAAGGATAGAAAACTACTATTCGTTGTTTCGGCTCCAGAAACGGTGTAGGTCCCTGCGGAGGTTTGATTTCCGAAGCTTATGGCAGAGCCTGTTCCACTTACCAGTGTACCAATATTGTTACCATTTAATTGTAACTGATAACTTGCAGTAGAAGAAGAGTTAGCTAAACCAACTGGTAGACCCGAACCACCTGTGCAATAACTACCACCACCTGTTACTGTGTATGCTGTAGGAGGTGGATTGACAGTAATGGTGCCGGTTGCATTTACCGAACCACAACCACCTGTTAAGGGTATGCTGTAATTGAATGTACCGGAGGCGGAAGGTATGCCGCTGATGGTAATGGTATTAGTTGCCCAAGCTGCTGTAACACCAGTTGGTAAACCTGTAGCTGTGCCGATGCCAGTGGCTCCGGTGGTGGTGTGGGTGATGGCGGTTAAAGGAGTATTGACACAAAGGACGGGCGTTGAAGAAGCTGCGCTTGCCGTGCTGCTTGTAACGGTAACGGTGGTAGCCGCACTGGTGCTGGTGCAACCGAAGGCTGTAGCAGCTACGGTGTAAGAACCCGCTGTGCTGGCTGTTATGCTTGTTAATGTGGAACCGCCCGGTGCCCAACTGAGGGTTGTGGCATTTGCTAAACTATATGGAGATGAAGAAACATCGGGCCAGCCAACGCCATTGGTAAGTGTACCGTTGGCATTGAGTCCGGTTGCATCTATGGTGGTGGTTCCTGTACCTTCATTTAATTTGTAAAAAGCAACCAAACCTGCACTGTTGGCAGCAATGTTTACGTTCATGTTAGTAGAAATTTCAGAAGCAGTGCGTGCCGTATTCCAAAACCTTATTTCATCCATCTGCCCATTAAAAAATCTAGAATTTGCCCCACCATTGAGACCATTACCGGCTCCATCGTAACCACCAAAGTAGAGGTTTGTAGCTTGTGGAAGAAGGACAAATGGCCAATTGGTTTGACTGTATAAAGAGCCATTAACATAAAGCTTAACGTGATTAGACCCTAGGGTTCCATCGAACACTACTGCTATGTGATACCATTGTCCGGCGGTGGGTAAAAACCCAGAACTCCATAACAAAGGATTGGTCCAAGTTCCGGCAGAGGTATGACATATGGTAAGTTGGCCATTTCCATATTCATTAAGGTTAATAAAGAAACTGCGTTTGTCGCTATCGTCATCGAACTTCGAAACCAGGGTTTGATGTGAATATGGGTTATTCGTCTTGAAATAACATTCAAATGTATATTTGTTGGTAAGGTTTATTCCGGGGTTAGCTACTACAATACTTTGGTTAGAACCATTGAAATTGACTGCTTTGTTAAGGTTAGCAGGTGCGGGGGTGCTTAAGCTAACCGATCCGCCTGAACAGAATGTAGTAGGTCCACCTGCTGTTATGGTTGGCACACTTGGACCTGGATTTACAGTAATGGTACCTGTTGCATTTACAGAACAACTACCCCCCGTTAATGGAATTGAATAGTTGAAGGTACCGGTGGCAGTAGGTGTTCCACTGATGGTTATGGTATTGCTTGCCCAAGCTGCAGTAACCCCCGTAGGTAAGCCAGTAGCAGAGCCAATGCCGGTGGCTCCGGTTGTAGCGTGGGTGATGGGGGTTAAAGCATTATAGATACAAATTGTAGGTGTAGAAGAGGCCGCTCCTGCAGTGTTTCCAGTCACGGTAATTGTACCTGTAGCATTGGCAGTACAACCACCCCCTGTCAACTGAATTGAATAGTTGAATGTACCAGCGGCTGTAGGTGTGCCACTGATAGTTAAAGTATTGCTTGCCCAAGCGGCAGTTACCCCCGCAGGCAACCCCGTAGCTGAGCCAATGCCAGATGCTCCTGCGGTAGTATGAGTTATAGCAGTTAAGGCAGTATTGATACAAAGTGAAGGCGTTGAGGATGCTGTTCCTACTGAGATGCCAGAACTGACATTAATCGTACCCGTTGCAAAGCCAGGACAACTACCACCGGTTATAGGTATAGAATAGTTGAATGTACCGGAGGTGGTAGGTGTGCCGCTGATTGTTATGGTATTGCTTGCCCATGCAGCTGTAACACCAGTGGGCAAGCCTGTAGCAGAGCCAATACCAGTTGCGCCGGAGGTAGTATGAGTGATGGGCGTTAAAGGGTTGTTGATACAAAGTGAGGGCGTTGAAGATGCTGCTCCTACTGTGCTACCTCCGGTAACGGTAACGGTAGTAGCTGCACTTGTGCTAGCGCATCCAGCACCAATCCTTGTCACATTAACCGTATAAGAACCCGATGTAGTGGCCGTAATACTGGAAGTGGTTGCTCCCCCTGGCGTCCATAAGTATGTGAAGTAATTAATAGGTGCAACAGAAGTAGTGCTTCCCCAATTAGGTGTTCCATTTACAAAGGATCCTATATTATTATTGGTTGTTAAATCATTCGTGAAATTGCTTGTGCCTTCATCAAAACGGTAATATGCCATCAATCCTGACGTACTTTCAGAAATAATTGTATTTCTGTTGGTACTTATCTGAGTAGGCGTTCTCACCGTATTCCATACTCTAACCTCGTCGATTTCCCCATAAAATTGCTGGGGATTAACACCGTTATTTCCTATTGTTAACTGGTTATTTTGATTTAAAATATTATAAGTGAAGGTTGAACCGGTTGCTACTCCATCTATATACAACCTCGAGCCATTTGTTACCCCATTTTGAAATGTGAATGCCACATGATGCCATGCGTTATCACCCAAGTTTGGACCAACGACAATTGGAGTTGAATTTGCCCAATTAAAAACACCTAACTGATTATTAATAAGGAATAACCCAAAAGCAAATTCTTTTACCACGATTCCCCTGTAGGAGGAGCCTGCACCTGAGGTTTTTATCCATGCTTCAACGGTGCCGCTTGATATATTGAAGGAACCTCCATTTCCACAATTCGCCACCGTGTTGGTACCATTAAAAAAAACGTCATTGTTCCCGGATGTTGGAGCACTTGCGGTTAGGTTTACACTTCCTCCGCAGGCAAAGGTGGTAGGTCCTCCAGCGGTGATGGCAGCGGATGAACCACCTGGTGAAACCCAATTGGAAGTAGTGCCTGTTAAGGCAAAATTTGTTAATGTTCCATTATAGTTATTTCCACTCGCATCGGCCAAGCTTGTTACTCCTGAATTTGCTCCACCTGCTACCCCTTGGTTAAAGCCATATCGAGCAACCAATCCATTGCCTGTAGTGGTAAGTTCACAATTCATTTTATTTCTAATTTCGGCTTGTGACAAAACGCGATTCCAAAATCTCAGTTCGTCGAGAAATATATTAGAATGACTACCTCCAATTGCCAAACCTCCTAATCGAATGTTAGGTACATTCCTTGGATTTCCACTTGGACCAGTTGTGGTTGATTCTAATACCCCATTTACATACAGTCTCATTTGTCCAGTACTTATGTTCCATGATGCGGCAATATGTTGCCACGTATTCGTATTCATACTGGTGGAGGATTGGATAGTAACATCGGAGCCTCCGATTCCAAAAGCCATTCTTCCATTCAATAATGACAATCCGAAATCATTGGTTACTCCCCCAACTTCTGCATCCACCACTCCTCTACCCTGCCACCATTGAGAACCAGAATTCCCACCTTGGCTGGTTCTTATCCAAAACTCAATAGTGAAACTACCAGATCCAACCACATTAGGAATTTGAACATAGTCGTCGCTCCCATCAAAGTTTAAAGCCGCCCCTGTTTGACTAAAGGCTGAATTGCCAATAAAAACCAACGCAATAAAGGCAATTATCGACGAACCAATTTGATTACAAAGCAGGTAAAAATTTTTCATAAAAATGTTAAAAAGTAATTTGTTGCTAATTAAGCATACTGAAAAAATTAAGTACAAAAAATGTTTTAAATGACGTAACTTTGTATGTGTTTGACATGCCATTTATAAAATTGGTCGAATTTTTCTTAATAAAAGTTTGATTTGGAGGTTGCCACACAAACCATAAGTCCTAAAAATTATCCAATCCTGTTCAACTCAAATTAATTACTAGGTGGAGAAAAAAATTCGAAGAACTTGTTTTTGTTGGGAGAACCGCTCTCAAGAAAATTTCGATTTGGAAGCCTTTCAAAACCCGTATTAATAAACTGATTTACAGACATTTAAGCTTTTTGACATTTCTCATACTAAATCAGGGTTTATGGGGGAATTTTTAGGCTTTGACTTGGTCAGAAAAATGACCATTCAAGGCAAGAATGCATTGCAGTAAAGGCTGTTGTAGGCTATCAAACTACAACCATTCAAGCGAGTTTGACCTGAATTTGGGCATGGGGAATTTTAAGAAAAAAAATTATGAAATAAGTTGGCTAATGACCACTTTTTAACCATTCCAACCCCTAGCAAATCCAGTCATTAGGATGCCATACTTCACCTTGATTTTTTCTATAGGTTGGACTTTTAAAATCACTGTTTTAGTAAACCCAAGATACAATTGTTAGATTTTTTTGTTCAGATGCATTCAAAGTGCATTTTGGAATTGTGATGCCTAGGCTTTTGCCATTTTTTTGAAACTTGGTATTTCTCTCTTTATTTGGCCTAATTTAATCCATGAACCCAATTCCTTTTTTTACTTTTTTTTCGCTTATAAATCTTTCATTTTCTTACGAACTTCAGTCATTTTGCCTCTCGATACAGGTATAATAAACCCCTCAATGAAAATGGAAGCCGAATTTAATTTATTGGCTAAAGCTATATTTACCAAATAAGATCGGTGACACCTTACAAATTTCATTTCTGGAATTTGACTTTCCAACCATTCTAAGGATTGGCGGACTAGATATTTTGTTTTGTCCTTGCAAATCAAGGTAAAATAGTTTCCTTCGCTTTTCGCATAGATGATTGTACTGTAGCGAATTTTCGTTTCCGAATAGCCTTCTTTTATTACCAGATAGCCATCTTCCTTTTGTAAAACGCTCATTTGGGCTATATTGATTGCTGCATATAAGTCGATTTTCTTGAATGGCTTTGTCAAATAGCCTGAAGGTCTGAGATTCATAGCTTTTTTGAGCATGGCACTATCGGAATGAGAAGTAATGAAAATAAAAGGAATATGGTATCGGTTATTGATGATTTCGGCTAATTCTATTCCAGAATATTCTCCTTCCATGCGAATATCTAAAAGCACTAAATCTGGTTTGAATTGTTCTATCATCATAATTGCCGCATTCACGCTATGTTCCATCTTTATTTGATTAAATTGCATGGATTTCAGCATGTCGCTGAGGTATTCGGCCAAAAAAACCTCATCTTCCACAATTAGAAATTTAATGTCACTTTCGTTCATTATTGTGCTTTTTAATTTTAACTATCCTTTAAATGAAAGCGTAGTTTGTAGTCAAAACCATTGCTTTTATCCATAGTATAAGTACCCTGCAATTGACGAGAGAAAATATCCACTAACCGCAGTCCCATACCATTTTGTTTTGGCTCTAGCTGATTTTGGCCTATTCCATTATCATTTATTTCTAGTAATACCTGATTGTTGTCGGCCTCCTTTTTCATGCTAATGGTAATAAGGGGTTCACTTATACCCTCAAAGGCATATTTTACAGAATTAGAAACCAACTCCGAAGTAATCATTCCTAAATAAATGGCACTGTTTGCATTGATATTGATGGAATCTATATCAAAAACCACTTCTACCTGTTCCATTTTGTAACCGATAACTACTCTCAAGGAATTTACCAACTCAAGGAAGTAATTTTGAGCTGAAATACTATGCACATTGGTATTTATATACAAAAGTTCATGGACCAGCGACATAGCCTGCAAGCGTCGTTCAATTTCTTCTAATGATTGTTTCCCTTCAGTGCTACTTTCATTGTTCATTTGCATGGTAATGAGTCCTGTAATGAAATGAAGGTTGTTTTTTACGCGATGATGAATTTCTTGAATTAAGGCGTCCTTTTCTTTGTTTTGCTCAGAAATAAGTCTGTTTGCTATATCCAAATCCTGTTTTTCTTTTCGCAATTGTATGGTTCGTTTGGCAACTGCTATTTCTAACTTTTTGTTTTCATTCTCTTTGAGTTTTTGCCGGTACTTGAAATAAGCTATAATGGCAGCAATTAAAACAGATACCAATACTAAAAAAAACCAATTTGCTTGGTACCAAAAGGGCAGAACCTCCAAGAGTATTGGTGAACTAAAATAGTTATGGTTGTTATTTTTCGCTCGTAACAACAATTTATAATTGCCGGCTTTCAATCCTCTAACTGCTAACACACCCGGCTGCGAGATACCATACGATAAAGTATCATCATTTTGAGTATTTACTAGCACATAATCCTGTTGCATTTCATTTTCATTGCCGTACCAAAGGAGGCTGTAGTTCAAGCTTAGCAAATCATCAGGATACAATTTCAGTATTGCATTCTGTGTCAATGTTTCAGTGTTTATTTTGATTTCACCATAAGCAAATTGGGGAGGTAAAACACCTACATTCCCCAATGAAGTATTGTAGCTTAAATAGCCATTCTCAACACTCCAATGAGCATTACCTTCGGCATCGACATAATCACCGCCACTTAATTTAGTTATAGGAAGGCTATAGCTTGGGCCAAATTGCTGCACTTGACTAGCACTCCCATTATCAAGGATAAAACTCAACAATCCATTGGAGGTCTTTAGCCATACCCGTTTGCTTTTGTCGATTAAGACAGTGTAAATTGTTTCAATAGGCTTATTGTTCAATGAATCCAATTGATAAAGCTTAGAACCATCCAAAAATAAAAGTCCGTTTCCCGCAGTACCTATCACCCTTTGACCTTGGGCTGTGGTAAAGAAGCATGTAGGTTGAAAGTTTAGTTTTCCTTTTGTGAGTTTAAGATCATAAACCGTATCAGCAATAATTTTCTGTAAACCCGACTCAAAACCAATTAAAACGGCGCCCTTGGCATCCTTATCCATAACCAAGCCACGAATATTTAGGAGTGCATCATTTGTTTTAATCCTAAACAATTGATTCTTTTTAAAATAAATCAATCCAAAGGTTGAAGCATTAAACCAAACCGTACCGTCTGTGCCAATTTCAGATTCCACCACCACCATATCATCCGGCAAATCGCTATATTGGTAAAAGGTGAAATTTTTTTTATCGTAATAGGCTATTCCATTGGCATAGGTGGCTGTCCAAAATGTACCATCTTTCAAAAAAGCTGCATCCATAAAATGCCTAACCGACGGGATGGGCTTGATGGCTTCATTGGTATAGGTTTCAATTTCGTTGTCCTTTTGCATGGCCATACAATCTCCATTAATAAAATGCCAAACCTGGCCTTGATGATCCCTTTTTACACTAATTGTGGTACCAAGGTAAGCGGGTAATTTAGGGTCGGGAATAAGGGGCGAATTGTTTAATCGGCAAATTCCATATCCCAAACAAGCGTTCCAAATATTCTTATATGAATCGACAAAAAGGTTGAATGATGTACTACCGCATAACCCGTTTTTTTCAGAAATAAGTATCGACCTATCTTTTCCCAAAAAACAAAGGCCTCCTCCAAAAAAAGCAAACCAATGTCCATTTCGGGCCTTACAGATATCAAACACCCTTCCTGCAAAATTTTCATATAAAGAATATTGTTTTACCTTGTTTTCCTTGATGTTCAAAACCCCGTTACTGAAGGTTCCTACCCATAATCCATCCTCATCTTCAACTATTCGCAAAATTTGGTTCTCAACAAAATTGTCTTTCTCAACACTGTATTCGGTAAGGTGACCGCCTTTGTCGACACGCATTAGTTTTTTGCTACCAAACCAAAGGTTACCAGCCTTATCCTCATGAACAGACATAATAAAATTCGTACCTAAGCCACATTCTGCTCCAAAATGCTGCACGGTTCGCCCATTTTTAATTCGCAAAGCCCCATGTGCTCGAGATGCCACCCAAACACCGCCCTTCCCATCCAATGTTATCCTGTCGGAATTGATATCCCGATTTTCTAATCCAACAAAGGATGGGGTAAAAACCGAATCGTTTCGAATCAAACAAATACCATGGATAGTGGAAACCCACAAACCAACATTTGATTGATAACATACACTTGTAAGGCTGTTCGATAGTATACCACTTTGGGACTCAAAAAGATAGTAATTCAGTCCGTCGAATTTTACTAAGCCTCGGTTAGAGGTGGCAAACCACATGTTGTGTTGGGGATCTTCCGCAATGCTTACTACGCTATTTGAAACAAAGCCATGTGCCCAATCAGTGTAAGTTAAGTTATACTCCGAAACATCTTTGAACCAGAATCGCGTTGCCAATATTTTTTCCTTACCTACCAAAGGTTCACCACTAAAACGAAGAGCTTTTACTGGAGGAATACTTAGCTTTTGTTGTAATTGACGTTCAACCAAAGTAATGTCCCGACTTTTTATTGCCTTCGGTTTCATTGGTAAAACTTTGCTTACCACCTTCCGTTTGTATGTTTTTAAGGGAAGAGGTTGACTATCTTGAATGATACCTTTTTTTACCCATTTATAATCGCCAACAAAATTCAATTTTCCTGCTTGCTGCCCTAAGCAATTAAAGTAGACTACCAAGAAGAAAGCGAAACAGGCCTGAAATTTCATAAAGCAACGATAAAAACAATTGCCGCAACGAGGAAACTGTTTCCTTTAATTTAGCTGCTATTTTATCAAATAATCTTATTTTCAATAACATAAATGGGCTGAATAACAAAAATATGTATGTGAATGGCAAATTTGATTCCAATTTTAAAAAAATGCCCCCACCTAAAATCTTAAAAATCAATTAACTTTAGCATTGGTGTTTGGCTATGGATTAAAACACTTTTTTTAGTACTCTTTAAACCCAAATTAATCAATAGGAGGATTTATTAATCCGAACTACTTGATTTAGTTGGGTTTACCCCGATTTAGCAGTTGTTATCAATTTGGCTATACAAATTGATTTACAACTGGTTAATCGTTTATGCATTTCTATTGCGTAATCTGGGTTAAAATTAATAAAAGCCTTTCAAACCTGCACAAAACCCCGACATGAAATACCACTGCCGAGTACTTCACCAAAAACCGGGCACGGAGAACCCCGGGTAGCGATAGAGCGTGGTACCCCACAGGGCTGCGCCCCGAATGCTTTCGGGGGGAGCAGACCGAGGAGTACTAGCGAAAGCGCGACCTTTTCGGCCCTTGCAAATAGTTTATTCGGGGTAGTATGGTTATGGCCGAAAAGGGACCCGCCAAATTGAAATAAAGAAACTTCTTTCATACCAAAAACAAATGGAGAATTTGGGATTAACAAACCTTAACCCCCTACTTCGGCTCAAGCCCTACCTTTGTTGCCACCAAAACAACAAACATGCATATTTTAATAGCTGGCGGAACCGGCCATATCGGCAAAAAGCTGCAAAAAGCCTTGCTTGCCAAAGGACACGCCTTGTATATCCTTACCCGAAACCCTACTCAAAATGAGGATTCGCTGACCTATATCCACTGGAACGGACACGAAGTTCCGGCTCTGCACGCCCATATGGATGCGGTAATCAACCTTTGTGGCGCCTCAATTGCCAGCGATACCTGGACCGACGAACGCCAGAAAATTTTGCTCGAAAGTCGAGTGCAGCCTACTTTGGCCATGCTGCGTTACATGGAAGGCCTGAGTAAGAAACCGGAGGTGTTTTTGAATGCTTCGGCCGTGGGTTTTTATGGGGATAGGCAATTTGACCTGCTTACCGAACAGAGTGCAGCCGGAAAGGGCTACTTGGCCGAACTTAGTCAGGCTTGGGAGAAAGCAGCCCTCAACAGCCTCACCCGAACAGTTTTGTTGCGCACCGGAATCGTTTTGGATAAGCACTCCGGCGCCTTACCTGAAGCGCTTAAAACCTTTCCACTCGGCTTTGGTGGCTATTTTGGCAAAGGGAACCAGGGCTTTCCGTGGATTCATATGGACGATGAAGTGGGCTTGATTATCCATGCCCTCGAAAACAGCACGGTGGAAGGTCCCATTAACCTGGTAGCTCCAGAGGCGGTTTCCTACAAACAATTTATTGAAATAGCAGCAAAAATCAAATCCAAATTGGTGGTGCCAGCCCCTGAATTTGTGTTGAATGTAATGCTGGGAAGTCGCTCGGAACTGGTGCTTTCAAGCCAATACATTTACCCCGAAAAAGCAGTCAAAACGGGGTACGAATTTAAGTTCTCCCACCTGAAAGCAGCCTTGGAAGATTTGTTGTAAGGCAGGAAGAAAGGTAGAGCAAAAACAAATGAAGCTCAATCTGGAGGAAACTTGGATTCGGGGAACTAGCAGGTTGACAGCTCCATTTTCATCCAACTAAAGTCGGGGAAATAAGGCATTTACCATTGCTTTCTGACTAAATTTCAAAGGCTTAAGCAATTCTGACCTAAGTTTGTACATTGATTTTTATGAAAAGAGTATTTACCCATTTTCTCGTTTGTTTGGTTTTGGCCATCGGAAGTTTTTCTGTTAATGCCCAATCGCCCAAAGCCCAAAAAATTGCTAACAAGGTTTTTAAAGACCGGAGCGAGGTGTATTTTAAGTTTAAAATACAAGACAGAAGTGAGCTGTCGGACCTTACCAAAATGGTTTCTATCGACAATGTAAAGGGTAAAACAGTTTATGCCTTTGCAAGCAAGAAACAATTCATCAAATTTTTGGATTTAGCCAAATACAAGTTTAAAATACTGCCCAAGCCTTCGGAAATGGAGCATCTGCAAATGATGAACGAGGGCGGTGGGCCTAAAAACCTTACCCTGAATGCCTATCCAACCTATCCGCAATATGTGGCTATGATGCAAAACTTCGCAGCAACTTACCCAAGTTTGTGTAGGCTTTACAACATCGGCACTACGGTGGATGGACGCAGTTTGCTGATTTTGAAAATTTCGGACAATGTAAATACTCGCGAATACGAGCCCCAATTTCTGTACACCTCTACCATGCACGGCGACGAAACGGCTGGGTATATCATGATGCTTAAATTTATCGATCATTTACTGTCGAATTATGGCACCAACCCTAGGGTGAGCGACTTGGTGAATGAAAACGAAATTTGGATTAATCCTTTGGCCAATCCGGATGGGACCTATGCGGGAGGTGACAATACCGTTAACGGGGCTACCAGGGCCAATGGCAACAATGTGGATTTGAATCGTAATTACCCTGATTTTATGGATGGCGCCCACCCCGACGGCGAGGCCTACCAACCCGAAACCATGGCTTTTATGGGATTTGCCGACACCATGGATTTTGTGATGGCCGCCAATTTCCATGGAGGTGCCGAGCTGTTCAACTACCCCTGGGATACAAAAGCTGAAGACCACCCCGACCGCAATTGGTGGATGCAAGTGGGAGGCAATTATGTGGATACAATTTTTGCGAATTCGTCCAATTACTTTCTCGATTTCCAAAACGGTTTCGACAGTCCGGGCTTAACCGATGGTTTTGCCTGGTACGAAGCCAACGGAAGCCGTCAAGATTATATGAACTACTACCGCCATTGCAGAGAAGTAACCATTGAAATGTCGGCCACCAAACTCATTCCGGTCAATTCCTTCGAAACCTTTTGGAGTTATAACCTGAATGCTTACATGTACTTTATTGAATCCATGCACAAAGGTTTTCATGGCTTAATTACCGACCAATGCACCGGACAGCCCATCAAGGCTAAAGTGTTTGTGAATAACCACGATGCCGACAGTTCCTTCGTTTATTCATCTTTGCCCATCGGAAATTATTACCGTCCTATTTACCCGGGGACGTATTCGGTAACCTATTCGGCGCCCGGCTACCAAAGCCAAACTATCAACAATCTCACTATTGGACTATACCAAAGCGTTGAGCAAAATATTTCGCTACAACCCTTGCCGCCCACTACCGATTTTATAGCCGACCGCACTTCTGGCTGTGGAGGTTCCATCCAATTTACTGATTTAACGGGGAGTGCCGCCAATTGGCTTTGGGATTTTGGCGATGGCACCACGTCCACCCTGCAGAATCCTTCCCACCAATATAGCCAAACGGGAATTTATACAGTACAGTTGAGCACAAGCAACTGTGCCGGAAATGATGCACAAACCAAGACAGACTACTTGGCTATTCAAATTGTTGAACCGGCCCAACCTAGCCAAACAGCTTACAATGCTTGCGCTGCCCAATCTTTTACCTTACAAGCCAGTGGGAGTGGCGATATTTATTGGTATGACAGTCCTTCGTCTACTACCGCCTTAGCTTCGGGAAACAGTTACAACACGCCTGTTTTGAATTCCAACACCACCTATTATGTAGCCAATGAAGAGGTTTCGTATACAGGCAATGTAGGATCAACCAATAGCAGCGGCAATGGAGGGTATTTTAATGGGGGCACATACCACTATCTGGTTTTCGATGCACTTTCAGATTTCACGTTGGTATCGGTACAAGTCAATGCCAACAACGCTGGAAACCGCACCATTGAGTTGCGTAACAGTGGAGGTACGGTGCTTCAAAGCCTGACCGTTCCGATTCCACAAGGGACTAGTACGGTTAATTTAGGATTCACGATTCCGGCTGGAACAGGCTATCAATTGGGTACAGCGGGCGGTAACAACTTGTATAGAAACAATGCTGGAGCTGTTTATCCTTACACCGATAACACTACCGTATCGATTACCGGAAACAGTGCCAACCAACCAAGCTATTACTATTATTTTTACAATTGGCAGGTTAGTCAGAAATGCGCCAGCGAAAGGATAGCCGTTCCAGTGTATGTGGGTAGTGGCAATCCTCCTTCGGTAAATCTTACTCCTTCGGTTACCACCATTTGCAGCAATGCTCCTTTAACACTCCAAGCCAATGCTAGTAATGTAAGCAATCCAACTTATACCTGGGAAGTAAACGGAATTGCTTCAACTGAAACCGGGAGTAGTTTGGTGTTATTGAGTCCGACCAATGGTACGGTGGTATGCACCATTTCAGACCCCAGCAATTGTTCAGGCACAACGACGGCAAGCACCACTTTCAATATCACGGTAGTATCCCCTCCTACTCCACCGGTTATAACCTTGAATGGAAGCACATTATCGGCCAATCCAAGTACCAACATTCAATGGTATGTAAACGGTAATCCAATTGATGGAGCCACTGGTGCTAGTTTTGTACCCTTGGTGACCGGGGATTACAATGCGGTGATAACTTCCAATGGTTGTTCGAGTGCCATCTCCAATACCATTTCGTATACCTTCACTGCACTCGACGAATTGGCCATATTGAACCAGATTCAACTTTATCCAAATCCTAGTCGTGATTTAATTCACCTAAGTCTGCCAGAAGCAAAACCTTACACCTTTGAGGTATTCGATGCCATAGGGCAATTGGTTTTTAAAACTAGCAGTTTGGGCCAAACCGAATGGGCATTGGACGTAAAGAATTTCGAAAAAGGCTGGTATGTTTTAAAAGTTTCGAGCCAGGCAGGAACAGTGAGAAAGCCTTTTGTAGTGGAGAAATAAAACCAGACTAGGCGTTTGAAAATCAATTGCTTGGAATGGAAATTTTCTTTTATTGAATAGTTAGGTGCAAGGCCGTTTAAAGCTGCTTTCCAATGAAATTTGAACTTATTCGCAAAAATAAATTACTTTACATCGCTGTGAAACCTACCAAAGAACAAATATCGAAAATGCAAATAAGTTTTCAAAAGGCTGTTAAAGAAAAACAGGCCTTTGTAGATTACTTTGCAAAAGGTGGAAAAATTGAAGACTTTAAAGCGGAAGATAAAAGAGAAGTTGTTCGACCAATCTAAAATAGCCCCTTACGAATTAATAAGAACTGAAGGAACGGATGTTTCCTATACATTCGTTACTGAAAATAATATTCAATATGTTATTCGTTATGTTTACTTAAATGAGTACTATTTTGATTCTTCCTTTGAAATAGGAGATACCCAGATATTAGAGTTTCAATTTGCACCCATTGAAAAAGGTGATAAGGCAATTAATGATATTCGAGTTGTAGAAACATTGGCAACATCAATGAGGAATGTTTTAAATAGCAATAGGAATGTAATCCTTTATATTTGTGATAAGAGAGATGGGAGACAAGCCGCAAGAAGTAAACTTTTTGATAAATAGTTCCGAATCTACTCTTGGGAGAAAGTTATTAAACATGATGGAAAATTAATTTATCCAAATTTGTCGGAATCTGAATATGTTTCGCTGATAGTCAATACTGAGAATCCATATTCTGAAGCCATTGTAGAGGCTTTTAGTTTTATAATTGAATCAGAAAAGTAAATTGCCCTGGAGGTTACCATAGGCAAAGGCAATAAGCGACATTGAACTTAAAATAGACCTTTGGTAAAAAACTTCGAGCCGCTCTTTAAATAAACTTTTATCTGTATTTTCCCTTCCCACATCTGCCCCCAAAACCGTCCATTCGAATTCAAAGTATTGCCAAAATCGTGCAATAAACAGTTGAATTATTTCCCACCATCCACAAAACCAGGTCTATCACGGTATGTTTGTTTTTCAATTTGCTGAAACAAAATGCGGTGTTGCTCTTGCATCAAACTTTCCATAAACCCATGAATCGGAAAAGGCGAACGAAGATTTACCTGTTCCTGTACCATGGTGCCTCCTTCGCTGGGAACCATGCTAAAACTTAAAACCATCCGAGTAAATTTTTGGATAGTCGCCTCAAACCGTACTTCCGAATTTTCTTCATTTAGAAAAAGGTCGAAAGTGTAGGTAAAGCTAAAGGGAAGAAAAGGCCATTTCAACCGTTCCCGAATTTTGTAGGTATTTCCGTTTACCCTTTCTATCGACATCATTAAGGGATGAACCTTGCAAAACCATTGCATGTCCGACAAGCAGGCGAATACCAAGGCCGCTTCTTGTTTGGCAAAAAAGGTAAATTGGAACTGTTTAGTCAAAATTAAAAAATTAAAAAATCCCCAAGCCATGCAACTTGAGGATCGGGAGATTAAAACATCCAGGAAGACTTAACGGATAATTAGTTTTTTATTGAAAAGCTCGTCTTTAGTAGAACCTACCACTATATACATTCCAGCAGCCAAGTTGTGAGAAGGGTCTACGGCCGTGTAACTTCCGCCTTCCATACCTTCGTTCACAATAACTTTGGAATAAGCCTGACGACCAAGAATATCATACACAACTACCAAGATGTCCTTTTCTTTTACATTGGAAATATTGATTTTTACTGGTTTGTCTTTTGAACTTGGATTCGGGTAAAGTTCGCCCACAACAGGTGATTCAGAATAGGTACTGCTGAATTCATCACCCACCGAAGTAGCTACTCCGATATCGATGGTATAACCAAGTAACTGCAACACCATGGCTTCTTCTTGACTAAGGAAGTGAACGGTTTGACCCCTACTTAAACCTGGATTCATCAAATAAGGCTGACCTGATGAACGAGTATTATCAAAGTGATCCAGACTTGATCCAGAATAGGTAGAAGGACTGTAAACCGGAGCAAAATTACCGTTTTGAAGGTCAAACGTAATGGAATTGGAAACCAGATTCGAAGTTGGACTCACCGAAAAGTTGTTCAACAAAGGATTACCATCTTGGGTACGTAAGTATTGGTCGAAACTAGAAAACATTTGAGGTGCAGTAGTCGCTTCCGATACACCGGTGCTGCCGATATTGCTGGTAAAACCAAGCAAGTGGCAAATCTCATGCAAGCAAATGGTATAAAAATCAAATTGGTTACCTCCGGGTTCAGCTGGGTAATCGTAGAAATAATTTAAACTATTGTTGAAATTGAACTCAATTGTTCCATCAGGATTTGACACATTAGGGTCGGTGCCATTGATAATATGTTTAAGCATGTGGTTTTGGTTATATCCATTGGCCACTGTATAAACTGGTTTTGAAACCGCAAATTGTCCGGTATAATTGGCTGGTATCGTTCCGTTTGAAACATCCACCATAATATCAGCACTACCCGAGTTTTGAATTACATTGGAAATATAGTCGAAAGCGGCTTCCAACACTTCTCTTCTTTTAGCACCATTGGTTGGGTCGTCAAATCCTTTTCCACTTCCTACCAATTGATCTTTATAGATAATGTTAAAAGTTGGACAATCGGCCGATTTGTTTTGCGAACCCCTTACAGCCGATCCCTTTCCCATACTAATAAGTTGTTGCACCCCAAGCGTCACAAATTCACGGTATTGAACCACTTGTCCGGTCGGCGTTTGTAATTTACTAACCCCGTTTTCATTCACTTCCATCAAAAATTCTTGCGGATGGTCGTGGCTTTCATAAGATCCTAGCTGAGAAAAAGCAGCCATCGGAAAACCCAAACTGAGCAAGGCTATAAGCAAGCCTTTGTTCCTTTCAGCTATTGTATGTATAAAAGTATTCATTTTCAAATCCTCCTGCAAGTTGGTTATTTTTATTTAATTTTTCGATGTTGGGTTTAAAAATTCGACTAACGTCTGACTAAAATCATAATCAGTCAATTTTGGCTTGTTATACCCTAAATAAAAAATAAAAGTTCAAATAATTTAGACGAAAGCAACTTTCAGTCATACAAAATACAAATTTGTTCGATAAATAATAATAACAAAGTAAATTAACAAAAAAGGTCAAAATTCTTCAATGTTTCCCTTGCCCTCTCTGACTATTTCGATTTCCGGACCAGTACAATCCAGCACCGTGGAGTATTGTATGTCGCCATATCCACCATCAACCACCATATCTACTACATCGCGGTATTTCTCCCACATTAGTTCAGGATCAGTACTGTATTCTACCAAATCATCATCCGTATGCACCGAAGAAGATAAAATTGGATTACCCAAAAACCGCACGATTTCTCTAGGAATGTTATTGTCCGGAACCCGAATTCCCACCGTGCGCTTATTGCTTTGAAAAATATCAGGCACATTCGACCTAGCCGGCAAAATAAACGTGAAGGCGCCAGGCAATGAACGCTTCATCAACTTGAACACATGGTTGTCGACCCGCGAATAATCAGCAATATGACTGAGGTCGTAGCAGATAAATGAAAAATTGGCCTTTTTGGGATTGATGCCCTTAATCCTACAAATCCGCTCTATGGCTTTGGTGTTGAAAATATCACAAGCAAAGCCATAAACGGTATCGGTAGGACAAATAATCACCCCTCCCTTTTTAAGGCAATCGACTATTTGTTGGATGCTCCTTTCGTTCGGATTTTCCGGATAAATTTTGAGGAGCATCGGACTTAGGCTTGTGATTTGGCATGATCGGCCAAGAATTTAGCCAAGCCCGAATCGGTCAACGGATGTTGCAACAAACCTGTAATCACCGACAATGGACAAGTAGCTACATCGGCTCCAATCTCCGCACATTTCAACAAGTGAATTGTATGGCGGATACTTGCAGCCAAAATCTGGGTTTGGTACCCGTAATTGTTGTAAATCAGTCTAATTTGCGAAATAAGCTCCAAACCATCTTGGCTTATATCGTCTAGCCTACCAATAAAAGGCGATACATAAGTTGCCCCTGCTTTCGCCGCCAACAAAGCTTGTCCGGCCGAAAACACCAAGGTGCAATTGGTTTTAATTCCCCTTTCCGAAAAATATTTCAACGCCTTCACGCCGTCCTTTATCATCGGCACTTTCACCACAATACGCGGGTGAAGCGAAGCCAAATTTTCCCCTTCGCGAATAATCCCTTCATAATCCGTCGAAATCACTTCTGCACTCACATCGCCATCCGAAATATTGCAGATATCCACATAATGCTTCAAAATCGCATTTTGTCCTTTGATTCCTTCTTTGGCCATCAAGGAAGGATTGGTCGTTACACCATCCAAAACGCCTAGTTCTTGTGCCTCTTTTATTTGGGCCAAATTGGCTGTGTCAATAAAGAATTTCATTCGAGTTATTTTTTTAATAGCTGCAAAAATAGCCGCATTCCCTGCTTCCCCGAGCTAAAGTTTTAACAAAGTATGAACGACCAATCCTATTTTCTCATTTCTATTTTCTATCTTCTATTTTCTCATTTCTATTTTCTATTTTCTATTTTCTATTTTCCATTTTCTCATTCCCATGCGTGCCCCCTCCGCCAAATACAGCCTTGGTGCTGAATCTAAGCAGTCTGCAAGGGCGTCGGGTCAGGCTTTCGGCGCTAGTCCTCGGTCTGCTCCGTGCCTACGCATCCCTGTGGGCTAGACTGCCTCTATCCTTGCCCGAACAGCCCGCACCTGGGTTTTCTGCCGAAATAAACAGTATCAATCCGCCTTCGCTTTTGCCTATGTTAAAATACAAGCTGTTCATTTTGGTGTTACCCGGCGAAAAAAAAATCCCAATCCAAAGGAATGATCCAACCCAGGCCTCCCAATATTTCAAACTAATATCTTCGTCCTTTTTTGACCAAAAAAATTCAACCAAAATCAATTAAACGAAGGATTTTTTCATCCAAACTACTTGTTTTAGTTGGGTCAACCACACCCAAGTAATTCAGGATAAAGCTGGTTGCCAGACTGGATTAACAAATTGATTTACAAACGCTTAATTAATTTTACATTTCAAATGCAGAATTTGGGCTATTTAAGAATGTAACCTTGAAGCCGAAATGCAAGTTTTGATTAAAAATTTAACGGCAATAAAATTACCTTTGCCCCAAAATTTAATATGTCAGTTACCCCTTCCAACATTCAGATGGTGGATCTTAAGAAACAATACGAAAAGATCCAAAACGAAATAGACCAAGCCGTGCTGAATGTAATCCGCAGTACACAATTCATTAACGGACCTGAAGTCCAAGCCTTTAAAGCTGAACTCGAACAATACCTTGGCGTTAAACATGTTATTCCTTGCGCCAATGGTACCGATGCCCTCCAAATTGCTATGATGGCATTGGATTTAAAACCGGGCGACGAAGTCATTACCGCTGATTTTACCTATGTTGCTACCGCCGAAGTAATTGCACTATTAGGTCTTACACCTGTTTTAGTTGATGTTCACCCCGGAACCTTCGAAATCAATTTAGCCCAAGTCGAAGCGGCCATTACCCCAAAAACAAAAGCAATTGTACCGGTGCACTTATTCGGTCAATGTGTCGATATGGAATCCCTATTGGCCTTGGCAAAAAAACATAAGCTATACGTTATTGAAGATACAGCTCAAGCCATTGGAGCTAACTATACCTTTAGCGATGGCACAGTGAAAAAAGCAGGCACCATGGGAACCATCGGCTGTACCTCCTTCTTTCCTTCTAAAAACCTCGGTTGCTATGGCGATGGTGGTGCGATGTACACCAACGACGATGAATTGGGCAAAAAACTAAAAATGATTGCCAATCACGGACAAAGTGTTCAATATGTGCACGACTCCATCGGTGTTAATTCCCGCCTCGACAATATCCAAGCGGCCATCCTTCGCATCAAACTTAGGCACTTGGACGAGTATGCCGCTGCACGCAACTATGCAGCCAACTACTACGATAAGGCCTTTGCAAACCATCCTAAAATCAAAACACCGGTCCGGAATCCAAAAAGCACTCACGTTTTCCACCAATACACCTTGGTAGGTTCGGATTTTAATCGGGACGATTTGAAAAAATACCTCGCAGATAAAGGTATTCCGATGATGGTGTACTATCCTATCCCATTGCACAAACAAAAAGCATACACCCAAAACGGAAATTATCCGGTTACGGAAATGCTTTGTAGCTCCGTTTTCTCGCTCCCAATCCACACCGAAATGGACGAAGAGCAATTGGCTTACATTACAAATTCGGTTCTTTCATTTTTTAACTAAAAATACCCCTAAAAACAAATGGAAATTGCAGTAATTGGAACTGGTTATGTTGGTTTAGTAACCGGAACATGTTTTTCAGAAACAGGCAACAACGTAACTTGCGTTGATATCAACGAAGAAAAAGTGAAGATGCTACGGGAAGGAAAACTCCCTATTTACGAGCCCCATTTGGATGTTATTTTTGAAAGAAATACACATGCTGGAAGATTAAAATTCACAACGAGCTTAGCCGATGCTTTGGAACATGCCAAAGTGGTGTTCCTCGCCTTACCTACTCCTCCCGGCGAAGATGGAAGTGCCGATTTAAGCTATGTACTAGCCGTGGCCAATTCTATCGGTAAAATCATTAAAGATTACAAAGTTATCGTTAACAAAAGCACGGTGCCAGTTGGTACCGCCGATAAAGTTAGAGCAGCTATTTCACAACATACTTCCCAAGAATTTGATGTGGTTTCGAACCCAGAATTCCTGAGAGAAGGTTTTGCTGTGGATGATTTCATGAAACCCGATCGCGTGGTAATAGGTTCCTCGAGCGAACGTGCCAGAAAAGTAATGGAAGAGTTGTACAAACCGTTTGTGCGTCAAGGCAACCCGATTTACTTTATGGACGAGCGTTCCAGCGAGTTGACCAAATATGCAGCCAATGCCTTCCTTGCTACCAAAATCACCTTTATGAACGAAATTGCCAACCTTTGCGAAAAACTAGGTGCCGACGTAGATAAAGTGCGTATCGGTATTGGTTCAGATGCTAGGATTGGTAAACGTTTCCTTTTCCCCGGTATCGGCTACGGCGGAAGCTGCTTCCCAAAAGATGTAATGGCCCTTATCCATTCAGCCGATCAGGTTGGGTACGATTTTAAAATCTTGGATGCGGTTACGGAAGTAAACGAAGAACAAAAACACAGTTTGGTGCCTAAAATCATGGCCCATTATAAAGGCTCGGTTAAAGGCAAAAAATTCGCCCTTTGGGGTTTGGCCTTCAAACCCGATACCGACGATATCCGCGAAGCTCCAGCTTTCTATATGATTGATGACCTCGTTAAAGAAGGTGCATCCATCGTTGCCTTCGACCCTGAAGCCATGAACAATTCTAAAAAAGTGCTTGGCAACAAAATCGAATTTGCAACCGATGAATATTCTGCCTTGGAAGGGGTAGATGGCTTGATTATCGCTACCGAATGGGCCTTGTTCAGAACACCTGAATTTGAAAAAGTTAAAGCCAAATTAAAAGACAAAGTTATCTTTGACGGCCGAAACTTGTACGAAACCTCTCAAATGGAAGAACTTGGTTTCCACTACTACAGCGTAGGCAGAAAAGCGGTTTCTTAACTATGCTCAAATTAAAAATGGCTACCGACCCACGGTGGGCCAAAATTGCAGAAGATAATATTGGTGAAATCCTTACGGATCATGCTTTCTGTGAGCAAAAAGCAGCCTCGAATGCTATCTCTTTGATTGTCAATTTCCCTGAGCTAAGCGATTTGGTCGAAGACCTGAGCGCCGTGGTGATGGAAGAAATGGATCATTTTCGCCAGGTACACAAACGAATTGTGGACCGTGGTGAAGTGCTGGGTAAAGAGCGTAAAGACCACTACGTGAATGAACTCTACCAATTTGTTCAACGTGGAAAAGGCCGCGAGCAGATGCTGGTCGACCGCCTCTTGTTTTCAGCCATGATCGAAGCCCGAAGCTGTGAACGTTTCAAGTTGCTCAGCGAAAAAATCAAGGACCCCGAATTATCCAAATGGTACTATGATTTAATGGTCAGTGAAGCCAATCATTACACCATGTTTATTAAATTGGCAAAGAAATATGCAAACGGTATCGATGTGGATTCCCGTTGGGAGGATTTCCTAGAATATGAAGGAATGATTGTCCAAAAATACGGGGTCAAAGAAACCATGCACGGATAAAATTAAGATTTAGGAAAGTGAAAGAAAAATTCGATTTATTAGATTCCAAAAGGGAAAAAGCCTTGGAAGGGGGCGGAAAAGCACGTATTGATGCCCAACATAAAAAAGGAAAACTCACCGCTCGTGAACGAATCTATTTTCTTTTGGATGAAGGCAGCTTTGAAGAAATCGGCATGTTCGTTTCGCACCGCAGCACCGACTTCGGACTGGAAAAAGAAAAATACCTAGGCGATGGTGTTATCACCGGATATGGTACCATTGAAGGACGAATCGTTTACGTTTTCGCCCAAGATTTTACCGTTTTTGGTGGCTCACTAGCCGAAGCCCATGCCCAAAAGATTTGCCGCATTATGGATTTGGCCATGCAGAATGGTGCTCCTTTAATTGGATTGAACGATAGCGGAGGAGCCCGTATCCAAGAAGGGGTTGTTTCCTTGGGCGGTTATGCTGATATTTTCTATCGCAATACCTTGGCCAGTGGGGTTATCCCGCAAATTTCGGCCATTATGGGCCCTTGTGCCGGAGGTGCGGTATACAGTCCTGCCCTCACCGATTTCATTTTCATGGTAGAGCATACCTCCTACATGTTTGTTACTGGTCCGAATGTGGTAAAAACAGTTACCCATGAAGAAGTAACCAGCGAAGAATTGGGAGGGGCTTCCACCCATGCCACCAAAAGCGGAGTTACGCATTTTTCTTGTGCCAACGGGGTGGAATGCTTGAACCAAATTCGCACCTTACTAAGCTACATGCCTCAAAACTGTGAGGACGATGCGCCTGCCTTGCCTTACACCCCTGCCAAAGAATCCAGACCCGCTCTTGATTCCATTATTCCTGAAAATCCAAACCAACCCTACGATATTAAAGAAGTTATCGAGCAAGTAGCCGATGAGAACAGCTTCTTTGAGGTACATAAACAATATGCCGAAAATATCGTGGTCGGATTCGCACGTTTGGCTGGTAAATCCATTGGAATTGTGGCGAACCAACCCGCCCATTTAGCTGGTGTATTGGATATTCAGGCAAGTGCTAAAGCCGGTAGATTTGTTCGTTTCTGCGATTGCTTCAATATCCCTTTGTTGGTATTCGAAGATGTACCTGGATTTTTGCCGGGTACCGACCAAGAATGGAACGGTATTATTTCAAATGGGGCCAAATTGCTCTATGCATTTTGTGAAGCCACTGTTCCCCGCATCACCGTCATAACCCGAAAAGCCTACGGTGGAGCATATGATGTGATGAACTCCAAACACATCGGAGCCGATATGAACTATGCCTGGCCTTCTGCCGAAATTGCAGTGATGGGAGCAAAAGGAGCCGCTGAAATCATTTTCAAAAAAGAAATCAGCGAAGCTCTAAACCCTGCCGAAAAATGGGCCGAAAAGGAAAAAGAATACCTCGAAAAATTTGCAAACCCTTATTTGGCGGCAGAAAGAGGATACATCGACGAAGTAATTTACCCTTCCCAAACCAGGGAAAAACTGATTAAAGCATTCGACATGCTTAAAAACAAAGTGGCCAAATTGCCTAAGAAAAAACATGGCAATATTCCACTGTAACGAAGGATTGATTTAGGATAGGATTATGGCAATAACAGTCGCAAAACGTGTAACATTCAATAGCGCACACCGCTTATACAACCCGCATTGGGATAACGAAACCAATGACAGGATTTTTGGTCTATGCAACAATCCAAGTTTTCATGGCCACAACTACGATCTCATCATCAAAGTGAAAGGTCCGATCGACCCAATCACTGGTTTTGTTGTAGATGTAAAAGAACTAAAAGAGCTGGCTGAAAAGTATATTTGTCACAAATACGACCATACCAACCTTAACCTCGACCACCCCGAATTCAACCAAGAACAAGGCGGCGTAAATCCAACGGTTGAAAATATTGCCAAGGTTTGCTACGATGCACTCCGACCTCACCTCCCTAAGCACCTCAAACTTAGCTTGGTACTTTACGAAACCCCACGCAATTTTGTGGAATACGACGGAGAGGAATAATTAATCGCTCTTTTTGCTACTCCAAGGTGACTCCTTCAGCCAAGTTTTCCAACTACACCCAGGCGGAGGACCTCGGGCAACGATAGAGGCAGTGTAGCCCACAAGGATGCGGAGGAACGGAGCAGCCTGAGGACTACCGCCGAAAGCGTGACCCGGCGCCCTAGTAACCAGGTTAATTCCAGCACTACAGCGGTTTTGGCGACGGGGGCCCGCCACATTATTCAAAAAACAGTACATCACAGAATGAACGACTTGCTTTTTTTAAGATTCCATTGCCATATGGTAGAATCTGGCCTTTCAAGCCTCGATAGCATCGAATTCGTCCATCGAAAAGTTAAATTAATTGGACTCATTTCAAATTTCCTTACTTTTGCCTCGAATCTTAAGGGGTGTCCCGAATTGGTCGGGACTGAGATTATACCCTTTCTTCGTTTTCAAGCGAAGAGGAACCTGATCCGGTTAGTACCGGCGTAGGGACTAAGGAGTTAAGATTTTAGCATTGCGGGAAGGCTGCCCCTGTTTTCCTTTTACTTGCCTCGTAGGACCTTGTTTCTATGGGCCAAAATAAACTTGGAAATGGGAAAATGGAACCCGATTGCCCTTTTAATAATTTGCCTGTGGGGCATTCAAACAGCAGGCGCACAAACCAACCTAAACGGCCGGATTTTTAACGCCGACACAAAAGAACCCCTTCCAGGCGCCAACATTGGTATTGTGGGGACTTTTTACCAGGCACAAAGCGATGTGCAGGGAAACTTCACCATTAAAAACATTAAACCCGGCAAGGCCAACCTGAAAATAAGCTTCATCGGTTTCAAAGATACGACCCTCCTTATTGACCCCGTTTTTTGGTCGGCCAAAACCCTGGAAATCGCTCTGAAACCCAGCCGTTTTCTTGCCCAAGAAGTAGTAGTTCAGGCCACCCGCGCTTCAAAATACACCGCCGGAACATATAACCAACTAAGCAAAGCCGAATTGGCCAAAATCAATCTCGGACAAGACATGCCTTTTCTCCTCAACCAATTGCCTAGCGTAGTGGTAAATTCAGATGCAGGAGCCGGCGTAGGCTATACCGGAATTAGTATTCGAGGGAGCGATGCCACCCGCATCAATGTAACCATCAACGGAATACCGGTAAACGATGCCGAAAGCCATGGTATGTTTTGGGTAAATCTCCCTGATTTTGCCAGCAGTGTTGAAAATGTTCAAGTACAACGGGGCGTTGGAACCTCTACCAATGGTGCCGCAGCCTTTGGCGGTAGTATCAACTTTCAAACCCAAAACCTAAGCGATAAACCCTATGCCGAAATCCTAAATACTTACGGCAGTTTCAATACCCATAAACACAGCTTCAAAGCGGGTTCAGGACTCATCGGCGGGCATTTCATTTTCGATACCCGCTTTTCGCTCATTGGTTCCGATGGTTACATCGACCGCGCCAGCACCAACCTAAAATCGTTCTATATCAGCGGAGGTTATTTTGGCAAGACTACCAGTTTGAAGCTCATCACCTTTTCTGGAATCGAAAAAACCTACCAAGCTTGGAACGGGGTGCCTGAGGATAGCTTGAAAACCAACCGCACTTTCAATGAATTTACCTACGAAAACCAAACCGACAACTACCAACAAGATTATTACCAACTTATTCTAAACCAAAATATTACCTCGAAAATCGATTTTAACTTTGCCCTGCATTACACCCGCGGAAAAGGCTATTACGAAGAATTTAAACAAGGGGCCGATTTTACTGAGTATGGTTTAAGCTACCCAATCCTCGGCAACGACACCCTCTTTGCTACCGATCTGGTTCGGCAAAAATGGCTCGACAACCATTTCTATGGATTTACTTTTTCTTTGGATTTTAAACCTAGCCGTAAACTCAACATTCTTTTGGGAGGTGCTGGTAATCAATACGATGGCGGACATTATGGAAAAATCATCTGGACCCAAAATGCGCCTAACATTACCAAGGATTATGAATATTACAACGACAAGGCTGTAAAAACCGACCTCAATTTCTACCTCAAAACCAATTGGAAACCTTTGGAGAAACTGTCGCTATTTGTCGACCTGCAATTGAGGCATATCGCTTACGAATTTCAAGGTTTTGATGAGCTACTGGCTCCTGCCTTACAAAACACTAACTACCTGTTTTTCAACCCTAAAGCAGGCCTAACCCTTGATTTGAACGCCATTTCTTACCTGTACGCCTCCTACAGTATCGGCCACCGCGAACCCGTGCGCAACGACTTTACCGATAATCCGCCCTCCAGCCGTCCTAAACCTGAATCCATGCAAGATATCGAGCTGGGTTACAAACGCAGTGGCAAGCAATGGAGTATTTCAGCCAATGCCTATGCCATGTTGTACAAAAATCAATTGGTAGTTACCGGAAAAATCAACGATGTGGGCGCTTATATCCGGCAGAATGTTGACAACAGTTACCGAATCGGATTGGAATTGCAAGCTGGGTTGAAAATCCTAAAATCCTTGGTAATTCAAGGAAATTTGAGTTTGATCCAAAATAAAATCCTCGATTTCAAGGAATTCATCGATGACTACGACAACGGGGGACAAGTCGTAAACACCTACGCCAAAACCGATATTGCCCTTTCTCCAGCCATCATTTCGGCCGGTTCCTTGGTGTACACCCCCCTCCAGTTGGATCGCCATTCCCTCAGCCTTAGTCTAACCGAAAAGTATGTGGGTCGCCAGTTTTTAGACAATACTTCCCAAACAAGTCGTAGCCTTAATGCCTTCTTTGTCAATGATTTCCGAATCAATTACACCCTCAAATCAAAGGTTCTCAAGGAGTTGAATCTCATTTTCAGCATCAACAACCTGTTTGATGTGAAGTACGAGCCCAATGGATACACCTACAGCTATATTTATGGCGGACTCAACACCTTTAATTTTTACTATCCCCAGGCAGGCCGAAATTACATGCTTGGGTTGGGTTTGAAGTTTTAGGGAAAGTTTCATTTGGCGGGCCCCCGTCCGCATTGGCCTTGGGTAATTTAATTTGGCTTTTGTACTAGGCGGCCGGGTCAGGCTTTCGGCGCTAGTCCTCGGTCTGCTCCGTGCCTCCGCATCCCTGTGGGCTAGACTGCCTCTATCCTTGCCCGATGGCGCTACGAACAGGCTTTTGGTGAAGCACTTCGGCTGGGTAATCCGCCCTTGGCTTTTGCGATTTTTGTTGATTAGCATCCTTCCATATAGTAATAAAATCTACTTTTGGAACGGTATTTGCCAAGCTGCGAAACCAACAAAAAAATAAATCAATAACGACATGAAAAAAGTACTTCTTTCCCTTTGCTTGGGTGTCATTTTTGCAGGGTTTGTTTCTGCCCAAAAAGTAGACCCAAAACACACCAACTACTACTTTACCCAAACCATCGACAATCCTGATTATTCCATTGAAATTGTGGATGTGGTTTCCAAGTTGGACTATTGTAAAATGAAGGTAAAAATCACCAACAAATCCAACGATTACATGATGTTTAAATACGGTGATGTAGAACTTTCCAATGCTTCAGGAAGCTATAAACCTAAAAAAGCCTTAGATTTTTCTACTCACAAAGGCAACGAGATAATCGAACCAAAAGACAAAGCCAATATCGTATTAACCTTTGATGGCAGCAATATGCACCAAGACGAATTTAAGTTGATATTGAATGGCTTGTCAAAATTCTCTGCTAAAGGAACTGAATTCGAAGCCAATGATTTTAATTTACCTGCAAATACCAATGAGTTTACAGCAGGGCCATTTCAGGTGAGCATGAAAGCTTTGGATAAAAAAACACAATTAACCATTGTGCGGTTTAGTGCAGATTACAAAGGAGATAACAAACATATCGGATTAATCGAAGCCAATAAAATCGTTTGCAAAACCAGCAAAGGACAAGAATGGGCCCGCAGCAATAGAAAAGACAAAACTGTATTGTTGATGGATGGAGAAAACGACAAATTCAATCTGTATTACGAAATCGACAAAGGTGCCAGCGGTATAGATATGCAGTTTGACAATATGGCCTTGGTATTCAAAGATGCCTTCCGCGAATCGGCCATTGCTCCAATACCCGCACAAAGCCTAGGATTTAAAGTAGATCCAGGTATGACTGCCGGAAAAAACAAATAATCTTTCATCCTTCTTTCATCCCTCTTCCATACCTTTGGAAGGGGGATTTTTTTAAGCCCATTTTTCCGTTGAAACGACCAAGAATCTTATTTATGGGCACTCCCGATTTTGCTGTGGAGTCGCTAAAAGCCTTGTATGAAGCCGCTTATCCCATTGTAGGTGTGGTAACCATGCCCGACAAACCTGCTGGACGTGGACAAAAAATCAGGTTTTCGCCAGTGAAAGAATATGCCGTGGAGAAAAACCTGACTTTATTTCAACCTGAAAAATTAAAAGATCCTGTTTTTATACAACAGCTGCAGGCTTTGGAAATTGATTTAGGTGTGGTAGTGGCGTTTAGGATGCTGCCCGAAATTGTTTGGAACATGCCCAAACATGGAACCATCAACCTGCATGGCTCACTCTTGCCTCAATACCGAGGTGCTGCGCCCATCAACTGGGCTATAATCAATGGTGAAAAGGAAACGGGTTATACCATCTTTCGTTTAAAACACGAGATTGATACAGGCAACCTTTGGGCCCAAGAAAAAATGCCTATCCTGCCTAATGACAATGCCGGAACAGTACACGATAAAATGATGGTGCTGGGCGGCCAACTTTTGGTAAAGGCCATCCAACGATTCGAAAATGGTGAAATAGACGAGCAGGCCCAAACCGAAGAATTGAACGGAAAACCAATACAACTTGCACCGAAAATATTCAAGGAAACGTGCCAAATCACTAAGCAATATTCAGCTGAACAGGCCCATAACCGTATTCGCGGATTATCACCCTACCCAGGTGCTTGGGCTGTACTAAAAAATGAAAAGGACGAAAGCATTGAAATAAAAATCTATGGCAGCGAATTGGTAGAAGGGAAAGGAGAAGAAGCTGGACTTGTAACAACAGATAATAAAGCATTTATCCATTTGCATTTAGACGGAGGGATAGTAGCACTAACTGAAATTCAACCTCAGGGCAAGCGCCGGATGAGCACTCGGGAATTTTTAGCTGGACACAAATTAGAAGGGAAGTGGGAGATTTAGGGAGAAGTGAGAAAAGAGAAAAGAGTAGTGAGTAGTGTGTAGTGAGTAGTGTGAAAAGCTGGTTTGTGGGGGAATTAAGCAAAAGTGGAATGAAAAACCCAAGGTTATGGACGAGTAGGAAAGCTATGCGAAGGGTTCGGGCAACGATAGAGGCAGTGTAGCCCACAAGGATGCGGAGGAACGGAGCAGACTGAGGACTACCGCCGAAAGCGTGACCCGGCCGCAGTGACAAAACTAAAGTATTCGCAGAAAGTAAATCCCCAATTATTCATTAGAAATGAATACCGAATAACCAGTTGTAAACCATGTGTATGGCCAAATTGATAACAACTGGCAAATCGGGGTAAACCCAACTAAATCAAGTAGTTCGGATTAATAAATCCTTCTATTGATTAATTTGGGTATAAGCGGACTGGGGCCCGCCAAATGAACTTAACAAATCACCCCTTCCGCTTGCTTACCTAGGCTTTGCTTGCTTTAAATTCTTCGTAAAGCAGGTGAATGATACCATCGGATACACCGATTTCAGGAACCAGCATTTTTTTGATACCAGCATGTTTGAGGATGTACAAGAAAATATTGGCCGCATGCACGATTACGTCGGCCCGGTCTTCGTTCATGCCGAGTTGGGTAATGCGCTCACTGACCGTTAAATTCGAAATTTCGTCTCTTAACTTCAGGAGTTTTTTGGTTGGCAAGGGCTTCCCTTCCTGTTTGCCCGACATTTTGAATAATTTATTGATGTTGCCACCCGAACCAATTCCCACCAAGGGCTGATGGCCTTTTGCTACTTTTTTCACAAAATCTTTGAGTGATTTCCAGTCGGCGGGGCTCACTTGGTCGTTTATGAGACGAATGGTTCCAATATTGAAGGAGTAGCTGGCGCAGACTTTCTTTTCGGCAAACAAGGTTAGTTCCGTGCTTCCACCGCCCACATCGATGTACAAATAGCTTTTATCGGGGTCCAGAGATTCGGCAATATGGTTACTGTACACGATACTTGCTTCTTCCTCGCCCGAAACGATATCGATTTTCACTCCGGTTTCACGTTCCACCCTTCCCACTATTTCCGGTCCGTTTTCAGCTTCGCGCATGGCAGCCGTGGCAATAGCTTTCCAGGAAATCACATCATGCACATCAATAAGGGTTTTGAAAGCACCCATGGTGGCCACCAATTTTTGGATCTTCTTTTCCGAAATACTTTTTTGCGAAAAGGCATCAAAACCCAAGCGCAAGGGCACCCTGATCAGGGATGATTTCTTAAAACTAACTTTCTCCCCATCTTCAAATACATTGCTCAGCAACAAGCGGGCAGCATTGGAACCAATATCAATAGCGGCAAATTTCATTCAGTGGCAGGTTGGTAATCCTAAAAAGGAGGTATATCGGATTTAGTGTGGAAAGGTTTGATTTATTAAGCTTCTTCCTTGAAAAACAGTTTATAAAAATGCATTCCTGTGCTTTCGTCAAATCCTTTTTCGATCAACTCGCGGTTGCCATGTACATATAAATGGAAGTTCTTATCCAGTTTGATGACCGATTTTACGAATTTCCCCTGTTTTTTGACGGCTGGGGCAGAAATTTCAAATTCGTCGGGAAGGGTGTAATCGTGGGCGGTTGTTTGCTCATCTACATACCCCTTAAAAGCTGAAATAACTTGAGGTTGCGACATCACCTGCTGTTCGAATTCCTGCATCCTGAAGCGGTCGTTTTCCTTCATGTAGTTTACCGAACGGGCCAACAAATCTGCTTGTTCGGCTTTGGAGACTTCGAACTGCTGAGGGAGCTCACCTACCACAAAATCTTTGTACACATTCATCAACTGCTTGGTTTGGAAATGCTTGTCTTGTTTGGGCGCCAATCCTAAAAAGCGTTCTTTCCAAAAATAGGCTTCATCCCCACGGGAGGCGTTATCAATTACAAAACTGCGGTACCCTTCTTCTTCTTCGAGGTTCAAAATCAGGCAAGCCTTGTCGAAACGGGAGTTGCGAATACCAGGTTTGAGAGTAAAGCTTCCTCCTTCTGAATCCATATCGGTAAAGAGGAAGTTTTCTTTGTTTTCGAATTTAAAAACGGCTATACCATCTGAAAAAACATTGTCGTAGGCCAATCCTTTAACAAAACAAACCAGTACGTCGCCGCTTCCGATACGCGGATGCTCGCTCACTTCGTATAGGTGTTCGGTGAGTTCTTTGGAAGCATCGTGCAGACTTTTTTCTCCGGCAAAAACTTGAGTAAGGATAGGTTTAACGATGGATTCAGGGGTAAAACGGTATTCTTCAAACAACTTAGAAAAGGGTTGCATCAGAAAATCCGATAAGGCAAAAGACATTTGCTCGGTAAGTTCCAAAGGATGATTGGCTAAAGCCACCTCTTCTCCATTGTTTTTGTTTCCGCAAAAGTGAAGACTGGCTTCTAACAAATTCGAGTTTCCGTAATTCAGCATGGTGATAATCTGGGCAAAGATAAGGGGATGCAAGAGGTGTTGAGTTTAGCAAAAGGGTTAAAAAACCGATAACTTGTGAACAAACTACGAACGAAATTTCGCCATTTAGAAAATAGAATTTGGGCAAATTCAATCCCCTATTCCTAATTCACTCGCTTTCAAACTTCCTAGATTATTCCATTGCAGCTAATGGCAGTTTGGCAATCCAAACTTATCTTTGCGCAATGCTTTCCTTTTTTGCTTTTGGTGCCTTGGTTATGTTGATTACCTTTTTGGTAATGGAAGGGGTGGCTTGGACGGCCCATAAATATGTGATGCATGGTTTTTTATGGTATTTGCACGAAGACCATCACTTGCACGACCATTATGGTTTTTTTGAAAAAAACGATTTTTTCTTTTTGATTTTCGCCATTCCAAGTTGGTTGTTTATGATGTTCGGAATTATGGACGGATGTGATTGGAAAATGTGGGTCGGCATTGGCATTTTGATTTATGGTCTTTGCTATTTTTGGGTACATGAGGTGTTCATCCACCAACGTTTTAAATTTTTCCGAAACTCCCAAAACAGGTATTTATTGGCCTTGCGCCGTGCCCATAAAATGCATCACAAACACCTAGGAAAGGAAGAAGGAGAATGTTTTGGCATGTTGTGGGTGCCCTTAAAATATTTTAAAAAATCCTACGGTTCGCTTGAGAATTGATCCACATTACCTTTATTGGGCAGTAAACTTAGGTTCGGTTTCGGTTCCCTTTCTACTAAGTTTTGAAAGTCGGGTAAATTTCATCCAAAAATGGAAGGCCATTCTTGCCGGTATCCTTGGGATGGCGCTCCTGTTTCTTGTTTGGGATGTTTGGTTTACTCAAATGCGTGTTTGGGGGTTTAATCCAAATTACACCTTGTCTTTTCGATTGCTGGGTTTACCCTTGGAAGAGGTATTCTTTTTCATTTGCATCCCTTATGCCTGCTTGTTTTCTCACGAGGTGATACGGTATTTCTGGCCATCCCTTAAACCGCAGGCCTTGCTTTCCAGAGGAATTTTCATTCTAGGCCTTTTCCTTACTATCTTGGGAGTATTGTTTTATGAAAGGTGGTATACTTTTTTGGCGCTTTCAGGAGCAGGGATTTATCTGATCGCCATTCGGAAATCGGTTTTTCTTCCCGCTTTTCTGAAAACCTACCTGATTACCCTACTTCCATTTTTCATTGTGAATGGAATATTAACGGGCTATCTCACTCCCGAACCAGTGGTTTGGTACAACAACACCGAAAATTTAGGGATTCGCTTAGGAACGATTCCAGTAGAAGACCTGTTCTATGGTCTGTTGATGAATGGTTTGGTGGTATGGGGCTATGAGAAATTCAAAGGGTAGAAATCACCTCGCTAAACCATATTTCCGTAAAAGTATTTCCAACAGGGCCAACTCCCCTTTTTCAGTGGATTCGGTTTGGGCATTTGAAAAAATAAGTATGGCCTTATCCGATTCCGGAAACACATAAACCATTGACAAAAAACTACCGGGATTGCCAAGGTTATATACATATTTCTGATTCAAAGCATTGGTATTCCAAAACCAACCAAACGAATAACGAGGGAGGGCAAAAAACAGGTAATTCATTTCCTCTTTTGAAAGGATAGCTGATTTGCCATGGTAAGCCTTTAATATTTCTTGAATAAACACGCTATAATTAGGCAAAGACGACGAAATATTCCCAGCAGCCGAAAGCCAATTTTGCTTTTTGTATTCGCGGGGTGCTTCGGGTGTAAGGTTATAAAAATGACCCCAAGGTTGCAGCGAATCTAGGGCATTGGGCGAACCAAAAGCCCATTGGGTATGTAATTCCTTTTCCAAATCGTGGACAAGGTCTTCGTAAGATTTGCCGCTTACTTCTTCCAGCATAGCAGCAGCTGCGCAATAGCCCAAGTTTGAAGCATGCGGATCCTTCTTTTTTGAAACAGGCTCCTGGCGCCAATACCAATCGGCAAAAGCCTTACGTTGCTCTTCTAAGGTTCCTGTAATTTGATTCTCCGCCGGTGTGGAAAAATTAGGGGTGTATTGCACAAGTCGGGTGCGAAAACAAAGCAGTTGCTCCAAGGTAAGGTTATGGTGCACCTTCGAAGCAATTTTCTTTTGTTCCGGAAACAAATCGAAATATTTGGTATTCCAAGTTAGGAGTCCCTTCTTTACCAATTGAGCGGCTACAAAACTGGTAATTGCTTTGGTATTGGAGCCCAAACGGAATATGGATTCTGTGTTTAATTGCCAAGTGCGAAGGAGGTGGGGAACACCTTGCACTTCCATTTCCAAAATCGAATCAGAACTTACTACAGCTACTCCGATTCCAGGAATCAGGTATTGAGCTCTTGCTGCTTTTAACAGGGAATCAAGTTTTTGGGCGTAAACCTGTGGCAGGGAAGTCAAGAAAAAAATAAGGAGAAGAAAAAGTTTAGATTTCATGGTCATACTAACCCCAATGGGCATACATGCTAGGATTTAGGATAAATGGATTTCATATGAGTTACCGAGCATTGTACCAGTTCAGAAAGCACCTCCTGGTTTATGGCTGAAAAGTGCTTCACATAGATGCAAGCCTTGGAGGTGGTGTACTTGCCAAATTTCTCCAACAAAGCCGCTCTTTCCTTAAACTGGGTTGAAAGATAAAGCGAAAATCCATTTTTCCTCGGCGAAAAGGCAGCCAATGGGGCATCCCCTTCTCGGCCACTAGCATAAACATAATGGTATGAACCAAACCCAATAATGGCCGGTCCCCACATTTTGGGCTGTATACCGCTTGACTTGGTAAAAACTTCCAAAAAGGCATAGGCATCCTTTCGTTTTCCTTCCTCTTCGATTTTATCCAAGAATTCGAGAACACTGTTCTGGTTTTCAGTTGTTTGGTTGGGTTTCTGGGGCATCCTAATTCAATTCAACGAAGGTATGATTTTTAAGTAAATCGGTCCTTTTTTATAAAGAAATTGCGTGTTTTAGGGCAAGCCAAGTTTCTTTCCTCCTATCTTTACACGATGGAAAATTTTAGTTTTGATATCGAAGTTTTTGAAGATGAAATAGTGGCCATTCGCATTGAAGATGGCACCTATTATATGTTTAAGCAAGGAAACGCCTTTTTAACTTTTAACTACCTAAACCAAGGTGGATCTATAGAAAAACTAAAGTTGTCCTTAGATGGAAATCCAACCTTTTCCACTTCCCTTAACCAGTTTCTTCAATTTCTAAAAGAGGAAGGTTTTCAATTTAAAGACGATTCCAAGCTTGAAATTGAATTACCTCAATTTACCAATCCCGAATTTAACTTTAAAAAGTTTGATGATATGGGCGACTTGATCAAACTTGACCCCATTCATGATGTTAGTGATCTAGGTTGGCCTGAAAAGAAATAGGGATGGAGCTTCATTTTTTGGGAGCCGTTTGGCAAATCGATGCTCCTCCAGCCTTGATTGTCTTGCTCGAAAAGCTCCTTAATAGTGAAAAAACGATTCCAGCACCCTCTATTCACATCCAGGTAAAATGGAATCCCCAACTTCCAAAAGTACTACCTGTTTTGCCAGGTTTAGGCTTTTGGAAAAAAAAGGAAGGCAAGATTCGCTACCATTGGGGACAAGGCATTTACTATAAAATTGACGATAATTACGTTGAGTTTTATTGGGATTTTCCAAATGCTATGGAAACCTATCCTTTTATTATACCTTTTTCGTATTGGGCCAAGGACAATGGTTTCAGGATTATCCATGCGGCAACTGCTGGCTACCAAGATAAATGGATCCTAATGCCTGCCAAATCCAATGCCGGAAAGTCCACTACCGTAGCAGCCTGTACCCTGCATCAAATGGAGGTGGCAGGAGATGATATTGCCTTTCTGGAAAACAAAGAAAATACTTGGATAGCACATACAATTTACAACTTTATCAGTTTGAGACCCGAGGCAATGGTGCAATTCAAGGACGGTTTAGCCAAACTTGGAAACAATTGGTTTGAACGCCCAGATGGTAAACAAGTGCTAACCTTAGTTAAGGCAAATCGCTCAACATTCATTCCCATTCACGCCATCGGTATTTTCGATTTACACCCCCAAAGCAAGTACCAAAAAATGGAAAACATGGATGTAGAGAATGTTTTGTCCCATTTTATTACTTCCCATTATATTTCAAGTACTTTAGGCGATATAGACATGAAACTGCTGCGGACAATAAAACAACTGCACCAGTCGCTCCCCTTTTACTCCATCCAATTCTCTACCAATTTAACAGAGAATGTTCAGCACCTGAAAAATCTGCTACAAGCCCTATGAATGCTGTTTCGGTCATCGTTATTTGCAAAAACTCGGCTTCAACCTTGGTTCGATGCCTGAACAGTATTGTGCAACAAACCTATCAACCCACAGAAATCATACTATTGGATGGGCATTCCGGCGATGAAACCCTTCAATTGGCCAAACAATTTCCAGTAAAAATTCATTTACAAACCGGAATCGGTATTGCCCAGGCTCGAAATCAAGCCATTGCGCTTTGCCGCTCAAACTGGATTGCCTTTTTAGATGCAGACGACGAATGGCATCCTAAAAAACTTGAAACCCAATTCATCTTGGCACAACAAAAACAGCAATTAGAACTCATAAGCTGTAGGCTTGTAAAAACAAACCAAGAGCTTCAGGAAGCGGATCACCAACCAGCCTATACGCCCAGCGGATTTCTTTGCAAGGCAAGCTGTTTTCAAACCTACGGACTTTTCGATACACAATGGACTTACGCTGCCGACCATGCTTGGTTTATGTTGGCAAAACGAAAAGGCTTGTCATTCGAAGTTTGTCCTGAAATCCTCCTAAAAAAACACCTGCACGGAAATAATCTATCCTTGCACCAACAAGCTTACCGAAAAGAGGTGTTTGCTCTGCTAAAGAAATATTCCGATTGAAAACCATCCTGCATATCATTCCCAAAATAACCTTTGGTGGAGGCTTGTCCAATATCATCGGCGAAATTCATTTTACACCCATTGAAGAGCGCCCCCAACAAGTAATTTGTATTGTACTCGAGCCTTCTTACAATGCAAACTTGGCAAAAGAAGCTTTACGCCACCGCATCCGATTGGTGATTACACCAACCGATGAAGAATGTACCCAACTCCTAGCCAAAGCCGACATGGTAGTGTTTCAATATTGGAATACCCCTGTCTTCTTTACGTTTTTTACCAAACTTACCCAATGGAAAATTCCTAACCGATATCTGCTCCATGTGCGGGTGCTTGGTTCCACACCTCCGCAAATTCTGCCTCCCAGTTTTTTAGCCCTTTTTACAGGTATTTTACTCACCAATCCTAAACTTCAAGAACAACATCCACAACTATCCGTTCCTATGCTAAATGTTTGGGGAATCGGTCTCCATCTTCCCCCTTTGGAATTAGAACAAAAAGAAAAGGATGTTTCGGAACTCAAACTTATCCATGCGGGTACAATTAACCGTTTCAAACTGCATCCCCGCTTTCTGGAACTGCATGATGAATTGGAAATTCCCTTTAGCTTAAAGGTGTATGGAGTAGAAGCGGATGCCCTAAGCTACACTGGTAACAAACCTATTTTTTTGAATGGATTTAAAGCCGAAGTATGGAATGAATTTACTCAGTTCCATGCCTTGGCATACCCCCAAAACAAGCTAAGCTATGGCTCTTCTGATTTGGTGGTGCAGGAGGCCATGTGGCGCGGACTTCCGCCTGTTTTAATTCAAGGAACAGGTCTAGATGCCTTTTTAGAACATGGATCAAATTGCTTATTGGCAAAGGATGAAAAGGATTACCAAAACTTACTAGCCTTTTCCCTCGCCAACACGGAGGAGATGAAAGCCTTGAGTCAACGCTGCCATCAATTCGCTAAAACACATTTTCATCCCAAGCTTCAAGCAGCCAAGGTTTTTACAGCCTACCGCCAATGGATGGAGATGCCACCTCAACCCTTTACTTTCCCTTATACCGAAGTTTCTGAATTCTTCAAAGACTCCATCGGCGATTCATTTGACCGAATGCACCAACAAACGGCCGATAACAACGAAAAAGCCTTTGTTATCCAATGTGAAGGCGGACTAGCCCATTACCTAAAATACTTTGGAGATAACCTTCATCTGAAATCGTATTGGAATAAATGGACAGCCGAAAGTTGAGAAATATTTGACAGAACTATCTGCCAGATGCCATTTTTCTACTAATTATGCCACACCCTTGAAAGACCTTAATGGAGGACAGAACCGGATATAAAGATTTATTGGAACTGCTTGCCGCTGCAGTTGCTCCTACAAAGGAAGAATCACTTCAACGTTTCAATACCTGGCTAGAAAAAGGAAATTTCGATCTGCATTTCTCGGCTTCTGAATTTAGATTTCTACCCTATCTGTGGCAAAATCATAAAGACAAGCTGCCCCAAAACGATATTTTCCAGAAAGTGCAAGGTCTTTTCAAAAGAACCCATTTTCATAATACCCAGCAAGTTATTACTGCCGTTACCCTTACAAAAGAACTCAACAAGGCCCAAATAATACATGCTTATTGCAAAGGACTAGTCTTCTTGCTTCAATGTTACGACAATTTTGGTAGTCGCCCCATGGCCGATATTGATGTATTAGTTTCAGAAAAGGATGTGGATGCAACCGCCGAAGTACTTCAAAAACTGGGATTTATGCCTTCACGCCCACTTTGGGAAAGCCGGTTGGTAAAAAAGCATTCCCTAGGGTTCAACAATGCAAAAAACCTAAGTATCGATTTACACACTCGTCCCTGCGCTTCTCCCTTAAAAGGCTTCGAGGCCGATTACTTTTTAAATCACACCCACCGCTTTGAAACCAAATTCGGCCCCCTTCCTTTGCTTGAAACCCAAAAAGCCATTCAATTTTCCTATTTCAATAACCTCTACACCCGCGAAAACCATTGGCTACTGGATTTGCATTTGGCCGATCCCCAACAAACAAGTCTAAACGCCTTCCTTAAAAGCCTCGACAAATATCCGATTCTGAAAAATATCCTATTATTTCGACTGCAAAACCTACCAGGATTTCAAAAACTACCTGCCTTCGATTCCAACCATTTGCCCCAACAATACCAAGCTTTTTTGGCCAACCAATTTCAAGACAAACCCGCAAGAACCTATGCCAACCATTTGTTTTGGCACTTTGGGTTTAATGGTGAAACGGTAAAAAACCCAAGATTAAACCTTGCCTATTGGCTTCGTATGGGACTTTACAGCCTTTCTTGGAGTCGAAGAAGATTAAAACGTTAGCTGCTTTTTCTCAAACCTAAGAAAACACACCTATTCTCTTCATCAACCAAAAGGAATGGAAATGCATGGTTTTTATAATTTCACAAATTTCACACGATGAACCGGTAGGCCGCTCTCGTTCAAAATCGAAACATGGTAAACACCAGGTGCAAGGGTTGAAACATCAGCATTGCTCGCATTTTCAACATTCATCAGTTGGGCTCCAAAACAATTTGCTACAGTAAAATGACAGGCTTTCGAAAAGTTGATCTTGTCCAAAGCTGGATTTGGCCAAAATTTCACTTTTGAAGCCTGGGCAGCCGCTTCTTCCAATCCCACCGTACCGATTTGCTTTCTATACAAATCGCCGGAATTTACTTGTGCAAAGGCCCAGCCATTCAAAAAAGCCATACCGCTAATGGTATAATTTGTCCCATCTTGAAACTCCGGAAATCCTACTGTATCCTTTTGAAAAGTAAGGCCTCCATCCGAACTCACCAATAAATCAGGTGTGGACCCAAACACATTATTCGATAAGGTTAAAAACAAACGACCATAAGCGCCATACATATCCAAGGTGGTTTGTTTTCCTGAAATCGAAAATACAGGAGAATTGCTCAAGTATGGCTTAATGTTAACCTCCTGAAAATTCAATCCATAATCATCGCTATATATTATAATAGTATCACTTCCAGCAGCTCCGTTCGCCACATCCGCTCCCATCATAAACATACGGTTATTTACAAAGGCAATCTGAGAAGGCACATAATAGGTAGGCAATCCAATAGTCATCGGACTAGTCCAGTTAATTCCATCTACACTCCAAGCTGTACCATGGCTAGTGGCTCCTTTGGTAGCAGCCCAACAAGTGTCATTCTTCACAAAAAACTCACTGCAATCGTTGGCATCAAAGTAAGAAGCATCCATCCAACTTCCGTCAGCAGTGTTTCTTGAAAATTCCCAATCCGGACCTGCCAATGAAAACAATAAATGATTGGTCCAAGAGGTACCGCCGGCACTTGGCATAGTTACAGCACCTTCATAGCATCGGGGCAAACCAGCTGTATCCAATTGAAATGTAACGCCTTCATCTGTAGAATATTGAATAGAACTACATCCAGCATTCGACAGCACTGCATACAACCTGTCCCCAGTTGAAAGCAATTGTGTTTGGGAGGTCACAAAGCTTGGATTTACGACAGTCCAGGTGGCACCATTATCGGTACTAACCTGAATACCATTGGCATTATTTGTGGCAAACAGCTTTCCATTGTGAACACATACTCCGGAACCGTAGGTACTATTTCCATTCACCGCCAAATTGCATCTTTCCCAATTTTGGGCCATAGTTTGGAAAGTAATAACGCTCAAAAAACTAACGAGTAAAATTGATTTCATAACAATGATTTTCCCCAAAACTACATACTGCTATTTGAGTAAAAAGGTCTATAAATTTAAAATAATTACCAATTTTCTTATCGCTCAAGACCGGAATTTATTGTCAGCAAAGCACTTAATTGGTGAATTTTTTGATTTGGCGGGCACCTTTCGCCATGACCAGTTTCCCTTTGTTTTTGCAGGGTGCTGGGCGAAAAGGTCGGGCTATCCGTTTCTAGTCCTCGTCCGCCCTCCGCGAAGCTCCGTTCGGCCTGTGGGCTATCCACTTCTATCCCTGCCCGGAAAGAGCAGTGTACGTATACTTTACCGTCTGCTATTAACCCAAATTAATCAATAGGAGGATTAAATAATCCGAACTACTTGATTTAGTCGAGTTTATCCCGATTAAGAATTTCAAATGCGTAATCTGAGTTTAAGAAAACAGAAATCCAAATAGAATTGAAAAAAAAGGAAGAACCTACATCGTCCATTCAGTTCTGGCTTTTCCTGCAATAGTTCTTCATTCGGTTCAAATATTCCAAAGCCCAGATTTTTTGGTTGGGCTTTTTCATGCAGTTTCGTAACAAGTCTGCATGGGTATTTATAAACAACAGTTCATTGTCTCCCAGATAATAGGCATAGGTCTGGTCTAAATTAATTTGAGCCTTAGAGAAATCGCCCTTCAGTTGCTTCGAGGCTTCATCCCACTTGAATTTCACCAGGGCGGTTTTATCCAAAATTCTATGCCCCAATCCATTGGTATCATACAATTCATGGTAGAATTCGAAACCTAGACTCAATGGTTTTGTCTTTTTTACATATGCTTTTAACCAATAAATACGCATACCCCAAGCACTTTGTAAATTCCCGTTTTGGAGAATGTTCAGCGCAGGAATAAGCCCCGAGTCATCATAGCGATAAAAGTTATAATTAAACTGCCAAATTCCAGATCCAGTTCCAAAGTTTTGTGTGTAATAGACCATGGTTTTTCCCTCTTCGTCTAAATAATGCCTAAGTTCTAAACCATAGTGATGTTCTATGGTATGCAAGGAGAGTAATTTATTGCCTTGAAAAAAATACAATTGACAAGACCAGGCCATATCCGTTGAACCCAAACAGAGTGCAAACTCTTTAAAGGCATGTTTTGAAGGACCAAAGGAGAAAAAGCTAAGCGGAATAAATCCTTGTTCCAAGTATGCTGAATCAACTTGAAAAGCGCCGAAGATAGCTTTTGCCAAACCTACCTCAATTATTTCATTTTTAATGGCCGCCTTTAGTTGTTCAAAAGTAGCGGATGACAAGGTTTTGTTTATAGCTATTTGACTTCTAAATACGGAATCCGCCTGCTTGTCTACTTGCTTAACCAAGAATGCAGTAGGCAAACCCTCTATACTATCTAAAAAGCTTAGTAATACAGATTCAGGATAGACCATAGAGGCAAAGCTGTCAAGTTCAGCCTTATTTGAAATGACGGTATCTATTTCACCTCCATCTTGCTTCATTTGTTTGGATTGGCACCCAAACCAAACCACTAAAAACGAAAAGCCAAGTATTCCTTTTAAAAAACACTTTGTCCTTTGCCACCTACTCATGCTTTAAATAACTCCATAGGAAAACAAATATTTTAATGGTTTGCACTAAAATTACTTCCATTTTCTAACCCAATTTAGTCAAATTGATTAATTTGGGTTTAATTAGGTCTACCCCCATTAAGTAGTTTTAATACGGAATTTGGTTGAAACAAAAAACGCCCTGTTCTTAGATAAGTCAGGGCGTTTTGATTCGAAAGCTATTGTTCTAATTTTTTGCCTCAGCGTTTGGTTTCTGAACGGGCTCCAAGGTACAATCAAACGATTTAATATCAGTTGATACGTTTTTGAAATTGTTCGGACCGTCTACATTGGCAAATGTTGCTGCGCCATTGTTTTTGATACAAATTCTGTTTTCAGGAGCTACACCCGTTTTGGCATTTACCACAGCCGGATCATAAAAACCATCAAAAATGATATCCGGAATATTTGCACCAAATACTCCTGCCAAAAGTTTCCCAATCATTCGGGAAGTATCAGGCAATGCCTCTTGACGCTTAATTTCATTGTCGTGTATATAAACTGCATAGGTGTAAGGATTGTAAAGTGTATCGCTATACTCTTTTCCAGAGGTAAGGAAAGACGCTACACAAATGCCTAATGTATTGTTGTTAATTACTTTATTGTTGGTCAATTCTACATTATTGTAGGCCATAACCAACATTCCCATTCCTGCTGGAACCAAGGCAACTGTATTACCCGGAGGGCCAAAGTTGGCAAGGTTGTTCTCATGCACATTGTTGTTATGTACATATACATCGCGACCATTTTTTACTGGAACTTCAGGCATATCAAATACCATAATTCCTCCAGTATTGTTATAGGCTTCGTTTTCATAAACATCGGCAGCTGTTGTATTTTCAATTTCAATTCCAGCTACATTTTCATGAACTTTATTATTGCGAACGATTACATTTTTAGATTGTCCCACATAAATTCCAGCATCCGAAGCCCCATACACATCGCAGTTTTCAATCAAAACACCATCGCAAGTAACTGGATATAGTCCGTATGCACCATTCGTGGTTTTTGGTCCTTCTGTCCAACCGATTCTCACATTTCTTACCACAATGTTTTTTGAGTTCTGAATTTTAATGGCATCACCTTTGGCATCTTCTACAGCAAATCCTTCCAAAGTGCAATTATCGGCTTTGATGCCCAATCCTTGAGGACCTTCGCTTTGTTCTTTAAAACTTAAAATGGTTTTGTCAGGACCTTTTCCTTTTATGGTAATGTTTGCTATGCCCTCCATTGTCAAACCTTTGGTAAAGCTGAACTTCCCTTCAGGCAATTCAATGGTTTCACCAGGTTTGGCATTAATAAGTTTTTCTTGGATTTCTTTAAATATGGCTTCATCATTTGGTTTTGAAGTGCCGCAAGAAGAAATCTGGAACGCCATTAAAGCAGATCCAAAGACATAAAGGAGTTTTTTCATTTAGGGGGGTTAAATAGGTTGGACGAAAATAACTAAATTTATTTATCTACCAAACCTTATCCTAAATTCCTTATTTGCCTGTTTGCATGAGATCTTCGATATGCTCGGCTTCAATTGGTATTTGTTCCATCAAGTCGACAGGTTTTCCCAAAGTAACCAGGATATTATTCTCAATTCGGATTCCCAAATCCTCTTCCTGGATATAGATACCTGGCTCACAGGTAAAGACCATTCCCGGTTGAATTGGCGCAAATCGATCCCCGATATCGTGCACATCCAATCCTAAGAAATGTCCAATCCCATGTGGATAATATTTGAAGTAGGCTGGCCTTTCCGGACTAGCACTTTTAACATCATCCTGAGAAATAAGTCCTAAAACCAGCAATTCTTCCTGAATCATCAAACCAGCCGCTTTACGGAGGTCATCTAAACACTTTCCGGGCACCATCAAATCTTTAATTTGTTTGTGTACCCGCAATACTGAATTATAAACATCCTTTTGTCGTTGGGTGAATTTACCATTTACTGGTATGCAACGCGTTAAATCTGCATTGTAATTGGCATAATTAGCACCAAAATCCATCAACAGGATATCGCCATCCTTACATGGTTTATTGTTTTCAATATAGTGCAGCACGCAAGCGCTTCCTCCCGATGCAATAATTGGCTCATAGGCATGGCCGGTAGCTCTGTTTCGAATAAATTCATGGATGATTTCCGCCTCCACTTCATATTCCATTACACCCGGTTTCACAAAGTTCAAAACCCTTCGGAAAGCACTGTCCGTTATCGAAATAGCCTTTCTTAGCATATCTACCTCAATGGAAGATTTTATAGCACGCAATTCGGCCATAATTGGTCCTGATCGATGGTACGAATGCAACGGAAATTTGGCTTTTAGCTCGTTAGCAAAACGGAGGTCTTTGTAGGGAACTGTCCAGCTCGACCGGTCGTTTTCATTCAGGTTGAGGTATACGTTTTCAGCATGGCAGAGCACATAATTCAAAACTGCTTCAAAACTTTCAACCCACATTACTTTTCGAATACCCGAAGTTGCGGTTGCTTCAGGTTTGGTATATTTATGACCTTCCCAAGTGGCCAAATGCTCGTTTGTTTCTACTACAAACAACACTTCTCTATAATCCGAATTGGGGCAATCAGGTGCGAGAATCAAGATGGATTTTTCCTGATCAATCCCTGTTAAATAAAAGAAATCACTGTTTTGGCGAAACGGATAAATGGCGTCACCATTCAGCGGCATTTGTTCATTGGAATGAAAAATGGCCACCGAGTTGGATTTCAGTTTGTTTTTATAACGTTGGCGATTTTCTAAAAATAAATCGTTCGGAAGTGCAGTATATTTCATGAGAATATTTGCCCAAAGATAAAAGTTTGGGCTGCAGATTTAACCTGAAAAACAAACAAGATAAAAACCCCGAAGAAGGGCTTGGTTATTCAATTTTTTCGAACGACCTAAATTACTCCTCTTTAATTTTTCGAGCTTTTTCTTTTATAAATGTTAAAATTAGGGAATCCTATTTGACGTGAACCACTTTTCGACTTAGCATATGGGTGGGCGATGATATCATAATGCCGTACACCCCTGAAGCTAGACCTAGGTCGGAGGCATTGATACCAATAGTATGTTCACCAGCCTTGAACTCCGCATCAAGTAAAAGCAGATTTTTTTCATCCATACCACACATTTCCACCCTTATTTTTTGCTTTTGTGACAAGGTAAATTTCAACTCCGCAGTTTTACTAAATGGATTAGGGAAAACTGTTACATCGGAAATCAAATGTTTGGAATTGGGAAGCTTTTGAATGGCAGTATTGGAAGTTGAATCTGCATCCTTAAACAAAGTAAAATGATCAATTATCTCTCCTTTTCCATTCAGGTGTTTACCATCTAACCGGTTATCTACTATATCCATTACAAAAGTTCCTACGCAGGTGTCGCAGCCATATCCAGCATACATTACAGGGTGATTTAGGGGAGCCGCATCATCGCTACTGCCTGAGTTACCGCAAATTACATAAACCGTACCTTGGTTAGCATTTGGACCAACCGTGTTTTTATGGTAAGCTTCTCCTAAATCTTCTCTACCTGAACCTGCATCCAAAACCATGGTTTGGGCATTAAAATCAGGCAAATCGGAGTAGAATCCCTTCATTAGGTATGATCGTTCATATACATGGCTGTGTCCACAAACCACTAAGTCTACTCCATATTGCTCTAAAATTGGTATAATGTTCTCCCGCATAGCCTTCATATAAACTTCCCAAAAAGCATCTGCGTCATGACTTCCGGCAGTATACGGTGGCTGGTGAAAATAGGCAATAACCCAAGGTTTGGTATTGGCCTGTAAATCGGCATGTAGCCAATTGGTAAATGGAGAGGAATTAAAGCTACTAATCAAATTCACACCAATCCAATCATCCGAAGAACTAAATAAAGAACCAATTTCAGAATTTAAGGATAAAAAGTGTGCATTGCCATAATCGTAAGAATAATACAATTCATTACCAGAGGCTACTCCACCACTTTCTCCATTCCTAGGCACATCTACCATATCGAAATACGGACCACTGTGTTCGAGCGGTGGTTGTGGATTTGTTACAGGTGAAATCGAATTGTAATCGTGGTTGCCCGGCGATGGCATAAAAGGCAAAAAATTAAAAATGCTATCATATCCATAAACCGAATCAAAAACCTTTGCCTGGTATTCTGCATCCGTTCCATCATCATAAACATTATCTCCAAACCAAATCCACAAATCAGTCTCTGACGCACCTTGGTAATTCATGTAGGCTCTTCTGCAATCCGTTTGTTTGCTATTTCCTTTACCGAAATCCCCAATACCCCATACACGAATGGGTTGAACTGTCCCCGGCATTGGCCAAGTTTTAAAACGATGCTGATTATCTCCTCCTTCCACAATGGTGCCAGCCGAATCGGCAATGGCATAATAATAGGTGGTATAAGAATCTAAACCAGTAATGGCAACGGTATGGTTAATTGCCATGCCAGGAACCGAGGCTGTATTGGTTAAATCATTCGGACTTAATCCATATTTTACCACTGAGGCTGTTTCTGCATCAGTACGCCACATTACCTTAATACCACTCCAGTTGGGACTTTGTAAATAAGGACCTCGAACGATGTTCTGTGCTTGAATGGTAATTAATCCGGTAAAACCAAACAGGGCAAGGGTAAATAGTTTTTTCATGGTCAAATTATCGTCAAATATAGAAAAGTCAACGAAATAAAGCATAAGCCAAGATTATCTTTCCATAAATTTTTTATCGCCCCCAAATATTGTCTTATTTTGCAGAAAAGAATCAAGCTATGTCAAAACGTCCTACCATTCTGGTTACCAATGATGATGGAATTACTGCCCCTGGCATTCGGGCTTTAGTGGAAGCAATGCAGGAAATAGGAGATGTGGTAGTGGTTGCCCCAGACAGTCCTCAAAGTGCTATGGGACATGCCATCACAATTAGCAAACCTTTACGATTATATAAAACCGAAATACACGGAGAGGTACTGGGCTACCAATGCAGCGGAACCCCTGTGGATTGTGTAAAACTAGCCGTAAACCAGATTTTACATAAGGCCCCAGATTTATGTGTGAGCGGAATCAATCATGGAAGCAATTCTTCCATCAACATCATTTATTCGGGCACCATGAGTGCCGCCATGGAAGGGGCCATTGAAGGTATTCCTAGTATCGGCTTTTCTTTGCTGAACTATTCCTTAGAAGCTGATTTTTCAGCTGCCAAAGAAGTGGCTTCCAGGGTGGTAAAACAGGTTTTGAAAAATGGTCTGCCAAAGGATACTTTGTTAAATGTTAATATTCCAAACCTCCCCTGGGATCAAATGAAAGGCATGAAAATTTGCCGACAAGCCCGGGCCAAATGGAAGGAAGAATTTGATGAAAGAAAAGACCCTACAGGTCGACCATACTATTGGCTTACTGGTAAATTCATTAACATGGACAAGGGTGAAGACACCGATGAATGGGCTTTGGAAAATGGGTATGTATCTATAGTTCCAGTACAATTTGATTTAACCGCCCACCATGCTGTTTCGTTGCTAAACCAATGGGAATTCAATGGAAAGTAAAATAAAATTGCAAAAAGACTCGAAACTAACGGGTTTCTTATCTGGGTTGGTTTTACCTCCCATCTTCATGTATTTGTACTGGTTAATTTTTCTAAGAACTAGCCTTCCCGATTTGGTAATTTTCCGATTGATGCATCAAAGCCAATTGGCACCTTTGATTGGCTTATCCCAATTGGTCAATGCCGGACTATTTTTCTTTTTTATCAAAAAATGGGAAGCCGATGAAAGCAGCAAAGGCGTCATTTTCGCGATGCTGGTTTATGGTGCTATCATCGTTTACCTAAAAATGGATACATTATGGATGTGACGATTACCATTTCGTTTCTCTGTCAAATAGCTCCTTCGATGCATTTTCTCCATTTTTGAAATAGTAAATACCACCCCAGTTCCATTTTACTTTTTGGTATTCATTTACATTAGTGGGTCCGCGGTTTACCACTACCCGAGTTATGGTTTTATTAGTTTCTTGAATAATATCCTCGGATACCCCTTCAGGATACTTCTTGTAAAGCTCAGCCATGTAATCCGCCTTGGTTTTTGCAAGCGGTGCAACTGAAACTTGTCCATTTTTGGCTGAATACTCTGCCTCCAATTTTGCCCTTAGTTCTTTTTCTATTTCTGCTTGTTTGCTCAAGGCGTCCTGTTTGGCCATTTCCTTAGCCTTCTTTTCAAAATCCTTTTTGGCATGAAACTCGGTAGAAGCCTGCCACTGCTCTTCATTGCGTTTGAGTCGGGCCGCTTCCATTTCAGCCTTTTCTTTAGCACTCATTTCTTTATGCTCTGCTGCAAGTTTTGCAGCCTCGGCTTTGTTCAGTCTATCCAACTCCATTTGCCTTTCTTTTTCAATGGAGGCAGCAGTTTTAGCCGAATCTCTCTTCTGCATATCAAAGGCTAACTGTTCTTCCCTCGTTCTTTTTTTAGCCTCCTTTTCGGCCGTTGCTTTTTCAAGAGAGGTTTGTTTTGCCTCGGTATTGGCAGTGAGCTGTGCTTGTCTTAAGGAATCTTTCTCGGCTTTGGTTTCTGTTCTGTATTCTTTAGTTTTTTCTTGCCATTGGGCTTTTGCTGCATCGTATTCCTGCTTTTGCTTTTCTTTAAAGGCGGTTTCAGCTGCTTTCACCGAATCCCTTACAAAAGCTTCTCTGGCAAGTTGCGCCTCCCTTTTCTGTTGAAATTCCGCTTTATCTTGGTCTGCCTTTTCTTTCGACACTTGTTTTTGGTTGTTAAAAACCTCCACTTGGCTTGTTCGAGTGGCATCCTTTTCCTGCTTTTGCTTTTCCCTGTATTCAGTTGTCATTTGAGTTAAACTCTCTTTCTCCAACTGATGGATTTCGGCTTGTTTCGCCTTTTGCTCCTTTACAGCAGTTTGCACCGAGTCTCTTATCCTCGCCTCTCTTGCCAATTGCTCTTCCCTATTTAATTGTCTTTCAGTTTTTGTAGTGGTAGCAATCTCCAAAGACCTCTGCTTGTCCGATTCGAATTCAGCCTTTTGAGCATTTCGAAGGCTATCCTTATTTTGTTTTTGGGTTTCTCTGTAGTTTGCCGTTTGGTGAAGCAATTCTTCCTTTTTCCTTTGGTATTCTGCTAATCGCGACTCCTTTTCCTGTTGGGCTTTCTGTTTAGCGGCTTCCCTTTCGGCAGTTTCCTCTTCTAAGAGTTTGGCCTTTTTCTCCTCATTCATCTTGGCTTCCAACTCATTCCTTATTTTCCTTTCCAACTCCATTCTTAGCGCTTCTTCTGCCTTTCTGTTTTCTTCTGCGGTGGTACTTTCTACAAATACTTCTGCTTCTAGCGCTTGTCGATCTTGCCAAGCTTCATCATTCTTTGCCTTTTTCTCCTTTTGTTGTTCTAAATATAGTTTCTCTTGTTCCTTTTCGGCCAACCTTCTATTTTCCGCTTCCTCCCTTGCTTTTTGCAGGGCAAGGCGTTTTGCTTCTTCTTCCTGTCTTTTCTTTTCTTCGGCTTGAACCTTTCTTTGTTGGGCCTCTTCAAAGGCCTTTTGTTGTTTTTGACGTAATTCTTCTTCTGCACTTATGGCTGCTTTCTGCATCACCACTACATCTTGGGAGTGTGATTTGGCATCTGCTTCTTGTTTTGCCCTTTCCGAAGCTTCTTCTTTGGCCTTTTGTTGGGCCTTCATTTTCATTTCTATTTCAATTGCCTTTCTCTCTGCTTCTTGGGCAGCCCTTTGGTCGGCTTCTTCGGCTCCTTGTTGTTGGGCCAAAAGTGCCTTTTCCCTCTCTGCTTTGGCCTTGTTTTCAGCAGCAGTTCGGGCATCTTCTTCCGCCTTAGCTTGGGCTGCAGCCATACTTTTACGCCTTTCCTCCTCTTGTGCAATTTTTTCAGCTTGAGCCTTTGCAGAAACCTCTGCCGCTAGGCGCTTTTCTTCCTCTGCTTGGGCTAAGGCGGCGGCTATGGCATTTTTCTTGGCTTCTTCTTGCGCTTTTTTGTCGGCCTCTGCCTTGGCCTTTGTCTCAGCTGCCATTCGTTTTTCTTCTTCGGCTTTTACCTTTGCTTCGGCTTCTGCCTTTTGCTTGTTTTCGGAAGCAATACGTTTATCCTCTTCGGCCTTAGCTTGGGCAGCAGCAATTGCCTTTTTCTTCGCCTCTTCTTGGGCTTTCTTTTCACTTTCGGCTTTTGATTGTGCCTCGGCAGCCAATCGTTTTTCCTCCTCTGCTTTGGCCTTTGCTTCTGCCTCTGCTTTCATTTTATTTTCTGCCGCAATCCGCTTATCTTCTTCTTCCTTCGCCTGTGCCGCTGCAATGGCTTTTTTCTTTGCTTCCTCCTTAGCCTTCTTTTCTGCTTCAGCTTGTGCCTCAGCTTCTGCTGCTAAACGTTTTTGTTCTTCAACCTTGGCTTTGGCCTCTGCTTCTGCCTTGGCTTTGGCTTCTGCGGCTATTCTTTTCTCTTCCTCCAATTTTGCTTTTGCCTCGGCTTCGGCCTTAGCTTTGGCTTCTGCGGCAATTCGAACGGCTTCTGCTTTGGCTTTGGCTTTTGCCTCAGCTTCAGCCTTGGCTTTCGCCTCAGCGGCCAAACGCTTTTCTTCTTCCGCTTTGGCTTTAGCTTCCGCCTCTGCTTTAGCTTTAGCCTCAGCAGCAATTCGAGCGGCCTCGGCCTTCGCCTTTGCTTCGGCTTCGGACTTTGCTTTCGCCTCGGCTTCGGCTTTTGCTTTGGCAGCTGCAGCCTCTTGCTTTTTAGCCTCTTCCATTGCCTTTTTTTCGGCCTGAGCTTTTGCTGCTGCCTCCGCTGCCTTTTTATCTTCAGCAATTTCAGCCGCCTTTTCTACTTCCTCCTGCTTCTTTTGGAACTGCATACTGTAATCCAAGTCGTAGTTGAAATCCTGAGTTTTGTTGTCCCAACTGATTTTTGCAACCGGATTATTGTAAATCCCAACATTGGTATTGTCCTGGGGTTTGAACAACTCCACAACAAAGGTAAACTCCGAGTTCCTAGAGGAACTATCATTCGGAATATCGGTTAGAAACTGAAGCTTTTTAGTAACATACCCTTCTTTCGAAAACTCAACTATATATTCGGTTTTCAATCCAAGCTTATACAGAATTTTCCCGTTTTCGGTGGTTACAAATTCATCCTCTACCCTGCCCTTTTCGATATACTTAACTGTAACTCCAGACAAGTTCTTTTTCCCTTCTTTCACTACTCCTTTTATCTCCAAATTTTGTGACCAAGTTTGAAGGGAAATAAAGAAGAACAGTATGATGATTGGGAATTTCAGCCTACGTTTGTGCAGCATTGAATTTCTTGTTCGATTAAAAAGTTTACAAATATCGTCCAATTACAATAAGATTCCAAAATTGGGAAAGCTTTTACACCATATTCCTCCTTTAAGTTACTGGGAAAGCCAGAATTTGCTCTTTAATCCTGATATTTTGGTCATTGGAGGTGGAATTGTCGGACTTAGTGCTGCCCTACATTCGAAATTGAGGTTCCCCCAAGCAAAAATCCTTGTTTTGGAAAGAGGCCTTTTACCCATGGGAGCCAGCACAAAAAATGCCGGTTTTGCTTGTTTTGGGAGTGCAGGCGAACTACGCGATGACCTCTCTACCCAATCTGAATCTGAGGTATTTGACCTAGTCAAAAACCGTTTCGACGGACTTTCCCTCCTGCGGCAAACCCTTGGCGATGAAGCCATCGAATTCGACCCTTGTGGAGGTTTCGAACTTTTTTCTCCAACCGAATCAGAACACTTTAATCATTGTCTTCATTCCCTTCCTCACCTCAACCAACAGTTACAAAGTATAACTGGTTATCCCGACACATACAGCCAAGTAGATGAAAAAATAGCTGCATTCGGATTCAAACAAACCTCGCATATGCTTTTTAACCGGTATGAAGGGGCCATCCATACCGGAAAAACAATGGTGGCATTGTGGAAAAAATGCATTGAACATGACATTATGGTTTTGAACGGAATGGAATGCAAAGCGCTTGTTTCGCAATCCAATGGGACAAAGATTGAACTTCATACAGGCCATGATTTGTTTGCAGCAAAAACCATCCTAGCCACAAATGCCTTTGCTACTCAGCTTCTACCTGAATTGGATGTAAAACCCGGCCGTGCCCAAGTTTTGATAACCAATCCAATCGAAAACCTGCCCTTTTCAGGTACCTTTCATTTTGACCGGGGCTATTTTTATTTCAGAAATGTAGGGAATAGGGTGCTGTTTGGTGGAGGCAGAAACCTTGACTTTTCTGGAGAAACAAGCTTCGACTTCAAAACCACTTCCCGCGTTCAACTGCAACTCGAAACCTATTTAAGGGAAATGATCCTACCCGGAAAAAATTTCAAAATCGAGCAACGCTGGAGTGGCATTATGGGATTAGGACCAAACCGAAGCAGTATTTTAAAAAAGCTGGACGAACATGTTATCATTGCCGTAAGAATGGGCGGAATGGGCGTGGCATTGGGTAGTTTGATTGGTAAGAAAGCAGCTGAAATGCTTTAATTCTCTTTTTTAATATCCAATTTCTCCAAATCCACATCTTCCTCTTCATCGTAATACCTTAGCCAAGGATCCTCAAAGGTTTTACGCGTATTGGCCTTATCGATACTCAATAACATGGAAGGAAGGATGAATAGATTGGAAAACATTGCAATCACCAAGGTAAAAGATGTTAACACACCCAAGGCCTTTGTACCTCCAAAGGTAGAAAAGCTAAAAATGCCAAAGCCACAAAACAAGACTACCGAAGTATAAATAATACCAATGCTGGCTTCTTTCAGGGCTGCATTTACCGCAGTTTTTATGTTCCAATCATGGTGCTTCAACTCTTGCCTGTATTTGGCCAAAAAGTGAATGGTATTATCGACTGCGATACCAAAGGCAATGCTAAAAACTAAAATGGTAGATGGTTTAATGGCAATCCCTGCCACACCCATAATAGCGGCCGTAAGCACTAGTGGAATTAAATTAGGGACTAAACAAACGAAAACCATTTGCAGGTTTGAAAACATCCCAGCCATTAACAAGGCCGTTAAAACCAAGGCCCAGAACAAGCTAGAATATAAATCGTCAATCAAGTAATCGGTACCTTTCAAAAATACAATACTGGTTCCAGTCATGGTTACCTCGTATTTTTTGGGATCGAAAATGCTATCGATTTTGGGTCGCAATTCGGTTTTAATACGGTGCAGTTCCAAGGTTCCAATATCTTTCATATGAGCACTTACTCGGGTAATTTGCCTGTTGCTATCAATAAAACTTTTCAGCATGTTTTGCTTTTGCTTGCCTACCTGCACATATTGCAGAATGAATACCTGCTCTTGGCTGGAAGGCAGACTGTATTTCGTACTATCGCCATAGTAAAAGCCTTGCTTTGAAAACTTCAACACCTCGTTGACTGAAAGTGGACGGGCAAATTCCTTGTATTCGGCCAAAACATCCTGCAATTTCTCCAATTTCCTGAATACACTCGGATTCATAACCCCTCTTTTTTCTTGGTATCCACACTAATTTCGAACGGCATCACCCCGTGGTAATTTTCTTCAAAATAGTGGAGGTCGTTCAGCACTGGGTGATTTTGCGGAAGGTCGTCGACGATGTTTCCCGTTGTTTTAATCTTGGAAATGTAAAACCCGCCCAAGCCCACAAACAGGAAGGAAACAATATAAATTAGATTGCGGTGATAATGGATGATGTAGCTAATCCAATCAACAATTTTATTGGTGTACTTGCTTTCGAGGTGACTGGTATCCTTGTTGGAAGGAGCCGGCAGGTAGCTCAAAATAATAGGCATCAAGGTGATACTGTGCACATACAGAATCATAATAGCGATGGTACTGATTACCCCAAATTCCATTATTACCTGACTTTCGGTAAACGCAAAGGTTACAAAGCCGGCCGCAGTGGTGGCATTGGTTAAAAAGGTAGAATTTCCTACTTTACTTATCACCCGCATCAGGGCTTTTACTTTATTGCCATGCGAGCGAAATTCGAAGTGGTATTTGTTGAGGATAAATACGCAATTGGGGACGCCCAGCACAATCAACAGGGTGGGCACTATCGCCGTAAGAACCGAAATTTTATACCCAAAAAGCACATTGAGTCCCATGCACCAAACCACGCCAATACCAACAGTAAGCATGGAATAGAAAACCACACTGAAAGAGCGGAAGAAAAAGTACATGATCAAGGCAAGGGCCAAGGAGGCCAAGATCATAAACACCCGTAACTCGCGCTGAACCAGCACCGAAAGCACCGTTCGGATGTAAGGCAAACCCGAATAATGGACTTCTATACCGGCTGATTTACTGTAGGCATCGCCGATTTCTTGAACCTTTTGGATAAATTCATTTCGGCCTTTGCTGTCCAGTAATTTGCGGTCCATGGTAACCGCCATCATATAGCTGTGGGTGGTGGGATTGTATAGAATATCGCGGTAAAAAGGCAAGGAAAAAATCTGGGCCTTCAAAGAGTCTAATTCTGCTTGGGAACGGGGACGGCGGTTAAGAATAGGTTTGAACTCGAATTTCTTGAGCGAGTCGTTGCGGTTGAGATTAAACACACTGGCAACACTCACCACACCTTCTACTCCTTTCAGTTCTTTGAGGGTTTGACTAAGGTCGTACCATTTCAAAAAATGATCCAGTTGAAACAGGTTTGAGTCCGTGACACCAATTACAAATACGTTTCCATCTTCCCCAAAAGTCTTTTTAAACTTGTCGTATTCGATATAAGTGGTATCGTCGGTTGGCAGCAGTTTGGCAAAATCGTACCTAATTTCATTTTTACTTGAAAGCCAACCAAACCAAGCCGTAATAGCCAAGGTAACCAGCAAAATTGCCAATCGTTGTCTAAGGAGAATTCTACCGATAACTTGCCACATAGGTTTAAAACGGAGTGCGAAGGTAATGGATTTAATTGCAGTACAATAGCCTTCCGAGCTTGGATGCTACAAAGTTGAAAAAGTTTATTAGGGTGTATAAATCTATTGGGGCGTGCCGCTTTTGCCAAAACCTTTTGTGCCAGATTTCCAGATGGTGCTGGGCAAAAGCGTCGGGCTCTTCACTGCAAGTCCTCGCCCATCCTCCGCTAAGCTTCGGCTGGGCTGTGGGCTTTCCGTTGCGATCCCTCACGCGGGGTGTAGTGCTGGAATTAACCCTGATTACTTTCAAATCGGATTGGTACAGTTTGTTTTTTAGCCAAAGCCAGGAGCGGGGTTTCGGGCAAGGATAGAGGCAGTCTAGCCCACAGGGATGCGGAGGCACGGAGCAGACCGAGGACTAGCGCCGAAAGCCTGACCCGACGCCCTTGCAGACTGCTTAGATTCAGCACCACAGCTGTATTAGGCGGAGGGGGCCCGCCAAAAAAAGGAATAAAAAAAAGCCGACACTTTTGGCATCGGCTTCGGGTATTAAGAAAGGATTAATTAGAAAGGTAAATCGTCGTCGGCAGGGGCCAAACTTGGGTTAAACGAATCGGCACCGTTGCTGGCGGGTTGAGCATAGGCCGAAGCAGCTGCAGGTTGAACTTGTGGCTGGGCATAGGAAGCACCAGGCGTTGCTGTAGCGCCCAAACGTTCGATTTTCCAGGCACGCAAATCGGTGTACCAGCGGTCGTTGTATTCGCGACTTTCCACATCGAAAGCCACCCGCACCTCGTCGCCCACTTGGTAGGTTTTTACTTCATTGGCTTTATCGGTCCAAAAAAGCAAAGCCACCTTTTTGGGGTAGCGGTCGGTAGTTGTTTCAAGAATTACGGTAGATTTTACCCATGGTCCATTGGCACCTTGTCCAGTAGTTTCGCCGGCGAACTTGAAAATGCGGCCGATGATTTCGTTTGGCATTGTATTGATATTGAAAAGGTTTAAAAAATAAAACCAAGAAAACGGAAGAACATTTCCGTCCTTGACGAATACAAAATTAGGATGTTTGTTCGAAAAAATTTCAATTGTTCATAACTCTAAACAAGCACTAATGCGATTTCTCTTCCAGGAGGGGAACAAATTTAAAATCGCCATATTTATAGGTTTCCACCTTTCCTTGGGGGTCTTTAACCAGGCTAAGCATTTCCTGTTTATCGCCTTCGCCCACCGGAATTACCATGATTCCGCCCGGCTTGAGTTGTTCCACCAAAGCCGGCGGAATAAAAGGAGCACCGGCCGTAACGATAATTTTATCGAAAGGCGCGTAGGTAGGCAGACCTTGGTACCCGTCGCCGTAAAACAATTTAGCTTGAAAACCCATGGCAGGCAAGGCCACTTTGGTGCGGTCGTACAAGGCTTTTTGTCGCTCCACCGAAAACACCTTGGCGCCCAGTTCGCACAGAATGGCGGTTTGGTAGCCGCTGCCTGTTCCGATTTCAAGCACCTTTTCGCCCTTTTCCACCATGAGCAATTGGCTTTGGAAACCTACAGTAGAAGGGTGTGAAATGGTTTGTCCGGCCCCGATTTTAAAAGCCATATCGGTATAAGCCTTGTCGTAAAAGGCCGAATCAAGAAACCAGTGGCGAGGCACCTTTTCAATCGCTTTCAAAACCAAGGGATCAACGATGCCCTTTTCTTTCAGTTGCAGACAAAGCTGCCTTCTTCTTCCTTGGTCTTTAAGGTGATCGACGTATCCGTTCATGACGGGCAAAAATAACCTACAAATTCAAGCTTCCTTGCATTCTGAAAAACTAAATTTTTCAAATTTTTACGAATTATTTATACATTTGTAATCGAAATATAAATTATTAATTCCTTTCTTTTATGACCGAACGATTCCTTTTTTATCTCTGGCAATTTCGTCTATTCAACCTAGAAAACCTCAAAACAAGCACCGGCGAAGAGCTCAGCATTATCAAGCCTGGCGAGTTAAACAGCCATGCCGGCCCCGACTTCCGAAATGGATTGATTAAGCTAGGACAAACCACCTGGGCAGGCAACATCGAAATCCATATCAATGCCAGCGACTGGAACTTACACCAGCATACAGGTGACGAAAATTACGACAATATTATCTTACATGTCGTACTCGACAACGACCGAATCATACTCCGCAAAAACGGAGAACCCATACCGACCTTGGAGCTTAAAAACAGAGTAGACTGGAAAATATGGGAAAACTATCGGCAATTGCTGCAATCCAGACAATGGATACCTTGTTCCAATGACTTTGTCCAGGCCGAACCCCTGGTGTTGAAAATGTGGGTGCAACGGTTGGCTATAAACCGCATAGAACGTAAAGCCGGAGAGATAGAAACCTACCTTAACCTCACCAAAAACAACCTCGACGAATCCTTCTATTTCCTATTGGCCAAGAATTTCGGGTTCTTTGTTAATTCCCTTCCCTTTGAAATGTTGGCCAAATCCATCCCACTCAGCATCATCGGCAAACACCGTTCCACCCTCTTCCAAATCGAAGCCTTGCTGTTTGGACAGGCCGGATTGCTAGAAGAACAGTTGCAAGACACCTATTACAATTCTCTGCAAAAAGAGTACGCCTTCTTGCAAAACAAATTCAAGCTTCAAGCCATGCCCGGTCACCTATGGAAATTCCTAAGACTAAGGCCTAGCAACTTTCCTACCCTGCGAATAGCCCAATTTGCGGCCTTGCTGCACCAAAACGACCGGATACTATCCCAACTAGCTGAAGCAAGTTCCATACAAACAATCGAAAGTATCTTCCAAATCCAGCCATCAGATTATTGGCTGACCCATTATCGCTTTGGGAAAGAAGCCCAAACCAAGTCCAAACACCTAGGTGAAACAGCCATTCAAAGTATACTGATCAATTCGGTAGTCCCAATGCTATTTGAGTTAAATAAAAAGCAGTTGGGACAGCAGTTGCAGGAAAAGGCCATTCAATTTTTGGAAGAGACAAAGGCAGAAGACAATTCATTGACAAGAGGATATGAAACCATAGGATTTAAGGCCGAGAATGCCTTGCAAAGTCAGGGATTGATTGAGCTGAAACACAACTTTTGCGAAAGGCGAAAATGCCTGGAATGCAGCATCGGGAATCACTTATTGGTGAAAGGAAGGGTGGCCCAAGTTTAAAACTTGGGCCTTTGGGGATTAAAGTCTTAGACTTGAATAATTGAAACCATAATAAAATGAACCATCGATATAAAATCAAAAATAACAATCCGCTTTACATAACCTTTACGGTCACTGGTTGGATTGATGTATTCACACAAAAAGAACATATTAATATGCTTTTGGAATCTATTGAGTACTGCCAAACCAATAAGGGGCTTAAGCTTTATGCTTGGTGCCTTTTGCCAAGCCGACTCCATATGATAGTAGATGTAGCTGAACCTTTTCAACTTTGGGAAATTGTCAGGGACCTTAAGAAATTTACAGCAAAAAAATTGGAATCTACCTTGCAGGAAGAAACAGAAACGAAAAGAGAATGGCTTCTAGACAAACTCTCCTTCTATGGCAGGTACAATATTAATAACCAGTACTTTAAACTATGGCAAGAAGGCTATCGACCGATTGAACTGTATAGTCAAAAATTCTTCTTTCAAAAGCTGGACTTTATCCATTCTATTCCTGTAAAAGAACTAATTGTGACAAATCCCTGGGATTACAACCTGAGTAGTGCCAAAAACTATGCAGGGATGGCTGGGCTTTTGCAAGTTCAAATAATTGATCGCGACAATTTGGATAATACTCCGACTTACGTGAACAATCCGAACGAGGATGAAACTTGAAATACTATTTGAAAAGACATAAATTTACCGCATATAGTAAAGTTTGAAAGTGGATTCGGGCTGCACCAAAGGCAAAGCAAGTAAGTGCTTTCCCCAATTTCGATTTACCCGAAGAAACTATCACTTATCTCGATATTTGGGCCAAATCTTTCCAAGAGTTATTGTTTTAAACCTTGCCGCGATTACGAACTAATCAAATTAATAAAGAGGAGATTTAATTATCCGAACTTTCTGATTTTGTTGAGTTCACCCCTACCAAAGAAATTTCGGTACAGCAGCCGTTTTCGATTTGGCCAAACAATTTGATTTACAACTGGTTAATCGATTATCCATTACTAATTCGTAATCTGGGTCTATAACAGCCAGTCTAAGACTGGCAAAACCCAAATGACAAGTTAAAAACTTGTCATTCCATATACCTACCCCTTTTTATATACAAATGCCTTAAAAAAAACACACTCAAAACCAATGAAAGTATTACCGCTTTCAATCCATCACCGCTGCCTATTTTCTCTACCGACTGGTCTACAACCTTATGCTGAATCAAATAATAAAGTATTACAGCAAAAGAATTGTTAACCGTATGAACCAAAACCGGCACCCAAATGCTGCCACTCCACAACAGCATGTATCCTAAGCCTACTCCTAAAACAAAACGAGGGAAAAAGCCATAAAACTGCATATGCAACGCGCTAAATAAAAAGGCCGTTAGAAAAATAGCCGCATGTCGATTGCCCAATTGCTTCTCAAACAAAGGCTGCAAGGTGCCTCGAAACAAAAACTCCTCACCTAGTCCAGCCAATATCCCAATCATAAATACGGTAATCAACAGATCTCCAATTCCTTCCATCTGCAAAAACATCTCTATCACCTTCCCGTTTTTTTCCTCTGAATCCTTCATCCATTGCTCAAAACCAAAAGCATCCGGAAAATCCAATGAAGCATTCCACTCCGACATGAAATTGATGATTGGCTGCATTGACAGAATAATCATAACACCTAAAGCCAGTTCAATCCATTTGGGTTTGGACAAGGCTCCTTTTACTTCCAATGCATTCCCGGTCGTTAATTGGGCAAAAAACAAGGAGGGAAGCACAAATCCACCAAGGGCTTGCGAAATTTGAAGAATGCGCAAAGCAGGCTTAGCCATCGGATTGGTAAGGTCCGACATCAAAACAGAAATATCCAACACGGCTATACCATAGACAAATTTTATTAGCATCAGCCCAATAAAACTCGATACGGAAAGGGAACAGAAACAAAGGATTAAGAAGGCCAAAAGCTGTAACCAAACAGATTTATTGGCTAAAGGTGGTGTTTGTTCCATAGTTAAAATGCAAGTCCAAAATTAGCACCAAAGTTTAGTTTAAATGGCATGGAATAATAGCCATAGGCTTCATAAACCTCGTTCATCCTTGCCTTTCCTGATGCATCAATATAATACCAGTCGTTCTTTTTATAACCTAAACCCGCATACAAATCGAAACAAACCCGACCAGCTATAAATTGATAGCCAAACAATAAATTCACATTCCAATGAGTAACCGAAATAGCATCAACACTAGCTGTATTTTTAGGCTTAATCGTATAGTTCAAATAGGAAAAATGAGGACCAACCCATAAGCCTCTTGGGGCCCTAATTCTAGCAATAGGATAATACCGCAAACCTACCTGAAACCTAAAACCGTTTAAAGCAAGCTTGGGTGATCCATTTAGTTTGTTCGAATCCACATTCTCTATCATTCGAAGCATAACCCCTTTAAACAAATAAGAACCACTCAGCATAAGGGTGAGCTGCTTGTATAGAACCGTTTCGTTCATATACCTCAGTTCCGAATTGAAGGGCGTATTTCCTACCAACAAGGTAAAAGGATTGGTTTTATGCACCATCCTAAATTGACGAACCTCCTTTCCGAGATCGTAACTTTGTATATGTGAATTCGCATCAATTCCTTCTTGCTGAGGGAAATAGTCAGGAATGGTATCTTGGGCCTGTAATCCTATTCCATACAAAAGAAAAAATAGAAGCAAAAAGTGCTTTACCATGTTTGACAAAGTTAAGTCAGAATTTGGAGATACACACCCCAAGTCTTTAATGGTTAAAACTGAACACCTTCAAACCCCTCGATTATTTCTTTGTAGCGTTGTGGAACTGGAATGGAGGTATGGTTTCTGAAACTCATAGTCACTTGCACTGTTAACCCCGTGGCCACCACCTCTTGCTTCCCCTCCTTGTCGGTGCGGATAAACACATAATCCATGTCAAAACTTTTGGTTCCAAATCGGCAGGTCCGAACATGCAAATCAATGGTATCGGTAAGGAAAATAGGTTTCCTGAAATTAACTTCTGCCTTCGCCAAAATAAACCCTTCTTCATTCCAATCAATGGATTGTCCAAAAAGGTCGTCAAAGTACTTTATCCGGGCTACCTCCATATAACTTAGGTATTTGGCATTGTTGATATGGCCCAATGCATCGGTGTCGCCAAAACGGATCTGTACACGAATTTTACATTTATAATTCTCAGTCATAATTTTAGGGTTTTTCTCTTAAACGTTTGGCTAATTTGATTAATAGGAACAGTACCACAGCGAAGACGATAAATCCGCCCAAGGCTTTGGCTGCATCCAACGAACTTTTATACACAACAATAAATACAATGGCTACCAACAATAAGGTGGCCACCTCATTCCACATCCGCAATTGACTGGATTTGTATTTTATTTCACCTCGCTGCAACTGCTTGTAAAGCAAATGACAAGAGTAATGGTAGGCTAGCAATAGAGCGACAAACAGCAATTTGGCATGCATCCAAGGATTGGCTTTCAAAGCCTCACCCGATTGGAAAATCCCCATCACCCAAGCGAGGGCTGGCCCCACCACGATGGTAAAAACCATAGATGGCTGGGTAATCACATTCCATAGCAAATACTCCATCTTGGTGTATTGCTTTTGAAGAATGCTACGTTCAGGCTCGGCCAACTCCTTGGTCTCGGCATGGTAAATGAAAAGCCTAACGATGTAGAAAAGTCCGGCAAACCATGTTACCACAAAAATGATATGCAAGGATTTGAGCAGGTTGTAATCCATTGCTTACCTTCTTAAAGAGCTTCTTGGTAAATGTTTCTAAAATCTTGACGAGAAACGGGTTTCGGGTTATTTGGATGACAAAAATCTGCCTCAGCCAAATCAGCCAAGGTATCCAAATGCTCCTGTTTTACACCAATCGCACTTAATTTATGCGGAATGTTAATTTGGGTATTCAAATCAAACAAGGCTTTCACTACAGCTTCGCCACTTTGCTCTTTCAATTCCATGGCTGTAGCAATGCGTTTGAAACGATGCTCAAATCCTTCGATATTGAATTTCATGCCATAGGGAATATTCACCGCATTGGCCAAACCATGGTGGGTGTCTAACAAAGAACTGAGCGGATGCGCCAAGGAGTGAACCACACCCAATCCTTTTTGAAAGGCAACAGCTCCCATCAACGAAGCTATCATCATTTTGCTACGGCTTTCTAAATCAGGTTTGTTGGTGGCCCTTTCAATCGAATTTACCACCAAATTAATTCCTTCTAAGGCGATTCCGTCGGCCATAGGATGAAAACCTTTAGCCAAAAACGCTTCCATATTGTGGGTCAAGGCATCCATTCCGGTGGCTGCCGTAACAAAAGCCGGCAAATCCATGGTTAATAACGGATCGGCAAAAACCACTTTAGCCAACAACTTAGGCGAAAACAAAATCCGTTTGCGTTTGGTATCGTCTTCGCTGATAATGGCCGAACGACCTACTTCGCTTCCCGTTCCACTGGTGGTAGGAAGGGTTACAAAATAAGGTACCTCTTCGGTTACATATTGGTCTCCACCGATCAAATCATCGTAATCGAACAAGTCGCGGCGGTGGTTGATGCGCAAACAAATGGCACGTGCCACATCCAAGGCGGCTCCCCCTCCTATCCCTACAATACAATCGCATTTTTCTGAATCGAACACGTCGCCGCCTTTAAGCACATCACTTTTCACCGGATTTTTATGGATATCAAAAAACGCCGTAGGTTTCAAACCTTGTGATTCGAGCGAGGCAAGCAACTGCTTGAAAAAGGGCAAATCTTTCACCACGGGGTCGGTTACCACCAACGGACGGGAAAAACCTTCTTGTTTCAAATGAGGCGCTACTTCGAGCATGGCTCCGGCACCAAAACGGATACGGGTTGGAAAATTGTATTGGTATATTTTATCGAACATGGTTAGGGGTGGATTGTAGTTTATTCAAAAAGGACTTCCATCTTGGTTTTTACCCTTTGGATGGATTTACGATACGTTTCAACATTCACATCGTTGAGCGAATTGCGAATGGCATTTTTATAACTTTCAATGGCCAATTTATACTCACCTTGCAATTCGTACATTATGCCAAACTCGTTATGAATGGTCGATTTCTCTACTCCGGCAACCGTTAGAGCCCGTTCCAGTATGCGTTTTAGCTCGTCGTATTTGCCCAAGGTAGACAGTACAACAGCCAAATTCACATAAACCGCCGGATATTCTGGCGCATAGGCAAAGCATTTTTTATAAAACTCCTCGGCCTTCAAATAATCCTTGTATTTGGTCTCGTAAATCCAGCCTAAATGGTTGTAGGCCTTACCATACGAGGGCTCGGAGGCAAGAATACTCTCGAGGGTTGAAATGGCTTCGGTAATTTTCCCTTGAGCAATCAAGGCGTCGGCTTCGAAAAACAACTCGTCGTACCGAAGGGATTCATAGGCATCCATAGCTAGAATTTTGAGGGGGCAAAGGTAATGGAAAAGAAAGTAGGCCCATGAAGAATCAAGACTGGGAAATGGAAATTTTAAACCGACTATTTTTGGGGAAAGGAACAGTCCAAAATCAAAGGACTAGCTTTCGAATGTAGTTGCATTTGATTGGATAGAATTTTTTGGCGGGTCCCTTTTCGGCCATAACCATACTACCCCGAATAAACCATTTTCCTGGGCCGAAAAGGTCGCGCTTTCGCTAATACTCCTCGGTCTGCTCCGTGCCTCCGCAGCCCTGTGGGGTATCACGCTCTATCGCTACCCGGGGTTCTTCGTGCCCGGTTTTTGGTGAAGTACTGGGCAGTAGTATTCCATGCCGGGGCAATAAATAGGAGGGAAAAAGTAGTGAGGAAAGAGTAGTGAGAAAATAGAAAATAATACCGAACTACCAATCAAGGACATCCCATAACTCATATCTCATAACTCACTTCTCTTTTCTCTTTCCTCTCTACTCTTTTCTCTTTCCTCACTTTACCTTCTCCCGTCCGGGTAGGGATAGCAACGGATAGCCCACAGGGATGCGGAGGCACGGAGCAGACCGAGGACTAGCAGTGAATAGCCCGACCATGAGCCCAGTATACTGCCAAATCAGCGGAGAATGCTTGTGGCGAATGGGACCCGCCTAATAAAGAAAGAAAAACTATTACTAATGTTAAATACCGAGGTTTTAGTAGGAAGGCCCACTATCTTTGCACAAATTGTTTAGGTATTGGAAGGACAACTTATTTTTCAAAGCTTTGGTGCTGGCGGAACGGTAACAGGTTCGAAGCACTTGGTGGTGACACCCAACGGCAACCGAATTTTGCTGGATTGTGGACTGTTTCAAGGTCATAACAAAGATAAAGACGATCTGAACCGACATTTTGGATTTGACCCCCGAACTATCGATATGGTTGTACTTTCACATGCGCATATCGACCACTCGGGTTTGCTGCCCCGCCTTGTAAGAGAAGGATTTACTGGTAAAATTTATGCCACACCGGCCACGATTTCGTTGTGTAGAATTATGCTGGCCGATTCAGCCCATATCCAAACCGACGACCTCAAATACGTGAACAAAAGACGCTTGCTCCGCAACGAAGAACCTATCGAGCCTTTGTACGATGAGGCAGATGTGGAAGCCTGCTTGGAACTGTTTATCCCTTTGCCTTACAATACGCCATTTGACATTGCCGATGATACAGTTTTGGAATACACCGATGCCGGCCATTTGCTAGGTAGTGCAGCTGCTCACTTATCAATTTCAACGCCCGATGGTATCAAGCGCATTACCTTCACAGGCGATATTGGTCGCTACAATACGGCCATTTTGAAAGACCCAGCACCTTTCGCCCAATGCGATTATTTGATTTGCGAAAGCACGTATGGAAATAGATTACACGACAGTTTGCCCGAAGCCGAAAAGCATATTTTAGAAATTGTAGAAAAAGTGTGTGTGCATAAAAAAGGGAAGCTGATTATTCCTGCCTTTAGCGTGGGAAGAACCCAAACCTTAATTTATGCCTTGGATAAACTGCAAAAAGTGGGTGCCCTCCCAAATATTCCGGTGTATGTAGACAGTCCGCTCTCGTACAAGGCAACCGAAGTGATGCTGCGCCATACCGAATGTTACAACCAGGATATTTTGGACTATATGAAAAAGGACGAAAACCCCTTTCATTTCAAAAACCTGACCTACATTAAGGATGCCGAAGAAAGTAAAGCCTTGAATAAAAAGGAAGAACCCTGCATCATCGTTTCGGCCAGTGGAATGGCTGAAGCTGGCCGGGTAAAACACCATATCAAAAACAATATTGAAGATCCGAACAATGCGATTATGTTGATCGGGTATTGCACGCCGGATAGTCTTGGTGGTAGATTAAGGGATGGTAACAAAGAGGTAAAGATTTTTGGTGAACTATTCGAAGTAAAAGCTAGGATATACAACTTCGAAAGTTATAGTTCGCATGCTGATTACGAAGGTATTTTCACCTATTTGGAATGCCAGGACAAGACTAAAATTAAGGAGATATTTTTAGTGCATGGAGAGGAGCAAACTATATTGAGTTTCAAGGAGAAATTCATGGAACGAGGCTTTGGGAAAGTGAGTATTCCTCGCCGGAAGGAGTTGTTTGTGTTGTAGCCTAGCTTGAGCCTGAACGAAATTAACCTTTGTTAAGCGCCAAGCCAAACCAGCGGTGGATATTTGCGGCATCAAACAACTAAAATCCACCTCAATGAAAAAGGCTTTAACAACATCGAATTCACTCATGAACATTATTTTAGGTATTACCTGGGTTTGTCTATGCCTCTTGGTATTTACCCATTTAGGATAATTTCTCTCTGGAAAGGATTGGGATTTTTCCTGGAAAGATTGGAAGCAAAATCGGCGGGTTGAAAAGCCCGCCTTTTTTGTCCCAAATTCATAGAACTCTGCTCAATTTTATCCCAGATTACGCATTAGAAATGCATAAAGGATTAACCAGTTGTAAATCAATTTGTATAGCCAAATTGACAACAACTGCTATCCCGAAATTTCTTCGGGAGGGGTAAACCCAACTAAATCAAGTAGTTCGGATTAATAAATCCTCCTATTGATTAATTTGGGTTTATAGTGGATTCTTTAACCAATTCACAAAAAAAAGCCTGCCCCAATTAAGGAGCAGGCTTTCCCATTAATTAACCATATAAACTACAACTTCACAATTCTTTTCACGATACTAGTGTTTTCAGTAGCAACTTTAACAGAGTAGATACCAGCAGCTAAAGATTGTACAGGCAGAACAATGGTGTTTTGTCCTTTGTTGGCTTTAACAACTTGGCTGTTAACTACCATACCAGACATGTTTACGATTTGTACACTAAGCTCTCCTTCGATTTTTGAATTCAAATTCAATTGAACCGATTCTTTAGCTGGATTAGGGAACAAATCTGTCATTTCAACCAAAGCTGGGTTTTTTTCAATTCCGGTAGTTACACCATCCGAATTGATAACCACCTCAACATTATTGATTTCGGTATTACCTGGCTCAATGGTAACGATCACAGGCGTAGTTGGCAATCCTAATACTTCGGTATACACTTGGTAAGTTCCATAAGGAAGATTAGGGAAAGCAAAGGCTCCATCAGCTCCAGTCATTTCGTAGGCAAAGGCTTGGTTGCTCATGTTCAACACCATTACTTGGGCATTGTTAATCGGATCACCAGGGCCTTCGGTTTTGTTGGCACCTTGACTAACCAATCCACCAATGAAACCAGGACCACCAGGGTTGTTTCCACCTACTAAATCAATAATCAAATAAGTGCTTGAAGCAGAGAATACATATGAAGCACCCGACCAGAACAAGCTATTACCATAGTAAGTAGGCAAGAAATTAGCAAAGTCAGGTGAAGAGGAATTCAAAGCAGCTTTTACTAAGTAGGTTCCAGCGCTAAGTCCATCGAAATGGAAGTAACCATTTGAATCGGCTACGGCATCTACTAAATTTAAAGCTAAACCAAGATTAGTTGAATCAACAGAAATCAAATAAACAGTAGCGTCGGTCACATTCATTGAATCGGCCATAACTGAGCCATAGATGGTATAGGTTGGCTGGAAAGTTCCTGTATTAACCTGTCCGCAGTAGGAGTTCTGACAACCATTAGCACCATAAACAGTTAAGCAAACAGTGTAAAAAGAAGCTGAAGGATAAAGATGCGTTGGATTTGCTTGGGTTGACGAAGTATTATCACCAAAAGACCAAACATACTGCGCGTTTGGACTACTGTAAGAAGTAAATTGAACTTCTAAGTCGTTGGCTGGCGATAAGGTATAGGTGAAATAGGCATTACAAGAATCCCCTGAAATAACGGAGTCAGAAACAAAAATATACTGGCAAGTAGTGCTTTGGCAACCGGCATTGTCGAAGATCGTTAAACATACATAAGCAGTATCATATTGACCAGATACAGCAAAAGTATGCGTTGGATCGCCTGTTGATGCACCAGAACCATCTCCGAAACTCCAAGAGTAATTGTATGAATTGGCAGGAGAAGAAGAGGTTTGTTGGAAGGCAATAGTATTGTTGCTTACATATGAATAGGTGAAAGATGCTTGGCAGTTTGGACCTACAACTGAATCATTCACAACAATAGTTTGACAAAATTGATCAAAACATGAATCAACCATGTTGTAAACACTTAAACATACATTGTAAGTTCCGTTTGAGAAGTAATGATTTGGATACATAGATGTACCAAGCGCACTTCCATCACCAAAATCCCAAGAATAAATCAAATCCTGACTTGGACTATTTGGCAAGAAATAAATTACATTGGCAGTGCTGTCGTAGGTGGCAAAACTTGCATCACATCCTGAATTCGAATTAGGAATAGGGTAAATAAATTGACAACTTGTACTTTGACATCCATTTGAATTATAAATAGTTAAACACACTTGGAAACTATCCGATGGATTTCCAGAATAAACATGCACCGGATCGCTCGTTGAAGCAGTTGAACCATCACCGAATGACCAGTCGTAATTGAATCCACTTCCAACAGTTTGCTGAAAATATACTTCGCCAGTATTGGAAAGGGAGTAAACAAAGGCCGACTGACAAGGCGTTGCAGATGGATCACAGCTCAAACTAAAATCACGGTCAACTTGAGTTACCGTACCTTGGTTGTTTTGAACCTGACCACTTGTTATAGTGCCACAAGCTAAAATAGAAACTGTATAAACTACATTTGGTCCAGGAATAGAACCACCTGGAATTCCGAACGAATAATACCCATTCGAATCGGTGACGGTACAATCATAATAGCTAAAATTCGATTGAACCGTAGAGTCGGTAGCCACGCATACTTGTACATTTCCGGCGGGGCCATTGAGGCCGGAAACGGTGCCCGTAATGTAAAAATTACCTTGGGCGATTGCACTAAAGCATCCCGCTATAAATGCAAACATTAGGATTAATTTGTTTTTCATGTCTTTAATTTTAAAAGGTTGACGATGCAAATGTGCAACGGTATTTCCAAATAAAAAGACTCTTTTGAACAATATCTTACGCATCCACAACCGCATTTTTAGAACATTTTTCTCTAATAATACCACAAATCAAGGATTTTAAATTCTCTACTTCTTACGCATAGTTTTATTTGAAAACTGCCGAAAACTTGAAATTAACCCCTGATTTTCTGCAAAAACAAACACAATCACCTCAATCCACCCCATTTTCTCACTTCTCTTTTCCCTTTTCTCTCTTCTCTTTTCTCTCTTCTCTTTTCTCTCTTCTCTTTTCTCTCTTCTCTTTTCTCTCTTCTTCTTTCATTGTTAAAATCTTGCCCTACCTTCTTTTTTTAGAATTCCATATTGCACTAAGTTTGCAACATGCTTGAAAGTCTTTCCATAAAGAATTTTGCTATCATCGACGACCTGGAGGTGCGATTTTCCTCAGGATTCAATGTAATCACAGGCGAAACCGGTGCTGGAAAATCAATTATGGTGCAGGCTTTAGGACTTACACTGGGCGAAAGGGCCGATAGCACCTCCCTTCGCGACAAAACGCAAAAATGTGTGGTAGAACTGGTGATGAGTCTTCAAAACCTTTCTGTTCAAGCTTTTTTTCAGGCAAACGATCTGGATTATGCCAACGAAACAATCATTCGCAGAGAAATCAATCCGGAAGGAAAATCCCGGGCATTTATCAATGACACCCCTGTAAACCTGGCCGTATTAAAGGAGTTTTCTCGATTGATTGTCGACCTTCACTCCCAACATCAAAACCTGGATGCCGCCGACTCCCAATTCAGATTACGCTCCCTCGACCAATTTGCAGGAAATTCAGCCTTGCTGCTTGAAATCGGACAGCTTTTCAAACAGTTGGATGCCAAGAAAAAAGAACTTAGAGAACTTCAACAAAAGGAAGCGGAACTGAAACGTAACCTGGATTTCAACCAATTTCAATGGAACGAATTGGAAGAAGCCAAGTTGAGTCCGGGCATGGTAGAAGAGTTGGAAACGGAACAAAAACGATTGGAGAATACAGGTGAAATAAAAACCTTGGTAATTGGGGCAGTGGATGCTCTTCAAAATGGCGACTTTACCATCCTTTCCAACCTCAATACCTTAAAAGGCTTTTTGTCCAGTTTATCCAAACTTGATGAATCAACCCTGCCCTATTTGGAAAGGGTACAAACGGTTTTGGTCGATCTCAAAGACTTGGTGCAAGAACTTGATTCCTATGGCGATTCGGTGGTGGATAATCCGGCTCGATTGGATGAAGTAAACGAACGCCTCGATAAGGTTTACCGTTTGCTGCGTAAACACAACCTGCAACAAGTGGAACAACTCTTAAGCTTACAAACCCAATTGGAAGAAGCGATTTCCAAAGCTGAGAATTTCGACGCCGAACGAACCAAAGCCGAATCAGAAGTAGAAAAAGCCTTGCAAGCCTACAAAGAAGTAGCCCAAAAACTTAGCATCGAGCGAAGTAAATATGCTACGGTGTTCGCTAAACTTGTATCCAACGTGCTGGTTGAACTTTCGATGCCTAATGCCCAATTCGAAATTCAAGTACAAACCTTACCAGAGCCTAGCCCTTTGGGAATGGATGCTATTTATTGGATGTTCAGCTCCAACAAAGGTTCTGAACTAAAAGATGCCTCTAAAGCGGCTTCGGGCGGGGAATTATCGCGTTTGATGCTGGCTATAAAAGCAAGCTTGGCCCAAAAAGCCGAACTGCCCAGTTTGATATTGGACGAAATCGATACCGGTGTTTCGGGCGAAGTAGCCTCCCGAATCGCTAATTTAATGAAAGGTATTTCGCAAAAAATGCAGGTGGTGGCCATTACCCACCTACCCCAAGTAGCTGCTCGAGCCCACCATCATTTATTTGTATTCAAAGGGGAAATAAAAGGAAAAACAACCACCCAAATTAGAATTTTAAGTCCTGAAGAAAAAGTCAGTGCAGTGGCCGCTATGTTGAGCGACGGAAAAGTGTCGGCCCCCGCTATGGAAAATGCCCGAGCCTTAATCGAGGCTTAACTAGGCTAAAAAACAGAAACCTTCTCCATTCTTCTTGGCCGATTGGAACTGAATTTTATTCAGACTTTAGTGTCAACTTGTCCAATGGATAGGTGGCCAACACCAAACTTTCAAAAATCTTTTTATTTAACCATTCTATCTTCTATTTTTACCGCATGCCACGCCTATACCTTTTTTTACTCCTCGTTTGGAGCGGCCTTTCTACGGCTTTGGGCACCAACCCTCTGAAATTTTCGGTAGACCTCACCAAAATTACCGACGATCGATTAAAAGTAGAACTGCAAACACCCAACTTTTCAGAAGAAAACCTAGTCTATTCCTTCCCTAAAATGGTGCCCGGAACCTACAAAGTGTATGATTTCGGACGCTTTGTGGAGGAGTTGAAAGCTTTCGACCAAACCGGAAACGAACTTAAAGTCGAACACCCCAATTCCTGCGATTGGATCATTCCTCAGTCCAACAAATTGGCCAAAATCGAATATTGGGTAAACGACACTTGGGATGCCGACACTGCAAACTTTGTCTTCGAACCTGCCGGAACCAACTTCCAAACAGATACCAATGTGGTATTGAACAACCATACGCTATTTGGCTATTTTAAAGGAAAAACCGAAACGCCCTATGAAATTACGGTTAAGAAGCCAAGCGGCTTTTATGGAGCTACAAGCCTTATTTCTTTGCAGTCATCAACCAACCAGGATGTATTTAAAACCATTCGCTACAACGACCTGGTCGATGCCCCGTTGATGTATTGCAAACCCGATACCACAGCCATGGAAATTGGAGGTGCACAAATTCTGTTTTCGGTTTACAGCCCCAACAAGCAAGTAAGTGCCAAGTTTGTCGGGCAACAGATTAAACCTATACTCGAAGCAGCGAAAAATTACCTCGGTGGACAATTACCAATCAAGAAATACGCTTTTATCATCTATTTGTTCGATGGGTTCAGTGGTTCAGGTTCGGCAGGCGCCCTCGAACATAGCTACAGCAGCATGTATTTTTTACCCGAACAAGATAGCATTAGCATCAGCCAAACCGTTCGGGATGTGGCGGCCCATGAATTTTACCACATCATCACTCCTTTGAATATCCATTCAGAAGAAATCGGGAATTTCGATTTTTCAAACCCAAAAATGAGTCGACACCTCTGGCTTTATGAAGGGGTTACCGAATACACCGCCCACTATGTGCAATTGCGTGAAAAACTCAAAACAGAAAAGGAGTTTATGGAAGAAATGCAGCACAAAATTCGCACTTCACGCAAGTATTTCAACGACAGCCTACCTTTCACCGAAATGAGCTTGGGATGCCTCGGACAATACGAAGACCAGTACCAAAATGTATACGAAAAAGGGGCCTTGATCGGACTTTGTTTGGATGTTAAATTGCGGCAGCTTACCAAGGGTGCCAAGGGGTTGCAGGACATAATCAATAGCTTGGCCAAGAAATATCCGAAAGAAAAATCCTTTAAAGATCCGGATTTGATTCCAGAAATAGTGGCCCTTACTTTTCCTGAAATTGGTGAGTTTTTCAAAAATTTCATTGAGGGCAACAAACCGCTCCCATTTGAGGAAATATTTTCGGCCATAGGCTACAGCTACCGGGCCAAGGAGTATTCCAAAGACTTTTCGTTTGGTAGTTTGAAAATGATTATTAACCAGGAAAACAAACGTTTGATCGTTTACGATACCAACGACATGGACGATTTTGGAAAGCTGCTAGGTTTTAAAGTTGGCGACCAGATTATGGCCATCAACGGAAAGAATGTTAACCAGCTGAATTTCAGGGAGGTGAAAACAAATTGGTACAACGGTGTTAAAGAAGGCGACCTGTTCAAAATAAAAGTAATGCGAATGAACGAAAACGGCCATTTACGTCGCAAGGTCTTAAAAGCCAGGGCTGTACGTGTACAATTGATGCGTGAGGATGTACTCGAAAAACTCAGCAATCCAAGTCCGGAACAAGTTCAGATGCTAAACTGGTGGATAGGCAAAAGCTAGATAAGCTTCTTTTTTACTTTTTGGCGGGTCCCTTTTCGGCCACAACCATACTACCCTGAATAAACTATTTTCCTGGGCCTAAAAGGTCGCGCTTTCGCTAGTACTCCTCGGTCTGCTCCGTGCCTACGCAGCCCTGTGGGGTACCACGCTCTATCGCTACCCGGGGTTCTTCGTGCCCGGGTGTAGGTGAAGTACGGGGCTGTGGTATTTCATGCCGTGGCAATAAAAATGAGGGAAATAGTAGTGAGAAATAAGTAGTGAGAAAATAGAAAATAATACTGAACTACCAATCCAGGATATCCCATAACTCATATCCCATAACTCATATCTCACAACTCATATCTCATATCTCATAACCTTCCTCACTACTCTTTTCTCTTTTCTCTTTTCTCACTTTACATTCTTCCGTCCGGGAAGGGATAGAAGCGGATAACCCACAGGGATGCGTAGGCACGGAGCAGACCGAGGATTAGAAGCGAATAGCCCGGTGCTTTCGCCAGGGTACACTATATTGTCTGGCACTACAGCTAAATGGCGAAAGCAGCCCGCCAAATCAAAAAAAATGGACTTAAAACGCTCTGCTTATACCCAGCATCCACCTGAACTGGAAATTGGCAGGATCAATGGCTGGCGTGCGGTTTAGCCACAGTGGAAAATCGGCCCGAATGGTCAAAGGATGAACCTTTTGCAAAAAGCCCCATTTTTTTACGGTAAAGGCAATTCCAACCCCAGCATCGGCTCTGAAGGGTCCGAGCTTGAACTTTTCCTTAGGCAAATTGGCATTCAAAACACCGGCATCGGCAAACAAATAGGCATCCAAATCGAAGTATTCGCCCAGTTTTTTAGGCTTCCAACCAAAGTATTTGTCAAACTCAAGTTCCACGTTAACCGAAGCGCCCGAAGTAGAGGCATAATTCAAAATGATGTTTCCATTATCGTCGGTGGTAGGTGCCAAATAGCCCGCATATCCGCGTAAATTGAGCCCTCCCCCATATTGCATGTGTCGGATATTATCGCCCATGCCCGTCCAGGAAGTTGGAAAAAACGCAGCCGAACGAACATATTTATTGTCCATCATTTCTTCGGGACTAGCCCCGGCCAAATACAGTTTGCTCTCTTGTGGGATGCTGCTTCCAGTGCCCAATAAGGCGAAGAAACGGGTGTTGAAGCCAAACTTATCGAGACGATTTTTGTTTACTACTTGGAAAGCCATTTGCGAAAAATTGTACTGGCTACCCGGGCCAATGGTTTTTACCCAAAACTGAATATTCCCTTGTCCGTTTACATATTGGTATTTATGCTCCAACCCAACTATAACTTGGCTGTTGAGCTTATTCATGGTCCAATCGTCGGGATTGTGGAGGTAATTCAACTGGTTGCTTCCATGGCGGTACATGCCTTTGAAATTCAAGAAAAACCGGTTTTTAGAATCCTTGCTGAACTTTTCGAAGCCTAGATTATAGCCTTGCATCCCATCCAACCATTTCAGGTTGAGGCTAATCCATGAATTTTTGGAAAGCCTATCGAGATTGGTTTTATAGTTAAAATTGAACGATAAGATATCAAAACCATTGATGCCAGCGGAGGTATCGGGACGGTATTGCAAAAAGCCGGAATTGGCCCAAGCACTTAAACTGAAAATATGGGCATGGTTCAAATAATTACCGTTGACATTAAAGCCCAATTTCAAGCCATCGTAGAAATTATACCAGATATCAGGACGGGCATAAATTTCGTAATGGCGCCAATCCGAAGCATTGGAAATTTGGCTATCGAAATGCAGCCGGGTTTTGCCTTTCTTATTGTTATTCAGCATGTTGATATCGGCCAAGCGGTTTGACGGATCGATAACAACATCCTTGATACCGTTTTCAGCAACTACTTTGAAGGTGTAGGTAGGATTTACCTTTCCCCAGCCAATCCAGCGGGGTAAAACATTGGCATCCGTTTTCTTTACGAACCAGTTGTTGGGAATATGAAAATCATAGGAAGTCGTATCATCTACCACTACTTTGAAATCCAAGGGCATCTGCATTTCCTCCTTCCGTTCGAAAGTAATGGCATAGGTGTTTTTCTCCTCTGCTTTTCGGATCGATTTTACGGAATAGTCGATGCGTTTGGTTGTCTCGAGCCATTGGTCAAAAAACCAGTTGAGATCTACTTTTGTAAACCGAATAAAGCTATTGCGAAAATCTTCCATGTAAGGATGTGCGCAATGCCATTGTTTAAAATAGTTTTTCAGAGCGGCTGAAAAAAGGCTGTCGCCCAACACATATTGCAGGTTATGCAGCATGGTAGCTGTTTTGAAATACACATTTCGGTATCCACCGCCATGGCCTAGGGCCGTTTCAAACTCGTCGCTATGGGTATTCAAGGGTTTATCGTTTTCGCGAATAGCCTCGTTGAGGTAGTTATTCATAAAGTAACGGTCAGTCACTAAGTCGCGGCGTTTGAAATTACGCACATAGGCATTTTTGATGGGTGCTACGGTATCGTAATCGCCGTCGATTTTGCGTTGAGCAATGGTTTCGATATATTGGGTAAAGCCTTCGTCCAATGCAGCCCGGTAGGTTTCATTGTTTCCCACCATGCCATAAAACCAGTTATGTCCGATTTCGTGGGCAAACAGGCTTCGGTAATCCGGGTCGCTGCCACCATCGAGGGTAAGCATAGGGTATTCCATTCCGTCGCGGGCATCGGCTACCACCATTTTCGGATAAATATACCGACCAATTTCCTTGCTATAGGTTTTTATGACTTCGGCGGTATATTCAGCAGCATTTTGCCATTTAGAGGCGTGGGGTTCCTGCACTACAGCAATGCAACGTATCCCTTGCCAATTCACTTCTCCGATGCGGTAATTTGGATCGGCAGTGAAGGCAAAATCGTGCACATTTTCAGCATGGTATTTCCATGTTTTGGTAATTGTAGAGTCGTATTCAATTACAACGGAAGGTTTGGAATCCCAAGGTTTGTCTTTGAAATTTTTGATATCCAAACGGGCTCTCAATTCTTTGGGAAGCACTTCGCTTTCGTTGAGCAGTTCGCCGGTTGCTTCCACGATGTAATTATTGGCAAAGGTGAGTTCCACATCGTAGGTTCCGTAATCGCCATAAAACTCTTTGCCTAAATGTTGCTGGGTATCCCAACCCATTTTTTCATCATAAACGGAGATTCGCGGATACCAATGAACACCATCAAAATGGAGGGAACCGGACGACATAAATACCTTCATTCGACGTCGAAGGCTTCCGGCATCAAAAAAGGTTTTGAATTGCATGGTAAACGTGGTGCTTTGTCCGGGTAGCAAAGGCTCGGATAAATAAACCTTCATAATGGTATTGTCGAGTTCGGTAAGCAGCGCTTTTCCTTTCGATTCCATCTTTAACACCCGGGTTCCGAGCTTTCGCGATTCATAGCCACCATATTTAGGTGGGTTACCATTGTTTTCGTTGAGGGAATGCGCATAACTGCCTGGTTGAAAGGCATTTTGGTACAAATGAAAATAGACGAACTTGAGTGTATCGGGCGAGTTATTCCAATAGGTCAACTCCTCCTGACCGGTAATGACCATGGTTTTTTCATTGACCGCAGCCTTGATTTTATACTGAACATCTTGCTGCCAGTAACCGGCTCGAGGCAAACGATTTTTCCAATAATGTGGGTTTTGCTGGCTACGGTAGAAGTTTTGAGCATTGACTTGGAAAAGACAAACTAATCCAATACAGGTAAAAAGGGATCTAAGCATAAGGAATAAAGACTATTGGCCGTGTTTCTTTTTCAAACGTTCGTATTCGCGTTGGGCTAAAATATCGGCATCTCCGCCATAGGCACTGAAGTAGGCAAAAACCACTCCCAATCCCCATCCGATGGTGCACCACATTGGCCAAGGATGACCTCTTTCGCCATCAGCCCCACCAATGGCCCAAAGTGCCCACAAAAAGGCATTTATTACCAAATAGGCCATCAAATGGCGTTGAAAACCGGCTCTTTTTTTGGCCATTTTCCATAACTCTTTGTCTTTTTTCGATTCCATGCTGGTTTGGAGATTTAGGAATGGTAAAAGTAGAATTTTTAGCAAAAGAAAGGTGATGGTTTTCCTTTGAAATTCTGAAACTTTCCAATTAGCCTTTTGCCTTATTTTAATTAACATTGTGAATTAGAGAATTAGGAATTTAAATCCCAAGCCACAAAACCCGTACTTTTGTCCTACTAACAACCCTACTATTCGGTTATGAAGAAAAAAATTCTTTACGGAATCCTATTGTTTTTTGCCCTTTTCATCGGAACTTTAGTTGCCATTCCCTTTTTGTTCAAAGACAAAATCATCGCCAAAGTAAAAGAAGAAGCCAATAAAAAGTTGGAAGCCAAAATGGACTTTGGTGATTTCGACCTTACCTTGATTCGAAGCTTCCCAAACCTTCGATTTGAATTGGAGAACTTTTCATTGGTAGGAATAAAAGATTTTGAAGGCGACACCTTGGTTTCCATCAAATCCTTTTATGTGAATTTAGATTTGATGAGTGTTATCAATGGCGGACAGTATAAGGTAAACGGACTTTTCTTGGACCAACCCAAAATCAAAGCCTTAAAACTTAGCAATGGAATGGCCAACTGGAACATCATGAAACCTAGTCCGGCCGAGGAAACTACACCAGAAAAGGAAGGAAGCACTTCTTTTAGCTTGTCTTTGAAAAAGTTAGAAATTACGGATGGTGTTATTCGTTTTGATGACGACAGTTCTAAAATCCATACGTATTTGAAAGATTTGGATTATACCTTGAGTGGAGACTTTTCGGAGGCCCAAACTAGTCTCGAAAATGAACTCAAAATTGAAAGGATGGATGTAAGCTATGGTGGAATTAGCTATTTCAACAAAACCAAAGTAGCTCTTGATGCCACAATTGATGCCGATTTGGTGAAGAGCAAATACGTTTTGAAAGACAATTCTTTGGTCTTAAACGCCTTGGAATTGGCTTGGGAAGGGTATGTTGAAATGCCCGCCAACGACATTACTATGGATTTAAAATTTGGAGCTAAAAAAACGGAGTTTAAGAATATTCTTTCTTTGATTCCGGCCATTTTCATGAAAGATTTTGAATCAGTAAAAACCAGCGGAAAACTTGGATTGGACGGCTATGCCAAAGGTGTATACAACGAAAAAATGTTACCGGCTTTTGGGTTAAAAATCTTGGTCGAAAATGGCTACTTTAAATACCCAAGCTTACCGAAAGACGTAAAAAACATAGCTATCAATGTGGATATCAGCGGAAAAGGCACACCAGACAATACCGTAATCGATATTAAAAAGTTCCACTTCGACATTTCAGAAAACCCAGTTGATATTGCACTATTGATAAAAACACCTATATCAGACCCCGCTATCAAAGGAACAATACTAGGTAAAATCAATTTGGGTAGTTTGGGCGATGTCATTCCATTGGAGAAGGAAGAGAAGTTGAACGGTTCGGTGATAGCAGATATCAAATTAGAAGGGAAACAAAGTATGATTGACCGCAAAGCATACGAGGAATTCAAAGCCGACGGACAGTTGATTTTAATGGATATTGTTTACAATACAAAGGCTGTAAAACTTCCGGTAGAGATTAAAAAGGCTTATTTGAATTTCTCTCCCCAATTTTTGGATTTAAGTCAGTTTGAAGCTAAAATCGGCAAAAGTGATTTGAACATGAAAGGAAAAATTGAGAATTTCTTGGCCTACTACTTCAAAAATGAGACCTTGAAAGGCGATTTCACATTCCAATCAAACACCTTAAATGCAGACGAACTCATGGCTAGTGTTCCTGAGGATGGAGAGCCTCAAGCACCAGATACAGCAGCGCTTACCGCACCAGATGTTCCAAGCAACCTGGATGTAAAATTGTCCACTACCATTGGTCATTTAACGTATGATGTATATGATTTGAAAAATATTAGTGGGGTTGTTACGGTAAAAAACAAACAAGCTGATCTTTCGAATTTAAAAGCCAATATGCTGGATGGACAAGTAGTGATGAACGGACGATACAATGTTGAAAATAGCTTAAAACCCAAAGTAGATTTTGATTTGGCGGTAAGTGATTTTGATATTCAAAAAACCTTCAAAACTTTTAATACAGTTGAAAAGCTGGCCCCAATAGCCAAACAGGCCCAAGGCAAATTTAGCACAGGTATGAAATTCAATGCCGTATTTGACCAAGCCTTAAATCCCGATTTAAAATCCCTCAACGGAGGAGGAATCCTTACAACGAAATCGGTTACCATAACCAACTTTGAACCCTTGAACAAAGTGGCCGATGCCTTGAAAATGGATAAGTACAAAAAACTTGCCCTAAACGACGTAAAAGTTCAATATGAATTCAAAGATGGAAAAGTTGAAGTGAAACCCTACGATTTAGCCTTGGGCAAATCCAATGTCAACATTGCCGGATTTACAGGATTTGACCAAAGTTTAGATTACAACATGAAATTTACCATTCCTACCAGCGAAATGCCAGCACAGGCAACCCAAGCCGTAAATGGACTTTTGGCACAAGCCAATAAAGCCGCTGGAACCCAATTAAGTCTGGGCGAAAAGGTAAATATTGATGTAAAAGTCGGTGGAACCATCACCAAACCAACCGTTAAAACTGGATTAAAGGACGCCGCTAAAAATGCAGTAGACGATTTGAAAAAACAAGCCGAAGAATTGGCCAAACAAAAACTGAAAGAAGCTGAGGAAAGAGCAAAAGCGGAAGCCGAAAAACTAAAAAAACAAGCTCAGGATGAGGCTGCTAAGTTGAAAAAACAAGCAGAAGACAAGGCCAAAGCCGAAGCCGATAAATTAAAAGCAGAGGCCGAAAAGAAAAAGAAAGAACTGGAAGCAAAAGCCAAAGCAGAAGCAGAGAAAGCTAAAAAGGAAGCTGAAGAAAAAGCCAAAAAAGAAGCTGAAAAAGGTTTGAGAAATCTCTTTGGAGGTAAAAAATAATAAGGACTTTTTCTTAGCAATAAAATAGGAGATCTGTTGTATGTCGGCCAAAGGCATTTCATTTCGTAAAAGCGGACTGTTTGATAGTTTAATTATTGATTTTGTAGAAGGCCAAAAAACAGCTCTTGAATTTGCCGGCCTGCCTATGGAAGCCGATTCAATTCTTGAAAAAGCAAAAGAAAGAACTACTTTACCGATCAACCGACAAGCTTTAGTTTCGTCCTTGAAGGAAGCTTATTCAGGCAAAGAAAGGGAATTCCCTTTGGCTGTGGCGCAAATTGAAAGACTTTCCCAGTCCAATAGCTTTACTATTACCACTGGTCACCAACTTTGTTTGTTTACCGGGCCTTTGTATTTCATTTATAAAATCTTTTCCGTTATTAAATTGGCCAAACAGATGGAGGAAAAGGCCAAAGAAAAAGGATTGGATTACCAGTTTGTACCTATTTACTGGATGCATACCGAAGACCATGACCTGGCCGAAATAAACCATTTCTACCTCTTTGGAAAAAAAATAGAATGGCAACCCCTGGAAAAAGGAATGGCAGGAACTATTTCTACCCAAGGTTTGGAAAAGCTATTTAATGAGTTAGAAACCTTGTTTGGCACTTCTAGTCTTGGCCTTGAAATAGCAGCGTTTTTTAAAAGGATCTATTTAGAAAATCAAAACCTAGCGGCTGCCACCTTCCAACTAGCCAACGAACTGTTTGCCGAATATGGTTTAGTGGTTTTGGATCCTAGGGCCAATCAGCTGAAAGCACAGTTTAGCTCTTACCTTAAACATGATATTTTTCAAGGACAAAATGCAACTTTGGTAGAAGCTACCAATAGGCAACTGGAGGAAAAGGGCTATAAATCCATGGTAAATCCGCGAGAAATCAATGTTTTTTATACTGGTGATGGTTTTAGAGAGCGCTTGGTAAAGGAAGGCAATGACTATTTAGTGCTAAATACCTCGTTTCGTTTTACCAAAACAGAATTGGAAACAGAGTTGGATTCACACCCCGAACGGTTTAGTCCAAATGTAGTGCTTCGGCCCATGTTCCAAGAATTTATTTTGCCCAATGTGGCCTATGTTGGCGGAGCCGGTGAATTGGCTTATTGGATGCAGTACCGCTCTATGTTTCAGGCAAATGGCATTAGCTACCCAGTTTTGTGGCTTCGAAATTCCCTTGTTTGGATGGATCAAGGCATTGCAGCCCGCCTTTCCCGCCTAGGTTTAGCCCCGGAGGATCTTTTCCTGGAGGAAGAGCGTTTAGTTAAGCAGTTTGTAGCTCTCAATACGGATGTACTCGATTTGGAGGATATTAAAGCTGGTATGCGTCCTTGGTTGGATAAGGCCATTGCCTTAGCTGCTGAAACCGATAAAAGTTTGGAAGGTGCTGCCAGAGCGGAGGTTCAAAAAATAATCAATGGCTTAGAAAACCTGGAAAGCAAAATGATTCGGTCGTCAAAAGTAAAACTTGAAACCCAAATCAATCAAATCAAAAAGCTGAAGGAAAAGCTCTTTCCTAAAGGGGTCCTTCACGAACGTCAAGACAATTTCAGCAATTTCTACTTGCAATACGGAAAGGACTGGTTTACAACCGTATATAACACGATTCAACCCTTTGAAAAAGAGCTAAAAATCTGGGTAGATGGGGAAGTTTAAGCTATCCTTTTGTCCGTAAACAAAGCTCAAAGGTGCTCCCTTTTCCAGGTACACTTTCAATCAGTTTTACATATCCATGGTGAGCCTTGGCAATAAGCTTTACATAGTTTAGTCCAAGCCCAAAGCCCTTAACTTTATGGATATTCCCTGTTGAAACGCGGTAGAACTTATTAAAGATATGTTTTTGCGCATCCTTGCTCATTCCTATGCCATTGTCTTTGATTTGGATATGCAGATACTTTTTTGAATTGAACGACTTAATCTCGATTTTTGGGTCTTCCACACTGTACTTGATAGCATTATCGAGTAGGTTGTAAATAACATTGGTCAAGTGCACTTTATCGGCTTGTAGTATATGATTGGGTGCTTGTAATTGACACGATATCGAACCTTTCCTATCGTTTAAAAGCAATTCCATACTTTGGGCCGAATGTTCAATAACCTCGTGAATATCCAATTCCACCAAATTCAATTTCACTTCCCTATCATAAGCCGACATTTGCAGCAAACGCTCCACCATATTGCGCAATCGGGTGGTTTCTTCGGTAATGATTGAAGCATACCTCGATATACGATCTGGGTCGTTTTGAACACCCGGTTTGGCCAACATCTCACCGGTAATGCTAATCGTCGAAACCGGCGTCTTAAACTCATGGGTCATGTTATTGATAAAGTCGTTTCGGATTTCACTGAGTTTTTTTTGCCTTAGAATTACACTCATCGAATATCCAAAAAAGGCTACTACCAATAGCAATACGCCGGAACTAAACCACCAAATCCCCATTTCCCCAATTAAAAACCTGGATTTATTAGGAAAATAAACCCCAAAGTAGTGATTGTCCTTGTCCCACTTAGGAGGCTCCACCGTTTCAGGGGCATTTTCACCGGCCTTATGGGGAATGTACTTACTGAAAACGATTTTACTGGTAAAACAATCATAAATTACATATTCGAAATCTTCGTTGATATTCCGTCTGTCAAACTCCATTTTCAAGAGTCGCTCTAAAAGATACGGGTGAAGCGAATCATTCATACTTACCACGAAGTAATTCGAACTAACCTGGGTAACCTGCTGGTATGGCCTTTCTTCCTTGTTCATGATACTTATTACGTTGGCAACCCTTCTCAAAGCCAAATTTACACGGTCGTTAAACTCTCTGTCTTCAAAGCTAAATGCATTTTTTAGCCAAAAAACCTGAAGCGTCAAAACCCCTAAAATTGAAACTACCCCTAAGAAAATGAAAACACGCAAGGTTCTTCTACTCATAACTTTTAAAATCTGAGCGAAGATAGGCAAATTGAAAAAAGGCAATTCTTAATGAATTTTAAGAAAATCGCTAGGAATAGACTTGACTATTCAAAAAGGGTGTTAATTATTTTCCCAATGGCTCCAATTTTCTTGTTTGTATTTCAATTCAATTTGCATTTCCATTTATAATTTTTTCCTTTTTTATGTTAAGCCCAACCACTCAATTACCTGAAATCATTTCCAACTCCATTCTCCTAATCCGCAATCAAAAGGTAATGTTGGATTCAGAACTAGCTAAACTTTATAGTGTACCAACCAAGCGCCTCAACGAACAAGTAAAAAGGAATTTGGAGCGTTTTCCAGAAGACTTTATGTTTCAATTGTCTGAAAATGAATGGCAAAACTTGAGGTCGCAAAATGCGACTTCAAGTTTTGTTGAAACAGATTGGGGAGGGCGACGAACCTTGCCTTACGCATTTACAGAACAAGGCATTTCCATGTTATCCTCTGTGTTGTCTAGTCCTACAGCTATTCAAGTGAATATTGCCATCATGCGGGTATTTGTCAATATTCGAAATTGGACATTAAATTATAAAGACCTCACCGATCAAATCCATGAAATCAATCAGCATCAGTTTGAACAGGACATGCAAATTCAACAAATTTATGAAACGATTGATGCATTGATCAAACCTACCTATTCTGAGCGTAAACAAATTGGTTTTAAACGGGAAAGCTGAATAGCCAAGTTTAACCATATTCTGCCCGTGAAAGACCAAAACATTCAAGAAGTTGTCAATCAAGCTAAACCCAACAAATGCAAGCAGGTCAATTCTCTTGGGAATTTTACAGACGATTTCTTTGTTCATCAATGCTTTACAAAAACGAATTGGTTTAGAAGTACATTTTTGAATATTAGTTTTTGGCGGGCCCCCAACCGCCATAACCATTCTACCGCTGTTTAAGCCTTTACAAGGGCGGTTGGGTCAGGCTTTCGCTAATACTCCTCAGCCTGTAGCCCCCTAAAATGCATGGGGCTGCAGGCTTGCGGGGTATCACGCTCTATCCTTGCCCGACACCTCCGCATAACCTTGTACTGAAGCTGGGCCTTTGCATTTCACCCCAGTGTGGTCAAATGGAAAGACAAATACAACTAACCCCCAATTAACCCAAATTAATCAATAGGAGGATTTAATAATCCGAACTACTTGATTTAGTTGGGTTTAACCCGATTTAGCAGTTGTTATCAATTTGGCCATACAAATTGATTTACAACTGGTTAATCGTTTACTCATTTCTAATGCGTAATCTGGGATTAACCCAAAATAATCAATAGCAGGATTTAATAATCCGAACTACTTGATTTAGTTGGGTTTAACCCTCCCGAAGAAATTTTTGGATAGCAGTTTTTATCAATTTGGAAAAAAAATTTATTTACAACTGGTTAACCGTTTATGCATTTCCATTGCATAATCTGGGATTAACCCCAATAAAAAATGTGAGCGCTCTTTAGAAATTTGGGTTAAAAAAATCCAAAATTCATACTAGTCTTCTCTGCCTTTGGATTCTTGCTACTTTTGCGCCCTCCTATGAAGGCATTGTGGACGCTCAACAAGTATTTTGTCAAATATTGGCTTAGGCTTTCATGCGGAATTCTGTTTGTTGTCCTCTCCAACATTTTCTCGATTTATCCAGCACGTGTGGTTCGGTATGCTGTTGACCTCGTCATCGAAACAGCTAGTGTAGCTAAATCCTTCAAAGAATTCAACCTAAACAATGAGTTCCTAGAAATATTCTCTACAGCCCTAATCATCTGTGGAATCCTCTTGTTGTCTATGGCCCTCATGAAGGGTATTTTCATGTTCCTCATGCGTCAAACCTTAATCGTGATGAGCCGCTTGATCGAATACGACATGAAGAACGACATCTATGCCCATTACCAAAAACTTAGCTTATCGTTTTACAAATTAAACAGCACTGGCGACTTGATGAACCGCATAAGTGAGGATGTCAGCCGCACGCGTATGTATATCGGTCCGGCCATAATGTATACAGCAAACCTCGCAGCCACCATTGTTATTGTGCTCTATTGCATGTTTTCGGTGAATGTGGAACTTACCTTATATGCGCTACTCCCTTTGCCTATTATGTCTATCCTTATTTATTGGGTAAGCCAAAAAATCAATTTGCAGAGTGAAAGGGTTCAGGCCATGTTGAGTACCATCAGTTCCAATGTGCAACAGGCCTTCTCTGGTATTCGAATTATCAAAGCCTATAACCGTGAAGATGCTTACATAAAGCATTTTGCTAATGAAAGTGAGGCCTACAAAAAGGAATCGATGCAGCTGGCCTATATCAATTCTTTGTTCTTCCCTGTAATGATGGTTTTAATTGGCTTAAGCACCATTCTAACCATTTCAATTGGTGGTAAACAGGTTATTTCAGGCGAAATCAGCCAGGGAAATATTGCTGAATTCATTGTTTATATAAACATGCTCACTTGGCCCTTCGCCTCCATTGGATGGGTAAGCAGCATTGTTCAAAGAGCAGCAGCTTCCCAACAACGCATCAATGAGTTTCTTTTAACCAAACCCGAAATCCAAAACCAAAACCTTTCTCCACAAACTATTCAAGGTAAAATCGAATTCAAAAACGTTAGCTTTGTTTATCCCGAAAGTGGCATAAAAGCATTGGACCAAGTTAATTTTTCAATTGAACCTGGACAAACTTTGGCCATCTTAGGACGAACCGGCAGCGGAAAAAGTACCATCGCCTCCCTCCTTCTTCGCCTTTTCGACACCAAAGAAGGTGAAGTGCTGGTGGATGATAATAATGTTCGCTCCATTAACCTGGATGTGCTTCGCCACCAAACGGGTTACGTTCCCCAAGAGGTTTTCCTTTTCAGCGACACTATTGCCAACAATATTGCCTTCGGTTTAAAGGAAAAATCCAATCAAACCCTTATCGAACAAGCCGCCAAGGATGCTGATATTTACGACAATATTGCGGCCTTCCCCCAAGGCTTTGAAACAGTGGTGGGCGAAAGGGGCATCACGCTTTCGGGCGGACAAAAGCAAAGGGTGAGCATTGCAAGGGCCATTATCCGTAATCCTAAAATCCTCCTGTTCGATGATTGCTTATCGGCGGTGGATACCCAAACCGAAGAAAACATTCTCGCCAACCTAAAGCGAATCATGAAGGGTAAAACCAGCATCATAATTAGTCACCGGGTTAGCTCGGTAAAAGATGCCGACAAAATCATTGTACTCGACCAAGGTAAAATTGTGGAAGAAGGCAACCACCAAAGCCTAATGCTTGCCAAAGGAAACTACTTCGACCTTTACCAAAAACAAATTCGAGAGGAAGGTAAAACCACATAAACCCTCCAAAATCGGACAAGTTTTAGCGCCCGATTATCTTTATTTGTGTTTTATGGGATAAACTTTACTTTTGCCCTCCTTCACAAAAATCCGCTTACATGAAATTGGAAAAAACTCTTGGACTAGCTGCGCTGTCGAGCTTGGTTCTTTTTTATTCGTTTACCCCAGACGGCAAAGACAAAAAAACCAACAAAGCCATTGATTTGGCAAACATGGATAAATCCGTTCGTCCTCAGGATGATTTCTACGAATTTGCCAATGGAGGATGGTTAAAAAACAACCCCGTTCCTTCTACAGAAAGCAAATGGGGAAGCTTTTCTGCCCTTTTAGAAGAAAACCAAACCCGACTAAAAGGCATCTTGGAAGAAAACACCCAAAAGGCCAATGCTCCCGGTTCAAACGGACAAAAAATCGGTGATTATTATTTCACCTATATGGATTCGGCTAAGAAAAATAAAGAAGGGGTTAAACCTCTTACCCGCTTTTTGCAACAGGTAGAAGAAATTAAATCCAACGACCAACTGATGGCCTATTTCGCTACTACCCAAATGAAAGGGGTGAAAGGTCTTTGGTCTTTCTATGTTTATGCCGACCCAAAAAGTTCCAGCGTAAATATTGCCCAAGCCAACCAAGGCGGATTGGGAATGCCCGATCGCGATTACTACCTTCGTAACGACCCAGATTCCAAATCACTTCAAGAGAAATACAAACAACTTTTAGTGAAAGATTTTGAATTGCTAGGCGATTCCAAAGAAAAAGCCGTTGCCAATGCAGATAAGGTTTATAACCTAGAAGTAGAACTGGCAAAATCATCCATGACCAACGTAGAATTGCGTGACTTGGAAAAACAATACAACAAATGGAACCTTGCCGAACTTGATGCCAAATACCCAAACATTAAATTCTCCAACTACCTAAAAGCCATAGGCTTGGGCGGAGCAAAGGAAGTTATCATCGGACAGCCTGAATTCTTCCAAAAAGCCAACGATCTTTTAATTTCCCAAAGTTTAGACAATTGGAAAGCCTATTTGCGTTGGAATATTATCACTTCGTTTTCTGATCAATTGAGCGACGAAGTTGCCCAAGTAAATTTCGATTTCTATGGCACAGCACTTTCCGGACAAAAGAAAATGAAACCAAGATGGAAACGAGCCATTTCTGAAGTTGACCAAATGATGGGCGAAGCACTCGGACAATTGTTCGTTGCTAAATATTTCCCAGAAGAGTCCAAAAAGAAAGTGGATGAAATGGTAAACAACCTTATCACTGCATACCGTGAACGTATCAATGGTTTGGATTGGATGAGCGCAGAAACAAAAGAAAAGGCTCAAAAGAAACTCAATACCATCATTAAAAAACTGGGATATCCTGACACTTGGAGAGATTATAGCAAACTGACTATTGGCCGCAATTCCCACTTTGAAAACTATGTAAATGCAGTGGAATTCGAAATCAGACATAACTACGAAAAACTGCCCAAACCAGTTGACAAAATGGAATGGTTGATGAGCCCTCCTACGGTAAATGCCTATTACAACCCAACTAGCAACGAAATTACATTTCCTGCAGGTATTATGCAGCCTCCTTTCTACTTTTCCGGAGCAGACGATGCCGTAAACTATGCCGCTATTGGTGCCGTAATCGGACATGAATTGACCCATGGTTTTGACGACCAAGGTTCCCAATTTGATGAGGAAGGAAATATGAAAGATTGGTGGACAGCCTCTGATAAAGAGAAGTTTTTATCCAAAACCAAAATGGTGGTTGAACAATTCAACGGCTATGTAGCTATCGACACCTTGCACATCAATGGTGAACTTACCTTGGGTGAAAACATTGCCGACTTAGGCGGTTTATCCATTTCTTACGCAGCATTCCAAAAAACAGCCCAAGCCAAAGAAGGCAAAGCCATCGATGGATTTACACCTAACCAACGCTTTTTCATTAGCTGGGCCCAAATCTGGAGAACCAATTTTACACCAGCTGCCATGAAAAAACAGGTGAATACCAATCCACACTCCCCAGGAAAATTCAGAGGCAATGGACCTTTGACCAACCTTCCGGAGTTTTATGAAGCCTTCGGTGTGAAAGAAGGTGATAAAATGTGGGTGGCACCTGAAAAACGCGCCAAAATCTGGTAAGCAAGCTATCCTTTCTAAAAAAACCCGAGTCTACCTCCAAACATGGTAAACTCGGGTTTTTTATTTTGGGAAAGGCTTGAATTTAACCCAGAATCCGCATTAGAATTGCCTAACGATTTTGTAGTTTGAAGTAGTAAATTCTTCTATTGTAAATTTTAGGTTGAACCCAGATTACGCATTAGAAATGCATAAACGATTAACCAGTTGTAAATCAATTTGTATGGCCAAATTGATAACAACTGCTATCCCGAAATTTCTTCGGGAGGGGTAAACCCAACTAAATCAAGTAGTTCGGATTAATAAATCCTCCTATTGATTAATTTGGGTTGAAATGAAAAACTTCTCTGCAACCAGACATGGAAAACTGCAGCCCAATTTACAATTAAAACCCAGGCACGGAGACCATCGGGCAACGATAGAGGCAGTGTAGCCCACAAGGCTGTGCAGGGCGGCACCATTTGGTAAAACCAGAACAAGGTGTAAAAGTTCATTTACAAAGAAAAAAAGGGAAATGGGTGAGGTGCCGCCCTGCACAGACTGAGGACTACCGCCGAAAGCGTGACCCGGCCGCCTGGCACACTCTTTTTTTCTTGGTACAATGGTTTTGGGCGGACGGGGGCCCGCCTAAGCATCCCTCAACACTATCCCTTCTTTTTTCCTTTGCTTTGGAAGTCTTTTACCTTGTCTTTTAATGGAGAATTGTCGGTTACGTCGCTTAATTTGCTTTTGTAAAGGCTAGGATTTTCCAATATTTTTAGTGCTTCTTTGATTTCGGGATCGTCCTTTAACATGCTCTCTACCCGTCCTTTGCTGTAATAATACCGGCTCAGAATCTCGCTTTTTAGTAACTCGGTAATTTCAGTTCTGAAGAGCACCAAATCCTTTTCCTTATTGGGCGATAGCTTTTTCGAAATCTCTTCAAATTCCTTTTTGATACCTTCGAAGTACTTTTCCTTTTCGGCTGTTTCTTTCAAGACTTTCAAATCCAACTCACTTTGACTTTCGTAAGTAAAATCTTGCTTTTTGACAAAATCCGTAAACTGCTGGTACAACTCGTCGGTAACCACAAAATCGCGGGGAGCAGGAACGGTTTTATGGTTTTGGCAATACAAGGTAGCAAAATCAAAAACAACGCTTTTGTCGATCAAAGCCTTTGAAATTTCGGAATAATACTCGGGCTCCAATTTCACATCAGGGGTAATTCCACCCCCATCGTACACTGGCCTTTTGTTTTTCAGGGTGTAAAAACGAGAAATAAGAGAATCGGGAATTTTACCCACGGAGCCATCTTCGTTGCGGTTTCCATAATCAATTGCTTGTATGCAGCGACCGCTTGGAATGTAATATTTGGCAGTGGTAACTTTGAGCTGGGTGTTGTAGCTTAATGGACGCGTAGTTTGCACCAATCCTTTGCCATAGGTGCGCTGCCCAACCACAACGGCCCTGTCTAAATCTTGGAAAGTGCCCGATACAATTTCAGAGGCAGAAGCAGAACCGCTGTTGACCAAAACTACCAATGGAATTTCGGTGTCGATGGGATTTCCTTGGGTTTTGTAGGTGGCATTCCATTCCTGAACTTTTCCTTTGGTAAACACAACCGTTTGGCCTTTTTCAATAAACAGGTTGCATAAATTTACCGCCTCTTTAAGCAGTCCACCGGGATTGCCTCGAAGGTCGAGTACCAAGCCTTCCAGCTTATTCCCAGCTTTTAGCTGTTGATAGGCTTCTTTGATTTCGCCAGAGCAGTTGTCGGTAAAGGAGGTTAAATTGATATAACCCACTTTACTGTCGAGCATACCGGAATAAGGAACAGCTTTTACTTTAATTTCCTCCCGACTCACGTTAAAATTCAACTTTCCGCTTTGTCCGGGTCTTTCAACCGAAATTTTCACATCGGTACCGGGTTGGCCTTTTAATACGGAACTGATATCGTCGTAGGACCGGCCCTCCGTGCTTTTTCCATTCACCTCCAAAAGGATATCGCCGGCCTTTAATCCTGCTTTGGCAGCGGGTGAATTTTCGTAAGGCTCGGCAATAATTACTTTGTTGTCTTTGGCCCGAATAATGGCACCTATTCCACCATATTGTCCGGTGGTCATAAAACGGTAATCTTCAATATCGCTTTCGGCAATGAAATTGGTGTAGGGGTCTAAACCTTCCAACATGGCATCAATGCCGTTTTTCATCAAATCGCCAGCATTGGTTTCATCCACATAGTACAGGTTCAATTCCTTAAACAGAGTGGTGAAAATGTCGAGGTTTTTAGAAATTTCGAAATATTGGTCGTCAATCTTGGCAGCCGAAATAAAAACAAGCGGCAAGGCTAAGGCGCCGAGCAACCAAATTTTGGTGTTGTAAAGGAATTTTTTCATGCAATAGGATTCCGAATGGCGAAAATACAAATTATACCGATGGTATTGGAGAAATAGTCCAATTGTCCATTTAGAGAATTAGCCTTAAAATGGCCGATAGTACAAGGGTATAATACCAATTTTAATTTATAAATAGTCCAAAGGCTATTTGTAAATTTAGATTGGTAAATGCCGAGGATACAGTATGTTAGTCCAACTTTTTCTAAAAAATGTGAGCCTAAAATTGGACTGTACATAATGTCCATTCGGTATAATTTCATTTTTCAATAACAAATCATTGGATAAACTGGGTTTTCTCTTTTTGTGAATTCGGTAAAGAGAACGGTAAAAACGAATGGTTTGGTGCCAAAACTTAAAAATTGACATATTTTAACCCAGATTACGCATTAGAAATCGTAATGAAGCTTTCAAATGCAATAAAGACGAGGGTTTCAGGTTAATTTTTGGGTGAAGGAATAGTAAACTATTTTGAAGTCAAAAATTGTTCTGAAATCCTTGTATTTGAAGCAGTTGAAAGCTGTAATAGATTTCTAATGCTGAATTTGGGTTTAACCCTACATCGCAAGTTGAAGCGAAGTAAAGAAGGGCAAATGGCTTGTCTCCGAACTTAGGCAAAGACCTATTTTCACCTTCCCAATTCCATGAAATTGCACTAGTCTTGAAACAAGGTTCAAAATTTCCAGCGAAGCTTTCAGATTTTTACCAAAGCATAAAATCCTAATCCCGCAACGTGAGCGGAAAATAGCTTCCATTTGCTACCCTTCTTTTCCCTAATCCGTCATTAAAGGGCTACTTGGCACCTTTTCAGATCCAACATATTCAGTGGATTGTTGGAAAGCGATTTGACTCGTTTGTTCAGAAACCTTAAAGATTCATCATAAAACAACACAACCATGGGTGCTTCAGCCAAAGCTAGACTGTCCATTTTTGAATACATGGCCTCTCTATTCGCCTCCGAAATGGTTTGCATACTTTGGTCATACCAGGCATCAAAGGTGGCATTGGCATACAGGGTATAGTTTGGACCGTTGGGGGTAAAATTTTTAGAATAAAGCAAACTCAGGTAATTCTCGGCATCAGGATAATCGGCTACCCACGATTTACGGAAAAAGGGGGCCTGACCTTTCGCTACTATTTCTCCATGGGTGCCGGGTGGATTTACTTCCAAACTAGCTTTTATTCCAATCGCCTCCAATTCATGTTGTATAAACTCGCATAAATCGGCATATTGGGCGGTAATAAACAGTTTAACCGGAACCGGATTTTTGAGATAACCCGATTTTTCTAATAATTCCTTGGCCAATCGAGGATCATAGGTATAACCTTTCACCCTATTCTCTGCTGATTTGTACAATGAAGGTGGCACCAAGCCCTGCTCACCCGGTATACCAATATTGTTGCGGAGGTAGTGGATCATTTTTCTTCTATCCAAGGCATAGTTGACGGCCTTACGGAAATTTGGGTTTGTAACCGGACTATTAATCACCGCACTGGCCGTATCCGAAACCAAAAAGCCCAGGTACTCAGTGTTTAGAAAGGCCGATCGTTTGAGGTAGATTTTATCGGTCAATTCCTGCTTCAATTGTCCCGACCGGGTAAGTATGGCATCTTTGTAACTACCATCATCCAAGCCGTTTAGCATATCTGTACGTCCTTGTACAAAAGCCATAAACGAGGATTGGGCATCGCTGATGAAACTCACCGAAACGGCATCCAAATACGGAAGGCGCAACCCTTTTTCATCGAGCTCAAAATAATGGGGATTTTTGTGCACCACCAGTTTAATACCTTCTTTCCAAATAAAAAATTGGAATGGTCCTGTTCCTACTGGGTGCATCCTGAAATCATTTCCATACATTTCAATAGCCTCATGCGGAACCACGGAGCAATAGTGCATGGCCAACATCCCCAAAAAAGGAGGAAAGGCCTGCTTCAAACTAATCACCAGTTCGGTGTCAGAAACAGCCTTAAATGCATCTTCAGAAGGTTGGGAAACATTGGCAAAAACCCATTTCCCGGGCGAGGCAACCTGGGCATCTAAAATCCGACGGAAGGAATACACAAAATCCTGGGCAACAACAGTTCGGGAGCTGTCTTTACCAAAGCAAGGATCTACATGAAAGCGAACATCCTTTCTCAAAAAGAAACGGTAGGTTTTTCCATCTGCACTGATGGTCCAGCGCTTGGCAATGGCCGCTTGTATGTTTAATTGACTATCCAATTGCACCAGCCCGTTAAACAACAGGTTAATTCCCCAGGTATTGGACATGCTTCGGGCAAAAGCCGGATCCAAGGAGGTTATTCCTTTGGGTTCGTTATACCGAAATATTTTCTTATCGGCATGGGTTTTCCTTTCCCCGCAGGAAATCAAAAAAAGCAATCCGGTAAGCAAGATTAATGCACGCATCGCGACAAAAATACAGGGAAGTCCCTACCTTTGTTCACTAAGATTCATCAACTAATGAGGTCTTTTTTCAACTATTGCTTATGCGCCTACTTTTAATTGCTTCCCTTTGTTTTTGTTTCGAAACGGTTTTTTCCCAGGTTTACGATTCGCAAAATGTAAATCTGTTGGGGCATTGGGACGATTCCACGGTTGTTCCTGAACCCCAGCTGGGTATTCGTTACAATGGCTGTTTTGGCTGGGAAAACCCCAACGATGGCCGCCGCTATGCCATCATAGGCTCCTCTCGCTCCACCCATGTTATCGAGGTTACCAACCCCAATCAGCCTGTTTTTCGTTGGGAAATAATTGGTTCCCGCATCAATTGCATTTGGCGCGAAATCAAAACCTTTGGCAAATATGTGTATATCGTTAGCGACGATGGCTATCCCAACCGCTTTCAAATTGCCGATTTAAGCTATTTACCCGATTCGGTTCATTTGGTAATGGATTCGGATAGCATTTTCGCCCGCACCCATACCATTTTCATTGATGGCAACAAACTTTACTGCGCCAGTGTACATTCAGCTGGGCAAAATGGTAGCTATTCGGCCATGAATGTGTATTCCTTGGCCAATCCCGAAAAACCACTTTTGCTGCGCCGTTTGGATCAAGACTATCAATCTATCAGCCAAGTCCACGATATGTGGGTACGCAACGACACCATTTTTGCTTCCTCTGCTTATCAAGGCCTAAGTATACTCACTTTTGATACAATTCAAAACAGGTTCAACCTAGTCTCTACCCTAACCGTTTACGACAATGCGGGCTACAACCACAGCAGCACTTGGTCGAAAGATGGAAAAACCCTGGTAATGATGGACGAGGTTCCGAATAGTTTGCCTGCCAAGGTGGTCAATGTGTCGGATATCACTCAACCCTACGTTACCGCCTATTTTAACAGTTCCGATTCTACTACACCCCACAACCCTTATTTCATTGGCGATTCGAAAATTTTTGTAGGCGCACACTACGAAGATGGCACCCAGATTTACGATGTATCCAACGAAAACAATCCGGTTCGTCTCGGCTATTTCGATACACATTGGCAAACCACGCCCGCAACTAATACAGGCGATTACCGCGGCAATTGGGGTTCCTATGTGGATTTCGGTGGCGGATTGGTTATCTCCGGCGATATGCAAAACGGCCTGTTTGTCCTGGATATTAGTCCCAGTTTAACCGGTATCGAACAGCGCATTCCCCAGCAGGCAAAGGTGTGGCCCCTCCCTTCCAAATCCCTGGTTTTCATTGATCCGGTATTGGCACAAACCTGCACAACTTGGACCTTGGAAAATACGTTCGGACAGGTGGTTAAATCGGGACAATTTATTAGCAATCAAGGACTTACTATTCAAGAATTGGCCAGTGGATTTTATCATCTATCTATTCGCACGGCTAGTCAAGAGTACGTTCTGAAGGTGGTCAAAGAATAGTTTATTTTGGCGGGCCCCCAACCGCAAATACCGCTTCCTACGTCTATTATAGTTGGTGCATGGCGGTTGGGTCAGGCTTTCGGCGCTAGTCCTCGGTCTGCTCCGTTCCTCCGCATCCCTGTGGGCTAGACTGCCTCTATCCTTGCCCGAAGGCCTCCGTGCCCGGCTTTTAACCCAGATTACGCATTAGAAATCGTAATGAAGCTTTCAAATGCAATAAAGACGAGGGTTTCAGGTTAATTTTTGGGTGAAGGAATAGTAAACTATTTTGAATGCAAAAATTGTTTTTAAATCCTTGTATTTGAAGCAGTTGGAAGCTGTAATAGATTTCTAATGCTGAATCTGGGTTTAACGGTATATTGAGCAGGTGCTTTCCATGTCCGGTTGTAGAATAATTTTTTCCTATACCCTAAATAAATCAGCTAGGAAAAATTGAATAATCCGAACTACTTGAATGGCTTGGTTTAAACCCAAATTAAGCATTAGAAATGCATAAACGATTAACCAGTTGTAAATCAATTTGTATGGCCAAATTGATAACAACTGCTATCCCGAAATTTCTTCGGGAGGGGTAAACCCAACTAAATCAAGTAGTTCGGATTAATAAATCCTCCTATTGATTAATTTGGGTTAAAGCACCGTAACTGTACCAGAGACTGTTTTGGTGTTACCATTGGGGAATTTCACTTCAATTTGGTACACATACATATCTGATTTAAGTGTCCCTTTGTAGGTACCATCCCATCCTGTTTCAATATCGTCGCTTACAAAGATTTGCTCGCCCCAACGTGTGAAGATACGCATATAAAACCGTTTTAATCCCTCTGGTGCATAAGCTTTAAACACATCGTTTGTACCATCGTTGTTGGGCGAAATAGCGTTGGGAACCCATATAGCATTGTCGATTAGGCGCACAAATACGGTATCATAGGCTTCACAGCCATTGCTGTCAATAACGGTGAGGATAATTTCCGATTCTTCCCTAATTTGACCGGTAATACTGGCGCAGGTATCGCATTCGTTCAAAGTCTCTGGATACCAATGGTAAGTATAACCTGGCGTTCCACCACTGCCAAATCCATCAATTTCAAACTCCTCCATAGGTAAAATATCGTTTTCAGATTGAATTTCGGCGGTAACCTGGGTCGGCTGTTGAATGGTTGTAGCCAGCGATAATTCACAACCATTGCTATCCACCACAGTAACCGCATAAAGACCAGCGCTTAAGTTAGAAATGGAATCGCCCATCAAGCCATTGCTCCAAAGAATAGCGTATGGTTCGGTGCCTCCGCGAAGGGTAATACCAATTGCTCCGTCGCTGTAGCCGAAGCATGAAACATCGCGATAAGATAAAGTTCCAAGCAATTCGTTGGGTTGGGTAAGCTCAAAGCTCTCGGAAGCAGTGCAGGCTTGAGCATCTGTAATTAGCACAGTAAAGGTTCCAGCGGGCACTCCCGAAATAGAACTGGTGGTGCTTCCTGAATTCCATTGGTAAGTATAGGGCCCTGTACCACCCGTCACTGTAACAGAGGCCATACCATCTGCCAATCCAAAACAAGAAATGTTGCTTGAATCACTACTCAACTCTAATGCAGTTGGCTGGTTGATAGTTGCGCTGCCTGTTACGGTGCATCCATTGGCATCGGTAAGCTCGATAGCATATGTTCCTGCGATAAGGTTGGTTACATCCTCCGTATTCGCTCCCGACGACCAAACAAAACTATAAGGTAAACTTCCGCCTTGTGCTGTGATATCAATGCTTCCATCCGAAAGACCAAAACAACTAACATCCACCACAGTTAAAGCGTTAATGGCTAATAATGGAGGTTCTGTTATATCTAATCCTTGAATAGTGGAACATCCGTTGGCATCCGATACAGTCACATCATAATGGCCTTGCGCTAGATCGTTTCGAGAGGCTGCAACAGTACCATCGGCCCAAACAAATTGGTAAGCGGGGGTTCCTCCACTGGCCGAAAGGGTAGCTGACCCATCGGATAGTCCGAAACAACTAACCGCTGTAGTGGCATCCAAAGCAGACTGCAATGGACTTGGCTCTGCAATTGTTCCAGCTATCGTAGTAGTACAACCTTTAGAATCGGTAATATTAGCGGTATAATTGCCTTGTGGTAAGTTCGACTCGGTTAACCCGGCATTCCCACTTGGCCAAAGAATCGTATAGGCAGGTGTACCTCCGGTTATGTCGATAGTTAAACTACCATCCGAACCTCCATTACAAGTAACATCGCTCGATGCAACCAAACTAGCCGATAAAACCGTTGGTTCTAAAATTGTTGCTTGATCCGAGGCTGTGCAACCCATATTATCCGTAGCAGTGACATCAATTGGTCCTGCTGGCAATTGTGTTGTGTTTGCACCCGTACCTGCATTACTCCAAGCATAGCTAACAGGAGCTGTTCCTCCTTGGGCTAAGGCATCTGCCGTACCATCATTACCTCCAAAACATGATACATCTGTTGTGGAGGTAATGGATACTACAAATAAGGAAGGCTCAGCGATGGTGGCCACAGCAGAGGCTGTACATCCGTTGGCATCCGTAATGGTGGCTGTATAAATTCCTGCTGCTAAGTTTTGAGCCTGCTGAAGCAAATCGCCGTTGGTCCAGCTATATGAATAAGGTTGTGTTCCTCCGTTTCCAGAAACCTGTGCACTTCCATCTGTATAGCCAAAACAAGAAGCATCCACCGTATTGGTAATGGTAGCCGTCAATTGAGACGGTTCATTAATCAAAGCAGTAGCCGTGGCGGTACAACCTAGTGCATCTGTAACCGTAATATCATAACTTCCAACCAAAAGGTTAGCAGCATTGTCTAATGCATCCCCATTGGTCCACAAATAAGTATATACAGGCGTACCTCCCGAAGCAAGGGCCGAGGCAGTTCCATTGTTGCCACCAAAGCAGGAAACATCGGTGGTGCTGGTAATAAGCACATTTAACTGGGTAGGCTCGGTAATAGTAGCAGTAGTGGAAACTGTGCATCCGTTGAGGTCAACTAAAGTAGAGGTGTAAGTTCCGGCTGAAAGATTGGTGGCTGTTGGCGCATTGGTTTGGCCATTGGTCCAGGTATTGGTATATGGCGGAGTTCCACCTGAAGCCGTCGTTGTAGCCGTGCCATCACTTCCTCCAAAACAAGATACATTAGTGGTAGATGCAACAGAATGTAGCAATAAAGTAGGTTCGGTAATAGTGGCATTAGCTGTGGATGTACAGCCGTTTCCGTCGGTCGCTGTAACTGTATAATTTCCTGCAACCAAGTTATTTATTGTAATCGCATTGGATCCGCCTGTCCATAGATATGTTACACCAGCCACTCCTCCAGTAATTGAAGCGGTAGCGCTACCATCACTTCCACCAAAGCAAGACACATTGGTAATTGTTGGAATAGTGGCAACAAATAAGGCTGGTTGATTTATTGTAGCGGTTGCAGTTGTTACACAAGCATTGGCATCTGTTATGGTGGCGGTGTAGGAGCCAGCCAAAAGGTTGCTGGTTTGGGCTGTTTGATCACCATTTGACCAGCTAAAGGTGTAAGGAGCTGTTCCTCCTCCTCCGGCAACTGTGGCATCTCCATCAGCATAGCCAAAACAAGATACATCCGTGGTAGCCGTGATAGTAGCAGTAAGCTGGGTAGGTTGGGTAATAGTAGTAGTGGCCGTAGCGGTACAACCCTTGCTATCGGTAGCGGTAACGGTAAAACTAGTGGCCGTTAGGTTAGTAGCGGTGGCTGTGTTGTTGCCATTGGTCCAGCTGTAGGTGTAAGGTGCAGTGCCTCCCGCAGCCAAAGCTGTTGCGGTTCCATCATTGCCACCAAAGCAAGATACGTTGGTGGTAGTGGGAATGCTAACCGATAATTGGCTTGGTTCGGTAATAGTTGCCGTGGCGGTAGCGGTGCAACCATTGGCATCGGTAACGGTAGCAGTGAAACTACCCGCAGTAAGCAAACTGGCATTGGCGGTGGTATTGCCATTGGTCCAGGAATAGGTATAGCCCGGTGTTCCACCCGCTGCTGCAACCGTTGCTGTTCCATCGTTGCCACCCAAACAAGAGACATCGGTAGTGGCTGAAATGGTAGCGGTCAATAATGTGGGTTCGGTAATCGTGGTATTGGCTGTAGCGGTGCAACCATTGCCATCGGTAGCGGTTACGGTATAAGTTCCAGCAGTGAGGTTATTGGCTGTTATGGTATTGGCGCCACTTGTCCAGACATAGCTTACACCTGCTACTCCGCCAGTAACTGATGCAGTAGCACTACCATCACCTCCACCAAAGCAAGACACATTGGTAATTGTTGGAATAGAGGCAACCAATAAGGCCGGTTGATTTATTGTAGCGGTTGCAGTTGTTACACAAGCATTGGCATCTGTTATGGTGGCGGTGTAGGCGCCAGCCAAAAGGTTGCTGGTTTGGGCTGTTTGATCACCATTTGACCAGCTAAAGGTGTAAGGAGCTGTTCCTCCGCCTCCGGCAACTGTGGCATCTCCATCAGCATAGCCAAAACAAGAAACATCCGTGGTAGCCGTAATTGTAGCAGTAAGTTGGGTAGGTTGGGTAATAGTAGTGGTGGCCGTAGCGGTGCAACCCTTGCTATCTGTAGCGGTAACGGTAAAGCTAGTGGCCGTTAGGTTGGTAGCGGTGGCTGTGTTGTTGCCGTTGGTCCAGCTGTAGGTGTAAGGTGCAGTGCCTCCCGCAGCCAAAGCTGTTGCGGTTCCATCATTGCCACCAAAGCAAGATACGTTGGTGGTAGTGGGAATGCTAACCGATAATTGGCTTGGTTCGGTAATAGTTGCCGTGGCGGTAGCGGTGCAACCATTGGCATCGGTAACGGTAGCAGTGAAACTACCCGCAGTAAGCAAACTGGCATTGGCGGTGGTATTGCCATTGGTCCAGGAATAGGTATAGCCCGGTGTTCCACCCGCTGCTGTAACCGTTGCAGTTCCATCGTTGCCACCCAAACAAGAGACATCGGTAGTGGCTGAAATGGTAGCGGTCAATAATGTGGGTTCGGTAATCGTGGTATTGGCTGTAGCTGTGCAACCGTTGCCATCGGTAGCGGTTACGGTATAAGTTCCGGCAGTGAGGTTATTGGCTGTTATGGTATTGGCGCCACTTGTCCAGACATAGCTTACACCTGCTACTCCGCCAGTAACTGATGCAGTAGTACTACCATCACTTCCACCAAAGCAAGACACATTGGTAATTGTTGGAATAGAGGCAACCAATAAGGCCGGTTGATTTATTGTAGCGGTTGCAGTTGTTACACAAGCATTGGCATCTGTTATGGTGGCGGTGTAGGCGCCAGCCAAAAGGTTGCTGGTTTGGGCTGTTTGATCACCATTTGACCAGCTAAAGGCGTAAGGAGCTGTTCCTCCTCCTCCGGCAACTGTGGCATCTCCATCAGCATAGCCAAAACAAGATACATCCGTGGTAGCCGTGATAGTAGCAGTAAGTTGGGTAGGTTGGGTAATAGTAGTAGTGGCCGTAGCGGTACAACCCTTGCTATCGGTAGCGGTAACGGTAAAACTAGTGGCCGTTAGGTTGGTAGCGGTGGCTGTGTTGTTGCCATTGGTCCAGCTGTAGGTGTAAGGTGCAGTGCCTCCCGCAGCCAAAGCTGTTGCGGTTCCATCATTGCCACCAAAGCAAGATACGTTGGTGGTAGTGGGAATGCTAACCGATAATTGGCTTGGTTCGGTAATAGTTGCCGTGGCGGTAGCGGTGCAACCATTGGCATCGGTAACGGTAGCAGTGAAACTACCCGCAGTAAGCAAACTGGCATTGGCGGTGGTATTGCCATTGGTCCAGGAATAGGTATAGCCCGGTGTTCCGCCCGCTGCTGTAACCGTTGCAGTTCCATCGTTGCCACCCAAACAAGATACGTTGGTAGTGGCTGAAATGGTAGCGGTCAATAATGTGGGTTCGGTAATCGTGGTATTGGCCGTAGCGGTGCAACCGTTGCCATCGGTAGCGGTTACGGTATAAGTTCCGGCAGTGAGGTTATTGGCTGTTATGGTATTGGCGCCACTTGTCCAGGCATAGGTAACACCCGCTACTCCGCCAGTTACAGAGGCAGTAGCACTACCATTGTTTCCACCGAAACAGGATACATTGGTGGTGGTGGGTATGCTGGCAACAAATAAAGCCGGTTGATTGATGGTAGCTGTTGCTGTGGCGGTGCAGCCTTTGGCATCAGTTACCGTGGCCGTAAAGGTACCAGCCGCCAAATTGCTAGCCTGGGCCGTGTTGTTTCCATTGGTCCAGCTATACGTGTAAGGAGCTGTTCCTCCGCCTCCGGCTACTGTGGCATCTCCATCAGCATAGCCAAAACAAGAAACATCCGTGGTAGCCGTAATTGTAGCAGTAAGTTGGGTAGGTTCGGTAATAGTAGTAGTGGCAGTAGCGGTGCAACCCTTGCTATCCGTAGCGGTAACGGTAAAGCTAGTGGCCGTTAGGTTGGTAGCAGTGGCTGTGTTGTTGCCATTGGTCCAGCTGTAGGTGTAAGGTGCAGTGCCTCCTGCAGCCAAAGCTGTGGCGGTTCCATCATTGCCACCAAAGCAAGATACGTTGGTGGTAGTGGGAATGCTAACCGATAATTGGCTTGGTTCGGTAATAGTTGCCGTGGCGGTAGCAGTGCAACCATTGGCATCGGTAACGGTAGCAGTGAAACTACCCGCAGTAAGCAGACTGGCATTGGCGGTGGTATTGCCATTGGTCCAGGAATAGGTATAGCCCGGTGTTCCGCCCGCTGCTGCAACCGTTGCAGTTCCATCGTTGCCACCCAAACAAGATACGTTGGTAGTGGCTGAAATGGTAGCGGTCAATAATGTCGGTTCGGTAATCGTGGTATTGGCCGTAGCGGTGCAACCGTTGCCATCGGTAGCGGTTACGGTATAAGTTCCGGCAGTGAGGTTATTAGCTGTTATGGTATTGGCGCCACTTGTCCAGACATAGCTTACACCTGCTACTCCGCCAGTTACAGAGGCAGTAGCACTACCATTGTTTCCACCGAAACAGGATACATTGGTGGTGGTGGGTATGCTGGCAACAAATAAGGCCGGTTGATTGATGGTAGCTGTTGCAGTTGCGGTGCAGCCTTTGGCATCAGTTACCGTGGCCGTAAAGGTACCAGCCGCCAAATTGCTAGCCTGGGCCGTGTTGTTTCCATTGGTCCAGCTAAAAGTGTAAGGAGCTGTTCCTCCGCCTCCGGCTACTGTGGCATCTCCATCAGCATAGCCAAAACAAGAAACATCCGTGGTAGCTGTGATGGTAGCTGTAAGCTGGGTAGGTTGGGTAATAGTAGTAGTGGCCGTAGCGGTACAACCCTTGCTATCGGTAGCGGTAACGGTAAAGCTAGTGGCCGTTAGGTTGGTAGCGGTGGCTGTGTTGTTGCCATTGGTCCAGCTGTAGGTGTAAGGTGCAGTGCCTCCCGCAGCCAAAGCTGTGGCAGTTCCATCATTGCCACCCAAGCAAGACACATTGGTGGTAGTGGGAATGCTAACCGTTAATTGGGTAGGTTGGGTAATAGTTGCCGTGGCGGTAGCGGTGCAACCATTGGCATCGGTTACCGTGGCAGTGAAATTACCCGCAGTAAGCAGACTGGCATTGGCGGTGGTATTGCCATTTGTCCAGGAATAGGTATAGCCCGGTGTTCCACCCGCTGCTGCAACCGTTGCTGTTCCATCGTTGCCACCCAAACAAGAGACATCGGTAGTGGCTGAAATGGTAGCGGTCAATAATGTGGGTTCGGTAATCGTGGTATTGGCTGTAGCGGTGCAACCATTGCCATCGGTAGCGGTTACGGTATAAGTTCCGGCAGTGAGGTTATTGGCTGTTATGGTATTGGCGCCACTTGTCCAAACATAGCTAACACCCGCTACTCCCCCAGTTACAGATGCAGTAGCACTACCATTGTTTCCACCGAAACAGGATACATTGGTGGTGGTGGGTATGCTGGCAACAAATAAAGCCGGTTGATTGATGGTAGCTGTTGCAGTTGCGGTGCAGCCTTTGGCATCAGTTACCGTGGCCGTAAAGGTACCAGCCGCCAAATTGCTAGCCTGGGCCGTGTTGTTTCCATTGGTCCAGCTAAAAGTGTAAGGAGCTGTTCCTCCTCCTCCGGCAACTGTGGCATCTCCATCAGCATAGCCAAAACAAGATACATCCGTGGTAGCCGTGATAGTAGCAGTAAGCTGGGTAGGTTCGGTAATAGTAGTAGTGGCCGTAGCGGTACAACCCTTGCTATCGGTAGCGGTAACGGTAAAGCTAGTGGCCGTTAGGTTGGTAGCGGTGGCTGTGTTGTTGCCATTGGTCCAGCTGTAGGTGTAAGGTGCAGTGCCTCCCGCAGCCAAAGCTGTGGCAGTTCCATCATTGCCACCCAAGCAAGACACATTGGTGGTAGTGGGAATGCTAACCGTTAATTGGGTAGGTTGGGTAATAGTTGCCGTGGCGGTAGCGGTGCAACCATTGGCATCGGTTACCGTGGCAGTGAAATTACCCGCAGTAAGCAGACTGGCATTGGCGGTGGTATTGCCATTTGTCCAGGAATAAGTGTAGCCCGGTGTTCCACCCGCTGCTGTAACCGCTGCTGTTCCATCGTTGCCACCCAAACAAGATACGTTGGTGGTGGCTGAAATGGTAGCGGTCAATAATGTGGGTTCGGTAATCGTGGTATTGGCTGTAGCTGTGCAACCGTTGCCATCGGTAGCGGTTACGGTATAAGTTCCGGCAGTGAGGTTATTGGCTGTTATGGTATTGGCGCCACTTGTCCAGACATAGCTTACACCCGCTACTCCGCCAATAACTGAGGCAGTAGCACTACCATTGTTTCCACCGAAGCAGGATACATTGGTGGTGGTGGGTATGCTGGCAACAAATAAGGCCGGTTGATTGATCGTAGCTGTTGCAGTTGCAGTGCAGCCTTTGGCATCAGTTACCGTGGCCGTAAAGGTACCAGCCGCCAAATTGCTAGCCTGGGCCGTGTTGTTTCCATTGGTCCAGCTATACGTGTAAGGAGCTGTTCCTCCTCCTCCGGCAACTGTGGCATCTCCATCAGCATAGCCAAAACAAGATACATCCGTGGTAGCCGTGATAGTAGCAGTAAGCTGGGTAGGTTGGGTAATAGTAGCAGTGGCAGTAGCGGTACAACCTTTGCTATCGGTAGCGGTAACGGTAAAGCTAGTGGCCGTTAGGTTGGTAGCGGTGGCTGTGTTGTTGCCATTGGTCCAGCTGTAGGTGTAAGGTGCAGTGCCTCCCGCAGCCAAAGCTGTGGCGGTTCCATCATTGCCACCCAAGCAAGACACGTTGGTGGTAGTGGGAATGCTAACCGTTAATTGGGTTGGTTGGGTAATAGTTGCCGTGGCGGTAGCGGTACAACCATTGGCATCGGTAACGGTAGCAGTGAAATTACCCGCAGTAAGCAGACTGGCATTGGCGGTGTTATTGCCATTGGTCCAGGAATAGGTATAGCCCGGTGTTCCGCCTGCTGCTGTTACCGTTGCAGTTCCATCGTTGCCACCCAAACAAGATACGTTGGTAGTGGCTGAAATAGTAGCGGTCAATAATGTGGGTTCGGTAATCGTGGTATTGGCAGTAGCGGTGCAACCGTTGCCATCGGTAGCGGTTACGGTAAAATTGCCTTGGGTGAGTCCGGTACCAAGCGCGGCATTTCCTCCAAGGCTTGACCAAGAGTAGGAATAATTGGGTGTTCCGCCAGTGGCTAATGCGGTGGCTGTACCATCATTTCCGCCATTGCATGAAACATTGGTTGTTCCAGTTATGGAAACGGAAAGGGCTGTAGGTTGCGAAACCGAAGCTGTAGCAGTTGCGGAACAGCCATTGGCATCATTCACTTGGACGGTATAACTACCTGCACTTAATCCAGTTGCAGCAGCCGTATTGGAGCTATTTCCTTGCCAAATGTAAGTGTAACCAGGGGTGCCACCCGTTGCGGTAACGTTCATAGTTCCATTGGCTCCGCCATTGCAGCTTACTGGTGTTGTAGCAGTTGTCAGGCTTACCGAAGTGGGTTGATTAATAAAGACATTTCTTGTAATTTGGCAATTGTTTCCATCAGTAATGGTGCAGGTATAATTTCCCGTACATAAAGATGAAGCAGTAGCATTGTTACCTCCGGAGGGAGACCAAGCATAGGAATAAGCGGTTGTTCCTCCGCTCGGAGTTACGGTGGCGGTTCCATTGCAAAGTCCATTGCAGGTTGCATCCGTGAGGCTAGTTACTGCGGTTAAGGCTGTAGGTTGGGTGATGGTAACAGACCGAGTAATATTGCAATTGTTTGCATCTGTAATGGTACAGGTATACGTACCATTGCCTAAATTACTTGCTGTGGCCAAATTTCCTCCACTTGGCGACCATGCATACGTATAATTGGGGGTTCCACCAGTTGCAGTAACCGTTGCAGTGCCATTTGTTCCGCCATTGCAAGAAACATTGGTTTGCCCAGTGGTAGCCGAAAGAGCCGAAGGTTCGGTTATGGTGAAATTGCTGGTGGTTGAACATCCCGGACCAGTTGAAATGGTGCAGACGTAATTACCAGGGCAGAGTCCTGTGGCTGTAGCATTGGAGCCACCCGAAGGCGACCAAGCATAGGTGTATGAACCGCTACCTCCGCTTGGAGTAACCGTAGCCGTTCCATTGCAAGCTCCATTGCAGCTAACATTGGTAAAACTTTGTGTGGCCGAAATTGCTGTTGGTTGGGTGATGGTAACCGAAGCCGTATTCGAGCATCCATTTGAAGCAGTTGCTGTTACCGTATAAGTTCCGGCTGTAAGGTTTGTGGCTGTTTGAGTAGTTTGTCCACCGGGACTCCATGAATAGGTATAGGGGCCTGGTTGACCAGATGGATTCGCTGTGGCGGAGCCATTGTTTCCTCCGAAGCAAGTCACATTGGTTTGGGTGGTGGCTACCGTTAAGCTAGCAGATGCATTGGGAATTACCGTAGAAGATTGAACAGGAACCGTACATGACAATTGGTCATTTACAACCACAGTATAAGAAACTCCTGGACAAAGGTTGGAAATGGTTTGTGTAGTTTGGCCATTGCTCCAATTGTAGTTGTATGGAGGCAAACCGCCGGTTGGGTTGGCAGTTGCCGTTCCCGTGCAACCACAAAGTGGGGCTGTTACAGAGGTGGTTACTGCAAGTGGGTTAGAACATTGAATGAAATCAATAAAAACCCCGGAATCATAAGCCCAGTCGTATGAATCAGCGATAGCAATCTTAAAATGGTAGGTGGCACAAGGACAAAGTGTAACCGTTCTGGTAAGGGCGGTTGTTAGTCCATCGTATTGCAAACCTGAAGCACCGGCCACATAGTAAGCACTGTTGTTATTGGCATTAACGTTATCAATGGTTACCGTTGTGGTATTGTTGGGAAGGGTTGCCACATTGGTATTGTTGTAGGCCGCACCACCACAATTTGGACCTGGTCCGGTAATAAAGAAACCAAAGGCATCATTGTAGTTTGAGCTTACATATTCTGGGTATTCATCTGATCCAAAGATGAAACGAATTTGCAAGGAATTACATTGAGGCGTGATATCGAACTCAATGATACAGACATCATTTTTGGCCCTACTATCGATGGCGAGGAGTTGGGGATCGTTATAAATTGTACCAAAACCAGCCGAAATCCCTGAAGAACTATTGGGGCCAATGGCATTGGTGGCAAAACCAGTTGTTAGTAAAATACCATTGCTCATGGCCAACCCTCCACCACTGTTGGTAAAGGTACCATAAGCAGCAGCGTTGCAATTGATTGTGAGGTTATTAACAGTAAGACCTTGTCCTGCAAAAGAAGAAATAAGTTGAGCAGGAGTAGACCCCGCACTAACAACAAGTTGGGCTTTACCAGAAAAATGAACCAACGTACAGCATACCAATACCCAAACGGCAAAAAGCCGCTTAACCGATCGAATCGATTTGTATTGGTTTATCAACATATCACAAAGAGTGGCGAAATTATAGAAAAAAATGATGAATTCATGTTAATAATTCGCTCATATAGACCAAAAAACACAGTTAGTCGATGGTTGAATTAAAATTCTTGTTAGGTTTGTTAAAATTTTTAAAACATGGATTCTTCCAAAAATCGCGCACTACCCCTTCTACTGCTTTTTTTATTATTGGGTTCAATTGGACTTAATTTTTATTTCTACAAGCAAAACAAGACCACTGTAGAAACGGACACGGTTAAAATTGACAGCCTAGTGGAAGTTCGTGTTGAGATCTCGAGTGAACTTGCACAAACCTCTCTGGATCTTAATAAATACAAAGGACTTTCCGAAAAAATGGACAGTTTGTTATTGGCTGCCAACGGACAAATTGCGGAGCGGGAAAGCCGCATCAGACAATTGATTGCCACGGAGAAAAATTTAGTTGCACTTAACAAAAAGCTTAAAGTAGAGTTAGAGGAATTGAAAGCCTTGAAAGATTCATACTTGGAGTCGATTGATCAATTATTGAAAGAGAATAACCAACTAAAATATGAGAATAAGGCCTTAAACAATTCATTGAATGAGGTAATTACCGAAAACCTAGATTTGTTCAAAAAGGTAAAAACGGCCGAGAATTTAAAAGCCGAATACTTGAAGGTGGGCATCTTTAAACGGAAAAACAACGGCAAGTATATTGAAACCGTAATGGCTAAGCGGACCAATAAATTAGAGGTTTGTTTTAGTATTTTAGAAAACAAGGTGGCACAAGTAGGCAAAAAGAATGTGTATCTCCGTATTATTACTCCGGATGGTTTGCCTTTAGGAAGCCGCTCTGGAGGTTCCGGCTCCTTTAAATTGGCCAGCTCGAACGAAGAGGTTTTGTTTACGGCCATGCAGGAAGTCGATTACGCCAATGACAAGGTGGATATTTGTTTGCCTTATGAAGAGCAAGACCGTGTTTTTGCTTCAGGAACCTATATTGTGGAGGTGTATGTTGAGGGAGTTCCGGCTGCGGCATCAAGCTTTACCTTGAAATAAAAAGGTTTTAAGCTCGGGCTTTTTCCCATTATTTGGCAAGTTTATACTTGGTTTAACCCAGATTGTGGAGTTGTAAATCCATTAATGGAGGCGATTCCTAGCTACTGCTACCTTAATTTAAACCATTGTTTTTCAGAACTTTGCGAAAATTGATTGGTTAAAAAATTCATTTTCTAAAATACGTTTTTGGCGGGCCCCCAACCGCCCTAACCATTCTACCTTTATTTTACCATTTACAAAGGCGGTTGGGTCAGGCTATCGCTAATACTCCTCAGCCTGCAGCCCCCAAAAATGCACGGGGGCTGCAGGCTTGCGGGGTATCACGCTCTATCCTTGCCCGACATCTCCGCATAACATTGTGCTGAAACTTGGCTTTTGCATTTCACCGGGCTTTATAATTTGAAATAAAAAACCATACATCCTACATTAATCAAAAACGAATATTATAATTGAATTACCTGATTTTGTTGCAGAAAGTATTTGAAATTAATTTTAAAAAGCCTAATCATTAATGCCTTTCAAAATGTGCAATTCCATCTAACTTAAACCTAAGTCATTGTATTTTAATTATTTAGGAAATTTCTTTTACTAATATCTTTTTTTTGGATAGATAGTTTTGTTTTTATAGGAATCCAAAAGCTCGCTTCGCTAAGTTTCTTGATAAAAATGAAACAACTACCTCTTGGATACCAATGAAGTAATAATTATCCATCCAAAAAATCAAGGCTGTGAACTTTTTCGGGAAAAAATTTGAAGGCCGCTCCCAGATAAAAAATTGTACGGCAATTGGGCCTTCTTTCTTTCAAAATCCTTTTTATCCCAAATTAAGCATTAGAAATGCATAAACGATTAACCAGTTGTAAATCAATTTGTATGGCCAAATTGATAACAACTGTTAAATCGGGGTAAACCCAACTAAATCAAGTAGTTCAGATTAATAAATCCTCCTATTGATTAATTTGGGTTTATACAAGGCAGGAAACCACTAGTTAGCACATTAATTCCAGAAGTAAGCTCGTATTAGAATTTGGGTTGAACCCCTCCACCATCTCCCCATCTTCTATTTCCTATTTTCTATTTCCTATTTTCTAATTTCCATCTCCCTTTCCGGGCAGGGATAGAAACGAAAAGCCCACAGGGATGCGGAGGCACGGAGCAGACCGAGGACTTGCAGTGAATAGCCCGACCCGAACGCCCCAGTAGAATGTTTTATTTTTTGTGCAAATGATTTGGGCGGAAGGGGGCACGCCAAAAAAACTTAATTAAAGGTTTATTCCACGATGGGCAGCACCAGTTCTAAATCGGAATTGATTTTATAATAGGTATCGTAATCGGTAATATTTTCAAAGTAATCCTTATCGCCAGTGGCTAGGGCCAACTTCATGCGGTGGCCTTTTTTGAACTCGTAGGAAACTGGAAAAAAATCGAAAATCACGGGCGTGTAATCGGTTGAAGAAAGCTGGATAGCATCCTTACGGTTGTAGCTGTGGTAAGGCACTACATCCTTGTAATTCACCGGCTTATCGAAGGTTTTGGAATGTGCCAAGCGGAGGTGACCTTCCGACACATAATGTACTTTTCCGAGGGAATCAACATCCAACAAATAGGCAAAAAGTGCCCCATCCTTTTTATTCGATTTCAGCTTCAATGAAATAACGGGATGGCCAGTTAATTCGGTATTTTCGGTCAATTTTTGGGAGGTAAAAGAAAGGGTTGAATAGTCCCATTGTTTCAAATCAGGAAAACCATTTTCGGGAAGGTGAAAGCCTAAATTCCAACGTGAGAAAGTGCCTGTTCCGAAGCAGGAATCAGCTTTTAAGGTAAAATCGCCGGCAAGGGTATCGGAGGCCAACCAAGTTTGACCAACAGAAATTCGCACCGGTTTTGAACTAGCAGGAGGCCAAGTGTTGGCAGTTTTCCATTTTTCCTGTCCGATGGTAAAATAGGTAACTCGTGGTTCTTTATCAATTCCGGTAGGCAAGCCTTTTAGGTGAAAATCGAAAAACTTCATTACTTCGGCCACGTGGTTAAAACCCGATTTACCTAAGGAATAATGGCTAATATTGGTAACTCCTCCATGGCTCCAAGGGCCGATAAGCAGTTTGTTTTGAGGATTGGTATAGTTTAGAAATTGACGGATACCGCCTTTGGTAAAGCCAAGATCCCACCAACCTGTATAAGAATACACTGGGAGCTTGTTTTCGTTGATGGATTGATACTCCAAATGTGGACTTTTAAAGGCTTTGCGGGGGATATTGCCATCCTTGGAGTAAGCATCATCCATAAATTCGAGAACCGTCCCGGATGAATTTTGGTAGTTGTTTTGTTCGTGTTCTTGGAAGGCCTTCTTTCTCAACACCCACCCATTCAGCGGATGAGCCTTTCCCACTCCACTAACTAGCATTCTTTTGAGTAAATCCAGTCGACGTGGAATGATACCTTGGTCCATTCGTTTGCAAACCGTATTCCAGCCGGTGATAAACTTTTCCGCAAAGATTCCACCAGGCATGCCTACATCATCGTACAAATCGAAGGGTGTAAACAAGGGAGCCACTGCTTTTAGGGCCGGGTGGCGGTTCATCATGAGGTATTGGGCTGTGATACCGATGTAGGAGATTCCGGTGGCCCCAATTTTTCCGTCGCTCCAGCTTTGTTTGATGATCCAATCACAGATTTCGGCACCATCCTTAATTTCGTTTGAATCGGGTAGCGACAAGGTACGACTGCCGAAAGAGGCTCCAGTTCCGCGTACGTCCACACAAACGAGGGCATAGCCGTTACGGATAAACTCTTTCATTTCGAAATTGGGTGTGCTAGGGATCATTCGAAAGACCTTTCCAAGGAGAGGCCCCCTTAATTGGATAGATCGAAAATAGCGGGTTTGGTAGAGGATGGTTGGTATTTTATCACCTTTCTTTCGGCCTTTGGGCAAGTAAAGATCGACTGCGATTTTCACCCCATCGCGCATGGTGAGGTAAAAACTTTTTTTAGAAAAATGCTTGTATTGCTTGTTTTGTGCTTTATAGTCGTAGGCTGGTGCAGCATCTGCCGCTGGAACTTGGGCTTGGGCCAGTAAATGAAAGGCCGTAGAAAAAACGAAAATCAGAAAAAGGAAAAGGCGCGGAAACATGGGGGCGCAAAAGTAGAACATGGCCTGGTTTGTTCCCCTGAATAGCAAGACTAGTGGACGATTTTTATGTTTTCTTAACGCTTCGTACTTTCACCTTGGATTTCACCTGTTTGACCAAGGACTTCACCTCCGTTAATTTCGACCCTGTTACGGTAATATGTCCCATTTTTCGGTAGGGTTTAGTCTTGTTTTTTCCATACAAATGCACGTAAACGCCGGGCCAGGCCAAGACCTCTTCCAGCCCATCGTAGTGAACTAGTCCGGTGTGACCTTCTTCGCCGAGCAAGTTGAGCATGGCAGCGGGGCAAGTCATATCCGTAGCGCCCAAGGGTAATCCAAGGATAGCGCGGAGGTGCTGCATAAACTGCGAGGTGCGGGCCGACTCGATGGTATGGTGACCACTGTTGTGGGTTCGGGGAGCTATTTCGTTGACAAGGATTTGGTTGTCGTGGGTGAGGAACATTTCAACCGCGAGGAGGCCAACAATTCCGGTTTTTTCAGCCAAGGTTAAGGCAATTTGTTCGGCTTTGCTTTGGATTTCGGTGGATTCGTCGGTAGGCCAGTATAAGAATTCCACCAAATTAGCGTTGGGGTCGAACTCCATTTCCACCAATGGGTAAGCTTTTGCATCACCAGCGGCATTTCGGGCAACGATAACGGCAATTTCCTTTTTGAAGGCGATGCATTCTTCAACCAAGGAGGGTTCTGAAAAGCCGGAATCGGTTGAAGAATTGATTTTTAGGACCCCTTTTCCATCGTAACCACCGGTTCGGAGTTTTTGAATAAAAGGATATTTCCAACCGAGGGTATCCAGATTGTGGTTGGCTTCGACCAATTGAAAACGAGCTGTTGGAATTCCATTTTCTGCATAAAATTTCTTCTGAAGGCCTTTGTCTTTGACCATTTCTAAAATGCTAGGCTGGGGGAAAACCTTTACCCCTTGCTTTTCTAAATCAAACAAGGCTTGGGTATTAACGTGTTCAATTTCAATGGTAATGACATCGAATTTCTTTCCAAAATCAAGCACGGTTTGGTAATCCATTAAAGATCCAACTTCAAATTCGTGGGCTATTGCTTTACAGGGTGCATCGGGGTCGGGATCAAGCACTCCAACAAACACATTAAGCGAAATGGCTTCTTGAATAGCCATTCGACCTAATTGACCACCGCCTAAAAATCCAAGTCTAAGTCCGTTGTAGAATTTCGTTTCCATGGGTGGCGAAGGTAGTCAATGGCAGAAAAAACCAGCCAAAAAGACATAAAAAGCGGGTATTTTTTAACAAAGCGCTAAACTTTTTCAAAATTCATGTCCCACCTCGTTTCTGCACCTATTTTCGCATCAATTTTGATATCCGTCGAATCATGGCCAAGAAAAAAGACACAAGTTCAGAAAATCCTTTATTGAGGAAAGCCCAAGAAGAAGTGGTTCGTTGTCAGGTAGAACGCTTTCACAAAACATACAACCAATACTTTAACCGCACGGATACTGAAAAGTTGGTCAAGTTCTTTTTCGAGAAAATTTACGACTTAGAAGCCCAGGATACCATTATTCAAATAGCCATCAGCACCTATGATAAGGTAAAGAACCAGTTGGCAGCGGATACCCAGGAAAACTTGGAGAATTTGATTGACCTCAACCAAATGACCCATGATTTGGACCGTGGGATGGCCAATTTACTTTTGTCGAAAGGATGGAAAGAAGGAGAGCAATTGAGTCAGGAAGAATTTTTTGCTTTGTATAAGGAATTTGGGCATGAAGAAGAACGTCGCCAACAATTGCGTATGTCGGTGAAATGCATGATTGTTTCCTACCAATTGGCCCACCGACCTTTCAATGATATGTTGTTGAAAGCGGCCCGTGGGTTTGCTGTAATTTTCGGGGTTCAACCTTTGTACGATTTTGTAGAAGAAGGGTACAAGGCAACCAAAATCGTAAAGGCGGATGTATTCAATGAATTTGTAGATACCGTTACGGATGAAGAAGTAACTTATTTGGAAGGGGCGTTTTAGGGAGGAGTGAGAAGGGAGAAGGGAGAAGGGAGGAGTGAGGATGTCCGTTTTCCATTAAATGGATCGTTATTGCTACTTTTGGGGGGATTTTCAAATTTAATTTAAACCATTGATTAGTAGTGTTTTGAATTCGAAATAAACCTAAAAAATATAATTACTCAATATTCTGAGTAATTTTACTCAATATTCTGAGTAAAATGTCAATTCAAAGAAAAAGTCTGTCGATTTTAAGGGAAAGGATGGCAGACAAGCGAAAGTTTATTCAGGTGGTTATGGGACCAAGGCAAATTGGAAAGACCACCATGGTGAACCAATTATTGGAGCAGGCATCGGTTCCAACTATTTTTGGAGCAGCGGATGGACTTATAGGAAATGGTCAGGTTTGGATTGCACAACAATGGGAGCAGGCTCGATTTAAACTCCTCCAAAGTGAAGCATCCGAATTATGGTTGGCTTTGGATGAAATTCAAAAAGTGGAGAATTGGAGTGAGTTAGTAAAGCGGTTTTGGGATGAGGATACAAGGAACGGAACCAATATTAAGCTCGTGCTATTAGGAAGCTCTCGTTTGCTGCTTCAAACTGGTTTATCTGAATCGCTGGCAGGAAGATTTGAAGTGATGTATTTAGGGCATTGGACTTACCTAGAGATGCAAGAGGCCTTTGGCTGGACAGAAGCCCAATACGCCTGGTTTGGGGCTTATCCGGGTTCAGCAGAATTGATAGGCAACGAATCGCGTTGGAAAGATTATGTGTCTCAATCCCTTGTAGAAACAAGTATTTCGAAGGACATTTTGATGTTAACTCGTGTGGATAAACCAGCGTTGATGCGTCGTCTCTTTGAATTGGGTTGCCATTCGACTGGACAGATGCTATCGTTTACCAAAATCCTAGGACAGATACAGGATGCAGGAAACACTACAACCTTATCGCACTATTTAAACTTGTTGCATTCGGCTGGACTCTTGTGTGGATTAGAGAAATTTAGTCCTGAAAAAATAAGACAGCGAGCTTCGAGCCCAAAATTTCAGGTTCATAATCCAGCCTTGTACAGCTCGCAACTAGTTGATAGTTTTGAAAAAGTTCAATTGAATCCAGCGCTTTGGGGAAGGGTTGTTGAAAGTGCCATAGGAAGTCATTTATTAAATTTTTCAATTCAGGAAAAGTATGAACTTCACTATTGGAGGGAAGGTGAAATGGAAATGGATTTTATATTGTCTAAAGGAGACAAATCTATTGCCATTGAGGTTAAAAGCGGCTATAGAACAAAAGCCTTAGGAGCGGATGCCTTTCATAAAAAGTATCCAGAAACCCGCTTGTTAGTTATTGAACGCAATGGAATAAGCTGGCAAGAGTTTTTAAGGGTAAATCCGAGTACATTGTTTTAGAGCGTCCAACACTTGCTTCAAGCTTACTGTATTAGGATTTTCTGTTTACTCCCGTTTTTACCTTAAACCCAAATTAGGCATTAGAAATCGTAATGAAGCTTTCAAATGCAATAAAGACGAGGGTTTCAGGCTAATTTTTGGGTGAAGGAATAGTAAACTATTTTGAAGTCAAAAATTGTTCTGAAATCCTTGTATTTGAAGCAGTTGGAAGCTGTAATAGATTTCTAATGCTGAATTTGGGTTAAAATCCAGCTAAGGCAATAGAATTCGTTTAACGATTAGGTAAATAAAATCCAATTGTTTCGCCATTTTTAAACTACTTTCTGGCACGAAATCAAGTTGTTGGTACTAGAAAAACCTATGCAATTTTAAAATGGATAAAGGGTCTTTGCCTTTCCATTTGCCAACTGCGGGGTGAAATGCAAAAGCCCAGCTACAGTAGAATGTTATGCGGAGGTGTCGGGCAAGGATAGAGCGTGATACCCCGCAAGCCTGCTGCCCCCGGACTTTTAGGGGGGCAGCAGGCTGAGGAGTATTAGCGAAAGCCTGACCCAACCGCCTTGGTAAATGTTTAAATAATGGTAGTATGTATTTTGGCGGTTGGGGGCCCGCCAAAACCTACTTTTTAAACATGAACACCAACCCCCATTCGTTTTTGTAAAATACTGACGGACAGCGGTTTTCAATAAGGATTTTGGACACAACTTGAAAATCAACCCTTCCCCCCTATCTTTGCCCGTGCTCAAAAACATCGCAAAGAAACTTCTCTTTTGGCTGGTATTGCCCTTGCTGGTTCTTACGCTGCTGCTTGTTAGCTATTATCAGCTCGTTGTAAAGTTTTCGCCACCCGAAATTGCCGATACCACTTCTCTTGCCTGGAAACGCACCCAACTTGGAGCCAATAACTACCAACTTGGCCCGAATTGGCTGCGTAAAAACAAGTTTGGAGTTTGGGAAATGTATGTGGAAGGTAAACCCTTTGAACGGGGCGTGGCCAATGGCAAACTGGCTCAAGAGCTTATTCAATTGCAGGAAGAATATTTTGTGGCCTCTATCAAAAACCTGATCCCTAGCGAATCTTACCTTAATTTTCTGAAATACTTCACCGTGTTTTTCAACCGTAATATGCCCGACCATGTGCGCCAAGATTACCAAGAAGAAATTTTCGGTATCTCTCATTCCTTTTCACCCAAATTCAACTTTATTGGTACCAACTACGAACGCAACCTCAATTACCATGCGGCACACGACATTGGTCATGCCCTACAGGAAATGGGATTGGTGGTAGGTTGCACCTCCTTTTCGGTGTGGGGCGACAAATCGCAAGACGGTACCCTGCTTATTGGCCGAAACTTTGATTTTTATACGGGCGACGAATTTGCTAAAGACAAAATTATCCTCTTCACCAAACCCGACTCCGGCTATGGTTTTATGACAGTTACGTGGGGCGGTTTCATTGGAGCGGCATCGGGTATGAACGAGAAAGGCCTCACGGTTACCATCAATGCTGCCAAAAGCGATTTCCCAAGCTCGGCAGCTACACCCATTTCCTTGTTGGCCCGCGAAATATTACAGTTTGCCTCCACCATCGACCAAGCTTACGCCATAGCCCAAAAACGTAAAACTTTTGTAGCCGAAAGTATCATGGTAGGTTCGGCTATCGACCGAAAAACGGCCATCATCGAGAAATCGCCTAGCCAAACGGCCCTTGTTTACCCAACTCAAAACTCCATTGTTTGTTCCAATCACTTCCAAAGCAAGGCATTTAACGAAGATAGCAAAGTGATGGACGATGCCAGGGCGACTACCTCCGAATACCGCTTCAAAAGGGTCAACGAATTGCTCAATCAAGATCCCAAGCTCGATGTGAAAGATATGGCTTTTATTTTGCGTAACCAGCTGGGAATCAACAACACGCACTTTGGCTATGGCAATGAAAAAGCCATAAACCAATTGATTTGTCACCATTCCATTTTGTTTAAACCCGAACAGGGGCTGGTTTGGGTTTCTAGCCAACCCTTCCAATTGGGTGAATATGTTTGCTACGACCTCAAAAAGATCTTTTCAGCCAGCAAATCATCCGCTTATGTGGACGCTCATGTTGACAGTCTCACCTTGGCCGCCGATACCTTTTTGTACAGCACTGCCTATAAAAAGTGGCAAAGCTTTCACCACCTCAAATTGGAAGTCCAACAGTTTTTACGGGGCAAAGGCGAATTCAACAATACCCAAGCGAAAGCCCTCGTAGCCAACAATTCCGAACTTTACCAAGCGTATTGGTTGGCAGGTGATTACTATGCCCAAACCAAGCAATACGCCATGGCCAAAGCGATGTATCAAATAGCCTTGAAAAAGCAGATTCCACGAACATCAGAAAAAGAAAGCATTCGGAAAGCCTTAGAAAAATTGGATTAATTTACCCCTTCCAATTTTCAATTCCTTATGCTATTTGATGCAAAAATCCTATCTTCGCCTCATAGCAATCTTCACATGGTTAGGATCGTTTTTCTTTTTGTCCTCCTTTTTTCCCTTCTGTTTTCCTGCCTAAAATCCTTTGCACAAAAGCCTTCTACGGATTATTATGACAGCGAACACAAAAAGAAAAAGTGGGAAGGTGTAATGACCGACAGCATCAAGGATGGCTCGTGGACCTATTGGTACGAAAACGGTAAAATTCAGTCGAAAGGAAGTTATGCAGCCGACGAAAAAACTGGCACATGGGAAACCTTTTTCGAAACCGGAAAACTGGAAAGCAAAGTTGCCTACAAGGAAGGATTCCAAGATGGAAAGGCCCAGACTTTTTACAAAAACGGCAACCCCAAAGAAGAAGGCAGCTACCTTCAAGGCGAACCCGATGGTAAAATTGAAACTTGGTACGAAAACGGGAAAAAGAAAGCCATTGGAAGCTACCAAAAAGGTGTACGGTCGGGCGAATGGACAGAGTTTTACGAAACCGGTAAACTAAAAAGTCAGGGCCTTTACAAAGAGGGCGAAATGGAAGGCATGTGGACCGAATACCACGAGAATGAAGTAAAAAAGGCAGATGGAACCTACCTCGCCGGAGCAAAAAACGGAAAATGGATGTATTACAACACCCAAGGAAAACCCACCAAAGAAGAAACCTGGAAAAAAGGAACCCTAGGCAAAAGCCGCACCCTCAAATAAAATTTATGAAAAAACTATTACTCGCTAGTCTTCTCTTCGCCGGAACCGCTCAAGCCCAAACTTTACCCTTTGATTTTACTTACAACTGGTCACAAGCCGGATTGGTCGATTCCATTAGCTACGACACCATCAGTGCTGCAGATTATGGCTTTGTAGGCGACAGCGCCACCAACAACGATGCAGCTTGGCAAAACCTCCTGCCAAACTTGGGAACAAACCCTACGGTGGTGCTCTTCCCAGCCGGAAACTACCTCTTCACTTCCCAACTTTCACTTCCCAACCAAACCGTTATTTCGGGCGAGGGAAGCAACTTCACCAAATTCCATTTTACCATAAGTGCGGCTGTTGACCTTATGCGCATCAATGGCAACATCGACCCAACCAAGTATTACCTTAGCCAAAGTGCCAGCAAAGGCGCAACAGTATTGGCCGTAAGCGGAACCGGATTATCGGTTGGTGATTGGATTTATATTGACGATATCGACACGGCTTTAGCCTTTTCAAGTTGGTCGGATGGCTATTGTGGTCAGTTGGCAAGGGTGTCGCAGGTGTGGCCCGACAGTTTAGAAATCAACCGTCCTTTGCGTCGCGATTATGCTTTAGATCAGGTTTCGTTTGTACAAAAAATGTTGCCCAAACTCAATTGTGGCATCGCCTGTTTAACCATTCGCAACACTCTCAGCTCCAATGTGGCAGCCCGTTCCAACATTGGCATCAACTATGCTTTCAACAGTTTTGTGAAAGGTGTGGAAAGCATCAACTGTGATTTCGGCCATGTTAGCACCGAGCGCTCTGGCTCAGGCGAAATTTCGGGCTGTTATTTTCACGACGCTACGGTGTATGGCGATGGCGGACAAGGTTATGGTGTAAACATGCAGCTTGGGGCTTCGGACTGGTTGGTCAAAAACAACAATTTCGACCATTGCCGCCATGCCATGTTGTTGCAATCGGGTAGCAATGGAAACGTGTTTTACCACAATTATTCTACCGACCCTTATTGGACACAGTTCCCCAATACGGCGGCTGGCGACTTAGTGCTACATGGCAACTATCCGTATATGAATCTGTTCGAGGAAAATGTGATCCAAAACCTAACCATCGATGCCAGTCATGGTAAAAATGGCCCTTTCAATGTTTTCCTACGCAACCGGGCGCAATTGTTTGGCGTAGTAACCAACAACAGTCCTGCTACCGACTCCTCCGCCTTTATTGGCAACGAAATTACCAACACGGCTCAATTTATGGGTAATTTCTTGGTTAACGGATTGGGCAACCAAAGCTTTGGCAACAACCATAGAGGCACTACGGTTCCAACGGGCACCAGCAACATCGATTTAATTTCTTTGTACGAGCCGGCCCGTATCAGTCCGATTATCGGTTACCCAAACCCCATGAATTCCGAAACCATTGAAGCCGTTACCTACCGTTCTAGCGGCATTTACACCCATTGTGGCGACAGTATTGATATTCCCATCGGCAGCCAAGATTTCGAGTTGGCTAACTTCAGCGTTATCAATCCGGCTCTTACCCATTTACAGGTTCAATCTGGCCAAGCCATGTTCGGTATCCGTTTGATAAACAGTCTTGGCAGCACCGTTCTCGAACAAGCCTTAAAGCAAGAAACCACTTTCCAAACCAGTGTTCAAGGTTTACCAAGGGGCATTTATCTGCTCGAGGTACAAACCCAAACCCGGTTAATCACCCGCAAAATCATCATCGGCGAGTAGTTTCAGGCATGTGGCTAGATTAGATAAAAGCAAGATAACAGGTCTTTTTCTAGGATTTTTATTTGGCGTGCACCCTCTGCCCCCTAAAGTGTCTACGATTAATTTACCATTGTACTAGGGGCATTCGGGTCGGGCTATTCACTGCAAGTCCTCGCCCGGCCTGCTGCGCTACGGCCGTTCTGTGGGCTTTCCGTTTCTATCCCTGCCCGGAAAGGGGGAGATAAATTAAAAATGGCAAACTAGCGAAAACGCGACCCTTACGCCAAGCACAAAACCCTTTTCTGGCACTACTGTTTTGGGCGTAAGGGGACCCGCCAAATTTTTAGTATTGGAATGGGAAAAACGGAAGTTCGAAAATTGAAAAGGAGAAAGGACCAAACTTTTCTGTAGCTTATATTCGCCCCCAATACAGCCCATTATACTTAAATTTGCATTTTCGAATAAACACTTGCCATGCAGCTACCACCTCACTTTGCTCAACTTTTTGAACCGGGATTGATTGAAGAAATAACGACCAATGCGAAAGAAATGCATATTGCAGAAGGAGGGGTTATTTTGGATATCGGACAAATGGTAACCGTGATACCGGTGGTGTTGGCGGGTACAATCAAAGTTTCGCGTATCGACGACCACGGGCATGAACTGTTGCTGTATTATGTATCGGCCTCCGAAAGTTGTGCCATGACCTTTACTTGTTGCATGCAGCAATACCCCAGCGAAATAAGGGCTGTGGCAGAAGAAGATGTGCAGTTGCTAGCTATTCCTATTCATTTTATGGACCAATGGCTGGTGAAATACCCCACTTGGAAAAGCTTTGTGATGAAAACTATTCGCACCCGCTTTAATGAATTGCTGCGATCGATTGATCAAATTGCCTTTCAGAGATTAGACGAGCGTTTAATCCATTATTTGAAGGATAAAAGTAAGGCTACTTCTTCGTCATTAATTAATCTTTCGCACGAACAAATCGCCCAAGAGTTGGCCACCTCCCGAGTAGTGGTATCAAGGCTTTTGAAGAAGTTGGAAAACGACAAAAAACTGCTGTTGTACCGACATCAAATCAAATTGCTGAGCGATATGTAACAAAGGTTACCGTTTGTTTCATCGGGGGTAGCGACCTTTGACCCCAAGTTTAATCAAAAAAACAAAAAAGATGAAAACAAACATGGGAACCTTAGACAAAATCCTCCGCATTGTGGTGGCGATTGTTGTAGCTATTCTTTATTTCACTGGCACGATCAGTGGACAAATTGCCCTAGGGCTTGGTGTGTTGGCCGCCATATTCGTGCTAACCAGTTTGGTGGGTATTTGCCCCTTGTATCTTCCGTTTGGAATCAATACAACTGATAAAAAATAATTCATTTACCTTTTATAAACATGAGTACTAAAACAACCATTATTGATGTGCGTACCCCACAAGAATTTTTCGGGGGCAATGCACCAGGAAGCATTAACATTCCACTGAACGAAATTCGCGAACGTTTGGATGAAATCAAAACGCTTCAACCAATTATTTTTTGCTGTGCAAGCGGAAACCGCAGCGGCCAAGCCACAGCTTATGCAAAAAGTCTAGGAATTGAGTGCGAGAATGGCGGAAGTTGGATCCAAGTATAAATTGAAAAAAAATAAATATGTTTAATTTGATAAAAAAATTGTTTGGAATGGGCCCATCGGTCGACTACCAAGCCTTGATGCAAAAAGGTGCCATCATTTTGGACGTTCGCACTAAAAACGAATTCCAAAGTGGACATATAAAAGGTTCCGTCAATATTCCGGTGCAGTCCTTGGGCAGCAACCTTTCCAAACTGAAAAAAGATCGACCTATTATTACATGCTGCGCCTCCGGAATGCGCAGTGCATCTGCCAAAAGCATTTTACAATCGAATGGCTTCAACGAGGTTTATAACGGCGGCTCGTGGGCAAGTCTTCAAAACAAACTATAAAGATGGAACCCCATTATTATGAAGTAGATATAAACTGGAGCCAAGGCCGACAAGGCAGTATGCGTTCTCCAGAATTAAATGAACAGTCAGGTAAAGACCTTTGCATCGATGTAGCCACACCACCCCAATTTCCGAACGGAGTACCGGGAGTTTGGTCGCCCGAACATTTGTTTACCGCGGCTGTGAGCAGTTGTCTTATGACTACCTTCTTGGCTATCGCTGAAAACTCAAGGTTAGAATTCCGTAATTTTGCATGCAAATCCAAAGGCAAACTGGAGCAGGTTGACGGGAAGTTTATGATGAGCGAGGTAATTTTGGAACCTACCGTAACCATTGCTGATGAAAAAGACAGGGAAAAAGCTGAACGAATTCTTATGAAATCCGAGGCTGCTTGCTTGATTTCCAATTCAGTAAAAGCAAAGGTGAGCATGGTACCTACTATTACAGTAACTTCTTCACTATGAAAAACTATAACCAAATCGGATTGAATCCGGAACAAAGCCAGGTATTGATTGAAAAACTCAATGTATTGTTGGCCAATTACATGTTATTTTATCAAAACACCAGGGGTTTGCACTGGAACATCAAAGGTGAAAAGTTCTTCGAGCTTCATTTGAAATTCGAAGAACTTTACACCAATTTATTGCTCAAAGTAGATGAGTTGGCCGAGCGTATTTTGACCTTGGGCGGCACACCAACCCATACTTTCCAGGATTATTTGGAAAACTCGAGCATTAAACCTGCCAAAAATGTGTCGGAACCTAAGCCTTCAGTAGCCTTGGTTTTGGACTCTTTTCAAATTTTACTAATCAAACAACGGGAGCTATTGGATCTTTCGGGCGAAGCAAACGACGAAGGCACCAATGCCCTGATGAGCGACTATATCCGAGAACAGGAAAAACTAGTATGGATGTATTCGGCTTACCTAAACCACTAACTATGCTTGAGTACTTTAAATCTTGGACCTTTACAAGGTGGATTTATGCCGGATTGGGCACCTATCTGGTAGCCGCAGGAATAATGGACGGACAATGGATTGGTGCCCTATTCGGAACCTACTTTGCCGCAATGGGAATCTTTGGCTTCGGATGTGCCGCTGGAAATTGTATACCCAAAACCTATAGCAACGAACCCGTTCAAGATTTAGACCAACTTCAGGTTGACTACCAAGAAATCAAAACAAAAAACCATGGAAACAACAACTAAACCTAGTAGCTTTGCCGAATTAATTGCATCCGACAAACCTGTTTTAGTGGACTTCTCTGCAGAATGGTGTGGTCCTTGCAAAATGATGGCTCCCATCTTGGACGATTTAAAAGCAAAAATTGGCGATAAGGCCACCATTCTGAAGGTTGATGTGGATAAAAACCCACAGGCGGCCAATGCTTTTCAAATCCAGGGTGTTCCCACTTTAATTTTATTCAAAAACAAAGAAATCAAATGGAGGCAGTCTGGTGTTGTTCCTGCACATATGCTTGAACAGATCATTGCCCAAAACCAATAAACGCATGATAATACCGGAGATATTTCAATCCATTTTTACCAATACCTGTCCGAAATGCCACACAGGCAAGGTATTTACTGGCAGCAACCCTTACAACTTGGCCACCTTCGACCATATGGAAAAAAGTTGTGCCCACTGTGGCAATGTGTATGAAAAGGAACCGGGGTTCTTCTATGGTGCCATGTATGTAAGTTATGCCTTAATGGCAGGCTGGTTTATGGTTACATGGTTATTCGATTATTTGTTTATCCAATCCGAACTATTTCATTTCATCTTGTTCATCAGCATTTCCGTTTTTCTCTTTGGGCCATTGACTTTTCGGGTATCACGACTGCTTTGGATGAATTTCTTTACCCGCTTTGATAAGAGTATTTCCCGTATTTCACACTAGTTTTTAATCCAATATGATCAAAAAACCAATTTCATTTGCTGTTGCCTTAGTTAGCAGCATAACCTATTTATTGTTTCTTTTCACGGGTTGTTCGAATGCTCAGAGCCAAAAGACCAACCTTTCGGCCCAGGAATTTGCCGACAAGCTTAAAGAATTGCCGAATGCCCCCATTTTGGATGTACGCACCCCTGAGGAATTTAGTGGAGGTCATCTGGCCAATGCGTTGAATTACGATTGGAACGGGGATAGTTTTGATAAACAGATTGCTGGTTTGGACAAATCAAAACCTGTATTTGTATATTGCTTAAGTGGGGGAAGAAGTGGATCGGCTGCACGAAAAATGCGCAGCGAAGGATTTAAGGAAGTGTACGAAATGAATGGTGGAATGATGAAATGGCGTGCTGCTAGTTTACCTGAAACCACTAACAACCTGGTAAAAAAGCCGGGAATGTCGTTAACCGATTACAACAAATTGACTCAATCCGACAAAATTGTTTTGGTTGATTTTTACGCAGACTGGTGCATTCCTTGTAAAAAAATGAAGCCTTATTTGGATGAAATTTCAACCGAAATGGCTACAACGGTTCAAGTTATCCGAATCAATGCCGACGAAAATGCCGAGCTAATGAAAGAACTAAAAGTTGATGCCTTACCCGTTTTGAAGGTATACAACAAAGGCCAAGAAACCTGGAATAATATTGGGTTTGTGCCGAAGGAAGACGTGTTGTCACATCTAAAGTAAATGGATTAAACTTTGGATCGAGCCTTCTCTGAAAAGGGAGGGCTTTTTTGTTTTTGACCTATTAGCATTTACCATTGTTGGACTTGGAATTGTTCAACCCAAATTAATCAATAGGAGGTTTTACTAATCCGAACTACTTGCAATTGTTGGGTTTACCCCTCCCGGAGAAATTTCGATTTAGCAGTTGTAATCGATTTGGCTATACAAATTGATTTACAACTGCTAATTCATTAATGCATTTCTAATGCGTAATCTGGGTTAAAATCTAAACTACTTTACTTATTTCAACTCACCCATTCTAAGCATTTCGGGATTTATGATGTAAGCAATTGGGCAAAAACAATTGAATTCAACTACTTATACCAATTTTAATTTATAATTGTCCAAAGGCTATTTGTAAATATAGATGGGTAAATGCCTAGGATACCGTTTTTAAGTCCAATTCTTTTAAAAAAATGTGAGTCTAAAATTGGGCTAAACAAAATGATTTTTTGGTATTAAACTTTTTCTTAGGGCTAAGGAAAATTTAGCTCATGGGAAGGTAAAATCAAAGCCAAAGAATTAGCTATTCAAACAAAAACGGCCAACCCTATCCGAGTTAGCCATTTTAGATTGTATTCTTTTTAGTTTTATTCTCCTCTCACCAATTCCACATACCCATTTTTAGCACCTGTGTATTCTGTGCTATCGTAGTATTTGGCTTGGATTACCCAGAAATAGGTTCCTGGTGAGGCGGGTTGTCCGGAAATAGTATTACCATCCCATTTAATTTGAGGAGCTGTTGCTTTATAAATCAATGTTCCCCAGCGATTGTAAATCTGAAGATCGTACGATTGTACGTTTGAGTTACGAATCCAGAACACATCATTTACACCATCATTGTTTGGTGTAAATACGTTCGGAATAGTTGTTCCTTGTACAACATTTACAACGCCATAGGTGGTATCAATACAACCATCAGGAGAGGTAGCAATCATTTGGATGTTATAGGTTCCAATGGTATCATATTGCTGGAAGGGACTTTCGAGGTTTGACGAATTTCCATTGGCAAAATCCCATGTCCAAGCTATACTGTTTTGGCTTGTATTCTGGAATTGAAGCATATCGTAAGTAAAAATTTCAGCCGTGTCGCCATAAGCAGGATTCAACACACCACTCGTGTAAGGAGTTACAACAGTGAAACTAGGAATAGGATTGGATAGAATATTTACCACTAAAGTGCCTGGGAGAGAACCACAACTTCCAAGTGTTTCAATGACGTTAATGGTTCCTTGGGTAGGAGCAAAGGAAGTAGCAGAAGTATCTTGCCAAGCGATAGTAACTGGGTTTCCTGCTGAATCACCTTGGAAAATACCCACACCAGGCGTTACGCTCCAAGTAAAAGTTGTATTAGGCGTTGGATTTAAAACAGTGTAAAGGGTATCGAATGAACCACAAAGTGTTGATGCTCCGGTAATTTGAGGCGTAGCTGGACGAACCCAACCTAAGCCATAACGCTTATGAACCGTATTCCAATCGAAATTACCAACTTTAGTCACACCAGGTTGATCACCGGCAAGAGAAGTAACAGTGGTATTAGGGAAAGGTCCTCCTGGGTTCTTCCATTCAGTTGGAGCAGGGAAGGTTCTCCAGTTTACTATTCCGGTATAAATTGGATCTTCTGTTGGATCATAGGTTAAGGTTATATCCGCATTTGCTATACCAGATTCTCTAGTAATGTTGAAGAAGTAGTCTTTACCAACCACACAAATAGTTGAAGTATCATATTCTAAATGACTAAAACCATAATTGATAGGTTGTTCATAAAAGAAAGACACATCAAAAACAGTTGAATCATTAGAATTGGGAGCCAATCCAGCGTAACGTCTGTGAACTGTCCCGTTTACAACCTGCCCCATCGGGAAAATATAATCAGCACCACTATTAGATGTAAACCTTTCTAAACGGCCGTAAATAGAATTGTTAGCATTTGTATTCGTTGAAACAAACCCTGTAATCCAATCAACTGAGCTAGGTGTTGCATTGGTAACCGTCATTTTATAGAGGTCGGTATTTAATTGAGAGTTAGCTAAGTTCAATTTTTTAGTAACGATAGCATTCAAGGTTTGTGTTTTTACCCCAGCGCTATCTAAGGTAAGAATATTAAAAGTTGTAGGGTGTGTACCCGTAATCAATTGTGGATCAACAGAACTTAAAACAACAGTTCCTCCTGCAGATCCGCCATAAAACGTATCATTATTAACCCAATCATTTTTCACAATGATGGTACCGTCATTGTACATGGCACTGAAAATAAGGTTTCCGTTATTATCTATTACAGGTGGCTGACCGCATTTGTAATTATTAATAAAACTACCTTGGATATCCAACACAGATTGTTGGGTCACTCGCATGGCAGGAAGGACATCATTATCGTTTACGGGTACTTGGTTCAGCATATCCCCATTAACCCTCACAATGACGGAATCTTTCAGGTAAAAGGTTCCTCCTTTAACTGTCAAAATTGGGTTGTATTGGGCTGATACTTGCTGAATATTGCAGGAGAGAAATAATACAGCTACTGCAAAAACTGAACTAAGAACACTTTTAACCGTCGTAGAATTATTCATTTCGATTTGGTAGTTTTTCTTTTAAAGGAGTTCCATGGGTTGGAACCTACAAAATAATGGAGCAAAATCCGTACTGCCAAATTTTTTTGAAAATTCCTTTCAATCCTTTGTCCAGCCTAGGTTCAAGCCTTGTATTTAGAATAGAAAAAGTACAGTAAGGAACTAGAATTAACAAAGGCTTGGGGATAAAAACCTCGTTTTTTAGAATCTTTTATGAAATTGCGCCCAAACATTTTCGATGATTGACTCCTTTACTATCCGAGTGTACGGTATTTACTTGACTAACGACCAAAAAATCTTGGTTTCAAAAGAAAAGATAGATAGCAATTGGTATACCAAATTCCCTGGAGGTGGATTAGAATTCGGAGAAGGTCCAATTGATTGTTTAAAAAGAGAATTCATGGAAGAAATGGGTCAAACCATTACCATTCTAGGACATTTCCATACAACAGACATATTCGTCCAATCCAAATTCAACCCTAAAAAACAAGTATTGGCTATCTATTATTTGATTTCCGGCATCATAGGAACACCTCAACCCAAAAACCCAAAAGAGCAACACCTATCCTTAATTTCTATCCACCCAAACAACAAGCCTTTCTTTTCCTTCAAAACGGATCAGAAAGTATATGATTTAATCGTCGAACAAAAATTCAAATAAGCCAATTAATTAACTTTGTTTTTTTCGAAGGCGCATCTACATTATTTAACCATAATCAAGTAAAATTTTGGCATTCAATACGAATCTGAAATTCAAACCAATCTTTTAACGATATTCGCACCCCTTAATTATTATAACTGTATAATGGCTACAATTTACCAAAAGCTTGTTGAAAAAGAAACGAAACTATCCGTAATTGGATTAGGCTATGTAGGCCTTCCGATTGCTTTGGAATTTGCAAAAAACATCCGAGTAATCGGTTTTGATATCAATGAAAAGCGATTAGAAATGATGAGAAATCATCAAGATCCAAGTGAAGAACTTGAATCTGAGGCTTTCGAAAACTGTGATATTACCTTCACCTCTTCTACTGATGTGTTGAAAGAAGCAACCTTTCACATCGTAGCCGTTCCAACTCCAATTGACGAACACAATCTTCCTGATTTAAAACCTTTACTTTCTGCTAGCCGCTCCGTTGGAAAAGCCCTTAAAAAAGGCGATTATGTGGTATTCGAATCAACCGTTTATCCTGGCTGTACGGAAGAGGATTGTATCCCAGTTTTGGAAGAAGTATCTGGACTTAAATACCCTCAAGACTTTAAAGTAGGCTATTCCCCAGAAAGGATTAACCCAGGTGATAAAGAGCATACCCTTCCTAAAATCATGAAAGTGGTTTCTGGCTGTGATGAAGAATCATTGGAAAACATTGCCAACACCTATAAAATAGTGGTTAAGGCTGGTGTTCATAAAGCTTCATCCATCAAGGTAGCTGAAGCAGCAAAGATTATCGAAAATACACAACGCGACGTTAATATCGCTTTGATGAACGAACTTTCCATGATTTTCAACCGCATGAAAATCAACACCTATGAAGTATTGGAAGCTGCGGGTACCAAATGGAACTTCCTTCGCTTTTCTCCAGGTTTAGTTGGTGGTCACTGTATCGGTGTAGATCCATATTACCTTACTTACAAAGCTCGTGAAAAAGGCCACCACGCCCAAATCATCAATTCGGGTCGTTCAGTAAACGATGGAATGGGTCCTTATATCGCTCGTGAAACAGTTAAGAAAATATCAGCCCTCCATAAAGATATTAGCCGCAGCCGTGTATTGGTTATGGGAGCTACATTTAAAGAAAACGTTTCCGATATCCGTAACTCTAAAGTGGCGGATGTAATCAATGAACTTAAATCATTCTCGATATTGGTCGATGTAGTAGATCCTTATGCCGACAGCAAGGACCTAGAGCATGAATATGGCTTTGGATTGGTTGAAAAAGCTGGAGTAGGTTATGATGCGGTAATTGTTGCGGTAAACCACCAAGACTACCTTTCTTTGGATGAATCCTACTTCAAATCCATTTCCGCACCTGATGGTATTCTTATCGATATCAAAGGCGTGTACAGAAACAAAATTTCTGGATTAACCTATTGGTCACTTTAACAGCATCCAACAAATTTAACCCTAGCAACATAAAATGAAGATTCTTGTCACTGGAGGAACAGGTTTTATCGGTTCTCATACCACAGTAGAACTGCTACAAAAAGGCTATGATGTGGTAATCGCCGATAACCTGAGCAATTCAGAGGAATGGATTGTGGACCGCATCGAGGAAATTGCAGGAAATCGCCCTTACTTTGAGAAAATCGATTGTTGCAACCTTTCCGATCTAAAAAAACTGTTCCTACTTCATTCCGACATCAAAGCAGTAATCCATTTTGCTGCCTTTAAAGCTGTTGGAGAAAGCGTTGCTGCTCCTCTTTCTTATTACCGCAACAATTTAGTTTCCCTAATCAATCTTTTGGATTGTATGAAAGAAACTAAAATATCCAACCTGGTATTTTCTTCCTCTTGTACCGTATATGGTGAACCTCAATATTTACCTGTTGATGAAAACCACCCCGTACAAAAAGCTGAATCACCGTATGGCAATACCAAACAAATCGGTGAAGAAATAATCAACGATGCTTCATTAGGGGGCAATCTAAACGGTATTTGCTTGCGTTATTTCAATCCAATTGGAGCTCATCCTACGGCAAAAATTGGAGAATTGCCTCAAGGTGTTCCTAACAACCTCGTCCCTTTTATTACCCAAACAGCCATTGGAAAAAGAAAAGAACTGAAAGTGTTCGGGAATGATTACCCAACACCCGACGGTAGCTGTATCCGCGACTATATCCATGTAGTTGATTTGGCCAAAGCGCACGTTGTAGCCGTTGAAAGGTTGTTAAAGGCTAAAAACAAATCCCGTTTCGAAGTGTTCAACCTCGGAACCGGAAATGGCGCATCGGTGCTTGAAGTAGTAAATGCATTCGAAAAAGTAAGTGGCGAAAAACTAAATTACTCCATTGCTCCTCGCAGACCAGGTGATGTAATTAAAGTTTATGCCGATACTACTTTCGCCAATGAAGAACTTGGTTGGAAAACGGAATTGAGCCTTGAAGAAGCCTTACTCTCAGCTTGGAAATGGGAAAAACACCTTAACCAAAAAAAATAGGCTAAAAATGAACATACTCATTACGGGGGGCGCAGGATTTATAGGTTCACACGTGGTAAGACGTTTGGTTAAAAACTATCCCAATTATTCCATCGTTAACCTAGATAAACTAACCTACGCCGGCAACCTTGAAAACCTCAGGGACATTGAAAATCTTCCAAACTATTCCTTCGTAAAAGGAGATATTTGTGATAGTTCTCTTCTAACTGAACTTTTCCAAAAACACCAATTTCAAGGAGTCATACACTTGGCCGCCGAAAGCCATGTCGACCGAAGCATTTCTAACCCAATGGAGTTTATCGTAACCAATATTGTTGGTACAGTTACGCTTTTAAATGCGGCAAAAGCTGCCTGGAACGGGAATTGGGATGGAAAACGCTTTTACCATGTCTCTACAGATGAAGTCTATGGTACCCTTGGCGAAACAGGATTCTTTACGGAAGATACAGCTTATGATCCACACAGTCCTTACTCTGCTTCAAAAGCTAGCTCCGACCACCTTGTTCGTGCCTATTTCGATACCTATGGACTTCCTGCAGTAATTTCTAATTGTAGCAACAACTACGGCAGTCACCACTTCCCCGAAAAGCTAATCCCATTGGCCATCAACAACATTAAAAACATGAAACCAGTTCCTGTTTATGGAAAAGGTGAAAATGTTAGGGATTGGTTGTTTGTTGAAGACCATGCCTCGGCTATCGATCTTATTTTCCACAAAGCCCAAACAGGCCAAACCTATAACATTGGCGGACATAACGAATGGAAGAACATTGATCTTATTCGTGTGCTGTGCAAAGTTATGGACGAAAAACTAGGTAGAACGCCAGGAACAAGCGAAACCCTAATCACTTTTGTTAAAGATAGAGCAGGTCACGATCTCCGCTATGCTATTGATGCATCCAAACTTCAACGGGAACTTGGATGGAAACCAAGTCTTCAATTTGAGGAAGGACTCTCCAAAACAGTGGATTGGTACCTAGCCAACGAAGAATGGTTGAACCATGTTACCTCAGGTGATTACCAAAAATACTATAACCAACAATATTCAAAATCCTAATAAAGAACTCGATTTCAAATTACATGTACGACAAGAAATTCCATTCGCATGATATTTCAAAGCTATCATTTTTAATTACAGGTGGTGCAGGCTTTATTGGATCTAATATCGTAAAATATCTTCTTACCCACCAGGCTGGAAAAGTATTGGTGCTCGACAACCTAAGCGAAGGACAATATAAAAATATAGAGCCATTCATCCATCTGCCTAACTTCCAATTTATACAGGCCGATCTCACAGATTTTGCTTCCTGCTTAAAGGCAACAGAACATATCGATTACCTAATCCATCAAGGTGCATTGGGTTCTGTCCCACGTAGTATCAAATATCCTTTGGCTACCAATGCGGCCAATGTTACTGGCTTTCTAAATATTATGGAAGCTTCAAGGAAAAACCAAGTAAAACGAATGGTTTTCGCAAGTTCGAGCTCAGTTTATGGAGATAGTGTTTTACTTCCTAAAAAAGAGGAAATCATTGGTAAACCTTTATCGCCTTATGCAGTTTCGAAACTAGTAAACGAACAATATGCCGCTATCTATAACCGTACCTATGGAATAGAAGTTGTCGGTTTGCGTTACTTTAATATCTTCGGACCTAACCAAAAACCCGATGGAGCCTATGCCGCCGTTTTGCCACTATTTATGAAAGCCATCCTTTCAAATGAACCCCCGTACATTAATGGAGATGGTGAACAAAGCAGGGACTTTACTTTCGTAGTAAATGCTGTAAAAGCTAATATTTTGGCACTTTTTACCGAATCAAAGGATGCCTTAGGAAATGTTTATAATGTAGCAGCTGGTGAAAGTTACTCTGTAAACCAATTGTTTCAAATGCTTAAAGAAATCTCAGGCTCTGATTTAAACCCAATTTATAGAGAAGAAAGAGCAGGAGATGTTCGCAGTTCTCTTGCCGATATCTCAAAGGCTAAAAATGACCTAGGCTACGAACCCGAAGTATACGCCAAAGATGGTTTGAAAATAACCTTTGATTGGTTTAAAAAAACATATTTAAAGGGCTAAAAAAAGGAAAGGAGCGTTACCTTCGCCCTTGCTTTGCATACGAAACTACTCCTTTTAATTTTGCTATTTTTCGGAATAAGCCAAAGTGCCTATTCCCAAGTTAGTCAGCTACAAGGGAAAGTAGTAGATTCCAAAACGGGCAAACCACTCGCGTTTGTAAACCTGGTGGCCAACGAAAATCCTTCCTTTGGCACCTCCACCGATATTGATGGTAGATTTCAGTTTCCAGCAAACCTGGTTGTAAATTCACTGACACTTTCCTATGTTGGCTATCAAAAAACCACTTTCCAAACTACAGCCAATTCCCCACTTATAAAACTCGTAGCAGCCAATATCCAATTGTCGGAGGTAACGGTTTTTCCAGGCGAAAATCCAGCCCACCGCATCATTCGTAATTGCACCGAAAACCGGAAGAAAAACGACCCCGAACGGCTTGAATCCTTTCAATACCAAGCCTACCACAAAATGCATTTTACGGCTGAATTGCCTCCTGAAGATAAAAGCAATGAACCAGATGAAGATGCAAAAGCGATTCGCAATTTTTTCAATAAAAGCAATATCCTGCTGATTGAAAGTGTCAGCGAACGAACTTACAAAAACCCCAAAAACTCAGAAAAAGTCTTAGCCAGTAGGATTTCAGGATTGAAGGACCCCATATTTTCACTTCTTTCAAGCCAGTTACAAAGTTTCTCCTTCTACAACGATTTTTTCTCCCTTGGTGATAAGAAATACCTAAACCCAATCAGTCCTAATAGCACTAATAGCTATTTCTTTTTGATTGAAGATACCATACTACAAAACACAGATACCGTTTTCGTTATTTCATACCGTCCTAAGAAAAACACCAATTTTGATGCACTTAAAGGGGTTCTCTACATCCATACCGATGGATGGGCCCTCCAACAAGTGATTGCAGAAGCCAATGAAGAAAAGGGAGCAACCCTCAAAATACAACAACAATACGAGAAAATTGCGGGCCATTGGTTCCCAATTCAACTCAATACCGACCTTCGATTCAACAACCTCACCAAAGGAATACCCTTATTGGGAATCGGAAGAAGTTATCTCAAAAATATAAAAATAAATGACCAAACCATCGAAACGGAATTCAATCGCTTTGATGTTGAAATTGATACGAAAGCCCTGCAACAAAACGAAGATTTCTGGGCTAAATTCCGTGTCGATAGCCTAACCGAAAAAGATTGGGCCACCTACCGCTACCTCGATAGCCTCGGACAAGCCTATAATTTTGATAAAAAACTGAAAACGCTTAAAACCATTGCAACTGGTCGTATTCCAATTGGTTTTATTGACCTCGATTTGGAAAAAATCCTCGGGGCGAACGATTATGAAGGAATTCGTTTAGGATTAGGGGCCTTTACAAATAACAAACTTTCCCGCTTTTTTACTCTTGGTGGCTATTTTTGCTACGGAACCCGAGATAAGGCTTGGAAATACGGAGCAAGCCTTGACCTGAATTTCAGCAAGGAAAACGATGTGGTTTTCACTTTAAACTACAAGCATGACCTTTTGGAAAGCGGTGGTTCCTTCTTTTTGGCCGACCGTAAAACACTTTTCAATGAAACCCTCCGCAAAACCTTCGATTTCAGAAGGGATTTCGCTACCCGATTGGATGTTTTGTTGAAATTCCGCCTCTTCCAATATGCGCTTTTTCAAGCAGGAGTTAGCCGCCAATCGGTTAATGCCGTGGACGCTTACACCTTCGGCATTCCTGAAACGCCTATTTATTTAACAACCAAAAACTTTGATTTCAATGAAGCCATACTCGGTTTAAAATTCGCCTATATGGAACGGTTTGTAAAGAGTGGGGATGATATTTTCTCTAAAGGAACCAAATTCCCAATTTTATACCTCACGGCTATCAAAGGATTGAAACTAAACGCTAAGGATATTCCTTCTACCTTTGATTATTGGCGCATCGAGGGTCGCATCGAAGATGATTTCTTTATCCGGAAATTAGGAAAACAATCCTACTCGCTTATGGGCGGAATAGTCTTGGGCGATGTTCCCTACACCAAAATGTTTGCAGGCCGAAGTGGGTGGTATAAATTTCCTATTGCTACCCAAAACTACTTTGAAACCATGCGCAGCAACGAATTTCTTACCGATCGTTACCTTGCCCTTTTCCACCGACATAGTTTTGGGGAATTGCTGATTAAAACCAAATACTTCTCGCCCGAAATTATCCTTGTCAATAACATAGGTTTCGGATGGCTTTCAAAACCGCAAAACCACAACCATGTGCCTGTCAGGGACTATAAACATGGCTATTTCGAAACGGGTGTGGTACTCGATAATATATTGAAAATTAATTTTGCGGGTTATGGAGCAGGGGTGTATTACCGATATGGCGGCTATCAAAATGCAAAAGCCTTAGACAATTGGGCCTTTAAACTTAGTTTGAACATTAACCTTACCCGGTAAGTATGCAAGCAAAAGTCATTCACCGCATGGTAGGCCACGCTGGCCCCATTTATTGCCTAGCCAAAGGATTGAATCCCAACACGGTATTAAGTGGAAGTTCAGATCGCTTTGTGGCCGAATGGGATCTCCAAACAGGACTGCCTTCTTCCTTTTCCATCAAACTGCAAAGCATTCCCTACAGTTTGCTTAACCTAGAAGAAAACCAACTCCTGCTTATCGGCAATGCCTTAGGCGAAATACATTGGATCGATACGGCCAAAAAACAAGAAATCAAATGCATGAAGGCCTTTTCATCAGCCGTTTTCAAACTGGTGAGTGATGGCACTTACTTCTACGCCTGCTCTGGAGAAGGAGAATTGGCCATTGGTAGTTTGTATGACCTAGAAATGCATAAATTAATCAAGGTTTGCAACGAAAAAATCAGGCATTTAACTATCGACTTGGCGAGCCATACACTTATTCTCTCCTGCGGTGATGGTTTTACCCGTATTGTTGGACTTGAAACGGGTAATTTTATCGCCGAATTCTCTAGTCATAGCTTATCCAGCAATTGTTCAATGCTGCTGCCCAACGGAACCTTGCTAACCGGAGGAAGGGATGCCTACCTAAATACTTGGGAAAAAAATGACCATAATTATACCCTTTCAAAAGCTATTCCCGCCCACAATTTTGCAGTTTACGAATTGGCCATCTCCCCCGACGGAAAAACCATAGCCTCGGCCAGCCGTGATAAAACCATCAAACTTTGGAACACCAACCTGGAAATTCAACTTCGCTTAGATAAAGCAAAATTTCATGGACATGGCTATTCTGTAAATGCCTTATACTGGGATAAAGAAACGCAGTTGCTACTTTCGGCAGGAGATGACAGAAACATCCTCAGCTGGGAAATAAGCTAACCTACAGAATAAACCCCCTACCCCATTTTCTGCATAACTTCCAACGTCTGGGTTGGAAAGGCCAATTTGCCTTTATGTTTCTCTACAATTTCCAAAATGGCGAAATTTATTTCTTCCTGAACACGCAAATAGGTGTTCCAATCAATCGTAGTTACAAAATATTCGACCCGAATTTCAAGAGAATAAGCGCCTAGTTTATTGAACCTTACATTGCCTTCCATGGCTATCTCAGGCGTTTCTTCCAACAATTGCTGAATATCAGCCACGATAGCTTTTACCTGATGCGATTTGGTGGAATAGGTTAAGCCTAAATTAAATCTCACCCTTCGAAAGGTTTTCAAACTCAGGTTATCCAATTCACTATCAATCATTTTTCGGTTTGGAATGGTAAGAAAACTCTTTTCTACCGTTCTAATACGAGTGCTGCGAAAACCCACTTTTTCAACCGTACCTTCCACATGACCAACCCTTACCATATCGCCCACTACAAAAGGTTTATCAAAAAAAATTATGAATGAACAGAGTATATTTTCCAACGACTCCTTGGCAGCCAATGCCACCGCCAAACCTCCAATTCCCAGACCGGCCACGAGAGAAGTTACATTCAGCTTAAACACGGAACCAAGGATTATTACGGAACCAAAAATCAAAATGGTTATCTTCAAAATCTCGGTCGAAAACACCACCAACTGGTCGTCCTGCTTGGATTCGGTTTTGGAGGCCTTTTCAGCCAAAATCAAACCCAGAAAATCCGTTAGTCTAAACAAAACCCAAATAATGGATATAGAAAGCAGCAAATAATAGCCGCGATCCAATACCATGCGGAGGCCAAATTGCTCAACCCTAACCAGTCTCCAAGCTTTCGGAAATTGGAGATAATCGAACCCAACATAAAAAACGATGATCAAAAGCAAAAACCCCAAAGGCTTATTGAGCAGACCATAAAACCGTTCCAAACTCACGCCCGAAGTGTATTTTCGGATAAAGCCATACACCAAACGATTGATGGTTTTGGAAAGAACCTTTTTAAAAATAAAACCAAAAAGTATCCAGAAACAGAACCAAAGGATATTGCTCAGTTCATTCTCCAGAATTCGTTCGTTCATCAAATAGTCAAACCAGGATTTCATGGCGCAAAGGTAATTTTCATTCCTACCCTGTTATTTTAAAATTTCTTAACCGCTCTAGGCCTTGATTTTTGTGGGTTTTCAGCAATTGAATCCCTACTTTTGCACAAATTTATTCCATGAACGCCGTTTTTGAACTGTATCGCCAGATTATTGAAGAATTTATCCCTTTCAACAAGGTGTTGGGGATGAAATTATTGGAAGTGAAAGATCATAAAGTTACCGTGTTGATCCCCTTTAAACCTGAATTGATTGGTGATCCGAGGAAAAAAGCCATTCATGGAGGCGTTTTGGCTTCGGTTATGGATGCGGCTGGGGGTGCAGCTGGCGGAACTACCTTAAAATCCTTCGAAGACAAGCTTTCTACCATTGATTTGCGCATCGACTACATTCAACCGGGCCGCGGCGAAGATATTATCTGCGAAGCCGAGGTGGTTCGTAGCGGTTCGCGTGTAATTTTCACTAAAATGGTTTGCTTCCACCAAGATAAAAAGCATGAAATCATTGCCGAGGGCCGGGGCGTATATAGCGTAATTCGAAAATCGGCCGCTTAGTATAGGCAATCGGGTGCTAAATTGACCTATCTAAAGTTTGAACTCCCGCAAAGAGCTAAATAACTAAAGTCTAATCGTTTTTTTTTTGGCGGGTCCCATTCGCCCAAACCATTCGAGCATTAATTAAGCATGGTGCCAGGCGAATGGTCGGGCTATTCACTGCAAGTCCTCGGTCTGCTCCGTTCCTCCGCATTCCTGTGGGCTTTCCGTTGCTATCCCTACCCGGAAGAAGTGTAGTGTTAGCACAAGCTTTCTACATTCTAAATAAACTAAATCCCATAGTAGGCATTACAAATTCTTATTCGTGGTAAATCCAACTAAATCAAGTAGTTCGCATACATGAACCCCACTGTTACATAATTTGAGATAAAAGAAATATATTATCCGAATTACTTGCCTTAGAGAATACTAACCCTACTAAAGAACCTGGCATTTGAATTTCAATTGTAGGTAAGGTTTAGCGGAGTAGAATGTTTAATACACTTATCACACCCAGAGCGGAAGTTTTCGGGCAGGGATAGAGGCAGTGTAGCCCACAGGGATGTGCTAGGCTACACCAATTGAAAAACGCTTTAAATAGCTGGTAAGTTATACTTTAACATTGGATGGAAAAGGATGTTTTGGTGTAGCCTAGCACAGACCGAGGACTACCGCCGAAAGCCCGGCCCCAACCGCCATGGGATACTTTATTATTTTGTAGAATGGTTTTGGCGGTTGGGGGCACGCCTAATTCCTTCAAAAATAAAAGCCTTTTTAGGTCTTTACATCTTTAACCAGCCACTTGGATTCATCCTTGTTTTGCCTTTCCAAACTTCGAGGTGAAGGATTGTTTTTCCTTCATCAATGTCTGTATAAATGGGTCCCAGGTTTTGCTTTACTGTTACCTTATCGCCAACTTTTACATTGACACTGCTTAGGTTGGCATACACGGTTAGGAACTCACCATGGCGAATAATTACGGCTTTATTGGCACCCGGAATTGTGATTACTCCGGTTACCACTCCATCAAAAATAGATCGGGCACTGGCACCTTTATCGGTGGCAATATCTACCCCATTGTTGAATGTTTTTACATTGGGCAAATCGGGATGTTGGTGTTCGCCATAGCCACTTTCGATAACTCCAGTTGCAGTTGGCCATGGTAGTTTGCTGCGATTGGCCTCGAAATTATTGGAAAGTTCAACCTCGGCCGGGGTAAGAGCAAATACGGTATTTTCCTTCTTTTCAACCTTTGGTTCAGCCTCTACTGGTGCAGGTTTGCCTGCTGCTTTTGCTTTTCTATCGCGCTCTTCTTTTTCCTTTCTAGCCTTTTCTGCCGCAAGGCGGGCTCTTTCTGCAGCCTCTTCAATTTCACGTTGGATAATGGCCTGGATGGCAGCCTGTAGTTGATCGGCTTCTCTTTTTCTTCTTCAGTTCATCCCTGATTTCTCTTTCCTTGAAATGAAGCTCTGTTATGATGCCTTCTTTCTCTTTTTTATCTTCAATTAAATCCAGTTTTTCTTTCTCCTTGTTTACCATTAAATTGGTTTTTTCCTTCTTTTTCTTTTCCAGATTTTGGATTTTAGAAGTTAAATCACCTTGCACTTCCACAATCAACTTGGCTTGCTTCTTTCGGTATTCGCTGTATTGTTGAAGATATTTTAGTCTTTTGTAAGCCTGATTGAAATCTTTGGAAGAAAAAGAAACATCAACCGATCGTAGTAGCTTCGGTTTTTGCTTGCGTAATAAACCATTTTGGCGTATTCATCTTTTAAAGCTTTTAAGTCGGCCTCTAAGGATGAAACGATAACTGAATTGGAGGCAATTTCTTTTTCTAGTACGGAAATTTGTTGGTTGATATTGGTTACAAGTTCCTCTCGAATGTTGATTTTTTTTGCAATCAAATTGAGCTGGGAGAGGGATTTCTTTTGGGACCGTTGGGTCTCTTTTAACAACTGATTGGTTGTCTGAATATCTTGTTGTAAAGCCTTTCTTTTTTGTTCCAGCTCTTTCTTGTTTTGCCCTAGGCTAATATGGCCAAGCAGCAAGAAAATGGATATTAAAAGTAGGTCAATGAATTTTCTCATAGCGATCGGGCACCGAAAACGGGAAACTTACCGTTTTATCGGGCTCAATTTTAGTGTAATCCACTGTAATCAACGCATCCTTTTCTGCTTTTATTTTAACAGCCAAATGGTGAGAAACTAATTGACCGATTACAAGTCTAAAATCGGAGTAGTCGGCCTCCAGTTTTTTGTTGGATTTAAAATCGTTCAAGTTAAGGCATTCAATCTTAAAGGTTTTGTCGCGGAGGCAGATATCTTCCAAAATGGCTTTTAGGCTATCTTGGTTTTCCGCTTTCAAGGTTTTTTTCAATTTCCTTCTTCTTTCGGTGCTTAGCATATGCACACTGTCGCGGAAACCACCATACCTGAATTTCCCATAATCATAAAAAGAGAAGTTATTTCCCGTGAGCAAAGCTTCGATAAGTTCATAATCAATCTCTGTTTCCAACATACGATTAATGAAGTTGTAGTCACCAATATAGTAGCGTTTGTTGATACGGTCAACGAACTTTACACTGTCTTTGGTCAATACTGCTCGCATTACTTCAATTCCAAGGGCGGGAGAAATGGATACCCAAATAGCACTGTCCTTTTTTATTCGGATATTGGCTGAAAAACCTGTACTAAGTTTAGGAGTTTTCGCATCTACGGAGGCTTTGCAGACAAGGGTGTTGAAATGGAACTTGTTTTTTTCCATTTCCGAAAAAAGTCGTTCTAATTGCTCGTCTTTTTCTGGTTTGGTAAGTTTAAGACTATCGAATTTTGTTGAATCTTGGGAGAAGGTCTTAGGCGCCTGAGCAATCGGCCTTGAAGTTCGACAAGCTTCAATACCCGCCATAACCAAAAGAATGGTAGCAGTAAACAGGTATGTTTTTAAAGTTTTCAGAGCAGTTTAAGGGCGAATTTAACAATTTCAATAGAATTGGATTCCTAATGATTCTTAAAGTTTAAAATAGGCCTAGAATAAATTTTGACCAGCACTATCCAATTTAGCCTCAAATTCCCGAATTAATTCCTCGTCTGTTTTGCCTAAATTTCGAATGGAGAACAAAGCATCAGCTGAGAGTGGGTGTTGCGGATATTTTTGAATGAATTCGGTATAAAATTGTCTTGCTTTGGCTGTGTCTTGAAGAGGCCCATCATAGATAAATCCTTTCATAAATAAGGCGTATGAGGCTTTTTCATGGTTTGGAAATAAACGATATACCTGGTCAAAATATCCCAATGCTTTTTGCCCTTGGTTGGTACTGATGCATAATTCCCCAGCTTTAAAAAGAAAAATAGGAGCTAAACTATCTTGATCGTAGGTTTGAGCAAATCCTCCGTATTCGGTTAGTAAAGAATCAATAACTGCGGGCTTGGGAGGATTTAAACTATCGCCAAACAATCGTTTTTCCAAAGAGGAAATCGTTTGCAGGTCCTTTTCTTTTCCAGCGGGGCCGCAAGAAAGCAAAAGAGAGCCGATAAGAAAAAGAAAAATAGGAAGCTTTTTCAAGACTTATTTTATTTCGAAGCTGGAGCAGCAGGAGCTGGTTTCTTTTTCTTTTCTTTCAATTCACCTTCGAATTCGTAATGAAGTGATTTTTTAGGTTTGTTTTTTACGGTCCAATCTACAGTTCCTTTAATAGAATTACCTCCTTCGATGGTGCCTTTGAATAGTACATTGTCTTCAGGACTCCATTCAATGGCACATTCCCAATAAATTGTCTGAGTGCCCGTAGCAGAATCCACATTAGTAATTTCGTAGGGTTTTACAGGCATTTGAAAATCTCTCGCAAAGACAATAGTTTTAAACTTTCCAGCCTTGAATGAAAATTCTTCTTGTTCCTCTTTGCCGTATTCTGTGCCTTTCTTAGTGGTATATTGTTGTTTGAGTCGAACAGTGTAGGTTTTTCCGTGCAACAAAGGTTCGATGCTAGCCGAACTAGGTGCTTGTCCTTTTACCAATGAAATACTAAGACCGAGAAAAAGTAGAAATGAAGTTATTTTTTTCATAATGTAATTTATCAAAATGGGAAGGACAAAAATATTCAAGCTATTCGAAAAACAGTTGGAAATAAATGGATGTTGAAAAAATAAAACTGATTTTAAAAAACACTCCTGAGGAAATGAGGGTGTTTATGTTCAAAAGTAAGACAATACACTCGAGCTTCAGATGCAGACATCTTTAAATTTGTTGAACTAATGTTTGCTCAAGAAAGTTTTAATTTCAACCTTCGTTTGGCTATACAAGCCTTGTCAGCCAATAAGTTGCGCAGCATGCTTACGGCCTTGGGGGTTATTTTTGGAGTGGCGGCTGTAATCACTATGTTGGCTATAGGTGCCGGAGCCCAAAAAGAATTGCTCGATCAAATGAAGCTTGTTGGTGCCAATAATATCGTGGTGAGTGCTAAACTTAAAACCACGGAAGAGCAGGAAAGTCAAGACGAAAAATCTTCTTTGAAGAAGTTTTCCAATGGACTTAGCCTTACCGACCTACAAGCTATTCAAGCTGTTTTGCCCAATTGGGTATTTGTAAACCCAGAGGTAGTGAAAGATTCGTGGACAATGCGAGAAGGTATAAGAAAGCAAAGCAAACTGGTGGGTGTTGACAACAGTTATTTTGATTTGACAGATTTTAAGCTTGAAAATGGTAGTTTTTTCAATCCCTTTCAACAAACCCATGGCGAACCCGTTTGCGTGGTAGGAAGTGAAATAAAGGCTAAGTTCTTTAAAGGTGCGAATCCGGTGGGTAAGTATATAAAATCAGGTGAAAATTGGCTTAAGGTAGTGGGGGTGCTCAGGCCTAGAACCATTTCTGAAAACAGCATTAAAAGCCTAGGGATACGCGATTTTAATTTAGATGTTTATATTCCCATAAAAACTATGTTGTTGCGCTACCAAAACCGATCACTGATTACGAAAAGCATGATTGAAAAGGCAGCGGGCGAAGAAAGTGAAGAAGAAGAAACCCCGACACAGTCAAAAGACAATAATTACCATCAACTGGATAAAATCACCATACAATTAAAAGCGGGAACCAATATGCAAGAAGCTGCTGAGGTGGTTTCCAAATTGCTGGAACGGAGACATGGAGGAGTGGTTGATTTCGAAGTGAGTATACCTGAGTTATTGATCAGGCAGCAACAAAAGACTAAGGATATTTTCAATTTTGTGTTAGGTGCAATTGCAGGTATATCACTTTTAGTAGGTGGTATTGGCATCATGAACATTATGTTAGCCTCGGTTTTGGAGCGTACCAAAGAAATAGGCGTCAGAAGGGCAATTGGTGCCAAACAAAACGATGTGGTTCAGCAGTTTTTGTTGGAAGCCGTTTTACTCAGTTTAGGCGGCGCACTCATTGGACTAGCCTTAGGTATTTCTATGAGCTGGCTGGTAGATAAATTCGCCGGCATTGAAACCATAATTTCATGGTGGTCGGTAGTGTTGAGCATGGCCGTTTCGGTAGCTGTAGGTTTGATATTTGGTATAACACCAGCTAGCAGGGCCTCAAAATTAGACCCCGTGGAAGCCTTACGATATGAATAGCATGAAAAGAATTATTTGGATAGTATGGATGGCAGTACTAAGCATTTCTTTGGTTCGGGCCCAAGAAACCAAAGTACCTCGCCTGCTTACCTTGCAAGAAGTGGTGGCTATTGCCAAACAGCAATCTCCTGCTTCGAAGTTGGCTTCTACAAACCGTAATCTTGGTGCCTGGAATTACAAAATTTTTAAAAGTCAATACCTGCCTTGGTTAGCTTTGAATGGAACTGTGCCTGACTTTAGCAACAGTATAGCCAATGTTTACCAACCCGACGGCACCCAAGCTTTCAGAAAAAGGACTTTGGCCAATACCAGTGCCTCGCTCGATCTTAATCAAAGCATCGGAGCAACCGGAACAACCATTGGTGTAAGCAGCCAATTGCAACGCTTGGATATTTTTGAAGAAGACCATGTGACATCCTACCTTGCTCAACCATTGGTGCTTTCTTTGTCTCAACCTTTGTTGCAATTTAACCCCTTGCGCTGGGCAAATAAAACAGAACCCCTTAAATTTCAAGAAACGCAACGACAGTTTGCCGAGGATATGGAAAATGTTTCCTTTTTGGCTTCTAATCTCTTTTTTAACTTGTTAATTGCCCAAACCAATTTGGAAATTTCACAAAAGAACAAATTAAGCACTGATACGCTTTATCGCATGTCGCTTGGACGATACCAACTGGGAAAAATTGCCGAGAATGAACTTTTGCAATTGGAATTGGCCACCATGAATGCTCAAAACCAAATAAGTCAAAGTGAGTTGGATGTGCAGATTAGTTCCCAAAAACTTATCAATTATCTTCAGTTGCCAGTGGACGAAAGTCTTCAGCTAGGCATTCCTTCCAATTTGCCCAATATCAAGGTGGAAGTGGCTAGGGCCTTGGAAGAAGCCCGGAAGAACAGAAAAAATACGGTAACCTACCAAAGACAGTTGCTTGAAGCCCAACGTGAAGTAGCCAGGGCCAAGGGAAACCGAGGATTTAATGGAACCATCAGTGCTAGCTATGGTTTTACTCGCACTTCGGCCTTGTTTACAGATGTGTACAATAATTCTCTTCCGCAACAAACCATTAGTTTGGGATTAAACTTGCCCATTTTAAATTGGGGAAATGCCAGTGCACAAGTGTTTTCAGCGAAGGCTAATCTGGAACAAGCCCAAATAACAATCCAACAACAGCAACAGAACTTCGAGCAGGAAGTTATTTTATCAGCCACCCAGTTAAATCTCTACCGGCAAAAGGCAATTATTGCTCAGAAGGCCGATACTATTGCTCAAAAACGGTATGAAATATCCAGTAATCGTTACCTCATCGGGAAAATTACCATCCTCGATTTGAATACTGCCCTCAACGACAGGATTCAAGCCAAACTAGCTTATATACAAGCGTTGAACGACTTCTGGACGGCTTGGTTTGATTTGCGCCGAAAAACTTTATTTGACTTTGAGGTTGGTGAAGTTATCAAGTATTAAACTTAGATTAGGCATAGGAAAAGCTTAAACGATTAAAATCCGTAAATCAAAATTGACAACAACTGCTAAATCGGGGGAAAGGGAGGAAAAAGCTTAATTGAAAGGCAACTGTTTGTTTTTCTACCCCAACCGGGCACGAAGGTTCCGGGTAGGGATAGAAGTGGATAGCCCGCAAGGATGCGGCAACACGAACCCTTTCGTGGTGCCGCATCCTGAGGACTAGAAACGGATAGCCCGACCATTCGCCTTGCACAAAACTAAAAATCTGGGTAGGCAAGGTTTGGGCGAATGGGACCCGCCTCGAAAAAAAATTTGAAAATTGAAGTAAGACGTTCGGGAGTGGGATTCTAGTTTTTGAAGAAATTGGAAGTAGCGATTTTCAATGGCCGTTTTCTCCTTCCCACAAGGCTTTATTTATGCTGCAAGGTTGCGACTTCTTTCAGGCTAAGCAAAAGCAATTCGCCCATGGTTTTGGCCGATTTAAAGGCCGTAGTTTGGTAATATTCACCAAGTTCTTCAGCCAAGGTTTTTACTTTTTCGGAGCTGCTTATTTCATCTTTCTCCATCACCTTAAGCAATTGTTCCAACTTTTCTTTTTCTGCCTTGAATCGTCGGGCAATGGCACTGCGCTCTTCCTTTTGATATTGCTGGAAGCTCTCAAAGGTCAACAATTCAATGCATAAATCCACAATGGGTTTGTTTTCCTTGAAAAACTGCGGCAGGTATAGGTTTTTTCGGCCTTCGTAGCTTTGTTGGTCAAAGTCGATGGCGCGAATCCGGTATTGGATATCATCGAAATCGGGGGTAATGTCGATGACATAATTATAAGCCCTCATATCCCCTAAAAGCCTAACAAAACAGCGCTCGTTGAACTTTACAAACTCTTTGGCCAGCCTGACGCGATTGGTTGGCTTTTGATGCATATAATCCCGCATGAAATTATCGCCCGGAATACCTGCCACATGCTCCTCGATCAAGGTATTGTCGTCGGTGATATAGCTCATACGGTTGGGCGAAAGCAGGTGTTCGAGTTCTAGCCCATAAACCCTGGAAGCATCTGCTTTTTTTACATAAAAATAGTCGTAATTATCGTTGAGGCGGTTAATGATCCGAACACGAAACGGATTGCTATTTCCAAAGGTGCAATAATCGATTCGTTCCACCTGCAAATGTTCCATCACGTTCACGTCGCCTTCTGTTTTGAGCAAGGCATAAATGCTGGTAAGTCCGGTATTCAGCCATTTTGTTTTGTCGGGATTATAAAAAACCGTTTCCCACAGCGTGTCGTTGCCTATTTTATCCAACAAGGGAACGGATAATTCCCAAGCTTCCAAATGGTCGTAATTGACGGGTAAATCATTCTCCCGACCATACATTTCCAAATAATTCCTAAACTCAGGTTGTATTGGAAAGGCAGGTTTCTTGCGGGAGATTTCGTTCATAGCAAGAAAGCTTAATCTATTTTTTGCGGGCCATGACTTTTTCGGCAGCAGCAACAACATCGGCCACTTCCAATCCGTATTTGGCCATTAGTTCATCTGGTGTTCCGCTTTCGCCGAAAGAATCTTTAACCCCAACATATTCCAAAGGTTTCGGATTGTTTTTTACTAGGGTTTGGGCAATGCTGTCACCCAATCCACCCGCTATTTGATGTTCTTCGCAACTTACGGCACAGCCTGTTTTGGCCACGCTTTTTAGGATGGCTTCTTCATCCAATGGTTTGATGGTGTGGATATTGATAATTTCTGCATCAATACCTTTTGCGGCTAGGATTTCTTCGGCAAGTAAAGCTTTAATTACCAAGTGTCCGGTGCAGAAAATGCTTACATCTTTACCTTCTTTCAAAACAAGGGCTTTACCAATTTCGAAGGTTTGGTCGGGTGGGGTAATGTTGGCCACTTTCGGGCGGCCAAAACGCAAGTAAACCGGACCATCATAATCTGCAATAGCAAGGGTTGCGGCTTTGGTTTGGTTGAAATCGCAAGGATTAATTACCGCCATACCGGGCAGCATTTTCATTAAGCCGAGGTCTTCTAATATTTGGTGAGTTGCACCATCTTCACCCAAGGTTAAACCGGCATGTGAAGCACAAATTTTTACATTTTTCCCGCTGTAGGCAATCGATTGGCGAATTTGGTCGTATACTCTTCCGGTACTGAAATTGGCAAACGTTCCTGTAAAAGGAATCTTTCCACCAATGGTCATTCCGGCAGCGATACCCATCATGTTGGCTTCGGCAATTCCCACTTGAAAGAAGCGGTCGGGAAATTCCTTTTCAAAGGCATCCATTTTCAAGGAACCGGTAAGGTCGGCGCAGAGTGCCACCACATTGGGGTTTTTGCGTCCAAGTTCTAAAAGTCCTTCACCAAAACCACTGCGGGTATCTTTGTCTTCAGAATATTTTGTAATTGCCATGTGTTTTCCAGTTTTCTTGGGTATTAATACAGTTGCACATTTACCGAACTTCCTGATTCGACTTTCACCTGTTTTTCGATGGTGTAAATCGATTCTTTGGAACCTTTGGGTCGGAAAAATATGCGGTATCTTCCAGGCTGCAAAACAACGTTTTCTTGGATGTTGTTCTCTTTTAAGTTGTAAATATTTTTCAACGCATTGTTTTCTTCCAAGCAAATGTTCCCATACCCTGGCCCTTTCTTTAGTATATTCACAATTCCGGGTTGTGGAATGGAAACGGAAGTGGTATGGCTTTGTGAAATTTGAACTTCGTTGATATACATTCTCGGCAAGGTCAGAATTTCTAAATCATAATCACCCACAATAAACTTTTCTACCTCATCAAACGACATGACATGCAAGGTTTTTGTATCGTCTTTTTTCCGAACGATGGCTTGCAAATTTTTATAATCGCTTGGTCCGCTGGTTTTTAAGGTAAGAAATCCTTGTGGCGCGTCGATTCCTACAACGGTGTGTTTGCCTGGAACTAAAATAATACTGTCTTTCTCAACAGGTGGAATGGTGTGGACTACAATTTTATACGAACCCAATGGATCAACCTGCAGGGTGTCAGGATTGCCTTTGTGATTGAGGGTATGAACAAAGTTGTAACGTATTCTGCCCGAAAACTCATCGTAAAAGGTCATGTCGACATTGGTTTCGTTTGGTTTACCGCCAATATCTAACAAGTTTACCTGCATGGTGGTGCTGTTCAAGGCTTGGGAAATGACCACATTCAAAACGGTTCGGAACTGCTCTTCGTTGGATGCATCGTAAAAATTACCTACACATTCGAATTGTTTTTTGATGTCTACCCCCAGTCCTACCCCGATAACAAATGGCTTAAGGATAATCCCGTTTTTTTGCAAAGCGGCAGAAACTGCGCAAGGGTCACCGCTACATTCTTCGATGCCATCGGTAATCAAAATGATAATGTTGCGGCAATTGTTGCAAGGTGTAAAATCATTTGCAGATTTTTCAAGACTGTAGGCGATAGGGGTGGTGCCCATCGGAACTAATTGTTGGATACGGTTTTTGATTTTTGGGGCGGTATTAGGCCCAAACGGAACTTCCAACTTTGTATCCTTACAATCTTGTGGGGGGAATTTACTTTGATGTCCATAGCAGCGCAGGGCTAGTTCAAGGTTATCGACACGAGCCAGACTATCGAGTAAGTTAGAAAGCAATTTTTTGGATACTTCCATTTTTACCCCAGTTTGCCAGCGACCATACATACTTTGGGAGGCATCAAACACAAACAGGATACGGGTAAGCGGGGGTTTGATTTCCTTTTTTTGTTGGGCTAAACCCTCGTTTAAATTGGCGAAAAGAAACAGGATGGCCAAGCAATAGGAGAAAAGTTTGAAAGCGAAAGGGTAGGGATTGGGCTTCATTGCGTTTGTGTTCCTGTATTGAATTTAACGAAAGTAGCGGGCTTTTCATTGCCTATAACCTACACTTGTCAAAGATTTCAACGGGGAAAAGTTGGTGGAATGGAGTAATTATTTGGCGGGCCCCATTTTGCCATAAAACAGTTGGTAAAAATTGGATATTTGGCGGTAGCAAAATGGTCACGCTTTCCGCAGTACTCCTCGGGCGCTTCATTTTATTGCGCAGCCCTGTGGGGTACTTGCTTCAATCGTTGCCCGGATCCCCATTAACCATTTGGTGGTGGTTCAACATCTCTTACCTTGAAGAAAAATGTCTGGCAGCTGTTGAAATTCTGCCTCATTCGATAAAAAGTTTTTCGGTCTTGAAGTGTTTACCTTTATTATCCCAATGGTTTAAGAAATACAATCCTTTTGGTAATTCATGAAGTAAAATTATTGGTTCTTTCGACTCCACTAATGTTTGTCCAAAAACGTTTAGAATTCTCACAAATGCTGTTTTTTTGCCATTAATCTTTATTGCTGAATTCGCCGGGTTGGGAAATGCGAAAGCTCCATTTTCTTCATTATTTTCAATTCCTGAAATTAAATCGCATTGTTCTGATGCAAATACTAATTCGTTAAAAAACACAATGGTATCATTGTTTTTAAAACAAAGTAATTCATTATGACTTTCAAAATAACTATATACTGGTGTAATCAATCCCATTGTTGTACCAATACCTTCAATTAAGTAGATTTCACTTCCCCAGCCTGCATTCAAAAGTTGGAATCTTTTTGCATGTTTCGAACTAACAGAAACCGAGTCAATTGTTCCTATGATTATGTTAGATGAACCCATTCCTGAATTAAAATAGTCGGCATGAAACGTATCTCCTTGGTTTAAATTAAAATCGTACAATAAATATTCAGTGTCGTCTTCTGCATTATAATAATATACTTTTTTATTGATTGTATCATCTTTTAATCCACCAATGAATCCAATGTCAAAATAGCCTCCACCATTGTTCATACCTGATTTAAAAATTTTTTTGTAATTAACTGAGTCAATCAGGGTATCGCCATCTAGGATATACTGGAAAGTGTTACAAATGTCACTAGTCATATCACTATTAAGACATGTTATATTTCCTGATTGTTCTTTCCAAAACCCTTTTGCAGCAGGGAATGGATTGTAACTTTGCGCCTTAGAAATGCTGAAACTTATTAGCATTAGTAAAAGAATCGGCAGAATTTTTTTCATTTCACAACTAATTTTAACAAAGGTAAGGAGTCAATATTAAATTGGAAACGAAATAAAAAAATTGCAAATGGCAAGATATGTGGGTGGATTCGGGTTAACCCCGAATTAGTGCTAATTAGGCTTTATTTCGACCCAAATTAATCAAGTAGTTCGGATTATTTAATCCTCCTATTGATTAATTCCATATAACTACCTTCAGTTATCACTTTAATTCTAGAGGTAAGCTCCTATTAGAATTTGGGATAAAAGAAGAAGAAATGAGAAATTGAAAGTATTGGACGATTTTGAGCTTCAGACCTTTAAGCTTTCCTCAATTCAATCACCGTAATTTCGGGTTTAATGCCTACTCGGCCGGGATAGCCCAAAAAGCCAAAGCCTCGGTTTACATAAATATGTTGTGCGCCTTCGGTATAGAGTCCGGCCCACTGCGGATACAAGTATTTGGAAGGACTCCATTTGATGCCGGGAATTTCAACCCCAAATTGAAATCCATGGGTGTGACCCGAAAAGGTAATATCAATGTCGGGGTGGTTTTTCCGAACGACGGCATCCCAATGGGAAGGATCGTGGCTCAACAACAATTTTACCGGAAAATTTTCAGTGCCTTCTGAGGCTTTTTTCAAATTGCCATATTTGGGCCAACGAGCGCCTTTGCCCCAATTTTCAACACCGATTAAGGCAATTTTATCGGCTCCTTTTTCTAAAGGAACAAACTCATTCAGCAATAATTTCCAGCCCATTTTACCATGCGATGCCTTAAGTTTCTCTAGGTTTTTCACCTTTTGGTCCTTGGTTTCCCATTGCATATAATCGCCGTAATCGTGATTGCCCAGAACGGAATATACGCCCATAGGTGCTGTAATCGTGGATAAAACCTGAATGTAGTCGTCCACTTCGTCGGCAATATTGTTGACCAAGTCGCCAGTGAAGAAAACCAGGTCGGGTTTTTGTTCATGTATCAGCTTGATGGCCTTTTCGAAAGGGTTGGAAGAGGTGAAGCTACCGGAATGAATGTCGGATATTTGAACGATTTTCAAACCTTCGAAGCTGGCCGGCAGATTGGGCAGCTTAATTACTTCCTTTCGAACAGTAAAATCAAAGGCTGTTTTAACCATGCCATACAGCATACTTACAAACGGAATGCCTGCAAAAACTAGGGCTGTATTGGTTAGGAATTTGCTACGGCTGGGATTGTAGGTAGATTCGCTGGGTTTGATAAACTGACTAATCCATTGCCCGCCTCGCCATAGGTCGTCGATCAAAATGAAGATGCTGCCCAATAATTTAGAGAAAAAGGCAATAAAGACAACAGCAGTTACATACACACGCAATGTTTTAGGCCACAAGGGCAAGGGGTACAAGAGGGTAATGATAAAAACAGTGGCAGTAAAGGCGGTAAGTGACCAATACAAGAGATTAAAAAGGAGCTTTTTGCTCGGTGTATAATCTTTGATGAGGTTATGGATAGCCTGGTAGAAATAAGCATCTACCAATAAGGAGATGGTTAAAATGATCAGGACGCGGATAAGGAAAGAGATAAAATCGCCTTGCATAAGTGGACAAAAGTAAGCAGTGAAGTTGAGCTGGAAAAGGATAGAAGGTTAAGTTTTGTGAAAGCCCTAATCCTTCACCTTATTGGCCAATTGTCCGCAAGCTGCATCGATATCTTTACCTCTACTGCGACGCACATTAACGATGATTCCTCTGTTTTCTAGGTATTTGCAAAAGGCATCTGTTTTTTCTTCATCGGCTTTTTGGAATTCACCATCTCCGATTGGATTGTACTCGATGATATTGATTTTGCTTGGAACTTTTTTGTTGAAGGCGGCTAGTTCGGCTGCATCCTGCAAACTGTCGTTAAAATCCTTAAAAATGATGTATTCCAAGGTAGGTTTGTTGCCTGTTTTTTTGATGAAATATTGCAATGCTTCCACCAGGTTTTCAAGGCTGTTGCTATCATTGATGGGCATTATTTTACTGCGCTTTTCATCATTGGCCGCATGCAGGGAAAGGGCTAAATTGAATTTAACACCATCGTCGCCTAACTTCTTGATCATTTTGGCTATACCAGCCGTAGATACAGTAATGCGTTTGGAAGCCATACCCAGGCCTTCGGGCGAGGTGATTTTTTGGATACTTTCCAAAACATTGGCATAGTTGAGTAAGGGCTCGCCCATGCCCATGTATACAATATTGGTCAAGGGCATTTTGTGAACGTTTTCGGCTTGGCGTTTAATTTCAACCACTTGATCGTAGATTTCGCTGGCTTCCAAATTACGAAGACGGGGTAATTTGCCTGTAGCACAAAATTTACAGGTTAGGCTGCAACCCACTTGAGAAGAAATACAGGCCGTCATGCGATCGGGTGTGGGAATTAAAACACCTTCCACCACCTTTTCGTCGAAGAGTTTAAAGCCCGATTTAATGGTTCCATCTGTACTTTGCTGCTGGTGGGCTATCTGAATTCCGTTGATTACAAAATGTTGATCCAGCCAAATTCGCAAATCTTTGGAGAGGTTGGTCATGTCGGCAAACGATTTCGCACTTTTGTTCCAAAGCCATTCAAAGACTTGTTTGCCGCGGAATTTGGGCTGTCCGGCCTTGGTAAAAGCCTCTTCTAATTCGGGCAAGGAGAGGGATCGGATGTCGACTTTCTGGGTTTGAACTTCCATATGGCTGCAAAAATACGGAAATCCACCTTTTGTTTTTTGCAGGAATAGGTATCTTTGCCCCACATGAAAAACCCAATCGTAATTGGAACCCGAGGCAGCGAGCTTGCATTATGGCAGGCACATCATATCAAAGACAGACTGGCCGAATTGGGAATTCACTCCGAACTGAAAATAATTAAGACCCAAGGTGATAAAATCCAGGACCTGAGTTTCGACAAACTTGAAGGAAAGGGCTTTTTTACTAAAGAACTGGAAGATGCCCTGCTTTCCAAGGAGGTTGATTTGGCGGTTCATTCCTGTAAAGATCTACCTACTTCCATGCCGCAGGGACTTGCAATCGCCGTGCTTTCGGAGCGCGAAGATCCTTCAGAGTTGCTGTTGATTCGCCCTGAATCCAAAGATGGAGTTCAAACCTTGAAACTGAAACCCAATGCCGTAGTTGGGACTTCCTCTTCTCGCCGAAAATCACAGTTGTGGGCCTTACGTCCTGATTTGGAAATTAAAGATTTAAGAGGGAATGTGCCTACCCGAATAAGGAAGTTAAGAGAAGGCAATTACGATGCAATTATGCTTGCGTTTGCAGGAACTCACCGTATTCAAATGGATCTGAGTGGATTGGAGGTGATTAAATTATCGCCAAAGGAGTTTATTCCAGCACCGGCCCAAGGTGTTTTGGCCCTGCAAACCAGAGAAGATGACACCGATTTAATCCAAGCCTTACAACCTTTAAATAATTCGCTAACCCAGGAAACATCCGGTACCGAAAGGGAAGTATTGCGTTTGTTTAATGGAGGTTGCCAAATTCCTTTGGGCGTTTACAGTGAAAAAAGTAAGGATAGAATCCATTTGTGGGCCTCTTCATCGGACTCGGCTGAGCAAATTCCAAAACGTGTTTTTTTGACAGGAATCAATGGGATGGAATTGGCCAACCAAGCCGTAGCAAAGTTGAAACAAAAGGAGGGGAAATCTGTGTACATCACCCGAGCCTTGAAGGAAGGTGAATACTTGACGAATACTATGAAAGCCCATGGTTATCAGCTGAACGGACATTCTTTAATTGAAATAAAACCATTAAAATTCACGAATCTCATCCAAGCAGATTGGATCTTCTTTACCAGTAAAAACGGAGTGAAACACTTTTTCGGTCAAATTGAAAATTTAGGTTTTTCACCAAAAATCGGGGTTGCAGGAAAAGGAACTGAAAAGGTTTTAAATGAATTTGGTTACCAAGCTGATTTTGTTGGAGAAGGATCGGATATGAACTTGGTAGGGAAGGAATTCGCCCAATTGGTTGATGGTAAATCTATTCTCTTTCCTCAGGCAGCTGATAGTTTGCAAACTATACAAAAACATTTGTCCTTTTCATCCCGTGCTATCAATTTACTGGTTTACCAAACTACCCGTAAAAAGGATGTAAGCATTCCTGATTCGGATATAGTGGTGGTTACTAGTCCGTCCAATGCCGATGTATTTTTTGGTAGAGAAATTTTTCCTCGATACGAGCATTTAATTGCCATTGGTGAAAGCACCGCAGCACGCATCGAAAGCTATAAAATTAAAGGATTTTCTGTGGCTAACCGTCCTGATGATTTAGGAATAGCCGAAATGGTTTTTGCCGTTTAACCCAGATTACGCATTAGAAATACATAAACGATTAACCAGTTGTAAATCAATTTGGATGGCCAAATTGATAACAACTGCTATCCCGAAATTTCTTCGGGAGGGGTAAACCCAACTAAATCAAGTAGTTCGGATTTGTAAATCCTCCTATTGATTAATTTGGGTTTAAGGAATGGAAGGAAACAAAAAAGGCTTCGAGAACATCTGATTCTCGAAGCCTTTTATATATAGGTTGGAAAATTATTCTACAACTACTTTTTCCAAACGAACGCCTTGATTTGATTGAGCTTTAACCATATAGCATCCTTTAGGCAATTGGCTTAAATCCAACTGACAATTTCCGGATGGGTTTGCTTGTTGTTTCAAAACGGTTTCGCCAAGCATATTGCTCACTGAAACAACCGTTTCCATCTCCAATCCTTCCAAATTTAATTTGTTTTGGGTTGGATTTGGATAGGCTTTAAGTCCTATTTCAATCGGAGTTTCGATGCCGGTAGTGCCATCGGTTACTCTGAAATTGTCTAAGTCAACAAAGTAATCCTCAGCTGGGGCGGTTGCTCCGTTTTTACCTACAACAATGATTTGAATTTGTCCGCCTGCAAATGCCGACAATGAACCGGTTAGGGTAACCCAAGCCGTGTCGGTGTTTTGGTTTGCTGCAGTTAAGGTAGCAATGGTTGAGGAGGTAACTCCGTCAAATGCCTTAAAGCTAACACTGGCTGTAGCAGGCAAAGTAGCAATGGAGGCTGGGTATAAAGAAAAGGCCATAACCCGAGCGTCCACTTTGAATTCGGAATTTAGGGCAACATCAATGGGGGTTGCACTGGGGGTGCCAATGGAATCGGATTGGTTAACCACGAAACTACGGGTCAAACCATATTGCGGGCGACCATGGTTTGGGTAAACATTCCATACGGTGAAGCCATCCAAATTGTCCCAACCTGTTGGATTACCAAAATTGCTTTGTCCGGTGAAACTATCTTCCCAACTGTTTTGCGAAAAACCAAGTAAGGAACAGCTTAAAAATAGAATTGAAGTAAATGTTTTTTTCATTGAAATTTTTTTCAAAAATATTACTTCTCTTCTTTCCTTTCCATTTTACGGAGTCAAAATCCCCATATTCGAAGTGGAAATTTGCCAACTTTAACCATCTAATCAGGAATTCCAATTTGGGTTACTTTTTTAGGTTTATATTGTAAAACAGCTGTTTATACAGAGGTTTACTCTTCAGTAGTTCTGTTTTATTAAGTAAGAATTCCCGAAAAGGCTAGTAATAATTGCCTTGTTTTTTAAAATTTAATAAGGTAAAATATTTTATTAATATGTCCGCTTTTATCAATTCGGAAAAAGATTAAAGCCGACTCATTTTTGGTGGTTTTGGAGGAGTGTAGTATCCTATCATGAGGGTTAGAATGAAGGATTAGGCTGGGTAAAACAAGCGGTTGTCCTTTTTTTGGCATCGATTTTTTACCTGACTAAAATCAAACAACTTATTCCTGTTCGCTACACCCAAATGACTTAATTTTGCCCTGCTTCAAAAAGCTTTTCACCATGAAAAACCGCCCCCGCCGTCTTAGAAATTCAGGCATCCTTCGCGATTCCATTGCCGAAACGCAGTTTAATAAAAATTCCCTTGTATTCCCTGTTTTCGTTACCAAAGGAAACAATGTCCAAGAAACTATTCCTTCCATGCCTGGCATCTATCGCTTTTCTCCTGATCGATTGGTTAAAGAAGCCGAACATTGGGTAAAGCTTGGAATGAACAAATTTTTACTTTTTGGTACTGGCGAACATAAAAGCCCTGATGCACACGCCGCTTGGCACGATCATGGTGTGGTGCAAGATGCCTTACATGCGATGCGACGTGCCTTTGGAAATCAAGTGTACCTCATTACCGATGTGTGTTTGTGTGCCTACACAGATCATGGTCATTGTGGACTGCTTGCCGGACAGGAAATTCTGAACGACGAAAGCCTGGAACCTTTGGCTCATATGGCCTTATCTCATGCACAAGCTGGCGCTGATATGGTGGCACCAAGCGATATGATGGACGGTCGTATTGCCGCACTCCGTCAACGCTTGGATGGAAATGGCTACCACAATCTTCCAATCATGTCCTACTCGGTAAAGTATGCTTCGTCTTATTACGGCCCATTCCGCGATGCTGCAGATTCTTCACCTAGCTTCGGCGACCGCAAAACCTACCAGATGGATTTCCGCAACAGCCGCGAAGCGATGAAAGAAGCAGCCCTCGACCTCGAAGAAGGGGCCGATATCCTCATGGTAAAACCTGCCTTGGCCTACCTTGATATCCTTAAATCCCTGAAAGAAAACTTCAACGTTCCGGTGGCCTGTTACAATGTTTCGGGCGAATTTAGCATGGTGAAAGCCGCCGCCGCCAAAGGTTGGATGGACGAAGAACGGGTGGTGAAAGAAAATATGTATGCCTTTGCCCGGGCTGGAGCCGATATCATCATTACTTACCACACCAAGGATATTTTCGAGAAAAACTGGTTGTAAGCCATGCTAAAAAGTCCGGTTTTCTTGGTGGGATTTATGGGAAGTGGCAAAACTACCTGGGGAAAGCGATTGGCACATAAATTTCAGCTCCCATTTTTGGATACCGATCAGCTTCTTTCAAACAAGGAAGGCTTGTCCATTAACGAAATTTTTGCCACAAAGGGCGAACCCTATTTCCGGAATCAGGAAGCCGAAATTCTTGAAAATCTTAACCATGAACCAGCCATTATTGCTACCGGTGGCGGACTTCCGTGCTTTCATAACAATATGGAAAAGCTCAATGCAATGGGCACTACGGTTTATTTGGATCTGCCCCCCAAAGCTTTATTCCAGCGCTTGCAACTGGAAAAAAACAAACGTCCGCTTTTAGCCAATTTCAACGATACGGAGTTGCTGCAATTCATTGAATCCAAGCTGTCAGAGCGGGAAAATACCTATTTGCAGGCAAAGGTTGTGGTGAAGGTGCTGAAAGCCGATGTAAATAGTCTGGCCCAACACCTACTCGATCGGGAAAAGCCAACTACCTGAGTTAATTTGGAGAATGTTAAATAGATAATTTTTTTGTGGGGGGTTTCCCTACGGGCCGGGCTTTACGTTCCAATCTTTTTGCTCGTACCTCGACAAAAAGGATTTCCACTGCAATCCCTAACCCGGGCGCTCTAAATGAATTGTGGTAGAAGCAAAACCTTTTGACTTTCAATTTGACCACCGCAAATGGTTTAGTTGGTGAAGTTAGGGAGCCACCTTATATGCGATGTTCAGCAGGTAAGGTGAAAATGACCAGGATTTGGTTTTGAATTTTTCTTGTGAATTTCTTTGATCTTGTAATTTTTTTTTCAACCCAGATTACGCCTTAGAAATGCAAAAACGATTAACACCGAATGTACATAATGTAAAGTCCAATTTCAGGCTCACATTTTCTTGAATAAATTGGACTAACATACTGTATCTTCGGCATTTACCAATCTAAACTTACAAATAGTCTTTGGACTATTTATAAATTGAAATTGGTATAACCAGTTGTAAATCAATTTGTATAGCCAAATTGATAACAACTGCTAACCCGAAATTTCTTCGGGAGGGGTAAAATTAGGCATTGGTCTAGAATAGCCATGGTTTTGCCGGGTGATGCCGAGCCTTTGCTGGGCGCAATTCCTCGTGAGGAGATGGATGTGCTAATTCATCCGCTGCGAAATGAATTAATGGTAAACCCAGAACATGCTTACTTGCCTAATTGAAATTAAAATAAGGTTTTTTCTAAATCGGTTGGTTTCTTTTTGCTAAACCTGTAAATTGGAATGAAACATTCGATTATTACGACTTTCTGAAAGTTTTACTTGTAAAAGTGGTAGATTAAAGAGTGGATTTAGGAAACGTTAAATTCGAATGGGTTAAGTAACCTATTTAGTAATAAGCGATTTTAAATAATCTACTTGAGCTTTTAAGTTATCAATATATTCTTGGTACACTTTATCCTTTCCATCGGCTTGGTAAGTTAAATTCATTTGCGCTGCTGCCTGACCTCCTTGTTGGTTGATGTTCGTTTGGATTAATTGATTTTCTTCTCCTAATAAAGCCATTAAACTTACTTTAAGAATCTCGGCAAGCTGCTTTAATTGTTGCAGACTAGCTCTTTCAGGATTGTTCTCCAAGCTTGAATAACTCTGTTGTGTCATTTTTAGTTTTTTGGCCACAAATTCTTGGCTATAACCAAGAGCAGTTCTTAATTGTCGGATGTTATTAGAAATTGATTCCATGAGGCAAAAATACAGGTAATAATTGTGAAATACAAATTTCATTTGTTTCATTTTTGATTTTTTTGCAAAAAATTTTAAAAAATGAAAAACAAACTTTTAATCGGAATTTTAGTTTTGGCAGGTGTATCTGTATTTACTTCCTGCAAAAAGTGTGGATATTGTAAATATAATTCAGGCGGTCAGTCTGCGACATTTTGCGGGGATGATCTTGACGTTAATAAGGCAGCTTGCGAAGCAACAAATTCAGGAACTTGGATTTTGGAATAACAGAATTTTGAATTCTAAATATGAACTAATTCATTATGGAAATAAACCAATTGCGATCTAAATACATAATCCTATCATTATTTTCTTAAGTTAGAATGAATAACATATTCTTAGTAGGATTAATTTCTATTTTTTTCTTTGGTTGTAATCAAAACAATTCAAATCCAACCTGCAATTTGTCAACTTGGACCCAAATAGCAGGTTGTGGTCAACTTGCCTCTAATTCTACATTTATCTTTTTCAATACAGGCACTAATTTATATAGATCATCTGACCTTGGAAATTCAGTGATCTCCGTTTATTCGGGATTAGTAACAAAAATAAAGCAAGAAGATCCTAATGGTTACTATTATGACACCCTAATTCAGGTCATTCAATGCAATGGTAATGATCTTATTGCAGCCATAAATCCTGATCAACCTAATACTCAAGATTTACCAGCAAAATTTTATAAATCCTCTGATAATGGTATCACTTGGCAGAGATGTTGGTCATCCAACAGCATAAAAGGCATCAGAATTATTACCTTTATTCAAAACAAAATCTTTACAATTAGCAGCGGAGGTACCTCATCAGTATCTAGCGATAATGGGATTTCCTGGTCTTCTCCGTTTGATGGCAATGTGCAGTATGGTGCAATTGCACATGGAGAAGTCATATTTGATGGATCAAAATACTTATTCGAATGCGGTGGTGCAATTTATGGATCGTCTAATAATGGATTAAGTTTTCAATATATTGGGGGAATTGGAGGGATCTCTTCAAAAATTATTATTGTAGGATCAATGCTTTATGCGATTGAAGGGGGAGTGCCTGACGGTACAATAAAAAAATCATCTGATGGGGGTGTAACTTGGAGTACTGTAGGTCAAAATGGGATGAATCTTAAATATGCACCCCAGCAGTTTTTCGACATTTATTATTCAAATAATACCTTATATGTAAGTGCGACTGGTAGGGTATTTAAAAGCACTGATTTAGGCAATACATGGTCACAATTAGGTTGTGATTTGCCAAATGATCAGAGGGCAGTTGGTTTATTTGAAAAAGGTGGATTGATGTTATCTGGGAATTGTTATAGAATTGTAATTTGAAGAGTAAGGTAACTACCTTATAAAGTTTAGTAGCAAATGCTTGGTTAACCCAACTAATTCAATAGGAGGATTTTAAATCTGAACTAATTGAGTTAGTTGGGTATGCCTCAGTAAAGAACTTACAATTTTTTTGTCTTACTCAACTTATTGGATTACTGTTCAAAAGTGATATTCAATTTAAATTCACAAATTATAAAAACAAGAGTGGAACCAAGGGAAAGAATATATTAATCATACCAGCATGTTTTCAATTTTCAATAATCGGTGGCGGCAAGTAAACCACTTGAAAATACAGCGATTAAACTGAAAATTAATAAGAGTAGTAAGAAGAAAATAAAAAAATTCAAATGAAATTAAAATTAATACTTCTGACCGCAGCAGCAACATTAAGTTTAGTGAATGAAATAATGGCACAAGTGCCAAATTATGTTCCAACAAATGGACTTGTTGGTTGGTGGCCGTTTAGCGGAAATGCTAGCGACCTTAGCGGAAATGGAAACAACGGAACGGTGAATGGAGCTAGTTTAACAGCCGATAGATTTGGTAATACCAACAATGCTTACAGTTTTAATGGCAGTAGCAACTACATAAGTGTATCTAATTCATCTACGCTTCAGAACCTATCTATTCTAAGCGTTTCTGCATGGGTGAAAATTAATTCATGGTATAATAGTGGTGGGAGCCAATATTTCCCTATTCTTCATAAATCAGACCAATCTGGCCAATATGGATTATACTCGGTTGCGCTTCAATCTGGAGGGGGAATATACCATTTAGGTAGTTGTGAGACAGGGTTTACATACAATAATTGGAATCTTAACTCTTGGTCCCATGTTGTGGTAGTAATTACACCAACAACAACGAATTTATATATAAATGGCCTGTTAGTCGCAAGTCCTGCCTGTGGTTCATTCCCTCAGAATCCAGTTTCTACTTTACCTTTAATTTTTGGCATGGATAAACCCGGTCTAATAGAATATGCCAATGGCTCAATTGATGATATTGGTGTTTGGAACAGGGCATTAACACAGCAGGAGATAACAAATTTGTATGGTTCATCTGTCAATACCTGCAATTTGATTCAATCGGTTACTCTAAATGCTCAGCAAACTCAATCATTGGTTACTAATACAGCTGTAGGTTATCTGCCTAACGCAATTAATGTAGTAGCAGATACTACTCAATGGCATTACATAGCACTTACCAAGTCTGGCTCAACTGGTAATTTTTATTTTGATGGTACACTCATTGTGAATAGCAGCTTTGCAAATATTCCATACATATGGAATAGTCTTCTGTTAGGTGCTACTCAAGGTTGTGTGTCTTGCTCCCCAGTTCCTGACTTTAACGGATTGATAGATGAAGTTCGAGTTTCAAATATTGCCAGAACATCAGCAAGTATTTCCAATTCTTATATTACTAATTCTCCTTTTACCCAAGATGCTAATACTATTGGATTATTTCATCTGGATAATGTATCAGGTAGCACAATCTCAAATAGCATTGGAGGAACTGCTGCCACTTTTGGAACACCTTCACTTACAAACGGAAAATTTGGTCAGGCCTTAAATTTTGATGGGATAGATGATTATGTGAGATGGTCAAACTCAATACCAGTAAATAGTATGACTGTTGAGTTTTGGTTTAAATCATCAGATCAAAGTGCAACAATGGCAATGTTGGAATATGCCTACAATACAGGTATTTATTTGCAAAGTTCTAGTGTAACTAATCCAATTCAATGGTCAACTGGAGAGACTACAACTTCAATTACGGTGAACCCTTCCCAGTTACCTTATGTATGGGTAAGTAATGGCAGTTGTAGCGATACCATATTTTTCAACTCACAATCTGTTACTCAATACGATACAGTAACTACCAATGTTTTCGACACCACTTTTGTTACACAAACAGTTTTTGACACGGTTCAAGTAACTATTTACGACACCCTTTTAACTACCGTAACAGACACGCTGGTTATTAATGCTATAATTACAGGAATCAATCCCCCAAACAATCTGAATACGATGAAAGTATTTCCAAATCCTGCAAATACACACATAACTATTGATTATGGCAACTTTAGTGCAATGAGTGGTTACACACTTAAAATCGTTAATGCAGTTGGTCAAACAGTATTTACAACTCCAATAAATCAGCAGTCGTCATATATTGACTTATCAACTTGGAGCGGAAATGGAATTTATTTTGTGCAACTTATTGACCCGCAGAACAATACCATTGAGAACAGGAAAATTTTGATCCAGTAGATAGACAACCAGAAGATAACAGCACCAAAAAGAAATTAGCAGTTCAGTGCACCACTGGCAGATTTTGTGGTAAAATAGCCAACTTCTTGTGGGTCCAAACTTATCTAGGTAATTACTAAATCTGCCGAAGCAAACTTGCCTTTATAATTAAAACTGGGCAATTCCCTGCTATTTCCTGAATTTATCGGCAACTACCACTTCCTTACTTCCTGGGGTGTATTTGTAAAAACCCTGTCCGGATTTTACACCCAAGTTTCCAGCCTGAACCATGTTTACCAACAAGGCACAGGGGGCATATTTTGGACGGCCGAAACCATCTTGCAACACCCTTAAAATACTTAAACAAACATCCAGCCCAATAAAATCGGCCAATTGCAATGGACCCATCGGATGAGCCATGCCCAATTTCATTACCTGGTCTATTTCTTCCACTCCAGCCACTCCTTCAAACAAAGTTTCGATGGCTTCATTTATCATCGGCATTAAAATGCGGTTGGAAACAAATCCAGGGTAATCATTCACTTCTACCGGGATTTTCCCCAGTTTTTTGGACACTTCAACTGTCAAATCAGTCACCTCATTGCTTGTTGAATAACCACGTATTACTTCTACCAACTTCATAACCGGAACCGGATTCATAAAATGCATGCCAATCACTTTATCGGCACGGTTGGTAACTGAAGCGATTTTGGTAATAGATATAGAAGAGGTATTGCTGGCCAAAATGCAGTTAGCCGGAGCCAAGTCACTTAGCTTTTTGAAAATCCCTAACTTAATGTCCACATTTTCACTGGCCGCTTCTACCACCAGTTCTGCTTGGGCTACTCCCTCGGCCAAATCAGTGTATGTTTTAATTCGGGATAAGGTAGCGGCTTTGTCGGCTTCGCTTAATAAAGCTTTGGCAACTTGCCTATCCAAATTTTTGGTAATTGTGTCCAATGCCTTTTTTAAAGCAGGCTCTGAAATGTCAATTAAGCTTACTGCATAGCCATTTTGGGCAAATACGTGGGCAATGCCATTTCCCATGGTGCCCGATCCGATAACTGATATTTGTTGCATAATTTTATCCTTTCATAATGTCTCCCAATGTGTTTTGGTAGGGAGTAATAAATTCGGCTAAGGTACCTAAACTGGCTCCATCCACTATCAAATCTTGATTGGAATTCACCTTTCCGGCCTTGAAATAAGCGATAGAAGCCTTGTCTAATTCGCTTTCTAAGGCTGCTGCTTGGTTCGGATTTACTGAAACCACAATACGGCCTTGTGCTTCTCCAAACAAAAATGCATCCTTTCTTAATCCTGCTTTGGATTGAATGTCAAAACCCAATTTATTGGGCATGGCTGCTTCGAGCAAACTCAAAAATAAACCACCATCTGAACAGTCGTGGGCTGAAACCAATAAACCTTTTTCGATTAATCCAGTAATAGCTTTTTGTACCGCAAATTCCTCCTCCAAATTAAAATAAGGAGCTGGTGAAAGCTTTACTTTATGCCAACTGTAGAGGTATTCGGACGAGGCAATATCGTTTACTTGTTTGCCGATTATATAAATTAGGTCGCCTGCATTTTTGAAATCCAATGTAGTTTGGGTTTTCTTGTTTTCTAACAATCCTAACATCCCGATGGTTGGTGTTGGGAAAACTGGACCTTCGTAAGAACTTTGGTTATAGAAACTAACATTTCCTCCGGTTACAGGTGTGTCAAATTTGCGACAAGCAGCACCCATGCCATTGATGGATCCCACAAATTGCCAATATACTTCAGGATTATAAGGATTTCCAAAGTTTAAGCAATTGGTTATGGCCAATGGGATTCCGCCACTGCAGGTAATATTCCGAGCAGCTTCCGATACAGCGATGGCGCATCCCACCTCTGGGTCGGCATTCACATACCGGCTGTTGCAATCTACCGAAAGAGCCAAGGCACTATCTGTATCTTTCAAATTAACAATGGCAGCATCGCTGGGCTTGTTTGTGCTCATGTTGACCGTACCTACCATGCTATCGTATTGTTCGTATACAAAACGTTTGCTACAAAGGTTAGGATGAGAAGCTAAAAACAAAGCGATTTCTTTCAAATTTTCGGGTTCCGGAATTTGGCTGATATCGAATTTTTTACTTTCAGCAAAATAGGCAGGTTCTTTCCATTCTCTTTTGTAAACAGGTGCTCCTCCGCCCAAAACCAAATCTTCGGCAGGTACGTCGGCCACCAATTCGCCGTTCATGTAATAATGTAAACGCTGGGTGTCGGTTACTTCTCCGATAATGGCACAATGCAAATCCCATTTATCAAAGATAGCTTCTACCACCTCTTCTTGCCCTTTTTTTACCACAATCAACATACGTTCTTGGCTTTCCGACAATAGAATTTCAAAAGGCTGCATATGGTCTTGTCGGGTTGGAACTTTATCCAACCAAATTTTCATTCCATGTTGTCCTTTCGCACTCATTTCCGATGTGGAACAAGTAATTCCTGCCGCACCCATATCCTGCATACCTACCACTGCACCAGATTTGATTACTTCCAAAGTGGCTTCCAATAAAAGTTTCTCCTGAAAAGGGTCTCCAACTTGAACAGCAGGCAAATCCTTAGCAGAGTCTTCCGTAATATCGGCACTGGCAAAGGTCGCACCGTGGATACCGTCTTTCCCGGTGGAGGAACCAACGATATATACGGGGTTGCCAACGCCAAAGGAGGTAGCACTAATGGTCTCTCCTTTTTTCACAATTCCCACACTCATGGCATTTACCAGCGGATTCACATTGTAACTATCATCAAAAAACACTTCTCCCCCAACAGTTGGAATACCAAAGGCATTGCCATAATCGCCAATTCCTTTTACGACTCCTTTTAAAAGCCATTGGTTTTTAGCCAAACGGGGGTCACCAAACCGAAGTGAATTCAGTTGGGCAATCGGACGGGCTCCCATGGTAAATATGTCGCGGTTAATTCCGCCAACCCCTGTTGCCGCACCTTGATAAGGCTCGAGGGCTGAAGGGTGGTTATGGCTTTCAATTTTAAAAGCACAGGCCAAATCATTTCCAATATCAACCAGGCCAGCATTCTCTTCACCAGCTTCTACCAAAAGTCTGCTCCCCTTTTTGGGTAAGGTTTTTAGCCAAATGATAGAGTTTTTGTAAGAACAGTGTTCACTCCACATCACCGAGAATATGCTGAGTTCGGTGAAATTGGGAGTTCTACCAAGAATGGATTTGATTTTCTCAAACTCTTCAGGCAATAAGCCTAATTTTTTGGCTGTTTCAACAGTAGTAAGTTGGGTGGAGGCGGTAGTTGACATGGAATTTTGCTTGGGACAAAGGTAAACACAGGCCTCAGGAATACTACACTTTGTTAGGAATTTTGGAAAAAAACTTGTCGAAAATTAAAATCGACGGAATGGCTTGAATACCTTGAATTTGGCGTATTTTTGCAAAAAGTAACAACATGTTCGATCAATTAGGTAAAATGAAGGAACTCCAAGAACGCATGGAGGAGGTTAAAGCAAGGCTTGAAACCGTTACGCTTATTGGAGAAGCCGGAAGTGGAGAAGTGCGGGTGATGTGCAATGGAAACCGTCGGATCAAGAACATTTTTATCAATAATAAATTACTGAAAACGGCAGATCAAGAGCAGATTGAAGAGTTAGTTGTTGTAGCTACAAACCGTGCATTGGAACAAGCAGATCGGGTGAATGAATCTGAAATGCGGTCGGCGGCATTCGGCATGTTGGGCAATATTCCAGGTTTAGGTTAATTTTAACTCCGTTTTCAAGAAAATAGGTGGTAAAGAACAAAGCATACCATTTTTGCTTGCTTCTTTTGGGCTTTTTTGCAGCGCTCATTCCTGTCATGGGCCAAACCCCCGATACCCTGAAGGCCCGATACGATACCTTAGAACCCCGGAAATATAGTTTGGCCGAGTTCAGGGAAGGATTTAAACCCAGTCAAGAACAATGGTCCAACACCTTGGATTATTTCCAATTCTACCACTGGCTTATTTTTCAGGATGGCTTTAATTTTAGTACCGGAAACCTTGGCGGACCAGCCTTTTCCCCAACCTTGCAACTTGATTCTGCAACGGGCTTTAGGGTAGGTATCAATTCTTTGGATCGTTGGAACTATTCCCTGCAAAACCAAAGCCTTTTGTCTACTAAAGTGCCTTTTACTAGGGTGGCTTATTACTTTGGCTCGAAAAAGGAAAACCTAATCCTAGCCGATCATGCCCAAAGTTTTGGTAAGTATGTGTCAGGTGGTTTCCATCTGAAAAGGATTTCCTCCGAAGGCTTTTATACCAATGGCAAAAACACCAGCACCGATTTTGACCTTTACTTAAGGCTCAATTCCCGAAACTTTCGTTACCAGGCTTTGGCTAGCTTTCTAGCTGGAAACAATAAAAACCAAGAAAATGGTGGAGTTGTATACACCGAAGGCGAAGTAGCCAATTTACAAACGGTAAACCTTTCCCAAGGCTATTCGGTTTGGAAGCGAACAGGAGCACTTTTATCGCATAGCTATGCTTTAGGAAAGCCAGTCGATTCTATCCCCCTCGATTCAGCTCGCAACAGGGGTGTATTTGCCTTTAAAATCGGACATGAAGTGGAGTTTCTTCAACAGAAATTCGCCTTTTCCGACCCCAACCAAAACCAAACATTCTATCCGGATGCTTTTGGTGATTCCATCATTCTAGATAGTTTCAAAATTCAAACGGTTCAGAATCGGGTTTTTCTGACTAACCAAAATCCAGGAATTTTCCTCCGAAAATGGACAGCTGGTGCAAAAAACTCCCTCCTTTTCTGGACCCGCGAAAACCAAAAAGGTAGCTACAATAACAATGCTGTTTGGGGCGATATCCGTCTTGGGTTTGGTCAGTTCCTCTTTTTGGATGCCTACGCGCAATTCGAATTGACAGGCTATAACAAAGGCGACTTTTCTATTCGTCCGGCAGTTCAATTGTTGTTTGGCAAGGATAGTCTTTCGAAACCAAGCCTACGTGCAGGGGTGCTCTTCGTGAACCAAACCCCAGCCCTACAATTCTCTCACTGGACTACAACCCACTTTGCTTGGGCCAATGCTTTAAACAAAACACAACAATTTCGCGTTGATGGAACACTACGTTTGCCAAAACAAAAATTTAGCCTTTTCCTTGCTTATAAAAGCCTTAACAACTTTACCTATTTGAATGCCGAAAGCAAACCTACACAATACGCCTCCTTGTTGCATGTATTGGAAATCAAGGTAGACAAAACTTTCCGCTGGAGAAAGTGGGGAGCATACTTGCTTGGGAATGGACAAATAATCAGCAATCAAGCCGTCTTGCCTTTGCCGAATTATTGGGGTAGAACCGGTTTGTTTTTTGAAAGTTGGGTATTCAAAAAGGCTATGTTGCTTCGGGCAGGAACCGATTTTGCCTATTGTTCCGATTTTGGAGGTTATGCCTATCAACCTGAACTATTCCAATGGTATGTCAATTCAAAGGCTAGGGTTGGAAATGCCTACAGCCTCGATCTCTATATTTCGGCACGGGTAAAGCGTAGTTCTTTCTTCTTTAAATACGAAAGATTAAATGCTATTTGGGATTCAAAACCGGTTTATACCGTGGCTGCTTATCCTTTCCCTGGTGGAGCTATGAAATTCGGTATCAATTGGATTTTCATGGATTATATTCCAAAATCGGATAAAGCCAATAAAGAGCAGTAAAGGTTTTATACCGAATGGACATAATGTATAGTCCAATTTTAGGCTCACATTTTCTTGAAAAAATTGGACTAACATACTGTATCCTCGGCATTTACCAATCTAAATTTACAAATAGCCTTTGGACTATTTATAAATTAAAATTGGTATTACCAGTCTCCGCTGGCACCACCACCACCAAAATCACCACCACCAAAACCACCAAAGTCAGGGCCGCTTCCTCCGCCTCCAAAGCTTCCTCCGCCACCCGAAAAATCTTTCCAACGGCCATGATTATTGGTCATGGAATTCAATAAGGTCCAGGCTAACCAAAAAGGGATATTGTTTTTCTTGGAAAGCGAATTGGCCTGCTTGCCTATCGTAAAAAATACAAATAATACGATAAAAAGGATAATCACAATGGCAGCCCCGATAGGAAAATCTCCGCCCTTCTTGTGTTTTTTCGCCTTAAATTCTCCTCGTAAAGCCAAGACGACTTTATCGATGGCCTGGTCAAAACCTTGGTAGTAATTGCCAGATTTGAAATTAGGTTTAAGCGCTTCTTCAATAATTCGTTTACTGATGGCGTCGGTAATCGTGCCTTCCAATCCATATCCAACCTCAATCCTGATTTTATGTTCCTTTATAGCGGCCAAAAGCAGTAAACCATTGTTTTGTCCTTGTTGACCGATTCCCCATTCACGAGCTAAGCGGTTGGCATAATCGGCAACTTCATATCCATCCAGACTTGGAATGGTTACAATCGAAATTTGTGTAGAAGTGCTGTCATTGTAATAACGTAGTTTGGTTTCTAATTCTGCAGCTTCTGCACTGCTCAAAACTCCGGCTACATCGTATACCAGCTTTTTTTCTTTTTGTGGGAAGTTTTGCCCTTGGACAATAAATCCTAACAGCAACCATATTAAAGTTAAAATACGTTTCATCCCACTACAATTTCATTACTTAATTCATTTGTATCTGTGTTGGCATCGTAAGGGAAATGCTCCGAAAGGGCTTTCCCCGCCATCTGAATGCCAATTTCCAAAGCCGCATCATGTTGTTCCTTTTTTAGAAATTCAACCATGGTTTCCTTAATTTCTTTCCAAAAATCTTGTCCTACTTTGGCGTTTATGCCTGCATCTCCAAGTATGGCGAATTTGCGATCTTTGATAGCTAAATAAAACAGCACTCCATTTCGAAGTGCTGTTTTGTGCATTTCCAATTTTTCAAAAACTTCTGCGGCACGGTCTAAGACTTCGCCCTGTGTTTTCTCTTCCACATACACCCTTATTTCGCCTGAAGTTTGTTCCTCGGCTAGGGCAATAGCCTGTTCAATGCGTTTGAAGTCTAGCATGGAGCATCGTTTAGAATTTTACTTCTGGCGCTTTTTCCGATCCAGGAGCAGCTGTAAAATAGCCCTTCTTTTCAAAATCAAACATGCCGGAAATCATATTGTTCGGGAATTTTTGGATATAGCTATTGTAATCCTGCACCGTTTCATTGAATTTCATTCGTTCTACAGTGATTCGGTTTTCAGTACCTTCCAATTGGGATTGAAGCTCCAAAAAGTTTTGGTTGGCCTTTAGTTCAGGGTAATTTTCAGTAACCATCATCAACTTACCTAAGGCTGAACTTAATCCATCCTGTGCCGATTGGAATTTTGCAATCGATTCGGGGCTTAGGTTGTTGGCATCGATTTTAACTTGAGTGGCTGAAGCACGGGCTTGCATAACTTTTTCCAAGGTGGTTTGCTCGAAGTTAGCAGCTCCTTTTACGGTACTCACCAAATTCGGAATCAAATCAGCCCTTCGTTGGTATACGTTTTCTACCTGGGCCCATTGGCTTGATACTGCTTCACGCTTCTCGACCATGCTGTTGTATTGGCAACTGGATAGGCCAAACATGGAAAATAAACCAGCCACTAAGGCTAGCATAAAATGTGTTCTTTTCATTTTTTGTTTTTAAGTGGTTTGCTAACTTACAAATCTCGTTCAAAGCTACCACTTAATGACAACATGTCAGCCAATTGCCTGCAATTTGACTAAATGTGTAGAAAATCTTGCCTTATTGGTTGGTATCCATTCCCATTTTTTTCTTGCCAACGAAAAAATAGTTTATACCAATAGCAATGGTTGAAGGGTCGAAATCGAATTTGAGTTCATAATTGTATTTTGAACCTTGAAGTGCGTTTTTACTATCCGAACGTAAGGTGCGGCTGTAGCCAAAGTAGCCAAAGGTAGCTTCTAAAGCGAAATTCTTGTGAATGAAATATACCAAGGCTGGACGGATATTTAAATCCATTATAAACCGGTTCCCTTTGTAGAAATTATCCTTGTTGCCATTGATGCTAAGGTCGTATTTCAATTTTTGAATCCCGTACGACAAATTTAAGCCAGCCACCAAATAGAATTTTTCTCCCCAAATTGGAAAGTAATAGCGGGCCTGAGGAATAAACGTAATGGTAGGTTGAGAAATGGTAAACAGAGAATCTTGGTTGTCGTTTTCGGAAGTTTGTTTATAATACGTATAACCAACACCCAAACCAAGTGTAAGTCGAGGAATGATAAACCGGCCGTATTTCAGCACAATCGGGATCGAAGTTGTTTTGGTTTCTCCTCCAAAACTGCCCGTTGCTTGGTATTTGTAATCAAACTCGGCACTTCCGCCCAAGACGTTCATTTTAGGTGCAATTTGACTGTTGCTTGTGAAGCTCCAAAGCAAAATTGAAACAAGTAGAATAGCTCGTATTTTCATAAATTACTAAATGTAGTTTTCAAAAGGTTCAAGGTTTAAAAAAGCGAATAGAGAAAAGATTACATGGAGATTTTTGAAAATGTCTTTTTCCAATTTAAAAAGTATTTTTCAAAATAGAAAAAGGAAAAATGAGAAACTAAAAGGGTTAGCCCCGTAATTAGTGGATATAGAATTAGATTTAATGGGATGATTTTTAAATCCTGAAAAAACGAAATGGGTTTAAGCAAGTAAATTACAAGTAGAATTATTACCCAATGAAAAGTGTAAATACCATACGATATTTTTCCTAAATATTCTAATATGGAAAAGTTTAAATGAAAGATGGTTTTAGGATTTGTTGCCAAGTTTAATATAGTTATGGCAAACCATACGGAATAAAATTCGTCGGAAAAGTAGCTAAAGTGGACACCAAGAATCCACCCTCCAAATCCCACCAGAATGGCAATTACTTGGATGATGGGATGAAAAAGAAAAGCCAGGATTTTTTCTTTTTTGTAAAAATGAACATAGGCCGCCATACCGCCTAAGGCCATTGAATTGATTTTGAAATTCGGCAAGAAAAGTCCAAGCTGGGTAAGAAATTTAACTTGCCAATCTTGATTTGCCAAATGAATCCTAGTATAATCCACAAGAAAAGGTAATAGGGTGATAAAGAGGAAAATAAAAAGCAAAATGGCTCCAATCCACTTAAAGAATTTAATTAAAAAAGGCCAAATCCAATAAAACTGTTCTTCCGTGCCAATAGTGCCAAGATGGAAAATCCCTCCAGCTCCACCAATACCTATCGAACTCAAATTGGGGACTAATAAAATGTAAATAAGGAATATAGGCCAAAATCGATCTTCACCAATACTTAACCTCCCTGGATATTCTGAAACTATAAAAGGAAATAAAAAGAGAACGAAAAATACCATTAAATAATAAATCGGCCAAATTCGAAGTGCCCTTCTAATATAGAACTCCTTGATATTTATGGTATTAAAGTTGGTCTTCTCTACAAAAAGCAAGTAGGTTATCAAAAAACCGCTTAAGGTAAAAAACAGCATTACACCCAAATGCCCACTTGTAAATTTAAAAAAATTAAAGGTCTCTATAAGATTTGGTAACCCAAACTCCCTTTTTGTCAGTTCAATGTGCCCAAATACCACTGTAAAGGCTCCTATCGCACGTAATCCGTTAAGATTGGGGAAAAAGACTTTCATTCAAAATTGGTGCAAATCGACTTAAACTTTTGTTGTTTGATTTCCTTTTTCTAGGGACTTAAAAGGTAATCGTAGAGGTTGAAATGGAACATCACAAAGTTAATTAAAATCCAATATTGTAGCAGGTCACCCTTCTCTTAGCATTTGAATTCCTTGCTCTACTTCCACCTTCAATCAAAACCATTGTCACTATATTACAAGTAGAAAGGTAAATGAAAAGCCGGCAAGGTGGGTTGATAAGCATTCCCCATTTTTTGAAAACCTTTAAGGATTAATTTATATTTCATTTTTAGGGATGTATTTTGGCGGGTCCCTTTTCGGCCATCACCATTCTACCCTGAATAAACTATTTGCAAGGGCCGAAAAGGTCGCGCTTTCGCTAATACTCCTCGGTCTGCTTCCGTTTCACTCCGCAGCCCTGTGGGGTATCACGCTCTATCGCTACCCGGGGTTCTTCGTGCCCGGTTTTTGGTGAAGTACTGAGCAGTAGTATTCCATGCCGGGGCAATAAATAGGAGGGAAAGAGTAGTGAGAAAATAGTAGTGGGAAAATAGAAAATAATACCGAACTACCAAGATATCCCATAACTCCTCATATCTCATATCTCATAACCTTCCTCACTACTCTTTTCTATTTTCACTTTTCTCACTTTACCTTCTTCCCCAATTTTTAATTTTTAATTTCCAATTTTTAATTCTTTCCGTCCGGGTAGGGATAGCAACGGATAGCCCACAGGGATGCGGAGGCACGGAGCAGACCGAGGACTAGCAGTGAATAGCCCGACCATGAGCCCAGTATACTGCCTATACAACGGAGAATGCTTGTGGCGAATGGGACCCGCCTAATAAAAAAACAAATAAGGAATAGCAAGTTCTTAGGAATCAATTTCGCTTGTCGAGACCCCAGTTTAATTTGTTGGTTAAGGTGCGGAAGAATTGCTCGTTTTTTAAACGTACCAACTTGGTGCCAAAGCTCGATTTAGTGATGGTGAGCTCGGTATCGGAGGAAATGGTTTCGGTGGCAGAATCTAAAGAAGCGATGAATTTTTCTTTGCGACCTTCGACTTTGATTAAAATGGTAGAGGTATCGGGTACTACAAACGGTCTTACATTGAGGTTGTGCGGCGCAATAGGCGTGATAACAAAGGATTCGGAAAGGGGATGCAAAATGGGGCCGCCGCAACTTAAGGAATAACCCGTGGAACCAGTTGGGGTAGAAATGATTAAACCATCGGCCCAGTAGGAGTTGAGGAAGTTTCCATCGATATAGGTGTGAATGGTAATCATGGAAGCCGAATCTCTTCGGTAAACGGTGAGTTCGTTAAGGGCAAAATTGTGCTCGCCAAATAGTTTTTTGGGAGTCGACAGGTTGAGCATAGACCGCTCCTCCAAATCAAATTCTCCGGCTTTTACGGCGTTTAGGGCTTTTTCAATATCTTCAACAGCCACCGACGATAAAAACCCCAATCGCCCTGTATTGATGCCCAACATAGGAATACCGGATTTGCCAACTAATTTGGCGCTTTCGAGCATGGTTCCGTCGCCACCTACACTGAGCAACATTTCAACCTTGGATTGAATTTCCTCCGAATGTTTAAAGACTTTTCCGTGAATTTCGGTTTTATAATGTTTGGAAAGAAACTGTTGAAAGGCTTCGTGCAACCAGATTTCAAAGCCCGAACGTTCCAAAAAGGTTAACATCTGGCGAATCTGGGGATCGAACCGCCCGTCGAAAGGTCGGCCGTACAAAGCAATTTTCATTTACACAAAAGTATGAAAAGATTTACGGATATTTGAGCTTTCAAACAAACAGCATGATCCAACGTCCCTTTAACTTCAAAAAATGGATTGACGACAACCGCCATCTCCTAAAACCGCCGGTCGGAAACCAGCAAGTTTATAAAGTTACCGACGACCTAATTGTAATGGTGGTAGGAGGCCCAAATGCTCGCAAGGACTTCCATTACAACGAAAGCGAAGAATTTTTTTACCAATTGGAAGGCGATGTTTCGGTTCGAATAGTTGAAGAGGGTAAAATCGTGGAGATACCTATCAAGGAGGGGGAAATTTTCCTATTGCCTGGCAAGGTGCCTCATTCACCGCAGCGTCCGGCCAATACCGTAGGGCTGGTGATTGAAAAGGTTAGAAAGGGTGGTGAAAAAGATGGATTCCTGTGGTTTTGTGAGCAATGCGACCATAAATTGTATGAGGAATATTTCTTTTTGGAAGATATCGTTACCCAATTGCCAGTGGTGATGCAAAATTTTTATAACTCAGTTGAACACAGAACCTGCAAGCAATGCGGCGCTGTAATGGATCCTCCCAAAAAACTAAATTAATCATGCACAAGTATATTCTTTCAGTCCTTGGATTGGCTCTTTTTTGTCAAGTATTTGCTCAAAACCAAGTAAAAAATTTAGATACCCAAATTGAAGAGGTAACGGTGTTTTTAGACGGAGCACAAATTTTTCGGACTGGTAAAACCCAGCTTCAGGCCGGTCGTTCGGAATTGGTGGTCAAAGGTCTTTCTTCCCTTTTGGATCCAAACTCCATCGTAGTTCGAGGAAAAGGCAATTTTACGGTGCTTGGCGTTGAAAATTCAAACAATTATTTTACCCTTACCAATGATAGTATTCAGTACTTGAATTGGCAAAATAAACAGGAAGAATTAGAAGAGAAAGTAGCCAAAGAAGATCAGGCTATACTAGTTTATTCACAAGAAAAAACGGCTTTGGACCAGTCGATGGAGTTGAGAAATACCCAAACTGTTCAAAAGTCGTTGGAGGTAAAGGATTTGGTGGATTTTTTTAGAAGCCGTTCCTTTGAGATTTACCAAAAAATTGAGGAATCCCAAAAGCGGAAAAAGGTTTTGAACGAGGAATTGAGCAAATTAAAAATGCAAATGGAGGGCTCATCCTACAACAATCCCAAATATTCAACCGAAGTTCGCATTTTGGTGAATGCCGACCAAGGTGGTACAGCAGAAATTTTATTGAGTTATGTATTGCGCGGCGCTTCGTGGCATCCTGAATATGATATTAGGGTGAATGAGGTAAATAAGCCTATGGTGGTTAAATCCAAAGCTGTTGTGGTTCAAAATACTGGCGAAAATTGGAAGGAAGTACAAATGACACTTTCTACAGGCACGCCAAATAAATCAGCTATAAAGCCAATCTTAAATCCATACTATTTGAATTATTATTCCAATGCCTATGGCGGGTACATGCAGGAAAGTAAAGCCTATAGCAATACAAGTCCTGCTCCTGTAGCCCAAGCCGAAAGTTTAGATAAAGCCAGAAGTGCTATGAGTTATGAAAGGCAGGCCAAGCAAAAAGCAGAAGCACGATTTGACCAAGGACAACAGGCTTCTGCAATTCAAGTGAGCCAAACTGAAGGAGCCACCAATATTAGTTTTGATATAAAAATGCCATATTCCATTCCGAGTGATGGAAAAAATCATATGGTTGATATTGGCGAAACTGCTATTCCGGCAGAATACCAATACCAAGCCGTTCCTAAGCTCGACAAAGAAGCATTCTTGGTTGCGCAGGTGGTAGATTGGGATAAATATGATTTGATGCAAGCCAATGCAAATATATTTTTGGAAGGCACCTTTACAGGCAGGACTGTAATTAACCCAGGAAATCCGGGCGATACCTTAAGTCTTACCTTAGGCCGTGACAAAGGGATTCTAATCAAACGGGAAAAGGTAAAAGATTATAGCAAGAATCAAAGTTTGGGCAGCGATAAAAAGGTAGAGCGCAAGTTTGATATCAGTATACGCAACAACAAAAAAGAAGCCATAAAACTGGTATTGGAGGATCAAATACCCGTTTCACAAAATGCGGAAATAGAGGTAGAGGCAATGGATTTGTCGGGGGCTGAATTGGATGAAACAACGGGTCATTTGAAATGGGAAATAAATTTAGAACCATCCAAAGAACAAAAAATAAAGTTTGGGTATAAAATGAAGTACCCTAAAAATGCCAGTATCCGAATTGAGTAATGCCTTTTTTGAAGTCAAGTTTTAATACCAAAGGGGTAGAAGCCGGTTGTGACGAGGCAGGCAGAGGCTGTTTGGCAGGACCGGTAGTGGCTGCAGCTGTTATTCTGCCACCTCGGTGCAAAATAAAAGGCTTAGACGATAGTAAGAAACTAAGTGAGAAGCAAAGAGAGGCTTTGGCTCCGATTATTCGGAAAAAAGCCTTATTTTATGCTGTTGGTCTTTGTTCGCCCGGGGAAATAGACCAAATCAATATTTTGAATGCTTCATTTTTGGCCATGCATAAGGCTTTAGACCAAATTCAAACCAAAATTGATTTGATTTTAGTGGATGGCAATCGATTTAAGAAGTACAAGGAAATTCCGCATACCTGTATTGTGGAAGGTGATGGAAAGTATTTGAGTATTGCTGCTGCATCAGTATTAGCCAAGACTCACCGCGACGCCATAATGAAAGAGCTGCATGAAACTTTTCCGGAGTACAATTGGGCCAAAAACAAAGGTTATGGTACCTTAGAGCATCGGCGAGGCATTGAAGCGCATGGACCATGCATTCATCACCGTAAATCCTTTACTTTGCTTTCTCCTCAATTGGAATTGTTTCCGGAGGAGTAATTCTAAGCACCAAAAATAAACAGGCAAAATATACAATGAAGCTAACTCCGGCTTGGGTTTCAAGGGTATCTTCATTGATCATAGAAAGGAAGGAAATGATTAAAAATACCCAAGCTAGGTAATTTCTGTTTTGCGCTTTGGGTCTGATTTTTATCCAAAGAAAAAAGAAGTAAAGGATTGGAATAAATCCCAGCATTCCCAAGGCTACAGCGAAAGTGAGGTATTGATTATGGGCCCTAAGGCGGTATTCAGGGTTGAGATCTGATTTTATTTCATCATAGGATTGAGAAAAGGCCTGGGCTACATCACCTGTTCCAACCCCCAACAACCAATGCTTTTTTAGAATATTGAAACCGGCCTTCCAGAACTCCCAACGCATAACTACCGAATGTCCATCCGCATTTCCTTGGTGTTTGTAATCTTCAATTTCCCATAAGGTTTGGTAGATTCGGTAACGAGGGTCAAAGGTGTTGCAAAATCGATAATTGGTGCAACCGCCTTGAATGTCCATTATCTGGGCTTGGGTTAGTTGCATTACCGATTCACTGTCTTTGGGCAGTCCAAGGGAAGAGAGGTATCTAACTAGGACAAAAACGCGGTTGGTTCCAGATGAATCTTCCAAATTTTCTTGGGTTCGAAGTTTCCAAGCATTTTTCAATCCAACAATTTCCATGTTAATCCACACATAATTTCCATTTTCTCTTGCTTTATAAATGGTATCATTAAAATAAAGATGCCGCCCATGCTTAATTAACTGACTAGAAATAGGGACAGAAGGTGGGAAGGCTGATTTCCATACAGAGGTGATATCCCAAATGGAAATTAGAATAATCAAAAGAACAAAGGTTGAGATGGACCAAGTGCTTTTGATGTGTCTTTTGAGGGAAAGCATATAAAATACAGAAAAAACACCCAAGAGTAATACCATGACCAAACCAGTACTGGAATGCAGAATAAAAAGAAAGGCCGAAAAGGAAAAGGCAAGCAGTAAATAAATATATGCTTTGCTGCCCTTTTCGTTCCAATAAAAAAAGAGGGCAATAAATACACCTAAACAAAGCATCAAACTAAAGCGGATGTGGGAGACGAATCGCGAAATTTCCCGAATATCCTGTATCGGTTTGTTGGAAAAGCCAAAGTAAAACCATAGGCTTACCAAAACTCCCAAGCTAAGGGCACCAAGAAATAGTTTCAATAAAAGGTTAAACCGATTAATGGATAGGCCAGGCATGGAGACCACCATAAAAGGAATGACCAAAATGGGCAGTTTTACTTTCACATCATGGATACCATAAGCTAAGTCTTCGCTCCAAAATAATCCAATAAAGTTGAAAAGATAGATGCCAAGAAAGGGAAGAAAAAGAGAAAAATTCGCCTTGAGTCTAGTCCACTTTTCAGGATAATTAGCATAGGCTAACCAGGAAACAGCCATCCAGAATTGGGAAATACTCATCAAGAATTTGGAAAGTGGAAGCCCAATTGCCATCAAAATCAGACCAAAATAAAAATGGTCGAGACTAATATTTTGCAAATAGGCTAAGAACCTCTTCAAGGGAGTAGGAAAAAGGTCGGATTAGTTCAAAATTACCAAACGTTCATATTGAGAGGCGCTGCTTCCTCCATCTGGATTACGAACATTGATTCGGTAGATATAAACACCTTTACCAATAGAAGAGCCATAATCGTCTTTCCCATCCCAAGTTATCTGGTCTTGGTCAATTCGAAAACCTTGGGTTGCTATGGTTTGTTGAATATCACGAACAACCTTTCCACTGATGGTCATAATTTGAATATGAACGTCCAAATTGCTGCATGTTTGGTTATGTTCAAACATAAAGGAGGTTTTTGTTGTAAAAGGATTGGGGTAGTTTAACACATGTTTTAAGGCCACATCGGCATTTTTGGCGACAACAAATTCGGTATATGCATCAGAGGAATTGTTGTAAACATCCCAAATTTTAAAGTTAAGGGTATGTCGTCCTTCTCCTAGGTCAGCAAAGTTATAGCGCACCGATCCACTTTTATAGCTGTTCAGGTCTGCTTGGTAATAATCATTCAAAACTAATTGGTTGGAAGTGTTTTGGTCTAGAATGGCAGTGATATCATGACCAATTCCATTGCCTACGGTATTAACCCCGTTGCTATCCGTTACATAAGCGAGCAGGAGTGGGTTTTCATTCGTTACCCCGCCGAAAATAAATTTATCATCGTTGAGGTAGAGGTTAATGATTGGTCCAGTTACATCACTTGGAGCATTGGGGTTTGATCCACCAATAATAAAGTTTTCGAAATATCCTGTACCATCTGTGGAGGCATTGGTTACATAAAAACTCATCCGACCCAAGCCATAGTTGTAGGCGATGTCTTTTGGAACAACAAACTGGAACTGCCAATAGCCATTTTCAACGGTTGCTTTACCTTTATAAAGTATATTTTTTTGCAATTTGAATGGGAAGGGAGATCCTCCATCGTTGGCTTGGGTTAAAATGGTGGAGGGTTTATCGAAAATGGTCGGATAAAGTGTTCCTGAATAATCGGATAGGATATTTCCTTGGCGGTCGGTAACCTGACCAGAAAGAGTAACTAAGGAAAGGGCCTGAATCGTGTCGGGCAGTTGGTCGATAGTAACATTGTTGATTTTCGCCAGTTTTACCAAATCCTCAGGATAGGCTAGTCGTTGTGCTGGGTCGCCTAAAAGAGAAAAATTCCGGCTATTTACAATTATACCACCGGTCAAGTTGGGTGATTTAGCATAGCGCATAACTTCTCCCATTGCTGGAAGTTTGCCATTAATAGTATCGAAAACGGCCTTCAAGAAATTCTTGTTAAGTTCTTTATTAGGGGCTGAATACACCAATCTTGATGTGGTAAATAGAGCAATACCACCTCCGTTTGGATTTAAGAACACCCATTCACCGGCTGAGGTTCTTCCTGGATCGTCCCATCGGCTAAATTCGCAAGTAGCGGTTACAAAGGCAGGCAGTGAATTGATATTGGTCAGGCTGTTGATGTCTTCCACCATCCAAACCCTTTCATGGGCTAATCCTATTTCCCCACCATGTCCAGTATAGTTGATCAACAATGCACCTTTTTGACAACGATCATTGATGGCCTTATTTACCTCGGGATAGCGTTGTCCGCCAGGGGTTGTAACTTGTTGGTAGGCGTCCAAATAAATTTTGTCGATATTAAGCCATGGATAAAGCGTATCTACCATGTTTGACAATTCATTGGACTGGCTCATGTGCAGATTTCCATCTTCATCGTCGGCAACGAAAGAAACAATATTTCTCCAATCTGGGGCAAGTACCGAGGTGGAAGCGCCGCCTGAACAGCATGAATTGCTATTGTCGATATTAGTGGCCGTTTCAGTATATCCAATAATTTTATTTACTGCATTGGTTGCTTGTTCGATGGAAGAAACAGGCAATCGTCCTACACCAATATCCATAACATCCACACCAACATAAAAATTACCTTCATTGCTATCTAATAGGGCGAAGTAATCGTCGCAAACATAGCTGGTAGCAGGATTTAGCGATTCGGACGATTCGTAGGTTGGAATAAAAGCTGTATTATTAGGTAATCTGTTTTTATTGTCGTAGGAACCATCACCAAAAAGGAGAAGGTACTTAATTTGGTCGGCTTGGGATGAACTACGGTTGTAATACATTCGCATGTAATCTCGAATGGCGGAAATGTCCGTGGCACCAGAAGAGAATTCATTATAGACTTGTTGGGGTGTAACAACTTGGACAGTTAGTGGGTTTTCTTGGCTATTTCGATGATAATCGGCCAATCGTTCAGCTTGTGCAATCCAATCAGGGTGAGTTAAAATCACCATATCGACTTGATTGGTTCCATGTAGGTTTTGATTGGCAACCGGACCAACTGATGTAGGCGTGAGAAAACTGGTTTGGTCAAAAGAAATATACTCGTGCAGCACATCTGAATTGGCTTTAAAAATGGCCGAATTGCCATTGGTAGAGTATAAGATGTTCCGAATATTGATAGGGTCGGTAACATCCCAGATGGTATAGCCTGCTCCGTAGGTCAGGGTAAATTCGGCTACATTTCCTGGACCAACGGAATTGATATCTCGAAAGCCCATTTGGCTGCCTGCTTGGATTAGGTTTCTTCTAGCATTGATTTCCAGAAAGTCCAACCAGCCTTTTGCCTCTGGATTGCTTCCTTTTGAATAGAATACACGAAGCGTTAAGTTCTCTGAATTAGGCGAAAAGGTAGAACAAATGGTATCCCATTTTGCAGCAAAATCGGTGTAGTTGCCACTTATTGAAGGCATGGGCAAGCTTTGAACCACCGCATTATTTGCTGATATATTGAAACTAGTAGACGTATTGGCAATAGAAGCTGCGATTAATCTAGAGCGTAAGTGAACCGGAGTGGAATTGTCTAAATTGGGGAAGGAAAAGGAAAAATCATATTGGGTGGTGATGTCAAAAACTTCGCCGTACCAATCTTTACCTGATTTAATTAAATTTACTTCATCTTTTTCATGGTAGGCATAGTCGTTGAAGCTGGTAACTTGATGGGTAGCAGGAGCATCAACACTACTTTGATTGCCAATTCGTTTTCCCGGGCCTTTATCTACTGTAATAAAGTAATACGTTTCATCCGAGAAGTCATGGCTGGCATGGTAGAAATTCCCAACACAAGCGGCATTAGTCGTGTTTTGTTTCCAACGAACGGGTCCTTGTCCATAGAAAAGTATAAAGTCGTTTTGTCCGAAGTTGCCATCATTTTCGCCAGAAACAAAAATGGCATTTTCTTGAAGGTCGTCGTGTCGGAAGGCGCTGTTGGCAAAGGGAAGCATGCCGCCACCGTTTCCATAAATACGTATATTTCTAGGATCAACGGAGGCAGGATCGATTCCGATTTGTTGGAGTTGGTTGGCCGTGATTTTGTAAATTCCATCTTCCTTTACACTGATTTTAAACCAATTTCCTGAAGCCAAAACAGAGGAGGAGGCATAGGTGGGCATAAAACCTGATTTTTGTTTGAATTCTTTAGCAACAAAACGTATGGCAATGGAGGTTAACCTTTTAACTTTTCCATTCACTTTTTGGAGCGGTATAATTCGGGCAATGGCAAAATGCTTCTTCTTTTCAATACTAATATTGGCAATCGGTTTAAAGGCAGTTGGCACAAGTTCAAGTCCTACGAAATTGCTTGCATCTTCTGCGGGTAGCTCTTCCCATTGTTCGGAAACTACTTCTACACCCACTTTTGAGACTGTTGAACCAATGGGCTCCGATACCAGTAATTCGGGTAAAAATCCATTCTCAGGGTTGTTGGTCAATCCAGAGACCTGCAAAAATTTTAAATTACCTTTTCCTGGAACAAACTCGGTAACAGATTTTTGCCATTCCAAGTTGCGCTGTATTTGTTTTTGTGAAACAGCCACAAATGGTAAGCAAAGGGCCATCAATAAGGCCATTAACCGATTGGATATACTATAGCGGGACATACAATGAATAAAGGTTACGAAATTAGCCATAATCATAGGAATATTTCAAAAAATTTGGACGGGCAACAAACGATGCTACATTTAAATTATTGCAAACTTGGTTAAAATTTCCAATTAAAATGAATTAAATAGCTGTAATTCAATATAATAACTATTGAAAGTTATTCATATTTTATTGTTGGAAAAAAGTGATACTTGGGCAATATGGACATTGGCTTTGCGTTAGTCTAGAAAAAAAATTAACAGGATATAAACACCCTATCGGTTTTCTAATTGGTTTTTTTAGTAATATTGCGGTTTCATACCCTAAAACGGTTGTAGATAACATGAGGAAATATTTACTCTTAGCAATGGCGGCCTTAAGTTTTGTAGCGTTCGACGCAACAGCTCAAGATCCCCAGTTTACTCAGTTTTATGCCAATCCATTGTACTTAAATCCTGCTTTTGCTGGTGCAGCCCGATGCCCAAGGCTCATCATGAACTACAGGAACCAATGGCCCGCCATTTCTGGTACTTTTGTAACATACAATGCTTCATACGACCAATATATCCATGGAATTCATGGTGGCATTGGTCTTCAAGTTATGAACGACAGGGCTGGAGAAGGAACCTTGAACACGATATCGGCAAACTTGATGTATTCCTATCGTTTGGATGTAACTAGGAAATTTTCCATTAATGCGGCTCTTCAAGCAGGATTTACCCAAAAGAGAATTGACTTTTCGAAACTTACTTTTGGCGATATGATTGATCCAAGGTATGGCTTCATATATGAAACACAAGAGAATGTTTTTGGACCAACCAGAAGTTTCCCTGATTTTGCGGCTGGTTTTGTTGCCTACAGCGAAAGGATTTATGTTGGTTTTGCTGCCCACCATATTACCCAACCAAGAGAAGGTTTTATTAGTACTGCCAAATTGCCTGTTAAATTAACTGCACATGCTGGTGTAAATATCCTTTTCGATCGCAGAAGAAAAGACTATGGATCCTTCTCTCCCAATATCCTTTACCAACAACAACAAAAATTTCAGCAACTTAATTATGGTTTTTACGTAAGCAGGGGTCCGTTCGTTGGAGGTTTGTGGTTTAGACAAAACTTTTACAACGCGGATTCATTTATAGCTTTGGTAGGAATTACGACAAGAACATTTAAATTCGGATACAGTTATGATGTAACTGTATCCAAACTCAGCAACCAAACAGCTGGTTCGCATGAGCTATCTTTCCAATTGCAATTCGAGTGCAGACCGGTAAAGAAAAAATTCCGTGCAATAAGTTGCCCTTCATTTTAGTTATCTACTCAATTACATAAATTAAGCAAACAATGAAAAGCATCATAAAAACCTCTGTTAAAGTCACTTTGCTGGCTGGACTGACAGGTATTTATTCATGCAGTAAGGAGAAATCTCAAACCACTGGCTGGAATTATAATGACAGCAAGAATGGCGGATTTGAATCTGTTGAATATGCTGGACAAGAAACTGGGCCTGGTCTCGTTTTTATCGAGGGCGGTACCTTTTCAATGGGCCGGGTAGAACAGGACGTTCGCTATGATTGGGATAATATTCCTCGCAGAGCTACGGTTTCTTCCTTCTATATGGATGAATGTGAAGTTAGAAATGAAGACTATCGCGAATACTTATATTGGTTGACCCGTGTTTTCGGTGCTGACTATATCGAAGTATATAAACGCGCATTGCCCGATACCTTGGTTTGGAGGGATAAATTAGCCTTCAACGAACCTTTGGTGGAATTGTATTTCCGTCACCCTGCCTATAAAGACTATCCAGTTGTGGGTGTTGATTGGTTGAAAGCCAATGATTATTGTGCTTGGAGAACCGATAGGGTGAACGAGGCTATCCTTATTCGTGAAGGTATCCTGAGGATTAACCCTAACCAAGTGAATGAAGATAACTTTAATACCGATGCATATTTGGCTGGTCAGTATGAAGGTATGGTTAAAACCGACCTTGTTGACCTTGATCCAAATAAAGATACCCGTAAAGTTCGGGTTGAAGACGGTATCTTTTTGCCTCGTTACCGCCTGCCCACTGAAGCTGAATGGGAATTTGCTGCTCTTGGTTTAATTGGAAATACAGTTTACGAACGTGTTACTGAACGTCGCCTTTATCCTTGGAATGGTCATACCATCCGTAATAGCGATGAGAAATTCATCGGTGAAATGCGCGCTAACTTTAAACGTGGTCGCGGTGACAACATGGGTACAGCCGGTGCTTTGAACGACCGCGCCGATATCACTGCTCCTGTGTATGACTATTGGCCAAACGACTACGGTTTGTATTGCATGGCTGGTAACGTTGCCGAATGGGTTATGGATGTTTATCGCCCCCTATCATTGGAAGATAATACCGACTTCCGCTCTTTCCGTGGTAATGTGTACAAAACACAATTGCGCGGTGAAGAAGGTGAAATTGCTGAAAAAGATAGCCTTGGTCGTGTAATCTACCGCGATGTTACAGAAGAAGAAAATGTTGATCGTCGCAACTACCGTAAATCAGATAATATTAATTTCCTTGATGGTGATTTCGAAAGTTCAATTCACTATGCCGAAGAGGATTGGAAAGAACCAGCTCGTAAAGATAAATTGATGTACGATTTCGGGTTGACTTCCATGATTAACGATAAAGCCCGCGTATTTAAAGGCGGTTCTTGGAAAGATCGTGCCTATTGGATGGTGCCTGGTACACGTCGCTTCTTGGACGAATCTCAAGAAACGGATTATATTGGATTCCGTTGTGCTATGGCTCGTGTAGGTAGCCCACAACAATAATACAAAATTTAAGCAATTTAAAAAGGCTGTTATCTTAGGATGACAGCCTTTTTTGTTAAGGTTTAATTGTTAAAAAGCATTCGGACTAAGGCTTATGTCATGGGCATTTATGGCCGTATTTTGTGAGGTTGAACTGCGACGATGGAAGAAACTGCCCCAAAACCAAAGAAGAAAATTAGCGTTAAGAAAATCCTGAAACTCGGACTCGTTGCCGGTTTGTTGGTTTTGGCCTTCTTTTTATTGAAAGAACTTTATAATTTGGTAAACGAACCTGCAAAGGAATTTATCAAGAAAGTAAATCCATTACCACACTCCCGAATTGAATATGGTATCGAAACGAATACTTTCCGAGTAATTGAAGATACAGTCGAAAGAGGTCAAACCTTTCCTGCAGTTCTAAAAGAGCATGGGGTGCCTGATTCCCTCATTCCGAAAATAACCAATCTATCCAATGAAGTCTTTAATCTAAAACGATTTACTGCCGGAAAACCACTCATGGTGTTAAAGCAAAGAGAAAAACCTAATAAAGTAATTTACCTTATATACGAACACACCTTTGCAGATTATTTGGTAGTTGACTTAAGCGATACTGTAAAGGCTGTAATGGGCCAAAAACCCATTGAGGAGGTGGAAAGCTCAGTAAGTTGTGTGGTTAATTCAAGCGTGTTCGGTGAATTAGAAAAGAAAAATGCAAACCCTGAATTGGCAGTTATGATGGCCCAGGTATTTGCTTGGACTATCGACTTTCATAAAATTCAAAAAGAAGATGCCTTTAAAATTATCTACGAGGAACAAAAAGTAGAAGGTAAATCAATAGGAATCAACCGTATCAAAGGTGCATGGTTCAAAAGCAAAGGCCAGGAATATTACGCTTTTCCCTACGAAAGAAATGGAGCTGTGAATTGGTATGATGAAAAAGGTAATTCATTGAAGCGTATGTTTTTAAAGGCTCCTTTGAAGTTTTCAAGGATTAGTTCGGCCTACACCTTAAAGCGTTTTCACCCAGTCCTAAAGGTTTTTAAGGCCCATCTCGGAACAGATTATGCTGCCCCAACCGGAACCCCTATCTTGTCGGTTGCGGATGGTGTGGTTACCGATGCGAAATACAACATGAATAACGGAAATTATGTGAAAATTAAGCACAATGCCACCTATACCACCCAATACCTGCATATGAGCCGAATTGCTGCAGGTATGCGGCCAGGTAAACGAGTGAGGCAGGGCGACGTAATCGGGTTTGTTGGAAGTACGGGACTTGCTACCGGACCTCACCTTTGCTTTAGGTTCTGGAAGAATGGGGTACAAGTGGATCCTAAAAAAGAAAAATCAAACCAAGGTCCGCCTTTAGAAAGCAAACTAAAGAACGATTATCTAGCCAAAATCAATCCTATTCAAATAGCGTTGGAGAAATTATAACCTGTCCGAAAATGGACAAATTTGTTGATTTTTTGCTACTAAACCAAAACAGGGAAAGTTGTTTTAGTTTGAAATTCAATAATTTACATGTTTGGCAAAGTTTAGGTTATGCTAATCCCACTTACCTTCGCTTTACGTGATACATAACTATTTGATAATGGCTTGGCGTACTTTGTTGAAAAACAAGGCCAGCTCCTTTATCAATATTTTTGGCCTCGCCATTGGTATCGCCTCTTTTCTTTGGATTTTTATTTTCGTTTCGGATGAATTGAGTTATGATCGGTATTGGAAGGATTACCAACGTATTTTCCGAATTAATCAAATACTCACTGTTCCAGGCAAGTCCGACCCCTTCTCCCTTACTTCCTTAGTTTTGGGTCCGGCGCTAGACAAAGGATTACAAGGTCATGAGAACATTACTAGGGTTTTGGGAGTAGGTCCGCAGTCGGTTTGGGTGAATGGACAATCCCATAGGGTAGATGAGCACTTCTTTGTTGATTCCAATGTTTTCAAAGTGTTCGACTTCCCTTTTGTAGAAGGTGATCCTAATACGGCCCTTTCTAAGCCCAATACCATCGTAATTTCCAAGGATTATGGCAAGTTATTGTTTGGTGATGAAAATCCTATGGGGAAAACCTTGAAATATGCTAGGCTAAGTTACACCATTACAGGTATTATCGATGATAGCCGAATTAGTAGTCATTTCAAACCTAAGGGCTTGTTGACTTTACAATCCATTAACCCGGGTATATTTAGTGAAAGTGAAGACGATTGGTTCAGGTTAACCACTACAACCTACGTCAAGCTAAAACCCAATGAAACAAAAGAGGCATACCAGCTGAAAATAAAAGAATGGAAGAACCGCATCATCCAACCTTGGATTCAAAAGTTTGGACTTAAAGATCGGGTGGATTTTGAGTTGTTAAATGTAGCCGACATCCATTTCGATACCTTTTATATTTACGATGCTACCCCAAAATCGAATAAACAATACATCTATATTTTCTCCTTTGTTGCGATTTTCCTACTCATAACAGGTTGTTTTAACTACATGAACCTAGCCACGGCACATGCATCCAACAGGGCCAAAGAAGTGGGCATCAGGAAGGTAGTTGGAGCCGACCGAAAACAGATTATTTTTCAATTTCTTTGTGAAAGCCTGCTAACCGCCTTTTTTTCGCTTTTACTGGCTTTGATGTTGGTTGAATTGCTTTCACCTGGTTATGAAAGCCTCACTAGAAAGCACTATGAGGGCCTTGCCAGCATTGTCAATCTTCCTTTTTTGGCTGTGGCCCTGTTATGTGTAACCGTCATTGGTTTGATAGGCGGAAGTTACCCCGCATTTTATTTATCCCGCTTTCAACCGGTGGATGTGTTAAAAAGCAAAACCAACCCTTCTATGTCTTTTTCTGTTGCCCGTTTACGAAAAGTGTTGGTGGTTATCCAATTTTCTTTAGCCATTGCTCTTGTATCTTCCACCTTGGTTGTTTGGCAGCAGTTCTGGTTTATGAATCAGAAAAACCTTGGATTTGATAAAGAAAATGTTGCCATTATAAGTGTTCCAGCTGGAGATACGGCCATATTCAGACAAATTCCGGCCATACAAACAAGGCTCGATCAAATGCCTTTGATTAAAAACCATACAATTGCCAATAATATTCCGGCATTTAGCTATAGTCGTATCCTATTCTATGTGGGCGATTCGGCGCATAGGAAGGAGTATCCCTTGAATGTTACCTTTTGCAGCTACGACTTCCCGAAAGTATTGGGTATGGAAATGGTCCAGGGAAGGTTTTATTCGTCTCATATTCCAAGCGATACAAGTGGATGTTTTGTTGTAAATGAAGCTTGTGTTCGCCTGTTTGGCTGGAAAAATCCAATCGGACAGCGCTTGGAGAATGGCTTTGGGGAAGGGAAAGTTATAGGTGTGATAAAGGATTACCACTATGAAAGTGTCCACAACCCTATCGAGCCCATGGTAATTATGTTGAGTCCGAAAGTTGGTGGAATGCTAGTTTTAAAATTGAATCCTGGAACCAGGGAAAGAAATTACCTGGAACTAGCAAAGCTTTACAATGAATTGTTCCCTGGGCATCCATTCCGCTTAACCTACCTCTCTGATAAACTGGCCGAACTTTATGGAAAAGAGAAAACCATGATAGCCGTTTTAGGGTACTTTTCGGTCCTCACCATCTTGATTTCTTGTATGGGTTTATTTGGATTAAGTTATTTCATCAGCCGGCAACGCACCAAGGAAATTGGTATACGAAGGGTAATGGGTGCCAGTTTATGGCAGATATCTATGGTGTTTACCAAAGATTTCATTTTGTTGGTGTCCTTGTCTATCCTCATTGCCATCCCTAATGCTTGGATTGCTATGCATTACTGGTTAAAAGGTTTTGCCTTCCGGATTGAACTTACTCCCTTGCCATTTTTTCTGGCATCTTTGGTTGCTATGGTGCTGGCCATACTTACCGTTACTCTGGTTACCGCTAGGGCTGCAAATCAAAGTCCGGTGGAAGCTTTAAAACATGAATAGCCCGTTTTTCCTTCTGCTGGTTCAAGCCTATTTCAGATAAATTTGTATTTTGCAGGCTATGAAAACAGCTTTGGTCATTGGAGGCTCTGGTTTAGTTGGGGGTCATTTGGTGCGTATTCTATTGCAGGATGAGCGCTATGCCTTGGTAAAACTCTTGGTTCGGAAACCCATCGACCTACACCACGAAAAATTGGCCCAATTGGTGGTTGATTTTGACCATTTGGCCGATGATGATTGCCGAGCCGATGATGTGTTTTGTGCCATGGGAACAACTATTGCCAAGGCCGGCAGTCAGGAAGCCTTTCGGAAAGTGGATTTTGATTATCCCCTAGCTGTAGCAAAAGCTGCTTTAAAACAAGGAGCCCAGCAGTATTTTTTGGTCAGTTCTATTGGTGCCAACAAAAAATCGACGGTATTTTATGCCCGTGTGAAAGGTGAGTTGGAGGAGCGAATAGCCAAATTGAATTATGATACTTTCGTGGCCTTTCGTCCCTCTTTTTTATTGGGCGACCGCAAAGAGTTTAGAATGGGCGAAAAAATAGGAATTGGTTTGGCCAAGGTACTTGAACCATTGATGCTAGGTGGTTTGAAGAAATACAAAGGCATCGAAGCCCATAAGGTAGCTGGTGCAATGGTCAAATGGGCGCGCAAAGAAAAAGGCGGAACGTTTATTATAGAAAATCCGGATATAGAAGATTAAAGTTTATTTTTTTTATTTGGCGTGCCGCTTTTCGCCATTTCACAGCCTACAAAGATTAACCATTCTGCTTGGCGAAAAAGCGCCGGGCTTTCGGCAGTAGTACGCTGTCTGCGCACCCGAAGGGGTTCGGGTGCACATCCATGCGGGCTACTTGCCTCTATCCCTGCCCGAAAACTTCCGCTCTGGGTGTGATAAGTGCATTAAACATTCTACTCCGCTATACCTTACCTACAATTGAAATTCAAATGCCAGGTTCTTTAGTAGGGTTAGTATTCTCTAAGGCAAGTAATTCGGATAATATATTTCTTTTATCTCAAAACATGTAACAGTGGGGTTCATGCTTGCGAACTACTTGATTTAGTTGGATTTACCACGAATAAGAATTTGTAATGCCTACTATGGGATTTAGTTTATTTAGAATGTAGAAAGCTTGTGCTAAAACTACACTTCTTCCGGGTAGGGATAGCAACGGAAAGCCCACAGGAATGCGGAGGAACGGAGCAGACCGAGGACTTGCAGTGAATAGCCCGACCATTCGCCTGGCACCATTCTTAAATAATGTTCGAATGGTTTGGGCGAATGGGACCCGCCAAAAAAAAACAGACACAATTTTCAGATTGAGCAAACAAAATAGCCAGAATCGAGAAAACCGTCTGTTTAAATTAAATGAAGATATAGAAAATTTAAAATGAAGCAAACCATGTATAAATGCGGGAAGTAGCCTAAAAAAAGCCCCTCTACGGAGCTTCTTGTACCCGGGACGGGAGTTGAACCCGTACAATCGCAATGATTACCCCGATTAAATCGGGGCGTGGCTACCAATTCCCTTGTAATAAATACTCCAAGTATTTCCTACTCTTCATTCCCTTGAGTCGAAACTCTTCCTGCCTTGCCAATAGTTCTGAATCGAAGCTCTTTTTCCCTTTTAATTCGTATGGATAACAATTTCTTGTGGCCTTCACTGCACCCTTATTATGCCTTTCCTCTAAACGCCTTTCTGGATTTTCCGAATACCCTATATAATATCGGTCACATTTCTCAGAATACAAAATATATACATAAAACATAAAAAATGAACTTAATGCCTATCCTTTAAAACAATAAAGCCCCTCTACGGAGCTTCTTGTACCCGGGACGGGAGTTGAACCCGTACAATCGCAATGATTACCCCGATTAAATCGGGGCGTGGCTACCAATTCCCTTGTAATAAATACTCCAAGTATTTCCTACTCTTCATTCCCTTGAGTCGAAACTCTTCCTGCCTTGCCAATAGTTCTGAATCGAAGCTCTTTTTCCCTTTTAATTCGTATGGATAACAATTTCTTGTGGCCTTCACTGCACCCTTATTATGCCTTTCCTCTAAACGCCTTTCTGGATTTTCCGAATACCCTATATAATATCGGTCACATTTCTCAGAATACAAAATATATACATAAAACATAAAAAATGAACTTAATGCCTATCCTTTAAAACAATAAAGCCCCTCTACGGAGCTTCTTGTACCCGGGTTGAACCCGTACAATCGCAATGATTACCCCGATTAAATCGGGGCGTGGCTACCAATTCCCTTGTAATAAATACTCCAAGTATTTCCTACTCTTCATTCCCTTGAGTCGAAACTCTTCCTGCCTTGCCAATAGTTCTGAATCGAAGCTCTTTTTCCCTTTTAATTCGTATGGATAACAATTTCTTGTGGCCTTCACTGCACCCTTATTATGCCTTTCCTCTAAACGCCTTTCTGGATTTTCCGAATACCCTATATAATATCGGTCACATTTCTCAGAATACAAAATATATACATAAAACATAAAAAATGAACTTAATGCCTATCCTTTAAAACAATAAAGCCCCTCTACGGAGCTTCTTGTACCCGGGACGGGAGTTGAACCCGTACAATCGCAATGATTACCCCGATTAAATCGGGGCGTGGCTACCAATTCCCTTGTAATAAATACTCCAAGTATTTCCTACTCTTCATTCCCTTGAGTCGAAACTCTTCCTGCCTTGCCAATAGTTCTGAATCGAAGCTCTTTTTCCCTTTTAATTCGTATGGATAACAATTTCTTGTGGCCTTCACTGCACCCTTATTATGCCTTTCCTCTAAACGCCTTTCTGGATTTTCCGAATACCCTATATAATATCGGTCACATTTCTCAGAATACAAAATATATACATAAAACATAAAAAATGAACTTAATGCCTATCCTTTAAAACAATAAAGCCCCTCTACGGAGCTTCTTGTACCCGGGACGGGAGTTGAACCCGTACAATCGCAATGATTACCCCGATTAAATCGGGGCGTGGCTACCAATTCCCTTGTAATAAATACTCCAAGTATTTCCTACTCTTCATTCCCTTGAGTCGAAACTCTTCCTGCCTTGCCAATAGTTCTGAATCGAAGCTCTTTTTCCCTTTTAATTCGTATGGATAACAATTTCTTGTGGCCTTCACTGCACCCTTATTATGCCTTTCCTCTAAACGCCTTTCTGGATTTTCCGAATACCCTATATAATATCGGTCACATTTCTCAGAATACAAAATATATACATAAAACATAAAAAATGAACTTAATACCTTTCCTTTAAAACAATAAAGCCCCTCTACGGAGCTTCTTGTACCCGGGACGGGAGTTGAACCCGTACAATCGCAATGATTACCCCGATTAAATCGGGGCGTGGCTACCAATTCCCTTGTAATAAATACTCCAAGTATTTCCTACTCTTCATTCCCTTGAGTCGAAACTCTTCCTGCCTTGCCAATAGTTCTGAATCGAAGCTCTTTTTCCCTTTTAATTCGTATGGATAACAATTTCTTGTGGCCTTCACTGCACCCTTATTATGCCTTTCCTCTAAACGCCTTTCTGGATTTTCCGAATACCCTATATAATATCGGTCACATTTCTCAGAATACAAAATATATACATAAAACATAAAAAATGAACTTAATACCTTCCTTTAAAACAATAAAGCCCCTCTACGGAGCTTCTTGTACCCGGGACGGGAGTTGAACCCGTACAATCGCAATGATTACCCCGATTAAATCGGGGCGTGGCTACCAATTCCCTTGTAATAAATACTCCAAGTATTTCCTACTCTTCATTCCCTTGAGTCGAAACTCTTCCTGCCTTGCCAATAGTTCTGAATCGAAGCTCTTTTTCCCTTTTAATTCGTATGGATAACAATTTCTTGTGGCCTTCACTGCACCCTTATTATGCCTTTCCTCTAAACGCCTTTCTGGATTTTCCGAATACCCTATATAATATCGGTCACATTTCTCAGAATACAAAATATATACATAAAACATAAAAAATGAACTTAATACCTTTCCTTTAAAACAATAAAGCCCCTCTACGGAGCTTCTTGTACCCGGGACGGGAGTTGAACCCGTACAATCGCAATGATTACCCCGATTAAATCGGGGCGTGGCTACCAATTCCCTTGTAATAAATACTCCAAGTATTTCCTACTCTTCATTCCCTTGAGTCGAAACTCTTCCTGCCTTGCCAATAGTTCTGAATCGAAGCTCTTTTTCCCTTTTAATTCGTATGGATAACAATTTCTTGTGGCCTTCACTGCACCCTTATTATGCCTTTCCTCTAAACGCCTTTCTGGATTTTCCGAATACCCTATATAATATCGGTCACATTTCTCAGAATACAAAATATATACATAAAACATAAAAAATGAACTTAATACCTTTCCTTTAAAACAATAAAGCCCCTCTACGGAGCTTCTTGTACCCGGGACGGGAGTTGAACCCGTACAATCGCAATGATTACCCCGATTAAATCGGGGCGTGGCTACCAATTCCCTTGTAATAAATACTCCAAGTATTTCCTACTCTTCATTCCCTTGAGTCGAAACTCTTCCTGCCTTGCCAATAGTTCTGAATCGAAGCTCTTTTTCCCTTTTAATTCGTATGGATAACAATTTCTTGTGGCCTTCACTGCACCCTTATTATGCCTTTCCTCTAAACGCCTTTCTGGATTTTCCGAATACCCTATATAATATCGGTCACATTTCTCAGAATACAAAATATATACATAAAACATAAAAAATGAACTTAATACCTTTCCTTTAAAACAATAAAGCCCCTCTACGGAGCTTCTTGTACCCGGGACGGGAGTTGAACCCGTACAATCGCAATGATTACAGGATTTTAAGTCCTGCGTGTCTACCAATTCCACCACCCGGGCTAAACAAAAATGAGTTTGAGATAGCTCAAACTCATTTGGTTTGTGGAGCAGAAGACGAGACTCGAACTCGCGACCCTGACCTTGGCAAGGTCATGCTCTACCAACTGAGCTACTTCTGCGTTTGGGGGTGCAAATGTAATATTATTTTGAAAATAAAAAATATATTTTGAATTTTTTACTGCAAAAAAAGGGACTTGTATTACCAAGTCCCTTTAAAAATTCAATAGATAATTTCCTTACCTTTTAATCATTTTGCCACTGAATGTTTGACCATCTACTTCTACAGTAACAAAATACATAGCAGGAGCAACGTCGTTCAATTCGATGATTGCTTCACCGTCCTTGAAAGAACTTTCGCCATCCAACATAAGTTTACCACTAATATCGACAACTTTAAAAGAGAAGTCATTGCTAAGATTACCTTTTGTTTGAACCAACATTCCATTTTCAGAATCATATAGATTAACCAAAAGTCCACCAGCATTAATTGGAGTAGGATTAATTGGACCACCAAGTTTCAAGTAGAATCTACCCATTTCTGGATCGCTTGGGTTTTGAGTAAATTCATACTTAAGGTTAGTGCCAAGATCATACATAATTCCAAGTTTTTTGTCTTCAAGATAAACCCTCTGATTTTCAAAATGTTGAATTTCTGTAAGTTTAAACACATGGAATCCTGGTTTTCCTGCTTTATACCCTATTGGTATTACCCTTCCTTCTGTCAGTTTCGGTAAGGCATTCACGGATAACATTTCTTCCGAATTAATTCCAATGGAATAAATATTTGAGGCAGAAGGGTCAAATGCCATAAACTTCCAAGAATCAAACTTTTCTTCATATTCTTCCTTACTTGTAGGTTCTTCATAAATAACCAATTCATCTGTTGCACCATTTATTTCAGCTTCCAACCGAAGTAATTTATAGTTATTATCCATTTTATAGAAAGTTGGATTTAAATCAGTTGTTCTTACTGTATTATTAAGTGTAAATGTTTGAGAACCTGGAGAAGATTTCTTAACAAAGAAACCTTGGGAGGAAGGGATAATATAAGAACCACCATTGGTAGACAAGCCGTTTAACGCATTGTAGGTAGCATATTGACCCGAATAGGTTCCACTACTGGTCCAATAATAAACCGTACCAGCAATTCCACTATTTAAGCTATAAACAGCATTGAAGTTGATTGGTGATATGTAAGGATTACCCATAAGGTTCCATCCATCAGATAAAGGTTGACCTGAACTTGTATTGGTAATAGAAGTATTCTGAGTACCATTTAGTGCGGAACCTGTCAAGTCTAAGACAGTTCCAGACATTATACCAGCGTATCCCTTCATCCTATCCAATACATTGCTTGGATCGGTATGGCTGTACCATCCATAAGTCATGCTTGGATTTGTTACGGATTCATCATATCTCCATAAGGTTGGCCAAGGTGAAGTGAAATTGATTCCGTTATGCAGGAAGTTATTCACGCCAACAATACCAAAGTCGTCAGACCAATCAGATACAAAGCAACCACTTACTGCAGCTGATATGTAACGATACCCATTAGACCCGAACACTTGCCTTTGCACTGTAACAACACTTCCAGGACCTCCTGCAAAACCGCCCGAACCCGATCCATCAACCAAACCTGTACCTGAAGCATTTGAGATAAAGGTCATTTTATTGTTAGCCTGCAAGGTTCCATTGATTTTAAGGATTCCGTGCATATTTGCCTGTCCTGATCCAGTTAAGGTAACATTGGTGGTACCTTCAATATGTACCCTGTTAATTTCGAAATTTACAGGAACAGTAACTGAAGTTGCAGCATTGGAAGTAAAGCTAATTTTTCCTCCACCTTGAATGGTATTTCCATCAAATATAATGGTTGTTCCTGCAACATCAAGATTGTAGCCAGTTGAAACGGTTAAGGTAGCCCCAGAGGCCATATCCAAATTTTTACATTCCGCATTCCCTGTTGAAACAATCGGATCATTGGCTTGGTCAGGAATAATAATATCATTGCCAATCAAAGGTACAATTCCTCCGCTCCAGTTACCTCCATTGTGCCAATTATTATCAATTGTACCAAGCCAAGTATATGAACAGCTTGCATCAACGACAATATCTAATTGATTAGAATATACGGAAGGACAACTTCCGCTAGCAATTTCTATTCTATATGAAAAATTACCAGCAGTTGAAGCAGTACCACTTCCAGATGACAATCCATCAGTTCCAAGAATATCATTCCAAGTTGCACCTCCATCAGTAGATTCTTGCCAAATTACAACTCCACCTACATGACCGCTAAGTGAGAAATTAATTGTACCTCCAAGGCAATAAGTTGCGTAATCCGAAACAAGGGTGCCTGTAACAGTATTTTGATCCACATTCACTAATCCAGGATTAGAATAAACTACTGCAGAACAAGGGCTATTTTGAACCTCAGCTCTGTATTCCCATATTCCTGCACTAGATGGAGTTTCAGAATAGCTAGTTAATCCACTTGTACTTGGAATATCGCTCCAAGAACCAGCATTAACTCTTTTTTGCCATTTAATTACAGACCCTGTATGCCCTGTCAAGTTCAATGTCCCTGTACTTCCACCCAAACAAACAGAACCTCCATTAGATACAGAACCACCCACTGAAGAAGGATTTACAGTAAGAGTCACAGTGCTCGTTTGAGCAGCACATGGCCCTGCAGGATCATCTGTTGTTAAAGTTAAGGTAACGGTTCCATTTGTTCCAGAAGTTGGTGTAAAGGTTACTAGATTTGGACTAGCAGTAGCTGAAATACTACTCAATTGAGCAGTTGATGTAGTCATTGTCCCAGTAACACTTGAAATGCTCCAAGAACCTGTGGTAGCACTTCCCCCAACTGAAGCTCCAGTTAATGTATATGTTTCACCTGTACAAATAGTTGCGTTACTACCAGCATTTGCAGTGGCTGGAGAACCTACAGATACTAATTGAGAAAGACCTGCGGTATTTGCACTACAAGGGGATGAATTATTTTCAATTCTCACCCAATAGGTAGTAGAGGAACCTGGGGTAACGGTTAATGTAGAATTTGTTTCTCCTGATAGAGGATTTGCTCCAATTACAGCTCCAGTTCCCCATTGGTAATTTGCACCTGTTCCAAGGGTAGCACCATTTGCGGTTAAGGTAGTTGAGGCAGAAACACCGCAGAGAGCTGTTGATCCACTTATACTAGATACATCAACGGAAGGTATACTAACCGTTACTAGTTGTGAAACTCCAGATGTATTTCCTGTGCAAGGTGAAGAAGTATTTTCAATCCTCACCCAATATGTTTCAGTGGTTCCTGGAGTTACAGTATAGGTATTACTTGTAGCACCTGAAATTGGATTAGAACCAACCGTAGAACCTGTACCCCATTGATAATTGGCACCTGTACCTAAAGTTCCACCAATAGCTGTTAAGGTTGTTGATGCTGAGGCTCCGCATAAACTTGTCGTTCCTGAGATACTTGTTGGAGCGACAGATGCAGTATTTACAGTTACAAGTTGAGTAACCCCGGCTGTAGTAGCTGAACAAGGCGAGGAATTATTCTCAATTCTAACCCAATAAGTTGTTGTTGAACCAGGTGTTACAGTATAACTAATACTTGTTGCACCAGAAATTGGATTAGAACCAACTGTTGCGCCAGTTCCCCATTGATAATTCGCACCAGTTCCTAAGGTTCCCCCAGTTGCTGTTAATGTAGTAGAGGCCGCGGCACCACAAAGCGTTGTGATACCTGAAATGCCTGTAGGTGCAATGGAGGACGCATTAACAACCATGGTTTGAGCAGATGAAAAACCATCTGTACAAGATGAACCAGTAGCTGTCACCTTAACTCTGTAGTAAAACGTTCCACTAGCAGCTGTAGATGGATTAAAGGTCGTAGCTGTTTCACCTGAAATATCGCTCCATGAACTTATTCCATCAGGTGAGGTTTGCCATTGCAGGCCTGTGGTTCCGGTTCCACCACTAGGTGTTGCTGTTAAGGTTGCTGTTTGACCTACACAATAGGTCAAAGTTCCAGAAACGGTAACAGAAGGGTCATTTACAATAGTTATTGCTTTCACTGTACTGAATACTTGGGTACCACAAGCATCTGTGATCCGAACTCTATAATTATATGTTCCACTTGTATTCAAAACAGGAGGATCATAGCTCGTTGCAGTTTGTCCAGAGATATTATTCCCGCTTTCTTGCCATTGATAAGCATATGGTGTTAAGCCACCTGTAGTTCCTGAAACAGTCAATGAAATCGGGTCATATCCTTGACAAGCTGTTTCGGATGTTGTGTTATGAGAACCAGCCACTAAAGCAGGTGGATTTGTAAGAGTCGTACTATTTGTTGCCGTACAACCAGTTCCTCCTTCAGTTACAATAACAGAATAGGTTCCTGCAGCAGAAGCTGTATAGGTCTGAGCTGTTCCAGAACCAGGAGACGGCCAAGAATAGGTAAACACTCCATTAGCGAGCGAACTACCACCATTTGAAACTCCAGAGGTGGCACTAGCTACTAGATTGAGGGTTCCACTGGTACAAATCATTCCACTACCAGTGATAGATACAGTTGGGGCACCATGTACTTCTCTTGTAATTGTTGTAGGTGAGCCATTGAAGGCCGCGCAAGAGTTAGATGGATATACAGAAACCGTTCTTCCTGTTCCTGCCGAACCCCAAAGCACTGTAATTGTTTGAGTACCTTGACCAGATTGAATAACTCCACCACTAACTGTCCAATTGTAGGTAGTTGCACCTGCTACAGCAGAGGCGGTGTAGGTTCGAGTGGTATTGGCACAAACCGTGGCAGGGGTAGATTGTGTTATCGTTGCAACAGAGGCTAGGTTATTAGCCATGGTAAAAGTAAAGTAGGCTGGGGTTGACCATCCGCAACAGACTTCATAGGCCCTAAACCTTACCTGATATGTAGCGCCTTCAATCCAATCGCCTGATGGCGGAGGCACCGAACCAGGGTTTGCCGATGTTGAAGTAAATACATTGACCGTTGGTGTACTTACCAAGGTTATATCCCAATCGTATTGGGTAATGTTGGCCATTTGCCCTGAAGTTAGGTTGGTAGCCAAGGTAATTGGTGAAGTTGGACAAGTTGGAGCAATTACAGTTGAAGCCAATGTACTTGAACTAATGGTGTTCAACCTGTCTCCAATTAATCGAATAAAACTTGTCAATGTAGTTGAACCTAGTGAAATATTTTTGTTTCCTAACGATGAAGATGTTGGGAAATAAATGGATGCCGAATTAGATGAAGCAGAGTAACTTGAAGTACTGCTAGTTAAATTGTTTACAAACAATGGATCTGTTCCTATTCCAGTCCAACTAGAACCTGAAGTTTTGGTTATATCAATTTGTGAATTTCGGCATCCTTTGTACCAGTTAACTGTAACTGTTCCATCGGCTGGAATCGTAGTACCAGTTCTAGTTACTGTAGCTCCATTGGCATTTTGCACTGCTGCGCTAATACCCGTTGCACCATCCTGTCCACGACCGCCGTTACCGCCAGTACCGCCAGTACCTCCATTACCTCCAACCCCACCATCACAATATCCCGCATTGCTCGTTCCGCCTGATCCTGCACTTCCTGCAACACCAGCTCTACCATTCTGTCCTGACCCACCGGCACCGGCAGCTCCTGGATTAAGAACACAATCAGTAATTGTTCCTGAACCACCCCAAGCATAAACGCAGAACGAGGATCCTCCACCATACCCAAAGTTACCTCCTGATCCACCAGCACCACCAGCACCTCCGTTTCCTCCATAACCCCAAAATGGACCACAATCACAAGTACAACAAGTCCCTGAAGCACCAAAGCCACCGCCGCCGCCACCGCCACCGCCAAATCCATCTCCTCCTTGGACTCCATTCACTGGAATATAGTAGGTTGATAAACCTCCTGTATTACTAGGTTGGTTGCCAGCGGTATAGTTTGTTCCTCCTGCTCCATTTGAACCCGAACCTCCGCTGGAGGCATTGCATCCACCTGCATCACAACCATACCAGTTACATCCACCAGAGCAACATCCAGCTCCTCCTCCTCCTCCTGATGCTCCGCCATTACCTGCACTGCCTGTAGCTCCCGATCCTCCGCATTCAGAACATCCTGCTTTTTCAGTAGTATTACCAGCTCCTCCAGCTCCTCCAGCTCCGCCGCCACCACTGCCTGACAGGGTAGCACCTGCATCACCAGCTGTTGCTGATGTAGTTGTTACGGAACAGCGTGTCATGGTGAAACCAGTTTGACCTGACAGATAAAATCCATAGATCGATTTACCTTTGTTTCCTGTTGAACCACTAATACCTGCAGGTAATACCGTTACTGTGATATCTTTAACTGTAACATTATTTCCACCAACTCTGAATGCAATATGGTGTCCAGTATTGGTGCCTGCATCAGTAAATAAGGTAGGGTTCATTGTAATTATTGTTGATGAGCCTGTGCTTTTTATCCAATCGGCTCCAGATACCGTATAACCACCATCAATTGTCAAACCTGCTGGAATAGTAATGGTATTGGTATAGGTATAGTTTCCTGACTGCATCAGGATATGGTTCCTTGAATTATCGTTGTTGTAAATCTGAATGGCTGTTGGTAGATCGACTGTACAACTTTTCTGACCAAGGGCCGGATATGTTGTTGCTCCACCCGGTGAAACATAAATAAAGTTACAAGCATCTACTGCCGTTCCGCTTGCTGGGAAGGTTATCGCAACAGTTGTGGAAGAACTTGTACAAGAGGTATTAACCGCATCCCTTACCTGAAACTCATAGCTAGTTCCATTTGAAAGACCTGGGAAGTTATTCGCTGATTGCCAAGCTGACCAAACCCCAGATGTTGGTGGAGTGCGGTAACGGTATTGATACGTTGTTGAAGCTCCGCCAACTGGATTTACAGTTACATCTGCCGATGTATAGGTATTTCCTGAACAGGCATAACCTGTAAGCGTAGAGAAGGTGATTGCAGAAGGTTGGTTAAATGTTACACTTCCTGTTGCAGTACATCCGTTGTTGTTTGTCACTACTACTGTGTAAGACCTTGCACTCATACCTGTTGGATCTTCCGCAGCCGATGTAAACCCTGATGGTGAAGATGTCCAACTAAAGGTATTTCCTCCCGATCCGCCAGTTACGGTCGAATTGACGGAACCATCCGAAGCACCATTGCAACTTACCTCCCATCCATTGTAGTCAGAGGGGGACAAGCTAACGGCCAATTCCGTTGGTTGGTCAAGAGATATGGACCCGATTCCGCCACAACCGACATTGTCAATAGCTGTTACATTGAAAGTAGCGCTTTGTAGACCTGTTATCGTGTTGGTAAGCGAAGCAACACTGTTTGTAGTTCCGTTAGACCAATAATAGGTAACTGGTGTAACTGGTGATCCGCCAGTCAAAGTGGCAATAGCATCTCCATTTGAGCCGCCATAGCAACTAATCTCATAACCATTGTGTTGTGTGCTTGTCATGACAACAGTAAACGAAGAGGTGATGGTTACAGTGATGGCTACTTGATCGCTTTCGCAACCTGTTGTTGAATTGTAGGTCGTTACATAATAAGTGTTCGTACCCACTATACTTGCCGTATAGCTCGTTCCTGTTGCGATTAATGTTGAAGTTGAGTTCGGACCATAGAACCTACAGGTGTTTCCATTTGCCCCTATTGTTGGTGTAATATTAGAAAGTCCACATCCTGTTATGGTTGTTGAAGTGAATGTAGGTACTGATGGTTTAATGTTCATTGGCCAAGAGGCAATTGTGCCCCAAGCCGTAGTTGTACATCCAAACGTACCGTCCACTCTTCTAGACTGAACAATTACGGCTGTAGTTCCACCCAAGGTGGCAATACTTGCGCCATTGGTATAGGTGCTCCAAGTTGCTCCGTTATCAATACTAAATCTAAATTCATTTGTTGCGGATCCTGTTCCCCCTGAACCTGCAGTGCCGGTTGCGCTTACCGCTGTACCTTCACATATAGTTGTTCCATTAGATGGTGTGGCTGATGAAAGGGTTGGTGCAACGGGTTGGGCTGCCAATGGCCAAGTTGCCAATACTGTAGGACCTGTTGCTGTGCATCCGTAGCTTCCCGCAGACCTGCTTGCCCGTACTTGTACACTAGTACTGCCACCCGATGTATTAATGGTTGACCCAGAGGTATAGGCACTCCAAGCGCCGCCGCCATTTATGCTAAACTGGTAAGAATCAGCTGCGCCTGTTGAGCCGCCAGATCCTGCTGTTATATTGGCCAAGGGGCCATTGTATCCGATACAAAGTGTAGTGCCGCTTGCTGGGGTGGCAGAAGATAAAGTTGGATTTACAACTGTAGCGCCTACAGTCCATGTGCAAACGGTTGTCCAAGCGGTAGTTGTACAACCAAACGAACCTGCAGTTCGGCTAGCCTGAACGATTACTGAACCTGTTGCACCGGTTGTAGTTATTGCAGAGCCATTGGTATAGGTATTCCAAGTTGAACCTCCATTGATACTGAATCGATACTGATCGGCAGCTCCACTTGAACCTCCGCTACCCGCATTGCAGGTAACCGTACCGGTATTGAAACCTGCACAGATTGTAGATCCGCTAACAGGGCTTGCAACTGATAAGGTTGGAGAAACTGGTGAGGTTCCTACCGTCCAAGTGCAAACTGTTGTCCATGCAGTTGTGGAACAGCCCAAGGTACCATCAACCCTTCTGGATTGTACAATAACAGAGCCTGTTGCTCCGGTAGTGTTAATGGCTGCCCCGTTGGTGTAGGCCGAATAGGCCCCGCCACCGTTGATGCTAACCTGATATTGATCCACTGCTCCAGTTGTTCCGCCAGTTCCTGCATTGCAGGTAACCGTACCAGAATAACCAGCACAGATGGTACTACCATTCGAAGCGCTGGACGAAAGCAAAGTAGGAGCAACTGGCTGGGCAATTATCGGCCAAGTAGCCAGAACTGTTGGTCCAGTGGCGGAACAGCCGTAACTGCCTGCAGAGCGGCTGGCTCTGACCTGAACACTTGTTGTGGCGCCGGTTGTATTTATGGTACCTCCTGAAGTATAGGCACTCCATGCACCTCCTCCGTTTATACTAAATTGGTAACTATCTGCAGCTCCTGCTGACCCACCGCTACCTGCATTAATTGTTGCTGAAGGACCGTTGTAACCTGGACAGATGCTTGTGCCTGAAACCGGACTGGCCGTATTCAAGGTCGGATTTACTGTTGCTGTGCTAAGCGTCCAAGTACACATGGTAGTCCAGGCGGAGGTAGTACATCCATAGGAACCTGCTGTCCTACTAGATTGCACTATTACACTTCCTGTGGCCGACGATGTATTGATTGCTGCACCATTGGTGTATGCACTCCAAGTACTACCGCCATCTATACTAACCCGGTATTGATCGGCTGCACCACTTGAGCCACCTGAACCCGCATTACAGGTCACTGTACCGGTATTGAATCCTGCACAGATGACCGTTCCACTAGCAGGGTTGGCACTTGAAAGAGTCGGCCCCACAACCGCTGAGGCAACCGGCCAAGTGCAAAGGGTAGTCCATGAAGATGCCGCACATGAAGCTGGTGTTCCTGCTGTTCTTCTTGCTTGAATTATTACGTTTCCGCTTGCACCCGTAGTGTTGATGGCTGCCCCATTTGTGTAAGAAGCCCAAGAAGAACCGTTGTTGATACTGACTTGGTATTCCCCTGCAGCTCCAGATGCACCACCTGAACCTGCTGTCATGGTTACTGTACCACTGTTGTAACCTGCACAAATACTTGTACCATTGGCTGGACTAGCCGAGGTTAAAGTAGGGGCTATTGGAGTTGATACCACAGACCAAGTATATGTTTGAGCGGCTGGGGTAGCGCAGGTTCCGCTACATCCAGTTGTTGAAACTTCAATTCTATTTGTTAGATCTCCTCCATATACAGAAGTATAAGAAGTTGTTCCAGAATAACCAGACCAACTCGTACCGTTCCAGAATCTATATTGCAGTGAACAACCGACCCCACCAGATATGGAAGCTGAATTTACAGCTACTGCACTTCCGGCGCAGGCGCCAGAGGCAACGGCAGGACTAGGAGTGGCACCTACTATACTTGGATTGGCAGGTGGAGTAAATGTAAGGGTACCCGAAAATCCACTGCGGCAAGGAGTGGAACCATTAGTAGCTCTAACACGCGCATAGTATGTAGTGCCTGGCGTTAATCCAGTGATTACTGCAGAAGTAGAACCAAGGCTTACACTTGCGTTACAGGGCTGTCCACCGCAGTTGTTGCCAGCCAAATTGGATACGAAACCTGCATCCGTGGCTACCTGAAGCTCGTACCCTTGGGCATAACTTGAAGCGCCCCAAGTAAGCGTAACTTGGTTACAACCATTGGTGCTAACACTTGGTGTTCCAGGAACTGTAGGTGTAGCGATACTATAGTTCAACACCGCGGATGAACCCGACCATGTTCCTGTGTTTCTGAAAATACCTGTAGCTAGGGTGCCACTAAGCGTATTGAAGTACCCCGGATTGGCGGTGTACTGAGTTCCATTGATACAATACCCGTTTGATTGGGCATTGTTGGAATAGGAAATCTGATAAAACACACCGTTGGTATAAGAAATGTTGTAGGATTGTCCGGCACCTAGACTTAGCGCCTGGTTGCTACAAGTTGGTGCGGCTGCAGTTCCTGATGTAACAACATTACATTGTCCCATTGCAAGCCAAGGAGAAAACAATAGACCTAGAATTCCGATAATTGCAGCATTTCGAAAACTTCTTGAAAGAAAATTAATTGATTCTACCGAATAATTTGGAGAAACAAATTTTGGAAGTCTGCCTTTTTGGGTAAATAAACTTATCATAAGCGAATGATTAGTAATTTGTTAAACAAACCAACACTTTAACCCTTTAAAGAGCCAAAATGCTGATGTTGGGGAAAATATCAAATTCAAAAGTCTTAAAAGTCGAAATTTTAATTTATTCCGTTGTCCTTAAATGAATTTAAAAACAATTGAACTAAAATTACGAACTCTTCAATCGCAACGTTAAGGTATTTTTTTCAAAAATCCAAAAAAAAGAATAAAAAACTAAATAATTAGCTTATTTAGCTATGCCCTTAGAATATTAAAAGAACAATTGATTTTTCTAGCGTCAAAATTTAAAAAAGGGATGCAAACCGAAAACATCTTCGAAAAAAACTGATAAAAATCATTGTAATTAAGAAAGTTACCTTATAAGACACAAACAACCTCAGGTTTAATTTTGAATCATTGGTAGTATGAGAATCTTTATACTCCGAACCATTACAAATACAAATTCTCTTATTTTAATAATTAAATAAGTTACAAAAAAAACGAAATATAAGAATTTAATCTCTGATACGAGGTTGATTTCGACATCGAAACTCTATCCGATTTTGGTTAGAATTGGACAAAAACTCCCTTATTTAACAACCTAACTGTTTTTTGTATTAAAAATTCTTAAAAATCCTATCCTTAAAACAATCAGGAAAAATGTAACTCATTGGGATTTTATACAAACATAAATTAGGCCTATTCAATATTTTTATAAACCATCCTCGAAACTTCAGAAATAACGGATGCTAATTGGTCAAAATCCTTTCCTCTTGTCATAACACACAACAAATAAGTATGACCATTGGAATAAATGATCCCGCAATCATGAAGCTGGCGTTGACCTGTCTCTACAAGTTCCCTTTCGCCAAATTTATGTGCAACAATAGCATAAGGATCGTCAATACCGGCCTTTAAACCTTTAAGAAAGGTAGATCGAGATAGGAATTCCAAGGCCATTTCTGAATTTTGATGATTTAGATAGGTTCCATTGTATAAAATCCGAAAAAAAGTAGCATAATCCCTTACCGTCATAAAATCTTGGGAATTTCTAATTCCAGGAACTACAATACCCAAATCATTATGCACTCTAAGTAAACTTGTATCCGGAATCAATTGAATAATTAATCCCTTGGCTTCGTTATCAGAATGGACAATCATTCTTTCTGCCAAATCTAAAACAGAATAAGTATTCCCGATTTTTAAAGAAATTGAATCAAAAATATTCTGTTTATACCCTGGGTCGACCAATTGGGTATATTTTATCTTTTTATTAAAAAAACCTGGATTACGTTCCTCTTCTTTCAATACAGCAATTAGAATTGGCACTTTCAATAAACTAGCTGGAGCATATGTTTCTTCTTGATCAATTCCAAAAACAGGACCATTGTTCAAATCGCGAAAATAAATAGACACGTGTGAGGCAACACCGCTTTCTTTGGTTTTTTTAATATATTTATCCAAACCATCTCGCAATTTTACAATTGTAGGAGGATCAATGTTTACAACACTTTGACAATCGAGAATTGGATTTATTAGCTTAAAACCAGATTGTCGTTTCTCAACTTTAACAGAATTGGTAATTCCATTGGATGAGATTGTTTTTCCTTTTAATACAGATTTGACGAGATATCCTGCCACAAATGAAACAATGGAAATCGAAACACCAATCACAATACCTTTTGCACTTCTCATTTCTTCTTTCTAATTCTTACCTAAAGAGGTGATTTTCAATATTTAATAGAGGCCAAAAATATAGTAAGGCATTATTTGAATGAGGTTTTTTTTTCTTAATCCTTTCAATTCCTATTTTTAATAGTTCTATTTTTATTACCACCCGACAATTAAGCAAATTCGTCCGTTCTACTTTCAATTAAAACTGACTAGAAATTGGAAATTCTAACTCAATACAACCAATTCTATATCAAGTTATTCGGTTAAATTAATCCTTCCATTGATAAATTTTAGGAAATAGTATATTCATGTCCTTTGGTTTTATACCGATTATAAATCTGTAATAGTCCAATTATGGTTCGCAATAATTTGCCTAAACAGCTTTTATATCGCATTTACCAAACTAAATTTATAAAGTGCCTTTGGACCATTTATAAATTAAAATTGGTATAACAACTGTGGAATGAAAAACAAAAGCCCAGCTACAGTAGAATGTTATGCGGAGATGTCGGGCAAGGATAGAGCGTGATACCCCACAAGCATGCGGAGTGCTAACGGAGCAGGCTGAGGAGTATTAGCGATAGCCTGACCCAACCGCCTTGGAAAATGCTTATAAAGTGGTAGAATGGTTTTGGGCGGTTGGGGGCCCGCCAAAGACTAAAAATCAAACATGAACTACTGGTTGGCCCTACTAACAAAAAAAACTCCTTACCAACTAAGTGTTGATAAGGAGTAAAAAAATTAAAAGTAAAAACTAGTGGAATTGCTCCTCTTCGGTACTTCCTTTGAGTGCGCCAGTAGAGGCCAAACCGCGGCTTACTACATTTTGTACGGCATCAAAATAACCTGTTCCAACAAAAGACTGATGTTTTACAGCTTTAAAACCTTCGGCTTGAAGTGCAAACTCTTTTTGTTGCAGTTCACTGTAGCCAGCCATTCCGCGTTTACGGTAAGCACTAGCCAATTCAAACATACTGGTATTTAAGGCGTGGAAACCGGCCAGAGTAATAAACTGGAATTTAAACCCAAGTTCGGCCAAACGCTCGCGGAAAGTTTCCATTTCAGCTACACTAAGTTTGGAGGCCCAATTGAAGGAAGGCGAACAGTTGTAGGCTAACATTTTACCTGGGTAGCGGGCGTGAATACCTTGAGCAAAAGCTTTTGCTTCTTCGATATCAGGTTTTCCTGTTTCCATCCAAATTAAATCAGCATAGGGGGCATAGCTTAAACCACGGTCGATGGATTGTTCCAAACCACAATTCACATAGAAGAAACCTTCACTGCTGCGTTCGCCTGTAATGAAACGTTTATCGCGATCGTCAATATCGGAAGTAATCAAATTGGCAGCATCGGCATCAGTACGAGCAACTAATAAAGTTGGAACACCCATAACGTCGGCGGCCAAACGAGCAGCGATTAGTTTATTGATAGCCTCTTGGGTTGGGACCAAGACTTTACCACCAAGGTGACCACATTTTTTTGCAGAGGAAAGTTGGTCTTCGAAGTGAACACCTGCGGCGCCGGCTTCGATCATTTGCTTCATCAATTCAAAAGCGTTTAGGTTTCCACCAAAACCAGCTTCTGCATCCGCCACGATAGGAACTAACCAATGTTTATCGCCATCTCCAGAAACTGACTGAATTTGGTCGGCACGCAACAACGATTTGTTGATACGACGAACCACAGCAGGAACGCTATCGGCTGGGTACAAACTTTGGTCGGGATACATTTCGCCAGCCAAATTTGCATCGGCGGCAACTTGCCATCCGCTCAAATAGATTGCTTCAAGTCCTGCGGCAACCTCTTGAACGGCTTGGTTTCCGGTAAGAGCACCAAGGCCAGCAACAAAGGATTGACTATTCAATTTGTCCCACAAACGTTCAGCACCTTGACGAGCAATGGTGTATTCAATGTCGTAGGAGCCACGGAGTTTAATCACCTCTTCGGCGGTATAAGGACGTTCGATTCCTTTCCAGCGTGGGTTGGTTGCCCAATCTTTAATTAGGGCTTCGATTTTTTCTTGTTTGGTCATTTTGGTTTTTGGTTTTTAGTTTCTAGTTTACAGTTTTTAGTTTCTAGTTTACAGTTTTTAGTTTCTAGTTTACAGTTTTTAGTTTCTAGTTTACAGTTTTTAGTTTCTAGTTTACAGTTTTTAGTTTCTAGTTTACAGTTTTTAGTTTTTTTACAGTTTTTAGTTTCTATTTAAACTTTGTGCCTTTAAATTCAGTAGTGTTTAAATATTGGATTAGCTTATTAACCATTTTTCCTATTTCATTGCAATCATTTAGAAGGTTATTTAATTCTTCTTCCTGGATATAATTTTGGTCAAATGCGATATACAGCTGGGCCTTTACTTCGCCAATTGAACCAGTTGTTATGGATAGAAAATGGGCAAATTCTTTATTTCCATTCCTTTCAAAACCTTCGCTTATATTGGATAATATAGAAATTGCAGCTCTTCTAATTTGTTTTAGCAGTTCGTTGTCTTTAGAGAATTCTTGCTTTCTGGTTATAACATAAATTTGATTAACCATAACCCTTGCTTTTTGCCAGGCTAGTAAATCTTCAAATTTTTGTAGTGTAGCCATAAACTGAAAACTAGAAACTGAAAACTAAAAACTAAAAACTGAAAACTAGAAACTGAAAACTAGAAACTATTATGGTTAATCAATTAAATCATAGGCTCCCAAGGTTAGGAATTCAGAAAACTCATCGGATAAAACTAGTTTATCAAACAAGTCAATTGCTTGGGCGAATTTGCCTTTTGCGAACCTTTCTTCCCCTACCATAGCTTTGATTTTTTCAATTTGAGTTGGCAGAACTGATTGGTAATATTCTTTAGTAATGGTTCGTCCGTCAGCTAATTTTGCGTTATGTCTAACCCATTGCCAAACTTGGGCACGGCTAATTTCGGCGGTAGCGGCATCTTCCATTAAATTGTACAATGGAACACAGCCACTTCCTCTTAACCAGGCTTCCAAATACTGAATGGCCACATCAATATTGGCTTTAAACCCTTCCTCTGTGATGGTACCATCAGGAATTTGAAGCAAATCGGATTGTGAAATGGAGATGTTTTCGAGTTTCTTATCCTTTTGATTAGGCTGTGGCATGACGCGGTTAAAGATCTCCAAGGCCACGGGTACTAAGCCAGGATGAGCAACCCAAGTTCCATCATGTCCGTTGTTGGCTTCCCGTTCTTTGTCTTGGCGCACTTTCGCGAACGCATTATTGTTAGCCGATTCATCATTTTTAACCGGAATAAAAGCAGACATTCCGCCTATGGCATGAGCATTTCGTTTATGGCAGGTTTTAATTGCCAATAAAGAGTAGCTATTCATAAAATGGGTTGCCATTGTAACCTGAATACGATCAGGAAGAATAAAATCAGGACGGCGGCTGAATTTTTTGATAAAACTAAAAATGTAATCCCAGCGACCACAATTTAGACCTGCAGAATGGTTACGCAGTTCAAACAGGATTTCATCCATTTCGAAGGCAGCCAGAATAGTTTCGATCAACACTGTTGCCCGAATTGAGCCTTGTGGAACCCCACAATAATCTTGAGCAAAAACAAAAACATCGTTCCAAAGGCGGGCTTCCAAATGGCTTTCCATTTTTGGAAGATAAAAATAAGGACCACTTCCACGACTTAGAAGTTCTTTGGCATTATGGAAAAAATACAATCCGAAATCAAAAAGCGAGCCTGATGTAATTTCACCATCAATTAATACATGCTTTTCTACCAAGTGCCATCCCCGTGGACGAACCACAAGGGTGGCAATGGTATCATTTAACTTGTATTGCTTTCCATCAGGGTTTGAGAAGGAAATCGTTTTACGGACAGCATCTCTTAGGTTGACCTGTCCATCTAAATTGTTTGAAAATGTAGGTGAATTACTATCCTCAAAATCAGCCATAAAAACCTTAGCACCGCTGTTTAAGGCATTGATTATCATTTTACGATCAACGGGACCAGTAATTTCAACCCGACGATCATTTAGGTCGGCCGGCGTTGAAGCCACTTCCCAAGCTGAATTTCGCACATCCGCAGTTTCTTCCAAGAAATTTGGCAGCTCGCCAGCATTTAATTTAGCTTGACGGATTTCCCTAGCTTTCAATAATTCCATTCTACGGCCGTTAAACTTTCGGTGAAGTTCGGCCACAAACTGTAAGGCTTCTGGAGTTAAAATAGCTTGATACTCAGGGGAAAGTGTCGATTTAATTTCGACACTTGGGGATACGGATGTTGCAGCCATTGTAATTTTTGAGTGCACAAATATAAGAAGAAATTTCTTCGTTCAGCGAATTTTCGCTAAAAGTCAATTTTTCTCTTTGATTGAATTTTTGGTAGTAAACTTGAATGCAGAAGGAAATGTTACAATTTAACCAAGACAAACACTTCCTATCCAATTATTTACAACGGAAAGCCACAATTTCAAAGACCTTATTCTCTAGGGTTTCACTCTGTTTGAATACAATCTCCAATTTTGGATTAGCCATTAGAATTTCTTTAGAAACTCCATTTTCTATGGTTGCAAAATCTGAATCCCAAACCAACAGATCACCCCTCCTCACATTATCCAGATTGGATGATAATGGGAAAGCTGAGGTTGAATCAAAACAATCTACCTCCAATTCATAATAAACATAGGGATAAGCGGTAGAAACTCTTGTCCTTGGTAAAAATATTGGATCCAATTTCAACTTCTTTATTTGTTCTTGCTTTGCAGTTAAATAAAATTCTTGCCAATGGATAGAACTAGGTGTTCCAGAAAAAGGAAAAATCAAGGCAAACAGACCCATCCAAAATACAAACTGAACTTTTAGCTTTTTTCCATTTAAAAAGGAAGCCAACCAATTCAAACCATTCAAAGCAATGAGCGAGGCCAAAGGAAGAACGCCCACAAGGACCCTTTTTAATCCCATGGAATCAAAAATGCCCAAATACCAGAAAAGACTATGGGCCATTACAAAACCCACAAAGCCTCCATAAATAATACAAATCTCGATGGCCCTTAACCGTCTTTGAATCATTTGTAAAAACCCGGCCAAAAGACCCACCATGAGAAAAATATAAAAAGGGAGACCAATAACATAAAACAGTTGGTCAACAAAATGAAACATTTGTCCATGTCCATAATGACTTGCCCCTTGGGTATAGGGCATTTGATGAAAAAACCAAAGAAAATCACCAACCACCATTTGTCCGACGATTGCATATATCAAAAAGCCAATAAAAAGAAACGGTAGGGCCTTCCATTCCTTTTCCCAAAAAACAACCAAAGCTATCAGGCCGAGAAACAGCAAACCTTCAGCTCGGACAAAAGGCAGAAATGAAAACAAAACCAAGGCCAAAACCTTTCTATCTTTCAGGTAGGAAAACAATCCACTTATACATAGAAAGGCAAATAAAGGCTCTGTAAGACCTGAAAAGGCAATGACTAAACCAAGAGGAGCCAAGGCCTGAAAAAAAATACCTAAAACAGAAAAGGAATAGCCCAATTTTCGAGCCACTGCATCCACCATCCAAATACTTCCCAAACTAAGTAAAACATTAAAAGTTTTAATCCCCATAAATCCAAATTGGGCAAAAGGGGATGCCAGGAAAACAAAGACAGGTTTAGCCCAATGATGAAGAAAGAGTTCCGGATGTGTTAAGGCATACTTTGCATAAAGAAAATGAAAAATACTGTCACCATCATCGCCCGTTCCATTAAAGCTACAAAGTATCCAGCAATAAAAGAGTCCTATTCCAACCAAAAACCATAAACGATATTTTTGTAGGTTGGGAATCAATGGGAAAATTCAATTTTAAGAATCAACGAATTCACCTTCCATACGGGCAACAACAGCAGATGCCAAACAATTGCCTAGGACATTTACCGAAGTCCGAGCCATATCCATAAAGGTATCAATTCCCAGAATAATTAAAATAGGTTCGGCTGGCAAATTAAAAGAGGCAACCGTACCCGACAGAATAACCAAGGAAGCCCTAGGCACACCTGCAACCCCTTTGCTTGTGAGCATAAGCGTAAACACCATTACCATTTGCTGACTAAAGCTAAGTTCAATACCTGCTGCTTGGGCTACAAATATGGAAGCAAGAGAAAGATACAGCGTAGTACCATCCAGATTAAAACTATACCCTGTAGGTAGCACAAAGGCCACTATTTTCCTAGGAACTCCGATACTTTCCATGGCCTGCATAGCCTTAGGAAGGGCACTTTCGCTGCTTGCCGTAGCAAAAGCAAGCGAAACCGGCTCTGAAACTGCTTGGGCAAATTTCTTAATCGGTATTCTAAAATACAAGGCAATGGGCAAAAGAACGAGCAACACAAACGCAATTAGTGCTCCATACAAGGTTAGTAGGAGTTTAATTAAGTTACCAAAGATGTCCAATCCATATTTAGAAACCGTATAAGAAATAGCACCCAATACAGCAAAAGGAGCTAAATACATTACAATTTCAGTAAAGCGAAACATAACCTCGGTTAGACTTTCAGCAAAACGGAGCATTGGCTGAGCCAAATCCTTCTTTACCATAGCTAATGCAATACCGAACAAAATAGAAAAGACAACAACTTGTAAAACTTGGCCCTCGGCAATTGCTTTGGCAAGATTATCAGGGAAAGTGTGCAAAACGATGTCCTGCCACGTTTGGCTTTTCACCTCAGGCAATCCATCTGCACCTGATGGAACGGTAGCACCCACGCCCGCCTTAGTCAGATTTATGGCAGCTAATCCAATAAACAAAGCCAAGGTTGTAACTACTTCAAAGTAGATTAATGCCTTTAGTCCCATCCTTCCTACCTGCTTAATATCCGAATGACCAGCAATCCCTACAACCAAGGTCCCAAATAATAAGGGAGCAATAATCGTTTTGATAAGTTTAAGAAAAATATCAGAAAGAATTTTTAATTCCAGTCCGACCCCCGGGGCAACCAAACCAATTCCTATTCCGGCTGCTAAGCCAATTAAAATATAACCGGTAAAGGAAATGCGTTTCAAGATTGGGTGGGCAATTATATATTTCTAAAACTAAGATTGTTCAATCCCTAGATTATTGTTCTCCGTATCCAACCTTATTCCGATACAACCCTTCGACTGCATTGAAACGGTTGGTAAGTTCTTTTACCAATGCTTCTTGCTTTTGATCTTCTGCCAAGGAAACCGTACGGGCTAGGATTGAAATGCTTTGTTGAGCCTCTGATTCCACATTGACAAAATATTTATTGTTCAAACTTAGGTAATACTTCAAATCCTGCTCATTGATCTCCGATAGGCGACGAATAATTGCATTAGCCTTTTCAAGTTGACCAAGTTTATAATAATTCTCCGCAACACCAATCATGATGAAATTGAATGGAACTGTTTGATCAGGCATTTCCTCCAAACATTTATCCAATACTTTAATCGCCTTTTCCTTCTCGCCCAAATCAATTAGTCGTTCTGCCAAACGATTTAAATTAAGTCGCAAACCAGTAGTCATTCGCATAGACTCGGGATCCACATTGAGTTTAGGATTCTTTAAATCCCCCCAAAGGAATTTATTCATTACGTTTTCATACATACTATTGGCTGCCACTCTACCAGGCATTCCATCCTTCTTCTTTGATACAACAGGAACTAAACGATAGGCTAATCCTTCCAATTGGAAATAATCCTCCAAATTCATAAATCCATCTCCACCAACTGTTATGGCAAAATAAATCGGTCTTTTCCAATTGTTATGGGCAATTATATCCAAAACTGCCAAGTCGTTTTTCAATAAATAATTTCCTTTCAAAACCCAATGCATATCGGTTACTAAACTATCACCATTAAGCTCCGTAACCGTTCCATTTTTCTTCACTAAAGCTGTATCCACAGGAATACTAATATATCGAGTAGGACAGTAAGACATTTTGCGGTTTCCAACTTTTATTTGGGCTTCTGGTGCAGAACTTAAAATAAAGTCCATCACATCGGTTATCTTACTCCAAGTCGAATCTTTTCCGTTTATCTGCACAAAATCCCTTGTACCACTCCGATAATCTTCGTTCTTCATAGTTATTGGAAGAGGATCGCTGTTATAAACCTTCCTTTTCATTTGGTCGATATACCAATCAGTCCCCAAAAGACTAAGATTAACTACCCTTAAATCGGTTCGAATACCTTCAACTTCTTGGGCATACCAAAGTGGGAAAGTATCGTTATCGCCATTGGTAAATAGGATAGCATTTGGTGCGCAACTGTTAAGGTAGTCGGCGGCAAAATCGCGAGCCGTAAATTTACCTGAGCGATCATGGTCATCCCATTCTTCTTTTGCCATTAGGGCTGGTCCTCCCAAAAACGTTAAGGCAAATGCCAAACCTGCTGAAGTCGTTTTATCCAGTTTGGATGCTATCATTTCATAAAGCCCATACATTCCCAAACCTACCCAAATACAAAACGCATAAAAGGAAGCCGCATAAGCATAATCCCTTTCCCTAGGCTGATAAGGGTATTGGTTCAAATAAACAACAATGGCCAAACCAGTGAATAAAAATAGCAAAAGCACTACCCAACCATCTCTGCTATCTTTCATAAAATGAAAATACAACCCTAACAATCCAATTATCAAAGGAAGCATAAACAGTGTGTTTCGTGCATGGTTATTTGAAAGGCTAGGTGGGATATTGGTTTGCGGGCCAACACTGATTGAATCTATAAAATCAATTCCCGAAATCCATCCTCCTTCCAAAATCGAACCATTTCCTTGGTTATCATTTTGCCTACCTGCAAAATTCCACATGAAATAACGCAAATACATATGATTGATTTGGTAGGCTACAAAAAAGCGAAGATTCTCTCCAAAGGTGGGCAGAATCAAAGGATCTTCCACATCAGGACGTTCTGTATAAATCTTTTTACCTTTTATATTTCCATAACTTTTGTAGGCTGCAATATGACTTTTTTGGTTGGAGTACATTCTTGGGAAAAAGGTACAATACTTTGGATCATAAACAGGTACAGTCTCCTTGCGGTCGTCGCCTATTATGTATTTCTGCTTCCCGTTTTCGGTTACCTGCACATAAGAAGGAGTACCATCCTCATACTTATATTCTTGGGCATCATAATCAATTTCAAGTGGGGTATTATAATATTGTCCATACAACAAAGGCCTGTCTCCATACTGTTCACGGTTCAAATAGCTTAACAATGAAAAAGCATTGTTTGGTGCATTCTCGTTCATTGGAGGATTAGCGTTTGAACGAATAACAATGAGCGCGTAACTAGAATAACCGATCATGATTACAGTTAAGCAAAGAATGGCAGTATTTGCCAATTGCATTTCTTTGGTTTGGGTATAATAAAGTCCGAAAGCCAACAATCCTACCACCAAAATCAAAAATGCCCATAATCCACTGTTGAAACCCATGCCTAAGGAATTCACAAAAAACAACTCAAATTTGGAGGCCAAAATGACTGTTCCTGGGATAATTCCATATTGGATAAAAATTAACAAACCTAACCCAGCTAAAGTCGCATAAATAAAGCCCTTTGTTGAAGGTTGGAATTTCTTGTAATAAAATACAAAGGTGATAGCAGGAATACAAAGCAAGTTCAACAAGTGTACGCCAACCGACAATCCCATTAAATAGGCAATTAATATAATCCAACGGTTGGAATGTGCTTGGTCTGCCACCGATTCCCATTTCATAATGGCCCAAAAAACAATGGCAGTAAAAAAAGAGGACATGGCATAAACCTCACCTTCCACCGCACTGAACCAAAAACTATCAGAAAAAGTGTAGGCCAATGACCCAACAATTCCACTTCCAAAAATGGCCATCAATTGTGCCGTTGAAAGTTCTTGGTCATTGCTTTCTTTTAGAGCAATCTTCTTAGCAAAAGCCGTAATGGTCCAAAACAAAAACAAAATCGTGAAAGAACTGCAAAGTGCCGAACAAAGGTTAATCCACATGGCCACCTTATCAGGCCCTGATGCAAAAAGAGAAAAAACCCTTCCAACCATCATAAACAAGGGAGCCCCAGGAGGGTGGCCCACCTGCAATTTGTAAGACGAGGCAATAAACTCACCACAATCCCAAAAACTAACTGTAGGTTCAACAGTAAGGCCATAAACGGCTGTAGCGATGGCAAAAACCAACCAACCCAAGAGGGTGTTCAAACGAGAGTAAGACATGTATTAATCTGCAAATTAAGCCTGCGAAGATAGGGTAGAAAGCCCTTCATGATTCGATTATACAATTTGGTCTTAATTTTTAAAATTCATTACGATATTTTTAGAAATTTGAACCCGATTTGAAACCTACCGAACGCTAGACTTTATAATGTACAAAAAAACCCTTTTATTCAGCGGATTAGCAACCCTTTTTGTTGGGTGGCTCGTGCTTCTGGGTTATTTGTGTGATATTCCTTTTCTACATGTAGGAATTTTGGACGAGGTGGTTATGAAAGCCAATACGGCTATGGCATTTACCTTTCTCGGATTTTCCTTGTTGATTTTCCAAACCAATTGGAATTATAAAAAATATCCTATCCTGCTGCTTTCTGTCTGTGTAATTTGCTTCGGTTTTTTAAACTTAATACAAGATTATACAAAACTAACCTTTGGTATCGATGAGTTTCTCATTAAAGACATCCAAGCTAGGGAAAAAGGTAGCCTGACACCAGGAAGAATGGCCTCCACTACCTCCCTCTGCTTCATCTTAATGGGTTTCTTTAATATTGGCTTAACCATCCCAAATGCAAAAATCCGACTCATCTTTCAATGGGGCTTGCACCTCGCCGGTCTTATTTCCTTAATCGCCCTTTTAGGCCATTGGTTCAGAGTACCTTGGTTATATTCCATTTCCTCCAATAATGCGATGGCTTTTACTACATCGGTTGTAATATTGGTTTATTCGAGTGCTGGCACCTTGGCCTTTCCCAACCTTGGAATACCTTCCTTATTTCAAGGGAGCGGACTGGGCAATATCATGGCCATTCGGCTTTTTTTCCTGAGTTTAGCTTCCACCCTTTTCCTTGGATTCCTCTGGCTATCGCTTTACCGGTTCAATATTATTTCTGCCAGCTTCGCTATCGAACTCTTTACCATTTCTATAATCCTTACAAATATTGCCTTTATTGCCTACGTTACGTATCAAACCAATTCTGTCGACTCCAAAAGACAGGAGGCAGAAAAAAGCCTTGAAACAATTAACCGAAATCTTGAAAAAACAATAGAAGAACGAACAGCCCAACTTCGTGAAATCAGCGAAATGCTCAACTTAGCTACAATCGGCGCTAATGTTGGGGTTTTCACCATCGATATGGTAAAGCAAGAGGTTAAAGGAAATCGAATTTTTGCTGAAATTTTAGGCATCCATGAGGCAGAATTCCCAATTCCTGCCAAACGCCTTCAATCCTTTATTCACAAAGAAGATTTGCCTATTTTAATGTCCAAGTTAAATTCGCTCGACCAATATAATTCGGGTATTGATTTGGATTACCGTATCATTAACCCTTCCGGCGAAACCAAAATAGTAAAGGTGAAAGGCATTACCGAAAAAGACGGAAATGGCAAACCCCGTCGAATTTTTGGTGTGTATCTGGATATTACGGAGGCCCGAAAGAAGGAAGAACTGATTTCCTCAGGGAATGATAACCTTAGAGCCATTATTGATAGTACCACGGATATTATTTGGTCGCTCGACAAAAACTATTGCTACATCACCGCCAATAAAGCCTTTTCGGAGTCAATTTACCTCCTATCCGGTAAATATCCCGAAAAAGGAGATATGATCTTTGACCTAAAATATACACCAGAAGTTAATGCTCGCTGGAGACAACTGTACGATAAAGCCCTTTCTGGGGAAACCTTTACGGAAATTATCGAAAATACCTTTACTTCAGCTAAAATTGAATACACCTTTAACCCGATTGTTAACGAACAATTGCAAGTTGTCGGGGTTACTACCCGGGGTAAAGACATTACCCAACATCTAAACTATGAAATAGAACTCCAAGAAACCGCCAATTTCATTGAAACCCTTCGCGAAGCCATTCCTTGTTTGATTTACCAATTCAATCGGAATACAGGCCGACTAACCTACATGAATTCCTTTTTTGAAGAGCTAATCGGCGTTAAGAAGGAAGAAATAAACCTGATCCCAAATAAAATCTTCAGTTTTATCCATCCCGAAGATTTACACCTGATCGACTACCTAAATATTGAAAGGGAAAATGGAAACGGAAAAAAAATAGTTACCGAAATGCGTCTTCGTGATAAAACAGGTGCTTATCGCTGGATCAACCTGCACGAAATCGGTTTGGTCAAACAATCTGGCGATCGAATCGGCGAAACCATCGGTATAGGGCTCGATATCACCAGCCGAATCGAAGCCGAAACTAAATTAATCCAAGAAAAAGAAAGTGCCGAAAAATTGGCAAGAGCAAAGTCAGAATTCCTTTCTGTGATGAGCCACGAAATCCGTACACCCATGAATGCCGTTATAGGTTTTACAGATTTATTGGCCAAAGAAAGTCCGCGTTCCGATCAAAAAGAATACCTCGATATTATCCAATTTTCAACCCGTCACCTCCTAGGATTGATCAATGACGTGCTGGATTATTCAAAAATCGAATCAGGCAAAATAACCTTCGAACACCGGCCATTTAACCTTAAAAAACAAGTCTCAAACCTCGTACAACTCTTCTCTTCCAAAGCCTCTGAAAAAGGAATTGTCATGCGACTGGTTGAACCCGAAACCGCCATCCAACTGGTTTCTGGCGATGAAATCAGGTTTAACCAAATCCTTAGTAACCTGCTTGGAAATGCGGTAAAATTCACCCACAAAGGGTCAATTGATCTTGGATACAAATTGGTTAGTCAGATAGATAACAACCTCCGAATCGAGTTTTTTGTGAAAGATTCGGGCATCGGTATTCCCAAAAATAAACAGGCTGGCATTTTCGAATCCTTCAGCCAGGCCGATGAAGGCACCAGCCGTAAATATGGAGGCACCGGATTGGGACTTTCCATTTCTAAAAAATTAGTGGAGTTGCAAAATGGCAGTATATGGCTTGAAAGTGAACCCGGACAAGGCAGTACCTTCTTTTTCGAAATCCCATTTCAAAAGGCAGAACAAAGCCAATTGAAGGAAGAAAAAGTTGAACCACAAAAAACAGAACAGAACTTACTGGGCATGAACGTTTTACTAGCTGAAGACAATAAAATAAATGTAATTCTGGCCAAGAAAGTTTTGCAAGGCTGGCAATGCGAAGTTGAGGTTGCAGCCGATGGTAAAGAGGCTTTGGAAAAAGTTCAAAATGGGAAATTTCACATTGTTTTGATGGATTTGCATATGCCGGTAATGGATGGGTACGAAGCCTTAAAAGCCATTCGAAATTTACCTGACCCCTCCATTTATTCCATTCCCATTATCGCCCTGTCTGCCAATGCCGAAAGCGAGCTGGAAGAGGAAATCGCCAAAGAATTTACCGGTTATATGAGCAAACCTTTTAATCCTGAACGCCTATTCGAGGTCTTGTCCAAATACCGCCAGACCCCTTAATTGTTTCATTATCATTATTTGGCGGGCCCCATTCGCATAACCTTTTGTGCTTTTATTAACCATTGTACTAGCGAATGGTCGGGCTATCCACTGCAAGTCCTCGGTCTGCTCCGTTCCTCCGCATCCCTGTGGGCTTTCCGTTTCTATCCCTGCCCGGAAAATACAGCGCCAAGAAAAACTGAATTGGTGAAATAAGTCTCGCCCATTCAAATTCAAATTGATAAAAGGCCTAAACTTCATTAACGTATTTCCATTTCTTAAACCCAAATTACGCATTAGAAATCGTAATGAAGCTTTCAAATGCAATAAAGACGAGGGTTTCAGGTTAATTTTTTGGGTGAAGGAATAGTAAACTATTTTGAGGTCAAAAATTGTTCTGAAATCCTTGTATTTGAAGCAGTTGGAAGCTGTAATAGATTTCTAATGCTGAATTTGGGTTAAACCAATTTTAATTTATAAATGGTCCAAAGGCACTTTGTAAATTTAGATTGGAAAATGCCGATATAAAAGCAATTTAGGCAAATTGTGGCGAAGCATAATCGGACTATTACAGATTTATAATCGGTATCAAACTACCTTCAAACCTCCTAATTTCCTATCTTTGCACCCTTTTTAAAATTCCAAGCCACAACCATGTTGTATCCAGAATACAAATCCTTGAACCTACCCGAAATCGCTGCGAAAGTGGCTGAAAAGTGGAACAAGGAGAACACCTTCCAACAAAGCATCGAAAACCGCCCTTCCGACAATCCTTTTGTTTTTTATGAAGGTCCTCCATCCGCCAACGGAATGCCTGGCATCCACCACGTGATGGCCCGAACCATCAAAGATATTTTTTGTAGGTACAAAACGTTGAAAGGCTACCGTGTAGAGCGCAAAGCAGGCTGGGACACCCATGGTCTGCCTATCGAATTGGGGGTTGAAAAGGCCCTCGGAATTACTAAGGAAGATATTGGCAAATCCATCACTGTTGAAGAATACAATGCTGCCTGCCGCAAGGAGGTGATGAAATATACTGATATTTGGGATGACCTCACCAAAAAAATGGGCTATTGGGTCGACCTCGAACATCCGTATATCACCTACGAAAACAACTACATCGAGTCAGTTTGGTGGCTTTTACAGCAATTGTATTCCAAAAACATGCTGTATAAAGGCTTTACTATTCAGCCTTATTCACCTGCAGCAGGCACTGGTCTATCTTCGCACGAACTGAACCAACCCGGCACCTATAAAATGGTGAAGGATTTGACCGCCGTAGCAATGTTTCGGCTGAATTCTGATTCGGCCATTGTTTCATTTGAAAATACAGCTTACTTCCTCGCTTGGACTACCACTCCTTGGACACTTCCATCCAACACTGCGCTTGCCGTTGGAAAAGAAATTGAATATGTGGCTGTAAAAACATTTAGTCCCTACACTGGAAAGCTTGTTACCGTTATCCTCGCCAAGGATTTAATGGGAAAATACTTTCCCGAAAAAAATGCGGGCCTACCTTTCGAAGATTTTAAAGAAGGCGACAAAAACATACCATTTACAATTGTCAAAAGCTTTAAGGGTAAAGACCTCGAAGGAATCCGCTATGAGCAGTTGTTGCCTTATGCCCAACCTGAATCGGGCGACATGTTCAAGGTAATAATTGGAGATTTTGTTACAACAGAAGACGGAACCGGTATTGTGCACATTGCACCCAGCTTCGGTGCCGACGACTTTAGGGTAGCCAAAGCCAACGGAATAGGTGCCCTCACCTTGGTTGACAAACGCGGTAAATTTGTTTCAGAAGTTAGCGATTTCCCAAATGAATACGTAAAAGAAGACTACCTCAATGCTGAGGAAAAAACTGCTGAAATCAAGCGTTTGCAAAACCTTCCCGACGATTCGGATTTCAATAAACTGGTTAAACAAATTGTCACTCGTACCAACGAATACCTCAGCGTTGACGAACGTATTGCCATTAAGCTTCAACTCGACGGAAAACTCTTTAAAAAGGAGAAATACGAACACACCTACCCCCATTGCTGGCGAACGGATAAACCGGTTTTGTACTATCCGCTCGACTCTTGGTTTGTGCGCACCACAGCGGCCAAAGATAAGCTCATCGAACTTAACAAAACTATCAATTGGAAACCTGAAAGTACAGGCACCGGACGATTCGGGAACTGGCTTGAGAACTTGGTAGATTGGAACCTAAGCCGAAGCCGTTATTGGGGCATTCCGCTACCGATCTGGAGAACAGAGGATGGAAGTGAAGAACGTTGTATAGGTTCGGTAGAGGAATTGAAAACTGAGATGGCAAACGCCAACCAAACCTTAGGTATCCAAAATCCAGATCTCAATGACCTGCATCGTCCTTTTATTGATGATGTTGTGCTTGTTTCGAAAAGTGGCAAACCCATGAAACGCGAAACAGACCTAATCGATGTATGGTTCGACTCAGGTTCTATGCCTTATGCACAATGGCACTATCCATTCGAAAATAAAGAACTGGTAGATCAAGGCCGGGCTTTCCCTGCCGATTTTATAGCAGAAGGTGTGGATCAAACCCGTGGCTGGTTCTTTACCCTGCATGCCATTTCGGTAATGGTTTTTGGAAAAGTTGCTTTCAAAAATGTGGTGTCCAATGGTTTGGTGCTAGATAAAAACGGGAATAAAATGAGCAAACGCCTTGGCAATGCTGTAGATCCGTTTACAACCCTTGCTAAATATGGTCCGGATGCTACCCGTTGGTACATGATTTCCAATGCCGCGCCTTGGGAAAACCTTAAATTTGACATTGAAGGTATTGGTGAAGTGCAACGTAAGCTTTTCGGTACCTTATACAACACTTATTCCTTCTTTGCCATTTACGCGAATATTGATCAGTTTGTCATGGATCCAAGTAAAAGCATTCCCATTTCGGAACGCCAGGTGCTCGACCGTTGGATCATTTCAAAATTACACAGTCTCATAAAAGATGTAGATGCCTACTATGCTGATTATGAACCAACCAAGGCCACCCGTGCTATTGAAGAGTTTGTAGATAGGCATTTGAGTAATTGGTATGTGAGGCTTTCTAGGAGGGTGTTTTGGAAAGGCGAAATGAACCGAGACAAGCAAGCTGCCTATGAAACATTGTACGAATGTTTATTGACAGTTGGTCAATTAATGAGTCCGGTTGCACCATTCTTTGCAGATTGGATGTACAGCAATTTGACCCAATCTTCCAGAGCCAAAGCTATTGCAGAAAACAGCGCCTTGCAATACGAATCTGTGCATTTAAGCTACTGGATGCCTGTAAAAGCTGAAGTAATCGATGGTGATTTGGAGGAACGAATGGAATTGGCCCAACAAGTGACTAGTATGATCCTATCCTTAAGAAAAAAACAAAACATCCGGGTTCGTCAGCCTTTGCAAAGAATTATGGTTCCTGTGCTCGATCAACATTTCCAAGATCAATTGGAATTGGTAAAGGACTTAATTCTGGCCGAAGTCAATATCAAGGAATTGGAGTATTTGAAAGATGCTGGAATTATTAAAAAACGTATCAAACCCGACTTTAAAAAACTTGGACCAAAATATGGTCAGCATATGAAGGCTATCGCTAACGAGATTACTGCCTTTAACCAGCAACAAATTGCCGAATTAGAACAAAATGGCACCATGGTACTTCATTTAGCCAGCGGTCCTATTGCCATTGATGTACAGGATGTTGAAATTTCTTCCGACGATATTCCGGGCTGGTTGGTTGCCAGCGAAGGCAAAGTGACTGTTGCCCTGGACATTACCCTTACTGAAGAATTGAGAAACGAAGGAATAGCGAGAGAACTCATCAACCGTATCCAAAACCTCAGAAAAGAGAGCGGATTAGAGGTTACAGATCGCATTCAGGTGAACATGATGCACCATGATGCAGTTACCCCTGCCGTTCAAAACAATTTAAGATATATTTGCACCGAAATTTTAGCCGACAGTTTCGACGTACTGCCAAACATCAGTGAAGCCGGAGCCGTTCAAGTTGAAATCGACGAAGACATTAAAACCCTAGTTTCCCTAAAAAAATCCAGTTTAAACTAAAAGAACATGACAGAAAATTCTACAGAAAAAGTTCGGTACTCTGACGAGGAATTGGCAGAATTCAAAGAGATTATCCTAAAAAAATTGGAAGAAGCTCAACAGGATTTGGAATTACTTCGTGATCAAATTTCACACCGCGACGATCATGGCACCGACGACACTTCTCCAACTTTTAAATTGTTGGAAGATGGTTCTGAAGTCATGAGCCGCGAAGAAACGAATCAATTGGCCGTTCGTCAACAGAAGTTTATTGCCAATTTGCAAGCCGCCCTTGTAAGGATTCAAAACAAGACCTATGGCATCTGCAGAGAAACAGGTAAATTAATTTCTAAAGAGCGTCTTCGGATTGTTCCTCATGCTACTTTAAGCATTGAGGCTAAAAATAAAATGGGGTAATTTTTTTGCAGGGAGGAGTTCGTTTCATCAACGCACCTGCCTGCATACATCACCTTATCTAAGCCTTCATTAGGAATTTTTTGAAAGTTTACCCGTTAAACTTTAACTCAATCCAAGGTTTTCGCTTTCTAACGTTTAGGGAAGATTTAAAATAACTGAAAATCACCTAAGTTAAATTCAACTATTGCTGTGTTTTGTAAATAACCCAAAACAAACCTTTTTATAAACCAAACAAAAATCAATGAAATCCAAATTTTTACTCGCTTCTCTTTTGCTTTCTGGCTTAATTCTCAGCTCTTGCTCCAAAGTAAAAGTACTTACAGCCTATCAGCAAAATGTAACAACAACCAATATCACCCAATGGCCATTATTGGCTGATTTGGAGGTAGATTTAACCCGCAAGGCCACTGGTTCATCTCGGATGGCTTCAAGCGAAAAAGTAGTAAAAGAAGCAGCACTTCACGAGGCTATGAAATCCTCCGGAGCAGATGTAATTATCCACCCGGTATTCGATATCACCTATGGAAAGAAAATCATCGAAGTAAGTGTTTCTGGTTACCCAGCCAAATTCAAATCAATCCGTAAAGCAAGTTTGGAAGATATCACCTTGATGCAAGAAATGAAGGATGCTCTACTTTTAAATCCAAATCTGTTGAATTACGAAGAAGAAAGAAAAACCACTATTAAAATAAAATAGTTCTTATCGCTTTCCTTATTCAACCCAGTACAGGCAGTTCTTTCTCCTGTGCTGGGTTTCTTCTTTTTGGGCTATTAAGATTCTTACGTTCAAAAGTTTTTGCTTTTCTAAATCCAGCAAGGCTTTGCTTTTGGAAATTCGTAAAAATTTTAATTTCTGGACCAGCGGAGTTTTGAACGGCAATACGTGTTCATCAGCATTTGTTTGTTGGTGGGGTTGGTTTACGTTGCCCGCTTGTTTTATATCCAGGTATTGGATGATAGTTACAAACTAAGCGCCAACAACAATGTATTGCGCTATGTTACTGAATTCCCTGCTCGTGGTATCATTTACGACCGCAAAGGCCGACAAATGGTAACAAACGAAGCAGCCTACGATTTAATGGTCGTTCCTCGCCAAGTAAAAGACCTCGATACGCTCGACCTCTGCAACATCTTGGATATTTCCAAAAAAGAATTTATTGAGCGAATGCTGAAGGTAAAAGGCTATTCACGCTACAAACCAAGCATTTTCGAAGCCCAAATCGACAAAGAAACCTATGCTGTATTGCAAGAAAAGCTATATAAGTTTACAGGATTTTATTGCCAAACAAGGACTCTGCGCAAATATAAAGATCGGGCGGCAGCACATATACTCGGCTATGTAGGGGAGGTAAACGAGAAAATAGTAAAAGAAAGCCCTTACTACAAACAGGGCGACTACATCGGCATGAGTGGAATGGAAAAAAGCTATGAAGAATACCTCCGAGGGAAGAAAGGTGTAAGAGTGGTGATGGTGGATGTGCACGGCCGAGAAAAAGGAAACTATATGGGCGGACAGTTCGACACCATTGGTAAGGCAGGGGCCCGACTTACCTCTACCTTGGATTTGGAATTGCAGAAGTATGGAGAAAAACTGATGCAAAATAAAATTGGTAGTGTAGTGGCCATCGAACCTAAAACCGGAGAAATACTAGCCTTGGTTTCTTCACCGGCATACGACCCCAACAAACTGGTAGGAAGGGTAAGGAGTAAAAACTATCGATTACTAGCCTTAAACCCTTTAAAACCCTTGTTCAACAGGGCTTTGATGGCCATGTATCCGCCGGGAAGTACTTTTAAAATTGCCAACGCTTTGATCGGCCAACAGGAAAAAGTAACCTTTGCTTCTACCGCATACAGTTGCAATAAAGGAATCAGTTATGGTTCACTCCATATCGGTTGCCACCCACACGCAAGTCCGCTCCAACTTAGACAAAGTATCCAATACAGTTGCAATGCTTACTACTGTCAGGTTTTCAGAAGCATTATTGATAGCCGAAAAACAACAAGGGAAGGCTATGATATGTGGCGCAACCATGTTATGAGTTTTGGCTTTGGTAAGAAATTCAATACCGACTTGCCCAATGAGTTGAAAGGTATTGTTCCAACTGGCGATTATTATGACAAGTACCATGGAAAAAACCGTTGGAAATCCTTGACCGTTATTAGCTTATCCATTGGACAAGGAGAATTGGGTGCTACCCCACTTCAAATGGCCAACATGACTGCTATCGTTGCCAACCAAGGATATTACATGTCGCCACATATCGTTAAAGCCATAGATGGAAAGCCCTTTAACAAATATAAAATCAGAAACGAAACCCATATTGATACGTCCTATTTCAGAGAAGTAATAGAAGGTATGCAAATGGTTGTAGATGCTGGAACGGCCGCTCGATCTAAAATCCCGGGGATAGTAATGTGTGGGAAAACCGGTACTGCACAAAATCCACATGGTAAAGACCATAGTTTGTTCGTAGCCTTTGCCCCAAAAGAAAATCCTCAAATTGCCATTGCTGTGATGGTTGAGAACGCTGGTTTTGGTGCAACGTATGCTGCGCCTATAGCCTCTTTAATGATTGAAAAGTACTTGAAAGACAGCATTACCAACAAAACTGCCGAGGAGTTTTTGCTTAAGGCAAACTTACTCCCCGATAGCTTGCGCGCAAAAATGTCTGTTTTCCAAGCCGATAGTATTAAAATCAAAAAACAAGAGCGATTACAGGATTCTTTGAAACGTAAAGAACGTGAGGAGCAAATTAAAAAGCAGGTAATCGAGGAAGAACGCAAAAAAGAAGAACGTAAAAATGCCCTCAAATTAAGCCGGGCTCACAAAGAAGCCGAAAAACAAGACAATGCCACCCTCAGCAAGGAGCCGAGCAAAAAACCTAAAAAGAACAATGGCCCAGCCCCAATGAAACGGCAACGTAAACAAGCAAAACAAAGGGATTTATGAGAACGCAACGACATATCTTAGAAGGAATCGACCCTTGGTTGGTTGGACTTTATGTGGTTTTGGTCCTTTTGGGCTGGATGAATATTTATGCAGCCGTTTATAACGAGGAGCATAAAAGCATCTTTGACATAAGCCAAAATTATGGAAAGCAGATGATTTGGATTTTATCTTCCTTCTTTCTGGCCTTTTTGGTAATGGTAATCGATGGAAAGTTCTATGCGGCCTTTAGTTATCCTATTTACATCTTCATTATGCTTTTGCTGGTTGCAACTATTGGTTTGGCTAGGGATATCAACGGACAAAAAGCATGGATTGAAATTGGAGGTTTTCAAATTCAGGCGGCCGAATTTGCCAAGTTTGCTGCCAACTTGGCTTTGGCCAAATACCTCAGCCAGCTCAATATTAAAATGGAGGATTTTGATACGAAGGTTAAAGCAGGCTTAATTGTTTTTCTCCCTTTTATTCTCATTTTACTTCAAAACGACACCGGTTCTGCCTTGGTTTTCACCTCCTTCATTTTCGTTTTGTACCGAGAAGGACTTTCTGGCAATATCTTGTTATTTGGAGCAGGCGTAGGTGTATTAGCCATTCTTAGTTTGCTATTTCCAAAAGAATATGTGCTTATTGCTATTGGTGTTATCATTGGAATATTCCTTTTGATCATTCCGAAAAATTGGAAAAACCTGCTTGTGATTGGCAGTTTAGCCGCTGTAATGGTAGCCATGGTAATGAGTGTAAACATCGTTTTCGAAAAGTTGCAGCCCCACCAAAAGGAAAGAATTGAAATCCTATTAGGTAAACGAACCGATAACAAAGGCGCCGGCTACAATGTAAACCAAAGTAAAATCGCCATTGGTTCGGGTGGTTTATTGGGCAAAGGCTTTTTGCAAGGCACCCAAACAAAATATGATTTTGTTCCCGAACAAAGCACCGATTTTATCTTTTGTACTGTTGGTGAAGAATGGGGTTTTGTAGGCAGTGTTGTTGTTATTGTACTCTTCTTGATCTTATTCTTACGGGTCATTTTTGTGGCTGAGCGACAACGTTCGGCTTTTACCCGCATTTATGGGTATGGAGTGGCCTCTATTTTACTCTTCCACTTTTCCATCAATATTGGTATGACCATTGGATTGCTCCCCGTTATTGGTATTCCATTGCCCTTTTTTAGTTACGGTGGATCATCACTTTGGTCGTTTACCATATTATTGTTCATTCTCATAAAACTCGACGCCTACCGCTTACAAATTTTACGATAAACTAAAGTAGGAAGCCCATCAAAATCTCGTTTTTGTTTTTTTGGCACGATTCCTGCCTTTTACCCATCCAAAATTTCTACATTTGCAAACTTTTTTTACAATGAAAAAAATCCTCCTACTAAGCCTTAGCTTGTCTTATGCCTTGTTTTCTTTTGCCGGACCAGAAGATTCAACTGCTACAACCAAGAAAAAACCCAAACCACTAGCAAAAGAAAGAGTGTTCCTTGCTTATGATTTCAACTTTTTAGTGAATTCAGGGTCAGGAATCGAGGTTAGTCCATTCCGTTCGGGAGGAGTTACTACTGCCTTGTTTTGGGATCGTCCGCTTGGCCGTTCACCTATTAGTTTAGCCATTGGAGCTGGATTTTCTTCCTTCAACATCCATTCACGTTCCGCTATCGGTACAGATGCCATCGGCAGTAACTTTTTTTACAAACTACCTGATACGGTGAGCATTTCACGCAACAAAATTTCTCTAAACTATTTGGAGCTTCCTTTGGAGTTGCGCTTCCGTACTCGTCCAAACACGAAAAACCAAAGTTTCAAAATTGCCTTTGGATTTAAAGCTGGTTATTTAATACAAAGTCATACCAAATACAAAGGCGATGATTTAGCTACCCCAATTGATGATAAAATCAAGGTTAAAACCTACAACATCGATAATATGTCGCCATGGCGCTATGGTGTAACAGCCCGCATTGGCTATGGCATGTTCAATTTGTATGGATTTTATTCTTTACAAGGCTTGTTCAATGAACCAAAAGTCACAAAAGGTCAACCAAATCCACAAGGTTTAACCATTGGTATTGCTATAACGCCTTACTAACAATGAAGGAAAACGAGGTTCCACAAGACGATGGCGGATTGTTTGAGGGAAAATTTAAAACCCTTAAATATGCCTTGGATGAAGAAGGGAATTACGTTGAGGTGCAAAGTGTAGGTTGGGAACCTGAAACAGTGGTACTTAACCAAGCCTGGGAGGAGGTGAACCAACAGGCTGAAACTGCCAAACAGAAAGTTATTGCAGGCGAATGGAGTCCACTGGCCTACCACGCCACCAAGGCCATGATGGATGAAACCATGCTGGCAGAATACATGGGAATTTCAAAGGCCAAGGTTCGAGAACATATGTTTCAAGCCAAGGCCTTTGAATCACTCCAGCCTGAAGTGCTTTTCCAATATAGCGAAGTACTAAATTTGCCTATCGAAAAGTTAAAGTCAATCGAATAAGCATTTCGAAATAGGCAGGGAACTACGTTCTTCAATCAAAAAAATTAGAAAACCCTAGACAGCACAACTGTTCGGCCCAGCACGATACCAAGCAGGGGTTCGGGCAGGGATAGAGGCAGTGTAGCCCACAGGGATGCGGAGGAACGGAGCAGACCGAGGACTACCGCCGAAAGCCCGACCCGACCGCCATTGGGTAAAGTTAAAAATTCAAGCAGACTGGTTTAGGCGGTTGGGGGCCCGCCAAATCATTGAAAAGAGCATTTATTTTTTAATATCCAATATCCAAACTTCCCGAAACCACCAATTTCATTGAATCGGGTTGAAAATATTGCTGGGCCAGGGCTTGCAACTCCTTTGAAGTAGTAAAACGCACCGCATCCAAATTGGCTTGTAAGGCATCCGGACCAAGGCCATAATTCAACAATCTTGACCAAATTTCGGATTGCGACAAAGCCCCGTCCATGCTGCGTAGATAGGTTCCCAACATATAATTTCGCACCAAATCCAGTTCCTCTTTTGGAATTTCTTCATCCACCAAACGTTGCAGTTCAAGGCGAATTTCCTTAACGGCATTGGCACTCACCTCGGTTCCTACATCGGTGCGAATAACGAGTTGACCGCTGTTCAAATGCACATTCATATAGGCCGAAATGCCGTAGGTAAACCCTTTGTCTTCGCGGATATTGGCCATCAGGCGAGAACTAAAATAACCACCCAAAACGGTTACCAAAAGTCGCATCTTTGGAAAATCGGGATGCAATCTTGAAAACAGGGATTTGCCCATAATCAGCGAACTTTGGTTGGCCTCCTGGTGATAACTGAACTGGTAATTTTGGGTTTCGGGTTGAGCAAGCGGACCTTCCACTTTCGATGAAAAATCCATAGGCAATTGTCCCAAGTTGGATTCAAGCCATTGCATCATTTCCGGACGCAAGTTTCCAGCTACAAGCGCCGAAAATAGCCCTTTTGAAAGGTAGTTTTTGTGAAAATCCAAGACATCGGTTCGGTTAATATTTTCCGCATCGGAAGGAGAAGCGATGTATCCTAAGGGGTGGGAGGCGCCAAAACTGAGCTTATTGAAGTTGGACATGGCCGTAAAGCCGGTTTTTTTCTGCTCTGTAATTAAGCGTTGTTTTCGATTTTTGGCATCGATTCCGATGTCGGTTTCCCGATAGGCTGGAAAATTGATCATTTCCATGACCAAATCCATAACGGGAGCGAAATACTTGCCCAAGGTGTGGATAGAGATTTCGATGAATTCGTAACCGGGGTTAACGCTTAAATAGGCTCCGTAAGCGTCAATGGCCGTAGAGAATGCCAATGCAGAATGCTTTTCTGTGCCCTGGTGCCAAACCGATGCCACCGTAGAGGCCAAAAAAGGTTTTACATTATTCTTTATACCGGCATTGAAATAGAGCGATACCTTAACCGCATCGGCAGCCGAGTCGATTATGGTGTGTACGGGCAATCCATTGTTCAACACCAAGGTATCGTAATGTGGAATTACCGGATGGGAAATTTGAACAGAGTGGGGTTGGATGGAACGGTCGATAGCCATTTACAGGAAAGGGTTTAATTATGATTTTTGGGCTCTGTAATAAAGTACACAGGCTTGGTGGGGATTCAGAAAGCGTTGGGTCAACTGTTGCAGTTGGGGTCCGTTAACAGCTTGGTATTTTCCCAAAATCCGGTTGATTTCTCCGGCATCGTGGTAGAGTTCGTTAATACACAAACCTGTAGCCTTGCTCAATACATTCATCCAAGAGAACACCAATCCAGATTCGGTTTTATTTTTCACTTTGGACAGTTCAGACTCCTCGATCAAATTGGCTTTTACCGCCTCAATATGGCTCCAAATATGCTTTTCGGCCTCTTCCAAACTTACGCCAGGTCTTAATTTTCCGGAGAAAACCAACATTCCGGGATGATGATCGCCCGTAATGAAACAACCCAATTGGCTAAAGACTTCCTTTTCTTTAACCAAATCGTTGTAGAGGCGTGACGAACTTCCCCTTCCCAACACATCGCTCAACAAATCCCAAGCATGGATAGCATCGTCGTTTTTACCACATATATGGAAACCCATATACAACATATCATCGGGCACATTGCGGGTTATTTCCAAAAAGCGGCGTTCGGTTTGCACGGGTTCAACCGGAATGTTTTTGGGCACCATGGCACCCGCCGGAATATCGCCAAACCATTTATTGACGAGGTCTACCACCTTATTGGCTTCAAGGTTTCCGGCCACGCAGATAACGGCATTGTTGGGCCGATAAAAGCGGTAGAAGAAATCCTTTACATCGTCCATGGTAGCATTGGCAATATGGGAAAGTTCCATACCGATGGTTGCCCAGCGATAGGGATGCACTTTATAGGCTAAGGGGCGAAACTGCAACCAAGTATCGCCATAAGGTTGGTTCAAATACCTTTGTTTGAATTCCTCCATCACTACCTGTCGCTGCACATCTAAACTCTTGGGTGTGAAGGCCAATTCGTTCATACGATCACTTTCTAACCACAAACCCGTTTCGAGGTTTTCGACCGGGAGAGTCAAGTAGTAATTTGTATGGTCGTTGTTGGTATAGGCATTGTTTTCGCCACCAACTCGCTGAAGCGGTTCATCATAACTTGGAATGTTTTTGGAACCTCCAAACATAAGGTGCTCAAATAAATGGGCGAATCCGGTTTTGGTCGGATCTTCGTCACGTGCACCTACATCATAAACAATATTGATAGCCGCAATTGGTGTGGTTTTATCCTCGTGGAACAAAAGCCTTAGCCCATTCGACAATGTAAATTTTTGATAATCGATCATCGCGACAAAAATAAGTCACTTCTCACCACTATTTTTCTTCTTTTCGAATAGATTCCAACAATGGAAACTCTTGTAGGCAAACAAGTTTCGGCGGTTTCCAAACCAAAAACTTACCGTTCACTTTTTACAGAACAATTCATCCTATATTACTCCATTTAATCTAAAAATAGTCCAAAAGCTATTTATAAACTTAGGCTGGCTAATGCAGTGGATACCGCATGTTAGTCCAATTTCTCAAGAAAAGGTGAGTCTAAAATTGGATTATACATAATGGACATTCGGTATAATTCGATAAAAACCAACTCGAAATCTACACATCAAAAACAAAAACTGGAAACTTAGGCTGTTTAGGCACCATAAAATGTGGCATGTTTAGAAAATAAATAGTAATCGCCGTCAATCCAGGCCAACCAGTCTTATAAACATCAACCTGAGGATTATGAATTATGGCCAACTTTGTAATCCTTTGGTTAAGCTTTATCTTTGTTGGCCTATCCACGATGAAAAAAGCTATAAAACAGGAGCGCTCCTTTTTAATCAACCGCGAAATATCTTGGCTTTCGTTTAATGAACGAGTGCTGCAAGAAGCTGAAAATCCTGAAGTTCCCCTCATCGAACGCATCCGATTTTTAGGAATATACTCCAACAACCGTGATGAGTTTTTCAGGGTTAGAGTGGCCAACCTAAAAAAAATGGTTCGACTGGGTAAAAAGGCAGAATCCATTGCTTTCGGAAATCCAGAGGAAATTTTAGACCGGATTCAACAATTGGTATTGGTGCAACAGCGAAAAAGCGATGTCATTTACCAACAATTGGTATCGGAACTGGCCAAAAACAACATCTTCATCATCCGCGAAAACAACCTGGACGAGCAACAAAGAATTCAGGTAAAAGCTTTTTTCCAAACCCAAGTTCGTCCATTGCTGGTGCCTATAATGTTGGACACTGCGCCTGGATCGCCTTATTTGCGCGACAAATCCATCTTTTTGTTTGTGAAAATGTGCCGCTTGGCCGCCGATAAAAGGCCTATGCACGCTTTGATTGAAATTCCTTCCAAATCCCTTTCCCGCTTTGTTACCCTGCCCAGTGAGGAAGGCAAAAAATTCATTATTCTCCTCGACGATGTCATCCGGTTTTGCCTCGATGAAATATTTACCCTTTTCAATTACGACAAGTTCGATGCCTACACTATCAAACTTACCCGTGATGCTGAAATGGAAATGGATGTGGATATTTCAAAAAGCATCCTCGAAACAATGTCGAACAGTTTGAAAGACAGAAAAAAAGGGATTCCGGTTCGCTTTGTTTACGACAGCAGCATGCCCAAAGAAATGCTGAAGTATCTCACCAAACGACTTCAAATCCCCTCCAGCAGTGCATTAATTCCAGGCGGACGATACCATAATTTCAAAGATCTGATGGACTTTCCGGATATCGGAACATCCGACATGAAATACCACAAAGCTCCTACCCTAACCCACCCTGCCTTTTTGGGTGGAATAAGTATGTTCGATGTGTTGAGAAAGCAAGATGTATTGCTCTCCTATCCTTACCAATCCTTTCAGCATTTGGTAGATATTCTGAGGGAAGCGGCCATTGATCCAAAGGTTACCGAAATTAAAATTACCTTGTACCGGGTGGCCCGCAATTCCAATGTGGTCAACTCCCTGATCAATGCCATCCGAAACGGAAAAATGGTAACTGTGGTGGTTGAGCTGCAAGCCCGATTTGACGAAGAAAATAACCTCTATTGGGCCCAAATGTTGCAAGAAGAGGGTGCCAAAGTCATTTTTGGAGTTCCCGGCCTAAAAGTGCATGCCAAATTATTCCTGATTACCCGAAAAGAAAACAAAAACGAAGTCCTTTACACCCGTATCGGAACCGGAAATTTCAACGAAAGCACCTCCAAAGTATACACCGACCATAGCTTATTTACGAGCGACAAACGACTGACCAACGAAGTAGCCAAGGTATTTAACTTCCTTGAAAACAACTTCAAAACAGGCCATTACCAACACTTATTAGTTTCACCTTTTTATATGCGTGAAAAACTAACGGCCTTGGTTGATCAAGAAATTCAATACGCCAAGGAGGGTAAAACCGCCGGGATATGGATCAAAGTCAATAACCTGGTCGACCTCCAATTGATTCTGAAACTTTATGAAGCAAGCCAAGCCGGCGTAAAAATCAGGCTAATTATCAGGGGAATGTGCTCGATCATGTGCGGTGTTCCCGGTGTCAGCGACAATATCGAAGGCATCAGCATTGTAGATAAATTTTTGGAACACAGTCGCTTGTTCATCTTCGAAAACGATGGGCAACGCAAATTCTATATCAGCAGTGCCGATTTAATGAACCGCAACCTCGATGGAAGAGCCGAAGTAGCCTGCCCTATTTATGACCCCGAAATTCAAAAGGAACTTTGGGAAACCTTTCAAATATCGTGGAAAGACAATGTGAAAGCCAGGATTTTGGACCCCGATTTGTCAAACCAATTTAGAGAACGAAAAGAAAACGATCCTTACATCCGTTCCCAAGAAAAAATTTATGATTATTTCAACAACAAATACGCCTTAATTCGCAAACCAATTTCTTTACAATCAACTACTTAAATCCATTTTATGCGCAAACCACTTCTATTTCTTTTTTTCCTTACAGCCAGCCTTTCAAGCTTTGCCCAAATTGGACATGATCTTACCATTTTCTCGGGCGATGGAATCCCGTTTACGGTGGTAGTGAATGGTATGCGTATGAACGAGCAGCCCCAGACCAATGTGTTTATCGAGAATGTTAACACCGATTGGGTGAAAGCCAAAATCTTTTTTGCCGATACCACCTTGGCACCCATCGAGCGTAAAATTTTACAGATAAAAAGTGCCGCTAACAGTGGAAATTACCCCGAGTCAGTGGTTTACGAAATCCGTAAAAATAAAAAAGGCGAACCGGTTTTGCGGTGGTCGAGCGCTTCTCCCAAAAAAATCCAGCAGCAGGTTATTATCCAACAGGCTCCGGCTCCGGCACCACCCCAACCAGGCATTCAAATCAATGCACCAGGGGTTCAAATGCAAATCAATACACCCCGATAAAAGACAGATTTAGTTTTTTTTTCTTTGGCGGGTCCCATTTGCCCAAACCTAGCCTACCCTGATTTTTAGTTTTGTGCAAGGCAAATGGTCGGGCTATTCGTTCCTAGTCCTCGGTCTGCTCCGTGCCTCCGCATCCCTGTGGGCTATCCACTGCTATCCCTACCCGGAAAAGAGCAGCGCAAAGAAACCAGGCAGCCTGCTTATGAAAAAGTGGAAGCTGTTTTTAACCCAAATTCAGCATTAGAAATCTATTACAGCTTCCAACTGCTTCAAATACAAGGATTTCAGAACAATTTTTGACTTCAAAATAGTTTACTATTCCTTCACCCAAAAATTAACCTGAAACCCTCGTCTTTATTGCATTTGAAAGCTTCATTACGTTTTCTAATGCGTAATCTGGGTTTAATTAAAAAAATCCCTACTTGAAATTCATGCCACAAGCCCAACCTAAACCTTGATTTCAATTTCTGGGGATAATTTTAGTTTAAATTGAAAAAGGCCTTCTTTTTTTGGACATTTCCGCTAACTTCGCACCCCGAAAAAAGGTATAACCTTTACAGCATGCAATTAACCAATCGCACCAAAGTAATCGAACAAAAGCCCATGACTTTGGCAGAAAGGCTCTACATACCAGCCATTCTCAGTGGGTTAACCGTTACTCTTCGCCACCTTTTCAAGAAGAAAGTAACCATAAATTATCCTGAAGTAAAGCGCGAATTCTCCCATGTTTACAGGGGAATGCACGTGCTTAAACGCGACGAAGAAGGACGTGAAAACTGCACAGCCTGCGGACTATGTGCGGTTGCTTGTCCGGCCGAAGCCATTACCATGGAAGCTGCCGAACGTAAAAAAGGGGAAGAGAATCTCTACAGGGAAGAGAAGTACGCGGCCACTTATGAAATCAACATGCTTCGCTGCATTTTCTGTGGATTGTGCGAAGAAGCCTGTCCAAAACAAGCCATCTACCTAACCGATCGTATCACCCCTGCCAATTTTGAACGCGACCGTTTTATCTTCGGCAAGGATATTCTTGTTGAAGGCCTTGCCCCAGAGGAGCGCGTAGATGTTAGTAAACGTAAACAAAGAGCTACCACCTAAGTCGGATGACACATTATTTCTTTTACTTCCTTTCTTTTTTGGCTGTTTTTTTCGCCGCCTTGGTTGTGCGTAGTAAAAACCCCGTTCACAGTGTATTGTATCTGGTTTTAACCTTTTTTGCCATTGCCGGACATTATGTTTTGCTTAATGCCCAGTTTTTGGCAGCAGTTCACATCATCGTTTATGCAGGCGCCATCATGGTACTGTTCCTTTACCTGTTGATGATGATGAACCTAAATAAGGATTCAGAGCCACGTAAACCTTGGCAGTTGCAGGTGGCCGCTGTTTTAGCTGCTGGATTGTTATTGTTGGTTATTACTGCCTCTGTTAAACATGCCGAAGGACTTACCCCAGCCAAACAAGCCAACAGCTCAATTGGTTTATTAAACAATTTGGGCACTACCCTTTTCAACGAATTTATGTTGCCTTTTGAAGTTTCTTCTATCCTCTTTCTCATCGCTATGATCGGCGCTGTGATGCTAGGTAAAAAAGAAGAAACAGTTAACCCATAACCTGAACCGAAACCATGGATCAAGTTTTACTCGCAGCACCCCTCTCCCACTACATTTTTCTGAGCACCTTGCTGTTCTGCATTGGAGTGTTCGGTGTGCTTTTTCGTCGCAATGCCATTATCATCTTTATGTGCATCGAATTGATGCTCAATGCCGTTAACCTTTTATTGGCTGCTTTTTCCGTGCATCACGGGGATAGCCAAGGACAGGTTTTTGTATTTTTTATTATGGCTGTAGCCGCTGCGGAAGTTGCCGTTGGTTTGGCTATCCTTTCCATGATTTACCGAAATACGGGCAGTGTAAACATCGAAACACTTAGTAACCTTAAACATTAAGTCATCCTTCAGCAACCGCATTAATGGAAAATTTTGCCTGGCTTATACCTTTCTTCCCTCTAGCAGGATTTCTGCTTATTTCTTTTTTACCTAAATCACTTCCCAAAGGATTTTTCGGCGCTCTAGCAGCGGCAACTATCCTTGGCTCCTTCCTGCTTTCTGTATTCCAGTTTGTTAATAGTACTGGAGAACCGATTCCTGTAAAGGTTTTCGACTGGATTAGCAGCGGAAATTTGCACATTCCTTTTTCCTTTTTAATAGATCCACTTTCTATCCTAATGTTGTTGGTGGTAACCGGAATAGGTTTTCTAATCCATGTGTACTCTATTGGCTACATGATCCACGACGAGCGCTTCCCGCAGTTCATGAGCTACCTCAACTTGTTCGTGTTTTTTATGTTACTGTTGGTAATGGGCGATAACTATATTGTGATGTTTACCGGTTGGGAAGGCGTTGGTTTATGTTCTTATCTGCTGATTGGATTCTGGTTTAAAAAAACCGATTATAACAATGCGGCCAAAAAAGCCTTTATCATGAACCGTATCGGCGATTTGGGCTTTATCCTAGGTATATTCCTTATCTGGGTCACCTTCGGTTCGGTTACCTATTCGGATGTTTTCTCTAGCGCTGAAGGTTTTACTAAAGGCGATACCACTTTGTTGGCTATTACCCTTTTGCTCTTTATCGGGGCCATGGGTAAAAGTGCTCAAATTCCTTTGTACACTTGGTTACCAGACGCGATGGCCGGTCCAACACCAGTTTCAGCCTTGATCCACGCAGCAACCATGGTTACCGCCGGTATCTACATGATTGCCCGTAGCAACATCCTTTACACCTTGGCTCCAGGCACCTTGGATTTTATCATGATAATCGGAATGGCCACAGCCTTGATGGCAGCAACGATTGGTTTGTTCCAAAATGATATCAAAAAAGTTTTGGCCTATTCAACTGTAAGTCAATTGGGCTATATGTTTATTGGTTTGGGCGCTGGTGCTTACACCGCTGGTGTTTTCCACTTGGTAACACATGCCTTTTTCAAAGCCTTATTGTTCCTAGGCGCTGGTAGTGTCATTCATGCCATGGGAGGCGAACAGGATATTCGAAAAATGGGTGGTTTGAAAGGACATATTCCTATTACCTATTGGACTTTTCTTTTGGCCACTATTGCTATAGCCGGTTTACCGCCTTTTGCCGGTTTCTTTTCCAAAGACGAAATTTTGGCCCATGTTTACGCCCATAGTCCTATTCTTTGGGGCTTCGGTATTCTTGGCTCCATGATGACCGCCTTTTATATGTTCCGTTTGCTGTTTTTGACCTTTTTCGGTAAATTCCGTGGAACCAAACACCAATTTGAACACTTGCATGAATCTCCTTTGGTAATGACCGTACCCTTGATGGTATTGGCCGTTCTTTCCGTTGTTGGAGGATTCCTAAATGTACCCGAAGTACTTGGAGGTGGGGAGTCATTAAAACATTTCCTTAAACCAGTATTTGAAGCCAGCGAATTGCGCTCGTTCGAACCTCATATTAGTCATACCACCGAAACAATGTTGATGGGCTTTGCCGTTTTATTGGCAGGCTTTTCTATCTTTTTAGCATATACTGCCTTTATTACCAAGGATGAATTGCCCGTTGAAGAAGAAGAAATGTCGTGGTTTCAACGTTTGGTTTACAATAAATACTATGTAGACGAAGCCTATGATACCGTGATTGTTAAACCGTTGCATTGGATAAGTGGCAAAACCGAAAAATATGTGGAAGGACAAATTATTGATGGAGCCGTAGAAGGAAGCGGTACGTTTACCCTTACCTTAAGTGGACTTATTCGCCAATTACAAACCGGCCATATCGGTTTCTATCTCATTGCCATGGTTTTGGCTGTTGTGTTTATCTTTTCAATGACTGTGATTTTCTAAGAGCAAGACATGATTACGACTTTACTCATACTTATTCCTTTTATCGGTGGTTTGTTGGCTTGGGCTTCAGGCAACAAATCAGCTCGGTATATTGCATTAGCTACATCCATAGCTACCTTAGGATTAGCCAAATATGCACTTTGGAACTTTGATTCCAGAGCTGGAGAGCAATTTTCACTCAGTTTGCCTTGGATAAAAGCTATTGGAAGCAACTTTCATGTGGGTATGGACGGTATTTCCATATTGCTTGTTGCCCTTACCGCTTTCCTTGTTCCTGTAATTCTGCTTTCTACCAAGGATGAACGCTATTCCAATCCGGCTTTATTTTATGGATTGGCCTTGATCATGGAAAGCGCCTTAATTGGTGTTTTCACCGCTTATGATGCTTTCTTATTCTACCTATTTTGGGAATTGGCCCTTATTCCTATTTATTTTATTTGTTTGCTATTTGGAGGCGATGGCCGTTTCAAAATCACTTTAAAATTCTTTGCCTATACCTTGGCTGGCTCCTTGTTAATGTTGGTAGGCTTGGTTTATTTGCGCAGCATCAATCCTGAAAATAGCTTTGAGTTTTCTTCTTTGTATAAAATGGCCTTGACCAATGGCCAACAGTCCAAACTGTTTTGGATGTTCGTTGCTGCCTTTGCCATTAAAATGCCTATTTTCCCTTTGCATACTTGGCAGCCAGACACCTATACCAACGCACCTGCACAAGGCACTATGCTATTGAGCGGTATCATGTCTAAAATGGGTGTTTATGGCCTAATTCGTGTTATCATTCCAATGTTCCCAAATGCATTAAGCGAATACGGACATTTATTGATAGTATTATCCATTGTCGGTATCATCTACGGTTCATTGTTGGCATGGGTACAAACTGATTTCAAACGCCTTATTGCATATTCATCCTTCGCCCATATCGGACTAATTGCGGCGGGTGTTTTTTCAAATACGCAACAGGGAATGGATGGTGCAATGGTGCAAATGATTGCACACGGTATAAATGCAGTAGGTTTGTTCATCATTGTTGATTATGTTGAAAGAACAGCTGGTACACGCTCTATTTCTGCCTTAGGAGGTATTAGAACAATTGCCCCAGCCTTCGCTACTTTATTTTTACTTATTCTCTTAGGAAGTGTCGGTTTGCCATTAACCAATGGATTTGTTGGTGAATTCTTGTTGTTGAGTGGGGTATTCAAATTCAAGGCAAGCGCAGCCCTTTTTGCTGGATTGACCATGATTTTGGGAGCTGTTTACATGTTGCATGTTTACCAAAAAACTATGTTGGGTGAAGAAGGTACCGCCTCAAAAGGATTTGCAGATATCAAAGGACTTGATTTCTACCTCTTAGGTGTATTAGCCGTTTTAGTTTTCATTTCTGGCATTTTCCCAAATTTCTTAACCCATATCAGTGGCCCAGCTGTTGAATTGTTAATGAAATAAGCTAGATTTAAATCCAATACTTACCCTTTTCTCTTTTTAACGCCACCCGCTCCATTCATGTGCCGGTGGCGTTTTGGTTTTATTCCAAGGCAGGATATGAACCACATGCTCAGGCAATTTTCTGCGGTTGTCCAAAAACACCAATAAAACCTGATTTGTAGTCCACTTTTATTGTTGCTTTAAACCCAAATTACGCATTAGAAATCGTAATGAAGCTTTCAAATGCAATAAAGACGAGGGTTTCAGGTTAATTTTTGGGTGAAGGAATAGTAAACTATTTTGAAGTCAAAAATTGTTCTGAAATCCTTGTATTTGAAGCAGTTGGAAGCTGTAATAGATTTCTAATGCTGAATTTGGGTTAAACCCAAATAAAGCATTAGAAATGCATAAACGATTAACCAGTTGTAAATCAATTTGGCCAAGCAAAACCAATCCTAAATTCTAAAGCAACTGTGCATGGCAAATTCAAGAGTTGAGTTCCACTTTCAACATCGAGAGAAACAAAAAAGGGAGAAAGTCCCGAACGAACTTTCTCCCTTACCAAGGAATTGGATAATACTATTTTACTAATAGCTTTTCTACTCTTTTACCTTTCTCATTTACCAACAACACTTGGTAAACACCGGCACTAATTCCATTAAGAGGAAGGCTTGTTGTTTGGCTGGTCAATTCAGCCGTTAGCAAGGTACGGCCCATCATATCCATCACATAAACTTGGGTACCTTGAAATTCATTGCTTGTGATTTGAACCAAACCTGTACTTGGGTTCGGGAAAAGGTTAAACCCTCCAGAAACAACATCGTTGGTTGAAACAGCGAAATCAATAAAAACAGGAATACGATCGGTGGTACAAATTAAGCTTGGATTTTGCACTTTCCAATCGTAGAAATAATAGTAATACTGAGAACCGATGCTGTTACCCGTAATACTTAGGGTTCCATCAATGGTATAAGGATAAGAAGCACCCAAGTTGTTTCGTTTCAATCGAGGGGTTGATCCACCTGAACCATTTGGTATAACTTGGTTATAGGAAGCATCCGTTCCAATGTAATAGTTAATACCTGGCGTTAAATCCCAATTCAAAACCACATCCATAGAATCAGGTGTAACATTTACTACGGTATTGTTCAATAAGTTGCCACCATCATCAAACAATTGGAAATTACGCACACCGGGTAAATCGGTATAAACACGCACAGAAACTAAGGTACAAGGCGCATACACATCAAAATAGGTAATAGCATTGGTATTGTTGTCGCCACTGTATTGGTTTCCACCACTTGGCATCATCATTCCTACATCGTGCATAGCACCAAACGCCGTGTCAACACCTTCCACATAGTAATAAGTAGGGATTTGAATTTCAGGGGTAACAAAGCTATTGCCTGTTCCTACCACATTTCCGCCTGTAGGTGCATCATACCAAGTGAGGTTGTTACCTGTGGCTGTAAGCGTAACTACTTGAGGAACTGGAATCAAAATGGTTGAATTTGGAACAACCGGGGCCTCATCTGCCACCACCGTAATATCCACTGGTTGAGAAACCCAATTTTGGCAAGCACCTTGAATGGTAAGCACATAGGAACCACTTTCTGTAACCTCAATCGTTTGTGAGGTTTCTCCATTTGACCAATTATAGGCCAAGGCATCAGCAGGACCAGCTAATTCAACCGAATTACCATTACACAAAACCATATCACCGCTGGCAACAATGGTTGGGGTTTCATCTGGGGCAACTTGCAAATAAACCGTGCGAGAAACGGCACTACATGTATTTCCATTCATCGTAATTCGCACACCGTATTCACCTTCACTATCCACTAAAATACTGGAAGTGGTTTCGCCAGTCGACCAAAGGTAAGAATATCCTGCCGGGGCATTCAAGGTTAAGCTTTGGCCTGTGCACAAAACCATTGGACCATTCGATGAAAGAATGGCTTCAGGAGAAATACAAGTACTCTCGGTAACGGTTAAAAACTGATCGATGGAAGGTTGTGGAATGGTTTGTTCAACCCCGGAAGGCCATTTAATCACTACAGAGTCAATGGCGGTGGCAGTTCCTAAACCAAAATGCAATTGAGAAGAGTTTTGAGTACCATAACTCTCACCCGCTCTCACTTCTCTCACTTGTACACCCCAAGCACCATAAACCAATGCTTTGGCTCCAACTGCACCAATATTTGACAAAGTACCCTTCAGCGATAGTGTAAAGAAGTGGTTGTCGTTTCCATTATTCATCCAAACAGCATCATCGATATTGCTTGGATTGGTATAAATAGAACCATAACCTGAATACACATCCAAAAAGCCATCGTGGTTTACATCACCGATACCAAAGGTCAACATACCCGCATTGAACAGGTTATCAATTCTAGAAAAGGTTTTATTTCCATTGTTATGAAAGAAACGAACATCAGAACCTGAAATCAAAATATCCATAAAACCATCGTTATCGAAATCTTCTAATACACTTTCAATAGGTGTAATATCTGCTATGCTGAATCCAGTGGTGGCTGTAATATCTGTAAAATGACCCGAACCATCATTCTCCAAAATTTGGCTATTGTAATCATGGTTGGTTAGCAATACGTCAAAATCACCATCATTGTCGATATCACCAAAACTGGCGGTCCAGGTTTGCCATCCAATATCCAAACCATAAGCAGCAGCATTTTCAGTATAGGTTCCATCACCATTGTTTTCGAAAAGGCGGTTGATACGACGCAAATCGGTTGGATCGTTGCTACTTTGACGGCAATGCGCCACATAAAGATCTAAATCCCCATCGTTATCGAAGTCGGTCCATACGCTACCATAATTACCGCTATCAGCTGGGTCGCCGCCATAATTAACCAAGGGATTAACTGAAGTATTGATAATCGAAGAAATCTGTAAATGCCCAGCCCCATCGTTCACATAAATCTTTGCTGCTGCATTATCGTCGCAAACGAAAACGTCGATCCAGCCATCGTTATTGATATCGGCGAAGGTGACATTTTGCACAAAGAAATTGGAATTGCTCAAAGAAACCAAGCTTGACCCGGTTCCAGAATTGTTGGTCATCAATATTTTTACCGCCGGTCCGTATCCGCCTGCCAACACATCCATATAGCCATTTCGGTCGATATCGGCAACTGCCATACCCCAAGACCAGCCTGAACCTTCGCCAAAATTACCCAAAGAAACGCCTTCAAAGGTTTGACCGGTTTTTTGCACCTGCACTACAACGGTATTACCTTGGTCTAAAGAAATAATATCATCCAAGCCATCACCATTCCAATCCACAACTGCGGTACAAACGCCACTGTGGGTCGCACCTGCCAATCGGGACATTCCGTTGGTAAAACTGGTTTGGGCAGAACTGGCCAAACTTACTCCGGCCAATAAAAGGGTAAACAGGTTTTTCATGAAACAGTTTAAAAATGTGGGTAAATATAGTAGATTAAATCTAATTTATAAGGAAAGAACCTTTTGCACAAACTGGCCTTTGGTAGTAAGGATTTTGATGAAATAATTGCCTTTTTTACCAGGAATTACAACATCAAAACGTTGTCCAAAAGATGGATTAGTCATCACTTTCACTACTTGTCCATGGATATCAAACACCTTCACTTCCAGCACTTTCCCTTGCACAATATCCACATGAAAAATGCCATCATACGACGGTATAGGCCAAATTTTGGGTTGATTTTTTCCCTTAGAATACCAAGAAACAGGTATAAAACTTAATGAATCGGATTGGATATCGATTAGGCTTCGGTCTGATTCTAGGTACATGCCCTTCCAAGCATCAATTTCTGCCGAACTTAGCATAAACATTTCATCGAACCATGAAGGCATTACCGTTTGATACAGCATACGGGCTATGATTTTTACTTCCCCACTGTATCCATTTAAAGCTACGTGGTAATAAACTTGGTCGGTTCCACTGCCTTCCGCCCCGTTCAGATGGTTGAAATTTGGATCGGTTTCGGCATGCCCAACAATTTTACAAGTATCATAACTGAGGTGAGAAGTTGTAAAACCTAAAGGCGCTAAACGGTTATCCTTTAAATGAGAGGCCGCTCGCTCCAAAACAGTGGTGCGATCCCCGTTTACGTCGCCCATAATCATCTCGTACACCTGCACCTGGTTTTCGGCTTTTATTACATCATAGTGTGGTTCAAACGGAGCATCTACCTCTGCTACATGACCACTGGCATCAGCCAAACCCGAAACAAACAAGGTGTCGGTTCCGTTGCCAATAACAACCACCTGCAACACAGCCCTGCGCGAAGGATAACCACTGGGGAATTTATGTCCGGCCTTGTTTTCGAGCTTCACTTGCACATAAGCCGAATCGTTGGAAACCGAATCCAAGGAAGTTGTCAATTCCAGGGTTTCGCGCAGCAATATGCGGTCGATAGCTGCCATAGATGAGTCGAAATTTACATCCGAAGCGGTAATGGACAAACTGGCCTTATTTTGTTTAATCAGGTTAACCATGTATTTGTTGGCCCCTGCAAAGGTGTGTAAGTTATAAGGCGTTCGCGGATCCAAAGCGGTATACCCAACCGCAATGCGCATAGGATCTTGTAATTGCGGCATATGGCATTTCTGGCAAGATTTATTCTGACTTGGATAGATGGAATTTTTCCATTCGTGGAAAGTAGCCTGTTCCACAAAACTTCCACCGGTAGGGTTACCTTGCAAATCAACTGTATTAGAAATCAAGGTATGGCAAGGAGAACAAAACTCCCCTTTGCTCACATGCGGACTATACCTCGGCTCAAGTCCAACATACAATTGCATCGGACCGGCCATAGGTTCTTCGAAGGGGCCATATTCTATGCGATTGGTATCATAAGGAATTTGTCCGGTAAACATCGAGCCCAAACCGTTGGGACCAATGGCATGGCAACCCCCGCAACCTACTCCACCCAAACCAAGCGAATCGTTTTGAAGTTCGGCCAAGGTGTAGAATTCATGTCCTTTGAACATTGCTGAGTAATGGCCCATAGGAGCATGGCATTTCGTGCATAAGGTTTGAAGTTCGTTGCTGTGACTAGGATTTGTTAACACTTCGTGACTTACCTTGGCTCGCCACAAAGGATCGTAAGAAGAAAGTCCCATCATGGAGGTTTCCCAATCATCGAAAAGGTTCACATCCCAACCCGATTCGGTGATCATGGCATTTCCGAGCGGATCATGGCCATGGCATCCTTGGCAGCGGTAAGGCGTAAGAAAATACTCACCCGGCTCAATCGGACTGGCCAAATGTCTGCGAAAGCTATCCAATTCAGCTAAGGAATGAAAGGGCTGTTTCTTTTCTGTAGCCGAAGGAACCGTCATTGACAGCAAGAAAACCAAACCAGCCAAGCTAGTTAAAACTATACCTTTAAGAAGCAAGGATTTTTTCAAGAGAAAGGCGCTAGAAATTTGGGTAAAAATAAGGAATAATCCCGATTTCAACTATGTAAAAATCCACTAAAGCCTCGCCTGCTTAGGAAGGAGAAAGCAAACATTGCCAAAGAAATTATTCGATTGGAAAGGTGAAGCTTTACCAACAAGTCCTTCCCATTTTTTATTCTCTAGCCATTGGCATAATTGGGGTTAGTATTTGGCGGGTCCCTTTTCGGCCAAAACCATACTACCCCGAATAAAGCATTTGCAAGGGCCGAAAAGGTCGCGCTATCGCTAGTACTCCTCGGTCTGCTCCGTGCCTCCGCAGCCCTGTGGGGTACCACGCTCTATCGCTACCCGGGGTTCTTCGTGCCCGGGTGAAGGTGAAGTACGAGGCAGTTGTTTTTCATGCCGGGGTAATAAATAGGAGGGAAATAGTAGTGAGAAATGAGTAGTGAGAAAATAGAAAATACCGAACTACCAATCCAGGATATCCCATAACTCTCTGTCTCGCCCACCGTTTGCAACGGGGGCGGCTGAGAAAGGCGTTTTTTACGCCAAGTATCCTCCTAAACATATCAGTTGAAAGGTACTTTTCCTATATTTGATAAAAATTTATAGCCTTTTGTTAAAGGTTTTAAGCAACTCAAAAGACTAAACCAATGAACTTGATTTAGTTAGAATGACTAAAATTGAACAATGAATTCCATACGGACTTTTTCGGTCAAAGACCGATTTCTCAGTCGCCCGCGTTGCAAACGCGTGCGAGCGGGTGAAACCACTGGAAGTTGAGTATTCAAAAATGATTAGAAAACTTAATATAACAATATTATTTTGCTGGGCAGTGAACTGCACTGCCCAACAAAATCTTGTTTCAAATCCTTCATTTGAGGAATATATAAATTGTCCATATGGCATGTATAATACTACCAATGGAGATTCGTTTTATTTAAAGAATTGGATACCAGTTTATGGTTCACCAGATTATTTCAATGCCTGTGGAACAGGTTTAGGAAATATCTATACTGCTAATGGAGGGGGGGGAGGCAGAAAATGGCAGAGGTTTCTTCGGTGAATTCACATTTTATTATTACCCACCCAATTTTGATTTAAGAGAATTTACACAATCATATTCATTTCCCTCATTAAAGAATGCTCACAAGTATAATTGTAGTTTTTGGGTAATGCTTGCCGATTCTAGCTGGTATGCAACTAAGAATGTTGGTATGTATTTTTCAAAGGATAGTTTTGCAGTTAATCAACCATTAGTTGATCTCTTTCTTTCCAAGGAACCGCAAGTGTATTACAGCGATACATCTTTTTTAGAAAATAAAAAATACTGGCGTGAAGTAAGTGGTTCATTTATTGCCGAAGGTGGTGAAAAATATTTAATAATTGGGAATTTTGATAAGGACACTGAAACTCAGACTAAACTTATGAGTTATGGTGGTGCAAATATTTTTGGAGTTTCATATTGGAACTTGGCATATTACTATTTCGATAATGTTTCCGTTGTTGAAGACACCACCTACAAGCCGATTGGGTTGGAAGAAGAACTGATAAAGCGTATCCAGATAGATTATTCAAATGCGTGTTTGCACCTAAATGGGTTATTATTCCAAAATCAGGAGGTGAGGCTTGTTCTTTATGGCTTAGATGGTAGAGAAATAATAAGTATGGAAATTCCCAAAGGCCAAGAGGAAAGGAGCATTCCTGTTTCAGCGATTGCACCGCAGGTTTATCTCTATACCTTACAGGTTAAGGGAGAAGTAGTAAAAAGAGGTAAGCTGTTGGTGAATTGAAGCCACAATTCCCAACCCAAGTAGAAATGGACAGCCTGTGGGAAATAGCACAGACCAGCTTCCACGGCCATCTCGCCCACCGTTTGCAACGTGGGCGGCTGAGAAAGGCGTTTTTTACGCCAAGTATCCTCCTAAACAAATCCGTTGAACCCAGATTACGCATTACAACTGGCTAATCGGGGTAAACCCAACTAAATCAAGTAGTTCGGATTAATAAATCCTCCTATTGATTAATTTGGGTTAAAAAGGACTTTTCCTATATTTGATAAAAATTTATAGCCTTTTGTTAAAGGTTTTAAGCAACTTAAAAGACTAAACCAATGAACTTGATTTAGTTAGAATGACTAAAATTGAACAATGAATTTATCGGTCAAAGACCGATTTCTCAGTCGCCCGCGTTGCAAACGCGTGCGAGCTGGGGAATAACTAATTATCAAGGCAAGCTATGTATCTTAAGATAATTGCAATTTTTCTCTTTTGTACAAATATTGTTTTTGCACAAACTAATTTGGTAAGTAATGGTGGATTTGAGGAATTAGATACCTGCGATGTTGGATATTCTACTTTAAATCATGCAACTGGATGGTTTTCACCTGTTATTTGCCAAGGTTATCCGGGAGGCAGTTCAGATTTATTTAACAGTTGCTCTAACTTATCTGCATGCAGTACCCCTTTGAACCAAGTCGGTTATCAAGTTCCACACTCTGGCAGAGGTTATGCTGCTGTTGCAATATTTTCAACACAAGAATATGATTTAGCAAGAGAATATATTGAAGTAAAACTAATTGATACACTGAAAACTGGAATCAAATATTGTGTCAATTTTTATGTTTCATTGGCGAATGATTTTAATTTTGGTTCAACTGGAATGGGAGCATACCTTTCGACTAACATTTTACACCAATGTGATATAGAATTTAGCACACTTCTGTTTCAGCCTCAAGTTTATGCATCGTTAACCGAACCTATAATGGATACGGTAAATTGGGTAGAGGTTTCAGGTGAGTTTATTGCACAAGGAGGGGAACTGTTTTTAACAATTGGCAATTTCTTTGCGGGAGAAAGCATTATCTTTCAACAATTCAACAATATCGCATCACGCCCATTTGCTTACTATCTTATCGACGACGTTTCCGTTTACGAATGCGACACAGGGATAGGAATTAATGAAACCACAAAATCACAATTAAAAATTTATGTAAACAATGAAAACGAATTGGTTTTCGAAACAACAACCCCCAAAGCAACAGATCATTTAAGGCTATACAATATACAAGGGCAATTGGTATTTGTACAAAAACCTTATAAAAATAGAGAGGTTTTTTACCCAAATCTTTCAAAAGGCATTTACTATTGGGTGTATGGGGAGAAAAGCGGGAAGGTTGCGGTATGGTAACATATTCGCAATTTTCCATCCCAGCAGATTCCTCTAGGCCTTCAGTTGTTTCGGCCTTAAATCCCCCCTCGTCCTTCCTTACTGCAACCTAACGAGTTCGACCGAGTAAGGCTCTTCCAACCCCCACAACATCAACTTTATTTCGATTTTTTTCGAAATCGAGTTTTTTCCATCTTTTCTTCAATAATCCCTTACCTCCTTTTTCCACCTTTTTTAGCTAATCCTTTTCTAGAAAGTAATTTGTAATCCAAGTGCAGCGGGCAGGAGACAAACATCGCCAAAACCCCGGCATGAAAAACAACTGCCCCGTACTCTATCAAAAACCAGGCACGAAGAACCCCGGGTAGCGATAGAGCGTGGTACCCCACAGGGCTGCGTAGGCACGAAGCAGACCGAGGAGTATACCGATTATAAATCTGTAATAGGCTAATTATGCTTCGCAATAATTGGCCTAAACAGCTTTTGTATCGGCATTTACCAATCTAAATTTATAAATTGCCTATGGACCATTTATAAATTAAAATTGGTAAACTAGCGAAAGCGCGACCCAACCGCCCTTGCAAAAATTTTAGTACTTTGAAGCTGCGGTATTGGCGGTTGGGGACCCGCCAAATCAAAACAAACGTGTTACCTCACTAGGTGAATGTAGCTACTAACCGGGCTTTTGACCTAAGGATTTTGTTCCATCAAGGGATTGCCCGATACTTCTGCTTGTGGAATTTTGAACAAAACCGAGGCATCGTTCCAAGCCACACCATCGCGAAGGTTTTGTTTCATCCGTTTAAGGTTGTGGAGACGGTCGCCCTCAAAACACAGCTCTCTACGGCGTTCGGCCTGGATTTTGGCTAAAAGTCCATTGGGGTTGGTTTCGTCTACATGATTGCCTTTATACGCTTTTGAACGAATGGCATTGTAGTAGGTCAAAGCCTCGGTAACATTGCCGTTTCCGCCTGGCGACAAATTGCATTCGGCAGCAATTAAATACATTTCAGACAAGCGAAGTAGGTTGATATTGATTGGAGCCGAGGTAGGTTGATTGTACTTTTTGGAGAATTTCCGATTGGCAAAATCCTTTTCCAATAACTGGGTTTTGCGGTAATCGAGACTGTCGAAACTGTCGTAAAGTTCGTCGGAAGCGGTAAACACAGGATTGTAGGCGCGACGGTAAAAACCTTGTAAACTGTTTGAATTATCGGTGACAATGTTGACCATTTGGAAAATATTTTCATCGGTAGCGCTGTTTCCTGTTTGTAAGAAAACGGTGGTGAGACTATCGTTCAAAGAATAGTTTCCACTGTTGATTACAGCAGTAGCCGAGGTATAAGCATCGCCATAACGGCCCATCATAAACTGGATACGGGCCTTGTATGCTGTGGCTGCCATGGCTGATGCCCTTCCAATATTGGTGGTTTGTCCAGCATCGTTCAACAAGGTAATAGCTTGATCCAAATCGGCCAACGCTTTTTCGTAAACCTCCTGAACAGAATTGCGAGCCATTTCTATTGCTGATCTGTCAAAGCCATCTAAAATCGGTTTTACGCGGTAAGGAATGCCCGGTTGAGTATTGTTGGCGCTTTCAACATCATAAGGAAGGGCAAACAGCCTCACCAACTCGAAATGGGTAACCGCTCTGATAAACAATGCTTCGCCTTTGATGCGGCCTTTTTTGGAATCGAACTCGCTTCCGCTGAGCTTGTTGTTGTCGATTACATCCAATACATTGTTGCAGCGATTGATAACGGAGTAGGCATCGCCCCACATGCCGCCTAAAAGTCCAATCTGAACGGTGGTTTGGCGGAAATAGATTTCGCGGGTGCCGAAGTTGGAGAGTTTGGTTTCATCCACCTTGGTGTCTTCGGCCATAAAATCGCTAAGGGCAACGAAATTACCACCGAATATATTTCCACTTTGCATGCCATCGTAGGCACCGGTAAGCACGGTTTCGAGGTCTTTTACAGACGAAACGGCTCCTCCACTTTCGATAATCATTTTGGGTTCAATATCCAAGGCCTTTTGGCATGAAAAGAGGGTAGCGGTAGCAATTAGAAGCAGGTATGTCTTTTTCATTTTCGGAGCAATTAGAAGGTAATGTTCATTCCAGCTGTAAAAATTTTAGCTTGTGGGGTTGGTTTGCTTGGTGCAGCAAAACTAATGTTGGCATCCTGGCTGTTTCCGGCAGGGGTATTGCGCAACACCTCTGGGTCCCAGCCAGGGTATTTAGTAAAGGTGAGCAGGTTTTGGGCAGAGACAAAAATGCGCATGGAGCCCAATTTGATTTTGTTGACCATTTTCTCGGGGAAATTGTATCCCAAAGTGATGTTTCGCAGGCGAATGAAGGAACCATCGTACAAAAAGCGGTCGCTGTTTACAGGTACAAAGTTTTTATCTAGGGCCGGAACATTGCTTTGGTTTTGTGGTGTCCAAGCATTGAGGATTTCGGTGCGTTGAGCTTGTCCGGTGTAGTTGCCAATTTGGTTTTTCGCAGCATCGTCGTAAATGGTATTGCCATAAACGAAGGTGAACATAAAGCTGAGGTCGATGCCTTTCCAGCTTAGGTTATTGGTGATACCGCCAAAAAAGGTTGGAACCGGATTACCACGGGGCACCCTTTCGTCGTAGAAGGAGCTACCTGGGAAACGGTTAATATCATCAGCGGTTCCCGAGCCTTTGGTATCCACACCATAGGCCATAAGATTGCCGTTCCTGTCGTAATAAAGTGCTTCTCCGGCATTTACATTAAAGGTTTGTTGCGAACCATCAGGATTTAGAACCGGGTTGCCATTGATATCAAACTTTCCTAATTCTTGGTCGGTTTGGGATACGCCGGCATATTGCACCAAGTAGGCAATACCCACCGGATATCCTTGCACCACCCGGGCATCGCCACCCACGGCATTGTCAAAAGCATCGGGAGGTAAACCATTTACATCGGTTACTTTGTTTTGGTTCATAGCCAAATTGAAATCGGTGCTCCATTTAAAGGCTTTGTTCATTTGGCGGGTGGTCAAAGTAAACTCCCAGCCCGAATTTTGCAATTTTCCTACGTTTTGCAGAATTGAGCTAAAGCCGGTGCTAGTAGGTAATTTGATATAGAGTAGCAAATCGGAGGTTTTCTTGTTGTAATAGGTAACGGTACCGGTAATTTTGTCCTTAATGAAGGAGAAATCGAGGGTTACGTCTAATTGCTGTGATCTTTCCCAGCTAAGGTTAGGATTGGGCAAGGTAGAAGGCACCAAGCCGTTTTGGCCGTTGTAACCGCTTGTGGTAACATAATATCCCAAGGCTGCGAAATCCCCAATATTGGCATTTCCTGTGAAACCATAGGAGGCTCTTAGCTTTAGGTAAGTTAGCACGAGACTGTTTTTTAGGAAGTTTTCATCCGAAATAATCCATCCGGCAGAAAAGGCAGGGAAATAACCCCAACGGTTGTTGGCACCGAAGCGAGAGGAACCATCAGCCCGCATACTTACGCCTAGCAAGTAACGGTTGTTCAGTTTATAGTTCAAGCGCAAGAAATAGGAGGTAAAAGCATAACCGGTTTCGTAGGCATAACCGGCTTGGTTGCCCGAACTGGCGCTACCGGGATTGGTAAGGTAATCGTTGGGCAGATTTAAACCTTGCAAGCCAACGCCACGGGTGTAGGATTTTTGATAAGAATTTCCGAGGGTGAAATTGAAGTTAGACTTGCCAACATCTTTATTATAGGTAAAGAAATTGTTGGTGGTATAATTTAGAACCAAGGTTCGGCGATCGTAGGCATTGGAAGTAGAGGTACTATCGTCTACGTTTCGGAAATTGTATTCATTTTCCCATTGGTTAAACACATCCAATCCAAATTCACTGCGGAAACTTAAGTCTTTATAAAGTTGTAAATCGCCATACACATTGGCTACGGTGCGGAATACATTGGTTTTGTATTTTTTTGTTTCCAAGGCCCACAAAGGATTGTCGTAAGGGTTCCAATAGCCTCCTTCTTGGTTGTTGATAGGGATGAATGGAAGTAGTTCTTGTGCCCGACCCAAACCACCTTCGTCGCCCATTGGAACGCGGTTGTTTACGCTATAGGTTAGTCCTGTACTGGTACCCAATTTGAAAATCTTACTGGCTTTATGGTCGAGGTTTATCCTTCCATTGATTCTTTCATAGGAATTACCTACTAAGAAACTGTTTTCTTTTCGGTAGGTACCACCCACGTAGAACTGGGTTTTATCATCTCCACCTTGGGCACTTAGGTTAAATTCGTGCAAACTTCCCATTCGAACGGTTTGGTCGATCCAATCGGAACCACCGGCAGCAGCAATACTATCGGCCATGGCTCGGGTAACACCAGAACCCAGGTTGGTGGTAGGCAAATCGGCTGCAAATCCATTTCGGGCCGCTGAAGAGTCGCGCAGAGCCAATTGTTGTTTGGCATCGAGATAATCTACAATATTCGTAGGGGTTGAAACACCTCCATAGTAACCTGCGCTGAATTTAGTTTTACCCGCTTTACCTCGTTTGGTGGTAATCAACACCACTCCGTTCGCGCCTCGTGAACCATAAATTGCGGCGGCGGCAGCATCTTTCAAGACTTCAATACTTTCGATGTCGTTAGGGTTTATATCGGCCATAGCGGAGGTGCGGCTTCCTTTACTAGGATCGCCATAGTCGCCTGTTGTAATCGGAATACCATCCACCACATACAATGGGTCGCTTCCGGCCGAAATGGAGCTGGTACCGCGCACTTGTACCCGAACTGCGCCTCCAGGAGCACCGTTGGCACTTGTAATTTGCACACCGGCCGCTTTACCCTGAATACTTTGTTCAAAGCTGGTCATGGGCACATTTTGTAAATCCTTGGCCTTGACTGTAGAAATGGACCCTGTAACATCCCTTTTTAAGGTTGTACCATACCCAACCGCTACAACTTCGGTAAGCATTTTCTTGTCTTCCTCCATTTTAATCAAACCCAAATCCAAGTCTTTTCCGGCTACAACTTCGACTGCCTTTTTGATTTTTGAATAGCCTATGTAGGAAAAAACCAAGTTATATTTTCCTGGTTTAACATTTGGGATTTTGAAATCGCCTTCCATATCGGTGGTACTTCCGTTGGTAGTTCCTTCAATTACAACGGTAGCGCCAAATAAAATTTCATTCTTTTGGTCGGCAACCTTTCCAGAAATAGATTGACTAAGTGTCAACTTTACACTTAGCATTAAAAAGACGAAGATGCTTGATTGCGTAAGGCTTTTATACATAGAAAGCTTGAGATTTTAGGTAAAAACAGAGGGGTGAAGGTAAAAAAAAAGGAAATTCCAACACTAAAAATATTCGACTTGCCGAATTAATGCCGCATTTGATTGATTAAAACAAGCAGCCTCGTTTTTTTTCTGCTTTTCGAATAAAATGAGGTGAAAGGCAGGTTTTATGCGATAAAAACAACTAACCTTTTCAAATTTCATTCGGTATAAGGCCTCCCTTTGCACTAGAAACAGAGAGCAATGTTACCAACAACAACAGCCCATCGAAGTTTTTTCAACACCTTGGTTCAAAAGAATCTGGATAGCATTTTGGTATTTGACCAAAATCTTCAGGTTAGTCTTTGGAACGAGACCTTGGAGCAATTGTCGGGCCTAAAAGCCTCCTACGCAATAGGTAAACACCTGTTCGATGTTTGTCCGTTTATGAAACAGATTGGGGAACTCGCCTTCATTACCAAGGCTTTGGCAGGCGAGGAGGCTTTATCAAAGAATAGGCCTTTTTATTTCACCGCATCAAACACCCAAGGCTATTTTGAAGGCAACTACTTTCCGATTGCCAATGAATTTGGGATAGTGGAAGAAGTGCTTTGTATTTTCAAGGATTCAACCGAGGTAAGCCAGTTTGATGAAAACCTCATTCACCTAACCGAAAGTTTGCGCAAAAAACTATTGGATCGGACCGAGGAATTGGTAAAGGCAAACATGGAGCTTAAAGACGAGGTGAAAAAAAGAAGGCGGTTTGGCTTTGAGGTGTTGTTAAAAAACATCGAAATGACCGATAGTATTTTGTATGCCAAAGAGATACAGAATGCAATTTTCCCTCCTTTAACCAAAATGCAGGACACTTTCGGGGAAATGCTTTTGTTTTTCAAGCCAAGGGATATCGTTAGTGGTGATTTTTATTGGTACCACCGAACCGAATGTTGCGCTTATTTAGCAGCCGTTGATTGTACAGGCCATGGCGTTCCGGGTGCCTTGATCAGCATATTGGGTTACAATGCGCTAAACCAGGCCATTAATGAGCAAAAACTAAAAAAACCAAGCGACATCCTGCAGTACTTAGACCACTCGGTTTCCAATGTTTTCAAATCTACCCAAAGCAGTGTAAGGGATGGAATGGATGTATCCCTTATCAAATACAATATAACCGCACGAACCATCGAATTTGCCGGAGCCATGAATCCCTTGTTTATTGTTAGAAACGGTGAATTGATAAAGGTTAAAGGCGACCGACACCCTATTGGGCCAAGCGGAACCGATTCAAAATCCTTTAAAAACCACGAAATAAAACTTCAGCCCGAGGATTGTGTGTATTTGTTTACCGATGGTTATCCCGACCAGTTTGGTGGCTCACAAGGAAAGAAAATGAAATACGATTTGTTCAAGCGACTCCTCATGGATTGCCAAAAATTGAGCTTCTCCGAACAATTAAACCTCGTGGAAAGAACCTTCAAATATTGGCAAGGCGACTTAGAGCAAGTGGATGATGTGCTGGTATTGGGCTTCCGTGTAGAATAAAATTTCCGAGAAATTACTAAGGTTTTTTTTTGGCCACATTCAAAGCAATTTTGTATCCATCATTTAATCCCCCATGGCCGAAATAAATTTTGTTCGAGAAGTCGCTGCTTTCAAGATCCCACGCATTCGTGAAACCATTTCCATGCTTATGGAAATTGCCGAACGGGAACATAAAACGGTTGAAAAAATCGTTTATTACTTTGTATCGGACGAAAGGCTTCACGAACTAAATCAACAGCATCTCCAACACGACACCTTAACGGATATTATCACCTTTGATTATTCATATTCAGACCATTACGACAATTTGCTTTTAGTTTCGGAGGTTTATGTTAGTGTGGATAGGGTAAAAGAAAATGCTGTGACTTTTAATACTGATTTCGGAACAGAATTAAAAAGGGTTCTGTTTCATGGCATATTACATCTTTGTGGTTATAAAGATAAAAGCCCTGAAGAAAAGAAACAAATGCGCGAAAAAGAAGACTTCTACTTAGAAGCCTATGCCAAAAAGTTCGCTGTTCCCCGTAAGATGAGAAAACGGGTAAAAATTATGATGGACAAAAAGTAAATGGTTTATTAAGCCAATCGTAGCTTTTTATAAGTCGGAACTGTTTGAATTAGTTGGATTTGCCACAATAAAGAAAGTCCAAATCTAATTCAGGATTCAAAGGATGTATATTCGAGAAGCATATTTGCTCGTTTCGCGAATTAAGCGTTTAAACTTCTGCAAACAAAAGTCGGTTAGGGTTATACAACTACTATTGTCCTAACAGGTATATGGCCACCAATGCCAATCCTATACCCAACCAATTTACCCAAGACAACTTCTCACGAAAGAGCAAAAAGGCAGAAACCGCCGAAAAGGCAACAATACCAATGTTTACAATTGGAAAAATCACGGATAGTCCATAGCCTGGAATACTCAAAGCCTGCACCAAAAAATACACCGAATAATAGTTGGGAATACCAATGGCAATGCCGCCGAGCAAGCTTTTTCCGTCCAACTCGAGGTTTCCCATGAGCAACCGAACCACCGTTGTGAGCGCACCCGCAACAAAAGCACAGAAAAACACCGTTATGGTAAAGGCTTCAAAATTGGAATCGTTTAAAAAATGGCGTTGGTTATAGCCAAAAACGGTATCCAATGCGCCGGCAATAAAGAAAATGGTTATGGGCAATAGAATACTGCCTTCCGATTTAGTTTCGCTTTTCGCCTGTCTTACGGTCAAAACCACCGAAACCAGGGCCAAGAGAATTCCAAGAATTTTAAAAAGTCCCAAACTTTCACCATACAACCAAATCGCGGCGAAAGTGGGAATTACCAAGGACATTTTTGCTGCAACTGTGGTGGCCGAAACCCCTGCCTTTGCGGTAGAAATGGCTATTTGATTAAAATTGACAAAGAAAAAAGTACCCAAAAAGGCAGCAAACGGAAACCAAGGCTGCTGCAAAGTAGAAAGGCTAAACGGTACCTGTCCGATCGAAATCATACCCACCACAGCGGCCGTCAGGTAATTGACCACAATGGCCTGAAACGTATTCAACCCCAGCTTGGAATAAAGCTTAAACAGCAAGGAAAACGACGATGCCGTAAGGATACTAAGAGCAATGGCTAGCATAAAGTAGGCAAAGGTAGAATTTTGAAGCTTGCTAAGCCAAGATTTAAAACCGAATTCAAGGGCAAGGGTTGGTTTCTTTTTTATTTGGCGGGCCCCTTCCGCCAATACCAGTTGGTTATAAAATAAACCTGTTTGCAAGGGCGTCAGGGCCAGGCTTTCGGCGCTAGTCCTCGGTCTGCTCCGTGCCTACGCATCCCTGTGGGCTAGACTGCCTCTATCCTTGCCCGAAAGAGAGCGTGCTGGAACTGAGGCTTTGGGTGCTTTGGTTTTCCTTTTTCCCAAATAGGCTTGAAAAAAAGCAACACATTATTGTATATCAAACCAATCAGACTGAAGATTCCTATTTATTTAAACCCAAATTAGGGATTAGAAATACTTAAACGATTAACCAGTTGCAAATCAAGCCGTTCGGGTTGCCAAATCCGCTGTTGATCAATTTCTGTTAAAGAGAATAACTTGAAACTAGAACAATTACGACCTGATGCCCCGCAAATCGGACGGAATGGCAATTTTTCGGTACTGTGTTGGTGTGATCCCTTCCGTTTTTTTGAATTGCCTATCGAAATAATTGAGGTCGGTAAAGCCCAGTTCGTAACAAATTTCGGTTACACTGCTGTTGGATCGGTTGAGCAACTCCTTGGCCTTTTTAAGGCGTTCTTTCAAGATAAAATCCAATGGACTAATTCCGAACTCCCGTTTGAATGCCCTATAAAAAGTAGCCCGACTCATGCAGGCTTTGTCGCAAAGCTGATCAATTTTGATGCGTTCGGTGAGGTGGTTTTTGATGAAATGCAAAACATAGGTTAAGGCCTTGGCATTGGAATCAACTTCAGTTTCGAATTCGGCCGTTTTCAGATTCTGTAATTGCATTATCCTTACCACCAATTCTTGCAGGGCTAAGTCGGCCAAAAGGTCCTTGTTGTGGTTTTCACTCGAACATACCTTGATCAGTTTATTCAGGGTATCAGCCAGTTCGAGGCTATTGGTGAGGTGGAAATCGTTGAAAAACAGCTTCCATTTTCCATCGTCCTGTCGGGGGTACTTGGCATTGATAAAGTCTAAGGTTTCCTGAATCTTTCCATTATCGAGTGCTAAAGCTATACATTGGGTTGGATTTGTTTCACTTGCCTCCGGAAAATCGATATTCATGGTAACGTTGGCAGGCACCAATACCGTTTCGCCGGGCAAATATTCAAATCCGGGATTATCAAACAAGTGCATCACTTTCTTTCCACGCAGCATGCTGGTTACCACAAAATCGTTAAAGGTGAGTGGTACCTGGTACGAATAAGTAAGGGTTTCGAACAGGTTCAGTTCGCAGTTGTTTAAGGTATAAGCACGACGGTTTTCCACTAAGGTCTTTAGGGATTTTTTGTCGGCTAGGGCAACAGGATTTAGCTTCATAAAGGTAAACAGGTAATCCTTTTCTAAAGCAAATATAGGTATTGCATTTGGTATTTGGCGACATAAAAGGTTAAAATGAGACAATTGTGCTACTTCTTCTTTAAGATGCTAATCCCTTTTTAGAATAAACTAACGAAAACGCCCATCTTTAGACCAGTTTCCTTCAAATCCTTCATTTTGATACGATTATACTAATCATTGAAACAATAGTGCTAGTGTGTTGGCTATAGAATTTCGACCATTGTCATCAATTTTAAAACTTATTTCTATGGCAGCACAACCTGTAATCGAACAAGCTACCCAAACGAACGGCAATTATGCCCCACGTCCAATTTTTAAAACCAAGTATGGCAATTACATAGGCGGTAAATTTGTTGAACCTTTATCGGGCGAATATTTCGACAATATTTCGCCTGTTGATGGCCAAGTATTTACCCGGGCGGCCCGATCCAACCATCAGGATATCGAATTTGCCTTGGATGCGGCCCACGAAGCCTTTAAAACTTGGAGCAAAACCGCTGCCACCACGCGTAGCAATATCCTTTTAAAGATAGCCCAAGTTATTGAAGACAATTTGGAATACCTCGCTACTGTTGAAACCATCGACAATGGAAAACCCATCCGTGAAACTCGAGCAGCCGATCTTCCTTTGGTAGTCGACCATTTCCGTTATTTTGCCGGTGTGTTGCGTGCCGAAGAAGGCAGTGTATCGGAACATGATGAAACAACCGTTTCAATAAACCTGCACGAACCATTGGGAGTAGTTGGACAAATTATCCCATGGAATTTCCCTTTATTAATGGCTGCTTGGAAAATTGCCCCAGCTTTGGCTGCCGGATGTTGCACTGTGGTAAAACCGGCCGAACAAACGCCAACATCACTTATTATATTGATGGAGTTGATTGGAGACATCCTACCTCCTGGGGTTTTGAACGTTGTAACAGGTTTTGGACCAGAAGCAGGAAAGCCTTTGGCCACCTCACCAAGAGTTCAAAAGGTTGCCTTTACCGGTGAAACCACCACAGGCCGTTTGATTATGCAGTATGCATCCGAAAATTTGATTCCGGTTACGATGGAACTTGGTGGAAAATCGCCCAACATCTTCTTTCCGTCGGTTTGCGATGCAGACGATGAGTTCTTTGATAAAGCGGTGGAAGGTGCGGTATTATTTGCCTTGAACCAAGGCGAGGTTTGTACTTGTCCATCGAGGATTTTGGTGCATGAAAGTATTTATGAAAAATTTATGAATCGGGTAATTGAGCGCACCAAAGCCATTAAATGCGGACATCCTTTGGAAGCTTCCACCATGATTGGCGCCCAGGCAAGCAACGATCAGTTCCAAAAAATCCTGACCTATATTGAAGTTGGAAAAGAAGAAGGAGCCGAGCTACTTTGTGGAGGGGGAGCAAACGCAATAAACGAAGACCTTAGTGCTGGTTATTACATTCAACCAACCATCTTTAAAGGACATAATAAAATGCGGATATTCCAAGAAGAAATTTTTGGTCCGGTTACCTGCGTTACCACCTTCAAAACAACTGAAGAGGCCATTGCTATTGCAAACGACACTTTATATGGGCTTGGTGCGGGCGTTTGGACAAGGGATGCACACGAGTTGTATCAAGTGCCAAGGGCTATTCAGGCGGGAAGAGTTTGGGTAAACTGCTACCACGCTTATCCTGCCCATGCACCTTTTGGCGGATATAAAAAATCGGGTTTCGGAAGGGAAACACATAAAATGATGTTGGGCCACTACCGCCAAACAAAAAACATGTTGATTTCATACAATAAGAACAAATTGGGCTTTTTCTAAACCAATGCATTTTAACCCTGTTTATGAATTAGAAATGCCTAAACGATTAACCAGTTGTAAATCAATTTGTTTACAAGTTGATTTACAACTGTTATTCCGAAATTGCTTCGGGAGGGGTAAACCCAATTAATCAAGTAGTTCGGATTAATAAATCCTCCTATTGATTAATTTGGGATTAATAAATCTTCCTTTTGATCCATTTGGGTTTAACCCAGATTACGCATTAGAAATGCATAAACGATTAACCAGTTGTAAATCAATTTGTATGGCCAAATTGATAACAACTGCTATCCCGAAATTTCTTCGGGAGGGGTAAACCCAACTAAATCAAGTAGTTCGGATTAGTAAATCCTCCTATTGATTAATTTGGGTTTAAGGTACAACCCAGCCTTTCCGAATTACAATCGGCAAATGGTTATTTGAAAAGTTCAGGTTTTGCTTTGACCAAACCCAGGCACGGAGGCCCCGGGCAACGATAGAAACGTAAAGCCCGGAAGCTGGACGGAGGGAAACGGAGGCCAGCTGAGGACTTGCAGTGGATAGCGTGACCTTTTCGCCTGGCACATCAGCCAAAATTAGAGGTGAATGGTTTTGGGCGAAAAGGGGCCCGCCTACTATCTTTAATTAGGTCATTTGAACAAAATCGAAAAATTCCTAGCTGGACAAAACCATTCTATCTTTGTTGGATGGAATGTACCGACCAATTAGGCCGAAAACTGGAGCTTCCTTTTCCAGCGCAACGGATTGTAAGTTTGGTGCCTTCGCAAACCGAATTGCTTGTGGATCTGGGCTTGGAGGAAAAAATAGTGGGGGTTACTAAGTTTTGTGTGCACCCGAAAAGACTGCTAGAATCAAAGAAGATAGTGGGTGGAACCAAGCAGCTAAAACTGCATGAAATTGCGCGTTTGCAGCCCGATTTGATACTGGCCAACAAGGAAGAAAACAGGGAGGAAGATGTGATGGCCTTGAGTCGAGAATTTCCGGTTTGGATTTCGGATGTAGATACTGTAGCGAGCGGTGTAGCCATGATACGTTCGGTTGGGGTGATGACAGACAAGGAAAATAGGGCAAATCGCATGGCTGACCGGATAGAAGGTGCATTTTCAGTCTTGGATTTTAAGGAGAGGCCCACTGCAATTTATCTGATTTGGGAAAGACCGATGATGGCGGTAGGCGGGCAAACCTTTATTGGTGACTGTATGGAAAAGGCAGGATTTCGTAATGTTTTAGTTGATATGACACGTTATCCGGAAATTGAAATGGCTGATATACAGCGCTTGGCGCCTGATTTTTTGTTTCTTTCGACTGAACCGTATCCATTTAAGCGTCGTCATGTTGAAGCTTTTCAACAACAATTTAAGCATTCGAAGGTGGTTTTAGTAGACGGGGAAATGTTTTCGTGGTATGGCTCAAGAATGCTGAAAGCCACGGCCTACTTCAAAAAGTTAAGACAAAAAATCCTTTGATTGTTGTCAAAATTTTAGTAGTATCTTTGCCGCCCAGAAAACAACAACAATTTAATTATTATTTATGTCAACATTAACACAAACAGAAGTGCTTCCTTACAAAGTATCAGACATTAGTTTAGCTGCTTGGGGTCGTAAAGAGATCCGCTTGGCTGAAGCAGAAATGCCAGGATTGATGGCTATCCGTGCCGAATACGGATCAAAAAAACCATTAGCAGGTGCTCGCATCGCAGGATGTTTGCACATGACCATTCAAACGGCCGTATTAATCGAAACCTTGGTTGAACTAGGTGCCGATGTTACTTGGTCGTCATGTAACATTTTCTCAACCCAAGACCATGCTGCTGCGGCTATTGCTGCTGCTGGAGTTCCTGTATATGCATGGAAAGGACAAACCGCTGAGGAATTTGATTGGTGTATTGAGCAAACTCTTTTCGCATTTAAAGGCGGAAAAAGTTTGAATATGATTTTGGACGATGGTGGTGATTTGACCAACTTGGTTTTGGACAAATACCCAGAATTGGTAAAAGACATTAAAGGTTTGAGCGAAGAGACCACTACAGGTGTTCACCGTTTGTATGAGCGCATGAAAAATGGCACTTTGCCAATTCCTGCTATCAACGTAAACGATAGCGTTACCAAATCAAAATTCGACAACAAATACGGATGTAAAGAATCGTTGGTAGATGCGATTCGTCGTGCTACCGATGTAATGATGGCTGGAAAAGTTGCCGTAGTTGCTGGTTATGGCGACGTAGGAAAAGGTTCTGCCGAGTCATTGCGTGGTTCAGGTGCCCGTGTTATCGTTACCGAAATCGACCCAATTTGTGCTCTACAAGCCGCCATGGATGGATTTGAAGTGAAGAAAATGGTTGATGCCGTTAAAGAAGCGGATATCGTAGTTACTGCAACTGGTAACAAAGACATCATTACGGAGAAACATTTCCGTTCGATGAAAGACAAAGCTATCGTTTGTAATATTGGTCACTTCGACATCGAAATCGATATGGCTTGGTTGAACGATAACTATGGTCATACTAAAGATACGATTAAACCACAGGTAGACCTTTACAATATTGAAGGAAAAGATGTTATCGTATTGGCTGAAGGTCGTTTGGTAAACTTGGGTTGTGCCACTGGTCACCCATCCTTTGTAATGAGTAATTCGTTTACAAACCAAACCTTGGCTCAATTGGAATTATGGACCAATGGTTCGGCTTACGAAAACAAAGTATATACCTTGCCAAAACATTTGGATGAAAAAGTTGCTCGTTTGCACCTTTCTAAAATCGGTGTAGATTTGGAAGAATTATCCAAAGACCAAGCTGAATATATTGGCGTAACTGTTGCTGGTCCTTACAAACCAGAATATTACCGTTACTAATCGTACCAATACCTTAGAAAAATCCCTGCCTTACTGGTGGGGATTTTTTTTGAAATAGAATACCCAATGGCCAATTTAATTATCGATCGAGGAAACACCCTTACCAAATGGGCTTTGTTCGAAGCAGATGAGTTGGTAAAAAAGGGCAAATTGGAAAGTAAAACCAGTGACACCTTGCTGGATGAGCTAATGCAGTTGCCGGAAGCTGAGGCGGTATTGCTTTCATCGGTAAAACGCCCCTCCCAAAAGCTCGAACATTGGGTAAGCAAGGCAAAAAGAGGCGTTTTTTTCACCTACAAAACACCGATTCCGGTAAAAAATGCCTACACTACTCCTGAAACCCTTGGCTTGGATCGTTTGGCGGCAGCTATTGGGGCCTGGAACCGTTTTCCGGAAAGCAATTCGTTGGTAATCGATATGGGGACTTGTATTAAATACGATTTTATCACAGCGAATGGCGAATATTTAGGTGGGAACATTTCACCTGGGATGACCATGCGATTTCAGGCCTTAAATCGGTATACGGACAAGTTGCCTTTGCTTGGCTATAAGGAATTCGATTCCATTTATGGGACCAGCACCGAAACAGCCATTACCATAGGTGTAGTTCAAGGTGTAGAGCAGGAATTGAAAGGAACGATTGCCTGTTTTGAGCAGCAGTTTGGAAAAATTAACACCCTAATGACCGGTGGAGACGCATCTGTTTTTGAAAAACGACTTAAAGTTCCCATCTTTGCAGCCCCCAATTTGGTGCTCTACGGCTTAAATGCCATTTTAAACTACAATGCAGGAAAATAAGAAAGAATTGAAATACGCTTTGAAAGCGAGGAAGTTTAGTTTCCTATATGCTGGAATGGCGTTGATGGTTATGTTATTTTCTGTTTTAGGGGCACAAGGCCAAAATGGAACACTTTCGCCATTGACCCGCTATGGCATTGGTGAAATAGATTTTCCGATTCAGGCACGTAATGTTGGCATGGGAGGCACCATTTTGAGTCAAAACAACGATGGAGTAGAGCCTAATCGCGCCTTGAATTTAGTAAATCCAGCAGCTTTATCCTCCATTGGTTATATGCATTCTGCCATTGACCTGGGAGCGAATATAAAATGGTATAATATTGCTACGACCCAGGCTTCGAACACCCGGTTTCAAGGCAATATGGATTATTTTGCCATTGGATTTAATTTGATTTCCAAGAAAAGGGAAAACAGTACACCCAGCAATGTGATGGGAATGGCTTTTGGATATAAAGCATTGAGCAGGGTGGGATATGCTATTACATCGGGTGATAGTCTTTCAAAAGATACAACCATGTACAAAGGAACCGGAGGAGGGAATTCTGCTTTTTTAGCCTTTGGTCTTCGTCCATGGAAATGCATTTCTATAGGACTTTCGGCTTCTTATATCTGGGGCGATTTGGATAGGTCACAATCCTATATTCCCAATATTGATTCATCGCTACTTAAAATAAGTAACCAAACCACCGATAATTTTACAGGGTTTCAATTTAAAGCAGGTGTATTAGGTGAAATACCTGTAGGAAAAAACACCTCCATCAAACTGGGTGGTATCTTCGAATTTGCTTCCAAATTGAACAATGCCCATACGGACTACTTGTATAATTACCGGTTGACATCTGATGGATTGCAGGTGGTAAGAGACACCATTCTGTATGAACGTAACAACAAATCAAACATCAAGTTGCCAATGGCCTATGGTGGTGGAATAAGCTTAGTAAACAAAGGGAAATACCAAATAGCTTTCGACTGGTATAATCAGAACTGGTCGGCTGTTTCGAGCTCCTACCAAGGAAATTTGCGGGATTATACCCGTTATTCATTTGGTGTAGAGTATACGCCCAATGTTTTAACTACCGAACAGCTTGATAAGTTTAAGCGTTTCTTACAAAGAACCTCTTACCGCATTGGCGGTTATTATTTACAGAATAGTACATTGGTCAACGGTGTTACCTTACAACAATATGGTATTACGGCTGGCTTGGGAATAAAGCTGCCTCCTCCAACCCGGTTTTCTCCCCCTTCGATTGTAAATATCGGTCTTGAATTGGCCGAAAGAGGCAGTTTAACCGAAACAGGAGTACGAGAGCGATTGGCTCGAATTTACATCGGTGTTACCATCAATGACCTCTGGTTCAAAAAACGCAAATACGATTAATTTCAAGATGTTTTGGCGCCATTCCATTTGGATTTTGGTGGTGTTGTCCTCCTGTAATAACCCTATTGAAGAGGTAAATAAAATTTCCAGGCGTAACAATGAGCCAACGGAAATTGCCCGAAATATTACCATTCAACATTCAGATTCAGGCAGAGTAACTATGCAGATGCAGGCCCCTGTTATATACACCTATGCGGGATTCAACCCAAGAAAGGTATTGCCAAGTGGCGTGCATGTTACTTTTATCGGTGCCGACAATAAGCCTGAAACCGAGATGACTGCTGGCTATGCTGTAAGTTACGAAGGAAAGGGGAGAATGGAGGCTCGAATTAATGTAGTTGTGGTAAACAACAAAGGGGAAACCTTAAAAACCCAGCATTTAATTTGGGAGGAAAAGACAAAAAAGATCTATACCAACGAGTTTGTAACGATTACCACCAAGGAAGAAATCCTCTATGGTGATGGATTGGAATCGAATCAGGAATTTACCAAGTATCGAATAAAAAACATCAAAGGAACCATTGCCGTAAAGGAATAATCCGGGAGGGGTTTCAATAATTAAGGAAGGAACATGATAAAATTAATGCGCATCAGTGAAATAATGTGGCTTTTGGTTGGGGCCGTTTGTTTGATTTTGGGTACCTATGAATCTTCCAAGACGGGAATCGAACGCAATTGGTACATGTTTGTATTTACCTTTATTGCTGGTGTGATGTATGCCGTACGTAAGAAGCAGCGCCAAAATGTAGAGGAAAAAGAAAAGGGAAAATAATATTCCTTCGAAAGGTGCAAATTATACCGTTTCTTCTTCTGTAACTAATTCGGGCAGTAAGGATTTGAATTCGAAACCGTCGACCTGATCTAGAATTTTTTGGTTGGAGACCAATTTCCAGGATTCTTTTCCTTCGGTTTGAAACTCTGGTCTTTCAAGGCCAAGCAAATCAGCGGCTTTAACATAAAAAGTTTTCCTTGTTGGGTGTTCGGTTGAACAAAGGTTATAAATCGAGCTTGAGTTTTCTTGGGTCAGCAAAGAATAGATTAATTCGGTGGCATCTTGGCCATGAATTAAATTGACAGGACTATTTGGATTAGGTAGGCCTTTTCTTCCTGCTAGGAACTTACCTGGATGCCTGTTTTGTCCAACTAGTCCTCCGAGGCGGCAAATTGTTACAGTTTTGCCTCTGATACCCATCAGTATTTTTTCGGCCTCCAACAGTGTTTTTCCTTGGGGCGAATCGGGTTGGCCGGTAAAGGTTTCATCAACAGTTTGGTTACATTCCGGATAAACCGAAACCGAACTTAAAAAGACAACTTGACGAATGGGAGATAATTTAATTTCTTCCGTCAAGGTCCACACCATCCCTAAGTAATCTTCTATTTTACCGGGAGGTATGGTCAAAATGAGCGCATCGGCCTCAAAAACCGTATCTGGTGCTTGATTAGGAAATTCAAATAAACTAATGTCCACTTGTAGGTGGTTCAGGGTGTTGGCTTTGTCGGTGCTCCTTACGGTACCTTTTACTTCAAAGCCAGCTTGTGAAAAGCGCTCAGCCAATTGTAAACCCAACCAGCCTAAGCCAATAATGGAAACTTTCATACGCAATGTTTAAATAAGCGTTTAACATGGATTTCAGGTTCAAAAACCCGTTTATTTATGAGGTGTTGTACCCAATAATCGGCCATTAAAGGTCCAAGTAAAAGGCCTTTGGTTCCCAAACCATTAAAAACACCTAATGTGGGGTGATTGGGATGAAAACCAACCAAAGGCCTTCTGTCTTTTGCGGCTGGTCTTATCCCAGCGGTTTGCTCCAGCACTTCGAAAGGGCCATCATATACTTTTTGAAACTTCTCCAAAATCTGATCTTTGGCCCATTCGGTAGAATCTTGACTAAGGTCGTCCCAGCGGAAAGTAGAGCCGACCAAGTATTTATTTTCGCCAAAGGGAATGAGGTGCAATCCGGCGTAACCCACCTGTTCCATATCCAAATTTGGAATTGAAATCAGCAATTCTTCTCCTTTGGTTGGATTAAATGGTAAATGGCCGAACCAGGGGTTGTTGACCATTTGGCTGCCTTCGCAAAAGATTACTTTTTCAAATTTTTTCCCCTGATATTGTACGACTTCCTGTGACTCCAGGTTTGAATAATCAAATTTCTCTTGGAGGAGCACGCCCAATTCAAGGAACTTGGTTTGAAAGGATTGGATTAAAAGGGGGATATTTACCCAAGCAGAATGCTTAATGGTGGCGTAACCCAAGTGCGGGGTAAGTTTAGGATTTAAATTTTCGTAAACAACTGGTCCAAGCCACGATCCTTGCTCCTTTTGGCGTTGGGATTCCCAGGCTAAAATGTCATCTTGATGATAAAAAAGCTTATGTATTAAGGTGTCTGGGAAATAGACCTTTTGTTGGAGGAAGGATTCAACCTCGTTGTAGGTAGCAGAAATGTAATCAGGGAAGAGTTCTTCCGACTTCCAGGTTGCGGTGAGTCGTTTAGGAACAATAGGGTTCATAAGACCTGCCGCAACAGTTGAAGCCGATTTGAAATGAAAGTTATCGATAATGCGAAATGAGATTCCGTTTTTCCATAAGAAATAGCTTAACCAAGAACCAGCCAAACCTTGTCCAACGACTAGAACGGAGAAGGTTTCAGTGTCCTTTCCAGAACCCCCACCGTTAGAGTGGGGGAATTCGGGCGTATGGTTTATGGTAGAACGGAAATTCACTATTAATGCTTTTTGCAAAGGTAGGCTTAAGCTACCATGTGCAATTGGTGATCTTCCATCAATTTGCGAAGGTTAATCAAGGCATAGCGCATACGACCAAGAGCGGTGTTGATGCTAACATTGGTAACATCGGCAATTTCCTTGAAACTCATGTCGCTGTAGTGACGCATAATCAATACTTCCTGCTGGTTGTCGGGAAGTTGTTTGATAAGCATACGCAACAAATAGGCGTTACCTACTTGATTGATTTTATCTTCGATGGAGGTGTCGAGGGCCTGAATATGTTCCAAAGGGTCATATTTTTCATTGGCTCTTTCCATGATCATCTTTTTGTCTTTGCGCAAGGTGTCGATTACCAAGTTATGGGCAATCCGATACAGCCAAGGTAGGAAGCGTTCTTGTTCTTTGTATCGACCCGATTTGATTTGGTCGATAACTTTAATAAAGGTGTCTTGGAAAAGATCTTCAGCTTTTTGACGGTCTTTAACCATCGTATTGATATAGCTGAACAATTTGCGTTTGTGACGGTGCAACAACACTTCTAGGGCTTTTTCGCTGCCCTTAGCATAAAGGTGGACAAGTTGTTTGTCCGATAGGCCGTAACTTTGCATGGTGACCTCCTGTTTTTAATGGTTAATTAAACAAATACAAAGTATACGTATGCTTATGGTGCCTCCTTTTTTGGGTTGGTTAATACAAATGCAAGGCCACAAAATGGCTTACAATGGTTTAATAAAATTTAGCGTAAAATTGACCGATAAAAGTGATTAAAGTAGAAATCTATCCCAGGTCGAAATTTTTGAATTGTAGAGCAAATGTAAACACAATTCTTAATATTTCAAAAAAAACTTCACATACCATTAAACTTTTTTTCGGATATAACTTCTAATCCGGCCATAAATTTCGAGGAAAACTTCTTACAAAACCCCTGTTTACGGCCTTATTCGTCCTTCCAAAGTCGAATCTCTTTTAAGTTTATTTTCTCATCAAAGAAGTATCGAGCGCTTTCTTCAAATCCTTTAGTAAAGTCTGAAACACAAAACTCTTTTGTTCCAAGACTTAAGTTTTCGTTCAGCAACCCTTTTTCCTTGAGGGTTTCGGCCACTGCTTTTGCCACAATTTCTGAGGTGTCGAGTACTTGAACCTTCTTTTTATAGAAGCTATCAATTTCAGGTCTGATCAAGGGATAATGGGTGCATCCCAAAACCAAGGCCTGGATATTGGCCAAAGGTTTTTTCTCCAAATACGAGTTAATGATGGTTTTACTGATTTTGTTATTGAAAAAACCTTCTTCAATCATGGGAGCGAGCAAAGGTGTTGCCAATTGTGCCACATCAATCGTTTTATCGGCTTTGGCCAATTTGTTTACATAAATTCTGGAATTGACGGTTCCCTTGGTTCCTATGATACCAACCCGTTTGCCTTTAAAGTGTTGGGAGAGGTAGGCAACAGCAGGGTCAACTACATTGATTACCGGAATGGAGCTCCCGGCAATATCTTTAGCGGTTTGAAATCCCAACGCAGAAGCTGTATTACAAGCAATAACAATGGCCTTGCAGTTTTGTTCGGTTAAGTAGTGGGTAATTTTGGCCGAATAATGTCGTATGCTTTCTGGAGATTTATCACCATAGGGTAAATGAGCGGTATCGCCGAAATAGATGATGCTTTCGTGGGGTAACAATTTACAGATTGCATTTGCCACAGTCAATCCACCGATTCCAGAATCAAAAATTCCAATCGGGTGCTGGTTTTTTCTCGAGTTTTTGGAAGCCAAAGCCAATTTAAATTGAGCTTGCAAGGTAATAGCAATCCCTTTAAATATTACACCTTGGGCTCATTCAAACCAAAATCGCGGCCAAAATTGGTAAATTGCTCTTTTTTTTCATCTTTGCCAGTTGAAACGCAAAGTTTCCCAGTCCAACAATGAAAAACCTGCGCATTATTCTCCTCCTTTTGGTGTCATCCACATCGTTTGCCCAGTCATTTGAGATGTATAAGGGCGATACTGTTAACCGAAAAGATGCTCAAGACCAACGTCAAGGACATTGGGTTGTTTTGAATAAAGCCAATTCAAACCCTGGCTATGCTGAGGGGCAATTGGTGGAAGAAGGTGAATACTTTAACAATAAAAAAGTAGGTGTTTGGAAGAAGTTTTATCCAAATAGCAAATTGAAAGGCGAAATCACTTTTGCCAATAACCAACCCAATGGCCCGGCCAAATTTTATTACGATAATGGTCGTTTACAAGAGGAAGGGAATTGGAAGGATAGAAAATGGGTAGGCAACTATAAGTATTACCACGAAAACGGGGTATTGTTTTATGATTGGCAGTTTAATTCGGATGGAAAAAGGGAAGGGCCACAAAAATATTATTATGCCAATGGAAATCCCATGTATGAAGGCGATTGGAGAGATGGAAAGGAGAGCGGTATTTTAAAGGAGTATTATGAAAACGGATCTATGAAGGCTGAGAAATACTTCAATGATGGAAAAATTGACCCAGGCAATACTAAGAACTACGACCTAGGCAATCCGGTGGATCGTCCGAAAGCACCTGTTGGTCCGATGTTGGTTGAAGCCAAAAAGGAAGAACCTCCAAAAGAATTGGGTGCGATTCCTGATGGACAATTTACTACTTACTACAAGGGTGATAAAAATAAAATAGAGAAGGAAGGTACGTTTAAAAACAAGGTACTTGTAGAAGGGAAGCATAATGTTTATGATGCCACAGGAAAACTACTCAAAACCCTTTATATTAAAGGTGGGAAAGTTTTTGAAACCAAACTTGCTGGCGCAGGAGGAACAAAGTAAGTTCTTCCTAATCAAGGGATGAGTTGGGTTAGAAAGGGTATCAATTATTTGATTTTCGGGAATCTGTTTATTGCTGTTGTGGCGGTTGTCATGGCGGAGACAAGCTATTCTATCTTTTATTTTCCTTCTAATGCGTTGTTGTTGTTGTTTGTTTTTTTTGGAACACTTTGTAGTTATTCCTTGCATTGGTTTTTGTCGGGAGAAACCCTAGTTGGCCGAGAACGGGAAGCTTGGACCTTGGCCCATAAGCAATTTTTATTAGGGACTTTTTTTCTTTCCGCCCCAGCATGCTTGTATTTGTTCTTTCAATTGGATTTTCGTTCCCAATTGTATGCCTGTGGTTTAGGTTTGGCGACCTTTTTATATACGGCTCCTAAAATTCCCTTTCAGCCCTTTGTAATCCTTCGAAAAATAGCCATTGGTAAAACTGTTTATCTGGCTTTGGTTTGGACCTTAACTACCATTTTTCTTCCGCTTGCCGAATGGGAAATGGAAGAATCACCTGAAGTTTGGTTGTTTTTTCTCAATCGTCTAGCCTTGATCCTACCCATTTGTATTTTATTCGATAGTAAGGATAAGGAATCGGACCTTCAGCAAGGATTAAAGAATATCGTTTATTCGCTCACCTGGAAACAAACAAAAGTAGTAGTATTGTTTTGCCTACTGGTGTTCTTTCTCAGTGCTTGGGCCTTTGTATGGGAAGATTTTGAATGGCGAAGTTTTTTGCAATTGGCAGGTCCCGGCCTGGGTTTAGCCTTGCTATTACCCATTCACCAACAAAAGCCTTCCGACTATTATTATTACTTCTGGTTAGATGGATTGATGATGGGAACAGGCTTATTGCATTGGTTGCTTTGATCTCAAGAAACCCAATGCCCTGGCTTATTTCCTTTCTAACACCAAGGCTTTAGAAACAGTAGCTGTTGACCCTGCTTCTTTTGGAAGATAAACCTTTATAGAATTGTCGACGAAACCAGCAGCGGCATATTGAACCGTATAGTCTTTATCGCCTTCCAAGGTTAAAAAGTAATTTCCCTCCTCGTCTGATTCGCCGGTGGCCACTTCTTTGCCATCCGCATTCAAAACCTTAATAGTCGCACCGTAGATTGTATTAGCATCCTTGTCGATTACAGTTCCTTTTAGGATAGAAAGGCCGTTTGTGGCTTGTGCTTTGAAATCGGTGGAGCCCATAATATTGTGAGCACTTAGATCTACTTGGAAGATATCGAAACCACCCAAGGTCCCTTCTCTTTTTGAAACGAAATACCCCTTTTTGCCATCGGTAGCAAGCACAAAATCTACTTCATCTCCGGTAGTATTGATAGGGTAGCCAAGGTTTTCGGGGCTGCTCCATTCGGTACCATCAAAGCTCGTTTTGAAAATGTCGTATCCACCCATGGAATTCGATCTTTTAGAGCTAAAGAACAAGGTTTTACCATCAGGGTGAAGGAAAACCCCCACTTCATCTTCGGTGGAATTTACTTTAGGACCAAGGTTTTCAGGCTTTCCCCAGCCATCTCGTCCTTCTTTTTTGGACATATAAATATCGCCATTACCGAAGCCATCTTTTCTTTCGCTAACGAAGTACATGGTTTTTCCATCGGGGCTTAGGCAGGCGTAGCTTTCCCAATAGGGAGAATTGATCGTTTTGGGGAAAGCTGTGGGCGCACTCCATTTCCCGCCTTTATTGGCTTTGCTTTGGAAAATATCCCCACCGTTTTCGTTTTTGTAGCTCAAAATTCTTTTACCATCAGCCGTGATACTGAAAGCGGCATCGTGACCATCCGTATTTAGGGCACCGATAACAGGTTCAACTTTATCCCATTCTCTGGTTGTATCGTTGAAGTGTGTGATAAAAATATCTTCAAAAAACTCGCCATCATTGGGGTCTTTCTTGGCATTTTTTCCATCGCCTCTGCGGCTGGTAAGAATCATGGTTTTACCATCGGCGGTAAAGGAAGGGTGGTAATCGTTGTGGTCTGAATTAATTTTTTCACCCATATTTGTTATACGCACCTGAACGGGGTGTTTGATTAATTCAAGGGCTGTTTGGCATTGTTTTTTGTAAAAAATGGCTTGTTCGGCATCCGATTTTTCGACCCCTTTTACATTGTAAAAACTCTCATAGGCTTTAATGGCCTCTTCCTGACGATCAGCCTCTTGGTATGCTTTTCCTAGGAAGAGGTAAAGCATTTTGTCAATTTTATCGTTGTTGGTGCGAGCTTTTTCAAGATAAGGAATGGCACCCGTTTGGTCGTTTAGCATGATTTTGCATTCCGCGATTCGGAAGTTCAATTCAGCATCTTCTTGAAACTGGTTGTACATATCCTGATAAATTTTCAAGGCAGCGGTATAATCCTGTTCATTGAATTTTAGCCTAGCCTTGGTCATTTTTATTTTATCCGGACCATCGGGCATAGCAAACGTTTCAATTATGAAAAGACTTAAAAAGAGAAAGAGTAGGGTTTTTAGCTTAGGCATTTGCGACAAATCGTAAGAAAAAGCTAAAGTAAGGTTAGATTTGGAATCTTAGCGTTTGTGGAAAAAAAATGTAGTTGAAAAACCATAATTCACCCGAATAGACATTCGAGCAAGGCAAAACGGCTTATAATTCTTTCCGGAGACGGGCAACCGGTATTCCGAGTTGTTCTCTGTATTTAGCAACGGTTCGGCGGGCGATATTGTATCCTTTGGCTTGTAAAATTAGGCAGAGTTTATCGTCGGCCAAAGGGTTGTGTTTGTCTTCTGCGTTGATACTATCTTCCAGAATTTTCTTCACTTCTCGGCTTGAAACCTCTTCACCGCTGTCGGTGCTAAGGCTTTCGGAGAAGAAATATTTGAGGGGATAGGTGCCAAAATGGGTTTGGACGTACTTGCTATTGGCTACTCTGGAGATGGTAGAAATATCCAATCCTACCAGATCGGCAATATCTTTCAGGATCATCGGCTTCATTTTGGTCTCGTCGCCTTCCTGAAAGTATTCCCATTGGTAATTAATGATGGCTTGCATGGTTCCCATTAAGGTGTTTTCCCTTTGCTTGATAGCATCAATGAACCATTTGGCGCCATCTATTTTTTGTTTAACAAAGGCAACCGCCTCCTTTTTCTGTTTATCGTTTAGTTTTTTATTCTTGCCATATTCCCGAAGCATTTCCACATAGGCCTTGCTCACACGAAGTTCGGGGGCATTTCGGCTATTCATGCTTAGCTCGAGTTCGCCATCGGTTTCGGTGAGGTAAAAGTCGGGAATAATATCTTGTACCGACTTGCTCACTTCGCTTACAGAGCCGCCTGGTTTAGGATTCAGGTGAAGAATTTCGTTGACGGCTGCTTTCAGCTCCTCCTCACTTAGTTCGAGTTTTTTGCCGATTTTATCGAAATGTCGTTTAGAAAACTCGTCAAATTCTTCCTCTAAAATTTCGAGCGCATGTCGAACTGTTTTTTTGAGTGGTTTGCGTTTCAGTTGAATGACCAAACATTCTTGTAAATTTCGTGCACCTACACCGGGAGGATCCAGTTCTTGTACTTCCTTCAGCACTTTTTCGATTTCCTTTTCGCTACAATCGATGTTTTGGGAAAAGGCTAGGTCGTCGGCGAGTGCATACAATTCTCTGCGCATATAGCCATCGTCGTCGATATTCCCGATGATGGTCAAGGCTATTTCGTTTTCTTTTTCGGAGAGGTTACGCAGACCGATTTGGGAGGTTAGGTATTCCTGAAAACCAGTTCCACCGGCATAAGGAATTTCTTTTCTTTCCTCATCGGGGGAAGTATTATTGGCATAGAGTTTATAGTCTGGAATTTCATCGTCGTCGAGGTAGGGATCCATATCGAAATCTTCCCTTTCTTGGTCTTCATGATCGCCGAGGTCGTCTTGGCTGGCAAACTCTTCAGGGGCCTCATCGTTGAGGTTAGAATCGTCCATGGGGTTTTCGTCCATCCCTTCTTCGAGGGCTGGGTTTACTTCCAGTTCTTCTTTGATACGTTGTTCGAGCTCCATAACGGGTACTTGCAGCATTTTCATGAGCTGAATTTGCTGAGGGCTGAGCTTTTGTTGAAGCTTAAGGACCTGTCGTTGGGATAACATAACAGGTGCAAAGTAAGCGAAGGTTTGAATAGGTATGGTGAAAAAATGGATGTGTGAGCTTAAATACCTCTAAATCATGTATCAAGCATCAAAAAAAAAAAGTTCAACACCAACAGTATAATTAAGGCTACCGCTGTTTAGTATCCAGTCCGGGTAGGGATTGCAACGAAAAGCCCACAGGCCAGACGCAGCGCTAGCGTAGGCTGGACGAGGACTTGCAGTGAAAAGCCCGACCATTCGCCTAGTACACAGCTTAGATTTTGCTCCAAGGAAAAGGGCGAATGGGACCCGCCAAAAAACCGGCCTATTAACTCAGAAAGCACCTTTATTGTTGGTTAATTTCCTGGTTTATCGACAAGGCTTTTCACTTTCACAAAAGTTTGCAATTTCTCATTAGGCTTCATCGTTTACAATGCCTAGGTTTGCACCCCGAAAGAATATGGCTGAATTGAAACTGTTGAGTCCTTACAAAAGCAAAGGACTGTCTCTCCAAAATCACATTGTAATGGCGCCAATGACCCGATGCAGGGCGATAGGCAATGTTCCGAACGAGCTCATGATGGAGTATTATGCTCAGCGTGCGGATATAGGATTAATTGTTACCGAAGGCGTTTCACCATCGCCCGAAGGCTTAGGCTATGCGCGCATTCCGGGGATTTTTAACCGAGAGCAGCTGGAAGCCTGGAAAAAGGTTAGCCAAGCCGTTCATAAAAAAGGGGCGAAAATATTTATGCAGTTGATGCATACGGGAAGGGTTGGGCATGAGGCGAATTTGCCCAAGGGTTTTTATTTGATTGGTCCGAGTTCGCAAAAGCCAAGTGGGAAAATTTATACCGACTCCAAGCAGATGCAGGACAATTCCCAGCCTTTGGCCCTAACAACAGAAGGGGTAGATAAGGTGGTAAATGCCTTTGTGGAAGCGGGAAAGAATGCCATTCAAGCGGGTTTTGACGGGGTAGAATTGCATTCGGCCAATGGTTATTTGTTGGAACAGTTTCTGAACCCCATTGTAAATAACCGGGATGATAGCTTTGGAAGGAGCATCGAAAGTCGGTGTAGGTTTGTGTTGGATATTGTGGAGAAGTTGGATAAAGCTATTGGAAAGGAGCGAATTGGTATCCGTTTTTCGCCTTACTCCACTTATAATGATATGGCCGCTTACCCTGTTGATGAGGTGTATCAAACCTATACCTATTTGGCCCAGAAACTGCAGCAGATGGACATTGCCTATATCCATTTGTCTATCAACCCAAGTATGGAAGAGCGCACCTTGAATGGTATTCGGGAAGCTTTTACCAATACCTTGATTTTGTGCAATGGACTTACACCAGAAAGCGGCGAAGAACTGCTACAAAAAGGGAAAGCCGATTTGGTAGCCTTTGGGAAAAGTCTGTTGGCCAATCCGGATTTCGCTAAAAAGGTGGAAAAAGGTTTGCCCTTGAATACCGCCGATAATGCCAGCTTCTATACGGCTGATGCAATAGGCTACACGGATTATAAAGGAATTTAGGCTCGGAACTTTTTAAGATAAATCGTTTTGAAGCAGGATAAGCATCAACCAAATGTTGCTTTATTTAACCCAAATTCCGCATTAGAAATGCTATATTGTTATCAACACAATTAAATAAAGTAGTTCGGAATTAAAAATTCTCCTGTCGATTAAGTTGAGAATAAAATTAAGCTGAATTGGCTTAAAGCTCTTAGCACCTTTAGGTGCGGCATGTTTATAGAATAAAAAACAACAAGGATTCACCTTAAGCACCAGAGGTGCGACATATGATTGGTTTTACCAATGCTAAGGATACAAAATAACAGTCCAATTCTTCAACTAAAAACAACAATAAAATTAGACGAAATATGATGTTCATTCGGGGTTAGAATAGACATACCGCTCCCCTGGAGCTCGCATGAATCCAATCCAATATTTTAACCTATACACATAACGCAGCTACGCAGCTTTACACCCAATTTCAGATTAGAAATTTTCAATTCAAACCAAAACAATTATTCTATTGTATAATCTAGGTTTTATTCTGCATTTTGCCAGTAATTTGCCAGTTGCTATGCCGTAGCTGTTTGTAATTGTATACTTTCGGTTACTGCTAAATGAAAATTCTATTAGTTTAATCCGTTGAAAACCATAAAATTACCACTTACTGAAGCAGAAAAGACTAGCCTGAAGGCTCATAAACTGAGACCATTGCAATTGCTCGATTTTGCAAGCGACGAAATAGAAGTGTTGCTAGGAGTGCCCACCGAAAGGGCAATGGAATTAAGGGCTTTGGTGGAATTTCAGACTTTAGATTCAGTGGGTATTCGATTTGCCCAAGATTTGGTTTTCCTTGGTTATTTTTCGATTGCTGCACTACAAGGAACAACGGGTTGGGAACTTACCGATGCCTATGAGCAGAAAATAGGGTATTGGGTAGACCCCTGTGTAGAAGACCAATTTAGACTGATTAGCCATGTAGCCAATACCGGCGATAGGAGCAAAAAGTGGTGGGATTTTACAAACGAAAGAAAAACGTACCGATTGGAAAATGGATACCCGAATAGCAGGCCCCAAAAGGCTTGGCACCAGACCTTGGACAAGGATACAAAAAAGAAATAGTTCGGATAGGAATAGGCGCACGAATCGTCGATTTCATGAAAAATTCGTTTTATCTTTCCACCCTTTTCCAATTGTTCCATGGATTTAACTCCCTTTTTAGCACCATTAAACCTGCCCTCTTTTGGTGAAGGGGTTTTGGAGGAAATGCTACGGATAGGCTCCTTTAAAGAAGTGAAGTCCAATACCGTTTTGATTGGTCCGGGGGAGGTAAACGACACCTTGTTTATCGTTGTGAAAGGAGGATTTGTTTGCCGGTATATTGACGAAGAAAAGGAGGTTTACAAAACAATCAATTTCTATTTAGACGATATTCATCCTTTTATGGCTTGTATAGATAGTTTTTTTGACGGAAATCCTACCCATTGCGAATTAAGGGCTATTGCCAACTCTTTGGTACTAACTTTTCCCAAGGTGGCCTTGGAAGCTTTGAAAAGTAAGGATGAAGGACTGAATCAGTTCTTTGTTTCAACGGTTATCAAGGCATTGACAGAAGAAAATGATTTGAAACTCAAGATTATTGCCTACAGTTCGGAGGATCTTTATATGTATTTCCTCAAAAACCTTCCTTCCTTGATACAAAAAGTGCCCTCCAAATACATTGCCGAGCTGATGGGTATTTCGCCGGAGTGGCTTTCAAAATTAAAAAGGAAATAATACCGAATAGGCCTTAGCGATCGTACATTTTTATCCTTGCTTGTAGCTGGGGTTTTGAAATCAAATGGCCATATTTCTTGAATTAATTCAAGTGTCGGGGTGGACGAGTAAACCTACTTTTGTAGTTGTATAGAACGAAAACCATGGCCAAATCCTATTTAGGGTATTCAAACGAGGACAGAAAAGGAGAAATTGCCTCTTTTTACAATGAAGAAATTTGTCAGGCAACGGAGGAAATCAAACGGGTTTGCCAAATGCAACCTTTGGCCGAGGGAAGTTTGCCTGATTTCGACTTGGCGTATAAGCTTGAAGGCAGTGGCTATAGTTTAAATGAAAATGGATATACCCTTAGCAAAGATGGTAGCATACGGGTAGCGGCTTTAACCGACATGCCAGGGGTAACACCTAAAATGTGGGATTGGTGGTTTGGGTGGCATGGTTGTCAAGATCAGCGGTATAAGCTTTGGCATCCCAAGGCCCATGTTTCGGCTAGGTGGGAAGATGGTAGGAGCGACCTTTGTTACATTGGGCGCAACTCCATCATTCGAGAATACATTGGTTCAAATTTGTTGGACGCCTCCATACAGTTCAAATCGCCCTTGGAATTTGGCTTTTCGGCCGAATCGCTGAATGCTAAGGAAAGGCAGTTGTTTATTTGTGCCCGAATCGGACATCCTACCATGCCCATCGACTTTGGCTATTTAATCCATCAGGTGAGGCTTACCGAAAGAGGTTCCGAAATGCGTTCTCGTTTTTGGCTTGGGGGGGAATACATCGGTAGCAGAGGAAATTTCAAGCTTCCGGATTGGGCTTTGCAACTGGGTAAAACCTTAAAAACCTTGCCCAATCATTTTGCACAGGATTTATTGGTGCATTGCAGCGAGGAAATGGGCCACTTAGCAAGGTTTCTTCCAGAGCTTTACCAGGCTTTTCATACCAATGAATTTGCCATTTCTGGTCAAACCATCCTTCCCGAGCAGACTACTTTTGATTCGGTAGTGATGGGGACTTTGTTCAATAAATGGGATTCAGGAAAGCGGCCGGCCATAGTGGTTGAGCCGAGAACCGTTGAAGATGTTATCCAAACCGTGAAATATGCCAAACGCATTGGAAAGAAAATCGCTATAAGTTCCGGTGGACATAGTTTCAGTGCCAATTTTATTCGGGAGGGCAGTCTGTTGATGTTGATGAAGCATTTCAACAAGTATTCCATCAACAAAGAATTTTTGGTTGCCCAAGCAGGTCCTGGGGTTGGTGGCAGTGATTTAATGAAAGCCTTGTATGACAAATCCTTGTTTTTCCCGGCTGGTCATTGCAAAGGGGTTTGCATCGGAGGATATTTGCTCCAGGGCGGATATGGTTGGAATGGTCGTAAATTGGGGATAGCTTGCCAGCATATTTTGGCTATGGATATTGTTACGGCCAATGGCGAACTCGTGCATGCCAACGAAAACGAAAATGCCGATTTGTTTTGGGCGGCTAGAGGTTCAGGGCCCGGCTTCTTTGGTATTGTCGTTAAATTTTATCTCCAACTTTTTCCCTTGCCAAAGTACCGAGGGGTGCTATTCCAAACCTTTGCCATGAAAGATATGGAAGCGACTTACCGTTGGGCGCATAGCATTGGTCCGGAGGTGTCGAAAGCGGTTGAGTTTCAAATGTTGATGAACCGCAATGTTATGGGTTTTATGGGGCCGGGAATGGAGGTTTTGGCACCCATTTTTGCCGATACCAAGGAAGAGTTTGAGGAGGCAAAACGGTTTATCCAGGAAAGTCCTATCCGAAAAAAGGCCAAACTTACGCTGCCTTGTTTTGACCCGGGAATAGAGTTGATGTACCGTTCCGTGATGCTACATTATCCGGAGAACCACCATTGGGGAGTAGACAATATGTGGACCCATGCCAGTATAGACGAATTGATGCCCTTTATCCGGGAAATTTCCCAAACCTTACCACCGGCTCCTTCTCACTTTTTATGGCTCAATTGGCAGCCCGATCAAGTGCCCAACCACATGGCCCACAGCAAGGAAGATAAGCTGTATTTGGCTTTATACTCCTGTTGGAAAAGTCCCAACGATACGGCAAAATATGGGAAATGGGCTTTCGAAACCATGCGTATAATGGAGCATTTATCCTCGGGAATCCAATTGGCCGACGAAGGGCTGCATCAACGTACCTTTCGTTTTATGAGCGATGCCAATTTGGAAACTGTTCAGTCGATTCGCGCCAAATGGGACCCAGACGCCTTGTTTTTTGAGTGGCATTCCAAACCTGCTGTGCTTCAAAAAGTTCGGTAGATGGAATTGCTTTTTGATTTGGCGGGTCCCCAACCGCCAATAACACAGCTGCGATGGACTAAAAATGGTGTAAGGGCGGTTGGGGACCAGCAAAAAAAATGAACACTAAAAAGAATTCCAGCTAAGGTCGAATTGAGTGCGGTATCTTGTTTTTCAATACTTTAGCTGCATGATGTTGAAACGAATCTTCCTTTTTGTCTTCATACTGTTGGGTTATAGCGGATTTACCCAAAACTTGCCCCATTCCTTGAGTCCAGCTGAGGAAAAAGCCATGCCGGCCTACCTCGAGTCGTTTCACCATAAAAGCGCCCAGGCTGGAGGTTTGTTGGTGTTTGACCCGCCTACTTCGCCTGTTAGAGCGGCGGCCGAATGGGAAGAAATTGACGGACTTTTGGTGGCCTGGACCAGTTACCTGCCTACCGTGAGGGACATTATTCGCTGGGCCCGCCTGGAAACTACGGTGTGGGTGGTTTGCGACGATAGTATGGCAGTAAAAACTAGTCTAACCAACAACAATATTCCGCTTTCTAATATTCGTTACCTCGAGGTGCCATTTAACTCGGTTTGGTCAAGAGATTATGGGCAATGGAATGTGTATACGAATGCGGTGGACTCGCTTTACATGGTGGATTGGATTTACAATCGGCCCCGTCCCGACGATGATTTGGTGCCTGAAAAGCTATCGGATGCTACCCAAATTCCGATGTTTTCACTCACCCAAACACCCAACGATTTGGTGCATACGGGTGGCAATTTTATGGTGGATGGTTATGGAACGGCTTTTTCGTCGGAGTTGATATTGGACGAAAACCCAACGAAAACCGCGGCACAGATTGATACCATAATGAAGCGCTTTATGGGTATCGAACGGTATGTAAGAATGCCAACTTTGCCTTACGACGGCATTCACCACATAGATATGCACTTGAAGCTACTCGATGAAGAAACTTTGCTTTGGGGCGAGTATCCGGCGGGAGTGGCTGATGGACCGCAGATTGAAGCCAATTTGCAATACGTACAAAACAATTATCCTTCGGTTTTTGGCACCCCTTACAAAATTGTGCGAATACCTAGTCCGCCCGAAATTTGGAACGGCAACCCCTATTACCCTGATGATCAAGGGGCTTACCTCACTTACACCAATGCGGTTTTTGTAAACAAAACGGTGCTGGTTACCCAATATTATGAGGAATACGATACCACGGCCTTGCGTATTTGGGAATCGGCTTTGCCTGGTTATAAAATCCAGTTTATCGATTGCAACGATATTATTCAAGCCAGCGGGGCCTTGCATTGCATTACCAAAGAAGTGATGTCGGCCGACCCTTTGTTGATTACACATCAAGCCTTGGACGACACTTACAACACCGCTTCACCCTACCAAGTAGATGCTTGGATAAAGCACCGCAGCGGAATTGCGAGTGCAACACTATACTACACCACCGATACTTCCCAAGCCTACCAAGCCGTGGCTATGAACCTAACCAATGCCAATACCGACACTTGGACAGGTTTTATTCCGGCACAAGCTGCGGGAACCGAAGTGTTTTACTATGTAGCGGCTCAAAGTAATTCAGGAAAAACCCAAGTGAGACCCATGCCTGCTCCGGACGGGTATTGGAATTTTGAGGTTTTAGGGCCTGTTTCCGTATCAGCACCAATAGCCGAATTGAATTTAAACCTCTTTCCAAACCCAAGCAAAGGAATTGTTTGTTTGGAGCTTAACTTGGAGTATGGAAGCAGTGTTCAGGCTAGCGTTTTCAATGGATTGGGACAGAAGGTTGGTCAATTTTCACCCGGATTATTAAATACTGGAAACAAGAAATTGTTTTTGGATACATCAACCTTGCCTACTGGATTATATACCGTAAGTGTTGAAAGCGAACAAGGTAAAAAATCATTAAAACTAGGCGTTAAGTAATTCCTTGATTTTCATTTTCCAAAAGCAAGTATAAAAACCTAAACACCTTTTCCGATAAATTCCGCTTGTTCTTACATTTCACTTTGGCGAAAAAGCAGATGGTTGTTTGTCTGCCTATCCATTTGTGCATTTGTGGCTACAATTTTTACCTCCTTTCGTGAATTCGCGGTCTGTATCTTCTTAGCCTCCCATTCGTGAATTCGCGGCTACAATTTCCCCATCACAAGATTCGTGAATTCGCGTTCAGCATCTCCTTGGCTTCCCTTTCGTGAATTCGCGACCCATATTATTCATCCTCCAATTCGTAAATTCGCGGTCTGCATTTCCTTCCCTTTCGTGAATTCGTGGCATTTTTTCTCAAATTCGTGAATTCGCGACCCATATTATTCATCCTCCAATTCGTGAATTCGCGGTCTGCATTTCCTTCCCATTCGTGAATTCGCGACCCATATTTTTCATCCTCCAATTCGTGAATTCGCGGTCTGTATTTCCTTACCTTCCCTTTCGTGAATTCGTGGCTACAATTTCCCTATCACAAGATTCGTGAATTCGCGTTCAGCATTTCCTTACCTTCCCTTTCGTGAATTCGCAACCCATATTATTCATCCTCCAATTCGTGAATTCGCGGTCTGTATTTCCTTACCTTCCCTTTCGTGAATTCGTGGCTACAATTTCCCTATCACAAGATTCGTGAATTCGCGTTCAGCATTTCCTTACCTTCCCTTTCGTGAATTCGCAACCCATATTATTCATCCTCCAATTCGTGAATTCGCGGTCTGTATTTCCTTACCTTCCCTTTCGTGAATTCGTGGCTACAATTTCCCTATCACAAGATTCGTGAATTCGCGTTCAGCATTTCCTTACCTTCCCTTTCGTGAATTCGCAACCCATATTATTCATCCTCCAATTCGTGAATTCGCGTTCAGCATTTCCTTACCTTCCCTTTCGTGAATTCGTGGCTACAATTTCCCTATCACAAGATTCGTGAATTCGCGTTCAGCATTTCCTTACCTTCCCATTCGTGAATTCGCGGTCTGTATTTCCTTCCCTTTCGTGAATTCGTGGCATTTTTTCTCAAATTCGTGAATTCGTGGTCCACATTTTTTAACCTCCAATTCGTGAATTCGCATTCGGCATTTCCGTGTCCTTCCATTCGTGAATTAGCAATCCACATTTTTCAACCTCCAATTGGTGAATTCATGGTCTGCATTTCATTACCTTTCGTGAATTAGCGGCATTTTTTCTCAAATTCGTGAATTCGCGATCCACATTTTTTAACCTCCAATTCGTGAATTCGCGGTCTGCATTTCCTTCCCTTTCGTGAATTCGCGGCATTTTTTCTCAAATTCGTGAACTACCGGCAAAAATTTTTCCTCACTAGGCTCGTGCATTCTCGGCTCCCTTGTCCTTGTCCTCCCTTTCTTTCTTCGCGGCTATTCTTGCTTTTAACTAAACTCGTGAATTCGCGGTCCGCAATTCTTTGTTATCTATTCCGTGGAATCCTAATTTCCCCCTACTATTTTATCGTATTTAATCGCGTTACCCGGATCCATATTCTTCATTTTTTGAATAACCTGGGCTTGTATATCGGGGGTAGTATTCGTTTTAAAAATATTGATGATTTCGTCCCCCTTTGCGTTAAAGAAAAACTGAAGCAAAAAGGAGTTTGGCTGATCCTTGGCAACCTTTTGAATATCATCGATGCATTGCAGGATTACCTTTTTTCCATCTTCCAGCTTATCGGTCATCACATCCAAACCCAAGCGGTGGTAGTTGTACAACGATTCCCTTACCAAGACGAAACGCGGATTCAAAATATTCTCCGAGTACCAATAGCGGTTTCGGTTGTTATCAAAGGCTTTCCACCCTTTTTCTGCCGCATTTTGGGCATTGTTAACAATAGTCACAGCCTTCTGAAAATTAGCCTCCCCTCCTTTCTTGGAAAATGTTTCATAATCCATTCCAACGATCATATTAGCATAAAAAGCCAATACCGAAATTAAGTTGCCATTATAAGTATTTTCATTAAAAATCAAGGGCTGGTTTGCCACATATTGAAACTGAAAATCAGGATCTAAGTGGTTTATAATTACAGAGTTGTAATTGGTTTTATATACAGGTCTCCGACTTTGAATCTGAATTGTGCCCTTAAACTCTTCCGTCGTCACTCTTTCCTGCACATTAATCAAGATGCTGCACTCAATTTTTTCCTCCGATTTATACTGATCTCCGTTGGTCCACCTGGTATTGTTCATGAAGTCTGCCACCTGCTTTTTCAGCACATCAAAAATGGTTTTATCTCCATTGATTTGCTGAGCATTAACAGTAACCTGGCAATTCAACTCTTGTGCATAGCTCAAGTGCGACAGCGTAAGCAAACAAAGGATGTAGAGAATATTCCGCATGGTTTAGTCGGCTAAAGTAGCTACTTTTTCAAGGATTATTTCAGCAATGGCAGTTTTTGGCATTAAGGCCGATTTTTCCATCTGCTTGTCTTTAGTAATCAGTGTTACCGCATTTGTATCATGTCCAAATCCAGCCCCCGGTGTTCGCAACGAATTAAGCACAACCAAATCCAAATTTTTCTTTTCCAGTTTTCCCATAGCGTATTCCAACTCATTTTGGGTTTCAAGTGCGAACCCTACCAACACTTGCTTTTTCGTTTTTATTTTTCCCAATCCGCCCAAAATATCTTGTGTCTTTTCTAGCATCAAGCTCAAGGGCTGATCTTTCTTTTTCATCTTCTCCGTGGCCACTTGGGATGGTTTGTAATCCGCTACAGCTGCTGCCATAATGCAAATATCTGTAGCAGGGAAAAGGGTGTGTATAGCTTCAGACATCTCCTCGGCCGATAACACATTAATACGTTTTATTAAAGGGTTGGAAGCAACTGTGGTTGGACCACAAACCAAGGTTACCTCAGCTCCCATCGATCTGGCCTTATCAGCAAGGGCAATGCCCATTTTGCCTGTGCTATGGTTTCCAATAAACCGAACAGGGTCGATAGCTTCGTAGGTAGGACCAGCAGAAATCAAAACTTTCTTCCCATTCAGCTTTAAGTTTTTCGAAAAATGGAGCTTAAGCGCTGCAACAATGTTTTCAGGCTCAGCCATCCGACCTTCACCGCTAAGTCCGGAGGCTAGTTCTCCCGTTTCTGCCGGAATAAGTAAATTGCCATAGTCCTGCAAGGTTTGGATGTTTTGCCTGGTAGCAGGATGCTTGTACATATCCAAATCCATGGCCGGTGCAAAAAGTACTGGACAACGAGCTGATAGATAGGTTGCTAGAAGCAAATTGTCGCAATTTCCATGGGCCATTTTTGCCAAGGTGTTGGCAGTGGCCGGAGCAATTACCAACGCATCGGCCCACAAACCAAGTTCTACATGGTTGTTCCAAGTGCCATCCGTTGAGGAAGAAAATTGGCTAAGGACCGGATTTTTGCTCAGTGTAGCCAAAGTTAAGGGCGATATGAAGGTTTGGGCAGAGGATGTCATAATAACTTTTACCTCGGCCCCTTGCTTTACCAAAAGCCTTACCAACAAAGCAGATTTGTAGGCAGCAATGCCTCCGCAAACGCCCAATACTATTTTTTTACCTTCCAACATGGCAGCTTCCATTAACAAGAAAAGCCCGCGGTTATTGTGCAGGCTTGAATTGATTTGCTTTCGAAGGAATTAAATACCTTCTTCTTTGGCTGGGTTACGGGAATAGATTTCTCCATCCAAAAACTCTTGAATTGCCATCAACGTAGGTTTCGGCATCCTTTCATATTGTTTAGAGATTTCGATTTGCTCCCTGTTTTCGTACATTTCCTCCAAGTTATCGGTGGCAGTTTGGAATTCTTCCAATTTGGAACTTAATTCTTCTTTCACATCCACAGAAATTTGGTTGGCCCTTTTGGCTATAATGGCCAAGGACTCGTAAATGTTGCCACTTTCTTTATCGAACTGGCGCACATCACGGGTGATGGTTGACAAAGAGGCTTTGTTTTTCTTTTCGCTCATGATTGATTATGATTTTGAACGGTATTTGGTTTTGGAAATTTCTTTTGTTGTTCCGTCGTAGAAACGTTCCGCTTCGCTAAGGTAGCTAGATTTCGGATATAAATCTACAAACTGGAAATAGGCTTTTTTGGCGTCTTCTAAACGTTCGTATTTCTTTTCTTCTATACTATTGATAGCCAAGAGATAACGCGATTTCAAGGCTAAAAAGTAACATTCTTCTCTTCGGCTGCTTTCCGGAAACTCCTTCACTAAGTTGTCAAAGGAAATAATGGCCGCCTTATAATTTTCAACCTTAAAATAAAGTTTGGCCGTTTGATAATCTTTAGTTTCCAATTTCCCTCTTAGCTTGTCCATCAAATCGTTACAAGTTTGAACTCGGGTGCTGGTAGGAAATTTATTGATAAACAATTGCAACTCGTTAATGGCGGTTTCAGTGCTCGTTGGATCCAAGGTGTAATTTGGCGAATCCATAAAATAACAATAAGCACCCATATAAGCACATTCCTCCGCCTTCGGACTATTAGGGAAGGTGGAAACAAAATTCTTGAAATGGTAACTTGCTAGTGCGTAATCATCCAAACCATAATTACACATGGCATAGTAGTAATAAATGTCTTGTGCTTTGGCTGTTCCTTTATACAAATTCAACAACTCCTCAAACAATGGAAACGCCCGACTGTAATCCTTTTTTTCATAGTATTTCACAGCCATTTCGTACTTCAGATTGAGGTCTGTACTTTTCAAAATCTTCTGGTACTTGCAGGCCGTACCCACAAGCAAAAAAGACAAAACCAAAAGAATGAAATATTTCCTCATTTTAAAAAGGGCGGCAAAGATAGTAAATTTCTCGATTAGATAGACAAAGGTAAACAACTGACAACCAGGCCCTGTGTTAAATATTTAAAACTGTCTTAGCAAATTCTGGGTAATTTTGGGCAGAATTGAATTCATTCTCCCATTTTTCCAATGCACGCCGCCTAAACCCTTCTACCTCTTCTCTACTTAGTCGGGCTATAGCAATAAGTTTTTGGGCTATTCTTTCCGGACTCGAATCCACCGGAAGCAACCAACCGTTTTCTCCGTCTTGCACAATTTCAGAAACGGCTCCTACATGTGTGGCTAATACCGGTATCCCAAGCGACATAGCTTCCATCATGGTCACCGGCAGGCCTTCGTTGGTACTAAGGTTTACCAAAAGGTCATAAGGATGTTCAGAAAGGTGTTTATAGTAGGCTTCCTTTCCTTGCAATGGCAGAAACCTAAATTCCATGGCCGAAAGCTGGGTGGCAGCCAATGCTTGCATGGCGGCATCATCACCACCTAAATGATGCCAAACAATTGGTATGGTTCGCTGGGCAATGGCCAAACTTTCTACCAAAAGCTCAATCCGTTTGAGCGGAATAATTTTCGATACACTGAGTATCCGAAAAACCTGGCTATCGGCCACTTCAGTCTTAGCATGAATAGGATCTGAACCGAGCCGGCCAATCCGAATTTTCTCTTCCAAATCTTGCCCCAACTTCTCTAGCAAGTATTTCTTTCCTAATCCAGAAATGGAAAATAGGGCATCAAGGTTCGAAAAGATAGTCCGCCTAAAGGGTAAATAACCACTCTTGTCCCGTTCAAAATACAAATCCCAGGCATGAATACGCGAAACCATGGTTTCCTTCCGCCCTTTCGCCTTCAACATGGCCATACCCAAACTCACATCAGTGCACCAATACGAATAAAAGAAAGTATTTTCGTTCAAATCCTGATCTAAAAAGGCAGACTGAAGATAGGTTGCATAGGATTGTCCCCGCATCCACGACATCAAAGCTATCTTAAAGGCAAGTTTCTTGTCTTGTGGCTTCAATACAAATAGCATCCACTTTACCTCCTTCCAAAATCCTGTAGACAAAACAGCCTTGACCAGATTAGTCCCATTAAATTTCAACAAAAAATCAGATTTCCAATCCAACACATTCACGCCGGGAGGCAGAGGAAAAGCCATCGTTTCGGTACTAATTCCAGGTGTAAGGTCGGCTGGTACAACACTCACTTTATCAAAGACTTGCACCAAATAAGGCAGCTCAGAGGCAAAATATGGCTCACCAAATCCAAACGGAAAGTTGGATAAAAAAACAATCAGATGGTTTTTCTTTTGCCCTTGTTTCACCGCTATTTACCGCTAAGCTTCCCATTTATAATTCATTCCACCCACATCCACCCCTTCAAACAAATGGGGATAAAAAGCCCTAAGTTCGGCAATAAATTGTTCCCTTGGCAAATCGTCAAAACTGCCATGGTCTTTCACATACTCCATAAACTGCCGTCCTTCTCCATCAAACTGCTGAAATACCGCATCATCCATACCGTTGAAATCAACAGCTGGAACCTCAAATTTTTCACAAAGTCCTAAGTTAAACGCCGGACTTGCTTTCACCCATTTCCCTTCCAGCCACAATTCGGTGTAACCGTGGAATACAAAAATATCGGAACGTAGAATCCGTATCAGCTTTTCCGTACTCAGGTGGTTTTTCACATTTGCAAATCCCAATCGGGCCGGAATCCCTACAGCTCTAGCACAAGCTGCCAATAAGTTTGCTTTCTCCACACAATAACCAAATCCATGCTTTAGCACCACACTTGCCTTCAATTTGTCGGGATGAAGATCCACATGGTAAGGGTCGTAACGAAACGAATCTCGAACAGCATAATATAGGGCCACCGCCTTTTCTTTATCTGTCGCAAGGCCTTGGGTATGCTTCTTCGCAAATTCAATCACCTCCGGATGGTCGCTATCAATAAAAAATGTTGGTTGCAAGAATTTTTGAAATTCAGGGGGATATGTTTGGCTCATGTGATACGCAAAGGTAAAGATAGAATCAGGAAAATCGGGGAATTGGCAATTTTTTGGATTTGGCGGGTCCCTTTTCGCCCTTTACCATTTCGCCTCGAACCCCATTGTTGTGCTAGGCGAAAAGGTCGCGCTATCGGCTGTAGTCCTCAGTCTGCCCAGGCCCGCACCAATTTACCAATCTACTCATTCAGCTTGGGCCAATCAAAATGCTTCCAAAAGCCTTGTCAATCGGTGCAGGCCTGTGCATCCTTGTGGGCTACTTGCCTCTATCGCTACCCGAACCCTACCAATCAGCCTGCTGAGAAATAACTTTTGGTTTACTACACCTTTCGTGAATTCGCAGCCCATAATTCGTGAATTCGTAGCCCCAATCCTTCATAGAATTCGCCCCCAATTCGTGAATTCGCGGCCCCAATCCTTCGTGAATTCGCGATTCCAATCTTTCCCATTCGCCCCCAATTCGTGAATTCGCGGCTCCAATCCTTCCCAAATTCGCACCCAATTAGTGAATTCGCGGCCCCAATCCTTCGTGAATTCGCGATTCCAATCTTTCCCATTCGCCCCCAATTCGTGAATTCGCGGCTCCAATCTTTCGTAATTTCACCCCCAATCCTTCGTGAATACGCGATCCCAATCTTTCGTGAATTCGCCCCCAATTCGTGAATTCGTGGCTCCAATCTTTCGTGAATTCGCGATTCTAATCTTTCAAGAATTCGCCCCCAATTCGTGAATTCGAGGCCCCAATCTTTCCCATTCGCGCCCAATTCATAAATTCGTGGTCTTTTCTTCTTCCAATCTTTCGTTCCAGTTTCGCGTTTCTTCAACCCCCAAAAAGCCGTTTTTCCTAAAATTTAACCAAACCTTTAATTCTCTTATATTTTTTCATAATATTGGGCTTCTTAAAAATCTGTAAATGAAAAAACTGTTTACCCTAGCAATCTCCCTTTTCGTTTCAGCCCAAGCTTTTTCGCAATGTGCTGGCGGACGTTTTCAAAACGAAATTTTTCCTGGCTTTATGGACAGCGGCTTTCCTACTCTACCAAGCGCTGTAGTCTATGGCTCCAACAACAACTACCAAGGCGCCAACGAAAGTTTAGATATGTACGTGTTCGAACCCGAAGGCGACACAATGGCTCACCGACCCTTAGTTATCCTAGCCTTTGGTGGAAGCTTTATTTCCGGTTTTAAAGAGAGTCCAGACGTATTGAAGCTCTGCAATGCCTATGTAAAAAGAGGGTATGTGGCTGTTTCTATCAAATACAGAATCGGTGCCGACCCAATTGATTCGGTAAATATGATGAAAGCTGTATTAAGAGGAATGCAAGATATGAAAGGTTGTATCCGTTTCTTCTACAAAGACGCTGCCACCAGCAACACCTACCGCATCGACACAAACAATATTTTCGTTGGTGGTGTATCGGCCGGTGCCTTTGTGGGCATTCACGCAGCTTACCTGAACGACATGAGCGAACTTCAACCATGGATTGCACAAGCTGCTGATTCTATCGGCGGACTTGAAGGAAACAGCGGCAACCCCGGCTATTCAACCCGTGTGAAAGGGGTTATCAACTTATGCGGTGCCATTGGCGATACGCTTTGGATGCAATCAGGCGACCCCGGCATTGTAAGCATGCACGGAACCGATGACGGTACAGTACCTTATGGCTCTGAAATTATAAACGTTTCGGGTGTGGATATCATCGAAGTAGATGGTAGCTACTCTTTAGACATTCGTGCCGAAAACCTTGGCCTAGTGCACTCTTTCCACACTTGGAACGGGGCCGACCACGTACCTTTCGTAAATTATATTATCCCTGGCAGTGAAGGCGCCCAATACATGGATTCTACCATCAACTTTACGAGCGACTTCCTGTTTGATCAAGTGTGCGGCGAAGTAGGTATCCACGGACCAAATAAAGAAAATACAATTAAAGCCTACCCAAATCCTTCTCAATCCAGCATGGTTATTGAAACAGGCTTTGTTGGCTTTACAGCAGAAATCTTCGATGTAACAGGCAAAAAACTTAAAACCTTGGCTGCTTCTGGTAGCCGCATGGTTTTGTCCAAAGAAGACCTTGGCTCAGGTTTGTTCCTAGCCAAAATCAGCTCCGGAAACAACACAATAACCAAACGAATCATATTCGAATAAATGAAAATCGGAAAATTTTTGCCGGGACTGCTCATGATGGCAGTTCCGGCTTTTTTGTATGCTGGCGGATTTCAAGTAGGATTGCAGGGCGCCCGTCAAAATGGTATGGCCCAAACTGGCACAGCCCTCAGCCTTGATGCTTCAAGTTTGTTCTTTAACCCGGGCTCTGTTTGCTTTCTCGATAGCGCATCCCATGTTAACCTTGGCGCAAGCTTAGTGTTTGCCACCGTAGACTTTAAAAGCCAAGACGGTTTTTCTACTGCCCGCAACGAAAGCAAACTCGGAACGCCCTTGTTCTTCTACCTTTCACACCGGTTCAAAAAACATCCCAAACTTACTCTCGGTATCTCCATAAACAATCCCTTTGGCTCGGGTTTGAAATATGCCGATAATTGGGTCGGACAATACGCCATACGGGAAATTTCGCTCAAAACTTTTTCATTCCAGCCTACAGTGGCCTATAAAATTACTGAAAAACTTGGGCTAGGTGCCGGACTTTCCATTTATACAGGCAATCTATACCTTCGAAGGGCCGTACCAACAACCGACTCTTTAGGTAATCCCGGACAGGCACTTCTTACAGGCACTTCAACCGCTCTAGGATTTAATATCGGTTTGCTTTACAAAGCCAATGAAAAATGGCAGTTTGGTTTGAACTACCGCTCGAATGTACTAATGAAACTCAAAAATGGAAAAGCGCTTTTTGATGTTCCTTCGGCTGTAGCGGACTCCTTTCCAAACAACACCTTCAATTCTGAAATAAATTTACCTTTTTGCCTAAGCTTTGGCCTCGCATTTAAGCCAATTCAGCGCTTAACCTTAGCCCTGGATGTAAATTATACCGGATGGTCGAGCTACGATACCCTAAAATTCGATTATGCAACGAACTCCGAACCACTTGAAGATACCAAACTGACCAAAGCATACAAAAATGCTTTCTGTTTTCGCCTTGGAGCAGAATGGCGTGTGGTTGAACGGCTGACCCTTCGTGCAGGTGGCTATTACGATTTAAGTCCGGTGCAATCCAATTATATGTTGCCCGAAACGCCGGATGCCAACCGTTATGGAATTACAGCAGGTATTTCTTACCAAGCCGTAAAAACCCTCGGCATTGATGTGGCCGTAATTTACACAGCCTCCGGAAAAAGGTTTGGTGGAAGTCCTGATACCGGTTTCTATGGAACCTACAAATCAACCGCTTTTATCCCAAGTTTTGGTATGCATATCCTATTTTGAGTTAGATAAACATGAAAAGAATAGTTTTCGCTTCACTCCTTTTGGCTGGTCTTTCTAGTTGCCAAAAAGAATTCGAGAAAGATACAGCTTCGGCCGGTCAAGCCGATTTCTCAAGCTATGTGGCCTACGGTGGCAGCATGGCAGCAGGTTTTGCCGATGGCGCCCTTAGTAAAACCGGACAAGACGCTTCCTACCCAGCTTTACTAGCACAACAGTTCAAACAAGCCGGTGGGGGCGATTTTTCCATTCCCTACTTAAAAGGCGAGCTGGGTGTTTACCCCGACTATGATGCGATCAACAACAACTACAGCCGAACCCTGTCAATGTTGGTTCTGCAACGCTTTACTGATTGTGAAGGTAACGTGGTTATGTTGCCCCGCCGCTTGGCTCCGAATGGCGACAATGAAGTAAACCTAAACGATTTGAGCCAAAAAGTAGCCAACCCCGCTTCACCCTACCAGCATTGGGGAATTCCCGCCTTTAAAATGACCGATTTGTTGGCCCAATCCTATGGCGAACTGTCGAGCTACACCAACAACGCCCCTTTTAGTCCCTTCTTTTGGCGGATGGTGCAAAATTCCTTCTTTACCAATGTACTCTTCGAATCCTTAAAGGCCAAACCAACTTTCTATACCTTGGATCTGGGAACCAGCGACGTATTAAGCTTTGCTACTGAAGGCGGAAACGGCAAAGTAACCGACAAAATTTCCAAATTGAGCGATTTTACCTATTCCTTAAATGCGGCCGTGGATAGTCTTCAAAAAAGAGGTGCGAAAGGTGTTATTGCCAATATTCCAGACATTACCGTATTTCCATATATCACCCGAATCAAATACAACGATTTGGAACTAACTGAACAAAGCCGCGTAGATGCTTTGAATGCCCAATACCAGGCAGAAGGATTGCAATTTGTACTTGGAAACAACCCTTTTGTTATTTTGGATGGAACTACGGCTCGATTTGCCCGCAGCGATGAACATGTGACCTTAAAAACCCCCGTTGATTCGCTAAAATGTGCAGGCTGGGGTGCCGAAAAACCTTTGACCAAGGAGTATATTCTTACTCCCGAAGAACTACAAAGTATCCGAACCGCCACCGAACAATTCAATGCAGCCCTACTTTCTAAAGCAGAAGAAAAAGGAATTCCGGTTGTAGACATTAAAAAACTATATGAATCCATTTTCAACCATGTGTATTACGATGGCATTGAATTTAGTGGCGAACTGGTTTCAGGGGCTTTCTTTTCCTTGGACGGTTTGCATCCTTCAAAACGCGGTCAAGCCATTGTTGCCAACGAATTTATTCGGGTAATTAACGAATCGTATGGAGCAAATATCCCAAGCGTTGGAGTAGGGAGTACAGAGGGAATTCGGTTTCCTTAATACAGATTAGAAATTAAGCTTGCAGAATACGACATGCTAATTTTAGGGATTTCTGCCTACTACCATGATTCAGCAGCAGCTTTATTAAAAGATGGCCAAATTATAGCAGCAGCGCAAGAAGAGCGATTTACCAGAATAAAACATGACGAATCCTTTCCGAACCTAGCCATTGCCTATTGTTTGAAAGAGGCAGGTTTAAGCATGGATCAAGTAGATGCGGTTGCCTTTTACGATAAACCGCTTCTAAAATTTGAACGACTCTTAGACACCTATTTGGCCTTTGCTCCAAAAGGAATGCTATCGTTTATAACGGCTATGCCTGTTTGGATAAAAGAAAAACTCTTTTTGAAAAAGGCCATCCGTGACGAGTTGAAACGCCTTGGTTCAACAAAAGGAAGTAAGCTAAAAATTTGGTTTCCTGAACATCACCTATCCCATGCGGCCAGTTGCTTTTTTTCTTCACCCTTCGAAGAATCAGCTATCCTCACCATAGATGGGGTTGGCGAATGGGCTACAGCCTCGATTGGAAAAGGCAAAGGCAATAGCATAGCCCTATTGAAAGAACTCCATTTTCCTAATTCATTGGGATTATTGTATTCAGCCTTTACCTATTTCCTGGGCTTTAAAGTAAATTCAGGCGAATACAAATTAATGGGTTTGGCTCCTTTTGGAAACCCCAATGAGGCCCAGGTAAAAGCATATGTTTCGATCATAAAAAGCAAATTGGTAGATATTAAAGAGGATGGCAGTATTTGGCTGAACCAAGCTTACTTTAATTATGCTACTGGCTTGCGGATGGTGTCGGATAAGCAATGGGAAGCCTTGTTTGGGATGCCCAAAAGGAAACCCGATGACCCCCTCTTACAAGCCCATTGCGATTTGGGACAAGCTATCCAACAGATTACGGAGGAAGTGGTTTTAAAAATGGCCTTGCATGCTAAAGAAATCACCCAATGCGACCGTGTATGTATGGCAGGCGGAGTTGCTTTGAATGCCGTATCGAATGGGAAACTAGTGCAAAAAGGCATTTTTTCAGAAGTGTTTATCCAGCCGGCATCGGGAGATGCTGGAGGGGCTTTGGGGGCCGCCCAAGCCGTTTATTACATTGGTTTGCAAATGGAAAGAAATCCCGAAACAGAGAAAATGAAGGACTGTTATTTGGGACCCGCCTACACGGAAGAAGAGGCGAAAGCAACTTTAGACGGTTACAAAGCGCCTTATTTCTTATTTTCAGATGATTCTGAATTAGCGGCAAAGGTGGCCGACTTAATTCTTCAAGGGCAGGTCGTTGGTTGGTTTCAGGACCGGATGGAATTTGGTCCACGTGCCTTAGGCAACCGAAGCATTTTGGCAAACCCCCAAGATGAAAAGACTCAACAACGCCTTAACCTAAAGATTAAATTTAGAGAAGGATTTAGACCTTTTGCCCCTGTGGTAAAAGCCGAAAACGCATCCAAATACTTTGACATGAAAGCCCCGTCGCCCTTTATGTTACGGGTGTTTCCACTACTCGAAAAGTGGAGACAGGAATTGCCAAGTGATTTTTCTTCCAAATCGATACAGGAAAAACTGGAAGTGCCCAGAAGTACCTTTCCTGCCATTACCCATGTTGATTTCTCGGCCAGAGTACAAACGGTTACTAAAGAAGGCTTACCCAAATTTTGGATGCTGCTTGATGAACTGGAGAAAAAATCGGGATACGATATGGTGGTCAATACAAGCTTCAATGTACGGGGTGAACCACCGGTATGTTCGCCTGAAGACGCCTACCGTTGCTTTATGGAAACCGAAATGGACTTTTTGGTTATTGGAAAGCTGCTTTTAGAAAAAAATAAACAACCCGTTTGGAAACAGGCGAAAAAAGCATTTACCTTAGACTAATCAAATCATGGAATTTTTAAAAGACTTACTAGGCTTTATTTCAGAACGCAAAAAATGGGTTTTTATCCCCATTTTAGTAGTGCTTTTGCTCTTGGGTTTACTCTTGGTTATGGGCGGAGGAACGGCTACCGCACCGTTTGTTTATACCCTTTTCTAAATGAAAAGAACACATGACGAAAGCGAAAATGTAGATGTCATCCTGACCATCGTGGGCGGTTTGATTCTGTTGTACGTACTTCGCTTTTCGCATTTACCACATGACTCCAATTGGCATTATATCTTACCTCTAGCTTGGCTGGTTGCAGGTATTGGTTTGTTTTCGGAAACAGGGCGAGCAAAAATTGTTGCCTTTTGGATTATACTGGGCGAGACCCTTGGAAAAGTAATGCCAAAACTCATTTTCGGACTCATGTTTTGGGTATTGATGGTACCCCTTTCTTTCCTTTCCAAACTATTCGGCTCAAAAAATAGGGCATTTAAAAAGCCACTAGATTCTAGTTTTTATGTGGTGCGAAACAAGACTTTTAGCGCCAAAGATTTAGAAAACCCTTGGTAGAAAAAAAGAAAATCAAGGAACAATATTCATTTTTTTAGGGTGGGGCTTACCTTAATAGACAGGACATTTGGAATACGGCTGGAACATAAACCACCAAAACCCAGGCACGGAGGCCTCGGGCAAGGATAGAGGCAGTGTAGCCCACAGGGATGCGGAGGCACGGAGCAGACCGAGGACTACCGCCGAAAGCCTGGCCCCTGCTGCCCATCTACAAAAGCCAAAATCAGGGGAGAATGGTAAAAGGCAGCAGGGGAGCCCGCCAAATAAATCAGATAAATCTGCCTTTTTTCCAGAATTAAGTGCATAGGAAGTAATTCCTAAAAATTTTCTAATTTTACCCAATGAACGTTGCCAAAGAACTTTCGAAAGAGGAAATGGCCCAGCTGATGGAAAGATCGGACTGGAAGGCTGTTTGGGAAGTGTTATTTACCTGGGGTGTGATTGTGGGAGTGACTGCGCTGGCGGTGGTTTGGACCAACCCTTTTACTTTGGTTTTTGCTTGGATTTTGGTAGGGGCAAGACAGTTGGCATTGGCGATTTTGATGCATGATTTATCGCACTATTCCATGTTTAAAAGCAAACGGGCCAACCAATGGGTGGGTCAATGGCTTTGCGCCTATCCGATGTTTTTGGACTTGGAGAAATACCGTGGCTACCATTTACGCCACCACAGCCATACTGGAAGCGACAAAGATCCGGATTTATATTTGGTGAATATGTACCCCACTACTGAAAAGAGTTTGGTACGAAAATTTGTGCGCGATTTGGTGGGGATAACTGGGGTGAAATCGTATATTGGACTGGCCATGATGAACATGGGCTTGCTGGAATATGAACTGGGCGGAGGTGTGAAATGGATTAGCCCCAAAAAGAGTAGGTTTGACCAGTTGCTGGGTTTGGTGAAAGGCTGGTGGGGGCCGGTATTGGTAAATTTCTTGCTCTTTTTAGGATTTTATTTTGCAGGTAAACCCTGGTTGTTTTTGGTGCTTTGGATTGTTCCGTTGTTGACGACCTCCATGTTTTTCTTACGTATTCGTAGCATTGCCGAACACGGTGTAACACCCGACCGAAATGACCCTTTGCTCAACACCCGTACCACCATTGCCCGTTGGTATCAAAAATTGTTGTTTGCCCCTCACAATGTGCATTACCATTTAGAGCATCATTTATTAATGACCGTTCCGTCGTATAACCTGCCGGAGATGCACCGTTTGATGGAGCAAAAAGGGCTATTGAAGGGTGCCTTGGTTGAACTTAGTTATTGGTCGGTGATTAAGCAGGCCATGTCAAAAGCATAAAGCATGAAAAAACGATATTCTTATTCAAATGTAGGTGGTTTTCTTTCGGGAATGCTCCTATTGCTCGTAATGGCCTCCTGTGAGAAGCAGGGCATGAAAACCTGTTTGGAACCGGAGGGCGACACCCTAACCAAAAGCCTGAAATTTGAAAGCTTTTCAGGTGTGGAGGTTGACGCCGATGTAGATGTGTTTGTTGCACAAGGCTTACCTCAATCTATTCAAGTGGTGGGGCACTCCAATTTGCTGGACGAACTAAAAACCGAAGTTTCAGGTGGCGCCTTGCGTGTACTATCCGAACGTTGTTTTTCGGAAGATGGAAATCGGCCAAGGGTATATGTAACCATTCCGGAGATTACCCGCTTGGATGTGAGCGGAACGGGAAATATTTATACCGACAAATTAATCTGCGACATTTTGGAAGTGAAGCTAGGTGGGGCAGGACAACTTATTGTAAATGCAGAATCAAACAAAACAATAACCACTTTAAATGGATCGGGTGTTATCTCTTTAAACGGAAGCAGCAATAGTCATTGGGTTAATTTAGGCGGAAGTGGTAAGATTTATTCCTTCTTGCTTCCATCAAATGATGTGAATGTTGACCTTGGCGGTTATGGTACTGTTGAAGTAAATGCTATAAAAAAACTGCATGTTGTACTTTCGGGTTCAGGAGAGGTTCGGTATAAAGGCCAACCTGAGGTAGAATCCCAAATTTCGGGTCTTGGAAAGTTAATTCCAATGGATTAATCATTTTGGATTAATTTTGCGATTCGATAAGTGATGAATAAGACATTAAAATTAGCCAGCAATGTAGTTGCTGAACGCTTTGATGATGAAGCGATCATTATTAACCTGTTGGCCGGAAATTATTATAGTTTACGAGGCACCTCTTTTTATGCATGGACTTGTTTGGAAGCAGGTATGACAGTTGAACAGCTTCAACAAGAACTTCACACTTTTTATCCTTCCGAAAATGGCACGCTTGACCAAAGTATTCATGCTTTTATAGGTAAATTAATCAGCGAAAACTTGGTTAGAGAAGCAGATTCTACAGGCCATACTATTGAACCTGTTGCAACGGCTATCCTTCCGAAAGAATTCCAACCCATGACGATGGAAGTTTTTACTGATATGCAGGATTTGTTATTACTGGATCCTATTCACGAAGTAGAGGAAGAAAAAGGTTGGCCTTTCCGTAAAGAGAATTAATGAGCATTCCGGCTTTTGTTGAGGCCTGTTTTGAAAGCGCTGAGCATGGTTTTCAAAAAAAGGATGCCAAGTGTTTTCAATTTGGTCCTTTTTATTTGGAACACCGGGGTTTGGGACAAGCAAGTCTTTCCTTTTTTCGTTTGGCCGTTGCCCACCTCGAACGAAATACAAAGCCCTCGCCTGATTTTATAGTTTATACCCTAGATGCCCAAGAAACAGGTATTTTTCTACCCAAACCTTGCTGGGACTGGAAGGATGTGGATGGTTTTGGCGTTATAAAGGCCTTTGCCGAACAGGGGTTTTATGCCGATTATCAATTTGAATTCGACACTTTTACCTTAATCGACACCCAGCGGAGAAGGGCCTTGCAATGGAGCAAATCTGTTAGCAAACTGCCCGAATGGGAGCGTAGTTTCCCCTTTAGAAAAATGCTTTACCACTTTACCAAGGATACTGCTTGCCTAATGTTACATGCAGGAGCAGTTGGAACAGCCGAAGCTGGGGTTCTTTTGGCCGGAGCGGGTGGATCCGGAAAATCAAGTTCCACATTAGCCTGTTTAGGCTCTGAATTATTGTATGCCGGCGATGACTTTGTATTGTTGGATGTAGCCGAAAACCGTGTGTATAGTTTATACAATGTAGCCAAATTGGACGAAAATGGCATTAAACGCTTTCCAAAACTAGAGCCGTATTTATTTAACCGAGATAAAATGCCCGAACAAAAAGGGCAGGTTTTTCTTTGGAATCACTTTCCCGAACAACTTATTCCCTCCTTTCCTTTGCAATATGTGTTGCTGCCTAAATTTTCCGGAACGGCCGATACAAGGCTTATTCCTGCAAGTTCGGCCGATGCTTTGCGCGCCTTGGCACCATCAACTTTAGGACTTTTGAAGGCAGACGAGCATTATTTTGCTAAAATTGCAAGCGCCGTAAGAAAGTGGCCTAGTTACCATTTTCAAACGGGCACCGAACTCCAACAAATTCCAGCCTCCATTTCGAACCTGCTAAAAGCCCAATGAACCCCTTAGTAAGCATTATCGTCCCCTGCTACAACTCATCCCGGTTTATTAGAACAGCCTTGGATAGCATCTTCCAACAAAGCTATTCAAACTATGAGATCATTGTTGTAAATGACGAATCGACCGACGATACAGAAGCCATTTTATTAAGCTATGGGGATAGAATCAACTATGTAAAACGTAAAAATGGCGGTCCGTCGGCAGCCAAAAATTCCGGTTTGGAAATTGCCCAAGGCGACTTTATAACCTTTTTAGATCACGACGATACCTTTGCACCCAACAAGCTGGAAATTCAAGTTAAATGTTTGCAGGAAAATGTTGACGCACTGGCTTGCATAGGTAAATCGCACTATGTTTTTAGTGAAGGAGCCACCCCTGATTTGGTAATCTTTCCAGACGATACCCACGAGGTACACAATTACTTATTGGGTAGTATGCTTTTTCGTAAAGAGGTGTTTGAAAAATATGGGTTGTTCAACGAAAATTTGATTTATGCTGAGGATATCGACCTGGTAAACCGTTTGCGCGAGAACCAAGAAAAAATGGTAGTCATCAATGAGGTTACCCTTCATTACAGCATGCATTCATCCAACTTGACCAAAAACCGAATGGATACGGCCCAAGGAATGATTAAGGCCTTGAAACTTTCCTTGGACAGAAGAAGGAAGGAAGGAGAAATAAAACCACATACCCATTTGAAGGATTTATAGACAATGCAAAAGATTAGTGTGGTTGTACCTTGTTATAATGGGGAAAAATATATTGCTGAAACGATTGACTCCATTTTAGCCCAGAGCTACCCTATTCATGAATTGATTGTTGTAAATGATGGATCAACAGATTCCACCGCTGCCCTCTTAGCCAGCTACCCAAAAATTGTGGTTCTGAATCAAAAAAACTTCGGTGTTGCCTCGGCCCTGAATGCCGGAATAAAAAGAGCTACGGGTGATTTTATCGCCTTTAACGATGCCGACGATATTTGGGTGAAACAAAAACTGGAATGGCAAATGGCTGCCCTGGAAAAGCACCCCGAACAGGAGGCTAATTTTGGGTGGGTTCAAAATTTTATTAGTCCCGAATTATCTGAAACGGAAAGAGCCAGCATTTTTTGTCCGCCTGAACCTTTGAAAGGAATACTGAAGTGTTGTATGGTAGTGCGGAAAACTGCTTTTGAAAAGTATGGTCTATTTGACGAACAATACCGTACCGGAGATTTTGTAGAGTGGTTTTCGCGCGCCCAAGATCAAGGAATTACTTTCGGACTTATTGACAAGGCGGTAGTAAGGCGCAGGTTACACACAACAAACCTAAGCTCATCCCCCAATTTAGGAAGTGATTTTGCGGCAATAATAAAAAGGAGATTGGAAGCGAAAAGAAAAAGGCTTTAGACTATTTTGAATCTCCTTCGGTTTTGGTTTCACCTTTGGAAGCGTCTTTAAACTCTTTCATTCCTTGTCCCAAACCTCTCATCAATTCTGGAATTTTCTTTCCACCAAACAATAACACCACAATGGCGATAATTAAAATAATTTCAGTGGTACCAAGCATTCCTAAAAGAATAGAAGCGAACATGACTAAATTTTCGACAAAGATAGGCTTTTTAACCCAAATTAATCAATAGGAGGATTTTTTAATCCGAACTACTTGATTTAGTTGGGTTTACCCCGATTTAGCAGTTGTTATCAATTTGGCCATACAAATTGATTTACAACTGGTTAATCGTTTATGCATTTCTAATGCGTAATCTGGGTTAATCTAAATTTATCCATGGGAGGTTTATATAATCCTAACTGCTTGATTTAGGGCGCTTTACCCCAAATGCCATTCATAATTCCAGGACTAGTTTAATACTTATTAGGCGGGTCCCATTCGCCACAACCATTCTCCGCTGATTAGGCAGTATACTGGGCTCATGGTCGGGCTATTCACTGCTAGTCCTCGGTCTGCTCCGTGCCTCCGCATCCCTGTGGGCTATCCGTTGCTATCCCTACCCGGACGGAAGAATGTAAAGTGAGAAAAGAGTAGTGAGAAAAGAGTAGTGAGGAAGGTTAGGAGATATGAGTTATGAGATGGGAGTTATGGGATATCCTGGATGGGTAGTTCGGTATTATTTTCTATTTTCTCACTACTCATTTCTCACTCATTCTCACTACTCATTTCTCACTACTATTTCCCTAATTTTTATTGCCCCGGCATGGAATACTACTGCCCGTACTTCACCAAAAACCGGGCACGGAGGCTTCGGGCAAGGATAGAGGCAGTCTACCCCACAGGGTGGCGCAGGGCAACGGAGCCAACCGAGGAGTAGCGCCGAAAGCCTGACCCAACCGCCTTGCACCAACTTATTTTTTGGCAGAAACTGGTATTTGCGGTTGGGGGCCCGCCAAATGATACAGAAAAAAAGGAGGGAATTCAAGCATGACCGCTGATAGAATTGAAATAACACAAGAAACTTTATCAAGCCTCATAGCAAAAGGCGTTTATCTTTGCCGACTTTATTGCTAATGAACGTGTTTCGTACCCTTCTTTTTTCTATTGCTTTTTTGGCCTTTTCCACCCTTGGATTTTCCCAAAATTCGGCCACTATTCGTGGAAATGTTTATGACAAAAAAACAGGTGAACCCTCCATCGGGATTGCTACTCAAATAAAAGGGACCACCATTTACTCAGTGACGGATGTGAATGGTTATTTTTCTATCAATAAGCTGGCCCCAGGGAAATACACAATTATAGTGAAAGCGCTTGGTTATGAAGAACTTAACGAGGAGGTAGAGGTGAAGGCTAATGAGTTGAAAACCGTCAAACTATTTTTGAATACGGCATCCAAAGAGATTAAAGAAGTGGTGGTAAGCGCATCGAAAGAGGATGCTAAAACATTGACCGGCGTTTCGGTACAAAAAATTACACCAAAGGATATTGCGAAGGTGCCATCGGTAGGCGGCGAACCGGAGTTTGCACAATACCTACAAATTTTGCCAGGTATTACTACCACAGGCGACCAAGGCGGACAATTGTATATTCGTGGCGGTTCGCCCGTACAAAATAAAGTATTGCTGGATGGAATGATTATTTACAATCCTTTTCACAGCATTGGCTTGTTTTCGGTTTTTGATACGGATGTGATTCGGAATGCGGATGTGTATACTGGCGGATTCTCAGCTAATTATGGTGGTAGAGTTTCATCCATCATGGATATTACCACACGAAATGGAAACAATAAAAAGATAAGCGGGAAAATTTCGGTGAATACCTTTGGTTCTAAATTGCTATTTGAAGGTCCATTGAAAAAACAAAAAGATGGTAGTGGCTTTAGTTCATTTATACTTTCCGGAAAAACCTCCTACCTCGATCAAACCTCGAAATACATTTACCAATATAGCTTTGATGATTCAAAACCTGGTCCGTTTAATCTTGGAAAGGATACAACAGGTTTGGGAATACCTTACAGCTTCAACGATTTCTACGGAAAAATTGCGACTCAAAGCAACAATGGTTCTAAATTCAATGTGTACGGCTTCTCTTTCAATGATAAAGTAAATTACAGTGCCGTTACCAACTTCAAATGGAATTCGTATGGTGTGGGAACGGATTTTGTGGTTATTCCTGCCTCTGCTCCAGTTTTGATAGGCGGAAATGTTTCTTACTCCGATTATAAAATCAACTTAACTGAAACAAACCTACAAAACCGTTCAAGCCGAATCAGTGGATTTAATGTGGGTTTGAACTTTACTCATATCAAAAGGGCGAGTGAAATGAAATATGGATTGGAAGTGGTAGGGTTTAACACCGATTTCAATTACTTTACGGCAGCCAAGCGCTTTATCCAACAAAAGGAAAGTACAACCGAAATTGCAGCTTATTTCAAATACCGTATCAATATTGGTAAGTTGGTATTGGATCCAAGTTTCCGCTTCCATTATTATGCCTCCTTGGGAAATGCTTCGCCAGAGCCTCGTTTGAGTGCTAAAATGAATATTACCGATTGGTTAAGGATGAAATATGCGGGCGGTTTTTATTCCCAAAACTTAATCAGCGCCAATAGCGATAGAGATGTGGTTAACCTGTTTTATGGTTTCTTGAGTGGTAGCGATAATCTGCCATCAGAATACCGTGGTAAAGAGGTGAAATCGCGTCTGCAAAAGGCTATTCACAACATTTTCGGAATTGAAGTGGATTTGGGTAGTCGATTGACCTTGAATGTTGAAGGGTACTATAAACTCTTCAACCAATTAACCAGTTTGAACCGCGACAAGCAGTTTGAAGACACAGAAGTATATGCCGATGAGCCAGATGTATTGAAAAAGGATTTTATTATCGAAACCGGTAAAGCCTATGGTTTAGATGTGTTGTTTAAATACGAATACAAACGTTTGTATGTATGGTTGGCTTATAGTTTGAGCCGTGTAACCCGCAGTGATGAGTTCCGCACCGATTACAATCCCTTTTTCGACCGTCGCCACAATGTGAACTTTGTAACCTCTTACACTTTCGGCAAAAATTTAGACTGGGAAGTTGATTTCCGCTGGAATCTAGGTTCTGGATTCCCAACCACCCCAACACAAGGCTATTTCGAGAATTTGAACCTAACCAATGGAATCAATAGCAATTATACCACTTCTAACGGCAATTTAGGGATAGTTTATGGCGATTTGAATGCTAAACGCCTACCTTGGTACCACCGCTTGGATTTCTCGATCAAACGTAAATTTGTGTTTAAAAATGATGCCACTTTGGCTATCAACTTGGGCTGCACCAACCTGTACAACCGCGAGAACATTTTCTATTTCGATCGGGTGCGTTATAAGCGTGTCAACCAATTGCCGATTTTACCTACCATCGGAATGTCATTTAGTTTTTAATTAGAACTGAATCCATTCATACCCAAACGACTTCGTATAAACCTATCCATGAAAAAGGGAGCCAATTATTAAATTAGCTCCCTTTTCTTTTTTCTACCAATTGGCGTGATTCCAATCCAGGTATTCCATTGGTAATACCGAATATAAATCTGTAATAGTCCAATTATGCTTCGCAATAATTTGCCTAAACAGCTTTTATATCGGCATTTACCTTTCTAAATTTACAAATTGCCTATGGGCCATTTATAAATTAAAATTGGTATAAAAATACCTACGCGGTTTCAAGTATAGCTTACCTTTTTAGTTTGCTATCGCTTTTACCAGCTTCCCTTTGGTTTGATCCTTGGGTTTTGTTTGGACTAGCCATTTGTTGGCTCTGACGACTTCCTTCGTTGTTGAAGGTTCTGGATTGGCTTCTATTCTGTTCTGGAATGATTGCCTTTCCTTGCCCTTTTGAACTTGGGCTAGCCTGGGGCATCCGGCTTGGTTCTTGGTTTCCATATTCCCTTGTGCTTGGTTTGGCCGCAGGTTGATAGCTTGGTTGTCTGTTGTAACTTGGACTTGGGCTATCGTATTGTTTGCTTTGGGTTCTTTGGCTGGGGTTGCTACGTGTTCCTTGTTCCGACAAGTTGATGGTATTTTGGGTAGTATTCCCTTTGATAGTTTGGGTTGAACCAGGTGCAGGTTTGCCGTTTTGCAGATTTACCAATTGGGAAGGTTTGGCTTGGGCGTTGGTTTTGGCAACAGTAGGGCGATACACATTCACTTGATTACTATTAAAGGTATTTACGCCGGGTTTGCTGCTTTCGCGAATATTAACCGCTGTAATGCGACTACCACTTGCACGTTCAATTTCCATTTTGGGTGGTCCAGCTGGGGTGGAACGGTGGCCATAATAGGTGTTGTTGTTGATAATAGTGATGTTGGTTACATTGTTCACTACCACATTGTTTCCCATATGGATATTGTTTCCATAACCCACATAATGGTGGTTGTACCATTGTCTATGCCCTAGGTAACGGGGCGAAACAAAGCACCAGTGATTTACCGGAGGGTAATAGTTGTTGTTGTATCCATAATTTGGTGCCATGGGTGCCCAACCATAGTTACCGCCATAGCTACCCCAAGTTACCCAGGCTGGTGCCCAATCATAACCTGGAATCCATAACCAACCATAGTAGTTGTCGTAAGTCCAGTTACCGTAGTGGAAAGTGGCCCAACCCCAGTTATAGTTTGAGTTCCAGAACCAACCACTTTGGGTATAGATCCAATATCCTTCTGAATAGTAAGGTCTAAAGTTCGGACCGGCTTGAGGCATCCACACATATCCATAGTTTGGGTGAGGCATCCAATAACCATAAGGAGAAAGCTGGTCGTAAAATACTTGGAAGTTGATGCTGTATTGTGCTTGGGATTTTTGTACCTCGGTCAAGCTAAGCAATCCAGTGATAATAGCAACTAATCCAAAAAGTCTAAATCGTTTCATGATTTCTAAGTTTTGAAGAGGTAATGCCAATTCGCGTGCCAAACTTGTAAAATCAATAAAAAAAACTGAAAGGAGGATGCCCAATATTTGCCGGAATCCCTTGTCAATAATGGCTTTTGGCCGAAAATAGGAAAATTAGAAATCGTGGTATAGGTTATACAATGAAGTTTGTACACCAAAATAAAGGTATTGGATTTTGTTGCGGGTTTCGCCATACCATTCCCAGCGGTTGGTCATGCCTGCTTGGATATTGAGGTTGTAAGCTGGGTTCAGGATAAATCCGACTCTGAAATCGGCATAGGCCATCGAAGCGTTTTGCCCTTGAAACCAGGCTCGGCCAACGGTAGCTCCTTGATCGCCCTTGAAAATATTTCGTCCAAAACTTACAGCATTGGAGGTGTCTCTACCGTATTGGCAATACATCCCTTTTGCTTCAAACCACACTCGACCATAGCGGTAAGCAAGGAAACTCAGCACTTCACGGAAATTTGCTCCGATAGGGTGACTTAGGTTTTGGTTGTAGTGGCTCCAAACATTGCCCGCGCGGTTGGAAGAATAGGTATATGGCGCACATTGGTTGAATTCAACCTGCCAGAAGAGATTCTTTAGGAAAAACAGATTATAGGTTTTAAAACCTACCTGAATAGCAAATTTAGGCGAACTTGGTAAGCTATCAGTTTGGGTACTGCCACCTAGGTCGTCAAGTAATCCTTGGCCATAAAGATGAGTATGTTTAAAGAGTTTAAGTTTTAGGTTAAGTCCAAGGTTGGTGTTGTTGCGTCCGGCTAAGCCATTTTGAGCCCAAGCGGATAAAATGATGGGATTGGCAAAATTATAGCTGGTTTTAGCCAGACTTTTTCCTTCCCAAATTGTTCCTTCAAACAATCCGATTTGAATTCGTTTTCCAAGGTTGAACCCAAGGTAGTGAATACTCATAAACTTTTTCTGGAAAGGTTGTTGGGGGTCGGCTTGGGTAATACCATCCTGCAATTGGGCCATCAACACATAGTATTTCAGGCGCCAGATATTTGCTGTAAATTTTAGGAAGGGATAATTGAAGGAATGGTCGCTGAGGAGGAAGGAACGATACCCTTCACCAATGAAATTTTTATCGTTTCCAAACTGTATATTCAATTGTTTTATGGGCGACCAGCTTACATAACCTGTTGCTATTCCATAGTCGTATCCATTGGTTTTGAAAGGCTTATACCGGCCAAAATTGGGAACCACTTGGTAGTTTTTTACATAATCGGCTAAGTAAGGGAAAAGTTGAGATTGTGTTTCGAGGTACGAAGCGAAAAAGGCTACTTGCTTTCCGATAGTACCTTGCACCATTAATCCACGGGTGTTGATGGTATAAGTTGTAGAGGGGCTTGTGGCGATATCTCGACCATATTGCAGATTGAACAGGGGAGAAACGGCCAAGGAGAAATTTGCAGAATCGAGTTGTAGCAGATGCTTGTGCAGGATTTTTCGTCCGATGAAGGTCTTACCGAATTTGCTTACCTTAAACCTTCTTCTTAAAAAATAATCACTATCCATGGCCTGGTTCATATCAGCGATTCGATAGGGTTTTATGGCTGTAAAGAAGGTTTTGGCGCTATCGTTGATTAGGTTGAGGGATTCTTCGTTGCGGTAATAAAGTTGGTGGTTGAGAGGCAAAAAAAGCTGTTGTGCCTGGGTCCAAAAGGGCAGGCTTGCAAACAGGGTAAAAAGTAACAGCTTGTGTTTCACTGTTGCGAAAGTAGGTGTTTAGCTTAAAATTATTACCATTTGGATATGATATTGGTATCCAATTTGTTCAAAATCCAAAGAATAGTTTGATTTTTGGGTCATTAAATGGGGTTTTTGCCCTACCTACCAGTAATTAGAGCAAAAAAAAGCCCCCGAATATTTTTCGAGGGCTTTTTTGAAAAGATAAGCTTGAATTAAGAAAGAACAAACTTGATTGGCAAGGTAAATTGTACACGTACAGCTTTACCGGTTTGTCTTCCAGGAGTCCATTTTGGCAATGATTTGATTACGCGAACCGCTTCTTGGTCTAAATCTTTGGAAGCTGCTCCGCGGGCTACTCTAACATCCACTACTTCACCATTTTGGTCCACTACGAACTCTACATAAACAGTACCCGTGATACCGTTTTCTTTAGCGATTGGTGGGTATTTAATGGATTTGGAGATGTATTTCAACAATTCACCTTCCCCACCTGGGAAAACTGGAGGTTGTTCCACGATTTTGAAGGTTTCAACTGGAGGTGGTTCTTCTACCACTTCGTTTCCTTTCCCAGTTTCCAAAAGGCTCATGTCTACACCGTTTTCATCACCTTCTTGGGTAGTGGCACCGGCATCAACTTCTTTCATTTCCTCTTGGGTAGGTGGTGTTTCTTCTTCAGGCACTTCTTCCACGATTACCGGAGGGGTAAACTGCACCGTTGATTTCAAAGGTGGTGGTGGTTCGGCTGGTGGTGGTGGTGGTTCTTCCTTGTCCAATGGTGGTGGTTCTTCCAAGGTTGTTACCTCGGTCATGGCAAGTTCTTGTTTTTCTGGAATAATACCAGAAATAACCCGAATAATAACTGGTAGACTAACTACGAAGGTGAAGAATAGGATGGCTAATAAAAGTGCCAATCCTGTGTTTTTGGAATTCTTTTTACGAATTACATACGCACCATATTCTTGGTTTCGGCCTTCGAATACGATATCAACCCAGTTGTCGGAGAAAATTGAATTATTTGCTGACATGGTTATTAAGGTTGAGTTGGTGATGCTGCTTCTACAGCTTGTTTTTCGATTTCATTCAGTTCTACCACCGCAAACACCCCGATATCGCAGATTTGCATTTCATCCAAAATATCGATCATGTTTTTATAGATGGATTGATCGGAAGGTTTAATCAAAATCAAAGGGCCGGTTTTGTCTGCCTTAGCTTCTTTTATACCTTTTTTGTACGCTTCCTCAGTAATCTTTCCGTCTTGGAATTCCTTGCGTAAAGCCGTACATTTATCGTGGATAGTCTTGTTTCGTTTCAACAAGTATTTCCGGATTCCATCTTTTCCAAAGTTGGTGGTTTCAAAGCTTAGGTTATCAGGCAAACCTTCGTAATAAAAGATATTACCTTTTGGACCTAAAATCAGTGTTACCGCCCTGTCTTTTGGAAATTTAGTTTGCTCTTCCTCTGTAGGTGGTTTATCTGGTTTTACAGGCATGTTAATCTCCATCGTTTTAGGCTTACTCATGGAGGTGGTAAGCATAAAGAACGTAATAAGGAGAAATCCTAAGTCCACCATCGGGGTAAAGTCTACCCGGGTGCTCATTTTCTTGCCACGGGGTTTGCCACCTTTCTTATGGCCACCACCACCGCCGCCTTCTATATCTGCCATGGGATTTCGTTTTTAATGTGTTAAACTTCTTTTACTTGAGATGTCGTCTTTGGAAGGATTCCATAATCCAACGAAAGATTTATTCTAAAATTTTATTCGCTACCGGTTTTTCTTGGGTCAGCTTCCATGCTGGTGATAAAATTAAAGCGGTTCACATTTTTCTCTTGAACCACTTTAATGATACGTTTTACAACAGGGTATTGGGTGTCCATATCCCCTTTGATTGCCACACGGATGTTGTTATTAGTCAACCTGGCTTGCCAAATCCAATCGCCCAATTCATTGTTCAACGAATCCATTGGGATACCTGAACTGGTTTTATTGAAATTCGAACGTTTGTCGGCAGGCAATGACAAATATTGTTTGATTTGATTAAACGGCATCCCGAATTGGTCAACCAGTGAAAACTGCTTAATTTCATTTGGGGTGAATGCCACGCCTTTTAAGGCTGCCATTTTGGTAATCAAACCCTCCCGGTTAAATTGTCCGTCGATACCGAAAAATACTCTTCCTTTTTCATCCACTGAAATGATCATTACATCTTGTTCAGGTAATACGATTTCAGAAACGGAGGAAGGAGTATCTACTATAATCGGCTCGTCGGGCTTGAACTTGGTGGCCAACATGAAGAAGGTCAGTAGCAGGAACGCTACGTCCGTCATCGCTGTCATGTCAACCATCGTGCTCTTACGAGGTACTTTTACTTTTGGCATTTTGCTTGAATTTAAACCTTATTGCTAAGGCTTATAAGTAATTAATTGAAAATTAAACTGGTCTTCCATTTAGAAAACCAGAAACAATTACTTTCTGTGAGAAGCCTCAAAGGTTTGTACGATGCTGAAACCTGCTTCGTCAATCGTGTAAGTAATCACGTCGATTTTGCTGGTAAACACGTTGTACATAATAATAGCGATAGCTGAATTACCGATACCCAATGCAGTGTTGATAAGGGCTTCAGAGATACCACTTGCCAAGGCAACAGAGTCAGGTGAACCTGCAGTAGCCAAGGCCGAGAAGGCTTTAATCATACCGATTACCGTTCCCAAAAGAGCGATAAGGGTAGAAACCGATGCCATGGTAGCGATAATGCTCAAGTTTTTCTCCAAACCTGGAAGCTCTAATGAAGTTGCTTCTTCTACTTCTAATTTAATAGCCGATACCTTGGTTTCTTTATCTAAGGTTGTATCGTTCTCAACTTCTTTGTAACGACGAAGACTGGATTTGATAACATTAGCCAAAGAACCTTTTTGTTGATCGCAAGCAGCAATGGCTTGGTCAATTTGGTTGGCATGCAACAAAGATTTGATTTTGTGTACAAAAGCCTCTGACGATTGTTTACCACCTGCCAATGCAATAGCAATGAAACGCTCGATAGAGAAAGTAATGTTCATCAACACCAACGAAAGAAGAATAGGCACAATGAAACCACCTTTATAAATAAGACCTAAGATATGACCAATGCCCTCGGGAACTGGATGCTTAGTAGGGTCATTGTCTTCAAAGTTAGATGGGTTTCCCATTACAAACATGTAAATAAGAATACCTGTTAGAATTGCCAAAGGAATAACCAGCGAAGAAAAAATTGAGCTGAATGAACCTTTCTTTTGTGGAGTTGCAGCGTTAGCCATTGTTTTTTAAAATTAAGATTAAAGTTAAAGCAGATTTAAAAAAGGAGGGCAATAATACAATTTCCTTTCAATGTATGGGAGTATGTGGAAAAATTTCACAATGATTTTATCGCCCACTTAACCATTTTTTAGAAATTTGTCTGCCATCGTTCGAACTGTAAACGACACTTTGTTGCATTTAGTGTTCGAGCCTAAATTTTTATTTTCAACGCTGGTATTTGGGTTATGGATTGGAAAGAAAAAAGCCGGAAAATCTTACTGAAACATTTGCCAGAAGCCGCTTTGGAGCCAATTATAGCTTTGCAAGAAAATTACGGATTTAGCCTAGTCATTACCAATCCACGAAGCACCAAATTTGGCGATTACCGACCTCCACAACGTGGTTCGAACTACCACCGAATTTCAGTGAATGGCGACCTGAATCCTTTCCAATTTTTAGTCACTTTGTTGCACGAAATTGCTCATTTAATTGCTTGGGAGCGACATAAAAACAGGGTTTTGCCTCATGGTACGGAGTGGAAAATGGCATTTTCGGAGCTGGCCACACCCTTTTTACAGCCTGAAATCTTCCCAAACGACATTTTATTGGCTTTCTCAAGCTACTTAAAAAATCCTACCGCAAGCAGCTGCTCCGACGATGGTTTGCACGCAGTGATGCTAAAGTACAATGCCAAAACGATACGCACGGTTGAAATGGTGGCCCATGGGGAACTTTTTGGTATGCCGCCTCGCATTTTTCGCAAAGGTCAGTTGATGCGGAAGCGCTTTAAATGCCTTGAAGTAGTAAGCAATCGCTGGTACATGGTGCATCCTCAGGCCGAAGCGCACTTATTGCCAGCGGATGTGTTTGAAAAGGTAAAACACTTGGGCCATTTCTAAAGTATCAAGTATTCGCTTTTATTTTAATAGGTTAAGAAAAAGGATTTGGCGGGTCCCATTCGCCACAACCATTCTCCGCTGATTTGGCAGTATACTGGGCTCATGGTCGGGCTATTCACTGCTAGTCCTCGGTCTGCTCCGTGCCTCCGCATCCCTGTGGGCTATCCGTTGCTATCCCTACCCGGACGGAAGAATGTAAAGTTAGAAAATAGAAGTGAGTAGTTAGAAAATAGAAGTGAGTTGTGAGATATGAGATATGAGTTATGAGATATGGGATATCCTAGATTGGTAGTTCGGTATTATTTTCTATTTTCTCACTACTATTTTCTCACTACTATTTTCCTCATTTTTATTGCCCCGGCATGGAATACTACTGCCCCGTACTTCACCAAAAACCGGGCACGAAGAACCCCGGGTAGCGATAGAGCGTGATACCCCACAGGGCTGCGGAGGCACGGAGCAGACCGAGGAGTATTAGCGAAAGCGCGACCTTTTCGGCCCTAATAAATGTTTAATTCAGGGTAGACTGGTTTTGGCCGAAAAGGGACCCGCCCAATCGAATTTATCCTAATCATGCTATTGCCTATATTTTAGTGAAAGGAAAAAGGCGGGAAATAAAAAACCCCAAGCAAACTGCGTTACTTGGGGTTTCTATGGGAAGGGGAAAGCTTATTCCACAATTAGTTTTTTGATGGTTTTTGATTCACCATGTTTAACTTCAACAAAGTAAATTCCTTTGGCACGTCCTTGTAAATCAAGGTTAAAGCTGTTTTCGCCTTTGGTAGAGTTGAATTTTTCGTTGAAAATAGCTTTGCTTGTAATATCGTAAACGGCAATGTTCACATCGGCTTCATTGTCGCTCAATACCGACACTGTGAAGCTACCGTTGCTTGGATTTGGGAAGAGGGAAACTTCGTCCATAGCTTGAACTTCGATCGACTCAGTTTCAGCGCCCTCGATGGTACGGAAGGATGAGCTGCTGGTATTAACGCGCAAACGATAGCAGGTGTTTGCATTGAAAGCGCTGCTGTAACCATACACTTGAACATAGTAAGTACCAGTGCTGGTTGTATTGCGAATAATGGTTTCAAGTGTTGTTCCAGTATTTTGAGAAACGGCCAATTGTGTTCCGCTGTTATTGAATAATTTCACATCATAATCGGCTGGAAGTTGATCTAAAACCACTTTGATATTTCTAGCGGATGAAGTTGTGGTGAATTTGAACCAATCTTTATCCGTGCTCGTTCCGATTTTAGCAGAGATGTCGGTGTTAGCTGAAATTGTTTTACCGGCAGTTCTGGTTTCGTTGGCCTCGTAATTATCCGTGCAGGTAGTAGTAGTACTGGTGGTAGTAAAAGTTGCGGCAGCACTGTAGGAGCTTGATGCGCTTGCACAAACGGCCTGCACTTGGAACTGGTAAGCAGTTCCTGCTGTTAATCCTGCTAAAGCATAAGAGGTAGCAGTGGTATTTACGGTAGTCCAAGTAGTTGCAGAGCTCAATTTGTATTGTACATTGTAATTAAGCGAACCTGAAACAGCGGCCCAAGAAAGGGTTGCAGAAGTGGTAGTGATACTGCCTGCTGCCAAACTGGAAGGTGTACCGCAGCCTGAAGTAGTAGGAGCAGAACAACCTTGGGAGGTCAATAAACCTGCTCTTGCACCACCTGTAGCAAACAAAGCATTCATTCGGGTAGATTGGCCTACCGAAAACATATTCATGCATGCATCATCGGTATAATCCATGTAATTCATAAACATATCGCCATTGGCACCGTTGCTGCAGGTTACTTTTGGGAAAGTTGGGCAACCGTAGTTTGATGTTTGTTGGGTAGGCGTATCACTCACTTGGTCGTTGCCACAATTAGCATCGCCCCAAATGTGGCGAAGGTTAAGCCAGTGGCCCACTTCGTGTGTAGCAGTGCGGCCATAATTGTACGGGGAAGAAGAACCAGGTGTTGTTAAACTTCCTACAGAAGAGTAAAGCAATACAACGCCATCTGTTGCTGCTGCACCACCTGGGAATTGGGCGTAACCCAACAAGCCACCGCCTAAATTACATACCCAAATATTCAAATATTTTGTAGCATCCCAGGCATTGTCGCCACCTTGAGCTGTATATTTAACAGCGTCGTTACTTGAGAATGAAGTTACCGTAGTTGATTTGCGAACGATACCGGTAGTGGCATTTCCACTTGCATCTCGTTGGGCTAGGCAAAATTGAATGTTGGTATTTGTTGCCAAACTTTGAAATGCAGAAGGTGTGTTGTTTGCATCAGCATTTAGACGTGCATAGTCCTTGTTCAATTGGTCCAATTGGGCAAGGATCAATGCATCCGAAATATTTTGTGCAGCGTTATTATACAAAACGTGAAACACCACAGGAATTGTAACAACGGCCTTTGGTGAGCCTGGATTGGCCACAGTGAAATTATTGGTAAAGGTTTCGATTTCAGCCATTCGTTGAGAAAGGCCTGGGTCATTTTGCAATTGGTAGGATAGATAATCCATGGTACCACAGTTTCTGGTTTGTTGGGCCCAAGCAGATGTGGTGCCTATCAAACCTAAAATAGATGCAACGAGAAGTTTTTTTACGTTCATTGATTATGGGGTAATTAATTATTTGTCTTAAAACCAAAGTCCAAATAATATTTTGAAAATGGTTTCAATAGACTAATTTAAGGTGGCTGCGTATTTCAACAAAGGTTAAATTTTGTATTTTATTAACCTGAAGGCTATTTGATTGATTTTCAATTTTATAAATTAACCAATTTCTTAAATTGTGTTGTCGGAGCTATGGTGTTTGAAGGGACAGGGTTGCTAAACATTAATGCCAAATATAAAGACTCTGGGTACACTTAGAAGATTGAAAAGGAAAACTAGAATGGACTATTGCTGTTAAAATATTTGCAGTATTAAAGTGTGAAAACAAGTGGAATAAAAACAATTTTTACTTAAACATGTTAAACAGCCATTTACACCTGCCTTGGTTTTTCAATAATAGCCACCTTTGCCGTCATGCATTTCAAAGCCGATTCTGAATCTTCCAGTCGAATTTCCCAGTCAAAAAGGAAGTCGATTGAATTGGATTTGTTGTTGGAGAAAGCCAAGGCTGCTGAGTTAGATAGGAAATCACATGAAGCAGGGTTGTTATATTTTGAGGCAGGGAAGCTGGATCTTGAATTATTAAACACTAAAGGTGCCTTGATTTCATTTGAACAGGCTTTTTTGAATTTTGAAAAGGAGGAAGACTGGACGAACTGTTTGGAAACCAATGCAGAAATTGTGGCCATTCACCGAGGTCAGGAAAGTTTTGACCAAGCCATACGGGTTCAAACCACCAGCTTAACCATTGTAAAAAAGTTGGGCGATTTAGAGCAGGAATACCAACTTCAGTTTGAGGTGGGCCAGAATTTCCAAGCGCTGATGGATTTCGAGGCGGCCTTGCAACAATACAAAATTTGTCACGCCTTGGCGCAGCAATTAGAAAGTCCATCCAAAATAAAGTTTGCTCAATATAATATGGGCAATATCTACAATTGGATGAACAATTATGATTTGGCCGAAGAGTACCTTTTGAAAGGAATTGATTCGCTTGATGAGACGGATGAACTTAGGACCAGGTTGTTTTTTTATGGAAGTTATGGAATTTTACTTTCAAAGTTCGGGAAATTTCAAGAAGCTTTAGTTTGGTTTGATCGTGTTTTAGAGGGTGTGAAAGGAAATGAAGGGTTTGAAAACCTAAAGTTCAATATTTTAAAGAGCAAGGGTATTCTTTACTTTGATTGGCATAAGTATGAAGAGTCCATTTTGATTTTGCAGGAGGCGGAACAGTTTGGAAAGAAAATTAAGTCGCCTATTGTACATGCGATTGTTTTCGAGTATCTATCGAAGTGTTACGAAATCCTGGGTGAACATGAAAAGAGTTTACAGAATCTCAAAAAGAACATTGAATTACAGAAACAAGTATTTCAACAGAGTTTGAATGTTAGGGAAAAGAATATTTTGCTTCGGTATGAAATGGAGGAAGCGCAACGAGACAATGAACTATACCGTTTAAAGAATATTGATTTAGTGCTGGCTAATAAGGAAATTGCTGAACAAAAGCAGGAGATTGAGAACAAGAATAAGAATATTACCGAAAGTATTGAATATGCTCGGAACATTCAGGAAGGCATCTTGCCTGATCCTCAGCTTTTCAGGATTTTTAAGGAAAGTTTTGTTTTTTACAAGCCCAAGGATATTATCGGGGGCGATTTTTATTGGATGACCAACAAGGGGGATTTGGCTGTATTAGCCGTAGCCGATTGCACCGGTCATGGTGTTCCCGGAGCTTTGATGTCGATGATTGGGCACAACTTACTCAATCAGGGCGTGAATGAAATGGGAATTACCGAACCAGATAAAATCCTGTATTTTCTGAATCAAGGTATTCATCGGATTTTCAATCAGAACAAAGCAGGAAGAAGAACCTATGATGGGATGGATATAGCCGTATTAACCATTGATAAATCAAAAGGTGAGGTGCATTTTTCTAGTGCCATGCGCCCTGCTTTTTATTTTCAAAGGGGAGAATTGATGAAATTGGAGCCCAACAAGAATCCTATTGGAGGAATTGAGGCAGATGATGCCATTTTTACTGAACAAACTATTCCTTACCAGCCAGGCGATTGTTTTTATTTGTTTTCCGATGGTTTTGCTGACCAGTTTGGAGGTCCGGATGGTCGTAAATTCATGATGCGACGGTTCAGAGAACTTATTGCCTCCATTGCCCACCTTCCAATGAAGCAGCAATTCGAAGAAATTGAGCAGGCGTTCTTGGGTTGGCAAGGGCTAATTGAGCAAGTGGACGACGTCCTAATACTAGGAATCCGGATCAGCTAGGGGCTGTCCGGATTCCAAAATATTTTAAATACCCAGCTTAGTAACTAAAGATGGCACTGTTTGCGTTGCCATTCACATCCCAAGCCACTTTATAGCCATAGGCACAAGTATAGGGTGTTGGATTTCCGCTTTGGTCAACACCTAGGGTTAAGGTGAATTCGCCTTGAGGTAAGTCGTGCACCAACTCACCAGCATTAAAACGCCATAGTCCGCAATAGGTATTTGAAACTATCGGTGTATTGTAGTAGGTAGTGAATCCATCGCCAAAACGATTAACGCCCCAGTTGTCGACATTGGAGAAGCCATTGATTGTGGTATCGCCAGAGGCTGAGAAGTTGATTTGAGTAGTGCTAGGAACATAAGACCATTCCGTGATACGGGCACTGTTCCAAGTAGCCGATTGATTGTTGTCGAAGGTAACGGCCATATTAAACATTCTTTCTTTGTATTTTAGGTTGGTTAGTCCTAAGATAAAGCCATACCAATTGTTTCCATTAATATTGGTAAGGTGTTTAACCCCATTGAATTTAATGGATTTATTGTCGAGTAGGCGAGTGATTTTATAATCGATAAACGTTTCTTTCAAAACGGCACCTTGTTGGCTCCAGTTGGTTCCTGAAATAAGTTCCACTTTAATTTGACCAGAACGGGTGCTTGATGGACTGAAGCATGGTGTAGTGCCATCGAAATTGAAAAACAGGATTTTTTGAGCGATTTGAGAAGAATCGATGGTACAGCCACACAATGGACTGGATAAAATGCCTTCTGCCCCTTCTGTTTTGCCAAAAGAAGGAATGTCGCCTAGGGCTTTATTGATTTCACTATCGGTTTGATCTAAATCCCCTTTGGTATTGTTAGCATCCGTATTATGCTGACTTACATTAGAATCTAGATTAGCGTTGTTATTGTTTTGAAGGATCTTTTTGCATGAAGTGCTAAAGCCTAACAATACTGCACATACAGCAATGGTAAGGTGAAGAGGGAGTTTCATGTTATTGGAAAATTAGAGAGATGTTTTAATAGGAGATAAGCGTTTGATTTTTGAATTTATTGTGCAACAGGTTCCGGTGCTTTAACCAACATAACGGGTTCAATTTCGCCATGTTTGGGGTTTTTAACTTTATCGGGATTCAACACATGGTATTCGAATTCGGCTCTGAAATGGCGAATAGCACTAGCAACGGGCCAAGCTGCTGCATCTCCAAGTGGGCAAATTGTATTTCCTTCAATTTTTTTAGCTACATCAACTAATAAATCGATATCCGACATTTTACCATGTCCATTTTCCAGGCGGTGCAAAACTTTCTCCATCCATCCTGTTCCTTCGCGGCAAGGGCTGCATTGTCCGCAACTTTCGTGGTGGTAGAAACGGGTAAAATTCCAGAGGTTGCGTACGATACAAGCGGTTTCGTCGTAAACAATAAATCCGCCTGAACCTAGCATAGTACCTGTAGCAAAACCGCCATCGGATAAGCTTTCGTAGGTCATAAGGCGAGGTTCACCTTTCGCTGTTGTGGTAATTAAGTGAGCGGGCAAAATTGGAACAGAGGAACCTCCTGCTACTACAGCTTTAAGTTGTCGTCCTTTCCAAATGCCGCCGCAATATTCGTCGGAGTATAAAAATTCTTCAACGGGCAAACCAAGTTCGATTTCATAAACGCCTGGTTTGTTGATATGACCTGATGCAGAAATTAATTTTGTACCGGTACTTCTTCCAATCCCGATTTTAGCATATTCATCTCCGCCCATATTTAAGATATGCGGAACAGCAGAAATAGTTTCCACATTATTTACTACTGTTGGGCAACCATACAAACCAGCAATGGCAGGAAATGGTGGTTTAATACGCGGGTTCCCTCTTTTTCCTTCTAAGGATTCAATTAGGGCTGTTTCTTCTCCGCAGATGTAGGCACCACCTCCAGGTTGAACATAGAGGTCGAGGTCATAGCCTGATCCTAGGATGTTTTTGCCCAAGAAGCCGGCAGCATAGGCTTCGGCAATGGCCTTTTCAAGGATTTTCATAACGAAAATCAATTCGCCTCGAATGTAGATGTAGGCGGTATTTGCACCCAAAGCAAAAGCTGAAACAATCATTCCTTCGACCAGGCCATGAGGGTTTTTCTCCATATACCAGCGGTCTTTGAAAGTTCCAGGTTCGCTTTCATCAGCATTGCAGACCAAATAACGGGGCTTTCCTGATTTTTTATCAATAAAGCTCCATTTCATTCCGGTAGGGAAGCCTGCTCCTCCGCGTCCGCGCAGTCCAGATTTTTTTACTTCTTCAACGACATCGTCAGGGTTCATTTTCAGCGCTTTTTCAAGGCTGGAATAACCTCCATGTTGACGAAACACATCCATGGTTTCAATACCAAGGACATCCATATGTTGGGTAAGAATTTTTCTTGCCATAGCCATTAAAGTACCTTCTTTCTAAATCTAAATTAGGATTAAACGATATTGCGCACTGGTGGTGGATTTTTGCGGAACTCTTCCAACAGGTTATCTACTTTTTCGGTGGTTAATTCTTCAAAATAATGGTCACCGCATTGGAACATCGGACCTGTGCCACAAGCGGCCATGCATTCAACTGTTTTTAGAGTAAACATTCCATCGGGCGTTGTTTCGCCTTCTTTGATGCCCAGTTTTTTCTCCAAGTGGTTAACGATATCTTCCGCCCCTCTTAACCAGCAAGGTCCTGTGCGACAAACCTCGATAAGGCATTTGCCAACTGGTTTTAGGTTGTACATGGTGTAAAAGGAAGCCACTTCATACACTTCGATAGGCTGGATATTGAGTAAGGAGGCCACATAGTCCATTGTTTGTGGACTCAACCAGCCGCCAAATTCAGCTTGAGCGAGGTGAAGAATTGGGAGAAGGGCCGATTTTTGGCGACCTTCGGGATAACGGGCAATAATACGGTTGCTGATTTCCAGGCTCTCTGGAGAAAACTGGATGGTAGATGATTCGGTTGACATGCAGATTAGTCCTTTCGAAAAAGTGTGCGAAGGTAAGAAAGAAAGGTGGATGGAGGGAATTAAAAATAAGTATATGAAAGCATCATTTTTATGCGCTTTCTTTATAGGACTACCAATTGCATTGATTCTTTCTCAAAATCAAATGTTAGATTAATAAAAAATTCGCTTGTTTTTATAGGCTAATTAAGTTCATTTAACTTTTAAGCTAGAAGGAAGAATGTGAAAAAGGGGGATACTAAGGTTTTCGTTTGAAATTTTATTTTCAACTTCCAAAGCACATTTATTTAAATTTGCATGCTTTTAGAAAGAAGAAACTTGTAAGTGTTTACACTCCTAACGCCTTCAGATGCTATTTAATTCGATTGAGTTCCTTTTCTTTTTTCCATTAGTTACTTTTTTATATTTCATACTTCCTTATAAAGTTCGTTGGTTTCATTTATTGGTAGCCAGTTGCATTTTTTATGCTGCTTTTATTCCAGAGTATATTTTAATTCTTTTTATTACCATCGTCATTGACTATATTGCTGGTTTACAATTGGGAAAGAACTTTTCTAAAGAAAAGAAAAAAAGAATATTATTTATGAGCATTTTGGCTAATGTTGGGATTTTAGCCATTTTTAAATACTATAATTTTTTTGCAGACAACTACAATTCCCTCTTTAATTTTATTGGTATAAGTAATTTACCTAGAATTCCGCATTGGGATATTATTTTACCCATAGGACTTTCATTTCATACTTTTCAGGCAATGAGTTACACAATAGAGGTGTATAAAGGGAATCAAAAGCCTGAGAAGCATATAGGTATTTATGCTTTGTATGTGATGTTTTATCCTCAATTGGTGGCTGGTCCAATTGAAAGACCGCAAAATGTGCTTCACCAATTTCATGAAAAACACAGCTTTAGTGCTACAAAATTATACAATGGACTTAGGCTTATAGTATGGGGGCTTTTTAAAAAGGTGGTGATTGCAGACCGATTAGCCATTTATGTCAACCAATATTATAATGAACCAGAACTTTCGCCCAGTATAAACTTATTTGTTGCCACTATCTTTTTTTCGATTCAAATATATTGTGACTTCTCTGGATATAGTGATATTGCCCTTGGTTCAGCAGAATCTATGGGTTTTAACCTAATGTTAAATTTCAAAAGACCATATTGGTCCTCAGATCTGCAAGAATTTTGGGCAAAGTGGCATGTTTCTCTATCAACATGGTTTAGAGATTATGTTTACATTCCACTAGGAGGAAACAAAAAAGGGGAAAAGAGAAAATACCTAAACGTTTTTGTTGTCTTTATGTTAAGCGGTCTTTGGCATGGGGCCAATTGGACCTTTATAGTTTGGGGCTTGTTACATGCAATAGGAAATTCATTTGTAATGTTTTGGAAGCAATTTATGAAACCAATTCCATTGCCAGTTATTCCAAATATTTTGACATTTCTTTTTGTTGCAATGGCTTGGATTTATTTTAGAGCAGACTCCGTTTCAGATGCAAATACCATAATCTTAAAAATATTCTCTTTTCAGGATTATTCATTTAAAACTTTGTTTCCTATAATTTCCAGAGTACAATATGGCTTGAAATGGCATTTGTTCGTAATAATTTTGGTTACAACAATGATGATTATTGAAAAGAAAACCGATGAAAGGCTTTACAAATTCAATAAATCACCATTCGGCGATATTTTATTACTAGCAGGCATTATTTCAATGATTTTAATTTTTGGTGTTTTTAATAGTAATTCTTTTATTTACTTCCAATTCTAATGGGCAAAGGATATAGATTCATTTTAATCTTTTTGATATCCCTAATAATAGTCACATCCTATTACTTCAATCTGTATAAGACTTATTTTGTACCTACTAACTTTGTCAAACCTACCTTGGAATTTTTGACAAATGATAGCACGAAATACGACATAATTGTGGTTGGCAATTCACGAGCCTTAAATCATTTCAATCCTAAAATAATTGATTCTATAACGCATTTAAATTCATATGTGGTTGGTATGGATGGTTCAGATATCCCCTACTTTTTGATGGGAGTCAAAAGATATCTACAATCGCATCCAAAGCCTAAAGTTATGGTTGTTACAATAGACTTCACCTCCATTAACACAGAAACAGTCCCTTATAACTTTTTGGAATACTATGATTTCTTAACCGATACAACAATTAAAAACACTTTAAAACCTTATGCTTTTAGGTTCAACTTTAAATTTACTTATTACTATTACTTATTTGAGTATTTATCAGGAATTGATGAAGAGAAGAAACTTGATATAAAGAAAATGTTAAATAGTCAAATTGCTGAAAATCAACCTAAATCGATTTTTTTGACCAAGGGGTTTTACGGACATCCTGAAATGTTAGATACAAATCAAACCGCTAGTATTAAAAAGTTTAATGAAAAAATATCTCCATTAAGCATTCAAATTATCGAATCAATTATTTCCATTTGTCAGAAAGAAAACACCAAAATTATATTTGTTCAAAGTCCATTTTACTACTTAACACCCTCCATTGTTCTAAATTACAACCAAATCGAGGAGACGATTTCGTCAACAATTGAAAAAAACAATAGCTTGTTTTTGGATTTTGACACCATGTCAATTTCCAACCAATACGATTGCTTTTTCAATTACATGCATTTAAATGATAAAGGTGCGGCAATTTTTTCAGTTAGATTCGCTAATGAATTAAACCGAATTTTAAATGAAACAAAAATTCAAAGAAAAATACTTGCACCCCCAATAGAAAAATGAAAGAATTTCTTAAATCCTTGGGTTTCTTGCAGCAAGTGAATCATTTTTGTTTTAAGGATATTCCAATTCAATTTTAGCCATTAATTTCTAGTGTTTCGTTAAGTATTTCAAGTTTAATTACTTTTTAAGAAAGCTCAATTCAATCTTTATATCTTCGCCACTTCAAAAACAGAGGATATATGTCGTTAGAATTTTATAAAAAAGACAAAAAATCGGCTTTAGAAGCAAAGGAATATGCACAATGGATTGCTTTCGGACCTTCGGTTTTTCAGGCAGCCAGAATTTTAAGAAACTCTGGAATATTAACTGCCATTGAGAAAGCGGGGAAGGAAGGATTGACCTTAGAGGAAGTGGTTGAAAAAACCAAGGTACCGCATTATGGGACAAGGGTTTTGCTAGAAGCTGGATTAGGAATAGGCTTGGTACTTTTGAACGAAGGAAAGTATACCTTAACTAAAACCTCATTTTTCATTTTACACGATAAATTGACTGTTTCCAATATGGATTTTTCACATGATGTGAATTATTTGGGAATGTACGACCTTGAAAAGTCTATTTATAATGAAAAGCCTGAAGGTTTGAAGGTTTTCGGAGAATGGAAGACTGTTTACGAGGCCTTGGCTCACCTTCCAAAGGATATCCAAAAATCGTGGTTTGCCTTTGACCATTTTTATTCTGATGATGCTTTTCCGGCCGCATTGCCAGAGGTTTTCAAAAACAAGCCAAAGTACATGGCCGATATTGGCGGCAATACGGGTAAATGGACTTTAAAGAGTTTGGCATTTGACCCTGAGGTAAGAATGGCTATTTTAGATTTACCGGGCCAATTGAACATGGCCAAGGCCAATATTGCCGAGCAAGGGCTAAGTGATAGGGTTGATTTTTTTGAGATTAATATTTTGGATGAAAATCAAAAGATTCCGAAGGGTTTTGATGCCATTTGGATGAGCCAGTTTTTGGATTGTTTTTCAGACGCCGAAATTGTATCTATTTTGAACCGTTGTTATGAGGCATTGGATGAAAATGGCCGAGTTTATATTTTGGAGCCGTTTTGGGATAGACAGCGTTTTGCGGCTTCGGCCTTTTGTTTGCAACAGACTTCTTTGTATTTTACGGCCATAGCCAATGGAAACAGCCAAATGTATTTTTCAGAAACCTTTTTAAAACTTGTAGATAAGGCTGGATTTGAAGTTGAATCCCAAACGGATGGATTGGGTGTAAGCCATACCTTATTGACCTGCAAGAAAAAATAATATCATGGAAATTTCTGAACGTGGAAAGGCCATGCCTTCGTCCCCCATTCGTAGATTGGTACCTTTTGCTGAAGCGGCCAAGCGCATGGGCAAAAAAGTGTATCATTTAAATATTGGCCAACCTGATATTGAAACACCACAGGTGGTAAGGGATGCTATTCGTAATTTAGACCTTAAGGTATTGGAATACAGCCATTCTGCGGGCAATGAAAGTTACAGGAGAAAGCTATCCGATTATTATAAAGGTGTTGGAATTTATGTAGAGTATGATGAAATAATGGTAACGGCAGGAGGTTCAGAGGCCCTTTTGTTTGGCATGATGAGCTGTTTGAATCCGGGTGATGAAGTAATAACACCTGAGCCATTTTATGCCAACTACAATGGATTTGCCCAAACTGCGGGAGTGGTTATCAAACCCGTTACTTCGCATATTGAAACCGGATTTGCTTTGCCGGCGATTTCGGAGATTGAAGCGGCCATCACTCCAAAAACAAAGGCGATAATCATTTGCAACCCGAACAATCCAACGGGATACTTATACAAAAAGGAAGAGTTGTTGGCTTTGGAAGAAATTGTTCGGAGCCATCAGTTATATCTGTTCAGTGATGAGGTTTACAGAGAGTTTTGTTACGATGGGAATGAGCCCTTTTCGGCCATGAATTTAAGTAGTATCCGCGATCAGGTCATAATGATCGATAGTGTATCGAAGCGTTACAGCATGTGTGGGGCGAGGATTGGCACTTTGATAACCCATAACCGCAATGTTTACAACACAGCGATGAAATATGCGCAGGCCCGATTGAGTCCACCTTCGTTGGGACAAATTGCGGCTGAGGCTGCCATAGCGACCCCGGAATCCTACTTTAAGGAAGTGGCGGAAGAGTATGTAAAGCGGCGGGATTTGGTGGTAGAGAGGATTAATAGAATTCCCGGTGCAATATGTCCAACCCCTGGAGGTGCTTTTTATGCAATAGCCCGTTTACCTATTGATGATAGTGATGTGTTTTGTCAATGGTTATTGGAAGAATTCAGTTACAACAATTCAACGGTGATGTTGGCGCCTGCAACTGGATTTTATGCAACACCAGGAATGGGCAAGAATGAAGTAAGGATAGGGTATGTTTTGAACTTAGAGGATTTGAGTGGAGCGATGGATTGTTTGGAGAGGGCGGTAGAGGTTTATGGGTCAAAATTATCAACCAAGGATTGAATTAACTAGGAAATGTGTTGTTGAATAATTTCCCAATGTTTATCGCACATATTTTGAAGGGAAAAATGTTCCTGAATTCTTTGGTGGTTTCTGGTTCCTATTTGTTTTCGTAGTTCTGGATCAAAGGCTAATCGAAGGATAATATTGGCCATGGCATCGGCATCTTTTGGTGGCGAGAGGAATTCACTATTTTCAGGCCCAACAGCTTCAAAAATCCCTGGAATATTTGTACCTACAACAGGCAATTTCAAATCCATAGCTTCTAACAATGAATTGGGCAAGCCTTCTGTATTAGAGCTCAGAATATGAATATCAGAAGCTAGATTTAAACCTGTAATATCCTTTACGTTTCCTAGGAATTTGACATTTCCATAAATTCCTTGATCAATGCAGAGGCTTAATAAATCTTGTGTTGCGTTTCCAAGTATTCCGGCAAGCAACAAAATGGGACGAATACCCTTTGCTTCCATTTCGTCTTTTACTTTTTTCCATGCCAAAACCAAGGTATGGTGATCTTTTCTCAAGGCAATATGAGCCACCATTAGGGCAACAAAATCCGAATTTTCTATTCCAAGTTTCTTGTGCCATTCTTGGCGAGAGAAAATGGGATTCATTTTTTCGGGGCCATTATAAATAACTTGAACTTTTTCTTTTGGGACTTTTACTTCTTTTATCAAGAAATCAGCACCATTAACGGAGTTTGAAATAAAAATTGGGGTATTATCCAAGGCCATTCGGTCGGCTTTTTTATCGAATTTGTACCCTCCCGCTTCAATTCCTTGTTGGCCCCAAATAAAGTATTTTGCACCTGTTCTTTTCCAAATCAAACCAAGCAAAAGGTCGGGCTGATTGGTGTAGCTAAGGAGCAAATCGGGTTTAAAGCTTGAAAAAAGTTTAGAATATTCCCAAATTTGTTTAGGATAAAGGTATTTGGCAAGGCCTCTGAAATAGCCTATATCTCTAGTTTTAAGGTTGTAACGATCACAAACTATTTTGGCTGAGCCATCGCCCGGCATAAAGTGCCAAATTTCAACGGTACACTTTTTTTCGTTTTGAAGCCAAGCACCAAAAAGCAGGGCTTGTTTTTCGGCTCCACCCAAGCTAAGGGCGTCTAAGAGAATGATGGTACGTAACGACATGGGTCAAAGTTCGGGATTAGTTTTTGAAAAGTGAATATAGTTTTCGAAGTGGCGCAAGTATTTTTCGACCTAAGGTATATTCTCTGGACCTTTTTAAGTCAATATTTTGAGCAAGCAATAATTTATATTCCTTTAGGATTAAATTCTTGTGTTTAGTGTATATATAATCAAATATTGGATCAATGTTTTTATTGGCAACTTGGAAAGTTCTTGAATTTTCCAATACTCTAATTTGAAGAAAGCAGCGATCCAGCTTTTTGAATGTGAAATCCATTTCTGCAAAGGATAGCCATAAGTCCCAATCTTCTAGGCCTAATTTGCTAAGGTAAGTATCATAATTTCCGACTGATTCCAACGCAGATTTACGAAATAGAGCTGTTACGAACAAGGGGTTATAGGTTAGAAAATTGAACTTTTCAAAGTTGGGCAGATTCAACGTTTCATTGACCATTCCAAACTTTTGCCCATTGCCATATACTACATGAATACTATGGTTGTCTTCCATTTCTTTAACTGCCTGGCCAATAAATGGTTCTCCAAGTTTATCGTCTCCATCCAATGGAAGTATATACTTTCCACTAGCCTTTTCTATACCAAGGTTTCTAGCTACACTTGGTCCGCTATTAATATTTGTTTGAAGAATTTTGATTTCAAAGGCATTGAATTTTTCTAATGATTCTTTTGCCGAACTTTTTGTGGAACAATCATCAATTACTAAAACCTCTAGGTTAGGGTAGTTTTGAATGCTAATGGACTCCAATGACTCGTGAATAAATTCACCATGGTTAAAGTAGGGGATAATAATTGAAACTAATGGAAAGCCTTCTGATTCATTCATTGGTTAGAAATTCATAAATTGGTTATTCCAGGCCTTATCAAAAACCCTAGGATTGAAATTAGCTTTGGCGTGATTGAAGCTTGCTTGGCTCAACTTTTCAAATAAAATAGGATTTTCTGCTAATTTTTCGATGCTACAAACGAAATCTTCAACTGTTTTGGAGTCATTGGATAAATCGATTAAGTATCCATTTTCTCCTGAAATTACATGTTCGCTTATTCCTCCAACATTTGTTGAAATGCAAACCGCTGAGTGGGCCATAGCTTCCATAATGACCATAGGCATGCCTTCTCTAGTCGAACATAGTACCAGAATATGGATTTTGTCGTACCAGTTTTCCAATTCTTCTTGAATAGTTATATTTCCTAGAAACTCACAAAATTTTTTATCATCCGAATCTATAGCGTCTTCCAGACCTGGTCCAATTAAATAAAAGTTAGCCTTTCTCTTCTTATTTAAACTTTGGGCCATTTTACCAATCAAATTTACTCTTTTCTCAGGACTGTTTCTTGAAACGAAACCTATTTTCAAGTGGTCTAAACTATCTTTTTTCTTATATCGTTCTGGAACATTTACTTTATTTTGAATGATAGAGACGCGCTCATTTAATTCAACTGGGAGTCCATTTTCAGCATACAACCACTTAAAATCATTTTTTGTTTTTGAATTAATCGTAATTCTTTTTTGCAAACGGTTTGCTACAGGCAAACTAGCATATTCAGCACCAACTTCACCTTTATGAACAAATGCATGAATGAGGTCGAAGCAAAAAATAGTGGATTTGAATTGTGGAATTAATTTGTAATAGAAAAGACAATTTCCCCCGAAGGTAATGGAAGCTGGGTTTTTATTTATTTTCCAAATTAGAACCCTGATTAGAATGTTCCCCAAGAAATAGGACCGTTTGATGAAATTTGATAATTCAAAAATTGGACCTGTTTCTTGGAATTCTGACAACAAACTATTATCTAAAGAAGCATTTGTGAATATAATCCAAGGTTTTTTATTTGCGATTGATTTGCAAATATCTAGGTGCACTTTTTCGGCTCCTCCAGTATGAAAAAAAGGAAAAAAAAGAAAGCATTGGTTAGGATTGGATTCATTTATAATACGGAGGATCATTTCTGTCGTTTGAAACCTAAGTATCGCCCAATCATAAAGTGAAACAACCAAATTAAAGAGGCCTAGTTTTTTTAGAATATATTTTATTTGTTTCATCCTATCCTTTCAAAGGAAAAACTAATAATCTTGACCTAAATAGTATTCTGGATAGATTTTGTTTTTAATCAGGTAAATAAGCCTTTTGGGAAAGGTTTTTATTCGCTGATTTCTTGCCTTTACTATTCCTAGATTCTTTAAACCTGGAGTAGGCTTTAGTTTTGGTTGTAGTTCATTTACATATTTTTCAACCAAACTAAACACAGCGACTTCATTATAATCTTTAGTACTTCGTTTCCAACCGGCTGCGGCAATTTTTCTCCTTTCTTCATCGTGGGCTAGATAGTATTTGGTTTTTTCAATTGCTTCTTCAACATTCTCAAAACCAATGACCTCTTTGTCAAGTTCAAAAATTTGGCCCAAATGACTTTTATTATCACAAATTTGCATTACTCCGCAAGCTGGTAAGGTATAGGTTCGGAAGTTAATTGGCCCAGTACTATTGTGGAAATTAGGTCCAATTTTAGTATTAAGATAAAGGGGGATTCTTTCTTCTTCAGCCAAAAAACCATCAGGCCAACCTGCTCCAAAATACTTGCCAGCAGGGAAGGCGTTGGCAAACTGATCTAATCGTCTGATTCTATCAGGAATAAATTTTCTTTCGCAAAGCAAGGCTAAATCATTTGTTCTTTCTCCATTTAAAATTTGTTCTTCCGTTAAGGTGGGGTCAAAATCAGTGGAGAGAAAGCCCAACGGCCAGAACTTTACATTTTTTACACCCCATTTTTTATATGTTTCCACTTCTGCTATGTTTCCTACCATGCAAAGGTCATAGGCAGCAGCAACTGGTTTTGACAAAAATTCAGATGCTTCGGGGTCATCAAAGCAAGAATAAATATTAAATGTAGGGAGACTTTGGACAAATTCTGGATGCAAATTAATTCCATTCCAATTTAAAAAAACATCAAAATCTTCTGCCTTTTTTGCCAAGTTTTCATATGATTTTAGCAAATCTTTATCCCCCAACTTCCAGCATCTATCAAGTTGTCTCCACCACAAAGGTGGGCCTGGAGGATTTATTGTTAAAGGATAACTTTCCACTTCAAAACCAGCAAGTCTTAACCTTGAAAGCCATTTGTTGACTGTTTGGGCGACATCAACGGGGTAATTGTAATAACTAAAACCTAGGAGGATTTTCATTGGATTAAGAAATAAATAATGAAAAGTATCAATGTTTAAATGGATTTATGGCTAAATCCATTTTCTTTATAGCGCCTTTTATAGTAAATACTAACGATATAACGAAGGTAATAAATTTGATTTGGCTTACCTTTGAAAGAATCAATAATCTTTTCAACGAGTTTCAGTAAAAACCATTTATTTTCAAAATAGGAAGTATCGGCAATATTCCTAGGATCAGCGTTGTTTTCCCTTCTGTTTTCATCTTCAAAATGGTTATGTATTATGCAATTCTCTGTGGTTGACTTTGTTTTTAGGTTGTAAACATAAACGGCCTGAAGGCTAATATCTGAGTCGCCATGATACCAGCTGAATTTGGGATCGAATCGCAATCCATGGGATTTTTCCAAAACACCATAATTGGCGCAAGGAATGCCAGCAAGAGAGGAAATAGTTTTAAAGTTTGGGTCACCGTCCAATCCTTTTGTTTTAAGGATTACTAGCCCAATTGAATTTTCAAAGTAATTTAGAGCATATTTATCCCAATCTTTCAAAACAAGGCAATCGTCATTTAACCAACAAACTTTCGAAAAGGATGCTAATTCGATACCATCGTTAATTATTCCCCATAAGCTTTTGACTCTCTTCCCATTTACTCTAGAGTTGTCATTTTGATGGTTTACTTTCATTTCATTGCAGAGGTCGATTGTTTGTTGATCGACAAAAGGATGAAGCACAATAATTTCATTTTCGAAGGCTGAATTATCTCTAATGCTTTGGATACATTGCTTTAATTGAACATTTCGGTTAAATGTTGGAATTATTATGCTTATCATTTCAATATTTTGAAGGTTTAAGTGCCTTTAGATTTTCCTCTTTATGAGAAACCACTTGGCAAGCATCTTTATTACCTGAGGTTTAGAAAGAAAAAGTAGGGCTGTTTTAAAAAATAGCCATGAATTCTTTTTGTTTATTACAGAAATTGCCACTTCTTCATTGCCATCTACTAAATTTATTAATGTTTTTGTTTTCCATCTATTAATGACTTCAATTTCATTTGGGAACTTTTTTTCAGCCAATTTAAGCGTTAGGAGATGTTCAGCATATATTGTCATCAAGTCATTAGAAATGTTATTAGGATGTCTTCTATACATAGTCAAAACTTCATCCAATCCACCGAAATCTTTTTTATAAATGGTTTCAATGTAAAAAAGCCAATCAGAAACATTGGGAATACTTTTTTCAAAGCCATTTTTTGGAACAGCCTCTTTTCTTACCAAAAAGGAAGAACCAACCGCTCCAAGCTTATAGGTTATTTCAAATACATCAAGTTTTTTTAATTCGTCAATTGGAAGCGTAGGTTGGTAGGCAATTATGTGGTCAGGTTTTTCTAAAAAAATGGCTGTTTTTGTATAACATAGCACACCTGAAGGATTATTTCTAAACCAAAGCATTTGCTTTTCTAGTTTATTAGGCAGCCAAATGTCGTCTCCTCCCAAAAAAGCAATAAACTCTCCTGAACAATTAGCAAAAATTCGATTGCAGTTTGTAGTTATTCCACCTTGATTGGTAGCTAGAATTGGCTTTATAATTGAAGGATAATTTGTTTGATATTCCTGTAATACGGCTTGTGTACCATCAGTACTTCCATCATCGCCAACTATAACTTCTAGGTTGGAATAATTTTGGTTAATTACAGAATCAAGTGTTTGTCTGATATAATCTACCTGATTGTAAACAGGAATAAAAACCGAGATTAATGGCTGATCTTTTTCCATTTATTTATTACTGAAACAATATTCTTTATTTCGTCTAAGGTTAATACCGGACTAATAGGCAAGCTAAGGACTTCGTTATGAATTTCTTCGGTTCTGGGCAGATTTAGATTTGAAAAATCTGCATAACATTTTTGTTTGTGTGGAGGAATAGGATAATGAATAATTGTTTGAATACCATTAGTCGATAGATACTGTTGAAGTTCATTTCTTTCTTTGGTTCGAATTACAAATAAATGCCAAACATGCTCTAATTCATTATCAGGTATTTTGGGCAATAGTATATCTTCATGAAAAATATTGTTGCAATAAAATTGTGCAATTTTTCTTCGATAATCATTTTCCGTCTCAAGATAGGATAGTTTTACACTAAGAACCGCAGCTTGAATCTCATCCAACCTAGAATTATAGCCTTGGATATCATTTATGTACTTCTGATTTGATCCATAATTCCTAAGTGCTTTAACCATTTTCATCAATTCAGGGTCATTTGATGTTACAGCTCCACCATCACCTATAGCGCCTAAGTTTTTCCCAGGATAAAAACTGAAACCTGCAGAATCCCCTAACGCTCCTGTCTTTATTCCCTCCCATTCAGCACCTATGGCTTGAGCATTGTCTTCAATAATTTTAATTCCCTTTTCTTTTGCAAAATTCTTTAGTTTTATATCCCAACATACCCTTCCATAAAGATGTACTAACAAGATTGCTTTTGTTTTGTTGGAATATTTTTCCAATATAGATTCAAAATTTAGGTTGAAAGTGTCCGGATTTGGATCTACCAATATTGGAACTAATCCATTATTGGTAATGGCGAGAATTGAGGCAATGTATGTATTAGCAGGTACAATTATCTCATCCCCAGGTTTCATAACACCGAGTTGAATATAGGCTTTTAGAATTATCCGTAAAGCATCTAAACCATTTGCAACCCCCAAAGCAAATTCAACCCCACAAAATTTAGCCAGTTTTCTTTCAAAATCTTCAACTTCTGGACCTAGAATATAAGTTCCACTTCTGAAAATTTGTACTAATTTATCTTCTATTTCACGCTGATGAATTAGATTTGTTTTTTGTAAATCAAGAAATTTTATCATGTTCAATTGAGTTTTTTCTTTATAACAGCAGGATTCCCTGCAACTAATACGTTAGAAGGCACATCAGACAGTACCACTGAACCCGCAGCAATTATACTATTATTTCCAATGTTAACTCCTTTTAGAATAATTACTCCCCAACCAATCCAAACATTATCTCCGATGTTTATTGGTTTTTTGGAAACAGAAGCGTGGTCGATTTTATAACCTAGGCATTCCTTTTCTCTAAGTTCCGGGCTAATAGGATGAAAATCAGTATCAGAAATAAAAGTAGAAGAGGCTATTTGGCAATTTTTTCCCAGTTTAACCGATTCATACGCAGTAATAGAAACACCATTTAATTGCGTATTCTCACCAATTTCAATGGTGCCATTAAGGCCACAGACCAAGGTGCAGCAATTAGTTAGGGCCGTATTGGAGTTTTTGTTATCTGAATTAATAACAATATTTTTTCCTATGATTAATTTGCCTTTCCCAGGGATTTTAATGGATGGGATTGGGCCAAGAATTTGGGCGTGACCACCCCAAACTATTCTGGAACCATATTTCCATTTTAGGTAAAGGGCTTTTAATTTGCTGGTAAAATAAATTTTACGTTGATTGGTTAATCCTTTTGATTCCAATTGTTGAAGTTTAAGTCGGTTACAAAATTGCCAATAAGGTCAGGGTTGTACTTTTTTAGTTGTGTTTCACTTAAAAAGCCAGACAAAACAGCGGCTGTTTTTATTCTCAGCTCTTTCCCACATTGTATATCTATTCCAGTGTCGCCCACAATCCAATCGTTTTCAGTAACCCTGATATTCTCCTGAATAAGTGTCTTTTTGTCTGTCTTCTGTTGAGACACTAAAATCATTTTGAAAGGTGCAAGGAGGTTGAATCTTTCTAATTCTCTATAAACCATCTCTGGGTATTGCCTATGCGTTACTAAAACAAGACAATGGTTTTCTGCTAAGGTAAATAAAAAGGATTCTGTTCCTGCAAACGGCTCATCAAAGGACAAATAATTGGGGCTTTCTATATTCTTCATCCAATTTTGGGAGAACCTATAATAAAAAGCTTCATCTAGTTTAAATAAATCTAGTATAATACTTTTATGATTGATTTGTTCTTTTTTCAAATCCCAGTACTCTTCAAAACTGAGATTAATTTCTGGCACCAAGTCGGAAAACAATCTATACAATCTTGTTTTTGAGTCAATCAATGTGCCATCTAAATCAAAAAATATATTCATATATTTTTATCATAAATATCCATAAAATAGTTGTATTCTTTTTCTAATCCAAAATCAATATTTGTTTCACTAATATTGAAATATTTTTTGAATTTTGTATTGTCAAATGTTAAATTCCTTATTGAATTGCTGGCTTTTATATTTTTTACTGGAATAATTTTATTGGATATTTTTAATAGTTTTTCTAATAATTCTTTTATCGAAATAGGTTTAGATCCCACAATATTTATAATTCCAATTTCATTGGGTAAAGAAATAGAAATTATAATGGATTCAATAAGATCGTCTATATAAATAAAAGTTCTTAATTCCTTCCCATCGCCAAACAATTCAAGTGGTTCATTATTTAAAATTTTTTTGATGGTAATTGGAATAACTTTTTGAAATTTTTCTTCACCTGGACCATAAATATGTCCAAGTCTTAATATTTGAAAGGGCACTTTAAGTTCTCCTAATCGAATCTCTACCATCTTCTCGGCATATAATTTTGAATGTGCATATAAAGAATGAGGATTCAAAGGTGATTCTTCTGAAATTAATTCAGAGTTGGCGTATACGTCAATCGAACTAAGAAGTATGAATTTTTCTAAAGATGGAAAAGAAATATAAAGTATATCTTGAAGGAATTTAATGCTTTTATTGCATAATTCAATATTGTTGTTCTCCCCTAAATTCTTTGGAATAAAGGAGGCGGCATGAATAATATATTTAATCTTGGATGTCCATTCTTTTTCATCAATATTTATTTTAAAATCATCATGAATTACGGATTGAAAACCATCAACTGGTGTTGAAGTTAAGGCAATAATGTTTTCCCTTCCTAATGTTTGGCCAAGTCGCTGAATTAGTCTTTTCCCAATAAATCCTGATGCACCTGTTACAAGTATCATTCGATATTTTCTATAAGATCCTTTATTTCATCTTGGTGGATAAGCCTTGGTTCCGTATCCATACCTCTTAACCAAAGCAATCCATCCGGTAAAGGATTAATTACTTCTGTCTTAGCTGGAAATTTATTGTACAATGCAATGTCTTTGAAAATTTCAGGCATATTTAATCCGGCCTTTGTAAAGAATAGTATTGTTGTGAAGAATCTTGAAATATTAATTTCTGTTGGATTGGGTATACCTGCCTTATCATAGGTCATATCAACACCAAAAATCCCATGTGGCTTATCAGAAACTGCATAAATTGATTTTAAAGCAATTTCGTCTATTACCTTATCTGAATATGTTTGCCCAACTTTTGTTACACCTGTAACTCCTGAAACACTTCTATTGCCATGAACCCAACCTTTACGAATTCTTGTCTGCGCAACTACCAATTTCCCTTCAAACCACAGAGACAGCCACGTTACTGAATTAGGCGTTAACATTTCTGCTGCAACATAATCACCCCATCCATTATTTCTTTCTATCCATCCTTTAGCGAGTGAAAAATCATTTGTTGGTAAAGAACCTTTACCGGCGGCACCAATTGAAGAAGCTCTAATCCAAATCGTTTGATTTTCATCCCCCAATTCGCTGAACGCTTTTTTTAAATCATCTTCATTATTTAGAAGCATATTGGTGGGTACTCTTATTCCAGCTTCTTTAAACTTTTTATAGGTCTTAAATTTATGTACGCAGGTATCAATTACATCATGATCAGGCATAAATGTTTTTGTTCCTTTGGAATGAATATCTTCTCTAATTAAGGAGGCATAAAATATTTCTAAATCATTTTGAAAGTGAATTAGATCAGGTTTTTCCTTTTCAAGAATTTTTAATATTTCATCTCTATAATTTGGTGAGTCAGCATATGGAACATAATATTTTTTTGATGCCTTTGAAAGAACTAAGTCCATTGGCTCCGAGCCCATTCCTATTACTAAGTTATCCTCACTCCCAAGTTGTAACGACTTGATTACTCCCTCTGAAGGTGCACCGCCTGCACCTGCTATCAGTATTTTTTTCATTTTGAAGACATTTTTTTAAATTCATCATAGTCTCTTATATAGTCAGACTCCTGGTATTCTTTGCTAGCAATACAAACTTGTACAGCATTATGTGTGTATTTCATTGTTCGCCAAGTCATTTTGGGTAAAAAAACACCCTTGTCTGGTCTGTCTAAAACAAAAGTGTATTTTTCTCCATTTATGGTTTCAACGTTTAAAATCACCTTTCCTACAACTACAATTAAAATTTGTTCTAAATCATAATGGGCGTGATTGCCTCGTTCTACTTCTTCTGGAGTAAAATAGGTCCAATAAACTCGTTTAGGTACAAACGGGAGTTTTTCATTTTCAGCAATAGAGATATATCCAAGTGGAGAATTACCAATTTTTGGAAATGAAATTTCATAAGGTCTTTTTATCTCTTCCATGAAACTATATTTGTTTTAACTACTTTAGCAGGAATACCTGAAATAAAACTGTTTTTAGGAAATTCACCTTGGGTAACAACTGAGTTTGTCCCAACTATGGTTCCCTCATTTAATCTTACCCCTTTGAGAATTTTCACTCCAACTCCCAACCAACAATGATTACCAATAATTGTTGCATTGTGTTGAATTTCAGCTCCCATAGTATGCCAATCCGAATCAGTTATATAAGTATCCCATGCAATTATACAATCAAATCCAATTTCAACATATCGCATAGCCATAACGATTGAATTAGCTGTGATTCCAGATCCAGATTCAAATTTTCTCCCACCCAAAATCAACTTTCCTTTATCGGCAACCAAAACGCAAACATTATTGCCAATAATAAATTCACCATTTACCTCCATAATTGAATTTCCAAGTAAGGTAATGGTGGAAGGAGTACTTTTTCCCAACCAAGATTCGAACTTTAGGGGACCAAAACAATGAAGTTTGGAGTTTTTACTCTTCGATATCTTAACCTTAACATAGCTATTGAATTGAATCGCCGGAAAGACTCCAAAATCGTCAACATAACGAATCGTGAGATAAGAACCATAAAGCCACAAAAAAAAATTAGATTCCTTTAGGTAGGCAAAATTTATTCTCCCAAGAATTTTCCTTAATCTATTCATCATACGCGGCTAAAGGCTGAATGGAATATTTAAGCTGGGGCCTTAATAAACCAGGCAACAATTGGGTGTTTTTTGCTAAGGATTCATTTTCAATTTCAAAAAACTCAATGTCTTTTGCATTCAGATAAACCTCTTGAAAATTCTCTGCAAAAATCAGGGATAATTTATAAACCCCAGCATTTAATGTATAGGCTGGCAATTGTATTTTTAGCAAGAATTTGCCATCTTTTGAGTCTTTATTTTCAAATATCCAATATCCATGGTGAAACACAATTATCTCATTCAAATTCGAAACTTCAATTGTTATGGCTAAATTGCTGTTTCTCTTTTTAAATGAAAATGCGATTTCGAAGGTAATTCCTGTTGAAATTGAAATTATCTCTCCTGTCGTAGGAACAATTCTGATTTTATTTAGAGCAAAATTGTCAGAACCTTGGCTAAAATCGAAATTTTTCTTTACTGTATTCCTAAGAATATATTGGTTTACAATTTCTTGGGTCTCTCCTTCACAATTCAAACTGCCGTTCTCCATTAATATGGCTTTCGTACAGAACTCTTTAACCGAAACCATATTGTGGCTTACAAAAAGTACGGTTCTCCCTTCTCCTCTAGCCACATCCCCCATTTTGCCTAAACATTTCTTCTGAAATTCGGAATCCCCAACTGCCAGAACTTCATCAACAATCAGAATCTCACTCTCTAAATGTGCAGCAACAGCAAAGGCAAGCCTCACATACATCCCACTGCTGTAGCGCTTTACAGGTGTCTCTAAATACCTTTCTACCCCTGCAAACTCAACAATTTCGTCAAGCTTCCTTGTAATTTCATGCCTCCTCATTCCGAGAATAGCCCCATTTAAATAAATGTTCTCCTTCCCTGTCAACTCAGGATGAAAACCAGTACCTACCTCTAATAGTGAAGCTATTCTTCCTTTTACCTTTACTTGCCCAGTTGTAGGGGCTGTAACTTTTGAAAGAATTTTTAACAAGGTACTTTTCCCTGCACCATTTCTTCCAATAATTCCTAATATTTCGCCTTGCGACACCTCGAAATTGATATCTCTTAAAGCCCACACATAGTCAGAACTGCCCTTCTGAGTGCGATCATTTATGTCTCCTACCTTAAGAAATGGATCTTCTTTCCCAAGCAGACTATACCACCATCTGGTCACATCATCCTTAATGGTGCCACTTCCAACTGTTCCAAGCCTATATTGTTTGGAAATGTTTTCTGCCTTTAATACAACCCCCATGTTCTTTTTTTAAAATTATACTGTATCCATAAAGGTTTTCTCCGTTTGATTGAAAACAACTATTCCAACCAACAAAGAAACAAATGCGAAAATCGTACTGTAAATCAATCCAACCCAAGATAGGGTTCCAGCTCCGGTAAACCCAAATCGAAATGCCTCAATTATTGGAGCAATCGGATTTAAAAATAAATAGGGTTTGTATACAGCAGGAATAGAAGATGAAGGATAAATAATCGGACTGATATACATAAGTAACGATACCCCAAAATTAATAAAAAAGGAAAGGTCCCTGTATTTCGTAGTAAGGGAGGAAAAAATAACCCCTATGCCCAAAGAAATGGCTCCCATCAAGAAAACTAAATAGGGAAACAATAAAACATAGCCATTCATGGAGGTTTTCCCCTGCAAGAAATAGTAAGTCCAAAATACCATGAACATGGCCATTTGAATAAAAAACTTAAATAAATTGGAAATAACAATAGAAATAGGAACGGTCATTCTTGGAAAATAAACTTTTCCAAAAATCCCAGCATTGCTTGAAAACGTATTGGCCGTTCCATTAAAACAAGTTTGAAAATAATTCCATAAGGATGTGCCCGCCAAATAAAACAAAGGACCAGGAATATTATCGGTCGGAATTTGTGCGATTTCAGAAAAAACCAATGAAAAGGAAAGCGCTGTAAACAAAGGCCCTAAAAAGAACCATAATGGCCCTAAAACGGTTTGTTTATATAAAGAAACGAAGTCTCTGCGAACAAACAAGGCTATTAAATCACGATACCTCCATAGCTCCCTAAGATTTAAATCAAACTTGGAAACTCGGGGCGAAATCACTTCTGTCCAATTTTCATTCATTGATCCATATTAGTATTATGTAACGCCTATTCAAAAAACAAAGGTCAACATTATTTTCTAAAAAAATGATTCAGCCCTCAACCTTAAAACTAAGGTAGAAGTCTTGTTGAACAATTTGCCAAATATAGAACGAAAAGAACCTTTCTTATCCAAAATTGTCATTTGCAACGCAGTGTGCAATTGGAAAGCGAGAAAGAATCGTCGGAATTCAAACGTTCTCGAAACTAGTCTTCGTTTGGTTCTTTCCAATCAAAAATTATTCGAAATCCAAACTTACTCCTGTCTATAAATGTATTTTTAAATTGCTATTGAAAATTTTTGTTAACCATTCCACAATTTGCATATCCATTTATTACCCAAATAAAAAATAAGGGCTTTTTGCACACCCATTAAGCGGCCTAACTAATAATAAATCAATAAGTTAAGACAATTACCCCTCCTATTGAATATTCTGGATTTTTTGAAAAATGAATTTATAAAAAAGTAAAATCAACTGCGCTTTAATTATAAATATTCTATCTTTCTATGTGTATTTTTATGCTCTTCTAGTTGTGATGAATGGCTTCTTTGTTCAAAAAAAGATTCATTATTTGTGATATAGATACAATCCCAATTAGCATTGAAATAAAAATACTTAGTACGCCACAAATAAAAAATTCAAAGATCCAATTGAGTTGTATGTTTTCATAAATCAAGGGGAAACCAAAAAAGCAAAAAATGGCAAATCCACTTATCCTTATAATAAAGCTTAGATTAGCCTTGAATGAAAATCTCTTGTTTACGATCCAAATTTGGCAAAACGAATTGAATACCTGTGTTGTTAAACTAGCTATCGCCGCACCGTGTGCCTTCATGGTGGGAATTAATAAAAAATTTAATCCAATATTCAAAAACATACTGCCAAGCGCTATGTAATTTAATTCTTTCAAACTGCCATTTGCCGTTAATAAGGTGCCATAAACGTATGATGAACAAATCGGCAAAAAACAACACATCAAAATAGAAAGTACTTCATATGATTCAGGTTCCGCTTTCGGATAAAGCATAAAAATAATTTCTTTGTTAAAGCTAATTATTAATCCCACCAACACTAAAGCCGGCACAAACAACAACCGAAAGGCTAACTGACTTATCTCCCCCACTGATTCCCTATCCTTTAACATTTTCGAAAATAAAGGCAACAACAATACCGAAAACAAATACGCAATCATGTTGGCACTGTCCAACAAGCGGTAAGCCTGTGCATAAATGCCCGATTGCTCAGCCCCATCAGGTAATATCCTTTCCAACATCACAGTGTCTACACGGTTGTAAAAAGCCATTAATAAGGTGAGCATGGCAAAAGGAAAACTTTTCTTTAAAATTACCCGCAATAGCATCGGATTCCAAGTCAAACGCCTTAACTCTGATTTTTTTAAAACTACAACAAACGTAAACAAGGCTGTAATCACATAACATAAGCTTTGTATCCAAATAAAATGCTCCACCGTGAAACTTTGCCGATAGGTATGACTCAACAATAAACCTCCACACAACAAAATCATCAACAATCGGTCTAAAATGGAAATGAAACTGTCGATCTTAAATAAATGTAAGCCCTGAATATTGGACCTCAAGTATAAAATAAACGACAACAAAAACTGGTTGAAACCCAAGCCTACCAACATCCATAGCTTTCGTTCGTCGTATTGCAACACCAAACCCACCACCAACAACAATACCGAATACAATACAGCTAACATAAACTTCAACACCACCAGCGACGACAAATGCTTATTCAACAAAAAACTATGTTGCGAAATATTCCTGTTGTTGAAGTTGGTTATCCCTACATCCAACAAAATATTCATAACCAAACTCAAATTGAACAAAGCGAAGTATAAGCCATACTCCTTCTCTCCCACCAAATTCTGAACCTCCCGGTCGATCCCCAATATCCAAAACGGCTTAATCAGCAAGTTTAGGAACAGCAACAAGGCCAAGTTGGTGACGAATTTTTTCTGTGACAATGGACCCCTGCTTAATGATTCAACTCGGAAAATTTATAGCCAACCCCACGGATGGAAATAAAATGCTTCGGATTCTTCGGATCATGCTCAAAATGCTTCCGAAAACCTACAATTATATTGTCAATAGTCCGGGTGTTGGGGTAAGAATTATAACCCCAAACGGTATCTAAAATCTGCTCCCGACTAATAACCTCATTCTTCCGCTCTATCAATAGCCGGAGCAACATAATTTCTTTCTTGGTTAAGGTGTGCCGCTCGCCATGGATGTCCACAATTTCAAAACTGGTAAAATCAATTTTGCAACCATCAAATTCATAAGTAGGTGAAATATTTCCCTCTTTCTTGTTCCTCCGCAAAAGCAATTGAATTCGCAACAACAATTCCTCCAAATCAAACGGCTTGGCCAGGTAGTCATCCGCACCAATCTTCAAGCCAAATACCCGATCTTCATTGGAATTTTTAGCCGTAATAAACAAAATTGGTACATTGTTGTTCTCCAATCGCAAAGTCTGGCAAATGGTAAAACCATCAATCTCCGGCAACATCACATCCAGCAACACCAAATCAAATCGCTTGTTTCGGATTTCTTTGAGCGCCTCCCCTCCCGTAACGGCTGTATACACTGCATAGCCCTCCAATTCAAGGTTCAGCTTGATTACATCCAACAAACTTTCCTCATCTTCCACTAAAAGTATTCTCGCATTCTGCACGTCGCAAAGTAAGCTAGAAAACCTCAACTAAAAAAGAGATTTCCTAGGCTTTTCTCACCATACCTAACATTCTTAATTTTTCACTTTAATCAAATTATACGCATTTTCACCCCAAATACAGCACTTACCCTCTGTATAAATTGTCCTAGTCTGCCCTGTTCATTTATTGTTTTTTTTATTTGGCGGGTCCCATTCGCCACAACCATTCTCCGTTGATTAGGCATTATACTGGGCTCATGGTCGGGCTATTCACTGCTAGTCCTCGGTCTGCTCCGTGCCTCCGCATCCCTGTGGGCTATCCGTTGCTATCCCTACCCGGACGGAAGAATGTAAAGTGAGAAAAGAGAAAAGAGGAAAGAGAAAAGAGTAGTGAGGAAGGTTATGAGATATGAGTTATGAGTTATGGGATATCCTAGATTGGTAGTTCATTATTTTCTATTTTCTCACTACTATTTTCTCTCTACTATTTTCTCACTACTCTTTCCCTCCTATTTATTGCCCCGGCATGGAATACCACTGTCCAGTACTTCGCCAAAAACCGGGCACGAAGAACCCCGGGTAGCGATAGAGCGTGGTACCCCACAGGGCTGCGGAGGCACGGAGCAGACCGAGGAGTACTAGCGAAAGCGCGACCTTTTCGGCCCTTGCTAATGCTTTATTCGGGGTAGAATGGTTATGGCCGAAAAGGGACCCGCCCAATAGAAATAAAAAAGGCCCCCGAAATCGAGAGCCTTTCTTAGACGTTTTATGGCAATTATTTCTTCAAAAGTTTGTCACCACCACCGAACTCAACTACGATAGGGGTAGCTACAAAAATGGAAGAGTAGGTACCAACGATAACACCGATTAACATGGCGAAGGCGAATCCTTTGATAGTGTCGCCACCGAAAAGGAACAATACCAACAATACCAAGAAAGCGGTTAAAGAAGTAATTACGGTACGGCTAAGGGTGTTGTTACAAGCTTCGTTGATAGTATCTTCCAAGCTGCGGTTTTTCACCACGCGTTCGTTGATGTATTCACGAATCCTGTCAAACACGATAACCGTATCGTTGATAGAATAACCAATAACAGTCAAAATAGCGGCGATAAATCCTTGGTCGATTTCTAAGGTAAATGGTACATAGCCATGCAATAAGGTAAATGCTGTAAGAACCATTAACACGTCGTGAATAAGTGCTATTGTGGCACCCAAGCTAAATTGCCATTTACGGAAACGGATTAAAATGTAGACAAAAATACCGACAATAGAAAACAAGATAGCCCAAATAGCGGAAATCTTGATATCATTCGCTACGGTAGGCCCAACTTTTTGGGAAGTCAGAATTTCATATTTATTTCCATTCAATTTATCCAAATTATCGCGTAGGATTTTCTCTACATCCGTATCGGCTGTTTGGGAATCGTCGCCAATGCGGTAAGAGGTGATAATTTTCATTGTATTCGCCCCACCGAAGGATTTCACTTGTGGAGCGATATTGTCGAACGAAGGAGCCAAAGTGCGTGCCAATGTTTCAGCTTCTACCACTTGGTCAAATTTCACAGTATAGGAACGACCTCCTTTAAAATCAACACCAAAAGTAAAACCGCGTAGGAACATCGAAACAATACCTACACCGATAATGGCCCAAGTAGCAAACAAGAACAAGCGGCGTTTTCCAACGAAATCGATTTTTGTGCCTTGCAACACATTAGCACTCCAAGGCATAGAGAATTTGATGCTCATATTGCGGCCTAGCATTGCTTCATAGATAATTCTAGAAATGAAGATGGAGGCAAACATAGAACAACAAATACCGATAATGGTGGTGGTAGCAAAACCTTGAATTGGACCAGAACCAAAAATATAGAGAATAATACCAGTAAGCAAGGATGTTACGTTAGAGTCGATGATGGATGCATAGGCATGGCTATAACCATCGGCAATAGCCAAACGCAGGCCACTTCCCTTTCTGAGCTCTTCCCTGATACGTTCAAAAATAAGAACGTTGGCATCTACCGACACTCCGATAATAAACACGATACCAGCGATACCTGGCAGGGTTAATACAGCACCTAGGGAAGCCAATACACCGAAAATGAAGAAGATATTCGCCAATAAAGCGATGTTTGCTACAAAACCAGCATTGTTGTAATACAATACCATGAAGATGATGATAACCAAGATGGATCCAATGAAGGAAAGCAAACCGGCGCTGATTGACTCTTTACCTAATGAAGGACCAACGATGGCTTCTTCAACGATTCTGGCCGGAGCTGGTAATTTACCTGCTTCTAGTTTATTGGCAAGGTCTTTTGCCTCTTCAACGGTAAAGCTGCCGGTAATAGAAGAGCGGCCACCTGCGATTTCGCCTTGTACAGTTGGATAAGAATACACAAATCCATCTAAGGTAATGGCAATTGATTTACCAATATTGTCTTTCGTTAACCTTCTCCACACTTCAGCACCTTCTTGGTCCATGGTCATGGAAACTTCAGGTTTGTTGTTCATTTGAGAAAGCTCCATACGAGCTGATTTGATAGCAGAACCATCCAAAGGCGGTTGATCTTTTCCTTTAAGAGCAATTAACTGAAGTACTGTTTTATCCTTATCATAAGCCGTTCCAGTCCAAGCAAATTTGCAATCCCTTGGGAATTTTTGTTTAACTTGAGGGAAAGAGAGGTATTTGTTAACTTTTGCAGTATCGCGGATAAGAACAAAGCCAATAACAGGGCCATCGGCTGCGCGGCGGTCTTGGGTTAAGGCAGGGGTCAATACACTGAACAATGGGTTTTCCCTTCTAAGCTTTTCTTGATCAGCCGCATTTAGTCCTTTGGCAGTATCTGTGCTTGCAGAATCGGTTGAAGCTTTTGCCAACAAAGGATTTTTAGTTGTATCTGCTTTTGTGGTCTCTGCTTTTGCTTCAGCTGTTTTTGCTTCGGCTGTATCGGCTTTGGAAGTATCAGCTTTGGAACCTTCAAGAACCATGCGAACTACATCATTTGCCTCTTGCAATTTTTCGATAACTTCAACATTGTTGTAAGTTTCCCAGAACTCCAATTGAGCAGTACCTTGAAGAAGTTTACGAACCCTATCAGGTTCTTTAACACCAGGAAGTTCAATCAAAATACGACCGCTGGTTCCCAATTGTTGAATATTTGGTTGAGTAACACCAAATTTATCGATACGGGTACGCAATACATTAAATGATTGGTCGATCGCATTGTTAGCTTCAGTACGAAGGATATTAATGACTTCTTCGTTTGTACTTTGGTTGGTAACCCCTTTTTCTTTAAGCGTATATCCAAAAATAGCGGGTGAAGCTAGCCGGGAATTAGAGGCCACTTCATTAAATGCTTTTCCAAACAAGGTGATGTAATCTTCCTGGGAAACTTTATGACGTTCGTTCGCCAAAGCCAAGGCCCTGTTAAAGTCGGGATCTGGCGTATTATTAGAAAGGGAACGTAACAAATCTGGAATAGAAACTTCCATCGTTACGTTCATACCACCTTTAAGGTCAAGACCTAAAGGAAGTTCGTGTTCTTTACACTGGCGATACGTGTATTCTGTGATTCCAAGATTGTAAACCACTTGGCTTTGCATACTGTCCAAATATCTGCGCTCTTTTTCTTGGTCTCCATTGGCATATTCTGCAGCATCTTTTTCAACGCTGGAAGAAAACCAAGTGAAACTTAAGGAGTACAGACAAACGATGGCAAAAATGATAGCAAAAACCTGAATTGTGCCCTTTTGTTGCATGAGTGAAAATTAATCGATTATACCCTAATTTTTTGAGGGTGCAAACCTACGTTTATTTCGCTTACAATCGACAAATTAAGGAATTTTGCTTTAAACCCGCGTCAATTCTATTGTTTTAACAAGCAATTTATGGGCTTTGCAAAGATTCTGAGACTCAGAAACTACAGAAAAGTGGCAGATGAAAAAATGTGGAAAAACAGGATTAACGAAGCACTGTAACAGACCCTGTTTGTGAAAAGTCGGAACCTCTGGGCTGTCCTTTCCATTGTACATCATCTGCAAATTTTGCTTCTATTTTCCACATGTAGGATCCAAGCTCAACGGGTTGTCCATTCACTTTACCATCCCAACCTTCAGAAGGTCTTCCTGCTTCCAGCTTATCAGTGGACCACAATAAATTCCCCCATTTATCATAAATTAAGCATACATAATCTTTTAGGCCAACTCCTTTGGGCAAAAACAGGCCAGTTTCACCTTCTCCGCCAACCAATAAAGCATTTGGAACTGAAAGGTTTTTGTACAATTCAACATAAATGGTTTTTGTGGTACTTGCATAACAGCCTTCCGCACTCATTACAGTAAATTTAACGGCATAATCTCCAAATTCTGCATAAAAATGCGATGGATTTTGAAGCGAGGAAGAATCCCCATCGCCGAAGCCCCATTGCCATTGAATTCCATTTTGGGAATTATCAGTAAATTGAACAACCCCTGCATCGCCTTGCTGACCGCCCGAGAAAGAGAAATCAGGTACAGGAGGCTGGTACACTACTGCAGAAGCCGGGGCCACCGTTGTATCGGAGCAACCATCCACGGAGGCAATCAACATCACATTAAACACACCAGGGTCATTGAAAATATGGAAAGGTTCAAACTCTAAAGAAGTATCACCATCACCAAATATCCAAAGGTAATCTGTGGCACCTTGGCTGAGATTATCGTATTGCAATATCACCGAATTACAGGCTGAATCGGATCCTGAAAATGCTGCCACAGGTCTAAAGCTAACCTCATAGCTTGAGGTGATCGTATCTACACAACCAAAATCGTTGGTACCAATCAATTGGACAGTATAAGAACCAAGCGCATTGTAGGTTGTTGAAGGCGTGTTGATTGTGGAGGTTAGTCCATTTCCAAAATCCCAAGAAATGTTGGAGGTTGGCGATGTGTTTGAAAATTGAACAGTAACAGGATATCCACAACTTCCATTCGAACTTTGGGTAAACGTTAAGGTTGGCGGCAATACAACATTGACATTGAAGGTATCCGCTAAGCCAAGGCAACCGTTAAAGTCGGTTGCCACTGCTATAAACAAGCTATCATAGGCAGGAGAAACCGTAATAAGTGTATCATCCAAGCCCAAACCTGGCCATTCGTAGGAATAGATTCCATTGCCCCCTGAAGCGGAACATTCCAATTGAACATTTCCTCCAATACAAATCGAATCTTGACCAGAAACCACCGTAATTACTTGGTTAGGTTGGCCTAAAACAAAATGGGCTGTATCTCTGCAACTGTTTGCATCTTCAACGGTTAGAATATAACTACCAGCGCCTAAATCATTCAACAAAGTAGTTGGACTTTGTAAGGTATCCAAGAAATAGGAATAGGGTTGAGTGCCTCCAATTACAAAAGCCACACCCGAGCCATTATTGCCACCAAAACAAGAAGGATCATCAATACCTAACACTGAGGCTTCTAATGTGTCAGGTTCCAATACTGTGGTACCTCCTTGAGCAGTGCAACCATTGGAGTCGGTAACTGTAACATTATAATCACCACCATTCAAGGCTCCAACAATCGAATCGGTATCACCATTTGACCAAAGAAAGGTATAAGGCAAAGTACCACCATCGGCGTGAACTACAGCACGTCCATTGCTAGCGCTGTTGCAGGTAACATGAACGGTTGAAATACTAGTTATGGATAAAACGGGAGGGTTATTGATAAAGGTATCTGCTTGAGCCGAGCAGCCATTCGAATCAATAATGGTAACGGTGTAGGCACCAGCAAGCAAATCAATCAAATTAAATCCTGTTTGTCCATTTGTCCAAATTGCATTGTAACCGGGTGTACCACCGCTTGATTGAACCGATATGCTGCCAGAATTATCGAAGGCACATAATGGATTATTCACCTGTGTAAATTGAATTTGGATTTGTGCTGGTCCTCCGATTGAATCATTGGCTGCAGAAGAACATCCAGCCGAATCCACTACGGAGACAGCATGGTATCCAGGAACCAAATGCAAGGCCGTGTCACCTGATTCACCATTATCCCAAAAAAACGAATAAGGCAGGGTTCCTCCTGTAGCAGAGGCAAAGGCTTGTCCACTAGGTTCTTGGAAGCAATTTGCAGCTCTAGTTCCCAGAATGGAAACAACCAATGCGCTTGGTTCTGTAATCAACAAAGAATCCGCACCATTGCATCCACTTGCATCTGTAACGGTAATTGTAAAATTTCCAGCATAAAGGCTATTGGCAACTGGTCCTGTTTCGCCATTACTCCATGTATAAGAATATGGTGTAACACCTCCAAGGATGGTCAAACCGGCTGTACCATTGCTATCGCCATGACAAAGAACATTTTGGATTACAAAGGCTGAAACGTCAACTGGTCCTGGTTCGAAAACGCTGGCTGAATCGGTTTGACTGCATCCATTTCCGTCGGTAACAGTTAAGGTAATCGGTCCTGCAGCTAATCCAATAGCGGTATCGTTGGTTTGTCCATCGCTCCACAAATAAGTATAGGGAGCTACCCCACCGGAAGCTAAGCCAGAAATTCCGCCATCTGAAAGGCCATTGCAAGAGACAGAAATTTGATATGGGAATTGAATAGTGATGGGCGGCGGTTCAGAAATGCTTCCAGAGGCTGAACCTTGACAACCATTGCCATCTGTAATTTCAACCGTATATGAACCTATTGCCAAACCAGTTGCAATAGCATTGGTTTGGGTATCAGACCATAGGTAGGTATAAATTCCATTTCCACCTGAAGGAACAACTTGTAGTGAACCATTTCCACCGCCATTGCAACTAGCATTTGCTAAAACATTCACAATTCCAGTAACTGCTGATGGCTCATCAATTGTTGTTGAAGTTGAATCGGCACAACCATTGTTATCGGTTGCAACAACTACATAGGTTCCGGCAGCCAAATTATTGGCAACTGCTGTATTCTGGCCGTTGCTCCATTGGTAAAAATAAGGGGCTTGCCCTCCTGATGCCACCGCAGTTGCCGTGCCATTTGAATTGCCCAAGCAGGTTGCGTCAGTTGTATTTGATATAGAAACATCCATTGCAGGAGGCTCATTAATAGTAAAAGTGGCAGTACCAGAACAAGACTGATCATCTACAACAGTTAAGGTAATAATGCCCGCTGGAAGATTTACGGCGGTGCTGGTGGTTTGACCATCGCTCCATGTAAATGTAAATGGAGCCAATCCATTCAGTGTTACGGCTGTTGCTGTTCCGTTTGCTAAGCCAAAACAACTTGCATCCGTTTTGTTGGTTGAAAGGGAAATACCAGGGGTGTTGGCGATAGAAACCGATGCGGTATTCGAACAACCCCTAAAATCTGTTACAATTACAGAATAGTTTCCTGGCACCAAACCATTCACACTTTGGGTCGTTTGCCCACCAGACCAGGCGTAGGTGTAAGGAGCCACTCCCCCATTGGCTGTAGCACTTGCCGTTCCATTGTTTGTGCTGTTGCAGGTTACATTGGTAAAAGAGGCAATACCTGCAATTACTTGAGTTGGTTCAGTAATGGTTACTGAAGCTGAGATTGTGCAACCTCTGGCATCGGTTATATTTACTGTATGGAGACCTGCGTTTAAATTATTGGCAGAGGATGTTGTTTGGCCGTTATCCCAAGCATAAGAATAGGGTGTTGTTCCGCCAGAAACATTGGTTGCAGCGGTACCATTATTGGCTCCGAAACAAGAAATATTCGTCTGATTTGAAACAACAGCGGCTAATGGTAAGGGCTGAGTAATATTACCAGAGGCTGTTTTGGTGCATCCATTCGCATCGGTAACCAAAACCGAGAGTGATGTGGCTGATTGATTTGTAATAGAAGAAGTATTTTGACCATTACCCCAAAGATAAGAATAGGGGCTAACTCCACCTGAAGCTGAGATGGAGGCTGATCCATTGTTTCCTCCAGAACAACTAACGGGTGTAGTTGAAACTGTTGCCACAAGAGCCGTAGGTTGGGTAATGGTTGCAGTAGCGGTGCCTGAACACCCTCCATTATCGTTTATTACTACATCATAAGAACCTGCACTAAGATTAGAAATGGAAGCTGTGTTTTGTCCTGTATTCCAAGCTACTGTATATGGAGCCGTTCCTCCTTGGGGAAAGGCTGTTGCTGTTCCATTTGTTCCTAAGGCACAAGTTACATTCGTACTGCTTATATTAACCAAAAATGTATTGGACTGTCCAATGGTAGCGGTTGCAAAGGCTGTACAACCAGCTGCATCAGAAACAGTTACAATATAGCTAGTTGAACTTAAACCTGTTGCAGTTGGTGTATTTTGTGCAGGAGTAGTATTCCAAGTGTAAGAATAAGGCTGTATTCCTCCTACTCCTGTAGCTGTTGCTGTGCCATTGGTGCCTCCTCCGCAAAAGGTTGGAGTGGTTCCTGTTATGGAAGCCTGTAAACTTGAAACAGCACTTACTGTGCCTGTAGCGGTGCCAGAGCAAGCTCCACCAGCGCTAACCGTAACAGTATAAACTCCTGCTCCAAGGTTAGTTGCTGTAGCTGTTGTTTGGACGGGAGTCGTGTTCCATGCGTAAGTTACTGGGGAAGAGACTCCAGAAACTGTGGCGATGGCTGTACCTGTATTGGAGGTACAAGCGCTATTGGTAGTTGCAACAGAAACGATTGGGCTAGCATTAACTGTAACCGTTTGAGTGGTGATTGCTGAACATCCTCCTGGACTTGATATGGTATGGGAAACAGTGAAAGTTCCGGCGGTTGCATAGGTATGGGTTGGACTTTCTGCTGAAGAATTCGTTCCGTCGCCGAAAGTCCAAGCATGAACAATGCCTGCACCTGTGGCACCGGTATTGGTAAAAGAAAAGCTATTGTTTTGTAAACATTGGCTTGCAGAAGGAATGGTAAATGTCGCACTTGCATTCGAAACAGTTAAGGAATTGGTAGCCGTTTGAGCAGAACAAACATCAGAAATAGTTAAAGAATAGCTTGTTGTAGAACTAGGAGAAACCGTGATGGAGGATGCGGTAGAACCTCCAGGGCTCCAACTATAGGTGTAGGGACCGAAACTTCCAGTTGGTGTAGCAGTAAGCGTTACCGACTGACCAGAGCATACAGTTGATGGCCCTGAAATAGTGGCCGAAAGTGCATTATTGTTTACAATAGTCAATGTGGCACTTGGTGGACTTGAGCAAAAGCAGCCTGCATTGGTTAGCGTTAACGTAATCGTTTCGTTTCCTTCTGCAGAGGCATCTAAGATGGTGTTCAGGTTAATCGTTGCGGTTGATTGACCTGCAGGAATTGTAACACTAGCAGGTAAGGCAACATAATCGGTTCCAGAAGTGGCAGTTCCAGAAACTTGAAAACCGATTGTCATTGGGGAGGAAAGGTCGCCACTAGCATCCCTAGAAAAGGTAAAAACACCATCATCGCATCCTTCATAAACTGTTGAATTTCCAGTACTAGCAACAGATGTGGTTAATGTCACCCCTTCTCCAGCCGAAAAACTTCCAGCCTTTAAAAACACGGCGCTATCATAAATATAGTCCCCAACATCTGCAACCACCAATTTTATATGATAGCTTTGGCAAGGAACCACGGATGCAATCGCTTCCAATGGCACAGTATATCCATCGTATTGCAATCCTTGCCCACCTAGGTTGTTAATGTAATAAGAGGAATTAATAAGGTTATTAACGTTATCGATTGAAACGGGCGTAACAGTTCCTGGTATCAAAGCAATATTAGTAGGTGGCAAATTGTTTGGACCACCACTTAAATAAAAGGCAAAAACATCATTATAACCGCTATTGACGTACTCTGGATATTCTTCTGAGCCCCAAACATAGGTAAACCGAACTGTATCTGAAAGAGGTAAAAAGTCGAACTCAATAACACAAGCGTCATTGGTGAAGGTATTTAATAGGGTATTTAGGTCATTGTCCCCATTTTCAAAATTACTTGCAGATCGATTTCCTGAATTGTTTGGACCAATTGCATACGCAGCAGCACCAGATGTCATAATGACACCACTTGGGAAACCCAAAATTGAACTACCTCCTGTAAATCTACCAATTGATATGGGAGCTCCCGTATAAACAATATTGCTTGCCGTAACACAACCTCCTAAAAGGTCACTGGTCACAAAATTCTGAACATCCGCTGCTGTTGCCGCAGGTGTTACAGTTATAGTCTGAGCTCTACCTAGAGATGCAAGGCAAAGTGCAAAGATTATTAATCCTGTTTTACTCAAAAAGGGTTTGATCGAAAAAGGCATAGTTATTCCCAGAATTTCAGACTGCAGTTATACCATTAAATCCTGAATTTGGTTTCTAGAAATAATTAGTATAATCAACTAAGGTATGTTTATTTTTTAAATTAGACGAATTGGCTAAAAAATCACACGACAAAAAAATTTAGTCAGCCTGTTGGAAGAAAAAAATGCCCTATCTTTGCCAATATTACTTTTATTATACTATGAATATTTTTTATGCTCTAAAAAAAGCCTTGAAAACTTTTTTCACATTTACCCATCAGGAAATCAAAGGCTTGTTTTTACTGTGCTTCCTGTTGATATCGCTATCAATTTTCAATCTATTGTTGCCATACTTTTATGTTCCGGAACAACCTTATACCGACGAAGAGTTGAGCATTTTATCAAAACCATTATTAGCCTGCTTAGAACCGCTTCCTCCATCAAAATCAACAAAAGGAACCTTTGTTTCTAATCCTGATACTTTTGTTAAGGATAATAAGGAGCCTAATAATTCGAAACTTTCTTTTAATCCCCAAAATACAAAGCAAAACAAAATCATTGAAATTAACCAAACCGATTCAGCAACCCTAACATCCATAAAAGGGCTTGGTCCTTACTTTGCTTCAAAAATAATTAAATTACGAAATAAATATCGGGGACTATATTCCATATGGCAACTTTTGGAAATATACCATATGGATAGTTCCAAAATCCAAACAATTGCACCATTCATAACAGTTAATGAAAATTTTATACGAAAACATGATTTAAACGCCCTGTCTAAAGACTCAATAAAGGGCAACTATTATTTTAGCTTTAAAATGGTCGATTTGATTAATAACTATCGAAAGCAGCATGGTCGTTATAAAACCATTGAGGAAATCCAGCATATTGAAGCTATTCCCGATTCAAGTTTTCAAAAAATCAAGCATTACTTAGAGATAAGGGAATAATCTTTGTCAAATTTTCCTACCAACCAAAATCAAACGCTCGGAACTTTGCTTTTCGAAAGGACCTAAAGCATAGCTACCAAAACATGCTTCTATGGAAAGTCCAATTTGTTTAAACATCGTTTCAAATTCTTCAAATCCTAAAAGGGAGACTTCTTCAACAAATTGATAATCCGCTCCCTTATCATTAAACTGGATGGTTTTAATGACCTTATCCCTATCAATAAATTTCTGAATCCTAAAAGAAATTCCGTCAACTTCCTTTTCAATGGTAGGAACCAATGAATTTCTCACCCATGTTTCATTGAAAAAATCAACAATCAATATACCTCCTGGTTTCAAATTACTTGCCATTGATCTCAAAGCGACAAGGTTATCATTTCTATTTTGAAAATAACCCAGGCTTGTAAACAGGTTTACTACAACTTCAAAATAATTCACACAAAAAACCCTCCTCATATCATGACAATAGAAATGCAAGCGTGAATTCTCGAATTTCCTTGCATAATTTATACTTTCAGAAGCTAAATCTATTCCTGTTACATCAAAGCCTAACTGATTTAAAAATAAACTATGCCTTCCCTTTCCACATGCTACGTCTAATACCTTTGAATTGGCATTCATGTGAAGATAATCCGTAAGTCTTTTCAAAAAGCTTTGTGCCTCTTCCATATCCCTTTCCTTATAAAGAATATGGTAGTAAGGAGTATTAAACCAACTTTCAAACCAAGGCTTTTTTTCCATTTGCAAAACTTCCAAAAGTATTATTTGATTAGACTAAATGGAGAACCTACATCATTTTTTTGCAATCGCAATTGTAGCAACACTTATGGTAACCTCCTCACCAATTTCCTTTCGAATGGATTGAACACACTCAACCAAGGTCGATCCTGTTGTTAAAACATCGTCTACCACTAACAAATGCCGAAAACTATGATCTGGTTTTCTGAAACGGAAGACATCCTCAACATTTTGGTGTCTATCAAAAACACTTCTTCTCGTTTGAGTTTCCGTAAACTTTGTCCTTTCTAAAGCTCGAATATCCAAATTTACGTTCATTGACCTTGAAAGTCCACGCCCAAACCATTCAGATTGATTAAATCCCCTCTTTCTTAATTTATCTTCATGCAAGGGAACCGGAAGAATTAAATCAACATCTTGATACAAAGAGGATTCTTTTAATTCTTCCCCATACCACTGACCCACAATCTCCCCAACATCCTTTTCGCCTTTATATTTTAGCTGATGAATTAAATGCTGGACCTTGTCACCCTTCTTAAAATAATAGTAGGATGATGCGCCCCGAATTAATACTTTTCCCCAAAACAATTTACTCGCAGGATTATCAGAATAGGTATGAAAATGGGTTTTAGGTAGGCTGTTTCGGCATATCCCACAAATGCTCCTCTCGTGCTTATAAAGTGTATTTCCACAAGCAGAACAATATTCGGGATATGCCAAACTTAACAACCCATCAAAATGCTGTTTTAAAAAATGTAACATCATAAAATATTTTTGAATTCATAATTTTCAATTTAGTGCTTTACTATTCTTCTTACGTAGCTTTTGTCGTCAACATTTACTTTGACCATATACACTCCATTGCCTAAATGGTTTAGATTATAAGGCCTGTTAAACGCCCCAACAAGAACCTCATCTTTAGGCTGTATTATCAATTTGCCAAGCATATCAAAAATTTCAATTTTAACTTTTGAAGCATGAGGCAACTGAGCTGAAATTTCAAATATGCCTTCGGTAGGATTTGGAAGAACTTGCAAGCCTATTTCTACTCCTTCTGGTTCCTCAACGCCCACATGGGTAAATTCTACTGCAGGGCTCATTCCAGTGCAGCCATTAACATCGGTTACCATTACGGAATAGGTACCACTTACAGGAGCATCATAGGTTGAAAAAGTGGCTCCAGGTATAACATTTCCATTTGAAAACCATTGATAAGAAGTAAAGCCTGAAGTGGCAATCAACAAATTATTTTGGAAACTAATTTGAGGCTGTGGATGATAAACTGTAACATCCATAGGAAAATCTATTAAGGAACTATCAACACAACCATTGTCATCCATCACAATACAGAAATACTGTCCAGATTCAAAAACGGTGATTTGGCTACCTGTTGGGGTTTGGTTCACATTCCAAAACACCAAATTCAAATTACCTTGGATACTTACAGACAAGGTAACACTTTCACCAAAGCAAAAATCTGTTGGACCATTTGCCGTAATAACAGGATTCAAAGGAGGATTCACTTGCACATTAAATGGAACTGAACTTCCAGTGCAACCATTTCCTCCAGTCACAGAGACAGAATAAGAACCTGGTTGATTTACGGTAATACTTTGTCCGGATTGACCATTGTCCCAAATATAGTTTGTAAACCCATTTGATGCCGTTAAAACAACCGATTCCCCATTACACAAGTTTGAAGCTCCATTGGCTGTAATACTTGGATTAGGCGCTGGCGAAACCGTAACAGTAATATTTGCCGAATTTCCCAAACATCCTTCAGGTGTCATAACAGAAACAGAATAGATGCCTGAAAGCGTTACATCTATGGAACTACTTGTTTGTCCATTAGACCACATATAAGAATCAAAAGCCTGAGAAGTAGCTAGATTGACTGTTCCACCTTGACAAAAGTTTGTTGGACCATCAGGAACTATTGTCACATTTACAGTATTCGACTGAGACACAACTATTGCATCCGATCCTTGACAACCATTTTGATCTGTGACTGTCACCGTATATGTTCCAGGACCATTTGCAGTAATGGATGATGTCGTTGCGCCAGTATTCCATAAATAACTTGAGAAACCTAAACCGGCATTTAAAGCCAAACTTCCTAAGGAACAAATTGATGTATCGTTTCCAAGATCAACACTTGGTGGTACACTAACTGTAATGGTAATGGTACCAGTGTCTGATTGACAACCAAATGAGGTTAAACCTACCACCTGAATTATTCCACTCTGACTAACAAGAATTGATTGGTTGGTTCCAAGGCTTCCATTACTATCAAACCATGAATAAGAAACAAAACCAGGTGTCGCGGTTAACATAATATCGGAACCAGAACAAAGACTTGTAGCTCCATTTTGGGAACTAATTGAAATAGACGGAACCGGGCTTACTTGTGTACTCGCAGTTGTTGAATTTGAACATCCATTTGCATCAGTGTAAGAATATGTTATTGAATTTAATCCTATTACTGCTATACTTGGATCAAATGTACTTCCAACAATTCCTGATCCAACAAAGGTTCCTCCAACAGGGGAACCCACTAAAACATCTCCTAAAGAGGTTGTACAATAGGTTGGATCCAAACCTAAAATTGAAACCGCGGGTAGACTATTTATCTGCGTTGATTGGGTTGAACTTCCTGAACAACCAAAATTATCAATGAAGGTATAGGTAATCGTTTGTGAACCAGTACCAAGAGTAGAAGGATCAAATACTGTTCCTGTAATTCCAGGTCCAACAAATGTACCTCCTCCAGGTATCCCAGTTAAAGAAATACTTGAACCACCTTCACATAAAGTTGCTGGTAATCCAGTAAAACTTACAATTGGATTTGAGTTTACAGTTGTCTGAAAAACGGATTGATTCGAACAACCATTTGCATCTGTGTAAGCATAAACCAATGAGTGCTGACCAATTCCTGCTAATGAGGGAGTAAAGGCATTAGTATTTATCCCAGGTCCTGAGAAGGTTCCTCCTGTAGGAACGCCTGTAAGGACAACTGCTTGAGTTTGTGACAAACAATAGTTTGAAAGTATACCTAATAAACTAACTGCAGGTAAAGCATTAACCACAACATTCTGGTTAGCAATACTTGAACAACCACCAGCCCCGTTTACTGTATAGGTTATCATAAACTGACCTGGACCTGCAATTGAAGGATTAAAATCATTTCCAATAATACCTTGGCCACTGAATGTCCCTCCTGATGGATTACCTGTCAAAGTAACAATTGCTGCATCTTCACAATAAGTCGCGTTTAACCCACTAATGGTTGCAATAGGACTAGCATTCACTATAACAGTTTGTGAATCAACATTTGAACATCCATTTACATCCGTAAATGAATAGGTTACAATATGTGTTCCTTGACCTGCAAACAAAGGATTAAATGTTGTTCCTGTTACCCCTGGTCCATCAAATACTCCACCAACTGGAGTTCCACTCAACCCAAAAGAAGGCGAGGAAGTACAGTAAGGTCCACCAAGTGCAACCATAGAAACCGTTGGTATTCCTAACACGGTTGTTGTTTTTGAATCCGTGTTTCGGCATCCATTGGAATCCGTGAAAGTGAATATAACTGTGTGAGTGCCTACCCCTGCAACCATAGGATCAAAGGCCCCTCCATTTACACCAATTCCAAAAAACGCTCCTCCGAAACCCGATGGGAAACCAAAAATGGAATCTGGAGCCGCATTCAAACAATAAGCTAAATCCAAACCTTGAAGTTCTACAACAGGCAATGCATTAACTGTAATGGTCTGATTTGCAATTCCGCTGCAACCATTTGCGTCAGTGAAGGTATATACCAAAGTATGTACCCCTGAGCCTGCAACTGACGGGTCAAATGTACCTGCTGTCACTCCCGGACCAGAATAAACACCTCCTGTTGGCAAACCTCCAGACAATACAAGGGCTTGGTCGTTTACACAAAGTGGGTTCAAGCTCGCAAAACTTATTACTGGATTAGCATTAATCGTAGTTTGTTGTACTGAACTCGCCGTACAGCCATTCACATCGGTAAAGGTGTAGGTCACCGAAACCTGACCCGCTGTGGTTAAACTTGGATCAAAGTTATTTCCTACCACTCCCAATCCTGCAAAACTACCTCCTGAAGGTGTTCCAACCAAACTACTGATGGTAGCGCCTTGACAATAGCTGGAGGCTAATCCAGTAAACGAAACAAGCGGCAAGGCATTGATTACAACCGTAGCATTAGCCGAAACAGAACTACATCCACTTACCGCTGGAACTGTATAAGTTATCGTGTAGGTTCCTGCAATGCTGGTCGAAGGATTGATCGTTCCTGTCGTTCCATTAATGGATAGGCCTGTGGGAACAGATGCAAAGGTTCCACCAGCATTGCCTGTAATTAATGGATTCTGGCCAATAAGTTCACTCGTACAATATGGTCCGTTATAGCTAATCGTAGCTGTTGGTGCGGCATTAACCGTTACCGAGGTGGTTGCCGTTACCGCTCCGCAGCCTGCGCTTGCAGCAATGGTATAAGTTACCGTATAGGTGCCAGGAGTGCTTGTTGTTGGATCGATATCGCCGGTATTGGCATCTAGGGTCAGTCCCGAAGTTGAACTGTAGCTGCCACCTGTTGTGCCTGTCAAGGTCACCGAACCTGTTGTACCGTTCGTACAGAAAGGTGTTCCGCTATAACTAATCGAGGCAGTTGGCTGAGCTGTAATGGTTACACTGGCCGTAGTGCTAATCGAGGCACATCCGCCTGCTGCTGCTACAGTATAGGTAACAGTGTAGGTACCTGGTGTGCTGCTCGATGGGATAATGGCGCCTGTATTGGCATCTAGCGTTAATCCTGCGGTTGAGCTGTAGCTGCCACCCGATGTACCCGTTAAAGTTGGGTTCTGTGCAGCAGTAGTGCCTGTGCAGAATGGAGTAGCATAGCTAATCGTAGCTGTGGGTGCGGTATTAACCGTTACCGATGTGGTTGCCGTTACCGCTCCGCAGCCTGCGCTTGCTGCAATGGTATAAGTTACCGTGTAGGTGCCAGGAGTGCTTGTCGTTGGATCGATATCGCCGGTGTTGGCATCTAGGGTCAGTCCCGAAGTAGAACTATAGCTGCCACCTGTTGTGCCTGTCAAGGTCACTGAACCTGTTGTTCCGTTCGTACAGAAAGGTGTTCCGCTATAACTAATCGATGCTGTTGGCTGAGCTGTAATGGTTACACTCGCCGTAGTGCTGATGGATGCACATCCGCCTGCTGCTGCTACAGTATATGTAACCGTGTAGGTGCCTGGTGTGCTGCTCGATGGGATAATGGCGCCTGTATTGGCATCTAGCGTTAATCCTGCGGTTGAGCTGTAGCTGCCACCCGATGTACCCGTTAAAGTTGGGTTCTGTGCAGCAGTGGTGCCTGTGCAGAATGGAGTAGCATAGCTGATTGTGGCTGTTGGTGAGGTATTAACCGTTACCGATGTGGTTGCTGTTACCGCTCCGCAGCCTGCGCTTGCAGCAATGGTATAAGTTACCGTATAGGTGCCAGGAGTGCTTGTCGTTGGATCGATATCGCCGGTATTGGCATCTAGACTCAGTCCCGAAGTAGAACTATAGCTACCACCTGTTGTGCCTGTCAAGGTCACTGAACCTGTTGTTCCGTTCGTACAGAAAGGTGTTCCGCTATAACTAATCGATGCTGTTGGCTGAGCTGTAATGGTTACACTCGCCGTAGTGCTGATGGATGCACATCCGCCTGCTGCTGCTACAGTATAAGTAACCGTGTATGTACCTGGTGTGCTGCTCGATGGAATGATAGCGCCTGTATTGGCATCTAACGTTAATCCTGCTGTTGAGCTGTAGCTGCCACCCGATGTACCCGTTAAAGTTGGGTTCTGTGCAGCAGTGGTGCTTGTGCAGAATGGTGTAGCATAGCTAATCGTAGCTGTTGGCTCTGCTGTGATGGTGATGCTGGTTGTAGCTGTTACCGCTCCGCAGCCTGCGCTTGCTGCAATGGTATAAGTTACCGTATAGGTGCCAGGAGTGCTTGTTGTTGGATCGATATCGCCGGTATTGGCATCTAGGGTCAGTCCCGAAGTAGAACTGTAGCTGCCACCTGTTGTGCCTGTCAAGGTCACTGAACCTGTTGTTCCGTTCGTACAGAAAGGTGTTCCACTATAGCTAATCGAGGCAGTTGGCTGAGCTGTAATGGTTACACTCGCCGTAGTGCTAATCGAGGCACATCCGCCTGCTGCTGCTACAGTATAAGTAACAGTGTAGGTACCTGGTGTGCTGCTCGATGGAATGATAGCGCCTGTATTGGCATCTAGCGTTAATCCTGCGGTTGAGCTGTAGCTGCCGCCCGAAGTACCCGTTAAAGTTGGGTTCTGTGCTGCAGTAGTGCCTGTGCAGAATGGTGTAGCATAGCTAATCGTGGCTGTTGGCTCTGCAGTGATGGTGATGCTGGTTGTTGCCGTTACCGCTCCGCAGCCCGCGCTTGCTGCAATGGTATAAGTTACCGTGTAGGTGCCAGGGGTGCTTGTTGTTGGATCGATATCGCCGGTATTGGCATCTAGGGTCAGTCCCGAAGTTGAACTGTAGCTGCCACCTGTTGTGCCTGTCAAGGTCACTGAACCTGTTGTTCCGTTCGTACAGAAAGGTGTTCCGCTATAACTAATCGAGGCAGTTGGCTGAGCTGTAATGGTTACACTGGCTGTGGTGCTAATCGAGGCACATCCGCCTGCTGCTGCTACAGTATAAGTAACAGTGTAGGTACCTGGTGTGCTGCTCGATGGAATGATAGCGCCTGTATTGGCATCTAGCGTTAATCCTGCGGTTGAGCTGTAGCTGCCGCCCGAAGTACCCGTTAAAGTTGGGTTCTGTGCTGCAGTAGTGCCTGTGCAGAATGGTGTAGCATAGCTAATCGTAGCTGTTGGCTCTGCTGTGATGGTGATGCTGGTTGTAGCCGTTACTGCTCCGCAGCCTGCGCTTGCAGCAATGGTATAAGTTACCGTATAGGTGCCAGGAGTGCTTGTTGTTGGATCGATATCGCCGGTATTGGCATCTAGGGTCAGTCCCGAAGTTGAACTATAGCTGCCACCTGTTGTGCCTGTCAAGGTCACCGAACCTGTTGTTCCGTTCGTACAGAAAGGTGTTCCGCTATAACTAATCGATGCTGTTGGCTGAGCTGTAATGGTTACACTCGCCGTAGTGCTAATCGAGGCACATCCGCCTGCTGCTGCTACAGTATAAGTAACCGTGTAGGTACCTGGTGTGCTGCTCGATGGGATAATGGCGCCTGTATTGGCATCTAGCGTTAATCCTGCTGTTGAGCTGTAGCTGCCGCCCGATGTACCCGTTAAAGTTGGGTTCTGTGCTGCAGTAGTGCCTGTGCAGAATGGAGTAGCATAGCTAATCGTAGCTGTGGGTGCGGTATTAACCGTTACCGAGGTGGTTGCCGTTACCGCTCCGCAGCCTGTGCTTGCAGCAATGGTATATGTTACCGTATAGGTGCCAGGAGTGCTTGTTGTTGGATCGATATCACCGGTGTTGGCATCTAGGGTCAGTCCCGAAGTTGAACTGTAGCTGCCACCTGTTGTGCCTGTCAAGGTCACCGAACCTGTTGTTCCGTTTGTACAGAAAGGTGTTCCGCTATAATTAATCGAGGCTGTTGGCTGAGCTGTAATGGTTACACTAGCTGTGGTGCTAATCGAGGCACATCCGCCTGCTGCTGCTACAGTATAAGTAACCGTGTAGGTACCTGGTGTGCTGCTCGATGGAATGATAGCGCCTGTATTGGCATCTAGCGTTAATCCTGCGGTTGAGCTGTAGCTGCCGCCCGAAGTACCCGTTAAAGTTGGGTTCTGTGCTGCAGTAGTGCCTGTGCAGAATGGTGTAGCATAGCTAATCGTGGCTGTTGGCTCTGCAGTGATGGTGATGCTGGTTGTTGCCGTTACCGCTCCGCAGCCTGCGCTTGCTGCAATGGTATAAGTTACCGTGTAGGTGCCAGGGGTGCTTGTTGTTGGATCGATATCGCCGGTATTGGCATCTAGGGTCAGTCCCGAAGTTGAACTGTAGCTGCCACCTGTTGTGCCTGTCAAGGTCACTGAACCTGTTGTTCCGTTCGTACAGAAAGGTGTTCCGCTATAACTAATCGATGCTGTTGGCTGAGCTGTAATGGTTACACTCGCCGTAGTGCTAATCGAGGCACATCCGCCTGCTGCTGCTACAGTATAAGTAACAGTGTAGGTACCTGGTGTGCTGCTCGATGGAATGATAGCGCCTGTATTGGCATCTAGCGTTAATCCTGCGGTTGAGCTGTAGCTGCCGCCCGAAGTACCCGTTAAAGTTGGGTTCTGTGCTGCAGTAGTGCCTGTGCAGAATGGTGTAGCATAGCTAATCGTGGCTGTTGGCTCTGCAGTGATGGTGATGCTGGTTGTTGCCGTTACCGCTCCGCAGCCCGCGCTTGCTGCAATGGTATAAGTTACCGTGTAGGTGCCAGGGGTGCTTGTTGTTGGATCGATATCGCCGGTATTGGCATCTAGGGTCAGTCCCGAAGTTGAACTGTAGCTGCCACCTGTTGTGCCTGTCAAGGTCACTGAACCTGTTGTTCCGTTCGTACAGAAAGGTGTTCCGCTATAACTAATCGAGGCAGTTGGCTGAGCTGTAATGGTTACACTGGCTGTGGTGCTAATCGAGGCACATCCGCCTGCTGCTGCTACAGTATAAGTAACAGTGTAGGTACCTGGTGTGCTGCTCGATGGAATGATAGCGCCTGTATTGGCATCTAGCGTTAATCCTGCGGTTGAGCTGTAGCTGCCGCCCGAAGTACCCGTTAAAGTTGGGTTCTGTGCTGCAGTAGTGCCTGTGCAGAATGGTGTAGCATAGCTAATCGTAGCTGTTGGCTCTGCTGTGATGGTGATGCTGGTTGTAGCCGTTACTGCTCCGCAGCCTGCGCTTGCAGCAATGGTATAAGTTACCGTATAGGTGCCAGGAGTGCTTGTTGTTGGATCGATATCGCCGGTATTGGCATCTAGGGTCAGTCCCGAAGTTGAACTATAGCTGCCACCTGTTGTGCCTGTCAAGGTCACCGAACCTGTTGTTCCGTTCGTACAGAAAGGTGTTCCGCTATAACTAATCGATGCTGTTGGCTGAGCTGTAATGGTTACACTCGCCGTAGTGCTAATCGAGGCACATCCGCCTGCTGCTGCTACAGTATAAGTAACCGTGTAGGTACCTGGTGTGCTGCTCGATGGGATAATGGCGCCTGTATTGGCATCTAGCGTTAATCCTGCTGTTGAGCTGTAGCTGCCACCCGATGTACCCGTTAAAGTTGGGTTCTGTGCAGCAGTGGTGCCTGTGCAGAATGGAGTAGCATAGCTAATCGTAGCTGTTGGCTCTGCTGTGATGGTGATGCTGGTTGTAGCTGTTACCGCTCCGCAGCCTGCGCTTGCAGCAATGGTATAAGTTACCGTATAGGTGCCAGGAGTGCTTGTTGTTGGATCGATATCGCCGGTATTGGCATCTAGGGTCAGTCCCGAAGTAGAACTATAGCTGCCACCTGTTGTGCCTGTCAAGGTCACTGAACCTGTTGTTCCGTTCGTACAGAAAGGTGTTCCGCTATAACTAATCGATGCTGTTGGCTGAGCTGTAATGGTTACACTCGCCGTAGTGCTAATCGAGGCACATCCGCCTGCTGCTGCTACAGTATAAGTAACCGTGTAGGTACCTGGTGTGCTGCTCGATGGGATAATGGCGCCTGTATTGGCATCTAGCGTTAATCCTGCTGTTGAGCTGTAGCTGCCACCCGATGTACCCGTTAAAGTTGGGTTCTGTGCAGCAGTGGTGCCTGTGCAGAATGGAGTAGCATAGCTGATTGTTGCTGTAGGTGCTGTATTAACCGTTACCGATGTGGTTGCTGTGACCGCTCCGCAGCCTGTGCTTGCAGCAATGGTATATGTTACCGTGTAGGTGCCGGGGGTGCTTGTCGTTGGATCGATATCGCCGGTGTTGGCATCTAGGGTCAGTCCCGAAGTTGAACTGTAGCTGCCACCTGTTGTGCCTGTCAAGGTCACTGAACCTGTTGTTCCGTTCGTACAGAAAGGTGTTCCGCTATAACTAATCGATGCTGTTGGCTGAGCTGTAATGGTTACACTCGCCGTAGTGCTAATCGAGGCACATCCGCCTGCTGCTGCTACAGTATAAGTAACAGTGTAGGTGCTTGGTGTGCTGCTAGATGGGATAATGGCGCCTGTATTAGCATCTAGCGTTAATCCTGCTGTTGAGCTGTAGCTGCCGCCCGATGTACCCGTTAAAGTTGGGTTCTGTGCAGCAGTAGTGCCTGTGCAGAATGGAGTAGCATAGCTAATCGTAGCTGTTGGCTCTGCTGTGATGGTGATGCTGGTTGTTGCCGTTACCGCTCCGCAGCCTGCGCTTGCTGCAATGGTATAAGTTACCGTGTAGGTGCCGGGGGTGCTTGTCGTTGGATTGATATCGCCGGTATTGGCATCTAGGGTCAGTCCCGAAGTAGAACTGTAGCTGCCACCTGTTGTGCCTGTCAAGGTCACTGAACCTGTTGTTCCGTTCGTACAGAAAGGTGTTCCGCTATAACTAATCGATGCTGTTGGCTGAGCTGTAATGGTTACACTCGCCGTAGTGCTAATCGAGGCACATCCGCCTGCTGCTGCTACAGTATAAGTAACCGTGTAGGTACCTGGTGTGCTGCTCGATGGAATGATAGCGCCTGTATTGGCATCTAGCGTTAATCCTGCGGTTGAGCTGTAGCTGCCGCCCGATGTACCCGTTAAAGTTGGGTTCTGTGCAGCAGTGGTGCCTGTGCAGAATGGTGTAGCATAGCTAATCGTAGCTGTTGGCTCTGCTGTGATGGTGATGCTGGTTGTTGCCGTTACCGCTCCGCAGCCTGCGCTTGCTGCAATGGTATAAGTTACCGTGTAGGTGCCGGGGGTGCTTGTCGTTGGATTGATATCGCCGGTATTGGCATCTAGGGTCAGTCCCGAAGTAGAACTGTAGCTGCCACCTGTTGTGCCTGTCAAGGTCACTGAACCTGTTGTTCCGTTCGTACAGAAAGGTGTTCCGCTATAACTAATCGATGCTGTTGGCTGAGCTGTAATGGTTACACTCGCCGTAGTGCTAATCGAGGCACATCCGCCTGCTGCTGCTACAGTATAAGTAACCGTGTAGGTACCTGGTGTGCTGCTCGATGGAATGATAGCGCCTGTATTGGCATCTAGCGTTAATCCTGCGGTTGAGCTGTAGCTGCCACCCGATGTACCCGTTAAAGTTGGGTTCTGTGCAGCAGTAGTGCCTGTGCAGAATGGAGTAGCATAGCTAATCGTAGCTGTTGGTGCTGCTGTGATGGTTACAGTTTGGGAAGAGTTGGCTGTACAACCATTAATATCCAAATAGGAGTAGGTAATTGTATTTGTTCCACTTGTTCCCGAACTTGGAATAAAATTGGCTGTTCCGTTGGCATTGTCAATTATTCCACCTTCTTGACTTGTGAACGTACCAATTGGGGCAATATTTCCAGTTAAAACAATAGGTCCATTATCATTTGAGCAATAAGGACCACTAAGACCAGAAAAGCTAAGTGTTGGAACCGAAACAACATTTACACTTTGCGAGGAAGAGTTGGTGCAACCATTTGCATCTGTAATTTGACATGAAATTGTATTTGAACCAATAGTGGCAATATTTGGAAAAAAAGTGCTACCGGACACTCCATTTCCGGAAAATGTTACAGTTGCTGAAGGGTAATTAATAACTGGCGAAAGGATAACTCCACTTGTTTGGTTTGAACAATATGGACCATTTAAACCTGAGAAACTAGCATCTGGAATATCTATTACTTGTACAGTCTGATGTGCGCTATCGACACAGGTTGTGGCAGGGTCTGTATAAATATAGGTTAAGGTATATGGACCACCCAATCCGGCCAATGCTGGATCAAATGAACTTGGTTGAACAACTCCAATTCCTGAAAACTGTCCACCAGAAGGGAAACCAGAAAGGGCTACCAATCCATTATTAATACAATAATTCCCACTTAAGGTATTGAATGCTACAGTTGGTAAGGCATACACTGTTACTTGAACGGTTCCTGTTCCTCCGCAGCCATTGGGATCAGAATAAGTATAGGTTATCGTATGAGAACCAGAGCCTGCAGAAGATGGAATAAATGTAGAACCAGAAACACCTGGACCAGAAAAGGATCCACCAGTTGGGAAACCAATTAAATTTACGTTCCCATTATCGCTGACACAATAGCTTGAAGCAGGGCCTGATAGGGAAACGAAAGGCAATCCATTCGAAACCACTTGCTGTGAAGTGCTATTTGTACAACTATTCGCATCTGTATAAGTGTAGGTAATGGTGTGTGAACCAACTGTAGTTAAGGAAGGTGTATAGGTGTCTCCAATAATTCCCAAACCAGAAAAAACACCACCAGTAGGAGAACCAACAAGCGTAACAGGGGTGCTTTGACTTACACAATAATCATTTGCTAATCCAGAAAAACTTACAATTGGAGGATCATGAACAATTATAGAAAAATCCGTTGAAGTTGGGCAAGAGCCATTTGTAGTATAGGTTACCTGAAAAGGTGTTTCGGTTACCGAAGTTAGTAAATCAATTTCACCAGAAGAGGCTGTTAGGGCTAAACCAGCCGGACTAGCCGTAAAAACTCCTCCTGTTAATCCTGTGATTTGAGGCAAAGGATTGGTTCCAAGATTGGAGCAGAAACTGGAAGAAGAGTAAGTAAAAGAAGAATTATCTGGGGCAAGGATGTCGATTGAAACAGTTGAAGTATCAGGACAAGTCCCATTCGTAATATATTCAATTGTATAGGTATTTGGAGCGCTTGTAGCAAGTGTAATGGTCCCATCAGAAACATTAAAATCCAAACCAGTTGGTGAGGATGAAAAATCTCCACCAGATAAACCTGTAACTGTTGGGGTAACTGAACCACCACCATTTACACAATATGAACCAGCGCTATAAGAAAAACTTGGATTATCCGATTGAGTTATTGATACAAGAACAGAACTTGTATTTGGACAAGAACCATTTGTTGTATAAGATACTGTATATGGACCACCAGGCAAACTTGATGCTAAAGAAATCATGCCTGTTGAAGCATTCAGGAATAAGCCATTTGAACCAGCGAATGTACCTCCTGAAAGTCCAGTAATAACAGGAGTTGGGTTTGTTAAATTTGAGCAATAACTAGAAGCATCATAAGAAAAACTTGGATCATCCAAAATGCCAATGGTCACAGTAGCAGACCCCGTTATAGCAGTTACGCAATTAGGCAATGTTTGATATGCAACAGAAACTAAATCATACGTATATGAGGTTGCAACGGCTGTGCTTACAGGTAGATCAATTGATGAATTGGCTAATATGCCTATAGTTTGAGTAGTACCACCATTAATTGTATAAGCAACATTTACATCAATCGAACTGGTATTGCTTATGGTGATATTTGGCGAACTTGCATTTTGACAAACTGTCGTAGTTCCCGAGATTTGTACAGTTGGCGTTGGCTGAACTATAATGGTGCTAGATCCAGTTATTGGAGTGGCACAAGTTGGCGCTGTTTGGTATCCTATTGAGGAAAGAGCATACAAATTGGAGATAGGTAAGGCTGTTGAAATTGGTATGTTCTGAGAGGCACTGCCAATAATACTAAGCGTTGATATTGAACCTCCATTAATGGTATACGAAATTGTAGCAGGAAGAGGGCTATTATTCGAAATGTTTAAAATGGGAGAAGGATCTCCTTGGCACACGGTTGCTGTGCCAGAAATTGTAGCATTGGGAGTTGGCCGAACCGTAATGGTGGCAGATCCACTGCCCAAAGTGGCACAATTTGGCAACCCAGGGTACTCAATTATTGAAAGTGTGTAGGTAGTAGTTCCTGCCGTCGCAGTTGAAATAGGAAAATTCACACTAGAACTTGCACCGATATTAACCGTTTGAGATGTTTGAGCATTAATAGTATAATCAACTATAACAGGCAAGTTGGTTGAATTAGAAATTGTAATATTAGGATTTGGATCACCTTGACAAACTGTCGTTGTTCCCGAAATAGAAACATTGGGCGTTGGGAGTACTGTTACTGTTGCGGATCCAACCACTGGACTTGTACAGCTTGGGTTACTTTGATAAGCCACACTCACCATTGAATAAATGTACGTTCCAGGTGAACTTGTTGAAGCAGAGACTGTATTTGTTGAATTAGCCGCAACATTAACCGATTGAACTGAGCCTCCATTAATGGTATAGTTTACAATTATTGGTAAACTCATAGGATTAATAAAGGTAACAATTGAGGATGGGTAACCTTCACAATTACTATTTGTTCCTGCAATAGAAGCAGTTGGTGTAGGTAGAACCGTTATTGATGCTGATCCTGAAGCAGGTGATGTACAAGAAGGAATAAACTGATAAGAAACATCTACAAGAGAATAGGTTGTTGTTCCCGGAGTAACTGTAGAATGAGCAATTGTTGAGGATGAATTTGCTGCAGGATTAATTGTTTGGGATAAAACCCCGTCAATAAGGTACGTGGCTCCAATTGGCAAACTTCCCGTATTGGTAAAAGTTATTAAAGGAAAAGGATCATTCAAGCAAACCGTATTCGTTCCGCTAATACTTATAGTAGGAACAGGTCTAACTGTAATGGTTGCACTACCTGATACCGAAGTAACACATGTTGGGGTAGATTGGTAAACTACACTCGTTAGATTGTAGGCAAAGGTACCTGCTACATTGGTAGGCGCATTTACTGTACTAACAGAGCTTCCGTTTACATTAATTGTTTGAGCACTTCCACCATTAATATTATAACTTATAGTAACGGGAAGTGCACTTGTATTAGTGAAAGTTATTGTTGGGGAGGGATCATTTATACAAACGGTAGCCGTCCCGCTCACACTAACAGTTGGTGTTGGTCTTACTATGATTGTCGCAGTACCGCTAATGGAAGTTGCACAATTAGGACTAGTTTGGTAAGAAACACTTGTTAAGTTATAGTTGAAGGTTCCGGCAACGTTGGTTGGAGCAGCGACGGTAGCCGTTGAACTAGCATTCACATTAACCGTTTGGTTGGTACCTCCGTTTATATTGAAAGAAATCGTTACTGCCGAACTACTTGTATTTGTAAAGGTTACGTTTGGTTGAGAACCATTTTGACAAACCGTAGTTCCTCCACTTATAGAAACGGTTGGCGTTGGCCTTACCGTTACAGTTGCGCTTCCACTAATTACGGCACTGCAGGTTGGACTAGTTTGATAATTTGCTCCAGTTAGCGAATATGTAAAGTTACCTGCAGAAGCTGTAGAAACCGAAACAGTTGCCGAACCACTAGCCGCAATATTTATCGTTTGGCTAGATCCGCTGTTTACATTATAGGTAGCCGTTATAGCTAAATTGGTATTGTTGGTAAAGGTGATGTTGGGTGAACTTGCATTTTGGCAAACGCTTGTTGTCCCGCTTATAGAAACAGATGGCACTGGCCGAACCGTAACCGTTACGATGTTGGTCAAAACGGAGGCAGCTCCGCCACAAGTGGAAGCCCTTCTTCTGTATTGCCTTGTCACAGTCAAACCAGCAGGAGGGTCATACGTGGCAGAAGTAGCACCACTTATATCTGCCCAGGTTCCACCCGAATTATCACTAAATTGCCATTGATAATTAACCCATGCCGATCCAGCCACAGAACCAAAAGCACTTGGATCTCCTCCATTGCAAATGGTTTGATCACCAGAAATTGAACCTGCATTTATGGATTGATAATACCAATAATAACTCCAATATACACCATAAGTTCCGCTTCCACAATTCCTTGTAGCCACACTCATGTAGTTCCAAGTACAGGGCGGATTGCTATTTATTGTAACATTGGCAACGGTAGAATAACCCGAACAAGTATTATCATCTCCACCGCATAAAAAATTATCTGATTCATAACCATTTAGCTGAATTGCCAAATTGGCTGTAGACGCTTGGGTTAGTGCTGGCACCCATGAATAGTTGGTTGTCCCAGACCATCCACAAAATCCATCCCTATCGTAGTTCCAATCATAATTGTTTCCTCCAACAACGGCACGATACCTCCATCTTGGATCGGCATCCCCGTTGCAATCACTACAACCTGGTTCTGAATAATATAAATCTTCACCATCAATTTCTACCGTTACATTTTGAGCCAAACTGCTCCATGTCATCAAGGAGAAAACAACAAAAGCTAAAAAATGCCTTTGGCTTAAATATTTAATCATGAGCTAAAAAATCTTTAAATTTAATGAATGCCTTTCCCGTCGAAGTTTGATCTTGTTTGAATCGGTAACAAGGTTTTTATTTTATTAATTGCCGATTCGTCCATCCTTGTATTCCACCCCGCAAACCAATCTAGTTTCTTTAAACCTGAAACAGTTTCAGGAAAACTTGAAATTGGGTTTCCAAACACAGCTAAATAGTTCAAGTTCACCAATTGCCCCAATTCCGTTTGGAAAGCGCCAATCTTGTTGTTTCCCAACCCAAGGTATTCAATTTGCTTAAGTTGGTATAATTCAGAAGGCACTTGAGAAATTAAATTATCATTCAAACAAAGCTCTTTAAGTCCAGTAAATTTTAAAATAGAGGATGGAATAAATTCAACATTCATTTTCATCAAAAAGAGATATTCTATGTGACTCATTTCCCAAATTGCAGCTTGAAACTTAATTCCAGGATTTGTTGAAGACAACTTTAGAGTCCTCAATGAACCCATGTTTCGAATCTCCGGAACAATAAATTCTATAGGGTTATTTAGGATATGCAAAACCTCCAAATGGGTTAGAGAAACTATCTCCTGTCCTATGGATTTCAAGTTGTTACTATTAAGATACAACTCCCTTAATTTAGGAATAGCTGTATTTATCCCCTCTGGAATAAACCCGATTTCATTTCCAGAAAGGTCAAGAATCTCTAAATTCCTGAAAGTATAAACAGCCACAGGAAACTCCTGTAAGCCTTTCTTTTTCAAATTAAGGTGTAATACAGCATCTGGATTTAAAATGGCCTGTTCAAGATTATCAAAATAACCTTCACTTTGAAGATTTAATGAAGGCTCTGGAATCACAACCCCTTCCTTTAGGTAAGACATATCTTTTACCTGTGCAAAGGCCAAATTCGAACAAACTACCAATAAAAATCCTGAAATTTTGGAAATATATTTCATGGGCAAAATAAAGGTGTAAATATAGTTCAAAATATAAGTCAAAGGCCTATTTACAAGCTAAACATTTAGACTTAACAAAAACTGAAGTATAAATTTATCTTTCTTCTTACCCACTCCTCGAATGTCAAAATGTTTTCCTTAGCACAAAGTGGCTTTCTCTTTCGTTTTCCTATATTTACTCGCCCCCAAATAGCCCTGTCATCGAATTACTTTCAACTGGCTCCCATTCCCAATCTGATTTGGATGATAATATTTGGGAGAAAATGGCTTAAACTTTCAAAGCCTGCATTAGAAATCTTTGATCTGCAAATTCTAATAACGACTTGGTTAAACAGTCTGTTTTTGATAGTTTGGCGGGCCCCCAACCGCCAATAACCATTCTACTTCTAATTTACCATTTACTAAGGCGGTTGGGTCAGGCTTTCGCTAATACTCCTCAGCTTGCTCCGTTAGCACTACGCATGCTTGCGGGGTATCACGCTCTATCCTTGCCCGACATCTCCGCCAAGCATTCTACTGTAGCTGGGCCTTTGTATTTCATTCCACAATTGCTAAAGTCCAATTAATCAATTGTTGGTTTATTGGTCCAAACTACTTGCCTTAATTTAAATTACAAGGTTTAGCTTTCCTAGTTCTAAACCTGAGCTAAATTTATAGAAATTCATCATTAATTTCCTCCTTGAATAATCGCCTTCACAATTTCCGAATATTCTCCATAATCCATAGGTTTCGTAAAAAAGCCTTTTACGCCAAGCTTCATTGAAACAGTCTTGTCAATTGAAGAATAGGAATTGCTTAGAATATAAATGGGAATCCCCTTCATGCAATTGAAGCTTTGAGCTTTTTCCAACAATTCTATCCCATTGTATCCTGGCAAGTTAATATCCAAAATGATAACGTCTGGCAGCTGAAATCCTTCTAAAACCCTTTCTCCTCGCATTACTTGGAGGGCTTTAATTCCATCATCAATAAATTCAATTCTAGCATCAATTCCTTGCAACTTAAGGGTTTCTCTGAGCAACAAATGCTCCACATGATTGTCTTCTATCAATAAGATATTCATTTTAATTTGGGTATTTTTAAGTAAACGGTGGTTCCAACATCAATTACGCTCTCTATCCATATCTGCCCTTCCAACTTTTCAATTATTCGCTTGCATATGCTTAGTCCAATTCCATTGCCTTCATACTCATTGGACCCATGGAGTTTTTGAAAAGGAAGAAATACCTTATCTAAAAAAGCCTGATCAATCCCTATTCCATTGTCGGAAACACTCAATAGAACATTCAAATCATCCTCCTTCACATCAATTTCAATCCGCGGTGCCCGAAGCAAGGATCGGTACTTGAATGAATTGGAAATTAGGTTCAATAATACCTGATGCATAAAGGCTGTATTAATCCTCAAAGTAGGTAATTCGTTCTTTCTAATCACTGTTCCTGAAGTGGCTCTTATCGTTGAGTCTAATTCAAAAAGAACATTGTCAAGGGTGGTATTCAAATTTACCATCTCGGCTTGTGCTGTTCCTTCTAGGCCTAGTTGAGAGTAATTTAGCACATCATTAATCAAACCCTTCATCTTTTTTGTACCCTTTAAAATATTCTTCAGATATATTTTACCGTTTTCATCCAACAAATCCCCATACTTAATTTCTAAAAACTGAGTAAAAGAATGAACAGTCCGAAGTGGCTCCGTTAAATCATGACTAATTATCCAAGCGAATTTCTCCAATTCTGAATTGCTCTGAATCAGCTCTTCTGTCTTCGATTTTAATTCACTATTTGCTAGCATCAATTCCTTTTCATAAACCCATCGATTGATAGCAGAAGCAAGGTTTACACTATAGCCTTTTAAAGTAAGAACCTCAAATTCATCTTTCGCATTCTCATCTGGATACTCTTCTAACAAAAGTATCCCTTTGAGATAAGTCTGTTGAAGAATTGGAATGAGCAGATAGGAATCTCGATTCGGAGAGAGGTGATGACCCCTTGATTCGTCTTGGGAAAGAAGTCCAAATACAATCTCTCCCTCCTTTAACAATCCAATTTGATCCCGTCTAAGATTCAATCGTCTTTCATTCAGACCTAACAGATCATCTGTTAATTGATTAGAATAATTGGAAGTATAACTTGTTAAACAGGCAAATTCAACAGTACTTTCAGCAACTCGACTTTCAAAATACAAGGCACTTTTAAACTGGCCTGAATTAACCAACCTTGAAATGGAAGACTGAATCAAGTCTGCCAATGAATCAAAGGGATTTAATAAAGAATTTGTAGCTTCATATACGGCAGAAAGAAGCCGTCTATTGGATTCTAGCTTATTCTGATTATTTATTAATTCTGTAATTTCTAAACCATAACCCAATACCATACTCAAGCGCCCATCCGACTCAAAAATTGGATTCATAATCCGCAAATGGTAACTATCAGGATATCCATCCTTTTTAAATCTTTCGGTTATTGACAATGGCTTCTTTTGCGCCAGAGTTTCCAAGAACACCTTTCTCCTATCTTCCGCTAAGTTCTTAGGTAGGTTTTTATAGCTACAATACTGAAAGTCGTCCTTTCCAATAATCCATTCCCTTGTTTTTTTATCTTTAATAGCATTTCTATTTACAAAAGAATACCGCTGATGTTTATCAAAAACCACAATATCAGCTGGAATAGCATCCAAAACTCGCTTAAAAGAAATCTTATCCGTATTGTAGGAATCCAAACACAAAAACCGATAAATGGTTTCTTGACCCGCCGAATAATCGCCTACATAAAAACAAGTGTGATTAAATAATTCGGTGTTTCGCTTAAATAGTTCACCCTTTGAGGAAATGACCTCCTCCACAAACAATAGAACCTCCCTTCTCTCTTGGAAAGAAATAGAATCAAGAAACAAAGCAGTGCCATTCGAGTAAGGCAGCACCTCTTTACCCGTTGAAAAAAATTCCAATAAGATAGATTCTGAACTCACTAACACAACTCTTTAACAAATATAACGAAATGTATGAACTTTTAAAAACAGGAAAATAAAATTTGGAATTTTGACGAATTTATTGGTGCAAAAGCACTAAAATCCACCCAAAAAAAAAGCAACATCTTCATTTACAAACCATTATAATATAAATAGAAACTTGGTTGTTAGTCGAAAAATAGCTAAAACTAAAACTAAATCAGAAATAAAAACCAATCTTCCCATCTGACTCTAATTAATTTTACCAATGATTCTTAAATAAATAATTCTGAGGCAATAGCAAAAAGAAAGGCCAAGATGAAAAATCATCTTGGCCTTTCTTTACCTTGAAAAGTTAACTCTAATTCTTGCTAATCTTCTGAGAAACGGTATTTCCGTCTTTTGTTAAGTTTAACATATAAGTACCAGAAGAGATTTCTGCCATATCCAATTCAACTTTTGAACCAGATTGTATAATTATACCAGGGAATGACTTAACTAAACGTCCTGATAAATCTGAAACTGTAACCTCTAAGGAACCCAAAGCACCCTCATCAAACTGGATGTTCAATTGACCATTTGTTGGGTTTGGGAATACTTGTAAACCAAATCCAAATACGTCTTCAATTCCGGTTTTATCAACTTCTACCCGCAGTGTATCTGATGAACCTGTGCATCCAATATCGTCCGTAACAACAACAAAGTACCAACTTGAATTATCAATCGTGTAGGATTGGTTAGTTTCTCCAGTCAAAACAATATCGTTGGTAGTAAACTGCCATTCATGCCATTGATAACTTAGGAAAGGATCCGATGTCAATGTGTTTCCACTTACACTAACTTGAGGATATGGAGCCCTTACCACAACCTGAATTGGCGCAGAAAGCAATGTACTATCAATGCAACCATTCAAATCCATTACGGTTACGCTATAATAACCCGATTCAGTAACTGTAATTGAAGGTGTTGTAGAACCACTTGTCCATAAATAGGAATAGAATCCAGGTCCTACATCTAATACTACACTTCCAAGTTGACCATTCGCATCCTCAGCACAAAACTCCGTAGGACCATTGGCCGTAATAATTGGCTGAAGTACCGTAAATACCTGCGTTTGAATATTTGAGGATGTGGCCGAACAACCATTTAAATCAACTACGGTCAATTGAAGAACCCCTGTTACATTGGTGGTAATACACTGATCTGTAAGACCATTGTTCCATTGGTATTGCGCATAGCCAGGTTGTCCGCACAAGGTAACATCCTCACCAGGGCAGAAAGAAGTTGGACCATTGGAGACAACGGTAGGATTTGGTGATGGATTAACCAACACATTAACTGGAGTACTTTGTCCGCTGCAACCAGTTGAATCCGTTGCAAAAATGGTATACTGTCCGCTTTGGGTCACATACAAGGTCTGCGTGGTGGTTTGACCATCGCTCCACAAGTAATCTACATAACCTGGACCAGCATCAAGTAACAAGGAATCCCCTTCGCAAAAAGTAGTTTGATTTCCTGAACTTGTAATGATTGGCTCTAACAAGTAGGCCGTACTAATGGCGATTTGATCTGAATTTATACAACCATTGGTGTCAACCGCTTCAACCTCAAAAATTCCAGTTTGAGAAACCGTAAGTGTTTGACCGGTACTACCATCACTCCAATCGTAACTTACGTAGCCACTTCCCGCATCTAAAGTAACCGAAAGGTTTACACAAATAATGGTATCACTTCCTAAATTAACCGTACTAGGAACATCAGTTACGTTTACCGATTGAGTTAATGTATCTGTACAACCATTTACGTCAGTAAAATAATAATTTACATCCGTATTTCCTAACCCTGCAACCCCAGCAACAAAAGAAGAACCAGTAATGGCCGGGCCAAAGAAGGTTCCACCCGCTGGAGTTCCAGTTAGTGGAATATTAATTGAATTCAAACAAATAGAAGCACCAATTCCACTAATCCCAAGCACTGGAAGAGGCAAAATAATTACATCTTGCGAAACCCGGTTCGAACAACCTGTAGCAGGATCCAAATAGGTGTATTTTACCGTAGCAGTATCACCGACTACTGTTTGTGGATTAAAATCTACTTCTGGGGAATTATCCACTGTAAATGACCCCCCTGATGGTAAACCACTTAAAGGAATCGCAGCCTCATTTCTGCAATAAGAAGTTCCTAAGTTATTTATAAATACAGCTGGACTTGGGGTAACAAAAACAGTTACCGAACCAGTTACAGCACCGCATCCATTGTTATCAGCAGTAGTTGTAATAGTAGCATTGCCTGAATAAGTAGAATCCCAAGTAACAACCCCAGCATTATCAATTGTTCCTGCCGCCGAAGGGGAAATAGACCAAGCATAGCCTGTTGCGTTCGTACCAGAACCTGTATAGTTATCGGTACCAGTGCCTTGGCATCGCGTTAATGAACCCGCTACGGCCACGTTAGTTGGAACGGGCGTTAAGGTTATAGCAACCACATTGGAAGTAGAAGCAGGCGTTGTTCCACAACCAGTGGCCACCAATTGATAGTAAGTATCAGCATTTACTGTACCAGGACTAAAGGTGGCAGGATTGGTTTGAATGGTACTGCTAAATGGGCCTGAAGCTGTTGGACCAGTTTGCCATACGTAGTTTACCCCTGCCAATGCAGTTGAAGGTCCTGTTAAGTTAGCAGCCGTTCCACCTTGACACAAAGACTGGTCCGCACTAATAACAGGGGCAGTAATATTTGCGTACTCCCAATAAATTCTAACCTCAAATGAAAAAGAACCTACTTGGGTTATACCACAATTTCTCCACTGACAAATATTCGCAGCATCTTGAATAGTAATGGTTTGGGCATTGGCATTATCAACTAAATCATCATCCTCCGTTGCGCAAATACCAAATACACAATTACAACCACTTTGATACGAACAGTTATTATTACAATCCTTTTCATATCCCCTGAAACGAATGATTGCCGTTGTGGCGGTTGTATTGTTGTAAGATTGCAAGGCAACAGACTGACCATACAAAGTTCCTCCAATCGTTGAGGTAACACTTCCGTTTCCGTTTCCAACATCACCGGTATAGAAACATTGACCACCAACTTGGGTTGTATTTACATTATCCCTTCCCCAAACGAAAAGTCCATATTCAGCTCCTCCATTTTGGTCCCCCCTTCCATTCCATCCCAAATAAGAAACCTGAACTTGGTAGTTGATGTTTTGAGCCCACGTCTGCGTTGACCCTGCGATTAACAATAAGGCTAGTATAATTTTACGCATGGATTATTTTACTTTTTTAAGGTGGAGTTTCAAAATAAAGACTTGATTTGATTTGGACAAGGTAAGCTTGTCCCCCGATTCTTCAACTTTATATTCAGAAAAATCATTGTTCTGTTTGCTAAGTTTAATGCACAAATCTTTTGCATTCATATTTCCACATGGATACATACGAATAGTAGTATTGTCCATTTCCCCAACATATTCTTGCTTCCACTCTCCAATTAACTGAACAATACTCCCGTCCTTCTTAAATTCAAAGGTCGAATGAAATCGAACCATTTCATTAAAATCCCCTCTACTTAGCATATAATCTTTAGATGGGTTAGTAGCGTCTTTGTAGTCAAAGGATTCTACTACATACGTTCCTTGGGGAGTTTTGGCAGTGGCCGTCCCTGGAAAATTCTCGGCAACCGCTGAAATGGCTAGCGAACAAACCACCAGGATTGAGGATATTTTTCTTATCATGAAATGAGATTTAATGCACAAATATATGCAAAGAACAATACGTTCAACCTCCGAACACTATAAATATTAACGACTTCCACTATTTTTTTTCATCAATTATTTTTATCTCATCCATTAAAACAATAATTTTTCATTCTTTCAATCCGTTTATCAAACCTGATCTTTATCAGAAAAAGGCTTGTAAATATTCCTAAAAAATCCTTTCTTGGCCTTGCTTTTAACGATTTCTTGTACCTTCGCCTCCCATCATGAGAAACAAGGGTACCATTGCATTTTTATTCTTATTCCTAGGCCTACTCAATATAGGATGTTGGGACGACAAAACAAAACCTAATCTTGTACTTCCTGAAGTGGAAGAAAAACAACTTCCAATAAAAATCGAACGCTTTGAGCAAGATCTATTTCAAAGCGACACCAAAGACTTTGGCCAATCTGTCAAAAAGCTTCAAACCAAATACGGAGCTTTCTTTACCATCTTTACTGAAAATATTCTTGGAATACCTCAACAAGATAGTGTTGAGTTTTATCAAACCTTGTCCATGTTTGTGCAAGACCCTGACATGAAGGACGTTACCAAAGACATTCAAACCAAATACCCTTCTTTGGATGAAAACATAGTCGACCTGGAACAGGCCTTTAAATACTTTAAACACTATTACCCCGACTCTACCCTTCCACGAGTAGTTACTATGAACTCGGGATTTAACTATGCCGTAGTAACTACCGATAGCGTGCTAGCCATTGGTTTGGATATGTACCTCGGCGATAGTTGCCAATATTATACCTTACTGGGTTTCCCAAAATACAAAACAGCCTGTATGAACAAAGATTACCTTTCAACCGATATTGTGATGGGCTGGACAAGTACAGTGTTTGAAGAGCCTAGCAACGCCAATACCGTTCTCGGAAAAATGATCTATCAAGGCAAACTTCTTTATATCCTTGATGCTTTTCTCCCCGACAAATCAGACGAACTCAAAATGAAATACACCAAAGAACAATTAAAATGGTGTACCGATAATGAAAAGCAAATCTGGCAAACCTTAATCAATAAAAAACTCCTGTTTTCAACAAAACTGGAAGAAATGGCAAAATTGGTGAATGATGCCCCCTTTACTGCAGGATTCCCACGAGATTCGCCCGGAAGAATAGGCCGCTGGGTCGGTTGGCAAATCGTTAGGAAATACATGAAAAAACACCCCGAAATCAAATTGCAAGATTTACTTAAAGACCAAGACTACGATAAAATTTTTAGAGAGTCTAATTACAAACCAGTATGAGTTCAAACAGTTCCGATATCAATATCAAAGTCACTCTGGACGAAAATAAAGTACCAGAATCAATCCATTGGCATGCCGGAGATAGCAATATCCCACATGTAAACAAAACAAAAGCTATGATGCTTGCACTTTGGGACGACAAGGACAAAAGTTCCTTGAAAATCGACCTTTGGACCAAAGAAATGACAGTGGATGAAATGTATATTTTCTTTCACCAAACACTGCTCTCCATGGGCGAAACCGTTAAACGCGCTACCGGCGACGACCAAGTAGCAAAAGACCTGCGTGAATTTGCCGATGCCTTTGGAAAACGTCATAACCTCTTTTAATTCTAGCTGTGGAAATTTTACCCTACTGCAATAGCCTTACCGAATACAGTCGATTCAAAACCCGTGAAGTAAAAATCGGAGATCTAACTTTGGGTGGCGCTAATCCTATTCGCGTGCAAAGCATGACCACTACCGATACGATGGACACCCTAGCCACGGTAGAACAAAGCATTCGAATGATTGAGGCAGGTTGCGAATTGGTTAGAATTACGGCTCCTTCTATCAAAGAGGCGAATAACCTGCTAAACATTAAAAACGAACTACGGAAAAGAGGTTACAAAACTCCTTTGGTAGCCGATATCCATTTTACTCCGAATGCTGCCGAAGTTGCCGCACGAATTGTTGAAAAAGTTCGAGTAAATCCGGGCAATTACGCCGATAAAAAGAAATTCGAACAAATTGATTACACCGACCTAGCTTATGAAACTGAACTAGCCAGAATCCGAGAACGGTTTACGCCACTTGTGAAAATCTGCAAAGAAAATGGTACCGCCATGCGGATCGGAACCAATCACGGAAGTCTTAGCGACCGCATCTTAAGCCGCTACGGCGACACCCCGATGGGTATGGTTGAAAGCGCCATGGAGTTCTTAAGGATTTGTAGAGATGAAAACTACCACGAAATCGTGTTGAGCATGAAAGCCTCAAATCCGCAAGTAATGGTACAAGCCTACCGATTATTGGTAAGCAAAATGATGGAGCTAGGCTGGGATTATCCCCTTCATTTAGGTGTTACAGAAGCAGGCGAAGGTGAAGACGGAAGAATAAAATCAGCTGCCGGCATTGGTACTCTATTGGAAGACGGATTAGGCGATACCATTAGAGTTTCACTTACCGAAGATCCTGAATTCGAAATTCCGGTGGCATTGGACCTGGTAAACCGCTACAACAACAGAAAAGAAAACCAAAAAGAAATCCCCGCTGTTGCAAAAAACCCAATTCATCCTTACGAATATTCAAAACACCAAACCAAGTCATGCCTCAACCTAGGAGGCACCAATGTGCCCAGAGTTATTGCTGATTTAAGCAGAAAAGAAAGCAGCCTCACTCCTGCCAATCTTTTTGCCTTTGGTTATGCCTATGCTGTGGATGCCGACAAATGGAACCTGAGCGACCAAGCGGTAGATTTCATTTTTATTGGAAACTCCGAACTAACTTTTGAAATTCCAGGAACCCTGGGAATCATCCAAGATTCAACTACCTGGACGAACGCTTCAAAAAAAGAAAGGCATTATCCCTACTTTTCCAACCTTTCATCCTTTGCCGAAAGCACTCAACATCCTGAACTAAACTTTGTTGGCATAGACCTATCGGCCTGTAATGAATCTATTTTACCTAGCCTTCAAGGAACTAACAACTTAGTTTTGGTTTTATCTACTGCCAACGAACATGCTATGCCCGAACTTAGAAGGCTGGCCATGTGGCTGATAGAAAACAAGGTAAATATTCCTTTCGTTATCCGCCGACATTATTCCAATACCACTGAAAACCAGTTTCAATTATATGCCAGTACCGATTGTGGCGCACTCTTATTAGATGGCTTGGGAGATGGTGTTTGGCTCAGCACCGATGCATCCGTGGCACCGAAAATCATAAATTCTACTGCCTTTGGTATTCTTCAAGCAACCCGAAGCCGTATTAGCAAGACAGAATATATCTCATGCCCGAGCTGCGGTAGAACCTTGTTTGACCTGCAATCTACTACCGCCAAAATAAGAGCCCGTACCGAACATCTAAAAGGTGTAAAAATCGGAATCATGGGATGTATTGTGAACGGACCAGGCGAAATGGCCGATGCGGATTATGGCTATGTTGGAACCGGCGTTGGCAAAATAACCTTGTACAAAGGAAAAGAAGTTGTAAAACGTAACGTTCCTTCCGAACAAGCGGTTGAAGAATTAGTGGAGCTTATCCGTGAACATGGCGATTGGGTTGAAAAAGAATAACACAACCCTCCTTTGAACCTAATCTAACTATGGCAATTAGCTAGCCTCAAAACACAACAAACTTGGCAAAAATCGACACCATAGATTTGGGGGAATTCCCTTTGTTGCTTGCTCCCATGGAGGATGTAAGCGACCCACCCTTTCGTGCCGTTTGTAAAGACAATGGGGCCGATTTAATGTATACTGAATTCATCTCCTCGGAAGGACTGATACGAGATGCCGCCAAAAGCCTCAAGAAACTCGATATTTTCGAATACGAACGTCCAATCGGTATTCAAATTTTTGGTAGCGAAATCGATGTAATGAAGGAAGCTACAGTTATTGCAACCCAAGCCCAACCCAACCTTATCGATATCAATTATGGCTGTCCGGTTAAAGCCGTAGCCTGCAAAGGAGCTGGCGCAGGAATCCTTCAAAATATTCCCAAAATGGTGAAAATGACGGAAGAAATTGTCAAATCTACCCATTTGCCCGTAACTGTAAAAACCCGCTTAGGCTGGGATGAAAGCAGTAAGAATATTTTGGAAGTTGCAGAAAGACTGCAGGATATCGGTATTAAAGCCCTAACCGTGCATGGAAGAACCCGCGTTCAAATGTACAAAGGTTCAGCCGACTGGACCCTCATTGGAAAAATCAAGGAAAATCCCCGTATTCATATTCCAATCTTTGGAAACGGTGACGTGGATACCCCAGAAAAGGCCTTGGAAAACAAAAACCGCTATGGCATTGATGGTATCATGATTGGCAGAGCCAGTATCGGCCATCCCTGGATATTTAATGAAATCAAACATTTTCTGAAAACCGGCGAACATCTCCCAGCACCCGGCGTGGAGGAAAGGGTAAATGTTTGCCTGAAACACCTACAAAAATCCATTGAATGGAAAGGCGACCGTCAAGGAGTAATCGAAATGCGACGCCATTATGCCAATTACTTTAAAGGTTTCCCCAACTTCAAGGATACAAGAATGCGACTCGTTACAACCTACGAATACCAAGAAGTACTGGATATCTTAGAAGAAGTAAGAAGTATCGAATTGGTTTAACCCAGATTACGCATTAGAAATCGTAATGAAGCTTTCAAATGCAATAAAGACGAGGGTTTCAGGTTAATTTTTGGGTGAAGGAATAGTAAACTATTTTGAAGTCAAAAATTGTTCTGAAATCCTTGTATTTGAAGCAGTTGGAAGCTGTAATAGATTTCTAATGCTGAATTTGGGTTTAATTCTACCGATCTATTACTACCTTCTTGGTGTAATATTCCCCATCCAACTCCAAACCTAAAACATAAAAGCCCTTGGGTAAGGATTCTACATTTAAACTGTATTCCGACTTGCCTCCCTTTATAACTTGGTTTAGGACCAAACGACCTGCCAAATCGGTCATTTTCACTTGTCCTTCTTTACCTGTTGGAATAGGCAATACTACCGTCAATAGCTCTTGGGCCGGAACAGGATACACGATCAACTCTTCTTTCATTAGGCCATCATTATCAATACCCGAAACGGTATCAAGCAAGGTAAAATAGTATTCGATTTTACTTCCGAAATCAGGACTGAAGGATTTCAAAGTACCTGCTGAACTCTTTTTGGCAAAACGCATAAACCCACTACCCTGCTGGGAATTCGCCCACCATGAAAGACCATCCTTGCCTTCATCGGTTAACTCAAAACGGTAGCAACCATTGGCCAACCAAAGGGTATCTTTATAATTCGTATTGGCATCAACCGATTCTCTCGAAAAAATCAAATCGCCGGCTTCATTGTAAAGAAACCACTGATTATCAGCCCTCGCATTGGTTTTAAGCCAAAAAACTATCCAGTTGGATGCAATCCGTTCAGGCGATTTAAAGCTCGATTTCATGGTATTATTGGCCTCATACTGATCCGCTTGGGCATTGGGTTGGGTCACCGTGGCGTAAAAAACTGCCATATCACCAGCACTAAATTGGTTCCAAGGCAATTGAGGTAAATGCACCTGTGCTGTATCTCCTGGGGCTAAAGAACCAGTCCATTCAAAGGTATTGGATGGTAAGCCTTCAATACCATATGTTATGCTAGCCTGGGTAAGGTTACTTGCACCATTGTTTCGTATCACGATAATGGCATTGGTACAACGGGGATTCATCCTTTTGTATTCATCATGACTGCTCGGTGAAATGATATCATACACTTCTGCATCAACGGCAAAATTAGGTGCACCTTTCGAGATTAGCTGCGCTTGAACCGTATAACTCGGAGTTTGGGTACCCGACCAAGTATAATTTTGAATATTCAAATCCAATTCATTTTCAGCATCGGCAGTTATATACGAACTTATATCGTGGTCGTAAGCAAAGGTGCGGGTTCCTGGGCACCAATTGGCTCGGTCATAAATCCAGGTTCCACCTTGAGGAAATATTGGATTAAAACCACAGTCGTCCCGCCACATTTGTTGCTGAGCAGCCTGGCTACCATTCACCATCAGCCTGTAATACCGATTCGAAAACTCAGCAGCATTCACATTGTTGTCGAAACCATGACCCGATGGGGTAATTCGAGCTACCACATACTCCGCTCCAGCAGGAACAGAAACCGTTTTGGCGGGTAAAAAACTAGCCTCAAACTCAGCTGAATTCGTGTAACTTCCATCGCCTTGGTAAACATTCTGAACCGACAAAACGGTATTAGGCGGCGTGCCTTCAATAAAATCAAAATCAAGGGTCACACTAAACCCACTGCTCCAACCGCTGTAAAATACCCTAAATTCAACACTGTCCCGCAGCAAAGACTGATAATCCGTTACATCAAATAAATATTTGTGTTTCCATGAAGCATTGTACCCATTGCTACCATTGCCCTGCATATATGTGCCGTAAGGTGTAATCACTCTTCCCAATTCAAATTCCTCAATATGCTCCGGATAGGAATAAACATCCATAAAGGCATTCACAAAAAAAGCGTTGGCATAAACCGTATCGTAATCTACCACAATGCCTGTGGAGTCAAGCACAGGATTCACCATGCCAACTGGCCAACCCCAAATAGTATCAGTAACTAAAAAGGGTTGTGCCGAATCACCATGCACCAAAATTGCAAACGGAGCATTTGCGGCAGCCGAATAGCTTTGCGAAACACTATCGTAACTAACGGTAAAGGTAGTATCAGTAGAAAATGAAAGCGAATCCGGAGCTTGCCCATCTACGGTAAATTGAGCAGCTGTTTGCACCACTGTATCCAAAGTTCCTGTCCTGTGGCGTAAGAAAACCTGAGTCGTATAATCCCATCCACTACAGCCAGTTGAAGCACATCCCATGGTATAGGTCATCAGCACTTTCCGCGATTGAGCAGGGTTCCCAAAACTTCCAACTTGATTATAACTACCATACCAGGTCATATCTACAGCATTATGCACCCGCACTTTCACCGTATCGTTGGTGGAGGCAAACAAAGCAGATGAAAAAACAAGGGCTATGAAGGAGAAAATTGTTTTCATAAAAATAGTTGGGCTAAAATAAGGGAAATATCGAATAGGACTGGATTTCAAGATCATTGATTTACAAAGAAAAAGCAAGACACACATTATTTTTCTTATTTGGCGGGCCCTTTTTCGCCAAAACCCTTTCTACCCAGATTTGACTGTAGTGCTGGGCGAAAAAGTCACGCTATCGCTAGTACTCCTCGGTCTGCTCCGTGCCTCCGCATCCCTGTGGGGTACCACGCTCTATCGTTGCCCGGGGTTCTTCGTGCCCGGTTTTTGGTGAAATACTAGGCAGTAGTATTCCATGCCGGGGCAATAAAAATGTGGAAATAGTAGTGAGTAGAGAGAAGTGAGTAGAGAGAAGTGAGTAGTGAGTAGTGAGAACTACCAATCCAGGTTAACTCATATCGTTTTTGGGGAAGAGGCCGTAAGCGAATTTACAGATAAAACTTTATTTAGAGAGCGGATGCGAAGTTTTTCAACAGAAACTCTATTCGAAGTGCAAAATCGCTTATTGCTTTGCCCACTGTATAGGGGCTGTGGATCTGTTTTTCGAAGGATATTCTTTGATTTTAAGCAGCTTCTTTCTTTTTTGCTACTTTAATTTTAAGAGATGCAGCTTCCTTCTCAGTGGATAGTTTTTTGCCTGTTTCTTTATAAAAAGCAATAATCTCACTAATTTTTTTTCTGTCTTCAGAAGTCAAAGGTGTCGGGTCAAGTTCGAAGTCTATTCCTGATGGTTCTTTAATGTATCTCATTTCATTATTATTTAATTAAACTGGAAAATATTTTTTGATTAATTGCAAAGCTTCTTTTGGGAAAATTATCATTTTATGTCCTCCGATGTGTGTTGCACCCAACATTTTTTCATAATGTTCAACAAGCTTTGTCTTGGAAGTAAATGAAACAAAACCTTGATAACCTTTATCCCAAGAAAGCTTACATGTGAAAGCGAATAGATTTCCTGGAACTCCTTCGTAAAGTTTGTTTCTCCCAAGGTTAAACCCAGATTACGCATTAGAACTACATAAACGATTAACCAGTTGTAAATCAATTTGGATGGCCAAATTGATAACAACTGCTAAATCGGGGTAAACCCAACAAAATCAAGTAGTTCGGATTTGTAAATCCTCCTATTGATTAATTTGGGTTAAAAGGTGCACTCTCTACTAAATGCAAATAATAGTGGTCCTTATAATCACTGATACTAAGATGTCCTTGAACAATTTCAGGATTATTTCGAATGGTCAATTTGAAAACCTGTCTGTCAGAAAGCTTAACTTCTCCAGCCCAATTAAAAAGCCACCCTTTTTTCTTGGTTGTGCTTCTTAAGTCCGCTTTTGTTATTGGGTGTACGTCAGTCGGAAAGCTGTCTCCAGAAATAGTATTTACAATGCTGTTTGTAAGCTTGTCAATTTCAATTTCTAAATGATACTTTTCTGGCTTGGGCATTGTTAAAAGATACAAAAAATGTCTTGAAATAGTTCAAGATCTTTTCAATTTGCAACGCTGCTCATTCGGAGCGCCTCCATTGCACCTAACTCATATCCCATATCCCATAACCAATCTTACTTCTCTCTACTCACTACTCTTTTCTCAAACTCATATCCCATAACTCAATCTCATATCCCATGTCTCATAACTCATAACTCATTACTCATATCCCATAACCAACCTCACTTCTCTCTACTCACTACTCTTTTCTCACTACTCTTTTCCCACTTCTCTTTTCTCACTACTAACTACTCCTAATATGCTTTGGGGCTGCTCCAAACAGTCCATAACAAAAGTTTAGGACAAAAAAAAAGGAGGTCCAAAATAGACCTCCTTTCCAATGTGTTGTATTGATTTACAAATTAATGCGTGCTCCGAAACTGTGGATACCGCCAAAATTGTAAGTAGCGCGGTACGAATAATCGATACCGAAAGTCATTCCTCCTTTGGTTCTTCCATCGTCGGTAGTGCGTGATTTGGTAATTGGCACTTCGATAGTTGCACCGGCACTTGGACCCATGTAAGCAATGTGCGCTATTTCCTTATTGGTAATATCCTTTTGGTAGTTGTAACCACCGCGTAACATCAAAATACCTTTCCAGCTATACTCCAAACCACCGGCAAAATTATCGTTCGAAAAAGAATTGGATGTAAATGTACCGGAGATATTTAGCGAATGTTGCGGATTGAAACGCTGCACATAGGTAAGTCCGATTGAAAGCAAAGAAGGCAATTCGAAATTTGAACTACGTTGCTCCAAAGTCATGCTCGAACCTGTGGCATTTACTGTACCATTCAACGACATACCATCGCCAGAGAAAGACATGGTTGGACCCACATTACGAAGGGCAATACCAAAGCGAAGGTTGTTTTTCTTCAATTCTTTAGTACGATCACCTAAAGTAGTAACATATTGAATACCAGCATCGAAACAGAATCCACTAGCCTTTAAGTTAGCGATGTTTTGAGAAACAATTTTAACCGTTACACCACCATAAATACTGTTTGAAAAGGCTTTGGCGTAACTTACACCGATATTAAGGTAATTGGGTTTAAAATTACCAATACCGCCATCAGGCAAGTCGAAGGTTGTAATTGGAATCTCTCCAAAGCTCATAGACATTACAGAAATACCAAGGGTACCTGTTTCGCCAACTTTTTGAGCAATACCGGCTGTATTGATACCAATTCCGGAACCACCCAACCAATTTGTATGAGCGAATACTACTTCTGTTTTCCTGGTAAAGGCCAATCCAGCCACATTGAGGTGCATAGATTCGATTCCGGTTATAGAGGCGGAATTTGCGCCGAACCACCCGCTGCTGCGCGCCCAAGGGTTAACAAGCAATTCGGTTGCACCAGCTTGTCCAGCTCTATCAGGATTACCAGCAACAGCCATTCCGGTCCAAATGGCTGCTGCGGTTAATAAGATTATACGTTTTTTCATTTCGATGAATGCTTTTCCAATGATATTAGAAGTTATTTACGTCGATTGGTCTTAGAGAACCGAACCATTTGATGGTTTTCTCACCGATACCAGGAGCGTTCACATGGATAATGTAAACACCACTTGCTATAGGAACACCCACATCGTTCTTCAGATCCCAATCCGTAAATGTTTTGTCGTTGTCTTTGCTAATGGTTCTTACCAAAATACCCCCAGCAGTATAAATTCGAACAGTACATTTAACCGGAAGGTTGGTAATTTTAATACGGTTATCCAACTGCGAACTCTCGTAGCCAGAATAGCCATAGTAAGGGTTTGGCACCACATTGATAATATCCAAGGCACTTTTTGCTGTGGCATTGTCTCTTGGAACAGCGGCAAGGTTGCTTGTGCTAAAGGAATATCTTGGGCGTTGTCCATTTACAGCATCGCTTGCGAACCAATTAGCACCCAATTGTGATTGGTAGGATTTATTGGTACGAATTTTTATGCTCAAATCCGACTCTAAAAGTTTACGTTGAGGGAATAACAATGGAAGATAAACCCACATTACGTCTTTGTAAACATTCCGTTTAACCGCGTCGGCTGGTGTACCTACAAGTGTTTTGTACAACCAAGCGCCGCCATCATAGGCTGGACAATCTTTAGCCGGATCATCGCCATTATGACCCATTACATACACATAGTGTTTGCCACCAAAATAGGTATTAAACCCATCAACCAGGTTAGAAGTTGGATTCCAAATCATATCCGTACCATTTTCACCTGCCAACCATGAATCTTCTCCATACATCATATTCAAACGCTCGCCTGTTTCGATATTAATAGCGTATCCAGGGAACCAACCCATACCATAAGCGGTATCAGAGATATCTTGGAAATTTCCGTCTTGGTCAATTGGTTTGCTGCGGCGCAGGTTAAAGCGAATAGCATCTCCAATTTTTGGGTATTTGGCATCTGCTAATTCAATTACAGGGCAGCGGGTCCATTTAGATTTGTCTGAAGTAATAACAATATCCACACTAGCTAGGTTTTCCAATTTATTCAACAATGCTGCAGTTGTATTTTTCCAAGCTGGAGCTGACAAACTATCACTTCTTGCACAGAGTTTATATGGGGCTATTAACCCACCTAAAATTTGCTCAAAATTTTGGTTCGGATCTAGAAAAGCTCCAGGGCTGTAGTCATCATAGATATGATCTGGAACATCATCTAAAGTGCCCGAGCGTATCCAATTAAAATTAGTTGCTCCATCTGCATCAGGAATACCTGAAAGCCATATTTTAGTAGAATCCGAGAAAACAACGTCTGCACTGATATATCCATTGCCATTAGATGGGTCTTCTCCCGGATCTTTCACTTGTTGAACATTAACGCTCAAACCCCATTTCGGAATAATCTGTTCGTTTGTAATATTAATTGAGGTATCGGCATAAACAGTATCTAAATTTTTGGCATCGATTAATCTCCAATAGGAATCGGCAAGGTTGTCAATTGTTGCTGTATCCAACATTTCGAAGATAAACTCAGAATTAGGTACACTTTTTGGATCAACTACCTTAATATCCACAGGAGAGGCAGAAGTATCATAGGTAATTTCCTCCAATTTGGCATTTCCGATAGGTTGTTCCAAAATTTTAGCAATTGTTTCGGATGTAAGGTTCAGAAAACTTCCACCATTACCAGAGCCTTCTAAACGTGTCATAGATGGGTGAGAACCATACTTGGCATTCAGAATTAATCCACCTTTTTCAGAACTTGTATTGTGTGGAATGGCCTTTACGGCACGAATGGATAAACCACTAGCCGTTTTACGACCGGCTTTGTATGGTTTCTTTTGACCATCTAATTGAATCGGATCATTTGGATCATACTTTTTATATTCATTATAGCCATAAGCAATAGCGATATAAAAGTAGCTTTTGTAGTTTACCATAGTTTTTTCACCAGAAGCAAATTCATCGCGGGTTAATCTGAAGGAGTGCTTAATACCACCATCAGAACCGTTCACTTTCTCAAAAGGTAAGAATCCTTCTGGGTCAAATCCGGTAAATCCGGGGTTTTTCTCATAATTAATCATCTGAGTAACCCCATTTTTAATGTCACATTGGGCCACCAAAACAGCTTTATCCGGATCAGAGAGGTCATTAGCAGAGGCAGAACTATCTTTAACTTGGTAAATTTGATACCCTTCGAAATTGTAGGTATCATCATAGGTTACTCCCGGAGGATTGATGATTTGAGGGTCTTTCTCGCTGTAGAGTTCTTTGTAGTTGTTTGAACTTGGGCGATTAGAAAGTGTAATGATCAATTCTCTGTCCAATTCGATGATATTCACATCTGGAGCATCAGGACCGTTCAGCACACGAAAGCAGTTTTCAAATAAAGCTTGGGCTTTATCATCCACCAAACGAAGTTTTTCAACAGAGGCATAAGGACCACCATTGGTAGCTCGTGCCCATACCACACCAATTGTTATATCGTTTCTGGCACCTGGCTCAAGCGTAAATGGACCGGCAGATTGGATACTACGACGGTCGTAAGGCGTATTTCCAACGCATTCTTCAGACCAATTTGGAGTTCCGTTACAACCTGAAGGAACAACACCTCCTGTACCCCAATGCAAACTATCAGAATTACCAGGGAACATAAAATCGCATTCCACGCCACCGCTTTGGTAACCGGTTCCGCCATAGGTCATTTTGGTACCATCTTTCCAAATAGAACGAAGGTAGTTGTAGTAGTCAGAACCCGTTTGAGGATCAGTCATGGCTTGAGGTCCACCACCACCGGTATTGTTGTGATAAACGAACCTACGCATACCGAAACGCTCGTTATCGATAATTCCGTCACCATCTCTGTTTACTACGTCACCGTATCCTAAACCGTTCAAAGCTTCATTTGCGCCGATACCCCAGTGGTTATCAATACTGTCATTGTCTTGGTAAGGACCTTCAAAGAAGTCGATACCTACCGCTGGAGGCTGGCTTCCATATGCTTGGGCAGGATTTTGAGGGCCATCTTCAGGATCACCGTTATAAAAATAACCCAAACCACGCATAACATCACAACCAACAAAGTCATCTTGGCCATAACCTAAGTCGCCATCTACCCACTGACCAAAATAGGTTCCAGTCAATCTAAAGGTAGACCTGTTGATCAGACGGTAGTTGTAAAAGGTCATATCGTTAATTTCATCGTTGGTAGCGAAGGCAAAGGCTTGGGCATGTATTTCCATTCCTATGCTTTGTGCACCAGATTCTGTGTGGATATTTCCTTTATCATTAAACACCCACCACAAGGTTTGGTCACCATAAAGTTTCTCTTCTCGGGAAGTTTTACAATCAATCGTGTTTCCTACATCATACTTTGGGTAGTCACCACCTTGTTCTGGGTTATAATCACCACTACCATCCACGTCTACATAAGGCGCTAAATCGTATTCTTGTCCAAGGCTTACATCACCATGGGCTGGCCAATTGATAATGGATTGCGGAATAGTGTAACCCGGATAAAGGATCGGCTTTTGATCTTCTGGAGTTATCCACCAAGCGACGAATTGATCTACTTCAGCGCGGTTAATAGTGAAGTGTTGGTCGTATTTGGCACATTGTTCCGCTGTAATGGAAGCGGTATTATCATTGGTAAGAGGACCAGGCCAGTAGTCGGTACCATTTTCACGGAATCGGAGGGCGGCAACTTTCAAATTACCTTGGGCATCGACCCCACCCATCCAAAGTGAACCGGCAAAAAGAGAGGTTTTACCAGATCCCTTTGGAATCTCATAGCGAGCATTTCCAATAAGATCCCACCACATATCGCCACCTGTATGGATTAGGGCCCTTACATTGTTTAATTCTAAGTATGTAGAGGATTTAGCGGGAACACATCCAGCTGTTGCTTGTTCAAGTTTTTGAACAGTGACATTAGTGCCTGGATAAACGTTATGAGTTTTTTCCGCCATAGCTTGAAAGCCAGCAAGAACGGCCAGAGCAATCAGCCAATTTTTCATTTTATATCGATAAAAGTTCATGGCAATGGATTTTAGAAGTTAAAGATTAGACCAATGCGCACCCTTCTTGGGAGGCTATAGTTGTTCGGGTTGTTTACTTTAATACTGTACAAATCACGGAACGATTGGGGGTCGTTCTGAGAATTGATACTGTTTTGGAACTCAGACGCAGTCAAATAACCATCATCATTCGGGTTACCAGTGTATGAATAAACATCATACACGTTTCTGGTATTGAGGAGGTTAAGGATCTGCAAGTACAGATTAAAGGAATATTGTTTGCGTTTGTCTTCTCCCTCTCCGGCTTTTTTTCCCACTTTGAAGAAGAAGTCTTTATCTACACGTAAATCAATGTTGAAGTTAACAGGATAGCGTGAACCATTAATAGCGCCTTCCACTTGTTGGGCCACACCTCCGGAAATATTTTGGGTTGGAGAAGGATTTCTCTTTTTTGTATAAGGAGTGCCAGAACCAATTCTGCCAATTAAGTTAAGACCTAAATTAGCTAATGGATAAACTTTTCCAATTCTAAAACCTTGATTGTTTTGAAATCTGTAATCTGTTACAATCTGAATCGTATGGCGCTGGTCAAAGTCAAGAGGCTGAGGAACTCTAAGATTTGTTCCTCCCGGAGTATTAATCAAATTAAGGCCAGAAGAAACAGTTGAACCTGTTCCATCGGCAAATTGAAGGGTATAATTTGCCCTAAGTTGGAAGTTCTCCGTTCTTCTTAACTCATAACCAATACTTAAGCCTTTAACTGTGCCAAAATCTAAATTTCCAAAAGTATTATATGTAACAGGATAAGCTTCTGCAACATTAATAACTTGAATAAGATTTCTAATCTCTCGGTAAAATGCTGAGATATTTAACGCTGATGATTTGCTTAAAACTTGGCGGAAGCCAAGTTCGTAATCAACCGTCTTCTCTGGCTGAAGTGCCGGGTTGTTCATTGGATTATTTCTATCTTGCGCTCTAACCGTCATAAAGTAGTAATCTGATAAATCCAATCGAACACCAGTAGTAGGGCGTTTATAAAGAACATCATAGTGTGCATAAAACAAAGCATCCTCCGAAATTGGAAAAGAAAATGAAATACGTGGCATTAGATTTGTCTGGGGTTCATAATCTTTAAAAGCACTTGCACTAAGCAATTTGTTTGAAGGATCAACCAAAAAAGGTGCAATTCCAGAGGATGTCCTCAAAACCGAAGGATCAAATATTGGGGCGCCTTGAGCATTAAACCAATCTCGTCCATTACGATAACCAACGATAGCAGTAGGATTATTTACATCATTAACGTAGACAACGTAATCACTTCCAATGTTAGAAGGGTGAGAAACTTCTTGGTTACCCAAGGTAGACACTTCTCCAGCTTTTTTAGTTTCATAAAGCACCCAAGGATCTTTCAACACTTGTTGGTTGGCATCGAAACGGTCAACACGCAAACCTACGTTAAAGATCAAATCTTTGAAAACAAATTTATCTTGGATGTAACCAGCAAAATAAATTGGTTGGAAGGCACCCATGGTACGTTTAAAGTTACCGTTATCATCTTTAGAAGTAAAGAAGTCATCTAAACTTGGTTTACCACCCACTTTATTACCTCCAATATCATAACCATAATAGGAAACGTAACTATTTCCACCGTTCAACAACTCATCAGGGCTGAACCAAGAAATATCCAATTGGTCGGGAGAAAGAGTATTTACATCAATCCAATCGGTTCCTTTTGGATCCAAACCAAGCGACTGACGTAGGTTATAATCAAAGTAGGATTGGGTTTCTTGGTTGTAGATGTAAGGGTAGCTTATGGTATCGTTGAAGTTACCATTGGCATCTAATCCAATAATTGGATTGTTTAAATCTAGCTCTGAAATATGCTTATTAACTAAACCCGAGAAAGGATTTATCAATTGCCAGAAGCCCGCTTGACTTCTAAAAGGGGTTTCATATGTGATAGCCCTATCTACACGCTGTTCATATTCGAATCCTAATGTAAAGGAATGATTCTTAATGTCAGCGGAAGCTAGACCCGTTATGCGGTATTGCTCTTGTTGTAATTTTTGATAAACACCATATTCACGACCTGTATTGTACCAAATATCATATACATTATCTGGCTGCTCTGAATTTAACAATGGACCTATTCCTTGTTGCACTTGATTCCAATTGTTGTAAAAACCATCTCTCGTATTTTGACTGTAATACTGGGTAGTGTAATTTGCTAATAGTGGGTTAACTGTTCCAGGGGAAAATTCAAACAAAGTATCGCGGTAACTATTTTGCAGGTAACCAGATAAGCCGGTTGTTGGATCTAAACCATACTGATACGTTTTTTCTCGATATGTTTTAAATTTTCCAACATATCCATAATCAAACAATTTATCTTTGTGATCAGCATCTTGCAAGGTTCTATTAAATCTCTGGTAATCTATATTCAACATGTAGATTATATTTTTTACAACCGATTTACTCTCAGGATTATCGTTGAAGCGTTGGGTAATTCTAGCGTAAACTCTTGAAGTATTGTCAATTGATTCACCATTCTTTTTATAATTAAACAAAGAATTTGAATAATTATAGATTCGTCGTCTGTTTGCATCGTATGTGCCTCCTATGGTAAAATTAGTATTCTTTGTCAAATTAAAATCTATTTTTCCCGCAAGGTTAATACCGTAATATCCAACATTTTGACGAGCCTTTACTTTCTCTATATCATTTGACCTTACAAATTGAGAATTTAATAAACTTCCGCTGCTTCCAAAATCAGTTGAACGACTTACTGGATTTTGTTCTAAGTATGATAAAACATCATCCTTTACCTTAAAAGCACCAATTGCTGAAGGATTTTGATCTCTTTCATATTTCAACTCTCCTGCAAGAAAAAACCCTATAAGCGGACGTCTTTTATCAACCTGGGTGGTATCTTTTTTTGTAACAATAGGGCCAGACAAATTAAATGCTAACAAATTATAACCATATTTATCAAATGGTTCAGATGTTACATACTCAAAACCACCGAAATACTTTTTAGATGGCCCTTTGGTGGTTACTGAGATAATACCAGTAGTAACATCACCATATTGAGCAGGAAGTCCACCTAATAATACTTGCACCTGCTCAATAGCCATTTGAGGCAGCGATGTCCCTCCTCGAACTTTTACCCCATCGATATATGTATCGGAGGATCCATCCCTGGAACCACGGATACTTCCTACCGAACCATCTTTTGAATAAACCCCTGCAACAGTTGTAGCTGCTGCTTCGGCCGAACGGTTAGGCATCTTTTTGAAATCATCCGATGTAATTGTAGTGGAAGTTGCACCGGCATCCTTTTCAATCAAAGGAACCTTATATTCTTGAACAACAACTTCTTTCAGGTTAACTCCACTGGTCATGGTAAAATCTTGGAATACAACCTTATCCACCATAACCACCACGTTTTTGAATACCTGTGGTTGGTAGCCTGTATAGGTGGCTTCCACGTCATATTTACCTGGAGGCAAGGATTTGATGGTATAAAGCCCATCGAAATCAGTGGTACCACCTGTAACTAGGTTTCCATTCATTTTAATGGCCACGTTGGCAAACGGAACGGGCTCCCCTTTGTTATCCTTAACGGTTCCTTTCAGGGTACCTGTACCGTTTTGGCCAAATACCTGACCGGCAAGGACTGCTGTCAAAGTAAGAATTAGAAGTAACTTGTTTCTCATGCAAATAGAGGTTTTCGGGATAATTCGTCTTTTTCTGAAAAAGGCGGCTAAAGTAGAAATTTTTTAGAGATATGTTAAGGTAAGTTAAACGGTATTTAAATTAATTCTGTTTTCAATCTGATTATAACTACCAATTAAGCATGCAAATGTTTTCAGTTCTGAGTGTCCAAAGTCAAGGCTCGTTCGGCGTTTGCTCTTTTGGATTTTAGTTGATTTCTTCTTTGTTTCCTTCATTCGTTTTCTACCTTCCTTAGTTTGGTGCTTCATATGTTCCTTTTCAGCTTTCTCTACCTGTTTATACCCTGCTTCTTTGGCTTTTTGCTGTTTCTTTTCAGCTTCAATTTGCTGCTTGCTTTTAGGTCCTCCGCTTGGCCCTTTCATATTATCTTGTGAAAATGACAAGAAAGGAATAAACAGGAGAAAAGCTAGAATTAGAGTATATGTCTTCATGGTTTACTTTTTTAAAATTTTTGCCTTTTTATCTACGTAAAATTGACTTCCATCTTCTTGAACAATTTCGCCTCCTTTACGTAATATTACCTTTGCTCCTTTTTCAAGCTTAAGTGTTGAGCCCTTCTGAAGAATCAACTTACTATCCTTTTCAATAATTAAACTTGCCTTAGGTTGAACCACCATCTTTGCGTGGGGCAAAACTGTCAATTTTGTGGATTCGGCAAACAAAGCATTTCCTTTTTCATCCTTTTTTATTTCAAAAGGCCAGGTAACACTTGTGCCTTGGTCGAGCAAAAGTGTTTGTCCGGAACCAACCACCAAAGCATTTTGGGTTGTGTCAAAGTCATTTGGCGACAATACAATATTTCCGCACCATCTAACATTTTCGGTAAGGGTATAATCGTCCCAACGGATTGACACCTTTACATCGCCAGTTTGGTTGATATTGTCATCCAAAATTTCAATATGAAGTCCATTGAGCCAAATAGTTCTATTCTCAAATGAATTAGGTTGACCTTTGTTTAAAGAAAATCGTTTGTACTCTAAATCCGTGGCCAGGGTGTAAACCGGAACCGGTGCCGGATTGGTACTGATAGAAATTTCGGTATGACCTGTTGCAGTGCAGAATGCATCTTCCCAATCGCCACCTCCATAAAAATCATGGATGAGGGTATCACCGATAATTTCGCTCATTCCTGTTTTGATATTATCGCCCGAGAGGATTTTTCCGTCACCGTTAAAATCTAAGAGTGTAAACAGGTCATTGTTGCCGGTAAAAGGATTGGGTTTGCTTCGGTTTTTATCGATGGGGATATTTCGATTGTTCCAGTTGCATCCGTAGCCATGGGCTTCTTGCACCCGGTCGAAATCGTAATAAAAATCGAAGTTGCCTTCCGCGGTGAAGGGGAAAAACGGACTGGCCAAGGCGTTGGGATTTTCAGATGCACCTCCATAAATTTCCATTCCTCCTTCTTTTTGATCCTTACCTACTTGAATATAGGCGTAAATTCCTGGAGTTCCAGCAGGAAATTGACCTTGTCCATTATCGGCACAATCATCATAATACCATTCATCGAAACGACTGTTCATGCGCCGATTTTCGATCCATAGGTATTGATTTTTCACATCGCCGGACTTTTCCCAATTTATATGGGGCAATTTGATGCGAATGGCATCTCCGGAAGTGAGAAAATTCCGAAGCACATAGGTTCCACCTCTAGGAAAACTATCCAAGGTGTAATGTTCTGTGTTGACCTCTAGACCTTGTTCGTTTAAGCAGGAAATGAGGTGTTTTTTTCTTGGATTTTTCCATTCCATCATCCAGCGGTCCCAGCCACTGCATCCTTGCATGGCGGCGAGGTGTTGCCCTGTTAAACCATACGTTGCCACTACAGCAGGAAAGGTGTGAACCCCACGGCCACCCGAACTGTGCCAGTTGTTCCCTCCAAAAATCCCATGCAGATGTTCAGCAATGGTAATAACATAGGCTGCGCGTGAAACACTCGAAGCATTAAACGAGGCAAAATTGTTAATCCCTTTGGAGTTTAGAAAAGCCGGTCCTGTGCCAGACGACACCCCGAAACCCGAATAATCGAGGGTGTTGTTATTGGTCAGAAAGCGATTGTTCCTCCAAATAATATACAACAAATCTGTTTTACCATCCGGCTTTTTAAGCTTAGCCTCCCCTTGCCGGCTCATCGACCATGCATCGAAAGCACGGAGCGGTAAACGGTGCTGGGTAAACTTGCTGCTATCCAAACCTGGCCATTTGGCAATTTTGTCCAAAACCTGTTGCACTCCATTACCGGTTTTTACTTCCGAACAGGGAATAGTAACAGTATAAGGAAAATAATCGCCCAAAAGCAGGTATTGGCCGAAGGAAGCTTGATGGTAATAATCGGTGATGAAGCCTTTTGGTTTTTGTCCAGGTTTTAATTGCACATCGAAATACTCACTTGCATCGGAAGGAGGCAAAGTTTGTCCTTTTGCATTTTTAGGCCAATTCCCCCCAAAGGATTGTTCTAATTTGCCCGGACAAGGTGTTGCCTCAAAATCGACTTCAGCAAATACGACCAACACCCGCAAGGTATCGCGGGTGGGGATACTTACCCCATTTTTTATGGCCAATTGTGCTGTAGAAGTATTCATGTTCATTAATCCTAACAAAAAACCATAACCATATAGCTTTTTGAGTTTCACTATGCAATGATAGAGCGACTTAACGAGATTCATGTTATTCTAGCGGTTCTATTTTTGTTCAAAAACGAACATAAATTTCAGTTCTGATTTCAATATTTGTTCATCTTTGTGTTCTTCAAAATCCAACGAAAGCTTGAATAATAGTAGGTTTCCCGTACTAAATCTCCCACAACCCGAACTGGAAATTGTGGAAGAAAATTCAGAGCTAAAAGTACGTTGTTTGGTGCGTCAAAAGTATGTTGTATTGACCCCTGAGGAGTGGGTTAGGCAACATTTAATCCATTATTTGGTAGTTTATAAAGGTTATCCCCTATCGAGAATGGCCCTTGAATTTCCGCTAATGTATGGAAAAACCAACCGAAGAGCTGATATAGTATGCATTGACAAAGACAGAAACCCAGCCCTTGTGGTAGAATGCAAAGCCCCTCAGGTTGAAATCAAACAAGGCGTAATGGATCAGGTGGCCAAATACAATACCGTAATAAAATCAGGCTTGGTAATCATTTCCAACGGATTGAAACACTTTGTAGTACAAGTAGAAAAGGATAAAGCAGGAAGTTTTCTGCCTGATATACCGGCGCATTTCGGGTAGGGATAGCAGCGAAAAACCCACAGCGGCCTAAGCGACAGCGAAAGGCGCGAGGATTTGCAGCGAATAGCCCGACCATTTGCCTTGCACCATGCTTGGTTTTTAGCACCCAACTGGTTTTGCAAATGGGACCCGCCTAAAAACCTTCATCCCAACCCTCTTTAGTTTATTGCCTTTTTTATATTAAAAGAAATCCATTCAGCTTTCGCATATGCCTTTTATCTTCGCAGCGAAAATTACCCATGGCCTCCATCGACACCTACAACTTTAGCGGCAAAAAAGCCCTTATTCGCGTTGATTTCAACGTACCTCTGCACAAAGAAACCCTTGCTGTAACCGACGATACCCGCATCAAGGCTGCGCTACCCACCCTGCATAAAATTTTGAATGGTGGCGGGGCTGTTATTTTGATGTCGCATTTGGGTAGACCAAAAGGAGGGCCTGAAGACAAGTATTCGCTGCGACACATTGTAGAACACTGCGCCCAATTGCTAGGGAAACCTGTGTTGTTTGCCCCTGATTGCATGGGCGACCAAACCTTAGCTATGGCCAAAGCTTTGAAGCCCGGTGAAGTTTTGCTGTTGGAAAATTTACGTTTTTATGCAGAGGAAGAAAAAGGCGACCGTGGATTTGCCGAAAAACTTTCACAGTACGGCGATGTATACGTGAACGATGCCTTTGGAACGGCCCACCGTGCCCATGCCAGCACTACGATTGTAGCGGATTTTTTTCCGAACGATAAGCTGTTTGGCTATGTGATGGAAAACGAGGTAAAAGCTGTAGAAAAGGTGCTGAAAGGCGGCGAAAGACCAGTAACCGCCATAATTGGAGGGGCCAAAGTATCGGATAAAATTTTGATTGTAGAGAACCTCATGGACGTGGCCAACAACATCATCATTGGAGGTGGAATGGCCTATACCTTTTTTAAAGCCCAAGGAAAAAACATTGGGAAATCATTGTGCGAAGAAGACAAATTGGACGTGGCCCTGCATGTTATTGAAAAGGCAAAAACCAAGGGCGTAAACCTTTTATTACCGATTGACCATGTTGTGGCCGAAAGTTTTTCGAACGAAGCCCCGCATCAAACTTGCTCGGTAGACGAAATACCTGACGGCTGGATGGGATTGGACATTGGCGAAAAAACTATTGCCCTTTTCCGTGAAACCTTATTGAACTCCAAAACCATTTTGTGGAACGGACCGATGGGTGTATTTGAGATGGAAAACTTTGCCAATGGAACCATTTCGATAGCCAAAACCGTAGCCGAGGCCACCCAAACCAAAGCGGCTTTTTCGTTGGTAGGCGGAGGCGATTCGGTAGCGGCAGTAAACCGTTTTGGCTTGTCGGATAAAGTTAGTTATGTGAGTACCGGAGGCGGCGCCATGTTGGAATACTTAGAAGGAAAAGTATTGCCCGGCGTAAAAGCAATTTTGGGATAATTCATCCAATTTATGGCAGCATTTATCAATGGTTTAGGAAATATTTCGGCCCAAAAAACCTGGGACAACACCCAATTTTTGGATGAAATTGTAGAATACAAGGACAATTATTTAAAATCGGTTGATCCGGATTATAAGGAATACATTAATCCTGTAGCCATTCGGCGGATGAGCCATGTGATAAAAATGGGTATTGCTTCGGCCAAAATCTGTTTGAAAGATGCCGACTTAGCTATGCCCGATGCCATTATCACCGGAACAGGTTTTGGGTGTATTGAAGATACAGAGAAGTTTCTCATACAGGTGATTGACCAGGCCGAGGAGCAACTCAACCCAACGGCCTTTATGCAAAGCACCCACAATGCTGTGAACGGGCAATTGGCCATTATTTTGGGCTGCAAAAACTACAACTTTACTTATTGCCAGCGGGGTTTCTCGTTCGAAAACGCCTTGTTGGATGCTTATTTACAGTGTATAGAAAAGCCCCAGGCTCAGCTGTTGGTGGGAGGATTCGACGAAATTTCGCCCAATTATTATAAGGTAAACGACCGCATCAACATGTGGAAAAAGGAGGGCATTTCCAATTTAGACCTCCTTTCTTACAAAACCGAGGGCACTATTGCGGGCGAATTTTCCGCTTATTTTGTTATCGGCAACAAGCCCACAGCCAATTGTTATGCTGAGTTAAAGGCTTTACAAACCTTTTATAAGCCTAACGATGCAAAGGAATTGGTGGGCGACATACAGCAATTTGCCGAACGCCATGCCTGTTTACAACCCGATGTAGTGATTTATGGTTACAGCGGCGACATTACCGAAGATTTTTGGATGGATGCCGTGCGTGAAGGCCTGTTTTCGGATATTCCGGGGGCCTATTACAAGCATTTGTGTGGCGAACATTACACCGCTTCGGCTTGGGCTACCTGGCTGGGTGCCAAAGCTTTGAAGGAAAACCGCCTACCCGAAATTGCCATGCTTCCGGGTTCGGAGCAGCCAAAGCAGGTTCGCAAGGTGTTGTTGGTAAACAATTACCGGGGCCGTAACTTTTCAGCTATTTTATTGGAAGGTTTATAATTCTTTTTTTGGGGGCGGGTCCCTTTTCGGCCATAACCATGCTACCTTGGATTAACCATTTGTGCGGGCCGAAAAGGTCGCGCTTTCGCTAGTTTACCAATTTTAATTGGTAAATGCCGATATAAAAGCTGTTTAGGCAAAATATGGCGAAGCATAATTAGCCTATTACAGATTTATAATCGGTATACTCCTCGGTCTGCTCCGTGCCTCCGCAGCCCTGTGGGGTACCACGCTCTATCGCTACCCGGGGTTCTTCGTGCCCGGGTGTGGGTGAGGTACGGGGGAGTGGTTTTTCATGTCAGGGTTTTATGCATTTTCGCTTCTATTTTCTCTCTTTTTAATTTCTAATTTCTAAAGCGGGCGGTTGAGAAAGGTACTTTTTTACGCCAACTATCCTTATAAACAAATCATTTAAAAAAGAATCTTGCTATATTTGATAAAATTTTATAGCCTTTTATTAAAGGTTTTAAGCAGCTCAAAAGACTATACTGATGAACTTGGTTTATTTAAAATAACTAAAATTGAACAATGAACTCCTTAATGACTTTTTCGGTCAAAGACCAATTTCTCAATCGCCCTCGTTGCAAACGAGGGCGAGCGGGGGGAGGTTTTTAAATGTTTAAATGTATAAGACCTATATTCTTTCTATTCTTAATTGGGAGCTGTTCAAAAGATAGAAATGTTGCAGATGAATACTTTTCTGAAAAATATAACTTTGAGAATAAATATGTTGCTAGGGCTTATGGTTTTCATGTGATGTATGCGGATTTATTTAAATCTAAATTATCAGACACTAGGGTTTTTCTAGCAAAAGGCGAGACTTTGGAAGAATTTAAGATATTTACAATGTTACTCTATAATGATTCAGTAAAAGCTGCTTGCAATAAACGCAAGGATATCGCTATTCAAATAAAGAGAGTTAAGTCCAAAGATTTCATTTCAGAGCATTTTGATCTGTTGGCGGTTACCGAAAATAAACAAGATTCTGTATTTTGGCTAAGGCATAAAAAATCGAAAACTACCTATTTTGCCCGTTATCCTAAATACATTTACCCAACTCAAACGAGTTCTTTTGCAAACATTTTATTTAGTACTTTTTATGGTTGTGAGTGTGAATGTATAATACCTAATCAGGAGCTTTGAACTTTAATTCCAAACCCAGTTCGCCCTCTTTTGCAAACTAGGGCGAACTGGAAATTGGTGCAAAACGAAAGGCATTGGTGCAAGGCGAAAAGGTCACGCTATCGCCGCTAGTCCTCAGGCTGCTCCGTGCCTCCGCATCCTTCCGGGCTGGCTGGCTCTATCGTTGCCCGGACTGGCGCTCCGAGTTTGGTGGGTAAAATAAATAGGCAATTAGAACGCAGATTTCGCAGATTTTTTTGATTTTCGCAGATGAAAACTGTTCCTATATTTATGAAGATAAAAAAAGAGGGCTATAGTTCAATTATCGCGGGTTATAATCGAATGGTTGAGCAATATGAAGAAAAAGCATTTGGCAATTCTACGAGCAGTGTGCAAATTAAAGGCAACAACCCTGGTGTAAATAAACAAATTGCCAAAAATGAGATGATGAAGCATGCCATAAGCATCATCAGTGGGCGTATTTTTATCGGTTAGAAACTGATTTCTTGGGGTAACTCCGTTACAATGGCATTAAAGAGCGGTGGTGAAGTAATTAAGTGGTTTTATTCCCGTCTTTTTCCTTTTTATTACCTAGGGCTGGAAGGCTATTTATAAAGGAATTGAAGCGAGAGGGGTCGTAGCCGCAAATGAAGGCCAGCAAGGACACGATTACGGCAAACTTAAAATAGGAGGCCGAGGATATACCTGGTATATCTACTGCCGGCGGCACTTTTATTGTATTTCGGATGCTTAGCATCTTTTCCTTCCATTTTTGTTTGCGTTGGTCAAACGTTTCGTTGGGGTTTAGGATTGGGATGATGTTGTTTTGGAGGCTATCGTTGTAGAGCCTTACTTCATTAATTTGGGCATCGTTATTAAGCATCAATTGTTTTTGCTCCGCTATTGCCCATTCCTTCTTAATAATATTTAGGGAATTGGTATCTTTTACTTGTTCAAGCAAGGAGCGATACACTTGTGTGTCCCATAGTTCGGTTGCTTTTGTTTCGGACTTTGTTTCGGCAAGACTGCCAAGTTCGGTAAAGGAGCTAAGGTATTGAATGGAGAGTATGCCCATAAACATAAATACGCCCCTAAACCCCGAGAGGAAAGGGTTTTCGTAGAGAATATAGTTTACATTCTCTGCTTTGAGTTGCTCAGGGCTTAGGGTAAAACCTTTGGTGGAGATTATTTTGCTACAAATGCCCCCAAGCAGGCCCGACAAGAAGGCGAGGATGGCAACATTACTCACAAAAAAGGAGAACAGCGCGGCAACCCAATCAAACCAACCGGCAAAGTTGCAGGTGATGGCCACCCTGTAATAGCTTGAATCCACAAACAAGCCTACGAGAAAGAGCATAAGCCAGCTAGCCATGGTAAGAATACCAAAGGCGATGTAAGTGATTTCGTTGTTGAAGATGTTTTTGAAGGGTTTCATTGAGGGGGGGGTCAAGATAATTTCTTGAGGAAATTCACTATAAAGGAGTTCGAGTGGTATTGTCTACACTCATTGGCGAGATAAAGTGTTTCTTGAATTATTTGTAAAACTACAAATAAAAGTATTGTGCACTAGAACGTAAACTTGGATAAAAGAATGAAGGAAAGGGAGTGATGGAAATGGAGGAATTAATTTTACCACCCATCCTAACTAGCTTGCCGAATTTTCGTATCCAAAAATGGAATAATCTATAAACATATTACCTGATAAATCTGGAACGTCTTGCTTGTCTCTTAATCCATAAAGATAATGTTCGCGGCGATTTAATGAAGTAATGAACAAACCTACCTGATCATCACGGTCGTGCTTTAGAACTTCAGGCAAGGTTTCAGCAACAACATTAACAATAACCTTTACCGCCGCCGTTACAGGATTTGAAAAGGAGGCGACTGTAAGTAAAGCATCAATGGTTTTGGAAAGATTGTCATTCTTGGCTAAAAGTTCTTCGGCTAATTCTGCATTTTCACGCGTTCTTCCATCTAATTCCACTGCCATCAATTGCCAATTCAAATCATCAGGAATACTATCTGATTTATAAACCACATATCCAGCATCTCCAAAGAACAATTGATGGTTGTCTCTAATTTTATAAACTGGGGTAAGAATTCTCCAACTTAATACCGTTGCAACTGCTGATTTTAAAATCACTTCTCTTTCAGCCCTATCTTCAGTTCCTAATAGAGACTCTAGCTGAGGCAATTCCTCATTGCCTGTTGTAATAAAGCTCATAATTTGAACCTCCGCTTTACCTAAGAGTTCTCGATTATTTAAAATTTTAATTTTGTTAAGTTTTAGATAAAACATCTTTAAGAATTTTGAATTCTCCGCCTACTCTCTTCCCTTTTCGGCATCCGGGTTGTTTTAAATTAATTTTAAATTTAGTCCTACTTAATTACAGGATACGTACTTCCAGCCACTACCACTTTCCCTGCTTTCACCTTGGCATTAAGTTCAACTACCGAATGGCCAAATGTGCGTTGAAAGTGGGGCTTGTCGGTAAATTTCCAGTCGCCACCCCATTCCCAGCCATGTTGCTTGGCAATGGTTACAATCTCTTTCCAATCGGCTTGCCCGTCTCCATCAAAGTCGATATTGGTTTCCCAACTCGCCGTTTCAAAGCTTCCATTGCCATCGGTGTCCTTTAACAATACAATATCGAAGGCCAAGCCAAAATTGTGGTACGAACTGCCTCCTTTGGCATTGGTAACTACATTGCCAAAGGGTTTGGCTGGCGTTTTGCCATTTGGGTTAGCCACCGTTCGGCCCAAGGCATATAAAGCATCTTGCTCGGCGTAGGTGCGCAAGGTATAGGCAAATCTACACATGGCTCGTCCGGTAAGTGCCGTACAAATAGCATCATAAATAGCGGCTACCTCGGCTCGTAAGTCGGGATGCATCAGTTGGATGCGTTCAAGGGTTTTTGAATCTTTAGGCATGGGTTTCTTTACTTTAATTTATTGATAATTGGAAAGGGCTTTAAGATAAAACTTTAAATCATTGAGTTGATCAAAAAAACCTCACCTCACCCCCGCCCTTCCCCTCCTAGGCTTGGGCGGTATGGCAGGGTAACCTTGACTTAATTTTAATTGTTTCATGACGCTTGGTTTTGATTGGTTAATGGCATGGAAGGATTAGGCTCTGGTTTCACTAAAACAATTACCGCAACCAGATTGGCCCGGACAAACAGGAGAACGTAAATAAATATACCCACCCGTTTTCCAAATTTCTACTAAGCAAAGGTTGAGCTTGTATTGAAAGGTGACGGTATCGGTTCCGTCGTTGGTAGTGCCAATAAAACAATAGTCGGCCCCCACCTTGGTGACATCCATGGTGTGTGGGTTGGCTCCAATATTGATCTTTCGCTCGAAAATGGGATCCTGGGTGTTGAAAATACCTATTTCGTAATTGGAATTTACCACCCGCAAGGCCGGCTTACCTGAAAGGGCAGTTTGGTAAACGATTACACCATCGGATAAGCGCTTTACCTTTAGGTGGATAAAGTTATTGAGTAGAATTTCGTGGGTATTTACACTGTAGCTCTGAAGAACGGTAAAGGTGTAGGCCATTGTTTTGGGGTATTAATATTTTCGGTAAACGTGAAAAAAAATACCTAAACCTGTTTTGGCAAAATTTTGAATTTTACCCAGTGTTTTCTTAGTGTAAAATATATATTATCCTTGATTCTATTGGGATAGAGGGGCCAAAAAATCCGATAAATTATTTTTAAAAAACTCTACTTTTACCCCAAACTCCTCGCTCCATGTCAGACATCAAAGAATTAAGGCAATTGGTTTTGGCATTAACTCCACGAGAAAAGGCGGAATATTTGCAAACCTTTGGAGGAAAAGGAACGGTTCAAAAACGGATAAAAGAAATACTCAACCATTTTGCCACCTCTACCGAACCTTTTCCAACGGGTATGGCCAAAAAAGAATTCCAACGGCATAAGTCTTTGTTGAAGAAAAGTCTGTTGGATTTTTTGTTGCAGGAACATGAAGCCTCCTTAGGATTTGAAGCTGAATTGCACCAACAGATTCGACTTGCGAAATACCTCATCACCCGGGAGCAGTTTGATTTGGCCTCGAAAATCATTTCCGAAACCAAGCAAAAGGCCAATGAATTCGATTTCCATTTTCTGGTATTGGAATGTTTGAGATTAGAAAGGTTAATCGCTAGTCATTTCCTGCATACATCCGAAACCAAAAGATTCGAATCAAAAATTAAGGAACAAAGCCAACAATTGCGACGGATTGAAATAGAAATTGACCTAATTAATTTTCAGGATAGATTAGCCATTCAACTTCAAAAAGGTCCGGCTCTTTCAAAACCGGCCTTTGATTTTCCGGAAGAACTGCTATCACCAACCGCCAGAAGGTTTTTATTATCCATAAAGGCGATGGTAGCTAAAAAAGAAAACAATATAGCCGACTGGAAGAAGTATCGAAAAGAAATTATGGAGATTTCGGAAGAAAAGCCTGACTGGAAATACATTTTCCCTACCACCTATTTGACCATTCTGTCGAACTATGGCTCAACCCTTAACCCAAAGCAAGAAGGGGAAGAAATACAGGTTGTAATAGAAAAAATTAAGCGCTTTAAACCCACCAATGAAATTGAAAAAGCCTCCTCTTTTCAATTAATTCGCTACTTGGAACTCCTCATCTGTTTAGGTAAAAGCGAATTTAGAAAAGCTGCAGCCCTGGAGTTTGAAACGGAGAAAAAACTAGGTCAGTACTCCGGAAAATTAAACAAAACATTCGAACTTACTATTTGCATCAACCTGGCTGTGTCGTTGTGGTTGAATTTGGAGTTTGATAAAAGCTTGAAATGGACAAAGAAAATACTGAAATTCAAAAATTGTGAGGCCCGCCTCGATATACAACGTTTTGCCTATTTATTTGGCACGATGGTGGCCTTTGACCTACAAAACAGTAAAGAACTGGAACGGTTTACCCAATATGGCCTCAAGCCTAACCGAGCCAGTGTGGATTTGCCTACTCCGTATTGTAAAATAATGAAGCTTATTGCCAAGCTCGAATCGACCCCGAAAACGCCTTTTCCTTCAGCGATTTTTGATGGGATAAAAGCCGAAATGCTCCGCCCCGATTTCCCCAAACAACTAGGAAAGGATGAATTGACGATTTGGCTGGAACACCACATCAGCAAAAAACCGTTGGTGGAGATTGCAAAAGGGCTGGATACCTGAGGTAAGAAAATCAGGCGAAGACGGTCGCTCAGGCTGCTACCCAAACCCAGGCAACGACCATCGGGCAGGGATAGCAGCGGAAAACCCACAGGGATGCGGAGGCACGGAGCAGACCGAGGATTTGCAGCGAATAGCCCGACCCGAACGCCCCGAGATACAGCCTAAAAAACGGAAAATGATGGTGGGCGAAGGGGGCACGCCAAACCTTGAATTTTGAAACACTACCCCAAAACGGATTCAGGCGCTCGGTTTATTCTCTAAAATACACTCTTTTGACGCGGCGTGACACACCCGTGAGGATTTCGTAAGGAATGGTGCCTTGCAGCGCGGCCAGGTCGGAAATGCTAAACCCTTCGCCAAAAACCGTTACCGATTCGCCCTCTTTGCAAGCGATTCCGGTGATGTCGAGCATACACATATCCATGCAAACACTGCCAACAATGGGGGCTAATTTGCCATTGACCAGCATTTTTCCTTTGCGGTTGCCCAAACTTCGGCTGAGTCCGTCGGCATAGCCAATGGGCACGGTGGCAATTGTTTCGGGACTTGTTACCAGCTCGCGACGGCCATAGCCAACACTGTCGCCCGGCTTTACCTGCTTTATTTGGGAAATGATGGTTTTGAGGGAACTGACATTGCGGAGGTGGACTTGCTCGTTGGGCGTGGAAGAAACCCCGTACAAACCTATTCCCAACCTTACCATATCGAATTGGGCATCGGGAAAACGGGTTATGCCGCCCGAATTGAGGATGTGGCGCAGCACAGGATAGCCCAAATGATTGATGATTTCGTCGCTCATTTTCCGAAACAGGTTGATTTGTCCGTTGGTGAACTTGTCGAAATTTTTGTCTTCGCTGGCCGCCAGGTGACTAAAAATGGACGTTACCTTAACGCGTTTCAGGTTTTTGAGGCGGATAATCAGTTCGTTGGTATCTTCGGGTTCAAACCCAAGTCGGTGCATGCCGGTATCGAGTTTGATATGCACGGGAATGGGGTTTTGGATACGATCGGCATTGCGGAGGAGGGCGCGTTCGAAATGGCTGAGGATGCGGAAACTGTAAAGCTCGGGCTCCAAATTATACTTAATAATGGCATCGAAGCTTTGCTCTTCGGGGTTCATCACCATAATGGGCAAGGTGATTCCTGCTTTGCGTAGCTCGGTTCCTTCGTCGGCGTAGGCCACAGTGAGGTAATCAACCCGGTGAAACTGAAGCAATGAAGCAATTTCGTGGCCACCACTGCCATAGGAGAAAGCCTTAACCATGGCCATGAGTTTGGTGCCCGGACTCAACAAGGAACGGTAATAGTTGAGGTTGTGCACCATGGCATCGAGGTTGATTTCCATGACGGTTTCATGGGCCTTTTGCTGCAAAAACTTGGTTATTTCTTCGAAGCCAAAGGAGCGGGCACCCTTGAGCAGAATGGCTTCATTTTGAAAGCTGTTGCTGCTTGATTTTTCCAAAAACGATTCTGTATCCGGGTAAAACTGTTTGTTGAGGTTGAACAGGTTTTGGTGTTTTGAAATTTCGGGGCCGATTCCAATAAGCTTATCAATGCCATAAGTTTGGATGAGGTCGGCGATTTCGTGGTAAAGCTGGTCGCCCCCCTTTCCGCTTTGGAGAATATCGGAGAGGATGAGGGTTTTGCAGGGATGCTGGTGCTGCTGGTTGAGGAAATCGAGGGCCACGGCCAAAGAGCCAAGGTCGGAATTATAGCTATCGTTGATAATGGAGCAGCTGTTTACGCCCTCTTTCAGTTCGAGGCGCATGGCCACAGGACTGAGGTAGGCCATGCGTTGGGCGATGGTTTCGTTGGGATAACCTTCGCTCAGCATATAGGCCCAGCAATGGATGGCATTTTCGATGGAGGCCTCGTCCGAAAAAGGAATGGTGATGTTGAGGAAACGGAAATCAAATATTCCTGAAATTTCGGTTTCGCCTCGGTTTTTATTCACCTTGGTAATGGCCAAATCGGCTTTGGTACGCCGGCTCCAGGTAAAGAGTTTACAAGCTTGGTCGAGGGATTCGCCCGGAACGGCCAGTTTTAGTAGGTCGTCATAGTCTTTGCAAAAAATCAACTTTTGGGCATGCTTAAAAAGCTTCAGTTTTTCCTGGGTTTTTTGCTCTTGGCTTTCGAAATTTTCGGCATGGGGTTGACCAATATTGGTAAAAATGCCGATGTTGGGTTGGATGATATCTTCCAGCTTTTCCATTTCGCCGGGCTGGGAGATACCCGCTTCGATAATGGCGAGGTTGTGTTGGTCTTCCATTTCCCACACGCTGAGCGGAACCCCAATTTGCGAGTTAAAACTTTTAGGGCTTCGAACAATGGAATGGTCTTGTTGGAGCAGGGAATACAGCCATTCTTTGACGATGGTTTTTCCATTGCTTCCGGTGATGCCGATAACGGGGTAGTTGAACAGTTTGCGGTGAAATTTGCTCAGACTTTGCAAGGCCTGCAGGGTGTCTTTGACCAGAAAAAAGGCAGCTCCAGGGAAATGTTCTGGTTTGAACGTGATTTCGGAAACGAGAAAGGCCCGGATACCTTTGCTATACAGTTCGGGAATATAAAGGTGGCCGTTGTGGCGTTGTCCTTTAATAGCCACAAAGAGAGCCCCTTCGATACTGGAAAGTTTTCGGCTATCCAGCAAAATTTCATGAATAAGTAAGCCTTTTTCGCCATAGAGTTGGGCGTCGAGCAATTGGGCGATTTCGGCACTGGGATATTGGCGATGCATGAGTGATACAAAGGAAAGCAGTATTTTTCAACCTTTTAGGCGTTAAGACCAAATATTCCTCAGAAAATTTTATTTTGCTGTAAAGTATGGCCCAAGTAAGGTTTTCGATTAAAAATTTTGGCCGGAAAACTAAGTTGGTTCTCTGTTTTGTTATCCCGCATCAACCGAAATTTCATCTTCAAAAGCACTGGCTTTCAGAATTTTATAAAAACGAAAACGACAATCTGCTAGTTTTTAATAATACGTTTTAGGCGGGCCCCCAACCGCCAAAACCATGTTACCCTTAATTAACCATTTACCAAGGCGGTTGGGTCAGGCTATCGCTAATACTCCTCAGCTTGTAGCCCCCAAAAATGCAGGGGGGCTGCAAGCTTGCGGGGTATCACGCTCTATCCTTGCCCGACATCTCCGCATAGCATTTTACGGAGCCTGGGCTTTTGTTTTTCATCCCGCAGTAGGCAAATGGGTTTAACCCAGCCCATGCCATTCTAAACTGGAATTTCGTTTGTTTCAGGCTAGAAAACCACTCCGTAGCGCTTTAATTCAAAAACATAAGTCTATTTGAATTTCGGTACAAATTTGATTTTGGCATCATTTTTATGGATTACCCGATTATATTTGCCAAGTTAATCCCCTTAATTTATGAAAAAGATAAGCTTTTTATTTGTTTTAACCCTGACCGTTTCCCTTGTTCAGGCTCAGACTATTGTAGGAAAATGGAAAACCATCGACGATGAAACGGGCAAGCCAAGATCCATTGTTGAGATTTACCAAAAGGGAAATGAGTATTATGGAAAGATTGTAAAATTATTCCGCGAACCAAGTGAACCACAAGATCCGGTTTGTGAAAAATGTGAAGACGATAGAAAGGGGAAGAAAGTAATCGGAATGGAAATCATCCGTAAAATGAAAAAGAACGGAAGTGAATATGAAGATGGAACCATTATGGACCCAAAAAAAGGCAAGGTTTACGATTGCAAAATGTGGGTAGAAGGGGGCGTTTTGAAGGTGAGAGGTTATATTGCCTTTTTGTACCGTACTCAAACTTGGCAACCGTATAAAGAATAATTTTCTTTTCAATAAAGCGACAAAGCCTCCAACATGTTGGGGGCTTTGTTGTTTTTTAAGGCAAACCTTTTACCTTAGTTTTCGTCAAATGCTATACTTTTACCTTGGTTTATGCCCAAGTGCTTTCGTTATACCTTCCTCGTTTTGTCTTTTTGGGCAACGGCTGTTTATGCCCAACAGCCTGAGCAGGATTGTTTCCGACCTTTAATCATTTGTGACGATTCGTATTCATCTACAACGTTCTACAGTGGCTTTGGCGCTACCATGGATGTTCCTGCAAATACCAGCTGCATAACCAACGGGGAGGCTAATTCTTCATGGTTTTTGTTTAATGTAACTGGAAGCGGTGCTTTTACCTTTGAAATAGAACCCAATAATCCGAACGATGATTATGACTTTGCTTTGTTTAATTTAAGCAGCGACAGTTGTGCTTCAATTGCAAACGGCAGTTTAGCACCCGTTCGATGCAATTTTTCATCCACCTTAGGTAATACGGGTTTACAAATAGGGGCCGTGAACACTCAAGAAACCACATCAGGACCAAATCAATGTTCACCGATAAATGTTATTTCGGGCCAAACTTATGCCTTATTGGTAAACAACTTTACGGCATCCATGAATGGTTATACTTTAAATTTAGGTGGGACTGCCAGTGTATTTGATAATATTGTTCCACATATCGACACTGTTGAGCATGGAACCATTTGCAATCCAAAAACCATCACGATTTATCTCGATGAGCCTATCCTTTGCAATAGCATAAGTTCAGATTTAAGTGAAATTACCATTTCCGGACCATCTCCACTAACCATTACCTCATTTGTGCCCGTAGGTTGTAACTCAAACAACCAAACTTCGAGAATAAATATCACTTTTTCGGCCAATATTTCAGTAGTTGGAACCTATACAATTACCATACAAAACGGAAGCGATGGGAATACCTTTTTAGATGGCTGTGGCAATAATTTGGCACCGAATACAAGCTATTATTTAGAAATTGAACACATTGGTCCAACCGTTACTTTGGTGTCTTCAACCAATTCAGATTGTCAGAATAATACTGGCAGTGTGGATGTTTCAGTGAGTGGCGGACAGTCGCCTTATACCTATTCATGGAACAGCAATCCTGTGCAAACCACCCAAGATTTAAGCAATGTTGGAATTGGGATTTACAGGCTAACTGTGACGGATGCGAACGGTTGCACGGCTACTTATTCCCGAACCATTAACGAATTAAATGCTCCTACCCTTTCGGTGGTTCAAAACAATCCAATTACCTGCTTTGGAGCTGCAAATGGCAATGTTACTGTTGCTGCGACTGGTGGTACTCCGCCTTATTCTTACGCTTGGAATACAACTCCGGCCCAAACAGGACCCACGGCCAACAACCTTACACCAGGCTCGCATCAGGTTGTGGTAACCGACAATTTAGGTTGCTCCAAGCTTTTGAATGTATCAACTATTCAACCTACAGCAATTGGTATCCAAGAAACTTTTACCAATACGCTTTGTGGTCTTTCTACGGGAAGTGTTTCAACCATTGTTTCGGGAGGAATTCCACCTTACACCTATGCATGGAATACCACCCCACCACAAAATACGCCTAACCTGTCCAACCTTCCTGTTGGCATTTATGTACTTACAGTCAGTGATTCTAATAATTGTGTAGCCACAAAAACGATTCCAATTCAAAGCACTTCAGCCCAACTGGCCTCTTTACAAAATATTCGACCCACCTGCGACGAACCTACTGGAAGTGCCACAGCCATCGCAACTGGACCAAATACACCTTACACCTATTTATGGAACACAAATCCACCACAAACCTCGGCTACAGCCACTAACCTAAGTACAGGAACCTATTTTGTAATTATAACCGGAAGCGATAACTGTTCGCAAATTTTGAATGTCAAAATTGATACAGTAGCCGATGTTGTTGGGGCAATGGTTAGCCAAACAGAGGCTTCTTGTGGCGTTGCTGATGGCTCGGGAACAGTGGAAGGTTTGGTTGGTGAACCGCCCTATTCGTATCAATGGATAACCAATCCTTCACAGAATGGAGCTACAGCCACCAACCTATCAGGAGGAAACTATGATGTAATTATCCAAGATGCTAATGGTTGTGACGATACCATCACTGTCACCATCGGAGAATTGGTTGGAACAGCGAATTTTACCTGGAGTCAAACCTGTTTTGGTTATCCAACGCAATTCCAGGCACAATCCAATTTAGATTCGGTTGTTTTTGTTTGGGACTTTGGCGACACTGCTTCAACCGCTTCAAGTTTAGATACTGGACAATCGGTTGAATACACTTTTCCTACCCAAGATTCGTTTACCGTTACCTTAATTTCATCGGGTGGCTGCATTCAGGATACCCTTACCCAAACCTATGCAGTGAATGCATTGCCCTTGCCTTCCTTTTCTACAGGGAGCCAAAATCTTTATACCGAAAACACTTACAACTTTGATTATACGGGAACACCTGCCATAAGCTATTTCTGGGACCTCGGAAATGGTCAGACCTCAAACTCGGCTTCGCCCTATGTTTCCTTTTTAGACAGCGGGATTCACCAGATTACCCTAGCCGTTGTGGATTCGAATGGCTGCACCGATACTATCCAAACCGATTTGTTTGTGGCCAAGAAGCCCAATATTTATATGCCCAATGCCTTTGTTCCGGTAACCCAAGGAAAGAATCCCATCTATAAAGTATACGGTTATGATGTGGCAGAAATCGATTTTCGGATTTTTAGTCGTTGGGGAAATGTTGTCTATGCCACCCAAAGCCCCGACGAAGCCTTAACTGTAGGTTGGGATGGAACCTTTCTGGGCACTCCATTACCTCAAGGTGTATATGGCTACAAAATTTGGGTTAAGTTTGTCGACGAAAGAGAATTTGAAAAAACAGGGACCATAACCTTAGTGCGTTAATACCATGAACCACTTTTTTATCGAAATCACCTTACCGGATTATTTCACCGAAGAATTCATCACCAAAATTCCCAAGCAACGAGAAATTGTGGACGATTGGATGCAAAAGGGAACCATCCTCAACTATGCTTTAGCCTTAGACCGAAGCAAATTATGGGTAGCTATGGTTGCCGAATCTGAACAAGAAGTAATGGATGTATTAGCCTCCTTCCCCTTGATCGATTATATGAAACCTGAAATTTTTCCATTGGCCTTTTACCAAGGAGTAGCGCCTGGTATTCCTGCCTTTTCGCTGAATTGAGTCTACCTTTTTTAAATCCATTTTCTCCTTTTTTGAGGGGAATTGGATTTTCTTTTTCAACCATTCTCTTTCATTTCGTTCACCCACCTAAATTTGCCCCGTTAAACCTGTAAAAAATGGCCAAAGAAAGAATCTTTGTAATTGGTGCTGGCGGACAAATCGGTACGGAACTGGTAGAGTCATTGCGGAAAAGCTATGGTGACGACGGGGTGGTTGCCTCGGATATAAAAAGAGCAAGCGATTCGGTAAAAGAAGGACTTTTTGAGCCCTTGGATGTATTGGATAAAGACCGCTTATTGGAATTGGTAAAGAAATACGAGGTGAAGCAGATTTATCTTTTGGCAGCTTTGCTATCCGCCACGGCCGAACAAAAGGTAAAATCGGCTTGGAAACTCAATATGGAAGGCCTTTTCAACGTATTGGACCTTGCCAAAGAAGGTATAATCAAAAAAGTGTATTGGCCCAGTTCTATTGCCGTTTTTGGCCCCAACACCCCTAAAAACAACACCCCACAATATACCGTTATGGAGCCTAACACGGTTTATGGCATTAGCAAACAAGCCGGTGAAAGGTGGTGCCAATATTACCATGAGAAGTTCGGTGTAGATGTAAGAAGTTTGCGCTATCCAGGCTTGATTGGTTACAAATCCGACCCAGGCGGAGGCACAACAGATTATGCTGTTCATATTTTCCATGAAGCCATCGAAAAAGGAAGCTATGAATGCTTTTTGTCCGAAAACACCTATTTACCCATGATGTATATGCCCGATGCTATCCGCGCTACCATTGGCATTATGGAACAGGATGCGGCCAATATCAAAATCCGTAGCAGTTATAACTTATCGGGTATGAGCTTTTCGCCTAAAGAATTGGCAGCAGAAATTAAAACCCATTTGCCCGCTTTTTCAATCAGCTACAAACCCGACCATCGCCAGGCTATTGCCGATAGTTGGCCTGCTAGTATCAACGATGCCGAGGCTCGAGCCGATTGGAACTGGAAACAAGAATTCGGACTGAAAGAAATGGTGGATGATATGTTGCTTCACCTACAACCCGTAGAGGGATAAAAGACTATGGCAAAATACGTCCTTCAAATCGATGAGCCCACACCCGATTATGTGTTGATGGGCATATCCTGTCACCAGAAGGATTACAGAGCCGCTTGGGCCATCGGTTCAGCCCTGGGTTTTGAATTTACCCGAGAAGACGATCTTTATACCGTCGTACATAAAAACGGAGCCAAAGCCAATTTTTCTTCCTTTTCCTATACCTCCGGACAAGAGGATAAGTTTATTCTCCTTTCCAACAAAAGCGAATCAGGAACCTTGCTCCCTGAATTAAACCAATTCGACTATATTCTGCTGATTTATTCGCTATTGCCCGATGAAGATATCCAGGACATGATGCGACAAATCAGGGCCAACTCCCTTATTCAGTACTGCAGCATGTTCAATGCCGAACAAATGAAACATGCTTCAAGGTTGCCAATTTTTTAAATTAAGTTTATCCTATCTTTACCACCTAACTAAATTATTGTTCATGAACAAACTGTTTACCCCTCTTAGCTTTCTTTTCCTCTTCTTTTTTGCTTCGGCTCAATCCCAAATTACCAACCCCGCATGTGACGGCGTTCGGTATAAAAACCAAATTTTTTCGGCAGCTACCGTAACCTCTGGAGTGCAATACGGACAAAACACTGGTTATTGCGGCGAGGCCTACAACTTGCTTATGGACATTTACCAACCGGAAGGTGATACCGCCATGGCCCGCCCGGTTTTGTTTGTAAACTATGGTGGTTCTTTTATCAATGGAACCCGTACCGATGGTTATGTGGTGAGCATTTGCCAAGATTTTGCCAAAAGAGGATTTGTTACCTGCGCCATCGACTACCGTGTATTTGGCCTTTGCAGTTTCCCTGATTCAGCCATTATGTTGGATGTCGTTGTTAAAGCAGTTGGCGATCAAAAAGCTGGTATACGTTTTATCCGCGAACATGCTTCGGAATACAAAGTGGACACCAATTTTGTGTTTTTAAGTGGCGTTTCAGCCGGTGGCATTTTGGCCTTGCATTCTGCTTATATCGACAATACTGCCGAAGTGCCTAGCTATGTTTCTACCATCATTGATGCCAATGGCGGAATTGAAGGCAACAGCAGTAGCAACTTCCAATATTCGTCGAAAGTTCAGGGAGTGTGGAACTTGTCGGGTGGATTGCATAAAAAAGAATGGCTTGATGCGGATGATCCTTTGCTTATCTCCATCCATGAAACTCAAGACCCAACCGTACCTTATGCCCATGGTTTCGCCCAAGTTTCTGGTTTGAACCTTGTTTCATTGGACGGCAGTTCGCTTTTGAAAGCTCAAGAAGTAGCCAACGCTAAACCAACTATTTTCTTTTCCATTGCTAATGCAGGCCATACTGCTTATTTGAGCAAAGCCCCTATTATGGATTCTTTGTCTAATTCGGCTGCCGCATTGTTCGAATCCATTCTTTGTGGAACCACCGCTCCTAGTTTTGAGGCTTCTATGCCCTTAAACTTCAACCCGAATGGCATCAATGATGTGCAGGCCGATTTGTTTTCTTTGAGTCCAAACCCAGCCCAAAATGAAATCAACCTAAGCATGAAAAATGCTAGCAAAGGGTATTCCGTAAGCATTAGCGACCAATTGGGCAGAAAGGTTTTCGAACAAACCGATTTATCTCAGTCGAGCTTACAAATTCCTCGTGGAAACCTGAAAACCGGATTGTATTTCGTAACGGTAAAATCAAACGAACTAACTGCACAAACCTTAAAAGTGGTTTTAGAATAAGTTTTTCCTCTTTTCTTTAAAATTTGAACCAATGAAACACGTTGGAGCGCTTCTTTTGGCCTTGGCCATGCCATTTTCTATCCTAGCCGACGAAGGAATGTGGCTGCCCAATCTCCTGAAAATCTTAAATGAAAAGGAATTGGCTGCCAATGGTTGTAAACTCACGGTAGAGGACATCTATTCCATCAATAAAGGGTCGTTGAAAGATGCCGTTGTGCAGTTTGGTGGCGGTTGCACTGGTGAAGTTATTTCCGATAAAGGCCTTGTACTTACCAACCACCACTGTGGCTTTAGTCAGATTCAATCGCATAGCAGTTTGGAACACAACTACATCCGCGATGGATTTTGGTCAAAGAACCTGAGTGAAGAATTGCCTAACCCCGGACTTACCGTTACCTTCATCAAACGTATCGACGATGTAACCAAACAAGTGCTGGATGGCGTCAACGATAGCATGAGCATTACCCAACGCGACGAAAGAATTCAGGCCAATGTGAAAAAGCTGGAATCGGAATCCATTGCAGGAACCCATTATACCGCCAAAGTGAAATCCTTTTTCTATGGGAACGAATATTATATGTTCACCATGGAAACCTTTAAAGATATACGGTTGGTAGGTGCTCCGCCCGAATCAATCGGAAACTATGGTGGCGATGAAGACAATTGGGTATGGCCCCGTCATACAGGCGACTTTTCCCTTTTCAGGATATATGCGGGAAAAGACAATAAGCCTGCCGATTACGCTGCCGACAATGTCCCTTACAAGCCCAGCTATTCCTTCCCTATTTCCATAAAAGGTGTAAAAGAAAACGATTTTACCATGGTTTTCGGATTTCCAGGCCGCACCCAAGAATACCTCAGTTCGTATGCTGTTTCCCAAATTTTGGAAATTGTAAATCCTATCCGTATAAAATCTCGAAAAATCCGCTTGGATATTTGGGATAAATACATGCGCAGCAACGAACTCGACAAAATCAAATATGCCTCCAAATACAACCGCCTTTCCAACTACTACAAAAAATGGACAGGCGAAAGCAAAGGCTTGGACCGCTTCAGCACTGTAGAACGGAAAAGAGAATTTGAGAAACGTTTCAGGGATTGGTGCAAAGCCGACTCCGTATCGGATAAGAAATATGGAAAATTGTTGGACCAATTAAAAACCGAATATGAAGCCAATAACAAACTTGCGGCGGCAGCCGAATTGTTTTCTGAATCGGCTTCAGGCATCGAACTCATGACCTTTGCCAATTATTTTATGCCGCTTTACGAAAAGTCCAAATCAGCCACAGCCAAACCGGAGGAATTTGAGGCAGAAAAACAACGCCTGAAAGCCAATTTCGGCGGGTGGTTTAAAAACTACCAGGTGAATGCCGACCGTGAAATTGCCCCAAAGTTGTTGAACCTTTACCTGAGCGCCCTACCCGAAGAATATACTCCAGGGTTTCTAAGTCAGGATATCAAGGACAACTTTAAGGGCGACATACAAGCATTTGTGAACCGTCTCTTCGACCAAAGCAGTTTTACCACCGAAGAAAAAGCCAAAGAATTGCTTGACAAACTGAGCAAAGACAATATCAAAAAGCTGGAAAGCGACCCGGCCTTTGAGCTATGGATGAGCTTGGTGGCAGCTTATACCTTTAAAGTTCAGGAAGAATACCAACGATCAAGCGATCGAATTGCGGCTTTGAACAAAAAATGGATGCAGGCCCAACGTGCCTTCGAAAAGAACAAAAAATTCTACCCGGATGCCAATTCAACCTTGCGTTTAAGTTACGGAAAAATCAAAGGTTACGAACCCAAAAACGGCATTCAATACCTCCCGTTTACTACGGCCGATGGTATTTTGGAAAAGGCCAAGGATACCAGCATAGCCGACTACAAAGCAAATCCGCGATTATTGGAACTCATCAAAAACAAGGATTTTGGTCCGTATGGCGTAAAGGGGAAATTACCTGTTGCCTTTTGCGCTTCGAACCACACCACGGGAGGTAACAGTGGAAGTCCGGTGCTAAACGCTTATGGCCAATTAATCGGCACCAACTTCGACCGCAACTGGGATGGCACCATGAGCGATATAAGCTACGATCCCGACCGGGTTAGAAACATCATTGTGGATGTGCGCTACACTTTGTTTATCATCGACAAGTTCGCTGGGGCAGGGCATTTGGTGAAGGAAATGAAATTGGTAAAGGAATAGATAATAGTGAGAAAAGAGAAAAGAGAAGTGAGAAAGAGAAGTGAGAAAGAGAAGTGAGAAAGAGGAGTTAGGACATGAAATACCATAGCTCCGTACTTCACCTTCACCCGGGCACGAAGAACCCCGGGTAGCGATAGAAACGGAAAGCCCACAGGGATGCGTAGGCACGGAGCAGACCGAGGACTTGCAGTGGATAGCGCGACCTTTTCGGCCCTTGCAAATAGTTTATTCGGGGTAGAATGGTTATGGCCGAAAAGGGACCCGCCAAAAGAAACAAAATACCCAATTGATAGGATGGTTGGTCACATTTAAGATGGTGATGCTTTTGAACGCCTTTGAAATTGCACGGAATAACTTTAGGATTTCGCTTTTCAAAGTTGATGGAATTGCCTTAAAATTGCCTTCTATTTTAATCGTATTTGCCATGACAATTGCTACCGCTGATTTGTATGACCAACACCAAGCCAAGGTTCAGGTACTTGATTATATTGGGTTGAAGGATTTTGGAGGAAAACCACAGTTTTGGGGACAGGTAAAAACCCTGAAATGCTACGAAGACAATACCTTGGTGCGCACTGCCCTATCTGAAAACGGGAAAGGAAAAGTGCTGGTGGTTGATGGAGGTGGATCGACACGGCATGCCTTGCTGGGCGATATGCTGGGCGAACTGGCTGTGAAAAACGGATGGGAAGGAATAGTGATAAACGGTATGGTACGAGATTCGGTGGCCCTGTTGAAACTAAACCTCGGCGTAAAAGCCCTGGGAACAAATCCTGCTAAAACGGAGAAAAGCAACCAAGGAATTTTGGATGCCACCCTGCGTATAGGCGGTGTAAGCATTCAATCAGGTGATTGGTTGTATGCCGACGAAGATGGTATCTTACTTTCAAAGGAAGTATTGTCATAAAAACTGTTGGGTACAGCTATTTTGATTCCTCATGCGGCAAAGGATTGCTGAGACTTATTGAAAATCAAAACCTTTGGAGGCTAATTCTAATAATACCGAATGGACGTTATGTATAGTCCAATTTTTGGCTCACATTTTCTTGAAAAAATTGGACTACCATACTGTATCCTTGGTATTTACCAATCTAATTTTACAAATAGCCTTTGGACTATTTAACCCAAATTAATCAATAGGAGGATTTATTAATCCGAACTACTTGATTTAGTTGGGTTTACCCCGATTTAGCAGTTGTTATCAATTTGGCTATACAAATTGATTTACAACTGGTTAATCGTTTATGCATTTCTAATGCGTAATCTGGGTTTAAACAGTAGAATCGGTATAAAAGGCTGAAATGATATTTGGAGCAAAACAAGTCCAATTTCGCCACTAAAGGTTTGTTTCCTATCGTTTTATCTTTGTTTTCTGTTTCTACCTCGATATGACCAAACGTTTTCTATCCTTTCTCCTTGTTTGTTTCAGCCTTTTTGGACCGAAGCTTTTTGGCCAAACCGGTGTCCCACCGCAACGAACCTGTGGTACCCAACCTCCACCAGCCGAATATGAGGAGTGGTTTTCGCAGAAGGTAGCTGAGTATGTTGCCCAACAACAGCTTAGCCGTGCTGCGGTAGTAAATTATACCATTCCGGTTATTATTCATATTATTCACAGTGGCACAGCTGAAGGTTCCGGTGCAAATATCTCCACTGCTCAGGCTCAGTCACAAATTCCAATTTTAAACGCCGACTTTGCAGGTACCAACTCCGATATCGGAAGTGTGCCTTCGGTATTTAATAGCGTAAAATCAGGCAACACAGGCATTCAATTTTGCTTGGCAAAGGTTGACCCCAGCGGAAATTTGTTGGCCCAAGATGGAATTGAACGGATAAACCGGGTGTCGAGAGGTTGGCAAAACCCAGGTACCATGAGTTCGGGTACGCTGCAATCGTATTTCGACCAAACCATAAAACCCGCAACCATATGGGATCCAACCAAATATTTGAATGTATGGATTACCGATGCCAGTACCAGCGGATTGTTGGGTTATGCCTCCTTTCCGGCAGGAACGGGTTTGACAGGACTTTCGGGCGTAGAATCGGCCAATACCAGCGGTGTCGTTATTAATTATGAAGCTTGGGGTAATATTGGATCGGCCGCAGCACCCTACAACAAGGGCCGAACAGCTACCCATGAAATTGGCCATTGGCTTGGACTTAGGCATATTTGGGGCGATGGAACCTGTGCCACCGACTATTGCAGCGACACCCCACCAGCACAAGGCTCCAATTATGGCTGCCCAACCCATCCCTACAATTCAGGTGTTTGTTCAGGAAATACCAATGGCGAAATGTTCATGAATTACATGGATTACACCAATGACGCCTGCATGTATATGTTCACCTTGGCCCAGGCAACCCGTATGCAAACCGCTATGGCCAATGGCACCTACCGGGTTGGTTTGAATTCTTCCGGAAAATGCAATTCACCTTATGCCTTGGATATTGGTGTTACGGCTATTTTAAATCCAGTTTCGGGTAGCACCAGTTGCAATACAGCCGTTACACCTTCGATTACGCTTTCCAATTTGGGTAGCTCCACAGTTACCTCTGCCACCATCACCTATTCCTATGATGGAGGAACGGCTTCCACTTTTGCTTGGACCGGAAGTTTGGCCAGCGGAGCCTCCACTACTATTACCTTACCCACCAATTCGAATCTAAGCATTGCAGCCCACAGCTTTACTGCCACTTCAAGTTTGCCAAATGGTTCGTCCGACCAAAATGCGGCCAACAATACCAGCACTTCATCTTTTACCATTGCTACACCAACCTTAACACCTTTGCCTTTTAGCCAAGGCTTTCAAGGCACCACCTTTGTGCCTACCGGCTGGACCCTTAGCAATGCCAACGGCGATGGAACCTGGACTAGGACAACCACTGCCGGGGGATTTGGCACCAGTTCGGCTTGTGCTCGCATGGATAGCTATTCGCCCAATACGACCAATGCAGGTACCATCGATGAAATGATAACGCCCACCTTTGGTTTGGTGGGTTATTCGTCGGCAACCCTAACGTTTGATGTGGCCTATGCCCGCTACAATGCTACGAATATTGATTCCTTGATTGTACTAGCCTCCACCGACTGCGGAGTAACTTGGACCCGTTTGTACAATAAAGGTGGTAGTGGTTTGGCTACCGCTCCTGATAAAACCAATGCGATTTTTGTTCCTACATCGAGCCAATGGAGAACGGAGACTATTAATTTGGGCAGTTATGTTGGAGCTTCCAACATTCGTTTTGCTTTCCGCAGCCGCGCCGGATATGGTCAGGCATTGTATATCGACAATATTAACCTATCGGCTGTTACGGCAAGTGTGCAAGCCGGAGTGAGTATTACACAAACTACCGGAACCAATCCTATTTGTTCAGGATCTACTGCCACCTTCACCGCTACTGCCACCAATGGAGGAAGTTCGCCTTCGTTCCAATGGCTTGTAAATGGAGCTAACGCAGGTACAGGTCAAACCTTTACAAGTTCCACACTTCCCAATGGAGCGGTTGTAAGTTGTGTTTTAACTTCTAATTTGGCAGGGGTAACAGGCAACCCGGCTTCTTCGAATGCCATAACTATGACGGTGAACCAAACACCGGCTACACCTAGTCCAAATTCGAATGGACCAATTTGTTCGGGAACCACTTTAAGCTTAAGCACAACAACGGTTTCGGGTGCAACCTATGCCTGGTCGGGTCCGAATTCATATGCCAGTACAAGCCAAAATCCTACACGTTCGAATGCCAATACCGGCATGTCGGGGACTTACAGCCTTGTTGTTACAGCCAATGGTTGCAGCAGTGCTGCCGGAACAGTAGCTGTTACCGTTAACCAAACACCTTCTACTCCGAATCCAAGTAGCAATAGCCCAGTATGTTCGGGCAATGCACTCAACTTAAGTGTAGGCAGTGTTTCAAATGCCACTTATGCTTGGACAGGCCCCAATGCTTATACCTCTACTTCCCAAAATCCTAGTTTGGCCAATGCCACAACCTCCATGTCGGGAACTTACAGTCTTGTAACCACAGTAAACGGTTGCAGCAGTGCCGCAGGAACAGTGAATATTACCGTAAACAACAGCCCGGCCACCCCAACACCAAATAGCAACAGCCCCATTTGTTCGGGATCTAGTTTAAACCTATCCACAACCACGGTGGCCAATGCTAGCTATGCTTGGACGGGTCCAAACGGATATTCCAGCACCCAGCAAAATCCAACCCGCACCAATGCAAGCACAGCTATGAGTGGAACCTATTCCCTCACGGTTACAGTAAATGGATGTACCAGTACCGCAGGAAGTATTGCCGTAACAGTAAACAGTGCCGCATCTACTCCAAATGCCTCGAGCAACAGTCCGGTTTGTGCTGGAAACACCTTGAACCTTTCCACTTCGGTAACCGGTGCCACTTACACATGGACGGGCCCCAACGGATTTAGTAGCACTCAACAAAATCCAAGCATTTCGAATATAACAGCAACGGAGGCGGGAACTTATACCTTAACTGTAACGTCCGGCAGTTGTACCAGCGCCCCAGCCAGCATTACCGTAGCTGTAAACAATGCTTTGGCAAGCCCAACCATCACTACAGCGGCTTCGGCATGTGTTGGTGGTGCAATTAGTCTTTCAACTGCAGCGGTAAGCAATGCCAGCTATGCTTGGTCGGGACCCAACGGATTTACCAGTATTCAGCAAAATCCTACCATCAATAATATTTCTACCAACAATGCCGGAACATATACTTTAACCCTAACGGCAAATGGTTGTACCAGTCCGCAGGGCAGCGCTGTGGTGGTGGTTTTACCTACTGTTTCTCCAAGCATTAGCATAAACAGCAATCCTTCGAACCCCGTAATTTGCGCGGGCGATAACCTTGCTTTTACGTCGGCTAGTGTTAATGCGGGTTCTGCTCCAAGCTATACTTGGCTTGTCAACAATGTGGTACAAAGCGGTTCAACCCAAGCCACTTTTACCTCAACTACCTTAAGCAATGGTGATGTAGTTCAATGCCAATTGGTTTCTTCAACGGCCTGTGCAACCCCAAGCACAGTAAGCAGCAATACTATTTCGGTAGTAGTTGATTCTACTGCTACACCAAGCATTACAGCCGTTGGTGCTGATTTGGTATCAACATCCGCTACCAGCTACCAATGGTATTTGAATGGTTCGCTTATTCCCGGGGCTACTGCCCAAATCTATACACCAACGGCCAATGGCGATTATACCGTTGTAACCACCAATGCCAACTGTCCTTCCAATCCTTCTTTGCCCTACAATGTGATTACTGTAGGGATAGCCCAGGTTGAAGAGGCTTTCCAACTTGCTGTATTCCCCAATCCTTCTACAGGGGACTTTATGGTGGAACTGGATGTTTTGAGTGGCCAAGAAGGAGTGTTTGAACTAAGAGATATGCTTGGACAATTGGTTTGGGGCAAAACAATCAAACTGGTTTCAGGCAAAAACAGCTTTCCCCTTTCCCTTCAGCAAGAGGCCAATGGAATTTACACTCTAGCGGTAATGGGCGAAAAGCTCAACCAATGGGTGAAATTGGTAGTGGAAAAATAGGATTAGGAATTTTTTGGAATACCAAACAGAAATGAGCAATACCTTTGTAAGAATGAAAAGGCTGTTGCTCATTTTTCCTTTAATCGGACTTCTATCTTTTACCCCGGGGAATCCTACCCTAAAAATTGCCTTGGTTAAATACAATGGTGGCGGTGATTGGTATGCCAATTTGCAAACATCCCTGCCCAATTTAATCAATTACTGTAATAAAAACCTCGGCACTACCATCGACCCCCAACAAGCCATTGTAGAAATTGGCAGTCCTGAAATTTTCAACTATCCCTTTTTACACATTACTGGTCATGGCAATATTGTGTTTTCGGCCAATGAAGCTGAAAACCTTCGAAACTATCTGAAAGGTGGTGGTTTCCTGCATATCGACGATAACTATGGTTTGGATAAATTTATTCGGCCCCAGTTAAAAAAGGTTTTTCCTGAACTTGATTTAGTTGAATTGCCTTATTCACACCCCATTTACCACCAAAAATATTCCTTCAATACGGGCCTACCGAAAATCCATGAGCACGACAACAAACCACCTCAAGGCTTTGGATTAATTTATGAAGGTAGATTGGTATGCTTTTATAGCTTAGAATGCGACTTAGGCGATGGTTGGGAAGATCCCGATGTGCACCACGATAGTCCGGAGGCGAGAGAAAAAGCCCTGAAAATGGGAGCCAATTTGATTCAATACGCGTTTACAGGAGGCGAGTAGTGCTTACCTTTGGCACATGTCAACCCTTGTTTTTGCCACACACAATACCAAAAAAATTCAAGAACTCAAGAGTTTGTTGAAAGGCGACTTTGGAGTTATTTCGGCACTGGAATTGGAAGTCCCTGAACCTGAAGAAACAGGAACTACCTTGGAAGAAAATTCGGCCCTCAAAGCCAATTTTGTATTCGATCATTGCCAAAAACCTTCGCTAGCCGACGATTCAGGACTTGAAGTTGATGCCTTGGATGGAAAACCAGGGGTGTTTTCAGCTCGGTATGCCGGTGAGCCCAAAAACGACAAAGCCAATTTAAACCAGGTATTGTTGGAATTAAAAGGAGTAACCAATCGAGGTGCCCAGTTTAGAACCGTACTTTCTTACCGCGACGAAAGCGGGATTCACCAATTCGAAGGCATGGTGCGAGGCACTTTGCTCCATGAACCAAGAGGAGAAATGGGATTTGGATACGACCCCATTTTTGTACCGGAGGGCGACTCACGCACCTTCGCTGAAATGGAACTGAGTGAGAAAAACCAATACAGCCATCGAGCCAAAGCTTTTCAAAAATTCCTTACTTTTATTCAATCGAAATAAGCTTCATGCTGATAAAACGGTTTGAAAATGGCCAATCGCTGCTTCTACCCTTGCTTTGGGGGTTTTGCCTTTTTTGGACCATCTCACCTTTTCCTTTTCCTTTTGGCAACCAGGATCCCTACATGTTTTGGGCCATCAATGCCAGTTTGGATGGTATGTTGAATGCCGATTTCCTTGCCCAGCAGCCTGATCCGTTTCCTTTGGTAAGTCTGCTGTTTAGGTTTTTTTCCATTTCTTTTTTTCCTACCATCTCCCACTTGCTTCTGTTTGTCTTATGCGTTTTGTACACCAAAGTGGCGATAGATCTGTTAAAAAACCAATGGATTGCCTTTCCTATTCTTGTTCCTACTTTGTTTTTATTAGCGCATTCCTCCTTTTTCTGGAGTAGCTTTTTCCTTCATTTCATGGATATAGACTTGCGTTGGTTTTGGCACCATGGTATTGCCGAACAAGGCTTGCTATTTGGGTATTTTCAACCAAGCGCCTTTGGGGTTTTTCTGCTTTTGGGTGTTGGCTATTTTTTTCAAACGAAATACAAAGAATTTTTACTGTGCCTGCTAGTGGCCGGTGCCTTTCATGCCAATTACATTTTGTTGGGGGCCTTGATTTTGGGACTTGCATTTGTTTTCCAATCCAAAGCCCTGTGGAAGGAAAAGGGATTGCTTGTCATACTTCTGCTTGTTTGGGGAACCTATATGCTGTATAGTTACCACTACTTTAAAGTGGAGGGGCAGGCATTTCTCGAGGCATCCAACTATTTTATCCAAAACAACCCCCACCTCGATCCTTTCAATTGGATAAACCTAGATTCGGTGCTGAAAGCTATCGTGATGTTTGCCGTATTTTGGTTTTACCGCGAAAGTCAATCCGGTAAGTTTCTATTGTCCCTGCTTGGAATAACGGTATTGCTGTCTATCCTTACCTTGATTAGTAAAAATGTATTCCTCATCAATTTTGCTCCTTGGCGCATGAGTGTGGTGCTGATGCCTTTTGCCTTGTTTTTAGGTATTCGTAGGGTAGCTGAATGGGTTACTGACCAGTCGGGTAACAAATGGTTTCCGCTTTGGGGCTTGGTTTTAGGCGCATTGGTTGCCGAATTGGTTTTTCGGTTTTTCGGTAATACCTCCCCAGCATATATGCAACAATGGCGCTGGATAGCCTTTTTTTGTATGGCTATTGGAGCGGCCTTGGTTTGGATGTTTTCCCGCTTTCCGAAATACCATGTTTTTCCTGCCTTCTTGGTGTTGGTTACGGCGCCAGCCTTAGGTGTGATGCAGTATACCTTCGAGAAACGCGAACTAAGCAGTTTGCCTGAATCGACCATCGAAAAAGATTTACACGCCTTACGGGCTCCAAAACCGGTGGTGCTTTTCCCTTTAAGCATGAAGGTTTTTCGACTGCGCAGCCTTTGTCCGGTGTATATCGATGCCAATGTGTACTTTTCGCCCGCTTTACCTGAGTGGAAGCGGAGACAAACTTGGAACAAGGCGTTTTTTCAAAATCCAGGGAATTTTTCCGCTGCGGATATTCGGAAGGAAGGCATCACCCATTTGGTTTGTAGTCCTGATTTACCCCTCAACGATAGCATTTGGACCTTAAAAAAAGCTTACCCCAACCTAAACCTTTACCAGCTCCATGAACCTTAAGCAATACCTGCAAATGTTGGCCGCTTTCTGGCGCAGGGAATGGCTGGTGCGCTATGGACAATCTTTCGGTGGATTGGTATTTCTGTTAGCGAACCCCGCTTTGATGGTGGGTTTAAAATGGGTAAACCGCACACCCGATACACCGCTCGCTTCGTATCACTTTTTCTTATTTGGTTTAATGTGGTGGCTCTTTCTTTCATCGCTTATCACCAATGCCGCGGCCGTAGTTTCATCCCATGCCGATTTGGTTCGCAAAAACGCCTTTCCTCGCAGCATTTTGGTCCTGCTTCCCCTTTGTTTAGGATTGCTGGATTGGGCTTTTGGTGTGCTTCTTTTCGCTCTCTTCGATTGGTTTTACTTTCCCGAACTGGTGCCGCAAGTAGCCTATTTACTGCCTTTGTTTTTTATGCTTTTGCCTTTTGCCTTCGGACTTTCTGCCCTGTTGATCAGCATTTTGTTCAGGTTCCCTAAGTTAAGGTATGCTATACCCTTTTTATTGATTTTAGTGTTTATCAGTTGCCAGTTTTTTCAAGGAGGCAGTCCTTCCGAAGTATACATCTGGCTAAATCCTGTGGCTGGGTTTATGACCTACGAAAGCCTCTACCAGAAATTCCATTTGGCCAACCATTGCATCTACCCAAGTCTTCCCTATGTAAGTTTGGGCGTTGGTTTAGTATATTGGGTTGTAGGTTTCTTGCTTTTCCGATTTGTTTCACCTCGATTAGCCGATTTTTGATGCAAGCCATTCTTCAACTTCAAAAACTTTCCAAATGCTACACCCAATCCTGGTGGAAAAAGGAGGAAAAATGGGCTGTAAAAGACTTTGACCTTACCATCCAGCCTGGCGAAAGTTGGGGAATTATCGGACGAAATGGGGCAGGGAAATCAACGTTACTAAAGCTAATCGGAGGTATTACAGCACCTAGTTCAGGCCAAATTATCCGCCGTGGCACCTTGTCCTCTCTTATTGAATTGGGTGCAGGGTTTCATTCCGATTTGTCGGGGATGGAAAACCTACGCTTCAATGCCACCCTTTTGGGAATGGGGAAAGGCGATTTTGAACGAAGGAAGGATGAAATCATTGCTTTTGCCGGGTTAGAAAAGGTTATTTACCATCCCATGCGCACTTATTCTTCGGGTATGATTATGCGCCTGGGTTTCAGTATGGCTGCCCATGTTGAAACCGATTTGGTGCTTTTGGATGAGGTTTTGGCCGTTGGCGATAGCTTTTTTCAACAAAAGTGCACCGAAAAAATTCGAGGTATGCAAGGCCAAGGTCGCACGGTGATAGTGGTTTCTCATCAATCGGAACTCATTAGGCGACTCTGCCAAAAAGCGGCTTGGCTCGAAAATGGCCTTTTGCAACAAACCGGAGCTGCTCCTGAGGTTTTAAAGCAATACCTTGGCCTTGGTTCTACAAATAAAGGACCGTCCATTGCCTGGGAATGCGCTATTGACAAAACCGGCTTTACGGGTGCCGATTGGAAAAACTATCCACTTCAAACAGGCGAAAAGGCCTCGCTCACCTTGCATATTTGGTCGGATAAGGTGCAAGAACTCGATTTGGGCATCAATATCAACGATTCCGACGGTCGCTGTTTGTTGCATTTGAGCAACCGTTTCCACCATCAAAACCTATTGGCCAAACAGGGGCAACAGTCGGTAGAAATCGTTTTTGATCCGCATTTGATTCCCGGAAACTATTCCATAAGCCTCTTTTTGCGCACCGACGATACCATTCAGGATTGGCGGCAAAACTGTTTGGAGATGCAGGTGCATGGCTTGGTGCATGGCGGTTACGAAAACCCTGGCGAACTCCAAGGTCCGGTTTTAACCGAGTTCGAAATGATCTCAAACACCTCTAAAAACTAGGTAATTATCCCTGCTTATTGTCCGAATGGCTCATAATACCGATTATAAATCTGTAATAGTCCAATTATGCTACGCAATAATTTGCCTAAACAGCTTTTATATCGGCATTTACCAATCTAAATTCACAAATGGCCTTTGGACCATTTATTAATTAAAATTGGTATAACAAGGGTTATTCAGGTGGTGGGTAGATAAATTTTATTAGGCGGGTCCCATTCGCCACAAGCATTCTCCGCTGATTAGGCAGTATACTGGGCTCATGGTCGGGCTATTCGCTTCTAGTCCTCGGTCTGCTCCGTGCCTCCGCATCCCTGTGGGCTATCCGCTGCTATCCCTACCCTGGGTTCTTCGTGCCCGGGTGTAGGTGAAGTACGGGGCTATGGTATTTCAGGTTGGGGCAATAAAAATGAGGGAAATAGTAGTGAGAAATGAGTAGTGAGAAAATAGAAAATAGAAAATAATACCGAACTACCAATCCAGGTTATCCCATAACTCTCTGTCTCGCCCACCGTTTGCAACGGGGGCGGCTGAGAAAGACGTTTTTTACGCCAACTATCCTCCTAAACAAATCATTTAAGTAGGAATTTCCTATATTTGATAAAAATTTATAGCCTTTTGTTAAAGGTTTAAAGCAACTCAAAAGACTAAACCAATGAACTTGATTTAGTTAGAATGACTAAAATTGAACAATGAATTCCATAAGGACTTTTTCGGTCAAAGACCGATTTCTCAGTCGCCCGCGTTGCAAACGCGGGCGAGCGGGGCCAAAAGGTTTATGAGTACAAACCCAAACAACCAAAAGAAGTTTTAGAAGTGCCACTACCAGCCGGGCTTTACTATTGGCAAGCAGGGGCAAGCCGAGGGAAAGTAATAATTTCAGACATGAATTGAAAGATAGCATTGGATTCGGTAGCCATTCCCGATAGTTTCCCCAATATGAAAACGCTTTACAGATTAGGATTGTATATTGCCTATAAAACAGATTCTATAATCAATGCCGATACAACCATCGCCAACTTTGCCGATACCTTTAAAAACTCGGTATATGGCCAATTGCTAGATTTAAATATGAGCCAGTACAGCGGAATGAGCCCAAAAACTGCGGACAGCTTGTGGGATAGAAACGACAGTATTGTATCTATTGATAGTATTTCTGATATTTTGAAAACTGTAAACGGGTATTTGTTTTCAAAAGTGGCTATTGGTGATAGTCTTAATTCAACCGATGTAAGTGAACTTAGTGTCATTGCTCTGCTTTGCCCCTTCCGCTGCGGTACGGGGGTATATGGAGCCAGAGCCATAGTGGAAGCCTTAGATACCATGAATACGCATTTCTATAATTGCTGCGAATTGCAAACTGATGATTGCGGTGAATATCGGCTGGAAGGGAAAGAACCGAGTACAAATAATTGTTCAAGTAAACGCTTTGCTATATATCCAAATCCTACCTCTGGTGAATTTATTGTTGAATATAAATTTGAAGATTTTGTTGAACATAAGTTAATTGTTCAAGATATTACTGGAAAGGTGTTGCTAAAAAGAACGCTGCAAAATAATGAAGGAGTGCTAAGGGTTGAAACAAGCAATCTCTCGAATGGAATCTATTTTGTAAAATTGGTTTCTGATAGAATAACTAATTATCAAGGCAAGCTATGTATCTTAAGATAATTGCAATTTTTCTCTTTTGTACAAATATTGTTTTCGCACAAACTAATTTGGTAAGTAATGGTGGATTTGAGGAATTAGATACCTGCGATGTTGGTACAACAAAGCTAAATCATGCAATTGGATGGTTTTCACCAGTTATTTGCCAAGGTTATCCGGGAGGCAGTTCAGATATATTTAACAGTTGTTCTAACATATCCGAATACAGTACCCCTTTGAATGTGGCAGGTTATCAAATTCCACACTCTGGCAGAGGTTATGCAGCTATTGCAATATTATCAACACAGGAGTATGATTTGTATAGAGAATATATTGAAGTAAAACTAATTGATACACTCAAAACTGGAATCAAATATTGTGTCAATTTTTATGTTTCATTGGCGAATGATTTTAATTTTGGTTCAACTGGAATGGGAGCATACCTTTCGACTAACATTTTACACCAATGTGATATAGAATTTAGCACACTTCTGTTTCAGCCTCAAGTTTATGCATCGTTAACCGAACCTATAATGGATACGGTAAATTGGGTAGAGGTTTCAGGTGAGTTTATTGCACAAGGAGGGGAACTGTTTTTAACAATTGGCAATTTCTTTGCGGGAGAAAGCATTATCTTTCAACAATTCAACAATATCGCATCACGCCCATTTGCTTACTATCTTATCGACGACGTTTCCGTTTATGAATGCGACACAGGTATAGGAATTAATGAAGCCACAAAATCCCAATTAAAAATTTATGCAAACAATGAAAACGAATTGGTTTTCCAAACAACAGCCCCCAAAGCAACAGATCATTTAAGGCTATTCAATTTACAAGGGCAATTGGTATTTACACAAAAACCTTATAAAAATAGAGAGACTTTTTACCCAAATCTTCCAAGGGGCATTTACAATTGGGTGTATGGGGAGGAAAAGGGAAGGTAGTTTTATGGTAACCTATTTAAAAGTTGCTATCCCTTCTCGCCCACAGCGGCAACAGAGGCGGTTGAGTAAGGTGTTTTTTACTCCAACTATCACAGAAATAAATCGTTTTAGAAGGATATTTTGGAATATTTGATAAAAATTTATAGCCTTTTGTTAAAGATTTTAAGCAACTCAAAAGACTATACCAATATACTTGGTTTAGTTAGAATGACTGAAATTGAACAATGAATTCCATAAGGACTTTTTCGGTCATAGACCGATTTCTCAGTCACCCGCGTTGCAAACGGCACTAGTATTCCATGTCGGGGTAATAAAAATGAGGGAAATAGTAGTGAGAATGAGTAGTGAGAAATGAGTAGTGAGAAAATAGAAAATAATACCGAACTACCAATCCAGGATATCCCATAACTCCCATCTCATAACTCATATCTAAAAACTCATATCTCCTAACCTTCCTCACTACTCTTTTCTCACTTTACATTCTTCCGTCCGGGTAGCGATAGAAACGGAAAGCCCACAGGGATGCGTAGGCACGGAGCAGACCGAGGACTTGCAGTGGATAGCGCGACCTTTTCGGCCCTTGCAAATAGCTTATTCGGGGTAGCATGGTTTTGGCCGAAAAGGGACCCGCCAAAACATCAAGACAAACAAAGAAAACCACTTTCTATGTCCCCTTTTCTGGCTGGTTATTGGTTAGTAAGTTACATCGATGGTGTAGGTTCCCTTCACTTTGGCGGTGGCCCAAAAACCACCCTCCACTGTTTTTAAATCTACTGAAACCAGGTTATTGCCTGTTAGGGTGGGGGTGCCAAAAAAATCCGGTATCCAAAGGATAGTTGATCCTTCGCCCGAAGCGGTGGCCTGTAAACTCATTGCTCCTGTTTCGGAATTGGATGTGAGGGCGCTTGGGGTTCCGTAAATGGCGGTAGGATGTGGCCTAGCTAAAACTTGGAGCACGGCATCGTTCATTACCCCTGTGAAATTAGCGGTTTGGTCTAGTTCAATTAGGTGCAAAGATGGATTGGTGTAGGATTGTCCGTCGTAACTGATGGAATGCGGATCGCCCGGACTTTGAGACCATTGCCACCAGGTTGAGGATCCAAAATTGGCATCTTCAACGGCACCAAAACGTTTCACTTTTTCGATATCGACTGGGTTGCCAAAATAGCCCCACTCACCAATAAACAAGGTGGTTTGGAAGTCTTGGATTACAGTTTTGAGCATGCCATACCCTTGTTCGATTGAAAAGGGTAAATTGCCAATGGATTCAAAATAATGGTGGGGAGCCGCCACTACATTCTGGTCGGCAGTAAAGGAGGGGTCGGGTAAACCGATATAGCCATTTCCTTTGTATTGAATGGCATTCTCCATAAAAATGATGTGTTGGTTTTTGGAGTCACCTTCGGTTGAGCGTATGGCAGTCACCAAATTACCATAGAAGTTGGTTAGTTTGTTTAACTGTTCGGCTTCGGGATCTTTGTAGCCCAAGCTAGGTTCATTGAGCAAATCATAACCCAGCACATTTTCATAGCTACAAGTGGCGGCTACGAGGTGTTTCCATGCGTTTATACAATTGTCTTGTATGCCATTGGTATTGTCCCAAAAGTTTTGAAAAGCGTGGTAAACCGCTGGTGCCGATTCTCTTGAACCGTTTACCATACAGGTAGAAGCTCCATCAGTAAGGGTAGCCCATTCCGGTGCGCCGTCCCACCCTTTGGCGGGGTAGGCGCAGGTTGAATCGGTGGGGGTAGCAATGTATTTTCCCCAGGCATCTTGGTGCATATCCAACAGCACATACATATCGTACTTGGCTGCTTCTTCAATAACCGTTACCAGTTGTTGCACATAAGCATCGTTGTATTGTCCGGGCTGGGGTTCGAGTTTGCTCCAGCAGAACAATAAGCGGATACAATTAAAACCATACTTTGCCATGAGGCGAATATCTTCTGCGGAATACGGTTTGGTGGCCGGAATAGCGGGGTTTGCTTGCCAATAATCGCCCAGCACATTGTAATTTGCTCCTCTTAAAATAACAAAGCGTCCTTGCTCATCGAATATCCCCGGATTTGGTCCGCGGGTGGCATGGAGGCGTTTGCTGGAGATTTGTTCTTGGTTGGACTCTTTTTTACAGGACTGCAATCCAAATAAACTAAGAAGGAACAAGGTGGCTATGTATTTCTTCATGGGCGAATGGCGGCTCTAAAGTATTGAATTGTTCGAGCTTTGGGAATGGTGAATATAATTTTTCAAGAATTGGAAATTCGCAAAAACCAAACTTTACTTTTGCAGATATGGATTACTTGGACGGATTGAACCCCAATCAGAAAGGGGCAGTTTTACAAACCGAAGGCCCCGTTATGATTATTGCTGGTGCCGGGTCGGGAAAAACACGTGTGCTTACCTTTCGCATTGCCCACCTCTTGGCCAAAGGTGTTGATTCATTTAACATTCTTGCTTTAACCTTTACCAACAAGGCTGCTAGGGAAATGAAGAAACGGATTGAAGACATGGTAGGTTCGGAGGCTAAAAACCTTTGGATGGGTACCTTCCACTCCATCTTTGCCAAAATCCTACGTTTCGAAGCGCATCGCATAGGCTATCCAACCAATTTTACCATCTACGATACGGATGATAGCAAAAGCTTGATTTCAACCATTGTGAAAGAGTTTGGATTGGACGATAAAACCTACAAAACCTCCTTGGTAATGGGTCGCATCAGCAGCGCCAAAAACAATTTGGTTTCTCCACAGGCGTATTTGGCCAACGATGATATAATGGCGGAAGACCGCATGAGTGCCAAACCAAAAATCGGTGAAATTTATCGGGAATATAACAAACGCTGTTTCAAGGCAGCGGCTATGGATTTTGATGATCTATTGTTCAATACCAATTTATTGTTGCGTGATTTCCCGGAGGTGTTGAATAAATACCAACATAAATTTAAGTACATCATGGTGGATGAGTACCAGGATACCAACTTTTCGCAATATGTGATTGTAAAGAAGTTGGCAGCCATGTATGAAAATATATGTGTGGTAGGCGACGATGCGCAAAGTATCTATGCTTTCCGAGGAGCCAATATCCAGAATATCCTCAATTTCGAGAAAGATTATCCGGATTTGAAAGTATTTAAACTGGAACAGAATTACCGGAGCACCAAAACAATTGTTAAAGCGGCCAACAGTGTAATCTCCAAAAACCGGGACCAATTGCAAAAGAATGTTTGGACCGACAATACCGATGGCACCCGGATCAAGGTGATGCGAGCCATGACCGACAATGAAGAAGGTATTTTGGTGGCCAATCAAGTGTTTGAGGTGAAAAATCTGCACCAGGCCCACAACAAGGAATTTGCCATCCTTTACCGCACCAATGCCCAATCACGGTCGATGGAGGAGGCCTTACGGAAGTTGAATATCCCTTACCGGATTTATGGAGGCCTTTCCTTTTACAAACGCAAAGAAATCAAAGATGTGTTGGCCTATTTCAGGCTGGTGATCAATCCACATGATGAAGAAGCTTTGAAGCGGGTTATCAATTATCCGGCTAGGGGAATTGGTAAAACCACCATTGAAAAAATGGTGGTTTTGGCCAAGGACAACGACATGAGTATGTGGCAAATTGGGGAATTGGTGGCAAACCGACAATTGGAATTAGGCGCTTCATCAACCAAGGTTGGTGATTTTATTACCATGATTAAAAGTTTCCAAACCATGGCCAACGAAAGGAATGCCTATGAATTGGGAAGCCATATTGCTACTAGCAGTGGGGTTTTGCGCGAACTTTACATGGATAAAACACCGGAGGGCGTGAGCCGTTACGACAATATCCAGGAATTGTTGAACGGGATGAAGGAGTTTACCGAAAAATCAATGGATTTACCTTTGGATGCCGAGGAATTTACTGTTGCTAATACTTTGGAATCTTTTATGTCGGACATAGCCTTACTAACCGATGCCGATGAAAAAGACGAAGAAAAGGAAGCCGACAAAGTAAGTTTGATGACCATCCATGCGGCCAAAGGTTTGGAATTTCCCTTTGTATTTATTGTGGGTTTAGAAGAAAATCTTTTCCCTTCGCAAATGGCCTTGAATTCAAGAGCCGAATTGGAAGAGGAAAGGCGGTTGTTTTATGTTGCCTTAACCCGGGCTGAAAAGCAGGCATTTTTGAGTTATGCCACCACCCGGTATAAATACGGAAATTTGACAGGAAGCGAACCAAGCCGTTTTATCGAAGAAATTGAACCTGAATTTTTGGATATGCCCCGTCAGGCGCCGATTCGGGGTTTGGCCGATTCGCCGGTTTCGTTTCAACCCAAAAGCAATTTCTGGAAAGGGAATTTGAATCCCAAAACAGAAAAGCCAAAATACACGCCTCCGCCTATTCCAAGTGGGTTAAAGCGCTTAGAACCTTCGGTGCCATCCACGGTAAACTTTACCCAGGAAAACATGAATATACAGCCGGGTGTAGAGGTGCTGCATGAAAAATTTGGACAGGGAAAAGTTTTACGTTTGGAAGGCAGCGCTGACAATCGCAAAGCCACCATTTTCTTTCCATCCTCGGGCGAAAAGCAGATTTTGTTGAAGTTTGCCCGATTGAAGGTGGTTGGGTAGGGAATTGGGGGGAGGAGAGGGTTAATCGTTATTGGTTAATTGTTATTGGGGGCTTCCGCGTTCCAACCTTTTCCGCCAGGAAAAAATCAGTGCTATTCAGTCTAAACTGTGTCCTCTGTGTACCAACCCTTCTGCGAAAATCATAATGATCATAAAATTCAGCGTTCGAATAAAAGCGAATAGCGAATGGCGATTAGCGAACAGGGGGAAGAAAGTTAATAGTTAATGGTTAAATGTTATTGGGGGAATCCATGATATTACTTTTTCCGCAAGGAAAAAAATCAGTGAAAATCATATTTGAATTATAGCGATTTGCGAATGGCGATTAGGGAATAGGGGGAAGAAAGTTAATGGTTAAATGTTCATGGTGCCTAGACGAAGTTCAATATTCGAATAATTGCGATTGGAGAATAGGGAAAATTGGAGGAGAGGGTTAATCGTTATTGGTTAATTGTTATTGGGGGAATACATCAAATAACCTTTTCCGCAAGGAAAAAAATCAGTGAAAATCATAATCATCATAAAATTCAGCGTTCCAATTAATCTGTGTTCCCCCGTTTCATCTGTGTCCTCTGTGTACCAACCCTTCTGCGAAAATCATAATGATCATAAAATTCAGCGTTCGAATAAAAGCGAATGGCGATTTGCGAATTGGGGGCTTCCGCGTTCCAACTTTTTCCGCCAGGAAAAAATCAGTGCTATTCAGTCTAAACTGTGTCCTCTGTGTACCATCCCCTTGGTGTAAATCATAATCATCATAAAATTCAGCGTTCGAATTACAGCGATTAGCGAATGGCGAATTGGCAATAGGGGGCTTCCGCGTTCCAACTTTTTCCGCAAGGAAAAAAAACCAGTGAGGATCAGTTCAATCTGTTTCATCAGTGTACCATCCCCTTCCCCCAAAATCATAATCATCATAAAATTCAGCGTTCGAATTACAGCGATTAGCGAATGGCGATTAGCGAACAGGGGGGAAGAAAGTTAATAGTTAATGGTTAAATGTTATTGGGGGAATCCATGATATTACTTTTTCCGCAAGGAAAAAAATCAGTGAAAATCATATTTGAATTATAGCGATTTGCGAATGGCGATTAGGGAATAGGGGGAAGAAAGTTAATGGTTAAATGTTCATGGTGCCTAGACGAAGTTCAATATTCGAATAATTGCGATTGGAGAATAGGGAAAATTGGAGGAGAGGGTTAATCGTTATTGGTTAATTGTTATTGGGGGAATACATCAAATAACCTTTTCGGCAAGGAAAAAAATCAGTGAAAATCATAATCATCATAAAATTCAGCGTTCCAATTAATCTGTGTTCCCCCGTTTCATCTGTGTCCTCTGTGTACCAACCCTTCTGCGAAAATCATAATGATCATAAAATTCAGCGTTCCAATTAATCTGTGTTCTCCAGTCTAATCCGTGTCCTCTGTGTACCATTTCCTCTGCGAAAATCATAATCATCCAAAAAATCTACGTTCACTCAAGCTTTCCAATCAATAAATTTGCCCAAAAATTAGCAAGCTATGATTTGGTTCGACAAGTACACGATAGAACAACTCCGACAATTTAAAGCCGAGGACATGAATGCCCATATCGGTATTGAATTTACTGAAATAGGGTCGGATTATCTGTCGGCCAAAATGCCCGTTGACCACCGAACAAGGCAACCTTTCGGTATATTACATGGAGGGGCATCGGTGGTATTAGCGGAGACGTTGGGAAGTACTGGTGCGGGATTAGTAGTTGATCCTTTGAAATTTCGTTGTGTTGGTTTGGAAATTAATGCCAATCACATTCGCTCGGTAAGGGAAGGCTTTGTTTACGGAACCGCCAAACCGATTCATATTGGAAAATCAACCCATGTGTGGTCGATTGAAATAAAGAATGAGGAAGGGAAACTGGTTTGTATTTCCCGGATTACCATGGCGATTTTGCCGATTTAGTTACTATTTATACCTAAAAGGAGAGCTAAAACCGAGCTGCTTTTAGGCGCTTGGAATCCCTGTTGTATGGATTACGAGTCCTAACGTTTTTAAAAGCTTAGTTAAGGAGAGGCGGGTTGTATTTCACCAAAAACCGGGCACGAAGAACCCCGGGAAGGGATAGCAGTGGATAGCCCACAGCCTTGACGGAGCTTCGCGGAGGCAAGGCGAGGACTAGGAACGAATAGCCCGACCATGAGCCCAGTATAATGCCTAATCAAGGGAGAATAGTTGAGGCGAATGGGACCCGCCAAAAAAAAATCTTAACTTAAACCCAAATTCAGCATTAGAAATCTATTACAGCCTCCAACTGCTTCAAATACAAGGATTTCAGAACAATTTTTGACTTCAAAATAGTTTACTATTCCTTCACCCAAAAATTAACCTGAAACCCTCGTCTTTATTGCATTTGAAAGCTTCATTACGATTTCTAATGCGTAATCTGGGTTAAATCTAAACCTTATTCTTTCTCCTTGTCAAGTTTTATCCTAGCGGAGATGGCATGGTGATCGCTCAGCTCTTCGGGATGCGTTTCGAACCAAGTTGTTTGAAAACCAGGGTGATGCAGAATAAAATCAATCCGAAACGAAGGGGCCGTTCCCACATAGGTTTGTCCGATTCCAACCCCTTTTTGCAAGAAAGCATCTTTCAAACCGGTTGATAAATGGTTGTAGGTATAGGAAGTTGGGGAATCGTTAAAATCGCCGCAAACGATGACTGGATGGGGACTTTGGGCGATATGACTGGCAACTGTATCGGCTTCAGAGGCACGCACGGTGGCCGCATTTTTCAATCTTCTGGCCAAGTTCCGCCAACCATCTTTTTTCAATTCAGAATTCCCTTTGCCCACATCGTTTATAAACTCATAATCTTCAGGTTTGAGGCGGTTGCTTTCCAAATGAAGATTATAAATTCGGATGGTATCTTCTTTTATTAAAACATCGGCGAAGGTAGCGGCATTGCCCCGGGTTCCATCAAACTCGAACCTGCCTCGGTTTACAATAGGCCAGCGGCTAAAAATCATCATTCCGTAACCATTGAAAGGCTTTTTTAGCACATATTTCTCAAAGTGAAAATACTTCAAGCCGTTTTGAGCAATAATGGAATCAAGGGTAATAAACTTGTCTTTAGGACTATTGAAAAACTCCTGAAAGCAGATAATATCAGGCTTGGCATCTTTGATTTGGTCGAGGATTTTATTACGCTTTTCCCAGGGATTTCGCCAGTTGTACCAATCGAACAGGTGCACATTGTACGACATCACATTGATGCCTTGGGTGGCCCTTTCTTCGGCTTCAGACAAAGGCATGCGAAACTGTACCAAGCGATTGATATGGACCAAACAGATGGCGAGGGTAACAACCGGAATTAATAGTGGCCAGCGCATAATGACCAACCAGTAGAGCAAAACAATGATTTCGGCCCCAACCAAAACGGAGAATCCGGTGGCCATAAACCAAGCCGGCCAAAATTCTAAGGGACTGATGTAGGAACAAACCAAACTGAACAGCAGGGCCGTGGAAACCAGGGAACTGATTACCATCATAACCTTGTTGAACAACGATAATTTGCGTTTTCCGGGTTTGTCTGCCATACTGGGATGAAGGCACAAACTTAATTCATTTGACAGAAGTGTGTTTTAGAAATTATTGCCCTGATTTATAGACTGATTTCCTTAAAGAAAGAATGTAAAACCCAAACAGTGGAATTCTTTAAACCAAGGCTCGTTGTTATTAAATCAAAGGTTTTTGTGCTTTTTTAGTCTGGCATTTCGAAGAATATCGCTTACGAAATGAGGTCAAAACTTGGGCAGATTCACTTGGTGCTTGTTGGGCTAAACAGATGGATTCCGTTTCAATGGTCGTTTCTTCCGTTTCGGTGTAAAATCATAAAATGTTCGCGCGGCATGGCTTTCTTTTGCATAAAATTTCAAGAAATGAAACGTTGGATATTTTTTGGTTGCCTGCTTGGATTTGGAGGACATAGTGCCTTTTCACAAACCCAATTAAGCAGCTTGAAACAAACTTTGGATTTGGCCAAGCAAAACAACCTCAGTCTGCAATCGGCCCAAATTGGCGAAAACATGGCCAAGGTAGATCAGTTGTTGTCGGTTTCGCAGGTTATGCCTCGACTAAGCGCTGGCGGTTCTTTCGACTACTACACGAAACTGCCAATGCAAGTGGTACCCAACAAGCTTTTTGGTGGAGGGGAAGGGTATTCGAAGATTGCATTCGGTTTGCCCTATGTTGCCTTGGGAAGTCTTGATTACACCTGGCCTATCCTACAGGCTGATAAATGGGTTGCGCTCAAAACATCGGCGCTAAAGCGAAAACAGGCTGAAAACAATGCCGAGTTGGTTTGGGAAAATGTAAAGATCAACCTTATCAAAGTTTGGTACCAAAGCGAAATGGTGCAGCAACTTTTAGAACTCAACTTGGAGAATAAAAAAGTTGCAGCGGAGTTGAAAGCGGCAGCCGAAGCCAAGTTCAAGAACGATGTGAGCAATCCGGCCGAGTATAACCGATCGGCAGGATTAGTATTGGGTGTGGAGGAAGCCTTAGTTGCCAATCGGTATGCCTTAAAGAACAATTATGAAGCTTTGAAATTATTGTTGAATATTCCCATAACCGATTCGGTGGTACAGGTAAAGCCCAATGGACAAACCGCTGCACTGCAATTGGGGGAAGCGCTTGGTACCGACTCGGATCGTCCTTTGCTTAAGGCAAAAACCATGGCTTATGAAGTTTCCAAAAGCCAATACCTCGAAAAGCAAATGCTTCGCCTGCCCAAGCTTTCGGTAGGAGGACGGTATGTTTACCAAGCCCAAGACAGCAAGTTTTTTTCAAGCAGCACAGTTTCGTTTGATTACAGTACCATAGGTGTAAAACTTGAATTCCCGATTTTCCAAGGCGGTGGAATACACATGGCTGGACAGATGGCTAAATGGCAAATGAAATCGGCCGAATTGGACAAAGAAATAGCCTATGACCAATTACAAAAAGAGCAGCGTGACTGGACAAATGAAGTGAAACAGGCCCTTGAAAAGGAACAATTGCTCAAACAAAAAATGGACCTGGCTTCCGAGAACCTTCGAATTGCCTTGATTCGCTACAAAGAAGGATTAATGGGTATTGATGAATACTTCAATATCTTTTATGAAAATTCAGCTGCCAAAATCAATTATTGGCAAAACCATTACAACGGACAAATTTACTCTTCTTTACTCAAAATCAATTCATTATAATGAAAATGAATACCAAATATAGCCTTGCATTGCTAACCGTTCTGGCTTTGGCCTCGTGTAAAAACAAAACGAATACGGTTAAACCACAGTTCCAGCCATTAACCGAAGCCGTATATGCCTCCGGAGCCCTGTATCCAGAACACGAATACAAAGTAATCGCCAATATTGACGGGTATTTGCAAGAAGCCATGGTGGTGGAAGGAGATAGCATCCACAATGGTCAAACTTTATTCAAACTTACTTCCCATACCCGAGATGCCCAGCAAGCCGCTTCGGCAAATATTTACAAAATCACCCAGGCCAACAACCAAGAAAATTCGCCGGTGTTTATGGATATGAAATACCGCATCCAAACGGCTAAAACCAAGGTGGGGAATGATAGCCTACAATTTGTGCGCTATAAAAACCTATTGGCACAAAATGCCATCTCTAAAGCCGAGTTTGAACGGATCGAATTGCAATACAAATCTTCTTCAAACGACCTGAATGCCCTAAAAGAACAGTACAACCGTTTGAAAAACTCTACTTACCTCGATTTGCAACAAGCCGAAAGCAACTACAAGGTAATCAGTTTACAACAAGGCGACGAACAAGTAAAAAGCTATATTGAAGGATTGGTTTTTGAAATCTACAAGCAAGTAGGTGACGCCATAAAACCCAACGAACCCATTGCATTGGTGGGGGATAGAAATAAGTTTATGGCCAAATTAAGTGTGGATGAAAGCGATTTCGAGAAAATAAAAATAGGACAGCTAGCCTATATTTCTATGGATGCATTTCCGGGTAAGACATACAAAGCCAAGGTTAACAAGGTATTTCCGAAGTTGAACAAAGTTGAACAATCGTTTCGGGTAGATGTGGTTTTTATTGACCCCTTGCCTGTAAAAATTTATGGGCTGAATTTGGAGGCCAATATTGTAGTGAACGAAGCCGACAAAGTATTGACCCTTCCCAAAAAGGCTGTATTACCTGGCGATACCGTTGTGGTTATGAATGGAAAGGAAAAGACCAAAGTAAAAATCAAGCGAGGCATCGAAAACATGGAATTTATCCAAGTGTTGGAAGGCGTTGGACCAGAATCAGAAATTGTTGTTTCCCAATAAACCAAAGCCATGAGTTTAGCACTTTCTTATACTATCGCCCAAACCCACCTAATGGCTCGAAAAAAGCAGAGTATGGTGGCCATGTTGGGTGTCACCTTTGGGATATCCATGTTTTTGGTAATGATTAGTTTTATGACCGGGGTAAACCATTTCTTGAATGATTTAGCCTTGGACGGTTCGCCTCATATTCGAATTTACAATCCTGTAAAGACCGAGCGAACCCCGATTTTAGAGACCATGAAGCAGCAGGAAGGGAAGTCCAATGAAATGGTAGTGGTGCATCACCAAAGGCCAAAGAATGAACTTCCAAAAATTTATAAAGGAATACAGATTGCAAAGATTATTGAAAAAATGCCTGAGGTATATGGTGTTTCGCCTCAAGTGACCACCCAGGTTTTTTACAACAATGGCCCTATACAAATTTCAGGTTCCATCAGTGGTTCCGACATTTTGAAAGAGAACAAACTGTATAAGCTCAACGACAAAATGACGAGTGGATCAATCGAAGGTTTGTTGTTGAACCCAGAGGGAATTATTTTGGGTTCGGGTTTGGCTAAGAAGGTCAATGCTAAGGTAGGAGATCGCATCAGCATTACCACGCCTTATGGCAATACCTTATTGCTCAAAGTGGTAGGAACCTTTAGTTTTGGAATTGCCACCGTAGACGACATCCGCAGTTATGCCTCCCTGGCTACCGTTCAAAAGATTTTGCAACGCGATCCGGGTTATGTAACCGATATCCACCTTAAAATGAAAGATTACACACAAGCCAAAGCCTTTGGAAAGGAGTTGGAAAATATGTTTGGTTACAAAGCTGAAGATTGGGAAACTGCCAATGCCGCTTTCTTTGCGGGCGATCAAATTCGGTTTGTGATGACGGCGGTTGTATCGATTACCTTGCTTATTGTAGCAGGATTTGGCATTTACAATATCATGAACATGCATATTATCAATAAAATGAAGGATATTGCCATATTAAAAGCCACTGGATTCGAAAGCAAGGATATTGTCACCATTTTCTTGCTGCAATCCATTATTATTGGTATTTTAGGAGGGATTTTGGGCATCAGCATCGGTTACTTTTTCTCTTACTTAATCTCTATTACGCCCTTTCCGGAGGGCAGCATATTGAAAATCGACACCTTTCCCGTCAATTTTGATCCCATGTTTTATGTATTAGGTGTTTTCTTTGGATTTTTAACCACCTTGTTTGCCGGTTATTTCCCAGCTTTAAAAGCCAGCAAAATTGATCCAGTTGCCATTTTGAGAGGATAATTATGAAAGCCATGGTACTACAAGCAAACAATATCATCAAATACTTTCATGAACCAGAGGATTTTCAGGTGTTGAAAGGACTTAATTTTAGTGTTGAGAAAGGCACTTTCCTTTCGATTGTTGGAAAATCAGGTTGTGGCAAATCAACCCTACTCTATATTCTATCGACAATGGATACCGATTACGAAGGAAAATTGGAAATCAATGGAAACGTGGTAACCGGACTTAGTCAAAACGAATTGTCGAGGTTTAGAAACCAACATTTAGGCTTTGTTTTTCAGTTTCACTACCTTTTGCCTGAATTTTCGGCCTTGAAAAATGTAATGATTCCAGCCCAAAAACTGGGTAAATACAGCAAACAAGAAATTGAGCATAGGGCAATGGAAAAATTAAAGTTGGTAGGCATGGAAGACTACGCCCTCAAGCTTTCAAGCAAGTTGTCGGGTGGCCAACAGCAGCGGGTGGCAATTGCCAGAGCCTTAATCAACGACCCCACCATAATCATGGCCGATGAGCCAACCGGGAATTTGGACAAAAACAACTCCAACAAAGTTTTTGATATTTTTATGGAATTGACACAAAACAATGCCCAAACCATTATTGCAGTGACCCACGATGGCGAATTTGCCCAACGAAGCCATCGGATCATAGAAATGAGCGACGGATTGATCATCAGCCAATGAATATCAACCGAAAATATTTCCCTTACATCGGGATTTTTATCCTTTGCCTAATTGTAACGGCGATTAGGTTCTTTACATTTATAAATTTCCCCTCCTTTCACCGTTTTCCCGTATTCTTGATGTGGATAGGTTTGCCTGTTCAATTCATGATGCTGTCCATAATCTGGAATGTGGTGCAATGGTTGAACCGAAAACTATCCAAGATCTTACCTTTTGAAAACAGGCCCGTTCTTCGGGTGCTAACACAAGTGGCGGTGTCAACAACCATGTTCATGCCGATTTTTATCTTCAGCGCCTGGATAACTAGACCTTATGCACCAGTAGAAATTACTCCGCCCATTTATGTGCTGGGCCTAACCTTGCTGTTGATGATGTTGTTGCTAATGAATTTCTCCTTTTACGCCTTTGAGTTTTTTACCCAATGGAAAGAAGCCTCTGAAGCAAGAACCCGTTTGCAATTGCAGGCTAAAGCTTTGGAAATGGAGAAGGCCCAAATGCAGTTTCACCATTTACAAAACCAAGTAAATCCTCACTTTCTTTTCAATGCCTTAGCCTCCTTAGATAGTTTGATCCATACCAACCCCCCTTTGGCAGCCCAGTTTTTAGGCCATATGTCGAAGGTGTATCGCTATGTGCTCCAACATAAGGAAAGCAATACGGTAAGGTTGGAAACAGAACTTGAGTTTGTGGAACATTATATTTCCTTATTGAACATTCGGTATGGTCAAGCTTTGCAGATTCAGTTTTCAATATCTCCTGATTTCTTAGACCGCAACATTGCCCCAGTAACCTTACAAATGTTGATCGACAATGCCATTAAGCACAATGAAATCCATAAAGATTACCCTTTGCGCATTGAAATTGGTTCGGCGGAGACTTGGCTTTCAGTAAAAAACAACAAACAGCTCAAGCAACGAATGGAAACAAGCAATGGCGTTGGACTGAAGCAACTAAAAGAGTTATATGCCTATCTAATCCCGGGTGAAAGCATCCAAGTTATCGATGAAGCAGCAAGTTTTGAAGTGAGAGTTCCTTTAGGCCAATTGAACCCAAATTAATCAATAGGAGGATTTATTAATCCGAACTACTTGATTTAGTTGGGGTTACCCCTCCCGAAGAAATTTCGGGATAGCAGTTGTTATCAATTTGGCTATACAAATTGATTTACAACTGGTTAATCGTTTATGCATTTCTAATGCGTAATCTGGGTTGAACCAATAGTAGGATGTCAAACTAGTAATTGCCCTATTTTGAGGCACTTTCCTTTCCCATAGCAATTTTGGGATAAACGTATAAATAATTTTTCGAGGTTTAAGCTATACTTGAGCCTATCCAATTCGGCTTATCGGTTTTACACATATCCAAACCTTTCCTTTAGGCGATTGATAGGTTTTTCAATAAGGGTCCAAGACAGCGAAGCAATCAAAAAGGCCATCCCGTACATCACAAAAAACACGGCCCATTTGTTATCAATAGCAATGTTTAGTTTGGGAAGTAAATAATAATACAGGCTAGGAATAAAGAGATGAATGATATACATGCCGTAAGAGATTTTTCCAATTCTAACCACCAAGGGATTCTCTAAAATAAATCTCGATACCCCGGCGAATCTGTTTTCAGCGGCAACGGCTATTATAAAGAACGAAACTATCCCGAAAAAGAAATCGTCAAAAATCACCTTCAAAGTATCCCATTTATAAACTGTTTGAAAATAGTAAAGTACTCCATAAATCAACAACGAGAGATATGCCCATATAGGTCTGGAAATGGCCTTATTAGTTGCCGGATGCCCAAGTTTTAGGAGAGCCAACAAGGCCCCCAAGCCAAATAGATGCATACAGGTTATGGTAGAATAGCTGTTGGCCATCCAATTAAACCATTGAAAATGAAAATAAGCCTTTGTAGCCAGTGAAACCAAAATAACCAATCCAACTACCCATCCCAAACGAGCCTTCGCTACAAACAAAATGAGCAAAGGCCAGAAAAGGTAGAACTGCTCTTCCACAGCGAGTGACCAGAAATGGTTAAACTCCCCGATAGAAACACAGTAAATAGATTGGTAAATATTGGAGGTATAAGTTATCAGCCAAGGGAAAAGTTCACGAGTATTGGCATAATTAAAAAGGTATAGACCAAGTATCAGTAAATAATAAATGGGGAATATTCGCAAAAATCGACGGATATAAAAATTCCTAAGTAAGGAACCGATGGCTTGTCCCCTTTCTTCGATTTCTTCCCGGTTTGAAAGCAAAATCCGGGTAATCAAAAAACCACTAAGTACAAAGAATAAATCAACCCCATGAACCAAGGGCAGTTTGGTTAAAAGTGGATGGGTCCATTGCCATTGACACCAATGCGCCAACATAATGGTGGAGACAGCAAAAAATCGTAAGCCATCCAATTGAACGATATACGCTCCGGTAGTAGAATTGGAAGTTTTTGCCGATGCCATTAAGTTCAATGCCCGATTATTGGTAGGCCAAAGATGAAAAAAACTTGGACCCAAAACAGGCTCTTCCCCAAAAAGTCTTACACTGGATTTCCCAGCCTCTTCAACGAAGCATAATGCGAATAAACAGCATCCCCAAAACCCGGTGTGTTTAAATAGGTGATACCATATTCGTCCGACATTTCTTTTACAATTTTCGAAAGGGCCGGATAATGGGCACTGCAAATTTTAGGGAAAAGGTGATGTTCAATCTGGTGGTTCAAACCTCCGGTAAACCAAGTTACGATTGGGTTTTCAGTGCTGAAATTAGCAGTAGTCTCAATTTGATGAATTGCCCAATTGTTTTCAACCACTCCATTTGGATCTGGGGCCGGATGCTCGGTTCCTTCTACTACGTGGGCCAATTGGAAAACAACGCTTAAGGTAACACCCGATGTGAAACTCATTAGCAGAAATCCAATCAAAAATTGTCCGGCCGTTAAATTGGAATACACCAAAGGAATGTAAACCATATAAAACAAGTAAATCAATTTCGTTAAAACAATAATGGCTACTTCTTTGGTAGGTTTTGCCTTATTTTGGTAGGTGAGACCGCTGCCGTTGTAATGCGAAATTTTCTTGAAGTCCTTTACCAAAATCCATGACAGATGGACCAAACTATAAGCAAACCAAGCATACAGATGTTGATATTTATGATGCGGACGCCATTGTGCATGGGGCGAAAGTCTTACTACAATCCCGGCATCCAAATCCTCGTCATAATTGTAAAGATTGGTGTAGGTATGGTGTAAAATATTGTGCTGGATTTTCCAGGTAAACAGGTTGCCCCCAATTGAATTGAGGGAATAGCCCATCAAGGAATTTACCCATTCTTTATTGGAAAAAGCACCATGGGCAGCATCGTGCATCACATTAAAACCAATGCCAGCTATGCAAATTCCCATCACAAAAAAGGGCAGCAACTTGGGCAAAAATGGAATATCTGCCCAAACGATAATTGAATAGCAAATCCAATAGGTGGATATAAAGAAAATAGCTTTGAAATAAAAAGGCCAAGTACCCTTGGTATCCAGCTTGTTCTCTTCGAAATACCGATTTACCCTCCGTTTCAATTCGGAATGGAAATCAGACTTTTCGGTCGTCTTAAATGAAATCTTTGTTGCCAAGGATACAAAAGTCCAACTTTTCTTCCAAATATGTTTGTCTTCTTGAAGTATTTTTAAAAAGATGGGAAAAATGGCAGAAATGTGGGTAGCCTTTTCTCTGCCAACCTCCTAAATTACTGAAACGTCCTAAAATGCTGCACTTTCCAATTGTGGAAAAATTATGATTCTTTCTTGGTCTTTCCTCCTTTTCCATAAGGCATCTGGTATAGCTTTGCTGCCGAATTTCCGATATGTCTGAACTAAGCTTGTATGACCGTTACCGTAAGCATTTGGCAAAAATCGCCGATGTGAGTTATTCTGTTTCTGTCCTGAACTGGGACCTCGAAGTGTGCATGCCCGAAAAAGGAAGCTCCCGTCGTGGACAACAAATGGCAGCCTTGGCCGGTATCAGTCACGAACTATTCATCGACCCCGAATTTGGCAACCTGCTTCAAAAACTATCGGAAGATAAATCGCTTAGCTGGAAAGAATACCGTAATGTAAAGTTGAGCCTGCGCGATTTCGACAAGAAAAGGAAATTCCCCGCCGAATTCGTTGAAGAAATGTCCTTGGCAACCTCCGATGGGTTTGTGAAATGGCAGCAAGCCAAACAGCAAAACCGTTTCGAAATATTTGCCCCAGCCCTTGAGCATATCATCGATTTAAAACGCAAGGAATGTGAGCTAACCGGCTATACCATGCACCCCTACGATGCCTTGCTCGATAGCTATGAACCTGGCTGCAAAACCAAGGATCTTGAAAATATTTTCTGGGATGTAAAAACCCGCCTTGTGCCCTTTATCAAGCAGATTTTTAACCGTCCCCAAAACCAAGATGCCTTTATGTTTCAGTCCTTCGACAAAGGTGCACAATGGGATTTTGGCATCGACTTGTTACGCAAAATTGGCTATGATTTCGAGGCCGGCCGTCAGGATATCTCCTCTCACCCTTTTACCATCAACTTTGGCTCTAAGGATGTAAGGGTCACTACCCGCATCAATACCAACGACCTCAACGAAATGATTTGGAGTACCATTCACGAAGGTGGTCACGCTTTGTACGAACAAGGCATCCCCGACGATGAATATGGTTTGCCTTCTGGCGAGTCTATTTCCCTTGGTATCCACGAAAGCCAAAGTCGCCTCTGGGAAAACAATGTAGGCCGCAGTTTGGCCTTTTGGAAAGCCAATTTCCCTGAGCTACAACAACTGTTTCCTGAAAATTTGTCCCAGGTTTCGGTCATGGATTTCTACAAAGCTATGAATATCATCAAGCCAAGTCTAATCCGCACCAATGCCGATGAGCTTACCTACCATTTCCACATTTTGATTCGCTTCGAACTCGAAAAAATGATGTTGGAAAAGTCGGTTTCTGTTAACGATTTACCTAAACTTTGGAATCAGAAATACAAGGAATACATGGACTTAGATGTCCCCGACGATGCCCAAGGTATTCTGCAAGATATCCACTGGAGCCATGGTAGCATGGGCTATTTTCCCACTTATTCAATTGGTAGTTTCTACGCCGCTCAGTTCTTTGCAAAAGCCAAAAAGGATATCCCAGAATTGGCCCACCAAATTGGCGACGAAGAGGCAAAAAAGCTCTTGCAGTGGCTGCGCGACAATATTCACGTCCACGGTCGTACCTACAACAGCGAGGAAACCTGCGTGCGTGTAACAGGTGAAGGGCTAAATTTTAACCATTTTATGGAATACGCCCGTGCAAAATACAAGGATATTTATTCATTTTAGCCCAGATTACGCATTAGTACTCGTAATGAAGCTTTCAAATGCAATAAAGACGAGGGTTTCAGGTTAATTTTTGGGTGAAGGAATAGTAAACTATTTTGAAGTCAAAAATTGTTCTGAAATCCTTGTATTTGAAGCAGTTGGAAGCTGTAATAGATTTCTAATGCTGAATTTGGGTTTAGTTCGATTTGGCGGGTCCCATTCGCCACAACCATTCTCCGTTGATTAGGCATTTTACCGGGCTCATGGTCGGGCTATTCACTGCTAGTCCTCGGTCTGCTCCGTGCCTCCGCATCCCTGTGGGCTATCCGTTGCTATCCCTACCCGGAAGGGGGAGAGAAATTAAAAATGAGAAATTAAAAATTAAAAATTCGGGAAGTGGGTAAAGAGAAAAGAGAAGAGAGAAAAGAGAAGAAATGTTGTCAATGCCTAAAAAACGTTGACCGCTTTCTCTCATCCTTCAGATAATATTTTGTGGAAAATACATCTAGATTCTGATGCTTTGTTTGCTTCAATTGGGAGGGGCTCAATGCCCCGAACCAATTGACTTTCTGCGTCAAATGACTCTGTCATCTTCGGCTTTGTTTGCTGTTGCAAATTTAATTGTTCCTTTTCAATTTGCAATGGTGTTTTCATTTTGAGTTCTTTATGTGGTTTTCCTGTATTGTAAAGATGTACCGCACGGTCAACATTGCTAACTAAATCCTTATATGTCTTTATCTCCCAGTGTTTCAGATAGTTATTTTTTATTACCCCATTTATACGTTCCGCCTTTCCATTCTGGTATGCAAACTCGCACATACTATTCAAGAAGTCGTACTTTTTAGTTAGTTGTAGGAATATTTTGTCAAAATATTGACCACCACCATCAGAATGGAAGATTATTAACTTCGGTAGTTTACCTTTTCTGTTTTTTAAAGCCATTTTCAAGGCTAACAAGGTGGTACTTTCTGTCAAAAGTCTATCGGATACCGCATATCCGACTATGTACCTTGTAAAGGCATCCATGATAAAGGTGATGTAGTAGAATCGATTATTCAACTCAAAATAGGTGATATCGCTAACATAAGCTTGATTCATGCCAGTAATTTGTGCTTTCTCCAAAAGATTATCAAATCTTATTACCCCTTTGCTATCCGTAGTGCGTTGATAGTTGACTGGACGAATGGAGGAATAGCCCCATTGTTTGCACAACGCCTCGAACTTATCCCTGCCTATGGTGCCTGGCTGTATCTTGTGGTACATAGCTCGGCATGACATAGTCGGGTGATCACTGCGTATGTCCTCTATTAACTGCATTAGGTAAGATTGTTCTACTTCGCTACGCATGCGCCTGTTTAGCATCTGGTGCACTGATTGCTTGCTGGCGCCTATAGCCGCATAAAACCTATTTAAGCTGTAGTCGAGTTCTTCCCTGTGCTCCCAGAAGTGGATGATGGTTCTTTCTCGGATTTTTTTTTATGTCTATCCCGAACTCCTGCTCCGCTATCTCTATCATCTTCGCCTGAAAGTCTATCAGAACCTGTTTTTGTCCGACAATACGCTCCAGTTCTGCTATTTTTGCCTGAAGCTCTAGTAGCTTTTTTGTTTCGCTTTCCATTTCTACTACCAAACGTAAGCCTTTTTTGTATTGCTTACTATATTTCTCCATCCACTTCCGAACATTACATTGATTTACCTCATAGGTCCTAGATACTTGGGAAACTGTGGTCGCTTTCATATCAATCTCCTTTACTCTTTCTCGTTTGAATTCTTCACTGAAAACTCGCTTTTGCCGTTCCGAACGACTTAATTTGTACTCTGTTCTTGTTGCCATTTTTATGTTGGTTTTAAAAATTACTTTTCCTTTTAAAACGGTCAACATATTTCAGGCCCTGACATGTCAAAAGTTAGATAGGTTGATTTTTATAAAGAGCTTTTGAACGCCCAGTCCTCAAAGGGATCGCCGATTGGTAACAGGCAATGCAAATGGTTGTTTCTCCTCTCCCAATTTAGCTTAGGAGTTTATTCCCTTGTCTTTCAAAAAACAATCACAAGCATGCTTAATGGCTGCCGGTAAAGGAATAAAGCTAAAATCTAGGGCTTTTTTCACTTTTTCGTTCGAAAACTGACTTTTAAACATGGCTGTTCGAGCGCTTTCTTTGGTTATGAATGGTACTTTGCCGAACAACATATACCCTAACCAGCCTAATCTCCAAACGATTTGGGCCACCCAAGGTTTGGCTTCCACGGTTGGTCGAGGTTTTCCTAAGGCATCTGCAATCAAATTGAAAAGCTCCCGAAAGGGTAGATTCTCGCCACAAGCAATAAAACGCTCGTCCGAAAGCGTACTTTCCATTAACTTTATTGAAATTGTAGCCACATCCCTTACATCCACAAACCCATTAATTCCGCTTGTATAGTACTTATTGCCCTTCCATACTTTATTGATCAAGGCCGCACTGCTTTGCTCCCAGTTGCCCGGACCAATAATGGTTGCTGGATTGACAATTACCATATTCAATCCTTCGGCTGAGCCCCGCCAAACCTCTAATTCAGCTTTGTACTTGCTTATGGCATATTGGGTATTTGTTTCATTGTCCTTCCAAGTGCTTGTCTCTGAGTAATGGCTTTCTTCCATGCTTCTTCCTATGGCTGCAACGGAAGAAATATGACAGAGTTTGGCCGCCTTCTTTTCCAAACAAGCATTTACCACATTGGCCGTACCTTCTACATTAATCTTGAACATTTTCATAAATTCGTGAGGCAAAAACGAAACCCAAGCCGCACTATGAACCACATAATCACCTGGTTGGATGTGTTGGAGCAAGGTGTTTATTTCCAAAATGTCCCCTTCAACCCATTCGATTTTTGGGAAAAGCTGCTTTGCCTTTTCTCCATAATGCCTAAAAATTCGTTCTGTTTCAACCTTTCTATTTATATCCCGTACAAGACATTTAACTGTCCATCCTTCATGAAGCAATTGCAAGGCAATATGAGAACCCAGCAAACCGGTTGCACCTGTAACCAAAACGTTTTTCATCACACTTCAAAAGTAGCTGAAATTGTTGTTTTGAAACTTATACCATAGGAAATTGAAATAAAAACCCATTTTTACTTCTTCTATGCTAACAGCAAAACTTCCCCCAAACGAAACAGAAAGGTTAAAAACCCTGATGGAGCTAGAAATCATGGATTCGGATCCTGAAAAGGAATTCGACGACATTGTGCAATTGGCTTCCCAAATATGCGAAACCCCTATTTCAGTTATTACCCTTTTGGATGACCGTAGGCAATGGTTCAAAGCTAAAGTTGGTTTGGAAGTAAATGAAACAAGCCGTACCGTAGCCTTTTGTTCACATGCGATATTAGACGATCATTTATTTGAAGTCGAAAATGCCTTGAACGACGAACGCTTCCACGACAATCCTTTGGTGGTCAATGCGCCCGATATTCGATTTTATGCAGGGTATCCAATCATTATGGCCAACGGAACCAAGCTCGGAACACTTTGTGTCATCGATCGGGTTCCACGCCACTTAACGCCCCTTCAGGCCAATTCCATCGAAGTGTTGTCAAAGCAAGTAACTAAGCAGTTGGAGCTTCGCATTAGCAAACGGAAGATGGAATTTCAGGCCCAAGAACTTAAAAAGCTGAACGAATCAAATGCCAAACTTTTAAGCGTAATTGCTCATGACTTGCGTTCGCCCTTGGCCAGCCTGTGGCAAATCATTGATTTATTGAACTCGGGCGATTTAAGTCCCGAAGAAGCTTTAGAACTAATCAAAGAATCGGGGCATTATGTTGAAAATTCTTTGGGACTTTTGGATGGCATGGTTAGTTGGGCCAAACAGCAGTTTCAAGGCAAGGATATTCTCATTCGGGAAGTGTCGGTTGAAAATGCGTTGAAGGAAATCGTTGAAATGAATTCGCTACAAACCAAGGCCAAAGGAAATACGATAACCATAATTTCGGAAATAGGAACACTCAAACTTAATGAAAACGTTTTACGATTGCTATCGAGAAACTTGCTCATCAATGCCAATAAATTTACTGAACACGGAGAAATAGCAGTTAAAACCTTGGTAGTCGATGGCTTTTTAAAAGTTCAGGTAAGCGATACAGGCATTGGTATGGAACAGGCTCAAATCGACAAACTTTTCAATTGGAAAAAGGAAAATTCAACTTCGGGCACAAGCGGTGAAAAGGGGCTTGGTATCGGTTTAAGGCTTTGTAAAGAAATGGTTGAGGTGGAAGGTGGTAACCTTTGGGTGGAGAGTAAACCTGGCTATGGAACAAAATTCGGCTTTGCTATTCCGATTCGTTAAGGATAAAATAAAGTAGAAATCGGTTTTACTTATCCTGAAATATATTTACCAAATGGCAATTTGCTGATAGCCCACACCACTATTGTAGAGAGTACAAAACAGGCAATGGTTGTGAGTGGGATACCTATCAAGGGATGAACAAAGGAATATGAAAGATGAAATTTTCCTAATTCCCAAAGGACAAAAACATGAACAAGGTAAATTCCGTAACTATAGTTTCCTACAAACGCAATGAGCTTATCTATCCAAGGGGTAAATTTTAGTGTCCCGTATTGAAAAAGTAAAAAAACACCTATGGAGCTGAGTAATACATTAGGTGTTAGGTATTCATAAAAGGTATGAACAAAGGTCTTGTTTAGTAGTGAAAAATAGAATGTGCTAAAGGCAGTAATAAGAACCCCAAGGAAAAGAAATAGACCAGCATTTCTTATTGGATTCGAAAAGGTACGAGTCATTAAATAATAGCCCAATATCGGATAACCAATATAGCCTGCGAAATACCTCAAATTGAAATCTGGCAAATAGGTTGAAACGTAAGGGTAATTAAAAAATAAAGTAACAATCCAAATGGCTAAAAAATAGTGGATTTCTTTCGTTGAGCTATTTCGTATCCACTTACCCACAATAGGGAAAAACAGATAAAGCCCAACTAAAACATAAATATACCACATATGAAAAGCAGCCCCGTTTTTGAATGAACCAAGAATAAATTCCAAAACAAATTCAGGTGATAAGGGTTTTTGCTCTGCATGCATCACCCAAAAAGTTCTGAAATCATAGGCCAAACTCCAAAATATAAATGGGAATAAGATTCTTGACACCCGCTTGGATAAAAAATGGTTGATATCTGAATTATCGCGGGTTAAAAGAAGAGCGCCTGAAATCATTAAAAAAATGGGCACACAAAACCTTACAGAACTATCCAACAAATTTCCTATCCACCATTGGCTTTCTGAAATGGTACCAAAGGAATGTACCATATTCGTTACAACATGCAAAAGGATTACCGAGAGGGTTGAAAAAACCCTTAGTCGATCCATCCATAGAATAGGGTTAGGTTTATTTACTTCGGCCATATACGTGCAATTCGTTCTTTTTGTCTTTACTTTATGAAATGGAACCCTCTATTGAGCCTCCAAATGGTTTATTTTCAACTTTTTATAACTATGCCAGCAGGAGTTTTTAAAACTATCCTTTTGGTCAGTTCTTTCATTAACCCATGAATTCTACCCATGTTTAGGAACAACAAACACCTTCCTAAATTTAGAATTCAATTTCATTTTCTAACCCAACCAATCATGGAAACGAAAATACGTACAATTGGCTAAGAAGCAAATTGGCTAATAAAAATTGTGTAAGTATTTCAACCAAACTATTCTAACAATCTGCCGATTTAACCAAGAAAACGTATTAGAAATGCAAAAACGAGTTACCCGTTGCTAATCGGGGTAAACCCAACAAAATCAAGCAGTTCGGATTAATAAATCTTCCGATTGATTACTTTAGATTCAAAAGTTTATTCATTTGCTCAACTGCATTTTCCGGGCAGGGATAGCAGTGGAAAGCCCACAGCGGCCTAAGCGAAGCGAAAGGCGCGAGGACTTGCAACGAATAGCCCGGCCTTTTCGCTAGCACTACAGCCCAATAAAAGGAGGAAAGGTTGTAGCGAAAAGGGCACGCCAAATAAAATTAAATATCCCTTTCTGAACGGGTAAGCTTAGGCCTTATACTTTCTAGTTTGAACCAACTTGGTCGCCTAGGTACCATTCGATGGTGTTGAGACTTTCTTCGCCAAGGTACATCAACTTTCCATGATATAAGTGCTTGATAATCATACCACAAGTAAACAAATCGAAGCAATAATCCGAATTGCTTTTCATGGGTGAAGTAAAGGCATTGTACTCCGTAGCATCGAAATTTTGGGTGGCGATTTTAATACCATTGAACTTGAACCGAATCATATTTCCAAAGGCATTTTGGTCGATGGAAACAGTCAATTTTGGGATATAATCGAAGGCTGATTTTTGGAATTTGCGTTGAAGGTTATCAAAAATAAAATCCAACACATTTTGCAGCACTCCACCAAACTCCTTGCGGTTGACCACAATTTCGAGGTTGCTTTTGGTATATTCCCGTTGGATGAGAATTTGGGCCGAATTGATTTCGGATTGAAAGGAGAGGTAAGCGTTTCTAAGGTTTTCGTCCATTATTTCACTCACTTTCGCCCGTTTTACCTCCGTTCGGGTTCCTTTTCGAAAGGTATGTATTTCTTCAGCCAAACGGGTATATTCTGCCTCTGTCATGGCATTAATGGCATTGATAAAGCTTTTAGAAAGAGGCAAGTACAGCTTTTTGTCGTCCGAGGTTTGAATTTTGGCATTGGCTGTTTTCAATTTCCTTTTCAGCAAATCCAACTCTTCTTGACCTTCTTCCAAATTCCTTGTCAATTGTGCATTTTCCTTAATTAATTCCTTTTCCCTCAATTTTATTTTGGCTAAGGTGCTGATGTTTTGCTTCATCAGTCGTTCGGTAAGTTTGCTAATTACATTGGCCAATATTTTGGGTTCAGGACTTAGGGTTTCAATAAACTTATCGCGTGAAATTTTCCAAACAATGGTATCCATCACCACGATGGCTGTGAGGTTTCGCTCTTCGGATCCAAGCAAAGCCATTTCGCCGAAGAATTTTCCGCCATCCAATAAAGCTAAGATGTCTTTGTCTTCTTGAAATTTAATAGCTCCCTTTTCTATGAAGAAGAAATGTTCGTTTTGCTGGCCTTTGGTAAGAACCACCTCTCCGGGCAATAATTTCTTCATTTCCATTTGCGACAAAAGAAGCTCGAACAAGCTTTCGTTGAGAGGCGAAAAGAACTCGATTTTTTGGAATTGTTGAACGGCTTTGGTTTGCTGCATCATGATAAAGCCTTTTACCGATTCTAGGTGGGTATGTTACAAACCAGGTTCATAATTCTTTTGGAAATTTCTTAAAGACGATTGTACCTGAATGAGGTTGAATATCGTCCCAATTTTGGATATCGAAATCAAGGCAGAGAACAGCTCCAGTAGGAAAATGTTCTATGTCTTGATTGGCCAAATAGGCTGCCGTGTATGAAATAGATGGATTGTGGCCCAAGACCATCAAAAGGGGGCAATCGGCTTGGTTTTGTATTTCGGAAAGCACTTCGCCTAAACTAGCTTCGTATAAATTAGGGCAAAGCTTGGTTTCGTGTACCTGCAAACCTTCTTGCACCAGTTCGAGGGTTTCCTGGGTTCGTTTGGCTGGACTGCAAAGTATGCGTTGAACCGAAATTCCTTTTTGCGCGAGGTAAAGGCCCATTTCCTTGGCATTTCGGATACCTCGGTGGTTGAGGGGCCGGTCGAAATCGTGTTGGTTGTTATCGGCCCAGCTGCTTTTTGCATGCCTCATCAATACCAATCGTAGCATTTTTTTAGTGTTTTAGGTGGTGAAATTAGCTTGGAATGACCATTGCCGACACATTTGGTTTAGTTTTGTGCAAAATTCCCATGAATATCTTACTGCTTGGCTCTGGTGGACGTGAACATACCTTTGCTTGGAAACTGTCACAAAGCCCCCAATTATCGAAACTATTTATTGCCCCAGGAAATGCGGGTACTGCCCAATGTGGAACCAATGTTAACCTTGCCATAGATGATTTTCCTGCGCTGGAGAAATTCGTTGTGGAAAACAAGATTGGCATGGTGGTGGTAGGTCCTGAAGATCCCTTGGTAAAAGGCATCCATGATTATTTTTTATCAAAAGACTTGCTTCGGAACATTCCTGTGATTGGTCCGCAACAAGACGGAGCCCAACTGGAAGGCAGCAAAGACTTTTCAAAAGCTTTTATGGTAAAGTATGGTGTACCTACCGCCAAGGCCCAAACCTTCGACAAAGGAAGTTTAGTGGAAGGTTTGGCCTTTTTGGAAACCATGCAGCCACCTTATGTTCTCAAAGCAGATGGATTGGCAGCTGGCAAAGGGGTGGTAATACCTGAAACCTTGGAAGAAGCAAAGGAAGAGCTTAGGGCGATGCTTCAAGATGCCAAATTTGGAGCGGCCAGTGCAAAAGTGCTGGTTGAGGAATTTATGAAAGGCATTGAAATTTCAGTGTTTGTCTTGAGTGATGGACATTCCTACAAACTTTTACCTTCTGCCAAAGATTATAAAAGAATAGGTGAAGGCGACAAAGGCTTGAATACAGGCGGGATGGGTGCTGTTTCTCCGGTTCCATTTGCTGATGAAGCCTTTATGAAGAAGGTAGAAGAGCGGATTGTTATTCCAACCATTGCGGGTTTGAAGCAGGAAGGCATACTTTACAAAGGTTTTATTTTCGTTGGATTGATGAATGTAGGTGGAGAACCGATGGTAATTGAATACAATTGTAGGATGGGTGATCCGGAAACCGAAGTAGTGATTCCGAGGATGGAGAATGATTTGGTAGAAGTATTCAAGGCTGTAGCAGAAGGCAAATTGGATACAATAGAACTTAAAATTAGGCCTGAAACCGCCACCACGGTAATGTTGGTGGCTGGTGGTTATCCAGAGGCCTATGAAAAAGGCAAGGTAATGGGCGGGATTGAAAAAGTGGAAGACGCCTTGGTTTTTCATGCGGGCACAAAACAGCTAGAAGGTGGGGTAGTAACAAATGGGGGTAGAGTTATGGCGATTACTGCCTTTGGGAACTCCATCGAAGAGGCCGTAGCTAAATCCTTAAAAGGTGCGCAAGTGGTTGATTATGAAGGCAAATATTTTCGTAGTGATATTGGAAAAGACCTGATGAATTGGTAACTTTGTAAGAAAGAACCATGGGGAAAAAACGCATTGTAGTATTTACTGGAGCGGGGGTTAGTGCCGAGAGTGGGATAAAAACCTTTAGGGACAGTGATGGGTTGTGGGAGAATTACAAAATTGAGGATGTGGCTACTCCTCAGGCTTGGAACAAAAATCCGGCCTTGGTTAACGAGTTTTACAACCTTAGGCGTAAGCAAGTGTTGGAGGTACAGCCCAATGCAGCGCACAAGGCCTTGGTTAAGCTAGAAAAGAAATTTGATGTAAATATCATCACCCAAAACATTGATGATTTACACGAAAGAGCTGGGAGCAAGAAAGTGCTTCACTTGCATGGAGAAATTCGAAAAGTAAGAAGTACAGTTAAGCCCAACTTAATTTATGATTTAGCGGGGTGGGAGCTGAAAATGGGCGACAAGTGCGAATTAGGCTCGCAGCTTCGACCGCATATCGTTTGGTTTGGAGAGGCTGTACCCATGATGGATATGGCCATGAGTTTAGTTTCGGTAGCTGATATTTTCTTGGTGATTGGTACTTCGTTAAATGTTTACCCGGCTGCAGGTTTGTTGAGTTATGCAGATCGCAGCATTCCAAAATACCTTGTTGACCCCAATCCACAAAATATTGGCAGGATAGAACATTTGACCATCATGGCCGAAAAAGCAGGAGAAGGAGTGCCTAAGTTGGTAGAAGAGTTGCTAAAAACAGCCTAGTGCTTTATAGCGAATTTGCCACTTGTAACAGCGGCATTGTTTCTCCAAAGCTGGTAAGTGTATAGGCCATTTGCAAGCTCATTTAGGTCGATGTTCAAATCACCAGAAAATCCTGTTTGCAATGATTGGTGACGCACGATTTGTCCCATTACATCTACCAAAACAAAGGAATAATTTCCAGCATTTTGTGTTTTGTAGGTCAAAGTTGCTTGGCCTTGGGCTGGATTCGGATACAATACAGCACCTTCTTTCGCTGATTCAAGCGTTTCTATTCCAGTAACGCCGCCATAATAGTTGGCACGGTAACAAACTGAATCTGTTGGAAAATCAATATCGAAGAAACAATATTCAATAACACAAAGGCCAGGATTTCCTTGTCCGGCATAGTGCCCATAGAAATTATAAAGCGTATCATTTCCGCCAATGGTCAATTCGCCAGAGGAGCTATCAATTTGTTCAAGGTAGCACACATCCCAACAAAAGAAATTGGTAGATCCGGCTACAGGGGTAATCACTTTTCGTTTGGCACCTACCGTAATCTGGTAATTTTGGGTATTGATCAGGGTAACAAATGATTCCATTGGAGTGGTTTCATTTCCCATTACAATATTGTCGATATCTTCCAGAATTAAGCTGTTTTGAGAATATCCTGAAAAGCTAGAAGTGCAAAGAGCGGCAAGGCCAAGTAAAATTTTCTTCATATGAGTATAGATAGGCAAAGATAAAAAAAATTTAACAGATATATAAAATTCCTACATTTGGAACCTATTTCACAAATCACTTTCAGTAATGAAAAAACTTTACAAATTCTTTGCAGCAGCTGCATTTGCTCTTAGCATTGGCAGTAATGCATCTGCACAGATGGCCAATGGCACTACCTGTCCAGACCTCAACCTTACCGATCTTAACGGTAATCAGTACAATCTATACACCATTTTGAATTCTGGTAAAACAGTTTTTATTGATGTATCTGCGGCTTGGTGCGGTCCATGTTGGAATTTCCACCAAACAGGAATCTTGGAAGAACTTTACAACTCTTATGGCCCTCCCGGAACAAACGAAGTAATGGTTTTCTACATTGAGGGGGAATCTACAAACACTTTGGCCCAAATCCAAGGTACTACAACTAGCCAAGACTATGCTGGTTTCACCCAAGGTGACTGGACTGCTGGAACGCCTTACCCAATCTGCGATGATGCAACTTCTGCTGACGCTTTGCAAATTGGATTTTTTCCAACCTTATATATGATTTGTCCTTCAAAAAAGGTATGGCATATCAGTCCTTCTGAAGTATTGGAATACTGGACTGCTGAACGTCACCACACCAATGCTTTGGCTTGCACCAATCCAATTGATGCTGAAATGGTTGCCTATACCGGAGAAACCGCTACTTGTAGTGATGTATCTTTGAAAGTGAAAATTCAAAACAAAGGTGTTGAGGCCCTTACTGCTGCTACTATTACAGCAGCTACCGGTGGAAACCAAGTTGCTTCTTACGACTGGACTGGAAATTTGGATCAATTTGAAGAAGCTACTGTAACTGTTGGAACTACTTCAATCGCTTCAACTTCAACTGTTGACTTTACTATTACTACTCCAAACGACATAGTAGCTGCCAACAATGCTAGTTCGGCTTCGATTTCTATGGCTCCAGTAGTTGCTACCCAAACGGTGGTAGTAAAAATTACTATCGACCAATATGGTTCTGAGTCTTCTTGGAAAATCAGAAAATCAAACAACCAAGTTGTTACAGGTGGTTCAGGTGGACCTTACACCGATCAGGCTGCTCCAGGTGAATTCCCACAAACCGATGTTACAGTTACCTTGCCAGCCTCTGATTGCTACCGTTTCGTAATGTCAGATGAGTACGGAGATGGAATGTGCTGTGATTATGGTAATGGAGGATATCAAGTATTGGATGCTAATGGCAATACTTTACTTCAAGGTGGTTCTTTCGCTGATACAGATGACAAAAAAATGAATGCTCAATTTACAGGAATAGAAGAGGCTATCAATACAGCTTCCTTCAATGTTTTCCCAAATCCAACCAATGGTGTAGCCTCTGTAGGATTTGAAGTAAAAAACACTACAACCTTGTCAATTGAAATTTCAAATTTGGCTGGACAAGTGGTTTACAAAGAAACCAAATCAGTTGTACCAGGTGCTTATGTTTACCCAATCGACCTTACTGCTAACGCTAACGGAATGTATTTCGTGAAAGTGGCTACTGGCGAATCAAACATCAACGCGAAAATCAACTTAAGCAAATAATTTTTGCCTCCTTTTTATTTCCGGCACAAAGATTGTCAACTTTGTGCCGGATTTTTTTTGTCACATGAAAAAGCTAATCACCCTTACTTTTCTGCTTTTAGGCTTAAATACCTTTGCCCAAAACAGTTTGCCTTCCATCGATATTAAGAAGCTGGATGGCTCAACCTTCAACACCACCCAAATTCAAAACGATGGCAAACCAATTGTCCTAAGTTTTTGGGCTACTTGGTGTAAACCTTGTGTAAATGAACTTACAAATATATTGGACAGTTATGGCGATATCCAGAAAGAAACTGGAGTGAAAATTTATGCTGTTTCAATCGACGATGCTCGAAACGCCGCAAGGGTTGCTCCTTTTGTTAATGGAAAAGCTTGGCCCTATGAAATTCTATTGGACCAAAACGGGGATTTCAAACGTCAACTCAATGTAAACACTATCCCCCACACCTTTTTGCTGGATGGAAAGGGTAAAATCGTTTGGCAACACAATAGCTATAATGAAGGCGATGAAGACCACCTCTTCGAATTAATAAAGAAGGTGGCCAAAGGTGAACCCGTACAATAAAGTCTTTTGACTTCCGATTTTTGAAAGTAGAGGTCGTAATACAATAGTATTGCGGCCTCTCCTCTTTTTGGGAAGTATTCAAGCTTTGTTTATAAGATGTTGAAAACTGCCCGCTAATAAAAAGAAGACGAAGAATTGAACTATCTTTTTATCTGTGCGGAAGCCAGTGAATTACCACCAACGGTATTATTTATGGCCTCCTCCTGATGAAAGGCTTTTTGTGAGGTATAGATATTACGAACCATAAAAAGGCCCAATCCTACCAACAACAAGATAATCAGAAGCGCTAGTTTTAATTTTCCAGAGTCAACGTTTACCATATGCAAATAGTTTTAGACAAAATAACCCTTGCCATGTTGGTCAAGGGTTTCGATAGAGTAAATATAAGGTTAAGTTTTTTAAAAAAATTTCATGGTTTTCAAGGCGAACTAATATTTTAATTCCAAGCATAATAAGGAATAAGGATTCAAGGCCAAAACTTTAACCTTAAATTAACCCAGATTACGCATTAAAAATGCATAAACGATTAACCAGTTGTAAATCAATTTGTATGGCCAAATTGATAACAACTGCTATCCCGAAATTTCTTCGGGAGGGGTAAACCCAACTAAATCAAGTAGTTCGGATTAATAAATCCTCCTATTGATTAATTTGGGATTAAGACAAGCCCAATTCATCCCTACAAGTCGAGTATTCTAGAAAACGAAATGGAAAGGCTAATACGATTTAACCCCAACAAATTAGAGTAGGTTGACTTTTGAAATCAGCTCTTTGAATATTTTGGTTCTAAACCTACAAACTTCATCTGCAAAAAAAACGCCTTTCAAAAGAAAGTTTCTTTTGAAAGGCGTAAAGAGCCTAATTCCAAAATTTAAACTGTAGCATTCACCTTTGGCGCTGCAGAAAGAATTTCTTCATTTGCATTGCTGGCATATTGTGCAAAGTTTTTTACAAAGGCTTCGGCCAAATGGTTTGCTTTTTGATCGTACAATTCTTTATTCGCCCATGAATTTCTTGGGTTCAAAAGTTCAGTTGGAACTTCTGGGCAAGCGGTAGGATAGGAAACACCGAACACAGGATGAGACTCAAAACTAACCCCATTCAAGGTTCCGTTTAATGCAGCAGTAATCAAAGCACGGGTGTAGCGAAGTTTAATACGCTCACCTACGCCATAGGAACCACCAACCCAGCCAGTATTTACTAACCAAACGTTTACATTGTGCTGGTGAATCTTTTTACCAAGCAATTCAGCGTATTTAGTAGGGTGCAATGGCAAAAAGGCTTTACCAAAGCAGGCCGAGAAAGTCATTTGTGGCTCAGTAACACCCACTTCAGTGCCGGCAACTTTGGCCGTATATCCCGAAATAAAGTGATACATGGCTTGTCCGATGGTTAGTTTGCTTATCGGAGGTAGCACACCCGTTGCATCGCAGGTAAGGAAGAAAATATTTTTAGGAATACCACCAATAGAGGGTTCAACTGCATTTGAAATATGGTGGATTGGGTAACTTACACGCGTATTCTCTGTTTTTGAAATATTGGCATAATCAACCGTTGCTGTTCCTTCATAAAATTCGATATTCTCAAGCAAAGAACCAAATTTAATGGCATCAAAAATCTGAGGTTCTTTCTCCTTGGTAAGATCTACACATTTGGCATAACATCCCCCTTCAAAGTTAAACACGCTATTCTCTGCCCATCCATGCTCATCGTCGCCAATAAGTTTACGGTTTGGATCAGCACTCAAAGTTGTTTTACCAGTACCCGACAAGCCAAAGAAAATAGCCGTGTCTCCATCTGCTCCGATATTGGCTGAGCAATGCATCGATAATACATTACGCTCATGAGGAAGGATATAGTTCAACACAGAGAAAATACCTTTTTTCATTTCGCCGGTATAACCAGTTCCACCAATCAAAATCACCTTTTTTGTGAAATTCAAGATAGCGAAATTGTGTTGACGGGTTCCATCTTTTGCTGGATCAGAAAAATAACCTGGTGCAGCCAAAATTGTCCATTCCGGTTGAAAATTCTCAATTTCAGCATTGGTTGGACGCAAGAATAGATTATAAGCAAAAATACTTTGCCAAGGGAATTCAGTAACTACACGCACATTCAAACGATGAGCTGGATCGGCACAAGCGTAAGAATCACGCACATACACTTCTTTACCAGTCAAATACGCACATACCTTGTCGTACAATAAATCAAATTTCTCTGGAGAAAACTTGATGTTGATATCACCCCACCAAACAGAATCATTGGTTTTTTCATCAGCTACAATGAAACGATCCTTTGGCGAGCGACCTTTAAACTCTCCAGTATCAATAGATAAAGCGCCGGTATCCGATAATACACCATCACCTAAAAGGATGGTATCTTCTACCAATTCGGCCACATTCAAATTCCAATATGCAGCTGCTACATTTTTTAAGCCTAATTGTGCCACGCTGGCATTAGGCGATTTAAGTCCGTATTCTGTCATGATTAGCGGGTAATTTTGAGGGCGCAAAAGTAAGTCAAAAACACTTTCGTTCCTAAAAAATCCAAGCAAACCCGCAATGTTTCTATCTTCGTCGGCATGAATATTAACCTTTTCGGTAAGAATGCGCTCGTTGGTGGAAGCACCCGAGGAATAGGAAAAGCCATTGCTATTGAACTTGCAGCACTAGGCGCCAATGTTACCCTCATCGCCCGAAACGAGAACAAACTGGTGGAAACCTTAGGTCAACTTCGATCAACCCCTTCCCAATTCCACAATTACCTTGTGGCTGATTTTTCGGCTATCGATTCCTTAAAATCCTCCTTGTCGGAATCAAAAACAAAATACCATATTTTAGTGAATAATACGGGCGGTCCCCCTGCCGGTCCGATCGTTAACGCATCGGAAGCCGATTTCCAAACGGCGTTTTCAAACCATCTTCTTTGCAACCACATCCTTGTACAACATGTTTTACCAAGCATGAAAGCGGATGGCTATGGTCGAATTGTAAACATTATCAGTACCTCCGTCAAGCAACCTATTCCCGGCCTCGGGGTTTCCAATACCATCCGCGCCGCTGTAGCAAACTGGTCTAAAACCTTAAGTCTCGAATTAGCTCCCTTCGGAATTACGGTCAACAATGTTCTACCAGGGGCTACCGATACAGATCGCATTGCTGAAATCTTGGAAACCCGCTCCGAAAAGACCGGAAAATCTATCGAAGCGCTGAAGGAAGAAATGTTACACGAAGTTCCTATGAAACGCTTTGCCAGTCCGGCAGAAACTGCAGCGGCCGTTGCTTTCCTTTGCTCGCCATCCGCCGCTTATATTACCGGTATCAATTTGCCAGTGGATGGGGGACGAACTGCCTGCCTATAGTTTGGAAAGTAAAAACAGAACAGCCAAGCATAGCAGAACACTGGCCATAGGATAAAGCAAGGCTTCGGTCCAATTGCCTGATCGGATTAACTCGAATGTTTCTAAACTAAAGGTTGAAAAGGTGCTCAAGCCGCCACAAAAACCAACGCCAAGTAATAAGCGAATCTCCTTAGAAACAACTTGCGTCTTGGCCATAAATACAAACAGAAAACCCAATACGGCCGTAGCCAATACATTAACGAACAAGGTTTTATAAGGGAAACTGCTTTGAAACAAAGGCAAACCGCCCATCCACCAACGCAATCCGCTTCCGGCAGCACCACCAAAGGCAACTAAAAACAAATCCTTCATTTTAGTTTAGGCAAAAATGTAAAGTAAAGGTAAACCATCAACTGTCCAAAAACAACTCCGAGCAACCATCCCAATATAATGTCCATCGGATAATGAACCGCCAAATAAACCCTGCTGTAGCCAACCAATAGTACCATAGCCAAACAAAGCCATTTCAACCAGGCCTTGCGAATGATGATACAAGTAAAAACCATAAACCCTGCGGTATTAGCAGCATGCGACGATACAAAACCATATTTCCCACCGCATATTCCTTCCAACAGATGCAACTTCCCAACTAATTCCGGATTCCAACAAGGCCGCAACCGTTCAAAAAAAGGTTTCAACAAATGGGCAGAAGTTTGATCAGTCCAAACAACGAGCAATACGGAAAGCAGAATAGGAAACCAAGCCTGACCACCCAATTTATCGTACCATAACCAAAGCACCCAAGCCCAAACAGGTAGCCAAAACCAATTGGTACTGATAAATGGCATCAAACCATCCAACACTGGGTGGTGCAGCCCATTGATCAAAACCAATAGCCAAACATCCGCTTTATTTAAAAATGGTAGAATCAAGGCTGCAAAGTAATACCAAATCCAATAATGGAACAACTCCTTAGTAGAATAGAGGCCCAAGCGAAAAAGTGTTAAGCCGACTAGTCCATTTTTTATTTTGCTACCTTTGCCGTCCTTTTTAAATGAGTAAGGTAAAATTTAGATACAATGCCAAATCTCTGAAATACGAGAAAGTGGAAATAACCTTGAGAGAGCGTATCCTCAAGATTCTTTCCTATTTGGCCTCTGGATTGGTTTTTGCCGCCATTACCATTGCACTCGCCTATTCCTACTTCGACTCCCCAAAAGAAAAACAACTGCTTAGGGAAAGAGACCAACTGAAGCTGCAATACGAAATCTTAAACAACAAACTTGGTCAAATTGAAGCGGTATTGAGCGATATTCAACAACGCGACGACAATATTTACCGTGTTATTTTTGAAGCGGAACCAATCCCTTCTACCATACGCCAGGCCGGAAGCGGCGGTGCCAATAAATACGGACGACTCAGTGGTTACGAAAATGCTGAGCTCATTACTGAAACTTCGGATAGGCTCGATCGCATTACACGCCAGTTGGTTGTGCAAAGCAAATCATTCGATGAGGTTATTAAATTGGCCAAAAGCAAAGAGGTAATGCTGAAATCAATCCCGGCTATACAACCCATTAGTAACAAAGACCTTACCCGCATCGCCAGCGGTTTTAGCTACCGTATCCACCCCATTTATAAAATTATGCATTTCCATACCGGTCTCGATTTCGCCGCCCCAACAGGCACAGAAATTTATTCAACCGGCGATGGTGTTGTTCGGGTTGCGGATGCCGAATCACGTGGTTACGGAAACCATATCGTTATCGACCATGGCTATGGCTACCAAACCTTGTATGGTCACTTAAGTCGGTATGCCGTTCGTCCCGGACAAAAAGTTAAACGAGGCGAAATAATCGGCTATGTAGGCAGCACCGGAACTTCTACGGCACCTCACCTGCACTACGAAGTAATCAAAGGAGGAGAAAAAATCAACCCTATCAATTTCTTCTACAACGACCTCTCCCCGGCCGAATACGAAAAGGTTTTGGAACTCGCTTCCAAGTCCAACCAATCGTTCGACTAATTCATTTCCTCTTTTTGATACTGGTTAATCGTTTATGCATTTCTATTGCACATTTCTGGGTTTAATTTCTACTTTTTCCTAAAATTTAGGTCTTAGCCTATTTTTTATTAGGCGGGTCCCATTCGCCACAACCATTCTCCGCTGATTAGGCAGTATACTGGGCTCATGGTCGGGCTATTCGCTTCTAGTCCTCGGTCTGCTCCGTGCCTCCGCATCCCTGTGGGCTATCCGCTGCTATCCCTACCCGGACGGAAGAATTAAAAATGGTAAATTAAAAATTAAGAATTGGGGAAGAATGGAAAGTGAGAAAAGAGAAAAGAGTAGTGAGGAAGGTTATGAGATATGAGTTATGAGTTATGGGATATCCTGAATTGGTAGTTCGGTATAATTTTCTATTTTCTCACTACTCATTTCTCACTACTATTTCCCTCCTATTTATTGCCCAGGCATGGAATACCACTGCCCCATACTTCACCTACACCCGGGCACGAAGAACCCCGGGTAGCGATAGAGCGTGGTACCCCACAGGAATGCGGAGGCACGGAGCAGACCGAGGAGTACTAGCGAAAGCGCGACCTTTTCGGCCCTTGCTAATGCTTTATTTGGGGTAATATGGTTATGGCCGAAAAGTGGCCCGCCTAAAAATTAAAAATAGCCTAATCTTGTAAAAGGGTTTCTGTCTTTTTAAATTGCAGTTCGAAAAGCCTTCGGTAAGCGCCATTTTCTTTTTGCATGAGTGCGGCGTGGCTTCCCTGCTCAACGATTTCGCCCTTATCCATTACCAAAATGCGATCGGCAAATTGCACTGTTGCGAGGCGATGGGCAATGATAATACTCGTTCGACCATGGGTTAATTTTTCAAGGGCCGACTGGATCAACCACTCGCTTTCCGTATCAACCGATGAGGTGGCCTCGTCCAAAATCAAGATCTTAGGGTTGTACAAGTAGGCTCTTACAAAAGCGATCAATTGACGCTGTCCGACCGAAAGCATATTTCCTCTTTCTTTGACGTCAAAATCGTAGGCGCCCGGCAATTTCTCGATAAATTCGTGGGCTCCAATCGCTTTGGCGGCTTGCTCCATTTCAGCTCTTGATAAATCCGGATTCAGCAGGGAGATATTGTCGGCAATGCTGCCCGAAAACAAAAATACATCCTGAGGAATAGCCGCAATGTTTTGCCTCAAACTGGCTAAATCATAGGCCCTAATATTGTCGCCATCCACTAAAATTTCGCCTTTGTTGTACTCGTAATACCTTGTAAGCAAATTGATGATGGAGGATTTTCCTGCACCGGTAGCACCTACAATGGCCAACTTTTCGCCTTTCCCAACCGAAAAATCAATTCCTTTCAACACCCAATCCTCTTCATTGTAAGCAAACCACACCTGTTTGAAAGCGATTCCTCCTTCAATTTGGTCGGCCCGTTTGTTTCCCTTGTTCTGGATTATTTCTTGGGTATCCAGAACCTTAAATATGCGCTCCGAACTCACCACACCCATTTGTAAGGTATTGAACTTATCGGCCAGGTCGCGCATAGGCCTGAACAACATATTAATGTACATGATGAAAGCCACAATACTTCCCGGGGTTACACTGCCTTCGAGAACGTTTTTTGAACCCCACCAAACCACCAAGCCAATGCTAACTGCCGACAAAACCTCTACGACCGGTAAAAAAACGCTGTAAGCCCAAACGCTTCGGTTGTTGGCATCTCTGTGGTTGGCATTGATTTTCCTAAAGGCATCCAACTCCTCCTTTTCTCGATTGAAAATCTGGATGATGCTCATTCCGGTAATATGTTCCTGCAAAAACGCATTCAAACTTGAAACGGCATTCCGAACATCCTGAAACGACGACTTGATGGCATTTTTAAACCAACGGGTGGAAAGCAACAACAGCGGAACGGTGGAAATAGAAATCAAGGCCAAACGCCAATCCACAACCAACATCACCACAATGGCAACCACCAAACGTAAAATGTCGCCAATAATCACCAAAAACCCTTCGGAAAACACATCGGCTAGGGTTTCAATATCGCTGATAACACGTGTAACCAAGGTACCGATTGGGGTATTGTCGAAATATTTTAAACGCAAATGGGCGATGTGCGAAAACAGCTTGGTACGTACATCAAAAATCACGGCCTGACCTAAAAAGTTGGTCAACCAAGAATAATAAAACTGCAACAGCCCTTCCAAAAACAGCAAACCCAGCATAATCCAAGTCATCATTTTCAGTCCGCCCAAATCAAAATTGGCCACATAAGCATCCAAGGTGTATTGGATCATCAAGGGCCTTAAGGGACCAAGAAAAGCCAAAATCAGCGTCAGGGCGAAAGTGCTATACAGTTGGGTGCGGTAAGGATTGGCATAGGAAAAAACCCTTGCCAAAATTTTCATATCGAATGCCTTGCCCGTAGTTTCGCTCACAACAACTTAGTTTTTATTGGCCAAAAGCGCTTCACAAATGGTCTCACAGGCTTTCCCTCCTCCATAAAGTAAGGAGTCGGCCGTAAAGCTTTTGGTCTTAAAGGTGTTCCAGGCCTGCAAAATCTTCTCTTTATTGGCTCCAACCAAAGTGTTGGCTCCAACGTTTATCAATTCTACCCATTCCGTTTGGTCCCTTGTGGTAATGCAGAATTTATTAAAGAAATAGGCTTCTTTTTGTAATCCTCCACTATCGGTTATCACCAATTTTGCATTCGAGGTAAGGCTAATCATATCGATATAACCCACCGGATCGATAATGGTAAATTGGGGCACCAAACCTTGGATTTCCAATATCTTTTTGGTTCGTGGGTGCAAAGGCAATACCACGGGGGTTTCGGCATGGATGGCATTCAATGCTTCCACAATTTCTGCCAAACGTTTTGGGTCGTCGGTATTTTCGGCCCGGTGCAAGGTAGAAAGCACATAATTTCCAGGCTTTAGCCCCAGTTTTTCTAAAATTTCCAATCCTGCTTTTTGGGCATAGAACAAAGCTGCATCTTGCATTACATCGCCTGACAATAGGATTTTTGAACCAAACTGGTCAAATCCTTCCTTTTTGAGATTGTCAATGGCTGTTTGGGTAGGACAAAACAACCACTGGCTTATTCTATCGGTCAAAATGCGGTTTACCTCTTCGGGCATGGCCATATTAAAACTACGCAAGCCGGCTTCCACATGAATTATTGGTACATGGATTTTTACGGCGGCCAAGGCTCCAGCTAAGGTGCTGTTGGTGTCGCCATAAACCAAAACGTAATCGGGCTTTTGTTCCTGTATTACCTTTTCAATCCCTTCCAGCATTCGGCCTGTCATGGCGCCATGCGAAAGCCCGTTCACTTCTAAATTGAAATCGGGTTTGGGTATTTCCATCTCCCTAAAAAACACCTCGCTCATATTTTCGTCGAAATGCTGTCCGGTATGAAGGATAAGTTCTTGAATTTCAGGATATTTCTTGATGGCCCTGGATAAGGCTCCAGCTTTAATGAACTGGGGACGGGCGCCAACAATGGTTAAAATCTTCATGGAAAAAATGGGTTGCAAAGGTACGGTGTTTCATCCAACCTCCTAACCAATTAACACATTCCTAGAGAAAAGCCAAACAAGTCCTGGTTTCAAGGTTAAATCAATCCTTGATGCTGTATAATATTTTTTGAAAATCGGCCTTGTATTTGGCTTCATTTTCGGTGGTACCCCAGCAAAGCACTTTATAAAAAGCAACAGGCGTTTCAGCAATTCCGATAAAATAGCCAATCTCCATGTTCAACTCCTTGTCCATATAGAAAGCTTCTGCCTCCACAAAATTAACTTTACCCATACCTTTAGAAATAGTTTTGGTGAATTTTTTCGATGTTTCATCCACCAAAAAGTCTTTTACAAAACTCTCATAAAACTCCTCCGGATTTGCAAATTTAAGTTCAGCCAACTGCAATTCCTCCTTGGTATCAACCACCACAATACCGGCAATATCCTTTACTGAATTCTTAAATTGAAGCAAAGCCGCGTCGTTCAATCCAATGGTTTTATCCATGTATTCGGGTAAACTTATGGTGAAAGCGTGTCCCCCTTTTATCTCCTTAAATCCGGATTGGGCTTGGGTTTGGATCGATAACATTCCCGCTACTAACAACGGGGCAGCAAACTGTAGGAATTTCATGGGGTTTAATTTTCGACAATGGTAGAAAAAAACGGCCAACGAAGTAGAAACAAAAATTAAAACTACAGTCTAAAGGCTAAATCCATCGGCGTCCATCCAGGCCGGAAACTGCATTCTGAAAGCTTCTAAGGCAGCTTTATCCAACGATACCGTTTCTGTAGCTTCTTGATGGGCTAGGGTGCTAGAAAGCTTTTGTCCTAGAAAATCATAGATTCCACTATCGCCTGAATAACTCAAACCTACTTCATCCATTCCGATTCGATTTAAGGCGGCCACATAGGATAAATTTTCTACGGCTCGGGCGGGTAACAGGGTTTTCCAGGCCAAGCTTCTTCGCTCGGGCCAATTGGCCACATACACCAGCAAGTCGTACACCAATCCTTTTTCTTGTTTCTCAAAGAGCCCATTTCTACTCCATACAGGAAACCTTAAATCGTAGCAAACCAATGGCAAAATCCGCCAACCTTTCCATTCTACCACCACCCGTTCTTCGCCTGCGGTATAGGCCAAGTCTTCGCCTGCCATCCGAAACAAATGGCGTTTGTTATATACTTGGTAAGTGCCATCGGGTTTTGCAAAAAGTAAGCGATTGTAAAACTTGCCCTTTTCCTCACTCATAACACTGCCACAAATACAAGCATTGGCTTTGTTTGCTTTTTCTATCAGCCAATCCAAAGTAGGGCCAGGAAAAGGTTCCGCCTTTCCATCGGGCTTCATACTAAATCCTGTGGTAAACATTTCGGGCAAAAGAATCAAATCGGATTGACCGGCTAAGGCTTCGATTTTTTTTCCAAAATACTGGCGATTGGCTGCTGGGTTTTCCCATACCAATTCAGATTGGATAAACGAAACCCGCAGCATATTTAGGCTCTTTCTAAAATAACGGCATAACCTTGTCCTACCCCAATACACATGGTAACCAAGGCATATTTTAAATTCCTTTCTTTCAATTCCAAGGCAGCGGAATAAGCAATCCTAGCACCGCTCATGCCCAAGGGATGGCCTAAAGCAATCGCCCCGCCATTCGGATTGATTCGATGATCATCATCCTTCAAACCCAAGCTTCTAGTCACGGCCAAGGATTGGGCAGCAAAGGCTTCATTCAATTCAATTATATCGATTTGATCAAGGCTCAACCCGGCTTTTTTCAAGGCTTGTTGACTGGCTTGAACGGGACCTATGCCCATTATTCGGGGTTCTACACCTATAACACCCATGCTCACTACCCTCGCTAAAGGATTTAATCCAAAGCTTTTTATACCGGCTTCGTTGGCCAACAATAGGGCTGCAGCGCCATCATTCAACCCGGAAGCATTACCGGCTGTTACGGTTCCGTCTTTGCGAAAAGAAGGTTTCAGTTTAGCCAAGCCTTCTAAACTAGTATTGGGCTTTACAAACTCGTCTTTATTGATTATTAAGGCATCCCCTTTCTTTTGTGGAATAGTCAAGGCTACAATTTCTTGAGACAGTCTGCCACTTTGTTGGGCCTGTGTGGCCTTTTGTTGGCTCCACAAAGCAAATTTATCTTGATCCTCTCTTGAAATATGATGGATGTCAACCAAATTCTCGGCTGTTTCACCCATAGCGTCAACCCCAAATTTTTCTTTCATGAGCGGATTTACAAACCTCCAACCAAAGGAAGAGTCGAACATTTGTGCATCGCGGCCAAAAGGCGTGGAAGTTTTACTAATTACCCAAGGGCTGCGAGTCATGCTTTCTACACCGCCCGCAATCAACACGTCCCCATCCCCACATTGGATCGCACGGGCAGCACTCATCACGGCCGACAAACCTGAAGCACAGAGGCGATTTACCGTTTCTGCGGGCACCGAAATAGGCAATCCGGCCAACAAAGTAGCCATTCGGGCCACATTTCGATTGTCCTCACCTGCTTGATTGGCGCATCCCAAAATCACATCAGCAATGGCCTTAGGATCAAGCCCCGGGTTTTGCTCCACCACTGATTTTAATACTAAAGCGGCCATATCATCGGGACGTACTGCCGACAAACTACCACCAAAGTTGCCAATAGCTGTGCGGCAACCCGATACAATAAAAGCTGAATTCATAGTTGGTTCTTTTCGGGACTAAACAAATTTTTCGCCCTTGTTGATTTTTACATCATTCACAATCTGGCGGATTTGTTGCTCCTGACTTTTTCTGCACACCAACAGAATATTGTCGTTTTCTACAACGATATAATCGTCCAAACCTTCCAAAACCACCAATTTATCTTTAGGCATTTTCACCACACAATTGGTGGTATCATATAAAATTACATTTTTACCGCTAACCGCATTTCCTTCACTGGATTTATTGGAATGCTCGTACAAAGAGCCCCAGGTTCCGAGGTCGCTCCATCCAAAATCAGCCCCCAACACAAACACATTGTCGGCTTTTTCCATAATGGCATAATCCACCGAAATATTTTTACAAACGGTAAAGGCCTTTTCTATCAATGATTTTTCGGCCGGAGTATTGTACTTTTCCTTTTCCTCGCCAAACAATCCTGCCAATTCTGGTTGGTACTTTTCAAAGGCTTCCACAATGGATTGGGTACTCCAAACAAAAATGCCGGAATTCCACAAAAAGTCGCCCGATTGCAGAAAGAATTTGGCCATTTCATACTCAGGCTTTTCGGTAAAAGTTTTTACCTTGAATAGTTCAGACTCGCCAGGATAAGATTCCTCTTCATTGAATTGGATATAACCATAACCTGTATCCGGACGAGAAGGTTTTAATCCAATCGTAATCAAGCTGTCTTTATTCGCGGCTGCTTTTACCGCTTTCATAATGACCTGTTTGAAGCTATTTTCATTCAGTATTAAATGGTCGCTGCTGGCCACAACCATTACGGCATCCGGATTTATTTGGTGCAGTTTATAGGCCGAATAAGCTATACAAGGAGCCGTGTTTTTCCTGCTTGGTTCTAACAATATTTGCTGATCGGTGAGGTCGGGCAATTGCTCTCGTACCAAATCGCCATAGGCCTCGTTGGTAACTACATAAATATTCTCCTTGTCAAATTCAGGCAAAAACCGCTCATAGGTTTGCTGAAGCAAGGTTTTTCCTGTTCCAAGGATATCAAGAAACTGTTTTGGTTTCTCGGCACGACTCATGGGCCAAAAGCGGGTTCCCGCTCCTCCAGCCATGATAACCACATAATTATTTTTCATGTTGTGGGACGCCTAAAGCAAAATTAAAAGGTGAACTCAAAATTACTGGGTGAGTTTTTCGAGCGCTATACGCAAAGAAGCCATCATAGGTTCGATATCTTCCGATCTGCAGGTTCCAACCGATAAGCGGTACCATGAACTTTCAGATGAAGACCCAAAGGCATAGAAAGGAACCAAGGCAATTTTAGCTTCGTCCAATAAATATTTCGTTACCTCTTTGGTCGTTTCGAGCACAGTGCCATCGGCTGTTTTAAGTCCATGTAACGAGAACCGAACAGTTAAATAAATAGCCCCCTGCGGAGAAATACTATCCACTTGGAACCCATCTTTCTTCAATTGTTGGATGCCATTGTGAAAGCCAACCAGGCGACGCTCTACTCGGTTGCAGATCTCTTGGTTATAGCTTCTAATCCAATCATGGTTTTCTAAATACTTGGCCGAAGCAACCTGCTCTGCCTTGGGTGCCCACGCTCCGATATGGGTCAAAATGGATTTCATTTTGTCGATAATCACCGGCGGACCAAACGACCATCCCACCCGAATACCTGTTGCTGCAAACGCTTTCGACATTCCATCAATAAACACAGTATAGTGCCTCATCTCAGGACGAAGGCTTACGGGATCATAGTGTTTTGCATCACCAAAGGTCAAGGCCCAATAAATTTGGTCGTACATCAAATACAAAGGCTTTTGATCTGGTCCCCGACGAGCATTTTCGGTCAATACCAAATCACAAATTGCTTCTAAGGATGCTTTCGAGAATATAGTCCCTGTAGGATTTAAGGGCGAACAGATGGCAATTAAAGTAGCCTCTTGTACATAGGGCGCCAATTGGTCGGCTGTTGGCATAAAATTGTCCTCAGGTTTGGTTTCAATAACCACCGATTTGGCATGACTGAGGTAGGCATAGTGGTTGTTATTCCAAGAAGGAACCGGAAAAACAACGGTCTCGCCTGGGTCGACCAAGGTTTGAAAAGTGGCATAAATAAGTGGACGAGCACCACCCGCAATCAAAACTTGATCAGCCGAATAATCCAAGCCACCAAAGGTTTTCAAATAACTCGAAACAGCCTTTCTTAATTCCACAACCCCATTCGCCTCCGGATAATTCGTCTCCCCACTTTGATACGCTTTTACAATTTCATCCTTTAATTCGCTTGGAATAGCGAACACTTTTGGATCAAAATCTCCAATTGTAAGGTTGTGAATTTTTTCCCCTTGCTTGATTTTCTCCCGAATTTCACCGGCAAGTTTGATAATCTCCGAACCAATCAGATTTTGTGCTTTCTTAGAAACAACAAGGGTTGGAGTAGTTGATGTAGTATTATTAGACATGGTTAAACTGGGGGCGAATTTATACCCAAATTTATCATAAAGTCCAAAATTAACCTTTTACTAACATACTGAAAGCGGAAATACTGCTTTTGTGGTGGAAGTAATGCTGAATAGTTCCAAAACCAGGACCCGTTTCAGCATAATTTTTTGGATAAAATTCAACCTTTACCAACTTTCCTTTTCAAAAAGCATCAGTAATCACCGAATTTAGAAAAGAAACTTCCTTTGTCTCTTATTAATTTCCACCTATCAACCGCCTCACCTTAGGATCCGATTCCTTGGACCTAATTTCTTTCATCAAATCATCCACTTGAATTTGCTGTTGTTTCAAACTCTCCAGCAAGGCAGCATCACCCGGATTGCCCATTCCTTTCGCTACAACCGAATTGATTTCATCTATCCTCGATTGGGTTTTGATGCCGATTTCACTGATAGCTTGAATTCCCGCCAAACGTATAAACCAAGCGGTTTCGTTCATCGCTATGCCTTTCAACATTGGCATTATTTCCTTAATTACCCCTGGTTCTTGGTTTCCGGCATACCGCCCAATAAGGGTAATGATGGCGTATTTGGAATTGTTTTCCGTAATAGATTTATAGCCCTTTTGAAAAAACGGCAAATCGCTTTTATCGCCTTTGTCGGCCAAAATCAGGGCCACATCCAGCAACAAACTTCCTTTTGCTGATGGAGCCAATTTGCGAGCCATCTCCAATCCTTCGTTTTCATTAATTTCCCGAATGGCCGATAAAGCCCCACCTTCTACCAAATAACTTTGGTCATTTAAGGCAATCTCTTTCAAGGCTTCCATCGTTTCCTGTCCTTTGAAATATTCGCCCAGTTTGCCTATCGCAGCATCGCGTACCGCCGATTTAGGATCGCTTTTTGCCAATCCTAATAAAATCTTTTTAAAGTCTTCTTGGTTTTCAAACAACTTGGGTTTGGTATTCCTCAAAGCCAAAGCTCTCACAGCAAAATGCTTGTCTTTGAGTGCTTTCAAAATGGTTTCCTTAGCATCTGCCTCCTCTACTAGTCCGCTTAATTGGTTGATAGCCTCAATGCGGTCCATCAGCAAAGGACAGCGGTTATATTGCGCTATCCACTCTTGTTTCGTTTTCCTTTCTGTTTTTACACACAACAATTGCTTCTCGGCATCAATGTTTACCAAAACAGGTTTTTCCTTAACCTTTAAGCGGAATACTTCTTTAAGGTCTCTCACCCAAACACGTTTACGCTCTTTTCCATTGGCATAGTAAATATCAATGTCCAACGGTAAGGTATAAAGGGCATTTTCCTGTATGTTTTGCTTTTGAAGCACAGTAACATCAATGGCTTGGGCCAAACTATCATAGGTCGATTGAAATTCTACCACCGGATGTCCTTTGGCTAAAAACCATTGATTAAAAAACCAGTTTAAATCTTCGCCGCATACCTTTTCCATGGCTAGGCGCAGGTTGTGGATCTCTACACTTTGGAATTTATTCTCGGTAAGGTAGGTTTTCAAACCCTCAAAGAAGGCCTCATCACCCAAATATTTCCGCAACATGTGCAATATCCGTCCACCTTTGGCATAGGAATGCATGTCGAACATGTCTTCTTTGTCGTCATAGTAAAAACGAATCAAATCCTCCTTCTTTTGGGCGCTTTCAGCCATGTATTTCTTAAGATCGAGCTGCCCATGATAATCCGCCTCTTCTCTGCCAGCATCATGCTCCAACCACAAATATTCGCCGTAGGTAGCAAAGCTTTCATTCAAGGGCAAGTTGCTCCAGCTTTCACAAGTTACCAAGTCGCCAAACCATTGATGAAACAATTCATGAGCCACCGTGGTCTCATTGTCTCCATCGAGCATTTCCCTTTCGGTTTGGTTAAAGAAATCTCCATGTATAACCGCTGTGGTGTTTTCCATGGCACCACTCACATAATCTCTTACAATTACCTGACTGAATTTCTCCCAAGGATAATCTACTCCCAGTCGTTTGGAATAAAACTCCAACATGGCAGGTGTTTTCCCGAAAATCCGTTTGGTCGATGGCAAATATTCGGGCTCCATGTAATAGTTTACCTCCAATTCCCGCCATTTATCCTTCACCACTTTCCATTTTCCTACAGCCATCATCGACAAATAGGGCGCTGCAGGCAAGGATTGCTTCCAACAATCGGTGCGGGTACCATTCGGGTTTTCGGTGCTGTAAATGAGTATTCCGTTGCTTAAAGTAACGTACGAAGTATCCACCGTAATCAGAATTTCTTGGGTCATTCGCTCGTTTGGCTTATCGATGGTCGGAAACCAGCACGACGAAGCTTCCGTTTCCCCTTGTGTCCACAACTGCTTTGGCTTATTGGGTTCTGTTCCAAATCGGTTGATAAAATATAAACCTTTATCCGCAGTAATCGCCTCACTTCCTCCTATTTCCAGCTCTTCTGGTTTAGCCACGTATTTGATATAAACCATAATCGTTTCGTTGCGCTTATAGGTTTTATCCAGCTTAATGTGGATTTGTAGACTATCGTATTTATACTTCAAAGCTTGTCGGCCACCTGCACCCATCAAAGCTACCTCCTTTAATTCCATACCCTTGGCATCCAAAACCAGGGAATCGCTTGCATAAAAATAGGGTTTCAACTCCAGCAAGGCCACACCGTTCATTTGAGCTTTTTCCCAATCGAAATTTACTTCAAGCCGGGTATTGATTAAATCGAATGAACGTTTTACACTGCCCCGGTATTCCGCCGGTTTGCCACTCACCACAAGTTCTTGCAAAGAATCAATGATAACTTGGGTGTCAGTAGTCTTTTGTTGTTTGGTGGTTTTGCACGATGAAAGCCCAATAAGTGCAAACAAAACCGCCGTTATTGTCGAAGTGTTTTTTGAAAAGAAACGCATGAATTTGGATTGGGGCAATGTTAATGAATTATTAAGGTAGTGTGATAGTGCATTTTGGGAAATAATGAACCGGAATTAAACTTCAAATGGCAGGTAGCTTAGTTGTTGTTTTTGGCGGGTCCCATTCGCCCAAACCAGTCTACCCCGAATAGATTTTTGTACCAGGCGAATGGTCGGGCTATCCGTTCCAAGTCCTCGTCCAGCCTCCGTTGCCCTGCGGCTGTCCTGTGGGCTTTCCTCTTCTATCCCTACCCGACGGCCTCCGCTTTGGCATGGGTAGAAAATGAAACATTCGACCTCGCACCCCGCGTTGGTGTTTAAAAGTATACGCATTTATACCATAGCTCGGCCTAAAAACAGAGGCTTTACCTCTTCAAAACCAAGTAATACTGTTTATAAATCTGTAAATGTCCAATTATGCTTCGCCATATTTTGCCTAAACAGCTTTTATATCGGCATTTACCAATCTAAATTTACAAATAGCTTTTGGACTATTTATAAACTAAAATTGGTATAAAAAGTAATGACCGTATAATCCAACAGAAATTCCCTTCATTCGCTTTATTTTTAAAGGAAAATACTACCTTTGCACCCGCAAAATTATTGCATGGAACCTCCGCAGCAACCGATACCTTATGCCAATCGAAATTACAGCCCAACTGGTACAACAGTTGAGGTCAGCCCTTTCAAAGGCTGATCGCGAGGCTGTATTGCTGATAATTTCCGATCTTCACGAAGCCGATCTTGCCGAAGTTTACAACGAACTTCAACCCCACGAAGGCCGATTTGTTTATTCCTGTCTCTCCGAAGAACAAAAAGCGGAACTCTTACCCGAACTGGATGAAGAGGTTCGCGAAACCCTACTTTCTTCGCTTTCCGATATCGAAATTGCCGAAACGGTTGATCTACTCGACTCCGATGATGCTGCCGACCTCATTTCTGAACTTCCCGAAGAACGCCAAGAAGGGGTTTTGGCCGAAATGGAGGACGAAGAGCAAGCCGATGAGATTGCCGACCTGCTTACCTACGACGAAAATACAGCCGGTGGACTGATGGCCACCGAGCTTATTCGGGTGCAATTGAAATGGAATGTAGCCACTTGTGTTAGAGAAATGCGCCGTCAAGCGGAAGAGGTTAAAGAGGTGTATGCCGTTTATGTGGTGGATGAGAATGATGTGTTAAAGGGGGTGCTTTCGCTCAAAAAACTATTGATTACCCCTGTTCGAGCTTTGGTTGAAGAAATCTACAACGAAGATATTATTTCGGTCACAGCCGATGCTTCGTCGGAAGAAGTAGCCAATATCATGGAAAAATACGACGTAGTGGTTTTGCCTGTTGTAGACCAAGAGGGAAAATTGTTGGGTCGCATCACCATCGACGATGTGGTGGATGTAATTAAGGAAGAAGCCTCCAAGGATTACCAAATGATGAGCGGTATTTCGGAGGATATTGAACAAACGGATAAAGTTTGGATTATCTCCCGGGCTCGTCTGCCCTGGTTGTTGGTAGCTATGCTGGGTGGAATAATGGCCTCCCAGGTTATTGGGCTGCACGAAGATTCTTTACAAATCCATCCCGAAATGGCCTTTTTTATGCCGTTGATTGCGGCTATGGGTGGCAATGTAGGGGTTCAATCTTCAGCTATTATTGTTCAGGGTTTGGCCAATAACACCTTAAGCCGTTCCGGTATTTTTCAGAAATTATTGAAAGAACTTAGTGTTGGCTTGCTCAATGCCCTAGCCTGTGCGCTTTTATTGTTAAGCTACAACCTTGCTTTCCACCACGGCTTGGCCCTCAGTATTACCGTTAGCATTGCCTTGGTTATCGTAATTCTTTTCGCGGCCATCTTCGGCACCTTAGTTCCTCTCACCCTCGATCGCTACAAAATCGATCCCGCCCTCGCTACCGGCCCCTTCATTACCACCAGCAACGACATTATTGGCCTTTTCATCTACTTTATGGTAGCCCGAGCCATGTATGGAGTCATTTAGTTTTTTGTCCAAGGAGGGAATAGCGATTTGCGAATTGGGAGGAAGAAAGTTAATAATTAATGGTTATTTGTTAATAGGGATTAGCGAATGGCGAATTGGGGGAGGAAGGGGTTAATGGTTATTAGTTAATTGTTATTGGGGGAATCCATGATTTATCATTTTCGAATTATAGCGATTAGCGAATAGGGGGGAAGAAAGTTAATTGTTAATTGTTATTGGGGGAATCAGTGAAAATCATATTTGAATTATAGCGAATAGCGAATAAGAGGAAAGAAAGTTAATTGTTAATTGTTATTGGGGGAATCCATGATATTACCTTTTCCGCCAGGAAAAAAATCAGTGAAAATCATTTTCGAAATACAGCGAATGGCGATTAGCGAATAAGAGGAAAGAAAGTTAATTGTTAATTGTTATTGGGGGAATCCATGATATTACCTTTTCCGCCAGGAAAAAAATCAGTGAAAATCATTTTCGAAATACAGCGAATGGCGATTAGCGAAAAGCGAATAGGGGGGGAAGAAAGTTAATAGTTAATGGTTAAATGTTAGTGGGGGAATCCATTATATTACCTTTTTCCGCAAGGAAAAAAATCAGTGAAAATCATTTTCGAAATACAGCGAATAGCGATTTGCGAATAGGGGGGGAATTCACCGTACAACTTTTTCCGCAAGGAAAAAAACCAGTGAGAATCAGTTCAATCTGTTTCATCAGTGTACCATCCCCTCTGCGTAAATCATAATCATCATAAAATTCTGCGTTCGAATAAAAGCGAATAGCGAATGGCGATTAGGGAACAGGGGGCTTCCGCGTTCCAACTTTTTCCGCAAGGAAAAAAAACCAGTGAGAATCAGTTCAATCTGTTTCATCAGTGTACCATCCCCCTCTGCGTACATCTTAATCATCATAAAATTCAGCGTTCGAATAAAAGCGAATAGCGAATGGCGATTAGGGAACAGGGGGCTTCCGCGTTCCAACTTTTTCCGCAAGGAAAAAAAACCAGTGAGAATCAGTTCAATCTGTTTCATCAGTGTACCATCCCCTTCCCCCAAAATCATAATGATCATAAAATTCTGCGTTCCAACAAATCTGTGTACCAAAAATTTTACCAAACAAAAAGCCCGAACTAGCGAACTAATTCGGGCTTTCAATTTTATTTGAGTTTCTTATTTTACTGACTCAACAATAGCTTTGAACGCTTCTGGATTGTTCATGGCTAAGTCGGCCAACACCTTGCGGTTTAGCTCGATACCTTTAGCATGTACTTTACCCATGAATTCGCTGTAACTCATTCCGAATTCGCGAACACCGGCGTTGATACGTTGAATCCAAAGTCCGCGGAAATTGCGTTTTTTGGTTTTACGGTCGCGGTAAGCGTATCCAAGACCTTTCTCTAAGGTATTCTTGGCTACTGTCCATACATTTTTCCTTCCGCCCCAGTTACCTTTGGTTTGTTTAAGGATTTTCTTTCTTTTAGCCCTCGAGGCTACTGCGTTGACTGAACGTGGCATTTCTTGATTGTTTTGTTTTGGTGACTGGCGACCCTTCGATAATCGGGATTCTTTTTGCCTGCCCCCGGGTTAAACTTGTTTTTTTTTGTTTTACCGGATTAAAAAGGTTTACTTTCCAATTGCTAATAGCATTTTCACTCTTCCTTCGTCAGATGGAGATACAATAGCAAATTTGCCTAAATTGCGTTTTTGCTTCGTTTCTTTCTTGGTCAGGATGTGATTTTTGAAAGCGTGCTTCCTTTTGATTTTCCCGGTTCCAGTAAAAGAAAAGCGCTTCTTAGCACTGGAATTGGTCTTCATTTTTGGCATCGTAGTGTATATTTATGTTTGATAGTTTACTTTTTTCTTGGTGCTATCATGATTTGCATTTTTTTGCCTTCCATGAGGGGTAATTGCTCAACCTTTCCAAAGTCTTCCAACTCGTTTGCAAACTTGAGCAACAGCACTTCCCCTTGTTCTTTATAAACAATTGACCGTCCTTTGAAAAACACATAAGCTTTCACTTTTGAGCCTTCTTCCAAGAACTTCTGCGCATGTTTCAACTTAAAATTGAAATCATGATCATCTGTCTGCGGTCCGAAACGGATCTCCTTAACAACCACTTTGGAAGCCTTAGATTTCAGTTCCTTTTGTTTCTTTTTTTGTTCGTACAAAAACTTTCCATAATCCACCAACCTGCAAACAGGAGGTACAGCGTTTGGAGAAATCTCTACCAAGTCTACTGCCAACTCCTCAGCCATCGCTATGGCCTTTGCAATTGGATAAATACCCGGTGCAATATTCTCGCCAACTACACGCACTTCACTTACATCATTAATTTGGCGATTAATCCGATGGTTTTCATGATCATCAGATTGCTTTCTTTTGCCAAATCGCCCAACAGGCAAAGGTCTGTTTCCGCTCGGTTGGGGTGGTCTGTTCGGAGTAAATTTAGGTTCTATAATTGTAAAGTTATTGGTTAAACGATTTCTTAATTTCCTCGTTGAAAAAAGCTACAAAGTCGTCTTTTACGAACAAGCCTTTGTCTCCATCTCCTTGGATTCGGACCGAAACTCCGCCTGATTCTACCTCTTTTTCCCCAACAATTAACATCATTGGAACCTTAGAGATTTCAGCGTCTCGGATCTTTTTTCCTATCTTTTCATTCCTTTCGTCAACGAGGGTGCGAATATCGTAATTATTTAAATACTGTTGAAAACTTTTTGCAAACTCGTTGTATTTATCTGAAATGGGCAGTATTACCGCCTGTTCTGGCGTTAACCACAGTGGAAATTTGCCCGCACAATGCTCGATTAACACGGCTACAAATCGCTCCAAAGATCCAAAAGGCGCCCGATGGATCATAACCGGACGGTGTTTTTGATTGTCGGCTCCGGTATATTCCAACTCAAAACGCTCCGGCAAATTATAATCTACCTGAATGGTTCCCAATTGCCATTTCCGGCCAATGGCATCTTTTACCATAAAGTCTAATTTGGGGCCATAAAAAGCCGCTTCTCCATATTCTACCACCGTCGGAAGACCTTTTTCCTTGGCTGTTTCCACAATCGCCGATTCTGCTTTCTCCCAATTTTCATCGGTTCCAATGTATTTCTCGCGGTTCACCTGGTCGCGCAACGACACCTGAGCCACATAATCGCTAAAACCTAACGATTTGAAAACATACAATACCAAATCAATAACCTTGGCAAACTCTTCCTTCACTTGGTCTGGACGGCAAAACAAATGGGCATCGTCTTGGGTAAAGCCACGCACCCGAGTTAAGCCATGCAACTCGCCACTTTGTTCGTACCTATATACCGTGCCAAACTCCGCCAATCGCAAAGGCAAATCCCTATAACTGCGGGGTTTGCTTTTGTAAATTTCGCAGTGGTGCGGACAATTCATCGGTTTCAGGAAAAACTCTTCTCCTTCCTCTGGCGTGCGGATAGGTTGAAAACTATCCTTTCCATATTTTTCGTAGTGTCCCGAAGTGATGTATAAATTTTTATTGGCAATATGAGGCGTAATAACCGGCAAATAACCCGATTGGATTTGCGCCTTTTTCAAAAACTGCTCCAAGCGATCGCGCAAGGCTGCTCCTTTGGGCAACCAAAGCGGCAATCCACTACCAACCTTTTCCGAAAAATGGAAGAGCTCCAACTCTTTCCCCAATTTCCGGTGATCGCGCTTTTTCGCCTCTTCCAACATGGTAAGGTATTCTTTCAAATCCTTGTCTTTGGTAAAGGTGATGGCATATACACGGGTCAATTGTTTGCTTTTTTCATCGCCTCTCCAATACGCACCCGCCACATTCAACAGCTTGGCGGCTTTTATAAAGGAGGTGTCTGGAATGTGCGGACCACGACACAAATCGGTGAAATTGCCTTGGGTATAAAAGGTAATTGTACCATCTTCCAAGTCTTTTAACAAATCGAGTTTGTAGTTATCGCCTTTTTCGGTGAAGTATGCGATGGCATCGGCTTTCGAAACCGATTTGCGTGCATACACATTTTTTTGTCGGGCCAATTCCAACATTTTCTGCTCAATTTTCTCAAAATCTTCTTGGCTCAGACTGTGGTCGGGGATTTCAATATCGTAATAAAACCCATTTTCGATGGGCGGACCAATGCCAAATTTCGTTCCAGGGTAAAACGCTTCAATTGCCTCGGCCATTAAGTGAGCCGAACTATGCCAAAGCGTGTTCATGCCTTCTTTATCGCGGTCGGTTAGCAAACTAAGGCTGCAATCGCCAGGCAAGGGCAAATTCGCATCAACCACCTGTCCATTCACTTTGGCAGCCAATACATTGCGTGCTAAACCTTCTGAAATATTTTTTGCCACATCGAGGGCAGAAGCTCCTTGTTCAAATTCTCTGACGGAGCCGTCGGGTAAAGTAACTTTAATCATGTTTTTTTACTAAGCAATCTCAAAAACTACGAGCTTTTTGACTTGCGGGCCGCAAAGTTCGCTTTTTTTCTGTTTGGTTTTTCTTTTAGTTTTCAGTTTCTAGTTTTCAGTTTCTAGTTTTCAGTTTCTAGTTTTCAGTTTCTAGTTTTCAGTTTCTAGTTTCTAGTTTTCAGTTCCCTTCGAATGGACTTCCCCTCCTCACTTATCCTTTCTCCCTTCTAATTTTTTTCTCCCCCAATTCTTAATTTTTAATTCCCTAATTTTTAATTATTCTTATGCGTGCCCCCTTCCGCCGCTATAAAGTTGTGCAAAAGTCCAAGCAGTGGTGCAAGCGGCGTTCGGGTCGGGCTATTCGCTGCAAGTCCTCAGTCGGCTCCGTGCCTACGCCGCCTTCCGGGCTTTACGCTACTATCCCTGCCCGAAGATAGCCGTGCGTTGAAAGGGCTTTTTAGTTTTTAGTTTCTAGTTTTTAGTTTCTAGTTTCTAGTTTTCAGTTTCTAGTTCTTGCTCGAATGGCTTCTTCTCTTTCCACTTTCCACTCAAGTAGCAAACCGCCCTTGAACAGAAGATGAAAAGTAACTATGGAACCAGCCAACAAATTCGGCGATGCCATTCAATTAGCTGCGTAGCAGCGGCATGTTTATAGCATTGAAATAAACAGTGAAATCAAATTAGCTCCAGAGGAGCGGCATGTTATACAAAAAGGAAATCCTATTTCTTCGAAAGGGCTCTGGGTGCATGATTTTTAGCGCAGAGAAAAGGAGATTTTCGCGAAGGGAGTAGAAGCGTGTTTTTAAGTCCAAGGTTCAAAGTGGGTGCTTCCAAAGGATTTTATTGTTCAGCGTCCCAAATCCCACCTACCCTACAAACTCATTTCTCAAATCTCATCACCCAAAAGTCTAAGCTCTAATTACTAGTATCTAACATCTCTTTCGGAGCGCTCCGGGTAGCGATAGAAACGGAAAGCCCACAGGGATGCGGAGGAACGGAGCAGACCGAGGACTTGCAGTGGATAGCGCGACCCTGCCGCCCCCCTGAAAATGCTTAATTTTTTTGCCACTGCTTAAGGGCGGCAGGGGACACGCCAAATACAAGAAATAATTCATCCGATTGTTTGAGAAATGTTTTCTTTGGCATCGTAAGCGAACTCCTTTATTTTTGAAGCCTCTTTTACCTTTAAAATTACCCCGCTCATGCGTTATTTCGCCCTTCTGCTGTTGCTGCCACTGTTTAGTTTGGCTCAAGAAAACAAACCCAAAGCCAAGTCAACCTGGTATATCAAAGCGGCGGTAGGCTATGGTACCAAGGGTTTTTTGCCCCAGGAGTTTGCGGTGAAATCGATTTACCCGTCTAACACGAGTTTAACGGTTACGGATGGCACTATTCAGGATATGACCAACAATGTGGATTCGGTAAATCAAACCGCGCTGGTGCACGACACCTATTCCAAAGGGTTTAATTATTTGTTTGCTTTTGGCGTAAAATTACCATCGCGTTTGGGCCTAGAATTGGGTGTGTTGTGGCTGCAAGGCGGCACTATTAAATCGCGGTCGGTGATTGAAGGCAATGCTTTGCTGGGGAACGGAGCCATAATGAATGTAAGCACCTATTCGCGAGGATTGGCCATTTTGCCGGCTGTAACCTACAATTTTCCGTTGGGGCAAAAGTGGTTTATTCAAGGTCGGTTTGGATTAACCGTTCCTGTGGGAGGCGCCATTTATCACAAAGTAGACTTGGAAGGGCCTAATGCGTTTATTGGGGCATCAACGGCACAAATTGTGGCCGAAACCAAACCAACGTTTTCATTAGGCATCAATGGAGGATTGGGCTTGCACCGTCGATTGGGTAAACATTTCGAGATTTTTGCCGGATTTACTGCCCAACACATGAACTTGTTTGGCAAAAAACTTACGGTGACCCAATATGATTTAACCATCAATGGTGTTACCTTAAACCAATTATCGCCTTTGACTTCGACTGCGTATTCGAAAGAAATAAATTTTGTAGACGAACTCAATAACACCAGCAACAACACAGCCACCAATGCCAATACGGATTTGAGCAAACCTAAGGACGATTTAAGGGTTTCGTCGCCCTTTAGCAATGTGGGGTTTGGGTTTGGTTTGGTGTTTAATTTCGGACATAAAGAATAGCACCACCGCTACTCAAGCGTGCAGCGAAAGTTAGGATTAGACCCTTACGAACACTTTTTGACTGGGAAAAAATGGCTTAACCAGAAGCCTTCAATGCAGAAAACGGGTTAGCCAGCGCAAAAAATCAAGCTTTAGGCGGATGGTGTAAATCGTTTTCTCGCTTCCTTAGAAAGGCCAGAATGATTGCCGAACAGCCTACTGCAATCATACCGCCAACGATGGTATCGGCTAGGAAATGTTGATTCAGGTAAATTCTTGACAAGCAGACGAGTACCGCGAAAACACCCAATAAGACCTTGATAGGTTTGGAATGAGTAAAACTGCCTACGACGAAAAAAAGGCAAAAAGCTCCGGCAGAATGTCCGCTTGGAAAACTGCTTCCGGCAAGGAGAGAAACCCCGTCGACCACATGTAGATTTTTTCCATAGAAATAGAGGTAGGGCCGGTGGTTGTCGGGAATAGACGCTTTGATAAGTTGTACAATGAGGGTGCTAGACAGGTAGGCGAAGAGGAGGGCTTTGGCTGAAAAGCGGCGATTGACCAAAAATAGAAGCACGATGATGGTAATGATCAAAAAGCCATCGCCTAGGTAAGTGATGTATTTAAAAAAATGGTCGCCTGCAGGGAAGTGTTGTGCATCGAACCAGAGATGGATTTCTGATTTACTGGAAAGCAGGAGCCAAATGGTACCTGCAAACCAAAAAAGAAAACCTGGCAGCAAAAAGGCCAGGTTTTCTTTGAGTATAAATTTGATATGTTGGGAAGTGTTAAGCAATCCCGGGGAAAGAATTAGGCTTTAACTCCTAAGGCTTGTGCCATCATTTTACCAATTACGGCAGGGCTTTCGGCCACATTGATTCCACATTCGCGTAGAATTTTCATTTTGGCGGCGGCTGTATCATCGGCTCCACCAACGATGGCTCCGGCATGACCCATACGACGTCCTGGAGGCGCGGTTTGTCCGGCGATAAAGCCTACTACCGGTTTAGTACCGTTTTCTTTAATCCAACGAGCGGCTTCGGCTTCCATTCCACCACCGATTTCGCCGATCATGATAATTCCTTCCGTTTCGGGGTCGTTCATTAACAGTTCAACGGCTTCTTTGGTGGTAGTTCCGATAATTGGGTCACCGCCGATTCCGATAGCAGTTGTTTGGCCTAAGCCGATTTTAGTAACTTGGTCAACGGCTTCGTAAGTAAGTGTTCCTGATTTAGAAACGATACCGATTGGTCCTTTTTTGAAGATAAAACCAGGCATAATACCCACTTTTGCTTCTTCGGCTGTAATGATACCCGGACAGTTTGGACCGATTAAACGGGCTTTGCGGCTAGCCAGGTAGTTTTTCACCACAATCATATCCTTGGTAGGAATACCTTCGGTGATGGCGACAATAAGTCCGATACCCGCTTCTGCTGCTTCCATAATGGCATCAGCGGCAAACGCAGGAGGAACGAAAATAATTGAAACATCGGCGCCGGTGTTTTTTACAGCATCGTAAACGCTGTTGAAAACTGGACGATCCAAGTGTTGTTGGCCACCTTTGCCTGGAGTAACCCCTCCAACGACTTTAGTTCCGTATTCGATCATTTGTCCGGCATGGAAGGTTCCTTCGCTACCTGTAAATCCTTGTACAATAATTCGGCTGTTCTTGTTAACTAGTACGCTCATGAATGTAGTTTATTCAGATTTTTTTGATGTAATTACTGAAACCAATAAAATTTCAGCCCACGAAAGTATGTTTTTTCTTTCTTCGTACTTCCATATCTTAACGAATTCTATCCCATGATTTCAACCATTTTTAAAGACAATCTATTTGAAGGCAAAGTAGCCTTGGTTACCGGAGGCGGCACCGGCATTGGTTTACGCACAGCAAAAGAGCTTGCCCAACTAGGTGCAACGGTGGTTTTGGCCAGCAGGAAGGAGGATGTAGTGAAACAGGCTGCTGAAGAAATAAAGGCGGAAGGGGGTAAAGCCATAGGATTAGTCTGCAACATTCGGGATACCGAGAGCATTAAGGCTTGTGTAGATCAAATTATAACCCAGTATGGCCGAATCGACTATTTGGTAAACAATGGTGGCGGGCAATTTCCTTCGCCTGCCGAGATGATTCAACCCAAGGGCTGGCATGCGGTGGTGGAAACCAACCTTACCGGAACCTTTTTCCTTACTCAGGAAGTCTTTAATAGGTATATGCAAGCCAATGGAGGTGCCGTGGTAAATGTAGTGGCTGATATGCGCAATGGATTTCCGATGATGGCCCATACCGGAGCTGCGAGGGCGGGAGTAGAAAACCTGACCAAAACCTTGGCCAATGAATGGGGCAGGTATGGCTTTCGAATAAATTCGGTGATGCCCGGAACAATCAATAGCAGTGGACTAAACCGCTACGATCCTTCGTTTAAGGATTTTATTTTCGGATACGGAAAATTCAACCAAACGTATAGACTAGGAACCGAAGGAGAGGTGGCCGCAGCAATCATCTTTTTATTGAGTCCGGCGGCCTCGTTTATTACCGGGGTGAATGTAGCGGTGGATGGGGGACAAAGCATTTTCCATCCTTTATTTCCGCCGGAGGAAAACACGAAAAATGCTATTTGGGAGTAGGGGCAGGGATATTTGGGTGGGAACACCGGTTTATTGGAACGCAGAATTTTATGATCATTCTGATTTTGGGGGAAGGGGATGGTACACTGATGAAACAGATTGAACTGATTCTCACTGGTTTTTTTCCTTGCGGAAAAAGTTGGAACGCGTAAGCCCCCTATTGCCAATTCGCCATTCGCTATTCGCTTTTATTCGAACGCAGAATTTTATGATGATTAAGATGTACGCAGAGGGGGATGGTACACTGATGAAACAGATTGAACTGATTCTCACTGATTTTTTTCATTGCGGAAAAAGTTGGAACGCGGAAGCCCCTATTCCCTAATCGCTATTCGCTTTTATTCGAACGCAGAATTTTATGATCATTATGATTTTGGGGGAAGGGGATGGTACACTGATGAAACAGATTGAACTGATTCTCACTGTTTTTTTTCCTTGCGGAAAAAGTTGGAACGCGGAAGCCCCCTGTTCCCTAATCGCCATTCGCTATTCGCTTTTATTCGAACGCAGAATTTTATGATGATTAAGATGTACGCAGAAGGGGATGGTACACTGATGAAACAGATTGAACTGATTCTCACTGATTTTTTTCATTGCGGAAAAAGTTGGAACGCGGAAGCCCCCTATTGCCAATTCGCCATTCGCTATTCGCTTTTATTCGAACGCAGAATTTTATGATCATTATGATTTACGCAGAGGGGATGGTACACAGAGGACACAGATTGAACGGAGGAACGCTGATTTTTTCCTGGCGGAAAAGGTTGGATTGTTACCCCCTATTCGCTTTTCGCAAATCGCCATTCGCTGTATTTCGAAAATGATTTTCACTGATTTTTTTCCTGGCGGAAAAAGTAATATCATGGATTCCCCCAATAACAATTTACCCTCTCCTCCCATTTTCCCTTATTCTCCAATCGCAATTATTCGAATATTGAACTTCGTCTAGGTACCATGAACATTTAACCATTAACTTTCTTCCCCCCTATTCCCTAATCGCCATTCGCTAATCGCTGTAATTTGAAAATGATAGTTCACAGATTCCCCCAATAACAATTAACTAATAACGATTAACTCTCTTTCCCCCTATTCGCCAATCGCTATTCGCTATTCGATTTTACAGGCTCAATCCACCAATCCGATGATACGGAAGGGGTTCCAGATGCTCATGAATAAGGGGCCGTATTTGTTGCGGCGAGCCTGTACCTCTTCGCGTTTCCAGAAGGTAAGTTTGTGCACAGGGTAGAGGTATCCAAAGTCGTAAGAGGTGTGGCCACGACCCCATCGGGCAATGGTTTGCAGGTCGTAGCGGTAGGCGGCTTCTCTTCGGTTTACAATCGCTTGAGCCTGTTGTCTCACCTTGGCGGCTTCATCCAAAAGTAAATTGCCTTTAAACGTTCGATGTTGAAGCTTAGCCTTTCTTCTTTCCAAAATATAGGATAAGGTGAAAAAGCGGTGATGGGCCCGTAAGCCTGTTATTTCTAGTCCATCCAACCACTCCATTTCCCATGTATTGTTCAGTGGAGCTCGGTTTTTTCTGCTTTGAAGCTGTTCCATGGTTTGCCGATAAAAAGATTCTAATCGGGGTAAAATCTCTCTTTCAACCTGCTGGATTTCTTGCAGATTGGCCTTGCGCTCCAGGTACTTATACGAAAGGGGGGACGAGGATGAAAAGCATTGTTCATCCCTTTGGGCAACTCATCTGTTATGGTCATTCCCGTTAACCATTGGATGAGGTTAGAATCTTTCAAGTAGCTTTGTTGAAGTGCCAATGCCTGCTTAATCCACTCTTGTGAAACAGAAGCCTGTTCGATTGCGTCCACATATTGGGTTGGATATTTGGGCAATCGGGTGTTGTTTTCAAAAAAGGTCCAACTCCAACGGGCAATGCTCCAATCAAACAGCCAATAGCTCCATTCCCAACCTGATGAAAAAGTGATATGACCTGGGATTTGGTATTTTTCGCAAGTATCGATATCGGCCAAACGGGCTTTGAGGTAGGGTAGCAAGAATAAAGGAACCGAATTATCAAAGGTTACCCAGTACGCCGATTCAGGATAATACCACGTTTCCCGCTTTTCCATTTCGCTCAGCAGAAGTTCAAATTGGTGACGCTGGTTTTTGTTTTCATACACTGGCGCGTTGGGCTCGGTCATGTCATAAAACATCACTGTGTGGGATAAAATGCCCCTTTTACGGTCCAAGGCTAGGTTGGTGGAATCCCAGGTAAAATCTTGTCCGGTTACCCCTTGTTCCTTGTCGTGCTTTACTACGTGTTGCCTACCCATCAATTTGGTTTGGGGGTGGTTTTTGTCGAGCCAATCAATCATCATCAAGCGCAATTTTTCTTTCTTGGCCCGGTTACCTCCTACAAATTCAGCGGAAGCAAATTCCATATTAAAGAAATCCCACTTAGCCTGCATTAGCCATTGCATATTTTGAACGATTTGTTTTTCCTTACTTTTCAAGGATTGGGTTGGAGCCAAATACATCTGAAAAGTTTTCTGTTGAATCATATGAAGGGAGAAATCCACACCCATCAACAAACCACGGCTATGACCATAGTCAACAAAGGCTTTAGCATGTGCTGGCCAATGCTTTCGGTCGATGCTTTCGAGCAAGCAAAATTCAAAATAGTTCTGTCCATTACGTACCAACCAATCGAGGTATTCCTTCACCATAGCCAAGGCATTGGGGAAAGTTGGGTCGTGCAAGGCTTCGGTTAGTTCTAAGGGGTGTTGGGTGTGGAGGTGAAAGCCTTTTTTATCGAAAACGGGTTTAGCATTCCAGGTTTGATTGTTGGGAAGGTTCCAGCTAGAAAGCTTAGGAATGATTGTTTGGCGGGGATGGTAAAAACAAAAGCCTAATTTTTCTTGAAGCAGCCCGTATAAGCCAAAACTGATACCCTGATAGGAAGTGGCCGATAGAAAAGCGTAGTGTTTATTGCCATCGGTTTGGAATTTCCAGGCGTATTGGTGAATTGGGACTTGGAAGTATGGGTATGATCGCCCCTCCGGAGCCTGGCTTTTTTGTTCGTTTAGTTGTGCAACGCTGGGAAGATAAAGGATTAATTCAGCTTGGTTGTTATTGAATTCTACCGGACAATTATAAGCTTGGGCTAATAGTTTTTGTACATCCTCGAGGCTAGATTTGGTGATGGAATTTTCCCAATAGGTCTTGGGTCCGTTAATAGAAACAGACTGGATGGAAAAGGCTGGAATGCCCCAGAATAAGAATAAGAAAAGCAGCAGGTTTTTAAAGCTTTTCACCGATTAAAATTCAATTTGTTTAACGATGATTTCTTGTCCTCTTTTTACCGAAACAAAAGGTTTATCACCCTTTTTGAATTTGCCTAAAATTTCCATGTAGCTATAAATGTCTTTGATGTCATAGTTGTCTATTTTCATCAAAACATCGCCACCTTTAAGTCCACCTTTCGCAGCTGGTTTTCCATCGGTAACGCCATCGATACGCAGACCTGGACCACTAAAGCTGTAATCGGGCATCACGCCCATAGTTACTTTAAACGAAGCGGCTGTATTCGCCTTTGTTTTTGTTGGCGTAAAGGGGATTTCTTTAAGGCTGCTGCATTTATTCAAGACTTTCAGGACAAAGCTCAACACGTCTGATTCGCCTTGGAAATTGATTTTTTCTATATCGTCGCCAGGTTTGTGGTAATCGCTGTGGGTGCCGGTAAAAAAGGCAAGTACAGGAATGTTTTTGAGATAGAACGAGGTGTGATCGGAGGGGCCGGTTCCACTGCTGTCCATCACCAATTTGAAATTATAGCTATTGCATTCGTTAAGACTGGGGCCAAACACCGGACTTGTTCCCATGCCCATCATGGTGAGGGCTCGGGTGCTGTCGTTGAGACGGCCAATCATATCCAGGTTTACCATCATTTTTACCGATTCTAATTTCAATGGGAAATGGTTACTCAGGTATTTGGAACCAATCAGACCTGCTTCTTCGGCTGAAAACCATGCAAAAAGCACATTGTAATTCTTCAATAATTTTTGAGTTGAAATTAGGCGAGCCAATTCAATCAAACCTGCCGAACCAGAGGCATTATCATCGGCGCCATTGTGTATTTTACCTTGTGGATTAGCATCTAGGGAGCTTCCTCTTCCATCGTCGCCCAAGTGATCGTAATGGGCCCCCAACACAATGGTTTTATTGGCTTTTCTATCTAGGAAGGCTACCACATTGGTTCCATTGAGTTCTTCGCCCCGACCAATTGTATCGTGTGGGTTTAGACTGGCTTTGTAGCTAAAGTTTTGATGGTATCCATCGTCGCCCATAGGAAGAAGGCCGAAGGGAACAATTTGTTTGATGATGTAGTCGCGTGCCCATTTTTCGCCGTTTTGTCCGGGTGCGCGACCGCCCAAGCTATCGGAAGCCAGCACGGTGATATGCTTTTTGAGGTTGGCGATGGATGGGGTTTGGGCCCAAGCCCATTGAGAAAGCAGTGTGAGGAAAAGAAACGTTTTTTTCATTGTAAAGGTTATTCGACCCAATCGGCAATAAAGATATTGGTATCGCGTGTTCCGCCGTTGTTTCGGTTGCTGGAGAACACTAGTTTTTTGCCATCTGGAGAGAACATGGGGAAAGCGTTGAATAGGCTTTCGGAAGTGATTTTTTCGAGGTTTTTACCATCCAAATCAATCATATACAGTTGGAAATCGTAGCCTCGTTCGCTGTGGTGGTTAGAAGAAAAGAGCACTTTTTTTCCGGAAGGGTGAAAGAAGGGTGCCCAATTGGCTTTGCCAAGCTGGGTGAGCTGGCGCAGGTTGGAACCATCTACATTGCAGCAATACAATTCCATGTTGGTTGGAGCGACTAGGCCTTTCGAAAGTAGGTCTTTATATTCGGCAACTTCCGTTTCCGTTTGTGGGCGGGAAGCTCGGAAAATAAGTTGTTTGCCATCGGGCGAAAAGAAGGCTCCACCATCGTAACCAAGACCGAAAGTAATTTGTCGTTGGTTTTTTCCGTCGCTATCCATTGTCCACAATTCCAGATCGCCGCTGCGTGTACTGGTGAAAACGATTTTATCTCCTTGTGGGGAAACCGTTGCTTCGGCATCGTAGCCGGGCGTATTGGTTAGTTTTTGGGTGATTTTCCCCTTTAGATCGGCCACGTAAATGTCGTAACCTGGGTGGATTTGCCAAAGGTATTTGCCTTTGATTTGTGGCATTTCCGGACATTCTTTTCCGCTTTCGTGGGTAGAGGCGAAGAGGATATGCTTGTTGTCGGGTAGGAAATAAGAGCAGGTGGTACGTCCTTCCCCGGTACTGATGCGAGTAGGTTTATAGGTCGAATCAGCCTTGGCGATTTCCAAGTCGAAAATTTGGTCGCATTGGAGGCCCCAGGCTTTGTTATTGGATTGGAAGGATAGTCGGTTGCCATCGAAGCTAAAATAAGCTTCAGCATTGTCGCCACCAAAAGTGAGTTGGCGTAGGTTTTTGAGATGAGGTTCCTGGGCAAGTATAGGTTCAGCCAAAAACCCTAGGGCAAAAAAGGGAATAAGGTATTTCAAAAATAAAGGATTGAGAGACAAAGGTAGGGGGATAAAAATTAAAAAGTAGAAATTAAGGATTAAAAATTGAGGGAAGGATTGGTATACTGATGAAGCTGGAGAACACAGGTTTTTTTTTGAACGCAGAATTTTAGGATGATTATGGTTTACGCGGAAGGGGATGGTACACAGAGGACACAGATTTATTGGAACGCAGAATTTTATGATGATTATGATCTACGCGGAAGGGGATGGTACACTGATGAAACAGATTGAACTGATTCTCACTGTTTTTTTTTCCTTGCGGAAAAAGTTGGAACGCGGAAGCCCCCTATTGCCAATTCGCTATTCGCTATTCGCTTTTATTCGAACGCTGAATTTTATGATCATTATGATTTACGCTGAAGGGGATGGTACACAGAGGACACAGATTTATTGGAACGCAGAATTTTATGATGATTATGATCTACGCGGAAGGGGATGGTACACAGAGGTCACAGATTTATTGGAACGCAGATTTTTATAATCATTATGATTTACGCAGAAGGGGGATGGTACACAGAAGAAACAGATTGAACGGAGGAACACTGATTTATTGGAACGCAGAATTTTAGGATGATTATGATTTTCACTGATTTTTTTCCTTGCGGAAAAGGCTGTACGGTGAATTCCCCCCTATTCGCAAATCGCTATTCGCTAAAATTCAAATATGATTTTCTCTGATTTTTTTCCTTGCGGAAAAAGGTAATATAATGGATTCCCCCAATAACATTTAACCATTAACTATTAACTTTCTTCCCCCCCTATTCGCTTTTCGCTAATCGCCATTCGCTGTATTTCGAAAATGATTCTCACTGGTTTTTTCCTTGCGGAAAAGGTTGGAACGCGGAAGCCCCCAATTCGCTATTCGCCATTCGCAAATCGCTATAATTCAAAGCAGAGGAGTATTTGGAAGTGTAAAGGTTAGTTTTTCTACTGCTACCGGGCACGGAGGACCTCGGGTAGGGATAGTAGTGTATAGCCCACAGGGATGCGGAGGAACGGAGCAGACCGAGGACTAGAAACGGATAGCCCGACCATGAGCCCTTGTTAAATGGGAAGTTCGGGGTAGACTGTTTTGGGCGAATGGGACCCGCCAAATAAGAATTATCGATTACAACTTCCTCTAATTTGGCGCAGGTAATGGCCTAGTTTACCTCTTCTTCGTCTACCGTTTCGCAATGGTATTCCCGATAGGTTTTGGATTCCACTTTTTGGGTTTTTTCGCCATTCTTTTTGGCCTTAATCATTTTTTGGATGATGCGGGTTCTTTCTTGTGCCATGATTTCGCGGGCAAGCAAATCTTTGTCTTTGTCGAAATAACAGATGCCATCCACAAAGGTGTAATCGGCCTTGGAATAAATGCTTAAGGGGTGGCCATTCCAGAGCACCACATCGGCGTCTTTACCGGTTTTGATGCTGCCCATTTTGTTATCTAAATGCAACAATTTAGCCGGATTTAAAGTGACCATTTTCAAAGCGTCCTCTTCTGAAACATCGCCATATTTTATGGTTTTAGCAGCCTCTTGATTGAGTCGTCTTCCCATTTCGGCATCATCGCTGTTGATAGCAGTAACCACGCCCACTTTGTTCAAAATAGCGGCGTTGTAAGGAATAGCATCGTTTACCTCCCATTTGTAGGCCCACCAATCGCTGAAAGTGGAGCCGCCAACACCATGCTTTTTCATTTTGTCGGCCACTTTGTAACCTTCGAGGATATGAGTAAAGGTATTGACTTTGAAACCCATGCTATCGGCCACATGCATAAGCATATTGATTTCGCTTTGCACATAGCTGTGGCAGGTGATAAACCGCTTTTTGTCGAGAATCTCGTTTAAAACCTCCATTTCAATATCTTTTCGTGGGGCTGTTTGGGTTTTGCCGGCTGCATAATCGGCAAAACTTCGCTTGTATTCTTTGGCCCGAATAAAGGCGTCGTAGAAGGTCTGCTCCACGCCCATGCGGGTTTGTGGAAAGCGAACGGTGTTGTGGTCGCCCCAGTTGCTTTGCTTCACATTTTCGCCTAGGGCAAATTTGATAAATCCGTCGGCTCCGGCGATTTTCATTTTCTCGGGAGCAAGACCCCAGCGAAGTTTGATAAGGGCGCTTTGTCCACCGATACAATTGGCCGATCCGTGCAACAATTGTGCGCCGATAACACCTCCTGCCAATTGCCGATAAATGTTCACATCTTCATTGTTTACGACATCCGAAATACTTACTTCAGCGGTTACGCTTTGGGTGCCTTCGTTTACACCTTTGCTGATGGCAATATGGCTGTGTTCGTCGATGATGCCGGCGGTTAAGTGTTTGTTGGTGCCATCGATAAGCCTTGCCCCTTCTGCTGCAAGGTTTTTACCGATGGATACGATTTTACCTTTTTCTAGAAGCACGTCGGATTCCTTCAAAATACCTTCCTTTTCGTTGGTCCAAACCGTGGCATTTTTTATCAGAACCTTTTCTTGAACGGGCAGGCTTGCATTTCCATAGGCCGCAAAGGGGAATAGAACGGGGCCAAGAGCGGAGGTATCAGGTTTTGCGCTGTCTTTTTTTATTTCCTCGGTAAAGGCTTGGGTTTGGGTGGCAGACCAAGCCGCATAACTACCATCCGACAAAGCTGCTTCGCCCGAAAGGCTTTGCCCATCCACTCTGCCCGACAATCTGTTTTTAACCGGGTTTTTCTTGTCTGTTGCGAAGGATAAAGTAACAAATTGCCGCTGCATACTCACCTCAACGGCTATTTTGGTGGTGTCTTTTGGCTGGGTTAACTTGGCGTCTAATTTGTTTATTTCGCCTTTTACTTCGAGGGTAAAGCCCGATTGGTCGCCAATTTTTAAACCATAGGTACCCCGAATATCGAATGCGGGACGTTCGTTAAGGATATATTGTTTGCCACGAATCCAGTTTTCATGGATTTGGTTTTTCTTATCGAACAGTTTATGGCTGGTGATAAGGAAATTAGCCAACATACCGGGTTTCAAACTTCCGGTGAGGGATGAAACGCCTGCAATTTCAGCCGGAGTAGCGGTTAGAGCCTTAAGTGCGTCTTGTTCGCTCAATCCTCTTTCGATGGCTTTTCTTAGTTTGGTGTAAAACTCCGCTTTGTCTTTAAGGTCAGATGCGGTAATAGCAAATTTAACCCCGGCCTTTTGTAGCATAGACAAGTTGGAAGGTGCTAATTCCCAATGTTTCAGGTCCTCAAAAGCAATTTCTCTGCTGTCGTATACATCTTCCACTTCATAGGCATCTGGAAAATTAACAGGTAGGATAAAGGTGGCATTGGTAGCCTTGATATCGTCTAACAGTTGGTATTCATCGCCGCTGCCTTTGAGGATGTATTGGGTTTTAAACTCGTCGCCAAGTTTGTCGGCGCGCAAGGCAGAAAGTTTATCACCGACTTCAAAAATGGAGGGTAGTGTTTGGTTTTGGTTCCACGCTTCCAAGCTGAGGTTCATTTCCTGTAGCTTGGATTTTTCGTTTTTATACCATTGTCCGTCGAGGTAAGTTTGGCGCAGCAAAGCAATACTACCCATGAGCGAGGAGGGATAATCCTGGGTGCTGGTCCCTTTGTTAAAGGAGTAGTGGGCGGCCACTTTTTCTTTGAGGAGCAATTGATTTTCGCGATCATCGCCAAGCAAAACGGCAGCAGAGGTACCGCGGGCAATACCATCATTGGCGAAAGAAAGGGCCGAAGCAAAGCCAAGTTTACGAAGTTCTGCAGCTTTATCTTTGTTGTAGGTAAACAATTTTGCGGCCTCTACTTCAGGTTTTAGGGCTTGGTTCCACGCAAAAGCGCCTTTAGTTGCGGTTTCGAGTTGTGGGCCTGAATTTTCGCGATTCCGTTTCGATTCTGGGAGCCCATAAGAGCTGTAGCATTCCACCAAACCGGGATAGATGAATTTTCCTTTCAGGTCGGTTATTATGGCATCGGCAGGCAGGCCAATATTGGTACCAACGGCCTCCACCTTTCCATCCCGAATAAGGAGGGTGGCATTTTGCACAACCGTTTGGTAATCAATATAAATGGTTGCGTTGGTAAAGGCGTAGGCGTTGTGGATTTTGTTGGGAGCTCCGTTGGTTGGAAAGGTAACTTGGGCAAGCGTTTGCAGCGAAAGGGACAAACCTAAGCCAAGTATAAACAGGGATCGAAAATGCATGGGCCGAAGATAGCAAATCATTGGGAAGAGGTTAATTGTTAATTGGGGGGAAGAGGTTAATCGTTATTGGTTAATTGTTATTGGGGGAATACGAATACTATTATTTTCCGCAAGGAAAAAAATCAGTGAAAATCATAATGATCATAAAATTCTGCGTTCCAATAAATCTGTGTCCTCTGTGTACCATCCCCTCTGCGTAAATCTTAATCATCATAAAAATCTGCGTTCTAATTATAGCGATTTGCGAATAGGGGGTGAGGTTAATGGTTATTAGTTAATTGTTATTGGGTGAATCCGTGAACTATTATTTTCCGCAAGGAAAAAATCAGTGAAAATCATAATGATCATAAAATTCTGCGTTCCAATAAATCAGTGTTCTCCAGTCTAATCAGTGTCCTCTGTGTACCATCCCTTCCGCGTAAATCATAATCATCATAAAATTCTGCGTTCAAAAAAAAACTGTGTTCCTCCGTTCAATCTGTTTCCTCTGTGTACCCTTTCCAAAATTTTTTTCATCCCCTCGTGTGGAATTTATCCAGGCCTTGCATCCTAATACCGAAACTTCTAAAAACCACTTGTTATGCAATGCTTTGGAAAATCCCTGCTCCCCGCCAGCCTCCTAGCCTCGGCGGTAATGTTGGTGCTCGCCTTCAACGCCAACTCCTTCTTTAATCCTTCCGCCATCCGAACCCTTTTTCCGACGGTGGAAAACGAATTTATCCGTGGTCTGCGCGAAAAACTCAAACAACTTTCGAATTCTCATTCCGAAGATCGGCTCTACCTTCAAACCGATAAGCCTTTTTATAGTCCGGGCGAAACGGTTTGGTTTTCGGCCTTTATCCGCAACGGATCCGACCTAAATCCTTCCTCCAAAAGCGAAGTACTGCATATTGAGGTATTTAATCCAGCAGGCGCCATCGCTAAAAAGTTGGATTTGATTGCCCTCGAAGGACAAAGCCGTGGTGACTTTCAAATCGAAGAAGGTTTGCCCGGTGGCATTTACAAAATCAAAGCCTTCACCAATTGGATGCAAAACGATTCGGCCTACTTTGAAAAGGAAATCACCGTGCAAGAATTTGTGCTTCCCCGTCTAAAAATGAAATTGGATTTCGAAAGAGAAGCCTTTGCGCCTGGCGATGAAGTAGTGGCCAAACTAAACCTCGAAACCAACGAAAACAAAGCTTTATCCAATTTCCCATTCGATTATACTGTGTCAATTGGTGGTAAGGAGTTCACCAAAAACAATTCGTCCACCGGCAACAATGGTGAAATGTTTATTCGCTTTAAACTGCCCGCCAAACTAAAAACCAGTGACGGATTGCTCAATATCGCCCTCGAGTATGAAGGACAAACCGAAAGCATCAACCGAAGCATTCCCATTGTGCTCAACCAAATTTCACTTGAGCTTTTTCCGGAAGGAGGCGATCTCATTGAAAACCTCGAAAGCCGCATTGCCTTCCGTGCCAAAAACGAACGAGGCAAACCCGCCGATATCAAAGGAATCGTTTTGGATAAAAATGGAAAGGAAGTGGGGCAGTTCTCTAGTTACGCCAAAGGATTAGGGCATTTCAACCTTACCCCCGAAAAAGGACAAAGCTATACGGCCTTGGTTACATCACCCAAATGTGAAACCGAATTCCCCCTCCCTCCTGCCCTTCCCCAAGGATTTGTGCTAAAAGTAGATGAAGCAAAAAATTTCGACCTTCCCATTCATATCCAAAGTAGCATCAACGGAAAAGCATCCTTGGTAGCCAGCGTTCGAGGTAAAATAATTTGGGCTACTGAAATACAACTGGCAACCGGAAACAACCAGGTACAACTGCCCCTCGACCAATTTCCAATGGGTGTGGCAAACATAACTTTGTTTGACGAAAACGGCATTGAACGTTGCGAGCGTTTAGCCTTTGTGAATCGTGACAAACAATTGCGTATTCAAATCGAAACCGACAAAGAAAAATACCTGCCCCGCGACAAGGTGAAAATGACCGTTTCAACCACCGATGCCAATGGGCTGCCAGTAGCGTCACAACTGAGCTTAGCGGTTGTAAACGACCAATTGCTTTCTTTTGCCGACGACAAACAACACAACCTGCTTTCGGCCCTTTGCCTTCAATACGACATCAAAGAAAAAATTGAAGAACCTACTTTTTTCTTCGACAACAAGGAAGCCAAAAGTCTGAAAGCGTTGGATTATCTTATGCTTACCAGTGGCTGGAGACGGTTTACGTGGAAAGAAATACGCACCGAATCGGTACCTGAATTTGGCCTGGTAGGCGAAAAAGCCGAAATCAATGGAACAGTGGTAAATGCCGAAACCCAAAAACCAATAGCCGGTGCTTTTGTGAAACTCCTTGGAAGCAAACAAACCACCCGTACCGACGCCCAAGGCAAATTCAGCCTCAAAAAAGCCGATATCGCCCAATTCAACCAACTGGAAGTACGCATGCCTGATTTTTCGGTGTACAACATGACAATCAACCATTTCAATGACCAGGGCCTACTATCCCTTTGGCCTATTCGTAAAGTTGATGCTTTAGAAAAAAACATTCAGGCTGTGTTGTGTGCTCCTGCCGCCCATATGGTGCGGGCAGAAAATGTTGGAGCGGCAAATTTCCTATGGGATGCTGGGGCGGCACCGGTTGAAGACCTAAAAGTGGTTGAAAAGCCAGCCAAAGCCAAAGAAATTGCTAAGAAAAAACCAGGTAAAGCTATGGCTGATTCTATTGGCTTCATAGCAAAGAAGAAGGCTGGCAAATGGGCTAAAGATGAAGAATTTGTCAATGAAGAACTGGTCTTTGGTTTCGTAAAACAGCAAGAGCCAGCCGAGGAAAAATCACATTTTGTGCGGGCCCGTCAATTCCCCAGCTCTAAACCTGAGCCGTTGCAGGCCACCGATGTGCGAACCGATTTCCGCTCTACTCTTTTCTTCGACGGACAAGTAGAAACCGATCGTACAGGTAAAAAGACCATCGAATTTTACACTTCCGACGAAATCACCTCCTTCCGTATTACTGCTGAAGGCATTGGTAGCAATGGGATGGCCGGACGAACCGAAAAAACACTTTACACCCAATTGCCATTAAGCGTTTCGGCCAAAATTCCGGTGAGCTGCATCTTAGGAGATTTGGTTGCCCTGCCAGTTACTTTAAAAAACAATACCTCTTCAAAAGTGAGCGGCCATTTGACAGTTAGTCTTCCTTCCGGTTTTGTGAAAAAAGGAGAAACTTCCTTTGTGCAAACCCTCGAAGCCAACGAGTCCAAAACCATTTATCTGACCTTCGAAGTAGGCGGAAAAGCCCAAAAAGACAGTCTGCGCATTGCCTTTCAAGCAGGAAGTTATAGCGACCAGGTAGCCCAAGCCATCAAAACCGAGGCGAAAGGTTTTCCGATGAGTTTTGCCTTCTCGGGCAAGCAATTGGAGGCTGAACACGAATTCAGTTTGAGTCATGTTGTTCCGGGCAGTTTGAATGTAAGTCTAACAGCCTACCCTTCGGTGGTATCAGACCTGATGAAAGGTGTAGAAAGTATTTTGAACGAGCCTTCGGGCTGTTTCGAACAAACCAGCATGAGTAGCTATCCCAATGTGATGGTGCTCGACTATCTCCAAACCATCGACTCTAAGGACAAAAAGATATTGGACAGGGCAAATGAGTTGCTCGACCGTGGCTATAAACGCTTGGTGAGTTTCGAAACCAAACAAAAAGGTTACGAATGGTTTGGCAGTGCGCCAGGTCACGAAGCACTTACGGCCTACGGTTTGATGCAGTTCAACGATATGAAAAACGTGTATGCTTCCATTGATAATAAAATGATTGACCGCACGGCGGCTTGGCTTTTGGCAAGGAAAAACGGAAAAGGTGGTTTTGCCCGCAACCCACAAGCCTTGGATCAATTTGGTGCAGCCGACCAAGACATTACTGATGCCTATATTGTGTATGCCTTGGAGGAAGCCGGTTTTGGCAAAGAGATAGGACTGGAATACCGCAAAAACGTAGAGCATGCTTTAGACAGCAAGGATCCGTATTTGATGGGCATGATGACAGTAGCAGCTGTAAGGGCCAAGGACCAAGAAAATGCAGCCAAACTTGCCAAACTTTTGTCCGATAAGCAAGAAAAAGACGGTTGTTGGAAAGCCAAAAAACACAGCATTACCCGTAGTGGCGGTCAAGGCTTAGACATCGAAACCACATCCTTGGCATTAATGGGTTTAATGGCCTACGAAAACGGCTACAATGGCGAGATCAACAAGGGGGTGGAGTATTTGGTAAAAAACCGCAACGCTTTTGGTGGATATGGCAGCACCCAAGCCACCATCCTTTGTTTGAAGGCCTTGACCCAGTATGCCAAATCGAACAAGCGTGCAGGCGAAGACGGCACGGTGGAAGTATTTGCGGATGGACGTAAAATCGGGGAAAAGGCTTATACCAAAGACACCAAAGACCCTATCGATTTCAAGGGTTTAGAGAAAGAAATTAGGGAAGGAAAAACCAAGTTCAAAATCAGGTACAAAGGCGTAAAAAATGCCCTACCTTATTCCTTGGCCATTACCTATAATTCGTCGTTACCGGCCAGCAGCGACGCGTGTGTAATTGGGTTAGAAACCGACTTGTCCAAAAACGATATAAAAATGGGTGAAACGGTGAGGATGCGCATTGAAGTAAGCAACCTTACTAAAGAGGGACAACCCAGCACCATGGCGGTAATTGGCTTGCCATCGGGTTTATCGGCCCAGCCTTGGCAGTTGAAAGAGTTGATGGAAAAGCAAGCCTTCGACTATTACGAAATCAGCGGAAACAAGCTGTTTTTGTATTACCGCCAAATGAAGCCTTCCGAAACCAAAAACATCGCCTTGGACTTGAAAGCCGAATTCCCCGGAACCTTTTATGCACCGGCCTCTTTTGCTTATTTGTATTACACTCCTGAAAACAAATGTTGGAAAGCCTTGGACCGGATAACGGTATCGAAATAGCTGTCGTGTGGTTGAGTAAACCCCGGTTACTTTTAACCATTGTTAATCGGGGTAAGCCCAGCTAAATCAAGCAGTTAGGATTAATAAATCCTCCTATTGATTAACTTGGGCTAAAGGGAGTTGGCGAAAGCTGGCTCCCTTTTTGGGTTTTACTAAATTAAGCAATAGCCGGAACCGCCTCGATTTTTAATTCTTAATTTTTATTTTTTAATTCATTAGGCGTGCCCCATTCGCCAATAACCATTTGGCCTTTAAATTAAGTTTTATCCATGGCTCATGGTCGGGCTATTCGCTTCAAGTCCTCGGCCTGCTCCGTGCCTCCGCAGTCCTGTGGGCTTTACGCTTCTATCCCTGCCCGGGAAGAGGGTGCTTGGAACGGGCTTTGGTGCTTTGAAAAAAAATAGCTTCATCTCGCAAATGAATTTTTTAAGTTCAATACGCAGGGAAAGTTCAGCTAAATCGAGCTGCTCGGATTAAAAACCCGGCTATTTTTTAACTTGGGCGAAAGGGAGTTGGCGAAAGGGGGCTGCCTTTATGGGTTATAATCGGGGATAAGACTTTCTATTGGCCTTACAGAGGTCATATCGCCTTTCTCAACAAACAACTTTCCTAATTTCTCTGTTCTCACAACCATAACCGTTGATAATTAGAGAAAGACCAACGGCTATTTCGAAGCACTTTATAACACAAATTAAGCTATTCATGACTTTGCGAAATCGGTGATTTCGCAAATTTGAATGCAAGATAGAACTTATGGATGCCTTCAAGCTTGTTTGTGGAACAACTCATGCTAAAGTCTTTATAATCTATTATCTTAGAAAACTTTTTTAAAGGTGTTTGGAAAATATTGGGCTCATAAGCTAATCATGGAATTACCATGTATTCAAAACCATTATTAGCGGCAATAGAAATCAAAGGTTGGATTCTATCTTTAAAATTCTCCTTTGTGAAACTTTTAAGGTCTGGAAAAATAGTAAGATAATCCTCAAGCAGTTTATTCTTGGGAGATTTTTCAGTTACAATTTCAATTGCCGTTTTCTGCATTTCATAAAAAGGCATGAAATATTTATCTAAAGGAGGAAGTTTATCGCCTTTTGAGCTATTGAAGGTTGTATCGGCGGGAATAAGGTTCCAAATTAAATCATGAGAAACAAAATTGTAGGGTATAAAATGCTCAACAGCATAGTTTCCTACCTTAAGGTTTTTACCCGTATAAATACAATTTACCGAACCAAGTTCATTTAGAACTACATCCCAAAATTTAGTTCGTTGGTTTGTTAAGCTATTTCTTATTGCAGGTTTAATAACCTTATTTGGAATATCTGGCACATTGGGATTCTTTGCTTGTAGAAACAGTGCCAAGTTCCAGTAACAGAAATCTTTCAGCACACCCGAATTTAAAATCAAATAGTCCTTCCATTCTGGATTAATTTCTATTCGCTCATCCAGCAGTGAATACAAGCACTTATCTGTAAACGAATTCGATAATAAATAAATTTCCCCTTTCTCTTTTCCAGGAAACCAAGGACTCAAAAACCAATGAGGTACATTCTTATTAAAGTGCCAAAGCAACTTCTCTGTTTCTTTAAATTTAGAGTCGGATAATTTATGAAAAACGGAATGCTGCTTTTCGTCAATCGAAATTTTTTCCCATTGGTGCAAAAACTTAACTGTGTCTTGAATTAGGTCCTGCTTACCAAAAGATACATGAAAGTAGTTCACAGTAAACCAAGCATTCGATATCATTCTAGCGAACAATATTCGTTTAGGCAAAATTAAATTTCCCTCTTCAACTTCTTGCAAAATGGACAATAGCCAATAATACTTGTAGGTAGCCGAAGTATTATTGAAACAAGCAGCAAGAAGGTTTACAGGAAGTTGGTTTGACTGCGGGAGATGCATTAAATTTTATTCATTGTATGAGAATTGTTTCTAATTTTCAAGCTCCATAAAGGATTAAATGTCTGGTCTTGGTTTTAAATCAATTTCAAATTATTCGTTTTTTTAAATTGTTTTGAAACCTATTCCTTTTAAATAATTGAAAGTAGCATTATAAAATTCTGGTTGTCTCGTATGGTCTTCTTTATTTCCTTCGGGAACAACAATTACCATGCCTTGTCTTGCCCTTGTAAGTAAAACCCTATATGCGTTTAATAAGTATTTTTTTCTTTCCAATTTGTGAATATTTTGCCATTTATTGCCAATAAAAGAAAACATCTTCCAACCATCTTTTGTTTTTCTCAAATCGCCGTCCCAAGTTACACAAGCCCAGTCCAATTCTAAACCTTGTACTTGAAATTCTGTTGCAACATCTTCCATAAAATAAGAAGAACGAATGTCGTCTTTACCATCCAAAAACCAATTTACGTGATTTATAGGGGTTTTTACATCGATTGCCAATGGTTTCAATCGATATGCTTGAGAGGAAACCACAATACCATATCTTTCGCTTCCTCTTGCTTTTTGTTTTAACCAATTTTTGGCTTTGTTAATATCCCTCGTTATTACAATTGGATATTTATTCTGAATTTGAACTAAAGTATTTTTTGCATTATCATCTATATCCAAAATTTCCTTTATCAGTTTAGATAAATGCTCAGCTCTATATGACCGCATGGAAACTGCAAGGTGTAGGTTCTTGTTAAAAACTACTGCACTGTGTTTCTGTAATTCATTAATTGAGGCTTGTGCAGAATATTCTGAATCAAATAGGTTTGGAGAAATCCTGGTTTCCCAATAAGGGAATTTGTCTTTTACTGCAGTCAACCATTCTGAAATCCCAGCCTCGCCTGTGTTTATTTCTTGCCCTCCACCTACCAAACAAACTACAACAGCCCAATCAGGATGTCTATTTAAGCATGAAATTAAAAATTCAGGCTCAGAATATTCAAAGTTTGTTATTCCCTTTTTCTGATGCATAAATTTTACTGTTTGTTCTTTGGTCCATGCCCTTTGCGCCTCATCAAAAATCGCAACATGATCATAAGGCGCCTTGGAATCTACTAAATATGCATCACGATAATGATGGATGATTTGAATAAATGCTTTTACGCTTTCTCTTGCAAGCTTCTTTGTAAGTTTATTCCCTTTTAATTTCTCTTGTATAACCTTATCCCTCGAAAGGGCTTCCTGCAAAATATCTACAAGAGGTTTGTTGCCCGATAGGAAAACACTAGTATTTCCCTTTTCTTTATCCAAGTGTTCTGTTGCTACTTTCAATCCGACAAGCGTTTTTCCGGCACCAGGCACACCAGTAACAAAGCAAATTATCTTCCTGTTTTGTTCTTTAGCGTATTGTATTGTTTCAGAAATAAAATTTGTTGTAACATTTAGATTAATTGCCTGTGCATCATTTCTTGTAATTTCTTCAACGTTATGATTATTATATAAACTAATTGCCGCTTCAATAATTGTTGGTGTTGGAGAATAACTGCCTAATAAATAATCGTTGCTATTAATTACTTCTTCGTTTTGGTAGAAACTAAGAACATCCTCAATTATAATTCCTAAATTATCAGCATTTGTTCTTATTGGATTTATCAAATTATCCTTATGGCTAGATGTAATTATTTCAAAAGGGACTGATTTGGAATGAGTGGCTACCAAAATCGGAACAAGTAATAGATTATGGCTTGGCTTGTGAAAGTTTTTTAAATCCAACGCATAGTCCCAAACTTGCTCCATGTTATGATTATGAAAATCCTTTTCGCCAACCTTAAACTCTATTATATAAACAATGTTTTTAATGATTAGTAAACAATCGACACGTTTACCCATCCTTGGAATTGAAAATTCCAAAAACAAATGCCCCTCATAGTTTTTTAATATTCTTTTTAGAATCTTTATTTGAATTTCCCACGCATAAAGTTCAGTATTAATGTGACCTAATCTACTATTTACCGATATTTCTCCAATTATTGTCTCTGGTAATTTGTTTAGGAAATCTGATATTTTGTCTGAGTAATAACAGTTAAGCATAATTCTTTTCAATATTAAAATGTCTTTTCTCCAAACTAGAGAATATCCGAACAACTCATTTTTTATTCTATTTCTTCTTTTGGGTCAAAGGAAATGTTTTTTCTTGAAAATTAGATTGCTAGATAAATTATTTAAAACCGATACAATGACAACGCGTTTTATTAGGCCTTACTTCCCACCACTCCCAAGCACCTCCTCTTCCGGGTAGGGATAGCAACGAAAAGCCCACAGGACTGCGGAGCTTCGCGGAGCAGGCCGAGGACTTGAAGTGAATAGCCCGACCATGAGCCCTAGGTAAAGGAGAAGTTCAGGGTAGACTGGTTTTGGGCGAATGGGACCCGCCAAAGCAAAAAAAAGCCCCAAGTTTTAACTCGAGGCCTTTTGAAATGAGGGAGAAAGTGCTATTTTTTGATGACTTTGCGGCTGAAGGTTTTGTTGCCCACGGTTAGGTCGATAAAGTAGGTGCCGGGCGCTAAAACTGAACCGTTTATTTCCCAATATTGGATGCCTGCTTGGCTTAATTGGTGAGACTCGGTAAGTAGTATGCGGCCATTTATATCCAACAATTGGATGGAAACTGGACTGGCTTGGCTGGTGTAATATTGAAGCACAAATTTTTCGGTAAATGGATTTGGAAAAGTGCCCAACAAAATAGGTTTGGCTTCGCTGATGGCACTCGGCTCAGGTTGGCTAGGACGCGGCGGTTGTGGCGGATTAATATTGCCGGTTGTGGCCTGATTTCCTTCGCGCAACCATCTTTCGCCGTTTAAGGTGTAGAAGAAGGTTGAAGGCGTAGCGGTGTAAACAGTATCAGTAACCGTGCTTACATACACATGGTCGCATTGGGTTCTGGTTTTGTTTACATCCAAAATCATGAAGCCTTTTTTGGACAAATCGGCATACTTGATGTGGGGGTTGAATGCACTAATTAGGGTGGTGCCGCCAGGAATTCCGATTGGTGAGCTTTGTGAGGTAATACTGGTGCCCACAAACTCGACTCCAACCGAACCAGCACCGGTATTTTCATCGTAGTTGGCACCCGGCAAATCCATATCCCAAGAGGTGTGGATATCACCGGTAAGCACCACAAAGTTTGGTACATTTTGATTGATAATCGTGTTCCAGATTTTTTCCCTTTCAACAGGATAGCCATCCCATTGGTCGGTATTTACAACCTGTCCGAGGGCTTTCAATGGCGCCATCATTACTTGGTTTGCAAGCACATTCCAGCGGGTAGTGGAGTTTTCTAGCCCATCGATAAGCCAAGCCAATTGGTCTTGTCCGAGCATGGTGCGATTGGTGTCGTTGGTTAGAGGGTCTGAGGCGCTCAATTGGATTTGGCGAGCATAGTGGCGGGTGTCGATAGCATTTAGGTTAACTAGATCGCCCCATTGGAAACGACGCCAAATTTTTTCGAAATTACCGGCTTCGGGCAAACGGTTGGGCACCCATTCGGCATGGGCTTGTTCGGCAGCAGCTTTGCGGTCGAGGTAAGCGCCTTCAGTGCCTTCGGTATGGTTTTCGGCCCCATCGAAATAGGCATTGTTGGCAACTTCGTGGTCGTCCCATACAGAAATGAAAGGGTAGTTTTGGTGTAGCCACATCAAATCTTTATCGAGGTGGTATTGGGAGTAACGGGTGCGGTAGTCGGACAGGGTAAGAATTTCGGTTTCGGGCAAACTGGTTCGTCCGCCAACACTGGAACTAAAGCCTCCTGCTTCGTATTCGTAGATATAATCGCCGAGGTGAATAATGGCATCGAGATTGTTGGTATTGGCTAGTTCTTTGTAGCCATTAAAAAAGCCATCTTCGTAGTTGGCACAAGAAACGATTCCGAAGCGCAAACTGTCGACATCGCCAACAGGAAGAGTGCGGGTGCGGCCTATCAAAGATTTACGTCCGCCTTCTTCGAACTGGTAATAGTACCAAGTATTGGGTTGAAGGCCGGTGGCATCTACTGTTAAGGTAAAATCTTTGGATTGGTCGGTGGTAGCAGTACCTTGAGAAACAATTGTTGCCATGGTGGTATCGGTGCACACTTTCCAGTTGATGTCCACGGAAGTTTGGTTATCGGGTGTAAAACGAGTCCAAAGAATAACCCGATCGGAAAGGGGGTCGCCTGAAGCAACGCCGTGGAAAAAGGGTTCTAGATCGGCACTAACGAAAGCTCGCATCGGAGAATTTACATCCATGCCCGTTTGAGCCAATACGGGAACCGACGCTGAAAGAAAGGCCGATACAGCAAGAGGTAATAGTTTTTTCATATGTTTTTTAATTTTCAAAGGCTTGTGGGAAGATTCAGTAGAGGTTGGTTTGCTTTTACAGGGCTAATGAATCGTTCACAACAAAGGGTAATTTTCACAAAAATATTGCAAAAAGCGTTGTGTAGCGAAATTTCTCACGAAATAAATGTAGGTAAATGGGGGAGGCGCTGTTTGCTTTTTTTGAAGAAGGGGAGAGTAGGATAAAAAGTGGGGGGTGGAGATTTGAAAACTGTCGCCAATTCAGGTGGATAGTCGGGTTTGGGAGGCGGTGTTTTTTGTTCCTTTTCTATTCCGCTGTCTTTTTGGAATCGGCAAGCAAATTTTGAATTTCGAGCATTTCTGATTCGTCGAGGTAGCGCCATTCTCCTCTTTTCAGGTTGCCTAGCGACACGTTCATGATTCGAATCCTGACCAACTTTTGCACTTCGTAGCCTAAATATTCGCACATGCGCCGGATTTGTCGGTTTAGTCCTTGGGTGAGGATAATGTTGAAGGAAAACTTGCCCAACTGTCTGACCTTACACTTTTGGGTGACGGTGTCCAAAATTGGAATTCCGTTGGCCATACGCTTAATAAATTCGGGGCTGATGGGTTTGTTTACCGTCACGATGTATTCCTTTTGGTGGTTGTTGCCGGCCCGTAAAATTTTGTTGACGATATTGCCATCGTTGGTCAAAAAAATTAGGCCTTCGGATTCTTTATCGAGGCGACCAATGGGGAACAAACGTTGGGGATGGTTGATGTAACTGATGATGTTTCCGGGAATATGGGTTTCGGTAGTGCAGGTAATTCCGGCAGGCTTGTTAAAGGCGAGGTACAGGAGTTTGGGAGTCGACTTTAGGGGCTTGCCGTCGAGGGTTACTACATCACCTAGTTTAACGCGATTGCCAAGCTGGGTAGGTTGTCCATTGATTTTGACCCGACCTTCCAAAATGAATTTTTCGGCCGCACGTCGGGAACAAATACCCGTATCGCTGATAAATTTGTTGAGGTTGATGCTGGTTTCACTGTCCGACATAAGTGCAAAGATGGGACAATACCGCTTGGGCTTTGCAGATGGGCAGCACTTTTTATTGAAATGGTTGAGGGGGCAGGAAGGGTAGTCCGCCAATGGCAAGTGAAGACGGGGATGAATACCTGGGAAAAGAGGATTGAAATGGAGCAGGCCGAGATGGGAAAAGGAGATTAGAATTTTTGGGGGAGACCACTAATTTTTGGGGCGAATAGAAGGACGGCGAAAGGCAGAAAGGAAATATAGAGACCGCGAAGGCACGAAGGAGAAAAGAGGGATACGAAGGCAGGAAAAACATATGGAATCACCGCGAATTCGCGAAAGGAAATACTGAACACGAAGGAAGGAAACTAGATTGAAAAAAGTAAAGGCCGCGAATTCGCGAAAGGAAATACTGGACACGAAGAAATGAATCTAGGTAGAAGAAAGTAAAGGCCGCCAAGGAAGGAAATAGAATGACCACGAAAGAGCGAAGGGGAAAAGTGGGATGCTAAGGCAGGAAAAATATATGGAATCACCGCGAATTCGCGAAAGGAAATACTGGACGCGAAGGCGCGAAGGGAGATACTGGAAGTGAAGGAATGAATCTTTTTGTAAGAAAGTAAAGGCCGCGAAGGCAGGAAATAGAATGACCGCGAAGGCGCGAAGGGGACAAGTGGGAAGCGAAGGCAGGAAAAATATATGGAATCACCGCGAATTCGCGAAAGGAAATACTGGACACGAAGGCACGAAGGGAGATACTGGAAATGAAGGAATGAATCTTTTTGTAAGAAAGTAAAGGCCGCGAAAGCACGAAATAGAATGACCGCGAAGGCGCGAATGGGAAAAGTGGGACACGAACGCAGGAAAAACATATGGAATCACCGCGAATTCGAGAAAGGAAATACTGGACACGAAGGCGCAAAGGGAGATACTGGAAATGAAGGAATGAATCTTTTTGTAAGAAAGTAAAGGCCGCGAAGGCAGGAAATAGAATGACCACGAAGGCGCGAAGGGGACAAGTGGGAAGCGAAGGCAGGAAAAATATATGGAATCACCGCGAATTCGCGAAAGGAAATACTGGACGCGAAGGCGCGAAGGGAGATACTGTAAGTGAAGGAATGATTCCTTTTGTAAGAAAGTAAAGGCCGCGAAGGCAGGAAATAGAATGACCACGAAAGAGCGAAGGGGAAAAGTGGGATGCGAAGGCAGGAAAAATGTAAAGTCTCTCCGCGAATTCGCGAAAGGAAATACTGGACGCGAAGGCGCGAAGGGAGATACTGGAAATGAAGGAATGAATCTTTTTGTAAGAAAGTAAAGGCTGAGAAGACAAGAAATAGAATGACCGCGAAGGCGCGAATGGGAAAAGTGGGACACGAACACAGGAAAAATATATGGAATCACCGCGAATTCGCGAAAGGAAATACTGGACGCGAAGGCGCGAAGGGGAATAATGGAAGTGAAGGAATGAATCCAAAAAGAAGAAAGTAAATGTCGCGAAGACACGAAACTAAAATAGAATCACCGCGAATTAGCAAAAGGAAATAGCACGAAACAGAAATAGAATGACAGCGAAGACGCGAAGGGGAAAAGTGGGACACGAACGCAGGAAACAGATATGGAATCACCGCGAAGGGGCGAGAGGAAATAGCGGGTGAAGAATTGGGGGTTGGGGTTATTGATTGATGATTGAAAGATGGTGAAACCGTGCTTCCTATTTTTGGAAAGGTGGTTTGGAAAAAAGGCCAATTTGGGGCATTGGGAAAGGAGATGGATGCGGCCTATTGATGATTTATTTATTTGGTTGATTCTAAAAAATAAACCCCATTTTTGCCCCATGGAAAAGGTTGTATGTGTTACCGGTGCTACGGGGTTTTTGGGTATACACATGGTTTTGGCATTTCTGGAAAAAGGATGGAAGGTTAAAGGCTTGTCGGAGTCGCAACAGCATATAACTGATGCCCAACCCATTTTGAACTTTTATGGTGAGGAAAAGGCTAAGCTTTACGCAGAAATCGATTGGTATATCGTTGACATAAGGCAACAACGAACCTTGCTCCAACCATTTAATGGTGTTGATTATGTAGTGCACTGTGCCGGTTTGGTGCACGGAAAAAAAGACGATCTATTTCAAACGAACCAACAAGGTACAGCCAATGTGGTAAAAGCCTGTGTGACCAATAAAGTTCCAAAACTGTGCTATGTGAGTACTATCGAAGGACTTGGTCGGTATTGGAATGTGCATCATTTCGATGAAACTACCCCTTACCGAAAATCAAGTCTTACCAGCAACTACGGACATAGCAAACACTTGGCCGAAAAAGAAGCGCTCAAAGCTGCCCTTCATTCCGTCGATGTGGTGGTAATGATTCCACCAGTAATTGTGGGACCCAACAATTGGAAAGAAGGGTTTGGCAGGGTTTACAAACGAATTTTTGAGGGTGTTTCAAAATCACCCCAAGGAAGCAATGCCTTTGTGGATGTTCGGGATTTGGCTCAGATAGCCGTTTTGTTTCACGACAAAAAAATGTCGGGCCGCTACTTTGTCAATGCTTCTAACCACTCCTACCAAGAAGCCTATCGAATTATTGGCAAAGCATTCGGCATACAAAGCGATTTCCCCACCACTAAAGCTCAAAAAATTAGGCTATTAACTTGGCTGGCTTGGCCTTTTCATGAATTGTTTGGAATTCAACTTACCCCCAATTTCTTCATGGAAAGGGTACGAAACATCCAAAAAACAAACTATTCAGCAAAAAAGTTCAAAGACGAAACTGGGTACTCTTTTATCTCCTTGGAAGATTCGTTAACCTTTGCCGCACAAGCTTTTCTGAAAGAGAGAAATGCCGCCAAATAAAGTATCTTTGTCTACTTGCACCTGACTACCACCAACATAATTTTCCAAAAAAAACAAACCGATCAGTCCGAATTGGATTTATTTCGCCAAACAGAATAGCCTTGCTTATGCTGAGGAAACTTTTAGTCTTTATTGGAGTGCTTTGCTGTGTTTCAACTTTGGCATCAGAAGCCAAGCAAAAGTCGTTTTGGGTGTTTGAAGACAAATCCAACGCTAATTCGATACAGGATGTTCTTTCCCAAGCCACCTTCACCCCGCGCAATAACCTGAATTTTGGCTATATCTCCCATTCGGTTTGGATAAAAATCCCTCTCGACTCTTTTCCAATCAAGGAAAACAGCAAAGTGGTCCTTAGCCACTCAGCCCTCTATTACGTAGATTTCTTCTTGGTCGAACAGGGTAGGGTAATTAAGCAAAAGCATACTGGCTTGAAACAAAAAGTGGCAACCCGAGGCGAATGGACCAACAAGTTTTACCTGGATTTGCCTCCCGGTCCCTGCTCCCATTGTTGCGTGTATATCCGTCTGCTCAACGAAGAATCCGCCCTTAAAACTTCGGTTAGCATTGTAAATCCTGCCTCGAATCCGCTTCCCTTACATTTCGAAATTCTTGTTTTCGTGGCAATCGGTAGCCTCGTTTTGGTCTTGGTTTTGTACAACCTTCTCTCCTATTACAAATTCCCTAAAACCATCTTTCTCTTTTACGCCGCCTATATTCTTTTCTTTTTCCTGCATATAGGTGCGAACATGGGGATGTTTCATTTGGTTTTTCCCGATCTCCTCCTTCCCTATTCCACCTTCATCCGTGTGTTTTGGTCTATTCCCACCCTGGGGTTTTTTATGCTTTTTGTCTATCAACTCTTAGATTTGGATACCATTCCCCTTCTAAATCTCCGCAAGTTTTTCAGCATTGCCCAGGCCTTGCTACTATTCTTTTTGGTGGTAATCCTTGTTCCGAAAAATGCCCAACAACTACAACTTTCTGCCGCGGCTTTTTACTTGTATTATAGTTTGGTATTTATTCTCCTGGTTTATACCGGACTGGTTTCCTTTCGGCAAGGCCATAAACCGGCCTACTACTTCCTACTTGGCCAATTTCCCTTGATGGCTGTTTTTATCTTGGTGTTGCTCCGAAATTACCATATTCTGCCCTTTATTCCCTTGATGAACTTCCTACCCGAATCCCTGTTTGTATTGGAATTGGTGGTTACCTTTATTTGTCTTGAACTTCATATAAAAAGCGAAAAACGTATCGAAGCCCTCGTGCTAAACCAGGTTGATCAGCAAACCTTGGTAAGCGCCTATGCTGAAGAGTTAAAATTGGCCAACGAAATGGTCGACCCTGAGGTGCAGGAACATTTCGATAAATTGGTAGCCTTTGTCAAAAAACGTAAACCATTCTTATTGCCCGAATTAAAAATCGCCGATTTAGCCGTCGACCTCAACCTTAGCTCCCATCAATTATCCAAAGCCATTAACACCTGTAGTGGTATGCATTTCTTCGATTTCATAAATTCCTACCGAATCGAATATGCCAAAACCCGAATGAGCGATCCCGAAGTGCTGAAAAAGTTTACCATTGAATCCATTGCTAAAGAAAGTGGTTTCAACAACAAAACATCCTTTAATGCATCCTTCAAAAAGTTTACCGGCAAAACACCTACCGAATTTAAAATGCAAATTCTAGGCTAGTCCCCCTGCTTTTTTTCTACCAATTTTAATCGCGTTTTCCTCCTTTTTTCCCAAATCGCTTGTCTTTTAGTAAGAATAAAGGGTTTATAGGCTTGGTTTGAGCTAAATCTTGCATCTTTCTAATTGACTGATTTAAAGCACATTAGGCTATCATTCGCCAAAGCAAACTCTTCCTTTTCCGTCAAACTTTATAAAGGTTTACAAGGCTGTAAGGCTTATTCAGAAAGGGCTTCGGCACGGGGTCTAACTTTGTCTCAAGAACTTTTTAAAATTTCAAAAATGAAAAAACTATTTACAATGCTTTCCTTCGCCTGCATGGCTTCGCTGGCGTTGGCACAATCCTGGACAGCCGTTAACAACAACCTTCCGGCACTCAATGCCCGAGGTTTGGCAAAAATCGGAGATACACTATTGGTTGGTATACAAGGTGGAGGCGTGTATTATACGGTCGACAACGGTGATACTTGGCAAGCCCACTTCACATCCGCCTATGTACAAAACACGGATATGAATAAATTCTATGGCTCTAAAGCCTCTGCCGGCGATGATTCATACTTCTTTGTACTTGGCATTGGTAATGTGCAATACTATGAACAAAACAATGGCTTCTACAGTGTCAACAACCTTACTTCACAACTTAGCGACAATTATATTTTAAGCTACGATAAATCCGAAAATCCAGGCACCCATTTCTTTGGCACCTTGGGCGGACTATTCTCCTTTGGCGATGGAGCTGGCGATCCGATGGTTACGGCTACCGGTTTGGAAGGAGATGCAGCCGTGGTTTATTCGGTGTTCGATAACGATAACTCCCAAGTAATCGCTGGCACTATGGCCGGCTTGTATATTTCAAACGACAATGGTGCAAGCTTTACCATAGACCAAACCACCATTCCCGCTACAACACGCGTAAACGAAGTTGCCATCTTTACCCTAACAAGCAATGGGGTTTATTTCCTTCAACAACAAGGTCCGGCTTTTCTGCCTCTTGTTCAAAGTGGCGATTATCGCTGCTACTACTGGGATATGACCGGTACAGGAAATGCCGTAATGTTTGGCGACAATGTTGGAACGCTTTTGGATGGCTCGTTCAACACTACTGCATTCGACCTTACCGGGGTGTCGGGTGGCCCTATCGTAGGAACGGTAATTATGGGTGAATACACTTTTGTATGTACAGAAACCGGTGGTGTGTTCCGCTACGGTGCCAATGTTGCTCCTGAAGCCCCAGTTGCCCCTTCAAACCTTACTGCAACGGTATTTAAAACCCAATCCAACTATGTGGAACTTAGCTGGACCGATAATTCGGCCAACGAAGATGGTTTCATCATAGATCGTAGCACGGATGGACAAAGCTTCCTTTCCATTGATACCGTAGCCGCCGATGTGGTTAGTTTCCAAGACAATGCACTTGCTCCGCTTACCACTTACTACTACCGTGTGTTGGCCTACAATACGGTTGGAAATTCAACGGCTTCGAATACAGTAGAAATCACCACCGATGCAAGCGTTGGAATCGCCGAAAATTCCAAAAAGCAACTGCGCCTTTTCCCAAATCCGGCCAAAGAGGTATTAACCATCAATACTACTGAAACCGTACAAGTTAAGGTTACCGAACTGAGTGGCCGTGTGCTTATGGCGGGCGAGCTTTCTGCCACCAACAATACCCTAAATATTTCTGCCCTACAGAACGGAATGTACCTTGTTCATTTAAACGGACAAACCCTGCGTTTTGTAAAACAATAAAAAACCTTAGGGCTTCCGGAATAAACAACTTTCGGAAGCCCTTCTTTTAAAACATAAAAACCCTCAACCTCTTTTACTTTTATGTTAACTCAAAAACAACTCGTTTTCAAGCTTAAACTCTTGTTGGCCCTCCTTGCCCTCCAATTGTATGGCTGTAAAAAATCAACCGACCTTGATGCGGTAATCGAACAAGGAACATGGAACTTAGATGTGTTCCAGATTACCTCCGAAAAAATGGATGGATTTATTCCCACCGGCCAACCCCTCATAAATAGGATCGAAAACCTAGGCCAATGGTATATTGCCGATACGGCCTTTACCTATTCTATTAATTCGTCTGGCCCACTAAGCTATGAGGGATTATACATGAAAGCCATTGTCAGTGAAGCAAACTTCAATAAGTACTACTACCTAAACGATATTGCCTACCTCCAAGGCGATAAACTACGCCAAACTGAAATTTCGGTAAGTCGCGACCCCTCCGGTGCGGCCTTACAAAACTGGTTTAATGTAAGGAGGGAGCTATTAAATTCCCCTGGTTATACCCCTACTTACGCCTATTTCACCAGTCTTACCGATGGCCCATACGACAATTACCAAGTGCTTTTTAGAAAACTTTCCAAAAACAAGTATTTAATTGTCTTTAACTCCCGCGAAAACGTCGAATACAGATTAGAAATCAGTAGATAAAATCCTTATGCGCCCCTTCATTCTTTCCCTCCTAACCCTTTGCCTACTATACTCTGAAGCCAAATCCCAATATCTTGGTGAAGATTTTTATGCCCTAGCTCCCAGAATTCGGTTTGTAAGTTCCAGTATTAGTCCAACCGGCAATTTTACCATCAACGACTCTTACAATTCCTATGTGTTTCAACCATTTGTATTTTACAACTCCGACCGTAAGGTTATCCATGAGTCTGTTTTCGCCATCTCGTCCATTATAAATTTGGCACAGCCCGCTTTAAAAGGAAATTATTACCGCAAACCGGGTCATCGCCTTACCCAAAATTACAACCGTACGGGCAACGATCTCAACTTGATAACTTTGCGGTTGATTGCACACTTAAATAAGAATTCGGATTTCAAGTTTGGACTAGGTATCGATTTGGAATGGAATGTGGAAGGTGTTCGCCTACCCAGTTATGATTCAAACACCGATAGGGACAATTTTGAATCGAAGTATGGCGGAAACGGCTTTGGATCAGGCGTTTACAAAAGTAGAGGAAGGTTTTACGTTGGACCAGCGGCCGGAATTACCCACTTTTTAGCCAACGACCGCTTTACCTATTCTTTGGTGGGCTCGGTAGGCTCTTACAGTGGTGGTTTTATGGCGATTTCCAAATTTACCCTCACCTACGCCTTGAGCAAACGGTTTGCTGTGCAAGGATTTATTGGTTACCGCTTCAAAAGTTTTAAGGAAAAGGAGATGTATGCAAAAGAGTACGATCGCAATTACACCCTCCCATCGGTAAAAGTTCATACCCTCGATGGCGGTTTTAGCCTGCTTTTCCGGTTCAACAGGTTTGGCGGTTTGGGCAAATAGCCTTTTATTTTTTATTTTTAGGCGGGTCCCATTCGCCCAAAACCAGTCTACCCTGAACTTTCAATTGGTGCCCGGCGAATGGTCGGGCTATTCGTTTCTAGTCCTCGCCATGCCTCCGCGAAGCTCCGTCATGGCTGTGGGCTATCCACTTCTATCCCTACCCGATGCCCTTCGAAGGGAGTGTACAAATAAACCTTTGCTACTTCTACTTCTATTTTCTCACTTCTATTTTCTATTTCTCTCTCTCACTTCTATTTTCTATTTCCTAACTTCTCTTTCCCAATTTAATTCCCCTCCCCTACTCCATTTAATTTAAAAAAACTTATCATTGGGCTTTTAAGTTAAACCATGCGTATTATCCCATTCCGCGAATTATTGGCCGAATTTCTTGGTATTTTCATTATTGTTTTCTTTGGTACTGGAGCTGTTTTGGTGATGCAAAATGGCAGTGCGGTTACCCACCAAGGTATAAGCCTGGTGTTTGGCTTGGCTGTTTCAATTGCCATTATCTGCTTTGCGGGAGTGAGTGAAGCACACTTCAACCCGGCTGTAACACTTTCGGCGGTTATTGCCCATCGTTTCCCAAAAGAAAAAGCCTTTCAATACATTCTTATGCAAGTGGGCGGGGCCTTTGCTGCAAGTTTCTCCCTGAAATGTTTATTTGAAAATTCTTTTTGTTTGGGCGCTACCCTACCCACCGCCGGAATCGAAAAATCATTTTTCCTCGAATTTGTAATGACCTTTGTTCTCATTTTTGCAGCCGGTCGTGCTGGTAAATTGCAACAGTCGGGTGCGTTTATTACCGGCTTGGTTGCAGGAGCGGTTGTGGCTATCGAAGCTGTTTTTGGTGGTCCTTTAAGCGGCGCTTCTATGAATCCGGCGCGCTCATTAGCTCCAGCCCTTTTATCAGGATGCACCGATGGTCTTTGGCTGTATATGCTGGCTCCAACCTTGGGTGCCTTAGCTGCCTTTCTTTTGGGTAACCTAATCGACAAACAAGCGAATGCTCATTCGTAATTTCATTTTATCGACCATTGTAAAACCGTAAAATCTCCCTTCAAACAAAGAGCATTCGTTAAGCTTATTATACTTTAAACCCAGATTACGCATTAGAAATGCATAAACGATTAACCAGGTGTAAATCAATTTGTATAGCCAAATTGATAACAACTGCTATCCCGAAATTTCTTCGGGAGGGGTAAACCCAACTTAATCAAGTAGTTCGGATTAATAAATCCTCCTATTAATTAATTTGGGTTAAACAAGCACATCTGAGAATCCTTTTGCGACAAGGGATCCAGAGCCTATCTTATAACAAAGTACATAATAATGTTTCAGGCACCAACCAAACACCTAGCTCATTTTTAAAGCAAAACGCATCTAAGGATGGCAGAATCTACTTTTTAACAAAAATGTAAATCTGACTGCTGCAAGTGCCCTTATGCAGAAGGGCTTTTATGTTTGAAACAAGGCCAATGTAAAATGCTTTCACAATATTGCCACCATTTTTATATTTCTCGCTCAACATCGAAACATAAAAAGAATCAAACCACATGGGCAAGGTTTCCTTCAATTCAAAACCGTAACGCTTGCACAATTGCATCATAGTATCGGGCGAAAAATGCCAAATATGGCGAGGCACATCATAAGCCGCCCAATGCGCTTGGTAATGTTGGGCATCATACGAAGTATAGTTTGGTACAGCAATAACTAAAATTCCATTTTTATCCAAAAGTTCATAGTACGAACTCAAATAATAATCCAAGCGGTGCACATGTTCCAACACGTGCCACATAGTGATTATACCCAAGGTGCCTTTTTCACAATTGGCTTTTTCAAAAGATTCGTTGGGCACAAAACCATACTTGGCGCTAACCAAATCACGGGCCGTTTCATTTGGCTCAACCCCTTGTACCGTCCAACCCGAATTTTTACAAGTTCCAACAAAATCGCCTGTACCACAACCTACATCCAGAATTGACTTTCTCGGAGCAAGTGCATTTACCATTTCCACCTTACGACCAATCGTATAGGATTTCACCATTTGGTAAAGTTTATTGATGATACCATCTTTTGTATCAGAATGCGAAACATAATCCTGGCTTTCGTAATACGGACCAATTTCCTCTTCACCTGGTCTAGGATTGGTCAACACCAAACCACAACCATTGCATTGCACTAAAAAAAAATCCTCCTTACTGATCGACCAATCCTTAACCTTCATAAAAGGTTTAAATTCATTGTGACTACAGATGGGACAGTTGCTTAATTTTTCCATTACCTAAAAAATGTTCCACGTGGAACGATGTAAATTTTATCGACCTAAATGAACCAACAAAACAGATATATCGCTAGGACTAACACCCGAAATACGACTGGCTTGTCCAACCGTTCTTGGTTTAATTCTACTCAATTTCTGACGGGCTTCTGTACTCAACGAAACCAATCCGTTGTAATCGAAAGTGTCGTGCAATTCTATTCCATCAAAACGATTCAACTTGTTGGCCATTTCCTCTTCTTTATGAATATATCCCTCGTACTTCATACTTACTTCAGCTGAGGTAAAATACGATTCAGCTTGTTCACCAAAGCGGTTATATAGATCAGAAACCGCAGGTAAAACATCCTTTAACCAATCAATGGAAATTTCGGGACGGGACAAAATGGAAACCAATTTTACTTTATGCGGAATAGGGGAGGAGCTCACCGTGGCTAAAGCTTGGTTCAATTCATCAGGTCCTACACTTGTATTCTTAAAAAACTTGACAATTGAATCTGTTCCGGCATTTTTATCCTTTACACCATTCATCCGCGTTTCTTTGGCCAATCCTAAGGCAAATCCCAACGGAGTTAAGCGAACATCGGCATTGTCTTGTCTCAACAAGGTTCTAAACTCCGCTCTTGAAGTAAACATACGGTAAGGTTCTTCGGTGCCTTTTGTCACCAAATCATCAATCAATACACCAATATAAGCTTCGGAACGTTTCAGAATAACTTTCTCCAATCCATGCACCTTTTGGTGGGCATTGATACCAGCCATAAGTCCTTGACAAGCCGCCTCTTCATATCCGGTAGTACCATTAATTTGTCCGGCGAAATACAGATTCTCCACCAGTTTGGTTTCCAAGGTCAACTGCAATTGAGTAGGAGGGAAGTAGTCGTATTCAATGGCATAACCAGGCCTGAACATCTTCACCTTTTCAAACCCTTTCACTTTACGAAGGGCCGCATATTGCACGTCCTCCGGCAAAGAGGTACTAAAACCGTTTACATAGATTTCAACTGTATTCCAGCCTTCCGGTTCAACAAAGAGCTGATGCTGATTTTTGTCCGAAAAACGATCAATTTTATCTTCGATACTTGGACAATACCTGGGTCCAATACCTTGAATACGTCCGGAGAACATTGGACTTTTATCAAAGCCGGTTCTTAATATATCATGTACTTCATCGGATGTATAAGTTAACCAACAAGGTACTTGTTTTCCCAATCGTTGCGTATCGGTATAGGAGAACTTTTCAGGTTTTTCATCGCCTGGTTGCAAAGTCATAACGGAATAATCGAGCGAACGGCCATCCACACGGGGAGGGGTACCAGTTTTCATCCGTCCGGCTTCAAAACCCAAAGCCACCAATTGCTCGGTGATACCCGTAGAAGCCTTCTCTGCAGCCCTTCCTCCACCAAAATTCTTTTCTCCAATATGAATTATCCCGTTCAAGAAGGTTCCATTGGTTAAAACAACAGCTTTCCCCTTGATTTCCAATCCCATACCTGTAACAATGCCACCAACTTTTCCATCTTTCACTAGCAAACCCGACACCATATCTTGCCAAAAATCGAGATTAGGTGTTTCCTCCAACATGCGTCGCCATTCTGCAGCAAAAAGCATACGATCGTTTTGTGTACGCGGACTCCACATGGCAGGACCTTTGCTTCGGTTCAGCATCTTAAACTGTATTGCCGATAAGTCACTCACTATACCGGAATAACCACCTAAAGCGTCAATCTCCCGAACAATCTGTCCTTTTGCAATACCACCCATAGCCGGATTACAACTCATTTGAGCAATGGTTTGCATATTCATCGTAACCAGCAAGGTTTTGCTACCCATATTGGCGGCAGCGGCAGCGGCTTCACAACCTGCGTGACCAGCACCTACAACTATAACATCGTATTCTTGAAACATAGCAAAAATGTTCCCCGTGGAACATCGAAATTTTTGGGCGGCAAAGGTAATGGATTAGTCACCACAATCAATTGAAAATTAAACCAAACCCAAAATGACAGATTAATAAGCAAACTATCAAGTACGGAATAAACATGTAACCCACTTGGATTGAAAAACAAAAGTAAAGTATATCACCTACAACCGGGCACGGAGAGTACCGGGCAAGGATAGAGGCAGTCTAGCCCACAGAGATGCGGAGGAACGGAGCAGATCGAGGACTAGCGCCGAAAGCCTGACCCGAACGCACTTGCACACTGCCATAAACTGCACTACACTAAAAGCGTGAGGGGGCCCGCCAAATCCTAATAAAGAAGATTATCATACGGAAATCTACCCACATGAATTACCTTCACACGTTGGTAAACCAGGTCGCGAAACTCGTCCATATTAGCCTTTTGAAGGGCCGAAATAAACACCACTTCCGAACCTTGACCCATCCAAGTCTTTTTCAAATCATCCAAAGAATAATTCTCGCGCTTGATAGGGGAGAGGTCGTCCTCCGCCTTAGGCACATACTGAAAAGCATCGATTTTATTGAAAACCATTATCGTTTGCTTGTCGCCGGCACCGATTTCCAAAAGCGTTTCCTTCACCACCCGAATATGCTCTTCGAACTGAGGATGACTAATATCCACCACATGCAAAAGCAGATCGGCTTCGCGCACTTCGTCAAGCGTAGATTTGAAACTCTCAACAAGCTGAGTTGGCAACTTACGAATAAACCCAACCGTATCGGTTAAAAGAAAAGGCAGATTACCGATGACTACCTTTCGCACCGTAGTATCCAGTGTTGCAAACAACTTGTTCTCAGCAAAAACCTCCGACTTCGCAATAATATTCATCAAGGTGCTTTTACCCACATTCGTATAACCAACAAGGGCCACACGAACCATCTCTCCACGACCTTTGCGCTGGGTAGCCATTTGTCTATCAATGGTCACCAATTGCTCTTTCAACTTTGAAATCTTATCGCGAATAATACGTTGGTCAGTCTCCAACTGCGTTTCACCCGGACCACGCAAACCAATACCACCCTTTTGACGTTCCAAGTGGGTCCACATTCGTTTCAAACGAGGCAGAATATATTGGTATTGAGCAAGTTCAACCTGAGTTCGGGCATGCGAAGTACGGGCTCTTTGGGCAAAAATATCCAGAATTAATCCGGTACGATCGACCACTTTCACCCCAAATTCCTTTTCGGTATTGCGTAATTGTGAGGGACTAAGTTCGTCATCAAAAACAACCACTTCCACTTCATTTTCCTTCACATAGGCCAAAATTTCAGCCACCTTACCCGAACCAATAAAGGTCCTCGGATCGGGCTTATCCAGTTTTTGTGTAAATCGGCGAATAGGAATCAAACCGGCAGTATCAGCCAAAAAAGCAAGTTCATCCATATATTCTTGGACATCTTGCTCATTTTGAAAGCGGTATATCAAACCAACCAGTACAGCTTTCTCTTCGTACCGTGGCTTTACAATCTGCCTTTCAATCATGTAGTTCTTAAATTAATGTCCCATTGGGTGGAACTTATCCAAGTAAGCTACCACTGCATTGCGTTCCTCTTCTTTCAGGGTATTTTGGAAGGAAGGCATAATCGTTTTTCCCATGGTGATGATTGTCAACCGTTGCTGATAATCCATAGCAGAAGCTGTTAAATCAGAGGCCCCTTGTAAACCAGCTTTACCATCTTCGCCGTGGCAACGAACACAGTGCATGTTGTACACCGCTTGTCCGTGCGCTTGTAAATTGTAGCGTGGCGAATTTGGATTGGTTTCAACACCACTGATTTCGGGATTAGTAAACGTGATACTGCGGGTACGAGCCACACCAAACGCATAAAGCAAAAGGATAATGGAACCAGTCATAGCTAATTTATTCTCCTTTTTAACACCGATAATAGCCAAAGGAATAGAGGCTACAACGGCACCTACTTTCACATAAAACCATGAACCCAAATCAGAGGCTTGTGTAGCCAGATAAATACCTGTGGCTAGAAACAAGGTACTTATAACCATTTCAGGAATTTTAGTCCACTTGCTCCATTTTGCCAAACCATCCTTACGATCGGTAAGCAGATAATACGCTTTTACAAAATAGATTATCATGAAAAGTACCACACTCAGCAGGTGGGTGTGCATCATACCTGTATGCATAGATTTAATTTTTTAAGGGTGGCAAAGATAGGGTTAGACGGCAGACGATAGACATAAGATTAGACTTTTAATAATTTTGGGATTAGCGAATGGCGAATAGGGGGAAGAAAGTTAATGGTTAAATGTTAATGGTACTTAGACGAAGTTCAGTGTTCAAATAATAGCGATTGGAGAATAGGGAAAATGGGAGGAGAGGGTTAATTGTTATTGGGGGAATCCATAAACTATCATTTTCCGCCAGGAAAAAATCAGTGAAAATCATTTTCTAAATACAGCGAATGGCGATTAGCGAAAAGCGAATAGGAGGTAACAATCCAACCTTTTCCGCCAGGAAAAAAATCAGTGTTCTCCAGTTTCATCTGTGTCATCAGTGTACCATCCCTTCCGCGTAAATCTTAATCATCATAAAATTCTGCGTTCGAATAAAAGCGATTAGCTAATAAGGCTTCCGCATTTCACCTTTTTCCGCCAAGAAAAAAATCAGTGAAAATCATTTTCTAAATACAGCGAATGGCGATTAGCGAAAAGCGAATAGGGGGGTAACAATCCAACCTTTTCCGCCAGGAAAAAATCAGTGTTCTCCAGTTTCATCTGTGTCCTCTGTGTACCATCCCTTCCGCGTAAATCTTAATCATCATAAAATTCTGCGTTCGAATAAAAGCGATTAGCTAATAAGGCTTCCGCATTTCACCTTTTTCCGCCAGGAAAAAAATCAGTGAAAATCATTTTCTAAATACAGCGAATGGCGATTAGCGAAAAGCGAATAGGGGGGTAACAATCCAACCTTTTCCGCCAGGAAAAAAATCAGTGTTCTCCAGTTTCATCTGTGTCCTCTGTGTACCATCCCTTCTGCGAAAATCATAATCATCATAAATTTCAGCGTTCCAATAAATCAACCTTCCAAAAAACCCATCACACCAATCCTGCCTTCGCAGAAATCTCCAACATCCTTCGCATCGGAACCTCGGCTAACTTCCTCAAATCCTCCCGCATCTGCAGTTCAGGCGTTTCATTCTTCAAACACAGATAAACTTTTTCCAAGGTATTCAACTTCATGTGTGGACAGTCGTTGCAAGCACAATTGTTGTTTGGCGGAGCAGGAATAAAGGTCTTTCCAGGATTGGCCTTTTGCATTTGATGGATAATTCCCGTTTCAGTTACCACAATAAATTCCTGGGCATTGCTTTTACTCGAATAATTCAACAAGGCTGTAGTTGATCCAATGTAGTCGGCCAGCTTCAAAACAGGTTCTTCACACTCAGGATGTGCAATTACCAAGGCATTCGGATTGCTGTCTTTCAGGTTTTGAATTCTTTGCTGCGAAAATATTTCATGCACCATACAGCTGCCATCCCACAACACCATATCCCTGCCCGTTTTCTGCATAATATACCTGCCCAAATTTTTATCGGGGGCAAAAATGATGGCTTGATCTTTCGGAATACTGTTCACAATCGCTTCAGCATTACTACTGGTACAAATAATATCGCTCAAGGCCTTTATTTCAGCCGTGCAATTGATATAACTCACCACCACATGATCGGGGTATTTTTCGCGAAATGATTTGAATGTTGCGGGCGGACAGCTATCAGCCAAAGAACAACCTGCTTTCAAATCCGGCAAAATAACCTTGGTATTCGGATTCAAAATCTTAGCCGTTTCAGCCATAAAATGAACCCCTGCAAACAAAATAATATCGGCCTTGCTTTTTGAAGCCTGCTGACTTAGTCCTAAACTATCCCCAATATAATCTGCAATATCCTGAATATCAGGGTCTTGATAATAGTGCGCCAATATCACCGCATTTTTTTCCTTTTTCAGCTTGGCAATTTCTTCGAAAAGATCAATTTCAACTCCAATTTCCATTTATCAACAAGTATTAATATTAAATAGATTTTCTTTTTAAATTTTTTTAAAAAAAAAAAAGAATATGATACTATTATTAGGCTGTTGAAACTGTTGAAAACCCTTAATTTTTATTGTTTTTGTCCCTTTTTTATAAAAGTTTATCAGCTTCAAAAAATGGGCTTATCAACAAGTAATTTCACAAAAATTTCCTACAAAATCAACGAATTGCAAAGATACGAACACTTGGTTAAGAACGTGGACGAACAACTACAATTATTAAAATATTTTCAGGTCCAGCCCCCGAGGCTAAGTGGTTAATAAACCCTGCAAAGGCCGTCATAACTTGATTAGGTTTATCCAAAAATTGGTGTATTTCGACCATCGAATGCCAAGATAGTCAAAACAGTTTTTAGAAAATATCAACACTAGGCAGCCTTAAACCATCCAAGTTGTGAACCTAAACCACACAATCTCCACCGAAATGAACAAGCCTGTTGATAGTTCCTTGAGTTATCCACAAATAGGGCTCGAAACAGACATAAACAAAGGGTTTTCTATTAACATAAGGATTTGGCGGGTCCCCAGCCGACAAAGAGCAGTGCATCCTCGATTTAAACTTTCGCAAATGTCGGCTGGGTCGCGCTATCGGCTATAATCCTCGCGGCTATCGCTTCGCTTCTGCCAGCTGTGGGTTATTTGCCTCTATCGCTACCCGGACGAAGTACTTCAGTTTTGGTACCTTGCTTAACCAGAGTGCTATAATAATCAAGTGTGCAAAGAGAATTCAGGAATCAGAACGACTTGATTTTCAGATTCTAAATCACTAAACACTGTATAGCCGATTTCTAGGTTTACTAAAACCATACTATCTTCGTCCCATGGGTTTAGGTTATTATTTCCAAAAAGGCCTCATGAATGCCGTGGCCAGTCTGTCTTTTGGAGCACTATACAAAATAAGCGATTTTCTGTTTTTTCTGTTGTACCATGTATTCAAATACCGTCGCCAATTGGTGATGTCTAATTTGGAACATGCTTTCCCAAACAAATCGGCAGCTGAGCGTGAAGCTATTGCCATTGAATTTTACAAAAATCTTTGCGATTCCATATTCGAAACCATTAAACAAGAACGACTACCCTTTGAAGAAATGGAAAAACGCCTGGTGTATGATAAAGGTAGCATCGGTGATTATCCCTTGGAAAATAAAAGTGTAATCCTCGCCATGGGACACCAGTTCGGTTGGGAATGGGGAATTTGGTATTTCGGCAAAAAAACCGGATTCACCTTTGTAGCCTATTACAAGCCTTTAAACAACAAAGGTATGGACAAGATTCTCTATGATATCCGTACTCGACACGGTGCGGTGTTATGTTCGGTTTACGATAAAAATAACCTGCTACGTAACGCTACCTCTTTCGATAAACCGACCATGGCTGCTTTTGTTGCCGACCAAAATCCGAATAAGTTTAAAAATACCAAATGGTTTGATTTCTTCGGTCGCAAGGTGCCTTTCCAACTCGGACTCGAGCAGTTTGCCATCAAAACAGGATTACCGGTCGTGTTTTTGGAATCCAAACGTTTGGGTCGTGGCAAATTCACCAATCGCTTTACGGTGGCCTTCGAAAACCCCCGCGATACTCAACCCGGCGAAATCACTGAGGCCTACGTTCGGTTCTTGGAAAAAAGCATTCAGGAACAACCTGGTAACTATGTTTGGAGCCACAACCGCTGGAAACACGTTGGAAAGTACGAAGAGGAAATGAAAAAGGCCCAAGCAGAAAGTCAAGCCTAATAATGGTAAGACTTAAGCTTTATTGATCATTTTTTCCCTGGCCAATTTCATAGGTAGACCAATGTATTTTTTCTCCAAATAATCCAACAAGTCCTCCACAATTTCTAAAGAGGCCGGATCCATTTGTTTCAAGCGTTTGTGAAAGACTTCCTCTGTGGCTTTTTTACGAATGGCTTTTACCTGGGTGGGAATAAAACTCAAGGCCAACTCCATTTCACGTTGTTGTACCAGTACTTCGGTATTCTGGATGGCTTCCTGCACAATTACTTTACACTTTTCAACCTCTTTTTGGCGTTTGTCAAGGTTTTCCCTAGCCACCGACTTCAAACTTTCGATACCAATGTACTTGGGTTTATAGGTTTTTATCACCGAGCTTTCAATGCCAGCCGGTATGGATAAATCCACGATGGTTTTTCCTTTGGTATCCTTTCCTAGCAATTTCTTCCACAAAGCTTCATTTACCAAGGCCTGTTCAGCGCCGGTGCAATATAGCATAATATCGAAGGGTAGGGGAGCCTGTCCTAATTCAGATAAAGGCAAGAAAGGAGCATGCAAAACCTTGGCTAATTTTTCTCCGTTTTCGGCCGATCGGTTGGCCACCACAAAATGCGAATAGCCTTTCTTTTTCAGGTAGGTAGCTAAAACAGTATTGGTTTGTCCAGCTCCGATAACCAATATTTTCGACGATTGGGGTAAATCCAAATTCAACAAGGAACGAAAGGCAAGCGATACCACCGAAATAGGACTATGGGCAACACGGGTTTGGGTAAACACCAATTTGGCTGTTTCGATGGCCGAGCGAAATACCACCCGACTAAAATCGCCGGCCAGTTTCACTTTTTCAGCCTGTTCAAACGCCTCCCGAACTTGAGTAATAATTTCTCGTTCGCCTACCACCAAACTGTCAATCGAAGAAATTACATTGAATAAATGCCGCAACGCATCCCCGGCTTGGTAAACCTTTCCATGGGATAAGGCCCATTTCACCTCTTCTGTTTGCTTTTCCAAAAAAACCGAATAAAGCTTCTTCAAAAAAGCCTCGTTCACCCGTTCGCCGGTAAAGAACATAAATTCAACCCGGTTGCAGGTACTTAAATACACCAGTTCGTCAATTCGGCATTCCGCTTTGCACCGCTCCAATAAGGCGGTCAGTTTTTCCCCTTCCCGGTGGAACTTCCCAATTTCGCTGATTTCAACGTATTTATGGGTAAAAGCAAGAATGTGGAAACGTCGTATCAATCCAGTTAGAATTCGGCTGCAAAAATCCGATACCGCAAAAAGGGCATTGTCATAAATATGTAAAACCCGACAAACCTTGCTTAAATAGCTTCTTTTTTAACCCAAGAAAACTTGATTTCCCGGTGATGGTCGCGTATTCGACCCGATACCACAGCATTCAAAGTGGAAGGTCCGGGCGAGTCATAACTAATTTGGGTAGGAAAATCATGCCTTGGATTCACAGCCACAAAGGATCTTTCATCGGTATGCTTGATAAAAAACTTAGTTGGCAAACTTCCTTCGGGCATAGCCACATAAAAAATACTATCCGACATAACCCGGATACTTAGTTTTTCTTGAAATAAGGTATCTTTTCCTTCAGTCTGCCAGTTCCATCCCAACATCACGGAATCACCGCTTTCCGAAACCCCCATTTCCCATCGTTCAACCGAAAGAAACTGACCATCTTTTTTTTCCCAAGTGCCTAGTAGCCAGCGGTATTTTGCCAGTTTATGTTCAGGTTGGTTTTTGCAAGAATTAAAAAGGGCAACTGAAAAAAAAGCCGTAAAAAGCCATAAAAAAGTTCCAATCTTTTTCTTCATTTGACTACGGAAAGCGCGCTTCATTCGTTCAAAATTCGTTTGGGGATAAAAGACAAAAATAATAGAATGAGTTTTCAAAAAGCAATCAGCCGATGTTATTTGGAAAATTATAGGTCAGCGCTTTGTAAAACACAAGCTTAACTTGCGCATAATCAGTTCAATCGAACAGTTGTGAGTATAAAAAGTAACAAATAAATACAACCTTAAGTAATGTCAAATCCGTATTATATACTTTTGCAAAAAATTTAGTTAGCGAAGGAACGCATTTTTGATGAAAAAAATTCGACTGAACGTAATAGGTCTCCAGTATTCACAAACGCAAACTGGAGCCTATGCCTTGCTTTTAACAGAAGCCAATGGAAGAAGAAGACTTCCGATAATCATTGGTGGTCCCGAAGCTCAATCGATTGCTTTGGAACTGGAAAAAATGACGCCTTCCCGACCCCTAACCCACGATATTTTCAAAACGTTTGCCGAAAATTTCAATATCCAACTGGTCGAAGTGGTAATTTACAACCTTTCCGAAGGTGTGTTTTTCTCCAAAATTCTCTTCAGCGATCAAGAAAAGGAAGTGGAAATCGATAGCCGTACCTCGGATGCCGTTGCCCTTGCTCTTCGTTTTGGCTCCCCGATTTTTACCTACGAAAATATTCTCTCCTCGGCCGGTATCCTAATCGACCCCGATTCCTCCGACTTTGGCCTGATGGACGAGGAAACAGACGAAGATTTGGAAGGAAACGAATTCTCCAAAATCGCCGATGACGAGCTCGAGAAAATGTTGCAAGAAGCCCTGGAAGAGGAAGAATATGAAAAGGCTTCCCGCATTCGCGACGAACTAAAAAACAGGAGCAAAAACTAAATTCCCTCCTTCCTGCGTTAGCAACAAAGGATCAAGTTTTCAACAATAAACATCGATCGGTTAAAAACTCGCCGAAATCCCTAGTTGGCAAGGAAACCGAACCGATATTTTTGCCTTGACCCCTTGTGTCTTGTTGTGAAACAAAAAATTAAAACCATAGCCTTGATTAGCCTGCAAATCCTGCTTGTTGCCGGATTGCTTGTTTGCTTGGGTTTTGCGGCCGACAAGCAAAGCAAGATGGTTTGTGGTAAGGTCACCATCCACATCGACAATACAGAGGGCGATATGTTTATCAACAACGAGGATGTTATTCGCATCATGGACGACCAAACAGGTTCTCCTATCGGAAAAACAGCCAATCAAATCAGTCTGCCCCGCATCGAAGCCGCCATCGAATCCAACCCCCACGTAAAAAATGCGGAAGTTTGGATGGGGCTCAACGGCGATCTCTCCATTCAGGTCAAACAAAAAAGGGCCGTTATCCGCATCATCAACCGCAATGGTGATAGTTTCTACCTCGACGAAAACGGGTTTATCATGCCGCTTTCTGCCATCTATACTGCACCTGTTCCAGTAGCTACCGGCGAAATCACCGAAACGGCTGAATTGTTCGAATACCGCAGCATGGATATTCCAAAAGACGATAAAATTGCCCCAATCACCGTTCTCGACGACCTCTTTCACTTGGCTCAATACATGGAAAAAGATACCTTTTGGTCGGCCCAAGTGCAACAACTGGTGGTGGACGAAAAAGGCGAAATTTCCATGGTACCTACTATGGGCAACCACCTCATCCAATTCGGTACAGCCGATGACCTGGAAGAAAAATTCGAAAAGTTAATGTACTTCTACCTCGAAGGTTTGAACAAAACCGGATGGAATAAGTACGCCATCCTCAACCTGAAATTTAAAGACCAAGTGGTTTGTGTAAAGAAAAACCAAACCCTGCCCACCCCAACCCCTGTAATCGCATCACCTAATCCCCCCGCACATTAATTGCATCAGTCAACATGAAAAACGAAAATGAAATCGTCGTAGGTCTCGACATCGGAACCACCAAAATTTGTTGCATCGTAGGCCGCCAAACCGACCATGGAAAAATCGAAGTCCTTGGTATCGGAAAAGCAGAATCCTTGGGTGTAAAACGAGGCCAAGTTCAAAACATCGAACAAACGGTTAAATCTATCCGCGCGGCTGTCGAACAAGCTGAAGCCAACAGTGGAGTAGAAATCAAACGGGTGGTGGTTGGTATCGCCGGACAGCATATCAAAAGCATTCAACACCGCGGTATCCGTATGCGCGAATCCATCGAATCGGAAATTAGTCAGGAAGATGTAGATGGACTTATCGACGATATGTACAAATTGGTGATGCAGCCCGGCGAAGAAATTATCCATGTAATTCCCCAAGAATACATCGTGGATAGCGAACCAGGCATCAAAAACCCAATCGGAATGGCCGGCCGTCGACTCGAAGCAAATTTCCATATCGTTACAGGCCAAATTTCGGCCATCAAAAACATTGCGCGTTGCGTTGAAAGGGTTAGGGAAGATGGACAGTTGAAAATGGATTCCTTGATTTTGGAACCGCTTGCCTCGTCCGATGCCGTGCTTAGCATGGAAGAAAAAGAAGCCGGCGTTGTTTTGGTTGATATTGGCGGTGGAACTACCGATGTTGCCATTTTCCACGACGAAATTCTGCGCCATACCGCCGTTATTCCTTTCGGTGGCGAAGTTATCACTACCGATATCATGGAAGGATGCAACATCCTAAAGGCCCAAGCCGAACAATTGAAAATGAAATTCGGTTCCGCCTTGGCTTCTTCTACCAAAGAAAATGAAATCGTAAGCATGCCTGGTATCCGCGGTCGCGACCCCAAAGAAATCAGCATGCGCAACCTGGCCCATATCATCGAAGCCCGCATGGACGAGATTTTGAACCAAGTGTATTACGAGATCAAAAACTCCGGTTTCGAACGCAAACTCATCTGCGGTATCGTACTTACTGGCGGCGGAAGTAACCTTAAAAACCTTCGCCCCCTAGCCGAATTCGTTACCACCATGGATACCCGTATCGGTCACCCCGACGAGCATTTGAGCAAAGGTGCAGCACCCGAACTTTCCAGTCCACTTTATGCCACAGCCGTAGGTTTGTTGATGAAAGGTATTGCTGAAGCTGAAAAAAGGGCAGCCAAAAATCCAAGGCCAAAGCACGAGGAAATGCCAAATGTGGAAACCAAAACCACCACTACGGCCCCAACCTTCATTGCCGACGAAGCCACTACCGACGAACAAAGCAACCCAACCGTTTCCGACAAAGGCGTTGTTGGTCACAGCAAACGCCAATCGGCCAGTTGGTTGACCGGACTTACCGAGAAATTTACCAATTGGTTGGAAGACGAATAGGATCCTGTGGCTATTCCATCCATTGAATATGGTTCGAAAGAGGAAATTAAAACACTCCAAGAACAAAAGCTGAATGAGCTGTTGACCTATGTGGCAGCTCATTCGCCCTTTTACCGCGACCTCTTCGAAAAGCATGGCATCCATCCGAACGCCATCAAAACCTTGGACGACCTTCGGCGGATTCCCCCAACCACCAAAGAAGATATTGCCGCCCGAAACGACGATTTTCGCTGTGTTCCCCAACAGAAAATCATCGATTATGTAACCACTTCCGGCACCCTGGGCGACCCCGTTATCTTTGCCCTTACCGAAAACGACCTCGAACGCCTCGCCTACAACGAAGCCATTTCCTTTGCTTGCACCGGAAGCGACGAAAACGAACTTTTCCAGCTCACCACCACCATCGATCGGCGGTTTATGGCTGGTTTGGCCTATTTTCTTGGTGCCCGAAAGTTGGGTGCAGGCATCGTTCGGGTTGGCTCCGGAATTCCCGAACTGCAATGGGATACCATTCTTAAAATTAAGCCTACAGCCCTTATCGCCGTGCCTTCCTTTCTGCTCAAATTGGTTGAATACGCCCAGCAACAAGGCATCGACTATAAAAACAGCAGTCCCCGAAAAGCCATTTGCATTGGTGAGCCTATCCGCAACACCGATTTCTCCTTGAACACCCTCGGAAAGCGCATCCAAGAGCTGTGGCCGCTCGAATTGTATAGCACCTATGCCAGCACCGAAATGGGAGCCGCCTTCACCGAATGCAGCCATGCTCAAGGCGGACATGCACATCCCGAATTGGTTATTTTGGAGTTTCTCGACGACCATGATCAGCCTGTTTCCGAACAAGAACCGGGCGAAGTAGTGGTTACAACCCTTGGTGTGGAAGGAATGCCTTTGATTCGCTTCAAAACCGGCGATATTTGTTACCATTACACTGATGCTTGCGCCTGTGGCCGAACAACTACCCGTTTGGGGCCCATCATTGGTCGGCGCAAGCAAATGATTAAGTACAAAGGAACCACCTTGTATCCCCCTGCTTTTTTCGACCTTTTGAACGATTTCGACAATGTGTTGAACTATGCCGTTGAAGTCTTTACCAACGAGCTCGGCACCGACGAAATCCTTATCCGTATTGCCTGCCAGCGCGATATCGAAGGGTTCGAAAAAACCATTCGCGACCATTTCCGAGCCAAATTACGGGTATCGCCCACCATTCTTTTCCAAAGTCAAGCCGACATCGCCAAAATAGTCCTTCCCGAAATCAGTCGCAAACCCATCAAGTTCTTCGATAAGCGAACAAGCAATGGATAGAATAATTAAGGTTTGGCGGGTCCCTTTTCGGCCAAAACCTTTTGTACCCTGAATTAAACTTTTGCAAGGGCCGAAAAGGTCGCGCTATCCACTGCAAGTCCTCGGTCTGCTCCGTTCCTCCGCATCCCTGTGGGCTTTTCGTTTCTATCGCTACCCGGGGTTCTTCGTGCCCGGGTGAAGGTGAAGTACGGGGCTGTGGTTTTTCATTCCGGGGCAATAAAATGAGGGAAATAGTAGTGAGAAAATAGAAAATTATACTGAACTACCAATCCAAGATATCCCATAACTCCCTTCTCATAACTCATATCCCATATCTACTGTCTCGCCCACCGTTTGCAACGGGGGCGGCTGAGAAAGGCGTTTTTTACGCCAGCTATCCTCCTAAACAAATCAGTTGAACCCAGATTACGAATTAGAAATGAGTAGACCATTAACCAGTTGTAAATCAATTTGTATGGCCAAATTGATTTACAACTGGTTAATCGGGGTAAACCCAACTAACCCCGCTCGCCCTCGTTTGTAACGAGGGCGATTGAGAAATTGGTCTTTGACCGAAAAATTCAATCTGGAATTCATTGTTCAATTTTAGTTATTTTCACAATACCAAGATCATCATTATAGTCTTTTGCACTGCTAAATAAATATTCATGAGGATATTGAACAATAAATTTCTTTTTAGATGATAGTTGGCGTAAAAAACGCCATTCTCGACCGCCCCCGTTGCAAACGAGGGCGAGACAGTATAGCTCATAACCTTTCGTTGCCCTTGCAATTAAATGGAGATGGTTACTCATTAAAACCCATGCAAAAACCTCCAACCCCTTATTTTCAATGCAATAATTTAATGCATCCGTAATTATTAGTTTTTGTTCCTTCCTAGTAAACACATCAATCCAATGAACAATTGTAAAGGTTAGGAAATACAATTGTTCTTGATCGGCAATTCTATATTTGTCGCCACTCATTGAATGAGTTTAAAATTTAGATTTGAAAAACAAATTTAAGCAAAAAATATTGTTTGTTTTATTAAGATGTTAGTTGGCGTAAAAAACGCCTTTCTCGACCGCCCCCCCCCGCTCGCCCTCGTTACAAACGAGGGCGATTGAGAAATTGGTCTTTGACCGAAAAATTCAATCTGGAATTCATTGTTCAATTTTAGTTATTTTCACAATACCAAGATCATCATTATAGTCTTTTGTACTGCTAAATAAATATTCATGAGGATATTGAACAATAAATTTCTTTTTAGATGATAGTTGGCGTAAAAAACGCCATTCTCGACCGCCCCCGTTGCAAACGAGGGCGAGACAGTAGATATGGGATATGAGTTATGGGATGGGAGTTATAGGATATCCTGGATTGGTAGTTCGGTATTATTTTCTATTTTCTCACTACTCATTTCTCACTACTATTCCCCTCATTTTTATTGCCCCAACTTGAAAAACCACTGCCCCGTACTTCACCTACACCCGGGCACGAAGAACCCCGGGTAGCGATAGAGCGTGGTACCCCACAGGGCTGCGTAGGCACGGAGCAGACCGAGGAGTACTAGCGAAAGCGCGACCCTTGCGCCGTGCAACCCACCCAATTATCTTGCCCTCGGTTTTGGGCGCAAGGGGACCCGCCAAGTAAAACCCTATCCTTGTCCCTAGCCTTTCAACAAAGAGAGGTTGAGTACTTGAAAGATTCAAAGCACTACCAATCACTTCATTGCTGACCTTTGCAAAAATTTGACTATGAAAAAGCTTGTTCTTCTGTGTTCCATGTTTTGCCTGGGAGCCCAGGTGTTTGCCCAAGATGCTACCGTTATTCCTGCTGATCAACCTAAGGTAAGACTGGGTTTACGGGTTACGCCTACCATCAACTGGATGGGTTTCGATACGCAACATTTTAAAAGCGATGGGGTGAGAATGGGGGCTAAATTTGGCCTTTTGATGGATGCTCGCTTGGGTAAAAATTATGCCATCGGAACAGGTATCGATTTTGTAATGGCAGGTGGTATCGGTGCTATTTCGGATTCGGTAATTAAGGTAAATGTAATCGACGGACTATCGGATACTATTTTAATGAGCCGGAGAACCTATAAACTACAATATGTGGAAATACCCTTAACGCTTAAATTAAAAACCAACCAAATTGGCTATTTCACCTATTTTGTGCAGTTGGGCGGCTCGGTTGGGTTTAATGTTAGTGCCAAATCTATCGAAGAGGGAAAATCGCTTAGCAGTGGTAAAGAATATGGCGAAACGGTGAAACTAAAAGCGGGGTTGGGCAGCGGTTCGGAAGTGAAATTGGTGAGAGCAGAGGTAAACATTGGATTGGGTGCCGAATGGGCAATTCAAGGTAATTTGGGCTTGATGTTCGGTGTGTCGTACCACAAAGGGGTTACGAATGTGTTTAATGGGAACAACAAAAACCTGATGAACTATTATAAAGTGCCGGTGAATGGTACCAATACCCAAAGCATTTCGCAGAAATCAACCAATAGTTATGTGGCGATTGACATTGCCTTGTTGTTCTAGTTTGCAGTATGAAAATTGCGCTTTGTCAACTGAACTACCACGTTGGTAATTTTGATTTAAACCGGAACAAAATTATCGATGCCATTCGCAAGGCTAAAGGCGAAGGCGCTGAATTGGCTGTGTTTGCCGAATTGGCTGTTTGCGGGTATCCGCCACGGGATTTTTTGGAATTTGACGACTTTATTCAACGTTGTCAGGATGCTTTGAACGAAATTGCCCTAGCTTGTGATGGGATTGCGGCCGTAGTTGGCTGTCCGGTTAAAAACACCTCGGGCAAAGGAAAAGCCTTGTACAATGCCGCCTTTTTTTTAGAAAACGGGGAGGTAAAGCATGTGGCCAAAAAGGCTTTGCTGCCAACATATGATATTTTTGATGAGTACCGCTATTTCGAACCGGGCCAGGATTTTGCCCTGTTTGAATGGAAGGGACAACGCCTAGCCTTGACCATTTGCGAAGACTTGTGGCAGGTAGAAGGCCATATGTTGTATGATTCTTGTCCGATGGATGTGTTGGGTCCACAAAAGCCCGATTTGCTTATCAACATTGCGGCCTCGCCCTACGATTATTTCCATGCTGAGCAGCGCAAGGAGGTGTTGTGCTGGAATGCTAAGCGGTATGAAGTTCCGTTGGTGTATGTAAACCAAATTGGTGCCCAAACCGAATTGATTTTTGATGGCGGTTCGCTTTGCATTGGTAAGGACGGCGTGATTCAGCAGGAATTGGTTTATTTTGAAGAAGAACTACGTTTGGTAGACTTTCCCTTTTTGGGCAAACCAATTTTGGCCCCTGTTACAGAAACCTATACGGCCGATATACACCAGGCTTTGGTGCTGGGCATAAAGGATTATTTTGGTAAAATGGGTTTTAAGAAAGCCTTGTTGGGCCTGTCGGGTGGAATAGATTCGGCTGTAGTAGCGGTGCTGGCAGCCCAGGCTTTGGGTGCCGAAAATGTAAGAGCCGTATTGATGCCTTCCGAATTCAGCAGCGACCATTCGGTAAACGATGCCATTGAATTGGCCAAGAATTTAGGAATCAGGTACGATATTGTTCCGATAAAAGACAATTACAATACCGTTTTGGGCAGTTTGCGGCCTTTGTTTGGCGACCTGCCTTTTGGCTTGGCAGAAGAGAATTTGCAGGCCCGGTTGCGGGGTGTGGTGTTGATGGGGATCAGCAATAAGTTTGGCGAGATTCTGCTCAATACCTCTAATAAAAGTGAGGCTGCTGTGGGATATGGAACCTTGTATGGCGATATGAACGGAGGTTTATCGGTAATTGGCGATTTGTACAAAACCCAAGTGTATGATATGGCGCGGTACATCAATCGGAAATGGGAATATATTCCGGTGAACACCATCGAAAAGCCACCGAGTGCCGAACTAAGGCCGGGGCAAAAAGACAGCGATTCCTTACCCGATTATGGACTTTTGGATAAAGTGTTGTTTCATTATATTGAGGAAAGAAAAGGTCCGCAGGAATTGATAGACATGGGTTTTGGTGAAGCCTTGGTGAAGCGGGTATTGAAATTAGTAAATACCAACGAATACAAGCGCCACCAAACACCGCCGATTTTGCGGGTTTCGCCCAAAGCTTTTGGGGTAGGGCGGAGGATGCCTATTGTGGGATACTATTTGAGTTGAAGGGTCGTTAGTAAAAATGGATTGTTCTAAACTTTTGTGAATGAATCGGAATCGGCCCTGCCCAAGGTTTACTTTTGTAGATATGAAACAGCGGATTGTTTGTATAGTTGTTTTGGTTTTAGGCTTTTTTTCGGCCCGGTCGCAGGCTATTTTTTGCAATGGTAACTGTATAGATACTACTTCAACGCCGGGTGCTTCAAATTTTATTTGTGGTCCTTATGGATACAATCCTGTTTGTGGTTGCGACGGAAACACCTATTTCAATGATTGTGCGATGAATTACAACAATGTATGTTATTCAAATGGGGAGATTATTTGTGGGGAGATTGATATTTATTTATTGGTCAATCCGGTATCGTCGACGATGCCCAATTACCCGTTGACGGCACAGTTTTATGTAACTTCAAAGAATGATCCCAATGTATTTTTTCAGGTAAGCGATTTTTATGGGAATTTGTATGTGAGGCAGAACTTGGTGGTACAACCGGGCACACCTTTGTTACAGACTTTTGATTTTGCATCCTTTCCAACCGGGATTTATGTAGCGAACGCCATCGCAAACGGGAGCGGTACTTTTTTTAAGTTCGTGGTGGTGAATTGAGGTTTTGTGGGATAGGACACTGATTTATTCGAACGCAGATTATTATGATTATTAAGATTTTCGCAGAAGGGATGGTACACAGAGGACACAGATTGAACTGATTTTCACTGGTTTTCCTGGCGGAAAAAGTTGGAACGTGGAAGCCCCCTATTCGCTAATCGCTATAAATCGAACGCTGAATTTTATGATTATTATGATTTTCGCAGAAGGGTTGGTACACTGAGGACACAGATTGAACGGAGTAACGCTGATTTTTTCCTGGCGGAAAAGGTTGGATTGTTACCCCCCTATTCACTTTTCGCTAATCGCCATTCGCTGTATTTCGAAAATGATTTTCACTGATTTTTTCCTTGCGGAAAAAGTAATATCATGGATTCCCCCAATAACATTTAACCATTAACTTTTTACTTTCTTCCCCCCTATTCCCTAATCGCCATTCGCTAATCGCTGTAATTCGAAACTGATTTTCACTGGTTTTTTTCCCTTTCGGAAAAAGTTGGAACGCGGATTACCCTTGGTCGTCTTTTTCCTTTCTTCCCGCCACATTCCGCACTGAACTTTGTCTACGTACCATTAACATTTAACCATTAACTTTTTGCTTTCTTCCCCCTATTCCCTAATCGCCATTCGCTATAAATCGAACGCAGAAATTTATGATTATTAAGATTTACGCTGAAGGGATGGTACACAGAGGACACAGATTGAACGGAGGAACGCTGATTTATTGGAACGCAGAATTTTATGATTATTATGATTTTCGCAGAAGGGATGGTACACAGAGGACACTGATAAAACTGGAGAACACTGGTTTTTTTCCTGGCGGAAAAAGTTAGAACGCGGAAGCCTTCCTATTCGCCAATCGCTATAATTCGATTATGATTTTCACTGATTTTTTTCCTGGCGGAAAAAGTTGGAACGCGGAAGCCCCCTATTCGCTGTAATTCGAAAATGATTTTCACTGGTTTTTTTCCTGGCGGAAAAAGTAATATCATGGATTCCCCCAATAACAATTAACCCTCTCCTCCCATTTTCTCTATTCTCCAATTGCTATTATTCGAACGCAGAACTTCGTCTAGGCCCTATGAACATTTAACCATTAACCATTAACTCCGCCCCCCCAATTCGCCATTCGCTAATCGCTAATTCCTACCAACAACCTTCGGCAATTAGAAGCAAATGGGCTACTTTCTGCCAATTTGTCACCATCTCAATAAAATGCCCTATCTTTGCAACCTTTTTTTTAGATATGTTTGAACACGACGATTTTAAAGTTATAGACGAATCAAAGCAGGGTCAGCCAACCCTTATTGCTCCTTTAGAAGGCGCTACCAAGAAGCTTTATCTGGAAAGTTACGGCTGTCAGATGAATTTTTCGGACAGTGAGATTGTGGCTTCTATTTTAAAAGACAATGGCTATAGCACAACCAAAGATATACAGGAAGCTGATGTGATTTTTGTGAATACCTGCGCCATTCGCGACAATGCGGAGCAAAGGGTTAGAGGCAGACTGAAGGAATACAAGGCGGTAAAAAAGAAAAATCCGGATTTGGTAGTAGGGGTGTTGGGCTGCATGGCCGAACGCTTGAAGTCAAAACTGTTGGAAGAAGAAAAACTTGTAGATATTGTGGTTGGTCCGGATGCCTATCGTGATTTGCCTAAACTGTTGGAGACTGCTGAAACCGGACAAAAGGCGGTGAATGTGATTCTTTCAAAGGAAGAAACCTATGCCGATATAACTCCGGTTCGATTGGGTGGAAATGGCATTACGGCCTTTATTTCCATTATGCGGGGCTGCGACAATATGTGTGCCTTTTGTGTAGTGCCCTTTACCAGAGGCCGCGAACGAAGCCGTGACCCAGAAACCATTGTGAATGAAGCCAAAGATCTTTTTGAACAGGGCTATCGCGAGGTAACCTTGTTGGGACAGAATGTGGATTCCTATTTATATTCCGGTGGTGGGTTGAAAAAAGAAATCATGACGGAAGAGGAAAAAGCAACAGCGGTAAATTTTGCCCAGCTATTGGAACGAGTGGCATTGGTGAGTCCTTTGTTGCGGGTTAGGTTTTCGACTTCGCACCCAAAAGACATGACGGACGAGGTTTTCCATGTGATGGCCAAATATCCAAACATCTGCAACTACATCCATTTGCCTGTACAAAGCGGTAACTCAAGGATTTTGGAAATGATGAACAGAGGGTATACCCGCGAGTGGTATCAGGATAGGATCAATTCCATCCGCCGAATAATTCCCGATTGTGGCTTATCGACCGATATAATAGCTGGTTTTTGCAGCGAAACAGACGAAGAGCATAAAGATACCGTAAGTTTGATGGAGTGGGTAGGGTATGATTTTGCTTATATGTTTAAATATTCGGAGCGTCCGAAAACATTGGCCGAACGTAAATTTAAGGATGATGTACCTGAAGAGGTGAAGACGACTCGGTTGGCTGAAATTGTAAGTCTGCAACAGCGACTATCCCACGAAAGCAACAAACGGGATGTGGGAAAAGTGTTTGAAGTGTTGGTGGAGAATACCAGCAAAAGGTCAAAAGATCATCTTTCAGGAAGAAATTCACAAAACAAAATGGTGGTTTTCCCTAAAAAGAACTTTAAACCGGGTGATTATGTGCAGGTGAAAATAGTGGATTGTACTCCAGCCACTTTGCTTGGAGAAGCGGTCGAAGATTAGTTTCTGGAGACCAGAAGAAACAGAAGAATAAAGCGAATGACGACTCTTGAAATTAAACAACGCTTCGGCGTAATTGGAAATTCCCCTTTGCTCGATCGGGCCATGGATATTGCAGCACAAGTTGCCCCAACAGATTTGTCGGTACTTGTTACAGGCGAAAGTGGTTCGGGTAAAGAGGTGTTTTCCAAAATCATCCACAACCTCAGTGCGCGCAAACATGGTACGTATATCGCGGTAAACTGCGGAGCTATTCCTGAGGGAACGATTGATAGTGAATTATTTGGACATGAAAAAGGTTCGTTTACCGGCGCCCACGAAGCGCGGAAAGGCTATTTTGAAGTAGCCGACAAAGGGACTATCTTTTTGGATGAGGTAGCTGAGCTCCCATTGTCGACCCAAGTGCGATTGTTAAGGGTATTGGAAACCGGTGAATTTTTGCGTGTTGGTGCTTCCAAGGCAATCAAAACCAGCGTTCGGGTTGTAGCGGCTACCAATGTGAATATGCCCGAAGCTGTAGCAAAAGGCAAGTTTAGAGAGGATTTGTTTTACCGTTTGAATACCGTTCCAATTGCGGTGCCATCGTTGAAGCAGCGTAAGGATGACATTCCTTTGCTATTTCGCAAGTTTTCAGCAGATTTTGCGGAGAAATACCGTATGCCTTCGATTCGGTTGGACGAGGCTGCTAATGAGTTGATCAAGAATTATTCTTGGCCGGGAAATGTCCGCCAATTGAAGAACGTTACTGAACAAGTTTCCATTATTGAGAAAAACCGCAATATTTCAGCGGAGGTTTTGGCCAACTATTTACCTGCAGAAACCACCTCATCCAGTTTGCCGGTACCTTTTGGAGGTGGAAGTTTGGCAGCCAATACAAGCAGCCAAGATTTTACGGAAAGGGAGCTGTTGTACAAGGTGCTTTTTGATATGAAGAAGGATATTGTTGACCTGAAAAAGTTGGTGTTCGACATTATCAGCAATGGTGGACAAGTGAGCACCAGTGAGGTGCAACAAAACAATGCCAACATTATCCGAAAGCTTTACGAAGAGGTGGTAACCGACAACCAAGGCGAACATACCATTAGCATTCACAAAAAACCAGATATTCCAGTAGTACATATTCAAGACCACGAAGAGGTGGAAGAGGAAAGTTTAAGTCTGGAGGACAGAGAAAAGGAATTGATCATAAAGGCCTTAGAAAAGCATAAGGGAAAAAGGAAAAAGGCAGCAGAAGAATTGGGCATTTCAGAGCGGACTTTGTATAGGAAGATTTCGGAGTATAATTTGGATTTGTAGGAAGATTGTAGGGGTTGATTTTTTTCTTGGCGGAAAATTTAGAACGCGGAAGCCCCCTATTCGCTATTCGCTAATCGCCATTCGCTTTTATTCGAACGCAGAATTTTATGATCATTATGATTTTCGCAGAAGGGTTGGTACACAGAGGACACAGATTGAACTGATTTTCACTGGTTTTTTTCCTGGCGGAAAATTTAGAACGCGGAAGCCCCCAATTCGCTTTTCGCTAATCGCCATTCGCTTTTATTGGAACGCTGAATTTTATGATTATTATGATTTTCGCAGAAGGGATGGTACACAGAGGACACAGATTGAACTGATTTTCACTGGTTTTTTTCCTGGCGGAGAAAGTTGGAACGCGGAAGCCCCCAATTCGCTAATCGCCATTCGCTAATCGCTTTTATTCGAACGCAGAATTTTATGATCATTATGATTTTCGCAGAAGGGTTGGTACACAGAGGACACAGATTGAACTGATTTTCACTGGTTTTTTTCCTGGCGGAAAATTTAGAACGCGGAAGCCCCCTATTCGCTTTTCGCTAATCGCCATTCGCTTTTATTGGAACGCAGATTTTTATGATCACTATGATTTACGCTGAAGTGGATGGTACACTGATGACACAGATGAAACGGGGGAACACGGATTTATTAAAACGCAGAATTTTGTGATGATTAGGATTTATACTTATTTTTTTCCTTGCGGAAAATGTTATACTCCCGATTCCCCAAATAACAAATAACCCCTTCCTCCCCCTATTCCCTAATCGCCATTCGCTAATCGCTGTAATTCGAAAATGATTTTCACTGATTTTTTCCTTGCGGAAAATGTTCTACTCCCCGATTCCCCCAATAACAAATAACCATTAACATTTAACCCCTTCCTCCCCCTATTCGCTAATCGCCATTCGCTAATCGCTGTAATTCGAAAATGATTTTCACTGATTTTTTTCCTTGCGGAAAATGTTCTACTCCCCGATTCCCCCAATAACAAATAACCATTAACATTTAACCCCTTCCTCCCCCTATTCGCTAATCGCAATTCGCTAATCGCTGTAATTCGAAAATGATTTTCACTGGTTTTTTTCCTTGCGGAAAAGGTTGGATTGTTACCCCCCTATTCGCTTTTCGCTAATCGCCATTCGCTGTATTTAGAAAATGATTTTCACTGATTTTTTCTTTGCGGAAAAAGTAATATCCTGGATTACCCCAATATCAATTAACCCTCTCCTCCCATTTTCCCTATTCTCCAATCGCTATTATTTGAACACTGAACTTCGTCTACGTACCATTAACATTTAACCATTAACTTTCTTCCCCCTATTCGCCATTCGCTGTAATTCGAAAATGATTTTCACTGATTTTTTTCCTTGCGGAAAATGTTCTACTCCCCGATTCCCCCAATAACAAATAACCATTAACATTTAACCCCTTCCTCCCCCTATTCGCTAATCGCCATTCGCCATTCGCTGTAATTCGAAAATGATTTTCACTGATTTTTTTCCATGCGGAAAATGTTATACTCCCGATTCCCCCAATAACAAATAACCATTAACATTTAACCCCTTCCTCCCCCTATTCGCTATTCGCCATTCGCTGTAATTCGAAAATGATTTTCACTGATTTTTTCCTTGCGGAAAATGTTCTACTCCCCGATTCCCCCAATAACAAATAACCATTAACATTTAACCCCTTCCTCCCCCTATTCCCTAATCGCCATTCGCTAATCGCTGTAATTCGAAAATGATTTTCACTGATTTTTTCCTTGCGGAAAATGTTCTACTCCCCGATTCCCCCAATAACAATTAACATTTACCCCCCCCCAATTCGCCATTCGCTAATCCCAATTAACAAATAACCATTAACTTTTAACTCCCCTTCCCCCCAATTCGCCATTCGCTATTCGCTAACCCCTATTAACAAATAACCATTAACTTTTAACTCCCCTTCCCCAAATTCGCTAAATAGAAAAAGCCCATCAACCGAAGCTGACAGGCTTTTTTATATCAAAGGTTTATCCCGTTTGGAATAGATTATTTACCCAATTCGATGGCTTTTTTGTCACCAGCATTGTCGGTTGGAACCGCATCAATGCTTCCTTTAATTTTGATAACTGTTTCACCAGTGGTAAGACCATTAGATTTAACGGTTACCGTTTTGTCGAATGGGCCTACACGGTGACTATCGTATTTTACAGTGATTTTTGCAGATTTTCCTGGAGCAATTGGATCCTTTGGAAACTCAGGTGTTGTGCAGCCGCAACTTGGTTTTGCTTCTGCCAGAATCAAGGGGGCTTTTCCTGTATTGGTGAATTTGAAATCTACTTGGCAAGGTGAATCTTGCTTCAAGGTTCCAAAATCATGCTCCATTTTTTCAAATTTGATTTCTTGAGCATTGGCAAACGCAAAGGTGCCAAATGCAGCGACTAGAGTTAAAAATGCTTTTTTCATTTCGATTGGTTAATGGTCCGGGATTATTTATTCGATTGGACAGCAAATGTATCTCTAAAACCTTGCCAAACTCAAAATGGCCTGCTAATGTTTTGGTAAATTGTGTTAAGGCTTGGTTAATTTAGGCCTTGCTGGGCTTGGGTTTGCTTAAAAATGATGCTTATTTTTCAGCGATTGCGTTCATTTCAAAACCCTCCCTTTTCAACCACTCCAAGGTTTTTTCTAAGGCAGGAAGCATTCGAGGAGCGGCTTTAAGGCTATCATGAAAAACGATTATGCTACCAGGACGGGTATTTGCCTTGACGGTTTGCCAACAAAATTCAGCATCTAGCGCTTGGTTGTAGTCCAAACTTAAGGTATCCCATAAAACGATGGTAAACTTTTTCTTTAATAGGCGGTATTGGATAGGGGTTAACTTTCCGTAGGGAGGCCGAAAGAGACGAGCCTTAATTGATTTTTCGGCTTTCTCAATATCCATGAAATAGTCTTTGTTGGCTGTTTTCCAACCATCGAGATGCGAAAAGGAATGGTTGCCTACGGAATGGCCTTCAGCTAAAATTCTGGTATAGAGCTCGGGGTTTGCTTCTACATTTTTGCCCAAACAAAAAAAGCTGGCTTTAGCTTGGTAGCTGGCCAATAGGTCCAAAACCTTATCGGTTACGCAGGGAATAGGACCATCGTCGAAGGTGAGGAAGACTTGTTTTTTATCTGCACCAATTCGGTAAACTGCTTCCGACATTACCCATTTATAAACCAAAGGTGGCTTGGCGGTATGTAACAGGACGTATTTATCAAATGCCTTCATTAAATACGAATTTGGAGCAAAGAATCGGTGTACCTTACCATAAACGGATGCAAGGAGTCGAATTCGGCTTTCAAATCATAAGCCTTTTCCAATGATTTCTCTATTTCGGTTTGGATTTTACCCTCGATTCCTTTTTCCCTGGCAATAAAAACCAAAACACTGTCCTTTTTCCAAGCCCCAGATTCAATATCCGTGCGCAAATTTTTAAGGGCATTGGTTCGCTGCTGCAAGGTCATGGATAATCGGTCCAAATGGTCGTCTACAGCCTGGGCTTGCTTATGTATTTTGGCGTATTGCAACAAGGGTGAAACTTGGCTATCAACAGGCAAGCTTCCTTGGTATCGGTCAAGAAGAATCAAGCGTGAACCCGATTCTACTTTTATTGTTTTAAGTCCGCCTCGCAGTGATGCATCGTTTACTGATTTTACTAATGCAGCATTGGTTAGCCTTAAGCTGTCTACTTGACTGGCCCACTGCTTTCGGTGGTTGGTGCAACTGGCCCAAACAAGCGTTAGTAGAAAAAGCAAGCCAAAACTATATGTCCCGAAACGACTCATTTATCAAGCTTAATTCTTTCCGGACGATTGGCAAGTTCCCAAGCAGTAAAGAATACCAGGTTGGTTATTTTCTCCATTTTATTGAAATCAATTTTCTCCTTGGTGTCGGTCGCCTGGTGGTAATCGGCGTGCACACCATTGAAGTAGAAAATAACGGGGATGCGGTTTTTGGCAAAGTTGTAATGGTCGCTGCGGTAGTAAAAACGATTGGGGTCTTTTGGACTATCGTAGCGGTAATCCAAATCAAGTTGGCAACATTGGCGATTTGTTTCTTCGCTTACTCGATGTAAATCCGAACTTAGCTTGTCACTACCGATGAGGTAAATATAGTTTCCGTCCTTGTGCAAGGTGTCTATTCTTCCAATCATATCGATGTTGAGATCCGCTACGGTATTGGCTAATGGGAAAATCGGATGTTCAACATAATAAGAGGAGCCCAATAAACCTTTTTCTTCACCCGAAACCGGCATAATCAAAATGCTACGTTCGGGCCCGTTTCCATTGTTTTTGGCTTCAGCAAAGGCTTTGGCAATAGCAATCAAGGCGGTGGTTCCACTGGCATCATCATCGGCTCCATAAAAAATCTTTCCATCGTGTTTGCCTAAATGATCGAAATGCGCCGTCAATACAATAACTTCTTCCTTTTTACTCTTTCCTTCAATAAAACCAAGCACATTGCAAGCGTTTAATTTGTTGACCTGCCTTTTGATATTAAACTTGATTTTGTTCTTGATTTTCTTCCTTACCGGTTTTCCACTTTCGTCGATTTGGGCCTTTAACTGGTTGAAAAGTCCTGTCTTTTTCAAAACTCGATCGGCCATGGATGGAGAAATGAAAAAGATGGGCGTTTTGGATTCTTCCGGTTCGTTTTCCAATTTTAAAGTCGGGGTTAATATACCATGGGTTTGTTCCAGCACATTTTTTTCAAAAGAATCATCGATAATTAAAACAGCTTTTACCCCTTTTTCTCGCGCTGTTTCTGCCTTTTTCCTTTTCCAGGTCGACCAAAGAGAAGCCTTCCTTTTCTTGGTGATAAGGGAATTGCCATCGGGTCCATAAGGCTCGCCACCTAAAATCACAATTACCTTGTCTTTTACGTCTATTCCTGCATAATCATTATAGGCCGAGTCTTCAATTCCATAACCCAAAAAAAGCATATCGGAAGCTTCGATTTCTTGGTCTCCAAACCCAGGGAAAAAATAGAAGTCGGTCAGAAAACCAAAGGTGGATTTTTTTGTTGAAATGGTTACCCCGTTTGGTTTACGTTCATCCAATACATACCTTTGAAAATAGGATCCGTTCAAGGCAGGAATTCCATATTTCTTGAATTCATTAGCAATATAGTTCGCCGCTTTGTCAAGGCCGGGCTTTCCGGTTTCCCGTCCTTCTAAACTATCGGATGCCAACACGTTCATATGCCTTTTCAGGTCGGAAAGCGATATGGCACCAGCATATTTTATGGCTTGGTCAACTTGGGCCTGAAGCGTTTGAAAGCTCCAAAGTAGGCCAAACAAAAGGAAAATCCTGTTTTTCATGAATGGAATGTTGGGCAAAGTAAGGCATTATTCCGCTATGAAAGGATTTACTATCTTTGTTTAGCCAACAGGCAAAGGTTGAAACCTTGGACCGATTTTTGGCAGTTTAACAGCAAACTATCCACACATGAAAAAACTATTTTTTGCCAGCATGTTCTTGTTTTCTTCTAGTTTGGGCTGGAGCCAGTCGGCCGATGACCTTTTTAAGGAAGGGGAAACCAGAAGAAGAGGTGGCCAAATAAAAGAGGCCATCGCCCTGTACGACAAAGCCATTGCGCTTGACAAGGACAAAGCAGATGCTCTTTACCAACGAGGATTTTGTTATGCCCGACAAAATGAATTTGAAAAGGCTCATGCCGATTATTCGCGGGTTATTGAGTTAAAACCGGGTTTTGTTTGGGCCTATATCAGCAGAGGTAGTGCCTTAAACAAGCTCAAAAGGTTTCAAGAAGCCTTGTCGGACTTCAATAAAGCATTGGAGTTGGAACCCGAAAACCAAGAAGCCTTTAACAACCGCGGTTGGGCTAAAAAAGGCTTAGGCGACGATAAAGCAGCCTGCGATGATTGGAAAAAATCGAAAAAAATGGGCAATGAGGAAGCTAAAATTATTTTAGGAAATTCAGGTTGTAGGTAAAAGCGAGCTTTAATCCTCTTTTCAAATCCCGTTTCCTTGTCTACCTTTGCGGACTAGTCATGTTAGAGAAATTAAAAGCCATCGAAAACCGCTTCCTCACCCTGCAAGAGCAATTGAATGATCCTGCCGTGAGCGCCGATATGAAGCGTTTTGTCAAAATCAACAAAGAATATAAAGATCTTGAACCCATTGTTTTTGCCGGTAAGGAGTACGAAACCATTGTCAAAAACATTGAGGGAGCCAAAGATATAATGGCCAACGAAAAGGACGAGGAGTTTAGAGCCCTGGCCAAAGCAGAATCAGACGAACTAGAAGAGCGCAAACTCCAACTGGAAGAAGAAATCCGTATCATGATGATTCCGAAAGATCCGGAAGATTCAAAAAATGCAGTGATGGAAATTCGCGCCGGAACAGGGGGAGACGAAGCCAGTATTTTTGCTGGTGAACTTTTCCGAATGTACCAACGCTATTGCGAAAACAGAGGTTGGAAAATTGAAGTGGTGGATGTTAGCGAAGGGACTGTTGGCGGCTATAAAGAGGTGGTTTTCGAAGTAAATGGTGATGGCGCCTATGGAATTATGAAATATGAATCGGGTGTACACCGTGTTCAACGGGTGCCTCAAACCGAAACCCAAGGAAGGGTGCATACCTCCGCGGCAAGTGTAGTTGTGCTTCCTGAAGCCGACGAATTGGATGTGGAAATCAACCCAGCGGATTTAGAGTTTCAAACGGCCCGAAGCAGCGGTGCCGGTGGACAGAACGTAAACAAGGTTGAAACCAAGGTGCAACTTTTCCATAAACCAACCGGAATTATGATCGCTTGCCAAGTAGCCCGTTCTCAACACGCAAACCGTGAAATGGCCTTGCAAATGCTGCGTACCCGCCTTTACGACATGGAATATACGAAACGAATGGAAGAGGTTTCTAAACGACGTAAAACCATGGTAAGCACCGGCGACCGTTCAGCAAAAATCAGAACCTATAACTATCCGCAAAGCCGAATCACCGATCACCGTATCGGTTACACCGTGTATAATTTACCCGCCTTTATCAATGGCGATATTCAAGACATTATCGATGCCTTGATGGTGGCCGAAAATGCAGAAAAACTAAAAGAAGGAGAAATTGGGGTAGGTGTATAACATGGACAAAAACACCCACCAGCAAATTCAACAGGTATTGGGAGAAGCATTTCTCGATTATCCTTTGATGCGCTATGCCTTTGATGGCCAGTCTCCGGAAAAGTACAAGAAATCGGTTTTTACCCTTTATGGTTGTTGTGCCAATGGATGTGCAGCCTACGGCAATACTTTTCTTCACCCTTCTGGCGATGGTGCCCTGACCTATCTTTCGGGCGATTCTTTTCCTATGGGCCTGTGGAAGGAACTTCAAACGGGTTTTTTAGCCGTTCCCCTAAACCTCGGACTAAAAGCCACGCTGCGGTTGATAAAGCATGAAGAAGAAGTGGAACCCTGGATACGAAAAAATGCTTCGAAAAGCATGGGTTATATTTGGTGTATTGGCGTAAGGCCTTCTGCTCAGGGAAAGGGTTACAGCCGCGAAATGATGGACCTGGCAGTAAAGGAAATGAAAGAAAAAGGGATGGAAGAAATTTGGCTTAAAACCGAAGATGCCAAAAACGTGAAAATCTACGAAAAACTAGGCTTTAAAGTCGAAAAGCATGTGGTGGCCAAAAGCAGTGGTATCGATGCTTGGATGATGAAACGGGTATAACTTAGATTTTTATATACAAGCTCGCATACACACAGAAAAACACATCGCCTTTCTTGTTCAAATGGGTGATTCGCCATACCCCATCCAAACGGATAAACTTTAGTATATTGGCAATTCCGGCCCCCGCTTCTACATAAGGCACCGGATAAGCCGTTCCCATTTTATTAAATTTGTTGAATTCCTTGTTTTGGGTACTTGTGTTGCCATAAAACACGCTGCAAGTCAAGAGTTCCGTAAGTTTTAGCTTGTTCCACAATGGAATTTTATCAAACAGGGCGCCGCCAAAACTATATTGGAAATTTCCGCTGATATACCGGTCTGCACTAAACTCCAGCAAACTCATGTTTTGGAAAAGATATTTATTGAATACATGGTTGTAATTTCCTTCCGGATTTCGCAGCAACAAGAAAGGAAGAGTGCCGAAAATTTGACCGCCCCAAATATTGTAGTAAAAAGATTGTTTGGCCGTAACCGGAAAATCACTTTCCAAACCTAAACTCACGTCATGGTAGGTAAACTGGCTTCCTAAAATTCCACCAATACCGGAGAAATAGCGTAAATACACCACAGGCCAAGGGTTTTTCTTACGTAACATGGCAAATAGCTTGTTAGCCTTAGCCTCCTTGTTGTACTTCCCGCTTAATGCACTGGCATTGTGCTGATATTTGAACATAATGCCCACCTCAGACGTGTTTAACCTGCTTTGTATTTGACCTTCCTGCACGTATTTGAAATCAAAATAGGGTGAATAGCGCTGGTGTTGAATGGTAAGATAGGCGGTTAAATCGCGATGAAATTCATGGTCAAACACCATTTTGAATTCTTCAATATTATAAAGGCGCTGCGGTGTTCTTTTTTGGATGAGGGTAAATACATTGTCGTGGTCCATTTCGGAACTGTGACGACTCATAAAGTCAATATCGGTGCGGGCTAATAAGGTAATTTTATTCCAAGGTTTGCGGGTAAAGATGAATTCAAATTTTCCGCCGTATTTAAAACGGTTGTCGGCCACCCCGTAAACCCCATACAGCATCAACCGAAAGCGCTCGCTCAATTTATCGGTGGTTTGAATCCCAAGTTTAAAACGCACCTTTTCGATTTGGTTCAAACTAAACACGTTGGCAAAAGGTCCAAAGCTCACGGGACCTGCCGGTAAAAAGCCTGTAGCCATTGCCCTTCCCGCATACGATACCAGTTTGAAGGCCGTTGTACGCTTAATGCTATCCACCATGGAATAAATACCCTTTTCTTTGTCTAGCAACAATTCGTGGCGGTTTTGGTTCCAAAATTCATCGGTTTGCTCGTATGCTTTTTCGTCGATATCGGTGGCGTCGGCTGTGGTAAACAAAGCAGGATCAATGGCTTGGTCGATAATTAAATTGCGGTAACTTTTGCTTTTTCTTCCAATAATTTTAGCATCCTTGCTGAGGTAATAATTCAGTTTTAGGTCCAGATATTCCTTGTTCGGAAGCCAATACGTCTCTACCGAATCGCCTTTCGGAATGCGGTAGCACTTGAAGTCTTGGAAAAACGACATGCCTTCCAAAATCCCGGTAGCCTGTCCCTCCGAAATTTCGGCCTCAATGCTTTGAATAGCATAGGTTTTCAGGTTCACAATCATTTTACCTTTCAAGGTGTTTTCGCCTTTTCGCTTGGGCTTAAACTCCATTTCCAGGTGGGGTTCGCTATCAATGGTCAGGGTGTCGTTGTAAAACAGAAAATAACGGTAGGTGTTTAAGCCGTAATCGGCCACCGGACTGATAAAACTCTTACCTAGAGCAGAGATGGTATTGTCGTAAATATTGAAGTTTTGGTTTACATTGCTCAACAATTCGGTAATGAAATCCTGCTTTTGGATGCCCGAAATTTTCACCCCTTTCATCCGTTCGGTATATTTTGTTGGATCTTTTTGCTTGTACACATCACTCAAATTCTCCACCAGAAAAAAGGGCAATACAGATTTTCCTTTCTCTGTGACGGTATCCAAATAGTGCTGAAGAAAGGGGAAATTCTTCATAATCTTGTCGTTTTGGAGCGATTTTTTTGAAACGCCGTCCAAATCCAATTCATATTTCACATACGATTCAAAGCGCAAACTTTGGGCATTTTCCGGATTGTTTTTATGCTTGAATTGTTGAATTTTCCGAAACAAAATCACCGATGGATCTTCGCCTTTTACTACAATTTCATTCAGTTGAATATCGCTCACCTGTAGCACAAAATCGATGGTTTGGCTGCTTTGTTCCGGGTTAATTTTCTTTTTTAAGGTTCTGTAACCCAACGAGGCCGCCATCAAAGTATCCGATTTGCTCATGGCGCTTTTGGGCACTTTTAGGGTGTAATTTCCAGCCGTATCGGTAGAGGTTCCAATAAAACGTCCATCCAAAACTACATTCACAAAAGGCAAGGGATCTCCACTACGGGCGTCGGTAACCCTACCTTTCAGGGTAAGAAAAACTTGTTGAGCTTGCAGGCTAAACCCCATTAAACCCAAAAGGAATACAAGAAGCGTTTTTCTTTTCACCAATCCGAATAAGGGCGCAAAAATAGGCATTCTTAGGATTGGATTGGAATTCGGAAAAAAACCTGTTCCATAATCGTGAAATGGGCAAAAATGGATTGGATTTTGTTTGATTTGGCGGGTCCCTTTTCGCCCATGAAGTTTTGACAAAGAAACCCTATGGTGCCAGGCGAAAAGGTCGGGCTATTCACTGCAAGTCCTCGGTATGCTCCGTGCCTCCGCATCCCTGTGGGCTTTCCGTTGCTATCCCTACCCGAAACCCCCGACCTGGCCTTCAACAAAGCACAAGCATTTTACTTTCAACTTGAAAATTGGTGCGTATTTGTTTCCCCCCCAATCTCTGTTCAACCAACAATTCCATATTCAGCATGTCAACTGGTAGGCTGTGGAGTGAAAAACAAAAGCCCAGGCTCCGTAGAATGCTATGCAGCGATGTCGGGCAAGGATAGAGCGTGATACCCCGCAAGCCAGCAGCCCCCGGGCATTTTGGGGGGCTGCTGGCTGAGGAGTATTAGCGAAAGCCTGACCCAACCGCCCCAATAAATGCTTAAACAAAGGTAGAATGGTTTTGGCGGTTGGGGGCCCGCCAAAGTCTACTTATAAAAATTGGATTATTACAACAATTCCCCTTTCTAAAACATTGAATGCCAATTTTTTTAAGGCTGATGCTTGATTCTCCAAACCATCTGAAATAAAAAAGGAGTCAACATTTCTGCCGACTCCTTTTTTAAGAATAGGGTAAACTAACGAAGCTCCAAGGTAACGCTGCGGTGCTCGCTCCTCGATTTTTCAATACAGTTGCGGTCGCCTTTACATTTATTGTCAACCGGCACTTTCGCCGTAGTTTTTAGTATGATTCGGTCGGCTGGAACGCCATATTGGATAAGGTATTTCTTAACCGATTCAGCTCTTTTTTGGGCTAAACTTTTATTGGTATCGTCTTTTCCTTGATCGTCTGTCAAGCCCGTAAGTGTAACCTTCACCGCTGTATTAAACTGCAAGTAATAGGCCAGTTTCTGCAAGCGGGCATAATCGGTATAAGTCAGGTTGGAGGAGGCATAAATGAAATATACCGGAGTAAGGTCGATTCCATTAGGCTTTAGTCCGGTTGAAACTACTGCCTCTTCGCCAAGTTGCATTTCAATGGTTCCGTTTTTAGCAAAAACCTCTTTTTGGTTGGCCGAAAAATCTTTGAAACCTTTAGCCTTGGCATTGATTAATCCGGTAGCGGGGCCTGTTTTGTCGAATACATACAAACCGCTTGGTTCTGAATGGGTAACTAGGCCATCTTTTCCGCCTTCGGCCAGCCATTGTACTTCGGCGTTGGTGATGGGGCTTTTATCAGCCGCATTTACAACAGTTCCACGCAGCGAGCGTTCGATATTCATTTTCACATCGGCTGTATTGGATTTTGTGCCATCCACGGTTACTTGTACTCTGCCATAACCCGTTTTTTCAGCAACCAAGGTATAGTTACCGGGAACGAATCCTTCAAATACGGCTTTACCATCATAGCTTGTAAAGACAATTTCACCTTTTTTGTCAGCGCCAATCAGTTCCACTTTTGCATCACCAATGGGGGTGCTGGTGCTAGCATCTACCAGTTTGGCCTCAAAGGTCGATTGGGATGCTGTTCCAGAAAGTTTGAACACATCGTATTCGCCATTTCTGTTGCTCGAAAAATAAGTGCCTACATTGGCTTTAGCGATATACGAAAATTCATTGAAATTGGAGTTGATAGGATCTTGCAACAAGGTACGGCGACTTGCTTTTCCGCTGGCATCCAAATCAACCGAATAAATATCAAAACCGCCAAAACCGGGGAAACCGTTGGAAGAGAAATAGAGTTTTCCGCCCTCTTCGCTTGGGTAAAGTTCGTCGCCTGCAGAATTCACTTCAGGACCTAGATTTTCAATTTTTCCAAAGCTTGAATCGGTGAAACTAACCTTGTAAATATCCATTCCGCCTTGTCCGCCGGGCATATCCGAAGCAAAGTAAAGCACCGTGCCGGCATTGTTGATAGAAGGATGGGCAAAATTGCTTTCGGCATTTACAAACGGAAGCGCTTTGGCATCGTTGATACAAGCCAATTCAGCTTTAAAAATACCCCATTTGCTCACCTTTTTACCCTCTTTGTTTTTTGCTGCTGTTTGGCGACTAAAATAAAGAACACTAAAATCCTTATTTAGGCAGGCTCCATCTTCCATAGCCGAGGTATTTATTTTTTTGCAAAGTGCTTCTGGAATTCCAAAATCACCGTTCATTTTTTGTTTGGCTTGAAATATATCGGTACGGTAGGCTGCGCAAGTGCTAGGCTTGTCTTTTTGGGGTTCTTTCTTTTTGGGCGAAACAAAAACCAAGGTATTACCATAGAGGGTTGGTGCGTAGCAAGAAAGGTCGCCACGGAGTTTGAGCGATTTTACTTCAACACCTTTGGCGGTTAGCTTTCCGGCCAATTTCTTGTTTAGAACTTCCAAATAAGCTTTGGATTTGGCAGCATCGCCGCCTTTTTGGGCATATTCTTCGAAAGCTTTTATGGCATCGGCATCGCGATTGGCTGCTTGCAAGGATTTGGCATAAGTTAGCATCAATTCCTTGTTTTGTGGATTGTAGGATTTTGCCTTTTCATACCAATTGGCTGCCTTTTTGCGGTTGCCCATTCGTTCATACGACTGAGCGGTACGTAGCGTCACTTCGGCCATGGTAGCGGCATCCATGCTGGTTGTCCCACTGTTTAGGTCAATGGCTTTTTCATAGTTTTTTACTGCACTAAACCAGTTTTGACTATCAAAAGCCTTTCCGCCTTTTTTAACCAATCCAATTTGGGCTGAAGAGGGGGCAAAGGTTTGGGCGTAAACCCCAAGTGAAAAAAGAAAAGCAACAGGAAAAAGTATTCGTTTCATAGTGAGTAGTTAGCAACTGCAAAAGTTCGATTTTTTTGGAACATGGGAAGGGATTAAAAAAAAGAAATTAACAAACCAAGGCTAATAGTAGAATGTAAATTTTCTTAGTAAAGCCTTTGATTGTCAAAGGAAAATAATCCAATAAAAAGTTTTCTGGTTTTTGTTTAGGGTAATTCAAAAGCAATATTTTTATGGTTTAGAAGAATGAAATAAGAATGAAAAAAGCGCAACTCATTGTAGTATTTAATTTTTTGTTATCGACTGTTTTGTTTGGACAAGCGATACCAAAGGGTAATCATAAACTTGAAAAAAGAACTAGTCCAGAAATTCCGTTTCTAAAAAAGTTTGAATATTCTAAATCAGACTTTGGGAAAGATGGAGAAACCTGGTTGTTTACCCAAATTCCAAATAAGGCCTTTGCCATTACGGAAGTCGACAAAAAATTTAAGACAAAAACGAGCTCAAAAACCTTTAAAGAACTCGGTTTTTTGAATGAAGCATACCATGTTTTAACCTTGAAAAATGAGGCAGGATTGTTTGCCTTAATTATGGAATATGACAAACCGAATAAAAAATGTATCCTAAATTCCTTCAAAATAGACATAGACGGAAATGATTGGGAGAAGGCAAGTACTTTGTTTACACTAAAGGCTATTACCTCCCGGCCAGTTAATATGGGATATGATGTGAGGGATTATTTTGAAGAATGTTACTCAGCCGATAAAAACCAATTGTTGGTCAAATATACCTACCCACCTGAAGATAAAATAAATTCACGGAATAAATCGGTTGTGGGTTATGCCTTATTGGATTTGAGTGGGGTGCCAAAAGCTATTTGGAATAAGGATATAAGGATGCCTTACACCGAAAGTAGAATTACCTTTAATGGGATGACGCTTGATAACAAAGGAAGAGTTTTCGAACAAATAATTGTAAAAAGCGAAGACAAAGACGATAGAAAACAAGGGTTAAACAGTGCTGAAATTATCTATATTGACCCTGAAGCTGGAGAGGCCAAAACGATTGGAATTAATGGGGGTGAGAAAGGATATATGTTTAAAACAAATCTTACCCGCGATGGAAAAGGTCGTGCAGTTATTACAGGTTGTAGTAAAAGCCAATTAGAAGGGGATGCTGAGAAATTATTTTTGGCTTATTTGAATGAAGAGGAAATGTCATTCTCTACGTTCAAATATGTTGAAATTCCCAAGTCAATTTATTCACAAAAATCGATTTCAGAGAAATCAAAGGGTCCCTTTTTTGAATTGAAATCGTTTTATTTTAACAAAAAGGGAGAAACCTATATTTTAGGTAGGCTGATAGACGAATGGAAGTATGCACTTAACTATACCCGGTTATGGTATGGAAATTATTTAATCTTTAAGGTAGATCCTTTAGGAGAATTGGAATGGAATAAAGTGGTTCCTTATGAAAGCGCTTCGACCTATAGTATTGATATAAAAGATTATTTCTTTGATGAACTGGATGGACAATTGTATTTCGGTTATGAGATAGACGAATCGAAGTCTGTACTATCCAAAAATCAAAAAACATGGGACCAAGCGAAATGGGCGAGTTATTTTGTAAAAGTAAATTCAGACGGTAATTTTACCAAAAACAAAACGGGTTTTACCGCGGGTGTTCCACCAGTTCCCTATTTCAATACAAAAACTGATTTTGGAAAGGTTTATGACGTAGATGTATTAAAAGCCTCCTTTAAAACAAGTATTACGGAAATGAAAGAGTAGAATCAAGCTACACTTTATCCACCCTTACCACTTCAATTCGGTTATTCTTAACCTGTAAAGCTGTAAATTTAAACGGGGAGATCACAATCTCCTCGTTTTTTTCTGGTATACTTTCGTGTTCATGGGTAATAAATCCACCCAAAGTCGAGTAATCGTCTGATTCGGGTAGCCCCAATCCATATTCTTTATTGAGGTAATCGATTTCTAAACGTGCCGAAAACTCCCAAGTGTTTTCATCCATTACCTTTTCTACCATCTCGTCCACATCATGCTCGTCGTCTATTTCACCAAAGATTTCTTCTACTACATCTTCAATCGTAATCATTCCCGAAGTTCCACCAAATTCATCCACAATTACAGCCACACTGCGATGTTGTTGGGTAAATTGTAACAAGAGCTCTTGTGCAGGCATTGTTTCGGGCACATTGATTACTGGCAACAAAACCTCTCGCACATGGTTGGGCTTTTTGAACATTTCAAAGGAATGCACATAGCCTATGATATTATCGATCGTGTCGCGGTAAATCATAATTTTCGATAATCCAGTTTCAACAAACATTCCAATCAATTCGTCCACAGGCGACATTACCTCAAGCGCCACAATCTCGGTCCGCGGAACCATGCATTCCCTCACTTTGATTTCGGAAAAACTTAAAGCATTCTGGAAAATTTCGATTTCATGTTCGATTTCTTGGTCTTCCCTAATGTTGGAGGTTGCCTCTCGGAGATAATTGTCTAAATCTACCCGTCCAAAACTAACATCTTCCTTAACGGTTTTCACCCTAAACAATCGTTTGAGTATGAAATCTGCCAAACTTGTTGTGAGAAAAACCACTGGATATAACACAATATAAGCCAAGGCCGAGGGTAAGGCAAAGGTCGACAACATCACACCCGGATTGATTCGGAACAAAGCCTTGGGCAAAAATTCCGCTGTAATCAAAATCAACATGGTCGACACAAGGGTCTGAAGCAGAATCACAACAAGGCCACTTTGAATAAACTGAGCCATAGGAGGCTCAAGCAGCAAGGCCATCATCATACCATAAACCACCAAAGAGATATTATTCCCCAACAACATGGTGGAAATGAATCGACTCGGATGCTTGTTGAAGAATGAAAAAATCTTAGCCCAGAACTTTCCTTGCTTGTTCTGAAGTTCAATCTGAAATTTGTTCGCCGAAATAAAGGCAATCTCCATTCCTGAAAAGAAAGCCGACGAAACGAGGCAGATAAGAATAATTAGTAACGCTTGGTTCAAACCAAAGGGATTGAATCTGCAAAGAACGTAAAGAATTTCAAATAAACCTTGTTTTTCATTGTAGGTCTATGATTTACCAAATTTTAAAGCAATAATTCGTAAGAAATCCCCTACTTTTGGCCTGTAATGAACCTAAAAAGCTTCCTCTTTTTCCTTGGAGTATGCCTTACAACCATGTCGGGTGTCTTAGCCCAAACAGCGAAGGACAGTCTGGTGGTGTATTATTATCCCAACGGAAAGCCCTCTAGCCAAGGTCGCTTGGTCAATGGCAAACCCGATGGCTATTGGAAAACTTGGTACGAAAACGGAGCGCTCAAATCGGAAGGGAACAGGCTAAACTTCAAGCTCGACAGTCTCTGGAAATTCTATTCACCAGATAGCTTGCCAACCACCTTTATTACTTACAAAGAAGGGAAGAAAAATGGCATTCGCACCCTCTTCGATGCTGCCGGAAAAAAACAAGCAGAAGAAAGTTTTTTAGAGGATATAAAGCAAGGAGAAACCCGAATTTACCATACCAATGGTGCACTCCGCCAGGCTATACAGTTTGTTGATGGCAAAGAGCAAGGCCTAAGCTATGAATATTCAAGCATTGGGGTGGTGCTGACCATCATCGAATACAAAAACGGTTATAAAATCAGAAATGAGAAGGTGAACCGAATCGACAAATTCGGACAACGACAAGGCATGCAGGTGGAGTTTTTCCCGAATGGCAAAATCGAAACCGAATGCAATTATGAAAATGACAAACGCAATGGTTATTTGAAAGTCTATGACGTGGAAGGAAATCTGCTTTCTACTACCAAATACGTAGACGATATGCCTGTAATGGATGCACAGGAAACAGCCAAATTGGATATAAAAAGAGAATACTACGATAATGCCAAAGAAAAGTCGATTGGTAGCTATAAAAACGGAGTACCGGAAGGTGTTACTCGGTATTACGACGAATCAGGGAAAGTGGTATCGGCCAAACTTTTCAAAGACGGCTTGTTGTTGGGCGAAGGCGTGGTAGATGGTTTGGGGCTGAAGCAAGGAAAATGGAAAGAATTCCATGAAACAGGCGAATTACGAGCAGAAGGGACTTATGTGAATAATAAGCGTGTTGGTCCTTGGAAGTTTTATTTCAAAAACGGACAGGCCGAACAAAATGGAACCTATGCAGATGGAAAACCGGATGGAAAATGGACTTGGTATTTCCCTGGAGGAGCCCTTCGAAGAGAAGAAAATTACTACAAAGGATTGGAAGATGGCGAATCCATTGAATACAACGACAGCGGAAAAGTGGTAACAAAAGGTAGTTATATTGAAGGGGAAAAGGAAGGTCCTTGGGAATATGAAAATGGCGACTTTAAAGAGGTGGGAAGCTACAAGGCCGGCAGCCAAGAAGGAGAATGGAAGGCCTTTTACAATGATGGTAAACCTATGTATGAGGTGAAATACTTAGGAAATCGAATGACGGGAAAATACCTCAGTTATTGGCCCAATGGAAAAGTAAAGGAATTTGGTAAATATACAGATGGAAACAAAGAAGGAGATTGGATTAGATATTCGGAAGATGGAACACAATACTTAGTTATTACGTTCAAAGATGGTTTGGAAGTCCGATACGAAGGAACTAAATCCGACGTAGAAACCGGTGCAGCAAACCCATCCACCGAATAAATGAGTATCAGCAAACAGATCCAAGAGTTTTTTCGCAAGGTTTACCTCAGCCGACTCATGAACGGTGAGCTTAATCTTGTTCGCTTTTATTTGCTCTGTGGCATCTTCATACCTATTGCGGGCTACTTCTCTATTTATAATGGCAAGGTTTACCCTCTTCTCGCAATGGTGGGCTTTTCAGTTGCTTTTGCCACCTTGTTTTTTAGCTCTTTTCTATTCGAATATGTCCAAAAGAACATTAGCCGGTTTTTCTTGGGCCTGCTAACGCTGGTGCTCTTTTCGGCTATTGGTTCGGGCTATATCAATGGCTTTACGGTAGATTATACATTTGGATTAATAATTGGCGCGGTAGTCATAACCTTGGTCATTATCCGACTTCGGCACCTAGCCTATTTTTCTACCTTGTTGAGTGTTCTCTTGCTTGTTTCGATTCTGCTTTCCGACAAGGTGGCAATTTCTAAGTCCTATATTTTCTTCTTCCTTTTCTTTTATACGCTCTTCGTTTTCTTTTTCTTAAGGCAACGTATCAAACTATTGATGGATTTGGAAGACAATGAAAGGCTCTTGTCAAAAATTGTAGACACCTCCAATGATGCCATTTTTCTGCTGGATTTTGTAAGCCTTAAACCTATTCGCTACAATGAAAGGGCCATTACTTTGTTTAATCTTAACCCCGAAGATTTAGCCGAAAACCTTTCACAAATCCTAATAAAGCAACCTTACAACACCCTCGAATACCAAGTAATCTATGCCCAATTAAAGGAAAAGGGCACCTTCACAGCAGAGCGCGAATGTGTTTCAAAAGCTGGCCGCACTTTTTGGGCGCAATTGGTACTAAACATAATTCTTATCAAGCAAGAACGTGTTTTGCTGGTTAGGATTACGGATATTCAGGCAACCAAGCAAAAGGAAGAGAAACTGTTGAAGGATAAGTTCTTAGCGGAAAGCTATATTGATTTGACCGCAAGTATTATTGTTGTGCTCAACAAAGACAATTCCATCGCACTTCTAAATAAATTTGGCTGTGAATTGCTAGGGGTAAGGGAAGAGGAGATTTTGGGTAAGGATTACTTTGAACTATTTATTCCGAAAGAGCAAAGGGCCGATCTAAAAGCCATTCATCAAAGCAATGTCGCCCAAGGTACTATTATTGAAAAATATGAAAACGGAATTCAAACCATTACCGGCGAAATAAAAACCATTGCCTGGCGGAATTCATTGGTATACGATGAAAATGGAAATGTTACTGGTACGCTTTCAATTGGCATTGATTTAACCGAAGAAAGAAAACGTGAACAAAGGGTTAACTTAGTCGAATCAAGATTGCACAACCTGGTTTCTAGTCTGCCCAATGCGGTTTTTTATGAATCAGGTGGTGGTAGAGAGTATATTTCTGAAAACTTCCACAATCTATTGGGGTACCCTGCTCAAGAATTTACCCAAAACAAAGGAAAGTACCAAGCGATAATCCATCCCGATGATGTAACAAGAGTAGAACTTGAATTAGCGAAATGGGAAAAAGAGCCCAACGACAGCATACTTCGTTTGGAATACCGAACCCGTCATGCCAAAGGCCATTATTTATGGATTGAAGATTTAATAACAAAAATAAAAAAGGAGGGTCAAGAAGGCTACCATGCTGGAATTCTTCTTGATATCAGCGAAAGAAAACAACTAGACCAAGAATTGAAGGAAAGCGAATCGAAATTCCGAATGCTTAGCTATTCAGCTCCCATCGGTATCTTTCAGCTTGACCAGTTCAGTGTTCCAATCTTTGCAAATAAGGCGGTTGAAGAGGTTTGTGGTTTGAAAATGGACGAAATGACCGATGATTCCATTCGGGAATTAGTCCATCCTTCCGACCGAAACAAGGTGTTTTCTGAAAGCCAAACGGTGGCTCTCAAACAAAACGGTCTTGAACTTGAATTTAGAATTATTGCCAAAGGATCTAACAAGGTAAAATGGGTCAAAGTATATTCCCAAGCCATCCGACGAGGCGATCTTTTCCTTGGATGGATTGGAACCATTGAAGATGTAACCTCCCTAAAAACCTCCGCCCTCCGACTTCAGGAAAGTGAACAACGGTTTAGGCTTTTGTCTGAGGCCTCTAGCGAAGGGGTGTTCCTTAGCTTCGAAGATATTATTATCGATTCCAATGAGCAATTTGTTAAAATGCTTGGATTCGAAAGAAAAGATGATGTCCTAGGGCTTAAATTTATAAACTTCGTTGAAGAAAGCTCCGTTGCTTTGGTGAAGGAAAACCAGACTCGGAAATTTAACCAAACCTACATGATTAAAATGGTAGGTGCCAATGGTGCGATTTTTTCTGTTGAATTGAAAGAAGAAATTGTTCCCTATTATGGTCGCCCCGTTCGAATTTCTGTTCTCAACGATGTTACCGAACGCAAGCAGTTTGAAGCCGATCTAAAACAAAGCAACGACCGCTACCGAAACCTCATCGATTACCTGCCTCTCGGCTTGTTTCTCATTAATTCAGAAGACCAAATCACTTTTGCCAACCAAAGTGCTGAACGAATTCTTGGCCAAAACCAGGATTTATTGGTAGGATTGAACATATATAAGCTCCTTCCAGCCGATTACCGAACCGATTTGGCCATTTTCTTGAAAGAAATTCGTGAAAAGGCCAAGGCCGTTAGTCTCGAGACCAAACTGCTAAAACAAGGAGCCGAACGCCTGATCGAAGTTGAAATATCAGCACGGCTGGTTCAGGAAGGAAAGGAAACATTCGTTCAGTTAGGTTTCCAAGACATCTCCGTAAGAAAAGCCTTATCTCGTGAACAAATGCGGGCCCAAATTGCGGAAGAAACAAATTTACAGCTGCAACATGAGATTGCTGAAAGACAAAAGGTTGAAACCCGACTGCTTTCCGAACAAGAGTATAAAAAATCCCTGATTGAATCCTCTCTCGACATGATTGTGTCAACCGATTTGGACTATAATATCGTGGAATTCAATCCAGCCGCTAGCTATACCTTCGGATACAAACAGGAAGAAATTCAAGGATTGGAAATTTCAACCTTGTTCACCAACAAAAAAAGCTACGAAGAATGGAACGAAACCATGCAAGAGTTCGGCCAGTTTGTGGGGGAGTTAAGCCTAAGAAAAAAGGATGGCCGTATCTTGGATGTGTATCTCACCTCTTCCAAAATTGTGGTGGATGGCAAGGTAGTTGGATTAATGGGTGTTATCCGGGATGTAACCGAACAAAAGAAACGTCAGGATGAACTACGTGAAAGCGAAGAACGGTTTAGGGTAATCTATAACCAAGCCTTTATCGGTATTGCTCGTATTGCCAAAACGGGAAGGTTTATTCTGGTTAACAAACGTGTCACCAATATTTTAGGCTATAGCCCCGAAGAATTGAACAAAAAGCTCTTCTTTGAGTTGCTCCATCCAAATGATCTACATACTGTATTGGCCAAATGGGATTTACTTTCAACCGGACAAATCGACAACTTTGAAGCCGAACAACGTTATATCCATAAAACTGGAGCCGAACTTTATGTGAAGGTGTCGGTTTCTTTGGTAAGAGATGGCAAGGGAAACCCCCAATACTTCATTGCCTCATATGAAGATATTACCGAACGAAAAGCCGCTGAAATGCAAATTCAGGATTCATTAAAAGAAAAGGAAATTCTGATCAAAGAAATTCACCACCGGGTTAAAAACAATATGCAGGTTATTTCCAGTATCCTAAATCTTCAAACCCTATATATAGACGACGAAAGAACCATTGAAATGCTGAAGGAAAGCCAAAACCGCATCAAATCGATGTCCTATATCCATGAATCCCTTTACCAAAGCCGAAACCTTTCCCATTTCAATTTCACCGATTACATACGCAACCTAGTCTCCAACCTCGGACAAAGCTATAATCTCTTCAAAGAAAGTGTAGAAATATACTATGAACTGGATCAGGTTTCCCTTGGATTGGATACCGCAATTCCTCTCGGATTGGTTATTAATGAATTGGTGACCAACTCGTTTAAATATGCTTTTGTTGAAACTGGAACAGGAAAATTGGAGGTGATTTTAAAATCCCATGGAAATGGAAATTATTCTTTGGTCATTGCGGATAATGGAAAAGGCTTCCCTGCCCAAATCGATTTTAGGGCCACCGAATCGCTAGGATTGCAGTTGGTAACGACTTTGGTGCAACAAATTCAAGGTAAAATTGAACTAGATAATCAAAAAGGGGCTATCTTTACCATCCTTTTTAAAGAAAATCAACCCGAAAATTAAAAATTCATGTCAAAAACCAACATACTTGTCGTAGAAGATGAGGGAATCGTAGCAAAAGACATCCAAAACAGCTTAAAGAAACTAGGGTATCATGTTCCCTTGGTTGTATCAACTGGAGAGGATGCTGTACAGGCTGTGGAAGAGTCAAATCCTGATTTAGTGTTGATGGATATCATGCTAAAAGGATCATTAAGCGGAATCGATGCTGCCAATGTTATTAAGGATCGCTACGATATTCCAGTCGTGTTTTTGACTGCCTATGCCGACGAAAGCACATTGGCCAAGGCGAAAATTTCTGAACCATATGGCTATATTATTAAGCCGTTTAAAGAAATCGACCTGCATACGACCATCGAAATGGCCCTGTACAAACATGGCAAAGAGATGGAAATTAAAAAAGAACGTGACCTATATTCGGCTATCATTACCGACAAGGCCGCTCACGATGCCGTTTTCGTTCGTTCCCATAGCCGCTTGGTTAGGGTTAGCACAAAAGACATCTCCCATGTTGAAGCGCTGAAAGACTACGTTATTCTGCATACAGCTACTACCAAATACACCGTACACAGCACCATGAAAGACATCCAACGGGCCTTGTCTGGTTCGGATTTCTTGCGCATCCACCGCTCCTTTATAGTACGTGTCGAAAAAATAATTGCCATCGAACAACCCAATATCATTATCGAAGCTGGCGACAAAAAAATCACCATCCCCATCGGTGGCTCCTATAAAGATGATCTTATGGGCCGCTTGACCTTTGTTTAAGTAATAGGGGTTAGCGAATAGCGAATGGCGAATTGGGGGGAGAGGGGTTAAAGGTTAATTGTTATTTGTTAATAGGGGTTGGCGAATGGAGAATAGGGGGGAAAGGGGTTAAAGGTTAATTGTTATTTGTTAATAGGGGTTAGCGAATGGCGAATAGGGGGGAGAGGGGTTAAAGGTTAATTGTTATTTGTTAATAGGGGTTGGCGAATGGAGAATTGGGGGGAAAGGGGTTAATAGTTAATGGTTAAATGTTCATAGGACCTAGACGAAGTTCTGCGTTCGAATAATAGCGAATGGCGATTAGCGAAAAGCGAATAGGGGGCTTCCGCGTTCTAAATTTTCCGTCAGGAAAAAAACCAGTGAAAATCAGTTCAATCTGTGTCTTCAGTGTACCAACCCTTCTGCGAAAATCATAATAATCATAAAATTCTGCGGTCCAATAAATCAGTGTTCTCCCGTTCAATCTGTGTCCTCAGTGTACCATCCCCTTCTGCGAAAATCATAATGATCATAAAATTCAGCGTTCTAATAAAAGCGAAAAGCGAATGGCGATTAGCGAATAGGGGGGAAGGGGTTAAATGTTAATGGTTATTGGGGGAATAGGGGAGAATAACATTTTCCGCCAGGAAAAAAACCAGTGAAAATCAGTTCAATCTGTGTCCTCTGTGTACCATCCCCTCTGCGTAAATCTTAATGATCATAAAATTCAGCGTTCCAATAAATCAGTGTTCCACCGTTCAATCTGTGTCCTCTGTGTACCATCCCCTCCGCGAAAATCATAATGATCATAAAATTCAGCGTTCGAATAAATCTGCGTTCCTCCGTTCAATCTGTTTCCTCTGTGTACCATCCCTTCTGGGAAAATCATAATAATCATAAAATTCTGCGGTCCAATAAATCAGTGTTCTCCCGTTCAATCTGTGTCCTCAGTGTACCATCCCTTCTGCGAAAATCATAATAATCATAAAATTCTGCGTTCGAATAAAAGCGAAAAGCGAATGGCGATTAGCGAATAGGGGGGAAGAAAGTTAAATGTTAATGGTTAAATGTTATTGGTACGTAGACGAAGTTCAGTGTTCGAATAATAGCAATTGGAGAATAGGGAAAAGCGTTAATGGTTCTTGGGTGAATCCAGTATATTACATTTTCCGCAAGGAAAAGATCAGTGAAAATCATTTTCGAATTACAGCGAATGGCGATTAGCGATTAGGGGGCTTCCGTGTTCCAACTTTTTCCGCCAGGAAAAAAATCAGTGTTCTCCCGTTCAATCTGTGTCCTCAGTGTACCATCCCCTCTGCGTAAATCTTAATGATCATAAAATTCTGCGTTCCAATAAAAGCGAATGGCGATTAGCGAAAAGCGAATAGGGGGCTTCCGCGTTCTAAATTTTCCGCCAGGAAAAAACCAGTGAAAATCAGTTCAATCTGTGTCCTCAGTGTACCATCCCTTCTGCGAAAATCATAATAATCATAAAATTCTGCGGTCCAATAAATCAGTGTTCTCCCGTTCAATCTGTGTCCTCAGTGTACCATCCCCTTCTGCGAAAATCATAGTGATCATAAAATTCAGCGTTCCAATAAATCAGTGTTCTCCCGTTCAATCTGTGTCCTCAGTGTACCATCCCTTCTGCGAAAATCATAATAATCATAAAATTCAGCGTTCGAATAAATCAGTGTTCTCCCGTTCAATCTGTGTCCTCTGTGTACCATCTCCTTCTACCACCTTCCTCAAAGAAAATCATTTCCATCCCCAAAAACCCTACTTTAGTGCTTCAAATTACCACTATGTTCCGTTTTCTAAAACCAGCTGGCTCTAGCCTCTTTTCTTTAGTGCTTTTCATCCTCTTTGGTTCTCTTGCTCTCACAAACCTTCACGCCCAACAAGCTTGGCTTTCTAAGCCTTTGCACAACCAAATAGGCCAAAATTCCTCCAATCCGGTTTCGGTAGTGGTGTATATGAAAGACAAAGTGAATCTAGACTCCTTAATGCATTCGTTTAGGCTTCAAAAAACCAAGCTCGATAAAAGGGCAAAAACCACAATCCATGCCTTAATGGACAAAGCCAACACAACCCAAGCACCCATCCTCCAATTCTTATCGCAATATGGAAACGACTTTCCAGGATCGGTCGAAAAAGTAGAATCCTTCTGGATTGCCAATGTGATGGTGCTGAACATCCAACCCTCCTTGGTAAAAGAGTTGCAAAATTTCCCTGAAATCGATCACCTAGAACTGGCATCCGAACAAACCTTAAAACCGATTGACCCCCTAAAACCTTTGGCCTCTGAACCTAAATCCGTGGGTGGACACGAGGTAGGACTTTCGGCCATTAAATCGAATGTGCTTTGGGCAATGGGCTACACAGGTCATGGCCGATTGATGTACAGTGTCGATACCGGTTCGTGGCCCCAACACCCCGCTATCGGCAATCGTTTTATGGGCAATTTCTACCCTATCGACCAAGCCTGGTACCCCTTCGATAGTCCAATTCCAATCGACAAAAGCAATAGCCATGGTACCCATATTTTGGGCACTACCCTCGGACTCGACACAACTACCCACGATACAATCGGTTCGGCCTTCAATGCGTATTGGATAGCCACCGATCCCATTGTTGAAGACCTTGCCCTGATAAAACCGATGAGCCAATTACTCTTGGCCTTTCAATGGGGCCTCAATCCCGATGGCGATACGGCAACCACCAACGATATTCCCGATGCTATCAATAATTCTTGGGGCATTGCCTTAACACCCGATGCCGATACGCTTTGCCAAAGCCTAGCTTCTGATATGTTTATGGCCGTTGAAGCCGTAGGGACTGCCGCCATTTTTGCAGCTGGAAATGAAGGCCCAGGATCCACAACTGTCGGAAGACCAGCCTTTATCAGTAATTCCGAAGTGGATGTCTTTTCAGTAGGCGCCTTGGATGGCAACAACTTAACCTATCCTATCGCATCCTTCTCAAGCCGTGGTCCCAGTGTTTGCGGTGGAACGGGTTCATTGTTGATTAAACCTGAGGTTTCTGCCCCGGGCGTGGATGTTCGTTCCAGCATAGGTCAAGGTAGCTATGCCCAATATTCAGGCACCTCCATGGCATCGCCACATGTTACCGGCGCCGTTTTGTTGCTTAAAGAAGCTTTTCCCTTTTTGCCTGGCGAAGAAATAAAAAGGGCTTTGTATTTCTCCGCTATTGACCTTGGTGAAGTAGGCGAAGACAATACCTTTGGAATGGGAATGATCGATGTCGAAGCGGCTTTCAACTACCTAGCCCAATCCTATACTCCGGTCCCACCCGAAAGCCGTACCTATGATTTATCTATACTCCAAGTCACCTCGCCCTATCCCGGTAGTGTAAGCTGTACCTCCGAAATCACCCCTCAAATTATTCTTAAAAACTTTGGGGATTCAACCCTCACCCAGGCTACCATTTACTATGGACCAGTTAACGGTGCCGAACAAAGTTTTGTTTGGAACGGCCAGTTGGCTACCGGAGAAACTGAAAATGTAAGTCTTCCTACCTTGTCCTTGAGCAGTTTTGGACCAATCGAATTGGCCTTTCGTGCTGAATTGGATGCTTCAATAGTGGAATACGACAAGGTCAACAACCGCCGTATGACCCGTTTCAACCATTCTCCAAGCATGACCTTACCGTTCTTCGAAGGATTTGAACAAGGTATCGACCCCGAAACCTGGTATCGCTTTAATCCGGATGGCGACAAAACCTGGGATACCATCTCTACCGACGGAATTTTGTACAGCTCCATCTCCGCCTTTTTGGCCTGTGGTACCACCATCACCAATAACCGAGTGGATGGACTTTTCAGCCCTAGTTTCGACCTAAGCAATACTGATTCCCTCACTTTGAAATTCTCTGTTGCCTACAAATTAAGAGCTCCTTCCTTGAGCGACAGTCTAAAAGTTTTGGTCAGCACCGATTGTGGCGAAAGCTTTCCCCATATCATTTACAGCAAAGCCGGAACCAGCTTAAAAACAGCCGAAGGAACACAGGCTAAATTCACCCCAAGCCTTCCGGAAGAGTGGCGCGAAGAAACAATTGATTTATCAGCCTTTGCCGGACAGCCCAATGTGATCTTGAACTTTTGGGCCAAAAACCGCCGGGGCAATTACATTACCATCGATAATATTTGGTTGTACAATGGTATTCAACCCGCCGGAATTAGCGATTTACCGGTATTCCAAGCCGGACTTTACCCAAACCCAAACAATGGCGAAATGGTCGTGAACCTCAAAGGAATAGCTCCTGGCCCAGCCAAGCTTATCCTGAGCGATCTCAGCGGAAGAACCTTGGCCCAAAAGCAATTCGAGCCTAACACTAACAACTTGTCCCTACAACTCAACTATTCCAAACTTCCGGCAGGTGTTTACTTAGTAGGTGTGCAAGCCTCAAATGGCACAAAATGGATGAAATGGGTTAAGGAGTAAGTCAACCGTAAAAGCCTTATTCCCAATACAGGATTTTACGCTTGGCTACCACTTCTCTTTCCTTGCCATCTAGTTTATACTTCACAATCCAATTACCCTTGCGATCAATTTCATAGCGATATTGAACCGGCAAAATGGGCGTTTTAAATTCATGCTGAAAAATGTTATCATTGCTCAAATCTTGCTCTTTCATTCCCAACAAACAACCGGTTGCATCGTAGAGGTAATGTTTGGAAAAGCTATAACTCCACAAGGCATTGCGAACCGTTCTATCGGCTTGGGAATGATGAATCAGATGGCCCCAAATATCATAAGCCAATTGCCCATTAATTATTAAACAGGAGTTTGAACCCGCACAAAAATCCATCAGCGAATAGCTCGTTTTTTGTCCCAAACTATCGTAGTTGAAATTCATGCTATTGCCATAAGTACCCTCCGATGTTTTTACCAATTGTTGTTGGGTCAATACTTTTCCATTGGCATTCAAGCTTAAGGTATAGGCATGTTCTTTTACATATACATAGTGCGGGTTCCGCTTCGGAAAGGTAAAATCAAACTGTATCTTTTTATGGTCATCAGCATAGCTAACCATATACGAAAAGAAATTGTCGGGACTCGTTTCATCCTTCGATTCGAATTTCTGCATCCATCCCCTTCTGAATAGGCTAATCGTCTGTTTATTAACCCTCTTATCCGGAAATTCACGCACCTCTTCCAAATCACCACTTTTGTCAAACAAATATTCGTTTTTCATATGAAAATTGCTCTTCCCACTTTTTCTTTCTTCCAATTCTAATTTCCCAAAGGCATTAAAAACCAAAATGGTACTGTCGCCCTGGCTGTCCGATTCCAAAACCTTGCGCACCTTTCCCGTTAAATGATAGTGTTCAGGCCGGCGTTCTACCTCCGAAGCCTTTACTTGGTCGTATATGTTTTTCGAAAAATCCCTGAATGCATGTTGCCCAAAACTTGGATTACAAATCAACCAGTAAAAAATAGTAAAGAGGATTTGTTTTTTCATACCTAAAGGATGGTTAAAGGGGTGCAATTATCAGGCCAAAAAAGGGTTTCTTTTTTTATGATTTGGCGTGCCCCCTCCGCCCATTCACAGCATCCATTTTTCTGGGTTTTTTACAAGGGCGTTCGGGTCGGGCTATTCACTGCAAGTCCTCGCCCGGCCTGCTGCGCTACGGCCGTTCTGTGGGCTTTCCGTTTCTATCCCTGCCCGAGGAGAGTCGTGCATTAAATAAATAGTAGTAAAAAAAATACCGAACCCAGAAAAATACGTTTCTAAGATTCGGTATTCGTTCGAAAAATCGAGCCTACAAATTCACAATCCGGCTCAAATACTTCTGACTGCCGTTTTCAAGAATCACGGTAAATACACCTGGTTTTAATCCAATAGCATCAATGATTAATTCCTGACCATAAACGGCTGGAAAATCCCGAACAACCCGGCCCGTCATGTCTACCAACTTGGCGGTGAATTTTTGATTGCTTTCGTTTGGAAAGTAAACCGATGTAGTGGTGGTAAAAGGATTCGGTACTGCCGCTAAAAACTTATTGAAATTGCGCTCTTCTATTCCTGCACTGATATCAACACAACCATTTGAAATTTGCTTTTCTACCGTTTCGTAATTTTCATTTACAAAGGCTACAATTTCACTCACACAGGCTTGTACAGGCAACGCATCGCTGAAGTATACACGCAAGAATGGACTCGGTAAATAGAACTTTGGTGTGGTTGCCTCTACAGTATCCAAACCAGCAATTTCCAAGTTTCCGTGGCGAATAACCGGATTAAAGCCCGGCACCAAACAACGCACAGAATCAATACCTGAAATGCCCGAAACCTTAAATTGGAAACCCATGATTTTGCTTAATGGACAATTCAAATACACATCAAAATAATCCTCACTGGAAGCGCCTATGGTTAATACACCAATTTGGTTCGGATTGTGTCGGCCGGTTGGAAAGGTACAAGGCAATTGTGCGCCCCAATACGACTCATCGTCTCCATGGCGAACGCATTGTTGATCCAAAGCGGCATCAACAACATTGATGGTACCGCTGTTGTCCAAATCGTTGCAAGGCATGGGCTGTATGACATGGCTTTGTACATCGGCTACATATTGCACTACATCGTTCATTTTCCTTAAGGTGTCACCGGTTAAGTCGCCAGCCATAGCATATCCGTTGCAGTTTCCTGCACAATCGGGTTGGGCACTGCCGAGTACATTTCCCATACAATCGGTCCAAGGGGTACAATTGCTAAGCATAGTAATAGAGGGTGTGCCGTTGGCATCTCTGTTTAAACGGAAACAAGCTCTAACCACGTTATTGTCGTAGGTTTGTTCATAACGGCCCAAGGCGTCTGGAGCATGCAACCAGTTTACATCGGCCTGGAAAACATAAACACCCGTGTCAACATCGGTTACATCAATCCATTGGCAAGTGGTTCCTGCACCATAAATATCACCGCAACCATGCGAAATACCCATGTTGCTACAGCCATATTGACCCGTTCCGCCGCCTCCACATTCTAAATCCATCACGCAAAAACCATTTTTCAATCCCACCGGAATTTGGGTGCCGTTGAGGTCGTATAAGGTGTATTTACCATAGTGCTGAAAATGCCAGTGACCGTGGCAAGGAGCCCATTCAAAAACGGTACTTGGCGTTGTAATGCTGGCCGGTGGTTGCCCAATGTAATAATCCATGTCGCCATCGTTACGAATGTGCATGGTAAAGGTAATTACCTGTCTGTCGCCGTAACCAGTAACACAGTTTTCAGTTACCGAACAATTATCAGCTGTATAGGCGGTTAAGGTCATGGAGCTGATCAAGGCGGCTGAATCGATTACCAAATCGGGCCCAGTGCACAATGGACTAGGTGGATAAATGCAGGAACCATCGTCTTGGGTGGCCAATGGATTGTAGTTACACGAAGCGGGATCGGTACAACCGGTAATGGGCCCGTCATACGTTAGGCTCCAGTTGATATTGGCGCTTCCACAAGGGTTACCTGTTCCATCACCCACACGTACATAATAAGTTGTTCCACCAATTAAAGCAGCATGAATATAGGCTCCATTGCCCACGTTACAACCTGTATTGGCAAAATAAATCGCCCCTTGAATGCCTTCGGTAATAACAATACCTACGCAATGGTCATAAATCCACAAGGTTTGCGAGCCACAAGAATTATTTTGGTCGCAGGTGGAGAAGGTGTACATGCCATTTACGGCGGGCGTAAAACTGTACCAGTAGTTATCGAAATCAGCTGTGTGGCTTCCGGCTGTTACCACTTCGGCAGAGCTACAGCCGCCGCCCGGAGGACAATTAAACTGGATTGATTCGCCAAAACCGTAAGCACCGTTTTGTCCAAGAAGCACCCCATCTACTGTGAGGGCATAATAGCCGTTACCATATCCGCAGCAAATGCCATCGCCATAGGTGTCGTGAATCGTAAAGGTCACACAAGTAATGGTATCCGAAATGCAGTATTCAAACGACATGAGGGTGTTGCCCGCCCCGGTAAAGGAGCCGGCCGCCAAAATGGCTCCATTCCCCGCTTTAAGGTCCCAGGTTGTTTCAGCAGGATAACTATCCGAAAGCACATCCAAACTTACAGTAGTGTAACCAGGGGCGCAAATCGACCAAGCGCCAGAAAAACTAAGAAGAAAGAGGGAAAGAAGGGTAAACGCTTTTTTCATGTAGCGGTAAATTTGAGGTAAAGGTAAACTTTTGAGGAATAAAAAGTGAAATTATTGGCCGCAAAAATGGCGGTTGGAACAAAAGTTTAGTGCACCAAGACCTTTTTTGAATGGTTTTAAGGACTTGGTTATCTGATTTTTGGCCCCAAATACCCTTTTCCAACGAATACCTAAGCCTTCTGTCAAAGCATCTCCGCCACGGTTTCCAGTTTGTTTTTTCGGGAACCTTTAAAAAGAAGGGTAGCCTCTTTTGGAGGGTGGGATTTAAAATAGTCGGCTAGGTCGGCCGCGGTATTCCAAAAATGGTAGTGTTGGTTTTTCAAGGAATAGAACTGGGCACCCACAAAATGCACTTCCGTAAAACCCAGTGATTTTACCAAGTCCAAAATATGGCCATGTTCTTTTTCTGCATAGCTTCCCAATTCCATCATCTCGCCCAAAACCAGAATTTTATTTGGGAAAGCTTGTTTTTCAAAATTTCGGATACTGGCTTCCATGCTGGTTGGATTGGCATTATAGGCATCCAAAACCAAGGTGTTGCTCCCTTTTTTTACAAATTGAGCCCTGTTGTTGTCGGGCACATAGCTGGCAATACCGGCGGCAATTTGTTCGGGTTTCAATCCAAAGAAACTGCCAATGGCAATAGCAGAGAGGATATTGGAGAAGTTGTAGGTTCCGGTTAAATTACTTTGAACAGGGTGCCAATCCGAGCTGCCCCGTTTTTTCCATTTTACATGTACAAAAGGTTCGGTATTGGTAATTTCACCTTCAAAATCCCCACCGGCCTGTCCATACCGGACCACCAAATGGATACCTTTTGAAATGGGCTCCAAAAAGCTATTGCCTGTTTCTAAGAAAATGCCTCCTCCGTTTTCGCGAATAAAATCAAAAAGTTCGCCCTTTGTTTTTACCACACCTTCGAGTCCTCCCATGCCTTCCAAATGGGCTTTTCCAATGCTGGTAATAAGTCCGAAGTTGGGTTCAGCAATTTCAGCCAGTTCTTGGATATCGCCTGGTTTGCTGGCGCCCATTTCGATTACCGCCATTTCGTGGTTTTCGTTTAAGCTCAACAAGGAAAGGGGCACCCCGATTTGGTTGTTAAGGTTTCCGTAGGTAGCGAAAGTGTTGTAACCTTGGGCCAACACCCTTGATACCAGCTCTTTGGAGGTGGTTTTGCCATTTGAACCCGTGATGCCAATTAGCTTTAATTTTAGGCTGCGGCGGTGGAAGGTTGCCAAATCCTGCAAGGCTTTCAGGGTATCCTCAACTACTAGGAATTTATTGTCGAGGGCGAAGGCCGGTTCATCAATAACGGCATAAGCGCAACCGGCATCCAAAGCTTGGGCAGCGAATTTATTGCCATTGAAATTATCCCCTTTGAGGGCGAAAAAAATGGATCCGGGAACGATTTTGCGGGTGTCGGTGCAAACCCCAGTTGAGCCCCAAAACAGAGCATGTAGTTTTTCGATGGTACAAAATTCCATAGGAAGAAATTTGTCCAAAGAAAAGGAAGGAAAGGAGCAGCCTTGTTCCCTACTTAAAAAAGTTACGAAACCTTAAATGTGGGCAAGAATCCAGTCGGCTGTTGACTGCATCACCTCCTTTTTAAGCTTGTCGTGGTGGGCTTCGTGGTATTGGCCTTCCCAGAATTTGGTAGTGAGGTCGCCTTTTACCTTGGCTGAAAACAATTTGCTTCCTTCGGGGGCAATTAATTTATCGGAAGTGCCATGGTAAATGTACAGGGGCAAATTGAAATCGGCAGCGTTTTCGAGGGCCCAAGCAGCGGCATCAAAGGTGCCAAGGAAGAAAGAAGGGGTAATAAAATCGTGGACGAGTGGGTCATTTTTATAAATCTCGCATTCGGCGGGGATAGAGGAAATAGCCGAGGCATCCAATTTGGTGTGTTGTTGCAATCCGGGAAGAATGCCTACCACCAATTTACCAAGGGCAATTTGTAGGGCCGGAGGGTCGAAGGCCAGTTTAAGCCAAGGCGCCGAAGCAATGATTCCGTTTACTTTGGGTTTACGACGTAAAACATAGTTGAGGGTAACATTTCCACCCATGCTATGACCGAAAATGAATTTGGGTGTATTAGAAAAAAGCGAATCGCATTGTTTGAGCGCATCGGTAATACCTTCCAACAGGATTTCGTAGGAAGGCGTATGTCCGCGTTTGCCGCCTGACTTTCCGTGGCCGCGGTGGTCGTAGGCGATAACGGCGATGCCTTGGTTGGCTAAAAACTGAGCATATTCAGCATATCTACCGCTGTGTTCGCCCATGCCATGCACCAGTACCATGGCGGCTTTGGGGTTTTCGTTCCACCAAGCTTGTCCGTAAATATCTATTCCATCGGCTGCTTTCCAAGTAAGTTCTTTATGGTTCATCGTTAATCTTTGGTACAAACGTAAGAAGATTTTAGTTGGTAGCACTTAGTGCCGAGACATTAGATGGCAGACAAGGCACTTTTTGGAAAGGGAAAGAGGCTGAATAATTAAAAATGAGGAATTAAAAATTAAAAATAGGGAAGTGCGAAAAGAGAAGCACAAAACCCCAACCTGAAAAACCCAGCTCGCCCCCCGCTCCAGCTCGCCTGCGTTTGCAACGCGGGCGACTGAGAAATCGGTCTTTGACCGAAAAAGACAATATGGAATTGATTGTTCAATTTTAGTCATTTGAGTTGCTTAAAACCTTTAACAAAAGGCTATAAATTTTTATCAAATATTGGAAAAGTCCTTTTCAACTCATTTGTTTAGGAGTGTAGTTGGCGTAAAAAACGCCTTTCTCAGCCGCCCCCGTTGCAAACGGTGGGCGAGCGGTTCCAGTGGCTTTTTGCTAAAAGACTTTAGAATGACCAAACCACCAATTTCCTTGTATTGCTTGCCTTACTGCTTTGCAAGGTAGCAAAATAAATACCAGGGCTAAGATTATGGAAAGGAATACGATTATTACCTTTATTTGCTTCTGCTTGCCAAACCTTTCGCCCCGAAGCATCGAACAGGTTAAGGTCGATTTTCCCCAAGTTAGGGTTTTCGCATACAAACTCGTAGCCGTTCTGATAAAAATTGACTTGCTTTAACCTGCTTTCTTCAACCCCAAGGGTGGTGTCTATTTCATACACAAAAACATCGTCGTAGTAGTAATAAGTGAAAAAAGGGTAACCCGGAACATTCCAACCTGTAGGTCGATAGACCGTATCGCTTTCTGCCCCTGTTTTAAAATTCCCAAAAGTGAGATATTGCTCACCCCCGATGCTTGTAAATGTATCTTCCAATAGGATCCAATTCCCGGTATCCCTTTCTTCCGGAGTAAGAAAAAAATTGATCTGCGGTTCATAATCGAAAAGGTTTATTCCGGGAACATTCATTTCTGTATTACTAAAATAAATGCCAAATGTACCGGTACTGTATTTTGATTCTTCAGCTAATACAGTGTAAAAACCAACCCTGTACTTCTTTCTTTGGTCCAAAGCTTGGATAAGCTTTACACTTGGGTATTCACCTCCGACCCAACCCATGGCCCAGGTATAACCTGCTGCATAACCATTTCCTGTTTTGGGCCATTGAAAGCCATTGGTATTTAGAGGAACAGGCCTATTGGGATTGTCATATATCATACAAGTATTATATATGTCCGCACTACCTTGAGTAGTTGCTTCCTTCCAAGGGGGGGAAAACGAAATAAACCCATAACCGCTTCCAACACAATTTGGAATATCTTCGAAGCTGCTGTTTGGTACAAGATTCTGTTGGCCTTTTAAAACCATAGCCCAAAGGAGAAACATACAAATTAATACCCTCATTTTACTATTAATATTTTGCCAACCTCGTGAAATGTATTGATTCTAATCTTATACAAATATAGTCCATTTGCTAAATCTAATTGCAATTTGGAATGGGTAGATTGTATAGTGAAATTTTGAACAAAGGTTCCAGTGGCTTTTTGCTAAAAGACTTTAGAATGACCAAACCACCAATTTCCTTGTATTGCTTGCCTTATTGCTTTGCAAGGTAGCAAAATAAATACCAGGACTAAGATTATAGAATGGAATACGGTTATTGCCATTATTTGCTTCTGCCTGCCAAACCTTTCGCCCCGAAGCATCGAACAGGTTAAGGTCGATTTTCCCCAAGTTAGGGTTTTCGCATACAAACTCATAGCCGTTCTGATAAAAATTGACTTGCTTTAACTTGCTTTCTTCAACCCCAAGTGTAGTGTCTATTTCATACACAAAAACATCGTCGTAGTAGTAATAGGTAAAAAATCCAGCTCCTCCGTCTGTCCAACCAGTAGGACGATATACGGTATCACTTTCTGCACCTGGTTTAAAATTCCCAAACGCAAGGTATTGCTCCCCACCGTTGCTTGTAAACGTATCTTCCAATAATATCCAATTTCCGGTATCCCTTTCTTCTGGCGTAAGAAAAAAATTGATCTGGGGTTCATAATCGAAAAGGTTTATTCCTGGTACATTCATTTCTGTATTGCTAAAATAAATGCCAAAGGTACCGGTACTGTATTTTGATTCCTCGGCTAATACCGTATAAAAACCAACCCTGTACTTTTTTCTTTTCTCTAAGGCTTGGGTAAGCTTTACACTTGGGTATTCCCCTCCAACCCAACCCATGGCCCAAGTATAGCCTCCAGCATACCCACTCCCTGTTCTTGGCCATTGAAAACCCATAATATTTTTGGGAATAGGCCAATTAGGAACTGTTTCAGATGTATTCATACAAAAATTATATAAGTCAGGGCTTCCATCTGTTGTCGCATCCTTCCAAGGAACAACGTTTGTTATTAGTCTCATATCAAATCCTGCGCAAATTGTTAATTCTTCAAAACTGCTGTTAGGAACAAGATTTTGAGAGAAAAGAGTATTAACAATTAAACTCAAACATAGTATCAAAATTGAAACTTTCATTATTTTACAATTACCAATTTGCCATTTTTATTTATGCTCATTCCGATAATTTGATATAAATAAACCCCATAAGAGAGCCCAGCTGTTTGCAACGCGGGCGACTGAGAAATCGGTCTTTGACCGAAAAAGTCCTAATGAAATTCATTGTTCAATTTTAGTCATTCTAACTAAACCAAGTTCATTGGTTTAGTCATTTGAGTTGCTTAAAACCTTTAACAAAAGGCTATAAATTTTTATCAAATATTGGAAAAGTCCTTTTCAACTGATTTGTTTAGGAGGATAGTTGGCGTACAAAACGCCTTTCTCAGCCGCCCCCGTTGCAAACGGCGGGCGAGATGGGATTAGCACACATATAGCCTTCGGCCAATAGAGTAATTGTATTAATTGGCTGACTCATTGAACTTGATCCAGGGTTTATTACATTATCTACAAAATTATTCGTCGGTTGATATTCAGCCCCCGCCGTTGGTGGAACATAAAACCTTGTGAAACTACCATTGGTGTTATTCCCCCAAACCTCACTATGCGGTGTTTGCGTTGCTTGGCCAATTCACCCATTGGTTCCAAGCAAAGCTGCCCCACACCTGCGAGCCCAATATGCCGTAGTTGAGCAAAAGACCGCTACGTTGGAGGTGTTCCATTCTGTAAAAATACTCTCTTTAAACTAACATACCCTCCTAAACTGGCTATAAATTACAGTTCTAATTGGAAATTACTCTTGCGAAACCACCACCTTTTGCCTCAGCACACCACCGCCACATTGTACCTCCACAAAATACAAACCGCCAGGCAAAAGTGGCAAGCTAAACGCCCTTTGACCTTGGGTAAAAAACTCTTGTTGCTGCCATACCGTTTGCCCGGTGGCGGTGGTAAGCATTAAATGAATGGGTTTATAACTTTCTTCTAATTCTAAAACCAATTGCCCATTGGCAGTATATGCCTTGCCTTGTAGTGGCTTGGGTTCTTTTATGTCGGTTAGGCTGTCTAAGGGGATGACGAAAACGTCGTCGATAAGATAATAAGGTTGTTTATAACCCCAAAAAACCGAAGGTGTCCCATTTACTTCCAAATAAACTGATATTGTATCGGTTAAACTATCCTGTAAGAAGTTACCTATTGTAACATATTCTTCATCTCCTCCAGCTTCTATTGTATCGGAAACTAACATCCAATCTATTTTGGAGGTTAATGGATGGATTCGGTTATTGGCTAATTGTGGAATGGTATCAATTACAAATAAATCATTCCTTGATATTGGATCTTTAGAGAAAAAAGCACCTATATCGTTTGCTGCTAAATTGCATAATTCATCACGTAAGTTACAGTAAAACCCAACATAGTATTTACTGTTTTTTTTTAAAGCAGATTTAAGTTTAGTTTGAATATATTCTCTAACATTCGGAACATGATAGCTAAAAGTAAAAAGCCCTGTATAAGCATTGCCTGATTTTGCCTCTTGGTAACCAATTGCGTTAACGGGTACGCATAGATTTACAACACTTGGACCTGAAAAAGCACAATTGCATTCATTAAAATAATCTGGGGTCGCATGATTAGGATTAACCCAGTCTATTGCATTTTGCAATTGTCCTTGTAACGTTGGACAAGTTGAATACTCCTCAAAACTCGGATTAGGAACCAAGTTCTGTGCTTTAGTTTGGCAGATGCCAAACCAAAGCACAGAAAACAATACCGCTACTTTGAAACAACTATTTTCCATTTCTTGGTAATTAATTGGCTTTTAAAATCGAACAGGTAAACACCGTTATTAAGATGTGAAAGATTTATGCTGTTCGAAACCTCCCAAGTCTTGTTTTGCAAATATACAATTCTTCCGCTGATGTCGGAAACCGATAGCATACCATACATAGCTTCGCCTATGTTTAACTGCATTGCTCCGGTGGTAGGGTTTGGAAACAAGGCAATGCTTGTAGCTGATGTATTTTCTGAAGAAATTTCATTTTCTGATTTTCTCAACTCTGGCTCAACAGGGATTTCGCAAGGGTTTAAGCGATTTACAAACGTCGTGTCATAACGTGATAACAATGCCCGGGTGGAGTGTACACCGCTACCATATTCATAAGGGCATTGTGCCGCCAAGTTTTCCAGTTCGGCAGTTTCGGTGTTGTTGGGTTTGCGGTCTTCTGCATGCAGGGTAAGGGCAGTGAGTAAAACCGTTTTCATGGTTTGTGAGGCAACACAGGAAGGGCTGAGTGAACTCAAATCAGCTATTTCGTCGTCGAGGTCGCTACTTTTTTTGTTCCACATAGTGGCCACAGCTATTTCTGATTTATGTAGTAGCCCTATTTCGGTGGTGTCGTGCAGGTTTACGAAAGCCGTGAGCGTGGTGTCAGATAAATAATATTTTATTGTATTACTCTTCAATAACTTATATATCTGATACTTGTTTTCCCAACGGGCTGTGCTGTCGAATGCACTAGTTAGTGTAGTGGTGTCGTCTATTAATGGTAGAATCAAATATCCGATATTATCACAATATTCCTCTATATCGTTATATAATTCTGGATTAGCACAAGTATATGCTTCGGATAACAGAGTGGCTGTGTTTGCGGGTTGGTTCATAGCTGAAAAAGCAGGGGAAGAATAGGTATTGTTCGTAGGTTGATATTCCGCAGAAGCGGTAGATGGAACATAGAACGTAGTTAAAGAACCATTTGCTCCAGCCCCCCACACTTCGCTATGCGGTGTTCCGTTGGTAGGCCAGTTTACCCATTGGTTCCTGGCAAAGCTGCCCCACACCTGCGAGCCCAATATGCCGTGGTTGAGCAAAAGACCGCTACGTTGGAGGTGTTCCATTTTATTCCAGCCCAGAAAATTCAAGGGCTGTACGTCATCACTAATGAGCAGGCCATTACCTAAATCCTTGGTTTCGTTGTTATAAATCCAGTTGGCAAAACCCTGGTCTTGTCTAATGCCATTGGGTATCCAATTATAGCAATAACCAGTAGCATAGTTACTATTTACTTCAGCTATACAGCCTACATAGTTGCAACTAGTGAGTACGGTGCTACTGTTGTCTATGGCTATTCCATCGCAACTGTGCCTAAAATTATTACCATTAACCAATTCCATATAGATATTGTTATCATAGATGGTATTGTCGCTACTTGCACCGGATAAAATATTTACAGTATTGTTAGGTGACAAACTGTAGCCGCATAGGTTCTGAAAATTTAGCATTGCTCCACCCATGTTTTCAACCCATATTCCGCGGGTTGCACCTTCAATATAGTTGCTATCGATTAAGAATGATGTGTGAGAATTAGCCGAACTTACAACATCTCTCAGCGCAATACCTTGTCTGTCGCAGGTGTCGTTATTGGCAAAATATAGCTCGTTTTGGCTAATGCGTACCTTGCTGCTATTGTTCCACCATCCATATATTCCCCAGAATACAGATTTATTGGGATTAGCATACAGCTTGTTTCGGTTCACTTCAATATAAGTTTTGTCAGAATTCATTCCAAAGCCTACACCAGCCTGTTTGCAATCAAAAAACGTATTGTCGTTTACGATTATATTTCCACGCTGATAAAACTGCGCTTTCACACCTACATCGCAATTGGTAAATTCATTGTCATCTTTTACATTTATCTCGTCGCTGGCACCCTGCCCTACTGCACAAACTCCATTTCCAGTGTATAATAATTGGCCACTTCCCAGGGTGCCGCTTTGATTATACCCAGCATTCATATCGAAAAAATTATTATTTAATACGTTTAGTTCACCCACATTATTAGCATAAATTCCAAAGGTAGCGTTTTTAAACCAATTTTCGTTGGTGGTATTCCCAATGGTTTGCTTAATTGTGTTCAATATTTCTATGTGGGCACGACTTTCAGTGTTTTGGCGGGGTGGGCGCAATAATGAAGGGGCTGTATAAAGAAATCCCGAACCACAAGCGAAATAAGAACGGCTTACATTAGCTGTTTCTATACCACAATTTTCTAACTTAAGGCCAACATAATTTTTGTTGAAAATAGCTTGATCCAATACCACTGTGCCCCCATTATATGCCCAAATAGCAGTTTCGGCATCTTCAATAATTGAAGAACCATTGACAGTAATTGAAGACCCTGCTACAAGTAATATGGTTTTCCACATTCGGTTGCAAGCGTATAAATGAGATTGATTGGTAATTGTAAAATCTTGACCAGTATATACACCAATAATTGCATTAGGAGCAAGTATTACATCACAATTATCAAAAGTGAAATCGTTATCAACATTAAATAAACCATAAATAATATAGTTTTGACCTGATACAATTGTACCAAGAGAACTTGAATTTGTTCCACTGGGTAATATAATTCGTGTAGTATCCCAGCAACACGGATAAACCCACAATGTGTCGGTAGTGTCGCATCCTCCTTGAAAGTAAATATGGGCTACTATGGATAAAATTGTGTCTGGTACCATAGACCATTCCACATTAATTTCATTTAATCCGTTGCCACCAACTATGGCGGCAATGGAAGGCGTTTCCCATGTTATAGATTCAATTATATTATTCGTAGGAATTAAATTTAGGGTGTATGTATATGCCGTGTCACACACCATTGTGTCAGCAGACCAAATTATACTATCAGGTTTTTGAATAACAAGCATAATCATTGTATCTGCCAAAATTGCACAATCGCCTTGATCCGCGGTAAGGCTAAGGATATATAAGGTTGTGGTATCAGGACAAACAATAGGATTTTGTAAATGTTCCTGACCTATCAGACTAGAATCAAATGGAATAGCTGTCCAAATAAACTCTTCCGAATTATAAGGGAAGCATTCAGGTCCAATGGTGTCGCACTGTTTTTCGCAAATGGTATCATCTATTCCTGCATTAAGTTGATAGGGGAAGAGTTCAACATTATCAATATAAGTGCCACCTGATATACTTTGGAAATGAATCTTCTTTAAAGAATAGTTTTGTTCTACTTCATTCAACAAGAATAAATTACTTTGTTGCTGCCAATTTGAAATTGGATATGTAATAGTACCTGAAGAAAAAATGGTTCTACTATATCCTAAGCAATTTATCGTAGAAGGGCTGTTTTGAAATAACTCTTGTTTTAATGTTACTACAAAATTGCTAGTTGGGTTATTGTACGGGGAATTGCTTGGGCCTTCATGGGTTGACAGTTGCATTCTGATTTTATATTTTATTCCACACTTTAATGCTTCGTTTAAATTGCCATAAAAACTCTCTGTGGAACCAATACATGCATACCTGTCTTCGCTAAATGGCAATTGGGTTCCATAAATATTATTTTGATTATTTGCTCCAGCAGGACTATTCATATCCATAATATCAGGAGTATTCCCCATGCCAGAAGATGGGCAGTAGTCACCATTGCAAACATATGGATTGTTTATTCCATTACACCCACTAAACCAATTATCGGCACTATTTAGTTGGTTAAGATAAGTAGCAATTGGGCCTTCTTCAAAACAAGGATTAATAATTAAACTATTACAACTTACTTCACATGGTTCAGTTAAAATTTGTTTTATTCCTATTGCCGCCGAATGGTCAATTTGTACCTTAAGAAAAACATTATAAAAAACAATTTCATTATACTCTAGTAATGAGGTAAGGCTATCTTGGATGAATAATGTTCCTGGATTTTCAATCGAGCCACAAGCTGAATAAAATTTAAAAGTGTAGTTTGGTAGTGAATCATAGACATAAGTTAAGGCATTATTTTTAGGCAAAGTCAATAAATACCACTTGGTTCCCGCACTTTGATTTACTACAGTATCGACGGCATTTATTACAATAGCATTCCCACATGTTGCTCCTTGAGGCAAAACATTCACCCTTACGGTGTCTTGTTTGATGCAGCCAGTTGTGCTATTAACTACAGTTATTACAAACATTGCACTATCGGATGGAGATGCTAAGGGTCGGGCAATTGTCGCGGAACTTAGTCCAATGGAAGGAGACCAACTATACGTATTCCCACTAACTCCTGCCCCTCCAATCTGCACCGTATCCCCCGCATAAATCGTCGTATCCTCCCCCGCATCCGCCACTGGCAATTCATTCACCGTCACCACCACCTCATCGCTAGCCGAACAGCCACGGGCATCGGTAACAGTAACGGTATAAGTAGTCGTTGAGGCAGGCGAAGCTGTAGGGTTAGCCACTGTTGATGAACTTAAGCCTGTAGTAGGTGACCAAGAGTAGGTAAATGGCGCAGTACCATAGCTTCCTGAGGCGGAAAGACCCACCGAAGCGCCTGCACAGAAGGAGGTATCTGCCCCGGCATTGGCAGCCATTTTGTGGATATTGCCTAGCACCAAAGGAATAGGAGTAGTGGAAAAGGCCAGGGTACCGGTGTGGGTAAGGGAAGTGGCGGTGTTGGCGGCATTGCCTTTGTTGAGCCACTGGCTGGTAGCGGCATTCCACTGGGCAAAGGAAAGGGTGCTTGGGCTTGTAACCCCGCATTTTAAACTATGCCAGTTTAAGGTTACGGTAGGTGTGCTGCTTCCGCTGCTGCGGGCCAACTTCCAATAACCATCTTCGTCCATTTGGTCTAAACTGCTTTCTTTGCTGGATAAGGAATAGCTGGCATTGGCCGAACCGCTGATAAATTCGGCAGTAAAAGCATCGCTGGCGGAGGAAGGCGCTGTAATGGCCAAAGGATTGTATTTGCCACCTGCGCCAAGGGGGAAGGTAAAGGCGGTGTTGCCTGTCTTTTTTGCTACCCCTTCGATATAAGAGGCATCGGAAGCTCCGCTCACAGAGGAACCAGCCCTAAAATGAAGCATACCCCCGTTGTTTTGGATTATACCACTGGTGAGGGTCATGGCACTATAGGCATTTACATCGCCATAGAGCTTTAGCTTGCCTGATGGTTTGTTGATGGTAGCCTTGTATAATTGGGCCTCTCCAGCACCCGAACCTGAAACATAAATAGATTGGTCGGTACTGCCTGTAAAAAGTATGCCACCACCGAAGGAGGAACCCAGTTGGAGGAATCCGGTTCCTGATCTAAAAAAGGAAATGCTACCAAGAATTTCGGAGGCGACCATGTTGCCAGAATAAAAACCTCCCGAAGAAGTGGTGTTAACTGCGAGGTCGGAATTGAATAAGTCTTTGGTATAAACCCCTACGGCGAAATGTCCAGTACCGTTGATGTTGAAAACGACGGCGCCATTGTAGGTGGTTCCTCCGTACCCTTGGTTGGTAGAATTGCCTGTTTTGGTAATTTTTAAACTATCGTTAAAAGTGCTACCGCTAATGATCACGTTGGGTGCCGTGCCGGAAAACACCTGATTGGTAATTAGATTATCGCCCAGATACAGGGTGGAACCACTACCGCCTAGGGAAAGCGACCAAGGTGAACTGCCACTAAAAGTGGTCCTTTCCATTTTGAGAATACCCGAGCTGAAGCCGCCCGAACCGATTATCACCCGCTTGTCGGCGGCAAAAACGGCTAGTTGGGGATTGGAAGGGTTGGTGCGGTAGGTGCCGATGATAAAGCCGCTTCCTCCGCCTGTATTGTTCACGTAAACATGGTCGGAAAAGGTGGTAGGGGTACCGGTGAGTATACCAGTGGCTATACCGAAGGCCCCAGCACCGGTCAGGTTGAGTGTAAGGGTAGAAGAAAAATAGTCTGAACCGCCAATAGCCCAAGAGAAACCGCTTGCTCCGGAATGGTTAAGGGTAACTGGACCAGAGAACTGATTACCGCCCCAGCTATTGGAATTGTTGCCATTGGAAATGGTGAAGGTAAGGGCAAGGTCATAACTGTTCATGGAGGTCTGGAGGTTAGGTACAGATATTTCAGTTAGCCCTTTTATCTGACAACCAGTTGTTCTTAACAGGGCGGTTCCGCTTAATGAAAAGGCGAGGGAATCTGCGGCTTCTTGTCGAAGGTTTTCAAGGTGCAGGGTTCCGGAACTGAATCCGGGTGCAGCGATTCGTATTCTGGTACCTGCAGCCATACGAATGGTTTTGGCAGTTGAATAGTATGTTGCGGCATATCTACCTAGGTTGATTTCCCCACTACCAGTGTTGGACAAATAAAGGTCGGCATTGATATAGCAATAGGGCACATTGCTGCCGATATTGGCTGTTTGTGAAAAGCCAATGGAGCCACTTGACTGGTTATAGAGGGAAACTGCAGCATTATACGTGTTGACACCTCTAAAGCCCGGGTTTAGCAGGCCACTGCCCGAATTGGTCATGGAAACAGTGCTGTTGAAGGTATTGCCCCCTTGCCACTGGTCGGTGGAGCTTCCTGTTTTGGTAAGAACAACGGCCGCGTTAAAGGTGGAGAATTTGATGGACAGGGTTGCTGCTGTAACAGTGAGGCTACAAGAAAGAGTAGGGCCATAATAAACTGTTCCTTGGGCATTCATATAACCAAGACTAAGGGTAGTTCCGTTTACGATAAGACTACCGTTGGAATAGGTTCCACGGTCGAGGGTGGTGTTACCGTTTACGGTGAGCTGGTAAGTGTTCAAGTCTAATGAAATATTGGCCGAAACAGTAAGACCAGCGATACTGCGGGAGGTATCGAGCTTTGGCTGGTAGGTGGTGGAGGTATTGGTAAAAGAGGCAATGTCGGCACTACCGGGAACGGTGGCAGGAGACCAGTTGGAGGCGTCGTTCCAGTTTATGCTGGAAGAGCCGGTCCAGGTGTAGGTAGTGGCGTTTACGGTACCTACCATACAGAAAAGCAGCAGAAAAAGCAGGTTTTTCATAGGGTTAAGGGATTAAAAGGTTTTTGGGTATTAGTTGCCTTGGAAAAGGGAATATTCGGTATGGGAACCATTGGACAGGACGAGTCGTGCTTTGGCCGTATAGTTGGCCAGCAGAGGGTAAGTCCCCAGCAGCAGGGTGAGCCTATCGTTTGTTCTACGGCAGCTGTAGCTTCCTGATTGGGAAAGTGATTGGGGGTAGGGAAAGCTAACCTGCACCGAAACACCGTTGTCGGCTTCCAATAAGGCTTCGATTTGAGAAATGCCCAATGTGTCGGTAAGCACAAGGGTCATTTGGGCGAGGAAGTGCTGTTGCTGCACGAGCAGGGTATCGTTTCCCACCAGTTGGGCCTGCATGGTAAACTGCGGCATAGGGTATAGATCGAGGTGTCCTATGGCGGGGTTTTGGGATTTACAAAGTGCAGGAATAACAAGGAAAAAGAACAAGAGAAGGAAACCGTTTTTCATATGGTATTAAATTAATGTTAAGCAATAAACAACAAAACAAGCATCTTAAAAAAGGGCAAGTACGGGATATTTTAGGCGCCTACTGAACAAAAAAGAAAGCCAAAAAGTTTTGAAACCAGCAGAAAAACAGGGATGTTGATTTTCAAAAGCAATAGAAAACCCAACAGCAATCAAAAACAAGCTTCTTATAGTTGGATTGTATCCAAGGCAATAATATGCGTTTTTTTTTCTACAAATTCAGTTTTATGAAAATTATTTTGAATTATTCCACAGCCCTACTCTAATACGAACAAGCTATGTTTTGTTGGTATAAAAAAGTAAGAATCAAGTCGTTTTATAAAGGTATATTTCGATAAAAAAACGTCAGAAAAGTTTGTTTGTATGGAAAATGTCAGTTAAATGAGAAGGGTGAATTTTTAAGAAAATAGGAGAACTTGGAAAAAACAAATTATAGGATTTATAGCAACAGGCCTTATGTATTGTTTATGTTTTATTCTAATAAGTGTAGGGTATCTCAACCTGTACAAACCCCAGACATGAAAAACTACAGCCTCGTACTTCACCTGCACCCGGGCACGAAGAACCCCGGGTAGCGATAGAGCGTGGTACCCCACAGGGCTGCGTAGGCACGGAGCAGACCGAGGAGTACTAGCGAAAGCGCGACCTTTTCGGCCCTTGCAATTGTTTAATTCGGGGTACAAGGGTTATGGCCGAAAAGGGACCCGCCAAAAAATAAACCCAGATTACGCATTAGAAATGCATAAACGATTAACCAGTTGTAAATCAATTTGTATAGCCAAATTGATAACAACTGCTAAATCGGGGTAACCCCAACTAAATCAAGTAGTTCGGATTAATAAATCCTCCTATTGATTAATTTGGGATAAAAAAAGCGGGAAACCATTTTCAGGCATCCCGCTTGGTGTAAATGGTGTCGGTGACCTACTATGGGAAGATACCCAAGTTTTCGTAGGAGGCCGCTACTTTTTTAATGGCGCACACAAAAGCAGCTGTTCGTAAATCGCCGATTTCGGGTTTGTCGATTAATATTTGGCGAATGGAGTGGTAAGCATTGATCATGGTTTCTTCCAAGCCGCTGTATACCAAATCGCGCTCGTCGGCACCACGCTCCAATTTGCTGTGTTGCTCGGGCGAGAATCTTTTACCGGTTAGACTTTCGATGGATTCCATCAATTCTTGGTTCATGCGCTCGTCGAAACGTTTGGTCATGCGGCCGAAACGCACGTGGCTCATGTTTTTCAACCATTCGAAATAGGAAACGGTTACGCCCCCTGCATTCAAAAAGATATCAGGAATGATGTATACGCCTTTTTTCAATAGTATTTCCTCAGCCTCGGGAGTAACTGGTCCGTTGGCCGCCTCACCGATAATTTTGGCTTTGATATTGGCTGCGTTTTTAGAATGGATTTGGTTTTCCAAAGCAGCCGGGATTAAGATATCGCATTCCAATTCAAGTGCATCGGTTGATTTGGCCAAATTGGTAGCGCCCGGGAAATCGAGGATAGAACCTGTTTTGCGACGGTGAGCCAATACCATATCCGGATCAAGACCGTCTTTGCTGAAAATGGCTCCTTCATATTCGGCCAGGGCAATTACTTTAGCTCCACCTTCATGGAAGAATTTGGCAGAGTGGTAACCTACGTTTCCTAGTCCTTGTACCACCACTGATTTGCCTTGGATGCCTGTAGTTAATCCCCATTTTTGGCAATCTTCCGCAATGTTTAAAGCTTCACGTACGCCATAGAATACGCCCAATCCGGTGGCTTCGCGACGACCGTGAATACCGCCTTGGGAAATGGGTTTGCCGGTTACACAACCTGCAGCGTTCAACTCATTTGGGTTGAAAGTAGCGTAGGTGTCCATAATCCAAGCCATCTCTTTTTCGCCCGATCCGTAGTCTGGAGCAGGAACGTCGATAGCTGGTCCGATAAAGTTCTTTTTAATTAGTTCGGAGGTGTAACGACGGGTGATTTTCTCCATCTCTTCGTCGTTGTAGTCGCGCGGACTGATTTTGATACCACCTTTTGCACCGCCGAAGGGTACATCAACGATAGCGCATTTATAGGTCATCAAAGCGGCTAGAGCCATCACCTCGTCTTGGTTGACATGGATGCTGTAGCGAATACCGCCTTTGGTTGGCAGTTTGTGGTGACTGTGCTCAACACGGTAAGCCTCGATTACTTTGAATTCGCCTTTCAGTTTTACCGGGAATTTAATGCGGTAAACACTGTTGCAATACTTAATCTGATCTAAAATTCCTTTAGGCGTATCCAAGAATTTGGCAGCCTTTTCAAAATAGTTAAGAACATCGGCAAAGAATTGATCTTCCCTTTGTTCGGTAAGTTTTGTAGCCATCGAACGTGGTTAATTAAGAGGTTAAACAGGGCGCAAACTTATGTATTTATTTATGCTAAGCGACTTAAAAAAAAGGGGGGATTTCAACCAGCCACCTGTTAATATGTTGATAATCAGCGCCAAAAAGTCATTTTTAAATGAAAAGTAAAGGGGTAAAATGATCTTTCTCATTTTCGGGAAAAGGTGGGAAAGGGAGGGTTTTGCGATGGCGGAATAGGCCGATTCGGGCAACTGGGGACTTTTATTTTCATTGTAAACTCGCTAGCTTTTAAATCATAAATATTTGTAAATCAACACATTAATTAACAAATTTGAACTGTCAAAAATTCATGTGCTTTGTTATTCGAAAATTAGTGTCGAATATCGATGTTTTTACTTGTTCGTCTGTTTAAAAATGTAATTAGGCTATTTTTTTGAACGAAAAAAAAACTAACAAGGTACAAGTATTCAAATTGGACAACGAAGTACTAACCTTTAAAATTTACAGCCATGCAAACCTTACATTCAAACACCTTTGCCAATACGGCCACAAGTCTTGGAGATTCATTAATTTTTCGCTCCAACTACCAATTGGTACGCATCAAAACCGATGAGATATTATACATACAAGCCTTAGCCGACTATGTAATTATCAAAACAGCATCTGCTAAATATATAACCTTATCGACCATGAAAGATATGGCCAGGTTGTTGGAAGGTCGTGGCTTTGCTCGTACACACCGCAGCTATATTGTAAATTTGGATAAAATCCACAATATCAAAGGCTCAAACATTATTGTGCACAGCGATTCAAACAAAATGACCATACCTGTGGGCCGCGCCTTCAAAAAAGACTTTCGCCAATCATTGGCCGCTTAAGGATTCGTTTCTCTGTTATTAACCTGAAAAATCAACTGTTATGAATGCAATTATCCCGAGTTGGAAAATGAGCCTAAGTGCGCCTACCCAACTGCCGAACTATAAATCGGAGGTAACCAAACGTAGTACGAAGCATGTTCATCTTGGAACTACCTTTTCGCCTACTGGAGTGCAAAACCGTTGGAATTTCGACCACCTTTCCGCCTGTTCCAACAATTTTAACTATCAGTTCAACCATACAAACGAAACCAGTTTCAGCGATCAGTATACCATATTGGCGCTTCACTCGTCTCAAGATACCCAAGCTGTATACTCGGTAAAATGAGCTCAGGGTGTGTATTTTCAAACCAAAAGCCAAACGAATACTGGTATTGGCTATACCGGAAACAACTTTCTTAAACCAGGAAGTTTGTTCAAAACGGCCGCCATCCAAGTAAACCGAGGCCAGCGCTACATCATTTCCCTGCCTTACCGAATTAATTAATTGGGGTAAAATGGCTAGGTCGGAGGTGTTGTCTCCTTCGATACTAACCAGCAAGGCCTCTTCGTCGAGGTTGTTTTCTAAAATCCAGTCCATTCCCAAGTTGAAAGAATCACCGGGACCCGCATTTTTTTCTTTTTGAAGGATAGTTAATGCCGAAGCGGGAAACAATCGCCTTATTTGAGCTACGGTATCGTCGGTGGAGGCATCATCCACAAATACAAAGAACTTCTTTTCTTCAGGCAATATACCTACAAGACTCGAGGCCAAATCGGCCATGTTCAATGCTTCGTTGTAAACGGGAATAAGAAAGTATAGCATGTTCCCGTTAGTTTCTTCTAAATATGCTTTTCGGCATGGTAAGACGACCGAACCAAGGGGCCGCTTTCTACATAATCAAAGCCTTTTGCCAAACCGGCCTCTTTATAAAACGCAAATTTCTCGGGCCTAACATATTCTTTTACCGGAAGATGTTGCTTGGTTGGTTGTAAATATTGGCCTAAGGTCATGATGTTTACTCCAACCGAACGTAAATCGTCCATGGTTTCCAAAATTTCGGCTTCTGTCTCGCCCAAGCCCAACATAATGCCGGATTTGGTGGTTAGTCCGCCTTCTTTTAGTCGTTTCAACACTTCCAGACTTCGGTCATACTTGGCTTGAATTCGCACTTGTTTGGTAAGCCTACGAACGGTTTCCATATTGTGCGAAACAATTTCGGGTTTCACATCAATAATGCGTTGCAGGTTTTCCCAAATACCACGGAAATCAGGTATCAAGGTTTCGAGGGTTGTACCCGGACTTACTTTTCTAACTTCCTGAATGGTTTCAGCCCAAATAATGGAACCTCCATCTTTAAGTTCGTCGCGGTCTACCGAGGTTATAACCGCATGTTTGATGCCCATAATTTTTATGGAATTGGCTACCCGCTTGGGTTCTTCCAAATCCACCGGTAAGGGGCGGCCTGTGGCAACCGCACAAAACCCACAGCTACGGGTACAAATATTACCCAAAATCATAAAGGTGGCGGTTCCTGCACCCCAGCATTCGCCCATATTTGGACAATTACCGCTTTCGCAAATCGTATGTAATTTGTGCTCCGAAACAATTTTTCGGGTGTTGGCATATTCTTTACCGGTTGGTAATTTCACACGCAACCAATCGGGTTTCCGCTCCCTAGGTTCTGAAAGGATGGTTTCGCTCGTCTCCATAAACTATCAATCTTCTTGGGTGGCGGTTGACGCTTTTCCGTTCCATTTTCCGCCAAAATTCAAACTAACATAAAAAGAAAACCACAAACTATTGTTTTTAGCAAAGGCCATCATGGGGATTTGCTTAAAATAATAATCCAGTATCATGCCTGTTTCAATGGTTTTAACGCCTTTTTCGCGACCGGCATAATCGAAGCTAAAGCCGAATTTGCCATAAATCCCCGGATGCAGCTTCAGTTTGTCGAAACCTTTGTACCAAGCGCCCCGACCATAAATATTGTATTGATTGTGAAGTACATTGTTGGGATCATAAGCCTCCGAAACAATTCCGCCATCGGGGGCATAAGGGTTTTTGATTACATCCACAAAATAGGGTTTGGTTATTCCCAATGAAGAGCCTACTGAACCTAAATAGCGTACTTCAATAGCACTACCATCAGCCCGGCCTTTGCTGAATATTACTTTATGAAAACCGTATCCTGTGCGAAGAATCAAAAAGGAATTCATTTTGCCATACACATATCCTTTGGCATTTTCATAATAGGACGATTTAATTTCTTTGGGATGTTTCATGCCCACAAAGTCTACTTCCCAAAAGGTTTTTGAATAGCCGGTTCGATGGTGAGAGCGCCGAACGGTAAGTCCCCAACCACCCGAATGAGCAATAAATCCTGCTGTGAATTCCTTTCTATACAGAACTCGGGTATCTTTGTCGTCCTCTAAAGGCTTTTGGGAAAAAGAGGCCAAATGGGTTACCACCACTAAGGTTAAAAGTAGGCTCCATTTGATATACTTGCTCCCAAACATAATCGCAAAGGTAAACCATTCTTATTACATGGCTACATCATCCCTTATTTACACTGGCGAACTTCGAACAGTTGCCACGCATTTACAATCCGGTGTTGAAATAATCACCGACGCTCCAACCGATAACCAAGGCAAAGGAGAGGCTTTTTCTCCTACAGACCTGCTGGCCACTTCCTTGGGTTGTTGCATGCTTACTATTATGGGCATCAATGCCAGAAACAATGGCATGAACATCGATGGAACCAAGGTTGAAATCACTAAAATCATGGCCTCAAATCCCCGTCGAGTATCAGAAATTGGCGTAGTACTTACACTTCCGAATAAATCTTATTCAGAAAAAGAAAGAAAAATGCTTGAAATTGCTGCCTTGAATTGTCCAGTCGCCAAAAGCTTACACCCTGACATTAAGCAGGATGTTCAGTTTGTTTGGGCTTAACTATTGGACTGTTCAATGGTTTGGCCAGCGTCTCCGTATGCGGGACAAGTTTGATGTGTACGGCAAGAAGTAGCCACAAGAGCAACAAACATACTGGCTGCGAGGGCGAAGAATAGTTTTTTCACGGTGTGCATAGTAAGGTTGGCAAAAATAAAGGGATTCGAGAAATCAGTGTAGTGTTGTTTGATATTTTTCAACGCCGTAATGAACAATTTGTTTACCCAAAACGAAGGTTTTTTGAAATTTTATATAAATCGCATTAAAATTGCCCATAATTCTTGGCAAAATTCAACTTAAATGACGGAAGAAAAGAAACCCCAAGTGCACGAATCGTGGTTAGATCAAATCGGAGAGGAGTTTGAAAAGCCTTATTTCAAGGAATTGAAAGCCTTTTTGACGGAAGAAAAGAAAACACAATTGATTTACCCTCCCGGACCAAGGATTTTTGCCGCACTAAATACAACACCCTTTTCGGATGTTAGGGTGGTAATTTTAGGCCAAGATCCTTACCACGGTCCCGGTCAAGCAAACGGACTCTGCTTTTCGGTTAGTGATGGCATTCCGCATCCTCCGTCTTTATTGAATATTTTTAAAGAAATCCGCACCGACCTAGGGTTTCCGATTCCAAGCTCAGGCAATCTTGAGCCCTGGGCAAAACAAGGGGTACTTTTATTGAATGCAACCCTTACCGTAAGAGCCCACCAAGCAGGCAGCCATCAGAAACGGGGATGGGAAACCTTTACCAACGAGATTATCCAAAAAGTTTCTCAGAATAAAAAAAATGTGGTCTTTTTGCTTTGGGGCCGCTTTGCCCAGGATAAGCAGGTTTTAATCGATTCGAGCCGACACACTATCCTAAAAGCAGCTCACCCCTCGCCTCTGAGTGCATACAACGGATTTTTTGGCTGTAAACACTTTTCACGTACCAACGAGGTTTTGCGCGAAAAAGGCTTGCCCGAAGTGGATTGGCAATTGGAAAAGAACCTGTTCGAATAAGGTGTAAGCAACCTTTTCGATCCACTATCCTATTGTTTCTTGGTCAAGGCTTTTCGTATTTCCCTGTTTCCGACAAACACCCGTATCACATAATTCCCTGGATGCAAATCGTTCAGCCTAATCCATTGGCCGGGGTAAACGAAGCCACTTTCAAGCTTTCGCCCATTGCTATCATACAGTTCGTATCGTCCACTTTGTTGCAGGTTTTTCACCATCAAGCGGTCTTCAAACGGATTGGGATACAGTTCGAAATCTAGCGCCTTTTGGGTGTTTACCGAAAAAGGTTCAATCATAGCAATGGTTCCGTCGCGGTTTATTACCCAGTTCTTTGGGTCGATGGTAATGGCATTGTTGATGGTTCCAATTCCCGCTATTAAAAAGGTGTCGGAATTGCTGGAAATAGGAAAGCGAATAGTGGTGTCGGTGCTGGATGGTCTGGTAAAGCTAAGTTCAATGGGGTTGGTAAAGGTGGGGGTAATGTTGGGCCTCGAGCTGCTGTGATTGATTACAACGAGGGCGTCATTTCCACTTTGACGCCATTCCACAGAATAGGTAGGATAGCCTTCTCCAAAATACCATTGGTCGAAATAGGCGGTTAAATCCAGACCGGTTTGGGCCGAAAAGTCGTCGCGAAAATCTAAACCATTGGCCGTCGACGAAGCATATTCGTTTAAGAAATGACGCAAGGCTGCAAAGAACAAACTATCGTTGTTTACCAAAAAGCGCAAGGTGTGCACAATGGCCGATCCTTTGTCGTAACTCAACCTTCCACTAAAAATTCTTGCCTCATTCAAACTATCCAGCACCCAAACACTGCCGCCCGGTTGCAACATCACATTAGCATGTACATCCGCCATTTTGGTGATTTCATCTCCAGGGTAAAGGTTTTCCATCATTAAATATTCGCTGTACGAGGCAAACCCTTCGTTTAGCCAAATGTCGCTCCAAGAAGCACAGGTTACATGGTCGCCCCACCACTGATGGCCAAGTTCATGGGCTGTCAAACTGCGTTCAAAAAAGCCTTGGGTAGTCATGGTTTGGTGCTCCATACCACCCGAAATTGGTGCCATACAATGTCCATATTTTTCGTTCTCAAAAGGGTAAGGACCGTATAAGGAATAGAAAAGCTCAATAAAATCAGCAGTTTCATCAATATCTTCTTGAAAGTTGGGCAGGGTTTGAGGATTGTTATATATGAAATTTTGAATCAGAATTGGGGCCGGCGCATTCACCGGATTAGCAAAAATATTGTATTCCACATATTCAGCTACTGCCACCGAAACCAAATAATAGTCGATCGGGTGTCGGTGCTTCCATTCATAGCGCTTTTTACCATTGCCAAGATCCACGGTATTTTCGAGTATTCCATTCGAGCCAGCCATGCAACTGGCCGGTACGGTAATTTGAACAGAACAGGAATCCGCTTTGTCGGTCAAACTTTGTTTGCAAGGCCACCACTCATAGGCGCTAAAAGGTTGTGATAACGACCATACCACCTCATTTCCCCAGGATGGCGAGGTGTCGTAAGTCATGCCGGCACCGCCCAACGGATTGGTTTGAGCATCGGGTGGTGTGCCTTGGTAATAGGTACGTACGGTAAATTCGGTTTGTGCAGGGAAATTCACTTCCACCTTTACAACAGAATTTTGGTGACTAAAAGCTACCGAAAGGCCATTCACCAAAATCGAATCAATGGTAAACGTCGAAAAAAGTTCATATACCAAGGTGTCCAATTCAACCACGCTTTTTGCCTGCATCTCCCCGTAACCGGCCAAATCGGTCGATGTGTTGGTCATTGACAGGTTGAGGGCATAAAAATGGACATCGTATTGATTGGTTTGGGCAATTTGGGCGGCATTCAGGTTGTTGCTCTTATGCTGCTGATTCGCAAATAGGTTGCGCTTGGAGCATTGATTGGAATGTTCTTTTTGGGCAAAACTTTGGATTCCACAAAGAAGCAACACAGGAAAAAGATAGCGCATAAACAAGGAATTGAAAGGCCAAAAGTACGGCTTTAAGCGGAAAATAGGGAGTAGTATACTGAATCAAGGGAAAGTAAATCGAGTTATTAAATCCTTGTTGGCGTGCCCCCTCTGCCCATGAACAGTAACATTATTGTTTAAGCAGTTTTCTGGGGCATTCGGGTCGGGCTATTCGCTGCAAATCCTCGCGCCTTTCGCTTTCGCTTAGGCCGCTGTGGGTTTTCCGCTGCTATCCCTGCCCGGAAAAGACTACCCTGAAACCTTTGTTAGGAGAAGGAACTTTTACACAAATCCAACCGTAGCAACAGAAAGGATAAAACGGTTACTAAGCCCTAATCAATTTGGAAATATAAACGCCCTCTAGGCAGGGTGAAATTGTACCTAATTGCGCTGTTGAAGTTTAATTTCTGCCTTATAAATTTATTCCTGATGTAATCTTGGGTATCCCTCGTTTTTCGAATTCTTTTGTACGCCACATGCGGTATTTGAAGGGTTCTATCACAAATGTCGATTTTTTTTTCTGAGTCAGCCTTCAAATTTAACCCAGATTACGCATTAGAAATCGTAATGAAGCTTTCAAATGCAATAAAGACGAGGGTTTCAGGTTAATTTTTGGGTGAAGGAATAGTAAACTGTTTTGAAGTCAAAAATTGTTCTGAAATCCTTGTATTTGAAGCAGTTGGAAGCTGTAATAGATTTCTAATGCTGAATTTGGGTTTAAACAAGTAATATGCTAAAATCTTTAGTTTACCGATTATTTTTTGGGTTTAGAAGTTTAATTCAAATTGGTTTTTACCAGCCATGGTAATCCAAACTTTCCCAATTTGCACCCCGAAATTCATTTTAAAAAAAGCAGAAAAATGGGATTAGTTGCCAATCTTCTTACACCAAAAGTTGAAGGGTTGTTGGATCATTTCGAAACCACACCCGCTCTAGAAATTAAAGACGATGTGTTGTTTCAGGTTCAGGCTACCAAAGCGGGATTTATTCCCATGGTGGCCAAACTCTTGGGTTCAAAAAGCCAAAACATCAACATTTTTATTACACCACGTACCGTTTCATTGGTTGAAGGGAAATACAAAACCATGTTTCCAACCTCGGAAATTTACCAAATTAAAATGGGTTATGGCAAAGACAAGAAATTGCTTTTCTTAGGTATTGCCACCATCTTTACTATTCTTCCTCCGATTTTGTTTTTCTTCCTTTATTCTCGCTCAGGTGGGTTTCATTTGGAAATTGAGTATTACAAGCCAACCCAATCTTCGGTGGTCGTTCGTAGCCGTACCTTTGCTGCCAGCAACTTGATGATTAACGACCAAATGGTGGCCCAGGCTCAAACTAAACTCCACGAAATCGTATTGACTTATAGTCGTTATTTCAAAGCGGCTGGAATTGTTTCTTCAGAGGATATTTAAAGCAACATGGCCGATTATAAACATAAAATCCGGCAATTCTATTTGCAAAACCCTGGTCTGAAAAAGCTTGACGAGGATGTTTTGCTCAAAAAATATTCCGGTTTCGAAACCGAGCTTTGGTTAGAAATCGTGACAAAGCATGCTTGGGCTGTCAACTTTCGGGATGAAGTACAACAGTTGGCCCAAGCTGGGGAAAACCATATAGCCAAACGCAGCTGGATCAGTTATTGTTCCAATACAAGGGCAACGAGGTCCAGTTGCTTAGGGCTATTTACCAAAAATACCACCTTCAAAATGGCTCCCTTTTTCGGTCTAAACTTGAAACCCTCAGTGGGAAACGTTTTTCAGACCGTCAAATCAAGGCGTTTAAAGGAAAAGAAGGGGTTGTTCTTCAACAAACGGCAGCAAAATACCTCCATTTTCCTCGGAAATCGGACGAAACTTTACCGCCTCCTATTCCTACCCCGGTTGCCACACCTGTAGTTGCTCCCCCACCAGTGGTGCTTAAACCCCAAGTACCAACGCCGCCTCAAACCGCTGTTCCACCACCCGCTCCTAAGCCTGCCCCTGTTGTATTTCAGCCTACCCAATCTGCTCCGGTTCCATCCGAAATAAGTTTTTTCGAACGCAATAAAACCGGAATTATCTTTGGCGCAATTGCAGGTGTGCTAGTACTTATTCTTACTATCCTCGGAGTTGTTTTCCGCAAAGAAATTGGTAATTTGTTTGTCTCCGATTCCAAACGCCTATCCAACGAACGTGTCGAACATTTAGGGCAGCAAAAGTCCCAAGGTTCTGAAGTGCTGGCCAAGGATTTTTTCGATGAAGACGAATTGTTGCAACTGGCTCAAGATTCAAGCTTAGTTGAAACGGCTGTTACTGAATGATAGGTAGGTAATTATTGGGCGTGCCCCCTCTGCCCATGAACAGTAGCATTTTGTTTATCCCAAATTAAGCAATAGGAGGATTAATTAATCCGAACTACTTGATTTAGTTGGGTTTACCCCTCCCGAAGAAATTTCGGGATAGCAGTTGTTATCAATTTGGCCATACAAATTGATTTACAACTGGTTAATCGTTTATGCATTTCTAATGCGTAATCTGGGTTTATGCAGTTTTATGGGGCTTTCGGGTCGGGCTATTCGCTGCAAATCCTCGCGCCTTTCGCTTTCGCTTAGGCCGCTGTGGGTTTTCCGCTGCTATCCCTGCCCGGAAAAGTCTACCCTGAAACCGTTGTTGGGAGTATTCCTTCCCCTAAAACAGAATGATTTATCGCATTATTTTCCACATCGAGCATGAGCAAATGCTTTAATGTTTAGGTATTTCCAATGTTGAATCCTTACTAAGCTAGGTCTTACCTCTTTTTTGCCGTATCAAAAAAAACACCCTTCTCCTGTTTTTTCAAGGAGAAGGGTGTTTCATTTTCTTTCTATTTCTTAACTTCCACACATCTCACAACCCTCTGGATTATCCAAAGAGCAGGATAGTTGTGCTTGTTCCTCTTCCGTAAGTCCAGGTGTTAAGCTGGGAACAAACTGAGGTACCGGAACAGCAGCTGCTTGTGGTGTAGCAGTATAAACAGCTTCGGTGTTTGCTTGGTAAACAGGCGCTTGGTAAACGGGTTGTTGTGCTACCGGTGCAGGTTGTGGTGTAGGTTCGCTGTAGGGCGTTTCCATACGGGCCACTTCGCTGTATTGTGGTGGGTTTACAGGAGCCGAATAGGCTGGTACCAAGTCCGATTCTACATTGGCGCGAACAGCTTGTGTATTGTAGTTCACGGCAGGTTCTGCGCTTGTCATTGCCGGTGCTATTGTTGCAGTGGCTGTAGCTTCTACAACGGCTGGTTTTGCTGCTGTTTGTGTTGCAGGTGCCACCTGTTTTTGACCTTGTAAGGTAAATTGTTGTGCACTGCTTGCTGCTTGGCTACGTAGGTAGTACATACCGGTTTTCAATCCTTTTTCCCAAGCATACAGGTGCATCGAACTCATTTTTCCTATGTTCGGATCCTGAATATGAATGTTCAAGCTTTGACTCTGGCAGATGTAAGCACCCCTGTCGGCAGCCATATTGATAATTACTTTTTGTGAAATTTCCCAAACAGTTTTGTAAAGCTCTTTAATGTTTTGTGGGATTTCATCAATATGCTGAACACTTCCTTTGTTGGCCACGATTTTGTTTTTCAACTCTTCGTTCCAAATTCCCAATTTCACCAAATCCTTCATCAAATGCTTGTTTACCACAATGTATTCTCCACTCAATACACGACGGGTGTATAAGTTAGAAGTATAAGGTTCAAAGCATTCGTTATTGCCCAAAATTTGCGAAGTGGAGGCGGTTGGCATCGGCGCTAACAATAAGGAATTGCGAACACCGTATTTTTTCACTTCTTCTTTCAATACATCCCATTCCCAACGATTGCCGGGTGTAACACCCCACATATCAAATTGGAACACACCTTGCGAAACCGGACTTCCTGCATACGTTTCGTAAGGACCTTCCAACTTGGCTAAGTCTTTACTCGCTGTCATAGCAGCATAGTAAATGGTTTCAAAAATATCCTTGTTCAGTTGCACCGCTTCTGGGCTGTCAAAAGGATAACGCATCATAATAAATGCATCGGCCAAACCTTGCACCCCTATTCCAATCGGACGGTGACGTAGGTTGCTACGACGTGCCTCAGGAACCGGGTAGTAATTGCGGTCGATAATACGGTTTAGGTTTTTGGTAATCACATAGGTTACTTCAAACAACTTATCGTGATCAAATTTGCCTTTATCAATAAACCTCGGAAGGGCAATGGAAGCCAAGTTACATACCGCTACCTCGTCAGCCGAAGTGTACTCAACAATTTCGGTACACAGGTTTGACGATTTAATGGTTCCCAGGTTCTTTTGGTTGCTTTTCGCATTGCAAGCATCTTTGTAAAGCATGTACGGCGTGCCTGTCTCGATTTGTGATTTGATCACTTCCGCCCATAATTCTTGGGCACGGATTACCTTTCTGGCACGGCCTTCCGATTCATAACGGGTATAGAGCTTATCAAATTCTTCGCCCCAGCAATCAGCCAATCCGGGAGCTTCATTCGGACAGAACAACGACCAACTGCCGTTTTCTTTTACCCTTCTCATAAACAAATCCGGAATCCAAAGAGCAAAGAACAAGTCGCGGGCACGTAACTCTTCTTTTCCATGGTTACGTTTTAATTCTAAGAATTCATACACATCGGCATGCCATGGCTCAAGATACACCGCAAATGAACCTTTACGTTTTCCTCCTCCTTGGTCAACATACCGAGCGGTATCATTAAATACACGCAACATCGGTACAATACCATTGCTTGTTCCGTTTGTTCCCTTGATGTAGCTACCTGTGGCCCTTACGTTGTGAATGCTTAATCCGATTCCGCCTGCGCTCTGACTGATTTTGGCACATTGTTTCAAGGTGTCATAAATCCCGTCGATACTGTCGTCCTTCATGGTTAGCAAGAAGCAGCTAGACATCTGTGGTTTCGGTGTTCCGGCATTGAAAAGAGTAGGGGTAGCGTGGGTAAACCAGCGCTCGCTCATCAGGTTGTAAGTATTGATTACAGCCTCGATATCGTCCTTATGAATCCCAACCGAAACACGCATCAACATGTGTTGTGGGCGTTCGGCCACTTTTCCGTTAAGCTTTAGCAGGTAGCTTTTTTCTAGGGTTTTAAAGCCAAAATAGTCATAGCCATAATCCCGGTCGTAAATGATAGTACTGTCTAGAATTTCGGCATTGGTCTGAATGATTTGGTATACATCCGGTGCCAACAATCCTGCCGGTTGACCTGATTTTGGATCCACATAATTGTATAAAGCCGTCATGGTTTCACTGAACGACTTTTTGGTGAATTTATGCAAGTTGCTCACCGCAATACGGCTGGCCAACAAGGCATAATCCGGGTGAACGGTTGTAAATGAACCAGCAATTTCTGCCGCAAGATTGTCTAACTGGGAAGTGGTTACCCCGTCATAAATCCCTTCAATTACTTTCATAGCCACTTTGATAGGGTCTACAATAGGATCCAAGCCATAGCAAAGCTTCTGAATCCTGCTGGTTACTTTATCAAATTTTACCGACTCGCGACGGCCATCTCTTTTTACTACATACATCATGGATAGGGAGAATTATTTTTGGAATAAATAAAATATAGGGCTTGAATTAAAACTCTTCGTCAAATTTGATTTGGTTGTCACTGGTTGTGTTGCCTACCGATGCTTTGCGGTAGTCGCCAACTCGCTTTTCAAAGAAATTCGTTTTTCCATCCATCGAAATCATTTCCATGAAATCGAAAGGGTTGGTGGCACCATACATACGGTTGTAGCCCAATTTCAACAACCAATAGTCGGCTACGTATTCAATGTATTGGCACATTAAATCAGCATTCATACCTATCAAACGAACCGGCAAGGCATCTACAACAAACTCTTTCTCTACTGCCACCGCGTCTCCGATAATTTGGTGAACGGTTTTTTCGCTTAGCTTATTGTGAAGTTGGGAATACAACAAACAAGCAAACTCACAATGTAAACCTTCGTCACGGCTGATTAGCTCATTTGCAAAGCTCAAACCTGGCATTAAACCACGCTTTTTTAACCAGAAAATCGAACAAAAACTACCGGAGAAGAAAATACCCTCCACAGCAGCAAAGGCAACCAAACGCTCACAAAAGCTACCTTGGGTTATCCAACGCAAAGCCCAATTGGCTTTCTTCTTTACACAATCCAAATGGTCAATGGCGTGTAACAAGGTGTCTTTTTCTGGACCATCCTTCATGTAAGTGTCAATCAGCAGACTATACATCTCGCTATGGATGTTTTCAATCATCACCTGAAAGCCATAAAAGCAACGGGCCTCCGGATACTGCACTTCGTTTAGAAAATTGATGGCCAAGTTTTCATTCACTATTCCATCGCTAGCAGCAAAAAAGGCCAACACATGTTTAATAAAGAAACGCTCGTCCTCTGTTAATTTTCCTTCCCAGTCAATTCTGTCTTGATGCAAATCTACCTCTTCAGCTGTCCAAAAACTTTGCTCAGCTTTTTTGTAAATGTTCCAAATCTCGGGATGTTTAATAGGGAATAGTACGAACCTGTCTTTGTTTTCGGTCAAGATAGGCTCAATTGGCATGGATGTGTTGGGAGGTAATACCTCTGCTAAGTTGATGTCGGCCACGGTTTGAGTTTCCATTATAATAATTTAATCTTCAAAAATTCTTCACTCTACAAACAACACCTCCGATTTGGTTAGAGGCGACGATTTCCCTGACGAAAATTTTTTGATTTTCGCCGCTTTTGGCCTTTCTACACCTGCCCCTACGTCTAACCTTTTGGATTTTAACTACTTACGGGTAAGCAAGTAGCTGTCGTTTGTGTTCAACAAAGATTTTAAAAAAAACGCCTAGATGCGGCCGCAGTTATTCACTTTTGGGCAGAGTTTTTAACATTGGGTTTTGTGGGAAAAATTTTACCCTTCGCAAGGGCACATCGCTCTAAGGTTTAATGCGATATTAACTTCCAACTAACATTGGTTTTTAAACAATGTTTGGAAATGTGGATTCTAGAAGTTATAGGTTTGGTTGCCTTTCTACCAACATGAAAATTGTATAGACCAACCCGTTTCAACCTATACTATCAACAGGCCAAAACCCTTGATTCCCTAGTAAGCCCTTACGTTTTTGCCTTCCATGTAGTTGATAAAGGCTTGGTTCGAAACCTTGGTGCCTCCCGGCGTAGGATAATCGCCTGTAAAGTACCAGTCACCCTTGTTATTCGGACAAGCATTGTGCAAACCTTCAATAGTTTGGTAAATGATCTGAACCTCGGCATGACAATCGGACGGTTTCAATAATTCGGCAATTTTGGCAGAGATTTGGTCGGCCGTAAAGGGTTTGTAAATCTCTTTCACTACATTAACCATCTCCTCTTTCGGCTTCGCTACCTGTATCTTGGCCATTTCATATACTTCGTCCAACAAATTCTCCATGAAATGGTCTTTCAACAAAGCAACCACGGCCTTGAAAGCAATAAAGTCTCCCAACTTAGCCATGTCAATTCCATAGCAATCGGGATAGCGTATCTGTGGAGCCGATGAAACTACCACTATCTTTTTTGGACCCAAACGGTCCAACATTTTAAGAATACTCTTTTTTAAGGTGGTGCCCCTTACAATACTGTCGTCTATTACCACCAAATTGTCGATTCCCCGGCGTACCGTGCCATAAGTTATATCATATACATGGGTTACCAAATCATCCCTTTGTGAATCCTCGGTGATGAAAGTACGCAACTTGGCATCCTTGATGGCAATCTTTTCAATTCTTGGCTTAATGGCCAGAATGGTTTCTAGTTGGGCATCGTCTAAATGACCTTCCGCCTCAAGGATTTTGCGCTTCTTCACATCCTTTAAATAGGATTCAACCCCACTAACCATGCCGTAAAACGAAACTTCGGCCGTGTTGGGTATAAAGGAGAAAACGGAATTCTTTACATCGTGGCCCACCGCATTCAAAATGGAAGGGGTCACATTCTTACCCAATTGCTTCCGCTCTTTATAAATATCATGGTCGCTGCCCCGGCTAAAATAAATGCGTTCAAACGAACAAGCTTTCCTTTCGGCTGCTTCAATAATCTGTTCCTCACTTACGGCCCCACTTTTCTTCACTACCAATGCGGCTCCAGGGGTTAATTCGGTTATGCTTTCCAAAGGAATATTGAAGGCCGTTTGAATAGCAGGTCGCTCAGATGCTACTACCACAATTTCTTCATCGAAATAATAAAAGGCCGGACGGATGCCATTGGGGTCTCTTAGCACAAAGGCATCACCATGGCCAATCAATCCGCACATGGTATAGCCACCATCCCATTTTTTGGCCGAGTCGCGCAATATTTTACCTACATCCAAATGCTCGGCAATTAATCCGGAAATATCATAATTGGAATGTCCCTGATCCTTGAATCGTCTAAACAATCGCTCGTTTTCCTTATCCAAAAAGTGACCAATCCTTTCCATTACGGTTACGGTATCAGACTTTTCTTTTGGGTGCTGCCCAAGCTCCACCAATTGTTGGAATAACTCATCTACATTGGTAAGGTTAAAGTTACCCGCTACCACTAGGTTTTTCGACATCCAGTTGTTCTGACGCAAAAAGGGATGACAATTTTCTACCGAGTTGCCTCCAAAAGTGCCATAGCGCAAATGCCCTAACAGCAATTCTCCACTGTAGGCCACATTCTTCTTTAACCAAGCTGCATCGTTGTATTTGTTCGGGTGCGATTTATGGGCGCTTTCAAACTTCGACTGAATTTTTTCGAAAATCTCCTGAATGGCACCTGCCGCAGTACTTCTGGATCGGGAAATGTAGCGGTTTCCTGGTTCAACATCGAGCTTGATCGTGGCTACCCCTGCACCATCCTGGCCTCGGTTATGTTGCTTTTCCATCAAAAGGTACAGCTTGTTGAGGCCGTACATGGGCGTGCCGTATTTTTTGATGTAATAATCGAGAGGCTTGCGGAGGCGAATAAGGGCTACACCGCATTCGTGCTTAATGGGATCGCTCATGGTTGTGCAAAGGTAAATCGCAGGATTGACTTAAACTTGGCCTAAGCTTTAATTATTCTAAATTTTAGATTAATAGCTTACCAACTCCCAAATACTATCAGAATATTTGGATAGGTATTCCTTTCCTTTCAAAAAGTCTAAACCCACCAAGAAGGCAAATCCCCCCACTGTGCCCCCTGATGCCAATACCAACTCGGCTGCCGCTGCTGCTGTTCCTCCAGTTGCCAGCAAATCGTCATGGATTAACACATTCCAACCGGGCTTTATGGCGTCTGTATGGATTTCTACCTTGGCAGTTCCGTACTCTAAACTATATTCAAATCCAATGGTTTTGTAGGGCAGTTTCCCCGATTTTCTTACAGGAATAAAAGGAATGTTCAAGGCATTGGCCAACATCATTCCAAATAAAAATCCCCGACTTTCCACCGCAGCGATAGCATCTATTTGTTGTCCTTGCAACCTACGAGCCATCTCGTTTGTTATTTCCCGACACAAGGAAGGGTCCTTGAGTAAAGGTGTAATGTCCTTGAATAAAATGCCTGGCTTCGGAAAATCAGGTACATCACGAATGGTGTCTACAATTTTTTGATGGAGGGTCATGCTGCAAAGAAAAACAAAACCTCCGGAAATCTACAGGTTAGTGAAAGATTTCCAGAGGTATTTGTGGAAGCTGGTGTGGATTAAACCTTTTTTATACCTATATTGTTTTAATAATAGTCCAATAGCTATTTCGAGAATTATACCGAAAGGAAAAATAAGAGGAATCCTGTTCGTCTGGGCCTCCTAGCCTGATTTATTTTAATCATCAGCCTTTGCAACTTGGGTAAAGGCCGATGAAACAGAACAGTAGTCCATTTTTCCCCTAAATTCAACGGTTAAAATCGGACTATTTATAATGTCCATTGGGTATTATTGCTTCAAAAGGTTGTAAAGACTGTCTTTTAGGTGTACTCTTTTCTTTCTAAGGTCTGTCAATACTTCGTCTGAAGCGGGTTGGGTATCCGTTTCAATGCGGTGGATTTCATGATCCAGTTCGTGATACTCGTCAAACAATCCTTTGAAATGGGCATTGTTCACTTTCAAATCGTGTATTTTTTCTTTGTATTCTGGGAATTCGTGAATTAAATCGTGGTGTTTTTCCATGTTCTATAATAATTTGAGGTAAAGGTAGGCTGTCTGTCAAGCCTAGATAATGATGGCTGTCAGGAATACCAGCCCAAAAACATGATTTAAACCCAGATTACGCATTAGAAATCGTAATGAAGCTTTCAAATGCAATAAAGACGAGGGTTTCAGGTTAATTTTTGGGTGAAGGAATAGTAAACTATTTTGAAGTCAAAAATTGTTCTGAAATTCTTGTATTTGAAGCAGTTGGAAGCTGTAATAGATTTCTAATGCTGAATTTGGGTTAAACCCATATTAGGTCTTAGAAATTCAAAATGGATTAACCAGTTGTAAATCAATTTGTTTGTCCAAATTAATAACAACCGCCAACCTGAAATTTCTTCGGGAGGAGTAACCCCAACTAAATCAAGTAGTTCGGATTAATAATTCTTCCTATTGATTAATCTTGGTAAAATCGGGAGGGGCTTAATCTTCTTCCTCTTCTATGTCTTTTTCTTTGCCCAACTTGTGTTGTAAGTCTTCCCAAGTGGATGGCATAAGCAAAGACTTGGTGCTGTAATCCTTCTTTTCGGCATATTCGCGAATGTAAACAGCTCTTTCCTTGCTATCAGGATGGGTACTAAGCCACGATAAATCGGATAATAATTCGGGTTGATCCTCGGCAAACTGGTCCATGAGTGCTGCAAAGGGTAGGGGGTCAATTTCGGCATTTACCATGTAATCCACAGCCTTTAGGTCTGCCTCTTTTTCCATTTTCCTATCAAAGGCAGACGAGGAAAGGGTTTTTACGGCTTGTTTTATAACTTCTCCCCCAGCTCCGCCTGAAGCCATCCCCGCCAAAGCGGTAATACCTAATTCCTTCACCAACTTTTTCGACACGTGCTTCCGTTCGATATGGGCAATCTCATGGGCAAGAACACCCGCCAAAGCCTCGGGCGATTCAGCATCCTTAATCAATCCAGAAAGGACTACCAAGTGTCCGGCCGGTAGGGCAAAGGCGTTCACATCGGCACTTTTAATAAGGTGTACTTGAATGTTTTTTCTTTCTATTTCACTTCCTTCACAAATCCGATTAATAATGCTGTCGACACTGTTGACTACCTCTTTGTCTTTTATAACTGTTTCGGTCTGTTTGATGGATTCCCAAAACAAATCCCCCAGTTTCTTTTCGGTTTCGTCGCTTATTCTTTCAATTTGAAACAGGCTTACCCAGTTCACAAGCGAAAAAACATACCATACCAAAAAGTAGGATGTGGCAATTGCCAAGCCTTTTAATAAGGTTTTCATCATGGTCTTACAAAAACAGAGGTTAAATCGCTATAAAACAACCATTCTACATGGATTCCTTTTCGAACTTGAACGGCCGTGTAAATGGTAGCGAAAAATTCTACTATATTAAATAGGAGTGCAGCCAATAAATAAGCAATATAGTCATTGGTCGCCTCGGCCTCGGTAAACAGCACTGAAATGGTCCACCAAAAACCATAGCTATTGATGCAAAGCAGGGATGCCTGACTGAGCAAGGCCTGGGTACAATGCCAACGGACAAAGTAGGTTCCTTTTCTGTTGCCAAGAAAAAAGATTCCCGTTGCCAAAAGGTTGACGATAGGCAGGGGTAATCCGGCAATGATGGCTATTAGCGACATCAAATAGCTGTTTGAAGCTTTTTCCGCTTCATGGTCGCTAGGTTGGTAGGGTTGAAATTCGTCCATTTATAAACCTTTGGTAATGTTCCATATCCAGTTTGCCGCGATAAGCAGTAAAAACGGAACAAGGATTTTTGGGTTTTTAAGCCGGGTATTGGCTTGTTGGTATTGTAAAAACAAGGATTGGCGGCCCAACAAAAGGTTGAGAAGGGTCCACAAAGGCAATAAAATCAAGAGTATGCCCAAAAAGATACCAATAGGATTGTACTGAAAGGCCTGCCAAAAATGTCCGTTTGCCAAACTTACAATTGCCCGGGTCGACCCGCAAGATGGGCAAGGTACCCCGGTCGTTTGTTTGAACAGGCACACACTAAACGACGATTCAGGTGCATGGGCTGTCCAATAAATTAAGAGGTAGGCAAACGAACATCCAAGCAAAACCAAGCTATAAAGCCGGTTCCTTGTTTTGGTCATTTATTAATACAGGAAAGGTTGAATTTTTTCAAAGTTCTTTTCCCGAGTAGCCCCTTGGATCATAAACCAATCCACGATGGCCCAAATACCAAGTCCGCCGCAAGTAAGCAATTTACCAACGCCCAAACCGGTATCACCGATTACAAACCGGTCTATTCCCAATTGTCCGCCTAAAATTGAAATAATCAGGCTGGTTTGTGGGTCTTTCAAAGAGAGAGACTGAATAGCCACCCATTTCGAGTCGTCTGCAGCCAGCAAGCGTTCTCTTATTTGCATAATTTGATGGCTTTCGAAGTATTTCCCGTTGGCCATAATGAACATGTCTACTTTTTGTACATCCATTGGATTTTATTGATTGGTTTGTTCCTACTCATAAGGCTTTTCGGTTTGGCCCCTTTGTAGAGGTTGGTCTCTTTTTCGAAGCCAATAATAAGCATTAATCAGTTTAAAAAATGGTTCAACCAAAATAATTTGAGGAAAGGCAGTAGGGGTTTACTTTCAATTTGGCGGGCCCTTTTTCGCCTAAAACCATTCGGCGATTTAAATAGGCAGTTGATGAGGGCGAAAAAGTCACGCTTTCCGCAGTAGTCCTCGCCATTCGCAACCCGAAGGGGTTCGGGTTGCGAATGGCTGTGGGCTACTTGCTTCAATCGTTGCCCGGGGCAGTCGTGCTGGTTCGGGGCATTCGAGCTTTAAACCCAAATTATTCAATGGGAGGATTTATTAATCCGAACTGCTTGATTTAGTTGGGTTTACCCCTCTCAAAGAAATTTCGGGATAGCAGTTGTTATCAATTTGGCTATACAGATTGATTTACAACTGGTTAATCGTTTATGCATTTCTAATGCGTAATCTGGGTTAAATAGGCAGTAGACCAATTTTCCATTTTTTACCATTATCTGTATGGTTTGATGAAAACAAAATCCATTCAAACCAATTTAGTTATTTTTCAAGGTTTAAAGAAAGGAGTCGGCTAAATAGAAGACGGGGTAAGGGCTGTTTTGGGACTTAGCTAGGCTTAATAATGGGATGAATGAATAAAAAGAAGGGAAAAAGTGGACCTAAATGAAGCTCGACTGTTTTTACGCCGAATAAGGCGGTGTTAAAAGGCGGTGGTTGTTAATTAAATTTCAGGTTCCCAACACAATCCAATTCTTTGCCATTGATAATCAAACACTTGAAATAAATGTATTTTTTCAACAAATTATTGTTCGAACTGTTTGGAGGAATCAAATTCCTTTGTATCTTTGCAGCCCTTTTTGAAAAAAGTAAAACAAATAGAACAGTGGATTCAGTAAGTTACAAAACCATTTCGGCCAACAAAGCTACCGCCCAAAAAGGCTGGGTAGTAATTGATGCCGAAGGCCAAGTATTAGGTCGTTTGGCCTCAATAGCTGCCAAATTTGCCCGTGGCAAGTTCAAAACTAGTTATACCCCTCACGTAGACTGTGGCGACAATGTGATCATTGTTAACGCAGAGAAAGTGGTTCTTACCGGAACCAAAACAGACGTGAAAGAGTATGTACGTTATACGGGATATCCAGGTGGACAGCGTTTCACCACTCCACGTCAATTGTTGGACACCGCACCTGAGCGTATTTTGGAGCACGCCATTTATGGTATGTTGCCAAAAACAAAATTAGGTCGTGCGTTGAACAAAAACGTATATATCTATGTTGGTGGATCTCATCCGCATGAGGCTCAACAACCAAAAGTAATTAACCTTAACGAAGTAAAATAATCCAGATGGAAGTTATTAACGCCCTCGGAAGAAGGAAAACAGCCGTAGCCCGTGTGTATTTGAAACAAGGGACCGGATCAATCATTATCAACAACCGTGATCACCGCGAGTATTTGCCAACCGAAGTGTTGCGTACTAAAGTGAACCAACCTTTTGCATTGACCAATACACTTGGACAATACGACGTAAAAGTAAATGTAGACGGTGGTGGAATTACTGGCCAAGCCGAAGCTATCCGTTTGGGTATCTCCCGCGCCTTGGTTGAAGCAAATGCCGAAAACAAACCTGTATTGAAACCACACGGACTTCTTACCCGCGATCCAAGAATGGTTGAGCGTAAAAAACCAGGTCAGAAGAAAGCCCGTAAACGCTTCCAATTCAGCAAACGTTAATCTTATTCATTCGAACTATACCGACACAATGTCAAAAGTTACAACCGAACAACTACTCGAAGCCGGTGTTCATTTTGGACACTTGAAAAGAAAATGGAACCCAGCAATGGCTCCTTATATTTTCATGGAGAAAAATGGCATCCACATCATCGACCTTAATAAAACTGCTGCCAAATTGGAAGAGTCTGGTGCTGCGCTTAAACAAATCGCAAAATCAGGCCGTAAAATCCTTTTCGTTGCAACAAAAAAACAAGCTAAAGAAATCGTTGCAGCTGCCTCCAAACGTGTTAACATGCCTTATGTTACTGAACGTTGGCCAGGTGGAATGTTGACCAACTTTGCTACCATCCGTAAGGCTGTTCGCAAAATGGGTCAAATCGATAAAATGGCTACCGATGGCACCTTCGATGTTATCTCTAAAAAAGAAAAACTGTCTATCAGCCGCGAAAGAGAAAAACTAGAGAAAAACCTTGGCTCTATCGCCGATCTTTCTCGTCTTCCTGCCGCTTTGTTTATCATCGATATTTCTAAAGAGCATATCGCTGTTGCTGAAGCCAAACGTTTGGGTATCCCAACTTTTGGTGTAGTTGATACCAACTCTAATCCAAACGTAGTTGATTTTGCTATCCCAGCAAACGACGACGCTGCAAAATCAATCGAAATTATTCTAGGCGTTATCGCTTCTTATATCGAAGAAGGATTGGCCGAACGTAAATTCGATAAAGATAAATCGGATGATGACGATTCAACTTTAGACGCTGATGGAAACGTGATTTCACGTAAAAACCAACTTTCTGAAGAGGAAGAAGCCGAAGCTAAAAAGCAAGGTGGTGGTCGTGGAAGAACCCGCAGCAGACGCGGTGCCACAGCTTAATTAATCAAGCTCATTCACGAAAAACCATGTCTGCTTCACTTCGGACATGGTTTTTTTATGATAGTATCCTATCCAATTACAAGACTCTAAAAACAAAACAAAACAATCTAAAATGATTACCGCATCAGATGTAAACAAACTACGCCAAATGACCGGCGCTGGTATGATGGACTGCAAAAAAGCACTAACCGAATCCAATGGAGATTTCGAAGCTGCTGTTGACTACCTTCGTAAAAAAGGACAAAAAGTGGCCAGTAACCGTGCTGACCGCGATGCCAAAGAAGGTGTTGTGCTTGCAAAAGTTACCGCCGATGGAAAACATGGCGCTATCGTTTGCCTTAACTGTGAAACTGATTTCGTTGCTAAAAACGACGATTTCGTAAAATTGACCACAAGTCTATTGGACCTTGCCATAGAGAAAAATCCAGCTAACCTTGATGCTTTCATGGCGCTTCCAATGGGAAATGGTACCGTTTCTGATATCATCACCGATAACATCGGCCGAATTGGAGAGAAATTGGAACTTAGTCGCTACGAAACAGTTGATGCTGATACCGTTGTAGCCTATATTCACCCTGGTAATCGTTTGGCTACCCTTGTTGGTGTGAATAAACCAGCTACCGACAATATCCACAGCGCCTCCCGCGATGTAGCCATGCAAGTAGCCGCTATGGCTCCTGTTGCCTTGGATAAAGACGATGTTGATACAGAGATTCTAAACCGTGAATTGGAAATTGCTAAAGAACAAATCCGTGCTGAAGGTAAACCAGAAGAAATGGTAGAGAAAATCGCTCTTGGCAAATTGAACAAATTCTATAAAGAAAGCACCTTGTTGAACCAAGAATTTATCAAGGACAATAAATATAACGTTAGCCAATACCTTGACTCTGTTGAGAAAGGCCTTACCGTTAAAGCTTTCAAACGAGTAGCACTTAGCTAATTTTTTCTTAAAGGGAACTTCGGTTCCCTTTTTTTTGACCAATACAACCAAAATCCAAAAACCTTCATCTTCATCCGATGGCATTTAAACGTATCCTTTTAAAACTTAGTGGTGAATCCTTAATGGGCAAAAAGCAATTCGGTATCGACAATGACCGATTAAGCGATTATGCTTCCGAAATCAAAGAAATTGTAAATATGGGCGTGGAAGTAGCCATCGTTATTGGTGGTGGAAACATCTTTCGCGGTATCCAAGCCGAGCAAGGTGGAATCGACCGTGTACAAGGCGATTATATGGGCATGTTGGCCACTGTTATCAATAGCATGGCTTTGCAAGCATCCCTCGAAAAAGCAGGGGTCAGCACCCGCCTGCAATCGGCTATAAAAATGGAACAGATTTGTGAACCTTATATCCGCAGAAGGGCTGTGCGTCACCTCGAAAAAGGTCGTGTGGTTATCTTTGGCGCCGGTACCGGAAACCCCTACTTTACTACAGATACTGCAGCATCGTTGCGTGCTATAGAAATGGAAGTAGATGTGATTTTAAAAGGTACCCGTGTCGACGGAATCTATACGGCAGACCCGGAGAAGGATCCAACAGCCACCAAATACGATCGCTTAACCTTTACCGAGGCTTACGAAAAAAACCTCAATGTAATGGATATGACCGCCTTTACCCTTTGCAACGAAAACAATTTACCTATCGTGGTGTTCAATATGGACCAACCCGGAAACCTGAAACGCTTGATGAGCGGAGAAAAGATTGGAACGCTCGTGGAAGTGTAGGGGGGGAGTAGTACACAGAGGAACACAGTTGGAACGCTGATTGCGCTGATTTTTATGATTTTCGTAGAGTGATGGTACACAGAGGAAACGGAATGGACAGAGGAACACAGTTGGAACGCTGATTTTTATGATTTTTGAGGAGAGATGGTACACAGAGGAAACGGAATGGACAGAGGAACACAGATGGAACGCTGATTGCGCTGATTTTTATGATTTTCGTAGAGGGATGGTACACAGAGGAAACGGAATGGACAGAGGAACACAGTTGGAACGCTGATTTTTTCCTGACGGAAAAGTTCGAACATTGATTTTGGGGATTTTTATGATTTTTGAGGAGGGATGGTACACAGAGGAAACGGAATGGACAGAGGAACACAGTTGGAACGCTGATTTTTTCCTGACGGAAAAGTTCGAACATTGATTTTGGGGATTTTTATGATTTTTGAGGAGGGATGGTACACAGAGGAAACGGAATGGACAGAGGAACACAGTTGGAACGCTGATTTTTTCCTGACGGAAAAGTTCGAACATTGATTTTGGGGATTTTTATGATTTTTGAGGAGAGATGGTACACAGAGGAAACGGAATGGACAGAGGAACACAGTTGGAACGCTGATTTTTTCCTGACGGAAAAGTTCGAACATTGATTTTGGGGATTTTTATGATTTTTGAGGAGGGATGGTACACAGAGGAAACGGAATTAATGGATGAATGCTGCCCTTTCGAAGTACCCTATTCCCAACTAACCAATAACCCCCCTATTCCCTGTTCGCCAATCGCTATTCGCTTTTATTCGAACGCTGATTTTGGGGATTGTTATGATTTTCGCGGAGGGATTGTACACAGATTAAACGGAATAAACAGAAGAACACATCCTGTCGTAGCGTCCCTTGGAACTTTGAACCAAATTAGTACACGGATGAAACTGATTTAACAGAGTAAAACTGACCATTCAGAACACCCTAAATTCGCTTCCCTTTACAACATACCAAACATGTCTATTTCCTTATCTGGTGGATAAAGCCCTGGAAACAACATGGGTGAAAAAAGTATAGGATATTTGGGGTAGAAATACATCGAGATGCCTTCCTTTTTTGATAAAAGTAAATCCATTTCAATTAAGGAATCCGTTAGGTTTTTTAGAGTCTTATCGGAAAGATTGGTGATCCGCATAGCATCGGTTTTGGAAAGTTTACCACGAAGAAATACATCCATTAAAATGTATTTGGCCTCGGGCTTCATTTTGCCATTCATAACCATTAAATCAACAAACCCTGAAATGCGCTTTAGCATATTTTCAGGCTCGAGGACTTTAAACATGAAATCTATTTGGTCGATAGCAGTTGAAAGAAAAAATTCGCAAAACTCGACCAGGAATTTATTGGACAAATTGCCACGTCCATCGTAATTGTTGTAGCGTTCTAAATCGGCATTGGCAAGGGTGGCCTTGTAATCCTTGTTGTTTCGCGCTAGACCGCGAGAAATCGACCATAATCCATCTGCGTGAAGTTCTTCGGCCCTAAAACAAACATCAGAAAACAACCTAACGACCCTTCCATTTCCATCCAAAAAAGGGTGAATCCAAGCTAAACGGTGATGGGACGCGGCAATGCCAATTATCCTTCTGATTTTTGAATGGTTTAAAGGAGATTGATTATCGTAAACTGCTTCAAACGTTTGAATAAAGCCATCCAGTGCTTCGAATGCCGGGGCAATGTGGGTTCCAACTTCAACCTCACATGTTCTGAATTCTCCCGGAATCACTTCCAGGGATTCACCCTCGCGAGAAACAACTATTTTAAAGGATTGTGGAAGATGGTCATAGAACTTTCTATGAATCTCCTTAAGCAAGGCCGAGGAATAGGGTTTGTAACTATTCCCTGCGGTAAAATTATTGGATAAATGACCCATAACAGCAATATGGGCTTTGGCTTCTAACTGAAAGTCGCGCTTTGCTTTATCTTCTGAAAAATCGTTTTTTAAAGCCTTGCTAATATCAATAGGATGGGTGTCATGACCCTCGATCAAATTGGAGTAATAGCTGTTCATGGGGCGCAAAAAATCAGCTATGGCCATCCTGGTTTCAACATGTAAAGATTCCGACAAACGGTTTGCCTTTTCAATTAGGGAAATAGAAAGCTTCTCCAACCTCCCTGAAGGGTCATCCGGGAAGAGCGGTTCCATCGCAGCGGGTGACGTATAAAGTTTGATTTTCCTTTCCATTTGGCAAAGGTAAGTAAAATTAAATTCCGATGGTAATTCCGTTGTTAAAACTATTTATAATCAATTAATTAAGTGTCATTAATAAAAACAATTCCGATGGTTATTCCGGCGGGATGTTCTTTATAAAAAAATCATTCGGGCGCAAAAGTTTTGAACTTGCACCACAGCCCATTCGGAGCACCATCGGGCAGGGATAGCAGTGGAAAGCCCACAGCGGCCTAAGCGAAAGCGAAAGGCGCGAGGACTTGCAACGGATAGCCCGGTGCTTTCGCCCTAGTAGACTGTTAAAATCAAGTGCAAATGGTATGGGGCGAAAGCAGCCCGCCTAAACTTTAACCCAGATTACGCATTAGAAATCGTCATGAAGATTTCAAATGCAATAAAGACGAGGGTTTCAGGTTAATTTTTGGGTGAAGGAATAGTAAACTATTTTGAAGTCAAAAATTGTTCTGAAATCCTTGTATTTGAAGCAGTTGGAAGCTGTAATAGATTTCTAATGCTGAATTTGGGTTTAAACGAATACCGTTTATAAATCTGTAATTGTCCAATTAGGCTTCGAGATAATTTGCCTAAACAGCTTATCGGCATATACCAATCTAAATTTATGGACTATTTATAAATTAAAATTGGTATAAAAATCCAGATTAGAAATGCCATGCGAAAGCAGCGAAAAAATGGGTTTTTAAAAGCAAAAACAAACCTGAAATTAAGGTGCTTACTCCTTTGGCGCTTAGGCTTTTTGTAAACCGATTGTAAATGTGCAACCTTGTCCCAACTGGCTATCGAGCTTAATAAATCCACCCTGGGCTTCCATAAACTCTTTGCTTATGGACAATCCCAGCCCGGTGCCTTCGGTATTAGACCCCGGCACCCGAAAATAACGTTCGAAAACTTTGTTTTTGTATTCGGCCGGAATGCCTGGACCTGAATCCTTTACCTGAATTTCAACGGTTTTTTCAAGGTTGGTGAAATGGATAGAAATTAAGGAATTTGGAAAAGAATAGCGGATGGCGTTGGAGACCAAATTGGTGATTACCCAGGCCGTTTTTTCTTTATCGGCCAGCACTGGAGGGCTTTGCTCGGGTGTGTCGAATTGGATGCGAATATCTTTTTGTTCGGCTTGATGCAAAGTTGCTTGAATGCCATATTGAATGATTTCGATTGGGTTGGCTGCTAGAATGGCCAGTTGGATGTTGCCACTCTCAAGTTGGGTCATGTTGAGCAGTTCGGATGTTATTTTAAGTAAACGCCCTAAATCCTCTTTCATGCTTTCAATCAAATTTTTCTGTTCGGGGTTTAGCTGGCCAACAGATTTATTTTCAATTAGTTGCAAGCTCATTCCTATGGAGGCGATAGGTGTCTTGAACTCGTGTGATACTGTGGCAATGAAATTTGTTTTGGCAAAATCTTTCTCTTTGTATTCGGTTACGTTTTTAAGCACGATGACGGTTCCGATTTGCAGCGTACTTTTTTCGCCTGTAGGTACCACCGAAATTTGAATGCATTCCTTTTCAAAATAGCTTTCCTTGTTGTTGGCGAAAATTTTCAGGGGTTTGGGAGGGTTTTGGTTGTTGGACAAATCGATGCCGTGCAGCAAGTTCCTGAACAAATCATTCTTTTTTGCTACTTCCTTGGCTGATTTCCCAATTGGGTTATTGTTTTCCAACCCGAGAATTTTCAAGGCTTCCCGGTTTACAAACAGAATTGTGGAGTCTTCGTCTAATCCAATAACCGGATCGTTCATTTGGTTGATCAGGGTTTCAATTCTCCTTTTCTCCATCATAAGTTTGGCCAAGTTGCTATTGTTGAATTCTTCCAACTTTTCGGCCATGCTATTGAAGGAGCGGGCCAGGGTGCCAAACTCGTTATGTCCTTCGAAATGTACACGTTCCGAATAGTTTTCTTTGGCTATTTGGTCGATGCTTTCGGTCAGTTCCTTTATAGGATTTGCTATTTCGGAAGGCAAGTTTACCAGCACTAAAAAGGCCACCAAAAAGCAAAAACTGCCTGTTAGCACTATCCAGAACACGGCATTGTTGGCCGTATTTTCGGCTATGGAACTTTTGCGTTGGATGGCTTGGGTATTCATATCCACCACAGAAAAAATACTGGTGCGGATCGGTTTTAAGCTTTCGGTATTCGGTTGGGCCCGGTAGTTTTGAAAATGTTGTCGTAAGGTTTGGGTGGCTTCTAATTCGCCTGGTTCGGTGATGTTTTCTTCTTGCAGCCTGAGGTTTTTTTCAAAGAAGGCCAGGTTTTCTGGATTGGGGTTTTCCAGAGCCTTCAGCATGTTTTGGGCATAGTACACACTGTTATAATTAGCCGCTAAAACATTTTGCGTTTCATTTTTCAACTTGGTGGAATAAAAGGCGCCTACCGCACTTAAGAGGATAATAAGCAAAAACAAGAATCCGACACCCAAGGTGAGTTTTGCCTTAATTTTCATTAGGATAAAATTATGATATCAATGTCATTGGAAGACAACTTTTTCAGCAGCTCATTGAATATACTGGAAGAAAGGATGATTTTGAACAAGCTGAAGTGTGGTTTGCCTACACAAATGGTGGTTATGGCTTTGCTTTCTGCAAATTCGATTATGGCTTTGGAAATGGAATTGTTTTGCACCTGAACGATTTCGGCACCAAGTTGGGTAGCTAGTTTAAAATTATTGATGAGGTGTCTTTGCTTGTCAAGGGCGATTTTGTCAGAATTTTCTTTAGGTGTCTGAACATAGAGTACAAACCAAGAAGAGTTGTAATAACTGGCCAAGCGGGCTGTTTTCCGGATTACATTTTTGGCTGTTTTTTCATTGGTGCTAATGCATGCCAAAAAGCGTTCGTGCTTTAAAATATTCGTTTTGGTTACTTCGGTCTCAACCTTGCGCTCCACCTGTGATGCGACTTCTTTTAAAGCGAGTTCACGGAGTTGAAGGATGTTTTCGCTTTTGAAAAAGTTGTTTAAGGCCGATTGAACCTTATCGGGACTGTAAATCTTCCCTTCTTTTAACCTAATAATGAGTTCTTCGGCGGTTAAATCAATATTCACTACCTCGTCGGCCAAAGCCAATACCTTATCTGGAATGCGTTCTGTTACCTCTATTCCTGTTATTTGTTTAATGTCTTCGTTCAGACTTTCGATGTGCTGAATGTTTACAGCCGAAACTACATTGATGCCGGCCTCCAAAATTTCCATTACATCTTGCCACCGCTTTTCGTTTTTGCTACCAAACACATTAGTATGGGCCAATTCATCTACGATAACCACTTCGGGTCGTAGGTTGATAATGGCTTGCACATCCATTTCTTCCAACTCTTTGCCTTTGTAGAAAATCTTTCGGCGGGGCACAATGGGCAAGCCTTCGAGCAAGTCGTGGGTTTCTTTTCGGCGATGGGTTTCGATAAAACCGATTTTCACATCAATGCCATTTTTTAGTAAGGAATGAGCTTCTTGTAGCATGCGATAGCTCTTTCCCACACCGGCACTCATACCGATATAGATTTTAAACTTTCCTTTTCTCGATTTTTTGATGAGGTCAAGAAAGTGCTGGGCGTTGAGTTCTTTGTCGGAATTCAAAATGAAAAGGCGAAGGAGGTGGAGATAAAGTAATTCTGACTACTTGGTTGGTCATTCCTTTTAAAAACGGGGTCCTTGCTTGAAAACGCTCTTCCTTCTATTCGCCAAAGCAGATTAGACGCAATGGTATAGTCGAGGTTTACGGAATAGCCGATGGTTTGAAAGCCATTGGGTGTTCCGCTGGCAATAATTACCCCATTGGCATCACTGTAATATTCTCCCCTAGCTGCTATACTAAGTTTATTGTTGGGTGAATATTTGGCAATCAAAACGGGTGAATACCAGCTAGCGTATTGGTCAGATCCTTTTGCCTTTTGTTGCATACCAATATCAAACCCAAGGGTAAGTCCAAACTTGGAGCTCAACTGGAAGATACCATAGAAATTATGAAAGTACCTCATTTGACGGGTACTGTCGGGGCTGTCGCTTCCAACAAACGAGCTACTGTTCAAGGTGATTTTGGCATTTGGCTTATATGTTAGTTGATGTCCAAAGGCTGGAAGGTTGTTCCCATTTACCCTTTGAATTCTTTGCCAACCGTTTAATACCAAACCCGAAACAAACCATTTTTCATTGTTGCTGGTGTATGCTATTTTTACTCCGCTTTCAAAATAGGGTGAATTATCGGCCAACATGCTTCGGGTCAGATTCCAGCAATCTTTGCCAATCGCACTTTCAAAACCGATATGCGACGAAAAAATACCCGCATCTAGCCAAAGGTTTTTGGTTTTTGACAGCTTAGTTCCCACATTGGCTTCAAAAACATTCTTCAACACACCTGGCTCGGCAGCAAGGTTGGCATTGGAATAAGTTCCGGCCATTAAGGCTAAATTGGCTCTTAGTTTTTTGGTTTCGTAACTCCCTTTTAAAAAGCCCAAATTCAGGTTCAATTCATTGTGGCGGTTATATGAATAGATAAAATCGGGACGGTTGTGATTTTTAGGATTGGCGAAGTCGTAGGCATAATACAATTCCAGATAGCCGCTCCATTTAAGGCTTGATTTAGTTGAATCTGTTTGTCCAAAGGCTTGAATTCCAAGAAGTATCAAGCAAGATAGTAGTAGTTTTTTCATTATTTCATAGGTTGTAGGCTATCTAAGCTCTGATTTAAAAACAAGACATTTATTTTGGAGGTCCCGAAAATACCCAAAAGGGGCGATTCTGTATTAAGAGTAACCAATTCGGCAACTTTATCTTCATTTAAACCTCTTGCCTTGGCTACTCTTTTTATTTGAATCCGGACCGCTTCAACGGAAATATGTGGATCTATTCCGCTGCCGCTAGCTGTTATTAGTTCAGCGGGAATTTCCTCCTTTTTTATTCTGGGATTATGCACCAAAAAGGTATCAATTCTTGCCGCTAATACCGCTAAATAATCAGGATTTGTAGGGCCTTTGTTGCTTCCTCCTGATCCTGCTGCATTGTAATCGACTGCCGAAGGACGAGGCCAGAAGTAGTAATCTTGCACAAAGGCTTGTCCAACCAAAGGCGCATACCGGCCTCCGCTGTTGGCTTCAAGGACTACTTTGCCTTTATTGGGGGTTAGTTGTCCAATGCCCCAAACAAGAGCGGTATAAAACACACAGAAAAAAAGGATACTGGCTACCGTGAGCCGAATAGCAATGATAAAATTTGTTTTCATGATTAGATAAAATTGGTAACGAGTAAATCAATGAGTTTAATGCCAACAAAGGGAACGATAATGCCACCCAAACCATAAATCAAAAGGTTTCGGCGCAGCAAAGCACTGGCTCCAATTGGCTTGTATGCTACCCCTTTCAAAGCCAAAGGAATAAGCATAGGAATGATAATTGCATTGAAAATTACAGCCGAAAGGATGGCCGAGTTCGGACTGTGCAAATGCATTAAATTAAGGTGTTGCAAGGAAGGAATGGCCAATATGAATAAGGCCGGAATGATGGCGAAATATTTGGCCACATCGTTGGCAATGCTAAAGGTGGTCAAGGTGCCACGTGTCATCAACAACTGTTTCCCAATTTCCACCACCTCGATTAGTTTGGTGGGGTCGTTGTCCAAATCCACCATGTTTCCTGCTTCTTTGGCGGCTTGGGTTCCACTGTTCATGGCTACTCCTACATCTGCTTGGGCAAGAGCCGGGGCATCGTTTGTTCCGTCTCCCATCATGGCTACTAAGCGCCCATCGGCTTGTTCCTTGCGGATATAATTCATTTTGTCTTCGGGTTTGGCCTCTGCAATAAAATCATCTACACCTGCTTTTTCAGCAATATACTTAGCTGTTAAAGGATTGTCGCCAGTAACCATAACGGTTTTTATGCCCATTTTTCGAAGACGGTCAAATCTTTCTTGTATGCCTGGTTTGATGATATCTTGAAGTTCCACAACACCGATTACCAGCTCGTTTTCAGAAACAACCAAGGGGGTACCGCCATTTTTCGAAATTTCAATTACCCTTGCTTCTGTTTCGGCAGGAAAGGCATTTCCGGCTAGCTGGCTTAACCTACGAATGGCATCCGAAGCTCCTTTTCGTATCCTTTTCTCACCAAAGTCGATTCCTGAACAACGTGTTTCGGCGGTAAACTTGATAAATACCGGATTTTCAACTTTCACAGAAGTTGGGTTTATTTCTGCCAATTCCAAAATAGACTTTCCTTCGGGTGTTTCATCGCTGAGGGAGCTCAACACCACCATTTGTTTGAAATGGTTTTCATCGATTCCATTCGATGGGTAAAAATGAGTGGCCTTTCTGTTTCCAATGGTAATGGTGCCCGTTTTGTCCAAAAGCAACACATCAATATCGCCAGCAGTTTCAACAGCCTTTCCGCTTTTGGTAATTACATTGGCTCGCAAAGCGCGGTCCATTCCAGCAATACCAATGGCTGAAAGCAAGCCGCCAATGGTGGTAGGAATCAAGCACACAAATAGGGAAATGTAAGCTGAAATCGGAATGGGGGTGTTTGAATAGGCGGCAAATGGCTGTAGGCAAACGGTAACAATTACAAATACCAAGGTGAATCCTGCCAACAAAATGGTTAAGGCTATTTCATTGGGTGTTTTTTGTCGGTTAGCGCCTTCTACTAAGGCAATCATTTTGTCTAAAAAGCTTTCCCCTTGCTCGGTGGTTACTTTTACCTTAATTTGGTCGGAAAGCACTTTGGTTCCGCCCGTAACTGAACTTTTATCTCCACCGGCTTCTCGTATAACTGGTGCGCTTTCGCCGGTTATGGCCGATTCGTCTATGGTTGCCAAACCCTCGATTATCTCTCCATCAGCAGGAATAATATCCCCGGGTTCGCAAAGAAACACATCGCCCTTTTTCAACTTGGAGGATGGAATTAGGGTTAATTCGTTTACATAGAGCTCCCCGGCAGGTCTTAACCATTTAGCAGGGGTTTCTTCCCTGGTTTTACGCAAACTCTCAGCCTGTGCTTTACCCCTGGCTTCGGCAAAGGCCTCGGCAAAGTTTGCAAACAGCAAGGTAAGCAAGAGGATAACAAACAGTATAAAGTTGTAGGTTAAACTGCCTTGTGAAGATTCGCCCGATACAATCCAAAAACAGACGAAAAGCATAACTACCGTGCAAATTTCAACGGTAAACATTACCGGATTTTTAATTAAGATGCTTGGATTGAGCTTAACAAAGGATTGTTTTAGCGCATCTAAAACCAAGTCTTTTTGAAACAAAGATGTTGAAGTTGTTTTCATGGTTAAATAAGTGAGAAGTATTCAGCAATAGGCCCTAATGTCAAAGCAGGGAAGAAGGAAAGTGCAGCCACAATGGCAATAACCGAAAATACCATTAAGCCAAAAGTTAGATTGTCGGTTTTTAAGGTTCCTCCACCTTCTGGTATGTATTTCTTTTCAGCCAAAAGTCCGGCAATAGCTACTGGGCCAATAATTGGAATGTACCGGGCCAGGAGCATTACTATGCCGCAACCAATGTTCCAAAACGGTGTATTGTCGCCCAAACCCTCGAATCCACTGCCATTGTTTGCACTCGAAGAGGTAAACTCATACAGCATTTCCGAAAAACCATGGTAACCTGGATTGGCCAACCATGCCGCTCCGGTTTCAGGTTGATGAACAAAGACATAACAAGCAATGGCTGTGCTTACCAAAATTAAAAAGGGATGCAGCAAGGCTACCACCATGGCAATTTTCATCTCTTTGGCTTCTACCTTTTTTCCTAGAAACTCAGGGGTGCGACCCACCATTAATCCACTAATAAACACCGCCAGAATGATGAAGATGTAAAAGTTTAAAAACCCAACACCCACACCGCCCCAGAAGCAATTTACCATCATTCCTAACAGTGTAAACATGCCCGAAAGCGGGGTTAAACTGTCGTGCATGGCATTTACCGAACCATTGCTGGTACAGGTGGTACTTATGGCCCAAAAACCAGAAGCCATTGCACCTATGCGCTGCTCCTTCCCTTCCATACTTCCTACACCTTGCTGAATTCCCATTTTGGCTATTGCCGGATTGCCACTCCATTCCAAATAAATGGTTGGAATCACAAAAAGAAGAAACCCAATAGTCATTACCCCAAAAATGGTCCAAGCCAGCTTTCTTCTTTTCAGTATATAGCCTAAAGCAAAAACCAAGGCAATGGGTATAAGAGGAATGGAAAGGTTCTCTACCGCATTGGTAAAATAGCTGGGGTTTTCCATAGGATTGGCTGAATTCGGACCATAAAATCCTCCTCCATTGGTACCCAATTGCTTAATAGCCACAAATGCAGCTACCGGTCCTTGGCTAATCGCTTGTTGCTTGCCTTCTAAGGTGCTTACCTGGTCTTTGCCCATAAAGGTCATTGGAACTTGGTTGGTTACCAATAAGGTAGCTACCACCAATGACAATGGAAACAAAACGCGGGTGGCGCTTCTCACAAAAAAGGAATAAAAATTGCCTAACTTGGTGGTGGTTTTTTCTTTCATGGCCATAAACACCACGGCGCAAATAGCAATTCCGCAAGCTGCACTAATAAATTGCCAAAGCATCAAGGTTAATTGCCCCAAATACGAAAGGCCCGTTTCGCCCGAGTAATGTTGTAAGTTGGTATTGGTAATAAAGCTAACAGTTGTATTAAAGGCCAAATCACCGCTCATGGCCGGGTTTTTATCTGGGTTCAAGGGCAACCAGTCCATATTTGTAAGCACGAACATCGAAACCAAAAACCATACAACATTGATGGTCAACAAGGCTTTAAGATGCTCTTTCCAACCCATTTCTTGGGCCGGATCTACGCCCCCTAAGGCATAGAAAAAACGGTCGATCGGATTAAAAAAACCGTCAAGCCAAGTAGGCTCATTGTTGAATATTTTGCCAATGTAGCGGCCAAGCGGAATAGCCAGACCTATCAGCAGTAAAAACAGAAGGCATACGCCAAGTAGTTCGTTTAGCATAGTTAGAATTTTTCAGGGTTAAGCAATACATACACCATGTAGGCAAACACCAGCAAGGCAAGGATGAATAGACCAGTCATTTTAGATTTGGTTAAAACGTTCAACAAGAAGAAAGAACAGGGCAAAAAGGCCAAGCCCCAAGGCAAGTAGGAGATAAGTCATGATTAGGCTTCTGTAGTATGGGTTTGGTAATGGTATTCGTTGGATAGCAAGGGCGTAAAAAAGCCATGTACCTGAAAGTGGTTCAGTTCCAAAAAGCTCGAAACCGAAAACACATAAACATTGCTCACGGCATTTTTAAATTCTCGCGATCCATGCTGCATCAGTTCATCGGCCACTCGCACGCATTTCTCGGCTCTTTGCCAATTCCCACTTGCGATGGCTTGTTTGGTTACCATAGCCAAACGTTGCATTTGTTTGTAGGCACCCGAAGGTTTTACGGTTTTCATTGTATTAATTTTCCACGGCATAGGAAAAAATGAAGCCACCTGCCCAATATTTATATAAGCTGCTGAACGACAGCATGTTGTATTTTTTCGTCCTTTCACCAAACTCGCGAAATCCTATCGTTTTGAAAGGGCCACCCTATCGTTTTGAAAGGGTAGAATCATTAATCTCAATTTACTCAATAGGTTGATTTTTTAATCCGAACTACTTGATTTAAACTAAAATAACCCCAAAGTCTAATATCTAACTACTAATATCTAAAATCTAATTACTAACGACTAAAATCCATTTTTGGCGGGTCCCCTTCCGCCTTTAAGCTAGGTGCTAGAATGAAAAAGTGTACAAGTGGCGGAAGGGTCGCGCTTTCGGCTGTAGTCCTCGCATCCTTCCGCGAAGCTCCAGTATGCTGTGGGCTACTTGCCTCTATCGCTACCCGAGACCCCAGTACTAGGCATTCGTGGTTTAAATAAACCCAGATTACGCATTAGAAATCGTAATGAAGCTTTCAAATGCAATAAAGACGAGGGTTTCAGGTTAATTTTTGGGTGAAGGAATAGTAAACTATTTTGAAGTCAAAAATTGTTCTGAAATCCTTGTATTTGAAGCAGTTGGAAGCTGTAATAGATTTCTAATGCTGAATTTGGGATAAACTTCAATGCAAAATTTACCTGCAGAAAAAGGGACAGAAATACTTGAGAAAGGAGTTGACCAATAATTTTAGCTTTGAAAAGCCTACTTTATTTCAATCCATTCATCCCAAATTCGTCCAGTTTCCTGTACAGGGTTGTTAAAGCAATACCCAGCAAATCCGCTGTTTTGGTTTTATTCCCATTGGTATAGTTCAACACCTTTTGGATATGTATTTTTTCAGCACTGGCCAAATCAAAGGCCGAAAGTTGTTTGGCGTTTTTGGATGAAAGCGCCTGAAATTCTAAAGGAAGATGTTCTTTTTGTAGTTGTTCCTCTTCACAAAGAATCACGGCCCGTTCGATGACATTTTTGAGCTCACGGATATTCCCATTCCAGGCATGGCTTTTAAGGGCGCCTATGAATTCGGCGGAATAGCCTCCGATCCGCTTTTTGGTTTTGTGACAGAAATAGGAAAGGAAATATTTGCAAAACAAGTCCAAATCGTCCAGACGTTCGCGCAAGGGAGGAAGCTGGATTTGGAAAGTGGAAATACGGTAAAATAAATCTTCTCTGAAGTGGTCTTTCTCTACCTCATTCTTTAAATTGCGGTTGGTTGCTGCAATTATTCGAACATTGGTTTTGCTTGTTTTGCTTTCACCTACTTTATGAAATTCTCCAGTTTCAAGCACTCGCAACAATTTGGCCTGAAGATCCAACGGCATTTCACCAATTTCGTCCAAAAAAAGGGTTCCTCGGTTGGCCTCTTCGAACAAGCCTTGTTTATCGCGGATTGCTCCAGTAAACGATCCAGCCTTATGTCCAAACAATTCGCTTTCCAGCAACTCTTTCGAAAAGGCAGAGCAGTTTACAGCAACGAAGTGTTCCTTTTGTCTCGGACTTTCATTATGGATAGCATTAGCAAACACTTCTTTTCCTGTGCCAGTTTCCCCAGTTAGCAAAACGGTGGTATCCGATACCGCCACCTTCTTGGCTAAGGCAATGGCTTGTCGTATGGCCAATGAATCTCCGATAATGGCAGCAAAGGAAGAGCGATTTTCAAGTCGTTTCTCCAAGTGGTTCACCCTTTTGGCCAATTCTACCTTTTCGATGGCGCGGTGCACAAGGGGAATAATTTTATTGTTTTCATCGCCTTTGGTAAGGTAATCGAAAGCTCCATTTTTCATGCCTTGTACTCCATCAGGAATGGTGCCATAAGCCGTGAGGAGAATAACCTCAATTATTGGAAATTTGTCTTTTATGCGTTTACAAAGGTCTACACCGTTGAAATCGGGCAATTTTACATCGCAGAGTACTAGGTCGAAGGGCTGTTGGTCGAGCAATTTCAAACCCGTTTTGCCATCCTTGGCCACCATGGTTTCAAATCCTTCCAAACCGATGATACGAGCCAATAGTTGACCTAGTTTTTCTTCATCATCGATAATCAGGATTTTATTCAAGGTTGGGTTTTGAAGGAGCAAAATTAGAGGGTTCTAGGTACAATAGAATGCCGGAGGGTAAAATTAAATGCAAAAAGCCTGATTTGGTAATATCGCTATTCCAATCAGGCTTTTTAGCTCTTGTAAATTTTTAGGGCAATGTTATTAATCCGACAAGGCTTTCATGAAATTCACCAAGTCTGCTTTATCTTGGGCAGAAAGATTTTTGGGGAAGATCAAGCCGCTTTTGTTCGGATGGTTTTTTCCACCGCTGGCATAATGTTCAACCACCTCTTCTAATGTTTTCATGGATCCATCGTGCATATAGGGGCCGGTGTGGGCGATGTTTCGAAGAGAAGGGACTTTAAATTTACCTACGTCTTGGTTTTTGCCTGTAATCCTAGCGCGTCCACTGTCGGCATAAGCCTCATAAATTCCATTGTTATGAAAGCTGTAATCAGTAAAATTGTAGCCGCCATGGCAATGGAAGCAGTCGCCTTCTTCATTAAAAAACAAGGTCATTCCTCGCTTTTCAGATTCAGTTAAGGCAGCAGTATTTTTGTTGTATAAATAATCATCGTAGCGACTAAATCCTGTATACAATGTTCGTTCGAAATTAGCAATGGCTCTTGTTAAGGTGTATACCGAAGGGCCTTGACCATAAGCTTGTTCGAAGAGAGCAGGATATTCTGGATGGTTTTTTAATCGTTCCACCACTAAGTTTACATCAAAATCAAGCTCTAGTGGATTGGAAATGGGTGCCAATACCTGTTGTTCAAGGGTTGGTACTCCGCCATCCCAAAACAGGGAGGGTTGATACGCTACATTGAGGATGGTCATGCTATTACGCATGGTGTTTTGGTTGTCGATTCCTTTGCTAAAGGCCAAGCTATCGACAAATTTTAAATTCTCTAAATGACAGGAGGCGCAGGAAATTGTACTGTCTCTCGATAAAATGGGGTCGTTAAACAGACGTTTTCCGAGTGAGATGCGGTAAAGGGTCGGCTGGTTGTCGGAAGGTATTTCAGGTGTTGGAAATCCTTTTGGGATTGGAAGGGCTATTACCGCGTCGCCCAATAAAGGATCCTTTTGACAAGCGGAGAAAAGAATACCGACTAAAAAAAGGGGATAGAATTTTTTCATAAAAAAAGAGGGGCGAATTTTTTGATATTCGCCCCTATTGTTTAGAAATTAGTGATCTTCTACTTCGAAAGCAGCTTGGTAATTATTGGCAATTTTAGTTGCCAAAGGCATACCTGGGCCCATAGTGTGAGTCATGGTTTCGGTAGTTAGATCTACATTTTGAATAGCCGTTAGGAAGTCGAAATTCATATGAACGAATTTTTCGCCATCGGCTGTTACTTCAAAAGCAGAGGTAGAAAAGTCAATTTGGCGAGCTAGCATATCCATACCGATATGGAAGAAGAAATCATGGTTAGGAGCTAAATTTCCAGCAGCTGAAGTATCAACTTGACCTTCGGCTTTAAAGAAAATGTAGCCACTGTTCCAATCCCAATGAATAGAAGGTGTTTGCATAGCCAAAGGGTCTCCGGCAGCGTAGGTTGAAGGGTCGGAGTGGTTAGTAGCCGAATCAAGGCCCAAAAGGAATTTAAAACCTTTGTATTTGCCAACTGGAACTTCGCCAAGAGCGTGTTCTTCTTTCTCAATACCAGCCAACAACACTTTATTTGAAATCGGATATTCTGTTCCGTCTTCTTTAATTAAAACGATATTGGAGATATAGTAGCGTAGGTCGCTAAAGGTGATTTTTCTTCCAGTTGAGGTGGTAAATACGTCTGCGTCGTTAATTTCAGCAGCGCCAGCCATCGTGTGAATATGGAAAGATAGGTTTTGAGACGTTTTTGTGGAGGTTTCTTCTTTTTTACAAGAAACAAAGCCAATAGACAATACAGCAAGAGCTGCGAATAATTTTGTAAAGTTCATTTTTCGATTTTTAAATTTTCTAAATAAGGTGTGCTGGGGGAACAGAAAAAACTGTCTCCCATAGGGTTTTTGGTCTAGAAAATTTACTGTTCCGGTGGCTGAAAAACCGAAAGAACCTGCCCTAAAAGCAAGCTTGGAATTGGTTGTTGTTCCCAAACGGATTCAATCCAATGGAAAGGTAAGAAAGGCGTTTGGGCATTGTTGAAGTAAAGGTCGGAAATACTTTCTTTGGGAAGGGAAGCATTTTCTTGTTGATCCTGCCGGTCCATTTCCTTTTTCAATTGACATTTTCCATGGCAGTCCATTTTAGGCTTGTCTTTATTAACACACAGCACCTTGGAATACAAATCATAATTCAATTGGTAATGCGAATAAACCCATGTTTTTGACAGGCTTCCCAACAAAATGGAAAGGAGCAGAAAAACAGTTACAGGCAAACGCATGGCGCAAAGGTAAGGCCTGTTTTAGAAATAAAGGAAAATCTGAAAAAATCTTCTTTCACTTAAGCTATCCTGGTAAAATGCTCCGATTGATGCTCTCTTCTAAGGATACAAAAGTTTCGGTACGTTGAACGCCCGGTATTCCTTGAACCCGATCATTGAGTATCTGTCTTAAATGTTGGGTGTTTCGACAAATAATTTTCATAAACACACTGTAGTTGCCCGTTATATAATGTGCTTCAGTGATTTCTGGTATCTTTTCGAATTCGGCAACTACTTCCTTGTAAGCCGAACCATGCTCAAGATAAACACCAACAAAAACAACTAAGTCGTACCCAAATTTGGTGGGGTCCAGCAATAAACTGCTTCCTTTAACCAATCCGGCCTCTTCCATTTTCTTCATTCGAAAGTGAACGGTACCTGGCGAAACGAACACTTTTGCGCCGATTTCAGTGTACGGAAGGCTTGCATCCTGCATCAATAGCCGCAAAATGGCTAAATCCGTTTTGTCAGGTAAATAAGTTTGGATGTGATTTTCAGGTTGAATTTGCATACTTGTTAAGTTTTGTACCTATTTATTAATAATACAATAAATTTTATGCAATATTATAGTTTTTTGTTCAATGAATGTTTCAGTGCTTTACATTTGTATCAACAAAACAACAAGATATTTGAAGTTTTGTTAACCACAATACTGTGGGGTGATGAAACCGGCAGACATGCCGCCCTGTCGCGGCGGTGGAGAAACTGGGAGAAACCAAGGCGAAAACCGTGGCTAACCACTCTTTGGAGGTTCGAATCCTCCCCCTACAGCGGGTAATTACAGGTAAACGCAAGAGCCGCTCCTTCGTGGGCGGTTTTTGTTTTTGGTAGTTGAAGGAATGCCTGATTGGTCTTCCATGCCCAGCAAAGAACTTTGTAAGTTCACTTCCCTATCGTATCTAGGCTTAAAGTCCTACTTTGGGTTAAATTTAAAGCAAAAAGTTGGCGCATCCATTCTGTAAACTAGGTATTCGCTTTTCTCTATCTTTATTAGCCTTTGGAATAAAATCTTTTTCCTAAGTTCGCAGCATGGCAGAACCCCTATTAGAAATACGCAACTTAGTTACTGAATTTAGCAGCGATGGCAAAATGTTGAAAGCTGTAAACGATGTAAGTTTTACCATCAACAGAGGTGAAACTGTTGGCATTGTGGGTGAATCGGGTTCTGGCAAGTCGGTTACCTCGCTGAGTGTGATGCGGCTTATCCCAAACCCTCCAGGAAAAATTACAGGTGGTGAAATTATCTATCACGGAAAGAATGGTCCGGTTAACCTCCTCCAACTGAGTGATAAGGAAATGCGTAGTCTGCGAGGCAATGAAATTGCCATGATCTTTCAGGAACCTATGACTTCACTCAACCCGGTTTTTACCTGTGGAAACCAGGTGATGGAGGCTATTTTCCTGCACCAAAAGGTTAGTAAAGCCGAGGCCAAAGCCAAAACTATCGAACTATTTAAAGAAGTACAGTTGCCCCGTCCTGAATCGATTTTCGAATCTTACCCGCATCAACTTAGCGGTGGACAAAAACAAAGGGTGATGATTGCTATGGCCATGAGCTGCAACCCATCGGTGCTGATTGCCGACGAACCAACTACAGCCTTGGATGTAACTGTTCAAAAAACCATACTCGAACTTATGCTCAAGCTGCAACAACAGCACGATATGAGTATCATGTTCATTACCCATGATTTAGGTGTGATTGCCGAATTGGCCGATAAGGTAGTGGTGATGTATAAAGGAAAGGTTGTAGAGCAAGGCAGTGTTAAGGATATTTTTAGCAATCCCAAACACCCTTATACCAAAGGGCTTTTGGCCTGTCGTCCTCCTTTAGACCGTCGATTGAAAACCCTTCCAACCGTGGCCGATTTTATGACGGTTGACGAAGAAGGGATTATTTCTGAAATTCCGCATAGTATCAAAGAAGTAACGGACGCCTTTGTCGTAAGCCAAGAGGAAAGAAAGGCCGGACATAACGAACTCTATGCCCGAAAACCTGTTTTGGAAGTGAACAATCTATGTACGTATTTTCCCTTAAATAAGGATTGGTTGGGCAAACCAAAAGACTATGTGAAGGCCGTTGACAATGTAAGTTTCAACGTGTTTCCCGGAGAAACCTTGGGATTGGTGGGTGAATCGGGTTGCGGTAAAACAACCTTGGGCCGGACGATTCTACGACTGATTGAGCCAAGCTCCGGCCAGGCTATTTTCCAAGGAAAGGATTTGGCAGCCTTATCCAAAAACGATTTGCGGGAAATGCGAAAGGACATCCAAATCATTTTCCAAGACCCTTATTCTTCCCTCAATCCAAGAATTACCGTAGGTCAAGCCATTATGGAACCCATGCAAGTTCATGGAATTTTGGGGAGTGATGCCGAACGAAAAGACCGTGTTATGGAACTGTTGACCCGGGTAAATATGCTGGAATCACATTTCTACAGGTATCCTCACGAATTTTCGGGCGGACAAAGGCAACGTATTTGTATTGCAAGGGCTTTGGCCTTGAAACCTAAATTTATTATATGCGACGAATCGGTTTCTGCCTTAGATGTGTCTATTCAAGCACAAGTACTCAACTTGCTCAATGAACTCAAACGCGACAACCAGTTTACCTATATTTTCATCAGTCATGATTTGAGTGTGGTTAAATTCATGAGCGACCGCATGGTGGTAATGAACAAAGGAAAAATTGAAGAAATGGGCGATGCCGATGCTATCTACAACAATCCGCAAACGGAATACACCAAAAAACTCATAGGCGCTATCCCAAAGGGACGATTGGAAGATATTGAAGCAGCGATATTAGCCAAGGAAAATAGAAAAGCGGTAGGCGTGTAGGTTGTTACTTAAAAATCTTTTGGCTATGTCAATCAACTTAGGAGCAACCGAATTCCATTTTTGATCCAGATGGTTTTGTATTGAACTTTGCTGAGGATCAACCCTAAGCTATTTTTCAAACAAAACTTCGTGTTTAATTAAAATTGATTTTTTAAAACTTTCAGGAATTCTTGTCCAATCGAAAAGTTGAACTAAAATAGGGATATTGCTCTCTTGGATTTTCTCCAACCATTCAGAATATTGCTTAATTGGGACAGGTTCTTGATTTTTACTTCGAACCACCAAATCTAAATCGCTACCATCATGCGCTTCTCCATTTACCCTTGAACCGTAAGCCCAAATCTCAAAGGACATTGGGGAATCTGAAAAAATTCTTACCAAAGCTTCTTTGTCTTGATTACGGATTTTCATTTTCAAAAGATTTTACAATTGAAGCCAATAATTTAGCATCTTCTATTAAGGATGGAATGACTTTTAATGTTTCTTCTGCAAAACCAACACCATAATCATGTGCAGTTGAATTTCGGTTGTCCCTATAAACCAACCATCTTTCGCATGCTTCTGTTGAGATAACAGAATGTTTAGCAGCATACCTAAAAATGTCCTTAAACGGTAAGGCATCTACTGCTTTTGAAGAATGAAAAAACGGTTTAAGAATTTTTTTTAATAATTTCCCTGATTGCTCCAAAACTAGCTCAAATTCTTTAATACTGGCTGATCGAAAAAGTTCATATTCTAAACTCGAATCGGGATGTTGTTGTAGCAAGGTATATGCTTTTTCCAAAGAAGAAATACATCTAATTAAATAGTCTGTTTCCAAAGGACTCATATTGTGCAAATATAATAAATTAGATAAAGTCAAATGGAAGTCGATTTGTAGTAATAAAACTACCTTTGCGAGGTGTACCCTCCGGCTTTCCACCAATTTATAGAAACCAATTTGCAGGCTAATACAGCCCAATTAGCTTTGAAAGCAAAGGCTCATCCGGAGTTTGATGTGCGGGAGGCCCTCGAGCAAATTCATTGTTTACAAAAAGCCAAGTCCAAACTGCCTACCTGGTACAAAAACCGATGTCTTTTTACCCGAAGAGCTTTGGAGCAAGCCACAGCAGAAGAAGTAGCTAGGTTTAAAGCTCAGCATTTTAAAGGACGAATACTATACGATTTGACAGGTGGATTGGGGGTGGATGATTGGGCTTTTGCCAATTCGTTTGAAAAGGTAATTGGGGTAGATTCGGATGAAGCCTTGAACCAATTGGTGCGCCATAATTTCGAAAAATTGGGTCTTGCCAATATCCAACGTATTCAAGCCCAGGCAGAAACCTTTATTCAAGCGGTGGAACCCAATTCGGTGGTATACCTTGATCCCGACCGAAGGGCAGGGAGCAGTCGGAAATTTTTGTTGGAGGAATGTTCGCCCAATGTATTGGATTTGTTGCCCGAGTTGCAAACCAAAGGATGCACCGTGTTGTTGAAACTGAGTCCTTTGTTTGAACCAACTGAAGTAGAACGAAGAATGGAGGGTGTTTCCAAAATTTTTGCCATTGCCTTGCAGAATGAATTAAAGGAGTTGCTGGTGGTTGTAGAGCCTCATACCTCGGCCTCGGTTCAACGCATTTCGGTCAACCTTACTCCAACGGGAATTCAGCAGTTTGCTGGAGATATCCTTGAAAGCGCAGCCAAGAATAATGGACTTGGGCTGTGGTTTTTTGAACCCAATGTAGCTTTGATTAAACTAAAACTTTGGAAAACCTATGCCCAAAGCCTGGGATTGGAAGCCATTTACACGGAAACACCTTATTTGATGGGGAAGGAATTTATTCCCCACTTTCAAGGTAGGCAATTTGCTGTGGTGACCCAAGTAGAAGGTGGACTTAAGCAGATGCTTCAATATTTAAAAGAAAAGGGGATAAAAAAGGCCAACCTTGCTGAACGAAATGCAGGCATAGGTGTAGATGAAATTCGAAAGCAGTTAAAGTTGAAAGATGGAGGAGATGATTATTTCTTCTTTTTAAAAAATGAACAAGAAAAATTGCTTGGCATTCATGTACAAAAGGTGGAGCGGAAGGAAAAAGGGTAGAACTTCATAAAAGCTAAGGCGGGGATTCGGGTAGCGATAGAGGCAAGTAGCCCACAAGGATGCGGAGGCACGGAGCAGCCTGAGGACTACAGCCGAAAGCGCGACCTTTTCGGCCCGGTAGAAAGTTTGTTTTTTGGTAAATTGTTTGGCCGAAAAGGGACCCGCCAAATAAACCCAAATTACGCATTAGAAATGGATAAACGATTAACCAGTTGTAAATCAATTTGGATGGCCAAATTGATAACAACTACTAAATCAAGGTAAACCCAACTAAATCAAGCAGTTCGGATTTGTAAATCCTCCTATTGATTAATTTGGGATAAAAATAGAATTTACACAAAGCTTGGCCCCAAAGCAGGTTTTTATTTATTGGAATTTATGAAAGATTACCTTTAAACCTTTGTAAACCATTTTCGTCATAGCTTAAATTTTCGCCATGAAATTGAATAAAAATCTTGCGGTATCCGAATCGGGATTCATTTTTAATCCCAGCACAGGAGATAGTTTTTCGGTTAATCCGATTGGGGCTGAGGTAATTAATTTGTTGAAGGAAGATCGGTCGCCCGAACAAATAAAAATGGTTTTGTTGGAAAAATATGATGTTGAAAAGACTCTTTTGGAAAAGGATATTGATGATTTTCTTTCACAAATGAAGGATAACAACATGATGCAACGCTAAGAAACCAGCGATAAAAAATGGAAAAGAAGAAAATAACTGTTGCCGTTACCGGACTGAATGCGGTGGATAGTCCGGGACCTGGAGTGGCTGTAATACGCGGCATTCGCGACTGCCAAGATTTTGATGTGCGGATAATTGGGCTGAGCTATGAAAGTTTGGAACCCGGTATTTATATGCCTGGTATGTGTGATGCGACGTATCAAATTCCGTATCCGGCGGCTGGTACCGATGCTTTGGCCGGGCGCTTGCTCTATATTCATGAAAAGGATCCCATTGATGTTATTGTCCCCAATTTTGATGCGGAGCTGTACAATTTTATTCGTCTTTCCGACTTTTTGCGCACCAAGGGTATGCATACTTTTTTGCCAACGACCGAGATGTTCGACGCCCGGGATAAAATGAACCTTTCGGCTTTCGGTGCTAAACATGAGCTTTTTGTACCCCGTGACCGTGTAATTTATTCGGCGGCTGAAATTCAGGATGTAGCCCTTGAATTGGGCTATCCTTTGGTGGTAAAGGGGAAGTTTTATGAAGCTTCGGTTTGCCAAACTTTGGAACAGGCCCAAAAAGCTTTTTATAAGCTAAGTGCCAAATGGGGGACCCCAGTGATTATTCAAGAATTCATCAATGGCACCGAAGTGAATATTGCGGCTTTGGGCGATGGTGAAGGGAATGCAGTAAGTATAATTCCCATGCGGAAACTCTTTATTACCGATAAAGGAAAGGCTTGGGCCGGGATTACTTTGGAAGATGACCGTTTGATTGAATTGGCCCAGAAATTTGTAAAAGCCACCCATTGGAAAGGTGGATTTGAAATTGAAATCATGATGAGTGCCGATGGAAAACCTTATATTATGGAAGTGAATCCCCGTTTTCCGGCTTGGATTTACCTGAGTGTGGGAGCCGGACAAAACCAGCCAGCCTCGCTTGTAAAAATGGCCTTAGGCGAAAAGGTGGCCCCCTTTACTTCCTATGAATCTGGAAAAATGTTTATTCGCTATTCTTGGGATTTGATTACCGATGTGGCCGATTTCCAAGAAGTTTCGGCAACCGGTGAATTCCGCACAAAAAAATAGAACTACCCACCCAAAACAGCTCCAATACCATGTCTAAGTTAAAGTATGAACGCCCTTTTCTAAAGAAATTGAATGCAGGGCTTATGAATAAATTCGGGACCAAAACCGAATATGCACCCGTGACCCATATTGAGGGGGTTGCTGTAAAAGAATTGATCCAAAACTATGGTTCACCCTGTTTTGTAATCAGTGAGCGCCAAATCCGGAAAAACTACCAGAATGCGGTGCGGGCTTTCAAAACCCGTTATCCAAAAGTGCAATTTGCCTGGAGTTACAAAACGAACTACATCAATGCTGTTTGTAATGTGTTCCACCAAGAAGGCAGTTGGGCAGAAGTGGTTTCGGGATTTGAGTATAAAAAGGCACTGAAAAACGGGGTGCCTCCTGAAAAAATCATTTTCAATGGTCCGGAAAAGACCAAAGAAGACCTGAAAATGGCGGTGGAAGGGAATTCCCTGATCCATATCGACCATTTTGATGAACTCTACGAATTGGTAGAATTGCTAGAGAACTCGGAGAAAAAGGCTAGGGTTGCCATTCGGGTGAATATGGATACCGGTGTGTATCCGATGTGGGACCGATTTGGCTTTAACTATGAAAGTGGCCAAGCTTGGAATGCCATTACCAAAATCATGGCCTCCCCTAAATTGGATTTGGTAGGCTTGCATTGCCATATCGGAACATTTATGCTTACTGCTTCGGCTTATGGTGTAGCCGCCTACAAACTGGCTGATTTGGCATTGGGCATACGCAATAAATTTGGCAAAGCCATTCAATACCTCGATTTAGGTGGCGGATTCCCTAGTGCAAATACATTAAGAGGTTCCTATTTGCCTGGTGCTGATATTGTGCCCAGTGTAGACGATTTTGCGGAGGTGATTACTTCCACTATTTTGAATGTTGGTTTTCAGCGCGAAGAGTTGCCCCTGTTGATTTTGGAATCGGGACGGGTTTTGATCGACGATGCCGGTTATTTACTAGGAAGTGTAATTGCCACTAAACGCTTGAGCGACGGCCGAAGGGCTACCATTATGGATTTTGGGGTGAATATTCTGTTCACTGCCTTTTGGTATGAGCATAAAATTAGTCCGGCACAAGAATTTTCGCATCACAGCGAAGACATGGTGTTGTACGGTCCCTTGTGTATGAACATTGATGTGGTTAGGGAATCGGTTAATTTGCCTTTATTGAACAAAGGCGACCATGTAGTGGTGCATAAGGTTGGAGCCTACAATATGACTCAGTGGATGCAGTTTATTCAGATGAGACCCAAAGTGGTGATGATTGATATGCAGTCGAACCCACATGTAATCCGCGATAACGAAACCATTGAAACCATTGAGGCGCCCGAGCGAATGCCTGAGCACCTGAAGAAGTTTAACTTAGGATAGAATTTTTTGGTAGGGTGAAATCAAGGAATGGTAAAGCTTTCCTTACTTTCGCACCGTGTCAGTTTCTTTACCCTATGCAGGAATTGGTTTTTGGCGGCATTTTCCCGAGCAAGATCAGAACGGGAAGTCCTTAGCCAAGGCCGTTTTGGCTTTCCAAGAACAATTTGATTTCGATTTAGTAAAAATCACACCGGCTAGCACTTGGCAATTGCAGGATTTTGGGTTTTCAAGTCATTGGAACGGGAACTTTGCGGGCAAACGAGAAATCGCGGATGCTTCTATCCAACAGCTGCATAAATTAAAGGGAAACAAGCCCGGCCAATTGTTTTTAGAGCATGCTCGAATTGCTGTAATCGAAGTAAAGAATGGACTGAAAGTAAGGAAACCGGTGCTCCAAACAGTGTTTAGTCCCAGTACCCAATTGGTACAACTGGTGGGGGTTGAAGGGGTGAAGGAATTAGTTAGGTCAAATCCTATTCTGTTGCGCACCAGTCTTGATCGATTGCTCGAAAACACTGTCGGTCAAATGGATGCTCTAACGGATGCGGATGCCTTGTTTTATGCCATAGGACAAGCCGGGCCGCTTCATCAGGCACTAGGATCCTTCCAAGAAATATTCGAAGCGTATGATGCAATTCCTCTTCGAGAAAGAGCGAGAATACAAACCGTGGTTCACTTACATGGTGAAAAGTTGCCCCCTTTTTTGATGGAAGCCATACCCGAAGACTGTATTATCCATTATGAACAGAACCCCGATCACGTTGTGAAGTCTAATCATTGGCCAGGTTTATCGCTGAAACAACTCCATGCGCCGGAGCAAGAAAAGCCTCACCCTTTTTTAACCGCCGGATGCGTATTGCCTATGCATTTTCCAACCAATCTTATTCAGCAATGGAAAGCCAAGTACAGCCATTAGGTTTCGTACCGCCCCTCGATTTTGGTGGTCCGGTTGATTTGCCCAAAACGCAACTGGGTTCAGATTGGCTGGAGAAATCCGTTTGGGAACACTTTCAGGGTCAGGTGGCTGCTTTTCCAACCAAGGTGGCGGTTTCTGATGGTTCCACCCAGTTGACTTATTTGGAACTTGAAGAAGGTGCCCGAAAATTGTGGCAAGGTCTATCCGGGTTGGATCCAACTCGTCCCATTGCCTTGTTGTTACCCAATTCCGTTTATTTTCCCATGAGCATGTTGGCTTGTTTGGCGGCGGGCATTCCTTATTTGCCGCTCGACATCCATACACCCATAGAGCGACGAAAAAGTATAATTGAACAAGCGGGGGTTCAACTGTTGGTGGATACGTTTTATGTGCAAGATCAACTGAAACAAGCAATTCCAGAACATCCTGCCTTTCAAGCACAGCCCAATAGCATTGCTTATATCCTTTATACTTCGGGTTCAACCGGCCAGCCCAAAGGTGTGTTTCAGAGCCAAGCCAATTTACTTCACGATGTTGGACAGTACATCGAATCGGTGCATCTTCATTCGAGCGACCGGTTAAGTCTGCTTTACCACCCGTCTGTAAATGGCGCCATACGCGACATTTATGGTTCTTTGCTTTGTGGCGCAAGTTTGTTTATGCGGGATTTGAAAACCTTGGGATTAACCGGATTGGATGACTTTATTCTTCAGAACAAACTCAGCATTTACCATTCACTTCCTACCATTTTCAGAGGCTTTTTGCGCCTTACCAAGCGTAGGTTCCCTTTGGTTCGCTTGGTTTACTTGGCCGGAGATCGCATCTATGGCAGTGATGCCGAGCTGTTTAAAACCCATTTTTCGGAAGAGGCGTTTTTGTATGTCGGCATTGGGTCAACCGAAAATGCCACCATTTACAGGCAGCGTTTTCTATCGTCCAAGCAATTGCCTGCCGAACCTCTGTTGAAAATGGGATATGCCGTTCCAGATCGAATTATGGAACTGTGGAACGAAGCTGGCCATCCTGTTGAAACCGGAGAGGCCGGAGAAATTGTTGTACGCAGCGCCCATCTAGCTCTAGGTTATTGGAACAACCCCGAACTTACCCAAAGCAGTTTTGAAGATTTAGGAAAAGAAAGAAGGTTCAAAACAGGGGATTTAGGACAGATAGATGAGCAAGGACAATTGCTGTTTTTGGGCCGAAAAGACAGGCAGGTTAAAATCAATGGGTATCGGGTAGAGGCCTCAGAAATAGAAAGTGTACTTAAATCTTTGGCAGAGGTAGAGGAATTGGCCCTGGTGTTTCGCAACCAAAAAGAAACCGTTTGGCCCATCGTTTATTTCCAATCCCGAAGCCAGGAAGGAACCGAAGCCAGGCTAAAGGAACTGGCACAAAGACAATTGCCCGATTATGCCCAACCCAAGGAATACCATGCTTTGGAACAATTGCCTTTGCTACCCAATTTCAAAGTAGATTATAATCAGCTAAAACAGTTGGACGAGGAAAAGTCCCGTACCATAAAGGAGAATGACAGTGTCCCTTTACCTTCCGTTTCCCAAAAAATCCGCTCCGTTTGGGTCAACTACCTACCTAGCAGCAGCTTTGAACACAACCTCGGATTTGAGGAGGCAGGAGGCGATTCCATGTCGTTTGTGCATTTTTTGGCCGACTTGCAAGCCCTTTTTGACTGGGAAATTCCCTTGCAACGCTGGGGTAAAAATGTAAAGCCCCAACAGTTGATGGATTGGTTGAAAGCGGAGGAGATACCTTCGTCAAAGGCAGGTAAAGTCTTTTTCTTCCCCGATTGGAACTACAAACCTGAATTCCTTGAACTGGCCAAACAATGCGACGATTTAGGTGAAGTGGTTTTGGTGAAATACAATCCCGATTATCCTGTTGAAACCGGCTTTACCCTGCTTTTGCAGCAATATAAATGGATGGAAGAGGCCGGAAATATTAAAGGGTTTGTAGCCTTGTGCAGAGGTGTTCAATTGGCACAGCGGGTAATCAAGCATATCGAAGCTCAAACCGGACTAAAAATCCCCTTGGTGCTTTTGGATGCTTTTCCCATGTACGAACCAGTTAAATCCATAAAACAACTGCCAGCGGCTATACAGCGTGGCGAATGGGGTTGGTACAATGTAAAAAAACTGGTTGCAACCAAGTTGTTCAAATGGTTTGGAACCCATGTTGGCAAAGGTGGTCCGCCCAATCCCAAGTTATTTAAAACCTATGCTGTTCCAACTACCGAGTACAACGGGAAGTGTTTGTTGTTCCGGTCCGAGAAATCCTTGAAAGGTATAAAAGCCTTAGGAAATGGCTGGGAGCGTTTTTTGCCTAATTTGCAGATAGTCTTTTTAGAAGGCAAAGACCATTATGATTTTATGGAGGGGAATTTGGAAAGGATGCACAAGGAAATTCGAGCTTTTTTGGAACAGGAATCAAGCTCAACCGTTATACCAATTTAGATTGGTAAATGCCGAGGATACAGTATATTAGTCCAGTTTTTTCAAGAAAATGCGAGCCTAAAATTGGACTATACATAATGTCCATTCGGTACTACTTCCGAATAGCTTCCCGTATCAACAAATAAAAAGCTAAGCCAGCCCCTAAAACCGAGCCGGTGATGGTGAGGAAAGGATGCGAAAAATGAAGATAGCCATCGAGGTAATGGCCTAAAAACACCAAGGCCAAAATTACTCCAATCATTTGAAAGGAAAGGCTGCTCCAGCGAGCGTAGTCGTTAAGCGGTTTTGGCGTTTGCTTGTTGGGCATTGCGGTTTATTTCTTTTACCACACCCCCGTTCATGCTGCAAGCTCCAGTAAAGGTTGCTCCAGGTTCGATAGCTAATTTACCGGTAACGATATCCCCGTTTAATTTGGCAGAAGCTTTCAGCGATAAAAGGTCCGAAACTGTTACTTTGCCATTTATAGCGCCCGAAATATCGGCGTTTTGACAAATTACTTCACCCTCAATTTTCCCTGAAGGGCCAACCACCAATTTACCTTTGGTATTGATAGACCCAGTCAACAATCCGTCGATACGAACATCGCCATTGGCTTTAATATCCCCTTCGATGGTGGTACCGTTGCCAATTAAATTAATTGAACCGGTATCTACCGACTCTTTGTTAGCTGATTTATTTCCAGAAAATACGGACATGATAGTTTCCTCCTTTCCGGCAAAGGTAAGTTTATTTTTTATTCACCAAGCCATGTTAACAAGCTTCGGACCTTTCAAACCGCCGAAAACCCTCATCCAACAAGGCTTTTGTAAAGAAAAAAAATGATTTGCTTCCCGTTCAGGTTGAGTATAAGGCTGAAGAATGGATTGTTTTTTGAATAAAAAGTAGGTTTTGGCGGGCCCCCTCCGCCCAAAATACATTTCACCAAAAATTGAAGCTTTTCTACCGTGGGCGTTCGGGTCACGCTATCCACTGCAAGTCCTCGCGCCTATCGCTAAAGCTCAGGCCGCTGTGGGCTTTCCGTTCCTATCGTTGCCCGGGGTTCTTCGTGCCCGGTTGTTGGTGGTATATTAAACATTCAAGCCTTAAATGTGTTGTTGGTGATAGGTTTTTGAAAGACTTAATCCCTTTGCTTTGGTTAATCCCAGATTACGCATTAGAAATGCATAAACGATTAACCAGTTGTAAATCAATTTGTTTGTCCAAATTGATAACAACTACTAAATCGGGGTAAACCCAACTAAATCAAGTAGTTCGGATTAATAATTCCTCCTATTGATTAATTTGGGTTAATGAGTGTAATGGATTTTACTGCTACAAAAGTCGAATCAGGAAGGTAAATTGATGACAGGTTCAATTCCAATATTTGAATCATTTCAAGGAATTGCATATTGCGCAGACAATTTCCGAGTAAAAATAAAGAAGATTTCTACCTTTGCCCATCTAATACAACAACGCATGAACTTTGAACAGAACGAAAACCAAGCCATGATTGCCAAAATGGTGAGGGATTTTGCTGAAAAAAACATCAAACCTCGTTTAATGGAATGGGACGAAAGCCAAGAATTTCCAGTAGAGGTTTTCCGTCAATTGGGCGAATTGGGATTAATGGGAGTTTTAGTTCCAACCGAATACGGCGGATCTGGTTTCGGTTACCTTGAATATGTTACCGCCATCAGCGAACTGGCCAAAGTATGCGGTTCTATTGGTTTGTCTATGGCAGCCCACAACTCCTTGTGTACTGGCCATATTTTACAATTCGGAAACGAAGAACAAAAACGTAAATATTTGCCAAAATTGGCTACGGGCGAGTGGATTGGTGCTTGGGGACTTACCGAGTCAAATACCGGTAGCGATGCCATGCGTATGAAAGTGGTGGCTACCAAAGATGGCGACCATTGGGTGTTGAACGGTGCCAAAAACTGGATTACACACGGTATTACCGGCAATGTAGCGGTTGTGTTGGCCCGTACCGGCGAATTGTTGGATTCACATGGTATTACCGCCTTTATTGTGGAGCGCGGAACACCTGGATTTAAAGCAGGAAAGAAAGAGAATAAGTTGGGAATGCGTGCCTCTGAAACGGCTGAAATGATTTTCGAAAACTGCAGGGTACACGAAAGCCAAATCATGGGAAAAGTAGGCGACGGTTTCATTCAAGCCATGAAAGTGTTGGATGGCGGAAGAATTTCCATTGCTGCTCTTTCATTAGGTATTGCTAAAGGCGCTTATGAAGCTGCGTTGAAATATTCAAAGGAAAGGGAACAATTCGGACAGCCGATTTCAAATTTCCAAGCTATTGCCTTTAAATTGGCTGATATGGCAACCGAAATCGAAGCGGCCGAACTGCTTACCTTCCAAGCTGCCGACATGAAAAACAGGCATTTAAAAATGACTACCCAAGCTGCTATGGCCAAGTATTACGCTTCCGAAGTTTCGGTGCGTGTAAGTACTGAGGCTGTTCAAATCTTTGGTGGTTATGGATATACGAAAGACTTCCCGGTGGAGAAATTTTATAGAGATAGCAAGCTTTGCACGATTGGTGAGGGGACCTCAGAAATCCAAAAATTAGTTATTGGAAAACAAATTCTTCAATAATATTTGGTAGAATCAAAAAAGTTTTATCTTTGCACCCCTTAAAAAATTAAATCAGACAATGATTGTTGTTCAAATCAAAGAAGGCGAAAGCATCGAAAAGGCCTTAAAAAAGTACAAGAAGAAATTCGAAAAAACGGGTGTAGTAAAAGAACTACGTGCTCGTCAATCGTTTACTAAGCCTTGCATTCGCTCTCGTCAAACGCGTTTAAAAGCCGTTTACGTACAAGCAACTTACCGCACCGAGCAAGCTTAGTTTTAAGCCCTCCCGGTATCGCAATATCTTCAAATCCTGTTTGGAATTTTGTTCCGAACAGGATTTTTTTGTTTGCATGTGTAGGAAGGTTTTTTCTTCCTTTTATCCACTTTAACCTTGATTCCGCCTTGGATATGCCATAGGGATAATTACCGATTGGGCATTCTATATATTCCAATTTTAAGGTTTCTTTTAGGGAAAACTTAGACTACTATTCTGTATCCTCTGCATTTACCAAAATAATTCTCGAAATAGCTTATGGACTATTTCTGAAATTACCTTGGTATCTGCAACTCAATAGCGACCTTGCGTCACCCAAAAGTTCGTGCGGATAAACAGCCGACAATCCAGACCGACCAATCCAAAGTTGATGGTGGATAAATTATTTTCCACGATGGTTTCTTGTTCAAATAATTATCGTAATATTGCAATATAGCTATAACATTATGGGAGTCACCAAAACAGAACATTTTACCGACCAACAAAACGCTATTGCAACACTAGCAAAGGCATTAGGACACCCTGCAAGGGTAGCCATCATGGAGTATTTAATGAATGTGGACACTTGTATTTGTGGCGACATTGTGAATGAATTGCCTTTAGCTCAGCCGACAGTTTCGCAACACTTAAAGGAACTTAAAAACGCTGGATTTATTAAAGGTAACATTGAGGGTAACGCTATTTGTTACTGCATTGACGAAAAGGCATTGGATAAAATTCAAAGCTATTTCGCAAACATTTCATCCAAATTAGAAAAGAAGAAGAACAATTGTTGCTAACTAAAAAACATACAAAATGAAATTATCAACTTTCAAACAACACTTGAACAATGTAAACGCTGTAAACTTCGTTCAACCCAACGGAACTTTTGTTCCAAGACACTTTCACATCACCGAGGCAGGACTTTTAACCAAACATTTCATTGACTGCGGCGGCACTGTCAGACAGGAGAAAGTAATCAACTTTCAGGTTTGGGTTGCTCATGACACCGACCATCGTTTAGAACCAAGCAAACTTTTAAAGATTATTTCGCTTTCTGAAAAACTGTTCGGGAATGAAGACTTAGCTATAGAAATTGAGTATCAGTCTGATACCATTGGAAAATACGGATTGGACTTTCAAGGTGAAAACTTTGTGTTGACTTCAAAGCAAACGGACTGTTTAGCCAAAGATAACTGCGGAGTTCCGCAAGACAAAAAACAACTTCAATTATCCGATGTAGAAACAACCAAGGGGTGCTGCACACCTGGAGCCGGTTGCTGCTAAACGAACATGATGAAGCGAATACTTGTTTTATGCACAGGCAACAGTTGCAGAAGTCAAATGGCCGAAGGTTATTTGCGACAAATTGTTGGCGAAAAGGCAGAAGTTTATAGTGCAGGCGTTGAAACTCACGGAGTAAATCCAAGAGCCATCGCCACTATGAAAGAGGATGGCATTGATATCTCACATCATACTTCAAACAACATTGACGAATACTTCAACATTGACTTTGATTTTGTAATCACCGTTTGCGACAACGCAAAAGAACGCTGTCCAATTTTTCCGACTAAAGCCAAAAAGTTTCACCAAAACTTTCCCGACCCAGCAAAGGCATTGGGGACGGAGGAGGAAATTGCAGCGCAGTTTCGTCAAGTGCGACAGATGATTAAAAATTATGCCCTACAGTTTGTTGCGGATAACCTGTAGCGATTGATTTGACGGAAGAGCTACTAATATCATGCGGCAAAAGCAATAAGGCACTAAGCACTTCGAATTTAGTTTTGGTGATACACTTCCAGCCGCTCTTGAAATATAGTTTTAGCTGTATATTCTCATACTGCATCTGCCTCTAAAACGGCATAAGAGGTTGTAAATCCATTTTAAAACAGATTATACCAATTTTAATTTATAAATAGTCCAAAGGCTATTTGTAAATTTAGATTGGTAAATGCCGAGGATACAGTTTGTTAGTCCAATTTTTTCAAGAAAATGTGAGCCTAAAATTGGACTATACATTATGTCCATTCGGTATTAGATAACAACTTGATTACCTTGGGATATATGGTCTTTGTATTTCCTTTGACAGCTGCGGGATGAAAAGCAAAAGTCAGGCTACGGTAGAATGCTATGCGGAGGTGTCGGGCAAGGATAGAGCGTGATACCCCGCAAGCCATTAGCCCCCGGGCATTTTGGGGGGCTAATGGCTGAGGAGTATTAGCGAAAGCCTGACCCAACCGCCCTAGTAAATGCTTAAACAGGGTAGAATGGTTTTTGCGGTTGGGGGCCCGCCAAATACTACTTATCAATAGTGAATAGCTAAACTAATTCGTTATAGCAAAATAGGGATGGCCCAATTTTTTTTACCCAGTAAGTCTGAGACTTACAATTAACCAATTCCAAGTTCAAAACTTGGAATTCCCTTACCGCATCAAAGCCCCAATCGATAGCTCCAGCTTTTCTTCCAGCCCCACAAAAAAATCTTTTTTCATTTGTTCGTATTCATCCGGACGGTACGATTGGAGAATCCTTCCCTCGGCAAAGGTTTGAATGCTGTCGCAATTCTCAAGCAGTGTTTCAAGAATATGGGAAGTAATCAAAATTGTTTTCCCTTTTTTTCGGAGTTCTTTTAGCACGGCATGCAATACCATCACACTTTCCATATCCAATCCGTTAAAGGGTTCATCCAGTAACATCAATTCCTGATCCTTGGCCAAGGCACAAAGAATGGCCAGTTTTTTCCGCATACCGGTGGAAAGATCCTCGGTAAATTCCTTTCCGCTCAGGGAAAAAACTTCCAACCATCGATTGATTTCAAAGCCAGGGTTGGCAACGGAAAACAATTGTAGGGTTTCCTTTGTGGTTAGTCGGTGATAAAAGTAATTTCCCGCTTCCAGAAATACGGTTTCTTGCATCTGAATGGGTTTGCCTTTAAACCGTATATCTCCGTTTTGTGGTTTTAGAAGTCCATAAATTACTTGCAGTAAGGTTGTTTTTCCACTGCCATTCATGCCAGCCAAACCATGAATTTTACCTGATTCAAGCTGTAAACTGATACCTTTCAGTATTTCTACTTCATCGTAAGAAAAGTGGATCGAATGGAGGTCAAGCATTGAAATAGGAATTTAGGTTAGCAATTGAGCGGTAATAGAAGCGCCAGGCCATGAAAAAGGGCAAAGGCAGAAAGGGAGGAAGCAATAATGCCAATAAGCCAATACCAACCCAAATTTGGTTGGGCTGCACCTGTTGGTTGGGTTCATAAAAGGCATACTTGCAAACCAGGTTGTAAAATACATGGAAAGCCAGAAGCAGAGCGAAAACGGAGGGTATCCAGAGTAGATCAGGATTGAAAACCAGGAACAGAATCACCGAAGGCAGGTTGGCGAGAAGTAAAAGGGAATAATGCGTTTTGAACTTTTGGAATAAAAGGTTTCGGGGCGAGGTATAGTTCAGGTGTAGGAAGGTCCAATCTTCAGTTTGTTTATAGAGTCCGGTAAGGGCAAACAGTTCCAAAACCCAGGCAACAAGGGGAAAAGACAGGTGGAAAAAGGTAAAAAGGGGGAGCACAAAAACCAGCAACCAAACCCAAGGATTTTCGCGCATATTGGCCCTCCATTCGTAAAATTGGATAGGAATAAAGCGAATTATTGGGAGTTCGATGCGAGTTTTACCTAGACTAAATACCGGAACAAAAGGCAGAACCAGGGCCAAGGGCAGCAGTAATCCAGCCCAAAGTGGTTGAAAGTAAAAGCCCGTTATCCAAAAAGGGGAGGAGAAGATGAAGTATTCAGCCAGCAGGATGCGGGATTTCTGTTTGGGAAAATGGATCAAAAGAAAACGGTGATCGGAGCGGGTAAAATGTACCGAGACCAAGGCCAAAGCAGGAAGCGCCAGGTAAGTTGGTGAGAGGAGCAGTTTTTCGCTCCACCAATGAAGAAAGCCAACAAACAAAGCGGCAGCCAGCACCATTCCTAGTGAACCGGTTGCGGTGAGTTCACGCTTTGTCTGCAGCCAGCGAATGCGTAGGAATAGACTTACCCAATTCATGCAGCGGGAAATTGCTGAGCGAGGAGGTCACAGATTTTTTCAAGCCAGTGGGCATCCACCGCATCGTAGGCGTTTAATTCCGAGCTGTCGACATCCAATACCGCCACTACTTTTTGCTGGATGCAAACGGGTACTACTATTTCCGAACGACTCAGACTGCTGCAGGCAATATGTCCGGGAAATGCTTCCACATCCGGAACAACGACGGTTTCCATGCGTTGCCAAGCAGTACCGCAAACTCCTTTTCCAAAGGCAATGCGGGTGCAAGCCACCGGACCTTGGAATGGACCAAGCACCAATTGCTGGCCGTCGACCAGATACCAGCCGGTCCAAAGGTTTGGAAAAGCGTGGTGCAAGGCTGCAGCTACATTGGCAAGGTTGGCTATCAGATTGGGTTCTCCTGCTATCAAATGCTGGATTTGAGGATACAATTCGGCGTAGCGTTCGGCTTTCGAATGTTGGGTTAAAATCAATTCTTCCATAGCAAGGTGAGCTGAATCAGGGTTACGAAATTGGAAAAATTAAGCGTAGGATAACTCGTTCTTAGGAAGATTTGGGAAAACGAACACTCGATTTTAGTTGAGTCGGGAAGAAGACAAAGTACTTTCGGCTAAAACAAAAATCAAAGGGATTGCCAAATATAGCCTTGCAGTGCCTAGATTAGCCCCGTGTTTATTCAAGCCCTTTTGGTTTTATTCTGTCTCTTGCTTGGAGAGGGTATGGTGTATGCCACAGGTTTAAAAGTGCCGCCCAGTATTTTGGGCATGTTGCTGCTCACCTTGTTTTTGAAAATAGGCCTTTACAAAGCCTCATGGATAAAAGAGATCTCGGAGCTTTTGCTGCGGTATTTGCCATTGTTTTTCGTTCCGGCTGGGGTAGGAATTATGGTATATCTTGGAAAAATTGCTCAAAATTGGGTTGGGATTGTTTTGGCATCGGTGCTCAGTTTCCTTTTGGTTTTGTTGGTTACAGGCTGGACCCATCAGGCAGTAAGAAAGTGGGGAAAAAGAAAAAGAAAAAATGGAGAATAGTTTTGGGATAGGTGTTTTGCTGATTGTACTCACAATCCTGGTGTTTCTGATGGCCAAGAAATTGCAACAGCTTACCGGTTTAATTATTTTGAACCCTATTCTTGTGTCGATGCTGGTTATTATGGCTGGACTTTGGTTCTTTGGTATTTCCTTCGATAAATATCACGAAAGTTCACAAGTGATTGAATGGCTGCTAAAACCAGCGGTGGTGGCCTTGGGATATCCCTTGTATCTGTATTGGGAAACCATTCGGAAGCAAGCCTTTCCTATATTGCTTTCCTTGTTGGTAGGAAGCGTAGTGGGGCTTTTTTCAGTCGTGTTGATGGCCAAGGCTTTGGGATTATCGAAAGAGTTGATCCTTTCCTTGGCACCGAAGTCGGTCACCTCGGCCATTGCTATTGAAATTTCGCGGATGTTGGGAGGAATTCCTTCTTTGGCAGCTGGTATTGCTATTTTGGTAGGTATACTGGGTGCTATGCTGGGGTATCCAATTTTGCAATTTTTCGGAATCAAGAATCCCATTTCCCAGGCCTTGAGTATAGGAAATGCTTCCCATGGTATTGGTACTTCCCGATCGGTGGAAATAGGACAGCGCTTTGGTGCTATGTCTACCATCGGTTTGATAGTTAATGCTGTGCTAACCTCCCTTTTGGCTCCTTGGGTTATTGGATTGCTGGAGAATTTAGGGTGGATTTGAGTTGACGAGTTGGATAGTAAATGTTTGGTTTTAAACCCAGATTACGCATTAGAAAGGCATAAACGATTAACCTTTCAGATTCCCGGATTTTCAGATCCCCAACTCCGCCAAGGCTTCACCGAACTGCATTAAGCTGGTAATTTTTACATCGGCTATACAAAACCGTGGATCATTGGCCATGGTATGGTCGGGTACCGCAATAACTTTCATGCGGGCAGCTTTTCCAGCTATAACGCCGTTTACACTGTCTTCCAAAACTAAACAAGCTTGTGGTTCAACGCCGAGCTTTTCGGCTGTAGCAAGGAAAATGCCGGGATGGGGTTTGCCATAGGGTTCAAATTCGGCGGAGCACACCAAGGCAAAGTGTTCCCGAATACCCACTTTTTTCAATAAATGTTCAATAATGCGCAAGGCCGAGGAAGAGGCTACTGCTTTTTTCCATCCGTTCTTTTCCACCAAAGCGATGGATTCCATTACGCCCGGCAGCAATTCTGCCCGTTGGTCGATGAGGTAGAGTAGCTCTTCGATAACTTGGTTTTCAACTGTTTTTAAATCGCTTCCTTGCCAAGGATAAAGGCTGTACCAGTATTTTACCACCTCGTCGATTCGCTGGCCCATAACCTGTCTGCAAAGTTCGCGGGTCAATGGCACCCCTAAGGCATTGAATACTTTTATTTCGGCATCTTGCCAAAGTGGTTCGGTATCGGCCAATAGACCGTCCATATCATAAAGTACAGCTTGAAGCATAGAGCAAAGTAAACAATTCTTGTTTAACCCAAAGCCTAGAATCGCCAGCCTAAGCCCCATTCAATATATTCGGCAACGGCAAAATGGGTTTTAAGGGTTAGGTTAAGCAACAAATGGTCGGTAGCTTGGAAACGAACGCCAATACGGTGATACATCAAACCAACCGATTTTTCCTTGGAATAGGCATAAAAGCCAAGTTCAATAGGCAACATTAATCGGTGCATATTAAATTGGTAAAACACCTTGCCACCCACTTGGATGTTTTCGAGCGGACTACCTACTGCTACCGAGTCGCGACGGAATTTCTCCCGGTTTCCGGCAAAGTACATCAGGTCGATACCTGCACCGAAACTGGATTTTTTGGTGGCCCTGAAATCATAGAAAGCTTGCAAGGTTGAAGCGCCATAGGTTTTTCCGCCCGGTTTCGAAAGTTGGGCAAAGCCTCCACTCAAAATCGTGAAAATCCGATGCCTGGTATAGGTGTATTTTGTGGTATCCTTGATTACTTCGTTTTTGTGGCCTAATTCATAAATTAAACTCAAGTTTAGGGTAGGAATATTGATACCCCTGTTCGGCTTTTTACTGCCTCCATTCGAAAAGTGGCTCAATCCTAAACCAAAATCCAATACCAAACCCTTGTAGAGCCGAATATAACTGCTCAACCTTAAATTAATGAAGGCATTCACATGCGAGCCAATGGCTGTAGCTTTGTTGTTGAGGTCGGGATCAAAAATCTTTTCAATAAAGCCTAATCCAGCACCTGTGCGCAAATGGATTTGGTACTTTTTTCCGCCAAGCAATGGGAAACGAATGAATGGATAAAGAGCTACCCCGGTTCCCAAGTATTCAGGACTCCCTAAGTTAAGTGCCGTTAAGTTTATCCCGTAAAGCGGAAAGCGATAGAATTTATGCCAGTTTTTATTGCCCGGACAGCGAAAACTAAGTTCAAGTTCCCCTCCTTTGATGTGGCTACTGGCCATTCCCCGCATGTTTTTATGGTGGTAGGCCAAAAATCCGTAATGCGCGCCCAGACTAACATTGAGATTGGGGTAAGATTGGGCATTTAGAATGGTTGGCAAAACCAACAACAAGCAAATGATCCAATTTTTCTGCCACATTTCCTTTGTAAATCCTAAAAATCCATACTAAATGATAAATAGAAGATTGGTTTTAGGATAATTCCATCCACAGCACCCCAAGCATAATCGGCCCGAATAAAGTACCCCAGAATTTTCGAGCGAGCGCCAAAACCAAAACCGTAAACAAAGGGGTCGGTGGTGTTTTTTAGTTTGATAGTCAAGGAACCGTCTTGTACAATGCGGGTGTTAAAAGTATTGCGGTCGGAGTAGGGGGTAAGTCCGTTCCAAGCAGTTCCCATATCCCCGAAGCCAACGATTTGGAAATTATTGAGGAAATCGGATTTCAGCGGACGGTTAACCAAATAGCGGAAAATAGGCCACCTAATCTCCGAGTTGATTACAGCGAAATTGGTTCCGTTCCGAATGTTTTGGTAGAAGCCTCGCATATTGGTGGCCAAAGCTTGAAACTGGTAATTTTCGGTTTGCGATACCGGTATAGAATTATCGTATTTCGGTACCAACCAATTGTCTACTCCTCCCAAGTAATAAAGCAATTTCTCCGGACCCAAACTAGAGCTTCCGGCAAATCGGTTGGCCCAAATCAAATCGCGGTGGATACGGGTATAATGCCTAAAATCAGCGCCTACCACAGCGAAATAATTCTTGTTGTTGAGGTGCTGGTAAAACTCGCCAAACACCTTGAATCGAGCTCCTTGGTATAGGTTTAAGCCCCTCGAAATGGTATTGTCGAAAATATATTCCAGTTTTAGCCCACCCATATAGCTGTTGTCGTTGTCTTTTCGCAAATTAGCATCATCAATACTTAGGTAGGCTGTACGGTCGTGGCGTCCCAATAGGGTAGCTTTTACGGAGGAGTTCTCGGTAAACGGATACCTTAAAATATAGCTTAAGGTATGGGTTTGAACCTTGTTCGGACTATCGGCATTGGCATTGGAAAAGGCTTGGCGGTGGAAGAAAACCTGTTTGTCTAAACGTTTCTTCAGGTTTTGCCAACTCAAAAAATATTCGTTGGAGTTCAAATTGGCTGCAATCCGAAAACCACCCACAATTTTATAATCCTCAAACAAATCACTGGCACCGAGTTTAAACAAGCCATTGATGCCCGGATTGTAATAAACGGCACTGCCACCTGTAAATTTTTGGTAGGTGCTAGAGGTAAAGGAATTATCTAATTGAGTAACCACATAATCTGTCGAAAAGCGGATTTCGTAAGGCCTTTGTTTGGCCAATCGAAAGGTAATAGTGTCTTCGGCTAGCCCATTGGCACCATGTTTTTGCTTTTCTTTTTCTTTGCGTTTGTTGATTCGGTCTGCGTTGGCTGCCTGACTTTCTTGGGTGTTATTGGCTGCATTTGTATCTTTTGGTGCCTCTATTTGCGGCTTTTTCTTCGGCGCATAGATTTCGTTCGAAAACACATAGTTGTCGATATCAATCTCTTCAGGATTCGCTTTTGGTTTTTCTGGTTCTACTTTTGGCTTCTCCACGGGAGCTGGCTTGGGTTCGGCTTTGGCTTTCTTTTTGGCATCCCGTTTCGCATCCTTTTCTTGCTTGTTTTTATAGCCAGCGTTGTTAAGTTTCACCTCTTCCTTTTTGTCGCTCGAAACCGGTTTGGTCAGTAACCTATATTTCCCTTTTTCATAATACACTTCGCCCAGCACACCCGCTTTGGGGGCTGCATCCATTTGTACCAGGTTGCGTTGGTAATTGGTAATCGGATACGAAGTGGTAAACCAGCGGTAATGCGTAGTGGTGTCGATATAGGCAATGGTGCTATCGATTTTAGCTAAATACCGGTTTTGGATACCGTTGGCATCGCTGATATAGGCAAAATGCGAAGTGTCGTAAGCAATTGGCATTATTTCATCGGCAAACTTGGTGCTCGAAACCCGCTTCAACACATTACTTTTCGATTTGTAGTTGTAAATAAATAGGTCCAAGTTGGCGTCCCGGTGAACAATCGACGAATCCTTGGGCTTAATCGTATCGTTAGTTCGGTTTGAACTAAAAGCGACATCCTGACTTTTATTGATAAACCGAGGGTACAAATCGTCCCAAGCATCTTTCGTAACCTGCAAGTAGGTATTTGAAATAATATCGTAAACGAAAATATCGCTTTGTCCAAACTGCACCGCCGATAAAGCAAACTTCTTTCCATCGTCGGAGTAGGAGAAATCCAATATTTTGTCGAAATTATGCAAAGGTCGGGTATCGATTTTCTTGGTTTGCAAGTTGTACATCGATAGCAAGATTTTCCCTTTCTTTTCCGTTATCCAGGTTAAAAGCTGTCCGCTCGGATGCCAAGCTAACAGAGGGTAGCTATAGTCGGTTTTTTGCACACTGCGGTACTCCTGTTTTAGTAATTTCTTGGCTCTTTTTTTGGTGCTGAGGTCTTTCAAAAACACCCGGTACAAACCCATATCGTTCACCACAAAGGCTGCTTTTTGTCCATCCGGACTCAGTTTTAAATTTTGGTAAACCCGTCCTTTTCTAAATCTTTTCAAAACCGTGGTTCCTTGCGGCACATCCAGTTTTTGCGTAGGTTCGATGTATTGCTTTTGGTAATACTCCAACCATTGTTCTACCAGGGTTTTTAGCTGCACTCCTAGCACGAAATTGAAACCATTTTCCACATTTCGGCTCACTCGTGTCATATACAGAATATCCGAAATCACCGATTTGCCGTAGGATTCAGCGATGAAATTCCAGAGGGCATGGCCAGCATAGGTCGCTTGGTCTCCACTCAGCCGGTTCAATTTTTTGAATTTTCCGGTCATAATTCCGTCTTTCACCTGGTTTTCGATTTCTGCATTCCAGTCTTTGGCTATGTAGGAGATTAGGCCATTTATATACCATTCGGGCAAATTAAGAAAGGCCGAATTTCGGATTACATCTTTAAAGCTGCCGCCGTACATCATTTGGCTCACCATTACTTGGGCAATGCCGGCGCGGATTTGTTCTTCGAGGTGGCGGTGGTCACCATCAAAATAAAGCACCATTTTACCATCCACGATATGCGTCATTCCGCCGGTGTTGTAGGTAACATCCGTGTTCAAACCGATATTGCTTTGGCGTTGGTCAGAAAGTTTGTTGTAGATAATAAACTGCAAGCGCTCATCGATGGTGTAATCGAATCGTTTTTGAATCTCCACCAACGATTTTTCGGCGGTTTTGGCGGTATATATAGCCAATTCTTTGCCGCCCATATAAAAGTAAATATCGTAGTGTTCGTAGCGGTAAAATTGCCAAAGAAACTCGTTGAATTGCAGTCGGTTTTTACCAAAAGTCATTTGCGACCCATTGTAAAACTGGGCTTGTGATGGCAGGCTAAGCACCGTCAACACGATGAATACAAAAAGGCGACCAACTAACTTCACACGTAAGGACAAAAGAATCGCTAAAGTAGTATTTTTTTACGTACCCATCGCATTTGAGCTTTATCCCCTAAGCCCAGCCATAAAATTGGTGTTCGAGTAAAGGCGAATGGCGATTAGCGAATAGCGAATAGAGGGGGTTGAGGGATAAATGTTAATGGTTAATTGTTATTGGGGGAATACGCGTTCCAACCTTTTCAGCAAGGAAAAAAAGCAGTGTTCTTCTTCAGTGTTTTTCAGTATTATCTGTTTCTTCTGTGTACTATCCCCTCAGCGAAAATCATAACAATCCTAAAAATCTGCGTTCCAAAAACAGTGTTCCTCCGTCTAATCCGTTTCCTCTGTGTACCATTTCCTCATCGAGAATCATAATCATCCTAAAAATCATCCTAAAAATCAGCGTTCGAACTTTCCCGCCCCGAAAAACCTTTCCCAAAATTACGAATTGAAAACCAAAATTCTTTACTTTTGTATATCGACCTTTTACCTCCTGATGCATTTTTATCTCCACCTAAATTGAAGAGCAATTTGCGCCAGAATGAAGTGGTCAATTTCTTTAGAATTTACTAACAGCAAAAGGGTGTGAGACACGTTACAGTATATACAACAGATAAGGAATACAGCCAATTTGTTGAACTGGCTAGAAACCTGCATTACGTTAAAAAAATTGAAACGGATGAAGAGCCAAAGGAAAATGTATAGGATAATATCAAGGCAGGGCTAAAAGAAGTAAGTCTTTTCAAAAAAGGAAAACTAAAAACGACATCTGCAAAAGATTTTTTGAATGAGATGTAGTAATGAACTCTTTGCCAAATTTAAAAAGGAAGCAAAAAGGGAATAACCTTCTTTACGCCAACCATTCTCATTAAAATATTCAATTTTAAAGTGAATTTTGCTATTTTTAGTATAGAAACAAATAGCCAACTCATAAAAAGTAATTTACCAATAGTAATTACAATATTGGGACTCCTAAATTAAATTATAGTCAATGACTTATTTTCACACGCTGAGTAATCATGTTTTTGTAAGCAGAATTTTCTGGTACATTTTATTCTTTTTTACATTAGTAGGTTGGTATTTTAAGTTTGATGCTGATTTTTTCAAAATTTCAAGTTATATTCTAATTCCTTTGCTTATCCCTGCTATTTTACTTCACATTGAATATGTTATTATAGGTAAAAGTCTTGTTGTTTCAATTACTGAGGAAGAAATAACAGTAGTAAAAAATGGTTTAAAAAAGGAATATGTAAAGAGTGATATTTCGAATATTACGTTGTATAAGTCTGGTAATGCTGATAGTTTTGCATTACGTTTTACCGCTTTTGATGTTTATAATTTTATAAAAATTAATTTTAAAAATGGGGATTCTTTAATAATTACATGTTTCCTTTGCAAGGATTTAGTTGGATTATTAACTCAAAATAAACTACTATTTAATAGAAAAAGGTTTATTTTGTGTTCTCCTACATTTTGTGATATATTTGATTTTTCAAAGGTTTGAGCCGAACTATGCGTTCGAAAGAGCCATTTTTAAGCCTATCCTATTTAACAAAACATTCAAAATAAAAATATATGTACCTAATCTTTGATATACAAGGCAATGCCATCCCTTGAAAAATTATTTACTAATGAACAAGACTATTTTGCTGCCCTTTGAATCGTGAAAGCAACACAAATTGAACAATAATTTTCAAAATGATTTTCTCGAATAAATGCCCTTATTTCACACGAGTCAAATGTTGCACATAAAGCAAAGGCTATGAAAAGAATAAGAACTGGAGATATTGTAAAAATACCCTTATGGGGAAGTTTTGGTTACGCTTATGCACGTTATATTGACATTTCTAAGTTTCCTAGCGTCAGTTACCCATCCTTAATTGAGGTATATGAGTATTGGACAAAAACGCAAAATTTTGAATTTGATCACTTGATTAAGAGTAATTTTTTAGTTCAGCCTATCCTCGTTTTGGGAATTAATCCAACACTTAGTAATGGCTTTTGGGAAATTGTAAAACGTACAGATATGAATATAGGGTCCATAGAACTACCTCATTTTAGATCGCATGAGCCACGGTGGGATGTTGAAGAAAATGCAAAAGAATGGTGCTATATAAGAGATTGCGACTCTACTAATAGAGTGAAAACCTCTTATGATAATGTAAAGCATTTAGAAAGTGGTGGAGCTAAAGGCACTGGAAATATTGAAATATACCTTACTATGCAAATAATGAAAAAAGAAGAAATAAATATTGAAGATCATTTTGACTTGAATGATGAGACCTTTAGGTATCAGTATAATGTGGCAATGAAATCTCCTTTGGTATCTGAAATCCCTTTAGAATTATATGGTAGAGCTAAACAATGAAAAAATATAAAATCTAGGAATCAGCTACGAACTCAGATTTTAGCTCTTTCATTGTACTGAAAAACTATATATTACCCCTCACCCTGCCAGCCCCAATTTCTTAGGCCAATACATAAAGTCGATTTTGCCTTTGATAAGCCATGATAGGCCAAACGAAATAAGGGCAATGGATTCTAAGATGTAAAACGGTTGCAGGTTTTTGATGGCTTGGGGTACATACGCACTGAGACCTTTGTAAAGCATTAAACCACCGATGCAGGAATAAATAACCAACCCAAAAAACTTAAACCACCCATCGTCGGCCCCTTTGCCAAAATCTTCGGGGTTTTGGCTGCGCCTGAAATTGGTGTATGACATGCGCCCAAGGCATACAAACAATAATGTGGCAGCCGATAGATGCACTATATTAGTAACGGTACCTGCCTGAAAAATTCTGAAATTGTCGTCTAAGCAATTTACGCCTTCCGGTAAGCTGGCCGAGGTTGGACAAAGTGCCACCAAAAAGGCGCAGATGCCAATCGTATTGGTAAGCAGGTTGTCGGATAAATGTTCGCCAGGACGTAATGTATGACCCTTGTAACAGAACATAAACAAACCAATACTACCCAAGCAACCTGTAAACCATTCGCCCATGGGGGTGTAATACGAATCGGAAATGGTGGGTTTTACATAACAACTTAAAAAATAAGGTTTGCCACAGTTCGTATCCACCAAGGCGCTGCAATTCAAAACATCGAAATAGGCAAAAACCCAGTTTCCGAAAATGATCACTAAGGGTAATAAAAGTCCTAACCAGCCAATTGATTTTCGCAATTTGTTGTAGGAAATGATCATGTCTGAAGCTTCCATAGGTCGTTAGTTGAAGTTTTTGTGTTACCAAATATAGACAATTTGGTTTTCGATTAACGCACACCAACTTTTTTTCAGGAGAAGCTTGTCCATCATTTTCCCAAATGCATTAAACCCAGCCAATAGCGAGTGGAAACCAAAAGTTAAGGCTTTCACCCATGCTTTTTCGGAGGGCTCGGGCAGGGATAGAAGCGTAAAGCCCGGAAGGCGGCGTAGGCACGGAGCCGACTGAGGACTTGCAGCGGATAGCCCGACCCTGCCGCCCTGGTATAAACTTGTTTCGGGTAGACTGGTTTTGGGCGGCAGGGGGCACGCCAAAGCATTAATTAATTACTTAATGAAAATGACGTGTTTTCGAAAATCAATGGGTTAATATTCCCAATAATCGCTTTCCATATCGAACATGTTTTTCTTGATGCGATCGGCTTCGAGCAGGGCATCCTGGCCATAGGTGTAGTCGCCAATGGTGCGGTCGTACACGTTGTTTTCCTTATAAATGTAGCTGGCAAACATGCGCTTGCTGAATATGTCGTCGTAGCTTAGGCGGGCGGCATCGTTTTGGCGGTTGAACACTGCTTTGTTGTTGAGTATGGTGCGGGCCTCTGGAAAATAAATCCAAAAAAGTGGTTTGGAGCGCACTTCGTCCTCGATAATTTCTTTGCGAACGGGCATTAAACCAACGATGCGCACATCCATTACGGAGCGTTGTTTGTCAAAAAACCATTCTTCTTTTATGCGGTACTCGATAATTTCGGACAGATCGAGTTCGGTTCTGATGATTTTGGTAATTGGTTGGTCAGGATTGTCGGGGTCATCTACCACCATGGTATCAATGGTAAAGAACAGTTTTTCGATTTCGGCACGGCTCAATACGGTCGTAAAATCATCGTCCATGGGCGCAAAGGCGGTGAGACTGCCTTCTTTTACGGCCTCGATGAGCACTTGGGATAAGCTTTGGCGGTCGCCGATGGGCTGGATGGGATAATACAAGGGCAGGTTGAGTTTTTCGCGCAGGTCGATTTTGCGCCAAACGGTGCGGCTCCACATTACATCGGCTTCGCGGAGGGAGGTGTAAGGTACCAATCGATCGGTGGCGATGGTTTGTTTGGCATAAACGCCGTCAAGAATTTGGGAAGAAAGAGAGGCTGATAGGAGAAGTAGCACAAGGAAGGGGAGGATGCGTTTCATAGCTGCTGTTTTTTAGGAAACGAATGTGTTAGGGCGATTATTGCAAAACAGCAGAGGAAAGCATAAGCCATATTGGTTAAAAATGGCGTATTGGGGGGCATTGGCGGGGAGGATGACTCATACGAATTCGGTATAAAACGAGGAAAAACGCAGGTATTTGCTGAAAATCCCAAATAATTCCTATCTTTGCGGCCAGATTGAATAGAAACGAGGGGACTGGGTCCCCTTTTTTATTGCCAAAATGATAAGTAAAGACCTGATAACCAAACTCGTCTTGGAGGCAATCCAAGATAAAGAGGGGTATTTTTTGGTGGAGGCAAAAGTATCAGCAACAAACAGCATTAAGGTGTTTTTAGATGCAGATCAAGCTGTTTCCATCAAGGATTGCATTGGTGTGAGCCGTCACATCGAAAAAAATCTCGATAGGGATGCCCAAGATTTTGAATTGGAAGTTTCGTCCCCGGGGATGGATCAACCTTTCAAAGTATTCAGACAATACGTAAAGAACTTGGGCCGTAAGGTAAAAGTGGTAGAAAAAGACGGGAAAGAAACCGAAGGGGTGCTGAAGGAAGTGACCGAAGAAAGTATAACCATCGAAAAAGAACCATCGAAAAAGAAGAAAGGCCCTGAAGAAAACCTGCTTGTACAAATCAACTTCAACTCAATAAAAGAAACAAAAAAAATCATCACTTTCAAATAATTATTGCAATGGATAAACTAGGCTTAGTTGAATCGTTCTCTGATTTCAAAGAAACCAAAAACATCGACCGTGTGACCATGATGAGTATCATGGAAGAAGTGTTCCGTAACATCATTATTAAACGTTATGGTACAGACGAGAATATTGACTTCATTATCAATACTGATCGTGGGGACTTAGAGATTTGGAGACGTAGGGTTATCGTAAACGACGATGATTTTGAGGATGAAGTATTGGAAATTCCTTATTCCGAAGCGGTTAAAATCGAGCCTGATTTTGAAGTGGGGGAAGAGGTGTCGGATCAAATTCCAATGGACGAGTTTGGTCGTCGTGCGATTTTGGCGGTTCGTCAAAACTTGCAATCTCGTGTAAGCGATTTAGAAAAAGAAGGAGTTTATAAAAAATACAAAGATCGTGTAGGCGAAATTGTGGTAGGCGAGGTATACCAAACTTGGAAAAAAGAAACCTTGATATTGGACGATGAAGGAAACGAATTGATTCTTCCAAAAAACCAACAGATTCCAAGCGATTTCTTCAAAAAAGGAGAAACGGTTCGTTCGGTAATTTACAAAGTAGAAATGAGAGGTGGCCAACCAGCTATCACCCTTTCTCGTACTGCTCCGTCTTTCCTAGAGCGTTTGTTCGAATTGGAAGTTCCGGAGGTGTTCGATGGATTGATTACTATTAAGAAAATTGTACGTGCCCCAGGTGAGCGTGCCAAAGTAGCCGTAGAAAGCTACGACGACCGTATTGATCCAGTAGGTGCTTGCGTAGGTATGAAAGGATCGCGTATCCATGGAATTGTTAGGGAGTTGAAAAACGAGAATATCGACGTTATCAATTACACCAACAATAACCAATTGTTGATTCAACGTGCCTTGAGTCCAGCCAAAATCACCTCGATTAAGTTAAACGAAGAAAGTAAAAGAGCAGAGGTTTATCTGCGTCCCGACCAAGTGTCGTTGGCCATCGGTAAAGGTGGTTTCAACATCAAATTAGCAGGCTTACTAACCGGCTACGAAATTGATGTGTACCGCGACAATGAGGTGGATATCGACGATGTGGATTTGGATGAATTTGCAGATGAAATCGACGAGTGGATCATCGACGAGTTCAAGAAAATTGGCTTGGATACGGCTCGTGCTGTATTGGAAGTGCCAGTGAAAGAACTTGTTGACCGCACCGATTTGGAAGAAGAAACAGTAAACGAAGTATTGGATATCCTGAAATCGGAATTCGAATAACACCCCCAACAAACCCAACCGAAAACCCTTTTGTTCCAATAACCACTATAAACACCATAAGAGAAAGGAATATTAATGTCAGAAGCAGCAGCACCAAAACGATTAAGTAAGGTCGCCTCCGAATTTGGAGTTGGAATTACTACCCTCATTGATTTCCTAAGTAAAAAGGGACTTTCGGGGGTAAATCCAAACTTCAAAGTTGAAGCCGAGCATTACGACATGTTGCTAAAGGAATATGGCAACGAGAAAGCCGTGGCCGATGCAGCCCACAAGCAATTGGAGGAATCCCGTGCCCGGAGGGAAGCATTGTCTTCAAACTCAGAAGTAAGTGTGGATTCGGTTAAAAAACCGGCTCCAGCACCAACTCCTGCGCCCGTTCCTGAACCAGCCCCAGAGCCCGTTGCGCCAAAACCGCCTGTTGTGGAAGCCCCACCAGCGCCAGTTGAAGTGCCCGTGGTAGAAGTACCAACACCTGTAGTAGAAGTCCCTGTTGAACCCGTGGTTGTTCCGCCTGTTTCAACACCAGCTCCGGAACCAACACCGGAAGTGGTTGCAGAAGAACCAGCCGAAAACGAAACAATCAAAGCGAAAGTTGGGGACGACTTGGCGCCTAAATTTACCGTAAAAGGTAAAATCGATTTGCCTGTAAAAGGTAAACCAAAAGCCAAGGAAGAAGTAAAACCTCAGCCTAAAGCGGAAGTGGTGGCACCGGCTCCAGAACCAGCGCCGGCCCCTGCTCCAAAGGAAGAACCCGTTACTGAAGAGGCGCCAGTTAGCACCGAAAAACATGTTACTTCGGTGGCCGATTTTATTGAACTTACAGCCGAAGAAAAGCAGGACAAAGTTCAACCCGAGCACCACCAAACCCAGTTCCAAAAACTGGATGGTCCGAAAATCATGGGAAAAATTGTGCTTCCTGTGGACGACAAGAAAAAATCGGGTGGTAACGCTCAAAGTGCCGAAAACCTTCGTAAGGAGAAACGTAAACGTATCCGTAAGGGCGTTGATGTGGATTCAGTGGCACAATCCAATGCCAATCAGCCTAACCAGCCGAATCAACAAAGGCCACAAGGACAAGGCAACAACAACCAACGCAACCAAGGCGATAACCGAAATAGAAACCAAAACCGCCATGAGCCTAAACCTGCGCTTACAGAAGAAGAAATCCAAAAGCAGGTAAAAGAAACCCTTGCCCGTTTGAGTGGCAGTGGTGGAAAATCCAAATCAGCCAAATACCGTCGGGAGAAAAGGGATGAGAAGCGTGCTGAGTTTGAGGCTGAAATGGAACAACAGGAAATGGAGAAAAAAACCATCAAGGTTACTGAGTTTGTTACGGCAAACGAGTTGGCCAAGATGATGGATGTTCCTGTTAACAAAATTATCTCTACCTGTATGACCTTGGGTATGTTCGTTTCCATCAACCAACGTTTGGATGCAGAAACCCTTACCATTGTGGCCGAAGAATTTGGTTATGCCGTTGAATTCGTAAGTGCCGAAGTACAGGAAGCTATTAAGGAAGATACCGATACGGATGAAGAATTAAAACCACGCCCACCAATTGTTACGGTGATGGGTCACGTTGACCATGGTAAAACATCTTTGCTCGATTATATCCGTAAAGCCAACGTAATAGCCGGTGAGGCCGGAGGTATTACCCAGCACATCGGAGCCTACAGTGTGGAACTTGAGAATGGTAAACAAATTACCTTCCTCGATACCCCGGGTCACGAAGCGTTTACGGCGATGCGTGCCCGTGGTGCCAAAGTAACCGACGTAGTAATCGTTGTGGTGGCAGCCGACGATAATGTGATGCCTCAAACCAAAGAGGCTATCAACCACGCCCAAGCAGCCGGTGTGCCTATCGTATTTGCTATCAATAAAATCGATAAACCAGGCGCTAACCCCGATAAAATTAGGGAAGAATTAGCCGCCATGAATATTTTGGTGGAAGATTGGGGCGGAAAATTCCAGTGCCAAGAAATCTCCGCCAAGAAGGGGTTGAACATCGACAGTCTTCTTGAAAAAGTATTGTTGGAGGCCGAAATGCTCGACCTAAAAGCCAACCCGAACAGAAATGCAGCAGGTACCGTAATTGAATCGTCGCTCGACAAAGGAAGGGGCTTTATTTCGACCATCTTGGTTGAAAAAGGAACCTTGCGTGTTGGGGATGTGATTTTGGCCGGTTGCTACTCCGGTAGGGTGAAAGCGATGCAAAATGAACGGAACCAAAACGTGAAAAATGCTGGTCCTGCCCACCCGGTAATCGTATTAGGATTAACCGGTGCACCACAGGCCGGCGACCATTTCAATGTGATGGACGATGAGCGTGAAGCTAGAGATATCGCCAACAAGCGTTTACAATTGCAACGTGAGCAAGGCTACCGTACCCGCAAACATATTACCTTGGATGAGATCGGTCGTCGTTTGGCGATTGGCGACTTCCAAGAGTTGAATATCATTGTAAAAGGTGACGTGGATGGATCAGTTGAGGCCTTGTCGGATTCGTTGATCAAACTTTCAACAGAGAAAATCCAGGTTAATATCGTTCACCAGGCAGTCGGACAAATTTCTGAATCGGATGTGATGTTGGCTTCGGCTTCGAATGCTATTATCGTCGGCTTCCAGGTTCGTCCGAGCGTAAGTGCCCGAAAAATTGCCGAACAAGAACAAATCGATATCCGTTTGTATTCCATCATCTACGACGCCATCGAAGAGGTTAAAGCGGCGATGGAAGGAATGTTGGCGCCAACCATGGAAGAGAAAATCATGGGAAATATCGAGGTTCGAGAGGTATTCAAAATCACCAAAGTGGGAACCGTTGCCGGTTGCTACGTTTTGGATGGAAAAGTTACCCGCCAAACACGTGTTCGTTTGATCCGCGATGGTATTGTTATCTACAACGGAAACCTCGGTTCATTGAAACGTTTCAAAGACGATGTGAAAGAAGTGTTGGCCGGCTACGAATGCGGTCTGAACATCGAAAACTTCAACGATATCAAAGTTGGTGACATCATCGAAGGATACACCGAAGTGGAAGTAAAACAAAAACTTTAATCAACTTCAATAAGCGAAAGGGCCAGGTTTATACTTGGCCCTTTTTTTATGCCTTAAAATTGGATGAGAAATGAGCCATTTGCAAAGCATTGTGTAATACCAATTTTAATTTATAAATGGTCCAAAGGCTATTTGTAAATGCCGAGGATACATTATGTCCATTCGGTATAACTTGCATTTCCTCGGTTTGAAATGATCCCCATCTTGAAAAAAAACCCCTACTTCAATTTCATCGAATTAAAATATTTCGTTTTTTTGCAATAAATATATATAATTATGAATGAAACTTTTTTATTTGACACTCTTGCATTTACTTAGAAATTAAGAAACGCAGGATTTACAGAAATTCAAGCCGAAGCACAATCAGAAGCACTAAAGGAAATAATGACATCACAAATGGCAACAAAACGTGATTTAACCGAAATGGAGTTCCGCCTTACTATTAAGGTTGGAGCTATGATTGCTGCTAGTATAGCCCTTATTGTATCCTTGGTAAAGCTTCTCTAGCCTTTCAACTTTAGGAAACTGAGTATAACCAAAACTTAGCATTTGGCTTGTTCAATTATTGGTTTCAAGTGGTAGGTCAATTGCCTTTTCCCTTTTCAGAAAATCTTTCGTTACAGGTGGCATATAATAAATATCCCCGAAAATGATTTTGAATCGAACCACCCAGTCTTTGTTGTGTTTCAGTTCATAAGCCATTTGTTGCCAGCCGCTGAGAATAAGGGCAAATGGACTTAATTTTATTAGCGGTTGATTCGTTAGTCCAACCGGAGGTTTTTGGGCAGTGGGTAATCGAAAGGTGCCAAATAAACGGTCCCAAACCAAGAAGGGAGCCCCGCCCAAATTGATGGTTTCTTCGCCGGGGATGGCCGAATGGTGGAGGTAGTGAAAAGTGCCGTTTCCAAAATAGGTGCTTAACCACCAAACAGGTTTAAAGCGGTAGGCGAAATCGTAGAAATAAGTGCTATGGTTGAACTTTTCGGTGAAAACATACAATGCCGCCAACACCAAGTTTTCCCAAACCAAAGGCTCATAGTAAAACAGCTTGGACACCACCGCACTCAAGAGGGCTGTTGGTATATTGCTAAAAAACTCCGGAAAGAAGAAAAAGGGGCCAATACCCGCAGGATGCATCACTTCGGCGGTATGGTGGCAGCGGTGATTGAGCAACCAAATAAACCTCGACTGATGGGCCAGCCAATGACTAAAATACCCGGGCAATGCCCCCATTACTATCCCCAAAAGCAAGGCCAAAGGGTAAGGCAATTCAATCAGAGTTGGCACATGGTCTTTCACCAAGCGGCTTAGATTGGCATAGCTATTCGAAATAAAGTTTTGTCCATCCATGAAGCTATATCCCAAGGCCCAAGCCATACACCCTATTGCCACCAAAATAAGGGCCATAAGCAGCATGGAAATGGCATTTGACAGGAGATGAGCAATAAAAATGGGGGTAAATTTTTCCTTTCCATACCGCCGGATACTGCCAAAGTAACTCCAAAGGGCAAACACGGTGATGTAAAGGCCCAGCAACAAAAGAAGGCCTTGAGTAAGGAAAGCAAATTGGGTGTTGGTGAGGTAAGCCTCCAAGGGATTGTGGCCTTGTTCGAGCTGCTTATTTATCCAATGGTGCAGACCACTTCCGGTATCCATCGTAATATCGAACCAGCCAAAAATGAATAGAAATAGCGTACCAATAAATACCCAAGGTTGAATTTGGCGGTAACTAGCCGAGCCAAAATCAAAGTTCCAAAAGGCTTTTAGTTTTTGTAGCATATCTACAACAGTTGACGGTTTTGAAGCCCAATATTACAGTGTTTTTCGCAGGTGCCCAAGCCTAGTCCTGGGTTTAACCCAAATTCAGCATTAGAAATCTATTACAGCTTCCAACTGCTTCAAATACAAGGATTTCAGAACAATTTTTGACTTCAAAATAGTTTCTTATTCCTTCACCCAAAAATTAACCTAAAACCCTCGTCTTTATTGCATTTGAAAGCTTCATTACGATTTCTAATGCGTAATCTGGGTTTAAGTGGTTTTTAACTTGTACTACCACCTTTCATTGAATTTGAAGGAAAATGATTTGGCGGGTCCCATTCGCCATAACCATTCTCCGTTGATTAGGCATTTTACTGGGCTCATGGTCGGGCTATTCACTGCTAGTCCTCGGTCTGCTCCGTGCCTCCGCATCCCTGTGGGCTATCCGTTGCTATCCCTACCCGGACGGAGGAATTAAAAATTGGGAATTAAAAATTAAAAATAGGGATGAAAATAAAGAGAAGTGAGGAAATAGAAAATAGAAGTGAACCTGACATGAAATACGGCTGCTTCGTACTTCACCTAAAACCGGGCACGAAGAACCCCGGGTAGCGATAGAGCGTAGTACCCCACAGGACTGCGGAGGAACGGAGCAGGCCGAGGAGTACACCGATTATAAATCTGTAATAGGCCAATTATGCTTCGCAATAATTTGCCTAAACAGCTTTTATATCGGCATATACCAATCTAAATTTATAAATTGCCTTTGGACCATTTATAAATTAAAATTGGTAAACTAGCGAAAGCGCGACCCAACCGCCCTTGCACAATTTTTAGTCCTTTGCAACAGCGGTATTGGCGGTTGGGGACCCGCCAAAAGTATGTCCCAAAAGAGTTTCAAAATCAATTCATTTTTCTAACCAAGTAGCTGCAATTTTACAACTGCCACTACAGCTATCATCAACCAGAGCAGGAGTTCGCCTACAAATTTGGAAGCCAATTGGTTAAAGAAGTTGGCGAACATAAAAGATAGGGGCAGCACCAGCATCATAGTTGCCGAATTGGACCAATATTGGGTAAATACCACAATTAAGCAGGTGAGGATGAGGTTGAAAAAAACTGTTGTAAGGTATTTCTGTGCTTTGACCTTACCGGTATTCATGAGGCTGAGGTGGATAAACAGGGAGAAAATGAAAAGGATGGAGGTGAAAACGATAAACAGGATGTTGGAATTGGTGAATTTGAAATCCCATACCCAATCGAGGATGCCTTCAACAAAGATGTAGTGCAATTTTTGTCCAAGCTGGTCGGTGAGGTAATAATACGAAAACAGGTAAATATAGGGCAGCAGGAAGCCGATTAAACCCACAGACCACTCTTTCCAACTAAAGGGGCGGAGAACGGCAAGGGAAACCAGAAGACCTACGAATTGGAAAATCAAGGGAAAATAAACGAGTGAACCAATGGAAAGGAGGAGGGCGCCGAGGAAAATTTCATCCATGCACTTGTCGGTTCGGTAGGTAGCGAAGATGAACCACCAGCTTCCCATGAGGAATAAATTGCCCAACAAGGCAGGATTTAGGCGATGATCGTCGGGGAAAACAGCTAAAAAGAGCAGATAAATAAGGGCAGGCAGTTGATTGGCCTTGCTGCGCATTTCGAAGGTTTCGTTGAGTCCATTGACCAACAAGGCGCCACCGAATGCGGCCAACATACCTAGAAGGATGGAGATGTATTTGAATTGGAATAAAATGGAAACCAATGCGTTATACCCAACCATAAGCTTGGCGGGCACCTCGATGAAACTGGTTTGGTTTAAGGCCGGAAACCAGGCGAGGAGGCCGATTACCAGCAACAGAATGTAGGCTTCAGCCCGACCCGATTTAAACAATTGTAACATTCGACCGATGTTTTTTCTCCTGAGTACGAAGGAAATCTAAAATTTTATACTTTCGCAGCAGAAATAAAAAAATACTGAACAATGGATTATCTATTTCGTCCCCTTGGTAAAATGTTCGAAGCAACCTTTCCTTTAATTGAATCGCTAGGTCCTTCCTTTAACTTGTTTATGCTAGGCGCTGCCTTTGTTGCAAGTTGTATTTGGGTAGGATTGATGGCTAAATACCAAAAGGACGAAGTTCCAAACCGCTAAACCATCTTTTCCATATTGAAATAGGCCGTCCGATTTGGTTGGGGCGGCTTTTTTTGTTTTTTGTATACCCACCTGTTAACAAACCCGCTCATGAGCGAACTTTATCTATTTAATACACTTTCCCGGAAGAAGGAAAAATTCGAAGCCCTAAATCCACCTTTTGTGGGGATGTACTTATGCGGCCCGACGGTTTACGGTGATGCCCATTTAGGACATGCCAGACCAGCTATCACCTTTGATGTGCTTTACCGTTGGTTGTTGCATTCGGGCTACAAAGTTCGGTATGTGCGCAACATTACCGATGTGGGCCATTTAGAAAACGATGCCGATGCCGGTGAAGATAAAATAGCTAAAAAGGCCCGTGTAGAACAAGTGGAGCCTATGGAAATTGCCCAGCGCTATACCGACAATTATGCAAGGGATATGGCTGCGCTCAATACGATGCGGCCCAGTATCGAACCTCGCGCTTCAGGACATATTGTGGAACAGATTGAAATGATTCAGGAAATCATGCACAATGGTTTGGCTTATGAAGTGAATGGTTCGGTGTATTTTGATGTGCCGAAATACCACCAAAGTAACCATTATGGCAAACTTTCGGGCAGGGTAATTGAAGATTTGTTGGCCAATACACGAGAGGATTTGGAAGGACAAGGCGAAAAAAGGAATTCATTGGATTTTGCTTTATGGAAAAAGGCCGCACCTGAACATATTATGCGATGGAATTCGCCTTGGGGTGTAGGTTTTCCCGGTTGGCATATTGAATGCTCTGTGATGAGCAGCAAATACCTCGGAAACACCTTCGATATTCACGGCGGAGGTATGGATTTGCTTTTCCCGCATCACGAGTGTGAAATTGCACAAAGCCACGGTGCCAACCAATGTGAACCTGCTAAGTATTGGGTACACAACAATATGATTACCATCAACGGACAGAAGATGGGTAAATCTTTAGGGAACTTTATTACCCTTGGTCAGTTTTTTACCGGCGATCATGCCGCGTTGGAACAGGCCTACAGTCCGATGGCTATCCGTTTCTTTATATTGATGGCCCATTACCGCAGCACGGTTGATTTTTCGAATGAGGCTTTGCAGGCTGCTGAGAAAGGGTTGAAACGCTTGATGGCCGCGTATAAAATTTTGCAAGGATTTAATGCCGCTCAATTTACCGGCGCAGGAGGAAGTTTGGACCAAGAGGTATTGGGGAAACTGAAGGCTTGCACCGAATTTATGAACGACGATTTGAATACGGCAGAAGTGATAGCCCGTTTGTTTGAACTGTCGGGCACCATCAATAGTTTGAAAGATGGGCATATTCAAGCATCCGAAATCAGTTCGGCTACTATTGACCAAGTAAAGGAAGGATTTAAGCTATTTTTGGAGGATATTTTGGGCTTTTTGCCAGAAAGTTCGCAAGGAGATGGAAAAGTAGTAGATGGCTTAATGCAATTGATTATTGAACTACGTTTACAAAGCAGGGCTAATAAAGACTGGGCTATGTCGGATAAAATCAGGGATAGTTTGGCTGGAATTGGTATTAAGCTAAAAGATGGGAAAGACGGGACAAGTTGGGAAGGGTAGGAAGGGGAATAAAATTAAAAATTAAAAATGAAAAAATTGGTGGGTTAGGTGGTGGGAGGATGATGGATAAATAGAGGAGGAAGATTTCGATTGGTAGTCTAAAATAACGGTTTGTATTGAGCTATTTAGAAACACTCCCTTATTATTTGGCCAAGTTTAGTAAACTTCGGGTTGACAAAACTCATGGGTCGCCAGCACCGCACAAACCAATTTTGATTTTATCGATTTTGCAGGCCATCAGCCTAAAGCAAATAAGAAGTCCAAAAGTTTATTTAACCCCCGAATTGATTTCTATTTTCAAGGCGAATTGGAGCAATTTGGTTGTTTCGACTAAGCACCATTGTGCCATTTCGTATCCCTTTTATTATATGAAAAGTGAGGGTTTTTGGCGATTAATTCCCAATGATAGTTTTTATGGAATAGATTCACTAGGTACAAGCATAAAAAGCACCTATAAACTTAGTTTAGCCATTGCCTATGCGGAAATTGATGAGAATTTATTTCATTTAGCAGAGAATCCTCAAACCAACCAAGTACTTTCCAATTCCATTCTAACTTTCTATTTTAGTGGGCTGTCCACCTCTTTGGAGAGAAATTTAAGTTACCAGCAGGATCTTTTTGGGGTTTTAGAAAGTAAAATTTTAATGGATAATCCTGAAATCTATAAAAGGGAAATGGAGCAAATTATCGAAAGCAAGGATGAGGATGAGCTATTTCTTCGAGGTAGTTTCTTCAAACGGGAGGTGCCACGGATATATAATTTCACTTGCAGCATTTCGGAACTAAGTATAAGTTCAATGTCCAATGTTTCCATGATTGATGCCTGTCATATTGTTCCATTTAGTCAGAGTCGAAATGACACTATTTCGAATGGAATAGCCTTGTGCCCTAATGTGCATCGGGCATTTGATAGGGGTTTACTATCAATTGACGAAGAATACAAGGTGTTGGTTTCGGATTCATTCAAGGAAAGTAGTACAAATTATAGTTTAAAGGCATTGGAGGGGAAGCCACTTCAATTGCCCCAACAAAAGGCCTATTGGCCAAGCCAGGAGAATTTGGATTGGCATAGGATTAATGTGTTTTTGAAATAGGGAAGAGTGGATTCTCGCCTTCCAATATGGGCCCATTCTTTTCTTGGGAATTGTGGAATTCACTTTCCTTTTTTTCCATTTAACCCAACTAAATCAAGTAGTTCGGATTAGTAAATCCTCCTATTGATAAATTTGGGTTAAAAAGCTAAGTATTCTATTTCTCCACCGAAAAATCGCTCAGCGCCACTTCTTTGGTGTTTCCATTGTATTCAGCATTAATACCGATCATGGAATTGGTTAGGTTGGCATTCTTAAGCTTGGTTCCTTTTTGAATAATGGAATTCGAAATCACGGTGTTTTCTACTACACAACCATCTCCTAATGAAACGTGTGGCCCCACAACGCTGTTTTTCAATTTTACATTTTCACCTATAAAACAAGGTGGAACAATTACCGAACCTTCATTCACTACTGAATCGGCTACCAGTTTTTTCTCCTTGTCAAATTCCAACACCCTTGCATTGGTATATACCGTTGCATCTTTGTTTCCACAATCCAGCCATTCGGTTACCGCACCCGGAACAAACTTAAGCCCTTTGTTCTTCATGTTCTCCAAGGCATTGGTCAATTGGTATTCGCCTTTGTCCTTGATATCGTTGTCGAGCAAATATTTGATCTCCTGTTTTAGATTGTCCCCATCCTTGAAGTAATAAATTCCGATAATGGCCAAATCAGAAATAAACTCTGCTGGTTTTTCAACGAAATCGGTAATTACCCCTTCTCCGTTCAACTTCACTACCCCAAATTGGCGAGGATCATCAATGCGATTTACCCAAATAATGCCTTCCTGTTCGCTGTCTAAAATAAAGTCGGCCTTAAACAAGGTATCTGCAAAAGCAACCACCACCTTGCCTGTTAAAGAAGGCTCTGCACAATAAATAGCATGAGCGGTTCCTAAAGCAGTTTCTTGGTAATAAATGCTTCCTTTGGCACCCAACTTCTCGGCTACAGCTACCAAATCTTTTTCTACCTCCTTTCCAAAAGTAGGACCGATGATGTAAGCAATTTCATCCACTTTTTGATCGCAGATGCGGGTGATGTCTTCCACAATCCGCTGAACCATTGGTTTGCCAGCGACATGGATTAAAGGTTTGGGTGTTACAAGTGTTGCGGGACGGAGCCTTGTGCCGCGACCTGCCATTGGTACGATTATTTTCATTTTTGCCTTAAAACGTTTGGGTAAAATTCTCTCAGAGGCAGTTTTTCTTCTATGGTATCGGTTGCAAACTTATTTTAATTTTCAATATTACAAAACAGAAATCTATTTTGCTGCTTAACATTGCATCGTGGAAAACCTCAAAGCCCAAATTACGACTTCAACAGCAACTAAAGCCCTCATTTCCAGGGTTTTCAAAAGTGCTGCTCTGCTCGGTGGATTCTCTTTGGTTCTCGCCGCTTGCAAAACTCCTTCGGTACAATTGGTTTCTAAGGCGGATAAATTGCTTTCCATTAAAGCAGATTCACTGCCCAAAGACCGAATTACCGACTCCATTATCAATCCCTATCGATTGGCCTTGGCCGAAGAAATGGGAAAAGTATTGGTGCAAGCCTCTGAACCCATCGAAAAAGGATTACCTGAAAGCAAACTGGGTAATTTGGTCACTGATATCTGCCGCAAACGTTGCTCCATCCCTTCTGATTTCTGCATCTTGAATAATGGTGGTCTCCGTGTGGCGCTCCCACAAGGTGCCATCACCAAAGGAAAAGTCTTTGAATTAATGCCTTTTGATAATGAAATTGTGGTGGTAACGATTTCAGGCGAAAAAATGAAAGAAATGTTCGCTTATATCGCTACCAACAAAGGAATTCCTGTTTCTGGCATTTCCGGAAAACTGAGCTCGGAAAGTATGACTGAAGTGAAAATCGGCAGTGAACCATTTGACCCAAACAAAAATTACCGCATCTGCACCACTGATTATTTGGCCAACAATGGCGATAAAATGAGCTTCTTTGCCAAACCTATTCAAATTCAAACTACAGGCTATAAACTCAGAGACGCCCTTATCGACGAATTCACCCAGCTTGGACTATCCGATAAAACCTTGAATCCAGCCCTCGACGGTCGTTTGAAAAACTAATTCGACCGCCCAAATTCCAAAAACGGACAAGCCTTTATTTTCTTTTTTTGCCCGTTCATTCCCTTATCTTTGTCCCGCTTTTAATTAAAAATGAAAAAAATAAGTCTATTTCTTGTATCAGCTGCTGTAGTAATCCTTTCAGCATGCGGCGATAAACCAGGTGGCAACTTCGAAACCGCCAAAAACGACCCTTTAGATGCCCGAATCTATACCTTGGAAAATGGCCTGAAGGTGTATATGTCGGTTTATAAAGATGCTCCAAGGATCCAAACCTATATTGCCGTTAAAGCAGGTAGCAAAAACGACCCGCAAGATGCAACCGGATTAGCCCATTACCTAGAACATATGTTGTTCAAAGGAACGGATCAATACGGTACCCTCGATTACGCTAAAGAAGAAGTGGAATTGAAAAAAATCGAAGAGCTGTATGAAGTCTACCGCAAAACTACCGATAAGGCCGAACGTAAAAAACTCTACCACCAAATCGATAGTATTTCGGGCGTAGCTGCAAAATTCGCAATTGCCAATGAATACGATAAAATGATGGCTGCGATAGGTGCAAAAGGTACCAATGCCTACACTTGGGTTGAACAAACCGTTTACGTAAACGATGTGCCTTCAAACCAATTGCATAAATGGCTTAAAATTGAAGCAGAACGTTACAGAAAACCTGTTCTCCGTATTTTCCATACCGAGCTTGAAGCGGTGTATGAAGAGAAAAATATCTCGCTAGACGAAGACCAAAGCAAAGTTTGGGACAACCTCTTTGCCGGTTTATTCCCTACACACACCTATGGTACACAAACAACCATCGGTACCATCGAACACCTGAAAAACCCAAGCATCAAAAAAATCAAAGACTATTACAATTCATGGTATGTTCCAAACAATATGGCTATTTGCCTGAGCGGTGATTTTGATCCCGATTCTGCTATTGCCTGGGTTCAAAAGGAATTTGGTAGCATGGTGAAAAAAGAAGTACCAAGCTTTACCCCTCCGGTTGAGAAAGCAATTACAGCACCTGTTGTGAAAGAAGTTGTGGGTCCTGAATCGGAAGAGGTGGATATGGCCTACCGTTTTGCCGGCTATAACTCCAAAGAAGCCGAAATCGCTGAATTGGTGGATGGACTTCTCTTCAATGGTACCGCCGGTTTGATTGACCTTGACTTGGTGCAACAACAAAAAATCCTGGAAGGAAGTTCGGCCTTCGTAGGAATGAAAGATTATTCGGCCCACATCATTTCGGCCAAAAACAAAGAAGGTCAAAAATTGGAAGAGGTAAAAGACCTCATTATCGCTGAAATAGAAAAATTGAAAAAGGGCGATTTCCCTGATTGGTTGATTACCGCCGTTGTGAACGATTTGAAACGCAGAAAATCCAAAGAATTCGAATCCAACAACGGCAGAGCCAATGCCTTTGTAACGTCTTTTGTGTTGGATGTTCCTTGGCAAGATTATGTTGACCGCCTTGATCATATTTCCTCCATTACCAAACAAGATATCATGGAGTTTGTGAAAAAGAACTACAACAATAACTATGTCGTAGTTTACAAACGCACCGGCGAAGACAAAAACGTTGAAAAGGTTGAAAAACCAGCCATTACCCCCGTTGAAGTAAACCGCGACTCCCAAAGTCCATTCGTAAAGGCTATCGTCGACGAGCAAGTGTCGGAAGTTGAACCCGTATTCGTTGATTTCTCGAAAGAAATTGCCAAAACCGACTTAACCGGCGGTGCAACCCTTTTCAGTAAAGAAAATACCGACAACAAATTGTTCGATTTGGCCTACTTCATACCGAAAGGAAAAAATGAAGACAAAAAACTCAACCTTGCCGTGGAATACCTACCCTTCCTCGGTACGGATAAACTTACGGCAGCCCAAGTACAACAAGAGTTCTACAAACTAGGATGCACCATGTCGGTAAACACCTCCGAAGAAGAAACTGTTTTGGCCATTGAAGGTTTGGATGAAAACAGAGAAAAAGCCATTGCCTTGTTCGAAGATTTGATTACACATGCCAAAGCAGATCCGGAAGCCTATAAAAATGTGGTGGAAAACATCCTTAAAACCAGGGCAAATGATAAACTCACCCCCGACGTTATTCTTTGGAGAGGTATGTTGAACTTTGGAACCTATGGCGCCAAAAACCCTTTCACCAATATCCTTTCGGAAGAGGAATTGAAAGCCACCAAACCTGAAGAACTTACTGCCCTTTTGCACACTATTTTCCATTTGGAACACGAAGCCTTTTATTATGGCCCCTCATCGGCCGATGCAGTAAAAGCTGATTTGGAGAAAAACCATAAAGTGTTGGCTCCATTGGAAAAAGTGGCCAAATCGGATGCATTCGTTGAGCAACCAACCGATAAGCCGATTGTGTACATGGTTAGCTACCCGGGCATGAAACAAGCCGAAATCATGATGATCAACAAAGGGGAACTTTACAACAAGAATATTGTTCCAAACCAAGTGTTGTTTAATGAATACTTCGGCGGTGGCATGCAAAGTGTCGTATTCCAAGACCTACGCGAAAGCAAAGCCTTGGCCTACAGCGCCCGTAGTACCTACAATTCGCCTAGCAAGAAAGAACGTTCGCACTACAATATCGCCTACATCGGTACCCAATCCGACAAACTTCCGGAGGCTATGAAAGGAATGAACGATCTTTTAACCAACATTCCCGAATCAGGTAAATTGTTCGACGCCAGCAAAGATGCCATTCTCAACAAATACCGCACCGAGCGTATCACCAAAGCGGGCGTGTTGAGCTACTTCCGCCGCATGCGCAAATTGGGCTTGGATTACGATATTCGTAAAGACAACTATGGCTTCGTTGGCAAATCCTCTCTGGCCGATGTGAAAAATTTCCACAAAAACTATGTGAGTGGCAAATCAAAAATTGTCTTGGTTCTGGGCGATAAAAACGTCCTCGACAAAAAAGCCCTCTCAGCCTATGGCGAACTTAAAGAACTAAGTCTAAAAGATGTATTTGGATATTAATCCGATACCCACAAAATAGCGCAAGGCCCGGGAATTTCTCGGGCTTTGTCATTTTATCCCAAATTAATCAATAGGAGGATTTATTAATCCGAACTACTTGATTTAGTTGGGTTTACCCCGATTTAACAGTTGTTGTCAATTTGGCCATACAAATTGATTTACAACTGGTTAATCGTTTATGCATTTCTAATGCTTAATTTGGGTTTATTAGAAGTCAAAATTCGGGAATAGTCAGCTTGTTTTTTTTGATTTGGCGTGCCCCCTCTGCCCCATGGAGCGTCTACATTAAATTAACCTTTGTGCAAGGGGCATTCGGGTCGGGCTATTCGCTGCAAATCCTCGCGCCTTTCGCTTTCGCTCAGGCCGCTGTGGGTTTTCCGCTGCTATCCCTGCCCGGAAAGGGGGAGATAAATTAAAAATGGTAAATTAAAAATTAAAAATTGGGGAAGAATGTAAAATGAGAAAAGAGAAGTGAGAAAAGAGAAAAACCAGACATGAAATACGGCTGCCTAGTACTTCATCAAAAACCGGGCACGGAGAACCCCGGGTAGCGATAGAGCGTGGTACCCCACAGGACTGCGGAGGCACGGAGCAGACCGAGGAGTACTAGCGAAAGCGCGACCTTTGAGGCCTTGTTAAAGCTTAATTTTTTGAGAATGGTTAGGGCCGAAAAGGGACCCGCCAAAGAAAAATAACAGACTTTACTTCCAATAAATCAATTAAAAATATCCTTGTTTTTGTACAAATCAAAGTGTATTAAAAGTAGGTTTTCCACCATTTGTATTTTCTATAACTTAGGCTGGGTTTAACCATGTTGCGATAGTATTATTTATGCCCAGACTTTTGCCGTTGGTCGAACAATAATCAAAATAGGTTTCACAAAAAATTATTTTATTATGTTTGCCTAACCTAAAATAACACCCTATCATTTCTCAACTATGAAATTTCCCCTCAGGGTTGTAGCCCTTTTTGTCTTTTTATTCTATGGGGGTAAAACTTACGGACAAGCTGATTCCTTGCGCAAAACCATCGCTAAGGCTAATCGTTTATTGGAGTCAAGTTTGAAAAAAATTGGCCAAACTGCCGAGCCGGGCCTGTCGAATGTTAAAGCAAAACAAGGTATAGAAAAATCCACGGTTCAATGGAAGGCGCTGGCTTTGGCCTATCCGAACAATGCGAATGTTCAATTCAAGCTGGGGCTTTGCTATTTTAATACAGTTGGGAAGAATTTGGAAGCCTTGGATTGTTTTCAAAAAGCGTGTAAAAAAATGGGACCCAATTTCATCTTTCGAAAAACCCAGGATTTTGCACCGTTTTATGCTCAATATTTTTTAGCCGAGTGTTTTCGTTTAAACAATCAGCCCGATAGCGCTATTCGAAACTATTCCGAGTACCGCAATAAGTATTGGGTGCCGCCAATCAGTTCAGAAAAGGAAGTGTATATGGCCATCAATGCAAAATTGGCCGAAAACAACCCTAGAAATGTGAATCTGACGAACTTTTTTGCCATAAATGCGGGAAGTTACGATGCCTTTCCTGTTTTAACTATGGACAATAAGCAGGTGTTTTTTGCATCAGATCGAGGAAGTACGAAATCTATGGATGTGTATTTTTCAAAAATGGATAGTTCAGGAAGATGGTCCAATCCTATTCCGCTTCCTTTTTCATCCAAAAGCGATGAAGTTCCGGTTTTCGTGAATATAAAAGGCGACATTCTTTACCTACGTGTGCAAAAGGGAAAACAATCAGATATTTACTATACTCAATTAAAGGATGGCCAATGGAGTAAACCTAAGCCTTTTGGTTTGGTCAATTCAAGCTATAATGAAAACGGAATGTGTTTAAGTTTGGATGGCAACCAATTGTTCTTTTCAAGCGATAGGTCGGGAGGAACGGGTGGATACGATATTTACCTTACTAAAAGAGATTCAGCGGGCACATGGAGCAGTCCGCAAAATTTGGCCTTTCCGATCAACACCGGTTCGGATGAATGCTACCCCAACCTTTCCATCGACGGTAAAACCCTGTTCTATTCTTCAAATGGATTGATCAACATTGGTGTAGGCGGATTCGATGTGTTTTATACCAATCTTCTGCCCAACGGAAAATGGTCTAATCCACAAAGCCTGAATAAGCCCATCAATGGTCCTGGTGATGACATAGGTTTTTACCATTCGGGCGAAGGAAAACGCTTTTTTTCCCAACTAAACAAGGACCAAAGTTTCGACATTATTTCCATCGATGGCGGCGAATTTGAAGCCGAAGAAATTGCGGTGGCTACCGAAGTGGTAACCGTTACCAACGAACTGAATGTAGCCCAAATCGTAGAAACTGAAAAGGAAGTGGAAAAAGAAATAGCAGTGGTAGAAACGGTAGAAACCGAAAAGGAAGTGGAGAAAGAGGTAGAGGTAACCAAAGAAATAGAAGTGGAGCAGGATTTAAAGAAGCTAGATGTAGCCGCCTTAGACACCATAACCCAACAGAGCTTGGTTGATAAGGTAAAAGACCTCTTGGACAAAAAGGATAGCGTTGCTGCTGTTGTTGTGCCAACTACCGAAAACCCAAGCCAAGCCACACAAACTTTAGTGTCAAATCCTAATTCTGAAAACCTTACGAGCGAGGGAGAGTCTGTACCCTCTAAAATGGAAGCAGCGGAAGATGCAACGCCATTAAGTTTGAGTAGTCCTGGATTAGAAGAGGTGAGGGTGCTTTACTTTGATTTGAATCGCTATGAAATTCAGCCAGGATCAAAAAGCATACTTAAGGCTATTGCCACTTTTCTAAAGGAAAATCCCGACTGGATGGTTGAAGTTGTTGGCCACAGCGATCAGAGGGGTGAATGGGAAACCAACCTTGAACTTTCCATAAAAAGGGCCAAGACCATTAAGGAGCACTTAGGATTGGCGCATATTTCCCTCAAACGCATTCGATATTTTGGGGTAGGAAATACCCAATTGAAAACGGATGGCTTGGACGAAGACTCGAGAAGGCTAAACCGTAGAGCAGAAATTCGTTTGATTCCAAAGAAAAAACAATGATGGGAAGAATACTTATTATCCTTTGTTTGGGACTTGGATTATCCACAAGCCTGTTTTCCCAATCCTTGAAGAGGGAAACGATAGGCGCACTAGGTACTACCCAGTTTGGAGAAAGCTATTATGTAAAGCAAACCATCGGACAACCCTCCAATACCCAGCGTTTCGAAAAGCCTGGTATCGTTCTAAGGCAAGGTTTCCAACAACCCGAAAATACCGGTCAGCGATTGAAGGAATGCGATGCCTGTGGACTACAAGTCTCTCCCAATCCATTGGAATCTCAATCGAGCTTATCTATTCCATTAAATACCGCTACCTATGGACTTTCCATTGGTGATTTACAAGGCCGATTGGTATTTAAAAAAGAAGGCTTAAACCAAACCGAGTTGATTTTAACCCAGCAATCGCTTGCCGCCGGAACCTACTTAATTCAGGTAGTTTATACAGATGGCTGCTATTGTTCTACCAAATTGATCGTGAAATGAAGTATTTGCTACCATTCATACTAGGGATTTTTTTATCGATTCAAGGCTTTTCCCAGGGTTTTGTTTCGCTCAAATTTTCTCCCATGTTTACTAAATTCGAATACAAGGATTCCTTGTCTAAAGTGGATCCAAATATGAAATCAGATTTACGTTGGTCATATGCGGTCGATTACAAAAATGTGCTGCCCTTTGGCTTATATATTGGGGGAGAACTGGGATACAAAAACATGGGTGCCATTTCCAGTGTAAATGATCAAAAATTAGATTGGAATTTGCATTATTTGGATGTAAATTTAGGCTTAGGATATATTTACACGAAGGCCAAAATTCAGCCTTATGCAGGAGTAGCATTCTATTTTGCTTATTTGTTCAAGGCAAACCAAAGTGTTGGGTCCAACAATTACGATATGCTGTTCCATAAAGCAATTAAAGTGTCTGACTTTGGATTTAATGGGAATGTAGGACTCAAATTCGCCATTTCAAACCGTATTGGCTTATTTGGAGAATTTCAATACACAAGAGGTCTCCAACAATTGGAGCAAACCAATACACAAAAGATGTACAACACAGGGATGGGGGTTAGAGTTGGCCTTTCCTTCCTGATTGAAAGCACCAACTCAAGGTATAATTTCATGTTTTAAGTATGTTCAGAATAACACAAATACATAAACTTTGGTCCATTTTGGTGCTGTTTCTTTTATGCGCCGGAATGTCACAAGCCCAAGTTGTTGACGGAATTTCGTATCAAGCTGTAGCCGTTGATAAGGATGGCAAAGAAATTCCAGGTATGGATATCGAGGGTAAAGTCTTTGAAAGCAAGGAAATAAACCTTCGATTTACCATCATCGCTGAATCTGTTGAGGGGCCCATTGTCTACCAAGAAACACAGATTACTCAAACCGATCCTGGTGGTCTTTTTTCGGTCGTAATCGGACATGGCACACCTACTGTTTTATCTCCGGCATCTACCTTGCTAGACGTGGATTGGGGCGCAAACAAACATTTTTTGAAAGTTGAATTGGATATTGATGGAGGCACCAATTTCAGTCTGATGGGCATCCAACAAATGATGGCAGTGCCTTATGCTTTGTATGCTTTATCTGCCGGTACTGGTGGTGCACCTGGCCCAACTGGTGCTACAGGTCCAACCGGTGCCGATGGTTTAATTGGTCCAACTGGAAACGATGGTCCTACTGGTGCTGATGGAATACAAGGTATAACGGGTCCAACTGGTATAGACGGCTTAATTGGTCCTACAGGTGCAGATGGTCCAACGGGTGCAACGGGAGCTGATGGAATTCAGGGTGTTACCGGACCTACCGGAGCGGATGGATTAATTGGCCCTATTGGAAATGATGGTCCAACTGGTCCAACTGGTGCTGATGGCATAACGGGGCCGACAGGCGCTGATGGTGCGACCGGACAGACCGGTGCTACTGGCGCTGATGGTGCTACTGGACCAACAGGTGCAGATGGCGCAACGGGACAAACAGGTGCAACAGGAGCCACTGGAGCAGATGGCGTAACGGGTCCTCAAGGTTTAATTGGTCCAACTGGTGCTGATGGTCAAATTGGACAAACAGGTGCCACAGGTGCTACTGGCCCAACCGGATTAACAGGAAACAATGGAGCAACCGGTGCTACTGGAGCAGATGGCGCTACCGGACAAACTGGTGCCACCGGAGCAGACGGAGCAACGGGTCCACAAGGTCTAATCGGACCAACAGGTGCTGATGGCGCTACCGGACAAACTGGTGCCACCGGAGCTACAGGTCCAACTGGATTAACAGGAAACAATGGGGCAACTGGTGCTACTGGAGCAGATGGCGCTACCGGACAAACAGGTGCCACAGGTGCAACGGGTCCAACAGGTTTAACAGGATTAACAGGAAATAATGGAGCAACCGGTGCTACTGGAGCAGATGGCGCTACAGGACAAACTGGTGCCACCGGAGCAGACGGAGCAACGGGCCCACAAGGTCTAATCGGACCAACGGGTGCTGATGGCGCTACAGGGCAGACGGGTGCTACAGGAGCTACAGGTCCAACCGGATTAACAGGAAACGATGGCGCAACCGGTGCTACTGGAGCAGATGGCTCTACAGGACAAACGGGTGCTACCGGAGCAACAGGTCCAACCGGATTAACAGGTAACAATGGTGCCACAGGTGCTACTGGAGCTGATGGTGCTACTGGACAAACAGGTGCCACCGGAGCAACAGGTCCGACCGGATTAACAGGAAATAATGGAGCAACCGGTGCTACTGGAGCAAATGGCGCTACAGGACAAACCGGTGCCACCGGAGCAGATGGAGCAACGGGGCCACAAGGTCTAATCGGACCAACGGGTGCTGATGGCGCTACAGGACAGACGGGAGCCACCGGAGCTACAGGTCCAACCGGATTAACAGGAAACAATGGAGCAACCGGTGCTACTGGAGCAGATGGCGCTACTGGACAGACTGGTGCCACCGGAGCAACAGGTCCAACCGGATTAACAGGAAACAATGGAGCAACCGGTGCTACTGGAGCTGATGGCGCTACCGGACAGACTGGTGCCACCGGAGCAACGGGTCCACAAGGGCTAATCGGTCCTACAGGTGTTGATGGCGCTACAGGACAAACCGGTGCCACCGGAGCAGATGGTGCAACGGGTCCACAAGGGCTAATCGGTCCAACTGGTGCTGATGGTGCAACAGGACAAACAGGAGCAACAGGAGCAACAGGTCCGACCGGATTAACAGGAAACAATGGAGCAACCGGTGCTACTGGAGCAGATGGTGCTACCGGACAGACTGGTGCCACCGGAGCAACGGGACCACAAGGTCTTATTGGTCCAACAGGTGTTGATGGCGCTACAGGACAGATGGGAGCAACAGGAGCAACAGGAGCAACCGGATTAACAGGAAACAATGGAGCAACCGGTGCTACTGGAGCTGATGGTGCTACTGGACAAACAGGTGCCACCGGAGCTACAGGTCCAACCGGATTAACAGGAAACAATGGAGCAACCGGTGCTACTGGAGCAGATGGCGCAACTGGACAGACTGGTGCCACCGGAGCAGATGGAGCAACGGGGCCACAAGGTCTAATCGGACCAACGGGTGCTGATGGCGCTACAGGACAGACGGGAGCCACCGGAGCTACAGGTCCAACCGGATTAACAGGAAACAATGGAGCAACCGGTGCTACTGGAGCAGATGGCGCTACTGGACAGACTGGTGCCACCGGAGCAGACGGAGCAACGGGGCCACAAGGTCTAATCGGACCAACGGGTGCTGATGGCGCTACAGGACAAACCGGTGCCACCGGAGCAGATGGAGCAACAGGTCCACAAGGTCTAATCGGTCCCACTGGTGCTGATGGTGCTACTGGACAGACGGGTGCCACAGGTGCTACTGGAGCAGATGGTGCTACAGGACAAACCGGTGCCACCGGAGCAGATGGTGCAACGGGTCCACAAGGGCTAATCGGTCCAACTGGTGCTGATGGTGCAACGGGTCCACAAGGTCTAATCGGTCCAACTGGTGCTGATGGTCAAATTGGACAGACGGGTGCTACAGGAGCTACGGGTCCAACAGGATTAACAGGAAACAATGGAGCAACCGGTGCTACTGGAGCAGATGGAGCTACCGGACAAACTGGTGCCACCGGTCCACAAGGGCTGATCGGTCCTACAGGTGCTGATGGCGCAACAGGACAGACTGGTGCCACCGGAGCAGACGGAGCAACGGGCCCACAAGGTCTAATCGGTCCAACTGGTGCTGATGGTGCAACAGGACAAACAGGAGCAACAGGAGCAACAGGTCCGACCGGATTAACAGGAAACAATGGAGCAACCGGTGCTACTGGAGCAGATGGTGCTACCGGACAGACTGGTGCCACCGGAGCAACGGGACCACAAGGTCTTATTGGTCCAACAGGTGCTGCAGGTCCAACTGGACAGACGGGAGCCACCGGATCTGCTGGAGTGACTGGCCCAACTGGCCCAACTGGAGCTCCCCAAACCTTAAGTTACAATCAATTAACCTATGAATTAAGTATTTCAGATGGCAATACCGTTAGTTTATATAACCTTTCTTGTGAAAGTTGTGGCGCCACGGGTGGGTCTGGTGCCACCGGAGCCACAGGAGCCACCGGACCTACTGGTTCAACAGGCCCTACTGGTCCTACAGGCCCAAGCGGGTCAGATGGTATCAACGGACTAAATGGAGCTACGGGTGCCACTGGGCAAGCCGAAGCTTGGTTCACAGGGTCTGGTATCCCTTCTAGTGGACTTGGTAATGTGGGCGATTGGTACCTAAAATCAGATGGTAATTTTTACGAAAAAACGGGTTCTACCACTTGGTCATTACAAGGAAACCTATTAGGCCCTACCGGTCCAACTGGTGCTACCGGTCCCACTGGAGCAGATGGAACTAGCGGTTCAAGTGGTGCAACGGGTAGTTCGGGTTCTTTAGCTCCAACAGGAACCAATTTTGGAGATATGTTGGTCTGGGATGGAACAGCATGGACTATTCTTACGGCAGGAACAGAGCGGCAAACCTTGACGATTTGTGATGGTTTCCCTCGTTGGGGCAATTGTGATCCTTTACCTCCAGTAATAACTACTAATCAGGCTGGAATTGTAACTTCATCTACTGCTAATGTCGGTGGTTCACTTGTTGATGATTTTGATTCGCCTATAATTAGTCAAGGGATTGTTTTTTCAACAAATACAAATCCTACTTTATCAGATGGTACGGTTATCCAAGCTTCATCAACGGTTACAAGCTTTACCGTTACATTACAAGGGTTACAAGCCGGAACAACTTACAGTTATAGAGCTTTTGCCACCAATGCCATTGGAACAGGATATGGAACGGAAGAAAGCTTTACTACGGCAGCTACCTCCTCAAATGTTTATACTATTCCGCAAAGCACCATGAATAGTTATACAACCTGTAGTGGTTTTATTGCCGATAATGGAGGTGTTTCAGGAGATGCAACACAAGGATATTTTGGAACCGTTCATATTGTACCTTCTACCCCCGGAAGCGTTATTCAATTGAGTGGGTTTTTAGATTCTCCAACCTCTGAATTGTTAATTTACAATGGATCGAATTTTAATGAAATCCTTTATCAAGAAAATGGGGTGCTTACGGTACCCAATATTACTTCCTCGGCTCTGGATGGCTCTTTAACCGTAGGTTATATTATTCAGGAAGGGGCTACAAGTGCAGAGAATTTTTTATTGGAAATTGCCTGTGTTACTCCCAATACTCCAACTTTACCTACCATCATAACCAATTCTCCTTCCAATATAAACCAAACTTCTGCAACCTCAGGAGGAAGCATACAAAACAATGGAGGTTCGGTAGTAACTTCTGCAGGTATCTGTTATGGAGTCGCACCGAATCCTACGACAGGAAACACTGTGCTTTCAACTACCACAACCTTAGGTAACTTTAGTTTATCATTCGCCAATTTATCGCCTAACACCACTTATTACTATAGAGCTTTTGCAACAAATTCGGCTGGAACCAACTATGGAAATGAATTTTCATTTACTACCCTAGGCCAATCAGTCCCTACCGTAAATACAATTAATCCAATATCGGTTGGGGAAACTACAGCAACACTTGGCGGGTCTATTCTTTCAAATGGTGGAACAACAATTATTCAGGCAGGAATTTGTTTTGGGGTAAATGCAAATCCAACCATCTCAGATTCGGTAGTTTACTATTCTACCCCTAATGTGGGCAATTTTTCTGTTAATTGTATCGGACTTAATTCTGGATACACTTACCATTACAGAGCCTTTGCTACAAATAGCTTAGGTGTTGCTTATGGCGAAGATTTAAGCTTTTCAACTGATACTTTTTCTGAAAATCAATATCAGATTCCTACTCAAGGACAAAACTCCTTTACTACTTGTTCAGGTGTTTTATTGGATGATGGAGGGTTATTAAATGATGCAGGAGAAGCGGGAATTGGCTATACAGTTTTGATTCCTTCGGTTCCAGGAAACAAAATAAAAATTTCAGGAATTGCTGGAATTGGTGTTGGCGACGAATTGGAAATATTTAATGGAATAGGGGTTGGGGGAACTCCAATACATGTGGTTGATTATTATGAAGTTATTTCTGGGATTATTTCTAGTTCTCCAGATGGAGCTTTAACAATTCGATTTATTAATCAGTTAAATTTCTCTGTCTCAAACTTTAGTTTGGATATCGAATGTGTGCCCACATCAAATGTTACTGTGCCTACTGTAAATTCATCTTTGCCTAGTGATGTTACAACAACCTCCTTTGAAATGGATGGAAATATTGCTTCTAATGGTGGATCTGGAATAATTGATGCTGGTATTTGTTATGGAACTTCACCAAACCCTACAACATCCTCAGGTGTTTTAAGCCTTGGAATTAACGCAAATGCATTTACTGGGGTGGTTAGTAATTTGAATTCGGGAACTTCCTATTATGCTAGAGCATTTGCAACCAATAGTTTTGGAACAGGCTATGGCCAAGAATTTGTTATAACTACTCCTACCCTGACTATTCCTACTGTTGGAAATCTTGCCAATGTTGTTGCTTCAGCCTCAACAATTTCAAGTTTAATTACCGTTTCCAATGATGGGGGTAGCCCAGTAACGGTTAATGGAATCTGTTATGGAACATCAGCCAATCCCACTATCAATGATAACTTTATCACCTATGGTTCTGGAACAGGCTCCTTTTCTGGACAAATAACCGGTCTGGCTTCAGGAACCGCTTATTATATTAGAGGATTTGCCACAAATGCCATAGGAACGGCCTATGGAGGTACTACTATCATAAATACAGGATCGCTCGCTGTTCCGACCTTAAGTACAAATGTTGCAGAAAGTGCTTCTGGACTTTCATTGTATTCGGGTGGGGTAATCTTAAGCGATGGTAGTAGCCCTATTTTTGAAAAAGGTGTTGTCTACTCTACCTCTCCTAACCCTTCCATAGCTGGAGGTGCTTCTTCTGTTTCTGGTGGACTAGGTAACAGCGCTTTCCAAGTTTTAATTCAAGGTTTATTGGCAGGAACAACTTACTACTTTAGGTCTTATGCATCAAATGCCATTGGAACCGGGTATGGCAATGAACTTAGTTTTACAACAGAATCAATAGCTACACCGGAATATATATTACCAAACTCAGGTAACTCTTCATTGACTTTGTGTACTGGTAATTTATTCGATAATGGAGGTTCCGAATATGAGCATGGCACTAACTTACATACGCTTACAACCTTGTATCCTGGTACCGTAGGAAATGGAATTCGTTTGGTTGGAAATACCGATCTTGGTTTCTCCGCCAGGATAAAAATTTATAACGGGAATTCCGATGCCGCTCCACTACTGTTCAATGAAACGGGAACTCGGGTCGTTGATATTTCTTCCACTGCTTCTGATGGTAGTTTAACCATTGAATTTGATAGTTATAACTTTAATGGGGATGGATTTGAATTGTCGGTTTCTTGTGTTCCACTACCTACTTTTTCAGCACCTACAGTTACTACCATTGCTATTGATGACGTTGAATCATCTTCAGCCTACGCTTCTGTTTCAGTTACATCTGATGGAGGAAGTACTCTAACCGAAAAAGGAATTTGTTATTCAACTAGCCCAAATCCGACAATAGGCGATAATATTTTAGTTAGTACTTCGTCAAGCAATAGTTTTTCTATACTTCTAAGTGCATTAACTGCAAATACAACCTATTATTTAAAGGGCTATGCTACAAATGCTATTGGAACATCTTATGGCTCTGAAATTAGCTTTACTACAGGAACCGACCAAATTTCCTATTTTATTCCACCGGTAGATTTATATACTGTTAACACCTGTGGTGGTGTAATTTACGATGCAGGGGGCTCTGATCTCCCAGTTGAAAATTCCGAAGGATTCTATACCATTTGTCCGGTTAACCCTGGAGAAAGAACCTGTCTATCAGGTACATTAAATCTTGGAACAAGCGGTTCGGCAATTTTCAATATTTATAATGGAACAGATAGGTATAGTGCGCCAATTTATACAAACAATTCTACTACAACTTTACCGCTTATTTGCTCATCCTCTGATGATGGTTGCCTAACAGTAGGTCTTTACAATGCATCCTATTATATTGATGGTGTTGCTCTAAATATTTCCTGCCTGCCTGCCGGGCCTCCTCAAGTTTCTAATTTGTCAATTGTTTCTATCGGATCCTCAAGTTTTAGTGGTCAGGCCGTTATTTTGGATTCAGGCGGACAAAACATATCGTCAAGAGGCTTTTGTTACAGTACGAGTCCAAACCCAACTACAGCAAATAGCACTTTAGTAATTCCGGGAGCCTTAGACACCTTCAGTGGAACAATTGCGGGACTTACTCCCAATACGACCTATTATATTAATTCCTATGCCATATCTGACAACGGTACAGGCTATGGAATACCAATTGTAATTACAACTAGTCCTTAAATCTTTATCCCAATTACCGTCACATCATCGGTCTGATCTTTACTACCTTTCCAGTCTTCCCAAAAACTGGAAAGGTAGTTTTCTTGTGCAGCCATACCCATTCCCTGAATATTTTCTAAAGCCTCCTTGAAGCGTTTTTTCATCAATTTCTTGTCATTTTGGCCAAACTGATCTGAATACCCATCGGTATAAAGATAGAAACTTGAAAAACCATCAGGTATTCGATGACTAATAAAAGGGGAAGGATTATCAGTTCGTCCGATCGGTTGCTTATCAGGCTTAATTTCTTTCAAACCTTCCGATTTATCAAAATACAAAAGGGAATTATTGGCCCCGCTCCACTGAACTTCAACACCATCATCCTTTTTGTGAATGGCTAACAATGAGATATCCATTCCATCTTTTACATCCTTACCACTTTTCTCAAAGGTCTCTAGCACCAATTCCCTGGTTTTATCTAAAATGAAACCGGTTTCAACTAAACCAAACTCATTCACCGCCCGATTCAAGGCATTGCTACAAACCACCGAAACCATAGCCCCTGGAACGCCGTGCCCTGTGCAATCACAAGCGGCAATAAAAAATAAATTGGGATCCTTGGCCGATGTCGAAAACCAGAAAAAATCTCCCGCAACGATATCCTTGGGCTTGAACAATACAAAGGTCTCTGGCACATATTCCTGTATGAGCTCAATGGGAGGTAAAATAGCTAATTGGATACGTTGTGCATAGGTAATGCTGTCCAATATGTCTTTTTTCTGATGTTCGATTTCTTCTTTTTGCTTAACTACTTCGGCGGTTCGCTCCACAACAGTTTCTTCCAATACCTGTTTCTCCCGCTGTAGCTTTTGTTCCCTATAGCGTATAAATAGAAATACACTCAGAAAACCAATGAATACATAACTAAGGTATGCCCACCAAGTTTTATACCATGGAGGCTGTATGGTAAAGGTATAGGAAAGGGCCTCCGACCAAACCCCTGCGGCATTCATGGCCATGACTCTAAAAGTATAGGTCCCGTTCGTTAAACCCGAGAAGTTAGCCTCCGTTGTGGTATTGGGTTTCGACCACTGGCTATCCCAACCCTCCAATTGGTATTTATACAAAATTCTCTCTGGATTTTCAAGGGAAATCGCCCCAAATAAAAAGGTTAGATTGTTGTCGAAATACTGTAAGGATAATTGTTCTGGAATCTTAAACCAAGGATTTACCTCATTTGCCTTGGTGGTCCAATCCACGGTTTCATAAAACAATTCCAAGCCTGCCAAATGTACCAAGGGGGCTAAACGACTTTTCCGTTCTAAGGAAGGCTTGTAACAGGATAATCCTTTAACCGTACCAAACCAGATGGAACCGTTCTTTTCTTTCAGCAACGCATTGGGATTGCACTCTATCCCCAAAAACCCATCACTTTGATTGTAGTTTCTTACCTGGGTTACTTCTCCCTTTTCATTGAATACAACTTTGTCAAAACCTTTGGCCGAACCAACCAATAAGGTTTGGGCATCAACAAATACCAAGGATTGTACTGTGTTGGAACTTACACTGGGCTCCATAAGTACTTGGGAAATCGCTAAGGTGTCGGGTTGGGAAACATCGAATTTATAAACCCCCCCGGTTTGTGTCCCTATCCAAATATTTCCCATTTTGTCTTCGGCTAAAGCATTAACCTGTTTGGCATCCAGTCCTTCTACTTCGTCAAAGGTGCGTAAAGTCTTGTCGCCTCTATACCGAGCTAAACCTCCAGCTGTTCCAAACCAAATATTTTCTTTCTTGTCTTCTAAAATGACATAAACCCCTTTGTTCTCCATCATTAAGCCCTCTGTGGAGAGGTTATTGAATTTGCTGCCATCAAATTTGCTGATACCATCGGCTGTACCGCACCAAACAAGCCCTTTGGAGTCTACAAAAACGGTGTTGATCCGGCTAATTTCCAAGCCTGAAGCATCATTAAATACAGCAAAGCCTTTACCATCAAATTTAACCAATCCTCTGTTGGCTGTTCCAATCCATATGTGTGGATTGCTGCCTTTCCCAACAGCAATTGAGGTGATATAATTGGAAGGTAAACCATTTCCTTCATGGATTACCTGAATATCCTTCAGTTTGTTTTTGTCTGTAAACTTAGCAATGCCACCTCCATCTGTGGCTATCCAAATTCCTCCATCCGAATCTTGGTCTAAACCCATTATTTTCAGGTTCGGAAGTCCATTGCCAAGGGTAAAATGTGAAAAAGCATCCCCGTGCCATTGCATCAATCCATCACCATTCGAGCCCATCCAAACATTGCCTTCCCGGTCTTTTTCCAAGCAAAGCAATTGGTTGCTGGCTAAGCCTTCCTTGTTTCCATAATTCTCGAGTTGTTTGGCTTTATGAAAATAGCGAAACAAACCGTTTTCAGCAGTTACCAACCACATACTTTCTTTTTCGGGCAAAAGATCCCAAACCGAAGCAGGAGAAGGATTATTCCCGAATGGACTTGCCTCCAGATCGGGGTGTCCGGTTTGGGGGTTTATTTTCAACTTAAATACCCCGGCATCATAACTTCCAAACCAAAACCAACCCTCAGCGTCTTTTTCTACACACAACAACAAATCGCTGGGTATTTTGCCTGGCCCTTGAATGACGTCAATTTTATATTGTTGGCCTTCCTTTTTAAACCGGTTTACACCACCAAAACTGGCGGCCCAAATCGAACCATCATCGGCCTCTGCCAAACCAAAAATGGCATTGCTACTCATTCCATTGGATTGGTCTAAAACATCCACCTTTAACGAATCCGCCGATTTTACCTGTATCTGGTTCACTCCGCCATCGTCGCTTCCTGCCCAAATGATACCAGCTTTATCCTCTAAAAAGCAAAGTACCGTTGAACCTGATAGGCCATCTTTTTTACTGAAGGAACGAAAACGGTATCCATCATATATGCTGATTCCTTGGTTAGTGCCAAACCATAGCCAACCCCGCGAATCCTCGAAAATTTTCCTGACCGTATTTCCAACCGGAGCATTAGGACGGGTAAAATTGACAAACTTTTTCCCGTCAAACCTCGACAACCCACCGCCGGTTCCTATCCAAAGATAACCCCGTTGGTCTTGTTTGATGGCATAAATATTCGATTGGGGCAAACCCTCTGCAACCGACCAATGCCTGAAGTTGTTAATCTGGCTAAATCCAACCAGGTTTAACAATCCAAACGCAAACAGTAATATATGCCTAAGTATCCTCAAGTGCAAAGCCAGGAAAGAAGATTTTCCTATTTGCGGATAAAGATAAACTGTCCGCCTTCATCACCTGAATTTTTTATAGGTGAAAATTTTGGGGTCTGTTCGGAATTGTTAATTACCGGAATCTTTACCTTGGTATACAGTTGGCTGGCATCAAAATACTTGTTTTGATTGTTTTCCAAGGTTTTCAAAAAGTAGTAGGCAAATACGGAATGACCATCTTTACCTCCATCCATTACAGGTTCCAAACCGCCCGAGGTGAGGGCTTGACGCGAAGGCAAAGCATGCACTTCCTTGTAATATTTCTCGGATTCTTCAAAGGGTACCGAAATAGTATTTCCCCTAAATATATCGCCACTGAAACAGGCATCCGACACCAAGAAGGTATGCTTAGCCTTGATACCGCTGATGTAGGTTTGAATGTCTGAATTGGAGATGTAGTTGGCTGTTGAAGGGTTTTCGGCATCGCATGGTACCCAAAAACCTTTGTTGAGTTCCTTTTTGTATTCGCCATGCCCTGAATAGTAAATAAATACATTGTCGTTTTCCTTGGCATTGGCTACCAACCATTCCAAACTGGTTATGATGTTTTGTCGGGTGGCCTGCTCGTTGTACAAGGTTTTGAACTGCTCGAATTTATAGCTTGATTTCAATAGTTTTTCTACCGCTTTTGCATCATTGGAGGCATTCACTAAAGCGGGCCAGTTGCCTTTGTATTTATCGATTCCAATAATCAAAGCGTAATAATTGCCAATAACCATTTGCTTGGGTTTGGTCGATACGTTCAAACCTTTCAATGGGTCGCCTCCTCCTCTGTAAACGGGCTCGCTGCTTTGCTTTTCAAGTTCCGAAGCCTGGGCCATCACCTCGGAAGTATAATCTTCGCTACCCAGTTTCTCGTTCATTTTTACTTTTAAAATCAAGTCTTTTGCATTGGTAAAGGCAGCCCCCTCAATATCAAGTCCCATTTTAATCTCTGGCAGCACAAAACTTTTATCGGCATAAAATTCCATGCTCAATTCTTTTTCCTCGCCAGCACCCATGGTTTGAACCATATCAAACAATTTATTCACGGCCAATACATGTTCGGGAAGTAGGTAATTCACCTTAATGTTTTTGGCATCACCTTTTGAAATATTCTTGATTTTTAATTTCAAGGTAATCGGTGCGCCAATTTCGGCCTTTCCTGTAGCCGAAGTATACGATTGTCCGGTTACCATAATATAACTGTAGCTTCCGGCTCCTCCAGTTTGGAACGGTAATTTGCTGCTAGCCATTGCTCCATTTCCGTCCTGTACGCTCAATTGAAACTGACCATTTCCGGCTTCTAATTGGCTGCCTAAACCTAGGGCCACTTTAAAGTTGCGACTGGCACCCGCCTCTAAATTCCCCACCCAAGTTTCTTTCTCAAATTGAATGGCTTCCACGGCAGTTTCCAAGCCTAATTTAGCTATTGCTTGATACACCCCAACTTTGCCTGTGTTACGCACCGTAAAGGAAAGAGCCGCTTTTTCGTCCCCTTCCAATATGCCATTTTGGTTTTCATCTTCCAGTTGCACAGCCGAAAGACTCAGCGATGCCGGACTTTCTGTTACTGGAAAAACTTTTTTCCCTAAGACAATTCCGTTCAGTTTCCAAGTTTTTATAGCACCATCGCTACTGGCAGTGACCAAAAAATCACCGTTCGGATGAAAACATACCGCTGTAACATTACCAGTATGCACCTCCAAACTTTGCTCCGGTTTGGTTTGTCCGGCCAAAAACAAGCCCACTTTCTTTTCGCCACCTACAGCCAATACCTTTCCATCGCCACTATAAGCCATTGAAAACAAAGCATTTCCAAACTGAAACTCTTGGCTTACTTGTAGACTGTTCAAATCCACAATCCAAACCTTTCCCGTTTTGCTGCCTACAGCCAATTTTTGTCCATCCGGACTATAGCTCAGCCATTGGGCATCTTTCATTCCATCCAGTTTTTTAATCAGATTTTGGTTGTTGGGTTGATAAAGACTCAAGGCCTGATCAGCAGTAAGCACGGCTATACTTTTTTGATCCGGACTAGCGGCAAGGGCAACCGGACCAATAAGTTGAAGGGTTGCCAAGGATGTTTTTGCCTTGGTATTGTCCCAAAACTTTATGGAATTATCGGCCGAAGCCGTTACAATATAATCATTAAACGGCAAAAAGCAAGCTCCTACTAAGGCTTGTGTATGTTCTGAAAGCACCCGAATCGGCATGCCCGTGTTTAAATCCACAAGTCTGGCCTTAAAATCAGCCGAAGCCGACAGGTACAAGCGCGTATTTTGCGAGCCCGAAACCGCATTCACCTTGTCGTTGTGTTTTACCGCACCCTTTTGTTTTTCAAAGGTTTTGGGGTTCCACACATAGGTTTTCATATCGTTTCCGCCCGAAATCAAAATGTTGCCATCGGCCGATAATGTCAAACAATTTACTCCGCCTTCATGCGCAGATTCTTTGGCTTTGATTAGCTCTTGCGACCAGGAAAATTTGGCTGAAAGCAGTAAGAATGAGAGAGTTAGTACTTTTTGCATTGGTTTGAAATACATCAACTAAGGTAGAAAATTTATAGATGAATCTACACAAAGCGTGGTTTGATGCACTTTTACTTTCGGCAAACGCCATTGTTTTACGAATTCGACCAACAACCGGGCCTCTGATGAAGCCTTCTCGCCGGCACTTTTTATTAGAAATTGATTCTACAGGCTCCCTCTGCCTAATTGCGTGTTTCCGTTTAACGCCGAATCTGATGTGTAAAACATTGGTTATCAGGACTTTTAAAGCAAATTGGTCGAATAGTGTATTTTTTATACAAATTATTTGGCGGGCCCCCAACCGCCCAAAACCAGTCTACCGTTGAATAAACTTTTACCTAGGCGGTTGGGTCAGGCTATCGCTAATACTCCTCAGCCTGCTACCCCCCAAAATGCACGGGGGTAGCAGGCTTGCGGGGTATCACGCTCTATCCTTGCCCGACATCTCCGCATAGCATTCTACTGAACCTTGGCCTTTGCATGTTATTCCGTATTCGTTAAACCGAAAGTAATCAACAGGAGTATTTAATAATCTGAACTGCTTGATTTACAATTAGCTAATCGTTTATGTATTTTTAATTCCTAATCTGGGTTAGAGTAGCCTACAAAAACCCAAATTGAAATGCGAAGGTTAATACTTCACCAAAAACCGGGCACGAAGAACCCCGGGTAGCGATAGAGCGTGGTACCCCACAGGGCTGCGGAGGCACGGAGCAGACCGAGGAGTACTAGCGAAAGCGCGACCTTTGAGGCCTTGTTAAAGCTTAATTTTTTTAGAATGTTTAGGGCCGAAAAGGGACCCGCCAAAGAAACAATAGACATACCTCCAGCTCACCATTTGACTATTGGCAAGGGATTCCAGGGCTTTTTAAGGCTGTTTTCCAGAATTTTTAAGGCGATGAACCGGTGAAACCCGCATTTGGGAAATTCTTGATTGAGGGTACGCAAAAGTTGAGTGGAAAGGCCAAATCGGAACAGTCCCAAACTCAAATCGATGAGGTCGGCTTTTCGAAAAGCTTCGGCTAAGGGATTGTTTTTTACGGGAGTAAGCTTGTGGTGCAGGTTGATACAAGTCTGCACTTTAGGAATCAAGTCGGCTTTCCCTTGTTTGGTGAGGTAATTTTGGGCTAATTCCGTGGAAGGTCCTAAATAATCAAAGGTGTGGTGGCTCCAAATGCCCAAATCGTGGAAGGCCGCAGCCACTGCCAAACAGTACTTTTCCTCGTCGGTAGGGGAGAGTAAGGCACAACTTAGCAAATACACCCGACTGGCGTGGTGATGGTATTTATCAAAATGGGGCCCTAGCACAGGCGAATAGTCGCTTAAAATTGTGCTAAGAAGTGGTTGGGACATCAGATTAATAGAGCCAAGCTTTCCTTCATTTTTTCGATGGTTTGGGCAATGTCGGCATCGGTGTGGGCGGCAGAAACAAAGCCAACCTCGTATCCCGATGGTCCTAGGTAAATGCCTCTTTCCAATAGGGCCGCATGCAATTTTTTGAAGTGTTCCATGCTTTTCGGATCAATTTGAGCATCGGTACGAACGGCCTCTAAATCGGTAAACGCGATCCAAAAGATGGAGGCGATACGGAACATCTTGAACGACAGCCCTTTGGCTTGTGCAAAGTTTTCGAGTTCGGAGCTAAGCAGTTCGCATTTTTGAGCCAAGCCTTCGTAAAAACCTGGTTGCAGGCAAAGTCCAAGTTGTGCTTTTCCGGCAGCCATTGCCATCGGGTTTCCGCTGAGGGTTCCTGCTTGGTACACTTTTCCTTCGGGGGCAATGTTGCGCATAATTTGGGCACTAGCGCCATAGGCACCAACCGGAAGTCCACCGCCAATGATTTTGCCAAAGGTGATGATATCGGGTTGGATGTTGTAATAACCAGATGCGCCTTCGAAGCCAATACGGAACCCGTTAATCACTTCGTCGAAAATGAGCAAGGAGCCGTATTCTTGGGTGATCTGGCGCAAGAATTGCAAAAACGCTTTACGTTGGAGCAGTAGTCCGTTGTTGGCGGGCACTGGTTCAATGATTACGGCAGCAATATCGTTTCCGTAAAGTTTAAATACTTCTTCAACTAGGTTTTCATCGTCCAGGGGAATGGTGATGGTTTCTTTTACCACAGCCTCCGGAATGCCATCTGAACTGCTGCTGCCGAAAGTTACCAAACCTGAACCTGCTTTCACCAATAAGGCGTCCACATGGCCATGATAACAGCCCTCGAACTTTAGAATTTTGTTGCGGTGGGTGTAGCCTCTAGCCAAGCGAATGGCGCTCATTACAGCTTCGGTTCCCGAACTTACAAAGCGCAACATCTGAATATAGCGATGGTTGGAAAGAATCAACTCGGCCAACTCGTTTTCTTTGCGGGTTGGGGCGCCAAAGGAAGTTCCGTCTTGAGCCGCTTTAGAAATAGCTTCCACCACTACAGGGTTGGCATGGCCTGAAATCAAGGGTCCCCAGCTGCAGCAATAATCGATAAATTCGTTTCCATCGGCATCGAACAGGCGGCTTCCTTTTCCTTTTTCAATAAACAAAGGTGTGCCGCCTACCGAGCGGAATGCCCGCACGGGGCTGTTTACACCGCCAGGGAAGAAGTTTTTAGCTTTTTCGAAGAGTTTTTCAGATTCTGTACGTTTCATGGTTTGGAGTAGGTAGGTAAGACAGGGCTCTTTCCCAACCTTCAAATCTTATTGGTTAAGTAATTATGGCTAGGTACACAAGTTTTACAAAGAGAAACTAATGCCTTGGGCCAAAGGCAATTCGGTGCCATAATTTAGGGTATTGGTTTGGCGGCGCATATAAGCTTTCCACGAATCGCTACCTGATTCGCGACCTCCACCGGTTTCTTTTTCGCCACCGAATGCTCCACCGATTTCGGCACCACTGGTTCCGATATTCACATTGGCTATACCGCAATCGCTGCCTGCTGCACTCAAAAAGCGCTCGGCTTGGCGCATATCCGTAGTCATAATAGCCGATGAAAGACCTTGAGGGACAGCATTTTGAAGGCTAATGGCCTGTTCCAGCGTTTGGTATTTGATTAAATAAAGTATGGGAGCAAAGGTTTCGTGTTGAACGATAGGGTAGTGGTTTTCCACTTCTGCAATACAGGGTTTTACATAGCAACCACTTTGGTAAGCACCGCCTTCCAAAACACCGCCTTCCACGGCCATTTTACCGCCTTGTTCCTTGATTTTTTGCAAGGTGTTGAGGTAATTATTTACGGCATCTTTATCGATCAAGGGTCCAACATGTACACTATCTTCCAATGGATTTCCGATTTTCAATTGGCTATAAGCGGCCACTAAGCGGTCTTTCACTTTGTCGTAAATACTTTCGTGTATAATCAGGCGGCGGGTGGTGGTGCAGCGTTGACCGGCGGTACCAACAGCGCCGAAAACCGTTCCGATAAGAGCTATATTCAGGTCGGCATTCTCGGTAATTATGATGGCATTGTTTCCACCCAATTCAAGAAGGCTTTTTCCAAGGCGTGCGGCAGTAGCAACGGCCACCGCTTTGCCCATGCGGGTGCTTCCGGTAGCAGAAACGAGCGGGATTCGGTTATCGGCCGACATTAGTTTACCTATTTCTGCACCCCCGTTTACCAAGCAGGAAACGCCATCTGGCACCACATTGCGACGGAAAACTTCGGTAATGATTTTTTGGCAAGCTACGGCGGTAAGCGGTGTTTTTTCAGATGGTTTCCAAATGCAAACATCGCCGCATACCCAAGCAATAGCCGAATTCCAGCTCCATACGGCTACTGGAAAATTGAAGGCAGAAATAATTCCCACGGCTCCGATCGGATGCCATTGTTCGTACATGCGGTGATTGGGCCGTTCGCTGTGCATGGTTAAGCCATACAATTGGCGGCTCAAGCCCACAGCAAAATCGCAGATATCGATCATTTCCTGTACCTCGCCCAAACCTTCGCGCAGGCTTTTTCCCATTTCCCAAGAAACCAATCGGCCCAAAGGGTCTTTGTATTTGCGAAGTTCATCTCCAAACTGACGTACTACTTCGCCACGTTTTGGGGCTGGCCAATTACGCCATTCCAAGAATGCTTTTTGGGATATTTCAACCACTTGGTTGTATTCGGCTTCAGTGGCAGAACTCACACTGGCAATGCGTTCGCCGGTAACTGGGGTGTAAGAATCTAAATTAGGGCCAGAACCTCCGTTAAATTCCAGTCCGGTTGATACACCGGCATTGTGGGTAGCTAGTCCTAGGGCAGAGAGAATTTCAGGTAATTGCATGCGAATAAATTGTGGGCAAAGATAGCAGGGAAAGTGCTCGAACAAGGGTACAAAAGTTACAAAACCATGAATTGTGGAAGGGGAATTTGAACCCCAATTAAGCATTAGAGAGGCTAAAGCGAATAACCAGTTGTAAATCAATTTGTATGGCCCATTTGATACCAACGACTATCCCGAAATTTCTTCGGGAGGGGTAAACCCAACTAAATCAAGTAGTTCGGATTAAAGCAATTCCACACCAAAATCGGTTAAAAGTCCGGCGGCTTGTGGAAAGCTGAATTTGGCTTTACGGATTTGGTTTAAGGTAGGGTTGATTCGGTAGGCAAAGGCTTCGCTGAAATCTGCTTCGCTAAGATTGGTTTGGTCGAAGCTTGCCAAAGAAAGGGTAGATCCTGTAAATATGGATTTGCTGAGGTCGGCTTCGGTAAAATCTACTTCCACCAATTGACAATGCAGGAAGCGAGTAGATTTAAGCTTAAGTTTATAGAAACAGGAATAGTTGAGCACACAATTTTCGAAGGACAGTTCCAATAGGAAAGGATTGGATTGTTCAAAATGGAGACCCAGCATTTTGCATCCTTTGAAGACTACCCCTTTCCAGCCGGTGCCTGAAATTTTTGCTGTGCTCAAGTTACATTGCTGGAATTCGCAATCCACAAACTGAATTTGAGAAAGCATGACGCCTTCAAAATTGCAATCCAAAAAGCTACAGGATTCGTATTCTTTTGCAAGTTCCTGTTTATTAAAATCAACTTTAGAAAAGCTTTGGTTGAAAACAGCGGCAGACATAATGATAAAATGGTTTAAAATGAAAAAGCCTACTTGTTTACTTGCTCGATGGTTTTCTCCAAAAGTTTTTTAGGTAGGTTCACATATAGGTTTTGCATACTGAGGTCTATTTCGGTGTATTCATTCAGTTGTTTTTCGCCTATGTTTTTTCCTTTTAGAATACAGTTAATAAAATAGAGGCAGATACGGTAAAAGGAGAGGTAGTTTTTATGCCGTTTGGTTTCCGGATTGGCCAAAATGGTTTTTATATTTCTGGTACAAAGGTGTTCAGCAAACTCAAAATCGCTTTTCAGAAAGAAGTAGAACAGTTCCAACATTTTGATTTGGAATTCGAAGGGGTGATAGGAGGCAGTTTCGTTTATTTCTCGAGCCAAATTGATGGAGTGAATAGCTTCCTTCAGTTGTCCGGTACTTAGGTAAAGTTTGGCATAACTCATAGCTCCGCGGGTAGCGTAGATATCGAGCTTTTGTTTAATAGGGTCGTCGAAATAAGTTTGAAGGGCCGATTCTGCTGCTTTGTAGTTCTCTTTCAGGATATTGACCAAAACAAACTGCTCGCAATGGTAATAATAGCCATACATTTCTTTTTCAAGTGGTTGAGAAAACACGGTATGGTAAATGGCATAGGATTGGTCGATTTGGCAATTGAAAAACAGGATATCCGCATAGAGCAAATCCAGGAACTTGGCAATATTTATTGGATAAAACCAAGCAATTTCGGATTTAAGGGCAATGGCTTTTTCGAGGTAGGTTTGGGCTAGATGCGGATTAGGTTCCAGATAAAGGTAATAGCTACAAAGGCTGCGAAAGGTGTAATATTGAGCCAGATAGAAATCCGTTGTTTCCAGTTCCTTTTCTTTTTGTTGCAAGTAACTAAGGTTAAGTTGCAAGCGGGCTTTTTTGTTTTTTTTCGCCGAAAGCCGATTGATATCTGAGAAGAGAATATGGCATTCTACATAGTGTTCCCAAGCAGGTGTTCGTTCCACCAATGCTTCCAAATACCTTCGTCCGATATAAGCAGTTAGTTTTTCGTCGTAATGGGTGAAAGGCAGATCGATCAACCAATGGAAAACCTTGAGGTAATAGTCGGCTAACTCCTTGGAAGGGGGAAGTCCCTGAAGGTTTTTTTCGTTTTGCCACACTTCATGGGTAAAAAGGCCCAAAAGGTTTCTTTGTTTTAGAAAAAGCAGAAAATCCAAACCGCCAGCAGGATAGAGAACCGTATAGCATTTTTTTAGCAGTACCGAACTGGCCTTATTGAAATGGCTTTCGGTGAGTTCAAGCTTCTGTAAAATTTTTTGGTTCAGCAAAAAATCCTTTCCTAGTCGAGTTCTGAAAAAGTCAAAAACCTTCTTTTCTTTTCCGATTTTCCGGAAAAGGACCACTTTTTCCAATTCCGTTGGATCAAGTGCTTCGAGAAAGGCTTTAAGTTGCGACAAGGGGGTAGGAAGAAAGTTACACTAAAAATGCGAAATTATTACTAAATCGTTTGGTTTGACCGCATTCTACTAATTTATCGACAGATGAACTCCTGTTTGTTATCAGCTTATTCTTCGTAGTAATTAGTCAAATAAGGTAATAGTTGGCATTCAAAAAATATCCACTTTTGGGCTTTATTACTTTACCCTCTCGGATGAAGCAAAAATTACCTTTATTAGTCCCTTTCCTTTTTACAATTTTCCTTGTTAATCGAGCCTTCAGCCAAGAGAGTACCGAAAAGAAATTCGACTTGGGAGAACTGCATGGCAACTTTCAAGTAGATGCACAATTGTATAATCCTGATTCGGCAATTGGAGCGCCACCGGTTCCAGAAAAACTGCGAAGTAATATTTTCGGAAATTTCATTTATACCCGCAAGTTAGGACCGGGAAGTTTTATAGCTGGGGTTAGGTATGAGGCTTACCTGCCGGCATTGTTGGGATTCGATTCGAGGTATGCTGGAGTAGGCTTGCCCTATCGTTTTATCCAATACCAATGGGAAGGCTTGGATGTTACTGTTGGGAATTTTTATGATCAATTTGGAAGTGGCATGGTGTTTCGCTCCTTTGAAGAAAGGAACCTAGGATACGACAATGCCATGGATGGGCTGCGTGTAAAGTATACCTTGTTCAAAGGCATACACTTGAAAGGGATTATTGGGTTGCAAAGGTTTTTTATGACGAAGGGTCCGGGTTTGGTTAGGGGTTTTGATGGGGAGATTGATTTAAATGAAACCTTCAAATTCATGAACCAATCTAAATTTAAAATGAGTTTGGGTGGAAGTTTCGTGAGCAAATACCAAAGTGATCAGGATCCTGTATATAAACTACCTGAGAATGTAGGCATGTATGGGATAAGGGCTAATATACAATACGGCGGATTTACCTTGAATGGGGAATATGTACACAAAGTAAACGACCCTTCTACGGCCAATAACTTCATCTACCGCAAAGGTGAAGCGTTGTTGTTGAATGCTGGGTTTTCAGTAAAAAACTTCGGGATAGCCCTCAGCGCCAAAAGGGTTGATAATATGAATTTTAGAAGCGACCGGACAGCCACTGGCAACAACCTGAGCATTAATTTTTTGCCAGCTTTAACCCGCCAACATACGTATAACCTGGCTGCAACCATTTATCCTTATGCCACCCAACCCAATGGTGAAATGGCCGGACAAGTGGATGTAAACTACACCTTTCCGCGGGGGACAGCTTTGGGTGGGAAATATGGAACCACTTTATTATTCAACTACTCCATTGTAAATGGCTTAGATACAGTTCAGCGCAATGATGGATACGGCTACGACAGTCCCTTTTTTAAAATTGGCCGCAAACCCTATTGGCATGATTTCAATTTCCAGATCGACAAGAAGGTAAGCAAAGAATTCAAGTTTTCTTTGATGTATATGAATTTCCTATACGACAAAGACGTGGTGCAAGGTTTGGCAGGCTATGGTGTTATTACCGGACATATCGGCGTGTTAGATATGACCTTGCGTTTACCAAAATCCAACACCCTGCATTGGGAGTTGCAAGGCTTGTATGCTGATAAACAAAAGGATTTTGGCCATTGGGTGACCGGTTTGATAGAATTCAACTACCACTCCAAGTTCTTTGTGGCCGTTCAAGACCAATGGAATGTAGGGAATAAAGATTCAGAGAAACGCATCCATTATTTGACGGGAAGTGCAGGTTATACCTTAAAAACAACCCGAATTACGCTGACTTACGGCCGACAAAGGGCAGGTATATTCTGTGTTGGAGGAGTTTGCAGAACAGTTCCTGCTTCCAATGGATTATCGCTTTCTATAACAAGTAATTTTTAATTTTTTTCAGTATATTTAGAGTAGTGTAAAAGCAAAAAATAGCATGGTGAAGCAGCAAATGAGGGGAAGAGATAGGGTAGGGTATTACTGTTTTAATAGCTGTAGCCAAGAACAAAAGAATTCAAACTTCTCAAATATGGCCAATTTTAAAAGGTACAATTTCCAATTGGAGACACCCTTTTTTTTCATAACTTTACTTTACCAATAGCAGGTTATGGGAACAACTAAAAAACCCTATCCCTTCCAAACCATATTAACGGCCATTGCCTATTCGCCGCGGTTGGAAGCCAATTTAAATGAGGCTGCCCGATTTTGCACACTTTTAGATGCTAAGTGGATTTTGGTGCACGCCGGCGAGCGAACGCCAGATAAGGAGAAGACCCTCCAACGCATTTTGGGAAGTATACCCAACTTAAGAAAACCGGAAGTCGTTTGGCAGGAAGGAAATCCGGTGGAAGTGATGCTTGATTGTGTAGCAAAGTACAAGGTCGACCTAGTTATAGCTGGTGCTCTTCAGCGGGAGAATTTGTTGAAATTTTACGTGGGAAGTATCTCCAGGGAAATTTGTCGGAAATGTCCTTGCTCGGTTTTGCTGCTTACGGAGCCCAAATCGGAAAACAATCCTTTGCATAAAATTGTTGCCGTAGCCCCGGCTGAGAACGAAGCCCCTCGAGTAATCGAAGCTGCTGCTTATGTTGCTAGGCATTACCAAGATTGTGATTTAACCATTGTAAAGGAGCAAAGAGCCCATCGCTTGATGCAAAGTTTGGGGACCGACCCAGGGGATGATGCACATTATAAAGAGCAAAGTTTGAAAATGGAAAAGGAGATGTTGGAAGAAGACTTGAAAGGGTGTTCCAATTTAGAGGGGGTTTCTTTTAAAACAGAGATTTTGGAAGGAAAGCCGGGTTATGCCATCAATAAATTTTCAAGGAAATCGAAAGCAGATATGCTATGTATTAATGGAAAAGAAGGTCATGGCGGAATTTTGGACCGGATTTTTACCAATGATTTGGAGTATATTTTGGAAGATATTCCTTGCACCCTCTTACTTGTTAAATCAAAACACACTTAAAGCACCGTGGAGAAACTCAAACACGCAGAGGTTTTATTGTTTTTGATTCAGGTGAGTGTTCTCCTCATTTCATCTCGTGTTTTAGGTGAGGTATTTAGGAAACTGAAACAGCCTGCTGTAATTGGTGAAATTTTAGCTGGATTGATTTTAGGTCCATCCCTGTTGGGACATATTTCGCCGGATGTTTTCAAGTTTTTATTTTATTCGGAGCCCAAAGCATTTATAGCCTTTGATGGCTTGGCTAGGGTTGGTGTAATCTTTTTGCTTTTTGTGGCGGGGCTTGAAGTGGATTTGCCCATGATTTGGAAACAAGGCCGGTCGTCGGTATTTATCAGTTTAAGTGGGGTGATTTTCCCTTTTGCATTAGGTTTTACGAGCTCTTGGTTTTTTTATGATTATGTGCCCGACATTACGGATAATAGTCGCTTTGTTTTCTCTTTGTTTTTTGGGGTAGCCCTTTCGATTTCAGCCTTACCGGTTATTGCCAAAATATTGCTCGATTTGGAATTAATCCGAACCAAGGTAGGTGGACTGATTTTGGCTTCTGCCATGGTGGATGACGTTTTAGGCTGGGTGATGTTTTCGGTCATTCTCAGTTTGATAGGTTCGGGTGGGGAGTCCAATTTTATTTTCACTATACTTTCAACCATAGGGTTCACCATTATTTTATTAAGTGTAGGAAGGATTGCCATCAACCGGATTTTACCCATCATCAACCGGTACTTTTCATGGCCTGGAGGGGTGATTACCTTTGCCATTGGTTGTTGCTTTTTAGGAGCTGTTTCAACAGAATACTTGGGAATCCATGCCATTTTTGGAGCTTTTTTGATGGGAATATGCTTTGGTGATTCGGAGCATTTTACCGAAAAAACCCGCGAAATCATTAATCACTTTATTACCAACATCTTTGCCCCTTTGTTTTTTGTTTCCATTGGATTGAAAGTAAACTTCATTGAGAATTTCGACTTGCAAACCGTAGCCTTTGTGGTGGTTGTGGCCTACATCGCTAAAGTGGTAGGTGTTGGGTTCGGTGCGTTTTGGTCGGGTTTGAGCAAACAGGAATCATTGGCCATTGGCTTTGGAATGAATGCCCGTGGAGCCATGGAAATTATCTTAGGTTTGTTGGCCTTGGAAGCTGGAGTTATCAATGAAAAGATGTTTGTAGCATTAGTTGTTATGGCCATTATTACCAGCATCACCAGTGGACCCTTGATGAAATGGGCTTTATCAAGGAAGTAAAACTGGCAGAGGGTGAACCGTTTGTTTTTAGGGTTGATTGTGCCAGCCATCCTTTGAATCAAATAAAGTATGATTGTGATTTTATTAACCCAATTAATTTAAGTGGTTGGACTAATAAATCCTCTAATGGAATGAACCCAGATTACGCATTAGAAATGCATAAACGATTAACCAGTTGTAAATCAATTTGTATAGCCAAATTGATAACAACTGCTATCCCGAAATTTCTTCGGGAGGGGTAAACCCAACTAAATCAAGTAGTTCGGATTAATAAATCCTCCTATTGATTAATTTGGGTTAAAAATGATTCAATCAGCACTGAATAGCAATCTGGACAAATGTTTTTGGAGCTAAAATTTGGAAATGGTTAGGGGATAAAAGTGGAAAAGGCCGCCCCTTTTTTCAAGAAGCGACCTTTATTAACCCACAACCATCTTAAAATAGTTTATAATGAAGACCCAAGTTTAGGCCGATTATGGCATTGTGTGATGAATTTTTGCCTTTGTCAGTGGCATTTTCCCATTCTTTTGAATTCATATCAATTAGGCCAAATGTCCCTCGAATTCCTGCAGAGAAAAACAAACGATTGCCAAGGAAGGCATTATACTCTACACCAATGATAGCGCCGATGTCGTGTTTCCTGAAGCGTTCGGTAATGTAAGATTCTTGAGCATTTAATTTTTGTTTGGCCATTTTCAAATAGCTGTATTGAAGTCCGACCAAGAAATTCACACATGATGGGCGATCAAATTCGCCTGAAATGCTCGGAGATTTAATTTTGAACAGCAATGGAAAGTTCTTGTACTCCAAATCAACAGACCGGTTGTATTTTACACGTTTGATTCGGTCGGCATAGTCCTGCCCTTGAACAGAGCGGTAATGGTATTCTGCTTGAATTCCGAAACGGTTTGAAAAATCATACCCGATTTCGCCTCCATAATAATAGCCTAATTTTACTTTATAGGCCATTTCGTATTTCCCAAATTGGCCATAGGTATTTTGGTTTAAAATCCAAACGGTATTGATGGCTCCGATTACACCGATATGGAGCCCTTTTAGATTATAGAAATTTTGAGGGATTTCAGTTTTTTCACGTTCTACCTTAGGTTGGGTATAGCCTTCCATTGACGCTCCCACTTTGCTCATTTTCCTTAGTGGTAAAGCGTTGAAGTAATCGGTTGTAACGGGTAATTGTACAGCGCCATAAGGAAGTTGGGCTGATGCGGTTTGAACATTTGTTTCAACAGGTTGGGATTGCACCAATGGGCTTTTTGAAGCAGGAGCCGCCGCATTAAACGTAAATCGTTTCGGAGTTTCTTTGGTCCTTGTAGCCTTGCCTTTTGGACGAGGTGTGTCAATCTGTTTGATTATTTCTTTTTGTGAATTCCGATTTTGCCTTACCTCTTTCGATGGTTTCATGTTTCCACCTTGGTTAGATGAAACGTCAAAGGAACTGCTGTTTTCTATTTGTTGTTGCTCGGTTGCAGCTAGGATGGTTTGATTTTCTACTGCGGAAGATGGCTGTTCCGAATTCAGTGTTGGCGCAACGGATTGTTGAGTGGCCACTTTAGTAGAGGCCATTGGTTGGTTGGTGGAACTAAAAAACCAGTAGCAAAGAGGAATGGAAATCAATAAGAAACCAATGCCACCATAAACCATACGTAAAAAACTTTTCGTTTCTGAAGGACTTGGTCGGCCGTTCAGTTCAGACAAAACCTTTCCCCAAACCCTTTCATTGGGTTTTTCCTCCAAATGTTGAAGGTTTTCTTTGAAAAGATTATCTAATTCGTTATTTGACATAGGATAAAACAGCTATGTTTTGTTTTTCGATTTTCGATTTTAGGGTTGTTCTTGCTCTTGATAATTGTGACTTGGAGGTGCTTTCGCTTATTCCAAGCATAGATGAAATTTCGTTGTGCGAATAGCCTTCAATGGCGTATAGGTTAAAAATGGTTCGGTAGCCATCAGACAAGCCTTGTACCATGGCCTGTAAATCTTGGGCAGAATACCGATCCGTAATAATGTCTTCTGAAACGGCCGAGGTGTCGAACACATCTTCCTCAAAAACTAGGTTTAGTTTGCCTTTTCTAAGTTCTTGTAAACAGGTATTTACAAAGATTCTTTTCATCCAACCTTCAAAACTGCCTTCGTTTCTGAAATCAGAAATGTGGTCGAATAGTTTAATGTAGCCTTCTTGTAACATGTCTTCAGCGGTTTGTCTGTCTTTAATATATCGCAAGCATAATCCAAACATTTTTCCTGAAGTCTTGTGGTACAAAAGGCTTTGACAAGAACGATTGCCTTGTTTGCAGCCTTCCACAATCTCTTCAAAAGATAATTCTTTGCGGAAAAATATTTTCATTGGATTAATTCCCATGAACAGAGATGCATGTTTTTACATAAAGGTTGCATCAACACCGAAAAAAAGTCAAAAAAAAAGCCGACAATTGTTTGTCGGCTTAAAAGTAAGCAAAATTCTATTATTTCTTTCCGCCCTCAGAACGCTTGTTTTCTTTAAAACGCATATCTGGAGTACCGTCTTTCTTAGTAGGAGTAATTGGTTTCTTTGCTGCTTCCTTGTTTTCTTTGTAACGCATATCCGGTGTACCATCTTTTTTCACCTTTTTGTCTTGGTTTACAGCAGGTACTGGTTTGGCTACTTGTTTACTTGGTTTGGAAGTGGCATTTACATTGGCTGGCGATTGAGCTGGTTTTGGTGCCGTAGCCTGTTGGGCCTGAACGGTTTTACCTTTAGCAGCGCTTTCTTTGGTTGTTTGTGCAGATGCAGTTGCCGCCATAAATAAAGCAGCGAAGGATGCAAGAATGATCTTTTTCATTTTTAAAAGAAGTTTGGTTAACAAAAGTAAGTTGTTTTGGTCTTTACAACAACCGTGCAAAAATTAAATTTTCTACATTGGCCTCTTCTATTTTTTTATGCGTCTAGTTTTAATTCCTGGTTTTGGCGAAGATGAAACCATCTTTTCAAACATACTACCTTATCTGTCCTATGAAACCGTGCAGGTGAATGTGTGGGAAATGCTCCAAGCCGATGCTGCAAAACCTATTCCTGTTAAAGCATTAGCCCAAAAACTTGTTGAAAAATTCAGTATTCAAGCTTCTGATATGGTTGTCGGACATTCCATGGGTGGTTGGATTGGTTGGCATATAAAGGAAATAGCAGGGTGTAAATTGGTGCAGGTTTCGTCGTGGACTGATCCCCAAAAGGTGATTTTACCTTTTCAAAACAGGGCACTTTTATATTGGTTGACACGAAATGGCTTGTATATAAATCGCTTCACAAAGGCCTTTCTGCTCAATAAGTTCTATAAAAATAGTCCTTCAAAAGGTATCATGGAGGCCACTTTAAACAACCTGATACAAAAGGATAAGAAGCTTGTGTTGAGCCAGTTAAAGTTGATTCTTGAGCCAACTGCCCTTTGTACGGTAGAACCCGATTTGCGTATCCATACCCAGCGCGACCCCATTATCCGACGACCCGACCAAGCCTTTTATCTCGTTCCGGGCGATCACTTTGCTATTTATACCTATCCGAAAGAGGTGGCAAAGGGAATTTTAGCTCAATTGTAGAAGAGTGAAATGAATTCAAGGCTATTCAATAAGGTAATTTCCAAAAAAACCTGAATTTGAAAGACATCGTTTGGGTATAAACCCAGATTACGCATTAGAAATGCATAAACGATTAACCAGTTGTAAATCAATTTGTATAGCCAAATTGATAACAACTGCTATCCCGAAATTTCTTCGGGAGGGGTAACCCCAACTAAATCAAGTAGTTCGGATTAATAAATCCTCCTATTGATTAATTTGGGATAAACATGCATTAAAGCCGGGCATGGAAAGCAAAAGCCTGGTATTTCACCAAAACCCAGGCACGAAGAACCCGGGGCAGGGATAGAGGCAAGTAGCCCACAGGCCGGCAAAGCTTTGGCGGAGCCGGACGAGGACTACTGCCGAAAGCCCGACCCTTTTCGCCGAGCACCAAAACTTTAATTCAGGGATAAATGGTATTTGGCGAAAAGGGGGCCCTCCAAAAAAATCTTACCTCAAGCAGATTGTTTAAAACTGATAATGCAATAGAAGAAAGTGGGAAGAGCTTAATGAGTGTTTTTTACATCGTAATTTTCAACGTCCATGGTACGGGTCTCCTGGCGGTAACTTACGGTAAGTTTAGGCCACAGGGTTGTGTTCCGCCCGGCCGAATCAATATACCAGCTTTTGCAGCCCGAAGCCCAAACTGTATTTTTCAATTCCACTTGAATGCGCTCGTTGTAAGCGCGTTGTACCTTGGGCTTCACATCGTAAAACTTGCCCTCCTTTAAGGTTTCGGCATGACCGATATAATCGAAAATGTAATTCAATTGGCTTTCCATCATGTGCACTACCGAATTATGACCAAGTCCGGTATTGGGCCCCAACAACAAGAACAAATTTGGAAAACCTGAAACTGAAATACCTTTGTAGGCCTCTGGTCCGGTTTCTTTCCATTCCTGCAAGAGGTTGCGGTTGTTCAATCCAATGAACCTGTATTCCAAAGCCACATCATCAACTTCTGACGCAATAAATCCTGTGCTGAAAATCAGTGCATCCACCGAAATAGTGTTGCCCGAAGCAGTCAGCAAGCCCGATTCTGTAATTTCGGCAATAGGGTCGGTTACCAAGTGCACATTGGGTCGGTTAAAGCTTGGGAAATAGTCATCTGAAACCAAAATCCTTTTGCAGCCAATGGTGTAATCTGGGGTGAGTTTACGTGCGGTTTCAGGATCTTTTACCACGCTTCGGATATGCTTTTTACCCATTACAGTGGCCGCTTTGTTGAGCAATTTACTTCCAACAAACTGCATACCGAAGAACTCATTTACCCAGTAATAAAATTCGCGGTACATCCGTCTGAAACCGGGTATGGATTTGAACAAACCCTTTTCTATGCCTGTAAAAAACCGGTCGTTGCGAGGCATTACCCAAGCTGCCGATCGCTGAAAAACGTGCATATCAGCCACTAGTGGGGCAATGTTGGGCACAATTTGTATGGCGCTTGCTCCTGTTCCTATTACGGCTACCTTTTTTCCGTTTAGGTCGTAGGTGTGATCCCACTCTGACGAATGAAAAACCTTGCCTTTGAAGCTTTCTAGGCCTTTGAATTTAGGTCGGTTGGGTCGGTTTAATGGACCGGTGGCTGAGATTAGGTATTTTACAGTACAAGTAAATCCGTTTTGGTCGGTGAGTTTCCACCACACGTTTTTTTCATCGAATTGGGCCGTTTTCAGTTCTGAATTAAACCGGATTTTCTCTTTGATTCCGTTTTTTGCCACGCAAGTCTTGAGGTATTCCAATATTTCGGCTTGTCCTGAATAGCTGCGGCTCCAATTGGAATTGGGTTCAAACGAAAAGGAGTAAAGGTGTGAAGGCACATCGCAGGCACAACCCGGGTAGCTGTTGTCGCGCCAAGTTCCACCAACTTCTGCTGCTCTTTCAAAAACCACAAAGGAATCGTTGCCTGAGCGGTGTAGTTGAATGGCGGCACCAAGTCCTCCAAACCCAGCTCCAATAATGCCTACTTGATAATCTGCTTTCATTTGGTCAGTCGTTTTAAGGGTATAAAAAAGGTTCGTTCGATTCGGCCATAGGTTTTATGTTTCGCATCACATTGCCCATGTAGGCTTTCCAAAACAATTGGGCAAAAAGCCAAGCAAAGGGAATTAGCCACTTGGAGCCAAATGTTAAGGAATAGGTATAGTTAATCCGGTTTAGGTTGGGTTCCAACGGTATTACTTCCCATTCTCCCACAAACTTGTCGAAAAACAAAAGCTTGCCTTCGGTGTTCCAAACTTCGATTTTCCAGTACTTATTTTCAATCCGTTCGATAACTTTATCTGCCAGGCACATTTCTTTAAAACTGGCCAGAGATTTTGCAAATAGGATGGTTTTACTTCCCCCAACTTGTCCCCAATTTTTGTCGTTCGCAACAGATAAGGCTTTGGGCATAAACAGGTAACCCGTATGTACTTTAAGCACGTCACAAAGCATAGGCGATTTAAAGGCCCGCTCTATACTACAGAATAGGGTTTCTTGAATGGATACTTGCACACTAGCCATGCTTAAGAGATAGGTTTTCCGTTTTTGTCGTAGATATCGCCAAAGGTTTTTTCCAATCCAAATTTAAGCAATCCAATGTATGAAGTTGGGAAAAGTCGAGTAATCCACTCAAACAATCGACCATCGGCGCCAATTAGCAATCGGGCCTGTCCTTTTTCTGCTGCCCGAAGGATAAGTTGTGCTGCTTTATCGGGCGAGGTTTTGGCAATGGTATCAAATCGTGAAATCGCTTCTTCCATCATTTCCCGGGTAAACACCTTACCGGCCATCCTACTCGAGCGGGTGATATTGGTTTTTACACCGCCCGGGTGCACGCAGGTTACTTTAATGGGTGTACCATGCAATTCCATTCGAAGCACTTCGCTAAAGCCACGCACCCCAAATTTAGACGTGGAATAAGCCGATTGGTTGGTTACCCCCGCCAAACCGAATACGCTGGAAAGGTTTACGATATGGCCTTGGTTAGTGTCGAGCATGTAAGGCAAAAAAGCTTTAGTCATGCGGATTACGCCCCATAAATTAATGTTGAGCAACCATTCAAAATCGTCCAATGGGGTATCCACAAAACGTCCACTGGCCAAGGCTACACCGGCATTATTGATCAGCACCAGCTTCCGCCCCTTGAGTTGAGGAATTGTTTCTGAAGCAAAATTTTCAATGGCTTTAGGGTCGGACACATCCAACACGGAGGCCTGCAGTTTTTGCCCTTTAAATTGCTCGCGTAACCGGTGAATCGAGGCTTCCACCTTGTCGAGGGCAAATACGGTTCCACCCTTGCTCAATACCAAATTCGTCATGGAAAGTCCCATTCCTGAGCCCGCTCCGGTAATGATAAAAATCGAGTCGGTATAAAATTTCATGCGGTGTGAAGATGGGAGTTTTTTGGGATATGTGGCCACCAAAGTGCACACAAGTTGAAAAATCGGAAGGGTCGTTTAACGCTGCATCAGCATTTGAAATCGTCAGTCTCAAAACGAAAAGATCAAATGGCTTCTTTAGTTCATTTTGATAAGAAGGTTTAGGCGGGCCCCCAACCGCCCATAACCAGTCTGCCATTTTTTAAACATTTACTGGGGCGGTTGGGTCAGGCTTTCGCTAATACTCCTCAGCCTGTAGCCCCCAAAAATGCACGGGGGCTGCAGGCTTGCGGGGTATCACGCTCTATCCTTGCCCGACATCTCCGCATAGCATTCTACTGTGGCTGGGCCTTTGTTTTTCATTCCATAGTCGTGAAATGGAAATACAAAAACGATACGGTATAAATGAGTAGAAAGATGAAATTTTATGCCGAACCGCTTGATTTAGTGGGCTTGAAGAACGATTACGCCGGCAAAGAAAGGGTTCAAGGTTTGCTATACCACGCAAAAAACTACATTTGTCCCGCATGACAAACAAATCCTGGATTAGTTTACTTGGTTTTTTGCTGGCTATTGCGTTGCAAATGGGGCTTTATGGCTATCCTAAACTCTTAACCATGGGGCCCGCTTCCATTCATCAATGGCGACAATGCGATTGTTTGGCCATGACCCAAATGTACTACGAGTACAACAATCCCTTTTTAGATCCCGAATTGTTGTTTATTGGTCCTTCGGGCAATGGCAAGTGCACCCCGTCCGAGCTCCCGATTATTTACTACACAGTGGCCAAGGTATGGCAGGTTTTTGGGAAAAGTGAAACCAGCTACCGCTTGTTGGACCTGGGTTTTATGCTCATGGCATTGGTTGCTTTGTTTTATTTGTTCAGGCTATATATTCCCAATCCCTGGCTGGCTGGAGCTTTGGTTTCATTGGTATATACTTCTCCCATTATTGCATTCTATGGCATCAGCTTTCTTACCGACCCTTCAGCACTTTTTATGGCTATTGTGGGTACCTGTTTTTTCTTTTACTACCTCCAACGGCGCAACTGGGCTTTCTTATTGGCTTCTGCCTTGTTTTTTTCTTTAGCAGGCTGGTTCAAGATCAGCGCAGCAGCGGCCTATTTTGCCATTAGTTTGGTATTGTTTACCGATTTGATTCGTCTTTCCAACTTTGGTTTATGGCCCAAAGGAAACATCCTGAAAATGATGGCTATTTGGTCCATTCCAATTCTGGCTTGGTTTCCTTGGTATGCCTATGCTTATTATCGTGGCTTGATTGTAACCCAAGGTAAAATGGAATTTTTTCTGATTGGTATTCTACCTATTTGGAAAATGGATTCCCAATGGATTTGGAATACGATAGGATCCTGTTTGGCTGATTTAAAGCCACAGGTATTTCATCGTTCTGTGCTTTTGTTGCTTGTTTTCGGACAGCTTTTCACCTTTTTCTTTTACCGGTATACCAACAAATTGATTTTCTGGCTTTCCAATATTTTCATAGGAATTTTAATTCTTTATGTGCTATTGTTTTTCCAGGTTTTCAATGTACATGACTACTATTTTGTCAATATGATGATTGTGCCCATTTTTATATTGCTCAATTGTTCCATAACCTTATATGCTGTAATAAAATCAACGGAAGTAGAGCGCTTCGCCAAGGTTTTATTCGGATTTCTTTTGGTGTTTAATGTGTATTACTGTTCGGCAAAAATGTCGGCTCGTTTAAGTACACCAAAAGGTAAATCCAAGTACAGTTTTGCTTTGAGTTCGAGGGAAATGAATTTTTGGGATTGGTTCCATTGGGATCAAGGGGAGCACATGGGCAAATTGAAAGGATTAAAGGAGAAACTACCCCAATTAGGCATACCCAAAGAAGAACCGATTATTGTAATGGGCGATATTAGTATCAACATTTCATTGTATGTTTTGGAGAAAAGAGGCTTTACAGATTTCATGATAGGGGAGCGTCGAAACAAAATTGATGTCAAAAAATTCAAACACATTCTTTTTGTTTACGATGAAGCCAAAAACAATGATGTAATCAAACCTTATATCGGTGAAGAAATTTATAGAGATGGTTCGGTAAGTATTTGCAAAACCAAGGAACCGGAACAGCCTTCAATTGATTTATAAGTATTTGTAATACAACCAATTGCGAAAATACTTTTTGTTTTTTAAATTTAATTAGCCCTGCTTTTTTAAAAGTGTTTTCTTCTTTTTGCTAGACAAAGGTTGAACTATCAATTCTTGTCGACAATTTTTTCGTGGTTGTTGATTCTTACCAATTTTGGTTGAAAAACTATGTCGTTCATCCAAATTTTCAATCTTCATAGAACCTTTTTCTCAATTTAGCCTATAAAGGCACTGATTAAATCTCTTGGGTTTTCCCCAACTAGAATTTTTTGATATGAAAAGAGCATTACTAACTTCAATTACGGCGATTGTCTTCCTCCTCCTCACGAGCCAACAATCCAATGCCCAATGCACCACGGGATGCACGGTAACAATTTCTACAAACCAAACCACCTACAGTGTTCCGAATGGCGCTACTGTCTGCATCAACGCTGGGGTAACAATAGGTACATTAAGCAATGTTACCTCTGGGAAAACGGTTATAAACTGTGGCACAATTAGTTCATTTAGTTTGAGTGGGGGTACTATTCAAAACTATGGTTCTATGACCTCTGGGGGTACCATCAATAGTGGCGTTTTTGTAAATAACAGTGGTGCAACTTTCAATAGAAGCGGAAATTTAGGGTTTAGCAGTGGCTTAACCTTTACGAATTACGGCACTATGAACGTTTCAGGTAATTTAACTGTTAATTCCGGATCCGTTTTTAATAGTGATGGATCTGTTTCAATAGGAGGAAATTTGGTTAACAATGGAACGGTTGTTGTTTTTAATAGTTTATCTGTAAGCGGAGCCATTACAAACAATAGCGGTGGAATTATAAGAGGAGGTTCCAATAGTTGTAATAGAATTTGTGCTACAGGAAATATTTCCAATGGCGGAACGATTGGAGGCGGTTCCTTTGCCCTCGTAGTTTGTAAAGCCCTCAGTTCAGGAAGTGTTACATCGCCAGCCGTTGTGTCAACAGCAAGTGGTGAGCCAACTAACCAGCCTACATCTTTAAGTTTATCGCTCAGTTCATTGTCGTCGAATGGATCTTTTACTGCCGCTGCTGCTGGGTCTGCTGCTGCAACTGGTTATCTTATTTTGCGTCGCATAGGTTCAGCTGTAAGCGATGTTCCGGTTGATGGTACTACCTATTCAGCAGGTAACACTATTGGTAGCAGCACGGTAGTTGCCTATAATAGCACAGGAACAACTACTTTTTCGGATAATATTTCAACCTGCGGCACCTATTATTATGCTATTTTTAGTGTAAGGGGCGCTGGAAACTGTCTAGATTATAAAACCGGTTCACCTCTAACAGGCAATATTTCAACCTATCCAACTATTACGGCAACCACACCTGGAAGCAATTGTGGAACAGGTAGTGTAAGCTTAGGTGCAACTGCTTCCAATGGAACGGTTAGCTGGTTTGCCGCCTCTTCTGGTGGTAGTTCATTAGGAACAGGTAACAGCTTTAATACACCTTCCATTTCGTCTACAACAACTTACTATGCCCAAGCCACAAATGCTGGTTGCAATTCATTAAGTAGAACAGCTGTTACAGCAACCATATCACCCACAGCAACTGTTTCTACTACTACTCCGGCAAGCCGCTGTGGCAATGGCACTGTAACGCTAGGTGCAACTGCTTCAAACGGTTCTGCCACCTTAGATTGGTATGCAGCTTCTACTGGAGGTTCAAGTCTTGGAACAGGCACAAGTTTTACAACACCTTCTATTTCTTCAACCACAACCTATTACGTTTCTGCTACATTGAGTGGATGTACCTCCGCCAGAACAGCAGTAATTGCAACCGTTAATTCAGTTCCAACCATTTCTTCTTCTTCTGCAGGTAGTCGTTGCGATGCCGGAACTGTTTCATTGTCTGCGATTTCCTCGAATGGATCGGCTACCTTAAATTGGTATGCAGCCGCTTCAGGAGGGTCAAGTTTAGGCACTGGGTCACCATTCACCACTCCTTCTATTTCTTCAACCACAACTTATTATGTTGATGCCACAGCCAATGGTTGTACGACGGCATCTAGGACAGCAGTTGTGGCAACCGTTAATATTACTCCAAGTATTACTGGTACAACTTCAGGAACACGTTGCGGCACAGGAACAGTTGCCTTATCTGCTACTGCTTCCAATGGAACAATAACCTGGTATGCAGCAGCTTCAGGAGGTGCAGCTCTTGGCACTGGTGGAACTTTTACCACTCCAGTTATTTCATCCACTACAACGTACTATGTTACATCAATTGCAGGAAGCTGCTCACCAGCAAGCCGAACAGCGGTGGTAGCCACTGTTAATGCAGTTCCTACCATTGCTTCTTCCACTCCCGCTTCTCGTTGTGGAGCAGGAACTTTGAGTTTAGGGGCTACTGCTTCGAATGGCACAGCTACCCTTAATTGGTATGCGGCTTCTTCGGGCGGTTCAAGTCTAGGAACAGGAACATCGTTTACAACGCCTTCTATTTCTTCTACCACATCCTATTTCGTTGATGCAACCTTGAATGGTTGTACAACTGCTTCTAGAACGACTGTAACAGCAACAATCGACGCCTCGCCAACTACCTCCAATGCCGGAAGCAGCATTAGTCAATGTAATACCTCAGCATTTGTGATGGCAGCAAATGTGCCTTCTGTAGGTGTTGGTGCTTGGTCTGTTGTAAGCGGTTCTCCTACCATTTCAAATTCAGCCTCTGCAATTTCGGCCGTTACCTTGGCAGCAGGCAATACCGCCACCCTTCGTTGGACAATTTCGAATGGTTCCTGTCCTTCATCTAGCAGTACTGTAGTGATAACAAATAGTTCACTTGGTACCACAGCTAGCGCTGGAACCACTTCTGCTCAATGTGAAAATGGTTTATTTACGGCTACTGGTAACTTACCTTTAATTGGTGTTGGTTCTTGGAGTTTGGTAAGTGGATCAGCAACTATTGCACTTCCTAATGCCAATGTTACAACTGTTTCAGGGGTGCCTGTAGGTACTGCTGCTGTTGTTCGTTGGACAATCACCAATGGTGCATGTTCAACCGGATCAAATGTAACCTTTACCAATAACGCTACCCCTTCTACATCCGTTGCTGGTTCAAACATCACTCAATGTAATACTTCGGCCTTTACAATGGCGGCAAATACACCAGTTATTGGCACAGGGGCTTGGACTGTAGCAAGTGGTACAGCTACCATTTCAACCCCATCATCACCTACCTCCAATGTAACCGTTTCAGCAGGTAACAGTGCTACTCTACGCTGGACAATATCCAATGGTAATTGTCCAACTTCGGCAAGTACAGTAGTTTTAACGAACAGCGCTGTTCCAACTACCTCCAATGCTGGTTCTGATTTGAACAATTGTAACAATGGTAGCTTTACCCTAGCAGGAAACTCACCTTCTGTAGGAACAGGTGCTTGGAGCGTTGTTAGTGGTACTGCAACAATTACTACCCCAAGTTCAAGGACTTCAGGTGTAACAGGGGTGCCTGCTGGTTCGGCAGCTACCCTTGCATGGACTATTACCAATGGCGCTTGTACCTCCGTCGATAATGTTGTACTTACCAATTTTGCGCCACCATCTACTGCTGATGCAGGAGCAGCCATATTTAATTGTAACAATACCACATTTACCATGGCAGCCAATACACCTGCAGTTGGAACAGGCTTGTGGAGTGTGGTAAGTGGATCTGCAACCATTGCAACACCAAGTTCTCCAACTTCCACAGTTACCTTAACATCCGGAACTACTGCAACCCTTCGCTGGACCATCAGTAATGGCCCATGTGCAACAAGTACATCGAATGTTGTTATTACCAATGTAATTATTACTTCAAGCATTTCCGGAACCAATATAAGCTGCCCCGGCGGTTCAAATGGTGCGATTACTCTTTCTTCTGTTGCCAATGGACTTGCACCTTACACTTACTTGTGGAGCAATGGATCTACTTCTCAAAATCAAACAGGAATTGTAGCTGGTGCCTATACCGTTACCATTACCGATGCTAGAGGATGTACGGCAACTAATTCAATCACTTTAACCCAACCAAACGTAATTGCTGGTTCAGCTACGGTTGTAAATGCTACCTGCGGTTGGTGTTCAGATGGTTCGGCAACTGTTTCAGCCTCTGGTGGAACGGGTCCTTATACTTATTTATGGAGCAATGGCTCAACCTCTACTTCTAGGTCGGGTTTAGCCGTAGGAACGTATCCTGTTACTATTACCGATAGTAGAGGTTGTACAAACACCTACAACGTTGTAGTTCGTGGCCCAATTTCAGCCTCCATAGTAAGTGGAAGTTCTTGTTCGGCCAATGCAGGAACAGCAACTGTAACAGGGGTAGGAGGGTTTCCTCCATACACCTATACATGGAGCACTGGGGCTACCACCCAAACCATATCAAACCTAGCAGCGGGTAACTACTCTGTTACTGTTAGGGATGCCACCAATGCTACAGCCACTCAAACAGTTACAATTACAAATACCGTTGTGAGCTTGAGCGTTAGCCCTTCTACCTCAACTATTTGCTTAGGCGGTTCTGTAAATATTACCTCTTCTGGCTCTAGCTTTTATTCTTGGTCTCCTTCTACAGGATTAAGCAACGCCAGCATTTCTAATCCTGTTGCTACCCCAACCGTTTCTACAACTTATACCTTAACGGGTAGCACTACTACAGCCAACTTGGTAACCAATGGAGATTTTTCTTCCGGCAATACAGGTTTTACTAGTGATTATGTATATGTAAGTCCAGCTTCAAATTCTTCTTCATGGGGAGGTAATACTGGATTATGGCCCGAAGGATATTATGCTGTAACTTCAAATGCAAATATCTATCACCCAAATTTTTCTGGTTTTGGTCGCGGTGGAAGTGGTAACTGTATGGTAATTAATGGTGCACCTGCAACTGGGGCTGAAATCTGGAGACAAGTTATTTCAGTTACACCTAATACTAATTACACTTTCTCTACTTGGATATCAAGTGTTGTAGCTGATAACCCAGCCATACTTAGATTTGGCATCAACAATACTGTTCAAGGCGCTGTAATTACAAGTCCTAATGCAACTGGATCTTGGGTTCAATTTAGCACTACATGGAACTCTGGTTCTAATACAACAGCAGAAATTGCCATTGTAAATAACAATACGGTTCTTAGTGGTAACGACTTTGCCTTGGATGATATTACCTTCACAACCCAATGTTCTGCTTCTGGAACGGTAGCAATCACCGTAAACAATCCTCCAGCCATTGTAACCAACCCTGCTAATACTGCAGCCTGTACCGGAGATTCTAAAACATTTACGGTGGCCGCCTCAGGTTCTGGAACACTAACGTATCAATGGCAAGTTAGCACCAATAGCGGGTCAACATATTCAAATATAAGTAACAATGCCACTTACGCTGGCGCAACTACAGCTAGTCTTACTTTAACAGGTATTACTGCCGGATTAAACAACTACAGATACCGTTGTGTTGTAACAGGAATTTGCAGCCCAACTGCGACTTCAAATGCAGCAACTTTAACAGTTACTACCGTTCCTACTGTTTCTTCATCCACCCCTGGTCAAGTTTGTACCTCAGGTACTGTTTCCTTAGCTGCAGCTGCTTCGAATGGATCGGCCACTTTGAACTGGTATGCTGCTTCAACAGGTGGATCAAGTCTTGGAACCGGAACTAGCTTTACAACCCCGTCTATTTCATCTACCACCACTTATTATGTAGATGCAACCTTGAATGGTTGTACGACAGCTTCAAGAACTGCAGTAGTTGCGACAGTTGTTCCTATGGCAAGTTTTACTTCAACAACTCCAGGAAGTCGTTGTGGATCAGGTACAGTGGCACTTAGCGCTGCAGCCTCTGCAGGAACTATCAATTGGTATTCAGCTTCAGCTGGAGGCTCTAGTTTAGTTGCAGGTACGAATTATACAACTCCTTCACTTTCTTCAACAACAACCTATTATGTTGATGCAACTACCAGTGGATGTACTTCTTCACCAAGGGTTGCCGTAGTTGCTACCATTAATACAATTCCAACTATTTCAGGAACTACGCCTGGTTCTGCTTGCGGTACTTCTTCGGTAGCACTTTCTGCTGCAGCTTCAGGAGGAACGATCAACTGGTATGCGGCCTCATCGGGCGGATCTAGCTTAGGTTCTGGAACAACCTTTAATACACCATCCATTTCGTCTACTACCACTTATTATGCCGATGCAACTTTAGGAAGCTGTACTTCTACTTCTCGTACAGCGGTTGTGGCTACTATAAATGCAATTCCAAGTATTTCAAGTTCCACCCCTGCTTCTCGTTGCGGAAACGGAACTTTAACTCTTTCTGCAGGTGCATCAAGTGGCACAATCAATTGGTATGCTGCTTCTTCTGGAGGGTCAAGTTTGGGTACAGGAACTTCCTACACCACTCCATCTTTGTCTTCAACCACTACTTATTATGTTGATGCCACAGCAAGTGGATGTACTTCTCCATCGCGCACGGCTATCACTGCAACTGTGACCACTGTACCAACCATAACCGCCACTACTCCAGGTTCTAATTGCGGATCAGGTACTATTACCCTTGGAGCTACTGCCTCAGTAGGTAATGTTCAGTGGTTTGCTGCTTCTTCCGGTGGTTCAGCCTTGGCTAGCGGCAACAGTTATATCACACCTTTATTATCTTCATCTACTACCTATTATGTTGGGGCAGATAATTCTGGATGTTCTTCTGCATCTAGAACTGCTGTTGCAGCAACTATCAATGCCATTCCAACTGTTACAGCCACAACCCCTGGTTCAAATTGTGGAGCAGGAACCGTTGGATTGGGGGCTACCGCTTCTGCAGGAACCCTAAATTGGTATGCAGCCTCATCTGGGGGTTCAAGCCTTGGATCAGGAACCAGCTTTACTACACCATCTATCTCTAGCAGCACCACTTATTATGTGGATGCGGTTTCCAATGGATGTACTTCTACCGCTAGATCTTCAGTTTTAGCTACAATTAATGCTATTCCAAGTATTTCTTCCACTACAGCAGGTTCTCGCTGTGGTTCAGGTACTGTTGCTTTGTCAGCAGCAGCTTCAGCTGGAACTATTAGCTGGTTTGCAGCTTCAACAGGTGGAACGGCTTTGGCTACTGGAACTTCCTACACTACTCCAAGTATTTCTTCAACTACAACGTATTATGTGTCGGCTACAGCAAGTGGTTGTACTACCACTTCACGTTCTTCAGTAGTAGCTACCATAAATACGCCTCCTACAATTTCCTCACAACCAAGCAATGCGGCACTTTGCTTAGGAAACAATGCCGTTTTAACCACTGTAGCGGTTGCCTTACTTCCTAGCTACCAATGGCAAGTAAGTACCAATGGAGGAAGCACTTTCTCCGATATCGCAAATGGCGGAATTTATTCCTTGGCTACTACACCCGCTCTAAACATTTCTGGAGCTACATCAAACATGAACAACTATCAATACCGTTGTGTAATTACTACCAGTGGTTGCCCAAGCGGTGTTACTTCCAATGCTGCGACTTTAACTGTTCAAAATCCAAGCCTTGGACTTACCGGTTATTCCCCACAAGCAGGAGATTGCTTCTGGACTGGTTTAAGCACGCTTGGATGGGATTTACCTGGCAACTGGTTGATTTACGATGGCGCTGGCTGGAATTTACCTACTGCTCAATTACCTACTACCACCAATAACGTGATTATTCGTGCTGGTGGGGTTGGAAATGCTTGCATATCAGGTAGCAACCAACCAACAATCTCTTCAACCTCTTTTGCGAAAAATCTTCTAATCGAATCAGGGGCAACCTTGACCGTTTCTGGAAGCAATATTTTGAAGGTTTCTTCGGATTGGACAAACAATGGAACCTTTGTTCCAAGCACTGGTACTGTTGAGTTTAATGGTACCGGAAACCAAACCATTAATACCGGTGGTATTGGTGTAGGAAAACAATTTTACAATGTTAGCATCAAAACTCCAAACGATCGTAGGATTATAGTTCCAACGGGTCAAGAGATGAAAGTATTGGGAAGTGTGACCGTTACACCCTAAAAACCGGTCGATTGTCGGAATTTTTGCAACCTTAATTATTAACCTTAGTTATAAAGCCATATGAGAAAAAGTTTACATATAGCCTTTCTCTGTTTGGGTTTCCTTCTCGAAAGAACCCAAGCTCAAACGGTAGTTATCGAAGGCACTATCCATGTGGATAAGGATTGGACTGAATCGTCTTCAGCCAGAGTAAGAGGAGAAGATGGAACTTCTGGTGTTGTATCCAGAGTTATTTTCGAAGGAACTTCCTCCTCTAATATTACTGCGAGCAGCAGCTCATCTTTCTATAATCTAGAAATCAATAAAACAGCAGGCTCTAGTCCGAATAACTATGCACAGCTTTTGTCGGATGTGACAGTAACCAACAATGTTGTGCTTACTGCCGGAATCGGAAACCTTAATAGCAATAGTCTGATACTAGAGAATAGGGCCGAAACAGCTATAAGCTTCGCCGCAAATACAGGATTTCTGGCTGAAACCGGACCTGCAGTTGTTGCGCCAGGCGGTGGTTCTCCTAGCTCAGGTTATGGCTATGTTAAATGGAAAACGCAAAATGCCAGTGGAAACTATGTGGTGCCTTTTGTGAAATCAAATGGTAACAACGTTAGATTGGGGTACAGAATTACCACACCTGGTGATGCCTCCGGTCAAATTAACTTCTCTACCTATGGCACTCCATCTAACAACAGACCTTGGGCTGAAGGAGTTACCCAACTAAATGCCGGTGCCGGTGATGGATCTGCTTATGTGGCCAATCGGTATTATATTATTGAACAAGATAGTTATGGTACAAAACCTAAAGGATGGCTGACCTTAAAATACCTAAGTGCAGAGCTGGATCCAACCATCAACGAAAGCCGTTTGGCCGCCCAACGATTTAATACAGCAGCAAATGCTTGGGGCGATTGGTTGTATAGCCATACTGCCGACGTTACCCAAAAAACGGTTACTGTTTTACTTGCTAATCCACTTGACTATTTCGATACCTGGGTGTTGGCTGATAACGGAAACCCACTTCCTATCGAATTGGTAGAATTCGAAGCCAGACCAAATGGTGATCAAGTTGATTTAACCTGGGTTACCGCCTCCGAAATCAATTCTGATTATTTCCTTGTTGAAAAAACGCAAGATGGCACCAACTTCACTGAAGTATCGAAAGTGGAAGCAGCAAATTTCTCCAATAATACCTTAAACTATGCTTCTGTTGATTTAAATCCTTACGAAGGTCTTTCTTATTACCGACTAAAAGAAGTAGATAATGATGGTCAATTCGAATACTCTGAACTTAAACCAGTACAGTTTTCAAAAAGTACAGCCTCAGATCAAGGCATTGAAATTTTCCCTAACCCAAATCAAGGGGATGTGTTCAACCTTGAATTGAAAGGTTTCGATAAAGAAAAACCAGTTTTGGTGGTAGTTCAAGATATTGCAGGAAGAACATTCTATTCCAAAATTACCTATGCCGAAAGCCAACATTCAATAAAAGTTATCAGCTCTGATCAAAACCTTGCCAAAGGGGTGTATTTAGTTGTGGCTAGTAGCGATAATAGGGTTTATTCTAAAAAAATGATTGTAGATTAATAGGTTAATATGATTATTTAAAAAAGGGGCATTCGAACAGATTGCCCCTTTTTGTTTTTTAATAATCTGTTATTTTAAAATAATTTTGTACAAAATCTGTAACTTTTTTTTCTCATAGCTGTTTCACTATTCAGAACTGAGAAGTTCTAGTAGTAATTTTTCATTGGGTTTGGGAGTCCCGGCGTGGTTGCTGGGACTTCTTTTTTATTTTTACCCCTCATAACATGTGAAAATGCTGAGCTTACTACTTAAGAGTCAAATTTTTCTCCTAAAAGCAACATTAAAATTGGACTATCTAATAGGTCCATTCGGCATGAATTATTGAAAATAGGTTGTTCGTTTTTGAACCTATATTTAGGCCATCAATGAAAACACTTCTTTTACTTCCTGGTGCCTTGGGTGATTCTACCCAGTTCGATCCGCTCAAAGCTTTGCTAGAGAATCAATTTGAGGTAATTTGTCCGGATTATCCCGGTCATAAACAAAAACCGTTTTTGGAGTCTCCATTTGGCATTCAATCCTTGAGTGAATGGTTATTGGATGTTCTCAAGAACCAAACTCATCCTGTAGCTGTGTTGGGGTATTCCCTAGGTGGGTATGTAGCCCTTTATACTGCCTTACAATTCCCCCAAAAGTTTGATTCCATTATGACTCTGGCTACGAAGTTTGATTGGAAACCAGAACAAGCTTCCGCCGAAGCCAAATTCCTTGAGTTTCAAAACCTGCAAACGAAATCACCCGCTTTTTTGCAAAAATTGGAGTCTATTCATGGTAAGGAAACTTTGCCACAATTATTGAACGAAACCGCCCGATTAATGTTGGCTTTGGGTGACAAACCTTTGCTCGATTCCACCACCCTTGGAACTATTTCTATTCCTGTTGCTATTGGCGTGGGAGACCGCGATAAAATGGTTGGGCTGGATGAAAGTTATAAGGCTTTCAAAGCACTTCCGATGGGGCAATTTTTTGTACTTCCCTCCACCAAACACCCGTACGACTCTGTTAACCTAGCCCAGCTTTATTTTCAGATGCAGTGCTTTTTTGCTCCCAAAGGTTAACAAGTCCTTACCTTTGCCTGCTCATCTAACCCATGTTCCACGAATTTAATTCCTTTGTTAAGGAACATCAGCTATTCCAGCCCAAGGAGAAAATCCTTTTGGCCTTTAGTGGAGGGGCAGATAGTGTTTGTTTGTTAGACTTGTTGCTGAAAGCATCCGTTGAAGTTGAATTGGCCCATGTTAATTTTCAGCTCCGTGGAGAGGAATCCTTGGCTGATGAAGAATGGGTAAAGCAGCTGGCTACAACCAAAGGATTATACTGCCATTGCATTCGCTTCGATACCAAGCAATATGCTACCGAAAACAGATGGGGCATCGAGGAAGCAGCGCGTAATTTGCGTTATAATTGGTTTCACGAATTGCTGCAACAGCATGGATTCGCTAAATTAGCCACTGCCCACCATGGCGACGACCAAACGGAAACCTTCCTCCTGAATTTGCTAAAAGGCAGAGGTATTTCCGGACAAACCGGTATCCTCCCAAAACGTGACCAAATCGTTAGGCCTTTATTGTTCGCAACCAAGTCCCAAATTTTAGCCTATTGCCAACAAAATCAATTGAGCTACCGCATCGATTCCAGTAATCTGGATTCCGCTTTTCAACGGAATTTTTTACGACTAAAGGTTATTCCGCTGCTAAAGGAATTGAATCCAAGCCTAAACGATGCAATAGAAAAGGAAATTGAGTACCGAAGGCAAGCCTCAACCCTCTTGGAAGCCCAAATTAAGGAAATGCTGCAGGAAGTGGTAGTGGGATCCACTATTGCCTTGAAAAAGCTCAGGGCACATCCTAACGGTTTGTTGGCATTCTACCGTTTTCTTGAAAAATTTCAATTTAATTATTCCCAATGCCAAGATCTTTGGAATGCCAATCAAGGTGGTAAACGCATTTTTTCTGCCAGCTACCAAGCCGTTTTACATCAAGAGTCGGTTTTGGTAGAAAGGCTTTCTGAGGCAGAAGAGGGGAGGACTTACCCTATTTTTCCTGGCGAGAATCTGGACCCCATTCCACTTCATTGTGAAATACTCAAGCCAAATACTCGTTTCAAGCAAAGCCTATCCACAGTGTTTGTAGACGCCACTTTACTCCAGTTCCCATTGCAACTTCGGCATTGGAAAATTGGAGATTACTTTGTACCGAGCGGAATGAAGGGCAAAAAGAAGCTGAGTGATTATTTCATCGACCAAAAGTTGAGTCCTTTCGAAAAAAAGAGCACTTGGCTGCTTTGCTCCGGCGAAGAAATTATCTGGGTTGTAGGAAAGCGATTGGATGAAAGGTTTATAGCCAGGGAAACCACGAAAGAAGTGATGAAGCTTGCTCTAATTTCAGGAGTTTGAACCCTAAGGCCAACAGAACAAACTATAGCCTTCAGTGCGTACAAAACGGATTGGTTTTGCAGTTCATTTTTGATAATTCGATTTAGGCGGGCCCCCAACCGCCAAAACCATACTACCCTTTTTTTAGCATTTGCAAGGGCGGTTGGGTCAGGCTTTCGCTAATACTCCTCAGCCTGTAGCCCCCAAAAATGCACGGGGGCTGCAGGCTTGCGGGGTATCACGCTCTATCCTTGCCCGACACCTCCGCATAGCATTCTACTGTAGCCTGGGCATCGCTTTTCATCAAACAGAAATTAACCCCCAATCCTTTATTTAAACCACTACTGCCCAGTATCCGTTCGGGTAGGGATAGAGGCAGTGTAGCCCACAGGTTTGCACAGGGCCACACCCCTCACGACAGAGTTTAAATGGTTCAATTTCAATTGATTGGACCAGGGTGGAAAGAATAAGTGGTGTGGCGCTGGGCAAACCGAGGACTACCGCCGAAAGCCCGACCATTCGCCTTGGCTAAAACCTTTTTTAAACGTAGAATGGTAAGGGCGAATGGGACCCGCCAAATAAAACATACCTACACCAAAGTTTACGCTGAATTCCCCGATTTTTTTTCCATCCAAGTGGAATAAATCGCCTGTTGCTTCGGCCTGTCTTTCGGTAGCTCCCGCAGCGGTTCACAAGCCCGAAAACTGGCATGCATTTCGCCCGGAAGCCTTTGGTACAATTCGGTTCCACGGGTTTTCCACGCTAACATGTCGTCGCTGAGGTCTTTGATGATTTTTGCCGGATTACCTACCACAATTTTCCGGTTGGGAATTTGCATCTCGGCAGGCACAAAACACAAGGCGCCAACTATACATTCATCCCCGATTACGGCATCGTCCATCAGCACGGCATTCATCCCGATTAATGTGTTTTTACCAACATTGGCCCCGTGCACAATCGCACCATGGCCAATATGAGCGCCCGCCTGCAGGGTAACTGTTTTCCCGGAAAAATATGGATGGTACAATTCTCCTGCACATTACAGCCGTCCTCGATGATAATTTCGCCCCAGTCGCCACGAATGGCTGCACCCGGACCGATATACACATCCTTGCCAATAATCACATTGCCCGTTACGGCCGCCTGGGGATGCACAAATGAACTGGGGTGCACCACTGGAATATAACCATTGAATTCGTAAATCATTTTACTCGCTTAAAATAACAAATTCGGTTCTTCGGTTTTGAGCCCTGCCAGCCTCGGAATCGTTGCCAGACAAGGGTTTTGTTTCTCCAAAGCCTTTGTAGGAAAGTCTACTAGCCTCAATGTTCAAGGTGGTGAGGAAACTATACACGGCCTTGGCACGGTTCTCCGATAACTTGAGGTTTTCGCCATCGTTGCCCACATTGTCGGTATGCCCATGGATGGCCACTTTCAGACTGTTGTTTTCTCGTAAATACGCACCAAATTCAGTCAGAATGTTCATGCATTGCTCGGTTAAATCCCAACTGTTACTTTCGAAGTTGATGTCGTGAATGCGGTAAGCACCACCTTTCTTTACGGGCTTTACTTCTATATCCAACTGCTTGGGTTTTCCTGCTTCGGCTGTATCTTTTTTGGAAAAATACCGACTTTGAAAGGCGGCTCCTTCGCTTTTCACGGTCAGCATCATATCTTCCTTCAAACTGAATACGGCCACATATTTACCCGAAACGGAGTCGACCGGAATTTCTTTAACTTCCTTGGTTCGGAGGTTTTTTACCTCTATTCGAGCATTTTTGGCCGGTTGGTTGGCTTCGTTTTTCAACTCTCCTTTCAAAAACACAATTTTCTCCGGTCTGGCCTCCTTATAAAGCGGAAAAGAGTATAAATCCCATCCGCCGGCTTTCTTCAGCACGTTCGAAGAGAAATAGGCGGTTTGTCCATCAGTGCTTACAAAAAAACCAAGGTCGTCCTCCGCCGTGTTGATGGGATAACCAATGTTTTTTGGTGTCAACCACTTGCCGGTCTCGTCCTGCTTGGTTAGAAAAATATCGAATCCACCCATGCCGGGTAAACTGTCGCTGGAGAAATAAAGTGTTTGGCTGTCGGAATGGAGAAAGGGCGATTTTTCGTTGCCCCTTGTGTTGATGGTTGTGCCCAAGTTGGTGGCTTTTCCCCAATTGCCAGAGGCGTCTTTTTTGCTCACATACAAATCCATATTGTCTTCGGCCCCAATCTCGTCTTTGCGGATACTTACAAAATATAAGGATTTGCCATCAGCCGAAATGGAGGCCTGGCCTTCAAAGGAATTGTTGCCGTTTACGCCCGGACCAAGATTCTGCGGTTCGGTCCAGTCTTCTTTTTCATTGAGGTGGCTTTCGTAAATGTCGCAGTTGTAATAGCCGGTAGCCATGCGTTTACAGATGGTCACATAAATGGTTTTATTATCAACGGTAACGGTGGCGCCCCCCACATTGTCGGTGAGGTTGAACGGGGGCGGAAGCTTTTCGCCTACATCAAATTTGCCATCTTTTCCGTGCGATAGAGAGAACTCCTCCACAGACATGGGTAAACTTCCGGCCAGTGAGTTTTTGTTGATACGTTGCGATTTCCGCGTAAAAAAGCAAAGTTCATTGTCGGGCGAAACGATAGCTAAATATTCATCATCCTTGGTCGAAATGCCTTCTACCAATTTGGGGTTGAAGGGTACGGGATTTTTGAGGAGTTTGTTGTAAAAACTTGCTGTGGCCAACATCTTCTCTGCTTCCGAACGACGGGTTTCGTAATCTTTTGGATAAGCCCTATCGTCTTCATACCGAAATTCCAGAAAAGTGTTGAGCTGGGTTACGGCTTCATCGTATTTTTTCTCACCCAAAGCAATGGACCCCAAAAAATAGTAGGGATACGGGTGGAATTTGGGGCACATTTCAATTACCTTTTTCAGTTTATCGGCCGCAAATTTGTAATCCATCCGTATGTTTTTTTCGGCCAGGCGGATGTTCTCGTAGGCAAATTCGTAAAGGGCCGGGTAATGTTCGGGTTCCATGTCCACCACTTGTTTGAGTAATTCCCGGCGCTTGGAGGAAAGTTTCTCCTTTTTCGCCTCCTCAAATAGGTTTTCCGCTTTTTTGTTTTTCGGAAGTTCACAAGGATATTCCTGCGAAAAGCCGCGCTGCCACAGGGTAACAAGCACAATAAACAGACTAAGGAATGGGTAAAATGGCCTCATGGTAAAATACACAATACGATTATACAAAGGTTGTTGGATAGCTTAAACCAAGTTCTGCCGAAAATATTGTTTTTCAACAAGCCAAGGCTGATTGCTTTGCTACGATGAAACCAGGGTAAAGTGGCCATGGGTGGGAACCTACAAATGGAGCTATTCCCATTCGTAAAACCATTTACACTTCAACCTAAATTATTCATAGGGTAGGTTGACAATCCAAGCAACTAGAGCTAGTTGAGCGTACTCTGCCTGGAGCATTGCGAGGTTTCATTTAAAACGATTAGGGCTTTCAAAAGCGGAATCTTGGTTATAGGAGAAGCCTTAATTCTGCATTCTGATTACAATTTAGTCGTTAATGTCTATTGTAAATGTTTTAAGATTGCCTCTCTCTATATAAACACCATTGTTAGAACTTGGATAATAAAATGTGTTATTGTTATCATAACATAGAACACTGTAATCAATTCCAACTGGTAATTTTTCAAAAACCACGAAACCATCCTCGCCAGTTATGCCGCTAGCATAGGCTTCATTCAAAACCTCTTGATAAATATATTCAACATTGGAATACCTAGGATGGGGAATTATAGCAACGTTAATTCCAATAATTGGAGGGGTGTTAACATTGATAACCTTTATTCTTAATGAACCAATATTTAAACCAGGGAAGGAGCAAACATTCTTTTTATCGCCAGCAACTAACTGAAAAGTACCTTGATCTGAATAGGTAAATTTATTATCCTGAATTTCTATGTAGTAAGCATAATTTCCTGGTAACAGTTCTCCTACATCACAAAATCCTTTCGAATCTGTTTGACCTTGGAATACATTTATAAATGGATTCAAATTGCTATTTTGCGAATTAAGATCATAAATCTTCACTCGAGCCAAGTTATTTGGAGCGGTAGAAAGTGGGGCAGAAATAATCATAACTTCTCCAGTTTCCTTTTTACATGATGCTAGTATTATGGCTAGTATTATTAGAACAAAATTTGTTTTCATTGACTAGAAATTTGTGACAAAATAAATGGAAATCTTTGGATTAAGGAATATTTTAACGCTATACTTCTAATTGAATTGCGCTTTTTTTCTAAAAACTCTGCGGATAATTTTCTCAAATGCCCATTTTAAAGGGCTCGATTCTGCTTCAACCTAAATTAATCATAGGCTTAATCGACAATCCAAACCATCTGATATAGTGGAGCTTACCCCACCTATAACGTAAAGGATTATGCTTACAAAAACCCAGCAATTTAGCCTATGTTTTCCTCCACCAACCCTACACGCCCCAATTTTCAATTTTCAATTCTTAATTTTGAATCCCCCTTCTACCTCCCAGCCTTCATCAGCGAAAACGAAAAAACAGTGCCTTCGCCTTCCTTGCTTTTTACATTGATCTGTTCCTCATGGGCTTCGATGATATGTTTCACGATGCTGAGTCCCAAACCACTACCTCCAGCCTCCCTCGAACGGCTTTTATCGATGCGGTAAAACCGTTCGAAAATACGAGGCAAATGTTTTTCGGGTATGCCTATTCCGTCATCCGAGACTTCCACCCAGATTTTTTCTTCGGTATCAAAAAGTTGTATTTCGGTTCGGCCGCCTTTCTTCCCATACTTCACTGAATTCATTACCAAATTGGTCAAAACTTGGCGTATCCTGTCTTTATCGCCCATTACTTTCAAGGCCTTTTCCGGACGTTTTTCAAACTTTACTTTGATGTCTTTTTCCTTGGCTCTTTTCTCTACACTTTCAATTACCTCTTTGGCTAATTCTACCAAGTCGAATTTGGTTTTATCCAAGGTAATTACCCCACTTTCCAACTGGGTAATGGTTTCCAAATCCTCCACGATGGTAATCATCCTTTCTACACTTTTATCGGCCCGTTTCAGGTAGTCGACATTAATCTCAGGGTCCTCCAATCCTCCATCCAGCAAGGTGTGAATATACCCTTGAATGTTGAAAATGGGGGTTTTTAATTCATGCGATACATTGCCAATAAATTCCCTACGGTAGGTTTCCAATCGTTTCAACTGCTCCAGTTCTGCTTGGTTGTTACTGGCCCATTTTTTGGCATCCTGCTCGGCTTTATCCAACAATTCATGTCCATCGCTGGATTCGCTCGTTCTTGCCATACCAGTGAGTTTATAAATTAGTTTAACCTTATCGTTGATGAGTTCTTCAGCATTTCGCTTGAAAACGAACCAAGTCAACCCACCAGCCATAAACCCTACAATGAGGGCCAAGAGCCAAATTCTGGAATCAAAATGCAGCATTACTCCATTCAATCCAATGGCGAGCAAGGTGCCCAAACCAACCATTAAGGCCGATTGCCGCGATTTGTCGGAGGTAGTGGAGGTACTCATTTGCCTTTATTCTTCTTTTTTGCGTTGTTCGAGCTCTTTTTTGTCTAAAATCAACATCGTTTTGGAAAATATACTGTCCAAAACCTCCGGATGTCCAGCATAAAATTGCAAGCTGCTATCGATTTGGGTTTTTCGGGTATTATGCTTTTTAAGAATAAGCTTATAATACTCATCATAACTGGCCTTGCTGGTATCACGGTTGATAACGGCCATATTGTTGGCAGCTTCGATTATATAAAACTCGGCTTGAATTTCTGAAAGGGTGTCGGGCTCCAAAATGCCTTTTGGAATGGATAAACGATTGTTTTTACAAGCACCAAAGGCTAGGAGAAACATTATAAAAAGTACACTTTTTTTCATTCTTTCAATTTGGCAAATAACAATTGGTCGCACCATTGGTCGGCTTTGAAACAGGCTTTCCGCATGCTTCCTTCAAATTCGAAACCACACTTTTCAAGCACTTTTACCGAAGCCCGGTTCCAACCAAATACCAAGGCCACCAAGCGGATAAATTCAGTCTGTTCAAATATATAATGGCTGTAGCCTTGAACTACTTCGGTTCCAATGCCTTTTCCCCAATGTTTTTCGGCAATCCAATACCCTATCTCGGCCCCAAAACGGTTTACATCGGTATAAGGCTCCAAGCCAATTCCTCCTACAGCTTCGCCATCAATTTCAATAGCGGCAAATCGGGTAAGTGGTTGGTCTACAGCAATTTTTAGAAAAGCATCAGCATCCTCCAAGGTGTATGGCCAAGGAAATTGATCCCGTAAATTGATGGAAATATTCCGGTTATTGGCATGCAAAGCCAGCGAACTTCGGTCCGACCATTGCCAAGGACGAAGGATGCAGCTTTGCAGGGCAATCATTTACACCAAAGATATGTCAAATTGAACCAAGTCAATAAACTCCTGTACGCGCTCGTCTACTTCTTCTTGGCTTAAGCCTGCAATACGCTCAGTGCCAAATTTCTCCACACAAAACGAAGCAGTGGCTGATCCAAAAATGATGGCTCTTTTCAAGTTATCAAACGAAATATCCTTGCTTTGGTCCAAATAGCCAATAAATCCTCCGGCAAAGCTATCGCCCGCACCGGTTGGGTCAAACACTTCTTCCAAAGGTAAAGCAGGTGCAAAAAATACATTCTCCTTGTTGAACAACAAAGCACCGTGTTCCCCTTTTTTAATAATCAGGTATTTAGGTCCCATTTCTAGGATTTTACGGGCCGCTTTCACCAACGAATACTCTTTGGTAAGTAGGCGCGCCTCTTCGTCGTTTACAGTCAAAACATCCACCATTTTAATCGTTTCCATCAAATCGTCCCAAGCTGTTTCCATCCAAAAATTCATGGTATCCATCATAATCAGGCGTGGACGTTTGGTGATTTGTTTCAACACCGATTGTTGTATACGTGGCATAAGGTTGCCCAACATCAAAAATTCAGGTTCTTTGTATTCCTCAGGAACAACCGGAGTGAAGTTTGCCAACACGTTCAATTGAGTATCCAAGGTGTCGCGGGTGTTCATATCGATGTGGTATTTACCCGACCAAAAAAAGGTTTTTTCGTCTTCTTTTACTTGCAAGCCGCGGGTATCAACGCCATGGCGGTTCAGCATATCAATGTATTCTTTCGGAAAGTCACCTCCTACAACCGATACCAAATTGATGTTTTCGGAAAAGTAGGATGCGGCAAGACCAATGTAAGTTGCGGCGCCTCCAAGAATTTTATCGGTTTTGCCAAAAGGGGTTTCAATAGCATCGAATGCAACGGTGCCAACGACTAATAGACTCATGATGAATGTGTGGGATTAATTTTCGGGAGGCGAAATTAGGCAAGGAATTCGAAGATGGAACATTGTGTTAGAAAAAAGTAGTGTATGTTGATTTGGCGCGACCCTTGCGCCACAGCACATTGCCCAAAATCAAGGTAAAAGGTTTATTGGCGCAAGGGGACCCGCCATATAAAAACCTAAAGTTTGTTGATAATCCTTGCCTAAAAAACCCCTGTGTACGAATGCGGAGTGATGCTTTTTAATTGGGCTTTTAGCTCGGTCGACACGTCCAAACCGTCGATAAAGCTTACAAAATCAGCTTGGGTAAGCTTTTTATTGGTGCGACTGAGCTGCTTTAATTGTTCGTAGGGGTTTTCAACGCCTTCTTTACGTAAAACGGTTTGTATGGCTTCGGCTACTACGGCCCAATTGTCGTCTAAGTCGCGGTGGATGGCTTCTTCGTTTACAATCAATTTGTCGATGCCCTTCAAAAGGGATTTGATGGCAATTAAGGTGTGGGCCAAGGGCATACCAATATTGCGCAAAACGGTTGAATCGGTAAGGTCGCGCTGCAATCGGCTTACGGGTAGCTTGGATGCCAAATGAACCAATAAAGCGTTGGAAATGCCTAAATTTCCTTCTGCATTTTCGAAGTCGATGGGATTAACTTTATGGGGCATAGCCGAGGATCCAACTTCACCTTCTTTGATGCGCTGTTTGAAATAATCCATGGAAATATAGGTCCAACTGTCGCGGGCAAAATCTATCAAAATGGTGTTGATGCGCTCCAAGGCATGGCACCAAGCAGCTAAGTTGTCGTAATGCTCAATTTGGGTGGTGGTTTGCGACCGTTGTAAGCCTAAAGTGGTATCCACAAAATAGTTGGCAAAAGTTACCCAGTTTATTTTTGGGTAGGCAATGGTATGGGCGTTAAAATTGCCGGTTGCTCCACCAAATTTGGCAGAGTAGGGCACCTGCACCAAATGGTTGCGTTGGGCAATCAAACGCTCCACAAACACCATCATTTCTTTCCCTAATTTGGTAGGCGATGCGGGTTGCCCGTGGGTGTGGGCCAACATTGGGATCCCAGCCCAAGCATGCGCATTGGTTTCCAAGGTTTGTATAAGCTTATCCAAGTAGGGAAGATACACCTGGGTGCAGGCCTCCTTCATGCTCAAAGGAATGGCGGTATTGTTGATGTCTTGGGAAGTTAAGCCAAAATGGACCATTTCCTTGATCGAACCCAATCCCAAGCGTTCCAACTGGGCTTTTACAAAGTATTCAACGGCCTTAACATCGTGGTTGGTGGTTTTCTCGGTTTCCTTGATGGTTTGGGCATCAGCCTCAGAGAAATTATGATACACCTCCCGCAAGGCTTCTGCTTTGGCCGCTGAAATGGGTTCCATTCCCAGTTCCTTTTCGTCGGCAAGGGCCAACAGGTATTCGATTTCTACCCTTACCCGGTATTTCATCAAGGCGTATTCGGAAAAGAAAGCAGACAGTTCGCGGGTTTGACGACTGTATCGTCCATCCACAGGCGAAATGCAAAAAAGAGGCGTGTTGTAATTCATGGAAATTGTAGGGCGAAGGTAAGGGTTTGAAGGCTTGAAAAGGGTGTTTGGGGGAAGGATTTCTGATTATTTTGCCGGGGTTTTTCCAATTCTTGCATTTCCCCTCAAATCATACACCACCACCACTTGCCTGTTGGCGCCCGAATAAAGGCTGTCGCGAAAAACTTCTTCGGCCGATTTGCCAACATTCAGTATTTCACCAACCACAAACAAGGGGTCGTAAGGTTTTTCGAAAGCAGGATACACATCCATATAAAAATCAGCCTTCAACAATTCGGGTCTGAATATGGTTCCATAACCTAGGGTAATATCGGAATGATACAAAGGCTGAAATTGGCCCATAGGATGCAATCCAAAACTTAGGTTTGGTCCGGCTAGCTTGGTGGTTAACAGCAAGTGGTCTAGTTTTTCACCCAGGTTTTTGCGCTGGTATTGGGCCTGCCAGTGGTAATGAACCTGAAAACCAAGGTTCACTACCAAACATAAGCCTAAAAGCCAAGGAAAAAGGTTTTGGCGACTATACAAAGCAAACAGGATGATAGTGGTTAAGACCAAAGCTACAAGCAGGAAAAGGAAAGGAAAAAACAGGGAGCTGAAACTGGGCACTTGTCTACTTAAGCCAAGAAAGGCAGAAACCAACCAGGCGAAAAGGAAGGCTGCACTGAGAAGTTTGAACAGATCGTCCAGGGTGATTTTTAGGCTGTTCCATCCACCGCGGGTCCAAATGAATCCTAAAAGGGTAATGCCTAAGGCCACCCAGCGCCAAGGATGTGAAAAGGCAATGGACAAAATAAACCAACTGTTGGCAGGTAAATCGGGGAGTTGCTCTTGAATAAAAAAGTAACAATTGCCCGCCATAAAAACGCATATCAACAATTTGGCCCAGATGGAAAGCGGCTTAGAGGGAACTGCTTCTTGGTCGGAAAGCGCCAACAGCAAAGGAAAAAAAAGAAACACCAATCGACGCTCGCTGCCATCGCCCAGTAAATTCAACACGACTAGGGTGAGCAATAAACCCAAAGCCAAGCCTGAACCAAATCCTTTTTCCTTCCAATGCACCAGCACCAACACCACCCACAACAAATTGGAGAAATGCTGAAAGAAGGGAACTTGTATGGTATGGAATAACCAAAACAGGATGCGGTAAAAATGGAAGGTGTCAGTTAGGCCCGGGAAGGTCAGCGCCATCCAAGCTTTTTGTTGCAGAAAGCTCTCTTGAAAGGGCAAAAACAGCAAAAAATAATAAAACAGCATGGCCAGGATGGGTATTCCTAAGGTTAGGCCAACTTGTTTCCAGCGGATAATCTGCCCTCTGGAAATTAGCCAAAAGCCAAGCAAAACGGCTGGCATAAAGCCAAGGAAGGAAAGTTTAACCAAAAGTGTAGCCGATACCAACAAACCCAAGCCCAGACTTCTTAGCCAGCTTGGATTTTGCATCCATTGTCGGACGAGAACAAAGCTCCAGATGAGTCCACAGAATTGCAGATTTTCGGGATAGCCAATACGGGAGAAATCGAACCAAAAGAAGTTGGATAAAAAAATAGCAACCAGCCAAGGCCAAACCTTATTTTCCGATCCCATCCACCGCCTGATGCCAAGAACAGTAAGCAATAAAAATAGAAGGTGGAACAATTTTACCGAAGCCACAGAAATACCCAAACCCTTCATCCATCCTGCTAAAAGCAAGGAATACAAGGGTGCCAAAAGAAAACCTCCACTTTGTCCATCTAAAAACCAGGTTTCATGCCGCAGAAACTGTATAGCCGGAGCAGCCCACCATCCTTCATCGTCGATATCATGAATAACTTTCAAAAAGGATGGATCGGCCTCCAATTGCAGAAACCGCAGCAATAGCAACACCAGTACCAATCCCAAACCTAACGGGTAGGAGCTGGGCCAAAATTGCTTAAGCTTGGATTGCATTGGGTAAAAGTACATTTTTTGCAATCCCTCCATATAATTTGAAACCTACTAAGCCTTTCCGTTTACTTTTGCTGAAGCTATGCTTAAGAATTCCTTTTTTGGTTTTTTCTTTTTGGTTTTCGCCTGCTTCGGTTTGGCCGGGATTTCTTTTCCTACCCATAGCCAAAACCCACAGCGACTCGATAGTTTAAAGAAGGCCTATCAAGCAGCAAAGGATACCTCAAAACTAAGCGTATACAACGAGATTGCCAACGAATACTGGGGCTCAGATCCGCATATTCTAAAAAGGTATGCCGATACCATGCTTCAAATGGCCCAAAAACAAAAACAACCCTTTTGGGAAGCCAAGGCATACAATAAATTGGGTGTTGCTTTTTGGCAAACCAGCCAGTTCGATTCTTCTATTGCCAATTATACCAAGGCATTGAACATTTATAAGTCCTTAAAGAAAATGGACGGAATTGCCAGTTGCTACAACAATATCGGACTTATTTACGACCATAAAGGCGACTTTGAAAAGGCAATTCAGTATTATTTCCTAGCCTTAAATATTCAACGGCAAAGGGAGGATGAAAAGGAAATAGCCATTTTACTTTCCAATATTAGTCAGCTTTACCGCTTCGAAAACTACCTCGATAAAGCCTGGAATTATGCCTCCAAAGCCTTGAAGCTAAGTACCAAGGTGGGCAATAAGCAAGGCATGGCCGAAAACTACCAACAGTTGGCCGTAATTGCAAAACTAAACTACAAGAATAAGTTGGCTGAGGAATTGGTCAACAAATCCTTAAAGCTAAACCTGGAATTGGGCAATGAATCGGGACTTTCGGCCAATTACAACACCTTGGGTGGACTGTATGTGCAAATGAAACAGGGTAGCAAAGCCCTAGCCTTTTATGAGAAATCACTAAAACTATCCATCGATAACCGCAACCAAGGCTCTACTGCCAATAATCTGACCAATATTTCCAAATTGCTCCTGTCGAATGGGGATTTGACGAACAGCGAAAAATTTGCCAAGCGAGCCCTCGAAATTGGGGATTCCATCGGTGCACGGCTACTCGTTCAAGATAGCTATGATCTGTTGAGCCAGATTTATGAGAAAAAGGGCGATTTAAAGTTGGCCATGCGCTATTACCGCCGCTTTGCCAATATCAGAGATTCCATTTTTTCGGAAGATAGCCGCATGAAAATTGCCGATGCAGAGGCTAAGTACGAAAGACAAAGAGTGGAAGACCAATTGAAACTTGTAATTCAAGAAAATCAACTTCGTGAATTGGCCCTGAGCCGGAATAAAATGCTTCTGGGCGTTTCCATGATAGGCTTGTTGTTGCTATCTGTTTTTGCATTTTTGCTTTACCGAGCAGGCATGGAAAAGGATAAGGCAAAGGATGAAATTTCCAAACAAAAGGAAATTATCGAATTGAAAAACAAAGACATTACCGATAGTATTCAATACGCCAAACTGTTTCAAAATGCCTTGCTGCCCGAGAAAAAGGAATTCTCAAGCCATTTGCCCAACAGCTTTGTATTTTACAAGCCCAAAGATATTGTAAGCGGGGATTTTTACTGGATAGCCGAGGTAAAAGGGAAAATAGTTTTGGTTTCTGCCGATTGCACTGGCCATGGTGTGCCGGGCGCTTTTATGAGTATTATCGGTGTAAACCTCTTGGATAATGTAGTGAAAAAATCGGGCATAACCCGACCGGATGAAATTTTGGCCGAGTTAGGTAAACGCCTGGCTCGAATCATGAACCATGGGGAAAACCAAACCAAATTGAACGACACCATCGACATTTCGGTCGTTACTATAAACCGAGAGAAAATGACCTTGCGCTACGCTGGAGCTTATAGTCGAATGTTCTTTAAAGGGGAAGAAGGGGTTTTGAAAGAGTACCAAGGCGACAATGTGCCTTTGGCTTCAACCAGATCTTCAGAAATGGCCTATTCCTTGCACCGGTTGGATATCCAACATGGCGATACCTTTTATGTATTTACCGATGGATTTGCCGATCAGTTTGGAGGGAAGGATAACCGCAAATTGTTCAGGAAGAATTTCAGAAACTATTTGCAAAGCATTTCAGAAAAACCGCTGAAACAACAACGTGAAGAACTGGAAGCCTTTTTTGAGCATTGGAAGGGTGAAAATGAACAGGTCGATGATGTATTGGTGATTGGTGTTCGGGTGTAAAGATTATCATGGTTCTTCGCCCTTTTCAACTTAGCGGGCAAGTCAAAGCTTAGCCGAGTCTTGCAAATTTTGCATTAATCAAACAAAAAGGGAATTTTCTACCGCAAGCTGTTTGATTTAGATGGAGTTACACCGAACCCAAGGTGTAAAACACTCGCCTAATTAATGCTTTTCCTTTTTCTCCACCTTCCCATCTACGGTGTAATAAATAACTTCTCCAACCAGTTGATCGTCTTTGTAGGTACCGCGCATTTTCACTTTTTGTCCGTCCAAATATTCTTCCCATTCCTCATTCGGGTCGGCTGCATCAATAATGGAATTAGGGTCCTTCACTTTTCGTCTTCTTTTAAATTCGCCCGCATTGTAATATTCCACAAATTCCCCATTTTTTTTGCCGCTTTTATAGGTGTATTTTGATTTAGGAATTCCATTCGGATAACTTTCTTCTTTTACACCGTTTTGCCATTTTTTATCCGCCAGTTTTCCGCCTTTGTATTGCTCAATATAGAGGATTTTACCACTCGGATCGTAATAGAACCAATTGCTGGCAGGTAAATCATTGCGGTATTTGCCTTCGATGCTGGGCTTGCCTTCCATCGTGAATATTTTAAAATCACCTTCTAGCTTGCCATTTGCTGTATAGTTAATCTCTTGTTGAATAGCTCCATTTTCGTAATACATCAGCCATTGCCCAACCTTTACATCTGAATTGTAATGTTCCACACGCAGTAATTTGCCACTGGGGTAATACACTTTCCAATCGCCTACTTTTTTTCCTTTGTCATATATTTCTTCCGATAAAAGGTGTTCTTGGTCATCGTAAAACTTCCAAAGACTATCTTTTTTTTGCTCAAAATATACGCCGGCAGCTTGCAAGGTACCCCCAGGAAAGTAAATATGGGCCGCCGCTTTTTTGCCGTTATCGAAATAGTTATTGGTGGCTTTCAGTTTGCCATTGGAATAGTAATGTTTGAATAATCCAACGGGTTTGTCATCCTTAAATTGCCCTTCATATACGAGGTGTCCTTCCGCGTCCAGCTTCTTCCAAACGCCTTGTTTTCTGCCTTTGCTGTCGGTTTGGTTGTCGGTTCCTTGGCCATAGCAAAAGGGGATAAGCATGGTTTGTAAGGCCAAAATTAGAAGGAGGGTAGGGGAGAAGAGTCGTTTCACGCAGCTTAGATGGATGGGCAAAAATAATAGCAATGTGGATTTGGAATAGGGTTCTCTCGTATAGTTTTCAAGGTCAAATCTTTAATTCAAAATGTAACGCAATCTTTCCTGTCCTATTGTCTCATTCTAAGGTCTGGGGTGTGATTAGTTGTATTGGGCGGGTCCCCAACCGCCAAAACCGCAGCAACGAAGTACTAAAAATTTTGAAAGGGCGGTTGGGTCGCGCTTTCGCTAGTACTCCTCGGTCTGCTCCCCCCGAAAGCATTCGGGGCGCAGCCCTGTGGGGTACCACGCTCTATCGCTACCCGGGTCCTCCGTGCCCGGTTTTTGGTGAAGTACAGGCTGTGGTATTTCATGCCGGGGTTTTGTGCTAGTTTTATTCACTTCCCTTTCCTGGCTTCTTTCTTTATCCCAAATTCCGTATGAGAAATGCTATATTGAAATCAACCCAGCTAATTAAAGTAGTTCGGATTTAGAAAATTCTTCTATCGATTAATTTGAGAATAAAATTAGGTTGACTTAGCATCAATCACATAGCACCTTTTGGCGCGACATGTTTATAGACTTAAACCCAGATTACGCATTAGAAAACGTAATGAAGCTTTCAAATGCAATAAAGACGAGGTTTTCAGGTTAATTTTTGGGTGAAGGAATAGTAAACTATTTTGAAGTCAAAAATTGTTCTGAAATCCTTGTATTTGAAGCAGTTGGAAGCTGTAATAGATTTCTAATGCTGAATTTGGGTTAAAACCAACAAAGACACACCTCGAGCACCATTGCTGCCATATCAGATTTTTAGAATAGACATGCCGCTCCGCTGGAGCTCGCATGAATCCGTAAATTTATTCTATGCTATACACATAACGCAGCTACGCAGCTATACAACACATTACACAGTAGAAATTTTCAATTCTAACCAAAACAATTTTTCTAATGCCTTATCTAAAATTGGTAAATGCCGATATAAAAGCTGTTTAGGCAAATTATTGCGGAGCATAATTGGACTATAACAAATTTATAATCGGTATTATTTCCCTAATTACCTGGAAAAACAGGAAACAAAAAGGGCAAACCCCGCATAAATACTGGGTTTTCCCTGCTAAATCGTTTCAATCTTTCCGAGGCTTAAGCTGGGTAAAAAGGGCCTTTCTGCTCCTTTCTATTTCCCTTCTTCTTTGGCCAAAATAGCCCGAATTTTTGCTTCAATTTGGTCGGCCATATCGGGATTGTCGGCCAAAATTTGTTTAACCGAATCACGTCCTTGTCCGATTTTAGTGCCATCGTAGCTAAACCAAGATCCACTTTTTTGGATGATGTTTTTCTCTACACCTAAATCGATGATTTCACCAATTTTTGAAATGCCTTCTCCGAAAATGACATCAAACTCTGCTGTACGGAAAGGAGGTGCTACTTTGTTCTTTACAACCTTTACTTTTACGCGGTTTCCAGTAGCTGTTTCGCCATCTTTAATTTGGGTGCTCCGGCGGATATCAATACGGATAGAGGCATAGAATTTCAAAGCATTTCCACCCGTAGTCGTTTCAGGATTTCCAAACATCACACCGATTTTTTCACGCAACTGGTTAATAAAGATACAGCAGCAATTGGTGCGACTAATATTGGCCGTTAGTTTACGCAAAGCTTGCGACATCAAACGGGCCTGTAAACCCATTTTGGAGTCGCCCATTTCACCCTCGATTTCACTTTTGGGTGTCAAGGCCGCAACAGAGTCAATTACAATGATATCAATGGCGCCTGAACGGATTAGGTTGTCAGCGATTTCCAATGCCTGCTCGCCATTATCTGGTTGCGAAATCAACAAATTCTCGATGTCTACACCCAATTTTTGTGCATAGAAACGATCAAAGGCATGTTCCGCATCAATGATGGCCGCTATGCCCCCTTTTTCTGACTTTCGGCTATGGCATGAATGGCTAAGGTTGTTTTACCAGAGCTTTCAGGACCGTAAATCTCTATAATTCTTCCTTTCGGATACCCACCCACTCCTAGGGCAATATCCAAATTTACAGAACCGGAAGGAATCACGTCCAAGGCCTCAACAGCCGTATCGCCCATTTTCATTATGGCGCCTTTGCCGTAAGACTTTTCAAGCTTGTCCATCGCACTGGCCAAGGCTTTTAACTTGTCCGCACTAGGTTTGATGATATCAGTTGACATTTTTTAAGTATAAATTTATAGTAGTAAGATAATTTTTGGGTGCTATGGTTTTTGATGTAGCCCCCAAAAGTAGGCAGATTTATTTTCGAAAATTGGGGAATCGGATTTAGTTTTCAACCGATGCCAAAATTTGCTGGGTATGGTTGGCTGTTTCAACCTTGGTAAATATTTTCTGAATCACTCCTTCTTCGTTGATAACAAAGGTGTAGCGGTGCATTCCCATATACTCTCTACCCATGAATTTTTTTAGTCCCCAAGTGCCAAAAGCATTGGCTACCGATTGGTCGGTATCGGCTAATAAAGGAAACGGCAACTCGAATTTCTTAATAAACTTTAAATGAGACTTTTCATTGTCTGCACTAACCCCTAAAATAGCAAATCCTTTCTTCATTAAAAGTTCATAATTATCCCGAAGGTTGCAGGCCTCTGCTGTACAGCCCGGTGTGTCATCTTTAGGATAAAAGTACAAAATCAGCTTTTTTCCTTTGAAATCGGCCAATGAAATTTCCTTTCCGTCTTGGTCTTTTGCTTTGAATGCTGGCGCTTTATCGCCTTCTTTGAGTTGTGACATAGTTGTTGTTGTTGGTAATGCCACAAAGATGGAATTTTTATTTCTTGGAAGCTTGGCTGTTAAAAACTTGTTTTCTACAAACTCGATTCGATTAGCTGCTTACGGTATTGGGAAAACACGGTTGATTTTGACAAAAAGCCCAGGTATTTTCCATGGCTATCCACTACCGGGAGATTCCAAGTTTGGGTTTGGTCGAATTGGTGGACTACATAATCCATGCTGTCGCTTTCCTTGAGTATTGCCGGAATCGGACTCATAAATTCCACTACGCGTTTGCTTTCATAAAACTCCTGCCTAAATAAAATACTACGGATTTGATCTAACAATACCACACCTTCTAATCGACCTTGAGCATTCACCACCGGAAAAATATTCCGTTTGCAACTTCCAATAACCTTTACGAGTTCGCCCAGCTTTGTCTCTTTGGTAATGGGAATGAAATCCCTTTCTACCAAATCCTTGGTTTGAATATTGGATAAAATACTTTTGTCTTTGTTTTCAGTCAAAATATGGCCTAAACTTCTCAATTTTCGCGCTTCCATCGAGTCGTTGGAGAGGTATTTGGAAACGGCATAGGAAATAGACGAAACAATCATGAGCGGAATCATCAAGGAGTATCCATTGGTGATTTCGGCAATGAGAAATATGGCAGTCAATGGAGCATGGTACAATCCACTCAACAATCCAGCCATGCCTACCAATGTGAAATTGCTTTCGGGAACCTTTCCGATATGGAGTAAATTGATGGTCCTGCTTAACAAAAAACCCATGTAGGCCCCCACAAAAAGGGAAGGCGCAAAGTTTCCTCCATTTCCGCCCGACCCAAGTGTGATGGCCGTGGCCATAGGTTTTACCAGCATCACCAGCGCAATAAAGGCCAACAAGGACCAGGGATGGGTTTCTAAACCAGTAAAAAAACTTCCTTTCAACAATTGCTCGGGTTGGTGCATCGACAAGGTTTTGATGCTGGAATAACCCTCACCAAACAAGCTGGGAAACAGGTATATCAATCCTGCCAGCATAATTCCTCCAACCAGAACATTAAAAAAGGGACGTTTTTGTGGAAACCATTTTTCGACCTTCTCAAAAACCTTGGCATGATAAAACGAAAGATAGCCCGCCAAAAGTCCTAACATGAAATAAAAAGGAACGTTTTGGTAGTTGAAGGGTTCCCTTAACGAAAACTTGAGCAAAATATCGTCCTCCAACAACACACCTGAAACTAAAGCCCCAAAAGCAGCGGCAATGATTAGAGGGATAAAACCTGAAATACTGATATCCAACAATAAAACTTCCAAGGCAAACAACACACCGGCAATGGGCGCATTAAAGGCAGAGGCTATACCTGCCGCTGCACCACAGGCCAACAACAAGGTTTTATCTTTGTAATCCAAACCATACGTTTCACCATAGTTCGAACCAAAAGCCGCCCCAGTAATGGCAATTGGGGCTTCCAATCCGGAAGAACCTCCCAAGCCAATGGTTAAACTGGAAGTTAAAATCTGTCCGTACATTTGTTCTTTTGGAACAGAACTGCCTTTTTTGGCAATTCGATAATGTAGCCGAAACAATCCCTTTTCAAAGCCTTTTTTCAAAAACAAGCGAATAACAAGAACGGTAAGAAAAATACCGATCATGGGCAAGAGCAGATAGAAATAATTAAAGGCAAAAGCCTTGTTGAAGCTGGCAATAACGAAAATAATATGGACGAATTTCTTTAATCCAACAGCCGCTAATCCAACCGAAACACCGACCAAGGCGCTTGAAAAATATAAGAATTGCCTTTGCGACAACTTGGATTTCACCCAGTTTAATGCCGTTCGGGCCCAAGCAATGATTTGTTTCATTTCTCCACAAATTTAAGGCTTTTGGCCATGTTTGTGGTGAAAGAAAGTAAAAAGAATTTACTAAGAATTAATTATTTCTTTAAAAGCTATGCAAAGATTTTTATTTTTGCAGATTAGGATACGGTAAAAAAGGGTGAATTGCCTTTAAATATTTGCCTAAACCTTTGCCCATCAGCGATTTTAATAAACCATTTTGAATGAAAAAAATTGTACTATTAGCCTTTCTATTCTTAGGATTAGGTAAAGTTGGATTTTCACAGAACAATGTTGGCGTAGGAACAACCTCGCCTGATGTTTCTGCTGTATTGGATGTTTCTGCAACCGATAAAGGTATGTTGGTGCCACGTTTAACAATTTTGCAACGCTTGGCCATACAAAATCCTGCCACAGGTTTGTTAGTGTACGATATTTCCGACAACTGCTTTTGGTATTTCAAAGATCCAACCAATGGCTGGACTTCCCTTTGTGCCTCTGCAGTAGGTCCAACTGGTCCAACCGGAGCTGCTGGTGCCGCTGGTGCCAATGGTAACCCTGGTCCAACGGGCCCTGCCGGTCCTGCTGGAGCAGCGGGCGCTGCTGGTACTCCCGGCACAACAGGCCCAACCGGACCTTCTGGTTTTGATGGCGCTACCGGACCAACCGGTCCTGCAGGAAGTGCTAGCGCAACAGGTGCTACTGGTCCAACGGGTCCTTCTGGAGCTGATGGCCTAACAGGTCCAACTGGTCCTGCAGGAAGTGCTAGTGCTACTGGTGCTACTGGACCAACAGGCGCTACTGGCCCTTCTGGGGTTGATGGAGTAACCGGTGCTACTGGTGTTGGTGTAACAGGTCCTACGGGTTCTGCTGGTGCTACTGGAGCAACAGGCCCCGCTGGTGGAGGTATTAACAGTACTAATTTTAATGCAGATGGAACCTATACAATTAATACATCAGGAGGTAACGTAAGTTCTACCTTAGCAGGATGGTTGGTAGGTGGAAATACGCTGACAACGACCGGTAATTTTGGAACACTAAGTAATAACAATATCGATTTTTTTACCAACAACTTGGTTAGAGGTAGAATGACGAATGCCGGTGAAATGTTTTGGGGGACTACCAATTCCCAGCTAACTGGAGACGTCTTTACGTCTGTCGGCCTTTCTGGTACATTGCCCTGGGCTGTTAATGGCTATTCTGCCTTTGGAGGAAGTGGTGTGTATGGATCAATATTGGCTGGAAATGCAACGATATTTGCTGGAGTACAAGGCGAATACAATGGAACTAATGGCGGAGCAGGTGCTGGTGTTCGCGGAAGTGCAAGTACTTCAGTTGAAATAGGTGTTAATGGAACTTTAGCTGTTGCAGCAACTACAGGATGGAGCGGTTTGTTCCAAAATGATTTAGGTTATGTAGGATTCTTCGGTGCCGCTTCTGATGCACGATTGAAAAAGGATATCCAAACTATTGTTCATCCTATCGACATAATTAAGTCATTGCGTGGGGTTACCTATTACCACCGTTTGGATGAATATCCAGACCTAGGTTTGAAAACGGGCTTGAATTATGGTTTTATTGCACAAGAAGTAGAGGCCGTATTACCTGATATCGTTAAGGAAAAGTCAATTCCGCATATTAATTCAACAATTAGAGGAAGTAAAGAAAACAAACCTGCCGAGTTAATGAAAACAGTTGGCTATGTAGAGGTAATTCCTATTTTGGTGGAAGCTATTAAGGAACAACAAGCTGAAATTGATCGGTTAAACAAACGAATAGATAGTATTTTGGATAAAAAATAAAAGAAAAACCGGACTTGTTCCGGTTTTTCTTTTTTGTGCCTAGTTGATATTGTATGGAAATAAAAAAAGTCGTCGTTGCCGTTACAGGAGCCAGTGGTTCTATCTATGCCAAGGTTTTACTAGATAAGCTTAAAGCCCTGGAATCCCAAGTGCAATCTATCGGCTTGGTGATGAGCGATAATGCGGCGCAAGTAGCTCTGCACGAATTGGGTGCCGTTCCCTTTGACCAATATGGTTTTAAACAGTTTGGGAAGATGGACTTCAACGCTCCCTTCGCCAGCGGTTCGGCAGGTTACAATGTGATGTTTATTTGTCCATGCTCCATGGGCACAATGGCACGAATTGCCCATGGAACCTCCTCAGATCTTACCACCCGAGCGGCCGATGTGATGCTAAAGGAAAGAAGAAAGCTAATTCTTATCCCCCGCGAAACACCCTATTCCTTGATCCATATCAACAATATGAAACTGATTACCGAAGCTGGCGGTATTATTGTGCCAGCCTCGCCAAGCTTTTATAGCCAACCAAAAAATTTCGAGGAACTCGCTGCCACCATTATCGACCGAGCCCTCGAACTAGCCGGTTTCCAACTTCAAACCTATCGGTGGAACGAAGCATAGTTTAGTTTCCGTATTTCTTTCAAGTATTGGCCCTTCAATTTGGTATTGTATCTATTCGCATTTCAATTAGGAATGGGAAAGGAACAGCAACTGTTCGTCCATTTTATACCAATTTTAATTTATAAATAGTCCAAAGGCTATTGGTGAATTTAGATTGGTAAATGCCGAGGATACAGTATGTTAGTCCAATTTTTTCAAGAAAATTTGAGCCTAAAATTGGACTATACATAATGTCCATTCGGTATTACTACTGCTATGCAAGGGGTCCGGGCAAGGATAGAGGCAGTGTAGCCCACAGGGATGCGTAGGTTTGCACCATTTGACAAATGCAGGAGCGAAGAAAAAATAGGTTTTACAGTAGACTTTAATAGCGGAGTAGCATGGTGCAAACCTGCGCAGACCGAGGACTACCGCCGAAAGCCTGACCCAACCGCCCTTACCGAAACTTTAAGCCATGCAGGACTGGTTTTGGCGGTTGGGGGCCCGCCAAATAATTAAAAAAATTAACGAAAAAAGCAGCGTTTAAAACTCAAATTTATACCCTACACCTTTCACGGTTTTGATGGAATCTTCCCCGATTTTTTCGCGAAGTTTACGGATATGCACATCAATGGTACGGTCGCCCACTACCACCAAATCGCCCCAAACCCGATCCAAAATTTCATCCCTGGTAAAAACCTTGCCAGGCTTGGAGGCCAAAAGTGAAAGCAGTTCAAATTCCTTCTTGGGCAGGTTGAACTCCTCGCCATTTTTAGTAACCAAATAACGGCCCCGATCAATTACCAAACCGTGTACATCTAGAACAGAATCTTGAGAATCAGAAGTGCCTGAACGTCTGCGCAACAGGGCTTTAATGCGACTAATAAGCACCCGGGGTTTAATCGGTTTGGTGATATAATCGTCGGCTCCACTGTCGAAGCCTGCAATTTGGCTATAATCCTCGTTTCTGGCAGTCAAAAAGGCAATGATAGTATTCTTTAGCTTTGGAATATCGCGCAGTTCGCGGCACGTTTCTATACCATCCATCTCCGGCATCATCACATCCAGCACCACTAAATCGGGAATCTCGGCTTTCGCAATTTCTATGGCCTCTCTACCCGTGCCAGCTGTCAATACTTTAAAGCCATCTTTGGCTAAATTATAGCGGATAAATTCTAAAATATCCGGTTCGTCATCAACTAGCAAAATTTTATGGTTTTCGGCCATGTAAAATTATTTTTTCAAAAGTAAAACCCATCTTCCAACCTTTGCATTAAGATTAAGTTAACATTTTTTGAAGGTAAATTTACTGTGAATCTGAGATTAATTCCCTTACTTTGCAAAGGTAATCCAAATTAATGAAGGAATTTTTACTTCTTATGGCGTTGGTTATGAGTTCCTTACTTGGTTTCTCTCAAAATCAACTCCCCGTTACGGAAAGCGGAAAAGCAAGTTTCTACAGCAAAAGTTGGGATGGAAGAAGAACCTCGAGTGGGGAAAAACTCAATTCTACTTTATATACGGCTGCACACAAAACCTTACCCTTCGGTACCTTGGTTCGAGTAACCAACCTTACCAACTGTAATTGGGTAATCGTTAAAATCAACGATCGCGGACCTCACATCAAAAACCGCATCATCGACCTCAGCTGGGGCGCTGCCAAACACCTTGGTATGATTGCCGCTGGCATTGCAGAGGTGGAAGTGGAAGTGGTTGAGTAATTAGAAGTGAGAAAATAGAAGAGAGGAGTGAGTAAAGAGGAGTGAGTAAAGAGTAGAGAGAAAAGTGAAGTGGAAATAGTTAAAGTGAAAAAAGCGTACGTTATGAAATTCATTATATATAAGTCACAATTTTTTTATGAAAAATCAAAATGTATTAATTCTAAAATCGTATTCGTTTTCTATTGAAATCGTTTCCATCTATCAACAACTTGTAAAGCAGAAAAGTGATTTCACACTTTCTAAGCAATTGCTAAGAAGTGGAACTTCTATCGGTGCAAATCTTGAAGAATGTATTGGTGCCCAAAGCAAAAAAGATTTTTATTCGAAACTTTGTATTGCGCAAAAGGAAGCAAGAGAAACGCACTATTGGATAAGGCTAATGCGAGACACCAATTACATTGATTCCATCAAAGCCAATGAATTGCTCAATCGATGCGATGAATTATTAAAAATGTTAGCAGCCTCAATAATAACCACCCGCAGGAATTTACAATTAGAATTAAAAAAAGCGCTTTAATTTACTCACTACTCTTTACTCACTTCTATTTTCTCACTTCTCTTTGCATTTTTCTTTATCCTTGCACAAAATTACATCTCCCTCCCATGGCTTCTCCCTACTTCACCCCCGACCACGAAACATTTCGCCAAGCTGTTCGCCAATTTATTGATAGCGAGGTAGCACCGCATGCCAACGACTGGGAAACGAACCAGCAAATCCCACATTATATATGGGAAAAAATGGGCGAGCTCGGGTTCTTGGGTGTTAATTTCCCGGAAGAGTGGGGTGGAACCAACAACGATTTCTTTTATTCGGTTGTGTTGCTCGAAGAGATTCCGCGCAGTTTGATGGGAGGCTTTGCTGCTGCCCATGGTGTGCACCAGTTTATGAGCACGGCCCATATCTTGAAAGCCGGTTCTGATTTCCTAAAAAAGAAATATGTGGTAGATGCCATCACCGGAAAAAAATTGGGTGCCTTAGCTATCACCGAGCCTTTTGCCGGTAGCGATGTAATGAACATCCGCACGACGGCTAAAAGGGTAGGGGATAAGTTCGTGATCAATGGCAGCAAGATTTTTATTACCAATGGTGTGTATAGCGATTTTGTTACAGTAGCTTGCAAAACCGACCCCGATGCTGGTGCAGCAGGAATTAGCCTGATTGTGGTCGATAGAAATTCACCTGGCTTTTCAGCTACCAAACTTAAAAAGGTAGGTTGGCACTCGTCCGATACCGGCGAATTAGCGTTTGATAATGTCGAGGTACCGGTCGAAAACTTGGTAGGTAAGGAAAACCATGGTTTCTACTATATCATGGACAGTTTCCAATCTGAGCGCCTAATTACAGCCATCGGCTCCCTGAGTGCCTGCGAACATGGCATGGCTCTTACACTTAAATATATGAATGAGCGGGAAGCATTCGGTCGTCAGTTGAAAAAATTTCAGGTATTGCGTCACAAGCTGGTTGATTTAGCCACCGAAATCGAAGCCACCAAGCAACTAGTTTACCACACCGCTTGGCTTTACGATAAAGGTATCTATTGTGTAAAGGAGTGCAGCATGGCTAAATTGAAAGCCACTGAATTGAGTAAGCGGGTTTCCGACGAATGTTTACAGATTTTCGGAGGTTATGGCTATATGGACGAATTCCCGATTTCTCGCATGTTTAGAGATGCCCGTGTTGGAACCATTGTAGGCGGTACCTCTGAAATCATGCGTGAGATTCTGGCCAAAATCATCATCGACGAAGTTAACTTTGCCCCAGCTTATGGCAATGAAAAGGAGCAAGCACCAACCTCACCAAGCAATTCTTCAAATCAATCAATAACATCAAATCAATCACCTTCCATGGACATTAAACCAGAAACCGCCAAGGACATCATTTACTCCTTGCCACAACGTTTAAAAGCTGAAAAAGCTGCCAATGCCAACGCCATTTTCCAATTCGATATTGAAGGTCCGAACGGTGGACAGTTTACCGCCAAACTTGAAAATGGTGTTTGTACTGTTTCCGACGGTCTAACCGGAACACCTAACTGCATGATCAAAGCAAAAGACAAAGATTACGAAGATGTGGAGCTAGGTCGCACCAATGCCCAAATGGCCGTGATGATGGGAAAGGTAAAAATTTCCAACATTGGCGAAATGCTTAAGTTTATCGAGCTTTTCAAACGTTTGGGTTAATCTTTCCGGAGATTTTCTCCACTTTTTTGGGGTCTGGATGTTTCATTCAGGCCCTTTTTTATTTTTTGGCGGGTCCCATTCGCCCCAACTTCTAGATATGCTTTTTCAACCCAAATTAATCAATAGGAGGATTTACAAATCCGAACTACTTGATTTAGTTGGGTTTACCCCTCCCGAAGAAATTTCGGGATAACAGTTGTTATCAATTTGGCCATACAAATTGATTTACAACTGGTTAATCGTTTATGCATTTCTAATGCGTAATCTGGGTTTATAATGCACATTCTGGATTCAGCTCTGTTTTTATCTGATTTCCGGTTTTTTTTGTAGGTAATTGCATTGTTTAACATTTGTTTAGAAATCTAATGTTAGGCTTGAAATTTAGCTTAAATTCATGTAAAGAGAATATAAATAGGTCTTACCTTTGCCGCCTTATTTCCATAACGAATATGCACACAAAATTGTTGGCCATCACCCTAATGGCTTTCTTTGGGTTGTCAGGGATCTCCCGCGCCCAATCCGAAGGTAAAAAATCCAACCCTAAAACTTCCGATGATGCTGCGGGTTTAACCAGTCTTCCAACCGATAATCCGGCAAGTACCTTGGTGCAACCAAACGGAAACAGTTCTTCGCCTGGTTCCTTTCAGTCCGACCAGTTGCAAACGCCTTCCCAGGCTCCAGCAACCACTCCGGAACCTGCTCAGCAACCTGCCATTCTTACTAAGCCTGAATAGATCCATCCTATGAAAACAAAATATATTCTTCCTGTTCTTTTTCTTCTTTTTTCATCCGGCCTTTGGGCTCAAACTACCAACGATTTCCGTTCCCTAGCTACTGGTAACTGGAATGCATTGGCAAGTTGGGAGCGGTACAATGGATCCGCCTGGGTAGCAGCAACTGTGCTACCGGGTGCCACTGCCAATAACGGTGCAGTTACCATCCGCAACGGACATACCATCACAGTTACGGCTGCACCAACAGCGGCAATTTCATCCCTAACAGTTGGTGAAGGCACTTCCGGAATATTAAATATCGGTGGTTTTGCCATAACCATAACCGGCGCCACTAATGTGTTGGTTGGAGGTACGGTAAATATTACCAGTGCCACCGGTGTTAAAACTTTTACTGGTGATGTAACCAACGCCGGCACTTGGAACAACAGCGGCAATTCGGCCATTTCCTTTGGCGGTAATTTATTTCACAATGGAACCACGTTTACTGCAGGTTCGGGAGTGCAAACCTTTTCCGGAGCCAGTAAACAAATATCCGGTACAACCTCTCCTTTGGCTATTTCAAGTATGACCATCTCCGGTTCATACCAAAACAATGTAACCACCCTCAATTCCTCTGGTACGGTTACCATATCTGGAACCTTTACCAACAACACTACTTTTAACCAAACTGGAGCTGCGGCTATCGCAGGGGCGGGTAGTCTAGTGAATGCAGCCAGCGCTAATCTAACTATTTCAGGGGCATCCATTACCCCAACCCTTACTGCTACTGCAACGGGAAATACCGTAACCTACATCAGTACCTCTCAGGCTCAAACTGTTAAAGGTGGTACAACCTACGTGAATTTGACTATCAATAAATCTGGTCAAGTTGCAACGGTCGGTACTTCCGCAATCACGGTAAATGGCACTTTGGATGTCACAGCAGGAACTTTCAACGATGGAGGTTTCCAAACCGTTGGGACCGCTTCAACCCTTCTGAATATTGCCAATGGTGCAACCATCCAATTCGGAAATGCAGGAGCCACAACATCCAATTTTCCTACCAACTTAACCAATGCTAACCTAAGCCTAGGAAGCACATCCACGGTTATTTATAACACCACCAGCGCTATTAGCATCTCCTCCTTACCTACTGCCTACGGAAATTTAACCCTTAGTGGAGCAAGTACCAAAACCCTGTCAGGAGCTGAAACGGTTCAAGGCAACCTCACCATCAATGCCGGAACCCTTGCCAATGGTGGTTTTGTACTCACCGTCAATGGAAACAGCGCCAACAGCGGAACATTTTCAGGTACTGGAAAAATTCAGTTTTCAGGTGGCGGAGCGTCACATGCCTTATCAGGTACAGGGTCCTATACCAACATAGAACTAGACGATGCTCAAAACCTTACCACCAGCGGAAGCTTTAGTATTTTAGGTGTGCTGACCCAAACCAGTGGAACCTTTAATATCGGAGCAGGAACAACCCTTACCTTAGGTGCAGGAAGTTCGCTTGCAGCAACCGGTTCAGGCGATTTTGGTGGTACCACCACTTCCAACTTGTCCATTGCCGGAACTGGCGCTCTTGGCAATACCCTTCGTTTTGCATCCGGCTCCCAAAATTTAGGACTTCTTACCTTGAACAGAACAGCATCCGGAGTAGTAAATCTGGGTAGCGACTTAACCCTAAACGCCTCTACCGGACTTACTCTAACCGCCGGACTTTTATACTTAAATTCATACAACCTAACCCTGGGAGCAACTTCAGTTACTTCCGGAGGTAGTATAGTCGCTATGGTGGTGGCAGATGGAACAGGCGAGTTACGTAAAACATTCAACACCGGAGCAACCGGTATTTTTACCTTTCCTATTGGCGACGTAAGTGGAACTGCAGGTACCGCCCCCAACAATAACAATACAGGTGCCGATTATTCTCCGGTAGCCTTCACCATGACCGCTAATACGGTGGCTCGTACCATTGGTTTCCGCGTTACCGATCGCCAACATCCTAACGACGCTTCAACAACCAATGTGATTAGTCGGTATTGGTCTGCCAGCGATAACCAAACAGGTAACGGAACTTATACTTACACGGCTACCTTTACCTATTCAGTTTCTGCACCTTCCGATTTAACAGGAACCCAAAACCAAACCTACCTCAATTGGTGGGATGGAGCTTCCTGGGCTCAGCTTACTTCTACCTTTCCAACCAATGGTTTTACTATAACCGGCGCTACTAACTCCACCGGAAAATTGGGCGGCAGCGATTTTACCGGCAGGGTTTCTCCACAACAAACCTACGTTTGGCAACCAACCTCCGGCAGCGCCGACTGGCAGTTGGCTACCAACTGGTTGCCTAACCGTATTAGTCCGTTTGCCAGCGATATTCTCCAATTTACCATGGGTGGTTCTTCCATTGCTACCAATATTCCTACCCAAAGTTTAGGTCAAATTTTCGTTGATAATAATACCAACATTAGCCTACAACCTTCGGCTACAGCATCACTTTCCCTTGGTTTTACAGCAGGTACCAATGTGTTAACCATAACTGCCGGTAGTACCCTGCAATTAAGTAGCACCGGGGCCGTGGTTACCACCTTGAACTTTACTTCCAGCTTGGCCAACCTAACCACTAACATTGCTGGCTCCCTAACTATTAATGCCAATACAAGTTTTAATAATAGCCTTAACTTCACTAACCTCACAGCGGCCAACAATACCATAACGGGTACTATTCAAAACAATGGTGGTTCCATAACATCAACCGCAGCAACTACCACGTTTGGTTCTGGTTCTTTCTATATCCATAACATGAATGGTGGTATTATTCCAACAGCAACCTGGAATGCAAACGCTACCCTGAGTATTACCGGAACAACCACCACCAACCCAACTTTTTCAGGGGCTCTTTCGGTAGGTTATCTTACCTGGGCAACATCCGGTCAATCGGCTACCGGTGCAATAACCAGTGCTAGCTCAGTTACCGTTGCCAATGACCTTACTGTTACTACAGGTACCCTCAATCTAAATGGTGTAAGCTATAATATTGCAGGGAATGTAAGTAGCAATGGTACCATCAATTCCGCTTCTGCCGGCTCTATTTTGAATCTAAACGGAACCAGCGCCCAAACTGTTAGTGGAACCGGAGTTTGGACTACCGGTACAGCAGGTCGTTTGTTGAACCTGACCATCAACAATGCCGCCGGAGTAACTTTCTCCCCGGCTGTTGCAATTCAAAGCAGTCTGGTTTTAACAGCAGGTGCCTTGGATGCTTCTGCCTTAACTTTGGGTATTCCAACCGGCACAGTTGGGGTTACCAGAACTTTAGGTTCCTTGGTCAATGTACCCAGCTTTAACTTTTCTACCGGTGTTTTAAATTTAACTTACAATGGGGCCACCACCTATACCGTATTAAATGAACTTCCACCTTCTACTACGCCAACTAATGGCTCTTTTGCGGTTTCCGCCGCCTCAGCTTATGTTACCCTGGATAAAAATGCCATCGTCAGTACTATTTCGGTATCCAACGCCAGTGCAACCTTAGATTTAAATGGTAATTCCATCGCTATTCGTGGAATAACAGTTCCATTTGTGAATTCAGGTACTGTAAAAGCCAATGCCAGTGGATCTACTTTACACCTCAACTTAACCGGTGTAGGTTCTGTATCTCTGGGCGGAACATTTACAGGTGGTATTATCGATAATTTATTGGTTTCTCCAAGTTTGGGTGTAACCACCTTTACCATTTCGGCTCCGGCAACTAACTCGGTTAATAATTTAACAGTCTCCGGTACCGGTGGTACCATGGGCTCAAGCCTTACAGTCAATACATCCCTTTCTGTTTCAAGCGGTACAACCTTTAGCCTGGGTAGTGGTTCGTATGTACTCTCCCTAAAAGGTACATATTCCAATTCAGGAACCCTGACTGCCAATGGTTCCGGTTCTACCTTGAACTTTAATGGAACTTCACAGCAAACCTTCGCCATCGGAACTTACACGGCTTCCCAGGTAACAACCTTTACCGTGAATAATTCCGCCGGTTTAATCCTAAGCTCTCCCGTTAATACCACCACTTTAAACCTAACTTCCGGACTTGTTGACAATGGAAGCAATACCATCACCGTAACCGGAACAACTGCAGCCAATGTAGCGGGAGGCTCGGCCACTGCTTACGTGAAAGGTATTCTGGCCAGAACCTTACCGGCATCCCTGCTTTCTGGAAGCACTTATACTTTCCCAATCGGAAAATCCGGATACAACTTATTTGAACTGATTAATCCAACCACCACCGCAGCCGGTACCATCCTGGTTACTGCTGAAGCATTGGATGCAACAGCCGGCGGTACCGATGGAATCGGATTTAGTTCGTCTCCTAACCCGGCCAGGTATTGGCAAGTGAGCCGATCCGGTGCGGGTGCATTTATCAACGTAGGTACGGTTCGTTTAACTGATGCCTCCATGTCCTACATTTCCACCAATACCATAGGAAATTCTTCTACCCTTACCGGAGTTTACAGCCCGTATGGAGGAACCATTGCAGGACAAACCATTGCAACTAACTCCACTGTTCCGAATAGCCTGGGTTTCTTTAAAATAGGATCCAAAGGTTGTTTGAATGGAACCTATTCTGTTGGTCCAACCGGTGATTTTGTGAACCTCACGGCCGCAGTTGCCACCCTCAATAGCTCCTTGGTATGTTCGGATGTGTATTTTGAACTTCAACCAACCTACGATGGAACTTCCGGCGAATCTTTCCCCATTAACATCAATACCGTAAATTATACCGGTGGACCCTGGGAAGTTACTTTCCGCCCTTCAGCTGCTGCTTCTGCCAGAGTAACAAGTGGAACCTCTGTTAATCAACTCTTTTATCTGAATGGTGCATCCAGGATAACTTTCGATGGTCGCTCCGGCGGAACCGGCTCCACGATCAACTGGACTTTCTCTAACACTTCCACTGCCGGACAAGTCTTTTTATTCAATAACGATGCAACAACCGATACCTTGCAATACCTGACTATTCAGGGGGTTAATGTCACCGCCATCGGAACAGCCTCTTTTACCAATGCAGGAATTATCGCATTCGGTAGTTCCGCTCTGAGCACAGGTAATGAATCCAATGTCATTCGGAATTGTGTGATAAAAGACGGGGCATCAACCCCTTCCTGTGGTATCTATTCCCTGGGAAACACCACTGCCTCCCGCGGTAACGATTTCAATAAGGTTATGGATTGTCAATTCGTTAATATTTTCTCCGCAACAGTCGCTACCTATGGCATCGATGTTCAGAACTACTCTTCCGACTGGACTATCACAGATAACCATTTTTATCAAACTGCCTCCCGAACATCCACCGCAACAGTAGCCCATACCCCAATCTTAATCGATAACAGCGCTTCCGGAAATAACTTTACCATAACCGGCAATTACATTGGAGGTAGCACTACCAATGCCGGCGGTACCGCCTGGACCATTGGGGGTACTTCTCAGGTGTCGTTCCGCGGAATTTCAGTTAACATCCTTACTTCCGGTACCAGCCTGGTTCAAAACAACACCATAGCCAATATCAGCATAAATTCTTCCAATATTTCGGCCTTCCCAACCAATGTCTTTACCGGAATTCTTTCTGCCTCCAATGGTTCCACTTCCATTGATGACAATACCGTGGGAAGCCCAACCGGAAATGGTTCTATCCTGATCAATAACGTAACCAATACCGGCGCAACCGTTGTCGGAATTGGACACAATACCAGTTCGGGCGCAGTGAGTATTACCAACAACCGGGTAGGATCCTTTACCATCACTTCCGGCGGCTCGCTTTCGGTTTCTTTTAATGGAATTCGCTACGGACAAGGCGGTAGTGCCAGCTCCAGAACGATTTCAGATAATTTAATCGGTAGCTTAACAACTTCCAACAGTATCAACGTAAATACGGGTTCAACCAACGCAACAGCACAAGATGTAATTGGTATCAACATGACCACCGGTGCAAATGCCGTAACGATTACCAATAACACCATAGCCAATCTGAACAACAACAGGCCAACAACCGGAAACTCTTCCATAATTGGCATCAATAGCCCTTTTGCAGCCAATACCATTACGGGTAATGTTATTCGAAATTTAAGCACCAATGCCAACAACACCGGCACTGGCACCACCTCCTCCTTGTTTGGGATTTCCTTGTCCGCTGTTGCCGCCACCGGTCACAACATCTCCAATAATACCATTCATTCATTAACCAATTCTTCTTCTTCAAATGCGGTTCTCCTCCACGGAATTTATTACAATCCTGCAGCAGGTGGTACCAACACCCTGGATGGAAACCTAATCCATTCTATTTCTACGGCTTCCTCAAATGGTTCCGCTGCCGTGTATGGAATTACCATCGCTTCGGGCACTGCAACGGTTTCAAACAACATGATTCGTCTCGGAATCAATGCTGCCGGTACTTCCCTTACTAATTCCAACCTGTATTATGGAATCTATGAAACAACCGCCGCCAACTTCCTTCACAACTCCGTTTACATAGGTGGAAGCGGTGTTACTACCGGAACTTCTGCAACCTATGCCTTTTACAGCGCATTGTCTTCCGGCTCCAGAACCATCCAAAACAACATTTTCTGGAATGCCCGTTCCAATAGTACAGGAACCGGAAAACATTACGCCATTCGGGAAGGCGCACTTACCGGCTTAACCTGCTCCTACAACGATTTGTATGCCAATGGTACCGGCGGCGTTTTAGGAAGTATTGGAGGAACGGATGTTTCCGTTTTAAATAACATTAGCACGAACAGCATTAGCTCGGATCCTAAATTTATTGCTCCAACCGGCGATGCATCAACCGTTGATTTGCATATTCAGGTTCCTCCGGCCGCCACTCCAATCGAAGGAACCGGCACAGCCAGTTCTATCACAATTGATTTCGACGGACAAACCAGATCCGGACTTTCACCAACCGATATCGGTGCCGATGCAGGTAACTTCGACCCCATCGATCAAACTCCTCCCTCTATTTCATATACCGCCTTTGCAAATGCTTGTAACTCCATCGGCAGCGGAACTTACACTGTTTCTGGTGTAACAATAACCGATGCCTCCGGATTAAATGTAAGCTCAGGCACTAAACCTCGCATTTACTATAAAAAATCTACGGATGCCAACGACCTTACCGGATGGAAATATGTAGAAGCAGTAGGTACTACCAGTCCTTTCAGCTTTAATATTGATTTTAGTTTGTTGAATGCCGGAACCATCAATCCCGGTGATAATATCCAATACTTTGTTGTAGCACAGGACCAGGGAGGAAATGTGATAACCCCCAATGTTGGAATTAATTCCGGCACCTTTAATTCAACTCCGGCTAGCGTTGATTTACAATCCAGCGATTTCCCAATTGGAGGAACCATCAATTCCTTCAATGTAACTCCTTGCTCAGGCACAGTTACCGTGGGGTCAGGCGGAAATTACCCCTCTCTTACCAATACCGGAGGAATCTTTGAAGCTATCAATGCTTCTACTTTAACCGGTAACTTAACCGTTAATATTCTTTCAAACCTAACTGGTGAAACCGGAACAGTTTCCCTTAACCAATGGAACGAAAGTGGTGCAGGTAACTATTCCATTACCTTCCAATCTTCCAATGGTACTCAAAAACAAATAACCGGACCAGCTGCAACAGGCCTTATTCGTCTCAATGGTGCCGATAGGGTAACCTTTAATGGAGGTACTACTACTCAACGCTTACTCCTTATTCAAAATACAAGCACAGCCGCCGGAGCTACTACCATTAACCTAGCTGCAGATGCATCTAACAATACCTTCAATAATTGTACTATCGAAGGTTCCACAACCAGCGTTACCAACGGTGTGGTTTCCTTCGGGACCGGAACCACCACCGGAAACGATAACAATACTTTCTCTTTATGCGATATAAAAGAAAATGCTGCAGGTCTTCCCGCTATGGCCATTTATTCGGTGGGTACAGCCGCCAAAGAAAATTCGGGTAACCAAATCTTGGATTGCTCTATTTCTAATTTCTTTAATGCTTCAACCACCACTCCTTACGCAGGTCTTTATTTAGGAGCCGGTAATGCAGCATGGACCATTCAAGACAATTATTTTTTCCAAACAGCTACCCGAACCGTCACCGGAGCAGTTCAACCACATGCAGTAATATATATCAATAACTCAACGGCCGGAACAGGCGGTTACACTATTTCCGGTAATACTATCGGCGGAAATGACGCTTTGGGAACGGGTACCATGACTTACAACAGCGCCGTGGCTTCTCATTTTGTTCCCGTTTGGTTAAACTTGCCTTCTTCCCCTGTTTCAACTGTCTCCGGAAATACCATCTATAAAATAGCATACCAAACTACCAGCGCAGGAACCGCAAACTACGGGGTATTCACCGCTATTTACGTTTCCGGTAGCGCTTCTGGCACCTGCAATATTACGGGAAATACCATCGGCTCCACCACAGGAACTGGTTCCATTGCTGTAAACGTAGCTACAAACTCCGGTTCAGTATCCAATGGTATTAAATTCGACGGAACAGGAACTACCACCATCAGTGGTAACTTCATCGGATCTATTTCCATTACCGGAACTGGAACTAACAATGCATGTATCTTTAATGCAATTAGCCAAACTGCCGGAAATGCCAACATTAATACGAATCAAATTGGTAGTGCTACCACCGCCAACAGTATTTCAGTTTCCGGTACCGCCACGTCCAATGCTACCAACCTCTATGGTATCGTTTGTACTGCAAGTTCTGCCTATTCAACAACCATTTCATCGAACCAAATTTATCGCTTAACTAACAACAATACTAGTTCTTCCGAAGTAGTAGGTGGTATAGTTACCTCAGGCGGTGGTTTATATGCCATATCCGGTAATACCGTGAGCGACCTGTCCAGTTCGGCCTTGGCAACCGGTACCGGTACATCATCTTCCGTTTTGGGTATTTCCATTAATACAAGCAATACATCCGCTTTAAGTATTTCAGGTAATACCGTTTACAATTTAAGAAACAGTGGTGCGGCCAATACGGTAGTTACGGGTATCTATTTCTCCGGAGGTACCAATGCTTCCAATGCCGTTTCTAAAAACCTGGTTTATAACCTGCAGGCTGGCTCCGGCGCAAGTTCGGTGATTACCGGATTGCACCTGAATGGTGGTGCTGTTACCGCCAGTAACAACGCTATTCGCCTAGGTTTAGATGCTTCCGGTGCTTCTATTACCGGAGCTTCTATCATAACCGGTATCTCAAAAGACAATACCTCGGCCAACAACATTTACTTTAACTCTGTTTATATTGCAGGTGGCGGTGTTACCACAACTGCTAATAATTCCTATGGTTTCCGAAGGGTTCAAACCGGAGTGGACAATATCCGAAACAACATCTTTGTAAATGCCCGTTCCAACGCAAGCACAGGAGGCAAACACTTGGGAATGGACTTGAACAATACCACTACAACTACCTCCAATTACAACATCCTCTTTGCGCCCGGTACTGGTGGTTTTTTGTTTGGAACTGCTGCCGGAGCAACAACCTATTCGTCTTTACAAGCCTATAATGCAGCTACCAGTCTCGACAACAATTCAGGGGCCGCTTCTCCAAACTTTACTGCCCCTGCAGGTCTTACCCCCGATTTAACCCTAGCCAGCCCTTCTCCGGCCGAAAGCAATGGAATAAATATTGCCACCATTACCGATGATATCAACAGCGTTTCTCGTGCAGCCAATACCCCTGAAGATATGGGTGCTTATGTGGCTAATGTTACCTCAGTGGATATCATTAAACCATCTATTGTTCTGGGCTCAGTTACCGCTCCCAATGCCTCCTGTACCAGTACCGCTACCGTAACAATTACGGCTACCATCACCGACCTAGGCTCCGGCTTGGCTACAGGTTCTCTTGCTCCTGTTCTTTGGTGGAGAATCAGCACCGGTACCTGGGCTTCGATGTCGGCATCCTCCGTGGCCAGTAACGTTTTCACCTATAACCTAAGCTTGACCGGTTTAACCGCAGGACAGGTTTACCAATATTATGTGGCTGCTCAAGACAATGCAGGCAACCTGGCTTTTTCAAATTTTAATTCCACAACTCCGGTTCATTCCGATGTAAATACCTATTCCGTAGCTAACGCTAATCCCGCTTCCTTTACCGTTACTTCCTCTTCCGGCCTTTCCGGCACTGTTACAGTTGGTACTGGCGGAACTTATACCTCCCTCACCAAATTTGACGGACTCTTCAATGCCATTACAGTGAATGGATTAAGTGGAAACCTAACCGTTGAAATTATTTCCAATACCACCGAAGATGGTAACCAATCCTTGAACCAATGGACCGAATACTGCGGTTCTAACTACCGGGTAACCATTAAACCGAATGCCGCCACCGTTAGAACCTTAACCGGAAGTTTGTTGGGTATGGGAATGTTCGGAATCTATGCATCCCGGGTTACAATCGATGGAAGCTACAACGGTTCGGGCCGCTACCTGAAATTCGAAAACACCTATTCTGGTACCGGTGGAAGCGAAAATGATGTATTCCGCTTCGGATTGTCTGGAGCTATTACCGGCGATACCCTGCGCAACTGCGAAGTGGTAGGTAATGGAACCAAATTGGCCGGCGCTGTGGTTTACCTGTACAATTGTAACAATTGCGTAATCGACAACAACCTGATCCACGGCGGATCTTCCAATTGGGCTACTAACATTATCCGTGCCGATGCCAGCAACACGGTTACTATTTCCAACAACGAAATTTATAACTTCCTTGCATGGAGTGGTGGACTTTCTCAACGCTCCTACGGAATTTATATCCCCACCGGAAATGGTAGCAACTGGACTATCAGCGGTAACAGCATTTTCAATTCGGGAATCAATGGTCAAAATGTGCAAACCGCACTTGAATTTGCTCCCGGCTCATCTTCCACCGGAAACACCATTTCCAATAACTGGATTGGTGGTAGCTCCGCCCAATGTGGCACCGGAGGATCGGTAACCTATTGGGGAAATAGCTACACCCCTTTCAGCTCCTCCGAAGCCAGAACCCTGGCCATGAATATCAATGCCGGTTCTATCACTATTTCTGGAAACAACATTTCTAACATCAATATCTCCAGTTGCGACTATGCCGGTTTTGTTTGTATTGCCATTGGTGGTTCTACCATTGCTACGGTTTCCAACAATGTCTTCGGTACTGGAACCTCCGGAAACCCGGATAGTTCTAAAAAAATAGTTTGCTCCGGCGGCGGATGCTCTACCTATGGCGCTGTACCGGGTTACATCTACGGAATCTGGAATACCAGTACCACCACGTCTACTTCTACCTATTCGGGTAATGCCTTCTATTACCTTCACCAATCTGGTGCCGCTGCCGGTGGAAACGTGCATTGTATTTTCCACAACACGTCCGGTCCGGCTACCATTACTAACAATGTTATCAATGGACCCCAGTCGGCTGGTGGGTACAACCAATTCGGTATTCGCCTCGAACCCAATGCCTCTACTTCCGGTAACCTGATCGAAAGCAATTCAATCGCCGGACCTTATATCAATGTCCTAGCCAACGCAGGTGCCAATAACAACGGTATCTATGTGAAAGCCCTCAGCACCTATACGGTTAGTGGTACCATCAACAAAAATGTGGTTTGGGATATGCGCAATGCCGACCGTTCCGGTAATAGCGAAGGTATCTTTATCTGGTCCGCTACCGGTGGAAATGGAAACTGGGATATTACCAATAATCAAATTAGCCTTAAAAACAATGGAAGTACTTCCAACTGCCTGGGTATTTACGGTATTGATGTGGAGCTTAACTCTTCTTCTACCATCAATGTGACATACAACTCAGTCTACATCAGTGGTGCAAATGGAGGTACACCCGTTACTGGAATCGATTTTAGTTCCTATGCCTTCTTTAAATTAGGTGGAGCTTCAGGTACCGCAGCCGGAGGAACCTATAATCTTCAAAACAACATCTTTATTAATAACCGAACAGTTGGAAATGCAAATGTTTCTTGCCATTGTGCCATCGGAAACGTAGGTTCCTCCAACTTTGCTACCGGTTGGAATACCAGCGATAATAACTTCCTGGCTACCAATACCGGCACCTACAATAAAATCGGACAATGGGGTACCACCCTTACTGCAGCCCTCAGCAACTGGCAAACTTCATCCGGTAAAGATGCCAATAGCTACTCCGCTACCTATACCTCCGGCTCGTCCAACTTTAGCAGTGGAACACTCAATGCCGATAACCTGTTTGTGAATCCTTTGTCGGACCTCCATATTTCTTTAACCGATAACGAGAGTTATAAATTTGTTGATAGCCGGGCTTCTTCAATTTCCATTGCAACAGACTTCGACGGAGATACCCGTACCTCCACTCCTGACATCGGTGCCGATGAGTTCTCGGCCTGCATTCTTCCATCCGCTGCCGGCACCATCACCGGAACATCCACCGTTTGCCAGGGTCAAAACAGTGTAAACTTTAGTGTACCTGCCATCAGCAATGCCACTGGTTACTCCTGGACTCTCCCAACCGGAGCTACCATCGCTACAGGTAACAATACCAATAGCATTACAGTAAACTTCTCCAACTCGGCTACATCGGGTAACATTACCGTCAAGGGTAGCAATACTTGTGGAGATGGAACGGTATCGGCCAATTTCGCCGTTTCCGTGAATCCTCTTCCTGCCGCTGCCGGAACCATTACCGGAACCGCTACCGTTTGTCAGGGTCAAAATGGGGTTAGCTTTAGTGTGCCTGCCATCAGCAATGCCACTGGTTACACCTGGACACTCCCAACCGGAGCTACCATCGCTACAGGTAACAATACCAATAGCATTACAGTAAACTTCTCCAACTCGGCTACATCGGGTAACATTACCGTGAAGGGTACCAATACTTGTGGAGATGGAACTGTATCGACCAATTTCGCCGTTACCGTGAATCCTCTTCCTGCAGCTGCCGGCACCATCACCGGAACCACTACCGTTTGTCAGGGTCAAAATGGAGTTAGCTTTAGTGTGCCTGCAATTAGCAATGCCACCGGTTACACCTGGACGCTCCCAACTGGAGCTACTATCGCTACGGGTAATAATACAAATAGCATTACAGTTGATTTCTCCAATTCTGCAGCCTCTGGTAACATCACCGTAGCGGGTACAAACTCCTGCGGATCCGGAATAGTTTCGGCTAATTTCGCTGTAACAGTAAATGCCTGCAATGGCCGTACCTGGACCGGTGCCATCAGCACTGCCTGGAACGTAGGTGGAAACTGGCTCCCAACCATCGTTCCAACCTCATCCGACGATGTAATTATTCCGAATGTGGCCAATGATCCTATCGTAGGTTCCTATAGCGGCTATTGCAAAAACCTCGATATCCAGTCAGGTGCCACCTTAAGTTTTACGGGTGGAGTAGCTTTGTCGAAATTGGAAATTAGCGGAACCACTATTTCTTTGGCAAATACGGTGATTAGTGGGGCAGGGGTATTCCAGGTGGGAACAGCCAGCACAGCCGTTACCATCACCGGTGGTGCCACCTTTAATAACGATAGGGTAGAGGTCTATGCCGGAACAACCCTAAAATTAAACGGCTCCTCTGATTTTAATATCGGTCGTACAATTCGGGTAAATACCGGCGCCAATGTGTATTCCTTTGGAAGCAACAATACCTCAGCTTACCCAAGCTCGTCCAATGCTACAGCCTACCTGCACTTTACCGACGATGGAATCAACAACGGTATCATCGACTACAACGGAAGCTCTGCCACCGGATTTATCCTGGGTCAGGTAAAATCTGATCGTAAAATCATCGCCTCTAACTCGGGCTACCGCTATATCAGCTCTCCTGTTCAAGGTAATATTAGCCAATGGGCCGACGATTTCAACATTACCGGTGCCGATGGTTTTGCTAATACCGGTACTGTCTTCACCAACCCTTGGCCAACGCTTTGGCTATACGACGAAACCAATACTAATACCAACATGGCCTATGGCTGGATTAGTTATACCAATACTTCCAATACCTTGGATCGTGCCAAAGGTTTTGCCGCCATTACTCCGGGTAACATCACCATCGACCTAACCGGTCCTCTGAATGTACCTTCCGGTATTGCTGCCGGTACCATTTCCAAAGCCGTTACAACCACTTCGTCCGGTCAACCTTTGTCCGATGGCTGGAACTTGTTGGGTAACCCTTACCAGGCACCACTTGGTTTCGCTAACCTTCGCACGGCTAACTCCTCTGCTTTGGCAGCCTACGCTTACTATTGGGTTTCCAACGGAACCTATTCCGGAAACTATGCATCGTACAATGCATTAACCAGTCTGTCTACCAATGGAGGTACAGCGGCTATTGCTCCTCACCAGGGTTTCATGGTGCGGGCGAATTCGAATACAAGCATAGCAATGAACAATAGCATGACTACCAGCAGCTCGGCCTATGGATTCTTGAAAGATGAAGGTCCAGCACCTGATATGCCAATCTTCCGCTTGTCGTTGAAAGAAAATGGTAAGATTGCCGATGAGGTGGTAGTTGCAGGTCATCCAAAAGCTACTGTAAACCAAGGTTTAGATGAGTACGATACCGACAAGATGTTCAATGTAGAACAAAAACTATCCGAGATTTACTTAACAGAATCCGAAGATGTAGCTAAGAAACTGGCTGTATCGGTATTGCCTCAAATTACCAAGGAAACAGTAGTTCCAATGGGTATCAGCCACCTAGGAGTTTACACCGTTCAGGTATCGGAAATGACCAATATCCCAAGCGGAGTAAAAGTGTATCTGGAAGACAAAAAACTGAACCAATACACCCGTCTGAACTTAGGCGATGTGGTAAGTTTGACCAAGTCGGAACCTGAATCTGCTGAAGGTCGTTACTTCCTGCGCTTCGGGGATATCAACGAAGCAATCACGGCCGAACAAGCTAAGGTTATTGGCTTCACCTACGTTGAGGATGGCAATATCCAAATCAAATTGATGGATGCGGGTATCAACCCAAGCTCAGCCAAAGTGATGGATATGAGTGGCAAATTGATTGGTAACTTCCAATTGGAAACCAACAATGGAATAAATACCATCAATGCCTCTGTTCTTGCTCCAGGTATCTACCTCGTTGACGTAAACACCGACAAAGGTCGCTTCGTGAACAAGCTTATCCTTGCCAAATAACTCATTTTAAACTCCGGCCAAAAGTCTTTTGCCTGTCATGGATTTTTGGCCGGCTTTTTCGTCCTCTATATATAATGTATTAATTCCCTATTTTGAGACAGCTTATTTCACTACCTGTATTCGATAGCTAGTTGGTTAATTTTTTTCTTGGCGTGCCCCATTCGCCCAAAACCTGTATGCCCTTAAATGTATAGTAGTGCCTGGCTCATGGTCGGGCTATTCGTTGCAAGTCCTCGCGCCTTTCGCTATCGCTTAGGCCGCTGTGGGCTTTCCACTGCTATCCCTGCCCGAAGGCTGCAGAGCTAGAATGAACCATTTACCCCTCCCTAAGAAATTTCGGGATAGCAGTTGTTATCAATTGGCCATAAAAATTGATTTACAATTGGGTATTAATCGTTTACTCATTTCTAATGCGTAATCTGGGTTTAAATACCTATTCTACTAATTCTAACCATAAACTAATTCTACAGATCTCCCCCCCATTTCGCACGAATCTTTAAGTAGTATGAAAAAAAAGTCCTCCCAACCCTCCCTACAAATTGTTCAGAATCCCAATAAAATCAGGGGTTTGGTTTCCATTTCGCCTATTTTATTGAAACACAAGAAATTCTTATTATAAATTTTGCTTTACGATTTTTTTAAACGAAACCTTTTTTGAACTTTAAGCTTCCTAAAATCTATTAACCATTCGGTGTTGATATGTTAACTCCACCCTATAGTTAAGGGATTTTATGAAAAACTTGCACAAGAAGAATGCTTAAGACTATATTAACATTTAGGAAACAATTGTTGATAACAGGTGGATACCTCCATCTGATTTCATTGCTTGTTTGCTTGGGCAATAAAACTGAAAACAAATTTTACCAAATCAATAATTAACTTTTATGAAAAAGTTTTATCAGATTACGCTTACGACCCTATTATCTTTTGCTAGCCTTTATGCAAGCGCCCAAAGTGGTATTTATGAATCGTATGTGATTCTAAGTATCAATGGTGGGGCGAATGCCTATTATGACATGCAGGCTACAACAGGTAACCCTGATTTTCAAGGGGCGAACTTAGGTAACTTTTCAGGAGCCAATACGCTTACCTTAAAAGGTGGTGAGAATAAAACCTTTAAGTGTGCTCCTTGTGATATTACAAATGGAAGTTTGTGGTACAGGGTGTATCAAACAGGTACCACCCCTGGAAGCTTTAGCCAAGTTTCCTATTTCTTTGGTTCCAACCTTGGAAGTGGATGTGGCGGAAATGACCAAAGCTGGAATGCAACGGGTTCAACAATCAATTTGTTGTCAGGTTTATCTCCTGGTAATTACACAGTTGAAGTATATTCTACAGCCGATTACCAAGGTTGTGGAACGGGTACACACTATAGCAGCAACAGTGGTAACAATTACAAAGCTACTTTTAACTTTTGTGGATCGGGTTCAGGTGCTCTTCCTGCAGGATCATATAGCATACCCGGTTGTTTTGCTACGGTAAACGCAGCCGCTTCTTATATTACTACAAACGGAGTTAGTGGTGCTGTTATATTTAATGTGGCCGCTGGTCATACCGAAACCGCTCCAGTAAATGGTATTCAAATCGGAACTATAGCAGGAGCATCTGCCACGAACACTATCACTTTCCAAAAATCTGGATCTGGTGCAAATCCAACTATCACTGCTTTTACACCTCAAACTGCCGGAGGAAGGATGGATGGTGTAATACGTTTGGTGGGAGCGGACTTTGTGACCATTGATGGTTTTACTTTGCAAGAGAATGGATCAAATACTGTCCTTACTCCAATAGGCTCGAATACAACTACCGAATTTGGGATAGGTATTTTTGGAGCATCGGCTACCAATGGTTCCCAAAACAATACCATAAAAAATTGTACCATCAGCATGGGTAGTACAAATCCGTCTGCTACCGGTATTTTTTCAACTTCTACACTTTCAACAGCCAATGCTGCTCAGACCGCTTCATCAGCTGCAGGACTAAATTCCGATAATAAATTTTACTCCAATACGATTTCCAATGTGAACTATGGATTCATTATAATCTGTCCAACTCAAACCTCTACTTTACAGGAATCGGGAATTGAAATTGGTGGCTCTACAGCAAGTACTGGTAATTCAATTACCTATGGCTTGGCAACAGGGGTTGGCCAAACGGCGAGTTGGTCAGGTGTTGGAACAGGGGTTAATGGTATCATGTTAAACAGCACTTCTGCTATTTCTATCCGATACAATACCATAACAAGTACATTAACTTCCAATACCGCTACTGACCACACGGCTATTCTTTTTAGAGGAACGACTCCAAGCTCTGGTACTTTTTCTAGAACCATTAGTAACAATACCATCACCTTAAATAACTCAGCTACCACTGCTGTGAGTACAGGTATAAATTTGGGTTATGGTTTATCCACCGGAGCAATTGATGTAAGTTCAAATACCATTACCATCAATAAGACTTCGGGTGCTGCAAACGCTGCTGCCATTTCTGGTATAATTGCAGGTTATGCTGCCTCAGGAATTACTATTGCAGGTAATACCTTGAATTTAAATACTTCCATTTCTGTAGGATCATATACGGGAGCTATTACTGGTATTTCTGTATCTGGTACAGGTACTGCAAGCACAACCGTAAATATTAATTCTACCAACACCATTAAAATTAACCAATCAGCTTCTGGAACTGGTTCGTATGGTTCAGGAGCGATTACTTATATTAATGCCAGTTATGCTGCAACGGGTGCTATAGTAAATGTAACCAATAATAGTTTAAATACCACCTCATCCACCATCCGTTCTACTGGAGCGTTGATTGGGGTGAATTGTGAAGCCACCAATAGTTTGTTTAACATCAAATCCAATAGCTTTGTGATAGACAGGGTTGCTGCTTCGGGAGCTGTTAACTTTACTGCTCAATCCGGAACCCCATCCAATTTGGCTGATACTGTTTCAAACAACACCATTACCCTTACCGGTTTGGCCGGATCTACTTCTGTTACCGCTATTGGTCAGTTGGGTGGAACTTCAGCCAGTATTAAAAATGTTTGCAACAATACCATTTCTATTACTGGTACCAATACCGGTACTGTTTTGGGTGTTACCCTGGGTTATGGTAGCGGCCATAGGGTAAGTGGCAATAGTATTACCGTTAGTACCGCCAGTGCCACCATTAATGGATTTGTTACAGGAGCAAACTATGGAACTACCAATGCCAATACGGTACGTCTGAATACCATTTCACTAACATCCTCTGCAACTTCCGGATCAGAATTAACCGGTATTAAAATATCAGTAGGTGGTAACACCAATGTGGTAGGTAATACCATTTCAACTCTGAACTTTTCTGGTGCTGCCTCTTCTGCCCCTTCCATCAATGGAATTTGGTGTTCTGTAGGTTCCAACAACGTATATCAAAACTCGGTAAGTGGTCTTTCGTTTACCGGAACAACCGGTGGTCCAACTATTCGGGGTATTGTTGTTTCAGCAGGTACCACCCACAACATTTACAGAAACAAAGTGTATGGACTTACTGCTTCCGGAACAACAGGAAACGTTTCCATGTATGGTATTGGAATTACCGGTGGTACAACCGCTACGGTTTATAACAACCTAGTAAGTGGTTTAAGCATGACCACCGCTCAAAACTCCAATGGTTCTCCATTGTCGGGTATCTTTGCCAGTGGCACCGGAACACATAATATTTACAACAACACAGTGTATATTTCCGGAACCACTTCCGGTTCTATATTCTATTCTGCTGGTTTATATTCTTTAGCTACAGCTACTGCAGTAGATGTTAGAAACAACATCATTGTAAATGAATGTACACCAGTTGGTGCCGGAGCAAAGGCTGCTGCTTTTTACCGCAGTGGCACTTCTACTGCAAATATATCTTCGAATAGTAACAAGAACTTTTATTTTGCTGGTACCCCATCCGCCTCTAATTGCATTTATTTCGATATTACCAATACAGACCAGGCAATAACTGATTACCAAACTAGGGTTAGTCCAAAAGAAGCTGGTTCTTTTACTGAAGCATTTACAACAGGAACTTATTTCACCAGCTTAACGGGTTCTAATGCAGGATTCTTGCATATACCCAATGGTTTAACTACCCAACTAGAGAGTGGTGCCACAACCATCGGTACCGTTACAGACGACTACGATGGACAAACCCGTCCGGTTAGTCCTGGTACTGCACCAGATGTGGGTGCCTGTGAGTTCAATGGTACATCGCCTGCCCCAGTAATTACATTTAATTCCTTGAGCCCTCTTGGCAACCAATGTACCGCAACAGCGCATACTGTTTCTGTAAATGTGGTTCCAACGGCTGGTACTACTTCCAGTGTAAACATTACCTTTAACAACGGTTCTTCTACAGGTCCGGTGGCTATGACCAATACTACCGGTACTACTTGGACGTATTCTATTCCGGCAGCTTCTCCAGCCAATACATCCGTAACCTATTCCATTGTAGCTACCAATTCGGTGGGTGTTTCTACTACGTATACTGGTACTGCTTATGCCGATGCTCCTGCTTTTGGGGTTACTGCTACTGCCGCTGCTTCTCCAAGTACAGTTTGTTCTGGTTCTCCAACCAGTTTAACAGCAACAATAGTTAAAAACGTTACGGTTTCAATTGGTGCTGGAGGTACAACGGGTACAGCTGCTCCTTACAACCCATTTAATGGTGGATACGGAGGTATGAAAGGCAATTATCTGATCAGAGCTTCAGAATTAACCGCCGCCGGATTATCTGCCGGAAATATTACAGCCATCGCTTTGGATTTTTCAGCAGCCGGAACTACCTACAATGGCTTTGGAATCAGCATGGGTCATACCGCTCTTACTGCCTTAACCAGTAGTACCATTCAGTCCGGTTTAACCTCTGTCTTCACAGCCACTTCAGTAACGCCTACTGTAGGTGTTAATACCTATACTTTAACCACCCCATTCAACTGGGATGGTACATCCAATATTATCATAGCTACTTGTTGGAGTAATAACAATGCTTCCAATGCCAATGCTACTGTAAGATACGACGCCACTTCTTTCCAATCTAGTGTTTCTTATCGTCAGGATAATGCAACTTCTTCAACTATATGTTCCTTTACAGGGGCAACCGGTTCTGGTACAAATACCTTTGATAATGCTAGCAACCGTCCTAAATTTGTAATTACTGGAAATGCTGCACCAACTGCAACTGCCTTTTCTTGGAGCGATGGTTCAACTGTTGTTGGAACATCCAATCCACTTTCTCAAAGTCCTACCAGTAACACCACCTACACCTGCACAGCTACGGTAAGTGGTTGTCCAGTAGTTTCTTCCGGAGCAGCTGTTACGGTTAATTCTCCAACCGCATCTCCAACTAACACTTCTGTTGCTACCCAATGCGGTACCAGCGCCATCTTTAGTATTTCTACAGCGGTTTCTAGTCCTACCATTAAATGGTATACAGCTGCAAGCGGTGGAACTGCTATTTCAGGTGCAACTTCTACAACTTATACAGCCACTGGTTTAAGTGCTGGTTTAAATAGTCGCTGGGCTACTGTAACCGATGCTACAGGTTGCGAAAGCGCCCGTGTTCAATGCGATGTAACACTTGCTTCTGCAGATGCTTTAACGGCGACAGTATCTCCAACTGGTAACATTTGCCTTGGAAATCCCATTAGCCTATCGGTTACTCAATCAGGAAGCAACGGAAACGTTTATACTTTAACGTGGCAGGCAGCTGGTGCCGGAAGCGGATTAACTTCCAACACCTCCGGAGCTTTATCTCCTGCCTCCCTTTCGGTAACGCCAACGGCCGCTGGTACTTATAACTATCTAATTGATGGTTTAGAGTCTTCTTCAGGTTGTGCATCCAACTCTTCTGTTTCAGTAACAGTTATTAATCCAACAGCTGGATACACAGCCACTGCCTCCGCTACGCCAAGTACGGTATGTTCCGGTACCCCAACCAGTTTGAATTTGGTTTTGGGTGTTGCAGGTACTGCAACAGTTGGCGCAGGTGGTACAACAGGTACAGGCGCTCCATATAACCCATTTAATGGTGGATATGGAGGTATGAAAGGCAATTATTTAATCAGAGCCTCTGAGTTAACTGCTGCCGGTCTTGTAGCTGGAAATATTACAGCAATTGCCTTGGATTTCTCTGGAGCAGGTACTACCTACAATGGCTTTGGAATTAGCATGGGCCATACCGCTCTAACAGCTTTAACCAGCAGTACCATCCAATCCGGTTTAACTTCTGTATATACAGCAGCTTCGGTTACACCAACTGTAGGTGTTAATACCTATACTTTAACCACCCCATTCAACTGGGATGGTTCATCCAATATTATCATAGCTACTTGTTGGAGTAATAACAATGCTTCTAATACCAATGCTACTGTAAGGTACGATGCCACATCTTTCCAATCCAGTGTTTCTTATCGTAAGGATAATGAAACTTCATCCAATATATGTGCATTTACGGGTGCCACCGGTGCAGGTACATTTACTTACGATAACTCTAGCACACGGCCTAAGTTTGTAATTACTGGTGTAGTTTCACAATCTGCTTCTGCTTATTCTTGGAGCGATGGTTCCACCACAGTAGGTACGACTAATCCTCTTTCACAAAGTCCAACTTCAAACACGTCCTATACTTGTACAGCTACCATCAGTGGTTGTCCAATTGTTTCCAACAGTGTTCCTGTTACCGTTAATCCTCCAACAACTTCACCAACCAGTACAACTGTAGCCAGCCAATGTGGTACAGCGGCTACCTTTAGTATTTCTACTGCAGTATCAAGTCCTATCATTAAATGGTATACGGCTGCTAGCGGTGGTTCAGCTATTGCTGGTGCAACTTCTACTACTTACACTGCAACAGGTTTAAGTGCCGGTTTAAACAGTCGTTGGGCTACTGTAACGGATGCATCTGGTTGTGAAAGTGCTCGTGTACAATGTGATGTTACGCTGTCATCTGCCGATGTGTTAACCGCAGCGGTAAGTCCAACTGGTAACATCTGTTTAGGAAATTCAATTAGTTTATCAGTTTCTCAATCAGGCGGCAATGGAAACACCTATGCCTTAACCTGGCAGGCTGCAGGTGCCGGTAGCGGATTAACTTCCAATACCTCTGGTTCTTTATCTCCTGTAACACTTTCAGTAACGCCAACTGCCGTTGGAACCTACTCCTATGCTATTAATGGTTTGGAATCCGGCACAGGTTGTGCTGCTTCATCTTCGGTTAGTGTAACGGTTGTAAATCCAACTGCTGGAATGACCGCTACTGCAACCAATTCTCCAACCAGTTTCTGTCCAGGAAGCTCTACTTCATTAAATCTAACCATAGGCAGCGCAACTCTTCCTTCAGGATATTGCGGTATAACTGCCGGTACTAGTTCTGCTTCCTATTTTAATTCATTCTCCACTACCGGTGGTACAAGTAACATTACAAATTCTGCCAGTGGATATTCCACTAATGGATATGGAGATTTTACTTCTTTAAAAGTTGTTGCTGATAGAAATGCCAGCATTACTTTCAATACGTCCTTAGTCGGAACTACGGTAGGTGTGGCCTTGTGGGTTGACTGGAACCAAAATGGTACATTCGAAACATCAGAAAGGATGTATCAAACAACAGGTTATTCCTCCACTGCTACTGCTAGTTTCACCGTTCCTGTTACGGCAAGCTACGGTGTGACTCGGATGAGGATTTTGATGGACTATAATACTGGTTCTCCATCTAACCCTTGTGGTCCTTTCGCATCGGGTAGAGGAGAGGTGGAAGATTATACCTTCCAAGTAGCGCCTACTGGTTTTACCTATTCTTGGAGTGATGGTTCTACTGTTGTTGGTACAACCAATCCTCTTTCTGTAACACCTCCAGTTGGTACTACTAACTACACTTGTACGGCTACTTTAAGTGGTTGTTCAATTACATCAAACACCTTGGCAGTATCACCTAATTCATCAACTTTGTCTGGCACCTATACCGTGGGTACTGCCGGTACTTATCCAACGATTACTGCTGCCGTTGCAGCCTGGAACAATGCTTGTGCTATTTCCGGTCATGTTATCTTCAGTTTGTTGGATGCAACTTACCCAAGTGAAACCTTTCCAATCACACTGAATGAACAACCTTTGTCAGGTCCAACAAAAACCTTAACCATTAAACCGGCAAGTGGGGTTACTACTTCCATTTCTGGATCCAATGCTAATTCCCTGTTTGTTTTGAATGGTGCGGATTACATAACATTTGATGGTAGTAACAATGGTTCAACTTCCAGAAATTTAACCATAGCCAATACCAATACCGGTGCATCAGCGCTTATTTTCAAAGTTAATTCAGTACTAGCCAGCTCGGCCGGTGCAACAAATAATACCTTGAAAAATATGGTTCTAACTGGTAGCGGAAGAAACAATTCCCTTGCCGCTATTTATCAAGGAGGAGAGACAGTTCCTTCAGCTGCTGATTTTGACAACAACAATAACACTTATTCGAATAACGTAATTACAGCCAGTCAGGATGGTATTATTGCACTTGGTTCAGCTGCAGGCACTGAAACGGGATTAACTATCTCAGACAATACTTTAGGACACGCCTCAACCAACGCTTCCCGTCATGCTTATGAAGGTATATTTGTTTCCAATGAAACAGGATTTACCATTTCAGGTAACGCGGTATTGGGTGTTCAATCTAATTTCTCCGGTGTAATTGAAGGAATTTTGGTGGGTGGTTTGTCGACCAATGGTACCATTTCTAAAAATACCGTTTCTTATGTTAATAATAATAGTACTTTGGGGTATACCGCAGCTGGTATTACACTAACATCTTCTGCAACAAATGCTAATATTACAGTATCAAATAATATTATTTCGGGTATTGTAGGTTATGGTTATTCTGGAGTATATTGGAATGGTCACGGTTTATTAGTTAATAGAGGAACGGGCTATAATATTTATCACAATACCATTGCCTTATCAACCAATCAAACGATTGCTGGTACTACTGCTGGTATTTTTATTAATAGCACCTCATCTACGGTAACTCCTGTTCCAGCTGGTTTGGATATTCGTAACAATATCTTTACAAATACCCAAACAACGGGTGCAACGTATGCAATCTATGCTGAAGTTGCCAATACCGCTTTCTCTAGTATTAATAATAATGTTTATTTTTCGTCTGGAGCTAATTTTGGATATCTAGGTTCAGCTCAATCCACTTTAGCGGGTTGGCAAGGTGTTTCTGGTCAAGATGCTAACTCCTTGAATGTTGCACCTGTCTTTGTTTCTTCCACTAACTATCATTTGAATCCTTCTGCTAACTCAACCTTGGATGGAGCTGGAGCAACGGGTACCGGTGTAACAAGTGATATAGATGGTGATGTACGTTGCCCTGGTGGTTCTTGCCCTGGCGCGGCAACCAATCCTGATCCAGGTGCGGATGAGTTTGAAGTTCCAACTTGTCTTTCCCCATCTGCAGTTACTGCTTCAAATATTACATCCACTGGTGTAGGTATTAGCTGGACTGCACCATCGCCTGCTCCTACTGTAGGTTATGAATGGTTGATTGTAGCTACTGGCGCTGGTTCAGGAGGTACACCAATCGCTACTACACCTGCAGCAGGCGCTGTAACTGGTACTTCTGTTACTGGAATTACCGGTCTTACAGCTAGTACCACCTATGATATTTGGGTTCGTTCGGATTGTGGTAGTGGATTGTATAGTTCCTATGTTGGCCCTATTACTTTCACGACTCGTCCTGCCAATGATGAGTGTTTGGGTGCAGTTTCGCTTACAGTTAATGCTTCGAATGTTTGTACAAGTACTACCTCTGGTACTTCTGTGAATGCTTCTCAATCACAAGCAGCTTGTTCCGGTGCAGGTACAGCCGACGATGATGTTTGGTATTCATTTACAGCCTTGGGCACTGCACATACCGTTACGATAACGGCTGGTACCATTACCAATTTGAATTTTGAAGTCTTTAGCGGAGCTTGTGGTTCTTTAACATCTATTGCTTGTATCAATAATACCACTGGTTCAAATGCTGAAACTACTGGTTTAACTGGCTTATCGATTGGTGCTACCTACTATGTTCGTGTCTTTAGTAATGCAAATGGCACAGGACAAGGTACCTTTACTGTTTGTGTATCAAGTCCACCTGCCAATGATGCTTGTGCTAATGCCACCGCTTTACCATGTGGTACAACTGGTCTTGCTGGTACTACCAATAGTAGTATTTCAGAGTCAGCTCCTTTCGGCTGTGCCAATAACCTAGGGGTATGGTATACATTTACAGGTGATGGAACTGCAACCACGGTTACAGTGACTCCAACTGGTTTCGACGTAGAAATAACTGTTGGATCTGGTTCTTGTGGTAGTTTAACGCAAGTTTCATGTACAGATAATACTGGTTCTGGTGTAGCTGAGACAGTTACATTTAATACAGTTAATGGAACTACATACTATATCTATGTAGCTCATTTTAGTACTTCTGGAACAACTACTGGGGATTTCACTATTTCTAGGTCATCATCCCTTTCACTTTCTAATACAGGAACACCTGCTACAGGTAACATTCCTGTTGGCACAACAGATGCAGTTATTGCAGGTTTCCAACTTTCTGGTAGTTGTACAACCTTTGACGTTACAGGCTTAACCTATACTACCTCAGGAACAGCCACAACTTCAGATGTTTCAAACCTAAGAATATACAGGGATGTGAATAACAATGGTACCTACCAAAGTGGTACGGATGTTTTAGCTTCTTCTTCTGCCTTGTCTCTATCTGCATCCTTGGTGTTTACTATTACTGGACAAACAGGTATAACAGGCAGTGCTCGGTACCTATTGGTGGGTGATATTGCGGTTGGTGCTACCATAGGTAGGACTATCACTGGTTCGATTACCCCAGTTGGCAATATTACTGTTTCTACTTCACCATCGGCTTCAACTAGTGGAACTGCAGTTGGAAATACCCAAACTATCTCTGCAGCAGCTCCTTCAAATGATTTATGTTCAAATGCCACGGCCTTGCCATGTGGCACCAATGCATTAGCTGGTACCACCAATAACTGTATTTCAGAATCAGCTCCATTTGGTTGTGCTAATAACCTAGGAGTTTGGTATACATTCACAGGCGATGGTTCTCCAACCACTATATCTGTTACTCCAACTGGTTTCGATGTGGAAATTACAGTTGGTTCAGGTTCTTGTGGCAGTTTAACGCAAGTTTCTTGTACGGATAATACCGGTTCTGGTGTAGCTGAGACAGTTACTTTTAACACAGTTAATGGAACGACCTACTATATCTATGTAGCTCATTTCAGCACCTCTGGCACCACTACAGGTAATTTCACTATTTCAAGGGCAGCTTCTTTAGCCCTTTCAAATACTGGAACACCAGCTACAGGTAACATCGGTCAAGGTGTTTCCAATTCCTTGATTTCTGGATTCCAATTGGCGCCTGCTTGTGCCTCGTATTCATTGACTGGGGTTACCTTTACAACCACAGGGACTGCTACAACAGCAGATTTGTCAAACTTTAGGGTATATAGAGACGTCAACAATAATGGTACTTACGAAAGTGGTACTGATGTCTTGGCTTCATCTTCTGCTCAAGCCTTAGCCGCTTCAATAACCTTTACAATTACCGGTCAAACATCTATTTCTGCAAGTGGAAGGTATTTATTAGTTGCTGATGTGGCTGTTGGCGCTACGGTTGGTAGAACTATTGTGGCTTCAGTAACTTCGGTTTCAAATATCACCTATTCTACAGTTCCTTCAGTTACTGCTACAGGAACGGCAACTGGTAATACTAGAACAATTTCTGGTACGCCTCCTGCAAATGATGACTGTGCTGGTGCAACTCCGTTTGCAACTATTCCAACAGATGGAAGCTGTGTTAATTTGAACAACCAATCTACTGCCAATGCTTTAGCTTCTGGTGTAACGCCATCAGGTACCTGTACATCTAATTCTGGAACCCCAGATGATGATGTGTGGTATTCTTTTGTTGCCCCAGGACCTTCTGTCATTGTTAACTTTACTTATGTTTCTGGTGCAACCGATATCTATTGGCAAGCCTTTAGTGGTTCTTGTGGTTCAACAATGACTTCCATTGCCTGCTCAGATGCAAATGCTGGAGGTACTTTAACAGGTTTGACAACAGGGGCAACCTACTATATTCGTTTGTATACATTTAGTTCAGCTGTATCAACAGTTCAGAATATTTGTTTGCAAACTCCACCGCCACCGCCATCCAATGATTTGTGTTCTGCAGCAACAACCATTACTTGTTCGACTACTGGATTGGCTGGAACAACGGTAAACACAGTGCCTGAGTCAACTACTCCTCCTGTTTGTTCAGGAAGTATCTCCGCCTATGGTGTATGGTACACCTTTGCGGGTAATGGACAAACAACTAACGTAACTGCAACTCCTGCCGCTGGATATGATTTAGAAGTTGTTATTTACAGTGGTTCTTGTGGATCATTAACAGCTTTGAATTGTGCTGACAATGGTTCAGCTGGTGCAGCAGAAACGGCAACCGTTAGTACCACAAATGGTACTACTTATTATGTATATGTGGCCTATTTCACAACAGGAACAACTACAGGTACATTTACCCTTTCTGTGAATTGTATTGCCCCAATTACAAATGATAATTGTGGTTCAGCTACTACCTTCCCTACAATTCCAACGGATGGTTCGTGTGCCTCACTTTCAAATCAAACAACAATTGGTGCTACTGCTTCTGGTGTTACACCAACTGGTAGCTGTACCTCAAATTTTGGTACTCCAGATGATGATGTTTGGTATTCTTTTGTTGCTTCTGCTACTTCTTTACAGTTGGAGTTCACCAATGTTTCAGGTGCCACTGATATTTATTGGCAAATCTTCTCTGGCGCATGCGGTGCTACAATGACTTCCATCCGTTGCTCGGATGCTGATTTGGGTGGACTTTTAACGGGTCTTTCAATCGGTCAAACCTACTATTTACGTCTATATTCTTACTCTTCTGGTGTTAGTACTACACAAAATATATGCATAAGAACTCAATCGCCAAATGACGATTGCGCCGGAGCTACACCATTAACATACTGCGCCGCTCCTGTGACAGGTAATGTTTTAGGTGCTACCGAAAGTACACCAGACGCCTGCGGAACTTCCTATTATTGGTATGACTTATGGTATAGTTTCGTGGCTGAAGCAACTACTTCGAGGATTAGAGTTACCAGTTCATCTGGGTTCGATGCGGTTGTTGAATTATTTGATGCTTGTGGTGGTACTCTTTTGTATTGCCGCGATAACAATTCATCTGGAGGTAACGAAACAATCAATGCAACTGGTTTAACAGTTGGTAATACGTATTATGTGCGTGTGTATGCATATGATGATGGTTATTATGTATATCCAACCACTTATACGTTTACTGTAGCCGTTGGTAGGCCTGGTTACTGGACTGGAGCTGTAAGTACGGATTGGAATACAAGTGGCAACTGGTGTGATAACAATGTTCCAACGGCCACAGACAATGTAACTATTCCTAACCAAACCAACGACCCGATCGTAGGTGCTTATACAGCCAACTGCGCCAATTTCACCATCTTGAGTGGTGCTACCTTTGGTTTCTCCGGTGGAGTAGCTAGTTCAACACTTATCATTAATGGGTCAACTCCAGTTATTACTACTGCTGGTAATACTTTTAGTGGGGCTGGGGTGCTTCAAATTGGAGCAGGTTCTGCCATCGCTACTATGTCGGGTGGTGCCACCTTCAACAATGACCGTGTTACTATTTCTTCGAATAGTACCTTAAAATTAAATGGTTCTGCCGACTTTAATATTGGTCGCGCCTTGAGAGTCAATAGTGGTGCAAATGTTTATTCCTTTGGTAGCAATAACACAGGTAACTATCCTAGTACGCCAAATGCCACAGCTTACCTTCGATTTACCGATGATGGTACAAACAATGGTATTATCGATTACAATACTGGTTCTGCTAATGGTTTTGTAAATGGACAGGTTAAATCGGATAGAAGAATTGCAGCCTCTAACCAAGGGTACCGCTATATCAGTGCTCCGCTTCAAGGAACTATTTCCCAATGGGCTGATGACTTTACCATTACTGGTGCGGATGGTTTCGTTCATACTGGAACTGCCTTTACTAGCCCATGGCCAACTTTATGGCAATATGACGAATCAAATACCAATACCAATATGGCCTATGGTTGGGTGAGTAATACAAATAGTTCTAATGTCTTGGATAGGGCAACTGGTTATGCTGCTATTACTCCTGGAGGAATAACGCTTGACCTTACCGGTCCTCTACAAGTTCCTACTGGTATCGCTGCAGGTACTATTTCTAAAGCGGTTACTTCCACTAGCTCTGGTCAACCGTTGTCTGATGGCTGGAACTTAATCGGTAACCCTTATCAAGCACCATTGAACTTTGTCTCCTTACGTTCAAGCAATAGCAGTCTTGTTGCTGCTTATGCATACTATTGGGTGTCTAATGGAACCTATACAGGTAACTATGGTTCCTACAATGCATTGACGGGAATTTCTGCTAATGGTGGCACTCAGTTTGTAGCCCCACACCAAGGGTTTATGGTTAGAGCCAATGCTAATGGTAACGTTTCTTTTAATAATGGTATGACTGGAAACTCTACCGCTTATGCCTTCTTGAAATCAGAAGGTCCAAGTGCTGAGATGCCTATTGTTAGACTTTCAATTAAGGAAAATGGTAAAATTTCGGATGAGGTAGTAGTGGCAAGTCATTCTGAAGCAAAAAATAATGTTTCGAATGACCCTTATGATACCGATAAGTTCTTTACTAATGAAGAATCAAAACCGGAGTTATACCTAACCGATATTGAAAACACATCCAATAAATTAGCCGTTAGTACTTTATCTGAACTTACAAATGAGACTGTCGTTCCAATTGGATTAAGTCATGTAGGTGTGTTTACTACAGTTATTACTGAGATGGCAAATATTCCAACAGGTGTAAAAGTTTACCTTGAGGACAAGAAACTTAACCAATATGTGGAGTTGCATTTAGGTGATGCTTTAGCACTAACCAAAACCGATGGCGAAGCCTCAGAAGGTCGTTACTTCCTACGTTTCGGTAATGAAGATAATGCAATCTCCGCCGAAGATGCGCGTATGATTGGCTATAGCTATGTGTCCAATGGCAATATTCAAATTAACTTATTGGATGCCGGTATTAATCCTAGTTCAGCCAAGGTGATGGACATCAGCGGTAAATTGATTGGTAACTTCCAATTAAACAATAACAATGGTGTGAACAGTATTACTTCGGTAGTTCTTGCTCCAGGTGTTTATTTGGTGGATGTTAAAACGGATAAAGGAACATTCGTTAACAAAGTTGTAGTTCCTGGAAATTAATAGCTGTCGTTTACCCTTAAATACCAAACTAAGACTCCTTTTCGAAGGAGTCTTAGTCTTTTAAAATCAACAGTTTAGAGTTCATTATCTCATTCTTACTCCATTAATAACAAAAAATTAACGTAGTAGAAATGAATGTTAATAAAAAATCATTCGTATATTTGTAATCTCATGAATAAAAAGAATCTCCTCTTTCTGGTTGTAATACTTACTTTGGTAGTATTGCCAGCTTTGGTGTTTTCCCAAGCACCTCCGCCTCCTCCTGAGCCCCCAGCGGATCCAGATAGTGTTCCATTAGGTGAAAACCTAGTATTGCTTCTTGTTGGTGCTACACTTTATGGTGCCAGAAGGATTAAAATGGCTGATTAGTTGGCAGATAAACAAAGGGATATCTACAGATTTGTTATTCTGGTTGCCCTCGGGTATTTCGGATTTCAATTCGCTGATGTTCTTTTTCAATATTTAAATTTTACTCGACCTGCTTGGTTATATCTTTACCATATAACCTTGCAGGTCGTTATATTTCCATCCTTGTGGATTCTTAAAGCTCTTGGATTCGATGCGTATAAATCCTACGATATTTTATGGATTGTGGGTACTAGAGGAGTTCGAATCGATAATGTTTGCTTAGGTTTGGATCTTATTGTAAACCTAATTGTTTTAATTGCTGCCTATCCAGGTAACCTTAAACTTAAATTCTGGGTTATTCCTATAGGTGTTTTTTTTATTTTATTCTTGAACATACTCAGAGCTACCGGTATTGTTATTTCACAATATTACCATGCCTCTTGGTTTAATTTTGATTACCATTATACCTACAATATCCTTGTTTATTTAATTATTTTTGGTGCGTGGATGGCTTATGTTAACTTAAGTGACAAAAAGGCTAAATTGACTTAAACTTAGTTAATGTATTTTAGCCAATGATGCCTGCGCTTACTTTTGTTACATGAAGTTACTTGCTAAATTTTTATTCTTTTTTTTACTATTCCCGATTGCTAGTTTTGGACAAATTGAGAAACCTGTAACATGGAAATTCTTGGCTGAAGAGCGGAATGGTGAAACCTATATTGTTGCAAAAGCTACAATTCAAAAAGGTTGGCATGTGTATTCCCAAAAGGTTCCTAACGACGGCCCCTTGCCTACCACCTTCAGTTTGGTAAAAGGAAAGGAATTTTCTCCTCAAGGAAAAGTATTAGAATCTAAACCAATCGAAAAAATGGATAATGTTTTCGGTGCGGTTATTCGTTACTTTGAAGATAAGGCGGAATTCTCCCAAAAAATTAAACCAAATTCAGACAAGGATTTCGTGGTGAAAGGTTCTATAGAGTTTATGGCCTGCAACGATAATTCCTGCTTACCTCCCGACCTGATAGAATTTGAACTAAATATTAAAGGTAAGCCCCTCGAAAAAAAAAAACTGACTCCTTAACGACCTTAGTTGAAAAACTTGATTCACTTGCTACGGAAGTTAAGGATACCTTAAAAGATATTGCTAGCACTGCTTCTGCCTCAATTGGTTCAGAAAACAATAACGAAAGCAAAGAGTCTACCTCACTTTTGGCTATATTCTTAGGTGGTTTTATTGGAGGTTTGCTTGCTTTAATGACGCCTTGTGTTTTCCCAATGATTCCTTTAACCGTTAGTTTCTTTACCAAAAGAGCGTCAAGCCGAGGTAAAGGTATAGCCTCCGCCTTGTTTTATAGCGGTTCTATTATTTCGGTTTATACAGGTTTGGGCATGTTGATTACAGTTGTATTTGGCGCAGATGCCCTCAACGAAATGGCCAGTAACGGTATCGTTAACATGTTGTTTTTTATTGTTTTCGTGGTTTTTGCTATTTCGTTTTTAGGCGCTTTTGAAATTACCCTGCCCAACTGGCTTTTAAATAAGGCGGACGCGGAAAGCGACAAAGGTGGCTTGGGGGGAATTTTCTTTATGGCCATTACCCTTAGTTTGGTTTCGTTTTCATGCACCGGCCCGATTATCGGAAACCTGTTGGTGGAAGCTGCTGTAAATGGTAATCGCCTTGGCCCCGCCACCGGTATGTTTGGCTTTTCTCTTGCCCTTGCCCTGCCCTTTGGCTTGTTTGCAGTGTTCCCATCCTGGTTAAGCTCCTTGCCAAAATCTGGTGGTTGGTTGAATACAGTAAAAGTTTCTTTAGGATTCCTTGAATTGGCTTTAGCAATGAAGTTTCTTTCTACTGTTGATCTGGCCTACCATTGGAACCTTGTTACGAGAGAGATTTTCCTCGCCTTCTGGATCGGAATTTTTACCATGTGGGCGCTCTATCTTATTGGCGTGTTTCGTTTTTCGCACGACGATGAATCAGGTCATATTTCAATCGGACGAGGCTTGCTGGCAATGGTGATATTCTCTTTCGTTATTTACCTTGTGCCAGGTATGTTTGGTGCACCATTGAAACTAATTAGTGGTTTTCCACCGCCTTCCTTCTATTCCGAAGGTTGGAATGCCGGTGGTTCAGCTCCAGCATCCCCTCAAATTTCTTCCAATGCTGCAAATTCTTCCAGTAATAAGCATTGTCCACATGGTTTGAACTGTTTTCATGATTACCAAGAAGCCCTAGCCTTTGCTAAAAAGGAAAACAAACCCTTGATGGTGGATTTTACAGGTTGGAGTTGTGTGAATTGCCGTAAAATGGAAGACCAAGTTTGGAGCGATCCACAAGTTTTGCAGCGAATAGCAAACGACTATGTTTTGGTTTCCCTTTATGTTGACGACAAAGAACCCTTGCCCGAATCAGAACAATATGTTTCGGCTAAAACGGGAAAAAAAATTAAAACAGTTGGTAACAAATGGAGTGACCTGGAAATTGAACGCTATGACCGGAATTCCCAACCCTACTATGTGTTATTGGATCATGATGAAAAACCGCTTACGAAAGCTAGAGCCTATGATACGGATATCCAAGCCTATATTGATTTTCTTGATCAAGGAAAAGCTGAGTTTGCAAAAAACAACAAATAGCTATCCGTATAATTATCGTTATTAAGATTATTTGAAAGTTTAATATCGATTTTTCAACGGAGAGGCCCAAAAAAACACTAAAATCGCTCCCGAATTTACTACCATGTCAGAAAAAGCACAACTAATATTAGATGGGAAGACCTACGAGCTCCCAATTATTACCGGATCGGAAGATGAAAAGGCAATCGATATCCGCAATTTGCGCGATTTAACCGGCCATATCACCTTAGATGTGGGCTATAAAAATACAGGGGCTACCACCTCCGCCATTACCTTTTTGGATGGTGAAACAGGTATCCTTCGCTACCGTGGCTATCCTATCGAAGAATTGGCCGAAAAATCTTCTTTTATCGAAGTGGCCTATCTCCTAATTTATGGCTCCTTGCCTACTAAAGAGCAACTGGACGACTTCTCTTCCAAAATTACCCGCCATACCTTAATCCACGAGGATATGAAACAGTTTTACGAGGCCTTTCCGCGTAAAGCGCATCCAATGGGGGTTATGGCTGCTATGATTAGCTCGCTCTCCACTTTCTATCCTGAATCCCTCGAAACCAACCGTGACCCCGAAGCTGTAAATCTGACCATTTATCGCTTGATGGCTAAAATCAGTACCATTGCCGCTTGGGCCTACAAAAAATCAGTTGGTCACCCCATCGTTTACCCCTTGAACCGGATGAACTATGGCGAGAATTTCCTGAACATGATGTTTGCCATGCCTACCGAAGAGTACGAAATCGACCCGGTGGTGGTAAAAGCCCTAGATAAATTGCTAATCCTTCATGCCGACCATGAGCAAAACTGCTCAGCCTCTACTGTTCGTATGGTAGGTAGTTCACAGGCCAATCTTTTCTCCTCTATTGCCGCAGGTGTTATCGCTTTGTGGGGCCCTTTGCATGGTGGCGCCAACCAAGAGGTAATCGAAATGTTGGAAATGATTCAAAAAGATGGGGGCGACATCCAAAAATGGGTGAATAAAGCAAAAGACAAAAACGATAATTTCCGCTTGATGGGATTCGGTCACCGAGTATACAAAAACTTCGACCCAAGAGCAAAAATCATCAAAGGTGCTTGCGATGATGTGTTGAATAAATTGGGTATCAACGACCCGATTTTAGACCTAGCCAAAGCACTTGAAGAAGTAGCCTTGAAAGATGAATACTTTATTGAACGTAAACTTTACCCAAACGTCGATTTCTATTCAGGTATCATTTACAAAGCCATCGGTATCCCAAAAGAAATGTTTACCGTGATGTTTGCCATCGGTCGTTTACCCGGTTGGATTGCACAATGGAAAGAAATGATTGCCAACAAAGAACCAATCGGTAGGCCTCGACAAATTTATACCGGCGTTACCAAAAGGGAATATGAAAATATTGCCAAACGCTAGTTGAACCTCCACGTAACAAGAACGGAAATGGGATTTACCTGTTTCCGTTTTTTTTTTTGGCGGGTCCCATTCGCCATCAACCATTCTACCTTTATTCGGACGGTATACTAGGCTCAGGGTCGGGCTATCCGTTTCTAGTCCTCGGTCTGCTCCGTGCCTCCGCATCCCTGTGGGCTATCCACTTCTATCCCTACCCGGAAAGGCAATAAACAACCTGCCTTTTACCCTTTTATAATCAACAGCCAAGACATCTCACTTCTCTTTTCACACTTCTCTTTTCTCTTTTCTCACCCCTCACCCCTCACCCAGCCAATTTCGAATTTTTATAACTGTAACCGAAATAAATGAGCAGTCCTAAAACCAGCCAAATACCAAATCCAATCCAGTTTTTGAGTCCAAGTTCGGCCATCATATAAAGGCAGCAAGTAAGGCCTAGCAATGGTATAAGTGAAAATTGCTTGGAAATGCTTAGGATAGTTAGACCCAACACTACCAAAAGGAAGGTCCAGTGGGGAATTTTATGGCGAAACAAGTCCCAACCCGAAGTGTAAATGGCTGCTTGGGTGAAACCAGAGGCTAGAAGACTGGCCGGCAGTTTGTCTTCAGGAATGGAAGCAAAATAGGTTTCTAAATCTCCGTTGGCTTGCATAAATGCCGCTGAATCCTTCGATGAAATAAAGGCTTTGGCCGCTGTAATTTCACTTGGCTGTGCCGAGGTAAGGATGTCGGGAACAGCGTTTAATTGAGGCGCATTGGTTATAAAATGCTTGGTTTGGTCAGGAAAATAACCAAATGCTACACCTAATCCTATGGCCACTAATAATGGCATTACATACCTGGAATTGATAAATGGTGTTTTGAAACTGCCTTGAGGCGCTCCAGGTGTGGCATTGAGCTTGAGAACCCCAGCACAAACCAATACAAAGGCAAACAAGGTACCAATGGAACATAAGTCGGTTACAAAAGTTAGGTTCATAAACAAACAAGGAATAACCACTACTACTCCGGTGATAATGGTGGCAAACGATGGCGTTTTAAACCTAGGGTGAATTTTTGAAAAGGCTTTTGGTAGCAAACCATCCCGACTCATAGCCATCCATATGCGGGGTTGGCCCAACTGGAAAACCAAAATTACCGATGCCGTGGCAATAACAGCACTTACCGCAACGATTTTAGCCATCCAATCTACATGGATATAATCGAACACAAAAGCCAAAGGGTCACCCACCGCTAGTTTTTCATAGGAAACAATTCCGGTAAGGACTAATGCAATGATTACATACACAACTGTACAGATGAGGATGGAATACATCATGCCCCGAGGCAAATCGCGTTGTGGGTTTTTACATTCTTCGGCCGTGGTGCTTATGGCATCAAATCCAATATATGCGAAAAAGACTGACGAAACACCTTTTAAGATGCCATTAATCCCGTTCGGTGCAAAATTCGACCAATTGTCGACGTTTACATATTGGGCACCTACAATGATAACCAAAAGTATCACAGCCAATTTAACCAATACCATAACATTACCCGCATTTTTGGATTCCTGTATGCCTCGGTAAACCAACCAAGTCATTAGAATCAAGATACCAATGGCCGGCAAGTTGAATATCAATTTAAGTCCTCCAAGGCTAGGAGCCGAATTGTAAGCCGTTACAGCGTGCTGAAGGCCCATATCCAAGTCGGCAAAAGATTTTCCGGCATGAAGCAAGGCTTGGGCTTTATCGTAGTTGTCGTAAGCCGAAACAATGTCCATGCGCAGCCACTGTGGAACCTCATATGCCGTATGTTCTAGCAGTCTACAAAAGTATTCCGACCAAGAAATAGCCACCGTGATATTACCAATAGCATATTCCATTATAAGGGCCCAACCGATAATCCAGGCGACTAATTCGCCGAAAGCTACGTAGCTGTAAGTGTAAGCACTACCCGAAACCGGCACCATTGAAGCAAATTCGGCATAGGCAAATGCTGCAAATCCACAGGCAACAGCCGTGAAAAGGAAAAGCAAAATGACTGCTGGTCCGCCATTGGCACTGGCCGTACCGATGGTGCTGAAAATACCCGCACCAATAATGGCGGCAATACCCAAAGCGGTAAGGTCTCTTACGCCAAGGTTTTTGTGTAGGGCTGTTTCGTGATCGCCTTGTCCGGCATTGGCTTCGGCCATTATCTTCTCAACCGATTTTTTTCTAAATAACTTGCTCATGGGCTCTTTGCTGCTTTGCAAAGCTAAACCCAAGTTTGATTTTCACAAGCGGAAATGTGGTTTTTACCAATTTAATTTGAAAAAGACGAAAAAGACGAATCCTAGCCTTTGCCCAATGAAAACTGATGAGCGTTTTCTAAAGTAATTTAAGAAATCAACCAAAAGCTATTTCGATAATTACAATGGTAAATGCCGAGGATACAGAATAGTTTTCCGATTTTTCTCCAAAAAGCAACCGTAAAATAGGACTAAATTTAATGTTCAATCGCTATAAGAAAAGAAATAACGCTCCACTAAAGCTCGTATGAATCCATTCCTAAATTCTATGCACATAACGCAGTTTTATCCCAATTTACGCATTAGAAATTCAAGGCTAAGCATAACACTTTCTCTTATGCCTAATCTAGGTTTAAGCTTTTCTAATGCTTATCTAGGTAAAATTCAAAGGGTTTTCCTACTTTTGCCTTTCTTCAAAAAAAAGACATGGCATTAAATTTTGAACTTTTGCGTTTGGTCCATGAAACGCCAGGTGCTCCAGGCTACGAACAACGTATCCGTGAAGTAGTTATGAAAGAGGTTAAATCCTTGGTGGATGAACTTTACACCGACAACATGGGCAATGTTTATGCTGTGAAAAAAGGCCGGGAAAGAAAGAAAGTGATGGTGGCGGCCCACATGGACGAAATTTCTTTTATTGTAAATCATATCGACGAAAACGGGTTTTTGCGTTTTCATCCCCTCGGCGGCTTTGACCCTAAAACACTTACCGCCCAGCGCGTAATCGTGCATGGGAAAAAAGATATTATCGGGGTGATGGGCAGCAAACCTATTCATGTGATGAGCATGGAAGAGCGAGCCAAGGTGGCAAAAATTACCGATTACTTTATTGATCTTGGAATGAAGAAGGATGAGGTTGAGAAGTTGGTAAAACCAGGAGATGTTGTAACCCGTGAACGCAGTTTGATCGAGATGGGCGATTGCATCAATGGTAAATCCATCGATAACCGAATCGCTGTGTATATTTTGATTGAAACTTTACGTCGTTTGAAAGATGTACCTTACGATGTGTATGCGGTGTTTACTGTGCAAGAAGAAATTGGTGTAAGAGGTGCCCAAGCTGCTACGCTTAGTGTACAGCCTGATTTTGGTTTTGGTCTTGATACCACCATAGCCTACGATGTACCAGGCAGCACAGCCCATGAACAAGTTACCAAATTGGGCGACGGAACTGCTATAAAAATTATGGACTCCAGCGTGGTGTGCGATTACCGCATGGTGGCCTATATGAAAGAAGTGGCTACAAAGCATGCTATCAAATGGCAACCTGAACTTTTGCCAGCCGGAGGAACCGATACCTCGGCCTTGCAGAAAATGACAGCCGGAGGAGCCATCACAGGTTGTGTATCTATTCCTACCCGCCATATTCACCAAGTTATTGAAACAGCCAATAAAGAAGATATTGAAGGCAGTATCACCTTGTTGACCCAATGTATTCAGGAACTCGACCAGTACAACTGGAGCTTTTAAGTGCAGGCCATAAGGAGAAATGTCGAAAAAGCTATCAGTAGTAATTCCAGCCTATAATGAAGAAAGAACCATCCATTTGATTTTGGATAGGGTTTTGGCTGTGGAATTAATTCAGGGAATTCAGAAAGAAGTGGTTTTGGTAAACGATTGTTCGAAAGACAACACAAAACAAGCCATAGAAACCTATATCGCCCAACATCCGGAGGCAGAGATGCGCTTGTTCAACCAACCAGTAAACATGGGAAAAGGAGCAGCCTTACACCGGGGAATCGAAGAAGCAACCGGCGACTGGATTGTTATTCAGGATGCCGATTTGGAGTACGATCCGGAAGAATACAACCTGCTGTTGAAACCTATCCTTTCCGGTTTTGCCGATGTGGTGTATGGCTCAAGGTTTATGGGCGGAAATCCACACCGTATCTTGTTCTTTTGGCATACCATAGGCAACAAGATGCTCACCTTTGCCTCCAATCTGTTTACCGACCTCAACCTCACCGATATGGAAACCTGCTACAAATTGTTCAGGGCCGATTTGGTGAAGAGTTTAAAACTTAAGGAAAAACGCTTCGGTTTTGAACCGGAAGTTACAGCCAAAGTGTCGCGTTGGCCCAAAGTAAGAATTTATGAAGTAGGAATTTCCTACTATGGCCGAACCTATGAAGAAGGAAAGAAAATAGGGATGAAAGATGCGTTCAGGGCCTTGTATTGTATCATTTGGTACAACATTTTTGATCGTTCTTATTTGAAAACGAAATGATTATCTACAACGTTACTGTGAATGTAGAGGATAGCATCCACCTGGATTGGCTTTCCTGGATGAAAAGCAAACATTTGAAAGATGTAGTGGGTACGGGATGTTTTACCTCCTACCGTATGTGCCGTCTTTTGGCTACCCAAGATACCGGGGTTACCTATGCCATTCAGTATTTTGCACCATCCTTAGACGATTACCATCGCTACGACCAACAGTTTGCGCCCAAACTAAGGCAAGAGGTTATCGACCGGTACCAGGATAAATTTGTAGCCTTCCGCACCTTGATGGAAGTGGTGGAATAAGCTCCATTCGCATCAATTTTTATTTTTTCGGCCAAGGCTTGTCCACTCTTTGGACTTGATGAAATTATCCCAAACAAATTCCTTGCATCCTCCATTTTTTTGTTTCACATTTGTCTTTCTTAAAATTCTACAAAATCCACATGTCATTATTTAGAAAAAAACCAGTCAGCGCATACGAAGCCGACATGAAAAAGAGCGAGCTCAACCGCGTACTTGGAAAGGTAGGACTTACCTCATTGGGTATTGGGGCCATTATTGGTGGCGGAATTTTTACCTTAACGGGTATTGCCGCTCATAATTTTGCCGGACCAGCCTTGGCCTTGTCTTTTGTGATTGCAGGTATTGGTTGTTTGTTTGCCTCTTTGTGCTATGCAGAGTTTTCGTCTGTTTTGCCAGTTGAAGGTTCGGCCTATGCCTATGCTTATGGAACCATCGGAGAGTTGTTCGCCTGGTTTATTGGATGGAATTTGGTGTTGGAATACATGATGGGCGCAACCACGGTGGCTGTGGCTTGGAGTGGTTATTTCGAAAAGCTGATTCATTTATTCGGAATCGATTTACCGGTCTGGCTCATGAACGATCCCGTCACGGCCAAGGAAAAAATCGCCTCCATGATTGCTGCCGGTCAACCGGTTACCGACATGGGATTTGCCTTTAACTTACCCGCTTTTTTGATTACTTGGTTGGTTACCGTTATCCTTGTAAAAGGTATTAAAGAAGCCGCCAGCACCAACAATATTATCGTTATTGTTAAATTAGCTGTAGTGGTTTTCGTAATTGTGGCAGGACTGTTTTATATTAATCCAGAAAATTGGCATCCTTTTATTCCAGATGTAGTTGTTGATGCAAAAGGCGACTCCCACTTCGGATGGTCGGGTGTAATTACCGCTGCAACTATTGTGTTTTTTGCCTATATTGGTTTCGATGCAGTGTCAACCCAAGCAGGTGAAGCCATTAACCCCAAAAAGGATGTTCCCTTTGCGATTGTAGCCTCTTTGTTGATTTGTACTTTCCTCTATATTGTTGTTTCCCTTGTGTTGACCGGAATGGTTAAATACGACCAACTTGATTTAAGAGCACCGGTAGCCTCGGCCTTTTCTGCCGTAGGATTAACGTGGGCCGTTTACCTCATTACCATTGCAGCTGTTGCCGGACTTACCTCTGTTATGTTGGTAATGATGCTCGGACAAACCAGGATATTTTTAGGTATGGCCAAAGATGGTTTGTTGCCGAAAGGTATTTTTGGTGCTATCCACCCTACCTACAAAACACCTTGGAAAAGCACCATTTTGGTTGGTTTGATTGTTTCTATCGTTGCAGCCTTAACACCAATCGATAAAGTTTCTGAAATGTGCAGCATGGGAACCTTGTTGGCCTTCGGAATGATTTGCATCGCTGTTTGGGTGCTGCGCGTGAAAGAGCCTAATTTGGAAAGACCATACAAAGTTCCATTTTTACCGGTTGTGGCAATTTTAGGTTCAGGTTTCAACCTGTTCTTAATGACTCGTACTCGCCACGATACCCAAGTGTTTTTCGTGATTTGGAGCGTGCTCGGCTTTATCGTATATTTCCTTTACAGCCGAAGAAATAGCAATTTGCATCCTAAGCAGCACTAACTAAAAAAGGGTCTAACCCGTTTCTTAATCAACAAGGTAAGAGGAATTGGGCAGATTTTGATTTGGCGGGTCCCATTCGCCACAACCATTCTCCCCTGATTAGGCAGTATACTGGGCTCATGGTCGGGCTATTCGTTGCAAGTCCTCACGCCATTCGCTATCGCTCTGGCCGTTGTGGGCTTTCCACTACTATCCCTACCCGGAAAAGGGAGATAAATTAAGAGTGGAGGAAGAAAGTAAAGTGAGAAGTGAGAAAAGAGAAAATAGGAAATAGAATGGGTAAAAACTCACTACTCTTTACTCTTTACTCTTTACTCTTTACTCACTACTCACTACTCACTTCCCTCCGTCCGGGTAGGGATAGCAACGGAAAGCCCACAGGGATGCGGAGGCACGGAGCAGACCGAGGACTTGCAGTGAATAGCCCGACCATTCGCCTTGCACAAAAGCAAAGATCATAGCACCAATGGGTTTGGGCGAATGGGACCCGCCTAATAGTATTTATTCGTAAACAATTCTGTTGTTTTTACTTAGGCCTTAACATTGGCTTAACCTATTCAAAACCATATGCTAACTCCGCCCTAATGATACCTTGATACCTAAGCTTGACTTTTGCCGAATAAATAATTTTGACCAACATGAAAAAACTTCTATGCGGTTTGTTCTTAGCCCTGTTCATTTCCATACAGGCCTTTGCCCAAAATACCGTTAACATTAGTGGTGACCTTACTTCGGACGCTACTTGGACCAATGGCAACATCTATGTTTTGAATGGATTTTGCTATGTAAAGGACGGTGTTACCCTAACTATCCAACCGGGTACCGTTATTAAAGGGGATAAAATTTCAAAAGGTACCTTGATTGTAGAACGTGGCGGAAAACTGATTGCCGATGGTACTGCAACCCAACCTATCGTATTTACCTCGGCTGAAGCCGTTGGATCTCGCAACTATGGCGATTGGGGCGGAATTATTCTTTGTGGAAAAGCTACTGTGAATTTGCCAGGCGGCGAAGGTGTGGTAGAAGGAGGAACCAATGCGAATTATGGCGGCGGTACTACGCCAAATGATGATGATAATTCAGGTATTCTGCGCTATGTGCGAATTGAATTCCCTGGTATTCCTTTTCAGCCTAACCAAGAAATCAATGGTCTTACCTGCGCCGGAGTTGGCCGTGGTACAACCTTGGATTATATTGAAGTAGCTTATTCGGGCGATGATGCTTTTGAATTTTTTGGTGGAACTGTAAATGCCAAACACTTGGTTTCGTTCCGTGCTTGGGACGATGATTTTGATACCGACAATGGTTTTAGCGGTAAATTGCAGTTTGGTGTTTCGCTTCGCGATCCGAACATTGCCGACCAAAGTGGATCCAATAGCTTCGAAAGCGATAATGATGGACAAGGTTCTACCGCTACGCCAATTACTAAACCAATTTTCTCTAATTTCAGTGTATTTGGTCCGCAAGTTGATGCCAACACTACCATTAACTCTTTGTTTAAAAGAGCAGCCCATTTGCGTAGAAATACCCAATTGAACGTTTTTAACTCCGTATTTTCTGGTTTCCCAGTAGGTTTGTTGGTGGATGCCGCTACTACTGAAGCCAATGCAACCAACAACGATTTGCAATACCGCAACAATGTGATTGCCGGATGTGCTACTCCCTTAGCAGTTAACTCAGGAAGCAGTTTCGATATCAATGCTTGGTTCAATACGGCAGGTTTTGGAAACTCGATTCTTACCAATAATTCGGATTTGTTAGTAGCAGATGCGTATAATTTGGCTAATCCTAATTTTACCTTGCTTGCCAATTCACCCTTGGCTACGGGTGCTGATTTTACCAATGCCAATTTGCAAGGTGGATTCTTCGACAACGTAAACTATAAAGGTGCTTTTGGAACGACTAACTGGGCTAGCTGCTGGACCAACTGGGATCCACAGAACACAGCCTACAACGGTGCTATAAACAATGCTTTTGCAACAGGCTTGACTCCTGCCGGAAATACAACTATTTGTCCGGGTGGCAGTTTAACTATTTCGGCACCAACAGGCAATTATTCCTATACTTGGAGCCCCGCAGGAAACGGAGCATCGATTAGTGCTACCGCTTCTGGCGAATACTTTGCTTCCATTACAGACAATGCCACCGGTTGTACCCTTTCATCGGATACGGTTTCGGTTGTTTTAGCCAATCCTACAGCAACCATTACACCGGGCAACGACACCACCATTTGCCAAGGACAAAATTTAACCCTTACAGCCAATGCTGGAAGCAGTTATGCTTGGTCGACCGGGGCTACTACCCAATCCATTACCGTGAATACCACTTCATTGGTTACCGTAACCGTAACTGATGCGAATGCTTGTTCAGAAACCTCTAGCCCTTTGCAGGTTACAGTTGAGAATTTGCCAAATGCAAACTTTGTAGCCCAAGCAAACCAATTGAGCTTAACTTTTACCAATACATCAACTGGAAACAACACCTACCAATGGAATTTCGGTAACGGACAAACCTCTACGTTGGAAGATGTACCGGCTTTGACCTACAGTGGGGATGGTTCGTATACTATTCAATTAATTGCCACAAACCAATGCGGTACCGATACCATCGAACAAACGGTTTATTTGAGCAATTCAGCCATTACTGTTTCTGGTACCATTACTTCTGATACCACCTGGCAAAATTCAGCCGTGGTATTGATGAGCGGTTTTGTATATGTGCCCGATGGAGTAACCTTAACCATTGAGAAAGGAACCGTAATTAAAGGAGAAGAATCTACCAAAGCTACCTTGATTGTAGATCGTGGTGGTAAATTGATTGCCAACGGTACCAAAAACCAACCAATTGTGTTTACATCGAATGCCGATCCTGGAAGCCGCAATTATGGCGATTGGGGAGGTATTATTCTGTGCGGAAAAGCTCCGGTTAACTTGCCTGGCGGAACAGGCGTTGTTGAAGGCGGAACTGGTGCTACTTATGGTGGAACCGATGCTGCTGATAATTCAGGTAGTTTAAATTATATCCGTATCGAATTCCCTGGTATTCCTTTCCAACCTAACCAAGAGATCAACGGTTTGACTTGTGCCGGTGTAGGAAGTGGTACAAGCATCCAAAACATCCAGATTTCATATTCAGGCGACGATTCATACGAGTGGTTTGGAGGCAGTGTGAATGCCAAACATTTGATTGCTTTCCGCGGTTGGGATGATGATTTTGATACCGACAATGGTTATAGCGGGAAACTTCAATTTGGTGTGGCCTTGCGCGATCCGAACATTGCTGACCAAAGCGGTTCGAATGGTTTTGAAAGTGATAACGATGGTCAAGGCACCACCGCTACACCAATTACCAATCCAACCTTTAGCAACTTTAGTATCTATGGTCCACAAGTTGAGGCCAATACAACCATCAATTCCTTGTATAAACGTGCGGCGCATTTGAGAAGAAATTCTGCTATCGACGTGTTCAACTCCAACTTTGCTGGTTATCCTGTTGGATTATTGGTTGATGGAGCTGCTACCGAAACAAACGCCACCAACAATGATTTAAATTACCGCAACAACATTATTTCAGGTTGTGCTACCAACTTAGCTGTGGCTAGTGGAAGTGCTTGGGATATCAGTTCTTGGTTTAACACCGCAGGTTTTGCCAATACTACTTTGGCAACCAATGCTGAGTTGTTGGTAAACGATGCCTTTAATTTGACTAATCCTGATTTTATTCCACAAACAAGTTCGCCTTTGTTGACAGGTGCTGATTTCAGCAATGCAGCTTTACAAAGCAATGCCATTGAACAAGTGAATTACCGTGGGGCTTTTGGTTCAGAAAACTGGACTGAATGCTGGGCCAACTGGGATCCACAAAACACTGCATATACCGGTACTATTTTCTTGCCGGGTGCTATTGCTGATTTTAGCAATACTACCAGCAGTTTGGAAGCTAGCTTTACCAATGCTTCAACCAACGGAACAACCTACCTATGGGATTTCGGTGTTGACGGTACTACTAATGATATTTCAACCGAAGCCAACCCAAGCTTTACCTATCCTTCTGAAGGTATCTACACGGTTACTTTGACAGCTTACAGTCCATGTGGTGATTCAACGATTACCAAACAAATCAGCGTTACAGTTGGTATCAATGAAAGACCAGTGAATATTGCCAATGCTCGTGTATATCCAAACCCGAACGATGGGGCCGACTTAAACTTAGATATGACTACCATTGAAAAAGGTCAAACAGAAGTAAGTTTGATGGATTTGAGTGGAAAAATAGTTTCTACTTTATTCGCAGGAAAACTAAGTGCAGGAAGCCATAACCTAAACTTGAATTTGGGTGGAGTGAGCCAAGGTTTATACTTTGTACGCATCCATTCGAATGGTTCGGTTAAAACCTTGAAAGTGTTAGTGAAATAATTGTGTTTGTGTATTGATGAAGATGGCTGCTTCGGAAACGGGGCAGCCATTTTTATTTGCTAGAATGGTGAAATTGGTAGGAATAAAGCAAAATTTTTATTAGAAATACTTCAATACTTAACCAGCTAATAATCAATCTGTTTTTCCAAATAAGAACAATATTTAGTTCAGTGTACCTCGGATGGATTAAGTCTTTTTAAATCAATCTGGTAAACTTAATTATCCCTCATAATAGACGAATTGAATCTAAAAGAGTAATCGCCCAATATTCGCTTTGTTAGTGAAAAGAGGTAAAACAATCCCTTGTATCTTCGTGTTTCAAAATGATGGAAATTTTATACTTAGTCATAGGGCTTATTTTAGGAGGACTTATTGCTTTCCTTTTGCTAAAATCCAGACCCAATCCTGCCTTGCAAAATCAGCTCGAGCAAACAAATCTGAACCTTACCCAGCTGCAATTGGAGCAAGCAAAAGCCCAAGAGAAGTTGAGTATATTGGAGAAAGAAGGTCTTGAACTAAAGGCTACCATTGGGCAGCTTCGGAACGAAAAAGAGCAATTGACTCGTTTTCAGGAAAAGGCTTTGCTGTTAGAAAGGGATGCAGAAGAAAGGAAGGCTGAATTGGCAACCTTGCGCACCGAACGAGATAATTTGGATAGACGATTATCGGATTCCATTGCAAAATTTAGAGAGCAAGAAACCCGTATGGCCGATCAGAAGGTGGAATTTGAAAGTCTTCAAAAGCGCTTCCAAACTGAATTTGAGAACATTGCCAATAAATTACTTAAACAAAATTCAGAAGAGTTTACCAAGGTGAATGAAAAAGCGGTCGGAGATATTTTAAGTCCCCTGAAAGATCGCATAAAGGAGTTTGAGAAGAAAGTGGATGAGACTTATGAAAAAGAATCAAAGCAAAGGTTTGCTCTGGAGAAGGAAATAAAAACCCTAGCAGAGCTAAACCAGCAAATAAGCAAGGAGGCCACCGAACTCACCAATGCCATGAAAGGACAAAACAAACTTCAGGGCAATTGGGGAGAAATGATTTTGGAGAAACTCTTGGAGCAAAGTGGCTTAAGAAAAGGAGTAGAATATACCGTACAAGCGGAAGGCCTCAAGTTGCAGGATGAAGAAGGAAACCGTTTCCAACCGGATGTGATTATTAATCTTCCCGAAAACCGCCATTTGGTAATTGATAGTAAAGTGAGTTTGCTGGCCTGGAACTCCCTCACCAATGCCGAAACGGAAGAAAAACGGAAACAAGCCCAAGGAGAGTTGGTAAAATCCCTAAAAACCCATATCACCGGACTTTACGAAAAGCATTATCATAATTTGGGCGGACTCAATTCCCTCGATTTTGTCTTAATGTTTATTCCTCTGGAAGGTAGTTTCAGTGCCGCCATGCAACTTGAACCCAACTTATTTGGTTTCGCATGGGATAAACGTATTGTTTTGGTTACGCCTACTACCCTTATGGCAACCCTAAAAACCATTGCCTCTATTTGGAAACATGAGCATCAAAACCAAAATGCCTTGGAAATTGCCAAACAAGGTGGTGCATTGTACGATAAGTTCGTAGCCTTTTACGAGGATATGCTGAAAATTAAACGAAACATGGACCTTACCTCCAAATCCTATGATGAAGCCATGACCAAGCTTCAAGGCAAAGGTGGCTTGTCGAGTAAAGCACAAAACTTAAAGGAATTGGGTGTAAAAGCGGCCAAACGACTTCCGCCCGATGCGATTGGATTGGACGAAATAACAGACGGAGGAGAAGAATAGATGTATAATCCGTTTCAACTGGCCCTAAAATATGCCAAGTATTATTGGAAAGGGGTAAATCTGCATGGGCTGCATTCTCCTTTTGTTTACAGCTTAACCGAAGAAGTATTTTACAACGAGAACACTTTTTATTGTTACGATCGAATTGAACGCTTGAGGGATGCTTTGTTACAAGATAAACGCACCATTCAGGTATTGGATTTGGGTGCAGGCTCAGGTTTTGGAAATACCAAGGAAAAGGCTGTTGCCCAAATTGCCAAAAGGGCAGCAAAGCCTAGCAAATACGGACAGGTAATTTTTAGGTTGGCCAATCATTTTCAACCACAAACTATAGTTGAATTAGGTACATCATTAGGGATGACAACGGCCTATTTAGCGTCGGCCAATAGTCAATCCAAAATTTACAGTTTGGAAGGCTGTCCGGAAACGGCAAAAGTAGCCAGGGAGAATTTCGATAAATTGGGTTTGAAAAATATTGACTTGCGAATAGGTGATTTTAAAGACACCTTGCCTCAACTGGCAACCGACCTCCATCAAGTTGATCTTGCATTTTTTGATGGTAACCACCGTTATGCCCCAACCATGGACTATTTCCATAGGTTTTTACCCTTGGCAAAAGAACACAGTCTTTTTATTTTTGACGATATCCACTGGAGCGAAGAAATGGAACAAGCTTGGGAAGAAATAAAAAGGCATCCCGAGGTTTCCATCACCATCGACTTGTTTTTCATCGGGTTGGTGTTTTTCAAAAAGGGGAAAATAAAAGAAAATTTTGTGGTGAGATTTTAGTTTAAACCCAGATTACGCATTAGAAATCGTAATGAAGCTTTCAAATGCAATAAAGACGAGGGTTTCAGGTTAATTTTTGGGTGAAGGAATAGTAAACTATTTTGAAGTCAAAAATTGTTCTGAAATCCTTGTATTTGAAGCAGTTGGAAGCTGTAATAGATTTCTAATGCTGAATTTGGGTTAAATCGATCCCCTCAAATCCCTAAAAGTCTTCTGGATTTTCGGGTCCTTCCAGCAACAACTGGTAGAAAACCAAATCCAACCAGCGGCCGAATTTATATCCTACTTGTTTAAAATGACCCACTTCCTGGAATCCCAGTTTTTGGTGAAGTGCAATACTGGCCTGGTTTTCAGCATCAATTCCTGCCACTAAGGTATGCACTTTTTCAGTTTTTGCCTGGCCAATGAGTTGTTGAAGCAAGGCCTTTCCATACCCTTTTCCATGAAAATCAGGATGAATATAAACCGAGCTTTCGAAACTGTACTTATAAGCAGCCCAAGCGCGAAACGGACCATAAGAGGCAAACCCTACTACTTTTCCTTTTAATTCGGCAACTAAAACAGGATGCCCCAATTGCTTTTTTTCTTCCCACCATTGTTTACGCATGGCCAAGGTATGAGCTTTGTAATTGTAAACAGCGGTTGTATGCTCGATAGCATGGTTATAAATTACCAAGATTCCAGGCAAATCGCTTTCTTCGGCAGGCCTTATGTGAACTGAGTCCATATTCGGACCAAAACTAAGGTAAATTGAGTTTCAAAGATGGGAAGGTTGAAATCTGCCTCGTTGGATTCACGTTCCATTGGTAGAATGTTGTTACTTTGTAGCTTCAATGTCAACCCTTAAAAAGTTATTTTCCGAAACTGCTATCTATGGACTCAGTAGCATTGTTGGTCGGATGTTGGGTTATTTGCTTACGCCGCTTTACACCTATAATCTTATACCAAAGGAATATGGTGTGGTAACCGAAATGTATGCTTATGTCACCTTTTTAGGGATTTTATTGACTTATGGCATGGAGACTGCCTTTTTCCGTTTTTATGTAGGAGAAAACAACAAAAAATCGGTTTTTGCTACAGCCTTGGTGAGTTTGTTGTCGAGCTCTTTCATATTTCTACTATTAATTTGGGCCTTTCGAATACCATTGGCCAATTTCTTAAACGGGGCAGGCAGTCCTGAAATGGCCGCCAATTATGCCTTGTATATTGTTTGGTTTGCTTGGATCGTAGCCATTGATGCAATTACAGCCATTCCCTTTGCCCGCTTACGTGCCACCAATCGTCCCATACGGTTTGCCATCATCAAATTGGTGAATATTTTCAGTTATGTATTTTTCAATTTGTTCTTCATCTTGGGAATACCTTATCTTAAATCCCAAGCTCTTCTTCCCTGGTTTACCGATTTCCTTGGACAGGAGAAACTGGTTAATTTTATTTTCCTTTCCAATTTAATTTCCAGCAGTTTGACCCTGCTAATGCTATTGCCTGAACTTGGTTTTTCGTATAAGGAAGCAGATCGTATACTTTGGAATAGGATGATAAAGTACGCCATTCCGATTTTGGTGATGGGTTTGGCGGGCATGGTCAATGAAACCTTCGACCGGATTATGATGAAGTACCTCTTGCCCTTGCCTCCTGATGAAATTATGCATCAGATTGGTGTTTACGGGGCTTGCTACAAGCTTTCCATCATCATGAGTATCTGTGTTCAGGCTTTTCGGTATGCAGCTGAACCGTTTTTCTTCAGTCGGCATAAGCAAGGCGGCGGACGTAAAATTTATGCCCAAGTGATGACCTATTTTGTTTTTGGATGCTGTTTGGTGTTCCTGGGTACCATGCTTTTTATGGATGCCATTCAATATTTCATCGGCAAAACGGGTAGTCAGTTTTTGGAAGGATTACCCATCGTGCCCTACTTATTGATGGCAAACCTATGTCTAGGGGTTTATTACAATTTGGGGATTTGGTTTAAATTAACCGATCGTACCTTGTATGGTTCGTATATTTCCATATTTGGCGCTATTCTAACCTTAGTGCTGAACTTGGTTTTAATTCCTAGCCTTGGTTACCTCGGGGCAGCCTACACCACCTTGGTCTGTTATGCCGCAATGATGGTGGTTTCCTATTTATGGGGACAAAAACATTTCCCTATCGAATACGATTTGGGCAAGTTCTTTTTTATGGTGGGTTTTGCCTTGGTTTTATATGGTATAAGTCTTCATTTTGCATCCAGTAACCTCCTGTTAAAGTTGAGTATAAACACCTTGTGGATTCTGCTGTTCATGGGCGTTTCCTATGGAGTTATAGCAAAAGATTTATTTAAATTTATTCCCCAATCAAACGCCAACCAGAATGAAATTGAAAGTTAACATAATCAACCGGTCACATCATCCCCTCCCTGCCTACGAAACAACTGCGGCTGCAGGTATGGATTTGCGCGCCAATTTGGAAACCCCAATTGAATTAAAACCCCTAGAAAGAGCCTTGGTTCCTACCGGTTTGTATATGGAAATTCCTGTTGGATTTGAAGCCCAGGTGAGACCAAGAAGCGGATTAGCGGCCAAAAAAGGAATTACGGTATTAAACGCTCCAGGCACAGTGGATGCCGACTACCGTGGTGAAGTCAAAGTTATTTTGGTGAATCTTTCGAATGAAACTTTTGTGGTGAATGATGGGGAACGAATTGCTCAATTGGTAATTGCCGCCCACGCTCAAGCGGAATGGATTGAGGTGGAAGAGCTAAGTGAAACAGGCAGAGGTACCGGCGGATTTGGCAGCACCGGGAAAGGATAGCCTTCAACCCAAAATCGTCATTTGAAACCAATGAAAAAGCACAAATGGGCATGAAAATTTGAGGTTTCCCGTTCACTTCTCACTCCTCTTTTCTCACTTCTCATTTTTCTAATTTGGCGTGCCCCCAACCGCCCAAAACCATTCTACCTCTAAATTAAGCTTTTACCTGGGCGGTTGGGTCAGGCTTTCGCTAATACTCCTCAGCCAGCAGCCCCCAAAAATGCGAGGGGGCTGCTGGCTTGCGGGGTATCACGCTCTATCCTTGCCCGACACCTCCGCATAGCATTCTACTGAGTCCTGGCCTTTGTATTTCATCCCATAGTTGCCAAATTATACCAATTTTAACCCAGATTACGCATTAGAAATCGTAATGAAGCTTTCAAATGCAATAAAGACGAGGGTTTCAGGTTAATTTTTGGGTGAAGGAATAGTAAACTAATTTGAAGTCAAAAATTGTTCTGAAATCCTTGTATTTGAAGCAGTTGGAAGCTGTAATAGATTTCTATTGCTGAATTTGGGTTTAATTTATAAATAGTCCAAAGGCTATTTGTAAATTTAAATTGGTAAATGCCGAGGATACAGTATGGTAGTCCAATTATTTTAAGAAAATGTGAGCCTAAAATTAGACTATACATTATTTCCATTCGGTATTAAATGCAAAAACGAAAATGCCCATATAAACCATGAAGAGGACTATCCTAAATGAACTGCTTGATTTAGTTATCGCTAGCCTTTCTGAAAATGAACCTAGAAGGAAAAAGTGGAAATGACGATTTTGGGTAAAAGAAGATAGATGCAAGAAAACAATGTGAAAGGGAATTGTTTTGCCAACAAAAAAGGCCCTCCAAATGGAAGGCCTTTTTTGTTGGTGATTAAGCAGATGTTTATTTATCCACTTTTACATAGCCTTTTGGAATTTCCATAAAAGAAGCATCCAATGATTTTTTATTGATTTTAGTCACTTGCAAACGACCTTTTTCATCCCTCAGCAAGGTGCGTTCTACTGCCAACATTGGGAAAAATCCTTTTGTGTTTGGAACTTGCAAATAGAAAGTGGCAAAATTATCCTTACGGTTGATGGTTTGAAGCAAGGGTTGGAAGAAATCGAAATTACCTTCTGCTACCCAATAGGTTATTTCGCTGTCTTTTTCCCTGTTTTTTACTCGCCATTGTGAGCATTCAAACCCATTGATGTATTTGGTGTTTCCGCTGCGTTCAACTTCAAGGTTCATTTTACTTCCTTCGTCTGCTTTGTAAGGTCTTTCCATAAACAATTTGCGGTCATGGCTCAAGGCAAACATTTTTTTATCGGTCAAATTAACCAACATGGTTCCTTCAACAGTTTTACCATCCGAAGCCATTTCGTCAATTCTTACCTTATTTCCTTTCACATGGTAAACGTAAATAGAAGTGTCGTTGGGTAGAATACGTTTGAATTCGATGGAACCTTCAAACGATTGGGCCCAGGCGCCTACAATAGCAACTAGCATTAAGGCCAGGGTTGTTAAACAGAATTTTTTCATGTGAGGGAACAGTGTCTTAAAGAATTAGGGCGAAAATAGAAATTTTTAGTCCAGCGCCCTATAACGAATGAATTTTTTAGTTGTTTCATTAAAATTTAACGAATTTGAAGATAAAATTTCCTCGGTTTCCCTTTCCATGAATTCAGATTTTGCTGAAGGACTGCCGCTAAGTTTGCTTTTCTAAATTTTGCCTGTTTTAAGCTTGGGATGTCAAGAATTTCGGTTTTTTACCCTGGTCGGAACGGCCTATCAACCTATGCTTTCAAAATTTTTTTAGTCAATAACCTTGTTTGAGATTGGTTTTGTTCATTTTCATAATTTTCCTTATTATTGCAGGTTAACAAGTATGGTAAGCCAATTGAAAGCAACGCTAAGAAAACTCGTATTTTTTTTACTACTTTTTGAAGTACATTTTGGGTTAAATGCCCAAGAATGTGGGTATATTTATGTTTCACCAACCGGCGCCTCTTCTGGAACGGCCGGCACAAAAGCCAATCCAGCCTCTTTAGACTATGGTCTTACTTTGGCCGCGGGCTCTGTGAAGCATCTTCGCTTAGCCCAAGGAACTTATCCAGTTTCAACCACCATTGATATTCCCAACAATGTCATTATTGAAGGTGGTTTTGATGGAACAACTTGGCAAAAGAGTAATTTTTACATAACAAGTATCAACCGCGATAGTTCGAATGCCCTAAGTAATCCAAGTCGATTGATTGTGTTCAACGGGATTTCGAAATCAGGCTTTAGGTTTCAGGATTTGACGATCAATGTGGCCGATGCTGGCGGATACGGAACAAGTATTTATGCATTTTATTTATCCGATTGTTCTGATTACCTGATATCAAGGTGTATCATAAATACAGGAAAGGGTAGTGATGGACTACCTGGTTTACCTGGAGTGGATGGGGTAGACGGCGCAGATGGGCAACAGGGAGAAACAGGTGACGGTACCTCTTCCTTATCAACCTACACAACAGGTAATGGCACTTGTTGTTACCTTGGAGGGCTTGGTGCAGCTCCTTCTTACCCTGGCTCCTTTGGTGGTGGTAACGGTGGCGATGGAGGTTTAAGAGGTGGCTTCGATGTGGATACACAGGTTGTACTTGGCGAAACACTCTATTATTCAATACCCAATACAGACTATGCCTTTCCCGGAAATCCCGGACAAGGCGGTGCTGGTCCATTATCCGGAAACGGCGGTGCTGGTGGACAAGAAGTTTGTCAGCTAACTTTCGTGAACGGGAATTGTATGGCAACATCGTCCAACAGAGGTGGGGTAGGTTTTGACGGATATGATGGAATTCCAGGGAATCCAGGAGCTCAAGGCATTGCTACTTTTTCGGGTGGATATTATATTCCTGGCGATGGTTCACAAGGTAATCCTGGACAAAGCGACGGAGGGGCAGCTGGCGGCGGCGGCGGCGGCGGTGGAAAAGGCTGTGAACCTGCAGCTGTTCATCCGCTTACTGCCGATACTCTTTTCTTTACCTCAGGAACTGGCGGCGGCGGCGGCGGCGGCGGTGAAGGTGGTCAACGCGGACAAGGTGGTTTGGGTGGAACCGGAGGCGGTGCTTCCTTCTGTATATTTATTTATAACAATGGTCTCAATGGCATCATACAAGACTGCGTGTATAATCCTGGTCAAGGTGGTCAAGGTGGAGCTGGCGGTCCGGGTGGACAGGGCGGACTAGGTGGTGAAGGCGGCGCTGGTGGTGTAGTTGGGGATAATGGACCTGATCATAGTTGTAACAATGGTGAAGGTGGAAAGGGTGGAAATGGAGGAAAAGGTGGAAATGGTGGTCCCGGAGGAAAAGGCTCCGACGGAATGAGTGCAGGATTATATGAAACACCGGGAGGAATGCCCGTTTTAAGACCTTATAGTTACAATCCATATGCGCCACAAGTGAATGTAGAATATTATGGCTGTTCCAATTCATCTGTAATTGCTAGTACCAATGCAACTGGCCAAATTGCCTGGCTTTTTGGTTATGGTGCTGTGCCTCAAACCGTAACAGGGAACAATGTCAGTGTTGAATACACCAATCCATTGGGCTATCGAAACATAACCTTGGTAGTAGATGGGGTACCTTATTTCTTTGCCAATTTTATCAATCTCGAAACCTCCTTTACTAAACCCGTAATCGATGCAACCCGCAAAACGATTTGTACCGGACAAAGCACTTCGCTTAGTACCACCGCCTCGGCTCAATCGTATAATTGGTTAATCCCAGGAAGTTCCCTGCCCAATTCCCTGTCACAAAATCCAGGTGAAGTGACCTATGATGCACCAGGACTGTATCCTGTAACACTTGAAATTACAACCTGTTGCGGCGTTTCAAAGGTTATTGATACCATTCGGGTCCTTTCAGCAGTTCAACCGAATTTGGGAGCAGATACCGCTATTTGTTACCTTGAACCATTGCCTGATTTTCAGGCTACAGGCTTTGCCGGTGCAACCTATACCTGGACTTCCAATGGCGCCGCTTTTGGTGCCGACACCAATATCGTTGAAGCTGGCGGACCAGGCGAATACACCGTTACTGTTGATTATGGAAGCGGCTGTATTGGAAAAGATACTATCCAATTTGATGTTTACACAACTCTTCCCCTTGGATTAGAAGATACCACTATTTGCCTGAATTCGCCTTTCCCATTGCTGGATGCCAACTATTATGGTGGAAATTACATTTGGACTTTGGATGGAAACCCAATTGGTTCTAATACCCGAACCTTTCAATCCACTATTCCGGGTAGTTATGGTGTAACCGTAACTGCTCCTTCAGGCTGCCAAGGTAGCGATAGTATTAGAGTAGCCATCAGCGACCCACGGGTAAACCTTGGGTTTGATGTTACCATCTGTTCAAATGAACCAATGCCCGAACTTAATGCCCAAAATATTGGTTCTGATTATGAATGGACCTTCAATGGAAATCCTACCGGAGGAAACACCCAAACACTTGTTACTTCTATGCAAGGACAATACGGTGTGACCATTACCAACCAATACGGTTGCCAAGCCTCCGATGCTATGATCTTAACCTTGACTCCAACAATAACTACAGGTATTAATGGTCCTTCAACTGTTTCGGTGGGTGTGCCGGCCTCTTTCCAAGATGCTACAGTACCAGGCGCAACATCGTGGATTTGGAGTTTTGGAGATGGAACACCCTTGGTTACTACCTCCGCAGCCCCGCATACCTTTACCGAAGGCGGCCAATTCCCGGTATTCCTGATTTCGGGAAATGGTATTTGTAGCGATACGGCCTCAACTGTTGTAAATGTTTTATGGAATTGCTCTACGCTTGGCCTAACTGCTGAATTGGATGCCAATACGGATACCGTTTTCTTGTCTGAATTGGGAACGGTGATTCTTTCCGGTTCTGGTGCAAATGCCGAATCCTATGAATGGGATTTTGGGGATGGAAATACCTCCAACGAAGACACCTTGGTTTATGCTTATGCCTCGCCTGGTGTGTATACCATTACCCTAACTACTTACAACTACAATTGTTCTACCTCTGTAACCCAAACAATTGTTGTCGAAGAAGGTAAAGTAGGAATGGAAGAACAATTTGCAGATGGCTCAAAAATCCTACTTTTCCCAAATCCTTTCCAAACTAAACTTAATTTGGATTTCGAACAAGTACCAAAAGATTTAATCAATATTGAATTGGAAAATGCTATGGGACAAAGGGTTTATGCCACTCAAGTTAAGCCCGAGTACATCCTTTCTTTGTCGATGCCAAACCTTTCAGCTGGTTTCTATTCCCTTTCTGTAAAATCAGGCGAAAAAACTGCGCGATTCAAAGTGATTAAGGAGTAATTTTGCATAACCATTATGTCAAAACAACTTCCTGTTAGCGTGTATGCCGAAAGCACACCTAACCCAAACTCCATGAAATTTGTCTTCAACCTGTATATCAATACGGTTGGACCGGTCGAATTCAATTCCTTTAAGGCAGCACAAGCCTCTCCACTGGCTGCCCAATTGTTTGAATTTCCTTTTGTAACAGGTGTTTTTATTGCGGCAAACTACATCACCGTTACCAAAGGTGCCTTTGTAGATTGGGAAGAGGTAATGCTTGAACTGCGCGATTTCCTAAGAAATTATGTAGCTGCCGGTGGCAAAGTACTAGATGAAGGAGTGGAATACACTCCCGAAGAAAAGGAAAAGCAGCACCGGGCAATGACAGTTACAGATAAAGATCCTGAAACGGATATTGAAAAACAAATCGTGGCTATTCTTGATGAATACATCCGTCCAGCTGTAGAAGGCGATGGGGGAAACGTAGTTTTTCAATCATTCGACCAAGGTAAAGTAAGTGTGGTGCTCCAAGGTGCATGCAGCGGTTGTCCTTCCTCGACCTTAACTCTTAAGGCAGGAATCGAAACCCTTCTGAAAAAAATGGTTCCAGAAGTAGAAGAAGTTGTGGCGGTAGAAGGGTAAAAAGAGTAAAACTTTAAATTTCAAAAACCATGAAAAACAAAATCTTACCAGGAATCTTGGTCCTTACCACTGTGCTCAGTTCTTGCACAATTACAAAAAGAGAACATCTCAAAGGATATCATGTAGATTGGAACAAAAAGGAAAAGCAAACCCAATCGGTTACCTATAAATCAACTTCAGAAAAGGCCAATCTTTCTTCTAAATCAGAGGACATTCAAGAAGCAAGTACGCGCGAAATTCAAGCATTTGCTGCAACAAGTTCGGAAATTGATTTATCTCCCAAAACCACACCTGAAGTTGTTCAAAATCTGAGTGAAGTCCCTTCTAACACAATGGATGTAGCGCAAGCATCGCCTACTAGCCTAAAGCAAATTGCCCAAGAAATTAAGGCAAAGAAGAAGCGTTTCAAAAAGCCAGCAGCCGATGCCAATACTATTTTGAATACGATTTTCAGTTTTGTATCCTTCGGAATGGGAATTCTTTCCATGGTTTTTTCCATTTGGGCCATTGTCGGTATGGTAATGACTATCGTAACCGGATTGTTTGCCACAGGTGGGGTTCCTGCATTGATGGCCCTGCTTTTCGGATTGAGTGCCTTTATTATCGCCCTGATTTTTGCCAAAAAGGGAGCCGATAGCGGTAGATTTGCCCCCTTCCTCAATATGGGTAAAATCTTTGGATTGGTTGGAATGATTGTAGGTGCCGTTACCTTAATTATGACCATCATTTTCGCAGTTATTTTCTAAAAGTTCAGTCTCTTTTGATTGGCCCGTATTGTTTGTATATCAACAAATTAGGGGTTAATTTAGTAAGAATAGGCTCTAAATAGGGCTTGTGCTTGGTGGGTATTGCCTTTCCTTTGCATCTCCTAACCAATCTAACTAACATGAACAAAATCAATACCCTCGTTTGTCTAGCTATTTCAGCCACTGTGTTGGTCTCTTCCTGCAAAAAAGAAGAAGAAACAACCAATACAACCAATACCCTAAGTGCTAGCAGCCCAGCTACCCCTCAACCTTCCGATGCTGGTGGTGTTTGCGCAGCTGTTAAAACCGTAACCTACCAAACGGTGCCAATTATAGGTCAGACAGAGATTGTGGTTGGTTTGGGTGCTGTTGCTTTCTGGGATGTACAAAATACCTACCTCGATGGAGGAACTGTAAAATGCAACGACAATACCCTTACCAAATCATCTAACAATGCATATGTAAACCAGATCGGTCAAACCAATGTAACAGGTATCGAATTCAATGGTACGGATGTTGTTTGGGATGTAACAGGTGCAGGCAATGTTCCGGCCTTCAACAAAGTAGACCAAACTAACTGGCCTTCAAACCCTCAAATTGCTGTAACCAATACCACCATAAGCCATAGTTCAGCCTTTGATTTCGTTCTTTCGGCTCCAATTTACAATGCTGATTCGGTATTGTTTATAGTAGCAGGAGGTTCCGGAAACGCCACACTTCAGAAAACAGTTGCCGGCAGTGCAGCAGGCAATGTTAGCTTCACCCAAGCCGAAATGAATACCTTGGGCACCGGTGCTGGAATTATCCAAGTGGCCGCTTATAATTACAATTCTCAAACCTATAGCGGACGTAAAATTTATTTCGTAAAAGAATCTGTAAATACGAAAACTGTTACATTTAACTAGTTCCATTGTCCAGCTTTTAAAAGCCTCCAACCATTTGGTTGGGGGCTTTTTTTATTTTGGTGGCCCCCTGTTGCTACCAAATGTTAATACCAGATTATGCATTAGAAATGCATAATCGATTAACCAGTTGTAAATCAATTTGTTTATCCAAATTGATAACAACTGCTATCCCGAAAGTTCTTCGGGAGGGGTAAACCCAACTAAATCAAGTAGTTCGGATAAATAAATCCTCCTATTGATTAAGTTGGGTTAATACCGAATGGACCAATTATATAGTCCAATTGTATGGTTGGTTTAACCCAAAATATCCCATCCTAAGGCGTAATTTGAGTAAAGGCTGGGTAGCAGCCATTTGTGCATAGAATTGAATTTAGGAATGGATTCATGCGAGGGCCAGCGGAGCGTTATGGCTATTCTATATCAAAGTAGATGTCGCATCTCTGGTGCTCATGGTGAATGCTAGTTGTTTTTGATTCTATAAACATGCCTCACCTAAAAGTGCTAAGTAGGTTAGCTAATTCAACTTTATTTTAATCGCAAACAATCAATTGCAAGAATCATTAATTCGAATTATTTGATTTGCAACCAGTTAATCGTTTGTCCCATTCGAAAGTGTAATCTGGGTTTAAGCAAATTCCACCTAAAAAGCTTACCAGTACTTGTCTCGAATCGTAGTTTAATTTTCCTATTGATAAACCTACCTTAAGCTAATTCTAAAATGTTGGTTGTTGACTTGCACAAAATAAACACCCACCGAAAAACCACTCAAATCCAATTGGTTTTCACCTGTTGGTAAGGAGGTTTTAAGTAAATTTCTGCCAGCCGAATCGTACAATGAAAAAGCAGATTTTTCTGCCAACCGAACGGTCAATTTTTGGCCATTTGATAAAGGATTTGGGTATAATTCTACGGGAGATACTACCTTTTCCTCAAGGCCAATAAATTGATCAACGGTAATAGTTTGGCAAGTTTGGGCTGTGCAAGAAGTAACGCTATTGGTAACCTCCAAACAGGCTGTATAATCGCCCGGTGTAGAATAGCTGTGTTGCTCGCTAGCGCTGTTGGAGGTGGTGCCATCACCAAAATCCCAGGAATAGAGGTAGTCGGCATCGGAGCCATTGGCTGCAAAATCGATGGCTTGGGAGTTTACGTACGGTGGAATAGAGCCCAGGTTAAAGCTGGCATCGGGGAGTGGACTTTGGTTTACGTTGATGCAGGTAGTTCCGCCACAGCCTTGGCTATTGTTGGCAAAGGCGCAATATTGTCCGCCTTGGTTCACTGCTATGGAACCTGTTGTAGCATTGTTCGACCATTGAATTTGGTTGTAGCTGGCTGAGTCGGGTAATTGCAAGCGAAGAGACGAGTTGCCGCCTAGTTGCAATCCATCTGGGCTTAGAATACTTGGTGTTAAGCTATCTAAAACCGTTACAGTTAAGGAAGTAGAATTCGCCACGCAACCATTCGCATCGGTAACACTTACCGAATAAGTTCCGCTTTGGTTTACGGTTAAGCTGGCGGCCGCACTTCCATCGCTCCAGGCGTAACTAGCGGCTGTAGGAACGGATAAGGTTACCGAATTGCCTTCACAAAAGGTGGTAGGTCCGTTAGGTGTTATGGTGGCATTGGGTTGACTGATACTTACGGAAACTGGGGCCGAAGTAGCAGAGCAATTGTTGCTACCGGTAAGCGTAACTGTATAGTTTCCTCCGGAGTTTACCAAAATTGTATTGTTGGTTTGGTTGTTGCTCCAAAGTACTTGGTATGTGCCTGCATTCACCGAAAGGTTAGTTGAGGCACCTTGGCAAATGGCTACTGAACCACTTGGCGTAATAGTGGCTGAACTAGGGAAATCCACATTGCAGCTTTGCTGGGTGGTATAAGCGGTAGAATTTGAATAAATGCTCATTAGGTTAGTCCATTGGCTGCAAATGCCTTTCAACCAAAAATCAAGGAAGGGGTTTAAAACATCCCGGGTCAATTGCAATTGAGCGGCGCGGGAAGGACCACCGGAAGGTGGAAACAGGGTGCCTTCCCCAAACTGGCATTGGGTAGAAACATTGGAGAATTGGCAATGGTATCCTCCTGTAATATTGAAATAGGTTTTACAAGGAGAAAGTGCGGCAGCGTACATCGGATCCGTATTATCTGCTGGGGGGGCCACCACATCATAACTTCCGGCAATCACCAAGAGGGGCGCCGAAACCGAGGTTGAACATTGGGCAATAGCCGAAGGATTGGTTTCAGCCGCAGCAAAATTGAATATAGCTGTTTCGTTGGAAGTGTATTGGGCCGCCAGAAAGCTACATCCTCCGCCCATGCTATGTCCGCCGATGGCGCTTTTGCCGTTGATTCGTCCATAGAATGGAGAGTTTACATCGGTGTTAAAAGCCAAGGTTTTGTCGAGCACCAAGGCCAAATCTTTAGCAAATTCGGTATGGGTTGGCAAAAGTCCTCCTTCTGTTCTGGGGGTGCAAACAATAAAGCCCCTTCTTGCCAGACTATCATAAATGGGCGAATACACATCCCAAGTCATTTGAAAGCCATGACCAAATACAACCACCGGAAAGGAGCCAAAGGCCACTGATACATTATCGCCTGCGGCTGCACCGGGGTAATATACTTCGGTTTGGATTTGTCTACCTGTACCGCCTCCACTTCCAAAGCCTCCGCTGCGAAGGGGGTCGTTGAAAGTGATGGTGCGATGGCCAATAGGATAAGTTTGAGCCAATGAAAAAAGTCCGATAAATAAGAAGGAAAGGAGGAGTAAAAACAAACGCATGGTAGAGGTGATGAAGGGTAAAACAGAAGACAATGGTAAAAAAAAATGGTGAGCAATTAAGGTAAAATTTTTTGATGACAAACATAGAAAACGGACTATACGAAGAACCAAAGGAAGATAAACAGGTAAAAACCGGGCACGAAGCACCCCGGGTAGCGATAGAGCGTGGTACCCCACAGGACTGCGGAGGCACGGAGCAGGCCGAGGAGTACTAGCGAAAGCGCGACCTTTTCGGCCATTGCCAAACTTTTTTCAGGGTAGAAATGGGTTTGGCCGAAAAGGGACCCGCCTACAAAAAACGAGTATTTTTAGATGGAGGACCCTAACGATTCTCAAGCCATTTTTCAACTTTTTACAAACTTTTGAAAGGGCTAACCGAGAATAAACCATCAAAAGTTTGCATTCTCTGATAAGTTTCTTATCATTGCCTACTTTTACCTAACACCCCCACCCAATATGAAAAAAGTTCTACTGGCAGCATGCGGTCTAATTGCTCAAGTGACGGGCTTTTCGCAAGCCGTTCTCAACGGGAAAATTGATGATTTTAGCGAATTGTCTACGTCCTATACCATACCTTTTTCGATGCACGATGGGGTGAAGCTCATGACGGACGTGTATTTGCCGGTTACCCGCGACTGTTTGACGGTTCCGGTAGATTTTAGCGGCATGCAGTTTCAGGTGATGCTGATTAAACGGGGAACGCAAATAATTCGGTACGACTCCATTAATCACCAGGCCAATCCCAATCCTTTCCAATTGCCTATGGTGTTTTCGCGAACGCCTTACAACAAAGGGGATGGTAGCAATGCTGAAGGTTCGTTGGTGGCCATGCTAGGGTACGCTTATGCGGTGCAAGATATGCGCGGCCGGTATACCAGTGAAGGGGTTTATTTGCCTTTGATGAGCGATAGTTGGAATAAAAACCCTTACCATACTTTCCAGCACAATTTGGATGTGATGCCGCCCAACCACCCCAGCAATGGAAATTTGCATGAGGATGGTTATTACTCCATTAAATACATAACCGATTCGCTGCGTTGGAATTTTGATTTGGATTATGATGGAATTACCGATATCAATGATAAAATGGTTAATGGTCGTATTGGTATGTTTGGTGCATCGGCTTTGGGTTATAACCAATACCAGGCAGCCGCGGCGCATAAAGTGGATGATACCCGACCAGGTTTGAAATGTTTGACTCCGATAGTAGCACCGGGTGAGTTTTATAAATCAACAGGTTATCACAATGGCGTGTTCAGAGACCGGTTGGTAACGGGCTGGTTAAAAGGCCAAATTTTTACCGGAACCGATGATGACCGCATTCCGGAAGATGAAGCAGATGCTAGTGCCGATTCCTATTTTGGAGCCGTTCAAAACAATATCCATTCTTCGTTCGATTATAACCTGCCCAATAAATTTGTTGCTGCGAATAAAGCCATCGACCATTTTGTTGAAATCCAATACGAGGATGCGGCCGGAAATAAAAGCTATGCAGGTTATTATCCGAGTAGTATAGGCCGTTCGGATATGGATATTACGAGAGCCATGGTCGACGAAAACGGGGAAGGTTCGCTCAGCGGGACCCACTCGAGGTATACCAATATGGAAGTGCCGGCCTATCATTTGACAGGTTGGTGGGATATCTTTATTGATGGACAAATTGAGACTTGGGCCAATATGCGCAAACACCTCGACCGCAGTAAAAAGAATTATAAGTTGCAAAAGTTGGTTATTGGTCCGTGGGCTCACCAAACCATTGGACAGCGCACTACCGGCGACATGACCTATCCGGGTAATGTAATCGATTTGATAGGTTTAAATTTTGATGAATTCGATACCGATAATATTCCATTGGGGAAAGCCCTTCGTTCGGAGCTTATCGCCTGGTTCAGGTATAATTTGAATTATCAGGAAGGGTCTTATATTGGCGAACCCACCTGCGTGATACCCAAAAATTTGACCCCCCAACCTGTGAATGTAAACGGTTTGGTGCTTGGTAACATTGTTGTTCCGGCAGAAGATATTAAATTGACTTTTAATCAATTGCTGGGCGTGTTGAATGGTAGCCAAGGCATTGATAGTGTAAAAATCATTGTCAATTCCCCGTTGCTCAATATCACCGATTCGGTAATTTACTACAATTACGAACCAAGCGGTACACCATTGGTTCCTTCCTTAGGTACAGATAGTATTGTATCCATTCCCTACCGCGATTTTGCCAATGATTATGACGTACCGAATGTGCGTTTTTATGTGCCCGGCCCCAACAACGATGGTGTAGCAGAGAACGAATCGGTGGGTAATTATTGGTTTCCAGCCGATACCTTTCCGTTGCAAGCTCCCTTTGTAGAATTCAAAGATGTGTATATGCATCCCAATGGAAAGCTTGATTTGCCAGGAGCATCACAGGCACCAACCAATATCGAAGACGAATACAATATTTATGTGCATGATCCAGATGATCCTTTGCGTACCTGCGGTGGTGGAAATATGATTGAGCGCACCCCAGATGGAAATAGGGATAGTCAAGGACAAATGGATTTTAATTCCGATGAAAATAGAACCGCTTGTTTGAGCCGTCCGGGTATTATCGCTTATACCTCCGATGTGATGACGGATACCTTGTGTGTAATTGGATTCCCCAATGCTACTGTATATGCCAAATCAAATCCAGGAGGGGCCAATGATGGCGACTCTACCGATACCGACTTTTTTGTTAGGGTGTTGGATGTTTATCCTGATGGACGCGAGTTTTTTGTTGTGGAAGGGGCAGTAAATGCGCGGGGAAGGGAGTATGCGCGCAATTTGTTGGAGCACCCTGAAATGGATACCGAGTTTCCCTATCCAAATGATAAAACACCGTTTACCAATATTGAGACAGGGAAAATTTATGAATACAAGTTTCAGATGTTCCCGATTGCCTATACCTGGGGCAAAGGTCACCGTATGAAAGTATTGATTAGCAGTTCTAATTTTGACCGTTTTCAGGTGAATCCGAATATTCCTATCCAAGCAGGCGAATTTTTCCGTCGTAAGCCGGGCGATGGACAAACCTATACCTTCAACGGAGTGGAATATGCACCAAGGGTTGCAGTTCAAAGGGTTGCGTTTTCTACGGAGCATCCAACCCATATTAGTTTGCCCGTTTACAGTCAACAATATGTGGGAACGGAGGAAGAAGGTCCGTCCGCTCAAGCAAGTTTAGGTGCTTTGGTTTATCCCAATCCAAGTGCTGGTGCTTTCACGGTTTACATGAGCCACCAATCCGATTATAAGGTTTCCTTGCTCGATATTGCTGGTAAAACATTGTTGAACACAGGCTTTTCTGGAGAGAAATTGGACCTTAGCTTGCAAGGATACAGCTCGGGAATGTACTTTATTTCCATTCAAGACGAGCAATCGGGTGAGCATTGGGTGGAGAAATTGCAATTGAAGAATTAATCCGGAATTTGTCATTTGGATCAGCTTGTTGAGAAATGACAGGCGGAAGAGAGGAAGGGAAACCTTTTTTTAAAGACCTTTTCTGCCCAAATTCCGTACGTGAAAATTAGAACCTTCAAGATTTAAATGAACGATTGGGTGTAGCTCTCCATTTTTGATAAGTTGACTTTGGCGGGCCCCCAACCGCCAAAACCTTTCTACCTCTATTTCAACATTTGCATGGGCGGTTGGGTCAGGCTATCGCTAATACTCCTCAGCCTGCTCCCCCGAAAATTCCCCGGGGAGCAGGCTTGCGGGGTATCACGCTCTATCCTTGCCCGACATCTCCGCATAGCATTCTACTGTAGCTTGGCCTTTGTTTTTCATTCCAGTGTATTAAACCCAAATTACGCATTAGAAATCGTAATGAAGCTTTCAAATGCAATAAAGACGAGGGTTTCAGGTTAATTTTTGGGTGAAGGAATAGTAAACTATTTTGAAGTCAAAAATTGTTCTGAAATCCTTGTATTTGAAGCAGTTGGAAGCTGTAATAGATTTCTAATGCTGAATTTGGGTTAAATCAAAATGCAAATACGATAAGTCCCAAATAAATCAATTGGCGAATTATCTATAACGAATTACTAGATTTAGTTGGCTTACCCAATTAAGAAATGCTAATTTGTTTTCTGAGTTAAATAATATTAGTATAAAAGATCTGCGTAAATTCCACGGGCATCAAATGCATATTGTTATTAAAATATTTTAAAGCAGCTGTTTTTAGAATTGAACTGGTTTTATGAGCAATTAAATCCATAATATTTATTCTTATTTATTTGATTTATAAATATTTTTAATAGTAATATAAATAATTTTTGTCTGCATTTTGACGTGGTTTTATTTGAATTAATAAATTGGCTTATTCCATTGTTTAAGTTGAAAAGGAGCCGATAAGGACTTGCTTTAAGGGATATTGATTTCTTAAAATTTGGTTTGCCGAACTGGAAACTTTCGGCCTTTTTTAAGTTTCCTGCGCCATTATGGTCGGCAATTCAAAAATTTTGTATCTTGCGCGCTTGTCTAAAAGAACGATTTTTACGTCTACTTACATGAGGAAATTAATTTCATTGGCATTATCTATGGTTTTTGGCCTAGGGGTTTTGGCTCAGGAATGCAATGTTATTTACGTTACTCCAAACGGCGCAAGTAGCGGTGCAGCGGGTACTAAGGCCAATCCAGCATCTTTGTTGTATGGGCTTTCATTGGTTAGTTCTACCAACAAAAAAGTTTACCTTTCTAAGGGCACCTACAATATTTCAAATCCCTTGTATCTGCCCTCCAATGTTGAGATGGAAGGAGGTTTTGATGCCACAAACAATTGGGCAAAGTCAAATTCCTATACTTCCAAGATTTACAGGGATAACCTTAATCCTGACCCCAATCCCGAGAGGTTGGTGGCAGTTTACTGCTTAGCGATTACTGGTTTTCGACTGCAAGATTTAACCATTCAAACTTCAGGGGCATTTATCAATGGAGCAAGTACCTACGGCGTATATCTTACCGGTTGTTCCAATTACCAATTTGTGCGTTGCAAAATTATTTCTGGTAATGCTGCAAATGGCAATAACGGCAACAACGGGTTAACAGGTTTGTCTGGTGCTCCAGGTACGCCTGGCGAGGGAGGTGATGCCAACGAAGATGAAGATGCACCAAGAGCTGGTGGTCCGGGTGGGGCGGGTTCTTTTCCTGGCAGCAATGCTGGAGGCGAGGGAGGCGATGGAGCTGAAAGAGGAACCTGGGAATTCCCAGCCGATGGAGAAGCCTTCCCTGGTTATGATGGAAATCCTGGATTAGGGGCTTGTCCGGGTTATGCAGGAAATGCAGGAAGTCCAATTTCTGGGGTGTTTAATATTACGGCCTTGTTGGGACAATGTTTTGCAACAGAAAATAATGCCGGTTCGAACGGTGGACAGGGCTGCAATGGAATTCAAGGTATGGATGGTTTGCCAGGACAATATCTGTTTGCTGGAGGTTTTTTTGTTCCTGGATCAGGTAGCAATGGTGTGGCTGGTACCAATGGCGCAGGTGGCGGTGGTGGCGGTGGTGGCGGCGGAATTGGCAATGTTCCTTACGACCCAATTTTTGGCTTAATTCCAAATAAAAACGGATGTGGTAACGGCGGCGGTGGCGGCGGCGAAGGTGGACAAGGTGGTATTGGAGGTGATGGCGGTCAGGGCGGCGGCGGATCTTTTGCCGTCTATCTGGATGGCAACGGGGCTTCGGGCTCATTTAAAGATTGTGTGTTTACACCCGGAAATCCTGGTCTTGGTGGACTAGGAGGAAACGGCGGAATTGGAGGCAACGGAGGGAATGGCGGAGCGGGAGGGAATTATCAACTAAGCTGTAACGCTGGTTATGGTGGAAATGGTGGCGAAGGTGGACAAGGAGGAAATGGCGGAAAAGGCGGGAAGGGGAGCGACGGATTAAGTTACGACCTCTATCTTTCTCCCGGAAGCACAGAACCTACTTTGATGAACATCAATAGCCTGCAACAACCTGCGGCAGTAGTGGAGTCAAAAGGATGCACCAATTCGCCGGTAACGCTTTCTTCTACAACAGCCGGAACCATTGAATGGTATTTTGGTAATGGAACTACGCCCTTGTATACCGTTGGACAGAATGTTACGGTTTCTTTTGGCACCACCGGCAGAAAAACCTTTACCATGATCGTAAACGGTGCGGCTTATACCTTTACCGAGTTTATCGATATTTACAACAACCAAGCAACCAATGTTATCAACCCAACCATTAACTCGGGCGATTCCATCCTTTGCGCAGGTAGTTCTGGTACTTATACAAGTTCCATTTCAGGCACAGCTTATTATTGGGAACTTTACGATGAAAACAATACCCTCGTCGATACCTTTCCATCGAATCCAGGTCAAACCAATACCATTAGCTTCCCTTACAGCGGTAATTTCTTGTTAACGCTGGTTACCGAATCGGCTTGTTGTGGCAAGAGTTTTCCGGATTCATTTAACATTCGCGTCGATACTATTCTGCCAGTTGGAATTGTAATTAGTTCGAGTGAGCAGGACAATGGCGATACAGTTTGTCAAGGAGCCTTTATCACCTTCTCTGCTGCGGCCGAAAATGCCGGACCAAACCCCCAATACCAATGGCGGGTAAATGGTGCCAGTGCCGGAACCGGTCCAACTTTTTCATCCGCTACATTAGCTTCTGGAAGCATAATTGATTGTGTGGTTACATCAAGTGAATTCTGTTCCTTGGGACAAACAGCCGCATCCAACCAAATTACAGCCACCATCATTAGTGCACCAGTTGTTTCTTGTATAGCCGATAGTTTGGTCGCCAATGAACCAACCTACTTTTTTGCGGAAGTAACTTCCGGAGGTGTGGCACCTTTTGAATACAATTGGGATTTTGGAGACAACTTCACAGGGTATGGTGACAGTGTACAACATATGTATACCGATAAAGGCAGCTATTCAGTGAATGTTGTGGTAACGGATATTAATGGCTGTGTTGGGGCCTGCTCAACCGTAGTAACCATTTTGCAAGAACTTGCTGCTAATTTTTCGGCCGACAAACTTCAAGGCTGTGCCCCATTTGCCGTAGCCTTTACAAATTTAAGTACCAATGCCGTCAATTATTTATGGGATTTTGGTGATGGTGAGACTTCCGTAATTACTAATCCCGTTCACGTTTATCAAGCCTCAGGAACTTATACGGTAACCTTGGATGCCTTTGGAGGCACAGGTAGTTTAACCCAACAAGTAAACAACCAAGTGTCTGTTTTACCTGCCCCAACTGCTCAAGCACAAGCTTACCCAAATGAAATTACTGAAACAGGCGATACGGTTTTCTTTGCCGATAATTCTTTCAATGCCTGGAGTTGGTATTGGGATTTTGGAGATGGAACTACTAGTACCGACCAAAACCCTATTCATGTTTATCAAGATAATGGTTGTTACAATGTTTACTTGGCAGTAACCAACGAATATGGTTGCTCGGATACCTTGTTCATGGATAATTTCGTTTGTAAAACGGTTGGAATGGAGGAAATTAGCGGTATAAAAGGCGTTTTCCCCAATCCTTTTAACAATAAAATTGAAATCAACTTTTCCTCTATTCCTGCTCAATTAAAGCTGGAATTAAGCGATTTAACAGGAAAGAAAATAGAGACCATTGCCGTTACTAAAACATTAAACCAAGTGCTTCTTGAAACACCATCCTTAGCTGAGGGAACCTATTTATTGAAGGTTGCATCGGAAAAGGGAATTTGGGTGAAGAAACTTGTCCATTTAAACGAAACAAAGTGAAAACATTAAAACATACCATCATGCTTTTGGGACTTATGCTTTTCGGCATAAGCGCCTCAATTGCCCAGCAGTGTAACATTTTCTATGTTTCGCCTACTGGCGCTGGCGCAGGAACCCAAACAGCCCCAACAAGTTTAGCCAATGCCCTTGCATCGGCAGGTCCCGGAGGTTTGATTCGCATGGCAAGCGGCACCTATACTTTAACTACTGAATTAAACATCCCATCTGGAGTAACCATCGAAGGTGGGTTTAATCCCACAACCTGGGAAAAATCCAATTACACTCCCACCATTATTCGACGCACAAATGCAAATCCGGTACCTGCACCAGCTCGTATTGTGGGACTGCAAGCCGTTAATCAAAGCAATTTTACCCTGCTGGATCTCACCATAAATACGGATGATGCCCCTGGAGCCGGAGTAAGTAATTATGCCTTGTATTTAAGTGGTTGCAGCGACTACAACATTATTCGATGCAAAGTAAATGTAGGAAAAGGTTCGAATGGAATCAATGGCTTAGCCGGAATAGACGGAACCGATGGTGTTGACGGGGCAAATGGCGGAAGTGGAGATGAATGTGGCCCAAACAATACAGGCGGCGGTCTGGGCGGGAACTCAGGCACTGGCGGACCAGGCGGCAATGGAGGTGATGGAGGTGCACAAGGAACTCCGGATGAAATTGATGTTCAAGTTACAGTATGGCCTCCGAGTATAACAATTGATTATATCGAGGGGATTTATCCTGATGGTAATCCTGGCTTGCCCGGTGGCGGTACTTGTGGTGGTACTCCCGGAAACTTTGGAGAAGGAAACGACAATTTGCTGCCAGCAGTTGCTTGCGGTTATTTTGGTATTATTGGTATTAACACAGGCGGTGCAGTAAACAATGGAACGGCTGGTACTGACGGATGTGATGGAGGCAATGGATTGGATGGTGCAAATGGAGTTCCTAGTTTTTCGGGTGGTTTTTTCCAACCTGGCGATGGACAAAATGGTCTTGATGGTGAAGTTGGCGGCGGCGGCGGCGGCGGCGGCGGTGGCGGTGCCCATGGTGGAACCGAACCTATTTTTCAGCCCCCTTGTGGCGCTGGAGCTGGCGGCGGCGGTGGTGGAGAAGGTGGTGGTTTTGGAACAGGTGCTACAGGTGGCACGGGTGGCGGTGGATCCTTTGGTATTTATCTGAATGCCAATGGTACAAATGGAAATATAAGTGATTGTATGGTTACTTCGGCCGCACCTGGTATTGGCGGATTTGGAGGTTTCCCAGGAGGTTATGGTGGAAATGGAGGCTATGGCGGCGTAGGCGGTGGTCCATGCGGCAGCATCGGTTGCGGCGGAAATGGTGGAAATGGAGGCCGTGGTGGAAATGGTGGAATTGGCGGAAACGGAGCACCAGGGGTTAGTCAGGATATTTATGAAGACCCAGCTGGAATTTCAGCCAACATTACCAATATGAACGCAGCCGTAGAGCCACAGATTTTCTTGGCCAATACAGGATGTAGTTGGAGTGATATTACCTATACCACCAATGCCACCGGCTTGGTTAACTGGTACTTTGATGGTGGTTCTATGCCATTGGCTGCCCAAGGTCAAACGGTTACCACCCAATATTCCAACCTTGGATTGCATACCATTACCTTAATGGTGAACGGTGTTCCTTACATCTTTACCAATTTTGCTAATCTGGTGAATGATGGTACTCCTTACTTGCCAACTATCCAATCCAATTCAGATTCTATTTGTCCAGGCACCAATGCCAGTTTTACCAGTTCGTATAATGCCGTAAGTTATGAGTGGCATTTTGGTGGAGGAGCAACACCGGATTCTCAAGTTGGACCAAACCTTCAAACCGTGAATGCAACCTTTCCAAATGAAGGCACCTATTATGTTACCTTGCAAACTACTTCAGCCTGTTGCGGAAAATCCAAAATCGACACGTTTGTTGTTGTGGTAGTTCCGGTTCTTCAACCTCAAGTCTATATTTCCAGTACTAACAACAATCTGTGTGGTCAAGAAACAGTAACCTTTGGAGCCATCGCTGTGAATGGTGGTTCTGCTCCAACTTTCAATTGGCAATTGAACGGTGCAAATGTGGGTACTGGCAGCACGTATACCAATTCCACCTTGGTCGACGGCGATCAAATTGTATGTCAAATGACCAGCAATTACCAATGCCCTCAACCTAATCCTGTATCTTCATTACCTATCACCATTAGTGCTCACCCTATTCCTCAGCTTACCTGCAATGTCTCAGCAGCCTACCTCGGCGGTAACACAACCTTTGGAACCAATATTACCGTGGGTACTGCGCCTACGAGTACTTTTGGACCTTCGGGGATGGGGGATCTAGTACCGATGCAAATGCAACCCATGTGTATGGTGGAACAGGTCTTTACAATGCTTCGGTGCATATTACCGATGTTTTCGGTTGTGAAGCCGATTGCAGCTTACAGGTCGATATAATTCTTCCTCCTGTTGTAGTTGCTGATTTCACCTTCCAACAAAATCCACAGTGTGGAACCAACACGGTTACCTTTTCTGATAATTCCCTTGAAGGCTTCCCAACGAATTTTCAATGGGATTTTGGAGATGGAACCGGCTTAAACCCTAGCAACGCAACGCCAAGCCATACCTATAATACACCCGGTATTTTCTCCGTTAAAATGGTGGCCGATAACGGAATTTTTTCCGATACGGTTGTTTATCCAAATATCATACAGGTTTGGCCTTTCCCCAATGCCAATTTAAAAGCAAACCCAACCGTAGCTTGCGATTCCATGGAAGTACGTTTCTTCGACCAATCCGAAGGGGCGGTGAGCTGGAATTGGGATTTCGGTGATGGCTCTGCCTCCTTAAACAGTGCCTTGCAAAACCCTCCTCATTTGTTTGACAATGCCGGAACCTACAATATTACCTTAGAAGTAACCAACGAATTTGGATGTACCGATGATACAACCCTATTTTCCTACATTACTATTCATCCTTCACCAAACGCAGGTTTTAGTACAATAGATACTATGGTTTGTACTACAGTACCTGTTGTTTTCGATGCCAGCTCCTCCAACCCTATCAATACCATTACCGAATATTTATGGACTTTTGAAGGTGGAAATCCAGATTCACTTTTGGCTACAACCCCTGATGCCGTAACAACTTACGATCGTCCTGGCACCTTTGATGTAACATTAATGGTAACCAATAATTTTGGCTGTACCGATACCGTAACGGTTAAGGATTATATTGATGCTATTCCTTATCCGGAAGCCTCTTTCTATCCAGATACCACTGTTTTGATGATGCCAGATACTACTATTCAGCTTATCAATACCAGTCGTTACTACGATACGTGGCAGTGGTCTTATGGCAATGGTGATGGTAGCGCCAGAGAAAGAAACCCAATTGCCATTTATCCAGATTCAGGCGACTATACCATTACCTTAATTGTGGAAAATGAACTGGGTTGTCAGGATACAGCTGTAGTGAAAATCAAAGTATTTGAACAAGAAACGATCTTCCTGCCAACGGCCTTTACCCCAGATGGAGACGGTTTGAATGAAACCTATTCACCCAAAGGAAGAGGTATTAAGGATTATGAATTTATGGTCTTCGACCGTTGGGGCCAAACCTTGTTTAGATCCAAATCCATCAAGTTTGGATGGGATGGAACTAATCGCAATGGAGATCCTGTTCCATCGGGAATCTACGCCTACAAGTTATATGTTGAATGGTATACCGGAAGGACCTATTCAACCTTAGGCAGTGTTAGTTTAATGAAATAGTTTAATCTTAAAATCACAACATACAATGAAAACAATGCAAGATTGGTTGGACGAATACCAAGTAAGTCACCAAAACAAAACAAATAAGGCGATACACTGGATTTGTATTCCTCATATTTTCTTTACGGTGGTAGGACTTTTATGGTCGATTAAACTTCCAATCGAATTAGCTGCTGGTTTCCAAGCCAATGTGGCATTGATTGCCCTAGTTTTGGTATTTGCCTATTATTCCATGCTCTCTTTCCCATTGGCCATTGGTATGGGTGTGTTCTCTGCCCTTTGTGCTTTCCTGTGCTACAAAATCGAATTGGCCGCCTTTATGCCGCTTTGGCAATTAAGCCTAATCATTTTTGTGGTGGCTTGGATTGGCCAATTCTACGGTCACAGTGTGGAAGGAAAAAAACCTTCGTTCTTGAAGGATTTGCAATTCTTGATGATTGGCCCAGCTTGGATCATGGCAGATATTTTTAAGAAAATCGGCATTAAATATTAATTCTATTTCAACTATGTCAGACGTACTTACAGCTCCTGAACCTGTTCAGCAAAAGAAAAATACCATCGATGCTTTTAACTTGATAAAAAAGCAAAGAGATTTTTTCAATACAGGAAAAACCAAATCCCTGGAATTCCGCATCCAAATGCTGGAAAAGTTGCTGGGTGCAATGACAAAATATGAGAAGGAACTTGAACAAGCCTTGTGGACAGATTTGCGCAAACCCCAAATGGAGGCTTGGGCAACCGAAGTTGGAATTACCATTGCTGAAACAAAATCAGCCATCCAATCGGTAAAAAAATGGATGAAACCAGAGCGGGTAGGTACGCCTCTTTTTTCTTGCCAGGTTCTAGCTGGATCTATCCGGAACCGTATGGCGTATGTTTGATTATCTCGCCTTGGAATTACCCATTGAAAAATCTAATGGGCCCTGTCCTTGGCTGCATTTCAGCAGGAAATACCGGAATTTTAAAACCTTCTGAGCTTTCTCCTGCCACTTCGGCCATGATTAAAAAGCTTATTTCCGAGACCTTTCCTCCCGAATACCTCGTTGTTGTTGAAGGAGCTGCCGATGAAACGCAACAACTCCTTGAAGAACGCTTCGACTATATTATGTTCACCGGCGGAACCGAAATCGGAAGGATTATTTACCAAAAAGCAGCTAAACACCTTACACCGGTTACCCTAGAGCTGGGGGGCAAAAGTCCTTGCATTGTGGATGCCCAAACCGACCTTGATGTTACCGTAAAACGTATCGCTTGGGGAAAATATACCAATGCCGGACAAATTTGCATCGCTCCTGATTATATCCTGGTGCATAAAAGCATAAAGACGGCCTTCATTGAAAAGATGAAAGCTACAATAAAAACCTTTTTCGGTGACAATCCAAAAGCATCAAAAGACTTTGGACGTATTATTTCTCCAAGGCATTTCAACCGTGTAAAGAATTTAATTGATGGTGAAGTAATTGTAGGAGGTGAAACAGACGAATCGGAAAAATATATCGCACCAACTGTAATAAACAATGTAAAGCTTACAGATAAGGTCATGCAAGAGGAGATTTTCGGTCCTATTATGCCTATTTTGGAATGGGAGAAACCGGAAGATGTGATTAAATTAATTAACGCAGGTAGCAAACCTTTGGCCTTGTATATCTTCTCTACCAATTCCGATTTCAAAGAAAAAATTATCAATGAAACTTCTTCGGGCGCCGTTGTAATCAACGATGTGCTCGTGCATGCAGGCCATAGCGGACTACCTTTTGGTGGTGTTGGAAACAGCGGAATGGGTGCCTACAACGGTAAAATTGGTTTTGACACCTTCTCGCACCGCAAACCCGTTCTAAAACGCTCCTTCCTTGGTGATGTAAAACAGCGTTATGCGCCCTATGATGATAGCAAGGTGAACTTCATCAAGTTTGCTATCCGAAAATTGATGTAGGTTAAGCAATTTCCTAGATTGGAATAAAAAAGAGGTAAGGTTAATTAGGTTTAGGCGGGTCCCATTCGCCCAAAACCAGTCTACCCTGAATCTTAATTTTACTCAGGGCTCATGGTCGGGCTATTCGTTTCTAGTCCTCGGTCTGCTCCGTTCCTCCGCATCCCTGTGGGCTATCCACTGCTATCCCTACCCGAGATCCTCCGTGTCTGGCAGCGGTGTGAAAATAGCGAATAGCTAAAAGGGTTATTTGTTAATGGTTAATAGGGATTAGCGAATGGCGAATTGGGGGGAGGGTTAATTGTTAATTGTTATTGGTTAATAGGGATTAGCGAATGGCGAATAGGGAATATGAGAGAAAAGGGTTATTTGTTAATTGTTATTGGGGGAATAACCTTTTCCGCAAGGAAAAAAATCAGTGAAAATCAGTATAGTCCGTTTCATCAGTGTACCATCCATCAGTGAGAATCAGTAAATTCTGTTTCATCTGTGTACCAACCCCTCTACCAAAATCATAATCATCCCAAAAATCAGCGTTCGAATAAAAGCATTCCAATCAAAATTGACTAATAATTCCAAAGTGAATCTTAGCCGCCCGAATCTGACTTAATTTCCCGAATTGACTTCCCAAAGCATAGTTTAAAGTAAAAATACCTAGCTTGGTTTCGAAACTAATCCCCGCTCCAAAGCCATAGGGTGTATCTCTTAAATAGCGGTTAGGAGTGTTTCGTTCGTACCAAGCCCCATCAAAAAAGCCATAGAAATAGGAGTTAGTTTCTAATAAAAAGCGGTATTCCACCGTGCCGATACCATAAGAAGAGGCAAAAATGCTTTCCTCATCAAATCCGCGTAAAGTGCGTAATCCGCCAATGCGATACAGTTCGTTTTGGAAGAGCTGTTGGTTATACATGGTTGCAGCCTGCATTCTGGTTTTGATCACATGCCGTTTGCCCAAAGGGAAATATACTTCCAAGTTTACATCGCTATTGATTTGGATGGTTTTAAGCTTTAAGCTGTCGTATATTTCTGGATTCAGACCTGAATTGCGCTTGATGTTTTTATTTCCAGCTCCACCATTCCAGGCCACTTTAAAACCTTTTCTTGGATTGAGTCGGTAATCAACCCGGTCGAATTTTACACCTATTCCATAAAGAACCAGTCGGGTATCTGCATTTTGGGGCAGGGTAGCAACGTTTTCCAAGCCAACCGTACTTAACAAGGAAGAGGAACGGCTTTCTAAAAACACTTTGAAGAAATTGCCTCCTGTTAACATGTATTGAATGCCTATGTTATTGTTCACATTCAAAAAGGTGGTGTCGCGTTTATAAAGGTCAAGCTTGTAATCAATACCAAAAGGAGTAGCAAATAAATAAGGATAGGCTAAATTGACTTTTAAATCCTGGGTCTGTGCCTGCAATTTCCTCCAGCGTAGGTCAATCAATTCACCCCGTCCGAAAGCACTTTGCAGCCTCAAGTTCAATTCCCCTGTGAGCAAAACCTTGCCTGGCTTATTGTTGTCGGGTAAAACCCCCAAAATTCCATCAAATTGTGAGGCTTTTTTGTCTTCCAAATACAAAGTGATTACGGTCGATTTCTCATAAAATCGGGCAGAGGGAGGAGCCACTTCTTTAACAAAGGCCAATTCCCTGATTCGGGCTGAAATACGGTTGATTTTACTTTCATCATAGACATCATCGGGCCTTATTCCTAAGTAGTTCTTCATATAACCAACCTTGCATTTGCTTTTGCCTTTTAAGGTCAAACTGTCGATGGTATAAAGCTGGTTTTTCTCGATCATTAAAGCTGCCGAAAGGGCACCGTTGATGGCCAATAAACTATCCAAGCGAACGGCCGCAAAAGGATAACCATTGTTTTCGGCTTGTTTTACTATGGCATCTTGAATTTTAAGTACCTCGGTAAAGTCAAAAGGTCTGTTGCGGTACACCCGCTCCCTAAAACCAGTCTTTGCCAGCCATCCTTCATCTACATTCCCTTGCGATAAAAAAGCCCATTTGTAAGGATATCCAGTTCTTACCCAAGCCGTGGTTTGGACTGAATCAGCCACCAAGCTATCCAGGTTGCTGGCTAAAAATGCCTTGGCCTGAATGGTTTTTAAGAATAATTGGATTTTCTCCTTGGCTTGCTGTTGATCCTTGTGGAAGGAAACGGTATCTACCAGGTTGGCAAATTGTTTGGCCGTTAGCGTAGTATCGGTTTGTACAATCCTTAATCGGTGCTTCTGTGAAAAGGCCGACTTGTGTAGGCTTCCTATGAAAACCCAAAGTAGGAATATGTACTTTACCTGTTTCAATCCGTCCATACTTGGTTTAAACAAAAGTACCAAAGAATCGGGCTAGCGGTAGGCCGGACAGTCGCTTTCTTTTTTACCGCCTTTTCTTTTGCAGGCCGGGTTCTTATAAAGCGAAAACTTAAGGTGGAAATAAATATCCAAACCATACACATTCGAACGGTAAATGAGGGGCATTATTCTATCCGAACCTATAATCAACATGTTGTTCAGTCGGATTTGCAATCCAAATTGTGGATACTGGAAATCCCATAAAGAAAGGGGTAAGGAGATTTCCCATCGTTTACGTTCATACCTTGGAACAATGGCCAACAAGCCCCCGCGGCGAACATTGTTTCCCAGCCTTGGACCATACATGGCTGTGGCATTCACATAAAAATTGTTTTCAAAATTATAATCAAACTGCACCGAAGCAGCCAAAGGCATCCAGGCTTTAAATTGTGGCTCCCGGGTAATGTTCCCTTCCGAGTTAAAACGCGCATTAATCAAAGAATCTACGCCATTGTAACCTTTAATTCCTGTTGAATCATATTTGTACCAACTCGAACCTTCATTGTTAAAATCTTGGAACGAAGCCGATTGGTTAAAATTAATATAGCCAATATCCAATACCGATACCCCAAGCTTCCATTTATAATCTACCCGCTTGCAGCCTCCCCTTTTGGTATTGGGGCGGTAGCGGGTAATATCGTCCAACATGTATTTATACTCGAAACCAAGGTCCAAACCCCAACCTTTTCCCGAGCCAAAGGCGGGTGCCGCTTGTTGTACTTGCCCCGAAAAGTTGTAAAATTCTAAGTTTGTGCTGTCTCTTACCTCGTAGTTGAGGTTTTCAATGTTTACCCCAATAGCATTGATACCGGTGAGGTAACGGATATTCAATCCACCGCTCATCATGGTACGGTTCTTTTGTAAGAAAATATAGCCATAGCTAAGCCCGTATTCCACCCAAGTGAGGCTATTGATAAACATATCGTTGAGGTTATATTGCTGTCTCAATTGGGGGTAATACTTGAATCCCTCGAAAATGTGTTTGGCCAATGGCAGTTCTAATTTTACGGAGGTGTAGCTTCTGGCTCGGGTAAAAAGTCCAATCGAATGTTGTCCAATGCTTACATGTACGGATGGTCCTGTAACATTCAAGGCCACCTGAGCACGCTTATAACCAGGTTTGGTATTGTCTACCAATTCCGGAAAACCGGTACTGATATTCTTCCATAAATAAAAATCCTTGGCTGCATAATGCACATAATTGTTATGCACAAAAAGGTCAAGTCCAATGATATTTACATCCACAAACGTTTTGGCATCACATCCTTTGGCCGGATTCAGAAACAAGCCTTGAACACCCGAATAATTGGAAGGGGTATAGCCGATTTCTTCCTGCGAAAAAGCTGAAAAACTAAAGGTCAAACAAAGCAACACAAGGGCCAAGTATTGTTTCAAAATCGAGGGAAGGATTTGGGCTTTTAGAAACACAGAAATGGTTTTAGTTGATACTTCATAACCTTTGTGTTGATGGAAAAATTGTGTTTTATTGGGGTAGCAAAGGTAATTTATTTGACCGCTTTAGGAGGTAAAGGGTTTAAGTTCAGCGTATAATTTATCAACCAAGCTTCTTTTTTTGGGTAATCCGCTTTCGAATCCGGGATAGAGAAACCTGCGTAATTCCTAGAAAAGAGGCCAAATGTTTCTGTGGCACACGCTGCAATAAAAAAGGCCTTTCGGTCAACAGGCGCAAGTAGCGTTCTTCGGGCGAGTTCAAGGTGAAATCATCAATGCGAAGAATAGCCTCCACAAAGGCCTTCTCAAGGATTTGCAAATGGGCTTGTACAAACCGGGTGTTCTCGTGGGTCAGGGCTTTAAACGCGTGATAATCAAAAACCACTAAGGTCGTAGGTTCCAAGGCTTCAATGTTTTCAGTGGCGGGCTCGTTCAAAAAAATACATTTATATCCTGCCACGACTTCTGCTTCCCAAGTAAAGAGAACCGTTTTTTCTTCCCCATCTTCGGTAAAATGGAAATTCCTCAGCAGTCCTTCCAGCACAATCGCTATTTGATACGACATGTCGCCTTCCTGTATAAACAATTCCCCTGCCGCCAACACTTTGAAGGAGATAAGCGGCATAATTTGAGCCAGGTCTTCTTCCTTCAAAACGGAGAACCTAGAGGCAACTAATTCTCGGAAATCGATCATTGGAAACAGGGCTATTGTGCAATGGTACGAAAAATTTGGAGTTTTAAGAATTATGGAAGTTGGGAAAGAGTAAAGAGTAAAGAGAAGTGAGTAGTGAGTAGTGAGAAGTTAGGAAAACTGACAAAACCCGGACATGAAAAGCTACAGCCCAGTGCTTCACCTACAACCAGGCACGAAGTACCCCGGGTAGCGATAGAGCGTGGTACCCCACAGGGCTGCGGAGGCACGGAGCAGACCGAGGAGTAATAGCGAAAGCGCGACCTTTTCGGCCTATGGAAAAAGGTGTTGCATGTAGACTGGTTATGGCCGAAAAGGGACCCGCCAAAAAGAATAAAAAACCAAGGTTCTAGAGTCAAGTTTATTCCTCGGCACCAAGGCCTTCTTTGTAGGTTTTTAGGGCTCTTTCGCGGGCAAATTTATGGTCAACCAGAGGCCGTGCATAGCTGAGTTCGTCTACCTCTTTCACCCATTTACGGATGTAGCGGCCTTCGGAATCGAATTTTTTGGTCTGTTCCTCGGGGTTAAAAATCCGGAAATAAGGCGCGGCATCACAACCTGAACTGGCCGCCCATTGCCATCCTCCGTTGTTGGAAGATAATTCGAAATCCAAAAGTTTTTCGGCAAAATAAGCTTCGCCCCAACGCCAATCTATCAACAGGTGTTTGGTGAGGAAACTGGCCACGATCATGCGAACACGGTTGTGCATAAAACCTGTTTCGTTTAGTTGCCGCATGCCTGCATCGACAATCGGATAGCCGGTTTGTCCCTGGCACCACTTTTCAAATTCGACGGGATTGTTTCGCCACTGGATGCGTTCGTAGGCCGGTTTGAAGGCATGTTTCACCACATGCGGGAAATGCCAAAGTATCATCATATAAAAGTCGCGCCATATCAGTTCGTTGAGCCAAACTTCACTTTTTTGCCAGGCCAGGAAGGTCAATTGGCGGATGCTGACGGTGCCAAAACGAAGGTGAATGCTAATGCGGCTGGTGGCGGGAAGAAAGGGGAAATCGCGGTATTCGGCATACCGTTGCAAGAGTAAATCAGAAATATCGTATTTCAGCTCGCCCAGGCCGGTGGGTTCGAACCCAATTGAAGCGAGACTGGGAAAGGAAAGGGGCGCAATTTGGTGCAGGTTGGACAGGTACGACAGGCTAGGATAGGGTTTCACATAAAAGCCATCCAGTTTTGCCTTCCATTTTCGGGAATACGGCGTGAAAACCGTATAAGGCTTGCCATCGTCTTTCAATACCTCATCCTTTTCGAAGATGCATTGGTCCTTGTAGGTGTGGAAGGATATTCCTTTGCCTTGTAAAAATTCGGCCACCCATTGGTCGCGTTGTAAGGCGTAGGGTTCGTAATCGTGGTTGGTGAATACCGCTTTAGCCTTCCATTCTGTAACAATGGAGGGCCAAAGTTCGACTGGATTTCCGTGGTAAATTTTCAGGGAAGCACCGTGGGATTGGTAAGCTTTGGTAAGGTTTTCGAGGCTGCGATGAATGAATTCTACCCGTTTGTCGGCCTTGGGAAGTTTTTCGAGTATGGTGGAGTCGAAAATAAAAATGGGCTGCACAGGGAAAGGCGAGCGCAAGGCATGGTAGAGACCCGCGTTATCGTCGATCCGTAAATCTCTCCGATGCCAGAAAATGCTTATTGTCATGGTAGCTGCAAACATAACCATTCCCAAGCAAGTGCTAAAATTGTCGTTACGGTTGCAGAATCAGAAGGAAGGAAGGGCAGGAAGCAAGAAATTTATTTTTGAACTTGTACTCTTTTTACTAACGTATTTCCTTGGGATTGGAAAGCCACAAAGTAGCTTCCGTTGGGGATGCCTGACAGATCTAGTTCAGGTTTTGATGTTGCGATTTTTTGCGAAACCACTTCTTTTCCGTTCATATCATAAACCTGGGCTGAAACTTGGTTTGAAAAGCAGGTTCCGAGGTTGAGTCGTACTTTTCCTTGGGTAGGGTTAGGGAACAGTTCGATGGGACAATGGGCGCTGTTTTTTGGAATGCTGCTAGGAATGATATCTGCATCGGCATAGGAGCTGTGTTGAATACCGGCTAAGGTGGCAATGGTGGCTACTGTACCTTTTACGATATTGGCCATGAATTGGTAATCAAGAATGTTTGTTAAATCGTTTGGTGTGTGGTAATCCAAGTTGCGGAAATTGGCGCCATCACTGAGCATTACAGCAGGAGCATTGATATCCCAAAAATTGGCATGGTCGCTGCGGCGGAAATCGGGGGCAATAAGGCCGTTGCCAGGCAAGGTTAGCGAAATGATTTTCAGATCAGGCACATAGTGGCGGGTTATACTGTCATAGGCTAGTTCAAACCCTTCTGATTCTGTATCCCCAACATTCACTACAAAATTTCCACGGAAGCTATCGGCCTGAAGGATAGCATATTGGTTTGGAAACAAAAAGTTGAAACCGGTAGGTACTTGTTGTGTATTGGGCACTTCGGTATAATAGCCGATCATTTCGTAATTGGCAACACCTTCTATTTGTTCCCAACTGGGAATTTGGCTAGAGGTGTATTGTAAACTTCCGTAGGTTCCAAATCCGTTCACCGATTCTTCGAAGTCGAACCCGACAAAACGGATAGAGCGGCTAAAATTATACGGGGCCAGCACCCTCAGTACTTCTAAAAAACCAACTACACCTGAACCATTGTCGTCGGCCCCTGGACCTTCTTCTACGGAGTCGAAATGGGCATCAACATAATAGGTTTTAGCCTCTTCACCAAGTCCGGGTTTACGGCCAATGATATTATGTCCAAGGTAACCGGTACCAGCTCTTAGAAATTCATGTCGGCGGGTTTGCAATCCGGCTTGTATGAACCTTTGTTCGATGGTATCCTTCATGGCTTCCAAGTGGGTGGGATTGGCTTGGTAATGGCGAATGCCTGAAGTAAGCATGGTTAAATCCTGGTGCAAGCGTCCACTATCTACGGCATCTACAAGTTCTTGTATGGATGGCACCTGTTTGTCGTCGGCAATTACACGAACGGAATAATCGTAAATATTGCTGATGGTATCAAAGTTCCAGGTGATGGTTTTTCCGTTTCCGGGGGTAATCGGAAAACCAATATCGCCGGTACTGCTGCCTGCTTGAACTACAAAGTGTTGTCCCCCATCATTGGAAAATTCCAACTTCACATCCAAAGGGTCGTTTTCGGCATCGCTTAAATCAAAGGAAATGCTTGCCTGGTTGGAGTTCCAAGGTACATTAACAGAAACATTGGAAACAACTGGTGCTTGGTTTTGGGCAAGGCTTAGGGTTGGTACAATGAAGAGGGAAATACGGAGTAGGGTGTTTTTCATTGGAAGGAAGTGTTGGGGCTAATGTAAGGAAAGAAATGAAATAGTCCTACCTCAAATTGTTTAGCTGTTTTGATATTCTTGTTTCCTTTGAATGAACCAATCTGCTGTAGTTGATGGTTTGGAATGGGGATAATTGTTTGAACCCAATTTAGGTATTGGGCATGTTTAAACGATTAACCCAGATTGCAATTTAGAATTAATTAAACGACTAACCAATTGTAAATCAATTTGTTTGGCAAAGTTGATAACAGCTACCATCCCGAAATACTCCGAAAGGTGCAAACCAAGCTAAATCAAGTAGTTCGGGAAAGTAAATCCTTTTATTGATTAGCTTGGGTTGGAAGGGAGTTTAGAACAGTACCACTTTCATGGTCTAGGGTAAGGAGGGAATCGAAATTGTTTACAGTTGCAGGAGATGGTTTAAGTTTGGACCCTAAAAGGTAATCCTTGAAGTTGAATTGTTGCTGCTCGAGGATTTTTCCAATTCGAATTTCAATCAGGTAAGGAAGTGGATATTTTTCGAAAGAGGTTTTTTTGGGTGCTCGTTCTTCCCGTTTTATCCCAAATTAATCAATAGGAGGATTTATTAATCCGAACTACTTGATTTAGTTGGGGTTACCCCGATTTAGCAGTTGTTATCAATTTGGCTATACAAATTGATTTACAACTGGTTAATCGTTTATGCATTTCTAATGCGTAATCTGGGTTTATTGCTTTTGGAGCTGAATTGTTATTACGCCTGGTTTTTCATGTGTACCCTGGGCAGCAGCAATATTCGCCTTGGTTTACCCCTGTTGATACCCTTAAAACTTTGGCCGGTTTTGAAGTAGATAGTAACGGTGTTCTGAAGATGAACTCCAAAATTGGTTTGGGGCTTGATTCGTTTATTGAAAGCAATCAGCAGCCCATGAATTTTAGGTCAAAGCTGGTTCAAAATCAAAACTTGCTGCCCGAACTTGAGGTATTGGTGAAAGATTACCAGGTTTTTAGGAAAAGGGAACTCCACAATACTTTGGGATGGCGGTATTTTAAAGCCTTAGGTTCGGCCAGTCGAACCAAGCTTGATTCGCTGGTTATGGGGTATGTTGGTCAACCTATTAATTCGGAGGGATTCAGAAGTATACCATTTAAGGCCTTGACCGACAAACGTTTGAAGGTGATGTTGCTTGGAAGTGATATAACTTGGGGAAAAGGTACTGTAAATATAACCAACTCCTTTGCAGACGAATTGTTGGGAAGGGGGTTGTTGGTTTATAATATGGGAATTTGCGGTGCCGATGGTGCGCAATATTTAGCCTTAGCAAAGAAGTTTGTGCCTATTTTAAAGCCTGATGTAGTGGTTCTTACCGTCGATCCAAGAACCGATATTCGGTATTATGATACTGAGGCTGGGCCAATTTCACCATTGAATTTTTTTAACAATGCAGGTATGCTTGCCAACCGACCGGCCCATGCAACTTTGGGCGATCCTGCTAAAGCCTATCGGTATGCGCTTCAGGAGTATTTTATTCCACCAACCACTTGGTTCAATAAAGTTTGTGCAGCCACAGCTTTAACTACCTTCGTTTGGATTCAATTGAAGGGAAAAGGTTTGGTACAAAGCCATTCGATGGAGTTTGATTCCTACTATGAAGCTTCAAAAAGTTTTAGGCGTAGCAGTCCTACTATCAATGAAACCATAAAAGCCTTGGAAGATTTACTTCAGCAACAGCGAGTTAGGTTCATTGTATCCTTTCTGCCTGAGGTGAAACATGGTCTGTATTTGCGTAAACTAACCGACTATCCCCAATTGGATTTAGGAAAAAACAAGGTGCTTTTCAACAAAGTAGGGTTATCCGATTACAATCCCAGAAATGGACTCCTGAACAATAAGGGACATAAGCGGTATGCTGTTTTCTTAAACAATTTGATTAGTAAATAGCGTGCAAAAGCAACTAGTTTCCAAGGGTATACTTCTCCACCCCAACGCCAAATTTTCTCAAAAATTCAACACCTTCATCCACTTCTAGTCCTTTGTATTCGGCATAGGAATGGAGGAAGTAAACTTTTTTGATCCCCATAGTGTAAATGGTTCGTGCGCATGACAAGCAAGGAGAAAGGGTTACATACAAAGTTGCTCCTTCGAGGTTTACCTTGTTTTTTGCAGCATACAAAATGGCATTCTCTTCGGCATGAAGGGCAAGCGAACAACTTCCTTTCCTGTCTCTAGCGCAACCTTGTCCTGGCCATTCTTCATCGCAATTGTGGGTGCCAGCGGGTGGACCATTATAACCTAAAGATACGATGCGGGTATCTTTCGACAAAACCGCTCCAACTTTAATTTTAACGCAATGGGATTTTTGAGCCAGATTTTGGGCCAAATCCATATAAATATCATGAAAGCTCGGACGTTCTAATTTCAGCACAGCTTATTTCTTTTTCTTTTTAAACATTTCAGGTCCCATATCCAAAAGTACACTGAAATAAACCAATCTTCCTACATAAGGTCCGCCAAATACTTGCAATTGTTTGTTATCGAACATTTTTCCAACCCTTTCGCCAAATGATAAATGGTTGTTGCTGAAATAAGGAACAAATCCGAATAGGTTCGACGCACCTAATTTAAAGGTACAATAGAATTTTGGCACTCTATAGTTGATTTGGGCATCTACCATATCGTACGAAGGAATTTCGCCGGTAAACTGCGGAGAACCTTCGAATCGGAATCCTTGGATCCATTTATAATTGATACTGAAACCGAAGTTTTTAATGTCGCGACCGCTAAACGAAAGGTTGTATTTATGTTGTGGGGTATTGAAGGCCGGAATCAAAGGGTCTTCGCTACCATTGCGGTTTAAGACATTCCAAGAATAGTTACCTCCGATGTTGTATTGTTTGAAAAAATAATTGATTCCGATAGACGCCCCGTAGGTATAAACAATATCAGCAGAATTGGATGCAATACGGTAAGCTTGAATAGACAAAGGTTGACCGTTTTCGTCCAATTCTGATTCCAGTCCAATTTTATAGCCGATAAAATCCTTGTACCAGCTAAAATAGGCCGAACCATCTACATACACATGGTTCCAAAGTGTAGAGCGGTATCCAACCTCAAAGGTTTTAACTTTTTCAGGACGAATTGGTTGAACATTGAAATAGTCCAAACTATCCATAGCCTGTGTGCCTGCTCCTGCCAAAAGGAAATTATTATACGACTCAACCGTAACCAAGGAGTCGCGGCCATCAATATTTCCTAGAAGGATGGCGCGTCCAACGTTATAATACAGGTATTGGTCGGCCAAGGTAGGATTTCGGATACCCGCAGAAAAGGAGGCCCTGAAAGTATGGTTTACGTAAGGATTATACACGGCTGAAACTGCTGGCGAAAACAAATAATTGAAGTTCTGGTTTTTGTCCATCCGAATGGTTGCATTCAGCTTCAACTTTTCTTTAGCAATCTTTTTCTCCAAGCCTAGATAAATGCCAAATTGGTAATTGGTGATTTTTCGATAATCATACACGGTATCGGTTGGATTTCCATTGGCATCTTTGTTAATCGAACTAATCTGCAGGGTATCGCTAAAGATAGTCCCATGCGACATCGGGGTGTACAATCGCCCTTCGGCACCAGCGGTTATATCGATCCATTTGCCTGGACTTAATTTATATTCCCCATGGATATGGTACAAAGCAGATTTGTCGAAAAGTCGGGCACCGCGGTAAGGTCCGTTAAAATAGGTGCTTTTGATTTTGTTGTAAGCCGAATCAAATCGGGCCGTTCCGGGTTGGAAAAAGGAAAAAGTACCTTTGATCGGATTGGCGCTATCAGCAACGGCTCGGGCCATATCATGGTAAACTAGGATAGAATCTCTATAGCCAGCCAAAATAGCTTGGGCCAAAGTGGTATCGAATGGATTGCCCGGACTTAAGGTTGGGAAGCCAGGGAAACCTTTGATACGGTTGGAAATGTTTTGGGCCCAATAAGTGGCATAATCAACACTCCAGTTGAAATTGTTTTTGGCCGAATCTTGCAAGGCAAAGGCTGTTGAAACGGCATCAAAGCTTTTTCCTGCATCTTCGTTTGTGGCATAAAAGCGGATAAAGAACTTGCCTTCTTGCTTAATTTCCAACTTGTTTTGGAAGAATAAAATATCTTTCAAATTATAGCGATTGTCGCCTTGGTAAACGGTTGTACCATAGCCAAAATTCGAGGCAGCAATCACTTCTACTTTCTCGGTAGGTTTGAAGTGCAAGGCAATATTTGCTTTAAGGTTTTTGGTATTATAATCTACCAAGTCTTTTTCCCAATACCCCGTGCGGTGAAAGAGATAAAGTCCAGGGTAATTGAACTGATTCGAACGAGAGGTGTAGTTGTTGTATTGGCTGGTTAAGTTTTCGTCGCCATACCGGTTTACAGCATCATATCCACCAGGATTGTTTTTCCCAACCATGCTATTGATGGTAGGATCGGCATTGGTGGCTTCCCAATCGTAGGCTTGAAACCAAAACAGGTTGAGTTTATAGCCAAACACATCCCTGCCTTTTTTGTTTTGAAATGCTTGGGCCCAACGAAAGGCTGTTTCAACCAAATTTCTTTCCCCAACCTTCATTTGAAACTGCAAACCAGGCAAGGTAAAAGGACTTTTCGTAGTCATACTAATAACCCCATTGAAGGCATTTGGACCATAAAAGGCCGAGCTGGCACCCACAATCAAGTCTGCCTTCAATACATCCAATTCAGAAGCGCCAAGGAAGTTTCCTAAGGAGAAGTTTAGTCCCGGGCTTTGGTTGTCCACCCCATCAATAATTTGTAGGGAGCGAACCGGGGATGTACTGTTAAATCCACGGGTGTTGATGACTTTAAAACCCAAGCTGGCAGAGGTTAAATCTACCCCTTTCAGATTTCCAAGACCTTCGTAAAAATTGGCTGCCGGAGTTTCCTTGATTGAAATCAAATCCATACTTTCAACAGTCAAGGGTGCTTGTTTTTGTTTTTCCGAAATACGCACCTCGTAAACAACAGCTTCCTTTAAAACCGTTTCATTGGTTTTGAGGTTTAGTTTTATCGGAGCATTGGCATCTTTAACTTCCAATTCTTGGGTGAGGTAACCGATAAAGGAAACCGAAAGTGTTACAGGCAGTTTACGGTCTAGCTTTAAATCGAAATTTCCATCGAAATCTGTTACAGTGCCAACGGTGGTTCCTTTAATCACTACGGTTGCTCCCACCAAGGGCTCGCCGTTTTTATCGTCTTTGATGGTTCCCTTCAATACTTGTTGGGCAAACGAGGAGCCTAAAAGCAAACAAAAAAACAGGGTAAATAGGATTCTGGTAAACTTCATATCGTGGTTTCGAAGTGGCGAAAATGTGAAAAAAAATTAAAATATAAGCCTGCAATGTAGGAATAAGCAATGAAAAATCAAGCGAAGATTTAAAACTTGAAGGGGAATTGTCAAAAAATCCTCCTCCTTTCAAGCCTTAAAGTAGGACTCAATTACCCTAGGGAAATGGGCATGTTCAAGCAACTGAACTTTGTGTGCAATGGCTTCTGGATCATCGGAAGGGAGGATGTTGCACGAAGCCTGAAAAATAATTTTTCCATCATCGTAAATTTCATTGACTTCATGAATAGTGATACCCGTTTCGGATGCTCCGGCTTGCTTTACGGCTTGGTGAACATACATGCCATACATTCCTTTTCCGCCAAACTTCGGGAGTAGGGCAGGATGGATGTTGATGATTTTATGGGGATAAGCCTGTACCAAATAGGTTGGAATTTGCAATAAAAAACCAGCCAAAATGATGCCTTCAATTTGATGAGTTTTTAAAGTCTCCAAAACAAATCCTGCATCCAACCAAGTTGATTTTGGGATGATTTTGGTAGGAACACCCTGTTTTTGGGCTCTTTCTAAAACCCCTGCTTCGGTTTTGTTGCTCACTACCAAAGCGATTTTAAGCTCGGGGTGCCCCTCGAAATAGTCCATGATTTTTTGCGTATTGCTGCCTCCTCCCGATGCAAAAATGGCCAAGTTTTTCAAGGTCATCAGATTTCAGCAATAACCTTTAACTCTATGGCAATTGGGGTTGGTAGACTTTTTATCTCCAAGGTGGTTCGGCAAGGCGGATTTTCTTTGAAATATTCAGCCCATAAACGGTTGTAAGTTGGGAAATCAGCCTTCATATTGGTAAGAAAAACGGTTACATCTATAATTTTGTCCCAACTACTGCCCGATTCTTCCAATATAGTGCGCACGTTTTTAAAAACCGAACGACATTCCGCTTCAATATCATATGCTTGAATATTTCCATTTGCATCGAGTACCAAACCCGGAATGGCATTCGTTCCCGCCTCGCGCGGACCTACCCCTGATAAAAATAAAAAATTGCCTACTCTTCGGGCATGCGGGTACAAGCCTACTGGTTTTGGAGCACGGTCGGTCGAAATGGAATGGTTTGACATGATGGAGCAAAAATATTGGAATTTTTGGGTTAAAAGAAAGAGATTGAAGATTCCAAACAAGAAATTCTGGCTTACTTTGCAGCTTCTTACAATCCAATATGTTACAAGCCTCCACCCTCCAATTTTTAGCCGATTTAAAGGAAAATAACCATAAAGACTGGTTTCAGGAAAACCGCAAAGCCTATGAAACGGCAAAAACAGATTTCTTGAATTTTATGGATGGTGTATTGTCCGAACTTAGCAAAGCGGATCCAACTTTGAAAGGTATTGCCGCCAAAGAAACCATTTTTCGTATCAACAAGGATATCCGTTTTTCAAAAGATAAATCACCCTATAAAACCAATTTCGGCTCAGGCATTTCAAAAGAAGGTAAAAAGTTGCCTTTGGCTGGCTATTATGTTCATTTAGAGCCTGGTAAGTCTTTTTTGGCAGGCGGAGTGTATATGCCCGAACCGGATAAACTCAAGATAATCCGCGAAGAGATTGCCTACGATAGTTCGGAATTGGATGCCATTTTCCAAAACAAAGCGTTTAATCGCTATTTCAAGGATTTCGATGTTTTTGATAAACTGGCCAATGCCCCAAAAGGCTTCGATAAGGACCATCCTAAATTGGAATGGCTAAAACAGAAAAGTTTTATCGTGAGCGCCTCTATTACCGACAAGGATTTGACCTCCCCAAAAGCCTTGGAATTGGCTGCAAATCAATTAAAAGCAATCGTGCCGTTGGTTAATTATATCAACAAAGTGTTGGGAAAATAGATGGCCCTTCATTGGCCTAAAACCCAAATTTAAGGGGAGCAGGCTGGTTGTTCTGGCTTAATTTTTTTGGCGACTACTTTCATATTTCTCTTTTTTAAAATCAGGTAGTTTATTTGGCGGGCTCCATTCGCCACAACCATTTACCCCTGATTTTCAGTTTCGAAGAGGGCGAATGGTCGGGCTATTCGTTTCTAGTCCTCGGTCTGCTCCGTGCCTCCGCATCCCTGTGGGCTATCCACTGCTATCCCTTCCCGGGTCCTCCGTGTCCGGTTGTTGGTGGTTTACGACCCTTTTCACCTTTAATACCAATATAAAAGCTGTTTAGGAAAATTATTGCGGAGCATAATTGGACTATTACAGATTTATAATCGGTATTATTTAGCAGTTGGAGGATTTTTTTCGAATAACTTCCTCGGGTTTAGGTTACTCTCACCTAGGTTTAAAATAAGGCTTATAGCTTCTCATACCTTTATGTATTTCTCGTGCCTAATCTTTGGCTTTAAGGCAGAATTTGGGTTCCCTCAAAATTTTCCCGAAAACCCTACCAACACTTGTCTCAATACCGTGTTTAAAATTTCTAGTGAAAATTTAGGGTTAAAATTAGGCTATGAAATTTTTGTTTAAAAAGTTGCCCCTTAATTCACGTTCTTTGCACCCGCATTTTTCCAAGCTAAACCATGGCTGAAATTCCAGAAAAAGAAATGTCCTTCCTTGACCATCTTGAAGAATTAAGGTGGCATTTGGTGCGCTCTGCCCTCTTGGTTATGACTGTGATGTTGGTGCTTTTTTTCAATAAGGAATTTGTTTTTGATACGGTTATTTTAGGACCAACAAAATCCGATTTCCTGACTTATCGCTGGTTCTGTAAATTGGGAGAATGGATAAATGCCCAAGATGTACTTTGTTTTGGTAAACTTCCCATGAAGTTAATTTCTACCAATATGAGCGGACAATTCACAACCCATGTTTGGGTGTCTTTTATCGGTGGATTGATCGTTTCATTTCCCTACGTATTTTGGGAATTATGGCGTTTTGTTAAGCCCGGATTGTATGAAAAGGAACAACGGTATACCCGAGGAATTGTGTTTTATGCTTCCATTTTGTTCGCCTCGGGGGTTTTGTTTGGTTATTACCTCATAGCGCCCCTCTCTGTTAATTTTTTGGGCGGTTATCAAGTGAGTGCGGATGTGTTCAACACCATCGACCTAAATTCCTACATCAGCACCGTTACAACCCTTACTTTGGCTACAGGTGCAACCTTTGAAATGCCGATTTTGGTTTATTTTCTTACCAAAATTGGATTGATTGGACCAGCCTTTCTTCGTACCTATCGTCGCCATGCCATTGTGGTTTTACTCATCATTGCAGCCATCATCACCCCGCCTGATGTTATATCTCAAGTTATTGTTACGCTGCCCTTGTTGGTGCTTTACGAGCTGAGTATCTTAATTGCTGCCCGGGTCGAAAAAAAATAAAACCACCGATTTCTTGATTCAAAAGTAAGGGTTCAAACTAGCCTTCCACCAAAGTTGTTTTCTACCTTTTTCAATCGATTGAAATAAACTTTTTTGAAAGGCAAAGATTTTCGCGTTGTTTTAATTTCAACCTGCATTCCATTCCAATTCCAGCAGAGTATCTTACACCAATATTCCTATCTTTGCCCTTAATGGAATCCACTGTTTACCAACCCCAGAATAAAATACGTATCGTTACTGCGGCCTCACTATTCGATGGCCATGATGCCGCCATTAATATCATGCGCCGAATTATACAAAGTAGCGGTGCAGAGGTTATCCACTTGGGCCACGACCGCTCTGTTAAGGAAATTGTCGATTGTGCCATTCAAGAAGATGTTCAGGCCATTGCAATCACCAGCTATCAAGGGGGGCATGTGGAGTTTTTCAAATACATGTTCGATCTTTTGAAAGAGCAAGGGGCCAGTCACATTAAAATTTTTGGCGGAGGAGGTGGAACTATTTTGCCAACCGAGATTCAAGAACTTCACCAATATGGGATTACACGAATATATTCGCCTGATGATGGTCGTTCGCTTGGTTTGCAAGGGATGATCAATGATTTATTGCGAACCTGTGATTTTCCCACCGGTTTCTATCTGAATGGGGAAGCACAACACCTTTCAAAAAAAGACAAAAAATCCATTGCTAAACTTATTTCTGCGGCAGAAAATAATCATACTGAATTCGAACGGGTTTTTCAAGCAGTCAATTCCACCAGCAACCAAGTGGCCATTCTAGGCATCACCGGAACTGGTGGGGCTGGAAAGTCTTCCTTGGTAGACGAGTTGGTAAGACGTTATTTGCTCGATTTTAAAGACAAAACAATTGCTATCATTTCAGTTGATCCTTCGAAAAGGAAAACCGGTGGAGCGTTGCTTGGGGATAGAATCCGTATGAATGCCATCAATAATGATCGGGTTTATATGCGTTCCTTGGCCACTCGTCAAAGCAACCTGGCCTTATCAAAATATGTGAAAGATGCTGTGGATATCGTGAAAGCTGCTGGTTTTGACTTGGTCATTCTTGAAACTTCAGGAATCGGCCAAAGCGACACTGAAATTCTCGAGCATAGCGATGTTTCCTTGTATGTAATGACCCCCGAATATGGTGCTGCAACCCAACTCGAAAAAATCGATATGCTTGATTTTGCCGATGTGATTGCCCTGAATAAATTTGATAAAAGAGGGGCCTTGGATGCTTTACGGGATGTAAAAAAACAATACAAACGCAATCACCAATTATGGGAAACCCCAGATGAGGACCTTCCTGTTTTTGGAACCATCGCCTCCCAATTTAACGACCCCGGCATGAACAGGCTCTATGTAGCTGTTATGCAAACCATCGCCAAGAAAACCGGTATCGATTTCCATTCGAATTTCCATATTACCAACGAAATGTCCGAGAAGGTTTTCATTATTCCACCAAGTAGAACCCGTTACCTCAGTGAAATTTCAGAGAACAACCGAAATTATGATGCCTGGGTTTCCCAACAGGTAGAAATTCAACACCAATTGGAAGGACTGGAAACAGCCCTTAGCCTCCTAAAATCGGAAGAAGCCAAAAAGGCATTGGATCAAGCATTTGAAGAGCTTTCTAGGAAATTCGATCCAGAAAACAGACACCTCATAGCAGAATTACCGAAGAAAATACAGAACTACCGAAATGAGTTCTTTGTCTTTAAAGTAAGGGATAAGGAAATTAAAATCAAAACCCATTCAGAAAGCTTATCCCATTTGCAAATTCCAAAAGTGGCCACACCAAAATACAGGTCTAAGGCAGATCAGTTGAGATGGGTGCTCCAAGAGAATTTCCCTGGAGAATTTCCTTATACTGCCGGGGTATTTCCTTTCAAACGAGAAGGTGAAGACCCCACCCGTATGTTTGCTGGCGAAGGAGGACCAGAACGCACCAACAAACGTTTCCATTATGTTTCAAAGGGTTTACCTGCAAAAAGGCTTTCTACTGCATTTGATTCGGTTACGCTTTATGGTCACGATCCTGATTTTCGTCCGGATATTTATGGGAAAATTGGGAATAGTGGTGTTTCTATTTGCTGTTTAGATGATGCCAAAAAACTTTACAGTGGGTTTAATTTGGCGGATCCTCGCACCTCGGTTTCAATGACAATTAATGGTCCTGCCGCCATGTTATCCGCCTTTTTCATGAATGCGGCAATTGATCAACAATGCGAATTGTATATCAAAGAAAATGGTTTGGAAGCAGAGGTTGAATCTAAAATCCAAGCCCTCTATCAAGGTAAAATCAGACCGAAATACCAAGGCGAAATTCCAGATGGAAATGATGGCTTAGGATTGCTTTTGTTAGGAGTTACTGGCGACCAAGTATTGCCAAAGGAGGTATATGAGAAAATTAAAGTTGACACCTTAGCGGCTGTAAGGGGAACGGTTCAAGCAGATATTTTGAAAGAAGACCAGGCTCAGAATACCTGCATTTTTAGCACCGAATTCTCGCTTAGGGTAATGGGCGATGTACAGGATTATTTTATCCGAAACAATGTCCGGAACTTTTACTCCGTGAGTATTTCTGGTTACCATATTGCCGAGGCTGGTGCCAACCCAATTTCACAATTGGCCTTTACCTTGGCAAATGGATTTACCTATGTGGAATATTACTTGAGCCGTGGCATGGATGTCAATAAGTTTGCGCCAAACCTTTCTTTCTTTTTTAGCAATGGAATCGATCCTGAATATTCGGTCATTGGACGGGTTGCCAGAAGAATTTGGGCCAAGGCCATGAAGCTTCGGTACAAAGCCAATGAACGTAGCCAAATGTTGAAGTATCATATTCAAACCAGTGGCCGCAGTTTGCATGCACAGGAAATTGATTTCAACGACATTCGTACCACATTACAAGCTTTATACGCCATTTACGACAACTGTAATTCCCTGCATACCAATGCGTACGATGAAGCCATTACAACCCCAACTGAGGCATCTGTTCGCAGGGCCATGGCCATTCAGTTAATTATTAACCGCGAACTAGGTTTGGCGAAAAACGAGAACCCGCTGCAAGGTTCCTTTATTATCGAAGAACTCACTGATTTGGTAGAGGAGGCCGTATTGGCAGAGTTCGATCGGATTACCGAACGTGGCGGTGTTTTGGGAGCCATGGAAACCATGTACCAACGTGGCAAAATTCAAGAGGAATCCTTGTATTATGAAACCCTAAAACATACCGGCGAATTCCCAATTATCGGTGTCAATACCTTTTTATCATCCCAAGGATCTCCAACCATTATTCCAAGTGAAGTAATACGGGCTACCGAAGAGGAAAAGCAGTATCAAATTGCCATGTTGGAAAACCTGCACCAACGGAATTCTGAAAAGGCTAAATCCTGCTTGGAAAGTCTTCAAATGACGGCCATCCAGAACCAAAATATTTTCGAGAATTTGATGGAAACAGCTAAATATTGTTCCTTAGGCCAAATTACCAAAGCTTTGTTTGAAGTAGGCGGACAATACAGAAGAAATATGTAAACCCTTTTCCATGAAGAAGAGAATATTCATAAGCAGTGTTCAAAGTGAATTCGCCAAGGAGCGAAGAGCCTTGCATGAATATATCTGTTCGGATCCTTTACTAGGCAAGTTTTTTGATCCATTTATTTTCGAATTATTACCCGCAGTAGATTCACGCACGGACGAGGTTTTTTTGAAGGAAATAGAGCAAGCTGAAGAGTTTAAAAGCATTTTGTATAGGCCTGATTTCTTGGTTCAGGATGAGGAGGTTACCCCCAAGTTACCCAAGTTACCCCCAAGTTACCCCAAGTTACCCCCAAGTTACCCCCCAAGTTGAACAGCTAATTGCCTTATTATCAGGGGAAATGACTAGAGACGAAATTCAATCTCTTCTGAATTTAAAGGATAGAAAAAGTTTTAAAAGGCGCTATATTGATGCTGGAATTATGGCTGCGCTTATCGAGTTAACGATTCCAGAAAAGCCGAATAGTCGAAACCAAAAGTATCGGCTCACAAAAAAGGGAAAATCGCTTCAAAGGCAACTAAAACGAACTACTTAATTTTTAAATTTAGTCGGGGTTTCTTAACTCCTTTAAATGAATATTTACCAATGTCTATTAAAGTACAAAATATAACCAAAATCTACGGCAATCAAAAGGCCCTAGATAATATCAGTTTTGAAGTTCCCTCAGGTCAAATTGTTGGCTTTCTAGGTCCAAACGGAGCAGGAAAATCAACCATGATGAAAATCTTAACCTGTTATATTCCTCAAACAGATGGCAAGGCCGAAGTATGCGGGTATGATGTGGTAAATAACCCAATTGAAGTCAAACAGCAAGTTGGATATTTACCTGAGCACAACCCCTTGTATTTAGAAATGTATGTGAAAGAATACCTGGCGTTTTGCGCAGCAATTCATGGTTTAGGAAAGCAATCCGATAAATTGGTGAAGGAAATGATTGATAAAACAGGTTTAGGGCCCGAACAACATAAAATTATCGGCACCTTGTCCAAAGGATATCGGCAGCGGGTTGGATTGGCACAAGCCATGATTCACAATCCCAAAGTGTTGATTTTGGATGAACCTACCTCTGGCCTTGATCCAAACCAGTTAGTTGATATCCGAGAGCTCATCCGTAACCTAGGAAAAGAAAAAACGGTTATGCTTTCTACCCATATCATGCAAGAAGTAGAAGCCGTCTGTGATCGGGTTATTATCATCAATAAAGGACAAATTGTGGCCGATAAATCTATTGGAGAAATACAACACCAAGGTAACAAGTCGGTGGTGTCAGTTGAATTTGATAAGGCGATTTCGGATAAACTTTTAAAAGCTATTCCTGGTGTAGAAAGGGTAAAAACTACCGGACAGAAAACCTGGTTATTGGAAGGGAAGGTGGAAACAGATTTAAGACCAGCCATCTTTAAATTTGCCGTTGATAATGGATTGGCCGTCCTTACCTTGCAAAAGGAAGAACAAAGCCTAGAAGAAACATTCCAAAACCTAACCAGAGGAGTTTAGCTCCAATCTGAAAACTGCTAGGAAATTTTTCCTGAATTATGCCCGTATAGCCATACCTTTGAAATAATTCCCTGTATTTCTAATACCAATTTTAGTTTATAAATAGTCAATAGCTATTTGTAAATGCCGATATAAAAGCTGTTTAGTAAATTGTGGCGAAGCATAATTGAACTATTACAGATTTATAATCGGTATAACTCGTAAATTCTTTCGCCTTACTCCAAACAAAAAAAGCCTTCCCTTATTCAGAGAAGGCTTGGCCAAGGTCTTGGGAAGGCTTAAGCTTCAGCGAAGGGTTTCACTGATACGAAAGACTTATCGTCTCTCCTGCGACGGAATTCAACGATTCCATCTACCAATGCGAACAAGGTATGGTCTTTACCAATACCTACGTTAATACCTGGATGGTGCTTGGTGCCACGTTGACGAACAATAATGTTGCCAGCGATTGCAGCTTGTCCACCCATGATTTTTACGCCTAGACGTTTGCTATGTGATTCGCGTCCGTTCTTGGAACTACCGACGCCTTTCTTATGTGCCATTTCCTATGTAAAGTTTTGTTTGGTTTGTAACTAAATAGTCAGCGAATGCTTGCTAATACCCTAAGGATTACAAGCTAATTGCGTTGATCTGAATTTGGGTGAATGATTGACGGTGACCATTCGATTTTTGATACCCTTTGCGACGTTTCTTTTTGAAAACAATCACTTTATCTCCTTTAAGGTGTGATAAAACGGTAGCTGAAACTTTTGCACCTTGAATGCTTGGACTGCCTACAGTCACTTTGCCATTTTCATCGGCTAACATTACATTGCCGAATTCAACTTTCTTTCCTGCATCCTCCGCAAGGCGGTGTACATAAAGCTTTTGATCTTTCTGAACTTTAAACTGTTGTCCGGCGATTTCTACGATTGCGTACATTGTGTTGAATTTACCCCCATTTTTGGGGAGGGCAAAATTAATAAAATTTTTGTCCTAAAAAATATTTTTTCAACAAAAATTTCAACCTTGGCAAAATTAGTCATCGTTCCAACGCCAATCGGCAATTTAGAAGACATCACCTTTAGGGCTTTGAACACCCTGAAATCCTGTGATGTGGTTTTCGCAGAGGATACCCGAACCAGTGGAAATCTGCTACGTCATTTCGACATCCAAAAGAAAATGGTGGCCTTTCACCTCAACAACGAACACAAAGTTCTGCAACAAGCCATCGATCTGATTCAAAGTACTGAAATGGCCGCCCTTGTGAGCGATGCGGGAACACCTGGAATCAGTGACCCGGGCTTTCTCCTTATTCGAGAATGTCTGAAAAATGGAATTGACGTGGAAACTTTACCCGGCCCCACAGCCTTTGTTCCGGCATTGGTTAATTCTGGTCTTCCTTGCGACCGCTTTCATTTTGAAGGTTTTTTGCCCCATAAAAAAGGTAGAGAAACCCGCTTGAAATACTTGGCTCAATTGCAAGAAACTACCGTGCTCTACGAATCACCCTTCCGCCTAGTCAAATTGCTGGAAGAGTTGATAAAGCATACGCATCCGGAACGACAGGTTTGTGTGAGCCGTGAACTTTCCAAATTGCATGAAGAAAACTTTAGAGGTAGCCTCCAGCAAGCTTTAAAGCATTTTCAATCGAAAACAGTTAAAGGGGAAATTGTGGTTGTTTTCGGTGCTTCGGAATAAAATCGAAGGACCGCTTCTTAAGCAAAAAAGCTGAAGTTTACTTTCCCGTAACTCCTTTGTTCGGTAAACCGGGCATGGCTTGAAAAGTCAACCCGGGTCGAATGTTCGACGATTAATAAGCCATCGCTTGCCAACAAATGGGTGTCGAAAATGGCATCGGGTATGCTGGGTAACTTGTCTAAATCATAAGGAGGATCGCAAAAAATCAAATCAAAATGACCACTGTAGGTTTTTACAAAACCAAAAACATCGGCTTTGTTGGCCTGCATCCCTTCCAGTTCTAATTTTTCAATGGTTTCTTTGATAAAACGGATACAGCCGTAATCCTTATCTACCGCCACTACTTTGGGGCAACCCCGACTTATAAACTCAAACGAAATACTGCCTGTACCAGCAAACAAATCCAAAACCTTGGTGGCTTCAAAGTCGATGCGGTTGTTGAGAATGTTGAACAGGGCAGTTTTGGCAAAATCGGTAGTAGGCCGAACTGGTAAACCTTTGGGCGGATGCAAGAGCCGACCTCGTAATTGTCCTCCGATTATGCGCAATGGTATAGGGAATAAAGCGTTAAATAACGATACTGGGCGTTTCCCTGCAGCGCTGGCGACAAGGCATAACCTTGCACCTTTTCATTGATTTGTACAGATAGAATGTATTTTCTCAACAGATTCAGCAGCTCCCCGCCCGGCTCAATGTCTCCGTCGATTTCAACTTCTGCTTGTAATGGGTCAATTTGGTTTTGTTGCAAGGCAAACAGTGCGAAATAAACCGCTTCCTCGCTGGTTCGAAACGGAAAGGTATTATAGAACAACAAGGCATTCTTTTCAAAAATACCCAAAAGCAAAGTATGGCCCAAAACAGAGATGCGGATTTTCGCTTTGGAAAGTTGGGCTTGTTGCAGAAACACCTGGACCATACTAAAGCGCTCCATACCTTTGTTTTGTGCCCATTGAAACAAGGTTTTGGGTACGGCCTGCAACAAGTCAGCATCCATTCCGGGCACTTTGAATCGTTGCAATTCTTCTTCTTTCTCCAATGAAAAGTGATGCTTGGTAAGCAAATCTCCGGCTATTTCATGGGCAAAAAGCTGGGGGACCAGTAGGTTCTTTTCGGAGAAAAAGGCAAGTTTGTAACTGATTCCTTTTAGTCCCAACCATTCTTCTTCCTTTTCCAAAACCTGCAATAAATCAGGGAAGCTGTAAAATTGGCCTGTGCCTGCTTCGTATTCTTTTACCCCCAAAAAGCTCATTCTTGTCTTATCAAGCAAGGCCAGCTGAACCTTGCTTGGACTAACCAAAAGGTTCAAATGGTAATGCGCTGAAGCCAAGGCCGTATAGTGCTGGTCCACAGCGGCATAAATTTGCTTGCAGGATATTCGGGAATCCATCATCTGTCCCAACAAAGGTAGAATCTTTATTGGGTATTGGTACTAGAAGGTAATGGTAATAAAGCCGTTGGTTTGCAAAGGGGCCGTCGGAACATTGTCGAATTTTACACTTTCGGCAGCTTGCTTGGCCTTGGTGTACAAATAAGCACTCGTTGTTGTAGATCCGGCTGCTCCTGGTTCTGCTTTCATTACATTGCCATATTTGTCGATGGTAATGGCTACAACTACCACCCCGGTTTCTTGTGTTCCATTGGTGATTTTTGGCGGGGTTTTGATGCTACGACCTGCCATAACATATTTTACCTGAAATGGTCCTACTTGAAGGGATTTCTCCTCTGCATTGCCAGAAGCGGTTGAAACGGTATTGGCCGAAACAGGCTCGTCTAAGTTTATGGATTTCAAACTGCTGAGTGGCCAGCTGTTGATGGTACCGTTAATCATAAATTTAGCCTCATCATTAGCTACCGATACCAATTTCCCCTTTTTTACCTCTCCTGACTTAAGGGTTACTGAATGCTGGGCAAAGACAAAAGCAGGCGCAAAAAATGCTACCAAAAAACTGAACTTTTTCATACTTGATTTTTGCCAAATGTAGGACTGGCAAGGTTTATAAATGACAAACTCCGGCTGAATTGTTTCAACCGGAGTTTGTTTATTCTTTAGCTCATGTAAAATTATCCGTTCATGGAAATCAAAAACTCTTCGTTTGAACGGGAATCTTTGATGCGGTCTCTTACAAATTCCATGGCTTCCAGAGGAGTCATGTCGGATAGGTGATTGCGCAGAATCCAGATTTTTTGGAGTACATCTTTTCCAATCAATAAATCGTCGCGACGGGTGCTGGAGGCCACAATATCGATAGCTGGGTAAATCCGTTTGTTGGAAATACGGCGATCCAATTGAAGCTCCATGTTACCAGTACCTTTAAATTCTTCGAAAATAACCTCGTCCATTTTTGAACCGGTATCAATCAAGGCGGTAGCAATGATGGTCAAAGAGCCACCGTTTTCGATTTTACGGGCCGAACCGAAGAAGCGTTTTGGTTTTTGCAAGGCATTGGCTTCAACACCACCCGAAAGTACTTTGCCCGAAGCTGGAGCCACGGTATTATAAGCACGGGCCAATCGAGTTATACTATCTAATAGAATTACCACATCATGGCCAACTTCTACTAATCGTTTTGCTTTTTCCAATACGATATTGGCGATTTTCACATGGCGGTCGGCCGGTTCGTCGAAGGTGGATGATATCACTTCCGCATTAACGCTACGGGCCATATCAGTTACCTCCTCCGGACGCTCGTCGATAAGCAGGATAATCAAGTAAACTTCCGGATGGTTGGCAGCGATGGCATTGGCCACATCTTTCAACAATACGGTTTTACCTGTTTTGGGCTGAGCCACTATCAAACCCCGTTGTCCTTTTCCGATTGGAGCAAACAAATCCATGATACGGGTACTGATATTTCCAGCAGGGCCGGTAATGTTCAATTTCTCATCAGGGAAAAGCGGAGTAAGAAAATCAAAGGGAACACGGTCGCGCACATTTTGTGGTTCGCGGCCATTGATAAATTCTACCTTAATCAATGGGAAATATTTCTCGCCTTCACGCGGAGGACGAACGGTTCCTTGCACGGTATCGCCTGTTTTCAAACCAAACAATTTAATTTGGCTTTGCGAAACGTACACATCATCGGGTGAGCTTAGATAGTTATAGTCTGATGAACGAAGAAAGCCATAACCGTCGGGCATAATTTCCAAAACTCCTTCGGTAGAAACAATTCCATCGAAGTTGTATAACAGTTCGTCAATTTGTTGTTTGCGGTCTTTTTGTGGAAAGGCTTGTTGGTAAGCTGCATTTCCATTTCCGGCAGTTTGATTTTGTTCGCCTCGAGGCTGAAAACCCTGTCCTTGGTTGCCTTGTCCGCCTTGATTTTGCTCAGCTCTTTGTTGGTAGGCTTGTCCTTGGTTTTGTTCGCCTCTTGGTTGAAAACCCTGTCCTTGGTTGCCTTGTCCACCTTGGTTTGATCCTTGGTTTTGGTTGCCTTGTCCTCCCTGTTGTCCTTGGTTTCCGCCATTTCCGCCTTCACTGCGATTTTCACCACGGTTTTCGTTGCGATCATAGCGTTGGCGTTGGTGTTTGTGGCGTTGGAATCCTTGTTCTGGGGCTGGTGGAGGGGCCACTGGTGCTTCGGGCGCAGCCTCGGTTTTTACTTCGGCCACCGGAAGTGTTTCATTTGATGTCTCACTTGGTATTTCCGCTACAACTGGCGCTGGTTCAGGGTCTTGCGTCAACGGAAGGTCGGGCATAGCCGAAATTTCCATGGCAAACAAATCCTGAGCAGGTTCGGGCGAGGCAATATGAGCCGGAGCTGTATTCGGTGCTGGCTCATTTCCTTCCAGTTTGCGCGGACGTTTTGGTTTTGATTTACTGCTGTCTGCTTTGGTCGGTTTTGCTTCCGCAGCAGGTGTCGCTTTTGCAGCAGGGGCGGGCGTTGCAGGCTTTTTGCCTTGTTTTTTCCATTCGTGGATTGCGTCGATTAACTCTTGCTTGCGCATAATTTCGGCACCGTCAATCCCCGATTCTTTGGCAATTTTTTTTAAGTCGGCCACCATCATGTTGGCCATTGCATCCAAACTAAAATCCATCCAGAAAAATATTTTGATTAAAACACAAAGAAGTTGTGTGTGGTTGAGAAACTAAAAAGTTTAGTGAAAAATAGGTTTAGCGAACTGCTAATTGATTCAGCGAATCGGCCGCAATAATACAATTAATTTCAAAACAGCAAAATTTCTTTTTTGCACCTGTATCGAATTACAAACAAGAAAAGTAAGAGTAAAAGGCATTTGAAGGACCAGTGCTGCATGGTTAGCGATGGTTTTTAGTAGGCGTGTCCCATTCGCCACAAGCATTCTACATTATATAGGCAGTTTACTGGGCTCATGGTCGGGCTATTCGTTGCAAGTCCTCGCGCCTTTAACCCAAATTAATCATTAGGAGGATTTATTAATCCGAACTACTTGATTTAGTTGGGTTTACCCCGATTTAACAGTTGTTATCAATTTGGCCATACAAATTGATTTACAACTGGTTAATCGTTTATGCATTTCTAATGCTTAATTTGGGTTTCACTTCGTTCAGGCCGCTGTGGGCTTTTCACTTCTATCCCTACCCGGAAAGCAGTGTGCTAGAATCGAGCTTTTGTGAAACCAATAATCTTTTAAATAGGTGAATTTGAATGCTCTTCTATCCTACGCTTTAGAAATTCATGAATATCCTGCAATTTAGCCTCAAAATTCTTTGGTCTGTTTTAGGTTTAATTGTACGTTTGCGGCCTCAAACAATTCAAAAAATGAATTTCCCAGAAAATCTTAAATACACCAAAGATCACGAGTGGTTGCGTGCTGAAGGTGATATTGCCTATGTTGGAATCACTGATTTTGCCCAAAGCGAACTAGGTGATATCGTGTATGTCGACATCAATACTGTGGGCGAAACCGTAGAATCAGGTGCTATTTTCGGAACAGTTGAAGCAGTAAAAACCGTTTCGGATTTGTTTATGCCCGTTTCGGCCCAAGTGCTTGAAGTAAATCCTTTGTTGGATGCCAAGCCTGAATTGGTAAACACTGCCCCTTATGGCGATGGCTGGATGATCAAAATTGATATTAGTGGTGGTTTGGATGAAAGTGATTTGCTTTCGGCCAGCGATTACCGTGCATTGATTGGACACTAATCCAACTCCTTCTTCCCAAAAAAAGTCCTTCTGGTTCCACACACGCTGGAGTCTGGCTTGGACTTTTTTTGTTTTTGGCCTTTGTAGTTTACCCGGTAAGGCCATTCCTTCTAGCCATTGGTTCGATCTTATCAGTTTCGATAAATTCGTGCATGCCTCCATCTTTTGGACACTGGCTGTGCTATGGATCAATGGCCTATCGAACCAACACACTTATAAACTTAAATCAATTTGGGTTATCCTTGTAAGTGTGGTGTTTTCCATTGCCTATGGTGGACTATTGGAAATTCTGCAATCCAATTTTTTTTCGGATCGCATGGGCGAATGGAACGACTTTATTGCCAATACGTTTGGAGCCTTGGTTGCCGCCTTTTTTCATAAACCAAAGTGGGGATATCGCTTGGGTATTTTGCGTTAAGGTTTTAAGTTTCATTCCTTTTTTCAGCCCTACCTTACCCCAAAACCTTACTAGTCGTTGTATTAAACCCAGATTACGCATTAGAAATCGTAATGAAGCTTTCAAATGCAATAAAGACGAGGGTTTCAGGTTAATTTTTGGGTGAAGGAATAGTAAACTATTTTGAAGTCAAAAATTGTTCTGAAATCCTTGTATTTGAAGCAGTTGGAAGCTGTAATAGATTTCTAATGCTGAATTTGGGTTAAAGGATAATTAATACCTTTTTGCCAACTGTTAAGTTTGGAAGCCAACAGTTTGAAGCTCGCACTACAGCCAGGATCGGAGGTGTCGGGCAAGGATAGAGGCAGTCTAGCCCACAGGGATGCGTAGGCACGGAGCAGACCGAGGACTAGCGCCGAAAGCCTGGCCCTGCCGCACTTGCAGGAAGGTTAAATTTTAGGGAAAAGTTGAAAGCGGCAGGGAGCCCGCCAAATAAAAAACACACATGCCCATTTATTCAACTTTTTCTTTCCGGTTAGTTTGCTTCAAATCAATATGTATTTTCGGGAAAATTTCGAATCGTTTTTACCTTAAATTGATGAACCAACCTCAACTAAGCAGCGCCCTGCAAGAAAAGCACCAAGATTTTTATACTTTGGTTTCCAAGCTTTCGTCGGTGGAATTTGAAAAAGCCGAAGCCGGAAAATGGTCGGCCGCGCAACAATTCGACCACATAATTAAAGCCGTGGATGCGGTATTGTTGGTGTTCAAATTGCCACGATTTGTGCCGAAATTGCTGTTTGGAAAAGCCAATCGTCCCTCCCGAAGCTACGAAGAGGTGGTAGCGAAATACCAGAAAGTGCTTGGAGAGGGTGCAAAAGCCGGAAGAGGATTTATACCGCCGGTGATTCCTTTTGTCAAAAAAGAGCGCTTATTGAAAAAGTACAAGCAAGTGTGCGATAAGCTGGTGAAAGGGGTTTCGGGCATGAGCGAATCTGATTTGGATACCTTGGTGGTTCCTCATCCCTTGCTAGGGAAAATGACGATGCGGGAGTTGCTGTATTTTACACTGTACCATGTGCAACATCATTATAAAAGTGTGGAATCAAGCCTTTAATTTCGGCTGTCCTAAACTTTCCTGAGGATGTTAAAGGAAAAATAGCATTTTGTGGCTACTTTTGCCGCCTGAATGAAACACATACGGAATTTTTGCATCATCGCCCACATCGACCATGGTAAGAGTACTTTGGCCGACCGACTTTTGGAATACACCAATACCGTTTCAAAGCGCGACCTGCAAGCTCAAGTGCTCGATGATATGGACCTCGAGCGTGAACGTGGTATTACCATCAAGAGCCACGCCATACAAATGGATTACCCTTTTGAAGGCAATAAATATACCCTTAACCTGATTGATACTCCCGGCCACGTTGATTTTTCGTACGAAGTGAGCCGTTCCATTGCCGCTTGCGAAGGTGCCCTGCTGATTGTGGATGCCGCCCAAGGTATTCAGGCACAAACCATTTCAAACCTGTATCTAGCCTTAGAAAATGATCTGGAAATTATTCCGATCTTAAATAAAATCGACCTTCCGAGCGCTAACCCCGAAGAGGTGAAAGACCAAATTGTGGATTTGCTGGGCTGCAAAAGGGAAGATATTATGGCGGCCAGTGGTAAAACCGGACAAGGCGTGCATGAAATTCTTCATGAAATTGTGCGCCGTATTCCTCCTCCCAAAGGTGACCCGCAGGCCCCATTGCAAGCCTTGATTTTTGATAGTGTGTTCAATTCCTTCCGTGGAATTATCGCCTATTTTAAAGTAGTAAACGGTGAAATTCGTAAAAACGACAGGGTAAAATTTGTGGCCACCGAAATGGAATACTTTGCTGATGAGGTGGGGGTTTTGAAACTGAAAGGCGAGCCCAAAGATGTGATTAAGACAGGTGATGTGGGCTACATCATTTCCGGTATCAAAGAAGCCAAAGAGGTAAAAGTGGGAGATACTATTACCCATATAAATCGTCCTTGTTTGGCTGGTATCCAGGGGTTTGAAGAGGTAAAACCCATGGTATTTGCCGGGATTTACCCAGTAGATACCGAAGATTATGAAGAGTTGCGTGCCAGTATGGACAAGCTCCAGCTCAACGATGCTTCCTTGACTTACGAACCCGAATCGTCGGCAGCCCTTGGATTTGGCTTCCGTTGCGGTTTCTTGGGAATGTTGCACATGGAAATCATTCAGGAAAGGTTGGAAAGGGAATTTGGAATGACCGTAATTACCACGGTTCCCAACGTTTCCTACTATGCCTTTACCACCAAGGGGGAAAAGATGATTCTGAACAACCCTTCCGAAATGCCCGACCCAAGCAAATTGGACCGCATCGAAGAACCCTTTATTAAGGCTCAAATCATTACCAAATCGGAGTTTGTAGGTTCCATTATGACCCTCTGTATTGAAAAGCGGGGATTGCTCAAAAACCAGGTTTACCTCACCACCGATCGGGTTGAACTTTCTTTCGATATGCCTTTGGGCGAAATTGTTTTCGACTTCTACGATCGCCTGAAAACTATTTCAAAAGGTTATGCATCCTTCGATTACCATCCTTTGGATTACCGTCCGAGCCATTTGGTGAAAATGGATATCATGTTGAATGCCGAACCGGTAGATGCCCTTTCCAGTTTGATTCATCGCGACAATGCCTACGACTTTGGAAAGAAAATCTGCGAGAAACTCAAAGAGCTAATTCCAAGGCACCAATTCGAAATTCCTATTCAAGCTGCAATCGGAGCAAAAATTATTGCTCGCGAAACCATCAAAGCCTTGCGTAAAGACGTTACGGCCAAATGTTATGGTGGTGATATTTCGCGTAAACGTAAGCTCTTGGAAAAGCAGAAGGAAGGTAAAAAGCGGATGAGACAGGTAGGTAGCGTGGAAATTCCACAGCAAGCCTTCATGGCCGTTCTAAAATTGGATTAATCGTCTGTCACACCCCAAAAACGTATTCTATGATTCGCTCCATGACTGGTTTTGGCAAGGCTCAAGTTGCTTTGTCCGACAAAAAGTTGACCATCGAAATCAAATCCTTGAACAGCAAGCAATTCGACTTGAGTTTAAGGTTGCCCAGCTTTTTGAAAGAGAAGGAAAGCGAGTTCAGAAGCGCCTTGTCGAAGGAAGTAGAAAGGGGCAAAACCGAATGTTCGGTGAGTTTGGAGGCTGGTATGGACAAGCCCGTTTCCATCAATCGGGAACTCTTTAAATTTTACTATTCCGAGTTGCATGCCATTTCCAAGGAGTTGGGTGCCGATACCGAGGGTTTGTTTAGGGTTACGGCTGGCATGCCCGATGTAATCCGTCCGGAGCGGGAAGAGCTTTCCGACGAGGTGTGGGAGGCCGTACAACAAGGCTTAGAAAGAGCCATAGCTGATTTCAATGGCTTTCGCGAAAAGGAAGGTAGAAGTTTAGAAGTTGATTTGCGCAATCGCCTGGCTGGGATTAGCCAAAACCTGATAGAAATTGCTGCATTAGACAAAGGTCGGACCGATAAAATTAGGGATCGCATTGTGTCTAAACTAAAGGATTTGACTACTGACCAGCAGGTTGACAACAACCGTTTGGAGCAAGAGATGGTTTTTTATGTAGAGAAGTTGGATATTAACGAAGAGAAAGTGCGTTTGGCCAGCCATTGTCAATACTTTGAAGATACTTTAAAGGAGAAGAGCGCCCAAGGTCGGAAATTGGGTTTCATCACGCAGGAGATGGGCCGCGAAATCAATACGATTGGTTCCAAGGCCAACGATGCCGCCATACAGCAGTTGGTGGTGTTGATGAAGGATGATTTGGAAAAAATCAAGGAACAGTTGAACAATGTGCTGTAAGGCTTGATTGGCGGTGTTGGTGGATTTTTGGTAGGAGGGTAGCTTGTGAGTTGCCGGGTGATTTATTTGAATAAAGCCCCCATTTTAAAGTGCATTAAATAGATTTTCTTTTGGCGGGTCCCTTTTCGGCCAAAACCCTTTGTTCCCTGAATTAAACTATTTGCAAGGGCCGAAAAGGTCGCGCTTTCGCTAGTACTCCTCGGTCTGACTCCGCGAAGCTCCGCAGCCCTGTGGGGTACCACGCTCTATCGCTACCCGGGGCCTTCGTGCCTGGTTTTTGGTGAAGTACGGGGTAGTGGTATTTCATGTTGGGGTTTTGTGCAGGTTTTTCTCACTTTCACTTCACTTCTCTTTTCTCACTTATCAACCTTGTATTTCTCTTATGGTTAGTGTCCTTCGCATGTTGGATTACACAGGATAAACCAAACCAGGTGGTAAATTCCAACAATTTCAGTATCATTGCTTTCTACTTCTGGTATGGCATTGCTTAAAAACCTTTTGCGATTTATTTATTCTATTTGGGGCTTATTCATCTTCGGAGTATTTATCCTCACCACCTATTTTATCGCCTTGATTGCCTTTTGGATGTATGGTAAAAGGAGTTTTTTCAAACTTTTTACTTGGTATAAAGGCTGGAGCAATGTTTGGCTTTTCCTGATGGGTATCAAAATAGAAGTGGAAGGATTGGAGCATTTCAAACCAAATACCAGTTACATCGTGGTGGGCAACCATTCCTCTACCTTGGATATTTTTGCCATGGCCTCGGGTATTCCATTTCCGTTCAAAGCATTGGCCAAGCGCGAATTAGGAGATATTCCTATTGTAGGATTCTTGTTTAAATCGGGTTGTGTGCATGTGGATCGCGACGACCCTGAAAGTCGAAAAAAGAGTGTAGAAGAAGTTAAACAGGAGTTGAAACAGGGCTTTTCGATTTTGATTATGCCTGAAGGTACTCGCAATAAATCTCCTAAACCCTTGGGCCCCTTTAAAGACGGTGCGTTTCGTATTGCCATTGAAATGCAGGTTCCAATTATGCCTGTTGTAATTCTCAACATTCGAAACCTAATGCCCCATCCCAAATGGCTTATTCAAGGACCAGGAAGTTTTAAAGTAAGGTTTATGGAACCCGTGCTAGTTGATAGTCTAACTGAATCGGACATGCCGGCACTGAAAGAAAAACTTTACCAGCAATTGGAGGCTGAATTATTGGCAAACGATCTTTATTTTGCAGATCGAAAATAGCCATGTACCAAACCATTCCTCCCCTCCAACCTGGCGCCAAAATTGGCCTCTGCTGCACAGCCCGCTTTGTTACCCCGGAAGGTCTTCAAACCTGCATCGATACGCTTTCAACATGGGGATATGAAGTAGTTTTGGGAAAAAATGTGTTTGCCAAAGACCGACAATTTGGGGGAAGAGATTGGCAAAGAGCCGAAGATTTGCAATGTTTCCTTGACGACCCTACCATTAAGGCCGTATTGTTTGGCAAAGGTGGGTATGGAACAGTTCGGATGGTGGATAAACTAAATTGGGAAAAGTTTAAACTTTCGCCCAAATGGCTGTGTGGATTTAGCGACATCACCGTACTTCATTCCCATGTGCACCAAACCCTTGGATTACCCACCTTGCATTCACCTATGGCTTTGAATTTTCAACCCAACTCGGTGGATTCAGCTGTATTGGAAGCCTTACAAAACTTTTGGAATGGGAAAGGGCTCACTGCCTTCGAAGCCGCTGCACATTCGCTGAACCGAGTAGGAGAGGCCAAAGGAAAATTAGTAGGTGGAAATCTATCTATTTTATATGCCTTAGCTGGTTCGGATTCAGAGGTGGATACCACTGGTAAGATACTTTTTTTGGAAGATTTGGATGAATACCTGTACCATATCGACCGTATGCTTTGGCAGTTGAAACGAGCTGGCAAACTGAAAAACCTAGCCGGATTGGTAATTGGGGGTATGACAGAGATGAAAGACAATGCCGAACCATTCGGAAAAACGGTGGAAGAAATAATTAAAGAAGCCGTTTCGGAATATGCTTTTCCTGTTGGATTTGGCTTTGAAATGGGCCATATCAAAAGGAATTTTCCTATTGTATTAGGTGAAGATGTGCATTTGAAAGTAAAGCCAGAGGGTTCGGAGTTGATGTTTTAATACCGAATGGACATAATGTATAGTCCAATTTTAGGCTCCCATTTTCTTGAAAAAATTGGACTAACATACTGTATCCTCGGCATTTACCAATCTAAATTTACAAATAGCCTTTGGACTATTTATAAATTAAAATTGGTATAATAGGCTTCAGAAGAAGAAATTGGAAGAATTAAAGGGGAGCAATTCAGATTATATTTGGGAAATAGTCCAAAGAACATTTCGAGAATTACATTGTTAAATACCAAGAAAACAAAACAGAAGTCCATTCTTTTTCCTTAAAATAAAATTGGTCTAGTTTAACCCAAAATGAATCGATCGGAGGATTTAATAATCCGAACTACTTGATTTAGTTGGGTTTACCCCGATTAGCCAGTTGTAATGCGTAATCTGGGTTCAACTGATTTGTTTAGGAGGATACTTGGCGTAAAAAACGCCTTTCTCAGCCGCCCGCGATGCAAACGGTGGGCGAGACAGAGAGTTATGGGATATCCTGGATTGGTAGTTCGGTATTTTCTATTTTCTCACTACTCATTTCTCACTACTATTTCCCTCATTTTTATTGCCCCGGCATGGAATACCACTGCCCCGTACTTCACCTACACCCGGGCACGAAGAACCCCGGGTAGCGATAGAGCGTGGTACCCCACAGGGCTGCGGAGGAACGGAGCAGACCGAGAAGTACTAGCGAAAGCGCGACCTTTTCTGCCCTTGCAAATAGTTTATTCGGGGTAGAATGGTTATGGCCGAAAAGGGACCCGCCAAAAACACCTTAAAATAAATGCATTCATTCAGCGGAAAATAGGCTTGGAGGTGGTATTAGGCATCCATTTTGGCCATTAAATCGTCCCATTTTTGAGCAATTTCAGTTTCACCAAAATAGGCATTGGCTAGGGTTTTAGCTTGTTTACCTATTTCTTCCTTCAGCACTGGATTGGTAAGCAACTGGGTGAGTAAATCGATAAATTCCTGGGCATTGTGGGCAACCAAATACGCTTTTCCGGGCGTACCGGGCAAACCTTCGGCGCCATGGCTGGTAGTGACCACGGCCAAACCATGCATCATCGCTTCAATAATTTTGATTTTCAATCCTCCACCCGAAAGCAAAGGCGCTACTAAAACCCCTGAATGTTTCCAAAATTCGTCTAAACTTTCCAAAAAGCCCAACTTCACAAAGCCTGGTAATTCCTTGGTTTCGAGCGATTTAGGCATGCTTCGTCCGGCCAATCGAAAGGTTGCAGTAGGCAAATTTTGGTGCACTTTGGGCCACACCTCTTCCAAAAACCAATGAACGCCTTCTTTATTTGGGGTCCAATCCATACTACCTACAAATTGGCAATCCAAGTTGGTATAGTTGGGCCAGCTCGCCATGGTTTTCATACCGGTTGGAATCCAAACACAGGGCTTGGTGGTATGGGTTTGAAAGAAATCGGTTTCTTCCTTTGAAATGCCAACTACCGCATCCACTTCTTGCAGTACTTGCTTTTCATACCTTTCTAATTTTTTGGTGATATGTTGATAATAGTATCGTTTTAAGGGATTTGTTTCTTTTTCAGCCAATGTTTTCCAAACCATCCATTCGATATTATGCTGGCGTAAAATGATTTTTGCCTTGGAATAGTATTGGAGACCTTGCAGGTAAATAGAAGCATACAGGCCATCCAAAACGATACAATCAAAATCCTCTTCTGAAACAATGTGGATGAGGGTTTGATCGACTTGAGGGGAGAAAAACCGATACAGGTTATAACTTTCTTTTTCGAAGAGGTTGAACAGGGCTGGAAGGATTTTTACCCGAATATCGATGGGTAAACATTCCAGTTCGGTTTGTTCGATAAAGTTTTCAGGAAAGCGTTCAGGTTCAAAAGGGTGTTTAAAGGTAGAGAGACAGAAGATTTTCAAGGAATGACCTTTCTCTAAAAGCGAGTGGGCCAAGGAAATTGAAGTCATGCAACCTCCGTCCACAGCTGGATAAGGCGGTTTTGAACAAATTTGAAGTATCCGCACGGGAAAAGTTTAGCGTAAACGATCGGCAGACTTTACCAAATCATCGTCTTTTTTTATACCACGATAGGCCAAATAGAGCAAAATGGCAGCCACAGCAGGGAAAACTACTGGTACTTTATAAATGATTAAGTCGGTATCGCGTAACATTTGCATCCTAGCCATTACAGGGGTTGTAATAGAAAGGACGGCAGTAAGAATCATATTTAAACGGGTTACACGCATTTGGCGGTCACGGTCTTTGTACATGAAAACGGCAGCGATGGAAATAAAGGCCGTCATAAAGCAGAGGGTGGGTTGCCAAAGATTTTGCTCAAAAAGGCCGGTTTCTTCGTCCATTAAACCTGAAAGAAGAATGCCCATGGTTTGTCCTTCCCGAATCATTTCGGCGACGGGTAGAAAAACAGTGGACAACAAAAACAGGGCTGCTAGGCCTAGAAATATGCTTTGAATCCGTTGAATCATGCTGCGAAGGTAAAGCGAGAAGTAATACCAAGGAGAATAGAACAAGGGTTCGGTTCGGAAAATTTGGGATTAAGCCAACTTACGCATTTGAAATACATAAACGATTAAGCCGTTGTATTAAGGATGGACTTTAGAAATAGGCCCTTACCATCATGTTTCCGGTGTGTACTGCATTGGCTCCTTCGCTTTTACGACCATTGTAGGTAAGGTTCAACTGCATATTTTTGCCGATATTGGTTTGCCAGCCCAAAGCCCAGGTAAAATTGAGCCCAGGTTGCAAGGCTTCCAACATCTCATATCCTAAACTACTGTTTTTGTTGCCATTGAAGGAGATATTCAAATAGTTGAACTGCATATTGAAACTACCTTTTGAAACCAAATTATACTTCATTTCCGTACCGATATTTCGGACAAATGCACTTTCATTTGTTTCGCTCCGATTCCGTTTTTCGCTATACCTGAAATTAACACTCCACCGAAACGAAGCGCTAGGTTGCCAGCTTAATTTGGGCTCGAGTTCAAAGTACTTCAAATTAAAGCTGTTGGTGGCCAAAAACTGCTGGTTATTTACCTTTCTTCCATCTTTGTACCCCATATTTAGGGTAAACTTTCGGGTGAAATTCCAGCGGCTTCCTACCTGATGAAAAGTGTTGGTTCGGCTTTCAAATCCATTTACCAGCAATGACTTGTTGCTAACCGATTGAAAACTATAATCTAAGCCAAATTTACTGCTGCTCCGGTTGAAGAAAACGGTATTCCGAAAGGAGGAGTTGATACTTCGCAAGGTGCTATCCAACACGCTGGTTCGAAAGGGATTGAGTGAACTCCAAAAGTTTTCCTGATTGGTTTTTCGATCGGTACTGAAAACGGTTTGGGTATTGAAACGGGCCAAAAATTTGCGAATGCCTTTTTTGGTATTCCAGGCAATGGATGGGGTGATATTGAAGGTTTGGTTAAATTGGTTTGAATAGGTTTTTGTATAGGTATTGGAAGGTACTGAAACTCGGATATACTCGGCCTCATTATTAAAAACGGCAATTTCGAATTCGTTCAATTGTTGAATTCCGTCTTCGTTGTAATCCCGCCAAACATACTGTCCTAAACCGGCCGTTACTTTCGAATATTGAAACTGGCGTTGCAATTCAAGTCCACTTCCTACCTCAAAGAAAGTAGAGCTTTGCAAAACTCCTTTCCAGGCTCGCCAGCTGTATTCGATACGGTTTACGAGGTTGTCGAAGTAGCGTTGGCTTTTAACCAGGGTGTCAGTTCTGCTCAAGGCACTATCCAATATTTCCAAGCGACGAAAAGTGGAGGTGAGTTTGAAGTTTTGGTTGGGATTGGATGACAAATCAACGGTGAAACTGATATTGTGGCTTAAATCGGCTGCTATCAGGTCGTTACCACGCGGTCGTTTATCTATCCTCCGACGGTAGCTGATGCCAAATTTATTTTTAGCGGTATCGGCAGAGCTCACAAAAAAGGTTCGATCGTTGAAGTAGTAACTATTGCTGTTCAGGCTGTCTTTATTGGGCAGCCTGAATCGGTTGTCCTCCAATTCATCGCGAATACCCACAGTTAACCATTTGAAACTTTTGCTCAAGGTTCCAATGTAACGGTTGTAGGCATTGTTGAGGGTCAATCCTTGAGAATTGATGAAACTGGCCTTCATATCCAAGTGAAATCCTTTCTTGTTGAAATCAGCATTGGCCAAATGTTGCCAGGCCTTGAAAACATCCTCATTGATAAAGCTTTTAAACTGGTACAAACCTTCCCCCCAGCCTCGAATGGCGGCTCCAAGTTTTACACCGGATATATATTGATTTTGGAAAGTTTTCACATTCAGAAGGTTCCAATCCCTTTCAAATTCAACGGTGCGAAAACGTTCGATGGGTCGGAAACGTTCGCCGGTATATTCGAAATTAGCGCCTGTTTTGATAGTTACCAAATTGGAGTCTTTTTTGCCCAAGGGTAAATCCTGGTTGTAAAGCAATCGCCCGGCAAAACCTGTATTATCAGGGTTGTCTTTTTCTGAAAAGGTGTTTGGATCCACATTACTCATGGCGCCTTCAGCAATAAGGCTGGAGTTTTTACCTAATGTGTATTCAATTCCCACATCCAACATTTGGGTTTTCTTTGGAGTAACGAGCAATTGAACAGCCGCAAATCTACCCTTCGAACGACCTAAACTATCGGGCGCAACCCAATAAAACACCCTTCCATTGGCACTGGTAGAGGTTTCTTGCATGTAATCACCGAGTCCTGTTCCAACATCGGTAAACCTCAACCTGTATTTGGCCTTGGTGCTATCGGTGCTGTACACGTAAACGGTAGCATTTACAACAGCTCCGTTGAGGTAAGAAACGGTGGTATCCTTTTGCTCATACAATACTTCACTGTTTGAAAAGGCTACTGAATCTGCCGAAGGTACCAAGGCTTGGTTGATACTATCTCCGATTTGTCCCATCAATTCTTTGGCCTGGGTATCAAGTTCCTGCTGCAAGGGCTGGTTTTTGGCGTCCTGTTCGTTGTAGAAATTGATTCTGGCCTTCAATTTCCCGGCTTGCAACTCAGAGCCAACATGCAACAAGGTTCGACTGTAATTTTTGTCGGAATATTGAAATTCTACGATAATTCTCCTGTCTTTTGTAATGAGATTTTTAGGGGTAAATTTGATGGAGGCGGTGTTGTAATCAATCACGTAATCATTGGCCTGCCCTCTTGTTAGTTGCACTCCATCAATAAATACGCGTTCGGTTCCAGCCAAGATGATGATAAACAGTTCTCCATCGTTTCCGGTCAATTGATAGGGGCCTTGGTTGCCTTCGATGCCTTGAATTAGCTGGCGTTTGAATTTACCCCTACTGATAGCCCCACTACCGGTCAGCATCAACGAAAGGGGAGGGTCGGTTTCTTTTCGCTTATCGGTTTTTCGCAAATCGAGCAGTGACGACAAGCTTAATCCTTGGGCCCGCTTGTAATAGCTCATAAAATAGGTATTGGGTTTTACCAATTGAAAATCGCCAGCGGTTACCTTCCATTTACTTCCTTCAAACAACTGGATATACACTTGGTCGAAATCCTGCAATTGTTGGGTGTTCCCATCTGGTTGTACGGGAACGTTGTTGTCGGTAATGGCAGCCAATAGTTCGATATTTTCTGAAATTTTTCCTGAAAGTTGGAGGTTCAAAGAAGAGTTGACAACCACATCCTGTGTATTTCCTACAGTAATTCCCCGACTTATGGATCCATTTTTATTCAGTCCTTGCATATTGAAGAAATCATCGGCCTTGTTCTTTTCATCGTATGTGAAATTGAAAGGGTTGAATTCTCCGTCTCGGTTGCGCTTCAAGGTGTTGGGGTCTTTGTGGAAAAACGGTTTTGAAAAATTAACCGGAAACACTCTGAAACTGGCCACCAAAGGGGTGATAGTAAACAGTTTTTCTTCCTTGAATTTACTTCTGATAAATAGTACCTGGGCCTTGTCATAATCCACTTTGTAGGCGGAGGCAGGAAAGGGCTTCCCATTTTTCCTGACCAATACAAAGCTTTCTGGGTTAATACTTAAAGTATCCAGTTGTACGGTATCCTTGGAGGTGTCAAAATTCACCAAGCGCCTGTTGTCGGTCAGTTGTGACCAAGCGCCCAAAGGAAGCACTATCCAAAGAATACAGAGTAAGCGGGCCACGTCCTGTTACCGCAGATTTAGGGGGTTCAGAACGTAAAAGTAAGGTTTTTGGTGTAGGAAAGGGTAAATCGAGCGCTATTCCAAGAGGTTGAAGTTTTTCGGAACTTTTAAATGGTATGAAAAATGTAGCTTTTTGGAAGCTCCCGGATCCATTTTTTGTTCCCAACGTAGCTCCCCTGTTTTTGGATTTAACCTGGCTTCTTCAGCAATTACCTTGTCGATTTTCAAACCATCAAAAGGCGAAATTGGAATTTGATCTAAAACGGTTAATTGAATAGGCAAGGACTTCCCATTTTTTATACCGATTTCATATTCCCGTTCTTCGGTGCGATCCGAGGAAAGGAATTCTTTTTTCTTGAATTTTTTTAGCACCTTTCTTTCCATGGTAATACTCTTATCGCAACCCAAGGAAATATCGAAGGTGTCTTTGGCGTATCCTTCAATGCCTAGTAAATTCTTTCCTTTATAAGTTCCATAAAGGTAAAGATTCATCTCTCCGTTAATCAACCCATAGCGTTCCCAATTGGGTAAATGGGCAATTAGGTAGGCATTCAAATCCAGTTTAGGCACGGCAAGGTATTCATACACAGTTTCCAGTTCGCTTTCTTTGTAAGCCACCTTTACTTCCTCGCCGCTGGCTTTAACGGTGTAGGGGATTTCAATTTGGTAAACCAAGGCTGAGGTAAGGTCCGATTCCTTGAAGGGAATAAGTTGGGTTACCACCGGCTGGTAATTGCTTGAATTGGAATACGAAACGCCTGGGGCTGATTTAATTACATCCATCGAAAGAGTTTGATTTGCGGAATATCTTTCTACCTTGGAAGATACAACCTGCACCTCTTTTAAGGCCGTGGCTTTTACATGCAATTGAGCCATAATTACTGCCCCCGAAATGGGGATTTCTGCCATTTCATAACCAAGCGAACTAATACGCAAGGTCGTGCCCGGTTCGGTGACGTTGATTTTAAAGTTGCCATCTAAATCAGTAGCTGCACCAGCCAAATTTCTACCATTGGCCATGACCATTACATTGGCATACGGTATCCCTTCTCCGGTTTGGTAGTCGGTAACTTTCCCAATAATTTCTCTGTTGGAAATTTCCACAAAAGCACTGCGGGGAGCCGGAGGGTTTTGACCCAATACCCAAGGGTTTAAACTTGGTGCCTGGGTTGGTTGGTTGGGGTTGTCGGTACTAAGCACAAGCAACACATTGTTCCAATCTTCCCCAGTTGTTTGGGTAATTTTGGCATTGTAAGTTAAGGTCAACGGGGAAGAGGTGTCCACCAGCCTAAGGTCGTAGGCAATACTCCAAGATGCATTTTTTACCTTGTAGTTGAGCCCAAATGTAGCCTTTATGTCCTCTTTACATTCGATTTCAACAACGATTTCGGATACCAATCTGGTTTGAAAGGATTTGTTTTTGCTGGCCTGTTTTTGTAGTTTTTCAAGTTGATTTTTATGTTGTTGCAATAAGTTGGCATGCGATAAACGAATCCGTTTGATTTCGGTAAGCTTTGCCTCACTGTACTCCATAGCCTCTTTTAGTTCCTGGGTTTTTATCCCTAAATTTCCACCAATATCTTGGTTTTTGAGTAGCATTTCTTCCTGTTTAATATACACATCGGCCATGGCATTATCGAGTTCTACTTTTTGGCGTAAATCTTCAATTTCGGCATCTAAAGCTGGATTGTTCGGGTGGTCGGGAATGGAATCGGTAACGTTGGAACGTACATTCAAAGTCAAGATGCGAACGCCATTGGTAATGTTTAGTTCTACACTATTGGGATCTAAAATGGGAGAGAGGCTTTTAAAAACAAGCTTTTGCCTTCCCTTTTCTAAACTTATTGAAGCAGTTCGCGATACCTGTGCCCCCGATTTAAATACGGTTACCTTTTGGATTTTTGTGGGAATAGGTAAAGGATTGTTTTCGGCCAACAAAACAGCATATCCAAAAACAAGGAAGAGTGAAATGGAAAGGACTTTTTTCATGGTTGTATTTTCTATTTAGACAACCACAAATACATTATTCCATAAGTCAGCCTTTAAAAAAGGGAAATCTTTTTTACAACAGGCATTGCCAAGCCTCTTCCACTAGCCCTTTCGTTAGCAGTACTGCCGCCTTTTGGTGACGTTCCAATTCACTGAGTTCTTCCTTTTCTGATTGGTTTTCCTTCGGCTGAGGCACTTCGCTTACATTGGCCAATTGGGCCAGCTGGTTGCCAGTCAAGATGGAACTTTCTCGGATGGATTTTGGCAGTTTGTCCATGCCTATGCCTAATTTGGTATTGGGTTTCTCTACCTCAAACAAAGCATTTCCCGATGCCCGAACATACCAATCTGCACCCAATCGTCCCACCAGGTCGATTTTATGCTGGTCTATTTTTCCTTCAGCATTCAGCACTCGGGTGGCTACATGGATTTTCACCACTTCACACACTATCAGGTTTCCAGCCCCACCTTCGGTTCCAGTATAAATGACATCTTTCACTTTACATTCCAATTGAACCGGACTTTCCTTCACTCGAAAAGGACGGATAATTTCAGACGGAATAGCTGTAAAACCAGCCTTTTCAAATTCATTGACGGATTTTGGATATTCGCAACTGCTGAGCGACATTTGGTGAACAATAGCATAATCCACCACATTAATAACCACTTCTGGCACTTCCAATACATTTTCTAAGGTATGCTTGATGGAATTGTCTCTCACCCGGCGCGCAGGCGAAAAAATAGCAATAGGTGGGTTTGAACCAAAAACATTGAAAAAACTAAAGGGACTCAGGTTGGGATTGCCCGCTTTGTCGATGGTGCTGGCAAAAGCAATGGGACGAGGAGCAACAGAACCAAGCAGGTAAGCATGCAGGGCGGCTGTTGGAATAGAACCTATTTCGATTGATTTGAATTCCATAGTAAAAGAAAAAGCCCACAAAGCTAAGGCTCAGTGGGCTTTTATAAAGGTGTAAAACGAATTATTTTACGATGCTCATTTGTTTAACCAAGTTGTGGCCATCAGCAGTTAGCATGTAGAAATAAGTTCCACTGCTAAGCGATGCAACATTTAGGTCAAATGAATGACGACCGCCAGTTTGTGTACCTAATTCTTGTGTCATCAAAACACGTCCGTTCATATCGATTACTTTAAAAGCAACTTTCGAAGCAGCATTTTGTAGTTCAAAATCGATTTTAGCATTGTCTGCAGTTGGGTTAGGGTAGGTTTGGCTCAGTTTCAAACCATCAAAGAAGTTTGAATTTTCAATAGAAGAACTTTCGCTAACGATAGCAAAAATAGCTAGGTTCACATCAATTGGGTCTTGTAAGAAAGCCGCTGGATAAGCCCAAGCTGATTGAGCTGGGTTACCTGAAATAGAACCAATCCAAAAGGAAAGACGACCCCAAGTATAACCTACTCCACCGCCATCACCATCTTCGTCAGCATAAACAGCAACGGTATCTTGGTTAATTAAGCAAGAAGTATAGTCAAGGGTTACAGCGAAATCTTCAGTAACATTTGCTGGTGTAGCAAAAGGGAAGTAAGTAAAGGCGCCGAATGCAGTATCAATATCAGCTATTAAAACCTCAGAAGAAGCTAGTGAAGCTGTTTTCGGACCAATGGTATCAGCGGCTTGCGATTGATTGGTTGCTAAAGCTGCATTGGATCCGATATCCGAAACTTTGGCAATTACTTTAGATGTAGCCGAATTTGCACCGGTTGATTTGGTAGAAAACAAAACCAAAGCACCTGAAATTTGTGATGGCTGATCTAAGATAAAACCACGGCCACATCCAGTTCCAGCTTGCCAAATGGTAGTGCCTTGTTGGTCGAAAGAACCAGCGTTTACACCAAAAATATATCCACCGCCTTGGTAACCATAATTAATAACTTGTCCGTTAGGAGCAAATTCCTGCAAACCTAAGGTGTCGCCAGCTGCGGCAGCCGAAAAATTCTTATGGTGAACAGTAGTAGTAATTCCAGTGTTTGAAACAACCGGACTTAGCGATTGGGCAAATGCACCAGCCGAAACAAGTGTAAATACAAGTGTGTAGAGTTTTCTCATTGTGTGTTTTTTTGGCAAATGTATTCGAATCGATGAATTCAACAAAAATTTAACGCAAACTTGTTAGAATTTCTCATGAATTTAACATTTCAAGGCTTATTTCTGCTATTTTTTATTTGGCGGGCCCCCAACCGCAAATACCACTTCCTACCTCAATTTTAGTTGGTACATGGCGGTTGGGTCAGGCTTTCGGCGCTAGTCCTCGGTCTGCTCCGTGCCTCCGCATCCCTGTGGGCTAGACTGCCTCTATCCTTGCCCGAAGGCCTCCGTGCCCGGGTGTTGGCGAAGTATTGGGCAGTTGTATTCCATACTGGGGTTTTTTGCATGTTTTTTCTCACTTCTCACTTCTCTTTTCTCTTTTCTCTTTTCTCTTTTCTCACTTCTCTTTCTCTTTCCTCTTTCTCCTCAACTATAATTCTTCCCCACAAAAAAAAAGCAACATCTTAGCCTTGGGTTCACCTTAAAACAATATACACACAAAACCAGCTTTATCTTAAACCAAAATTAGCAGATCTTATCGATTTTGCAAACAAATTGATTTACAGCTGATTAATTGTTTGTATTTTGCGAAATCATAATCTTGGGTATTCGATGAATTTTTGTGGAGTGTTATTTATTTTAGCGAGAAATAATTAACAAGCATCGTCCTTTTGATTCGATAATAATCTATTGGTTTTTTAAAATTGGCCTACCTGTAAATTGTAATGTAAGCTGTAGGTATCCACCAAACATCAAATCCAAATGATACACTTTTAATTTCAAATCCTTCATCTATTTTTTCTTGTATGAGTTGTTCTGCTCGGATGATTAATTTTTTTGTTGACCACCAAGAATTTACAGAAACAATGGAATATTTTTTCATTTTATTTTGTTCTACTCATTTGGCTTTTCGATTGCGCCTCCAATGCTACCTGTATTGAATAAGGCCGTTTTTATTGGTTGCTGGACTCCAACTAGAATTGGGGTTATTCTAAAACAAATTTTAGTTGACTATTTCCTTCAATGGTTTTAAAATTAAACCAATACAAACCCTTTGGGAAATTTGTTAAATCTAAATCAACAAAGGGATTATTGGTTTCTTCAACGGATAGAACTTGTTGTCCGATAGAAGAATAAAGTTCTATTTTTCCTTCTATATTTTTTAAATTTGAAAGTCTAATTTTTCCTTTTGATGGGTTGGGGTAAAGAAGGATTGGGTTTTCTGTAGTTGATTGAATAGCAGAACTTCCATCACCGCAATACCAGAGTTTATCTTCAAAATCGCCATAGGTTCGAAAATAAAAATTTCCATTAAAAGTTAGCAAGGGAGTTGGATTGCTTCCTGTGGTGCCTTCATAAAGGTCGGCAACTAGGGTTGTGCCTGAATTGGTTCCATCAGTTTGCCAAAGCTCATAGCCATGGGTTTCGTCATTGGCACCAAAGTATAATTTCCCATTATAGGTTATTGTTTCTCTAAAAGCAGTCATAGAAGAATTGCCACTAAATGAAATATCCTTAACTAGTATTGTTCCAGCCTCCGTTCCATTTGTTTTCCAAATTTCGGTTCCTGAAGTGCCATCATTTGCGGCAAAGTATACTTCATTATTAAATTCTTTGAATATTATTCCATTGGTAGCAGCGGAAGATGCATTTCCCGATCGAATATCCTTAATCATATAAGTGCCTGATTCGGAGCCATCGCTGGTCCAAATTTCTTCTCCATACAAGGAATTACCACTGCTAGCATCTGCATCATAGGCCGAAAAAAATATTTTATTATTTGCCGCAGTAAGATTCGAAACAAATTCAACTCTTTTAATAAAGGTTGTTCCATTGGTAGTTCCATCCGATTTCCATAAACCACTATTTGCTGTTTCAGTTCCATTGAAGAAATATACATAACCGTTTGAATAGGCTTGATAACCGCCAAGGTTATAGCCATATTCATCATCGCTTAAATCCAGTAGAATGGATGTACCAGCTTCTGAGCCATCTGTAACATATTGATGTCGGCGATAGGTTGTATTTTCACCTGCCCAAAAAAGAAGTTTATTATTCAAGGCTATTAATTTTCTTGGAACCCTATTAATATCATTGGAAGGATCTAAATCGATAACTTGAACGGCCGCATCAACTGAACCATCCGTTACCCATAGTTTTTCATTTCCAAAATCGGCAAATTCCACTATGAAAAATAATTTATCACCAACTACGGTTAACTCTTTTATAGCATCCGAATTGGGAAAGCTGTTTACAATTATTGAACCTTGATCTGTTCCATCCGTTTTACATAGGATGGCGTATGGGCTTAAATTAGGATCGGTTGGATAGAATTTTGAAGAATAATAAATACTGTTATTGAATAATACTGGCTTTGTTGCAGAATTAGCAAAAACACCAGGCGAGGCTGGATAAAGGATGGAAGTCCCACCTGGTGTTCCATCTGACTGATATACACCATCATAACAAAACAATACTAAAGTGTTATTAAATGTTACCCCGTATTGAACATCAAAGTTGTCTTTGAATATTGTAGGGGTGCATTGGCTTGAAACGAAGTTATAGGTAAAATAAAATAGGAAGAAAGAGAGAATTTTTTTCATTTTTTTAAGTGTTTCATTTTTAACGTGTAAATACATTTGTTCCTGTTCCACTTGTAACAGTTAAACTTGTTTCATTGCATTCAAATGTGAAGGATTCGTTATTTGGAGAGGGCGGACTTGAAGGGTCAAATCCATCACAATACACCAAAGGCTGTTGAGCTGCATAGTTAATCGAGCAGGTAGATCCTGAAATAGTGTAAGTGAAATTAAAAATAAGATTGGAGCAAATTCCATTGCAATCAGGTTGTGAAAAGGATCCACTACCGTTACTATTAAATGTCCAAACATTACCCGTAGGATTTCCACAGGCATCATCATACCAAGTTCCAACAATGCAATCTACTCCTGTTCCTCCTCCTCCCCCAAGTGTCGTTGATTTCCAATTGGTTGAAGGATATACCGAAGAATTACTGAAATCCAATTCCAATGCATTAGTATATTCGTTTTTCTTTAGCAGTATTTCTGTGTTTTCGTAAAAGATTTGATTGTATGTTGATACATTTCCGCTGTAAGAAAGACCTCTAAGTACCTCCGCGCTATAGGTATTTAAACCTGTTTTTTGAATGTTCTTTAAAAACAAATAGCCTACAGTAACCTGGTTTTCGGGAGTAATCCCTAGAACTGAAGCATAGGTGGTATTGTTGAAGTTATTATAACTTCCAAACTCCTTTATATAGGCATTCGTCCCATTAATTTCAATAACCATTTGTGTTAAAAATGGGGTCTTGTAATAACCATCTAGTATGTACTCTTCAATAAGTTCATTTGTAATTTCATCCGAAGATTTTTTGCAGGATTGGAGAAAGATGCTTGGAATTATCCCAATAATGGCTAGGTAAAATATTCTTTTAATTCTCATTTGATTATTGTTGTTTTTTGGGATCTTGAATAACTACGTAAATTGTATCTATTACTCTACCAGTAACTTCAGATTTTGTTTGGTTAATAAATCCATTCCCAAAATGGCGATCAAGAACCTCAACTTTAGTAATAAAATGGCTAGTTTCACCCCTGTTATTAAACAAATTTTTTAAAGCAGTTTCATGGTAAATTAATTTAACTTTCCATCCGTACTGAGCGGATGAATCAAGCATTTTTATTACTTTATCGTCTGGGTTGTCATTGTCAATTGAAAAGTCAAAGGGAACACTACTATTCATACCTGTCTGCGTAACGTTTAAATGACCTTCCCAACTTTTCCAGAAAAGACCTGTATTTGAAAATTGTGTTACCACACCAATTCTTTCACCATTGGAATAGTTTTCCGTACAACTTGAAAGGAACACGCCTGTTGCCAAAATTCCTGCATTTAAAATTTTATTTTTCATTCTTTCTGTTATTTTTTCTAGGTAAATCTGATTTTGCCATCTAAAGCTTTCTAAATCTTTCTCCAAGAACAATCGCATAGCCAAGGTCGAAAGCCATGCCGACATCAATTCGTGTATACGTACCCGCATTGGCGCCTCTCCATCCAGATTCACCATTGCTTCCGTATTTGACAATTAAAACCACCTTGTAATTGCTATTTACGGTGCTTTTTTGTTTCTGAATATTTCCCATTTCATCTGTTTCAATCCAAAATTCAACGGGATAGGCTTTAACATCGTGCACTTGAAAAAAGCCTGTTCCATCTTTCCGGATATCTACAATTGGCTCTTTAGTTTTTTCGTACTTATATAGACCTGTAATTTCATCAGGTATGGCTTTTGTTCCAAAATAAGTGTTGTTATTAATAGTGAATTTTTCTATATTTTGGCTAAATCCATGAAAAGTTAAAAAGAAGTAGAATGCTGTGAAATATGTAGTTAATTGTTTCGGCATGGAATTATAGGGAAAATTGTTTCAAGTGTTAAATTGGATTGATGGTGAAACCTAATGGCCCTCTTACCACTTTGTAGATATTACAATTGTTGGAAAAAGAATTTTCAGGATGCCTAAATAAATCCGTTTGGGTGTAGTACCCGTTGAGGCCTTCTGCTGAAAAAGTGACCCGAACACTATACAGGCGCTCTCCATTTGGCCCCACATACTCTGGTGTTCCAAGGGTAACGAATGAATTTGACGAGCAATCTGGCTGTGCAGTTCCTGAATTGAGGATGGTTAAAGGAATAGGAATATTGTCGATGGTTACTCCTAAGATTGTAGCCCAAGATAATTCAGGGTCTGTCGGATTAAGTCCTACAGCCAACTTTTTTGTTGTATTGGTTAAATTTCCGCATTCGCCTCCCCATGTCCCTCTTTCATACATTGTTGGAATTGACCAAGAAAGTGTTGGATATGAAAATTCTAATTCGCCATCTATTATTTTAAGTTGGCTATATGGAAAGTTATATTCTGGATCCCAATTGATAATGTCGCCATCAAGTGTGCCTTTAAAAAAGCCCGGAGTTAAAGATCCTTCTTTTTCACACATATAAACCCTGTTCGCTGGTTCTCCTGGAATACCACCTATAGCAATATCAGTTCTATCCCCACTTGGACCAGGTAATCTTGTCCAAATCCCATAATAATTGGTATCAGTACTTTCGTTTTCTTGGTCTTTTTTACAGGATTGTAATAATATGGCAAATGCCATTGAAACTCCAAATAGAAATAGGCTTAATTTTTTCAATGGATAGTTTTTTATTGTTTAAGTTAGAAAGTTTGCTTATTTTGGCAATAATTAGAACGCATAGAGTTAGAAACTTAAGTTGCGGTTGGCAAAGGTGACTTCTTATACCTATTTGCCATATACTTATATATAGGTATTTCATTATTAGGCCAATCCTTAAAAGTGTCTTAAACCCAAATTAATCAATAGGAGGATTTATTAATCCGAACTACTTGATTTAGTTGGGGTTACCCCGATTTAGCAGTTGTTATCAATTTGGCTATACAAATTGATTTACAACTGGTTAATCGTTTATGCATTTCTAATGCGTAATCTGGGTTAAATGAGTAAAAATCTTTTAAACTTTTCTCTTTAGGAGACTTAGATGAATTCGCTTGAAGCCGAGTAAATTTATTTTAGGTTTTTACCTATTGTGCGTTTGTATAAAACAGTTGTATTCAAAAAGTATAAAAAATATTTTGCGGTTATTGTTTTGTTTACTGGCTCATTTAGGAAAGCACTAATTTTCTTTGTCGTTTATTACCAGGTTAGCCTATTACCAAATCGAAAATTTGCCCCAAGAATTAAATCCTCGGAATAGTTATCAAGGCTGATGTCCCTTCCTCCAAATTAGATGTGATTTCAAATTCGCCACTTAATTCCTTTACTCGCCTTTTTATGGTTTGTAAACCAAATCCCTCTTTATTTCTACTGTCAAATCCTTTTCCATTATCTGAAACCGTAAATACTAATACATCTGGGTAACCAAAAAGCTCAATTCGTAGCAAGGTTGCAAAAGAATGCTTAATCGCATTTTGAATTAATTCAATAAAAATTAAATATAAACTTTTAGCCAACTCCTTATCTAGGTGTTGAGGAAAATCATAAGTTTCTAATGAGACTTTTATGCCCTCGCCTTGGGATCTGATAATCTCAATTTGGAGCCCAATGGCCGACCAAAGAGCGCCGTCTTCAAGTTCTTTAGGTAAAATAGTATGGGAAAGGTTACGAATATCTTTGCCTAGTTCAAATAAATAGGCTTTTGTTTTTTCCTTTTGTCCTAATTCTAATGCATGTATTGTTCTAGCAATGTCTATCCCAATCTTGTCATGAAGTAATTCGGAAATTTGCCTTCGCTCCTTTAATCTGGCCTTCTCAATACTTAATATAGCTCTTTGCTCATCATGAATAATTTGCTCTTGTAGCTTTTTGTTTTTGCGAAATGCCTCAATATATTCCTTAATGAGTACCCAGCCAAAGAATACCATTTCATACATTACAATCCAATTAATCCAATCTATTTTTATAGGTTCCTCAATAAAACCTATTAAGTCAAAAATCAAACTAAGTCCCCAAAAAATATGAGGTAAGAATGAAATTACAGTATAAATTGCCAAAGGGTGCTTTTGTTGAATTGATTTGTAAATCCCTAACAGAATCAAAAGGATATTAATAAAAAACAAAAGGAATATTCCTTTTGTGGAATAACTTAAGGCTTTGTCCCATCCAAATCCCAAACAAAGCAAACAATATAAAGAAAAACCGAATACCAAAGATTGTAATAAATGAAAGGTTCGGTTTAATCCAGGTTGATTTCTTTTTAGTTCTAATGTCTCTGATAAAAATAAACCAAGTAAAAGAAACCAATAGCAGCTAGCGTAAATTCTAACTTCACTGAAATAAATAAAATCTCTAAAAACAAAATTTCTCAAAATGCCAAGGTTTACACTAAGATATAGCAGTCCCATCGCTGAGTATAAAATATACAAAAGATACCAGATTCTTTTTGTACTAATATAAATGTAAACCGTGAGAATAAGCAACAATAAAGCAAAACCTATAAAGGAAAAGTGCAAAGCCAATAAAAAGTTGGAATGGCTATAAATGGATTCTGCCTTCTCCAATTTCATAACAAAATCTAGGTGGGTCCATTGTTTTTTAACTGCGGCAAGTAATACTACCTTTTCACCTTGTGGTAAATTACTAAGATTTATGGCTTGCACATTTAGAAATGGACTATGCTGCCGAGTCCTATCGCCAAGAATTTGATAGATTTTTTCATTTGAATAAATCACAAGGCTATCCAAGTGAATATTTTCAAATACCCAATAGTTTTGCTTAAGGTCAAAGGATGAAGGAATAACAAGCTTACACCATGCAGTGCCATTTGAATTGTAACCAAATTTCAAAGATTGTCCTTCTTGGTATGGTTGCCAATTTATACTATCGGTTTTCTCTATCTTTAAGTTTGATTGCGGATCATAGAAATAAAATAGGGCAGGTTTGGAACACCTTCCAAGAAGGGTAAAAAATGAAAATAGAGCAATACAACTATAACTTAAGACGACCTTCATAAACCATTTTGATTATTTCCGCTGAGTTAGTTGTGCTTAGCTTCCTGTGAATATTTCTTCGATGAGTATCAACCGTGGTTTTACTAATGAATAGCTTATCCGCTATTTCTTTACTTAAATATCCTTGAGAAACTAATTTTACAATTTCTCTTTCCTGTTTCGATAACAAAAATGTTTGGTCATGCTGGTTTTTGATATTTTCCCATTCTGCCAGTTTGTCCAAATGTACTCCAGTTATGGCCGCAAACAATTCTTCAGTGCTAACTTCCTTTTTTAAAAAATAATCAGCTCCTGCATCCTTTGCTTTGTTTATCATATATGAATCAAAATAGCCTGAAAGGACAATGACAATGCATTCACCAAGCTGTTTTCTCATACGCTGAATGAGTTCAATCCCGTTCTGACCCTTTATGTTAATATCACAAATGAATGTTTTGAGCAAGGTTGATTCAATTATATCTTCGGCTGAATCTGTATCATAGCAAAGTATTATTTCAAGTGATGGAAAAAATTTTTGAATCACTTCCTTCAAAGCCTCACAAAATAAAAGATGGTCGTCACAAATAAGCAATTTCCCCTTATACAAAGCTTCCGTCTTCATGGCGCGCAAGGTAGCTGCTAAAAGAATAAAACTATATACTCATTGATAAGTATGTTTTCTTACGAATAAATAGAAACAGTTGTCAAAAATGATAAGATTGCTTCTTGTGTTTTTTCTTAATCTTTATTCCAAAATCTGCATTGGAAACTTTAGCCTTTAAGACTATTCAAAAAGAAATTGGTCAATAAATTCACGTTTATAATTGGTATTTGGCGGGCCCCCTTCCGCCAATTAACAGTAGTGTTTTGTTTTAACAATCTGCCTTGGCGGTTGGGTCAGGCTTTCGGCGCTAGTCCTCGGTCTGCTCCGTGCCTCCGCATCCCTGTGGGCTAGACTGCCTCTATCCTTGCCCGAAGGCCTCCGTGCCCGGGTGTTGGCGAAGTATTGGGCAGTTGTATTCCATGCCCGGGGCAATAAAAATGAGGGAAATAGTAGTGAGAAATGAGTAGTGAGAAAATAGAAAATAATACCGAACCACCAATCCAAGATATCCCATAACTCATATCCCATAACTCATATCTCATAACTCATATCCCATAACTCATATCCCATAACTCATAACTCATATCTCATATCTCATATCTCATATCTCATAACTCATATCTCATAACTCATATCTCATAACTCATATCTCATAACCTTTCCCCCTCAAAAAAAAGCCCCCAACATCTCTGCCAGGGGCTAACCTTAAAACATCGCACACACAAAACCAGCCTTATCTTAAATATACAATTGATACTGTAAGGTCAAACTGCCTTTTCGAGCACCTTTGCTTATATTCCCAGTAGCATCAATGCTGTAGGTTGAACGGTTTTGATAGTCCAAACTAACCTTGGCTTGATGGCCTTTTATAAACCAATTCAAGCCAATATCCCACACTTGCATGGGTTGATTGGCCAGCCGTTCAAATCGTCCATAGGTGTAACTGGCATAGGGCATAAGCTGTCCGCCTTTTTCACCTAGGCATTTTTGGGGCAAGAGGTAGCCCAATTGAGTATATACCATTTGTCCGGTTCCAAACATGGGATAAGCGTTTCCATAGGCATTCGAGGCAAGGGCTGTTTTTGCTCCATCCGAAGTAAACCCAGTTGCCGGATTCATAATTCCATTGTAGCGCAAATAGTTAGGACCAAAATTGTAGTTGAAGTATCCAGCATACGCTGATAATGCATCTCCTTTTTCCTTGCGAAAAGGCAAATCAAGGTAACTTTCAGCAGCCCACAGAAAAATGGGCGTAAATTGGATTGTATCAGCAGCTGAGCTAACGGGGGTCTTTTTATGCCAAAGAGCATTGTTCTGAAAAATCATTCCCCCACCTATGTTCCATATTTTTTTCTTTCCAAGGTAAGTGCCTGTCATATAGGGCGTTGTATGGCCTTCCATGTCAAAGATGTTGTAATCTATATAGGCCTGGTACTGCTTGTTATGACCCGTTTGGGCAAAGGTGGAAACCGTACCGAATTTTGCCGGTGTACTACCCGAAGAGGTAATCGGAAAAGGGTCGCTGAGGGCAAATCGGTAATCGAATTTCCAAATTTGTCCGCGGGCATAAATGCTCAATTTTCTCGAGAATTCATCGGTTTGGTCAACCGTTGCCTGGGCAAAAACTGGAACATCCAAGGTCATGATGGTAGCAATACTTGGTTGGGAAAAACGGGAAAGACCATTGGCAATGGTTAGCCCACCACCAATTTTCAAAGCATTGTTTCGGGTAATTCGGTATTCACATACAGCATCATGGAAAAAGGCTGCGAATTTGCGGTTCCCATTGGAGGCATTAAAGGCATAGTTGAAATTATTTTGTCCGAACTGAAAGTATAGGAAAGCCCTAGGTGTAATTTGTCCAAATAGTTGGATCCGGGTTCGGCGTAGTCCAATATCAAAGGTCTCGTTGGCACCGTTTCCCATAACGGCCGTGCCTGGGTTGCTTTGGTTGTAGCGCAGCCAGGTTTGGTTAAGAAAGGTTACTTGAAAATAACGGGTTCCATCTTCATTGAGGTTGAATTTTAACGCATCCTTTTCTTTAGCCGGTGCGGAAGGTGCCGAGCTGTTGTTGCTTTGATTTTGAGCCTGCGATTGAATAGGAAAGGTCAATAGAAGGCTAATGCAAAAGTACAGCAGCAAAAGCGCAGGTTTGTTTGGGCCTGGTCTGACCAAGCCCAAACGGGAACAAAAAGTTTTCATAGTTCAACTAATGGTTAGAAACTCCAAAGTAACATCGGGATTTATTCGAGCTGCTAAGGGGTGGTTGGAAAGCTTTTTATGGTTATCCAATCCTACAATGGCTACTTTGCCACCGTCTTCCTCGTAATCTACTATAAAGCGATTTAAATTGTCAAGGTAACTGTGGTCAACCAATTTTGTCTCGCCTAATACCACCAACACATTTTTACCTTTTGGTAGATTGTTTAAGATGCTATTGGTGGTAACATTGTGTACGAAAAGGGCTGCATTTTTCAATTCGATTACCACGGTATTGTTATTGGGCTGTGTAATGGTAATACCTGATTTAAACAAACTTGAAAAGGGTGCTCCGTTTACCAAATGAAAAAGTAGGTTCACAAAAATTCCAGCAGCAATACCTATTAATAAATCGGTAGCCAAGGTAGCAATGATGGTGGTCATAAAAATAATAAACTGTTCAACACCAAGATGCCACATATGTTTGAACTCTTTGGGTGAGGCCAATCGGAAACCTACAAATACCAACATGGCTGAAAGCGCTGCCACCGGTACGAGGTTAATGACTTTATAAAGGACTAATACATAAATCAACAAAAAGATGCCATGGAAAAAATTGGCCCAACGGCTTTTTCCTCCATTGTTGAGGTTGGCACTGCTCCGGGCAATTTCGCTAATCATGGGTAATCCACCTAAAACGGATGAAAACGCATTCCCAATGCCAACCGCCCGAAGGTCTTTACTATGGTCGGATTTGCCTTTGTTTGGATCCAGAAGGTCGATGGCTTTGGCGCTAATTACGGTTTCCAAACTACCAACCAAGAAGAACATGATAACATACTTGATGAAAATCGGAAGTAAACTAGGATCAGTGGCAGCGGCAAAACTAACTTGAATGCCCAAATGGTCAAGAATACTTTCAACATGAACAAGGGGCTTTAGATCTTTCCCTGCCAAGTCTTTCAAATCTGGACTTAGGTGAAAGGCCATTCCTAAAGGTATAGCAATAACCAAAGCTACCAAAGCGGGTGGGATTTTTTTGAAAGCGCTAATTTTTATGGCCGACCAACCAAAGAGAATTAGCAGGCAGATGGCGCCAATTACTGCAATTTGTGGAGTTAGGTTTACAAGGCTATGGGGTATTTTTTCAAGCAATTCCAAAGGTTCCAATCCTTTTCCACTAATTGGATCTTTTAGCATACTGGGGGCAATTCCCAATAAAAGGTGGATTTGTTTGGACAGAATAATGATGCCAATTGCGGCCAACAACCCATGAACAGCGGCAATGGGAAAGAAATCAGCAATTTTTGCCGCCTTGAATTGCCCGGAAACGATTTGAAGCAGAGCCGCACAAAAACCTACACCAAGTGTAAGGTGCCAGCCCAATTCAGCGTTTCCTCGACCGAGTTCTTCAACAGCGCCAGCCACAATCACGATGAGACCAGCCGCAGGGCCTTTTATCGTTAATTCGCTTCCGGCAAAGAAAGCAATTACGATACCGCCAATGATGGCAGTAAGTACACCCATTAAAGGAGGAAAGCCACTTGCGCTAGCAATACCTAAGCAAAGTGGTAGAGCGATAAGCGAAACTAAAAAACCTGAAAGAAGGTCTGATGAGAAATGCTCACGAAGTGAGCTGAAAATACTGCTTGAAGCAGTTTTGATTTTTATAGACATAGAATAAGATTTAGCATGGTGGAACAAGTAATTGATGGTGGGACTGGATTTTATCCAGTACTTGTTCCCTGTCTAAATTCTTAAAACTCTGAGTTCAATAAAACGTTTTGAGCTGGTCTTTTGGGAATGTAAATTCCAATCAGACCAAACAAACAATTGTGAAAAGCAAGCCGAAAAAGCAGCATGGATGATTGCATCCGAAAAGTCATTCTCTTCATCTAGGGTGTCATCATCCAAGCATTCCTCCCCTTCGCAAAGGGTTTCTGAAATGAAAGGAGTAGCGTTTTCACCTTTACTTACAACCTGTTTATCGCTGAAATAAGATTTGAAACTGCCTTCACTTGCAAGTGCCTTACCTAGAAAAGAAGCACTAAAAGTTAGAAGGAAAAGATAAAGTAAAGCCTTGTCCCAAAAGGTTTTTGACCTTTGTTTGGCATGGAATTTTTGGGACAATAGTTTATACATGTAGGGAAGTATAATCGAAAGCAAATTTACAGGAGTTTTTCAATAAATGTTTCAGAATTTTCCTAAGAAATATTAATTTGATGCTTGAAATAGGGAAAGGCCGTTTCAGAAAGGATGACGGATAGTTTAATTGACAATGCTTCTTTGCAAAAAAAATCCCTTCATTTTTTGCAGGGAAGGTATAAAAATGGATTCTGCGATGTAACTTTGCGCCTCTTTAGAAAGAAACATGTCAACGCCATCCGATTTTCTACCAATTCTTTTTCAGCTTTTTGCGGCTTTGGGATTTGTGATATTAACCATTGGTGCAACCCATTTGTTAGGGCCAAAGCGCCATACTGAGGTTAAGAATGAAGTATTTGAGTGTGGGATCGAATCCGTGGGCGATGCACGTGCCCCATTTAGTATCAAGTACTTTTTGGTGGCCATTTTGTTTGTGTTGTTCGACGTGGAAGTAATCTTTATGTACCCCTGGGCCGTAAATTTTAAGGCCTTAGGTATACAGGGATTGGTTGAAATGTTCATGTTTATGGCCCTGTTGTTGTTGGGCTTTTTCTATATCATTAAAAAAGGTGCTTTAAAGTGGGAATAATCCCCAAAACCATACACCAACCGAAAAAAGCAATCGAAAATCGGTTTTAGTAATCAAAATTATGGGTGCAGAAAAAATTAACCAAACTTTACCTTCAGGTATCAAACTAGTAGGCAGCCCGGACGGGATAGAAGGTCCGGGATTCTTTGCTACCAACCTCGATAAAGTAGTAGGGATGGCCAGAAAAAATTCTATTTGGCCCTTACCATTTGCTACATCCTGCTGTGGTATCGAATTTATGGCAACCATGGGAGCACATTACGATTTGGGCCGATTTGGCTCTGAACGTTTGAGTTTTTCCCCTCGCCAGGCAGACCTATTGATGGTCATGGGAACCATTGCAAAGAAAATGGCCCCAATTCTTCGTCAAGTTTACGAGCAAATGGCTGAACCTAGATGGGTTATCGCCGTGGGTGCTTGTGCCTCAAGTGGAGGTATATTCGACACCTACAGCGTTTTGCAGGGTATCGATAAAGTAATTCCAGTCGATGTTTATGTCCCAGGTTGTCCTCCACGCCCAGAACAAATTATTGACGGCGTACTGAAAATCCAGCAATTGGTTGAAAGCGAATCTTTAAGTAGAAGAGAATCGCCAGAATATAAAGCTAGACTTGCCCAATACGGCATTGAATAAATTCCAAAACAGTTCCATGAGCTTAACAAACGAAACCGTTGGACAGAAATTAACCGAGAAATTCGGTGATGCTATCCTTGGCGAAGAACAACAGTTCGATTTTCATATCTGGACAGTGAAAAGGGATAAGATTTACGACATTATCCAATTCCTTTACGAAGATGAAAGTCTACAATATCAATTTCTAACCACGCTTTGCGGCATTCATTATCCCGATAACACACCGGATAAAACCATGTGTATCATGTACCAATTGCACAACCTTCCTGAGAATCACCGCATTCGATTGAAAGTGTATTTTTCGGAAAATGATAAGGTAATGCCAACGATTACTCCAATATTCAGAACCTCAAACTGGATGGAAAGAGAAGCGTTTGACTTTTATGGGGTGGTATTTAAAGGCCATCCAAACCTCAAAAAGATTCTCAACATGGAAGAACAGACTGATTTTCCTATGTTGAAGTATTTTCCATTGGAAGATCCAACCCGCGACGATAAAGACGATACCATGTTTGGTAGAAAAATGTTCAACGCTTAAGTTTTCTAAATCTCATTCTCAATCCAGCATAAATCGATGAGCAAGGCAGTTACCGAACCAATTAAGGACGAGAAAGTTTATTCTACCCTTAATCTTGGTCCAACCCATCCCGCAACCCATGGTATTTTTCAAAACGTTCTGAAAATGGACGGCGAAATCATCATGGACAGTGAGGCTACGATTGGCTATATACACCGCGCATTTGAGAAAATCGCCGAAAGAAGGCCTTATTATCAAATCACCACGCTAACCGACCGTTTAAACTATTGTTCTTCGCCTATCAACAACATGGGCTGGGAAATGACCGTTGAAAAATTGTTGGGTGTGGAAATCCCGAAACGAGTGGATTACATGCGTGTAATCGTTATGGAAATGGCACGCTTAGCCGATCATATCGTTTGCAATACCGTTATTGGTGTGGATACAGGAGCCCTTTCCGGCTTCGTTTACATGTTTCAATGGCGGGAGAAAATTTATGAATTTTATGAAGAAATATGTGGTGCCCGTTTAACCACTAATATTGGTCGTATCGGAGGATTTGAACGTGATTTCTCTGAAAAAACCTGGAAACAAATCGATGAGTTTTTACTTGAGTTCCCAAAGGTCTTAAAGGAGTTTGAAGGCTTGTTGATGCGCAACCGCATTTTCATGGATCGAACCAAAGGCGCTGGACCAATTTCACCAGAGTTGGCCTTAAACTATGGATTCACCGGCCCCAATTTGCGCGCCGCAGGAGTTGATTATGATGTAAGGGTTATGAATCCTTATGCCTCTTACCAAGATTTTGATTTTATTGTACCTGTTGGTACGAAAGGTGATACCTACGATCGCTTTTTGGTTCGCCAAGAAGAAATGTGGCAAAGTATGTCGATCATCAAACAAGCTGTACAAAAATTACAAAGCATGCCTGCTGGTCCTCACCATGCCGATGTGCCCGAGTTCTATTTGCCTCCCAAAGAAGATGTGTACAACAACATGGAAGCACTGATTTACCATTTTAAAGTAATTATGGGTGAATTGGAAGTTCCAAAAGGAGAAGTATACCATAGCGTTGAGGGTGGAAATGGAGAACTTGGTTTTTACCTCATCAGCGACGGCGGCCGAAGCCCTTTCCGATTGCATTTCCGTAGACCTTGTTTTATTTATTACCAAGGCTATGCCGATATGATCAAAGGGTCGATGCTTTCCGATGCCATCCTTACCCTTTCCAGCATGAATGTTATTGCTGGTGAGCTGGATGCTTAAGCACTCCTAAACCCATGGAAACAATCGTTTCGCCCAAACCACTGCCTGTCATTAAAGGCCATTGGTTACTAAAAAATGCCTTGGAGCTCAAGGCTGGAATGATTGAATTTTATGAGAAGTATACCAAGGAAAAGGGTGATATCTTCTTTGTCGACTCCCTGAAGGAGAAAATGGTCATCCTCGCCCATCCCGATTATGCAAAATATGTCCTTCAAGACAATAACAAAAACTATTCGAAAAGCTTTGCCTATGAGGTTTTGAAATTGTTTTTGGGAAATGGACTTTTAACCTCGGAAGGCGATTTTTGGTTAAAACAAAGACGCTTAGCCCAACCTGCTTTTCATAGGGAAAAACTGCAAAAGTTGGCCGAAAACATGATCAAATCCACCGATGATTATGTAGGTAAACTTCAGGAAAAGGCCAAAAATGGAAAAGCTTTCAATATCGGTCATGATTTCAATGCCTTGGCTTTGGATATTGTTTCAAGAGCCTTGTTCACTTCGGATATCTCCGGGGATATGAGCAAGGTGAGAACAAGCATGGATGTAGCCAATGAATTTGCTATTGGAAAAATTTTTGAACTTGTTCCTTGGCCTATGTGGGTTCCTCTGGCTTCCCACCTGAGGTTTCAAAAGGCATGCTCCGAGTTGGATAGTGTAATTCTAGGCATTATCAATAGCCGCAGAAAAAACCCTGGCCAATACCACGACCTTTTATCCATGCTAATGGAAACCAAGGACGAGGATACCGGTGAAACAATGACCGATACGCAATTAAGGGATGAGGCCATGACGATTTTCTTGGCAGGTCACGAAACCACAGCCATTGCCTTGAGTTGGTTCTTCTATTTAATGAGCGAGCATCCTGATTCCGTTGCAAAAATTCGATCGGAAGTGGATGAGGTATGCGGCAACGAACCGCTGCAGCCAAGCCATATTCATCAATTGAAATATACACGTATGGCAATCGATGAAAGTTTACGCTTGTATCCACCTGCATGGATAGTTGGCAGAAAAGCTATAACCGATGATGTGATTGGTGGATATCGAATTCCAGCCGGTTCAAATGTGATTGTTTTGCCCTATGAATTACACCGCCATGCCGATTTTTGGGAGAAACCAAATGAATTTATTCCAGAAAGGTTCACTCCTGAAAAGGTTAAGGAAGTGCACAAGTTTGCCTATTTCCCTTTTGGCGGTGGACCAAGACAATGCATCGGAAATAACTTTGCCTTGATGGAAATGCAAATCATCATTGCTACTTTGCTGCGGAAATTTGAATTTACTCGAACGTCCAATCATACCCCAGAAAAAGAACAATTGGTTACGCTTCGCATGAAAAATGGATTGGAAGTAACCGTAAAACCTATAGCCTAACCTATGAAAACCACATTTACACAACAAGTTAATATTGAATTCCCCGTTATTATGGCACCTATGTTTCTTGTTTCTAACGAAGCAATGGTAAAAGCTGCCATGGATGAGGGGATAATGGGAACATTTCCAACCCTAAACTACCGCAATGATGGGGAATTGGAGAAAATTTTAGATAATTTGAATGCCCATAAAGCTGCCGGTGCTAAAGGTAGTTATGGTGTTAACTTGATCGTTCAAAAAACCAATCCCTTGTTTGATAAGCACATGGCAATTTGTGTAGCCAAAAAAGTGCCATTTTATATTACCTCCTTGGGAAGCCCGAAGGTGGTAATCGAAGAAGCTCATAAATATGGTGCGGTTGTTTACAGCGATGTTACCAACCTGGAACATGCCAAGAAATGCGCTGATTTGGGTGCCGATGGATTTATAGCAGTTGGTCAAGGCGCCGGAGGTCATGCTGGACCATTCCCCTTGCAACTACTCATTCCTTCCTTGAAAAAGGAATTTCCAAATATGCCTGTTGTTTCAGCTGGTGGCGTTTCTTCTGGTGCAGGTATTTTATCTATGGTCGCCTTAGGTGCCGCAGGCGTTTCTATCGGAACTCACTTTATTGCCACAAAAGAAGCTGGGGTAAATGATGCCTACAAAAACGCAATTGTTGATGCTAAAATGGGCGATATTGTGATGACAAATAAAATTTCTGGAACGCCATGTGCCATTATTAATACACCTTATGCAAAGAAAATTGGCTACCAACAAAATTGGCTTGAACGCTCCTTAAGTACCAACCCAAGAACGAAGAAATACTTCAAAATGTTGGTTCAATTAAGAGGGATGCAAAAACTGGAACAATCCATAAAACCAGCGAATTATCAAACGTTGTGGTGTGCCGGACAAAGCGTTGAATTGATCGATAAGGTGGCTACAGTCCAAGAGGTTATTCAATCCTATAAAAACGAGTTTGATTTGGCCTATGGAATCTTAAAAAACCAAGTAGACTAAGTGTAAAAATAACACTTTTAAGTAATTTAGATTTTTTCTTTCCTCAATCTTGCGTATTATTGCCACCTAATTCGAATAGAAAATCATGGCTTCTGAAAAATCAAATGTAACAATCATTGATGATGATTTTATCTATGTTAAGGTGCTAAGTGAAAGACTTGGGCAAAACCCAAAGATTAAAGTTTCGCAATACGCCAGCGGTGAAGATTGTTTAGCCAACATTGAACAAGCCGTTCCAAAAATCGTTATTACAGATTATTACCTGAATTCGCAAAATGTCAATGCTATCAACGGTTCAGAGTTGTTGAAACAGTTGCGTGTATTGTATCCAGGTTTAGCTGTGATTGTGCTTTCTGGTAGAGCCGATTTGACCTCAGCAAGCAAAACCCAAAGTTTATTCGATGCCTTGGAGAATAACCCTGCAGGAGTTCAAAAACTATTGGACGAGGGTGCCTTTTTCTATGTGATGAAAGACCGCAATGCTCCCAATAAAATTTATGAAATTGTGGATGTTTTGGTAAGAAAAGTTTATCTTAACTAAGCATGTTCTTTTTTTGGAAGGAAGGATTAATGCCCTTTTCAAAATTTCAAAAGCTTTACCTTTTATTTTTCTGTTTTTCTGTTTTCACTACCGTTCATAGTGAGGCACAGGTGCTTTCTTATACCGAAGAAAGTGGCACCTTAAAAGAGGTAATTCGCACAGGTGCCGACCAAACTGAACTTTACTTGCCCCTGCTACAAGGTAAAAAGGTAGGATTGGTGGTAAATCCTACTTCTATCATTGGAAAACAGCATCTAGTGGATACCTTGCTTAAGCAGAGAATCAATATCCTCAAGGTTTTTGGTCCCGAGCATGGCTTTAGAGGTGAAGCCGATGCCGGTGAAAAAGTGAAAAGCGATGTCGATCCAAAAACAAAACTACCTACCATTTCTCTTTATGGGAAAAACAAGAAACCCAGCCAGGAACAATTAGCCGATTTGGATGTGGTTGTATTTGATATTCAGGATGTTGGGTGTAGATTTTATACCTATATTTCAACCTTAACCTATGTTATGGAGGCTTGTGCTGAATATGGAAAAGAACTTGTCGTGCTCGACAGGCCAAATCCCAATGGCAATTTTGTTGATGGACCAATTTTGGAAGAAAAATATAAATCATTTGTTGGATTGCATCCGGTTCCGATTGTACACGGTTGTACGATAGGGGAATACGCTCAAATGGTTAAAGGTGAAAAGTGGATAGCCAAAGCCGAACAACTCAAAATGACGATTATTAAAGTGAAAGGCTGGAACCATACCTTACCATATACGCTTCCAGTAAAACCTTCACCAAACCTTCCTAATATGCAAGCCATTTGGTTGTATCCTTCCCTCTGTCTTTTCGAAGGAACCATGGTTAGTGTTGGAAGAGGCACTGATAAACCGTTTCAACTAATAGGCTATCCAAAAATGCCAGAAGGAAACTATTCCTTTACCCCAAAAAGCACTGCAGGCGCAAAATCTCCACCCTACAAGGATACGCTTTGCAATGGTTTTTTGCTGGCAGAATTCTCGGAGAACTATATCCGGGATTTAAGACAATTATACCTTTTTTGGATTGTGGAGACTTACAAACTTTGTATGCAAAAAGAGAAGTTTTTCAATTCCTATTTTGAAACATTAGCCGGAACAGCCCAATTGCGCAAACAAATCATGGAAGGTAAAACTGATCAGGAAATTCACCAATCTTGGCAAGAAGGCCTAGCAAGTTATAAAACCAAACGAAAAAAGTACTTGCTTTACACTGATTTCGAATGAGAAATACCTATTCCAAAATATTGATTGTTTTTTTTCTGTCGTTTGGACTGGCGAATCCGGTGGGTGCCGATGTGGGACAAACCTTCGATTTAAAGGAGCAACGCAAAGCTATTGTTGAAGGAAAAAAGGATAGCGCTTTCTTAAGTCTAAATAAGGTCGACCAATCAATCTTTCAAAGCTATGATGAAACGGTAAAGCGCCTTTCCGACTCAGAAAATAGGCTCGAACAAGGACAAAGGTTTCTGGTTTTGTTTGCCAGTTTGGCCCTTGTACTCTTAGTGTTGACGGCCTACCTTCTCTTTGTATTAAACGAAAGGTTGAACCAGGTCACAGGAAGTCAAGCCAGCTTGGGAACTACACTTGCTGAATTATCCCTTTCCTTGCTTTTTCAAATACTTCCTTCCAAGGAGAGTTTGCAAAAAGGCAGGGGTGTTCATCTGATTATTTTCTTTTGCCTTATTGGGATGTTGGTTTCTATGGTAGGCTACTTATTGAACCTGATTTTTTAGTCGTCCATTTACATCCCCTTTCCTTCCTGTTGAAAAATAATCCTTATTTTTTGCCTAGAATGTAGGTTTGGGCTATAGGTTTGCTCAAGATTTCATGGATAGAATAGATTTTCAAGATACCGAGACGGCCTTTCGTCACCTGACTGATAAAGACCTTGTTCATTCAAGTCGTTTGTTTTCTCTTTTTGGTCAAACTTGGTTGCTCAATGCAGGCAAACCTTTATTAAAATTTTCCTTGTCGGCCGGACTGCCCGTTAAAGGCCTGATACGTTCCACCATTTTTCGTCAGTTTTGCGGTGGAGAGTTTATTGAAGACTGCATGGAAACTATCCAAAAGCTTGGAAAGGGAAATGTTAAGTCCATTTTAGACTATTCTGTTGAAGGCAAAGAAACTGAGGATGATTTTAGACGAAATGCAGAAGAAATCATTGCTACGGTGAAGAAGGCAAAGTCTAATCCAAATATTCCTTTTTGTGTTTTTAAGGTCACCGGAGTAGCACGTTTTTCGCTTTTAGAAGAGGCTAATTCAGGGGAGAAGTTGCCCGATGTAGCCAAGGCTGAATATGAAATGGTGAAGCATCGAATTGAAAATATTTGTCGAGCAGCTTTTGAGGCAGGGGTTCCGATTTTGATTGATGCCGAAGAAACATGGATACAAAATACCATTGATCGATTGGCAGAAGACATGATGTTGCTGTTCAACAAGGAACAGCATATCGTTTATAACACCGTACAATTGTATCGCCATAGCCGCTTGGAATATATGCAAGGCCTGTACGAGCGTTCCATTCAACAGGGCTTTAAACCAGCCTTAAAGTTGGTTAGAGGTGCCTACATGGAAAAGGAAAGAGAGCGAGCAAGAAAAATGGGTTATCCCTCCCCAATCAATCCCAGTAAGGAAGCAACAGACGATGATTTTAACAAGGCCTTGGATTTTTGTTTGAAGCACCATCCACATTTTGCTATCTGCGCCGGCACACATAATGAAGAAAGCAGTCAGCATTTGGTGAACCTGATGCACCATTACGGCTTATCCTTTAACGATTCCCACATTTGGTTTAGCCAATTGTTAGGCATGAGCGACAATATCAGTTATAACCTAGCAGCAAAAGGATATAATGTTGCCAAATATGTTCCCTACGGGCCAATTGAAGAGGTTATGCCTTATTTGATGCGACGGGCAGAAGAAAATACCTCTATCGAAGGACAAACCGGCAGAGAATTGAATTTGTTACAAAAGGAATTGGAAAGAAGGAAGGCAAAGTAAATGGTACTCTTCTTTTGGTTAGGTTATTTGAATTCTGCTTTTGAATGGTAATTTAGAAAAGCTTTAGAATGCCAGTAAGGCCTTTTTATTGCACAACAGGTTATTCGTTTATACTTTTTAACCCAGATTACGCATTAGAAATCGTCATGAAGATTTCAAATGCAATAAAGACGAGGGTTTCAGGTTAATTTTTGGGTGAAGGAATAGTAAACTATTTTGAAGTCAAAAATTGTTCTGAAATCCTTGTATTTGAAGCAGTTGAAAGCTGTAATAGATTTCTAATGCTGAATTTGGGTTTAATTCAGAATCTAGGAAAAAGTTATGTTGTTGTAAATCATTTGGCAGGCTCCCTCCGCCCCAAAACCATTTCACCAAAAAAATAAGTGTGTACCAGGGCGTTCGGGCCACGCTATCGCTAGTACTCCTCGGCCTGCTCCGTGCCTACGCAGTCCTGTGGGGTACCACGCTCTATCGTTGCCTGGGGTTCTTCGTGCCTGGGTGTAGTTGAAGTACTGGGCAGTGGTTTCACTTCTATTTTCTATTTCCTCACTTCTCTTTATTTTCCTCCGTCCGGGTAGGGATAGCAGCGGATAGCCCACAGGGATGCGTAGGCACGGAGCAGACCGAGGACTAGAAGCGAATAGCCCGACCATGAGCCCAGTAAAATGCCTAATCAACGGAGAATGATTGTGGCGAATGGGACCCGCCTAATCATCCCCATTCAACTCCATTTCTTTAATTTCTAAAATATACTTTTTGTACTCTGGCTTTTATGCCCACTAAAACCTTAGCTTTGCGGTTTATTTAAGGCGCATGCAGGCTATTGCTATTGCAATTGAAAAATACATAAAGAGACTCGATACAGGAAGTGTTTCAAGGGGAAGACAAATTTTTCTGAACCAAGGTGTTCGGCCTGTAAAGTTGGAGATAGAGAAGCGAAATGCGCTTTTTAAGGTTTCTAGTCAAAGTTTTTTAGGGGAATATACGGTTAGTTTGATCGGTTTTACCCATTATGATACCATTAAAAACAATTGTACCTGTCCGGTTGGTCTCAATTGTAAACATGTGGTAGCGGCTATGCTCTACCTCAAAAACCACTTGTCGAATCCGCCTGCACAGCTTAGTGCCGAAGATAAAGCCGAAGAGGAAGCCGCCATCAAAATTCCGGTGGAATGGCAAGAAACCAAATTGCTTGACCTTGATTCGGATAGCCTTTCCAAAACAGCCGGACGAAACGAATGGCAATTGGGCTATACCATCTTTATGAAGAACCTGGTTTTTGTGCAAACAGCCGAAAACCGAAAAGTGCTGGCCCAAGTGCTCGATGGGGAAAATACCTACCAAATCGAACTCGAGAAACTGGAAATTGGCCTTATTCAAGCGAAATGTGATTGCCGTAAACGCACCTTTTCCCTTTGCGAACATAAAGTGGCCCTCGTGCTTACACTTAACAAACGCTTTGGCCGAAACTACCTGGATACCCTCGTAGATCCGAATACCCAAAAACGTCAATTGCTGGCCGAATACGGTTATACCCTCGAAGATAACTGGGCCGATAAATTCCAATTTAATAGCTTCGGCGGAAAAGTAAAGATGATTGTGCTGGACCCAAGTCTGCGCAAACTTTCGGAATTCGAAAATTGGGGACAATTCCACCAACGCATCGGAATAAAACTTAACCCGGGCCGTCCACTCAACGAACATTTACCAATTCGCAGCTATGACGCCGATACCGGAGTGGGCTTTGTGCTAAAAACCGATCTCGATACTTTTCCTTATTTCTCCATTCAACCAGTTACCGGAAAACTAAAAAAAGACCGCAAATCTTTTGTTTCGAATTTGGAAGAATTTTTCCCTGATTTTCCCCCTTCCTTAATCAGTTACAGCGAACAACAAAAAGGCATTATTGAGCTTTGTAGCAAACTTAGCCCGAAATCCATACTCGGCTATTTCAATACCTTTTCGGTGCGTAATCTCAACTCGGTAAGTGCCGACGAAGTATTTGAATATGCCAATATGTTCTCGGGCGAGGAATTGTTCGAACTTCGAAAATATGTGCACGGATTGCTTTTGTCGCACCTCGAAATGCTCCACCAAGAAGAAATGCTGTTCTATTCCGCTCAGCAAGTTGGCATTGGTCTGCGTTCATTGGAAACAGTGAAAATTATGCCCAAACCCATCGAGATTGTAGTGAAGGTGGAAGAAGACAAGGAGTTTATTTGGGCAAGTTTGGTGTACCTGTACGAAGGACAAGAAATCGTTGCCCCGCTCCAATTGCGGTCGGTTCTGTTTTTGTCGGACGGCAATACCTATTACCTGCCTAAAAACCCGGGAGATGCCGCATTGGTTAAAGAGTTTGGCCCCGATAACTGTATCAAAGCCAATAACAAGGACAAGGAAGCCTTTATTGAAAAATTCATTCTTCCTATCCAACTTTCGAATACTTTGGAATTGCCTGAAAAAGCGGTCACCAAATCCGAAAGTTCCAATTTCAAACCCTTGGTTTATCTGGCCGAACTTAACGATACGCATTTGCTCATCACCCCCGTGTTTCGGTATGGCAATACCTTGGTGGAAAAAGATGGCAGACAGGTGATATGGGCCAAAAATGCTAAGAAATACAGCCAAATTGAACGGGATTTAGAAAAAGAAGAGCTTTTCTTTAAAGCCGTTCAAACCTTGCATCCGAAGTTTGAAATCCAAAACGATAAGGAGTTTTTCCATTTATTGTTTGATGATGCCCTTGAAAATGGCTGGTTTTTTAACCTGTTCGAAGAATTGAAAAAATTGGGTGCCGATGTGTTGGGCTTAAAAGAACTGCAACATTTCAAATACAACCCTAACAAACCAACCGTTAAACTTACTGTTGGCAGCGGTATCGATTGGTTTGATGTAAACGTGGAAGTGAGCTTCGGCGACCAGCATATTACCTTGAAAGAACTGCGCAAAGCGGTGTTGAACGACCAAAAGTTCATCCAATTGGAAGATGGCACCTTGGGCATTTTGCCTGAAGAATGGCTGAACCAATACCGCACCATGTTGCGCCTGGCCAAGTTCGAAAAAACAGGCATGAAGGTGAGCAAACATCACTTTTCACTGATCGACGAGCTGTATCAGCAAATCGATGATATGTCGGTTCGACAAGAGCTAGACGAAAAAAGGGAGAAGCTGAAAAACTTCAACAACATTACCCAAATCACCATTCCAAAAGGGGTGCAAGCCGAACTTCGTCCTTACCAAGAAGCCGGCGTAAACTGGCTGAACTTTTTAAATGAATTCAAATTTGGAGGTTGTTTGGCCGATGATATGGGATTGGGTAAAACCTTGCAAGCCTTAACCTTTTTGCAGCACTACAAAAGTATCGAAACCGAAAAGCGACCCTCCTTGGTGGTTTGTCCAAATACCTTGGTGTTCAACTGGGAAAACGAGATAAAAAAGTTTTGTCCAGACATGAAATACACCATCCACCACGGACAACAGCGTAGGTTAGGCCCCGAAAACCTAATGAAAGCCGATTTGGTGATAACGACCTACGGCACCTTGCGCAGCGATATCGAGTGGATCAAAGACATTGCCTTTGGTTATACCGTATTGGATGAAAGCCAAGCTATCAAAAACCCGGAGGCGAAAATTACCAAAGCCGTAAACCTAATACAAACCAAACATAAGCTGATTTTGACAGGAACGCCGGTACAGAACAATACCTTCGACCTGTATGCCCAAATGAATTTTTTGAATCCGGGGATGTTGGGTGGAATGGATTTTTTCAAAGAGAATTTTGCCGTACCCATCGATAGGGATAGAAACGAGGAGAAGTCGACCGAACTGAAAAAGCTGATTTATCCGTTTATGTTGCGCCGTACCAAGGAGCAGGTAGCCAAAGATTTGCCCGAGAAGACCGAAATGGTACTTTGGTGCGAAATGGGAGCCAACCAACGCCGAGTGTACGATGCTTTCAAAAATGAATACCGCGATTTCTTGATGCAACGTATTGCCGATAGCGGAATTGAACAAAGCAATATGCATGTGTTGCAAGGTTTGATGCGCTTGCGCCAAATTTGCGACAGTCCAACCTTAGTTCCCGACGTACGCTACCACACCACCGAATCGGTTAAGGCAGAGGAGTTGATACGGGAGATAACCGAAAATGTGAGCAACCACAAGGCCTTGATTTTTTCGCAGTTTTTGGGCATGCTGGATATCGTAGGCAAAAAACTAACCGAACATAGCATTCCCTTCGCCTATTTGGATGGTAAAACCAAGAACCGCAAAGAGGTGGTGGAAAAATTCCAAACCGACGAGGAATGTAAAGTGTTTTTGATCAGTTTGACGGCTGGTGGAACCGGTTTGAACCTTACTGCCGCCGATTACGTGTACATTGTTGATCCTTGGTGGAACCCCGCTGTAGAGCAACAAGCCATCGACCGTACCCATCGCATCGGACAAACCAAGAATATTTTCGCCTACAAAATGATCTGCAAAGACACCGTGGAAGAGAAGATTCTATTGCTACAAGAAAAAAGAAAAAACTGGCCGGTGATATTGTTGGAGATGATGCAGCCTTTGTGAAAAAGCTTAGCAAGGACGATATCGACTTTTTGTTTAGTTAAGCAAAGCCTACATTCGCTGATAAACTGCCTGGTTGGGTTTGTTTGGGTTGTTGAAACATCGCTGTTGGCCCTACCACAAACACCAGTTGTAAGCAGCCCAAATACTAGGCTCTAAGGTGGGTAATAGCCTGAATAATCGCCCGTTTGGAATAATTTTACCATTCCAAGTGCGACTAATGAACCTTTGTAACGGGTAATCGCCTTATTTTGCCCCAAATTCCACCCCGTTGAAGTTAGCTGATATCACCCTGCAAAAATCCTTTCCGAAAAGCCAAGAATCGGTCTCCGACAAGGCTTCCGAACTGCGTAACTACCATGCTGGTCTTCCCCCTTTTCTAAGAGGACCTTATGCTTCAATGTACCTCGTTCGCCCCTGGACCGTTCGACAGTATGCCGGTTTTAGCACCGCCGAAGCCAGCAATGCCTTCTACCGCCGAAATTTGGCAGCCGGACAAATGGGTCTTTCCGTGGCCTTCGACTTGGCTACCCACCGCGGATACGATAGTGACCACCCCCGCGTAACGGGCGATGTAGGCAAGGCCGGCGTAGCAATCGACTCGGTGGAAGATATGAAAATCCTCTTCGACCAAATTCCTTTGGATAAAATGTCGGTTTCCATGACCATGAATGGGGCTGTATTGCCTATCATGGCATTTTATATTGTGGCAGCTGAGGAGCAAGGTGTAGCGCCCGAATTGCTCTCCGGAACCATCCAAAACGATATTCTGAAGGAGTTTATGGTGCGCAATACTTACATCTATCCGCCTAAACCTAGTATGAAAATCATTGGGGATATTTTCGAATTTACTTCGCAATATATGCCCAAGTTCAACAGCATTAGTATTTCGGGCTACCACATTCACGAAGCCGGTGGAACAGCCGAAATCGAATTGGCTTATACCTTGGCCGATGGCTTGGAATACCTGCGTACGGGTTTGGCCGCCGGACTCAAAATCGATGAGTTTGCCCCACGCTTGTCATTCTTTTGGGCCGTTGGCATGGACCATTTCTTGGAAATTGCTAAATTAAGGGCCGGTCGGGTGCTGTGGGCCGAAATGGTCAAACAGTTCAACCCCCAATCCGAGAAATCATTGCCGCTTCGTACGCATTGCCAAACTTCGGGCTGGAGTCTTACCGAACAAGATCCATACAACAATGTGGCCCGCACCTGCATCGAAGCATTGGCCGCGGCTTTGGGCGGAACACAATCGTTACATACCAATGCCTTGGATGAGGCTATTGCCCTCCCAACCGATTATTCGGCACGCATTGCCCGCAACACCCAATTGTACCTGCAAGAGGAAACCTATATCACAAAGGCCATTGACCCTTGGGGTGGTTCGGTTTATGTGGAAGGACTAACCCATGACCTGATGGAAAAGGCTAAACTGCTTATCGAGGAGGTGGAATCCTTGGGTGGTATGGCCAAAGCGATTGAAGCCGGTGTGCCTAAAATGCGTATCGAAGAAGCAGCCGCCAAACGCCAAGCCCGCATTGATAGCGGAAAAGATGGAATTATTGGTGTAAACCGCTTCCAAATCAACGAAGAAACCCAGCTCGATGTGCTAGAAGTGGATAACAATGCCGTTCGTGAAAGCCAAATCGCCCGACTAAAATCTACCAAAGCCTCTCGCGACAACCAAGCGGTGTTGCAAGCATTGGAAGCCTTAACCCAAGCCTGCGAAACCGGCAATGGAAACCTGTTAGCCCTGGCTGTTGATGCAGCTCGAAAAAGGGCTACCTTGGGCGAAATCAGTTTGGCTTGCGAAAAGATTTTTACCCGATATTCGGCCACAATTCGCTCCATTTCAGGCGTATATTCGATGGAAATGCCCCAAAACCAAGATTTTTTAAAAGCTCGCCAACTCGCCGATGCCTTTGCTGAAAAGGAAGGCCGCAGACCTCGGATTTTGGTTGCTAAAATGGGCCAGGATGGACACGATCGTGGCGCTAAAGTTATCTCTACTTCCTTTGCCGATATGGGTTTCGACGTCGATATCGGACCCTTGTTCCAAACACCGGAGGAGGTAGCCCAGCAGGCCGCCGAAAACGATGTGCATATTTTAGGCGTGTCAAGTTTGGCCGGTGGTCATAAAACCTTGGTGCCCGCAGTGATTGAAGCCCTGAAAAACCTCGGCCGTCCGGATATTATGGTGGTTGCTGGAGGGGTTATTCCCAAACAGGATTATACCTTTTTGGAAGAGCGCGGGGTAGCTGGTATTTTCGGTCCTGGAACCAATATTCCCTTAGCTGCCATCGAAATTTTGGAAAAGATGCTGGCCGTAAATTAAGCCAAATAAAACAATAGCCGTATTTATTTTCGAACGATTGGATTTAAACATCTTAGTCGTTTAAGCCTTTCTATTGCAGAATCGGGGTTCAAGCACCTATGCCCAGGCCTAGCACTGCACTCTTTTCGGGTAGGGATAGAGGCAGTGTAGCCCACAGGGATGCGGAGGCACGGAGCAGACCGAGGACTACCGCCGAAAGCCCGGCCCTGAGCCTTAGCGTTGCCTATTTAAGGCGCAAATGTTTAGTGCGAAGGGACCCGCCTAACCCTAAAAAACCTAATTCAAATCCCAAGTAGCATTGGGCAAATTGGTAAATACTTTAATCAAATCATTGTTGAGGTCAACCTTGAATTTTCGGGAAAAGGTATCCAAACGGGTATTGCTCTCCGATTCAATAAAATTGATGCGCAATTGGTTGTTTCCCTTGTGCAATGTCACACTCTCGACGATGGTTTCCAAAACGGCTTCATCCAAGGATTCCACGGGCAAAGTCAAGGTCAACACCTTGTTTTGGGTTTCTTTAAGCTGGTCCAATAAGCCGATATTCAACACCTTTAATTCCAGGTTTTCGCCGCTCGGATCGTTGCCCCAATTTCGTTGCCTAACCTGGCATTTTACGGCCACAAACAAGCTCTCCATCAGGTAGTTCCTGAATTTGAGGTAATCTTCGCTCCACAGGGTAAACTCCACAAAACCTTCGTAATCTTCCAACTTGAATTTGCCGAAAGGTTTACCGGTTTTGGTGGTCCGGTGTTCAACCATCGTTATTATTCCGCCTATCAGCAAATCCTTGCCCTTAAAGGGTTTGAGGTCTGTTGAAATATCGTTGAGTTTGATGCCCGGCGTGCAGAAATATTGCAACTCAATTTTGAAATCGTCCAAGGGATGGCCGCTCAGGTAAATGCCAATCATTTCCTTTTCTCTTTTCAACTCCTCCAGCCGTCCCCATGAATCGCTTTTGGGTTGGGCTGGTTTATTAATCTCTACCTGATCCTCACCACCAAACAAGGATGCTCCCGTTTGTTGGTTGCTTTCATGCAAACTGTTCCCATACCGAATAAGTTTTTCGATAAAATTGGTTTGTCCACCATCTTCGGAAGCGAAAAAAGCATGCCGTTCAATTCCAAATGAATCCAAGGCTCCCGCCTGGGCCAAAGCCTCTAAGTTTTTCTTGTTTACGGTTCTTAAATTGACCCTTTCCACAAAATCGTACACGCTGGCAAACTGCCCTTTTTTTCGCTCCTCGATCATGTCGATCATGGCCGCTTCACCCACACCTTTCACCGCGCTTAGCGAGAAACGAATTTCGCCTTTCATGTTCACAGAGAAAATGGTATGGCTTTCGTTTACGTCCGGACCTTTTACCGGGATGCCCATCTTTTTGCACTCGTCCATAAAGAAGGTGATTTTCTCGAGGTTGGCGGAGTTGTTGGTAAGAACAGCTGCCATGTATTCAGCCGGATAATGGGCTTTTAAGTAGGCCGTTTGATAGGCTACAAAGGCGTAGCAAGTGGAGTGTGATTTGTTGAAAGCATATTGGGCAAAGGCTTCCCAGTCGGTCCATACCTTTTCGCAGATTTCCAAGTCATGGCCATTGGCTTTTGCACCGTCCATAAACTTGATTTTCATTTTATCCAGGGTTTCCTTTTGCTTTTTACCCATGGCTTTTCGCAGTACGTCGGCATCGCCCTTGCTGAAATTACCCAACTTTTGCGACAACAACATCACCTGCTCTTGGTACACGGTAATACCATAGGTTTCCTTCAAATGCTCTTCCATTTCGGGCAAATCGTACACGATAGGTTCTTTCCCGTGTTTCCTTTTAATAAAGGTTGGAATATAGGCCAAGGGTCCCGGACGATACAGGGCGTTCATGGCAATCAAATCCTCAAATTTATCGGGTTTCAAATCCTTCAAGTACTTCTGCATTCCATCACTTTCAAACTGGAAAGTACCGTTGGTGTCGCCGAATTGGTAAAGTTCAAAGGTTTTTTTATCGTCGAGCGGAATGTAGTCGATGTCGATTTTTACACCATGGTTTTGTTCGATCATGTGGAGGGCATCCTTGATGATGGTCAAGGTTTTTAGGCCCAAAAAGTCCATCTTGATTACCCCGGCATCCTCAATTACGTTTCCTTCGAATTGAGTCACCAACATGCCGGTATCTTTGGCCGTTGCCACCGGAATAATATTGGTCAAATCGTCGGGTGCAATGATTAGTCCGGCCGCATGCACACCCGTATTTCGCACCGAACCTTCCAGTTTGAGGGCTTCTTTGATTACTTCGGCTTGTAAGTCTTTTCCTAGGGCAATTTCCCTAATTTTTCGCACGCCTTCTAAATCATCGGCACCCAGCTGCTCCTTGTCTTCTAAGCTTCCGCTGCCCGACATAGGTGCATTCATTACCCGAGCCAAGGTGATACCCGGTTTCTCCGGCACATACTTGGCCAGCATGTTTGATTCGGCCAATGGTAAGTCTAAAACGCGGGCCACATCCTTTATACTGCTTCGGGCTGCCATGGTACCATAGGTCACAATTTGGGCCACCTGGTTTCGACCATATTTTTGGATTACATAGTCGATTACTTTTTGTCGGCCTTCATCGTCAAAGTCGGTATCGATATCGGGCATCGACTTCCGATCGGGATTGAGGAAACGCTCAAAAAGGAGGTTGTACTTGATTGGGTCGATATTGGTAATGCCAATGCAATAGGCCACAGCCGAACCCGCTGCCGAACCCCTTCCCGGACCAATCAACACCCCTAAATCCCTTCCGGCACGAATAAAGTCGGATACAATCAAAAAGTACCCGGCAAAACCCATAATTTTAATGGTATTCAGCTCGAAATCAAGTCGTTCTCTAACCGATTCGGGCAATAGTTCACCATACCGTTGCTTAGCCCCTTCTAAGGTGAGATAATGCAAATAATCGTCCTGGTTTACAAAGCCGGTTGGAATCTCATAAAAAGGCAAGAGTATATCCTTTTTCAGTTTGAGGTGCTCCACCCGATCCACGATGATATTGGTATTGTCGACCGCCTCTGGAATATCAGAAAAAAGCTTTTCCATTTCCTGGGTGGTCTTGAAGTAAAATTGGTCATTGAAAAACGCAAACCGCTTACCCTTCACCGACACATCATCGTCGGCAAATTCTTTGATTTTCGGCGTAGCTTGTTTTTCACCGGTGTTAAGACAAAGCAAAATATCGTGGGCATTCCAGTCTTCTTGGTCTACATAATGCGAATCGTTCGAAGCAATAATTGGCACTTTATATTTCCGGGCAAACTTAATAAGCACTTCATTCACCCTATCCTGCTCAGCCATGCCATGTCGTTGTACCTCCACAAAATAATCTTCACCAAATTGCTCCAGCCACCATTGAAAAACCTTTTCGCCTTCTTCTTCTCCCTTCCGCAGAATGGTTTGGGGCACTTCGGCTCCTATGCAGCAGGTAGTAGCAATTAAACCTTCTTTGTATTGAAGTATCAATTCTTTGTCGATACGGGGATATTTGCTGTACAATCCTTCGATATAGCCCAGCGAGCAAAGTTTTACCAGGTTTTTATACCCAATTTCGTTTTTAGCCAGTAGCAATTGGTGGTTTCTCCGGTCTTTTTGATCCTTCGTAAATTGCTTACGGGTGCGGTCTTCCACCACATAAAATTCACAGCCAACAATAGGTTTCACAGCCGGCGTGCCATCCTCTTTTTTATGCTTTCCAGCTTCAGCCACAAATTGAAAAACCCCAAACATATTGCCATGGTCGGTTATCGCCATGCCGCGCATTCCATCCTTGGCCGCCTTTTTGAAAAGTTTGGAAATTTCAGCCGCCCCGTCGAGCAGACTGAATTGGGTATGGCAATGCAAGTGATTGAAAGTCATGTGGCTATCGTAATTTTCGTGGAATCGGAAAAGCCAAAGAAGAAGCCTTGGTCCGATTTTCAAAAGTAGGGAGAATAACGGGTTTTTGTGGAGGTGTTGAAAAATTTGGGTCTACGTATTTTCAATGGACTAAATCCGGTAGCTGGGCTTAAAGTACACGATGGTTTGAGGAGGACTAGGGATAAAAAACAGTTGGCGGGCCCCCTTCCGCCCAAAACCAGTAGTGCTTGAATTTAGGTTTTTGCCATGGGCGTTCGGGTCACGCTATCCACTGCAAGTCCTCAGCTGGCCTCCGTTTCCCTCCGTCCAGCTTCCGGGCTTTACGTTCCTATCGTTGCCCGGGGTTCTTCGTGCCCGGGTGTAGGTGAAGTATTTCAGTTTTGCTTTCCATGTCTGGTTTTTGTGCTGGTTTAACCCAGATAACGCATTAAAAATGCATAAACGATTAACCAGTTGTAAATCAATCTGTTTATCCAAATTGATAACAACTGCTAAATCGGGGTAAACCCAACTAAATCAAGTAGTTCGGATTAATAAATCCTCCTATTGATTAATTTGGGTTTAAAATTCAAAAACAGCCTAAGCAAGCCTCGCCCAACTATCTTTGCAACCTCAATTTCCATAGCTATGCAGTTGTTTAAGTTCGGTGGTGCCTCGGTAAAAGATGCCCAAGGGGTTCGAAACCTAGGCCGTATTGTGCGTGATTTTTCGTCCAAACCTTTGCTTATCGTGGTATCGGCCATGGGCAAAACTACCAATGCCTTGGAAAAGGTGGCCCAAGCTTTTTTCTATAAAAATGGCGATGCCCAAGCTTTGTTGGAAACCATCAAACAATCGCATTTGACCATCGTGAAAGAACTTTTTCCTGCAGGCAACGAAGGTATTTATGCGGAGCTAGACGAGTGTTTTGCTGCCGTAGCATGGAACCTAGAAGATGAACCTATTAAGGAATACGACTTCGAGTACGATCAAATTGTGTCCTTGGGTGAACTGGTGTCGACCAAAATTATTGCTGCTTTTCTTCAGCAAGAAGGTCTGCCTTGCGAATGGTTAGATGCCCGCGACTATGTTAGAACTGATGATACTTGGCGTGAGGGTCGTATCGATTGGAAGGAAACCCAAGCGGCTATTGATCAAAACCTGGTACCAAAATTAAATGCTAATCCCAATTTTGTGGGTGTGGTGCAAGGTTTTGTAGGGGTTACCTCCGAAAACTATACCACCACTTTGGGTCGTGAAGGTTCGGATTATACTGCTTCAATATTCGCCTATTGCCTCAATGCCCAAAGCGTAACCATTTGGAAAGATGTGCCTGGTGTATTAAATGCAGATCCCAAATACTTTTCCGGTACGGTGATGCTCAACCAAATTTCCTTCGAAGATGCGATTGAATTGGCCTATTATGGTGCAGGGGTTATCCATCCCAAAACCATTCAGCCGATCAAAAATAAAAATATTCCCTTGTATGTCAAATCGTTCATCCATCCCGAAAATACAGGTACGGTAATCAATGCTGAGCCTAATCCTTTGCCGGTTCCTTCTTTTATCTCCAAACCAAATCAGGTGTTGATTTCCATCACCAGCCGCGATTTCTCCTTTATTATGGAAGATCACTTAGCCGCGATTTTCAGTCTGTTTGCCTCCAAAGGGGTAAAGATCAATTTTATGCAAAATTCGGCCGTAAGCTTTTCGGTCTGTGTAACCTGGGATGAGTTCAAAATTCCAGAAATTGTGAAAGAGTTGGAAAAAGCTTTTAATGTTTCTCAGCAAAGCAAGGTTGAATTATTAACCATACGCTACTACAACCAAAGCACACTGAACAAGCTGTTGTCGGGCAAAATCCTCCTCTTGGAAAGCAAAGCTGGTGAAACTATTCAAATTGTAACCAAAGGTATTTAGTAGCGAATGGGGAATAGGGGGGAGGTTAATGGTTAAAAGGGAATGGCGAATGGCGAATGGGGAATAGGGGGAGGTTAATTGTTAATGGTTAATAGGGAATGGCGAATGGGGAATAGGGGGAGGTTAATGGTTAATTGTTATTAGGGGAATTCACCGTACAACCTTTTCCGCCAGGAAAAAAAATCAGTGTTCCTCCGTTCAATCCGTTTCATCTGTGTACCAACCGTCAGTGAGAATCAGTTTAATCTGTTTCATCTGTGTACCAACCTTTTCATCTGTGTACCAACCGTCAGTGAGAATCAGTTTAATCTGTTTCATCTGTGTACCATCCATCTGTGAGAATCAGTATAATCTGTTTCATCTGTGTACCAACCTTTTCATCTGTGTACCAACCGTCAGTGAGAATCAGTTTAATCTGTTTCATCTGTGTACCATCCATCTGTGAGAATCAGTATAATCTGTTTCTTCTGTGTACCAACCTTTTCCTCAATGTACCAACCTTTTCCTCAGTGTACCAACCTTTTCCTCAGTGTACCAACCTCTCCGCTAAAAGCATATCCATCTTAAAAATCAGCGTTCCAATCAACCAGCGTCCCCATAAATCCTACCATTCATACCCCAAATCTCCTCTTACATACACCAATTCAAACACACCTTTTATAAATTTCACCCGGTATTCAGCCAATTTCAACTCGGCATCCATCCAGCGACTTTCCCTTGTATTCAAAAGGAAAAGACTGCTTTCACCCGAATCAAACTTGAGCTTCTCGGCTGCCAAAAGCTGCTTGTTGAGGCGGGCATTTTGTTCGGCATTGGCCAACTGTTCGGTTAAGAGGTTTAAGTTGCGTTGAATAACATCTAGTTTCAGGTCCAATTCATTCTTTTTGTTGTTGAGTTCAAGTTCGTTGTTTTTCAGACTCAACTTGGCAATTTTGTAGTCGTTTCGGGCCGTTCGAAGCAACAATGGCATCGCGAAATTCATGCCCCATTTGTAATTATTGGTATTGAAGTAAGCATTGGCCGAAGGGGAATTTCCCAGAAAATTGTATTTAATATCCAGTTTGGGTTTAATTAATTCGGCTCTCCATTTTTTCTCTACTTCCAACACCTTTTGGTAGGCTTCATACTTTTTTACCTCGGGGTTCGAAAATTGTCCGGCCATCTGGGTTTTAAGGTAATGACCTTTTACCCATTCAAAGTATTGCTCCAGAGTGTCTCTTTGTTGCATCAAACCACGGAAGGATTGGGTTTGGTTATCGCCCATCCAATTTTGGGATTGAAGGTAGTTTTCTACTTTGTTTAAATCCATTTGCACCGATTGCAATTGTAGTACCCTGCTTTGGTAGAGAATAAAGGCTTCAACCGAATCAATGGCGGCATTTTCGCCTATCTCGGTTAAGGATTTAATTCCCATAAACCGCTGCTGGGCCAACTCCAAGAAATAGCGGCTCAAACTGAATTCCTTTAAGGTGAAAATCCATTCGAAGTAGGCTGTTGTGGCTTGAAAAAGCAATTCGTTCTGAAGTCGCATTTTCTCAGCATCGTAATACTTTTCGTACCCTTCTGCTTTCAACACTTCAACCCTTCGCTTATCAATAAAAAGTCCTTGTCCTAAGGCTGTTTCAATTCCTAAAAAGGGTAATCCTCCCTTGGGCGTTTTCTCTTCGGGGTTCAAAAATACCCCTTGGGCAAATCCATAACCAGCCGAAAGGTATTGGGCCGCATACAGGGGTTGTTTTACCTGCATGTTCAATACGGAATAGTAGTTCTTGTTGTCGAAGTATTTATTATCGTATTCACCGCTAATAAAAGGGTCAAAACCCCCTTGAGCCGACTTTTTAGCCAGTCGTCCCATTTCGCCTACATTGTTGGCCTTTTGAAACAGGGGATGATTGCTTTTTATGCGTTCCAAAAAGCTTTTAAAGCCAATAGTATCCTGGGCTTTGCCCACCATTGAAAAGCCAAGCAACAGGAAGAAAAGAAGTTTACTTTTCATTTTTCGCCTCCTTTTGCGGTTTGCCTAAATTTTGTGCTTTGTAAAACTCAGGCGGGAATCCATTGATATTTCGCCACAATTCGTACACTACCGGAACCTCTTGCAACAAGAAAATACCTTTCACCCCACTACCTACTTGGATGCTGTATGGCCATTCCTCTTTGTCTTTTTTAGCCAAAACCCTAAATTTACCATTGGCCGATATAACGCGGTCAACCGATACCACCGTTGCTTGGTAAGTACCAAAACTGATACCGGGCCAACCCGAAAATACAAAGGCAGGCCATCCATCGAAGGTGATTTGGATTTTTTGGTTGTTTTGCACCAAGGGCAGATCCATCGGCTCGATGTACAATTCAATAGAGTAGCTTCCACTGCTAGGTACAAAACTTACCAAGGCTTCACCTTCCTTAGTGAGGTCGCCTACCCCTTGTTTGAAGGTGCGGGTTACATAACCATCTTGCGGACAAAGCACATAGTAAAATCCATTTCGGATGCTATAATTCGAAAGTTGGTTTTGCATTTTTGTCAATCCAGCCTCGGCATCGTAAAGCGTAGATAAGGTCGAGAACTTGTCCGATTCGGCTTTCATCAATTTTTCATTGTATTCTTGCTTTACTGAGTTAAGTTCAATTAAGGCATTGGTCAATTCGTTTTTGGCAATCATTAGTTTGTTTTCTGCCTCCACTACTTTGGCATACCCATCCTGCAAGCGGGCTTTCCTGTTTTCGTAGTCGGTTTTGGAGATAACACCTTTGCTTAGCAAGGATTCAAACCGTTGGAACTGCTCGGTGGTGATTTTATAATTATTGGCTATAGAAGCATAGGAAGCGCTATCCGACCTTACCTTTGATTGCAATTGGCTTACCTTGTTTTTGGCTTGCGACATTTTTAAAGGGAATGCCTTGTTAATGGCATCAATCTGGGCATCGATGGCGTTTATTTTGCTTTCGTACGACTGAATGGCCGATTCTTTTGATTTTACCTGTGATTGGGTTCTTTCTACCAATTTGGGGTCCATATAATCTTCCTTTATCTCGGAAATGAGAGCCAAGGTATCGCCCTTTTTCAAGAAATCGCCTTCCTTAATATACCATTTTTCAATACGCCCTGAAATTCGGGAGGTTATGTTCTGTGGCCTGTCAGTTGGACTTAAGGTCGTAACTGCACCTTCCGATTGTATGGTTTGATTCCAAGGTAAAAACAAAACAATAATGCAAGCCCCACCTATGGTATAAAGTATGGTTTTTATCTTTTTGGAATAGGTATGGTTGTATATTCTTGCAATCAGTTTGTTGTGCAGTTCCTCATAATGTTTATGGGTTTTATAATCTTCATTCTGGTCGAGCTCAAGCACTTGGTAAAGTTTTTCGGTAGCTGTAACTACATCATAAATAGTACGCAACTCTACCACAATTTTTTCCACGCCATTGATAATCAAAACGACCAATACCTCGGCTGCTACAAATTGACCGATATTCAGAAAGCCCCATTGAACAAACAGTACTCCCACCAATAATACCAAGGCTGTAAAAAGCACCTTGAACATCAAAATGCTTTTAAACTGATATTCCAATACTTGGTAATTCTTGGTTTTGTTGTCAATATAATGTCCCAATTTTTGCTCTGTTTCATGGAATACAAATTCTGGACTGAAGGTTTTATCGTGGTTTTTGAGTCCGATAAACAAGTTTTGAAGCCAATCCACAAATTGATATTTGCGCTTTGATTCGTTTAAACTTGCTTCCAAGGAGCGTTGACCATAATACCTTAATAAGAAATAGTACAAAATGGCCACGATTAGCGTAAACATTAAAAATAGCGGACTATAGGCCGAAAGAATCAATAAACAAAGAATAATACTTACTACGGCAAATGAAATATCGGTGAGTATTTTGGTAAGTCCTTTCTGCAAGGTTAGTACATCAAAGAATTGGTTGATTTTGCTAGGCAAATATTCGTTGAGGTATAAATCAGGACGTAGGTGGGATATTTTCTCAGAGAATTTAACCCCAAAAAACACCAAAAGACTTTGTTGAATGGTTTCATTGAGCCGCATTTGCCACAGTTGAAATGCGGACACGAATACCAAACAGAGTACCGTAAGTCCGCACAACAAGAAAAGCGAAGCCGATAATTTACCGGTCATCGTGTAGGTAATCACCGCTTGAATACCTAGCGGGACAGCCACATAAAACAAGCCTTGCAATGCCGAAAGCAAATAAATTCTTCGGATATTTTGACCAAGTGGTTTGAGCAGCGTAAGCAGTTGTTGAAATGGATTCATGGAGGGCAAAGGTAATGGCAAAATTGAAAATGATAGTATTGCTATCATAAATAAATGTTAATATATCATTTTTCGAACTTTGGCTATCATTTTTTATATCTTTGCAGCCTCAGAAGCCTATGGAGTTTGAATTAAAGGTTCGAATGAATCACCAGTTGTATGTGCGCGACCCCGAATCGACGGAGTTGGGTAGGCGCATTGTGCGGCAAAGTATCTTATTGATACAAGAGTTGGGATTCGAACAGTTTACGTTCAAAAAATTGGCCCAATCCGTAAAGACAACCGAGGCTGGTATTTATAGGTATTTTGAAAACAAACACGTGCTATTGGTGTATCTTTTGGATTGGTATTGGACCGTTTTGCGCTACCAAATCCGGGTGAGGCTCAACAATGTTGACGATCCGGAACGCAGACTGAAACTGGTTATCCAATTACTGGTAGATTGGGGCTCTGATCCTTGGATGGAAGACCCCATTCAGAAAAGTTTATACCAAATAGCCATTTCGGAAGGCAATAAAACCTATTTGACCAAGGATGTTGGATTAGATAACGGCAAACAATTTTTTAAACCGTACAAAGATTTGTGCAACGATATTGCCCAGATCATGCAGGACCTCAAACCCTCTTTTCCATATGCACATTCCTTGTCCAGCACCTTGGTCGAAACTTCTCACCTCCAAAACTACTTTATGGAGAATTTGCCTTCCCTCACCGATTTTGGCAAGCAAAGCGATAAAATGCCCTTGATTCATTACCTGGAGCATTTGGTGTTTTCGGCTTTGTGCAATACGGAAGGCATTAAAAATTAGGTAACAAATCAGTTTCTTTTCTTTTTCCAACTACCTACTATTACTGATTTCCTTCCTTTTAGACTAGGCAAGGAAGACTGAAATATGCTATGTTTGGGCAATAAATAAATCGAACAGGGGTTTTCCTTGGCTTTTTCTCCATGCCTAGTTTACGCAGTTTAGTCTTGGTTCTGTTTTCCTTGGTTTGGACTCCAGCTGTTGCCCAAAACCTTACACCGGCACAATTGCAATCCGATTTCAACTTTTTGCGGCAAGCCCTCGAAAAACAACACCCTGCCTTATACCATTACACTCCTAAAAATCGGATGGACCAGGTTTTTGATAGTATCCAAGCTCAACTTCAAAAACCTTTGTCGGCTCAAGCTTTTTATTCGCTTTTGTCCTTGTTGAATCAGGAAGTGAAGGATGGCCATACCACGCTATTGCCTGTCCAAAGCGAAGAAGAGGCCCTCTACCTTCCGTTTCGGTTTACACTGGTAGCAGGCGAATTGTACATCGACCGAAATTTGTCGAACGACTCCAATTTGCCGATTTGGGTAAAAGTTTTGTCAATCAATGGCTCAAGTACTTCATTCATACTCAACGAAATGCGCAAACGTCTCAGTCGCGATGCCTTTAGTTTGGCCTATCCCGATTGGGTTTTGAGCAAATATTTCCGCTCCTATTTTCAGTTTTTCTTTGGCTCCTTCCCTGAATTTCGAATTCTTTATTCCTCTGGTAGCGGACAGGATAGTCTTTTCGTTCAAGGTTTAACCTATACCCAAATTCAGCAAAACCAACTTAGAAATTACCCTTCTAAAAGTCTTGAAAAGGGAGTAGATTTCAGCTTTTATCCAGCGAAATCCGCGGCATACCTTCAAATTAAAGATTTCCACAATAGCAACTACAAAGCCATTTACCACCAATCATTTAAAAAGGAAATTAAGTCATTTTTTGATTCTGTGAGGCGGTCTTCCTGCCAAGCCGTGGTTCTTGATCTCCGCGACAACCAAGGTGGCGATATACAAAATGGTGTTTATCTGCTTTCTTTCTTACTGCAACAGCCCTTTCAGATGGTTCAACAATATTTGGGCAAATCCGGAAAACCTTGTTCGGGCCCTCAAAAAGGATTTCACAAGCCCCAAAAGCAGGCCTTCAAGGGAGCAGTTACCGTGTTGGTCAACGGAGGAAGTTTCTCCAATTCGGTGTTGGTTTCCAAGGCATTAAAGCGTGCTGGCCGGGCCCAATTTATAGGTAGTGAACCAGGCGGAAGCCCCAAAGGATTCTGTGGGTTTTCGCATTCGATTACCTTGCCAAATTCAAAGATTCAGGTGGACATACCGAACAAAATTTTGGTGTTGGATTCGGGCTATTTTCAACAAAATTTAAAGCCTTTTCCGTTTGTAGACCAAGCTTGTAACCCTCTTCTAAGCGATTTCATGAGCCACAGAGATGCTTGCTTGGACAAGGCTTTAGACTTTTCGAACAAACGAAAATAAGGCTGATTTTTTTTTGTTTTGGCGTGCCGCTTTGGCCTTTAAGTTTTACCGAAGTTCGAAGCATTGGTGAGGGCCAAATCGCCGGGCTATCCGCAGTAGTCCTCAGGCTGCTCCGTGCCTCCGCATCCTTGTGGGCTACTTGCTTCTATCCCTGCCCGAATGCCTACCTGCCCAATATTTGCAAGAAAACAACCAGCTTACTTATCTAAACTTTCACCCAATTTTAACCTAGATCAGGCCTAAGAATGGCATAAACCAATAACCAGTTGCAAATCAAACAGATAGAATATTAAACTCTTCTACTGATTAATTTGGGTATAAATGCCTTACCCTTTCGAAACTGGCATAATTAGGTCAAGTTTTTCTAATGCCTAATTAAGCCAAAAAGCTCTTTTATTTCAGTTCGTTTCAGGGCCGAATGCTTGTGCTTGCATTGCTGCCCCGGCCAAGGATAGAGCGTGATACCCCACAGGGCTGCGCCCCGAATGCTTTCGGGGGGAGCAGACCGAGGAGTATTAGCGATAGCCTGGCCCTGACGCCTTGGCACAAATGCCCGTAGAAGCACAAAATCTTTTTAGGCGGCAGGGGGACGCCCAAAAAAAATAGCGTTAAAAAAGAAGCAAAAGGGAATGCATTTTAAGGAAAGGCGGTTGCGGAAACAATGGATTTTGGCCCTTACTTGTGCCAAGAATAAATCCCCTTTTTTGTATAAGAATAAGGCTGTTTCGAGCATTATTAACATTTTCTACCAAATAAATTTTTGCACTTTCCTTCTCAGGTATACATTTGCACGTTAAATCATACTTTAGAAATGGCACAACTTGCTGCAGTTCTCGGTTCTTCCATCGCAAAAAAATACACCATGGCCTTGTCTGGCTTGTTTTTGATAGTGTTTTTGCTGGAACATCTTTACACCAATTTACTCCTTTACGCTGGCGATGGCGGTTTGAAGTTTAACGAAGCTTCGCATGAAATGACCAGTAGTTTGTTTATCCGCATTGTGGAAGTCGTACTTTTTGCGGCGATTATAATGCACGTATTTCAGGCCACGGTGCTAACCCGCGAGAATGCCAAAGCCCGTCCGGTGAAATATGCCGTAAGTGGGGTAAGCGAAACTAGCAATTGGTTTAGTCGCAACATGGGTTTGACCGGAAGTTTAATCCTGTTTTTTATCGTGGTGCATTTGTATAACTTCTTTTTACCCTACCGTATTACAGGTGAAGTTGGGGATGGACAAGCTTTAACCTTGGCCCAATGTGTTGTGGCCGCTTTGCGCAACCCTGTTTATGCCGGACTATATTTAGTAAGTGTGGTTTTCTTAGGTTTTCACTTAAACCATGGATTTCAATCGGCTTTTCAAACCTTGGGTTTCAACAATAAAACCTATGCACCGCTTTTAAAAATGGCTGGAACAGGTTTGGCCCTGTTGTTTACCCTTGGCTATGGTTCATTCCCAATCTTGATTTATTCAGGTGTTTGCGGAATCGATGTTCTTCCACTTTAATTCAATTCGATAAATCTTTTAAAGGTTGTAAAATCTTACGATAATGAGCAAATTAGATGCGAAAATCCCAGCAGGTCCACTTGAAACAAAATGGACCAAGTACAGAAGTACGGTTCCACTAGTAAACCCTGCCAACAAACGCAACATCGAAATCATCATCGTTGGTTCCGGACTTGCCGGTGCCTCCGCTGCGGCTTCTTTGGCTGAATTGGGTTACAAGGTAAAATGCTTCTGTTTCCAAGACAGTCCACGTCGTGCCCACAGTATTGCTGCCCAAGGAGGTATCAATGCTGCCAAGAATTACCAAAACGACGGCGATAGCACGTATCGCTTGTTTTACGATACCATCAAAGGTGGCGACTACCGTGCCCGCGAAGGCAATGTATACCGTTTGGCCGAGGTGAGTGCCAATATCATCGACCAATGTGTGGCCCAAGGTGTTCCGTTTGCCCGTGAGTATGGCGGATTGTTGAGCAACCGTTCGTTTGGTGGTACCCAGGTTCAACGTACTTTTTATGCAGCCGGACAAACCGGACAGCAATTGTTGTTGGGAGCTTATTCCGCTTTGGAGCGTCAGGTAGGACTTGGAACAGTTAAAATGTACAACCGCCACGAAATGTTGGATGTGGTGGTAATTGATGGAAAAGCACGTGGAATTATTGCCCGCGACTTGGTGAGTGGAAAATTGGAAAGACATTTTGGGCACGCGGTATTGCTTTGTTCGGGCGGTTACGGAAACGTATTTTTCTTGAGCACCAATGCCATGGGAAGCAATGTAACAGCTGCTTGGAAAGCCCACAAAAAAGGCGCTTACTTCGGTAATCCATGTTTTACACAAATTCACCCAACCTGCATACCGGTATCGGGTGATCACCAAAGTAAATTGACCTTGATGTCGGAGTCGCTTCGAAACGATGGTCGTATTTGGGTTCCAAAAAAGAAAGACGATACCCGCAAAGCAGTTGATATTCCCGAAGAAGAAAGAGATTATTATTTGGAAAGAAGGTATCCTGCATTTGGAAACTTGGTTCCACGCGACGTAGCCAGTAGAGCGGCAAAAGAGCGTTGTGATGCCGGTTATGGTGTAGGTGCTTCCAAAATGGCGGTTTACTTGGATTATGCTGCTGCAATAGAGCGTTACGGCAAAATCGAAGCGAATAAACGCAATATACACAATGCATCTGCAGCTGAAATTACCAAAATGGGTAAGGAAGTTGTAGCTGAGAAATATGGAAACCTGTTTGAGATGTACGAGAAAATAACTGGGGAAAATCCATATGAGATGCCGATGCGTATTTATCCTGCGGTGCACTACACCATGGGCGGTTTGTGGGTTGATTACGAATTGATGACTACCGTTCCTGGCTTGTATGCTTTGGGTGAAGCCAATTTTAGCGACCATGGTGCAAACCGTTTAGGTGCTTCGGCTTTGATGCAAGGATTGGCTGATGGTTATTTTGTAATTCCTTACACCATTGGAAGTTATTTGAGCAACGACATTCGTACCAAAGCCATTCCAACCGACCATGAAGCCTTTGTACAAGCCGAGAAGAATGTGCAAGACCAATTGGACAAATTGATTAATATAAAAGGTAGCAAAACTGTTGACCATTTCCACAAGAAACTAGGAAAGATTATGTGGGATAAATGCGGAATGGCGAGGAATGAGGCTGGTTTGAAAGAAGCTATCCAAGAAATTCGTAAACTAAGAGAAGAATTTTGGAAGGATGTACGAGTTCCGGGTACTCAAAACGAATTCAATCCTGAGTTGGAGAAAGCTGGTCGCGTAGCCGATTTCTTGGAGTTGGGCGAGTTGATGTGCCAAGATGCTTTGCAAAGGGAAGAATCGTGTGGAGGACATTTCCGTGAAGAATCACAAACAGAAGACGGTGAAGCCAAACGTGACGATGATAAATTCGCCTATGTAGCTGCTTGGGAATACAATGGAGGTGATTTCCAAGTACACAAGGAAGAATTGGTGTTTGATGTGGTGCATCCGAGTCAAAGGAGTTATAAGTAGGGAAGGAAAATGTTAATGGTTAATTGTTATTTGTTGGTTGTGAAGAGGTTTAACCGCAATTATTAAGGAGGAAAAAAGGAAAAAAAAGTCTCAGGGTATGAAGAGTTTTGAGGAACTAGAATGTTGGAAATCAGGAACCGAAGTACGAAGGTTTATTTCTGAATTAATAAAGAAATATCCCGCAGATGAAAGATTTGGTTTGATTGATAACACTAGACGAGCCTCAAGATCTGTTACACAAAACATTGCAGAAGGTTATGGACGTTTCCATTTTAAAGAGAACATCCAGTTTTGCAGACAAAGCAGAGGGTCATTGTATGAGATTTTGGATCAATTGATTACAGCGAGAGATGATAGGTATATTAATGAGTCCGAATATGAAGAAGGCAGACGATTAGTAACTAAATCTTTAGCAATATTAAATGGATACATCAATTATTTAGATAACGCAGAAAAGAAAAACCAAGAACAGAAAAAAGTGAAGTCAACAGATTAATTGAAGAATATGGAAAGGAAGGCTAATCTGAAACGACTATTAACAAATAACAAATAACGATTAACTAATTAGACATGAATCTAACTCTCAAAATCTGGCGTCAGAAAAACGCATCTGACAAAGGAAATTTCGCCACTTACCAAGCAAAAAATGTATCAGAAGATATGTCTTTCTTGGAGATGCTTGATGTGTTAAACGAAGAGCTCATTGGAAAAGGTGAAGAGCCAGTAGCATTCGACCACGATTGCCGCGAAGGAATTTGTGGTATGTGCAGCATGTATATTAACGGACGGGCGCACGGTCCTCAAACAGGTACCACAACGTGCCAGTTACACATGCGTAAGTTCAAAGATGGTGATACCATTACTATTGAACCTTGGAGAGCGGCGTCTTTCCCTGTAATTAAAGATTTGGTGGTTGATCGTTCTGCCTTCGATCGCATCATTGCAGCAGGTGGATTTATTTCAGTCAATACCGGAAACGCGCAAGATGCCAATGCATTGCCTGTACCTAAAGATGATGCAGATGCCGCTTTTGCAGCAGCAGCTTGTATCGGTTGTGGAGCTTGTGTAGCAAGTTGCAAAAACTCCTCCGCTATGCTGTTTGTTTCGGCTAAAGTGTCGCAATTGGCTTTGTTGCCGCAAGGTCGACCTGAGGCTACCACCCGTGTAATGAACATGGTAAAACAAATGGACGAAGAAGGATTTGGTAACTGCACCAACACCGGTAGCTGTGAAGCGGAATGTCCAAAAGAAATTTCTTTAGAAAACATTGCCCGTATGAACAGGGAATTCTTGTTTGCGGCTTTGTCGGGGAAATAGGAAAAAATACTTTTTGGGAAGGTCGGAATGCTGAATGGTGTTCCGACCTTTTTTTTGATGGGTGGTGGTACACAGAGGAAAAGGTTGGACAGAGGAAAATAATTAGAACGCAGATTTCGCAGATTTTTATGAAATGCTATTGGACCGTTTTGATTCCAGAAATTCTCGTTATAACCAGAACTAGAAACTAAAAGCTTATTCAAAGAGCCACTCTATTCGCAAAACGCTAATCGCATTTTTAATAATGAAGCGGAAATCTGATTTTACTGATAGGCGACTGCAATCAGAAACCCTTTTTCTTTTCTAATTTGGCCCTTTAACCAATAGCAACTTCTCCTCTTTCCTCTTTCCTCTTTCCACTTTTCTCTTTTCTCTTTTCTCTTTTCTCTTTTCTCTTTCCTCCCTCCTCCCTATTTACTCCCTTCTCTTGCCTTAATCCCAATTACATAGCGATAAACGGCTTCTTTTTGGCTGGGATTCAGTTGGGCTTTTTCGGCCATATCATCAATAATCGGTTTCCATTCTGAAACAGGGTGACGGCTAATGTTTTTGGCTTTATGACAATTGATGCAGGCGCCTGTGGTGTATAGGTTAAAACCTTCATTCAATTGTTCCATAGTAACATCTTTGAAGTGGGGCTGAATAGCTGCCAAATCAGCCATAGATGGGGCAAAAACACCTTTTGGCAATTCGGGGCTTCCCATAGGATTGGAATTTCCCCAAGGGTCGGAAACAGAACCACCTTCGGCTGGGGGAGTTACTGGTGCAGTTGGGGTTGGTGCTGTTGTAGTTTTTTTGGAAGAAGTACAAGCGGCCATTCCAATAAATACCAATAAAACGGCTGAAAAAAGTAGGTTATGTTTCATTAAAATAAATTCAGGTGCTAAAGGTAGTTTGGATTGTATTCCGAGTTTCAAACTGTTCGAAAATACACTACTTTCAACCAACATTATTCAAATAGAGGATGGATTAATCCAAACAACTTGATATGTTTAGGTTTACCCACTGCAAAAAATTTTGGGATAGAAGTTGTTTTCAATTAAGCTAAAAAGCTGATTAAAAATTCAAAATCGATTCGGTTTTTCATAAGTGCATTCTGGATTTAAAGGATTCGTTTCCCAAAAAAAGGTCAGAAAGTTGGTAAGGCCTGTATTCAAGTTTAATATACCGATTATAAATCTGTAATAATCCAATTATACTTCGCCATAATTTACCTAAACAGCTTTTATGGCGGCATTTACCAATCTAAGCTTATAAGGTGCCTTTGAGCCATTAATAAATTAAAATCGGTATGAAGGGTTGGAAAAAAAAATCCAGACTAGTCGAAATTAACTTTTGTTAATCGCTAGGGAATTTGCTCGCTGCACTTTTGCCGCTCAAAAATCCTAAAACATGAGAAAATCCCTTCTCTTCCTTTTTCTTTTAGTCTTTTCTAAATTAAACCTGAACTCACAAAATGTTGGGGTAGATGTAGCCAGTCCTCAACAAAAATTGGATGTAAACGGTGGATTGCGTATTGGAATGACTTCCGTAGGTCTTGCCGGCAGTATACGCTGGACAGGTTCGGCCTTCGAAGGACATGATGGTTCGGCCTGGATGCCATTAGGCTCTGGGGCTGGCGGTGCCACAGGAGCTACAGGACCGACTGGCAGCACAGGTCCAACCGGTGCCACCGGGTTTCTTCAAAATGGTTCAACGGCTGGAAATACGGCTTATTGGAACGGAACTGCCTGGGTAACTAGTTCTAGCAATATTTTTAACAACGGAGGGGGTGTTGGAATAGGTACGAGTAATCCAACCAATGCAAAACTACATGTTGAAAATCCAGGACAATCCACTATGGCACGCTTCGGTAGTGGAAATCCTACTTATATAATGGCTAATTATCCTGTAGTAGGTTTCAATTCCTATTTCGGCGCAGGGAGTTGGCGGTATGGCTCATCCAGCTATGGTGGTTTAATTGGAATGGATCCATTTACTGGAAGAATTTTCTTGAGTACGAGTTCCTCGGCTGGCACTGCTGATGGAGCCGCCACCATGACGGATGTGATTAATATTGTTCCAAATGCTAATGTAGGTATTGGCACAACTGCTCCAAGCGAGAAACTGGATATATTCGGAAACCTTGACTTAAGTGCGGTTCAGCCATTGCTTAAATTCTCTGCCACAGGAACACCTCGAACAAGTAACATCACAGCAACTTTCAGCCCTACTGCTACATCGGGTCAAACTATGCTTTTCAATCTTAGTAATAATACAGCCACTGGGGTAACCGAAATTATGCGATTGCAAGGTGATGGTAAAGTTGGAATAGGGACTACCTCACCTAGCGAAAGATTAGATGTGGCAGGCAAAACAAAAACAACAACCTTTCAAATGACCAATGGCGCCGTAGCAAACTATGTTCTGCAAAGTGATGCCTCAGGAAATGCTACTTGGGTGGCACCCTCTTCACTCGGAGTTACAGGGCCAACAGGAGCGGTTGGCGCCACAGGAGCTACAGGATTAACTGGCGCCACTGGTTTAACAGGAGCGGTTGGCGCCACAGGAGCAACTGGATTAACTGGCGCCACTGGACTAACAGGTGCAACTGGTTCAACAGGAGCGGTTGGAGCCACAGGAGCTACAGGATTAACTGGCGGCACTGGACCCGTTGGTGACACCGGTGCAGCAGGACCTACAGGGTTAACGGGTGCTACTGGACAAACTGGTGCTACTGGTTCAACAGGAGCAGTTGGTGCCACTGGTGCAGCAGGCCCTACTGGATTAACGGGTGCAACTGGCTTTCTTCAAAATGGAACAAGTTCAGGCAATACACCCTTTTGGAACGGAACAGCTTGGGTAACCAATTCAAGCAATATTTTTAACAATGGCGGAAATGTAGGTATTGGCACCACCTCCCCAAGCGAAAAATTAGAAGTGGCCGGTGCTTTGAAAGCCAGTGGCGGGGGTGTTTTTGGTAACAATGTAACCAGTACTGGCAACTATTATTTCGACAATACAGGAGGAACAGGCTCAGCACCACCCTTCCGAATTGACGGGAATGCCGATAAACTATACATCATTGCCGAAAGTCAATCAGGAGGTCCAACTGGAACTGAAATCAGATTGCGTACAGCTTCAACTGCTGGATCGGCAGCGGATAGGGTAGTGGTAAACAAGGACGGAAATGTGGGAATAGGTTCTTCGGCGCCTATTGCCAAATTAGACGTAAATGGAAATGCCAGTATCTCGTCCACACTTGGTGTTGGGGTCGTTTCGCCTACTAATGCTCCTGTTCAAATGGGCAACAACAGCGGTACCCAAGCCAGATTTGGAGGAAGCAATCCTTTGTTTTTGATGTCAAACTATCCTACTGTTGGATTCAATACCTATTATGGAAGTGGAGCTTGGCGCTACAATACAGCAAATTTCGGTGCCCTAATTGGAATGGAAACTGGAACAGGTCGTATATTCATTAGTACCAGCGGTGTTTCAGGCTCTTCAGATGCTGCAGCAACGATGACAGATGCTGTGAATATTCTTTCCAGCGGCAATGTTGGTATAGGAACAATCGCTCCTTCCGATAAATTAGAGGTTGTAGGAAATACCAAAACCACAAACCTTCAAGTTGTTTCGGGCGCTTCAGCGGGTTATGTTATGCAATCAGATGCCACAGGAAATGCTTCGTGGGTCGCCCCAACTTCCTTGCTTGTCTCTGAAACTGACCCAGAGGTGACTGTTTCTACAACGAATTCGGTGCCCACTTGGAACGGTACAAGTTTGACAGATGGAACCATTACCGATAATGGCAATGTTGGTATAGGTACGAATTTGCCTTCCGAAAAACTAGAAGTTGCAGGCAAAACAAAAACCAGCGATTTCCAAATGACCAATGGAGCCTCCAACAACTTTATTCTAAAATCAGATGCCACAGGAAATGCCACTTGGGCTGCAGTTCAAACCTTGGAAATCGACCCCCAAGTTTCTTCTTCAGGAACCAATTATGTTCCCCGGTGGATAGGAACTACCTTAGACGATGGATCCATTCAAGATGATGGAACGTTTGTGGGTATTGCTACCGCTCCTGTTAACGGGAACCGATTGACGGTGAATGGCAAAACCAGCACTACAACCCTTCAGGTATCAAGCGGAGCCACCGCCAACTACATTCTTCAAAGCGATGCAAGCGGAAATGGCACTTGGGTGAATCCAAATACGTCTATTGCACCCAACAAATTGCAGGATGCAGATGCCAATACGAAAGTGGAAGTGGAGAAAAATGCCAATGAAGATAAAATCAGGTTTAGCATGGCAGGCGTTGAATATTTGTTGCTCGATAAAGGACATCATTATGTGTCTAATACAGGAGGAAGTAGCTGGTTTGGAGAACAAGCCGGACAAAACAGCAATGGATTAGCAACCTATTACAATTCCTATTTCGGATTTAGGGCAGGTTTGAATGGCACCTCCGCCTCCGAAAACGTAGCCTTAGGTGCTTTGGCCTTAGCCTCCAATACAACCTCAAGCTACAATACCGCCCTTGGAACCTATGCCTTAAGATTTAACACGGGTTCTGGAAATACAGCACTCGGCCACAATGTGCTGTTTAATAACACCAGCGGTTCGGATAATGTAGCCATTGGTCGAAATGCCGGATATGCAACCACCACAGGCGCTGGAAATGTTTTTATCGGTACAAATGCTGGCTATTATGAAAATGGAAGCAATAAGCTGCATATTGACAATTCCCAAACCACTACTCCGCTCATTTATGGCGATTTTAGCAGTGATTTTGTGAATATAAATGGAAAGTTGGCTGTTGGAACCACCTCTCCAAGCTTTGATATAGCTTTTGGTGGTGATGGTACAACGGATCGAAAAATCGCCATGGAAAGAAATACAACCGCAGCTGATGGAAATGATTTGACTATTCAAGCCGGAGGAACCGCTATTGGTGTGCCAAATGCAAACGGTGGCAATTTAATTTTCCATAGTGGAATCTCTACCGGAAACGCAAACAGTGCCAGCGCCATCATATTTGGAACGGCATCACCTGGTGTGGCTGGAACAGGTAACCGAAACCCATCCGAGAAAATGCGGATTACTGCCAATGGAAATGTAGGTATTGGAACTACCGCTCCGATTAAAACCTTGGATGTTTTAGGAAAACTAGGTATTTATGCCGGACGTAACGGAGACCCTACCATCCGTGGCATGGTTTCCGGTTCGTGGACCAGAATTGGTAGCACTGATCAAGGGTTGGCCATGTGGGGTAACAATGCCGTGGAAACCGACGATGCTCCCGGCTTATTTGTTACCGGAACAAACAATGTGGGTGTCGGTACCACCAATGTTACCAAAGCTAAATTGGAAGTAAATGGATCTCAAAACACTACGCTTTCATATGGTTATTTGAACAGTAGCGGAAACACCGGAACCAGCTCAAACCAAACTGTTCCCTATTCCATTTATGCCTCTTCCAGAATAGCAGCAACTGAGTTCAATGCCTATTCAGATGCAAGGATTAAAAATGTAAAGGGGATTTCGAACAGCGCCAATGACTTGCAACATTTGCTTGGTATTCAAATCACCGACTACACCCTCATCGACACCATCGAAAAAGGAAACTTCGCCTACAAAAAAGTCATTGCCCAACAAGTGCAACAAGTCTACCCACAAGCGGTAAGCACCATGACTGATGTAATTCCAAATATTTACAAACTGGCTGAAATGCAACAAGGAACCATTCAACTTGACAATTCTCTAAAGGCCGGCGATAAGGTAAAACTGATTTTTGAAAACGGTATGGAAATGGTCGAAGTGCTTACCGCCAATGCCCATTCATTCCAAACCAATTCTGGAAAAAGCGGAAAGGTTTTTGTTTACGGGATTGAAGTAGCTGATTTCCACACCGTTGATTACGAAGCCTTGTCGACCCTAAATATTTCGGCCACCCAAGAATTGTTTAGAATGGTAAACCGTTTAAGTTCGGAGAATGAAGAACTGAAATCAAAAATGGAAAGCTTTTCGGCCGACTTGAAATTCATCAAGGCACAACTTGAAACAAAGCCAAGTACTTCCAATAAAGCGGAATCGAGTCTGAGCCAGTATTAATCCCTTGTAAATACTTAATTATCAGCAAATGAAAGCGAAAGTCAAGTACTTGGTTGGGCTGTTTTTTCTTTGGCATCAAGCCTTCTCCCAAATCTACAACCAATCCACCCTCACCATCCAATCCGGTGCCAACCTCTATTTTGATGGTCACAGCCAAAACCAAAGTGGAGGTGCGATCAACAATGCTGGAAACCTTCATTTGAAAGGGGATTTTAATAACAGTGGTACGGCCTTAATTGCAGGAAAGGTAATTGCCGATGGCACAACAAGTGCACAAACCATTTCGGGAAATTCCAATTTCAACACTTTCGAAATTGACAATGCAAGTGGGGTGGCTGTTTCTAGCGGTGCAACAGTAAATATTGTTCCTACAGCGACTGTTGGTTCTTTGAATTTGAAAAATGGAACCTTTACTGCCCCGATGGGAACCGTGGCTTTAAAATCAAATAGCAATGGAACCGCCTATTTGGATAATTTCTCCTCGGGCATGAATGGTCTATATAATCCTTCTTCCTTGCTTACGGTTGAACGGTATATCCCCGGTGGAACAATGTACCATTATCTAAGCACACCCGTTAGCGGAACGTTTATTGGCGATTGGGCCGATGATTTTTCAATTGCCGGACAGGATGGCTTTATAAATGATGGCGTGACCAATACCTTTCCTTGGCCTACCCTTTGGCGTTACGAAGAATCCAATACCAGTCCGAATATGATGATTGGGTGGATTGCTACTACAGGCTCTTCACAACCCCTCGATAGGGTAAGAGGATACGCTTGCTTGTTTAGCGGAACAACCGTAGATGTAACGGGAACAGTGAGCTCCATCACCCCAACCCGACTGGTTTCCCATACCACCTCCACGCAACCCTTGTCGGATGGTTGGAACCTGGTGGGTAACCCTTTCCCTTCTATTTTAGATTGGGACCTAGCTTATGCCCAAAATTCAACCCGAGTTGCTGCTACTATTTACCAATGGAAGGTGAATCAATATGTTTCCTACAATGCACTTTCTGGTGTTTCTATCAATGGAGGAAGCGATCAGGTAGCCTCTTCACAAGGTTTTTTTATCCGTTGTAACGCATCCGGTAATTTCACCTTGCCCAATAACACCCGAGCTACGGGTACCAACGCTGCCTTTTTTAAACAAGAAGAACCTGATTTGCCTTTTATTCGGCTGGGAATCGGACAAGGTGAGGCCTTGGTGCAAGAGGGAGCCAATTGGGACGAAACCGTTGTCTATTCGCATATCCATTCATCAGATGGATTGGATGAAATAGGCGATGCTGAAAAGCTTTTGACCGGTGGAACCCCTGTTCTATCGCTGTTTTCGATACAAGAAGAAAGAGCCCTAACCATGAATGCCTTTCAGCAAATTAATGCTGGACAAGTGATTCCATTGGGTTTAAGAAAGCTTTCTTCTGGGAAATACACTTTCTTGGCCAAAGAAATTTTTAACATGGGTGGATTAAAAGTATATTTCGAAGATCGATTGCAAGGCCAATTAATGGAATTGCAAAGTGGTAGCCGGATTGAAGTCTTGCTGGGTGCCGATGAACCCGAAACCGGACGATTTTTCCTGAGATTCGGAACCGAGGCATTGGACCAAAACACCGATCCTACCAACAAAGTGCTTTTATATATGCACAACAATACCTTGAACCTCGTTCGGCAACTGGCTACTGAGCCTGCCCAAATCGACCTCTTGGATATGTCGGGGAAAAGGGTTGCTCAATTTGAACTCGACCACCAAACCTCCGCCCAGTTTGCTTGTCAAGCCTTGAGCAAAGGTGTTTACATTGCTCGATATAGGTCGGGTGAAACAATGGAAGTGCAAAAAGTAGTGGTAGAATAAACCCTTGACTTTTTAACAATTGACCTTTAGCGAAATTATTTTCACCAGCTACTTTTTACACTAAGCTGGATTAGCTTTGCTACGTGGTTCAGGATACGCTCAATAGCATCGGAAAAGATAGTCTAGGTTTAGTACCAGATAGTCTGCACGCTGCTACTGTGGCACCTGCTCCGGCACAAGCAGTAAAACCAGCGCCCAAACCTCCCCGAAAAATTGTTTACACTACCTCTCTTTTTAAGGGGCACGAACTACAAAAAACCCATACCGATGGTCTAATTCGAGATACGGCTCGCGAAGAATGGTTGATCGGTCTTTTAGTAATAATCCTTGCTGTAATTGCCTACTTGCGAGTGAGTTACTATAAACGCTTTACCCAACTCATTTCGGCTTCTTTCGACTTCCAATTGAGCAACCAAATGGTACGAGAAGAAAGCGTTTTAACCCAACGTGTTTCCCTTTTCCTGACCGGAATTTTTTGGGTAGCCTTGCCCTTGTTTCTTCTTCAGGCTATTCGGTATTTTCATATTCCGCTCTACAATGCAGGGCCCTATTCCGGATTGCTGGTTTTTCTTACTTTACTGGGCTTGGTCGCTTTAATGTATGGTCTTAAGGTGTTCAGCATCCGATTGTTGGGTAGTATTTTCAAAGTGGAGAAGGAAACCGAGGCTTATATCTTCAATGTTTTCCTTTACAATAAACTTTCAGGTCTGCTTTTATTGCCACTGGTAATCCTAATTCGCTTTATGCCCGAAGATTTTGCAGAAGTTTTTTTTATCGCAGGTCTTGCTGTTCTAGGGATTGCCTTTATTGCCAGAATGGCCAGAGGAATTTTAATTGGATTATCTAAAAAGGGTGTTTCCTTGGTTCATTTAGTTTTATACTTTTGCACCCTCGAAATATTACCTATCGTATTGGGTATAAAATTTTTATCAGAACAACTGGTCTAAGTAAAACGCTACTAAAAAAGGATGGAGAAAGAAATCAAACCAAAAGTAAAGACCATACTGGTTTCTCAGCCAAAACCTGAAACCGAAAAAAGTCCTTATTTTGACATGATCAAAAAGTTTAATGTCAAAATTGACTTTAGGCCTTTTATTAAGGTAGAAGGAATTCCTGCCACCGATTTTAGGAAGGATAAAATCAATATTCTAGACCATACGGCTATCATTTTTACAAGCCGCAATGCCGTCGACCATTTCTTTCGCATCTGCAATGAAATGAGAATTACGGTGCCCGAATCCATGAAGTATTTCTGTATTTCCGAAAGCACTGCCTTCTATTTGCAGAAATATGTGGTTTACCGCAAACGCAAAATATTTTACGGTAAATCAACCCTGAAAGACCTCTCCGAAGTTGTAAAAAAGCATAAAGAAGAGAAATTTCTACTTCCTAGCACCGATATTTATAAAGAGGAAACGCCTCAAACCTTGGAGGAGTTCGGAATCTCGTACAACCAAGCTATCATTTACCGCACCGTTGCCAGCGATTTTAGCGATTTACCCGAGCTGAACTACGATATGATTATCTTTTTCAGCCCTTCTGGCATTCGTTCCCTTTTCAAAAATTACCCCGATTTCAAACAAGGCGATATCCGCATCGGTTGCTTTGGACATACCACCGCCAAAGCTGTGCTGGAACACGGTTTGCGTTTAGATATCATGGCTCCAAGTCCGCAGGCTCCATCTATGACCATGGCTCTCGAGAACTACTTGAAGGAATCGAATAAGAAATAATCGAAATCTTCCATTCCGGAATAAAGTAGGCAATAGACATTTTGTAAGTTGCTTTTTTTGATTTGGCGGGTCCCATTCGCCACCACCATTCTCCCCTGATTAGGCAGTATACTGGGCTCATGGTCGGGCTATTCACTGCTAGTCCTCGGTCTGCTCCGTGCCTACGCATCCCTGTGGGCTATCCGTTTCTATCCCTACCCGGACGGAAGAATTAAAAATGGTAAATTAAAAATTAAGAATTGGAGGAGAATGGAAAGTGAGGAAGAGGAAATAGAAAAGAGGAAATAGGAAATAGAAATTGCTAACTAATCGGGGAGCAGATGTGAGAAATAAACATCGCAAAGACCCGGGCATGAAATACCGCTGCCCCGTACTTCACCAAAAACCGGGCACGAAGAACCCCAGGCAACGATAGAGCGTGGTACCCCACAGGACTGCGGAGGCACGGAGCAGGCCGAGGAGTACTAGCGATAGCGTGGCCCGAACGCCCCGGGTAGTCACTTCATTTTTTGGCGAATGGGTTTGGGGCGGAGGGAGCCTGCCAAAAAAACATTCTACAATTATGCTTGCGTAAAGACTTTTATTTTTCCTGACTTGTCCACTCTGTTTTTTTATTTTTCATAAAATATTAATATACAGTCATTTAACCTATTTTTAGTGCTACATTTGTTGCACTAAGGTTTAAGTTTTGCTGAAAATTAGGGAAGTTCAAACAGGTTCTGGAAAGATTGCTGTTCAAGTATATTAAATACAAAAACGAAAACGGGTTATTGTTAAGCATTTCGGATCTGCATCTAGTAACGATGAACTAGACAATTTGAAACAGGATGCTGAGCATTTTATTAATGATCATTCCAATCAAACATCTTTATTTTCATTTACAAAGTCTGGGGCATATTCCTATCTTGAACAATATGAATGTATTGGATTCTATTATCGCCTTTTTTACGATACCATCCAAAGATTGATTACACAAATTGGCATTGAAGCACTGATTTCGAATTTATTCAAAGAGTTAAAAGCTCAGGGTATTCACTACATCGTAGGAGCAAGGTTGGGAAATTTGCCACAAATTTTTTTTGATGAGATAGACTCTAGAATAAGTAGAGAAGATGGCAATACAATCAGACTCAACACAGACAGAGGATATCTAATATGCAGCTTCTCCAATGCATGATACCGAAAGGACAAACATGAAATGGAAAAGCAAATCATAAAGGCTCAGAACATCATAAAGGCACCTTCGAAAAGCACCAAAACCAAGTTTGTAGAGGCACAAAATGAAACGCTCAAGCTCAAAGAAGAGCTTATCGTAAAAGCCACAAAACTCTTTGGAGTAAAAGGCTATTACACTGACTTAGATGATCAAAAACTATCCACCAGTAAGGTTATTGAAAGAGATCAGGAACTTTACAAAGTAGAGCAAGCTTTTAGGATTGCAAAGTCAGACTTAGAGACCCGTCCTTTTTCCCACTTTAACCCAAATTAATCAATAGGAGGATTTATTAATCCGAAATACTTGATTTAGTTGGGGTTACCCCGATTTAGCAGTTGTTATCAATTTGGCTATACAAATTGATTTACAACTGGTTAATCGTTTATGCATTTCTAATGCGTAATCTGGGTTTAAGGAGGATCCCATAAAACTTCACATGCTTATTTGCTTCTTAGCCTTGGCAATATCAAAGCATATAGAAATCAAAACAGGATTATCAACTAGACGCTTCATAACAGAGTTTAAAAAGATTACGGATGCCAGAATGCTCAATAAACTCACACAAAAAGAAGTAATTGTAAAAGGGAAACCAACTAAAATATCAGAAGAATTATTAGCCAAGCTGAATTTGTTGCACTAAAGTGGACAAGGCAGGAAAACTTATGTGGCAAAACTGACGTAATGGACTGTCAATGGATACAGAAATTGCACAGTTTGGGTCTACTTTGTAGTTGTTACCTTCCTAGTGAAGTAACAATGAGGATAAGAACAATAGCGCGTCTTAGAAAATCCATTGTAGAAGATTGTTCAAAGCTCACCAACAGAATGCAAAAATCATTGCGGCTGATGAATCTGAGATTGGATGTGGTGATTAATGATATCATGGGTGTGTCTGGGAGAAAAATAATAGAGGCCATACTATCGGGCGAGACCGACCCTGATAGGCTTTCCAAACTTGCAGACAAAAGAGTAAAGAACAGCAGGGAAACCATAGCAAACGCCTTACATGGACAATTTCAGGCAGAACGATTGTTTGAGCTTAAACAAAACTATAAACAATTTTAAGCTTTACTACTCGACATCAAGGAATGCGATTTAATGCTTGAAGAGATATTAGCCTCGCATACAGAGGATGTCGTATTGCCCGAAAACTTCGAAAGAGTAAAAAAGCAACTAAAAGGCAAGAATCAAGCTAGTTTCGACTTACAAGAATTTAGTTGCAAGATGGTAGGGGTAAACTTGTTTAAAATAGAAGGAGTGAGCGTAAACACGGTTTTGACTTTTTTATCAAATCACAATCATATAGAAAAATAAGTTAAATAGCTGAAAAACAATAAATTGTACGTATAGAAATTCCTTTGCAATGGTCTCATTATGCTTTCGGCAATGGATTCTGGACGGAAGCATTTTCAATCATTTTACTGTATTTAAATACCGAAAGGGTAAGAATTTCAAAATTATGGAATTTAAGCCGGATACCACTACTCTACATTTGCCCCAAATAAGTACATTTTGAAAAAAGCATTTACAATCCTGACCGCTCTAGTTATTTCGGGTCTTACAGCCACCGCCCAATTAATCGGTACCAAAACCATTGATAATACCGGGGCAGGAGATTATGCCACCTTTGCGGCAGCTATAACCGATTTAAATGCAAATGGCGTAGGTAGTGGAGGCGTTACCTTTAATGTTGTGGATGGCCAGTCGTTTGCCGAATCGCCATTAATTATTACTGCCACGGGAACTGCGTCAAACCCCATCGTTTTTAAGAAAAGCGGTAGCGGAGCCAATCCTGTAATACTCGGTACGGGTGGTTCCCTTAACAATGCATCGAGCGGTGGATTTTATTTTTACAATGCCCAAAACGATGCCGTGGTTAAAATTGTAGGTGGCGACTATATTACATTTGATGGTATAGATGTGGGCAACAACCCACTTAATGCAACTGGGGCAGCAGAAATAGAATATGGTTTTTTTATTGTTAAAGCATCGGCCACAAACGGAGCAAAGAATATCCGTATTGCAAACAGTACCATTACCCTGCTACCTAATAGCAAAACAATAGGTGTAGTCACCCTCAACAATGCAGGGAGCGGCACTTCAGAACTTACTATTAACACCGATGCTGGCCGCACAGAAAATATAGAATTATATGGTTTGAATATTACCTCCTATTGGGGAATTAAAGTTCGTGGATATGTCTCGTCTACCTTTTGCGACCGCAACATAAAAATTGGCACGGGCGGGGCAAACACCATTAACTTTGGAGCCATTAGCGGTACTAACAATGCAATGGGGATTGTAAGTATTGGAACAGGAGGAAATTTTTATTTAGAGAACACTACTCTTGTAGGAATAGCTCCTTCGAGTAGAGGAATACACGGGGCATATATAGGAGATTCCTACGCTAAGGATGTGAAGATAAACAATAATGACATTACAATATCAAACACTTCCACTGCCCAAACCCATGGTATTGCTCTTTGGACTCAAGGCACTGGCGATAGCATAGAAGCACATCATAACAAAATACATGATATTAATGTAGCCTATAATCCTGGCCATAGTTCATCGCTTTATGGTTTATTTCTTAGTTCTTCATTTGCTATCGCAAAAGTGCATAACAACAAAGTGTACAATTGTGTTTGCAATAACAACTTCGACCCTTTAAGTGGATTGGGTGGAAATAGCGGAGAGGTTTATAACAATGAGGTTTATAACAATAACATTTTGGGTAATATTTATGGATTGGGGGTGTCGGGAAGCAATATTCACCATAATAAGGTTTACAACAATAAATGTACAGGCAGTTCAAATTTATTGGATATATCCATAAGAGCACCCTTGGGTGGAGGCATAGCGGAGGTTTATAATAACGAGGTATATGGCGATACCCTTCGTTTTGGAACGGGAATTTTAGTTCAAAACAGTCAAAATGTGGAAGTTAATTTTCACCATAACCGCGTTTACAACCTTGTTAGTGTTTATGCCGACGGCAGCATAGAAGGCATCAGATTTCCTAGCGGGGCATCACATAATTACAATAATTCCGTTTCTAATTTGTATGCCAATAATTCCAATAACTCCGAAGCGGTTAAGGGTGCAACGGTATATGTAGATAATGGATTACAAACCTTTTCACACAATACAATTTACCTCGACGGAACTTCAACCCAAGCAAACCATGGAAGCCTTGCTCTTGGAGTTGGTGGATATAGTTATGGCGGAAATAATTCAATTGCATTAAACAATAACATTATTGTAAACAACTCTACCCATGGCAGCAACGGAATAAGCTATTGTTTGAGTATTGAGAATAATGTTTTAGCACCTGGCAAAGGCAACAACTGCTTTTATGCAGGAACACCCGGCCCGCAGAATTTAATGCTTCGCACCTCGGAATGGACTGCCCCTGTGTATTTTAATACCGATTATAAAACTATTGATGATTTGTTGGAATATTTTGGAGAAGGAAAACAAACCGAGTCGTTCACCGAACTTCCCACGTTTACAAACTATACTACTTTGCCTTACGACCTTCACCTTTCACCTAGTGTGGAAAGCCGACTGCACAATGGTGGCAAACCTGTTTCGGGTGTTATTACCGATTTTGATGGAAACAGCCGCAGCGTTTCTGCCCCTGATATTGGAGCTTATGAAGGCGAAGGAAATGCTTTGAGCGATGTAAGGACAGTGAAAATACTTTCGCCCCAAAGCGGTTGCGAATTGGGCAATACAACGGTTAGCGTAAGATTACACAATAATAGTTCGGTACCCGTTAGTAATGCCTATGTGACTTATGCTACAAATGGTGGTGCAATTATAACTGAATCAACATCTTTGGCAGCTTGGGAATATAAAGACTACACGTTTTCCAACCTTTCGCCAACCTTGCCTGGAGGAATTAACACAATTGATGCAAGCATAACGCCTGATTTTACGGATGATGAACTTGCTAACAATGCCATCACCGCTTCATTTAACAATAGCCTGAATACTGCCCGTAAAATTGCCCAATTAGGAAGCGGCACCTCCACCACTTCAAGCGGCGAGATATCCCCAGTTACCAATGGTGCAGGCAGCGTGTTGTTGCAAACTATTTATACTAAAGAAGAATTGAATCTGGCAGGTGTTTGCGATGCCAAACGTTTAGTGAAATTTGGTTTTTATGTGGATGAAGCTCCACAAACAGCTTTACCTAATTTCTCTTTAAAAATGAGGCACACCTCTGCCGACAGTGCAAGAGGGTACAACAATTTGCCAAAAGATTTGGTTTATTTTGCCTCTGAATATGCTGCAACTGCTGGGCGGTTCGATACCTTGGAGCTCAATCAAGCCTTTGATTGGAACGGCACCGACAATATTTTGGTAGAGGTTTGTTGGGATGTGGTGGACGCAAGCAGTACAGGTCGTGTTCGCTTATTTGATAATCAACAATATTTTGGAACAAATTATAGCCAAAGTTCATATCAAGCTATGTGCAATTATGGTTACGCAAGTAGCTTTAGCCACTCTAAGCCACAAGCCATGATGGTTTTCGATACCATTCCTCAAAATGACTTGGATGCCGTTAGCATTGATCACATAAATTCGGGCTGCGGCTTGGCAGATGCCACCATTACAACTACTATAGTAAACCGTGGAACAGATGATCAATCTAATTTCGATATTTCGTATTCGGTAAATGGCGGCGCAACAATAACCGAGAATTATGCAGGAACATTGGCATCAAACGATACCTTGGTGTTCACGTTCTCCCAACAAATAACGTTTGCTAATGGAACATCAAACCTAACAGCGTATACTACCTTGGCTACCGATGCCTATAAGGACAACGATACCACGGTTACCTTAACGGTATCAAACTCAGAAGGTATTAACACCTTCCCTTACATCGAAAGCTTTGAAAGCGGCAGTGGTGGCTGGTACACCAATGGACTTGAAGGTTCGAGTACATCGTGGGAATTGGGCGAACCCCTTGGTACCGAGATAAGCAGTGCTGGCGACGGCAGTAGCGCTTGGAAAACGAATTTGGATGGTCCATATCTGGATAATGAAGTGTCGGCTGTTTATTCGCCATGCTTCAATCTGTCGCAGTTTGCAGGACAACCTTATCCCAAACTTTCCTTGAAAATCAACTATCACCTTTTGGCCTATGTAACAAATAGATTGATGGTAGAGTATTCAGATGATGGCGGCGTAAACTGGAACTATGTTTATGATGGTAATTTGCCCACTTATAACTATGGCCAAGGATGGTTCGATTCCTATTATGGCGGTTGGACTGGCAACACCGAAGGATGGGTGGACGTATCGTATTTCGTGCCAATGAGCGAAATAGACAACTTGGCCAATGTGCGTTTCAGGGTTAAATTAAGATCCGAATCGCAGCCAAACGATATAAATGTTTATCCGGCAGAAGCATACCTGAACGAAGGTGCTGCTTTTGATGCCTTTTCTATAACGCCAAACGATTGTTCCGGGCTTGATGCTGTTGATATTTATACCTACGAATCAAGTTTCTGTCCGGGTAGCAATGCTGCTATTTATGTGGACAATTCAGATTATACCAAGGCTTACCTTTGGTCAGACGGCCTTAACAATGGCACCAATTTCTACGCTACCCAAACTGGCGACTACTGGGTAACCGTTACAGACCGTACAGGTTGCAGTATCAATTCAGATACAGTAACGGTTACTCAGTATGATGTAACCACACCTACCTTGTCAGCAGAGGGTGCTACCACCTTTTTGCAAGGCGGGAGCGTAAACCTTACGTTTACTAACTCCGAAGAGTATAGCAACTTTTATTGGTTACCTAATTACACTAGCGATACTACTATTACTGTAACCACATCGGGCGAATATTACGTGTATGCCCAAGACAACCTTTACGGTTGCCTCATTTATTCCGATACCATTTTGGTTACCGTAAACGAAAATCCATGTGCTCATTTCGAGAATGCACAAACCGATTACCAAATCTGCGCAGGGAATTCTGTAATTATTAATTCGCTAAATTATCTGGTGAACAATAATTCCTATTCTTATAGCATATCTTGGTCAGATGGGCACGAAGGACAAACAGAGGTTGCTTACACGGTTGAGGGCAATTATAGCTACTCTGTATACGATAGTGTATGCGGGCTTTCCGATATCGTGAATTTCACCATTGTGGTTAACACTAACCCTTCGGCAGTTTTATTTCCAGGTTCATCGGTTGAAATATGCAATGGAGTTGCAGTAGAACTTTCCTCTACCCCTAGTGACGATGCCACCTATATTTATATCTATGATCCAAGTAATAATTATTATGGAGGCAATGTAATTAACGCTACCCAAGCCGGTGAATACCGTTTTATAATCGGCAACGATAATTGTGAGATTACAAAAACAATTACAGTGAGCAATGCTACTTTAAATACTTATTTTGCAGATGCGGATAACGATGGCTTTGGAAACAGTGCAGTTAGCTTGCAGGCTTGCTCGGCCCCATCGGGCTATGTAAGCAACAACAACGATTGCAACGACAATGAAGCTGCCATTAACCCCGGTGCAACCGAAGTGTGTGATGGTCTTGATAACGATTGCAATGGCATACCTGACGATGGATTAGCCACCCAAACCTATTACCAGGATGCCGATAATGACGGCTTTGGAAACCCAGCAGTGAGCCAAATCAATTGCAGGCAACCAGAAGGTTATGTAAGTGATAATACCGACTGCAACGATGCAAATGCAGCCATTAAGCCGGGTGCTACCGAAGTATGCGGAAATGGCGTGGATGATAATTGCAATGGCCAAGTAGATGAAAACTGCACTCCTACTCGCCTTAATAATGCTTCTTGCGGTGCCACAATCGATGTATTAAGTAGATATTTAGCCTGTGTGGCAGTGCCAAACGCTACAAATTACCGCTATTTGGTTGAGAATATTAGCTTGGGCTATAGTCAAACCTACGAATCCCCAACAAATTCGACTACTTTCCGAATGAGTTTTCTAACAGGTATCTTGCCTGGAACAACCTATACTATTAAAGTTGCCTCAAAAGTAAATGGTTCATATTCTGCTTATGGTGCAGCGTGTAGCGTCACAACTTCAAGTATAGGCACTACTCAATTCGCTTCTAGCAGTTGTGGCATTACTGTAACCCTACCTACCCAAGCTTTGACCTTTGTGGCAGTGCCTGGAGCTACAAACTATCGCTTTGAGGTAAGCAATGCTAGTTTAGGCTTTAGCCAAGTGTTTGTAGCAAACACAGCATCCACTACTTTTCGCTTAAGCTCAATAACTGGCTTGCAAAACGGACAGACCTACCAAGTTCGAATAGCTGCCTTTTTGGCTAGCACCTGGGGCAGTTATGGTAACACTTGCAATTTAACGGTAGATTACAGTTCTAAGCTGAATGCGGCTTCTTGCGGTTTGGTTCTTGATGTGCGTAGCAGATTTATGGCTTGTAATGCCGTAGCAGGTGCTACCCGCTACCGTTATTTGATTACTAATTCATCGTTAGGCTACAGTCAAACATATACTTCGCCTACATCGGCAACCTTATTCCGCATGAGTTTCCTAACAGGTATAACCGCGGCCACTACATATCAAGTGGCAGTTGCTGCTGAAATAGGCGGAGCCTTTGGCTCATTTGGTCCTACTTGCAGCGTAACCACACCGCCAGTGTTGCGTCTGGAAGATGAAACAATCAGTTCGGATACCATTACTTTTGAAGCCATTGCTTACCCCAATCCATTTACAAACAACCTTACCTTAAGCCACAACGCCACAGGCAAAGAAGTGAATATCAGATTGCTGGATATGCTAGGCAAAGTAGTTTACGAAACCAATACCACTGCAGCTGAGATCACGCTCGGGGATGGATTAGCCAAGGGGATGTACCATATCTCCATTGGAGTAGGAGAGGAACGGAAGAAATTGAAGGTATTGAAGGAATAAAAAGACGTATGAAAGGAGACATGACGAAATCAAAGCTTAGGCATTGGAAATACTAGAACTTGCTGAACTCAACTGAATCAAGTAGTTTGGATAAAAAAGCTATTGATTTAGTTAGGTTTTAAAGACGGTTGAAGAAAAAGACGGTTTAAATTAGCCTCAAAAAACCCATAGAAGGACAAGTGAAAAAGGTTTTTCCAACGCCAACAAACACAACTTTAATCAGTGTTTTAGTATTTGATGTAGCTTATTTTAAAAAATGCTAAGTAATCGGGAGCAGATGTGAGAGATAAACATCACAAAACCCCGGCATGAAATACACTGCCCCGTACTTCACCAAAAACCGGGCACGAAGAACCCCAGGCAACGATAGAGCGTGGTACCCCACAGGACTGCGGAGGCACGGAGCAGGCCGAGGAGTACTAGCGATAGCGTGGCCCGAACGCCCCGGGTAGTCACTTCATTTTTTGGCGAATGGGTTTGGGGCGGAGGGAGCCTGCCAAAAAAACATTCTACAATTATGCTTGCGTAAAGACTTTTATTCTTGCCTTGAAATACTACCTTTGCGCCCCAAAAAATCTTAATCCATGGCCTTGCAGTGCGGAATTGTTGGTTTGCCCAATGTTGGAAAATCGACCCTTTTTAATTGTTTATCGAATGCTAAAGCCCAAGCGGCCAACTTCCCTTTTTGTACTATCGAGCCTAATGTGGGTGTGATTACGGTACCTGATGAGAGGTTGAATAAATTATCGGAACTGGTTAAGCCTGAACGCATTGTGCCAACTACCATCGAAATTGTTGACATTGCCGGCTTGGTTAAAGGTGCATCGAAAGGGGAAGGGCTGGGCAATAAATTCCTAGCCAATATCCGTGAAACCGATGCCATTATCCATGTTTTGCGCTGTTTTGAAGATGGAAATATTATCCACGTAGACGGTTCTGTGAATCCCTTGCGCGACAAGGAAACCATCGACTTTGAGCTACAAATGAAAGACCTGGAAAGTGTGGAAGCCAAATTGTCGAAAGTTACCCGTGCAGCCAACACCGGCGATAAGGAAGCAAAAAAGGCTTTTGAGGTGTTAAGCGTGTACAAAGCCCATTTAGAAAAGGGTTTGAATGCCCGCTCAGCCCCTGTGGAAGAGGAAGATAAAAAACATGTGGCGGATATTTTTCTGTTGACCGGAAAACCAGTTTTGTATGTGTGCAATGTTGACGAGGCCAGTGTAGTGACGGGGAATCAGTATTCGGAGGCAGTAAAGGCGGCAGTGAAAGACGAAAATGCGGAGGTTTTGTTGATTTCAGCAGCGATTGAAGCTGAAATTGCTCAATTGGAAAGTTACGATGACCGTGTGAGTTTTTTGAGCGATTTGGGTTTGCAGGAACCTGGGGTAAACAAGCTGATTCAAGCGGCTTACAGGTTGTTGAGCCTACAAACTTATTTCACCGCCGGAGTGAAAGAAGTGCGTGCCTGGACTATACACCAGGGCGATACAGCACCACAAGCTGCAGGGGTAATCCACACCGATTTTGAAAAAGGATTTATCCGGGCAGAGGTGATCAATTATGCTGATTTCTTAAAATATGGTTCGGAAGTAGCTTGCAAGGAAGCCGGGAAAATGGCCGTAGAAGGAAAGGAATACATTGTGAAAGACGGCGATATCATGCATTTCAGGTTCAATGTATAAGCCAGTTTGCTGAAAATAAGTAAGCAATTGGTCCTTACCTAGCCATGGCATTGAAAGTTACCTGCCTGAATCCTAATGGTAAGGCAACGAAAATCGTATATTAATGTAGCTTATTCGGTATAATTGCAGCGTTAAAACCCTAAAAACGTATATTTGAGCCCTATTAAAATGATTTACGCACAACTGGATCAATTAAAAAAGGAAAGGAAAAAATCCTTTGCCTTGCTTATTGACCCGGATAAGCCCCAAAAAGAGGAGTTGTTGAACCTGATACAATTGGCCAACAAAGAGGGTGTCGATTTCTTTTTTGTAGGCGGAAGTTTGTTAACCAATGGGAGTTTGGAGGAATGCATTTTAACAATTAAAGCCAATAGCTCTATTCCTGTGGTTTTGTTTCCGGGAAATGGTTTGATGGTGAATAAAAATGCGGATGCGATTCTTTTGTTGTCGGTTATTTCAGGCCGAAATCCGGAGATGTTGATTGGCAAACATGTGGAAGCCGCACCATCCTTGAAGCGCAGCAAATTGGAAGTGATTCCTACCGGTTATATGCTGATTGAAAGCGGAAAACCTACTTCGGTTTCTTACATGAGCAATACTACACCTATTCCAGCCGACAAAGCCGATATTGCCGCTTGTACCGCTATGGCAGGGGAGATGTTGGGTTTGAAACTAATATTTATGGATGGAGGAAGTGGAGCTCACAATTCCGTTCAGCCCGAAATGATCAAATTGGTATCTTCGAATATCGATGTACCTTTAATTATTGGCGGTGGTATCCGCTCGGCCGAAATGGCTTTAGAAAAATTACAGGCTGGAGCTGATTTGATTGTTGTAGGAAATGCCGTTGAAAAGGATGCCAGCCTTATATCAAGTATTGCAAAAACAGTAAAATCTTATAGTTAAAGCCCGCGTGAAGATTGTTGTTATTTCGCCACCAAGCAGGACCAAAGGAGAGCCGGAAACGGTGACAGAAATGTTTAAAATGGGCCTGATGCATTTTCATCTTAAAAAGCCTGGTTATGAGGAAGATAAGCTCATAGAATACTTGGATCGAATTCCGAGCGAATACCATCCCCGAATTTTTTTACACAACCATTATAGTTTAATTACAAAGTATAATGTAGCAGGAATTCATCTCAATAAAAAAAGCAAGAGACCGGGTTGGTACCAACAACTGCGATTAGCTTATTTGCGCTACCGCCGTAAGGATTTGAAGGTAACCGCCTCCTATAGCAAATTAGCCAGTTTGTATTTTGATCCGCCTGTTTATGAGTATGCCTTTTTGAGTCCCATTTTTGAAAGTTTGAGTGAAGGAAAGTACCATCCAGCCTTTAAAGAACGGGGCTTAATGGAAGCCTTACAAAGGGCACAAAACCCAATTATAGCCTATGGTGGGGTAGAAATGGATAAAATCGAAAAGGTGATTGATTTAGGTTTTCAAGGAATGGCCTTGTTGGGCGTGGTTTGGAACGATACCCATCCATTGTTGGCCTTCCAAGAGATTTTGGATAAGGTGAAAGTCCACCAAGCCAAATTAGCAGCCAATGGAGACTGATGTAAAAGCAATTTTACTTTCCCTCCATTCATTGCAGTTTTATGCCGCATTAACCAGCGTTTTAGCCGTTTTTCTTACTGCCAGAAAAAACATTCTATGTTGGCCAATCGGTATTTTGGGTACGGTTTTATCAGGGTATGTTTATTTTGCCCAACAATTGCCTTTCGAAGCCTTGTTGCAGCTGGTGTATGTTGGAATGGCCGTTTATGGCTGGTTAAACTGGTCGAAAGCCAGTCCAAACAAGCAACTGCAGGTTGAAACATGCTCTAGGAAAGAGCATTTGGTTCTAATATCTACTGCCCTGTTACTTGGGCTTGGTTTGGGTACCCTTTCCTATTCCTTTTACCAAAGCTATTCAGCCTACGTGGATGCGATGCTTACAACCTTCAGCATCGGTGCTAATTGGTTGGCCGCCAAACGCAAAATTGAAAACTGGTGGTATTGGATAGCCATTGATTTGGTTTCGGTAGTGTTTTATGCATGGCGAGGAATGCACTGGTTTGCCCTGTTGTTTGGTTTTTTTGTGTTGATTGCCGCTCGCGGTCTTGCCACATGGAAAGAAGAGGTAGAAGCATGATCAAAATTGCCTTAACCGGACCAGAATGCAGCGGGAAAACTACTTTGGCAACCAAATTAGCCAAAGAGTTGAACGCACTTCTGCTGCCAGAATTTGCACGCGATTTCCTTAGCCAAAAAAGGAGCTACATTTTTGAAGATTTGGATACCATTGCGGCCGGACAAAGGCAGTTGGAGCTGGAAGCAGAGCAAAAGGGCCATAACATTATTGTTTGCGACACCGACTTACTGGTGATAAAGATTTGGAGCGAGGTAAAATTTGGCAAGGTTTCGCCCTTGGTGGAGCATTTGTACCAAACAGCCACCTACGATTTGACCTTTTTATGCAAGCCTATTTACGACTGGGAATACGATCCTTTGCGTGAAGCCCCCGACCCTTTGGAACGAATGCGTTTATATTCCTTGTACCTCGATGCCTTAGAAAAAGAAGGCCGAAAGTTTGTGTATTTGGCCGAAGGGAAAAGCAAAAGGAGATAGCGGAACGAGGGTGCGTGGTTTTTGATTTATACTGTTTCTATGATACCAATATTTAGCAAGAAATAGTCAAAAGGTGGTTTCGAAATTTGCGATGAAAAATGCCGAGGACACAGAATAGGAGTCCAATTTTTCTGGATAAACCCAACTTAATCAATAGGAGGATTTATTTATCCGAACTACTTGATTTAGTTGGGTTTACCCCTCCCGAAGAAATTTCGGGATAGCAGTTGTTATCAATTTGGCTATACAAATTGATTTACAACTGGTTAATCGTTTATGCATTTCTAATGCGTAATCTGGGTTTAAGGTGGGGAAAGCCACTCGCTTCGCTCGGGTGGCTTTTTGTTTTTTTGGTTTGGGGTGGTTTTTTAAGGTTGGGAAAGCCGCTCGCTTCGCTCGGGTGGCTTTTTGTTTTTTGGATTGGTTTGGTTTTTTTTGGGGCTGGGATTACTGGCGTGATCCCAGTTGGGGGGGATAAAAACTAGGAAAGCCGCTCGCTTCGCTCGGTTGGCTTTTTGTTTTCTTGACCTGGGTGGGTTTTTAAGGTTGGGAAAGCCACTCGCTTCGCTCGTTCGGCTTTTTGTTTTCTCGACCTGGGTTGGTTTTTTTAAGATTGGGAATGCCACTCGCTTCGCTCGGGTGGCTTTTTGTTTTTTTAGATTGGGTTGGTTTTTTTAAGGTTGGGAAAGCCGCTCGCTCCGCTCGTTCGGCTTATTACTTTTTTGGCCTGGATTGGGTTTTTAAGGTTGGGAAAGCCGCTCGCTTCGCTCGTTGGCTTTTTACATTCTTTGATTGGTTGGGTTTTTAGGTCTGGGATTACTGGCGTGATCCCAGTTGGGGGGGCATCAAAACAAGCAAAGCCGCTCGCTCCGCTCGTTCGGCTTTTTACTTTCCTCTCCTCGCTTGAGCCCTATCGGGCTCAGACTCGGGGAGGAAAGTAAAAAGCCGCCCTTTTTTCAAAAGGCGGCTTTGCTTGTTTTGGCGGAGAGTGAGGGATTCGAACCCTCGATACAGTTACCCGTATACAAACTTTCCAGGCTTGCTCGTTCGACCACTCTGACAACTCTCCGTGATCTATAAAAGGAGTGCGAAATTAATAGATTCCTGCATTACTCATCTCGCCTCGTAAAGATTTTCTTAATTCAGCCCGAACTACCGCATTGTCGGCATGGTTGCCCAACAACAACATAAGCTTGGTAACAGCGGCCTCAAAGGTAATATCCTCCCCACCAATTGCTCCATATTTTACAAACAATCCACTGCTCTCATACAATCCCTGAACGACCTTTCCTCCCCTACATTGGGTGGTATTCAATACCAAAATGTCCTGCTCCTGCGCCATCCGAAGAAATGATTCAAAGGCTTCATAATTGGGTCCGTTCCCTGTTCCAAAACTTTGAATAACTACCGCCCTTACTCTGCGGTTTTCTAACATGTCTAAATAAGGCCCAAACGAAATGCCCGGAAACAATCGTATGGCACAAATCGAATCGCTTAACCGGGTGTTTACCCTAAATGCACCCGTAGGCAATGGCAAAATGGCCGCTTCATTGTACTTGATGCTTACCCCCGCCTCAGCCAATACGGGATAATTCACACTCCGAAAGGCCTCAAAATCCTCAGCATTGAATTTATGCGAACGATTGCCCCTATACAATTGATACTCAAAATATAAACTTACCTCGGGTACCATGGGCTCACCTCCCGCCTTCCTGGTCGCCGCAATTTCAATGGAGGTTATGAGGTTTTCCTTGGCATCGGTCCGCAAAATGCCAACCGGCAGCTGGGATCCGGTCAAAACCACCGGCTTGCCCAAATGCTCAAACATAAAACTTAAAGCCGAAGCGGTAAACGACATGGTATCCGATCCATGCAATACCACAAAGCCGGAATAAGAAGCATAGTTTTTCTCAATTACCTCGGCAATCTGTATCCAATGGGCAGGCGATATGGCCGAACTATCCACCGGCTTGGCAAACGAATAGGTGTCGATCGGAAAATCAAAACGCTCCAACTCGGGAAAATGAACCCTCAATTTCCCAAAATTCATAGGCCTCAACTGCCCGGTCTTGCTATCTTGCACCATTCCAATGGTTCCGCCAGTATAGATGAGTAGAATTTTTGTAGAATCCATGGAAACAAAACGATTTTGGGCCACAAATATCCCTTTTTTTGTAGTATGATGTTGGAATACCATATTTTGTTTTGGATCGCCTCGGGTTTGGTCCTGCTCCTAGGTGCCATACTCTGGCTGGCCAAACTGCCCAAAGTCTGGATTTTCTTCCTTTTTACGGGTCTTTCGCTCCTGCTTACCTACATCAACTTTTTCGTCTTCAACCTCAACCGTTGGAAAACCTTCCATATCCCCCAAACCCTTGTATTCTGGGGTGTTCCAGCCCTCACCATTTTCTTGTTTTCGCCGCCTTCCAAGCGCAAGGAAATGGCCCTCATCATGTCTTTTCTGCTCCTTTCCTTTTGCTGGGTGGATTATATGCCCGATTGGTCTACCTGGTTTTCTGAAGGCTATTCAGATACCCGTTTTGTGGAACTGGCCTATTGGGCTGCGGTGCTTTTTTTGTCCTATTTCGGAATTTCTTTGGCCGGTCGCAAACTTTTCGATGCTGTTTTTCCCGCCTCGGCCGTTCCTGATTTGCACCCTTTTTACCTGCCCGCTAACCAAATCAAGCGCGAAACGGGTTGGTACGTGCTTCTGCTGCCCCTCATTTTAGGCTTGGCCTACCGCTTTTCTTCCGATCCGCATTTCCTGCAAACCTATCCCTTTTACCAAAGCCAAGATGCAGTCGACTATACCTTGGGCAAAGCCTTGGCCTGGGAACTGCTGTATGGCTTGACTTTTATCACTTTGGAGTTCTTTTTTCGTGGGTTTATTATCCACAGTCTCAAATCGCGCATCGGTTGGCTGAGTATTCCGGCAATGGGCTTTTTCTACTGTCTCCTGCATTTTGGCAAACCCCTTCCCGAATGTTTGGGCTCTCTGCTCGGCGGCATGGCTTTGGGTACCTTATCGTATCGCAACGGTAGTATCTGGGCGGGTATGCTTTGTCACCTAAGTTTAGCCTGGGCCATGGATTTTTGGGCTTTATGGCCTTCGTTTTTTTGATTTGGCGGGCCCCCTGCCGCAAAACCAGTAGTGCTAAAATCGGGCATTTCCCAAGGCGGCAGGGTCACGCTTTCCGCAGTAGTCCTCGGGTTGCTTCGTTACCACTACGCAACCCTGTGGGCTACTTGCTGCAATCGTTGCCCGGGCACCTCGCATAGGCTTTTGGGGTAAAATTTACCTTTTGCATTCCGTTTTGGGCTGCCAAATGGGAAGTACAACTAAGTGTGTTTCTGCCAATGGTTTGTGGGAAGGTTCGGGTAGCGATAGAGCGTGGTACCCCACAGGACTGCGTAGGAACGGAGCAGGCCGAGGAGTACTAGCGAAAGCGCGACCTTTTCGGCCATCGGAAATGCTTTTTCTTTTGCTACTGTTTTGGGCCGAAAAGGGACCCGCCCAATAAAAATTAAACGGAAAAACTTATTCTATAGGATTCTTTTCCTTCGTTTCCCCCGACTTTTCTGATTTGTTTTTTTGGTCTTCATCCTTCTTTTTCTTCTTCATTTTTGACCAGGAAAAAACATAGTTCAGGTTCATTACATGCACCGTGTTGTCAAGGCTTTCAGCGACATTGAATTCGGGTTGATAGAAATAAGAAAGGTCTAAGCTGTGGTGCTTGTTGAAGGCCCATTCAAGTCCCACGCTGTTGCGAACCCGCTGTATCCAGCCTTGCTGTTCCCGAACCATGAAACGTGGCTCAATGCCCACATACACTTTCACATCCTTGACGAGTTTTCGGGTGTATTGTAAACGCAAACGAAGCATGTTTTTGTCGGGATTTTGCCCTATTTCAGGAAGACTTTGGTAATAAAATTCGTATTGGTAAAGCAGGCGCAAAGCCACTTGGTTTTTATGGAAGTTCTTTTTAGCCGTAAACCCGGCACCCAACCTGAACTTGTCCCAAACAGGCGAGGTGGCATAGCGAAATTCTACCGAAGCGCTTAGCCATTTATTCATTTTGTAGGAGGGAGAAACGCTGATGTAGGAACCTTGGAAATTTCTGGAATCCTGGTTGAAACGGGCCTGATAGCTCAAACTGAGGTCAAATCCTTTTCGAAATTCCTTATCAAGCTGTAGGCCCCACCTGGTTTGAAATTCCTGGTTTTGAGCAAGTCCAAGCAAGGGAAGCAATAGAACTCCCCAAAAAAGCCGGAATATCGGTTTAATCATCCCCACCACCTTGGTTTAAGCCAGCCATGGGTGCTTCGTTTTTATCGGAAAAATAGAAGGCATGGATCTTGGCAACATCTTTTAGGAAATCAATTTTGAAAAACTCTACCCGGTGGATATTCAATCCGGTACGTTTCTGTAGGTCTGCAAGCATTTCAGCGCGTTTGTCGGGATGAATCAAATCAATACGTTCGTAAACGATTTCTTTGTAATTCTCATGTTTGAGGCTCAGTTTTCCATCCAAAATAAAAGTGGTGACCAATATAATGGCATTGGCCAAAAAAAGTTGAATCATATTGTCATCCAACGAGGCCAAAGCATTGATAATGCCTAGGGTAACGCTGATGAAAAAATAACCCATTTCGCGAACGGGAACGGTTACGGTACGGTACCTAAGAATGGAGAAAATAGCGAAAAGACCAAAAGCAAATCCCATTTTCAACTTAGCCGTACTGAGCAAAAAGCAAATCAGGAAATTGATGATGTTGAACAGGAAAAAGGTAAAAAGGAAGTCTTTGTTTTTGTGATTGGAGTAGTAAATTAACCGCACTACAACGAAAATTACCCCCAGGTTCAGCAGGAATCGAATGAAAAACTCGGACATGCTGGTGGCTTGTGTAAGGTTTGAAACGCTTTCTAATTGCTCAGTTGGACCCATTTAGTTGGATATTATTTTGTTGAGTTTGTTAATTTTTTGTTTGAAGCTGTTTTTCTTAATCGCATCGTTCATCATGGCTACGGATAAGGAATATTTGCTAATTTTTAGCTCACGAATATTTCTTTCACGAAGGGCGCCAACAAAGGGACTGATGCGTGAAAACCGATCTTGTTTTACCTCCGCAATGACCAAGGTGGGAAAATCCTTTTTCTGGGTGAAGTTGTCGAATGCCATGTTTAAGTCAATGGTAACGCGTTCCTGAGTTGCAACAGATGCCAAAGTAATACGGTTGTAAAAAATCAACATTTTGCTGGCCAATTCGGGTTGAAACACGGCATGGCTTTCTAGGAAAGTGTTTAAGACTTCATCCAAAGTATGGCTCATGACTACTTGTTCCATGCGGAATTTATCGGTTCGGATGCCTTTTGCTTTTTTCTTTATTTCGAAATAAACGGTGTTGGTGTCGATATACTTTCTGAATCGAACTTTTACCCGGTTGGTTCGTCCATTGTGGTGGTGACGGTATAAATCGAATTGATCGGTATCAAAATAAAGGGATTCGTATTGGAATTGACGTTTACCTTCAATGTCTAAAACGGCGTACTGTTCCTTCACTTGGTCTAAAATCCCACCCAATTCGTTGATATGGAATACAAACTTCGAATCGATGCGGTTCATCAATCGCACTTCGTCCAAATGGTCCAAACTTATCCCCTGAAAGGAGGAAAGATTCCAATTGTTCGAGGTTTGCAAGCTTTCTATCATTAGTCGAAAATCACAAAATCAGGCATTTCCAATGCTTGCTTATTGGAACTTATTTCGGCAAATTGTTCGAAATAGGTTTGGTTGAAGGTGCAGGTATCGCATTGGGAATAAACCACCAAGCGGTATTTCCCTTTTTGAAGTCCTTGAAAACTGTAGGCTCCACTAGGCGAAGTACGGGTGTCGTCGTCGATCCAGGTATGGTCGCCGTAGCTAATGCCAACACGGTAATCGCCTACATAACCGCTGTCGACCAGAACCCCGAATGAGTTGATATCGTAACCGTATACCTTGCCTTGAATGCTGGCCAAGCCTCCTTCTCCGGCTTCTTTTTTGCAGGAATGGAACAGTATGCCAAGGCAAAGGCTCAATCCAATTCCTATCGTTTTAAATCGTGTTGTTTTTATCATCCTCGCTTTTAAACCTTGTACCATCTTTTCGACCATAAAGTTTAAGAATGGATTAAAGTTAAGTTAACAAAGGTGCAATTTTAACTGCTTGCTTAAGGATTGATTTTAATGATTTTACCGCTGAATTTTCCGGCATTTACCAAGTACAGACCATTTGGTAAGCCTTCCATTGATACTTTTTCTTCATAAACTGGACCAATAGCGGTGCAAGATTTAGTAAAAACTTTTTCGCCATTGCTGTTGTAAATCGCTAAGGTATAGGCCGAAGGATCGCTATTTTGCCAAAGCAGGGTGAGGCTTGGACTTGAATTCGGGTTGGGAAAGCACAGCATTTCATTTTTGGAATCGGAACGGTTGTAGACGGCCGTGATTTTTTGTTGGGGCTCTACAAGGATTACTAAACTATCGGATGGAATAAAATGGGTCGAATCGGTTTCAACTAACCAGCCTTGGAAAGTATATCCGGGTCTTGGTTCTGGTTGTATGGTAACGGGGACATCCGGAAAGTACCATCCTTCCCAACCCGAGGAACGCGCTTTTAGTGTATTAATATGGATGGTTCCTCCAGGTTCAGGGATGCATTGTAAACGAAGCAGATAAGGATTGGCAAGACCGAAATAGTCGCGGAGATGTTCTCTCGCAAAGTCCGTTCTTTCCATAATATAGGGCAAAGCCATGGTATTGAATTCAGTTTGCCAAGCCTCCATTGAACCACCCCAGCGATCAAATTGTCGTGGCATTACAGCTTTAATTCTATCCAGGCATTGTTGGGTATTGGTAAGTAAAGAGGATTGGGTAAACAAACTGTTCATGGCATCGGCATAGCGATTGATAAAGAACTGTTTGTAAGGTGGATATTTTAAAAGTTCCTGTAGAATGAAAACCTGTTTATTGGAGGGTCCAATAAGTTCAAACATGCGTTCAAACATATTATAATTGGCTGGGGCCCAACCAATATTGCCCAGGGTAATATCAAAATCGATTGGTAAATAGCGCCATTTGGCACCGGGCTTCCGTTCACGCCAATACTTCATGTTGTTATTGGGCCAGTCAATATTGGTTAAAAACGTTTCAGCGATAAAATAGTCGGTAAAGTTGGAAAGATCCAGCCAATTGGAGACAGAGTCAAATACCACTTGTTGGGCCAAATCATGGGTTTGAATAAAACTAAAGAGCTGGTTCCAATTCTCGAAATCGCCTTCATGGGCAATGGCATCCTCTTCGATTAAATCCAAATTGTCTTTGTCAATTTCAGGATGATGTTCATTGAGGTAATGTTTATCGAGTTTTTCCCGAACATTATATACGCCTAAAAATTGCGCATTAAAATAGACCAGAACCGGACGATAAGGGTTTAAATCCAGATCCATTCCCCCTTGCAACATAAGTTCATGCACCGATTCGTCCCTACAATGCAGTTTGTTGAAATCTCCGCTTCCGTTGCGTAAGACCAGACTTTTAAAACGGCTGGCAGGTAGGTTTTTGAAAAATTGGTGTTCCAAACGATTGTTTCCATATTTTGTTTTTGCCTCCAGATGCAAGCTTTTCATGGGTCTGGTTCGATTTTGTGACCCTCCATGGATTTCACAATCAAGCCATTGGTCATGTGTTTTTTTACCGTTTTTTTCAAACCATTCAAAATGGACAGGCACTTTTTGGTCGGCCCAGAAATTAGCACCGTAGTATGGATAGGTAAAGGATGCATTGGGTCCCAGCACAAAGATGCCACTGTCCCAACTAAAAAAGTAGTTGAAATCGGTGCTTAGGCTCACAACTTCCAATTCAGGTTTGGATTCAATAAAATAACTTTCGTCAGTTTCTTCAGAAGGCAAAAGTTTATCGGAACTGGACTTCGGAAAGTTCTTTATCCGGATACTGGTATTGGATTCGATAGGCCAAACACTTGGAAAGATGGCCGAATTTTGGGTGGGTTCTTGTCCATCGGTGGTAAAGTGAGTTTCGCTTAGAACGGACGGATGAAGCAGTTTTATGGTGATGCCTTTACTGTAAAAACCACCCGACTTGTCAAGTAAGGGTTTTGGACAATACCCATTAAAACCTATCATTCCATTGTTGGACGTATTGGGAGTTGGCTGGGTAGACACAGAAAGTGTTGCATGGCCATCCGGTATTCTTGCGCGCGAATGGTTTGGTTGAAGTTCCATTCCACTCATTTGGTCTTGGATTCCCAATCCTCCAAAACTTAAATAAAGCGTTTCCAAATTGGATTCCACTTCAAAGCTGGAGTGTATTTCTCCAGAGGCCGAGGTTTTTCCGGATAAAAAGACTAAAACAGTGGCATGCGGAGGGAGGGAGAAGGCAGGCAATGCCCATAAATAGGCTTGATCTGATTGATTGGAAAGAAACCAATTGGCTGTGGAAAGGCTATTATCACTAGCATTGTAAAGTTCAGCCCAGGCATTGGTTTCCTCTTCTTCATCTTCCAAAATAGAATTGATTGGACAAAATTCATTGATCTTCAATTGGGCTAGGAGTCCAGTTGAAACCAGCAAAAAGACAATCACCAACAGTTGTTTTTTGGGCATTCCAATGCTAAAGTAAAGAATAAACCTTTGAGGTTCAAGAACTTTTTCGTGCAACTATACAAAGATCTTCTTTCGAAAATGGCCCTGGCTTTGGAATTGGGACTCGGTTTACATGTTGAATTTCAAATCCAAAATCATTTAATAATTCTTCCAAATCTGAATAGGAATAAAAGAATTGGATGGTTTGGTCACCGTGGCTATTGGTAACCAATCCGGATTTCTCGGAAAGTGCCTCCATGGTACTGAGGTAAAGCAGAGCATTTGGCTTGAGATGGGTGGAAAAGGTTTTAAATAAGGCTTTGACTTCAGGCTGTGCTAAATAGGGCAAGCAAAAGCTTAGAAGAACTAAATCAAATTTTTGGGCTGGAAGCTTGATTTCCAATAAGTTTTGAACCAAGAAGTTCGCCGTTGGATTGTTTTTTTGAGCAAGTTCAATCATTTTTTCCGAACCATCAATTCCAAGCCATTGTAGGTTTGGAAAGCGGTTTAGAAAATACTTGGATAAATTTCCAGGTCCACAACCAAGGTCAAGTACATGGGTTTGTTCAGCTTGAAGGGATTGGCAAACGAATTCCAAGGTCGAGGTGTAGGATGATACATCCATAAACAAGGATTCGTATTGTTGAGCATATTTATCAAAAATTGATAGGGCATTCCTTTCCCTATTTAAGTAGTTGGATGCTCGTTTGTTTTCCATCGTCCATTGGCTTTAAGGAATGCTTCTAATTCGGTTTCTTCCTGGGTGCCGATTAAGATTCTTTTGTTGTTTTTTAAAACCAGTTGTAAGCCTTTATCTCCTGAAACATTATAGGCAATTCCACCGCTAAATCCAATTCGGAAACCCCAGCCCCCAAATTCCCAAAGAGGTTTATAGGTTCTGGTATAACAGGTTTCAATATCGTCCCAAGAATGAAATTTAAACTTCCTTTGAAATAAGCTAAAGCGATAGTAAACCCCAGTTTCATCAATGAGGGTCATAAGTTTGATTTTCCAAAAGAGATAGTCGAGCAGCAGGAAGAATAGAATGAGCATGGAAAGGACCCCACTTGGCGGAGGGTTGTTGCCGACAAATTTGTCAAAAACTGATTGGGAAAAGAAGATACCAATCAAGAATGTTTGAAGAGAAAGTAGAATGGCCCAAAGCCAAAGTTGATGGAACCCTTGAACTTCTGTGAATTTAGTTGGATTAGTCATGGGCGATAGGTTTGGGTAAAATGAGTTCTTTGATAAAATAGGCTGGTCGTTTTCGGTTGGTTTCAAGTGTTCTCCATAGGTATTCTCCAACTATGGCCAGCATGATACCTAACACTGCTGCCAAGCTTGTCGCCATCCAAAAACAAAGATAAGCAAAGGATAGTTCAACCTTGTTTATCCAGTTGAAGAATAAGTATACACTGCTACCAACCCAAAGCAAGATTAGGGCAATAGCCAGAAAACTAAGGAGTTGAATAGGAAAATAGGAGAATCCAACCAAGGTATCCACAAACAATTTGACCTTTTTTTGAAAAGTCCAAGTTGATTTACCCACTACATTTTTCAATCGGGTGAGCGGTACCGTTTCATAAGGAAATTGAAAGGAAGAAAGTAAGTAAACCTGGCTGATGTTTGATTCTTGAAGTTCTACCACCTTGTCGCGAATTACCTTATCAAATAAAACCAAGTCGTAACCACCTTCTGGTATATGGGGCAAGGCGAAACGTTTTATGGTTTGGTGGTAAACAAAGGCCCAAAACCGTTTGTTGATGGATTCCTTCCGTTTTGTTCTTAAACCTATGACCAATTTAGTGCCTTTCTCCCATCTGTCGATCATTTCAAGGAGATGAATGGGTGGGTCTTGGAGGTCAGGATGAAGGATAGCAAAGCAATCACCTTCGGCATGGGTCAAACCGGCCAAAAAGGCAGCATGAGCCCCATAATTACTTGTAAGTTGAAGGGCTTTCGTGTTGGTGAATTTTGCTTGAAATTGAAGGATTTCTTCGAAGGTGGTATCGGTTGAACCATCATCAACCAAGACAAACTCAACCTTGATTTTTTTCTCAATTTTAGGGAGCAAGTCTTCCATTTCCTTTTTCAATCCATTAAAGTGGATAGCACTCTGATAACAGGGAAGAATTATGGACAACTGCTTCACAGGTGCAAAGGTGGTTATTTTCGTTGACCCATGGAATATAAATAAAAAACCCCGTTGGAAGATCCAGCGGGGTTTTGGGTTTAAAGGATTTTCCTTTTTATTCTTTTATCCATTTTTTCACAACAGATGATTGGCCTGAGGTGATTTTTACGAAATATTGTCCAGGTTTTAAGGATTCAGTATCAAAGGAATACTGGTTGTTTCCTTTGTTGGCTGTGTAAGTTCCAGTTAAAACTTCTTTACCAATAATATCCAAAAGTTGGATTTTAATGGTTTGGAATTGGTCAAGATTCAGGGAAACGTTTAAGAAGGTTTTTGAAGGGTTAGGGAACAATGACAATTGATTGTCCAAAAGGCTTGGTGTTTCCACATTGGTGAATTCACATGGTGCAGCAGATGGTGTTGGTATGTAATTCATTGTCAAGAAGTCTATATAACAAACCCAATCAGGATTATCAATAAATGGGTTACGGTTTCCTTGTAATGAATCCAAGAACTCGTTACGGGCAATTTCCCACGCATCTGGTGGGTCTTGGAAATGCCATTGACGAAGTACGTTTTGGTTTTGTGCAATCGCGGCATTTGGTAAAGTCCAGGTATTTCCGCTTACACCATTGTAGGCTGCGCACATATAAAACAAAGCTCTAGCCGCATCTCCTTTATGGCTATCCCTTGGTTCAAAAACGTTTTTGCCTGCTGCATTTTTTCCATAGGTAGCATCTTGGAAGGTGCTAACAACGGTAACTACATTATCTAAAGGCAAATTGCTTCTTGTTTCGTTAACATCGGTAAATTTTGCTGGGAAGATATGGTGTTGGTCGTTGTATTCAGGTTTTTCTGGATTGTCGGCAGGGTTGGTTGGCATCCAATCATGGCAATAGGTATGTTCCCGGCTAAAATCAGCAGTTGTCCAATCGAAAGGTTCTGAGAATACTTGGTTTAAACCGGAGTAAACACAGGTTACAACTTTTTGTCCATTGGTAGTATCGCGTTGAGAGAAAAGACGCACCATGGTTTCGTCGTAGTTACCATAGAAAATGGAAGTGTGTGGATTAATAACCGCTTGAAGATCATCAACGAAGCTGCTATTGGAGGGATTAACTCCATTATAATAGGTTCCGGCATTAGCTCCGGTGGTGGTTACGGTTCCTGTAAGTGGACTTGAGGTTAGGTAATTTACTACAGCGCCAGAACCATTGTAAGCAAAAACAGCAAAATAGTAATCCGTATTGGCAACGTTGAAAGTTGGAACAACCGAAGTGGCTGAGCCAACGCTAACAACCTTAGCACCGCCGATTGCATCGCCACGAGTGTAAAAAGTTCCATCAACGGGGGTTTCAGTAACAGCCGAGCCTATTTTTCTTAAAACGATATAGCCGGATGGAGCAGGGGAGGAGGCATTGAAATTGGCCGTATAACGGTATGCTTTTACATTCGAAAAGCTAAGGTTTGTAGCTTGTGCAGAAGGTTCAGAAGCGAATTGTCCACCAACTCCAAATAGGTTGATTACATAACTTCCTTCATCAGCATCGTTGTTAGCAATGGTCATAGTTGCTGCGCGTGTTCCATTGGCCGAAGGATTAAAGCTAATGGAGAGGGTTGTATTTCCAGAAGGAGAAACGGTAGCAGGGAAACTAGGTGAACTGACGGTATAGTCGCTGGCGGCTGCTCCTGAAAAACTAACGTTTGTTAAGTTTAGGGTTTGTTGCGTACCTTGATTTTCAATGGTAAAATTGATAGTAACCGGGGTGCCAACATTTGATGCAACTGGTGCTGAAGTTCCACCAGAGAAAATAGTGGTTCCGCTTTGTTTTACATTGATTTCTTGGCTCGTTACCACAGCTTGTGCAACACTTATTTCGTCGATGGCTACGTTGCTACCTGATACTTTATTGGTAAAATACCAACGGATATAACGACTTGAGGTAGCTGGAGTAACTGTATATTGAACAAAATTGTTTGCATTCAAATTGTCGGTGAAAGTGGTTAAGGCTGTCCAGTTGGTTCCATTGGTAGATTCTTCCAAGGTGAAATCGCCTTGCCAAGAAGCCCCGTTGGAAGTTGAACCCTTTAAATAGTAAGATACAACGCCCATGGGGTCATTGGTTTGAATAGCGATGTATTCACCTTCAATATCGATTTTACCAGAAACCCCGCTTTGTCCGGTAGAATAGGTAAAGGTTCCAGTGATGTTAGTAGTCCAACCAGTTGGCAGATTGGCTTGTCCTGCAAATCCTTCGAAATCGTAGGACGTCGGCAGGGGGGCTTGTGCAAAAGCCGCAGCGGAGATGCTTAGCAAAGCCGCAGAGAATAAACGTTTAAGCATAATTTTGATTTGGTAATTTGAAGTAATTTTTTTTAAAAGGCAATTTTTAATCCTACATTGATACGACGGCCTTGAGCTACGAAAACGTTTGCGGATGCCGCATCAAAGTTAGTTCCATTTACGGCATCCGTAATAAAGTTTTGATTTAATAGGTTGATTATGCTTGCATTGGCCGTAAGCACTAGTTTCCAGACTTTAAAGGTATACCCAGCATGAAGCTCCATAAAGTAATAATCGGGCATTTTCCATGATTCTCGGCCTTCATTGTCAAATTTTATTGAACCGTCATCATTCAATTCCCTCCTCAAGGTTAATGGGTCAAAGGTTGAATAATTGTTTCCAAAATAATTGAAACGGTATTTGATGTAAGCGCCTTTGAATGGCTCGTAACGTAAGGAGAAAGCGGCTTGTAGTTGGGCTGCATCGCCTGTGTGAATATTGTTTGTTATAGGGTAAATGGTTTGTTCAAGTTCCTCTGATCCTAACGTGTAAAGATATGCTACTCCATTTCCTTTGTAACGCCAATCAGCAATGGATGCTATTACCTCATATTGCAGTTTCTTTGTTAGATAACCAGTAGCATCAATTTCTATTCCTATACTTTGTGAGTTGATTCCTGTTAAAACATAATTGTAGCTATCCCCTGCAATATTTATTGTTGGCAAATTGGAAGGAGGTTTATTAGTCCAATACGTGTAGTATAAGTTTACATTTAAGGCATGTTTTTTAAGTTTTAGTCCATACCCTAATTCCACGGCACTTATCAGTTGTTGTTTTACATCTGGAAAGGCCTGGTTTGAGGTGTTGGTATAAAATTGGGAGTACCTTGGAGCAATACTTAAAATACCCGCATTAATAAAGATACTATTATGTTCATCTAGATTGTAATTACTACCCATTTTTAAGGTAAATCCTGGAAACCAACGCCAGTCCTGGGTATTGTAACGTGCCTCTTTTGAATCTATGGTATAATTATTTCCATTGTAAGTTAAGGTGTCGCCCCATCCTACAGCTTCTTCAATAGTTGTGTCGTTTAGTACAATATCCTTTTTTCTAAAATAATCAACTCGTTGATAGCCTGTTAAAGAATAGGAACCATTTACAAATACAGTGTAGTTTCCTCCTTTGTATTCACCTTGGGCAAATGCTCCAAACCACCTGATTTTGCCATCGTTGTAGTAATTTATTTTGTCTCCTTCTTTTTTCTTTCTAAAGGAAATATTCGGATCCCCAGGTCCCAATGGACGAGGTTCTAGATTGTTTTGATCTCCGATATAATAGTCGCCTCCAAAAAGATTGGCAATTTCTTGGTAGTGTGTTCCTCGGTAACTGCGTAAATCCAATCCGCCCATGATGCTAAACCTTTTGATGGGATTGTAATTTAAGGTAGATAACAATCCATACCAGAAATGGTTATTTACGGAACGGCGAATTATCCAGTTTTTATTGCTATTTGTTAAAAGAGAGTCATAGCCATTATTAATATAGTTTGAATTTTGCTGGTAGTTTGAAGTAAGGTCGTAAACCCCTGTTAATGAATCTCTAGTGAAGTTACTTGTACTAACAAATGCTTCTCCCCCTCTTCCGATAGATAAATAGGCCACATTGCTCCAAGAGAATTTTTCATTTGGTGTCCAGAAATGACTTAAGTTGAATTGGGGTTTATGGTAAATGTTTTGGCTAGGATTCAATTCATGCCTTATACCATTCTCATCTGTATAGAAACCCCATCCTGCATTGTACCTTGAACCGCGATCACCAATATTGGAATTGGAATAGTTGGCAGCAGCATTGGTTGTTCCACTTGTATTAGGTGTATTGTCTAGAATACTGTCAATTGCCGATTCCGAAATGCCTAGTTCGCTAGCCAGTTTTGTATTGTAAACGGCTATAGGTAGTCTAAAAGCACGTTGTCCATGGGTTTGTGGTGCACCACTTACCGAAAAGGTCAACATTTGGTTTTTAAATTCTTTTTGGATTTTGAGGAAATAGCCCCAAGCCTCATAATCAACTTTATCTACCCAGCCTTTTCCTTGTCTGTAGCTCCCCGCAAAAGTGATACCCCAACCACCTTTTAATCTTCCAGAATTGTAACCAAAAGAGGTTTTTGTATTGCTTATTTCTGGAAACCATTCACTGCTCGAACCAAACATCGGTGTCAAAACATTGTTGTTCCCAATTTCTTGACGGATATAGCCTCCTTTTTTGCTATCAATCCCTTTGGTCATAATATTGATAGTACCTCCAACACTAGGAATGGCTAGCTTCGAAGCTCCAAGTCCACGTTGCACTTGCATAGTCCTGGTAATTTCGCCAAGGTTATCCCAATTGCTCCAAAAGACCTGTCCGTTTTCCATATCATTTACGGGAACACCATCTACCATTACAGCTACATTTCTTTGGTCAAAGCCACGGATATTAATTCGGCTATCACCCATACCGCCGCCTTGTTCGGTAGCATAAACCCCTGGAGTTGAATTTAATACCATTGGCAAATCCCTAGAGGCTGATTCTTCTTGTATTCGAACACCGCTTACGTTGGTAAACGCAATTGGTGTTTCCCTTGCTCTTGCCACATCCGCCACTACTTCCACCTCTTTTAATTGGGTTGTTTCCAATGAAACATCCAATAAATAAGGCTTGCCCTCCATTTTGATTTTCTGAACCTTCGGCGTAAAACCTACATAGGAAATATTGATTTCATATTCTCCATTCGACAACTCAATGGCATAATTGCCGTCGATATCCGTTGTGGTTCCTTTTCCTGGAGCATACGAAATAGTAGCACCTATCAAGGTTTCACCTGTAGAGGCATTTTTAATTGTACCTTTCAATACACCTTGTGCCCAGGCCAAACTGCTTAGGCAACAGAAGGCCAAAGCAAGGGTGATTTTTCTAAAATCCATAGATTGGAAGTAAGTTCAGGTAAAAACAAAAAAGGCACCGGATTTTGTCCAGTGCCTTCAAAAAAAACTTAATTTAATTTATCGATAATTTGCTGTATCCGATGGCATTTTTCTCCATGTAGGCTTTAACAATGTAAAGTCCTTCGGCTAAACCAGTTGTTGAAAAGCGCATTCCTCCAACGGTAATATTATCATTGATAAATGAAGCAACCAATTTTCCAGAGCGGTCGATCAACTCAACACGACTAACTTTATTTTTAGTAGAAAGGGTTACCTCGCTGTTGTTAGATGGATTTGGAAAAACGGATACATATTGTTTGCTTACTTCACTGATTCCAGTGGCACAAACACAAGTGTGGGTTCCTAAACCATCCCAAGTGTTTACCAATAGGGTATCGTATTCTGACAAAGGGTCAAAAAAATCAGGACTTGCTGAAATACCAGAAGTAACACTGGCTTTGCGGCGCATCGTATGGTCTTTTGTAATCCAAGCCCCTTGTGCATCCGTATAAGGGAATTCATTAGTCCAAGCGGTACCTGGATCTTCTCCGATTTTGCCGAATAAGTCAACTAAGGTAGTACCAAACTCTAAAGCAATGGCATCATCACCATTCATGTAGGTTGGGGCTGGGTAAGCACCATCTAATTGGTCTGCTAAAGCTTGTAAAGCTGGACTGCAAGCTGGAGAGCTTGGTGTGCCAGAAGTTTGTCCATTTGCTATAACCCATACATCATTTGGAGCTATTGTTCCTGACAAAGCTAATTCACCACCAGCAGAAAAGGAAGTACTTCCGTTGCTATAACGTCTTACGAAATAACCTGAAAGACTGATAGGTTGAGTAGTTGGATTGTAAATTTCAAGGGCTTTGTCGTTTCCGTCTCCATCAATATACTCAGAAATAAAAAGTTGGGTACATTGGGCAGAAGCCAAACTAGCAAGGGATGCAGCAAATAAGGTGGTAAAAAGTTTCTTCATTGATTATGAATTGAGCCGACAAAAATAAGGCATAGATGTGAAAGGTTTTTAGGAATTTATCCACCAATAGGATAATTTAAATCACACTTTACAATTTGGAAATAAAAAAGCCCCGATAAAATCGAGGCTTTTTGAGGTCGCGAGCGGATTTGAACCGCTGTACGAAGTTTTGCAGACTTCTGCCTAGCCGCTCGGCCACGCGACCTTGTGTCGTAAGCGGGGGCAAAAGTAAACGCTTTTTCTTATTTTGAAACAGAAATTTTACTGTTTAGCAAATTCTTGCCATTTTCTCCTTTCACTTGCAGTAAATAAAGCCCATTGTTTAGGTCGTTTGTGGGGATTTCATTTTTACCTACAAGCAAGGATACCTCGCGAATTACTTGGCCATTTAGGTTCAATAAATAAGCTGTTGCTGCTTTGTTGCCATTAAATTCTACATTAACAAAATCACTGGCTGGATTTGGGTAAACCAATACTGAAGCCAGGTTGCTTAAATCGCCAATGCTCTCTGGATTTACTAGTGAACGTGCAGATGTAATTTCTCCTGTGCCTTTGTCGGTAATAACACGAACCATCGTGTAACCATACGATTTTTCTAAGAAATCATAGGTAACTGTTGAATCAACCAATGGATTGGCAATGTTTTGTCCAAATTGTTGAAAATTAGCTAAAGCCCAATTTTGAGGACCAAACAATCCGCCTTTAATGAAAATGCTATCGGTAGTCCAATCGGTACTGTTATTCCTTAAAACTTCAAAACTGCCTAATGGACCAGTTAGGGTTCCAAAAGCATCAATTATGGCTTCAGTTCGGCCACGGTGAACGATCATGGCGGAATCTACAAAGGAAGCAAATTGGCCTGTCAGCTTAAAGGCTTTCTTGAAATAATTGTTGTCAGAGAAGGTTGTTCCATAAGTCGAAGGCAGTTTCACCAAGGTTTGAGGATCTGTAAATGGAATTTGTAAAACAAAACCTAAGCCTTGAAAATCGCCAGAAAAACCTACTATTTCAACTTCTGAATTGTTAACAGAGGCAAAAGCAAATCCTCCCAATTGGGTAAATGCCATATCCGCCGTTGGGAATTGATCGCCATTTGGCACAGTGGTTGGGTTCAAAAAAGCCAAACTGTCTAAGCGATGTTGGTTCAAAGTGGTAAAGTTCCAAGATTGACTGGAACCATTGGCTGATCCTAAACCCAAAGATTGAGAAGGTAAGGTGTCTGTAGCTTCAAAATACAAATCGCCAATGGCTGGAAAATCAGTTTGTTCGATAGTAATTTGGGCCGAAACCAACGCTGGAACACAAAGTGCAAATAACGAGGGTAAAAGTTTTTTCATGTGGTGGTTAAAATTTTGGCGAAGCTAAGGAAATTATATGGTTTTTGAATAGGTTTATCGAGAAAAATCGGAATGAACTTTCCAAAAAAAAGAAAGCCGGAAATCACTTGCGCAATTCCCGGCGAGGTTATGGTGGAAAGAAATCGATTAGTGTAGTTGAATGGTGTAGTCGTTTCCGTTGATGGTTACGGTGGCTTCATCGTCACAATCACCAGTACCAAAATCAATTAAACGTTCTGGTTTGCCAGATGGAGTCAAACGCAATTGCCCGCTTACAAACTGATGACAAGAAACTTTTCTGGTCAAAGCGGTGATTGTTTCGGCAGTGAAGGTTGTTCCATTGGCTCTGGTGCCTGATGCAGTTCCTGTAACTTCGTAAACATCGTCCGTGCGAATGTCGGTATCGTAGCCTTCTACCCATTCTCTGGTTTTGTCGCATGTCCAAAGAATAACGGTTCCATCTGTTTTGGTTACAGTTCCATCCACTACAACATGGAAAACCAAGTTGCCATCGGAATTGAAACCTTCATTATCTATGGTTCTGGTACCTTCTACATGGTTATCGTTTACATAGTAATCTTCAAAGCCTATTACAATATGTGCCCCAACTTCCCTGTATTTGCCAGTATAACTTACAAGTACTTTTCCTCTTCTTACTCTTCCATCTGAACAGGTGCAATTGCTTGTACCAAAATCAATGGTGATGGTTTTGGGATCTGTAGTGGTATCCCTGGTTACAGTTGCACAGGTTGAAAGCAAAGAAGCATCTTCTTCCAATTTCAATTCTAATGTTCCGCCTTTTCCTACCTGATCGGCCATATCGTTGGCATCGTCAAAACTGGATTCGGCTAATGAATTGTCCTGGGCAGAATTGGTGTCGCTGTCTCTATCCCTGCGACAAGAGATCATGGTAACGGAAACTATTCCCGCTAAAACCAAAGTGCTTTTAATTATGTTTTTCATCTTAAATTGATTTGCAAATTTGACGCTTTGAACAAAGGTGTGTAAAAAGGTTTAACCAAGCCATACGATTTTTGAAAAAAAGTATAAAATATGATGTGGTTGTACTCGGCTGTGGAGTGTCGGGACTAGCCACCGCTGTGGTTTTAGCGAAGAATGGATGGAAAGTTGCCTTGGTAGAAAAGGGTGAAAACCCTGGAGGAAAGGCTACCAATGCTTTTGTTGGTACCCTGTGCGGCCTCTATTTTCGAAGTGAAAAGCCCCAATTCGACTATTGCTCGGAAGGTTTTATGAAAGAATTCGCTTCCAAGGTCCAATCCCTAAGCCAATTGGAACCTGTGTTCCAGAAGGATGGTCTACAATTTTTACCTTACCATCAAAAGGCCTTGGAGTCGGTTTTTCAGCATTTCCTTGAACACCACCAAATACCTATACATTATAATAGTGAAGTTATTGGTGTCGAATTTGAAAAAGAGCGTATCCAACAAATTCAGGTTGCCAATCCTTATGGAAAAAGCTGGCTTGAGGCCAAAGCCTTCGTTGATGCAAGCGGAACAGCAGATTTGGCTGCCTTGCTCCATTCACCTATAATAGAGGAAGCAGTGTTCCAACAAGCTCATCTAACTGTTGCTTTTTCCTTTCAACACAAAGCATCCGACCCAACATTGGAATTTATATTTGCCCTTGCAAAAGCCAAACAACAGGGGATACTCCAAAGCGCCTTAGGCTTGGCCTCGGTGGTGCCCGGACAACTTACCACCGAAAAGATTTATGTAAAAATTCCCATTTTAACGCCAATAAAGGTTGGACCATTGGATTTGGAAGGGCTGAAAAAGGAAGGTATGCACCATGCCGAAAGCATCCAAGCGGTATTGCAAGAATTCGGACCAATGTTCAAACATACCAAAATAGTAGAGGTTGCCAAGGAAGTTGGGGTGAGAACCCAAGCCCGACATGTGGGGAAGTCGATTTTGACGGCCACCGATGTAAGCTCGGCCAAGAAGGAAGAATTTGCACTTACCAAAGGGACCTGGCCTATAGAATATTGGGAGATTGCGAAACCAGTGCAAATGGAATACCTTGCCTTTGGAGATTATTATTCAATTCCTGATTCTGCCCTAATTTCGGCGTCATACAACAATCTTTTTTTTGCCGGAAGGAATATTTCAGCCGATGCCAAAGCTATTGCGAGTGCTCGTGTAATGGGAACATGTTTGCAAATGGGTGAACAAGTAGCTGGCATCATCAACAGGGGTTTTTGACCTTTTTTTGTTCCAGACAAAACACGAATGCCAAGAATTAGCAGGATCTCCGGGCAGGGATAGAAACGGAAAGCCCATAGGGATGCGGAGGAACGAAGCAGACCGAGGACTTGCAGTGAATAGCCCGGCCTTTTCGCTTAGCACACAACCTAAGTCATTCGGTACAATGCTCATTAGCGAAAAGGGCCCGCCAAATAAAGAAAAGAACGAATTTCTAAACCCAATTTAACCACAGATTTGTACATTAATTAAATATCCTTCTAATTTCGTCCCCGATGAAAGCATACCTTTTTCCAGGTCAAGGCTCCCAGTTTCCGGGGATGGCCAAAAACCATTTTAACCAAAGCTCTATTGCCCAAAATATCATGCTACAAGCCAATGAAATCCTTGGTTTTAGTCTTACGGATATTATGTTTGACGGCAGTGAGGAGGATTTGAAACAGACCAAAGTTACCCAACCGGCTATTTTTCTGCATTCGGTTGTAGTGGCTCGATTGCTAGGCGAATCGTTTAAACCGGATATGGTTGCGGGGCACTCACTTGGTGAATTTTCGGCTTTGGTTGCCAACCAGGTATTGACTTTTGAAGATGCACTTGTGCTGGTGTCGAAAAGGGCTTTGGCCATGCAGAAGGCTTGTGAACTGAAACCTTCGACCATGGCAGCGATTATTGGGATGGAAGATGAAGTGGTTGAACGTATTTGTAAGGAGATAAATTCGGAAGTGGTGGTGCCGGCTAATTATAATACGCCCGGACAGTTGGTAATCAGTGGCAGTGTGGAAGGGGTGAACTTGGCAGTGGAAAACTTAAAGGCTGCAGGTGCTAAATTGACAGTTTTATTGAACGTTGGTGGTGCTTTTCATTCGCCTTTGATGGAACCGGCTCGACAAGAGTTGGAGGCGGCCATCCAAAACACCAAATTCCATCCACCAATTTGCCCAATTTATCAAAATGTAAATGCTCGTCCGGAAACTGATCCTGCAATAATTCAGCAGAATTTGGTAGCCCAATTAACGGCTCCCGTGCGTTGGACTCAAACCATACAACAAATGGTGGCCGATGGTGCCAAAACGTTCGTAGAAACAGGCCCTGGAACTGTTTTGCAGAAAATGGTGAAGAAAATTGAGCGCTCTGCTGAAGCTTTATCGGCCGAAGCTAGTTTGGTGCAGTAATGAATTGGGCTTTACAGCAGTCCTTTTTCACCAAGAATTTTCGCCATATCCGCTTGTAGTTTTTGGGCTTCGAGTCTTGCCTTTTCAGCGAAATCTGCTCCCTTGGATGCATAAAGAATGGAGCGGGAAGCATTGATTAACAAACCTATATCCGAATTAAGGCCAAATTCGCATACCTGTTCCAGACTACCACCTTGGGCACCAACCCCCGGTACAAGTAAGAAATGGTTTGGAACGATTTTACGCACTTGGATAAACTGTTCGGGACGGGTAGCGCCAACTACATACATCATTGAGCCATCGTTTCCCCAGGTCTGGGAGGTTTCAAGTACATGCTCGAACACTTTTTTGCCGGAAATGGTTTCGAGCAATTCAAAATCATCAGCACCGGTATTGGAAGTTAGGGCAAGCACAATGGCCCATTTCCCGGGAAAATTCAGGAAAGGCTTGATGCTGTCGCTTCCCATGTAAGGAGAAAGGGTGATGGAATCGCAACCCAAGTTTTCGAAAAAAGCTTTGGCATAACGTTCGGAGGTGTTTCCGATGTCGCCCCGTTTGGCATCGGCAATAATAAAATGCGAAGGGCCAATGTATTCCACTATTTTTCGGAAACTTTCCCAGCCCGCTTCACCATACGACTCAAAAAAGGCCAAGTTGGGCTTGTAGGCCACACACACATCGGAGGTGGAATCTACAATGGCTTTGTTGAATTCAAAGAGGGGATCCTTGGTTTTTAGAAAATGTGTGGGAATTTTTTCAAGGTCGGTGTCCAATCCGATACAAAGGAAGGAGCGTTTTGCCTTAATTTGTGCTATTAATTCTTGACGGGTCATCGGATGACGAAAGTAGGTTTAATTTCAGATACACATGGGTTTGTAGATCCGGCAGTTTTCAAACATTTTGCCAACTGCGATGAAATATGGCATGCAGGCGACATTGGAACACTTTCGGTGGTGGACGCCCTGCAAGCCTTCAAACCCCTGCGGATTGTGACTGGAAATATTGATGGACAAGAATTTAGATCCTTCCTGCCAGCGAATTTGCAGTTTGAACTGGAAGGGGTAAAAGTGGCCATAACCCATATCGGGGGTTATCCGGGAAATTATTCTCCAACCGCCAAAAAACTGATCGAAGCCTACCAACCCAACTTGTTTATTTGTGGGCATTCCCATATTCTAAAGGTGATGTATGATGCTAAAAACCAATTGCTTCATATGAATCCCGGGGCAGCAGGTAACCATGGCTGGCACAAAGTTAAAACCCTACTGCGGTTTAATCTTTCGGAGGGGAAAGTGTCGGAACTTGAGATCATAGAAATAAAAAGAAGCTGAGTTTTTACTCTAAAATCATAAAATTTATGGCTGATTGTCGAAAAACAGGCATTTAATCGCTTTTTTCCTTACTTTCGTTGCCCTTTTTTGAATACTCATGCGAATGAAGAAACTGTACGCCTTTTTAGCTTTACTATGTATGGCTGTTTATTCTTTTGCCCAACAATCTCCTACCCAGGTTGAACCAGCAAAGAATGAGGTTAAAGCGGCGGAAAAGCCAGCTAGAATTAAGAAAGTCCGCACCAAAAACGGCAACTTAATATCCAAATACGAATTTAGACCAAGGATATTTGTTGGAGGTGGATTAATGAAATCCTTTGGTGAGGTTGTAGATATTCAAGAACCTGGTATCCACTGGTTAGGAAATCGTTATGCCTTTGATGCCGGACTTACCCTAAACCTTTCCAATAGTTTTGATTTGAACCTTTCTTACATGCGTGGTCAACTCAGCGGTAACGAAAACAAACAAGGCCTGCACCGTAACTTCCAAACAAAATTTCAAAATTTCCAGTTAGACTTTACCTATAACTTCTTCGGCGCCTTTGGAAGGCCAACTACTTTCTACCCCTACATTATGGCTGGTGCTGCTTTTATGCAATACGATGTGTACCAAGATTTGTATGGCGAAAATGGTTACAAATACTATTATTGGTCGAATGGCGAAATTTACAATACACCCGAAGGTCAAGCTGCTGCCCGAAATCCTTACGTTCGCGACTTTACCTATGAAACCCGAGCGTATTCAGGCACCAAAACAACCTTGGCCATTCCTTTAGGGCTTGGTTTTGGATTTAACATCTCTAAAAAGATCGCACTTAAAGTTGGTTCTCAGTATTACCTGACCTTCACCGACGATATGGATGCTGATAATCTGAATGTAGATCAATCATACGTTGATAATTCGGGTTTGGATAAAAGGAAAAATGGCAACGATGGCTATTTGTACACCTATGCTAAAATCTCCTACAACTTCTTTCCCTTCAAGGATAAGCCAAAATTGGGTGAAGCACCGGCTGTTTATTTTGCCGATTTCGGTTTCATGAATACCGAAGATGCTGACCAAGATGGTGTAATCGATTTGTACGATAAATGTTTAGGCACCCCAAAACTAATCGCAGTGGATGCTTATGGCTGTCCGTTGGACGACGACCAAGATGGTATTCCGAACTATATGGACAAGGAAACCAATACTAGCAAACAATTTGTTACTGACATATATGGTAAAGCTATTGACCAAAACAATATTTCAATCGGTGCAAAGGATACCAGCTCTTACCTCAGAAAAGATGTAACCGAAGAGTTGATTATGCGTCCTGCCGGTGGTACAGATAATACTAAATTTACGGTGCATGTTGGAACCTATGGTAAAAACATGTCGAACCGCATGATGATTAAACTGAATTCGATCGAAGGATTGGTTGAAACCAAAATCAATGATAGTTTGACAGTTTATACCATCGGAAACTACAGCGATTTTAAACAAGCCGAAGCCCGTCAAAACCAATTATTGGAAGCTGGTTACGACCAAGCATTCAGTGTAAATGAAAAGAAATTGACGAAGGTTTCCACAGATTTGGTGAAACTTTCAAACTCCCCTACCGAATTTACCGACAGACGAAAAGAAATAAACGATTCTTTGGAAAGAGAAAGAAACAAACCAAAAGTAGATGTGTTACTGTTTAAAGTGGAATTGACCGAATACCGTTTGCGTATCGGATTGGAGAAAATCGCTCCTTTGATTGCCATTTATGGTGTGGAAATGCATACTACAACCGGTGGCTTGAAAAAGTATACCATCGGTGGATTTAAAACGCCTGAAGAAGCTGAGAAATTAAGAGAAGAAGTAATAAAATTAGGCTTGAAGGACGCAAAAACGGCCGCTTATCTCAATGATTTGTTCATTGAAATGGATGAAGCTATGAAACTTTACAAAGCTCCAAAATAGCATCACATGCTTGCCTTGCTTTCATCGGTTTTGCTTGGTTTTGGCCTCCATTTTGGCCAGCTTCAGGAAAATCCTAAACAATCGGCTCCAAACCAAAAATCTAAGAAGGAAAATACCGAGCAAAAGGCTTCTGAACCTGGTCCTGCCAGTACTACTGTAAAAACAGAACAGCAAGGAGCGAATCAGAATCCCAATGCCAAAGCTCCTGTAAAAGGCTCGAATACGGCTTCGGACCCCTCGGTTGACAAGCTAAAAGGCACCAAAAGGGTGGATTTGGATCGTATAGGTGCGTCTCGCCAAAATAAAACTGCTGTACCCGTTAAAGCCGTTAATTTTACGAAATAAGGACAAGTAGGCCCAAAGGACAAAGCTATCACATCGTAACTTTAGTCTTTTTTCGAGCCTTATTTGGCGGGTCCCTTCCGCCACAAATAGTTGCAATTTTTTTGAGCCTTTGTGCTGGGCGGTCGGGTCGGGCTATCCGTTGCAAGTCCTCGTCCAGCCTGCTGCGCTACGGCTGTCCTGTGGGCTTTCCACTGCTATCCCTTCCCGGGGTGCTTCGAACAAAGTTTAGCAAGACATTAAGCCTTTGCTCTCGTATTGGCTTTTGCTACGTTTAATACGAAATACGGAGTGCATTTGGGATTAAATTACTATTTACAAAACCAATAAAAAAGGCCTACCTTCATGGAAAGTAGGCCTTTACATTAAAATGTATCGATTATTTTTTTGCTTTAGCCTTTGCAGCAGGTTTCGCTGGAGCTTTGGCAGTTACTTTTTTGTCTAATCCAAATGCCTTTTTGATAGCGTCAACGTAGTCTAACTTCTCCCAAGAGAAAAGCTCAACTTTAACCTTCTTCACTTTACCATCTGGCGATTTGAATTCTTTGGTTACAACTTCATTTTGTCTTCCCATGTGACCATATGCAGCGGTTTCACTGTAAATTGGCGTGCGAAGTTTGAAACGTTGTTCGATAAAGTAAGGACGCATATCGAATAGTTTTTCAACCAATTTTCCAATTTCACCATCACTTAATCCCACTTTAGCTGTACCAAAGGTGTTTACGTTAATGGACGTTGGATGAGCCACACCGATGGCATAAGAAACTTGAACCAATGCTTCTTTAGCTATGCCGGCTGCCACCAAGTTCTTAGCAATGTGACGGGTAGCGTATGCTGCTGAGCGGTCAACTTTAGAAGGGTCTTTTCCGGAAAATGCACCTCCACCATGCGCTCCTTTTCCGCCATAGGTATCTACAATTATTTTACGACCTGTCAAACCTGTATCACCATGCGGACCACCGATTACAAATTTTCCGGTTGGGTTGATATGGTAAGTGATCTTATCGTTGAAAAGCTTGGTATATTTTGGATATTTTGCCTTTACACGTGGAATAAGAATGTCGATAATGTCTTTTTTGATTTTAGCCAACATTTTGGCCTCTGCATCAAAATCATCATGTTGGGTTGAAACAACAATAGTATCGATACGAACCGGAACATTGTTGTCATCATATTCCAAGGTAACTTGGCTTTTTGCATCAGGTCTTAGGTATTTAATTTGTTTGTTCTCTCTGCGCAAGGCGGCTAGTTCAATCAAAATTTTGTGCGAAAGATCCAAGGCCAAAGGCATGTAATTGTCGGTTTCTTCGGTAGCATATCCAAACATCATTCCTTGGTCACCTGCGCCTTGGTCTTCTTTCTTTTTACGGTCCACCCCTTGGTTGATATCAGCACTTTGTTCGTGAATAGCAGAAAGTATACCACAGCTATTAGCTTCAAACATGTATTCGCTTTTGGTATATCCAATTTTACGGATTACACCACGAGCAATTTCCTGAACATCCAAGTAGGCTTTAGATTTCACCTCTCCGGCTAAAACTACTTGTCCAGTTGTAACAAGGGTTTCACAGGCCACTTTGGATTCAGGATCAAAGGCAAGAAAATTATCAATTAGAGCATCCGAAATTTGGTCGGCTACTTTATCTGGATGTCCTTCAGAAACAGATTCAGACGTAAATAAATAAGGCATATTTTAATTTTTAAGGAGGGCAAAATTAATCGAATTGGATTATCTTCCATTGATTAATTGATTTTCAAGACTAAGTTCCTGAAATGCTGCCTGTTTTTTCATTTCCAATAACCAAGAGAATGCCTCTTCCTGGTTTGAAACAGGCTGTGTGGGTGTGGCAGGTTTGAAAAAAAGCATAAAGAAATTGAATAGAATTCTCTTTCCTGGATTGTCCACCAAAACGGCATTGGCTAAAGTGTATTTCTGACCTTCTGACGATGCAGCAAAAAGTTTAGCTTCCTTATTAATCCTTAAAAAGCCATGGGTTACAATATACATGGGCATTTTCTCGCCTTTCCCTAAATCCTTTACAGCGTCCCTTACCATCCACATATGATCGAGCTCTACTTCGGCAATCGATTGATCCCAAATAACTTCAATTATTCCGTTAGCATATAGGTTGGCTATGAAGCACAATGGAATGCTTCTTTCGGCTATTATCATGGCTTGTGTAAAGTGTTTTCCCTGGGGTTTTTGGTTTCGGCTTTACGTAGTGCAAAAATACTAGTAAGTAGGTATTGAATTGGCTAATTAGATTAACAACCAAAAATTGATTCCTAGAATCCAATAGGAGGGAATAAAGGGATATTTTTTTTGGATAAAAATTTTAATAATTAATTCCTAGAAGGCTTAATTTGGGTATAGAAAGCCAGAACATTAACCATTTTCCACTTTTTGTTTGACCCAAATTAATCAAAAGGGGGATTTAATAATCCGAACTACTTGATTTGGTTGGGTTTACCCCTTCCGAAGAAATTTAGAGATTCCAGTTCTTATCAATTTAGCAAAAAAATTGTTTTACAACTAGTTAATCGTTCATGTATTTCTTGTGCGTAATCTGGGTTTAAAAGGCAGTGATACAACCAATAATACAAAGAGAGCAGTGGCTAGTTTTAACCATACAGGATCTATTCCTTGGGCGAGTACAAAAGCCAAAATCAGTCGAAATACCACAGTTCCTATTACGATAAATACTAAGCGCAAAGCCATGGAAGTCTTCCCTAAAAAAGTATAGAAGGATTCGCCAATTATAACCGAACCTAAACCTGTAATTACAATTCCAACACCCATATTAATATCGGCAAATCCTTGCACCTGTACTACTAAATAGCCGCTTAAGGCAACCAAGCTATTGGCCAAGCCCAACCCGATTATTTTCATGGTGTCTGAATTGATTCCGTATGCTTTTACCATTTCTGCCGAACTTCCAGTGGCTCGCATGGCAATACCAAAATCGGTCTTGAGTAAATAAAAGAGTAACCCGGTCAATAGGAATACCACTAGGCCAAGAACTAGTAATTGTTGAATGGTGTTGGATTCGTTCGAATTTCCAAACAATAAAGCTGTATCCAACAAGGCTAAATTTGATTTTCCCATAGCCTTTAGGTTTAAGGAATACAGCGACGTCATTACCAAAATTCCTGCTAACAAAGCATTGACCTTTAGTTTGGTATGAATTATACCTGTAATGCTTCCAGCCAAAAAACCCGCCAATCCACAAAAAAGCATGGCTGAATAAGGAGAGTATCCGTCAAGTAATAACAAGGCGGCTAAAGCCCCTCCAAGGGTATAACTTCCGTCTGTTGTAATATCCGGAATATTAAAGATTTTCATGGAAAAGAAAACCCCAAAACTCAAACCACAACAGGCAAAAGCCAGAATAATTGCAACTAAATAAAAGCTCATAGGCTTACAAAGGTCTAAAACTTTGTGAATATTCGAAGCCTCTAAAAAGCATGTCTCAAAAATTCCTTGCTTTTTGGCTATTTTCGCCCTCATGAAACAAAGGTTTCTTTTGGTTCTGCTTTTGGTTTTCTGTACTTGGCTTCCTTCCAAGGCTCAATTGCCTGTTGCCAACGATTTGGTGGTGGTTTTACATCAAGAAACACTTAATAAACTTTTTGCTGCTCTCGGTGAAATAAGCGGCACTGAAGAATATGAGGTGCTCTTGATGAAAAAGAAATATACCTGGTTTCTAAGCAATATGCGAATTCAATTGCAAAAGGATTCAGCCGCCTTTACCACGGATGCCACGGTAGATGCCGGTTTTGGAGTTTATAAAGATCAGGTAATAGGTAAAGTAGCAATCGACTATGATGAAAAGCGAAACAAAATAAGCGTAAAAGTGGTGGATGCTGTGTTTGAAATCTTTATAAATTTTATGGGCAAACGTTTGGTTATTAAAAGGGTTCAATTGGCGAATTACCTCACCACACCATTTACCTTTGAAGGCCCTATGACACTTGAAAACGAAATGACATTTCAAATGCCCGATGGTTCCGAAAAGAAGCTATATATTAAACCAAGTAGGTGTACCATTAAGGTTGAGAACGAGAAAATAGTGGTTTCTACTGAAATTGATTTCTTTCACCAAAAGCTCTTCATAAAGAACAAATGAAAGTAGCTTTCCTCGTTCAAGGACTAAAATGGTTGGCTTTTTGGCTTCTACTCTTTGGAATTGGCCGTGTATTCTTTTGTGTTATCGTGGCAGCTTTTGGTTTTTATCCACCTTCAGGTGTTTGGGAGGCCTTTTACCATGCTATTCGCTTGGACATTTCCATGGCCGCTTACTTCCTTTTTTTGCCTTGGTTATTCTTCCTTCCCCTCCAACTGTTTCGGAAGCCTTGGATAAAAAAGCTCCTGGATACCCTATTCATTATTTTTCTGTTCATAAACGCTTTGGTCACAATCGGCGAAGCTTGCCTTTATACGGAATGGAAGTCAAAGCTAACAGCCCAGGCCTTAACCTATTTAACTACACCTGATGAGGTGGCCAAATCGGCTAATACGTCGATTACCTTAACTTTTATATTTGGCAGCTTGGCTTTATTTTCCCTCTCTGTATGGATTTACTTTAGATTAATTCGTTCCAAAACGATTGACCAATGGCCACTTCTTTGGTTTATCCCGCAATGGATAGTTGTTGCTGGTTTTTTGCTTTTAGGAGTACGAGGTGGATTCCAAACTTTTCCAATTTCCCGAAGCGATGCGGTGTTTTCTACCAACCCGGTTTTGAACGATATTGCAGTGAACCCAACTTGGAATATTGCCAAAGATTGTCTGGAATATGTGGCCAATAACCGCACCAATCCTTACATCGAAATGCCCGACGACCAAGCCCAAGCTATTGTCGAAAATCTATTCTGGGTGCCCAAGGATACAACATTGTCCATTCTTACCCAGCCTAGGCCCAATGTAGTATTTATTGTGTTGGAAAGTTGGACAGCCTATGCATCGAAATCATTAGGCGGAGATGATTTTACCCCAAAATTCGATAGCCTGGCTGCCAATGGATTGCTTTTCACCCGCTGTTATTCCAATGGTTACATCTCTGATCAAGGTGTGCCAGCCATTTTGAGCAGCCAGCCGTGCACCCGCCGCATGAGCCTCATCAACCAAGCCCAAAAGGCCAGAAAAATCCCTTGTATCAATGAAGTAATGGCCAAAAATGGTTATGAAACGGGTTTTCTTTTCGGCGGGGATTTAAATTATGGCGATATGAAAAGCTATATTCTGAGCAAAGGATTTGATGTAGTCTTGGATGAGAAAAATGTTCCCCCAGCCCCTAATAAGGCTAAACTAGGAACCAACGATTGGGAAATGGCCAAGATTGTAAATAAACAATTGGCGAATACGAAACCACCATTCTTTGAAGTGTGGTATACCCTTAGTTCTCATTCTCCATTTGATATTCCAGAACCTATTGTGCCACTTACCAAAGTAGAAAACCCCTATGTAAATTCGATTCGTTTCTCCGACAAAGCTTTGGGCCATTTCTTTGATTTGGCAAAATCTCAAGCCTGGTACAAAAACACCCTCTTTGTTATTATTGCCGACCATAGCCACTACAATCACCGCGAAATTGAACCCCAAAACATGGAGTACCACCGTATTCCGCTGCTGATGTTTGGAGAAGTTTTAAAACCTGAATTCAAAGGGAAGAAGTGGGACAAGGTGGTCTCGCAATTGGATGTTACCCCAACTGTACTAAGCCAATTAGGATTCGATAAATCTGCTTTCAAATGGGGCAAAAACTGTTTTAATCCTTACACAAAACCCTCTGCTTTTTTTACCTTACATTTTGGCTCCGGATTGGTTGAAGAAGAAGGCTATGTTTCCTTTGCGAAAGAATATGCCTGGCATATGGCAACGGATATTAAAGAGCAAAGCCGCCAAGATACTGTAGCCAAACATGGAAAGGCAATTCAGCAAAGGGTGTATGATGATTATTTAAAGCGTTAATTCTACCTTCGTCGGCTCGCTTGTATGGAAACCAGAAACCTCGATACCATCCTCAAAACCCTGCCCGACAAGCCTGGTGTTTACCAATATTTCGATAAAGAAGGCAAAATTCTTTACGTTGGGAAGGCAAAATCGCTGAAGAAAAGGGTGAGCAGTTATTTCAATAAGCAGGTTTTTGAAAATGGGAAAACAGCAGTGTTAGTTCGTAAAATAGAGGATATTCGGTTTACGGTGGTTGACAATCCTTTGGAAGCCCTCCTGCTCGAAAATAGCTTAATCAAAAAGCTACAGCCCCGCTACAATGTGATGCTCAAAGACGACAAGACTTACCCTTGGATCGTCATAAAAAATGAACCCTTTCCTCGTATTTTTCCCACACGCCGCTTCATAAAGGATGGTTCGGAGTATTTCGGTCCGTATGCCTCGGTTGTAATGATGAAAACCCTGCTCGACCTAATAAAGCAGTTGTACCCTCGCCGAACTTGTCCTCTGAACCTAACCAAACAAAACATTGATGCAGGCAAATTCAGGGTTTGCCTCGAATACCATATTGGCAACTGTAAAGGCCCTTGTGTAGGAAAACAATCTGAACTGGAATATGCCGACATGGTAAAACAGGTGAAGGAAATTATCAAAGGAAATCTCACCGAGGTATTGGCCATGTTGAAGGCCGACATGAAGGAAAAGGCAGCCAATCTTGAATTCGAACAGGCCCAAAAAGTCAAAGAAAAGATTGACATTTTGGAAAATTTCCAAGGAAAATCAACCATCGTTAATCCAAGCATTTCCAATGTGGACGTTTTCAGCATCGCCAGCGACGAAGGTTATGCCTTTGTGAATTTCATGAAGGTGACCAATGGAGCCATTGTGCAAACCCACACCTTGGAAATGAAGAAGAAATTGGATGAAACCAACGAGGAATTATTGCTTTTGGCCATTGCTGATATTCGGGATAAATTCAAAAGCCAAAGCAAGGAGGTTATCGTTCCGTATTTGCCTGAAATTGAATTCCCTGATATAGTTTTTTCAGTTCCTCAGCGCGGCGATAAGCGCAAACTTCTTGAGCTTTCTGAGCGCAATGCCGAACAATACAAAAAAGATAGACAGGCCCAGATTGCCCTCGTGGACCCTGAACGCCACACCAATCGTATTCTTGAGAAGATGATGCAGGACTTGCGCATGAAGGAAAAGCCAGTTCATATTGAATGTTTTGATAATTCCAACATCCAGGGAACCAATGCGGTTAGTGCCATGACGGTTTTCAAAAATGCAAAACCTTCTAAAAAGGATTACCGACATTTTAATATCCGCACTGTGGTTGGGCCAAACGATTTTGCTAGCATGGAAGAAGTTATTTTCCGCCGTTACAAAAGAGCCCTCGACGAAAATCAGGCCTTGCCCCAGTTGATTGTTATCGATGGTGGTAAAGGTCAATTGTCATCAGCCATGCATTCGCTCAGCCAGCTCGGTTTAGTAGGAAAAGTAACTGTAATTGGTATAGCCAAAAAGTTGGAAGAGATTTATTTCCCTAACGATAGTTTGCCACTTTACCTCGATAAACGTAGCGAAACCCTTAAAATTATTCAGCAAATCCGTGATGAAGCCCATCGTTTTGGGATTACCCATCATCGAAGCAAACGAAATAAGGCTACTTTGCAAACCGAGCTTACACAGATTCAGGGAATTAGTAATAAAACTGCCGAAAAACTGTTGGTTGAATTCCGTTCAGTAAAAGGTGTTTCAGAAGCCTCATTGCAGGCCTTGGAGTTGTTGGTTGGGCCCTCAAAAGCCAGATCAATTCAGGCCTATTTCAAAGCCAAATAGCAAATTAATCGGCACCACTATTTATTTTTTTCCAATTTTTAGTGTTCGAATTTAAGTTCTTTCTTCCCGGGTAGGGATAGTAGCGAAAAGCCCACAGGGATGCGGAGGAACGGAGCAGACCGAGGACTTGCAGCGAATAGCCCGACCATTCGCCTATCACAAAGCTTAAAATAGGGCACGAATGGTTTTGGCGAATGGGACCCGCCAAATAAAAAATAGGAAGAAATGTAATTCCTACAACCTTATTTTGTTGGTTTTAATAGCCAAAAGGAAGATTAATGAATGTATTTATTTGAGGTTTGAAACCACTTAAAAAGTCAAAATAGATGAATTTAGTGCAAATCCAAGGCTTTTTTAATCATCCATTCCAACTGAACAAGGTCAATAATTAAATTATAGTTTTGAGTGATTTGATAATTCAATTCTTCATGGGAAGGTACAGATTGGCTTCCAACATGATAATATTTTAACTGATTATTTGAAGCAACTAACCAATAATCCACATTGTGATGCCAATCGGCGATTAATTCAATTATTCTGGTGTCAGGTGAACAAAAGAAAATATTGGTTAAATTAGCTCCATGTGTAGAAATTATGACCTTAGATTCGTTAAACAATCGGATTTGTTGATCAAGGGATAAATCTTCATTTTCAATTATTTCAAAGTCATACTTTTTTAAAAGATCAAGTAGCTCTTTCTGGTTAATGGCATTTCTCCATGGTGCTTTATTTCTGCTAATGAAGATGTTTCTTTTTGGATTTACCAGGGAAGTTTTTACTAGTTTACGTTTTATAAATTTATTGGGTGCAGGATTATGCGAGACTTCAGTAGGTACGATTAACTCTTCGAAACTATAATGTTGCCCTTCATTTAAGAACACCAATTTTTCGGCAGGAATTCCCATTTTTTCAAGAGATTCTCTTTGGGCAGGAAATGAAATAGGGTTAACCAAAAAGTAATCAAAGGTGTTAATTGGGAAACCTGCTTGTTCGGCAATAACAATTTTGGGTAATAAATCAATGATCCAATGATAATATACAGTATCCGCCCCAAGCGTCGCTAGCATTAAGGTTCTTCCTTTAAGCTTAATTGGAGAAGGCAAAAAGGCTTCTGTAAAAATGGGGTGAAGATTTCTTTTTAGGGGATCCTTAGAAAGTTCATGCACCAATTCATTTGCTTCGGTAATTACAGAGAAGAGGTAATTATTGCGAAACACCCTGGCGTTCTTCAATTCACATGCAAATAAGGGAGGGCTTGGGAAACAAAAGTTCTCAGTAAAATTCTGATTATAGAATTCTTCTTTTGTTACAGGTTTTGGCAAAAGCAAGGTAGTTCCAGAAAACGCGATCCGTTTTTTAATAGAATGGATTGAAATTGTTCCTTTTGGCCTACCTCCAAAGTAACCTTTCAATGACCAAGGAAGTTTATTTAAAATAAAACTACGCATAAAATTAAATTTGTTAGGGCATTAAGGCCAATATTAAGAAGGATCAGAGATGTACACTCCTAAGTTTCTTGAAGAAACTAACCTCCTGTTTTCCAATTCCATACAATTGAGAAGATAATGAATTAAAATTTTCAACATCGGTTTGTCGGCCTTTACAGATGCGGCCTGCGGCGAAGGCAAAATCGCGCCATTGGTCACCGATCTGGGTCATTTCCTTTGCCATTGAAGAAAGTTCAGGATTTTGAAGACGTTTTGAAGCTTGTTGTAAAAAAGCTGCGTACATAAATCGAAATCCGGCGCCACCTGTCCCTATTTCTTCTTGCATACGGACGATGTTTCCAAGGAATAAAATAGCTTTACGTTCGTCCAAATCTTTTGGATAATTTTTGACCTTTTTGGCGAGGTAGGAAATAGCTTGTGAACCGAAAAAGGGTAAGATAGGAGGAGTCATCGTGTTTTCGTAGCCGGTCCAACGAATAGCTTTTTTGATTGCGGGATTAAAGTCGATTTCGGAAGGGAGTTTAATTGGGTAGTACATTTTCCCATTGGGAGCCATGACACCTTTAGGGAAGCGTGCCCTTTCTAAATCTTTGGGAGAGATGGTAGTAACATAATCCATAACTGGATCACTCACTTTGTATTCGCCATTTTCTTTACCAAATACAAGGAGGTTGTGGGCATTGAAATGGAAACGGAATGCTTTAGGGAGGTAAGGCAAATAGAAGACGCTTGTAAGCATACCAACAGGATAGCCTTTATCTAGAACTCTATCCAATTCATCCATTGCCTTTTGTTTGTTATTTCCGAAGGATTTGGATTCGAAGTCGATACCAAGGCGGGAGGTCAGTCGTTTTGAGATTAAACCAGGAAGGACCCGATAGGTAGTACCGGGAATGCCATTCAGTTTTAGAAAAGGCATATGAGCAAAGAAAATTCCGGATCCAATTCCGAAAGCCATAGGTTCGGAGATGTCGAGACCATGGTAGCGCAGTAAATTACTGATAGTGCCGCTTTCGCAATGGGCTGCTTGTTTATGTATGTAGTTCGTAATCAAGGTGTGCAAAGTTAAATTTTGAGGGCTTTTTTCCTATCTTTAAAATTGATTCTAAAAATAAAAACTACCCCAATGTTTGCAAATAACTGAATTTCAGCATGTTGCTTAGTTTTTGTGAGGCAAAAAAAAATTAAGAAATGAAGCAATTTTTAAAAAGAAGATTCGTTTCTTTGGAGCCTCAAAATTTTAGGGCCTATTTGAACAAACTTCTACACTTGTTTTATTTATTAAGCTTCTTAAATCTTTAGTCTGAACCAATTTTTACGAATGGTTTCAGGATAAGGAAGTAAAAGCTATTTTTGTTGCCCTTTTTAAGATGAAAGACTTTAAAAAACTAGTAGGAGTAACCTTGTTTTTGACCTTAGGCGCCCAAATGAGTTATGGCCAAGGACAAAACAGTTTGAATGATCAAAAAGCTGAGTTAAACACAATAACCACAGCTGTTCCATTTTTAATGATATCACCAGACGCTCGCGCTGGGGCGATGGGCGATTGCGGGGCAGCCACTTCATCCGACATTAATTTTATGCATTGGAATCCTTCCAAGTTGGCATTTTTGGATAAGCCTTATGGGTTTGCCATTGATTATACGCCGTGGTTGAGAGCCTTGGTTCCAGATATCAATTTAGGGTACGTAACCGGATATTTGAAATTTGGAAAGAAAATGGACCAAGGAGTTGGGGTTTCTTTGCGTTATTTCAGTATGGGTGACATTACCTTTACGGACAATACGGGAAACAATATTGGCCAATATCGTCCCAATGAATTTGCCATTGATTTAAACTATGCACGGAAGTTGTCAAAGAATTTTTCTGGATCAATTGCTTTGCGTTTTATCAATTCAAATCTAACCGGTGGTTATTCGGTAGGAGGAACTGGTTCGGTGGGGCGTGCGGTAGCGGCTGATTTATCTTTCTTTTACCAATCCAATAAAATTAAGTTGGGGTCGAAGGATGGTATTGTAACGGCTGGTTTGAACTTTTCAAATATTGGATCAAAAATATCCTATAGCAACACCAAAATCCAACGTGACTTTCTTCCCCAGAACATGCGTTTGGGTGCAGGTTTAAAGATATTTATTGATGATCATAATACAGTGGGATTTTATTTTGATTTGAATAAACTATTGGTTCCTACGCCGCCAGTATATGCTACGGATGCAAATGGACAAATTTTAGAAGATCCTAATGGAAATAAAATCATTGAAAAAGGGAAGGATCCGAATGTTGGCATAGTTGGTGGTATTTTCCAATCTTTTGGTGATGCGCCATTTGGGTTTAAGGAGGAGTTGGCTGAATATAATATTTCTGGAGGAATGGAATACTGGTATAACAATCTTTTCGCTGTTCGAGGAGGGTATTTCAATGAATCCAAATGGAAGGGATATAGGAAATATTTTACCATTGGAATTGGGTTTAAATACAGTGTTTTCGGATTGGATTTTGCGTATTTAATTCCTGCAACCCAGGGTGTAAGAAACCCATTGGAGAATACCTTGCGTTTCACCTTGTCATTTGATTTTAACAAGGCAAGTGCAAAAGCAGAAGGTGCAGATTCAAAATAACCAATTTTACATTAATGGTCATGAAAAGTAGTCTATTCTGTTCCATATTGTTTGTGGCAATTTGGGGATTATCGTCTTGCAAAGAAGAATGCACGTTAAATTGTCAAAATGGTGCCACATGTATTCAAAACGATCCTACTTACGGCAGTAACAATGCTGGTTATCGTTGCGAGTGTGCCACAGGATTTGAAGGTTCGACTTGTGGGGTAAAAACCTTGGACAAATTGATTGGAAATTATGAGGGAGGTGGATTTTGTGCAGGCAACCAAAATTTAAATTTTGAAGTTTCCGAAGTGTCTGCAAGTGATGGAAGAAATTTCAATATAGGTCTGATTGAGGCAAATTACTACACAAAGATTGACACCGTTATTAGCAATAAAAGTTATACAAAATATAAGTTTTTGGTAGGGCAACAAACCACTTCGATAGATACAGCAGGAAATGGCACAGCTGTAAGTTTATCCTTATCTGGAAGTGGTTATTTTTTGGGAGATTCGAGTATGATTTTGGACTTGAAATTTCCAAAGGTGGGTGGAGGGACTACCCTTTGTACTAGTTCTTACACCAAACAATAAAAGAATTATCCTTCCCTATCTAGAACTTTTGCCATCAAGGAACTAAGTCCGGTTGACAAAACAACAATTGAGATGGAACTTAGTGGCATCAAAATAGCTGCAATAACTGGTGAAAGAACCCCTTGAACAGCAAAAGCCAAGCCGATAAAATTATAGATGGAGGAAATAAAGAAAGTGGTAATAGTTACTGTTTTTGTGGTTTTGGCCATGCGGAGGAAGTAGTCCAATTTCCCCAAATTTGCACCATCTAAAATGGCATCACAGGCAGGGGAAAAATTGTTCGTATCGTCTGAAATTGCAATACCGACATCACTATATTTTAGTGCGCCTGCATCATTTAATCCATCACCAACCATTAATACGGTTTTCCCTTGGCTACGTAAGGCTTGGACAAATTTCATTTTATCTTCCGGTTTTTGATTAAACCTGATTTCAGCATGGGATCCGAATATTGATTCAACTGTTTTTTGTTCAGAATCATTATCTCCTGATAGTACTTTTAGGTTGAATTTCTGGCCTAATTGCTCAATTAGCTTTTTCAAACCATCACGGTAAGCGTTATTAAAACTAAAGAATCCTTTCAATTCGCCATCAATCATCAAAAAAACCTTTGTAGAATTGAGTGTAGAATTGGTTTGATTTCCAGTGACAAAAAACTCAGATCCCATAACCACAAAGTGATTCCCTATTTGGGCTTTTAGCCCCTTTCCTGGTATTTCGACAAAATCATTAACTGTCCAATTTGTTTTTTCATTTACAAAGTTGGAAGTGATTTTACGGCTAAGAGGGTGAGAAGATTGGGAGGAGAGGGATACTGCCAAAGCCAATTCTTTGTTGCTTAGTTTTGGTCCTTCAAATCGTATGCTGGCTCCATGGGTTATAGTTCCAGTTTTATCAAAAATTATTGTATCAATCCTAGATAATTTTTCAATTACAGCCGCATTTTTAAGGTAGAGTTTTCTTCTTCCGAAGAGTCGAAGAACATTTCCACTAGCAAAGGTATTGGTTAGTAAAAGGCCACAAGGGCAGGCTACAATTAATACAGCAGTAAATGCATTTAGTGCTTTTGATGGGTCGATAAAAGACCAAATTACGCCGGATAGAATAGAAATCAGGAGCACAGCAGAGGTGAAATACTTATTGATTCGATCAATATAGGTTTTTTGAATTTTCTCTTGTTCTGATTTGGTATCTTGGTTCCAAAGCTGTGTTAAGTAACTTTGAGAGGTTGGGTTTACCACTTCCATTCTTACAGCACCCTCCATTTGTTTACCGCCAGCATAAAGTAGGTCACCGGCTATTTTTTTGATTGGTTCTGATTCACCGGTGATGAAGCTATAATCTATATGTGCTTGAGGGCTAAGAAGAATGGAATCTGCTGGGATTAATTCATTGTTTCGGATATAGATGGTATCGCCTTTTTTGAGGGAAGAAACCGGTTTGTTCGTTTCAGATCCATCTTTATTAAGCACAGAGACACCTACAGGAAAATAGGATTTATAGTCCCTTTCAAATGACATCGTTTCGTAAGTCTTATTTTGGAAGTATCTTCCGATGAGCATAAAGAAAACTATACCTGACATAGAATCAAGATATCCAGCACCGGTTTGGCTTAGGATTTCAAAAACACTACGAACGAAAGTAACAAGTATAGCCAAGGCCACAGGAGCGTCAATATTGAGGTATTTAAATTTCAAACCCTTGTATGCAGAAACAAAAAATTCTGATGCAGAATAAAAGAATACTGGAAGAGAAAGAAAGAGATTAAGATACCCAAAGAAAGTTTGGAGGTTTTCCTGTTCCATGAAATTTCCTGAAGAGAAATATTCAGGAAAGCTAAGCATCATAATATTTCCGAAGCAGAAACCGGCCAATCCAATTTTTATTACCCGAGTTCTTGATTCGTTTTTTGTTGCATTTTTTTCAAGGTCTTTAAGGTTGATTAGTGGTTCATACCCTATATTAGCCATGAGGGCAACCAGTTCAGACATTTTAACTTGTTGATGGTTAAAAACAATGGTAGCCTCTTTTCTAACGAAATTGACTTTTGAGCTACTTACACCAGGATTTAATCTGTGTAAATTCTCGAGTAGCCAAATGCAAGAACTGCAGTGCATTTTGGGTATAAAAAAGACAACATGGGTTTGGATATCGTTTTTAAATCGAATAATTTTATCAAACACTTGTTGATCGTCGAGGAATTCAAATTTAGAGGCGAGGTTTGTTATTTTGAGGGTTTGTCCGGGGTTTTGATTAAGGTTATAGTAAGTGCATAAATCATTTTCACGTAAAAGGTCATAAACCAACTTACAACCTTCACAACAAAATTCCTTTTGGTCGAATTGAATTATTTCATTTTGGCATGATTCGCCACAATGGAAGCAGGTGTGAATTTTTGTTTTTGGAGGGGCTATGGTATAGTTTTCCATCATCAAGTTTGATTTAAGTTTCCTTATCTGTTCCTTTGAAAATTATCCAAAATGGAATGGGATAAAATCCAGGAAAAGGAAAGTGACGCCTTTTTCTATTATAATCACTCCTAGTTTGAAGGTTTTTGGATGCGTTATTACTACTAAATAAAAAATCCTTTTCAACCTTCAATAAGACTAATTGCTATAAGGTTTTGGATGCAAAATTCAGATAGTTAATTGATTAGCATCTTGAGTGGCATCATTTAAAACCATGATATTCGTCATATTTTAAAAAAATAAATCAAAATAGCTTTGCCAAATTTCATTTTACTACCTTAGCCGTGAACTCAGCCAAACCCAAAATGGATAGCAAAGAGGGGGTGGAAGCCCTATTCCTTTATGCAACGGAAGGTATTTTAGTAGTTAATAGCGAAGGGGTTATTATTCGTGCAAACCCAAGTGCAGAAAGGTTATTCGGATATGACCATGAAGAATTGATGGGACAAAAAGTTGAAATACTTGTTCCGGGCCGATTTGGAGACAAGCATCACCAGCATAGAAACAAGTATAATGAGAATCCCCATTCTCGTTCTATGGGTGTTGGAATAGATTTATATGGTCAAAAGAAAAATGGGTCAGAATTTCCGATTGAGATAAGTCTTAGTCCATACACTACAGATAGAGGGCGGTTTGTTATTGCCTTTATAATTGATATTTCACGTAGGAAAAATGCCGAAGAAAAATTAAAAAACTACTCAGCTGAACTGGAGAAGCAGGTGCGGAACCGAACAATGATTTTGGAGGAGGCCATTCAAGAATTGGAGAAGACCAAAAGCGAGCTTTATACTGCCTTGGAGAAGGAGAAGGAATTGAACGAATTAAAGTCTAGGTTTGTCTCTATGGCATCCCACGAATTTAGAACTCCATTAGCAACTATTTTGTCTTCTCTATCTTTAGTAAAGCAGTATGGAGATTTGGATGAAAAGGACAAGCAACTGAAACATATTAATCGGATAAAGTCTTCTATTACTGATTTAACCGACATTTTAAATGATTTCTTATCTGTAAGTAAATTGGAGGAAGGACGAGTGGATTGTAGCCCTGAATATTTTGACATTCAGTCTTATATGGAAGAATGCATTAAAGAAATTCAGGTTATTTGTAAAGAGGGGCAATGCATTACCTACCAACATACTGGTGATGGAAGAGCTTTTTTAGATAAGCGACTATTGAAGAATATTTTAATGAATTTGGTTTCGAATGCCATAAAATTTTCACCCAATGGGAAAGTAATTGAAGTTTTTACAACTGTCAAATCTTCCTCTATTCTTCTTCAGGTAACCGATTATGGAATTGGAATACCAAAGCAAGACCAAAAGCATTTATTTGAACGTTTTTTCAGGGGGCATAATGCTACCAATATTCAAGGTACCGGTTTAGGTTTGAACATTATAGCGAAATATGCGGAATTGATGCAAGGGAAAGTTGATTTTAAAAGCATAGAAAACCAGGGAACCACCTTTACCATTACTTTTCAGCAATGAATAAAATCCTATTAATAGAAGACAATAACGAAGTAAGGGAAAACACAGCCGAAATATTGGAGCTTGCCAATTATTCGGTGCTTACCGCAGCAAATGGTAAACTAGGAGTAGAGTTAGCGCAAGGAGAATTACCTGATTTGATTGTTTGTGATATAATGATGCCTGTTTTGGATGGATATGGAGTATTGCATTTGCTTTCAAAGAACCCAAAAACTGCCTCAATTCCATTTATTTTCTTAACGGCTAAAGCTGAAAGAACGGAATTAAGGAAAGGAATGGAAATGGGGGCGGATGATTATATTACAAAACCTTTTGATGATATAGAATTACTGAATGCTATTGAAAGTCGTTTAAGAAAATCATCTTTAATGAAGAAAGATTTTCCTAAAAGTGCTCAAGGCATCAATGCTTTTATTGACTCAGCCAAGTCTTTTTCTGACCTTAAAAACATGACGGATTTGGAAAAAGGCGCCAAGAATTATTCAAAGAAAGAGACTATATATAAGGAAGATGGTTATCCAAAAGGGATTTTTTATTTAGCAAAAGGGAAAGTCAAAACTTTCCGAACCCACGAATTAGGAAAAGAGTTCATTACGGGTTTATATAAAGAAGGGGACTTCTTTGGTTATCTAGCCTTGATGGAAGAGCAGCAATATCCAGATACGGCTGTAGCTATGGATGAGAGTGAGATTTGGTTTATTTCAAAGGACGATTTCTTCTCTTTACTTTATAAAAATGCAGAGGTTTCAAAAACCTTTATTCGGTTGCTTTCCGACAATTTAGCTGAGAAGGAGAAGCAATTGGTTAATTTAGCGTATAATTCGGTGAGAAAAAAAGTTGCCGATGCCTTGGTTACCTTACATAATCGGTATAAAAGAGGCGAAGGTCTACCCTTTTCTATGAATATTTCGAGGGACGATTTGGCAAATATTTCTGGAACGGCTACAGAAACAACTATTCGCACACTTAGTGATTTTAAAGAGGAAGGCTTAATTGCAATTAGTGGTGGAACCATTGAAATTAAGAATCTTGAAAAGTTGATTAAAATGAGGAATTAATCTTGTAAGATGGACGGCTATCAAAATCAGGGATTCAACTGACAATCATCAGGATTTGAATTCTTGAAGGACTCTAACTTTGCTGAAAGTTAGAAAACCATGAAAACACTTTTAGCAGCAACAGACTTTTCTGAAGCAGGAAACAATGCCTTTACCTATGCGGCGCATTTAGCCTATGCCTTAAAAGCAAAGCTTGTTTTGCTGCATGTTGGACAGATTGAAGGTAATACCCCTGAAATACCTCAAATGCTTTTATCTTGGGAAGCTGTAGAATTTTCGGCTCGCGATAGGATGCACCATTTAAGGGATAAAGTTAAAAAAGAAGTAGGAGAAATTGAAATAGAATGCCGGTACAGATTAGGAAATGCTAGTGATGAAATACTATTCAAGGCAAAAAAGGAACATGCGGATTTAATTGTAGTTGGCATGGAAGGTGAAAGTGGCTTTTTAGAAAGATTAATTGGAAGTGTGGCCACCGAACTCGGAAGAAAATCAAAGATTCCTGTTCTTATAATTCCCAAGGCGGCCCAATTTTCTGAAATAAATAAAATTGTTTTGGGTACCGATTTGAACATGGTTTCAGATCGAGAAACGCTTATGCCAATTAAAACAATCGCCCGGCATTTTGATTCCAAGATATTTGTTCTAAATGTTAGAAAAAGCTTGGAGGAGGTTCCTACCGAAGAGGAAGTAAAAGGAAGTATAGAAATGGATGTTTTTCTTAAAGGAGTAAAACATGTGAAGGATTTTAAAGAATCGGAGGATGTTGAGGATGGAATACAGAACTATGCGGAGGAAAACAAGGTTCAATTAATAAGTATTATCGCCCATACCCATTCTTTTTGGTATAGACTTACCCATGAAACACACACACATAAATTAGCATTCGAATCTCAAATTCCGCTTTTAATCTTACATTAATTGACAATCATCAGCATTAGGGATGACCAAAGTCATTTTAAGTCCCAAACGATTGTAAGACATTTGCATTATTATTTCCTAATCTATTCTCATAAATTATTGAATTAGCATAAGCTAGATTTGTTCCTATGAAAACCATCCTTTGTCCAACCGATTTCTCAGCCACAGCAGAAAATGCTATCCGGTTTGCTTTGGAATTAAACAAAACTATAAAGGCGGAAATTGTTTTATTTCATGCTTATGTTGTTCCAGTTACTACGGCCGAAGTTGTTGTTCCAATAGACTTTAGTATAATTAAGGATTTAGAAATGGATCTTGAAAAGTTAAAGGATAAGTGGCTGAGTGAATTTCCGGGCCAATTCATTACAACTAAGGTTACAAATTGCTTTTCCGACATTAGCCATGAGATTCAGAAGGTAGCAAATGAATTCGAAGCAGAATTGGTAATTATGGGAACAAAAGGCGCGTCTGGACTGCAAGAATTATTAATTGGAAGTAATGCTGGAAACACCATTGAATCTATCAATATTCCTATTTTGACCATTCCCTACCTTGCTACTTTTGAAGGTATTAGAAAGGTCTTATTTGCAACTAATTTTGAAAGGCATGACCATGAAAATGTAGAAGGAGCTGCCTTTCTTTCCCAATTCTTTGGCGCTGAACTTATTTTACTTCATGTTACCCCTGATTTGGATAAGGAGCCGTTTAAGTACAATGAGGTAACCCAATTTACAGAAAGCATTAAAAAAAGCACAGGATATATCAACATTCGTTCAAGGATTGTCGAAAATTTGGATATCACAGAAGGCATAATTCATTATGCGGAAGAGATAAAGGCAGATATCATTGGAATGACAGTTCGAAACCGTAGCTTTTTTGAAAGACTATTTGAGCGAAGCCATACCAAACAGATGGCTTTTCATACACATATACCCCTACTATCTTTTCACCATTCAAAATAAATTCGTTATGATATTGACAATCAAAGACGACCGAAAAATTTCGGAGGTTCAAGAATCTTTCAATACAAGGTTTCCATACCTCAAGTTGGAGTTCTTTAAAAAAATGCACGGAGTAAAAGAACTGTCTCCATTGAAGGGAATAATAGATTCCAATAAAACCATAGGACAAATCCGAACCATTCATAGTGATGGATTTATAACAGTTACGCCAAAAATGACCGTAGCGGAGTTGGAACAAGAATTCGGAAGAATATTTGGATTATCTGCCCAAGTATTTCGGAAGTCAGGGAAAATGTGGATTGAAACAACAGTTACTGACAAATGGACTTTAGAACAGCAAAATAGTGAAGGAGAGGCATTGACTATTGAACAAAAGCCAACTCACACTGACTACACAGGATGGGAGGATTAAGCCACGCGTCCACAGCTTTCTCAATCTAGAAATAATTTCACCTTTCCTAAATCGTTTATAATTCTACCTAATACAAAAGCGAAAAGCCTTATCTTAATTGATAGGGCTTTTTAATTGAATATTTCTTAATATTGAACCGAAACAAATTTAATAATATTTCAACCAATAAAACCCAATGAGCAGGCCTTTAAAGTCCTTTATTGTTTGGAATTTTTCTTTGGTTTTATTTTTTGCCACTCTAGTTCATTTAACTGAATCTTGGAGTTTCCTTCCTTCCTATTCTTCATTTTTTTTCTTGTCTTTTGCTACTTTTATTCCAATGCTTGTTGCCTACTTTATGGCAAAAAAATTCTATGGATTAAGAGGGGTAGAAAAGCTTTTTTCAACCTTTCAATCTTCAGAGTTACAAAGTACCTCCATGTCAATTTCAGTTAGTCCTATTGTCTTACTATTTATTGGACTAGCTTGTTATCCATTATTTTTTGAAAATTATTTTTCATTAACCCAGGTTTTAAAAGGTAACGCTCTTCATTCATCGAAAAGCGTGCTTTTATGGTTTATCCCTTTTATTCCTTTAGCTATTTCTGATGCAATAGGATGGAGAGGCTTCGCATTACCTCATTTTCAATCACATTACACCGCATTCAGCTCTTCGATAATTATTGGGTTGTTTAATAGTATATATGTATTAATTGCATTAAATTTCAGACAGGACTTTGATATTCTCTTTTCCTTACGGTTAATACTTTCTATGATTTTTCAGTCTTTTCTATTGACTACCATGTTCAACTTTTCAAAAGGGAATATATTACCTTGTTTGTTGTTCAATCTGATTTCATATTTCATAATTGCACTTGATCCTGATTTTTTGGGTTTGGTTGCAAGTATAGGGTATGTACTTTTGGCTGCTTACTTTATAAATAAATATGGCAGGGTACATATTTGCAATGGGCACCGAATTAAAAATTTCTACAAGAAAGTATTAAGTTCCAAAACCAAAAGGAAAATTTTGGATTTAGAAGATGAAAATGAAGATGCATTGGAAATTTAACTTCGGTCAAAATGAATAAAAATGACTAAGGCTCATAAAGAAATAGCCATTAATTCTACCTATTTCAGTATATTCGGCAATCTCCTACTGGCAATTTTAAAATGGTGTGCTGGTTATTTTGGGAATTCTTATGCATTAATTGCTGATGCCATTGAATCTACCTCAGATGTATTTAGTTCCTTTTTGATCTTGTTAGGATTGAAATATGCTCATCGTCCAGCTGATGAAAACCATCCATATGGTCATGGCAAAGCTGAACCACTTTTCGCCTTTCTACTTGTAGGATTTATTGCTGTTTCGGCATTCATAATTGCTTATCAAAGCATTCAAAACATTATTCACCCTCATGAAGGTCCCAAACTATACACTTTATTTATTTTGGGAGGAATTATCAGTTGGAAAGAGTTATCCTTTCAATATGTTATTTATAAAAGCAAACAAACCAATAGTACTGCGCTTTTGGCCGATGCGTGGCACCACCGAAGCGACGCAATAACATCATTGATGGCTTTTATAGGTATTGGAATAGCCATTTGTATGGGTAAAGGTTATGAAGCAGCAGATGACTGGGCAGCCCTCTTTTCTTCTTTTATTATCCTATATAATGGATACCGAATTTTAAGACCCGCTCTTGGTGAGATTATGGATGAACAAATGGACCTAGCATTAGTGGAAGAAATCCGAAAAACTTCTTTAACTGTTGAAGGGGTTATGGATACAGAAAAGTGCTACCTTCGAAAAGTAGGAATGCGCTACCAGGTGGACTTACATGCCCGTGTAAATGGTGACCTTAGTGTTCGAAGAGGCCATGAAATAGCTCATAATCTTCAAGCCAAATTATACCAAGAACTCCCCAAATTGGAGCATGTTTTGGTACATATTGAACCCTTTGAAGGTTAAAAGTTGGCTGAGGCTCCTATCATAAAATTAAATCTTTGAGTGGGATACTGATACCAACGTTGGTACCTATACGCCGCAATATTGTTCAAACTTATCCATGCTCCAAATTTCTTATTAAATCGGTATTCTATTCCCAAATTTATATCCCCAATGCCTTTAATCTTAATTGGAACAACAGCTCCTAAACTATCAGAGGTCCGCGCAAATTGGCGACTGATGTAGTAAATCTCGGCTTTTAGGATAAATTTATCCAAAATATTATAATTGGCTGATAAACTTGAATTTACATTGGGACGATGCCAAGCCTTGATTTCAGTTTCAAGCAAGTAATGAAAATAATCAAATTTGAAGAATACACTCAACTTCTCCTTTTCCAAGAAACTTGCTTCAAGGTGTGGATTCAAAATAGTACCATTGTCGTAAATCACATTGAAATAATTTCCTTTACCACTTGTGTCATTGACAAACATAGGTAAACCCTTTACTCCTTGACCATGCATTTCAAGTTTAAATGTTGAATTTCCCGAAAACTTCCCTTGTAATCCGCCAAATGCATCATAGGTTGTAGAGGAATTGGTATACATGTTAAAACTTGCAGTATCTGTATAAATTGAATAGAATGGATTTTGGTTTGCCAAGAAACGAAGACTGTTACGTTGAAGTCCACCTTTAACTCCAGCATATAAACCTAAAAGGTCTTCGACAATACTGAACCTTACTTTTGCATTAGGATAGATGTGTGAATTAGTGCCATTATTTTTTATATCCCAAATCAGACTTCCTCCAAGTTCTAATCCCCAATTCTTTGCTTGGTAATTAAAACAAGGCGAAATGCCTACGAAGGTATTGGGTTGATTAACTCCAATGGAGGCTGCTTGAAACTGGTAATAATCAGCCCAAAGTCCCAAGCCAAGTTTACTGGATTCAATTTTAGCATTGGTTCCTTGGTTGGTTCCTTCACTTTTCTTTTCATTGAGTAAATATTTCAATTTGCCATCTATCAAGACATTGTTTTCAACTCCAGGCCTATTGGAGCTAAAATGATGATATGTAACCCGAATACCATCGAAAATTGATTTTCTGGAAGGATTAATATCAGAAAGTCTGACACTTGCTTCAACGTGTTGTAATAAGTTTTTAAAATCTGACTTGTTTATTTCCATGCTATCTGGGGGAGTAAACCCATAGTAGCGTAGTACATTTCTATCATAATTCACATCAGCTTCCAATACCATTTTACCAACAAAGTACTTTCCCCAAGCATCCACATGGTTATCGCTAAATCCTGAAAACCATGTGTTTTTCAATTGACCCAAACTCGAAAGGTGTTTAATCCCTATTCCATAATTATAAGATTTAGACCGTTTATTGGCAAAATAGAGTTCTCCTAATGGCATGGTGTAATTTCCAAAACCGGCTTTCACATATCCAAAACCAAGCTTTTTTACGGGTTCGTTCTGCATTTTTGCAGGTGTAATAGGCTCTGGATCGAAACCAGTTTGAAATTGTTTGTTCAATACTGAATAGTCCAATCTTGGCTTTGATTCTTGAACAGGAGGTGATTCGGGAGAAACATTCAGTTTATTCGCATCATTTACCTGTGGCTTATAATTTTTTAAAATCAAAATATTTAGGCTATCAGGAATTTGATTTTGAGCCTTTACTTGATAGGATAGAAGAAAAGCAGTCAGCATGGATAAAATGGCCAATGTTCTGTTTTTTATTATTTCGCTGATTCTCATTTTCAAACTCATTTTTGATTGACTTTAATTAAAACCCCAAAACCAAGGGGCATCATCACCACTACTAACCAACAAATTACACTAAACTTCCCTAAAGCATTCCATTGGTTTAATGCACAACTCAGGTGATATAAAAAGGGATAGATCATTCCGGCAGCATACATCCAAGTCTTAAACCAATAATTACTTAAAAAGGCCAAACCACAAGCTCCATAACTTATCAAATGAATAAGATGTGACAAATTAGATTCATTCGAAGGTTGAGCAATAGGTACATAAATGTGAACAAAGAATGCTATTCCCAAAAAAAGAATTATGGCATTTTGAAGGATTTTCGCCGCTTTCATTGCTTATTCATTTTGTATTTTTGGAAGTTCTTCTGATGCATCATCTAAGGGTTGGATATTGATTTCCATAGGCTTTTCAGGTTTAGGCTGATTGGCTTTTTCTTCCATGGTAATTATGGATGTAAGTTTTTCTTTTGCCACTTTTACGGCCTCAATATCCTCACTATTATCTATCAAACTTTGAAGAGCGAACTTTGCCTGGTAAGTGTCATTCATTTTCAGGTAATTATCAGATAAAAGAATAAACCCTTTGGACAGCCACGTTTCATAGGAAGGAAAGGTGTTTATGAGATCGAAGCATGATTTTTCACACTCTTTGTTCTTGTCTAGGACGTATTGGATATAGGCAATATTGAATTGGGCTTCAGCACCTGTTTTTGAAAGATTATTCCTACGTAGATTTTCAAAATCGATTAAGGCCTTTTCAAATTGTTTACGCTCCAACGAGCTATTGGCTATCAATAATTTTGATTCGATGGTCAATTCAGGGGATATTTTGGGGTCTTTTAGTAAAACCGTTGCATATAAATCTGCCTTTTCCCAATTCTTCATTTTTTCATAGCATCGCATAAGATAGGTGCGTGCCAACAACAAATTTTCAGGAATTTCACCAACCTCCTCTAAAACAGCGTATTTGGTTGCCGCTTCACCATAGTTGCCTTGAGTGTATCTGATTCCAGCCGAACGAACCAACGATTTCTCTGTAAAATCGTTTTTTGGTAATTGGCAAATCTTATGATAGGATGCAAAAGCAGAATCAAGTTGTTTGGTGTTAAAATCGCTTTCCGCTTTTCCGAATAAGGCTTTTAAGAAGAAATAGCCATTGGGAAATTTCTTCAAATAGGTTCCAAATGTCGCAGAGGCCTTGGTATAGTCAGCTTTAAGAAATAATTTCTCGGCAGTTTCATATGTTGCACTATCCAATCTGCTTTGAGCGATGCCTGTTATGTTTCTACTTTTGGTATATTCTTCAAATTGGTCTATATCCCCTTTATCCACATAAATTTTTTGAATTTTCAAGATTGCTTCGTTAGATTCAGGTGTTCCTGGATAGGTCTCCACTACCTTTTTGAAGGCTGGTAAGGCTTTGTCATCTTGGTTACTATTGTAATAGATCATAGCAACCCCTAGCAAGGATGACTTTGCAAATCGGCTTTCTGGATTTTCTTTTAGAAGTAAATTGTAATACATTTCAGCATTTACATAATCCTCTTGCAGCAAATAGGTCTCTGCCAACTCGTAGGATGCATCTGGTCTAAACCTAGTTTTTTCAATTTGCAATAAAGCTTTCAGCATTTCCAATTTGCTGGCAAACTTTCCCTGAACACCATAGCAAAGAGCAACTTGAAACATGGCATAATCAACATCTTGCTTGCCGATTTTTATGGCTTTATCGTAATATTCTATAGCCCCTACAAAATCTCTTACGGCATAATGGCAATCACCTGTTCGAAGACAAGCATCAGCAATGGTTTTATCTTGTATCTCTCCTTTTATTTTTATGAATTTTCGGAAATGCTCAGACGAAGCGGTGTATTTTTCTTCCTTGAAATAACAATAGCCAAGCCCATATTCAGCTAATGGATACAAATCACCATGGATATCTTCTCCAATGCCAAGGTATTCGGTATAATACTTTTTAGCTTGACCGAAATTCCCCAACCTATAAAAACCATCGCCTTTCCAAAAAGTAGCCTCCGCCACCATTCCCTTATCTATTGGAAATGTGGAAGACCTGTCAAATAGCTCGATGGCAGAGTTGAAATCTCCATTTTGAAAATGTTCTATGCCTCGGTAAAAAGCTACTTTTTGATAAGTTGATTGAAGTTTTGTGCTTTTGGGGTTGATTTTATCTAAAGAGGCTAAGGCTGCGTCATAGTTTCGTGTACTAACATATATTTCCGTTAGAAAATCATACACTTCGTTATGTCTTGGACTATCAGGAAATCTCTTCAAATAGTCTTCCAAAGCAACAATAGCCTCATTATATGGATTATAGCTTAAATCGTAGGCTAATTTTGCATAGTTAAATAGAGCATCTTCCTTAATGTCTCTGTAATAATCAGTTTTGGCTGCTGTTTTAAATGCATTTCGAGCAAAAGGTTTGTTTCCCATTTTCAAATAGGAGTCTCCTGTATGGTAGTTTGCCAATTGGGTTAAGCTATCCTCGGTATTTACAACTGTTTCAAAATTCTTTATCGCTTCAGAATAATTCTTTGTCATATAGTATGCATATCCTAGCTGATATCGATCCATTCTGCTGCTTCTTCCAGACTTTTCCTGAAATTGTTCTAAGTAAGGTATGCTTTCCTGAAATTTGCCTTGGCGGTAATAGGCTTCTCCTAGGATTTTTGCAATTTCAGGTGTTCGTTTGGTATTGGTTGAGGAAAGTAAGGGAGGGGCATAGGCAATTAACTCATCATATTTCTCCTGCAAATAAAGAATCTGAGCTAAATAAAAAGGAACAATGGGTGCAAAAGTTTCATCTTTTTCAAGCTTCTTAAATCCTATATAAGCCGTTTCATATTTTTTTTCAGCGTAAATAATATGAGAATAATAATACAAAGCTGGAGCACCATATTTGGTAGAAAAGTCCTTCACTTCCTTAAAGCTACCTTTAGCCTTGTCGAAATCTTCGTTTTGGAAGTGCGAATAACCACTTTTGAAATGGTATTCTGCCTGTTCTGCATCCGAAAGCTTGTATACATCAACCTGTCCAAACCATATGAGCGTGTTTTTGTAATCTTTGTTTCTATAGTTGAGTTTTCCTAAAACAAATTTGGCATTGTTAACTTTTGGACTTGTAGGGTTTGATTGAATAAAATTTAGTAATCGAATTTCGGCATCCTTATTGAAATTCTCGTAGGCACAAGCCGCAATGTAATATTCGGCAGTGGCCCGCAATTCGTCCTGGTGGTGGAATGGAATGGGCTTACGAAGCAGTTTTTCAAATTGACGTTGTGCAGAGGTGAACTTTTCCTTTTGATAAAGTTCAACGCCGGTTTTAAAGTCGTTTTCCGCATCTAAGTAGATGCTCGATTTTTGGGCTGTGGCTGAAGTTATAGCCATCACCACCAGTAAGGCTATCTCTGTCCCAATCCTGCTGCAGGCTTGGAAACCACGCGAATTGACAATTGAATACAACATTCCTAATTTCTAAACATCAAATGTCACATTCGACCATGAGCGGTAGCTTTTAAAATGATTAACTTGTAAACGCAGGTCTGTTGAAAGTATTGCCATGAACTTTCCTTTCAATTTTAGAAATAAATCTACTTGAATTTCAATTGCTTAGGATTTATAGAGGCTAGTCTTGTAATATTTCTCTATCAATTCCTACTAATGGGAAAACAACAACAATGGAAACACAAAATGAAGTCACTACACCAAGTCCAAGTATTTTTAATAAAATGGCCTATGGTGCCTTTATAGTACTTGCCTTGTATTACCTTATTTTCAATAAGAACTATGCCGATTTTATGACGCAATTTGGAATTGCTTTGGTTTTTGATCCTTTTGACCAGGCAATTAAATGGAGCGACCGACCACTTTATCAAAGAATTTGGTTACTTGTTCATGTGGCCATTTTGTTTGTTGTGGCTTTTTGGTTTTTCTTTGTAAAATAGATGAAGGAACAAGATTTTCTTGCTTTGGTGAATTCATGTAAAGGAATGGTGTTTAAACTTATCCATTACTATACGGATGACCCAGAGGAGGCAAAGGATTGGCTACAAGAAATTTTATTTCAATCTTGGAAATCTTATCCAAATTTTAATCACCAATCAAAGTTCAGCACTTGGTTCTACAGCATTGCAGTTAATACAATCCTTAGTCAAAGAAAGGTGTATTTGTTTAAGGCATTGGAAATGGAGGAAATGGAGCAAAGTCCTTCTACCCTAGACCGTTTTGAAGACAAAGAAAGGTTGGATTGGGCCATTAAACAATTAAATCCAGAAGATCGATTTCTAATACACCTCTATTTGGAAGGGTATTCTCAAGAGGAGATTGCAGGTATGGTCGGTATAAAACCCAATGCGGTTGGGGTAAAAACCTTCAGAATTAAACAACAACTAAGAAGCTTACTCAAAAACCATGAATAAGGAACCTGTATTCAAAGATTTGGAGTCCATCTTGGAAAACATTGAATTGTCAAAAATTCGATCTAAATCGCCTGTCGAAAAAATTCGGTATTCCATTCTTCTGAATATGATTTGGACTTTGGCTATTTGTCTTGGCATGATATTCTTGTTTTTCTACGTTAGCCTACTTGTTAAATTGTTCCTAGGAATTGTAATTATTTGGTGCATATGGGCCTTTTACCATTCTCTAAAAACTTACAGAAAATTAAAGCAATCCATTGATTTATCCTGCAACCTGGTGAGTTACCTTAAAGGCCAGGAAAATATTTATAGAAATTGGCAAAGTACCCAAGAAAATACTGCCTTGGCAATTTATCCAATTAGTATTACAGGGGGATTTCTTTTAGGGGCGCAAGCTGGAGGACAACAAGATTTAATTCTGTTTCTTTCCAACAAATACGTTTTAATGGCCTTGGGAATTTGCTGGCTTGTTTTTGTCCCACTATCTTACTATACCACCAAACTATTATTCTATCTAGGGTTTAATAAGCATTTGAAACAACTTGAGCATACAATTCAATCCTTAGAGAAGGAAGTGTAGTTTCTATGGAATAGTTTAGCATTTTTGCAGTCTTCATGCAAAAATCGACGCTAAGAGCCCATTTTTTTCTGCTCGCTGCTAATGTTATTTATGGTATCAACTTTAGTGTGGCAAAGTTGGTTATGCCACAATATATTCAACCTTCAGGATTTATTTTACTTCGATGCTTAGGTGCAGTCTTATTGTTTTGGATAACCGGACTATTTATTCCAGATAAGAAAGTTGAAAATAAAGACATTGGCTTTTTTGCCTTGTCAGCTATTTTTGGAATTGCCGTAAACCAATTGCTTTTTTTTGAAGGGTTGAACCGCACCAGTCCTATCAATGGTGGAATAATTATGGTGGCTACACCTGTTTTGGTGCTAATTATGGCCTCCTTTATCCGAGGAGAACGAATAACTGGTCTAAAAATCCTCGGAATTGCCCTAGGCTTAATCGGAGCCCTGTCCCTTTTGCTTTTAAAATCCGACTTTTCGTTCGGCTCTGATACTATGGCAGGGGATTTAATGATTCTGGCTAATGCAACTTCGTATGCCATTTATATCGTGATGATTAAGCCCAAAATGCAAACCTACCATCCAATTACAGTAATGCGTTGGGTTTTTCTCTTTGGGACTATATACGTTATTCCTTTTGGTTACAACCAATTTACTGCTATACCTTGGAATACAATGCCTGCCTCTATCCTTTGGGCAACTGCCTTTGTAGTTATTGGAACAACTTTCTTCGCTTACTTGCTAAATACTATGGCCTTGGCCCATCTCAGTGCTTCCGTGGTTGGAATATACATTTATCTTCAACCTTTGTTGGCTTCCGCTTTTGCTATGTTGGTAGGGCAAGATACCCCAACTATACAAAAAGCAATTTCAGCCCTGCTTATTTTCAGTGGAGTGTTTCTAGTTAGCAAAAAGTGAATTTACCCCAATCCATTTACTATGTTTGTTAAACATAATGTTTGACGAGCATAATAAAATTCGGCTGAATTGATTATTATACATGAAAAACATTATCTTTGTTGAGTATAATGAATACATTTTTAGATAGAATAGCCGAACAACAAAGGATTGAGCGTCAACTTAGCTCATCGCAACCTGTGTTTTTAACCGTTTACGGACGAAGAAGATGCGGCAAATCTGCCCTATTGAATCATTTAAAGAAGCCAAAAGACATTTTCTTTCAATGCGACCAACAGGAAGAGACCATTCAGCGAGCCCTCCTATCCCAAGAAGTTGCCATTCAATATCCTGGTTTTGCAGATGTAACTTACCCTACTTGGGAAAGTCTGCTTAATAATCTCAACAAATACCTGTCTATTCAGTCTACTCTTTTCCTGGATGAATTCCCTTATTTGGTCAAAAGTAGCCCTTCTTTTCCTAGTGTACTTCAACGGTTGTTAGACCAAAAAAAGCTCAATTACAACCTAGTTATCTGCGGTTCGTCACAACAGATGATGCAAGGTTTGATACTGGATAGTAAGTCGCCCCTGTATGGTAGAACAGATGATATCATTCGGATTCTCCCGCTAAAGGCTGGTTGGATTCAAGACGGATTGGGGCTTGAACCAATTCAAGCTGTTGAAGAATATGCGGTCTGGGGTGGTGTCCCACGGTATTGGGTGTTGCGAAGTAAACAGGCCAATTTCGAATCGGCTGTGGCTAACCTTCTTCTAAATAGCGAAAGTTTACTCTACGAAGAACCTATGCGTCTTTTTTTGGACGATATGCGAAGCGCGGTCCAAACACATTCAATTATGCTTTTGGCCGGATCTGGTACTACCCGCCAATCGGAGTTCGCCACTCGTTTGGAGAAAAGTGCAACTTCCTTGGCACGGCCACTTGCGGCATTAATTGAAATGGGCTATTTAAGGAGAGAGCTACCATTTGGAGAAAATGAAAAGAACTCAAAGCGAGGCCTTTATAAAATTAATGATCCCTTTATGAGGTTTCATTACCGATTTGTTATTGCCAATAAATCCAGAATTGAAGGCGGAATGAACGATCGTGTAATAGAAGAATGGAAAAAAAACTTCGCCCAGTTTATAGGTGAAACCTGGGAACAACTCTGTAGAGAGGCCCTCCCCTTCCTAAAAATCAATAATCAAGATTGGGATATTGCCCGACGCTGGTGGGGAAATACTGCCTCAAAAATTGAATTTGAATTGGATGTTGTTTCTGAATCCTCGGATAAAAAAACACTGCTAATTGGGGAATGCAAATGGTCGGACAATCCCAATATTAAAACCATTTGTAAAAGTATGGATGATAAAATAAAAGGCTTTCCACTTGCCAGTAAGCTAAAAATCCAAAAAGTATTGTTTCTAAAACAAGAACCTAATGAAAATGTCCCCAAAGACTATCTTGTTATAACTCCACAAACTGTCCTAAATGCTCTTCGATAAATTTATGTATTACAATCATAATGTTTAACAATCATAATAATGGAAATAACCAGATGCCCTTGGGTCGGAAATGACCCACTCTACATGGAATACCATGACTTTGAATGGGGAATTCCCCAACACAACGACCAGAAATTATTCGAAGCTGTGATTTTGGATGGATTTCAGGCCGGTCTCAGCTGGATAACCATACTCCGTAAAAGAGAGAATTTCAGAAAAGCCTTTGACCAATTTGATGCCCATAAAATGGCGGCCTACGATGAAACAAAATTGGAAGAACTAATGCTTGATGCAGGAATCATCCGAAACAGAGCAAAAATTTATGCCTCTGTTGGGAATGCTAAAGCCTACCTAGCGACTCAAAAAGAATTTGGAAGTTTCGACAAGTATATCTGGTCCTTTACAGGGTACAAAACCATTCAACGAAATCCTAAAACAATCAAAGATTATATTGCCTCTTGTCCAGAAAGCGATGCCATGGCAAAAGACATGAAAAAACGTGGGTTCAAATTTTGTGGTACAACCATTTGCTACGCATTTATGCAGGCTGTTGGTATGATTAATGACCACACAGTTGATTGCCATTGCCATAAAAATCAAGCCTAGACTCGAACTCCAAAACTGAACTTTCATCCATTTCCAGCAGGGAATTTTCTTACTTTCGTCCCAAATTTCTCACATGAACTTCGATTTAATCGTAATTGGTAGCGGTCCAGGTGGATACGTTGCCGCCATACGCGCCTCTCAACTAGGTTTAAAAACCGCCATCGTCGAAAAATCAGAACTCGGCGGAGTTTGCCTAAATTGGGGATGCATTCCAACCAAGGCTCTTTTGAAATCAGCCGCTGTATTTGAATATTTGAACCATGCCTCTGAATATGGTATCAAAGTAAACAGCGGAGCTGAAGTGGACTTTGGCGCGGTAGTAAAACGTAGCAGAGACGTAGCTGATGGTATGAGTAAAGGGGTTCAATTCTTGATGAAAAAGAATAAAATCGAAATTATCAAAGGCTATGGAAAGGTAAAACCAGGTAAGAAGGTAGAAGTGAAAGGTGATGACGGCAAAACAACCGAATTCACGGCTAACAACATCATCTTGGCGGTAGGCGCTCGCAGCAGAGAACTCCCAAACCTAAAACAGGATGGTAAAAAAGTGATTGGATACCGCGAAGCTATGACCTTGCCAAGTCAGCCAAAATCAATGGTTATCGTTGGTAGCGGTGCCATCGGAAGCGAGTTTGCTTACTTCTACCAAACCATGGGTACAAAGGTGACCTTAGTTGAATATTTGCCTACTATCGTACCTCTCGAAGACGAAGAAGTGTCAAAACAATTGGTACGCAGTTTTAAGAAAATTGGCATGGAGGTAATGACCGAAAGCAGCGTTGAAAGCGTCGATACCACTGGAAATGGCTGTAAAGTGAAAATTAAAACGAAAACAGGTGAGCAATCCCTTGAATGCGATATCGTTTTGTCCGCTGTAGGTATTGCCGCCAACCTAGAAGGATTAGGCTTAGAAGAAGTAGGAATTGCAACCGATAAAGGAAAAATTCTTACAAATGAATACTACCAAACCAATATGCCTGGTTACTATGCCATCGGCGATTGTGTGGGTGGTCAAGCCTTGGCTCACGTTGCAAGTGCAGAAGGAATAATTTGTGTTGAAAAAATTGCCGGTCACCATCCTGAACCATTGGATTACAACAACATCCCAGGCTGTACCTATTGCCAACCCGAAGTGGCCTCCGTTGGAATGACTGAAAAGGCTGCCAAGGAAGCCGGCTACGAATTAAAAATTGGCAAGTTCCCCTATTCGGCCTCTGGAAAAGCTAGTGCCTCCGGTAACAAAGATGGTTTCATCAAACTTATATTCGATGCTAAATACGGCGAATTGCTTGGCGCTCATATGATTGGATTAAATGTAACCGAAATGATTGCCGAAATTGTAGTAGCTCGTAAACTTGAAACGACCGGACATGAGCTTATCAAAGCTGTTCACCCACACCCAACCATGAGCGAAGCTATTATGGAAGCTGCTGCTGCGGCCTACGGAGAGGTTATTCATTTATAGGTACCACATAACAAATATAAAGGGGTTATTTTTTTCTTTTTTTATTTGGCGGGTCCCATTCGCCATAACCATTCGTGCCAAATTTTAAGTTTTGTAAAAGGCGAATGGTCGGGCTATCCGCTGCAAGTCCTCGGTCTGCTCCGTTCCTCCGCATCCCTGTGGGCTTTCCGCTACTATCCCTACCCGATCCCCAAACCCCAACTTTCTACTATAAATTTAGCGTTTCCGCAGCCTGTTCTTCTTCAACCTAAATTAATCAATAAGAGGGTTTGCTATTCCGAACTGGCTGATTTAGTTGGGTTTACTCCGATTAGCGAGTTTTAATATGTATTCTAGGTTAATGGCCAAATTCCCATTTGGAAAATACAAGGGAAAGGCCAATATAAATGCTGTTTAGCACAATTTAAGTAAATCAAAGTTGGGCATTAAAATTTTGTATTCGGGAGTATTCTGAATTTCTCATAAAGGCAGAAAATAGACTTTCAATATTCCTCTTTCGACTTACACATGGTGTGCTTTTTTTCCAACTGACGAAAATCAGTTTGCTTTCTGACTGCACTCATGATTCCCCCAAACGACCTAGGGTAGTTTTGCCCATGCTAATCAACCCATACAAATGAGCGCATTATACTTCTTAATCGGTACAAGCCTTGTCGTAGCGGCTGGGTTTCTAGGAGCCTTCCTCTGGGCTATGACCCGTGGACAATACGAAGACGATTACACTCCGTCAGTACGTATGCTTTTTGAAAACGAAACAGCTACGAAATCTATTAATCCTAAAATTAATTAATCATGGAATTAGAAAGATTCTCCTATGACAATGGTATTGTCAGAAAATTCGCCTACGCCTCCGTACTATTTGGAATCGTCGGTATGCTTGCAGGTTTATACATCGCATTGCAGCTTGTGTTTCCTGCTCTTAACCTCGGAATTAGTTTTACAACCTTCGGCCGACTTAGACCACTCCATACCAATGCGGTGATTTTCGCATTTGTTGGAAATGGTATTTTTATGGGGGTTTATTATTCACTGCAAAGGCTTTGCAAAGCCCGAATGTTCAGTGATTTCTTAAGTAATCTGCATTTCTGGGCCTGGCAGTTGATTATTGTATCAGCTGCAATCACGCTTCCTTTAGGAATTACAACAGGAAAGGAATATGCTGAATTGGAATGGCCGATAGATATCGCCATTACACTTGTTTGGGTGGTGTTTGGTGTAAATATGTTTGGAACTATCCTAACACGTCGCGAACGTCATTTATATGTGGCCGTTTGGTTTTACATAGCAACCTTTGTAACTGTTGCAGTTCTTCACATTGTTAACTCTTTCGAAATTCCAGTTTCTCTATTTAAAAGTTACTCTTGGTATGCCGGTGTTCAGGATGCCCTTGTTCAATGGTGGTATGGACACAATGCTGTTGCGTTCTTCCTAACTACGCCTTACTTGGGTTTGATGTATTACTTTATTCCTAAAGCAGCCAATCGCCCAGTTTATTCCTACCGTTTGTCAATCATCCACTTCTGGGCCTTGATTTTCCTTTACATCTGGGCAGGTCCTCACCACTTGTTGTATACTGCTCTTCCTGACTGGGCTCAATCCCTTGGTACCGTTTTCTCCGTTATGCTTATTGCGCCATCTTGGGGCGGTATGATTAATGGATTGCTAACTTTAAGAGGTGCTTGGGATAAAGTAAGAGAAGATGTTACACTTAAATTTATGGTTGTAGCAGTTACTGCCTATGGTATGGCAACTTTTGAAGGGCCTATGCTTTCTCTTAAAAATGTAAACGCTATAGCCCACTTTACTGATTGGATTATTGCTCACGTTCACGTTGGTGCCCTTGGTTGGAATGGTTTCTTGACCTTCGGTATCCTATATTATTTGATTCCCAAAATGTTCCGTACCGAATTGTATTCCAAAAAAATGGCCAACTGGCACTTTTGGTTGGGAACACTTGGTATTATCTTTTATGCCATTCCAATGTATTGGGCTGGTTTCATGCAAAGCTTAATGTGGAAAGAGTTTACACAAGAAGGTTTGTTGAAGTATCCTAACTTCTTGGAAACGGTTACCCAAATTATGCCAATGTATGCTGCTCGTTCTTTAGGTGGCACCTTGTATTTGGTTGGTGTGTTTATAATGACCTACAACTTAATTAAAACCGTAGCTCAAGGTTCATTCTTGGAAAACGAACCAGCAGAAGCTCCGGCACTTCCTGCTGTTTATGTAGAGCATGGTACCGAACACTGGCACCGTTGGATTGAACGTAAACCTATCCAATTCTTAGTGTTAAGTTTGATTATGATCCTAATCGGTGGTCTGTTTGAAATGATACCTACCTTTTTGGTGAAATCCAATATTCCAACAATTGCTAGCGTAAAACCTTATACACCACTTGAATTGCAAGGTCGTGATATTTATATCCGCGAAGGTTGCTACACCTGCCACTCCCAAATGATTCGTCCATTCCGCTCCGAAACGGCTCGTTATGGTGAATATTCCAAAGCAGGTGAATTCGTATATGATCATCCGTTCCAATGGGGTTCGAAACGCACTGGGCCAGACTTGCATCGTGTGGGAGGCAAATATCCAGATTCCTGGCACTATAACCATATGATGGATCCAACAACAATGTCTCCTGGTTCAATTATGCCAACTTACCCTTGGCTGTTGGATAATGATTTAGATACTGCTTCCACCTCAGGCAAAATTAGGGCCATGCAAACGCTTGGGGTACCTTATCCTGTAGGCTTTGATGCAAAAGCGAACCAGGCTTTGATGCACCAAGCCGATAGCATTGCAGGTAACCTGAAAAAAGACGGAATAGCAACAGCTAGTAATAAGGAAATTGTGGCTCTTATAGCGTATTTACAACGCATTGGAACCGATATTAAAGGTAATAAAAAATAAGCAAAGCCATGAAATTCATCAACTATCTATCCAGCATAGCAGGGATTGAAATTTATCCAATGATTTCCCTCTTTATTTTCTTCACCTTCTTTTTGGGGCTTCTCTTGTTTGTTTTAAAGGCAGACAAAGATTACTTGAAAAAACTGGAGAATATTCCATTGGAAACTGAATAATTAACACCTAAATCATTCAATCATGAAATCAGGTAAAAATAAAATGAACCTAACCAAATGGGCAACCCCAAAAGCCTTGCTCTCCCTAGCATTAATTGCAGGCCTAAACCTCAGTGCAAGTGCTCAGGAAGCTGCAACAAAGGCTGTTGAAACGTCCAGCGTATATAGCAATCCTTTGTTTATTGGACTTTTAATTACTATACTTTTCCTTCTTGTTGTAATAATTGTCATGGCTGATGTAGTAAAAACATCAGCCTATCACCGGGTAGAGGTAGATAAAGTAAAAAAAGAAGGGGATAATGCTAGCCTAAAATCCTTCCTAGCTCTGATTGTTCTTGGAGGATTGTCTTTTACTGCTTCTGCCCAGGAAGCGGTTGCTCCTGCTGTTGAAAGCACATGGGACAGTTATATGGGCCTTGATGCATTTACTTTTTACTTTATGGTAATCGCTATATTGTTCGAAGTGTATGTAATTTGGAATCTTTACGGAATAATTAATGATCTTCTTGGTATAAAAGAGAAAGAAGAGGAATTGGCTAAATCTGGTGTAGTTCGTAAAAGCGTCTTTGATCAATTGAATGCATCTGTAGCTATTGAAAAGGAAGAAGATATCCTCCTCGATCACAACTACGATGGTATCAAGGAATTAGATAACAGCTTGCCTCCTTGGTGGGTTGGAGGCTTCTATGTGACCATTATTTTCTCCGTTGTTTATTTGTTCCATTACCATATTTCCAAAACAGGAAAATTGATGGAAGCAGAATACAACGAACAAATGGAAGAAGGGGCAAAGGATGTTGCAGCTTTCAAGAAATCAGCCCCAGATCTTATTGATGAAGAAAAGCTTGTTGCACTTTCTGATGCAGCAGCTTTGGAGGAAGGGAAAGCAATCTATACCGAGAACTGCCAAGCTTGTCATGGTAGACTTGGAGAAGGTGGAATGGGACCTAACCTTACAGATGATTACTGGTTACATAAAGGCGGAATAAAAGATATATACCGCTCTGTAAAATTGGGGTGGCCCGAAAAAGGAATGAAGGCTTGGGAACAAGACCTTGGTGCCAAAAAAATCCATAAAGTGGCTAGCTATATAATGTCTTTAAAAGGAACAAATCCTCCAAATGCAAAAGAAGCTCAAGGTGATTTATACACAGGTGAAGCTCCTGCACCTAAGGATAGCACTGCCACATCAGTAGATTCATCGGCAGTAAGTGCCGCTCCTGCTGAGCAGAAACAATAAAAAAGCAATATGGCCCTGTGGGGTGGCATCATAACCCCACTTTTTTTGAAAATTATAGGGATAGAAGTAAAAATTATAGGTAAAATATAAAATATGGAATCGAAAAATAAACCAATTGAAGATGAATCCTTTAGGGATAGCATTGGAACAATTACAAAGGAAGGTAAACGGAACTGGATCTATGCCCAAAAGCCCCATGGGAAATTGTATAACCTGCGATCTTTTGCAAGTGTTCTGTATCTGATTGTATTTTTTTCAATACCCTTTATTACATACAATGATGAACCTTTATTCTTGTTTAATGTTCTAGAAAGGAGATTCATTTTATTCGGTGTAGGTTTTTGGCCACAAGACTTTTTCATCTTTGGAATCGGAATGCTAACCTTCATGCTTTTCGTTGTTTTATTCACGGTGGTATATGGTCGGGTATTTTGTGGTTGGGCTTGTCCCCAAACTATTTTCCTTGAGATGGTTTTCCGCCGAATCGAATATTGGATCGAAGGTGATGCTTCTCATCAAAAAGTGCTGGACAATAGCAAATGGACAACTGAGAAAATCCTGAAAAGGGGCTCAAAGAATATCATTTTCTTTATTCTCTCCTTTATTATTGCAAATACGTTTTTAGCCTATCTTATCGGTAAGAATGACCTTTTTAAAATTATAAATGAGCCTATTTCCATGCATGTGGGCGGGTTTATTGCCCTATTAATTTTTACTACGGTTTTCTTTGCTGTCTATTCTTGGTTCAGAGAACAAGTTTGCTTAATCGTTTGTCCTTATGGACGGCTTCAAGCAGTAATGACGGATAAAAATTCAATATTGGTTGCTTACGATTACCTAAGAGGAGAACCTCGATCTAAGTTTAAAAAGGAACAAACTAATAAGGTTGGCGATTGTATTGATTGCTTTCAATGCGTTAAGGTTTGTCCAATGGGTATCGATATTCGAAATGGTTCCCAATTGGAGTGTACAGCATGCACCGCTTGTATCGATGCTTGTGATCATATGATGGACAAGGTTGGTAAACCAAAAGGATTAATAAAATATGCGTCTGAAACAGGCATTGCTCAAGGAGAAAAGCTAAAACTTACTCCAAGAATTATTGCCTATACCATTGTCCTTTTTGTATTGATTGGAGTATTGGTGACTTTGTTGGCTACTCGTAAGAGTGTCGATGCTACTATACTTCGCACGCCAGGTATGTTGTTCCAACAACAACCCGACAATAAAATTAGTAACCTGTACAATCTTAAGCTTATTAATAAAACACATAAAGATGTTCCTGTATTTTTGAAAATTGAAGAAGGTGGAAAAGGGGAAATAAAAATGGTAGGAAAAAATTTGGTTGTCGGCCATGAATCAAAAGCCGAAACGGAATTTTTTATTCTAATTCCTGCTTCCGAAATTAAAGAAAGGAAAACGCAGTTGTTGATTGGAGTGTATTCCGATACCAAAAAATTGGAAACAATAAAGACAAGTTTCTTAGGACCTATATCAAATTAAAACCTTAATAGCATGAAAAACTGGGGATTCAGAATTGTACTTCTATATGTTGGTTTCGTTGCCTTAATAATAACTATGGTTTCCTTGACTATGAAAGAAAAAGTAGACTTGGTAGCCAAGGATTATTACGATCAGGAAATTAGGTATCAAAAGCGGATAGATCGAATTAACCAATCTAATTCCCTCAAATCCAATTTAACTTGGGAGGTTAAGCAAGGTAAATTGGCTCTTCAATTCCCACAAGAACTAAAAGGACAAAAAATTAAGGCCAAAGCCTTTTTCTATCGCCCTTCTGATGCAGCTCTTGACAAAACAATTGAGATCTCTGCAGATACTACATGTTCAATTGATTTATCCACTCAAAATTTAACACCAGGTTTGTATAAACTTCAAATGGAATGGGAAGCCAATGAAGTGGCCTTTTACAACGAAGGTGTAGTTCAAATCCAATAATATGTTTCTTCTCGCTGCAATAACACTTGGATTCTTAGGAAGTTTCCATTGCGTAGGAATGTGTGGACCTATTGCGCTTAGCATTCCAATAAAACAAACATCCTTGCTAAATCGATGGTTTGGTGCCTTTCTTTATAATGCCGGACGAATTGTTACCTATGCCATACTTGGCCTAATGTTTGGACTTATTGGTCAAGGGTTTGCCTTGGCCGGACTACAGAGTAAATTGTCAATTTCGGTTGGAGTACTGATTTTGGTGGGCCTTGTCTTTCCTCAAATAAGCTCCAAATTGCCCCAGGGTAAACTGTACGTTGGCGTTGAATGGATTAAGGCAAAACTCAGAACGCTTTTTGGCAGCCATAGCCATAGTTCATTATTTCTAATAGGGTTGTTAAATGGCTTGCTTCCTTGTGGCTTGGTATACCTAGGTATTGCTGGTGCAATTGCTCAAGGAAACGCTGGTTATGGGGCTTTATTTATGGCAGCCTTTGGATTGGGAACCTTTCCTGCTATGATGTTGGTTACAATTATTCGCGATCAAATAAGTGTCAAGTTCCGTGAGAAGATCAGAAAAGTTGTCCCAGTGGTAGTAGGAATCACAGCTATCATGCTTATTTTGAGGGGAATGAACCTTGGTATTCCTTATATCAGTCCTTCTATTCAAATGGAAAATGGATTAACTCACCACTCCTGCTGTCATAAATAAGAGATGAAAAGAAGTTTGATATGGATTTATCCTATGTGGTATAAAACCTTTTCCTTTTCAAAAAGGGTAAGTAGTTGCTCCGTATTTCAAAACTAAGCATGAAAATGACCGACTGTTTACAAGGATGAATATCGTCTTTAGCTATTTTTCTTTCTACAACTTCTAATGATGATTGTTTTTCTATTTATCATTGTTTTAAAATCCCCCAAACCTATATGAATTCATTGGTTGAAAAATACAACGTAGCGGTTCCTCGATATACGAGTTATCCAACCATGCCATTTTGGGATACCAACCCTCCCTCACAAGCTGATTGGAAACGCCTATTTAAGCAAACCTATAATCATTCTAATTTGGTCGATGGAATCAGTTTGTATATTCATCTTCCTTTTTGTGAGAGTCTTTGTACGTATTGTGGATGCAATACCCGAATCACCATCAACCATGCCGTTGAAGCTCCATATATTAAGGCAATTGTAAAGGAATGGAAGCTGTATTTGGAAGTTTTCGAAACTAAACCTTTGATTAAGGAGATTCATCTAGGTGGTGGTACCCCAACTTTTTTTTCGCCAACTAATTTGCAATATTTACTTTCAAATATACTTGAAAGTGCTGATTTGGCTCCTGATGCCGAGTTGAGTTTTGAGGCACATCCTAATAATACGACATTCGATCATTTGCAAACCCTTGCTAGTCTTGGATTTAAAAGACTAAGCCTTGGTGTACAAGACTTTGACCCTATTGTTCAGGATGTCATTAATCGAATCCAAACAGTCGAAGATGTGAAGCGGGTTACCACTCAAGCTAGAGCCTTAGGTTACACATCCATAAACTACGACCTAATTTATGGTCTCCCTTTTCAAACTAATGATAGTATTATCAATACCGTGTTGGAAGTAAAAGACCTCCGTCCTGATAGAATTGCTTTCTACAGTTATGCCCATGTTCCTTGGATTAAGCCTGGTCAAAGAAAATTCACCGAAGATGATTTACCTTCCGGAGAGCAAAAAAGAAAATTGTATGAACTTGGTAGAGCCTTATTAGAAGAAGCTGGATATCGAGAAGTTGGAATAGATCATTTCGCTCTAGCAAATGATTCTTTGTTTGATGCTATGCATAAGGGAAGGCTACATAGAAATTTTATGGGCTATACCACCAATACAACCAAATTGTTGGTTGGTTTAGGGGCATCTTCCATTAGTGACTCCTGGACCGGATTTGTACAAAATGAGAAGAAGGTCGAAGATTATTATAAGCATTTGGATTCCAATGAGTTCCCTTTCTTTAAAGGCCATGAATTATCCAATGAAGATTTGATTTTAAGAAGACATATTCTAAATCTAATGTGTAATTTCTACACCAGTTGGCAAGAAGATTTCGAATTCACACCAGCATTAGAAATCGGAATGAAAAAATTGAAGGAAATGGAAGAGGATGGTTTGGTTAAGTTAGATAAATGTTCAATTCAAGTTTTAGAAGCAGGAAAGCCCTTTTTAAGGAATATTTGTTTTGCACTAGACGCAAAAGCCGAATTACAAGAACAAAATAAACCAACTTTTAGTAAGTCGATCTAGTTTTACTAAACCAAGTAGTTCATTTATGCGCTTTTCCTTTTTATCTCAAAGGTATTTTAGTTTGATGTGTTTAGGTTTGGCGGGTCCCATTCGCCCTAAATTTCGTACCTGGAACTTGGCATTGGAATATGCGAATGGTCGGGCTTTCCGTTGCAAATCCTCGCGCCTTTAGCTTCGCTAAGGCCGCTGTGGGTTTTCCACTGCAATCCCTACCCGGATTACCAACCTGGCTTTGGTAGCTTTCCTAAGAGCCTATTTCCAATCAAAACTGCTTTGGAATCCCTTTTTAACCCAAATTCTAATAGGAGCTTACTTCTGGAATTAATGTGCTAACTAGTGGTTTCCAGCCTTGTATAAAAAGGATTTTGAAAGAAAGAAGCCCCAATTGACGTACAATTTTTAATCTGGGGGCGGCCTTGAAATTTTTTCGTGGAAAACGAGGAAGGCTTTTGTGGGACATGGCATGTGTGGGAATGAAAATGTGTTTGACGACCGGAGGAAGGAGTTCATTTTCATTCTGTAAAAAAAGCCTTCCGTAGTTTTCCCGAAAAAAGTTCATAGCCTTGATTTTTTTTGGATGAATAATTATTATTTCAATGGTATCCAAGAGGTAGTTGTTTCTTTTTTATCAAGAAACTAAGCGAAGCGACCTCTTGGATTCCTATAAAAACAAAACTATCTATCCAAAAAAGATATTAATAAATGAAATTTCCGAAATAATTAAAATACAATGACTTAGACTTAAGTTAGATGGAATTAATCAATTGGAGGATTTATTAATCCGAACTACTTTTTTTAGTTGGGTTTACCCCTCCCTAAGAAATTTCGGGATAGCAGTTGTTTTCAATTTGGCCATACAAATTGATTTACAACTTGTTAATCGTTTACTCATTTCTAATGCGTAATCTGGGTTAAAATTTATTTTCCTAGTTTTTGATTTAGAATAGAAAGAATCAATAGTCAATATTTGTATTCTCTGCTAGACTTTTTAAAGCAAAAGAGCCACTATGTTTTGATAGTGGCTCTTTTGCTTTATACTTAAGTATGAAATTTAGTTCATAAAAATTTTCTTACTATAAATTCTATCGCCATTGAGCATATTTACTACATAGATTCCTGGAGCCAAATCACCAATGAACATTTTGTTCTGGTTGTTTCCTTTTATACCAGCAAATCCTGTAGTTGTTGCTATTAATTTTCCAGACATGTCAAACAATGAAGCATCAAATGATTCATTTTGTTCAGCAGTATAAACTAAATTTAGATTTCCATCTCCAGTTGGGTAGGCATTTTGAAAACTAAATTCAACATTGTCATTATTTTGACATCCAGTAGCAATAAGGTCTGAATATTCAAAACTTCCATCTAAGTCAACACTTTTCAAGCGATAGTAAGCAGTTCCAGCATATGGGTGCTCGTCTTTAGCATCGTAGGAATGTAAATTATTTGAAAAACCAATGGCAACCACTTCCGCAACTTTATCAAAATGAACCCCATCTATGGTTCTTTCAACTTCATAGTGGCTTACATTCACTTCAGATGCAGTTGTCCAGTTTAAATTAACAACACTTCCATCGCATTCTCCAGAAAACCTAACTAACTCAATTGGAAGAGGGTTGCTATTATCAGCTAAAGTCCATGTGTCAAAATAATCCAATGGGTTGGCAATATCTAAAGTAACTGTTTTTGAACCTAAACTAGGTGCAGGACTATACAACCAATCACCCCATTGATTTAAAGTTGTATTAAAACGTTGAGCTCTTAAGTTTGCTTCTGTTGCGCCATCAATTTCAGAGGCTAAATATTTGAAAACATATTTTCCTTTTGGATTGGTTGAGTATCCTTGTGGTGAAACAATCCAAAAACGGTCATATACCTTCGCTGAATTATCTACACCTAAATCATTTGTAACATGCGTTACCCCTGTTGCAAAAGGTGTATTTCCTCCTGAAGTTGGATAGGTGGCAAATTCAATGTATCCGTTTCCAACCCCAGCAACATTGTCTACATTATATTGGAATTGAATATCTGCATTTGATGCTGTTCCAAAAGGAACAATAAAGTTTCCAGTATTGGTTCCTATGTTCCATTTAACTATTCCATAACCTGAGGATGGTGTAGTTTCACTGCGAATAAAGCCTCCACTACTAACATCAATTGCATTAGGATTGGGATTAGTTATTGTTAGCACCTTACTATTCAAGTCAACAATATTGTTATTAAACGTGAGAACACCTAAAGGATTTGAAAATCCGCCTCCTATTGTCGTGTTCGTATTTAATATCAACCCAGGGGAAGATGATTCTATTGTAATATTGTTAAACTTGGTTTCTGAAGTGCCTCCAATACTTTGAATTCCTGTTCCTCCAAATACCACATCTCCATCATTTGAGGTAAAAACATTACCACCACCTGAAGCATTGTTCGTCCAGTTCCCAGTTAAACCTATAAATCCACTATTTGTAACCGCACCATCTGTTCCACTAATTGTTGAATTAACAAAATCATCAGTTCGAAGAACAGTACTTGAAGAAACTACAATCCTTGCTCCTCCATTGACCAATTTTGTTGATTGGGCAAAAGAGAAATCAGAAAGCGAGGTAAAGATGGTCAACCCGCATAAAACATTTCTGTAAATTTTTAGCATATTCTAAAAGTTTATGTGAACAAAAGTAGCTTTCTAACCCCGATTGAACAAATTAATTTTCAAAATATCTACGAACGACATAGGTTTTTTAAAAGGTACTAGGAAAAAAAAATGAGGGATTCCTTTATTTTATTGCAACTTTGCTTTAAAATTATGGTACAAAGGAAATTAATAGCAATACTAAACGGAATTCTTTCCCAACCAATGGATTTTGCCTTGCTATTATCAAATAGGTCTGGTCATAATTTCCCTTGTGAACTTGATTTTTTACTTGGTGTTTCAGAAGATGATTGTTTGAGTATTGAAATCCCTACCCAAAGCCATCTTTGGCATTTTGGTATTGTTGGATATGACCATAAAAATGCATTTGAAAATCAATTATTTTCTGCAAACCCAGCCTTAATAGATTTAGCTTCTTCCAGCCTTTTCTTCAGCACTAGCAAAGTTTATACTGAATTAAATCAGGCTTATATCGACTATGGGAAATCGGAGTTGAACCACCAATATGTAACAAGCTCCATTTTAGTGCATCCCGCTCTAAAACGAGAAAAATTTTTAGATATACTCCAAGAATTAAAACGGCATATTCAGCAAGGTGATATTTATGAGATTAATTATTGTATACCATACTATGGAACCTATATTTCTGCCGATTGGGCTGATTTGTTTTATAGTTTAAATTCATTGGCATCAGCTCCTTTTAGTGTATTTGCTAGACTAGGTGACCTTTTAATTGTTTCGGCTAGTCCTGAAAGATTTTTTAAGAAAAAAGAGGGTAGGATTTTGGTACAACCTATGAAGGGTACTACAGCAAGGTTCCCTGATGAGGACTATGACAATGAAATGAAGCGCAGTTTGTATTTGAATGAAAAAGAGAGAGCAGAGAATTGTATGATTGTTGATTTAACAAGGAATGATCTTTCTAAAATTTGTAAAGTAGGTTCAGTAAATGTGGATAGCCTATGTGAAGTTTTCTCCTTCCCAAATGTTCATCAAATGGTCTCTAGTGTTTCGGGTGAACTTAGTGAAAATTTGAATTTGGATTCTATTCTAAAAGCCATTTTCCCTATGGGCTCTATGACTGGTGCCCCAAAAATTATGGCTATGAAATTGATTGAACAATTTGAATGCTTTAAAAGGGGGCCGTTTTCAGGTAGTTTCGGATATGTTTCCCCAAATCAAAATATGGATTTTAATGTGCTAATCAGAAGTGTGTTCGTGGATTTAAAATCCAAAAGGTTTTTCTTTGCCACAGGTTCGGCTATTACTATCAATTCTGATCCTGAGAAGGAATGGGAAGAAGTACTTCTAAAAGGTAATTTGATTCAAAAGGTTCTTTCAAAGTATAATTAATTTTCCAAGGATGGAAATTGGATGTCATCCTTAACCACAAAACCATTTGGGAAATTTACTTGTATTTGTTTCAAACATTGATATGCTTCCAACTTGGTTCTAAAGTCTCCTACCCTGATCTTAAAATTAGGTGTTTGAAATAGTAAATAGGCAGGATAACTCGAATATTGTGATAGAAAAGCTGTTTTGACTTCCATAGCTTTCTTCTTAGCCTCATTCCCTGATTCTGATAAAATCTGAACCCTATAGCCTTCGGTAGTTTTTTTTGCGCTATTTTCTGCTACGTATGTGTTAACAAGGGTTCGAATATTTTCAGACTCATTGAGTATTAAACTTCCTTTCTTTAAGGTATCCTTCACCTGAGATTTAGATTCTAAAGACACTAATACTGCTAAAATTGTCAAAAGTGTAAGTTGCTTAGCCCTTGAATTCATGACTGCAAATATAAAGGATTCTGTAAAACTCCTTGGGTTTATACATTTATATGCATTTCAGTCAATTTGTCCTAAAATCAGATAAGAAAACCCTGTCTCTTATTTAGAATGGTTCTAAATTGTATTTTCTTTAAAAAAAGTTAATCACACTTCTCTTGTGTTTCTATTTTTGCGGCGGAATTTTGGATGTTCTATCCAAAAGCTTCAAACACTAAAAATTAGAGAAATCAATGGGTTCAAACCGAGAAGGCTCCATGAATTTTAGAAAACATTTACTTCTATTTACGTTAGTACTTTCCGTATTCTCCGCCTCAAATTCTTTTGCTGCAGCGGATGGAAAAGCACTTTTCAAGGCAAACTGTTCTGCTTGTCACAAACTAACAGCCGAAAAAATTAACGGTCCAGGATTGGAGGGGATAGCCGGAAGGGTTCCTCAGCCAGCCAAAGATTGGTTAATGAAATGGGTTAAAAACAACACCAAGCTAAGGGCCTCTGGCGATGCGTATGCCAACAAAGTGTACAATGAGAACGACAAAAAAGCTATGAGCGAGTTCGAATGGCTTTCTGACGAGGAATTGAACGCTGTTGTGGATTACATCATTGCTCCTCCTAAAGAAGAACCAAAGGCTGGCGCTCCTGCGGCTGACGCTGGTGCTGAAAAAGTGGCCCCTAAGGATGATAATACGGTAACTTATGTTTTGCTAGGTCTCTCACTGTTATTTATCCTAGTTTTTCTATTTACTGGCAAAATCAAAGGAAACCTTGAAACTGTACTTGCTGAAAAAGAAGGTACAACACCTCCAGTTCAACACGAAGGTATGGATGCCGTTCGTTATTGGTTGAATAGCAACAAAAAATTAGTTGCTTTAGGAGGATTTTTGTTTGTGCTTTGGGTGTTTAAATTGGGATGGGATGCAATGATGGGTGTTGGTATCTACACAGGTTATCAGCCTGAACAACCTATTAAATTCTCTCACGAACTTCACGCTGGAGTAAATAAAATTAATTGCCAATACTGTCACTCGGGTGCCGAACGTAGTAAACACGCAGGAATTCCTTCTGCCAATGTTTGTATGAACTGCCATAAGGCTATCACAAGTGGCCCAAAATATGGAAAAGTTGAGATTGCCAAGATTTATGCTGCATTAGACTATAATCCTGCCACTCAAACCTATGGATCAAATCCTAAACCAATAAAATGGATAAAAGTTCATACGCTTCCAGATCACGTTTATTTCAACCACCAACAACACGTTTCTGTTGGAAAGGTTGAATGTAAAACCTGCCATGGTGCAGTTGACTCAATGGCTGTGGTTAAACAACATTCTCCTCTTACTATGGGTTGGTGTGTAAATTGTCACCGCGAAACCCAAGTTCAAATGGAAGGTAATGGTTACTACACCGATATTAAACACCGTTTCAATACCTATTTGAAGAAGAACAATCAGAAGTCCTTGGATAAAATGGAGAAAGTTACTGTTGAAACAATGGGCGGAACAGAATGTTCTAAATGCCACTACTAAAATTATTATTCAATTACTCTTTGCACAATCCCAACGATGAGCAATAAAATATACTGGAAAGGTCTAGAACAATTAAATCCTAGCGAAGCTTTCAAAAAGTCAGTAGAGTCTGAGTTTCCTGAAAATGCCAAAGTTGAAGAACTTCTTGGTCATGAGAATGTAGGGGAAACATCGACCAACCGCCGTGATTTCTTGAAGTTTTTGGGATTTTCCACTGCTGCTGCTACCCTTGCTGCTTGTGAAGCTCCTGTTAACCGCGCTATTCCCTACCTCAATAAACCAGAAGATATTACTCCTGGTGTAGCCAATTGGTTTGCTACCACTTTTTATGATAGCAATGATTATGCTAGCATTCTTGTAAAGGTTCGCGAAGGTCGCCCAATTAAAATTGAAGGCAATAAACTTTCTAAAGTCTCAAACGGTACTGTTAATGCACGAATTAACTCATCAGTTTTAGGACTTTATGACAATGGCCGTGCCAAAGGTCCAGAAGCTGCTGGACGCCAAATTTCTTGGTCTACTTTAGATGCTGAAGTAAAAGCAAAATTATCTGAGATTTCTGCTAAAGGTGGAAAAATTAGGGTTTTGACTTCCTCAATTATCAGTCCTTCTACAAAAGCCCTTTTAGCTCAGTTCAAAGCGAAATATCCTACAACTGAAGTTGTTACTTATGATGCTGTTTCTTATTCTGGTTTAATTACGGCTAATCAAGCAAGTTTTGGTAAGGCAGTTGTACCAGACTATTATTTTGATAAATCCAAAGTAATAGTAAGTTTTGGAGCTGACTTTATGAACACTTGGTTGAATGGTAATGCTTTTGCAAATGCTTATGCTGCAACTCGCAATCCTAAGAATAAGGCTATGAGTCGCCACTTCCAATTTGAAACGGCACTTTCCTTGTCTGGTTCGAATGCGGATGTTCGAGTTGCCCTTAAAGCGTCTCAATTAAGTAAAGCAGTTGTTAATCTCTACAATGAAATTGCTAAAAAAGCGGGTGCTGCTACTCTTTCCTCCTCAGGTACAGAAGGCGATAAGGCTATTTCAAAAGCAGCAAATGAACTTTGGGCAAATAAAGGAGCCTCAATAGTAGTTGCTGGTTCAAATGATTCTAATGTACAAATAATTGTCAATGCAATTAATGCATTGTTGGGTAACTATGGTTCAACCATTGACTTGGAAAATCCATTAAACCTTCGTCAAGGTGTTGATAGCCAAGTTTTGGCTCTTGTTTCAGATGTGAAAGCAGGAAGTGTTGATGCATTACTTATTAATGGTTGCAATCCTGCTTATTCATTGCCAGGTTTCGCAGAAGCCCTGCCAAAAGTAGGACTAAGTGTTTACTTTGGCGATCGTGCTGATGAAACAGGTTCCCTAACTAAATACCTAGCTCCAGCTAATCATTACTTGGAAAGTTGGGATGATGCTGAGCCAAAAGCAGGTTTCTTTAGCTTAACTCAACCTTCAATAGCTCCCTTATTCAAAACTCGCCAAATGCAAGATAGTTTGCTGGCTTGGGCTGATATTGCTGGGGATTATCACAGTTTTATTAAATCATATTGGTTAACTAATCTTCATAGTAAATCAACCGAAGGATTCGGTGCTGAAGAATTTTGGGTAAGAGCTTTGCAAAATGGGGTTTTTGAAACTTCCCCAGTTGCTGCTGTTGCTGCTGTAAATGCTGCTGACTTAAATGCTGCTGCCGCCGCTGCTACCAAAGCTAGCGGAGGTTCAATGGAATTGGTAATCTATACCAAAACTGGTTTAGGTGATGGCGCACAAGCAAACAATCCTTGGTTGCAAGAATTCCCTGATCCTATCTCCAAATATACTTGGGACAACTATGTAGCAATGGCGGTTCCTGATATGAAAAAACTTGGGCTTACTACTTTTGAAGATGGTGACAACTGGGAGATGGCGGATGTAGTGGAGGTTACTGTAAATGGTAAGTCAATTAAACTTCCTGCTATCCCTCAACCAGGTCAAAAAGCAGGTACGGTTTCGATTGCCTTAGGTTATGGTAGAACAAAAGCTGGAAAAACAGCTGATGGAATTGGTGCTAACCTGTTTAATTTTGTTTCAACAGCAAATGGCTATTTTGATTACCAAAACCTGAATGTTACGGTTACCAAAACTGGAGAGCAATATCCAGTTGCTGCAACCCAAACCCACCATACTTTGATGGGTAGGGATATGGTAAAAGAAACTTTGTTAGCCGATTATATAAAAGATCCAAAATCTGGAAATCCTGATAAATTGCTTCAAACCACCAATCATGGAAAAGTTCCAGTAACGAAAGTTAACCTTTGGGATGATCATCCGATTGAAAGAGGTCATCGTTGGGGTATGACCATTGATTTGAATGCTTGTATTGGCTGTGGTTCATGTGTAACCAGCTGTTCAAGTGAGAACAATGTGGCTGTAGTGGGAAAAGATGAAGTGCGCAGAAATAGGGAGATGCATTGGATTCGTATCGACCGTTACTATACTTCTGAAATGACAGAAGAGAAAGCGGAAGAGAAGGGTGTTGGTGCTATTGATAAGTTCTTGGCTATGGAAGATGCCTCTGAGAATCCATCGGTGGTATTCCAACCAATGTTGTGCCAACATTGCAACCATGCTCCTTGTGAAACTGTTTGTCCAGTTGCTGCTACTACCCACAGCAACGAAGGCTTGAACCAAATGACTTATAACCGTTGTATTGGTACTCGTTATTGCGCCAATAACTGTCCATATAAAGTTCGTCGCTTTAACTACTTCAAATACTTCGATAACGATCAATTCCCATTCCATTTTAATGATGATTTAGGTAAGTTGGTTATCAACCCTGACGTTACCGTGCGTTCAAGAGGGGTAATGGAAAAATGTTCTTTCTGCGTTCAACGTATTCAATCAGGAAAATTGAGAGCTAAAAAAGAAGGACGTAAGATCAAAGATGGCGAAATTCAAACAGCTTGTCAATCTGCTTGTCCAACCAACGCTATCCTTTTTGGTGATTTGAACGATGCAGAAACTGAAGTAGCTAAATATTCAAAAGACGAGCGTGGTTACCACATGCTAGAAGAAGTTGGTATCCAACCAAATATTTGGTACATGACCAAAGTTCGTAACCGCAGCAAAGAAGAAAACGAGAACGTTAAAATTTTTAGCTAATCAAATTAAAATTTAGATACTAACCTAATATAGTATAAGTGTAAATGGCAAGTCACGAATCAAATTACCGGGAACCCCTCATTTTAGGTGAAAAGACCTGGCATCAAATCACCGAGGATATTTCTTTCCCAGTTGAAGGAAAAGCTAATAAATGGTGGTGGATAGTTTTTACCCTTTCAGCTATTACAGCCCTTTATGGAATAGGTTGTTTAGCCTATACCATTGGTACCGGAATCGGTACTTGGGGAGCCAACAAAACCGTAGGTTGGGCATGGGATATCACTAACTTCGTTTGGTGGGTTGGTATCGGTCACGCCGGAACCTTGATTTCGGCAATTCTTTTATTGTTCCGTCAAAAATGGCGTATGTCCATTAACCGCTCAGCTGAAGCTATGACCATCTTCGCGGTTATTTGTGCAGCCGTTTTCGTTACTATGCACACAGGTCGTCCTTGGTTAGACTATTGGTTATTTCCTTTGCCAAACCAATTTGGTTCTTTGTGGGTTAATTTTAACTCGCCGTTGATGTGGGACGTTTTTGCGGTAACAACTTATTTTACCATTTCACTTGTTTTTTGGTATTCTGGATTGATTCCTGACTTTGCAACTATCCGCGATAGAGCTCAAATGTCTGGAAATCCTCTTCGCCGTTCTATCTATAATGTTTTAAGTTTCGGATGGAGCGGTAACGCCAGAGCTTGGCACCGTTTTGAAGAACTTTCTTTAGTATTGGCCGGACTTTCAACGCCACTTGTACTTTCTGTGCATACAATCGTATCCATGGACTTTGCCACCTCGATTATCCCTGGATGGCATACAACAATTTTCCCGCCTTACTTCGTTGCTGGTGCGATTTTCTCTGGTTTTGCCATGGTTTTAACACTTCTATTGATTGTACGTAAAGTATTGAATCTTGAAGCTTACATTACCTTGAACCACGTTGAATCCATGAATAAGGTTATTACCTTAACTGGTTCAATTGTAGGGGTAGCATACCTTACAGAATTGTTTATTTCTTGGTATTCGGGAGTTGAATACGAGCAATATGCATTCTTGAACCGTGCTACTGGTCCTTATTGGTGGGCTTATTGGAGCATGATGACCTGCAATGTTATTACGCCTCAGCTTTTCTGGTTCAAAGGAATCCGTAGAAGTTTGATTGCCACTTTTATTATCTCTATCTTTGTTAATATAGGTATGTGGTTTGAGCGTTTCGTAATTATCGTAACTTCTCTACACCGCGACTATGTTCCATCTAGTTGGTTGATTTATCACCCAACCTTTGTAGACATAGGTATCTTTATCGGAACAAACGGTATATTCTTTACTTTGTTCCTATTGTTTAGCCGTACCTTCCCTGTAATTGCAATGGCTGAGTTGAAATCAATTTTGAAATCTTCTGGAGCCCAATACAAACACTAATCCGATTAGCATAAAGTTAAATGAGCAACAAAATAATATACGGACTATTTGATGACGACGAAAGGTTGTTGAACGCTGCCAAAGAATTGCGCAGAAATGGTGTTCGCATCAAAGATGTATTTTCTCCTTTTCCAGTGCATGGTATCGATCCTGTAATCGGTGTTCCACGTACACGTCTTTCTATCGGTGCATTTGTATACGGTGCAACTGGTTTGTCTCTTGGAATCCTTATGCTTTGGTATATGATGATTCACGACTGGCCAATGAACATCGGTGGTAAACCAAGTTTTGCTTTTTACTTGAACCTGCCAGCCTTTATTCCACCACTTTTTGAAATGACGGTTTTCTGCGCGGGTCATGGTATGGTTATCACTTTTATGATAATTAATAAATTGTATCCAGGTCGCGAACCTCATAATCCAGATCCAAGAACTACTGACGATAAGTTTATGATGCAAATCAACTTGGCTGACAATAAGGTGGAAGAGGAGCAAATAAAATCGCTTCTTCAAAGTACTGGAGCAATCGAAATTTCTGAAAAATAATTTGTGGTCAACTGAAAATGAAAATCCATAAAATTTCTAACATAAGTTTAACCCTAGCCCTTGGTTTAGGAATGGCCATCCTTGGCACATCCTGCAGAAAACAAGCGCTTAGCCCTGGTTATGAGTATATGCCTGATATGTACCGCCCAGTAGGTTATGAGTATTACAGTATTAACCCAAATTTTGCTGATAGCTTAACTGCTCGTAAACCTGTTGAAGGTACCGTTAGCCAAGGTAGCTATCCTTATGAAGGCAATCCTGTCAATTATATTCCTTATACCTTAAAGGAAGAAGAATATGAATTAGCTGCATCTGTGGTTAATCCTGTTCCTGCTACCGCTGAGAATGTTGAAAAAGGTAAGGAGATTTACACTAAGTTCTGTGTACATTGCCATGGCGAGCAAGGTAAAGGTGATGGAAGTATTACCCAAACTGGAAATTTCCCTCCTCCACCAGCCTACAACACAGCATTGAAAGACCTAACCGAAGGAAAAATGTTCCATACTTTGACTTATGGAAAAGGTTTAATGGGATCTCACGCTTCACAATTGTCTAAATTGGAAAGATGGACCGTTATTCGTTATGTTCAAACTTTGCAAAAACAGTAATAACCTAGCTTAGATAGAAATTAGAATGAACTTGAATTATAACTTTACAGACAATAGCAAGAAAATTACTTACGGCCTAATGGGCGGTGGTGTCTTGCTAGCTTTGTTGGGTGCCTTTACCATCCATGAGCATGCAGATCAAAGAATCTGGGCCAATTTGTTGGTCAATGGTTTTTATTTCATGGCTATTGCTTTAGGTGCCACCTTTTTTATCGCTGTTCAATTTGTTGCTGAAGCAGGTTGGTCTTCTGGATTAAAAAGGGTTCCTGAAGCGATTATGCAATATTTGCCAATTGGCGCCTTGGTGGTATTGGTTTGTTTATTGGCAAGCCAGTTTCATTTGAACCATTTGTATCACTGGATGGATCCAGATTTATACGATCCTAATTCCGAACATTTTGATGAGGTAATTAATGGTAAAAAAGCTTATTTCAATCCTTTGTTTTTTTGGGGTAGAATTTTAGCCTATTTCGTTGGTTGGACTTTATTTATGCGCGCTTTCCGTAAACGCTCTCTTCAAGAGGATTTGCAGGAGAGTTTTGAGAAACATAGGAAATCGATGGATTTTGCAGCTTGGTTCTTGGTCTTCTTCGCCGTTACTTCTTCAACCATGGCTTGGGATATCATAATGAGTATCGATACGCACTGGTTCTCTACGCTTTTTGGTTGGTATATTTTTGCCGGTATGTTCGTAAGTGCTATTATCACTATCAACTTGGTTATTATTCACTTGAAAGAAAGAGGTTATTTTGAGCATGTAAACGAGAATCACTTGCATGACCTTACCAAATTTATGTTTGCATTCAGTGTTTTCTGGACGTACTTATGGACTGCCCAATTCCTTTTGATTTGGTACTCTGATATTCCAGAGGAGGTGACCTATTATATGGATCGCTGGGAGAACTATAAATTTGTGTGGATTTTGAATGTTTTTATCAATTTCGTTTGTCCTTTCTTGATTCTTATGACAAGGGATGCCAAAAGACGTTGGGGAACAGTAAAATTCGTGGGTTGGGTTATCATCGTAGGTCACTGGTTAGACGTTTATATCATGGTTATGCCAGGAACAGTTAAAGAACATGGTTCAATTGGCCTATTGGAAATTGGAATGTTATTGGCTTTTGGTGGTTTGTTTATCCATGTGATTTTAAGCTCTTTGGCCAAAGCTCCATTGGTTGCTAAAAACCACCCATTCTTGAATGAGTCAAAACACCACCACGTATAATCTAAATTTAAAAGTTAAAGAATCGAACAATGAATTGGTTAATAATTATAACGGTAGTATTAGGTGTTATTGCCTTGGCGCGCCTAATGAAGATTATGGAAATTTCCGCCTTATTGCGTGGAGATGATGTAAACGCAACGAAGGAAAGTGATTCCAAAAACAATGCAATCATTTGGGTGGTGTTTGGTTTGGGCTTCTTCTATTTCTTTTATTGGCAAGTTCAAAAATACTCATCACAATTGCTACCAATTTCGGCATCCGAACATGGAGTTGAAACGGATAAGCTCTTTGCTGTTTCACTTTCCTTGATTACGGTTGTGTTTTTTATCACCCATATTTTCTTGTTCTATTTTATCTTTAGATATTACGCGAAAAAAGGACAGAAATCTGAGTTTTTTGCCCACAGCACTAAACTGGAGTTGGTTTGGACTATTGTTCCTACCATCGTTCTTACTTCTCTAATTGTTTACGGTATCCAAACTTGGAATAAAATTACAACTCCTGCACCTGAGGATACAGCGGTTATTGAACTTTATGCTAAGCAATTTGATTGGACTGCCCGTTATGCAGGTAAAGACAATAAACTTGGTAATTCGTCCTTCCGTCTTATCGAAGGTTCCAATGATTTGGGTATCGATGTAAATGACCCGCATGCCGCCGATGATAAAATCGTGAGAGGTGAATTTCACATCCCAGTAGGAAAACCAGTTAATTTCCTTTTCCATTCCAGAGATATTATTCACAGTGCTTACATGCCTCACTTCCGCGCGCAAATGAACTGTGTACCTGGTATGACTACCCGTTTCCATTTTGTGCCTACAATTACTACGGCTGAAATGAAAGCAAAAACCAATAACGAGAATTTCGATTACATTTTGCTTTGCAATAAGATTTGCGGCGCCTCTCACTACAACATGCAAATAAAAATTGTAGTGGATACTCCTGAGGAATACGAGCGCTGGTTGAGCGAAAAGAAAACATTTGCAGAACAAAATGCTCCGAAAGCAGAAGAAGCTCCTAAAGCTGATTCGCTTTCCCTAGCAACAGATACAACCAAAGTTGTGAAGGATACAATGGCAACTGCTTCTGCAGCCATGCCTACAAAACACTAATTGTCAATTAACTTAAAAGTTTATTACCTTACATGTCACACGCTGAAACATTGGAACACGGACACCACGATGCACATGGACACCACGATGCACATGGACACGACCATGAGCATTTTCATGATGATCACCACGAAGAGTCGTTTATCAGCAAATACATTTTTTCCCATGACCATAAAATGATTTCTAAGCAGTTCCTTATTACTGCCGTTATTATGGGAGTTGTAGGAATGCTTATGTCTACCTTCTTTAGGTTGCAATTGGGATGGCCTGGTAAAGGTTTCCCTATCTTGGAAACTTTCCTTGGCAAATGGGCTCCAGGTGGCGTTCTTAGCCCCGATATGTACCTAGCCTTGGTTACTATTCATGGTACAATTATGGTGTTCTTCGTTTTAACGGGTGGATTAAGTGGTACTTTCTCTAACTTGCTTATTCCTTTCCAAATCGGTGCTAGGGATATGGCTTCCGGATTTATGAATATGCTTTCGTATTGGTTTTTCTTTGCTTCATGCATGGTAATGATGATTTCCTTGTATGTTGAAAGTGGACCTGCCTCTGCCGGTTGGACGGTTTACCCTCCCTTATCCGCTTTGCCACAAGCTATTCCTGGTTCTGGATTAGGTATGACGCTTTGGTTGGTAAGTATGTCTCTGTTTATCGTTTCCTCCTTGCTAGGTAGTTTGAACTATATCGTTACCGTAATTAACCTTCGTGTAAAAGGTATGTCAATGACACGTTTGCCTCTTACAATTTGGGCATTCTTGGTTACAGCTATCCTTGGGGTTCTTTCTTTCCCTGTTCTTTTTGCTGCTGCTTTGTTGTTGATTTTTGACCGTTCTTTCGGTACCAGTTTCTATCTTTCTGATATTTACATTAGCGGACATGCTTTGGAACATACAGGTGGTTCACCAATCCTTTTCCAACACTTGTTCTGGTTCCTAGGTCACCCTGAGGTTTATATCGTTCTTTTGCCAGCTTTGGGTCTTACCTCGGAGGTAATTTCCACAAATGCTCGTAAACCTATCTTCGGTTACAAAGCCATGATCGGATCTATCCTTGTAATCGCTTTCCTTTCCTTTATCGTATGGGGTCACCATATGTTTATTACAGGTATGAATCCATTCCTAGGTTCTGTATTTACCTTTACAACTTTGTTGGTAGCGATACCTTCTGCCGTAAAAGTGTTTAACTACCTTACTACACTTTGGAAAGGTAATATTCACTTTACACCGGCTATGCTTTTTGCTACGGGTTTGGTTTCTACCTTCATCACGGGTGGTCTAACCGGTATCATTCTCGGTGACTCGGCCTTGGACATCAATGTGCACGATACCTATTTCGTTGTTGCCCACTTCCACATTGTAATGGGTGCTTCTGCTATCTTCGGTATGTTTGCTGGTGTTTATCATTGGTTCCCTCGTATGTATGGTCGCATGATGAATAAACAATTGGGTTATTTGCACTTCTGGGCTACTATCGTTTGTGTGTATGGTGTATTCTTCCCAATGCACTTCTTAGGATTGGCCGGTGTTCCACGTCGTTACTATTCAAATACGGAGTTTCCTTTGTTCGATAGCTTGCAGGATATCAACGTGTTGGTTTCAACCTTTGCGATTTTGGGCGCCTTAGCACAATGTGTTTTCTTGTTCAATTTCTTCTATAGCATGTTTAAAGGTTCGAAAGCAACCAGCAATCCATGGAATTCAAATACGCTTGAATGGACCGCTCCTATTGAGCATATTCATGGTAACTGGCCTGGTGCTATTCCAGAAGTTCACCGTTGGCCTTATGACTACAGTAAACCTGGTATGGATGATGATTTTGTTCCTCAATCCATTCCAATGAAACCTGGAGAAGAGGAAATTCATTAACGAAACGCTCTTTAAGCCCTGTCGGAAGATGGGGCTTTTTTTTTGACTTTTTTGTTTCTTATTTTGGCGGGCTCCCTTCCGCCTATTTACAGTCTACCAAGTATAAATTTTTTACCCAGGCGTCAGGGCCAGGCTTTCGGCGGTAGTCCTCAGTATGCTCCGTGCCTCCGCATCCTTGTGGGCTACACTGCCTCTATCCTTGCCCGAGGCGCTCCGTACTGGCTTTTGTAAGTGTATTTGGCCTTTACACCTCGCCTTTACTTTTTACCAAAATGGATTTGGCTTTGCTTTTATTTTTTCCAGGTAGATATTTCTAACTTGATGTCACTTTGATTGAAATACAAAGGAATCGTACACGTAGAATGCCAAGATCGGAGGGCCCGGGCAACGATTGCAGCAAGTAGCCCACAGGTTGGCGTACCCCGAATTCTTTCGGGTACGCCAACCGAGGACTACTGCGGAAAGCGTGACCTTTTCGCCCTTGATAATGTTTTTTTTTCACCGACAGCGGTTTTGGCGAAAAGGGGCCCGCCAAATGCCTAAAATTATATTCTTGCTTTTGGGTCATCCGCTATACTATCGTGTTACCGATTTCATTATTGGAATGAGGTTTAGGGAACTATCTCATTGGCTTCAAAAGTTGACGTTAAAAATTAGCTACCTCGCTTCTAAAAAAAATTCGAACTTTGGGCTTATGATTCATGTTTTTCCGAATGGTATCCGGTTGATGTATTTTCCGGCTGTAAGTGAGGTTTCCCACCTGGGAGTGATGGTGAAAACCGGAAGCAGGGACGAGTTATCGGATGAAAGCGGTTTGGCCCATTTTATCGAACATTGTATTTTTAAGGGTACGGCGCATCGTAAAACTGTTCATATTCTGAGTCGCATGGATAGTGTAGGAGGAGAGTTGAACGCCTATACTACCAAGGAAGAAACAGTAATTTATACCTCGTTTTTGAATGAATTTTTTCCAAGAGCCGTGGATTTGTTGGCCGATATTTTGCTGAACAGTACCTTTCCGGATAAGGAAGTGGAGAAGGAAAAGGCGGTTATACGGGATGAAATTAATATGTACAAGGATAACCCGTCGGAGGATATTTTTGATTGTTTTGATGAATTGGTGTTTCCGAACCATCCTTTAGGCCGGAATATTTTGGGGACTGTAAAGAGTTTAAAGGGTTTCAAACGAGAACATATTGTACGGTTTATCCAACGCAACTATTCCAATCAGGATATGGTAATTAGTTATGTAGGTAACCTCCCTTTTGAGAAGGTTGTGAAGATGTTGGAGAAGTATTTTGAGCCGGCACAATTTACTGGAAATGTGAGGAATAGAATGGCTCCTGTGGCTTCGGTTCCAGAGCAAAAAGTGGTGAAAAAGCGACTCAACCAATACCATTGTGTAATCGGAAAATCAAGTTTTCATCTGCATCATCCTTTGCGTTTGGCTTTTACCCTGGTTAATAATGTGTTGGGCGGACAAGGCATGAACAGTCGTTTGAATTTGAATATTCGCGAAAAGTATGGATTTTGTTATGCCATCGATTCCAGTTTTCACGCCTATTCCGATTCAGGGATATTCAATTTATACTTTGCCACTGATGCCAAGCACTTTCCGAAAACCCATGAATTGGTTTTAAAGGAATTGAAGAAATTTGTGGATAAACCCTTGACCGAAAGCCAGGTAAATCAAGCAAAAGTGCAGTTGAAGGGGCAATTGGCTTTGTCGCAACAAAACCTTCAAAACCGGATGTTGGCCAATGCCAAAAGTGTGTTATTGTTTAACGAACCTAACCCTTTGGCCAAAACCTTGCGTGAAATCAATAATCTAACCGCCAGCCAATTGAATGAAGCCTCACAACAGGTTTTTGGCGATTCCACTTATATGGAATTGGTTTTTGAGTAATCCTCTATTTGATACTGAATTTCAATTTTCGGAGTTTAGGGCATTTTATTTCCGCTGAAATGAAAGAAATTCATATTTGGTAGAATTCTTAGCATCCCTAGTATAGGTTTTCATCAATTCAAGCAAGGGATTTATTTACTTTGCATTCCTTAAAAAATAAAGAAAAACGACATGAAAATTTCTTATAAGTGGTTGTCTGACTATGTGGATTTGAACGATTTAAACGTAGATCAGCTTAGTGCAGTGCTGACTGGTTGCGGGTTGGAAGTAGAGGGGGTTGAGGAATTTCAAAGCGTTAAGGGAGGTTTGAAGGGACTTGTAATAGCAGAAGTGCTTGAGAAATGGGGGCATCCTGGTGCTGATCGGTTAAGTTTAACCAAGGTAAAGTATGGTGAAGCTGAACCTGTGCAGGTTGTATGCGGTGCACCCAATGTGGCGGCAGGACAAAAGGTTGTTTTTGCACCGGTAGGAACCATTGTGCATCCCTTGGAAGGAGATTCTTTTGAAATAAAGCGTTCAAAGATCAGAGGTGAAGAATCATTGGGGATGATTTGTGCTGAGGATGAGATTGGATTGGGAAAATCCCATGAGGGTATCCTTGTGTTGCCGGTTGATGCTCCGGTGGGTGAATCAGCAGCCAAATATTTTAATTTAGAGAATGATACTATTTTAGAAGTGGCCATTTTGCCAAATCGTTGCGATGCTGCTTCGCATTTAGGTGTATTAAAGGATTTGGTAGCCACGGTAAATTCGGCGGCAAGACAAGAAGGCAAGAGCAAAATGTTGCAGGTAGTTCAGCCAGCCTTAAACCTTGATCCAGCAAGCTTTCCGAAGGAGAATCCCATTCGGATACAAGTGGATGAACCAAGTTTGTGTCCAAGGTATTCGGGTTTGTATATCCAGGATGTGAAAGTGGGGCCTTCCCCAGCTTGGTTAAAGCAGAAGTTGGAAAGCATCGGACAAAAGTCGATAAACAATATTGTAGATATCACCAATTTTGTGTTGCATGAAACAGGGCAGCCATTGCATGCTTTTGATGCTGAAACCATTCAAGGCCAAACCGTGGTAGTTCGCAAGGCCAAGGCTGGAGATAAATTCGTCACTTTGGATGGCAAAGAACGAGTATTGAGTGGCGAAGAGTTGATGATTTGTGACAGCGAAAAGCCAATGGTAATTGCCGGGGTTTTTGGCGGATTGAATTCGGGGGTAAGCGAAGGAACTACCCACGTGTTTTTGGAAAGTGCCTATTTCGATCCTAGTTCCGTTCGAAGGACATCGAAGCAGCATGGTATAAAAACAGATAGCTCCTTCCGATTTGAACGAGGTACCGATCCGCAGGCTACGGTGGCGGTGTTGTTAAGAGCGGCCGATTTGATTTGCCAACTGGCAGGAGGAAAGGTTGCCTCTGCGGTTCAGGATGTGTATCCAAGTGCAATTTTACCTGCCTCTGTTCGCTTGGAATGGAAGTATTTAGATATATTGTTGGGTGTTGCGCTAGATAGGAAAGAAGTGGGACAAGTTTTAACGGATTTAGGGTTTAAAATAGAGAACCAAACCGAGGCCTATTTGGATTTATTGGTTCCGAGTTCAAAAAACGATGTCACGCGTGCGGCTGATGTGGTTGAAGAGATTATTCGTATTTATGGTCCGAACCGCATCCCTATGCCGGGAGCCATTCGAGTTCCGGCCAATTTGCCTGTTTTTTATTCGTCCGACAAAATTAAGCAAACCTTAGCTGATAGTTACGCTGCAATTGGATTATCCGAGGCCATGAACAATAGTTTGACCCAGGAAAGTTATGCTGAATTGGTAGGTGGTGAAGGCGCTGTAAAAGTGTTGAATCCATTGAGTTCGGAGCTTGGCATAATGCGTACCAGTTTACTATTCGGTTTGGTAGAATCGTTGCGGTATAATGTGAATAGGAAGGCGAGTTCGGTAGGCTTATTTGAATTTGGAAAGACCTATTTAAAACAAGGAGAAAACAATAAAATTAGAGAGACGGAGCGTTTGGGTATAATCCTTGCGGGCGCTGTTCAGCCTGAAAACTGGCAGATTCCAAGTCGTGAAGCCAACTTTTATACCTTAAAACGCGTGTTATCATTAGTTGGGGATAAGTTGGGATTGAAATTGGAGTTGAAGAAATCGGGCAATGAAACCGGACTTTATTTTCAGGAGTTTCAGGTTATAAGTAGGAACAAAGTAGTGGGTTATTGCGGTCCGTTGGATGGAAAGTTGTTGCAGAAATTTGAAGTGGGGGTTCCAGCCTATTTTGCTGAGTTGAATTGGACTGATTTAGAAAAGATGGCTGCTCAGTCAAAAACACAATACGCCGAGATTTCCAAATTTCCGGAAGTACGAAGAGATTTGGCTTTGTTGTTAGATAAGTCCGTTCAGTATGCTGATTTAGAAAAGGCTGCCTTTCAGGCCGAACGTAAGTTGTTGAAGGCCGTCAATGCTTTTGATGTGTATGAAGGGAAGAATTTGCCGGAGGGGAAAAAATCCTATGCCTTAAGCTTCATATTGCAGGACAAGGAATCAACCTTAACGGATGCTGTGATTGAGAAAGTGATGAACAAGCTCACCGATACATACAAGAGCCAGTTCGGAGCAGAATTAAGGTAATAGCGTTCTTATTATTGCCTTGTAGCGGCGCATGCTGCTGAGGCATCGGCTTTGGAATAGTTCTGAAGATGAACGGCTGAATTGTTGGTAAGTGCTTTCACCTTGGTAATGATTTGTTCTTCGGTTACGCCATTTTCGATTGGAACAGCAAAGATGTGGGCTGGAACACAGTAATAATCGACTACCACATTGTATTGTTGTTCGATAGCGATTTTATATTGTCCGGCATTGGTTGGATTCAATCCAGGAACATTGAAAAACACGTAGATCTTTTCGGGATTATCGGCAAAGTTTTGGAAGTTGCTGAAAAGGAGAAGAAATAGGAGGGAAGTTAATTTTTTCATGTGCTGAAGGATGAAGGCAAATATAGGACTTCCAACTGAAAAAATGGAAAATGGTTTCGGAAAAGGTGAGGGAATAGAAATGAAGTTGCAATAAAAATTTCAACGGAAATCAAAAATAGTATACATTTGCGTCCTCGTTTTGGGGTCATAGCTCAGCTGGCTAGAGTGCTTGCATGGCATGCAAGAGGTCGTGGGTTCGACTCCCACTGGCTCCACCTTATGGGAAAGCACGCTATTTTTAGCGTGCTTTTTTTTTGCTTCCCCTTCCAATCCCTTGCTAATACTGCGAATCAGACTGGCAGCTTCACTAAATTGAGGTGTTCGACATTTAAAATTTGAAAAAGTCAATTTTTCAGTGAACATCGAACTCACAATGGTTTGTTTTATGCTTGTATCCCCGTCTCTGTAAAGGTTTCCGATGTTTTGGAAGAATTCCATACATGCAGTTATTTCCCGGTGACTTAGTTCCAGATTAGTATCGGCCTCCTTTAATTTTTCATTTAATTCGGCTAATTCAGTCTTTAGGTTATCTTTCATTTCAAAATAGACTTCCTTATCTAGTTCCCCATCCAAATACAAATCGCTTGCATTCTTTAACCTTAATTCCGCCTTCTTGATTTTATCCATTAAGAGTTTTTTGTTTTCAAAGGATTCAATTTTTTGCGAACCAAGCTTTTCCTTAATTATATCACCTATTAACAAACCTAGGTTTTCACTTATTTCAAAACCTTCCAAGATTTCTTCCATAGCCTGATTAATCTTTATAGAGTTTTGTCTTTCCTTGCATCCAGAATGACAATGGTAATAGTAGAATCTTTTACCTGATTTGCCTCTTGAACCTGATCCAGTAAGCAATTTACCGCATTGAGGACAAGTAAGAAATCCTCGCAAAGGCATTAAATCATTTTGTGTCGTGTATTTGTTTGGTTTTCTATTTCTTATTCGCCCTTCCAAAATATCTTGAACTTTTTCAAACACATCAATTTCAACCAAAGGTTCATGAATGGCCTTTATCCATTTACCTTCTTCTTTTTGAAAAGGAGGAACATAAATCATTCCTGTATAAGCTTTGTTTCTAAGTAATCTGTGAAAAGATGACCTGTCAATTTTTAATCCTTCCTTATTTAATTTTTTTCGTAGCTCTTCGATATTGTATTTTCCTGTTGCAAATTCTATAAAGGCCTTTCTTACCAAAGTCTCTTCTAAACCACCTTCAGGTGACATGATAGGTTTATTGTTTTCATCCCTACGGTTTTTATACCCTCTTAGGCATGCTCCCATCCATCTGCCTTCCATTTTTGCCCTTCTCATTCCGTTTAAGATATTTAATGCCCTTCTATCGTTATCTACTTCCGGGGCAGCTAGGTAAACAGCCAGGATAAGTTTAGACTCTGGGACATTCATATCCAATTTCTGTTCAATGGCATATGGTTCAACTCCATATTTCTTCAAGTCTCTAATTTCAATCAATGCATCTGTTTGGTTTCTTGAGAACCTATCCCACTTCATGAATAGTATTTTGTCAACCTTACCTCTGTTTTGTTGGATGTATTGTTTTATTTCTTTCCATTTCGGCCTATTGAATGTTTTACCACTTTCATCGTCATGATAAATATTTAGAATCGTTAGATTGTTACTTTCACAATAGGCAATAAGTTTCTCCCTTTGGTCGAGTGGACTGTATCCATTATTTTGTTCATCGGTTGAAACTCTTGTATAGAGAATAACATTTGTCATTTTAGGAATTTTTTGGAAGCGTTTCTTTTTTGTTTGTTTATTCGGATGGCTATATCAGCCAATTGCTCAAGGAATTCGATTAATTTGGAAAGGTCTTCATCCGAAACCGAGGATTTGTCTAGTTTCAGAATTGACCTGCATCGTTCTAATGATGGCATGTTCTATTCCGTTGCTATCCCATCCAAGATTTTTGGTATGTTCAAGGTGAAACAATGCTTCTGTTTTTTCCAGTAAGCTTAAATCTATACATCGAATTTGCATTTTCATAATTTTAATCGGGTTGATTTTGTTGCGTATAGTATATTGCCACCAGCAATGGAAATACTGATATTAGCGTATTCTCTTGAAAAAATGTATTCTCTTACTCTTGCAGCTTCATCTATGCTTATGTTTTTCTCCCCTACCACAAATTTTGGTTTACCATTATTGAATTCAATTGTGATGGTATCGAATTTTCCTTCTCGAATTATTTCAAGAATTTTGCCTTCAATAGGATCAATTATTTCTGATTTTATGGCAAATTCTAAATTTTCATCCTTGTCAAAAAAGTCCTTTACTAAACCGTATATTGGAATAGTAATATAGGAAAACGATTTAAAAAAGGGAATATATTGTTCACTTTCTTTTGCATTGCCATGAATATCGCAGACGGCTGAGCCATGGGGAAAAATGTAAATGAAATTTTCCTTTCTCTTTTTCAAAAAAGAAATTATGCCTAATTCGAATTGACTGTATTGAAATTTTTTATCAATGTAGATTATGTCTGAGGGGGCTAAAATGAAGTTTTCCCTTAATACTGAGTCCCCTACAAAATTATTGTAGATAAAATCTTCAATTGCTTTGTTTGCTTCTGGGCTATACAAATCCTCAGCCAAGGTCAGGTATCTTTTTATTGGATCCTTTTTTGTTAATATCTCTTTTACTGTTTTTATATTAGCCATGGAAAGACCAAGATCCCTCAATTCAATTAAGGTTTTTAGCCACATAAACTCAAGGAAGTTGAATTTATAGTTTTGGTCAAACTCTCTTTCTTTTTCAAGGAGTATGCCCAATGACCTCCAATGGTTTATTAAACGGGAAGATATGCCCACATCCTTAGTGACGAAATTATAGCTGAAAAGCTCCTTGTTTACATACTGATAGATTTCTTTATAAGGCAATTGTTCAATATTTTTTTTGATTTCTACATTTTCCATGAGGCAAATATACAAACTTTAATTACATAAATGTAAATAAATAATATAAAAATGTTCACGTGTTGAATTTGTGGTTAATTTTCCGGTTTTTTTCTCAGTCTATAATTCGACTTTCCCGATTAAAAAACAACTTTCTCGAACATGAGTACTTTAAAACATCCGAAAACCTGTTTGCATTGTAAAAGAGGTTTTATAGCTAAAAACACTAGAGCAACCTTTTGTTCGGACAAATGCAGGATGGCAAATACACGAAGAAAAGCTTTCCTTGTTACGGAAAAGTTAAGAGAGGGTCAAGAAAAGCAATTACTAGAGAAAAAGCTTAGTTTTCTTCAAAATGAACTTTCTGAATTGGAGAATGAACTTGGGGCGCTGATAGAAAAGGAAGAACTTCAAATAATTAAAATGAAGGCCAAAAGGAATGAGGATTTGGAGGAACTTAAGAAATTAAAAATTAAAAGGGAATATCTTCAAAAGGAAAACGGAAAATATATAAAGGAAGGAAGCTTTGTAAGGCTTAGTGAATTAGGGGAAAGTAATGTTTCAAAAATGCTTCTACTTGCCGCAGGAGGCCTATTGGATAAACAATTAGGTACGGGTGCATTAAAAATTGATCATTCGAAACAAATTGAGGAATTGAATAAAAAGATAAGTTGGTTAGAATTGACCACATTATTTGATGTTCCGGAATACATTTGGGAAAAGGATGATTCAAAATATGGCAATGGAATAAAGTTAAGAATTGAAGGAAAGAAAAAGGAGATTATGGAACTAAAAAGGAAGATTGATGAGCCTATCAAATCTAAAAGCCTTAATGAACTTAAGGATCAAACGGGTTTCATTTCGGCTAAAAGTCTCAAATATGCCAGCTTTTCCGAAAGGATTAGATTGGAAGGTGCAATGGGTGATTTCTTAGGCGACCTAGAACTAGATAAGTTAGCCATTACCTTATTGGGAAAGCCAGGTTCGGGCAAAACCTATTTTACTTTTGATTTAATGCGGGCATTTTCCAAATTGGACTTTACAATTGCCTATTTTTCTTTGGAAGAAGGAATAAACGACCTGACAAGAATAAAGCTTGAAAAGTATGATTTAATGGAAAAGGACAACATTATGCTGATAGATAAGGGAAATATTGAAGACATTAAAAAGGCAGCACCCCAATTTAAGGTCATCATTATTGATAGCTGGGGAAAGTTAAATGCCCCAACGGATGAATTTGATGTTCTCCGAAACCAATTTCCTCAAACCATATTTATTTCCATTTTCCAACAGACATCATCCGGGCAAATGCGAGGAGGAACCAAGGCGGCCTTTGATGCAGGAATTAATATTGAAACCTTCAAGGAAGGAGAAGAAAGAATCGCCGTTTGCACCAAGAACAGGTATGGAATTACTGGGTTGAGGTACGGGATTAATGAGGGAAAACTCCTTAATTAATGGATAGAATCCACTAAAAGTGATTTTTTAAATAAAAGGGTGAAAGTGGACAAAATCCACTTTCACCCTAAAAATTACAATTTCGATATTTCTACTTCGTCAATTAGTAATGTTAAAAGCCCTAAACCAGTCATTAATAATCCAAGCTTTTGAGTAGATTCATTCTTAGAGGAAGCAGCAGTTAAAATGCCTGCTATGGCTACCCCTCCGCTAAGAACCTTTGTTTGTTGGCTAAAATCTGAACCAAACTGAACATAATTTGCATAATGTTCACAATTGTTAAAGATTAGATTATAGCTATATTGATCCAATCTACTAAGTGCCCTTTGAACCGCACTATTCCTCTGGTTTTCATTTCCTTTGAAAGGCCTAACTCTAACTGGCTCATAATCATTTGCATAATACATTAGTTCATGATATTCAAGAAATTTTACTCCATTTGAATAATTAGCTATAAACTTATGTTCATTATTTACCTTCCCTAAATAAATGATGTAATGATCAAGGAATCCAATATCCCTTTTCTTGACTACTATTGTATCTGCTGGTTTTAGGTAGTTTGAAATAACAAAATTTTCAATTATTGTATTCATTTTAATCGGTTATTTTAATTGGTTAAATATCTCATCTAACTGTTCGTTAATTTTTTTGAATTTGTTTTGATCCCTTTTAATTTTATAAAAAATGTTTTTAAACGGGGTGTTAATTTCGATTTCCCCCTCCTTAACAAAGTGATCCTGTGCATAAGAAAAAAAGCCCTTTCCGTAGTTTAACTTTATGAATTCTGGGTGTTTATCATTGTCTTTATAAAGCCTTCGAATGAGGCAAACTACATGCTCTATCTTGCCATTTTGAATTACAATTTTCTTCCATCCTTTTCTTTTGTTAGAAAATAGGTCTAAAAAATCTTGCCTTGATTTTTTTTGAATAAATCCATAAGTGTCTGAAGTAATTAAATCGGTAAGACATTTAATTTTATCGAATTCAGCACAAGTAAAAGCTTTATCATTTAAACAAACTGGTCTTTGAATAGAATCCTGAATTTTCGTTTTTTTTAGTGCTCGATTAAATTGATTTTTTAATGAATTTACCCCTTGGTGGGTTTCAATTCCCTCAATAAAGGCTATTTCGTCCATTGTATCGCCAAATTTTGAACGGAATAAATCAATTAGTTCTGGGTAATTTCTTGTCAAGAATGGAGAAAGTCCCCTACTTATAAAGATTCTAAAAACTTTTTCCAATAAGTCAAGGAATTTTTGTCTATCCTCGACATTAATTTTTAAAATTACTTCTGGATTAAACTTCAAAGATTGGGCAATTTGATAGGTCGGTTTAACCAAATCAAAATTTTTGAAATCATCAATATTCGGAGGTTCTTCTGGCCATAATTCCTGCAAAATAGAAAAAACCTTACCTGTTAAATCATCCAAAGAATTTATCCCCATAAATTCAAAGAGGATTGAAAGATCTTTTTGGTTTTCCAAAACCAAATAATTGTCAATTTCTTTAAGGAGCTCATTTGGTGAAGAGTAGTCATTGTTTTTAACTGGATTCTTCTTTAATAAATTAATATCTGTCATTTTTTTACTTTTTATAAGCAAATTTACCAAAGACCGGATTATTAAAAAAAAATCAATAAAGAAAAGTGACTAAAAAAATTAAATTAGTAATTAGGCCAAATTGAATCTATTGGCTTTGTAACTGAACTATGTGTTCCAGATTTTACATTAATTTGGAAAAATCCAAGAAAAGTGAAATGGATACAAAGGCAGTATACTTTTGAATATATTACAATTTCCAATTTTTGTAATTAAAATCCACTTCTTTCAAACAACTTTTCCTTTGAATTGCTAAATAAGGGGTTCACAACCTTGGGAATTGTACATATTTTACTTTTTGTTCATAATGGATTCTATCCACTAAGAAGATTCATTTTGTGGATACAATCCATTAATTTATGGCCAGATAGACTTAAGGTAAACTAAATTGAAAATGAAATTCATTTTGAAACTCAATTATCATATAAAGTGGATTGAATCCACTTTTAGAGGGGTAAAATTCTTCAAATCCACCTGATTTCAATTTTATTCTAAAATATTGCCTAATTTTCTAAGTAATCTAATAATTTAACGGCCTGAATCCTATTTCCAAACAAATGACCATTAAGGAATTTAAACCAAGACAGGTAATAAATAAGGCATTTCTCAAAATCAAACCAAGTAGAATTGAAATTGAAAAGTTCAAGTCAAACTTAATTGAGCTTCTTGAACGGATTAATGATTCAGAATCAGAAGAGTTTCATAAAAACCTAGTTATTGATTTTCTTAAGAAAACCTATTACGAACCAAACCACTTTGTAAATACAAAGGGCAGAAATGACCTTGTTATCCACAATGGGTCAATTGCAAAGTCAACTGTAGGGGTAATTGTTGAGGCAAAAAAGCCAACAAACAAAACAGAAATGATTTCTACGAAAAGGCTTAATGTTAAGGCCTTTCACGAATTGATCCTTTACTACCTAAGGGAAAGGATTACCCATAAGAACCTCGAGATTAAACATTTGGTTGCCACGAACATTAATGAATGGTATGTTTTTGAGGCAACAATGTTTGATAGGCTTTTCGCCCAAAATAAGGATTTAGTAAAGCAATTTACTGAGTTTGAGAATGGTAGGCTTTCTGAAGTAAAAACAGAGTTCTTTTATAAACAGATTGCTGAACCTTTTGTTTCTGAGATAGATTCAGAAATTGAATACACATACTTTAATATCCAAGAATTCCAGAGAATATTAAAAAACAAAGATAAAAACGATGATACTTCATTAATTCCGCTATTCAAGCTTTTATCCCCTGAACATTTATTAAAACTACCATTTGCAAATGACAGTAACAGTTTAGATAAAAAGTTCTATGGGGAATTATTGCATATTATCGGATTGACAGAGACAAAGGATGGAGGGAAAAAGCTAATTGAGCGAAAAAAGGAAGGAGAAAGAAATTCAGGCTCTATATTGGAAGATACCATTATCCAATTAGATAGCCTTGATAAGTTAGAACGGTTAAATAAACCTTCGAATTTTGGTGAAACAACCGAAGAAAGACTTTTTAATGTTGCTCTTGAACTTTCAATTACCTGGATAAATAGAATCTTGTTTTTAAAACTTCTTGAAGCGCAGTTGATTACTTACCATAAGGGGGATAAGTCATTTTCATTTTTGAATTCAAGAAAAATAAAGGAATATGATGACTTAAACAGTTTGTTCTTTCAGGTACTGGCCAGAAGACACGGAAAAAGGAATGAAGATGTAAAAAAGTCATTTGAAAAGGTACCTTATCTAAATAGTTCCTTGTTTGAACCAACAGGATTAGAACAAGTTACACTGTTTATAAGCAATCTTAAAGATGATAAAACGATCCCCTTATTTCCTCAAACAGTTCTAAAAGACCAACAGGGAAAGAAAAGAACTGGGAGTTTAACTACATTAGAATATCTGTTTGAGTTTTTAAATGCTTATGATTTTAGTGGGGAAGGGTCAGAGGATATTCAGGAAGAAAACAAAACTCTTATCAATGCTTCGGTATTAGGTTTGATATTTGAGAAAATTAATGGTTATAAGGACGGATCATTTTTTACTCCAGGGTTTATTACAATGTATATGTGCAGGGAGACCATTAGAAAAGCTATTATCCAAAAATTCAATGAGCAAAAAAAATGGGATTGTGCTTCAATTGATGATTTATATGAAAAAATAACAGATAGAGTTGAGGCAAATCAAATAGTTAATAGTTTAAAATTGGTTGATCCAGCAGTTGGATCGGGGCATTTTTTAGTTTCTGCCTTAAATGAAATAATTGCTGTTAAAAATGATTTACGCATTCTACAAGATAGAGCTGGAAAGCGATTAAAGGAATATCAAGTGGAAATTGTAAATGATGAATTAATCATTACTGATGAGAATGGAGAATTGTTTGAATATAATCCATTAAACAAAGAAAGTCAAAGGGTTCAAGAGGCTTTATTTCATGAAAAGCAAACCATTATTGAGAATTGTCTTTTTGGAGTTGATTTGAATTCTAATTCAGTTAAAATTTGTAGGCTACGGTTATGGATAGAGTTACTTAAAAATGCATATTATAAAAATTCAAATGAACTTGAGACCCTTCCCAATATTGATATAAATATCAAAAGTGGAAATTCTTTGATTAGTCGTTTTTCTTTGGATTCGAACTTGAAGCAAGCATTGAAAAAGAGTAAATGGACAATTGATAGTTATAAGGTAGCTGTTGACACCTATAGAAATGCTGAGAATAAAGAACAAAAAAGGGAAATGGAAAAATTGATTTCGGATATAAAGTCTGATTTCAGGAGTGAAATTTCAAGGAATGATCCAAAGTATTTGAAATTGCAAAAACTAGAATATGATTTTGGTTTATTAGTAGCACCTAATATTTTTAAAGAAGAGGGAGGTGGTGATTTATATGGAACAAAGGAAAACCAAAAGAAGGCAAAACAAAGGGAAGAGTCATTGTTAATAGAGATTCGAAAATTAAAGGCAGAATTGGAAGAAATTAAATCCAATAAAATGTTTGAGAATGCTTTTGAATGGCGATTTGAATTTCCTGAAGTTCTTGATGAAGAAGGCGGTTTTATAGGTTTTGATGTTGTATTAGGTAACCCACCTTATGTACAGTTGCAAAAAATGGGTTTGGATGGGGACAATTTGGGTAAAATGGGTTTTGAAACCTATACTAAAACGGGTGACATTTATAGCTTATTCTATGAATTGGGGTACAGAATCCTTAAACCCTTCGGTGTTTTGAATTTTATTACATCTAATAAATGGATGAGGGCTGGATATGGAGAAAGCACAAGAAGGTTCTTTGTTGAAAGAACAAATCCGATTTTATTGCTTGATTTTGCAGGATTGAAGATTTTTGATGAGGCAACAGTTGATACGAATATTCTAATGTTCGAAAAGGATAAATACCAACAAAGGACATTGGCATGCATAGTAAAGGAGGATATGTTAAAAGATTTGAGCGTTTTTACTAGACAAATGGGAGAAACTGTAACCTTTATAAATGATGCAAGTTGGGTTATACTTTCAGAAATGCAACAAAGGATAAAGTCAAAAATCGAACAGAATGGAATACCCCTTAAAAATTGGGATATTTCTATAAACTACGGAATAAAAACAGGGCTAAATGATGCATTTATTATTTCAGGTGACCAACGCAAATTACTAATTGAGGAAGACCCTAAAAGTGATGAAATTATTAGACCTATTTTGCGTGGCAGGGATATAAAAAGATATGGCTATGATTTTGCTGATTTATGGCTTATTTATATTCCATGGCATTTCCCACTTCCAATTAGCTCAGAAATCCAGGGAGCATCAACTATTGCTGAACAATTATTTAAGGAACAATATCCGGCAATTTATAAACATTTACTAAAATACAAAATGGAATTGAGTGATCGAAATAAGGCAGAAACTGGAATTCGATACGAATGGTACGCACTTCAAAGATGGGGTGCTAATTATTGGGAGGATTTATCTAAACAGAAAATAGTTTGGAAACGAGTTGGTTCACTTTTAAAGTTTTCTTTTGATGAAACGGGAAAAATGGCATTAGATAGCACATGTTTTGCAACAGGAAAACAAATTAAGTTTCTAGTTGCAGTACTAAATTCAAAAATGGGACATTATTTAATGAAAGACTCACCCCAAACAGGGACTGGTGATTTACTAATTAGTGTTCAAGCTATAGAACCATTGCGGGTTCCTTTGCCTGATGAAAAAACAGATATTTATATTGGGAAGATCGTTGATTCCTTAATCGAAAAACATGATGATAAGTTAGAACATGAGATAAATAAGATTGTTTATTCTCTATATAAACTGGATAAACAAGAGATTGCATTTATTGAATCTCAATAAAGCCAATGGCATCTCGCTCTTCCTTTGTTAAATTATATAAATCAAATATTTTCTCGTCAATTTGCATTTCTAAATTCTTTGTTGGTTTTTGTTTCAAAATTTGATCTTGAACAGCAAGGACTAAAGATTCAAATTCCATATTTTTTTCCTTTGATATTTCAATTACCCGGATTTTATCAAAGAAAATTTTCCTTAATTCCCTTGTTCCACCCTGTAGTTCAGGAAAATTGTCAATAAAACAGTATTTAAATAGTGATGAATTTAGAAAGGCTGTTAGAAATTCAAGATTATTACCGGTAATCATAAATGATTTGTCGTTTTGCATAAATCCAAGATTGTCCAAACAAAATGGCAAAAACTTTGTCATATTGGGATAAACAATTTTCTGCTTAGAAAAATCCTCCCAATAACTTATACTATCTTGTGTTTCAAACCATCTATTAGTCGTTCTTTTTCTAGACTTTATAGTTCCCCCATTTAATTTATATGTCCTTCCAGTTTGTTCTAAACGCTCAATTCCAAAAGTTAAAAGGTGCTTTTTTATAGCGGGGTACTCCTCAATATCAATTTTCAAACTTGGGAATGTGGTGATCAAATATAGGTCTGCAAAGTCATATGAATATCGTTTAATATCACGACCACGAAGAATTGGTCTTATAATATCAACAGATTTTGGGTCTTCATTTATTAATCTTTCCCTAGTCATACCATCAATAATAAATGCTTCATTATATCCTGTTAATATTCCTCTATAGATTTTGATATCCCAATCTTTAAGTGGTACACCATAAGATTCAACTTTATTTCTAATTCTTTGCTCAATTGGATTTTGAACAGTCCAACTTCCTTCCCTTGGAAAAACACATTCCATACCCATTTGTCTAGTAAAAACGCTGGTTTTTATGTCATAAAAAATGCAAGCTTTTATTTTATCTAGTTTTGGTTTAAATTAAACAATAAATATTTTAAACCAAACACTATGATTTACGGATACATTCGGGTAAGTACAGACAAACAAACAGTTGAAAACCAACGTTTCGAATTAAACCAATTTTGTGAAAAGCAAACTTTAGTAATTGATAAATGGATTGAAGAAACCATTTCTGGCTCAAAAACAGTTCAGGAAAGGAAACTTGGTTTGTTACTTAAAAAAATGAAGAAAGGTGATGTAATGATTTGCTCCGAATTGTCAAGATTAGGGCGGAATTTATTAATGATAATGGGGATATTGAATGAATGTATGAATAGGGAAATACAAGTATGGACTATCAAGGATAACTACCGATTAGGTAGCGATATAAACTCAAAAGTTCTTGCCTTCGCATTTGGATTATCCGCTGAAATTGAAAGAAACCTTATTTCTCAAAGAACAAAGGAGGCATTAGCTAGAAAGAAAGCTGAAGGCGTAATTTTAGGCAGACCCAAAGGAAGAAAATCAAGCAAGACAAAACTTACAGGTCAAGAAAAGAGAATCAAAGAACTACTTAACAAAAGGGTATCCTATTCAGCTATTGGTAGAATACTTGGTGTGCATAGGTTAACTGTTAGTAGTTATGTGAAAGGAGGTAGACTTGAACTCATTGAATAGTAGCTCTCAATTAATATTACCTGAAAGTTAAATTTTATTGAATTTAATTAAATATTTGGTACTAGTTTAATTTTCTAAATCCTTTTCAAATAAGGGATACGAAATATTTTAGTAATTAGAACTGATATTTTTGAAAATAAAAGTTAAAAATTTATTTTTTTGTTCCAAAAATATTCTTTAAAGTTGCATTATCGTTCAAGTTTATACTTGAATATAAAAACCTTAAAATACTACCATATCCCTATGAAAAGATTATTAGGCATTTGTATTGCCACTGGCATTTTATTGACTTTATTTTCGCAAATTCTTCTTGCACAGGTTCAATTAATTCCAACAAAAAGTGATTTTGGTGGTGGTTATAATATTTCCTGTATTGGTGTTTCAGATGGTAGTATATCATTGGCTGTTATAGGAGCTGATTCCCTTACCTTGACATTATATAAAGGTGAAACCAAACTTGATTCCAACTTTGTAAATTCTTTACCAAAAGTATGGAACAGTTTATCGTTTGGTTCTTACAGAATATATGGCTATCTTAATGACAGCCTTGTTGCAGGGGATACCTTGGTTCTTTATCAGCCTTCTTCTTTGGGACTGGCTAGTTCTGAAATCGTAAAACAAAGCTGTAACCCTGGGGGTGATGGATCTGTTTCTTTTGATATACAGGGAGGTGTAAATCCTTACCGTTATAGTTGGACAGGTAGATCAGATACAACCTCCATTATCGATAGCCTTATTGCAGGGAATTATAGTGTAACAGTTACAGATGCTAATGAATGTAGTTTTAATCATTCCTTTACTGTTGGCACAGCTAATGCACCTCAAGTTACCTTGCATGTTACGGGATTAAACCAATGGGGTTATCATGTGAATTGTGCGGAAGATGAAACGGCCAATGTTTGGGTTAGTTTTAGTGAAAACGCATCGAATTTAGACATCAATTGGGATATTACTAAGAAGGTAACTTCAGTTGAAAAGGGTGAATTTTCGGTAGATACGATTGTAAATACCAGCCATGTTTTTATTGCCAATTTGGATAGTTTAAATGATGTTGGTGCAGGATTATATCGAGTAACCATTACCAATGCATCTGGATGTTCAGTAACAGATAGTATCGAAGTCTTAGCACCTATCGTTTTCTTTTCTGAACACAAAGCAGCATGTAATAGCAATTGGTATCCAGGTTCACAGCAATGGGGGATGAAATTTTGGGAAAACCTATACGGTGGAATTACGCCCTACCATGCTTATGGTACAGGAAGTTCATTACAAGACACATTGTATGTTTATTCTGGTACTACCTATTTTTTAGATGTTCATGATGCGGCAGGTTGCAGAACAAGCAGTATTTCAGGTCCATTTCAAATTGGTGAAACAACCCTTGCTGGTATGCTTCAATCCATGTGCAATCTTAGTTTTGGTTCTCATGTTCCCGTGCAATTGGTGCTTACAAAACAAGACTACGAAGGCGGAGCCAATGTTTCGTGTTATGGTGCAGAAGATGGTAGTATTTCAACCGCTGTTATTGGTGCAGATACACTAACCATTGTATTAAAGAAGAATGGGCTTGTTGTTGATTCAAGCCTTGTGAATTCCTTTCCAAAAGTTTGGTCAGAGTTAGGTGCTGGTAATTATAAAGTCTTTGCCTACAGAGGCTCAATACCCGTAACATCAGATTCAATTAAACTATTTAATCCACAACTATTACATTTAAAATCAAGTACCTTGGTAAAGGAAAGTTGCAGTCCGGGTGGGGATGGTAGTATTTTTATTGATATCTCAGGTGGGGTTCAACCTTATTCTTACCAATGGAATGGCCGATCCGATACAATAGCAACAATTGATAGTTTGCAGGCTGGTTCATATACTTATTCCGTTACGGATGCCAATGGTTGTGAAACCAATTCAACCATCGCTTTGGGCAATACTGGAATTCCTACCATTTCTGTAAATTCGACCTCCATTAACCAATGGGGTTATCATCTCGATTGTTGGAATGATGAATCTGTTAATGTTTGGGCAACAGTTGGTGGAACAGGAAACCTGGAGGTTAATTGGCGGGTGAAAGAAATAGAAGGTACTATTCAGGATGATTTTTTTGGAATGGTCGATTCCAGCCTATCCACAAACACGTATTATGTGTCCAATATGGATACCTTAAAAGGAGTTACTTCAGGTTGGTATATAGCCACAGTAGGAAATGGTTCAGGATGTACAGTAAAAGATAGTATTGAAATAAAAGCACCTTACAAATTGGGTAGCCAGCTAAAAATTAATTGCAATCCTGCCTATACTTTAGGCTGTAATTGTTATGCAATTGAGTTGGACATTAAACCGGTAGGAGGTATTCCACCTTATACCGTATTAGGGCATAGCAATGTAAGCCAGGACAGTTTATTGGTTTTTGCAGATCAAACGCATTTTTTAACGTTAAGTGATGCGGCTGGTTGTAAAACAAGTTTTGAGGGAGGCGATACATTAACAATCAATTTAAATGATGAAGCTATACATGGAATTTGCGGATTGGACATGAGTGGGCAATTAACCCTTATTGCAGGTAATAAATCGGTTTATCCGGGTGGTTACAATGTATCCAGACATGGAGCATCGGATGGGGAAATTTCGTTTATGCATTATGCGGGTTGCATGGAAGACCATCAGTTGTACATCAAAAAATTACCGAACGGGAATTTGGATAGTTTGACCAATGCAAGTGCCAGTGGATTAAGTGCAGGAAATTACAAAGCTTATGTTCACAGTTGTGGTGGCACACAGGTAGATTCCATATCCTTTCAAATAACAGAACCACAAGAGTTAAGTTCTGCAATTAGCGTAAGTTATTCAAGCAATTGCAATGGTTTGGTAAATGCTACCTTATTTGCACAGGTGAGTGGAGGTGTTGCAGGATATACATATCAGTGGACACAATCCATTGAAGGAGGACAGCCTACCGAGATTGGTGAAGGATATAATATGTTGACTATTTCTTCATTTGGGGCTTATTTTCTAAGGGCAATAGATGCCAATGGAGATACGACCCAAGCACAGATAGAAATTACTCCAGCAGCCCAATTGAGCATTCAAGCCAATGCTGTTGCTAAATACGGAGAATACCACACTCGTTGCGATGTGGGTGATGGCGAAATTGCGGTTCATCTTACAGGAGGTATTTCACCATATTATATTCATATAAATGGAAACATCAACATGGGTGGCAGAACGTCTGGATTTTCAAGAGATACCACTGTAAATGATACTAGTTTTACCCTGCATGGTTTTAGTGCAGGAAATGTGGGTATTAGTGTTCAGGATGCAGGCGGATGCAATGCCAATCTTTCTCAATATATTAATCTGAATAAACCTGGTACTCCACAGGTCTTTGTTACAGGGGAAGTTAAGCCAAACGGATATTATTTCAGTTGCGATACTTGCACCGATGCAAATATGAGTGTAACCTTGGGTGATATAAATGAACCAGTTACTTACAAATGGTACGAATTGCCAAGTGAATATGCTAGTAGTATTAAGCTGGATGGGGCATCCCTTATTCAAGTAGATCAGGAAGGAGAAATTTTTACTGGGGAAGGATTAACCCCTTATTTTACTGGATTAAATAACACTCAAATTATTCCTGGGGTTTTAAACAAATTTGTTGCAATTGATGCTTTAGGTTGTGTTACAAGTTCGAACGTTATCCTCGAAAAACCAAAACCCTTTACCCAAGGTTGGGCACTTGATGGAAACACAGGGCTTGATACAACCGCTTATATAGGAACAAGAGATAGTGTGGATGTGGTTTTGAAAAGCAATGGAGCCAACAATCCTCAGCCGCAATTGAAGTTGAAGGCAAGCGGGGGTGTGGAGGTAAATGGGAATATAAGTTTAAATGGACAGATAAAAATTCCTCAACTTGGGGCTCAAAATCAAAGTGGTGGCCTTTTGGCTTTAGCTGCAAATGGTTCAGTAACAATGGCTCAAAACGTTGATTTGTTTAATTTGTTGAATAATTTGCTTGATTGTGATTTATCTGATCCATTAATCACGCCAGCAACTTGGAAATATGAAATTCAAAAGATTACTACCACCTGCGGAAATGTTGGAATAGGAACAAGTTCTCCATTGCAAAGATTACATGTGACAGATGGACATGGTTTGTTTGATAATAACTTATTAGTAAAAGATGGGAACTTAGGAATAGGAACTTCAGAACCGAATACAAAATTAGAGGTAAATATACAAGGTAACTATACCAAAGCATTACAGTTGAATAATTCAGGAAATAGTTTGTTTTTTGTTCCTAAGAACGGAGGATTTGGATATAATAATTTAAGCCAAGAAGGGGATATTTCCATGTTTTGGTCAGACGGTTTAGATGCAGGTGGAAAAAACCAGAATGCTGGATTTGTTTTAGGGCCATTTAAAAATTCTCCCCTAGGCATTAGGATTGATAAAAATGGAAATATTGGTATTGGTACTTCAAACCCAAGCGGAAAATTAGAAATTCAAAATGGGGGAATAAAATTGACAAATTACAGTTTGAATGGAACATGGACAAATTCGCATTGGAAACCATCAATTCAATTTTCTTTAGGCACCTGTCTTGCTGCATATAATTCTACTGATAATAGCAACTACCTTGGAATTGGTATTACAAATGGTGGTTGGTATTTCATTAAGTCGGATGAAGGACTTGAATCCGGCTCCAGCAATTATTGCACTCCATTCCATGTTGGTGAAGATGGAATTACTTATGCCAAAGAATTTAAAGTTCAACCAACGGATTGGTGCGACTACGTTTTTGCTTCAAATTATAAATTAAGACCACTAGATGAGTTGTCTAAATTTATCAAGGAAAATCATCATTTGCCAGAGGTGCCGAGTGAGACAAAGGCAGTAAGCGAAGGTATTATGTTAGGTGAAATGAATAAAATACTTCTTAAAAAAGTAGAGGAGCTTACTTTGTACATAATAGAGTTGAATAAATCCAACTCAGAACTTAAGGGGAGATTGGATAAATTGGAAAAGGCCGAAAAATAAAAATCCAAAATATATTCAAGTGAATTTAATGAGATTAATATTTTTAGGTTTAATAATCCTTCTGAATAATATTTTAGTGTTTTCTCAGCATGTTCAAATTTCTTCCAGCCATAATACTGGGAGTCATTTATACATAGGTAATACAATAACTGCCCCTGGTTCAGGTACTAATCTCATTAATTTATCAGGAACAGCAAAGGTAAATTATAAGGCTAGTGAAAGTATAAGTCTGAAAAATGGATTTAATTCAGGGCAATTCGAAAATGGTGGCTTTTTCCATGCCTTTATTTCATCAAATCAACTCAATTATGGTGGTGAAATGATAAGTGATTTTGAGTTTAATAATTACTCACCAAATACTCAATTGGAACCAGGTTATATCGACTATTCAAAAGGGGTTGATCAATCTGGTGCTGCCTATTATAATATACCCATTAAGGTTCCAATTGGAACAGGAAATGCAACTCCTTCTTTATCAATTTCATATAATAGCCAATCTGGGAATGGAATTCTTGGAATGGGTTGGAACATTTCTGGTTTATCTTCAATCAATAGGGTACCGAAGAATTTTTATTCAGACTACAAGGTAGAACAAATAAATTTAAATTCAGATGATAAATATTCATTGGATGGCCAAAGGTTAGTTTCTGTCAATGGTTTTCTCTATACAGAGTTGGAGTCAAATTCTGTTATTACTCCAATTGGTGTTTCCAATTCTAGTCCATTATCATTTTCTGTTAATTCTCCTGATGGAATAAATAAACTTTATGGGAATACAGAAGATTCTAGGTTTTTAAAGCCTGGAACTAGTGATATTTTATCCTGGATGATCAATAAAGAAACCGACCAAAATGGAAATTATATTAAATATATTTACAAAATCATTGATAATGAATTGCTCTTGGATAGAATAGTTTATTCGGGTAATGATGCCTTAGGATTGTTGCCTTATAATACTATAAAATTTAAATATATAGCAAGGTTGGATACTAATACTGCTTATTATTCGGGATGTCCAATTAGGTCGAAATCATTATTAAAAGAAATTGTTCTGATTTCAGATGGATTGGCTTTTAAAACTTATAAGTTTGATTATGGGTATAATATTTTCAGTTATTTATCAAAAGTAACTGAAATTGGTAGTGATGGGAATACAATGCTTAATTCCACGATTTTCGAATATGGACAACAACAAGAATTGATTAATAATGAAAATACCCCGCTATTGTTTGAAGGAATGATTGATAAATATCCAGTAGATTTTAATAATGATGGTTTAACTGATTTATTTATTGCAGGATATTCATTGGACGCCTTTGGGTCTAAGCATCATACTTCATTTAGTCTTTACTTAAAGTCAAACAATGGAGAGGAATTTAATGACCCTATAACAGGTTCATACTCTAATGTTCCAAATTTATTTGAAACTCCAAACCGCCCAAATGGAAGTTTCAACCAATCACCATTAGATTATACAGGGGATGGACTAGGGGATGTCTTATCTTCAAATATTGAAATTGAACAAAATGGGGATACAGACCCATCCAATAATTTTTTCCGATTAGATGCTTTAAAAATACTCGCTTTTAATGGGTTAGATGGATTTCAGGAATTTAATTTACCGTTAATGTCGAATTATAACAGAATTAGCACATCTAGGAATTATTTATTTTCTGGAGATTTTGATGGGGACAAGACCGAAGACTATTTGACAGTACTTTTTAACAATTCTGATCCCTCGGATTGTAAGGCTTCAATTTCATTTCCAAGACGAAATTTATTTAATATACCGTTAATTTATGAAAATCTAAGCGAATGGGCCATTGCAAATAGGACAGTTGTTTATGATTATGATGGAGATGGAAAACAAGAGTTATGGACTTTAAAAGATGATGGTAGCGCAAATACTATATTCAAGATTTTTTCATTTTCATTATCCGAGGATGAATCTTCAGTGGAAGTCAATAGATTATATGAAGGAGAAAGGGGTAATTTTACCGATAAATTCATTTTCGGTGATTTTAATGGGGACGGAAAAACAGATTTTATTCATAAAAATTCTCAAGACATTGAGTATAATTTAATGGAAACCTACCCGTTAATTGGCCAGGTAAAAGCAAATTACACAATTAACTATAGCAAAGGAAATGGTGATAATGGATTTGAGGTGGGTGAGTTTGACGTTTCCTTTCCTTTTTGGGAAGAACATTCTGGCTCCTTGGTGGATTTGTTAAAGGTAGGTGATTATAACGGGGACGGCAAGACAGATTTGATATTAGGTTATATTTATAATTTTAAAGAAAATTATCAGATTTATTATTCAAATGGAAAGGGATTTCAAAAAAGAACTTATCAAGATGAGGATTCTTTTGTATTGGAACTTGATCCTGATAATTTTTACATTTCTGGGGATTTCAACGGCAATGGAAAGTTGGATGAATTAAAAAAGGAAGAAGCCTTTTCAATTTTTTATTTTAACAAGGATTCGAAGGAAGGATTACTAACAAAAGCAAAGGATGGTTTTGGGCGAACAGTAGAATTTGAATATTCATGGTTGCCTAAGGAAACAGTTTACACTCCTCAGGAAAATCCACAATCCTATCCACTCTGTAATTTTGAATCACCATTGCCAGTTGTCTCAAAAATGATATTACCTGATGGTGTTGGGAGTGAAACATCTATTGAATATAGGTATAAAAATGCAATTACTCATAAAGGAGGAAAAGGATTTCTTGGATTTACCAAAATTGAAACTATTAACAATACTTCAGGAATTTCAACTGAAACAGAATATTATATTGATCAATTGACAGATAACCATAATCAAAAGTCCTTTGTCCCTTTTATTAAATCTCAGAAGAATTGGAAAACTACAGATCCTTCCAATATAACTCTTCAAGTGGATAATCGTTTTGTTATTAAGCGCCTAGGGAATGAAAAGCGATATGCCGTAAAACTTGGTTCCACCTCTTCCAAAAATAATCTTTTGGGGATTTCACAAGAATCAACTTTTGAATATTTCGACCTTTTTGATGTTCCAGAAGTCGGTTTTCCAAAAAAAACAATTGAAAAGTATTATTCAAATAACAATTTGTCTGGAAGTTATATAGAAAAAATTGAAGTGGAATACGGTCAAAGTACTGGTCTGGGAAATGGTAATATTTGGTTACCCTCTTATTCTCTAAAAGTTGGAATAAGAGGTAATAGTTCAGTTCAAAAGAAAACTTCTTTTGAATATTATCAAAATGGAAATCTTAAAAAGCAGACCGAATTCAGTGACAAATCTTCTCACCTAGAAACTGATTTTGAATATGACCAATTTGGAAATCCCAAAAAAATTTCAACTTCAATCGATAATGAAAATAGAAGTTCAATTGTAAATTATGATGATAAAGGAAGGTTTGCAATTAATTTTTTTAATGCCTTAAACCAGAAGACTGAAGTTAAGTATGATAGAAGATTTGGAAAACTTTTAGAAATTAAAGGACCTGATGGATTGATTAGAGGTTATGAATATGACCCATTTGGAAAACTCATTAAATCTATTGATCCACATGGAAATGAAACGAATATCAATTTTGATTGGGCAATTGGAACAATAGAAAACTCAATTTTCAAAATCCGTTCTTTAACTCCAAACTACCCAGAAATTACTACCCTTTTTGATGCATTTGGACGAAAAAGATTTAGTTCTTGGAATGGAATGGGTGGCTTGATTGTTTGTTCTGAAACAAAATATAATTCTCGTGGTGATTTTCTTTCTGTCACCGAGCCTTTTCAACTTGGAAGCCCCCCTGTTCTCAACAACTATTCATATGATGAATTTGGTAGACCAATATCAATTACAAATGGCATTTCAACAAGCAGCTTAAGCTATTCAGGAACCAGCACAACATTTATAAATCCTTCAGGACATAGTTTTACTAGGATTGAGGATGGTGCAGGCAGACTAGTTACTTCAACTGATCAAGGTGGAACCCTTAATTATATTTACGATGGGTTTGGTAATTTGCTACAAACTTCTTCAGGAGGTAATACCTTGGTGTCTTTGGAATATGAACCGAATTTTGGATGGAAAAAGAAACTGATCGATTCTAACGGAGGAGAGATAAATTACAACTTTGATCTCCTAGGCAGATTAATCAATCAAACAGATGCACTACAACAATCTACATCGTTTGAATATGACCATCTTGATAGGCCCATTACCAAGACAAACTCTGAAGGGGTATCAACTTATGAGTATGTAACAAATGGAAATGGGTTAAATCAATTAAAAAGGGTTGTGTCTCCTGATGGAAGTTATCAGGAGTTTTCTTACGATTCATTTAGCAGAAACATCCAGTTTAAAGAGAAACATGGTAATTATACCGATATTTTTAATTCCTCATTCACCTATGACAATCAAGATAGACTAGTTTCAATAAAATATCCTTCAGGATTTCAAACTATCTACGAATATGATTCTTATGGCTATTTGTCAAAAATTAAAGGACCAGGTAACTATGAAATATTTAAACCTATTTCAACGAATGCAAGGGGACAACTAACACAATTTAATTATGGAAATGGCTTGGTAACAAATAAATCATATAATGATTATGGCTTTTTAGAGCATACCATTTCTGAAGGAGTTCAAGATATTGAAACATTTTTTAACCCACAGAATGGAAACCTTGAAAGTAGAACTGATAATATAAAACAACTGAATGAGAATTTTGGTTATGATAACTTGGATAGATTAATTAATGTTTCTCCTAACAATAGTATTAATGGAAATTCTATTTCAAATAGTTTTTTAGGACCTTTTTCAGAAACAATTTCATATAGTCCAAATGGAAATATTCTTTCAAAAACTGGTTTGGGTGCTTATCTTTATGAGAACTCTAACAAACCTAATGCTGTGACTTCAATAGAGAACAATCATGTCGATCAGAGTGGAGACGTTTCACCACTTATAAGTCTTCACCAGCAGGATGTTACTTATAAAAATGACAGACCATCTAAAATTTTAGAAAACAATTTTGAATATAATCTAAAATACGGCCCAGATGCCAACCGTATGGTTAGTGAGTTAAAACAAAATGGTGAATTATTAAATCGTAGGTTCTATAGCCTCAATTATGAGAAGTTAGAACTTGGAAATGAAATTTATCAAATTAACTACATTCCTGGCCTCGATGGACTGGCATCAATATATGTTAAAAAGAACAATGATCCTGGAAGTTATTTTTATGCTCATACAGACCATTTAGGTAGCATAGTAAGCATCACTAATGCAGAGGGGAATATAGTCCAAGAATTTAGTTATGATGCATGGGGTAGGTCTCGTAACCCAAACAATTGGAGCTATATATTGGAGCCCAATAGTCTAGCTTGGCTAAACAGAGGATATACTTCACAAGAGCATATCCTAGAATTTAACCTTATAAACATGAATGCAAGACTTTATGACCCAACAGTAGGAAGATTTTTGGCTGTGGATAATTTTGTTGGCGACCCTGCTTTATCCCAATCCTACAACAGGTATAGTTATTGTTTAAATAATCCATTAAAATATACTGACCCTAGCGGAGAAAGGGCCGAACCTTCGAATCCAAATAATGAATTTGAGCAAGTATCAGATTGGAATGAAGCTGATGGTGTCTTCGATAATGGAAATTTTGAATATAACCTATTGGCTGGGGATCCAGATGAACATAAAAGCAAGGATGGGAAATATAAAAAAACAGTTATAGATAGAGATGGAACGGATAATGAAGAGGGGGATGAAGATAATGAGAATGGAGACGTTATAATAGAAGAGACTGAATGGGATATTAGTACTTTTGCTGGAAATGAAGTGGATGGTGGGCCTGGGGGAGGGGGGATAATTCGAATGGAAATAAGGCTATCGGTGCAGAACGGCAGCATCAAGTTCAGACTGTTGGAGGAAATTGGTACCCTTTTGGGAGCCAATTTAATGCCATTTTTGGCACTTTAGCTTCATCTGTGGAGGTTTGTGAAGGCTCATTTAGATTGTCAACATCCAAACTAGGCTTCAGTCCTAAATATTATGGTAATTCCTGGGGTGGAAATCAATTTGCTAAAACATTTAATGTTGGTAAATTTGGATATTTGTTGGGGAAATCTTCCTTAGGCTTAGGAGTTGCTATGGATATAAGAGGGATGATGATATATAAAAACAATCCAAATTCTCCTAACGCTGTACATCCAGGTAAAGCAGGAATAAACTCCGTAATGGGAGCATATGGATTATGGTTAAATCCGGTTGTAGGTTCAGTATATTTTGGTGTTGATAACTTCTATCCTGGGGGGTGGCCAGAAGCAATAAAGATGAGTGCTTATATTCAAAACAGAGACAGATCAATTTTAGGCTTTTATCCAAAAGATTAATTTAAGAAAATCATGAAAAAAGCATATTACTATTTATTCTTTAAGTTGTATAGGTTTTCTGCAGATTCTTCTTCTAATTGGTTGAGTGATTGGAAAGCTAGTTTAGCTCTTGATGTGTTATTACTTTTTATGTTTTCCTCATTAGTGAATTTTTATAAAGTATTTCTAAATCCAAATTCACATTTGGGTGAAGATAATTTATTATTGGTAGTTGTTTTAGTTATAAGTGTTATTAATTATTTTATTTTTCATCATAAGGGTCAATGGAAAGAAATAGTAATTGAGTTTGACAGATTTTCAGAACAAAAGAATAAAATTGGCAGTTGGTTTGTCTTAATTTTTGTAATATTAGTCATAATTATTTTTATTTTATCATTTAATCTGTATTACAAAATTTAGTATAAATTCTATAATATTACTGTAAATGTTTTAAAAAATAAAGTATATGTCTTTAAAATTAACCAAATAAACTAAAGAATATTTAAGATTAACAGGCTCAACAATTTTAAAAATATAGAAAAATGAATTAATTACTAAGAATTTATTTCAAAGAAGAGGAAGTTTTCATTAAGGTTAATAAAATGAAGACATAATTTTTTATCAAATTTCAATTTTTAAAATTTTTCTAAATCTAAACAATCAAATTGTGTTTTTAATAATTACCATAATAAATAGAAAAGATGAAATTAAAATTAATTTTGTGTTATATTTTTATATCAAATATTGCATTTACTCAGAGTAATATTTGCCCCCCAAAAGTTCAGTATACCTACGACGATGCAGGTAACCGAATTTTAAGGCAGCAAGCACCATGTAAATTATCAGATGATAATGATAGTTTGAACCCACCCAATCCCCAAAACTTCGCCACCCAGCCTAATTATGAAGTAAAATTATACCCTAACCCAACAAAAGGTGAAATGCTTGCCGAGGCAACATGGGATTTTATGTTGTTAGAAAATCGAATGGTTTATATTTTCGGAATGAAAGGAGAGATGCTTTATAAGTCAACCATTTCGGAACCTAAGTTTCCTTTGGATTTTACAACTTTTGCTCCAGGGTACTATATTGTCCAGGTTTCAGCCAATGGGTATAATAAGAAATGGAAGGTACAAAGGGAGTAAATGGAATTGTATTTGTTTTTTTTATCAATCCATTCAAAACCAAAGCCAATAATTCTCCTTTATTCAAACGGTTAGAAATAAAAATTTATACAAATTTGGTAAATTAAGTATGAGTCAATTTAAGAATTTTTCTTGGATTTGGTTGGTTTTAATTGGTTTTTTGAATGTTGAATCTCAAAATACACAAATTACCGCTGGGCATAACTCTGGTTCTCATCTTTATGAGGGCGAGACCATAACTGCACCTGGATCAGGAATAGGTCAAATTGGAATTTCTGGTAATGCTCAGGTTGATTATAAAGCTACAAATTTGATTAACCTTAGGGAAGGGTTTGAAGCAGGAGGTTTTTCTGGAAATGGCTTTTTCCATGCTTACATTGCACCTCCAACAACCGACTATAGTGGGGGATTGTTCGACAACAATAGTTTTAACGAAATTGAGCCTAGTACATCCAAGGCAGTAGGATACACTCCTGGGGCTTCTAATGTTTCACCGACAGGGGCTGCCACATATTCTATACCCATTCAATTGCCTCCAGGTACAAATGGAATGGTTCCTTCCTTATCCATAAACTACAATAGCCAAGCTGGTAATGGAATTTTGGGGATGGGCTGGAGCCTAGGAGGAATAAGTGCAATAACTAGAGTTCCTAAAACCATTTATCATAATGGAAAAGTTGCACCAGTAATGTTGGACAATACGGATGATTTCTCATTAGATGGCAATAGGCTAATAAAGGTCGATGGAGTTTATCATACCGAGCAGGAATCTTTTTCGAAGATAACAACAAATTCATTGAATTCTTTTGGACCACAAGGTTTTACTGTCATTAGCAAAAATGGGATTACAACAGAATATGGTCTTACGGATGATTCAAAGTTTAAAAAGGAAGGAACGGAAATTGTGCTTTTTTGGCTTATTAATAAGGTTTACGACCAATATGGAAATTATGTAAAGTATGTTTACAAACAAGAGGGCAATGAAATAGTTTTGGACAGAGTGCTTTACACAGGGAATGAAAATGCAGGTTTGAGTCCTTATAATGTTGTTAAATTTAAATATGAGCTTAGGTCTGATAAAAATACAGAATTTGTTGGAAGTGCTGGGATTAATACAAACTCGATTTTAAAGGAGATTACGATAATTGCTGACGGACAGTCATTTAAAAGCTATAAATTTAAATACGGTTTAAATCTTTGCAGTTACCTTAGAGAAATTTATGAAACTGGTGCCGATGGAAGTGAAATAAATCCAACAGTATTTAAATATGGGTCAACAAATAGGCCATTAGTTAGTGAAGAAAAAAATTTAAAAGGAGGCATAGAATTTGATATATTTAATGGAGATTTTAATGGTGATGGTTATGAAGATATATTAAAGGTTCATAATATAATTTATAACAACAATCCAAATGTCAAGGGAAATGATAAGATAGAGGTTTTTATAAACAATGAAGGGGGGTTTACAAGTATTCCAATCTCAACATTAGTTTTAAATGATGGTCATTTTACGCTATCAAATGGTTCAATAATTCCGAATAAGCATAGTTACCTTCAAAATGATTTTAATGGTGATGGTCGTGACGATATTATTATTGTTGATTTTGATTACACTTCTGATCAAGAGAGTGTTTTAAATTTTATTTTGAGGAAAATCAATGTATATTTTTCAAATACTGATGGTAGTTTTAATTCCGCACCTTCAAAGGTTATTATTCCTCCAATTGATAATTTCGAGGTTGATCCTAGGTTTCAAATGATTTATCCAGGTGACTTTGATGGCGACGGAAGTAAAGATATTTTAGTTTTTCATGGTGGAATTTACTTTGTAAGTCCAAGGTTGTCTAATACTTTTCAATCAATAGATTTTGGAACCGAAGATTTTGGTCTTAGTTCTGGAGGTTTGGGGTCAAATGCTACCTCTGCTTTAAGAATCACTTTAAATATAGATGGTAAAATTCTCGTTGCAGACTATGATGGTGATGGAAAAGACGAAATATTGTCATTTAATCAAACGTTGCCAGCTCAATTCACTGGAAACACTACCCAAATTTTTAGTTTTAAATTTGAACAAGGAACTATTTCTGGTGTATCAATTTTAGAAGATAATAATAGCCAATTAAGAATTCCACATGATATTGACCCAGATGAATTTGGATTGGGGGATTTCAACTCAGATGGACGAATTGATATCTTGATTAAAGGTGATGACCATTGGTATACATTTTTTTCAGATGGGTCAGTTAATAATGGATTTACTATAAACCCTATATATCTTGATATTGAAGGATTTTCAGAAGAGAACACAAATTGTAAAGTAAGAGTAGTTGATATTAATGGCGATGGATATTCGGATATATTTTATACTTATCGGGTTGAACCCCAGCCAGAACTATCAGAAGATGATCCAAATAGAGCTTTGATTTTTCCTTATCAAAATCAAATTGATTACTATCTTTCAAATGGGCTAAATTTCACTAGGTTGTCTAATTTGCTTGTCTTGTCTCCGAATGGCTATGTTGAAGGCTTTGACCCATCAACTGGTTCATTTAATGGACCAGTAGTACCTATGAGCTTCAATGGTTGGATTAGTCAAGGATTTGAAATAGGTAATTTTAACGGTGATTCATATCCTGACATCCTTCAAATTGAACTTGACCCTAATAAGAATTATAGAATTCTTAATTTATTTGATAGTTCCAAGGAGAAATATTTAGTTTCAATTAAGGATGGTTTTGGACGAGTATCAAGTTTTGATTATACATGGCTTCCTAGAATTGAGGATAATTTTAATTCTATCCCTGAAAATTCTTTTCCATTAGCAAATTTTCGAGCCCCTGTTCATTTAGTTAGCTCCTTTTCGAATCCAAATGGAATTGGTGGAAATTCTACAATTGAGTTTTTATATAAAGGTGGAACTATTCATAAGCTAGGTAAGGGTTTTTTAGGGTTTAAAAAGGTTATTTCTTCTAATTTCAGTTTAAATATTACCACTGAAACCAATTTTGGATTATATATAACAACCGATAATAAATATTTTGCTACTTACTTGGAAAATAAAAAATCATATAATTTTGGAAACCCTAATCAATTGATTTCAGGTTTAGAGAATACATATTCTTTTATCCCAATTGTTAATACAGATCCTGATTGTAAGGTATTTATTTCGCATTTGGATGGAACAATTCAAAATGATTTTTTAAACACCTTCGAAACTACTACTAACTATGTATATTGGGAGGACGCCTATGGGAATTTGAAAAATAGCACTACATCTTATTCTGGCACAAATCAAATTGACCAAATTAGTTATGGAGAATATGTAGCTTTTGGAAGTCATATTCCTTGGCAGCCTTCATATATAATTCAAGAAACTACCCGCGGCAATAGCTTCAGTATTAAAACTAGTTTTAATTATTCACTCGACAAAGGAAGTTTAAATGAAATAATTAAATTCAGTGACAAACAAAATTATTTTAAATTAAATAACACTGAATTCGATATTTTTGGAAATATAACCAAGAGTATTGTTTCAAACCAAGATCCCAATTCCGGCAGATTATTTAAATTTGATTATGAAACCAAAGGCCGTTTTCCCAAAAATGAAACAAATCCTTTAGGTCAAACATCTGAATTAATTTACAGTAACCTTTGGGGTAAACTTATTTGGTCAAAGGGAGTTGATAATTTAACATCTTCGATAGAATTAGATGCTTGGGGAAGATTAAAAAAAATCATTGATCCTCATGGGAATGTGACCTCATCAAACTACTCATGGTCTACAAATGCTGAAAATGGTTTATTTTCAATTCAAACACAAAAACCAGGATCTCCTGAAAAAACAACCTTTTATGATATATTAGAAAGGGAAATTAAGACCAAAACTATAGGATTTGGAAATATTGAAGTATTTACTGAAAAATCGTATGATTCCAAAGGTAATATTGCAACGGAAACAGCACCTTATTTTACTTCAGGTAGCTTTGAACCTGTTGTTACTTCCTTTCAATATGACAACTATAACCGCCCTTCAAATATTTCCAATAGTATTGGTTCAACAACTTATTCATATTCAGCATCTGGAGGACAATCAACCACTTCAGTTAATGACCCTGCCGGAAAGGTAAAGTCTAAAACTGTCGAAGCAACTGGAAAGGTGGTTTATACTTCTGATAATGGCGGTACGCTGAATTATGTTTATGATGCTTATGGCCTAAGAAAAATACAACAAGGAGGAACTGATTTGGAAACAATTGGATACGATCTAGAATATGGATGGCAAAATTCACTGAAGGATATTAATGGTGGTGAAATCACATACAATTATAATACCTTTAATCAACTTGTTTCCCAATCTGATCCATTAGGTTTAACCACAACCTTTACCTATGATGCTCTTGGAAGATTATCAACCAAAACATATTCTGATGATGGGCAAATTGTATATACTTATTACACTTCAGGCAATGGAATAAACAAGTTAATGAAGGTTAGTTCACCCGAAGGCAGTTTTCAGGAATATGAGTATGACGGTTTTGGGCGACAAATTAAATTTAAAGAAAAGCAAGGCCTATATGCAGAAACATTCACAACATCATACACCTATAATGATTTAGACCAGCTAACCTCAACCAAATCTCCGTCTGGCTTTGTTACTAAGAATAATTATGATAATAATGGTTACCTAACCTCAATAAAAGATGTAAACAATCAAATTATATTTTCACCCAATTCAACTAATTCTCTTGGTCAACTAACTAATTATTCTTTAGGTAACGGCAAAATTACCCAGAAAGATTACGACAAATATGGGTTTTTGGAGCGAATTTATAGTCCTGGAATACAGGATTTAGAAACAAGATTTAATATCCAATCTGGAAACCTAGAAAGTAGGAGTGATAATATTAAAAGCCTTAGTGAAGAGTTCACCTATGACAATTTGGATAGACTAAAGAATACCCATCCATATGATATGACTAGTCCTAGTCATATCATTTCAGATATTATTTCTGGTCCGTTTGAGGATAATATTACCTACTCTTTAAATGGAAACATATTAACAAAAACGGGTATCGGAAATTATTATTATGAAAGCAATAAACCTAATGCCTTAACTGCAGTTGATAACAATAGAACCGGAGAACTTGTTTCCCCTTTAATAAGTACTTTACAACAAAATATAACCTACCATCATGACCTCCCTTCTGAAATTCAGGAAAATGGTTATGAATATAAACTCAAATATGGGGTTGATGATAGAAGATTAACATCTGAATTAAAAAATAATAATACCCTATTAAATCGTCATTTCTATTCGCTGAATTATGAAAAAATCATATTTAATAATGAAACATATCAAATTGACTATATTCCTTCTGATGTTGGATTAACCGCAATTTATGTGAGGAAAAAAGAGAATAGTAGTTCTAATTACGAATCTGGAAAGTATTTCTATTGCTACAATGATCACTTAGGCTCACTACTAACTCTTACAGACGAAGATGGAGTAGTTGTTTATGAACAAAATTTTGATTCTTGGGGTAATCGCCGAAATTCTGATACTTGGGCATACAATAGTATTCTTTCTGAAGATTTCAAATGGTTGAATAGAGGTTTTACCGGGCACGAGCATATGCCTGAATTTGGACTTATTAATATGAATGCCAGATTGTATGACCCATTAGTTGGAAGATTTTTGGCGGTAGATAATGAAATTTTTGATTCAGAGTTTTCCCAATCCTACAATAGGTATAGTTACTGTTTAAACAATCCATTAAAATATATTGATCCAAGTGGTGAGCAACCATTTAACTCTGTTTTAGACGAGATAATGAATCCACAAGGTATCAATTGGAATTCGCAAGAATCAGGATTGGATAATTTATTTTGGGATCCAATTGAATTCTCGAATAATTTTAATTTTGGAGATCCTAATGATAACACCATGGGAGGTAAACAATTGTATAGGAAAAGAAAGAAGGTTAAAAGGGACAAACCAGTTTTAAATATACCAGATCCAAAGGAGGATAATAGTAAAAATCTAAATTCTTTAATTTATCCTTATTTTAATGTTCCTAAAGATAGACCATGGGATAATAATTGGGATGGAATATTGCAAAAAAATGAGGCCGATCATTGGTGGCTATATGGCAATGGAAAAACCATTTGGGTTGATGCATCGCTAATTGATTTTACTGGATTGAAAATTCCTGAAGGAACTCCAGATTATGAAGATTTTGAGATATCTACAACGGATGTATTCTTGGACTTGAAATATGAATTTGCTGCAACATATGGGGGAACTTCATTCCTTAATCAGGGAGGAAGTAAGGTTCGTATATTAGATCAACTTTATCACTATAATCCACGGGAAAGTAATAGTTTAGAAAATATTACTAGAAATATTATGCAATGGATAGGAAAACCGGGAGGAAGAAATGGGGTTGATTTTATGATTATGTACAAAAATCCAACAATAAATATAAAATGAAAAAAATTATTATTTTAATAGGTATATTAATAGGCTTATTTTTTCTTTTATTTATTCTTACTAAATATTCTTATTTAACAAATAGAAGTTTGGGAGATAATTATTGGATTTTCCCTTTAGAAGATGCTAAGGAATTAAATTCTGAGGAAATGAAAATATATAAATCCGACAAAGTTGGAGTTTATAAAAGGACTTTTATAAAAGGGAATTTGATATCTGTGGTTTTTGATTCAAATTTTATTTTAATAATTAGGTCAAATAAATCTACAGAAGTTCCATTGTCAAAATTAATTGAAGAAAATAAAGAATATTTTATTTTAATTAAAAATAAAGATATTTTATTAGGGCCTTTTGATAGAGATAGATTCATTGAAGAATGTACATATTTATCTATTTCAAATAAATTAAGGCTAGAATTAACAAACTAATTATTTGTTTTTTGGATCTTAATTTATGGGTATTAGTTGATAATTTTTAAATTTAAAATTTTAGGATTAGATTTTCAGTTCGAATTGATAATGAAATCAGTGTCTTGTATCCATCCTTTTAACCCACTATTTTTTTCCTAAAGGGCTTTATGTTGCCTTCAAAAAGATGAGTACACGGGAAAAGATGTTTTCGGCCATCAATCATTGGCTTGTTTATGGTCATACCAAGTCGAGATTTGAGAAAGTTAAAGATTATGGACTGGACAAGTTCAACAATTTGATTAGGAATATTTAAAGCCTGAGAACAAGGCAAGGATTTATCTGTTTTTAGGACATTCTCAACTTTAAAAAATTGTACCTACTATGAATTAAAGTAGAATGCTTAGTTTTTTAATTTCAGTTAAGGCTAAGAACATTTTAACATTGCTAACCTCCTCATTTCCTCCACCAAGGTGTTCGACATTTGGTGCGTAGGCTCCACAAATACAACAAAACCAGGCCCCCGATAGGGGGCCTTTTTCGTTTTGGCGAATTTCCAACTCAAGCTTTGCTTGAAGTTGGAAATTTGACGAAACGAAAAGAAGGATGCCGCAGGCAGACTGGTTTTGTTGATGACTATGGGAGCGAGTGGGAGCACGTAAGTACTCCCACTCGCTCCACAGAGAAGAAAGCTCTAATTTGGGGCTTTTTTTATATATTTTTATCCATGTTTTTTATCTATATCATTTATTCAATTACCCTAGACAAATATTATATTGGGTACACATCTGATTTGTCGAAACGATTAACAGAACACAATTTAGGCATTTCAACCTATACATCAAAGGCAACGGATTGGGATTTGAAGTATTCCAAGGCATTTCCTACAAGAGAAGAAGCCATGAAAAGGGAGAAAGAAATTAAAAAGAAGAAAAGCAGGTCCTATTTGGAATGGTTGATTAATAGCTCAGCTGGCTAGAGTGCTTGCATGTCCCGAAATTTCTTCGGGAAAGAGGTCGTGGGTTCGACTCCCACTGGCTCCACAAATACAACAAAACCAGGCCTCCGATAGGGGGCCTTTTTCGTTTTGGCGAATTTCCAACTCAAGCTTTGCTTGAAGTTGGAAATTTGACGAAACGAAAAGAAGGATGCCGCAGGCAGACTGGTTTTGTTGGTGACTATGGGAGCCAGTGGGAGCACGTAAGTACTCCCACTGGCTCCACTAATTAAAAGCTTCCTTTTTGGGGGCTTTTTTTATTGATTCCATTCAAAAGTAAATTTCATATTTTTGGTAAGTAAACTGTCAGCAAAACCTACTGGGTTATTTTGATGAAAAATAACGGAGATAGTTGATTTTCAAATTTGAAGCAACACGAATGGACATATGAATTTTATTCGAACTTTTTCGGTCAGAGACCAATTTCTCAGTCGACCTCGTTACAAGTGAGGCCGAGCGGGGAGAAATCCTTAATAGAACCATGAATAGGTTAAAATTGATTTTTATAGCAATACTCTTTTTGCTGACACTCTTTTATTTTCTAATATATAAACCTTCCAATAATTGCACTAATATAAAGAAGATAAAAGTTGGCATGAATGTTTCAGAAGTAATTAAAATAATGGGTACCCCCAAAGAAAAATTACATGCAGGTCCTTTGGCTTCTACTACAACTATTTATGTTTATGAACCTATTTTTTCGAGTTCTGAAGGAATATTTATTCAAATTAATGATAGTTTAAATAAAGTGCAAGGAATTGAACGATGTGGGGATTAAAACTGGATTTCATATTTTTTTAAATAAAAAGAGTTTTTTGGTATTCGTGTAAATTTAGATATTAATCCTATTGGAGCCAGAGGGAGCACGTAAGTACTCCTACTGGCTCCAATAGTCAAAAAACTCCCTTTTAGTGGGCTTTTTTTATTGATTCCATTCAAAAGTAAATTTCTTATTTTTGGTAAGTAAACTGTCAGCAAAACCTACTGGGTTATTTTGATGAAAAATAACGGAGATAGTTGATTTTCAAATTTGAAGCAACTCGAATGGATGTATGAATTTTATTCGAACTTTTTCGGTCAGAGACCAATTTCTCAGTCGACCTCGTTACAAACGAGGTCGAGCGGGGGAAAAAATGTAATTCTTTTGTTGTTCGCCTCCCTCCCTTTCCTTAAAATTCAAAAATAAATCTGCTTCTTTCTTTAGCCTTTCCAAACCATGGCTTTTGGTTGTTTGTCTGAATTTGTTGTTAATCCAAAAATTATACTTATCTTTGCGCATCCTTTTGAGGATTGTATATCAATCTGAATGCCTTTTTATAGGGGCAAAATTCAATTATCATTACAATTTTTGGGGTTTACCGGTGGTGTCACACTCAAATGATAATGCCCTTTTTTACATTATAAACAAATAAATGACTTTTAATGATTTAATGCTGTCAGAGCCACTATTGAAGGCTTTGAGCAAAGTGGGTTACACCTGTCCCACACCCATACAGGAACAAGCTATTCTTCCTATTCTTCAAGGTCGCGATATTTTTGGATGCGCCCAAACTGGAACAGGAAAAACAGCAGCTTTCGCTCTTCCTATTCTTGAAAAACTTCAGAATAGTTCTAAATCAAACCATATCAAAGCCTTAATCCTTGCTCCTACCCGTGAGCTGGCCCAACAAATCAGCGACAATATCGCTACTTACAGTACTTTTTTACCGATTTCACACACCACCGTTTTTGGTGGAGTATCGCAACGTAACCAAGAACGCGAGCTTCGCAAAGGAGTTGATATTTTGGTTGCTACTCCTGGCCGTTTGCTGGATTTAATGGACCAAGGTTTTGTGCGCCTTGAAAAAATTGAATATTTTGTTTTGGATGAAGCAGACCGTATGTTGGATATGGGCTTTATCAACGATATTAAACGGATACTGAAAAAAGTTCCCGCCGTTCGCCAAACGCTTTTCTTCTCGGCTACTGCTGCAAAAGAAATTATGAGCTTGGCTAATTCTTTATTGAAAAACCCAGTACATATTTCGGTTACTCCTGTTTCGTCGACAACAACCTTGGTGGAACAAAGTATCTACTATGTTTCCAAAGAAGATAAACGTTCCTTGCTTAAACATGTGCTTACCACTGGGAAAGTTGACCGCGCTTTGGTTTTTACTCGCACCAAAAGAGGAGCCGATCGCGTAGCCAAAGAATTGAACAGAAGCGGAATTACCTCGGAAGCTATCCATGGCAATAAAAGCCAAGGTGCGCGTGAAAGAGCTTTGGAAGGGTTTAAAAGCAGAAAAATCAATGTGTTGGTAGCCACCGATATCGCTTCGAGAGGAATTGATATCGATAAATTATCGCACGTTATCAATTTTGAAATACCTGAACAAGCTGAAACCTATGTTCACAGGATCGGTCGTACCGGTCGCGCAGGCTCTACAGGAATTGCCCTGTCGTTTGTTTCACATGAGGAAATGAGCTACATGCGGGATATTAATAAGCTGACCAACCAAAAAATTGAGGTTGTGGCGAATCATCCCTACACAAAAAAGTAAAATAGTAAACAATAAATAATAACCGTCTAACAAGACAAATCAAACAAACAAATGAGAAAAGGAACAGTAAAATTCTTTAATGAAACAAAAGGATTCGGATTTATTAAAGCTGACAATGGCGAAGAAATTTTTGTACACGTTTCAGCTTTGAAAACTGAAATCAGAGAAAATGACGAAGTAACATTCGAAGTGGAAAGAGGTAAAAAAGGACTTAGCGCCGTTAACGTATCTGTAAGCTAATTTAGGACTTGTCCTAGTAGTAAACAGCCCTACTTTCCTCCATATTTTTTGGAGCCAACTCAACCCGGAACTCATGTAGATTCCGGGTTTTTTTATTTAGAAAATAAAAGTGAGAAAATAGAAGTTAGGAAATAGAAGTTAGAAGTGTTGCGGAATTGTTCAGGGGTTTCGGGCAAGGATAGAAGCGGATAGCCCACAGCCCAGCCGCAGCGGTAGCGTAGGATGGGCGAGGACTAGTAGCGGATAGCCTGACCCTGCCGCCTAGCAATACAGCCTCAAACCCAGTAGAATGCTCTTTGCGGCAGGGGGCCCGCCAAATCAACTTCTTGAGAAAAACCCCAAAAGGAATAGCTAAACTTCTTAGCTTTTAGGTATAAATAAAGGCATTGTCATTCGAAACCAAGTATTTTTGCTGCATGTATTCATCCTCTAAATCGTCGATTAAAACGGGATTGCCACCTGGAACACTTGTGCATATTGGTCCCGACAATAGCTCAGAAGTGATAATCCGGGTATTTGTTTATGACGAAGAATCTTACGAGGAGAAGGAGGTGAAATCGGCCGACTATATTCCACAGTTTCCACCAGCGGGAAAAGCGATGTGGATTGATATTGATGGCAACCACGATGCGGCCCTGATGGAAGATTTGGGCGAAAAATTTGGATTACACCCTTTGTTGGTGGCAGATGCCATGAGTTCGGAACAACGGACCAAGCTCGATGTGATGGATGATGCGATGTTTTTGGTGATGAAGATGATTTATGCCAATGAAACCACCGAAGGAGCCATTATTGAGCAGGTGAGTTTTTATTTGAAAAGCAATGTATTGATTACCTTTCAGGAGAAAAAGGAAGATGTGTTTGAGCCCATTCGAAATCGGATACGGCAGGGGAAGGGTAGGGTGCGAAAATCGTCGGTTGACTATTTGTTTTATGCCCTCACCGATGCCGTTGTAGATAACTATATCGTGGTGTTGGAATTGATAGGTGAACGGACCGAGTGGCTGGAGGAAAATTTAATGAAGAGTCCGAGTTTGTCGACATTGGAGTCGGTGTATGATTTGAAAAGGGAGCTGCTTTTTTTGAGACGTAGCATATTGCCGTTGAAGGAAATAGTAGTGAAGCTTCAGAAGGAAGAAACCGGCTTGATTGCAGAAACTACCAAACTGTATTTGAAGGATTTATTCGACCATGTAGTGCAGGTAAGTGAGAGTATTGAAACGTATCGGGAGATGAATGCTGGCCTGATGGATATGTACATGATGTTGAGCAGCAATGCCATGAACCAAGTAGTAAAGACCTTGACCATTATTTCCACCATCTTCATTCCTTTGACTTTTATTGTGGGGGTTTACGGAATGAATTTTGATTTTATGCCCGAGCTGAAGTGGCGTTATGGATATTGGCTTGTTTGGGGATTTATGCTCGTTTTAACCTTTGGAATGTTGGTTTATTTTCGTCGAAAACGCTGGTTTTAAAGGCTTCCGACTAGGCTAACAAATTTCGTTTAATAACCCTTTTTAGCTACAGCTTGTTTTTTATCTTTGGCCTTTCTATGCATCAGGCAAATCGTTCGTTTTGGAAATTTCTGAGAATCCTTGGATTGATGTTCGTTATTGGACTTGGATCGGGGAAATTGGCTTTTGCCCAAACACTTGCCTTTGAAAATTATACGGTTGAAACAGGGTTTAAATCGCCTCAGGTATTAGGGATTTTTCAAAGTCACGAGAATACCATTTGGATTTGTTCTTCCAATGCCCTCAATAAATTTGATGGAAAATCCTTTACTTCTTACAACGAGAAAAACGGGTTGCTCAGCAATATTGTGTTTTCTGTTAATCAGGATAGTAAATTACGCTTCTTAGTTGGCACCTACAAAGGCTTGAATATTTCAAAAGATGGAAGAACCTTCTCCGCGGCCTCTGATCCTGATAGTATTGCTGTAAAAGGTGTTATTAAGGTTTTTATTGACTCCAAGGGGCGAATTCTGCTTGGAACAGCTCAAGGGGCAGCCATTTTAAATGACACGGTTGTAAAACGTTTCGGCGAAAAATCGGTTTTGGAAGGCAAGGCCGTAATGAATATTGATGAGGACCGTGATGGTAACATTTGGTTTAGCACTACAAAAGGGGCTATCCGCATGGATTTGGCAGGGAACTTCACCTTGTATGATGGAAAAAATGGAATAAAGTTTAGTGCAACAAATGCAGTTTATGATGTGGGTAATGGGGTTTATTGGTTTCTCTGTGCTTCAGGTTTGTATGAATATAATCGTTATTTACCCAATAACCCAAAAACTGGAATTCCTGAAATTACAAAGGTTTCTATTCCTGGGTTGAACAATGATTCTACAAAGTTTTTTGCCTACAGCAAGGATAAGCAAGGTGGGGTTTGGCTGGGTGCTGAAAACGGATTGTATTATGTTTATAACCGTCAAGCAGTGCGATACACGGAGGCGGATGGACTTGTTACCACCGATATCTTCCGGATTTTCGAAGATAAAGAAGGCAATATGTGGTTTGGTAGCAAGCGAAATGGGATTTCTAAATTGCTTAGTCGACGCTTCTTAACCTACAACCACAAAGGCCTTACAGGTGAAATAGAATCGCTTTACAAAGATGCCTACGGAAATATTTATGCGGGTAGTCCTGAGGGCGCTTTCGTTCTTAGAAACAATCATTTCGATAGCATTACAGGCATCAAGGTGCCATATGTTAGCGCTATCCTTATCCAAAACGACCAAGAAAAGTTATTCGGGAACCGCTCCTCCATTTTTAGATATACCGATAAAAAGGTGAAGGAATTGCTGTATAAATCGCCAACAAAGGGGACTTACAGAGTTAAATCGCTCAAGATACTCGAAACAAACCTACAAGAAGTTTTGGTAGGAACCAATAACGGGGTTTGGAAAATCGATGGCGACAGCATCAAGCTTAGTGAAGGCCTTAGAAAGCATATAGGGGAAGAAATTGTCCACGACCTTTACCAAGATGAAAAGGGCAATATTTGGGTTGGCTATGCAAAAGGGTTGAAAATACTTACCTATCCTGATTATTTGCCCGTAGTTTTTTCCAAATTGGAAATCGGTATCAAAGTGGCTATCAAGCAAATCGTTCGCTCCGAAATGGGTGAGTTTTTCTTTGCATCCGACAATGGTATGTTTCGTTGGGATGGCAAGGAACTCTATAAATACAACGATGAAAATTCGGGATTACCCAACAACCAAGTAGTTTCCATTGCCATCGATAAAGCCGGAACAATTTGGGCAGGACTAGGAAACGGAATAGCCCGTATCTATTTGGATAAGAGGGATAAATCCAAAATTGTGGTACGTTCCTTTGATCTGGAATCTGGCTTCTATGGACAAAGTTGCTTGTCGCGCTCCATTTGTATCGACGATAAAACCGGACATGTGTATTTTGGAACCCCCAAAGGAATTTTTGTCTTCAGGCCTGAGTACGATATCCTCAATACCACTCCGCCTTACCTCATGTTTACCGATATCCAGCTTTTGAAAGATACCGCCGATTGGTCGCTTTTCGAAATGGATAGTATGGGTGCCAATAATTTACCAATTGGGGTTCAATTGCCTTACAACAAAAACCACTTAACCTTCAAATTTGTTGGGGTAAGTAATTATTATCCCCTCAAAATCAGGTACCAATACTACTTAAAAGGCTACGAGAAAACTTGGCGTGAGGCCACCACCAAAAACGAGGAAACCTATCCGGAATTGCCACCGGGCGACTATGAATTTATCGTGAAATCCTGCAACGCCGACGGGGTTTGGAACCTTGAACCAATTACCTTCAAATTTACCATCGAACCGCCTTTCTACAGAACATGGTGGTTTTACGGATGCATTGCCTTGATTATAGCTTTTGGTATTTTCTCTTACATCCAAATTAATTTGGCTAACAGGAAAATTACCTCACAAAACGAGCAAATTAGCAGACAAAAGGAGTTGATCGAGAAGAAGAACAACGAGGTGTTGGACAGTATCAACTATGCCAAAACTATTCAAGAGGCTATTCTTCCGCCCGATCGTTCCTTTATGGAAAGTTTTGCGGGCGCCTTCGTCCTTTATCAGCCCAAAGATATCGTTAGTGGAGACTTTTATTGGATTGAGAAAATCGATAATAAAGTGGTATTTGCTGTGGTGGATTGCACGGGTCACGGGGTACCGGGTGCATTTATGAGTATCGTGGGTCACAATGCGCTTAACCAGGCCGTGAAGGAGAACAAGATCCTTTCTGCCTCCGAAATTCTTGATTACCTCAACCGCTACGTGAACGAAACCTTGCATACGGCCTCTACCTCCGAAAATGGTCGCAAGGTGAGGGATGGAATGGATATGTCGCTTTGTGTGTTCGATACCAAAACTTTAGTGATCGAATTCGCCGGCGCCTACAACCCCTTGGTGATGATCCGCGACCAGGAGCTTACTGAAATTAAGGCCGATCGTCGACCCATTGGTTCCACTGATTTGTATGGCGATCACAACTTTAAAAACAATGTGATTCAACTGCAACGAAATGATAGAATTTACCTTTTCTCCGATGGGTATGCCGACCAGTTTGGTGGAAACGAAGGAAAGAAATTCTACAAAGGCCGCTTCAAAGAAACCCTCAAATTAATCCAAGGCGAACCTATGTCGGTGCAAAAATCCATCCTCATGGAAACCTTTACCAAATGGAAGGGTGAATACGAGCAAGTGGATGATATCTGCATCATCGGGGTGCAAATTTAGATTAGGCGGGTCCCATTCGCCACAAACATTCTCCGTTGAATAGACAGTTTACTGGGCTCATGGTCGGGCTATACACTGCAAGTCCTCGGTCTGCTCCGTGCCTCCGCATCCCTGTGGGCTTTACGTTTCTATCCCTACCCGGAAAGGGGAAGTAGAAAATAGAAAATAGGAAATAGAAGATAGGAAATAGGAGTTAGGAAATAGAAATTGGGGAGATGGTGGAGGGGTTGAAGGAAGGAATAGAGAATGTAAATCGTTTTTTGGGCGATGACATTTTCGGATGGATGGCTTTGCGGTTAGGAGTTAGCCTTGGATAAAAAACTTATAACCTGAAGCCTAGTACCAAAATATCGTCAACTTGGTTTAAATCGCCTTGCCATTCTTCGTGGGCTTGATACAGTTTATCACCCAGTACTTCTATGGACTGGTCTTTGTAGTCGGTTAGAATTTGCTTGAAACGGGTGGTTAGGAATTTTTTGCCTTTAGGGCCACCAAACTGGTCGCAGAATCCATCGGTAAATAAAAAGAGGGAATCGCCTTTGTTTAAAGTGAATTCAATGGTTGTAAACGAAAAATTTTCTTCGGTATACCGGCCAATGGATGCTTTATCTCCATCCCATTCCTTTATTTCGTTGTTCAAAATGGCCATGATGGGTCGCATGGCGCCGGCAAATTTCACCAAACCTGTTTTTAAATTCAAGCACATCAAGGAAACGTCCATACCTTGTTGGGTTTCTACCACTTGGTTTTGTTCCCTGAATACCAGGCGGATACTGTGGTTCATATTAGCCAAAACCTGGGCCGGATCGGTTATTTCTTTTTCAATGATGGCTTGGTTCAATAGGTCATTGCCCATCATCGACATGAAGGCTCCGGGAACTCCATGTCCGGTGCAATCCACGGCAGCTGCCCAAACAATATCGTCTTGGTGGAAATACCAATAGAAATCGCCACTAACAATATCCTGGGGTTTGAAAATGATAAAATGTTCGCTAAAGGCCCTTGAAATTTCCTCATTGCCAGGTAAAATAGCCAACTGAATATTTTTCGCATAGTTGATGTTTTCTAAAATGTCGGCATTCTTTTGTTCAACTATATTTTTTTGTTCTTCCAACTCGGCTGTGCGCTGTTTTACGGCCACTTCCAATTCTTCTTTCTCCCGCACCAACCGTTGTTCCCTAATTTTGATATAACCAACGCCCGAGGCAATCAAGAAAATGGCTGCAAGGGTAAAGAACCAGTAGGTTTTATAAAAGGGTGGTTTGATGGTAAAGGCAAATTCGGCTTCTTCGCTAACCAAACCCGAAACTGAATAGGCCCTTACCTTGAAAATATATTTTCCATGCGGTAAGCGTGGATAGTTAACCTCATCAAAGGTGGTTGGTCGGTTCCATTCCTTTTCGTAGCCATCCAATTTCCATTGGTAGCGTATGGAACCTGGGGCGGCAAATTGTAGTCCGGCGAAGCGAAACGACAGGTAATTGTCGGTATAGGAAAATTGGGGATTGACACCAAATCCAGTGGCTTTGGAAATGGTTTCGGAATAGTTTTTCCAATCAGGTTCTTTATAAAATAGGTCAACCCCCACAATATCAACCAAGGGTGGGATGTTGGAATAAATGGGCACTTTAGGGTTGAATTTTGTTGCGCCTTGTGGGGTGCCGCACCATACTTGCTGGTCTTTGGCCATCAACACTGCACCGGGTAAACATTCGCCACCAAAAAAGCCTTCGTTTTGGGTCCATAATTTTTGTGATACCAAATTGAAATTTTTGTCTAATCCCAACTGCAGCAAGCCTTTTTGGGTGCCACACAACAGTTCGTTTCCCGAAGTGGAAGCTGCTACAAACCTGATTTCATTGGTTAAAAGGCCTGTTTCTTTGTTAAGTACCACTGGTTTCCCATTGAAAATAACCAAGCCTTCTCCATCTGTACCAATGAATAGGGTGTTTTGGAAGGATGAGATACTGGTTATGGAGGAATTAATTTTTCCTTCGAAACCGGGCAAAGCCTTGAATTGGTCTTGGAACAGCGCATAAACCTTTCCATCGGAGGTTCCCATCCATAGTTTCCCATCTTTGGATACATGCATGGTTTTTACATCAAAAATCAGGGGACTGTAAGGGTTGTTTAAGCTCGACCAGGTTTTACCATCAAATACAGCAAGACCTTTGTTTGTTCCAACATAGATTTTCCCGTCCAATCCTTGTCCCAGACATTGAATATTGTTGTCGGGTAAGCCATTGTCGGTGGTGTATTGTTTGAGTTGTTTGGTTGGACTTAGTTTGAAAATTCCATTGAAGTCGGCTGTTCCCAACCAGATATTGCCTTGCTGATCGGGCAAAATACAGCTGTAGAAATGTTCATCCAGTTGTCGGGGTTGGGCCACTTTGGTCATGCCATTGTTTTCAATGTAGAACAAGCCGGTGGGTTCGGAGTTAAACCAAATTTTGCCATCCAGTCCTTGGGCGATACAGCTTGGGGCAAATACTTTTTTGGGGTCGGAGGAGCTGAATTGGGAGAAAGCCATGGAGCTTAGCAATACCAGGCCTTTACGGCATCCTGCCCACACATTTTCTTCGCGGTCGATTAGCACTGTACCCACTTCAGAATTGGGTAGGCCATTTGCTTCGGTGAAGTAATTCAGTTGTCCTTTTTCGAGTTGGGCCAGGCCATTGGAAGTGGCCATCCAGATGCTGCCGTCTTTTTTGAAAACGGCCTTTTCGGCACCTAAATAAATGCCAGAGTGTTTAACTGGTTTGAGGATTTCATTTTCAAATTTAAAAATACCTTCTGAGGCAAAAATCCACATCGAATTGGATTCGAATTGGAGGTATTGAATAGAAGAGAAGGGGCGTTCGGAGCCGGCAAAACCAAAGGAATCGAAATCGTTTAGTTTCCCTTTTTCGTATAAGTACAAACCCCCGTTGTCGCCCAAACCTACCCAAAGCCGATCCAACTTGTCGAAGGCCAAGCTTTTGATTTGTTTGGTGGCATGAGATTTTAAGGGGATGTGTTTAAATTCCTTTTCGTTGTAAACTTCGATTCCGTTTATTCCGCCCATCCAGATTCCGGCTTTATTTTCGGCAAAGGATTGGATTTCTCTAATTTTGATTCCGGAGGTATCGGAGAAGGATTGTATATGTTTTCCTTCGATCAAACTAACTCCATACAAATGGGCAATCCAGATGCGGTCTTTCGAGTCGAGGAAGAGGCGGGTACATTTGTTGTTTCCCAAACCGTCTTTTGCCGTAAAATTCAGGAAGCTTTTACCATCGTAGCGGCTCAAGCCACCATCCGTAGCAATCCAAATATAGCCTTTGCGGTCTTGGAGGAGGTCGTTTACCTTAATTTGAACCAGGCCTTGATCGGTAGAAACTGTTTTAAAATTATACAGTTGGGAGAATGAAACCAATGGGAAGGCAAGTAGGAGAAGCAAAAGCCAAACCTTTCCTAAAGAAAAAAATCGATGCAGTGTAACGGTTACCCCCATTTTGTAAGCCTGATTCAAACGAGATTGCCTCGTGTGGGTTGCAAAAAGCAAAGGTTTTTAAGTGTTGTTTATCAATATCTTACTTTTCACCGCAGCAATTTTGGCAGTCATTCGGGTTTCGTGTTTACTTTTGCCCTAACAATAGCAAGTACTTACATGGCCATTTACAAATTTAGAGTTCTGTTGGAAGACGAAGACAATGTTTACCGTGACATTGAAGTGAAACCATCTCATTCGGTTTGGGAATTCCATCAGGCTATAAAAATGGCCTTTGCTTTTTTGGACGAGCCGGAAGCGGAGTTCTTTATCAGCGACAACAATTGGCATGAATTGGATCCTATAGCCAAAGTTCCGGAAGGGCAGGTGGATATGAAGGCCAATCCGGTGTTGGACAAACCAATGACCAATTATGTGGATGATCCGCACCAACGTTTCATTTATAAACTGTTTACCTACCGGAATTTTACCTTTTTCATTGAGTTGGTAAAAATTCTTCCGGATGATCCCAAAGCGGCTTACCCTCGTTGTGTAAAAGTGATGGGTGAACCTCCAAGGCCTGTAAAACCGAGCTTAGATCCACCGCCATTGGATTTGGATGAAAGCGAAATGCCAAAACGCAGAGGCCGGCCAGGTTTGGTTTCACCGGTATTGATTCCTGGCGATGAAGATATGTTGGAACCAGACGCAGCTGATTTGGATGGGGATGATATTGCCGGCTTGATAGATGAAGCCAATGCTTTGGAAGAAATGGATTTGGAAGTGATGGAAAGTCTTGGTGAGGGCGAAGAAGAGGGTGGAGCGAAGGCCGAATTCGGAGAAGATGAATTTGGGGAAGGTTTTGGCGAGGAAGATGAAAACCAGGATATGGGCGATTTCGACTTTGATAGCTTTTCTGGGGGTGGGGGCGAAGAATACTAAAGTAAACGAGGACAGGTTTTTCGAAGAAGAGCTGGTTGTGCTTCGGCGTGAGGGATAGAGCGTGGTAGCCCACAAGGATGCGTCGCGCAGCAGAGCAGCCTGAGGACTACTAGCGAAAGCCCGACCCATTCGCCTTGGCAAAGGTTTAGTAAAGGTTCAAGGTTTTTTGCGAATGGGGCACGCCCAAATGAAAGGCCCAGAAATTATCTAAGCGGCTGAATTTTAATTTGTTGTAAATTTATTATTTCTCAACCAGGATTTTAGATCCCATCCATGAATCTTTCAAAGGGATGCGCCATTGGGTTTTCAAATCGCTCATGGTTTTTACCAAATTATTGAAAATGACGGTTTCGGGAGTGATTTTGCCTTTTTCAACCAGTTCGGACAGTTCGTGCAGTTTAAAGGTTTTAAGTTCATCCTGTTCCAGGTAGGCCACATTGAGGCGGTCGAGGAGGTTGAGGTTGAAGTGTTTTTCTAGATCCTTGATGAAACCTACCGATTTATCGATGCTACAGCCTGAGGCCAGCACCTGACTTTCGTCGGCGGCGATAACCACAAAGCGGTTGAAGAATACATCGGCCGAGGCATTGAGCATGGAGCCATGAGCGGTCCAGTTGGAAACAAAAGCTGCGGAGAGAAGGCGAATTTGATTGACTTCCTCTTCGGAAAGGTTGCGGTCGCTTTGGTACACCCAAACGCGGGAGAGTGGCGATAATTCGGCAAAAGTTTTCATGAAGTGGCAGAATTAATTTTTCAATTTTACTTTAAGGTACACCGGTTGGTGGTCGGAATAGGCAAATTGCATATCCCAGGTTTTTACCACCAGCGGTTCCACATTGGGTGAAAGCAGGTAGTAATCGATAACGGTGGTGAAGGTTTTGGTGGGGTCGTAGGCTGTAATTAGGTTACGGTTAGAGGCAACGGTGGTATCAGCGGCCCAGGTCCAATCGGAAGGTAAAAAGCTTGGGTCTTGCACTTGAGGCGTGTAGGGTGCTTCTGTTTTTCCTTTGTTGAACTTCATAGGATCGAAGTGAGGTGGGCATTGGTTCCAATCGCCGCCAACGATGATATAATTGCCTTTGGCATACTCTTCCGTAATGAACTTTTTGAGCATTTCCAATTCCCCTTTTTTCATTTCACCGGTATTGTCGTAGGCTGAATTGTGGGTATTGATAACCAGCAGTTCTTTGCCATTTTTGAGGGAATAGCGGTTGAGTAGAAAGCAACGGTCTAAAAAGAAGAGGTAGGTTGGGAATTCGAAACGGCCAGGATATTGGTAGCGGGTAATTTCTTTGGGGAAATATTTGGTAAGCGTCATCAAGCCGGCCACCACTTTGCCAAGGGGTTCGGTAAAGGGTTTAGGGACAAATTTCACGTCGTAGTTAGTAGCGAAACTGTAGCCATAGCCATTCGCTGCCATTCCGATATCGGTAAATTGGTTTACGCGGTAGGATCGTTTGGCAAGGGTATCCACTTCTTGGAGGAGGATAAAATCGATGGAATCGGCTTTGGTAACTGTATTTTTAATGCCATCGAAATAGGCTTTTACATCGGCTTCGGGGCTAATAACAGTAGTACCGCCATCGTAGAAGAAATCGGCTTTTTGACCTAATCCTGAGTATCCTATGTTCCAATTCAGGAAAGAGATAATGGAGTCGGGTTGGTTGTGGGAGGGCATACCGCGAAGTTCCATCGCTTCCGAAAAAGGCGGTTTGAAATCGGTTAGAAAGGCGAAAAGGATGTTGCCGCCAAGGTATAAACCGAAGAGTAGAACAGGCGTAAGAACAACGATAAGGACCTTTTTGAGGATTTTCATTGGCGTGGAATAAGGGGGCAAAGGTCTGAAAAATTGTGACAAGGCGAACAGTAGAAATGAAACATTCTTTGTGGTATAATTATCCGAAAAGAGGTAATACTGAAAGTGCATAGGATAGGGTTTAGGATAATTGTTGGTTTTATTCCGAATGGGGTAAAAAATACTTGGACGAAAGGAATGTGTGACTAAATTTGCGGCCTTGAGAAGGGGAGGGTGGATAGAGGAAAATCCAACTTTGATTGGTCCCGTAGTTCAATGGATAGAATAGAAGTTTCCTAAACTTTTGATATGAGTTCGATTCTCGTCGGGACTACTTAGAAATCCTGCCATTGGCAGGATTTTTTTTTGATGGAACGCTGAGGGGAAGGGTGGGATGGATTTTAGATGATTTATTTTGGGGGGGTATTGGTTTGGGTAAGGGTTGGGGTTTTGGGAAGTTTACCAAGATTTTCCTTAGACAAAGTACAAAAATCCAGATTGCCCATTAATACGGCAAAATCGCTGTAAATAAAACTAAATCAAGCAATTTGTTTTATTAGTTCAGTTAAAACCATTTGGGATTCATCGTTCTTGGTTTTCCATTTGCCAACTATGGGATAAAATGCAAAGGCCCAGCTACAGCACAATGCTATGCGGAGATGTCGGGCAAGGATAGAGCGTGATACCCCGCAAGCTTGCTCCCCGGACTTTTAGGGGGGGAGCAAGCTGAGGAGTATTAGCGATAGCCTGACCCAACCGCCCTAGCCACTGATTAAATAAGGGTAGAATGGTGTTGGCGGTTGGGGGCCCGCCTAAACATTATTTTGAAAAAAGGTAGGATAACTTAGCTGCTGTTGTATCTTTTGGAATGCGGAGTGTGGCAGAAAAATACGGCAATCAACCCTCTTTTTGCATCACCTATTAAATTGAAATCGAATTCCTTATTTTTGAGCCCTGCAATTACCCTAAACCCTTAAAACCATGTGCATTATCAGCAAGGAAGTAAAGTTTTGTACCTGTACCAAGTTGAACAAGGAAGAATTGGATCATTATTGGGAGCTGTGCCGTCCTTTAAAGCACAAACCTACTTTTTTGGTGGGGGAAATGGCTAGCACCGAAAGCTGGGATTTATTCAACAGGGACGGTATTGAATCCATCCTACTGAAGCAATTAAACAACCCCTTGGCTTTTGATAAACCCTACGAATTTAAGGAAGAGGATTTATTTACCATTTGTATCAATAACCTTAGTTCGAGTCCGGAAAGAATGGTTTTTTCCTTTGTTTTTGAAGAGGGGGCTTGGGTGATAGACCCCAAGTATTTCGTTCCGCCGTATAAATCAAAAATGCTGGCCGAAGGGAAGGTGGAAGGGCTGTAATGGCTGTTGGCTAAGGGTTTAACCCAGATTACGCATTAGAAATGCATAAACGATTAACCAGTTGTAAATCAATTTGGATGGCCAAATTGATTTACAACTGGTTAATCGGGGTAAACCCAACTAAATCAAGTAGTTCGGATTAATAAATCCTCCTATTGATTAATTTGGGTTTAACGGGGAAGGGCATTATTTAGAAACAATGGACAAAGGAAAGTAATACCGAGGAAATTAATGGACTGTAAGTTTAAAATGTGGATTCTGTTCATTCTTGTTTTTTTTATTTAGACTAAAAATGAATAGTATGGAAAAAGGATCCATTTGAGATTTGTAATTTATTTTCTTTTATTTTTGTAAATTATTAACCTTCAATACTTTTTATGAAGAAAATTCTACTTAGTTCTTTCAGTTTCATTGCTGCTGCAGCTATTGTAACTGGTTCTTTTAATTCATCTCATTCCAATCCCAACGGCGCTCCAGCCGGAAAAACTGGCTCACCTGGGGATGGCCAAACCTGCTTTCAAGGTGGATGCCATTTTGGTGCGCCTTCTGCTCAAGCTGGGATGATTACCTCTGATATTCCTGCTTGTGGTTACACACCTGGAGCCACCTATACCATTACGGCCTCTATAACAGGAAGCAGTCCAAAAGGATTTCAAGTTTCCCCACAGGATGTAAATGGAAATTTATTAGGTACACTTACAGCCGGTTCCAATAATTACACGGTTCAAAGTGGAAAGTATGTGACCCACACGGCTGCTATTTCTGCTCAAGTAGCTACATGGAACTTTACTTGGACCGCTCCTGCTTCAGGCACCGGACAAGTGACTTTTTACGGAGCCTTTGCCAATGGACGTAACACTACCAAAACTTCGACTTTAGTGGTGGAGGAATGTACTGTTGGTTTCGATGAATTGGAAGCCATCAACGAACTTAATGTTTATCCAACTCCGGCATCGTCTAAGCTTCAAGTAAATTTCAGTACCAAATCAGCTGGACAAGTGGCTATTTCCGTATTTAACCTATCTGGTCAGAAAGTTACTGTACTTTCAAACGAAAACAGAACAGCCGGAAACCATGCACTTGAATTTGATGCGATCAATACCCAATTGAAATCAGGCGTTTACTTCCTTCAAGTAAGCACCAACGATTTCCAAAAAGTGGTAAAATTTGTTGTAGAATAAATAGAATATCCTAAAAAAAAGGCGCTCTATCCCAGAGTGCCTTTTTTTTTGACCCGACAGGAATAGTTGAGTAATTGAAAAGGCTAGTTAAACCTAAAAAGCTGCTTTCCTTTACAAATTAATGGAACCTTAAAGCCTCCGATTCCCTGCCACCCAAAATATTTCCAATCCTTCCATCTAAATCGGTATTTTTGCAAGCTAAATTTTTATATGAAAACAGTTCAATTCCGCGAGGCTCTAAGAGAAGCAATGGTTGAAGAAATGCGCCGCGATGCCTCCATTTTCCTGATGGGAGAAGAAGTGGCCCAATACGATGGTGCCTACAAAGTGAGCCAAGGTATGTTGGATGAATTCGGCCCTAAAAGGGTTATCGATACACCAATTGCAGAATTAGGTTTTGCCGGTATCGGCGTTGGTGCAGCAATGAATGGCCTCCGTCCAATTATCGAATTTATGACCTTTAATTTCTCCCTCGTAGCCATCGACCAGGTAATCAACTCGGCCGCCAAAATGATGAGCATGAGCGGTGGACAGTTTCAGGTGCCTATCGTTTTCAGAGGACCAACCGCCAGCGCCGGAATGCTGAGCTCACAACATAGCCAAGCCTTTGAAAATTGGTATGCCAATTGCCCCGGACTTAAAGTGGTAGTTCCTTCCAATCCCTACGATGCAAAAGGACTGCTCAAAGCCTCTATCCGCGACAATAATCCGGTAATTTTTATGGAAAGCGAACAGATGTATGGCGATAAAGGGGAAATACCTGAAGGCGAATACCTGATTCCAATTGGTGTGGCTGATATAAAAAGAAAGGGAAAGGATGTGACTTTGGTTTCTTTCGGTAAAATGATGAAAGTGGTGCTTAAAGCAGCCGAAGAACTCGAAGCCCAAGGTATTGATGCCGAAGTGATTGACTTGCGTACCGTGCGACCAATTGACTATGCTACCGTTATTGAGTCGGTAAAAAAGACTAACCGTTTGGTGCTAATTGAAGAAAGTTGGCCCTTGGGAAATATTAGCACAGAAGTGGCTTTTAAAGTACAAAAGGATGCTTTCGATTACTTGGATGCCCCTATCAAAAGGGTAACGTCTATGGATGTTCCTCTTCCGTATGCGCCCACCTTGATTGAGGCTTACTTGCCTAATTCCGAACGTATTATCGCTGAGGTAAAAGCAGTTCTTTATAAGTCTTAAACACTTGAAGTACTTTGTTGCAGGCATCGGAACCGGGGTAGGAAAAACCATCGTTTCGTCTATTTTGGTGCAAGCCCTGCAAGCCGATTATTGGAAACCGATTCAAACGGGTTCGGAAGAAGATTCAGACACCCAAACGGTCCAAAACTTGGTTTCTTGTTCATCAGTTTTTCATCCCGAAGCCATCCTCCTTAAAAAACCTTTTTCTCCCCATTATGCGGCTCATTTGGAAGGAATGGATTTGCAAACCTTTCCAATTCCTAACCTGCCCGATTCTGAAAAACTAATTGTTGAAGCGGCAGGAGGATTACTGGTGCCACTCTCCGAAACCACTTTATTGGCCGATTGGATTAAGCACTGGAACTTACCTGTTATTCTGGTTTCCCGGCATTACCTCGGTAGTATCAACCATACCTTGCTTTCGGTCGAAGCACTTCGCTCCCGAAATATTCCCATCAAAGGCCTTGTGTTTAATGGCAAAGACGAATTTGGCAACGAATCCATTATCCAAAGTCTTACGAAGTTGCCCATTATCGGCAGGGTAGGAGAGGAAAGCAACTTTCAGCCGGAACTTATCCAAAAATACGCTAAAGACTTTCGAGAAAACTTGATTTGATGTACCTTTAGGGCAAACTTATTGCCGTGAAAGCACTTTTAATTACCCGATTTGGTAGCCCTGAAGAATCATTTGAACTACGGGAGGTTCCTGATCCTATTCCGAACGATGGTGAAATTCTGGTAAAAGCCCAAGGTTTCGGAATAAACTACGCAGATATTATGGCTCGAATGGGGCAGTATCAAGATTGTCCGCCACTTCCCGCTATTGTTGGGTACGAAGTAGTAGGCCACGTTGAAAAACTTGGCCCCAATGTGCAAGGGTTTTCCATTGGCGATCGGGTATTGGCCTTTACCCGTTTTGGAGGGTATGCCGAAAAGGCAAAAGCCCCAGCCTTGGCCTGTGTTAAAATAGATGAATCGCTTCCTTTGGCCGAAGCCACGGCATTAGCTACCCAATATTGTACGGCCTTTTTTGCCTCCCATGTTTCTACCCGTTTGTTCAAAGATGATCATGTGTTGGTGCAAGCTGCCGCAGGTGGTGTGGGAACAGCCTTGGTGCAATTGGCCAAACTTAAAGGCTGCACTGTTTATGGTACTGCCGGAAGCGAAGAAAAGTGCAAACACCTGAAAGAGATGGGAGTTGATTTTCCTATCAATTACAATACGGAAGATTTCGAGCAAAAAATCCGTGAAATCCGCAAGGGAAAAGGCATAGATGTGGTTTTTGATAGCTTGGGTGGGGTCACTTTTGGAAAAGGCTTTAAATTGCTTAATCCTACCGGTCGAATTATCGGTTATGGTGCTGCCGAAAGCTCCGGAAGCCGCAACCCACTCAACCTGATTAAACTGCTTTTTGGTTTCGGTTTTAGAAGTGTCGTGCATCTGCTCATCCAAAGCCGCAGCATCAATGGACTAAACATGCTTCGGGTGGCCGACTATCGTCCGGATATGATGCAATATTGTATGGAGAATGTAGTAAAATTGTACCAAGAAGGAAAAATAAAACCTGTACAGGGCGGCACCTTTAAAAGTACGGAAATAGCCCAAGCTCATGCTTATGTTCAAAGCCGCAAATCCATGGGGAAAGTAGCTGTGGAATGGGTGCATTAATGAAGGAAAATGTATGCAATCTACTAATCGAAAACTGAAACTGCTCTTAGCTTGCCTCCTTTTTTGTCTGGCTTTTTACCCGGTATTCGCCCAAAAAGCAGGTAAGCCTTATCAATTGCCTACTGGAATCACAGCCCAGGATTATTTCCCTACAGCCGTGGTGTTTAAGTGGAAGGAAAATCTCCGCTCTCAAGTTCAGAATTCAAACCAGCCCCCCGCTCCATTGCAACAGCTTTTTTCGCAATTTGGACGAAGCGCTTACCAAAAAAAGTTTCCTGGAACCCAAAAGCCAGTTCAGTCGGTGGATCGCCGTGGTCGTCCAATGGCCGATCTTTCTTTGATTTATGAATGGGAATTTGAACCAGGGCCTTCGCTCGAAATTGTTATCAATGCCTTGCTAAAAACAGGTTTGGTGGAATATGCCGAACCGCATTTCATCGATCACCTAACCTATGTCCCCAACGATACAGCCATTGGCCAAGACGGCACTTGGTGGTACGAGCTAAACCGAGCCTTCGAAGCCTGGGATATCCAAAAAGGCGATACGTCCATCGTAGTCGGAATTACCGATACAGGCACAGAATTAAACCACTCCGATTTGGCCGCCAATGTCAAGTACAACTATGCTGATCCAATCGATGGTATCGACAACGATGCCGATGGGTATACCGATAATTTCTATGGATGGGATTTGGGCGAAAACGACAACGACCCCAATTCGAATGTGGTAAGTCACGGGGTGCATGTAACCGGACTTTCGAGTGCTGTACCGGATAATATTACCGGCATGGCTGGCAGTGGCTATAATTCGAAATACTTACCGCTAAAAATTACTAATTCCATCGGTGTTTTATCCAAAAGCTATGAAGCCGTTGTTTATGCCGCCGATCACGGTTGTCGCATCATCAATTGTTCCTGGGGTAGTTTATTCCCTAGTCTAACGGGTTTTTCGGTAATCCAATATGCTACCATCAATCGCAATGCCCTTGTAGTGGCCGGTTGTGGCAATAATTCCTCCCAAGTTGATTTTTATCCGGCCTCTTTTCCTTATGTGATGAGCGTGGCCTCCCATTCCAATTTGAGTGAAAAATCACCTTTTAGCAACTTCTCTTACAATGTGGATATTGTTGGACCCGGACAAGCAGTTTTAAGCACTTGGCCTTTTAGTTCGTATTTGGTATCCAATGGTACCAGCATGGCATCTCCGGTAGTAGCCGGAACTGCTGCCTTGGTTGCGGCCGAATTTCCTTGGATGGATGCTGTTCAGGTGGGACAACAAATCAAAGCTACGGCCTATTTACTCGATACGGTTTCCGGTAATTCTGTTTATGCCAATCGCCTGGGCAAAGGTCGTTTGGATATGTTGAACGCTCTTCAAACCCAATTGGCAAAATCAGCCGAATTGGTGCTGGATTCGGCCTACGACAACAACGACAATGCCTTGCTGGTAAACGATACGGTAAACCTATTAATCGACCTTACCAACTACCTGGCTCCGCTTAGCAATGCCACAATTTCGCTCTCCATTGCTTCCAACTTTGCCACTGTAATTCAAGCGAGCTTTCCAATGGGTAACCTGGCGACCTATGACCATTTTCAAAACACCCAACCATTCCAATTTCGTATCGAACCCAACATCCCAATCAACCAGGAATTGGTGCTCGATTTTACCATTGCCGACCAAACTTGGACCAGCCACGTCTATATTCCCATTCGCGTCAATGTTGATTACTTGAATATCCTCGTTAATGAGGTATGGACAACCGCTACAAGCAACAGTCGCATCGGTTTCAATGGCAATGGACAAGGTTTGGGTTTTGAATTCGATGGCGAAAACTTGTTGTACGAGTCGGGCTTGATGTGCGGTCACGATACGCTTTCAGTTTCCGATAACCTACGCTCCATTGCCGGTACAGCCAATACGGATTTTGTTTTGCTCGATCGTATCACCCAAATCCAGCCTTCCACCGTGGATGCAGCTTTCCAATCGCTTTCTCAGTTTGCCGATAATGCTTGTCCTTTGCCACAGCCGGTAGTGGTTCGCCAAAATACCTATGCCTTTTCTGAGCCAGGTCACCGCCGTTATGTTATTTTGGATTATTGGATAAAAAATGCAGGTTCGGCTCCCCTTCAAAATTTTTATGCTGGTATTTTCACCGATTGGGATATTCAGGACTACAACAAAAATAGGGTTTCCGAAGATGCTGCCCGCAAACTTGGGTATGCCTTTAACACCGAGCAAGCTGGATTTTATGCCGGTGTAAAAGTGCTTTCTTGGGGCGGTTTTAGACATTATGGTGCAGATAATATTACCGGTGGCAATGGTGGAATAAATATTTTTGATGGTTTTTTGGAGGCTGAGAAGTACAAAACGCTTAGCCTTTCTCGCCCTGCTGCTGGTAGCAATGGCAATGGCAACGATGTTATCGATATTGTTTCTACCGGGCCCTATTTTATCCCTAGCGGCGATAGTGTGCATGTGAGTTTCGCCATGTTGGCCGGCTCTAGTTTGGATGATTTGCTTCTGTCGGCCGATAGTGCTCAGGCCAAATACGATGGCAACGGAATTTTGACACCCGTTCCTATCTCTGGTTTTTCTTGCGATGGTAAATGCTTTGTTTTCCCCAATCCGGTTAAGGACGAAATCCGCTTCAATGCTTGCTTTGGCGAAGGTCGTGAGTTGTATGTCGGCATTACCTCAATGGATGGGAAACAGCAGTTGAAACGTTATTTAAAAGCCGATCCTAACCAGGAGTTGAGCATTGCCGTGCAGGACCTTCCACAAGGCATTTACCTCCTAACTTTGCAAAATCCGTATCATTCGTGCAAGGTGAAGTTTGTAAAAATGGATTAATCCTCGGTTGGTTTATTTTCTAGGGGGGTTAATTTCTTTTTTAGGCGGGCCCCCTTCCGCCAAAACCCTTTTGCACTTTAAATATACAGTTGTTATGGGCGGTCGGGTCAGGCTTTCGGCGCTAGTCCTCGGTCTGCTCCGTTCCTCCGCATCCCTGTGGGCTAGACTGCCTCTATCCTTGCCCGAATGCCTCCGGATCCGGTTGTAGTAGAAGTATTGGGCTGTGGTTTTTCAAATTCGGATGTTTACCTTTTGTTTCCCTCTATTTTTAATTTATAATTTCTCATTTTTAATTCCTTTCCGGGTAGGGATAGAAACGGAAAGCCCACAGGGATGCGGAGGCACGGAGCAGACCGAGGACTTGTAGTGTATAGCCCGACCATTCGCCTTGCACAAAGGTAAATTTCAAAGGATAATGGGATTAGGCGAATGGGACCCGCCAAATAAAATAACTAGAATTTAGTCCTTCCGCAAGTAATTTATTTCCGAAGTTCGGCATCAAGTTCAAGGATTTGTGGGATAAGAAGCCGATGGTCGTCGTTGTAGATAACGGCTTGTGAACGTTCCATTTTCTTCTCGTCGGGCCATTGGTTTGCCATACGTTTTCTAACTTCCTCGAGTTCGGTTTTATCCCTTTTTACGACTCGGCTAAGGCGGATGTTTTCGGGTGCAAAAACCGTAATTATAAAGTTGCAATCATGGTAACTGCCACTTTCAAACAAAATTGCTGCTTCTCGAATCACATACGGACTTTTTTGGGCATTTACCCAAGCCATAAAATCCTTTTTCACCGCAGGATGTACCAACGCATTCATTTGGGCTAATAAATCGGGGTTGGAAAAGATTTTGGAGGCGATAAATGGACGGTTTAGTTGACCATTGGCGTAACTTTCAGGTCCGAGCAGTTTTTGTATGCCCATCATCAGTTCCAAATCACTGTCCATTAAGGTTTTGGCGGCGCTATCAGCTTTGTAAACAGGAATTTGAAGGAGTGAAAAAAAGTCGGCCACCGTGCTTTTTCCACTTCCAATTCCGCCGGTGAGACCTACGATTTTCATATTATTTGATCAGGATGAACTCCACGAAATTGTTTTCCAGTTTGGTGTTCATGCAATAGTAAGGAATTTTATCAATTTTTAGTCTTACCCGGTTATTAATTATGGGGGATGAAAAATCGGCAGTAATTTGAAAGATGTCCTCCGTAACTTCTTCGTAGTGGCTAAGCGGAATGGAGGTTCGGATGCTTGCTTTATCGGGCAAAAGTTTCACCTTCATGCCTTGCGGAATGTTGATTGGTAGGATTTTTACTTCCACTTTTTTCTCAGTAAATTTTTCAACATTGATGCGGCATTTCACCTTATTAGGAATCATCTCCAGGGTGCTGAGCTTACCTTTTTCTGGAATTTCCACCTTAAAGTCATTGCCTTCGGAAAGTTGCCCAGGTATTTTGGCGGTCAGTACCAGTGTGTCAATAGTTCTAAGGATATCCTTTTTGCCTCGAATAGTTACTTCTTTCACAGAGGGAATGGGATTAGATACAGGGAAGAAACCTTCTTTAAAATTAGCCTCCAGTTGCACTTTCAAAGGAACAACTTTGGAATAAACTTTACCTGATTCTAGAAATACCGTATCTGGTTCAACCGAAATCACCGTGGAACCATTGGCTTGAAAAAGGTTATGTTCTTTGAGCAAGTCGTGAACCAGGATAAATTTAAGGGATCCGGAATACGGGTGGATTTTAGATTTTGGAAAATCGAAGTAGAAGCTTTTCTTTTGAAACAATTGGTTGTAAAGAAAATTCAATCCGGTTGTATTTTGGCGAATAAGGGCCTGTTTGGTCTGGTTTCCCACCAATCGGTAGTTTTTAGGGATGCCTTCAATTTCGTAGGCAATATAAAAAGTATACACATCCCACTTGCTGGTTTGTACTAAAACCCAAAGTGAGGCCGAAATAAAAAGGCAGGCTACTAAAGGAAGCAGCCCGCCTTTTAAAAATTTTCCTTTCGAAGAGCCCTGTGTCATAGAAGAACAGGTTGTTGACTAAGAAACGGCAGAGTCGTCGGTTAAAGAGCCAGTGAAACTCATCGAAACCGCATTTTTTTCAATTTTCAATTTTCCACCACCTTCTGTTTCGATGATGAAGGCTGCATCGCGTACTTCAACAATTTTTCCGTGAATACCACCGATGGTTACGATTTTATCTCCTTTATTCAATTCCTCTCTGAATTTTTTTTCGTCTTTAGCTTTTTTCTGTTGTGGTCTGATAAAGAAAAAATAAAAAACAACGATGATCAAAACCATCATTATTAAGGAAGAGGCACCGCTTCCACCTTGTGGAGCGCCCATTAGGATTACATTTAGCATTTTTTTTTGGTGATTAATTTGAACCTACCGGAACGATGATTTCGCCCATGATAGTCAAGCTTTTAAAATTAGGATTGGTATTGGCGATAACGGTAACTTTCTTTGTGGTTTGTCCTTTTTTTCCTTCACTATCGAAAACCACATCAATTTGTCCTTTTTCACCTGGTTTTACAGGTGTTTTGGAATAGGTTGGAACAGTACATCCGCAACTGGCATTGGCAGCTGTAATAATTAGGTCAGACTTACCTGTATTTGTAAATTTAAAGGAATGAGTAACTTTTTCACCTTGGATAATTTTCCCAAAATCAAAATGCTCATTATCAAAGGTCATAACAGGGGCATTGGCCGTATCGGCGGCAACTTCTTCATTTGCAGATTGCCCGTTGTAAATTGTTTCTGCTGAAATGGTTTCTTTTTCGTTCGATTTATTACCGCATGAGCCTAAGAATAAAGCTGTTGCACAAATCCAAACAAATGCGATGGTTTGTTTCTTCATTTTTTCAAAATTTGCACAAAATTATATTTTTCTTCCCCCCACAATTTAAAATAAATGGAATTTCAAAAATTTAAGACAATAGGACTGATGTCGGGCACTTCTTGTGATGGCTTAGATATCTGTTATTGCCATTTCAGTTGGGATGGGTTGAGGTGGAATTATGAAATTGTCATTGGGGAAACAATTCCATATACAAAGGCTTGGTTAGAGCGAATTACGCAAGCTCCCAATTTGGATGGGAGAGGCTTATTGTTGTTTCATAAGGACTTGGGTCGATTTTTCGGAAAGGAAACCAAAGCATTTATAGAGAGACATGGTTTAGCTGATCTTGATTTCATAGCATCACACGGGCATACCATTTTCCATGAACCTGGGATAGGATTAACATTCCAGGCAGGTGATGGAAATTGTATTGCAGCCGAAACAGGTTGTTCTGTACTGTTTGATTTTCGTAGTTTGGATGTGGCATTAGGTGGCCAAGGAGCCCCTTTAGTACCAATTGGGGATAGGTATTTATTTTCCGAGTACGATGCCTGTTTGAATTTAGGGGGTATTTCTAATATTTCCTTTGAAAGAGAAGGGCGGGTTTGGGCCTTTGATATTTGTCCGTTTAACCTCTTATTAAATTATTTTGCAAATAAGTTAGGTGAATCCTATGATACGGATGGTAATTTTGCCAAAGAAGGAAAAGTAAATACAGAAATATTGAATCAATTGAATCAATTTGAGTACCTGACAAAAATGGCTCCTAAATCTTTAGGACGTGAGCAAATTGAAAGGCTCTATTTCGAACTAATTGGGCAGCATAAATTAGAGGAAAGAGATTGGTTAAGAACCCTGATTGAACATTATGTAATTTGTGTTGCAAATGTTTTCAATCATTTTTCCATTCAAAAGGTATTGATAACGGGAGGAGGCGCATATAATAAGTTTTTTATAAAGAGGTTAAGGGAGCTTGTTAAAACGGAGCTACATATTCCGGACAATAAGACCATTGAATTTAAGGAAGCCTTATTATTTTCGTTTTTGGGTTGTTTAAATAGAATGAAGAGCAACAATGTTTTGGCATCGGTAACTGGAGCAAGTAAGGATTCGAAGTCGGGAGTGGAGGTAAATTAACATGGAAGGATACAATTATATAGTAATAGAGGGAATTATTGGCAGTGGAAAGACTACTTTGGCAAAAATGTTGGCAGAGGAGTTTAATGGAAGATTGGTTTTAGAGAAATTTGAAGACAATCCTTTTTTGCCAAAGTTTTATGCGGATCCGAAGCAATATGCCTTTCCATTGGAATTGTCATTTTTGGCAGAGCGATATCAGCATATTAGCAATGAACTTTCGATTCAGGATTTATTTAGCAACTTTACTATTTCTGATTATCATGTAATGAAGTCATTGATTTTTGCAAACAATACTTTAGGAGAAGATGAGCAGAAATTGTTTCAATCATTATATAAGATAATTTTTCAGCAAGTGCCCAAACCGGACTTATGGGTGTATTTGCATGTAAGTCCTGAACGAGCTCTGAAGAATATCCAAAAAAGGGGAAGGGAATATGAACAAGGCATCACTCAAGCTTATTTAGAAGGAATTAATAAGGGTTATTTGACTTTTTTTAAACAGCAGATAGGCCAAAGAATTATTTTGATTGACGCAGAAAATTTAGATTTTGTCGAAAACCCGGCTGATTATTTGAAAATCAAAGAAATACTGAATCGGACTTACCCTGTAGGGGTTAGTTTTACTTAAAATTTCAATTTTTTTTTGAATTTTGTATTGTTGAAACGAAAAAATCTTACTTTTGCGCCTACTTTGTGTAGAATATACAAACCACAACCAAAAAATAAAATGAGAAAAGGATTACTGTTATTAACTTTAGCTGCCTCTGTTGCAATGAATTCCGTTGCAGGGACTGACCCAAACAGTGGTGCAGCAGTTCCAAAAAAAGCCTACAAGAAATGGTCTGTAGGGATAAATGGAGGATTGACTAATTTTTATGGAGATATCCGTCAATATGACTGGGCTCCAATTTTGAAAACGGAGGCTGGAAAAAGTCATTCTGAATTAGGGTTTGGCGTTCAAGGAAATGTTTCTAGAAGTTTGTCCAATATTTTTGGTTTGAGAGGTTCTATTATGTATGGGACACTTGCAGGAATGAAAAGACCAAACAATGCTTACAATACAATTACTTCTGCTAATTCGTCCTATTTTACATCCAAGCTTATCCAATATGATTTGAGTGTTTATGCGAATCTCTCAAATATGTTTTACACGGACAAGGCAAAACAAAGAAAAATTACTATTTATGCCTTTGGAGGTGCTGGTTTGATGCACTTTAGGACAATTCGTAAATCTTTGAAAACAGACGAGTTCGTTGCTTCTCAGGGTTATACAAATAAAGGATCTGAGACTAAGGAAATGACAACTGAAACTGTTTTCCCAGTAGGTGCTGGAGCCAAATTCCGTTTGTCCAAATCTTTAGATTTATCTTTAGAAGGAACTTTATTCAATGTGAATTCTGATAAGCTTGATGCTAAAATTGGTAATTCATTTAGAAAAGATAAATACCTTTATACTTCTATCGGTCTTGCCTTCAAATTTGGTAAGAAAGGTGCTGAAGAGGCTGCAGAATGGGTTAATCCATATGCTGATATTGCTTCAAACATTGAAGAAGTTAAAACGAATATCGATGGTTTAGTGAAAGATTCTGACGGTGATGGTGTTGCTGATCATTTTGACAAAGAACCAAATACTGCTGCTGGTGTAACAGTTGATGGTGCTGGTCGCGCAGTGGATACAGATGCTGATGCTGTTCCTGATCATTTGGATGCTGATCCTTTCACTGCTAAAGGTGCGAAAGTTGGATCTGACGGAAAAGAATTGGATTCAGACGGTGATGGTGTTTATGATAGCAAAGATCTTGAACCAAATACTCCATCTGGAACATTGGTTAACTTCCAAGGTAAAGCTATTAGTGTTAAAGAGGCCGCTCCTGCTTCTAGTTCAACTTCTGTTTCTTATGCTGGTGGTTTGCCATCTATTTACTTCAAAGTTAATAGCTCTCGTATCGACTACTGGTCAAGTTACGATAAATTAGCTGAAGTAGCTCAAGCTTTGAAAGCTAGCCCAAGTGCTAAATTGAGAATTGTTGGTCACGCTGACCCAACTGGTGCTGAGAACTTGAACAAATCTCTTTCTGAGAAACGTGCTCAAGCAGCAGCTGATCATTTGAAAAAAATCTACGGTATCGATGGATCTCGTTTGATTGTTGAATCTAAAGGTAAATCTGAGCCTTTGGCAGCAAGCAAAGAAGCTTACAACGTTGATCGTCGTGTTGATTTCATGATTGTTAAGTAATCTAATAATACTTTCTAAAAAAAGCCCCTCCATTCGAGGGGCTTTTTTATTTTTGTACCATGAAGGAAACAGAAGTTCTCGCTGGTTGTTTGGATAATGCCAGACAATTAACAAGGTTTTATTTGAGTAAGCTAAAACAGGTGGATCCTTTATTGAGGTATAAATTGTCCCAAGATTGCTCCATTAATTCATATTATTGGATAATTGGACACCTTTGTTGGGCCGAAAATCTCTTGGTGCTAAAGAATCTAGGTGTTCAAGCTACTGAATCTTACGATTGGTTGGAATCTTTTTCTGTTGGTCAATCTGATTCAGAGCAAGAAGGGATGCCTGCCTTTGGAGTTGTTTTGGATGCCTTCAAACAAATCCATCTCCAAGCCTTGTTAGCCATTCAAAACCTGGATGAAGAAGTTCTAAATAGGGAAAGTACCTTGGAGTTTAATTTCGGAAATGGAAATTCCGTTAGGGAAATTTTAAAGCATGCTATTCGTCATGAGTCAGTTCATACAGGTCATCTTGGATTGATTTGCAAAATTTCGGGTATTGATACTATATGAAGATTAAGATTGGTTATTCACCTTGCCCCAATGACACCTTTATTTTTGGTGCATTGGTTCATGGTTTAATTGATACAAAAGGAATTGTCTTTGAACCTTATTTAGCTGATGTTCAGGAATTGAATGAATTGGCTTCAAAAGAAGTTTTGGATGTTACTAAATTGAGTTTTTATGCTTACTGCAAATATGAATCTTTTTATAATTTACTTGATGCAGGAAGCGCACTTGGTCGAGGAGTTGGCCCTTTGCTTATTGTAAATAAAAGTAGCTTATTTGAACAGGCCGCACCACTGCCTAAGAATTCTAAGGTTGCTTTACCTGGTAAGGAAACAACAGCCCATTTCTTATTTGATTTTTTCCAAACTAATGGTGTACAGAAGAATTTCATGGTCTTTAATGAAATTGAAAATGCTGTCCTAAATCATTCGGTTGATGCGGGAGTTATTATTCATGAAAACAGGTTTACCTATACAGAAAGAGGATTGGTAAAAATTGTAGATTTAGGGGAGTATTGGGAAACACATACTGGTTATCCAATCCCATTGGGTGGTATTGTAGCCAAGAAGGAATTGGGTTTTGATTTAGCTAAGCGTATTTCTGATTTAATAAAGGAAAGTATTCTTTTTGCTTATGCCAATCCAAGTAAAGTTTGGGGTTATATTAAAGAAAATGCCCAAGAAATGGAGGATGAAGTAATTCAACAGCACATTGGACTTTATGTGAACGATTATTCAATTGATTTAGGGGATCATGGACATGCTGCCATAACCAAAATGAAGGAAATGGTTCAATTAAGCAAAGCCTTATGAGAATTCTAATAGTTTCGGCCACCATTTTGGAAATTAAACCTTTACTGGTTGATTTTATCAAACTGGAAGATGATTTATTTGAATGGAAGAGGTCAAAAGAACTGTCTATTCAAATACTTATTTCTGGGGTAGGGTTAGTAGCAATGGCTGCTCGATTGGCTAAACGTTTGGAAGAGGAAGCCTATGATTTTGTTTTAAATTGTGGAATAGCTGGATCGTTTGATTCACAAATACCTCTGACTCAATTGTTTCTTGTAGAGCAGGATACCATAGCCGATTTAGGCGTTGAAATGGGACAAAAGTTTATCTCTATTTCCCAATTAGGATTGGCCAAAGATTCTGATATTTCTATCCTTAGAAATTCTGGTTTATTTAATCGTTTTTTTGAGTCGTTACCTGTGGCTTATGCAATCTCAAAGAACACGGGATCTGGCAGAGTTTCTACAATTTCTTTTCTACAAAGGCAATTCAAGGTTCAACTGGAAAGTATGGAAGGAGCCGCTTTTCATTTTGTTTGTCGTCAAAAAGGGGTTCCATTTTGCCAAGTTCGGGCCGTTTCAAACTATGTTGGTGAAAGAGATAAAAGCAAATGGGATATTAAAGGTTCTGTAACTGTTTTAAATGAATTTGTGTTAAAGTCGTTTATCGAAAAGCTCTAAGGACTCTTGGGTGCTCGGATAAATAGTTTTTCAACAATTGACTTGAAATAAATTTTTTCTAAACCCGAAGGATTGTTAATAAAATGCTACTTTTGAACACTTTATCAACTTTTTAGCAACGTTGACCATCAAGAATTTCTACATGACTAAATTTTTTAGGAGTTTAATTCTATCCGCAGCGCTTGTGAATTTTGGATTTTTTATGTCCAAAGCACAATGTCCAGTTAATATCGTAACTGTAGTTACATCGGGAAACACCTGTAATGGGGCCTCTGATGGTTCAATTACTGTAACCGTTACAGGCGGATTTGCACCCTATTCCTATACCTTGGTTTTAGGTGCGTTTAACCAATCTTTTTCAAGCAATAACAGTACTTTTACCTTTACAGGACTGGCTGGAGCCAGCAATTATATCGTATTGGTAGATGCTGATGCAGATGGAGATCCATTGACTCCAGGAGGTTGCGGTGGCGCCGTTCAAACGGGTGTTTCAGTTGCTGAACCCGCTCCAATTGTAGTTAACGTTAGCACCTCCAATGTTTTATGTAGTGGACAAGCAACGGGTACCGCCACAGCTAATGTGGTTGGGGGAACCTTACCATATCTCTATTCTTGGACAACCACACCTGCTCAAATTACCCAATCCATTTCAAATTTGGCGGTAGGGTCTTATACTGTAAATGTCACGGATGGGAACGGCTGTACTGGCACTGGAACGGGTACTGTATCCTCTACAAGTCCAATTGTTGCCAATTTAGTGGTTACGGATGTATCTTGCAATGGCGGCAATAATGGCGAAATTGTTAATACGGTAAGTGGCGGAACAGCACCTTTCACCTATTCATGGAATACCGTTCCGGTTCAAACCACCCAAAATCTTACTGGTTTAGTTCAAGGTAGTTATACCGTTACTGTTACCGATGCGAATGGTTGTACGGGAACTTCAACAGCACAGGTTACAGAACCTACTGCATTAAACGTCACTTTTAATTCTTCCAATGTTTCATGTAATGGTTTGTCTGATGGAAGTATTAGCCCTACAGTAACAGGCGGAACTTCACCCTATTCCTATTCTTGGAATACCACTCCAGTTCAAACATCGGCTAATGCGACTAACTTAGCTGCAGGAGTTTATGTGTTGACAGTTACTGATTCGCTCGGTTGTACAATTACCGATTCAAGAAGTGTTACACAACCTTCTGCATTAAGTGTTACTACCACCCAAACAAATGTTTTATGTAATGCGGGTTCTACGGGCTCTGCAACTGCTGCGCCCAGTGGAGGAACAGCTCCCTATTCCCATAATTGGAATACAGTTCCAAGCCAAACAACAGCAACGGCAACCAACCTGGCGGCTGGCACCTACACCGATTCAATTACTGACGCAAATTCCTGTGTAATTGTGGCAACAGTTACAATTACAGAAACCTCTCCAATAGTTGTAACCACAACATCAACAAATGTTAATTGCAATGGTGGATCAAATGGAACTGCTGGTGCATCAGCCAGCGGAGGAGTAGCTCCTTATACCTATTCTTGGAGTACCACACCAGCCCAAAATGGAGCAAATGCCGTAAATCTTGCGGCGGGTACCTACACAGTTACTGTGACCGATGCAAATCTTTGTACCTCCACAGCCAGCGTTACAATTACACAACCAACGGCTCTGGTAGTTTCTACCGCAGGTCAAAATGCCACCTGTAATGGACAATGCAATGGTACTGGCATTTCTACCGTTTCAGGCGGTACTACACCCTACACTTATTCTTGGAATACCCCCATTCCATCTATCACACCAAATCTTTCAAACCTTTGTGCTGGAATTTATATTCTAACCGTAACTGATGGAAATGGTTGTATAGGAACTTCAACAAGAACAGTTACTGAGCCTGCTGCCATTAATATAACTACAACAGTACAAAACTCATTATGCGCTGGAAATTGCACTGGATCAGCTTCCGCTTCTGCAACAGGAGGTAATGGTTTACTTTCCTATTCTTGGAACACTACACCTGCTCAAATTACCGCCACAGCTAATAACCTATGTTCTGGGCCTTATATTGTAACTGTAACCGATGCTTCTGGTTGTTCCAATACAGCAAACGCCAATGTGAACAATAACTCGAGCTTAGTCTTAACTGCCACCTCCGTTCAGCCTGTTTGCAATGGCTCTTGCAACGGCTCTATTTCAACATCGGTTAGCGGCGGTGTTGCTCCTATAACATATTCATGGACTCCAAGTACAATAACTGGAACCTCTGCATCAAATCTATGCGCCGGCACTTATACCGTTACTGCAACAGATGGCAATGGTTGTTCCTCTTCTCAAACGGTTGTTCTTACTCAACCACCAGCAGTTCAAGTCGCTGTTACTGTAGCGAATGCTAGCTGTAATAATAGTTGTGATGGAACTGTTGGTACAAACATTACTGGCGGATTGGCCCCATTTGTTTACCAATGGACACCAAACGTATCCTCAGGTGCAAATGCTAGTAACCTATGTGCTGGTACCTACCAAGTTAGGGTTACAGATGCCAATGGTTGTCAAGCATTAACCAATGCAACAGTGGCTCAGCCTTTCCCTTTTAATTTCAATTCAACTTCCTCCAATCCTACTTGTAATGGTGATTGCAATGGTAATATAACAACTAATTTAGTGGGTGGTACTTCCCCTTACACGTATTCTTGGTCTCCGAATGGTGAAACAACAGGCTCTATTTCAAACCTTTGTGCCGGTACTTATACGCTTACAATTACAGACTCTGCAAATTGCACAGCCACTCAAACCTTTACGCTTACTCAACCAAACCCAATTACCATTTCTTCCACTTCTACTTTAGCAAGTTGTAATCTATGTGATGGAACAGCAACTGTAACACCTATTGGAGGTACTGCTCCTTATTCGTATCTGTGGAGTAATGGACAAACAAGTTCAGCAGCAACAGGTTTGTGTTCTGGTGTTAATTCAATTGAGATAACGGATGGAAATGGTTGTGTGCTTAATACGGCTATCGGAATTAGTAATCCTCCTGGGCCAACGAATGTGCTAGTGAATACCACAGATGCATCATGTGCGGGATCATGCGATGGAACAGCCACTGTTACTGCTTCAGGTACTGCTACTCCATTTACCTATTTATGGGTAGGTTCTGGGCAAACAACTACTACAGCCACAGCGCTTTGTGGTGGAAGTGACTTTGTTCAAGTATCTGACACCAATGGATGTGTTGTTACCACACCTTTTACCATTTCTGAACCTTCTGCAATAGTTGACAATGCTGTAATTACTCCAACGGGCTGTGGCGCCTGTTCAGGTGGAATTACACTAAGTCCAACTGGAGGTGTAGCACCATATACTTATTCATGGTTGCCTAATGTGAGTTCAGGTGCAACTGCTTCAAACCTTTGTGTGGGTTCTTATCAAGTAACAATAACGGGTGCAGATGGTTGTTCCCAAACTTTTGTTTTATCCGTTGGTAGTCCAAATGGTCCTTCCTTAACAATAACTTCAACTGATCCTTCTTGTCAAGGCGGTTCCAATGGTAGCGCTACAGTAGTGGCTACCGGAGGTGCTGTTCCGTATTCCTATTTATGGACGCCTACTGGACAAGCAACTGCCACTGCCACAAACTTATCAGCTGGCACTTATGCAGTTGTTGTTACAGATGCAGGTGGTTGCGCATCCGCTCAATCAGTTACTTTATCGGATCCGTCTGGGGTTAATGTAAGTATTGCCGTTGTGAACGATCCTTCTTGTGTTGGAATTTGTGATGGTTCTGCCACCATAATTGGTTCTGGTGGGACTTTACCATATGCCTATTCTTGGTCACCAGGAAACATTACGGGAACTACAGCCTCCAACTTATGTCCAGGCAACTATACAGCCCAAGTAACCGATGCAAATGGTTGTGTTCAATCAACTGTAATTACGATTAATCCAGCGGTGCCAGTTACTGCTACAGTAGCCGTAACAAATCCTACTTGTGGAGGAACATCAAATTGTAACGGTAGCGCCACGCTTTCTATTGTTGGCGGAAGTGCACCCTATTCAATTGGTTGGAATACGGTTCCCCCACAAAGTGGATTGACTGCTTCTGGTCTGTGCGCTGGAACATATACTGCTACCATAACTGATGCAAATGGTTGTATAGGCACAGCAACAGCCACAATTACTCAACCTACTGTACTTTCAGTAAGCTTTAATAATGTAAGTAACCTTTCTTGTGCAGGAGTTTGTAATGGAACTGCCACTGCACAAGTTACAGGTGGAACGCCAGGGTATACCTATTTGTGGAGCACAAATCCTGCTCAAACAGGAGCAACAGCAACGAATCTTTGTGCAACCACCTATACTGTAATTGTAAGAGATGCAAATAATTGCAGTGGAACAGGAACAGTTACCATAACAGGGCCAAATCAATTAACAGCCACCATTGTTAGTCAGAACAATATCAGTTGTAATGGGGTTTGTGATGGACAGGCCGTTGTTGCTGGTAGCGGTGGTGTTGGTCCTTACACTTATTTGTGGGGGGATCCTTCAGCTCAAACAAATGATACAGCCGTAGGGCTATGTGCTGGATTTTATACAGTTCAGGTGAGGGATGCAAATAATTGTATTGCTATAGGTACTGTTACTTTAACCCAACCTCAACCGCTTACTGTATCCGTTACTGCCTTGCCAACATTGTGTAATTCTGTTTGTAATGGTCAAGCAGTGGCTGTTGCAAATGGTGGAAATGCGCCATATAGTTATATCTGGAACCCAGGAAATATTTTGAATGATACCGCCAGTAACCTTTGTATTGGAACTTATACTGTAAATGTATTTGATAGTTTGGGCTGCACGGCTTCAGGAACCGCTCAAATAACTCAACCTCTTGCCTTGATAGTGAATGTAGCCACAACTCCAGTTACTTGCAATGGTACTTGTGATGGTACGGCCAACGCAACGGTTATTGGTGGTACTGCTCCTTATACGTATACTTGGTTGCCTTCTGGTGGTTCAGGTAGCTCTGCTAACAATCTATGTGCTGGAACGTATCAACTTATTGTAACCGATCAAAATGGTTGTTCGGATACTGTTCAATTTACCATTACTTCCCCAGCTCCAATTGTTGCAACTGCACAAGTTACTCCTCCAAGTTGCGGTGGGGTTTGCGACGGAGCAATCTTTGAAACTGTTACAGGAGGTGTTGGTCCTTATACCCTTACTTGGAGCCCTGGCAATTTGACTGGACTTAATCTCAACAATTTGTGTGATGGATTGTATGTACTTACAATTACCGATGCCAATGGTTGTGTTGCTTTTGATTCGGTGAATGTTGTTGATCCGCCTGCCATTGTATTAAGTCCAGGTTCAGTTCCAATTTCTTGTTTTGGTTTATGCGATGGACAAGCCATAGTTTCCATAACTTCTGGTGGTGTTGCACCATTTACCTATCAGTGGGATGATGCCATTCAGCAAGTGAATGATACGGCCTTTTCCCTGTGCCCTGGTACATATACGGTTGTTGTAACAGATGCTAACAATTGTACTGCGACAACCCAAGTTGCCTTGCAACAACCTCAGTTATTAACCGTTTCTCTTACTGCTCAAAACGGACAATGCGGACCAACTTGTACTGGTTCAGCCACGGCGGTAGTAAATGGTGGTACTACCCCATATACCTATATTTGGAACAATGGACCTGGACAATCTACCGTATCGAATTTATGTGCTGGCTTGAACTACTTTACAGTACAAGATGCGAATGGGTGTTCCGTTACCGAATATGTTCCGATAGATAATGGAAATAGCATTCAAATTTCAACAACAAGCACTGATGCATCCTGTGGGAATGTTTGTGATGGATCAGCAAGTGTTTTTGTTACTGGTAGTGCTTCAGGTTTTGATTGTCTCTGGTTGAATACTGGTGATACAACCACTGCCTTAAACGGTTTGTGTGCTGGTGTATATTTTGTTCAAATTACGGATACTAATGGCTGTAGTGCAATAGATTCTGTTCGTATCAATGGAGGTTCCTTGGTTGTAAATGAGCAAATTGTAAATACGCCATGTGGTGTTTGTAATGGTTCTATTACAGTTAATCCTTCAGGCGGTGTTGCTCCATATTCTTACTTCTGGAGCAATGGAGGTTTAACTAACACCATTAATGGATTATGCGCTGGTCTTTACACTGTTACTGTAACAGATGCCAACAATTGCGCGCAGAGTTTCACCTATTCAGTTGTAAATCTAAATTCAACTATTTCGGTTACTGAGATAATTACAGATGTTACATGTTTTGGGGCCAACGATGGTACAGCTAATGTGATCGTTTCTGGAGGTGTACCACCCTACACCTATATATGGAGTACTGTTCCACAACAAACGGGCACCTCACTTTCGGGTTTAGCTTCTGGTACTTATTTTGTTTCTGTTACCGATGCCAATGGTTGCGTTTCTTCTGATTTTGCTTTTGTAGATGAGCCAGATACAATTGTTTTTAGCCAAGCGAACATCATAGATCCTTTATGTGCAAATACCTGTAATGGTGAAATTATAGTTACGGCAGCAGGCGGGGTATTACCTTATTCATTTACTTGGGTTCCAAGCACCGGTTCGACAAGTTCAACAGCTACCAATCTTTGTGCCGGCACCTATACAGCCGTATTAACGGATGCCAATGGTTGCCAAGCAACCCAATCAAATACTTTAACGCAACCAGCTCCTATTACTTCGACTGTGGCTGTAACTCCAACTTCCTGCGCCAACTCTTGTGATGGTACGGCTTCTGTTACTGTTCAAGGAGGTGTTGGACCATATACCTATTTGTGGAGTCCTTCAGGTGGCACCCAAGCTACGGCAACTAATTTATGCCCTGGTTCTTATTCGGTATTAATTACAGATGCCAATGGTTGTACCCAAACGGAGAATGCAGTTATTACAGCTCCTCCTGGTTTAATTCTTACTACCAATGTGAACGGGGTAACCTGCAATGCTGCTTGTAATGGATCGGCAACGGTTTTTGTGGTAGGAGGTACTGCACCGTATACCTATGATTGGGATGATTTCAATAACCAAACTACCCAAACGGCAGTTGGTCTCTGTGTTGGAACCTATACGGTTACCGTTACAGATGATAATGGTTGTGATACTTCCACCACGGTAATCATTGATGATAGTAATGCTCTTCAGGCCAATATCACCATTCCAATTGATGCAACTTGTTATGGCTCTTGTGATGCCTCTGCATTAGCTATTGGTGTTGGAGGTGTTCCTCCTTATACTTTCCGTTGGAATGATGATTTGTTGCAAGAAACAGCTTTGGCTTCCAACCTTTGTGCAGGTACTTACATTGTGTTTGTTTTTGATTCTACCGGTTGCGTTGATGCTGATACCGTGGTACTTAATCAACCTACTCAGGTGGTTGTTTTGGCCACCTCTACTGATGCTAATTGTGGAAATACGTGCGATGGAACAGGTGTAGGTTTGGCAACTGGTGGAACACCGCCTTATACTTACCAATGGAATGATAATAACCTAACAGCGAATGCGGCAGTATCCAACCTTTGTGCTGGCATCTTTACCGTAGTTGCTACCGATGGAAATGGTTGTAATTCTTTGGCACAAGTAACTATTAATCAGCCAAGTTCGGTTGACATTACAGGTACAACAATAAACTCTGGTTGTAACAATACAAATACTGGTTCTGTATTTATTAATGTCACAGGTGGAACACCAGGCTACTCCTACGCTTGGCAGCCTGCTGGCGGAAACTCCCAAGATATACAAGACCTTTTCCCGGGCGATTATGTGGTGACAGTAACGGATGCAAATAACTGTGTGTACTTAGATACCTTCACCGTAAATGCCAATAACTATGTTTATTCAAACCCTGGAAATGATACAACCATCTGTCCTGGTGATACTATACAGTTCAATGGAAATGGGGGAATGACGTACAATTGGCAGCCAAGTGGAAACATCATTGGCAGCAATATAATCCCTGACCCAACCGCCTATGTGACCCAAACAACCATGTTCTATTTAACTACAACAGTTGGGGCTTGTGTTGCTGTTGATTCTGTTCTAGTTACTTTGGCTGTCCCTCAACCAATTAGTGCCGGACCAGATGTGACTATTATTCAAGGTCAAGCAACCTATTTGAATGCCTCGGGTGCCAATAGTTATGTGTGGGCTCCTAGTTCGAATTTAAGTGATCCAAATGCCAGTCTTACTCAGGCCAATCCAACTTCAACTACTGTTTATATTGTTTATTCTAACGACTCAGTAGGTTGTGTGGCTTCAGATACAGTCGTAGTTACTGTTGTTCCTGGAATTAAATTCCCTGATGGAATCACTCCAAATAACGATGGTTTTAATGATACCTGGATAATTGACAATTTGAGTTTATATCCTGAAAATACGGTGGAAATATTTAATCGCTGGGGTGAAAGCTTATTTTATTCTCAAGGATACGATACCCCATGGGATGGTAAGTTTAAAGGCAAAGATCTGCCTGTTGGTACCTACTACTATGTCATCGATCTGAAGAATGGTGAAGCACCATTAACCGGTCCCATAACCATTGTTCGTTAATCTAATTTTAGGCAATAGAAATGAAGAAACATTTATTCCTAACCCTTGTCCTTGCTAGTGTTTTTGGCATTACAAAAGCACAACAGTTGCCTCAGTATAGTTCATACATGATTAATAATTATGTGTTGAATCCTGGTGTAACAGGAAGCAATGATTATTATGAACTAAAAGCTCTTAACCGCTACCAATGGGCTGGAATCAAAGATGCACCCAGAACCTTCTTGGTTAGTATGCATGGTCCTTTCAAAAAGTTGAATATGGGTATCGGCGGTTTCGTTTTCAGTGATGTAACTGGTCCAACAAGCAGAACAGGCGGGTATTTAACCTATGCCTACCATTTGAAATTGACAAGCAAATTGAAGTTGAACATGGGATTGGCCGCAGGTTTTCTTCAATATCGAATCGACTTGAGCAAAGTTACCCTTCGCCAAGATGGAGATCCTGCTGCTCAACAAGGTGGTGTTTTGTCGTCTTATCAGCCCGATTTTAATTTCGGAATCTACCTGAACCATAACAATTATTTCGTAGGAATTGCCTGCAATCAAATAATTGGAAATCGCTTGAAATTCTATGAAAACCAACAGGATATTCTTTCCAATTTAGAAAGGCATTACCTTGCAAATGCTGGGTATAATTTCTTTTTTGGCAAATTCAAGGTTCAGCCATCCGTAATGTTTAAAATGGAAAGTAATATTTTCCAAGTGGAAGGAGGTGTACAGGCTAATTATAACGATTTACTTTGGTTAGGAGCAACCTATCGTCATAACGATGCAATTAGTGCCTTGGCAGGTTTAAACATTAAGGATTTGATTATTATTGGTTATTCCTATGATATTGCTACTACCCGGTTGAGAAGCTATTCCAATGGTACACACGAAATTATGATTGGAGCCAAGTTTGGTAGGGTTAAGGTTTCTGAAAGTGTAGAAGAACAGCCTGTTCCAGATAAAGTTCCACAGGCCGAACCACAATCAGAGCCTACAAAGGAAGAACCAAAGTCGGAAACCCCAGCCGAACAGCCAAAAGAATAAGCTAACTTTGAAAGGCTGTTGATTGTTTTTTCATCAGCACATTGGTTTCGAGCACTGCTGCCATCCGGGCAACGATAGAGGCAAGTAGCCCACAGGTATGCGTAGGAACGGAGCAGACCGAGGACTACTGCCGAAAGCGTGACCTTTTCGCCTGCAGAATGCCTATTTAAAGCACAAAACTTACATGCGAAAAGGGGCCCGCCTAAAAATCCAAAACCTTTTGTCTTGTAGCTTCGAAATCGGCCAAAATAGCTTGTATAATTTCGGATGAACTTTCCTTTTTGTCCAATAGGGCGCCAACTTGTCCAATTTCGAGTTCTCCCTCCTTCATATCACCTTCGAAAATTCCTTTTTTAGCTCGGGCACGTCCTAATATTTGAAGCATTTCTTCCTTACTGGCGCCTCGTAGCTCCGCTTCTTTGACTTGTTGGTAAAATTCGTTTTTTATCAATCGAACGGGCGTGATATCCTTAAGGGTGAGAATTGTATCCCCTTCCTTTGTTTGGATGACCGCCTCTTTGAAATTGTCGTGAGCAGATGATTCAAGGGCTGTTGCAAACCTAGTTCCTACTTGAATTCCTTCGGCACCTAAAGCCATAGTAGCCAACATTTGACTTCCTGTGGCTATACCTCCGGCTGCAATCAAGGGAAGCGATGTAGCTTTTCGAACTCCAGGTATTAAAACCAAGGTGGTTGTTTCTTCTCTTCCATTGTGTCCACCCGCTTCGAAGCCCTCGGCAACAATAGCATCTACCCCACATTTTTCACATTTCTCGGCGAATTTGCTGCTACTTACTACGTGAACCACTGTAATTCCTCTATCCTTCAACCATTGGGTCCAAAGAGCTGGATTTCCGGCTGAGGTAAAGACAATTTTCACCCCTTCTTCCACAATGATGTCCATTAATACATTGATATCCGGGTAAAGCAAAGGCACATTAACCCCAAAAGGCTTGTTTGTGGCCGACTTGCATTTGCGTATATGCTCGCGTAGAACATCCGGATACATGCTGCCTGCACCTAATAAACCCAGTCCGCCAGCATTGCTAACCGCCGAGGCCAGCTTCCAACCGCTGCACCAAATCATGCCGGCTTGTATAATAGGGTATTGAATGCCAAAAAGTTTGCAAATGCGGTTGTTTTCGAATGCCATTGGTTTTGATTTGTCCACAAAGTAAAAGCATTATCATGATTTTTTTACTGAAATTTCCATCTTCCACACTTGCAACCTATTTTTGAAGAATGGAATTGGAAAGTAATGTTTTTGCCCCTGCAACCCGTTCGATGGGTAGAATGGTATATTTGATTGATGGAAGTCCCGCAAAGGAAATACTATTTGAACCTACCTCCGGGTTTCAGAATGAAGATTTGGAGTTAAAGGCCGAAAAGACTACCAAAAGCGGCAATGGTCGTTTGAAAATTACCCTGTATCCTAAGCGGAAAATTGTAGCTCAGAAGTTTGAACTGGAAATGGAATGGGCTTATCAGCATGAGGATAAACTTTTTTGCAATGGTTATCAAAGTTGGACTGATTCCAAAGAGTTCAGGATTTGGGAGAAAATGGAGAATGTAGCAGCTTTCTTACACGAACTTACCAGTAGAAGTGGAGATTATACCTTTTATCCGTATTCGGGGAAAAAAGGGCATTTGCATGGTTATACCTATACCTATATCCGCAATAAGGCCAATGCTTTAGCCCTTTATGGCTCCTTGGACGAACGATGTGGATATACGATTTTTCAGCACCTGGCACCTGAAAATAAATTGCTCATAAAAAAGGATATTGCCACTTTAACCTATTCTGAACCGACGCTGGTGTTAGACTTGTTTGCCGGTTTTGGTTTTGAAAAGGAAGTGTTTGCCCATTATTGGAGAAGCCATTCTTTTCAATCCAATACGAATAAACCTATTACGGGTTGGACCAGTTGGTATTTGCACTATACCAAAATCACCCCTGAAATAATTTATGCCAATCTCGAGACTTTTTCGCAGTCAAAAATCCCTATCGATGTATTTCAAATTGATGATGGATACCAAAAAGCAACCGGCGATTGGATCCATACCAATGCCAAGTTCCCTGAAGGAATGAAACCGATTGCTGATGCCATTCATCAAAAAGGCTATAAAGCAGGATTGTGGCTGGCACCCTTGATTTGTGAAAAGGATTCTTTTATTTACAAAGAACATCCTGATTGGATATTTAGTCCGGATGGGGAGCATTTGCAAAAGGCTGGTTATAATCCTTTGTGGAGTGGTTGGTATTATGCCTTGAATTTTTATAAACCAGAAGTGAAGGCCTATTTGAAGGAGGTATTCGATACGGTTCTAAAAACTTGGGGATTTGATTTGGTGAAGTTGGATTTCTTGTTTGCGCCTGCCTTGGTTCCTTATCAAAATAAAAGTAGGGGGCAGGTAATGTGTGAAGCCATGGATTTGTTGCGGGAGTTATGTGGTGAAAAGCTTATTCTGGGCTGCGGTGTGCCACTTGGACCTGCTTTCGGCAAGGTGGATTATTGTCGGATTGGTAATGATATAAGTCCGGGATGGGAGACCAAATGGATGCGGAATTTAAAGGTACGAGAGCGCATCAGTACCAATTCATCGTTGAATAATACAATTTCGCGTCGGCATATGAATGGAAATGGATTTTTCAATGATCCGGATGTGTTTATATTTAGAAGTGAAAAGAATCATCTAACCGAGGCGCAGCGGAAAACTTTGCTTGTATTGAATTACCTTTTTGGAGGTTTGGTGTTTACCTCCGACGATTTGTCGAAATACGATGAAGCCCAATTGTCCTACTACCGCAAAGCCTTCCCACATGTTACCAAGGAGGATTTGGAGGTAAATAACGATCAACAGTTTTTTACCATTCGCTTTAAATACCAAGGATTGGAGTACTGTGTGTTTAGCAATTTGACCAGGGATTTGAAAGAAGGCAAATTGGAAGCAGGACTTTATTTCAATTCCGAGATGAATTTCGAAAATGGAACGCAAATGATCCAAATTCCGAAGTATGAAACCAAAGTGTTTGTTAAAGTCAAGCAGGAAATTGGGGCCTTTATTGGCAGCAGTCTACATATTTTTCCCGGAATAGAATTGAAGAAATATGAAATTGTGGATGGATCGGTTCAATTGGAATTGGATGACCGTGCAGTGAAAAAAGGCACCCTGTTTGTTTTTGGTGGTGAGAAGGAAAAAATAAAGGTCAATGGCAAAGAATACCCGGTATATGAAGCCAAAGGGATACGCTTAGCCAGTGTAGAGCTATAGGAGAACTCGCATTTGGTAGGATTCGTTAAACCCAATTAATCAATAGGAGGATTTACAAATCCGAACTACTTGATTTAGTTGGGTTTACCCCTCCCGAAGAAATTTCGGGATAGCAGTTGTTATCAATTTGGCCATCCAAATTGATTTACAACTGGTTAATCGTTTATGTATTTCTAATGCGTAATCTGGGTTAAAATTGTTTCTTGCTGTAACACAATCGAAAGTTGCCATTTAGGGCTTGGACTTCCCATTCCAATAATCAGCGGACTTCCCTAAAAAGCAGTTTAACCCAGATTACGCATTAGAAATCGTAATGAAGCTTTCAAATGCAATAAAGACGAGGGTTTCAGGTTAATTTTTGGGTGAAGGAATAGTAAACTATTTTGAAGTCAAAAATTGTTCTGAAATCCTTGTATTTGAAGCAGTTGGAAGCTGTAATAGATTTCTAATGCTGAATTTGGGTTTAATCACCGTTCTTTCCTATCACCTTACAAATCGGCCAAGCTCTTATTCGGTATTTTCACTTTAAAGAAAAACCTCGACACCCGCTTATCTTCCAAATCGATATAAAATTCAAATGGGTAACCCGTTTTCCTACGCATATCAAGCAAGCCAAGTCCGGCACCACCCGATTTGGTATAGGTTTGTTTAATAACTATATTGTACAGAAATTTGATGGCTTCATTGTCTAAACTGTTCAATTTGATCAGCTTATCTTTAAGCAACATGGCTTTTTTGTTTTCAACCAGATTACTGCTTACCACGATAAAATGCCCATGTTCATAGAGAATCGAAAATTCATGTGGAATTTTATACTTCTTTCCTTTGTCGCGGTAGCTATGATTCATCAGGTTTTGTAACACTTCAATCGAAACCGTTACCAGCCTTTTTTTGACAAAATTCTCAGCCCCAATTTCAAAAAGTTTTACCTCAATTAAGGGTACTAACTTCACCACCACCTTGTGGGTCACCTTGCCGCGAAACGTAAAGATGGGTTCGTCGGCATTAAAGTAGGCCTTCCATTCCTTTAGGCTTTGGTCAATCATGCTGAAAGACAAAAGTAGTTTTCAAAAGAATTAATAGGCCTCTTTTGAAAAAACAATTTGAAACTGCTTTGCAAATGCCTGAATCACCTTATTTTCGAGCTATGAATTTTTCATCCAAACTGGTTGAGCTGGCAGTCGACGAATTTGCGAAGTTGCCGGGCGTTGGTCGTAAAACAGCCTTTCGCTTTGTAGTGCATCTGCTTAAAAAAGACCGGGATGGATTAAGCGGTTTTGCCAACACCTTACTTCGGCTCAAGGAGGAAACCCGACAGTGTAAATTTTGCCACAATGTTACCGAAACTGAGGTCTGTGGAATTTGCGCCAATCCTACCCGCGACCGTTCGCTTTTTATGGTGGTAGAGGATATTCGCGATATGATTGCCATCGAATCCACCGGGCAGTTCAACGGTTTGTACCATTTGTTGGGCGGTGTTATCTCGCCTATGGATGGCATTGGTCCGGCCGATATTACTGCTGCTCACCTCATCGAAAGGGTTAGAGATGAACGGCCTTCCGAAATTATTATGGCTTTGCGCACCACCATCGAAGGCGATACCACCAATTTCTTTTTGTACAAAAAACTAAAGGATTTCCCCGTAAAGCTTACCACCATTGCCCGCGGTGTAGCCATTGGAGGCGAGTTGGAGTACGCCGATGAAATCACCCTGGGAAGGTCAATTTTGCACCGGATGGAGTATGAAAAAACGCTTTCCAGGTAAGCTCTAAATAGCGGCTATTCAATCATTTTTAATTTTTTAATTTCTTGGCGGGCTCCCTTCCGCCCAAAACCTTTCTTCCTCTGTTTGGGCATTTTACTGGGGCGTCAGGGCCAGGCTATCGCTAATACTCCTCAGCCAGCTCCGTTGCTCTGCGCTGGCTTCCGGGGTATCACGCTCTATCCTTGCCCGAGGGTTCTTCGTGCCCGGGTGTCGGTGAGCTACTGGGCTTTGGGTTTTTCAATTAACCCAAATTCTAATAGGAGGAATTACTAATCCGAACCGCTTGATTTAGTTGGGTTTACCCCGAGCAATTATGAGGTAGGCTCTAATTCAAAAAAGACTTGCAGCCCTTATCGGAACGCAAGTTTATAGGTTTAGTTTCCGTTGAATCTAGTCAAGTAACAATGGAATAGTTTTTTTATACCGAACCTTGGAGGTTGATCGGTGATGGAGCCTTTATTTTCTGCCTCCCCAAGTTTTGCCGAAACTAATGCCAGCGAAGGGTAAAATGGCTGGGAGCGAACTTGAATTATCAGCCGGATTAGCAAAAACATTCATCCCAATTAAAGGAGTAAAAGTTAAGCGCATCATAAAATATTCCCCATAATCATTCCTTTTTGAGAAGTATCGGATGCCCAGCACCGGGGTAAGGAAAATCCTAGTTGGTGGCGTGGTTAAATAAAAGCCGTCTCCAGCAACTGGATTAAAATCTATGCGAAAAAGGGCTCCTAAACCTAGCTCTGCTTTAAGTCTTTTTTGTCCTAAAACCCAATTGGCTGCCACTGGAATATGAATCACCGATTGGGCCCTTTTCAAAGGAATATATTGCAATCCAACCCGAGCAAAAAGGGCAGTTTTATTAGACTTTACAAGCAAACGCTCATAATTAGCCGAATAAATAACCGAACTACCGCCCAATTCTAGGTAGAAAGCATGGGGATTGGTATTTCTGTTTTTATCATGCAAGGATAATCCATCGCCTTTGCCCTGGGAAAATGCCCCAATTGAATTCCCGATAAGAATTAGGCAAAACAGTAAACGATTCAAGCTTGGCATGACAGTGTCAAAAGTAATATTTTTAGTGAAGTTTGGAAGATGGTTTAGCAATCCCGCTTATTCAACTTGTAGGAAATGGTAATGTGTTGTATCGGATGGGAAGAATTTGGGATTTAGTTTTTCATTTGGAATGTTTTCCCACGGTACGGCTACAAAATCCTTGGTATCGGGTATCTCTTTCGCAGATGGTACGGCATAGATAGTACAGGATTTGTTGAATTTGGATAAGGAACGCATATACGTTTCAACGCCTAATGCCCAATTGGCAAAAACCCCGCTGGAATCCAATTGAGCAGCGATAACAACTGATTTCGATTGATTGGCCTTTAAACTAGATTCAATCATGGTATCGATTTTCGCTAGTCGGTCTGAAAAAAGTAGAATGCCTCTCCAGCAAATAAAAAGACCGCCAACGCAAGCAATTAGTAGCAGTCTTGAACCTGTTTCATTAGGCTCCTTTTTTTCAGCATATAAAATTTCAAGAAAAATTAAACTCACCATGAAAACGGATGGAAGGAAATTTTTTTCCATCATATAGTCCGAATCCCCTTTTCTAAAGGTCAACACAGCAATTAGGGTGTAGCCTAAAACCGCCGAGAAAAGGATAAGACCTTTTTTAATTGCACGGTTTTTCCAAAATTGGATTAAACACCAAAGGGTCATTATTCCGGTTGGCCAATAAAGATAATAGCTTCGGGTAATCAAAAATTTCAATGAAATCCATTTCCAAGGTAGCAGTTCAGACAAACTCATTTCCTTAAGCAAAGCATATTGCCCCGCATCATAGTTTCCGGTTGAAAATAGAAATCGCGAAAGGCTCCAAATAACTAGAATACCTAATAAAACGAACTGGAACTTGAGCTTTTCCAACTTGAAATTTAGTAAATCTACAAGAACTACAAACCCTAAAACAAATACAGCAATCGGATGTACAAGCATGGTATTCGTTAAAACAAGAATTGCAGATGTCCATTTAAGGATGGGTTTAATTTCAGCTTGTATCAAGGCATAAAAAAGGGCAGAATAGGCAAGTGCCTGCAAGGTTTCAGAACTTGTATGGACAAAATTTTGTCTAGTTCCCAAGAGTAAACTTAACAAAACCAACCAGGCTGCTTTTTGATTTTTAAGCGGGAAATAGCATAGCAACCAAACGATGAAATAACAAAAAATATAGCTAAAGGAAAAGAAATAAAGCTGCCAAACCAGGGGTAAGCCAAGCTTTATTAACAACCAAGAGGGAATGGCCATCCAAAAAACGCCATACCTGAATTGAGGGAAAATAAATTGTTCAGAATTTAATTTTTCAAAAAATTGCCAAGCCGAATCGGTGTAGGAACCCCGCTCCGCCGCGTATACCAACGAAAGTATGAAGAGGATACCCCAGAGTATGAATGGTATAAATGGTTTTTTTAGAAAAGAAGATGCTTGATTCACAGTGCAAGAATGGGAAATTATCCTAAGGTATTCTACCTTTGCCCAAAATTACCAAAATTACGCATGAGCCAAGATCGTTTTCAAGCCCCCGACTATTATTTATTGGATGAACTCCTAACAGATGAGCATAAATTAATCCGAGATACCGCTAGGGCATGGGTTAAAAAGGAAGTTAGTCCAATTATTGAAGACTACGCCCAACGTGCTGAATTTCCTAAGCACCTCATCAAAGGTTTGGGAGAAATTGGTGCCTTTGGTCCGTATATTCCCGTTGAATATGGCGGTGCTGGCCTCGATCAAATTTCTTATGGATTAATCATGCAAGAATTGGAGCGAGGCGATAGCGGTATCCGTTCCACTGCCTCCGTACAAAGCTCTTTGGTTATGTACCCGATTTACACCTACGGAAGCGAAGAACAACGCCGCAAATTCCTTCCCAAATTAGCTACAGGTGAATGGATGGGCTGCTTTGGTCTAACCGAACCTGACCATGGTTCAAATCCGGGCGGAATGTTGACCAACTTCAAAGATAAAGGTGATCATTACCTATTGAATGGTGCCAAAATGTGGATTTCAAATGCTCCTTTTGCTCAAGTTGCTGTGGTTTGGGCGAAAAACGAAGCTGGTGAAATTCAAGGATTAATTGTAGAACGTGGTATGGAAGGTTTTTCAACACCTGAAACCCATGGTAAATGGTCGCTAAGGGCTTCTGCAACCGGTGAATTGATTTTCGATAATGTAAAAGTCCCAAAAGAGAATTTATTGCCAAATGTAAAAGGCTTAAAAGGTCCGTTGGGTTGCCTAAATTCTGCTCGATATGGCATTAGTTGGGGTGCTCTAGGTGCTGCAATGGATTGTTACGATACTGCCTTGAGGTATTCCCAAGAGCGTATCCAATTTGGTAGGCCAATCGGTGGTTTTCAGTTGCAACAGAAAAAACTGGCTGAAATGGTAACTGAAATTACGAAAGGTCAATTATTGGCTTGGCGTTTGGGCGTACTTAAGAATGAACACCGAGCTACCCCAGCCCAAATTTCTATGGCCAAACGAAACAATGTTCATACGGCGATCACCATTGCTCGAGATGCACGTCAAATGCTAGGAGGAATGGGAATTACCGGTGAATATCCAATTATGCGACATAGCATGAATTTGGAAAGTGTCATTACCTACGAAGGTACCCATGATATCCATTTGCTAATCACAGGAATGGATGTAACTGGTTTTAATGCCTTTACCTAATTCGCTCCAAAGTGGGTATTCAGGAATGTCTTTCCTTTTCAGCAAAGCAGTTTGCTAGTCAAGTTGCATTTGTCGAAAAAGGTAAAACCATTTCATACCAAGCTTTTTTTGAGCTAGTTGAAACACTTCAATCCCAATTGCTAGGGGCAGGAGTTTCGCCTAGTCAGGTTGTAGCCGTGAAAGATGATAACAGTATCGCTTTTGCGGCTTCGCTTTATGCTGTTATGGGACTTGGTGCTGTTGCTTTGCCTGTTTACCATTTGGCCGGTTCGGATGAGTGGTTGGAAATGTTGGATAAAGCAGGTGTCAATTGGGTTTTTGGAAATAGTCGCTGGCTGCCCGATTCCAATCCTTCCTGTTCCCAAATAGAAGTACTTGAAAGAACCTACAAACTCTATAAAAACAAAATCGACCTTACGGATTGGAAAGGAATAGAAAAACCAGCGTTTATAAGGTTTACCAGTGGAACTACGGGTTTATCCAAAGGGGTTTTATTATCCGAGGCTAGTATATGGGGTAGAATCGACTCGGCCAATTCTGTATTACAACTAAATGAACAGGATACCGTGCTTTGGGTTTTACCTATGGCCTTTCATTTCGTTGTTTCAATCATGCTTTATCTCAAATATGGTTGTAAGGTAGTTTTGTGTAATAGCCCATTCCCTGCCGAAATAGCCCAACAAATGCGGGATGAAAAGGCTAGTTTCTTTTATGGAAGCCCCTTGCATATCAAAATGCTTTCCCATTCAAAACTGGAGTTGCCTGTTACCTTGAAATGGGTTATTTCTACCTCCTCGGGTGCTCAAAAACATGTATGCGAAGCTTTTTATCAAGCATTTGGTATTCCCGTTGCACAAGCCTATGGTATCATCGAATTCGGACTTCCTTTGATTCATTCCCATACCAATCCAAGTCAAATGGAATCGGTTGGTTTTGTTACACCAGGTTATGAGGTCGTAATCTTGAATGAAAACCTCCAAGAATTACCTGCAGGGGTGGAAGGCAAACTGGCCATTAGAGGCAATGGTAAATTTGAAGCCTATTTATTGCCTTGGAAACCTTCCAATGAAATAATGAAGAATGGGTGGTTTCTTACGGGTGATATAGCCCAAAAGGATGAAAAAGGTCGGTTTTTTATTAAGGGAAGGGAAAAATCGATGGTCAATTTAAGTGGACTCAAGGTTTTTCCGGAAGAAGTTGAAGAGGTGATTTCTAGATTGAAAGAGGTTAAAGCCTGTAAGGTGTTTGGAAGACAGGATAATAGAGGCGAAGAGGAGTTATGGGCAGAGGTAGTGCTTCAAGCCGATTTGGCCGAAGAAAGCATTAAGCAATTTTGCCGCGAAAGTTTAGCCCTTTATAAAATACCTAAATACATAAGGAAGGTGGATGCTATCGGTGAAACCTTAAGTGGAAAAGTCAAACGATAGAAAATAAAAAAGGCCGTTGCGAAACGGCCTTTTTTATTAATGTACTAATGTGATTAGTGGTGAGCTTCTTCAGCGTGAGCTGTAGTGTCAGCGTGAGCAGCAGTGTCAACTGGAGCAGCTTCAACAGCAGCAGCAGTGTCAACAGCTGTAGTGTCAGTAGCACCAGCTTCTTCTTTGTGACCACCGCAAGATACTAGAGCAACAACAGCGAAAGCAGCAACAAGAGTGAAAATTTTGTTCATTTTGAAGGTTCTTAATTTGGGTTAATAATTGTGATTAATGCCGCAAAATTAACACTTCTTTAACAAGTACAGCAAATTTTTCTTCAAATATTTCAACATCAAACTGTTTGCAAGGGTTTTAGGATGTTTTTTTGAAGGAAATGTTTGAAAAAATGGACGTACTTTTGTCCGAATCCATAAAAGAAAGGGTAACTAAGGGCGTGGAACAATCCAAATTGATTTCAAAAAAGAAATTGGCTTTTTTAAGAAGGCTTATCCGCAAGGCAAAAACGGTTCGATTGCCCTTGTTTGGCGATTTGCCCATTTGGGATGTAATGGTTTTTTTTATTCAAGGACTGCAAAAGGGAGCCTTGAATATTCGCGCATCAAGTATGGCCTTTAGTTTCTTTTTAGCCATTTTCCCAGCTATCATTTTCTTGTTTACCCTTATCGCCTACATTCCAATCGATAATTTCCAAGGTCAACTTCTCAGTCTTCTGGAAGAGTTTATGCCTTACAATGCCTACCAAGCTAGCCGAGAAACAATTGAAGATATTGTCAAACAACGGCGCGGTGGTTTGCTCAGTTTTGGTTTTATTCTTGCCTTGTATTTTGCTACCAATGGTATCAATGCCATGATCGAAGCCTTTAACCGCACCTACCACAATGTTCGCAGACGGAAGCCAATCCAACAGCGGATTATTGCCATTTTACTTACTATCATTCTTTCGGTGCTGCTTTTGGTTTCTATCACCTTGATCATTTTTAGCCAGGTCGTGATGGGCTATCTGGTAAAGAATGGTTTTTTGGATAAAGACAACTATTACGTTCTTATGTTTGTCAACTGGTTTGTTTCTATTGCCTTGGTATATTTCGCCTGTGCCTTTGTTTACTATTTAGGACCAGCTCGTCATACCCGATTCGGTTTTTTTTCACCCGGTTCATCCCTGGCCACCTTGCTGGTTATCCTTACTTCGCTGGGCTTTTCAATTTATATCAATAATTTCAATCAATACAATAAGCTCTATGGTTCTATTGGTACCTTGATAATTGTTTTGCTTTGGCTTTATATTAATTCCTTCATTTTGCTCATCGGTTTCGAACTTAACGTAAGTATTGATACCGCCAAAAAAAGCGCCGAAAAGCCTCATCCCGATGCTGAAGTACCTGATCCCAAACTGCTGAAGGTATAAAAATCCCAACTTTCCTAAAACTTTCCATGTTATCATTGCCGAAAATTCAGTGCAATGAAACTTAAGAATTATGCTTTGGGCCAATGGGTGGAAGGTGAAGGTGATGGAACGCCCTTATACAATGCGGTAAATGGCCAATTAGTCGCCACTGCTACCAGCAAAGGTCTCGATTTTAAAGCGATGTTGGAGTATGCCCGAAATGTAGGTGGCCCAACCCTGCGTAAAATGACTTTTCACCAGCGCGCGCTCATGCTGAAAGCCCTGGCGATGCACCTGAACGAGAAGAAAGAAATTTTTTATAAACTTTCGGCCGCCACCGGAGCCTCTAAAGGCGATAGCTGGGTGGATATCGAAGGCGGTATAGGTAACCTCTTCGTGATGGCTTCCAAAGGCCGTCGTGAACTGGCTAACGAAACTTTTCACGTAGATGGAAAACCCGAAGTAACCTCCAAAGGCGGTACCTTTATTGGTCACCATATTTGTGTGCCCCTCGAAGGCGTGGCTATTCATATCAATGCCTTTAATTTTCCTTGCTGGGGAATGTTGGAAAAACTGGCGGTTAACTTCTTGGCTGGAGTTCCTGCCATCGTTAAACCAGCAACGGCAACATCCTACCTCACCGAACTTATGGTGCAGGAAATTATCAAATCTGAAATTCTACCCACTGGTGCCCTGCAACTTATCTGCGGTAGTGCCGGAAACATCCTCGACTTTGTTGATTGCCAGGATGTGGTAACTTTTACTGGAAGCGCCGAAACAGGCCGCATGCTGAAAGCCCATCCGGCTATTATCGAAAATTCGGTTCGCTTCAACATGGAAGCCGATTCACTCAATTGCTGTATACTCGGAAACGATGTTACTCCCGACATGGAAGAGTTTTCCCTCTTTATCAAGGAAGTCTCCAAAGAGCTTACGACCAAAGCTGGACAACGTTGTACCGCCATTCGCCGCACTATTGTTCCGGAACATTTGGTGGATCAAGTGATTGATGCTCTTAAAAAACGGATTGCCACCACAAAAATCGGTGACCCAAGTCTGGAAGGTGTACGCATGGGACCGCTTGCAAGCCGTGGACAAGTGAAGGATGTACGTGAAAAGGTGGAACTGCTGAAACAAGATTGCGAAGTGGTATATGGCGATCTCGATAATTTCGAAATTACCGGTGGCGACCGCGAAAAAGGGGCCTTCTTTGCCTCTATGCTTTTGTATTGCAACGATCCTTTCGTTAAAACGGCTCCACACAACATCGAAGCCTTTGGTCCGGTAAGCACCGTGATGCCCTACAAAACGGCTGAAGAGGCTGCTCGTTTGGCCAAAATGGGAAAAGGAAGTCTAGTAGGTTCGGTGTTTACCGCTAGCGACGACTTTGCTGCTGAAATTGTGCTAAATACGGCCGCCTACCACGGACGATTATACATCATTAACCGCGAAAGTGCGGGCGAAGCAACCGGTCATGGATCACCTTTGGCACATCTGGTGCACGGAGGTCCTGGTCGTGCGGGTGGGGGAGAAGAGATGGGTGGTATCCGCGGCATTTTCCATTATATGCAGCGCACCGCTATTCAGGGAAGTCCTACAACCTTAACCCGCATCACCAATGTATACCAGCCTAAAGCCAAACAAACCGAGGACATCATCCACCCTTTCCGTAAGTATTTCGAGGATTTGAAAATCGGCGAAACCCTGGTTACCCACAAACGCACGGTTACCGAGACCGACATTGTGAATTTTGCCAACATCAGCGGCGACAATTTCTATGCTCATACCGATATCACCTCCCTGGAAGGCAGCGTGTTTACAGGGCGGGTGGCACACGGTTACTTTGTAATTTCGGCAGCGGCCGGTCTGTTTGTAGACCCTAAAAAAGGACCGGTGTTGGCCAATTACGGTTTGGATGAGTTGCGTTTCATCAAGCCCGTGTATGTGGGTGCAACCATCGGTGTGCGACTTACTGTGAAAGAGAAAATTTGGAAAGAAAAGCGTGAAGGTGAAAAGCCTCAAGGCGTAGTAAAATGGCAGGTTGATGTGTACGATGAAATTGGTGAAACAGTAGCCCTGGCAACCATTTTAACCCTAGTGGAGCGGAAGGAAGAGTAAGGGTCACATTGTTAATCCAAAATCGAAATCTCTTGGAAAATATTCTAATTGACAATGTAAAACCCTACACAAAAATTACCTATTTAATTGGTGCTGGAGCAAGTGCAAAGGCTCTGCCTTTAGTAAAGGATAGTGATAAAGTTGAAATTATTGATGGAGTTTCTAAAATTATAAAAGGGGGAAATTATGGTATAACAAAGGAGCTGATTAATTTAAGAGAAATTCTTGATATTGCTGGTTCTAATGCAGAAAAACTCAAATCTGATTTTGAACAAATTAAAAAGCTTGGAGAAGAAGCTTCGAATTTTGCTACAATTGACACCTATTTTAGATATTTACTAACCAAAAAAGATGGCGAGAGTAGGGCTATAGTTCGTAAAAAAAATTTCGAAAAATATTTCTTAATTCGTCAATTTTCGAAAAGATTGGGTGAAGATGATATTCCTCAAGATAATAGATATAGAAATTTTTTGGCATCAATCATAGATATTAAAACAAAGAAGATTCCTGAAAATGTAAAAATTTTATCTTGGAATTATGATTGTCAATTTGAGATTGCATTAGCTTATAATTTTTTCGAATTGCAAGAAGGAAAATTTCCTAGGATTTACCCTTTTCCCAAAAGTTCAGAAAGTGTGGATCAGGTTTATGATTTAATTCATTTGAATGGAGTCGCAGGGTTTTCCAACCTTACAGAATTTACTCATTTTTGTAATAATTTTAGCAGTTTTGAAGGGTTTTTATCAGAATTCCGTGATTTTGATTCAAGACGTGATCGAAAACAGATTTCATTTTCTTTTGAAAGGGAAAATCTCTGGGAGCTAACTGGAAGGCTTCAATCAACATTATCTGAAACTACTCATTTAGTTGTAATAGGTTATAGTTTCCCTTACTTTAATAGGTTTGTTGATTCGTTGATTTTTAAATTATTAATTAAGGAACCAGGACGTTTGCAAAAAATTTATTTTCAGGATCCTTATTTAGATGGACAAAGTTTATATAATCAGTTTAATATTGATAGAGAAAAAATCGAGATAGTTCATATTAAAGAAACAGAACAATTTTATCTGCCAACAGAGTTATAATGAAAGGAATATGTTTTAAGTTTTTTTCCTAAGCTATTTTTTAATTAAGTCACCATTTGAATTACAAGGAAAGCTAGGGTAATAATGATAATTTAATGAGCGATTCCCTGCAGCCAGAATTAGGCCTTTGTCAAGGCGAATGGTCGGGCTATTCGTTCCTAGTCCTCGGTCTGCTCCGTACCTCCGCATCCCTGTGGGCTATCCACTGCTATCCCTACCCGAAAGTGAAGTGCATGAATTAACCATTCCCCTTTAACCCAAATTAATCAATAGGAGGATTTATTAATCCGAACTACTTGATTTAGTTGGGTTTACCCCGATTTGTCAGTTGTTGTCAATTTGGCCATACAAATTGATTTACAACTGGTTAATCGTTTATGCATTTCTAATGCGTAATCTGGGTTTAACCCAAATTAATCAATAGGAGGATTTATTAATCCGAACTACTTGATTTAGTTGGGTTTACCCCGATTTAGCAGTTGTTATCAATTTGGCCATACAAATTGATTTACAACAGGTTAATCGTTTAAGCATTTCTAATGCGTAATCTGGGTTTACCCCTCCCGAAGAAATTTCGGGATAGCAGTTGTTATCAATTTGGCCATACAAATTGATTTACAACTGGTTAATCGTTTATGCATTTCTAATGCGTAATCTGGGTTAAACAATAACCCCCTTTGCCAATTTATTTAATATTTAGCCGCTTAAGTGTCCAAAAAATATAATAATTGGCTGTCATAATATCCAAAAACATTAATATTTGGCCGTTTGAATTAATTTTATACCTTCGCACTGTCAAATTACTCATTCTTATAAAAATGAAGGTTGAAAGAGTTTTGAAGAACGTTTTGAAAGAACAATTTAATACGGGTAAAGCTATTGTTCTTATTGGTCCACGACAAGTTGGCAAATCAACTTTGATAAAGGATATTGTAAGTAATATGGATTTTCTGTTTCTTGATGGCGATGATTTTTCAGTGCAACAACAATTAGCTGAACCCAATACAAGCCAATTGAAAAGAATAATTGGTGAAAAGAAAATTGTCTTTATTGATGAAGCTCAGCGAATTAAGAACATTGGACTAACAGCAAAAATTATTATTGATCAATTTGCCGATGTTCAGTTAATACTGAGTGGTTCCTCCGCATTTGAATTGAACAATGAAATTAATGAACCCTTAACAGGAAGAAAATGGGAATACAATATGTATCCAATTTCGTTTCAAGAACTTGAAAACACAATCGGTTTTTCTGAATTTAGCAAACAATTGGAGCAGCGAATCATCTATGGCATGTATCCAGATACACTTAACCACATTGGAAAGGAAAAGGAAGTGTTGGAAAACCTCATTAATAGTTATTTATACAAAGATATTCTGATTCTGTCGGGTATAAAAAAGGCGGATATTTTACAAAAACTTACCCAAGCATTGGCCCTGCAAATAGGTAATGAGGTTTCGTACAATGAACTTTCACAACTTATAGGAGCCAATAAGGAAACTGTAAGTAATTATATTGATTTATTGGAGAAAGCTTATGTATTATTTAAGGTATATCCGTTTAGTAGAAATGTAAGAAATGAAATTAAGGCAAACAGAAAAATCTATTTTTATGATACAGGTTTGCGAAATGCATTAATTTCTAACTTTAATTCATTGGATATTAGGCAAGATAAAGGTGCTTTATGGGAGAATTTTTTGATTAGTGAAAGAATAAAATACCTCAAATACCATAAACTGTATGCTAAAACCTATTTTTGGCGAACAGCACAACAGCAGGAAATAGACTGGATAGAGGAAATCAATGGTAAAATTACAGCGTATGAATTTAAATGGAAATCCAAGAAAAAGGTAAAATTCCCGCAAAAATTTATAGACGCCTATCAGCCAGAGCTTAAGGTTGTTGATTCGGAAAATTACTTTGAATTTATTGGATGATAGTTATACCAATTTTAATTTATTATTGGTCCAAAGGCAATTTATAAATTTACCCTAAAAGTGCTTGTGAATCGAAGTGTACAATTGACAAAGGAGCAGGAATGTTGGGGTTATGATTATTTGGCGGGTCCCAGCCGCAATCCATTTCGTGCATAGTTTAAACTGTAGCCAAGGCGGCTGGTCGGGCTATTCGTTCCTAGTCCTCGGTCTGCTCCGTGCCTACGCATCCCTGTGGGCTATCCACTGCTATCCCTACCCGAAAGTGAAGTGCATGAATTAACCTTTCCCCTTTAACTCAAATAAATCAAGTAGTTCGGATTAATAAATCCTCCTATTGATTAATTTGGGTTAAAAAATAGATTGGTTTAGTTTTTAGGAGCACTTTGGAAAGCTACTGGTACAGAGCCATCTAGCGCCTTCAGGAAGGCAACAATGTTTTCCTTTTCAGAATCATTGAGGGTGTAGTTCAATTGCACCTTGGCCATAATTTCCACGGCTTTATCCAAATCCTTTACACTGCCATCATGGAAATACGGAGCAGTTTGGCCTACATTGCGCAAGGCTGGTACTTTGAACATAAATTTATCGCTTTCGGCTTTAGTCACTTCAAATCTTCCTTCGTCGTGTTTTTCTGATTTTGTTTCTTCCCAATAGGGTTTATGAACTCCAAATTTTTGGAAAGAATTACCTCCAAGCAAGGCTCCATTGTGACAAGTAGCACAGCCCACGGTAGCAAAAGCCAACATACCTCTTTTTTCTTGTACGGTAAGAGCGGTGCTGTCGCCTTTCAAATATTTATCTACTGCCGAAGGGGTAAGCAATTGGCGCTCGAATGCCGCAATAGCTTTCCGGATATTCGGGTAGGTGATAGGATTAGCTTCGCCAGGAAAGGCTTCGGCAAACAATGCTTTGTAGTTTGCTTCTTTGGAAAGTTTATCGCATAATGCTTTTTCGCTTGGAATTGCCATTTCGCCCGGGTTTAAGATTGGCATACCGGCTTGTTCTTCTACGTCTTTAGCACGGCCATCCCAGAATTGGAATTTATGTAAAGCGGCATTCAAAACACTAGGCGAGTTGCGACCTCCCAACTGTCCTTTATCGCCGGCAGAGAAGGGTGTAACATCGGCTCCACCTTTGGCCAGATTATGGCATGAATTGCAACTGATAGTGTTATTGCCACTCAATTTGGTATCATAATAAAGGGCATGGCCGAGTTTGATTTTTGCAGCTGAAGAAGGGTTTTCCGGATTTTCAGCAGATTCAGGTAAGGCTTCGAAAAGGTCGATTTTGTCTTTTAGGGCCAAATCGTATCTACGGCTTTCCTGAAGATCGCGTGCTGCTTGTTCTTGTTTGGGGTCGGGAGAAGAACAGGAAATGAGCAGGAGTCCTGGAATAGACCAGGTGAGAAAATGTTGGAGGAATTTGTTAGTAATCATGGTTAGGATTTTTGTTGTAGGCAAAGGTAAACAGCCATTTTTAAGTGCTTACATCTTAAAAATGGAACATTTTTTTGTTAAAAACAAGGCAGGAAAGCGTGGGTTTAGGCCGTTGTTTCCGGTTCTTTTTCCTTCTTTAGTAATTCAGAAACAATAAAAATACCCATTCCAACCGTAATGGCTGCATCAGCAATATTGAAAACGGGTTCAAAGAATTCAAATTCCTTACCTCCGATAAATGGAAGCCAAGTTGGAAATGTGATTTGGAAAAGGGGAAACCAAAGCATATCCACTACTTGTCCATACATCCAATCCGCATAACCTCCACCTTCGGGTAGAAATGTAGCCACTTGTCCATAGCTATCGGAAAATAATTTGCCATAGAAGACACTGTCCAAAATATTGCCAACCGCTCCGGCCAAAACAAGAGAGAACCCGATAAGTACTCCTTTGGGTTCTTTGTTATCATAGAAGTATTTAAGCAGGTAAAATATACCGCCTACGGCAATAATTCGAAAGAGGGATAGTGCTAGTTTGCCCCAAGATCCGCCGAGTTCCATGCCAAAAGCCATTCCGTTGTTTTCAGTAAAATGCAGGATAAACCAATTGCCGAAAACATGGATTTCTTGGCCTAGAAACATATTGGATTTGATCCAAATTTTAAAGGCTTGGTCGATTGCAATCACAATCAGGGATAAAAGGACATACTTTTTCAAAACTATATTTTTCGGACTGCAAAAGAAAGGATAGTTGAGCAATAATTTCTCATTCTTGGAAGATTTTCTCAAGGCTGATGGTAGGTCAAAATGTGTTTGTCAAGTTTCCAAACAAATTTTATCAAAAAATAAAGTCAATTCTTTTTTTCAAAAAACTTGCTTTACCTACGTTTTACCTTACTTTTGCCTACTGAATTACCATTCAGTTTCATGCCCAACTCAACCAAATACATCTTCGTTACGGGAGGTGTCAGCTCCTCTCTTGGAAAAGGTATAATCTCCGCTTCTCTAGCGAAATTATTGCAAGCCCGTGGCTATCGGGTTACCATCCAAAAATTTGATCCCTATATCAATGTGGATCCAGGTACTATGAACCCATACGAGCATGGCGAATGCTATGTGACCAATGATGGGGCGGAAACAGACTTGGATTTAGGGCATTATGAACGATTCCTGAATGTCCCAACTTCACAGGCCAACAATGTTACTACCGGTAGGATTTACCAAACAGTAATAAATAAAGAGCGGGAAGGGGCATATTTAGGAAAAACTGTTCAAGTAATACCCCACATCACGGACGAGATAAAGCGAAGAATGAAATTATTGGGTGAAACCGAGGATTTCGATTTTGTTATCACTGAATTAGGCGGAACGGTTGGGGATATTGAGAGTTTGCCATATATCGAAAGTGTCCGTCAATTAAAATGGGAAATGGGCAACAATTGTTTGGTTATCCATTTGACCTTGGTTCCCTATTTAAGTGCCGCAGGTGAATTAAAAACCAAACCAACCCAGCACTCTGTGAAGATGTTGTTGGAATATGGTGTTCAGCCTGATATTTTGGTTTGTCGTACCGAGAAGCCATTGTCATCGGATTTAAGAAGGAAAATTGCACTTTTTTGCAACGTAAATACCAATGCTGTAATCGAGTCAATTGATGCGGATAGTATTTATGATGTGCCCATTTTGATGATGAAAGAACAACTAGACAAAGTAGTACTTTCTAAGTTTAAAATGGCCTTGAAACAGGAGCCCGATTTGACTTATTGGAAAAGCTTTTTAGGAAAGTTAAAACATCCAATTCATGAAGTGGACATAGCCGTGGTTGGAAAGTATATTGAATTAAAGGATGCCTATAAATCTATTGCTGAATCCTTTATTCATGCCGGGGTGGCCAATGAAACCAAGGTTAATGTGCATTGGATTCATTCGGAAGGCATTTCGCCAGAAAATGTAGCGGAGAAATTAGGAAAATACAAAGGTATTTTGGTTGCACCGGGTTTTGGTGATCGTGGAATAGAAGGGAAAATTGAGGCGGTGAAATATGCCCGAGAAAACAAGGTTCCATTTTTTGGAATATGCTTAGGGATGCAATGTGCCGTAATTGAGTTTGCTCGAAATGTAATAGGTTTAAAGGATGCTCATAGCAGCGAAATGAGTAAAACCACCAAGAATCCGGTTATTGATTTAATGGAAGGTCAGAAGAAAGTGACAGCCAAAGGTGGCACGATGCGTTTGGGCGAATATTCTTGCAATTTAAAGAAAAGCACCAAGGCCTATTCGGTTTATGGTAAGGCCAGTATCAAAGAAAGACATCGTCATCGCTACGAGTTCAACAATAAATACTTGGATAAATTTGAAGCTGCAGGAATGCTTGCCAGTGGATTAAATCCGGATGGTAATTTGGTTGAAATTGTGGAGGTGAAAGACCATCCTTGGTTTATTGGCGTGCAATTCCATCCAGAACTAAAAAGTACAGTTGAAAATCCACATCCTTTGTTTGTGAAATTTGTAAAGGCTGCGGTAGGGTAATTATTTTACCGAAAATCCTTTTCTCAACGAACTTTGTCCATCTGATAAAACAATCCAATAGAACCCTGCATTCAGTTTTTCAGAGAAGTTTAAGGTTTTGTTTTTACCCTCTATTTTATTGGAAATAACCAATTCGCCTAGGGTATTAAAAATTTTCACTGAGTTGAAATTTTGATAGGCCTCTGGCAATTGAATTTGAAAATCTCCCGCATTTGGATTTGGATAAAGATTCCATTCGAGGATTTCACTGCCATACTGAACCGTTGTAAATAAACTGGTTGTATCTAAAAGTTCATTGTCGACCGTAAAGGAGCATATATCAATAGCTCCGGTCTCATAGAAGTCGACACAGAAATTTTGTTGAACAATAGAATCGCTTGATTGTGTAATTATTGGGAAACGGAAACCAGTTTGTGGTAGGCCTGATACAACTACGTGGATAGTATATTGTCCATCAGGTAAATTGTCGAATTTATATTGATAAAGGTGAGAATTGAAGTTGGTGAGTTTTGCTTGCACTGAATTTTGGTAGACCGAATCTTTTTCAACTACGATATCAATGAGTGGAACGGGGTCTCCCGAATCTTCAGTTTTGGATAAGAAATTATATATATAGAGAAACCCTTCAATACTACCTCCAGATGCGGCTGGTATGGATTTTATCATTTCAATTTCTTGATAGTGAAAATTACAGCCACTAACAATTTCGATAGTATCAGCTTCAGTCCAATTGTAAACATTGCCACAATAAGAAGGAGAATAGTTTATTCCGTTGATAATAGCTGTATCATACTTGGCTAAAAGCATGTATTTGCCAGGTTGGATGGAGTCAAAGTAGTAGTACGTGTCGTTTCCAGTTCCAGTAAAGGCCAAACTATCGATGGTAGTCCAAACCGTGCTAGTAGGACTTATTTGGATCAGGGAAAGCCATAAGGTATCGTTATCCGTTAATGGGGCATAGTTGCTTTCATCCATAATATAGCCGCTGATATAGCCCATTTCTTCCACGTAGAGGTAGGCTGGATGTTCGTTTAGATGATTGGTAAGGCTACAGCCATTTGCATCTTGAATTGTAAAGGTGTAATCGACACCAGGTTGAGGAAGAACTACAAATTCTGTATCATTTACAAATTGGATGGAATCTGCAGGATGGCTAAAGAAGAAGGAATAAGGTAAGGTTCCGCCATAGCCTTGGAAGCGAAGATTAGCATTGTCGCCATTGCAAATACTACCCATCCAATCGATGTGCATGGAAAGGAAATCTGGTTCAAGGATAGTAATGGTATCCGTATCAGAGTTCATTTGGCTATCGAAGGCAATCATAACATAGCTGCCACCAGAAAGGCCTGAAACAGGAAATGAAGAAATGGTTGTCTCGTCTGCACCATTGTTCCATACTTTTTTGAAGGTATAAGGTTGGAAACCACCTACCACTGAAACGGTGTCAATGTGGCCATCCATAGCACCGTTGCAGCTGAGGTCTAGTTGGGAGTATGTTGCATTAAACGGGACTGCATTGGAATCAAACAGACAAGCTAAAAGGCTGAAAGTGAGGAAGATAAGTTTTTTCATAAATTTCTTGGTTGGAAAATTATTTTAGTTTTATGCGACTTTCCATTTGATTCAATTTCAGCCAGGTAAATTCCTTGAAGTTGTAGGAAAGAAAGGTCTATTTGGTTTTGGCCAATCAAAGGAAGTTCGACCACTTTTTCGCCAAGGAGCGAATATAAGGTAAAGGTTCCTTTTTGTTGAATAGATTCCAATTTTATGGTAATTGGTCCATGGCTTGGATTGGGGTAGATTTCAAAAGCTTGACGCTGTTTTTCAGTTATTCCAACGGTGGCATTCGAGATGCAGGTGTCGATTCTGCCTAATAAAAAGGAATCCGCACAAAAGTTAATATCAACAATGGAGTCGTTTTGTAGGGTTAATGTGGTAAAAGTTGTAGGGTAATTGGCAATCATTGGAATTCCTGGGATTTGAACTTTCACTTTGTAAATTCCATTAGGCATTTGGGGAAGCTTGTAGGGGAAAATTTGGGAGCCAGGTGTTTGTTCAATAGCAAAAGTTGAATTCCAAGGGAAAAAGCTGGTTTGGTTGTCGGTTGAAATAGAAGGAGTGGAGTCTTTTTCTACAACGATATCGATCAAAGGAATTGGATCTGTAGAGGATTCAGTTTTGCCAAAGAAGTCAGAAAGGTAGATATTCCCTTCAATACTTCCGCTTCCTTGCACCGAATCGATATTGTTAACCAAATGGATATCCAGGTTTTTCAAGCTGCAGTTGGTGCCAAACGTATCAGGGATAGCTTGCGACCAAAGGTATTTATCTCCGGAGTAGGTTGGAAGGACTGCCCCTCCTAAATTGTCGGGTAGGACTTTCGCTAAAATTACATACACTCCGGATTGGATGCTGCCAAAACTGAAGCTCTTGTTGGTGTTTTGGTCATCGATATATTGAACTTCTTTGACTTCCCAAACCATATTGGTGGTGGTCTTTTTGAGCAAAGTAACTTCAACGGTTTGCGAAGAAGAAAGGTAGTTTAAATCATTATTCAAAAATACTTGTCCAGATAGGTGACCATAATCTTCTACCGTAATGGTTGCATTGTGGAAGATACCGCAATTGTTTGCATCTTGAATGTAGAATTGGTAATCTTGGTCGAGTGTGGCAATAAAACTAAATGTTTCAGAGTCAATGGTGTCAATTGGTTGAACATCCGGAAAGCTTATAGTGTAAGGTGGAGTTCCGCCAGAAATAGATAGATTTACAGAAAAGGTGTCGCCAGTACAGATTAAATTTTGATTAATTGAGCTAACTTGAATAGGGGTTGCATCAAAAATGGAGTAAAAGAATGTGTCTTTATTCCCAACATCATCGGTAATTATTAGATTATAATTTCCAGGGCAAAGGTTGCTTATGGATTGGGTGGTTTCATTATTCGACCAATTGAAAGAGTAGGGGGGAAACCTCCTAAGACTTGAAATACATTAATAAATCCATCGCAATTGCCAGCACAAGTTTCATTGTTGGATGCCCATTCCAAACCCATTTGGCAAACTATAGGATTGGTTACTCCTGATTGGAGGGAACCTGTCTCTAGAAACAGCCCTGAGTCGCCATTTGGGTCGCCAGCATCTGCAATTACGATTTTAATATGATAAACGGCACAGGCCATTACTTGAGTTGCAATTTGAAGGGGCTTTGTAAATCCATCGTATTGAATATTTGTGCCATTTGAATTGTCAACGAATAAGTTTGAATTTGTTATGCTATTAATTGAGTTTATTGAAATAGGATCGGTAGAATTAGGCAATAATGCCAGATTGGTTGGAGTTGGAAATCCGGGCCCTGAAATAAAAACGCCAATCGGGTCTGCTTGATTTAGTCCAATACTTTCTGAATAACCTTCTGAAGCATATACGAGTTTAAGAAAAATAGAATCGGTAGAAGAAACAACATCAAATTCCAAAACTGCTGCATCATACGTGGTAATAGAGCCGCCTAATATTTGTTCTAAGTCTGAATCACCTGCACCACCTTGGTTGGTTCCAAAGTTTCCTGATAAGTTTGGTCCAACGGCGCCACTGGCATTTCCAGTTGTGAGTATTATCCCAGATGACAAGCCCAGGTTGGTATTTGAAGAATTGAAAACGCCACCACCTGTGTTTGAACCAGTGTAAGTTACATTATTTATTTGAACACCATTGCCACTAAAATTATTCTGTAAAATGGTTCCGGTAGGAATGGTTGAAAATACATTCAGTTGTGCCTTTACTTGGGATGCAAAAAAGAAGGTTAGGATGAAAAGTAGAGTCTTTTTCATGGTTGCATTGGGTTGGACTTAAACCAAATTGTAAGCGATAAAGATACAATAATGGACGTTCATTTGTCGAAATTTTAAGTTATTCCTATCCACCAGCCTTTTTGGCTTTATACCCCAAATCAAGAAGGATTTTTAGAATTTTATCTCTGAATTCACCTTGGATAAGGATTTCTCCATCCTTGACGGTTCCGCCAACCCCACATTTTGTTTTCAGGGTTTTGCCAAGTTGCTCCAAGTCGGAGGTTTTACCGATAAAACCGCGGATCAAACTAACGGGTTTCCCAGCCCTACTTTTAGTATCTAACCATATCCTTAAATCCTGCTGGCTAGGAGCCAAAGTGTCCATTTCTTCTTCCTCGCCAGTATCGGGTTTGAAACCTGAAGCCGTGGAATACACTAAACCGCCGTTGCTATTTTTTCCCATGGTTCAAAGGTAGGAAATTCCCAAAATAATGCTTAAACACGAAACAGGATTGGAGTTGGTAAACGCGATTTTTTTGTGTTTACTATTGTCTAAAGTAAAAAGTGTGGAATTTTCAAGCCTGATTTTTTAAGCGGTTTAAATTTTAATCCGGGGTAAGGTTAGGTGTTTTAATTATATTCTGGTAGAAAGTTAAATTGAAATGCAAATGGTTGAATATCAGTAAAAACTGGGTACGGAGGGCCATCGGGCAAGGATAGAGGCAGTGTAGCCCACAGGGATGCGGAGGCACGGAGCAGACCGAGGACTACCGCCGAAAGCCTGACCCGAACGCCCCTTTGCTAAGGCCTAAACAATGCACCAACTGGTTTTGGGCGGAAGGGGGCCCGCCAAATCATCCATCAAAAACTCGCTTTAATCTAACATTTGTTGTTCGCGAAAGCTGAGAAAGCTGTTGTTGGCCAAAATTAGATGGTCTAAAAGTTTGATATCCAATAGCGCCATTCCTTTATTTATCTTTTCGGTGATTTCGATATCATTTACGCTCGGTTGAAGCTGACCAGATGGATGATTGTGGCTGATAATGAGCCCTGTAGCTTTGCCTTCGATGGCTAATCGAGCTATTACACGAATATCGGCTACGGTGCCTGTAATCCCTCCTCGACTGATGAAATGCTTGGAAATCACCTCGTTGGCCTGGTTGAGCAACAAAATGTGGAATTCCTCTACGTGAGGGTCGGTAAACTGTCCAACTAACTGGGCAAAGGCATCCTTGGAAGACCGGATTTTGGGTTTTTCGTCGGGCAAAGTGGCTTTAAGTCGATTCCCCAGCTCCATGGAAGCCATTAAACTTACCGCTTTTGCAGGGCCCATTCCTTTGAATTTGCAGAGGTCGGATAAGCTGAGTTTGGAAAGGTTGTAGAGGTTGTTATTGACCGTTCCTAAAATGCGTTGGGAAAGCTGAACTGCGCTCTCGTTGCGGCTTCCAGAGCCTAAAATGATGGCCATTAATTCGGCATCGGATAAGGAATTTTTTCCTTTGTTGATTAATTTTTCTCTCGGACGGTCGTCCTCGGCCCAATGGTGAATGGCCACATGATGGTTATACATAGAAGGATATTTATTAATAAAAATTATCTTCTCAAAATTATCCTATTTTTGCATTCCCACAATGCCCAGGTGGCGAAATTGGTAGACGCACCATCTTGAGGGGGTGGCGACCTACGGTCGTACGAGTTCGAATCTCGTCCTGGGCACCAATATTGCAGAAGTAAATCAATGAAAATTAAATACATATCTCTTTTCAGTCTTCTGCTACCTGCATTGCTTGCCTTCCAAGCAGCCCAATCCCAAACCCTGCAATTTGCCAAAAGTTTTACCGAAACTGGAGAAGGCATTGATAAAAGAAATGTTTGGTTTGCCGATAGTGCCGAGCAAAGAGTGGCTGTTTTGTTCAACAATGGCAAGCAAACTATCAGTGTGCACCGCTTGGTAGCCGAAATTAAAATGCCCAACGATTCGGTTGCCAAACTGATACTTAAAGTAGGTTCAAACAAAAATTGGGTGGCCGACTATTTCGAAATGAAAGAGCTGGGTAAATATGCCGTATCTGTGAAGGATGAAAAAGGGAATATTTTAGCCGCAAACGACTTGTACTTGCGTGGTTCGGAATCGCCTCGAACAGAAGAAGAAGCCTTTCAAGTGGCCAATGTAAACCAAACCTTGAAGTATGAACAAAGTGTTTTGACCTTTTGTGAGGCCTACAAAGAGGGGAAGATTCAAAATCCGAATACCACTTTTAAGCTTAGTGGAAATGGCAAATACGTAGAAATTGTCCTAAACTCGGATAAAGCCATCGATACCGATAGAATTATGGTAGATGTGTGGAAGAAAAAAGAGGAGGAGTCTAGCTTCAATGATCATTTTGATAGCAAGGAATTTAAAGCGGATAAATCCCAAAAGACGATCGTTTTCCATTACTCCTTCCGTAAACCGGGCGATTATAAAATTTCAGTTTTCACCAAGGATTTTGTTTGGATTACCAGCGGTTATGTAAGCATTACCAACTAAACAGCCTTCTTCCCTTTCCAACTTATTTCAACTGTGGCCCAAACCGTTATGCAGCCAATGCACAAAACGGTTGCACATATTTGAACCAAATCCCAAATCCTTACTACCACCGGATAAGAATCTACCACAAAGGTTCCGCTTCCTTGTAACTTAATAAAGCCAAATTGTGTTTGCAATAGACAAAAGCCAGTGCCTAAAACCAGACCTAGAACCAAGCCAGAAACCACAATCAGCAAGCCTTCCCATTGGAAAATACGTTTTACCAAGGTGGAATCGGCACCTAAAAAACGAATGATGTCGGTATCCTTGCTTTTTTCAATGATCAGCATCACCATCGAGGCCGCCACGTTGAGAATGGCCAACAAAAAGATAAAGCAAACAATGAGGTACCCGTAAAGTTTCTCGGATTTTAATACCTTAAACAAGGAATCGTTCTGCTCTATTCGGGTTTTAATACTGAAATCGTTGCCCAATTCCTGCTTGAGCTTGGCTACCTGGGCATCGGCATCGGTTCCGGGTTGTAGGCCAATTTCGATGCTGCTTACCTTGGTGTTTTCCAACAACATATCCTTGGCAAACCAAAGTGGAACGAGTACATATTTAGAGTCGAAACTTTGTTCAACCGAAAAAAAACTGCTCACTACCACCGAACGTTGCAAAAAGGCCTCGGTTGGATTAATGGAGGCAGAGGCTCTTTTATTAGGCGAAAACAGTTGCACCGGTTCAAAATAATCTTCTACCTGGGCACCCAAATAATAGGCAACTCCCATGCCCATAATCGCATACGGAATGCTGTCTTTTTCCAATACTGGCTTGCCTTCCCGAATCATTTTGCTTAAGCCTGTCATCGGCAAAAAGTTGGCATCCACTCCTTTTATTTTGGCAATATATTGTTTGCCCCTGTATCGCATCAGCACCTGTTCTTCCAAACTCAAACTATAGGTTTTGATGGCCGAATTGGCTTTCAGTTTTGATTCGAGGCTGGGGTATTTTGCCAAATCGATGTATTTCCCTTTTACAGCGGTAATTTTTATGTCGGGGTCGAAAGTGCTGTATAAACTTTTTATCAAACCTTCAAACCCATTGAAAACACTGAGCACAATTACCAACGAAGCTGTGATGATGCCTACGCCCACAAAGCTTATGCCCGTAATAATATTGACCGCTTGGTGCGATTTTTTGGCCAAGAGGTACCGTCGGGCTACAAGCAGGGGCAGGTTCATTGCAGCAAAGGTAGAAGGAAGGTCGCCACGTTCTTCAAGTTCAATCGATTATTCCCTACCTGAGCCAAATTTAGCGAAAATAGTAGCCAGTTTAGCCTTCGAACCACTTCCTAAATTCGTGGGCTTTTTCTTTGCTGATATGGATTTCTGGTGCCGTGCCAAGCTTTAGTTTCACCTCGAGTTTTCCGCTGATATCGGCTTTGAAAGAGCTTATAAAGGCAAGGTTGACAAGGGTTTGGCGATTTGTTCTGAAAAACAATTCCGGATCTACCAACTCTTCAATTTCGTCGAGAGAGCGATAATCGCTGAGCAAGGCCTGACCATGAGCATCGTGCAAAAAAATCAATTCTTCCTTCGAAAAATAGGCTACTTCTTCGGTTGGTACCAAAACCATTGATTTGCCTTGATGCACCGCAAACCGCTTTTTGAATTTAGGAGCCTGTGATTGGAAATTTTTAAAAAAAGCCGCCGTTTCCTGCAAAAAAGAAGGATTGGAATATTTGGCTTTAAGCTGGTAATATTTCTCCAATGATTTAGTCAGTTCGCCTTTATCGATGGGCTTTAGCAGATAATCTACACTGTTTACTTTGAACGCTCGGATGGCAAATTCATTAAATGCCGTGGTAAAAATGATTGGACTGCCCAGTTTGGCTTCATCAAAAAGATCGAGACTTATTCCATCCGAAAGTTGAATATCTGAAATAATAAGGTCGGGCGCCGGATGCTCTTCTAACCAAATTTTTGTCTCTCTTTTACTTGCCAAAGGTCCAATCAGGGTAGCCTCGGGAGCCAAATCTTTCAGAAGCCTAAGGAGGTTTTCCCCAACCAAGGTTTCATCTTCAATAACTAGGATTTTCATAGGAAGGCGAAGGTACAAAGCAATGGCAAATACACCAAAGGTAGGGGTTTAAAATGGATTATTTGGCGGGCCCCTTTTCGCCACTTAGCAGTTGCTTTTTGAATAGAATGAATTGCTAGGCGAAAAGGTCGGGCTATTCGCTGCAAGTCCTCAGGCTGCTCCGTTGCACTGCGCATCCTTGTGGGCTTTCCGCTGCTATCCCTTCCCGGACACGGATACTTATCATTTTACCCCGATTTTACCTTGTCAAGTTAATCCTACAACTGCTAAAGGCTTTGTTTCTTGATTGAAATATGGTCGTTGGTCGAAACTTCTGCAACTACTAGGAAACTGCCTCGTTTTAGAAATCAGAAATCCAGCCAACACACCCCACGGCTGATAATATTGATGGATATGGAAAGGAAATTTTACGCACTACGTTTGGGGTTCTTTATGCTGTTAGGTCTTTTAGGGTCAACAGGTTCGAAGGCACAAGGAGTAAGTATTTCTACTTCGGGCGAGGCCGCTACGGCAGGTTCGATGTTGCAAGTGTATGGGACATCCCGTTTTGGCGCTGCATCAGCTTACAATGGAACCTTGATTTTTAACAATGCCAGCAATGCCAATACCATTACCCTTTTGCCCGGTACTACGAGTGCAAGTTATAGTTTGGTGCTTCCACCAGCCCAAGCAGCTGTAGCCGATTATGTGCTGCTGAACGATGGGGCAGGTAATCTATCTTGGGGGCCTCCATCCTTGGCCTGGCAAATTAGCGGAAATACCGGAACCAATCCCGCCACCGATTTTGTTGGAACCAAGGATGCTCAACCTTTGCGCCTAGCTACTTCAGGCAACGAACGCTTACGAATCAATGCCTCTGCCAACGAAGTAGGAATCGGAACAACTGCCAGTTCGGGCAATACCTTGGATATAAGCAATACCAGCAGCAATGGCAAGGGTTTGAACATTACAGCCAATTCCTTAACCACAGGCAAAGGTTTTGATTTGGCGGCCAATGCGCTAACATCGGGTAATGGACTTTCTATTTCTTCTACCACCACTGGGCTTACTTCTGGTGGAGCTTTGGGTTTGTTCAGTTTGTCGGGCAGCCATGCCTCCAATGCGGGTACGGTATTGAAAGCGAGCAGCACTGGAAGTTTGAACACGGGTACAGTTCTTATGGCAACCAATGCCGGGGTTGGGGCTTCGGTGTTGGTCAACGATGATGGTACCGATTCCGATGCTTCTCCGTTTATCATTGATGCAGCAGGTAATACCGGAATTGGCACCACCACTCCCGGACAAAAACTGCATGTGTATGGAGGCGACAATGCCTCTTCGGTTATTGCTGCTACCACCAATGTTTTAGGTAAATTTCAAAACCCTACCGCCGATGGAAGTGTTTGTTTGGATATTTACACCACCAGTTCTACCAGCCATACGTTTAATTCCCGGCTGGGTATCAATCCAACTTACAATGTAAATGGGGTTGGACCGGGTGTTTATGCTTGGTATGCCAAATACGATGGCACCGATGGGCATTTAATGATGTACGACTTTGTAAATAAGAATCTAAATTTTGCACCACCGAGTTCACCGATTAACAATGTTTCAGTTGGATTGGGGCAGCCCACTGTAGGAAGCAAATTAACCGTAAATGGGAATTTCGCAATTTCGAATGGAACCGGAACCTATTCCACCACAGCAGCTCCGGCAGGTGGAGCCATTATTGAAGGGAATGTAGGAATTGGTACTTCGTCGCCCTCACGGAATTTGGATGTAAACGGAAGCATTCGTGTAGGAACCAATGGAACTACGGTTACGAACATTATCAAGGCAACCGTAAATAAAAATATAGCCAGTTGTGCCGCCAACCAAAGCATCACCGAAACATTTACGGTTACGGGTGCCAATACCACAAGTAGTGTAATGATATCTCCAGCATCGGCATTAACGGATGGTTTAATTATCGCTTGGGCCAGGGTTTCAGCAGCCAATACAGTTTCTGTTTATTTCAGGAATGTAACAGGCTCAGCAATTGATATGGGGGCAATGAACTATTATATTACGGTAGTGGAGTAGGGTTTAAAGTTCAAAGTATATGAATACGTTGTTTATTCAATTTAAAACCTATAAGCCAAGGTTGCTAATGAATGAAAATAGATACTTTTAATCAGTTATTTGCTAAAAAAAGGGTTAATCTACCTGCAATTTCTGTTTCTAAAATCAAAATTATTCTCTTGAAGCTCGATTTCAATATAAAAATTATTCTGTTTCTTTAAAGGTTCTTCAAAAGTTGGATTTCCATATGCTCGGCCTGTTTTCTTACCACGAAAGTGTTTTTTGCTTACTTCCTTAATTGTTGAAACAAAGAAACCATTATCGATATAGAACGGTTTACCTCCTTCATCTGAAAACGAAATGGCCAAATAGTTTCTAAACTTAACAGGAGAGTTACTGTTTTCAAAATAAGACTTGTAAACTTTAGTTTTTTTCTTAGGATTGTCAGTCCTTGTTTCATCTTCAATTTTGGTTGAATTGCAGGTTAAGTCAAAATAGGAATAAGGGAATATTAGAAAGTTATTTTTGTCAATATGTGATTGGGGCGGTATGAAGGTGGTTTTTTCAGGTTTCTCTGAAATAGTATTTGATGTTGATTTATATTCACTCGCTGCAATGGAGCCATTAGTATAACTAAAAGGTACTCGATAGCTTATTCCACTTGAACTTCCTGTTGTAATAGTATTTGAAATTAATTGGTCTTCCCAATAATCATACTTTTTGCCATTTATAATGAATGATGATTTAGTCCAATCAACATAAATTGGTTTGTTCATTTTGTTTTCTAAAGAATAAGAAAGAATGCCTTTATCTCCCCAAAACGAATAGGTAATTTTAACAGTATCATTATCAAATACGTAAAATTCGCCAACTGGGACAACTTGTTTGTTAATTGGCTTTGTTTCAAATACTTGAATGTGTAAATCGGTGCAACCCGAGAGCATAGTTAGAATTATACCCAATATTGTGAAGGCTGAAATTTTCATGCGTTTATTTTTCAATTGTAGTTTGCAATTATAGTTTATTCATGGAAATTATTATTCAGAAGGTTATCCCCTGTAAAGTCCGATTATTTCCATTCCAAATAAAAATACCTTTTTAGTAAAAATGTTCCTTTGATTTTAATGAAGCGTAATTTCTTTCATTAAAATGGGTTAAATTCTAAAATATACTTTGTGAAGTAATTTAGAAGTTAGGTTTTTTTCTAAACCAATACAAGTATGCAAATTGTATGCAAATTGTATGCAAATGAAAAAGAGTCTAAAAAGTTGAACCTTCTGAAACCGTTTCTTTTTCGGGGGAGCTTTGGGATTTTTGCTTCGCAAAGAACCATTGCGTCCCCGGAGTCACAAACAAAGCCTGGTCTGGCTGCGCCATCCCTTGGGCTTTTGGTAGTTTGAATGAGTTTGGTTTTATTGGATTTTTGCTTCGCAAAGAACCATTGCGTCCCCAGAGTCACAGACAAAGCCTGGTCTGGCTGCGCCATCCCTTGGGCTTTTGTATTTTAAACCAAATCCTCAAGCGGGGCTTGGGATTTGGTTTAAAATACAAAAGCCCGGTTTTTTTCAAAAACCAGGCTTTGTCTTATCGTGGGAGCTACTGGATTCGAACCAGTGACCCTCTGCTTGTAAGGCAGATGCTCTGAACCAGCTGAGCTAAGCTCCCATTGAATTGGGGGTGCAAATATATATGTAATTTTATTTGAACAAAGGAAAAGTAAATATTTTTGTAGAAATTTTTGAAAAGGCTTGAAAAACAAGAAGATCGGTTTATACTTCGGTTCGTTTAACCCCATTCATGTGGGCCATTTATTGGTTGCAAACTATATCGCTGAGTTCGGACCGGTCGACGAAGTATGGTTGGTAGTGTCGCCGCATAACCCTTTCAAGACCAAAGAAAGTCTGCTAGCCAACCACCACCGCCTACAATTGGTGAACTTAGCCATTGGTGATTATCCCAAACTCAAAGCTTCAGCCATCGAATTCGACCTGCCTACTCCTTCCTACACCGTGAATACCTTGGCCCATTTGAGCGAGAAATATCCAAAACATCAGTTCTCGCTAATCATGGGAAGCGATAACCTGGAAAATTTCCACAAATGGAAAAACTATGAAGCCATCATCGAGCACTACCATATCCTAGTCTACCCCCGAAACACCTTCAAAGGCCATGCCCTGCTTGATAATCCTAAATTTTCCCTTGTTAACGCACCCGAAGTCGAAATTTCCTCCTCCTTTATCCGTCAAGCCATCCATGATAAAAAAGATGTGCGCCACTTCCTTTCTCCAGCCGTTTGGGACTATGTGAAAGAGATGCATTTTTATGAGAAATAAGGTGTCTTTTTTGAGCCTATTTCCCTTTCAATTTTTCAAGCAAATCTCTTAAACTTATAACCATGCAAGCCTCCTTTAAAAAATAGGGCTCGGTTGCAATGGGTGTAACAATGTAGGTTATTTCTGGTTGCAAGACTTCCTTGGCCTTAAAGAAATTTTTATTAAGCTGAGGTGCTGTTGAAACTTTGCATTCAATAGCAATTGTTTTTCCTTCATGCTCCAATACTAAATCCATCTCTTCGCCAGTTGCGGTTCGATAAAAGTAGGCTGGTCCTTTAATGTTCGATAATATTTGTTCTATGACCATTCCTTCCCACGAAACGCCTATGGAAGGATGACCAAACAAGGATTCTAGATTTTTAATTCCTAAAAGGTTATGCAGAATTCCATGGTCTCGAAAGTAAATTTTTGGTGACTTTACCATCCTTTTTTTGCTGTTGATTTCAAAAGGTTGTAAGGTTCTAAGGATAAAAGTCTGCTCAAAAAGATCAATGTATTTCCGAATGGTTGGATGGGTTAAATCCATGAATCCGCCCATTTTACTGTAGTTCAAGGTTTGACCATGGTTGTGAGCACAAATGCTTAAAAATCGACGCAGTTGAATGGCTGGAATTTGAAAACCAAGTTGAGGAATATCCCTCTCAATATATGTTTTTATGAAATTTTCTCTCCAAATAAAACTGAAATCATCTCCCTCTGCCAATACGCTATCCGGAAAACCTCCTCTATTCCAAAAGGTTTGTAAGGGAAGGGTAGGAAGTTCATTTATTAAAAACGGGGTTAGATATAAATAGCCAATTCGGCCAGCTAATGATTCAGAACTTTTTTGTACCAAGTCTCTTGATGCCGATCCGAGTAAAATGAATTGTCCTTTTTGCTTATTTTCATCTACAAAACTTCTTAAAATTCCAAATAGTTCAGGTACCAATTGTATCTCATCTATGCAAATAGTTTTGTCTTTGTTCATGCGAAAGAAAAGCAAAGGATCATTCAATTTGTTTAAATCTTCCAAATTTTGCAAATCCAAATAAATCGACTCGTTGTTTACAGAATAAATATTTTTTACCAAAGTTGATTTACCGCATTGTCTAGGACCTAATATGGCCACAATTGGGAAAATTTTTCTGTAAGTATCTATTGATTGGGCTAATAGTCGGTTTTGAAACATGACGATTAATTAGGTTTTTCAACACAAAGGTACATTAATTTGTCAAGATCGTGCAAATTGAAACACCTGCTTTCAATTTGCACGATTTTCGGCCCCAAAAATTGTATTGGCTATTTTTTCAAAGGTTTGCCTAAAACTTGGCTATGCTTTTTCTACCCCCTCAAACCCAAACACCTCCTCGAATTCCTTCAACACCTCCATCCGTATCTGCTCCCAATCCAAGCTTCGTCCCAACTCCTTTTCCAACGAAGTTACGCCCCTGTTTTCAATGCCACATGGGATGATATAATCGAAATAGCTTAGATCGGTGCTTACATTCAAGGCGAATCCATGCATGGTAACCCAGCGGCTGGTATGGACTCCCATCGCGCAGATTTTCCTGCAACGAGAGGGTTTGTCTACATCCAACCACACGCCTGTAAATCCTTCCCAGCGTTCGCCCTTCAAGCCATACCTCGCCAAAAACCGAATGATGGCTTCTTCCATCAAGCGCATAAACTTGTGTATATCGGTAAAAAAATTGTCGAGATCAAAAATTGGATAACCTACCAACTGCCCCGGACCATGGTAAGTGATATCGCCACCCCGATTGATGTGGTAAAACTTAGCACCAATACGCTGCAATAAGGCCTCATTGGCTAATAAATGCTGGGCATCACCACTTTTCCCTAAAGTGTAGGTATGGGGGTGCTGGCAAAAGATGAAATGGTTCTGGGTTGGAACTTGTTCTTCTTTCGGCAAGTCGCGGTTTTTAAGTTTGCACTGTATGGTGGCCTGAAACAATCCCATCTGGTAGTCCCAAGCCTCTTGGTAATCTAGTAGGCCCAACCGGTGCAGGATGACCTGTTGCATGCTAAAAGGTCGACAAATGTTCTTTCAGTTTGTAAATAATATCAATGTCCATCGCATCAACGCCACGTTTCTCGGCCAAATACACCGAAGCCCAATCGCTTACATGAATGAGGTAAAACGCTTCTTCAATGGCAGAGTTTCCTTGTGATACAATGGAAAGTTGGTTGGCAGTATATTTGGAAATTACCTTTTGCAAAAACGCAATTCGTTCGGCCGTGCGAGCATATTCGTTTCCACTGCGCAAATAAACCACGGCCAATTGGTCGTTCGGAACAGTCCAACCTACCAACTCGTTGTGGTTCATCTCAGGAATAATATGGTGCCAACACAAAACTTTTGAATTTTCATTCAATTGCTGACGAAGCCGAATAGCAACCCCTTCAAAGCCCGAGGATGTGTAAATAATGGGCGTTTTGTCCATTAAAAACTCGGTCATCTGCATGGCTTGTTGTTGGATAGTTTCCTTTTGTGAGATCAATAAATCTATCGAAGCCGCTACTTTTTCCAAGGAAGGATAATCGGTCAATTGGTATTTCGAAAACACACCCAGCAATTGTACCATGGAATAACCCAAACAACTGCGAGGTGGCATTCCGCCTGGAACTTGTAGGTAGTTGTAACCCGAATTTTGGGCAATCTCTAGCAATTTTCCGCTCGATGTTATACAGGCAATTTCAGCCCCAGCTTGAATCGCTTTATCCAAGGCTTCCAAAGTTTCTTCGGTATTCCCCGAATAACTGGAGGCTACAAACAAGGTGTGTTTTCCTACAAAAGCCGGAATGGCATAATCTTTATTTATGTATACCGGAACTTTTAAACTGTTGGCCAGAATCTCAGATACAATACTGCCTCCAATCCCCGAGCCGCCTAATCCTGAAACAACCACATTTTGAATGGTCTCTTTACTCGGATGAAAAGTTTTTGCTTGGGCAATGGCTAAGGCTTCTTTAAGTTGGGTGGGAAAACGTTCCACCAATTCTTTCATATTCATAATTCGTTCACTAATTCGTTGGTAAAGGTATTTAGCTTATGTTCAATTTTGAAATATTGTTTTTCAGAATTCTTTTAAAAGGTGTAATGCAGCCCAACCCCTTGATTGGAGAAGGAAAGTCCACCTGCTTTCTTTTTAAAATTTTTGCCATGAACACCATAGATGAGCAGCATAGCGGAGTCGTAAAGCAACAAAAAACCGCCTTGAACAATCAAACTTTCGCCATATCCCAACAAGCGTTGTTCGGCTTTTGGTGCCTTACCCGAAAACTCCATCAAAGCTATCCCTGACCCGATGTAAAGCAAGTCTAATCCAGCATTGATGCCATAAACTTTCAAGGTTTTGCTTTGTTCTTTCCAAGTTTGTTCTTCGTTCAAGTTTTGAATATCCTTTCCTTGGTTACCAATGTAGCCGCCAATGGCAATGCCCAAATTGACAACGTTCCAATAGCAGTTCATCTCGTTGAAATATTTCTCCTTTCCACTCAATTGAATAGCATTCGGAATGCCAATCGCCATGTTGCCTAAAGCATAACCGCCCAAAACTGCCATCGATGTAGAACCAATCTGTTTTCTTTCTTTGTTGAATTGCAGCAGTTCGGGCCTTTGAATAGATTGTCCCCATGCACCCTGCAGCATAAAAAGACTAATCAAAATTAGTAGGATTCTAAGCATTTAAAAAAGCTGGTTCTGTTGGTTTTTGGACAATAACTAAATATTCTGTTCAGCTTTGCCTATTCCTCTATTTTTGTCCCAGCATAACCTTCAACGATTTCTAATGAAAAAGTTCTATTTTCTTGTCATTCTCCCCGCAATTCTTCTTTCGGCTTGCCAAAACGGCCCTAAAAAATATTCAGCGGAGGAAATTGCTGCTGAAAGCAAAAAAGCCAATGGCTATTTCGAACAATGGTTCAAGGAATCGGTTGAGCGTAGCCCCGAATACCAAAGCTACCTTGGATTTAAATATGATTATGATAAGTGGACCAACCGCAGCGATGCCTTTAACCAAACAGAACTTCGAATTTCGGAAGAAAACCTGCAATGGCTGAAAGATAGCATTCGTTTTGATGCCTTGGACGACCAAACCAAACTCAGTTATCGAATGTTTGAATTGAATGTTACCAACGCCCAGGCCAACAATAAATGGCGTTTCCACAATTATCCTATCAACCAAATGGGTGGTTTTCACTCCGAAATGCCTTCCTTCCTTATCAATATTCACACCGTTGCCGATAAAAAAGACGCCGAATGCTATATCTCCAGATTGGAAAAAATTCCTGAGGTGTTCGAACAAGAACTGGTTAACCTGAAAATCAGGGAAATGAAAAAAATCATTCCACCCAAATTTGTTTTTCCTCAGGTTTTGAGCGATTGCAAGAATATTCTTTCGGGCAAACCCTTCGATAAAACGGGCGAAAACAATGCCATTTACCAAGATATCTGCTCCAAAATCGACAGTTTGAAAGAGGTGGATGCTACCGAAAAAGCTGCCTTAAAAGCCAAAGCCGAAACAGCCTTGGTTACCAAAGTTAAACCAGCCTACGAACGCCTCGTGGCCTATCTTACCGAATTGGAGAAGAAAGCAAATACCGACGATGGAGCCTGGAAGTTTCCGGAGGGCAAGGACTTTTATAATGCCGCTATTAAAACCACTACCACTACCGACTTAACCGCCGAACAAATCCACGAATTGGGTAAAAAGGAAGTGGCCCGAATCCAAGCCGAAATGCGGGGAATCATGAAGAAGGTTAACTTCAAAAATGACAATATTCAAGATTTCTTCACCTTTTTGCGGGAAGACAAGCAGTTTTATTACCCCAATACACCGGCAGGAAAAAAAGCATATATGGATAAAGCAACGGCCATAGTGGATGCCATGCAGGCCAAGTTAGATGCTTTGTTCATTACCAAACCTAAGGCTAAAATGGTCGTGAAAGCGGTTGAACCATTCCGCGAAAAATCGGCAGGTGGCGCCTTTTACCAAGATCCTGCTTTGGATGGATCACGCCCCGGAACCTATTATATCAATTTGTATAGCATGGCCGATCAACCTATCTACCAAATGGAGGCTTTGGCTTACCACGAGGGCATTCCGGGTCACCACATGCAGTTGAGTATTGCCCAAGAGTTGCAAGGTGTGCCAATGTTCCGTAAAATGGGAAGCTACACGGCCTACGTGGAAGGTTGGGGTTTGTACAGCGAATTGATTCCTAAGGAGTTGGGCTTTTATTCTGATCCGTATAGCGATTTTGGTCGCTTGTCGATGGAGATTTTCCGTGCAGCTCGCCTAGTGGTCGATACCGGTATCCACTACTTCAAATGGACCCGCGAAGATGCCCTGAAATATTTCATGGAAAATATCCCAAATCCGCCCGAGGATTGCCGCAAGGAGATTGAACGGTACATCGTTTGGCCCGGACAAGCTACTGGCTATAAAATTGGTATGCTTAAAATTCTGGAATTGCGTGAGATGGCTAAAAAGGAACTCGGTCCAAAGTTCGATATCCGCGAATACCATGATGTAGTGTTGACCAATGGTGCCTTGCCCCTAAACTTGTTGGAAGAACTGGTGAAAGACTGGGTAGAGAAGAAAAAAGCAGCGTAGGTGGGAAATGGGAAATAGAAAATAGGAAATAGAAATGAGGGAATAGTGGTTAGAAGTTAATGGTTAAAGGTTAATTGGGTTGGTACCAGAACCTTTGCTATCGAAACTCGAAATCACTTCTCTTTTCTCTTTTCTCTTTTCTAACTTCTCTTTTCTAACTTCTCTTTATAAATTTATTTGGCGGGTCCCATTCGCCCATAGCATTCGTGCCAAAGATTAGGGTTTTGTGCAAGGCGAATGGTCGGGCTATACGTTGCAAGTCCTCAGTCGGCTCCGTGCCTCCGCCGCCTTCCGGGCTTTCCACTTCTATCCCTACCCGGAAAGAAATGCGGAAGAATTAAAAATTGGTTTTTTTTTGAGAAAAGGGTTTTGATTTTTAGTATGTAAATGATCGAGTTTTATTTTTTAGAAAATGGGTATTTAAGCCTTTATTAACCCAGATTACGCATTAGAAATGCATAAACGATTAACCAGTTGTAAATCAATTTGTATGGCCAAATTGATAACAACTGCTAAATCGGGGTAAACCCAACTAAATCAAGTAGTTCGGATTAATAAATCCTCCTATTGATTAATTTGGGATTAATAGGGTTTTATATGTAAAAAAATGTACAAATTGGTTTACAGTAAACACTTTACTGTAAACTAATTATCTTTTAATTTATCACTACTGCCCCCGGGCAACGATAGAGCCAAATACCCCACAGGGATGCGGAGGCACGGAGCAGACCGAGGAGTATGGGCGATAGCGTGACCCGAACGCCCATGTACCATGCTTTGATATCCACCAACACTTTTTTGGGCGGAGGGGGCCCGCATAATTCAATTAAACCCAGATTACGCATTAGAAATACATAAACGATTAACCAGTTGTAAATCAATTTGGATGGCCAAATTGATAACAACTGCTAAATCGGGGTAAACCCAACTAAATCAAGTAGTTCGGATTTGTAAATCCTCCTATTGATTAATTTGGGTTAAAAATTAAAAATGGAGAATTAGAAATTGGGAGCAAACGCTGGTTCCAGAAGGCCTCAAAGGATGAATTTGATGACTCTAACTTATCCATAAAAGGGCCTAAGCATCCACATCGATAGAAACTTGAACCGACCTGAATTCGGAGGTTTTAAGCTTATCCACACAAGTACGCAAAATGGCTTTGGCCTTGGCATAAGAGGCGTTTTTCTCGACCTTGAGCAGAATGCAGTTTTGATACAAATTCCGAATCCGGGGAATGACTGGGTAGGCCGGACCCAAAACCCGCTCACCGAATGTTTGGCGCAAATCCATAGCAAAAAGGTAGGCAGCCTTGTCGAGAATTCGGTTGTCGGGATGGCGCAAGGTGAGGCTTATCAAATAACAAAACGGGGGATAATTGAACTTCTGCCGCTCCATAAACTCATGCTCTACCAAGGCATTGAAATCCTGATCCATGACCCATTTCAATACGGGATGGCTTTTGTTTTTGGTTTGAATAATTACCTCTCCAGCTTCTTTTCGTCGTCCTGCCCGGCCACTAACCTGCACCAACATTTGGTAGCCCCGCTCAAACGATCTAAAATCAGGGAAACCCAACATGGCATCGGCATTTAAAATACCCACCAAACCTACATTGGCAAAATCCAAACCCTTGCTAATCATTTGTGTACCAATCAATACCTGGGTGTCGCCCGAGGAAAAGGCGGCAAAAATCCGGTCGTAGGCAGCACGGCTTCGGGTGGTGTCCAAATCCATACGACCAATACGCAATTCGGGAAAGAAAATGCCCAATTCTTCCTCCACTTTTTCGGTTCCAAAGCCAACGGTTTTAATTTGGGTATCGCCACATTGTCCGCAAATGGTGGGCACATTGGCACTGTATCCACAATAATGGCAGCGCATTTGTCCGCTGTTTTTATGGTAGGTAAGGGTTACATCGCAATTGGTACATTGGGGCATCCAACCGCAGCTTTCGCATTCTACACTGGGCGAAAAACCGCGCCTGTTTTGAAACAGCATGACCTGCTTTCCTCTTTCCGTTGTTACCTTGATTCCTTCCAGTAGCTCGGGCGAGAAAATGGATTTCATTTGCTTACGTTTGCCCAGTTCTTTTAAATCAGCAGTTTTAAATTCGGGCAGCGAAACGCCACCATACCTGGTTTTAAGTTCTACCAAACCATACTTGCCTTTTTGGGCATTGTACCAACTTTCGATCGACGGTGTAGCACTGCCCAATAACACTTTTGCTTGGTGCTTGTGGGCCAGCCAAATAGAGGCATCCCGGGCATGATAGCGGGGGTTTTCTTGTTGCTTGAAATTAGGATCGTGCTCTTCATCTACAATCACCAGACCCAAATCTGAAAAGGGCAGAAGTAGGGAGGAGCGCGGCCCAACGATGATTATTTTTTCTTGGTTTTGCTGGCGTTGCACCAACTCGCGCCACACATCTACTCGCTCGTTTTGCGACAAGCGGCTGTGGTATACCAAAACTTTAGCCCCAAACACCTTACGCAGCCTCGAAATAATCTGGGCAGTAATGGCAATTTCGGGCAAAAGGTAAAGCACCTCGTTTCGATGGGCTAAGGCTTCCTCAATCAGTCGGATATAAATTTCGGTTTTTCCCGAAGAGGTAACTCCCTTAAACAACACCACAGCTTTTTCTTCGAAATGGGCCCGAATTTCGTTCAGCTTTTCTTCCTGCACAGGCGATAGTTCTGATATGGCTTGTATTTCGGCCACAAATCCAAATCGACCAATTTCTTTTTCATACAGCACCAAAATCCCTTTTTTCTCCAAAGCTTTCAAGGCGGTGTCGGCTCCATCAATGCCTTTTACCAAATCGGGTTTCGAAACTTCTTGGGGGTTTTTTGAAAAAGGCTGTCCTTTTTGTAAAAAGCGCATCAGCACATCTACCTGTTTCGGGGCTTTTTTCTCAAGGGTATCAAGCAATTGCCCCAAATCGTCCTGGTTTATCGCATCGTTCAAGCTGACATAGCTTTCCATCTTAGGCTTGTAACTTTCCCGAATTTCTTCTTTGATACTAACCAAACCTTTGTCCATCAGCTTTTTAACATGCTGCATAACGGTTACTTGGTTGAGCAGTTTTTCTACCTCCGAAATAGCCAAACTGCCTTTTTCTTGGAGGGCAATAAAGATGGCTTCTTCTTTTGGACTGAGGTTTTCGGGCAAGGCAAGTGATTCGGTAGCCAGCACTACAATGGTGTCGCTGTTTAGCCTAAGGTGACTCGGAAGGGAAGCATTCAAAATATCACCCGGTGCGCAGAGGTAATACGCAGAAAGCCAATCCCAAAACTCCAGTTGGATAGGATTAAGAATTGGGGCAATGTCCAAGGTGGAGACCAAATACAGGGCCTCGTAATTTTCAGGAACATTGGAATGGAGGGAACGGACTATCCCGGTGTATAGTTTACGTTTTACCTGCACAATTACCCGACTGCCCGGATAGATTTCATCCCATAATTCCCGGGGCACTCGATACGTGAGCAACCTTGGAATAGACAAAGGCATAATAACATCGGCAAAAAGGGCTTCCATCCTAAAATTTGGTAAAGGCGAAAATACATTCCAGCGCAGGAAGTTGGGCTAAGGTTGAAAACTTAAATACGGCCTCGCTTATTCTATTACCAATTTGAAGTTTTGGCGTTCCTGTTGTTGGCTTAATACAAGGTGGTAAATTCCGGTAGACAAGCCCTCCAAGTTGATTTTGCCTTGGTTGCCCTGTACTTTTCCTTGCTTCCACAGTTTGCCCATCATATCGAAAAGCTGGAAATCGAAGTGTTGGCCTTCCGTAAAAGATTTAACGGTGATTTCGTCATGGCTTGGGTTTGGGTAAATTTTTACACCGGCCAATGCAGGGACTTGTTTTTGAATGGAGTAGGGGATGCCCAAACTATCCGGTGTTCCTAAGAAAAAACTCACGCCACCTGCATAGTTTCCAATAACCATATCCAAAAGGGTATCATTGTTTACATAGCCTAAGGTAATTCCGGTTCGGGTGCCTTGGTCGATGTTTTGGTAGGTTTTGGTTAGGGTATGGAAGGCGCCTGCTAGGTTTCCGTCGATATTGTCGTAATAGAAAATGCTGCCATCCTCGCTACCACAAAACAATTTGGTGACTCCATTTTGGCGAAACATGCATGGTGTGCTATAGCCAAGATTGGTGTAAGCACTGGTTGTTTTCAATTGGCCAAAGAAATCCGTTACAAGGGTAAATTGCGGATTGGTAAGGGTGCCATCGTTATGGAAATAGTTGAGGTTTCCATTGTATTCCCCAACAATCAAATCCATCAATCCGTCTTTATCCACATCAAAAAATTGGGGAGCGGCAAAAGCGTTTTGACCCACAAACAGGTTTTGGTAGTTTCCGGCAAGGTAGGTAAACTGAGGCGGATTGCCGGGCTGGGCTGTATTTTCGAAGTAATCGAAAGTGCCTTGGTAGCGGCCTACCAGCATATCCATATCCCCATCTCCATCCAGGTCGGTAAAGGCCGGGTAAGGGTTGGCATAACCAAAAAGACCAAGGTTAGCTAAGTCGTCCGTTACCAAATCAAAGGCTGGCTGCGAACCAGTGCCGATGTTTCGGTAATAGGCGATTTTACCAACATAATCCTCTCCTGTTTTTTTCACTCCACGGTTTCCGATTACTAGGTCGGTGCGGCCATCTTGGTCCAAATCCACCAACACAGGATAGGCACCTTCACCCACCTCAATCATTTCGCCGTTCAAAAAGCTCTTGGTTTGCAGGTTAAAGCTGGGAAGGTCGGTTAATCCAGTATTTTTGTAAAGCCAATTGTTGTCGATATTGGCTCCAAGCGAAGCCACGTTCGGACTTACCACCATATCTTTCGCCCCATCATTGTTCACATCAAGGTAAAAACCCGCAGGGAACACTTCTAGATTCACCGGGTTATTTCCAACCGGAAAATTGGGCGTTTGGGTAAAAACATGGGCTGTATCTAGGGTTCCATCATTAAAAAGTATAGTAAAGTTGTTGAACGAAAGGTCGCCCAAGACTAATTCTTTCAAGCCATCCTGATCCATATCCAAGGCAAAGCTCGTACTTCCAGTATGGCGGTCCAGTATGGTTGGGTCGTTGGGTGCCTGGTTAAAACCGATGTAGCTGCAAGTGTCGAGGAAAACACTGTTGCTGGAGGCACTTTCCATCACCTTACCCCAGCACGAAGTTTGAAGCCTGAATTGCAGGGTGTCGGCATTCCCAAAACTATCCACACTTACGTTTTTGTGGTGTTCCATAAAACCACCTAACACATTGAAGGTCAGAATATCCAAGTCGTTGTCACCGTCCATATCTTCAATGGTAGGGATATCAACAGCATTTACGTAGAGGTTGAGTTGATTGGGCAGGTAGTTGGAACGGAGGGTAGGAATTTCCACTTCAAATTTAGGGGTATCGTTTACGCTAACATTTCTCCAAACCGTGATAGCACCGGCTCCCACGCGATAGGTGAAAATATCGGCACGGTCGTCGAAATCAAAATCCCGCATCAGCAGCCAGCTTTCGGCTTTTGGGAAGAAATAGCTGTAAAAAGGATTGTAGCGGTAGGCAACTTGATTGGGAATGCCTTGGTTAATAAAGGTATTGATTCGAAACCCCGAGCGGTCAAACACCACTAAATCTTTATGGCCATCGAGGTTTAGGTCCACTTCCGAAAACTGGGAGAAATTAAGTCCTCCGGCCCAGGCATTGGCTAAGGTTTGTCCGTTTTTGGTAACAGGAATGCTATCATAATAGTGAAAATAGGGTTGAGCCTGCGCCAAACTTGCACTCAAAAAAAGTAAAATACCCAAGCACCAAGGCAGAGCCAGTTGCCGTTTTGTCGCCGATTTCATATAAAATATTTCATCAAAGATAGGGATTTCAGAAGCATCACTAACTTCTCTCTTCTCTCTTCTCTTTTCTCTTTACTCTTTACTCTTTACTCTTTACTCTCTTCTCTTTACTCTCTTCTCTTTTCATGCGTGCCCTTCCGCACCACAAGCATTTCCAATTTACCAAGCATGGTGCAAGGTGCGTTCAGGTCGGGCTATTCGCTGCAAATCCTCGCGCCTTTCGCTTACGCTTAGGCCGCTGTGGGTTTTCCGCTGCTATCCCTGCCCGGACTGCGGAAACGAAGCATTAGGCCAAGGCTTTTAGCGGAGCAAATGAACTTTGGATTTGATGAAGGGGATTAAAAAATGTGGACTTCGACCTATAAAAAATACAACTCAACAGTTCATAAGAGAAGTTTACTTTTGAAATGGGAAATTCAGGTTTTTCACCTAAGTTTAGTAATCTGTATGAATTCTTCGCCTAATTTACAATTTAATAATATTGAAGCTTATCCTTATTCCCGTAGGATTTTAGTTTTTTTATCTACAAAAATTCCAAAAAAAGTTTAAAAATTATTTTTTTATCTCAGAAAAAGCATTTATAGTTGCATACAATTTCGAATTTAATTTCGAAAAATAAATCCAAAAATACTCAAATTATATCCCTATGAAACGACTATTAGGCATTGCCTTTGGCCTTGGAATTCTATTGACTTTACTTTCACAAAACCTACATGCACAGGTTCAATTAATCCCAACAAAAAGCGATTTTGGTGGCGGTTATAATATTTCTTGTTATGGAGGCAACAATGGCAGTATCTCTGTGGCGGTTGTTGGGGCAGATTCATTAACCTTAGTATTGTACAAGGGTGCTTCACAAGAGGATTCAACCTTTGTTAATTCTTTGCCTAAAGTGTGGAATGGTTTTGGCGCAGGTGGCTATAGAATTTATGGCTATATAAATGATAGTCTGGTGGCTGAGGATTCGTTGGTGCTTTTTCAACCCCAAGCATTAGCACTGGCCAATCACCAGTCCATAAACCAAAGCTGTAATCCCGGCGGGGATGGTTCCATTGAGGCTGAAATTTCAGGAGGAGTATTGCCTTATCATTTTTCCTGGACAGGCCGATCCGATACTGTAGCCTTTATTGATAGCCTTGGCGCAGGTAGCTATGGTTTTACAGTAACTGATGGAAATGGTTGTCAATTTAGTTCGAATGTAAATGTAGGAACTGCCAATGCTCCACAAATTACTTTGCATGTTTCAGAACTAAACCAATGGGGTTATCATGTGAATTGTGCGGAAGATGAAACTGCCAATGTTTGGGTTAGTTTTGGTGAAAACGCATCAAATTTAGACATAAATTGGGATATTACTAAGAAGGTAACTTCACTTGAAAAGGGTGAATTTTCAATAGATACTATTGTAAATACCAGTCATGTTTTTATTGCTAATTTGGATAGTTTAAATGATGTTGGCGCAGGATTATATAGAGTAACTATAACTAATGCATCTGGATGTTCAGTAACAGATAGTATCGAAGTCTTAGCCCCTATCGTTTTCTTTTCTGAACACAAAGCTGCATGTAATAGCAATTGGTATCCAGGCTCACAGGAATGGGGAATGAAATTTTGGGAAAACCTTTACGGTGGAATTACGCCCTACCATGCTTATGGTTCAGGAAGTTCATTACAAGATACATTATATGTTTATTCTGGAACTACCTATTATTTAGATGTTCATGATGTTGCCGGTTGCAGATCAGGAAGCATTTCAGGTCCTTTTCAAATTGGTGAAACAACCCTTGCTGGTATGCTTCAATCCATGTGCAATCTTAGTTTTGGTTCTCATGTTCCGGTGCAATTGGTGCTAACCAAACAAGATTACGAAGGAGGAGCCAATGTTTCGTGTTATGGTGCAGAAGATGGTAGTATTTCAACCGCAGTAATTGGTGCAGATACACTTACGATTGTACTAAAAAGGAATGGGGTTGTACTTGATTCAAGCCTTGTGAATTCCTTTCCAAAAGTTTGGTCAGGGTTAGGAGCAGGTAATTATAAAGTCTTTGCTTTTAGAGGTACAATACCCGTAACCGCCGATTCAATCAAATTATTTAATCCACAACTATTACATTTAAAATCAAGCACTTTGGTAAAGGAAAGTTGCAGTCCTGGCGGTGATGGTAGTATCTTTATTGATATTTCAGGCGGGGTACAACCGTATTCTTACCAATGGATTGGTCGGTCAGATACAACAGCAACCATAGATAGTTTGGAGGCTGGTAGCTATTCCTACTCCGTTACTGATGCCAATGGCTGTGTTTCATCTTCAAGCCTAAGCTTAGAAAATACTGGCATACCAACCATTTCAGTGCAGTCAACGCCAACAAATCAATGGGGCTATCATCTGGCATGTTGGGACGATGAAACAGCAAATGTTTGGGCTACCGTTAGCGGATCTGGAAATCATCAGGTAAATTGGAGAGTGAAAGAAATAGAAGGAACTATTAATGATGATTTTTTTGGCTTGGTAGATTCTAGTATTTCTACAAATACCTATTTTGTTTCCGGAATGGATACACTAACAGGTGTAACTTCTGGTTGGTATGTAGCCACAGTTGGAAATGGTTCAGGATGCACAGTTAAAGATAGTATTGAAATAAAAGCACCTTACAAATTGAGCAGTCAACTAAAAATCAATTGCAATCCTGCTTATTCCTTAGGTTGTAATTGTTATGCCATTGAACTGGATATAAAGCCAGTAGGAGGTATCCCGCCTTATACTTTATTAGGTCATAGCAATGTAACGGAAGATAGTTTATTGATTTTTGCTGATCAAACGCACTATTTAACCTTAAGAGATGCGGCAGGTTGTAAAGCAGGTTCTGAAGAGGAAGATTCTGTGGAAATCAATTTAAATGATGAAGCTATCCATGGAATTTGCGGATTGGATATGAGTGGGCAATTAACCCTAGTTGCAGGCAATAAATCGGTTTATCCAGGTGGTTACAATGTATCCAGACATGGAGCATCGGATGGAGAAATAGAGCTTTTGCATTTTGCCGGATGCATAGATGACCATCAATTGTACCTAAAAAAATTACCAAATGGGAATTTGGACAGTTTGACTAACTCCCATGTAACAGGATTAAGTGCTGGCAATTACCAAGCTTATGTATACAGTTGTGGGGGGACTATGGTCGATTCCATAACTTTTGAACTAACCCAGCCACAAGAATTAAGTTCGGCCATTGCTGTAAGCTACCAAACCAATTGCAATAACATAGTATACGCTACTTTGTTTGCACAGGTTGAAGGTGGGGTATTAGGATATAGCTATCAATGGAGAAGGTTTTCTTCAATAGATAACGAGCCCGTAAACATTGGGCAGAATTTTGATATGACCTTAGCAAAATATTATGGAACGTATTTTTTAACAGTAACGGATGCAAATGGAGACACTAGTTTATCTCAAATAGAAATTTCACCAGCTTCACAATTGAATATATCGGCCAATGCAGTATTAAAATATGGAGAATACCATACCCGTTGCGATGTAGGTGATGGAGAAATTGAAGTTCAACTTTCAGGCGGAATACCTCCTTATGCGCTTCATATCAATGGAAACATTGATATGGGTGGCTATACCAACGGATTTTCAAAAGATACAATGGTAAATGATACTAGTTTTACCCTGCATGGATTTAGTGCAGGAAATGTGGGTATTAGTGTTCAAGATGCGGGCGGATGCACTGCCAGTCTTTCTCAAAATATTAATCTGAATAAACCTGGCACTCCTCAGGTCTTTGTTACAGGGGAAGTTAAGCCAAACGGATATTATTTCAGTTGCGATACTTGCACCGATGCAAATATGAGTGTAACCTTGGGTGATATAAATGAACCAGTTACTTACAAATGGTACGAATTGCCAAGTGAATATGCTAGTAGTATTAAGCTGGATGGGGCATCCCTTATTCAAGTAGATCAGGAAGGAGAAATTTTTACAGGGGAAGGGTTAACCCCTTATTTTACTGGATTAAATAACACTCAAATTATTCCTGGGGTTTTAAACAAATTTGTTGCAATTGATGCTTTAGGTTGTGTTACAAGTTCGAATGTTATCCTCGAAAAACCAAAACCCTTTACTCAAGGCTGGGCACTTGATGGAAACACAGGGCTTGATACAACGGCTTATATTGGAACAAGAGATAGTGTGGATGTGGTTTTGAAAAGCAATGGAGCCAACAATCCTCAGCCGCAGTTGAAGTTGAAGGCAAGCGGGGGGGTGGAGGTGAATGGGCCTGCAATTTTGAAAAACAATGTAAACCTGCCCAACTTGCAAGAGGCAACAGACCCAAACCAAGAATTTAAGATTGTTTCTATAGGTGCTGATGGTGTGTTAAAAAGCGGCCCAAGTTTTAAACCAGGCTCAGGTTGTACCCCAACCTTTGGATGGGGAAATGTTTATAATCAATTTGCAACTTTTACAAACGACATTATTAAATGCCCAGCAATTGGAAATGTTGGAATTGGAATTACAACCTTACCTCAAGCGAAACTTCATGTATTGGGAAACTATAAATTAGATGGTGAAATTGAAATAACAGGTAGTAGGTTGCATGTTGATCAAGTTTCTGGTTTTGTAGGTATAGGTACAAATACGCCAGAAGGAAGTCTTGACATAAAATGTCTTGGAGAATATACGAAAGGACTTCAATTAGGAAATGGTACAAATCGGCTATTCCTTGTCCCCCAAAATGGTGGATATGGTTACAACAATTTAAGTTTAGATGGTGATGCTGGTCTTTTTTGGTCGGATGGATTAGAAGCAGGAGGAAAGAACCAAAATTCTGGATTAGTTATTGCCCCGTTTAAAGATTCTCCTTTTGGTTTAAGAATTGATGCCAGCGGAAATATTGGTATTGGCACATCGAGCCCTACTCAAAAACTTGAAGTTAAAGGTAAAATCAAAGCAGAAGAACTTAGGGTTTGTATTCAAGGGTGCGATTATGTATTTGATAAAAACTACCATTTGATGCGATTTGAAGAAGTTGAATCTTATATAGAAGCAAATAGCCATTTGCCTAATGTAGAACCAGCATTGAAAATGGAAACAGAAGAAGGATATTCATTAGGTTTACTTTCATCCACTTTATTAAGAAAAGTAGAGGAATTAACATTGTATATTATAGATTTGAACAATAGAATGAAGAAATTGGAAGAGAAAAAACAATAAAGAGAATGACCACTATGAAATATTTGTTTCGATATTCGTTTATTCTGTATTTGGCTTTTGGATGCAAAATTGCACTCGCACAAGACAGTACAAATTTTAAACGATTTCAAATTGGCGTTTCTGTTTCACCTGACGTTTGTTACAGATCGCTAACTCCCCATAGTATATTTCTATCATCTAACAAGGACAATCCAAAGATTGGTTATACTATAGGGGCTAATGTTTGCTATCAAATTATTAAATCAATTGGACTTGAAACAGGAATTAAATACTCGAATAAAGGTTATAAGAACATATACATATATAGAAATACACAAAACTTACAAATGACAAATAAATTGTACTACTCGTATCACTACATTGATTTTCCAATTAAAATAAATATCCTAATAATAGAAAAAAAAATAAACTTCTTTTCGAGCATGGGTTTTACAACTAATTTTCTAATTAAAGATTCAATGACTGCTATTTATATTTATCCAAATGGTGATAAGAAAACAGAAAAATCAGGAACAACAGACTCACCTATTAATAGAATTAATTTTTCTCCAACCGTGAGTATTGGAATGAATTATAAGATAAATGACAGAATAAGTTTAAGAATTGAACCTGAGTTTAGACATAGTCTTATAAGAACGATAGACAAAAAAAACTATCCTTATTCAGAATATTTATGGAATTTAGGGATTAATATTGGTTTTTATTGGGGATTATGATTTTCCTTTCTTTTGATTAACGAAACGACTTATATTCACTAAAATGCTGAGATCATTCATTTTTTTTTCATTTTTTTTGATTTATATTGACTTTGCGAAAGCTAGTCATGTTGCTGGTGCTGAAATTGACTATTCCCTAATAAGTGAGAATAATTCCAATAAAACTTACAAAATATCACTTGTTTTTTACAGATTTTGTGGCACTGGAGCAACAGAAGCATTAAACGAATATCCAATTAATGTTTTTGGCTGTATTCCAATTACCACCTTAATAGTAAATAGAAAGGAAACTGTTCCCGTCTCAAGTTGCTCCTCATTTTGCTTTCAACGAATTTTATATGAAGGTTTACTTACAGTACCAGCTGATTGTGACCAAGTTAAACTGAGTTGGCAATTAATGTACAGAAATTCTAGCCCTTTTTACCCTGAAAGTCAAATGGCGTATACCGAAAGCAATATATATCCTCAAGAAGACAATAACAACTCTTCTGTTTCTAATTTTTCAAATTTTACAGGTTGCTTAGGTAATGATTATTTGGTAAGTGTTCCTTTAAGCAATTACATAACTGATGAAGACGGGGATAATCTCGTTTTTACCTTGGTTCCACCAAAAGTTGATGCAAATACTAACCTTACATTCCAATCAGGTTATACATGGAATAAGCCCTGCGATACAGAAGGTAATATGCCAATTTCAATTACGGATAACATTTTAAGTTTTACACCCGTTTTAACACAAGGTAACACTGTTATTTCCATTCAAGTAGACGAATATAAGAACGGGGTATTAGTTGGCCGTACCACTAAAGAGTTTAATATTGTCCTTATCCCTTGTATTTTCCCAACTGTGAATAATGGAAATGAAATAGGTGTTGGCATTCCTTGGTGCGCATATCAATATCAAGAATTAGAAATTCCCCTTTCAAACATGGACCCAACAAGGTATATTTTTACTCTTGTTCAAAAGCCGTCAAATATAAATGTTTCCGAATTTTCTCACCCAAATGATGATGGTGATTTAATTGTAAATTCACTCAAAATTGGATTTTATGCGACTTGGGCAAATATTAATGACAATGAATTCGTTTTAATGTTAGAAGATTTATGTTCAGGAGAACAGCGGTCGTATTCGTTTAGTATAAACGTTACAGGCTGTTTGCCAGAGCAATGGTGTGGTCACCCCTGTTCACCAACTTACGATGGTGCAATTCCTGAAATTATGGGAATGGATGAATCTAGTGAGACAGTTGTAAAAAATTGTTCGCCATTTTTTTTCGAAGTTAAGAATGCCACAACAGTTATATTAGAAGTAGAAGCAACTACAAATGGAGCATCCTCACCAATTTATAAATATACATATTTTAACCCTAACGGACTAAATTGGAAGAGGGATGTTGATTCTAATTTCCCTGATGAAAACACTTGGGTTGTTCAGTATAATGGACAGATAATGTGGAATTATTGTAATGATGTTCCTAACACTATTAATGAAAATGGGTACTGCTATTATCCAACTACAATGCAAATGAGATATGGTATTACTGCAACAAACTGCAATGGTTCTACTAGTTTTGGTTATGGCGCTGATGGGGGAAATACACTTTTTTATGATCCTAGTTCAGACGCAAATGGCTCATCAGGTTGTATTTCAAATCCTAGGAATAACTTTTTGGAAATTACTAGTTCATCAATAATGAGTACCGATTGTATTCTAGAAAATTTTGAAAAATGTGATGAATCAAGAATTTTTAATTCAACATCAGATTTTACAGACAACTATAATGGTTCCTTTAGCAGTTTCACTAGTAATTTTACACATACACAAACCAACTTTACAGTGAATGCAAATCAAATAGTTGAATTAAATAGTGCCAATAACATAATTATAAAAGAAGGCACTATCGTTAATTCAGGCGGTATATTTATAGCCAAGATTCAAGAATGTCCACAGTTTAGAAGAGAAGAACCCAAGAGTGAACCCAATAGCCCATCTTCGGAAAATTATTGGGTTAATAAAAATCATTTACATTCAAATAATTTCTACTCCATACACCCTAACCCAAATTCTGGGCAATTTACCTTAGTCCAAACTCAAACCGGGTACATAAAACGTTACAGAGTTCTCAATGGAATGGGTCAGGTATTACTAACATATACCTTCAACCATGGCTATGAGACGATTGTAGATATTTCTTTTTTGCCCAGAGGTATCTATGTTCTTCTAATTGAAACCGTGGATGGGTTGAAGACAGAGCGGGTAGTATACCAATAACATCAAACTAGTTTATACCCCCCAACTGCTCAAGTTTATTTCCAAACCATACTTTCACAAAACAACCTATTATCAAAATGCTGATACTAAGTGTCCATCATTTTGAATCCATGCAACAAAGATTGGGTTGGTTCCCCTTTTTTTAGTGCAAATGGATAACTTATTTTCTCTTATTTTGCATAGCTTCCCTACCTTCTCATTTCTTCCACCAAGGTGTCCGACATTTTGCTCACAGCCTCTACAGAAATCTTGCCATTGGCAGGATTTCTGTGGGGAATAGTAAACCGAGGAAACAGATAAACTGAAAGACAGTGTTTTTTGAGCGCAGAAAACAGAGATTGGTGTGAAATTCGAAGATTTTAACCCATTATTATTTCCAGACCAATTGGAGAGCTATTATTTTCCAGATTATGTTTTTAAAGTTTGGAAAGCAGATAACGATATTAAATTAGAAGAAACAAATAGTCCCTTGGTGTTCTCTGACACATTAGGATGCAATCAAGATTCTATAAAAATTCCTGAAGATTTCAACAATGATTTGAATAATAGATTTACGTATAATTGGTATCTTAACGGCGACTTAGTATCAAAAGTTAAATCTCCTATGCTAAAATTCCCAAAGAGCGGATTGTATAATCTTAAGATTGAAGCCATAAACAATACTGATTCGTTGACCTTTAAAGGTACAATTTTCAAACCTGTTTGCAAGGAAGGAAAACAATACGAAAATATTAATTTTGGTTTTATGCTTTACCCTAATCCATCTGCAACTGAAATTTACTTAAACTCTCCTCAAGCTTTTCTAGATTCAAATCAAAAAGTTCAAATTAATATTGTTAATCCCTTAGGTGAATTAGTCCTATCAAAGTATTATAGAAAATCAAATGAGAAAATTGATATTTCTGAATTCCCTATTGGTATTTACCTTTTTGTAGTACGTTTAAATAACACTATTATTTTTAGCAAAAAATTTATAAAAATTTAAATGAAAAAATTTAGTTACTATATACTAATTCTAATTGGATTTATTTTAAATTCATGTTCAAAATCGGATAGAATTGCTCAATTAAATGATAGTCTTGATACTTGTAAGATGAAGATATATTTTGATACTACAACCTTAAGTACAGGAAAGTATTTTTTTAGAAATTTTAATAATGATCAATTAATAAAGCCTTTCAATTTTAATTCTTCTAATTTAGTAAATGTATACATGTCAAATTACTTTCATTATAGTGAATTTGGAACTAATGAAAGTATGAGAAAAGGTGATTTATGTTATTTTTATATTAAAACAAATTTCAATTTTTATTTTAGTTATGATAAGTCATTTACTAAAAATTGTTACTTGTATATCAATTGCAATTCGCTAGATGAAAATGTCATTAATATTATATATAATAAATCATGGCAAACAAACCTTAAAGATACCTTTAACTTCAAATTTAATGAGAATTTGCCCATTTCAACTTTGGCTATTAATGGGGTATTATTTAATGATGTCTACAAGATTAACTTTGAACAAAGCGAAGGACTAAGGTCCTTATATTTCAATGATGAATATGGAATATTAAAATTGGATTTAGGTGAAGATTCGCTGGAAATCATAAATTAAACAAATGAAGAAATATTTTCTCCTAATAAATTTTGTAGCTTTTTCCTTGGCTCTTTTGGGAAAGAATCCAGATTCTATACCTCAACCCAAAAAAGAGAAGGAGTTTTATTTAGGTATCTCATACACAGCCAACCAGTTCTTTAGAATTCATAACAATAGCCGCTTGCGAGATACGGCTTCCTATTTTGATAGTCCATGGATAGGCCATATTTTTGGTGTTAACTTCAAATTAAAAACAAAAAGTAATTTATTGTTTTCAATGAATTTAAAATATTTAAAAGGTACATACTTTACTAGAAGTATTGCTTTTGTTGATGATAAAGTAATTATTGGGTCACCTAGTTATTATCGTTCCTCCGATTTATCAAATATTGGTTTCGGAATTGGTTGTGGCTATCGATTTACTTTTAATAAATCTTATTTGGAGGTAACTGAAGATTTGGATTTTAATAGAACTACCCTTCACGAACTTAATAATCGGTTTGATCTTTATACTAGTTCCAACGTTTTATCTAATGGTTTTTTCACATCGACTCGTTCCAAATTCTTTGTAAATGCTTCTACCAACATTTTGTATGCTTTTAATATTACACCAAGATTTTATTTGGGTTCAAAATTGAATTTTTTGATAAACCTAAATAGAGCAAGAATCGAAATTAATGATTGGGAAAGAGGCCCTAAGAATTACCTTTTCTATTTTCTAGGTGGAGGTCTTGAATTTGGATTTAAATTGAAGTAGTTTATTTTTAAATAAATATTTAACACCCTATAGTTTACTTTTTTATAAAAGAAAATTTCAATCTTTATTGGCTTCATAAAGAAAATCCTTAATTTCATCAGCACTGGCTTTTCTCATCCCTTTCTCCCATCAGTTTTATAAAACATTGATGGGGAGTAATTTTCAAATTTCAATTCCGTTTTTTTGAATTTTGCCTTTGCATTCCAGAAGTGTAAGTGAAAAGACTGTTCAAACAATTCTTCCTTTTTTTATGCGGAATTATTCTGTTGCCTTCTAAATAATTTGTAGAACGGAACTCTTTTATTGACCAAACTAACGCATCTACTACACATTTTTTTCCCGGCCTATTTGAAATGCAAATGCCAATTACTTCACCTACTGGTGGATCGGAGGGCCTCGGGCAAGGATAGAGGCAGTGTAGCCCACAGGGATGCGGAGCTTCGCGGAGTCAGACCGAGGACTACCGACGAAAGCCTGACCCGAACGCCCAGGTAGGAAGCCCATTTAATGGCCAAATGCTTTTTGGGCGGAGGGGGCCCGCCAAATTTGTATTTTAATTTTGGTATTCTTCGGTATCAACTAAATTGCCAACTTTGCAGCAATGACTCGTCTTCTTAAATGGTTTAATTGGTTTTTGGCATTGGGACTTATGCCTTATCTTGCTTCATCGCAAACGCTGCTGTTGCAAGGAAAAATTAAGGAAATTCCTGCCAATACCTCGGTTAAACTTATACTGTGGTCACAACAAGGTAAAAAGGACCAGCCGATAGACAGTGTCATGCTGGGGGCCGATGGGAAATTTAGCTTCAAAAAGCCTGCAAATTTCCAACAAGGGATTTATAAAGTGGGGCCCAATTCGACTAATCAAACTATCCTCGTTTGTGGTCCCCAAGCCTTGCCCATCGTAGAATGTAGCTATTCGGATTTTATGAAATCGGGTTTTATAATCCAAAACGCTGAAATGCAAGCCTGGGCCGAACTGGAGGAGCGAAAAGCAAGGTTTGAACAACAAATGGATAGTTTGCAGAAAAGCAATGAGTTGGATGAATTTGATCCGAAATACCGTACAAAATCGGATCGGTTGGAAAGGGATATCGTACAGTTGAAACGCAAGTTCAATGCCTCCATCGAGGAAATCAAAACTCAATTTCCGGAGACTTATATAAGCAAAGTACTATCGAATTTCTATAGCTTCCCTCTCAAGGAATCGACGGTAGAAATGGATAAGAAGTACGATACCCAAGTGGCTTTTTTGCACCTGCATTACTTTGATTATGTGGATTTTACAGATATCCGCTACCTCAACAACAACAAATGGGAGGATTTTATTTTTCAATACCTGTTGCGCTATGTAAAGCTGGATTTGAATGGGTTTAAGTTTGGTGTAAACCATGTGCTGGGTTTGGCCGGAACGAATCAAGAAGTAAAGGATAGGATGATTAGCTACCTCATGGATTTGTTTGCTGAAAAAGGTCCACAAGAAATGTTGGCCTATTTGGCCGATACCTATGGCTCGAGTTGCGAATCCCTTATCAAGCCTCAAACCCAGGATTTGGTGAAAAAGCTGAAACTGCTGGCTATTGGCAATGTGGCTCCTGATTTCATAGCACCGGATATCAATATGCAAGGTAAAAAATTGTCGGAGCAGCTGGGTAAAAAGGCTACCCTGCTTTTGTTTTGGTCTTCCACCTGCACCCACTGCCAAACCGAAATTCCGAATTTAATGGCCCAATATGCCAAGTATAGGGCCTTGGGTTTTGAAGTAATAGCGGTTTCGATGGACAAAGACTACAGTGCCTGGTTGAAGTTTATTCAGGAAAAAAAGTTGGTATGGCTGAACCTGTGTGAATTCAAAGGTTGGCAATCGAATACAGCCCAAACCTATTTGGTGCACAAAACCCCAACCGCTTATTTATTGGATGCCCAAGGTAAAATTCTTGACAAGGAGTTTGATATTGCTGGCTTGGGAACTAAACTGGAGAAATTATTTAAATAGGCTTAGGCTCTGTTTCCGGCCAAAAGGAAGAGCACTGCCATACGAACCGCTACCCCGTTTTCTACTTGCTGCAAAATGATGGAATGGCTTCCGTCGGCTACATCGCTGGTTATTTCTACGCCCCGGTTGATTGGACCAGGGTGCATAATGACAATTTCTTTGTTCAGATTGTCGAGTATTTCCTTGTTGAGGCCATACAGCATCACGTATTCCCTCAAACTGGGGAAATATTTGATATCCTGCCTTTCCAGCTGAATCCGAAGCATGTTGGCCACATCGCACCATTGCAGGGCTTTCATAAGATTGGTTTCCACTTTTACCCCCAGGCTGCCGATGTATTTTGGTAGCAAGGTAGTTGGGCCGCAAACCATCACTTCGGCACCAAGTTTTTGCAAGGTGAAAATATTGCTCAAGGCCACCCTGGAATGCAGAATGTCGCCTATGATGGCTACTTTTTTGCCTTCCACCTCGCCGAGCTTTTCGCGAATGGAATAGGCGTCCAATAAGCCTTGGGTAGGATGTTCGTGCGCTCCATCGCCGGCATTGACAATGATGGAATCCACTTTTTGGGAGAGGAAAACGGCTGCTCCTGGACTGGAATGGCGCATCACTACCATATCCACTTTCATGGCCAGAATGTTATTGACCGTGTCGATGAGGGTTTCCCCTTTTTTAACGGAAGAGGAAGAGGCGGCAAAACTGATTACATCGGCTCCCAAGCGTTTTTCGGCCAATTCGAAGGATAACTTGGTACGGGTGGAGTTTTCGAAGAAGAGATTGGCAATGGTAATGTCGCGGAGTGAAGGAACTTTTTTGATAGGACGATTGATAACTTCCTTAAAACCATCTGCTGTTTGAAAAATAAGTTCAATATCCGCTGGGGTGATGTACTTAATTCCGAGGAGATGTTTTTGACTAAGGTTGCTCATTCGCTTGTTTCCTGTGAAAATAAAATAACTTGATCGTTGCCATCTGTTTCCTGCCATTCAACTTTCACTTTTTCCGAAGAAATGGTGTCGACTATCCGGCCGGTAAAATCAGGTTGAACCGGTACTTGGCGGCTGTACCTTCTATCAATTAATACGAGAAGTTCCACCAAGGAAGGACGGCCAAAATCCAACAAGGCATCCATACCTGCCCGAATGGTTCGTCCGGTAAACAGAACATCATCCACCAGAATAACCTTTTTGTTTTCAATCGGGAAATTGAGGTCGGAGGTTTTGGGGATAATCGGTCCTTTGTGGTGCCTAAAATCGTCGCGGTAAAAAGTGGCATCCAAGGTGCCTGAAGTAATGGAATGACCTAAGATGCGCTCTACTTCCGCTGTTATCCGTTTGGATAATAAAATTCCTCGGGGTTGAAGACCAATGATAACCGTGTCTTCAAAGTTTCCGTGGTTTTCAATAAGTTGATAGGATAGACGAGAAATCGTGTGACGTAGCTGAACAGAAGAAAGTAAAACCAGCTTTGACATGCAGGACAAAAGTAGGCGGTTTTGGTTGAAAAAGAAAAAGGTTGATGAAAATAAATTTAATGGATGTAGATTTAAAGCAAAATTGTTGTATGTTTGTGTCAAAATTGTTGCGATGCCAGTAAAGCACTATGAAATAAAGGATACTGAACCACAGCAAATACTTGAAGATGTTGGTTTTGCATCGGCCTACTATAAAAAGTCACGTTTTAAATCCGAAGGTAAAACCTATGTTTGGCAAACCCGGGCCGAAAGGATTAGTCTTATTCGGAAAGGGGTGCCTGTATCGAGCATCGAAGTTTTGGGTGAGCGCTTGCATAAGCCAATTAAATCTGTTTTAGGAATAGTGGGTATGCCGCAAACCACCTATAACAAAAGAAAGAGCGAGCATGCTGTTTTGGATAGTCGGAATACAGAACTTATATTGTTGATGATTGAATTATTGGATTACGGCCAAGAAGTCTTTAACCAAGAAGAGGAGAAATTTTTGCGCTGGTTAGCTAAGCCTAATCTCTCTTTAAATGGCATTGCCCCAATCGAATTAATGGATACAATTACCGGTTTGGAAGAAGTGAAATCTTGTTTGGATCGCCTTGAATACGGGGCATTTGCTTAACATATAATGGACCGAGTCAAACGAATGGACATTTCCAACCATGCGGGTATTTAGAGTCGAACGAGAGAGGTACCTAGCTTCAACCCTTAGTGGTTTCGGAGCATCCCTTTCCAAAGGGTTTCGATGGAATAGTAGGCATACGCCAATGGTTTATACCTCAGAAAGCAGAGCCTTAGCTACTTTAGAGGTGACTGTTCATTTGGATATTAACCAAGATTTGCCCAATGACCGTTTTTATGTTGAAATTGATATTCCGGAGTCATTATTAATCCTTGAGTTGAACAGCAAGGACTTACCTGAAGCTTGGGATTCTAAGCCTCCTTGTTTTGTTTCGCAGCTTATCGGAGATGATTTTGTTAGACGTAGGGAAGCCGCTGTATTGAAAGTGCCAAGTGCCATTATTCCCTTCGAATACAATTATTTAATTAATCCGAACCATCCTGATGCAAGAGAAATCAAGGTTGTAGCGGTTTGGAGAATGGAGTTTGATAAAAGAATAAAGGACTAAGCGCATAAACACCTAGTCCTTTATTCCTTTGTCGAAGCTTGTATTTATCCCAATTTCCCAGTCACAGCCATCACAAGGCCTGTAATGATAATGTTGAGCATGGACAGCGGCAATAAACCTTTCCATCCCAAATTCATCAATTGGTCGTAACGGAAGCGGGGGATGGTCCAGCGAATCCACATAAAGAAGAAGATGAAGAAGAAGATTTTACCGAACAATACCATAACGTGCAAGGCAGAAAGCAAGTTTTGATCCAAGCCCAATCCATCAATGAAAGGGAAATTGTAACCACCAAAGAACACACAAGAAATAATGGCCGAACTGATAAACATATTAATGTATTCGGCAAACAGGTAAAAACCTAGTTTCATGGAGCTGTATTCGGTATGGTAGCCACCAATCAATTCGGTTTCGCACTCTGGCAAGTCGAAAGGGGTACGGTTACATTCTGCAAAGGCACAAATAATGAAAATAAGGAAGGCCAAAGGTTGGTAGAATACATTCCAGTGTGCACCCGCTTGTTGTTCAACAATTTCGCGCAAACTCAGGGTGCCTGTCATCATTATTATAGCGATGATAGACAAACCCATAGCTACTTCATAACTAATCATTTGCGACGAAGCGCGGATAGCACCCAACAAAGAATATTTATTGTTAGAAGCCCAGCCACCGATCATTATACCATACACGCCAATCGAAACCACTCCAAACACATACAATACACCAATGTTAACATCGGTAATCTGCAGTGGGTAATGTACGCCATCAAAAATCAAATCAGGTCCCCAAGGAATCACAACACCGGTCATCAAAGCCGTAGTCATGGCAATACAAGGGCCAAGAATAAAAAGAACTTTGTTGGATACATCCGGAATAATTTCTTCCTTCATAAACATTTTGATACCATCGGCCAAAGGTTGAAGAAGGCCAAAAGGTCCGGCGCGGTTAGGACCAAGACGGTCTTGCATAAAACCGGCCACTTTGCGTTCAGCATAGGTGCTATACATTGCCACCACCAAGGTAACTCCTAGGATAATGGCGATAAGAATGATTTTAAAGAGAAGTAAATCCATGCGTTTTTTCCGAAAATATTATTTTTCCAGTTGTGCTTTTTGAGCGGCTTTCAATTGGGCTTTGGTGCGATTCAATAAGGTGTAGTGGTTGGCTGAAATCACCGAATCATTCTCGATTTTGCGAGGTCCTTCGATGGTCCATTCCTTGGCATCTTTTTTATCGAAGCGGCAGGTGTTGCAAATAAAGTCTTCCACTTCTCCGTATTGGTCTTTTCGTCCGGTAACGCGGTATACCTCATTTCCATGCATCCACAACACTACTTTTCCTTTGCATTTTGTACAATTGCGGTGGGCATCCATAGGGTTTAGGAACCACACCCGGCTTTTGAAACGGAAGGTTTTATCGGTGAGGGCTCCTACCGGACAAACATCGATCATGTTTCCGGAGAAATCATTGTCGATCGAGTTTTGGATATAGGTACTAATTTCAGCGTGGTCGCCTCGGTTGATAACGCCATGTACTCGTTTGTCGGTCATTTGGTCGGCTGTGAAAACGCAGCGGTAACAAAGGATGCAACGGTTCATGTGCAATTGGATGTAAGGTCCTACATCGATGCGTTCGTAGGTGCGGCGTTTTTCTTCGAAACGGGTTTTCACCGATCCATGCGAAAAGGCAAGGTTTTGTAGGTCGCATTCCCCGGCTTGGTCGCAAATAGGGCAATCCAACGGGTGGTTGATCAATAACATCTCCACCACACCTTTTCTTGCTTCCAACAATTCAGGTGAAGTGATGTTTTCTACCACCATACCGTCCATCACCGTTGTACGGCATGAAGCAACCGGTTTCGGCATCGGACGTGGGTCTTTTGCAGAACCTTGGGTAACTTTTACAATACAGGTTCGGCATTTGCCTCCACTGTCTTTTAGTTTGGTATAGTAACACATGGCAGGAGGAACGATGTCCCCGCCAATCATTCGGGCAGCGTTCAGGATGGTGGTGCCATCTGGAACTTCAATCTCTTTGCCGTCTATGGTAACTTTGGCCATTCAGTATATTTTGCGGGTGCGAAAATAGGCAAAATACCGAGCAGCTAACACGATAAAATCGAGAAAGAACAAGAAAGAAATAAAATCGTTTTGAACAAGGGTTTCCTAAAATGACCGAAACCTTCCCCTTTTCAAACCGAGGTTGTTTCCCCAAGCTGCAATTCTACCCCAATGCAGCTATTATAATTGGGGAAACGTCCACCCGGCCGACTAGGTTTACCCTAGAAGTTTTTAATGCCTTATCCTTTTAAGGAAATAATTTGGTTACAAAACTACAACTGAATTTTCAAATAGCAATAAAATGTTTGTTTTTTTCAAGTTGGTCGATTAAAAATCAAAGTCGAACATAAAAAAGGCGAGTTTGTAATACGAACTTGTTATTCAATTCTTTACATTGGCGTTTAGCGTGAAATAATTAAAGACCAAACTGATTTTTTATTTCGATGAATTCGCTTTGTTTTTAGTTTTGTGTCCCTAAAACCCATGAAAAAGACAGACGAATTATTTATTTTAATCAAATCATTATCCACCAGCGAAAAACGTTATTTCCGTCGTTTCTCCAAATTACACAGCGATTCTGCTTCCGGAAATTATACCAAATTGTTCGAAGCAATCGACAAAATGGAGGATTACAATGAGCATCAGATTAAGCAAAAATTCAAACAGGAGAAGTTTGTAAAGCAACTCGGGGTTACGAAAATATACCTTAAGAATCTGATTATCCGTTCGTTACGAAATTATTACGAAGACAAGCTACCCTACCTGAGCAATATCCTCGCTATGGCCGATACGCATATCATGATTGGTCGTTGGATGTTTGATACCGCTGATAAGAGAATCCAAAAGGAAAAAGCCCATGCCCATAAAGAGGAGCGGTTTGCGCATACCTTGGAATGGATTGAAATGGAAGAATACCTCCTGCTGCAAAGCATCCGTATCAAAGAACTCTCCGATCGAAATCCTGATCTGGCTGCCCAGCGCCACGAAGCCATGACCAAGTACGAAAACCTCTTGGCCTATTATACCGGTCGAAACCGTTTGGTGTGGGCTCACCAGAATTTCGGCGATGCGCTTCCCGAAGACCGAAAAAAGGAAATTGACAAACTGAGTTCAGATCCCCTAATTGCCAACGACGACGCGGCTTTATCCGGATTGGCCAAATTGCAGCGTGTCGAATTGCTTTCTCGCCTCTACTGGATTACCAACAAATCCGAACAGGGAATCGAGCTGCTTTCAAATACCATCCAGTCCATCGAAAAGGGGGAGTTTGGAACGGAATTACCACTCACCAAATTTTTTCCACTCATCAACCGACTTATCAGTCTAAAAATCGAAAAACGAAGGTTGGATGAAGTTGTTTCTTTGGTGGATTATGCCGATGGATTAATCAAAAAACATCGCCATACGATTTCAAAATTGTACGAGTTCCGCCTCCAGAAAATAGTGCTGTTCCACCGCATCATCATTTCTTTGTACACCGGGCAATTTAAGAATTCACTCGACAACGTTGAAGTGTTGAAAGCCTTGGTGCAAGACAATACCATCGTTTTTGAGGAGGAAGATCAAATCACCTTTTGGATGCTCGAATTAATGACTTTAATGGAGATGGAACAGTATTCCAAAGCCTTGCAGGTTTCAAACCAAGTCATCAATTCCAGTATCGAGGCGCGCAAAGACCTCACCATGTACGCACATTGGCTAAGTTTGGTAAGCCACATCGAGCTAAAACACTTCGAAATTGTAAAATTGCTAACCAAAAACGCCCTTGTATATGCCAGCAAAAACAAGCTTCCATTGCCATTGTTAACCAAGGTAGCCAACGGAATACAAGAAATTGCGACTTGTTTGGAACAACGAAAACCAGATTTGGTGGCACCGATAGCCCAAACGCTTGCCCAAGAAATTAAGGAATCCAAGTTGTACTACATCTGCCTCGAGCATTGGTTGGAGCGGAAATCAAAGGGTTAAGGAAGGTTTATAAGTATGATTTGGCGGGCCCCCTTCCGCCCAAAAGCAGTTGTGCCTGATGTTGGCTTTCTCCGGGGGCGTTCGGGTCAGGCTTTCGGCGGTAGTCCTCGGTCTGCTCCGTGCCTCCGCATCCCTGTGGGCTACACTGCCTCTATCCTTGCCCGAGGGTACTCCGTGCCTGGGTGTTGTAGGTCTATTGGGCAGTGGTTTTTCATGTCTGCCTGTGGTGATTTTGATGGTTTAAAACCCAAAAACGAATTATTAAAATTGGTATGGTTAGAGACGAAAATTTCTAATGTTTAATCGGGTGTAAAGCTGCGTAGCTGCGTTATGTTTATAGCATGGAATAAAATAAATAAATTCATGCGAGCTCCAAAGGAGCGGAAAATCTTATTCCATCAAATCAGATGTCGCATCTCTGTTGCTCAAGACGTATCCTAGTTGTTTATAATTCTGCATTTCTAATGTATAAATTATGATTGGGCAGGTTTATACTTTCATTAAACCCAAATTCAGCATTAGAAATCTATTACAGCTTCCAACTGCTTCAAATACAAGGATTTCAGAACAATTTTTGACTTCAAAATAGTTTACTATTCCTTCACCCAAAAATTAGCCTGAAACCCTCGTCTTTATTGCATTTGAAAGCTTCATTACGATTTCTAATGCGTAATCTGGGTTAAAGTTGGTTTCTTTCCGGGTAAGGATAGAAGCGGATAGCCCACAGGACTGCGGAGGCACGGAGCAGGCCGAGGACTAGTAGCGTATAGCCTGACCCTGCCACCTTGGGAAATGTTTAGTCCAATGGCAAAGCTGTATTTGTGGCAGGGGACCCGCCAAATAAAAATAAAAATAACCCAAGTTTGGATTTTTGAAGGGAGGTAAACTAGACTAAATTACCACTACGTCCACCTCTGGAACCCAGCCCAAATTGCCATCAGCCAAGCGGATTTTCACCCAATTACCAACGCGGTCTTCCAGCTCTACTTTGGTGCCTTCGTGGACTACAAAAATGTTGGTGCCATTTTCGGAAGGAGAACTTTTTACATTCAAGGTTGGTACAAATACAATGGCGGCTTTGGCTTCCTTCAACTGTTGGAATTCGTTGTACCCAAAGGCCAATGAAACCAGGCAACCCACGAGGGCAAGGATGGAAAAATAAAGGCCAAGTTTTCGCACGCTGCCCAAGCCATCAGACAGGAGGTAGAAAATGCCGGCTGCAATAGCCATGAGCAACAAAAGTATGCTGGTACGACCCCAGCCATCGGACGAAAAGAGGGCTTTCAGGCTTTTGGCCCAGCGTACATAAAAAATTTCGGGCATAGGTTCAATTTTGTCAACTATCCTTGAATTGGTAACCCGGATGTTGAAGCGGATATCGTCGTTGCCCGGTGCCAAACGAAGGGCTCTTTCGTAATTTAAAATGGCTTGAGGCAATTTATTTTGCTTGAAATAGGCGTTTCCGAGGTTATAATACACCTCTTCGGATTCGTTTCCGCTAAGCAAAATGGCTTCAAAAATTTTGGCTGCTTCTTCGTATTTTCCTTTTTGGTAAAGCTCGTTTCCTTTTGAAAATTCTCCTCCCGGATCGGCAGCATTTACCCTTACCAGGCTAAAAAGGAAAAGAATGGCTACAACAATTTTCTTCATGACAATAGGTCTAAGCTTCAAGGTCCACAATAATTTTTACCGATTCGTTCAATACCTGTTCTGGCGAAATACCTGCTGCTGAGGGTGCATACCGGGCAAATTCGGCATCGTTCAACACTTTCAAAAAGCGGTCGATCAAAGCCTCTGAAGTGCCTCGTTGTAAAAGCTTGTCCTTTACATTATCTTTGGTTAAGCTCGACACCTCAATCAGCAACTTGTCGCCCACGTAACCCCAAAGCCCACGGGCAATTTCTTCGTAAAAGGCAGCGGTATTGTTTTGTTTCAGAAGTTTTTCGGCTTTGGCTAAACGTTTCTTTGCCAGTTTGGTAGCCCGACTGTTTTTAACATATCCTTGGTCTGCATTTTTCTTTCTACGAATGTTCAGCCAAATGAAGAATAAAACAAACAGCGCTGCCGGAAGCAGTAAACCAAGCAAGTGCAGGGGAGAGCCAAAAAAGTATTCGCCATGTTGTTTGAAGGTCGGCTGGTTGGTTTTGATGAAGCGAATATCCTGTCCGATTATCTTCAAATCTTCTTTGTTGGTGGTTCCGGAAACGGCTGGTCCTTCGGCCTGTCCTTCCCCTTTATCCACATGCAAACTAATTTCGGGTTGGGTAAGGGTTACATAGGCTTTTTTCTCCAAATCGAAATAGGAGATGGAGAACGGTCCAAGTTTGAAATCGCCGGCGTAGCGTGGTATCAGCAAGTATTCAAAGGTTCGACTGCCCGAAATGCCTGCCTGGTTAACACTAATTTTGTCGTTGGTTTTAGGGTCGTAGGCTTCAATGTCGGGTGGGAAACTTAAGGCTGGAGCTTCCAATAATTTGAGGTTTCCAGAACCCCCAATTGTTAGTTTGAGATTGACCGCTTCATTGGATTTGGTGGTAGTTTTATCTAAACTAACGGCCATTTTCAGCTTACCGCTTATCCCCGAAAAGTCGGCCGGTTTGGTGCCAGGATAAGGAAGCACCTCGATTTTCATGGCTTGGCTTTTCAGTTTTACGGCTACATTTTCATAGCTGCCAAAAAACTGGTCAAACAAACTTCTACCGCGGCGTTGGGCTCTTTGCCGCACTACTGCGTCCACCTCGAATGGGTCGATGGAAATTGAACCTGATTTCTGCGGTGTCAAAACCATTTGTTTGAAGGTTCCAACTTGGTATTGAACCCCATCAATTACTTCAGGTTTAAGGTCTATTTGCGAATTGGATTGGATTTCCTCGTTCCAAAAGCCTGTAAATGCCGGGAATTTTATGTCCTGAAATCCGACCAAATCTACTCTGGAATAAATTTTCAGGGTGGCTATGATGGGTTCGCCTTGGTAAACCTTTCGCTTGTCGACATTGACCCTTACAAAGATGTCTTGTCCATTGGCTTTAATTTTTTCTTGGGGTTGGTTAGCCGAATTATCTTCTGGAAACCCAAAGGGATCGGCAAACGGGTCGAACATCTGCTGGCGCTGTTGTTGTTGCCTGCGTTGGGCGGCAGCCGGGTCGGCTTTTGTAACGGTAATAGTAAGGTTATTACTTTCGATTTCTACGCCGTTAACCTTGATTTTGGCTGGTTTAATGGTGAAAGTTCCTTCTTTTTTGGCCCTTAAGTAATAGGTAAAACTTACACTTTGGCTCATGGCACCATTTACGATACTCATATTGGTGCTTTGGCTGGGGCCGCCCAATAAATCAAAATCGGGGAAGCTTGGGCTAACCAAACCGCTTCCGTTGGTGTTCAGCGTATAGGTAACTTGGAACTGTTCTCCATTTCCAATTTGTTTGGGACCAGAAGCGGTAAATTTAATTTCAATGGCACTTACCAGCATGGGCAGGCTAAGCATCAAGCCCAACATAAGGAGAATGCTCCGATAAGTATGTTTCAGTTTTCCCATGGTTTCAAACCTCCTTTTCACGATTACCAGTCTTTTTTAGGTTTAACTTTTACACCTTTCGCTTTCACTTTCTTCATCTTGTCCTGTACGTCTTTTTCATTTTTACCGAGTGCTTCCAGCATTTGTTTGGCTTGTTCTTCGCTCATTTGGTTGGATGGTTTTTGTTGTTGGCCATCCTTTTCATCCTCCTTTCCTTTTTGGTCTTGAGGCTGATTTTCTTTTCCTTTATCCTTTTGGTCTTTATTGTCTTGGTTTTGTTGTTGTTGATCCTTTTTATCTTTCTCTTTGTTCTGTTTATCCTTGTTTTGTTGCTCCTGTTGTTGTTTTTGTTTAGGAATCATTTTCAGGGCATAAGCCATGTTGTAGCGGGTATCTTCGTCTTTGGGATTGAGTGTAAGTGCTTTTTTATAGGCTTCAACACTTTCTTGGTATTTCTCTTGTTTGAGCAGGGAATTTCCTAGGTTATGATTAACCCGGGCAAGGTCTTCCTTGGTTTTGGCTTGGCTGCCTAATTCGGTAAAAATCTTGGTTGCATCCTCGAATTTACCTTGTTTATAGAGTGCATCACCCAAGTTGAATTTTCCGGCAAAAGCTTGTTTATCCTTTTCAATGGCTTTGCGGTATTCAACTTCGGCATCGTTGAACTTTTTATGGGAATAAAAGTCGTTTCCTTTTTTGAGCAGTTTATTGGCGTCTCTGTTTTGCGATAGGGTAGGGGAAATGCATCCCACCAATAGGATCAAGCCTAAATAAACGGAGTGCAAAGGATAGGTCAAACGCGCTGTCATGGTTTATTTGGTTCGATTGAATTTGTTCCACCACGACCATTTTACTTCTGGTACGATAAGGTCGATCAGCAGTAGTAAAACAGCAATGGCCAAGAAATATTGAAAGCGGTCTTCAAAGTCGGTAAACATTTTTTTGCCAAATTCTTTTTTCTCCATTTTACTGATGCGTGATAGGAGTTCGCCCAATCCCACATCGCTGTTGGTAGCTCGGGTATAGGATCCTGATCCTGCTGAAGCTACTTCGGAAAGCATAGCTTCGTTCATTTTGGAGAGTACGGTTTGGCCATTTTCATCGGTGCGGTAACCGCTTATTCGGCCTTTTTCCAGTATAGGAATGGGAGCGCCTTGTGGTGAGCCCATGCCAATGGTATGCACTTTAATTCCTTTTTCGGCCGCAAGTTTAGCTTGTTCAAGGGCATCGTCTTCATGGTTTTCACCATCGGATATTACTACAATGGCCCTGTTGTTGGCTTCGTTTTTACCAAAGGAATTGGCTGCGAGTTCAATGGCAGAGCCAATGGCCGTTCCTTGCACCGGTACAATTTCCGTATTGACGGTAGACAGGAATAATTTGGCAGCGGCATAATCGGTGGTGAGCGGTAATTGGGTATAGGCTTGTCCGGCAAACACCACCAAACCGATTTTATCACTTCCTAGTTCGTCAACCAGTTTAGAAATAGCTTGTTTCGATCTTTCCAGACGATTCGGTTGTATATCTTCAGCCAACATGGAATTTGAGACATCCAAGCAAATCATCAATTCCACACCTTCCCTTTTCACTTCTTCGTATTTACTACCAATTTGAGGATTGGCAATGGAAAAGATTACAAAAACCAAGGCCGACATAACAAAAATGGTTTTCCAAGTTCGTCCTTTTTCGGAGAAACCACCCAAGAGGCGATTTACTAGCTCTGGATCACCTAATTCTTTCAGGCGCAAACTGCGTTGGTATAAATTCCAAAAGGCAAGAAATACCAAAGGAACCACTACCAAAAGTGCCCATAAATAGTCGGTATGTGCAAAGCGAAACATAGCGTTATGGTAAACTGCGTAACCAGGTGTTTTTTAATAATACTTCAGTCAATAGGAAACCCAAACCAATTAAAGCAAAGAGAAGAAATTCCTCTTTTCTTTTCCTGAATTCGGTAGTTTCTATTTTGGATTTTTCAAGCTTGTCGATTTCGTTGTAAACATCTCTCAAATTCTTATTATTGGTTGCCCTGAAATATTGGCCTTTGGTCATGCTGGCAATTTTTTTCATCAAAGGCTCATCAATTTTTACCTCCATTTGTTGGTATTGAATGGTTCCCCAAGGCGTTTGCATAGGGTAAGGAGCCATACCGTGGGTTCCTACGCCAATGGTATAAACGCGAATACCAAATGTTTTCGCAATTTCAGCAGCGGTGAGTGGGGCAATTTCACCTGCGTTGTTGATACCATCTGTTAGCAAAATAATCACCCTGCTTTTGGCCTTACTACTTAACAAACGTTTCACGGCCAAAGCCAATCCATTCCCAATAGCAGTACCATCTTCAAGCATACCGCTTTTAAGGTCTTCCATTAAGTTTTTGGTAACGGCATGGTCGGAAGTTAATGGCACTTGAGTAAAAGCTTCACCAGAGAAAACAACCATTCCTATGCGGTCGTCGGGTCTTTTGTCAATGAATTCCACCGCTACTTTTTTAGACGCTTCCAATCGGTTGGGTTTAAAATCTTCGGCCAACATAGATGGAGAGATGTCCATTGATAAGATGATGTCGATTCCTTCGGTGGAGGTGTTTTGCCAAGAGGTGCTGCTTTGTGGCCTAGCGAGGGCAATAATGAAGGCGGAAAGAGCCAAAATGCGCAAGACAAAGGGAAGATGCCTGAATTTAATTCGGAGAGAAGGTACGATGCCTTCCAAAGTTTGGTTAGACGAGATGTGTAAGGTTGGTTGGTTGGGTTCCATTTGTTTCCAATACCACCAAATAAGGAGGGGAAGGATGGCAAACAGAAGGAAAAACCAAGGAGAAGCCCACACGAAATTATTCATTTCCTACCTCCTTCTTTTTATCCTCCAATTCAACAACCGGTAGGGTACGTTTAACCAATTCAAAGGCATTGTTCAAGGAGAGTTCGTTCTCACCTTGACTGGCTTGTTGGCGAGCAAATTTAACGAGGTCGCTCAAACTTAAAATTTGTTTGAGCATGGTCAGTACTTCAGGAGAAACCAGGAATTTCATCTCTTCCAAAGTTTGATCTGTTACCTGCTCGAGTGCTTGTACTTTAAAACGACCTTCAATATATTCTCTTACAATTTCGGATAATTCAACATGGTATTGTTTCTCCATGCCATTTTGCCAAAGTTTTTTCTGTTTAAGTTCTTCAAGCTTTTTAAGGGCTTTTTCATGCGGAGGTAAAGGTTTCTCTTCGAAAATTTTGGCAAAAGGATTTTGTTTTTTCTGAAAAATTTGAAAGGCTAGCCAAGCAATAACTAAGGCGGCTAGTATACCTAGGGCAATTAAAGTCCAAAACACCCAATCAAACGCAGGTTCAATAGGTGGTTTAATATCCTTGATTTCTTTGTCGAGGGCAACCGGAGGGAAAGTGGATTTAATTTGGTAAGGTTCGGTAAAGAGCGGCTTAGTGCTATCTCCATTTATAAAAAGAGTAATGGGAGGAATGGAGAAATCACCACTATCGAAGGCTGTTAGGGTAAGGGTTTGGGTGAGTTTGAGGTCGGATTTTCCTTCCATTCTAATGGTATCTACCTTCCCGATTTCAAGTAGGGTCAAGCCATTGAAAAGACTATCATTCCACGCTGGAAAGTTGATTTTGGTATTGGCTGGTAATTCCATTTCAAAACTGAAATGAACTGGATTGCCTATCAAAATGGAAGTGGTATCTACTTTGGATCGAATGGATTGGGCCTGTATTTTCCCAGTTCCAAGAACCAACCCTAGCACAGCGATATAGATTACCCAAGCCTTTTTCATTTTTCGCGACGTTTGAAAAGGTTCATTAATGGGGTCACATAATTTTCATGTGTGGCAATGCTGGTGTAATCAACTCCACTTCGGTTGAAGGATTCCTTTAATTTTTCTTCCCTTCTTAATCCATTGATTACATATTGCTTACGGTTTTCTTCTATTGAAAAATCAACCCACTGCGTTTGACCGCTTTCTTGGTCTAGTAATTTCACCAAGCCAATGTTGGGCATTTCTTTTTCTGATTTATCGAATAACCTTAAAGCGATAACATCGTGTTTGCGGTTTGCAATTTTTAGGGCATCGGTAAATTCAGGAGAAATGAAATCGGATAGGATGAAAGCCGTGCAACGTTTTTTCATCACATTGGTAAAGTATTTGAGTGCTCCTCCAATGTCGGTTCTGGTTCCACTGGGTTTAAAGTCGATTAGTTCACGAATTATCCTAAGAATGTGACTTTTCCCTTTTTTGGGTGGAATATATTTTTCAATCCGGTCGGTAAAGAAAATGATACCAACTTTGTCATTGTTTTGTATAGCGGAGAAGGCCAGAACAGCAGCAATTTCAGTCATCATATCCTGTTTTTGCCGGGTTAGGGTGCCAAATTGGCCAGAGGCACTCATATCGGCTAATAACATGACCGTTAATTCCCTTTCTTCTTCGAAAACCTTAACAAAAGGGTGGCCAAAACGCGCTGTTACATTCCAGTCTATGGTGCGAACATCGTCGCCTGGGGTATATTCTCTAACCTCTGAAAAGGCCATGCCTCTTCCCTTGAACACCGAATGGTATTCGCCCGAAAACACTTGGTTGCTTAAACCCCGTGTTTTGATTTCAATCTTCCGGACTTTGGAAAGAAGTTCGTTTGTTTCCATGCGAGAAACGTTGGCTTAAAAGGTTTGACTAAAGGCTTGAACGGATATTCAGTCTTTATGGCACTTCAACTGTGTTAAGGATTTCAGCAATGATTTCCTCGCTTGTTATATTTTCAGCTTCAGCTTCGTAGGTGAGTCCGATACGGTGGCGCATTACATCGTTGCATACTGCTCTCACATCCTCTGGAATAACATAGCCTCTGCGTTTGATAAAGGCATAAGCTTTGGCTGCTAAGGCTAGGTTGATACTGGCCCTAGGAGACCCTCCGAAACTGATCAAATTCTTGAATTTGCCTAGTTTGTATTGTTCAGGGAACCGACTGGCAAATACAATGTCAACAATGTAATTTTCAATTTTCTCATCCATATACACCTCTCTTACCACACTTCTTGCTTTCAATATATCCGCTGGGTGCATTACTGCATTTGGTTTTGGGAAATCGCCTAGAACATTTTGACGGATGATTTTTTTCTCATCTTCTTTTTGAGGGTAACCAATAACTACCTTTAACATGAAGCGATCCACTTGGGCTTCAGGCAATGGGTAGGTTCCTTCTTGTTCAACAGGGTTTTGTGTTGCCAATACCAAGAATGGTTCAGGTAATGGGAAAGTTTCGTCGCCAATCGTCACTTGTCTTTCTTGCATGGCTTCCAATAAGGCAGACTGCACTTTGGCTGGGGCCCTGTTGATCTCATCCGCCAAAACGAAATTGGCAAAAACGGGACCTTTACGAATATGGAATTCTTCTTTCTTTTGATTGTAGATGAGTGTACCTACTAAATCGGCTGGTAAAAGGTCGGGTGTGAATTGAATACGACTAAAATTGGCATGAACAGTACTGGCAAGGGATTTAATGGCCAAGGTTTTTGCCAATCCTGGAACCCCTTCCAACAAAATATGACCATTAGCCAGAAGTCCAATGAGTAATCTTTCCACCATGTATTTTTGGCCAACAATAGCTTTGTCCATTTCCATGGTAATGAGGTCCACAAATGCACTTTCCTTTTGGATCCTCTCGTTCAATTCGCGAATATCTGTAACCATGCTGAAAAAAAAATTTGGGGAACAAAATTACCCCTGCATTATTTTAACAAATCCCAACCCTTGTTAAGAAATGTTAAGCATTAGCATTCAAATCTTTGGACAAATTCCTACTATCCTTGGATTGATAAGGGTAACAAGGGTATTAAGCAGGGTGATTTCTTAACTTTCTAAACCCAATTATTTATAGCGGATGGCTTTTAGAGGACTAACTGAATACAGGATGAAAAGAGGTAAATAGATGCTAATAGCCAGCATTATCAAGGATATAAGGTTTACAAGTAGGAAATTTCGGAAATCAAGGTTCACAGGCACATAAGACACATAGTAGTTGGTTTCATCCAATTGAACGGCATGTGTGAAATATTGAAATACTAATAATCCGATTCCTAAAATATTACCCCAAACAAAACCCCAAGAGGCTATTTTCAATCCTCCTAAGGCAAAAATCTTTTTCAAACTGTTGTTGTCCATTCCTAGGGTTTTTAAAATACCAATAACCTGGGTTTTTTCCAGTATTAAGGTAAGCATGGCCGAAACCATATTTATGGCAGATACAATAAGCATAAGGACAATAATGATTATGGCATTCATGTCCAAAAGGTTTAACCAATCAAATATCCATGGTTTTTGTTCTAAAATAGTGCTTGCTTTTTGGTCAAACCCGATTATTTCTTCCATTTGGTCGGCCAACGGGGCCATCTGTTCAAAATCCTTTACTTTTACTTCAAGCACCCCTGTTTGGTCAGAAGTCCATTCATTAAGTCGTCGAATATGGGCAATATCGGCCAAAACATAAACACGATCGAAGTCTGAAAAGCCTGTTTTATATACCCCGGTTATATTGAATTTTCTAACAAGGCGGTCGTTTTTTTGTATGAAAAATACCTGCACAGGGTCTCCAACCTTTAAGTTTAAACGGTCGCATAAATCTTTCGAAACAATGAGGTTCCTGCTTTTCGCTGTATCCGAGGTGGGGAAAATAGCTCCTTCTACCAAATTTTTTTGAAAAAAGCTCCAATCGAAATCTGCACCTATTCCCTTGACTACAATACCTTCAATTTCGTCATTTACACGAAGGATTCCTGCTTTGGTGGCAATTTGTTGCACATGTTCTACCCCAGGTAATGATTTTAATTGGTTCAAATAATGGGGTCAACCTGGTATTGGAACCGGTTCCAGGGATTCATTGTTGTCGTAATTGGCAATGGTAATATGGGAACCAAATCCTGCTACTTTGTCTCGAATGGCATGTTGAAACCCTGTAACAACGGATACAGAAATCAACATAACCGCAATACCAACTGTAATTCCGATTCGGGCGATCTTCACCAAAATAGGGGTACCTCCTCCATCTTCCTTTTGTGGGGAATTGTTAAAAAGTACTTGCTTGGCAAAATATTGGAAGTTCATCCGTCGTTTCGAAAGGCAAAATAACCCAAATTCATCCTACCTTTGACACAAAGAACGATTTTGCTTTGAAACGACTACTTATCCTTTTCTTTTTTCTGCTACCCCAAACGTTGTTTTCTCAAAAAGAGGAGGTTGCAACTTTATTTCAACAACTCAAATCTTGCACAGATGATTCATGCAGGAATAGCGTGAACAAGCAACTGCAAACTAAACTGGATGCCTTGTTGAAAGCGGATGACCAGATGCAAACCGACCTCAGCACCCTTCCCAATTGTGGAGTTTTAGTGTCGAATGATAAAAAGGTGAGAATAATAACTTGGAATTCTCCTATCGATACAGGTGGACAGCAATATTTTGGATTTTTACAAGTGCTAAACAGTAAATTTAACAAGTACCTTAGTTATAAGCTGATGGATAAATCCCGCGGAATGGATAAGCCTGAACGAAATATTCTCACACCTGATAAGTGGATGGGTTGTTTGTACTATAAAATAATTGAAACAGGGTCGGGTCGAAAAAGAGTGTATACATTGTTGGGATGGGATTTGGGTAATAATTATACCTCCCGAAAATTTGTGGAAGTATTGAGTTTGAATGCAAACGGGGTACCTAGTTTTGGAGGGAATTTTTTTCAACAATACTACAAGAAGCAAAAGGTGAAAGGGGTTAATCAAGATCCTGGTATGCCTAAAGTTAATTATGCATCAGGTAAACGCAACCTGCTCAAAACCCGTTGGATTTTTGAATATAAGTTTGGTGTACAGGTTAAATTGAGTTACGACGAAATCACCAAATCCATTTATGTTCCCCACCTTTCTCCTGCTAATCCATCCTTGACTGGACAATACCAATTTTATGGACCAGATTTGAGCGTAGATGCACTAAAATGGAAAGGAGGCAAGTGGGTGCTTTATGAAGATGTTGATGCAAGGAACGAGAAGTAAGGGTTGGGTTTGAAAATGTCATCAACTGCATAAAATTAATCCTGCTGCTGGTTTAGACTCAGTTTTGTCCATAAAAAAACCTACTGACGGAGTTAATTCTCCTAATCAGTAGGCTTTAAATAGTAGATTGATTTAAAACGTAGGTCTATTTTAGCACCGACCTTGAGATTACGATTTTTTGAACTTCCGAGGTGCCTTCATAAATTTGAGTGATTTTGGCATCGCGCATTAGACGTTCTACATGGTATTCTTTTACAAACCCATATCCACCGTGTATTTGAACGGCTTCCACAGTGTGTTTCATTGCTACGGTTGAAGCATATAGTTTGGCCATAGCGCCACTTTGGTCATAATTTAAGTGCTGGTCCTTATGCCAAGCGGCTTTATAAACCAACAAACGTGCAGCTTCAATTTCCGTTGCCATATCTGCCAATTTAAATGAAATAGCTTGGTGTTCGGAAATTGGTTTACCAAAAGCTTTACGTTCTTTAGAATAAGCCAAGGCCAATTCATAAGCACCTGCAGCAATTCCTAGGGCTTGAGCAGCAATACCGATACGACCACCTGCCAAGGTTTTCATAGCAAATGTGAAACCGAATCCATCCTCACCAATACGGTTTGATTTTGGCACTTTTACATCTTGGAACATCAATGTGTGGGTATCAGAAGAACGGATGCCTAATTTATTTTCTTTGGCACCTATAATAAATCCTTCTTGTCCTTTTTCAACGATTAAAGCATTGATTCCCTTATGTCCTTTTTCAGGATAAGTTTGGGCAATAACCAAATAAACGGAGGCATTTCCCCCATTGGTAATCCAGTTTTTTGTCCCGTTAACCAAATAGTAATCACCCATATCTTGGGCTGTTGTGCGTTGTGAAGTGGCATCGCTACCAGCTTCTGGCTCGCTCAAGCAAAAGGCTCCGATGATTTCACCTTTAGCCAAACGAGTCAAATATTTTTGCTTTTGTTCTTCTGTTCCATAGGTCTCCAATCCCCAACAAACAAGGGAATTATTCACGCTCATGCAAACACTTGCCGAGTTGTCCACTTTTGAAATTTCTTCCATGGCCAATACATAGGACATGGTATCCATACCCGCACCACCGTATTTTGGATCCACCATTAAACCAAGGAATCCAAGCTCACCCATTTTTTTGATTTGTTCATGGGCAAATAGCATTTTTTCATCGCGCTCAATTACGCCTGGAAGCAACTCGGTTTGGGCAAAATCCCGTGCTGCTTGTTTAATCATTTTTTGTTCCTCGGTAAGTTCGAAAAGCATAGTGGTGTTTTTTTAAAGACGGGCAAAAGTAGTATTTAACCCTTGAGTTTCGATGATTTGGATGCAACTATTTCCCATAAAATTTTAACCCATACCATTAAACATCCCAAAGCCTTGATGGAGTAAGGGTAAACATAGCACTTTCTGAAGTCTGAAGGGATTAAATCTGTGACAGACAAGCTGGTGAGAAATAAAGCAACTAACATTAAAATGGTATCGAGAACTGGACGGTTGGGTTTTGAAAAATACCAGATGCCAACCCCTGCTATGGCTATTATAAAAGTTGGAGATTCGGCTTTGTGGTTAAAAATTACTAACCAAATTAACAGCAAGGCCAAAACGGAACTTCTAAATTCAAACGCATGGAAACGCTTCCAAAGTAAAAAGGGAAGTCCCATGAAGGCCATGCCAACCAAGAGAATCAGGTCTTTATTGCCTTTAAAATGAAGCCATGAAACGGCTAGTCCTTGAACCGACATGCCCACTGAGTTGCTGTGGTCATTGGCTAAAAGGTTTTTCCAGCTCGAATAAAGGAACCAAAGCTGGGATGGAGTAACCACTAGAAGAGGCAAAAGTGCTAGGAGTAAGATCCATAAAAAGGTAAAGCAAACGGTTCTTGCTTTGTTAGGGTAAAATAAAGCCAATCCTAAGGCGGCAATGCCGTATATTTTTATAAACCCCGAGGCTACAATTAGAAAGGTAGCCCAACCCGGCTTTCCTCTTTCGAAATGGTTAAAGCCAAGTATAACAAGTCCAACTACCAAGGCATTGCTTTGGGCGTTTTGAAGCGAAGTGGACAACTCAACTAACACAAAAAGTAAGAGCCAGGTTTTTGCCTTTTGACTAAGGTTTGGGAATTGATTTATTCCCACAAAAAGTAGGATGGAATTGAGTAAGCTCCACAGACCAAGTCCAAACCAATCAGGCAAATAGGCAAAAGGCGCCATGAAAAGTGCAAATGCAGGGCTGTATTTGAAAAGGTCCCAATGCTCCTCGGGCCAATATTGGTAAAGGTCTTGCTTGTGAATGAGGTGGAAGAAAGAGTCTTTAAAAATAAGGTAAACGTTATAATGAGTGAGGGAATGATTCCATCCTTCGATATGTTTGGGACCTAAGACAATTAGTTGAATACTTACTGCCAGGGCAAGGAAAATATACACACCCAATAAAAAGCGGGGCGTAAAAATAGATCGAAGTTTCTCCATGGCTGACTGCAAAGGTGCAAAAAGGCCCTAAAATCTGGTAAAATTTAAGGATAGAACTTTATAAATGAAATAAAATTTAAGTTTGCACCTACAATGGCTGATTTTACTGAAGATAGTTTTTTAAAGTTTCTGCACGACGAATTGGGTGCTAGCAATGAAGATTTCAATTCGCTTGATGCTGAATTCCGCCAGTTTAAACTCTGGAGTTCCCTAAATGCGCTTTTTCTTATTTCTCGATTAGCCGATGAAACAGGCGTTTTTCTTTCTTCTTCTGAACTTGCAGCCTGCAAAACTTTCCGGGATATCTTCCACCAAATTCAGCCTCGATAAATATGGCCCTGTCTACTTTTGAGGGAATAGAAATTCAAGGTGTACACTTGGTTTTGCCCCAGTTTTCCGAATCCAACCTAGACTTGATGCCAGCCGAAGACGCGGCAAACTTTAAGGAGAAAACAGGGATTCTGGATCGGAAAATTGAAACAGTTGACTTCAATCCTATTTTGGCTTATTTCCAACAAGGAATTACTGAGTCGTTTACTGAAACCCAATGGGATAGACAAGAGGTGGAAGTCTTGATTTGCGTAACCCAAACGGCCGACATTGCCTTTCCTTCCTTAGCCAATCGCTTGCATGGTCTTTTAAACCTTCATCCAAACTGTATCTGTTTCGACATCAATTTAGGTTGCTCGGGATATGTTTATGGTCTACAGGTGGTGAGTGCTTTGCTTAAGGCTTCCGTTAATCCTACCGCTAAGGCCTTGCTTTGTGTAGGCGATATTTCTTCCCGTTTTATACCCAAAGAAAATACAGGATTGCGCAGCTTGTTTTCGGATGCCATTTCTGTTACGGCCCTATCCAAAACTTCGTTCAAAACACTATCTTTTTTTCATCTCGAATCCTATGGTTCAGGTGCTTCAGCCATACATGCCCATTGGGTGGAGGGTAAGCAGGAAATGGTCATGGATGGTTTGGACGTTTTAAAATATTCTGTGCAATCGGTCCCGAAAAATATGCTAAGTCTATTAAATTTCGCCCAAGTGGATTGGTCTGCTATAAACTTTGTGGTTTGTCACCAAGCCAACCAGTTGATCAATGAACTGATTCGCAGGGGTATAAAAGTAGAACCAGAACATTATTTATATAGTTTAGACCTATTAGGCAACACTTCTTCGGCTAGTATTCCAGCCACACTTGTTACCCGTTTGCCTGCTTTGAATAAGTCAGTAAATCTGTTGATTTCAGGTTTCGGAGTTGGTTTTTCGATCGCATCAGGAATAATTACGTTACATTCGTCCTGTAAACTTGGATCGAGTGTATTCAAAAGGAATTGACATCATCATACCTACTTATAATTCCATACAGCTGTTGGATCAATTGATCCTACGCTTGCAGGAATGGAAAAATAATACCCAAGTTAAGCCGCATTTCGTTTTTGTAGATGATGGAAGTAAGGATGGTACTTTTGAAAAGTTAAAATCAGTTTTGCCTGCTTCAGGTTTGGCCTATTCCTTAATTGGTATTTCAGAAAATGTAGGCCAACACAGTGCTATTTTAACCGGTTATCGGCAAAGCAAGCACGCATTTGTTGCAACCATTGATGATGATTTGCAACATGATCCCTTTCAGTTGGAACTTATGCTGGATGCCATGAAAAGAGAACAAGCTGATTTGGTTTATGGAAATTATTTGGTTAAAAAGCACCATGGTTTACGCAATTTGGGGACTTACATTCTTCAAGGTTTTCTCCGAATTACTACCGATATCGATTATGCGGGTGTTACCTCTTTTCGGGTATTTAAAAGGGATGTTTTAAAAGTGCTACAAACCGGAAATGATAAAATCCATTTCATTGAAGATTACCTTATCCGTGGGGCAAAAAAGCGCATAAACGTTGAGGTTGAGCACCAAAAAGGTATTCGCGACAAATCGAATTACAGCTTCCTGAAACTGGTGCAGATGGCTTTCATTATTGTGGTTTTGCATTCCTCCTTTCCTCTTCGCTTTATTTCCAGATTAGGTTTGGGTATGTCGTTTTTTTGTTTTGCATTAGGACTCTACTACCTTTGGCAAAAATTGTATTTTGATGTGGCCTTGGGCTTTACATCCATTATCGTGTCTATCTTCTTTTCTACCGGATTACTTTTGTTTTCCATTGGTGTAGTTGGAGATTTTTTGCGAAGAATTTGGGTGCAAAACCAAGGATTGAACGCCATTACGTTTGAAGTGTATACGGATGAAGAACATCTTTCGGATTGAAACCTTGGATTTTGCACATTTAGAGCTGGTGCGAAATTGGCGTAACCAAGATTCGGTTCGATTAAATATGGAGTACCAAGACTTTATTTCCAGTGAACAACAGGTACAATGGTTTACCAAAACAAAACAAGATCCAAGTAAGCAATATTTCGTTTTTTTTAGCCATTCCAAACCCATTGGACTAGTCCATTTGTCGGATATTGACAAGGAAAAAGCTACTGCCCAAGTTGGCCTTTTTGTGGGTGATGAAGGATTCCATGGAACTGGCGCAGCCTTGCAAGCCTCCTTGTTTATTTTGGATAGGGCCTTTCTTGAGCTAAAATTGCAACAGCTGTTTGCTAAGGTGAAAAGAGACAATAGCGCAGCCACCCAATACAATGCTTTCCTAGGTTTTGAATTTTTTAGGACAATTTCAGGGCAATTTGATGAGTATCAACTCAGCCATGAAAATTTTCAAAAAAGAAAGGAGAAAATCCAACGCATCTGCCTAGTCTAAAGCTGCCAAAGAAGAAAATTAGCGCTGTAAGAAGCGCCATCTCCATTCGTTGAGGTAGGTTCTAATCGACCTAGTCTCTAATTCTCCCCAATCTTTAGTAAATAAACTTGGATTCATTATCCATTTCAGTGCTCGCATGTGCCAAGGCAACATGGCATAGGGATAGTTTTCCACTTTTAAATGGGGCCTAAGCTTAGGATAAATCTTCTGGAAAAATACATGTCTGTTATGCCAATAGAAAGGGTCTTTTCGCCTTTTTTCGGACAGTACATCCAAGCCGATGTGGAAGGTTAGGTGAGCATCCATGACCCATTTTGGTTTGGAGGAAAAAGCAATGATATTATGAACCAAGCTAGACTCAAGAAATGGAACTCCTACACAAATATCATCCAGAATAAACTTTGGAAGAAGCTCCTTTTTTATCACAAAACAATCAAAGCCGGGATGCGAAAGGCCAAGATCGGCATAAATTTCGGGCAGCTGGCCAACGGTTGTATACTTTTTAGATAATCTACGCCGGTTAATAACAATAGCATCATGCCCTTGCTGAATGTAGTGTTGCACTGAAACATAGAAACTTGGCATTAAACCAATATCCATGTTGGAAAAAATGAGATAGTCGAATTCCTCCATTTCATCAGCCTTGGCTAATAGGTCGCTAATTAAAGGCAGTTTCCGCCCAAATAGACTAGGGTTTTGGTCCAGTACCGACCTTTTTAAATAACTTAACACACGGAATTCAGGAGCTAGGCTAAGGTTTTCTTCCTCAAAATGAGTAGCATAAAGCCTAATAGCTGAAGCTTGACCCGCAAAAAGCTTTGCTTGGCATATGCTCTCCAAGGTAATCGGTTGGGCTATTTCCAAATCCGATTTTTCCTTTACTTTTGTAGGATTGATTATATGAGCAATACGATTCAATGAGGAGATTTAATTTCAACAGCGTCTATAATTCTCCAAAATTAAGTCAATACCTGGACGATTTAAACTCAGACTATAATTTTTTTAGGCAAAAGAAATATTCCAATCTTTGCTTGGAAAGCTTAAGCCATCGGTTTCAAAAAAGCAAACTTTTTCTGACTCATTCGGCTACCGGTGCCCTCGAAATGATTGCTCAAGTGCTTGATTTACAGCCTGGCGACGAAATTGTTTTGCCTTCCTATACCTTCGTTTCTACCGCCAATGCCTTTGTTTCCTATGGCGCTAAACCGGTTTTTGTGGATGTTTCTTCAAGCGATTTTAATTTGGATGTGTCGCAAGTTGAGGCCAACCTTACCCCCAAAACCCGAGCAGTGGTTATTACCCATTATGGCGGTCATCCCGGGCGTTTGTCGGAATTGAAAGCTATTTGCGAAAAAAGAAAGATTTTGCTTATCGAAGATGCAGCCATGGCCTACGGGAATTACTACGGCGATAAGCCTTGTGGAAGCTTCGGGGATTTTGGCGTCATCAGTTTTGATATCACCAAACACATTACCGCCATTCAAGGAGGTTTATTGCTCGTAAATAACCTCGATTTTGCCGCCCGACTTGAAAATATATACCACAACGGAACCAATCGTACACAGTTCCAAAACCAGCAAGCACCTTATTATGAGTGGGTTGACAAAGGTTCGAAATACCAAATGAACGAAATGAATTCGGTGGTTTTGTACGACAATCTGCTCAACGAGAATGAAATTTTAGCCAAACGATTGCAGCTGAGTGCACTTTATTTCAGGGAGTTACAAGCGTTTTCATCCTCTATTTGGCCAGCCGAGAAGATCGGGTCCAATTTTCACCTTTTTTATTTTCAAACCACTGGGAAACAAGAACGTGATGCGCTACAAAAATATTTAGAAAGTATTGGTATTGAGGCTTTTATACATTATGTCCCCTTGCATATTTCTCCTATGGGGCGGCGGTATTTTACGGGTAATCTTCCCCAAACCGAGCATATTTCGGATAGTATTCTCCGTTTGCCTTTTCATCAAGGAATTTCGGCCGAGGATTGTCTTGAAATTTCCAATGCCATCAAGGCTTTCTATCGTAAAGAATAGTTTTTTTATTCTGTTTTGGCGGGCCCCTTTTCGCAATACAGCTTTAGGCGAAGAAAGAAAAAGCGTACAAGGCGAAAAGGTCAGGCTTTCGGCGCTAGTCCTCGGTAGTCTCCGTTAGCACTTCGCCTACCTGTGGGCTAGACTGCCTCTATCCTTGCCCGGACCCCAGATCTACCAGAACCAAAGCAAAACCAGTGTACCCAGACCAAAATAAAGGCAAAGTGGTTTGGCCTGAAACCTTTGGGTAGGGTATTTGAACATCACAAATGAAAGAGCGGAGTAGAATGCCTGAACACTTACGAATGCTAAGGCGGAGGACTCGGGCAACGATAGAGGCAACTAGCCCACAAGGATGCGGAGGCACGGAGCAGACTGAGGACTAGTGCCGAAAGCGTGACCTTTTCGCCGGGCAGAAAGTACATTTAAAGGCGGAAAGGTTTTGGGCGAAAAGGGGCCCGCATAATACCTTTAAGCAGTATCAATTTCGGGCTCTCGATGCAGATAAAATTTGTTTTTGAATGTTTGCTAGTGGCCAAAATGGTCAGGTTTGGATAGCCTTTTTGTAGTATTGGAATTTGAAGAGGATTTTTTACCTTTACAAGCGTATTACCTTTGTACGAAAATTCAGCAATTTTAAATCGTAATCCAATGAGAAGCGTATTGAATGATCCACTTTTAGAGGCTCAATTTCAGCGGGACGGCTATGTTAAGGTGCCTTTTATTTCGGCCAAGGAAGTGGAAGAATTGAAGCAGAAATTTTTTGATACCCTACCCCAAAGTGGCGGACAGATTACGGCAGATGAGACGGGGGTTGAGGGGAGCGGAATGATTACATATGATTTTACATTTATCGATAAGAATCCTGCTTACAAACGATTGGTTTTCGATATAATTACGGCGTATTTCAAGCCGCATGTTGACAGGTTACTGGCTGATTATAAACCAATTATAGCCAATTATATCCATAAGAGACCCGAAGGAGGTGAGGTACCGCTTCATCAAAATTGGGCGTTTGTGGAGGAGCGAAAATGCACTTCAGTTTCGATTTGGGTTCCCTTGGTTGATTCAACGGTGGCCAATGGCACCTTGCAAGTGGTACCGGGGAGTCATAAGCGTTTTGGGGAATTTAGGGGGCCGATGGTTCCTTGGGAGTTGGACAATCTGAAACAGGAATTGATTGATAAATATTTGGTTCCGTTGGAGACAAAGGCGGGCGATTGTGTGATTTTAGACGATAGCATTGTGCATTATTCGGCACTGAATAAAACCCAGGGTTTACGATTGACGATTCAATTGATTTTGATACCGAGCGAAGAGAAATCCATTCATTACCATATGGACGGTTCGATGCCCGATACCATTCAGGTGCTTGAGGTGGACAAAGATTTTTATATGGAATTTAATCCGTGGGCAAAGCCAAAGAATCCGAAAGTTTTGCGGAGCTTTAAACTCGATCAACCCTTGATTGGTGAAGCGGAATATTTAAGACGGATGAAGCTTCCAAAGATTGATGAGCCGGTGGAAGCAAGAGGCAAGAATTTGTTGGAAAAAATAAAGGAGGCATTGCATATATGAATGCAGTAGAGCAAGCGTTGCCTGTTAAAATTATTACTTCCAAGCCTTATGGTTTTTGGGAATATTTAAAACTGATTGGGAAGTATAGTAGATTGATTTGGGTATTTGCTTTTCAAGAAATTAAAACCAGTTTTGCTCAAACCTATTTAGGGCTGTTATGGGGCGTGCTAAGGCCTTTAGTTACCTTGGTTATTTTTACATTGATATTCAAGTATTTTTTGAATGTTTCCACTGAAAGTCCTTACTATTTATTCGCATTTTGCGGTATTATCGCTTGGAATTTCTTTTATCAAATCTGCTTGAATTCTTCTTCGGCAGTAATGATGAACCAGCACCTAATTCGGAAATTGTATTTTCCTAAAATCATTTTGCCTTTATCAAAGACAGTGGTATCCGGGGTTGAATTTATGTTATCCATTTTTATGGTTTTTGGTTTGATTTTATGGGAAGGCAATAGGGTAGGTTTGCACCTAATCGCTTTGCCTTTATTTATTCTTTTGAATGTTTTTTGTGGTTTGGCTATAGCTTTATGGATGAATACCTTGAATATTAGGAACCGTGATTTAAACCAAATTGTACCATCGGTTATTGGTTTTGGGATTTGGATTACGCCTGTATTTTATCCGACCAGTCTTGTACCCACTAAATTTCAATTTTTACTTTATGCCAATCCTATGGCAGGTGTAATTAAGGGGTACCGTTATTCCTTTTTAGGAGAGCCCTTTCCGGAATGGCCTTATTGGATTGCGCTGGTTTTAGTGGTAATTATAGCCTTTGCCGGTGCATTTAATTTTGCCAGAACAGAGGATAAAATGGTTGATTATGCGTAAATTGGAGTCAACATCGGTTTATTTTAACTCAACTAAGCTTCAACAAGAATTTGAGTTGAATGGTTATGTTGTGATTCCGTTTATGGATCAGGCAAGCGTGTCTAAATTGCGCCAAGTTTTTTTTGATTCGCATCCCGTTCTTCCAGATGGTTTTTATAGTAGCAGTTTTAGTGCTGATGCGTCCTTAAAAGAAGAAATCAATTTACAGGTTGAAACTGTTTTTGAGGAATTTATAAATCAACATTTTAAGGATATCAAGAAACTTGGTTCTTGTTTTTTGAATAAGCAACCGGGAGAAGCGAGCGAAATGCCTATTCACCAGGATTGGACCATTGTTGATGAACCTTTTCAAGATAGCCTAACCATTTGGGTTCCGTTGCAGGATGTAGATGAAAAGAATGGTGCTATACAGGTTATAAATGGGAGTCATAGATTTTCGGATGCCTTGCGTTCCCCGTCTTTAGAAGATCCATTTAAATTTGTTGAAGAGGAGTTGAGAAAGGATTTACAGCTGGTAAAAATGAAAGCTGGAGAAGCATTTATATTTTCCCATGCGTTGTTGCATGCTTCGCCACCCAATTTAAGCCAAGAGCCACGAATAGCGGTAACTTATGGTTTAGTTGGAAAGGATACTCAGTTAAGGTTTTACCATCAAAATGAAGCCGGAGAAATCGAGCAATATTTTGTGGCGGAAGACTTTTTTCAGAAGTACAACACCCAAATTGGAGAACGACCAAAAATAGGTAGTTTGAGAAAGACGTTTGCATATAAGCAGCAATTCATTACTAAGCAAGACTACCAAAGGATGAAGCAGGAATTTTTATTAAAAAAATCGCAGGCCATGTATAAAATGATTCCCCTATTTAAAGATCAAGAAAGACAAGCGTTTTTTGAAAGAGAAGGCTATGCAGTTTTTCCTTTATTAGAGCCTGATGAAGCGGCAGATTTGAAAAATTACTATGAATCATTAGGACTGGAGGATGAAAAGGGTTTTGGGTTTCATGTAAGTATGGATCAAAAAGACAAGGAAATGTGCAGAGCAGTGCGGGAAAAGATTTGGAGCGTAGCACTACCTCGATTGAACGAACATTTGAAGGATTTTAAGCCTTTTGTAGCCAGTTATGTGGCCAAGGAGGTGAACCCAAAAGGAGTGGTTCCTGCCCACCAGGATTGGAGTTTTGTTGACCAGGAAGAAGAAGGTTATTGTTCCTTAACTTGTTGGATTGCTTTGGTTGATACCAGCCTAAACAATGGTGGAATGGGCGTTATTAAAGGTAGTCATAAATTGATGATGAACCATCGCCCATCGCCTTCGCCACAATGTCCGGTGCCTTTGTCGGAGCATATGTTTTCTATCTTCCCTTATTTACACACCATTGACATGAAAGCCGGAGAGGTTCTGCTATTTGACAACCGAACCTTTCATGCCTCGCCTCCCAATACCTCGGATAGTATTCGTTTGGCTGCCGGTGTTGGTATAACTCAGAAGGATGCGAAGTTGGTTCATTACTATATGAAACCGGATGGCAATTTCAAAACCATGTTGCGGTACAATGTGGATGAAGATTTTTTCCTGAAGTATGAAAATGCCACTTTGTCGAGGATGTATGATGAAGGTAAATACATTGAAGGGTATGGCGAACCGGTTGAAGTTCCATATGAATTCATGAAATACAATCAGGATGAAATGGTGGAATTGATAAAGGCTTCAGGCAATACTTTCAATGTGCCAATGACGGAGAAGCTTGCCAAGCTTTTTGGGTATACCGCAGATGGGCAGAAAAAGGAAGAGGCGAAAACCGAGCCTGCTATTGAAAAACCAAGTACAGATGCAATGAAGGAACCCGAGAAGGAATGGGTTTGGGTGGATGATAGGCCAATTTATATTAAGTATAGTCCAATAAATATTGTCCGAGAAATCAAGAAGCGATTGGTAGGTAAATAATCTTAATCCTATGTTTCAATTTCCAGAAAAAATGATGCGGGTGTTCCAACAAGAGGATCACCAGAAAACCTTTGAAAAGGATGGATATATTATTTTACCTTTTTATACAGAGGCTGAGATTGCAGAGCTAGAGAATCTGTATTATCGTTTGCATCCACAGGATGAAAAGGGTTTTTTCCCAAGTACTTTTTCAAAGGATAAGCAATATAGGCAAGAGGCAGATTCCGAGATTCGAAGGATTTGTTCACGCAGCATTGGACAGTATTGTCAGGACGTGAAGGTCGTCTGTGGTTCTTTTATTGTCAAAAGCCCTGGTCCGGAAAGTGGTATGTGTGTTCACCAAGATATGAGTTTGGTGGACGAAAGCCGATTTACAGGAATTAACATCTGGGTTCCATTAGTCGATTTAACTGTTGAAAATGGGGCTTTGTTTGTGTTGCCTGGGAGTCATCGTTTGTTTCCAACCTACCGTGGAAGTAGTATTCCTGAGTTTTTTTCTCCCGTAATGGAGGATATGATTGATTACCTGCAACCCGTTTTGATTAAGGCTGGCCAAGCTGTGTTTTTTGACCAAAGTATCATTCATTTTTCGCCACCTAATTATTCAGATACCATTCGAATCGTTACAAATACTTACTTCACTCATCAATCCACCGAATACCGAACCTACTATTGGGATAAAGATTTACATGGAGAAAATCGGGTAGAAGCCTTCCAACAGGATGAGGATTTTATGACAAATTTCGAGCAGTTTGGAGAAAATATCCGAGAAAGGCCAAAAGTTGGTAAATCTTTAGGATTGGTAGATTATGGTTTCCCTTTGATAGATAAAGTTTATTTGGAAAATCACTTTCAAAAAACAAATGCTCGGAAGTTAATTGAAGCCGCAAAACCACGGCCTGCAATTGCACAATCGAGCGGTAAGTCGAATGGTCAAGAAAAAAGCTTTTTTCAACGTTTGCTTGATAGGATGAAATAAATGAACAAAAGAATATTTAAAAACGAGGAACATCAACAGCTTTTTGATAGGCAAGGATTTATTGTTTTACCCTTTTTAACTGCCGAGGAAATCCAGGAATTGAATCGTTTATTTGACGCATTGCATCCGACCTTGGACGAAAGTGGTTTTTTTAGTGGAAGCTATAGTGCCGATATGGACTATAAAAAAAGTGCCAGTGATGCAATTGTAGCAGTTTTTAGTAGGGCTTACCAATCGCTATTTATTAACTATAAACCTTTTGGTGCCGCATTTTTATATAAGGTGCCCGGACAAAACAGTGAATTGGCGGCCCACCAGGATTGGACTATTGTAGATGAGTTTAAACAGGTAGCTTTAAATTGTTGGGTTCCATTATGTGATGTAACCAAAGAAAATGGGGCTTTAAGTATTTTGCCTGGTAGCCATTTTGATAATTTGAATATTGTTCGTTGTCCTACTTTACCTTTCTTTTTTAGTGGCCACGACGATTTGGTGATGGACGAACTGGTTTCGATGGAGGTAAAAGCTGGTATGGCAGTAATTTTAAATCAAAGTGTAATTCATTATTCACCACCTAACAAAAGTAATTCGATTCGTAAGGCAATCACAGCAGGAATCAAGAGTGAAGGTGCTCAAATGTATTTTCATTACAAAGTGCCAAATAAGAATGAGCTGGAGGTTTTTGAAATGGAGGATGATTTTTTGATACGTTTCAAAGATTTTTTCAATGATATTGGTAAGCGTCCCTATTTAGGGAAAAGTATAGGTTTTATTAAGTATGAATTACCTGTTTTCCCAACAAAGAAAGAGTTGTACAAAAAATTGAAGGAAATGAAAGAGGGCGCTGGATTTGAAATGAATACTACTGAAAATACTAACAACACGGATGTTTCGCAAGGGGCTACCAGTTTGCCAGGCTCTGGAACTAGTCTTTGGTTTAAATGGAGAAATCTATTTAAGCTTTAACTTTATTCCTCCCGAAAAGGGTACACTAAAGACCACGAAATGAAAATTTAATTCCCTTTAAATTCAAGTAGTTGTATACGGAGGAGTGAATTTTATAACCAATTATTAAATTTTATTTACTTTTCATCTGAACAATAAAGAAGACGGCATGAAAATAGGCCTAATCGGTTATGGTTATTGGGGAAAAAATCTTTTTCGAAACTTGATGGAATTGAGCCCAAGTTTTGAACTTATTGTGGCTGAAACATCAGAGGTTAAAAGAAATCAACTTAAGGCACAATATCCAAACTTATTGGTGTTTGATAATGCAGATGAGTTGCTTGAATTAGAGAATCTTTCTGCTGTTGTAATTGCAGCCGAAACATCCATGCATTATCAGTTAGCAAAGAAAGCCTTATTTTTTGGGAAACATGTTTTGGTTGAAAAACCGATAACAACTTCCTTAGTTGAAGCAGAGGAATTGGTGGAGCTGGCCAAGAATTCAGGTAAGATTTTAATGGTGGATCATGTTTTTTTATATCATCCAGCTGTAATGAAAATGAAAGAATATTTCAAATTAAATGAGTTGGGAAAGATTAACTATATAGACTCTACTCGTGTAAATTTGGGTATCTATCAACAAGATGTAAATGTGCTGTGGGATTTGGCTTGTCATGATATAGCAATCATTAATTTTTTAGTTGATGAGCTGCCTCAAAGTGTTCGGGCAATTGGCCGATTAAACCAGGAGCATGGGGCTGAAGATATTGCATACCTCTTTTTATATTATCCTTCTGGTATTTTGGTGCAAATAAATTCTTCCTGGGCAAGTCCAGTAAAAATGAGAAAGATGATTGTAGGTGGAGAGAAGAAGATGCTTATTTATGATGATATTGAACCTTCGAATAAACTAACCATTTTTGAGTATGAGCATAACTATATAAAAGACGAGAGTAAATCAAAACTTACAGATTATAGACTTGGAAATATCATTATTCCAAAGTTTGAATCAACGGAAGCCTTGAAGAATGTTTTAGAGGAGTTTGTTCGCTGTATTTTAACCAATTCGCAACCTTTAGCCAGTGGCGAAAGTGCCTTGCCCGTAGTCAATATTTTAGAAAAGGCTCAACAATCATTAAACCAAAATGGAACTATAATACCCTTATTTTGAACTATTCAATCATTATATTTTTTTTTAATGAAGAAGGTACAATTCAAGAGGTCTTTTTTAAGACCAAAGAATTTCTGGAAAGAATTTCATCTGATTTCGAAATAATTTTAATTGATGATGGAAGTTCAGATGCTAGCCCTGAAATAGGCAGGCAATTGGAGGTCGCAAATGCTTGTGTTCGTTTTTGTCGGCAAGAAAAAAATTTGGGCATTGGAATGGCATTGAAGCAAGGCTATAGGATGGCACAAAAGGAATATGTGTGCGCCATACCTGGCGATGGACAATTTAACATTGAAGAATTGAAAGTTGTTAAACCATTTGGGAACAATCGGTTTTATTCTTTTTACAGACCCGAAACAAAGTACAATTTTTATCGAAGTGCACTTACTTGGTTTAACCGTTTTTTCAATCAACATGTTTTAGCCGTCTTTCTGAGAGATGTTAATTGGATAAAAGTCTATAGAAATGAGCAATTAGCTGCCATTAATCCGAAATTAAACAGCTCCTTAATCGAGAGTGAAATCTGTTCCAAATTATATAAAAAGCAGGTAATGCCTATCGAAATACCTTCTGAATATTTACCGCGTCAATCAGGAGAGGCCAAAGGTGGCAATTGGAGAACATTAAGCAAGGCAATTAAAGAGTTATTTTTTCTTTGGTGGGAAGTTAAAACATTTAAGATTTAGTTTAAACCACATTAGCAGCTAAATTCAACTAATTCAAATAGTTCTTTTTTGGAAATCTGCCTGTTGTTTGATTTTATTCAACATAGCTGTAAGTTATTGTATTTCAATTGCTTGATTTTCTGTTATGGGTGATGGTTGGGGAAATTGGGTAGATTTTTTTTAACGAGTTACACCCAAGACTGTATTCCAAATATTTATGCTTCAATGGTTTGAATAAATTAGTCACTTAGAAGTCATCTGTTGACAGTTCGTTTTAGGCGGGCCCCCAACCGCCAAAACCATTCTACCTCTTTTTAACCATTTACCTAGGCGATTGGGTCAGGCTATCGCTAATACTCCTCAGCCTTTAGCCCCCGAAAATGCCCGGGGCTAAAGGCTTGCGGGGTATCACGCTCTATCCTTGCCCGAGCCCTCCGCATAGCAGTGTTCTGATTCTTGGCCTTTGTATTTCATTCGGCACTCGGCAAATTAAAATGCAAATGGGATAAATCCAAAATGAATAGGTGTATTAACGAATGCGAACTACTTGATTTAGCTTTAGAATGTAATTTATAGGAGGCTTAATAAAATGATTTACAGCTAGTTATTTTCTTATGGCTTGCATTTTAGAATTTGGGTTTTTTACAGGCCACTAAACCACTAAGTAGTAAATTATTTTTAGAAGGTAGCTCTAATCGGAATTGGATTTGATTGTCAATTTTTTACACTTGTTTTTTGAAAATACAAAAAATAATTTTCTTATTTTCGTAAAGCCTAAAGCGCTCGAAATGTATTATTATTTGCCATGGTAATTTTAGAAAACAAAGTTGTAAAGAATTCAATCCTTAGGACTCAGATAGTTGAAAGAGGATTTGTTTTGGCAGGAAATATAGGAGTTGAAAGACTGCAACAAATCCAAACCTTGTTTGAATCGCTACATAATTTTAATGATAAAAGCGGGGGAATGTTCTATAGCTTGTATAGTGATGATATTACCTACCGAGAGAATGTCCATAGATCCATTCAAGAAATTCTTCATCCGGTTTATGAATCCCTTTTCCAAAATTACAAAACTGTTTTAAATTCTTTTATAGTCAAGACCCCAGGTCAAGGCAGCGATTTTTCCGTGCATCAAGATTCAACTGGTTTGGATGAGATGACTTATTCTCCGTTAAGTGTTTGGCTCCCATTGCAAAGAACAGATATGCAGAATGGTACTTTATGTGTTGTTCCGAAAAGTCATCATTTATTTCATCCTTTTCGGGGAATATCCTTTAAAAGTCCTTTTGCCGAATATGAAAATTTGGTAAGACGTTATTTGGAGCCTATCGTTTTGGAAGCAGGGGATATTTTGTTATTTGACAATCGCTTGGTGCATTATTCTCATATTAACCAATTGTCTGTACCTAGAGTTGTAGTTATGAGCGGTATTTTTCCTATTGAAGCAGATATATTGTCGGTTTATAAAGATGAAACACTGCCCAATTCGCCAATTGAGGTTTACAAACAAAGCGATGATTTTTTGATAACCAACAAGGCCTTTTATAAAGATTGTACAGCAAGACCTGTCCGAGGAGAGGTTATAAAAAAAATATATGAACCATTGCCTTTGGTATCGATTTATGATTTCATGAGTTACATGGATAAGGTAGGAATTTCGCAAACTAATTTGCCAGAGTTAATGGAACCACTTTTTGAAATGCATATTATTTCAGAACCCAACTAGGTACTTAGAAATTTATTCTGTTAGAGGATAGAATAAAAAAGGACTCTTTTTTTATTCTAATAATTAATAGGAGGATCTTTAAATCAGAACTGTTTGAATTAGTATGGTTTTCCCTTTTGAAGAAATTTCGGGATAGAAGTTGTAAGCAATTTGGCAAAACAAATTTATTTACAAGCGCATAGCTGTTTTGGGAATTCTTATGTTGAATCAGGGTTTAAGTAAAATCAATTAGAATGAAAAAAATATCGAAGATTTTGGTTTCCATAGTTTTGGCTTTACTTTTACTTGAAGGCTTATTAAGGTTATTTGGTTTCCAACCATGGAAGCCTGTTCCTTTGCAAGATGATGTGGTGTATTACCCTAAAAGTCCTTTTGCACTAGATACCGCTTTGGGTTATAAAATGCTACCTGGAATTTATGATATTACTTACGGTGATAAATACAAATTCAGAATATCAATAGATGAAGATGGATATCGAAAAATGATAGCCAATAAGATTAAAAGCAAAAGGAGGTTGTTAATTTTTGGTGATAGTTTTACGCTGGGAAGTGGATTAAACGATGGGGAAACCTATCCTAGCCACCTTCAAAATTTACTGACGGATTTTCAGGTTAAAAATTTTGGAATAGCCGGGTATGGCATAGCAAATGTTTATAAACAAATGACTCATTTAGTTAGACCCAACTTGGGAGATATTTGTATTTATAGTTATTTTAAACAGCATAATAATAGGTATGGCAGAATTGTGAAGAAAATGATGTATGCAAATCCCCAAATTATGGGGAGTTTGGGCTTTCTTGAAATTGACAAAAATGAGGTTGGCCAGTTAGTTACTACCTTTCAACCCTTTAATTACAAAATGTTTTTTTTAAGTCCTTATTCTTCCTTGGTAAATTTAGTTGAAGATAGAATTAACTTGTATCTAGAATATAAAGAGGAAGAGCGGTTTCAAAAAATAGGGCAAATTGCAATTAAGGAAATGGCTGCGTATTGCCGGTCTAGGGGTGCTACTTTTGTGTTGTGCGGGATTAGAAGAGAAGATGGAACTGCAGAAATGTTAGACTTCTGTAAAAATAATGGGATTTTAGCCCTTGATATTTCGGTGGATTTGACTGATTCTAATTTCAATCAAATGCCATATGATGATCATCCGAATGCCTTAAGTAATAGAATCTTTGCCAACAGGATTTTTATGTTTATGAAAGGATTAAATGAGTTTAAGTAATTAAACTTCTAGGCAATTTGCTTTATTTCTTGATTTTTGGATTCGGTTTGTAAGTTTTCTGGAACAATAAAGGGAATATCTTCTACAACTTTTGTTGCATTTGACGCTTTTAGACCAATTTTCGCCATTAAAAATTTTCGGATATGATAAAGGTTATGAAGGGCATAAGCGCTGAATTCAGGGTTGTTTTGTCCAAACCCTGTAATCACATCCGAAATCATGGATAATGGACGTACCATAAATTTAGGAATAATGGCAACTTTGTCGATGGTAAGTTTTATTTTCCATCGATTTGGCAGGGCTGGCATAATTCTGAAAATTACTTCATAGGCTTTATATTTATCCATTAATTCTTTGTCTTTTACATTGTCAGTATTTCTAAAGAAGTAAAAATCTTCACCCTCATTAATTTTTCTAACTTGTTCAGCGGTGATGGCCCCTTTTTCTTCTGCATCCTTCATCATTTGAGTGCCAGGGAGGTAGCAAGTCCAAAAAGTTTGTACCCTTTTTGGATGAGTATTTGCATAAAGAATACGTGCATTTTCTTGGGCTACCAAAGGTTCATCAGGAAGACCAAACATATGATCTACTTTAGCATGCATCCCATATTTCCTCATTAAATTCAATGCATTTTCAATGTCTTCAGCTTTTTCATAACGCATTAAACTGTCCTTTTTAAAATCATCGTCCATACTTTGAACTCCCATCTGAATCCATTCACAACCACTTTCTTTTAGCCATTTAGCGATATCTTCACCCATGTAACGAGGATGAGTCAGGATATTATAAGGAATTCCAATTTCTTTTTTATATTTCCATGAAAATTCTTCTAACCATTTTTTACTTGTAGCGAATACATCATCTTGGAAATCGATTTTATGAATTTTATAGCGTCTTTTGGCAATTTTAAGTTCGGCAAGCACATGGTCAACACTGCGCAATCTGACATATTTTCCACTTTTTTCTTCAGGGAGTTTAGCAAAGAAGTTGTTAAAGCAAAAGGTGCATCGGTATGGGCATCCTCTTGAAGCCATGGTAAGGTAAAGATCGCCTAACCTTACATGTTCTTCCCAAAGTGGTTTGTCAAAAAAGGGTAAGGTATCAAGGTGTTGAAGAAATCCCTTTTGAATGCCAATTATTATTTTGCCATCTTTATTTTTATATCTTGTATTGTAGATTGGTTGCGAATAGTCATTGTTGCCTATGGTTTTGAGGATGGCAGGGAATGCTTCATCCCCTTCACCTACCACAACAAAATCTACTTGCGGCCTAGCAATTACCAAATGAGGAACAGCAGTAGGGTGCACACCGCCGAAAACCACCTTGATATTTGGGTTAATGTCTTTCGCCTTCTGGGCTATTTCAAGCATCCATTGGTAGGTAGAAGTTAAAGCGCCAAAACATAGAACATCCGGATTTTGATCCCTAATTGATTGAATAACATTGTTTGTGTCATCAAAGAATGGAGCAATAGATGGGAATTCTAAGTTGAATCTATCATGAAAAAGAGAAGCGCTAAATGCTAAACCAACTTGATGTCCTTCTCTTTTGGCAATAGCACTTAACTGACTAATGCCTAATTGCTCAGTACCTATTCCTACAAAGGTTATTCGTAATGGCCGCATATCTAGTGGGGTTAGAATTTAATTAATTGGTTGGTAATCCCATAATAACGATGGTCGAATAGAAATTGGTAAAGCGTCGGAAATGAAATCTTTTACTTGGTTTGATTCATAAATGAAAATCTTTTCTTTCAATTTATATAACAAGTCTTCTGAACGACTATTAATTCCAAATCTTAGCTGAATTTCATATTCACCTTTGTAGAGGAAGTTGGCAGGTACAATAAAGGAATATTTGAATAAGCCATTCTGGTTAAAAAATTTATCATAAATTATAGACCCACTCGAATTGGAATAAACATCGGTAGAGAAGATCGGTGCTCCAAAGATATCAAAAAATACCACATGCAATTGTACCGTATAACCTGCTTCCTTTTTGTTAAAATAAACGGAAACCTCAAAACCATCTTGGGTGTGTATTATTTTGCTACCAGAAAGGGAAAGGGCTGAAACTTCATTTAGGATAATATAATCTGATTGTGGACCAGTTTCATTAGGCCAATTTATTTGAAGAATTTGATTTTCTGTTTTGGTTTCTAATTGGTTAGAAGTTTTATGAAGAGAAAAATTGGCATATTTTTTTAGCATTATTGAAGTGGGGCCTAAATCTAAAATTTCACCTTTTTCTAAAATCATACTTTGTTTACATAAATCATAGATGTCTTTTATCCCATGAGAAGCCATTATGATTGAAACACCTTTTTTAAGTTTTTCTAACAAGCAATCCACCACTTGTTTTCTAAACTCAATATCACCTGAAATTAGCTGCTCGTCAATGAGCAATAAATCGGCATTGCTAAACAGAGCTATTGAAGTAAAAAGCCTAGTTTGCATGCCAGTAGAATATGTTTTTATCGGCTGGGAAATGAATTTTCCTATTCCACTGAAGGCAATGATTTCATCCTTTTTTTGGTCTATGTCAAGATTGGAATATCCCATAAGTTTGGCACAGATTATCAGGTTTTCAGATCCACTTATTTCATCGTTAAATCCAATATTGTTGTCTAATACCGCAACGGTGTTGCCAAATATGGAGACATTCCCTTCACTTGGTCTTGTTACTCCTCCTAAAATTTTTAATAAAGTTGTTTTTCCTGCCCCATTTTTGCCAACAATACCTAGTGAATCTCCTTTCTTTAAGGAGAAGTTGATATTCTTTAAGGCATAAAAGGGATTTGTCGGCTGTGTTTCGTCCTTAAAAGACGTCAAATACGATTTCGAAATATTTTGAACCTCAATTATATTTTTAATGGAATCTTCGGACATATTGCTTAATTTGTTCAACATCCTGTAAAGAGAAGTTGGCTTTAGGATTATAAATACTACCAATTTTTTTTCCGTTCAAGGGTATTTCACTCTCATTCATGGGTAATGTAAGATAACTATCCTTGGGCAAATCATAAAGTTCGATTTCAGAATTTTCGGTTGAACGGGAGAAATAGGCACTAATCAGTGGCGCTTCCTTGTCAATAACCTTTATTATTACGGCAATCCTATGTTTCCCACTTGCGTTTTTAGGCGTATAATGTAGCAAATTATTTCTAAAAATAAGTGCCTCGCCTGTTTTTAAACTTACACAATCCATAATTGGTTTTACTTCCTTTTCAATTTGGGAAAAGGGCGAAGGTATTGTAATTGATTGATAAACTGGGGTAATAGGATGGGTTCCAGTTAGGAAATACATGCTAGCGCTATCATTTTCATCTAATAGCAATGGAATCCAAATTCCAAGATGCTCATGGCTTTCCAATGTCATAGACGGATCAATATGCAATCCAACTTCACTTTCTTCATGACTATGTTTGGCATAGTACATTGCAATTACTGGAAAATAATCAGACATCACATTATTTAATGGCGAATGGCATTCTTTTAAAATTTCTTTGTGAATGTTTTGTTTGATTTCCAAACTATTTGTTCCTGTCAAAGAATTGAAAATTACCGGTAATTCTTTAGGTTGGAAGTAGGTATGAAACAAATCAATCAATTTTTGGATTGAATCTTGTCCCAACAAAGTGATTTTGAAATACCCTTTTTGATCCAGTTCACTTTGCATTTTTTTGTCCATTATCTTAATCCTGTCATCCATCATAGCAAAGATTCAAAAAGTGAATTCGTAATTTGATTTGTGTTGATTTCTGGTATAGGTGCCTTTTTTTTATCTAAGCCGTTATCATCGATAAACCCTTTCTCTAAGGTTGCTATTTGCTTGAATAAAAGTTCAGGGGTAATTGAAATTTCTTGTATACCCAAATCATTACATTGGTAATAGGTCATTGGTGCCAATTGTGGCCTCAAGCTAGTTAGGCAAATGATTCGGTCTGAAGAACTTGAATTTGCAAAGGATCCATGGAACAAGGATTGTTGGTATACCACAGCTTCCCCTTTTTTTAATTGAAAGGTAGTTAGGTGCTTTTTTACTATGGGATTTGAATCAATAAATGCAATTCCACAAGAACCACTTCTAATGTTGTTGAAAAACCTATGACTTCCTTTTACTAAAAATAGACCACCGTTTTCTTGATTTGTATCTTGCAAGGCTATCCATATATGAGCCGCCAAATGTTGTTTTTCATTAACAACGCACCAATCTTGATGAAGTTTAAATTCATTTGGATCACCTGCACTTTTTACAATAAAATGATTGGCATTAAAGGAAAATGCTTTAAAAAAGTGGTTTAGCCTAGGTTTAACTAATTCTCCAATTTCTTGATGCAACTGGATATTCTGATCAGGTGTGCCTATACGGAGTAGTGCTTGAAGGCCTTTCGTTGGTTGACGATAAGTTTGATGGTAAAGGTTCAATAGCTTTTCACTGCTTGTCTCGTCCAACAAAGGCAAAACTACAAATCCATTTTCAATAAATTCTAGTTCTATATTTTCTTCTAAAAAAAGTGAACTCATTATCTGTAGGTTAGAAATGAAAATAAGTCTTCAGCAGAAGGTAAATCGTGTTGATAGGTAATGGTTTCTTTTAAAACCATATTTTGAGGAGGATTGCCTTGACTAATGGAGTCAATCTCCTCAAAAAACAAGGCCTCATTCATCTCATAACAATTCAGTTTGTTTTTATGTGTTTGATGAAAGTACATTGGCTTTTTATCACTAGGTAAAATAAGCATAGCAACCACAATCCTAGATTTATCTCCAAGGTTTGGCTGAGAACCATGAAAAATTGCTGGATGGAAAATTATTGCCTCTCCAATTTTTGTTTCAATTGACATAGCTGATGAACGAATTTCCTGTGAGCTGTGTCTAGAGGATGGTAAACTTCCACTCCTATAATTTGTTTTCCAAAGATGGCTGCCCGAAATAACCTGTAGGCATCCAGAATGGATGTTTGTTTCTTCTAAGGGTAGCCAAAGGGTGGCAATGGGGGATTGTTGCTCATGAAGATAACTCCAGTCTTGGTGAAAAGAAAGGGGGGAATTGCCAGGTAATTTTACAAGGAAAAGAGGTGCAAATAATTGAAAGTCATTAAAATAATTGTTCAAATGGGGTAGGACTATTTTTTTAATCTTTTCACTTAAAAGTAAGTTTTTTTCCAAAGTATTTGAAAAAACACTATAAAATACCTGTCCATCTGAATGGTTTGTAGTAAGACAAAACTCTGTAAATAGTTTTTTTAATTCAATTAGAATAGAATTAGTCGCAAAGGGGATTTTTACAAACCCAAATTCTTGGTATTTTTTTTCAAGTTGTTCGGTTTTTAAAAAGGGTTTCATGGTACAATCTTTTCCGGTCTAGGAAGGAATTACAGATTTAATTCTTCGACCATAATACCTGATTTTGTCACTCAAATTGCTTTGTTCCATCATAAAGGAATAAAAATGTTCTGGACTTACTTCATTTGTGTTGTAGGTGACAAATCCGTCAAAAACCCCACCAGGAGGCCTTTGTCCGCGGGGCATGTTAATTAAGGATTCAGAAGTTACTAAATACCTTTCAACTTTATCTAACGGCGCATCTATGTCTTTGTAATAATGTAATAAATGCGCATCTGAACTATATGCCCCCAAAATAGCTGCAATTCTACTTTTGCCGGAATGGTTTGGAACGGAACCATGTAAAACCGCATTGTTAAGGAAAACTACATCTCCTGGGTTGGTGTTTATGAAAGTATAGAAATACGGAGCAATTTTTCTGATTTTCTCCCAAGGGGTTGGGCAGGTCGGAGAAAAGCGAATATTTGGGGCCAATCGCTGAGAGCCTTTTACAAAGAATAGTTGGCCATTCCTTTGGTCCATTCCTTCTAAATCCATCCAATAATTAAATGAAACATAATCTGGCTCATCTACACATGTCCAATCTTGGTGCATGTCAAAAAGTGAATCCTTTCGGCTTTCTTTTACTAAATAATTGCCCAAATAGAATTTATAGTTGGTTAAAAATTTATCGGAATATTCTGAAGTTTTTTCAACCAGCTGATTATAAATTTCTTTTAAAACTTCAAATTGATTAGTATGAGCAGTTGAATGCATACTAAGTACCTTGCCATAATGGACATCCTCATGTTTTTTATAGAGACTTCTCAAATCCTTAACTAGCTTCATAGGTAAGAGTTGCCTCGCAACTAAATAACCATCCCTTTCAAATTGCAATTGGAAATCTTCCCTTTTAAAAATTGGCTTCAACATGGAGTAAATTTAGGCGATAATTTTAATTTCTTAGTTATTATAATTTATTTTATTGCTGAAAGCATTACTAGTTTGTATTTTTAAATGTTTATGGCAAAAAGGAAATGCGTTGCTGTAGAGGAAGATAAAATCTCCAAAATATTTTGAAGAAGAAATGAGTAAGATTTAAAATTGGATATGGAATTTTTTTTAGTTTGGGTATTTTACTATAAAAAAATTTTAAAGTAAGCGCTCCAAGTACATTGGCACATACCATCTTTGGGTGTTTTGAATATTCTTCTCGGATAATATCGAAGACAAGTACAAATCTTCGTTCACTTGATAAATTCCAAGTTTGATGAAAGTGGGCATCGCTGAACATTAATACTTTCCCTTCTTTCCAAGGTTGTTCTTCATTTCCAACCTGAACCCCGCATAGGGGCAAACCAGATGGGATTTTCAATCCTAAATGACAACGAATGGTAGTATTAGTTTCTCCATTATGTGGTAACACTCTGCTATTAGGCTCCAATACCGTGATACCCCCAAACACGAGGTTGGGTATCTTCATTAATAGGGAATGAGTTTTTGGAAAACGTAAACAATTCCTGTGTTTTTTCCACCCAAAGTTGTAAAAATAAATATTCTTCCAAGCATTAGGATGGGATAGATATGGGGGGTTAAGGTTCTTAATACCATTTAATTCTTCATCAGTAATTATTCCCAAAACTTCTTCACGAATAGTTAACCAGTTTTTCTCTAATTCTACTAGGGCTGGAAAATTGGCAGAGTCATAGAAGTAGGAATGGTTTCCTTCGTAGGGCTCTTCTTTTAAAAAATAATAGGCTGGTTCCATCAAATTAGTTTCTTTTTTCATCTTTGAAGTAATAGAATCGAAACATTTACTTTTCTTTTGGAATTAATTGTTTAAAGTGAAGACTATTTTCTTTCAAATAGAAGGAAGTGTTTATTGAATCGTCTGCTGTGTTTCTAAATGGTAATTCAACTTGATGGACAAGTTTAGCATAACTTGAGAGTAATTGACTTCTATAGTCAGTTGCTATGAAAAGGATATTGTTGTTTTCCTTGTTTAAGAATTGAAAGAAGGCAGAAGCATTAGAAGAATTACAGTGGCAAGTTTCGTCCAATATTTTTTTATATTGATTTAATAGGCCTAATTGTCCTAGGTCGTAAAGGACAAAATTAATTTTGCGCACCTTTTCAAAACTAACAAATACTTTTTTGGAAAGAATTAACCGAGAATCAACATCTAAGAAAACTAATTTATTCGGATGTATCTCTTGAATTTGATTATAAATTAGGTTTGTTTCCTTTTCTTCTGATTCCGTTCTAATACTTATTTTGTAGGCTTTTGAAGTTGAAATAAAGGCTAATAATGTATAGGAGATAAGGATTAAGAAATGGTGTTTTGTAGTATTAAGGCTTTCATTTAGGAATGGCCCACCTAGGAAAAGATTACCAAAGATTGCCATTGTAACTAATGGAATGAAATGCCATTTTTCCATTTTCAATAAATAAGCCAATATTGTTATAATTATTAAACTAAAAAGGTTGTATGCAATAATGGAAGATTTAATATTTCTTGCCAAGTCATTATTGGTTTGGGTTAGGGCAATTAGTATAAATAGTAGCCATATTAGAAGGATAAGGTAGTTTTCAATTATTGTCTGTTTGGATACTTGGTAGGCAATCTTAAGCACATGCAGAGGCAGATTTGTATATTTTGCTTCTTCTGCCAGTTTGTTGGTAGCTAAATATTTGTAATAGTCAGGTGTAAGAACAGGAGTATCCATAAAAAAAGAACCTCGAATAGCAGTAATGATTATAGAGTCCTTTGGATTTCGGAATTGTATTGAGGGCTTGTATTTTGAATCCGTTACATAAAATATGTAGGGTTCGATTTCGTTCAAGTAAGTATATTTTTGATGCTTTGAAACAAAATATATTGAAAATAGGGTCAGTGAGATAACAGGTAAAATACCAATTTTAAATACCTTGGGTCTGAATCCATCTTTTAGAAGAATAATTGATCCTATCATTAAAGTGGCCCCAAGTCCGGATTCAATTCTTAAAGAGAAGCCAGAAATAAACAAAAACGCAAAGAAAAGGGGCTTAATTTTGAAAACCTTAAAATGATTTTCATAGCAAAATATTTTCCATAAACCAATTATACCTGAAGCCGTTAACATAAATCCCAAATACGTTGCTGAATATTCAATTAAATTGACATTCAAAAGGATAATGAGAAATGGCAATAGAAATTTGAGTTTTATTGTTTGGATTTCATGAATAACGAATAAGGATTGAAGGATAATAAAGGTGGATAGTATAATTCCTGTCAAATATAATATACCAAACCACGGTGCATTTGGTATGCAGGAGTGTAGAAATGCTGTTAGGTAACAGAAAGGCTCAAGTCCATATATGTAGAAATCAATAAAAGGTGTTTTAGTAATCGAGCCACTTAATAAATGGGCCACGAATGATTCATAATATCCCCAGGATGGAGATAAAACAAAAGAAAATGTCAAACAAATTCCAACAATTGATACAACAAGTTTTATGTCTCTATTTATCGGCATTATTTGTTTTACTTGCTTGCCCTATTAATTGAATTAAAACGTGGGTATTTTCCAAAGCCTCTGACTTTTAAATTATTGATAAACAGGTTGTTGATTAGTTTGAGGTGATTCAAGAACTCTCCAAAAAAAGAAGGGAGTTTTCTAAGTATATAGCTATGATTAAAATAAAAAGCTCTATAAAATTTTGCTTCGTTTTTGTTGTAATTGGTTTCAATAGTTTTATCTAGAAAGGAATTACGATAAGGGAAAATAGAAAAATCCAAATATGGTTTAAGACTATTAAACAAGGCGGTACCGGGATAAGGTGTAAGCTGTCCAACCACAGCATAACTTAATTCTGATTTGATCGCGAATTGGATTGTTTGGTCTATATCTTGATCATTCTCTTCAGGGTGTCCCATCAGGAAAAAGCCAGCTGCTTCAATACCAATTTTCCTGCAAAGTCTGAGATTCTTAATTGCTTCCTCCCTATCAAATTGTTTGTTAAATAGTGTTGCCATTTTTTCACTTGCCGTTTCAACTCCGAAATAAATTCTTTTACAGCCTGCTTTTTTCATCACAATTAAAAGTTCTTCATTAATCGTATCTACCCTGCTCAAGCAACTCCAATTAATATCGGCATCGTTCTCGATTAGAAGTTGGCAAATCTTCATTACTCTTTCAGGTATAACAGTAAATGTATCATCAATAAATCGAAGTGATTTAATCCCAAATAATTTTTTTAAGTGTAGTATTTGTTCCAAAACTTTTTCAGGAGTAAGTGCTGTAAGTTTACTACCATATGATTTTACACAATAATTGCATTGATATGGGCAACCTCGTTCTGTTTGAATTAGTCCAAAAGGATTTGGCATTAAAAATTCAGAATAATGTCTTGGATTTAATAATTCAAAGGCAGGAATCGGCAAAGAATTTGGATCAGGAATTCTTCTGGTTTTTTCTTGAATCTGTATTTCTCCATTTTTCCAATAACAGACACCTTCAATAGAGAAGTCGCTTTTTCCTGAAATTAATTCATCCAGCAATTTGGAAAAAATCAAATCGGGTTCTCCCCGAAGGATAAAATCTGCTTGTGAGGCTATCAGGAGTTCCTCAGGAAATTCTGTTGGATAGTGGCCAAATAAAATTATTTTGGAAGAGGGAAAATTGTTCTTTAATGTTCGAATACAATTCATGTCATCTTCCACAGTTTCAAATCCAGAAATAGTAACAATAATAGCGGGGTTGTATTTTTTGATAAATTGACAAACCTGTTCTTCCGTATATTTTTCAGCTATGGCATCTAAAAGTGTTACTTCCAAGTTTTTCCAAGATTTGATAATTCCTCCTAGACTAATTAATTCTATTGGTGGAAATAGATAGTTAGGAGCATACGATGAACACATATACCGCCTCTGGATGCGTGTAGAGTGAGGAAGATTTAACAATAGAGTTTTCATAATGAGCCGTTGGTTGAAATGGAAATTAAACGGAAGGGCTAATTTGCTCTTTAGGTAATATTTTTACTCTGCTGCGTTTAATTAACTCACCTAAAGCCATTTCACCTCGCGATTCATACCTTTGTAGCAATAGGTTCTTCATTGTTTTGAAAAAACGTTTAGGATAAAAAATAAAGTTAGTACCATAAAAAACAACCAAGTACATTATTAAATAGAATTTTAACATAAAGCTACTTATGGTATAATTGTAGAACCGGCTTCCCCACAAGGTGTCAACATTAATAATATTAATAAAGTAGGAGTCATTTTCCATATTGATTTCTCCCTTTGAAAGCAAAAGGTTAAACAATTCACTACCTGGATAGGGAGAAAAAATAGCTGGTGACATATCATTTACACCAGCCTTGCTTGCGTGAATTAAAAACCGAATGCTGCTCCAAATATCCTGGTGTGTTTCATTTGGAAAACCTATAATGAAGTTAATTTTTATGTTCATTCCTTCCGCGGATGTATGCTTGATGGATTCTAGCATTTTATTTAATTTAACTTTTTTCTTTATGGTTTTCAAGGTGATAGCACTTCCACTTTCTGGAGCATAAGTAATATTGCTGCAACCTGATTTTTTTAGCCAAAATGCTACCTCTGTATCAATTGCTTCACTTCTTGTACCTGCTGGGATTTGCCAAGTAATTCCTGGTAAATTGCGATTTAATAGCGCTTTACAAAAGTCGATTATCCATTGTTTTTTTATGATAGCAGTTAGGTCATAAAAATCAAAATTTCTTGCATCAAACCGTTTGTAAAACTCTTCTATTTCATCAACCACATCTTCGACGGGACGCATGCTATATTGAGTGGTCCACATTTGAGGGCTACTACAAAATGTGCATTCGTACGGACAACCTCTAGTTGCCATCAATGGCAAGGATACCATACCCCGGTCTACACCATAAATAATACTATTTTGCCTGTATTTTTCTAATGGAAATAAATCCCAAGCCGGTCTAGGAATTTTGGTAATTTCTTTTATTCTTTTTCTTCTTTGGACCTTTATTGGAGAACCAGTAGGATCCCTGTAGCAAATCCCTTCTACTTCGGATAAGGAATCTCCATTTATGAATGCTTGTACTAAGGCAACTATGGTTTCTTCTCCTTCACCTAGTACGCAAACATCTAATTCTTTAGTTTCTTTAATACAAAATTCCGGACATGCGGTAATATGCTCTCCTCCTGCAATAACCTTTGCATTTGGGAAATGCCTTCCAATATAATCAATTAATATCCGATTATGCAGCCAATTGCCGCTAAACATGATACTAAAACCAATTAAATCTGTGTCTGCTGGAATTCTTGCCACCGTGTCGTTAAAACTTAGACCATTGTATACAATATCATCTTTGAAAGAATAATAAGTGTCTGGTGCCTCGGCAATGCAGTCTAATACTAAAACTTCATGACCATTTTGCCTTAATACCGATGCAATAAATGCTAATCCCAGCGATGGCGCAGGTTTCATTGATGCACTAATTGGCTTCAATAGCCTCTGAGGATTAATTAGGCAAACTTTCATAAGGCTTTTTCTTCATTAACCAATTAAAAATACCAATATTTTAGCCAAAATTAATTTTAGAAGGTGCAATTGGCAAATTTAGACCAATAATTTTCTGTGTTTGTTTTTTTTTAAAATAAAATATACCGCGTGTCAGAAGATAAAAGGAAGATTGGAATTATAGTAGTAGGTTATGGATATTGGGGACGCAATTTTGTAAGATTGGCTCAAATGCACTCGGATGTAAATCTTGTTGGGCTGGTAGAAATTGATAATTCCTGTTTCGATGCTGATTCCCCATTTGGTATTAATGTTTGTAGAACAGTTGAACAGGCTTTAGTTGATTTAGAATTTGATGCAGCTATTGTGGCTACACCAGTAAGTACACATTTTGAAATAGTAAAGACTTTATTAGACAATCATAAGCATGTACTGTGTGAAAAGATTCTTTCTACAAGACTTTCTGAAATTGAAGAGTTGGAGAAGTTGGCAGCAAGGAATCGTTGTATATTATTGGTAGGTCACACCTACTTATTCAATTCAGTTGTTAAGGAAATTCATTTGAGATTAATGAATGGAGATCTAGGAAATATAATTCATGCCACATTTAAACGAACTGGTTATGGCCCTATTCGAAGAGATGTGGGAGTAATTGAGGATTTAGCCTCACATGATTTGTCTATTGCATTGTTTTGGTTTGGAATGCCGAAAAAGGCTTATTGTACCACAAGAAGCCTAGGGGGGAATGGAATACCGGACATAGCCTATATTCAGCTTATTTATGAAAATGGATTAATTTTACATATAGAGGTATCTTGGCTTAATCCTATAAAACAACGTTTAATAGAAATTGTTGGGGAAAGACAAATGGTGGTATTTGACGATATTAGTCCAGTAGAAAAGTTGAAAATAATTAATCCGGGTGTTGGATATGTTAATTACGTCAAGGACTTTGCTCAACACCAAATTCAAATTAGAGGTGGCGATATTATTTCCCCGAATATCAACTATGGTGAACCATTGAAGAACGTTTTTCAAGAGTTTATTTTTTCCATTAGTTGCGGAACCCCTTCAATTGATACACTCTTGTATGCAAAGAAAATTGCAAATATTCTTAATTTTATAGATTACACTTTCCAAAAAATTTGATATTTAAAAACATTCTTTATTTTTTAATTTATTCCCATTTTTATTTTAGTATTATAAAAAATAAAAATGTAATAATATTCAATTTTACTAAGAAATTTAGAATATTTTTTTGTTTTCGATAAACAATACAATTACCCCCATAAGTATTTCAGGAAGGAAGTATGAAAAATGCATTAAGATACTAGCAATTGCTAATTGTTGTAAAAGATGATTGTCCAACGGTATCCTGTTTATTTCGGCTATATATTCCAATGCGATAAATAAACCATAATGGGCAACACCGATATTTCCTGGTGATGAAGGGATCACAAGAATAATTATCATACAAAGAGACAAAATTAGTGCAGAGGAAACGGATTGCATTTCATATGGCAAATCAACACAAAAAAGGATCAATATAAACTGAATAGAATTCATTAAAAACATTGAGTATCCCATGATTATAAACAAATTTATTGTTTTAAATTTGTTTAGTCTAAGTATATGATATTTGAAGTTTATAAATAGTTTATATGTAAATATTCTTGCTTTACTTATCCATATAAAATTAACTAAAAATTTGAAAAATAAATTGTTTTTTAATGAAAAATAAAGGCAAAATCCGAAAACTATTATGGCTACAGTTGTTGCCATGAAGGCAAGGTTGACTATATGAAAATTGAATGGAGTAATTACAAATAGGATCATCAAAAGGAGTCCTGCCATAAGTGCATCTATTCCCTTTTCAACAAAAAATACTGCCAAAGTTTTATTAAATGAGATTCTATTCTCTTTGCTAAAATGATAGGCCCTAATTCCTTCCCCTAAATTTCCAGGTAATAGGCAATTATAAAAGTTTCCCAAGATCAAACTTTTCAAAGCTTTTGTGCTTTTCCATGTTGTGTTTTCATCGATAAAAATAATTTGTGTCCTATAGGCATGTATCAACGTCATTAATAAGAAACTAAGGCATGAAAGACCAAAATATAGTAAAGTTTTAAGTGAAGTGATGGCTTTTATTGCCGAACTAAATTCAACTTGACTTTTTTTTATCAATAAAAAAAGTAGAAATAGGCTTATTCCTATTCCTAAAAATGTTTTGATGAATTTAATTTGGCTAAAATTGAAGGAAGAAAGGTTGTTCAATCTAATTTAGGCATTTGTTTGTCAAGTAGTTCTGGCATTATTTTTTTTGTCCTTCCAACTTCTCCAATTTGAACCCTTTTCCATGATTCCCTCGCAGCAATCATTTCTTCAACTGAAATGGTTGCAGGACTACCTATAATTGATTCATAGTCATTTGGTAGATTCATTAATTCTCCTAAACTTGTTTTACCTAAAAAGGCTTTGAAAAACAGTTTCATAGCTCCTCCAAAATAGGTAATAAAGAATTTAATGAAATCTAAAAATCTAAAATTGAAAATAAATACAGAAACATATCCAATTATTTGATACCATTCCAAAGTCCTTCTGCTGATATTTGTAAATTCCAGAGAGCCGTTAAATTGCTTATTATATTCATCCCAATTTGTTGAAATTAGTTTAAAACCAGCTTCGCCTTTTGCCGCTAGTTTTGAAACTTCAGTTCCAGGATAAGGCACCATCGTTCCAAAAATTGGTTCAGTTGGATTAAGTTTTATTGCAAAGCGAATTGTCTTCCAAATTGTTTGATGTGTTTCATTAGGTTGTCCTAATAATAAGAAGGAGCCTGTTTTTATTTTATATTTCCTAGCCAATTGAAATGATTTTAAGATCATACCAGCATTGGTGGCTTTCCCCATTCTTTTTAAGCTCGCCTCATCGCCTGTTTCTACACCCATTTCTAATTTTTCAATATTGGCGGCTTTCATTTTTGCCAATAGTTCATCATTGACATATGCAACATGGGTTTGTACATCCCAACTTACTTTCTCGCCGATTTTGCGTTCAATCATTAAATCCATTAATTCTGAAGTTCGCTTCATATCAACACTAAATAGTTCATCTCCAAAACTAATTCGCTTTGCACCAAAATTAGAAATTAGCCATTCCATTTCATCAACAACCATTTCAATACTTCGTTTTCTTGCCACTTTCCCATTGGGATTCATGCAAAAAACACAATTGAAAGGGCATCCTCGAACTGTATGGATATAATATTCCTCAGCTGGTGGCAGTAAATCCCAAGCTGGAGTAGGAATGCTATCTTGATTAAGAATTCTTGGTCTAGGTGGCGTTAAATAAGGAATTCCAAATTTATCTCTAATAACTAAACCCTGAATATCATCAAAATTTGATTTATTTTGGTAAACTGCATTGCAAAACTCTAAAAAAGTTTCTTCTCCTTCCCCTACAATTCCGAGGTGGAAGGTAGGAAATTCACGTAAGGTTTGTTCTGGAATTGCAGTTACATGAACACCCCCTATAGCAATTATTACATTTGGAAGAGCTTTCTGAATAAGTCCGGCTGTATACGCGGCTGGTTTAATTTCGTTTGTAAATGCGGTAAAGGCAACTATGTCGGGTTGCCATTTTTCACAACGTTCGACAACTTTATTAAAGGTGAGTTTTTCAAATTTAGCATCAATACATAAAAGTTCAAAATCACCATATGCACGCAAATAACCTGCTAAAAATGCCAGGGCTGTTCGTACAAATTTAGGTTCGTCGAACCATGGTTCCAAGACAGCTAAAACTGGTGGGTTAATTAAGGCGATTCTTAACTTTTTATTTTCATTCATTGTTCTATCCTAAACGCAACAATGTTTTTAATCGTTTGTTCTCTGATTGTTGAATTTCCCAAAATTCTTTTCTAGACTTTATCATATCATTATTTGAGATTGCATATTGTGAATTGATTATTGTGTCATAATCTGCTGGTTTAGGAATTCGATTGCTTAAAATATCTTCCTTACGGAATGTTTTCTTTAGCAACTGAAAAGCACCTTTTCTATAATTCCATAAAAATTTTAGAAAATCAAAAAATCTAAAATTGCATAGATAAATTTTAAGGTAGGCAATCAACATATAAAAATTAATTTTTTGTTTCGTTAAATCCCTGTAGGTAAGTCCACTTCCTAAACGCATTTTATAATCATCCCAATCCGAAGACAAAGATAAATATCCTGCTTGGCCAGAGGCTGCTAAACGGGCAACCTCGGTTCCTGGGAAAGGGGTCATACTTCCGAACATAGGAAGAGTTGGATTTAATTGCACAGCTAGATCAATTGTATTTCTTATCGACTTTGAAGTTTCATTTGGATGTCCAAAAATGAATAATCCGCCGGTTCTTACACCTGCTTTATGTGCTTCGGAGAAAGCTTTTAAAATTAAATCTCGGTTTGTTCCTTTACCCATTTCCTTCAATCGCTCTGGATCACCAGTTTCAACCCCCATATCTAGTTGATAAATATTGGCCTTTTTCATTTTTAAAAGTAAATCGTAATTTACAAACCTAACATGGGTTTGGGCATCCCACGTTACTTTTTTATGAAGTCCCCTATTGATAATTCCATCCATGAGTTGGGCTGTTCTTTCCATATCTAAACTGAATAGTTCGTCACCAAAGTTAATTTGTGGAGGGGCAAAATTATTAACAATATATTCCATTTCATCAAGCACCAAATTAACACTTCTAGCTCTTGCAACCCTTCCATTGTGATTCATGCAAAAAGTACATTTAAATAAACACCCTCTTTGGGTATGCATAAAATAAATTGGAGCTTTGGGCATTAAATCCCAAGCTGGCATTGGTAAGATGTTTATGTCAGCAATCTTTTCTCTGGGTGGATTTTGAATAATGTTTTTAAATGAATCACGAAAAGCTATACCGTTTATTAAAGTTAAGGATGTTTTGTTTTGTATTGCTTGACATAGCTCAGATAAAGTGATTTCTCCTTCTCCAACGACCGCAATATCAAATGTTGGAAATTCTTGCATTGTTTGGAGTGGAATGGCAGTTACATGTACTCCTCCAATAACTGTTACAGCATCAGGTAATTGTCTTTTTAACAATCCTGCTAAATAAGCGGCAGGTTTAATTTCTTGGGTATAGGCTGTTAATCCAATAATGTCTGGTTTGAAATCGACTACTCTCTTAACAACTTCATCAAAACTTAATTGTTCATATTTCGCATCGATTATAAGAATTGAAACTTCTGGCAGGATTCGAAGGTATCCAGCTAAAAAGGCCAAAGAATCCCTAGCATAGGGTGGAGTGTCAACCCAAGGTTCAATAACTGCAACCGGGGGCGGGCATATCAAAACAAGATTCAGGGAGCCCATAGGAGGTAAAAAAAGAGATGTAAATGTATAAACTTAAAAGTTTAAATCTTGGTTTCATTTAAAGTTTGTTTTAGAATGGGATTTTTGGATGATTATAACTTAATTGTTTTCTTCGGAAATTTTAAAATTCAGGAATCACAAGGTTCTTGAATATTATGATGGGCGGATTATGATTAATTTCATTTCAAGTAAAATTTAAGCTTTCCATTTCACACCAATTCAAAAAGTACCTAACTTCTAGAATTTAAGTGCAAACTAATGGTTCCCAGTCTTGTATAATAAAGGGTATTAAAAGCTAAACGCCGAATTTGACCTACAAATTTATTCTTGGTCTAACCTTGATTTTTTTCTTGGAAAACGCGGAACGCCTCTGAGGGACAGGGCATGTGTGAGAATGAAAATTTGTTTGACGACCAAATGGTGGCTTTCAGTGTAATTCTTTAAAAATAATCTTTCCTTAATTTTCTAGAAAAGTTCATAGACTTGGAGTTTGGGTTCTTTTTTATGCAACAAGTCGATACATCCTTATTGATTCCTTTGTAAAGACAAACCAATCGATCCTCCCAAATTTCGACTAAGAAAATTGCCTAAACATTTGAAGTACAATTGCCTAAATCTTTTTTAGTTTGGGTTAGTCAAAAAGAGGATTAATTAAACTGGACTTTTTGATTTAGTTGGATTTGCCTCCTCTAGGAGTGTTTTGGAATAGAAGTTGATACCTATTAAGATTAACGAATTGATTTACAGAACCTTAATCGTTTCAGTTTTCCTAAGGCATAATGCGGAGTTATAAGTCATGATCTGCAAAATCATTTCGTTTAATTTTTATTTGAAACGGAAAAAGTATAGTTAATAAGTTTCATTGGATTTGGCCATGAGTTAGTGGAAATCTGGCAATCAATATTGATTTTTCCATAATGGTGGATTATGTTGATTGACAAGAACAGCTAGGTTGGTTCTGGTATTAAATTGGTAAACAGCCCTTTAGATTTATCCCTTACGATTGTATATTTATTGGTTATGAATAGGGTTTTATCATAATAAATTTTGGAATATATTTGTTTGAAAAAACTAGATTTTTAATGTTAAAGCCTGAATTTATAGATCATAAAATTGAAAATGAATTTTCGACAAACGGATTTATTCATTCACCAAATTTTCTAAACGAAACTGAGCTTAGTCAATTGAGAACATTTTTTGAAGAAAGTTATAACTATAATGGTGAAAAACAAGGCATGTGGAATAGCCTATATAATTTGCCTAAAAAAACTTCTATTGAAATTAGTCAGAAAATATTGACAGTACTAACGCCCAAATTAAGAGAGATATTCAAAAATTTCTCTTGTCCTATTGCTTCCTTTATGGTAAAAAATCCGAATAGGAATGGAATTACAGATCTTCACAGGGATTATTCATCTCAAGATGAATCTCGTTTCCAATATAGGAATATTTGGATACCACTTATAGATATCAGCGTAGATAACGGCGCCTTATATACTTTGAAATATAGCCATACTTTTTTTGATTATCCCTTACCAATGTTTGGGAAATGGCCATACTTGAAATATCAACAAATTTTGTTTAAGTCCAGTGATATTATTGAGGCTAAGGCAGGGGATTTGGTTGTTTATGCGGATCGAACTTTGCATGGTTCTTTTATAAACCAAACAAATTACCCAAGGCCAGTAGTGCATTTTGGGCTTCTCCATCCTTCCTATGAGTTGTATTTTTACCATATGAAAGATGATTCAAGTATTGTAAGCATGTATAATGTACCTTTCGAGTTCTTTTTTGAGAATAATTTTGGTAATCAAGATGGACGTTTCCCTGTTTTTAAACGTTTTGAATACAATCCGCCAAAATATTCTCTAGAAGAGATTCTTCATGGATTGAAACTATTATGAACCAAAATATTCTTCAAGATTCGAAAGCAAATGAAAAACTAATAAAGGAAGGGTATGCCATCGTGCCATTTGCTAATTTGAGTGAAATTGATTCCTTAATACAATTTTATAATATCAATTCCTTCCCAAATCCTTCACCTTTTCATACAACCCACTTCTCAATTGATGTTGAATATAAAACCAAGATTCATCATCACCTAGTTACCTACCTGTCAAAGAACCTTCAAAATACTTTTATTGAATTTCAGCCTATTTTTGCCAATTTTATGGTTAAGGAAGGTGGGGGTAATAATCCAATGCCATTGCATGCTGATTGGACCTATGTTGAGGAAGATCAATTGCAAAGTTTTGCTGTTTGGATTCCGTTAGTAGATGTGACCTTGGCGAATGGCACAATAGGTGTAATCCCCTATTCACATGATTTTTCTAATAAGATAAGAGGTCCTAGGATAATGCAATGGGAACCTCCAATAGGTGAAAGAATTATTAATGAATTTGGTAAACTAATTCCCATGAAGAAAGGTAATGCCTTGATTTATAATCATCGGACATTGCACTATTCTCTGCCAAATTATTCGAAAACGGTTAGGCCAGCTATCAATATCTCAATGGTTCCATTGCAATCGAAATTACTGCATTACTCTATTCCAGAAGGACAGCAAGAATTGTTAAGGTTTAACGTTGAAGACTCCTTTTTTTATTTGGATTACGAAAACTTTAAATTTCCGAAAAAGGGTGTTTTGGTGGATAGAATGGCAAATAATATCCCATTGCTAAATGATAACTTCGAATCCTTTTATAAAAAGCACAAAAGTTCCCAGAAAAATAGCCTTATAGATATGTTTAAAAAGTTTATGAATTTTAAAATGGGCAATTAATAAATAGGAATTATGAACAATATTTTATTTGAGAAGCTTAGTAAAGATGGATTCAGTGTTGTTTCGCTCCTTTCAAATTATCAAGTGGACAAATTGCTTAATTTTTTTGAAGAGGTATCCGTCACTGCCGGTGTTTATAAGGAATTCTATACGAGTATTTGGAGCAATAATGAGAAACATAGAAGAATTGTAGACCAAACTATTAAGGAAGTTTTATTTCCTTCACTGGGTGCTTACTTTACGGATATTAAACCTGTTTTTGCTAACTTCATGGTAAAGTATCCAGGCACGAATTCTAGTTTGCTCCCTCATCAAGATTGGAGTTTTGTTGATGAACCTCAATTTGAATCCTATACCATATGGGTGCCTTTAGTGAATGTAGGAAGGCAGAATGGGAATTTGCAAATTATCCCAGGAAGTCATAATCGATTTAAGAACTTTAATCGGGCAAGGTTTGAAGATGCCCCATTTGACAGGGAAATGGAGGCAAAAGAAATGGTTGATATACCTATGAATGCGGGAGAAGCTTTGATTTTAAATTCGCGAATTATCCACGCTTCTCCACCAAATATTACCAATTCAAAAAGAATTGCGGTCTCCATAGTTGTAGCCCCCCAAGAGGCTCCTTTAAAACATTGGATAATAGCAGAAAACCGTAAGTTGGAACTTCAAATTGACGATTCTTTTTTTGGAAGTTTAGTTGTTTTGATAATTTGAATGAACTCTTGAACTTAAATGGAAAAGAAAAGACCTTCCTTTAGTATAATAATTCCAGTATTTAATGAAGAGGCCATTATTGTCAATTCAATTAACCAGAATATAGAGGTGATAGAAAAAAGTGGGGTTAGCTATGAAGTTGTTGTGGTTAATGATGCCAGTAAGGATAATTCATTAAAGTTGATTGAAGATAATTTTAAAAATTGCCAGAATGTTAAAATACATAGTCATACCAAAAATAAGGGATTTGGTGGGGCTGTTCGTACGGGTATATTTAATTCTATATATGATTTTCTGCTTTGTGTGCCGGTAGATAGTCCTCTAACGAATTCAACCTTTTTTGCATTTCTTGAGGCAGCACCCAAGGCTGATGTAGTTGTAAGTTACAGGGTGGCTCGTTTAGGATATTCACTAAGTATGCGTCTAAATTCATGGGTTTATCATGTTTTAATTGAGTACTTATTTGGAATTCATTTAGTTGATTTTAATTGGATTCATCTTTATAATAGAAGGATTTTTGATAAAGGAGGCATTGTAATTTCTTCGGATGGAATTTTTATGTTAGCTGAGGTTCTTATTCTTGCCAAACGAAAGGGGTTTTCTTTTTGCGAAATCCCTGTTATTCAAACCGAACGTATTACTGGGGTAGCCTCTGCATCCAAAATTTCAGTTATATTTGCTACCCTATCTGAAACCATTAGATTTTATATAAGAACCAAAGGGCCTTTTAAGCGAATGCCTAAATATTAAAAGAATTTTACCAGTATATGCATGTTTGTTTAATTAGGCCATCTACCGTTTTAAGAAGAATTTCCATTACAGTAAAACCTTCTGCCCCGCTTGGGTTAGCCTTTATTGCTGCTGCAGTTAAATCAGCAGGTCACAAGGTTACAGTAATCGATGCGATCGCTGAAAAACCTGATCAATATACAGTTTATAAAGGAGATATAGAAATTAATGGTTTGACTAATATGGAAATTGTAGGTCGAATTCCATCAGATGTAGATGTAATAGGGTTACATGTTATGTTTACAAATAATTGGTTAAATGATCGAGCTCTTATTGATTCAATAGGGATAAGTTTCCCAGAAGTTCCAATTATTGCAGGAGGAGAGCATATAACAGGGATGCCTGAGCGATGTTTGAAGCAAACAAAACATTTAAAGGTTTGTGTGCTCGGTGAAGGAGAAGAAACAATTATTGAATTATTGGAGAAAATACAAGCAAATGAGCCCTTAGCTACTGTAAGTGGAATAGCCTATAGAGATGAGGATACCATAAAAATGAATCCAAGAAGAAAGCGAGTTAAGGAGGTAAATAATATTAAATGGCCTGCTTGGGAGTATTTTCCGCTTGAAAGTTATCGTGAACATGAGCTTTCTTACGGGGTAATAAAAAATGAATTGTCATTACCCATAATGGCAACCAGAGGTTGTCCTTATGAATGTACTTTTTGTAGCAGTCCGCAAATGTGGGGGAGAAATTACTATATGCGAAGTCCAAAGGATGTAGCTGATGAAATAGAATATTTTCAAAAACTTTACAAGGCAACTAACTTTGATTTTTATGATTTAACGGCTATTTTAAATAAAAATTGGATTATAGAGTTTTGTAATGAACTTATAGAAAGAAATATAGTAATTACATGGCAAATTCCTGCTGGTACTAGGTCTGAAGCTATTGATCAAGAAGTAGCGCATTTTCTTTATAAAACTGGTTGTAGGAACATAACCTATGCCCCAGAAAGTGGAAGTTTGGAGATTCTTAAGGTAATTAAGAAGAAGGTTAAATTGCCCAATATGCTTCAATCGTTTTATTACACCCAAAAGGAAGGAATGAGCATTAAGTTGAATATGTTAATTGGGCTTCCTGAAGAAAAACATAAACATATTTGGGAGACTTTATGGTTTTTGATCAAGGCTAGTAAGGCAGGTGTTCATGATATTTTCCCAACAGTTGTTGTTCCATATACAGGATGTGAACTTTATGCGCGACTTGAAAGAGAAGGAAAAATCAATCCAGATTCTGATGAGTATTATGAAAAAATCATTCGAAGCGACTCTTTTTTGGATGTATATTTTTACAATGAAAATATTCATCCTTGGATTTTAAGGTTTTACCGATTACTTTATTTGTTTGTTTTTTATTTCACAAATTACCTTTTTAGACCTAAAAGAATATTTCAAACTTTTCTGAATTTGTTAAAAGGAACTCCTGTTTCAAGGGGAGAGCAAAGGCTTTATGAAGTTCTAAAAAGGAATTCTATTAAAAAGGTAAAAGAAGTTTCTAATCCTACTTAAATTTATCTGGAAACTTTCAATGAGAATAATCCATAAAACCTTTTTATTAATTTTTAAGCCATATACAAATAGGATAAAACTTGGCGAGGGTGGTTTGGTGGTTTTTAACATTACCCATTCACTAATGGCCGAAGAATGGAGTTATAAAGTTTTGTTTTCTGGGATTCTGTCGTTCTTTGTTATGTGCGCATTATATGGATTTAATGATTTTAAGGATGCAGAAGAGGATATGGTAAATCCAAAGAAGGACCTAGGTTTTATCGAATTGATATTGGACAATAAAGGGTTGTTTTTTGTTATTCTTTCATTTATCCAAATTTTAACCATTATAGCGTCCTATTTTTATTTTGGAATTGAAATTTCCTTGTTCTTAATTTCTTTATACTTTACTAATTACCTGTATTCTAAAAAACTAAAGTCAATTCCAATTGCGGACATAATTATTGTATGTCTTTGGGGTGGTTTATATGTTTGTTTGGTTGGTTCTTTTAACTGGAAGTTAATGACAATTGCAGGTTTGATGACAGGAGTAGCTCATTTTTTTCAAGTTATTACTGACAAGGATTCTGATGAAAGAAATAGAATAATAACAAGTGCAAAATTTAAAGGGGTGTGGGCTAAATTGTTGTTGTTTATATTATGCTCATTGTTATTTGGAGTATTAGCTTTTGTGGATGGTTGGCAATTGGGATTTATATCTTTAATTCCTTTTTTTGTGTATTTTTTTTCCAAAAATGTTGTTTTCTCTTGGTACATATCGAGATTTATATTCTTTGTACTTTGGATTGTAACACTATTTTATATCTATGGAAGTAAGTAGTTTAGTTCAAATGGGTTTAGCGTATGCTCAAAGTCTTTGGTCTTTCCATACAAATGGGGCGCCACGTCCTTTTTCTGCATCTTTTGCAGTTACGAATAAATGTAATCTTCAGTGTTCATATTGTAATTGCCCCAATTTAAAAACACCAGAATTAAGTTTGGAAGAAATAGACGTCCTTTTTAATGAACTTAAAAGTATGGGAGTTGTTCGATTAGGGTTGTTAGGAGGGGAGCCCCTTGTTCGCAAGGATATAGGTGAAATTGTAAAGCTTGCAAAGCAGAAGGGATTCTTCATTAGTATGAATACCAATTTATTGCTTTACGAGCGATTTGCCGATTCATTAAATGATATTGACTACTATTTTACTAGCATTGATGGAAGTCCGGATAAGCATATTTCAAACCGAGGAAAACATAGTTTTGATAAAATTTTACAAGCAATAAAAAGAATCATTTCCGAAAAAAAGAAAATAACAGCAATTTGTGTAGTAACTGATGCTGATTTTGATGCAGCTGATTATGTAATAAATTTAGCCATGGCTGAAGGTTTTGATGTTCATTTTCAACCAGAATGCTATGATGCAGAAAATACCAAAAGGTCTGCTCCGAGTAGTTTAGAAAATGATGAAATGCGAAGGTTTTGGAAATATATCCTTAAGGAAAAAAGAGCTGGCAAACCAATAACCAGTACCTTTCCTTACCTAAATTACTTAATAGGGTGGAATGACTATAAGCAAACTGCAAGACATTCTTTAGAGAATTCATGTGCTGCAGGAAGAGGCTATTTGTTTGTGGATTCTTCGGGATTCGCTTTTCCATGTCCATATACGAAAGGGCATGTTGAAGGTGTAAATCTATTACAACAATCTTGGAAGGATGGATTTAATGCAAATACACCTTGTACAGAATGTATAGTTGGACCGATGTTAGAATTTAATTTGCTCTTTCAGAAGCCTATTCAAGCTAGTATAGGTGCGTTAAGTAAAATTTAATTTGCAAAATGAAAGAATCTTTACCAATACCTAGAATTTCACCAGTTTCAATCGATAACTTTTATAGGAATTATGTAAGTTCTGGAACGCCAGTTGTAATAACTGGTTTAGTAGATTCTTGGCCTGCAATTCAAAAATGGAATTTTGAATATTTTAACACACATTATGGAAAAGCGAAAATTCAAGCATACAGATTAAATGCTCATGGGGAATGTGATATCAATACTTCAAAAGGTTCTGCAACCCAAGAGGCGATTTTGGAAGATTGTTTGTCAACATTTGATAATCCTAACATTCACAAACGTTGGACAATTGCATCTTCTAAGGAATTATTTCCCAGTAAATTAGCTTCAGATTTTAGGCCACCAATTTATTGCGAAAATGGGAAATTTTTAAGATCTATGGTTTTTATTGGTCCTCAAGGAGTGGTATCACCTTTGCATCAAGATTTACCAGAGAATTTGTATGTTATGGTTCAAGGAGTTAAAAGGATTACCATCTTTAAACCTTTGGAGAAGGTTTATCCAAATTCGAGGTTAAGTAATCTGCCCAACCATTCTCAAATCGATGTAGAAAAACCCGATTATTCAAAGTTTCCTGAGCTAAGAAACGTCCAACCTTATTTTGTGGATTTAAAAGCTGGAGAAACCTTATTTATTCCTAGTTTTTGGTGGCACCATTTACGAAATTTAGAACCTAGTATGGCGATTAATTTTTGGTGGAGCCAAGGTTGGAAGCTTCCCATTGCTTGGGCGGCTTCAGTATATAAGAAATATAAGGGTATTTAATTATTCTTTGCTTAGCGCTAATCTTAAACCTGTTCGAAATCCACGGTTATAGGAGTAGTCTTTATTTCTAGTCTTTATTTTACATTCATCCACTTGGCTATTCCAAGATCCCCCTCGAAGACTAACAAAGGTTCCATTTTCAGGCCCTTTGGGGTTCTCTTTTATTTTTTCTGAATAATAAGATGAAGAATAAAAGTCGCTGCACCATTCCCATACATTCCCAGTCATATCATAAATGCCTAATTCATTTGGATTTAACCTTCCTACTGGATGTACAAAAAAATTGGAATTTTCAATTTGCCAACCAATCAAATTCAGCTCATTTCCTCCACTAAATTCAAATTGTGCTTTTTTATTTCCACCTTGTGCTGCATATTCCCATTCAGCCTCAGTTGGTAATCTAAATTTCTTGCCGCTTAATTGATTTAAACGTAAAATAAATTCTTGGCAATCGTCATAACTTACTTGTTCGACTGGGCAATCTGGACAATTTTCAAATCGACTAGGATTAGTTTTCATAACCTGAAACCATTGGCTTTGGGTTATTTCATATTTCCCAATATAAAAATTATCTAGGGAGATTGAATGGCAAGGCTGTGCATCGCAAAAACCCGAATCGAGTCCCATAAAAAAAGATCCGCCTTGGACAAAAATCATTTCTGGTGGGAATTCGGTAATTGTATGAGAAGTATCTATAAATTTAGAAAATGAATGGATGTGAGATAGCAAGGATCCGTCACTATTAGGATTTAATTGGTAATATTCATAGATTATTTTTGTTGATATATCATAGGAATTGCTTTTAAAGGCCGGGCTATTTATCCATTCTTTGAAGTTAGAAATATGGTCGGTCAATAGACCCAAAACTATTTTAGAAGAATCTCCGTCCTCTAAAAAAATCGAATGATAAGCCAAATTGAATTGATTTTTTTCTTTTAGAATTGTTTGTAGATTTTCTCGCCATTTATGGTAACTTTTTGTTGATTGTTCCATTAGGATTAAGAATCTACTAGCATCTGATTTATAATTCATCATATCGATGCAAACCAAAAATCGAAAGGGGGCAATGACCTCCATTCCTGATTGAAGAAGAAAATCTCTCAAAATATTGGAGTTTTTCAAATTGTAATAGGTTGAATCATCCCTTACACCCATCATTAGAAGTTGGTTTTTACCTGATTCATCGGGAATGAGTAGCATAGGTTCTACTTCCTGATTCCGCCCTGATTTATTTATTAGAAACTTTAGTTTTTCTAATACTTCACTGTGATTAAACCTAATTCTTGTAAGAATGAAACAATTGAAATTATTTGTGCAAACTGACTCACTTTCTGTAGAGTTTGTAATTTGTTTAGCCTGAGTTGTAGAGTTAAAAACAATTATAAAAAACAGGAGCCACCTAGTAAGAAAATGCAAAACTAGTTTAACCTTCAATTCCATTATTGTTCATTATTGAAAATGTATTCTCGTTTTGTCAGTTTAGAAAGGAAATAGGATTGGAAGATAAAAGGTTTAGTTGCAAAAAAGAACAAGAAAGTTAACATCTTAGAAGATTTAAAGGAAGAGGGTAAATGAAAAAACTTATAGGCTACCCCAATACTTTCTGTTGGATTTTCAACTTGGTGCCAAACTAAGGCAGGAAACCATAAAACATCTCCTGCATTAATAGTAACTTCAATCCGACTTGCATATTTCATTAATGGATAATTAGGGTCATTTAGGTTATATGGATCTGCATGTGAAAAATAGTAAGATCGTCTATCGGGTCTGACGCCAATAAACAATCAATCACTTGTTGGCCAAAAATTCCATTTTTTACTACCATGGACTTGCACAAAAACAGTAGGAGGGAGTGCCGTATGTATAGGAGTAGATGTGCCTTTTCCACCCATAAACATAAAAAATAGTTTTTTAAACTCACTTGTCATGTGGAATTTTTGCAACCATTTCCCATTAAAATCATCCTGCAATCCAGAATTTTCATGGATCATTTGTGAAAATTTTACATATTTTTTTGAGCCTGATTTCATTTGATCAATGAAATCACTCAATTTAATCATTTCGAATTTGGATTGTTCTTTATTAACTAAACCCACATTATTTGTAAGTACCATTTCCTTATCACCAAATTTTTCTTTAAAAAAGTCGAAGTCCCATTTTTTGGTGCAATCCCAATCCAGAGCTGCTCCTCGGTATATAGCAGGATAGTATGGATGTGGTTCGGGAAATTCATATTCTCCTTTTTTAAACTCAAGGACTTTGAACGGTTCTCCTTTTGATGCCTTTGAAGCATATTCGTCTATTTCTTTTATAAGTTTTGCTTCCCTTTTTCCAAAACACTTTTTATAAATCTTGCTTCCTAAAAAGTGCTCAAGAAAAAAAGAGTATTGTATCTTTTCCATTGTGACGAACTAACGCAATCTGGTTTCATTGTTCAAATATTTTTTAGGTTAAGGCAAACTTACATATTTCTTCCTTTCAGGCATTGAATTATCAATGGTAGTAATAGACCTGCAAAAAGTATTATAATTCCATCTGATAAGGCAAGAAATAAAGGATCACCAGGGAAAACAAAAATCGATATGCATAATAGATTGGTTATCAGAATAGCTAATAGAATATATGAAGGAAGAAGTTCATTAGATTTTGTTCTAGATCCTTTAAGAAAGAATAAAATCCATAAAAAAAGAATAGCTATTAGTGCAAATGCTCGCCAAGTTTGTTTAAATGTCCTTTGTAGTTTGGAAATAATTATTGGAAAGGGTGAATAAAAGGAGTAAAAGTCAACTAATTTGGAAAGTGTACCAGAATTTTTTGGGAGATTATTATAGAAAGAATTTTGTATCAAGATCCATTCAAAATGAAAATCTCCATCATAACAGTATTCATTGTGCATGCTTAAAATTTGATCTCCTTCTGCTTGTGGTGTAAGCAAGAACCAGGAATTAGTTTTAGCATATACAGCGTATTCTTTTCTATACAAGTATTCTATTACCCTTTCTGAAAATTCCATTTCTACTGAAAAAGTCTTTTGTAGAATTGAAAGATCAGGGGTTGATAAATCGTTGTTTTTTGCCCAAGCTTTCCGGCTTTCTTGATTTTCAATATTAAATCCGTTTGCAAAAAGAGTCCAAGGGATAAGGATTACAAGCACACCTGTGATTAAACCCCAAAGTTCGACTTTTAGTTTTCTATTAAGAAAGACTCTCCAACAAAGAAAAATGGAATAAAGAAAAATTGTTGGCAATATTGTGCCTCTAAATAAAGCTGCACCAATTAAGCAGATACCTTGAAAAAAGCGTGTGGTAAAACTCTTTTTATCTAATGGAATGGATTCAGAGGAAAAACAAAGAAGTAACAAAAATGTCATTAGAATCTCCGGGTCAATTTTTAATGCCATATCGATTTTCAAGTAAATGAACAAGATGGCTGATAAGAATCCAACTAGTTCTCCTGCCTTTTGAGCCAAGGACTTACCGATATTGATTAAAAGAATACTACTTAACCATAAAATAAGCAACTGGAAAACAAAAATTGCCCTAAGGTCTACCCCCCATAATTTATAAATCAGGCCAAGTGTAAATCCATAAAGTGGAGGTTTCCTTATAAATCTTGCAGGTCCAGTTTTGTCAAAAAAAGTTAGTGCAAAATTTCTAGTTACCTTTTGACCATTTGGATTTTGGCATTCAAAATTGTACTTCTCTTTTGAAAGTAGAAAGCCAAAAACTGGAAATTTATTGCAAAGGGCAAAATTTACGGCCATGGTTTGGTATTCCAATAAGTCTAAATCGTATGGAGACAAGGAAGTTTGTGATTTTTGCCAATCTAGATTTCTATCTTGAACGGTAAAAAGGAGAAAAAGCCCTAATAACAAACCAAACACAACTAACCTAAGCATAATTCAAAAATAATGGCCATTCTACAAAATGGGAAAAGCCAAATTATTATTTCTATTGATTTTGCAAATATAAACTAGTATGCCTCCCTAAAGCACTGAATTATTGGTATTTTAAAATTGAAATAGGCTAATTTTTGATTCTATTTATTTGATTATAAGTTAATTGAGTTTTTCTGGTTTAATTTTATGCCTTTAATTCAAAATAAAAGGGACCGCTAAAATAAGTTTTCAGAGGCTTTTTCTTTCTACCAATCCCAATGATGTAATTTTTATATCAAATTCTTTTACATATATGTCAATCCCTAGGGTCAAGAAATTATTTATATTTTTAACCTTTAATCTTGAGTAATGTGATGCCTGTAGAAAAGCCGTTTTTTAATATCAAAGAAAGAAGGCAATATGCTGGAACCCAACCTGTTTTTTATGATACCAACCAATTTGATTGGATACCAGCAATCGAGTCGAGGTGGGAAGAAATTAAAGATGAAATTGAAAAATTCATAAAGAATGGTAACCAGTTTGAAAATTTTGACGCAGGGACTTCCCCTGTGTTGAGTCGAGCGCATTCATGGAAAAAGGTGTATTTTATGAATATGCTGTGGTTGCAAAGTAGTAATTGCTACAATTTTCCAAAAACTTGGAGTATTTTAAAGAGTATTCCTGGGATAGTTATGGGAGGTATTTTAATTTTAGAGCCCGATGCTGAAATTTTTCCTCATTGCAGTGAAAGCAATGTCAATATTAGGTTTCATTTAGGTATAGATATTCCCGCACCATATCCGATTTGCGGTATTAAGGTGGATAAATTGGAAAAGGGTTGGGAAAATGGAAAATGCATTGCATTTAGTGATTGTCATTTGCATACAGTTTGGAATAGATCGGGCAAAAATCGAACAATTATTGTTTTTGATATTTTAAAGGATGAATATAGAAATAAAACACTTTGGTATTGTTCAAATTACCTTGGTGCACTTTCTGTTAGAGCTGTTTTTACTCGAATAGGGTTAGGACAAGTGGCACCAGAATGGAGTCTAAAACCATTTTTTTGGTTGTTTTCTTTTATTTGGTTTGTATTCCTCCCAATCCAGAATTGTGTTTTTAATGCTTTTTGGAAGGATAAAGTGTAATTTAAAGTGAAGAAAAGTTCCATTGACTATCCTTTTGCTTTTTCTCTAGGAATAATATTTGTTCTTTGGGGTATTGTTTTCCTGATTTGGGGATTTAATTATGAAGAGTATCAAGGTTTTTTCCCAGCTGCATTTAGTGGTAGTTTAACTGATGGTATTCCTTGTAATATTGCTACCTTTATATATTTGGGGTTTGGTTCATTGGTGGTAAAATTGTACGAGCTTCAGCCTTCAATTAGTTGGTATGATTGGTTAATGAATTTTCTTCAGATCTTGGCATCATCGATACTTTTAAAGTGTTTTATTGAACTTCCAAGGTTAAGCAAATTTTATTGGAAAATCCCATTCAGTGTTTTGTTTTTTGGGATATTTTGTTTGGATGGATTTATACAACAGAATTACACCCGAACAGCATTCATGTTATGTGCAGCTGCATATGTGAATTTACTTGGAATTAATTCCAAGCATTGGTTGTCAGCATTTTTAATGCTGATAGCTACTTCTATTCGATATGAAGCTGGAATTCTAGGTGCTGCAGTAGGTTCCTTATTTTTGTTGTTTTTTTTAGAAACCTTTAGAGGGAAATTAATTGGACTGGTTACATTAATACTGCCTGTTTTTATAATTATAATTTATTTGAAGGTTGAAAAGCAGCGGCATTCAGGCGAGTTTTTATATCAACTTAAGCCTTCGACAGAATATAAAATTGCGCTAGGGAATACAGTCCCCATAACTACAATGCAATCGGTAGAAGATAGTATGAAATTTATAGCATTCAAGAATGGAATTCTTAATGATGAAATTGTTTTGACCTTTGATTTTATGGAGAATATGGTAAAAGTGAAATCTTCATCAAATGAGTTTGAAAAATGGAGGTGGGTTAGAGCCTACGAGGAAATTGTATCTTGCATTCGGTTGTATAAAGGATTAAGCATATTGGGAGTTTCTTTACTTTTTTTTCTTTTTTCCTTACCACAGATAGATTTAAATCGAAAATTATTATGGTTTTATTTTACTTCTATTTTTATAGTTATTTTGTATGTTATTAGTTTTAATATGAGTATGGAGAATAGGATTTTTCAGCCTATGATTTCTATTTTCATTGTTTTAATTATTTACAATTTGTTGTCGAATGAAGCTATAAGTATTAGTCGAATAATTTCTAAATTAATAGTTTTAATTTTATTACCATTGGCTATTTTTATTAGTTATTTTGATTTTATTGATATATCTAATAATTATCAATTAAGAAGTCATCGCAACCGAATTTTGAATGCCGAAATTCGTGATGCAGCAAGGGATAAAATATTGGTTCCAGATTATTTTGTATTTAATCCGATGTTTTTTTATTCAAATAGACCTTTTGAACAATTTGAATTTAAAAGTTTTAAAAATGTATTTATGTTAGATATTGAGACTTATTCACTTACTCCAGACTATGTTACATATTTAAACAAGCATTGTAATTGCAATAGTAAAGACTTGGCTTCCTTTTTTGATTATTTATTTTCGATTAAAGGCCAAGTTTTGATAGCAGGTAATGAAAGAAGAATTAGAGTGTTTGAGAACTATTTGAAATTGGTAAGGAAAAGAAGGTATCATTTTGTTAAAACCAAACAGATTGAAGGAAGTGAGTTGACTCAAAATGAACCGATAGGTTTTTATCGAATTGAGTAAGGTATAAGGGTTTGATAGTTGTTTTATACCCAAATTTCTCATTAAAATCTACTTATGGGATTTTCTGTAAATTAATTAAAAATAGTTATATTGTTAGCTATAGCCATGCTGAAATCCTTATGGAGTTGTAAACCGTAGTTTGGGTTTTAACCTGCTTGATGATTAGTTGGATTACTTTGGGTCTTTATCGGCATTGTCTTTCCAATTTCCGACAGCCTGATGAAAAGCAAAGGCCAAGATTCAGTACCATGCTATGCGGAGGTTTCGGGCAAGGATAGAGCGTGATACCCCGCAAGCCTGCACACCCGAATTCTTTCGGGTGGTGCAGGCTGAGGAGTATTAGCGATAGCCTGACCCAACCGCCCTTGTAAATGGTTATATAGTGGTAGAATGTTTTTTGGCGGTTGGGGGCCCGCCTATAATTTATTTTAAAAATCTTGAAATCCTGATTTTCAGGATAATGTGAAGGCTAATGTTTAACAATTCAGGAACATGGTTATCGTTAGTTTTGCGATTAAGAGAAGGTAAGAGTCTTAAGAGGGGGAGTGGTAAGTCGGTTATTTTATATAGAACTAATTTGTACAGTTTGTTTTTATTTTCTCAGGAATGAAATTAATTTTGCATTTGGTTGGATTCAGGTTGAAATGTAGTTGATGTTTTCATCTTTTTAAATGTTGATAGCGAGAATGACTGTAATTGTTAATGGAATAGCTCAGGAAATTCAATATAGGCGTTGTGTTCGATGTATTAGTGATAGTACTTGTCCGGGTATTTCTTTTGACCTCCAAGGTGTTTGTAATTTTTGTTATCTACATGATAAATGGGTTAGGATGTATCCAAATGACCACAAAGGGCAAGAAATATGGGGAAAGCAACTTGAGAAAATTAAGGCAGATGGAAAGGGTGGGAAGTACGACTGTGTAGTTGGGATTAGTGGAGGCAGAGATAGTTCTTATGTGTTGCATCTGGTAGTTACAAAATATAAACTCAGGCCACTAGCGGTTCATTTTAACGATGGATTTGATAACCCAGTTGGTGGGGAGAATATGGTGAATATAACCAGAAAGCTTGGTGTAGAACTTAGAACGATTACAAGTGATTGGAGGGAAGCCAAGGATTTAAAGATTTCTTTTTTAAAGGCAAGTGTTCCAGAGCTCAATGAAGGAACCGATGTCGGAATTGCTGCAGCGTGTTATGGTGTTGCCCATAAGGAAGGAATTAAGCATATTATTTATGGGCAATCTTTTCGCACAGAAGGCATAAAGCCAATGAGTTGGGCTTTTATGGTGGGTAATTATGTGGATGATGTTCAGCAAAAATTTGGAACCATTAAATTACGTTCTTGGAAAGCCAATGATCCGAATTATTTTTTGGGTTGGAAAGAATTGTTTTATTATAGTATTCTAAAAGGTATTAAGGTATACTCACCATTGTATTATGAAAATTATATTCGACATGAGGCGGATGCAATTTTAAAAAAGGAATATGATTGGGTTTATCCAGGAGCTCATTATTTCGATGATCTTTATTGGGCTTTGATAACCTATGTGCATCGAGTAAAGTTTAATATTGATTTTCGTTTGAATGCTTATAGTGCATTGATAAGGGATGGCCAAATGGAACGCGAATGGGGCATTGAGGCAATAAAAACGCCCTATGTTATGGAAGATCCAAGAATAATTGATCTTTGTTTAAAACGATTATCGATTTCAAGGGAGCAATTTGAGGAATGGATGTCATTACCGCCAAAAACATTTAGGGACTACAATACTGGATATGGCGCCATGCTTTGGTTGAGGCCATTTATAAAACTTGCAACCAAGCTTGGTTTCATGCCTGAGATAGTTTATGATAAATATTTTCTTTGTGGCAAATAGTGGTTACATATTAGGCATCAATGGTGGTATAAGGCCTGGCTACCAAGATATCTCTGCGGTATTAATGCGGAATGGAAAAGTAATTGGTGCCATTGAGGAGGAACGTTTGAATCGAGTGAAGCACACGGCTGGTCATTTGCCAATATTATCCATTTTGGAATTGTTAAGAATGGAAAATATTTCTATGAAGGAAATTTCCAAAGTGGCTTTTCATGGTAGTACTTGGCATGAAGGTATAGAAGAATCACTTAGGAGTCATTTTGAAAGTTATTTTGGTTATTTTCCACCTATAAAACGATATCATCATCATCTTTGCCATGCTGCATCTGCCTATTATCCATCTGGATTTGATAAGGCATTAATAATTACCGTAGATGGGTCTGGGGATGGGGTAAGCACTCAAATAGCTATTGGTGATGGTGGGAAATTGGAAGTAATTAAACAGTATAAAAGACCACAAAGTTTAGGAATGTTCTATTCCATGTTCACTCAGTTTTGTGGTTTTACTAGGGATGCTGATGAATATAAATTAATGGGGTTGGCAGCCTATGGAAAAGCATCAACCTTCAACCTAGATGCCATTTTAGAAGTAAATGAAAATGGATATTGGTTAAATGAATCCTATATGGTTCATGTTTTGCCAGGTCAACCCTCAACTACAAGGCATGAACCTCTTTATAGTTCAGCCTTAAAGGATTATTTGAAACTTGAAAAAAGGATAGAAAAACAAATTAGCGACCCCTATAAAAATCTTGCAGCCTCGACTCAATTTAAATTAGAAGAAGCTTTAGTATCTTTAGTAAAATATTACAGTAAAGAAACAGGGATAAAAAATGTTTGTTTAGCTGGTGGGGTAGCCTTGAATTGTTTGGCGAATAATAAAATTGAAGAATTGGAAGAGGTAGAGTGTTTATTTGTGCAACCAGCATCTAATGATGCCGGAATTTCCCTTGGAGCAGCGTATCTTGCCTCTCTTGAAGAAGGCATTATGCTTTTGGAAAAGCCAACCAATGTTTTTTGGGGGAATGAATTCTCGGAAGAAGAGATTTTTAATACGCTCAGGAAATGTCAATTAAAGTTTGCTAAGCCGGAATCTGTAATAGAGGATGCAACAATTGATTTAATCGAAGGTAAAGTGATTGGTTGGTTTCAAGGGAAGATGGAGTTTGGACCAAGAGCATTGGGGAATCGAAGCATTTTAGCAAACCCTTCAGTGCCCAACATTAAACAATTGGTAAATGAGAAGATTAAATTTAGGGAGGGATTTAGGCCTTTTGGTGCAAGTGTCTTAGAGGAGGATTTTCAATTTTATTTTGATACAAAATGCACACAAGCCCCATATATGACTAAGGTATTTATGGTTAAACCTGAATATAGAGTTCTTTTGTCTGGAGTTACCCACGAAGATGGAACGTGTAGGGTGCAAACTGTAAATCAAGATCAGAATCCAATTTATTATTCCTTACTTCGAGCGTTCAAAAGTAGAACTGGCCTTGGTGTTTTACTGAATACAAGTTTTAATCTTAATCATGAGCCAATTGTTAATTCACCAAGAGAAGCAGTTGCCTCTTTTTTTGCGAGCGGCATGGATTCTTTATATATTAGCAAATATTGCATTAAAAAATAGACATGTCCTTTAAGAAAATTTTTTTGGATGAAATCAAAAACAAAGAACTTGAGCGTCAGGGGTTTGCTGTTGTTTCCTTATTAAATCAAGAAGAGATAGATGATCTAACTATTTTTTTTTATCAGGAGCATACCAAATTGCCTGCTGGAATGTATGCTACATCTCATGCCGCTGATTTAAGCCTTCGAAAGGCGATGAATGATAAGATTCAAAAGGTTTGTAAACGAGCGGTAAAAAGTACTTTTGGCAATGTCCAAACGCTAGGAGGGACCTTTATGGCTAAATGCAAAGGTGAAAATGGAAGTATTCATCCCCATCAGGATTGGAGTATTGTAAACGAGCATGAGTTTTTTTCATACAATGTTTGGCTTCCTTTGGTTGATACAACTGAAGAAAATGGCACTTTGTTAATTTTGCCAAAGAGTCATACATTGCTAAAAAATACCCGTGGATTAAACATCCCATCTTCCTTTGAATCGGTAGTGAAGGATGTTTGGAAATATATGCAACCTATTAATTTGAAGGCTGGACAAGCCTTAGTGTACGATCATCGAATGTTGCATGCTTCTGGACTTAATAATACTGACATTCCGAGGTTGGTCCTTGTTTATGGAATAATACCTGAAAATGCAACTATGCGCCTTTTCTTTGGTCGGAATGATAGTATAGAAGAATATGAATGTAGTCCTGAGTATTATTTTAATGAAAATATTTTTCAGGAACCAAAAACAATAAAACTTTTAAGTTCAAAGGATAATTTAAATCCTTCCATTGATTTGGCTACCTTAAATAGTCTTTATGGGAAAAGGATTTCCTTTCTTGAACAAATATCAACCTTCTTTTCAAAAAAGAATCTTATATGAGTTCAATGGTAATTTTTGCTCTTTTAGCCGTTTTAACTTTTCAATTTGTTGTAATACTATGGCTAGTTTTTCAAAAGAAGGAAAATGGTGTTTTCACCATAGCAAAGTCTTTTAATAATCCTGAACGGGTTGGTGCCTTTTATAATGAAACCACCGATAAATTCCTTAAGGTTTATGGTGAAGTAATTCAAGCATTTAGAACTAAGGATGTGACTGAATACCTTCGATATACCAAGGATAGTATGGAGTTAGCAGCTGGTATGAAGATAATTGATGCGGGTTGTGGTGTTTGTGGGCCAGCCTGTTATTTTGCCAAAGAAATTCCATCGCTTAAAATTGATGCTTTAACAATTTCAGAAGTACAAGTAGAAAAGAGTCAAGATAAAATTCAAGAAAGACAATTAAAAGATGCCATAAATGTTCAATTGATAGATTTTCATTTTATGGACAAATACTTGGTACCCAATAGTTACGACAGAGTATATTTTTTAGAATCTTTTGGTCATAGCAATAATAAAGACAAAGTGATTAAAGCCGCTTGGGAAGTATTGAAGCCAGGGGGGAAGTTGTATATTAAAGATTTGTTTTTAAGGGTTACAGAATCTGAATGGGAGCAAAATAGAATAAATGAAATTGCAGAACAAATAAATAAGGCCTATGAATACCAAATAGGAGATCTTAATTCGATTTTGACTAGTTTAAGAAGGAAAGGATTTATTATTAATTTTATTAGGGTTCCAAACGTTAATCGTGAAATGTTTGAAAATCTTACTATTTCAAATGATTTTCAAAATTTATTTAATATTGGTAAGATTGATTCATGGGAAGATTATATTTTTCCTATAGATTTTTACGAATTGTTGGCTGAGAAGCCAAGCTATAATTCACTTCAGGATTTGCATCTTTTTCATTTAAATCGAAAATAGAATAAATACTATAAATTTAAAGTATGACTTTGATTTCCAATTTTCCCATCGAAAAGGTATTAAATGCCACTCGGTCAAAGGATTGGATGAAGAGTTTCGTTCCATTTGTGATGGGATGTGTTTACTTGTGGTTATGGTGGTTTGGCTTTTCAATAAGCGATGATGTAGTTCTGGTGGTTTTATTATCCCTAATAACTTCCATTGGCTTTGCTTCATTGGGTTATTTCATAAATGAATTTTTCGATATAAAAAGTGATGCTAAAGCAGGGAAAATAAACAAATTGGCATTAGTTCCTATTTACGCTAGGGTGGGTATTTTGGTTATAGTTCTAACTTTGACTTTTTTTCCTTGGATTTGGTTGCCAAAAAACCAATTAAGTTTCATTCTTATAGGTTCACAGTTATTGCTGTTTTTGCTCTATTCTATGCCTTTTCCAAGACTGAAGGAGAGTATTTATTTTTCTTTGGTTTTAGATGCTTTTTATGCGTATTCTGTGCCTCTTTTATTGTCCTTTCATACCTTTTCCTTGCTTGCAGGATCAAAAACTTATCCAGTTTGGTTTTATTTGTTTTTTCTTGCAGTTACATTTATTGGATTACGAAATATTTTGACTCACCAAATAAGAGATGTTTTTAAAGATGCAGTTAGTGGTCAAAAATCTTTACCAATGGTTTTAGGTTTAAATAGAACTATTCTATTGATTAAACTTCTTTTTATTTACGAAGTTTTTTTGATTAGTATGACATTGATATTTTTACTTATTTCAAATTTTATTGCATTTTTACTTTTGATTGGATATATTTTATTTGCAGTGTTTGAATATAAAATTCAGGGGAAAAAAGTTTCGCCTACATTAATGTTTGAGGATGTAAATAGGGTGTATAATGTGTTTTTCCCTTGGTTAATGTTATTAGTTTTATGCTATGATTCGCCTTTTGGTTGGATTATACTAATTATTCATTCCATAATATTGGTTCCTTCCTATCTTTGGAAGGGTTTTGTTTCCGGATTAAAGAAAGCTTGGTTTATTTCATTTAGGTTTATAATGAAGGACATAAGACACTGGGCTAGCTATACAATAAACTTCCCGATTTATTTAGTTTTTAGAATGGTTGGGGTGAATTTAAGAAGGGAAGGTATTTCTGCTTGGGAATTCTTACTTAGAAAAATGGGGGTAAAATAAATGTGTGGAATAGCTGGAATTATTGATACAGAGAGGCCGGTATATGCTTATGATTTATTGAAAATGGCTAATGCTATTCAACACCGCGGTCCTGATAATCAAAGCGTGTATATTGACCCTTCAAACCATTCCGGTTTAGCTCATTGTCGATTGTCTTTTTTAGATTTATCGGAAAGTGGAAATCAGCCAATGTGTAATGAAGACAGAAGTGTTTGGATTACATTTAACGGTGAAATCTATAATTTTAGAGAACTTAGAGTTGATTTAGAGAAACTTGGGCATAAATTTCTGTCCAATTCGGATAGTGAGGTTTTAATTCACGCCTATGAAGAGTGGCAATATGGAATGTTAGATAAGTTGGTTGGTATGTGGGCATTTGCTATTTGGGATGAAAGGAAAAGGAGACTTTTTGCATCTAGGGATAGGTTTGGTATTAAGCCTCTTTATTATGGTTTTCAAAGAGGGCAATTTGTTTTTGCTTCAGAAATTAAAGCCATTGTGGCTCTTGATAAATTCCCAATGACTTTAAGCTTTAGTGCCATTGCCAATTATTTCAATTATCGTTTTGTTCCATCACCTCATTCTATTTGGAATGAAGTTCAAAAATTGCCACCGGCGCATTATTTAGTTTTTGAAAATGGGAAAATAAAAACCATTTGTTATTGGAATCCTAGAAATGAGAATAAAATTGAGCCTTTAAAAGATTTAGTTGAGGAAATTGGAGTTATTCTAAAAAAATCTGTTAAATTACATGCGGTGAGTGATGTTCCAATTGGGGCATTTTTAAGCGGTGGCTATGATAGTTCGGCTATAGCCTATTATTTAAAAACATTAAAATATCCATTGCAAACTTTTTCAATAGGCTTTAAAGGATGGGAAAATAGTGAGGATAAATTTGCCTTATTGGTTGCTAATCAATTAGGAAGCAACCATACATCCTATGTGGTTGAAGATACTCATTTAGAATTATTGGAAAACTTGTCGTGGGTCTACGATGAGCCATTAGCAGATATTTCAACCTTACCAACCTATATTGTTAGCCAGGTTGCATCAAAAAAAGTAAAAGCTGTTATGAGTGGAGAAGGTAGTGATGAAATTTTTGTTGGATATTCTTGGCAAAGACAGTTTAAACAAATGGATTATTGGGAAAAAATAAGGCAAAGCATTTTTTTTCAAAAGAACCAAAATATTGTTTCATATTATGCTGAAGCTATGGCCATGGGACGTTTTGATAGGATTGAGCTTCAGAAATTATTGGGCCCGGAATTGCAAACATATATACCTCAAGATGTGGATTGGTTTTACAGGCAAAATTATGATAAAACCCTTCCTTCAATTAAGTCCATTCAGCAAATGGACCGGTTGAGTTTTATGGGTGAATTGGTACTAACAAAAATAGATCGAGCCAGTATGGCAAATAGTTTGGAGGTAAGGGTACCCTTTTTACATCATGAGTTATTCGAGAAGGTGTATTCTTTAAATGTAGAATTATATCATCATCCAGAACAAACAAAATGGCTGTTGTATAAACAACTGGAGAATGTTTTTCCAAAGGAAATACTAAATAGAAGGAAACAAGGGTTTGTAGGGCCAGATTCATTCTACCAGAATTTGGAATGGTATAAATCTGAATTGGCCAATTCTCAACTGATAAAAGATGGCATTTTGAATGGTACAGTTGTAAATGAATATATTCAATCTCAACAACATTGGAAGCTTTGGAAAATAGTAGTACTGGAAAAGTGGTATCAAAAATGGGTTAGTAAATCATAGGGTAGAGTTAATATTTTTTTCGATGATGGATGCATACTTAAGTTCAAGATTTTATTAGTTTTAAGATAAATCCTAGTAGTTATTGAAAATGGTTAAATTTTCCACAATGGTTAGTTTTATTTAGCACCTTAGCGATGAAGGAACAAATTTTTGTTTTTGTTGTTTGTGGAAGGGTAGATCATATCAAAACTCTTCATTATTCTTTGGCTTCTTTGAAGAAGTTTAGTCGAAAAAAAATTATAGTTCTTACAGATAGTTCCAGAAATGAATGTGCTATTCAACATGATTCAATTGTTGATATAAAGACACCAGAAGAACTTAACAATCATCAGGCAAGTATATTTTTAAAAACGGCCATTCATCGTTTTGTTCCAAAGGGTAATATTTATTGTTATTTAGATACAGATGTGGTGGCTTTATCATCAAGAGTAGATGAGATCTTTCAGGAGTTTGTACCGCCTATTTTATTTGCCCAAGATCATTGTAGGATGGATAAATTTAGTCCATCTGCCATCAATTGTGGCTGCCTTAAAGAATTTAAAACTCGAGCTAACGAACTTAGGTTTCAATTTAAGAAACATCGGCATCTGCAGCGTCAACCTGAAAATGAAGAAAAAAAGGCTAAACTTTTAAGGAAGCTAAAAGAAATAAAGGAGAATAAAATTCAATATAAGCTATTGTCATTTCGATTTAATTTTTCTCGTTATAAGTTCAGGCTAGATGAAGACAATTTTTTTGATAAACAAAAGCAGGTTTGGCAAGATGCACAAGGTAATGCAGTGCTTTATGAAAAGGAAGAAAGTGCAATAAAGGAAATTGAAACCAAAACAGATTACCGGTGTGATATTGCCAACAATCATAAATGGACTTACCACGGGAAGGAAGTTTTTGATTTTCGTTGTGATCATCTTGCAAAGCAGATTTACTCGACTTTTGGCATAAAGGTAAGTGACTACCAATGGCAACATTGGAATGGTGGGGTTTTCCTATTTAATGAGCAATCGCACTCTTTTTTAGAAAATTGGCATGGAAAAACGTTGCAGATTTTTAAGCAACCAATTTGGAAAACACGTGACCAAGGGACATTAATAGCAACCGTTTGGGAATTTCAGATGGAAGATCACCCTACCTTACCGTTTAGATTCAATCTTATAGCCGATTACAATCATGACGCCTTAAAGCATTTGGGGCAATTGCGATTTTCAATTGGGGGAAAGCAACAATTTGTAAATCCAGAATTTATACATGTTTACCATCATTGGGCGGACAAAGAATGGGATGTTTGGCAAGCTATTGAAGAACGAACGGGAATAGTTACAATCCCTGAAGAAAATATCATAAATGCACTTTGGATTGGTAATCAACTTTCTCCAATTGAATTGCTTACAATTAAGTCATTTTTGGACAAAGGTCATTTATTTAAAATTTGGACTTATGAGCCGCTTCAAAACCAATTACCGGATGGGATTATGGTTGGGGATGCTAATGAAATAATTCCCAAAGAAAAGGTGTTTAGGTATAAAAACAGAAGTCAATTCGGTCATGGGAAAGGTAGTGTTGCTGGATTTAGCGATGTTTTTCGATATAAACTACTTTATGAAAAGGGTGGATGGTGGGTAGATATGGATATTACTTGTCTAAAAAGAATGGATTTTGATGGCCCCTATTTTTTCAGAAAGCATCATCAACTAAATGTAGTTGGAAATGTTATAAAATGCCCAAAAGGAAGTAGGCTAATGAAAAGTTGTTATGAAGAAGCTATAGTGACTATCAATGAAGATAATTCTGATTGGCATAAGCCAATTGAAATATTGAATAAATATATTGAGGACTTTGAGCTAAATGGTTTTATTGTGGAGGATTGTAGTAATCAAGACAGGTGGGATGAAACTTCAAAATTTATTTATTCCAATGAAGAATATCCAGACCATTGGTATTTCATACATTGGCAAAATGAAGAATGGAGGAATAAGGGCATTAGTAAAACTACCTTTTATTATAGGAGCACCTTAGCAAGCTTACTTGCAAATTATGGATTGTTTTTTAAACCAACAAGGATAGTGGCTAAATGGAAGAATGAATTTTTATTTGCAACTGTGGTTAGAAAGATAATGGAAGGATTTTAATTTTACAAAATATTATATGGAACTAAATTCCAAGGTTTTAGAAGAATATGCCAACACAAGGTGGGGAACCTATAAGTCGGTTGTTTGTCATGCGCCTTATGTTAGTTTGAATTTTGAGCAAAATGGAAATGTTAGGGCCTGTTGCTATAACAATAAGGATATTCTAGGAGTTTGGCCTCAGCAATCAATTCTGGAAATTTGGAAAGGTGCAGAAGCCAATAAACTTAGGCAAAATATACTCAATAACAATTTGGGTGGTGGTTGTTACGAATGTGGAAATATGATAATCGCTGGGAATTATCAAGGGGTACGAGCAAAGTTTTTTGATGAATTTGCACCTAACAATCTTTCAACGCGTTTCAATTATCTTCGGAATAAATTAACAGGACAGTTAAATTATCCCAAGGTATTAGAATTTGAATTGAGTAGTGAATGCAACTTAGAATGTGTTATGTGTAATGGGTATTTTTCTTCTAGCATTCGAAAGAACAGAGAGCAGCTCCCTCCAATTATTTCTCCCTATAACGATAAATTTGTTGATGAATTAGAGGAATTTATCCCTCATATTACAGATGCCAAATTTTTAGGTGGTGAACCTTTTATGATTAAAATCTATTTGAAGATTTGGGAAAGAATTATGAAAATAAATCCATCGGTTAGAATTCATATAACAACCAATGGAACCTTTATGACCAATAGGGTAAAGGAGTTATTAGAAGGATTAAAGGCTGGAATAATTATTTCAATTGATTCGATAAATGAGGAAACGTATAATAAAATAAGAATCAATGGAAATTTTCAAAAAGTAATGGAGAATCTTGATTATATAATTGATTACACAAAACGCAAGAGAACCTTTATTTCCATTGCCGCATGTCCTATTACTTTGAATTGGCATGAAATGCCTAGTATATTGGAATTTTGTTTATCCAAAAATATTGCTCTGTATTTTAATGCAGTCTTTACACCTGTTGAACTTTCTCTTCGAGAGCAACCGCTTGAAGAGTTGCAAAAAATGATTCAATTCCTTGAAAGCCATCCAATCCCTGAAAAAAAAGGTAGCTTTAGGTCACCAAGAAATTTAAGTATAAGTGCATATCTGGATTTTATCAAATTACTAAAAGGCTGGAAAAAAACAAGGGAATCTCAATTGTTGGAAAAGAAGGAGAGATTGCAAGAAGTTGCAAAGAGCGAATACTTCGAATCCTCTTTATCTATAGAAGAGGCAAAATGGAGTGAAGATGAATTATTACAAATAGTCATTCAGTTATCCGATTTGGAAGGAAAGGGCTTCTTCGCAAAAGAAAAGGAAATGCAAGGAAACTTGGAGTCCATATTAATTGGCAGTACATTGGATCAACTGCAAATGGTATTTAACATTTACCTTGAATTGTATTGTAATTTCAATAAAATTAGCAAACCTGGGAATTTGAGGGAGAAGGCAGTTTTTTTAGCCAATCTAATTGGAAAGAAACCTCAGCGCAATCTCGTGTTGAAACAAATTTCAAAAGTTCCACCTCTTCAATTAGGTGAATTGTTTTTCAACCAGAACTTGCAAGAGTTAGAAGGGAGTTTAAATGCCTTTTTGGGCTAACTGCTAAATTCCTTAGAAAACCATACTTCAAAATCTTTTTGAAGTTGTTGGATACTTCCTAATTGCAGCCGATGAAATAGAATATCTATTGGAGATGATAATATAGATGCATAAAATCGAAGGTCGGGATTTTTTTCAGTTAAAGTTCTTTCTATGATGGTTAGTTTTTCTTCTAATTGTTCTACCATATATTTTTTTTGTTCTTCACCTTCGTTGAAATGTAGATATATATAATTTGTTAGTTTTTTAATTAATGCAATTTTTGCTTCATTTTCATTAATTAAGGTTGTTGGTAGTTCTCCATTTTCCTCTCTATCCTTGGCCTCCATCCACCAATTTTTGAATTGTACTTCAACAAGGCTTCTATATATTCCAATATTATACTTTGACAAAGAGGCTAGCTTTTCTTCATTTAAAAATTCCTTTAGAGAAAGTTCCTTATAAATTTTTTCCAGTTCAACGGCTGGTAAGGCCCAAATACTCCATTCTACTGGTCTGTGAATTGTATTAAACCAAATATTTACATTGTATTTGTTGACGAATCGAATGAAATCAGGCATTTCGTGCCAATTGTTTCTCAATGGGTTTACCATGACACAAAGTGTTCTTTGGTTGGTCTTACAATAATTGTGATAAAATTTAAAATTCTCAATTATTCGTTCAAATTTGGCATTGATTCGAATGGCCTCGTAAATTTCAGGAGTGAGGGAGTCCAAAGAAAAATTGATGTGAATGTTTAATCTATTTAGCCAATCTTTTACCTTGTTATTTAATACTGAACCATTGGTTGCAATGGTAATTTTTAAACGTGGATTTAACTTTTCTACCTTTTTAAAAATTTCATAGACTAAATTGATAAGAAAGGGTTCTCCCCCATTAAAACGTAATTCCTTAAGATGTGGAATAAATTCTTCCAGTTGTTCAACAAAACTTGAATCATAAGGGCTATGGATAGGAGGTAAATTTTCACGGTTTTTTCGAATCGAAGAGGAAAGTTCCCCAATACACATGACACATTCTAGATTACAAGTGTTATTTAGTTCAAGTTCCATCATACTTGGATAATCGGATGGTGCATTTACATCATAAGCCTTAGCTAAAACGGATGTAAAATTTCCTCCTTTTAGGTTCTTTAAACATACATTACATTTCTCTGTTAAGTTGTAGGATAAAAGGTTTTTTCGAAGCGATTGGAATTTCTCCCCAAACCAAATTTCCCTGATTGACTTTTGGGGGTAAGAGTCAGGTTCTATAAAGGTTAACCAGCATGGTGCACAATGACCATGTACATTGAAGTACATATTGCTAAATGGGGCATGGCAAATATGGACTGAGTTTGGTTTATTTCTAGCCGCGTTATAAGCTGTAATTACCTCTGATGGCAAATCTGGACCTGAAGGATTATTTCGAAGAAATCCTGCCAACTTACTCAATGAATTAATCAGGTTTTTCTTCATGCCTTGGCAAGTTTAATAAAGGGGAGTGAGTCGCTAGCCATCTTAATTAGTTGCTCCTCATCATTTTCAAGGACAGATTTAATGGCTTTATCTGCACCTCCAATTAATATAGTACAAATAATCTTTTTTCGATCCTCCTCAGGGAAGTATGCTGATACTTTTTCAAGTTTCCATTTTACCTCTAGGAAAGAGGTTCCTTCAGGAAAAGGGTAATTTATGGATGCTGTGCTCAATTGTTGAAGAACATCCTCCAATTCAATTTGATTTTCAACAATTATTTCTTTTCGCTTATCGACAAGGTTTTTAGCTTCATTTTGGATTAAGTCAGCCTCAAACCTATATTCATGGTAACGCTTTTCTTCAGGGTTGTCGATATAGGTTTGAATGAAATTCTTGAAATCCTCAAAGCACCGATGGTTGTGCCTTTCTTTTTTTGAGTTCTGGGGAAGTGAAATTGTATTCATATACGCCAAAACTTCTTTCAATTGGGTGGATGAAAATTCTGAAATAGAAAACTGAACGGGACGTTCAAGGTAACTTACAAAGATAAATGCATCCACCTCATTACAAAGTTCAATTACTCTTGGTAACTCTTTCCAATTGTCCTTTTGAACTGTAAAACTCAAGGAGAGATGCTTTCCCTTTTTACGGCAAACTTCACTAAAGCGTCTGATATTTTGCATTAGCTTTTCGTGTTGTATGTTTTTCCGAATTCCTTCTACAATTTCTTTATCCACAGCGTCAATACTTACAGCAATATCGAAATTAAGGTCATTAATTAGTTTTTCTATTTTGGCATTCCAATGGCTGCCGTTTGTAATGACAAAAAGAGAAAGGTTGGGATTAAGTTGTTTTATTAATTCCCAAATTTTGTAATAAATTGAAATTAGAAAGGGTTCTCCACCGTAAAATTTAGCCTCTTTTAAATGAGGAATATATTTAGATAATTGATCCAAAAATTTTTCATCATATGGCATAGGTATGGGTGGCAGCTTATCCCTGTTTTTTCGAATTCGGCTGCTTACTTCGCCAACACACATTTGACATTCCAAATTACATTCATTGCTCAATTCAAATTCCATCACTTGGGGGAAATTGGCCGAAATGTTTTGGTAATATTTGTCAAATACCAATGGTTTTAGGTTGCTAAATTTTCCTTTTTCAAAAAAGTAACGACAATGTTGACATCCATAATCTAAATCGTTGTGACGCATGTGTGTGCGTAATTGATTTGCTTCCTCGCTATTCCAAATTTCATCAATTGATTTATTTGGATAATTTCCCAAAAGTATTGCCCGGTTGTATGAGCATGCAAAAACCTTTCCTGAAAATGAAAAGGTTAAACTATTGAATGGTACATAACAAAACAATGGTTTTGAACCAAGAGGGCGATTACTGTTATACTTGCGATATTGCTGCAAATCAAGCACGTTATAACCTGCCTTCTTAGAAGCCTCATGTTGACTTTTATAGGTAAGGTTAGTCTTTATACTCTCAAAAAAATTCATCAAAATAATTCGGCAACTAATGTAAGAAAATTTTGCGGCATCCGTCTAGAATAACTATATTCGGCATCAGAAAATTCCTCACAACATGGCTTTAATTGAAGATTTTAAAAAGTGGATGGGCAAAGGTGAAATCCCAAAACGCACGGCTGAAAATTCAGACTTTTGTTATTATCCATTTTTTCAGGTTTTAATGACAGCCGGAGGTAAATATATGCCCTGTAGTAAACATGAAGAATTTATAACCCACCAAGGTAGGGTGCTTAGCTCTGATAAAGATTCAATTGAGGATGCTTGGAAAAGTGATTACATGAAAGAGCTTAGAGAGGCTTTTCACTCAGGCAGGAAAATGAAAGGTTGTAATGAGTGCTGGCGGGAGCAAGCAATAGGCCTTCGTCCAATGAGGTTTGATTCGTTTGGATACAATATTTCGGAATCCCAAGTAATGAAACCGTTAATGCCAATGCGGGTGGAAATAAATGCAAGTAACATCTGTAATTTACGTTGTAGGATTTGTATGCCAACTGCTAGTCATAGATGGATTCCAGAGGCAAAAAAGTTGTATGATTGGAGTGAAGAAACTCATTACAATATGACTCCTCAAAATATTGAAGCAATCAAAAGTTGGGTTCCTAATTTTACTCAGATTGGCCTTTTTGGTGGGGAGCCATTAATGAGTGAGGAAAATCTTGATATTCTGCGATACTGTGCAGAAACGGGACATAGCAAGCATATTTCCATTTTGCTGAATACTAATGGAACTATTTTCTCCCATGAAATTGTTCAACTTTTTCTTCAATTTAAAAAGGTCTATATTAACTTTAGCTTGGATGATATTAAGGAAAGGTTTGAATATCAACGCAATGGCGCTAAATGGAATGAGGTGGTCCAAAATGTAAAAAATTACCTAAAATTTGGAGGACATACCGACGCGGATACAATTGAAGCCAAAATTTGTTGTAGTGTGACCAATATGAACATATGGTATTTTCCTGAATATTTTGACTTTATGAATGAGCATTTCCCTGGAATGCCGGTATTTTGGAACCTAGTATATGCTCCCTGGGAATTTTCAATTGAAATACTGCCAGAGGAAGTAAAAATGAAGATTAAAGAAAGATTGAGATCGTTTGTAAAAACTACCTACAAAATGAGCCGAGAAAAGACGAAGACTGTAGAAGACTTAATTCTTTTCCTTGAAAATAAAACTGACCGGAATTTTGATGGCTTTTTTAAGAAAATAAAAAAACATGATCTTTATAGAAAGGAAAGTTTCTCCGATACTTTTCCAGAATGGTGGGAAATCATCAAGGCATATGAACTTGAAGAGGTTCATTAGCGTTTTTTAGAATAGCTTGAATACCTATATAAACTCCTTTTGCCATTACTTCATAGCCTTTACTATTATGGTGGCCATCCATAGGCCAATAAAAAGATGAAGTAGTGGTTTGATCTATTAAACCTTGGCTTCTGTAAAATGGTAATAGATCAATATGGTGGAAATTTGGATTGTTTTTCAAAAATTGATCAAAAAATGACATATCATATTCATATTTGTTGGCCACAATTTCGCTTCTTTCTGGTTTTTTAAACAGTAAAATCTTGGTGTGGTGTATTTCAGCCTGACGAGCAATTTCTGTAAATAAAGCATTCCATTTGCTTTCTAAGTTTTTTAATCTTGAAATCCGTTCACTTTCTTTCATGAAAAATGAATTGTATTGAAATCCTGAAGCATGGAAAAATAAACGACTTACATAACTTGTGGCATAAATTACTTCCCACCAAGGAGACTTGTTAGCTTTTATAACTTTTTGGTTGAACCTTTCAAGTCCACCTCGAGAAAAAAAGTCTACCACAAAATCTCCTGTTCCATAACTAAGTACAATTACATCAGGCTCATATATAGTACCAACCTTTTCGAATTGTTTTAAATAGAATCCAGGATCATTTCCACAAATGCCAAAGTTCTGTATCAAATAACCATTGCCTAGTAATCTCTTTAGATTTTCCGGGTAACTGCTATCTGCAGGTGCACCATCACCCTCAGTGAAACTGTCACCATAAGTTTGAATTAGGATATTTGATCCTTTAAATTCAAAATCATTGTCGCTAAAGCCTTCTCGGTTCGTTTTTCTTTTATAATTAAATTCAGGCGAACTTAATTCGTGAGTTGAATTGGGACTATAGTTCCTAAGAATATTAATTTGATTTTCATTCAGTAAAGATTGGTAATTTCCACTTCTATTTTCAATATAGGTTTTGTTGTATCCTATTATCATAAGTGTGAATTCGGCCATTAGTAAACTGAAAAAAAGGGATGCTATTCCTAGTTGAATTTCTTTTTGGAAAGAGGTAAAACTTATACCAAAGGAGATAATATACCATAGAGCAAATAAGGGAACAAAATGTGTATGCCATTTTACAAAATTCAATCCTACCTTCTGAAACCAATAGATTTCCCAAAAGAAATAGGCAAGAAATAACAGAAAGAAAACCATCCATAATGGGATTGAAATTTTTTTCTGAAAAAGAGAATGATGAAACATATTTCAGGTAAATTTTTGTATACACTTCAATCATTTAGGCTTTAGTCAACTGAACTTGAAGCGTTTTGCAAATGTAAAGATCTATTTCCTGTTTTTTAGTGATAATTCCTAGGTTTAAAAAGGCAAAATGGTTTGATTTTAAAAATTTATAAATTAAGAATCAAATAATTGAAAATTGCTAATGAATATATATATTTATACGATAAATAATTTTTTATATTTACGCCCCCCTCAATATTTATTGTATAATGCCCGAAACTTTTACATCACCATTTTCATGGCAAAATAAATCTATCCGAAGTGAAATCTTTCGTATTGGAACCCTTTATTTTATTTTGACAAGTTTCTATTCTTTATGGCACTATGAAGAAAAGTTTATTGTCGATGGTTATGCTCATATTTTCCATATTACCAATTTTAAAACCTTTGTTAGTGCAGCTCAACGTGAAATAATGTGGCTTCAGCAAATGGTTCCAGTGCTATTGGCTCAATTTGGAGCCTCCATAAAAGTTGTAATGTTGAGTTATGTGGGGTCTGTCTCTATTTTATATTTCCTTGGGTTTTATGTTGTTATCCAATACCTGAAAGATGCTCCTTCAGCCATTTTGTACTTATTGGTCCATTATAAAGGTGATCCTTATAATTATTTTATGATGGTGGAGGAACTATTGCCAGGCGCTTGTGCTTCGGTGATATTATTAAGTGCCATTCGAAACTTCGAAGTTTTTCCAAATCGATTTACAGGCGTTTTGTTTTTAATGATTTTGGCCTTAATGGTTGTGCGTTCACATCCTTTGGCAATTATTTGTTTTGGATTATCTGTTCCAATACTTTTTTTCTCTAATCGTGATTTTTTTGAAAAGGAATGGAAATTGGTTCTTTTAGCCATTTCAGGCGGAACAGTTATTTTTATTTCAAAGATTTTATATCTAAATCCCTATGATGTGGATACACTCAGCCATATGAAATCTTACTCCCAATCTTTAGTTGAAATGCTAAATCCATCTTATCTGTCCGGTTTGCTTTTTTATACTTTTTATACTCGAAAGTTTTTTACAATTCTTCTTGGTGCTCTATTTGTTTTACTTTGGATAAAGAAGGATTTTCTCAAAATTGTTTTGATTTTAACCTTGGTTTTGTTAGGTATCAGTATTTTTAATATGACTGTAGAAAAGGGTGGTTTTGAAGCTAATGATTTAATTATTAGATCTTTTGATAGTCGTTCCCTTCAAGTAAGAATGATTGTTTTTGTTGCTTTTTGTTACTTTTTTCTGCCTTTTATAAGCACCATTATGCAATATAAGGTTTTTAAAACCTCCATGGTTTTTCTTTCGATAGTTGGAATTTTGCAAATTTTTGCTGTTAAACAAGATAGTGAAAAATACTTGACTCAAGCAAGAGTGCTAATTAAGGAATGCAGGCAAAAACAAATTAAAAAGGCAATAATACCATTGGAGAACTTGGATAGCAGTATACCAATTCATGGGCATTGTTATCAGGATATTATGGTAATTTCTTCGATAAACAATGCAGATTCAACGATTCAATTGGTTTATCAAGACGAAAATGGGACTCCGAATCTTTCTAGTTTTGCCGAGGATAGTATTTTACTGCACCTTGGATTTGACCCTTTTCCAATTAATGGTTTAGATAGGAATCTCTATCGATTGACTTCTGAACCCTATCGGTTTATTAGTTTAGAAGAAGCTAGAAGCAATTAATATTTTTTTCAAAATGATTATGACTCTTTTGTATTCAAAATAATTTTGATAGTTATTCAAGCACAATTAATGGTAATTGCCATAAAGCCAATTCCTTTAATTCCGGAATGTCCTTTTCATATAACAATTGAATGGTTTTGGGAAAATCGTTTTGATAAATCATTCCATAAATTTTGGGTCTATCTTTCATCGGTACTATTGAGTAAACCTCATCTATTTTATCTACAAGATCAGTGGATGAAACAGGTATTGATTTCTTTTTTAAATAATGTTCTACCTCCAATAGCAATTCATTTCTGGTCAATGGCCTTCTAACTTTTATGAGTTGATACGACTTCAATAAGTGTGTCGTTTCTTGGCTTAAATTTTCAGGCAAATAGGTATAGTCTTCATATTGAGGTTCCTTCTCATTTTCAAGGTATTTTCTAACATAAGTTAGAAAGTCTCTTAAGCATTGAGCATTGTGTTTTTCTAGGTTGCTATTTGTTGGTAGTTCAACTGTCCCTAGCTCTTCGATGATTTTCTGAAGTGATTCAGGTTTTAGTTCTGAAATAGCGTATTTTTTGGGACTATCTAAATAACTAATATAAACAGAAGCCTTTAATTTGTTGCAAAAGTTGATAAAGGAAGGCAACTCTTGCCAATTCTCTTGTTGAATGGTAAAACTCAATGAAAGTGTTTTGTCTTTACGCTGTAATACCTCATTAAAATTGGCAATGTTCTGTATCAAATTTTCAAAATTGGCATTCTTTCTAATGCTTTCCAATCTTTCTTTTTTTAAAGAATCTATCGAAATGGCAATATCCAGATTCAAGCTCTCCACTAAATGTTTTATCTTGGAGTTCCAATGTGTGCCATTGGTGATTAGAAAAATGTTACAACTTGGATTGACGACCATAAACCGCTCCCAAATTTTGTAGTAGATAGGAATCAAAAACGGCTCTCCTCCATAAAATTTTGCTTCCTTTAATTTAGAAATATAAGGTTCGAGTTGATCCACAAATATTTCGTCATACGGATTAAAAAGAGGGGGAAGCTGATCCCTTTTTTTTCGAATGCTGCTGCTAACATTTCCATTACACATCTGACATTCTAAATTGCATTCATTGCTTAATTCGAACTCCATTACTTGAGGAAATTCGGCAGAGGTTGAAGTATGGTACTTGTCGAAAGATAATGGCCTTAAATTGCTAAATTTCCCCTTATCGAAATAAAATTTACAGTGGTTGCAACCATATTCAAGATCGTTATTTCGCATGTGCTCCCTTAACCTTTGAGCCTTTTCACTATTCCATATTTCAGCTATTGAATTCTCGGGATATCGACCTAATAAAATATTCTTGTTATAATTACAAACATAAACATTACCACTCATGGAAAAGGTAAGACTATTAAATGGTAGGTAACAAAAAATGGGTTTTGCTCCCTCAGGTCGAAACCGGTTATAGGCTAAATATTGGGACGAATTTAAAGGCTTGTATTTGCTTTTTGTCGACGACTTCCCTTTGCCCCAATAGGAATTAATAATTTGGAATATATTGCCCATTCGAAAAATAAAGGTATTACATTTACGGGAATGAAATCTAATTTTTTACAACGTAGAATAGACTTTCAAATTAGCTTTACGGTAAGCCAGCTACTTTCATTAGTGCTTATTTTCTTAGGATTTGCTTATCTGGTTTGGGAATTGTATTGGTTCCAAAAAGTAGGATATTATTTTATTAAATGGCATACTAGAATCGCTTTTACCGCTTTACTTGCGGGTTTGCTTCTATTTTCTGTGCTTTTTTTTGTTGGAATTTTATTAAAGTCGGAGTCTCGTAAAAGGCTGTTATCAATTGGTCTTGGCATTTGGTTTGGTTTAATTATTTTTGAAATAGCCTTGAGCTTTTTGAATATTAATAAGTCCTATAGCGAAACTAGGACGGGATATTACCGTTCTCCATTTGAACCAGAACCTGATAACCTTTATCATGTTTATCATGCCAATTCAACTGTAAAAAATACTGCCCCAGAATTTTCCTTTACAAATTCATATAATTCTTTAGGGTATTTAGGCTCAGAATGGGCACTCCATAAGACGAAAGCAAAACGAATTATTACCATTGGAGATAGTTTCACAGAAGGGGATGGCTCTCCTTCAGATTCATGTTATCCTTCTCAACTGCAGAACATGGTTGATCCGCAAGTTGAAATATTAAATGCTGGGGTTCGAGGAAGTGACCCAGTTTTTGGAATAAAAAATATGGAAGACCGATTGCTCCCCTATAAACCAGATATTGTGGTACAAGCAGTCAGTGAAAATGATGTAATATTTGATTTCTGTATTCGTGGTGGTTATGAAAGGTTCCAAAGGAATGGTACTGTGGTTTTTAGATCTCCTCCAAAATGGGAACCTATTTACGCAATAAGCAATTTATTTAGAATGTGTTTTAATGTTTTTGGATTGGATATTGGCAACCCCTGCGGTGATCCCTATAATCCATCCCTAATTGAAGAAAGAAATAAAATCCTTAGGGGGGTTATTGATAGGTATGAGAAATTAGGCGCTAACCACCATTTCAAAACTGTGATTTTGTTTTATCCTACAAAAGATGAGTTAATTGATAATTCCTATTTCTTCGATTTCAAACCCACAAAAGCCTATATTGATTCACTCTCGCATGTTTCATACATTGATATCCTGCCGCTCTATCATAAAAAATTGAAACTTAAAAAAATGAAGGCGGATGCGGTTTTTTGGAAAATCGATGGACACCATAATCCTATTGGTTATAGACTTATGGCTGAATGTGTATATGAGTCATTATTGGCAAAGGGTTTGATTGAAAAGGGGCCAATTCAGAAGGAAAATCTATAATCCAAGATTTAATTACAAACAAATGGGATATTAAGTATTTGTAAATCCATTTATTATTTGAAATAAGTAGTACCTTCTTACTCGAAAAGCCTTAGATGGGCTCAACCCAATTTAACCAAGTAGTGCGGAAAAAAAATCCTCCTTTCGATACACTAGGTTTGACGACTGTGGGATGAAATGCAATGGCCCAAAATCAGCACAATGCCAAGCAAAGGTGTCGGGCAAGGATAGAGCGTGATACCCCGCAAGCCTGCTCCCCTCGTGCATTTAGGGGGAGCAGACTGAGGAGTATTAGCGATAGCCTGACCCAACCGCCTATGTAAATGTTTAAAAATGGTAAAATGTTTTTGGCGGTTGGGGGCCCGCCTAAAACGAATCTTCGAAAGTATTCTGTTAGTCCACTTGGTTAAATTAAACTTTTCGATCAACCTTTTCTAAGGAGAATTCCGGGTTTATTTTATGTCTCCAAAGGCCTATCCTTTCACACGAACCTGTTTTGATGGCTAAAAATTGGTTGAAAAGTCTATATTTCAACTATATTTGGCCAGCTTTCAAGGAATTTGGCCAACTTTGCAGACCTTTCTTTAAGTAGTATTTCTAGGTAATTTTGCTAATGACTTTTCACTTCTGTACCATAACAACCCAAAGTCACCAGTTCAAAGTCAAGGCCCTTTTTAACTCACTTTCTAAAATTAACCCGAATGTAAATTTACATGTTTTGGTGGTTGATGGTGTATTTTCTGGTCTAAATTCGGATACCAGCAGTATTCTTTATTATTCCATTGGTGATGTTAAGTCACCAATGTTACATTGTGTTTATTCAAAATATAAGGGCAATGCAAATAAGCTTCGTTGGTGTTTAAAGCCTGTTTTTTTATCTTTTTTGATTGAAAGCAAGTCTATTCAAAGCTTGGTTTATGTTGATAATGACATTGCATTTTTTAGTGATTTTACCTTTTTGTTTGAAGAATTGAAAAGGAGTCCAATCCTATTAACACCCCATCATTATCCTAGATTTCCGGATAAAAGACAGAATTGGTTGGAGGCAAACTTTAAAGTAGGATTATTCAATGCAGGATTTATAGGTGTAAATGCTGAAGCCTTGCCAACTTTACAGTGGTGGGCCGAGTGTTGCCTTTATCGATGTGAGAAAAATGCTTGGCGTGGTTTGTTTGATGATCAAAAATACCTCGATTTATTCCCAATTATTGAACCTAAAACCATTATTCTGCAGCATCAAGGTTGCAATGTGGCGGATTGGAACAAGGATATTTGCCTTCGAACCATCCATGCCGATACAGGTGAAGTGCTAATCAACGGTAAATGGCCAGTGGTGTTTATTCATTTTAATAACACAACGATGCAATCCCAACTGAAAGGTGAGGACCCACTTTTGGTGGATTATTTTGAAGAGTATCTGTCCCTCTTAAAGATCGATCGATCTAAATTGGCAGGCATGTATAAGAACACAATTTGGGATTATTTCAATTACTTTAAGTTGATTATTTGGAAGGTTCTAAATAAATTAAATTAGAAACCATTGTCGATAGAAAACTACATAAGCAAAAAGATAGAAGATAAACGTTTTGTTCTTCTTCTATTGTCCTTTTTTACGGTATTCCTTTATGGAAACTCCATTTTTAACGCCTATAATTTAGATGATGAACTGGTTACTTTAAATCATAGACTCACTTCTAAAGGTATTTCTGCCATTCCTGAAATTTTTAAATCACCATACTATGAAGACAATATGGGCTATTCGTACGAATATCGGCCCATGGTTTTGGTAAGTTTTGCCATTGAACACCAGTTTTTTAATGATAACCCTAAAGTTGGACATCTAATAAATTTGCTACTTTATTTACTTACAGTTATTTGTCTTTATAAATTTCTAAGACTTGTTTTTCTTGAATCCAATCCCATTCTTCCCATTATCGCTACCCTCGTTTTTGCAGCATTTCCATTGCATACCGAAGTGGTGTCGAATATTAAGAATAGGGATGTTATTTTGGCTGTTCTATTCTCTTTGCTTTCAGGGATACATTTAATTAGATATTATTCTTCTGGGAACCTAGTATCCCTTTTGTTTTCCTCTGTTTTGTTTCTTGTTTCCTTGTTATCTAAATCTGATTCAATTATATTTCTGGTAATATTTCCGTTGTTATTGTTGTTTTTTATGCCCAATAAATTTGATCGATTTGTAATTATTGTGGTACTCTTCGATTTGCTTGCCTTATATTTTCTTCCAGTTACTTCCCTTGCCAATAAATTGCTGTTTTACCTTGCTCAAACATTGTCCTTATGCTTCTTTTATATAGTATTGAATTTGCCTGATTTTAAGGAGAGGATGAAACAAGGGTATTTAAGTTTATTTCAATCAAAAGAGGCTGATTCTGAAATTGTTTCTTGGTGGCCGTCCAAGCCAAATTACCTTCGAGGCTTTTTCTTATTATCCATATTAATAATTAATTCATCGTCCTTCTATTTTGGTTTCTATCCAAAACTTGTTTTTCTGTTTTCTTTGGTTGTTACTTTCCTGGTTATGATAAGAAACGCCAATGACGAGTTGGCAATGTTTTTCTTTGTTTTAAATTTTATAGTTCTTAATTACTTTCTGCCCTATAACGTTTATAGATTTGAATTTTCCTTCTTTATTCCTTTTTTATTAATTCTGAAATATCGAGGATTTACAGTGTATGGCATAACCCTGTTTGTGTTGAATTTTTTAGTGTATAAATTTAAAAATCATTTCGGTTTTTTTGAGAATAACTACTTCGCACTAAATCTGCTTATTCTTTATTTTTTATATGCTTTAAAATTCAAATTGAATATTGCTAAAATTGTATTATCAATTGTAATATTTATTCGACTTACAGATTTTGAAACCTGGAATTTTATTTCTGAAAATAATTATTCTGTACCTAGCTTTTTAGAATATTTATTTCAATTATTACCTTATTTTCTTATCCTTTATACCTTTTTCTTTGACAAGGTTAATTTGTTGAGAATTATTGGAATTGTTACAATTGTCCTATTTTCAGTTTCGGTACTTTTTGTACACGCTACCTCATTGCAAGTGGATAATGTGGTAGTTGAGCATAGAACTGCTGTTACCAATGTTACTTTGTCGCCAATTAAAGAAACTTACAGACCTGTCAGCTTTGTGGAGGTGCCAATAAATGAAAATCTTTCCTTTTCCGGAAAATTGGCTAACTCATTCCATGTTTTAGGTACTTATTTTAAATTGATGATAGTGCCCTATCCTATGGGTTTTTATTATGGTTACGCATTCTTTGTTCCAGTTACTTTTACTGATTCTTTTTCCCTCATTTCCTTATTCCTCCATCTGTTGTTGCTAATAATTGCCTTTATTTTGATTAAAAGGCAACCCGTTTTTAGTTTTGGTTTGTTCTTTTATCTTATAGCTATTCTTGCCTTTTCCAATCTTTTTAAACCTTTTCCTGGTGTCTTAGCCGATCGCTTTACTTATGTTGCCTCAATTGGTTTTGCTATAATTATTGCTTATGTTTTATTAAAAGGTTTTAAAGTTATTACTGATAGGAAAGCTTCCCTGCAATTACCTAAGGGTCTTGTTCTTTGCTTAACCTTAATTCTTGGCCTTTATTCCTATCTCACTATTGCCCGTAATTTCCAATGGAAAAACCATCTCACCCTCATGCGTCATGATATAGACTATCTTGATAAGTCGGCCCAAGCCCATAACTTGCTCGCTCTGAACCTTATGAAGTATTCTTTCGAAAAGGAATACCAAAACAAATCCCAAGCAATGCGCGAAGAAGCCCTACTTCATTTTAAAAAGGCTGTAGAAATTTATCCTGATTTTTTTAATGCCTGGTACGATTTGGGCCGGGTTTATATGTTGTTTAACGATCTCGATAAGGCCTATCCTTGCTTTGAAAAGGTAAGAAGCATGGATTCTACCTTTATCTTCTCAACCATAAATATGGCATTAATCGCCGACGCCAAAGGAAATACTAAATTGGCTGAAAACCTGTATAAAGAAGTAATCCGAATCAATCCGGGCGCTCAAGAAGCCTATGGTGGCTTAGGTTATGTTTATTTTAAATCGGGCCAACTCAATGAATCCATCAAAATCAACGAGGAAGCCATCAAACTTTTTCCGCAATGGGCCGAACCGTATCAAAATATTATCAATATCTATTTGTCACAAAAGGATACAGCCAGCGCTCAACGGGTGATGAATCAAATGCCCAGATAGCTTAAGCATAGCTCAGTGAACTACATCAGCCTTCCTTCTTTGCATCCACAATACGAATTGCCGCTGCTTTTTTTGATTTACCTTCTATTTTGGTTGAAGTTAATTTCTTCATTAAAGGTTTTCTAACGCGTCCTGCTGCTTTCTAATCTTCCTATTCCTTATTTTCGCTCAATGAAAATTGGAATTGCCCAGTTGCTGGTGGAAGGCGGTGAACCCGAAAGAAATTTGGACCGAGCCCGCATCATGATCGAACGAGCAGCAGCCCAAACCTGCGACCTGGTTTTGTTGCCCGAAACCTTAGATTTGGCTTGGACGCATCCAAGTGTTTTCCAAGAAGCGGAACCAATCCCTGGACCACGTAGCCTCTTTTTCTCGGAATTGGCCAAAATCCACCAAATCTGGATTTGCCTCGGACTTACCGAATCGCTCAACCATAAACGTTACAACACCGCCATTCTCATTAATCCTTCAGGCGAAATCGTTTACAAGTATCACAAAATCAATCTCCTAGAGGTGGAGTTCCCCTTTTATGAAATCGGTCAGCACCTGGCAGTGGTGGATACTCCTTTGGGTAAAATCGGCATCAATATTTGTGCAGATAATTATAAACATGCGCTTTGTTTGGGACACTCCTTGGCTCGAATGGGCGCCCAAATCATTTTATCTCCCTCCAGTTGGACCGTCGATCATTTTGTTACCGAAGAAATGGATCCTTACCAAAGCAAATGGATTGACCCGCTCTCTGAACTCGCTACACTTTATGAAATTCCGGTTGTAAGCACTACCTCGGTAGGCTATATTGTGGGTGGACCCTATGAAGGCAAAAAAATGATAGGCTGTTCCTTGGCCGTTGATAAAAATGGAAAGGTTACACAAGGGAATTTCAATGAATTTGCCGGCGACCTGAAAGTAGTGGAGCTTGAGCTAGGAAATTCGAAATGGAAAGGAACCCAATATGGCGAAATGCTGAAACAAAAGAGTTTCTTCGAATAAATGAACACTAATCCAATGGCTTAATAGGTGAGTTTTCTGCTTTTTTAACCCAAATTAATCAATAGGAGGATTTACAAATCCGAACTACTTGATTTAGTTGGGTTTACCCCTCCCGAAGAAATTTCGGGATAGCAGTTGTTATCAATTTGGCCATCCAAATTGATTTACAACGGGTTAATCGTTTATGTATTTCTAATGCGTAATCTGGGTTTAAATTTCATTAAGTGTTTGTTAATTAATCTGTTGTGGCTTTTTTGAGCAAGTTCCTATCGTTTCCATACTTCAAAGGCAAAAGCTAGGATTAAACAACCATGAAGGATTTTTTTTTCTATATGCGGGCCCCTTTTCGCCCAAAACCTTTACGCCTTTAAATGTACTTTCTGCCCGGCGAAAAGGTCACGCTTTCGGCACTAGTCCTCAGGCTGCTCCGTGCCTCCGCATCCTTGTGGGCTAGTTGCCTCTATCGTTGCCCGAGTCCTCCGCCTTAGCATTCGTAAGTGTTCAAGCATTCTACTCCGCTCTTTCATTTGTGATGTTCAAATACCCTACCCAAAGAATGCACGACAACCCTCTTTGCCTTTATTTTAGTCTGGGTACACTGGTTTTGCTTTGGTTCTGGTAGATCTGGGGTCCGGGCAAGGATAGAGGCAGTCTAGCCCACAGGTAGGCGAAGTGCTAACGGAGACTACCGAGGACTAGCGCCGAAAGCCTGACCTTTTCGCCTTGTACGCTTTTTCTTTCTTCGCCTAAAGCGGTTTTGCGAAAAGGGGCCCGCCAAACCAAACTCTTTATTTTTAGCTACCTTTGTCCCTCCAATATGCGCACCAAATCACTCAAGAAAAATAAAATTAATGTCATTACCCTGGGCTGTAGTAAAAATGTGTTCGATAGCGAAGTGCTGCTCGGACAACTGAAAGCCAATGGGATGGAGGCCACGCACGAAAGTAGTAAGGACGATTCGAATATCATTGTAATCAATACCTGCGGCTTTATCGATAATGCCAAACAAGAAAGTATTGATACTATTTTGCGCTATGCTGAGGCGAAAGACCAAGGACTAATTGACCGGCTGTATGTTACGGGTTGTCTTTCTGAACGTTATAAACCAGATTTGGAAAAGGAAATCCCTGAAGTGGATTCGTATTTTGGAACCCGCGATTTGCCGAAGCTACTCAAAACACTTGGTGCCGATTATAAACAAGAATTGGTAGGCGAACGGATGCTTACAACCCCCCAACATTATGCCTATTTCAAAGTTTCGGAAGGTTGCGATCGCCCTTGTTCTTTTTGCGCCATTCCTTTGATGCGAGGGAAACACGTGAGTACGCCTATTGAAACCTTGGTTGACAATGCCCGAAAACTGGCGGCAAAAGGTACTAAAGAGCTGATTTTGATTGCTCAGGATTCAACCTATTATGGTTTGGATTTGTACGGGAAACGCAATTTGGATGTGCTATTAAACCAACTTTCTGAGGTTGACGGAATCGATTGGATACGTTTGCATTACGCCTTTCCTTCGGGATTCCCAATGGAGGTGCTGGATGTAATGCGCGACAATCCCAAGATTTGTAAATATTTAGATATGCCTTTGCAACACATCTCGGATGCGATGTTAAAAAGTATGCGCAGGGGAACCACCAAAGACAAAACAATCCGATTGGTGGAAACAATTCGTGAAAAAGTACCGGGCATTACCTTGCGAACGACCTTAATTACGGGTTATCCGGGCGAAACCGAGCAAGATCATCAGCAAATGCTGGATTGGGTTGCTGAAACCCGGTTTGATCGCCTAGGTGCATTTACCTATTCGCACGAAGAAAACACCCATGCTTACACCTTGCAGGATGATGTACCAGATGAGGTGAAAAAGGATAGGGCAGAAGCGGTAATGCAAGTTCAGCAAGGGATTTCGGAAGAATTGAACGCTCAGAAAGTGGGAAAAACATTTAAAGTAATTATCGACCGTAAAGAGGGAAATCATTTTATTGGCCGTACCGAAGGCGATTCGCCCGAAGTAGACAATGAGGTGCTAATCTCAGCCAAGGATACCTATGTTCGAATCGGCGATTTTGTGGATGTGAAAATTACATCCTCCGAAATGTTCGATTTACACGGAGAGTTGGTTAAACCTTAGGTTTTGGGGCGGTAATAAAGGCTTCTTTGAGGTAGGCCGGTTCAAAATAGGCCAAATTTTCAAAACTCCTGTCGATATATTTTTGAAAGGCTAACATGGCCATTCCGGTGGAGGATGTTTGGAAGTTAGGGTAAAACAGTGCCTGCGGATGCTGTATCAGTTCGGCTGTTTTATTGGCCCCGTTTCCGATAAAATGAATCCGTCTGGAATCCAATAACTCTTTCAAAAAATCAGGGCTGAGTTCCAAGGCAGTAGGAGGGAGGTAGGTTTCGCCATCCATGCTGTAAACGGCTGTAAACACTTCCATCCGACGGGCATCAAACAGGGGGCAAATCAAGTCGTCTTCATCAAGCAATGGGCTGTTTTCTTGAATGAATTTTTCAGCAAGAACCAACAAACTACTGATACTAATTAGAGGTGTAGAGAAAGGTATACAGAGTCCTTTGGCCAAAGAAGTTGCAATTCTTAAACCCGTGTAAGATCCCGGACCGGCACTCACGGCAACAGCTTGAAGTTGGGCTGCACTGATATTGGTTTCCTGTAAAAGTTCTTGGACATAAACGGCTAATTTTTCGGCATGTAGCATACCAGAATTAGCTTCACGAAGGGCAATTAACTTTCCGTTATGAGCAATACTAGCGGAACAAACTTCGGTGGAAGTTTCGAGATGAAGTATGTAAATGGAGGAAGACAGTCGATAGAAATACGTTAATATTCGTCCTCGTTAAAGAAAAAGTCTTCCTTCGTGGGGTAATCGGGCCAAATATCTTCGATGCTGTCATAAATTTCGCCCTCATCTTCAATTTCTTGAAGGTTTTCAATAACTTCCATGGGGGCACCTGACCGCATGGCGTAGTCGATCAGTTCTTCCTTTGTTGCGGGCCAAGGGGCGTCTTCCAGATAGGAGGCAAGTTCAAGTGTCCAATACATAGTAAGTTAGTTGTTTTTGGGCGTTAAACCATATATTATTTTGATGAAATTTCGGCTTTCGCCATCCACCAAAAATTTAGGCGGCAAAAGTAAAAATATTCGAATACCATTTTCAAGTTATTGAAAAAATTAAGCCATTGGTTTCCAATTGGTTTCTGGAGCTTTTAATTCTAGTCCGATAAAACGGGCCAATACAAACAGATAGTCGGACAATCTATTCAAGTAATGCAGAATAATTGGTTCCACCTTTTCGTGGTGGTCTAACTTCACGGTTGCTCTTTCTGCACGTCGACAAACACAGCGGGCAATATGACAATAGGAAACAATTGGATGCCCTCCTGGTAGAATAAAATTTTTCAAAGCTGGCAAAACCATATCCATCCGATCTATTTCCTGTTCCAAAAGTACAAGATCGGCCTCATTTAATTGGGGTAAAGCCATTCTTGACCGTTCGGGATCTGCCGCCAAATGTGAGCCAATGCTAAACAAGCGGTCTTGCAGCTTGCCTAAAATTTCACGGGTGTGTTCATGCTCAAAACTATCTTTCACAAGTCCGATATAGCTATTCAATTCGTCAATGGTACCGTAGGCCTCAATTCGGTAATGATCTTTTGGCACACGGGTTCCGCCAATCAAGGAAGTTTCGCCTTTGTCGCCTGTACGGGTATAAATTTTCATTTAGATTTTGTTGTTTTTGTTGATGGTAAGAATATCAATATCATTTACAATGCTTAAAATATTCGTAAACTGATTGAAGATTTCATACTACAAAGATAAGTAAACCCAACTTTTTTAACTATCAAACAAAATTGTTAATCATTTGTTATTTTCCAGGGAAGATTTTCGGATAAAAAATCTCACTTTTGAGCATGAAATCGATACTCGTTACAGGTTCCAACGGATTGCTTGGGCAAAAATTGGTATATAAACTCAGAAACCGCAACGATGTGCGCCTTATTGCCACAGCTCGCGGAGAGAATAGACTAGTCGAACAATCGGGCTACGAATACATAACTCTTGATACTACAAACAAGGAAGCGGTTATTGCTGCCCTCGAAAAGTATAAACCCGATAGCATCATCCATGCAGCGGCTCAAACCAATGTTGATGCCTGTGAATTTGATAAGGAAGGCGCATGGAAAGCCAATGTGGAGGCCATCGAAAACCTAATAGAAGCAATCAAATCCAAAAGTCCTAAAACCCAATTGGTACACCTTAGTACCGATTTTATTTTCGATGGCGAAAATGGACCCTATCGTGAGGAAGATGAACCCAATCCGCTTAGTTATTACGGCATGACCAAATACGAAGCAGAAAAGCGCTTGTACGACTCGGGTATTCATTGGGCGATTTTACGAACCATTATCGTTTACGGAATCACCGACAATATGAGCCGTTCCAACATTGTGCTTTGGGCAAAAGGAGCCTTGGAAAAAGGTCAACCTTTAAATGTGGTGAATGATCAGTTTCGCTCTCCTACCTTGGCCGAGGATTTGGCCGATGCTTGTATCAGCGCAGCCATGAAAGGTGTTCAAGGGATTTACAATACCTCGGGTAAAGACTTCATGAGTATCATTGAACTGGTCTATCGCGTTGCCGACTATTATGGTTTGGATAAATCCTTGGTAAATCCTGTTTCTTCATCCACTTTGAACCAACCTGCTAAACGTCCACCCCGCACAGGATTTATTCTAGACAAGGCCTACCGCGATTTAGACTATAAACCGCATAGCTTTGAAGAAGGAATTAAAATGGTCGACGAGCAGGTAAAACAGTTTCAAACCAAAGCCTAGTAAGGGTGATACACCTTTTCAGCCTGCTTTAAAATCGTTTCTTTGTCGAAGGTCATTGGCTTGGTTTGTTCCTTAACAGCCATTTCCATTTGGTCGGTGTAGTGCTTGCTATCCGGATGTGCCGATGCTCCATAGCAGTTTATGCTGCGTACTTCTGCGCCATCTTTACCAAATTTTACCAATTGAATATAGCCATCACCCTGGTTGATGCGATAAATACCTTTTTTCTTATCGTACAGTTTAATATCGGCTGCTCTTAATATATCCGACATTCCATTGCAGGCCTTGCTTACATTTCCGCGGATAAGCCTTTGGATATCACCAAGTTTAACATCTAAGCTGCCATGGGTTTTGAGTAAAGACTTTTGAGCATTTCGAATGCTTTCCACCGCATCCGATTCGGATACATTGTCTTTTTTGATTAAGAAGAAGCCAAAAGGTGTTTCGTGTTTGTCGGTAAGTTTCTTATGCATCATTAAGGCTAATGCGGCTCCATTGCTGGTTGTGTCTGTTTTGAAATCCCATTTTTTTAGCCTGTTGGCATAATCCGCTATATCAGGATATTTTTTGGTATCCAGATTGTAGAAACTACCAAAACGTTCTCTGTATAAACCTTTTTGTGAATAGTATAAATCGTATTTGATCGACAAAAATTGTTTCCAAGTAAAGGGTCCAGTGTGGTCATTCATAAGTTCGGCTAGGCGCTGACCACGGTTAGTTTCAAACATTTGCAAGCCGGGGAAAGCCATTTCTAAATTGCATTCCTCGCTGGTACAATGCAAAGGTGTATTGTTAGCATTGTAAACAAATCCGCATTCGGGATTGAAATTGGATGGGATGGCTTCGTAAGGGATTAGTTTCGACCATTTATATTGTGAACTAGCTGCTTTAATAGGCTGGCTCCAATTTAATTTTGGATCCCTGTCTGGATATTGTCCTCCGCTTTGGTAAAGAATGTTCCCATCTTTATCGGCATAGATTATATTGTAGGAAGGGATCGCCTGCATTTTAATGGCTTTTTCAAATTCTTTCCAGTTCTGAGCTTTGTTCATTCTCCACCACTGTTCGCCTGCCCTCATTTCGGAGTAGGCCGGGAAACGAATAGCATATTTGCCATGTTTGGTTTCGAAAACCGGACCAAATTCGGTGTACAAAGCTTTCTTTTTGACCCCTAGTTTTATACCGGCAATTTTTACTTTCAATTTTATTTTGTCTCTTTTGAAATCCTTCCATTGACCATCATACTGGTATTGCTTTTTGTTTTTAGGATTGATAATCAATTGGTGGATATCGCCCCAAGTATTGTAGTTGGTGGTGTGTGCCCAACCTAAATTGGGTGATGAACCAACAAAAATACTCATACCTCCGGGGAATAATCCGCCAAGCATATTCCAACCTTCTTCGCTACAAACATGGGCTTCGTACCAACCAAAACGGCCTTCCAACGGTTGATGGCTATTCACTGCCAACCATGTTTTGCCATCTTCGGTTCTGCTTGGGGCTATGGCAATAGCATTGCTGCCTTTATCATCGTCGTTGGCGTTGTTGAATTCCTCGATTTTGTTGGCTTTGATAGTCTTTAAGGCTACACCTACACCCGACATCAAACTCAAACTTAAAGTATACCCTTTGATAATGTCTTGTTCTTTAAAAGGAAGCATCTTTTTAAGCAATACTTCATCTGGATGACTTGCTGCATAATCGTTCAAACCTTGGGTGTATCCTGAAACAACCTTTCTAAATTCAGGACTAAGGTTCTTTTCATACAGTTTATCTACTAAGGTATCAATTCCCATGAATTTTAATCCATAGTCAAAAAGCACACCTTCCTTACCTATAACTTCGCCTAAATGGCCTCTAGCTGCCAATAAATTATGTTGGATATGTTTGAAGTCATCTTCGGCATGGGCATAGGCTAATCCATAAGCGGCCTCTGCATCTGTTTTGGCAAAAACATGGGGAACACCAAAACTGTCTCGAGCAATGGTAATGTTTTCTTTTTTAATGTTTTGTGCGAAAGTTTGTAAGGAAAAGCTGAAGGCTAATAAGGCCAATATTTTTTTCATGAGGGAAGGTGAATAAGAAATTATGGGGGTTACAAATCTAAGCGAGCATTTCTAATTTAAATGTGAAAATATGCCAAAAAAAAGGGGCCCTTATTGGATCCCCTTTTCATTAAATCGTTTCTTTTATTTCTGAATAAGCATGCGATGGGTTGCTTTCAATCCTTGTTTGTTTGTCAAGGAATAGAAATACACCCCTGCTGGAATAGTTTTGATATCCATTCGATAGGTATTCAATCCGGATTTAGAATTTAAACCTGTTTCAAAAATCACTTTTCCTTCCAATCCGGTGAGGCTTAGGGTATAAGTATCAGCTGTAGGAGTGATGAAATGGATGTCGGTAAAGGTTTCGGCAGGATTTGGTACGTTTTGCAACAAGGAGAAGGCATTGCCATTGCCTACTTCATTAATTCCTACTTGTTCGCTAATCACAACTACTAATGTATCACTGCATTGGTTAGCATCCGAAACAGCCAAAGTATACGTTCCAGCAGCCACATTGAATAAATCTTCATTGGTGCTACCTGTGTTCCAATTTAAGCTATAAGGCGGGGTTCCTCCGCTGATTTCAATATCACAAAAACCATTGGTACCTCCTATGGATGTTACATTGGAACCTTGTAAACTATCCGCTCTTAGGTTGCAGGTTAGTTCAGGGTAGCAGTTGGTATAATGAATAAGGAATGGTTCGCCAAATCCACTACAAGCATCCTGCACGCTTGGGAAACCTCCCGGAACCGGTGGAATATTGATATTTACAGTTTGGGTTTCTCCCGGAGCAATGGTTAAGGATAATCCATTAATGGTGTACACTTGGTCTTCTGTAATTAAATTACAACTGTCAACGTAGTTAATTACCTGGAATGCTGGTACATCTACGTTCAAAACACCTGTTCCATTGTTTGTAGCCGAAATCGACCATGGTCCATTTGGATTGCCTAAGTAAAGAGCCATTAGGTCGATACAAGGTAAGCCACCCAAAGCGTCTACCAAGGGTTGGTTGATGTTCAAACCTGCAGCTACACTTTGGTTTACATTCAATTGAGAGCCATCAGGGAAAGTGAAAACCATTGGATTCAAACTCCATCCTTCAGCTCCTGTTAAAATCGGACACATAAAAGCGTGGGGACGGCAACCTTGCAAGGTATCCCAAACTACAGGGTCGGGAACCGTTACATCCTCTACAATAAACGGTGTTACGAAATAATCACCATCGATGATACTATCCGTTAAATTGAAACAAGAACGGTTAAACGATAAGGTACTGTCGGTTGTTGGTAAGTACACATAACCTGCATCATTGGCATCCGCTAATTCTTGTGCATTAGTTACCGGTCCGAAGCTCGAAGGAGTAATAGCCCAAGCCGTCATAAAGCCTTGGCTGGTTACAAAACCTTGCGCCAAAAATTCCTGCAGTTCACCACAGCATAAACTGTCATCAACCGGTCCAATGGCCGAACCTGAAAGACATAAGGTGAAAGGGAAGGATTCAGCTGAACAGCCAACAGAATTGGTGAATTTAGCGGAGTATGGTCCTGAAGTGGTTTGGCCACTCAAAATATTGCCTGTTTCGTTAGGGATTAAAACACCATTGTTAAACCATTCTACAGCAAAGTTTCCGCTGTTATTGGTTATTTGCAAATTACCAGTTGTATTATCCACGATAATTACTGGAGCCTGAGGGTAAGTTACAAACGAAAAAAGAATACTGTCCGACATGGTAGCACAAATGCGCACGGTGTCAACCACATTCAACATGTAATATCCAGTTGCTGAAATATAGGTAGCAATGGAATCAGAAATCAAGGTTGAACTTTGGAACCATTGGTAGCTGTATGGTCCGGTTAGTGAGGTAGAAAGCAGGATGGAATCACCCAAGCAAGCGCTATCATTAGGCGAAGCAGTAAGGGTTGGCATAGGCGGGTTGGCATACACTTCCACCGTGTCTGTAGTGTCATAAACGGTATCGGTAACCAATGAAATGGTAAAGGTACCAAAGGCTTCTTGGTTGCCGTTTACAGAGGTAGTAAAGTTGTAGGTTCCAGGTCCTGTAATGTTGGCAGCGTAAACACCTAAGTTATCGTCAGGTGAAGTGCCGTCATCATCCCAGAATTGCAACGACATAATTGGGTTAGTTAAAACATTGCTAAGGTTCGACCAAGAATTGACCGTATTGTTGCTTCCCGGGCTTGATTGGAAAGAGGTAGATCCATTGGTAAAGGTGTAATAAATGTCTGGAGCTCCTTGGCAAGCACCCAGCAAAGAAATTTCTTCAATATCGCCACACCAGTTTGTTCCAGAGGCTGTTACACTTATAGCGGTTAAGACATAGTTTGAAATGGTTGTAACCAAACGAGGATAGTATTGGCCAGGGGTGGTATAATTTTGCACCGGTGGGTTTTTCAAAGTGCTGGTTTGCCCATTTCCAAAGTCCCATGAATAGGAGGTAGGTTGGTTAGGCGAAAGATCAATCAGTCCTTGGTAAGTCACACTCAACGAGCCGCAAGCCGAAGGTGGATTAAATGAAAAGCAGCAATTTCCGCCCGGGGCTTGGTCCACCGTCAATGGAATAGTGATGGTGCTTGGTTGGTTCAAGGTTTGTCCAGATGCGGTAACATTCGCAACAACACTAACCAACACGGTGTAGTTCCCTGGTACAGTTGGTGTTCCGCAAATTTTGGCACATCCACGCTCCGAAAGTGGATCATTGGTAATGGTAAACGCACAATTGGGTTGGTTACAAGTGAAATTCAGGCCTTGTGGCATTCCCGTATAACCAGTAACTGTTAAGGAGTTTAAGGTTACAGTTGTGTTGATGGGGGTAGTAATTGGAAAGGTTCGCGGCATGTAAAAGGTCACATCCTGATCATAATAAACGCCTTGGGTAGCATTCGGTAAAATCGTCGGACATTGTGACGGCGCAACTGGGGTAATGCCAACGGCACAGTTTTGGTCAATTACACAGCCTGGACATTGCGCTTGCGAAGAAGCAAAGGAGGCCAATAAAATGGAGCCTAGTAGTAAGAATTTTTTCATTAAAATGGGTAAACAGGCTGCAAATATAGGGAAATACCTGAAAATTCATGCAAGGCTTTGTTATTTGTAAATCAAGGCAATAGCGAGAATGAAAGGGTGGAAACAAATTGGTGTGAAGTTTAAAATTAGTATGCGGGCTCCCTCCCGCCCCAAAAACTACCTCGATTTAAATGGAATGTAGTGCCAGGGCGGTCGGGCCACGCTATCGCCTATAGTCTGAAGGTTGCTCCGTGCCTCCGCATCCTTCAGAGCTATTTGGCTCTATCGTTGCCCGGATGGCAGCGGTGATTTGAAAATTTAGTGAGGATAAGTGCTGGTTTGAATTTGCCAAAATTGTTGGGTGAATCAAAGTAAAACCCAAACATAAAGGGCTTTGGGCAAGAGTAGGGAAAGAGAAAATAGAAGTGAGAAGATAGAAACGAACCCACTCACTACTCACTACTCACTACTCTTTTCTCACTTCTATCTACTTTCTATAATCCAAACTTTTCCATTCGCCGGTACAAGGCCGCTCGGGTTAAGCCTAATTCGCCTGCCGCCCTGCTGATATTGCCGTGGTGCTTGTCGATGGCTTGTTTGATTAAACGCTTTTCGGTATCTTCTAAGTTTAAGGTCATGGGCATCATTTCCAAAGCCTTTTTACTCTGGGTGGCCAACATGAAATCTTCGTCACGTAAAACCTGTCCTTCGGCCAATATCACGGCTCTTTCCATGCTGTGCTGCAATTCTCGAACATTGCCTGGCCACGAATAAAATTTCAACTTTTGGATAGCTTCCTTGCTCAGCTGCATCTCGGTTTTTAGGTATTTCCGTGTATAAAGTCCAAAGTAATGCTTCGCAATGGGTTCGATATCTTCAGGCCGCTCACGTAAAGGTGGAATGGTAATTTCAACCGTGTTGATGCGGTACAATAGGTCCTGTCTGAACTGGCTATCATCCACCATGTCATAAAGTTTCATGTTGGTGGCGCAAATCAGGCGAATGTCGGTTGGGGCTGATTTGTTAGAACCAATGCGGGTTACTTGTCTAGTTTGCAAGGCGGTAAGTAACTTGGCCTGCATTCCCATACTCAAATTGCCTATTTCGTCTAAAAACAAACTTCCCTTATTGGCCACTTCAAACCGTCCGGCCCTATCTTCCCTGGCATCGGTAAAGGAGCCTTTTACATGGCCAAAAAGTTCGCTTTCGAACAGACTTTCGCTTAAGGAACCCAAATCAACCGATACAAAAGCCTCTTTACTTCGTTTGCTTTGGCGGTGTAAGGCTCTGGCAACCAGTTCTTTCCCGGTTCCATTTTCGCCTAATATTAATACATTGGCATCGGTAGGGGCCACTTTTTCGATGGTGGCAAAAATCTTTTTCATGGCCGGCGAAACCCCAATAAAATCAGGAACATTGCCACTTAATTCAGCCAAATTTTGGTTTTTCTTTTTTAAATCAATGACCTCTTTTCGACTTTTACTCAGTTCCATTGCCGAATGGATTGTAGCAACCAGCTTTTCGTTGTGCCATGGCTTAAGGACAAAATCGGTGGCTCCGTCTTTTATGGCTCTTACAGCCAATTCGATATCACCAAATGCCGTTATCAATATCACAATGGCTTCCTTGTCTTTTTCCAATATCGACCTCAGCCAATACAATCCTTCGTTTCCCGAATTGATGCGGCTGCGGTAGTTCATGTCGAGCAGGATAACGTCAAATTTGTCCTGACTCAACAGGTGCATGAGTTTTTCGGGATTTTTCTCAGTCACCACATTGGTGAAATAATTCTTCAACAAGATGCGGGCGGCCAAAAGCACATCCTCATCATCATCTATCATTAGGATTTTTGCCACGTGTATAGAATTCCTTGGTTCGTTCATGTTTTAGTACCCAATGATTTTGCCAAAGTGGGTAAAGCCTTATGTACCGAGCTCTTGCAAAGATAAAGGAAAATAGGCTTGTGTCCGAAAACGAACAGTATTGTCAGTTTTTGAACCCAAATTGATCAATAGGAGGATTTACTAATCCGAACTACTTGATTTAGTTGGGTTTACCCCTCCCGAAGAAATTTCGGGATAGCAGTTGTTATCAATTTGGCCATACAAATTGATTTACAACTGGTTAATCGTTTATGCATTTCTAATGCGTAATCTGGGTTGAAGGAAAAGGAAGGGGCCGAAACCTGCAAGAAATTCTTGCAATTTCAGTTGGTATTTTTCCCAAATTCGGGGCGGATTTTAAATTAGCATGTCTCAACGTTTTATCCTTACCATCGACCTCGGTACGTCCGGTCCAAAAGTGGCATTATTCGACGAAAAAGCCAATTGTATTGACAATGTATTTGAAGAGGTTCCGCTCTTGCTAAGTGAAGGTGGTGGAGCCGAGCAGCGTCCCAGCGACTGGACTACTGCGATTGAAAAGTGTTATTTTGAGTTGATACGTAAAACCGGCATCGATTCTAAGTCCATCGAAGCAATTAATTGTACCAGCCAATGGAGTGGAACGGTTGCGGTGGATAAGGAAGGCCAATCCCTCATGAACAGTATTATCTGGATGGATAGCCGGGGTGCAGGCGATGTGATGAAAAGGGTATCGGGCCCAATTAATATTGAAGGGTACGGCGCTGATAAAATCTTAAAGTTGGTAAATTTAACTGGCGGTGCTCCGGCCAAAAGTGGAAAGGATCCGGTTGGTCATATTCTGTATATCAAACGTACCTTACCTGATATCTATGCCAAAACTTACAAATTTCTCGAACCCAAGGATTATTTAAACCTGTGGCTTACGGGTATTTTTGCTTCTTCCTTTGATTGTATCACCTTGCATTGGTGCACTGATAACCGCAACATTAACCATGTGAGCTATCATAACGGCCTACTAAAAATGCTGGATTTAGATAGAACGAAGTTACCCGATTTAGTTCCGGCCAATAGTGTTTTGGGGAAAATATCTACCGCATTAGCCGATAAATGGGGTCTTTCGCCCGATACTCAAGTGGTAAGTGGAACTCCCGATGTACATTCGGCGGCAGTAGGTTCAGGTGCGGTAAAGGATTATGAACCCCATATTTACATCGGTACCTCCAGTTGGTTGGTTTGTCACCTGCCTCATAAAAAAACAGATATTTTCCATAACATGACCACTATTCCTTCGGCCATTCCAGGGCGGTATATGGTGGCCAATGAGCAGGAAACTACTGGCGCTTGTTTGAATTTTCTTAAGAATAATCTTTTTTATAACCAAGACGAGTTGAGCCAAGAGCAGCCTCCTGTTGATTTCTACAAACGCCTTGATAAACTAGTTGAAAGTACAGCCCCAGGTAGCGACAACCTTGTGTTTCTTCCATGGATGTATGGTGAACGCTCGCCTGTTGAAGACCATTACGCACGAGGTGGATTTTACAACCTCAGCCTTAATCACCGTCGTCCGCAAATGGTTAGGGCCGTTTATGAAGGTATTGCGCTTAATACTCGTTGGTTGCTTATGTACGTCGAAAAAATGGTTGGCAAGCAATTCGAAGCCATAAATTTTATTGGTGGTGGAGCCCGTAGCGAGGTGTGGAGTCAAATTCTGGCCGATGTGTACAACCGACCTATCCGTCAAATGGAAGATCCATTGATGAGCAATAGCAGAGGTACAGCCTTATTGGCACTTCAAGCCATTGGAAAACTAAAATTCGAAGAGTTTGGTAACAATGTAAAAGTGAAAAAGACCTTTTTGCCTCGAAAAGAATATACCAAAATGTATGACGAACGCTTTAAACTCTTTTTACAGATTTACGAGAAGAATAAAGGGATTTTTAAGAAGCTCAACCAATAAAAAATTGAGAACTAGTCCTCCTCCTTGGCTTCAATTTTGGAATAAACATTTAGGTTATCTCCCCAAAGATGAAAGCCTTTTCTTCTAGTTCTTAAATTTAAGAGAAAAAGGAGTTCGCTGTTTTTTTCACTTTTTACCATTTTTTTATTGGCATTAAACTATTTGGCTTTTTATTCGTCCCAGAATAAAATACCATTTTTTGGTGATAAAATGACTACATTTACTCCTCCAAATAATTTTAATGAGTTTTCGGTTTTAAACTAGGTATACTTTTCAATTGCTTCTTTAAGCAATGGTTTGAAGACGAGGCTTTCGGGAATAGGGAGAAATAGGTCATGTTTTTTTATGAAGCTAAAAGTACATAAGGAACAAAGTTTATCCTTTCAAATTAGGGGAAGGGTTGCTATCATTTAGGCGAATAAAAATGAAAAAAGTGAGGCTGTGTTTTTATGGGTTGTTGATTTATGTTGGATTTTCCTTTCCAACAGCTGGCTTGGCACAAACACAGGATAGCCTGCAGGTTTTGGTCTTTTTTTCTGAAACTTGCCCTATTTGCCAAAGTGTTACAAGCGAGCTTCGGGCAGTTTACCAAGAATTTTCCGCAAAAGGGGTAACGTTTCTCGGTGTTTTCCCTAATGAGAATAGTAGCAATGCCAAAACCATGGCCAAGTTTAAGGAAAAGTACAAACTTCCTTTTGAATTGTTCCTAGATGAAGGTCGAAAGCTTACCAAAACATGGAAAGCAACTCGAACCCCTGAAGTTTTTTTAATTCGAAAATCAACCCAAACCCTTCTTTACCATGGCAAAGTCGACAATAGTTTCGAATCTATTGGACGAAGAAGAACCGTGGTAACCGAGCATTACCTCAAAAATGCCTTGGAGAATGTCTTGCAAGGAAAAGTCCCTAATCCTTCTGAAAATCAGCCTGTTGGATGTTTTTTAACCACTTACGATAATCCTTAACTAAAATAACAAATATGAAAAAAGCCCTACCTTTTTTCGGACTATTGACCCTGTTAGGCTTCAATTCCTTTGGCCAAACAATTACCTACTCCGAACATATTGCCCCTATTGTTTACAGCCATTGTACGTCCTGTCACCGTGTGGGTGAAATCGGTCCTTTTCCGCTTACCAATTACCAAGAGGTTTCATCCTGGGGAAACATGATTAAATATGTTACTTCCATTGGCTACATGCCACCTTGGAAACCTGAAAAAGAGTACCAACATTACCGTTACGAAAATTTTCTTTCCCCGCAAGAAATACAACAGATTGCTGATTGGGTTGACCAAGGTACTCCACAAGGTAACCCTAGTTTGGAACCGCCTTTGCCAAATTTCCCCACCGGCTCTCAAGTTGGTAATCCCGATCTTGTGGTTTCCTTTGCCCAATCCTATTTGCATGTTGGCAACAATGTGGATGAATATCGTTACTTTAATATTCCAACCGGCTTAACAGAAGATAAGGATTTGGTGGCCCTTGAAATTCGCCCAGGCAATAAGCAAATTGTACATCATACCCTAGTATGGCAGGATACAACCGGACAATCAGCCGCCGATGATGCAGCCTCTCCTGGTTATGGCTATACCAATCCGTCTACTTCAACGCTTGCCACTATCAATAACCAACTTCCTGGCTATGTTCCCGGACAAAAACCGGTTAAATATACCAATGGAATGGGTATGAAATTATATGCTGGTGCTGATTTAAAATTGCAGATGCACTATGCACCTTATGCTTCCGATGAATACGATAGTACCTCCATTAATCTCTTTTTTGCCGACCAACCTATCCAACGCTATGTGAAAAGTTATGTGATGTTGCCTCTTCCTTCAATCCTTACCAATGGCCCCTTTATTATACAAGCCAATACCGTAAAGGAATTCCACGGTAAATACACCACACCAGTAGATATAACTTTGGTTGGTATTGCTCCCCACATGCACAAACTAGGGCAGCACTGGAAAGTGTATGGCGTAAAACCATCGGGCGATACCATTCCGCTTATCAATATCAACGATTGGGATTTCAATTGGCAAGGAAGCTATGCCTTCAAAACCTTAATTCCAATGCCAGCCGGTAGCACACTTCACGCCTATGCTGAATATGACAACACAACAAACAATCCAAATAATCCCAACCATCCTCCGCAAAATATATCTTGGGGTGAAGGAACTTCTGATGAAATGTATTATTTGCCGGTGTTATATATGGACTACCAACCCGGCGATGAAAACATTACTTTCAATGACGATCCAACCAGTGCTGATAACGCCAACCTTCGCATCGTACAAAACAAGCTTTATCCAGTTTTCCCAAATCCTTCCAACAACCAGGTTAAAATTGGATTTACCTTGCAAACAGGCGGAAAAGTAAATTTGAAGGTGATCGACCAACAAGGAAAATTGGTGAAAGAACTGCTTTCCAATCAATTTTGCCTTCCTGGTTTCTTTACCCAAACATTGGAAGTTTCGGAATTGAGCCAAGGCGTTTATTCTATCGTTCTTGAAATCGGTGAACAACAACAAACCGAAAAATTAGTGGTGGAATAAATCCAACTCCTAAGCTTTTTAAAAATGACCTAGGTGAAGTAAATTTACCTAGGTCATTTTTTTTGGTCTAACCAATCCTATTTTCAATCGGTTAGGTGGCTAAATCATTTCCCCATCAAAAATCCATTGCCTTAATTTTTTCTAAAAACGTTCGAACTCCTAAATCATTTTTAATCTTTGCCTAATGATGGATTCCTACAAAAGCCTACTCTCCAAAGGGGCAAAATACTGCGCCGAACAAGAACGATGCAAATCTGAAGTCCGTAAGAAGCTGCTTTTTTGGAAAGCAACCAAAGAAGAAACAATTCAGATTATCGAAGAATTGGAAAAGCAGAATTTCATCAGCGAAAAACGCTTTGTTTCAGCCTATTGTATTGGTAAGTTTAGGCAATTGGGTTGGGGGCGGATAAAAATTAGAGCCGGATTGAAGCAACTTGGAATTCCTCCAACTTTAATCGGAGCAGGTTTGCAAGAAATCCCAGAAAAGGAATACCGAACCTTATTAACTAAAACCGCTGAAAAGAAAGGTCTTTCCAAATTAAAAGAGGAAGACTTTGAGGCCAAAGTGAAAATTTTCCGACATTTACTTTCCAAAGGATTTGAACCCGACTTGGTTAAATCAGTCCTTGATCTTGATTAAACGATGAGCAACCGCCGACAATTTATCCAACAATCTTTCCTAGGCTCTGCTGCCTTGGCTTCCTTCCCATTCCTTCCCAGTTGGGCAAATACGAAGTCCGCACCTTCTCCCGATATTAAAACAGGTGGGGTAAAAATGATTACACTCGATAATGGCTTTAAAGTGTGGACCAAGAAAGTGGGCAGTGGAAAGCTAAAGGTCTTGACTTTGCATGGCGGACCAGGCTGTACCCACGAGTATTTCGAATGTTTTGAGGATTTTTTGCCGCCAGAAGGTATCGAGTTTTATTATTACGATCAGCTAGGTTCGGAGTATTCCGATAAACCTACCGATACCAAACTTTGGCATATCGACCGCTTTACCGAAGAGGTAGAACAGGTGCGTAAAGGTTTAGGTTTGGATAACTTTGTGCTCTATGGCCAGAGTTGGGGTGGCATGTTGGGTATCGAGTATGCGCTCAAATATCAAAATCATTTGAAAGGCTTGGTTATTTCGAATATGACGGCCAGTATTCCTTCTTATTTGAAGTATATCAATGAGTTACGATCAAAATTTGGGGCCGAAACCGAGGCCATTTTGCAGAAATATGAGAAGGCCGACGATTACAACAATCCTGAGTATCAAAAGGTGTTGATCGAGAAACTTTACAATGCCCATATCTGTCGGGTTTTGCCTTGGCCCGAGCCTGTTGAGCGCATGTTTAAACATATGGCAGCTCCCGTTTACAACACTATTCAAGGCAACAACGAATTTGTGGTTACTGGCAATTTTGCCAATTGGGATCGCTGGAAGGACTTACCAAAAATTACGGTTCCTACCTTCCTTACGGTTGGCAAGTTCGATACCATGCGCGAAAGCGACATCCGTGAAATGGCTAGCTTAATACCAAATTCAAGTTTTCATCTCACCGAAAATGGCAGTCATTTAAGCATGTGGGACGACCAAGAAAGTTATTTCCAAGGTTTACTTGGTTTTTTGAAGCGTTTAAAATAGGCGATTTTTCTTTTTTATTATTTGGCGGGCCCCATTCGCAAAACCAGTTGTGTTATGCATGAGCATTTGTAAAGGCGAATGGTCGGGCTATCCACTGCAAGTCCTCGGTATGCTCCGTGCCTCCGCATCCCTGTGGGCTTTTCGTTTCTATCCCTGCCCGATGGTGCTCCGATTAAGCAGAGGGAGAAGTACGAAACATTTTACCTCGCCTTTGCTTAAACCCAAATTAATCAATAGGAGGATTTATTAATCCGAACTACTTGATTTAGTTGGGTTAACCCTCCCGAAGAAATTTCGGGATAACAGTTGTTATCAATTTGGCCATACAAATTGATTTACAACTGGTTAATCGTTTATGCATTTCTAATGCGTAATCTGGGTTAAAGCTGTTTTTCATTTCCAATTTAAATTCAGAACCCAATAGATATTTCAAAAATCAATAATCCATTATGTGATTTAAATTCCAACTCAAACCAAATGAAGTAGTTCGGATTAAATGAAGCAGGTAGGGCGTAATTAAGTTTGCCAACAGGTGATGAAAAGCAAAGGCCAAGGTTCAGTAGAATGCTATGCGGAGGTGTCGGGCAAGGATAGAGCGTGATACCCCGCAAGTTTATAGACCCCGGGCATTTTCGGGGGCTATAAGCTGAGGAGTATTAGCGATAGCCTGACCCAACCGCCCTTGTAAATGTTTAAAAAGAGGTAGAATGGTTTTGGGCGGTTGGGGGCCCGCCAAATCGGTATTATCAAACCTTTACTGCCAAATCAATTCAGTTTCCCCTACAAAATTGTAATCAATTAAAAGGTAATTGTTTAGTCTTGTTATGAATTTGGAAAGGTAGGGCTGGGTTAATTTTATCTACCACTTTTTGAAAATAAAATACACAGCAAAAATCAGGAATACGAAGCCAACAAGGTAATTCCATTTGAATTCTTCTTTGACTATAAAAACGGTGTAAAGTGCAAACACCAGGAGTGACAGAACTTCCTGGATTGTTTTTAATTCAACCAAGTTGAAACGGGATGAGCCGATGCGGTTGGCTGGCACTTGTAAGCAATATTCGAAAAAAGCAATTCCCCAACTTATCAAGATAACAATCCAAAGTGCTTTGTCTTTTAGTCGATGCAAATGGCCGTACCAGGCTAAGGTCATAAAGATGTTGGACAGGAAGAGGAGAAAGATGGTTTTTAAGCGAGGGTCCATGGTAAAAAAAATCCCGCCTAAGATAGCTTAGACGGGATTTTGTAGTGTACAGTAATTTAAATTATTCAATCACCAATTTATGGGTTGATTTACCAAGGGTTGTTGAAACTTGCATTTGGTAAACACCTTTTGAAAGGCCTTTAACATTTAAGGTGTATTCTTGATTGCGTAGGTTAGTAACTTGTTTAACCAAGCGACCGGTATTGTCGAAGATAGCCACCTCAGTAATAGTTCCTTCGCCAACAGCAGTTGAAGCATTTACAGTTTCAACCGTTGGATTTGGGAAAATTTTAGTTGTTGTTTTGGCATTGTTTTCAGCGATACCAACAGTTCCTGGGCAATTGTCTAATCCGAAAACACGAACGATACGAGGGATAGAATAACCGAAGATGGTATCCAAATAGGCCATTCCTTTGTTTTTTGACATATCAGGGTTGGTCAACAAGGCATCATCTACGGTGCCTTGGCCCCATCTTGCAACGGCATCAGTTGGATCCCACCAATCCCAAGGTCCAGCTTGTGTAGAAGGATTAACGGTATAGAATGGATATAAACCTTCAAGACCATTGTTCATTGAATTGGCCTTAACGGTTAATGGATCAATGAAAGGAGGGTTGGTGAAAATGGCATTGTTATTTCCATAAGTTGGATTATTGGAACGTAAAACAACATCATAGCTTCCGCTTACATAAACCACATTTCCGCCGGTGGTTGGTACGATAACCATACCTTCTGTATACGGAGCAAAGGGGTCACCAGGCACGTGGAAGGCAACAATTGGAGGGTCTCCAGCTTCAAGCCATGTAGAATCACCTAGGGCACCACCTGCATTAACAACCAAGTTAATATCGCTGCTGTAACCTGCGTGGTTTTCAATGTTGTAATCTGGATTTCCGCCTAATCCCCAGAAATTACCCATGGTAGTTGTATCTACATAAGGTTCGCCAGTGTTTCCATCAAGGAATTTAGGCAAAGTAACTTCTTCCCATTTGTCGAGTGTTCCAGCTGCTAGTGAGATATACCCACCTGAACCGAAACCTAGAACGATAATTTTATTTGGATCGATTTTGTACTCATTAGTAGTTGCAGCATCTTTTCTGAAGAAACGAACGCTGGTACGTGCATCTTGTACGGCGCGGTAAACGGCTTTCAAAAGGGTAGAAGTTCTAACATCCTGATCGGTTGTAAGAGGGTTCCATCCTAAGCGGTATGAAACGGCTGCAGCCACAAATCCACGACGGGCAAAGCGTTTGCAGGTTTCAACCACATTGCTGTCTTTCCTGCTACCTGTAACACCTTGGTTATAAGGTTGAGGCAAGAAGCTTCCGGTGTGTAACACAATGGCCAATGGTCTGGCTTGTGCCGTATCACCTTCCGGCTGATACAATTCTAAGTAAAGGTTCCCTTGTGGTGGAATTCCAGTTGGGAATGGAAAATAAATTTTATTGGTACCGAATACCACGCTGTCTGTAATGTTAACATTCGAAAATACTTCATCACAGTATCGCGTTTGGGCCACAAGGCTACCAACTGCGGCGACCATCATCGCGCTTAGAGCAAGTAATTTTTTCTTCATAATTGGTTGAATTGGATAATTATCTATCCACAAAGATATTCAAACAAAATTCAACCAACAAAAAAACTATAGAAAGTTATCAAAAGCTAAGCAGCAATGCTTTGACGGAATTCTTTTTTGTAGGCTCTTCCTACTGGAATTGAAATACGGCTAGTTTCAGAATCTAAAACAATGTTCGAGCCTTTAATTTTTTGAACGCGATCTACATTGACAATATAGCTGCGATGCGTTCTTACAAAACCCCTTCCTTGTAGCAGGTTTGCCATATCCTTCATGGTAGCCAAAGTGATATGTTTTGCTTGGGCGGTTTTAATTATAACATAATCAGCCATGGCTTGAATGTAAAGAATGTCTTGGGTCGCAACCATTACCGATTGATAGTTTGCTCTGAACATTAAGGAATCGCCAAGGTTGGAAACATTTCCTTCGTAGTGGGATGATAAAGTTTTCATGATTTCTGGAATTTGATTGTTTTGACTATTTGTACCATGTTATAAATAAAAATGATTAAAAAAGTAGACTAAAACTTAAAAAAATAGTATTAATGTTTAAAAACATATTAAAATGATGTATAAAAATATATAACAAAGTAAAACAATAAAAAAAGAACAAAAAATCGTGTTAAATTGCTGAAATATAATGTTATAGAATTGTATTTGAAGTTTATTTTAGTTCAATTGAATTGGTTGTTCATCAATTTTTTCGGTTTGTTGGTCGGAATTTTATCCTTTATCTACCTTTACACCGTGCAATTCTCCGATATCCCCGGAAGGGAGGAAACCAAATCGAAATTAATCCACAACGTACAGAATGGTCGGATTAGCCATGCCTTGATGTTTGCAGGCCCAGAAGGAAGTGGGAATTTGGCCATGGCTTGGGCTTTTGTTCAATATATGTTTTGTAAAAATCCTTCCTCAACAGATAGTTGCAATGAATGTCCATCTTGTGTGAAAATTAAAAAACTCAGTCACCCTGATTTGCATTGGATGTTTCCAGTATCCAATACAGAGGATATAAAAAAGGCGAAAAGTGATGATTACATTGTGCAGTGGAGAACGCTTCTTTCCGAGGATCCTTTTTTGACTTATAATAGATGGGTAGAATTTTTGGAACTCGAGAACAAACAATTCCAAATATCCACCGATGACAGTGCCGAGATTATCCGAAAACTGGCATTAAAGTCCTATGAAGGTGGAAGTAGGGTAGTAATTATTTGGCTTCCAGAGAAAATGAATGCATTTAGTTCCAACCGGCTTTTAAAAATTTTGGAAGAACCGCCAGAAAATGTTGTATTCATTTTGGTTTCAGAAGCCCTTGATACGATTTTGCCAACCATCCTCTCAAGGGTACAATTGGTGAAAATAAAGGCTCCAACAACCCCTGAGATAGCCAATTTCTTGGAAACAAACTTCCAAAAGGATTCCCAAACAGCCACTGATGCCGCCATCCTTTCTGAGGGTAATATGGCCAAAGCTATTCAGGCCATCCATGAAAAGGAAGTTGACCCTTTCTTTGAATCTTTTATAACTTGGATGAGGTTGAGTTATGGCCCCAATATTCCTGAATTGCTCGATTGGGTTGATGCTACGGCAAAGTCAGGTAGGGAAAACCAAAAGAATTTCCTTGGCTATTCCATAGAGGCCATTCGCAAATGCCTTTTACTTAATTTTAAAATTAATTCCTTGGTGGCCATGTCTTACAGCGAGCGAGAAAATCCTTTTATGAAGCGTTTCCCTGAAAGGATTCATGGGGGGAATTGCATGAAAATTATTGACTCTCTTTCTGATGCACTTTACCATATTGAGCGGAACGGAAACCCCAAAGTGATTTTATTGGATACCAGTTTAAAGATTTCAGAACAATTGAAAATGCCGGTTAATTAATCACTTGCCTTCATAGAAGCAAGAGCGGCATAAGGGTTCGTAAAAATCAGTTTCACCCAACAAAACCAAAGAATCTCCTGCAGATGTGCGATGGCTGTGATTGGCTAGGTTGCCGCATTTAACGCAAACAGCATGTACTTTGGTGACATATTCGGCCATAGCCATTAATCCTGGCATTGGACCAAAAGGATTACCCAGGTAGTCCATGTCCAATCCTGCAGCAATCACACGTATACCGTTGTTGGCTAATTTAGTGCAAACTTCTGGTAAGCCCGCATCAAAAAATTGAGCTTCGTCTATCCCTACCACATCTACATCTCCAACCAATAGTAGAATTTGTTCTGAAGATGGTACAGGTGTTGAAAGTATGCTATTTGAATCATGGCTAACTACCTTGGTATCATCATACCGAATGTCTACCTCGGGTTTAAAGATCTCAACTTTTTGTTTGGCAATTTTAGCCCGTTTTAGACGACGAATCAACTCCTCGGTTTTTCCAGAAAACATGGAACCACAGATCACTTCGATCCAGCCTTGCCGTTTGTCGTAATGTCTGGTGTTCTCTAAAAACATGAAATCCTGCCTGTTTAAAAGTTTTGTTTGTGCCTAATTCTTGAACAGGGCAAAACTATAAAATAGCAATCTCAAATAACCATAGATTTCTAACAAAACATGAACATTTCCCATACCATCCATCAAATCAAGCAAAAACTTAATACAGCCGCACAAATTGCCGACCGAATTGACAAATCTGGCACCGTGCATCCCATCGATGTTGATAGTCTGCTCGAAGAGATAAGGTCAGCCTACAATAAAGTGTATCAGTTAGGATGGGAGGAAGAAGAAACCTTAGTGCCTGAACAACCTCATTTAGCTGTGGTTTCGCATGAAGACCCCGCCCCAACTCCTGTAGTCGAATTGCCTATTATACCAGTTGAAATTCCAGTTACTTCTCCCGTTGTTCCAGAGCATAACCTCGAAGTTGTTGCGGAGAGTGAGCCTGAAAAAGAAGCAGTTGAAATGCCAAACCACTTGGTAGAACTTGAACCAGAAATAGAGCTGGAGGAAGATGGCCCTTTAGCTGAAGTAGATACACCAAGCAGTCCAACTATAGTATTAGACTTTGAACCGTTGCCTCCCGCTGAACCAATTGTAACTGCCGAGCTTGAAAGCAAAATGGATGAACCGAACTTAGAAGAAGAATTAACTCAAGAAGTGGTACAAGAACCTGAAATTGTAGAAAGCGACCTAGGCAAACCTTCGGAACCTGCGAATAGTCAGGTTCAAGATGAAATTGAAGCGCCCAAAAAGATTAATCAACCTCCTGTATCAGACCTTCGTTCAGCACTAAGTATTAATGATAAATTTTCACTTTCCAATAAACTTTTTAAAGGGAATGGCACGGATTTCAACTTATCTTTAAATGTATTGAATGGGTTTGAAAATTTAACCGAGGCCAAGAATTACCTTACTTCATTAAAAAACCAAAACAATTGGGATGCTGAAAGTCCGGAATACCAGCTTTTAGCTGAATTAGTGGAGCGAAGGTATTTCAGAAGTTAACTATCTTTGTAGAATGATACCCAAATCCAGACTTTTACTTTTAGGGCTAATTGCCTTTATCCTAACTTTTCAGTCCTGCAAAAAGTCTGGTTCACTAACAATTCAATTTAAGCCCAAGGTAAATGGACAAAATTTAGTATTGAATCAAACCTACAAGAATTCAGAAGGAAAAAATTTCGAAATTGAAAGGTTGAAGTTTTACATATCTGATTTGACTATAACGGCAGAAGGCAAAAATTTTTTATTATCTGAAATTGCTTTATTGGACGCAACGAAACCCGTCTCTATGGAGTTGAGTTTTGATGAATTTGACGATGTTACACTATCCCAAGTGGCATTTGGCTTAGGTGTAAAGCCCAATTTAAATAATCCTTCCAAAGGTTTAGACTACGATCTTGGTCAATTTGCAGCTGCTCATCCACTAAGTGCAAGTCAAAATATGTTTTGGGGCATGACCAACGACTACCGCTTTTTCATGTTGGAAGGGAAAAGTGATACTTCGTTGGCTCAAAATGCAGGTATGGATCCTTCAAAATATAGATCCTTCTTGTACCATGTTGGGAAAGATAAGTTCTATACTATGATTAGCCTGAATAACAAGTCATATACCTTAGAGCAAGGAAAGGATAATATCTTAGTAATTAGTTTAGATTTGGATAAAGTCTTTGCCAGTGGAACAGATACCATTCATATGGGAACCGAATATTATACAGAGGCAATGTCTCCAACCCAGGAAGCCTTAGCACAGAGGGTTATCAACAATTTGAAAAATTCATTTGCCCTTGAATAAGACGTTTTTATATGTTTTTTGCTGTTGCTTTTTCTGTTTTTCATTCCATGGAATCGCACAGGATATGCTTAATATGAAGCAATATTATTTTGTGTTTCTGGTTAAGGGACCCAATCGGAACCAAGATTCCATAACCGCCGCCAAAATTCAAGCGGCCCATTTGGCGAATATGGAACGTATGGCCAAGGAAGGGAAATTGCAGGTAGCTGGACCATTTTTGGACGATGGGAATTTTAGGGGGATTTTTATTTTTGATGCACAAAACAAAGAAGAAGTCGAAACGTTGGTAAAGCAGGATGAGGCTATTAGATCAGGCCGATTAACCTATGAAATTCATCCTTGGATGACTGAAAAGGGAACCTGTTTTAAATAATTTTTGTTCCTGTTTTCATTTGTCCTAATCTCCTTTCTTACCTTTGCCAAAGTGAATCCTAATCTAGTTGCCGACTCAGAGAATCAGAATCCTGTTGAAAGGGAAATCGAAAGGGCTTTGCGGCCGGTCGATTTTACGGAATTTGCTGGGCAAGAAAAGGTTGTAGAAAACCTTAAAATATTTACATCGGCAGCGAAACAAAGGGGAGAGGCTCTTGATCATGTGCTATTGCATGGTCCTCCCGGATTGGGAAAAACCACCCTAGCCAATATTATAGCCGCAGATTTAGGCGTAAATATCAAAATTACTTCAGGTCCAGTTTTGGATAAACCCGGTGATTTAGCAGGGTTATTAACCAACCTTGAGCCAAATGATGTGCTGTTCATTGATGAGATTCATCGCTTAAGTCCTATCGTGGAGGAATACTTGTATTCGGCCATGGAGGATTACAGGATTGACATAATGATTGAAACTGGTCCAAATGCTAGGTCAGTTCAGATAAAGCTGAATCCATTTACCTTAGTTGGGGCCACGACCCGTTCGGGTTTGCTTACTTCCCCATTGCGTGCTAGGTTTGGGATAAATTCTCGTTTGGAATATTATGATGCAAAACTATTGCAGCGAATAGTGGAGCGTTCTTCAAGTATATTAAATATACCTATTCAGCCTATTGCAGCATTTGAAATTGCTAGAAGAAGTCGTGGAACGCCGCGTATAGCGAATGCTTTGCTTCGTCGTGTTCGTGATTTTGCACAAATAAAGGGAGATGGGACCATTTCCATGGAAATTGCCCAATATGCGCTTCAAGCCTTGAATGTGGATAAAAATGGATTGGATGAAATGGATATTCGAATCCTAACCACTATCATTGATAAATTTAAAGGTGGTCCAGTAGGAATTACTACTATCTCTACAGCAGTAGGCGAGGAGGGGGGAACCATTGAAGAGGTGTATGAACCTTTTTTGATTCAGGAAGGATATCTTATCCGCACCCCACGTGGTCGACAGGCCACAGAGATGGCTTATAAACACCTTGGAAAAGTAGTTGGATTTAGTGCTGGATCCTTATTTGGGGGTGAAGTTTAGTTTATTGATTACGAGTTTGTTAATACCTTTTGTTGCATTTTCCATAACTTCCTGTTTACCTTTGTGTCATGAAAAATAAGACAGAAATAGTTGAAAATTGGTTACCGCGTTATACAGGTACACCTATCGAAAATTTTGGTAAATACATTTTACTCACCAATTTTCAGAACTATGTGAACATGTTTGCCCAAATGAATAATGTTGAAGTGTCGGGGTTGGATAAGCCAATGCCGAATGCAACAGCCAATAACATTACCATAATTAATTTCGGAATGGGTAGTGCCATGGCTGCTACCATCATGGATTTGCTTTCAGCGATTCAGCCAAATGCAGTTATGTTTCTCGGAAAATGTGGTGGTTTGAAAAAGAAGAATAAGGTTGGGGATTTGATTTTACCGATTGCGGCTATTCGAGGAGAAGGTACCAGCAATGACTACTTCCCGCAAGAAGTGCCTGCCTTACCTGCGTTTAGTTTACAAAGAGCGGTTTCAACCAGTATTCGTCAGAATAATTGCGACTATTGGACAGGAACAGTTTATACCACCAATCGTAGAGTTTGGGAACATGACAATGATTTCAAAAAGTACCTACGGAAATTGAGGGCTATGGCCATTGATATGGAAACAGCCACTCTTTTTGTGGTTGGTTTTAGCAATGAAATTCCTACTGGAGCCTTGTTGTTGGTAACAGACCAGCCTATGATTTCTTCCGGTGTGAAAACGGATAAAAGCGATGTTGCTGTGACCAGAAATTTTACAGAGCTTCATTTGAAAATTGGCATCGATTCGCTAAATGAATTAATCAATAATGGTCTCAGCGTTAAACACCTGAGGTTCTAGAATAGTCATGTCAGCTCTTCCTGAAGCCGCAAAGAAAATCATTAAGGACGTCAAAGAAAAGAAGTTCAAACCCATTTATTTTTTAATGGGGGAAGAACCCTATTTTATTGACAAAATTGCTTCATTCATGGAGGACAATGCTTTGGATGAAGCAGATCGAAGTTTCAATCAAGCCGTGCATTATGGAAGTGATTTAGACGTTCTTCGTTTGGTTAGTGAAGCCAAAAGATATCCGATGATGGCCGATTACCAGTTAGTAATGGTAAAGGAGGCTCAATTGATAAAGAATTTAGCTGGAAAGGAAAAGAAGGATAAGGAGGGGAATGTAAAAGAAGAAGAAACCAAAGATCCCTTTCTGACCTATTGTGAAGCCCCATTATCGTCTACTATTTTAGTGATTTGTTATAAAGGAAAAACCCTTGATAAGAGAAAGGCATTATACAAAGCCATTGAGAAGAACGGGGTGGTTTTTATTTCAGAACTGATAAAGGACTGGAACCTATCCAAATGGGTTATTGAATACATTAAAGAAAAGGGGTATCGAATTACAGAAAAGGCAGCAATAATGCTTACAGATTATTTAGGAAATGATTTGGTCAAAATTGAAAATGAACTGAATAAGCTGGCTATTTCTTTACAACCTAATGCCGAAATTGATGAGTTGATAATTGAAAGGAATATTGGAATAAGTAAAGATTTTAATGTATTTGAATTAATGAAGGCAATTTCGAAACAAGATGTTTTGAAGGCCAATCAAATCATGAATTACTTTAGTAAAAACCAAAAGGAAAATCCAGCTGTTATGACTGTTGGTATGCTTTATTCCTATTTTGGCAAACTGTTGGAAATTCATTTCCATAGGGTAAAAGGCTTGAATTCTGCTTCCATTGCATCTCAATTGGGAATTAGTCCTTTTGTTTATAAGGAATATGAGGAGGCTGCTAATCGGTACTCTTATGGTAAATTGGTAAAGAATGTATCTTCTTTGCGAGAATTGGATTTGAAATTAAAAGGGGTCGATAGTGGGGATATAACTTTGGAGGATTTGTATAAGGAGTTTATTTATAAGGTAGTGCACACTAAATAAAAGTTGAATATTAAAGTGATTCGAGTGTTATAACTAGTTGAATAATAGGAAAATTGACAAAGTGCTTATCGTTGGTATTTTTGTAGTTTTGCCATTTAATATTAATGGCTAACTTTTGATAGTGGTTAGAATAAATTATTTGACATTTGGAGGTAAATAGTAAAATTTTTGTTGCAGGGCACAATGGAATGGTTGGCACTGCTTTAGTTAAAGTTCTTAAGCGTAAAGGTTTTAATAATATTTTAACTCGTACTTCTAAAGAATTGGATTTAATGAATCAAAATAGGGTTCAAACTTTTTTTGATGAAGAAAAACCAGAATATGTATTTGTTGCTGCTGCCAAGGTTGGAGGAATTGTGGCCAATAATACTTACAGGGCAGAGTTTTTATATAACAATCTTGTAATTGAAGCAAATGTTATTCATTCCGCTTATTTATCAGGGGTAAAAAAGTTGATTTTTCTTGGATCTTCTTGTGTTTATCCCAAAATGGCCCCTCAACCTATTAAAGAAGAGTATTTACTAACTGGACCATTGGAAATTACCAATGAGCCTTATGCCGTAGCAAAGATTGCTGGAATTAAGCTTTGTGAATCTTACCATCAGCAATATGGTTGTGATTTTTTAAGTGTGATGCCAACCAACTTATATGGACCCAAAGACAATTATGACCTGCAGAATTCTCATGTTCTTCCAGCATTAATTCGTAAGTTTCATGAGGCTATGCTAACTGGCTCTGAGGCTGTTACTATTTGGGGGACAGGTTCTCCCAAAAGGGAATTTATGTATAGTGAAGATATGGCTGAAGCCTGTATTCATATTATGTTAGCAGAAACAAAGGAACGTTTGATAAACATAGGTACAGGAAATGATATTACAATTAAGGATTTAGCCTTGTTAGTTAAATCTATTGTTGGTTTTAAAGGAGACCTGATTTTTGATACTTCCAAACCAGATGGTACTCCAAGGAAATTATTGGATATTTCCAGACTAAGTAATTTGGGGTTTCAAAATTCAACTAGTTTGGAAGATGGAATAGCTTTGGCCTATTCTGATTATAAAAAAACACTCGAGAAAGAATGAAAACAGCATTGATTACAGGAGTAACAGGACAAGATGGTGCCTATTTATCTGAATTATTATTAAAAAAGGGATATATTGTCCATGGAATTAAGCGTAGATCCTCATCCTTTAATACTCAAAGGGTTGATCATTTGTATCAGGACCCCCATGTTAACAATGCAAATTTTCAATTGCACTATGGCGACCTCACAGATAGCACAAACTTGATTAGAATTATTCAGGAAACTCAACCCGATGAAATTTACAATTTGGCTGCAATGAGCCATGTGAAGGTTAGTTTTGAAACCCCTGAATACACCGCAAATGCAGATGGTATTGGTACACTTAGGATTTTGGAGGCCGTTCGTATCCTAAATTTGGTTGAAAGAACTAAAATTTACCAAGCCTCAACTTCTGAATTGTATGGTTTGGTACAAGCTGTTCCTCAGAACGAAAGTACACCATTTTATCCACGTTCGCCATACGCTGTGGCTAAGTTATATGCATACTGGATTACAGTAAATTACAGAGAGGCTTACGGAATGTTCGCTTCTAACGGCATTTTATTTAACCATGAATCTCCTTTAAGAGGGGAAACCTTCGTTACTAGAAAAATTACCATGGCTGTTGCTGCAATTGCTGCAAATAAACAGAACATGCTGTATTTGGGTAATCTTGATTCACGAAGGGATTGGGGTCATGCGAGGGATTATGTAGAAGGTATGTGGAGAATTTTACAATACTCAAAACCAGATGATTTTGTCTTGTCCACTGGAAAAACAACAGAGGTTCGAGAGTTTGTTAGAATGGCTTTTAAGGTTTTAGGAATTGAAATCGAATTTAAAGGGAAGGGAGAAAAAGAAGAAGGGTTTATTTTTAAAATTGAGTCATCAGAATTCACACATTTGAAAGTTGGTCAAAAAGTAGTTGCCATTGATCCGCGTTACTATAGGCCAACTGAAGTAGATTTATTGATTGGTGATTCAAGTAAAGCTCAGAAAGAATTGGGTTGGAAAGCGCAAACAGGTTTGGATGATTTGATAGCTGAAATGGTATTAAGAGATTATGAAAAGCATAAAAATTTTTAGAGGCATGCAACCTTTGTTGTAAAAAAACATCCAATTCAATGGGGAATCCCAAAACAAGAAATTGAATTAAGTACTACCTTTGTCCTCCTTTATTAAAGTTTTGAAAAAAAAATCTAAATTCCTACAAATTTTTATTGGCTTTTTTATAATCCTTCTTTCCTTTTCATCTTGTGTTTCTAGGAAGGATATTACATATTTCCAAAATATTGAAAATAAAACTGATAGCCTTGACCAAGGCTCAAATGAATCTTCTGAAAATGCCCTATTAAGAACTGGGAGGATTCAAGTGAAAATTCAACCTGGAGATATTCTTGACATAACAATTAGTTCCTTAAATCAAGAAGCGACTAGTATGTTTAGCTTTATTCCATCTTCGAAATCTTCACTAATCGGGTCTTCTGGGCAAGGTGTTGCATCTAATTTGGCTTCAAATGGTCAATCTTTGGGTTTTTTGGTTGATTATAATGGCAATATACAATTTCCAATTTTAGGTGATATTTTTGTTAAAGGTAAAACCACACTAGAGATTAAGTCACACCTAGAAGAGTTGTTGTCAAAATTTCTTGAGTCTCCAAAAGTGGCCATTAGATTTGTAAATTTTAAGATTACACTACTTGGTGATGTAAGTAGGCCAGGGGTTTATAGTTTCCAAAATGAAAGAGTAAATCTGTTTGAAGCATTAGCAAGTGCTGGTGATTTGACCATATTTGGAAACAGAAAACAAGTTAAGATTATTCGAGAAAACGGGTCGAGTAATGTAGTGACCACATTAGACCTTCGAGATGCAGAAGTTTTGAAAACAAAAATGATGTACTTGCAACCAAACGATATTGTTTATGTTGAACCAGGAAAAGGGAAAATTGCCTCCGCAGACCTTACTTTTAGAGTTCTTCCAATGGTTCTTACTGGACTTAACGTAGTCGCGCTTATTTTGACTAGATTTAAGTGATTTTAGGCATAGTTAAATATTTGTTTGTTCCTCGAAAAATGGAAATTCTTATAGCTAATGTTGACCATAATTTTAATTCATGGACTTGCTTTTTTTTCAATCCAATCCCAATTTTTTCTGAGTTATTTTGGCCATGTTTTGGTAAAGATTTCAGTTCATTCTCAAATTTAAATTAATGCTTATTTGAATAAGAAACTTTTTGAAAAGCTTTTTTATTCTTAATATAATGTTTATCACGAATGGTGTCTAACAATCAAAAAAACATCTCTCTTCAGAGCGAATTTAATATATCAGATTATTTTTTCAAATATCTGTCTAAATGGTATTTTTTTCTAATTTCTATTATTTTTACAATTGGACTAGCTTGGTTATATTTGTTTTTTTCAGTTCCAGAATATTCAATTGAAAGCTATGTAATTGTTGAGGATGAGAAAAAGGGTAAAATGGGAAGTGATGATTTATTAAAGGAGCTCAATTTGTTTTCGGGTTCTAAATCAGTGGAAAATGAAATAGAAATTCTGAAATCAAGAAACTTAATATCCAAAACTTTAGATGAATTGGATTTGAATGTTAGATATTATGAAGTTCAGAAGTTTAGAAATAAAGAAATTTATGAAGTCTCTCCTTTTAAAGTTAAGTTTGATTCAATCTATGCACCTAAGTCTAAACTAAATTTCTTTATTAATTTAAAAGATAAGGAATCATTTATTTTTTACTTCCAATCTGCAATAGATAATGATATAAAGTCTGTTTCTAAGGTTTATAAGTATGGAGAAGTTATTAATACACCGTATGGCGTTTTTATAATTGATAAAGTCGAGAACAACTTAAATGATTATTTGAAAAAGTGGCCTGGAAAAGTATTTTACTTTAATTTATTAGATAAAAAAAGTCTAGTAGATAAATATAAAGGTCGATTAGATATTGTTCCAACAAGTAAATTGTCGACAGTTCTTAGGATTTCCTTAAAAGATAATTTGCCAAGGAGAGGAGAGGAGTTTTTAAATGCTTTAATGAAAACATTTATTAAAAATGGAGTTGATCTTAAAAATGAAATTGGCAGTAATACTTTAAAGTTTTTGAATGAACGTTTAAGTATTGTAGAATCTGAGGTTTCAAATATTGAAACGATTTTTGAAAATTTTAAATCAGTAAATGGAATTACTGATCTTAATAAGGACGCGGAAGTTTTGCTTGATGGAGTAAAAAATTACGATCTCCAATTAGATGCCCTTAATTCCCAAATAAAAATTGCTGATGACCTTTACCAATATGCAATTAGTAGAAAGGATTTTGAAACGATGTCCTTTTCCCTGACCAATGTAGCGGATCCTGTTTTGGCCAATATTTGTAATGAAATCATTCGACTTGAAGGACAAAGACAACTACTAAAAACAACTGTCACAAAAGACAATCCCTTATACGTAAACTTAGGTAGTCAGATATTTGAACTAAAAAGAACCTTGGTTGAGAATTTGAAAAGTTACAATAAGAATTTAAATGTTTCAAAGGGAATCGTTACTAGTAAACTTGGAAAGTTTGAAACAGGAATCAAGCAAATGCCTAAAACTGAAAGGCAAATGATTGAAATTAGAAGGCAATTGGAGATAAAGAATAATTTATTTATCCATTTATTGGAAAAACAAGAGGAAGCGGCTTTGTCTTTGGCGTCTACGGTGTCTGATAACCGAGTAATGGATTCAGCAATCTCCTCCAATGAACCGGTTAAACCTGTTAGAAGATTTGTTTTCGGAATTGCTTTTTTGCTAGCATTTGTCTTTCCTATAGGAATTATTGAAGGACTTGGAGTTTTAAATTCTAAAATAAAAAGTAAACAAGAAATCGAAAGAAGCACCCAAGTCCCTGTTGTTGGAATTGTTCCGTTCTCTGAAGATAAATCAAGTGTTGTTGTAACCAAGAATGCCAAATCTGGAGTTTCTGAAGCTTTTCGTACCGTTAGGACCAATCTTCAATACCTTTCCAAGGGGTCTGAAAAAATGGTCATATGCGTTACCTCTAATATTAGTGGAGAAGGGAAAACATTTGTTTCCCTGAATCTTGCAGCTTCTTTAGCCATAACAGGAAAGAAAGTGATATTGTTGGAAATGGATTTAAGAAAGCCAAAGCTTTCTAAAGGTATTGGTATAACCAGTCAGGAAGGCATAAGTAATTACTTAATCGGACAAGTTGAGTTAGAAAAAATTATTTTGCCAACGAAGGTGATTGAAGATTTGGATATAATTCCATCAGGTCCAATCCCACCCAATCCTGCTGAGTTGATAATGGGAGAAAAAATGAAGGAAATGATTAAGCATTTGACAGAAAAATACGATTATGTAATTATAGATACACCTCCAGTAGGATTGGTTTCTGATGCCTTTTCAATTAGTGATTATTGCCATTTTGTATTTTATATTTTCAGATATGGATACACTGATAAAGGATTTTTAACTTACATTGAAGAGATTCATAATTCACAGAAATTAAAAAATGTTGGAATTGTTTTAAATGGAGTAAGGCAATCAACCTCTTATGGTTATGGTTATGGTTATGGTTACGGATATGGTTATGGATATGGTTACTATTCAGATGACCATAAAAAGGAGCCGTTTTGGAAAAAAATAATAAATTTCAGAAAGAAAAAAAATGCGTAAAGAAAAGGTTCTTGTTACTGGGGCGGATGGGTTTATAGGAAGTCATTTGGTTGAGGAATTAATAATTCAAGGTTATGATGTAAAGGCCTTTGTATATTATAATTCCTTTAATTCATGGGGATGGCTTGATACCTTTCCTAAAGAATTACTAAATAAAATTGAAGTTTTTGCAGGGGATATTCGGGATCAAAATGGAGTTAGGACTGCAATGAAGGGTTGCAAAATGGTGTTTCATTTGGGGGCACTCATTGCTATTCCTTATAGCTACCATTCTCCAGAAAGTTATGTTGATACCAATGTGAAGGGGACCTTAAATATCCTCCTGGCTGCAAGAGATTTAGGTATTAGTAGAATATTAGTTACATCTACTTCTGAAGTTTACGGAACAGCCCAGTTTGTTCCAATTACCGAACTTCATCCAAAGCAAGGTCAGTCTCCTTATTCAGCAACAAAAATTGGAGCAGATTCTATTGCAGAATCCTTTTATAGAAGTTTTGGTCTTCCAATTACTATTGTTAGGCCATTCAATACTTTTGGACCTCGTCAATCCGCTAGAGCTGTAATTCCAACCATAATTACTCAATTGCTTAGCGGAATGAAAGAGATAAAACTTGGAGATATTACTCCTACACGAGATTTGTTGTTTGTAAAAGATACTGTTCAAGGTTTTATTAAAATTAGTGGAAGTGATAGTTTGGTAGGGCACGAAGTAAATATTGCTACCCAATCCGAAATTTCGGTAGGTGATTTAGCACAAAAACTTATCAATAAAATCTATCCAGAGGCTAAAATTGTAACAGATAATCAGCGATTGAGACCTGAAAAAAGTGAAGTTTTTAGGCTTTTTGGTTCAAACGAAAAATTGAAGTCTCATACCGATTGGAACCAAAATTATAGCCTAGACCAGGGACTTTCTGAGACCATTGATTGGTTTAGGAAGGACGAAAATCTGAAGAGGTATAAAGCCGAAATTTATAATGTGTAAGAGATGAATCATGTCTTCCTTAAAGTCATTGAATTTGTAAAAGACAAATTTCCAAACCAAGATTTCATACCACTTCATGAACCAAGATTTATTGGAAATGAAAGGAAATATGTTCTTGATGCAATCGATTCCACTTTTGTTTCTTCGGTTGGAGAATATGTTAATAGGTTTGAGAAAAATATAGCTGAAGTTGCAGGAACAAAATATGCAGTTGCTATAGTCAATGGTACCTCCGCATTACATCTTGCACTTATTCTTGCTGATGTCAAAGCCAATGATGAAGTAATTTCACAATCTCTAACTTTTATTGCCACAGCAAATGCTATTTCCTACATTGGTGCAAAACCAGTATTTATCGATATTGATAGGGATTCATTAGGAATGTCTCCCAAAGCACTTCATGAGTTTTTAGAGAAATATGGCGAAAAAAGAACTGATGGATTCTGCTATAATAAAGTAACAAATCGTCGAATCAAAGCCTGTGTTCCTATGCATAGCTTTGGTTTGCCATGTAGAATTGACGAGCTTCAAACAATATGCTTAGCTTGGAATATAGCTTTGGTGGAAGATTCTGCCGAATCAATTGGAAGTTATTATAAAGGGAAGCATACGGGTAGTTTTGGACTTCTTGGGGTTTTTAGCTTCAATGGAAATAAAACCGTCACTTGTGGTGGTGGGGGGGCTATCGTAACAAATGATGAGAAACTTGCAAAATTAGGAAAGCACCTTAGCACACAAGCCAAAATTCCTCATCAATGGGATTTTGCCCATGATTATGTTGGATATAATTACAGGATGCCCAATTTGAATGCCTCTATGATGTGCGCTCAATTGGAGCAGCTTTCTGATTTTGTTTTGAACAAAAGGCAATTAGCCTCCGATTATTCTGAATTTTTCAAACAAATAGGCATAAATTTTGTTTCGGAGATAAAGGACGCAAAATCAAATTATTGGTTAAACGCAATTTTATTGAAGGATCGGGAAGAACGTGATGCTTTCCTTCAATATGCTAATTCAAACGGAGTAATGTCTCGTCCAAGTTGGACATTGATGAATAAATTGCAAATGTTTATCGATTGCCAAACCGATGGATTGGAGAATAGTACTTGGATTGAAGATAGATTAGTGAATATTCCAAGCAGTGTGAGAATTTAATAAATTTTACTTCAGTATAATGAGGACCTTGATAATAGCCGAAGCAGGAGTTAACCACAATGGTTCAATGGCACTCGCAAAGAAACTTGTTGAAACAGCGAAGGAAGCAGGAGCGGACTATATTAAGTTTCAAACCTTTAAGACAGAGCTCAATATTTCTAAAGAGGCTCAAAAAACGAATTATCAAATTGCCAATGCTTCAGATATAAAAGAATCACAATATGAAATGGTTAAGAAGCTGGAATTGAGTTTTGATGATTTTGCAAGCCTTAAAGAATATTGTGATGAAATTGGCATTGGTTTTCTTTCCACCGGATTTGATTTCCCAAGTATAAAATTTTTGGATTCTCTCCATATGGATTTCTTTAAAATTCCAAGTGGTGAAATAACGAATTTTCCCTATTTGACTTCTATTGCAAAGCTTAAAAGGCCTATTATACTTTCTACTGGAATGTCCTCCATGACAGAAATTGAAGACGCGGTGAATTTGTTCCAAGAGCAAGGAATAGGGATGGAACAAATAACAATTTTGCATTGCAATACAGAATATCCAACACCTATGGAAGATGTAAACCTTAAGGCAATGCTTACTATAGGGGAGAAGTTTAATGTGAAATTTGGATATTCCGACCATACCGAAGGAATTGAAATTCCAATAGCGGCAGTTGCGCTTGGAGCAAAAATTATTGAGAAACATTTTACCTTGGATAAAACCATGGACGGCCCTGATCATAAAGCCTCTCTCGAACCCCATGAATTAATGGCAATGGTTAAGGCTATAAGAAACATTGAACTTGCGTTAGGAGATGGTGTTAAAAAGCCAAGTAAATCCGAATCTTCAAATATTGCTATTGTTAGAAAAAGCCTCCATTTAAATAAAGCAATGAAAAAGGGCGAAGAAATTACTTTAGAACATTTAATTGCCAAACGACCTGGGGACGGGATTGCTACCCAAAAAATGTCTTCATTAATTGGAAAAAAAGTAAAAACTGATTTGCCAGAAGAACATAAATTAAGCCTAAGCGATTTGGAATGATGAAAAGAAAAATATGCATTATTACTGGAACTCGAGCGGAATATGGATTGTTTTACTGGTTAATTAAAGGTATATTAAGCGATCCAAGCCTAGAGTTGCAGCTTTGTGTTACAGGAATGCATTTATCCCCTGAATTTGGTTTGACCTATAAGCAAATCGAAAAGGATGGATTTAAAATTGATAAGAAGGTTGAAATGCTTTTGTCATCCGATAGCTCCGTTGGGATAACCAAAAGTATGGGATTGGCTATGATTGGGTTCGCAGATGCATTTGCAGAGCTTAGGCCAGATTTAATAGTTGTATTGGGAGATCGATATGAGATTTTTTCTACAGTGGCTTCTGCCATGATTGCAAGGATTCCTGTTGCACATTGCCATGGCGGAGAAGCTACAGAAGGTCTAATTGATGAGCCGATAAGGCATAGCATAACGAAGATGTCACATATTCATTTTACTGCAACGGAGGAGTATAAAAATAGGGTGATACAACTTGGAGAGCAACCAAATCGAGTATTTAATGTTGGGGCTTTAGGTATAGAAAATATTAATAAATTGAATTTACTGGATCGACATTCTTTTGAAGAAAGTATCGACTTTAAGTTAGGGAAGAGAAATTTACTTGTTACTTTTCATCCAGTTACTCTAGAATTTGCAACAGCGGAGGCTCAATTTGGCCACCTCTTAAGAGCAATAGATGAATTAGAAGATACGCATATTTTATTCACTAGACCTAATGCTGATACAGAGGGGCGAATAGTAATTGACATGATAGATGAGTATGTTTCCAAAAATCCAACCAAATCAAAGGTGCATACTTCTCTCGGCCAACTTAGGTATCTTTCTGCTTTGCAATTTATGGATGGTGTCGTTGGAAATTCTTCAAGTGGACTGGCAGAGGTCCCTTCCTTCAAAATTGGAACTATAAACATTGGTGATAGACAAAGAGGCAGAATTAAAGCCGCAAGTGTTATAGATTGCGATCCAGAATACTATTCAATAAAACAAGCCTTAGTGCAATTGTTTTCAGAAGAATTTTCCAATAAGCTAAAAAACGTTACTAATCCCTATGGAATAAATAATGCATCAGAAAAAATAATTCCTATTCTGAAATCGGTTGATTTGGATGGCTTACTTAAAAAGGATTTTTTTGATATTCAATTCAAATAGTAAGTAGTATAATTATAAAAGCCATGGAGAAAGTGATAGTTATAGGTAGTGGTGGACATGCTAAGGTAGTCATTGATATCCTACAAGAAATGGGAACGTTTGAAATCATTGGCGTAACATCAAATTCAATTCCAGCAGGTCAAAATTTTCTTTCATTAAAGGTTTTAGGCGATGATAATTCAATCTTGGAAACAGTTGACAAATCAAAGGTGAAATTGGCAATGGGGCTTGGAGGTTATCGAGACAACACCCTAAGAACAAAAGTGTTTGACAAAATGAAATCTCAAGGATTTGCTTTTATCAATGCAATTCATCCACATTCCTTTATTTCAAAATCATGTAAACTAGGAGAGGCTGTTACCATTTTTCCTGGTGTGGTTTTAAATACAGAAACTAGTATAGGTAACAATACTATTATTGCAACATCGGCTAGTGTTGATCATGAAACCATAATTGGTGATCATGTTTTGATATCTGCTGGCGTAACAATTGGAGCATACTCTAAAATAGGAAACCAAACCTTATTGGCTCTTGGCTCAAAGGTCATTTCTGGATTAGAAATAGGAGAAAACACCTTAATTGCCTCTGGTGCCGTGGTAGTTGCCAATACAATCCCAAACAGTCAGATGTTTGGAGTGCCAGCAAAAAATAGAATTTTGAAATCGATTTAGTAAAGTAGGAGATGAGAATTGTTTTTATAGGTACCGTAGAGTTTTCGCTTTTGGCATTGAATCAATTAGTTTCATCTAAAGCCAATTTAGTAGGTGTTGTTACAAAAGAAAATTCAACTTTCAATTCTGATTTCTGCAATTTGGTCCCAATATGTGAAGAACATTCCATACCTTATAAATATGCAAAGGATATCAACCATCCAAACAATGTATCCTTTATTCGTAACCTAAATCCTGATGTCATTTTTTGTTTCGGTTGGTCAAGCCTAATAAAAAAGGAAATTTTATCGATTTGTCCAATGGGAGTGATAGGATATCATCCTGCTCAGCTTCCTTTCAATAAGGGTAGGCACCCTTTGATTTGGGCCCTCGTTCTGGGTCTCCAAAAAACAGCAAGTACCTTTTTCTTTATGGACGAAGGTGCTGATTCAGGGGATATCCTATCTCAAAAGGAAATTCTTGTAGAACTAGAGGATGATGCTAGAACCTTGTACAATAAAATTATCAAAGCAGGTCTTGCTCAGATTGAAGAATTTTTACCCCAATTAGAGACAGGAACATTCGTTCGGAAAAAACAAAATCCAAATCAAGGAAATAGTTGGCGGAAGCGAGGACGTTCTGATGGACGAATAGATTTTAGAATGAATTCAATTGCTATTTATAACCTTGTTAGAGGTTTGACAAAACCTTACGTAGGAGCCCATATTGACTATAACGGGTCGGAATATAAAGTATGGAAAACACAAATTGAAAATTTTAATGAAAATAATCTTGAGCCTGGAAAAATTTTGAAGATAGAGGACGAAAAAATCCTAATAAAGACATATGATTCTGCAATTTGGCTTATCGAACATGAATTGCCAATAGATTTTGAAGTAAATTCGTATTTATTATGAGTAAAAATGTAATTGTAATAGCTGCTCACCCTGACGATGAAATACTTGGTGCTGGTGGAACCCTCTTGAAACATGCAAAGAATGGGGATAAGGTTTATTGGCTTATCGTCACAAATGTTTTTGCAATTCATGGTGCTACCCAAGAGAGGATTGAGGAAAGACAAGCTGAAATTGCAAAAGTGGCAAAGGAAGTAGGTGTTGAAAAAACCTTTAAATTGGATTATCCTTCTATGAGTCTAACGAGTAGTTCATTATTGGATATGATTCCAAAAATATCTAAGATTTTTACTGAAATTAAACCTGAGATAATTTATTGTCTAAATCGCTCCGATGCCCATTCAGATCATAGGGTTATCTTTGATGCGGTTATGGCATGCACGAAATCATTTAGATATCCATATATCAAGCAGGTTTTGATGTACGAATGTATTTCAGAAACTGAGTTTGCCCCTGCACTTCCAGAAAAAGTTTTTATTCCAAATTACTATGTTGACATATCAGAATTCATTGAAAGGAAATTGGAGATAATGAAAATTTACAAATCTGAAATTGCTGAGCATCCATTTCCAAGGAGCTTGAAAAATATTAAGGCTTTGGCCCATTTTAGAGGGGCTTCAGTTGGTGTTGAATTCGCAGAAGCGTTTCAGTTGTTGAAATACATTGATAAATAATGGAATACATAGAAAATATAGTCAGTTCTCAAAAGACAATTCGTGATGCCTTGGAATTGTTTAATAGAATTGGGAAGTACCTAACTTTGTTTGCCGTTGACGAAAACCAAAAATTAGTTGGAACAATAACGGACGGAGATATTCGAAGAGCCCTTGTGGCTAACTTTACCTTGGATAGCCGTTTGGAAGAGGTTTGTTTTAGACAATTTCGGTTTTTAGAAAAGGATATTTATTCGCCCGAAAAGATTAAATTTTTAAGAGAGAAAAAATTGGGTTTGGTTCCAGTTTTGGATAGAGAGGGTAGGGTAAATCGGATTGTTAATTTTGAGCTTCAACGAACCGTTTTACCTTTAGATGTGCTAATTATGGCTGGTGGAGAAGGAAGGAGATTAAGACCTCTTACGGATAACTTGCCAAAACCAATGCTAAAGGTTGGAGAAAAACCAATTATTGAACATAATATTGATCGTTTGAAGGCCCATGGGGTTCAAAATATTCAGATTTCAATCAATTATTTAGGACATATTATTTCGGATTATTTTGGAAATGGTTCAGAAAAAGGGCTAAACATCTCTTACATTAAGGAATCTAAACCATTAGGGACTTTAGGGTCAATAAAATTGGCCGAAGAATTTAAGTCTGAATATGTTCTTGTAATGAACTCTGATTTATTGACTAATATAGATTTTGAAGACTTTTACAATGAATGCTTGGCTAGAAAAAGTATGATGTCTGTTGCAAGTATTCCTTACCATGTGAATGTTCCTTATGCTATATTGGAGACTGAAAACAATACCATTTTATCTTTTAAGGAAAAGCCTACCTATACCTATTATTCGAATGCAGGAATTTATCTAATCAAAAAGACCGCATTGGACTTAATCCCAATGGATTCATTTTTCAATGCAACTGATTTAATGAATCTTTTAATAGAAAAAGGTGAATCTGTAACAGATTTTCCAATTTTGGGTTATTGGTTGGATATAGGCCAGCATGAAGAATACCAAAAAGCACAACAAGATATCAAGCATATTCAATTATGAAAATTCTTTATGTAATTCCAGCACGAGGAGGGTCTAAAGGTATTCCAGGTAAAAATATAAAACCTTTGGCTGGAAAACCATTGTTGTATTATACCATTGATGCCGCTCGTTCAGTGGCTGAAGATAAAGATATTTGCTTAAGTTCGAATGATTCTAATATAATTGAAAAGGCCAATTTATATGGACTTGAAGTGCCCTTCGTTCGACCAGATTCTTTGGCTACCGATACAGCTGGAACTCATGAAGTCCTATCTCATTGTATTGATTTTTATGAGAATTTAGGAAAAACATATGATGCCATTGTTCTACTTCAGCCAACTTCACCATTCAGGAAAAAGGAACATATCCTAGAGGCAATTTCCTTGCTGAATCGTGATATTGATATGGTTGTTTCTTGCTGCGAATCAAAAAGCAATCCTTATTACAATATGTTTGAGGAAGATGAAAATCAATTATTAGTAAAATCAAAACCAGGAAATTTTACAAGACGTCAAGATTGTCCTAAGGTTTATGAATACAATGGGTCAATCTATGTTGTGTGGGTAGATGCCTTGAAAAAGAAGAAATTGCATCAATTGGATAAGCGTATGAAATACCTTATGGAAGAGAAATATTCAGTTGATATAGATAATTTAATGGATTGGGCTATTTGTGAATCATTATTGGAAACAAGAATTATAGAATTAAACTAGTGAAAGGCAAGAATTATTATGGGAAATTGCTGGTTAAAGGGTCACTAGCAGTAACAATTGCCGAAGCGACCACAAAGTTGGTAAGTCTTCTTTTGTTACCACTATTCACCAATTACCTATCCCCTAGTGATTATGGAATGGTTGCTATGGTTTCATTGGTGGTAACAGGATTGAATTTGTTTTATAATCCAGGAATGTTGTCTGCTACCACCCGAATGTACCATGCAAACCAAGATCATGGAAAAAGACAAGAATTGTTGGGTTCAGCCTATTTATTCTTCCTAATTACACCATTGCTTGTAATTCTTCTCTCCTTAGCAGTTGGTCCCTATTTGTTTAGTAAAATTTTTAAAGACTTTCCTTTTTACCCGTATGGATTTCTTGCCGTAATCATTGCATTTTTCTCCCAACCTAAACGTATGTGGGAAACGCTAATGGTATTGCAATATAAGGTACAAAAAGTAGCTTTAATCTCAGTTATCAGCGTGATAATGAGTTTGTTGGTTTCTCTTCTATTGGTTGTCTATTTCAAAATGGGGGCATTGGGAAAAACATTAGGAATGATACCAAGTGTAATCCTAACATTTGCCATTAGTTTTACTACAATTTATCGGTATACTGAAGGGAAATTCAGTGTGAAAAGTATTTTTGAACAGTTGAGATTTGGTTTTCCTCTGGTTTTGGCAATTTGGTCTTACGAGGTCCTTCATATTGCAGATAGATATATTATTGAACAAATGATTGGGTTAGGTGCTGTTGGAATATATACCCTTGCCTATCAAATTTCTTCACTTCCTCAATTCTTTACAGCTGGTTTTAGAAAAATGTGGACGCCCATGTTTTATGAAAATATGAATGCCCAAAATTATGGTCTAATCAAGCGACTGTTGGGGTATTACACGCTTTTTTTGTCAGTTGCTTGCGGTGGAATGATTATGTTTGCAAATGAAATTATTACCCTTTTGATTAATCCAAGATATTTAGACGCAATTAAATTAGTCCCTTGGGTTACTTTAGGGATATTTTGCTTGGGATTGTTGAATGTTTCCAATGATGTATTAAGTTATAAAAATAAATTTAAGTTTACTTCAACAATAGCATTGGTTGCTGCTATCGTAAATGTCATTCTAAACATTGTTTTGATTCCTTATATTGGTGTGGTTGGTTCAGCCATTGCAACCTTCATTGCCTACCTTTGCTATTTAGGTATCGGTTTGTATACCGTAAGAAAGGATTTAGTGAACTTGTATGATATTAAGAAAAATCTGATTGCGACCTCTTTTCTTATGGGCTGCTTTGTATCCAGTTTGGTTTTTACTATTCCTTATTTTAGTTTAGCTTACATGCTAATAAAAATAGGCATTTGCATCGCACTGTTATGGTTCATTTGGATTTCAGGTTTTGCACCAGTCGAGGATGTTCAACTGGTTAAGAATAAGTTGGTTACAATCATAAATCGCAGAAAGAAATGACTTCAGTTTTTATTCCTTGTGAAACGAAAGTAAGAGAATTTGATAGCCGGATGTTATTGGGTTATCATCTTGCATTAGCTGGTTATAGTGTGTATATTGGATCAAAGGGTGGAATAAAAAGAGAAGTTTTTTATTCCAAGAACGCCATCTATTTGCCCAAAAGTGTAAGTAAAACCGAGGTCGATTTTTATAAGAAACTTAAGGAGAATAATACTAGGATAGTTTTACACCATGCTGAAGGTGGAATTTATTACAAAGAATTCAAAGAGAGTATTTTGTATTGTTATCCGCTTGAAATTATGTCATATGTTGATTTGATCTTCGTTTTTGGAAATGAAATCAAAAAGGCTATTCATGAATATCTTCCCTCAATTGATCCTACTAAAGTTATTGTTTCTGGTGACCCACGGTTTGATTTGTTAAAATTGGAATATCGTCCTCTTTTTAAGGAGACAGGCAAGTACATCCTATCCAAATACAAGAACTATATTCTTATCAATACAAGTTTTGGCTTGGCAAACCCTAGAATGGGTCATGATTGGGTAAAAGAATATTATACCAATAGTCCGGATATTTCAGAACTTCAAAGAGAACATATCTTTCTAAAGATTGATATTACAACAGAAGTGATGAACCGTTTCATTTCATTTGCAAAGAAGCTGGCCATTGCTCGACCGGATTTGAATATTGTGTTACGGCCTCATCCAGAGGAATCATTGGCAATCTACTATAAGGAGTTTGAGGGAATTCCAAACATCTTTCCAGTATTGGAAGGAAGTGCCCAAAATTGGATATTCTCTGCGAAGGCAGTTGTTCATTATGATTGTACTACAGGCATAGAATCAGTAATAGCAGGTAAAAATACCTATGCCTATGTTCCTTTGAAAGATGATTCTATTTTGGCCTGGCTACCTGTATTCGTTAGTAAGGAATTTACAAATGAAGATCAATTAGTAAATGCCTTAGCTTCCTCTGATTTTAGTAAAAATGAGCCCTATTTGCTAAATGAAGATAAAAGACAAGTATTGTCGGGTTTTGTCAATAACATCTTAGAAAATAGCTCTGAAATTATAGCTGAGAATGTGAAGAACAAGATTCCTAAATTAAATACAAATAAGCCTAATAATTTAAAATTGGTTTTTAAAAGATTAAAAACATATCCTAACTATTATAGGGCAAAAAGTAAGGCTGAAAAGAATAATCTAAAGCTGAAATTTCCGAAAGTTGATGTTAAGGAAGTTTTAAACCATTTGACGGTCTTTGACTCCATCTATCATAAAAAAAATAAATTTCAAGTTAATTCATTCGGAAGGGATGTGGTTAAGTTTAGTTTAAAATAGCAGAGATATGTGTGGAATTTTTGGACATACCTTCCTTGGAAAAAATAATGATATCGAAAAATCGAGGGATGCATTGCATACCCTCTTTCATCGAGGCCCAGACCAATGGAACGATTGGCAAAATGATCAAGTTTATTCAGGACAAAGAAGGTTAAGCATCTTGGATTTATCTGAGAATGGCAAACAACCAATGGTTAATCCTAGCCAAACAACTGTAATTACAGTGAATGGAGAGATTTATAATTTCCAAGGTATTAGAGAAGAACTTAAAGGCAAGTATCACTTTAAAAGTCATTCCGATTCAGAAGTTGTTCTTTTGGGTTATGATGAGTGGGGAATTGAGAAGTTACTCCAACGTATGGATGGAATGTATGCAGGAAGCATTTATGATATTCCCAAAAATAAACTCTATTTGTTCCGAGATAGAGCAGGTGTTAAACCTTTGTATTATTCATTTATAAATGGACAACTTGCTTGGGCCTCAGAGTTAAAGGCCATAACCAAACTTATAGGAGAAGGGAATTTAGAAGTAGATTTTACTGCGGTCTATGATTATTTAACCTATGGTTATATTCCAGCTCCTAAAACTCTTTACAAAGGAATTCATAAGCTTTTACCTGCCCATTTTTTGGAATTCTCTTTTGAATCCTCTCGTCTAACTACCAAATCCTATTGGGAATTAAAATGTGCTGAAACCAACATAACTAAAGAAGAAGCTATTGCCCAAGTAAAAAAGTTAATACGGAAATCAGTTGCAGAACAAATGATTAGCGATGTCCCCGTTGGGTTTTTCTTAAGCGGAGGTATTGACTCAAGCATTGTTTCTTTTGAAGGAGCCAAATGCAGTGGTACTATCCAAACCTACACTATAGGATTTGATGATCCAAAACACGACGAAAGTCAATTTGCCAAGCAGATTGCAGATTTAATAAAATCAAATCATCATCATCAAGTTTTGGACCTTAACAAAACAATGAACCTTTTTGAAAATCTTAAACTTTGGTATGATGAACCTTTTGCTGATACTTCGGCTTTCCCTTCATTTATGGTTAGTAAATTTGCCAAAGAAAGTTCAACAGTAGTATTAACGGGTGATGGCGGTGATGAGGTGTTTGGTGGATATAAATGGTACTCCAAATTCCAACAATTTTCGAAAAAACGAAACCTCTTTTATTCTTTCCTTAAGCCTTTTGTAGGTTTTATTGCCTCATTGTTTCCTTCAAATAAAATTTTGAAGCTCGATAGACGAATAGCATTACTCAGTCAAAAGGATGATGTAGCACTTTATGCAAAATTGCTTGGAGGTTTGCTAAAAGAGGAAAAAGTACAATTTGCCCAAAAATGGAATATACCGTCAAATTATGACGACTATTGGCATTTTCGAAAGTACTATAAACCAGAATTACCTGTATTTACTCGACTCCAATACATGGATTTCCATACCTATATGCCAGATGATATTTTTACAAAGGTAGATAGGGTAAGTATGGCGGTTTCTTTAGAGGCGAGGGTTCCATTATTATCAAAGGAGTTGATTGAATTTTCATTTTCACTACCTGAGCATATCCGAATAATGAATGGTGAATTAAAGGGACTTCTCAAACATGCATATAAAAGCGAACTCCCAAATGAAATTCTCTTTAGGAAAAAAAGAGGATTCAGTATTCCATTACGGGTTTGGGGAAAACAATTTTTGGAGCAATTTAGGACCAAAGAAGAACTAATCCTTTATAAGCTGTTTCCCAATCTTATTAAATGAAACTAGTATACCTACATAGCACCCCAATTGATTCTGAAAAGGCCAATCTGATTCAAGTAGTTTCGATGTGTAATGCATTTGCAGAAAATGGAATCGAAGTGAAATTGGTTTTGCCAGAATTAAATAATTCAAAACAATCTGGGGAATTAAAGGGAAAGAAATTAAAGGATTTGAAAAATGTCTCCTTTTCAGTGTTCCCAAGATTAACAAAAAGTGGAAAGTTGTCTAAATATTTAATTGGGTTAAGTGTCTTTTCAATCCTTAAAAGAGAAAAGCCTGATATTGTTTTTGTAAGAACACCTACATTGTTTTTAACAAGTTGGCTAGCGGGCTATCCTGTTATTTTTGAGTTTCACAATTCCTTGCTTCACGAAGGAAATACATTTCTTAATCGAATTTTTACAGCTCTTTTTCTTTCGATTTCAAAAACAAAAAATGCCCCCTTTTTTATTAGCATAAGTGGAGCCTTAATGGATTTTTGGGTTTCAAAGGGGATTCCTAAAGAAAAAAGTATAGCCCTGCATGATGGGTTTTCAGAAGACCAATATGAAAATCTACCTACAACGTTAGAAGCTAGGACAAAGTTGTCATTGCCTTTGGACAAGAAAATAGTTACTTACACGGGAAGTTTATACTTTGATAGGGAAATTGATAGTATTCTTAAGCTTGCTAAAGATTATCCTGAATGCTTTTTTTTGGTAGTAGGAGGTCCAAATCAGAACGCTGACCATTTTAAAAAGCTTGCGGATGGTCAAAAATGTGAAAATTTAAAATTTACTGGGCGTGTACTTCATCAAGAAGTACCGATGTTCTTAGCTGCATCTGATATTTTGTTAGGTTTGTGGTCTTCTAAAGTAAAGACAATCAATTATTGTTCTCCTTTAAAAGTATTTGAATATATGGCTTCTGGGAAATTGATAATTGCACATGGTTATCCCACAATATTGGAAGTTTTAAAAGATGGAGAAAATGGATATATAACCAAGCCAGACTCATATGAAGATTTAAAACGAAATATGAAAAGGGCCTTGCAAAATACTAACCAAGAAGAGTTGAGTAGAAATGCCAGGAAGGATGCCTTTTTGAAATACACGTGGAGATCAAGAGCTAAACAAATAATAACAAAAGGTTTTAGAAGGTGATTTTTTTCTTAACTCGTATAATTATATTTTGGGCTTTTTTTCAAGGGGCATTTGAAATTATTGGGTTTCCTATAGGTATTCAAAGAGTAGGTTTTGATCTCCTAATTTATATACTTTTTGCTAGTGTACTTTTTTCCAGAAAAGGTCAATTAAAGTATAGATTTCCTTTTCTTTTTCCTTTTCTGATTTACACTTTGGCTTGGGGCCTTTCCGTTTTTTATAATAATTCACCACTTTTTAACTCCTTTTCCTTTTTCAGACATACACTAATTGCCTATTTATTTTTTATTTCAATTTATAATTTTCAATTCCCTTCAAATCAGGAATTCGCCTTAAATAGGTTACTAATGAATATGTTGCTGGTTCAGATTGGTGCCACCTTTATAAAATTCATTTTAATTGGACAGGAAGAGAAATTTGCCGGCACAGTATTAATAAGTGGAGGATCTTTAAATACAATTATCCCTTTGGCCTCCATTTCATTCTTCTTGTCAATCTATTATTTTTACGAGAAAAGTAATTCCTATTTGTTTGCTTGTTTAGGGATGATTTTTATGGCATTTGTGGGAAATAAAAGGGCATTTTGGTTCCTTTTACCTTCTTTAATGGTAGTGTACTCAATATTTGTTACTAGAACGAAAAGCAATTGGCTTGAAACTACTGTTCGGTTTTTAAGGTTTATTCCACTAATTATAATTCTTGGTGTAATCTCAATTTATTTTGGAGCGAGGTTGGTGCCTACTTTAAACCCGGATGGAGTTATTTGGGGGACTTTTGATTTAGACTTTTTAATTGATTATATTATTTCCTACCAAACCGGAGGAGATGATAATTCTGATTATGCTGCAGGTCGTTTTGGTACTAGCCAAGCAATTATGTTATACTTTAATAAAGAAAGCCTTGGGCACCAAATGTTTGGAGCTGGACCTGAAACTTTTATAGGATTTAGTAACGAAGATGGTATTCAGCATGATTTTGGTGTTAGATCTTTATCCCACTTCACTGGATTTACCTTTTTCTTGAGCTCTGTTGGTTATTTCGGGGCATTTGCTTTGATGTTTTTTTATTATAGCCTTGGCTCCAAAATGTTTAAGACACTACTTGTTTCTAAATCTAATTTTGAAAAGGCCTTTGCCATGGCAGGTGTAATGGTTTTTGTCGTTTTCTTAATTGATTTCACCTATTACACTCGAACGTTTGTTCATACCGCAGCTACAAATGTTTTATTTTTCTTCATAGCTGCTGTCGTTTTTAAAGGAAATAATTCAACTGAAAATTCAACTGTAATTGGGAATTCTACGATTGTCAATTAAATCAATTCTTTTTTAATAGAATAAAGTTCTGAGAATTGTCAAAAAATATTTTAGTCCAACTAATTCTAAACTATGAAATAATTTTAGAAGCGAATCAAAAGAGTATGGCTACTCAATAATTGAAGGAATGGAAGAATCGAAGGATTAAAATATCTAGTTGTAATATAGTTGATGAGAATAAAAAAGCAAAAAGTATGATAAAGAGTAAAATTTTATTTTTTCTTACAGATTTAATCGAAAAAACGTCTCTTGATTCGAGCTATAAATTTGTTTATAAGAGCCAGAATTTTTCTAAAGAAGAAATTGAAAAATTTCAGAATGAGAAATTAAGGAAACTAATTCACTATTGTTATGAAAATGTTCCGTATTATACAAAACTATTTGATTCCTTGTCTTTAAAACCTACTGATATTCAAAAGGTTACTGATTTAGAGAAATTGCCGAAGCTTACGAGAGAAATAATTATTAACCACCGAGAAGAGCTAATTCCTAAAAATAATAAGAAGTTTAAACCTCAAGTAAGAAAAACTGGTGGAACAACGGGTGTTCCCTTGAGTTATTTAAGTGACTTTGAATCTTGGAGTTTGTTATGGGCCGTAAAATTGAGGGCTTGGAGTTGGGCAAATTATCATTTAGGAGACAAAGTAGCCATTCTTGCAGGTGCATCACTAATTCCCGGGAAGAATGCTCCGATAACTAAGAAAGTTTGGAATAAACTTAATAATTTCTATCCTTTTTCAATGGTTCATGTTAATGATGAAATACTTGAAGGATATGCAAAATTGATTCAAAAAGAGAATATTACAATTCTTCGGGGATACCCAAGTAGTATTGCAGTTTTCGCTGAATTTGTAGAAAGAAAAGGAATTAATTTGTCAATTAGGGCTGTTATTACTACCGCTGAGGTCCTTCGTACGGATTATAGAATACAAATAGAAAAGGGGTTTAAATGTCAGGTTTTTGATAATTATGGCTGTGCTGATGGATCAGGTAATGCCTCTGAATGTGAAGCACATATGGGACTTCATTGGGCATTTGAAACCTCAATTTTTGAGCTCGTTGATGAAAATTTAAATCCAGTGCCAGCTGGAACAGAAGGTGAATTATTATTGACATCCCTTACCAACTATGCAATGCCTACTATAAGGTATGCCCCAGGAGACTTGGCCACCCTATCTACTCAAAAGTGTACGTGCGGAAGAGAATTACCCCTACTTTCTCAAATTAATGGAAGAACTACTGATATTTTAAAATTTTCAAATGGAATTAGCATCGGTGGTCCAGCACTAACCTTGGTTTTTAGGGATTATCCATTAAGGAAATATCAGGTGGTTCAAAATAGCCTAGACTCATTGGATATCAATTTAGTTCCAATGGAAAACTTTGACAATCAAATTCATCTCGAATCTTTAAAAGAAACAATTGCTTTTCATTGTGGGAAAGAAATAAGACTTTCATTTAATTTTATGGATTCCATACCTTTGCCAAGCTCTGGGAAATTTAGGTTTATAATTAACAATACCAAGAAAGGGAAATAGGAATGTCAAAGAAAATTTTGATTACTGGAATCGCTGGATTTATAGGTTTTCATTTAACCAAGAAATTAGTCGATCAAGGTTTTGAAGTAACTGGTGTAGATAACATAAATAATTACTATGACATTTCCTTGAAATTGGATCGGTTGAAAGAATTGGGTATCGACCACTATGACCAAATTCAAGGACGTTCCCTTCAAAGCACGATTTATTCAAATTTAGAATTTTATTACACCGACATTTCTGATAAGTTTCAGGTTTTAAATTTATTCCAAAATAAGAAGTTTGATATCGTTATTCATTTAGCAGCACAAGCAGGGGTTAGGTATAGCATTGAAAATCCAGATGTTTATTTAAGCTCTAATATCAATGGAACGTTTAATATACTTGAAGCCTGCAGATATAATCCCGTTGAACATTTAATTTTTGCTTCTTCGAGTTCTGTTTATGGATTGAATTCGGAAATTCCATTTAGCGTAAACCACAATGTTGATCATCCTATTAGCCTATATGCAGCAAGTAAAAAGTCAAATGAGTTAATGGCCCATGTTTATGCCTATCAATTTAAAATTCCAGTAACGGGTTTAAGGTTTTTTACAGTTTATGGGCCATGGGGCAGACCTGATATGGCCATTTATAAGTTTACAAAGAACATTCTAGCTGGGAAGCCTATTGAGGTTTATCATAATGGTAATATGCAACGTGACTTTACCTTTGTTGACGATATAACAGAATCCATTTACCGATTAATTCCGCTTGCCCCAAAGGAAAACCTAGAATGGAATACCAAACTAGCTTTACCTTCCACAAGTATTGCACCTTACAGAATTTTTAATATTGGAAATAATTCACCTGTAAATTTGATGGATTTTGTAAAAGAAATTGAAAAGGCAACCAATAAAAAAGCAATAATTAAATTCGAGGAATTACAAAAAGGAGATGTAGAAAAGACCTGGGCAGATACCTCAGAATTATTTGATGAGATTGAATTTTTACCTAAAACACTTATTTCAGATGGAATAGCTTCATTTGTAAATTGGTATAAAGAATATTATCACCTATGAAGGTACTTATCTCAGCAAAGATGGGACATGGGACATTTCAAGCAAAATTGTTCCCAATGTCTGAATTGGAGCAATTAGATGAAATCTATGTTGTTCGGAAAACTAAAGGTCCAGAAATTAATAAAGTAAAGTATATTAATTTACCTTCTTTTGTTAAGTTCCCCTTGCTGAATGTTGTATTTACCCCATTTTACTTGGTGTATTTATGTTATAAAATTAAACCTGATTTTCTAATTTCCTATCACTTTGTACCCCACGGTGTATTTTCTTTTATCGCTGGCTCATTAACAAGAACTCCAAATATTTTTTGCCAAACTGGAGGAGAGTGTCAAAATATGACCAAATGGCCAGTTATCGGTTTATTGATGAAGGCCATGCTTAAGAAGGCCTATCATTTCAACACACCAGGAAAGCAGTCCCAAAACTTTTGGTTAGATTTTGGTATTGATAAATCAAAAATTACTGTTTTACATTCCACCATTAATACAGATATTTTTAAACCCGCAGAAAACCCAATTTATGAATTTGATTACCTCTATGTAGGTATTTTAAATAAAAGAAAACGCGTAGATTGGATATTAAATGCCTTGGCTGAAAACAAAGCTAAAAATGGAATTGACTTTAAATTTGGTATCGTGGGTGAAGGCCCCATGCGACAAGAATTAGAGGAATTGGTGTTTAAAAATGGTTTACAAACCCAAGTGCAATTCTTGGGTTTTCAAAAAAATGTAAAACAATTTTTGGATAAAAGTCGAATTTTTGTCATGTCCTCCGCAATGGAAGGATTACCAGTTGCACTAATGGAAGCTATGGCATGCGAAAAATTGGTTATTGCTCCTGGAGTTGACAATATCCCTACCGTTTTGGTGGATAATGAAACAGGTTTTTCTTTTGAAAAAGATGACTTTCAAAAATTAAAATTAAATTTGGAAACAGCTTTTTTGAATTTTGACCAATTAGAGTCGTATAGGAAAAACGCTAGGAAGAAAATTTTGGATGAATATTCCTATACAGTGGCCAAAAGTAAGTGGAATCATATATTTCAAAAGAAATGAAAAAATTGGCTCTTCTTTTTTACTATTTAGTTGCCTCTAAACTACCAAATTATGCGTTTCCAGGAGGAAGATTTTTTAATGCCTTTCGGGTTTTTTTACTCAAAAGAATCCTCAGAATTGGGAATGGGAATCGCATTATGAGTGGGGTTTATATAGGAAGTGGAAAAAATATCAGTATTGGAAACAATTGCAGAATCAATGAGAATGTTCGCTTGGATAATGTAAGAATTGGAAATGCAGTTATGATCGCACGGGAGAGTGTGGTTTTAGGTAAAATGCATGAATATGCAGATGTTTCAAAATCAATGGTAGAGCAAGGAAACCGTGAAATGAACCAGGCCGAAATTGGAAATGATGTGTGGTTGGGTTTAAGGGTTATTGTTCTTCCTGAAATAAAGATAGCAGATGGTTGTATTATCGGTGCAGGATCTGTTGTTACTAAAGACACAGAACCATTTGGTGTTTATGCAGGAGTTCCTGCTAAATTAATTAGATATAGAAAATAAAATGGATTTTACTGTCAAGGTTTTTAAAGATTTAGTTGTTGCATTACAGGTTTCTGGATATAAGCCCATTACTTTTGAGGATTATATGAAGGATCAAAAAAGCCATGAGAAGTTTGTTATCCTTCGCCATGATGTAGATTTAATGGCTCACAATTCCTTGGTTTTTGCCAAACTCCAACATGATTTGGGGGTAAGAGCTACTTATTATTTCCGAATCGTGAAAGAAAGTAACAATCCTGATATCATAAAGGCAATTAGAGATTTGGGACATGAAATTGGGTATCACTACGAGGATTTAACACTTTGCAAAGGCGATGAGAAAAAAGCTATTACCCAATTTGAGTTAAATCTTACTCATTTTCGAAAATTCTATCCGGTTTCAACCATATGCATGCATGGTAGCCCATTATCTAAATTTGACAATAGGGCAATTTGGAGAAACTTTGATTACAAATCCTATGAAATAATTGGCGAGCCATATTTTGATGTAGATTATAGCCAATTGCTTTATTTGACTGATACCGGAAGGAAATGGAATGGAGATAAGGAAGTAATTCGAGATAAGGTGGTTTCTCCTTTTCAATTTAATTTTAGATCTACTTTTGATTTAATTGAGGCTATTCAAAAGAACCAATTGCCTAATAAACTTATGATAAACACCCATCCCCAAAGATGGAATTCTAACCTCTTTTTTTGGATGAGCGAATTTGTTATGCAGAATTTAAAAAATCAAATTAAAAAAGTAATTTAAACAATCGGATGGCAAGGAAGAAGACAATTGGTATGATATTTTCGGGGTTGTTCAACCGGTTTTTCCACCATATAGCAAAACATATTTTCCCGTCTAAAATGAGAGTGTTCTTTCACAGAATGAGGGGTGTGAAAATTGGTAAGAATGTCTTAGTTGGAATCGATGTTCATATTGATGATGATGGTCCAGAAAGGGTGAGAATAGATGATAATGTGTTCTTAACTTCAGGATGCTTTTTGCTGACACATAAAAGGGATTTAACCCATTACTCAAATGGCGATTGGGTAGGAGATTGTCACATGGTTATAGGTGATATTTGGATAAAAGAAGGTGCGCATATTGGCGTTCGAACAACGATCATGCCTGGAGTTACAATTGGAAAAGGTGCAATAATTGGAGCAGGGTCCTTGGTTACCAAAGATATACCAGATTATGCACTTGCGGTAGGCGTCCCAGCCAAAATAATTAAGATCTTTAATAAAAATGAAAATTTGGATTGACATTACAAATACACCTCAGGTGAATGTTTTATTACCTGTTATTAAGCACCTTGGTAGCAAACACGAATTAATTATTACTGCTAGGGATTTTTCTGAAACTGTTCCATTATTGAATAAATATGGCATTCAACATACAACCATCGGCGAGTATAAAGGGAAAAATAGGTTAATGAAAGTTTATGGAATGATCCTAAGATTAGTTTTTTTATTGGCTAAATTGCCTTCCTATGACCTCGCTTTGTCGTGGGGCGGAAATTATACAGCCGCCATTAGTAAAATTAGAGGTAAAAAATCCGTTGTGTTTAGTGATAATGATATTTCATACAAAGGAATAGCATATAAATACGCTGATTTTTTTATACTTCCTGCTGGTTTTATAACAACAAAGCTGGTTGATACCTATAAAGTTAAACCTAGCCAAATCAAGGTTTTTGATGGGTTTAAAGAAGATATTTATGTGGCTGATTTTCAACCTAACCCTGAATTCCTGAAGGAAATTCCTTTCACAGAGTTCATTACTGTTAGACCTGAAAACCTCAAAGCTTCTTATGTGCCTTCAGATAGCGTAACAATTGTACCCCAGTTGTTTGAAGCCTTAAAAGATTACAATATTCTATTTATTCCGAGATATGAGGAGGAAAAGGAATACGCAAAAGGTTTTTCAAACATTTACATTGCACAAAAGGTACTTAGTGGATTAGATGTTTGTTATTATAGTTCAGTTATGCTCACTGGGGCTGGAACATTTGCAAGGGAAGCCGCTTTGCTCGGAACGCCTGCTGTAAGTTTTTTTCCAGGAAAAGTGTTTTTGAATGTGGATGAAATAATGATTGAAAAAGGGTGGATGCTAAAATCTAGAAATGTTGCAGAAATTGCTGATTATGTAAAAAAGGCTCAAAAACAAAATGAAAGGACAACTCGGAGCAAACAAGTTCAAACGGAGGTGTTAGGTATTTTAGATAATATCATTTCTCAAGTAAAATAGATTCCTATGTTATTTAACTCTGTTCAGTTCCTTGTATTTTTCCCAATAGTTACCCTATTGTTTTTCCTTTTGCCCCATCGGTGGAGATGGGCATTGTTACTAGGTGCCAGTTGTTATTTTTATATGGCCTTTGTTCCAATTTATATTTTGATTCTTGGCTTCACTATCGTAATTGACTATTTTGCAGGAATTTGGATTGAAAATGCAAAGGAACCCCAACGAAAACTCTTCCTTACCTTAAGTTTGGTCGCCAATATCGGTGTTTTGGCAATTTTTAAATACTATAACTTTTTAAATGAAAACCTTACCCATTTGATTGGTTTGGCTGGTAAATCAAATCCAATTCCATATCTTGAAATTCTTTTACCTATTGGCCTTTCCTTTCATACTTTCCAAGCTATGAGCTACACCATAGAGGTGTATAGGGGCAACCAAAAGGCAGAACGACATTTTGGTATTTATAGTCTTTACGTTATGTTTTATCCTCAATTGGTGGCTGGTCCAATCGAAAGACCTCAAAATATTCTCCATCAGTTTTATGAAGTAAAGAAATTCAATTATCAAGACGCAAGGGATGGCTTATTTCTAATGACTTGGGGTTTGATAAAGAAAGTGGTGATAGCGGATAGACTTGCTGCAGTGGTTGGTATTGTTTACCATGATCCAACCAATTTCCAGGGGCTACCATTAATAATTGCAACCTTATTTTTCTGCTTTCAAATTTACTGTGATTTTTCAGGATACTCCGATATAGCTCTTGGAGCTGCACAAGTCATGGGATTTAAATTAATGCTGAATTTTAACTCTCCTTATTCTGCCAGAAATATTTCGGATTTTTGGGGAAGATGGCATATCTCATTAAGTACTTGGTTTCGGGATTATTTATACATTCCCCTCGGTGGGAATCGTGTTGCTAAATGGAAATGGGTTTTAAATCTTTTTATTGTTTTTATGGTAAGTGGAATTTGGCATGGTGCCAATTGGACCTTTATTGTTTGGGGTGCCTTGCATGGTTTGTTTAACATTGTTTCCATTTTGACAAAGTCTGCCCAAGATAAATTCTGGCAAAATCCATTTATTAAATCTATTGCCTGGTTAAGAAGACCATTTGATATTTTGACTACCTTTCTTCTAGTAGGTTTTGCTTGGATATTTTTTAGGGCAAATTCAATTTCTGACGCTTCTTATATTACAACCCACTTGTTTGAAGGAATAAAATTGAATCTGGGTTATTTAAAAGCAAGTCTCAATAGCATGGGATTGGGATTGAATGAATTAATGACTTGCTTATTGGTTATTGTTTGTCTTGAGATTTTCCAATATTTTCACAGAAAGAAAAATTTGTTTCATTCCGTCCTTGAATTGCATTGGATATTTCGGTGGCCAATTTATTATGCTGTTTTATATATAATTGTCAAGTTTGGAGTATGGGGAGAACAGCAATTTATTTACTTTCAATTTTAGAAAATGGCAAGAAAGTTTTTATTTAAGGTTTTCATATTGCTAGCACCATTCCTTGTCTATTTTTCATTGCCATCATTGATTCTTGGACTTAGCCGAGAATTGGTTCCTACAGCAGAAATACTCGAAGTCCACAATTCTAACCCTAATTCCTTAATTGGCTTGGCATATAGCAATCCAGTTGAACATTTGAAATTTCATTCTTCTCTTTTCAGAAAAGCAGATGTTTTGGTTTTGGGAACCTCCCGTACCATGCAATTTCGATCGTTTTTCTTTAAAGAGAACGTCAATTTCTATAATGCAGGTGGAGGGGTTGAAAGACTTAAGCAATTTTTGTATTTTATTAGAGAATTCCAACCTGAAAATCAGCCCAAAATACTCTTGATTGGATTGGATCAATTCATGTTTAATAAGAAGTTTGATCCTCTTGCGGATAAAAATTATTCCATTGATTACAAGGATAAGTATTCTTTAATAAATTATGTGTTTGGTTCTGGTTTTCAAGTCTGGAAGGATGTTTTCAATAAAAAGATCAACTGGGATTCTCTTCAAACATCAAAGTTTGAACGCTATGGGATGAATGCCATTCAAAATGATAATGGATTTAGATCAGATGGAAGTTATAGGTATGGTCAAACCATTAATTATCCCGAAAAGGCGGAGGATTATCAGTTTAAGGATACCTACAAAAGGATAAAGGATGGGAATAGGAGATTTGAATATGCAGATTCATTAAATCCGGATGCGTTGGTTGTTATTCATGACATTTTGATGGAGTGTCAGAAAAGAAAAATTTCCTTGGTTGCTTTTCTTCCGCCTTATGCTCCGAGTATATTGCGGAAAATGGAAGAAACCAAAAAATACTACTATTTGAATCAAATTAAGCCAGCCCTCGAACCTATCTTTTCTAAGTATAATTTTCCACTTTTCGACTTTACAAGTAAAATTAAAGATTCGACTCCATTAAACGATTCAAGTTTTATCGATGGTTTTCATGGTAGTGAAGTGGTTTATTTGCAATTAATGAATGTTATAGCTCATAATACCAAAACATTTGAACCCTATTGTGATACTACAATTCTAAATAGTTTGGAAAAAAGGGCAGGAAAGCTGCAAGTGTTCGAAGAAAGTTTTTCTAATCGTTTGAAAAAGTAATAGAAATGCTGTTTAATTCCTTTGAATTTCTTCTTTTTTTTCCAATTGTAACCTTACTCTATTTCGTTTTGCCTTATGGTTGGAGATGGGCTTTGCTTTTAGCTGCTAGTTGCTATTTCTACATGGCCTTTGTACCGATATATATTCTCATTCTTGGATTTACTATCGTTATTGACTATTTCGCAGGTATATGGATCGAAAATGCCAAACAACCCCACCGAAAATTATTCCTTACAATAAGTTTAGTAGCCAATATTGGGGTATTGGCCCTTTTTAAATATTATAATTTTTTAAACGAGAACCTTACTCATTTGCTGGGCCTTCTTGAAAGACCTAATCCAATTCCCTATCTCGAAATTCTGCTTCCAATTGGTCTTTCTTTCCATACCTTCCAAGCTATGAGCTATACCATTGAGGTGTATCGAGGAAATCAGAAAGCGGAACGTCATTTTGGTATTTATAGCTTATATGTCATGTTTTATCCTCAATTGGTTGCTGGACCAATTGAACGACCTCAAAACATCTTGCACCAGTTTTATGAGAAACATGATTTCAATTTCGCAGATTTCTCTTTTGGGATGAAAATGGCCTTATGGGGAATGTTCAAAAAGGTTGTTATTGCAGATCGCCTTTCCTTATATGTAGATGCTGTTTACAATCATCCTACCAATCATTCTGGTATTACTATTTTGGTCGCCACCATTTTTTTCTCGATTCAAATTTATTGTGATTTCTCTGGATACTCTGATATCGCTATTGGTACAGCTCGTGCTATGGGTTTTCACCTTATGACCAATTTTAATCGACCTTATTTTGCTCGAACCATCTCCGAGTTTTGGAAAAGATGGCATATTTCACTCAGTACTTGGTTTAGAGATTATTTATATATACCACTTGGTGGAAATAGGGTAGGGCACTTTAGAAAATATTTCAATTTGTTTTTTGTTTTCTTGGTGAGTGGATTGTGGCATGGGGCCAATTGGACTTTTATCATTTGGGGAGCCTTACATGGAACCTATTTAGTTATTGGGCAATTAACCCAAGATTTTAAAACCAAAATTAAGTTAGGGCTTGGAATAGAAAGAAGCTCTAAATTTAACAAAACTCAAGAAATTTTTTTCACCTGTGTTTTAGCTGTTTTTGCCTGGATTTTCTTCCGAGCAAATTCCTTAGAAACAGCAACGGTTTTAATCAAAAGAATGGTTTCTGCTCCCGGAGGATTATTTCTTTCCGCCCCAGCTCATTTTATTTATGGTATCCTTGGTATTATTGTTCTCTTTTCCGTTGAGGTGGCCCAAGAGTATTTCCCAAATAGAATAAAAATTTTCAATAATCAAAGGGCTTGGGTTAGAATTACTGCGTATTCTACTGTAATTTTAGCAATCCTACTATTTGGAGTTTTTGATGGAGGACAATTTATATATTTTCAGTTTTAATGAGCATTTCACCTGATATAAAACGCTTGATGAAACGAGCAACCATCCTTGCTCTGATAGTCTTTATTGGAGATAGAGTAATGGGTTATGGACTGAAAGCCCTATATTTTAAACAAAAGAATGGAGCCGAAGCAAAACTGACAAGAATTCTTGACAAAACAATAGCAGATGTGATGGTTTTTGGATCTTCTAGAGCTTTTCATCATTATAATCCTACAATTATTCAAGCCGAAACAAAACAAAGCTTTTATAATTGCGGGTTTGATGGACAATTTTTGTACTTTAATTCAAACCTAATAAAGGCTGTAGTACAAAGACATAAACCAAAAACTATCATTTTCGAATTAATGATGGCCGATTTTCAATTCCAACAAAAATCAGTGGATAGATTGGGTGCCTTTTATCCCTATTTAGATTATCATCCTGAATTAAAGAATATTCCTCAAATGAAGGGCCCTTTTGAAAATATAAAATTGTATTCCTGGATTTATCCGTATAACTCAAATGGGTTGACTTTGCTGTTTGGCATTAAGGAGAATAAAAAGAAGGCCGACATAAATGGATTTATTCCACTTGAAGGCAGTGAAGGGAAATCTCCTATGGTATTTAATCCAAACAAAACTAAAATCCAAGAGAACAATATTTTTATTCAATCTTTCGAATCCATTATTTCCCTTTGCAAGGCTGAAAATATTCGTCTAGTAGTTGTAGTTTCACCCTATTATTTTAAATTTACAGAGAGGCCCAAAACATTAGAGTTGGCAGAAGAAATTTTGAAGAAACATAACACGGAATTTTATGACTTTTCAAATGATACTTCATTTTTCAATCATCCTGATCTATTTGCAGATGAAGAGCACCTCAATAAACAAGGAGCAATTAAGTTTTCTCAACTAATTTCCAGTATAGTAAATTCAAAAGAAGTAAAGAAATAATGACAAAAAAGAAAATAATTTCGGTTGTTGGTGCAAGGCCAAATTTTATGAAAGTGGCACCAATTCATAAGGCGTTTCAAAAATATGCTGCTACGGTTGATCATTTGATTTGCCATACAGGACAACATTTTGACGAAAAGATGTCAGAGGTGTTTTTTACACAATTGGAATTGCCAAAACCTCATTTCTTTTTAGGAATTGGCGGTGGAAGTCATGCTGAACAAACCGCAAAAATCATGATTGAATTTGAAAAAATCTGTTTGAATGAAAAACCTGATTTGGTAATTGTGGTTGGGGATGTGAATTCGACTATGGCTTGTACTTTAGTTACTTCAAAACTTGGAATCAAAACGGCTCATGTGGAGGCTGGATTAAGAAGCTTTGATCGTGAAATGCCCGAGGAAATAAATAGGCTTGTAACGGATGTTTTGGCGGATTATTTGTTTACTACGGAGGAAAAGGCCCAGCAAAACCTGTTGAAGGAAGGAGTTAATGAAAATAAAATATTCTTTTGTGGAAATGTGATGATTGATAGTCTTGTTCAATTTTTACCAAAAATCGAACAGTCTGAAATAACTACTCAACTAGGTTTAGAAAAAGGTAGCTTTATTCTTTGCACTTTCCATAGACCAAGCAATGTGGATTCTGAATCTAGCCTAAGGGACTTAGTGGAATTACTAAACTCTTTAGGGAGTAAAAGAAAAGTTGTTTTCCCAATTCATCCACGCACAAACAATAACCTTAAGAAATATGGATTGGATAAAAATCTAAGTCCAAACCTAATTCTTACTGAACCTATTGGATACATCGATTTTCTGAATTTAACCAAAAATGCCGAATTAATTGTAACCGATAGCGGTGGCGTTCAAGAGGAAAGCACTTGGCTGGGTGTTCAATGTTTAACCGTCCGTGACAATACTGAAAGACCGATTACTGTTGATGTTGGCACAAATCAATTGATTGGAACAGATTTGAAACGTGTTTGGGAAGAATCCTTACATATCCTTAATGGATATAAGAAGAAAGGAGAAATCCCTAAACTTTGGGATGGTAAATCGGCTGACAGAATCACAGACATAATTGTAAATAAAATTCTATGATAAGAAAACTTATTCCATTTTTAGTGTTTTTCTTTTATTCAACTATTGCCCATTCCCAAATAGTTTATGAACATGTTTCGAAAACATCCATTTATGAATTTCTGGATGAAATGGCTAATCTGAAGATTATTGAACTCAATAGCGCCTTAAAACCCTACACTAGAAAATTAATTGCTCAAAAATTAGACGAAATAAAAGCCAAGGAAGCCCAATTAAATAAACGTCAAAAAAAGGAGCTTGCCTTTTTTTTAAGTGATTATTGCAAAGAATTAGATGCTAATAAACAAATTGATTGGTTGGGTAGAAAGATCTTAGGAAAGAATAGGGTGAAATTTAAAGACCGGAAAAAGAGATTTGATTTGTTTTATTACAAAGATTCTCTTTTTAACGTGACCGTGAATCCAATTTTTGGCGCAGAATTGTTTCATAATTCAAATGGATTTAACTACCATCGTTGGAATGGCGCAGATATGTTTGGTTATGTAGGAAAGCACCTGGGACTCTATATGAACATAAGGGATAATTTCTATACAAGTAATTTATTTTCTTCCTCCTTTTTGTTGCAAACAACTGGTGGGAGATTTAAAGGAGCAACAAATCAGTTTGAAAATAAAAAAGCCTCAGAGTTTAGTGAGTTAAGAGGAGGACTAATTTATGGATGGAAATGGGGCCATATTGGAATAATAAAAGAACATAATGTTTGGGGTAATAATTATAATGGTTCGAATATTTTATTTAATAGGGGGCCTTCATTTGCTCAAATTAAACTAAATATTAAGCCCGCAAAATGGATTGAATTGAATTATTTTCATGGGTGGTTGTCTTCACAGGTTATTGATAGCTCTAGGACACAAAATTATGGAACTGGACCATCTGAAGTTTTTGTTCCAAAGTTTTTGGCTATGAATATGTTTACATTCAAACCAATCAAAAATCTTCATTTTAGCCTTGGAAATTCAATTGTTTATGCAAACAACATAAATGTTGGATATCTGATCCCATTTATTTTCTTCAAATCATTGGATCATACTTATGCATCTCTAGGTAACTCTTCAATCTTTTTCGATTTGAGCATTAGAAATCTTAAATATTGCCATTTTTATTTTTCAGGCTTTATTGATGAATTGTCCATTCGAAGAATGTTAAATAAAAGCAACCATTCTAACTTTTGGAGTGGCAAGGCTGGGATTAGAATTTCTAACCTTATTCCTAATACAACATTAACTGCCGAATATACAATTACCAACCCTATTACGTTTAAACATTATAACCCGGAAACAACTTACGAAAGTACATCCTATAATTTAGGTCACTACCTAAGGGACAATGCTCAAAACTTGTTTTTGCAAGTGGCTTATAAACCCTTACCAAGATTGGGATTTAGTTTTTATTATGATTATGGTTCAAAAGGTCCAGATTATCCAGATAATAGATTTCAAATTAGCCAAACAACGGGTAATTCTTACGTTCTTGGTCTACCTTTTCAAGAATCACTAATTTGGGAAAGTTCAACTTTTGGAGGACAAATCAATTTTGAATTGATTAATGATGTTCATATTAATGTGGGGGCTCAGTATTCCAATATTTGGGATCCATCAGGAAAGTATACTCCAACTTATTTTGCTGGAAAGAAATTGACAACCACAGCTACCTTGTGTTGGGGCTTTTAGTTTTGTCTACAATTCCTCCACATAATCCAAATCCTTTCCGAAAGTCTCTGAAATGGAAAGTGTGCCCAAAAATGCAACCCCCATACTGATTATTCCTAAAATCCCTGCTGCAGCTAGTAAACCCCAACCCGGAACAAGCGCATTGAATCCGGAAGTGAGTAATACCGCTGAACCTCTTACAAAATTCGGAACAGTAGTGGCTACCGTTGCCCTGATATTTGTGCCAAACTGCTCTGCTGCAACTGTAGCAAACAAAGCCCAATAACCCGTCGATGTGCCTAACATAAAGCACATAAAGTAAAAGGTATCCAAACTCATATTTGGGACTAACAAATAATAGGCAATACAGGCCGAACTGAAGAGGATAAATCCTAAAATGACCATTTTCCTGGATTTCAATAACTGGCTTAAAATCCCACTGATAAAATCCCCTGCACTCAAGCCTAAATAGGCATACATTACCGCTTTAGGTGCCGCTACATTTCCTTCTACGCCCATCGCCTTGGATAACTCGGGAGAGAAAATTATTAAAATCCCAATAATGTACCAAATTGGAACCCCAATCAGAACGCAAGAGAAATACTTAAAACTTCTTTTCCAATCCAGAAAAATGCGATGAAAAGCACCTCGCTGAATTCCGCTGCTCTTTACCTGTTCAAACATGCCCGATTCGTAAGTGCCAACCCTTAATACCAGCAAAGCCAATCCCAATCCTCCTCCAATATAATAGGATATCCTCCAAGGGAATTTATCTCCAATAATGGAAGCCAAAACTGCCCCTAAAGCCCCAAAAGTTACTATAACCATGGTTCCCCAACCTCGCTTGTCTTTATGCATGGATTCGGAAACTAAGGTAATTCCCGCACCCAACTCTCCCGCCAATCCAATGCCTGCAATGAAGCGCAAGGCTGCATATTGGTCGATGTTTTGCACCATGCCATTCAAAATATTGGCACTGGAATACAAAAAAATAGATCCAAATAAAACCGATACTCGCCCCTTTATATCTCCAAAAATTCCAAATATTAATCCACCAAGCAACATGCCAGCCATTTGCCAATTGAAAAGGTAACTGCCAACTATGCGAAGATCGGTTTCGGCAACACCTAAGTCTAAAAGACTAGGCTTACGAACGATTCCAAACAGGGTTAAATCATATATGTCAACAAAGTAACCAAGGGCAGCAATGACGACCAATAAAAGTTGTTTACGTGTAATTTCCATGCAAAAGGTGGCGAAAGGTAGTAAGGAATCTTTCTGATTGGTGCATCACAATTTTCAACCGGCCTTGTCCAACCGTATTTCGGGGCAATGAACCAGATTGGAATAGAATATTTCTCTAAAACCAATTTTATCAATAGGAGGATTTTCCATTCCGAATTACTTGATTTAGTCGATTTTACCCCTCCCGAAGAAATTTCGAGATAGCAGTTGTAAAATGTATTCTGGATTAAATACTTCAATTGGCGGGTCCCCTGCCTTTTTATATTTCAAATATGGAATTGGAGTTTTTCACCCGTCGGCAGGGTCAGGCTATCCACTTCTAGTCCTCGCCCTTCCTCCGCTTTGGCTCCGGCTGGGCTGTGGGCTATCCGTTTCTATCCTTACCCGGGGTCTCCGTGCCCGGTTTTAGGTAGTTTACTTGGCTGTGGTTTTTCAATTTTAATTTTTGTGTAGCTTATTCTATTGTAAAACACAGGACAATCGCTGTGTTCTTTTCCAAATCCCAGAAAATTTGAATTATAGCGTGGATACTTGGCTTTGGTCAAACCCACCTGAAAGTAAGCTTGGTCGAAGGTAGAATGCTTGTATTCTTGCCATGGCTAAGTCAGGGGTTCGGGCAGGGATAGCAGTGGATAGCCCACAGGCCTGCGTAGGCACGGAGCAGGACGAGGACTAGGAACGAATAGCCCGGCCCTTCGCCATTCAAGTGCTATTGAAAAGGGGAAAATTTGGTGCGAAGGGGCCCGCCTAATAGCTTTTAAAATGAAGGATTACCGCTTTTTATTCTTCCTGTTCCAAAAATTGGCATTCAATCCAAGCCCAAATGAAATACTAAGTTCATTCAAACTATACGGGTTTAATCCGCCTAAATGCCTGCCCATGGCGTAGCGACCATTTACAAAAAGGTGGAAGAATTTTACTGCATACACGTTGAAACCAAGGTCAAAACTAAGCATCGGGTCGAACGAAATGCGGGTATCCCTTCGAGGTGGACCATAAATTAAACCGTTTGTTCGGATGGATTCATCATAATAATTATCATTTGTCTGGCAAATTGAAAATCCAGGCTGCAATCCTATAAATGGATCAAACATTTTGTCTCTTAATAAGTGATACCTGAAACCCGTGAAATTCTTATGGTTCATTTTCAAAATTGGACCAATTCCGCCTTGGTTCAATAGCTCATCTTCCTTGCTGCTCGACATGTTTGAATTGAGAAAGTAGAAAGTTGTGCTCACCAGAGAAACTTTTGGGGCAATGTAGTATTCAAGATCACCGCTAACATAGAAGTTTACCTGATCCTGCTTCAACATAAATCCAGGAGAAAAACTCAAACCTGCACGGATAATATGGTGGTATTTATTGGGTTTATATCCATTTTCATTTTCATTGGCCATGGCGTTCCTTCCCGAATTTTTATTGGATTTACCTTTTTCATCCGATATTCTTTCCTTCGACATCTTTTCGATTTTATCCATATCAAAAGTGAAGGTTTGGCCATCATTAGTTGTTACAGTGATGGATTGATTGGGCACTTGGTTCGTAATGGTTCCACGAATAACACTTCCGTTTTTTAGGTAAATAATATCTTCCCAAGAAGTTTGGGCTTTGGCAAGGTTGATGGCTAGCAAGCCAAATAGTACAAGGATTAATCTTTTCATTTTATCGGGTTTTAGCTTATTTCCACAAATCGAAAAGCTTTACATTCAAACTTAGGGTGATAAGTAAATGCCCTTCAAGGTCTACTTTATTGTTTTCTTCAATGACTAATGTTCTTGAAAATCCTTCACCCTCAATCCGACTGTGTAATCTTTTTCCAAAGTGGTTCATGTATTGGGCCGTCAGGGTTAAATCAAAGTTATCGGTGATATTATAAGAAGTACCCAACCCCATTTGCACCGCTGTACTTTTTTTTCGAGCCTCATTCGATGGATTATTGTTTTCATATACCCGGGCTCCATCAAAACAATGACCTACGATAATATAGGGATTGAATTTTCCTTTTACCTTGTCGGCATTGAAAGGGTAAATCATTACGCTCCAACCGATGTGCATGTCTTTTCGAGTGGCTATATCGCCCACATTTACTGTAAAGAAATCTGCATACCATTCGGTGTTAATTCTTTTTACTACCCTTAACCTAAACTGTCCCCCAACACCCATGCCAGCACCACCGGCATCATTGAAGAAGCTCCCAGTGGTCCGCATTCCCAATTCGAAATCTCCACCGCCGTAAAGTGGTTTTTGTTTCTCTTTCTCTTCTTTTGATTGTGAAAAACTGGCCATGGAACTAATTCCGAGCATAAGTAGAAGCAATACTTTTTTCATTGGCTTGTTTAAAAGTTAACAACGACGATTCGTTTGGTTTGGTATTGAATAGCTGCAATCAATTGATATGCAGTATTTTATTTTTAAAATCAGTTTCGAAGTTTAGTTCAGGGATTTCATTTAGTATTTGAATGACCTCCCCGGTTTTAAACTTTACATATACGGAAGGCAGCTTACTTACTTTAAACTTTTCTACTTCCATCATTGGTTCCGTCTTTTCACGGTTTACACCATACAGAATAGCTTTTTTATCCAAAGTTAGGGCTTGAAGGACTTTCCAAACTTTAGGGAATTGTTCCTGACTATCGCTGCACCAGGTACCTAAGAAGATTGTTAGCTCTTCTATTCGGCTTTCCTTGGTCTTTAAATAGCTGATTTTTTCTGATTCTGGTTGATATGCCGAAAAGTCCTTTTCCATATTTTCCCAACCTACTATCCCATGTAATTGGGCAAAATCTAACCTTCCAACGATAGAAGTGTCCTGAGCATGTGAGGCTAATGTGTTAAGCATCAATAGGAAAACAATTAGAAGGCGCATGAATAAATTTCAAGACAAATGTGAAATAAAAATTTGTAATTTTCATATTTAATTCAATAATATCAGAATTTATGCACTTTTCCTAGCTTATTGGTAATGGCATATTTGGATGAATAATTTGAGCTCTCATTAGTCAAAATCTTACTAAATTTGCACCCCTTTGAAAAAAGGCTACCAGAAAACAACAACCTTGCAAGGAAAAGCATACATCACCAAACTCGCCAAGTTTTTGCCAAACGACCCTATTGAAAATGAGGATATGGAGCAATTCTTGGGTATGGTCGGAAACGAACCTTCCAAAGCTAAACGCATCGTCCTTCGTAGCAATGGAATTACCAAGCGCTATTATGTGCTGGACCGTTCAGGCACAATAAGTCACAACAATGCTCAATTAGCAGCCAATGCTGTTCAAGGCTTGTACGACGAAAATTTTTCGGTACAAGATATTGAAATGATTGCATGCGGAACTTCCCTTACCGATCACATTTTGCCTTCATTAGCTTCGGCTGTGCATGGCGAATTAAAAGGTCGTCCCATGGAAATCTTTGCTCAAGCCGGAGCCTGTTGTTCAGGTATGCATGCCATGAAATTTGGTTACCTATCCGTTTTAAGTGGAAATACGACTAATGCGGTCTCTACGGGCTCAGAAATGATATCGCCCATGTTTCTTTCCAAAAATTATGAGCCGGAATACGAGAAATTAAAAGAACTGGAAGAAAGACCTATCATCGCCTTTGAAAAGGAATTCTTGCGTTGGATGCTCAGTGATGGAGCAGGGGCAGCCCTCATTCAAAATAAACCAAACGAAACAGGTCTATCGCTTGAAATTGATTGGATTGAAACTGTTTCATTCGCCCACGAACTCGAAACCTGCATGTATGCCGCTGCCAGCAAACGTAATTCGGATGGCAGCCTGAAAGGTTGGAAAGAATTTGGTCCGCACGATTTAATCGAGCAAGGTGTTATGGCTATCAAACAAGATGTACGCCTTCTGGAAAAGAATATTGCCCAAACTGGTGCAAAGGAATTGGCTAAAGTTATGGCCAAGCGCGGATTTTCAGCCAACCAAGTCGATTACCTTCTGCCTCATATCTCATCTGAATTTTTCCGCAAAAAAGTGGCCGATGCCCTTGACGAAAATGGAATCGGTGTTCCTCAAGAAAAATGGTTTACAAACCTAACTCGGGTAGGTAATGTTGGTGCAGCTTCCATCTACCTGATGTTGGAAGAACTTTTCTATTCCGGGAACTTGAAAAAGGGTGAGAAAATCCTTTGCTTGGTTCCTGAAAGTGCTCGGTTCTCATACGCCTATGCCTTATTAACCGTTTGTTAGGTATGAAACCACTTTTGGAAGGAAAGCAGCTTTTCAACTTGCTGCCCCAGAAAGCGCCAATGACTATGGTGCATGCGCTGCTTACTGCTGATGAACAATCTGCTACCACTTCCTTTACTGTTCTGCCAGATAACCCATTTATCGAAAACCAAGCCTTGGCTCTTCCGGGTTTGGTGGAAAATATCGCACAAACAATGGCCGCTCGATCTGGTTTTTTGTTTTCTACCCAGGTAGGACAGGCCGAAGCACCTCAAAATCCGCCCATCGGCTTTATTGGTGCCATTACAAAATTGAATTTCGTTAAAAATCCTCCTCTCGGCTCAACGATTCAAACCACCATCAAAATCGAAGCTGAAATGATGGAGGTTAGCCTTGTTTCAGGGGAATCTACCCTTGATGGGGAATTGTTACTTTCTTGTTCAATGAAGGTTTTCCTTCGAAAATAAATTCCCGAGCTTGGGAATCGCCAAAAAGCTATTTTTGCCCAAATCTTCTTCCCAATGGAAACCAATGAAAATTTTTCCCCGCTAAAAAATGCCATGAATTTCGGGGCCATGCTAGGATTGGCCAGTATGCTCATCAGTTTTATCCTGCAACTCCTGAAAATCCGTGAAGGCGCTCTTGCTCAAATTTTAATGGTGGTCATTATTGGAACTTTTATTGTGCTAGGTTCCAACTTTTATAAGAAAAGCAATAATGGATTTATGTCCTATGGTCAGGCGTTGGGGCAGGGTGTCTTGATTTCTTTATTCGGTTCTATTCTTTTGGCCTTCTTTATTTACTTCTATTTTCAAATGGCCTCGCCCGAAAGTTTGCAGGAAATTAAGGATTTGGCTGAAATCCAGTTGGAAGAACAAGGCTTGGATGAAAAGGAATTCGAAATGGCTCTTAAAATTCAACAAATGATTATGACACCAGGCATGATGGCTCTTTTCACCATCCTGGGAAATATGCTTATTGGTACTATAATCTCCTTGATAACCTCGGCCTTTTTAAAGAAAGAAGACGATTCCTTTGAAAGTAACTTTAAATAAATCATAAAGAATTACGCTGGTTTCAGATAATTTCCACCTTTGCCTCATGGACATAAGCATCGTTGTACCTTTATTAAACGAAGAAGAGTCGTTGGGGGAACTTTCGGCATGGATTGACCGGGTGATGAACCAGCATCAGTTTAGCTACGAACTTATTTTCATCGATGATGGCAGTACCGACAATAGTTGGGCAGTGGTAACGGAGTTGGTTACAAAAAATCCACAAATTAAAGGTATCAAATTCCGCCGCAACTATGGCAAATCTGCTGCCCTAAATACAGGTTTTCAGGCCGCAAAAGGTAAGGTAATCATTACCATGGATGCCGATTTACAAGATAGTCCAGATGAAGTGCCGGAACTGTATAAAATGGTGACCCAGCAAAATTTTGATCTGGTTTCGGGTTGGAAAAAGAAACGCTACGACAATACCTTCACAAAAAACCTGCCTTCTAAGCTTTATAATGGTGTAAACCGCTGGATATCAGGCATTCCACTGCATGATATGAATTGTGGTTTAAAAGCTTACCGAAGCGAAGTGGTGAAATCCATCGAGGTGTATGGCGAAATGCATCGCTATATTCCGGTAATTGCCAAATGGGCTGGTTTTAAACGCATTGGCGAAAAACCGGTACAGCACCAAGAACGAAAATACGGTAGTTCGAAATTTGGCCTCGAGCGCTTTGTCAATGGTTTCCTGGATTTATTGACCATCACTTTCGTTTCCAGATTTGGTAAAAAACCTATGCATTTTTTTGGAACCTTAGGTCTGCTTTTTTTCTTCCTTGGTTTCAGTATCGCCAGTTATCTAACCGTAGCCAAAATCGTTTTTCATACCTACAAAATGACCGAACGTCCCCTGTTTTATTTCGGACTTTTGGCTATGATTATTGGAACCCAACTATTTACAACAGGCTTTTTAGCAGAGTTGGTTTCCCGAAATTCGCCCGATAAAAACCATTACCTCATTGAGGAGGAGATTTGAGCAGTTGGTTTTTAGTTTCTAGTTCCTAGTTTTCAGTTTTTAGTTTTCATTTCGCCCCAATTTTTAATTTTTCATTCATAATTTTTAATTGCATTAGGCGTGCCCCATTCGCCATTTGCCATTCTACCATTAGTTTAGCATTGTACTGGGCTCATGGTCGGGCTATTCGCTGCTAGTCCTCGGTCTGCTCCGTGCCTACGCATCCCTGTGGGCTATTCGCTTCTATCCCTGCCCGGAAAGTGTGGTGCCTTGAAAGCTTATAGCGGTGGAAAAGCCTTTTTCGAATTTATGCCAAATTCCTTTGCGTTTTTGTTTTAAATGAAGCGAAGGAATTCAAAGATTTCAGAAATAAAAGTAGCTTAATCCCAAATTAATCAATAGGATGATTTATTAATACGAACTACTTGATTTAGTTGGGTTTACCCCCTCCCGAAGAAATTTTAGGATAATAGTTGTTATCAATTTGGCCATACAAATTGATTTACAACTGGTTAATCGTTTATGCATTTCTAAGGCATAATCTGGGTTAATATATCACCAAAGGTAAAAGGCGAAAAAGGGCCCGCCTACCTCTTGTAAAACGGACCCTTTTTATGAATTAGTTTACAGCGATGCCTTGTTTGGCCGCCTCGCATTCATTGCAATAGGTTTTGCCGTCGCAGCCTACCACACCGGGACAATCTGTGGTGCAAGCCGAATTTTTAGATTGTTCAAACAATTCTTGGCTGTAGCAGGATGATTTTTTGCAGGAATAAACCATCGCAAATCCGCCGAATGCCAAGATGAGAAGGAAAGTTGGATATCGTTTCATGGGTTTAAAATTTTATTCCAAAGGTAGCGATTGCATTTCCAGTGGTGTTTTTAAGAGAGGCTGTTGGACCAGTTCCACCGTTTAATTCATACAAAGCACGTTCGGAAGTTGATACCCCGTACACATAGGTAAGGTCCCAAAAGAGGTGTTTGCTTCTGTAACCAATCCCGAGCGAATAATTCATCCGATTGAAGTAATTAGTGGCGTTTTTGTATGGATTCCCAAACAAAACAGCTCCTCCACGGATGCTCATGTTTTGGATTTTCCACTCGGTACCTATCCTCACATTGCCAATTGGTCGAAGTAAATTTTGGGTGTTTTGGTTTTCGGTGGAGAAACTATAATCGCTGTTTGCTGTAAACCGACTGGTGGTGTAGCTAATAAATTCATAATCAGCCGAGATTAAACCAAATTTGCCAATAATGAAGGCCATTCCGCCATTGAAACGAGGTGCTGTAAATAGGCTGTAGTTATAAGTTCCGCTGGGCGAATCATATTGATAAGCAGCCGTGTCGAGGTTTGAAAATAGACTGGTGGAGTAATTGTCTGAAAGCTGGTAGAAAGTTGGGGAAATTACCGATGCACCTACACGGAACCAATCGATAGGATGGTAAATAAGACCGGCTTTTAGATTATAACCAGTTCCTTGGGTTCTTACATTGTCGGATAGGGTAAAATTATCGAACCCGCTGTATGTTTTCTTAGTATCAGCTTCTGAATAGGAAGTTTTGGAAGTGTATCGAATTCTGCTAATGCCAAGCCCAAAACCCAAATAAAGTTTATTCGCCAAATTACCTCCAAAACTAAGGTTGGTTTCGCCTATACGTCCATAGTTTTCGATACGTAAAGTTTGGGTATTGCCCGGTTGCCTAACCACAGAGGTGTATTTATTGGCTTCTAGGCTATCAGGGTTCAACAAATAGGTTTGGTAGGCAAGGTTTTCCCTAAAAAGAAATTCTGATGAATTGGTTAGGGCATCTTCGCTGGTACCGCTACCTGAATTGAGTTTTTCGGTATATGAATCCATTAATGAACTGGTAGAAGCGGTGTTCTCGGAAAATAGATTCTGGTGGAAATTACCCATTCGAGTGTAGGTTATTCCTATGCTAAAACTTTGGAAACCTTTATTTGCCTCCTTGTTTTTGTTCCATTTGTTTGGGAAAGTGCCAATAAATCCCCAAGAACCAATATTTACATTCAGTTTAAAGTCAGATGTATTGTTTCCGTTAAAGTTTGAGGAAGTAGCATTTCCAAAAATAGCAGGGCTAAACTGGAATTGAGAACTTCTGTTTCCGGCAATACCGGCAGGGTTGGTTGCTGCTGTAGTCATATCTACACCTAGGGCTGTAAAGGCGCCACCCAAGCCTTGGTATCGGGCTGTACCCACTACATCTGTAGCGGAATAGCGTAAAGCATCTGTTTCATTTTGGGCTAAAAGCAATTCAGAAATGAAACAAAGACTAGTGATGAAAAGAATCTTTTTCATGTTTTCAGATGTCTAAATTGGGGTTCAATTATCTACCGCCTCTGCGACCACCGCCTGATGAACTTCCACCTCTGGAGCCACCACCGGAGTTGCCTCCTCCACCAAAGCTACCGCCGCTTCTTGAGCCACCTCCGTTGAAACTTCCGCCACTTGGGGCTTGTTGTTGGAAGCTTCCTCCTCCTCTTGAACCGGGGTTGGAAGGGGCTTGTTGGTAACCACCTCCATTGTTATTTCTGTTTCCACCGTTGCTTGGGGCTTGTTGGCGGCCACCATTGTTAGGTTGATTTCCTCGGTCGAAATTGCCATTGTTCGGAGCTTGCTGGTATCCACCATTGTTGCGGTTTCCACCCTGATTCGGAGCTTGCTGATAGCCGCCATTATTGCGGTTTCCACCTTGATAAGGATCTTGTTGGTAACCACCATTGTTGCGGTTTCCGCCTTGGTTTGGAGCCTGTTGGTATCCACCGTTGTTGCGGTTGTAGCTATCATTGTTGTTAGAGCGGTTTGGATTCTCGTTCCTGTTGTAATAATCTTGGTTTGAATTGTTGTTTTGACTATTGCCAGGTCTTGAATAAATAGAACCGTTGTTTGGTTGGTATTGTTGGGTATTGTTGTTGTTTCTTGAATTAGGACTAGTGTATTGGTCTGGGCGACTAGCATTCGGCGTATAAGGCCTTGTATATTGGTCGTTTCCACCACCTTGGTTTAATCCATAAGGGCGATCGGTGCCAGGATTTTTTGCGCCTTGGTTGCTATTGGCATTGTTTGGATTCGCAATAGAGCCATTGCTTTGATTTGGGTTTTTGGTTGCATTATCAAAGCTATTGGCATTAACACCGCCATTCGGATTTTTGGACGTATTGGAAGGTGAATTGGAATAGCCACCTGGTCCGGGTTTTCCGTCCATCGATGCATTTGGATTGGCTGTATTGCCTGGTGTTTTGCCTTGGTTCAAATTAGGGCTGGCGGTATAATTGCCCGTTGGGTTTTTACCGTTGTTAAGATTATCTTTAGGTGAAACCGGATTTGGGCTGCCTTTTGGATTGTCTTTTGTTCCAACGCCATTGGTACCATTTACGGTTGGTTTAGAAAGCACATCATTCGGCATTTTTACTTTGTCTTTCAAGGCATTGTATTTATCACCGAAGGAGGCATACTGCACATTTTTACCGTTCGAGTTTAATTTGGCAGAGGTGTTTCTGTGGCCATAGTAGAAGTTGCTGTTGCGATCGTAGCTGTTGTAATAGTTTGAATTGGCGCTATACAAGCCATCGTAGTAGCCATTCCAGTAACCATTGTTATAACCGTGGTTATAGCCATTCCAATAACTTCCATAACCAAACCCGGGATTTCCCCAGGTGTTCCACCCGTACCAAGGGTTGTAACCGTAATACGGATTACCCCAGCCACAGCTCCAACAATTCCAAGAGTTCCAAGAATTGAATCCACCCCAACCTGTACCATAAGAAAAGGTTATGGATGGTCCCCACCAACTATAGGTACTATAAATACTTGTCCCGAAGAAAAGGGATCGTAGTTGTAGTAATACATATTGGTATAAAAATTATCATAGTATCCATAATTGTAAACGGGATTATAGAACCTGCGAATTCTTGAAGAATAGGCATAGTCGTAATAATCATCGTAGTAATTATTAGTTACATAGGTGTTTCCTCCATTTTGAGATGTAGAGGAAGAGTAATTGGAATCGTAATAATCCCCGTTTCCGTTTGAATTGTTTCCATTGGATGAATTCCCATTGGAGTAATCGTTATTGGAATCTTGGGGTGTATTGGTGTTGGAATTATTCCCATTGTTAGCCGGCGTGTAGTTGTTTGCCGATTGTTGGCTTGGACGATAATAAACATCATCGTTGCTGGGATAATTGTTGGTAACGTAAGTTGTTTTGCATGAACTTAGCGCTACAGCTAGGGTTGAAAGGATAAGGAGATTTTTCATTGTTTGTGTCCTCCTGAGAATTATTGGTAAAGTTGACTAATGCTTTCTACTTTTGTGACGCAATTTTATTTACAAAGACTATACCAAACTAAAAACATGGCCAAAGATTTTACGAAAAGAAGCGAAGATTATAGCAAATGGTACAATGAACTTGTTTTAAGAGCCGACATGGCCGAGAATTCGGATGTGCGTGGTTGCATGGTGATAAAACCTTATGGATACGCCATTTGGGAGATTATGCAACAAACCCTTGACAAGATGTTTAAGGACACAGGCCATGTGAATGCCTATTTCCCTTTGTTTATTCCAAAGAGTTTCTTGGAGAAGGAAGAAGGACACGCCGAAGGTTTTGCCAAAGAATGTGCCGTTGTTACGCACTACCGATTGAAAGTTAACCCGGAGAAGAAGGGAAGCTTGATGGTGGACCCAAATTCGAAATTAGAAGAAGAATTAATTGTACGTCCCACCTCAGAAACAATTATCTGGAATACCTATAGAGGTTGGGTGCAATCCTACCGAGATTTACCGATTTTGGTAAACCAATGGGCCAATGTGGTACGCTGGGAAATGCGCACCCGATTGTTTTTGCGCACGGCCGAATTTCTTTGGCAAGAAGGGCATACCGCCCATGCTACAGCAGAGGAAGCCGTACAAGAAACTGAAAGAATGTTGGATGTATATGCTGATTTTGCTGAAAACTGGTTGGCCATTCCCGTAATAAAAGGAGTAAAAACCCCTAATGAGCGTTTTGCCGGTGCCCTTGAGACGTATTGCATCGAGGCCATGATGCAAGATGGGAAGGCCCTTCAGGCGGGTACCTCTCATTTTCTGGGCCAAAATTTTGCCAAGGCATTTGAAGTGAAATTTTCGAATAAAGAAGGAAAGCAGGATTATGTTTGGGCCACTTCATGGGGTGTTTCAACCCGTTTGATGGGGGCTTTGGTTATGACCCACAGCGATGACAATGGCTTGGTTTTGCCACCTAAATTGGCACCGATTCAAGTAGTTATCGTACCTATTTATAAGGGGCAAGAGCAATTGGAGGCGATTTCATTGAAAGCAAAAGAGATTAAAGCCAAATTGGAAGCCAAGGGAATTCGGGTGAAATACGATGACAGGGACAATCAAACACCCGGCTGGAAATTTGCTGATTATGAATTCAAAGGAGTTCCTTTGCGCATTGCTATCGGACCGCGTGATATGGAAAACGGAACAGCTGAATTGGCCAGAAGGGATGCATTGACAAAAACCGTTCACAAGCAGGATGATTTGGAAGATTTGATTCCAGGCTTATTGGTTGACATTCAGGATAGTTTGTATAACAGAGCTTTGGAAAGAAGGATGTCAAATACCTTTAAGGTGGATACCTTTGAGGAGTTCAAAACTACCTTGGATAAAGGCGGATTTATTTTAGCGCATTGGGATGGAACTCCTGAAACTGAGGAGAAAATAAAAGAAGAAACCAAGGCAACCATTCGTTGTATTCCTTTGGATGCTGTGGCGGAAGAAGGCAAATGTGTTTATTCAGGCAAACCTTCCACGAGGCGGGTTGTTTTTGCTAGGGCCTATTAATTTATTTTATGCTTAGGGTAGATACCAAAAATCCAATCTTGGCGGTACTTATAGGACTGTATGGTTGGTTTTTTGGTATTTTATTTTGGGCAATCTGCAAGTGTTGGGCTTTAACCATAAAATTGGTAGGAACCGAAGAAAGGGATGCCTTGATGAATTCGAGGTATGTATTGGTTTTATGGCATGAAGATTTAATTCTGTTTTTTTTGAGTTTTCCTAAACTAAGCAATCAAATTTGGATGAACCATCCGGCTTGGTTTATGAAGCCGATTCATGTTACCTTGTATTTGTTGGGTGTTCGGAATTTGGCTTTAGGTAGTTCGGGTAATTCAGGAAAGGAAGCTTTGGGCAAGGTTGTTGAAGGTGTTCGTTCGGGAATGAATACAGTGGTTGCGGTGGATGGTCCGGCGGGTCCTCCGAAAGTAATGAAACCTGGAGCGATTTTGATGGCGCAACAAACGGGAATTCCTTTGCGAAGTTTAAGCTATACCTGTGAACGATTTTACCGATTAGGCGGTTGGGATTTCAAGTTAGTGCCTAAACTTTTTTCGAAAGTGGAAATTCATATTGGTCCTCCCATTCAGGTAGGCGTAGATGAAGAAATAAACCAAGTATTTATGGACAGGCTATTAAAACCATAGTTATGGAAAATAAAAGAGATAAAATTGTGGCCGGACTGGCAAAAAAGGCTCAGCTAAAAAAGGAGATAATGGCCCACACTTCGGCTGCCTTTTCTCTATTAAAGGAATGCAATTCCGAATTAGTTCAGCAGCTTCAAACCGCTTTAAAGGAAAAGTAGAGGATATTCAGTTGAATGCCACCTCCAAGGGTGCTTTTGCCACAGAACTGAGGTTGAACAACGATTTATTGGTTTCCTTTTGCAATGTAGATGTGTTTAATTTTCAAACTTCTCATCCAATTTGGAAGTTATCCTATGTGCAAAAGGATGATAGTTTGGCTTCGGGTGGTTGTATCAGTGTATTCGATTTCTTATCATCCTCCTTTCAGTTGAACCGTACCGAAGATTTAGGTTATTTAGTTGCAAGGATCTTTATCAACCGCGAAAATCATTTCATGGTGGAGGGCAGAAAGCAAATTGGGACCCTATTCAATAATTTTTCGGATGCTATAATGACCAAGGAAGCAATGATGGCCATAGTGGAGCAATTGGTAATTTTTAGTTTAGAATACGACCCCTTAACGCCTGGGTTTGAAAGCGTGAAGGAGGTTAGGGTAGCGGATATTTTGGAGGCATCAAGCCAAAGCTTAAACCAAGGAGGCAAGCGCTTGGGCTTTCGATTTGAGTTCGAAAATAAAACCAGCTAGAAAAAATATTTTTCAAAAATATTTTTCGATTCAAAAATATTTCTACATTTGCACCCTCAAATTTTGGCCCGTTCGTCTAGGGGTTAGGACGCAAGATTTTCATTCTTGAAACAGGGGTTCGATTCCCCTACGGGCTACGAAGGCACTTTTATTAGGTGCCTTTTTTCATTTTAGACCTTTTCCCTCTTCATTATGACCTTTAAAGGGTATAGTCAATCCGCTTGGGGGGTGTACCTTTGCTAAACCTAATTTTGGTTTTCATGTCGAATCTTATTAAGCCTCTTCTTTTTGGCGCTATTCTTCTTTCCTTATTATTTGTTATTTCAACGCCATCTTGTAAGCATCACCGCGAAGATTGGCAGCCAAAGGACACAACAACAAATCCAATTGATACCACCACCAATCCAATTGACACCTTGGATTGTGACACCTGCCCAGCAGGAGTAGTTTCCTTTACTGAAGATATTCTTCCAATTTTTAATTCCCAATGTGCTCAGTCAGGCTGCCACGACGCCCAAACTCATGAAGAAGGGATAAACATGTCGACCTACCAATCGATTATGAATACCACAAATATCGATACGAAAGGTTTAGACAGTAAAGTGTGGGAATCGCTTCATGAGACTGGTGATGATATGATGCCTCCCAATGGGCCGTTGAGTGCAGCAGAGTTAAATCTTATACAAACTTGGATCGAGCAAGGTGCACAAAATACCACTTGCACCCATGTTTGTGGTTGTGATACCCTCCAGGTTTCTTATTCACAGTTTATTGCGCCCAAACTTCAATCCTATTGTATTGGGTGCCATAGTAATTCATCAAGCCAAGGTGGGGTAAATCTGGTAGGCTTTGCCAATGTGTTGACCTATGTTAACAACGGACAATTGATGAAGTGCATAAAATGGGAAGGTGGTGTTACACCAATGCCCTACAATTCCCAAAAATTGAATGATTGTACTATTGCCAAATTTCAAAGTTGGGTTAATCAAGGAGCACCGAATAACTAATTTGGGTTTCCAAATGGTCGTCCTTGCCTTGGTGGGTTGAATTTAATGCCTAACAATTGTTGAACATTTTGGTTAGCTTGCCTTAACTTTAGAACCGTTTTTTGGTGGTGTTTGATAACTTTTGATGAAGTTTTGTATTTAGCGTTTATCTTTGCCCTCCCTTTTTAAACACAATAACATGCCAAATTCAATCATCCATATCTGGAAGTCGCATTTGGATGCCAATGAGTTCCGGAAGCAAACTTTTGCAACACTTGCCTTGTTAGTGGTGTTCTTATTCTCTTATGGCAAGTTTATTTTAAACATCGAACAAAGGCCGGGTGTTGTTTTAAATGATCCGCTTTTAGCCTTGATTCCATCGAAAGATGTAGCTTGGATTGTATTTACCATGCTCTATTCCTGCGTGGTGTTAATGGTTTACCAGGCTTCAACTCGTCCTTATTTGGTTTTATTGGGCTTTCAGACCTTTCTGCTGATGTATGTTTTTAGAACAGCCGCGATTTATTTAGCGCCACTTGATCCTCCTCATGGCTATATTCCTATGGAAGATCCAGCGGTAAATCTGCTAATTCCTAATAGCAATATTCTTAGTCGCGACCTCTTTTTTCGGGCCACACCGCCGTGATGACCATTGGATTCCTCTTTTCGGCCACTCGGAACTTTAGAATGTATATGGGTATTTGCACCATTCTTTTAATGGGTTTCCTCGCTATACAACATGTGCATTATTCTATTGATATTTTCATTGCCCCTCTAGCAACATATTCGTCCTATAAGCTGGTAATGAAATACCAAACGGCTAATGGATTGCTTAGGGAAATGCAAGAGGAAAATATCCGGTCGCTTGGGCTGGTTTTTTGATAAAAAGCAATTGAAAAGCCCTATTTCAAAAAATCAGTAAAAAAATATTTTTTGCATCGAAAAGGTTTGTATCTTTGCACCCCTTTCAAAAACGAAATAAAGTCATGTCAAGAGTTTGTGAATTAACTGGAAAGAAAGCCATCACTGGCAATAACGTTTCTCACTCGAATCGTAAAACTAAAAGATTGTTTAAGCCAAATTTGAAGCTTAAAAAATTCTTCATTCCAGAAGAGAACACCTGGGTGACCATCAAAGTAAGCACTTCAGCGCTACGTACCATCCACAAAAAAGGTATTTCAGCTGTAATTAACGAGGCCTTCGAAAAAGGTTTTATCGCTTAATTATTTTAGTAAGATAATTGAAACGCTGTAGGATTTTCCTATGGCGTTTTTTGTTTTGTAGCAAATCGAAAAAACTAAGCGCTATTTTACTCCTATTGGGCGAAGTGCTTTGTTTTATTGCCAATTATTAGCTAAAAATTTTGGTAGTCATCCATTTCTTTAGCCCAATTTATTTCAGTTGCTCTTTTTCTAATTTTTTTTTTCGGGTTAGCTGCATATTTTTACAGCAAATGGTTGTTTCCGTCCGGGCAAGGATAGAGGCAGTCTAGCCCACAGGGATGCGGAGGCACGGAGCAGACCGAGGACTAGCGCCGAAAGCCTGACCCGACCGCCCTTGCACCATGTTTAATTCATTGCCTGAACTGGTTTTGGCGGAAGGGGGCCCGCCAAATAAAAAAAAATAAGTTTATTTAATTGCTGTTGGCTTTTTTCTTACGCTCTTTTCGGAAAGTAAGGATGATAGGGATGGAGGTGATGACTACCAAAAAGATAACCACTTTTTCGAGATGCTGCTGGATTTCAGGGAATATGCCAACCAAAAAATGACCGGCCGAGATCATCATGGGTACCCAGAACAAACAGCCTAAAATATTCCAAAACATAAAGGTTGGGAAAGGCAACTTGATAATGCCCGACAAAATGGGAACGAAGGTGCGAACAATGGGTAAAAATCGGCCAATAATAAAAGCCATTCCTCCATATTTGTTATGGTATTCTCTTGCAATTTCGATGTATTCCTTGCGATACAACCAAGTGTCGGGCTGTCTTTGTAACCAATTGCCCAAAAATTTTCCATTGTAATAGCCGAAAATACTTCCGGTGGTGGCTGCCACAAATACAGCTGCCAATAAACTTGGATAGGAATAAGGCAAGTAGTTGGTGCCGCATAAAAGACCCGCGGTAAACAATAAACTATCGCCAGGGAAAAAGAAGCAGAAAAAGATACCCGTTTCGGCAAACACAATGAAAATCAATAAACTAATTCCTCCATATTGCAGAAGAAACTCGGGATTGAACCATTGTCCTATGCTTTCCATGCCTGTATTGCGATACAAAGCTAGGTAATTGTTGTGGAGTGACCTAATATTACAGCCCTCAAAAAGAAGAAATAAAAGGTGTTAATTTGGAAAGTGTGATTAATTTGAATTGGCCTTTGACTCTTTTTTAACCAAAACTAATCCACTTTGGTGTTAAGATTTAAGGAAAGATGGCCAGCCTGGAATAGGGATAGGCCGCAAGCGTAAAGGATATTTGTGAATTGTAAGTATTGACGATAGAAAGGGTATTTCCATTGCTGGTAAACAATTGATTGGTGCTTGGGCGGAATGCAAAATCTTCGTTGTTGCCAGTTCCGGAAAAGGAAACATACCCGTTTGGACTATAGGTAAAGCGGTAAATGCCTTGGTTGGTGCCTACAAAAAAGTTGGAGCCATCTTGCATGCTGACTATTTTTTGAGGAACAGGATTCAAATTGAAATCTAGGATCGAATTAAAGTTTGAATTGAGGTTGATGACACTGATTTTCCCTTCTCCGGTGCTGGTATTGCTTGAACTCGCCAAAATCCTTTCTTGGTCTAGGCTTTCAAATCCGTTTATTAGATCGGGAAAGTTGGTTTGGTAAAGGGTTAGTCCTGTTTGAGGATGGTAGGCAACTAATTGGTTAGGTTGTGTTGTGCTCACCAATTGGGCCAATAATACTCCATTCTGAACAAAGAGTTTTCGGGGGTAATATCCTGCTTGAACCTGTACCTGGAGGGTTTGGAGTCCGTTGCCGGAATAGCCGAAAATAAAGCCTTCCCGGGTGCTTACATACACAGCAGATGAATCGCATACCACATCCAACAGACTGGAATTGGGTTGATAATCAGTAAAGGTTTTGCTCCATTTTATATTACCATCAACATCGATACAAAGCAATTTTGGCGTGTTGGAACCTGCTAGGTAGAGTTTTTGCTGGGCGGCTTGGATTTTCAAAAAACCTGCATCAATGGGGTAGTCACCTAAATCCTGTGTACCGTCAATTCCTCGCAGGTATAAGGTGGATTGGCCATTGCCTTGGGAAAGTATGTATAAGCCATTGACAGCGAAGGGCGATTCTTTGAATTGAATAGACAAGGTGGCATAAATTTTACTTTCGTTGCTTCCGTCTGAAACAGCGCCTACCAAAGTATAATTGCCAGTTGCCAATCCATAAGGGATAGGCAAAGCCATTTTCAGGTTTGCACTGTTTCCACCTAAATTATTTCGGGCGATAGAAAATAGATTGTTCCCTAACTGGTCTTCCAAGGAAATTCGAACATTTTCTAAGTTCTTATCATCAGAAACTTGAACATCAAAAAAGAGGGTGTCGCCAGCGAAATACGACGAATCGGTTTGTAAATCAATCCATTGTATAGTTGGGTCCAAGCTGTCTTTGTCTGGATTACAGCCAAGGAAAGTCAATAAAACTCCCAAGGATACAAGGGTGAGTGTCCGGTTTATCATATGACTAAAATAGGGTATTTTTAGTTTGCAGCTGAAAAATGCGATTTGGAATGGAGTTTCACCAAATAAACCTGAATTCTAACTACCTTTGCCATTCTTTAAAAATTAATATTAACCGATTAAGGGTTTTATAATACAATGGGATGTAGCGGATGCAGCACCGGTAGAGGAAATGGAACCCCTGCAGGATGCAATAATAATGGCGCTTGTGGTGTAAATGGCGGCTGTAATAAATTAAATGTTTTTGATTGGTTGGCCAATATGCGCCTTCCGGTTGGTCAATCGATTTATGATGTTGTAGAAATTCGTTTCAAAAATACACGCAAGGAATATTTCAAGAATTCGGCCAAATTACCTTTGAAAATTGGGGATGTGGTGGCGGTGGAAACCCAATCCGGACATGATATCGGAACGGTTTCACTTACCGGCGAATTGGTTAGAATCCAGTTGAAAAGGAAGGGATTGGATAACAAACCTGAAGAATTCAAAAAGATTTACCGATTGGCAAAGGAAGCAGATATTGAGAAATGGCACCAAGCGGTGGAGCTCGAACAACCTACCATGGTTAAGGCTCGTCAAATGGCTACTGGACTTAAGCTCAACATGAAAATTTCCGATGTGGAATTTCAAGGCGATAAATCCAAGGCTACTTTCTTTTACACCGCCGATGATAGGGTCGATTTCCGTGAACTGATAAAGCTGTATGCGGAAGAATTCAAGGTGAAAATTGAAATGAAGCAAATCGGAACCCGTCAAGAAGCGGGTAGGGTAGGAGGCATTGGCTCATGTGGCCGTGAACTTTGCTGCTCTACTTGGTTAACCGATTTCAGAACGGTCAACACTTCGGCAGCTCGGTACCAACAACTGTCATTGAATCCTCAAAAATTGGCCGGACAATGTGGAAAATTAAAATGTTGCTTGAACTACGAACTCGATAGTTATGTAGATGCCGTAAAAGATTTTCCGGAATCAAATATCCGTTTGGAAACTAAGTCTGGATTGGCCTTTCATTTCAAATCCGATATTTTCAAACGCCAAATGGTGTTCAACCAAAAGGACGAGAACGGACAAGAGCAGTTTTATACCTTCTCCATCGAAAGGGTTAAGGAAATGGTAGAATTGAACAAGAAGGGTATCAAATTGGAACGTTTGGATACAGCAAAACCTGAAAAGCCCCAAGCTCCACAGATTACTTTCCAAAATGTAGTCGGACAGGATAGCATCACCCGTTTTGATAAACAGAACACCAACAAAAGCAAAAACAAGAACAAAAACCGCAACAAGAACAGGCCAAAACCTGCCAATGGCAATCCGAATTCGAATACCAATCCGAATAACCCACCAAGGCCTAATATGCCAAAGCCGAATCCACCCAAGTCCAATCCTAGCTAAATTCTTATGTCTGTTGTAGTACCATATAAAGAATCCGATTTAAACAAGAAACAGCAGGTGGAGCAGATGTTCGACAACATAGCCCACAAGTATGACTTTCTGAATCGCATTCTTTCTTTCGGAATAGATGTAGGTTGGAGAAAGAAAGTAGTGAAGATGTTGGCCAAAACGAATGCTAAATTGGTATTGGATATGGCTACCGGAACGGCCGATTTGGCTTTAGCAATAAGCAAAGTTCCGGGTGTACAGGTTAAAGGCGTTGATTTATCGGAAGGGATGCTTGAAATTGGGCGTCAAAAGGTTAAGGAAAAAGGGTTGGATAGGGTGATTGAGTTGGTGAAAGGTGATTCGGAACGTATTGTTTTTGCTGATCATACGTTTGATGCAGCAACCGTGGCCTTTGGCGTGCGCAACTTTGAAAATTTGGAGCAAGGTTTGGTAGAATTGTTCAGGGTGATAAAACCGGGTGGACATCTTTTCGTTTTGGAATTTTCAAAGCCCAAGCAGTTTCCTTACAAGCAAGGCTATAATTTCTATTTTAAGAATATTCTTCCAACAGTAGGTAAGTTTTTTTCCAAGGACAGCTCGGCCTACACCTATTTGCCTGATTCGGTCGACGCTTTCCCTGATGGAACCAATTTTCTTAAAGTGATGGAAAAAAGTGGTTTCAAAAGTATGGAAATGCACCCGCTTACTTTTGGAACCGCCACAATATATGTAGGTTTAAAGCCGTTAGGGTGAAACTTGCAAGGTTATTTTAAGTTGAAAAGCATTGTTGATTAAGCAGTTAGGTATATTAGTTCTGGTAACCGCCCTGATTTTAGGGTTGCATTCCACTTCCTTTGCCCAAAAGAAAGGAGATGGCCCCTCTATTTCAGGACGAAAATCCGGTACCATGTCTGCCACCTCCCATACCGGCCGTTCCCGTGTTTTGCGTTTGCCTAAGTATGATAGGCAGTTGTTGCATTTCGGATTCTTATTGGGCGTGAATTATTCTAGTTTTTCGGTACGTTACGAAAAGGATTTGGTCCAGTTTGATTCGCTTTATACCATTCAGCAGCAGCCGCAGCCTGGTTTCGATTTGGGCATAATTTCCGATTTAAGGCTAGGCGACCATTTCAATTTAAGGTTCACCCCAACTTTGCAATTTGTGGAGCGAAAGTTAAATTTTAGTCTCAACGGCCGCAAAGATTCAACCTATATTATTACCAAGCCCATCACCAGTTATTTGATGAATTTCCCGCTCTGCTTGAAGTTTAAGTCTGAGCGGATCAACAATTGGCGGGCCTATTTGGTGGGTGGAGGAAGGTTTGGCGTGGATATGGGGTCAAATTCAAAGGTAAAAGACAAGAAGAAGGACAAGGATTTGATAAAATTGAACCGATTCGATTACGGTGTTGAAATAGGCGTGGGCTTTGATTTTTATCTCGATTTCTTTAAATTATCTCCCGAAATCAAAATGGTTTACGGGCTCAACAACGTTTTGGTAAAGGATGGTGGTGTTTATTCCAACCCCATTAACCGCTTGAATTCCAAAATGTTCGTCTTCTCTTTGAATTTCGAATAGGGTAATTTATTTTATTTGGCGGGCCCCCAACCGCCATTTAACATTCTACTGGTATTTTATTGTAGTGCTAGGCGGTTGGGTCAGGCTTTCGGCGGTAGTCCTCGGTCTGCTCCGTGCCTACGCATCCCTGTGGGCTACACTGCCTCTATCCTTGCCCGATGCCTGGATACTTTAGTTTTGCTTTATGATTAACCATTCTACGAGTACTTTATACCAATTTTAATTTATAAATGGTCCAAAGGCTATTTGTAAATTAAAATTGGTAAATGCCGAGGATACAGAATGTTAGTCCAATTTTTTCAAGAAAATGTGAGCCTAAAATTGGACTATACATTATGTCCATTCGGTATTACTTTTTGTTAAGGTAGGAAGCATTTAAATAAGTAAGTGCCATTGGTTACAATTTAAAATGGTTAAATGTTGTAGATTTTGCCTTAATAAGTGTATTTAACAAAAAAGGCCGCCTCGTTGGAAGCGACCTTTTGTCATTTGGTTTGGGAGTAGTATCTTATTTCAATTCAAAGCTTCCACCGCCAATGTTTACGTTGTCGGCATAGATTTGAACATTGTATTGTCCTTTCGCGAAATTATCTGATTTATTGTAGTAGATACAGATATCCATTTGCGAATTTTCGTACATGATTTCTTTTTTAACGCTGTATTGTTTTTTCTCACCATTTACATCGATTTCATCTGTAGCATCTTTAGAAAGTACTTTTCCGTCTGGCGCTTCGATACGAACGTAAAGGTCTTTGTTTCCTGCTTTGGCGATTTTGTTCTCACTCAAAGTAAAGCAAACTTTAATTTTATCTACGCGTTTGGCTTTGTTGGTTACTTTTTCTTTATCACCTTTTACAGGATCAGCTTTGATACCATAAGCTTTTAACAATGAACCCAAGTTTACTTTGTTGTTCAATTGTGTGTTTTCGTTGGTAAGTTGGTTATTGGTTTGTTTTTGTTGTTCAACCTCAACTTTAACTTTGGAGTTCTCGTCTTTCAGTCCTTGGTTTTCCGTTTTTAGAGCGGCTATTTGAGCTTCTAATTCGGAGTAGCGAGACTTCATTGCTTCTAGTTCCTTTTTGAATTTAACCACTTTAGAGCCATCTCCTGAAGCTCTAAGTTTGTCAACTTGTTGTTGAAGCGCCAACACTTTATCTTTTTCGGCTTGAAGTTCAGTGCTAAGACTTCCGTTTTCTTTTTCCATAGCATCGTATTTGCCAAGAAGATCTTGTAATTCCGTTCTTAGGGAATCTTTTTCAAGGGCTAAGGTGTTTCTTTCAAAGGTAACTTGCGCGGTTTGTTGCTTTTGTGTAAAAAGTAAGAAACCTAGAACGCCTGAGATTAGGAAGAACAGGATTGAGAGGATAAGAAAAATCAGACTGCTTTTAGACTTTTTTTCTTCTTGTGGTGGCAAATTTTCCATGCGATTAAATGGGGTGTTAATTCGGGACGCAAATTTATGTTTATTTAGACATACTTGGCAAGAAATTATTAAAATTCATTTGGGGATAAAAAAACAAAGCCCGGGATATTTTCCCAGGCTTTGTTTTTTGGATCAAGTTAGTGCTTATTTAACTTTATCAGAAAGTTCAGCACCTGCTTTAAAACGTACTACTTTTTTAGCAGCAATTTTAATTTCTTTACCAGTTTGTGGGTTACGGCCTTTGCGGGCTGCACGTTTAGAAACTGAGAAAGAACCGAATCCTACTAGAGCAACACGGTCTCCTTTTTTCAAGGCACCTGTAGTAGCATCAATAAAAGCATCAAGAGCTTTTTTAGAATCAGCTTTTGAAAGTCCGCTGCCAGCAGCGATAGCATCAACGAGTTCTGCTTTGTTCATTTTGTTGAAATTAAAAGGTTAAACAAATAATGTTGAGGCAAATGTATACACACCCCAATACCTCCGACAAAATATGTTTCGAAATGTTAATAAAATAGGGGTTTTGTTGAAAAGTGCAAGCTAAAAGTGGCTGTTTATAGGCATTTCAGCGTTTGGTTTCCTTGGAAAGCCTATTCTCAGCGAATTTTCGCTAAAAATCTAAGGCGTAGTTTTCATAATTGGCTGTTTCGAGCCAGGTTTAATTCCAATGCTTTTTTAAGATATGGATCCGAAATACCTCGGTTTAGGGAGGCAATATGTTTCATGTTATGGAGGTCGCTTCCTAAAAATTCAAACCAATTTCTATCGATTAGCTTCTCTGCAAATTTTTTGCATGGTGGTCCATAATGACCCACAATCGACAACAAGTTAATTTGGAATAAAACACCTCTTTCCCTCAACTCTTCTAACCGGTCGAATTTTTCCATCCAATACAAGTACCGCTCTGGATGGGCCAAAACCGGAGTGTATCCTTTGGTAAGCATTTCGAACACTACACCATCCAATCCATCTGGCGGATTAATAAAGGAAAGCTCAAACAACAATTGGTTTTTTCCAAAGGTCAATAAGTTGCCCGCCTTTAACTTGTCGTTGAACTCGTAATCTAAATAGTATTCTGCAGCCGCATCAATTTGAACTGGCAAATTCCTTTTCACCAATTCTTCTCGAACTAAATCCAATTTGGGTAAGATGGTTCCCGGACTGTTTTTGTAAAAGTCACCCATAATATGCGGAGTGGTAATAAATCGAGAATAACCTAGTTTGGTCAATTCCTCGATCAACTGCATACTATCTTCCAAAGTTTGGGCACCATCATCAATTCCCGGAAGTAAATGAGAATGGATGTCAACAGTTAATTGTCCTAAATCCGCTGGGGTTAAATCCGGTTTGCCGAAAACTTTCTTGAAAAAATCCAACATAGGGCAAAGGTAAGGAATCTTTAAGATTTCCCCTTCTCATCAAAATTATACCAATTTTAATTTATAAATAGTCCAAAGGCTATTTGTAAATTTAGATTGGTAAATGCCTAGGATACAGTATGTTAGTCCAATTTTTTCAAGAAAATTTGAGCCTAAAATTGGACTATACATTATGTCCATTCGGTATTAAACCCAGATTAAGCATTGGAAATACATAATTGATTAACCAGTTGTAGATCAATTAGTATGTCCAAATCGAAAACAACTGTTTAATGGGGGAAAACCCAACTAAATCAAATAGTTTAGATTAATATATCAACCTTTTGATTCATTTGGGTTAAAGGAATTTTTGGATGACTTCATTCTTCAAAAAAGTTTCGTCCATCCAATGTTTTTCAATTCCCTCCATTTGCATAACCTGCTGCATGATTTTCTCCTGTTTTTGTCCTTCATCCAAGGCAAAGCGGTAAGGCAAATGGCTAAAGGTTACCATACTGTATAACGGAAGCCATTTGTCAGGTGCCAACTCGCTTAATTTAGCTTCAATCTTCTTCCTTAAAACAAATTCTGGTTTGGCCACCAAGTCCCGCATTTCAATATAGTTCTGCAAAGCTAGTTCTGCAATGGCATCCGAATTAGGCTTCCTATCTTTTTCTATTTGTTTAAATAGGTTTTTCCAATCGCCGTCAAAATTGTCCATCATTTCATCCAATATGCGGCAATCCTCAAAACCACAATTCATCCCTTGTCCATAAAAAGGAACAATACCATGCGCTGCATCGCCTAGGAGTAAAAACTTGTCGGACGAACTCCAAGGGAAACAACGGATAATAACCAACGAGGATGTTGGATTGGTAAGGTATTGTTTGCTTAGATCAGGAATGAGGTCTAAGGTGTCGGGAAAAGTGTTTTTAAAGAAGGCCAACACCTTTTCTTCGCTATCCAAACTGGTAAAGTTTACTTCTCCTTCATCAAATGGAAAGAAAAGGGTACAAGTAAAACTGCCATCTAAATTAGGTAGGGCAATTAACATAAACCTACCCCTTGGCCAAATATGCAAGGCATTTTTATCTAATTTATGGCTACCATCGGCATTTGGTGAAATGTTTAGTTCTTTATAGCCATCCTTTAAATAGGTTTGAGAATAGTCGAACCGGTCCATAAATTGCAACCTGTGCCTAATTTCAGAATAGGCTCCATCAGTTCCAATGGTTCGACTGGCCTTGATTTTCGTAATTTCCTGACGATTGGTTTCGGTAAATTCTAAATCACCTGTTTCTAAATTAGCATAGGTGCAACGCTGGTTGAAATAGTAATTTACATTGGAAAACTTTTCGGCCTCGTCCATTAAAGTCTTGTTCAGCTCACCCCTCGAAACGGAATAAATGGCTTGACCTTCCTTTCCATATGGTAAAAAACTGGTACCACCATGGATATCGTGTATCATTCTTCCTTTCATTGGAATTGAAATTTTTCGAATCGAATCGGCTATACCAGCTCTTTCAAGGGCTAACCAGCCTCGATCACTCAGGGCAAGGTTTATGCTTCGACCAGCCGGAATTACTTCTTTTCGCATATCCGGGCGACGTTCGAAAACATCAATTGCATATCCTTTTTTTGCCAAAAATACAGTGAGAAGCGATCCAACAAGGCCTCCTCCAACAACAGTTAATTTTTCCATTTAAATTCGTTTAATCTGAAAATTTACCATCCCGCATGGTCAATTTCCGGTCGGCTAAGTTTGCCAAATTTTCGTTATGGGTAACCACGACAATAGTCTGATTTACCTCATTTTTTAATTGTACGAAAAGCTTATGAAGTTCTTCTGCATTTTTACTATCGAGGTTACCTGATGGCTCGTCGGCAAATAAAATGCTAGGTTTGTTAATCAAGGCTCTTGCAACAGCTATGCGTTGTTGTTCGCCGCCCGAAAGTTCAGAAGGTTTATGCGATGCTCTATCCTTTAAACCCAAAAATGCCAATAAACGTTGGGCTTCTTTTTCAGCATCTACGCTATTTTGTCCCGCAATAAAAGCCGGAATGCAAATGTTTTCCAATGCAGTGAATTCGGGCAGGAGCTGATGAAACTGAAAAACAAATCCAATTTTTTGATTTCTAAACCGTGAAAGTTGCTTGTCGTTTAGTTTCACTACATCCACTTGGTCCAATAACAAAGTACCAGCACTGGGTTTGTCCAAAGTGCCCAAGATTTGCAGCAAAGTGGATTTGCCTGCACCAGATGGTCCAACAATACTAACTAATTCCCCTTTGTTGACCATAAAATCAACCCCTCTCAAAACCTCAAGAGGACCATAGTTTTTGCGAATGGAATGTGCTTCTATCACGATAATCGGGTGCAAATATGCTAAAATCCTATCTTGGAAATTAGTTTGGTTTTGTTCTGAACATAAGGAGAATCAACCAAGCATAGGATAAAGCTGTAACTAGTCCGGCTAATACCATCCAAAAAGTAGGCAATTGGATGAAAAGTAGAAGCAATGGAAGCCCTAATAGGCGGATTCCCTCTAAATAGTATATCTCCCGACTTTTTTCAAACAGCAATCCAAATACACTTAAGGCAAATAGTATATAGCCTGCCATGCCCAGACTTTTCCATCCAAACAGACTATGGTTGGCTGCGGCTAAGTAGTAGGTAGATACCACCACCATCACTGCGAATTGGAAGAATAGGTATGCATTGAGGTTTTGAGGATACAAAAAATCAAATTTTTTATAGGATTTCACATCCACCTTGCTTGGAAATTGTTGTCCCCCTAAATAAATTGGAAGCCATCCGGGAGGTTTTATCCAGAGCAAGAATTTGTCTTTTAGGGTTTTCATTTGTTTGGTCTGTTTCCAAAGGTCGATATAGTAATGTATGTTGGCCCAGCTAGGATTCCAAGAGTTTAAAGGGGTGGTTATACCATATACAACTTCTTCCTTCTCTTCTTCGAATGTGCCAAATAGTCGATCGTAAATAATAAAAATCCCACCGTAATTTTTGTCAATGTATTGGGGATTTCGTCCATGGTGAACCCGGTGATGGCTTGGTGTATTTAAAAACCATTCTAAGAAACCTAACTTCGGAACAAACTGGGTGTGAATCCAAAACTGATAAAGTATATCAATTCCTGATACAATCAACAACAACATGGGACTAAAGCCAAACAAGGCAATTGGAAGAAACATTACAAAAGTCATCATACTGAAGAACCAAGGTTGACGCAAAGCCACTGTAAGGTTATATTCTTCGCTGCTATGGTGTACAATATGTCCTCCCCAACCTAGATTTACTTCATGGCCAAACCGATGGGCCCAGTAGAAAATGAAATCAAAAAGGAAAAGAAGGAGAATACCCGTGAAAATATTGGAAGGTAAGGAGAATAGACGGTACTGGTAAACAAATTCATAGAGCATCAACATAACCGCCCTACTAAAAACAGAAAAAACTTGTTCACCAATACCGATACCTAAATTGGCAATCGCATCATTTAATCGATAGGTCCCTTTTTTATATTTGAAGACCTCAAGTAATACTTCTGCCAGAATGAAAAGAAGGAAAATAGGTATTGCAAATACAATATAATTAGGGTTCATTGGGAAGAAATAGAAGGTTTAATGACCTTTCTGACAGCACAAAGGAAGTGCATGATACGCCTTTTCTTCGGCTTTAATGTCATCAGCATCGTAACCAGTCAACGAAATAGCCTTTTTTAGTGAGGCTGGATTAGTCTTTTCGGGGTTGTAAGTTACGGAGACAATAGCAGTTTCCAAATTCACCTTAATGTCCTTAACTCCTTTTTCAAAAGCGAGAGCCTTTTCAATTCTCTCCTTGCAATCATCACATTTGATTGAAGTTTTGATTTCAACTTGCTCGGTTTTTTTTGATTGGGAATAAGCACAAGTTCCAATAAAAATGAAAAGTAGGGTAATAAATTGTTTCATGATGGCCTTTGAAAAGCAAACATAAGGAAACAAATACTAAGCGCAGGGAAATTAACTAAGTTTAAGCTCCTACCATGCCACTCCTTACTTCCTTGATTTTTGCAGAAACGCTTTCTAGAACTTTTTTGTCAATTTTAATATCATCCCCATTTTTAATAGCCAATTCGCCTTCTTTTAATATTTTCTGAATGCTGATTAAGTCCAACATAACAACATTCACTGCATTGTCTGACTTGAATTGATCCATCGAACGGATGATTTTTTCAAGGGGGGCTTCCTGTTCAGCAATTTTTAAAGCGATATCCGAATTCAAACCTTTTTCCTGGGCCATAGTACAGGCAATATGCATACTTTCTACCCATCCGCCAGCCATCATCAGCATGAAGGTGCCATAGCGGTTATTTTCTTTAAGGAATTTACTTGAAGTGGAATAGGTTTCAGTAATGATGCCTAACAATGAATCTCTTTTGTCAATATTAGCTTCAATACGGTCGAAAACAGTTTTGTCAAAGGCATTGGTTAAACCGATATCATCTGAAAGTTTACGGCAATTGTTCAAGAAAAACATGGTTTCTTGATTTTGCTTAAACAAAGTAGAATAGCCAACATCTGCGCAATAAACGCCGAGGTTTAAAGCTTTGGCAGCAGAAGTGGAGTAGTTGTCTACGTTTTTAATATTGTTTGGAAGGTCTGGATTGTATTTTGCACCGGATTGTTTGATCAAAATAGCCATTTCAATCGGTGATGGTAATTGCTCCGTTACAACAGGTGTTTTACTGCTTGCTGTATCCTCTGCTTGTATTTCCCCTTTTCCTTCTTGTTTTGTTCCGCAGGAAACAAAAACCAAGGTGGTTAATCCAAGGCTGATTCCTAAAAATAAATCTTTTTTCATAGTCATGGTGCAGCAAAATTCTCCCTTTAAATTGATATTCCTCTGGTTTTGTTACAAACTTTTTAAACGCAAGGATGTCGATAAGCTCATCGGTTGAAAATTTTTCTGAATTTTAGAAGATTCTCAAGCTAATTTTATCTTGGTTTGTATTTTCAATCCGAGTATTTCAAAGTATGCTGGAAAGTTCAGTTGAATTTGTAAAAGGTGTTGGTTCCGATAGAGCCAAACTCTTGCTTTCCGAGTTGGGCATCTATTCGGTCCAAGATTTACTCTATCATTTTCCTTTTCGGTATGTCGACCGAACACGGTTTTATTCGGTTTCCGAGGCCAACGACATGGATTTGTCCATTCAATTGAAAGGTAGACTTCGGAACATCCGATTAACTGGTGGCGGACGAAGGGAAAGACTGGAGGCTGAATTTTATGATTCAACCGGCTCCCTAGATTTAGTTTGGTTTGCTGGAATTAAGTGGGTTCAACCCTTGTTGATTTCAGGCCTAGACTATGTTATATTTGGTAAACCCAATATTTTTAACCGTCGCCTTCAAATTTCCCATCCCGAAATACAAACCGTCGACGATTTTGAAGCTCAACCCGGAAGTTTCCAACCAATATACAGCAGCACCGAAAAGCTTAGGGCCAAGTTCCTCGATAGTAAAGGAATCAGTAGAATTATTCAAAATGCTCTAAAACAGTATTTCAGGCAAATACCAGAAACGCTTTCTTCCGATTTAATGCTGTCAGCTAACCTGATTTCCTTGCCAGAAGCACTCCTCAATGTGCACATGCCCAAAGATCAAGTCTTATTGAACAGGGCAATTTTTAGATTGAAATTTGAAGAGCTTTTTTTTATTCAGCTGTTTTTGTGTAGACAAAACTTAGTCAACAAAAAGGAATACCAAGGATTTGTTTTTCAAAAGGTTGGAGAAGCATTCAATGATTTTTACAAGCATTATTTGCCATTTCCTTTGACCAATGCACAAAAAAGGGTCATTAAGGAGGTTCGTCATGATATAGGAAGTGGAAGACAAATGAACCGTTTGCTTCAAGGCGATGTAGGCAGTGGAAAAACCGTAGTGGCCCTCATGAGTATGCTGATTGCCAAAGACAACGGTTTCCAAAGTTGTTTGATGGCTCCGACTGAAATCCTAGCCAATCAGCACTTTCTCACCTTGCAGGATTTATTGCAAGATATGCCCGTTACCATCGCGCTCTTGACAGGAAGTACGAAGAAAAAACAAAGAACAATTCTGCACCAACAACTGCAATCTGGTGAAATTGATATTCTAATCGGAACACATGCCTTGATAGAGGATGAGGTGAAATATAAAAATCTAGGATTTGTAGTGATCGATGAACAACACCGCTTTGGTGTGGCCCAACGTGCTAAGCTGTGGAAGAAAAACACCTCCCCTCCACACGTGTTGATTATGTCGGCTACACCCATTCCGCGTACGCTTGCTCTAACCTTATATGGTGATTTGGATGTTTCAGTAATTGATGAACTGCCCCCTGGCCGTAAACCCATTCAAACAGTTCACTATTTCGAAGAGAAACGCTTGCGACTGTTCGGTTTTTTAAAGGAACAAATTCAACTCGGACGACAGGTTTATATCGTTTATCCATTAATCGAAGAAAGTGAAACCTTAGATTTGAATAATTTAATGGAAGGTTTTGAGGCCATTCAACGCGCTTTCCCTCCACCCAATTATCGGGTTGGAATTGTTCATGGCCGACAAGCAGCTGCCGATAAGGATTTTGAAATGCAACGCTTCCAAAAAGGCGAAACCAATATTTTGGTTGCAACCACGGTCATTGAAGTTGGGGTGAATGTGCCTAATGCTAGTGTGATGGTTATCGAGAATGCTGAACGCTTTGGCCTTTCGCAATTGCACCAATTAAGGGGTAGGGTAGGGCGAGGTGCCGATCAGAGCTATTGTATTTTAATGACCAGTTATAAGTTGAGTTCCGAAGGGAAAACCCGAATTGATACCATGGTGAGAACCAACGATGGGTTTGAAATTGCGGAGGTGGATTTGAAATTACGAGGCCCAGGCGATATGGCAGGTACCCGACAAAGTGGGGTTGAGGATTTGAAAATCGCCGATTTGGTGAAAGATAACCAATTGCTCCTTTTAGTTAGACAATATGCTAAAAGAATTTTAGCCCAAGATCCAGGTTTGGTATCATCCCAAAATGCGATTCTTTGGCAGCGGCTCGAGCAGTTGCAAAGAGGAAAAGTGAGTTGGAAAAGAATAAGTTAGCTCGTTTTTTTGATAGGCATATTTATCCTACTTTTGTCCCTTAAATAAAATCAAAATGAAAAAAGTTTTACCTTTAATTTTGGGTGTTTTCCTTTATTTTCAAGGATCTGCTCAACTGTTTCCCCCAGTTTACACCAACAACACAAGCTCTGACTCGGCCTGCGATGGATCTGCCTTTTTAATGGATTCTTTCCTTTATTCCAATCCTATTTGGTACGGACCCAATACAATTTTGCAAACAGGTGGGAATGCCATTTATAACTTATGCACAGGAACTTATACTATTTCTGTTTCTGATTCATCGGGCTCAACTTCAACCTTCACTTTTGTTGTTTCTTCAAATGCCGTTGATACTTGTAATGGTTTAATCGCCTATGTACAGAGTCAAACAAATGCATCTAGTTCCAATATTTGTGATGGGTCAGCAACCATTCTCGTTTCTGGTGGAGTTGCACCTTATGTATACGCTGGAACAGGTTTGGTTTATCCTAACGGCAGTATCGCTAATCTTTGTCCAGGTAGTTATGCCATTACTGTAACCGATGCCAATGGCTGTGTATCCACTGCTCCCGTTTACATTTATAACAATGCGGATACCTTAAACAATAATCCAGGTATGGGCCCCGGTGTTGTTGTAAACCCATTTGATGTTTCTGCTACCGGACTTTGTGATGGTGGTTTTTCTTTAACTGTCCTTGATTCAACCTGGATGGGAGGTGTTGTTCAAGTTTTTGACTACGACGGAAACCAAGTAGCCAGTGGTGTTGGACAATATGTATTCTCTGATTCCTTGTGTGCCGGTTTTTACACATTGAACTTTACCGAACCTAATGGTAATGTTACTTATACTTACACCTTCTTAGTTGGTGATAACTCTAATGTGTACGTTGATTCTACTTCCTACTTCAACAATGGAAATCCGAATGGGGCAGACAGTATCTATGCACCTGTAGCGCCAGTTTGTACTGTTACCTATTCCCAAATTGATTCTGCTAATGTGGGCGGAGTGAATTATATTGGAACGGATTCTGTTGCTGTAGATTGGATGGTTTATACCAATGGAGTTGGTACCTCAGTAATTAGCCTTTACCAATACGATGCAGCGGGTAATTATGTACTTGTTCTTCAAATGTACTGCGATTCAACCCGAGCCATCGAAACATTTAAAGCCTATGCTTGGGTAAACTTGGATCCTAATGGCCCAATTTCTGTTTCAACAATTGAAGCGAATGGCCTGCTTGTTTATCCAAACCCTGCCTCTACTGTGCTTACCATCCATGCCGGTAACCAAATTGTTAAAACCGTTCGTATTTTTGATATCCTAGGAAATACTGTACTTGAAACAATTCCTTCCAGTGTGGTTAATGCACTCGATATCCAATTGGAATCATTAACCAATGGTGTTTATTTCTTGGAATGCACTACCAATCAAGGTGTTTCAACAAAGAAATTGGTGAAAGAATAAACTTGTATAAAAGTTAATTTGAGCAAAAGACCTAGGTTTTCCTAGGTCTTTTGTTTTTTCTTCTTTGCCGCAGGGAATAGAATATTATTTAAAATCAAGCGGTAACCAGGCGAATTTGGATGAAGATTTAAATCCGTTGGCGGATCCCCAACCATATGCTGATAATCTTCGGGATCGTGGCCTCCATAAAATGTCCAAGTTCCTTTCCCATATTCACCATGAATGTATCGGGCTTCTGAAGCTGCTTTGTTTTCTCCCATAACCAATACCTCGGTTTTTAAGTACTTCTTGTTAAAAGCGGTGGTCTGCCCCATAAAGCCTTTGATAATCTGTTCATGATTTTGGCAAAGCATAGTCGGCACCGGGTCCCACTTGGCCGAAAATTCAAACAAGGTGAAAAAATCGCTGTTTTTTGGGATATTCCTCGTTTCTGTAGCATCAATGCTGCTGTATTCGTAGTGATAGGGGTCTTTTACCAATTTAAAATCCTTAAAAGCAAAGGTTCGACTAAAATCTAGCTTGGCATCAGGGTTTGGATCGGCTCCATCTCCATCAAACATGCTCTCGCAAATGTCTGTTCCCTCGGCACTCAAGGCAATATCATAACTGTCTGTGGCCGAACACATCGTAAATAAAAAGCCTCCTCCAGCTGTAAAATCCCGTATTTTCTTTGCTACCCCTAATTTCAATTCACTAACTTTCGAAAAGCCTAAACTCTTGGCCATCTGCTCCGAAGCCCTTACCTGTTCAATATACCATGCCGCATTGTGGTATTGGGCATAAAACTTTCCATATTGTCCGGTAAAATCCTCATGATGCAAATGAAGCCAATCATATAAAGGCAATTTACCTGTGATTATTTCTTCATCATAAATTACTTCATAGGGCACTTCAGAATAACTAAGGACCATGGTTACGGCATCATCCCAAGGTTGCTTGTTCTTAGGCGAATAAACTGCAATTTTCGGAGCTTTTTCCAACTTGGCCACATCCATGTTTAACTGTGGGTCGGCAATTTCTTGAAGTATGGCAGTTGATTTTGCATCCGCAATGACCTCATAACTAACGCCTCGAATCAAACACTCATTTTCTAATTGTTTGAAATGCTTGAACATGAAACTCCCTCCACGGTAATTCAATAACCAATCCACCTCAACATCATTGTTCAACACCCAATAGGCTATCCCATAAGCCTTCAGATGGTTTTTCTGGGTGGCATCCATCGGGATAAGTATATAGGCCGACTTTACGGAAAAGCCTATAAAAAGGAAACAAATTACAAGAAGCTTACGCATGATTCGAAAAGCAAATATCGGTAAAGTAGATGGAATAGGATGTATAACAAGGATTTTTCACAAAAATTAGGTCTGATTTAAGGCCGGAAAAGTTAAAACCTTCTAAATTAACATTAAAGCATCCATTTCTTTATTTGAAACGAAAACCTATTTCGATTTAGCAGCCTACCTTTGCCCCATATTATGATTAAATCAAAATTCTTTCTCTTCCAGTTCGTATTGCTGTTTTCTCCTTTCTTCCTCTTGGGTCAACAAAAATTCACCATTAGCGGTACAATCAAGGATGCTAAATCAGGTGAAGAACTAATCGGAGCCAATGTATACGTGAAAAACAACCCTACCAATGGAACTTCAACCAATGCCTATGGTTTTTATTCTCTTACTCTCCCTCAAGGTAAATATGAAATTGCTGTTCAATATGTAGGCTATCAAATCTTCACAAAGGAGCTTGATCTGGTAGCCAACCAAAAAGTTGATTTCGAAATCACTTCTTCTTCCCAACAACTCAAAGAGGTAGAGGTTAAAGCCGAAAAGGATAACCTGAATGTAAGCTCTGCCCAAATGGGAGTTACAAAAATTGATATTAATGAAATTAAAAATATTCCGGTTATTTTCGGCGAACGTGATGTTCTAAAAACAATTTCGCTGCTGCCGGGTATTAAATCGGCTGGTGAAGGAAATGCCGGATTTTATGTTAGAGGTGGAGGAACCGATCAAAATTTGATTCTCCTCGATGAAGCCCCCGTTTACAATGCCAGCCATTTGTTAGGCTTTTTCTCGGTGTTTAATTCGGATGCCATCAAGGACTTAACCCTCTACAAAGGTAACATGCCTGCTGAATATGGCGGCCGCCTCAGCTCGGTTGTTGATATCCGAATGAAGGAAGGAAATATGAAGAAGTATGTTTTTACGGGTGGAATTGGTTTGATTGCTTCCCGTTTAACCATCGAAGGCCCTATCGTTAAAGACAAAGGTTCCTTCATCATTTCAGGACGAAGAACCTATGCCGATTTGTTTCTAAAACTCTCGCCTGATGAAGCACAACGAAATACTAAGCTTTATTTCTACGACCTGAATGCCAAAGCCAATTATCGCCTTGGTCCCAACGACCGGATTTTCCTTTCGGGTTACTTCGGTAGAGATAATTTTTCTTTCAATAATTTGTTTGGTATCGATTACGGGAATTCTACCGCTACCGCTCGTTGGAACCATGTGTTCAATAGCAAATGGTTTTCCAATACTACCTTTATCTACAGCAATTACAGCTATAAAATTAAACTTTCTCTAGGCGAAAGCAATATCGATATCACGAGCAAAGTGCAAGATTGGAACCTGAAAGAGGATGTTCAATATTTCTACAACAACCGCAATACCTTTAAAGCAGGCTTCCAAAGTATCTACCATACCTTTGTTCCTGGGGTAATTACGGCCGACGATAGCAGCGGATTTGCCAGCAACGAATTCCCAAAGAAATATGCTTGGGAAAATGCCGGCTACATTCAACATGAAAAGGAATTCGGCTCTATTTTTAAATTAAATTATGGCCTTCGTGTATCAAGCTTTAGCCTAGTGGGCCCAGGCGATTTCTATAGCTTCGATGCAGATGGAAATATTACAGATTCTACCATTTTAGGAAGTGGAAAATTCCTGAAAACCTATGTCAACTTCGAACCTCGGATTACCGGAAATTACATGATATCGGATAACCATTCCATCAAAGCCTCCTATTCCCGGAATGTGCAAAATCTCCACCTGCTTAGCAATAGCACGGTTTCTTCCCCAACCGATCGCTGGGTGCCTAGTAGCAACAATATTTTGCCCGAAACAGCCGACCAAGTAGCCGTTGGTTATTTTACTAACTTCCATAAAAACAAATTTGAAGCCAGCGTTGAACTCTATTATAAATGGATGGGCAACCAAGTGGATTATAAAAACAATGCGGAACTTCGAGGCAACGAACTGGTGGAAGCTGATTTGCTCAGAGGAATCGGAAGAGCCTATGGAATTGAATTTTACATCAAAAGAAAGGTGGGAAAATTAACCGGTTGGCTAAGCTATACCCTAAGCCGAACCGAACGTTCCTTCGATGGCATCGATAATGGAAAATGGTTTGCCGCCAAACAAGACCGTACCCATGATTTGAGCCTGGTGGGTATGTGGGAGTTTCATCCAAAATGGGTACTATCGGCTACCTTCGTCTATTATACCGGTAATGCCGTAACCTTCCCAAGCGGAAAATATGAAATCAACGGTCAAGTGGTGGAACATTACACCGAACGGAATGGCTATCGAATGCCGGCCTATCACCGCCTCGATATAGGCCTTACCTGGAACCGTAAAATGACCGAAAAACGCGAATCTTCCTGGAACCTCAGTATTTACAATGTATACCTCCGCGAAAATGCCTTCCAAATTAATTTCGAAACCGACCCCAACGACCCCAGTCGAACCCGTGCTATGCAATTGTCGCTCTTCAAAATAGTTCCAACGATTTCTTATAATTTCAAATTTTAACCTATGCGAAAGTTCTCACCCATAATTCTAATTTCCGCGCTGTTACTGGGCTTGACCATGGTAGGTTGCCAAAAGGAAATTCAACTCGACTTGCGCGAAGCGGCTACCAAATATGTCTTGGAAGGGAATCTCGACGATAGCACTGGCTTCAAACTCCGAATTACCCAAAGTAAGCCATTCTACGATGATAATACCTTTAATCCGGTTACCACGGCCAGTGTGGTGGTAAACGATGATGCCGGTAATTCCTTCACGATTCCCTACGATACCAGCGGTTTTTACATTGATACGAATTTGAAAGCGGTGGTCGGACGAACCTATACCGTAAAAGTCAACGACAATGGAAATGAGTTTGTTTCCAGCGCTACAGTCTCTCAAAAAACGCTTATCAAGAAGGTTACCATCGGTTCATTTAATTTTGGGGGTGGTCCGGATGGCCCGGGAATCGTACGTTTTCTGCAAGTTTGGTACGACGAACATCCAGGTACGGGCAACCATTACCGTGTCCTTTACAACAATCCCAAAGACCCCAAATCGCTCTCGTCAATTAATTTGCAAGACGACCGTTTCGGGGATGGTATCGAAACTCAAATCCTTATTTTTAGCGGAAGAGGTGATGGCGAAGGTGCCCTCGAAATCGGCGATACGGTTTCCTTAACGTTGCAAAGTATTGATAAAGCGGCCTACGATTATTTCTACACTCTCGATCTTATTTCGGGCGGCGGCGGTGGTGGTGCCATTACTCCTACCGATCCTACTTCCAATTGGTCCAATAAGGCTTTGGGCGTTTTTGTAGCCACTACGGTTGATGGAAAATCTGTTATAATTGATAAATAGGAATAAGCGTTTTTTGAGGTTTAGGAAAAAAATTACAATTTGGCGGGCCCCCTCCGCCAAAACCAGCTGAGCAAATGAACTAAGCATAGTGCAAGGGCGTTCGGGTCAGGCTTTCGGCGGTAGTCCTCGGTCTGCTCCGTGCCTACGCATCCCTGTGGGCTACACTGCCTCTATCCTTGCCCGAGCCCTCCGTGTCCGGTTTTAGGTGAAGTACTTGGCAGTGGTATTTCATGCCCGGGTTTTGTACCAGTTTCTTTTCTCACTACTCTTTCCTCACTACTCTTTTCTCACTACTCTTTTCTCTTTTCTCACTTCTATTTTTTTATCTTCCCATTTTTAATTCTTCCGTCCGGGTAGGGATAGAAACGGATAGCCCACAGGGATGCGGAGGCACGGAGCAGACCGAGGACTAGCAGTGAATAGCCCGACCATTCGCCTAGCAGAAAGCCTAAATCCAAGCACCAATATTCATGGCGAATGGGACCCGCCAAATAAAAAATGTATTGAACCTAAGGCAAAAACACTATTCTTTTTCCATGTAAGACAAGGTTTCCATGGCCGATTTAACCGATTTTATGCTGTCGAAACTGATGCTGAATTTGTCGGCACTTTCTTTCATTTTTCCCAATCCCGGATTTTTCTGTACAAATCGGAGAATTTTGGTAAACTGATCGCTTTGGTAAAAGGCCGAATCTTGGTTCGATATAAAGTAGCATACCATTTTGCCCGTTTTCAACACCACTTTTTCCATACCCAATCGTTGGGCCAACCAGCGTAACCGGATGGTATTCAATAGTTCCACAACAGGCGGAGGTGGAGGTCCGAATCGATCGCTTAGGTTTTTCTCAAAGTTTTGTAGTTCGGTCTCATTTCTACTGTCGTCCAAGCGTTTATAAAGCGAGATACGCTCCGAAATGCTGTTTACATAACTATCCGGTAGTAGAATTTCGAGGTCGGTATCGATCAAGGCTTCAACAGCCCAATCCAAATTTCGACCACCAAAAGCCTGATTTAATTCAGGGACCGTGTTGCCATTGGTTTTTGAAAGCTCCGGTTTAAGCTCATTCAAGGCCTCATCCAGGATTTTCTGGTACATTTCAAACCCGATTTCGGAAATAAATCCACTTTGTTCGGCCCCTAAAATGTTTCCGGCCCCTCGGATATCCAAATCCCGCATGGCAATGTTGAAACCGCTGCCCAAATCCGAGAAATCTTCCAAGGCTTTTAACCGCCTGCGAGCATCTCCACTAATCAGCGAGGCAGGTAAAGTGAGCAAATAGCAAAAGGCCTTTTTATTGCTTCGGCCAACCCTACCACGCATTTGGTGTAGGTCGCTCAAGCCGAATTTATGGGCATCGTTAATAAGTATGGTATTAGCATTTGGGATATCCAAACCGCTTTCCACGATGGTGGTAGAAACCAATACATCGGCTTCGCCTTCAATGAACCCCAGCATGATTTCTTCCAATTTTTCACCTTCCATTTGGCCGTGTCCAACCGAAACCCGTGCATCAGGTACCAGGCGTTGAATCATCCCGGCCACTTCATAAATATTTTGTACCCGGTTGTGGATGAAAAACACTTGTCCGCCTCGAGCTATTTCGTACGCTACGGCATCCCTTACCAGCTCTTCGGAGTAAGTTGTGAGCCTAGTTTCCACGGGGTAGCGGTTGGGTGGAGGGGTAGCAATTACACTTAAGTCACGGGCGCCCATTAAAGAAAATTGCAGGGTACGAGGAATGGGCGTTGCTGTAAGGGTAAGTGTATCCACATTGACCTTCATTTGTTTGAGTTTTTCTTTGGTAGAAACCCCAAATTTTTGTTCCTCATCGATAATCATTAAACCCAGGTCTTTGAATTTCACATCCTTGCTAACCAAACGGTGTGTTCCAATGAGGATATCAACTTTACCTGCGGTGGTATTTTCAATGGTTTTTTTCTGTTCTGCCGAGGATTTGAACCGGTTCAGGTAATCCACTTTTACCGGAAAATCCTTGAGGCGTTCGGAGAAAGTTTTGTAGTGTTGAAGGGCCAGAATAGTTGTTGGAACGAGCACTGCCACTTGTTTCCCGTCGCAGGCTGCCTTGAATGCTGAGCGGATGGCCACTTCTGTTTTTCCGAAACCTACATCACCGCATACCAGGCGATCCATCGGGAAATCTTGTTCCATATCCCGTTTTACATCTTGGGTTGCTTTTAATTGGTCGGGGGTGTCTTCGTAAATAAAACTAGCTTCCAGTTCATTTTGCAAATAGGTATCGGGAGTGAAGGGAAATCCTTTTTGGGCCCTGCGTTTGGCATACAGTTCAATAAGGTCTTTTGCAATGTCCTTGACTTTAGCCTTGGTTTTAGCTTTTTGTGTTGCCCAAACACCGCTTCCCAGCTTATGTACTTTGGGTGGTTCTCCTTCTTTTCCTGAGTATTTGGCAATGCGGTGTAAACTGTGAATACTCACATACAAAATGTCGTTGTCGCGGTAAACCAATCGTATAGCTTCTTGGCTTTTGCCATTGACTTCGATTTTTTCCAATCCGGCGAATTTTCCAACTCCGTGGTCGATATGGGTAACAAAATCTCCGGGTTGTAAACCACTCAACTCTTTTAAGGTCAGGGCTTCTTTCGATTTTTTTACCCTTTCTTTTAGTTTAAATCGGTGGTAGCGGTCGAAGATTTGGTGATCGGTATAAATTGCAACCTTTTTGTCTTTTTCCAGAAAGCCTTCATGCACAATCAATTCAAGGGTGGTAATCACCTCGCTTAAATCGTTGTTTGGGGGTAGGTTTTCCTCTTTTGACTGGAGGATTTTGCAGATTTTGGGTGAGATATCCTTAAAAATGGATTGCAAACGTTCTGCTTGTTTGGCCGAATCGCAGCAAATAACGTTCAGAATACCTTGGTTAAAATTTTCGGCTAGGTGTTGGCCAAGGAGTTCGAAATTTTTTTGAAAAGCAGGTTGTGGCGCAATTGAAAACGCAATTTCCAGCGTATATTTTCTTTCCAAGAATGGTTTTAGCTCGATGCTTGCAAAGTTCAGGCTTGTTTTTATAAAATCCGTTTTACTCAGAAAGCGCTCTTGGGGTGGTAGTTGAGCTATAAGGGTTTGTCCGAGTTCTTCGAAAGCTTTTTCGGCTTTTTCGAAATTCTTTTCTACTTTGACTAGGCAATCTTCAAAGTTTTCGAACCAACAAGTAATGGACTGACCTGAAGCAAAAAAATCCAGAAAATTTACCCGTTCTTCGTTGAGTAAATCACCTTGCACATTAGGTGTGATGGAGATTTTATCCAATTCAACCACCGATAATTGGGTAGAAGGATCAAAGGCACGTACACTTTCCACTTCATCATCGAAAAATTCAATTCGGTATGGAAGTTCGTGTGAATAGGAATACACATCGATTATTCCCCCACGAATAGCGAATTCACCGGGCACTGCCACATAATCTGTATGGTTAAATCCGTATTCATGCAACATATCGATTACGAAATCCTGATTTAGTTTTTCGTTTTTATTGATGAAAAGTGTATTCGTTGCTAGAACCTTTTGAGAAACCACCTTTTCGGAGAGTGCTTCGGGGTAGGTAACAAGAAAAAAAGATTTGTTTTCGTTGGATAGCAAGCTAAGCACTTCGGCCCGTTCAAGGATATTGGCATTGTCGACTTCCTCAACATGGTAGGGGCGACGCGATGTAGAAGGAAAGTAGTGAACGGCCTCAGGGCCAAGCAGGGTTTGAAGATCATTCAAGAAATAGGCGGATTTTTCTTGGTCTTCGGCAATGAGGATATGTCTGCCTTTCTTTTGATTGAAAACGGCAGAGAGTAGAAATGAAGTAGAGGATCCAATGAGTCCTTGAACACCGATGCGGGCCTGCGGTGAAGAAAGGGCCTTTGTAATTTCAAGTATTTTGGGGTCGGACTGGAAGAGGTTTTTGAGTTGTTGAAGTTGCATAGTGGCAAATGGCACTGCCCGAATCCGCTAAATGAAAGGCAGGTTCGGGGAAATCCGGGACAAAAATAGACTTAGAATGGAATTAGCCGAAACAAAAGCTCTTCGGTTCGAAATTAGTGAAGTAAGATAGGGGAATTTCAGTTTTGTTAACGGAATTAGATATTCAAAAATCGCATGAATTCATCGTATCGACTTTTCACATCTTCAAAATGGCCTTTTTCTTGAACATAAGAAAGCACTTTGTAGTTGTAGCGTTCGAAGGTTTGAAGAACACCTGAAATTTCGGTACGGTTAAGTTTGATGGTTACTTCAAGTTTCGTGGTATCGTTGGAGGTTGTAACAAAACAGCTAAGAATTCGGGTATCATTTCCTTCTACGATTTGAGCAATTTGAGAAAGGGAATAATCATTTTGGTTCATTTCCAGGACAATTATTCCGCCGGGTTCGTTTACTGCTGCTATTTGACTGATTTTTTGGATCAGGTCGGAAAGTGAAATAAGCCCGAGGTAACGGTTGGTATTGTCGAGAACAGGGATAACAGTGAGTTTATGTTCCGAAATCACTTTCATGACTTCGTAGATATGTTGTTCTTCCTGAACGAATGGTTTGGCTAAATTTTGGTGTGAATTTCCGATGGCTTCTTCTGGCTCGTTAAGGTCAATGATATCCGAGTCAGAAACCATACCAAGGTATTCGCCATTGTTTACCATTGGGAGGTGAGAAACTTTAAACTCTTCCATCCAGCCCAAAGCCATTAAACCATGGTCGCTTGGTTTAAGCGAAGGAATAACTTGGGATATTAATTCTTTGGCAAACATAAAAATTCAAAATCGGATGCAAGATTACAGCAAATGTTTTGCCAATGACATAAAATTTCCATAGATTTCTTAAAATTGCAACTTTTTTCCCCGAAAATCAGTTTTTTTAAATTGATTTAACTTTTAAACCAAACAAAAACCTATTTTTCGCCCCCAAGTGCGGTGCAGCATAAAATCAAAAAATGAAACAATTTTTCGCGTTATTAAGTCTGATTTTCCTAGGATTCACAAGTGTTTCAAAAGCTCAACTATCTGAAGCCAAATTTAAAGAGGTTTTTGGAAAAGCAGACGGAGCGGTGTACGACGGTAATTATTCAGCGGCTTTACCACTTTTAGAGGAGCTTTATGATTCAGATTCTACCAATTCACATGTATGTTATTTATTGGGAGTTACTTATTTGAACACCTTTGGAAAAAGGCCATTGGCTGTAGCTATGTTGGAGAAAGCAATTGGGAATGTAAAATTAGATCACAGGGATGGAGATGCAAAGGATAGAACAGCGCCAGGTTTGGCCTATTATTATTTAGCCAAGGCTTATCATTTGAATTATAAATTTGAAGATGCCATAACCAACTACTTTAATTACCGGTCATTTATCAGCATGGACGATTACACGCAGTATGCAGAGGTTAAGCGTCAGATTGAATCGGCTGAAAATGGAAAAACCCTTATTGAAGCTCCAGTTAAAGTAAGGATTCAAAATTTAGGAATGGGCATCAATAGCAAATGGGACGATTTTAGTCCTGTGGTTTCAGCAGATGGTTCTACCTTGATTTTTACCAGCAGAAGGCAAGGGAATACAGGGGGGAAATTGACCAGAGAGGGCAAGTATTTTGATGATATATATGTAACCAAAAATGTTGATGGAAGGTGGTCTGCACCAAAATCAATTGGAAGTAATATTAATACGGAAGGCCATGAAGCGACGATTGGTTTATCTGCGGATGGACAGCAGCTTTTGGTATATAAAGATGACAATGGTGATGGAAATATTTATTACAGTAAGTTAAATGGTGAAAGTTGGTCATCGCTAACCAAGTACGGACCATCCATAAATGCTAAATCTTGGGAAACGCATGCCAGTATATCTGCTGACGGAAACCTTTTATACTTTACTAGTAACCGCGCTGGAGGTGTAGGGGGTAGGGATATATATTATTGCAAGAAACTTCCTACTGGTGATTGGAGCCTGCCAAAGAACCTTGGAAAGGTCATAAATACGCCCTATGATGAGGAAGCTCCATTTATAAGTGCGGATGGGAATACCCTTTATTTTGCATCCAGGGGTCATATCAGTATGGGCGGTTTTGATATAATGTATTCAACTAAGGTTGATACGGGTTGGAGTGAACCACAAAATATTGGATACCCTATTAATACCCCAGATGATGATGTATTTTTTGTGACTACCGCAGATGGAATTACCGCTTATTATTCCTCTCAGAAACCCGATGGTATCGGTGGCTTGGATATCTATCTGATTAATTTTGAAGAGAAAGAGAAAAAGAACGAACCTTCCATAGCAGTGCTGAAAGGAACGGTTAAAACCAAGGATACAAGAAAGGCTCCAGCCAATACCAACATAGTTGTAACAAATAAGGGAACTAACGAGGTAGTAGGTATATTCAAACCTAACACTGCTTCTGGGGCTTATTTAATCTCCTTGAATACAAATGAAGAGTATTTAGTCTCTTATGAATTGGATGGATATACCCAAAAGCGGGAAGAAATTGATTTGAAGTCGGATCCAAGTTATAGAGAAATTGAAAAGGATATTTTGCTTGAGCCAGTTGGAGGAACTCCAGTAGCAAGTAAGGAAGAGAAAACTGAGCCTATTCAAGAAGTGGCAAAAGTTGTTGAAGAAAATAAAAAGCCAGAGTCGGCTGAGGTAATTGCTTCTGCGCCAAAAGAAGAAAAAGTTACAAAGGAAGAAACTGTTAAACCTTCAGAAACGGCGCAAACTTCTGAAAGTCAAGCTTTAATTGAAAGAAAAAGACAATTAGAGGAGCAGATTAAATTGCTGCGTTCAGGAAAAGAGGTCTCAAGTCCTGTAAACAATGAGAAAGAAGAAACAAAGGTTGCTAGTTCTGCAGAGACTGAAGAAGATAAGGTAAAGCAACAAGCGGCAGAAATGGAAGCTCAAAGACTAGCAAAAGCTGAGGCAGATGCCATGGCGAATGCTGAAGCTGCGAAAAAGAATGCAGCCGAAGAAAAGCTTCTAGCCGAAAAGCAAGCCAAAGCAAAGGCGGTTGAAGATGCCAAAGCCAAAGAAAAAATGGAGGCAGAGGCTCGTGCCAAAGCTAAAGCTGCAGCAATAGAAAAGGCCAAACAGGATGCCATTGCTAAACAAAAGGCCGAACAGGAAGCGAAAGTTGTGGCCGAAAGAACAGCCCAGTCAACACTAATTTCTTCTGAGAATCAAGCAGAAATAAAATCTGCAAGTAAGGAAGAAGAAGTAGCATCTGCTATGGATAAATTAAGGCAGAAAAAGGAAGATGAAGCTAATGCCAATTCTGAATATGAAAGATTAAAGGCACAAGCTGAGGAAGCCCAAGCCATAGCTGAAAGAAAATCGAAAGAAGCGGCTTTGGCTCAAAAGGCTGCTAAATCGGCATCCCAAGATGTAGCAAATGCAAAATTGGCTGCGGAATTAAAAGCAAAGAAGGAGGCTGAAGCAAAGGCTTCTGCGGCTGCGAAATCAAAATTACTAGCTGCTCAAAAGGCAAAAGAAGCAGCTGAGTTAAAGGCCATTGAAACAAAGAAGGCGCAGTTGGAGGCAGAGAATACCTTAAAGAGAGCCAAGCTTGGTTTGAAAGAAGGGGATGATATTCAACAAGCCTTAGCCAAGTTGGAAGAAGAGATGAAGGCCAAGCAAACACAAGAAATGGCTAGTTTGGAATCTTTAAAAGAGAAAGAAGAAGCCTTCAAAAAGGCTAAATTGGAAGCAGAAGAAATTCAAAAGCAAAAAGCAAAAGCTGCGGCAGAGAAAAAGGCCTTGGAAGATTTACGTATAAAAGAAGAACAAAGATTAAAATTGGAGGCTGAAGCGCAACAAAGGGAGGAGCAACAAAAGGCCTTGGCCGCTAAACAAAAGGCAGAACAAGAGGCAAGGGCTGCTCAAATTGCCGAGGAAAGGAGAATTGCTCAAGCCAAAGCTGAGGAAGAGCGTATGAAAGCTGCCCAAGCAAGAGAAGAAGCTAAGAAGGCGGCAAGAGAGAAATATGTGGCTGATTCCATTGCTAAAGTTCAGAGCCAATTGGCATTAAAAGCAAAACAAAAAGCAGACCAAGAGAAGAAGGAAAAGGAACAATATGAGCTTAAAGTTCAATATGAAAGTGGTGAAATGCAAAAGACTATTTCTACCCAAAAGAAACGTATTTCAGATTTAGAGAATGATAATCGATTGTTAAGGGAAGAAATGAAAGCTATGGCCGATCAGGTTGCTTTTCTAACCAAAGAATTGGAATATCAAAAATCAAGATTCCAAGAAGCCCAACAACGGAATGATCAAATTCGAAGTCTAATACTGAATGAACAACCGGCTACCCCAATTGCCGAGGCTGAAATTAGTAATGATGATGATTTTTCGAAGTTGAGGGAAAACAAAAAGGTAATTTTGAAAAATATTTATTTTGATTATGATAAGTCTTTCTTAAAAAGAGAGTCTTTCCCCGAATTAAACAAGCTTTACAATTACTTGGTCATGCATTCCGATCTCAACATTGAAATTGGAGGACATACTGATTCCAAGGGGAATGATGAGTATAATTTAAATTTAAGTAAAGATAGGGCCACGGCTGTAATGGAACATTTAACCGCTAAAGGAATAAATGGTAAAAGACTGCGCGCCGTTGGTTATGGTGAAACACAACCAATCGCTCCGAATACCAGCCCAAATGGTTCAGATAATCCTGATGGAAGACAACAGAACAGACGAATTGAAATTCGGATTTTTAAGTAATATTGTCTAATCTTATTATTAATGACAAATTAACTCGGTTTAGTCCAATAAAAAATGTAGCATTGCAGTTCGTAAAATTTTGATTGAAATAGGTATATGAAAGTTTTGATAATGTCCAAGAAATTGTTGAGGGGAGCCTTGTTGGTTCTTTTCGCTTTTTCCTTTTCATTTTCAAATGCTCAGGATAGTCTGAATACTGGTGGGAAGTTGAAAAGTAAGGTGAAACCTTACAAACCAAAAACTTCAATCGCCAAAGAGAATTTCTTTAATGAAAATTTCAAATCTGCCTTAGAGGATTATCTGCTAATGTTGGTTAATGATCCCAACAATGTAGATTATAACTACTACATAGGTTTGTGTTATCTTCAAACCAATATTGATAAGGTTAAAGCGGTAAGTTATCTTGAATTCGTAGTACAACAATCCAAACACCCTAAGGATGCATATTATCATTTAGGAAGGGCCTATATGTATGCAGATCGTTTGGATGATGCCATTAGAGCCTTTGATAAAGCAAAGGAAATTGAAGGGGATACTGAGGTGAATGGTCCTAAGCCTTCCAGATGGATTGAAATGTGTATCAATGCAAAGGAGTTTAGGAAAAATCCTATTGATTGTAATTTTGAAAATTTGGGAAGCTCTATCAATTCCCCCTATCCTGATTTCGATCCAATGGTGCCGGAGAACGAGTCTTTTTTAATTTATAATACAAAAAGACCAGACAACTTGGGACTTGAAAACGACTACGATGGATTTAAAATGAATGATGTTTTTAGGGCTAGAGAACGCAAAGGCCGTTTTACCGAAGGTAGAAATGCGGGTTCATCTATAAATACGGAGTGGGTAGAAGAGGCTGTAGGCTTGTCACCTGATGGCGAGAATTTGGTATTATTTATCGATAATTTTGCAGGATATGATGATATTATGATTTCCAAAAGAAAGGGTCGTGCCTTTGAGGAACCATATTATCCAGGTACCAATGTGAATTCGGAAGAGGTAGAATCATCAGGTTCAATCTCTGCAGACGGAGATTGGTTGTTTTTTTCAAGGATTGCAAAAGGTGGAATAGGCGGTTATAATACAGATATATTCATGTCCAGAAGGTTGCCTAATGGTTATTGGGGAATACCGATTGACTTGGGACCAAATATTAATACAAAATACAATGAAACTCACCCCCATATTTCTGGTGATGGAAAAACATTGTATTTCTCGTCGGAAGGCCATACCAATATGGGAGGTTTAGATGTATTTAAATCTACATGGAATGCAGTTACTGAAACGTGGAGTTCCCCAGTCAACCTTGGATTTCCTATAAATACAGTGGGCGATGAATATTCAATTTATTTTTCAAATAGTGGTCGGTATGGATATGTGTCAGCCTTGCGACCTGAAGGGTATGGTGATTTGGATATCTACAGAATTACCTTTAATAATGTCGATCCTGATTACACCTTGATGGTAGGCTATATAACAAATATGGTGGATACTCTTAAAGCAGGAAAGCCATCCATTCCCGTCACCATGTACATTACGGATGATGAAACCAATGAATTAATAGGAATATTTAAGGCCAATAAGCTTACAGGACATTATATTTCTGTTTTACCTGCTGGACATTCTTATTGTGTTTATATAGAATCAGAATTGTATAAGCCTTATTCCGAGGTGGTTGATGCTTTTGATAAAAGCTCCTACATTCCAATTATTGAAGATAAAGATTTTACCTTAGAACCTGATTCAGAAGCCATTGCTAGAAGGAAGTTTGCTGTACAATTAGCTAGTGGAAATTCTGAATCCAGTATGATTGCCAAAATGGAGATGAAGGATTTAGCCAAAGAACAATCTGAATTGGCTTTAATGGAAGATATTCGAAAACTAGAAGCCGAGGTTGAACGATTGAAAAAAATGAAAGAATTGGGATATCGTACAGATTTACTGGATATAAATGTTTCGGATTTGAAAGTTGGAGATAAAATGGTTTTAAGCGATGTTTTTTTCTTTGATTTTGATATTTCTGAATTGGGTAAGGATTATTATGATGCCCTAGAAAGACTGTATAACTTTTTGGTTAACAATCCTTCTGTTACTATAGAGTTAAGTGGTCATACCGATGCAAGGGGATCAATCGAATACAATTTAAAGCTTTCCAAGGCTAGGGCCCAAGGCGTTTTTGACTACTTGGTAAAAAAGGGAATTAAATCAAAACGATTGGTTCCAAAAGGTTATGGAAAAAGTCAACCAATCGCGGCCAACGAGAACCCTGATGGGAGCGATAATCCTGAAGGAAGACGCATGAATCGTAGGCTTGAAATTAAAATTTTAAGCATTAAGAAATAATTGCATTTTAATTTAGTGAACTAATTGTATCTTAGTGCTGCGATTTAATATAAAATGCCTGTGCTAGATACAATTTCCCATTTTCTGCCCATGAATTTGAAAAGAATATTCCTATTTATTTTCCTTTTATTTAGTCTTAAATCTTTTACCCAGAACAAAGGATATTTAGAAATAAATGGAAATTCAAACGAGATGTCCTCTGCCTTGAAGGGGTGTTTGGTTACTCTTTATATTGATACCGCAAAGAATGGAACTTATGTTCAACAAGAACAATTGGTAACCCCAAACAATGCCAAGTTCAAATTTAAACTACGGTACAATACCATTTACATGATTGAATGTTCTAAGGGGGGATATACTACCAAGAAAGTTCGGTTTGATACAGAGATTAAGGAGTCAAAGCTTGATTCAGTTTCAAAGTTCGAATTTATTGTGGATATGATTCCAGATAAGGATGGTAGGCAGTTTGTTAGACCGGTTGCCAATGTATTTTACCATATCAAAAAATCTTCTTTTGATTATGAATTGGATTATACAAAAGAGGAGCAAGAAGAAGAGGAGAGAAAGGAAAGAGAACGTTTAGAAAAATTGGAAAGGGATAGGATTGCTGCTGAAGAGAAGGCGGAACTTTTAGATAAAGCCAAGAAATATCAGGATGCTGAATCCGTTGCGGCTCAACAGAAAATCGAGAAGTCAGTTTCTATCGCTGGTAATGATAAAACCGCTCTTATAAATCAATTTAAGCAGAATCTGTTGCAAGGTGAAGCTTACCAAGATGAAAAAGCTGAAGCCATGTATCAGAAGTTTGTACAAGAAAAAGCTAAAGTGGCTGCTAATCCTTCCGAAGTAATTGACTATAAATCTGTTGTTCAGGCAGCAAAATCTAAGGGCGAAGAATTAAAGCAAATTCAAGAAAAGGAACGAATAGAAAAAGAAAAGGAGATCTTGGCAAAGAAGGAGGCTGCAACCAAAGTTCAAGAAGAAACTTTTAAGCAACAAGCTGAAGCTGTTAAGGGCGAAATGGCTGTAAAACTTGAAATGGCGGCAAAGTTGCAAGAAGAGAAGAAAGCGAAGGAAAAAGAAGAATTTAATAAAAAGGTTACGGAGTCCATTGTTAAAGGTGGAGGGGAAAAGGACATTACCATTGCTGCATTGAAGCAGATTTATCCCAAAAACGATCCTTATGCCCAAGCCAAAGCTGAAGCAATTTTTGAGGAATATGCAAAAAAGACTTTAACCAAAGGGTCTGGAAGTAAATCTGCACTTGATTTCAATTCATTGTTTGCGGCGGCTGAATTGGCAGAAACCAAAGCCATTGCTGAAAATGATGCCAAAGCTACCTTTAATAATTCACAGGCAGTTAAAGAATACCAAAGAAAGGAATTGGAGAAATATAATAAAGTTCAAAGTGCTGCAATTGATAAAATAACCAAGACAATAAAGGAGGCGAATGGAGATCCTAATGTTATCCTAACTGGGTTTGAATCTACTTTCGAGAAAAATGACCCATTCAAAAAGGAGAAAGCTAGATCAATGTATGTTCAATATGTAAATGATCTTAAAAGGTCTCAAAGTTCAGGTGGAAGTGTTTCTACAGGAATCGATTTCCAATCCTTGTTTGGCGCCGCCACTAAAGCTCAGGAAGATTTGGAAAATGGAGATTATGTTTCTCCCAAAATACCTGAATTGCCAAATCAAAAACCAATTGTTTCGAAGGAAGAACAGGAACGGATAGCCAAACAACAAGCCATGGCAGAAGCCCAAATAAAAATTGATAAGGTGAAGGCAGAAGAACAAAGGAAGGTTGAATTAGAGAAGCGAGTTAAGTTTGAGGTGGCAGTAAAAAAAGGGGCTAATAACCGAACTTTAATTATTCGTGAAATTGCCAATACCCTGCCTCCGAATACTGATTTTAAAGAAGAAAGGGCTGCTGCCATGTATGACAATTATTTAGAGCAAAAGACTAAACTTGAAAAAACAGGTCAGATAAATGCCCCCATCGATGTGACTTCTTTGTTCTCCGCAGCAGATGCGGCGGTTTCTTCACAACTTGAAAATAAGTATAAGAATGTGATGTTGGAAAAGGAGAAAGCAGAGGATACAAGAAAAGCAGAGGAATTTAAAACGAGGAGTGTGATTTCTTCTATGGAGGCCGATCAGCAAATGAAAATGGCCGAAGAACAAAAAAAGAACCTTAAACAATTGGAGCAAGATTCAAAAGCAAGGGAAGAAGAAATTCGTCGCATTAGCGAAGCCCAATTGAAAAGTTCAGAAAGTGAACGAAAATCCGAAGAGGCAAAACGTGTTGCCCAAATTAAACAGGCCCAAACACAACAAGCCGGAAAACTTGAATCTGAACTTGCCGAATTAAATGAGGAAAGAAACAAAAGAAGGATTGAAGAAATTGATTCAAGGCAAGAAGAATTGAAAAAAATTCAAGCTGAAGAGGCTAAAATCAAACAAATTCAGTTGGAAAAGGAAGCCAAACTTAAAGAAGCCCAAACTTCCACCCAAGAACTTGCACAGGCTGAAGCAAAACGTTTGATTGTTGAAGAGGCAAACCGTAAGGCATTGGAAGAGCAACAAAAGGTTGCAGCAATTGCCCTTGCCCGTCAAGAGGCTCAAGCCAGAATGGATGCTCAGGCCAAAGTTAAGGAAGAAGCCAAATTGGAAGAGATTAGAAAGGCGAATGAACTTGCTCAATATGAAGCGAATTTGAGGGCCAAAGAAGAGGCTAATTTGGCCGAGTATATCGAGAAGGTGAAGAAAAACGAAGTAGCGAGAGAAGCTATAGAGAAGGAACGTATGGCTAAAGAGCAAGCTGCTCAGCTAGCTTCCATTGAAAAAGCCAAACTTGAGGCACAAAGAGCTGCAAAGGCCGAACAGGAGAAGCGCGAGAGAGCAGAGGCCGATCGCCTAGCCTTAGAAGCTGAGAAGGAGAAAGATGCAGCGTTACGCGAGAAAAAAGCCAAAGAGGCTAGGGAAAAAGAAGTTGCAGCCCAACTTGCTACAGCTCAACGTATAAAGCTAGAGAACGAAAGAAGAGCGAAAGCAGAGGAAGAACGCATAGCAAAAGAGGCTTCTGCTAGAATTGCTGAAGAACAAAAACAAAAACTGGAAAGAGATCGAATTGAGAAAGAAACGCAAGAACGAATCGCTAGGGAAGAGGCCGCACGTTTGTTGGCTGAATCAAAAGCTGCCAAGGATGCCAAAGAAAGAGAAGAGAAATTGTTAGCTTCAAAAGCCAAGGAAGAAGCCGCACAAAGAGCCGCTGCGGAAAAGAAACGTTTGGAGGAAGAAAGAATTGCCAAGGCTGAACAAGAGCGTATTGCCAAGGAACGCGCTCTTCAAATTGCTGCTGAAGAAAAAGCACAGGCCGAACAAGCTGAAAGGGAACGATTGGCCGCCGAACGAAAAGCTAAGTTAGAAGCAGAACAATTGGCTGCAGCTGCAAAAGCCAAAGCAGAAGAAGAAGCTAGAATTAAAATTGAACAGGATAGATTGGCAAGGGAAGCCGCCGTTGCTAAGGCAAAAGCAGATGCACTAGCAAAAGCTGAAAATGAACGTAAGCTAAAAGCTGAAGCAGATGCCAAAGCTAAGGCAGATGCTGAAGCCAAAGCTAAGGCAGATGCTGAAGCCAAAGCCAAAGCCGAACAAGATCGTTTAGCTAAAGAGGCTGCTGCGAAACTGGCATTTGCCAAAGAACAACAAAGACAAGATTCGATCAGAAAAGCAAATACAGCTGCCTATTTAGCCAAAACTGAACAGGCAGAGAAATTAAGCGAAGCAGAAAGGAAAAAAAGGTTTGAAGAAGCCAAAGCAAATATGGAACGATCCAATCTTTCTGAAAAAGAAAGAAGGGAACAATTCCTTTCCCAACTGGCTACAATTTATCCAAACGGGGTAACAGAAGAGAATATTCAAGAAAAAGAGTTTAAGCTTTACCGCTTTATTGTAAATAACCAAGGCCAAGTAAATGTTTACGAAAAGAAAACATGGAACTGGGGCGGGGTCTTTTACTTTAAAAATGGTGACATAACAATAACTGCAACCTTGTTTGATTTGGAAGTCAAAAAATACAAGGGAAATTAATTTGAGTGGTTTAATCTGAAGCGGTAAATTTCCATGACGGCAAAGCAAATCAACTATTACTTTCTCCTTTTTTTGTTTACCCTGGCTTTTGCACAGGATAGTTTTTCTCAATTAGCACCCCGGCCTGGAGCGCCTCCCCCTAAACAAGGTAGCGGAGATAATAAAGCAGCAAAGGATAACTTTTCGTTTGGAAATTATGTGGCCGCTTTGCAGGAATATGAAGCGTTGGTAAAAAAGGATCCATCAAATATTGAATATAACTATAAAGCAGGTGTCTGTTATTTGTATACCAATTTTGATAAGTCAAAGGCCATTCCTTACCTTGAATTTGTTGGTACCAAACCGAATGCCACAAAGGAGCAAATTTATGACCTCGCCCGAGCTTATTTGGTGAACAATAAACTTCCTGAAGCGATTAAATATTTTGAATTGGTTAAAACGAAAATAGACCCAAAAGCAGAACCAGCCAAAATGCTTGATGTGGTTAGGCAAATTGAAATGTGTGAGAATGCCCAAAAATTAATGAAGACCCCGGTTAATGTGACCTTCACTAATTTAGGGCCTAAAGTAAATACCCCCTTCGCAGATTATAATCCTTTTGCGCCCGATGAAGAAGATTATGTAGCCTTTTCTACAAAAAGAAATGATGTAGTGGGTGCTAATATTGATTTTGATGGCTATAAATGTGCCGATATTTTCTATTCCGAGGTGAAAAAGGGAGAATATGCAAAAGCCAAAAACCTTGGTCCTCTCGTTAATACAGAGTACGTTGAGGAAATTGTTGGTCTTTCTGCAGATGGCAAATTTCTTTTTATCGGTATCGATAATATGGAAGGTTTTGATGATATCTGGGCCTCAGAGAAAAAGGGTAAATCTTTTCAAAAATCCAAAACTTTAGGACCAACGATTAACTCACTTGAAACGGAAACTTCAGCAACCACAGATGCTGATGCAAATGTGCTCTATTTCTCTAGAACACCTTTGGAAGACAAAACTGGTTTCGGTGGTACAGATATCTTTATAGCCTACCGTTTGCCCAATGGCGATTGGGGCGAACCTATCAATCTTGGCCCTCAAATCAATACCCCTTATGATGAGGATTTTCCAAACCTTTCTGCCGATGGTAAAACGCTTTTCTTCTGTTCGAAAGGTCATAATTCTATGGGTGGTTTCGATGTGTTTAAATCTACTTGGGATGAAAAAAATAAACGTTGGAATAGACCTCAAAACCTTGGTTATCCTTTAAATACAACCGACGACAATTTTACCTATTCGGCCCCTCGGAATGGTAGACATGGTTATTTATCGCAAATTAGACCGGAAGGACAAGGCGACCTCGATGTGTATATGGTTACCTACAACGACATTGAGGCTGAAGTAACTACGGTTATCGGTAAAATTAATTTCGCTGAAAAGGCCCCTCCAAAAGGACTTAAAGTGATGGTATACACGAAAAATGGTGCAGAAAAACAATTTACTGAACATTATCTTCCTCCAAAAGAATATGGATGGAAATTCAAAGAAGAATTGGAATTACCCCCTCAACCAGGTTTTAAATACAATGTGAAATTGGTTGGAACTATGAAAGGTTCAATGCAAACCTATCCGGTTGATAAACTCCCCAAAGATTTGAAGGACTTTAAATGGATGGACACGAAAATTACGAAAGTGAAGCAAGATCCAAAGGAACAGTCCAAAGTGGAAGTGGACTACTTTACCTTTAAAGAAAGAAAAGATGTGGTATTTACCTTTGAAGTAAGAAAAGCAGGTGAATCGGAAATTTACGCTCAAATTCGCCCCAATAGAAGAAGAAGCAACTATGTATTAGCCTTGCATCCTGGTAAATACGATATAGCAATTAAAGCTATTGGCTATAAACCGATTATTGAAACCATAACTGTATATGATAAAGGGGATTATATCCCTGAGACGTTTAAAGATATTATTATGGTTCAAGATGGTTTAACCATTCCACTAGATTATCCAAAACCCTAAAAAAAAAGCGACCAGTTTTGGTCGCTTTTTTTTATAGTAAAATTCATTACTTTGTTTCCCATGAACCACCTGCTAGTTCGCAGCTAGTTTCGCTTGCGCTGATTTCTGAGCTAGATCCGCAAACCTCTTCAGAAGTAACACCTAGTACTGTACAAGTTCCACATTTTTTACAAGATGACATTGAAGCTACTGCGAATGCAGCGATGGCAACTACTGAAAATACTTTTTTCATTTTAATTTTTTTTATGGTTAATATTGATTTTGACCAAAAGTAATGAAACTTCATTATTGAAATATCCCAAAAAGCAGAAATTATTACTATTTCTTAAATGTCTGAGATTGGTCAGTTTTATGAATTAGTCCTTTAAATGAGACAATTTGTACCTAATTCCTATTACATTTGGCGAAACTTTTAAAACTAATTAACATGAAAAAAGGAATGACAATTTTAGGACTTATGATGGTTGGAATCATAAGTTTCTCCTCATGCAAAAAATGTGGACATTGTGTTGATTCCACTGGGTATGAATACGATAACTTTTGCTCGAATGGTAAAGTGCTACAAAATGCAACCTATAATACGTATGAATCTGCCTGTGAATCCAATGGTGATACTTGGGTAAAAGACTAGTTTCTCTTTGCTATTCGAATAAAACCGAAACAAACCAATACAAAACATCCAGTTTGCAACCACGGCAGACTGGATGTTTTGTTTATACCCCTTAGGAAAATATTATTAAATGATTCTAAGCCCCAATTTAAAGGGGATAAACTACTGATAGTTTGAATTGATTCTGGCATTACGTAGGTTGGAATCCAAATGCCTCCTAAGGCAGATAAAATAACTACACTCACCGATCCAAAAACCATAGCCTGCTGCAAGGTTTTAAATACGGTTCCTACCATTACACCAAAGGCCGTTGCTGATAGCGAACTGAGTAAACCTGCTAGGACTATCGGGAAAAAAACTTGACCAATCTGCAATTTGGGCAGACCCAACAAAGGCAATATCCAAATTCCAACGCCCAGCATGATCCATAATTGAATTTGGCATACCAAGGAATAGGTGATTATTCGTCCAAAAATGGGAATGTTTACTGAACCCGGTAATACCAATAAACGCAGCTCGCTTCCTAAATCCCTTTCCTTTATCATATTCCCAGCCATTGGTATTACAATGAAAAACATGGCAAATAGAGTCCATGCGGGTACATTGTGCTGAACCGAATTGGTGGTGAAATCGGGTAAGTTTTTGTTGGTGGTAGCTACAATCTCCTGAAAACGAATTCCTGATTCGGTATCAAAATTAAGCTTGGTTTGCTGGGGCGAAATAGAGCCAAGCGATTTCCCAAAGGCACGTATGAATTCCTTTAATTGTATGTCCAACACAAACTTCTCCATGCTGCTCAATACAGAAGTTCGAAATGATTTTTTGGCAGCAGGGTCAATAAAAACCTTAAAATCAATGTTGGGTTTCTTGTTTAAAACGGAATCTTTATTTTCATTTAAACCAAATGCCGATAAAGTCTCGTTGACCTTTAGCGATACTCTTTCCCGCAAAGCTTGTGAACTTCCTTTGGGTATGCAAATTCCTAATTGATAGGTTCCATGGTTAACGGCATCCAATAAATCAGCCTCTGTTAACGACTTACCCTCTATGTTTGAATCGATTTTGAATATTTTGGAACTAGCCAATCCACGGATAATATCCTTGCTCAAACTATCCTTGTCAAGGTCTAGCACCAGAATGGGAATCTTTAATTCTTGGTATTCACGAAAGGGAGCATCCTGAATCAATGACATGATGATAATCAAAATCACTGGCATGAAAAATAGTACAGCCAATCCGCCTCTATCCCTAAGTAGGGTAAGGAATTCCTTTTTTATGTAGGCCTTTAATTTGAGCATGTCTAATCCCGTAATCTTTTTCCCGTGATTTTCAAAAATACTTCCTCCAATGAACTACTTCCGGCATATCGGTTTACCAATTCGTCCGGAATGCCTTGTTCTACCAGTTTACCACTATCAATAATCCCTACTTTGGAGCAAAAATGTTGGGCCTCATCCATCAAATGGCTAGTGTAAATGATGGTGGTACCTTGTCGATTCATCTCCTTTAAAACCTGCATAATGGAACTTCTTGATTGCACATCCACTGCTGCTGTTGGCTCATCCAAAAACAGAATGGCTGGTTGGTGAAGAATACCAGCAATTAAATTGAGCCTTCGTTTCATTCCTCCTGAATAGGCCCTTACTTGCTTGTTTTTTGCATTCGAAAGGCCAAATTTTGCCAAGTTTTCCTCAATAAGTCTATTTAATTTATTTCCACTCAACCCGTAAAAGTTTCCAAAAAATTCAAGATTCTCATACGCGGTTAAAGTTGGAAATAAAGCCAAATCCTGGGGCACAACACCGATAATCTCCTTAATTTTATCCCTATCCTTGGTTACATCAAATCCGCCAACCTTAACCAAGCCTGCATCAAAATCGAGCAAACCACATAGAATAGAAAAGGTGGTTGTTTTACCAGCACCATTTGGCCCTAACAAACCAAAAATCTCCCCTGGTTTAATCTGTAATGAAAGTCCATATACCGCCGGAATCTCCGAATTGGAATAGGTTTTCTCTAAACCCGATATTTCGATGGCAAAATGAGGCATGGGAATGAACAAGGGCGGAAGAAATTTTCCCTCCGCCCCTTGTAATGAATTGCTTATGAGTTATTTAGCTTCTGAAAAGCGTTTTGAAACCTCTTCCCAGTTGATTACATTAAAGAAAGCTCCAATGTAATCGGGACGGCGATTTTGGTAATTCAAATAGTAGGCATGTTCCCACACATCTAAGCCTAAAATGGGGGTGCCTTTTACTTCTGAAAGGTCCATCAAGGTATTGTCTTGGTTAGGTGAGGAAGTGATAGACAATTTGCCATTCAAAACTACCAACCAGGCCCAGCCAGAGCCGAAACGGGTTGTAGCCGCTTTGGTAAATTCTTCTTTAAATTTATCCATTCCGCCCAAGTCATTTTCAATGGCCGCAGCGAGTTCAGCAGATGGTTTACCGCCATTGGGCGACATCACTGTCCAAAACAAGTTATGGTTATAAAATCCACCGCCGTTGTTGCGCACAGCAGGCGAAAGTTTGGAAACATTGGCTAAAATTTCTTCAATGCTTTTGCTCTCCCATTCCGTGCCTTGGATGGCCGTGTTCAAATTGGTGGTATAAGCTTGGTGATGTTTGGTATGGTGGATTTCCATGGTACGTGCATCGATATGAGGTTCCAATGCATCGTAGGCGTAAGGTAATTTTGGTAATTCGAAAGCCATATGTGTTGTTTTTAGATTAGTTCGCAAAAGTAATAAGAACTCAAAGGTTTCTGTTATAGAACTTTGCAATTTTTCCTCAAGTTTTAAAAATTAACCTTAAATGGCAATTTCATCTAACAATCTAACATCTAACATCTAAAATCTAATATCTTCCCTTGGCGTGCCCCATTCGCCAAAAACAGTCTGCCAAAGAATGTAAGTTTCTACTGGGCTCATGGTCGGGCTATTCGTTTCTAGTCCTCGGGCTGCTCCGTGCCTCCGCATCCCTGTGGGCTATCCACTGCTATCCCTGCCCGAAAATGGTGCCACTTAAGTTTTGGCGATCGTATACCCATGCGTATAGACCATCGGAAAGTTTGTATGGAGAAAATGGATAGATAGCTTTCTTAAATATTAATTAGTTTAAAAGGAAGTTTCTTCTGAGAGGGGGTAAAGCTTTTTGGATTGGCTCCATTTGTCCTTTTTATAAACGGGTTTTGTTTGGTACTGTTCATTTAAATAACCAACATTTTAGTTCCCGGGCATCGGGCAGGGATAGAAGCGTAAAGCCCGGAGCAACGCCGTACCCCGAACCCTTTCGGGGAGGCGGGGCGAGGACTTGCAGCGGATAGCCCGACCATGAGCCCCTGCACAACTGCTTCAATTTCGGGTTGATTTTTTTTGGGCGAATGGGGCACGCCTAAAAAATTAAAAATTAAAAATTGGGAAATTAAAAATAGGATCAATCCTGATTTTTGGGTGTGTGAAAACTTTCCTGAATTCTCCTACTTACAATGGCACAATAAGCCCACATTTTCCTTTCCTTTGCATCCGAAATTTTAACCCAATTTACCGTGGCACTGAAACATAGCAGCGTTAAAAAATTATTGAAAGAAACCCAGGCAGGCCAAGAAGTTACGGCCAAAGGATGGGTAAGAACCCGTCGGGGAAACAAAAATGTGGCCTTTATACATTTGAACGATGGCTCCACCATTAACAATATTCAAGTGGTTGTAGACCTCGCTTCGATTTCGGAAGAAAGCATCAAACAAGTTACAACCGGGGCCTGTATTGGTGTGGTTGGACAATTGGTGGCTTCGCAGGGACAAGGACAAAGTGTTGAAATTCAGGCAAAAGCCATTGAAATTATTGGTGAGGCCGATGCTGAAACCTATCCACTTCAAAAGAAGGGGCACAGCTTGGAGTTTCTGCGCGAAATCGCTCATCTTCGTCCGCGAACCAATACGTTTGGAGCCGTTTTCCGTATTCGCCATGCCTTAGCTTTTGCCATTCATAAGTTTTTTAACGACAAAGGATTTTTTTATTGGCATTCGCCCATCATTACAGGTAGTGATGCGGAAGGGGCCGGACAAATGTTTCGGGTTTCGGTGCTGGATGAAAAAAATCCACCCTTAAACGAAGATGGAACCGTTAATTATGAAGAAGATTTCTTTGGGAAGAAGACCAGCTTAACCGTTTCCGGACAATTGGAAGGAGAATTGGGAGCCATGGGATTGGGATTGGTTTACACCTTTGGTCCAACCTTTCGTGCAGAGAATTCGAATACTGCCCGTCACCTCGCCGAATTTTGGATGATAGAACCTGAGATGGCTTTTTATGAATTGGAAGACAATATGGATTTGGCCGAGGAAATGTTGCAATACTTGGTAAATTATGCCCTCGAAAACTGTGCCGACGACTTGAAATTCCTCAACGATATGTACGACAAGGAATTGCTGTCGCGCTTGGATTTTGTGGTAAACAACCAATTTCAGCGCCTCACTTATACTGAAGCTGTAGAAATTTTAAAAAGTAGCACTAAAAAGTTTGAGTACAAAGTGGATTGGGGTACCGATTTGCAAAGCGAGCATGAGCGGTACTTGGTTGAGCAGCATTTCAAAAAGCCGGTTATCCTTACCAATTATCCAAAGGATATCAAAGCGTTTTACATGAAACAAGATGCGGATGGTAAAACAGTTCGTGCCATGGATGTGCTTTTCCCTGGAATTGGAGAGATAATTGGGGGCAGCCAGCGTGAAGAAAATTATGAAAAGTTGAAAGCCCGAATCGAAGAAATGGGCATGGATGAGAAAGAATTGTGGTGGTATTTAGAGATAAGGAAATTTGGTACCTGTCCGCATGCTGGTTTCGGTCTGGGTTTTGAGCGTTTGGTAACTTTCGTAACAGGAATGGGTAACATTCGTGACGTAATTCCGTTCCCACGTGCTCCAAAAACTGCAGAATTCTAATTTGAATGGAAAGTTATAAACTCGCCGCTGAACATATTCTCCTAAGTTTCGATAGTTTTCACCGCCTTTTCTTTTTTGAGACAGGATTGGCAGGTGATCGGTTTACTTTTCGTCGTTGGCAAGAAATAAAAGTAGCCAATAACCGACGACTGGATTTATACAAAGAGCATGTTTCAAGGTGTGTTGAGACGATAAACGATCGTTTTCCCGACTACATTTCCTCCAAGGAGTTTTGGGTGGAGGCTAAGAAGGAATTTTCATTTATGATTGGTGAAAGGCATGATGGACCGATTGTAGAGTCGTTTTTTAATTCGGTGCTCCGCAAGATTTATATAACGGAAGGGATCAATGAAGAAATTGAATTTATTCCGTTTGTGTCGGAAAGCTTGACTAAAGATCCGTTTAATCCCATTTTCAGGATTTATTATCCAAAGGGGAAGAACAAGACCGAATTGTTGGGTGAAATTATTACCGACTTTGGTTTTAGGTTTCGCTTTGCGGATTTAGAAAGCGATATCTGTTATTTGGCCGAAAAGCTTGAAATGGATTTGATGGCTACCTATTCTACTTCCGAGATTACACGGATTGATATAATAAAGCCTCACTTTTATCGCGGAAAAGGCTTGTATGTGATGGGTAGGTTGTTTCTCGGAACTACTATTGTTCCCTTGTGTTTACCTATTGTTCACCCTGAAGAAGGTGCCATACTCGATACCGTAATTACCAACGTGGACGAGGTAAGTATGATATTCAGTTTTACTCGTTCCTACTTTTTTGTAAGGGCAGAAAATCCGTTGGAATGTGTTCATTTTCTGCACAGCATAATGCCCAACAAGCCTGTAAGCGAGCTGTTTAGTTCGATAGGGTATAACCGCCATGCTAAAACAGTACAGGTAAAAGAATTCCACTATTACCTAGAGCATTCGGCTGATAAATTTATGTTTGCCCCTGGCATCAAAGGCATGGTAATGAGTGTGTTTACCTTGCCAGGTTATAATTATGTATTTAAATTGATTAAGGACAGGTTTGCGCCGCCCAAAAATATTTCACGCGAACATGTTGTTAAACAATACCGCTTGGTGTTTATGCACGACCGCGTAGGACGAATGGCCGATCCGCAAGAGTTTGAATACATGCATTTTGACCTCGATCGATTTGAGCCCGATTTGCTGGAAGAGCTGCTGACACTTTGTTCTGAAACTTGCTATATTGAAGGGGATCAGTTGATAATCAAACAATTGTTTACAGAAAGGAAAATTCGTCCACTAAATATGTATGTGGAAGAGAATGATTTTGAAGCATCGGCCAAGGCCATTGTGGATTATGGAAATGCGGTGAAGGAACTGGCAGCGGCCAACGTTTTTCCTGGAGACCTATTGATGAAGAATTTTGGTGTAACCCGTCATGGAAGAGTAGTGTTTTACGATTACGACGAGCTTTGTTTGTTGGAGGAGTGTAATTTTCGACCCAAACCTGTTTCAAGGGATGATTACGATGAATTATCGTCGGATGTATGGTATACAGTAAATGAGAACGATATCTTTCCTGAGGAACTGCGCGCCTTTATGGTACCACAAGGCAAGCTGAAAGATGTGTTTTTGTCCAAGCATGAAGACTTGTTTTATGTGAAATTTTGGAAGGAAATGCAGCGCAAGAACCAATTGGGAGAGGTGGTTGATTTTTATCCTTACAAGCGGGAGCGTTTTTAGATTCTTTTTTTAGTTAAACCCTTATTTATGGCCAACAGACTTGCTTTAGAGAGTAGTCCTTATTTACTTCAACATGCACAAAACCCGGTGGATTGGTATCCTTGGGGAGAGGAAGCCTTAAAGAAGGCCGAATTGGAAGATAAACTTATTTTAGTAAGCATCGGGTATTCGGCTTGCCATTGGTGCCATGTGATGGAACATGAGAGTTTCGAAAACCAAGAAGTAGCTGAAGTGATGAACCGCCATTTTGTATGTATCAAAATAGATCGGGAGGAAAGGCCGGATATTGATGCTGTGTATATGGAGGCGGTACAATTGATTTCGGGTAGAGGCGGATGGCCGCTCAATTGTTTTACCTTGCCCAATGGGAAACCGATTTATGGAGGGACTTATTTTCCAAAACAGAATTGGATAAGTATTTTGCTTCAATTGAACAAGGCTTGGAAAGAAGATCGAAGCCGCACTATGGAATATGCCGAAGAATTAACAAAAGGCGTTGAACAGAAAGCCATTGTTCCTCCTGCCGGAAGCAGTATTGATTATGGGAAGGTGTTAGATGAAACCTTGGCTACTTGGAGAACCAGGTTTGATGATGTAGAAGGAGGTCCAAGTAGGGCACCTAAGTTTCCCTTGCCTGGAGATTATGTGTTTTTAATGCGACAGGCTTATGCTAAAGGTGATTCAGGTTTACAATCCCATGTGGATTTAACTTTGAAAAAAATGGCTTTTGGTGGCATTTACGATCAGATTGGAGGAGGTTTTGCCCGCTACAGTGTGGATGGTTTATGGAAAGTTCCCCATTTTGAAAAGATGCTGTATGACAATGGGCAATTGCTAGGATTGTATGCAGAGGCTTATATCCAAACCCGTAATCCTTTGTACAAGCAGGTAATGGATGAAACCATTGAATGGGTAAAAAGGGAAATGACACATCCCGAAGGTGGAATCTATTCAGCCTTGGATGCGGATAGTGAAGGTGAGGAAGGGAAATTTTATGTTTGGACCGAAATAGAATTGAAGGCAGTGCTTGGGGAAGATTTTCCTTTGTTTCAAGCCTATTTTAATATCAATGAGTTTGGTTATTGGGAACATGACAATTACATTCCGTTGCGCAGGATGGAAGATGCCGAAGTGGCTATTGGGTTTGGGATTTCAACCAAGGAACTCAGCCAAAGGATCATCTCGATGAAGGCCAAACTTTTAGAGGCACGAAATAAACGAGTAAGGCCAGGATTGGATGATAAACTATTGTTATCGTGGAATGCCTTGTGGGTAAAAGGGCTTTGTATGGCTTATAAAGCAACTTTGAATACGGAGTATAAAGAATTGGCTACAAAGACCTTGGATTTTTTGTTGTCTAAATTTCTAAGGCCTGATGGAAGTTTGTTTCATACCTATAAAAATGGCAAAGCCAGTATCGATGGTTTTTTGGATGATTATGCCTTTTTGATTTCGGCCTTGCTATCGCATTATGCTATTAGTTTTGAGGAAACTAGGGTTGAAAGGGCAGAACAATTGATGCAGTATGCCTTGCAACATTTTGATAATCAGGGTAGTCCTTTGTTATTTTTTACTTCGGTTAAGGGTGAAGCTTTAATTGTTCGCCGCACCGAGTATATGGATAATGTGTTGCCTTGCGCCAATTCGGAGATTGCGCTTTGTTTATTTGTTTTTTCTAGGCTAAATGGGCGAATGGAGTGGGAGGAAAGGGCAATCACGATGCTCAACAGTGTGGTTCCGGCTATAGCCAATTATGGAAGTGCTTTTTCAAATTGGTGTCAGTTGATGCAATGGTTGGCTTATGGATACAAGGAAATGGTTATTGCGGGTCCTGATGCAGAAAGGAATTGGAAAAGCATGGTTAAAGCCTATTTGCCTTCTGTTTTGGTAACAGTGGCGGGTTCCAGTTCTAAATTAGGTTTAATGGAAGGAAGGACGGGATTGGATAAGAACTTGATTTTTGTTTGTGAAAACAGGGCTTGTCAGTTGCCTGTGGAGAGTGTGGAGGAGGGGTTGAGGATGGTGTAAAAGTAAGGAGTCCTGTTTTTATTGGAGTTTGGAGTTAGTTCAACTAAATGAGGTAGTTCGGGTTTGTAAATGGGCTTATTTCTTAATTAGGATGAATGGTCGAAATAGCTGTTTTTTGTTTTTTCGTCTTTTTTAATTTTTCATTTTCATCACCCTCTCCCTCAGCCAAGTAATATCAGCAGTTTGCGGGTTATCCTTTAAAAAGCTTTCCAATTTAATTAGGTCTACATTACTGCCGTCCATCAGCATTCCTAATCGTTTAATTACCGAAAGAAAGTTGGAATAGAGCTTTTGCTGAGCGGCTGAAATTTGTTTGGTGCGATTTAGGTATTGGCGGAAGGATTGTATGCTGCTGAAGAGACTTTCAATATCTTCCTGGTCGAAATATATTTTGGTGAGCAGAATTCGGGAGTCGAGGTGATAGTACACATCAGTATATTCAACGGTTGTGAGGGATTTTAATGCTTGTTTTAAATTTTGTTCAGCATAAAACAAACGCGCTTGATTGTATTGTACGGCATTGTTTTGGTGCTGAGAGGGAAGCAGAGCTGCGTATTCTTGAATAAAATGATGGGCCCAGACTAATTCTCCCAAACGGATGGAAACGGTGATTATGTTCTTGAAATCAAATTCACCCAATACTCCATCGTTTAATATTAGTTTGGATTGCAGTAAGAGTTTGTAATTACTAAAGAGTTCCTGCAGAAATTCAGGTTGTCCTGTATTGATACGACGAATACAATAGTTTTGAAGAAAGGTGAATAGTTCGGTTGATTCTTTTGGATCGATTTTATTCAATTGGTCTTGAAGAGTTTTCTTGACCAAAAAGTAGTTCGAAGTTTCGTTTGGCTTGGTCAGTGTAAGATAAATATACCTATAAAGTCTAGCCAACAATAACTTGGGGTTGTTGTTCAGTGGCAAAAACTGCAATACTTGCTCAATGGACATGTCGGATTGTTTCCCAAGGGTTAAACCCCGATTCAGCATTTCACAAGAGAATTTGAGTCGATTGGTAATCCAGTTGGCATCCATTTCCTGAATGAGTTTTTCTAATCCTTTTTCAGCCTCCTGTCGCTGCGATTTTTGTTCCAATCGATAATCCAATTCTGCCATTTTTTGGTCGAAGTCGAGATTTTGTAGGCTCGAAACTTGGTGCCAAGGTTTTTGGAGCTTTTGGTGAAGGTTTTTTCGGAAAGATTTAAGATCAGAGCGGTCAAGTAATCGTTTACCAAGCAATTGGGATTGTAAGCTAGGGTCAGATTCTAGTTGTTTCCAGGCGATAAACCTTTCCAACTTGCGGGTTAATAAATTTTGCTTATTCCGCAACAATTGGTCGTGGTATGGTTTTCCTGGATAAAGTTTTTGAAACAATACTTCGTTGGAAAGATCTTTTCCTTGGGAATAACTATATTGGGCTAAAATCCTCAAATTAGCATCCGTATTGAACCAAGGGGTTGAAAGCCAATCGAAAAAAAGTTCAAATTCGGTTGTGCTCAATAATTGAAGTAAGGAAAGATGTTTTTTCAAGTTATTAAATTAAAAAATATGTATTTGTAATATATTGAAAAATAAATAATTAAAGTTTTATTTATGATTTTAAGCCTTTTATTTCAAGTTACAAATATATAAAAATGTATTTTACACCCTAACTCAAACCCTGCACTTTTGTAGCGTCAAAATTCTACACACATGAAAAAGTTAATGGTAGCGCTGGGAATGATTTTCTCCCTCTTTAGTTTAAACGTTGCGGCTGTTCCCAATCCGGGTTCATTAAGCTTCAGTAGTTTGTATTTTAATCCAACGCCTTGTTTGGGTGTTGCAGCCAATATTAATGTTTGGATCAATGGAAATGGTTCCAATTTTCAATACCATTATGATTTTGGAGATTTAAATTCACTAACCAATCCAAGCACAGATATATTAGATAGTGCCTTTCACAATTACCAAGCCATTGGAACATACCAAGTTATGATTCAAGTTACAAACGAACTGAACGATACTTTGGATACCCTCATTTCCATCACCGTTTTACCATCGCCTCAAATTCAGATAGTTTCCCAAACCCAAGATTCGGTTATTTGCGACGGGGAAGCCATTGTTTTTGAACCAGGTGGCGATCCTGTCCCAAGTTATTATTGGAATTCCCCCTATGCTACTTCCAATACGTATTCTGTTTATTTTCCTGGAACGTACTACCTTACAGGTGTTGCTTCAAATGGTTGCTCAGGTTCGGATTCTATTGTGGTTACAGCTGGACCAACTCCGGCAGCCTTAAATTACCAAACTTTTTACCAGTTTTGTGCGGGTGATCAAATTCAGATTACACCCTCAAGCTTTGATAATACTTTGAGCTATAGTTGGAACCCTTCCTCAGATATCTCAGATATAAACGTTTACAATCCAGTTATAACGCCTTCAGGTATCGCGCAAACTTATATTGTTGGAGCCAATAATGGAGGTTGTTCCGTTTATGACACGCTTTATTTTAATTCCACCAATTTTTCCAATATTATTGCCCAAAATTCTCCGGCCTACCTTTGTGGGACGGCTCAGGTTAATTTAAATGCCTCAGTTGGATTTGTTACTTATTTGTGGAGCACTAGTTCCACCAACCAAAATATTCAAGTTTCTACCCCTGGTGCTTACAGTATAATTGTATCTGATTCCTATGGCTGTTTAGGCTATGACACGGTTCAAGTACTTACAGGTATTGTTCCTAGCCCTCTTGATTATCCAGATACAATTATCTATTGTCCTTTTAACTCGGTTCAGATAATTCCGAATAACCCTAATTTAAGTCTGACCTATGCCTGGAATCCGCCTATAGGATTTGACAACCCTACTGACATTTCTCCAACCTATAATGGAATGGCTAATCAGGTTTTTGTTGTGGTAGGTTCGAATGGGGAATGCGCAGTTACTGATTCGGTTTTGATGCTTGGAACAGATTTTTCGGATGCCATTTTCGGTGGATTTAATGCAAGTTTCTGTTCCGGGACCACCTATCCCATTACCGGCAATCCAGGTTATGCAAGTTATGTTTGGAGTACAAATGAAACAAACATACAAATCATTACCTCTGATCCTGGCATCTATTTTTTATATGTCACTGACCAAGCCGGCTGTAGTGGAGTCGATTCGGTTTATTTGACGCAAATGATTTCTCCTCAAATTGATACAGTTTTACAAAGCTCAACTTGTCCTAGTTCAACAGCATTGTTATATGCAGGGGTAACTAGTGGAACTGGTCCAATAATTTATAGTTGGAGCAATGGTTTTTTTATGGATACAATTTCGGTGGTGGTTGAGTCCAATCCGGGTCAATATTCATTGCAAGTGAGCGATGCCAATGGTTGTGTAAGTAATAACTACATTCATACCATGATAATTGATGCAGCAGCCTGTGATTCTGTTTGGCCTGGCGAAAACAATGACGATTTCATCGTAAATAACATGGATCTTTTCAATATCGGAACATTTTATGGTCAAACATTTACAGCCCGTCCTACCCAATCCATAGCCTGGGCTGCGCAATATGCTGGTTTCTCATTTCCTGCAGCAAATTACCCATCTGTTGACATGAAACATAGTGATTCCAATGGAGATGGTACTATTGACGCACAAGATACCTTGGCCATTATTCAGAATTATGGTTTGGTAGAAGGCAAAACAGAATGGGAGAATAACCTAGCCGCCGAATTGTTGATGAGAATTCGTAATCCTTATACCAGTGTTGTTGAAGGTGGACAGGCTTTAAATTTACCGGTAAGCTTAGGTGATAACCTAGCCTTTGCATCAAACCTGTATTCGGTTGGTTTTACTATAAACTATAATCCTGAACAGATTGTGCCCAATTCCCTTGGCTTCCGTTTTAATTCAAGCTATATGGGAACAGATATGGTTGACCAAATTTCAATTCGTAAGGTGGATTACAACAATGGAAGAATTTATGTTGCTGCTACTAGGATTAACCAACAACCGGTTTCAACCTATGGAGATATCGGAGAGGTATACTGTATTACCGTTGAAAATTTAAGCGGTAAAACAGAAGAAACCGTTAGTCAGTATGTTCCTTTCACCTTGTCGGATGTGGTTTTGATGGATAACATTCGTCAACCTATTTCGGTTCAGGTGCAGTCGGATAGTGTTTTAGTAGATTTTCAAACTGGTATTGAAAGTGCTTTTTTGGGGGAAGTTTCTGTATTTCCAAATCCGTTTAGTAACCAAATTGACGTTCAATTTGGAAAAATGAATGGAAATGTAAAAATTACCCTTACTTGTATTGATGGAAAGTTGGTACAGCAAAAGCAATTTGAAAGCGCATCAAAGGAAAGAGTTGTTTCATTTGAAAGGTTAGAAAATTTGGAGGCAGGATTGTACTTTCTAACTCTTACCGATGATTCTTTCCGCACAAAAACTTATAAAGTTAGCAAGTATTAATAGTGGTAATTAAAGTTCAAGGCCAATAATTAGGATATCGTCGGTTTGTTCTAAATCGCCTTTCCATTCTTGAATATAAGATTCAATAGTCTCCTTTTTGTTTTCTGTTATTTTAATGGATTTTAAAAGTTGTCTGAATTGTTGGCCTTTTATTTTTTTACCCTTTGGTCCTCCGAATTGACTAGTTATACCATCAGAGAACATATAGAAACAATCGCCAGATATATAATTGGATTCAAATTCTTCAAATTCAAATGTTGAATCACTTTGCCCAATTGATCGTTTAGTTCCCGGAATAATCGTTATTTCACCATCTGAATCAAAGTATAAAGGTCTCTGTGCCCCAGAAAAATATACCCGCTTGTATTTTTCATCGAAGCAACAAAGAGCTATATCCATTCCATCATAAATGACTTGGTCGGAATGTTTGAACAGGCTGCTAAGTCGTTTATCCAAATAGTTGAGTATGGCCTTTGGGCTTACCAGATTTTGTTTTAAGACAGCTTCGTCTAGTAATAAAATGGAAATAACAGAAAGTAAAGCACCGGGTACGCCATGTCCAGTGCAATCAACTGCAGCAATAAATTTTAAAGAATTTATTTTTTGGAACCATGCAAAATCTCCCCCAATTAAATCCTTAGGGTTGTCAATTATAAATGATCCCGGAAAAATTGTATTAAATTGTTGTAAACTTGGGAGAAGTGCATCATGAATTCTTTTAGAATATATTAAGGAGTCGTTTATTTCATTGTTTTGGTAGGTTAGTATTCTATTAGCCAATTGAAGTTCAATCGTTCTGTATTCTACCTTCTTTTCAAGATCCTTATTGAGCTGCTGTATTTCTAATTCCTGTAGTTTTTTGTCGGTAATGTTCCTTATTGAACCATTAATTCGGCATTCAGTTGGTTTGAATACCGCTCTAATGTTAACCCATCTATTTGGCTCTTTTTGTATTTGAATATCCTTTTCAAAAAAAGCACTTTGCTTGTCTGAACCATCCGCATTATCTATTTTTTCCTTAACCCAAACATAAAATTCTGAAGGAATAACTAAGGGCAACTTACGAATGGATAGTTCTGTTTCCTCCAAGTTTAAAATTTGAAAGCAATGATTTGAAAAATAGAAATTTCGGTTTTTTATGTCCAAATCAAATATCCCGTCAGCAGTGGCTTCAATAGCAAGCGCATATCTTTTCTCGCTTTCGCCTAGGGCCTGTTTCATGTTTTCCTTTTCCGTAACATCCTCAAGGAAGGCATGTGAGCCAATGATTTTGCCATTTAATTTTCGAGGTACTCCCATCCCTTCCATAAGTCTTAGTTCACCACTTTTACTTATCATTTTTAACTTCATTGAGTCAACCTTCTCTCCGCTCATAATCCGCATGAATTTTGCATGGCAACTAATTCTGGATTCTTCTTCAATAAAATCAAAGATGTTTTTACCCTTTACTTCCTCTAAGGTAAAACCTAGGCTGTTTTTCCAGCTTTCATTAATGAAAACTAAATTCCCTTCAATATCGGCACTATGAATGAGTTCGGAAGTTGAATGGAGCAGGTCTTTATAGCGTTCCTCACTTAAAATAATCTGCCTAATATTTTCCTCCCTTTCTTCAATTAAATTGTACTTAATTATTAAATTTTCGATCGACTTAGGAAGCCTTTCTAAGCGGTCTTTAAGTATATAATCATCTACTCCGCTTTTAAGGGTCTCAACTGCAAACTCTTCAGAAATGGCACTGGTAATAATTATAAATGGACATTCGAAGTTTAGTTCTTTAAACTTTTTGAATACTTCAATGGAAGTAAAACCTCTTAAATTATGGTCAGATAAAACTACCTCCGGTTTGAAATTACTTATTTCAGTTTCGAAATCTGTTAAAGATTCAACTAGTTTGTAATCTAGGTCAACAAAGTTTAATTTTAGAACGCGCTTTATTAAAAATGAATCGTTTTCGTTGTCTTCTATATGTAATACTTTCATTTTTGTTAAACAGGTTTTTGATTATAATTTACCCAATAGGCTCCGATATCTGATACGATTTCCATGAACTGCTTAAATTCTACAGGTTTAACAATGTATGAATTTACACCTAGGTCGTAGCATCTCTTAAGGTCTGGGTCTTCTTTAGAAGAGGTTAATACAACAATAGGAATGGTTCGTAAAATGGGGTCGGCCTTCAATACTTCAAGAACTTGTAAGCCATCTATTTTGGGCATTTTTAAGTCAAGTAAAATTACCTTCGGTAAGGAGGAAGGGTGTGGTATAGACAGGTCAGGATGCCTTAGGTTGAAGTACTCTAAGACTTGCTCTCCATCTTCTAAATGCTTTATTTTAGCATTTGGAAGGTTCTTTTTTAATACTCTAAGTGCGAGTTCGGCATCATTAACATTATCTTCAACAAGAAGGATATCGATTGTTTCTAAATTATTCATGGATTGTTTTTAGGTAGAGTGAAAATAAAGCTGGAGCCAATGTTTTGTTCTGAGTTTGCCCATATTCGGCCCCCATGTTTGATTATAATTTTCTGAGTTAGGGCTAATCCAACTCCTGTGCCTTCAAATTCCTTGTCGGTATGCAGCCTTTGAAACACGCCAAATAATTTATCATAGTAATCCATATTAAATCCAGCCCCATTGTCTTTAATGGTTATGGTTATTTCCTTTGGATTTACTTCAGAATAAATTTGAATTTCCGGAGACTCTTTTTTGGATGAATATTTTACAGCATTACCAATAAGATTTGTAAAGACTTGCCTAATTAAATCAGGATCAGCAAAAGCTTGTCCCAATGATCCAACCTTTATGCTTGTTTTCTGATTGGCAAAAGGTTTTAAATCATCAATCACTGAGATGGCCAACTCCTGTAAATCAAATTCTATTTTTCGTACTTCTTTTTTCCCTAATCTTGAAAAAGAAAGCAATGAATCAATTAAATGCGACATTCTGTTGGCGTTCCGAATAACTTCATTTAGAAAATGTTGTCCTTGTTCATTGAGGTTCGACTTGTAGTCTTCATCAAGAATATTTGCATAACCCGCAATTGCTCTTAAAGGTGATTTGAGGTCGTGTGAAACAGAATAGGAGAATAATTCCATTTCCTTATTGGCAATTTGGAGCTCCCTTGTTCGTTCTTGAACTTTGAGTTCTAGATTATTATTTAGTTCCTTAATTTCTTTCTCTGCATTTTTTTGTACTGTCACGTCTCGAGCAAAGCATATAAAAATTGTTTGGTTGCTTTCGATTTTAACGCATATGACACTCAGTTCTATCGCTAAAGGTTGTTCTTGCTTTGTTTTTAAACTAAGTTCAAAGAATTGCTTGGAAAAATCTTGCGATAATCCATGGATCAAACTTGGGAGCGGTTGATCGTCTTCAGGGATAAGTAGTTTTTTATAACTCTTTCCAATAATTTCTTCATTATCCCAACCAAAAATTTGTTTGCAGGAAGGGTTTGAAAATATAATTTGTTCCGTATTACTTAATGCGAAAATCGCATCGTGTGAGCTTTCTAATACCAGTCGAAGCCTTCTTTCATTTTCTTTTAGTTTTTCTTGGGTTTCAATTAATTCAGTTATATCAATTCCAAAACCCATTACATAATCTTCTTGGAAATCTGGTTTGAGAAAAGGTATAAAAAGTCGATGAATTACTTTTGTTCTTCCATCAGGGGTCTTGACTTTATCATCAAACTCAACTATTTTTTTATTTTTTACGGATTCCTGAAAGAATGCTTCTCGAACTTTTGCAAACTGAGGGTTTTTTCCGGTTGCTTCTGCATATTCCTTATCATTCTTTCCAATGATTAATGCCCTACGTTCAGGATCTTTAATTGCTTTACTGTTTATATAAAGGTATCGGTGATCCCTAGAAAATAAAGCAATATCGGCGGGCATATTTTCTAGAATAGATTCACTAAACTCTTTTTGTTTTTTTAGAAATTTGGCTGTTTCCTTTTCTATTGTGATATTTCTAAAAGTGTAAACTATATGCCCCTTTTCTCTATAATCTTTGTTTTGGGAAATAGAAAAGAATGCTTTCGTTTGGTTTATCTCAACTTCAGTAAAAAAGAATCGATTTAAGTCGGTAAATACTGAACTGGAAATCCCCATTTCTGCGCAAAAGGATGATATATCTCTTCCCACTAAATTCTTTATAGGGAATCCAAAGACTATTGAAAAATTTGGACTAGCAAAATTGATTACACCAGAAAGATCAGTCGATAGAATGCCTTCTTCAATTGAACCAATAATGGTTAACATTTGTTTTTTGGTCTCTTCGAGATGCTTGTTGGTTTGACTGAGTTCAATAATCTTATTCTCGATCTCCAATTCTTGCTCCAATGTTACTCGCCTTAATTCTCCATTAACCTTTAACAGTTCTTTTTGGCTAACCTCAATGATATTTTCTAATAGCTTGATTTTTTCTTCGTAACTATGGTAGGCTTTACTAATATCGGTCATTAACTTTCCATTCAAACCACCAAGATCAACTTCATTCTTCCGAATTTGTCTAATTAAAAGCTTGTGATAGTTTTCCTCCATACCTATTTCTTCCATTCAATTTGCTTTGAATTTAAATTCAAGTATTGTATTGCCTTTTTAGATGGAAATTAGTTTTTTTGACTAATTTTTTCTTTGGCTATACCGCAAATTTAGTGAAAGAAAATGTCTTAAATCCTTGCCTGATAGTGCTTTTCGTCGAATTTTGTATTTAATGGGTTGTTTTTTATAATAACCCTCGGCGATAAATAATTTTAAAAAATTGGTAAAAATAATTCAAAAATAAGGAGGTGGTATTTGTGTGAGAATTTAAAATAGTATGATAAATTAAATATTTATATCCATAAGTATAGATGAATTTCAAATCTTTAAAAAAGACATAAGTTCGAAATTTGACATAAATTAGGTTTATAACCTAAAAGAAGAATCGAATTTTGCTGAAAATTACCTTTTTTATTCTATTTTTAAAAGGAAAAACCTAGTACCGTTTCTTTACGATACTAGGTTTTTAGTAATATAAGGGATTGATTCATCCCTTTAAAGTTAATTCTAATTGGTCTTCACAAGCTTTATGCCTTTTGTTTGACCCTTTGATTCTAAGTTTAAAAAGTAAATTCCTTCGGCCAAATCCTTAATTTCAATTTCTGTCTCAAATAAAGCTTGTCCTGTTTGTTCCATGCGCCAAATACTTTGTCCCAACACATTATTTAGCTCCAAACTAAAATCACTAGCATTGTTTAGTTTTACCCCAATTTGTATGCTTTGATTGGCAGGATTAGGAAAAACGGCAAATGCTTTTATGTTTTCAGTTTCTGAAATACTGCTATAGGTTAATTCTAAGGTGGCCGATCTATGTTTACATCCACCGATGGTCATTTCCACAAAATACACACCACTTTCGGTGATGGTATAAGTTTGACTATTTGCCCCAGGAATAGGCGAACCATTGAAATACCATTGGTAGTTTGGAGCACTGGATGCCGTAAGTAAATTTCCAACTTGTGTAACCGTTATGCCAACATAAGGTGCCGCATTTACAGTATAAGTCTGGGTATTGGTACAGCCTACTCCATCGGTTACCAGAATTGTATAATTGCCCGGTGCTATATTGGTCAAGTCTTCAGTTGTTGCTCCATTGTTCCAACTGTATGAAAATGGTGGAGTACCGCCAGTAACCATTACATCAATTGATCCATCGTTAGTGCCATCACAAGTTTGGTTTTCTATAGTGGATGATAACGAAAAGGCATTAGGTGATTGTATGGTAAACGTATTGGTGTTTACACAACCTCCATTATCTGTAATGGTAACCAAGTAATTTCCTCCGCCCACATTGGTTAAATCCTCTGTTGTGGCCCCGTTCGACCAACTGTAAGAATAAGGCGGTGTTCCTCCAGTTACACTCAAGTTAATGCTGCCCGAGTTGGGGTTTCCACATACCACATTGATTCCTGTAATGGTAGAACTAAGATTTGAACTTTGTGTTACAATAACTGTATCATTTAAAAAGCAGCCTTGGTCGTCATTGATGGTTACATAGTAAGCCCCCGCTGGAACATTCGAAATGCTATTGCCTGTGTTCCCGTTGCTCCAAACATAGGTGTAATTTCCTGTTCCTCCTACCACAGTGATACTGGCTTGGCCATTGTTTGAACCGCAACTGGCAGCTGTTATCTGAGGTACAATCGATAAGTTACAGTCTGAACAACTTGGTAAGCCAATAGCTGAATTAACTACTGTCTCATTTCCTTGGTTATCTACTATTCGAATTGGGAAATTGCTAACCTGACTCGCGGTACTTCCAGTAAAATAGGAGTTCCATACGGTTACCTGCTCTCCATCACAAAAGCCTGGGAAGCATTGGCCTAGCAAGCAACCACTACAATCTGTATAGGTTGAATCGGTTTGCCATTGGTAAGGTGCTATTCCACCCGATACCGTTAAGTTTCCATTTGATTCCCTGCATACTGAAAGGGCCAAACAACTTTTTACCGTAATGCTTGTGGTAACTATGGCTCCGCACGATAGTGTGTATGTAATGGTATGTGTACCCGGACCTGCTAAACTTGGAGAAAATACCCCTGTAGTTGGATTGGTAATTCCATTTCCCGACCAAGTTCCTGTAACTGTGGCGGCGCAAATTTCACCGGTAGGAGGGGTAGCAACCAAGGTAATCGGATTGTCAATGGTGCACATGGTATCTACCGGAGTGATATCGGCAGCGCAGCATGAATTGGCTACAATACTTACATCGTCAATAAAATAATAAGCATAAGGATTGGTACTTGCACCGCTGTTGTTGCAACCAATTTGGGTATTGGCATTGGAATAAAAGTTTCCAATTATAAAATACCTCTCGCCTCCAGTAGCCGTGTAGTCCCATTGCAAACGTACCCAACTGGTGGTATCTGTTATAGGTTCACAATCGTAATTTAATTGGGGAGTTAAACTAATGAATGAACCAGCTACACAAGCATCGCGGTAGTAGGCATTGTTTGCAAACCTAATACCAATATTGTTTGTTGCCCACACCACACTGTTTCCTGCACTTACATATAAGGAAACGCAATATGTTTGTCCTGCTACCAACGGAGCACTGGTATGTCCTTGAATGTATTCACGGTAATCGTCATTGCCCAAGGCCGTGCAACCTGTCGCTATACCAGGTGCATAGGTGATTATTCCAGCATGCCTTGTTCCTGTTCTTGAAAGCTGATATCCAAGCACCGAATTGGGCATATTGGTTGGAGCCGGCCCCCCGATAAAGGGTAAGGTGTTACATGGCGCAAAAAGGTCGGGCGAGGAACAGGAATCTCCGGCGGAATTGGAATTGGCATTATCCCAATCCAATAAGTCGGTTCCAAATCCTTCACCTCCTAAATTGGCGCAGTTACTGGATGTGTTTTCAAAACTTGGATTTACAACAAGGTTCTGTGCCGATACAGAAAACCCCCAAACCACAAAAGGTAAAGCGAATAGAATTTTTTTCATTGGATTAAGTTCGCAACGAAAATAAGGTTTTTCCTATTCAATCTTGCTTGTTTTTTAGGAAAATTACAGGTGCTATTTTGAAAAATCCTTCAATAACAACTTCCTTAGTTTCCAGCAATCCCATGAACAATTTATATGGTTAATACCATAGCAAACTAAGTTATATTTTAGCCATTCAAAGGTCTGGTTTGAAACCGATTCAAACCATCAAATTTCTCTCTAAAACCTTACTTAACCTTGATTTCCTCCTTTATGTCTGCAATGATTTTCTCGGCCAAATATTTCGCTGTAGTCTCGTTTTGGCTTTCAGAATAAATACGGATAATCGGTTCAGTATTCGATTTTCTCAAATGTACCCATTCTTTGTCGAATTCGATTTTTACGCCATCAATAGTGCTGTGGGGCTGTTTTTTATATTTATTTTGAATAGCAGCCAATACTTTATCAACATCAATATCCGGTGTAAGCTCAATTTTATTTTTGGAAATGAAATAGTCGGGGTATGATTTTCTCAATACCGAAGTTGATTTTCCTGATTTTGCTAAATGGGTTAAAAACAAGGCGATTCCAGCCAAGGCGTCCCTTCCGTAGTGCAATTCTGGGTATATTATTCCGCCGTTTCCTTCACCTCCAATCACGGCATTGCTTTCCTTCATCAGGTTCACCACATTAACTTCTCCAACCGCGGATGCACCATATTTTCCCCCAGCTTTTTCTGTTACATCACGCAATGCCCGTGTCAACGATAAATTAGAAACAGTATTTCCTACCTTGTTTTTTAGGATATAATCGGCCACTGCCACCAAGGTGTATTCTTCTCCAAACATTTCTCCATCTTCACAAACCAAGGCCAAACGATCTACGTCCGGATCAACCACTATGCCTAGATGCGCATTCTCTTTGCTTACTTTTTGTGAAATTTCAGTAAGATTTTCAGGCAAAGGTTCAGGATTATGCGGGAAAAGTCCATTCGGTTCCGTATACAATTCAATCACTTTATCCACCCCCAAAGCCTTTAACAGCGGAGGAAGGGTTAAACCACCAGTCGAATTTACACAATCAATTACAACTTTGAACTTCTTGGCTTTAATGGCAGCAACATCTACCAATGGCAAGGCAAGAATTTTATCGATATGTTTTTGAATATAGGTGTCGTCGTTTGTGATTTTCCCTAAACTGTTTACATCGGCGTATTGAAAGTCTTCTTTAGCCGCAATCTCCAGCACTTCTTTTCCGTCTAAATCCGATATGAATTCACCTTTTTCATTCAACAGTTTCAAGGCATTCCATTGTTTTGGATTATGGCTGGCAGTAAGGATTATCCCACCTTGAGCCTTTTCATCCGGTACGGCAATTTCAACAGTTGGGGTCGTTGAAAGTCCCAAATTTACCACATCAATTCCCAATCCTATGAGGGTTGCATTTACTAAGCCTTCCACCATGGCGCCCGAAATACGTGCATCACGACCAACCACAATTTTCACTTTTTTCTCTTGGGAACGGTTCTTAATCCATGTGCCATAAGCCGAAGTGAATTTTACAACATCCAAGGGTGTCAAGCCTTCATCGGGCCTTCCTCCAATTGTACCTCTAATTCCTGAAATTGATTTTATTAAAGCCATCGTATGGGGTATTTTCTAAAAAGGGTTGCAAATTTAGGGTTTTAAGCCTTTGTATGGAAGGCAATTTCGACCATTTATAAACCAGAATTTAACCCAGATTACGCATTAGAAATGCATAAACGATTAACCAGTTGTAAATCAATTTGTATGGCCAAATTGATAACAACTGCTATCCCGAAATTTCTTCGGGAGGGGTAAACCCAACTAAATCAAGTAGTTCGGATTAGTAAATCCTCCTATTGATTAATTTGGGTTTAACCATGTTTTTTCTTTTTTGTAGACGGATTTGGCGTGCCCCATTCGCCTAAAAACATTGTACTTGAATCGGGTTATTGTCAAAGGCGAATGGTCGGGCTATTCGTTGCAAGTCCTCGCGCCTTTCACTTCGTTCAGGCCGCTGTGGGCTTTCCACTGCTATCCCTGCCCGGACATAGCAATCACCCCTTTTCACCCAGATTTTGACCTTTTTCAAAGTACAGACATTGTAAAAGACGGGACAACGGATGATGGTATAATTTTTCACCAACTGTGGGGAAGAGCACCCCGGGAAGGGATAGAGGTAAGTAGCCCACAGGGTTTGCGCAACCCGAATACTTTCGGGGTAAGCAAACCCGAGGACTACTACCGAAAGCCCGACCCTGACGCCCTTTGCCGAAGTGAAATTCAACCACCACTGTTTTTGGGCGGAAGGGAGCCCGCCAAAAGAAGAAAGAAATAGAAAAAATAGGACAAAAAAAAAGCCCACCAAAATTGGCAGGCTTCTTTAAAAAGTTGATTTTTATTGGATGTTCAAGTGTTTTTTAACTGCTGGTAAAATATCATCTGTTTCATCTTTCACCAAAAGCAAACCGGCTGATGAATCGATTACGTAATTGATACCTTTTTCTTTAGCAACGGCTTCGATGGCTTTTTTGGCTTTATCGATAATAGGAGCCATTAATTCCTGCTCTTTTTTAGCGATATCGTCTTGGGCCTTGGTTTGGAAATCTTTGATTCTGTTTTGAAGATCTTCCAATTCTTTGGCTTTTGTTTGTTTAACTAAATCGGTCATGCTAGCTTCTTGTGCTACATAGTCTTGGTATTTTTTGTCGAATTCAGCGCTCATAATACGAAGCTGTTCTTGAAGGCCTTTGGCATAGGCTTCCATATCGGTTTGGGCTTTTTTCTTTTCAGGCATAGATTCTACCAAGGCAGCGGCGTCGATATGTCCAAATTTCTTTTGGGCGAATACTTCCATTTGACCTGCAAAGCATAGAACTAAAATGGCAACTAGGATCTTTTTCATGAATTATTAAAGGATGATGGTTATTTGTTATGGATTATTTTTTGTCTTTAGGTTCGTCTGGGTTCATTCGGATGCCCATGTTTTCCAATACTTCGTTACTAATATCGTATTTGGTATTGGTGTAAAGCATAGTCAAACTGTTGGCTTTATCAAAAATGATAGCGTAACTTTTTGCGTTGGCGATATCTTTGATAGCATTGAACACTTTATCTTGAATAGGTTTTACTAATTCTTGGCGTTTTTTGTACAAATCGCCTTCGAAGCCAAACCTTTGTTTTTGTAGGTCCTTGGCATCTTTTTCTTTTTTTACGATATCATCCTCTCGTTTGCGACGCATATCTTCAGTTAAGAGAACTTGTTCGGCCTGAAAGGATTTATACAATTTGTCAATTTCGGCATACTTTGCCTCAATTTCTTTTTGCCAGCCTACTGAAATCTCATCCAATTGGGTTTGTTTAGATTTGTATTCTGGAACATTGTTAAGGATATATTCAGTGTCGACATATCCAATTTTTTGAGAAAATGCTCCTAGGGAAAGTAAGCTTAAACCTAGAGCAGCGAAGAACTTTTTCATGACTGTTTTATTTTTGGTTTTCGATTTAAGCCGATTTGGGTCGGCGAAGATAGAAATTTATTGTTCAAAGTTCATGCCAATAGAAAAGTGGAATCGCGAACCGTTTACACCAGGGTTATTGAGAACAGGATCAAATCCATAGCCCCAATCCACTCCGAGCAAACCGAACATAGGCAGGAAGACCCTTACACCAACTCCAGCTGAACGGTAAACATTGAAGGGATTGTAGCCATCCCATTTGGTCCAAGCGCGCCCAGCCTCCACAAAACCATAACCAAAAATGGTGGCCGATGGATTGAGTGAAACAGGATACCTTAATTCCATGGTATACTTATTATAGATGGTTCCACCAACTGCACCTAATTTGGAATCAACGGGAACCAAGGAGTTGTTGGCATAACCTCTTAAGGCAATGATTTCACGACCATCCAACGAGAAGCCGGAGAGTCCATCTCCTCCAAGGTAGAACCTTTCGAAAGGTACAACCCCAAGTTGGCGGTTATATAATCCGATGTATCCCATATGGATACGTGTAGCCACCACCAGTTTATCTACGATTCGTTGATACCCTGTAAACTTGAATTTATATTTATGAAACTCAAGCCATTTGTATTTTTCTTCCCCTGAAAGTTCGGAGTAATCTTTTTTGGAAAGCAAAGAAAAAGGAGGTGTAAATTGTCCGGTGAGGGAAATGTTCATACCATCCAAGGGATAAATTGGTCCGTTTACTGAATTTCGGGATAGGGTTAACCTCAAACTTGTTTGATTCGAAGTACCTGTGCTAAAGCCAAGTTGGGAAAGTGATTGGTAGTTTTTAAGGGAGTAATTTTGGTAAATCAATTCACCGAACATGAGGAAATAGTCATCAGGCCATTTCAAACGTTTACCAAAACCGATGGTCGCACCTGAAATGGCAATGGATTGACGGTTTGAATCACTACGTTTTAAACCATTGCTTTGAACAGAGTAAAAGCCAGAAACGGTAAAGGAGTTCGGTGCTTTTCCTCCGAACCAAGGTTCTGTAAAGGAAAGATTATAGGACTGGAAGAAAATACCATTGCTTTGGGCCTGAATACTTAATTTCTGACCATCACCGGTTGGAAGTGGTCTCCAAGCGGATTTTTTACCAATATTTTTGAGGGAGAAATTGTTAAAAGTTAATCCAACTGTTCCTACAATTCGGCCTGCACCCCAACCCCCCGAAAGATTTACCTGGTCGTTTGGTTTTTCAGCTACTACATATTCAATATCAACAGTACCATTGGCGGGATTTGGTTTTGGATTGACCGATATTTTCTCAGGGTCGAAATAGCCAAGCTGTGATAACTCCCTTTGAGAACGAATAATATCGGAACGACTAAATAGTTGTCCGGGTTTGGTTCGTAGCTCGCGTATAATTACGTGGTCGTTTGTTTTATCGTTCCCTCTTACGGTTACCTTGTTAATGATGGCTTGTTTACCTTCGTAAATGCGCATTTCCAAATCGATGCTGTCGTTTTCAACAAGCACTTCAGTTGGAGTTACTGAAAAGAACAAGTAACCATCATCCAAATAGAGTGAGCTTACATCATTGCTGTTTTGGTTCATGAACAGCCTTGATTCAAGTTCTGCTTGGTTGTAAACATCCCCTTTTTTTATTCCCAAAACTTTATTCAAATCATCGCTGGAATATTTTGTATTTCCTACCCAAACGATATTTCGGAAGTAATATTTAGAGCCTTCAAATAATTTTATTTTGATGCCCATTTTGTTTTCATCCACTTTGAAAACTGAATCAGAAATAATCCTAGCATCGCGGTATCCAAGGGTAGCGTATTTGGCCAGTAATTTTTCTTTATCGTCTTGGTATTTTTTTTCTAAGTATTTCGAAGCTGCCCAAACCCTCCACCATTTGATTTCTTTGGTATCTTTCATGGCTTTCTTCAGTTTTTTATCAGCCACTTTAGAATTGCCATCGATTTCGATAAATTTAATTTTCACCTTTTTTCCTTTCTGAATGGTGATTTTTAAATTTACACTGTTCGGAACGGTTGAATCGGGAATTTCTTTAATGATGACCTTGCAATTGGAGTGTCCTTTATCGAAGTAAAATTCTTTGATAATACTGGTAGTAGACATGAGTAGGTTATCCGTAACTACTTTTCCGGACACCAATTTTACCTTATCACGGATATCGTCAATGTCTGCTTTTTTTACCCCTGTATAGGTTACCCGGTGTAAACGTGGCCTTTCGGTAAGTGCAATTTCAAGGAAAACGTAGTTCCCTTGGTACTTCACCACATTTATTTTCACATCCGAAAACAATCCTTGTTTGTAGAGGTTTTCAATGGCTTTGGCTAGTTTGTCTCCAGGGATTTGAAGTTTATCGCCTTCACTTAATCCGGAGAGGAGCTTAAGGACATTTGCATCCAGGTGTTTCGTTCCAGTGATTGAAACATTAGCGATTTCGTATTCTTTAGGTTTAGAATAGTCGACAATTCCTTTAGGGCCTTTACCATCGCCTTGGGCAATAGAATTCAAGCTCCCGCTAAGGAAAACCAAGAATAGAAGGAATCGGCTAAGTTTATTTAACCTGTTCACTGGTTTTACCGAATCGGCGTTCACGGTTTTGATAATCAATGATTGCTTCGTAAAGTTCGGCACGGTTGAAATCCGGCCAAAGGGTTTCTGTAAAATAAAATTCTGCGTAGGATAGTTGCCAAAGCAGGAAATTGCTGATTCGGTGTTCACCACTGGTGCGTATCATCAATTCAGGGTCAGGCATTCCAACGGTGCAAAGATGCTTTTCAAACAGATGCTCATTGATATCGTCTACCTTTATTTCAGAATTTTTAACGGCGGTTGCCAGTTCTTTAACGGCTTTTATGATTTCCCATTTGCTGCTGTAGCTAAGGGCCAATACCAAAGTCATTCGGGTATTGTTTTTTGTTGATTCAATGGCTTGTTGCAGTTCTTTTTGGGTATCTTTTGGAAGTGAATCCAGATTTCCAATTGCTTGCAGCCTGATATTGTTTTTATTCAGGGTTTTGGTCTCGGCATGGATTGTTTTAACCAAAAGCTTCATTAGGGCGGTTACCTCAAACTTTGGGCGATTCCAATTTTCTGTGGAGAATGCGTAAAGCGTTAAATATTCAACACCAAGTTCGGCACAAGCTTCTGTTGTCTCACGAACGGATCTTACTCCATTTTCGTGACCAAATGTTCTTAACTTACCTTGTTTTTTTGCCCATCTTCCATTGCCATCCATTACAATTGCAATATGTTTAGGCAACCTTTTAGGGTCTATTTGGGCTTTCAGCTCTTGTTCCATTCCAACCTTGCCAACTTAGTAGGCTTCCTTCGTTTTAGTATGCTTATAGGCCGCACATTTATCTGGCCTTGATTTAATGTTATAACTAATGGTAAGTCCTGCGAAGGAATACCAATCTTTTGTTTTTGAATTTCCACGCTGGCGGCCGATGTTATCATTAATCGGTTGGTCTGGGTTAGGAAGCGATCTGTCAGAGAATGCAGCTGAAACGGCACCATATTGGGCAGCTAATTTTACTGGATCGGCATAATTTCCGCTAACATCATCTAAGTAATCGGTAAAGGTTTTACGCATTCCCCATTCCACCCCAATAATCCAGCGTTCAGCGAGGTTAAACTTTACTCCAACTCCAAATGGTATTCCAACTTGGGTGAGGGAATATTTTTTCAATTGATTATCTGGTGTGTTTTGACCTTCGGTTCCAAGAGGTTGCAGTGCGTAGGTGCCACCTTTAACTGGACGAGCCACGCCATCACTATAAATATAAGTACTATCAGAAATAGTGCCTTTAGGATTGAATTTGAAAAGACAAATACCTCCGAAAATATAAGGTGTAAACGGAGTTTTGGGGTCTCCTGGACGGTAACGTAAGAAGTTTAGTTCAAGCGTTGCGGAGAAATCAGCCACAATGGATTTGAAGCTTAAATTCCGATAGATTTGTGCTGGATCTTCGCTCATAGCATCATCTGCTTTAATCCAGCCAATATTGACGCTACCTTTCACTGCCCAATGCCAGTTCATATTATATCTTGCGAAGATTCCAAATGCTGGTTGTGAGAATTTGAATACACCTTTCGGATTAAGGTCACCAAGGTAAAAAGAGGTACCTCCAAAAACTCCGACTTCTGTGCGCTGAGCCATCAAAAGTGAAGGCAAAGCCAACAAAGCAATCAAAATAAACTTTTTCATTTGAAAATTGAAAGACTTGATAGAAGTAGAAATTAGAATTTAGGCAATCCTTTTCTAGTTGTTTTTAAGCGGTAATTAACTGAAAAATTTAGAAACATGTATGAATCCAAATCTGTAGGATCACCACGTTGTTGGTTTGGGCAGGTTTGACAACCTAAAGTCCCATCGGGAGCAGAATGGTAAATATCTCCCATATACTGTATTTTCTCACCCAAAGAAGGATCAGAAATATCAGCGGATACATCCCCAAAATTATCGCGTAGTAGGCGTTTGTCAAAGTATGTTGTTGAAACATCATCGATATAATCCGTAAAGGTTTTGCGAATGCCATACTCCATTCCTATGCTCATTTGTTTATTGACATTGTACCTAACACCTATACCATAAGGTATAATTAACTGAACTGGGCTATAGGTTGGTCTGGAATCAACTAAGCCTTGTCCTTCTGTATGCAAAGGGCGCAAGGAATACCATTTGTCGTTGAATTTCCCCCGAGGGTTAAACCACATTCCACCAATTCCGACAAAACCATAAAAATATACTTCACTGCCTTTTTTACCGCGGCCTTTAACCCTTCGAACCTTATATCGGCTTCCAATACTTTCGCGCATCCAAGAGAATTCTAATTGTACATTGAGTTCGATAACGGGGGAACGAAACATTAAATTGCGGTTGTTTCGAAATTGTTCTTGGGTTAATCTATCTTCCCCACGTAACCTAGCATATAATAATTGACCTCTCAACGCTGTAAATTCAGTCAATTTATAACGCATTCCAACACCCAAAACATACCGTGTCATTGCAATCTCCAAATCTTTGAAGTAATTGGTTCCAATTTGATTGGCTCCACCCAGTTCACCTAAGAAGTTGCTAGCGCCTAAAACAAAGCTAGCTTCATATCTTTGCCTTTTCCAACGTTGGGCTTGGGTTTCGGCAGTTACGCAAACTCCTACTACTATGGCAGCAATTAGGGTTAGAAGTAGTTTTTTTGTCATAGCCTGAAAATGGTTACTATAATGCTTAAACAGCAAAAGTAATCAAAATTCCAAAGCTCCAATAAATTTATCGGAACCAACAAATAAGACGGGAGTTATCTGCTTTCCAATCGCAAACCAACATCCGAAATACAAGGAAGTGGATTTAAGCGCATAGCCTGCTCGAATTCAAAGGTATACACTCCTTTTTGGGGGAAACGAACATTCTTTTTAAATAAAATTCGATTATCCCAAATATCACCCAAGCCATCACCTAGCCATTGACCATTTTCATTGGCTAGTATACATTCTAGGGTGTCACGAGCTTGTTTCCCGTTTGGGAAGGTAGTATTGATGAACAGGAAAATATTGCTGTATGGGTAGCAGCTTGAATTTCTAAGGTTTATATATACATCTGTGTTTTGAAGTGTATCTTCGATGCTAACCAAAAACTGCGGTTTCTGGGTGGTAGACCAATTTCCATCAGTTATTTCTAGGTTCCTATCGTACAATGCGGCCTTCTTGCAGGATTGGAATCCCAAAACAACCAGAAGAAAGATTGACAAGAGGTAATAGCCTTTAATTTTCATATTATTTGGCATACTGGGCATTTACTTCGTCAGAGGTTGGCAAAACAAGTTCGGTATTATTTGAAGGTTTAACAAACTTCAAAATTTTGCCAGTTCCCACGCAAGCATAGGCAGAAACACTGTCTTTGGGGGCCAACTTTTTAAAGGAATAATACCTCCATCTTTTTGATGTTTCTTGAACACATACTACTGCATCCAGGGTTTCATCACACGTGTTGCGAAGATAAACCTTATAAGTGTCTTTTGGCATTTGGCAACTGTTGCAAGGTTCTCCCCAATTAAATCGGTATTTCACCAAGCAGTTATTCCACTTGTCGTCTTGCGGAAAATGTTTAAACGATTGTAAAGTCAAAAATCCTATTGATAATAGGGTTAGTAGGGCGGTTATTTTTCTCAGCATGGGAAAATTTTACGAAAGTAAGAAGGAAGCGTTGCAAAATTTAAGCCAGTAAAGGTAATTTTGCCCACAATTGTTTGTTAACCTATGAAAAAGTTTTTTCAGAACGCTTGGAAGTATATTTGGAAAGGATTGTTGTTTTTCTTTTCTTCAACCATTATTGTGACAATTGTTTATCGATTTGTACCGGTTCCATTTACTCCATTAATGTTTATTCGATTAGTTGAACAGGGGTTGGATGGTAAATCACTCAAGTGGGAAAAGGATTGGGTAAGTTATGAAGAAATTTCCCATCATTTACCATTGGCCGTTGTGGCTTCTGAAGACCAATTATTTTTAGAACATTATGGATTTGACTTAAATGCTATTGAAAAGGCCATAAAGAACAACAAGAAAAAGCGCAAGAAGTCTATAAAAGGAGGTAGTACTATCAGTCAGCAAACAGCAAAGAATGTTTTTCTTTGGCCTTCTCGTTCCTGGGTCAGGAAGGGATTGGAAGTATATTTTACTTTATTGATTGAAACGTTTTGGAGTAAAGAACGAATTCTGGAAGTGTATTTGAACGTTATTGAAATGGGTGATGGAATTTATGGTGCTGAGGCTGCTTCCCAAAATTTCTTTCATAAGAATGCTTCGAATTTAAGTGCAAGTGAAGCAGCTATGATTGCGGCCGTCTTGCCAAATCCAAGGAAATGGAATGCAGGAAAACCCAATGGCTATATCAATAAGCGTAAATCTTGGATACTAAGGAATATGCGCAATATCGAAATGTTGGAATTTGATGGAGAGGAGGAAAAGAAATAGCCTAGATAAATTGGTTTTTTTCCAAACCAAGCCACTCTAAAGCTGTTTTATGCAGCAACCATTCTTTTTCTTCTTGGCTAAATGCCATGGATTTTATCAAGTTTCCTGGAATTTCCTCTCCTAATGGGAAAGGGTAATCACTACCTAAAGCCACTTTTTTAAATCCTACTTGTTCAACCAAGAATTTCAATGCTGCAGGGTCATGCACCAAACTGTCAAAATAAATTTGCTCAAGGTATTTTCGTGGGTTATGTGGGTTGTCTATGGCTACTAGGTCTGGGCGGCAATGGAATCCATGTTCAATTCGTCCGATAGTGGAAGGAAATGAACCTCCACCATGAGCAAATGCAATCTTTAATTTCGGAAATTTTTCCAGTACACCACCGAAAATCAAAGAACAAATAGCTCTGCTGGTTTCTGCCGGCATTCCAACCAACCAAGGGAGCCAGTATTTTTTTATTTCCGATTCACCCATCATTTCCCAAGGATGAATGAAAAGGGCTGCTCCCAACTTTTCTGCAGTCTCCCAAATGGGGAAAAATTTGGGTTCGTTTAAGTTTTCCTGGTTTACATTTGATCCTATTTGAACGCCACGTAAACCAATCTGAATGCAGCGTTTAAGCTCCTCAACCGCTAGGTCTGGGGCTTGCATTGGTATTGTTCCTAATCCAACAAATCGTTTAGGCTTTTCTCGTACTATTTCAGCAATATGATTATTAAGAAATTTACTTATTTCAAGTCCGTCTTGTGGTTTTGCCCAATAACTGAACATAACAGGAATAGTGCTCAATACTTGCACATCTACTTTGTGGTTCTGGCATTCGAGTTCTCTCACTTCGGCCTCCCAACAATTAGGTTTAATTTCCCTAAAAAAGGAATCACCTTTAAACATCTTGGCGCAACCATTGTGCTGATGTTCTAATCGGATAAAATCCCCTCCTCCAAATTTCTCTTTGAAGTTTGGAATGTCTTTGGGTAAAATATGGGTGTGGATATCTATTGTTAGCACACGGCAAAAATAGACAGAATTGAATGGTTTATTCAGTTAATTGTCCCCATCCAATCTTTTCTGGAGCTACAACAGGGTTAATTCTGAACATTGTTCCTCCTGGTAGCTTCACATGAAAATCGGTCCATCCACTTCCTTGCACAGCACTTCTAGGATCTGGACGATAATAGTCTGTAGAAATGATTTGAGCGCCACTGGCAATGGCTGCATCTGCAATTGTATAATCTCCAGTTCTAGCTTCATCTGTATTGGAGTCGCTTCTAGTTCTGACAATAAACCCTTTACTAACTGCTTCTTGAATTTCAGTTTGGTTTGAAATAGGATTGTTTAGGATAACAAAGGCGGAATAGTCCTCCGTGATATCATCGGCATAAACAAAGGAAGTTTTACCTTGCAAAGTAGTTCCTGCTTCTAAGTAGTTATCCACTGCTGCTCCTTCCATAATAAAAATAATTTTTCCTCGCATGGCCTTTAGCGTTGGCCAGTTTCCTGCCAAAGTTGCTGCCCTGAGGCTAGGGAAATTTCCTCTTAATTCGTCAGGAGTGAAAACTTGTTCCAAATCTGCACCGAATACTGATTTTATTTCTTCATCAAAAGCTGCCATAGCTGAGGCATCATAAGGTATAGCTTGTGCAAAAGAAAGGCCAGGAATAGGGAATGGAAGTGCAGATGAAACATAACTGGCTGGGGTTTCTTCTTTTGTTTCAATATTCACAAAAATAGGAATATGATTGGGATGATTGTCACTCCAGTTTTTGAGGGCTTGGAGTCCTGCTTTAAAGGTCAAGTAGTGCGTATTGTAATCTAAATCAGGAATATGCATCATTTTAAAACCTGGTTGGTCTAACTCTGCTAAGCCAGATGCCACAGGTTTTTGAACCAATAAGTTACCTGCACGGTTCGAAAATTGTCCTCCAGTTGGATCATTGTAAATATCCAATTCTAGTCCCCTAACTTGATAATCTCCTAATTGCTCTGGAAAAGGCAGATGATCGTAGTCCCACCCATCAGGATCTAATCCAGATGGCAGCAAGCTTTTTATGCTTTGAACGAAATTGAAAATGGCTTCATCTGTTTTAATTCTATAACTATTATGGCTGGCAACTACTTGTATTTCATTGAGTTTTAAAAATTGCAAAGAATCAATTGTTGCCGTTGTTCCATTTTCACCTAAGGCATTGGAATCACCCAAATTATGTAAGTCTGGATCATGTTTGCAGGCTTGGAAAAGCAAAAGAGTAGCCAAAATGAAAATAGTAAATTGAAAAAAAGGGTAAGGCCTCATAAGTCCAAAAGATTTAGGTGCACTAATATAGAAGTTTTTATTATTCAGTTAACATTCAGATAATATTAAATTAATGTCGCAAACATCGTAAATGCAACAAGATTGCGTTTTTTGAATTTTCAATTTAATTGGTTTGTATTTTCGCACCCTTGTCAAAGCACATTCATAAACACGCCCACGGGCATTCCCATGATCATTCGCATGGTCATTCTCACGACCATTCACATGATCAAATTCAATTGCAGGATTTGCATGAAAAGAAAACTAAGTGGGTAGTAATTCTTTCTTCCTTGACCATGGTGGTGGAAATTACGGTAGGATACCTTTCACACTCGATGGCTTTGCTTGCCGATGGTTGGCATATGAGTTCACATGTGCTTGCCTTGGGCTTAACTTGGGTTGCTTACCGCGTTATTAAAACATGGAAAAAGAAAGCCAATTCTAAAGGTGACCAAAATAAAGTATTGTCTTTGAGTGGATACACGAGTGCTGTAATTCTAGCCGTTGTTGGCGGAATGGTTTTAATTGAATCCGTTGAACGTTTGATCAATCCTGAAGAAGTTATATATAGTGAAGCAATATTGGTTGCTACCATTGGCTTATTAGTCAATGGCCTTTCTGCTTTTATTTTACATCACGATCATCATCACGGGGATCATAATATTAGAGCTGCCTATTTGCATGTTTTGGCTGATACATTAACAAGCTTTTTGGCAATTGGGGCTTTAATCTTAGGAAAAGCTTTTCATCTGCCCTGGATGGATGCGATTGCTGGAATAGTTGGTGCATTCGTGGTGCTAAACTGGTCTGTTTCCTTGCTAAAAGCCTCGGCAAAGGATCTTTTGGATTATAAAGAAGGCGAAAAGTAGCTTGAAAACTATTCAAATTGCGGTTTCTTTGTTATTAAGAATTCTCGGTTAATAATTTCTTAAACTTGGACAGTGGACGGCAAAGGGCAGGGGTACTTTTGTTAGCGTCAAGAAGTGAACACGTTGTTCAATTTTTATAACGCAAGAAAAAACCAATGTCCATGTTACAATTTGATTTACCACAAAACAACGGAACATCCTCCATCATAAAAGTGATTGGAGTAGGTGGAGGAGGTAGTAATGCCGTAAACCACATGTATAAACAAGGAATTAAAGGTGTTGACTTTGTGGTGTGCAATACCGATTCTCAAGCCTTGGAAACCTCGCCAGTTGAAAGGAAAATCCAGCTAGGAATGAGTTTAACTGAAGGGAGAGGAGCAGGTGCAAAGCCTGAAGTTGGCCGAAATGCTGCCTTGGAAAATATTGAAGATATTAAGAAGATTTTGGGTGACAATACCAAGATGGTTTTTATTACAGCTGGAATGGGCGGAGGTACAGGAACAGGTGCAGCACCAGTTATTGCAGCTACTGCTAAGGAAATGGGTATTCTTACAGTAGGAATAATTACAATTCCATTCCATTTCGAAGGCCCTAAACGTAAAACCTATGCGGATTTTGGTTTAGAAGAACTTAGCAAAACAGTAGATACCCTGTTGGTTATTAGTAATGAAAAAGTTCGTTTGTTGTTTGGTAACCTAAAAATGAGTGAAGCTTTTGCCAAAGCTGATGATATTCTTACTACCGCGGCAAAAAGCATTGCCGAATTGATTACGGTTAGTGGTTATATCAATGTTGATTTTGAAGATGTTAAAACGGTTATGACCAACAGTGGTGTAGCTATTATGGGAAGCGGACAAGCAAGTGGGCCTAACAGGGCTTCAGATGCCGTGCGCAGTGCCCTTGAATCGCCCTTGTTAAATGATAACCATATTACAGGTGCCAGCAATATATTATTGTTTATTTCTAGTGGTAATGAAGAAATTACCATGGATGAAGTTTCAGAAATTACCGATTATATTACTCAACAAGCAGGTAACAATACGGATATAATCTGGGGAAATGGAACGGATGAAACCTTAGGGGAGGATATTTTGGTTACCGTTATTGCCACTGGATTTACAAAGAATTCTGAATTGATTAATAGTGTAGCGGCCAAAAAACCTGAAATAATTAAATACAATCTTGGAAACGAGAAGAATAATACACCGGTTTCGGTTGCTCCAACCGTCCTAAATGCTGCACCTATTGTAAATACCTTAGTAGAAGAAGAAAAGGTGGAGTTAAAACTTGAAGAAACTCCAACCGTTGAAAGTGTAGTAAGTACAGAGGAAATAACCCTTGTGAATGAGTCCCAAGTTTTGGCAGAAAGCACTGATGATTTCAATTTTACATTGAAATCTGTTGAAGAGCCAATAATGGCAACCGAACAATTAGGCGAAAAAGTTGTCTTTACGCTTAATGATGAAAAGCCTCAAGTTACGACAACTACAAATTCCGAAGTCGATGAAAAAATGCGCATCCATAAAGAGCGTGTCGAGCGCTTGAAAGCATTTAATTTCCAACATTTCAACCAAAGAGGTCAAAAAGGAATTGAAGATTTTGAAAAAGAGCCTGCCTATAAAAGAAGGAATTTAAATTTAGAAAATGTTCCTCATTCTTCTGAAAACGTTCAAGGGAAAATGAGTCTTGGAGTAGATGAAAACAACCAAGCAACCTTTGGACAAAATAATTCTTTTCTTCATGGATCTGTTGATTAAGGTTTACAAATAAAAAAGGAAGAGGCGGAGCAATCCGCCTTTTTTATTCACAATAGAATTAAATATTAATTCCTTCAGTATTTTTCGGCGTCCAACTAAACATTCCAAAAGGTAATTATGAAGAAACTGCTTATTTCCTCCTTATTTTTAATTTGTGGTTTGGTAGGTTTTTCCCAAAAGAAACCCTACTTGCCAAAATCAAGTACTTTCGAACCTACCTATTTCCCTCCGGTTCCAGATTATTCATTGAATGGTAGCTGGGCTAGCCTTCCAACTATGAAAGATAAGGCAGATACTGTACCTAGCCCAAATTTAAAAAACAACCAAGCCAATGCTGCGGTTGATGTTTTTTGGATTCATCCAACCACCTATATTGAAAAACCAAAAGGTAGACATAGTTGGAATGCTGACATAAATGATAAGGAATTGAATGCAGAAACAGAAAATACTTCCTTGCAATATCAAGCCAGTATTTTTAATGAAAGTTGCAAAGTGTATGCTCCCAGATACCGTCAAGCCCATATTTTTTCCTTCTTTACCGACAATGGAAAGGAGGCCAACGCGGCTTTCGATACTGCTTATAATGATGTTAAAAGGGCATTTGAATATTACCTGAAGTTCCATAACGATGGCCGACCAATAGTCATTGCCTCTCATACCCAAGGCACTATTCATGCTGTTAAACTACTTCGTGAGAAATTTGTAAATAAACCTTTATATAAGCAGTTGGTTGCCGCTTATGTAGTTGGGATGCCTGTTACTGCCGACACCTTAAAAGGTATTCCTCCATGTAAAGTGGAAGAGGATTTTGGATGCTTTGTTTCTTGGGTAACCTATGCAAATGGCTATTATCCAAGTACATATGAACTTGGTGCAAAATTAGCGCATTGTACAAATCCCATCAGTTGGAATTCTGAAGATCAGAACCAAGCCGAAGCCAGCGCCAATAAGGGAGGAGTTTTAAAAGAGTACAAATTGGTTCCAAACCTTTGTGATGCAAAGGTTCATAAAGGAATCCTTTGGATTAATCCTCCAAGCGGTGATATGGAGAAAATTGCAAACTTCAACGTAGCTGATTATCACCTTTTCTATCAGAATATTCGCGAGAATGTTGGAAAAAGGGTTAATTCATACTTGAAAAAATAACCTACCCGAAAACCTGTCTCAAAACCTCCTCGATTCGCTTACAAGAAACAACTTGTATTTTTGAGTTTTTAGGGATTTGAACTTTGTTGTAATAGGATACGAAAATCTTTTCAAAACCTAACCGTTCTGCTTCTGCAATGCGCTGCTCTATGCGGTTAACAGGTCGTACTTCCCCGCTTAATCCTAATTCGGCTGCGAAACAATATTTTCCAGAAATGGATACGTCTTCGGAAGATGAAATGACTGAACAGGCCACCGCCAAATCTATAGCAGGGTCATCTACCCTTAGTCCCCCAGCAATACTTAAAAAAACATCCTTCTGTCCTAGTCTAAAGCCACAGCGTTTTTCAAGTACGGCTAAAAGCATGTTTAATCGACGTAAGTCAAAACCAGTGCCGCTACGTTGAGGTGTACCATAAACAGCAGAGCTGGCCAAGGCTTGTACTTCAATAAGCATTGGTCTCACTCCTTCCAGCATAGCTGCAACTGCAATCCCGCTTAAACTTTCATCGCGTTGGGAAAGAAATACCTCTGATGGATTGTTTACTTCTCTTAAACCATCCCCTTTCATTTCGTAGATGGCAAGTTCTGCTGTTGATCCAAAGCGATTTTTAAACGCTCTTACCAAACGAAAAACATAATTTCTGTCCCCTTCAAACAACAACACCGTGTCTACCATATGTTCCAAAACCTTTGGACCTGCAATATTTCCATCTTTCGTAATATGCCCAACTAAGAATACAGGAATTTGGCTGCTTTTAGCGAATTTTAAAAATTCCGTAGCACATTCTCTTACCTGTGAAACACTTCCGGGCGATGATTCAATATCAGGGCTCCAGACGGTTTGAATGGAGTCAACTACAATCATTGCAGGTTGCAATTGTTGTGCAGCATGCAAAATACTCTTACAATTGGTTTCCGTTAAAATAAAACATTGGTTTTCACCTTGAACAATCCGTTCTGCCCTCATTTTTACCTGAAGTTCGCTTTCTTCTCCAGTTACATAAAGGGTTTTTAAGGTTTTGGCTTTTAATGCCAATTGCAACAATAAGGTACTTTTACCAATTCCCGGTTCCCCACTTAATAAAACCAACGAACCAGGCACCAATCCTCCTCCAAGTACCCTATTCAATTCTTCATCAGGAAGTTCAATCCGTGATTCCAGTTTAAATTCTATAGACTGGATAAGCTTTGGAGAAGAGGCCAAAACATCCGGTGTTTTCTGCCAAGAACCTCCAGAACTCGGTTTTTCAAGTAATTCTTCTACAAATGAATTCCATTGGGCGCAGGATGGACATTTACCAATCCATTTTGGCGATTGGTGCCCACAATTTTGGCAAAACCATACGGTTTTTGTCTTTGACAAAGGAAATGAATGGATTAAAGACGAAGGAATTCGCGCTGAATACCACCAGATTTTTGGCTAAAAAGGACCAATCTTTGGCTGTTCAATTTAACAATGGTCCAAGTAGTTTGATACTGTTCATAGCCTTTTTCATTTGTCTCAGCAATACTTATTCCATCCTTTGTCATATCCTTAACAATTAATCGGGATTCAATAAATAAATCGGCAACAGTATAATTAGAAACAAATCGTTTTGCACCGCCTCCAGGAGCAATTGAAAGGGTTCCTGTTGTAAACTCCCAAACTTCCCAACCATCCTGTGCCACTCCATCATCCCCCAATAGCATTCCGTCATTGATAGGAACCATGGCCCATGAACCTTCTAAATTGTTCAAAATGGACTTTTTACAAGAAACAGAAACCATGGAAAAAAGACCAAGCAACAAGAAAACAGGAAGTAAAGCTCTCTTTTTCATATTTTAAATATACAGGATGCTAAGTTAATGCATTTTTTTATATCCTAGCTAGTTTAGCCATCGCTTTTCCAAGAACGAACAATTTTTAGCGTTGGTTCAAGGCATTCAGAAGCAATGTATTTTTGGAAAATGTTAAAACGGTTTTCGGTAAGGGTATTTCTACTCATTGTACTTATCCTTTTGGCTTCCTTTGCCTTTAGCTGGGTGGTTCTGAATAAGAATTGGACAATTACAAGCTTTTTCTTGGCTTTGACCTTGTTGGCCCTTGGAATTAGACTTTTTCAACTAACCAATTCAACCAATAGGGAAGTTTCGAAATTAATCCTTGCCCTAAAAAGCAACGATTATTCACAACGTTTTTTAGCCGAATACCCAGATTCGAGTTTTAAAGAGCTATCCCAAGCATTTGAAACCATAACGGCAGAGTTTTCAAAGTTGAAAGCCAATCAAGAAAGCCGAAAAATCTTTCTACAATCTGTTCTAAATCAGGTTGGAATAGGCTTTATTTGTTTCGATATGGAAGGAAATCTTGAATTTATCAATCCTGCCTTTTTGAACCTGTTTCATGTTCCGCATTTATCACATTTGAATGGTCTTAGGAAAGTTAAAGAAGAACTCCCTGAATTGCTTCTATCTATAAAGAATGGACAAAATATCACCTTTTCCATTCAAACCCGGCATGCCTTGTTAAAGCTTTCGATTACTGCCTCTGATTTAGTTTCTACAGGTAAAAAACTAAAGATTCTTTCGGTAAAGGATGTTTACCAAGAAATCGATCACTCGGAAGCAGAGGCATGGCAAAAACTTATTCGTGTGTTGACTCATGAAATCATGAATTCAATTACACCCGTTTCATCCCTTGCCGGTGCCTTAAAAGAAAGTATTGAAAATCCCAATACACCTATTGAAAAGGAAGAAATACTGGAAGGACTAGATTCCATCAAAAGACGAAGCGAAGGCCTTTTGAAATTCGTGGATTCCTACCGAAAATTAACGAAAATACCTCCACCTCAATTGGAAAAAATTATGGTCGCTGATCTGTTAGACCAAGTGATCTACCTCTTTTCAAAGGAACTATCCCAAAAAGGAATCAGTCTGCAAAGAAAGTACTTAGAAGGGGAGGAGGTATTTGCGGACTATAGCCAAATTGAGCAAGTATTAATAAATTTGATTAAAAATGCAATCGAATCCCTTGAAAACAAAGAAAATCCTGTTTTGACAATTGGCTGCCAAAGAACCATCGGTGGTGAAATGAAAATTGAAGTAGGAGATAATGGCCCCGGAATCCCACCTGAACTGCTGGATAAGGTTTTTGTACCCTTTTTTACAACAAAATCGCAAGGATCAGGCATAGGATTAAGCCTATCTAGAGAAATTATGCGCCAACATAAAGGTCGCCTACTTGTGAAAAGTCATCCCGGAGAAACGGTATTTGGCTTAATTTTCCAACCTGTTTAAAGAATGACCTTACCTTTGATTTGAATTGTACCCATGAATAAACTTCCACACCTCTTGATTTTAATCGGCCTGCTCTTTCTAGGTTGTAAAAGAGAAACTCCGAATACAACTAACCCTCCTCCTGATCCAAACGAACCCACCACAGATAGCATTTTCGGCTACGGGGTTTTGGAAAAGGTCAAAGGCATATGGAACGGACCGGTTACTTCTTCCACCGCCCTTGGTGGATATCCTGAATGGATAGTCGATTTTCGTCCGATTTCTCCTACTCAAATTTCAGCTAAAAATGAACTTGATACCTTGAACGATATTCATATGTCGTTTTTTGTGGCTTTTTACAACAACAATTACCGCATCGCCTTCCGAAACGGTGGTTCATTTAATGGCATGACTAGGGTGTCCTACTTCTTGGCCGATAGTGTTTCTGAAACCAATTTGCAATCCTATTACCGCTTCTCTGAAATATTAAAAGGGAAAATCCGTGCCTTTACCGAGGTGATCCGAAAACAGGATAGTCTAATTATTCTCTCCTATACCAACAAATCCAATTCATTAAACGAACCTGTTCTGCACATGGCTTGGCGAGCTAAATTGCAGGATACTACCTCGGCTCAAACAGCTACTACCCTTTTCAATTTTCCTCAACATGCCGTAGGAAGGAACCTCAGCCAAAGTTTTCAAGGCGTTTCCGAATCGATCTATTATAATACAACCAGCGAACCCTATGCGGAATCTGAACAACCTTACCTGGGTAAATCTACAATTAATTACAGCTTTGCCCCAAACCTTAGTCCAATCGCATCCAAAAAAGTATTTATCCTGTTAACAACACAGCCGCTTATTAACGGATTTTCCTTGAATTATGGTAATATGAAGTTTCGTTCAAGGTACGTGATTTTAAATGCCAATAACCCTAATTATACCTTTAATTACATGCATCCAGGTGGGTATTATGTCTATGCTTTGTATGATAAGGATGGAAGCATGGGCTTTAGCAGTGGAGATTGGGTAAGTACTACAAATACAAGCCTTAACCTAAGTGATAAAGGAACTACCACTGCCAATGTGCTAATTAACTTTGCTATTCCTTGATAAAAAGCTAAACTAAAATAGTCCTTCTAGCTGTTTTTGTGAGTCGAATCCCTTGAAAATCTGTTTGCCTACCTTGTTAGTTGCATCCCTTTGAACCTAAACTACAGCTTAGGGCGATATCCATTAATTTTTGTCGAAACGATAAACCGTCTGAACCCCTCTCACCTTTTTTAAATTATTGATAAGGGTGGTAAGATGGTTTGTATCCTGCACATATACTTGTACGGTACCTTCAAATACTCCATCATTGCTATCGAAGCTGATACTCCGCATATTAACTAAATGGTCGTTTGAAATGACTTTGGTGATATTGTTTACAATCCCTACATCGTCAAAACCAGTTACCTTCAATCCTGCTAAGAAAGAAATTGCCTCTTTGCTTGTCCATTTGGCTTTTACAACCCGATAGGCATAATTGCTCATCATCTGCACTGCATTGGGGCAATTTACACGGTGTATTTTTATTCCTTCGTTAATGGTTATGAATCCAAATACATCGTCTCCCGGAATAGGATTACAACAATTGGCTAACTTATAATCGAGTGTTTGTTGGTCCTCTCCAATAACCAAGGTGTCTGATTTTCCACGCACTGTGGTAACCATCGATTCGAGGTTCTGCTTAGGTTGGGAGTCGCTACCTGATTTGCTAGGCAATAACCTTTCCCGAAGCATGGTATACCAATTTTTCTTCTCCGATGTCTTTAAAAATTCTACCACTTGCCGGATATCAAAAGCATTGGTGGCAATTTTATAGTAAAACTCTAAGGCATTGTCAAATTTGAAATAGGTAATGGTTTTGTTGATTGCATTCCCATCCCAATTGATTTTCAGTGCTTTAAGTTTTCTTTCTACAATTTCTTTTCCTTGCTCACTCACCAGCCGTTTTTCTTCCTTTAAGGCCATTTTAATGCGCCCCTTGGCTTTTCCTGTTACAACAAAATTCAGCCAATCTTCTTTCGGCTTTTGTTTGCTGCTGGTTAGCACCTCCACCTGGTCTCCACTCTTTAGCTTGTGGCTCAAAGGCACCAATTTATTGTTCACTTTGGCTCCTATGCAATGCGAACCTACATCCGAATGGATATCGAAAGCGAAATCCAAGGAGGTGGCCCCTGATGGCAAGGTTTTTAGTTCTCCTTTTGGTGTAAAAACGAATATCTCCTCGGTAAAAAGGTTCAATTTGAAATCATCCACAAAATCCAAGGCGTTGGTTTCTTGGTTTTCCAACATCTCCCTGATTTTACCTAACCAATCGTCAATATGGTTTTCTGCGCTGTTTTGGTCCTTGTACTTCCAATGGGCAGCCACTCCTTTTTCGGCGATTTCGTCCATTCGCTTGGTCCGAATTTGCACTTCCACCCATTGGCCGGTATTCGACATTACCGTTGTATGCAATGATTCATAACCATTGGCCCTCGGTGTCGAAATCCAATCCCTAAGCCTTTCCGGACTAGGTTTGTAAAAGTCAGTTACTACCGAATATACCCGCCAGCAATCCGATTTCTCTTTCTCAAATGGGGTGTCTACGATGATACGAATAGCAAACAGGTCATAAACTTCCTCAAAAGGTATGGCCTGCTTCTTCATTTTCTTGTAAATCGAAAAAATGGATTTTGTCCGTCCTTTGATATCGAAGGTAAAGCCTTGTTCGGTCAGGTTATGGATAATCGGAAAACTGAATTTATTTATGAAGCGGTTCCGTTCCTTTTGCGATTCCTTAAGCTTTTCTACGATATCCTTGTAAATATCAGGTTCGGTATAGCTTAAACTTAAATCTTCAAGCTCGGTTTTTATGGTATATAAGCCCAACCGATGCGCCAAAGGTGCATATAAATACAGGGTTTCCGAGGCAATTTTCAACTGGGATTTGGGGCTCATAGCACCCAAGGTTCGCATGTTGTGCAGCCTGTCAGCAATTTTGATTAAAATAACCCTGACATCCTCGGCCATGGTCAACAGGATTTTCCTGAAGTTTTCAGCCTGTATGCTTACATTGGATTGGTCTATTACTCCCGAAATTTTGGTCAATCCGTCGATTATTTGGGCCACTTTGGGATTGAACAATCGACTCATATCTTCCAAGGTCATTTCGGTGTCTTCCACTACATCGTGCAACAATGCACATACAATAGCCGTGGTTCCTAACCCTATTTCTTCAGCAACAATTTGGGCTACTGCTATCGGATGGAAAATATAAGGTTCGCCTGATTTTCGTCGCACATCCTTGTGGGCTTCCAAGGCTACATCAAAGGCCTTGCGAATTAGTTCGCGCTCTTCCTTGGTATTGGAACGCTTGGCCGCCTTAATTAAAAGTTTGTATCTGCGAAGAATTTCCTTTTTTTCGGCCTCGAGGTCGATGCTTGTTTCGGTCTGACTATGGCTTGCGGTTTCTGACATCTGAACAACAAAGGTAGGTAGAATTCAAATTCCTTCAGCCTTCCATTCTCCATTCAAAAAGTGAAAACTTTCGGTGTAACCAGCTTGTCGCAGATGCGCATAGGCCTGGTCGAAGCAAGCAATTATTTCATTGGGATGATGCCCGTCGGAATTCACTACAACCGGTATTCCCAACTTTTTCATTTCTTTTAAAATCCATGGACTAGGATAGGGTTCGGTGGTTTTCTTTTTATAAATGCCGCGGGTATTAACCTCTATCAACACTTGCTTTGATTTAGCCATTTCCAAGGTTTCCATCACTTGGTTTCGATACCAAACCGCATCTTCTTCAAAATACCGAAATTCCGAATTATGCATTTTTATTTTGTCCATATGGCCCAGAACGCTCGGACAATCCGATTCGAGCATGGTGCGCGTTAGTTCAAAATACTGTATAACGGCCTTTTTTGCATCGCCTCCAAATAGCTTGCTTAAACCACGTTTGAATACTTCGTGTGCCCCATCAATTTCCCAAGGTATTCCGTCTTCTTCAAAACCTACAAAATGAACTGAACCAACCGTATAATCCAATCCCAACTCTTTTATCCAAGGGGCCGAACAACCCATTTCCTTCGGTATAAAATCCACTTCCATACTGCAAAATAGTTCAATATCGCCCGCATATTTTGCTTTTAATTCCTTGATTTCACCCACATAATCCCAGCGTTTATCCATTTTCATACACCATTTCACAACCGGATACGGAATAGGTGCATGACTCGAAAATCCATAAGCCTTAAGCCCCAATTCAATCGCTTTTTTTACATAGGTTTCAGGGGAGTCGGTTCCATCGCAATAGTGCGTATGGCTGTGGAAATTACTCAAAATCATGGTTGTCAAAGGTCGCAATTTTACCCTTTCTTTTTACCTGTTTCTAGATGTATTTTTCTGTTGCTCTTTTTTTATTTGGCGGGTCCCCTTCCGCCCCAAGCATTTTGGTGTTTTGAATTTGGGCAGTGGCAAAGGGGCGTCGGGTCGGGCTATTCGTTCCTAGTCCTCGCCCAGCCTGCTGCGCTACGGCTGTTCTCCGGGCTATCCACTGCTATCCCTTCCCGGGGAGTGACGTGCGGAAACTTGGCATTTGGCCTTTAAACCCAAATTAATCAATAGGAGGATTTATTAATCCGAACTACTTGATTTAGTTGGGTTTACCCCGATTTATCAGTTGTTGTCAATTTGGCCATACAAATTGATTTACAACTGGTTAATCGTTTATGCATTTCTAATGCGTAATCTGGGTTAAATGAACTGGATTTTTGCGGGTAATTCCTTTTGGAAATTGGTTTCAAAACACCAATGTTTAGTACTAGCACAATGCTCTTTCCGGGCAGGGATAGCAGTGAAAAGCCCACAGCGGCCTGAGCGAAGTGAAAGGCGCGAGGACTTGCAACGAATAGCCCGGCCTTTTCGCCTAGTTAAAGGTCAAATCTAGCACTACAGGTTTTGCGAAAAGGGCCCGCCAAAGAATTATAAAGATTACTTATCTACTTACCTGGTTTCGAACTCAAAAAAAGAGGTCAGATGCGATTTCGTCGGCGAAAAATTTGCCTTTGTGACTGAGCTGAACAAAACCTTGGCTTTGCTGCACCATTCCCTGTTGGATCTTGGTTTTTAGCAGGTTTAACCAAGATTCAAAATTCGGAAAATTCAGTTCCTGTAGGCTTTTGAGTTGAAATCCTTCTTTGGTTCGTAAGCCGGTCATGATGATTTCGTTGGCTATATTTTCGGTGCTTAAACGTTCGGATTCGGTTTCTAAAACGCCCTTGGCAATGCCTTGCAAATAGGCCGCATTGCTGCTAATATTCCAGGTACGGGTAGAATGCTTGAAAGAGTGGGCAGAAGGGCCAATTCCCAAGTAAGGCTCGCGTTTCCAATAACTGCTGTTGTGCAAGGAGCGGAAACCAGGTTGGGCAAAATTGGATATTTCGTATTGTTCAAAACCTGCTAGTTCGGCCTCTTGCATTAAAAGTTCAAATTGGCGAGCACTTTGGTCATCATCCTCCCCGGGCATTTCGCCTTTTTTTATCAAATGCCTCAGTTTGGTTTTTTCTTCAATTGTAAGGGAATAGCTCGATAAATGTGTAATACCTAAGGCAAAAGCTTGGTGAATATTGGCTTTCCAAGCTTGGTCCGAAAGTCCGGGAAGGGCATAAATTAGGTCGAGGTTCAAATTGTGGAAACCGGTTTTCTGAGCCAATTCCAAGGCTGCAATGGCTTGTTGCGAGCGATGACTGCGGTTCATCCAGCTAAGGTCTTGGTCGCGGAAACTCTGAACGCCTACGCTCAGACGGTTTATGCCTACACTTTTCCAATCCTTTAGTTTTTGTTCGGTCATGTCGTCGGGATTGGCCTCTAGGGTGATTTCGGACTTGTCAAGTATAGGAAAGTGACGGTGGATGGCAACTAGTATTTTATCCAATTGATTGATTTCGAGCAGGGAAGGGGTTCCGCCACCGAAATAAATTGTTTGAATGGATTGGCCTTCGAAAAAATCTTTTTTTTGCTGGAGCTCCCAAACGATTCCAGACACCAAATCGGGAAGTGTTTTGGTATGGGTAGAAAAGTGGAAGTTGCAATAGGTACAGGCTTTCCTACAAAAGGGAATATGGATGTAAATGCCGGCCACTAGGTTTTTAAGGGAAGTTGAATGGTGAAGGTGGTACCTTGGTTTGGTGCTGTAACGAAACTGATTTTGCCTTGGGCTTGATCCAGTATGTTTTTAACCATGGCAAGGCCTAGCCCCATGCCCGAGGATTTGGTGGTGAAGTTGGGCGTGAAAATCTTTTCTTGAACATCTATTGGAATTCCAACTCCATTGTCTTTAATTTCAATCCAAAAGTGTTGCTCATCCACCCAGCAATTGAGCTTGATTTCTCCTTGCCTATCGTTCGGAATGGATTGTATGGCATTTTTAATTACATTTTGAATAGCCCTAGAGAATTGTTGTTTATCCATGTATATCCAAACCGGTAGGGTAGGGAGGTTCATGGTAAGAGCGATGGCATTTTCGTTTTGATGCAGGTGGAAAAGATTTTGAAGGATTTCGTTGGCATCGAAGCGTTCGGGCTGTCCTAAAGGCATTTTGGCAAAATTGGAGAAAGCCGTAGCAATATTGGCCAAGTTGTCGATTTGTTCTTCGAGCAGGTTCATGGTTTTTACCATTTGTTCTTCCCAACCCGGTGAATTTGATTTATAGCGTAAAATCAAATGCTGGACCTGCAATTTCATAGGTGTTAGTGGGTTTTTGATTTCATGGGCTACTTGTTTTGCCATCTCTCGCCAAGCGCTTTCCCGCTCCGATTTGGCTAATTCTTCCACACTTTTTCCCAATTCATCTACCATGTGGTTATATGCTTCTACCAGTTTGCCTATTTCATCTTCCCCTTTCCATTGAATATATTCAGGCTTTTTCAAATCTACTTTACCTAGTTTTTCAGCCATGGTTTCAAGGGGAGCCGTGATATAGCCCGAAATAACCAAAGTTAGCACTACCGATAAGGCAACCAAGATGAAGTAAATATTTAATAAGGAGGATACCATGAACGAAAGCTCCTCCCTGATTTCTTCTTGTTTGGCAAACAACGGAATATTAAGGTAATAGGAGTTATTTTGAACCTTAAATTTGGTGTAGGCAGAGAGGAAGCTCAACTGACCAATGTTTTCCTTTAAAAAGCTATCTTCTGCATAAGGGTTTTCTAAACTTTGTTTTGCTTCAGGATTCATCATTTTTCCGGAGTAGCCATCTCTGAAAATAATGGGTCGGGAGGTAGCATGCAGAATGCCTTTTGCATCAAAAACATGAATGTCAACATTGGATTCTTGGGCCAAATCGAGTAAGAAAGAATTGGAGATCCATTGTTGCTTTTCAATTCGGTTGCGAAGGGTAGAAATTTTTTCTTCGGCTAATTCAGTGTTTTTATGTTCAATTTGTCTGACCATGAGCCTAGCAGAGGCAAAACCAATGATAAAAAGAGTGAGGGTGAGCAATCCTGTCGTAGCAGTGATAATGCGGTTTCTGAAACTTTGAAATAGGAAATCTTGGATAGCATACTGACGGGATAGCAAGGTGCTGATGATGCCAAGAACAAAAAAGAAACTAAACAATACGGTGAATGCATTTAAGTAGGAAGCCCAAGCCTGGTTTGGGCGTGTGATTTCAACTTGGGTATCGCCATTATTGGAGTAAATTTTCCAATATAAATCTTGGTCTTTCCATTTTTTCCAGGTAGAAACGGAGGATTTTTGAAAAATAGCGTTGCTTTGCCAATGCACAAAGCTTTGTGCGATCAGGCTATCGTGTTGGCTGATTCGGTAGGAATAGTTTTGCAGTTGTTCCTTAAAGCCAATTCCTTTTTCGAGCAAAAGATCGGGGTAACCAATGGTATTTTGACTGGCTTTTTGCCAAAACAGGAGGTAGAGTTGATACGTTTGATTTCCTTCACCACGTCCAGTAGTAAAATTGATTTCGGCTAAGTAAACAAATTTTTGTCCTGGAGAAATGAGCCAAAGTCCATTGGTTTCGGTTGGTTCTGCTTCCGATTTGAAGCGCTCGACCTCATTAAGAGTGATTTCATGGTTTGGGAAGTCGCGAACGATTAGTGAATCTTTGGTAGAATGGAGGATAAAACCCAGTTCGAAATTCGACCACTCGTCTTTGAATTGCGCGCGGATGGCGTCATTGAGCAAATTGGCCTGAATGGGTCTGATGCTCAATGCGTTTTTAATGTTCCTGTCTGATTTTATGCGCTGGGAAATTCTTTTAAAAAGGTATTCCTGTACCCAATCCCTTCCTGAAACCAGTTTACCAGCCAAATATTCCACCTCAGAAGATTCCTTTACCAAGTTAAAATGATGTAGGCCAAGGCTAAGAAACAAAGAAAGGCATACACCTGCAACAGCAAGTTGGGTAGAAGGAGCCTTGAGCAATCCTTTGAAAGTGAAAATGAAATAAGCAAATACTCCCAAGTAGAAACTAAGCAGGGTTAGGCAGACCAAGCTGTTGTGCCAATGTATCCAAGCGAAACTTTCTGTAATAAAGGCGGCTGCTAGCAAAAGAAGGCTATTTTCTTTAACCGAAATCTGGTGCAGGGTAGTGAGCCTGAAAATTCCCCAACCAATAAGGCAAAGTCCGGATATAGCTAACCAGGAAGTCCATCGAAGTTTAACCAGTACGGCAGGGTCGAGGAAGAATTCGGAGTGGGTGCAGATATTTTGTATCGACCACAGTAAAAGCAGCGGACCAAGGGTGCTGGTTCCAAAGAAAAAGACCTTTTGTTGCAGGTTTGAAAGTTGGCGTTCTTGTAACCAATTCCGTAGCAGGTTGCTTACCCAAAAGAACAATAGGGCATTCAAAAACCAATCTCCAATAGAGGGAGACCACCAAGCATAGGCATAATCTTGCGGAGTAAACCAGTCAATGGAATGGATGGAGTAGGGGAGTTGGTAGTAAAGGCCTACCAATCGGCCACCAATTAGAATCAGTACGCCACTCACTTTCCAAATTGGAGTAGCCTTGTTTAGGAGATTTGCAAACAGTAAAAAAGCCGATATCCAACAAATAAGTGAAAGAATAGAAAGAATGGGAACTTTTGTTTCGAGTATAGTTAGTTCGGGAAGTCCTTCACGGTCGGTTTTGTTTGGCAGGACTTCTAGTGATTGGATATCCCAGCCTAAATGGGGATTTGGTGTGTTTTTTAAATAAGAATTGTTTACCGGATAATGGCTTTCAATTTTAAATAGAGAAAGCAAAAGGGTGTCGCCTTGGTTTTTGTGGGCACTGAGGTAAAATCCTTCAGGGGTTTCTATCCAACTTTTCCCTAAGCGAAAAAGTGCAGATTCGTCTAAAGCTATATTTTCTTGGTTGTCGGACCATTTCACTAAGTTGCTTTTTACATAGAGATAGGTATGAAAACCTTTGTTAGCACGTTCCTTCAGGTTTTGGAAAGTTTGTGTGCAAGTGTTTTGTTGAAGCGCTTGTATTTGGATTGTTCTGAATTCATGCAGTTGAAGGTTGGCTTGTTTGCTTTGATAGGAAAGCCAAGCATGTTGTAGCCAAGGCCCCAAATTGCTTTCCATGGCCAAGCCCAGGGACAAAAACAGGAATAGGGCAACTAACTTTTTCAAGGCTTGATTCAGTACACAAATGTAAGCGGGATTAGAAGATTGGAGTTGATTTAGTTTAGTAAACTTCTATGGAAAGTCTCCTTGAACCAATTCTCAAGTCAGAATATAAGCCGTTATCCTTTAATTGAATACTGTTTGAAAGAATTGGAAAGGCAAGTGGAAATCATAAAGAGAAAATACATTCAAAATGCTCAATTTTATTTCTTAGAAAATTGAGCTGTACTAAATTACCAATCGGTATTACTTTTGAGGATTAGGAATACGCATGAATTTTGAATCCATAAAACACGTTTATTTATTAGGAATTGGTGGAATAGGCATGTCGGCTTTGGCCCGTTATTTCCATTTTTTAGGCAAATCGGTCAGCGGGTATGATAAAACACCTAGCGATTTGACCTTGGAGTTGGAATCTATCGGAATACAAATCCATTATGATGACAGCGTGGAGGCCATTCCGAATTCGGTTAGGACAGCATCCAAGCATGAGTTGTTATTGATATTCACTCCAGCCATTCCAAAGGATCATCAAGGTAAAAATTGGTTTATACAACAAGGATTTGAACTTTATAAACGCAGTCAGGTCTTGGGCCTAATTTCTGAGGCCTTTACGACTATAGCAGTAGCAGGAACGCATGGGAAAACAACTACCAGCACTATTGCGGCCCATTTATTGCATTCGTCCAAGGCTGGATGTTCTGCCTTTTTGGGTGGGATAAGTGTAAATTACCAAACCAATTTATTGTTGGCCAAAAGTCCTAATTTGGTAGTGGAAGCCGATGAATTTGATAGGAGTTTTCTGACTTTGAGTCCAATGTATTCCATTTTAACTTCCACCGATGCCGATCATCTTGATATTTATGGGGATGCCGATCATGTAAAGCAATCTTACCTAGATTTCACGAAAAAGCTAAGAGTTGATGGTCGATTATTGGTGAGAAAGGGTTTGGATATTGTTTCTAAACTGAGTGTTCCATATTATACTTACGAGGTAGTTAAAGCTGGAGAGGTGCCCGAGGCTGATTTTTGTGGTATCATAAAATCCGTGGCTGATGGAGCCTTTGTCTTTGATTTGATAAGCCCAATGGGTGAATTTAAGGATTTAGTTTTCGCCTTTCCTGGAAGACACAATGTAGAAAACGCGGTAGCTGCCATTGGTGTTTCTTTATTGGCAGGTGCTGAGGAGAAGGAGATTCGGGAGGCATTGGCAAATTTTAAAGGAGTGAGAAGGCGGTTTGAGTTTCAAGTTCGAACGAATGAATGTGTATATATCGACGATTATGCTCACCATCCAAGAGAATTGGAAGCTTGTATCAAGGCTGTAAGGGAAATCTATCCGAATAGACGGATAACAGGAATTTTCCAGCCCCATCTTTTTACACGAACCAGGGATTTTGCGGATGGGTTTGCCCAATCTTTGGATTTGCTTGATGATGTACTTTTAATGGAAATTTACCCCGCTAGGGAATTACCGATAGAGGGAATTACTTCCTCATGGCTGTTAAGTAAGTTGAAAAACAAGCGCAAGCAATTGGTACAAAAGGAAGAATTACTCCAAAAGGTAGAAGAAAATAAGCCAGAGGTATTGCTTACCTTAGGTGCTGGAGATATCGATCGTTTTGTGAAGCCATTAGCTCAACTGCTTGGATAATAGCATATTATTGCTATTAACAAGCTGAAGTTGATAAACTGAAACAAAAAAGTTGATGCAAAAAAATAAGCTGTACTTTTGCGGCGATTTTAAATCACCCTTGACCAATGAAAAAAGTAATACTTTCAGTTTTGAGTTTTGCATTCAGCACTACTCTATTTGCACAAACCCAAGAAGCCTTTCCAAATGGAGGTTTTGAAACTTGGGAAAATTATTCAGCACCGAATACATCTTCACATCCTGCCCAATTTAATTCTTTGAATGCCTTTACAGCCGTTGGGCTTGGTATTGTAACCTGTGGAAAAGGTACAGGTCAAAATGTACATGGAGGAACGTATTCTGTTTACTTGAAATCAGTTGCCTCGGCTTTATCTCCAAGTGGAGTTATTCCAGGTATGGCTACCACTGGCGATATCAATGTTACAAACTTTGTAATCGAAAGTGGAATGGCTTTCACTTCGCGTCCTGATAGTGTTGTAGCATGGATAAAATATGCTCCAGCTTTGAGTGGTATCAGTGTTACCGACACAGGGTATGTGGAGATTCTTTTAATAAATTCTGATGCAACTGACACCGTGGGTCGTGGAAGAATTAATGTGTATGAGGAAGTTCCAAATTTTGTTCGGTTCTCAGCCCCGATAAACTACTTTAATGCCAACACACCAGTGAAACTAAGAGCTATTTTGAATGCTAGTTCTGGTTATACCCCAGTTGCGAATAGCGAAATCTACATTGATGATGCGGAGTTCATTTACAACCCATCCAGTGTGGCTGAATTTGCAAAAGTTAATTGCAAAGTATACCCAAATCCAGCTAGCGACAAGCTTTTAATTACCTATTATGAGAATGAATCAGGTACAATTACCATTTCTGATGTAGAAGGCAAAGTGGTACGCCGCAAATTAATCGATAACCGCGAAATTGAAGTTGACGTTAATAGCTTACCTGTTGGAAATTACTTGTACACGATAAATACAGCTAGTGGGAAATCCTTTTCTGGAAAGGTTTCTATCACCCGATAATACCATCAATTAGGCAAACCTCCGGTATGTTGATAAACCATATCGGAGGTTTCGCTTTTTTGCCATAAGCACCTCTACTTTTACTCTTTCAAATCATCACCTGCATGAAAAGAATTCTTGCTGCATTGTTCTGTATTGCCTTTTTTCAAACTGGTTTTTCCCAAACTGGGGTTGTAAAAGGTACTGTTTCAGATGCAAATACCAAGGAAACCCTAATTGGAGCCTATGTATTTAATCTCAATGATAAAACCAATGGTACCAGCACTGACATAGATGGAAATTTCTCCTTTAAGTCGGCTGTAGGCTCCCTTCAAGTTGTAGTAACCTATACTGGAATGGTTTCCGACACCTTTAAAATAAATGTTTCTCCAGACCAGCCTACTGTGCTTGATATAAAACTAAAGCCATTGGTTGAAGAACTGGGTGAAGTTGTAGTTTCTGCTGGAAAATTTACACAACGAATCGAAGAGATTACCCAATCAATTGAGATTATCAAGCCAAGTTTGGTTGAAAACAAGAATACTAGAACGATTTCTTCTGCTTTAGAGCAAACTCCCGGCTTGACAGTTTATGATAGTGAACCTCAAATTCGAGGTGGAAGTGGTTTTACCTTTGGTGTAGGTACGAGGGTTGGGGTTTATGTCGACGATTTGCCGATGTTGTTGGGTGATGCCGGTAAACCTGAATGGGGATTTATTCCGGTTGAGAATCTTGAACAGGTGGAAGTGGTAAAAGGTGCATCCTCTGTTTTGTTTGGCTCAGGTGCATTGAGCGGCGTAATAAATATTCGTACGGCCTATCCCAAAGAGAAGCCAGAAACAAAGATTAATTTCTATTCTGGTTTTTATTCATCTCCTGAAACAGAGTCAATGAATGGTGGACAAAAATTTGCCAATTTCTTTGGAATGGATATGCAAGCCGCCAATGGAAAAAAATGGTGGAATGGGCCAGCCAATTTTTCTGGAATCAACTTTTTTCATTCCCAACGAATTAAACAATGGGATTTGGTTTTTGGCGGTAGTTTTCAGTACGACCATAATTATATAGGTCCATGGGATGTGAATGGTAAATATGCCTTTGCTGCAGGAGAAGTGCCGGATACCTTAACCAATTCTGATGTGGCCGATGTGAAAGGTAGATTGAATTTTAAACTGAGAAGAAGAAGCAAGAAGAAGGAAGGGTTAGCTTATGGAATAAACGGGAATTTTATGCGCACCAAAACCAACTTCTCCTTGGTTTGGAACAATGATACTTCAGGGCTTTATCGGTCCTATCCCGGAACTATGACCTTGCAAGAAATTTTTACTTTTTATGTTGACCCCTTTCTTTCTTATGTGAAATCAAATGGCACTAAGCATTACTTAAGAACTCGGCTATATTACGCAGATAATCAAAACAGCAACAACCAAAGCAATAAAAGCCTTGTTACCTATGGTGAATATCAGTTTCAAAGGAATTTTTTATTTGTTGAAGATTTGAACATGACCGCTGGGGTAATGGCCCAACATACAAATTCGGTTTCTAATTTATACATTGGCGATGGCGATGGAAGCAACCATTCAACCAATGCAGCGGTGTATACGCAGCTGGACAAGAAGTTTTGGAAGGCCTTTAACCTTTCTCTGGGGTTGCGGTATGAGTTTTTCCAAATCAATAACCTTGAAGTGGTTACTAAACCCGTTATTCGCTCGGGCTTGTCTATTAAGTTAGCCAAAGCCACCTATTTAAGAGCAAGTTATGGTCAGGGCTATCGTTTCCCAACTATTGCAGAAAGATTTATCGTAACAAGTGCTGGTGGGCTGAAAATCTATCCGAATCCCAATCTGCAACCTGAAACAAGCTGGAATGGCGAAATCGGAGTTAAACAAGGAATGAAAATTGGTAAATTCTACGGTTATTTGGATATAGTAGGGTTTTGGCAAGAGTATTCCAATGCTATGGAATATGTTATGGGTAACTGGGGTAAGGTGGATCAGTCGGGGTCTGACATCATTGGATTTAAATTCCTAAATACAGGTGATACTCGAATTAGAGGATTGGAAATATCGCTAGCAGGAAAAGGACAATTTACAAAGGATTTTAGTATGACTATCTTAACTGGTTATACTTTAATCGATCCTAAAATTCTGAATCCTACCAAAATCTTTGCCTACGATTCCATTCAACAAATCGGTGCTGATACTTCTTTGGTTGTAACACCTTTGTCATATCAATCAACCAGTAGCGATAAATCAGGCGTTCTAAAGTACCGAAGCCGTCATCAGTTTAAAGGGGATGTAGAATTCACTTACAAGAATTTCTCCATTGGATATTCTGCTCGTTTTTATAGCCACATCGATAATATTGATCAGGCCTTTTTTGGATTGGATAAAGTGGAGATTTTCCCTGGTTATTCCATTAATGGAACCCTGCCTTCAGGAATTACAGAATATAGAGCCACCCATACCAAAGGGAATTGGGTTATGGATGCAAGGGTAAGTTACCAAATTACCAAGAAATCTAAGTTGGCCTTTATCGTTAGTAATATCGCAAATAGGCAATATAGCCTGCGTCCATTGAAGATGGAAGCGCCACGCTCAGCCTCGATTCAATATACCTTAAGCCTATAAATCAGATAGAAAACTTCTCTTTATTTTTGAACAAATAAGAGTTTAGAATACTGATATTTGTCATTTAAAAATACTTATTTGCCTGATAGTTAATAATTTGTATAGATTAAATTTTATTTTTTATCATAGATACGAGCAAAAGAAAAAGAATTTTTTCGCCATTATTTTCAAACTATATCAAAAATCTTTACACGTTTCTTGAAAACGACATTATATTTGCTCGCTGGTTGAATGGAACAATCAGTGTTTTCATAGGGTTTGAGGTCCCGGCGTAAAAACCGGGATCTTTTTTTTTGAACCATCCCTTCTTTTGAATTTTTAAGAATTTGACTTTTTTCGATTTTAATAGGCTTAAAATGAGTCGATTAGCCTAGTTTCGGTTTTCATTCCCTCTTCCTAAAACCTTCAATTTTTGTGTTCATTACAGAACATATCACTGAAATACCAATTCGGTATGCACTACGTTATAGCTTTGCAAAAAAATAGGAATGCTTAAAAAACTGCTTCGTTGGACTATAGCTTTAGTTGTTTTAGCCGGAATTGGATATACCTTTTATTTTATCTATCAAAAATCTCAACCCAAAGAGGAAGTTTTTCAAACAGAAGAACCCTACCTAAGTAATATCATTAAGAAAACGGTGGCAACAGGAAGCATTGTGCCTCAACGAGAAATTACAATTAAATCAAGGGTGTCGGGTATTTTGGAAGAAATTTACGTGGAAGCAGGTCAAACAGTAACCCAAGGACAAACCATTGCACGAATTCGCATTATTCCGAATGCAGCTAATTTAAGTCAGGCAGAAAGCGCACTTGATCGGGCTAAAATCGCTGTGAAGGATGCAGAAGTGGAATATAATCGCCAAAAAGGACTTTTCGATCAACAAGTAATACCGGCCTCTGATTTGCAACCCGTAAAATTAAAGCTGGATCTGGCCAGACAAGATCAAGAAGCAGCCGAAAATGCGCTACAGGTTGTGAAGGAAGGAGCAACAAAGAAATCAAGTCAAAACTCCACCATTGTTGTCTCTACTGCAACAGGTACGGTATTAGATGTGCCCGTAAAAAAGGGTGCCTCCATTATCGAATCTAATAATTTCAACGAAGGAACAACGATAGCTACTATTGCCGATATGAAATCGCTCATGTTTAAAGGGAACCTCGATGAAAGCGAAGTGGGTAAAATCCATGAAGGCTTGCCAATTCGAATTCAAATTGCAGCAATTCCGGATAAATCTATACCTGCCAAGCTCGATTATATCGCACCCAAAGGAACAGATGTAAACGGAGCCATTCAGTTTGAAATTAAAGCCTATATCAAACCCGAAAAGGGAAGTATCATTCGGGCTGGATATAGCGCAAATGCAGATATCGTACTTGCCCAAAAGGATAGTGTGCTTTGTCTTAAAGAAAGTACAATTAAACAAGAAGGTGAGAAAAGGTACGTAGAGGTTCAAAAGGGTGGTAAATTTGAGAAGCGTTACTTGAAATGCGGTATTTCAGATGATATCAATACGGAAATTCTCGATGGTATCAAGAAAGGAGAAAAGGTGAAAAGCGCTAAATTGGAGTCGCAGTAAAAGGTTGTGGGCATATTGCCTACATTTGCCTTTGTAATCATTATTGCAAGTGAATTCACTGTCCACTCTGGATTTCCTAATTTTAATCCCTTTAGTTTGGGGCCTTGTGCGTGGCATTATGAAAGGCCTTATTATTGAATTGGCCTCCATCCTCGCATTTTGGTTGGGAATTGTAATTGCCTGGAAGTTTAGTTCCGTTGTCAAGGATTATTTGCAAGCCCATTTCCAAATCAACCAAACCATCCTGCCCTTTTTATCCTTTTTACTGCTCTTTGCCTTGGTTGCCATAGGAATAATGATGCTCGGGAAGTTTATGGAAAAACTATCGGAGTTGATTCAATTAAAATGGCTGAACCGAATTTTAGGAGGCTTGTTTGGGCTTGTAAAAAATACCTTAATTGTTTCCATTGCTCTTTTTGTGTTGCATTGGGGTAAATTGATAGACCATGATAAATATATGCAGCAACAAAACTCGCTTCTCTATGAACCAATTTTTTCGATTGGCATGCTAGCTTGGCCTATGTTGTCCAAATTAAATTCTCACCCACCTCTGCATGAATTCCCATCCCAACCTTAAATACATTGATGCGCTAAGAGGTTGGTCTATTTTGGGGGTGATTTTATGTCATGCTTATTATTTGTTCGACAACCAAACCTTTCCTGCCCTTATTGGGAATGTATTTAAAAACGCCTCGTCCGGAGTAGAACTTTTTTTCTTTGTTTCTGCCTTTACCCTCTTTCTTTCTATGGATTCGTTGAACGGAAAAGAAAAGAATCCATGGAGAAATTATTTTATCAGACGACTATTTCGGATAGCCCCAATGTTTTACATAGCCATTGTCGTTTCTTTGGTATATTTTGGTTTCGGGCCGCTCCAATACTACAATAAAACTATAACCATAGATCATTGGAATATCCTCGCCCATCTGAGTTTTACCTTTGGTTTTTTTCCGGAATACATTAATAGCCTGGTCCACGGCGGCTGGACTGTATCAACGGAGGTTTACTTTTATTTTCTTCTGCCATTTTTGTACTTGCGAATTAAAGATTCGAACAAAGCTTTACAATTCTTCTATCTTACCTTGCTTATTCGCTTGGTATTTAAACTTGTTTTCCAACCCTTCGAAACGGATAAGGTCCTTCACGCATATTCCTTTGAACTGATTCTAAACCAGCTTCCTCTGTTCGCGTTGGGTATTTTTTGCTACTATCTGGTTTATAAAAAGGAAAACCCATCCCTACCTTCCTTAATTCCTTTCCTGTTTTTCTTTTTCACGGATTTGATGTTGCAACGGGATGTTTTCTTGGGTGAACATATCCGATTTGGTTTTCTGTTTCTTTTGCTCGTGGCAGTCTTGCATTCCTATTCATTACCTTTGGTGGTCAATCCATTTATGGTACTTTTAGGAAAAGTGAGTTATTCGGTTTATTTCATTCATGTCTTTATTCTATTTGGGATAAAAGACTTTATGATTTTTAAGGATTTTCCTTCTGGTACTCCTCTATTGGATACTATTAGGCTCATTTGTGCTTCTGCCTTCATTTTACTCTGCTCCTTTTTCGTAGCCTATTTTACCTTTAAATGGATTGAAGAGCCTGCCAGAAACCTTGGTAAACAATGGATTCTTAAGCTAGAAAATAGACAGTCATGAAGCATCTTATTTCCATATTCATTCTCTGTTCTTCCATTTTTCAATCCCTGAAAGCAAACAATCTCCATTTGGCCGAATTGGAACTTTTGGATGCATCAACCCTTTCCTTGAAGGTTTCTTGGGATAATTCTTGGTACATTGGCAACGGACCCTCGGCCGGTTCACACGATGCCATTTGGGTTTTCGTTAAGGTAAGGTCCAACGGCAACGGCACCTGGCAACATCTACAACTATCTTCCACCGATTCTTCACATGAAACTAGCACGAATCTCCTTGAAATTAAAGCAGTTGCTGATTCCAATGGGGTGTTTGTAAAGCAAACAACTTTGGGTGGTTCTCAATCTTTTCAAGACCAAAGAATCACACTCAAATTAGCCTCTCCTCTTCCTGCAGGGTCCTATTCGTTTAAAGTGTTTGGAATCGAAATGGCCTATGTCTCGGAAGGGGAATTTACCCTTGGTGACGGAGCAAGTAACCATACCTTTCAAGACAGTGTAAGTGGCCAAGCTTTTCCAATAACCAGTTCTCCAATTTCACTTGGAATCGCCTCCAATCAGTTGTCTACCGGTTTCCCATTAACTATTACTACTTCCCCCGAAAGTTACCCAACCGGTTACAAGGCGTTTTATGCCATGAAATATGAAATTTCACAACAACAATATGCCGAATTTCTGAATTGCCTGACTTTGTCACAACAAACCACCCGTTTGGTGAAAGCACCTACTTCCTCCTCCGGAACCTATGTCATGAACAGTGCCGGAACCTTGGCTAATCGCAACGGATTGGTAATTGCACAACCTTCAGATGGCCAAAATCCCACCCAAATTGCCTGCAACCTCAACCCCAATAATGGATTCGACCAAAGCGATGACGGACAAAACTTGGCCATGAATTTCTTGGCCTGGGCCGATTTAATAGCCTACCTAGATTGGGCTGGGTTGCGCCCTCTCACCGAAATGGAATTTGAAAAGGCCTGTTCGGAAGAGGAAGATAAACTAGTACCGCTTGGATTTGCTTGGGGAACAGCCTATTCAGTCGATGCCAATACCTTGGTAGACCCCGGTAATACCAATGAAACGGTTGTCGAAACAGCTTCTGATTCGGCTGGATTGGCCAACCACGGCTATGCAGGAGTGCAAGGACCTTTGCGCTGTGGCTTTGGAGGAAATGAATCCAGCAACCGCTTACAAGCTGGGGCATCTCGTTTTGGCCTCCTCGAAATGAGTGGAAACCTTTGGGAACAATGTATTACCACCAATAACCTCGGTTTTGAGTTTACCTATCGCTCAGGAAATGGCCGTTTAGCCGATTCGGGCGATTCCGACGAGCCCAATTGGTACCCTGGGGCAGAAAATGCTATTTACCGCGGTGGCGCCTGGTTGAGCGGAATTTCTGGTAACTTTAGAGATTTGGCAGTGGCCGATCGCTTTTATTTAAATCTCAGACCGGCTTTACGTCGAAATACTTCTGGTGGAAGGGGCGGCCGGTCGGTAACTTGGTAATCATATGAAAAGTATTTTCTTCTTTTTTGCTTTTTTCGTTTGCTTTAACAGCCTTTTCGCCCAAACTATTCAAGACCGTTCCTATTCCACCATTGGCTTTATCAAATCGGATGGAACCGTACAAAGTGAATCGTATGCTACCTTGGGCTACATCAAATCGGATGGCACGGTACAAAATAGTAGCTATTCCACTATTGGTTACATTCGCTCGGATGGTACGGTCCAAAACAGTTCCTATGCCACTTTGGGCTATATCAAAGACGATGGCACGGTGCAGAATAGTTCTTATTCCATCCTTGGTTATGTCAAATCCAATGGCTCAATCCAAAATTCATCCTATTCAACAGTTGGTTATTACAAGGATATCAATACCGAAAAAGTGGCCGCTGCGGTGTTTTTCTTCTTTTTCGATTGAATTGACCCCACTTTCCTTGCCTAAAAAAAGGTGGGAAACTATGTTGAGAATGCACGCAAAAATCCTTGGAGAATTGCTCAAAAACTCGTTGCTTTGCCTCCCAAATATATTAAGCATGGAAGAAGTTGAATTATTGATGGAAGATACCCGAGATCAAATGGGTAAAGTCATTAGACACTTGGAAGCAGAATTGTTGAAAATCCGCGCTGGACGGGCAAATCCTGCTATGCTCGATGGTGTATTTCTGGATTACTATGGCACTACCCAACCCCTAAAAAATGTTGCTAATATCAATACTCCTGATGCGCGAATGATTACCATTCAGCCTTTTGAAAAAAGCATGTTGGGGCCTATCGAAAAAGCAATTTTTGCCTCTAACCTTGGACTTACACCTGCCAATGATGGGGTTTTGATTCGTTTGAACATCCCTCCATTGACCGAGGAGCGCCGTCAGCAACTGGTTAAACAAGCCCGTGCCGAAGCCGAACATGCTAAAGTGGGTTTGAGAACCGTTCGCCGCGATAGCAACGAGTATATCAAAAAACTTTTGAAAGATGGATTGCCCGAAGATATGGCAAAGGATGCCGAGGAAACTATCCAGCAAATCACCAACGAGTATTCGTCTAAAGCCGATAAGCACCTCGAAACCAAGGAGAAAGAAATTATGACGGTATAATCCGTTTGCTTAGTTTTTGATTTGGCGGGCCCCATTCGCCAATTACATTCTACCTAGGCTTTAACTTTCTGCCTGGCTCATGGTCGGGCTATTCGTTGCAAGTCCTCACGCCTTTCGCTTTCGCTTAGGCCGTTGCGGGCTTTTCACTGCTATCCCTGCCCGAACCTCCGCATAACCTTTGGCAAGTGCATGAATTTTGTTCTCCGCTTTAAGGTGATGTCAAGGGAATTTGAAGGATAAAATTAGAAAAGCGGCTTGTTATATCACTGATTTACAAATTCTTAATCGTTTCGGTATTTCTAAATCGGATTCTGGGTTTAATATTTCATTCCTTATTTCTCTTCATTTTTCCTTTCGGGTAGGGATAGAGGCAGATACCCCACAGGAATGCGCAGTGTAACGGAGCAGACCGAGGAGTAGCGCCGAAAGCCCGACCATTCGCCTATGCAAAACCTACTTTCATTGGCTACTGTTTTTGGCGAATGGGACCCGCCAAATGAACTTTATTAAAATTGAATTTGAAACCAAGATACCCTAAAACGAAGACCTGAACCTCGTTTCTTGCTATCCTAAAAAGGATTCCATCCAACTTAAAGGCCATTCAACGAAAATGCCTTGATCGGTTTCTTCTACTTTCAAAGGCTTGAGATAGTATCCTCGGCCCTTGGTTCGCATGCCGTTTTTCACATCAAAACTATACTTGTGCCAAGGACAAACCAATTCGCCCTCCTTGGTGCAATAACCCTTGGAAAGTGGATAACCTTCGTGCGGACATTTGTCGGGAACTGCATAAATGGTTTGTTGGTGCCTCACTAAGCAAATCTTCTTGCCATCCACCTGTACACCATACACTTTCCCTTCTGGAAGAAATAATTCGGCCTCGATGGAGCTTTCAAAAACTTTTATTCGCTTGGTTTTCACTGATGCAAAGGTATAATTCCGCAATTTTGCAGCGAAATGGAAGCAAAAAAGAAATCAGAGACTATTGCACATAACCGTAGAGCAGGATTTGAGTATGCCTTTTTGGAAAAATATATTGCTGGTATACAATTGACAGGAACGGAAATAAAATCAGTTAGAGCCAAAGAAGTGAATTTGAGCGATGGCTTTTGCGCTTTTCAAGAAGGTGAACTTTTTCTGAAAAATGTGCATATTTCTGAATATACCGAAGGGTCGTACAATAATCATGAACCTAAACGTGATCGGAAATTGCTGCTTACCAAGAACGAATTACGTAAGATTTCCAATAAAATGAAAGACAAGGGACTCACCATTGTTCCAGTCATAATGTTTATTCCCGAATCTGGTTATGCCAAGATTGAAATTGCCGTTGCCAAAGGGAAAAAGTCTTATGATAAACGCGAGTCAATTAAACAAAAGGATATTAAAAGAGCCTTGGAAAGGGATTAGTTTAGAATTGTCCCCCCACAACGAAGGTTTTTTTCGCTTTCTTTTTATTTCCTGCCGTATCAAAGGTTTCGCAAAGGAGAATATAAATACCCAGGCGAGCTTTATCCCCTCTATCGGTAATGCCATCCCAAGTAAAGGTATTTCTTGTTCCTAGGAGTTCATTTTCAAGTAAGTTTTTTACAAAGCGACCTTTGGCATCATAAATATGCATGGTGGCAACAGTTCCTGGGGTTTCACTGGCTAAAAGAATGTTCAATACATCTTGATAGCCGTCGTTGTCGGGTGAGAAAATAGGAGGATCCAAACTTACCCAATCGCTGGCCGTAGCTGTTTCATTGTATTGTGAATTTTGGTAGGCAGGGGTTCCATAACCAACCGTTTCGGCTGCTGAATGCCAATTGTCACGCTCTCCACTAGCACGTTCCGGATTTAGTCGTTCCAATGAAACGCCTTTGGTGCTTTGCAGGAGAGGGAAATGCATGCCTTCGTCGTAATACATTGCATCCACAATATTGCCCACACTGTCGCCTATTACACAACTGCCTGAATCGATATTAAAGGAAGGTAGATCTTCTACGCTTAGTATAGCATCTGGATTGCTTGAAAAATAGTGGTTTTTAACCGCCACGGCATTCTCGGTGATTACCACATAAGATGATCCAAAAAGCAGGTATCCATCGGCCTCAACTTGATACCAGGTTTCAGGTAAGCCATCGTCTCCATAACGCGCGATGTACACATCTTTTAGGTCGATGACTTTGTTTGAGCGATTATAAAGCTCCACATAATCAAAACCTCCATCTTTGGGGTAGGAAAGAATTTCATTGATAACCAAATCATTGGCTTGGGGCATTTGCGGTATGGCAAATTTCAAATCATAGCTGGCATCCAATTGATTTCCTATACAATCGCGAATAAAGTCGTGGATAGTAATGGTATAGATTACACCGCTTTGGAAATTTTGGGCAAAGCTCATAGATACCTTCTGGAAACTAGGGAAGCTGGCTGAAATACTGGTTGGGTTTCCAATGCCATTATCAACCAAATAGGAAAGGGGATTTAGGGTGGAGCTGGAATCTAAAGGTTCATTGAAGAAAACGTTGATGGTGTTAGCTCCGGTAATAACCACCTTTATAGGCTCAGGGGAGAAATTGTCGGGATTGTTTGTGTAAACTGAATTTCTAAATCCTGGGGTTCCGCCACTTGGGTCGCCTGAAGCACTCCAATTGCTAATTCCGCCGCATGGATTGAATGGATCTAGCTGTTCAATACTCCATCCGCCTTCGTCTTTATCAGGGTCATTAAACCAATCTAAGGTGTAAGAAATGGAATGGATGATTTGACCCGCTGTATCCCTCAAGGTAAGTGTTTGACCTTCGTTGGTAAGGGCTTGGTAGCTTAAACCTGTAACTTCAACAGCATTTGGTAGGTCGATGTAATAAGGAAAGGCCGAGGTGGAAAGCAATACCACAAAGCTATCAGGTTGGATGAGGACATCAGGCAAAATATCGGTGCTACTTCCAGCTGTAATGGTCCAGTTTTTTAATGAAATCGGGAAGGCTGTTTTATTGAACAATTCAATATACTCTTCTTCTGGCAGACCTTGCGTAGGCGAAGGGTCAGGCATGATTTCGTTGAACACCACGTCTAAAGGTTTTACCTGATAAAAACTAAAACTTGCTTGAGCATTTGTTAAGGTATTTCCGGTGGCATCCTGAAGGCCATTCACCTGAATTTGGTAGGCTGTTCCGCTTGTGAATGGGGTTGAAAAACTAAGGCTTACCTTGGTTGGATCGAGACCATTGAGTAGTGCAGTTTGGGGTTGTCCTATTCCATTGTTTACAAGGTAATTGGCTATAGTTTGGGCAGAGGCCGAGGTAACTGCTTCATCAAATTGCAGTTCCAATTGGTTGTTGGAATTTGGTACGGCCGCTAGTAGGGTAGGAGGAAGGTTGTCAATTATTTGTGGGCCGGCATAAATATCATCAAAGTAAAATTTTGTAGCATTGCTGCTGGTATATTTACACCAAACACCGAAATAAGCCGATGAGATATAGGTGTTGTCAGTAACACTTCCTTGGGAAACAAGGTTCTGTCCGCCTAAGGTATCTGCAAAAATGGTCCATAGACCAGAAACATCTCTTACAACTTTCAAACGAACTTCATTGGTTGAATTTTGCAAGGTGCTATCAGGACCATCAATAAGTTGAACTTGGCTTAGGCCATCTTGCCTGAACAGCCGAATATCGTCTAAGGTTCCAATTCCTCCTAGTTGGATGTAGTATCCATTTAGACTTGCATTCAAATTAGCTTGGTCACTAATTAAATAGATTTTTCCAAAATTTCCGGAGGATGGATTAAATGAAAGTTTGACCCAAATTTGCCATTCAGCGGTTTGTGCAGCTGTGCTGGAAGTAACAAGGTAGGACGTATCAGTACCGGTTGAATTTAATTTCAATTGTTGGCTGGTAATAGTAAATTGGGTGTCATCGCCCGTCCAGCTTGGGTTTTGGGTAAAATCGCCATCATTGAAGTCATCAGACACTTGGGCGAAAACTCCTGTTGGAATCCATAAAATAAGCAGGAGGAATAAAAGCCTATAATTCATTTGGGCTAAGATAAATGATAAAAATAATTGGAATAAAAAAATTACAGAGAAGTTTTGAAGATAGTAGAAAGGGTTAGAAGAAGCAATTGTTCCTTGGTTGTTATACCAATTTTAATTTATAAATAGTCCAAAGGCTATTGGTAAATTTAGATTGGTAAATGCCGAGGATACAGTATGTTAGTCCAATTTTTTCAAGGAAATGTGAACCTAAAATTGGACTATACATAATGTCCATTCGGTATAAGTTCTTCTACGCAGGTAGGTTGGAATGAAGTTGAAAGCAATTGGGCCAAACAAAATAATTTTCAAATTCAGAAGTGATTCCGCCTTTCGAAAACTAAATCTGAGTTAAACCCAGATTACGCATTAGAAATGCATAAACGATTAACCAGTTGTAAATCAATTTGTATGGCCAAATTGATAACAACTGCTATCCCGAAATTTCTTCGGGAGGGGTAAACCCAACTAAATTAAGTAGTTCGGATTAATAAATCCTCCTATTGATTAATTTGGGTTAAAGAATGAAATTGGAATAAGTAATCAATTGGACTGAAATTGCAAATTGGAAAGGGCATAAAAAAAGGGTTGCTCAAACAAATGAGCAACCCTTTTTTTATGGTTGGAATCGACTATTTGTTTTTCAAAATTTCGATTTCTTTTTTCAAATCGTCAATCATTTTTTGTTGCTCTTGGATAGCTTTTACCAAAACTGGAACAATTTCAGTGTAGTTCATACCAAGTGGAGTTGTTTCTGGTGCAACTTTTCCCATTTTGGTGAAGTTTTCTTTTTGTTTTTCAGTCAATTGCTCCTGTGTAACGATTTCTGGCATCAATTGTTGAACTTCTTGAGCTACGAAACCAAGGTGAGTGCCCGGTGCAGCTTTGTCGTTTTTCCATTTGAAAGAAACTGGACGCATGTTCAAAACAGTATTCAAACCATAGTTGATATTTTGGATATTTGATTTGAAACGGGCATCAGAAGTTTGGATAACGCCATTGTTGGAATAAACATTAGCCCAACGGTAACTTGCACTACCTAGGTTAAACGTGTTATCCGACCAAGGTTCAAGAGGAATAGTTGTTGCCGTAATGTCAATATCATAAACATAACCAGGTTGTCCGCCTGAAACACCACCAAGATTATCGAATACACCTACGGCTAATAAACCACCATAAGCCATGTAAGCGTGATCTGTTCCATTCGAGGCGATTAAGTTACCTTGCCCCCCTGAACCACCATCTGAGATTATGCTGGCATTGTTATTTACAGCATCAAGCACATGCAATTGGGCAGCTGGGGTTGTAGTTCCTATTCCAATGTTACCATTTAAATCGAATGCGGCTGAGTTTCCAAAAGAAGTAGCAGAAGTCCATTTTGGAATGTAATTCGTTGTACCTCCGCTTAATCCGATACCAGTGGCACCTGTAGCACCTGTAGCACCAGCAGTTCCAGTAGCACCAGCAGCACCTGTCGCTCCGGTAGCACCTGCAGGGCCATTTGCACCGGTAGCACCAGTAGCGCCTGCGGCACCAGTTGGGCCGGCAGGACCAGCAGGACCCGTATTTCCATCAACACCTGAAGCACCGTTGGCTCCAGCAGGACCAGTAGGACCAGTTGGGCCAGGAGTTCCAGGAGAACCCGCAGCTCCAGTTGGACCAGTGGCGCCTCCACCAGGACCAGTTGGACCAGTAGCACCAGTTACGCCGGCAGGAGCATTGGCTGCATACAAGGCAAATGGAACACTTAATAATTCAGATGTACCAACAAGGGAATAGTTTGTACCGCCATTAGGATCTAATTCCACTTTAAGGAATTTTCCGCCTCCGGTACCCCAGTTGATGCTGGCAAAGCTTCCTGAAAGCACGTTTCCACCACCAATATTGGTATTGAACAAACCAAGACTGTTGGTTGTTACAGCAAAATATTCAGAATAAAGTACAGTTCCAGAAGCTGAACCATCCAAAATGCTAACACGTAGGTTAACTGCTTGGTTAGGTAGAACTTGTCCGGCTGCATCACGTGCTACCGCTTGGTAGTTAAAACTGCTCGGAGCTTGTCCGAACGATAAGCTGGCTGTTAGAACTAAAGCAGCCACTGTTGTAAGAAGTTTTTTCATTGTTATTGGGGAATGGGTTAAATTTTCGTAAGTTTAATCGCTTTGGTGAATTTGCCATTGCTTGAGGTAACTTTTACCAAGTAAGCACCGGGTGCGAAGCTTGCCATGGAAATGCTATGCTGGGCTTGGCCATCTCCTACATAAACGCTGGTAGATTTTACAAGCTTGCCTAGGATATCAGTTACTTCAATCATAAAGCTTTCTGGCCTGTCGGAATTGATTTCCAAGGTCAGGTTTTCAGAAATCGGATTCGGGAATGCATTGATGCTGAAAAGTTTGTCCTGATTGGCAATGCCTATGGCAATACCATTTTCCGGCTGATGGAATCCTTGAGTGAGGATATTGCCTGCCGATGAGACCGTTGTGATGGCTATTTCTCCTACTGTCCAAGACAGGGAAACGTTACCACCATAAAAGGTTTCACCAGCCGATCCAATAACCGTTGGACTCAAGGTCTGGGCTAAACTTACACCAGCTGTCAATACCAAGCCTGAAACGAGGATGGTTATTTTTTTCATTGCTGTGTTGGTTTTTGTGAATGATTAGTGATTATGGAGATTTTTTGAATTATCGTTTTAATTTGGAAGGCCCTACCAAAATGGCTTTTTCTTTTGGTTGACCATAAAAGTCTGGACGGAAATATTTGCCTTTGTTTCTGGCTTCTTTTTCAATTTCGGCATCCTTTGCACCAGGCGTATTTTGAATGTAGGCGTCGTTTCTTTGGGCATACAATTGCCAAGAAACTTCCATACCGGGTTGTCCACCGCCAATTACAAAGCTGCCATTGTTTACTTTGGATTTAATGAACAAGTTGGCTGCTGCACCAATAGGGGTTAACTGGTATGAATAATCAATGTTGATTACATGGAAATAATTAGGCAGACTTACTACGGCTTCTCCTTGCTCATTGCAAATGGCATTGCCTCTATATACATTCAATACTTCATTGGATTCAATTGCAAAATGCCTCAAATATTTGTTGGCAGGATCCATTGGATGGTCAATCATAAAGGTTTTGGTTCCTCCGGAGGCTAAATCGGTGATGGCATAAATCCGATCTAAAGAGGCTACACCATATCCTCCGCTTGCTGATTGCCCTTCGACTCCAACAAAACCGCCTACACCTCCAACTCCAACCTCGTCGGCTGTTGCACTACCTGTATGGGTGTTTTCTCCAAATACACCATAACCGTCCTCATAAATACTTGAACCGGCTACACCATTGTATCCAACACCTTCCACACCAATTCCACCATTGGTTCGTGCATTTAATCCACGGTTGGCTACATCAGCTGTTCCCGCCGAAGTTACTTCTCCAGCTACCCCTCTAGCCGCTCCTGAACTTTGTCCGAGTACTGCTGAATTGTTTAAGGTAGAACTATTGGTGGTAGCCTGAATGGTAGAGGTTGTATTGGAAGCATTGGTTGAAGCGGCATTGATGGCATTACCTGTTCCAGTCAAAGAGGCACCAATAGCCGCAGTGCCAGTTCCTGATTCGTTTACCAATAATCCTACACCCGCTGTTCCACTTCCGGTGGCATTGATAATAACCGGTCCTGCATCAGCAGTAATGGTTCTTCCTAGTCCAGAACCGCCATTGTCATATGCCTGATCTAAACTTACCGATCCTCCGCTACCTCCAGTTCCGGTTGGACCGGTTACCCCAGTAGCCCCAGTTGCGCCAGTAGCCCCAGTTGCGCCATTGGCTCCGGTTGCTCCGTTGGCACCTGTTGGGCCCGTAGCTCCATTTAATCCATTTGAACCCGATGGGCCTGTTGGACCAGTCACACCTCCAGTTCCACCTCCAGATCCAGACGTGGCTGCATACAATGCATAAGGAACACTTAGCAATTGAGAAGTGCCCAATAATGAATAACTTGAACCACCATTTGGATCCAATTCAACTTTAAGCCATTTACTACCACCTGAACCCCAGTTTATTGAAGAAAAATTGCCTAAAATTATAGTTCCAGTCCCAATGCTGGTGGTAAACAAACCCAACGAATTGGTAGTTGCGGCATGGGTTTCTGAAAACAATGTCGATCCAGCCGGACTGCCATCTAAAATGCTAAACCGAATACTGACACTTTGATTGGCTAAAACTTGCCCAGCATTATCCCTTGCTACTGCTTGGTAGTTAAGAGCATTAGGTGCTTGAGCATAAGTGAGTTGGATGCTTAAAATAAATAAAAAGGCAAGAGCGAAAACGTGTTTCATTATGGATTTTAAAAGTAGATTTTTACAATTCAAAGATAGGGTAATGGAAATACAGAATTAAAGAAAAATTGATTTTTTTTTAAAACTCAGAAAAAAAGTTTGCCAATCCTTCAATACTGATAAATTTGCCGATAATGAAGCTAAATCGTTCGCTGAAAATCTTCCTTTTTCTTATACCTTTTTTTCAACTTGTTAAAGGGCAGAATCCAGCTTTGGTGGATAGCCTCGAGAAAGTTATTAAAACTTCCCAAATTGATACGGTTAAGGTGGAAGCCTTAAATAAATTGGCCTGGCAGTACCGAGCGAGTGATAGTGCAAAAGCTTTCCTTTACCTTAATCAGGCTGAAAAGTTGGCTTTAGAATGTGGCGATACCTTGGGTTATATCCTTTCGTTAAACGAGCGAGGGGTGGTTTATAAAAACCAAATTGAACTCGATAGGGCAAATTATTTCTATGATTTAGCGTTTGTAAAGGCCAAAGAAGCAAAAAGTGTTCAGATGATGGCCTCTGTACTGAACAACAAAGCCTCTGTTATGCGAATGCAACGCAATATGACTGGAGCCATTGCAAAATATTATCAAGCCTTAAAACTATACCAAAGTGAAAATAATTATTACGGGATGGGTGCGGCCTATAATAACCTCGCTGAAGTGTTTTCCATGCTTGATCAAATGGATAAAAGTCGAGCCTATTTGCTGAAAACACTCTCCATTCGTGATAAAATTGATAAAGAGGATAACTTTATTATTGCAAACGCCCTACGAAACTTGGGTTTTGGTGCCTATTTCGAAAATAAATACACCCTATCCATCGATTATTTTGAACAAGCCTTAGCCATTTTTAGAGAAAATAAGGATTCCGTTGGTATTGGCGATGTTCTGGTAAAAATCGGAAACTCTTTAGTGGAAAGCGGGAATACCAAAAAAGGTAAAACCCTGATTGAAGAAGGTTATAAAATGGGGTTGGAACAAAACAGTTATTTGGTTATTACCTTGGCGAAGGAAAGTTTGGCCCAAGCAGAATGGAAAGAAAAAAACTATTCCAAAGCTATTCAATTGCTCTATGAAACCATCGAATTGGCAAAAAATGCAGGGGATAGAAATCCTATCATGGAATCCTATGAAATGCTTGCTTTAATCTATGCCGACAAAGGTGATTTCAAAGAAGGCTTCGAACTTCAAAAAAAGTTTGCTGCCGTAAAGGATTCTATTTTTTCAGCCGAAAATCGCTCTACCCTCACCGAAATGGAGGTGAAATATAATACTGAAAAGAAAGAACTTGAAAATTTGAAATTAAAAAAGACTACCACCGAGCAAGAACTTAAAATCGCAAGGAAAAACATTTTCTTGGGACTGGTGGTTGCCTTGTTGCTTATTTCGGGTTTGGTTTTTACCTTGATTTACACACGCAACAAAAGCAAACAAAAGGAACTCATGGATGCTGAAATCCTGAAAGTTCAAGAGCAAAAAAACAAAGCCATTATCGAGGCCGAAGAAAGGGAAAGAATACGAATAGCTAAAGATTTGCACGATGGTGTAGGCCAAATGGTTTCGGCTCTTAAACTGCAAATGTCAAGTTTGGAAACTGGGGTGGAATTTAAATCAGATGATGAACGAAACAGGTACAACGACATGATCGCATTCGTTGATGAAACAGTGAAAGAGGTGCGCTCCGTTTCGCATTCTATGATGCCAAATGCCTTGATTAGGTCCGGACTTAGTTCAGCTGTTCGCGAGTTCGTTCAACGAATTTCATCTACCGATCAATTGAAAGTGGATCTAGAAATTGTAGGACTTAACGATCGTCTGGAACAAACTACCGAAACAGTTTTATTTCGAGTGCTGCAGGAAATCGTTAGCAATATTGTTAAACATGCGAATGCCAACCATGTTACAATCCAATTGATTCGACACGATCAAGAAATTACACTCATGGTGGAAGATAATGGTAAAGGATTCGATACTTCAAAAATCCAAGAATTTGATGGAATCGGCCTCAAAAATCTATTGTCGAGGGTGGAATTTTTGAACGGAACTATTCACTTTGATTCTAACCCTGGCCGCGGAACCACAGTTACAGTTGATATTCCTAGGCTTACCTAATTCATCTCAACATTTACAATCAAAAAATCAAAAAATGAAAAGATTAATAGTTTTATTCTGCCTCCCCTCTCTTCTGTTTTTAGGTGCTTGCAAAAAAAACGAACCGAATAATGTAGATACGGCATGTGAAGGAGGTAATTTTTGTTTTTCCCTCGATAATGAATCCTTGGTTATTCCGGATGCAAAATGGCGATTTATCACAGAAAACCATATCCGCATTGAATGGCAGGGCTCAGATGGTACAAACTATAAAAATGTAGTAGTAGATATTTATGGAACAGAACCGGGTGTGTACGCTATCCAATCCGCTTCTTCCGCTCAAACAGGTTCCAAATTTCAACATTTCATCAACGAAAACGGTATGTCTAAAACTATCCAAGGAAACTCAGGTAGCGTAGAAATTACCGCTTTCGATAATGAAACTATTTCTGGGAAATTCTCCATGCAAGGAAAAGATATCCTGAATGGTAACTTCCACACCATTAGCGAAGGCCGCTTCACCAAGGTGCCAAAGGACTAGTCTACTTTAACAAAGCCAATTGTTGGTCCACATACTTTTCGGTGGAGGCTTGGAGTTTGATCGGTGGACAAGCCGAGTTTGGACTTAATTCAATTCTTGAAAAATAAGCCTGTGCTCCGTCAAAAGCTACAGCAATTAAGGTGGCACTTCGATTTTTAGGAATCATGCCAAAATCGACATCTTTTCCATATTGACTGCCTTTCATCAAGCCTCTTACATCTTTGTAAACCAAGTAATAAGTAGCCGTAAACCGCTCATCTGCTTTGGCTTGCAAAGATTTCATTTGCTCGTCGGGGAACTTGTCACAATTGATGTAACCCAAATCATACACTTTTAGCTTTTCATCAAAATGTGACAATTCCTTGGCTTGTTTGGCCAAATCAGCTTGTCTTTGATCAAAGGCTTTTCTTTCCTTTTCATAGTTTTTTATTCGCTCAATCCTTGCCAACGCCTCTTCTTCACTAATTACGTTGCCTTCTCCATCGGTCCAAACTACCTTTTCTGTTACAGTGGTTTTGGAATAACGGGTTGGGATCCAATTTAATTCTTCCTGTTCCGGATCTTTGATGAAAATTCGCATCTCAGGATCGTTTTTTCCAAGCGCAAAATCAACCCCAACTCCTTTGTCTGGATTAATAAAAGCGGTGCTTCCGTTGTGGTTGTTTTCTTTTGCATTCAGGTATATGCTGCCTCCGGTTTGTAGCATTCTTCCATCGGAACTGGTGTGCAGGTTGTTTTTCATTAAATCGGCGAAGCTGTAAAATTCCTTGAGTTCAACCTGTACAATGTCGGCTGAGCTGAGAAAACTGCCCGCTGGAACAAAAAGTACTGTGCCTTCTTTGCCATATAAAACAGTATCCTGGTCGGGATGAATCTTAAAAAACTGAGAAGGCTTTTCGGGGAAATGGCCTTGCAGCGAAACCGTTGGAATGGATTCGTCCTTTAAGGTTTTTGAAAGTGTTACAGCCATGCTACGGCCTTTGTACCCGCTGGGAAAATTCTTTTGTACTTGGCCTTCACATCCAATTCCAGTGGCGAAATTCAATAACTCATCGGCTTGCACATCTGAATAATCGGAGAAACTCATTTCTTTGGTATTTCCTTCAATCGTAAGTGGGAAAAGCATTACTTTCTGCCCAGGTTGCATCTTTTGGGCGATGGATTCAAGAATTTGCTTTTGCGTGTCGTCCAACCCTACTTGGTCCTTCTTGAAAAACACATTGTGAACTAAAATTGTTTTTTGAGCAGTGGCCGAAATCCCTAGGATCAGACCAACTAGGAGGTGAATGCCTTTCATGACGTGTGGTTTTATATACAACGTCAGCGGAGGTTCTCTATTGCCAAAAAATGCAAATTCCTGATTTAGTCTTGAAAATCAAGGACTTGCAATAGTTTAGTTTATTGCTCGATGGCCATTTTTTTAAGGGCTTGGACAAAAAGTTCTGGTGCTTGGGCGCCCGAAACGGCAAATTTTTGATCAAACACAAAAAATGGAACGCCTCTTACTCCAATTTGTTGGGCTTGGTATTGCTCCATTCTCACTTCATCGGTGAATACGTCCGAGTCGAATAAAGCTTGTATGGACGCTGGATCCAAACCAATTTTTTTGCCGATTTCGAAGATGGTTTCGGCTTGGTCAACTGCTTTTCCTGCTACAAAATGCGCTTCAAAAAGTGCCACTTTAGCTTCGTTGCCTTTTCCTTGGGTTTTGGCCAGTTGTAACAAACGATGGGCCAGCAAGGTATTACTCACTTTTACCTGATCAAAATGAAAATCCAAACCAACTTCTTTGCCCATATCGGCCACTTGCTGGTTCAATTCTTTGGTTTTCTCGAGGCTCCAACCTTTGGCTTCAGATAGGTATTCGTGTATGCTTTTGTTAGGCTGGCTAAGGAGTTCGGGGTTTAATTGAAAGCTTTTCCATTCAATTTCTACAGCCTCTTTTTGGTCGAACTGGTCTAAGGCTATTTCAAATTTACGTTTCCCGATATAGCAAAACGGACACATAATGTCGCTCCAAATCTCCACTTTCATAATCGAATATTTCTGCAATAGTAAGGGTTTTAAAGGATTGGAAAGGTAATTTGCCCTTCAATTTGCCCTAGTTTTTCAAGCGAATGATTAGGCGGGCCCCTTTTCGCCTATTAACATGAGTAGCAATAAATAGGCTTTTGTGGAAGGCGAAAAGGTCACGCTATCGCCCATAGTCCTCGTCCTGCTCCGTGCCTCCGCAGTCCTGTGGGCTATTTGGCTCTATCGTTGCCCGGGGTACTTCGATTAACCAGTGGCAGATGAACTTGGCTTTTTCTATTTTTGGATTCACTCCTTTTTAAATTCAATACGCTTTTCCGTAATTTTTTCTATTCCAAAAAGACTTGTACCCTGAATTTGGAAATTGCCATACTCATCAAACCCCTCTATAGTTAGGCTGTCGTTGGTTATTTCCCAATTAAACTTTTTGGGCGATTGAGAATTATTTCGGGTGTATAAATATTCCTTATTCTTAGGTGTGCAGTTGGCCTCCACATGGTAAGTTATCCATACCGAATCCTGTTTGAATTGGAGTAGGCGATAGGTGTAAAGCATGCATCCTCCATCGTTCATATACTTGCAGGTTTCACCAACCAATGCCTTGTAGGTTTTACCATTCAAGTCATTTTCCTGTGAACCATACCACAAACTACTCATAAAAATGAAAGAAAAACACAAGGGATGGCTTAGCATAGGTTTGGGGTGAAGAGTTGTCTGTTTCGGTCTATACAAACGTAGCAAAAAGATGGTACAATTTTAAATAGGTAGGTTTATCACCAAAACTTTTCTGGCACCTCGGGTAGGGATAGTAGCGTAAAGCCCACAAGGATGCGCCCACCGAACACTTTCGGTGGGCGCAGACTGAGGACTTGCAGCGAATAGCCCGACCATTCGCCTAGCACCAAAGTTTTTTTCTGGCACCAATGTTTTTGGCGAATGGGACCCGCCTAATTTATATGTTATTACTTTGAATTTAGTGGAATATGCATTGTATTGGATTTCAAAGAAAATAGGGGCGTGGGAATTTATTGAATGACAATGGTAATATCATTGAGGGTGTGGACTTTTCCGCCAGCATCCCTAGTTTTAATTTTGGTGAAATACACTTTGTCGCCTCTACGGAGGTTTTTGATGTCGCTTTGGAATTGCACGTTATCAAACTTATTGCTAGAAATTTCTTTATCCAAGGAGAATTGATTTTTAGTGAAGGTAGTATAAGTGAAGGAGTGCACCAAGGTGGTTAAATTGTAAGCAAATGATGGGTCGTATCTGGCTACAATGCCACTTTGGGCTTTGAAAGTTCCTAAATTGAGTTTTCCGGAATTCGAAATGTTTGAAATATAAGCCATAGGAGGAGGTAAATCTTTTACTCGGAACGGAAGTTTACCCATTGGTTTTATGCTGCCATCGCTAAGCTTGGCTGTAGCACTGATTTCAATTGAATAGGGCGAGTTTGGGCTGATAATGGCCTGGTATTCTCCTGAAGCAGTACGTTTAAGGCTGTTTCCACTTCCTGAAATAGTAAGTTGGATTTGATCGGGTGTTACCCCAGGCACACTTACCGAAACAGGGTTAGGAATGCCTTTGTAAAAACAGTTCATCTGGGTTGGGGAAACGACTAGCATCGGCCTCGAAACAGTATAAGCACTTCGGAACGGAAATTCGGCCATTTCGCCATTGGCTTTGCGGATTTTAACCATGCCTTCATAGCTGTTTTCGCCTTCCTTGTTGGGTCTTAATTTATAGGTTGCAATTCCTTTAACTGCTGGAATAGAATCGTAAACTTGAAGCAATTTTCGTCCATCAGGTGTGAGTTTCCCAATCAAAATGGAGGGTTTTTGGGTAGAACTGAATGCCCCAAGGAAAATGGAACTTTCATATTCTTCGCCTTGCATAACATAATTGGACCGTGGAACCACTTTTGCCGCAATGGTGTCGAAGCTCATATCGTTGGAACGGATGGCTTGGTAGAGGGCATTTACGACTTGAAATTCGGTAGATTTAATATCGTTTTCAAATTTGCTCAGCAAGGCCAAATCAGCCACCAAGGGTGTATTGAAGAAATGATGGTTTTCCCAGGTTTCTCCTTCTACCTTTCCATTTTTGTCTTCCTTAAGAAAACTTTTGAAGCTATTCTGTTGGTTGGCAGGCAATAAAGCTTTCATTTGGGCTTCAAAATCCAAGAGTTTCTTATGCAGTAAGGCTGCTTTTCCACCTTTTCCATCTTCCGAATTTCCAATTAGCAGCATGGTGGGAATATCATAGTTATCCTGGCTTTTGATAAATCCGGGGTGAATGGTATCGGCTACTTCGGGTGAAATTCCATCTGTTTTTGAGATCAGTTCTTTCTTAAGTTCATGGATAAGGTTCAAGTGGGAGTTGGCAAGTTCTTTTGCTTGGTTGGCCTTCTTTATGAAGGGTGCACTTTTAGCAGGATCAACTTTTTCGGCTAAAGAGAAATCGGAATAAACACTGTTGACCTTTTCTTCCGAGAGTTGAAGGTTATGCTGTAAACTCGAATCTACGATTATAAAGGATTCAAGAATTTCTTTGGAAATGTTTAGTGCTAGTAATGCGGTTAGCACCAAGTACATCATTCCAATCATTTTTTGTCGGGGTGATAATTTTGCTTCTGCCATGGTTTGTAGATTTTATTAACCCTACAATGCATGAACAGCCAAATTGGGACAAAGCCTGGAAGAAAAAAAACTAATTATTTTCTAACAGTATGATTAACAGCAGGATAAAAATAATCAGGAAGGAAATGACGAACCATTTGTTTTTCAAGGTATGGTATCCAAATGGAGGTCGAGTGGCTTTTTGGTAGGCATAGATGAGTTTCCCGAAATTTTTGTACTTCCGGATATCCTCATCTTTGAGGGTTTCCTTATTTTCCGAATCTGATAGCTTATATCTTCCCATTTTACCTGTTCAAAATTACGGATAATTCTAATTTTAGTTCTGACAAAACCCTTTGCATTCTTTTCCTTGCATTATCTTCACTTATCGATAAGAGTTCTCCTATTTCTTTATAGCTGAGTTCATCAAAGAATCTGAATTCGACCAAGCTTCTTTTATCGTTTTCAAGTTTTTCTAAGGCCTCAAACAGCAATTTCCATTCCTCTTTTTTCAGGAAAGGTTCTTCAATTTCAATTAACATTTCTTGAATATGAGAAGATTTGATTTGAAATTGAAATGATTGTTTTTGCTTCCTGTAATGTTGATTTATTTCATTAATGGCAATTTGGAATAACCAAGGTTTGAATCTTCCATTATGGACTATGAACTGAGGCAGGTGCAAAAGGGCCTTTAAGAAGGTTTGTTGAGTGAGATCGGCTGTTAAATCTTTATCTCTGGTTCTGTTGTAGATGAACCTAAAAATGAATTTGAAATAGCGGTTATAGAGAACACCAAAGTACAGCGGGTTTGCTTTGGATTTGGCTATCCAAAACTCATCGGCCTGGTTCGGTGTATTCTTTTCCAATCAAAACATGGAACGAATACCGAACAGATTTTAGTATTCTTAAGCTTAGGCTACTCCAAAAACAGCTTTTAGTTCTGTTGCTTCTTCAGGTTTCATTTTCCCAGCCAAAATCAAACTTAATTGTCTGCGGCGTAGGGCTGCTTCGTACCTTGATTTTTCAACTTCCGTTTCTGCAATAACCGGTGGAACATTGATTGGATTGCCCAATTGGTCAACCGCAACAAAAGTGAAAATAGCTTCATTGCATTTTACCTTTTTACCACTGCTGAGGTTTTCTACCCATACATCGATGCAAACCTCCATGGACGTGCTAAAGGCTCTTGAAACTTTGGCTTCAAGGGTGATAACATCGGCCAAACGAATGGGTTGATCAAAACTTACATTGTTTACCGAAGCTGTTACTACCACTCTTTGGCTATGTTTTTGTGCACAAATAGCTCCGGCAATGTCCATCCAGTGCAACAATCTTCCGCCCATCAAGTTACCAAGCGTATTGGTGTCGTTGGGGAGGACTAATTCGGTTAAGATGGTATAGGAATCTTTGGCGGGTTTGGCTTTTAAACTCATAGGTGCATTATTTAATGTTGAAAGAGAGTACCTTTTCACCTTCCAAAAAGGCTTCCAGCTTGTCGTTTCTTTTTACGGGTCCAACGCCTGCGGGTGTTCCGGTGAAAATGTAGTCTCCTTTTTTCAGTGTAAAATATTTTGAAGCTTCTTCGATGATTTTTCCGAAATTATTGATCATGCAGGAGGAGTCACCTTTTTGAACGGTTTCTCCATTTTTTTCGAGATGAAATTGAATGTTTTCCTTTTCGGCGAATGGGCCAAAGTCCTTGAATTGTCCAACTGCTGCGGCATTGTCAAAAGCTTTTGCTTTCTCCCAAGGTAAACCTTTTTCTTTTAGCTTGGATTGGAGGTCTCGAGCAGTAAAATCAATCCCTACTGTAATCTGGTCGAAGTAGCGGTGTGCAAATTGGGCTTCTATATTTTTTCCTGGTTTGCATATTCTTAAAACCAATTCGGCTTCGTAATGGATATCATTACTCCAAGATGGAATAAAGAAGGGCAACCTTGCATTTAACAAGGAGGTTTCAGGTTTTAAAAACAAAACGGGTTCATCAGGAATACTGTTGTTCAGTTCCTTGATATGGTCCACATAGTTTCGTCCGATACAAATAATTTTCATGGTCTTATTTTCCTATTCCTCTCAATCGGATGGAGGTTAAAACACGTTTGGTATATTGAGGGAAATCGCCTTGCATCATCCATTCATAATAGCTAGGTTCGGCTTTTAATACGCTTTCCACTGTTTTTCCTTTATGTTTTCCAAAATTGAAAATTTCTTCGCCTTTTTCATTGTAGATAATGCGCCCCATCAAGTCTGCCGATTTGTGTTTTTGGGAGTATTCGGCTAGCCAGGCAACGTCTTGTTGCAAATCGGGATATTTATTTAATTGGGCTTCCAGTACCTCCCAAGTGGCCATGATATCAGCCTCAGCGGAATGAGCATTGGTAAGTTCTTTTTCGCAATAGAATTTGTAAGCTGCGGCGAGGGTTCGTTGTTCCTTTTTATGGAAGATGTTTTGCACATCAACGAAGCGTCGTGTTTTGGGATCGAAATCAAATCCAACCCGCATGAATTCTTCGGTTAACAAAGGGATATCAAAAGTGTTGGAGTTGTAGCCTGCAAAATCACAATTATCAAGGAAATTCATAATGTTACCGGCCACTTCTTTGAAGGTTGGACAGTCTTTTACATCTGCATCATAAATACCATGAATTGCACTAGAACCTGCTGGAATTGGCATTTCAGGGTTGATTCGCATGGTTTTGCTTTCTTTGATCCCATTCGGAAATATTTTCAGAATAGAAATCTCAACAATTCGGTCGGAACCTACGCTGGTGCCAGTAGTTTCCAAATCAAAAAAAGCAATAGGGCGGTGGAGTTTTAAAGGCATTGAATTTATTTCAGCCACAAAAATACACTTCCATTGACGTTCCTTTTCAATTTACTCCCTAAGTTTCCAACAGTGCAATCCTATTTATTGTCGTATACAATCATTACAAAACCGGTAATGGTAAATCGCCTGCAGAAGTTCAGAATGTAGTAATAGGTATCAGGATTCAGCTTTTTGCCATTTTGATCGGTTCCACCCCAATCGTTTTGGAATTGGTCGGAATGGTATTTTAATTTGCCCCAGCGATCATAAACATCCAATGTTAAGCAATCGGTTTCACCAGGAATATTAAATTCAAAGAAATCGTTAAACCCATCATCGTTTGGTGTGAATACATTCGGCACTTGGATGGATTCTTCCACTTGGAGTTTAAAGGAGGCGGTATCTGCACATCCACTATCTGAAAATGCGATTAGTAATACTTCATAGGCTCCCGTATCTTCATATGTATGGGCGACTTGGTTAGCATATTCATTGGGTGATCCATCACCGAATACCCAAACAATGCTATCTGACCCAACGGAAGTATTGGTGAATTCCATTCCTTTAATTTTATTTCCGGCCAAAACGGGGAAGGAAGTAAAGGAGGCATCCGGGGTGTTCCAAACGTTTATTGAAGCGTTGGTGTTGTAGGTGAAGGAACAACCGTTAACAAAGTCAGCAGTAAAGCTTGGCTCGTAAAGCCCAGGCTCGGTGTAACACCAACTAACGGAATTTTGGTCTTCAATTATGGTATCAATTAAATTCCATTCATAGTGTGAAATAGCTAAAGGTAATCCAACCAAATTGGCAGTAAGATCGATACATGCTGCAGGGCATTGGCTGAGTGAGGTGTCGGGGAAAAAGATTGGAGGGCCTTGAAAGAATTGAATAAAATTAGGTAGAGGAAGCGTATATACACAGCCTCCTGACGTGGTGGCTGTTAAGGTAACTGTATAATTCCCTGCTTGGGTGTATTCATGAACACCTGGATTTTGTTCGGTAGAGGTTGAACCGTCTCCAAAATTCCATTCCCAACCTGTAACATTTACCCCTGTAGGAATACTGGTATTGTTGAAGAATGTAACGCCATAAGGGCCACAAAGCTGGGTTGAATCGGCCGTAAAATTCAAAATCGGTCCTCGGATACTTAAAATATCGCTTAATACTGTTACCGAACAATAGGTAGTATCGCCGGCAGCCAAATTTAAAGAGTCTCGAATAATGAGAACAGGTGCAAAATCACCTGCTAGATTATACGTGTGTGTTACGTTAGGACCTGAGATAGTATCAATACTACCATCTCCAAAAACCCAAAAGAATTGTTCCACATTTCCTATTCCGTTCGCCTGGAATGTAACTGTTACTGGTGCACATTCGCTATTGGTAGGATTGAAGCTAAAGGTCGCAGTAGGGCCTCCCACCTCAATATAATCAACCCTTTCGAGGGTGTCTCGGCAGCCCGCCTGTGTGGTTACTATTTGGGTAACTGTATAAACTCCTGGGAAGGTGAAAACGTGTGATACGGTATCTGTAATTTGACCTGTATTCTGAATTGTATTGGGTGTTTGGTCGTCCCAAATATAGGTTACCTGAATTGCATCTGAACTTGCATCATTGGTAAATTGTGCAAAGAACGGAGGACATTGACTAACCGTTAAAGTGCCTTCGAAATCCGCTTGTGGACTTGAAACAGTTATATTTTGTTCTGCAGTATCCTTGCACCCAAAGTTATCTGTAATAATCAAACTTATGGTAAATGTGTCAGTAGTGGTTACATCATAGCTATGCGAAGGATTATTGATAGCCCCAGTTGTCCCATCCCCAAAATCCCATTCATATTGCAAAGGTCCTGGTCCACCGGATTGCGTTGAATTAATCAAAAAGGTGGTTCCGCTGCACACCTGATTAGGAGGTACGAAGGCTGCTGTTGCCCTTGAAACTTGAACAGGGAAATAGGTTGTATCTGAATTACAGCCTGCAGCATCCGTTACATAAAGTGAAATGGTGTCTTGATATACAAAGCCATAGTTTATGGAGAAAGTAGAATTTGAACCGATTTGGTTTTGTCGATTATGCCAGTGCCAACTAGTAATGGTTTGTCCTGGGCCAGGGGTAGATGCATCGGTAAATAAACCTTGTCCAGGTGCACAAACTAGGCTATCTGAAGAGGCGATTTGGGCAACAGGCCGTGCACTTACCGAAACCGAAACTTGGGCAGTGTCGCGGCAGCCATAGGAGTTTATGGCGGTTACTTCTGCTGTAAAATTTCCACTAGAATTATAGGTATGTTGTACATTAAGATCATTGGTAATCAAAGGAATTGGAGAGTCGCCAAAGTTCCAGATATAGCCTTGAACCGTTGCAGGTGTAACATTGGTATAGAGGCCAAAAAAGGTGGTTTCGAGGGGCTGGCAACCGGTAGTAGGGTTAACCGTTGGTTGTAGCTCAAATAAATCAAGCGAAACAATTTTAATGGTAGAGTCAACACAGCCCGTTTCTAAATCTTTGACGATTAATTTGATGGTATAAACACCTGGATCAGTATAAGTTATCCCTGGAGGAAATTGTAAATTGGAGGTGTCGTTTTGGAGATTATCAAACCCAAAATCCCAAAAGAAAACACCGGGTCCACGCAATTCAGAGGAATCCCTCGGTTGAACAAAAACAGGAATTTCCTCTTTACAGAATGTTGAATCACTTAATGAAATTTGGGCTTTAGGGGGTAAGTAATAAATTGCATTTTGAACGGTAGTATCGTCAAAACAAAGATTATGGTTAATGGTTAAGGTGACATCGTTATATCCGGTGTCAGGAAGAACGGTTATTGGGTTCTGGTCTTCTGATCCGAAGCTCCATTGCCATTCTGAAACGGGCCCTGTACTTTCGTCTGTAAATTGTATTTCGGTTCGAAAACAAACACTATCAGGGGTGAAAGAAAAACTGGCAATAGGTAATTGACCTACTAAAATTTGTAAGGTATCTTGGTCTGAACAACCTAGTGCATTAGTTGCAGTTAAAACGACATCATACACACCTGTATCGGTGAAGGTGTGTGTAATGGTACTTCCAATACCTGAAGTTCCATCACCAAAATTCCATGACCATGAATTTGCAACTGGAGTGAAAACAGAAGAATCTGTAAATACAACTGGAAGTGGAAAGCAGCCTCCTGGCGTATCGGTTGTGAAATTTGCAATTGGTAACAAAATACGAATGCCATTGGGAACAGTATCAGAATTAGAACATCCGTTGTTATCCACAACACTGATGGCGTATGTGTAACTGCCTTCTTCGGTAAAGGTAAAAGGCGTGTTTTCTAGATTCCCTACTCCAAGTAGATTATTGTCTTCGTCAAAAAATGACCAATTCCAAGTAGTAGCGCCCGTTGTTTGATCTTGGAAGGTTGTGGTAAAAGGTAAAGTGCAACCAAAACTATCAATTGGACTTGCATTGATTTGAGGAAGATCATGTACCGTAATTTGGTGGGTAACGGTGTCGGTGCAATTTTGTTGATTTCTACCAATTAAACGTACGGTATATACACCCGGGGTGTTAAAAATATGGGAAGGGTTCTGTGAAAAGGATTGATTTTGATTTCCGGAACCAGGATCTCCAAAATTCCATTGAAAATTGGTTGTTCCTGGGTCACTGGAATTGGTGAATGCTGCTTGAAAGGGCACACATCCACTAGCTGGAAAAAGGAATTCAGCTTGGTAAGGTTGGAGTAGTATGTTTTGACCAGCAGAATCGGTGCATCCTTGACCGTCTGTAACTATCAAGGAAACTGTATAATTCTGAGAATTGGTATACGTTTGAGGTCCAGGTAATTCAGCTGTACTCGTATTGCCATTTCCAAAATTCCAATTGTATGTTAAAGTGCCGCTTGGTGTACTATTGTTGGTAAAGTTAACAGTCAGAGGCGGTGTACAACCTGAAGTTGGACTAGCAGTAAACGAAGCATTAGGCCCAGTAATAACGATGTAGTTTGTTTGTGTAGCGGTGTTTTCACATCCATTTTGGTCTACCACATTTAAAGTTACGGTATATGACCCTGATTGATTGTAAGTAGGGTTTGTAGGATTCTGTCCACTTCCAAAAGCTCCATTGCCAAAATTCCAATTCCATTCAACAATTGGGGATCCACTTCCTCCAATGGTTGAAAGGTCGGTAAAGTCAGGTGTGAATGGGGCGCAACCAGTGGTAGAACTTGCTGAAAAATTTGCAGTTGGTCTACCGAAAACTGTAATAACATTGGATTGTGTTTCTGTATCAGTACCAGCTGCATTAGTAACCGTAAGCGTTACTGTGAATGTACCAGAATTGGGATATGTCACAGTTGGGTTGTTCAAAACGGGGTTTACTGCTGGATTGCCACTTAAGGTGTTGCCATTGCCAAAATCCCATGAAACGTTAGAAAATGGTCCACCCGTGCTGGTATTGTTTAAGGTAACTACCAAAGTTGCACAACCTTCTGTGGTTCCAACTGTGAAATTAGCAGTAGGGTTTTGTCCAAATACCTGAATGGAAAGAAACAGAAAAAGGGCTATGAGGATGGTATTATTTTTGCCTAATGAGAGATGGTTTTTCAAAATATGGATTTATTAATTCAACAAAGGTTTGGATGTTTATTTGATAAAGCTTGTGTTTCTGGTTTTGGGTTCAGGTATTTTCTCCTTTTGGGTAAAAATTCGCCAGTTGAGTCCTAATTTAACAAAACCGATGTTACCATATCCTGCCTCAAGATCTAACCCTAAATTATCATCCATTTGGTAATGTATCCCAGGCCAAATGCCATAAGCAAGGCCGTTTCTAGAGGGGTTGTCTTTTAGGAATGAATCATTTTGTAAGGCCACTCTGTTCAAGGACATATTAAATCCTAAAGCCGCTGCAATATATAGATGAACATGCTTGATTGGTAATCCAAATAAAGGATGGACAGGGTTGAAAAACCTATATTTTCCTTGGGCACCAAAAGTTAGATAGTTGAATTTGTAATTCATTTCACCAACACTGTAGTAAGTAGGTTTGGTTTCATAGGAAGAGGTAATTCGTTGTTGCTCCATAAAATATCCAATCCACGCACCAGCAGTCCAATTCTTGGAGAAATTATATTCACCTAGAATGGCAACAGGTTGGGTGAATTTTCCTCCGGTAAATCCTACAAAAGCTCCAATTTGAATTGATTTTTCTTCCGATGAAAAATAGCTTAATGGGGTGCTGGCCAAATCGGTCAATTTTGCATCCCTTTCTTTTTTTGCCTCAATAAGAAAAGCCTTGTCCAGTTTGTATTTTGCATTGTTTATTCGAACCTTGTCAATCTCCTTTAGCTCCATTTCTGCTTTAAACAAGTATTCTCTGGCTGCATCAAATTCAGCTTGAGGCAAATCTTTTTTCTTTAATTGTTCAATGTAGTAAACACTGAGGTTCACGATTCTCTTTACATTTCGTTTGGAAGTATCGAGTTTGGAACGATCAAATTCAAATGGGTCTTGACCATGTGACATCAAAGGAATGATGAAAAGTAAGATCAGTCCTTTAAGGAAGTTTTTCATACAGCAAATAAAGCGAAAAATCTAAGAAAAGCCGCCATTCCCGTTTAAAATAATGGTGTTTCAGCTTAAAAAAAGTGTATAAACCTAACTTTTTAACTTTTCTATGGTTAGGGTAGTGCTAAATCCAGGAGTAAATGGAATAATTACCGTTTCTTGAGCAAATTCCTTTCCGATAACTTTTTCAATGGAATAATCTCCTCCTTTTACCAAAACATGAGGTTTCACAAGTTTAAGCAGTTCAATTGGTGTGTCTTGATCAAAAATTACTACAGCACTCGTAAACATAAGGGCTGAAAGTACTTTAGCTCTAGCAAATTGATTGTTTATTGGACGTGCATCTCCTTTAATTCGTTTTACTGATTCATCACTGTTCAAGCCAATAATCAATTTATCTCCAAGAGATGCTGCCTGTGCCAAATAGTCTATATGTCCTTGATGCAATATATCAAAGCAGCCATTGGTGAAAATTATTTTCTGACTTTTGAAGTGCCATTGGCCTAATTGTTTTTCCAATTGCGGCCATGTAAGTATTTTTGATTCAATTTGGTTCGGAAAGTTTATCATTTAGTTGTTTTTCTTAGGAAAAGCATAAGGAAGGAAAAAGAGCCTAAAATGATTAAAAACAAAGTTTGGCTTAAGTGATTTAGCGTTGCTGCTGCCAAACCATCAGCCTTTGAAATTTGAAACAAGGTTAGTACTTCACTAACCAAAAGATGATAGGATCCTATACCTCCAGGTGTTGGTGCTGCCATTCCAAATCCACCTGCAACTAAAACAGCAAGCCCTTCTCCAAATCCTAAATTATTTGTTGGTGCCAAACATTTAAAGGCTGTAATGGTTACCAAAAGATACATCCCCCAAATGAAGAAAGAATAAAAAACGAATAGGAAAGGTCTATTTAATTTCTTGATACTTAACAGACCAGTCCACATGCCTTCTAAAAATCCAAGTAGTTTGCCTAGTCCTGGTATAGATTTTAATTTTTCAAACCAAAATTTAACAAATAAAATTCCGGCAATGCACAATAGGATTGAACCTAGACTAATCCAAATCCAATGTTCGACAAAAAATCCAAATTTGGATCCTATTAAATTCAAAAAGAAAGACCCAAATACTTCAAATTCAATTCCTATTACGATAAAAAGTAAAATCAAAACGGTTAATACATCAATTATTCTTTCTAAAACAACTGTGCCAAGCAGTGCATCCAATGGGGCTTCCTGGGTTTTACTCAAAATTGTGCAACGGGTAACTTCACCTAATCGTGGAACAGCTGTATTAGCCAAATAGCCTATACTTACAGCATAAAATGAATTGAAAGCGGATGTTTTATACCCTAAACTTTCAATGAGCATATTCCATCTTAGCCCTCTTATGAAATGGGAAATACAAGAGAAAATAAATGTAGGTATAAGCCAAATCCAATTGGCATTTGATAAAGTTGCAATAACCTGTTTGAGATTAATACCTCTAAAGGCCAGAAATACTAAGACTATACCTATACTTAAAAGGCCTAAATATTTTACTATCGAAAGAAGCCTTTCTTTCAAAATTAGGCAATTAAACTATTGGTGGCTGTATCAGGAAAAATCACAGAAGGCTTAAACAGTTTGGCTTCTTCCCATTCCATCTCGGCATAGGAAAGGATAATAACATTGTCCCCAAGCGATACTTTAAGGGCAGCTGGTCCATTTAAACAAATAACTCCGGAACCTCTTTCGCCTTTTATTACATAAGTGATAAAGCGCTCTCCGTTTCTGTAATTTAATACATGCACTTGTTCGTTTTCAATAAGATTAGCAGCATCCATAAGATTTTCATCAATAGTAACACTACCTATATAATCCAAGTCGGCTTCGGTAACCTTTACGCGATGGATTTTGGATTTTAATACCTGTATCCTCATTTGTGGTGCAAAAGTACAGGAATTCTAACAAAATCAAAATTTGATATGATGCAAGAACTGAGTTTAACAAAAAATAGGGCTATTCTCTTAAACTTCAATGCCAATAACTAACACATCATCAACCTGTTCTTGATTTCCCATCCAAGCATAAAATTCCTTTTCAATAGAGAAATGTTGATTTTCTAATCCTTGGGTTTGTATGCTTTCCAAATAGTTTATTAGCCTTTGTTTTTTATATTTTTTACCTTCTGGGCCGCCAAATTGATCCCCAAAACCATCTGTAAATAAATAAAATCGATCCCCTTCATTGAGTTGAATTTGATGGTTAGTATATTGGCTTTCTGCAGTCTTTTCACCTCCAATTGGTAATTTGTCGCCTTTGATAATAATACATTCTTTTCCTTTAAAAAGTACAATTGGATTGTAAGCGCCAGCAAAATATAACATTCGCCTAGTTAGGTCTAACTGGCAAAAACCAATATCCATCCCATCTTTTAAATTGTCCTCAGATTGTGCCTTTTGTAAAGCATTTCTAACCCCAAAGTTCATAAATTCTAGAACTTTTGATGGTTGGTTAATGGAATGTTCAGAAACAGCCGAGTTCAATAAATTTATACCGATCACCGACATAAACGCACCCGGAACTCCATGGCCTGTGCAATCAACAGCCGAAACCAAAATTGAACCATCTGCCGCTTTTTCTGCCCAATAAAAGTCTCCAGAAACGATATCTTTTGGGCGATAAAAAACAAAGCTTTTAGGTAGTAAGGCCTTAAATTGCGACTCCTTTGGCATCAAAGCAGTTTGAATTTTCTTTGCATAATTGATGCTGTCTGTAATCTCCTTCTTTTGTCTTGAAATTTCTAAATTAGTTGCTTCTAGTAATTTGTTTTTCTTCTCGTTATTCTTGAAAACAAAGTAAAAGACCAAGGATAAAATGGACAAGAAAAGAGCTGCAATGGCTGCTATTACAATATACAGATCTTTAATCTCCCCTTGCTTGGTCAATAATTGAATTTGAGCGTCTTTTTCTTTTGTTTCATACTTGGTTTGAATTTCCTGCATGGTCGATTGCTTTTCTTCTGTATAAATAGAATCATGAATCGCATTGGATAAACTCAATAAACTATCGGCTACATCCATGTTGCCTTTTGAATAAAAAACCGATGATAAGCCTTGCAATGCTTCCCATTCGTATGACCTTAAACCATACTCATGACTTTTCTGAATAGCGATTTTGAATGTTTTTTCAGCTTCATCTAATCTTCGGGCATTCAAAAAAGCAGGACCTAACATGCAATATGCAATTGCAATTCCTTTTGCATCTTGGTTCTCTTCCCTGATTTTTAACCCTTTTTGTATGTTAAAAATGGCCAAATCATGAACGTCATCCATGTCGTAGGCTAAGCCTAAATTTACATAATAACTCGACAGTCGTTGTGGACTTAATTTAGCTTGAATGGCCTTTTCTAAGGCTAGTTTAGAGAATTCTACGGCTTTTTTTGACTCATTCATTCTACTCCAAACCAAACCTAAATTGCCATAACCTTTGGCCTGGCCATCTAAATCTCCATTTTCAAGATAAACATCCAAAGCCTTTTGATAAAATTGAATAGCCTCCTTACTGTCAGTGAAATAATAAACATTTCCGATATTGTTTAAAATGCCTGCCGATTCGGAGAGGTTGTTGTTCTTTTTGAATTCCCCAAGGGCCATATAATAATAGGCCAAGGAAGAGTCATAAGCAGATAAATGGAAATAACAATTGCCTAGATTTCGGTATAAATCTCCCTTTCTATAAGTCCCAAGTTGCCGTTTGGGATCGGATAAAGCCTTGCGGTATAAGCCAATTGCTGTTTGCTCATCACCACTCCTTGAATATACAATTCCCAAAGTTTGATAGGCAATGGCAACCAAGGTGTCATTTTTAAGACGATTAGCAATTTCAATTCCAATTTGGGCATAGTATTTTGCCGAATCCTTGTTAAGACCAACATAAACCTTTGCAATTTTATCGTTGGTTTTCCATGCTTGTATTGAATTCCTTTGTTGTTTCTTTAAATCATTCAATAAACTATCCAGTTCCTTGTCTTGTGCCTTCGCCATGTTTAAGGCCAAAGGAAAAATAGAAATAGCTTAATGGATTTCATAAAGTTATCGGTTAGAAATGCAAATCTAATCTATGAAAGCCTATGTTTGTCGGAAAATGAAAGTTAGTTTAGTACCATTCACCTTCCAGTTAAAACACGCCTTTAACTTAGCCATTTATCAAAGAACTACAACTCCAGCTGTTTTTCTAAAAATAGAAAATGAAGGTATTGTTGGATGGGGCGAAGCTTCATTGCCTCCTTACCTTGGTGAGACTCAAGAAAGTGTTATGGCATTTGTCCAATCTATTCCATGGGATAAAGTCAGTCCTGTTTGGGATGTTTCAATGTTTATGGAAATGGTAGATGGCATATCCTTTGGGAACAATGCTGCTAAAGCCTGTATGGATTTGGCATGGCACGATTTTCAATCAAAGAGAAAGGGAATATCCTGCCAACAATTCCTTGGGATAAATCAAATCCCTAAAACCCCAACCTCCTATACCATTGGAATCCATTCTCCTTCAAAAATGCAAGAAATTGCAAACCAAGCTACAGGGTTTGGTATTCTAAAAATTAAACTCGGTGGAGACCATGATCGGGAGATGATTCAGGCAATTCGCAAAGTAAACAATCTCCCAATATTCGTAGATGTAAACCAAGGATGGAAATCATTTGAACAAGCAGCACGTGAACTGGAATGGCTCTCCTCCCAAAACGTACTTCTTGTTGAACAACCTTATCCAAAAGATTGGTTGGAAGAGTCTGCCAAGCTGAAACAACAAAAAATTCTGCCAATATTTGGCGATGAATCCATCAAAAGACTCTCTGATTTGGAACAAAATGCTTCAGCATTTGATGGGGTAAATATCAAATTAATGAAATCAACAGGGATTCATGAAGCCCTGAAAATGATAAAATGGGCCAAGCAAAATAATTTGAAGGTTTTGCTAGGAAGCATGACCGAAAGTTCTCTGGCTACCCAAGCGGCCAATTGTTTGTCTCCATTGGTGGATTTTGTGGATTTGGATGGACCATGGCTTATCGCGAATAACCCATGTAAAACTCCTCTTCTTAAAAATGGGATTGTTCAGCTTCCAAATGGTTTGGGCTTGGGCGTTGAACCTGATTTAAACCCATGATGTTAGAAATTAGAAATGCATAAACGATTAACAACTGGTTAATCGGGGTAAACCCAATAAAATCAAGTAGATTGGATTAATAAATCCTATTGATTTATTTGGCTAAAATAAAAAAAGGCCGGCCCAAAGCCAGCCTTTGTATTTGAAAGAATTTATTCCTTTATGAATTTTTGACTATTCCCGTTTCGATCCTTAACAAAATAAAAACCTCTTGGCAAACTCGAAATGTCAAGTGTGGTTTCATTTGGCCTTATGCTTAATGGCTTCAAAGCATAATTCCGACCCATTAAATCAACACAAATTACTTCTCCTTTGCTATTATCTAATTCGTAATTTGCTCGAAGCGTTTTTGAACTTGGATTAGGATAGAGAACCAAAGGGTTTTCTTCGGCTTGGTCTATGCCTACATTACTCCATAAATAGCCGCCTCGGGTATACTGAACAAAATAAATAAACATTTCATCTTCTGAGGTCAAACCAAAGTTCACAAAAGGACTTTTACCAAATGAACCATAATTGCAAAACTTGCCTTCAAATATGACTCCTTCTTGCGATTTTATCGGAACCATTGGGTCAAAATAACGAATAGGTGGATGACTCCAATCGTAATACCCTTCATAAAACTCATAGGTTTCGTTATAAAAACCTTCATATAACTGTTCTCCTTTAGCCCCGCTAGCTGTTCTTTTGTAAATATCAAAATCAGTGCCCCTTGAATGGGTATGCGAGGTTAACATCCAAATATTGATCGTATCCTGATAATTTGTGTAGTCTGGCTCTGCGAAGGTTAAGGTGTCTGGTCCGTAAGGGATAAATAATAGTCGTGCTGCTTGGTTGTTGCTTGGCACTACTATTCGAGAATACATCTCTCTTACAGATGTTCCAACTGGTTGGGTATAAATGTTTGCATAGGCTTCTGCAGCGAAAATAGAATCTTGGCTATAGTTTATGATGTGATAATTCAAATCCAAAACCGTATTGGTAGGCCAACGATAAGCAGTACCCTCTGGCAAAATAAGGCTGTCGCTCCGTGTAAAGGTTACCAAATAGGTGGTTTGATCTGGAAATACATTGGAAACGTTTACTTCTCTTAATCCATTTGGCATTGAATTCTCTTGTCCTGGATCAAATTTGAACAATAAAAAGTGGTGCGAAAAGTCGTTTATTTTACAATCTACTTTTTTAATCTCCAAGGCTTCATCTACTTCCAAATCATGTTTGAGATAGTATTCAATTTCTCCCCCTGGCTCAAGAAAAACAGGCCCCATTTTTATTTGGAATCCTTCTCCAGGGGCTGGTGGTGTTGGTCTTGTAATTCTTGGTAAACCATTGGCGTGATAATAGTTATATAAAAGTTGCTCGTTTACAACAGTTCCCGTACTTGGACAATTGTATAGAACCCATTGACGGATAAGTTCTAATTCTTCCTTCTCTAAACTAACCAAATTTTCATGGTTCCCTGGGTTTTCACCCGCCGTTAGGTCATATTCCGGATAAGTTTCCCAACCTCCAGTATTGCATAACCTCAATAGATAACTACGCTCCGGATATCCTGGAAGTAAATACTTTTTATTATTTGCCCCAGCTGCGGCATTGTTGGCTGTTACGCCTACCAAGGCGTTTATCAAGGATTGGTTATTTCCGCTAAGATCCAAATTCCCAGATAAGTTCCCTGAATTATGACAACTAACACATTTATTCTGAAAGATAGTACGAATTGAATTTAAGGTTTGAGCTGAAACACCCCAAGTGAAGAGTATTCCACAAAGGATTAATCCTGTTTTTTTCATAATGAACGGTACACTATTGATAAATGGTATTTGGAATCGCCAGCAAATATAAGGATTCGATAGGAATAAATCGTTGAATTCTGAAATTGAAAAATTAAATTTTTACTGAATTAAAAAAATAGACCTTTGCACCGTGCAACGAAATAAATATTTGGATCGGTTTATCCTTTGCTTTGGCATCCTGCTTCTTATTTCAGGATGCAAAGGGAAGATATTGGAATTAAATCAAGAGAAGCACTTTTTTGATTTAAAAGGATTTGTTGAAATGGAGTCGATAAGGCTTCAGAAACAGAACCTGCCAGTGCTGAAGAAGGTCGTAAAAGGTGAAAAGAAAGAACAAAAAAATCTATCTAATTTGGTTTGGAAGGAAGAACTTTTGCCAATTACAGAATCGGACCTGAATCGACCTGCTTGGAAAAGCCAGTACAAAGCGGATACCTCTTTTTTTGAGAATTCTATCCTAGTTACTTACACGGGTTTAAACAAAGATTTGGCAGTAAAAAAAATGGCTTTGACTTTCGACAAGGATACAAAAGCTTGTCTAAGTATCTCCATTGATAAAGAATCTGAAAACTTTCTTTACTCTTCTTGGCAAAAAATCTATTACACGTCAGGTGGTCACCTCAATATCTATGGTCAACTAGATATGCATGGTTTAATAAAAAACGAGTATGCCTCAGAATTGGTGGTAATAAATACCAATGAACTTGAATAACTAAGGCTTAATACTTTCTTTAGGAAAAAATTGTAAGGAAGAGGAATTTACACAATGGCGCAAATTCTTTTCTGTAAGTCTTTCCCCCTCAAATACATGTCCTAAGTGTCCTCCACAATTGGCACATAGTATTTCTGTTCTTTGGCCATCCGCATCCACTTTCCGAACCACTGCTCCTTCAATTTCATCATCAAAACTAGGCCAACCACAATGCGATTCAAACTTGTCTTTTGACCAATATAAAGCTGCATTGCAACGGCGACAAGCATATAGGCCTTCTGCCTTCATATTGGTATATTTCCCTGTGAAAGGATAATCCGTTCCCTTGTTTTCGATTACGTACTTTTCCTGTGGGGTAAGGTTATTGTACTGAGTTGGATCCGAAATAGGCTTTGGTAATGCGTCCATACGTTGCTTCTTTTGACCACAAGCAGTCAAGGTTATAAATAATAATGGAAAGAGTAGGAGGTTGAATCGGCCCATAACTTACTTGTTAGCACAAAAGTACTCGGTCGTTTCCAATGCCATTTCCCAAAAACTGCTAAGAATTAACAAGGTATGTTATTTAATAACTGGAGTAAATACCGACTTACTCCTGTTTAAAGCCCTGTCAAGCATGAAGATTTCATACCTGAAACTGTCTATCCCCGGCACTGAATAAGGAGCGGGTAAACTGGCAATCAATTCGCCTTCCAATACCTTTTTTTGCCCTACCGGAGTGATGTTTTTGTATCGGTACCAAAATCGTACGGTATCCTGTCCGTTTTTCAAAAAATAGGTAAAGGTTGAATCATTAACCTTCGTTTGATAGTATAGAAATAGGTTGTTATAAGCGAATGAACTTGGGTTAAATGGTGCCAATGTATCTCCATCATCTAAACCTAAATCCCCGTCCCCATCCGTGAATTCTAAAACTATCTTTAAACTGTCGCTCGTGGCAACATACTCCTTGAATTTCAACTCTGGTGTATTCGAGAAACTGCTTTCCTTTCGGCAACTAGCCATAACCAAAACTATGGCAGATATGAAAAAGAGACTTGAAACAGGTTTCATCTCCGCAAAAGTACAAATTAATTCAGTGATTGCAGCATTTCCAAAAGTTTCTGAACAGTATTCCAGTTTCGAGTAGTAGCACGAATTTTCAATTTGTTCTCGATTAAATTATTGTTCAATTTGGTATTTCCGTAACTCGCTGTCATTAAATAAATTTCTTTACCCGATAGGATAATCTTTTCTCCGTCTCCCTGGTAGGCCATAAGTTTCTCAAATCCTTCTTGCTCGCCCTCTTTTTCAAGAAAAACTACATACGACCTGCCTTGTTCATGGGCAGAAAATGGATTGTTATGTACACATTTTTCAATTTCTTGGAGGTTGCGAATAATAACAGGGACTTCAAATCCAAATTCCTCCTTGATTTTGGCTTGTATAGGCCCAGTTAACCCCGCACTATGCAAGGCATTGAATACTACATTTTCACTTTGAATGTATGTGCTAATATTGCTAAAACCCATAGAATGAAAAAGTTCATTTAACGCTTTCATTGGGATTTTCTTCTGTCCACTTACATTTATCCCTCTTAATAAGGCAACTAGTTTCTCCATTTTTTCTCAAAGGTAGAAATCCAGAAGAAAAAAACGAAGACTGATCATTTTTGCTTATTTGTTTTACATTAACATCAATCCCAAAATAGAGTGCCCCTAATTTTTAAACGTTTATTATACAGTATGTTAGGTTGGTTTTTGTCCCGACTGGGCCATGCTTTGGATCGCATTGTTGGCCTTTTTAAATTTAGTTTTTCTTCTTTCTTGATTGTCCAACTAATTCCCACCTTTGCAACCCAATGCAGCAGCTCTATTCTAAGCTTGAAGAAATAGCTCGAAAGGCCATTCAACCCCAACTCCTGAATCAAGAATTTGAAGAGTTGGCCTTGGAATTGTTTCAGTTGCATGCCCAATTTAACCCAATTTATTCTAATTGGATCGATTGTCTCAGTATCAATAAACAGAAGGTGAATTCACTGAAGGATATTCCCTATTTTCCAGTCCGTTTCTTCAAACAGTTCGAGGTTGGAATAACCAAGACAATAGATAGTTCTACTCTGAAATTCACTTCCAGCACCACTACAGGAGGCCTTCCTTCACAACATTATGTGCCCAATCCGGAAATCTATTTTCGTAGCTTTCTTACGGCCTTTGAAATGTTTTATGGTCATCCTTCCAATTGGACTATTCTGGCCCTTCTTCCTGGATACTTGGAACGGACTGGCTCTTCGCTTGTTTATATGGCCGAACATTTAATCAATCTTTCCAATAATCCCAAAAGTGGATTTTATTTGTCTGATTTCGAAGGGCTTACAAGGATCCTTGTAGAAAATCAGGAAGCAAATCAAAAGACGCTTCTCCTTGGTGTTTCCTTTGGTTTGTTGGACTTCATTGAATCTAATCCTTTTGTTTCTGCAACACTTACCAAGAATGCTAACTTGGTGGTGATGGAAACGGGTGGAATGAAAGGCCGTAGAATTGAATTAACCCGGATGGAACTCCATGAGCGCTTATCAATGGCCTTTCAAGTAAGTAAAATACATTCTGAATATGGCATGACGGAATTGCTCTCCCAAGCCTATTCAAAAGGGGATGGTATATTCAATTCTCCTCCTTGGATGAAAATTAGACTGAGAGAAACTGATAACCCTTTATCCGAACTTTCGCAAACAAATAGAGTAGGAGGGGTGAATGTAATCGATTTGGCCAATGTCTACTCCTGTCCCTTTTTGTCTATCGATGATTTAGGAAAGCTGAAAAAAGATAATACATTCGAAATATTGGGAAGATTCGACCAAGCTGAAGTTCGTGGTTGTAATTTGATGCTGGAATAATTGGCATCTTACCTGTTTTTATTTTATAAATAGTGAAAATAAAAGGAGAAGTAAATTAGTTATATTTCTCCTTTTATGATATTTTCTGTACATAAATATGGTATTATGTATGAAGTAAATATTCTTTTTGTCAGCGTATAAATTATGTGCTTTGCCTTTTCTTTTTCGCAACTGTGTGATGAAATGCAAAGGCCAAGGTCCAGTACGAACTTATGCGGAGGTGTCGGGCAAGGATAGAGCGTGATACCCCGCAAGCTTGCTCCCCCACGAATTTTTTCGGGGGAGCAAGCTGAGGAGTATTAGCGATAGCCTGACCCATCCGCCCAGGTAAAAGGTTCATAAGAGGTAGACTGGTTTTGGGCGGTTGGGGGCCCGCCAAATAATAATTATCAAATTGTACTTTTAATGTAAAAAATTTGTAAAGTATTTAATGCCAATGATTTGAAAATTGAAAATTTGATTTTCTTAGCCAAATGCACTACCGGAATTTTCCCGAAAAAAGTTTATAACCTTACTTCAAAACTTCTTTACCATTTGTGCATTTCTATGCGGAATCTGGGTTTAAATTTGTCCACCATTTTAAGGTATTTCTAAAACCCACACACCGCATGATAGCAAAACCTTTGCCCTTATTCTTGTTTCTTGTTTTCCTTGCCATGGACTCTTTTTCTCAAGGAAATCTCCATTGTGGATCGGATGAAATGAGGATTAATTCCTTGAAAACCAATCCCAAAGTGGCTCAAGCGGTAGTTGAAAGGGAGATTGAATTGGAGAAGCATACGGCTCTTTTCAAAGGACTGCCTAAAAGCCAAAGCGCTGATACTCCGTTATATATAATCCCTGTTGTGTTTCATGTAATTCACGATTATGGCGAAGAAAATATTAGTGAAGCGCAGATTTTGGATGGAATTCAAATTCTGAACAATACTTTCCGCAAACAAGCCGCCGATACTGCCGATATTATCCCTGCTTTTAAACCGATTCATGCCGATTGCCAAATTGAATTTCGTTTAGCCAAAAAAGATCCCCAAGGCAATTGCCACAGTGGTATCAACCGAATTGCCTCTTCTTTCACCTCTATTGGCGATCACTCTGTTAAAACTTTAATTCATTGGGATCCAACGAAATACTTGAATATTTATGTTGCTAAAGAAGCCGCTGGTTTGGCTGGCCATGCCGTTTGGCCTTCCGATGCCGATACTATTCCGGAGTGGGACGGGATTGTGTTGTCGCACGAATATGTGGGTAGTATTGGTACTTCAAGCCCCGGTCGGTCTGTTGTTTTGGCTCACGAATGTGGTCATTACCTCAATCTTCACCATATCTGGGGTGGCAACAATGTTCCTGGTTTTTATTATTATCCATGTGCCGATCCAAATAAAGATTGCTCCATCGATGATTTGGTTGATGATACACCTCCAACCATAGGCTGGCAATCTTGCAATTTGGCAGCAGCCTCTTGCGGAAATACTGTTGATATGGTGCAAAATGCTATGGATTATTCTTATTGTAACATCATGTTTACCTATGGTCAAAGGGATAGAATGCATGCCTGTTTGAATTCGCCTATTGCTCATCGAAATAACCTTTGGCAAGTGGAAAACCTCATGGCAACGGGGGTTTTGCCGGCTGAACAAGAACTTTGTAAGGCAGAATTTGCATCCAATACGTCTACTGCATGCGTCGGTACGCCCATCCAGTTCGAAAACCTAAGCTATGCGGGTACGATTGATTCGGTGCTCTGGACCTTCCCTGGCGGAATTCCTAGCCAATCCACAGCGTTCAATCCTCTGGTAACTTACCCAACCGCCGGAAAATTTCCTGTTACCTTAAAGGCTTTTGCTAATGGCCAATCTGTCGAAACCACAAAACCTAATTTTGTAACAAGCCTGCCCGACTCCACATTTCAGCCCTATCCTTACACCGAATCCTTTGAAGATCAGCCCAGTCTCGATGGAACTGAATGGTTCGAAACGAGTTTGGATTCTCTGAATCATTTCCAAATTACAACCGCCGCTGCTGCTTCCGGAAATACAAGTGTAAGGCTTCAAAACTTTGCTAGTCCTTACAATACCCGCGATGAATTGATTAGTCCAATGATCGACCTTTCTGGCGCCACTCAAGTGAATTTGGCCTTTAAATATGCCTATGCGCCTAAGGATCCCAATAGCAAGGATCAATTGTTGGTTTATGTCTCAAAAAATTGCACTACAAATTGGTTTCTTCGACTCAATCTTACAGCTTCAAATCTTTATACGGCACCCGCTCAGCAAACTCCTTTTATCCCCGCAACCGCCGATTGGAAGCAGGTTTCCATCAATATTCCTTCCAGCTATTTTCAGCCAAATTTCAAGTTTAAATTTGTATTCCTGTCAAAGGGTGGCAACGATTTTTATTTAGATGATATCAACTTGGATGCCGCCGCCAGTCTTGCCGATAATCAATTGTCTGATGAAATAATTCTGTTCCCAAATCCTACCGATAACAGCGTTCAGGCCTCGTTTTCATTGAGCGAACCACAGGCTATCAATTATACTATATATAATAGTATGGGCATCGAAATGGTGCGGAGTTCTAACCCTATCGCGGGAAAAGTTGGCCAAAATTCATTGACTTGGTTGGTTGAATCTTTCCCAAATGGACTGTATTTTCTCAAGCTTTCCAATCAAAGTGGTCAATCTATAAGGCCTTTCGTGGTGAGTAAGTAGTTCTGTTTTTTAATTTGGCGTGCCCCCTTCCGCCCAAACCATTTGCAAGTTGAATCGAACATTCTACTGGGGCGTTCGGGTCGGGCTATTCACTGCAAGTCCTCGGCCAGCCTTCGCTAGCGCTACGTCTGGCCTGTGGGCTTTCCGTTTCTATCCCTGCCCGGACCTCCGCTTGGGTTTGGTGCTGGACTCTAACCGGTGTGCTCATTTTAGTTTAACCTAAGTTATTCAAGGCAAGATTTATTTGTCCGAACTGCTTATTTTACTGGTAGTTAATCCCAAATTAATCAATAGGAGGATTTATTAATCCGAACTACTTGATTTAGTTGGGGTTACCCCGATTTAGCAGTTGTTATCAATTTGGCTAAACAAATTGATTTACAACTGGTTAATCGTTTATGCATTTCTAATGCGTAATCTGGGTTAATGGTTCAATCGTTTATAGTGTATAATCCGCGTTTAAAACCTAGAAAATACCTTGATGTGGGTATTGTTTAGAATAATTCTAAATAGCCATCTTTGCCGCCGTTATTTAGATTCATTTTAAATAGAAAACCTATGTGGAAATATGTGATATTCTTTGGCCTACCTTGTTTGGCAGCCTCCGCCCAGAATCTTGACACCTTGAAGATGATTCAATTGCCTAGTGTTGAGGTTGTTAACAAACTTTCAACCGAAGAAGTGAAAAGGATGCCTGAAATCAACGGAACAGTTATTGTTTCAGGAAAGAAGAACGAAGTCCTAATGGTTAAGAATTCGGCTGTGGACCTTTCTTCCAACAATGCTCGATTAATTTTCGCCAAGGTTCCAGGTCTAAGTGTTTGGGAAAATGATGCTTCAGGAATGCAGGTAAATGTGGCTACAAGAGGCTTAAGTCCAAATCGCTCATGGGATTTTAATGTCCGCCAAAATGGATATGATATTAGTTCAGAAGTTTTTGGTTATCCAGAAGCCTATTTCCAACCGCCAGCAGAGGCTTTGGATCGGATCGAAATAATCCGTGGATCGTCATCCCTTGCCTATGGACCTCAACTGGGAGGGATGCTGAATTATATTTTAAAGCAAGCCCCCAAAAACAAACCTTTCGCCCTAGAATCCTTTCAAACAAAGGGTTCTTTTGGTATGTTTACTTCCTATACCTCGGTTGGTGGAACGTATAAGCGATTCTCTTACTTTGGATACTTTCACTACCGCCAAGGTGATGGTTGGCGTGAAAATAATAGATTCAATTCCTACACAGGTTTCATTAAATTGAACTACCAAATCGCCAAAAGCTGGAATTTAAGTGCTGAATATTCACGTATGGAATACCTGAGTCAGCAACCCGGAGGCCTTTCCGATTCGGCCTTTAAGGCAAATCCAAGGTCTTCCATAAGAGGCAGAAATTGGTTTAATGTACCATGGAATGTGGCATCCATAAGCCTTCAAGGGAAAATTAAGGATTCTTGGTTGGTCGATCTTAAGGTATTCGGATTGATTGCCCAGCGCAACAGTGTTGGATTTACCAAGGCAATTAACATTCCTGATACAATCAGTAGTTTAAATACCCAATATTCCCCCCGACAAGTGGATCGCGATGAATACAAGAACCTTGGGGCTGAATTGCGTATCTTGAAGTCGTATTCATTATTCAGGTCAAATCATTCCCTATCCTTTGGAATTAGAGCATATTCAGGAAATGTAAACAGAAATCAGCAAGGAATTGGTACTAATTTCACCGACTTTGATCTTACAATTGCGCAACTAACGAATGAAAAGGAATATGGAAGGTCATTCAAATTGAGTACACAAAATTACGCTTTTTATGTTGAAAATTTGTTTAAAATTGGAAAGAGATTTGGAATAACTCCCGGTGTTAGATTTGAACATATCAGCTCAAGTATGAATGGTTATAATTCTGCATTTACTCAAACAAATGGATTGATAAATGAACAGAAAATTAATAGAAATGTTGTATTGTTTGGTATAGGTGCTGAATTTAAAACTAGTAATAAGACGAATGTTTATGCTAATTTTAATCAATCATTTAGGCCTGTTACATATTCTGAATTAACACCTTCTGCAACCACTGATGTAATCGATCCAAATTTGAAGGATGGTAAAGCCTATATTATTGATTTTGGATATAGAGGAAGTGTGAAGGATGCTTTGTTTTTTGATATTGGCTTGTTCTATCAAAATTATGATAATCGTATAGGTAGTATTGCTAAGGATGGTGTAATTTGGAGAACGAATATTGGCACCTCCGTTTCTAAAGGAGTTGAAACCTTTATTGAAGTTAAACCAATATCATTCTTTACTTCAAGCTCAAAACTTGGTTCGGTTAGTATTTTTGCAAGTACAGCCTATATAGATGCTGTATATACCAAGTGGAATGATCCAGCTGCGGCTTCTGATCCTGCAAAACGAATAGCCAATAAGAAGGTGGAGTACGCACCAAGTTTTACAGCAAGGTACGGAATTGCTTACACCTACCGCAGTATTACAGCGAGTCTTCAAATTAGTTATGTTGACCAATATTTTACAGATGCTGCCAATACGATGGAGCCAAATATGACAGGTACGGTAGGTCTTATACCTTCCTATAATTTACTCGATCTAAGTTTGAAAGCTGATTTGACTAAGAACTTTTTACTTAAGTTTGGAATTAATAACCTAACTGACGAAGTGTATGCCACAAGAAGAGCAGGAGGTTATCCTGGCCCAGGTTTAATTCCTGGTGTTGGAAGAAGTTTTTATGCAACGGTAGGAATTAAGTTATAAGGATAATTAGTGATATAAAAAGCTGTTCTATTTTATAATTAATTTCTTCTTTTTACCACTATTTATGTTCTTTATTATGTATTTACCTTTTGGTAAATCCTTAGTATAAAATTCATGTGTGTATTCATTTTTGTATACTAATTTACCAGATTTATCTGTTACTTCAATTGGGATTGGATGAGAAATATAGACAATTCCACCTTTGCTGGGGTTTGGATAAATTTTCCAATTTTTCACCTTTGTTGATTTGATTAGGCTTGGTTCAATTGGTTTATAGGTTCTAGACCAATGATTTTCTTTGGTTTTAACTACAAGTGAGTTTACAGATTCATAGCCATAATCTAAAGTTTCCTTTTTGCAATAAAATATTTGGGCTACAAGACTATCTTCTGTAAAGGTTAGCATACCATATCCATGACGGGTAAAATCGTTTAAGTAGTGATGTGGGTTCGCCTTTTTGTTGATGCTGATAAATAGGTTGGCAATAGACTCAGGAACACCTTGTTCATCAAAGTTTCCTCTACTTATACTCGCAGGAAGGAATTCTACCCCAAGGCTTCCCTTTCCGGTTTCTGGGTCATAAAGTAAAGGGTTTTGTGGGTTTTTACATAAGTCCATAGCGAAACTCATATGTGCATCACCAGAAATAAATACGCAATTATCAAGATGCCAAGCGGTGATACTGTCTAAAAGCATGTTTCTTGTTGTAGGATAACCATCCCAACCGCCATCATCAAACACATTTCCATCATTGGGGATTACTTGTAAAAGGCCAGGCGGTATTCCTTTTGTATACCACCCGCCAAACATTTTTTGACTTCCAATCAGTTTCCATTTTGCTTTTGAGTTTTTAAGACTTTTGCATATCCAGCCAAATTGGTCCTTGCCAAGTAAATTGGTTTCCCCACCCGTTAAAGTATCCTTATAACGCCATAAACGTTGATCTGTAACGCAATAATCTACTAGGTTTCCCCATTGAAATTGCCTGTAGATGATGTTGGAGGAAGTATCGACTTGTCTTCTCCAAGGGCAATATTCTTGAAATGCCTGAATACCTTGGTCTTTTAAACCGCTTTTAGGTCTATTGTCTATGTCGTGGTTGTCCCAATTGGCAACAAAAGGTTTGTGCTGTCTGGCATACCTTAGATCAGGGTCAAGCAGGTAATAGGCATGCCTTTGTCTGTATTCGTTTAAGTTCTTTGGTTCCTGAGGGTATGGTTTAGGAATTCTAACTTGTTCGTTTTCATCTACAAAATCATAAATATAATCTCCTAAGTGAATGATACAAAAAAGTTCATTTTGTTTGGCCATATTTCGATAAGCCCCAAAGAAACCAGAATATATGCTAGTGCATGAAGTAACACCAACTCGCAACTTGCTTAATTGTCCTTCTGGTGCCGTTTGTGTTTCTCCAACAGCGCTGTACTTATTATCTTTATTTCGGAACCTATAGAAATATTTCGAATTGGAAGTGAGTCCGGCAACATCAAGAGAAAAGGTAAAGTTTGTTTCTTTTCCAACCAAGGTCTTTCCCTCCCTAACAATTGTATTGAAGAGCGAATCTTGAGCAAGTTCCCAAAACAATGGTTCCTGCTTATTTTCATCCATCGGGGTTATTTTGGTCCAAAGAATAATCTGATTCGAACTTGGGTCGAATGAAGCTACACCATGGTAAAAGGGGGCATGTTCGTAATCTGGTCGAATGTTTTCAGGCAATGAATCAGTTAAGCCATCAATCCGCTGTCCAGATAATGAAAGTGATAATAAAAGGGAAAAAACACTCAGAAGGATGGTTTTCATGCAACAAGGATAAGGAATTAAAGTCTTAAGCCTGGTTACATTATTTAAAACACGAAAATTTCTTGAAAATTATATTGTATTTTGAGGGAATAAATATATGTTAAGACCTGTTTTTAAGTTTTAAAAATTTAAGAGAAAAGTTATGAAAATATAATGTCTTTGAAATATTGGAAATTGCTCTAGTTTATTCCATTATAGGTGCCCTTTCAAATTCAGCATTTGGGTCAAACAAGATTCGATATGTTATATATGTTCTCCATTTTTTACATTCTAAATTTTCAATTACTTTTAACATTTTTGGATTAAAATCGCCTATCCAAGTTAGGATAATATTATCATATCTTTTTAATGGATATACATGTTTTTCAGCAAATTTAATCATTAATCCTTCAACACCTTTCCCCTGGTATTCTTTCGTTACGCCGAATACAATACTGTACATTGTTCTACAATCTCCTCTTAATTTGTGGTACATGAATTTAATTTTACCCCACCAATTTAGGTTTCCATTTACATATTTAAATAGCTCATTCAATTCAGGAATGCTTATATAGAATCCTATTGGTTCATCTTTGTAATAGGCGAAATAGGTAATATCAGGATCCAATACTGGTTTCAATTTATTCATGATATTGAGGGCCTGTTCTTTTTCCATAGGTTTGAAATTGTCATGCCCACCCCAAGCGTTGTTATAAATTGTTCTAAAATCTTCCGCAAATTTTGAGAGATTTTTTTTATCAATTATTTTACAATTGAAATTCGAATCTGAACTTAAAAGATGTTCCGATTTTTTTACAAAAATATCCTGAGCAGGTTGGTAAACTGGTCTTTGAAAAACATATTGCTCATAGTAAGTTCTAAACCCATAGGCCTCAAAGTGTTTTTGGTAATATTCTGGGTTGTAATTCATACCATAGGTTGTTGGATGCTCGAAGTTTGTGACCATGAGTCCCCAAAACTGATCTTTTTCCCCAAAATTGATTGGTCCATCCATGGCTAGCATACCTTTTCCCTCTAACCATTTTTTGCAAGTGTCAAACAATAAAAAGGCCGCTTTTTGATCATCTATAATTTCAAAAAAGCCAAATCCCCCAGTGGCTTGCTTAAAGGTGTCACTTAGCTTTTTATTGATAAATGCAGCAACCCTGCCTATCAATTGTCCTTCCTCATTTTTTAATATCCAACGAGTAGCTTCCCCATGTTTCCAAAACTTGTTTCGTTCCCTATCAAATATTTTTTCAATGTCTTGTTTAAGATGAGGGATCCAATTGGGGTCGTTTTTGTATATATAAAAGGGAACTTGGTGAAAGTCCTTTATGTCCTTAGATGTTTTTACCTCGATTAACTGCATAGGCAAAAGTATTTATTTTGAAAAGCCTACCCCAAAACTTTGCTCCTTTTTTCCCACCTTTGCAATTCTAAACTATGATAGACTATTCAAAATACGAGGCCGTAATTGGTCTAGAGGTACATATCCAATTATTAACTTCAAGCAAGGCATACAGCAATGATGCAGCAGAATACGGTGCAATGCCTAATACCTTGGTTGGTGTAGTTTCATTGGGACATCCTGGTACTTTACCTAAAGTGAACAAAAAGGTTATTGAATATGCTGTAAAGCTTGGCTTAGCCGTTGATGCAGATATTCGGGAGGTAAATGGATATGCTCGCAAAAATTATTTCTATGCAGACTTGCCAAAAGGTTACCAAATAACACAGGATACAACCCCAATTTGTACAGGAGGTAAAATCTCGATAAAGTTGGATGATGGGACGGAAAAGGAAATTAAAATAACCAGGATTCATATGGAAGAGGATGCAGGGAAAAGCATTCACGATATAGACCCATTCCATACCTTGGTTGATTTGAATAGGGCCGGAGTTCCCCTTTTGGAAATGGTTTCCGAGCCGGATATTCGAAGTGGCGAAGAAGCCTATAAATATTTAACTGAAGTCAGAAAGCTTGTTCGCTATTTAGGAATTTGTGATGGTAATATGGAAGAAGGAAGTATGCGTTGCGACGCCAATGTTTCAGTTAGAATAAGGGGCGAATCTAAGTTCGGAAGAAAGGTAGAGGTAAAAAACATGAACTCCATTAGAAATGTTCAAAGGGCCATTGAGTTTGAAATTAAGCGCCAAATTGAAGCAGTTGAAGCAGGTGAAGAGATAAGTCAAGATACTAGAAGTTTTGATGCTTCAAATGGTTCTACATTCTTGTTGCGAAGCAAAGAAATGGCTAATGACTATAGGTATTTTCCTGAGCCAGATCTACCTCCAGTTATTGTCTCAAAGGATTATATTCAAGGGGTAAAAATAAATCTTCCTGAATTGCCCCATGTCCTTTTGAAAAGGTATCAACAAAGTCTAGGATTAAGTGAATATGATGCCATTAATTTGACCGAATCTCGGGAGTTTGCGGAGTATTTTAATGAACTAACCAAGCATTGTTCTAATTTTAAAGGGGCAGCCAATTGGATGCTTGGACCTGTTAAATCTTTTTTGAACGAAAATGGGTTAAATATTACCCAGTTTGCACTCAGCCCAGCAAGGTTATCAACCCTAATTGAATTGGTTGATCAAGGAAAAGTGAGTCATTCAGTTGCTGCACAACAAGTTTTTCCGAAACTTTTGGTTGACCTATCCCAAAGCCCGCTTCAAATTGCAGAAAGTTTGAATCTTTTGCAAGACAGTAGTGCCGATACTTTAATGGAATTTGTCAAGGCCGCTGTTGAGAAGTACCCAGAAAAAGTTGCTGAATATAAAAATGGAAAGGTTGGCCTTGTCGGCTTGTTTATGGGCGAGGTGATGAAATTGTCTAAAGGTAAAGCAGACCCTAAATTGGCAAATAAGTTGATGAAGGATTACTTGGATTCAATTTAATAAAGGTGGATTTATTGCTTTTAGATAATTATGATTCTTTCACGTTCAACCTTTACCACTATTTACTTTTAGGAGGAGCCCAAAGGGTTGAGGTGGTTCGAAATGATCAAATTACCTTGGATGAAGTTTCTGGTTTCGATGCAATAGTATTATCTCCAGGTCCTGGTTTGCCAAGAGATGCAGGTTTAATGCCGGCTATTATTGCCAATTTTGTCGAAAAGAAACCTTTTCTTGGGGTTTGTTTAGGACACCAAGCTTTAGGGCAATTCTTTGGGGCTAATCTATCCAATCTTGATTCCATTTATCATGGCGTCTCAAGAAATACAAATGTTATTAGAAAAGGATTCCTTTACAAGGATGTTCCTAATTCATTCATGTCTGCCCGTTACCATTCATGGGGGTTTTATAGAGATGAATTCCCAAAATCCTTAGAGATTACGGCACTTGATGAGAAAAATGTAATTATGTCCTTTCAGCATTTTAGCTTACCAGTAACCGGAATTCAATACCATCCTGAAAGTATTTTATCTGAATACGGGCACAAAATTTTAGAAAATTGGATCCGTTATGCAAGAAACTGGAAAGTAGATTTAACTTCTGTTCCTGCTTCCAAGGAATAAGGAAATATAATGAAACAAACTGGTTAAGGATGCCAAAGCGGCTACCACATAAGTTCGTGCTGCCCAATTCAAGGCGTCTTTTGCCATTAAATAACCTTCGCCTGTAGTTAATCCAGTTTTTTCTATCCACCGAAGTGCTCTCTTGCTAGCATCATATTCCACAGGCAAAGTTATGAAACTGAATAAAGTAGTTAAGGCAAACAAAACAATTCCAATTCCAAGAATAGCAGGAAATATCGCCATAGTTAGAACGCCAATTAGTAAAATCCATTGAAGATAGCTTGAACTAATGCTAACAAAGGGAACTAAAGAACTTCTTAGTTTTAAAAATGAATAGGCTTGGGAATGCTGAACTGCATGGCCACATTCATGAGCAGCAATGGCGGCTGAAGCAATACTTCTGCCATAATATACTTGGGTGCTTAAATTTATTGATTTGTCAACAGGATTATAATGGTCTGCCAAATTGCCTTCAACAGAAATAATTTTTACATCAAAAATTCCATGGTCAGATAGCATTCGTTTTGCTACTTCATGGCCACTTAATCCCAAAGAGTTTGGAATTTTGGAATAGGTTTCAATTTTTGAATGAAGCTTTTGGCTAATAAACCAACTAGCTAAAATAAAAAGAATGAATATTAAATAAAACATTGTTGTTTTTTTACTTGTTATTGCAAACATCGAACCGAGGAGTTTTTTTTCATAAAAATCAATAACTTTGCAAAATATTATTGCCATTTTTTCATGAAATTTTTTCATCGACTTCTTTTTGGTTTCTTGGCATTTACCATTTTTGGAGGTTCTACCCTTTTTTCGCAAATTCCTCCAACGGCATTAATTAGGGTTCAAATTACCTATGGAAATAGTATTGACGAAGCCATAGTTTATCTGCATACACTTGCAACAGACACTTTTGATCAAGATACATATGATGCTCCTAAAATTTTTAGTAATGTAGATGGTGTTCCAAATATAATGACTTGGTTGGATCGAAATGGGCAATGGGTAAAATTGGCTACGAATGGTTATAAATCCCCCATGACACCTGGTTGTTTAAATGTACCACTTGGAACCAGAGCTACTGCAGATGGAAATTATATTCTAACAATCACAGAGTTTTATGGTTTTGACTCCATGAATATTTTTGTTTCCCTTATCGACAATAACCCTGGAGATACAATTCCATTTCAAACTTTAGGGCAACAATATAATTTTACTGCATTTAACGGTGATTCAACGAGAGGGAGGTTCATTCTTTATTTTTGCCAAGATTATCCTGTTAATACCTCCTCAATTGTAGAAGCTGATTATTCCTCTTGTGGCTCTACTTTTTGGTCCAATACCTTTGAACCAGAAATGAATGATGAAAGTTTTCAAAAACTGGAAGTTTTTGATTTGTTAGGCAAAAACCTCTTTACTGGAAATTTTGAATCCCTTTATAGCTTTTCTTCCGAAAGAGGATTTACAGGACTTCCTGTAATTGTTAAAGTTACTTCAGATTCTGAAGTCTGTTTTAGGAAGTTTGTTTTGCCCTGAATAACAGAGAAAAACTCTTATATACTTCCGCTGATTTTTATGAACATAACCAAAATTTGGTCATTTGTCGAAAATTTGACCTAGTTTAACTGCCATTGCTCCTTTTTGATATCTTTGCGCAGTCTATAGTTTGGGGTGTTTTGTCAATTGACAGGCTGTTAATTGTTGAAGACCAACCAAAAATAATAGGGAACCAATATTAAAAAAACACGTACGAATGCTTCAATCTATTGAGAAAAATGATGCCTGCAAATTTGGTTTTGCAGGTGATTTTTTATCCAAATGATTGAATTTTAATTTTTTAGGACGATTATATAGCTCAAATGAAGCAACTTTACTCAACCCTGCGCCAGTCAATTTCACGAACAACTACCACCTTATTGTTCTTTGTTGCTGGAATCCAGTTTGCATCAATTGGTCAAACAACCAAAACTCTAACTAATAAAGAAGTTAGTTCTGAGATTAAGGATTTGCTTGAGCATTACGAAAAGCAAATTTACTTTACGCAAAACCAAGGTCAATGGCCTTCTAATGTTTTGTTTAAAGCCGAATTCCCGCTTGGAAAGGCTGTTGCCACCAAGGATGGTATGATGGTTGGGACCTTCGATCCTAAAGCCTCAGCTCAAAAATTTGAACAAGGCATTCGGGAGGAAGAGGCACATAATAAGCATATACCATTTAACGAACCCAAAGTTAAGGTGAATGGGCACGGATGGTTAATGAAGTTTTTGAATAGTTCTCCTTCAATGAGGGTTGAAAGTAGAAGTAAGCATAAAGACGTTTTCAATTACATCGGCTTAGGTGGAAAAGATGCCGCTTCTGTTGGAAACTTTCAAGAGATATGGTATAGTAATGTTTATGATGGAGTTGATGTAAGGTATTATCCCTCAAAAGAAGGAATGCTTGAGTATGACTTAATTTGCAAACCAGGATTTAATAATAATGAAATTGCAATAAAATTTGAAGGAATAGAAAAAGTTAATCTTTCTTCAAACGGCTCGATTACTCTTTCAACTTCTGTTGGTCCAATGATTCTGCCAGCACCTATTGCTTATCAAAAAATTAATGGCAAAAAAGTTCCAGTAGAGGCAAAATATGAAGTTTCAAATAATAATGTGATTTCATTTAAACTTGGTCAATATGATAAAGACCAAGTTTTGATTATTGACCCAATTGCGTTAAAATGGGCTACTTGGGTAAATACAAACTCAACTGGTGAAAACCATGGTCATGGTATATGGGTAGATGCGGCAACCGGTTATATATATATTGTAGCAAGGGTAGATGGCTCAACAGATCTTATCACTGGGCCTTTTGATAACAGCGCAAATGGAAATATTGATTTAATTGTTGGTAAATACCAACAACCTTCAACAGTTGGTGGTGCTGGTTCAAGGCTTTGGCAGACGTATATCGGTGGTTCTGCGGCTGATAATCCTTATGCCTTAGAACAGGGGCCAGATGGCAATTTATATATGGTTGGCTATACAGGTAGCTCCAACTATCCTCTTTCAGGGGGTACTGCCTTTAATAATACAGGAGCAAGTATCGATCATAGAGGTCAAACCCAAGATAATACATTTATAACCAAAATTAGCCAAGATGGAGCTTCTATAAAAAGTGCCGTAGTCGGTGGAAATGGAGACGATGGTGCTTTCGATTTACGATTTACCGCCTCAGGTGATATTTTGGTATGTGGAAATACCCGTAGTACGAATATGGCAGACTTGCTGCCAGGTACAGGGGCGTCAAATACAAATAATGGTAATGTGGATGGCTTTGTATTTAAGATAAATGCAGCCCTCACTACAATTTCTTGGTTTAAAAACTTTGGAGGTAGTAACATAGATCAACCTACCATCATGTTAAATAATAATAGTAATGGAGATATTTTTGTTGCAGGTTATACTACTTCAAGTAATTTCCCTACACTAAATCCAAGACAAAGCACAAGAACTGGTTCAAGAGATGGATTTATTATGAAATTGGGTTCAAATGGGGCAACCAAATGGTCTTCCTATTTTAACTCAAATGCAAGTGCTTCAACTTCTATTCTATGTATGGAATTTAATACTACCAAATCCGGTTTGTATTTTGGTGGTATAACTACTGGCTTGCCAACTTCCAATGTCCCAGCTTCTGGAGGATATAGAACCGCTTATATAGGTGGTTCTAACGACTTTTTTGTTGTGAATATGGACACTAACCAGACTTTTGTTAAGGGAACTTATTTAGGAGGAACTAGTGACGAAATCAATATGATGGGATTAAATGTAGACCTTAACAATGATGTCTACATTTTTGGATATTCGAATAGTGCTGATATGTCAACGGCCTTTTCAAATACAAATGCATTGCAATCATCAATTAGGGGAGGTTATGATAAAATATTTGTAAAACTTTCAAGTGGGTTAAATACATTATTATATGGAACTTATTATGGGGGTACGGCTGATGATTATGACCCAGTAGGCGAAAGGGGTATTAAATTCTCTGATTGTAGAATTTATACTATAGTAACATCGAAGGCGAATGATGTTCCTTTAACAAATGGTGCTTTAAATACCACAAAAGTCAGTGCTACTTATGAACCTGGTTTGGTAGTATGGGCCAATCCGCCAGATTTTCAATCCAATTCAATTTTTGGAAGCCAAAAAATTTGCTACGCTAGTATACCAGCAAGTTTAACTGGTACTGCTCCTACTTATATTCTTCCAACTATCGTTAGAAATGGTGCCACTTCCAGTCATCCAACTGTATCTGCAGGTATTAGTTACCAATGGCAATCTTCTATTGATGGTGTAAATTGGACCAATATTGTAAATGGGACTACTCAAAACTTAGCCAATAGTTTAATTGGAGCTTTAACACAAACAACTTATTTTAGAAGGATAGTTAATGGAGATGCTTGTATTATTCCTGATGCAGAGGATCAAATTGTTACCATAAAAGTTTATAAAGTTGAAGGAACAGTTACAAATGTTACTTGTAATGGAGCAAATAACGGCTCTATAACTGTTGTTGCTTCTGAAGGTACCGCTCCTTATACTTTTTTGTGGAATACTGGTGCAACCACTAGTACTATTTCTGGCTTAGCCCCAGGAAACTACACTGTAAGGGTTTCCGATGCACAAGGATGTTTTACAGATAGAACTTATACAGTAACCCAGCCAAACACACTTTCGGCATCCACTTCTTCGAATCCGGCTACTTGTTTGCAGAGCAATGGTTCTGCTACAGTTACACCTTCTGGTGGTACTTCGCCATATACATATCTTTGGTCGAATAATGCTACAACAGCAACAATTTCAGGAATACCTGTTGGTACTTATTCAGTTACGGTTAAAGATGCAAAGAATTGTACCTTCTCAACCTCTGTTGTTGTTAATCAAACAGGTCTAACTGCCACAATTGGCTCTCAAACAAATGTACTTTGTAAAGGAGCAGCAACAGGTTCAGTTACAATCTCGGCAACTGGCACATCCCCTTATCAATATAAAATAGGTTCAGGATCTTATGGTAGTTCTAATACCTTTTCTGGATTGGCCGCAGGAAGTTATGTTATTACAGTTAAGGATAATGCAGGTTGTACTGTTACAGTAAATGTAACTATAACTGAACCTAACTTTGATGTTACTGCATCTATTACTAATTCAACCCCACTTACTTTCTGTGCAGGTGGAAGTGTTGTATTAACTGCTGTTCCTGCTCCCTCGGGCTCATATACATATGTATGGAAAAAGGATGGAAATACTATTTCTGGAGAGACAGGTTCAACATATACAGCCACCACATCAGGTAACTATACAGTTGTTGTTACAAGTTCCAACAATTGTTCAGCTACCTCAGCAGCAAAAACGGTGACAGTAAATCCTAATCCTACAGTTTCAATTTCAGCAGGGGGGCCAACTTCTTTCTGTTCAGGAGGCAATGTTGTATTGACAGCGAACCCAACACCAGCAGGATCTTATACGTATGAATGGAAAAATGGAAGTTCAGTTGTAGGTTCTGGAAGTACCTACACTGCATCAGTCTCTGGCAACTACACAGTAAAAATTACAAATAGCAATGGCTGTTCAGTAACTTCAGCTTCAACATCAGTTACGGTAAATCCAAATCCAACCGTATCCGTTTCAGCAGGAGGTCCAACTACTTTCTGCGATGGAGGCAATGTTGTATTGACAGCAAACCCAACACCAGTAGGAACTTATACGTTTGAATGGAAAAATGGAAGTTCAGTTGTAGGTACAGGAAGCACATACACTGCATCAGTATCAGGCAACTACACAGTAAAAATTACAAATAGCAATGGCTGTTCAGTAACTTCAGCTTCGACATCAGTTACGGTAAATCCAAATCCAACCGTATCGATTTCAGCAGGAGGACCAACTACTTTCTGCGATGGCAGCAATGTTGTATTGACAGCGAACCCAACACCAGCAGGAACCTATACGTATGAATGGAAAAATGGAAGTTCAGTTGTAGGTTCTGGAAGTACATATACTGCCTTAGTATCAGGCAACTACACTGTAAAAATTACCAATGGCAATGGTTGTTCAGTATCTTCAGCTTCAACAACAGTTACGGTAAATCCAAATCCAACAGTATCGGTTTCAGCAGGAGGTCCAACTACTTTCTGCGATGGCAGCAATGTTGTATTAACAGCAAACCCAACTCCAGCAGGAACTTATACGTATGTTTGGAAAAATGGAAGTTCAGTTGTAGGCTCAAATAGCAATAGCTTCACAGCCTTAGTCTCTGGTAACTACACTGTTGAAATTACAAATGGTAATGGCTGTTTCATTAAATCAGCTTCAACAACAGTTACGGTAAATCCAAATCCAACCGTATCGGTTTCAGCAGGAGGGCCAACTACTTTCTGCGATGGCGGCAATGTTGTATTGACAGCAAACCCAACACCAGTAGGAACTTATACGTTTGAATGGAAAAATGGAAGTTCAGTTGTAGGTTCTGGAAGTACATATACTGCATCAGTCTCTGGTAACTACACTGTAAAAATTACAAATGGCAATGGCTGTTCAGTAACTTCGGCTTCAACATCAGTTACGGTAAATCCAAATCCAACGGTATCCGTTTCAGCAGGAGGTCCAACTACTTTCTGCGATGGAGGCAATGTTGTATTGACAGCGAACCCATCACCAGCAGGAACTTATACGTATGTTTGGAAAAATGGAAGTTCAGTTGTTGGCTCAAATAGCAATAGCTTAACTGCCTCAGTATCTGGCAACTACACTGTTGAAATTACAAATAGTAATGGCTGTTTCATTAAATCAGCTTCAACAACAGTTACGGTAAATCCAAATCCAACCGTATCGGTTTCAGCAGGAGGGCCAACTACTTTCTGCGATGGCGGCAATGTTGTATTGACAGCAAACCCAACACCAGTAGGAACTTATACGTTTGAATGGAAAAATGGAAGTTCAGTTGTAGGTTCTGGAAGTACCTACACTGCATCAGTATCAGGCAACTACACAGTAAAAATTACAAATAGCAATGGCTGTTCAGTAACTTCAGCTTCAACATCAGTTACGGTAAATCCAAATCCAACCGTATCCGTTTCAGCAGGAGGTCCAACTACTTTCTGCGATGGAGGCAATGTTGTATTGACAGCAAACCCAACACCAGTAGGAACTTATACGTTTGAATGGAAAAATGGAAGTTCAGTTGTAGGTTCTGGAAGTACCTACACTGCATCAGTATCAGGCAACTACACAGTAAAAATTACAAATAGCAATGGCTGTTCAGTAACTTCAGCTTCAACATCAGTTACGGTAAATCCAAATCCAACCGTATCGGTTTCAGCAGGAGGACCAACTACTTTCTGCGATGGAGGCAATGTTGTATTGACAGCGAACCCAACACCAGCAGGATCTTATACGTATGAATGGAAAAATGGAAGTTCAGTTGTAGGTTCTGGAAGTACATATACTGCATCAGTCTCTGGTAACTACACTGTAAAAATTACAAATGGCAATGGCTGTTTAGTAACTTCAGCTTCGACATCAGTTACCGTAAATCCAAATCCTTCTGTTTCAATTTCAGCAGGTGGTCCAACTACTTTCTGCGACGGAGGCAATGTTGTATTGACAGCGAACCCAACACCAGCAGGAACTTATACGTATGAATGGAAAAATGGAAGTTCAGTTGTAGGTTCTGGAAGTACATATACTGCATCAGTCTCTGGTAACTACACTGTAAAAATTACAAATGGCAATGGCTGTTTAGTAACTTCAGCTTCGACATCAGTTACCGTAAATCCAAATCCTTCTGTTTCAATTTCAGCAGGTGGTCCAACTACTTTCTGCGATGGAGGCAATGTTGTATTGACAGCGAACCCAACACCAGCAGGAACTTATACGTATGAATGGAAAAATGGAAGTTCAGTTGTAGGTTCTGGAAGTACATATACTGCATCAGTCTCTGGTAACTACACTGTAAAAATTACAAATGGCAATGGCTGTTTAGTAACTTCAGCTTCGACATCAGTTACCGTAAATCCAAATCCTTCTGTTTCAATTTCAGCAGGTGGTCCAACTACTTTCTGCGACGGAGGCAATGTTGTATTGACAGCGAACCCAACACCAGCAGGAACTTATACGTATGAATGGAAAAATGGAAGTTCAGTTGTAGGTTCTGGAAGTACATATACTGCATCAGTCTCTGGTAACTACACTGTAAAAATTACAAATGGCAATGGCTGTTTGGTAACTTCAGCTTCGACATCAGTTACCGTAAATCCAAATCCTTCTGTTTCAATTTCAGCAGGTGGTCCAACTACTTTTTGCGACGGAGGCAATGTTGTATTGACAGCGAACCCAACACCAGCAGGAACTTATACGTATGAATGGAAAAATGGAAGTTCAGTTGTAGGTTCTGGAAGTACATATACTGCATCAGTCTCTGGTAACTACACTGTAAAAATTACAAATGGCAATGGCTGTTTAGTAACTTCAGCTTCGACATCAGTTACCGTAAATCCAAATCCTTCTGTTTCAATTTCAGCAGGTGGTCCAACTACTTTCTGCGACGGAGGCAATGTTGTATTGACAGCAAATCCAACACCAACAGGATCATATTCCTATGTTTGGAGTAAAAATGGTTCTCCAATTATTGGTGAAATTACTTCAAGTTATATTGCTACAACTACTGGTATTTATACAGTTGAAATTAAAAATGGAAATAATTGTACAAGCGCTTCATCTGGCACCACAGTTACAGTATTTGATAATCCTGCAATAACCTTAACCCCAAATGGTCCAACGGAATTTTGCAACGGATCTTCAGTAACATTAAATACAAGTGTTACTGGAGGCACAGGATTTGTATATATTTGGAAAAAGGATGGATCTGTTTTGAATGGGCAGTCCGCCTCTTCTTTAAATGTTACAAGCACAGGAGTATATACTGTTAGTGTTTCAAACGGGAATTCATGTAATTCAGAATCTACACCAATATCAATAGTTGTTAATGAAAATCCAACAGCTTCAATAAGTGGTGTTTCAGAATTTTGCCCTGGTGCCAACAGCCTTTTGAATTCGAACGGTGTTGCTGGTTCTGGAGTTATTTCATCCTATGCATGGTATTTGGATGGGAATTTAATAGTAGGTGCTTCATCTTCCACATTTACAGCATCACAATATGGTGTTTATACGGTTAAAGTCATAAATAGCAAGGGCTGTAGTGTAACTTCCAATGGATTCCCAATTATTCAAACTTCATGTTGTAATATTACTGATGGTGGCACAATAGGTTCTGACGAGTCATTCTGTGGACCTTTTAATCCTTCTTTAATTTCAAATATTTCTAGTCCTACTGGAGGAAGTGGAACAATAGAATATGTTTGGTATGTTAAAGATCCTTTGGGCGCTTATTCATTGATTTCAGGAGCTAATGCATCAACTTATGATCCTGGTAATATTTCGTCTACCAAAATTTATAAAAGAGGATCAAGAAGAGCTGGGTGTATCATTTACGCAGAAAGTAATGAAGTAATAAAAACTGTATTACCTGCAGTTTCAGTTTCTGTAGGTACTAATGGACCTACAATTTTCTGTGATGGAGGCAATGTTGTTTTATCTGCCACACCATCAGGTGGATCAGGTTTTTCTTACCAATGGAGTAAGGATGGTAATCCTATTCTTGGTGAAACAAATATTAATTACATAGCTGTAACTTCTGGAGCATATAATGTTGAAGTGAAAAATTCGGACAATTGTTCTGGTATATCTTCAACCATTAATGTTACAGTAAATCCCAATCCGGTTGTTACAATTTCAAATGGAGGGCCAACAACTTTTTGCAATGGAAACAATGTTGTTCTTACTGCAAATGCATCAAATGGAACTGCATTCACATATAAATGGAGTAAAGATGGAAATCCAATTTCTGGTGCTACTTCACAAACACTAACTGTTACACAAACTGGTAGTTATTCTGTTGAGGTCACGAATAATTTCAATTGCGTCTCAAATTCAAATGGTGTCTCAGTTGTAGTTAATAACAATCCAACTGTAAATATTGTTGCTAACGGTCCTACGACTTTCTGCCAACAAGCCAATCCTAATTTTGTAACCTTAACTTCCAACCCAACTCCGTCCGGAACTTATTCTTATTCTTGGTCCAATGGAGAATCCACTTCTTCAATTCAAATTTCCAATTCTGGTAGTTATTCAGTTACAGTAACTGATGAGAATGGTTGCAGTGCTTCTTCTTCTCCAGTTTCTGTTACTGTTATTCCTTGTTGTAATGTGACAGATGGTGGTTTAATTGCTGGAAATCAATCAAATTGTGGCCCCTTTGATCCAAATGTAATAGTTGAGACCGCTTCTGCAAACGGAGGGCAAGGTGATATTGTTTATTCTTGGAGTTCAAGGATTTGGAATGGAAGTATTTGGACTTCTTGGACAGATATTTCTTCAAATACTTCATCTTTTGATCCTTCATTACTTTCTTCAACTACACAATTTAGAAGAAATGCTCACCGAGTTGGTTGTTTAGATACGCTTTCTTCGAATATCATTACAATTACTATTTTTGATGTACCTACAGCTTCATGCAGTAAATCTGATGTTCTTTGTTTCGGTGGTAATTCTGGTTCTGCTACTGTAAATGTTTCTGGCGGAACGGCACCATTTTCATATGTTTGGAATAATGGTGGTTCGAATTCTACAATAGCAAATATTATTGCTGGAAATTATAATGTTATTGTTACTGATAATAATGGTTGCCAATCGAATTGTAGTGTTTTAGTGGGCCAGCCTGCAGCTAGCCTTACAGCATCTTTGACTAATACAAATACATCATGCGGAGGAAATGATGGTACAATGACAGTTGCAGTTTCAGGGGGAACTTCTCCTTATTCTTATGTTTGGTCAAATGGTCAAACAAATAGCACCGCAATTGGTTTAGCTTATGGAATTTATTCTGTGTTAGTAACAGACTTCAATGGTTGCTCCTTCTCAATTGCTGATACAATTGATCACAATAATTGCCCCCCAATTGCAGTAGTTGATTATTCTACAGTAAATGAAAATTCATTTGTTTTGATTCCCGTTTTAACAAATGATTCTGATACTGATGGAGTTATTGTACCAAGTTCATTAGTACTTGTTTCTTCTCCTTCCCATGGACAAGCTACAATTTCTGGTACTGGTGTGTTTACTTATACCCCAAATAATAATTATACAGGAAGTGATAGTTTTGTTTACCAAATTTGTGATAATGGAATGCCGATTCTATGCGACACGGCGATTGTAAAAATCACAATCAACCCAGTAAGCGAGCCAGTACGTGATACTATCCCAGAGGACAGCACCTGGAACGGATGTTTGTCAAACTGGACCAACTTAGAGGGAGGCATCAGCAGTGTAAGTATCTGCGGAGCGCCATCGAACGGCAGCTTTACCTTGACAGCAGGCAACTGTGTGAACTACACACCGAATGCGAACTGGAACGGTACAGACAACATGTGCGTAGTAGCGTGCAACGCGAACGGGGTGTGTGATACAGTTCCGATTGTAATCGTAGTACTTCCAGTGAACGATCCACCGGTAGCAGTAGTAGACTATGGCACGACGTCAGAGAATACTCCAGTACCAGTAAACGTACTTGTAAACGACAGCGATATAGATGGCAACTTAGTACCATCTAGTGTAACTGTTACTACCTCACCGACCCACGGAAGTGTAAGTGTAAACAGCACCACAGGTGTAATTACCTATACACCAAACAATAACTATACAGGAACAGATTGGTTCGTATACAACGTATGCGACGATGGTACTCCACTACCAAGCTTATGCGACACGGCGATTGTAAAAATCACAATCAACCCAGTAAGCGAGCCAGTACGTGATACTATCCCAGAGGACAGCACCTGGAACGGATGTTTGTCAAACTGGACCAACTTAGAGGGAGGCATCAGCAGTGTAAGTATCTGCGGAGCGCCATCGAACGGCAGCTTTACCTTGACAGCAGGCAACTGTGTGAACTACACACCGAATGCGAACTGGAACGGTACAGACAACATGTGCGTAGTAGCGTGCAACGCGAACGGGGTGTGTGATACCGTTCCGATTGTAATCGTAGTACTTCCGGTGAATGATCCACCGGTAGCAGTAGTAGACTATGGCACGACGTCAGAGAATACTCCAGTACCAGTAAACGTACTTGTAAACGACAGCGATATAGATGGCAACTTAGTACCATCTAGTGTAACTGTTACTACCTCACCGACCCACGGAAGTGTAAGTGTAAACAGCACCACAGGTGTAATTACCTATACACCAAACAATAACTATACAGGAACAGATTGGTTCGTATACAATGTATGCGACGATGGTACTCCACTACCAAGCTTATGCGACACGGCGATTGTAAAAATCACAATCAACCCAGTAAGCGAGCCAGTACGTGATACTATCCCAGAGGACAGCACCTGGAACGGATGTTTGTCAAACTGGACCAACTTAGAGGGAGGCATCAGCAGTGTAAGCATCTGCGGAGCGCCATCGAACGGCAGCTTTACCTTGACAGCAGGCAACTGTGTGAACTACACACCGAATGCGAACTGGAACGGTACAGACAACATGTGCGTAGTAGCGTGCAACGCGAACGGTGTGTGTGATACAGTTCCGATTGTAATCGTAGTACTTCCGGTGAACGATCCACCGGTAGCAGTAGTAGACTATGGCACGACGTCAGAGAATACTCCAGTACCAGTAAACGTACTTGTAAACGACAGCGATATAGATGGCAACTTAGTACCATCTAGTGTAACTGTTACTACCTCACCGACCCACGGAAGTGTAAGTGTAAACAGCACCACAGGTGTAATTACCTATACACCAAACAATAACTATACAGGAACAGATTGGTTCGTATACAACGTATGCGACGATGGTACTCCACTACCAAGCTTATGCGATACGGCGATTGTAAAAATCACAATCAACCCAGTAAGCGAGCCAGTACGTGATACTATCCCAGAGGACAGCACCTGGAACGGATGTTTGTCAAACTGGACCAACTTAGAGGGAGGCATCAGCAGTGTAAGTATCTGCGGAGCGCCATCGAACGGCAGCTTTACCTTGACAGCAGGCAACTGTGTGAACTACACACCGAATGCGAACTGGAACGGTACAGACAACATGTGCGTAGTAGCGTGCAACGCGAACGGGGTGTGTGATACCGTTCCGATTGTAATCGTAGTACTTCCAGTGAATGATCCACCGGTAGCAGTAGTAGACTATGGCACGACGTCAGAGAATACTCCAGTACCAGTAAACGTACTTGTAAACGACAGCGATATAGATGGCAACTTAGTACCATCTAGTGTAACTGTTACTACCTCACCGACCCACGGAAGTGTAAGTGTAAACAGCACCACAGGTGTAATTACCTATACACCAAACAATAACTATACAGGAACAGATTGGTTCGTATACAATGTATGCGACGATGGTACTCCACTACCAAGCTTATGCGACACGGCGATTGTAAAAATCACAATCAACCCAGTAAGCGAGCCAGTACGTGATACTATCCCAGAGGACAGCACCTGGAACGGATGTTTGTCAAACTGGACCAACTTAGAGGGAGGCATCAGCAGTGTAAGTATCTGCGGAGCGCCATCGAACGGCAGCTTTACCTTGACAGCAGGCAACTGTGTGAACTACACACCGAATGCGAACTGGAACGGTACAGACAACATGTGCGTAGTAGCGTGCAACGCGAACGGGGTGTGTGATACCGTTCCGATTGTAATCGTAGTACTTCCAGTGAATGATCCACCGGTAGCAGTAGTAGACTATGGCACGACGTCAGAGAATACTCCAGTACCAGTAAACGTACTTGTAAACGACAGCGATATAGATGGCAACTTAGTACCATCTAGTGTAACTGTTACTACCTCACCGACCCACGGAAGTGTAAGTGTAAACAGCACCACAGGTGTAATTACCTATACACCAAACAATAACTATACAGGAACAGATTGGTTCGTATACAATGTATGCGACGATGGTACTCCACTACCAAGCTTATGCGACACGGCGATTGTAAAAATCACAATCAACCCAGTAAGCGAGCCAGTACGTGATACTATCCCAGAGGACAGCACCTGGAACGGATGTTTGTCGAACTGGACCAACTTAGAGGGAGGCATCAGCAGTGTAAGCATCTGCGGAGCGCCATCGAACGGCAGCTTTACCTTGACAGCAGGCAACTGTGTGAACTACACACCGAATGCGAACTGGAACGGCACAGACAACATGTGCGTAGTAGCGTGCAACGCGAACGGTGTGTGTGATACAGTTCCGATTGTAATCGTAGTACTTCCGGTGAACGATCCACCGGTAGCAGTAGTAGACTATGGCACGACGTCAGAGAATACTCCAGTACCAGTAAACGTACTTGTAAACGACAGCGATATAGATGGCAACTTAGTACCATCTAGTGTAACTGTTACTACCTCACCGACCCACGGAAGTGTAAGTGTAAACAGCACCACAGGTGTAATTACCTATACACCAAACAATAACTATACAGGAACAGATTGGTTCGTATACAACGTATGCGACGATGGTACTCCACTACCAAGCTTATGCGACACGGCGATTGTAAAAATCACAATCAACCCAGTAAGCGAGCCAGTACGTGATACTATCCCAGAGGACAGCACCTGGAACGGATGTTTGTCAAACTGGACCAACTTAGAGGGAGGCATCAGCAGTGTAAGTATCTGCGGAGCGCCATCGAACGGCAGCTTTACCTTGACAGCAGGCAACTGTGTGAACTACACACCGAATGCGAACTGGAACGGTACAGACAACATGTGCGTAGTAGCGTGCAACGCGAACGGGGTGTGTGATACAGTTCCGATTGTAATCGTAGTACTTCCGGTGAATGATCCACCGGTAGCAGTAGTAGACTATGGCACGACGTCAGAGAATACTCCAGTACCAGTAAACGTACTTGTAAACGACAGCGATATAGATGGCAACTTAGTACCATCTAGTGTAACTGTTACTACCTCACCGACCCACGGAAGTGTAAGTGTAAACAGCACCACAGGTGTAATTACCTATACACCAAACAATAACTATACAGGAACAGATTGGTTCGTATACAATGTATGCGACGATGGTACTCCACTACCAAGCTTATGCGACACGGCGATTGTAAAAATCACAATCAACCCAGTAAGCGAGCCAGTACGTGATACTATCCCAGAGGACAGCACCTGGAACGGATGTTTGTCAAACTGGACCAACTTAGAGGGAGGCATCAGCAGTGTAAGTATCTGCGGAGCGCCATCGAACGGCAGCTTTACCTTGACAGCAGGCAACTGTGTGAACTACACACCGAATGCGAACTGGAATGGTACAGACAACATGTGCGTAGTAGCGTGCAACGCGAACGGGGTGTGTGATACAGTTCCGATTGTAATCGTAGTACTTCCGGTGAATGATCCACCGGTAGCAGTAGTAGACTATGGCACGACGTCAGAGAATACTCCAGTACCAGTAAACGTACTTGTAAACGACAGCGATATAGATGGCAACTTAGTACCATCTAGTGTAACTGTTACTACCTCACCGACCCACGGAAGTGTAAGTGTAAACAGCACCACAGGTGTAATTACCTATACACCAAACAATAACTATACAGGAACAGATTGGTTCGTATACAATGTATGCGACGATGGTACTCCACTACCAAGCTTATGCGACACGGCGATTGTAAAAATCACAATCAACCCAGTAAGCGAGCCAGTACGTGATACTATCCCAGAGGACAGCACCTGGAACGGATGTTTGTCAAACTGGACCAACTTAGAGGGAGGCATCAGCAGTGTAAGTATCTGCGGAGCGCCATCGAACGGCAGCTTTACCTTGACAGCAGGCAACTGTGTGAACTACACACCGAATGCGAACTGGAACGGTACAGACAACATGTGCGTAGTAGCGTGCAACGCGAACGGGGTGTGTGATACCGTTCCGATTGTAATCGTAGTACTTCCGGTGAATGATCCACCGGTAGCAGTAGTAGACTATGGCACGACGTCAGAGAATACTCCAGTACCAGTAAACGTACTTGTAAACGACAGCGATATAGATGGCAACTTAGTACCATCTAGTGTAACTGTTACTACCTCACCGACCCACGGAAGTGTAAGTGTAAACAGCACCACAGGTGTAATTACCTATACACCAAACAATAACTATACAGGAACAGATTGGTTCGTATACAATGTATGCGACGATGGTACTCCACTACCAAGCTTATGCGACACGGCGATTGTAAAAATCACAATCAACCCAGTAAGCGAGCCAGTACGTGATACTATCCCAGAGGACAGCACCTGGAACGGATGTTTGTCAAACTGGACCAACTTAGAGGGAGGCATCAGCAGTGTAAGTATCTGCGGAGCGCCATCGAACGGCAGCTTTACCTTGACAGCAGGCAACTGTGTGAACTACACACCGAATGCGAACTGGAACGGTACAGACAACATGTGCGTAGTAGCGTGCAACGCGAACGGGGTGTGTGATACAGTTCCGATTGTAATCGTAGTACTTCCGGTGAATGATCCACCGGTAGCAGTAGTAGACTATGGCACGACGTCAGAGAATACTCCAGTACCAGTAAACGTACTTGTAAACGACAGCGATATAGATGGCAACTTAGTACCATCTAGTGTAACTGTTACTACCTCACCGACCCACGGAAGTGTAAGTGTAAACAGCACCACAGGTGTAATTACCTATACACCAAACAATAACTATACAGGAACAGATTGGTTCGTATACAATGTATGCGACGATGGTACTCCACTACCAAGCTTATGCGACACGGCGATTGTAAAAATCACAATCAACCCAGTAAGCGAGCCAGTACGTGATACTATCCCAGAGGACAGCACCTGGAACGGATGTTTGTCAAACTGGACCAACTTAGAGGGAGGCATCAGCAGTGTAAGTATCTGCGGAGCGCCATCGAACGGCAGCTTTACCTTGACAGCAGGCAACTGTGTGAACTACACACCGAATGCGAACTGGAATGGTACAGACAACATGTGCGTAGTAGCGTGCAACGCGAACGGGGTGTGTGATACAGTTCCGATTGTAATCGTAGTACTTCCGGTGAATGATCCACCGGTAGCAGTAGTAGACTATGGCACGACGTCAGAGAATACTCCAGTACCAGTAAACGTACTTGTAAACGACAGCGATATAGATGGCAACTTAGTACCATCTAGTGTAACTGTTACTACCTCACCGACCCACGGAAGTGTAAGTGTAAACAGCACCACAGGTGTAATTACCTATACACCAAACAATAACTATACAGGAACAGATTGGTTCGTATACAATGTATGCGACGATGGTACTCCACTACCAAGCTTATGCGACACGGCGATTGTAAAAATCACAATCAACCCAGTAAGCGAGCCAGTACGTGATACTATCCCAGAGGACAGCACCTGGAACGGATGTTTGTCAAACTGGACCAACTTAGAGGGAGGCATCAGCAGTGTAAGTATCTGCGGAGCGCCATCGAACGGCAGCTTTACCTTGACAGCAGGCAACTGTGTGAACTACACACCGAATGCGAACTGGAACGGTACAGACAACATGTGCGTAGTAGCGTGCAACGCGAACGGGGTGTGTGATACCGTTCCGATTGTAATCGTAGTACTTCCGGTGAATGATCCACCGGTAGCAGTAGTAGACTATGGCACGACGTCAGAGAATACTCCAGTACCAGTAAACGTACTTGTAAACGACAGCGATATAGATGGCAACTTAGTACCATCTAGTGTAACTGTTACTACCTCACCGACCCACGGAAGTGTAAGTGTAAACAGCACCACAGGTGTAATTACCTATACACCAAACAATAACTATACAGGAACAGATTGGTTCGTATACAATGTATGCGACGATGGTACTCCACTACCAAGCTTATGCGACACGGCGATTGTAAAAATCACAATCAACCCAGTAAGCGAGCCAGTACGTGATACTATCCCAGAGGACAGCACCTGGAACGGATGTTTGTCAAACTGGACCAACTTAGAGGGAGGCATCAGCAGTGTAAGTATCTGCGGAGCGCCATCGAACGGCAGCTTTACCTTGACAGCAGGCAACTGTGTGAACTACACACCGAATGCGAACTGGAACGGTACAGACAACATGTGCGTAGTAGCGTGCAACGCGAACGGGGTGTGTGATACAGTTCCGATTGTAATCGTAGTACTTCCAGTGAACGATCCACCGGTAGCAGTAAGAGATAATGCAACCACACCAGAGGATTCATTAGTTAATATTTCTATTTTATCGAATGATAGTGATATTGATGGAAACATTGTTCCTTCGACAGTTCAAATTCTTGATCAACCTAATAATGGAACAATTGTAATTAATCCTAATGGATCTATTGATTATTTACCAAATCCAAACTTTAATGGACTAGATACCTTAATTTATCAAGTTTGTGATAATGGTACGCCTCTTCCAAGTTTGTGCGATACAGCATTAGTAGTTATAACAGTTGGTCCAGTGAATGATCCACCAGTAGCTAACCGCGACAATGCAACTACTGACGAGGATAGCACAGTGACCATCAATATACCATCAAATGATACTGATTTGGATGGCACAATCGATGTAACAACTGTAACCATAACAGACCAACCGAACCATGGAACAGTAGTAGTAAATTCGAATGGCACAATTGATTATACTCCATCATTAAACTTCAATGGAGTAGACACCTTGGTTTATAGTATTTGCGATAATGGAATGCCAGTATTGTGCGATACAGCATTAGTAGTTATAACAGTTGGACCAGTGAATGATCCACCAGTAGCCAATCGGGACAATGCAACTACTGACGAGGATAGCACAGTGACCATTAATATACCATCAAATGATACTGATTTAGATGGCACAATCGATGTAACAACTGTAACCATAACAGACCAACCGAACCATGGAACAGTAGTAGTAAATTCGAATGGCACAATTGATTATACTCCATCATTAAACTTCAATGGAGTAGACACCTTGGTTTATAGTATTTGCGATAATGGAATGCCAGTATTGTGTGATACAGCCTTAGTCGTTATAACAGTTGGACCAGTGAATGATCCACCGTTAGCCAATCGGGACAATGCAACTACTGACGAGGATAGCACAGTGACCATTAATATACCATCAAATGATACTGATTTAGATGGCACAATCGATGTAACAACTGTAACCATAACAGACCAACCGAACCATGGAACAGTAGTAGTAAATTCGAATGGCACAATTGATTATACTCCATCATTAAACTTCAATGGAGTAGACACCTTGGTTTATAGTATTTGCGATAATGGAATGCCAGTATTGTGTGATACAGCCTTAGTAGTTATAACAGTTGGTCCAGTGAATGATCCACCAGTAGCCAACCGCGACAATGGAACCACAGCTGAAGGCATTGATTTAAGCCTAACAATTTTAGATAATGACTCAGATATTGATGGAAATATTGTTCCATCAACTATTTCAATTGTGGATCAACCAAATCATGGAACTGTAGTTGTAAATTCAAATGGAACTATAACTTATTCTCCATCATCCAATTTTAATGGAATAGATTCCTTAGTTTATAATGTTTGTGATAATGGTACACCAATTCTGTGTGATACAGCGTTGGTGGTTATTAATGTAATACCAGGAGTGGAAATTACAGGAGTGATAACCAATGTTACATGTTTTGGAGGAAACAATGGTTCAATTGATTTAATAATTTTGGCTGGAACACCTCCATTTACATTTAATTGGTCAAATGGTGCAACAACAGAAGATATTTCTGGTTTATCTGCGGGTTCTTATACAGCCATAGTGACTGATGCCTCTGGTACCTCCACGACACAGACTTGGGTGGTTAACGAACCTGATAGCATTATTGTAACTGGTGTTGTAAGTCCAACCATTTGTTTAGGTAATAGAGGAACAATTGATTTAACAGTTCAAGGTGGAACAGCACCTTACCAATATAATTGGTCAAATGGTGAAACAACTGAAGATGTAGATAATTTGTTCCAAGGCAACTACTCTGTTATAGTAACTGATGCAAATAATTGTATTGTTTCAACCTCTTATCAAGTTGGTCAAGATAATTGTCCTCCAAATGCAATTGTGGATTATGGAACAACTTTTGAAGAGCAATCAATAACTATTAATGTTCCTATTAACGATACAGATCCTGATGGTTTTGTAATCCCGACTACAGTTTCTATTACTCAACAACCTAACCATGGCACTGCAACAGTAAATTCAGTTACAGGAGAAATTAATTACACACCATCTTTAAATTTCTATGGTGTAGATAGTTTAATTTATAGTATCTGTGATAATGGAATGCCTATTCTTTGTGATACTGCTTTAGTAATTATTACGGTGACCCCAGTAAACGATCCACCGGTAGCCGTAGTTGATTACGCAACAACAGCACAAAATACCGCAGTGTCAATTGGAATTTTGAACAACGATTCAGATATCGACGGAAACATCGTACCATCGAGTGCGACTGTAGTAAGCCAACCAAGTCATGGTACAGTAAGTATCGTGAATGGAGTAGCGAACTATATGCCGAACAATGGATTCAACGGACTTGACAGCTTCATCTACAATGTATGTGATGATGGAACGCCATTGCCAAGTCTATGTGATACCGCGATCGTATATGTGCGCATCAACCCAGGTACAGTAATCGATAGTATCCCTGAGGATAGTACAATTACTATTTGTGCAACGGGATTGGTGAACTTGACTGGTGATAGCTTGGTGAGCATCACTTCATGTGGCAATCCAAACAATGGTACCTTGACCATCACAGACAGCTGCATTACCTATGTACCGAATACTAACTGGAACGGAACAGATACTACCTGTGTAGTTGTATGTACCCGTGACGGAGGTTGTGATAGTATCCCTGTAGTAATCATCGTGACCCCAGTAAACGATCCACCGGTAGCCGTAGTTGATTACGCAACAACAGCACAAAATACCGCTGTGTCAATTGGAATATTGAATAACGATTCAGATATCGACGGAAACATCGTACCATCGAGTGCGACTGTAGTAAGCCAACCAAGTCATGGTACAGTAAGTATCGTGAATGGAGTAGCGAACTATATGCCGAACAATGGATTCAACGGACTTGACAGCTTCATCTACAATGTATGTGATGACGGTACGCCATTGCCAAGTCTATGTGATACAGCGATTGTTTACATCCGCATCAACCCAGGTACAGTAATCGATAGTATCCCTGAGGATAGTACAATTACTATTTGTGCAACGGGATTGGTGAACTTGACTGGTGATAGCTTGGTTAGCATCTCTTCATGTGGCAATCCAAACAATGGTACCTTGACCATCACAGATAGCTGCATTACCTATGTGCCGAATACTAACTGGAACGGAACAGATACTACCTGTGTAGTTGTATGTACCCGTGACGGAGGTTGCGACAGCATCCCTGTTGTAATCATCGTGACCCCAGTAAACGATCCACCGGTAGCCGTAGTTGATTACGCAACAACAGCACAAAATACCGCAGTATCAATTGGAATTTTGAACAACGATTCAGATATCGACGGAAACATCGTACCATCGAGTGCGACTGTAGTAAGCCAACCAAGTCATGGTACAGTAAGTATCGTGAATGGAGTTGCGAACTATATGCCAAACAATGGATTCAACGGACTTGACAGCTTCATCTACAATGTATGTGATGACGGTACGCCATTGCCAAGTCTATGTGATACCGCGATCGTATATGTGCGCATCAACCCAGGTACAGTAATCGATAGTATCCCTGAGGATAGTACAATTACTATTTGTGCAACGGGATTGGTGAACTTGACTGGTGATAGCTTGGTTAGCATCACTTCATGTGGCAATCCAAACAATGGTACCTTGACCATCACAGACAGCTGCATTACCTATGTACCGAATACTAACTGGAACGGAACAGATACTACCTGTGTAGTTGTATGTACCCGTAACGGAGGTTGCGACAGCATCCCTGTAGTAATCATCGTGACCCCAGTAAACGATCCACCGGTAGCCGTAGTTGATTACGCAACAACCGCACAAAATACCGCAGTGTCAATTGGAATATTGAATAACGATTCAGATATCGACGGAAACATCGTACCATCGAGTGCGACTGTAGTAAGCCAACCAAGTCATGGTACAATAAGTATCGTGAATGGAGTAGCGAACTATATGCCGAACAATGGATTCAACGGACTTGACAGCTTCATCTACAATGTATGTGATGATGGAACGCCATTGCCAAGTCTATGTGATACCGCGATCGTATATGTGCGCATCAACCCAGGTACAGTAATCGATAGTATCCCTGAGGATAGTACAATTACTATTTGTGCAACGGGATTGGTGAACTTGACTGGTGATAGCTTGGTTAGCATCACTTCATGTGGCAATCCAAACAATGGTACCTTGACCATCACAGACAGCTGCATTACCTATGTACCGAATACTAACTGGAACGGAACAGATACTACCTGTGTAGTTGTATGTACCCGTAACGGAGGTTGCGACAGTATCCCTGTAGTAATCATCGTGACCCCAGTAAACGATCCACCGGTAGCCGTAGTTGATTACGCAACAACAGCACAAAATACCGCAGTGTCAATTGGAATATTGAATAACGATTCAGATATCGACGGAAACATCGTACCATCGAGTGCGACTGTAGTAAGCCAACCAAGTCATGGTACAGTAAGTATCGTGAATGGAGTAGCGAACTATATGCCGAACAATGGATTCAACGGACTTGACAGCTTCATCTACAATGTATGTGATGATGGAACGCCATTGCCAAGTCTATGTGATACAGCGATTGTTTACATCCGCATCAACCCAGGTACAGTAATCGATAGTATCCCAGAGGATAGTACAATTACTATTTGTGCAACGGGATTGGTGAACTTGACTGGTGATAGCTTGGTTAGCATCACTTCATGTGGCAATCCAAACAATGGTACCTTGACCATCACAGATAGCTGCATTACCTATGTACCGAATACTAACTGGAACGGAACAGATACTACCTGTGTAGTTGTATGTACCAGTAACGGAGGTTGCGACAGCATCCCTGTAGTAATCATCGTGACCCCAGTAAACGATCCACCGGTAGCCGTAGTTGATTACGCAACAACAGCACAAAATACCGCTGTGTCAATTGGAATATTGAATAACGATTCAGATATCGACGGAAACATCGTACCATCGAGTGCGACTGTAGTAAGCCAACCAAGTCATGGTACAGTAAGTATCGTGAATGGAGTAGCGAACTATATGCCGAACAATGGATTCAACGGACTTGACAGTTTCATCTACAATGTATGTGATGACGGTACGCCATTGCCAAGTCTATGTGATACAGCGATTGTTTACATCCGCATCAACCCAGGTACAGTAATCGATAGTATCCCAGAGGATAGTACAATAACTATCTGTGCAACGGGATTGGTGAACTTGACTGGTGATAGCTTGGTTAGCATCACTTCATGTGGCAATCCAAACAATGGTACCTTGACCATCACAGATAGCTGCATTACCTATGTACCGAATACTAACTGGAATGGAACAGATACTACCTGTGTAGTTGTATGCACCCGTGACGGAGGTTGCGACAGCATCCCTGTAGTAATCATCGTGACCCCAGTAAACGATCCACCGGTAGCCGTAGTTGATTACGCAACAACAGCACAAAATACCGCAGTGTCAATTGGAATATTGAATAACGATTCAGATATCGACGGAAACATCGTACCATCGAGTGCGACTGTAGTAAGCCAACCAAGTCATGGTACAGTAAGTATCGTGAATGGAGTAGCGAACTATATGCCGAACAATGGATTCAACGGGCTTGACAGCTTCATCTACAATGTATGTGATGATGGAACGCCATTGCCAAGTCTATGTGATACAGCGATCGTGTATATCCGTGTCAACCCAGGTCCAGTGGTAGATACCATACCTGAGGATAGTACAATAACTATCTGTGCAACGGGATTGGTGAACTTGACTGGTGATAGCTTGGTGAGCATCACTTCATGTGGCAGCCCAAACAATGGTACCTTGACCATCACAGACAGCTGCATTACCTATGTACCGAATACTAACTGGAACGGAACAGATACTACCTGTGTAGTTGTATGTACCCGTAACGGAGGTTGCGACAGCATCCCTGTAGTAATCATCGTGACCCCAGTAAACGATCCACCGGTAGCCGTAGTTGATTACGCAACAACCGCACAAAATACCGCTGTGTCAATTGGAATATTGAATAACGATTCAGATATCGACGGAAACATCGTACCATCGAGTGCGACTGTAGTAAGCCAACCAAGTCATGGTACAGTAAGTATCGTGAATGGAGTAGCGAACTATATGCCAAACAATGGATTCAACGGACTTGACAGCTTCATCTACAATGTATGTGATGATGGAACCCCATTGCCAAGTCTATGTGATACAGCGATTGTTTACATCCGCATCAACCCAGGAACAGTAATCGATAGTATCCCAGAGGATAGTACAATAACTATCTGTGCAACGGGATTGGTGAACTTGACTGGTGATAGCTTGGTTAGCATCACTTCATGTGGCAATCCAAACAATGGTACCTTGACCATCACAGATAGCTGCATTACCTATGTACCGAATACTAACTGGAACGGAACAGATACTACCTGTGTAGTTGTATGCACCCGTGATGGAGGTTGTGATAGTATACCTGTAATCATAGTGGTAGATCCAATCAACGATCCACCGGTAGCCGTAGTTGATTACGCAACAACAGCACCAAATACCGCAGTATCAATTGGAATATTGAATAACGATTCAGATATCGACGGAAACATCGTACCATCGAGTGCGACTATAGTGAGCCAACCAAGTCATGGTACAGTAAGTATCGTGAATGGAGTAGCGAACTATATGCCGAACAATGGATTCAACGGGCTTGACAGCTTCATCTACAATGTATGTGATGATGGAACGCCATTGCCAAGTCTATGTGATACAGCGATCGTGTATATCCGTGTCAACCCAGGTCCAGTGGTAGATACCATACCTGAGGATAGCACAATAACTATCTGTGCAACGGGATTGGTGAACTTGACTGGTGATAGCTTGGTTAGCATCACTTCATGTGGCAATCCAAACAATGGTACCTTGACCATCACAGATAGCTGCATTACCTATGTACCGAATACTAACTGGAACGGAACAGATACGACATGTGTGGTAGTTTGTACCCGTGACGGAGGTTGTGATAGTATCCCTGTAATTATCATAGTTACTCCTGTTAATGATCCTCCTGTTGCTAATCGTGATAATTCGACTACATCTGAGGAAATTCCAGTGACAATTAGTATTCTAAGTAACGATTCAGATATTGATGGGTTTGTTGATCCAGCAACAGTTACAATTGTAGATCAACCTAATCATGGCACTGTGATTGTTAATGCTAATGGAACAATAGATTATAATCCGAATTCAAATTACTCAGGTATTGATACCTTAGTTTATAATGTATGCGATAATGGAATTCCTGTTCTATGCGATACAGCCTTAGTTGTAATTAACATTATACCTGTAAATGACCCACCGGTTGCAGTAGTTGACTATACGTCCACAATACAAAATACTCCAATTTCAATAAATATCTTGGTGAACGATTTTGATTTGGATGGAGTTATTGATACCAATACTGTTACTTTGATTTCTGGTCCAATAAGTGGTAATTTGTCTAATCTTGGTTCGAACCCTGTTTATACACCAAATAATGGCTTTAATGGGTTGGATAGCTTTATTTACCAAGTTTGTGATAATGGTTCACCTGTTCTATGCGATACAGCGATTGTTTACATCCGTATCAACCCAGGAACAGTAATCGATAGTATCCCTGAGGATAGTACAATAACTATCTGTGCAACGGGATTGGTGAACTTGACTGGTGATAGCCTAATAAGCATCAGTGCATGTGGTAATCCAAACCATGGAGTTGTAACCATCACCGATAGCTGTTTAACATATGTTCCAGATACGAACTGGTCTGGTGTTGACACGACATGTGTGGTAGTTTGCACCCGTGACGGAGGTTGTGATAGTATACCTGTAATCATAGTGGTAGATCCAATCAACGATCCACCGGTAGCCGTAGTTGATTACGCAACAACAGCGCAAAATACCGCAGTATCAATTGGAATATTGAATAACGATTCAGATATCGACGGAAACATCGTACCATCGAGTGCGACTGTAGTAAGCCAACCAAGTCATGGTACAGTAAGTATCGTGAATGGAGTAGCGAACTATATGCCGAACAATGGATTCAACGGACTTGACAGCTTCATCTACAATGTATGTGATGACGGTACTCCATTGCCAAGTCTATGTGATACAGCGATTGTTTACATCCGCATCAACCCAGGAACAGTAATCGATAGTATCCCTGAGGATAGTACAATTACTATTTGTGCTACGGGATTGGTGAACTTGACTGGTGATAGCCTAATAAGCATCAGTGCATGTGGTAATCCAAACCATGGAGTTGTAACCTTCACCGATAGCTGTTTAACATATGTCCCAGATACGAACTGGTCTGGTGTTGACACGACATGTGTGGTAGTTTGCACCCGTGACGGAGGTTGTGATAGTATACCTGTAATCATAGTGGTAGATCCAATCAACGATTCACCGGTAGCCGTAGTTGATTACGCAACAACCGCACAAAATACCGCTGTGTCAATTGGAATATTGAATAACGATTCAGATATCGACGGAAACATCGTACCATCGAGTGCGACTGTAGTAAGCCAACCAAGTCATGGTACAGTAAGTATCGTGAATGGAGTAGCGAACTATATGCCGAACAATGGATTCAACGGACTTGACAGCTTCATCTACAATGTATGTGATGACGGTACTCCATTGCCAAGTCTATGTGATACAGCGATTGTTTACATCCGCATCAACCCAGGAACAGTAATCGATAGTATCCCTGAGGATAGTTCAATTACTATTTGTGCTACGGGATTGGTGAACTTGACTGGTGATAGCCTAATAAGCATCAGTGCATGTGGTAATCCAAACCATGGAGTTGTAACCTTCACCGATAGCTGTTTAACATATGTCCCAGATACGAACTGGTCTGGTGTTGACACGACATGTGTGGTAGTTTGCACCCGTGACGGAGGTTGTGATAGTATACCTGTAATCATAGTGGTAGATCCAATCAACGATCCACCGGTAGCCGTAGTTGATTACGCAACAACCGCACAAAATACCGCTGTGTCAATTGGAATATTGAATAACGATTCAGATATCGACGGAAACATCGTACCATCGAGTGCGACTGTAGTAAGCCAACCAAGTCATGGTACAGTAAGTATCGTGAATGGAGTAGCGAACTATATGCCGAACAATGGATTCAACGGACTTGACAGCTTCATCTACAATGTATGTGATGATGGAACGCCATTGCCAAGTCTATGTGATACCGCGATCGTATATGTGCGCATCAACCCAGGTACAGTAATCGATAGTATCCCTGAGGATAGTACAATAACTATCTGTGCAACGGGATTGGTGAACTTGACTGGTGATAGCTTGGTTAGCATCACTTCATGTGGCAATCCAAACAATGGTACCTTGACCATCACAGACAGCTGCATTACCTATGTACCGAATACTAACTGGAACGGAACAGATACTACCTGTGTAGTTGTATGTACCCGTGACGGAGGTTGCGACAGCATCCCTGTAGTAATCATCGTGACCCCAGTAAACGATCCACCGGTAGCCGTAGTTGATTACGCTACAACAGCACAAAATACAGCAGTATCAATTGGAATTTTGAACAACGATTCAGATATCGACGGAAACATCGTACCATCGAGTGCGACTGTAGTAAGCCAACCAAGTCATGGTACAGTAAGTATCGTGAATGGAGTAGCGAACTATATGCCGAACAATGGATTCAACGGACTTGACAGCTTCATCTACAATGTATGTGATGATGGAACACCATTGCCAAGTCTATGTGATACAGCGATTGTTTACATCCGCATCAACCCAGGTCCAGTGGTAGATACCATACCTGAGGATAGCACAATAACTATCTGTGCAACGGGATTGGTGAACTTGACTGGTGATAGCTTGGTGAGCATCACTTCATGTGGCAGCCCGAACAATGGTACCTTGACCATCACAGATAGCTGCATTACCTATGTACCGAATACTAACTGGAACGGAACAGATACTACCTGTGTAGTTGTATGTACCCGTGACGGAGGTTGTGATAGTATCCCTGTAATTATCATAGTTACTCCTGTTAATGATCCTCCTGTTGCTAATCGTGATAATGCTACAACTTTAGAGGAAACTCCTGTAACAATAGGAATTTTAGGTAATGATTCAGATATTGATGGTGTTATTGTTCCAACAACAGTAAGTATTATTGATCAGCCTAACCATGGAACAGTTGTAGTAAACACAAATGGAACAATTGATTACACACCAAATACAAACTATACTGGTGTTGATACTTTAATTTATAATGTTTGCGACAATGGCTTGCCAGTATTGTGTGATACTGCGCTAGTTGTAATTAACATTACTCCAGTAAATGATCCTCCAGTTGCAAATTTGGATACAGCATTTACTCCTTATAACGCATGTGTCGTAATAAATGTAGTTGGTAATGATATCGATTTGGATGGTGTAATAGATAATTCAACTGTAACTCTTCAGGTATTGCCAAGTAATGGAACTGCAACAATTAATACGAATGGATCAATTACTTATTGTCCAACAATTGGATTCAGTGGCACTGACACTTTGATTTATCAAGTTTGTGATAACGGTATGCCTGTGTTGTGTGATACTGCATATGTTATTGTAAATGTTGGACCTGGAAACATCCCTCCTGTTGCCGTTGTAGATTACGATACAACTTCAGAAGATACTCCAGTCATTATTTCTATATTAAGTAATGATTCAGATCCTGATGGACAAATAGTACCAAACACTGTATTAGTTGTAAGTCAACCAACCAATGGAACAGTAGTGGTAAATCAGAATGGAACTATTACCTATTCTCCAAACACCAACTGGAACGGAACAGATAGCTTCATTTACAATGTTTGCGATAATGGAACTCCTAGCTTATGTGATACTGCAATTGTTTATGTGGTTGTCACTCCGGTTAATGATCCTCCTATTGCCAATGTTGATCATGCAAGCACTCCAGAGAATGTTTGTGTTAACATTAATATATTGGGTAATGATAACGATATTGATGGAGTTCTTGATTCCTCTTCAATTACTATAACTGCCCAAGCCACAAATGGTACTGCAACGGTAAATTCCAACGGAACAATTACATATTGTCCAAACAATGGTTATTCAGGTGCAGATACCTTAATATACCAAGTTTGTGATAATGGAATGCCAGTATTATGTGATACCGCATTAGTGATTATTAATGTATCAAGTTTGCCAAATGTTGCACCAATTGCAAATCGTGATGACGAAACAACACCGTTTAATACATCAACTACATTCAATATCTTATCAAATGATAATGGAACTGATGATGGTTTGAACATAACATCTGTAACAATTGTTGATCAGCCAAATCAAGGTACTGTTGTTTACAATAGTGATAGCACATTAACCTACACTCCAAACACAGGCTTTACAGGTATTGACACTTTGGTTTACCAAGTTTGTGATAATGGTGTGCCTCAATTGTGTGACACAGCTTTAGTTGTAATCGTAGTTGAAGGGCCAATTAATACTCCTCCTATTGCGATAATTGATAGAGATACAACTTCCATGAATACCCCAATTACTGTATCAATCTTAAATAATGATTCTGATGCAGATAATGGACTTGATATTGGAAGTGTAATGATTACTGAACAACCAGGCAATGGCTCTGTTGTAGTAAATGCTAATGGAACAATTGATTATATCCCAAATACAGGTTTCTATGGAAATGATACTCTAGTTTACCAAGTATGTGATAATGGAGTGCCCGTATTGTGTGATACAGCAATTGTTATCATAACTATTAATTATGTAAATAATGAGCCAGTAGCAAATAATGACAATGCCTTTACTTGCGAAGGGACACCAGTTTCGGTTAATGTTTTGTCAAATGATACTGATGGTGATGGTACGCTAGTTGCTTCAAGTGTTGAAATCATTTCGAGTTCAATAAATGGATCAGTAGTAAACAACCTAGATGGTACAATTACATATACCCCAGTTTCAGGATTTAATGGTGTAGATTCTTTGACCTATTCTGTTATGGATAATTCTGGCGACACATCAAATATTGCAACGGTTGTAATAAATGTTGGTCAAGCTCCAATTGCAACTATTACCTCGAACGGCCCAACAACAATTTGTCAAGGTTCGTCTGTTACTTTAACTGCAAATGTTGGTGTAAGCTATATTTGGAATAATGGTGAAACTACACAAAGTATTGTTGTTGATTCTGCAGGAACATATTGCTTAACTGTTGTTTACGGAGGTTCATGCACAAGCCAAGCTTGCATTACTGTTAATGTGGTAACCCCACAACCTCCAGTAATTTCAACAAGTGGAAATACTGTAATCTGTGCAGGTGATAGTGTAACCTTAACTTCCTCTAATGCTTCAAATTATTTATGGAGTAATGGAGCCACAACTCAATCAATTGTAGTTAGCGCAAATGGTCAATATTCAGTATCAACAACAGATTCAAATGGCTGCCAGGCGTCTAGTAGTCCAATTACAGTATTGACAAGGGAGAATCCGTATGTAAATGCTGGACCAGATGTAGTTGTTTGCGGACCAAGCAATGTTGCATTACTTGCTACCGCTTCTCAAGGTGGATTTATTACCGAATACTCATGGAGCAATGGTGTTAATTCAAGTTTGAATAATGTACAGGTAACAACTCCAGGAACTACCATTTTTGTGGTTACTGCGAGCAACGGTTTCTGTCCAGACCAAACTGATACTGTATTAGTAACAGTTGCCGAAACACCTGATGCTGCATTCGTATATTCAGGTACTTCATTTGGTAATCCAACTAATTTCACTGATTTAAGTACTGGTAATAATCTTGTAAGTTGGTTATGGAACTTTGGTGATGGATATACATCTGTTAGCCAAAATGCTTACCATACCTATGAATCATCAGATACTTTTGTTGTAACTTTGACCGTAACAAATGCATTTGGTTGTGTTGATAGCACTTCACAAACGCTAGGTATTGAACAAGTTGTTACTGTACCAAACTCATTCACTCCGAATGGCGATGGAAACAATGATATACTTTGGATACAGAATAATGGTGCAATAGCATACGGTATTACCATCTTTAATCGTTGGGGACAACAGGTATATGTTAGTGAAGGAAGAGAGATTCGTTGGGATGGAAAAACCAATGCAGGTGTTGACCTCGAAATGGGTACTTATTATTATGTATTGAAAGTTAATGGTGGATTGAAAGGTGATTTTGAAAAAACAGGATTTATCAGCTTGTTTAGATAGTTAGTCCTTTCCTAAAATGAAAAGAGGCTGTCCATATTAATGGGCAGCCTCTTTTTTTTAAAATAATCCATGAATGTAGATATTGTATATATTTGTATTATTTTATATTTTTTATGGGTTTATTATATAGGTTTCCTTTTGTTAGAATTTCTTTTATTTATATAGCTTCATTGGTTTTTTGGAGATATGAAAGGGTCTGTAGTGTAGATTATTATTGTTTATTATTGGGTTTTTTAATTTTATTGATCATTTCGGCTTCATTGCTATTCAAAAAGTATACAAAATTTGGGAATCTTTGGATTTGGGGTTTTTTCAACTTGTTTATTTTATTTAGCGCAGGTACACTAAATAAGGTTTTAAAGGACGAAAGATTTAGAAGATCGCATTGGATCCATTCTGAATATCGCCTTAAAGGGAAAGAAGTTTTTTTATTGAAAATTATTGACAATCCTATTGAAAAGGGAAATTTGATAAAGTCGTCTTGTACGGTAGAGGGGTGGTTTTCTTCAGGCAAATTCAATTCAACCAGTGGCAAAATTTTATTTATTTTACCTAAGGAAGAGTTTGAGATTAAAAAAGTTCAGTATGGAGATAGAATTTTAGTTGCAGGTAAAATCCAAAATATTAGTGGGCCATATAATCCTTTTGGTTTTAATCCTAATTTCTACTATGGTAATATGCAGATTTATGGACAATTTAGATGTAATGAGAAATCTTACCGATTGCTTTCGAGAGAAAAAATTAAAGGTTTCCATTATTGGGTAAATTCCACAACAGCTTATTTAGAAGAGGTATTTAAAAAAGGAGGATTAAAAGGGAATGAGTATTCTGTGGCAACAGCTTTGGTGTTTGGATTAAGAAATGAAATGGCACCTGAAATTGTTTCTGCATTCTCTGCCTCTGGAGCAATGCATATATTGTCAGTTTCTGGTATGCACGTGGGAATGATCTTTTTGGCCTTAGATTTTTTGCTAAGGTTTATGAATAGAAACCGAATTTTAATTGTTTTAAAATGCATTTTTGTTTTGATTTCTATTTGGATTTATTCAATAATTTCAGGTCTGTCGCCTTCGGTAATTAGGGCAAGCTTGATGTTGTCTTTTGTGATTTTGGGTGATATGATAGGGAGGAAGGGAAGTCCCTTAAATTCCGTTTGCTTATCTGCCTTTTTATTGACAATTTGGGATCCTGGATTAATTAATAATATAGGTTTTCAATTGTCCTTTGCTGCTGTTCTTGGTATTGTTTTATGGTACAAGGATTTGTTTTCATTTTTCGACTTTAAGTTTCGACTTTTTGAATGGCTTTGGTCCGTTTCTGCTGTTTCATTAACGGCAACCATTGCAACTTTGCCTTTATGTCTTTATTATTTTAATCAGTTTCCAAATTATTTTCTCATCTCAAATTACTTGGTTATTCCTATTTCAAACCTTGTTGTATATCTTGGAATCATATTGCCTTTATTTGGGTGGAATTCCTTTTTTACTTTATTAATAGGTAAAGCTTTGAATTGGACCGTTTGGTTTTTGAACTCCATTGTAATTACTATTGAGAATTTGCCAGGTGCCTTAACTAAAGGAATTTATTTATATCCATGGGAAGTTTTTGCCTCTTACTGTGTTTTAGTAGTATTTGTATTTTGGTTTTATCAAAGAAAGTATAAGGTATTAAAAGTCTTTTTTGTCCAATTAATTATATGGCAAATAATTTATTTTATTCAGTCCTATTCTACATTGAACAAGTCTGTTCTTGTTTTCTATAAAACAAATGAAGGACCATTGATTCATTTTTTACATAAAGGTGAAGAGCAAATATCAACATTTGAAGAAAACAATTTCTTTTCTCATGACCTGTTGAAAGCAGTGGAAGGTGTTTCTAAGCGTTTTGATATAAAGAGGACACACCAAAAAAATTATCAGTCATACTTAAGAAATAAATCAGGTTGGTGTTTTTTACCAATCAGAGAAGCTCGAATATTGCTTGTAAATGGACGAGTCAAGGTTGGTAAACCTTTACCTTTGTTTGTTGATGTATTGTTTTTAGGAAAGTCCGTTTGGTTGGAAGGATTGTCAAACCTAAACCGAAATAGTATAGGAGTAGTGATTCTTGAGAACGGCATGCCTTCAAAAAGAAAGAAATATTTTAAGCGAATTTTTAAAAATAGTTCAATACGTATTATTGACTTATCTGATGGAGGGCAATTGGTTTTATTAGAGTAAAATACATTTAGGGTTTTTGAGCTTTTGTTATTTCTCTTTTTCCTGGAGGTCCTGGAAGTGCTTCGACAATAAAACCGACCTCCTTCAGGTTTCGCTTAACATATCCTTTAGCGCAGTATGTTATCAGAATGCCCTTTGGAAGAAGAGCCTCGAATAGTTTGGAAAAGACCCCTATTGTCCAAAGCTCTGGTTGGCAATCTGGTGCGAAAGCATCATAATAGATCAAATCAAAGTCATTGTCTAAGGTAACATCAATTAAATCGGCAAAGATCTTTTTAATCTTAAAATTGTCAGCAAGGTGGTGACTAATATTCCATGTAGCTTCATGAATTAATTTTGTTGGGTTTGGAGGTAAATTGGGAACAAGCTCGTCGTAATTAAGAAGAATAGATACATCAAGTGGGATAGGATTTTTTTCAATAGTAATATAATTAACCTTGATTGAAGGGTTTTTCAAAAGAAAATTCCAGGTAGTTAAGGCATTCAATCCCGATCCAAACCCCATTTCTAGAATTTTTATATTATTTTTGTTCTTGGTTTTTAATTTTAAACCATTTTCAATAAAGATAAAGTTTGTTTCTGTTATTGCTCCAAAGTTTGAATGATAGCTGGATTGGTGTTTTTCAGAATAAACGGATTGGCTTCCATCATTGGTTTGAATAATTTTAAAAAAATTAGAGTATTTGTTCATTTATGCCTATAATTGCGAAGAATTCAAAACTAATGCCTAATGCTTGATTTAGTAAACATAGAGAATATTTTGTTCCTTGATATTGAAACTGTTCCTATTGAAAGGCAATTTAGTGATATGGACGAGAAGGGGAAGGATTTATGGGAAAAGAAATCTTCCTTTTTTAGAGATGAAAATCAAATGGCAAACGATGTTTATCATCGAGCTGGAATTTTTGCGGAATTTGGGAAGGTCATTGTTGTTTCTTGTGGTTTTTTTACAATTCTTAAAGGCCATAATAGGGTTTTTAGGGTTAAATCATTTTCTGGAACAGATGAAAAGCAGATTTTGGTAGATTTTACTAAAATGGTTAACAGGCATAGTAATTTTATTTTTTGTGCTCATAACGGCAAAGAATTTGATTTTCCTTTTTTAGCGAGAAGAATATTAATAAATAAAATTCAATTGCCAAGGCAGTTAAATATTCATGGAAAAAGACCTTGGGAAATACCTCATTTGGATACGATGGAGCTTTGGAAATTTGGGGATTATAAAAATTTTACGTCCTTAAATACCTTAGCCTACATTTTTGGACTGCCTTCGTCAAAAGACGATATAGACGGAAGTATGGTTTCCAAGGTTTTTTATGAGGAAAACCAACTTGAAAGGATCGTTAAGTATTGCGAAAAGGATATGATTACAGTTGCAAGAATATTTCAATGTCTTCGGAACGAAATGCCTCTTGATGATAGTGAAATAGAATTCGTAAAGTAATCAGAATCTTCTCTATTGACTTCTTGCCTTCTTAATAAGAATATTGTAAAATGATTTAAAGAAATACTTTATATCAGTAAAAAAGGGATTCTTCTCATAAGCCTTTAAATATCTAATCTCCGAATCCATAATTTCATCTAAAGTTTTTGGGAGATCAGCGTAAAATGGTGGAACTAACCCTGGTTTGTGTTTAAGTCTTAGATCTTTTAGTTCTTGAGAATACAAGCTAAGGAAATGTTGGCTTAAAGGCCTTACTCCTACAATCTTTAAATCCCCTTTAAAGAGATTTATGATCATTGGAAGTTCATCGATCCAAAACTTTCTGAAAAATTTTCCAGCTGTTGTTACTCTAAAATCATCGCCCATTTTTCCACCTTCTGCCAAGTCATTTCTTTCATAAACAAACTTCTGTAAATATTGAGAATAGGGATACATGGTTCTTAATTTATATACATGTATTATTTTTCCGCCCTTCCCAACACGTCTCATTTTAAAAACTGGGCCATAGGAAGGATTTTCTGGAAACAAAGGTTCGTTTACTTTTTTCATTACAAAATAGTAAAGTCCTCCAATGTATTTTTCATCAACAAATTCAAATCCACAGGAATATAATCTACCCAAAACCTCTGTTCTGCTTATCGCCCTATTTCTTCCTTTTGTAAGAAAGAAATATATTCTTTTAGTTGGGTTGCTTAATTTAGGAAATACTCTTTTTACCAAGTAATCTAAAAAAATATAACAATAGTTTATTCCCCAAGGAAAGCGTTCCATGTTTCTTTTCTTTCTTAATAGCCTAGTTTCTGCGCAACCAATGAACATTCCTCCATTGTCTAACTTGCCATTTACAGATTCAAAAAACTTGTTTAAAAGTTTAATGTCATTTATTCTATGAAAATTTACAAAACTTGTAAACTCTCCATCGGGTTGGTTGATAACATTAAATCTTGTTGTTGTGCTTAATAAACAGGTGGTTGGAGAATGAGTGTCTACAAAACCATTAATGTAGTTGAATGCATCTTCTCCGATTTCTTCAATAAGTTGATTTTTTGATACATTCATTTGCTTTGATTTCCCCTTGCTTTGATTTGGATCGAAAGGCGAAAGTACATCTAATGGTAAATCCCAAGATGCTTTTGAATGGTCTAGGTTTTTGAAATTCTTACTAGAAGAGGGGGCTACAGCAATTTCATCTAAACCCATAAATTTATTGATGGAAAATTTTATGCGCAAAGGTAATGCAATTATGTGTTTATGTTCGCTCTCCATAGAAAATTCTATTTGATGAATTTTTAATTGTAAGATGAAATTTTTGAAAGAAAGGTTGCATTCAGATTCTAATTCATGATAATTATTTTTCCTAACCTCATATACACCCTGTTTTTTATTTGAATTCTTAGCTATTCTATTATAGTTTTGCGAATCAAATTTTCTACATAATGGGACGGGTTTTTGAAAAAAGAAAATATAAAATGTTTGCCAGGTATGATAAAATGGCAAAAGCTTTTACTCGGATTGGCAAAGAAATAGCCATTGCTGTAAAACAATCTGGACCTGATCCCGGTGGAAATCCTCGTCTAAGGGCTGCAATCCAGAATGCAAAATCGGTCAATATGCCCAAAGATAGGGTTGATGCCGCAATAAAAAGAGCTTCTTCCAAAGATGAAAAAGACTATGAAGAAGTAATCTATGAAGGATATGGGCCAAATGGTGTTGCCATTTTACTAGAATGTGCGACGGATAATCCTACAAGAACAGTTGCTAATGTGAGAATGTATTTTAATCGAGGTGGGGGAGCCCTAGGTAAAACAGGTTCTTTAGATTTCGTATTTTCTCGAAAGGGCCTGTTCAAATTTGATCCTACAGGCTTAGATTTGGATGAAATGGAACTTGAACTTATTGATTATGGCCTAGAAGATATCGCGGTGGATGAAGAAAATATAGGTTATATCTATACTGGTTTTCAAGATTATGGCGGAATGCAAAAAATTCTTGAGGAAAAAGGAATTAAACTCATTAGTTCCGAATTAACTCGCGTTCCATTAAGTCATGTAGAACCTCCAAGTGAAGAAGCCGAAAACGAAATTCTAGAAATGGTAGCTAAAATGGAAGAAGATGACGATGTTCAAAACGTTTATCACAACATCAAATAACCTATTTCCAAAAAGGTACAAAAGCAGGGGTGTTTTTGACATATTCTTGATACGTTAGGTTAGTAGCATATTTCTTCTCTAATAGAACTACTCCTGAAACCTTTCTAAGTAAATAGGTCATAATTATTGGACTGAAAATGCTTATTACTGCTATACCAGTGGAACTAACAAATAAATAGATTCCCCACCAAACTAAGGCCTCCCCAAAGTAATTAGGATGTCGAGAATATTTCCAAAGGCCATATTTCATTATTTGGCCTTTGTTTTTTTCATTGTTTTTAAATAAATAAAGTTGTAGGTCTGCCACACTTTCAATGAGAAATCCTAAACACCAAATACCAAGGCCAATATATTGAAGAATTCCTAAATTATCTACAATTGTACCTTTTTTGACTTCTAAACCAAATAGTAAAATTGGCATACTAATTATAAACATAATTGCCCCTTGAAGAAGAAATACCTGAAGGTAGCTTCGTAAAATGACATTATTCCCCCATTCCTCCCTCCATTGACGATATCTAAAATCTTCTCCTTTCTTCCAATTTCTGATGAATATATAGGCAGCTAATCTTAATCCCCACAAACCAACCATTCCAATAAGAAGTCTAAAAGAAAATGTGTCTTGAATTGTTTTATAAGTAAGTAATGTGGCAAGAATGAAACCTAAACCCCATCCCACATCGACTATACTGTTATTTTTTAATACAATTGCCAAGATAAACAGGCCATGCATAAAAGCCATTATTGCAAAAAATGGAAAAAGAATCTGTTGAATTTCCATGCTGTTTTCTTATTTATTGTCTAATTTTTTGCTGTATTTTTCATACAATTCAATTTGAGCATTCGATAAGTCTATTTCCTTGCCTTTTATCCAAGCCCTTTCTACTTTGTTGGACTTCATATCTAATGCATCACCAGAAGATACGAATAAGGTTGCATCTTTACCAACCTCGATACTACCTGTTGTTTGTTCAATACCAAGGATTTTAGCTGGATTTTCTGTAATACTTGACAAAGCATCCTCTTTGCTTAGGCCATATGCTACCGCTGTCCCAGCAACAAAAGGTAAGTTCCTTACTCCCATTGCTTCCATACCTCCTTTATAACTTAGACAAAATAGAATGTTTGCCTCCTTCAGTTTTTTAGGTAATGAAAAGTATTGGTCAATTGGTGCATCCGATTTGCTGGGTAATTCATGAAGTCGATTCAAAATAATTGGGATGTTGTTTTCTTTAATTGCAGAAACAACCGAAAGAGCATCCAAACCTCCAACCAGCACAACTTTTGGGACATTAAGTTCCTTTTTTATTTGAATAATGTCTAGGATTTCTTTTGAGTAATCGGCATTGAAAAACAAGGATTTACTTCCATCAAATACCCCACGCATAGCCTCCAACCGCAAGTTCTTTTCCTTTTGAGTTGGAAGGGCGCAATAGGTCTTTGCCTCCAATAAAAACTTCCTTAGTTCTTTCCATTGGTTTTCATATTCTTTGTTGCGTTCTGAGGTGCCAGGTTCGGCCCACCATCCTGAATTGTTAAACCAAGATGGAAAGTTGATATGAATTGCATCATCAACCTTATAAACTGCATCTTCCCAATTCCAACCATCCATGGTGAAGATGGAAGATGTGCCTGAAATTACACCGCCTCTTGGTGTTGACTGAACAGTTAAAATCCCATTGGATCGAACAGTTGGAATTATCTTTGATTCTGGATTAAAGGCTATTAACGCCCTTACATGAGGTGAATATGCTCCTACTTCTGCCCAATCATTGGTTGCTCTTACGGCTTCAATTTCTGTTAATCCTAGGATGTTGTTTACAGCAATAAAACCTGGATAAATTTGTTTGCCTGTAAAATTTAAAATGGTTGCCTCTGATGGGTTTAGACGAATTGTACTTGCTTCTGCAACAAAACTGATCTTACCATTTTCAATCCCTATCGCCGAATTTTCAACCATTTTACCATTTCCAATATGGGCAGTGCCGCCCAGTAGTATTAAGGTTTTAGTTTGACTATAGCTAGTTTGGATTAATAAAAGTAATAGGGTGATTAGGGATGAGAATTTGGAAAACATGATAAATGGAAAGGATATTAAAAATCAAGATTGTCTAAAAAATTTTTGCGAATGTCTAGTATAACCTCTTGGTTTTCCTCACCACCAAAGAATTCACTAACGTGTAAACAAATTTGAAGTATTTCTTCTTCATTGATTTGATCATAGAAGGGTAAACTAACAATTGAAAAATTTGGGGTAGAAAAATATTGGGATTCTATTTCTTTAGCCAACAATTGGCCATGCAATTCCTTTCCTAAATCTTTTTCATCAAAAACTAAAGAAAATCCCGAATAATTATGAGAATCTATACAATTGGAACCTAGAATGTCAAAACGTTTTTCTTCCTCAAAAACCTGCAAAACGTTATAGTAATTGTCCCATACTTGTTTTCGAAGTTCCTTTAAATTATCAAGTTCCCTTAAATTTGGCAAAAGGATTCCTGCTTTTAATTCTGAAAGGGCCAAATAGGAATTATTACTCAGGTTGTTTTCAAATGACTTATTTAAACTAGAATCATTAATTAGCAGAAAACAACCCAATTGGATTGGCGTTTGAAAATTGTTAAATCCTATTATGCCAATGTTTCCAAAACTGCCAACTGGATTGTATTTATAGGTTGCCCCTAGACCATTGGAAGAATATTCAATCAACAATAAACCATGTTGGGCTGTAAAATAAATCAACTCATCCATTTCCGGAAAAATCCCATTGAACAATTCAACCAAGATTGCCTTGGTTTTATTGGTTAACTTGGATTTTATAGCATTTACGTTGAAATTTAAATTCGCTTTTTCTATAGGAATAAAAACAGGAATTGCTCCTATGGAATGAATGGCAATATTAAGTATTGGAGATGCTATAGAAGGTATCATAACCTCGTCATTCTGTTCTATCCCCAAGGATTTTAGCGCAATAACTAAGGCTGAAAAATCTGAATCAAAAAGATATATGGATTTTCCATGGTAAATTTCAGTTAAAATTTCTTTACATGGCACCGAAAAATAGGTTTCTCCATTTCTCTTGGAATTGTACAAAATATCATGCAAATTAATCAGCTCTTCCCTTGATATGGATGTTATAGATGTTCCTTGCATTCCGAGCCTAAGATAAAAAGATTCGGGATTACAATAAGTTTTTTCCCTTGAATTTATAAAGAAAGGATTTTTGAAAAGAATGCTAGTTATCGCAGAATTTCTAATGCCTTCGCCACTGTTTTATCTTTTGCCTCTAAAACACAATAAAATCCATCGTTACCCCAAATATTTCTAGCAATTTGTGCCTTTAAATGTAGTTTAATCTGACTTGATGATTTTTTCCAAGAAGCCTCATTCATTTTTACACCTTCTGAAATAGAAAATTGTTTGAAATTGTTAAACTCTGTTTCGCTCAACTCAAATTGCTTCTGAAAAACAGCATATTCCCTATACTTAGTTTTTAACCCATTTCTATTCAAGTCACAATATTTAAATGCAAACTTGTTTAAGGTACCACTGTTAATCAGCTCTGAAAAATAAGCAGTGAGTCCACTTGTATCAAGTGCGACGAAAATATCTGGACTAATTCCTCCTCCGCCATAAAGAACCTTGCCTTTGGGAGTGGTGAATTTTAAGGTGTCAATGCCGCGATGTTTTGAACTACTATCCAAATTGGTTAATTCGCCTTGTTCATAGCGATTATAAACTTCCTCATAATAGGCATCTAGGTTTTTAGAATAAGGTCTTTGAATGCACCTTCCGGAAGGGGTATAATATCTTGCAATAGTTAAGCGAAGTGCTGAGCCATCTGGTAAATCTTTTTGTTCTTGAACCAAACCTTTACCGAATGTTCTTCGTCCAATAATTGTCCCTATATCGTTGTCTTGTAAGGCCCCGGCAACAATTTCACTGGCAGAAGCTGAACCTTCATCAACTAAAATGACAATATCTTTTCCTTCCCAACCTCCTTTATTTGTTGCAAAAGAAGATTCCTTTGGTCTTGCCTTGCCTTCCGTATAAACAATCAATTTTCCTTCTGGTAAGAATTCATCGGCTAAACTGATAGCATCCTTTAAATAGCCACCTGGATTACCCCTTAGATCTAGAATAAGTTTGTTCATTCCTTTGGTGGTCAATTTCCCAAAGGCTTCTAAGTATTCTTCAAAAGTTTTGGAAGCAAAACGACTTACTTTGATATAGCCGACATTGGGTGTTAGCATCACAGCTGCATCAATAGAAGTGATAGGAATTTCTCCTCTTTTTATTTTGAAATGTATTAATGGACCTTTGCCCCTTTTAATATAAACGTTTACAATGGTACCTTCTGGACCTCGTAAGTTCTTTATGACATCAGAATTCTTTATCTTGGTTCCTGCAACTTTTTTGCCTTCTATTTTTACGATTCTATCACCGGCCATTATACCTAATGATTCCGAAGGGCCGCCTGAAATGGCAGAAACCACAACGATTGTATCATTAATAATATTGAATTCAACCCCGATTCCACTGAAATTGCCTTCTAAACTTTCATTTACTTCCTGTAGTTCTGATGCAGGAATGTACTGTGAATGTGGATCCAGTTGTTGAAGTAAGGCTACAATGGTTTCTTCGGAAAGCTTTTTTCTGTTAATGGTATCAACATATTCCTTGTCAATATAATCCAAAATGTCCTCTACTTTGTTGAATCCCGAATTTGATGCATTCATAAACCCTACATGACCCCAATTGGAAAGCTTGCCAAGATATATTCCAACTATCAAAACTATCGACAAAATGAGCGGAAGATAAATGATGGTTCTTGCTCTTGTTTCGTTATTGGCCATAGTGGTTGGATAATTCCTTGTGTTTGAAGGTTAAGGTTTGTATTTTTCTTGAAAAAATGAAAAGTAAGCATCTAAGTTTCCAGACTTGACCAGCTTGCCAAAATTATTTTCTGAAATTATAAATAATTTATAGTCTTCAGGTAAATGAGATGTGATGGTTTCATTTTTTAGCTTTAGGGTTGAATAGTAATTCATCGCCTTGGCCATATTCGGAAATTTACTTAGAAATACGCTGGTTTTACTACCTACCTGAACACTTGAAATGGAAATCTCTTCCAAAGAGAAATACTTGGCATTGAAATCACTTAATCCAACCTTGAGTTTGTTGGACTCATTGCCCTTATTTATCAATACAAGCATGCAATAATGTCCTGAATCGCTGGCAAACGTAAAAGGCACTGCTAAAGAAGGGGTTGGTAATGGAGGTGTAGGAGTTAACGTTTTATTTGTTGAATCTTTTGGAGTTACTGGTGATGGAAAGGATTCGATATTTTTCTTCTTAAAATCTTCCTCCTCTCCGGTCAATTTTTCAATGAAATCCAAAATGGCCATGGCCTCCTCCTTTACTTTATGTTTAGGAAAATGAATAACTACACTGCGCAAGGACGCCTCAAATTCTGGAACAGTGGCTGAGCGGCCAATAGCTAAGGCGCGAAGAAAGGCAAATTTGGGTTGCGTCGGATCCCCACTGTATTGTTGGTCAACTTGGTTAGCTACGGTAATTACACTATCATAATTAAGGTTCATAAAAGCATTATAAGTCGCTTCATACATGGCCTCCATTTTTTGTTTGTCTGTTTTTAAACTGGATGCAATGGAGGGGTCCCTAATTATTTTGGCGTAATCACTATTTGGATATTCGTTGAGTATTTTATTTTTATAATAATCCGATTTGGCTGTGTTTCCTATGTCGGCATAGGCTTTGTACAACTGATAATAGGTGGTAAGTTTATATTTCGTTTCAGGATATTTGGTCAGTAACTGCTCAAAAGAAGTTATGGCCAACATGTTTTCGTTCAATTGCTCCCTGTAAATTATACCTAGGTTGAAATAGGCATCCATTATTTTTTGGTTGGCTTTATTCTTTTGTTCTGGTTTTATTGGGATATCTCTTAAATAGTATTCAGGCGTATACTCGGGCTTAATGGAATCAGAACCTGCAATTCCCGTTTCATTTGCTTCTGCTAAAGGATTGGATTGTTTGTTGCTTCTTCTCCAGTTGTCTTCCAGTTTTCTATTTCCAAATTTTTTGTTGAAATCAGCCAAACCAAAGCTTAAGGCAGTAGGGTTATAAAAATACCAAACCGAACCACCTGGAGGAGCAGGACTACCATTTCCTCCGCCAGCATTGTTGATGTTTGATGCTTGCTGTTTTTGTTGTAATTCTTCCATTTCTTTTTTGGCCTCATCTTCCGCTTTCTTCTTCTCAATTAATTCGGCTATATAGGCTTCTTGCTCATTCGGACTCATATTGGCTACTTTCAACAAACTATCTTGTTTTCGAATAGTGTTAATATTTTCCATCAATTCATCTAGCAAGTCTTTTTTTACCGTAGCATACACATATTTTTCATCCTTAGGAGAAAGAAACGCAACTGTACTATCAAAATAAACAGCGGCAATTTCGTATTTCGAATCTTTGAAAAAAATATCTGCCAACTTCAAATACGATTTTCCTTTTTGGTTTGGATTTACCGTACTTGCCTTAACAGAGCGCTGGTAATAATCGATAGCTTCCTTCTTATGTTCATCCTCTTCTTCAATAGAGCCTAAGGCATAGAAAATTTTATCTTGAAAGTCGATATACTTATCGTCTCTGGCAAGTTTTTTCAATTCCTTTTTGAGATCTTCTCCATTGCCTTTCTCTGAATCAAAAACCAAAGCCCTGTTAATTCGAGCATTGAATTCCATTTCAAAAGGGGAGTTGCGACGTAAAACTTCAGAATAGTATTTTGTCGCTGTGGCTTTATCTCCGGTACGTTCACATAATTGGGCAAGTATAAATTTATAACGGTTTTGGCTTTTCTTGTTTTTGGTAAACTCAATGGATTTAAGAACCATCGGAATAGCTTGTCCATATTTTTCCTGCTTAATGTAATTGTCTGCATAGGCAGTATAAAATTGCCACTTCTTTTTCTTCTTTACCTTGTCTAGTTCACTTTCATACAAATCGAGTATGCTTTGAGCTTCATTGATGCTCCCTCTTTCGTTATAGGTTCGGGCCAGCCAATAAAGCGCATCGTATTTAATTTTGGTTTTATCATACTGCTTGAAAACGTATTGGAACATTTCCATGGCAGGCATGTAATCATATTTGTAGAAATTGGCCTGACCTATCAATAAATAGGCATCTTTAATCCACTTAACTCTTTCTTTCCCGCCAATCAGCATGGAGTGTTTTTGTATACACTTGGAAGCTTTTGCTATGGCCTTATCGGCTTGAGGATATATTGATTTGGACTGTTCGTTTGTGCCTAACTTAAACATAGGCAATACATGGTCAAAATCGTCTTTATGGTTTTTCTCGGTTTCGAAGATAACTTCCTTTTGTGCCTCATTTCCATTGAATAGCACATTGTAATGAGCCGTTGTATTATGATAGGCCCTGTTTAAGAAGGTATTCTTCTTGGTTGAGCAACCCAATAGAAAAGCCAGCCCAAGGCTCATCAAACAAACAAAATATCCTTTTCTATTCAAGCTTTTTAGTTGAGGGTTGTACAAACTCAAAACATGCAAAATTATTGTTTTTCCTTATTAAACCTAAATTATTCAATTGATGGGGTTTTTAAGCCGAACGGTTTGAATTAGCTGGGGTTGCCTTAAGTTGGATGTTGCAGTTACTTTGGACCAACAAATTGATTCACAAGTTCTTAATCGTTTGGGATTATTGAATGCCTTCTCCAAGGAAATAACCATTAGAATTGGTTACGCAGGTTAACGGAACCATTATTTTTTGTTTGGGCTTTCCGCTTCCTTTCCAAAAAGGTAGGAAAGTCCCATTTGAGGCGATACCCCAAGCTGTGGATGAATGGTGCTGGAAACATCGATTTTAAGTCCTCCGAATTTTAATCCAACGCCAATTCCGTTTTGAAATGGATTGGTGCTGATACCAGTTCGAATAAAAACCTGTTTAACGGGAGCATACTCAATGCCAAACTTCAAATAGGGTTTGTAATCCAAATCCTTTTCTCCTTCCACGGCAATAAATACCTTTTCTGAAAATCTATACAAAAGCCCTAATTTGAAAATAACCGGAATTCGTTCATTGTTATAGTCGGTCATTTTGGTTAAGGTTGGGTTGTAAACATGGGCCCCCAATGTTAAATTCTTTAATACCTTGGCCTGTAAACCTACCTCGCCAGTAAAAAAACCTTTGCGTTGATTATACCCTTCCCCAATAAAAACTCGCTGGTAATTGAGTTGAATACCAATCGAAATATTTTCTCCAAATGCCCTAGCATAAGCAAAACCATACTTCGACTCTTTGTAAAGTTTGCTTCCTGTTTGAACATAACTGACCGCCAAAACGCCCATTTTTTTGATTGGGAAGGCAACAGCTGCAGCCCCCGTATTTAAATCCTTTAATAGGAATTTGTTGTCATAATAGGCTCCAAGCGTGATGTTTTTAAGATAACCCAACCCGGCTTGGTTGTTTCCAACGGCCCAAATATCGCTTAAGCAGGCAGAGGTACCACCTAAGGCTGCACTTCTTGCACCCAACTGGAAATTCTCATTTCCTGCAAGACCCCAAAAAGGCAACAAGGTTAGTCCTGAAATAAGAATGTATTTGAAAAAGTTCATCGGCCAAATTTGGAAAAAACTTTTGAAAGATTCATGCCTACTTAACTTAAGTAATCAACATGTGAATTTGGCCCAAAGAGTTTTACCTTTGCCTTTGTATTTGTAAATGTGAAAAGATGTCAAAACGAGCGAAAATTGTTGCCACCATTGGTCCGGCCTCGTCCTCCGAAAAAGTTTTAGAAGAAATGATGTTTGCAGGCTTGGATGTTTGTCGGATCAATTTCTCCCATAGTTCCTACGAACAGCATTCAGCTGTTATCGATACCGTCCGTTCCTTAAACCGCAAACATGGGTTATTTGTACCCATTTTAGCTGATTTGCAAGGTCCTAAACTTCGTATAGGCGAAATAGAAAACGGCTCCTGCGAAATTCAAACCGGTGACGAATTGCTGTTTACTACCGAAAAATGTATCGGATCTGCCAAGCGGGTATTTATGACCTACCAACAATTTCCGCAAGATGTTAAGCCCGGTGAAGTTATTTTGGTCGATGATGGAAAATTGGTTTTTAAGGTTATTTCCACCAATGGAAAAGACGAAGTGAAAACCTTGATTATCCATGGTGGTCGCTTGTCTTCAAAAAAAGGGGTAAACCTCCCGAATACCAAGGTTTCATTACCTTCACTTACTGAAAAGGATTTACAAGACCTCGATTTTGCCCTTCAAAACAATGTGGAATGGATAGGCTTGTCCTTTGTTCGCTCTGCCACGGATATTATTGAATTACGCCACCGCATCGATGCCACTGGCAAAAGGGCCAAAATCATTGCCAAAATTGAAAAACCGGAAGCACTGTTGGAATTGGATTCCATAATAGCTGAAACCGATGGGGTAATGGTGGCTCGTGGAGATTTGGGGGTTGAAATTCCTATGCAGGAAGTGCCTGGAATTCAAAAATTAATCGTTCGAAAATGCTTGGCCGCAGCTAAGCCGGTTATCATTGCCACCCAAATGATGGAAAGCATGATTACTAATGTGTCGCCTACCCGCGCCGAAGTAAATGATGTGGCCAACTCTGTTATGGATGGTGCCGATGCGCTTATGCTAAGCGGCGAAACAAGTGTTGGTGAGCATCCGGCTAAAGTGGTGGAAGCCATGAATAAGATTATCGAACATGTGGAGAATACGGAAAATGTGTTTGAACGCGATAATCCACCTAGCAAGGATTCGGATAGGTTTCTTTCTGAATCAATCTGTTATGCCGCTACCACCTTGGCTCGTCAAAGCGAAGCCAAAGCCATTATTACTATGACACATTCGGGTTTTACTGCCTTTAAAGTGTCGGCCAACCGTCCCAAAGCGGCTATTTACGTGTTTACCGATAACCAACCTATACTCAATACACTAAATTTGGTATGGGGGGTAAAAGGATTTTACTACGATAAATATGTAAGTACCGATCATACCATTGCCGACCTCAAGCATAAATTGAAAAAGGAGGGTTTTGTTCAAACCGGCGACCGCATTGTCAATGTGGCCAGTATTCCAATTTCCGAAAAGGGTGGTGCCAATATGTTGAAACTAAGTTTGGTTTAGTTATGTCGAAAAGGCAAAAGATATTTCCAGTTTTTTATCTGCTCTTTGCCTACGTATTGTTGCAATTTTCGTGGTGGGCTTTTAGTATTGTTAGGCTCAATTCCGAAATTATCCAGCTAAAATCAGAACTGGCTAAATTACAAGGCCTTCCGGCAAGCCAAGCCCAAGATATCGAAGCCGCCATCGAGTCGAAAATGATAATGGTAGCTGGCGAAGGTTCGGTCTTTTTGATTTTGTTATTGGCTGGGGCTTTTTACATTTTGCGGAGTGTGAGGCGCGAAATAGCCGTGCAAAGCCAGCAGAAAAACTTCATGCTTTCGGTTACCCACGAGCTAAAATCGCCCTTGGCCTCGGTAAAGTTGTATTTACAAACCCTGCTCAAGCGCGATTTGAATCCTGACAAGCAAAAGGAGATTACCCGTCATGCCTTGGCCGATACCGAGCGATTGGGGAATTTGATCGAAAACATACTCACGGCCTCTCGCATCGATGGCGGAAGGTTTGCCCTGCACCTCGAACAGGATGATTTAGGTAAATTTATCCAAAAGGTAGCTTTGGCCCAATTCCAGCAAGGCTTGAGCTCTCATACCTTGGAAATGGATATCCAGGAAGAGGTTTGGATTGCGTTCGACAAGCAGGCTTTGACCATTATTCTCAATAATCTGTTGGAAAATGCCATAAAGTATTCGCCTGCAGGTACCAAGGTAAGCGTGGTTTTGGTGCAGGAAAAAGGCCGTACCCGCTTGCAAATCAGCGATCAGGGACCAGGTATTCCGGCTAGCGAGAAGGAGAAAGTCTTCCAAAAGTTTTACCGCATCGGCAACGAAGAAACTCGCAAATCAAAGGGTACCGGACTCGGTTTGTACATTGTAAAAACCCTTTGCCTCATGCTAAAGATACAAGTAAGCATCGAGAATCCAGCCCGAGGTGGCGCCCAGTTTAATTTAGTTTGGCCTTAGGCTTGTTAGCTAAGCTTTGTAAGTAAAATAATTTGGCGGGCTCCCTCCGCCCCAAGAACACTGTACCTTGAATTAGGCTTTTGGTAAGGGGGCGTTCGGGTCGGGCTATCCACTGCAAGTCCTCGCGCCTTTCGCTAAGGCTCAGGCCGCTGTGGGCTTTCCGTTACTATCCCTTCCCGGGGTGCTGGTTCGGGGCAGTGGTGTTTTGTTTTGGGCAGTGGTGGAGTATGGAATGGTAGGGTGGTTGGCTGGTAGATGGATTTTTGGGGATGGGATTCGTAGGTTGTTTATGGGAAGGTTTTGGGGGCAGAGGCCGTAAGCGAATTTACAGATAAAAGTTTATTTAAAGAGCGGCTCGAAGTTTTTCACCAAAAGCCCTATTCGAAGTGCAAAATCGCTTATTGACTTTGCCCACGGTTATAAGCTGTTTTTCTTACCGGTTGTTTATTTGAAAGCTCCATTGTTGTCTGTCTTGGTCATAAAAATCAGGTCGTTGTAATTGCCTGTAATTATGTTGTCGTTATTGCTGTCTTTTATTAGATTTACTCCACTGTCACCTGATGCACTGCCAAATTTCTTAAGCCAAAGTTGATTGCCATTTTGGTCTATTTTTAAAAGAATAATATCTGTCTGTCCTGATGAAACATCAAAGCAAGACCCTGTAATTGTAATTGTCCCATCACTATTTTGTTTGATTGAATTTCCTTCTTCCGACAAATTGTTGTCACCGAACTCTTTTTCCCAAATTACATTTCCTGCATTATCAGTCTTTACAACCAAGACTTGATTGTAACCACTTACAGTATGTTTTCCGCAAGTCAAGAGGTCTCCGTTTTGTAATTCTATAGTGGAATAACCCCATTTCCAAGTCGGTGGTCCAATTTTTTTATTCCAAATTTGTTGTCCAATTGCACTTACTTTTAATAAAGAAAGTTCCCGATACTGGCTGTTATCTTCGTTTGTCCCAGTAACAATAAACTCACCATTTTGTGTTTCCATTAAATGAAATGGAACTTCTTGGTCCTGGTCTGGATAACTTACTGTCCATAATGTATCACCCGAGGTATTGACTTTAACAAGATAAATGTCTCCGAAAGAATCTGCACCAAAACTTTCAGTTATTCCTGCAATTAAAATGTTGCCGTCCGAAGTTGTAATGATGTTTGTCCCATATTCCGCTTCAGCACCTCCGTATGTCTTTGTCCAAATTGTGTCACCCGCTGAATTTACTTTTATAAGTAGAATGTCATTTTTGGTTGTTGAAAAATTTCTTGATGTTTTTCCGCAAATAAATATGTTCCCATTTAATTCAGCGACTCCTGACGCAGCACTACCGTTTCCTGCTCCAAAGTCGTTTCGCCAAATCTGTGTCCCTGCCTTTGTGATTTTGAGAATAAACAGATTACTACCTGAATTACCACAAATTATCAAGTTGTCGTCCATGGAAACTGCAGTTGAATTATCATTAGTTCCAATCTGTCCAGTAAACGTAAAATAATTTGGCTGTAGTTCAGGCGTTGGTGGAATGTCCTTGTCCTTTTTACAAGATGTAAAGAACAAAATTATCAATGTGAAAATCGTTAGTTGTTTCATTGTCGGTGTCGTATTAAAATGGCTTATAACTTCCAAATAAACCCCATTCCTTAGTACCTACCAATAAAAAGCCTTCAAAAATAGAAGGAAATAATTTACGAAAATGGCCAGTTGTAAAATTGCCTTTTCCTTTATTTAAACCACCAACACCCAAGTATCCGCACGCTCTTTCCGGGCAGGGATAGCAGCGGAAAACCCACAGCGGCCTGAGCGTAAGCGAAAGGCGCGAGGATTTGCAGCGAATAGCCCGGCCTTTTCGCCTTGCACCCAAAGTTCAATTTTAACTACCCAAGGTTTTGGCGAAAAGGGCCCGCCTAATAGTAGGTATGAACTCCTTGCTTTTGGAAAATATGCTTGTTAAATCCCCGTTTTTTAAACTAATTGAAATGCCTTGGCTGGCTTTTATTTCCTGCGTGGTATTTCCTATCTATTTCAAGGCCTATTTATCGCTGAACAAGCCTAAAAACAAGGCTTCGTTTGGGCCTCCCTTTTTGGCAAATACCCTAAAATGGCTGCGTGCCACGTTAATACCGCCTTCGATGCTTTGCCCGGTTTTCAAATCTAGCCAAGTTCCGCTGGGAAGGTAAAAAGTAGGCTGATTGGGCAGCTTGATATCCGGCACTACCATTAACTCCTCGCCCAGCAAAAAGGTGTAGTGTTGCTGGTAGCTTCCCTTTTCATCGGGATAGTGAAAAAACAAAGGCCGCACAAAGGGAAATCCGGAATTTTTGGCTTCGGAGCTGAGGTGCTGGAGGTAAGGCTTAAGTTGGGCATGGATGCTGCCGAAACGAGCGAAAAAGGCGGCAATGGAATCGTTTGAATACACTTGGGCAAACTTATCGGGCATCAATCCTTCGTGGGTTCTGAAAAATGGGGTAAAGGCCGACCATTCAATCCATCGTTTCAGTAGGTCTTCCTTCCTGTTTATGCGTGTCAAAAAATTGTCGGTGCCGGCATAACCACCAATATCGGCATGGTTGAGTTGTACGCCGCTGATACCCGAGCTTATCAAGGCGTTGATGGCCGAAGGCATTCCGTCGTTTTTGCCATCATTCACCATTTGGTCGCCGCACCACAGCATAGTCGACCACTGGGGGGTAAACAAGGATCCGGAGCGGTTGAAAAACAAGATACTGTCTTCTTTGCCGCATTCCCGTAGTACTTCCCGGTTTAGTTTGGCCCAATCTACAACATATTGGTTATGGTATTCTCGGCCTAGCATGCCATTGTGAAGCTTTGCATCGAGCGGAAGCCACTCCCCAAAATCGGCCATCCAACCTGCTAGTCCGGCATCGATCATGTTTGTTTTGATAATGTTTTTAATCCAACTTACGGTTTGGGGGTTGGTTAAGTCGAGCATGTAGGCCTTGAAGCCTCCGGTAGGAACAATATACGGTTTGCCTTTCGGGTTTTTTACGAGGTAATTGTTTTCCAAGGCGGTTTGAGTAAGCGGACCTTCGGTGGCCAAAAAGGGGTTCACATATCCTAGAACCTGGATGTGTTGCTGGTTCATTTTCCGAATCCAATTTCGAAAATCGGGATACGACGTACTATCCACCTGCCATTGCCAATAAAGCTGGCTTCCCAACCGGGTTTTGCGCCTTCCTACCCAATCCTGAATCCAAACCGAACCGATAGGATGCCCCAATTGTTGGGCTTTTTCGAGTATGGCTTCTACTTTTTTGCTGCCTCCTTGTAATCCGAAACAAGTGGCAAAGGCCCAATCAGGCAAATTGCTCATGCGTCCGTAGCGCTGGGTAAGGTTGCTTACGAGGGTGGGTAGGTTTTGGGCTTGATATTGGCGAATACGAAACTTATGGTCAAAAACCAAAATTCGGATTTCGGATTTGTTGGTGAAATCAAATTCGGCATAAGTCAGATCCTCGATAACCAAGGCGTGTTGGTTGCCAATGTAGAGAATGGGGATTGGACAATAGGATGAAAATTCGTCCCCACTGATGCCAATCATTTTGGTGAGTCGGCTTAATTTCTGGTCTCCTCTTCCGATGCCTTGTTCTTCAGTAATCACATAGGCTTTTTTCCCGTTCAGGCAAAGGTGGGAATACTGTTCGCCCAATCCGAAAATAGGCAGGGATGTGTCAACCGGAATTCTAAATTCGTAGCCACAATTGAACGATGGGGCTTCAAAAATTCTTGCGGTATCGGGGTTTGAAACTTGGTTTGGATGGCTTGTTGCAAAAGGCTTGAAAGGGGAGTAGGAATTAATTTTGGTCCGAATTTTTAAGGAGCCGAATTTCGATTTTGTTTTTAAGGAATATTCAAATGAGCGGAATTCCTTGAGTTCCTGAGCTTTGGATGGGAGGGCCAATAACAGCAAAAGTGCCGAGGTGGCAAAGCCGGCAAGCCAAAAAGCGGAGAGGCTTAGTTTGGGGCCAAAGAAAGGACTAAAACGGGTAGGGGAGGGTTGTAATTCAGCGGCGGCCAATGGTTTTCGGTACATACATGCAATAAATTCGGTTTAAAGATAGGGTTTCTTTGGCAAGTGCTGAACATAGAGCATGGAAGGCTTTACTGTACTTAGGTCTTTTTTTTAGGGTTATTTTGGCGGGCTCCCTCCGCCCCAAGATCAGTGTACATGGAATTAGGCTTTTGGTAAGGGGGCGTTCGGGTCGGGCTATCCACTGCAAGTCCTCGCGCCTTTCGCTAAGGCTCAGGCCGCTGTGGGCTTTCCGTTACTATCCCTTCCCGGGGTGCTGGTTCGGGTCAGTGGTGTTTTGTTTTGGGCAGTGGTGAAGTATGGAATGGTATGGTGGTTGGCTGGTAGATGGATTTTTGGGGTTGATTGTGGGGTTGTACTTCGAGTTAGTCTAGTCCCGAATTAGTGTAAAGATATATTTAGCCATACACAAATCTAAACTAAAAAATTACATACTTTCAACAGGTTTATTGCCGCTAACTCGCCAATCGGAGTTGGTTGAAATTATTATTCATTTGCCATTAAGTACTTCGTCAATTTTATCGCCTTTTCTGGGCAAGCTTGGACACAAAGTCCGCAAGAATGACATTGGTCAGGATTTATTACATAAGCTTTTTGATTAAAGAAAAAGGTTTTGATTTGTCCTTTCAAATTCAATTTAGCTCTGTCATCTTTGGAAATTGGCAGCATTTTAAAAACATCATAAGGACAAACTGCCACGCAATCTTCCTTACCTCCACAACTATTGAAGTTGACAATGGGCATTAATTTCTTCGCAACCTCAGAACAATTGGAGTTTATAAATTTATTTTTCATTATTTTTATTGAAATTAAGAAGCCATATAGAAAATTCCTTCCATTGTTTTGAAGAAATAGAATGACCATTGGTGTCCTCACAATATGTAATCTGAATCCCTAATTCTGATAATTTGCTTATATTTTCAGCAGCATAAGTTTTTGGTAATAGAGAATCTTCACTTCCATGAGATATAAATGCTTTAGGGTATTTTATTGCCTTAGATTTGCTGAGGTTTGGATTAAGCTCGTCAACAAATCTTCCGCTGAAAGCACCAAACCCAGCAACTAAATTTGGTTCACCTATACCTATAGATTGTGCCATATTTGCGCCTTGACTAAATCCAGCGATAATAACTTTTTTGCTATCTGCATTGTACTTTCTAGTTATTTCAGTTATTAAAAGAAATAACTTTTTTATGCTTTTTTCTGCTTCATCAATATTAATGACAATTTTCCCATTTACCATTTTCGCATCATACCAACGGTAACTGTTTTCGCTTAACATAAAAGGGGCACGAACAGATACAACTATCCAGCTCTTAGGAATTTGTGAACTAAATGAAAAAATGTCATATTCATTACTTCCATATCCATGCAACAAAATCAAAAGAGGTAATTTTTCAGCACTTTCAATTCTCTCTCTAGTGATATAAGGTAGCAATGTTTCTGAAATCAAAAAAGTTTGATTTTTTTGTGCACTGCAATTACTAACCATGGCTAATTGAACAATTAAAACAATTGCTATTTTTTGGAACATATTTTCATCTGTATTCAATTATATAGTATGGCTAAGTAAAATTTTAATACCAGTTGGATCGGTTGCCCAATAATTACCATCTTTTTCTCTTTCGATCCCAATTGCATTAACCGCAGAATGAAGCTGTTCTTTAGATTTGAAAATAATGTGATAGTGTTTTAGCCCTGCATTTGTTGCTGGTGCTAATGGTTTGTGGTTACCGTGCCAGGAATTCATCGCAACACGATGCTGATATACGCCTCCTGCTCCTAAATCAGCATACTTGTATTGTGGAAATAAATTGAATTGGGCGAACCCTATTTTTTTGTAGAATTCATTGTTTAGTGTTATATCTTGGGCATAAAAATGTATATGTCCAATTTTAGCTCCTTCATTAATAGTTTTACTCAAGTCTTTTTCTGAAAGGCTGTTAAGAATTTCTACTGTATCTAATGGGGCTGACACACCTCTAATGGTGCCATCAGTGTCTTCCATAAAAAGACCACCTTCTGTAATTACTCTTTTAAAACGTTCAGGTGTTTCTAAAGCTAATTCAACCATAACGTTGTCATAATCCGTCAAATACAAAGATTGAGTCATGGTGTGGTTAATTGGAGAAAATGAATATTTATATTGTTGTAAGCGATAAATTGCTTTAGCCAAGTCTTCTTTGGAAGCTAAATGAATGGCGAAATGATATAAACCACTATAACCCTCCTTGAATGAAGAATTAGCTGATTGATGAACCACTACCAATGTCTTACTATTAGTGCCAAATTCAGCTTTTGAATCTGATTGACTTCTTAACTTCAGTCCAATTATTCTTGTCCAAAATTTAATTGCATTTTCAATTGATGTATTGTTCAGATGAACAGCCCCAAAAGAGGCTATTTCATCTGATTTTACACTATTCCTTGCATTTTGCAAAATGATAGCATTGGCTATTGTTGAAATACTGTCCATAGATAATAATAGTGTAGTGCCTAGAATGCCTTTAATGAATTGCTTGCGTTCCATAGATTCAGGATTTTGGGGAAATGGGTGCTTTTTTACTTCTGCCCCAGGCTACAAAAAGCGATAAAAACATAAACATTGCGTTCATGCCAATCATCGGTGTTTCACCTCTAGAAATGTGAAAAGGAATTGCAAGTAGCATAATTGTGGCCAAACCCAACCCAGCCCAAATCGTTAAGGTTGGTTGGATACGAAGTAATGAAGGCAGCAACAAACCAATGCCTCCAAGAAGTTCTGCAACAGCTATGAATCTGACTAGTGCGGAAGGTACACTACCTGTCCAAGGCATCATAGCTGAAAGTTTTTCAATGGGCATTGATACTTTCATGAAACCTGACATGATGAACATTACTACTAATAGGATTTGTACCCCCCATAAGGAGATATGCATTGTTTTTGAAGAATTTTTCGTTTCCATTTTTTTCGATTTTTTTGATGTTTAAAAATTTTTGAATTAACGATGCAAAAATGGAAGGAGTTCAAAGGTTGAAACGATGAGGTAAGACAAAAAAAAACGTTGATGTAAGTCAACGTTTTTGGGGATTGAGAAGCTTATTTCTTTAAGGCATTGCTCCTTATACGACTTAAAGTTTCCTTTGTCATTCCTAAGTAAGAAGCAATAATGTGCAGAGGAAATCTTTGGAAAAATTCAGGGTAGGTGTTTTGTAACTGTTCTAATTTTTGCTCTGCAGTAAGTGTTTGTGAAGAATGCAATCGTTTCATAAGCTGAAAGGATTGTTTATCCGTCAATACATTATTCAATTCAGTAATAAAGGATAGTTTGCTTAATTTACTTGTGAAATCTTCTTTTGTAATCACCAATATTTCAGAATTTTCATAAGCGTCAATGTAATATGGAGTTGGCGTGCCTATCATAAAACTCTCTTTGTCGCCTGCCCACCAATTTTCAATGTATAATTCTAAAATATTTTCTTTTCCTGTATTGTCTATGGTATATTTTTTTAAGGCTCCTTTTGTCACAAAGGCTGCAATTTTGCAAACATCTCCACTTTGTATTAAAAATTGATGTTTACGCAATTTCTTTATATGAAAAAGCTCAGAAAGTATACTAATGTCACTTTCGGTAAGTTTGCTCTCAATTCTAGCATTGATATATTGTACTAGTTTGTCTATCATTTTCTATTTACTGGTGGCTTAAAAATTAACACCAAGGATTTGCAGGAAAATGCAATTAGCGAATATAGCTAAAACTTAATTTAAAGAGCGGTTGGAAGGGTAAAAAACAAAAACTAAATTCGAAGTGCAAAATCGCATATGCATTTGCCCCGTATTTGAATTTGTAATAGTTCTGTCCGAAAGAAAAGTGTTAAAAGGCTTTAGTAGTTTGTTTATGTCAGAGCTACCAATGCAATAAAGTCCAATTTTATTAAGAACTAAATTATCAATTTTTCCATTCCACCTTTCAGTTTATAATTATAGACTTCGTTGACCATTTTTATACGATTTAATACGAAAGGATTCGATTTGGATTGGAATCCACAAAGATTAAATGATACGATTTGATACGATTTGAATTGATTATGATACGAAAAACGCCATTGTTTTCAGTCTTGCTGTTTTCGAGTTATTGTTTCGTCATACCTAGCTACCACCTTACATATATGCCCCATTCCATTCTTCCAACTAAATTCTGACTTCAAAAATGGGAATGAATGATTTTCGAAAATGTCCTGTTGTAGAATTGCCATTTCCTTTATTTAACCCAAATTAATCAATAGGAGGATTTATTAATCCGAACTACTTGATTTAGTTGGGTTTACCCCTCCCGAAGAAATTTCGGGATAGCAGTTGTTATCAATTTGGCTGTACAAATTGATTTACAACTGGTTAATCGTTTATGCAATTCTAATGCGTAATCTGGGTTTAAACCACTACTGCCCAGTACCAGCACGGTCTTTCCGGGCAGGGATAGCAGCGGAAAACCCACAGCGGCCTAAGCGTAAGCGAAAGGCGCGAGGATTTGCAGCGAATAGCCCGGCCTTTTCGCCTATCACCCAAAGTTCAATTTTAACTACCCAAGCTTTTGGCGAAAAGGGCCCGCCTAATGATTTAAATTATATTGGAAATTTCTTTATTTTGCCTTTGGGGAAAGTTTAGTCTTTATGGCCAAAAACATTGGTGCGTACCCATTGTTTGCCCCAGTTTTCCATCTCTTCGGCGGTCCACAATTGGGGGTAGAAAATGCGTTTTTGGAAGCGAGGAGGGAGGTATTTTTGCCAATTGGTGCCACCGGTTGCCTCAATATCGACGGGGTCTTTGTGGAGGTAACGTACAGCCGATTTGTAATGCGCCAAGGGCCAATTGATATTCACAAACACATCGATAAGTTTAAGTGCCTCGATGAGATCGGTGCGGGCTTGATCGGCAGGACTTAAGGTTTTATAAAGGGACCATAAATTGGTGTTCAACCTAGCTTGGGCCAAGTGTAAAAGGGTTTGGGTGTATTTTTCTTCGAACTGCTTGAGCGTCAATGTTTTTTTGCCTGTAGAAAGTTCGGTTGCCCCGTATTTCCAATAAATAAATTCGAACATTTCGGACAAAGCAGGCTGTGTTTGGTTTTTGAAATCGGCTCGTTTGTCGGCTGCTACCAATTGAATAAAATCGGTTGAGCAAATCTCGATCATGCGGTATTGTGCTGATTGGAAACCACTGGCGGGTAGCAAGGACATGCGGAATTTTAAGAACTGCTGGGGTTCCATGCCATCCACCATTACTTCGAAGGATTTGGTAAGGTTGTCGAAATAACGGGCAATACGAAGGGTGCGTTGCGTGAGAAAATCGGCGGTAAGAGCTGGGTTGTTGGCTATTTGTTCGAATTCCAACAGGCAAAGTTTGAAGTAAAGCTCGGTGATTTGGTGGTAAATGATGAAAATTTGTTCGTCAGGAAATTGAGTTTTGGGGGCCTGCAAACTCAACAGGGTATCTAAATGGATATAATCCCAATAAGTGAGATAATCGGCATAAAGCAAGCCATCCAGGTAGGATTTAAGGTCTTGCCCCATGGCATTGTATTTTTCTTCCAGTTGTTTTACACGGTCGAGGATATCTTGCTGGATGGTAGCGGAATTATCGTTGCTCATGGGCGGGGTTCAGGTGTGATTTAATAAATTGAATAAATGGAGGGAAACACAATTCGGGTACTTCCAAATATGCCATGTGGCCGGCTTTGGGCACTACCTGCAATTCGCTTTTAGGGATTTGATGGTGTTGGTTTTGTAGGTCTGCCAAGGGAACTGTTTTATCTATTTCTCCGGCCAAAAGTAGGCAAGGAATTGGGTTTTGCTGCAAGTATGCCATAGCCGAAGGGCGATCTTTCAGTCCATGCAAACAAGCGGCAATGGCTTGGGGGCTCATGTTATTAGCACTATTGACCATTTTCTGCACCAAGGTTTTGTTTTTGCGTTGGAAAGAAGGTGTAAACAATGCAGATAAGGTGGCTTCGATGTATTTCAAATGGTTCTTTTTGACCAGTTTGATGGCTTTTTCCCGGAGTTTTTTGCGTTCTTCGGTATCGGCAACGGCTGTGGATTGGATGAGTGCAATGGCTTTAAGTCGCTCGGGAAATAGCTTTGCATAAGCCAAGCACACATAACCGCCCATGGAATGACCTACCATAAAATACCGTCGGATTCCGATATGCCTTAGAACGCCATGCACCACTTCGGCCATTAATTCCATGGAATGGTAATAGCCAATAGTTTCAGAGGCACCATGTCCGGGCAAGTCGATGGTTATGATGCGAAAATGATTGGGAATCCGTTCAGACCAATCTTTCCAAACCTCTTTTGATTCCAAAAAACCATGCAACAAAACAAGGTTAGGATAGCCTTTTCCTGTATCGGTAAAAGAAATGCTGGCCTCTTTTACAGTGCAAGTTAATGGTTTTCCTTTCCTTTTGTGGGACATGTTTCGGCTGGAAATTGAAACCCAAAACAAATGAAATTTATTGAATAAAACGAAAGGGTAGGGGACGAGTTATAAACCCAAATTTGTCATTATGAATTGGTGAAAAGGAAGAAAACGGCTGAGAAGGGGTGAGGTTGCAGAATGAATCTCTGAGGGCAAACAGGGATTTAAAATTCTATTTATTGTTCTGAAAGCAGCACCAGTTCTTGGTTTATTACTTGTTTTGGAAGTTTCCTGAATAAATATTTTCCAAAGAAGAAGGAGGTAACTTAGGGGTAGTTTGTCGGAATGTTGAAAAATTAGCTTTATTTAGGCAACGTTTTTAGGACAAGGTCGTTAAAACCCCGCTATTAAGTATTATTGACGAATCCATTTTTCATATTGTTATTGTCGGAAAATCCACAGCTTAGTGGGTTGATTTCTAAGGCTTCCGGTGATTTGCGCTTGCCCATTATATTGGATAGGAGCAGTTACTTGGAATTGTTTGAACTTCCGTTGGAATACAATGAAGTGAACATGGTTTTGGTGGACTTGGACAAGCGGGTGGAAGATGCTGAAGTATTGTATCGTCAAATCAGGGAATTAAACGTACAGGTGCCGATTGTTTTTATTGCCAACCTGAAAGATCCCTTGAATTTTGATTACCTCACAGCCGATTCAAATGTTAATATTCTATTCAAGGAAGACTTAACAGAAGGAGTGATAAAATACTTGATCCGAGGCTTACGTCAAATTCGGAAGGCCATGGATGCCAAGATTTATGCCCAAACGGAATTGGCAGAGAGTGAATCCTTGCTGAAACAATCGCAGCAATTGGCAAAATTAGGGCACTTTAAGTTTAATTTTATTACCCGAAAAGATATTTGGAGCGAGGAAACCTTCCGCATTTATGGTATTGATCCTCGCAAGGAATTGGCTTCAGAAGATTTGTTCTATAGTCTGATTCACCCTGACGATTACACCTACTTTATGGAGGAAACGGCCAAATTGTTATCTCAAGGTCAACCTTACCATTTGGAGTACCGTTTGCGCTTGCGGGATGGAACCATTAAATATATTGAGAATTTTACCCGACCTTACTTCGATGCTCACGGTAATTTGGAAACCTGCACCGGTAGTGTTCAGGATATTACAGCCAAAAAACAAGCTGAGCTTGAATTAAAAGAGTCGCAGAATCGCTTATACCGAATTATCGAAAACTTGCCATCCGGAGCCGTTTTTGTAGAGAATGGAAAATTAACTCTAAACAGAGCCGCTGAACGTATTACCGGATATGATAGAAATGAACTTCAAACCTTGGATGATTGGTTCCAGAAATTGTATGGAAAAAACCATGAGGTGGTGAAGATGATATATGAAAACGACCGGAATAAAAGTTTCCCTTCATCCCAAATTACCCCATTGACTCGGAAAGACGGAAAGCAAGTGGAAATGGAATTTGCCGGTGTGGAGTTAGGTGGAACCGAAGTATGGTTGTTGAATGATTTGAGCGATTTAAAATCCCAACAAGAACTTTTCAAGGGGTTGTTTGAACATTCCTCGGATGGTATGTTGTTGTTGGAAGGTTCGAAAATAGTGGATTGCAACCAGCAAGCGGTAAAACTACTTAAGGCCAAAAACAAGAATTACATTGTAGGAAAGGAACCGATAGATCTTTGCCATGAGCTTCAGCCCAATGGGCAAACCTTGGCAGACAAACGGGATGAGGTAAACTCCATGGTTGCAAGCAGCAATACAGTGGTTACCGAATGGTATCATAAAACCTTTGATGGCGAAAAACTGCCGGTTAGGGTTACTATAACCAAAATTAATATCCGCAATAAAGCATACCGCTTAGTGGTTTGGCACGACTTAAGCGAGCATTATGAACTGAAGCGCAAGGAAGAGAACAAGGATAGGTTTATCAAGAAATTGGTCTCCTACCAACATGATTTAATTACCGTTTTGGATGTAGATACCTTAAGTTTTATCTACACAAACGACCAAGCTTCGGCGCTATTGGGATATTCAAACCATGAATTAATCCAAATGGGTGGTTCTTTTTGGACCAATATGGTTGAACAAGAGGATTTGAACCAAGTAAAAGAAATGGTGGAGGCCTTTCCTAATTTGAAAAGTGATGAGGCCTTGCAGGTATTTATAAGGGCCAAACATAAGAATGGTTCTAGGGTTTTCCTCCATATTAAATTTACTGTTTTCAGCCTTGATATTTCAGGCATGCCAAGTCAGGTGATCGGATCTGCCAGAGCTATACCGAAAGAGTTGTTCAAGGCCCACCAAAATGTGGCAAAGGATCAAAAGGTAACCAGCATTTTGGATATGCTTCCGGACGCTTTATTTGTCTACGACCTTGAAAACAAAAGAAATATCTTCCTGAACAGACAAATGTCCATGTTGTTGGGGTATACCACGGAAGAATACAAACAGTTTAAAGATAAAAGCCTAAGGCAAGTTATTTATCAAGATGACTTGGCGAAGGTAGAAAAGCACATAGCAGACCTTACCCGTTTACATGAAAACCAAACCGCTGAAATTTCATTCCGTTTAGTAAGAAAAGATGGAAAGATTATTTCAGTTCATTCCAAAGAATTAATTTATAACCGAGATAGAAATGGAAATCCAATCCATATTCTTGGTATCATCCGAGATGTAAACGACCTTATGCAGAATGCACCCCTACCCAATTTCGACCTTATCGTTAGAACCCTTGGCAATGCTTTGCCTAATCCAATTTTAGTTTTTGATAAGGCCGGACATCTTGTTTATGCAAACGATTCCCTGTTTGACCAATTGCAGTTTGATAAAGGGAAATGGAGTGGATTGGGTTGGATGGATTTGTTAAAGGAGGAAAGCAAGTTATTGGTGCTTGAGAAAATAGCCGAAGAGCTGAAGGCTGGAAATGAAAGTTGGAGGCTACGACTTAATTTCCAAGATTCGAATTCCCATGTTTTAGCTTTTTCTAGATTAGAGGTTCAAGGACAAATTATTGGATTTGTTGCATCCTTGGAAGTCCAGGTTGTTGATAAACCAATTGCATCACATTATCAAGAATACAATCGTTTTAATACATTGATGGATTTAGCTGGATTTAGTATTTTCAGCGTCGATTCCGATTTTAGATACACTTCCATAAACAAAGGTCATAAGGATTTTCTTCTTCGAAAATTCAATGCCCAAATCAAGGAAGGGGATAGGATGGTTTTGTTGGAAAATGCTCTTGAAGAGGAAAGAGCCTTGTTGGAAGCCTATTTGAAAAGGGCCTTTGATGGAGAAAATTTTTCAGCTATCGAGAGTTTCAAGTTTGCAAATAATGCTACCCTCGAATTTACCTTTAGTCCGATTCAAAGACAGGAAGGGAAGGTGGAAGAGGTTGTTGTAGTGTTAAAAGATATTTCCCACAGCAAATCTTTGGAGAAGCTCATGAAGTATTATGAGGGGAACTTCAAAGAAGTCTTCAATAACTCCCCGGATGCAATTTATGTAGAAGATTATCAGGGAAATATTTTGGCAGTAAATCCGATGGCTTGTAAAATGCAGAACATGGAAATGGATGAATTGTTGGGTAAGAATATCCTACAAATCACACCCAAAGGTTTTGAGAACCAAGTCGCCGAAGATTTTCAGAAAATGGTTAGTGGCGAGATCGATACTTTGGAAAGTTATACATGGCGGAAAGGAAGCAATCCCTTGGCTGTTGAAATAAAGTGTAGCCATATTCATTACGGTGAAAAGCCAGCCATGTTATTACATGTAAGGAATATTTCTGCCAGAAAGGTAGCAGAGCAAAATGTTAAAAATCTGCACCAGGTTATTGAAGAGTCGGGCGACTTTATTGTAATGGTGAGTCCGGAAGGGAAAATCATTTATACGAACCGAGCCTTCAACCAAAAAATTGGGGAAATCGATTATTCCTTAAGTTTTGTAGCTGCCCTGCATTCAGAGCCAAATCATCAAAATTTGATGTTAAAGGCAATGAATCAAGCCAAAGACAATGGTTCATGGATTGGTGAAATGGAAATTATGTCAACCAATGGCCAGGTGATACCTTGCAGCCAAATTATTATGGCTCATCGGGATGAACGAGGAAACCTGATGTTCTTCTCCACCGTTCTGCGTGATATTTCTGCAGCTAAACGTACGCAAGACGCCTTGTTAAAAGCCAAAAATATGGCTGAAGAAGCGGCAAAAGCCAAAGAATTGTTTTTGGCCAATATGAGCCACGAAATTCGAACACCAATGAATGGCATTGTAGGATTGACGGAAGTCCTGTTGCAGAGCAATTTGGATGAAAACCAATTTGAGATGCTAAAGGCCATTCGCACCTCTGGAGATAACTTGCTGGTTATTTTAAATGATATTTTAGACTTGGCAAAAATTACTTCCGGTAAAATGGATTTTGAAAGAAGACAATTTAACCTGAAGGAAGTAATAGCAAACGTAGTGAAGTTACACGAAAGCAAAGTGAATACAAAAGGCTTAACTTTAAACTTTGCTTTGGATCCAAAAATTCCAAATGAAGTTATCGGGGATGCTGTTAAGCTTTCTCAGATTCTCAATAATTTAGTAGGGAATGCAGTTAAATTTACCGAGTCTGGAAGAATCGAACTCTTAGTGACCAAAGGCGTTGAAAAGCCAGAAGGTATATTATTGAACTTTGTAGTAAAAGATACCGGAATTGGTATTCCCGAGCATAAATTGCCTTTTGTTTTTGATAGCTTTACCCAAGTGAGCAACGAAACTACTAGACGATTTGGTGGTACCGGACTTGGATTAACCATCACCAAACAGTTGGTAGAGTTGCAAGGTGGGTCAATTCAGGTTGAAAGTAAGGAAGGTAGAGGAAGTGTGTTTTCAATAAACCTTTTATTTGGCCGTGAAAAGGTGGAGGCTTTAAATCCAGCCAATCCACAGCGTGTTTACCAAGATGAACCTCAGTATGATTTCAAACGGGCGAGGGTATTGATTGCAGAAGATAATTCAGTGAATCAATTGCTCATGAAAAGGATAATGGAGAAACTGAATATGGAGGCCGATTTAGCAGAAAATGGAGAAAGGGCTTTGCGTATGCTCGAAATGAAGGAATATGACTTGGTGTTGATGGATATGCAAATGCCTGAAATGGATGGTTATACAGCCACCGAATGCATCAGAAAAGGGGAAAGTCAGGTGAAATCAGCCATGCCAATTATTGCCATTACGGCCAATAGTAGTATTGAAGATGCAAAAAAATGCTTCAAAGCGGGAGTAAATGATTACATATCCAAACCCTTTAAACAAGGGGAATTGATAGAAAAACTATCAAAATTCTTACCTTTTGAAAAACTATAAGTCCCAAACTCGGTTTCGGCGGCCGTTTACCAAGTTTTTCAACTCAATCCAAAAGGCCAAAATCATATAAATAATGATTGGTGAACCGATGGTAAGAAAGGAGGTGTAAATGAAAAATAGGCGTATTTTGGAACTTTCGATACCCAGTTTCTCGCCTAACCATTCGCAAACGCCATAGGCCTTTTGTTCGAAGAGTGCTTTAATTCTTTCTACCATTGGTTTAAGTGCCTACAAATGTATTGTTTTTAAAACAAAATAATTGAAAAAGGGGATTTATTAATCCGAACTATTTGATTTAATTGGGTTTAACCCGCTCTCGGAGCATTTCGGAATAGCAAGTCCTTAATCTGGTTTAATTTGGATAAATCATGTTATTCCGTATTTAATTATTGTTGAATTTTAGCCGCACATCTAATAGGCATTATTTCTCACTTTATGGTACCAATCCTGCTTTTAACCTATAAACGTCCTGCTCAAACGATGCAGGTATTGGAGAGGATTTTGGAAGCCAAACCCGATAAGCTTTATATTGCCCAGGATGGAGCACCACTTCATGACCAAGACTCCTGGCAAAAGCTTAGAGATTTGCTACTGAAAATTCAATTCGATGGGGAATTAATCCTTTGGTGTTCAGATACCCACCTTGGATGTAGGAAGGCAGTAAGTTCGGCTATTACCGCCTTTTTTGAAAAGGAAGAAAAGGGTATTATTCTCGAAGACGATACCCTACCTTCCCCCAATTTTTTTCGCTTTTGTGATGAGCTTTTAACCAAGTTCGAACATACTCCCGAAATTGGGATGATTTCTGGCAATAATAAAAGGGGCTTTGTAGGAAATGGGTGTTCTTATGAAGCTGTTCCCATTTGCAATGCATGGGGTTGGGCCACTTGGAAAAGGGCTTGGCAATTGTATGATATTGAAATGAACTATTGGCCTGAATTGGGTTTATCAAAACAATTTAATCTGGCTCATAAAAAACTTGCTCACCATAAGTTTAGTCAATACCAGCAGACCAAAGAAGGGAAAATCGATACTTGGGATTACCAATGGGAGGGAAGTATGCTTTATCATAAGCTTTCCTGCATTGTTCCCGCTCGAAATATGATTCAAAATATTGGTTTTGGTGAACTGGCAACACATACATTTGTTGAAAATCCGGCTGATTACAATTGCCTTAACCGTTCAGTGGACTTTCCTTTAATCCATCCGCTATGAAAATTGCCTTGGTTAACCATACGGATTTTGGGGGTGGTGCCGAAAAGATTGCCCTTGCCTTGCTCAATGCCTACCTTGGCTTTGGATGGGAAGCTTGGCTTTTTGTAGGTGAAAAACGTACGGATCATTCAAAGGTTATATCCTTACAACGTGAAGCAAATCTTTGGCAAAAACTACGCTCTAAATTTGGCTCCGAAGGTTTAGAAAAGGAGCGTTATGTAGGCCTTTCCGAAGCTTTCTCGGAATTGAATTTCCATCCTTCTTTACTTCATTTGCATAACTTACATGGCGGCTATTTTGACCTGAAACAAATTATTGATCTGTCTCGGGAATTTCAAATCCTGCAAACCTGTCATGATTTTTGGCCCATAACAGGCCATTGTGCCTTTCCCATGCGTTGTGATGGATTTTTGGAACAGTGTAAATCTTGCCCTGACCCCATTCGTTATCCTGCCGAAAGCAAGGAGAAAATTCCTGGGCTTTATGCCTTGAAAAAGACTATCTACCAGCAGTCAAACATCCATTCCGTGGTGGTTTCTTCCTACCAAGCCGAATTGTTTTCAAAGGCAAATTGGACCCAAGAAAAAATGTCCATTTTACCCAATGGAATTAACAAGGATGTTTTTTATCCGGGAAGCCGAGGTGAAAGCAGAAAAGCCTTGGGTTTGGATCCGAACCAAACTTTTGTGCTGATTTCCGGAAAGTTTTCTGAAGCTAACAGGTATAGAGATTACAAAGCTGTTTTATTGGTTTTGGATTATTTTGAAGCGATGCACCCTTCTGTAAAGTTTGTTTTAACCGGATACCAAGGCATTGGCTCCTTCCAAGAAAAATCCAATGTGGTATACCTTGGTGAAATCAAAGAGGAATCAAAAATGGCAAGCATCTATCGGGCTTCTAATGTGCTCTTCCATCCTAGTTTGGCCGATTCCCAAGGACTAACGGTTTTGGAAGCTATAGCTTGTGGTACACCTGTTTTATGCTATTCCTTGCCATCCTACCAAACAAACCTAAATTCAGCTAATTCCAAATTTGCAGAAGAATTCTCTGACTTTCCTGAATTGCTTGAATCCATGTTGGAAAACCCATTGGATATTCCTGCCCCTTCTTCTGTTTTGGATTGGAAGACAACAACCCAGCAATACAAACAATTGATAGAACGCTTGGTATGCTAATTTCCATAGTTATTCCTGTTTTAAATCAAGCTAAATATCTTGAAGAAGCGCTTTGCTCGGTGTTGAACCAAACTTATCCCCATAAAGAATTGATTGTGATAGATGGTGGAAGTACCGATGGAACCTTGGAAATCATTAAAAAGTATCATTCTCAGATTGCTTATTGGATTTCAGAACCCGACCAAGGACAGGCAGATGCCATTAAAAAAGGTATGGCAAAAGCCCAAGGTGAAGTATTCAATTGGTTGAATGCCGATGATTATTTAGTACCCAATGCCTTGTCAATTATTGCTGCATATTTTTCAAATCCTTCCGTGGATGTAGTCTGTGCTCAGGTAAAACGTCAAAACGAACTGGGCCTATTTGAACAGGAGTTGTCGCAAACCTTCCTTCGAAAAAATGCGGAGCAAACATTGGTTTGGACCAGCATGGGGCAGCCCGGACAATTTTACCGTCGCCAAATTTGGAATGCCTTGAAAGGTTTGGATACCCGATTTCACTATTCCATGGATAAAGAATTTTGGTGCCGCTATATCCTTGCCAATGGGCTAACTAAAGCGAAAACAACGGAACAAGTTGTTGCCGTATTTAGACTGCATCCAAACTCTAAAACGGTCAACTTTCAATTTCGTTTCCAGGAAGAAGATAAGCGAATTCAACAAATGATTCAGTCTTCTACCAGCAAACAAATCAATTTGGAACGGGTGAACGCCTATATTTTAGGGCAAGAAGCATTGACCTTGTATGAGCAAGGTGAATATTCCCAATCCCGCTCTAAGCTCTGGCGTTCCTTACAATTGGGTGGCTGGGATGGTCCAGGCTTTTTTGTATGTTTTCTAAAAGTACTTTTGCTTCCCCGTTTTGTGATTAACAACCTACGTTCATCGCCACCCAAGGGGCACTAAGTAATGGATAATTCCAATAAGCGAAGTTTGGTCAGCATCATCATGCCCTGCTACAATGCCGAAGCATTTGTAAAAGAGGCTATTTTCAGTATGCTCAATCAAACTTACCAGGATTTGGAAATTCTTATTTGCGATGATGCCAGCACCGATTCAACCAAGGCAATAATTGATAGCTTCAATGATCACCGAATTCGAAAATTCTACCATAGCCAAAACTTGGGCTACCTCCTAACCTGTAATGAATTGTTTCAAGCGGTTAAGGGTGATTTTGTAACCTTTCAGGATGCTGATGATTATTCTGAACCCGGCCGCATAGCCGCTTGTATTGAACAATTCGAAACCGACCCTGATTTGGGTTATATTACCACCGATTATCGAAGTATTTCAAAAAGTGGTAAAACCATGCTGTTTTCCAGTCATCCGGTTGATTTGAAACGCTTTAAATCCGATTCGAGTTATTCCATTTCGATCTGTGGAGCCTCAATCTTTATCCGCAGAAAGGTTCTAGCCACCATTGGGCTTTACCATCCGTTTTTTGCTCGTAAAGGAGGAGAAGATTATGAATGGTTATTTAGAATTGCTCGTCAATTTAAAGGTTTTCACATTCAAGAACCCTTGTATGTGTATCGAATGTATGATAGTCAGGTGAAACTTTACAATATGCGGCATGGTAATATTGATAGCTTCATAATTCACCCCGCCATTGAGTTTATTAGAAAGGTATGGATCGAACGCAAACTTTACCTCCTAGAGGAAGAAAATATCTTTTGGTTGGAAGAAAAGGTCAAGCAGTTGGAAGAACCTTTCTTTCGTGATAATTCAATGTTTTATAGGGCTTCGGCAATCGAATTTCTTAACCTGATGGATTTTAAACGCTCCTTTTTCATCGCCTTAATCGCTATTCGAAAAAGGCCGTTTAAGCTTATAAATTATGTTTATCCGATTTATATTTTATATTTGATTTTCAGACGTAAAGTGCCCTTTCAACTTATACCAGATTCACTTCGAGCCAAATGGAGAAAATAGGACGTGTTGTAGTTACAGGTGCAGCTGGGTTTATTGGTAGTCATACCTGTAAAAGACTCCTGACCCTTGGTTATTCGGTTATTGGTATCGATAATCTATCCAATGGTTTTTTGGCCAATCTTCAACCTGTTTTATCAAACCCCCAATTTGAATTCCTCCAATCAGACTTGGAATTAATTGATCCTCCAACATTGGGTCCTGTTTCTGGCATCTTTCATTTGGCCTCTGAAAAAATTCCCCGCGAACGATCCGATGAAGGCTTTTTTACTATTCATCATTCCATGAAATCCTTGGATTGGGTAGGCCAAGTATGGAAATTAAACCGGGCAAAGTTGATTTTTTCTTCCACTTCGGAAGTGTATGGACCTTTGTCCTCTCTTCCTTTTAAAGAAGATCAACCTGTTTCTATTGGAACCCCCAATGATAAACGTTGGGTTTATGCCGCTTCCAAAATTCAATCGGAACATTATTTTATGGCTTTGGCCAGACATTCAGGTTTGAAATTGAGTATCGCCCGTTTGTTCAGTGTGTACGGACCTCAGCAGCATCCGTCTTGGAAAGGAGGAGTGCAGGCTGATTTTATCGAAAAAGTTAGAAAGGGATTGCCTATTGAAATTCATGGCCATGGCGGACAAAAACGGATTTTTACCTTTATTGATGATGCCATCGATGCCCTATTGCTTATGTATGAAAAGGATGAATCCAATGGACAAATTTTTAATATTCAAGGGCCTGAATCCGACGAGGTTTCCGTAAAGGAATTGGCCACCCTTATTATTGAACTATTTGGAAAAAATCCTGAAAATTACCCGATGCTTAAATTAACGGAATATTATTTCCAAGGAAAAGATGCCATGCAAAGCAAAGTTGCCGACCTTACAAAAATTAAAGTGTTACTAAACTGGCAGGCGCAAATTGGCTTAAGGGAAGGATTAATGAAGTCCATCCATCCATAGCTCGGATTCCTTGGACTATTTTTTAAGAAGGTATTTTATTCGATTTACTAGTATCCTAAGGTCTTATGATTTAAGGTTTTTCATTTCATCCTCCCATACCACTTTTGGTTTAACTTTGTTGCCCATGAAAGCATGCCTCACCTTTTTCATTTCCCTTGTTTTTGCTTCTGCACTTTTGGCACAAAACGAGGCCACCTTCAAAGGCGATACGATTTTGGTCAACAATTCATCTATCGGAGTTATTTTGAAAGATGGAGCCGGTTGGAAAATCTCTGCCTTGGATGGTAAATGGTGGATTTCAGCCAAAGAAGGTGGATTCACATTCTCTTCAGGTGAAATAGCCTATCCTCATACCACCGTATTTTCTAAAGAAGCAACTGTTCAAACCTTACTTTCCTATTCCATATTCTCTAAAGGTAGTTTAAACCCTACTGCCATAGCCCGTTTGGTGAAAAAATATCCGGTTAAAAGATCGGTTTTGCCCGAATTGCGAACCAACCCCAGAAGCACTTCCGAAGAATAATAGCTCCAGCCTATTTCCACACTACTTTCCGTAAAATTTGAATTTCAGGGCTAAAATTGGCTTTTCAAAGGCATGGTAGCTGAGTATCGATACTGGAATAAGAAGGAAAAACCCCAACAAAGGCTTTAATCCTAATTCGGTCAACAGGGGATTTGACCAACTGAACTTTTCTAAAATTTTGTTGGCGGCCAATAGTCCTACTTCATGAAAGCAAAACAATCCGTAACTAATTAAGCCTAGGTAACTTATCCGCTTCAACTGTCCAAATTTAAAAGGTGAATGCATACAGTAATTTTGCTCGAATATGAAAAAACCTAAAAATATTCCCAAGCTCAAGCGCTCGATACAAAGGTTAAACCAAGCGGGCAGGTATGGATTTTCAAACAAAATATGGTAGAAAAGGATACAACCCACAAAGGCTAAATAAAATCCAAAAATGGCCCATCTGGGTAATTGGCTAAATCTTTTGAAGGTATCAGACCCTTGTCTGAAGGAAAGAAAGGCAAAAAAGGCTCCAACAGCAATGTCTCCGGTCATAAACAAGGTATGGAAAAATACATTTGTTCTCGAAAACGCGATAGACGTAAACAGAAAAAAAGTCAGGAGCAAACAACCCACCAAAACCAATCTTTTCTTGTCAAATAGCCAAAGCAGCCAAGGCCAAACTAAGTAAAATTGTTCCTCTACACTCACACTCCACAATACCGAAAGTGCTGGCAAATAAGGGAATCCGTGATTTAGCATATAGAAATTGCCGGTAAAGCTCAAAAAAGGCCATGCTGGAGTCGTCTCATGATAAGGTTCGCCCAGCATAGCTTTCAACAACGGAAATCCCCAAAAGCAAAAGGCAACCATCAAAAAATACAGCGGCCAGATACGTAATGCCCGTCTTACATAGAATTTCCAAGGATGAAACCGACCTGTCCTTTCCTTTTCTTCTAAAATCACAAACGTATTGATATAGCTGGATAGTACAAAGGCAAAACTAAACCCCGTCTTTCCCAAAATGTACACATAATCCTTAATAAAATGGTATATTTCCGATGCTCTCACCGCCTCACTTTCCGTATCCAGCGCATGTCCCCAAAAAATAAAAAGGAAGGAGATGAACCGAAGCGCATCCAAATTGTCGAAGTATTTTCCAGCACGTAGTTGCAACAGGTCAAAATTAACCCAGTTTGTTTAAAAATGCACAATCCCAGCAATTTCCTTCAAAATCAAACTAGCCTTTAAGCCCGAAACCTTGATTTAAAGTTGGTTTATTATTTGGCGGGCCCCCTTCGCCAAAAACAGTTGCCCTTCGATTTAGCATTTACCTGGGCTTCGGGTCAGGCTATCGCTAATACTCCTCGGTCTGACTCCACCCGAAAGTATTCGGGTTCCGCATCCCTGTGGGGTATCACGCTCTATCCTTGCCCGAGGGTTCTTCGTGCCCGGTTTTTGGTGATATACAACCCTTCGCATTTCAATTGTAATGTTGGTAGATGGTTTGTGATTTCGTTTTGGCTTGCACGAAAATATTACCATTCTAGGCTTGAATTTTCACCTTAACCCCAATGAATCAATAGAAGGATTTATTTTTCGAACATCTGGATTTAGTTGGGATTGCCCCTCCTGACAAAATTCGAGAAAGTTACTCTTGTTGTTTTTATTTAACATATTGAATTGCAATATTTTAAAACCATATGAAATACTAATGCCAAAGTTGGTTTCAAATAAAATAAGTCCGAAAGACACTTAAATATTTGTCTTTAAGACTAATTACAAGTTTTTGACAAGAATTAAAAGTTAAATTAGCTGTTTTCCTTGTTTTTTATGAAACCTATAGTTCCATTTTCTCGATTAACGTCATTGTTCAAAACCAGTTTAGCAACTATTCTAAAAAAGTTGTCAAACATGGCAATAGATTTAAAAATTTGCAGTTTATGCGGGCTGATAAAATTACAACCCAATCCATGTCTATGAAGAAAATTATCGTGGTTGCATCTGCAATTCTAAGTTTTACCGTTCAAATTAGCTTAGCTCAAGCGCCAAAGTATAGCAATGAGTTTTTACAAATCGGTGTAGGAGCCAAATCCCTTGGGATGAGCAATGCCACCGTTGCCAATGTAGGCGATGTTACGGCAGGGTATTGGAATCCAGCCGGATTGGTTAATGTTCGCAGCCTTGTTTCGGTAGGTTTAATGCACTCTGAATATTTTGCCGGTATCGCAAAGTATGATTATCTTGGTGTTGCACATGCTTTAAATCCAAATACCTCAATCGGATTAAGTATTATTCGCTTTGGTGTAGATAATATTCCGAATACTACCGAATTAATTGATAACAACGGCAACATCAACTACGATCGTATTACCAAATTCTCGGCCGCTGATTATGCCTTTTTACTGACCTATTCTCGCAAAACCAAAATCGAAGGTTTGCGCTACGGTGCAAATGTCAAAATCGTTTACCGTAAAGTGGGCAGTTTCGGTAATGCCATTGGTTTCGGACTTGATTTCGGTGCCCAATACGATCGCGGCGCTTGGAAATTTGGCTTAATGGCCCGTGATGTTACCAGTACCTTCAACGCTTGGAGCTATTCCCTCGATGAACGTACGAAAGAGGTGTTTACCCAAACAGGAAATGAAATCCCAACCAATTCTTTAGAAGTTACCTTGCCTCGTTTCATCCTAGGTGCAGGACGCAAAATCAACATCTACAAAAAGTTTAGCTGCTATCCTGAATTGAATTTGGAGTTTACTACCGACGGAAAACGTAATGTGTTGATAAAAGGTGATCCGATCAGTATCGATCCGAAGTTCGGCGTTGAGTTTGCTTACAGTAACATCGTTTTTATTAGAGGTGGTATCGGTAATTTCCAAACCTACACCGACGATTTAGGAAAGAAAGTATCCACCCTTCAACCCAATATTGGTGCCGGATTTAGAATCAAAAACTTTTTTGTTGATTACGCCTTTACAAACATAGGTAATGTGTCGGTAGCTCAGTATAGTCACGTGTTCTCTCTAAAATTTGACTTAAACAAAAAGGCTTTATGAAAAGACTTTTAGGAATAATTGTTTTTCTTTTTTTGGCGTCAACCGCCATTTCCCAGCCTTACGGCAACGAGTGGATTGATTATTCCCAACAGTATTTTAAGTTTCCCATTGTTCAGTCTGGGGTTTACCGTATAACCTATGCCGACCTGCAAAATTCCGGTGTTCCTTTTGCCGGACAAGATCCCCGCAAATTTCAAATTTTTGGAAGAGGTAAACAGCAATACCTTTATATAGCAGGCGAAAGCGATGGCTCCTTCGACCAAGGTGATTACATCGAGTTTTATGCTAAAGCCAATGATGGTTACTTGGATAGTTTGGTGTATCCTTCGCCTAACGAAATCACCAATCCTTTTCATAGCCTGTTTTCAGATACAGCCTATTATTTCTTTTCAATTGCCAGTGGAACCAACAATAACCGCTTTACAGTTGAAACAGACCTCAACCTAAATAATTTCAATTCCACTTCCTATGTTTGGTCTGATGTCATTCAAGATTATCCAACAGGCTATTTCTTAGGACCAACGAATGCGTATGGTGTAACCGATCCTGAATATGTGAGCGGAGAAGGTTGGATTGAAACAACCAACCAATTCGGTATTGGCGGATCAGTTACAAAAGCAATTTCTACACCCAATGCGGTGAATGGACCCAATGCGCTATTTAGGGCAGGTGTAGTAGGGATTTCAAAGGATGGTCATTCTTTGCGAATTGCCCTGCCCAATGCCTCCCAATTGGATACCGCTTGGAATGGCTCCCTGGCGGCAAAATTTAGTATTTCTATACCATCTTCTAGCCTTGGTGCAAATTCCAACTTTACCTTTTTGGGATTGAGCAATGCTTCTGCTACCTCCAATAATAAAAAGGCTATTTCCTATGTGTGGGTGCGCTATCCAAAACAACCCAATGGCGGAGGAGTAGGTACATTTAGGTTTTTGGTGGAAGACAATCCTTCCCAATCCAAATACAGGGTCGACTTTACCAATGTTTTGGGTGCACAGAGTTCGGCCTACGTTTACGATTTAACCAATCATCGTCGCCTTCCTGTTGGTGGAACAGGCGGAACTTTTTCCTTCTTGATTCCCAACGGTGGACTAAAAGAATGTGTATTTACTGGCGAAGGACAAGCCTTGAGTGTTGGAAGCATTCGTCCTTGCGGTTTGAATGGTTATTTCACCAATTTGACCACACTCAACAATCCAAAACATTTAATTGTTAGTCACCAAAGTTTGATGGCCGATGCCAATGCCTACGCAGCTTATCGTACTAGTCAAGGTATGCCTGGTTTTGCAATTGATGTGGCTGAAGTGTACGATCAATTTGCCCATGGTATCAAACAAAATCCATTGGCGATTCGTCGTTTTTCGGAATATGGATTGGATGTTTGGAATAGTACCCATATTTTCATTATCGGAAAATCAGTAATGAGCGATTTTCAGATGAAATGGAGAACCGATCCGAATTATGCTGCCCAAAATTTGGTGCCTTCTTGGGGTTTTCCAAGCAGCGATAACCTAATTACGGCCGGTTTGAACGGTGGATTATGGCAGCCAACTTTGTATATTGGACGTTTAGCAGCTAAAGTACCAGAACATGTACAGTTGTACCTAAACAAGGTAATAGATTATGAAGCAGCCGCTTTAAACCCGGTTCCTTGGATGAAAAGAATTGCCCATTTTTCGGGCGGTTCTAACACGCTGGAACAAGCTACCTTGCTTTCCTACTTGAATTCCTACAAGAATACCTTGGAAGATACCTTGTTCGGTGGCACAGTTTCAACCTTCCAAAGTACCACCTCAGCTCCCATTAATATATCCTTGGCCGATAGTATCCGAAGTTTGGTGAACGGTGGCGTTTCTATTATGACTTTCTTTGGCCATGCGGCTGGTAGCGGTTTCGATGTAAGCACAGACGAACCAAGCACCTATTCCAATGCGGGTAAATATCCGCTTATTGTTGCTAATTCTTGCTTAGCTGGAGATATTCACCTACCCGATAATGGTCAAAGCCAAAGCGAACCTTGGGTTTTGTTACAAGATAAAGGTGCTATTGGTTTCTTGGCCCAAATTACCAAAGGACTTCAACAATATTTACATATTTATTCAACTTCCTTTTTCAGAAATTTAGGACAGAATTTTTATGGTAAAACCCTTGGAGAAATTATCAGCAGGACTGTTTCCCAGATTCAAAATCCAAACAATACCGATACCAAAGATGTTTGTTTGGAAATGACGCTGCATGGCGACCCTGCATTGATTATTAATTCTCCTCGTAAACCTGATTTAATGGTATCTCCAAACACGGTTTTCACTACACCTTCGGATGTTACCACAACATTAGACAGTTTTCAGTTAAATGTGGTAATTACCAACCAGGGTAGAGCTTTTGAAGATACGTTTAATATTGAAGTTATTCGCACGCGTCCGGATGGTGTTCAAGATCAGCCCATTACCTATACTTGGTTAGGACAGTTTCCTAATGGAAGTCATTTTAGAGATACGTTGCGAATAGCCATTCCAATTAACCTAACGAATGCTGCTGGAATAAACAGGTTCTCTATTCATGTGGATAATATTGATCAAATCGATGAGTTAACCAACCTTAATAACAACATCGACAATTATGAAATTTTGATTAAGTCTCCGGATATTTTCCCAGTTTACCCTTACAAATTTGCTATCGTTGGCAACCAAGGTATTACATTAAAAGCAAGCACTGGCGATCCTTTTGCTCCATTGCGTACTTACCGTTTTCAAATTGATACAACTGATCTTTACAACAGTCCTTTGCTCCAAACAACCATGATTTCAAGTACAGGTGGAGTGGTAAGCTGGACCCCAAGCCTTTTGGCCAATATGCCCGATAGTACGGTGTATTACTGGCGTTGTATTACAGATAGTCTTACTACTCCAGGTAATTACCAATGGCGTGAAAGTACATTCCAGTATATCAATGGAAAGCGTGGAATGGGACAATCGCATTTCTTCCAATTTAAAGAAAATCTTTACAACTTGTTGAAGTATAACCGACCTGGTCGTCAATGGGATTTCAGTACCTCAGGTCGCCAGATTTCATGCCATAATTTTAGTCCAAGTACATCCAATTTTAATGAAGTTGAATGGCGTTTGGATGGTGAATTGGAAGAATATGGATTTGGAGGAATGAGCGGTGGCTGCAATCCGTATACACCTTCGGTTTGTATCGCGGTAATTGATAACACAACTTTACAAGCTTGGCGAACCTATTTTAATGGTCAGAATGCAGAACATCGTTATGGGAACTGTGAAAATCCAAACCGAACAATGGGTTGGTTTATGTTCCAAACTTCGGCCTCTACAGCTCAACAAGATAGTATGGTTAGTTTATTGCAAAACCATATTCCGGATAGTTTCTATATTTTGGCTTATTCATGGCGTTATGGGGAACAAGAAGCTTGGCAGCCTTCCGCTCGACAAGCGTTTTCTGATTTAGGTTTTACCCAGATTAATACCCTTTCGAATGGCCTACCTTGGATATTTTTTACCCAAAAAGGAAATCCAAGTTCAACCCAAACAGTAGTTGCTCAGGATCCAGCGGATGTAATTGAATTTCAACGCACTTTGCTAGGTTCATACTACCTAGGTGAAATGACTACACCTTTGTTAGGTCCGGCTACACAATGGAGAAGCTTGCATATCTATTCCAGTCCTTCGGAAACCCCTGATTTCGATTCAACCAGTGTGAAAGTGATTGGAGTAACCGCCGGTGGTTTGGAAACAGAACTATTCCATGTAAATCATGATACCGACATCGTAAACCTGAATACATTAGTGGATGCGGTACAATACCCGATGATTAAATTAAAAGGGTATTACCGTGATGATACTTTGCGCACCCCGGCTCAAATGGATCGGTGGCAGTTAATATTCGATGGTGTTCCTGAATGTGCCTTGAATCCTGCTTTATCCTTAACATTTAAAGGGGATTCGCTTCAACAATACGATACTTTGAAATTGGGTGTGGCCATTACAAATATCGGCGAATACGATATGGATAGCCTAAAGGTGAAATATTGGATTGAAGATGAAAATCATATTGTGCATCCAATTGCGTATCCAAGACAAAAGCCTTTATTGGTGAATCAAAGTTTAATTGATACCATTGCTGTTCCAACGGCCTTATATTCAGGAAATAGTAAGATTTGGGTAGAAGCAAACCCTGCAAACGACCAACCTGAGCAATACCATTTTAACAATATTGGTTATTTGAATTTTTATTCCCAAGGCGATCGAATCAATCCTTTGATGGATGTGACTTTTGATGGGGTGCATATTATCAACAGGGATATTGTAAGTGCCAAACCCAATATTGTGATTGAATTGCGGGATGAAAACCAGTATTTATTGATGAACGATACCTTGGCCGGCGATGGAACTTCGATGTTCAAAGTATTGATCAAGGAGCCGAATGCTGCCCAATACAAACAAATTTACTTTAAGAATTACACACAGATGCAGTTTGAACCGGCCGTCCCGGGTAAAAACAAATGCAAAATCCTTTACCCTGCCGAATTCCCTGTGGATGGTGTGTATGAATTAATTGTGCAGGCTAAGGATAAATCTAACAACAGTTCAGGACAGATTGATTACAAGATTGAGTTCGAAGTAGTCAATAAATCTACCATAACCGAAGTGTTGAACTATCCCAATCCGTTTACTACTTCAACTCGGTTTGTATTTGTGTTAACAGGTTCAGAAGTTCCTGATAATTTTAAAATTCAAATATTGACTGTAACTGGTAAAGTAGTGAAAGAAATTGATAATTCGGAGTTGGGCTCATTGCATGTTGGAAGAAATATCACCAATTATGCTTGGGATGGAACCGATGAATATGGCGATCGTTTGGCCAATGGGGTTTATTTGTATCGTGTTGTCCATAAAATCAACGGACAAGATATAGAGCACCGGGCTACAGCAGCAGATGAATATTTTAAGAAAGGCTGGGGTAAAATGTATTTGATGCGATAACCTAAATTGTTATTGTATTCTTGCACAACTGGTTAATTGAAAAACCAAAAGGTAATATTTTGATAAACCCGGGCACGAAGGACCTCGGGCAAGGATAGAGGCAGTCTAGCCCACAGGGATGCGGAGGAACGGAGCAGACCGAGGACTAGCGCCGAAAGCCTGACCCGAACGCCCTAGGTAGAATGCCCTATTTTTAGCTAAATGGTTTTGGGCGGAGGGGGCCCGCCAAAAAAGTAACTTATTTGTTAAAAAGCTCAGGAAGTCGTTTAAGCCAAACCAATTCTTTCATCTTTTCTTTAGCCTCTTGCACCGGACTTCCAAAGTATTGTTTGCCGCCTTCAATGCTTTTTGGAACACCACTTTGAGCAAAAACGATAGCTCCTTTTCCGATGGTTAAATCTTTGGAAACGCCTACTTGGCCCCAAAGGATAACATCATCTTCGATGGTTGCCACACCGGCTACCCCAACTTGAGCTGCCATAAGCACATTTTTCCCAACCAAAGTATCATGGCCGATATGCACGTGGTTATCGAGTTTTGTGCCTTTTCCGATAATGGTATCAGCCGAAACCCCTTTATCGATGGTACAACACGCACCAATTTCCACATTGTCTTCGAGAATGACCCTACCGCAGGAATGCATTTTTTCATAGCCTTCGGGTTTGCGTTTGAAATAGTAAGCATCCGATCCAATCACGGCATTGGCATGGATTTCCACGTTGTCGCCAATTTCGCAATGGTCGTAAATAACCACATTGGGGTGAAGGATACAATTTTTTCCAATTTTTACCTGGTTTCCTACAAAAACGCCCGGTTGAAGGATAGTTCCCTCACCAATTTGGGCGGAAGGGGCAATTTGGGCCAAGGCTGCTTGAAATGGACGGAAATACTTGGTGAGGAAGTTATAGTCGTCGAATGGGGTATCGCTGAAAATCAGGCCTTTGCCTTCTGGACAATCCATTTTTTGGTTAATCAGAATGGTGGTAGCGGCCGATTGTAGGGCTTTATTGTAATATTTAGGATGGTCGACAAAGCTTAAATCGCCCGGTTCAACCCGATGGATTTCATTAATTCCTGTAACGAGTTGATTGGGGTTTCCAACAAATTCGCGGCCAAGCAGTGTGGCGATTTCGAGTATGGTTTTGGATGGATTAAGTTTCAAAGCCGTGGCAATTACACTGCAAAGGTGGGGGAGAATGCTGAATTAAAAAAAAGAAACTTAATCTAGGCTATCAGCAATGGCATTAAACTGTTCGGCTACCCAATCCAGCTCGGCATAGGTTATGGTTAAAGGTGGACAAATACGTAAATAATTATCGGCAAAAAGGAACCAATCTACAATAATTCCTTTAGTTAGGGCTGCCTGGATAAAGGCCATGTTGCGTTGGTTGCTTTCCATAGGATTGGCCAATAAAAGCCCTTTTCCACGAATTCCCCTGAAAAGAGGATGTTTGAGTTTTGATTTAAAATATAAACCTTTGTCGGTAGCCGTTTCAGCTAGGTTTTCGTCACGGATTACCTGTAAAGAGGCCAATGCCGCAGCACAACATACGGGATGCCCCCGAAAGTAGTGATGTGCCCGAGGATGGGATTGTGGGTGAGGGTCGACATAACCTCTTTCGAAGCAATAAAGGCTCCGATTGGCATGCCACCGCCCAGGCCTTTGGCTAAACAAAGGATATCAGGAACAATATTGAAATGTTCGAAGGCCCACATTTTGCCTGTTCGACCGCAGCCCGTTTGGATTTCGTCTACAATAAGCAAAGTGCCTGTTTCTTTACAACGCTTTTGAAGTTTTTCGAGGAAGCCATTTTCAGGAAGTACCACTCCTGCTTCACCTTGGATGGGTTCAACCACTACGCAGGCTGTTTTTTCAGAAATTTGAGATAGGTCTTCGGTTTGGTTGAATCGAATGGTTCGGGTATCAGGAAGCAAAGGACGGAAGGCGTTTTTAAAGGTTTCGCTTCCCATTATGCTTAAAGGGCCATGGGTGCTTCCATGGTAGGCATTTTGAAAGGAAATCAATTCGGTACGTCCTGTGTAACGTTTGGCTAATTTTAAGGCTCCATCAATAGCTTCGGCTCCTGAATTTACCAAATAAACCGAATCAAGTTGTTGAGGTAGGAGAGAAGCAAGCGTAGATGCCAATTGGATTTGCGGACTTTGCATATATTCTCCATAAACCATGGTGTGCATATAAGTTCCGGCTTGCTTGGCAATGGCTTGAACCACCCTTGGATGGCAATGGCCAATATTGCTTACAGCGATTCCACTAATGAAGTCTACAAAGGTATGGCCATCTTTGTCCTCGATGTAAATGCCATAAGCTTTGGCAATATCAAGGGCTAATGGGAATGGGGAGGTTTGGCCTAAATGCCTGAAAAATAATTCCCGGTTATTCATTTGATTCTTTTCCTTCCTGTTTTTTGTGGTCGATTTGGTATTTTAATTCAACGATTTGGCTGGTATGGTGTTGAATTTGTTCTTCTAGTTTGAGGTTTTGTTTCCGAAGTTTATTGTTCCTTAATTGAACAAAGAGTAGCAAGGAAGATAAGAGAAGGGTAACAATTCCTCCCCAGGTTTTCTTGGATTTATACCAAGGGTTTTTGATAGTGATTGTTAAGTGAAGTGGATCACTTTCTTGTCCGTTTTGGTTGATTGTTTTAATGGATAGAGTATAGATTCCATTGGGTAATGCATGGAATTTAAGGGTATTGTCGGTTGCCCAGCTTGTCCATTCGGATTGGAGGCCCAGCATTTTATAGGAGAAGAGGTTGGCACCCAAAGTATTGTAGTTTGGAGAAGCTATTTTTATTTTTAATAGGTTGGGAGATTGGGGGATTTCAATGCTAAAAGGTTTTGATTGGGATGACACGGTACCTTCGAAGAGGTTTATGTCTTTAGGCCCATCCAAGGTGATTCCACTGATTAATACCGAAGGCTTGTTGGTGTGGATGGGTGTTTTTTGGAAGTCGTAGTGTATAAGCCCTTCATTGGTACTGAACCAGAGATGGTTTTTCTCAAGAAGGAAAGCCCAAGAGTCGCTGTTGGGTAATTTAGCGGAAGGCGAAAAGTCGAAAAATTCATATCCGTCTTTATCTTTTCGAAGTTTGGCAAATTTCCCTTGGTCCGAGATCCATGTTTCGCCAAGCTGGCTAGTTTTAAGAATAAAGAAACTTTTAAGGCTGCTTGTATCTCTCAAACGAAAGGCCTTTGACGGATAGAATTTTGATTCATCCTCTTTGAAGGAAAGAATAGATTTCGGATTGGTCCAAATTAATTTGTCTTTAAAGAGAAAAGGTTTATTCCAGCCTAGGTAGAGTCCATTGGTGGCATTGAAATAGCTAACCCAGGCCGGTACAGGGTCGAAAGTGTTGATATAGGCCACATTGCCAGCATAATCCGAAACCCAAAGCCTCCCATTTTTATCAATTATAGCGTATTGTGCTAAAAATTTCAGGTTGCAAACCTTCTCGGCTTTACCCCATGATTTCCCTTGTTTTTTTAGTTTGAAAATTCCTTCGTTTAGGGTGATGTAAAGGGTGGAATTTTGTTTGTCCCACGCCAAGGTTGTAGTTGGTAAATTTAGGATTTTCGTGGCCTTGTTCTTTTGCAAGGAGAAAACTCCTTTCCATGAAGCAACCAAAAGTTCATCTTCACAAACCAAGAATTGAAACGCTTGTCCTATTTCGTTAATAAACGGCGTGAAGTGTAAATTCTCCTTACCATAAGGACTAGCATAAACCTGAGAACTTGTTCCAACATAAAAATACCCATCGAAAAGGGCTAAATCGGTTACCACACCGTCCAATCCGTTGTTATCGGGTAAAAAACTTAAGGGCGAATCCATTTCAATTCGACGGATTCCAAGGTCACAAGTAATCCAAAGACCGTTATCCTTGTCCAAGTAAATAGCATTTACTCCATTATCTGAAAGTATGTTTGATTTATTAATTCGAAACCGCAAACTTCCATCCGGGTTGAATACAAAGAGCCCTCCATCGATGGTTGGTACAGCGAGTTCACCATTTTGGGATTCAACAATCTTTCTCGGAAGGTGGCTGCAAATATCCTTGCCGATGCTTGGATCAATGCTGATTTCTTGAAGATTCCTTTTTATTATGGCATATTCGTCTTTAGTTTTTTCAACCAAATAAGCATAGCCTAATTTTCCGGATTGGCTATTAGTAAATTCTTTAATTAGGGAATATTTGGTTTGGAAAACGCCTAAGTTGTTGATTTTTCCGGAAGCATCCATCAACCAAGAATTTCCGTTTTCTTCTCGAATAATCAATTGGTTTTCGGCAATGATGAATTCTTTTATAGGATATTTTAACTTAAAGACAGAGAAGCTTTGATTTTTGGTATTAAAAACTATGGCTTTTTGGGAGGTTCTAAACACAATGAAATCAGAAACGCGTGCACATTCCCAAATAATTCCAAATTTTCTTTCTAGAACAGGTATTTTGTCGAGGAGTGAAATGAAATTTGATTCTCCATTTTCATTTGATTCCAAGCAGCCAATTTGCTGGTTTCCTCCTACGTATATGCGGTTGTCGGCCCCTTTTGCGAAACACCTTAGCCCTTTTTTAGATGTGTTTTTTATTTCTTTCCAAAAATGCCCGTCAAAGCCTAAAATGCAATCGGAATTGCAAAAAAGCATTTGGCCTGATGGTTCTTGAATGATTTCAAAATTTTGCGGACCAATTTCTGAACTTACTGATTTGTAGTCACTTGGCGGAATAAATGTATAGGGTGGAAATAAATTCTGGCCCCGACCTGAAAGCTGGATAAAAAGGAGAATGAATAAAAAGTGAAAAAAAACGTGAGGCTTGGTCAACAAAATATCAGGATTTCGCTTAGTATTGCAAAGGAAATAAGAAAAATTCACTAAAACCAATAAAAAATGGGAAATGGAGTAATTGTTGTCAAAGATTCTTCCGGAGGTGGTGGAAAAGTTGAGTTGTGTAGCACCCATGCAGGTGATGCAGCAAATCCTGGGTGTAAAACCCAAATTACCTTTACGACCTCTTATGCTGGTTCGGCCGTAGGTGACTTGGTTAAGTTTTCCATTGTATTGAACAATACTTTGCCTGGTGGAATTGCGGCTAAAGGTCTGAAAAAGGTAACTAGTATTGAGTGCGGCATCGACGGCACTGGACATATTATTTGTCCGTAGTATGCGCATTGCGGTAGTCGTTCCCGCCTATAATGAAAGCAAAGCCATTGGCTCCGTAGTTGGAGGGTTGAATAGTTTTGCCCAAAAGGAAGGATTGGATCTACAGGTTTTGGTTGTAAACGACTGCAGTACAGATGATACAGGGGCCATAATCAAAAAGCTTCCTTGTGTTGATTTGCACCTGCCCGTAAACTTAGGAATCGGGGGTGCAGTGCAAACCGGAATGAAATATGCCTATCTGAATGGATTCGATTGTGCCTTTCAAGTGGATGGTGATGGACAACACCCTGCCGAAGAAATTCCTAAACTTTTAGCCGAAGCAAAAGCTTCAGGTGCTGATGTGGTGATAGGTTCCCGATTTATGGATAAGCAAGGATTTCAATCTTCGGCCATGCGTAGGCTAGGAATAAAGTACTTTTCGTGGTTGAATACGGTTTTAACGGGTCAAACTATCCAAGATACTACCTCTGGCTTCCGGATGTTAAACAGGAAAGCTTTGAAAGTTGTAAATCACTACTATCCCGACGAATACCCTGAGCCGGAAAGTTTAGTAATGTATTCGCGTTTTGGCTTAAAAGTTTCAGAAACGCCTGTATTGATGCGAGAACGTGATGGAGGGGTTTCATCTATCGGAACTTTCGATGCCTTGTATTATATGGTGAAAGTGAGTTTAGCCACCGTCTTTACCTTTATTCGCCTTCGAAAAAGCAAGTCAAATATCTAAAAAGTTCCAAGTTTATCCCCCTTTAGAAGGTGCTATCAAATGGCACTAAACGAATGGATAAATAATTCAAAATCGTTTATACGTAATCCGGTTTAAAAACAAGGGATTTAAACATTTTCGAAAATAAAAAAGGCCACATGGAGTGGCCTTTTATTTCAATATTAAAAAAGTTAAACTTACTGCTTGAATCCAATCAACATAACCGCACAACCTGAAGCTTGATTCGTTGTGTTCAACTGTGCCTCAATGGTGCAAGAAAGTGTATTGCCAAATTTTAAGTCCCAATAAGGAGCATTTTTTTGGTCGGAATTGGTAAACAATAGATTTTTCTCTTGGTCAAATACCGAGAAAATCAAGTTGCCATCAGTAAAACCACTGCAACCTGAAATACGGTAGGTGCTATTTCCATAAAACACTGCTTTAAATTCTGCAATTTCTTGGTTATTAAGCAGGGCACGGTAGCTTTGTCCGTCAGAGATGTAATTTTTGGCCATATTTTTATTGCAGATGTTTGCAATACTGTCGCACTGGGCCGATGCATTTTGATAGGTTATCCCAAGTAAGAAGATCAGGGACAAAATAGAAAGGATTTTTTTCATGATGGTTGAAGTTCTAGTTTGGGTTAGCCTATAATGGTGTTTCTAATTTTTTCGATTTTCTTGGAGATGATTTCCACCTGCTCCTTGGTCATAATTACTTTGGTGGAACTGTTGATGGTTGTAGTTTTATTGGCTACATCGGTCACAGGTTTCACATATTTGTATTCAATATCAATGGCATCAAAATCATAGGCCAAATCAATCAACTGGTCAATTAAACCTGTGTAATCCGGTTGGTTGTAATAAGGTTGTAGCAATTTGATTAGGTTGTCCAAGGTGTATTTTTGCTCCCCAATCCTGTTTTTAATATCCTGGTTTTCTTTTGCTGCAGCAGCTTTGGTAGTGAAATAAAGTGTTTCAACCCATCCGCCTGTCAAAATCAAAGCACCAACATCCAAACGGTCATTGTCCTTTAAAAAAGCATCAGATGCCCTGTAACCAACGGCTACCATGCTCAACATCGAATCTCTTTTACCAAGATTTTGTTCAAAACGTTTCATGGTATTGGCATCGAAACCATTATTAATTCCCAACTCTTCGGTAAGTTTACGGATTGAGCCAATATATCCCAAGGCGTCTTGAGTTTGGTCGTACATGGTTACATAACCCACGTCAGCACCATATACACCTAAGTTGATGGCTTTTTTGAAATTGGTAGAATATTTGGAGAAATTCTTTGCCGGATTCAAAATATCCTTGTTGTATTGTGCACCGGATGCCTTAATTAGCATGGCGGTTTGGAAAGGTGAAGGAATACTGAAATGGGCATTCCCCAATTTTACCAAACTAGGCGCATTCACCGTGTCTTTATCTCCGGTTTCAGCATCTTTTTTGTCACCAGGTCCGCAACTGGTCATCAGTAAACTGCCGCCAATCGCAGCACCAAGCACAAATTTGAATGTGAGCTTTTTATAGTTCATGGGTGTTAAAAAGAATTGCAAGGATAAATAAAAATAGGAAACCCCAACCATTGAGGTCTCCAAAAGTAGAAATAGGTTTGAAAGTTGAAGAATATATTTTCAAGAAAATTTCGATACAGGTGGTTTTTAACGCATCCCTCCCCTTAAAAGGTTGCAACGGATCGAAGTTTTTTGAAAAAAAGTTTAGGCCACACGCAAATTTGGACTGATTTCGGAGGCAGGAAGCGCCAATGGTCTAATTTTTAATGCCTCTGTTTCAGTTTGATAGTGGTACAAGCTCCATTTGCCTTCATGGTATTCCAATGAAGTTAAGTTTTCTACCCAATCGCCTGAATTCAAATAGGTTACCTGGCCTTTTTCGTTTTTATATTCCCGAATGCTCGGTTGATGAATATGCCCGCAAATAACATAGTTGTAACCCTGTTCGATGGCATGTTCGGCTGCAATCTTCTCATAATCATTGGAATATTTTACAGCAGTTTTGATGGAGTTTTTAATTTTCTTGGAAATGGATACTTTCTCTTTTCCCATTTTTTCCAATCCCACATTAATCCATCGGTTCAATAAAATCAACCAATCATAACTGTAGCCCCCAATTTTGGCAATCCATTTGGCATAATTTACCGATAAGTCAAAAATATCACCATGGAAAAACCAGAACTTCTCTCCGTTTTCTTCCAAAATCAATTTGTCAACTAAATGAAAATTAGACAGTTGGAATCCCGAAAATTTCCTTAAAACCTCATCATGATTTCCCGTTAAATAGTAAACAGGTGTTCCCGATGCCATAAAATCAACAATTACTTTTAGGACTTCACTATGGGTCTGAGGCCAAAAACTTTTACTAAATTGCCATCCGTCTATTATGTCGCCGTTGAGGATAATTTTCCCCGGTTGTACCGATTTTAAATAGTGGGTCAGCTCACGTGCATGGCAGCCATAAGTGCCCAAATGAACGTCCGAAATTACAACGATATCAACTTTTCTTCTGTTTGAATTCATGGTAGGCAAAAATCTAAACCCTTTATGACTAATAAGTTAAAGCCAGAATAAGGGATTGTTAAGAATCTGCTTTTTCATGACTTCTTCTTTTTTTATTTGGCGGGCTCCCTACCGCCAAAACCAGTTGGTCAAGTGTTTTTAGCATGGTAAAGGGCGGTAGGGCCAGGCTTTCGGCGCTAGTCCTCGGTCTGCTCCGTGCCTCCGCATCCCTGTGGGCTAGACTGCCTCTATCCTTGCCCGAACCCCCTGAACCTGGCAGTGGTGGAATTCCTACCTGTCGAATAACCTGTTAACCATTTTTAGGATTCTTTTTTGAATGAATGGATCAGCATTCGTTGATTCGTTTAAAATGCTTGTTCTCCCCCAATAAACTGCTTTATTTAAGGGGGAAATCTGTATCGTTTCTTTGTCGATTTTTTTTGAGATGAAGCAAAATAGTCTAACTGTTAACTTTGTTTTTAGCGCATTAACAAAATTATAGTTGTAAATTTGGTTTTTTGCCCTATTTTTGACATCGTTTTACTAAGTGTAATTTTGACACCAACCCTGTTTTACCTTTATGAACAAAAAGCTGAAAACCATTTTGTTGGCGATAATTCCCGCCTTCGCTGTTTCTTTTGATTCAACAGCCCAAATAATCTTTGAACCAGAAGGTGTAAATCTTCCTGGAACTTGGAATTCATATTCGAATCCTCCTGCCACAGGCTCTGTTTTTGGAAACCCTAACCAAGTGACAAACGGTGGTTTTGAAATTATTACCACAGGAACAAGACGCTACCATACTACTTTTTCTACCTCAGCCGGAGGCGATGCGTCTTCTGGTGTAAATGCCTTTTTATTTACCAGCGGTCCGGCAGGTACTCCCTATTCAAACAAATGGACAGATGTCACTGTAGGTTTGAATACTATTCAGACCTATAACTATCGCAACGACGGTGGGGGAAACGACAACTCGGTTACCTTAGGTTCAAACAAATGGTATACCGTTAATTTTAAAGATAATGGTTATGTTAACACCCAAGCCATTTTTATGGAAACCAGTGCTCAGCCGGTAACTATTTCCAATGTCACCCAAGCTCCGGCGGGTAACCAAATTATGGTCAATACAGCTGTTACTGTCACAGTTACTACGAGTGCAGCTCTTTCCGCTGAAGAAAAGGTCTATATCCGTTATTCTCCGGATGGATATGCAGGAATCAATAACCTGTTGCAGGTAAATATGACTGGAACAACGGGTACTGCGACTATTCCAGCCCAAGCTATTGCTGGCACCAGCATCAGCTATTATGTATTTACTACTACAGTATCTAATCCTACTGCCGATTGGGATATGTATACCATTAACCTCGGTAATAACAATGGTCTTAATTATGGTTATACTGTAATTAATGATCCTGTTTACAATGCCGTTGCAAGCAATGATACTACAGTTTGTTCCAATTCTTTTCCGCTTACCTTGTCTGCAACTGCCGGATATCAATATACCTGGTCTACAGGACCAATTACCCAATCCATCCAAGTGAATGGTCCAGGACAATACTCGGTTCATATTGTTAATCCAATGACTGGTGGTTTTGTTTATGATACCGTGAATGTATCAGTTTCAACCCCGCAATTCAGTTTAGGTGGCGATACCTCTATTTGTGGTTTAAGCTCAATAGTCCTAGATCCAGGAGTGACGTTAACTCCTGATGGTGATTCCTTAAGAATTTTTTACAATGCCAACCTAGGTGTTACAGGTCTTTTCGGCGCTCCAAAGGTGTATATGCACAGTGGAATCCAATTTGTACCATTTGGCCCAGTAACAAATTATATAGGGAATTGGGGACAAGACGATGGAGTGGGTGAAATGACTAGTTTGGGCAACAATAATTGGGTTATCACAATTCATCCGGCTAACTATTATGGTTATTCACAAGGAACGGCTGTTACAGCCATTTCCATGGTTTTTCGCAATGCCGATGGTACATTAACAGGGAAGGATGATAACAACAACGACATTTTCCTGAATATCAATCAAAATCCACCTTATTCCGCCTTTAGTGGTGTAACAGCCCAAGTGGTTACTGGTGAATTTGCTTCTATTCTTTGGAACGATAACTCAACCGGAACAAGTCTTCCTGTTTCTACTGGAGGAAGCTATTGGGCCAGAGTAACTGATGTTAATGGCTGTACAGCTTCTGATACTGTTCAGGTAACAATTCATGGGCTGCCTTTTGTTGATGCTGGTTCAAACCAAACGCTTTGCGATGGCGAATCAGCTGTATTGGATGCTGGTGCTGGTTTTTCTTCTTATACATGGAGTAATGGTTCAACATCCCCAAGTATTACGGTTTCAGATAGTGGAGAGTACACCATTGTTGTAACCGACAATTTTGGCTGCACGGCTCAAGATGTGATTTATATTACGGAAGGTACTACTCCGAGTGCTGATTTTACTTACGTTGCCACAGGTTTGTCTGTTTCCTTTACCAGTTCAAACCAACCAGATGGAACTTCCTACGCTTGGGATTTTACAAGCAATGGTAGCACGGACAATACCACCCCAAACCCTTCTTATACCTTTGTGGCTCCTGGAACCTATAATGTTTCATTAACCATAACAACACCCTGCGGGTCGGATGTTCAAACCTATCAACTGGTAGTTACCCAAGTTGGAGTGGAAGAATTGGCACAAGATTTAGCTTCAATTTATCCAAATCCTGCTAAGGATCAAGTTCAGGTAGAATTGCTAGATAATAAAAAAGCATCTTTGTATTCTATTTTCGGGAACTTGCTTTCAACTTATGAATTAAAAGCCGGTAAAAACCAGCTTGAAGTGGGGGCTTTGCCTGCCGGTATTTATTACCTCCAAATTGATCAGCAGTCTTACAAAATTACCAAACAATAAAAATCTAGTTTAACCTTAACCTTCAAATTAAAATGAAAAAAACCTTTACCCTCGTAGCTGGTTTATTGGTAACCTCAGCCTTGTTTGCTCAAACAAACGTTACCATCCGCATCGATACCAAATTAATGAGCAATACCGATTGTAATTTGGGCGGCGATGGAAATGGCGGTGGTGCCATTGTTCCTGAAGATAAAATTTATATTCACAGTGGTGTTTGTAGCCATAGTACTGTTGGAAACAAAACCGATCAACAGTTTTGTTTAGAGCAAATCATTCCGTATGCCTCAGAAGTATGGCAGCACGTGGTAGGTGATTGGGGCGAAACTCCTCAAGACAACGGTAAAGGTTTAATGACTTCCGTTGGAAATGGTGTGTATGAATTAAACATGGTTTTGGAAGATTACTATTCTGACCCAAATTTATTGAGCCAAGATGCAGGCGCAAACAATGGAGTTGTTGTTCAAAATACACCTCTACCTGCCGGAGCTACTGTTTATACTATGGGGATGGTATTTAGAAGTAAAGATGGAGCTTTGAGTGGCCGTGACCAACAAGGTTGTCAAGATATCTTCGCTAAAGATTTCAATACCGACAACCCTTTGGTGATCAACTCCACCGATAATTCGGTTAGTGATTTTGTGACCATTATCAAAAGCACTGGTTTCAATGAAATTGGTAACCTAAACAGTTTCGTTGCCTACCCAAATCCATTCGCCGAAAGAATGAACCTAGACTTCGCTTTCACTAAAGATGGTGGCGATTGCCAAGTAAGTGTAACCGATATTACTGGAAAAGAAGTTGCCGTATTGTATACTGGAAAAATGACGGCTGGCACTCACCAATTGCATTGGAATGGTACTTCAAGCAATGGATCTAAATTGGCAACTGGAACCTACTTTGTTTCCATGCTAAGCGGCGGAAAAACCATCAAAACTGAAAAAGTGTTCTTTTTGAACAACTAAGCTAATTCGAATCAAACCTCTTTTTATGAAGAAATTATTTGCAGCAGTTTTGTCTGTTATTACCCTAGCTACTAATGCTCAGGTTGTTTATACAGACATACCGTATCCCACTCAAAACGATTCCATTACCGTTTATTTCAACGCTTCTTTGGGTAATGGAGCCTTGCAGGGACAAAGCCAAATTTATATGCATACCGGCTTAATTACCGATGTGTCCGCCTATTCTGGCGATTGGTTGTTCAAGCCTTTTGTGTGGGGTACTGCTGATGCAAATGCATTAATGACCCCGCTTGGAAATAACTTGTTTAAAATGTCCTTTCGTATGGATAGTCTTTATGGATATGGACAATATACTCAAGTAAAGGCCATGATGTTTGTTTTTAGAAATGCAAATGGCACTATTGCTGGAAAAAATGCAGATGGATCGGATATTGTGGTGCCTGTTTTTTCTAGCAATACTGGTTTTGACCCAATGTTTGTTCAACCAATAGTTGAATCGGCCATTTATAGCCAAAATTCCACGGTTAAAGTTGAAATTAAATCGCCAGCCGCAATGAGCCAGTGCAATGTTTTTTTGGATGGGCAGTTTATTCACCAAGGAACAGGGAATGCTGTAAACTATAGCTTTAATGCAACTACCTTAGGAAAACATTACTTGGTATTTGAAGCGCAAAGTGGCGCTCAAACCAAACGCGATACTACCTACTTTATCGTTCAACCGACCGTTACGGTTCAAGATCCACCTAGTGGCATTATTCCAGGAATAAACTATGTAGACAATACAACTGTAACCTTGCTTTTAGAAGCTCCTAACAAAGAATTTGCCTATGTCATAGGTGATTTTACCAATTGGGAAACAGATCCTCAATATCTCTGTAAAAAATCCAATATGGGCGATTGGTTTTGGACTACTATAACAGGTTTAACTCCCGGACAAGAGTACCGTTTCCAGTTTTTTGTAGATGGTAAAATTAAAATTGCCGATCCATATGCCGAGAAAGTTATAGACGAATATGGCGATGCAGGGATTAATTCCTTTATTTATCCAAACTTAATAAGTTACCCAACAGGTAAAACACATGCCAAAGTTTCTGTTTTTCAAACGAATCAAACACCTTATACTTGGCAGCACGACAACGATTACACAAAGCCGGTCAGCAGTAGTTTGGTAATTTATGAAACCTTGATACGCGATTTTGCTCAGCGTAAAGCGTACAGCACCATAGCTGATACCCTCGATTATTTTGTTAAACTTGGAGTAAACGCTATCCAACTAATGCCAGTAATGGAATTTGATGGAAATAATAGCTGGGGCTACTCTCCTGAGTTTTTCTTTGCACCCGACAAAAAGTATGGTCCAAAAGATGCCTTGAAAGAGTTAATTGACATGGCCCACAGCAAAGGTATCGTAATTATTCTGGATATTGTGCCTAACCATGCTTTCGGGCAAAATTCATATGTTCGTTTATATTGGGATAGTGATCTTAACCGTCCTGCCTCAAACAGTCCGTTTTTTAATCCCGTAGCTACGCACCCTTTCAGCGTAGGTTATGATTTTAACCACGAAAGCCAATATGTAAGAAGAATGTTTAAACGTCTCTTTAGATATTGGATTGAAGAATACCATGTGGATGGGTTTCGATTTGACCTCTCTAAAGGATTGACGCAAAATAATACAGGTGGCGATATTGGCGCTTGGAGTGCATATGATCAAAGCCGGGTTAATATTCTGTTTGATTATTTAAACGATATTCGTACCTATTCCGATGATTACATGATTTTGGAGCACCTTGGCGACAATAGCGAAGAAACTGTTTTAGCCAATGGTGGTTTTATGCTTTGGTCAAAAGCTACGGAACAATACAACCAATGTACCATGGGTTACAGCAATAACAACGATTTCAGCTACCAAACATCCTTTCTCTCAAAAGGCTGGAATTACCCCAATGCCGTTTCTTATATGGAAAGCCACGATGAAGAAAGGCTTATGTTTAAAAATATCAATTATGGAAATACAAGCGGAGGCTATGATACCCGCTCATTGCCAATTGCTTTGAAAAGAATGGAAGCTGCAGCGGCTTGCTTCTTTACGATTCCTGGACCAAAAATGCTATGGCAATTTGGGGAATTGGGCTATGATTTTAGTATCAATTGGCCAAGTTTGACAGAAGCTAGCCGAACTGCACCAAAACCAGTTCGTTGGGATTATTATTTTGATGTGGATAGACATCGCCTATTTAAAGTCTATGCGGCACTCATTAAATTAAAAGTAAACGATTCCGCTTTTGATAGTTGGAACTTTAGTATGGATACTTGGGGGACTGGAAAAAGAATTTGGGTAAATGATGCATCAATGAATATTTGTGTAGGGGCTAATTTTGATATGGTTGGCTTTGATATGGTACCAGGGTTCCAACACACAGGTACTTGGTATGATTACCTTACCGGACAGGCCATCAATGTTACCGATCAAAATGCAGCTATCAACTTCCAGCCAGGTGATTACCACGTGTGGACCGATGTGCAATTGCCTTTACCTGATTTAAGTGGTCCACCCGTAGAAGACACAACTGGAACAGAGGCTATTTTTGAAACGCCAAGTCCGCTTAAACTTTGTGTTTATCCTAATCCTTCCAGTGGTGAGGTACATTTTGTTTACACTATACAAAACAATGAAAACGTAACTATTCAATTGTATGACTTATCCGGAAAACAAGTGGCAACTATTCAAGATGGAGCCTTGTCGCCAGATAAGTATATCACCAATTGGAACGGTAAACTGAATGGTGGAAACCGAGCACCTGCAGGCGTTTATTTCTATAGTGTTACTCATGGAAATCGTGTTGAACGCGGAAAACTGATTATGGAATAACAAGGTTAATCCTTCCCATTTTCTCACATAATATATCTTTGTTGCTTTTCATAACTTATGGAAAGCAACATTTTTTTTAACCCAACCCTATCCCGTTTTGAGTGGGAAATTGATGGCTATATTGCCTTGGCAGAGTTTCAACTAGCGCAAAACATTATTACGTTTACCCACACCGAAGTTCCAGCTGAGTTGGGGGGAAAGGGAATAGGTTCTCGATTGGTGGAATTCGCACTTAAATATGCTCGTTCTCAAGGCTGGAAGGTTGTACCACTTTGTCCTTTTTTTAAGAGCTATATTGCAAAACATCCTGAATTTTCCGATTTACTTGCATGAACATAAAAACAGTTCAACAGATTTTACCTCCCGTACCGCCACATATGGTTGGTGACGGCTTTCGGGTGCATAATTTTTTTCCAAGCGGTTACAACATGGGACAATACCGCATGAGTCCATTTTTTATGCTCGATTATAATTCAAAAGTGGAGTTTTCTCCTCGTGAAATTCCGCGCGGGGTTGGTGTACATCCTCATCGTGGCTTCGAAACCGTAACTATAGCCTATCATGGAAAAGTCGCCCATCACGATAGTATGGGTAACAGTGGTGTCATTGGCCAAGGTGAAGTGCAATGGATGACTGCCGCCTCTGGCATTTTGCATAAAGAATACCATGAACAGGAATTTAGCCGGAAAGGTGGCTTGTTTCAAATGGTTCAGTTATGGGTGAATTTACCTGCCAAATATAAAATGAACAAGCCAGGTTATCAAGCCATTACAAAGGAGCAAATGGGCCAATATACTTCTCCTGATGGCCTGGCACAATTTCAAATTATTGCAGGGGAAATAAATGGAGTTAAAGGTCCAGCAACCACTTTTAGTCCGATTGTTTTGGCTAATTTGAAACTGAAGGCAGGTGCCAAGCCTAGTTTTGAACTTCCTGCTGAATTCAATACGGGTTTATTGGTGATTGAAGGTCAAGTGGTTTTCAATGATAAAGACCTTGCCCCAACCGATCATTTTGCCCTTTTTCGCAACGATGGTTCGACAATTACCATTCAGGCTGAACAGGATGCCCTAGTTTTGGTACTTAGTGGTCAACCCATTCAAGAACCTATTGCCTCCTATGGTCCCTTTTTAATGAATACCCACGAAGAATTGCAACAAGCAGTTCAAGATTTTAGCCAAGGAAAATTTGGTAGTCTGGAAGATTAATTCCATAATCGAATACAACCTAAGGTTTACCCCCTCCGAAGAAATTTCGGGATAGCAGTTGTTATCAATTGGGAAAATAAATTGATAAAAACTGGTAAATCGTTAATGCATTTCCAATCATAATCTGGTTTAACCCAAATTCAGCATTAGAAATCTATTACAGCTTCCAACTGCTTCAAATACAAGGATTTCAGAACAATTTTTGACTTCAAAATAGTTTACTATTCCTTCACCCAAAAATTAACCTGAAACCCTCGTCTTTATTGCATTTGAAAGCTTCATTACAATTTCTAATGCGTAATCTGGTTTAAAATACTTCCTTTAAGAAATTTGTCTTAGAAGGGTAAGGCCAGTAATATCAAGTAATTCGAATAAAGTTAGCTTCGTCTTTTCTAATTTGGGTTCAAAGGGTTTCCTCTTTCCTTTTTCCATCTTTCTACCCAACCCCAACCTAATTTGCCCAAGGTGGCTTCCGTAGCCATCAATACAATTACATCGTGCTCGGCAATGACCTTTTCCAAATCTAAATCAGCTGGAGTAGGGGAGCCCGGAAGAGCTGGATAAATTTCTCGGTTGTAAAACCAAAAGTGATGGTTGCCAAGCACCTCCCTAAATCCTGATTCGTACATGTCCCAATAATAACTGTCGGCTACCATCAGTAAAGAAGGTTTGGTTTGACCTGGTTTTTCCACCAACTTAAGTTTTGGATAGGCCATATCGAAGCTGGGGAGTCGGAACAAAAGATTGAGTCCATCCCCAATATCATAATCATAATCGTGTGGTTGTTCTAACCTGGTTTCGGTCCAAGTAAAATCGGACATATCTATTTTGCGTAAATGTTCCAAACGTTTAATCATAGAATCCATCACTAAACATACACCATAGTGGCTCCAATGGATGCCATACTGTGGATACAATGGGTAGGGTGTTTTGTCTTTCTGTTCTACAAAATAGCTATTGAAATCGATTTGGTTTAGTCCCAATTCCTTGCCAATTTTCACCATGGATTTGTGGTTGGTTGTGCCTACCTTGTTGCTGTCTAACCAATCCTCCGGAAAGTATTCAGGAAAAAAAGAACCTTTCCCAGCTGCATAAACTACCAACAACGTTTTGTTCTGCAAGGCTAAACTTTCCTGTAATTCATGTAGAATGTTCATGAAGCTTTGAATTGAATCTTGTCCAAGGAAATCTTGCCCATAATAAGCCTTAATGTAATTCTCCTCAAAGAGATAATTCTCCTTCCCTATTACCACACTATTGGCTTTGGCCTTTCTAAACAAACTGAATTCAATTTGGTTATTAAGTCTAATAAAGGTGGAACGGAAACCAAATTTTTCCTTCACATAGGTTTCGGTTTGGTGCTGGAATTCGCCACTGAACCAGGTTTCAAAACCTAAAAAAGGTTGCACTGGTTCGCTCAGCATCCCTTGCAAAGGCACTAGTTTTTTAAATTTAAATACTTGCTGCAACAAGGGTAGAAAAAGGAAGCCTAGCAGTAGAATTACCAATCCGTTTTTAAAGGTGTTTTCCCTGTTCATTTGTTTAGAATCGAAAATAAATAAAAGGGTTAAAACCAAAACCAGTTATTTGGGCAATACAAAGTCCCATCAATAAAACCGTTACTCCAAACATTAGCAGATGTTTGAAGCCTGTGTAAGGTTTAAAGTATACCTCATCCTGTATTTTTTGGAAAAGGGGTAAGGCCGATAAAAATGAAAACAGAAAGGCCAATACAAAGTACAAGTTTGTGTCGCGATCAAAAACTGAAATTTTGTTGATTTCGAAGGCAAATAGTTTGTTCAAAAATGCCCAAGCCCCCTCCAAGCTTTCAATGCGGAAAAATACCCAACCGATGCAAACCAAGAAAAAGGTCAAAACCATTGGTATCCACTTGCCCATGAGCTGGTACCACTTTCCCAAAAACATCCTTTCCAAAACAAGAAAAAAACCATGATAAGCTCCCCAAACAACAAAACTCCATGAGGCACCATGCCAAAGACCGGATGCCAAAAACACTAGCCAAAGGTTGAAATAAAGCCTGGTTTTGGATGCCACTCGATTTCCTCCAAGCGGAATGTAGAGGTATTCCCGCATCCAATTCCCTAAAGAAATATGCCAACGCCTCCAAAATTCAGTAATGCTTCTTGAAATGTAAGGGTTATTAAAATTCTCTGGTATTCGAAATCCCAACATTTGTGCAATACCAATAGCCATATCGGAATAGCCCGAGAAATCGAAATAAATTTGAAAAGTATAGGCCAAAATGGCGGTCCAAGCCAAGTACGAATCCAGTTTTTCCAATGGCAAACCGAGTAAGGTATCGGCATGTAGACCCAAGTGGTTGGCAATGAGCACTTTTTTGCCCAAACCTAGAGCAAACCTATAAAACCCAATCAGTCGGTTGTCGGCCGTTTCCAATTGGCTGCGGTCGTTAAGTTGATCAGCTAAATCGTGGTAGCGAACAATGGGGCCTGCTATTAACTTGGGAAAGAGTAAAATGTAAAGCAGGTAGTTCCAAAAGTTTTCCAAAGGTTTGTGGATCTTGCGGTACACATCCACCACGTAGGTAATGGTTTCGAAAGTATAAAACGAAATCCCAATTGGCAATAGCAGTTTAGTCCAAGTAATGCCTTGCCAACCCAATAGACCTAAAAATGAATTTACATTGTCGACAAAGAAATTGGAATATTTGAAATAAAACAGTAAACCAACATTGATACCGACCGAAGCCCCCAAAAGGAGTTTTCGCTGTAAGGATTCTTTACTTTGATCCATTCGTTTTACTAAATGGAAATCGATAAAGGTGGTGCCTAGAATTACAAAGATAAACCTAGGTGCACCCCAACTGTAGAAGAAAATACTAAAAAGGAGAAGACAATAGTTTTTTAGTTTCGGAGGGGAAAGGAAATAACATAGCAGGAAAACCGGAAAGAAATAAAGAATAAAGGCGATGCTGCTAAAAACCATGTGGGCTGCTAAATTGGCGAAAATTAGTTTGTTGGAATTGGAGAAAAGATATAATACCAATTTTAATTTATAAATAGTCCAAAGGCTATTTGTAAGTTTAGATTGGTAAATGCCTAGTATATAGTATGTTAGTCCAATTTTTTTTAAAAAAATGTGAGCCTAAAATTGGACTATACATAATGTCCATTCGGTATAATTTCTCTACAAACCAATAAAAAGAAGGACAAATTAATTTCTTCAATTAAATTGCAACAAAAACTCCAAAAAGGCCTCTTGCAATTGCGTATTCAGTTTTTTTATCCATCAAATAAATATTTAGGGTCAAATCTTTGGCCATCTTTTGTTTCTTTGTGACTTGTAAACCCATTTGTAAGGTATTTCATGGTAATTCTAGGTTTTAACTGTTATGGACACGATTCGGCGGCGAGTCTGATTATTGATAATAAGGTGGTTTTTGCAGTGGAGGAAGAACGCCTCAACCGCAAAAAGCATTTTGGTGGACTTCCTGAGGCCAGTATTAGGGAATGCTTAAATTTTGCCGGACTTACCCTTGCCGATGTTGACCATGTGACCTTCTTTTGGAAGCCCTCTATCTCGTATTCCAAAATTCCCGTTTTCCTCCTCAAATTTTGGGATAAGGTTCCTTCCCTCCTAATGGAACAACGTAGTTTTTCGGTTGAAGAAAATTTAGGTATGCTTAATTACCTCAGCGATATGCGTAAGCTGCCAGAGACCTTGAATAAAACTTTCCCGGGCAATAATAAATTCAAGTTCCACCTAATGGAACACCATTTGTGCCATGCCGCTAGCGCTTTTTATCCAACGCCATACGAAGATGCAGCCATCCTTACCACCGATGGAGCAGGGGAGTGGACTACTTCCATGTTAGCATATGGAAAGGGGAATTCAATTAAAAAACTCAGCAATATCGAAACCCCTTATTCTCTTGGAGCCTTTTACCAAGCTATTTCGAGGCATTTGGGCTTTAAGCTAATTGAGGGGCCAGGGAAATTAATGGGTTTGGCTTCCTACGGAAATCCGAATACCGAAACCTACCAAAAGATGCGTCAATTGTTTGAATTGACCAACGATGGAGGTTTCAAAATGGATATGAGCTATTTCTCTTATCACTATACCCGTAAGAGTGGTGTGAGTGAAAAGTTTACAAAATTGTTTGGTCCTTCCAAGGCACAGGGAAAAGATTGGAGTGAGTATGAATTGGAGGTTGCTGCAGCGGCTCAACGCATTGTGGAAGATGTGCTGTTGCATGCTGCCCGGCATTTGAAAAAGGTAACCAAATCCGAAAACCTCTGTATTGCCGGTGGAGTAGGATTGAACAGTGTAACCAACGGCTTAATGGCCAAAGAAGGAATTTTCAAAAATATCTTCATACAGCCAGCGGCAGGTGATAGCGGGACATCCTTAGGTAGCGCTCTCCTGCTCAACCATGCTATTTTGGGAAGAAAAAGGGAATGGGTAATGGATTCAGCCTTTTTAGGTCCAGGTTACCAAGACGATGCCTATGAAAAAGCCATCAAGCAATTCGATTTGCCTTATGTGAAAACCCAAACCAATTATGCGAAGTTTGCGGCAAAGAAATTAGCTGAGAATAAAATTATAGGTTGGTTTCAAGGTCGACTTGAGTTTGGTCCAAGAGCCTTGGGGAATCGCAGTATTATAGCCAGTCCCTTGCATTTGGATATGAAAAATGTACTCAATGCACGGGTGAAATTTCGTGAAGGATTTAGGCCTTTCGCCGCCATTGTGTTGGAAGAAGATTGTGGCAAATACTTCGATAGCAGCTACCCTAACCCGTATATGTTGGTGGTGTATGATGTATTGGAAGAGTACCGCCAAAAGCTACCGGCCATTACCCATGTCGACAATACGGTTCGCATCCAAACAGTGAATAAAACCGAAAACCCGGAGATGCGCGATTTATTGGAGGCCTTTAAAGAAGAAACCGGATATTCGGTTTTAATTAATACATCTTTCAATATCAAAGGCGAGCCCATCGTTTGCAACCCTTACGATGCTGTGTGGAGTTTCGATCGTGCTGATATGGATTACTTGATTATAGGCAATTATATTGTAGCTAAAAAGGGTGATGAAAAGGCGTTGGAAGGTTTGTAGGGTAGATGGAACGGTGATTTTCGCGGAATTAATGGTACACTGATAAAACAGATAGAACAGAATAACACTGAATTGGAATACTGATTGATTCGGACGCTAATCGCTTTTATTCGAACGCTGAATACGCTGATTTTCGCTGAATTAATGGTACACTGATAAAACTGATAAAACAGAATAACACTGAATTGGAATACTGATTGATTCGAAGGCTAATCGCTTTTATTCGAACGCTGAATACGCTGATTGGGGTGATTTTCGCTGAATTAATGGTACAGTGATAGAACAGATAAAACAGAATAACACTGAATTGGAATACTGATTGATTGGAACGCTGAATTCGCAGATTGGGGTGATTTTCGCTGAATTAATGGTACACTGATAAAACTGATAAAACAGAATAACACTGAATTGGAATACTGATTGATTCGGACGCTAATCGCTTTTATTCGAACGCTGAATACGCTGATTTTCGCTGATTTATGGTACACTGATAAAACTGATAAAACAGAATAACACTGAATTGGAATACTGATTGATTGGAACGCTAATCGCTTTTATTCGAACGCTGAATACGCAGATTGGGGTGATTTTCGCTGAATTAATGGTACACTGATAAAACTGATAAAACAGAATAACACTGAATTGGAATACTGATTGATTGGAACGCTAATCGCTTTTATTCGAACGCTGATTATTAGGATTGATAAGATTTTTCCTGATTTTTTCCTTGCGGAAAAGGTTATATAGCATATGCCCCCTATTCGCTAGTCGCCTATCGCTAATCGCAATTAATTCGAACGCTGATTATTAGGATTGATAAGATTTTCACTGATTTTTTCCTTGCGGAAAAGGTCAAATGGCGTATGCCCCCCCATTCGCCAATCGCCATTCGCGAATCGCCTGTATTCGAACGCTAAAAGGATTTTCACTGATTTTTTCTCCACTGCTAAATCACAGCACTACACTTCCGGGCAGGGATAGAAGCGGAAAACCCACAGCGGCCTAAGCGTAAGCGAAAGGCGCGAGGATTTGCAGCGAATAGCCCGACCCGAAAGCCCATGTACAAAGCTTAAAATAATGCACTACTGGTTTTGGGCTGTAGGGGGCACGCCTAATTAAATTAAAAATGAGGAATTAAAAATTGGTTAATTTGAAGTTAGCGATGAGAAAATGTATTCAAGTAATTGGACTTTTTTGCAAAGAAATAGGGGGATTGATTGGGTGAAATTGGAAGTCCAAAAAACGCGGAATGCCTGAAAAGACTTAGAAACTAAAGCGAATTTGTGCTTTTATTTCGGAGCGAGTTGGACCAGTAATGGCACTGATGCCGCTGCCTTGCTCGGTTTTGTTGGAATAAACGGTTTGAGCAAAACGCAACCAAACATCGATGCCACGCCACACATGGTATTTCAAAGTAATGTAATAGCGACTGCCACGGTAGTATAAACCGGGGATGGAAAAGGCATACAATACATCGTTTTCGTAGGCATATATGCGGCTGTTGTAACTATCCGTATCGAACAAAGCATAGCGAGCGGAAACGGTTAATGGACTCCCAACAGCCGAATAACTTATGTCTTGGTAAATCATGAATCCTTTTTCCCATTGTCCACCGGTGTTTTTGAGCACTACATATTCAACCCGATTCCGCAACTTGATGGAGGGTGATACGCGATAAGAAATATTGAACCGAAAGTTGGTTTGATCGAGATTCACCAAGCCTGGAATGCCTTCCAAAACATCGGGCATGTTGCGTTGTTTTTGCCTTTGCCTTACCCTAAAACTAGCATCAAAGGTTTTACTTGGCGTGTAACTGAGTTGCAAGAGGTAATCCCATCCACGGCTAGGGGCATCGATTTGATACTTCAACCAAGGAAAGGTGTAATAATCGGCGTAACCCTGCATGTTCCAACCTTTTCCGAAAGATGCCCTAAATCCGATATAAGTGCCCCTTTCGTTGGCTGCCAAGGTGTTTTCGGTGATAGCATTGGAATATCGACTTTGGAAATTGGGCTGAAAATCGCGGCGAACAGCAATCAAAGTTAATTTGGGATCCAACATCCAAAACAAACCGTTGATAGAACCCAAACCTCCGTTCTGACTCATTCCTGTTTCGCCAAAGAAATTTAAGTTCCGGAACGTAAAGGTATAATCCATGCCAAAATTGGTATTGCTTTGTCCGGAAAGTTCGAATTGGTTGTAAAGCTGCTCATTGGCCTCAATGGATTGGGAATATTTATAGTTTACCCCAGTGAATCCTAGGTTCAAGGTTTTGTATTTAAAAGCCAAATGCCCCCCGGCCAAGCGTTCGCCAATGGTTTTGCGGTTATCCATCTCCGAAACCGTTCGGTGGTAGCCCGATTGGTCGAAACTGGTTACCTGAATGGCTTCATCATTGGTGGAATCGGGTTGGGTTAAATTGCCGTCAATTTTTTTATAGGAATAAAATCCTGTAAGGTCGAATTTCCATAAACGCACTGTGGCGGCTCCTCCTCTCAAAAAACGGTTCTCATCCACCGAAGTATAAGGCCTAATACCCACGGCGTTGCGTTTGATGCTATATGGGTCGGCCGTTTTTCCAAATGCAAGTCCTGTCCAAACGGTTAAGCCTTGACCGAACTGGGCCTGAAAATCGCCCAAAGCCAAGGTTTTCAGCCAAGGATTGGCATTTCGGAGGATAAAATGGGCAGAATAGAAGTCAAATCCCTGCTTTTGGTTGCCTTTGAAAAACTGTTCGCCTGCATCTTTTTCGGCTGTGAACCCAAATTGTAAATTGGTTGAATATTTGAATACATAACGTGTGAAAAGACGGTAAGGGCTTCCTGCATAGCGGCTGTTGGGACTGGCTTGCAACAAACTATCCGAGGCCGGTTGGTAGCCTTCTGCTTTTTCTAGATTTTGTTGAAAGCGGGCGAAAAGTTGACTTTTACCGTTTTTAAAAATGTTCTTGAAATTCAATCGGGCTACATCGGTATTGTCGTTTACCATTACGTAAGGCCTTACACTTAATATGGTATTCAAATCCCAGCCATCGATGGATTGCAGCTCATAAAAATTCATAAGCCTACCATGCCGGGCAATATGGCTCAACAGGTTGTTGATTTGTACTTCATCGAGCAGGTTGAGCTGTTGTAAATCCTCTCTGGATGCATTGTTGAGATTAATAGGGTTCTTGGCAATTTCTACCAAATCATCAATCAAATTGGTATAATCGGTTTCCTGGTCGGTGCCCTCTGCAATGTTTTCAATCTTGCGTTCGATCAGGTTTTCTTTCTTTAATTCCTCAATGTCGTTTTGGGCAAAGGTTGTTACTATTCCCCCTATCCAAGCCAATAGAACTAGAAATGCATTTTTCCCGTGCGACATTGGCACAAACATATCCAATTTAATGAGGAGAAAAGGAGGTTTTTTCAAAAAAGTATCAACGGATTGCAATCGATATTAAACATTTACTGCCTATTTTCGTCAAAATTTAACTTGAATTTAACAGTTATGCGGCACTCCTTTCGTTTTTCACTTATCGGTCTACTTGCTTTGGTCCCTTTTTTTCGGCTAAAGCCCAGTTCAACAACAACGGAGATGCCATCTTCAACAGTACAGATATACATACAGTTAAGCTGTATTTCACCCAGCCCTCCTTTTGGGATAGTTTGATCAATAATTACTACGACGATGTAATGATGCAGGCAACGGTTGAATTCGACGGACAGCTTTTTCCATCCCCCATCGGTGTGCAATTGAAAGGTAATTCTTCCTTTAACTCGTATCCCGGAGTGAAAAAGTCGATTAAAATCAGTTTTGACGAATATGTAGATACCGCCGACCTACATGATATTACCACGCTCAACCTGCACAATGGGTTTAAAGATCCCAGCATGTTACGTGAAAAGCTTTGTCTGGACTTTTGTAAGAAAAACGGAATCAATGCACCCCGTTCCACCTTTGCTAAAGTTTATCTCAACGACCAACTTTGGGGGTTTTATTCCTTGGTAGAGCAAGTAGGAAAAACCTTTTGCAAAACCCGTTTCGACAACAATGGAGGTAATCTATACAAGGGTGATCCGATTGGAGATTTACGCTGGTACGGAGCACAAGAATCTCAATACTATGATAAATATGAAAAGAAAACCAATGAAGCTGAAAATTGGGCCGACTTGGTTCGTTTAATCGATAATATAAATAATGAGGCCGAGGCAGTTTGGTCGGATTCTCTCCAAGCTATTCTCAATACCGAACAATATATACGGTACTGGGCCACCAATGTGCTTTTTGCAAATTTGGACAGCTATACCGGCTCTGGTCATAACTATTACATCTACCACGACGATTCCCTTAATTTCTTCCAATGGATTATGTGGGATGTCAACGAAGCCTTTGGTAATTTTAATCCTACCGGTCAACAAAACACCGATCTTTCCCTTCTAAGTTATGATTACATCCCGAATCCAGCCACCAACCGTCCACTAAACAATAAATTATTGGCCAAACCCGAATACCGCCAACAGCTAAAAGACCAGCTTTGTGCCTTTATTCAAACCTCCTTCAATAATTGGGCTTTAGATCCACAAATCGATAGCTTGGCCAACCGCATTCGTACCGATTATTATGCCGATCCCAATAAAATGTATTCCAACCCGGAGTTCGAAACCAACCTCAGCCAATCCGTCAACCAAACGCCTGGTTTAAAATCCTTCATTTCAAGCAGGGTTACCTACCTGAGTTCGACCTTGGGTTGTCAGCTTTCGGCCCAAACCCCTGAAAAATCCAATGTAAATTTGGTTCCTAATCCTTTTTCATCTTCGGCCAACTTGTATGCTGAAACGGACCAAGTTCGAATTTTTGATATGCTAGGAAGGGCAGTGGATTCAGATTTTACCATCACCAAGGCAGATGGCTATTGGATTCTCGAAAACAAAGCCCAGTTGAAGGGGTGCTATTTCGTAAAAGCTGGATCAATAAACCTTCCTTTTGTACTGGAATAGTCCCAAAATTTCTTATGGAATACGCAATCGGTAAAAGGTCAGGCCCACAAGTTTACTTTTGTCCTCTATTTTTCAAGGTATGGCAATCATAGGAAGAACTTTAAAAAGAGCCATTAATTTAGGTAGCCGCGTAGGAAATATTGGCCTACCGCGAGATCCCTTCGTCTTGCAACAGCGCACTTTAGTTAAATTGTTAACCAAGGCTAAACTTACCAGTTTTGGAAAAGCTTATGGATTTAAAACCATCCTCAATTCCAACGATCCTGTAAGCAAATTCAGGGAGAATGTCCCCGTTTTCGACTACAACAAAATCCACGATCAATGGTGGCATCGCTCGCTGAAAGGGGAAAAGGATGTTACCTGGCCCGGACAAATCAAATATTTCGCCCTAAGTTCAGGTACCAGCGAAAGTGCAAGCAAACGCATTCCTATTACACGCGATACCATTCGGTCCATCACCCGAGTTGGGTTAAAACAGTTGATATCCCTAGCCGAATATAACTTGCCCGAAAGTCTATTCGAAAAGGATATACTCATGATTGGGGGCAGCATCGATCTCAATTATAAAGGAACCTATTACGAAGGTGATTTGAGTGGAATCAGTGCCGGAAATATTCCTTTTTGGTTTCAACCCTATTATAAGCCTGGTCGCGATATTGCCTCCGAAAAGGATTGGGGACTAAAGCTGGATGAAATCATGCGTAAAAGCAAAGATTGGGATGTGGGTATTATAGTTGGTGTTCCGGCCTGGCTGCAAATCGTGCTCGAAAAGGTTATAGCCTACCATGGTGTAAATCATATACATGAAGTATGGCCCAATTTGCAAGTATTTGTGCATGGCGGAGTGTCGTTTGAGCCCTACCGTTCCAGCTTCAACAAATTATTAGGTCATCCAATAATTTATTTGGAAACTTATTTGGCTTCGGAAGGCTTTATTGCTTTCCAAAACCGAAAAGAGGCCCAAGGGATGAAACTCCTACTCAACAATGGCATTTACTTCGAATTTATCCCTTTCCATGAAAAGAATTTCGATTCCGAGGGTAAGGTTCGGGAAGAGGCAAAAACACTTTCCATTCAAGAGGTCGAAGAAGGGGTAGATTATGCACTACTCCTGACTACCTGCGCCGGAACTTGGCGATATTTAATTGGTGATACCGTTCGTTTTGTAAACAAAGAAAAAAGCGAAATCATCATTACCGGCCGTACCAAACATTTTCTGAGTTTATGTGGCGAACATCTCAGTGTCGACAATATGAATAAAGCCGTTCAGAAGGTCTCCCAAACCCTGGATATTGAAATGAACGAGTTTACTGTATGCGGAAAACCAAACGAAACGGGCTTCATGCACCATTGGATTATTGGAACAGATAAACCTGCAAACGCTGTTGAAGTAGGCCATTTGCTCGACCAATACCTGAAGGATTTGAACGATGATTATGCTGTAGAACGAACTTCCGCCCTCAAAGAAGTAAAGGTCGATACTGTTCCAATCGACCTATTTGCCAAATGGATGAAGGTTTTAGGAAAGGAGGGAGGACAAAATAAATTTCCAAGGGTCATGAAGGTTCAACCATTTCAGGAATGGCTTACCTTTGTCCAACAAGAATTAAACAATAAATAAAGCTAAGTTTGGCAGTATTCGATGGGATCGTGTTGGGTTTGATCATTAGTGTTTTGATCGGTCCTGTTTTTTTATTGCTTATCAATACCAGCATGCGTTACGGTTTTCGGGCTGCCATGGTGCTCGAAGTGGGTATTTTGGCTTCCGATATTTCATATATTTTATTGGCTTGGTTTGGCCTGGGAAATTTTATGCTCAATCCTGTTTTTCAATACTGGATGGGCATCATCGGTGGAATTTTGGTTCTTGTATTCGCCATTTCCATTCTTACCTCCAAGAAAAACCCTCTCGAAAACGAGCCCGAGCCGCTCAAAGCTTCCAATGTTTTAGGCTTACTTGCGAAATCCTTTTTATTGAATTCCTCCAACCCTTCCGTCATAGTTTTTTGGTTTACAACGGTTGGACTGGCTATGAAATCCTACAAGGGCGACAATCATTCCATATTCCTGTATTTTGCCAGTTGTATTGCCACCGCTACCTTTTTCGACATGATAAAGGCCTACTATGCCAAAAAGGCCAGGCAATTGGTAAATCCGAGTAGTTACAAATGGATTCGTTTGTTCTCGGGTGTTTTACTTTTGATTTTAGCAAGTTTACTCATCGGAAAATCATTTAAAGCCTAATTCCCATGCGAAAGCTAGCCAATGCCGAACTGGGCCGGATGAATGCCGATGAATTTAAGGAAGCTGAAAAGTTGCCGGTGATCTTGGTCCTCGATAATGTCAGGAGCTTGAATAATATTGGTTCCGTTTTCCGCACAGCCGATGCCTTTCGTTTTAAGGCCATTTACCTCTGTGGGTTTACGGCTACTCCACCTCACCGCGAGATTCATAAAACAGCCCTGGGTGCTACGGAGACCGTGGATTGGAAATATTTTGAAACTACCCTAGAAGCTTTGGCAGAATTGAAAAAGCAAGGATTTTGGTTGGTTTCGGTTGAGCAGGCCGAACAAAGCACGCTTTTAAGTCAGATGCAATGGGATGTTGAAAAGCCCGTGGCTCTCGTCTTTGGAAATGAGGTCGAAGGAGTTGATCAAGCCGTGGTCGATGCCTCTGACCTGGTTTTGGAAATTCCCCAATTGGGAACCAAGCATTCCTTGAATATTTCAGTCAGTGTGGGTGTAGTGGCGTGGGACTATGTTGATTTCTACCTTTCAAAGTCCTAATTCTATTTCTTTTTTTAGGCGGGCCCCATTCGCAAAACCTTTTGCTCTTTAAATGAATTGTGTAAAGGCGAATGGTCGGGCTATTCGTTGCAAGTCCTCACGCCTTTCGCTTTGCTCAGGCCGTTGTGGGCTTTTCACTGCTATCCCTTCCCGGACCGGATACCTTAGTTTTGGTGTTTTGATTCGGCATTGATTGAAGTACGTTACAGTGGTAATATTAGAAAGAAGAAAGAATCAATAAAGCAAGTAAGTCTTTTTAAAACTTTGGCAGAGTTAGAATAATTCTAATTGGTTTTCTGGGTTAAAATGAATTCTGGCCCAAAATTAAATGTGTGAAAATTTACCGGGAATCTTAGCGTTAGTTTGAATTAATATGAAATCATAATGGCGATGATAATGGTTATTGTTTGAAAAAAATGTCGAATTGAGAATCTGTTTTTTGATTTTATTTCTCCAATACCACCCCAGATTTGTCTTAGAATAAGGATTGTTTTTTATCTTTTTTTCTAGTTTTTGGTTCATTTCCTTCACAATTCAATCCTTTTAGCCTTGTTTATTTCCACTATTTATGGATAGTCTATTGCCATATAAAAGGAATTTATTAAAATGAGAATTTGGTCTAATATTTTTTAAATATTTGATAATTAATATTATGTGTTTTTGTTTTATGCTTTTTCTCTTAATTTTAAATTCTTAAAATATTATTTAAATAATATGGTTTTATAAAGAATGCCGGATTGTGTATAAGAAATCGCAAAATGAATTTGTTTGGTATGACAAATTTGCGACCTTTGGTATCTTATTTTCAAATAAAAACATCATGCCTAGGAAAATAAAAAACGAGAAGATACAACCCTTGACCATAGAAAAATTTGTGAAATTGTTAAGTGATTTTCACCTAGCAGAGTTCAAAGGGTTTTTACAAGAAACAAATGCTTTATTGCCACTTAAGTTGGTAAAATCAATCGACCGTGACCCGGATTCCTTCCAAGGTGGCGATACCTTGTGCAGGTTGGTTTATGGCAAGGATGATAGCAGAAGTAAGTTGAACTTCAATCAGTTAGCGTCATATACTTTTCGAATGGCGGGTTGGGTTGCAAAAAACTACCCTTCCTTTTTGTCCCACAATATCGAGTTGATGGAGGTTTTAGTGAATACAGGCCGTTTGGAGAAAGCCAATATTCTAGCTGAAAACCTGTTGGATATTGCTGAAAAAACGGAAGATTTTAGGACACAAACAGCAGTTTTGGCCTTTTTGACCCAACAGAATTACCTGCATTACAACTTTGGTGAGAGTTTACGTTTGCACCATCGTTTGGTAGAGGTGCTTGAAACACACAAAATCTTCAATGAAGTACAAGTGTATTTCAAAACACATTTCAATATTACGGCTCGCCGCACCAATATGTTGGAAAAGCTCGACGAGCATTTGGCCTATTTCAACACCTACATCAATCACCCTTCCTTTGCCATTTCTTCTTTTTGTAGGTATTGTGTATTGTTTATCAAATATTATTTTACGCCTTCTGAATTTTTTTCGCCCGAAACCCAGCAATACTTGTTGGATTTCGAAGGGGATCTCAATAAATATGGCTATGTAACCATGCCTTTCTTGACCGAGATCAGAACAAGGTTGAGTTTGTTTAAATTGAATTTCCCTGATTACAACTATGGCGAGAAAGAAGGTAAGAAAGAATTGGAGCGCTTGTTAAGTTATTCCCACTACTACAAATTCTGGAAATACTTTGCCAACTTGCCGGAGTTGTATGCCACCAATATCAAAGGTACGTACTACTTGTCAAAATACCATACTGTTTTGCACCGTCCTGGTTTTGAGCGTATTATAGAGCCTGAAGATAAAAAAGACATCACCTCATGGCAAGAACGGGCCAAGTATCTTTTGGACAATACAAATTGGGGCAAAGAGCACTTAAACGACATGATTCATTTGCGTTTGAACTATGCCGCCTTATTATTGTTGGGTACCTCCGAAATGCGCAAAACGGCAGTAACTTTAGTGGAAGAAACCTTGATCACTTATCAGCAATTGTCCTTCTCCGAAAGTTTGGATAGCTTTATATCTTGTTTGATGATAGGGTATTTCTCTTTAGGCGATTACGATAAATGTGCTTCTACCTTTATCCGTTACATTAAACTCAACAACAATAAGATTATCAACCAAGACAATGATTGGGTGATTTATTCTTACTACTATACGGCCCAATGGATACAAAACCGTCGCAAGCAATACCCCAAAAAACTATGGGATTTGTACGATAGTATTCCAAACGAACCAATCTACCGACCAAACAAGGAGTTAATCGAACAATTGGCCGATGATTTTGGGGTAAGAAGAAGGCCTCAGGTTGTTGCTTAATACATTCATAATCAATTTAGAAAGGTCTTTCGGGGCCTTTTTTTATTTTCTTATCACCATTCGTTTGTTAGAAAGTAAAATTTCGTATTATTGAGGCTTGAAAAAACGGGGACGTCCCTATTTTTATCTAAGTTTGATTTAATGGAAATGAAATTTACAAAGCTTCTTTCTTATATGGTGATGGCAGGAATGACCTTTTCCTTCCAAAGTGCTTTTTCTCAATTGGTTACGAATAACGGAGCCAGTGCTTACATAAAACCAGGATGTTTGGTTGTTGTAAAAAATTCATCTGTCAACAATGCCTCTGGTTTAATTGACAATGCGGGTGACTTTTACATCGATCAAAATATTACCAATGCTGGCACCATGACTGGTGGTGGCGCCAATGGTAATTATTTTGTTGGTGGCGACTGGATTAATAACGGAACCTTTACAGCCAACCAGAGTAAAGTAGAATTAACGGGTGCTGCTCAACAAATTTCTGGTAGCAATCCTACCACTTTTTACAACTTAACCCTTTTAGGAACTGGTGTTAAATCACAAACAGTAAATGCCAGTACTTCTAATATTTTGAGTTTGGGAACCCAAGAATTAAACACCAATGGTAATATTCATTTCGTAACCAATCCAGCAACAACTGCTATCCAGTTTACAACGGGATTTGTTAGCAGTACAGGTAACGGACGTTTGAGTCGTGCAACTAATTCAATTGCGCCATACTTCTATCCGGTTGGTTCTAACGTTGGTACCCCACGGTATCGTCCAATAGAAATTACACCATCATCTGCTACCAACGAGGTTTTTGCTGTTCGTATGGCCAACGTGGATGCCTCTTCAGAAGGTTACAACCGTTCTCTGCGTGATTCTAGGGTTTGTGACATTAATCCTTTGTTTTACCATTTGATTGATCATACCCAAGGAACCAATCCTGCCGACCTTACCTTTTTCTATCAACCAGCCAATGATGGCAGTTATACCTCCAATGCACATTGGCAAAACGTTCCGCAATGGGAAGATATGGGGAATGTGACCAATGGTACAAGTGGAGCATTTACTACCCAAACGGCCCTTGGATGGAGTGATTTTTCTTTTCCTGCTTTTGCATTGTCAAAACCAGCACCGATTGTAAATATTGGTGGTCTAAATGCTAGTTATTGTGGCAATGCCGCCAGTGTTACCTTAACCGGTTCTCCAGCTGGTGGTATTTTCTCAGGCCAAGGTGTTAGTGGAAATATTTTCAATCCATCTAGTTTGTCTGCTGGTAACTACACGGTTTCATACACCTACACTGACCCAATTACCCAATGTAGTAAAACTGCTACCGCCAATACTACCATTAATGCAGTACCTGCTATTTTGGTTACACCAAGCGGACCTACCAGTTTTTGTGCTGGTCAATCCGTTGATTTGGCAGCTAGTGGAGCACAAACCTATGCCTGGTCAAATGGTTCAAGTGGATCAAATCTAAATGTTACTAGCTCCGGAAACTATACCGTTACTGGTACAGATGCGAATGGATGTTCGTCTGCCTCTTCTGCTACAAACGTGAATGTGTTGAGTGCGCCAGTTCCAACAATTACTAGTTCAGGTACCAATACTATCTGTACAGGTACAACGGTTACTTTAACTTCCTCTCCTGCCCAATCCTATGCGTGGAGCGATGGTTCCACAACTCCTTCTATCAGTGTTACTGCCGCTGGAACCTATGATGTTGATGTAACCTATGCAAACGGTTGTACGGCGACCAATTCCTTTGTTTTAGGTGTTGGTGTTCCTCCGGTTCCTCAAATTGCAGCTGACGGTCCGCTTTCATTCTGCGCCGGTGAAAATGTAATATTTACTACTAACCAAGTGTATCCTTCTTATTCTTGGAACAATTATAATTCAACAGCCAACTTTATTAATGTAATCAATTCAGGAACCTACAGTGTAACCGTAACCGATGTAAATGGTTGTACTGGAACCTCCAATGCTTTAACAGTAACTGTGTTCGCCCTTCCTAACCCTTCCATTACTCCAACAGGATTGGTTGAAATTTGTGCTGGCGATAATGTGACTGTTTCTACCCAAGCAGGTTTTAGTTCTTATGCATGGAGCCCTTCTGGAGGTACTACTGAAACTGCAAGCTTTACCCAATCTGGTTATTACTATGTCACAGTAACAGATAACAACAATTGTTCTAATTATTCTGATTCGGTGCATGTGGTTGTAAATAGCTTGCCGAATCCAATTACCATCACCGCAAATGGTCCTACCAATTTCTGTGAAGGAAATTCAGTTGTTTTATCAGCCCCAAGCGGTTACCAGTCCTATACTTGGAACGAAGGTAGCGAAACCCAAAACTTGTTTGTTGACTCAGCTGGAACATACTATTGCGTTGTAACCGACCAAAATGGTTGTTCGCCAAGTTCCGTTTCCAATGCGATTGTGGTGAATGTATTTACAGGAACTTCGCCAGTAGCTAGTTTTTCTGTTAATACCTTGTCTTCTACTGCCGCTATCAGCTACCAATGGTATTTGAATGGTCAAATTATTTTGGGTGCTACAGGCCAAACCTATGAAGCAACTCAATCCGGTGTGTATTACGTAATCACTACTGATGCAAATGGATGCGTGAATAAATCAAATACTTTGGAATTTACCTATACTGGATTTGAAGACATGGGATTGCAGTACATCAATATCTATCCAAATCCATCCGAGAACCAAGTAATGGTGGATGTGAAATTCAACGCGCCAACTGATTATAAGATTGAGTTTACTGATATGGTAGGTAAGCTAGTATTAATGCCAGAAACTTTCCAAAACAAGGATGAATTGAAAAAAGCCTATGATTTATCAGAGTTGGCAACAGGGGTTTATTTTGTAAAACTTACGGCCAAAGGTGAAACTTTAGTTCAGAAGCTTTTGAAGAACTAAGCTTAGTAACATTTTTTTAGAAAGACAAGCCAAGTCTGGGAAAAGAATCTCGGAAACTTAGCTTGTCTTTTTTTATTTTTGCACCCAATACTTTAATAATTAAAAAATAAATATACCATGTCATTAGTAGGAAAAAAAGCTCCATCCTTCAAAGCGAAAGCGGTTGTGATGGGAGAAGAAATCGTAGATAATTTTTCTTTGGATCAGTACCTTGGAAAAAAATATGTAGTGTTTTTCTTTTATCCAAAAGATTTCACTTTCGTATGTCCAACCGAATTGCACGCATTCCAAGAAAAACTTGCTGAGTTTGAAGCGCGTAATTGTGCAGTTGTTGCTTGTAGCACTGACACCGAGCAAAGTCACTGGGGTTGGTTGCAAGTGCCAAAAGCACAAGGCGGTATCCAAGGTATTACTTACCCAATCGTAGCCGATACAACCAAAACCATTAGCACTAATTACGATGTGTTGTTTGGTGAATATGAATATGATGAGAACGGACATTTGGCTGCCAATGGTCCTATGATCGCTTTCCGTGGTTTGTTTATGATCGACAAAAATGGTGTTGTTCGTCATCAATTGATCAACGACTTGCCATTGGGTAGGAATGTAGACGATACCTTGAGAGTATTGGATGCGCTTCAATTTATCGAAGACAAAGGTGAAGTTTGCCCAGCCAACTGGTCGAAAGGGAAAGATGGCTTGAAAGACACCCACAAAGGTGTAGCTGACTACCTAGCTTCTCACTAATTTAAGCTTATATGAAGAAAAGAGGGATTTCGGTCCCTCTTTTTTTGGCCTTTTCTGAAAAAGGTGGGCTTAGCCTATGGTAGAATAAGCATTAGGAATATGATTTACCCTCGAAGTATGGGCATTGTAAAGCACGGATACAATATCAAACCTCACTTCCTCCGAACGTTTTTTTAGTTCCATATACCTATTGGCTCCTTCAATCAATTGTTTTTGTTTGGAACGTTTCACAAATTCTTCTGGTTCTCCAAAGAAATTTGTTCTTCTGGTTTTTACCTCCACAATAACAAGCACATCACCATCCTTGGCAATAATGTCTATTTCATGTTTCTTGTGTTGCCAATTTACTTCAAGTATTTCTAGTCCTTGGCTTCTAAGGTAGGCGACGGCCATAGATTCGCCCATTTTGCCGAAATCATTGTGTTCAGCCATTTGAAATTAATTTATTTATATAGTGCAAAAATAAGAAATTCATAGATTAGTAGAAATTGGATTCCTTTTTAAATCAAATTAATCAATAGGAAGATTAAATAATCCGAACTACTTGATTGAGTTGGTTTACCCCTCCCGAAGAAATTTCGGGATAGGAATTGTTACCATTTGGAAAAAAATCGATTTACAACTGGTTAATCGTTTTTACATTTCTATTGTGTATGCTGGGTTAAAAGGAAAAGACAACCTCTCTCATTAGGATGCCGAGACTAGCTTTAGAACCTGAATTTCAAAATCTTTCCTAAACAATGCCTGACCTTAGATTTCTATCAAAATTTTATTTTACTGATAATAGCTAAAAGGCGAAACGAGCCAACTAAATCATAATAGGAATTGTGGTAATTAAAACTGATAAGAGGTTTGTGATGTTTGTATGGTTTTCTAATTTTCAAATTATTGATTGTCAGAATTTTGGGATATTGAAAAGAAATAAACAAAAAATGATTAATCCCCATTAAACCATTTTTGCTGAATACATTCAAAGCGAAGGTTTTGGGTTGGAAATGGATAAGGTTGTTATGGTTGGTTTTAGCTGCTGTAAAATTGAATTTAGAAAAAGCGAAAAGATATTGGATTCAATTTTAATGGCAAGAAAATCCAATCTAAGCTGGGTAATTAGGTTTAGATTTTTGACTAATTCTTCACATTACTTGGTATAATTCCTTCTCCTATTGTTTCCCAATTAATTTTGCTAAAATTTTGGAAAGAGGCGTTTTACCAACTACGAAGCAATGGGTTGAGGCTGTGTTACATAGCTATTCTCAATTGTTTTTCTCATTAGACCAACGGTTTGGTCTGATTCTTCTGGTTGCGTCCTTTTTTGATATTCGTCTTGGATTTGCAGGATTACTTTCGGTTGTGTTTTCAAATTTTGTGGCTTTCCTTTTTCAGCTGAATTTAAAGGCTTTTGCTCATGGTTTATATGGTTACAATGCACTATTAACTGGGCTTGCACTTGCCTTTGATTGGAACAACGGGTTGTTTTTTCTGCCTGTCTTATTTTTGGGATCGGCTGCATCCTTGCTAACGACGCTTTTGGTTAATTCGATTTTGGATAAGTGGAATTTGCCTTCCTTAAGTATTCCCTTCGTAGGAACAGTTTGGATTATGACTGTTTTTTTGAGGGAATCAGAGGTTTTGCCACCCATGAGCCATAGTTTGTATGTTTTCGACAATAATTTATTGGATCTGCGAAGCTTTGAAAACCAACTTCATTCTGCCTTGCCTACAAGCATTCGGGTATTGTTAAGCACTTACAGTGGTATTTTCTTTATAAGTAGTCCTGCTGCTGGTTTATTGATTGCTATTGGTTTGCTAGTATGGTCGAGGATTGCCTTTGTTTTTACCTCAGTGGTATTGCTTTCTGCGTATTTTCTTTTTAGTTCGGCCCTAGGTCCTGAAGCTTGGTTAAACTACCAATGTGGAAGTAATTTTATTTTCCTTGCCTTGTCGGTTGGGTGTTTTTATACGGTTCCATCCGTAGGTTCACTCGTGGCTTCCATTGTTTTGGTTCCATTTACTTTATTGGTTCATGTGTTTTTGGGCGGTGTAGGCGGACTCTTTCTTTTACCCGTATATACCCTTGCCTTTACAGCTTCAACCCATATGTTTCTGACCTTGATAAGGCAATGGGGGCGTTTGAAATGGATTATTCCAATTGAAATACAGCATTATTCCCCGGAAGCATCTGTTTATAGGACCTCCTTTTTTACCCAGCGCTTAAAAAATGTAGGCAAGCTTCATTTTAAACTACCTTATTTGGGAGAATGGTTGGTTAGTCAAGGTTATAGAGGTGAATTTACCCACAAAGGTGATTGGTCTTCCGCCCTGGATTTTATAATTTTGGATTCAGAAATGAAAGCATTTCAAAGGTCAGGAGCAGAAGTAGGGGATTATTTTTGTTTCAATAAGCCCGTATTGGCGCCTGCCGGAGGGTATGTGGAAGAGGTTGTCAACCATATTGAAGAGAATCCTATTGCGGGAATGGATATTCGACAGAATTGGGGAAATACGGTGGTAATCAATCATGGTAATGGCTATTTCAGTCAGTTGAGTCATCTTAAAAAAGAAAGCATCAAAGTAGCAGTGGGGCAATACGTAAAGGAAGGTGATATTTTGGGTACATGCGGAAATTCCGGGCGATCGCCTGAGCCACATTTGCATTTTCAACTGCAACGGGAAGGAAAAGTTGGAAGTAAGACTGCCGCTTATCCGATTGCCTACTATATGAGTAATAAGCAGGGAAAGTATGAGTTGAATGAGTTTTCAATTCCAAAGGAAGGCGAAATAATTGCCAATGTTGAATTGAATCCTAGTTTGGTTTCTGCTTTTACCTTATTGCCAGGGGGTAAATTGTGGTTTACCGACGAATTAGGAAAAGAGGAAAAATGGGAGATTTTTACAGATGCTTGGAACCGTAGTTATATCTATTGCCATACAACCGGTGGGTATGCCTATTTTGTGAACGATGGTACCATGTTTTATTTTACTGATTTTGAAGGAAGTAAAGATTCATTATTGTATGTTTTTTACCTTGCGGGCTATAAAGTATTGTTAGGTAGTTATCCTGGTTTAAACCTTGAGGATAGGTATTCGCTCCAATATGTTTCAAATCCGGTGGCAAGGGTATTACAAGATTTTGCAGCACCTTTTGTTACCATTGCCAAAGCAAAGTTTGTAATGAGGTATCCTGATTTTATCCATCACTTGGAGTCGAAAAGGATAGTTTTAAAGGCTGAAATGGAGCTTAGTCTTTGGAGTTATAGCTTGAGTAAGAGGAACCTAAGTATTGAAGTGGAAGAAGGAAGGATTGTATCTATTGGAATGGAGCATGAAGGGAAACAGAAAAACTGGAAAAGAAACGTAGATGAAAAATAGCAGACTAAACAGCAAATTGAATTACGATCTAACAAAGGGAATTGCTTTGTTGTTTTGGCTTTTGGTCTTTTCCGGAGGGGTAAGCATGAAAGTGAAAGCCCAAGGATTCTACAATGCGGAAGTTGATAGGACGAGTTATGAAGCCAGTTTAGACAAGAATTGGAAAAAAGTTATTGAGATCGGGGAGGGTGCACAGGCCAAGGGTATCGATTTTTATTATTTGAGGTTAAGGAAGGGGATTGCCTATGATAATTTGGGGAAGTACAATAGGTCGGATTTGGAATATAGAAAGGCCAATGCTTTTTTCCCAGTTGATACCTTAACGTATTGGTATAGGTATGTAGCCTTAATCAATTCAGGTAGGGAGTCGGAAGCAAGGGTTTTGAGTTCCAAAATGACAAGTTGGCAAAGAAGCTATTCGGGATATAAGTCGATTCGACTAAATTATTTCGGGGTAGAGGCAGGAATTTTATTAGGTAAGGCTCCTACGACGATAATTAACAATGTAACCCAGGTTTTTTTAATCCAAAAACAGCAAGGTAATTTGTTTTTTGCTTCTGGTAATGGGAATATTTGGTTGGGTAAACACTTCAATTTTAGTTTAGGCTATATGTTCATGAATGTAGGGAATACGGTCAATTTTGCTTATAGGCCTAAGCCTTCTGGAAATTCGGGCCCTCCTAGGCCTGAATCCAGTAGTTGGGAATTTACTACCACCCAAAATGCAGTCTATATGGGCTTAGGTTGCCAATTTGCAAAAGGTTGGTCGGTTTTTGCAGCAGGCAATTTAATTAACTATGAAGGCGGATCCATTGAAATAACCCGAAAGAATAGTAATGGGAATTTTTCATATAGTACAGATAAATATTCATTTTCAGGCTTAGATTATACCCTTTTTGCCCAGGTAAAGAAGCGTTGGAGTTCGCTAAGCATAGAACCATCTTATTCCATGAATATGGTGTCGAATCAGGTTTACCATCAAATGAATTTGGTTGGGACTTATTATCCTTTGCATAATAATCGATTATATTTGACTGGACAGATTAGCCTATTGAACCATGACAGCACCAATGTAATTGGAGGAATGAAAGTCGGAGGGAGGCTTGCCAAGTGGATTTGGACAGAAGGAAATTTCGCTTTAGGAAAAATGTATGGAAGTTCAGAAGCAGGTGGTTGGATTTTGAACAATAATCCTGACCAAATAGCTTGGAAGGTAGGCTTAAATTTCAGTTTTATTGTAAAGAACAGAATTGAGCTGCCTTTGCGATTTGGATTTTTAGGAAGAGAAGGAATTGCCACTAAGGAAGAAAATTCACCCACTGGTGATTCTCCACAAGCCTTAAACGAGTCCTACACCTATGGGCATTTTTTAATTAACACAGGAATCAAAATCTATTTTTAAATAAAAACAAATCAAAATGAAAAGAATTATTTTACTTGCAGCAATGGCCATTTCAAGTGTTGCGATGGCCCAAGATACCAAAAAGGTTCAAGATGCTTTTCAGCAAAGCTATACCTTGGAAAGTAAGTACAACTACAAATCAGCCATTTCGATTTTAAAATCGGTTTATACCGATAAAAGTTATGAGCTGAATTTGCGATTGGGTTGGTTGAGTTATTTGGATAGTAATCAAACGGCTTCCCTTTCCTATTACCAAAAGGCTATTGATCTTATGCCTAATGCAATAGAGCCAAAGTTCGGTATTGTTTATCCTTTGAGTGTATTGGGTAAATGGGATGAAGTGATTAAACAGTATGATTTTATTTTAAAGTTGGATCCAAATCAAACCACTGCAAATTATCGTTTAGGGTTGATTTATTATAACAGGGGACAGTTTGAAAAGGCTAAAACGTATTTAGATAAATTTTTAGGGCTATACCCTTTTGATTACGACGCTGTAATGATGAGTGCTTGGGTTAATTTGATGCTCAGTAAAAATGCCGAAGCAAAAGCTCTGTTTAACCGCGCTTTGCTGATTAGTCCTGGCGACAAATTGGCCTTGGAAGGAATTGGTATGGTTAAATAATCCCAGATTACGCATTAGAAATCGTAATGAAGCTTTCAAATGCAATAAAGACGAGGGTTTCAGGTTAATTTTTGGGTGAAGGAATAGTAAACTATTTTGAAGTCAAAAATTGTTCTGAAATCCTTGTATTTGAAGCAGTTGGAAGCTGTAATAGATTTCTAATGCTGAATTTGGGATAATTCTAAGGCCTTGCCTTTTAATTTATTGCACCAATTTTAGGTATAACAAAATCGTTTAGAATTTCGTTGTAACTTTGTAAGTTATAATTGCCTATTTGATTGGTTTTGTCTATTCCAAAGCATATAAAGATTCTTGTTTTTTTACTGAGCTTGTTTTTAGGTTCGGTTGAATCCTATGCTACCCATATTCTTGGAGGTGAAATTACCTATCAATGTGATGGAACAGGACAGTTTGTTTTCAGAGTTAGGGTTTATTATGATTGCACTTCATCAACTCCTCTTCAATTTCAGAATTTACAGGTTTTAAGTTCAAATAAACCCAAACAAAATGGGGTGGATGTTGTTTTAATTGGACTTAATTTAATTTCAGAAACGGATATTTCGCCTACATGTGATGCTTCAGGCCCGGTAATTAGTTGCACTGCAAATAATGTACTAAATGGAGCAATAAAGGAGTTTGTTTTTGAATCACAACCCACTTTATTAGAAGGTGTTATTCCCGCGGATGGTTGGCATTTTATTTATACTCAAAACTTTAGAAGTACCAATATTACCAATATCCAAAGCAGTAACAATTATCAAATGGTTTTGCATACTTCTATGTACAACTATAATAATTCGAATACAAGTCCTTGTTATGATTCATCACCCCAAATTTTAGCGCCCCCAATTAAAATTATCTGTGCGGGCTCTCAAGTAGATTATAATCCTATTGCTACCGACCCCGACGGTGATGTGGTTGTGCATGAGTTTTCACCACCACTTTTTACCAACAGTACTTTAACATCTTTTAATCCTCCAACCGACCCTTCTTATTGTGCCTATACCACCGGTTATACCTTTAATAATCCTACACCCGATCAAAGTTTTGATCCTCAAAATGTTCCAGCAACTATTGATCCTCAAACTGGGTTTATTAATTTTAAGTCCAATACGCAAGGGGTTTACATTTTGGCCACGATTGCAAAATCTTACCGCTGTGGTGTATTAATTTCCGAAGTCTACCGAGAGTTTAATGTTTTTGTTAGTGCCTGTGCCGGAAATAATCAGGTACCAACCATAACAAATGATCCAACGAATGGAGCCTCCAACAATTATTCCATTACTGCCAATGCGGGTGATTTGATTACTTTTCCAATAACCGCGGTTGACAACGGTACCCTGTCAAATGGAAATCCGCAAAGTGTAAGCATAGCGGCCTATGGTAGCCAGTTTGGTGCCGGTTTTACAAATAGCGCTGCGGGTTGTTCCTTACCTCCCTGTGCCACTCTTACTCCAGCTCCTCCCGCTACAACCGTTGGAGGAACAGGTACAACATTTACTTGGCAAACGGATTGTAACCACCTAACACCCCAACTGGGTTGCGCTGCATCCGACAATACCTATAATTTTAGCCTGGTTTTTCAAGATAATTTTTGTCCTATTCCTGCTTACACGACCTATAATATTAGTGTAACTATTCTTGCCCCTGGAACTACAGAACAATCGCCAGAACTTCGCTGTATTGCTGTAAATTCAGATGGCTCTACTACCTTAACCTGGGAACCTGGTATTGATGTAACAGGCTCCTGGAACAGTTATGCCGTGTATCATTCCAATTCTATTTTAGGGCCATATACGCAACTAACCACCCTAACTAATTTTAATACACTGAGTTATACGCATACCACCGCCAATGCTGCCATCGATTCCAATTTCTATTTTGTAACTTCTATTTTTGGTTGCCTTGATGCCCCACCAAAAGATACGCTAGCAGCGATGTTACTCTCAGTTTCAAATGGTCCCAATGGAACGGTATCCGTGGTTTGGAATCCTCCTTCTGATCCCTTGTTGCCTACTACTGGTCCAAATTATACCGTTTACAGAGAGCAACCTTTAGGCACTTGGAATGTTATTGGAACAACCTCAAATACTTTCTATAGCGAAGAAATTACAGTTTGTAATGATGTGGTTAATTACCGAATCCAAATCGCTGATGGTCTCGGATGTGAAAATATTTCAAGTGTGGATGGACAAATTTTTGTTGACCAATTGCCTCCTGCAACTCCTGTTTTAGACTCAGTGAGTGTTGACCTGGTTAGTGGAAATGCCACCATGGGCTGGGATACAAGTACTTCAGGCGATGCTGTTGGGTATCTTACCTATTATTTCGCTGGTGGAATCTGGAGGGTAGTTGATACCTTGCCTGGCTATGACGATACTTTCTGGCTGAATGATTCTACATCAAATGCCGATACGGTGTCTGAATGTTACCGAGTGGCAGCCTTTGATAGTTGCGGCAATTTTAGTCCATTGGGTATAAGTCAGTGTTCAATGTTGCTCAACGGTTCTATCGATATTTGTGAGCGAAAAATAACTATTGCGTGGAACCCATATGCTGGATGGCCTGAAGGTGTAAGTTTTTATATCATCAATCGGAAAGACAATTTTGATCCGTATGAACCCTATGATACCCTTATTACAACAGCAGATATTCCACTCTATGTGGATTCGAATATTGTAAAAAATCATGTTTATTGCTATTATGTAACGGCCGTGAAGAATGATCCCACCAAACGTGTGACCTCCAGCTCAAATTACAGGTGTTTTGATGCTACCTTGCCTAAAGCGCCCGATTTTGGTTATATAACTACTGCAACTGTAGCGTCGAATTCGGAAGTGTATATCAATTCCCGCATCGATTACACCGCCATTATTGACCACTATGAAGTTCAACGTAAAACCCCTGTAACAGAGTTTGTTAAATTGGATGAAATCGATTACACAGGAGTTGATTTGGTTGAATATTCTGATGAATCAGCAAGTACGGATTTAAGCAGTTATACTTACCGAATTATTACCTACGATACTTGCCTTACACCTACCGATACAACCAATATCGCCACTACTATCCACATTAGTGCTACAGGATATCCAAATAGAACCAATGTTATTACTTGGAATCCTTATGAAGTATGGGATGGAGAAGTCGACCGATATGCAGTTTTTCGTCAAATTGGAGGGTTGAATTCGTTTTCTTATGACATCATCGCCATTATTCAATCAAATGGAGACTCCATGTACACCTATGTAGATAGTGTAGATACCTTTACAATCGGCGATGGAACATTTTGCTATTTTATCATTGGATATGAAGGTCCTGGTAACTTCCTTGGCTTATTAGCTACTAGTAAATCCAATATTGATTGTGCAGAACAATCCGCCAATTTCTTTGTCCCAAATGCCTTCGCTACCGATGCTTGGGTGTCGCAAAACAGGGTTTTCAAACCAGTAACCTTGTTCGTCTCACGTGATGAATATGAATTTACGATTTGGGATAGGTGGGGCCAGAAGATTTTTCGAACGAAGGACTTGAACGAAGGTTGGAATGGAATGTCGTATGGACAAGTGGCCAAACAAGGTGTGTATGTTTATTCCTTTAAATACAAAACAGCTCTAGGGGAATACTTAGAGAAAAAGGGGACGGTGACCTTAATTCGGTAGGATATGGTAAAGAATTGGGTTTTGTTATTGGTTGTTTTGCTTTGTTCGAATCTTGGTTTAATTGCTCAAAAACAACATTGCTATACAAGCGAATCAATGGAGCTTTACCAATCCAATCATCCGGAATATGTTGAAAAACTAAAGGAGCAAGAGAATCTACTACAAAGCTATATTAGTGCCAACAAGGGTAAATCCATTCAAGAGCAAATTCAAATCCCGGTCGTTGTGCACATTGTGTATAATACCGCCGAGGAGAATATTTCGGACGAATTTATCTTTTCACAATTGGATGTCCTCAACCAAGATTATAATTACACCAATACCGACCGCAACTTAATTCCTATTCCATTTCAATCGTTTGCTGCGAATTCCGAAATTAGTTTTTGTTTGGCTTCAACTGATCCACAAGGGAATTTTACCAATGGCATTACCCGGACCTATACCGATTTGCCTGATTTTGGAAACAATGATTTGATGAAAAGCAGTGCTACCGGAGGTTCAGATCCCTGGCCCAGTGCAAATTACCTGAATATTTGGGTTTGTGATTTATCATCGGGTATTTTGGGCTATACCTATCAACCTGGTGTGGCCGCCGAGTTAGATGGGGTGGTAATCGATTATAAACACTTCGGTAAGAATGGAGATTTTGGAGGGAATTATAATTTAGGTAGAACAACAACCCATGAAGTCGGGCATTGGTTAAACCTTCTCCATCCTTGGGGGGCGGAAGGTGGAAATGCCAGTTGTTTGAACAACGATTTTGTTGACGATACTCCCCTCAGCCCCGGACCTAATTTTAATTGTCCTGTTTTTCCGAACAATGCCTTAACCATGTGCCAAAACACTCCTTACGGCGATATGTTCATGAATTACATGGATTATACCTATGATAATTGTATGCACTTCTTTACCATTGGGCAAAAAGAGCGAATGGTGGCAACCTTGAATACAAGTCGAAATCCAATCAAATCTTCCGCTGGTTGCTTGGTTGGTGTTGAAGATGCAGGACTTTCTAAAAAGATCCAAATTTTTCCGAATCCTGCCCAAACCCATGTACTTTTGTCCTTGAATTCGGAACTTGAAAATTCTAAGGTTTCTTTGTCGGTTAGAAATGTTTTTGGCCAGCTAGTAAAGGAAACATTTAGCGAAAGTGCCAGCAAAGAATGGATGCTCGATGTTTCGGATTTGAACAAAGGAATTTACATGGTTCAAGGTTTTACCAAACTTGGGACCTTTCAAAAACGATTAGTGATAGATTAGCAACTTATGTCGGATTTACACAGCTCCCCCTCCAGTTTAATTGATGCCCAAAAGGATGCAGAATTAAAAAATATAGCCCAAAAAGTGCTTGAAGCTAAGCGGATTAGCCCGGCCGAAGGTGTTTTATTGTATGAAAAGGGAAGTCTAGGATTTCTAGGCTCTTTGGCCAATTATGTACGGGAGAAAAAAAATGGTGACAAGGTTTACTTTAACCGTAATATCCATATTGAACCTACCAACATCTGTGTGTTTGATTGTAAATTCTGCTCCTACAGCCGTCTTCTTAAACATAAGGAAGAAGGGTGGGAATTAAGTGAAGAACAGATTCTAGATAAAATTAGGGCCTATAAAAATGAACCCATTACCGAAGTGCATATTGTTGGCGGTGTTCATCCCAAAATGGGACTTCATTATTTTGCTTCTTTGATAAAAAAGGTGAAGGAAATCCGTCCTGATTTGCATGTGAAAGCCTTTACTGCTGTGGAGTTGGATTATATGTGCCGCAAAGCCAAAGTTAGCTATGAGGAAGGACTAAGTATTTTGAAGGCACATGGTCAAGATAGCCTGCCAGGCGGTGGTGCCGAGATTTTCGATGAAACCATTCGAGAAGAAATTTGTGCCGATAAATGTACGGCTGCGGAATGGCTGGAAATACATGAAACAGCCCATAAATTGGGTATGCCCAGCAATGCGACTATGCTTTACGGACATATTGAAAATTTTGCCCATCGCATTGATCACATGGAGCGACTCCGTCAATTGCAAGACAGAACAGGTGGGTTCAATACCTTTATTCCTCTGAAGTTCCGCAACCAGGGCAATCAAATGAGCCATTTGTCAGAGGTTTCGCGCATTGAAGATTTAAGAAACTATGCGGTTTCAAGAATTTATATGGATAATTTCAGCCATGTAAAAGCCTATTGGCCCATGATTGGTCGCACCACAGCCCAAATGTCCCTCAACTTTGGTGTAGATGATATCGATGGAACTATAGATGACACTACCAAAATTTACTCCATGGCCGGTAGTGAAGAACAAACGCCTGTTTTGACTACCGAACAATTGGTGCGACTTATCAAGGAAGCCGGAAGAAGACCCATTGAACGCGATACAGTATACAATGTGGTAAAGGATTATTCAAACGAGGTTTTTGAAATGGCCCAATAGGATTGTTTGGGGGTGCCCTTTTCGCCTTTAACCGTAGTGCATTTTTTGGGCATTTCCCCAGCGAAAAGGTCGGGCTATACGCTACAAGTCCTCGGCCCGCTGCGCTAAAGCTTCGCGGTCCTGTGGGCTTTTCGCTCCTATCCCTCACCCAACGAAGCACAACCAGTGTACCCTGTTTAAACCCAAATTCAGCATTAGAAATCTATTACAGCTTCCAACTGCTTCAAATACAAGGATTTCAGAACAATTTTTGACTTCAAAATAGTTTACTATTCCTTCACCCAAAAATTAACCTGAAACCCTCGTCTTTATTGCATTTGAAAGCTTCATTACGATTTCTAATGCGTAATCTGGGTTAAACCCAACTAAATCAAGTAGTTCGGAATACTAAATCCTCCTATTGATAATCTGGGTTTAAGCACGAACTATATGCAGGGGTGGTATTCCCGGGCAACGATAGAGCGAGGTAGCCCACAAGGATGCGCAAACCTGCACCTTTTCAAAAGCTTTTAAAGGCGAAGATGTTTTTTCAACCCACGCATGGTGGATATTGCATTCGGTGCAGGTTTGGGCAGCCTGAGGACTACCCGCGAAAGCGTGACCCTGACGCCCATGCAGAAAGGTTAAATTCAACGTGAAATGCGGTATTGGCGGCAGGGGGCCCGCCTAAAAAGTTTTAAAAAAAAAACCGAAAAGAGAAGGCGTAAACTCGAGTAGAATTAAACAACCGTAGCCACCACCTTTCCTTGGAGATTTCGGCCCAGCACGGGTGAATTATGCGATTTTGATACGATTGCTGCCTTGGAAAACTCCCAAACCGATTCAGTTTCGACGATTACAAAGGAGGCTTTTTGACCTTTTTCCAATGTTGGAAGCGCTAAACCTAGGATTTTACGGGGTTGAATGGCAATGAGATCAAGGATTTTAGCAAGATTTAGATGCTGATGCAAGGAGGAATACACCTGGCCCCAAAAGCTTTCCAAACCAATAGCACCGTTGGCTGCATAGTCGAATTCTACATCCTTAGCCTCGATACTTTCCGGACGGTGGTCGCTGCAAATGGCATCAATGGTTCCATCTTTTAAGCCTTGGATAAGTGCCAAACGGTCAGATTCAGTGCGAACCGGTGGTTTTAATTTTAAGTTTGAATTGAAATCGTAGAGGTCTTGATCGGTGAAGAACAGGTTGTGGGCAGCTACATCGCAGGTAATGGCCACACCATTTGCCTTTGCTTTTCGGATGGCTTCAACCCCCTCTGCTGTGCTGATACAAGAGAAATGAATGCCGGTTTCTAAATATTCGCATAATGCAATATCGCGTGAAATGGCCAAATATTCAGCAATATTCGGTATTCCTTTCATGCCCAATTTGGTACTCATTTCACCTTCGTTCATCAGGCCCGAACTGCTTATTTCCTTGGTATCCGGAAAGCTCATCACTTTAGCACCGATACCTTTGGCATATAAGAGGGCTCTTTGCATCAATCCGGGATCGGCAATGCTGCGTTTATGGTCGGTAAAGGCAATGGCTCCTCCTTGTTGCATATCGTAAAGTTCGGCCATTTCTTTTCCTTCCCTTGCGGCAGTAAGTGAGCCCGCCGGAAGGATTTCTAACTTGGACTGTTTGGTTCTGGATCGGATAAATTCAATTCCTTGTCTTGAATCTATAGCAGGTTTGGTATCGGGCATCAGGCAAACACCAGTAAAACCTCCTTTCAAAGCGGCATTTGCTCCACTTTCCAAGGTTTCGTTGGTTTCAAAACCAGGTTCTCCAAAATGTACATGTAAATCAAAAAAGCCTGGTGCGATATAGGCTTTACCTTCAAAACTTTTTCCTTCTAATCCCAAGTTGACCCCAATGTCTGTAAGGATTCCATTTTCTACTACAATATCAACTGTTTTCCCGTGGAAGGGCGATTGAGGATCAATAACTTCGAGTGATTTGTAAACGGATTTCATGGTTTTTTACTTAAGTTTTCCAAAAACGGAGCAACAAAACTTCCAATAGCAGGAGGCAAAGAGCTGCGAATAGAAAGGATTTCCAGAGTTTGCTACCATGCCTTAATTCAGAAATTGAATTCGTCAGGTTTCGGGTATTGGCTTGGAAAATTTCAAAGTTTTTTACTCCGGCATCTTCCATCCATTTGTTAAGTTGAGCTTCTTCAACAAAACGCAGGTCGCTTTCGTTGCGTGAAAAGTTCAAGGAAATGTTGCCAATGGTATCCGTTCCGTTCATTACCCAATAGTTTCCAGCTTTTTTTATTTGTCCGTGAATGTTGATTCGGAGTTTATTGTCTTCTGTAGTTTGTTCAGGTATGAATGCAAAGCCTTGACTACCCACTACTTTTACGGAGGTTTCGGATTTGGTAGTTGGAGGCATTAAATCAAAATGGTTGTTTTCAGAAATTTCCTGGTAGGGTTCGTTTTGGTGAACACTGTTCAAACCGATATTATAAAAGGTTGGAACAAAAAGGGCATGTTTGGTAAGGTTACCGGATCGTTCGTCAAGTGGGGAGCAAAGGACATAGGAATTGGAGGTACTTGCTTTCAGGAGGTAACTATCGCCATTGGCCAATCCAAGGAGTTTTTCAGCTGAACCATTTGCACCGGCAGGATAATGGAATTTTATGATTGGCAAGTCCACATTTGGATCCTTTGTTGTAAAAACGAATTTATAGAGAAGGGATTGGTATTCAATCGATTTTACTTTGGTTTGGGTTGAATCCGGAGCCGAAAAACTGGGTAGTTGAAGTTCTGAAAATAAGGAATTATAGGAGGGTAAATCAATGGATTGACTTGGAACCACCAATACACTATGACCGGATTTAGCAAAGCTGCTTATTTCTTGAATCAGTCCACTCGACAATTGCTTTAATTGGTGCAGAATAACCAAATCATTGTTTTTCAGTTCATCATACTTTATGCTTCCAAGGGCTTGGGTTTGGTAGGTGAATCCCGCATCTGCTTTAAACAGGGCAGATATTGGTTTTGGTTCAAAGCCTTCATACACGCAAAGCACCTTTATCTTGGAGGCTACCGAAAAGGAGAAGAAAAATTCATCGTCATAAACGACAGGGAAATCTGTAATTTTTATTACGGCTTGGTAATAACCTGGCTTATCAACCTTGAATTTTAAGGAGGAAGTGCTGGATTGTCCGGCCCCGATTGAAACCGATGCTAGGGCTTTTTGGACACCGTTTAAGCTTAGTTTTACAGGTACAGCTTCTCGGTTATCCTTGCTGTTATTTACCAAACGGATTTTCAATTCGGCTTCGGTTCCAGGTTGGGTTATTGGTGTTGAAAACCAACAACTATCTATATATACGTTCGAAGCAGGATTAGCCTTTAATGGAACAAGAAAAACATGAGCATTGCTATCCAGTCCTTTCAAAGGTTTATCCAGCATATGGTTTTGAAAATCGGAAAGAATGTAAATGTCCTTACTTAAAGCACCTCCATCGGATAAGGCTTGGTCTTGGCGTTTTAGAATTTTGTCCAGGCCTTGACTTGAAGGTGATATTTTAAGGGCATCCAATTCTTTTTGAACCGCATCTTTATTGAGTAGATGCTGGTGTTTAGCCTCAAAGTCTTCGCTTAGCACTTGGAATTTATCGGCTGGTCCATACGCTTTGAGAATATCATTGGCACGCAACAGAGCTCCATCGAAAAGGGTACCATTTTCGTCCACCTGTTCCATACTAAAGGAATTGTCGACAAAAACGCTGATGGATTTAACACTATCCCCGCTGCCGCTGGATTGGTTTTTTAAAAAAGGAAGGGCGAAAGCTAAAACGAGACAAGCAATGGCAAGAATTCTACAAGCCAGAACGAGGAGATGCTTTAGGCGGTTCTGGGTTTGTTTTTCGATTTTTATTTGTTTCAGAAAACGGATATCAGGGAAATAAACAGTTTTGAACCGTCTGAAATTAAATAAATGGATGATGATGGGAATCGCTACAGATAAAAGAGCAGCTAGGAATGCTGGATAAACGAAACTCATTAAAAAGCAAAGGTATCTTTCCTTGGCATTCGATTGGGAAGTTTTTGGCAATTTGTTCTTAAAAATAATCAACAAGTTGTATCCTGTTTCAAAAAGAATCGTTTCTTAGCAAAAAAAAAGCTATGAGATTGCTGTCATTTTCCCTTTTTGCAATTCTGCTACTTAGCTCATTTTCAGTTGAAAACAGGGCTGAGGGCATAGCTTGGTATGAACGTAGGGCAGAAGGAGCGAGTGGACTTCATGCCAGGCCTGATTATATTTTTAAGGCATTGGATTTATTCCAAAAGCAGTATGATCGAGGTGAGGATAAGGAAATAGCTGGCCTATATTTAATGCGTTGCCACAATTACATCGCACGATTTGTTGAAACAGAAATAGAAAAGAAGAGGCAAAGATTCGAGAAAACGAAACAGTTGGGTGAATATTTGGTGAGGGTTTATCCTTCTTCGGCCGCCATTCGGTTTGAATATATTACCGGCATGGGTTTTTGGGGTGAATCGAATGGTATAATGAAATGTGCTAAGGATGGTTTGTTGGCCAAAATGAAAGGGCATACCGAGGAATTGATTAAAACTGATTCAATGTTTAATAATGCGGCTGGCTTCAAGATTTTGGGATTGCTCAATATTAAAGCACCTTATATCCCTTTTATGCTTACTTGGCCAAACGATAAAACTGGGTTTAAATTGGTGGAGAAGTCCTTGCGTTATTTTCCAAAAGACCATGGCAACAATTTTTATTATGCAGAAACCTTGCTGGATATGGGGCAAAAGGAAAGAGCTAAACTGTATTTCAATGCCGTTTTAAATTTGCCTTGTAGGAAGGAATTGATGCTGGAAGACAGGGCATTTCAAGAAGATGCCCGCAAGATTTTGGCTAAATTGAACAACTAAATAAAGAATTTCGATTAAATATCCATAAATTAAGCTTGGAAAACTTGGTCAATCCATGGTTTCCAAGCTTTTTTAATTAAAATTGCACCCCAAATTTAAACCTATGCCATCAAGCCTAATTGGAGGATCTTTTCTCCTTAAAAATACCAACCCAAAAGATGTTTTTATCGCCGAAGAATTTTCGGAAGAACAAAAAATGGTTTTTGACCTTGTAAAGGATTTTATGTTGCGCGAGGTGCATGGCATGGGACTTGAAAAGGTGGCGACCTTGGATGCAGAGAAAGACCGCGATAAAGTCTTGGAAATTTTCAGAAAGGCTTCAGAAGTAGGTCTTTGCGGTGTGTCAATTGATGAGCAATATGGTGGAATGGGATTGGATTTTAATACAGGTTTGCTTTACACCGAAGCATTATCCTTGGGCTTTTCATTTGCAACAACGATTGGTTGCCAAACTTCCATCGGCTCTTTGCCAATTGTGTGGTACGGAAATGATGCCCAAAAAGCCAAATATCTCCCGGGTATTGCCACTGGAGAATTGGCCTGCTCTTATTGTTTAACAGAGCCAAGTGCCGGTTCTGATGCCAATAGCGGAAAAACAAAGGCTGTTTTGAATGCCGAAGGAACACATTATATATTGAATGGCCAGAAAATGTGGATTACCAATGGAGGATTTGCCGATGTATATATCGTTTTCGCCAAAATTGACAATGATGATAAGTTGTCTGCCTTTATCGTAGAAAAGAATTTTGGAGGAATTGATCTCGGAAAAGAAGAAAAGAAGATGGGTATCAAAGCTTCTTCAACAGTGCAGGTGTTTTTCAACAATTGCCCGGTTCCTAAAGAAAACCTACTTGGCGAGCGTGGAAAAGGATTTAACATGGCTTTGAACATCCTAAACAGTGGACGAATAAAAATTGCTGCCGGTGGAGTAGGAGGGATCAAGTTTGGTATGGAAAAAGTCATTGATTACGCCAATCAACGCATTCAATTTGGGGTGCCTATTTCAAGTTTCGGAGCCATGAAACAGAAAATCGGAAAGATGGCAGCTATGGCTTTTGTTTTGGAATCAGGTGTATACAGGATTGGAGCGGATGTTGACAAAAAGCATAAAGAACTTTTGGCTGGTGGTGCCTCGGGCAATGATGCCAAAATCAATGCTATGCGTGAGTATGCAATCGAATGTGCCATTTTAAAAATCCATGGTTCAGAAGCTATGTGCAATGCCGCCGATGAATCCATTCAGATTTTTGGGGGCATGGGTTATTCAATGGAAACAGGCGTTGAAATGGCCTACAGGGATGCTCGAATCACTAAAATTTATGAAGGAACCAACGAAATCAACCGAATGCTTTCCTTGGCTGAATTTTATAAACGTGGTTTCCAAACGAAAGAATTGGATATGAAAGCTGCAATGAAAGCCGTTCCAATGAGTATTTTAAATAATTGGAATCCGTTTTCGGGCGGCGGAGAATTTGGTAAAGAAATGGAATTGGTGAATAATTTGAAGACCGTATTTCTCATCATTACAGGTTCAGCCGGTGGTAAACTTAAAGCCAAACTTGTGGAGGAGCAAGAAATTGTGATGAACCTCGCTGATATTCTAGCCATGGCTTTCCTCGCCGAATCTGCTTTCTTGCGTGTGGCAAAGTTGAAAGGTAGCAAGGACGTTGATAAAAAGGAATTGTCTATAAAAATACAAATGGCCCAGTTGTTCCTGTATGATGCCCTTGAAACCGCTCGACTAGCTGCTAAAAATGCTATCGATAGCTATGCCGATGGATTTACAAAATGGTATATGCAAAAATTGGTGAATGGTTTGTTAAAATCTTACGCCATCAATCCCAAGGACACCCGTCGCAACGTTGCGAATTTCTACATCGAAAAAGGGAAGTTTTAGAAAATGAGAAGCTGAGAAAGATGGATTAATTTTTCCGGCTTCTCCTTTATATTCAATCAAAGGAATTCAAGTAGCTTTCAACATAACTGCCTGATTTATTTTGGTTTATGTGTGAGGCTGCCTTTCTAAATGGATGTTTAACGATCCTATGCCCAATGGATTAATTTACTAGGTCATATGCTGGTTTATAATGTTTATTTGGCGGGCCCCCAACCGCCTATGATCCTTCTACCTTTTATAAACCATTTGCTGGGCGGTTGGGTCAGGCTATCGCTAATACTCCTCAGCTTGTAGCCCCCGAAAATGCAAGGGGGCTACAAGCTTGCGGGGTATCACGCTCTATCCTTGCCCGACACCTCCGCATAGCATTCTACTGTGGCTGAGCCTTTGCTTTTCACTCCCCAGTTGTAAATGGAAACTATCCAATAAGCGGCATTTATACTTAAAACGGCCTAATATTATTGGATTTTAACTCCTTGTGAAATTCAGAATAGTAAAGGTATACAATTGGATAAATAAATAGATTTTCAACTTTCTGAACACTACCAACTTTCTAATGCTGTAACAAGTTTAAAGCCTTCTATCTAAATTTTTGACTACCGAATTCTTCCATTCGAGGAAAACCCCTTCTTCGATTTTGGTTCGAGCTGTACGCACCAAATCAAGGTAGAATGCCAAGTTGTGAACCGATGCCATCATGGGCCCTAGCATCTCACCACTGTAGAATAAATGTCGGAGGTAAGCTTTGGTATATTGTTGGTCAACCCAAGCCGTTCCTTGAGGGTCAATTGGCTCAAAACAATCCTTCCATTTCTCGTTTCGGATATTTATTTTTCCTTGCCAAGTAAATAGCATTCCGTTTCGTGCATTTCGAGTTGGCATAACGCAATCAAACATATCAACGCCTAAAGCGATGTTTTCGAGGATGTTGGTGGGTGTTCCAACCCCCATCAAATACCGGGGTTTATCTTTCGGAAGGATAGCATTGACTAACTCAACCGATTCGTACATCATTGGGGCCGGTTCTCCTACACTCAAGCCTCCAATTGCATTTCCTGCAGCACCTTTTGAAGCTATGTATTCAGCTGAAATTTTTCGTAGTTCGTGATAGGTACTGCCTTGTACAATGGGAAAAAGGAACTGCTCGTAACCGTAGAGAGGCTCTGTTTCACCAACACGTGCAATACAGCGATCCAACCAACGATGAGTCATTTCCATACTTTTCTTGGCATAGGAATATTCGCAGGGGTAAGGAGTGCATTCATCAAAGGCCATCATGATATCGGCTCCTATCGCTCTTTCAATATCCATCACTCCTTCCGGACTAAAAAAGTGGTTACTACCGTCGATATGCGATTTGAATTTTACGCCTTCTTCTGTAATCTTCCGGGTATTGGCAAGTGAATAAACCTGGTAACCTCCACTATCGGTAAGGATGGGTCGGTGCCAACCGTTAAATTGATGCAATCCTCCTGCTTTTTGAAGGATTTCTGTGCCTGGACGCAGATACAAATGATAGGTATTGCCTAAAATAATTTCGGCATTTATATCGTTGTAAAGTTCTCGTTGGTGTACCGCTTTTACGGTACCTGCCGTCCCCACTGGCATGAATATCGGCGTCTGTATGACTCCGTGACCTGTCAATAACTCAGCCCTCCGCGCTTGGGAATGCTTGTCTGTGGCTTTAATCCTAAATTCTAACCCCATGTGTATAAAATCGGACAAAGGTAAAATTTGCCTGAGGTCGTGGGGATAATTTTGCTAATTGCTAAGAGAAAAGCGTTGAAATGGAGTTTCATATAGACCAGGCCGGTGTAGTTGGTATCGTCCTATTTATTTTATTGATGTTGTCCCTGTTGATTTACTGGGGGTATTATCTATTTGTATTTACTCGTCTTGCGTTTTATAATCCACCCAAATCGCTTAATAAAGTTCAGCCTGTTTCCATTATAATTTGCGCCAAGAATGAGCTGGAGAATTTGCAGAGGAATCTTCCTTTGATTATGGCCCAGGAGTATCCAGAGTTCGAGGTAATTGTAGTGAATGATCATAGTTTTGATGAATCATTATTGTTTTTGAAAGAATTTGCCAAGCTTCACTCTAATTTCAAGGTAATTAACTTAGACGAAGAAGAAATAATACTTTCAGGTAAAAAATTTGCTCAAACCTTGGGAATTAAAGGGGCGAAGTATGAACTTTTGTTGTTTACTGATGCTGATTGCACGCCTGTAAGCAATAAATGGTTGGCCACCATGCAAAGCAATTATTCAGATAAAGTTGAACTGGTGCTCGGGTATGGTGCTTACGAGAAACGTCCGGGCTTACTAAATCAACTGATTCGGTTTGATACCTTTCAAATAGCTTTACAATACTTTTCCTACAGTTTGATAGGAATGCCTTACATGGGGGTTGGAAGAAATTTAAGTTATAGACGAACTGTTTTCTTTAGAAATAAAGGGTTTGGAAGTCATAACCATATTCGGAGTGGGGATGATGATTTATTTGTCAATGAAGTGGCCAATAACCAGAATACACTGATTGAGGTTAGACCAGAGAGCCATACTATGTCGATACCCAAGAAAACCTGGAGTGATTGGTTTAGGCAAAAAAGAAGACATATGACAACGGGTGGATTGTATAAAGCAAGTCATAAATTTTGGCTGGGTTGGTTTTATTCGGCACAGATGTTTTCTTGGTTATGTTTTATCCTTTTGTTTGCGATTCAATACAATTGGCAGTGGATTTTAATCATTTTGTTTTTAAAAATGTTGGTTCAGTGGATAATTTGGTGGAAAACATCGAAATGGTTAGGACAAAAAGATTTATTATTACTTTCGCCATTACTAGAGTTGTTGATGGTGTTTTTCAATCTGTTTTTTTCGGTTACTAATCTTTTTGCTAAAGAACCCCAATGGAAGTAGGAAATCTCTCATCCAAAGCTGAATACGACTATAAGTTGGTTCAACAGGCTCTTGCTGATGCTGATCAAAAGGCTTATGCTGAATTAATGGATCGTTACCGCGATTCTGTTTACTTTATGTTGCTTAAAATGGTCAACAATAAGGACGATGCGGATGATTTAACCATTGAAGCATTTGGAAAAGCATTTAATAAGCTGCATCAATATGCGCCAAACTATGCCTTTAGTACCTGGCTTTTTAAGATTGCCACCAACAACTGCATCGATTTTATAAGAAGAAAGAAGATGCAGGTGTATTCTTTGGATAAACCAATTGAAGGGAGCGATGGAAGTGAAATCAGTGTAGAAGTGAAGTCACAAACCCTTGATCCAGAAGAATGGTTGATCAAAAAGCAAAAGGTAAAGCACATGCGTGCAGTGGTTGATAAATTGAAACCTCGTTACAGAAATTTGGTTGAGTTACGGTATTATAAAGAACTTTCATACGAAGAAATTGCCCAACAATTGGATTTGCCGCTTGGTACAGTTAAGGCCCAACTATTTAGAGCAAGGGAATTTCTCTATAATATGATGAAGAATACCGAAGGTAAAATCTAATGATAGGCTAAGGTTTTTTTAGCCAGCCTTAAAGCTTTTCTTTCTCTTCTTTCTTCTCGGTAATCCAATTTTAGTTGTTTTACAACTTTTGGTTTAAATACGCAGCGGTATAATCCGCCTAAGAACAACTTTACCCGAATGGCATAATAAGGCGAATTGAGTACTTTCCGAATCGCAGGTTCCTTGGTAAATACATGGTTGTAACCAATTCCAACACCGAACCCTAGCCAATGAAAAACCTTGTAATGCGCGTTTAAACCACCCGAAGTGAATACCAAGTCGCTTGTCATTCTTCGCCCTTTTATGGAAGTAGAAACTTTGTTGGTATCTACTCTTCCTTTCCCATAACCTAAATTTAATGGGATACTAACCTCCCACCTGAAATCTTCATACAGTACATATTCAAAAAACGGTCCCCAATAGTTAAATTTCAATTGCTGCTGAACCGTGTCTTTCTCTCTGAATAAGGCATCCAGCGGTCTTTCTTTCCCAAGGAAGAAATAGGTAAATCCAAATCGATAACGCTGGTAAAGTTCAACACCTAGTTTAACTCCATCCATTTTGGTATTGGGTTTTGCCAAAAATAAATTCCTGTCATCAAATCCAGCAACAAGGTCAAACCATGGTTTTTTCCTTTGGAAAAGACTATCCCGTTTGATATCCCAAGTTAAAGAGTCTATTTTAAACGATTGGCAATTGCCCAAAAGGGATAGCAAAATGAAAGAAAGAAGAAAAAGCTGTCTCATAAAACACAAACAAACCTTTCCTTGCCTGATAAATCAAGAATGGATTGGGTTTCGTAGTTGTCAAAAAGTTGCTTTGTTTCTAATCCTAAACGTGCATTGATCTCCATCCAAATTCGTCCTTTCTCTGCCAAATGCTTCTTTGCAAATTCTTTAATGGCTTTATAAAACACCAAAGGGTTGTTGTCTGGAACAAATAGAGCTAAATGGGGCTCATGCGCCAAAACGTTGTCGGACATATCGGATTTTTCCTTTTCCATAATATACGGGGGATTTGAAACGATTAAATCGAATTGTGCAGACGATTCAAAATAGGAAAGGTTTAAAAGGTCGGTTTGAACAAATTCCACCTCCAAATTATTTTTAAGAGCGTTTTGTCTGGCCAGTTTTAAGGCATCTGGACAAATTTCTAATCCGTAAACCTTTGCTTCAGGAAATATTTTCTTTAAGGATAAGGCAATACATCCGCTTCCACTGCAAAGATCGATGATTCTTTTTGGACTTGGTTTGCCATAAAATTGTTGGCGAATCAATTCAATCATTTCCTCGGTTTCAGGACGAGGAATTAAAACATAACTATTGACTTGTATGGTTAATCCATAAAATTCGGTTTCACCAACAATGTATTGCCATGGAACCTGCTTTTTTAGTTTACGGATGACTCGTTGAACGATTAAAATTTCTGATTCTGAAATTCGTCTGCTACTATTGTAAACTAGCTCACTCGGACGAATGCCAAAATAATGTTCGAGCATCAATCTGAAGAAGGTTTGTATTTCCTCCAATAAATAGTTGTTTTGTAGTTCTCTAAAAAAAGAACCTTAATGCCCTCTATACGATTGCTGGGCGGCAGTTGGTCAATCACCCTGCAAAAATAAGGATTTAAATAGGAAACAGAAGTTCCTCCATTTAGTCAAGGTGTTTAACTCCATCAGCTAATTCTGGAATATAGAATTCCGCTTGATAACCAATAGCCTCAGAATATTTTTTTTCTACCTCCTTCATAAATTGTTCCAATCCATTTCTGTTAACTAGAGCCAAGGCACAACCGCCAAATCCACCACCCATCATTCTTGCTCCTAAACAATCTTTGTTTTGTAGGGCAGCATTAACCAACTGGTCCATTTCAGTCCCACTTGTTTCATAGTCCGTTCTTAAGGATTCATGCGATTCGGTAAGGAGTTGTCCAAATCGTTTTAGGTCATTTGTCCGAAGGGCATTTACACTTTCTAAAACTCGTCTGTTTTCCGTAATAACATGTTTTGCCCTCCTTCTGATTTTTTCATCCTGGAGAAGTTCGATATCCTCCAACTCCGCTTGAGCTAGGTTTTCAATTGCACGACTTTTTTTAATTTCTTCTAAAGCCAATTCACTTTCCTGTCTGCGCTCATTGTATTTGCTTTCAACCAATTTTCTTGGTTTGCATGAATTCATTACCACCAATGAAAAGTCACCAAGTTCTACTGGGACAGGTTCAAAATGAAGGGTTTGGCAATCCAATAACAAGGCTTGGTTTTGAAGTCCATTCGCTACTGCAAACTGGTCCATAATGCCACAGTTCATCCCAACGAACTCATTTTCTGCCGCCTGTCCCCAAATGGAAATTTTCGTTCTGTGAATAGGTAAATGATGGAAATAGCAGGCCAGGTAACAAACAAGAACTTCCAAGGAGGCAGATGAAGACAAACCCGAACCTCTTGGAATGTCCCCATTAAAAACCAAATCTATCCCTTTTAGTCTGATTCCGTTTGCTTTTTCCACCTCTAATAAGGATCCAACTACATACGAAGCCCAATGTCCGGAAAGTGTCTGTTTTAGGTCAGGATTTGAAAGGTCAATGCTTAGCAATGCTTGGTCAAAATTGCAGGAAAAAATTCTGAAAGTATTTGTTCCATTGAATTGGGCCATTGCGTAGGTACCCATTGAAATAGCTGCCGGCAGTACCCAACCCCCATTGTAATCAATATGGTCGCCAATCAGGTTTATTCGGCCAGGACAAAAAAACAGATTTCCTTCTGATCCGAATAATTCCTTAAACGTTTTTTTGGCATTATTTACTGCGGTTTGGTTCATTTTCTTCCTTCTTTACAATAGTAAATGCAATGGTATGACTTTCTCCTAAGTGGTCTGTAACATTCAAAATATGTTTTCCCGGTTCGGGATTGATTTGGATTTCATGGTTTCCAATGGTTGTTTCTACAAAAGTGCCATCCAAGGTCCAAAAAACTTCGGCCTTACTTTGTTTGTGGGTGGCTCTGCAAATCATGCCCAGTTGCAGGTTTTCATTGTTTCGGGGAATGAATATTAAAGCATTCGGAGTAGGATATACAACCCCAAGTTGGGTGTCAACTTCTTTTGGATCGCATCCAGCTAAGAAAGGGGGAAGTGTTTTAAAGCCTGGATTCTTAGCCTTGTAATACCATTCCTCCACTGGGGGAAGTACGAAATAAACTTCTTTGGCCATTTCATTCACTGGATAGCAATTGCTAGTTACACGATGTGTTTTGTCTTTATCCAAAAATTGCAATTTGTGATAAGAACAAGATTGGATTTGACTGGCATTTTTTTGAACCCATTCTGTTTTGGTTTCCAAACAATACGTTGTTGGCGGTAATCCACTTTGAGCACAAAGTACTTTTTGAGTTAAGGCATAAGTAGGCATTTTGAACCAGGCTGAGCGAGGTAAGGAACTGAAAATATCAAATAGCAAGGGGGCTGCTGTGGCAATCCCGGTTAAGCCTGGTCTACCTTCTCCATTGGCATTTCCAACCCAAACGCCTACCGTGTAATTTGGATTTACCCCTACTGCCCAACCATCTCTAAAGCCAAAGCTGGTACCTGTTTTCCAAGCCACCTTACTGCCACTCGAAAACTCTCTCCAGGAGGATTCTAAATCAGGTCTGGCAACTTCCACCATAGCCTCTAGCGTTAACCAAGCCACACCTGGGTCAAAAGGCTTTTCATTGGTTTTTTGCTTTGGAATTTCTGAAGTGTAATGGGGTGGAAAAGTCTTGTGTTTGCATTCTGGAAGGATGGAACGAGCCAAGGATGCATACATGCCTGTTAAATCCCAAAGATTCCCTTCAGCACCCCCCAAAATGATTGAAAGTCCATAATGTTTGGAGGTGTGGTTCAAGGTTGTCATTCCCATTTGTTTTAAACAAATATTGAATTTCTCTGTACCTATTTGTTGTAAAATTTTCACTGCAGGGATATTCAAAGACCGTCCTAAGGCTCGCTTGGCTGGAACAATTCCGTCAAAGGATAAACTGAAATTTTTGGGAGAATACCCATGAATATGTACAGGAATATCCTGAACCAAAGTACTAGGATACAACATTCCTTCTTGCAAAGCAGAGGCAAAAAGAAATGGTTTTAATATGCTGCCGGTGCTTCGAGGAGCTGCAATGATATCAACGTTTTCATGGTGCTGAGCCTTTTCTGGTGCTTGAACATTTCCAATATAGGCCAGTACTTCCCCTGTTTTTGTATTTAGCACCAAAGCCGCCATGTTATGAATTTCATTCTGTTTCCAATAGGCATTGTGTTTGGTTACGAGCTGTCCGACCCGTTGCTGCAACGAATAGCTTAAGGTAGTATGTATGATTTTTCCATGATGTCCATCTTTTTCCATTCGAATCATCAAATGGGGGATTTCCAAAGGTATTGGTTTGGGTGGTCCTGGAATACCTTCCAATAAGGATAAGGAATAGGTGGATTGGTCAATGATTTTCGCTTCAAAAAGATAGTGAAGAAGTTGATTGCGCTTCCGAAGGAGTTTATCTTGGTTTTTTCCGGGGAAAATTATAGCCGGACTATTGGGCAATACTGCCAAGGTTGCTGCTTCTGCCCAAGATAAAAGCTCGGAAGGACGACCAAAATAGCGCCACGAAGCAGCCTCGAGTCCTACTGTATTTCCTCCAAATGGTGCATGGGACGCATAAAGATTAAGAATTTCCTTTTTGGAATAACCAGCCTCCAAGCGAATAGCCAGGAATAATTCAATGATTTTTTCCCAATATGTCCTGCCAGGATTTTTTCGGTGCATCCGAATTACCTGCATGGATAAAGTGGAGGCCCCACTTATTTTTCGTCCATATTTTAAGTTTAATCGCAAGGCACGAAACATGGCTACAGGATTAACCCCAATGTGTTTATGAAAATACCTGTCTTCAAATGCTACGATGCAGGTGGCAAATTTGGAAGGAACGGAATCGCATTCGGGAAATCTCCATTGTCCATCCTCAGCAATTCGGGCACCTAATAAGCGGTTTTCTCTGTCGTAAACGACGGTGGAATAAGGCGAATCAAAAAGTTTAGAAGGTAAGGAAAGCCAGAAACCCAACAGCATCAAACCCAAGATTAAAATTCCTTTTCCCCATTTTGACCGGAGAATGGGCAATAAAGCAAGGAATTTGTCTTTCATGGAGGGTTCGAAAATAAGGGAGAAATGAAAAGTTTATTAAAATTCAACCGGATGCAAAAATAGAGAAGTAAATTTGCCTCCAAATTTTGAAATAATGACGCTTTTGTTTTTAGGTGATATTGGTGGTGGAGAGGTTATTCTGATAATGTTTGTTGTGCTCATGTTTTTTGGATCCAAACAGATACCACAGTTGGCTCGAGGCTTGGGCAAGGGTATTCGCGAGTTCAAAGATGCAGCGAACGGTATCCAACGTGAAATAGAGAAAACTATGCATGAGCCTCCAGTAGCTGAAAATAGGGTAGTGGAGCGTATTGAACCAAAACCATTGAACCAAAATTCGGAACCTGCCCCTTTACCTGAAACCGAAAAGGTTGAATCTTCAGTTGCCGAAGAGCCATCTACTCCCATAATTCCTGAAATTAAACCGGCACAAGGCAGCGTTGCCCGTGAAGTTTAATCTTCCGTATTGTAAATTTTTACCTGCTTTTCGCCATCGGTGCTCACCACCATTTGGGGTTTGCCTTCCTTTATTTTAACGGCGAATGGTGTGGAACCATCCATTGGGAAAGATTCATAAACAGTTGCCTTCCCATCCAAAAGGTATAGTTTGCCTCCACTTACTACACCAAGGGCTGTTTTAGAACCTAACTTGATTTGTTGAGGAGGAAAGGCAATGACATCATCCCATTTGTAATTGCCCAAACTTTTCTTTTGCCTCGAGTAAATGGTGATTTCATTTAAATCAACATACACAAATTCAATGGACCCATCACCATCTAAGTCTTGAGCAATAAAATAATGGTTCGCAGTAAATGGTTTGATTTTTATTTTCTCTGTTTTTCCATCTCCACTAACATACACAATGCTGCCATCGCTTTGGGTAAAATAAAGTCCAGGGAATTTTGCATTTTTTCCAGTATGGCTGTATAGACTATTGTTGCTTGATAATTCAAATTTCTCTTTTACTTCGGTTTTCCTTTTTCCTGTTCTTTCATACAAGCGTATTTTTCCTTCCAAATCCATACTGGCTAAAATATCCTTGTTGTTGGATTGGAAATGTTGAAATGGCTCCACAACTTCATCCTCTAGTTTGTTCAAAGTCCAGCCTTTGATAGCTTTTCCAGTTTTGTCTATGTTGTAGGCCTTTTCATTGGAACACGCATATACAATTCGGTACTCGCCTTTCTTTTCATAATCGAATACGGCCAAACCAGAAGTACAGGAGGCATCCAGCTTAATAGGGAAATTGGCCAATGGAGAACCATCTAAACCTAGAGCATAAATATAATTTTTGGTTCCGAATAAAAGACCAGGTTTGTTGTCATCTAGGTTTTTTAGCACTTGGATTTTGCCTTTGATTTTTTCTTTTGTGTCTATTTTCCATTTGGTACGGCCAAGGGTAGATAGACAATACAATTGATGTCCGTCGTCCTGCAAAATGATTTCCGTTTCATCGGTTGTTGGATTCTCAATGATCAACGGTTCGTTACTTGTAGGGTTTTCCAGCATGGCCTTCCAACCTTCATCGGATGTGGTAGCATCTGTTGTGGCATTGGTATCAGGTGTTTCGGAAGCCCCAAAGCTGAAAAAACCAGAGGTGTAGTAGCCATCGTTTTGATACGCAAATTGAATTGCCATGGCCTGAAACGAATTCAAGGCATCTAAATAAGGCCCAAGGTTAGGTAAATAAGTTGGGGAGAAATACTGCCTTACTTTTCTTCCCATAATGCTTGGAACAGAATAAATATAAAGATTTGAATTCTTGGACAGGTTCTCATTGAATTTTAAGTAGGCATCCTGATTTCCCAAAGTTTTACCAGAAAGATAAGCATTGATAAAGTTCTTTAAAGTAGAACTATTGTTAGCAAAGGCTACAAAGGGTCCAATGTTTACATAATAATTGTTATCAATGGTACCAATCGGACTTCCGAAATACTTTTGGAAAATGCCTTGGTTGTTCAGACTTTTCAGAGAATAGCCATTGTAGCTTTCATCCAATTCTTTCATTCCATTGGCATCCCTGCTACGAGCCAATTGGGTTAGGGATTGACCAGCGGTGGTTGAATCGTTGGAAGCAATAAGCAACAAGGCATTTTCTTTTATGGCCGAATCACGGTTGTCAAGTATCCCTAAGGCCATTTCACCTCCCATCCAGTTTAGGAAATTTTGTACAGTTGAATCGGGTGCTGCTGATTTTTGACTTGTTTTATAAATTTCCTTTCCTAATTGAGCTAAGGAATTTCCTCCGTAAAAAAAGAAGCCCGAGACTGATTGCGGCAAGGATTTAGGTAGCTGGGCTTCAATAGGTTTTTGATTGAATCGACTGATGCCTAGATTGGCACTATTGGCCCAGGTAAATCCACTGAGCAAAATGGATTCTGGTTTAAGATTGATGTCAATTCCACTCCAAGATGCAAAATTACTTATACCTATGTAGGCTTCCTTCCCAAGATTAGCCAAAAGCTTGCCCGACCAAGGAGCGAAGGCCTTGTAATTGATAAACAAATTGGCATCGGTTTTTTTTCCGGCAACCTTGTAAGCCTTGGCAAACGCCACATCATCTAAAATGCTTTTATTGGAATTCAACTGCATTAAGGCATCCTCAATTGATTTTTGGGAGGAGCTTAATAGGAAAATTCCTTCAGAGGCTGAACAATATTGGTTTTCAGAAGTAAGCGAAGGCGAAATTTGATAAATGAATTCTTGCTGGAAAGGAATTTCTTTGATTTGTCCGGGCTTGGTGAATAGGGAATAAAGTATCGAAGAAAGTTCGCCGCTCCAAGAAGGGTCCGACAGGTTTGCGCTAATCAATACTTCAGATGGGGTAGATTCGGTTCCGGAAATGGCAACAATCAGTGGCGAATTTTCAAAAGCCTCTCCAATCTGATGGTTTGCTTTCAACAAAGAATCTGCAGCGGTGCAAAATTCCATCACTTTCTCAAACGAAGGAATCGACTTAAACTGCTCAAAATACTTGGTGTCTTTGGTCAGTCTGGCCCAACTAACCTGTGGTTGATGAACTTCTAAAATCAAATTACTTCGAGGCGAAATAGCTGTAATGCAAGGCTTTGACTGTTCGTTCGACTTACGTAAATAAAGCCACAACCCTACTGAAAGGGCCGCTAAAACCAACAAAGCACTAAATATGTAAATCCGCTTTAATCCCACTTTTTCACCTCTTGATCGTATTCACAAAATTACTTCCATAGTAAGGCTGACAGGTATCAGCATAAATATAATTCAACCATGCAATGTTGAAAGCTTAGAGTTTGTAATTTCGTCCCTCGTTTTAGAACGAAATTTTTTCGAAATAGTTTACTTAGTGTCATAATGACAATAAGTATTTCGATTACTTTTGCGCCCTCGTTTACGACTAGAAAAACTTACCTCCAATGAAATTAGGAGTACCTAAAGAACGGAAAATTAAAGAAAATCGTGTAGCCCTTACACCTGAAGTGGTTAAACAATTGTTGGCCAAAGGCTATGAATGTATGCTTGAGAAAGGTGCCGGTGAAAGCGCCCACTTTTCTGATGCTGATTATGCCACCGCTGGTGCTACACTGGTAGACTCGGCTGATGCTGTTTATGCTGGATCTGATGTGGTATTGAAAGTTAATCCACCTGACCCTGCCGACGTTGCAAAAATGAAAAAAGGAGCCATCCTGATGTCGTTTATGTATGCACTCACTAACCCTGACCTTGTAAATGCTTGTGTTGCAGCTGGTGTAACGGCATTCTCAGTAGATGCTATTCCTCGTATTTCAAGGGCCCAGAAAATGGATGCCCTCAGTTCCCAAGCCAACTTGGCCGGTTATAAATCAGTAATTTTAGGGGCCGATCACCTAGGAAAAATATTCCCTATGTTGATGACAGCTGCCGGGACCATCAAACCATCAAAGGTGGTGATTTTTGGTGCCGGAGTTGCCGGACTGCAAGCCATAGCCACCGCCAAACGTTTGGGAGCTATTGTTGAAGTAAGCGATATTCGTCCTGAAACCAAAGAACAAGTGCAATCCCTTGGAGGTAAATTCATCGAAGTAAAAGCCGATGAAAGTGTGAAAATGGAAGGCGGCTACGTTAAAGGTGTTTCGGATGAATTCCTGCAACGCCAAAAGGAATTGGTTTCCAAACATGTGGCCGATGCCGATTTGGTTATTACCACAGCCTTGATTCCAGGAAAAAAAGCGCCGGTTTTGGTGACGGAAGCCATGGTGAAAAACATGAAAAACGGTTCGGTAATCGTTGACATGGCCGTCGAACAAGGAGGTAACTGCGAATTGAGCGAATACAATAAAACCGTGGTGAAAAATGGGGTAACCATTATCGGTGAACCAAACTTGCCAGCCATGTTGCCCTTCAATGCCAGCGATTTGTACGCAAAAAATATCAGCACTTTCTTGTTGCACCTCAGCGATAAAGATGGTTTCAAATTCGAAATGGATGAAGAAATTACCAAAGGAAGTTGCATTGTTAAAGACGGAGTTAAACTAATAGCTTAAAAAAAATGGATAGTATTTTGAATTTTCTTTCGGCCCACGAAATGACAATATACTTTGTTGTATTGTCTGTTTTTGTTGGTATTGAAGTAATCGGACGAGTGCCTACTGTGCTTCATACCCCTTTAATGTCGGGTGCAAATGCCATACACGGTGTGGTAATCGTTGGAGCCATCTATGTAATGTTAAATGTGGAGCCCTCCGATTATGTAGCCCTAGCCCTCGGTTTTTTGGCGGTTTTATTGGGTACCCTGAATGTGGTCGGTGGTTTCGTAGTAACGGACCGTATGTTGGAAATGTTTAAAAAGAAATAATCCTAGAAAAGTATCATGTCGCATAGTATCATCTCAATAGCTTATCTCATTGGTTCAGTAACCTTTGTGATGGGTTTGAAAATGATGAGCAATCCTAAGACTGCTCGTAACGGTAATTTAGTGGCTGCTGCCGGAATGATCCTGGCCATCCTCGTTACCATTCTTTTTCATGAAGGGGAAGTCCCTGGATTTGTTTACGGACTCATCTTTGCCGCCATTGGTATTGGTACTGCAGTGGGTTGGATGGCTGCCAAAAAAGTACAGATGACCAAAATGCCCGAGCTGGTTTCTTTGTTCAATGGTATGGGTGGTGCCTGCGCGGCCTTAATCGGTCTGATGGAATACCACCATAACCTCGGAAATACAGGTGCGCTTTTATCAATCGTTGCCGGTTTGGTTATCGGTTCGGTTTCTTTTTCAGGAAGTATTGTCGCTTTCTTGAAATTGAACGGAACCATGAACCAACCTATTCGTTTGCCCCAATACAATATTATTAATACCATCGTGATGGCTGCTGTTGTTGCCTTCGGTGCTTGGGTGGTAATAGCCAGTCCGGATAGTCAGGTAATTCTCTTTGCCTTATTTGGTGCCGCCATTGTGTATGGTATCTTGTTTACGGTGCCCATCGGTGGCGCTGATATGCCGGTGGTTATTTCCTTGTTGAACTCTTTTACCGGTTTGGCTGCAGCTTTCGGAGGCTTTTTGTACGACAATAAAATTATGTTGACCGGCGGTATTTTGGTTGGTTCGGCTGGTACTTTGCTCACCTTGGTAATGTGCGAAGCCATGAACCGCCCCTTGAGCAATGTGATATTTGGCGCATTTGGGGGTTCTACCGCTGCAGGTGGCGGAAATACGGAGAAAGGAAGCATCAAAGACATTAGCGTTTCAGATACCGCTACTTTGATGAATTATTCCAAAAAGGTGGTTATCGTTCCTGGTTACGGTTTGGCAGTTGCCCAAGCCCAGCACGTGATCCACGAGTTGGAAACCATTTTAGAAGAACGAGGTGTGGAAGTAAAATATGCTATTCACCCAGTGGCCGGACGTATGCCTGGACACATGAACGTGTTGTTGGCCGAAAGTAATGTGAGCTACGACAAACTGGTAGAAATGGAGGATATCAACCCTGAATTCAGTTCAACCGATGTGGTATTGGTGGTTGGAGCCAACGACGTTGTGAATCCGGCTGCTAAAACCGATCCTTCCTCTCCAATTTATGGAATGCCTATTTTAGATGTGGAAAATTCTACCCATATAATCGTTAACAAACGCAGTATGAATGCAGGTTATGCCGGTATCGACAACGATTTGTTCTACAATCCAAAAACTTCCATGCTTTTCGGCGACGCCAAAGGAGTTTTAACCAAGTTGGTGAGCGAATTGAAAACGATGTAAGGAATATCTTTTATTCTAATTCAACCTCTTTCTTCGAATTATTTTTCGGTGAAGGAGGTTTTTTTTGGGGGGCCCCCTTCCGCACCTATTGACTTGGGTAGAAATTTTTAGGCTTTCTGCTAGGTGCGTTCGGGTCAGGCTTTCGGCGGTAGTCCTCGGTCTGCTCCGTGCCTCCGCATCCCTGTGGGCTACACTGCCTCTATCCTTGCCCCGTGGCCTCCGTGCCTGGTTTTTGGTAGTTTATTGGGCTTTGGTTTTTCATGCCCGGTTGCAAGCGATGGTTAAATGCAGATTTCCCAAGGGCGATGTTTAAAGCTAAACAAAAGAATGAATGCAAACCCAAACCAATTGTTATTGAAGGATAATAAATTCAATTGAAGATTTGGATTTTGTAGCCTGCAAAAATGGAGTGGTTCTACTGGTTGAAATTTGATTCGGGGTCGCCTAATTCCACAAATCTAACACGTATTTTAATCGAAGCACCGTAGTTTAAGTTCCTTACCAACAGCTCATTTAAAGCACTACACTCTTCCGGGCAGGGATAGCAGCGTAAAGCCCACAACGGCCAGAGCGAATGCGATAGGCGTGAGGACTTGCAGCGAATAGCCCGACCATTCGCCTTGCTAAACCCTAAATTAGGTACAAAATTAAGTGCGAATGGGGCCCGCCAAGTAATTATAGAAATGGAAATGAGAAGAGAGGAAATAGAAAATTAGTGAATTTGGGTGAGATGCCTTTTTCGCTAGGTTTGCCATAGCTGGGAATATTTTTCAAGCCTGGTTTTTTTCTGGTTGCAAGGCTTACCTTTGCGTCCGAATTTGCCAAAAGGCAATCGTTATTTTTCTATGGTTTACAATGGAGAGCAATTGATTTGGGGTCAAGCAGGGAATGCCCTGTTGGCCTTGGGTTTTGCAGCGGCTTTGTTGGCTTGTATAGCCTATTTTTTTTCTACCCAAGCCAAGGATGAAACGGCTGTAACCTCATGGGGTGCTATGGCCAAAAATGCTTTCAGGGTACATGCCTTTTCAGTTTTTGGAATAGCCGGTATTTTATTGTATTTATTGGTTAGTCACCGCTTTGAGTACTACTATGTTTTTTGGCACTCCAACAAGGAAATGCCTATGAAATATATACTTTCCTGTTTGTGGGAAGGGCAGGAGGGAAGCTTTTTGTTATGGACCTTTTGGCATGTGATACTTGGTTTGGTATTGATGCGTAGGAAAGATGAATGGGCCGCACCAGTAATGGCTGTGCTGGCATCGGTACAGGTGTTTTTAATTTCAATGCTTTTGGGCGTTTGGTTTGGCGATTATAAACTGGGTTCGAATCCATTTATTTTATTGCGCGAACACCAAGATTACATGAATTTGCCCTTTATCCAAAGTGCCGATTACCTCTCCAAAATAAACGGTAGAGGTTTGAATCCGCTCTTGCAGAACTATTGGATGACTATTCATCCGCCAACCTTGTTTTTAGGTTTTGCATCAACGGTGGTGCCTTTTTGTTTTGCTATCGCCGGACTTTGGAAGCGCAAGTATACCGAATGGTTGCAACCTGCTTTGCCTTGGACCTTTTTTGGGGTAATGATTTTGGGAACAGGAATTTTAATGGGTGGAGCCTGGGCTTACGAAGCTTTGAGTTTTGGTGGATTTTGGGCTTGGGATCCGGTGGAAAATGCCTCCTTGGTGCCTTGGATTACCTTGGTTGCCGCGGCCCACGTCATGTTGATATTTAAAAACAAGGGACAAAGTTTGATTTTGGCTTTTTCGCTTTGCATCATCACTTTTGTATTGATTTTGTATTCGACCTTTTTAACTCGAAGTGGTATTTTGGGCGATACTTCGGTGCATGCCTTTACCGATTTGGGAATGAGCGGACAATTGTTGATTTACCTTCTGTTTTATTTTGTGTTGGGCTTTTTGTTACTTATTATTCGTCGTAAAGAAATTCCGGCCCAAGAAACAGAGGAAAAATTATGGAGCCGCGAATTTTGGATGTTTGTAGGGGCTTTGGTACTTTGTGTATCGGCTTTCCAGGTGTTGTTTTCAACCAGCATTCCGGTAATCAACAAAACCTTTGGAAGCAATTTGGCACCACCCTTGAATGTAGCCAAACACTACAATTCATGGCAGGTTCCGATTGCGGTAATAGTTGCCCTTTTGCTGGCATTTACCCAATATTTAAAATATAAGAATACTGATTTTCTAAGCTTTTTGAAATCCCTGCTTTGGCCTTTTGTATCGGCAATTGTATTGACTTTTGCGTTGGCTTATTTGGCTCAAATGGGAGAACTTTTCTATTTGACCCTGCTTTTTGCTTCGTCCTTTGCGATAACTGCCAATGCCTTTTACTGGGCCAGCATTTTAAAAACCAAGTGGAAAACGGCCGGTGCGAGTATTGCCCACGTAGGTTTCGGAATGATTTTGTTGGGCGCTTTGATTTCGAATGCCAAACAAAAAATTATTTCACAAAACACCAGCGGCATTGATACCCGTAGCTTCAGTGAAAGTTTAAACAACAATGAAAATATTTTGTTGAACAAGCTCGATACCCTGCAGTTGGGCGATTACCATGTTGTTTATAAAGGCAGAAGAAAAGAAGGGATCAATATTTATTACGATATTGAATATTTAGAAAAGGGCAATGGGACCTATGCCAGTTTGTTCACCTTGCATCCTTTAGTACAGTTGAATGAACGAATGGGAAATGTGGCAGAGCCTGATACCAAGCATTTTTTGCACAAGGATGTGTATACCCATATTACTATGGATAATTTCAGGGAAGACAGGGCTGAAAATCCGGATGCATTTGTTGAAATAGGAACATCTACCATGAAACCGGGTGATTCCGTTTTTGCCCACAACAGTATTATCGTGTTTGAGGGATTTGATAAGGATATTTCCAAAGAGTCATTGAAATTGGGTGAAAAGGATGTGGCCGTTGCCGCTGTATTTAAAGCCTACGATGTAAACAGGAATATTTTTGAAGCCAAACCTAAATATGGTGTTTCGATGGACAAGGGCGTTGCCTTTAGTTTTCCGGATACCATCCAAAAGCTTGGGTTGGCCTTTGAAATCAAGAAGCTGATACCACAGGACGGGAAGATTGAAGTGAAGGTTTTGGAGAAAAATGCCAACCAACAGGATTTTGTAATCATGAAGGCAATTGTATTTCCGGGTATTAATATACTTTGGGCTGGTTGTTTAATTATGGTAATTGGTACCGTGTTGGCTATTCGCCGAAGGATTTCTATTGGTTAGGCGAATTAGGCGATGAAGGCGAATGAAGCTGCGATAAATGTTTGAATTGTTTAGAAAATAGAAACCTTATATTCGCAGCCTAAGTTAAAAACCACCCAAATCATTCCAGTTTGAAAAAAATCTACCTGTTTTTTGTTGCCATACTTGCCCTTTCCTTCATGGTGGGATGTAGTAGTTTGACGAATAAAAAAGGATTACAGGAAGGCATGATTGAATATGCCATTTCGTATCCGGGTATTGAAAAGGGAGACATGTTTGCCGCCATGATGTTGCCTTCCAAAATGGAATTTAGGTTTAAGGATGGCAAAACCCTTTCCGAGTTGGGAACAGGCAGCATATTTAAAACCAGCATTATTACCGATGCCGCCACCAAAACTGGTTTTCAGTTGTTGAAGGTGGTAAACAAGAAGTATATTTTGAAATTGGATTCTCTTGGGATCCAAGAAAATGCCATGAAGGTTTTTCCGGAGATAAAAATTACCCAAACCGCCGAAGTAAAGGAAATTGCAGGATACGAGTGTAAAAAGGCCATAGTGGAATTGGTTGGTGGGAAAAAATTCGAGGTGTTTTATTGTCCGGAAATTGGACCAAAGAATGCCAATTGGTTTAATCCCTTTAAAGGATTGGAAGGCATGTTAATGGAATACAATTACAAAGATTTTAATATAGAAATGAAGTTTTCGGCCATCCAGGTAAATGGTGATGCTATCGAGGATGCAGTCTTTTCTGAACCTAAGGGATACGAACCCATCACCAAGGAAAAGATGTCGGAAATTTTCGAAAGTTTTTAGGCTTTTGCTTGATTTTCAACCCGCCTTTTTATTTCTTTGAACTTTAGCTTCCCTTTGGCTTTGAAGGGATTTAGCCATACTTATAATTTATTTTCAACAGCCTGTTGATTGAGTAAATTGAAGCACTACTTTTGCACCGCCTTTTTCAAGGGTTTTAATAACCGAAAAATCATCAAAAAATCACTCGATGGCTAATACAGGTAAAATAGTTCAGGTAATCGGTCCAGTTGTAGACGTGGCATTCGATACCAAAACCAGTAAACTACCAAACATTCTTGACTCGTTAGAAATTATTCGTTCCAACGGACAACGTCTTGTTTTAGAAACACAACAACACATCGGAGAGGACACTGTACGTGCCATTGCGATGGATTCTACAGACGGATTGTACCGCGGAATGGAAGTTGTATCAACCGGAGCTTCAATCCGTATGCCGATTGGCGACAAAGTAAAAGGTCGTTTGTTTAACGTAATCGGAGAAGCGATTGATGGTATCAATTCAGTTTCAAACGAAGGCGGTTATACCATTCACCGCACTCCTCCGCGTTTTGAAGATCTTTCTACTTCAGCAGAGGTTCTTTTCACTGGTATCAAAGTTATCGACTTGTTGGAGCCTTACTCCAAAGGGGGTAAAATTGGATTGTTCGGTGGTGCCGGAGTAGGTAAGACCGTATTGATTATGGAGTTGATTAACAACATTGCCAAAGGTTATGCTGGTCTATCTGTATTTGCTGGTGTAGGTGAGCGTACCCGTGAAGGAAACGATTTGTTGAGAGAGATGATTGAATCAGGCGTTATCAAATATGGTGATGCTTTCAAACACTCCATGGAAGAAGGCGGATGGGATTTGAGCAAAGTGGATATGGAAGAGTTAGCTAAATCACAAGCTACCTTGGTGTTTGGTCAAATGAACGAACCTCCTGGAGCCCGTGCCCGTGTTGCTTTGTCTGGTCTAACCATGGCCGAATATTTCCGTGATGGAGATGAGCAAAGCGGCGGACGTGATATTCTTTTCTTTATTGATAATATCTTCCGTTTTACCCAAGCAGGTTCTGAGGTATCGGCTCTATTAGGTCGTATGCCTTCAGCGGTAGGTTACCAACCAACCCTTGCTACGGAGATGGGATTGATGCAAGAGCGTATTACTTCAACCAAACGTGGTTCTATTACCTCTGTACAAGCGGTATACGTGCCTGCGGATGACTTGACTGACCCTGCGCCTGCTACAACCTTTGCCCACTTGGATGCTACTACGGTATTGAGTCGTAAAATTGCTGAGTTGGGAATTTACCCAGCGGTGGATCCTTTGGATTCTACTTCTAGGATTCTTTCTCCAGCGGTATTGGGCGACAACCACTACAATACTGCTCAACGCGTAAAACAAATCTTGCAACGTTATAAAGAGCTTCAGGATATTATCGCCATCCTTGGTATGGACGAGCTTTCTGAGGAAGATAAATTGGTGGTACACAGAGCACGTCGTGTACAACGTTTCTTATCACAACCATTCCACGTGGCCGAACAGTTTACCGGTTTGAAAGGGGTGTTTGTTGACATCAACGATACCATCAAAGGTTTCAACATGATTATGAATGGAGAAGTAGATGAGTATCCAGAAGCAGCCTTTAACTTGGTAGGTACCATCGAAGATGCCATCGAGAAAGGAAAGAAATTGTTGGCCGAATCTAAATAAGCTGATTGATGTATATCGAAATCGTTACCCCCGACGCCGAGCTTTATGCCGGAGAAATTAATGTGGTACAATTGCCAGGAACGGAAGGTTCATTTGAATTGATGAACATGCACGCTCCGATTGTTGCCACCTTGAAAAAAGGAAAAATCAAGGTAGTAGACGGCAGCAACAACACAAAATTCTTCGATGTAAATGGAGGTGTTGTGGAAATGAATAAAAATAAAGTTATTGTATTGGCAGAATAATCGTATTTTTGCCCTCCTTTTCAAAAAAGGGACAATAAAGTTGGTTCCGTAGCTCAATTGGATAGAGCATCTGACTACGGATCAGAAGGTTTGGGGTTCGAATCCCTACGGGACCACTCGATAAGGGTAATGATAATAATCAAATTTTATCATTACCCTTTTTTTATTGACATTTCCGGAGCTTTCAGATAAACCATGATAAAGGAAATTTCCTTTCTTTTACCTTTGTACCCGGTACAAAACCCGGTACAAAAATGGCAACCATTAAAGCAGTCCTTAGACCAGACCAACCCGATAAGAATGGGGAAAAGCAAGTACAACTTCGTATAACTATAGGAGATACTGATCGAAGGTATGGTATTTCAGGAGTTAAGGTAGATCCAAAATTTTGGAATGCCGCAAAGGGAGAAATTAAAGCTGGCCATGGGAATTCCATTTACCTGAATAATGTCATAGATCGGAAGAAGTTAGAGGTAAGAACAATTTTTTCTGAATTTCTTCAGAGTGAAAGGCAATTAACTATTGATACCTTCAATGAAGTTTATTCAAAAGGCAAGAAGGCTAAAATTGGTACTTTTAATAGCTTTTATGAGGAAGAATTTGCTCGTAGAAAGGAAAGGCTCCATTTGGATAGCAATACCTTAAAGAACTATAGAACGATGTTTGGCCATTTGAAGGATTTTCATCCTAAAGAAATTTTGTTTCATGAATTGACACCAAGTTTTCTGGAAGAGTTTGAAGCCTTTTTACAACAAGCTAAGCTTGTGCAAACAACTGTGGCCAAAAATATTAAGGTATTTAGAATTTTTGTAAAAAGAGCATTTGCCGAAGGATTGATTAAAGAGTATCCTTTCACAAAATTCACAATTACTGACGGAGAAAGCCAAACCACCTATTTGGATGAGGTAAACATTCAAAAGTTGTTGAAATTTGAACCTAAAACACCTGGAGAAGCAAGGTCGTTTGATCGAATTCGAATACAACTTTATACAGGATTACGATTTAGCAATTTAACCGTTTTAAAATGCGGAGATATTTCAGATGATTTTTCGCATATAGCCACTTTTACGGAAAAGGGAAATAGGAAACTTGGTCCACGTTCACTATTTATACCCTTACTTCCGGAAGCAAAGGAAATATTGAAAAAGTATATTTTTGATGAAGAAGGAAACAAGAAAGAAGAAGAGATGCTAGTTTTTCCTATTATTTCAAATCAAAAATACAATGCGCATTTAGCTTCCATTGAAGTTTCGGCAAATTTAAGCCAACGATTAAGAAGTCATGTGGCTAGGCACACTTTTGGCACGGTAGCCCATGAGAAAGGAGTAGATTTAAAGGTTATTCAAGATGTAATGGGGCACGATGACCCTAAAAGTACTAAGCGGTATGTGCAAAATACGAGAAAGAAAATATTGGATGAAATGGGGAAATTGAAGTTTTAGGGTTAGGCGAAAAAGGTTTTTTAAAGTTTTAAAATGGACAGTGTCCACTATTTTGATTCCAATTAACCTAAAATCGATGAATATTTTTAATTGGCCATTTAAATCAAATTTACTGGATCAAAATTTTTCTAACATCAATTCTATTTCCATTTTGATCTATAATATTTACATAATAAATTCCACTACCACCAATAGATCCGATATTTAATTGATCTAGAGCATGGTTAATTTGAGTTTGAAATAATATTTGACCTAAGGCATTTTCTAATTCAATAGAAAAGCCATTTAATAAGTAATATTGTCCATAATCAAAAAAAATAGTGGAATTACTTGGGTTCGGAAATATTTTTATTGTGTTACTTGATAATTGATTACTCGTTCCAGTAATAATTAGATTTATTAATAACGTGTCGGTTACAGTTATTAAATTCGTATCATTTATCGTTGTAATACAAGTGTCTAGAATTTTCAGGATCGAAACTTCAGATACACTAATACAATTTCCAATAGAGGTTATCAACCGAACTGGTAAATTATGGTAAGAAAGTTGAATGTTTTCAATTGATAATATTTCAGAATTGGTTCCAGAAAAACTTCCATAATCAAATAATGACTGAAACCCTTGACCAAAATTTGCTTGCCATTGAAGGTTAGGGGTCAACCCATTTGAAACATAACCATGGAATGTTGTGTTTGCTCCTAAAGTCGTGTTATTAATTTCGGGTGATATTGTGGTTGAAAAATCACACAAGGGATCAAATAACTTAACTAGCCAATAATCGTCATAGCCATAATTGTTTGGTATATCCCCATTAGAAGAAATGCTCCTTCCAAACCCAACAATACCTCCATCGTCTGCTAATTTTATACATTCTAATTCATCCTGATTGCTTCCTCCTAATGACTTTTGCCAAAGTAAAGTTCCTGAATTATTAAGTTTTAAAAGCCAGCCGTCGTAATTCCCATGATTGTTAGAAATATTCCCATCATTTGAAGATGAAAATCCTACCATTAGGTATCCACCATCAGCATCGATTTCGATACTCTGACCTATTTCATTATTTGATCCTCCTAAGGATCTTTGCCATTGTATTTGTCCAATTGAATTTGTTTTAACTACCCAGAAATCAAATTGATTATTATTAAAGTTTCCTGAAACATCAAAATCATTGGAATTACTTCCCCCTAAAAAAATAAATCCTCCATCATTCGTTTCTTTAATTGACCATGCCACATCATCTCTTGTTCCTCCATAGTTTTTATTCCATAATACATTCCCTAAAGAATTTAGCTTGAAAATTAAACAATCAGAAAGTCCATGATTTTGAATGTTATTACCATTGTTTGAATTGCTTGAACCCGCAACTAAATATCCACCATCAAAAGTTGGTTTAATTGAATAACAAAAATCATCATTGATGCCGCCTATGGATTTTTGCCAAATAATATTTCCCAAGGGATCTATTTTTATTATCCAAAAATCTGATGCTCCATTATTACCGCTTACATCACCATTAGTAGAACTACTGTAACCGCCTATTAAAAATCCACCATCCATTGTTGGTTCAATGCAAGTTGCTAAATCCTCTCCTGACCCTCCAAAAGATTTCTGCCATTGAATTAATCCAATACTGTTAATTTTAACAATCCAATAATCCCAAGTTCCGTGATTTCCAGATACATCCCCATTATTTGATTCACTATAACCAGCTATAATATAACCATTATCAGTTGTTGTTTGAACAGCATAGGCAAAGTCTCTTCCTGAGCCACCATAATTTTTTTGCCATTGAATATCACCTACTGAATTCACTTTTACTACCCAATAATCTAAATTTCCATTATTACCAGATAAATCAACATTTGAAGATTCAGATGATCCAACCAAAATATAACCACCATCTTGTGTTTTTGCCAAACATCTTCCACCATCCCCATTTGATCCACCATAATTTTTGGCCCATTGAATTGGAATTTGTGTATATCCTATTCCAAAAGATAGTTTTAATAGGATGAAAAAAATAAAAAGGTTTTTTTTTACCATAAATTTGAGTTAAATAATCAGGTATTTAAAAATTCGAATCAAAATCCTTTTTAGTCTTCTTCACAGATTAAGTTGTTTTCCTTACAGTATTGAATGAGACGAATTTTAACTTCATCATAGGTTTCTCCAACTATATAATCTAATTTTAAACTTAATTTTTTATTAATTTTTTGGTTTTTTTCAGAAGTTAAAGAAAAATATTTGAAATTTGATTCTATTATTTTTAATGGTAATTTACACGAATACCCACCATTAACCGATGCAACTATTGCTATATCCTCTTTTATTCCATTTTTATTGATTATTTTCATGAAATGGTAGAATTTACTTCCAAAAATAGTTATTCTTCCTTTACCTTAAATTGCAATTTAAATTTTTAAAATTTCTAAGTAAATTAAAATTCAAATCCTCTGTTGTGGTAAAGTTAATTGATAATCCTAAAAGTGGACACTGTCCACTGCACCCCAACTTTTTTAAAAAACTTTAAATTTTTATTCCAGATTTGGATTGGAGTGGACAGTGTCCAATACAAGCTTATGATAAAGCTTTAATTATTTTGCTTACTTTACCCGCCAGCAATTAAGCTTTTAATGTTCGAGAAATTAAGAGTTTTTGCAAAATAGAATGAAATATTTGGAGATGGTATAGGACTATTGTAGAAAATGGAGGGGTCTTTTCCTATGCTAACTACTGAACGAATTTCTACTCCTACTTTAAATCCTAGCTGGTTTTCAAATGCCTCTACCCTTGAATAATAAAAGAAGCCATTTTTTTGAAAATTACCGCTTACAACATTTCCAATTCCTGCAATTGCAGTTACGTACAAGGAAACATATTTTGTGTCGTATCTGTAATGAAATCCAATACCATTATTCCAATTATAAGCAGTGTTAGAAATATTATAGATTACAGGTTTATATGATACAGTATCTGTTAATGGATTGAAATCTGATGGCTTTAAAATTGAAATAGAATCAGAGCTAATTACTTCCTGATTTCGGCTAAATTTGCTTTGGTATCTGTATAAATCTGTATAATAGGCAAAATACAATTTTGAATCTGAATCTTGGTCACCAGCTAATCTGATTGTTGGAAGAAACTGACAGGAAAAATAACTAGCAGCATTATTTGAACTGTTCCTGATTTTTGAAGTAATTTGGGTTAGGGTATCTGAACCAGTTTCAGAAAAATACCTTGCATTAAATGTGCCCAAAGTGTCAACTGAAATTACCCTGCCTTGATTTAATCTTCCAGAAAGTCCAATCCTTTTAAAAAAGCCTTGCTTAGATTTTCCAATTAGTTCAGGAATAAAAAAGTCAATGTCAAAATATACACCATTAACTTTAACTTTCTCCAAAAAATCAAGATTGCCACCTATTGATGCTACAATGGTTTTAGGAGCTTCCGAATCTATTTTTTTTTCAAGTTTTTCAAGCTTGCTTAAAATTTGTTTGATATTTTGAGTGTTCAAACTTAGGCTATCTTTTTGAGTGGTTAAGATGTTTCCACTGTTTCCTTGGCTCAATACCAAAATAGGAATTGAAACAAAAAGGAGAATTATTGTTTTTTTCATGACTAAATAGAGTTTCCCCAAAAATAAAAATTCATAGAAAAGTCAAAGATTAAATTTTGGTGATTTCTAAAATAATAAAAATTTAAGTTAGTTTGATCTATTTTTATATGGAAGGTTCAAAGAAGGTGGACACTGTCCACTTTGGCAATGGAAAGTAAATACTAGCATTTGAAATTTACTAAAGATCCAACACTAGTCTAAAATGGAAATAAATCCAATCCTAAAAGCAATTGAAACAAAGAGCTTTCCAAATTTTGAAAGAGTTTAGAATAAACAGGTAACGAATTTGGAGCAGAAAGACAAACAAGACCTTCTTGTTGAAATTTTTGATTACCACTTTACAGAAAACGAACTCCATTTTTATTTATAGATATTTGATAATATTGTGGAACCTAAAATTCCTCTTGACATTAACCTAGATCATCGGGCATCTAAAGTTTCTTGAATTTATATTGGTTTCAATTTAAATTGATCATTAATTATAAAAAAAACTAGAATTGAATCATCAACATTATATTCCCAAGGCTTACTTAAAAAATTTCGCCACTGAAATAGATAGCAATTTTTTTGTTGAAGTCAAAATGAAAGGTCAGGCCAATGTGCATTACAAACCTTTAAGCATTAATGATATCTGCGTCCAGAAAAACATTTACACTCTTCCTGGAGTAGGGGATAAGTTTTACTTAGAAAAATTTTATGCCCATAATGTTGACTCATTATATCCAAAAGTTTACAAAAAACTTATTAATCCAGAGGTTAATGAAATAACACCATTTGAAAGATCTGAAATTATTAAAGTTTTAACTAGTTTGCACTTTAGAAATCCTAGGTTTATGAACGTTGAGAATAAAGCAATTGATAGAATTCATAAATACCTAGTATCCAAAAAGGGTCAGGATGGTAGAATAAATGGAAACTATTTTGGGATTTATTTTGATTTTAATGAATCCGAATTAGAAGGTATAATTCGAGATCTTAAAGAAAACAATCGTATTAAATTTATCAAACAACATTTTTCTGAATGGAGGAATTATGCTCTTCAAAATTGGAATGCTGGTATAGTTGTTTATAAAATTGATGGCGATACTAAACTAATTTCATCAGATTGTCCTATAATGTTCAAAAGGATTGAAGAATCCAAAATGAAATTATTAAATATAACTAATATAATTCAGATTCCTTTGGATCCCCAACATTATGTATGTATTTATCCTTCAGATTCAAATGAAGTTTCAAAATTGCTTTTCAGGGGAACTCGAGATAATTCTTTTGCTATTGGCCTTAATGATGCCATCCAAGAAAATTGTGATTTATGGATTTATGGGAAGTTAGGTGCAGTAAAGGGGCACTTATTTGATAATAATAAGTTTAATCAAATTACTCCTGAGAATTTAGTGGTAATAAATAACTTAAAGTTGAAAACTGAGAGAATGGAAGAGCTATATTTGTTGATTGAAGAATTGGGTTTTGAGAATCCTGTTATTTTAAATAAAGTTAATTCCCTTTTAAAGGAAAAAGAGTTTAAAGACGATAAATTATTGTTAGAAATGAAATTGCATCTTTCTGGTAAAACATATAATTAATATTTAAAACGAAATTTAAGTTCTTCTACGCCGCCCTCTCCCTATACAAATGTTCCTGAAATTCAATGAACAACCTGCTTATGCTGGAGACATCTCCCAGGGCTAATTTGGCATCTTCCAAAGATTGGTATCTGTTGTTTAATAAAATTGGAAGTTTCTCTTGATCCAATTCTTCCACGCCTGTTTCAATATATTTACTTAATACAAAGGAAATAAACTCTTTCTGCTTCGGGTTTAGTAGAACAAAAACCGATTCCTCCACAGCTCTGGCCCGTTCTTCTCTGGTTAGGGCCTCAAAATCTCCGTTGAATACATATTCCAACACATCGTATAGGTCGCTTTTTTCCATGTCAACCAGTTTCTGAAGGGTTAACAAGTCGCTTTTTGGAAATCCTGCCACTTCCAATTTATTCAATAAAGCTTTTCTCGTAATTGGATTACTCCAAAGTTTTCGAAGTTCATCTTCGTCTTTAAATAGTTTTGGAAGTTCACCAAAAAGGTTTTTCATGAATTCTTCGGAGGTAATAGGTTTCCCATCCGCACCCCAGAAGGAGGTTGAAATCATGTGCTGAATTTCCCTGTCCTTTCCTTTAGCCAATTTTACCTTGACTTTTTTCTTACAAATGCAAGGTGTTTGACCACATTTGATACAAGGTGGAGGTGGATCTTTTACACATCGACAAGGCGAAGAACCACATTTTGAGCACTCAGGTATGGGCGTTTTATAGCATGCACACGGACTTTTACCACAAGTGCTGCACGGTTCTTCGCCTATTGGTTCTCCATCCCATTCTGGATCGGAAAAGTGTTTATAGGCATCCACATAATCGTAAATGGTAAAAAACTCTTTGCCATCAAATAAGCGGGTACCTCGCCCCACAATTTGCTTGAATTCTATCATTGAATTCACAGGCCGTAAAAGAACTATATTTCGAATATTCCGAGCGTCTACTCCAGTGGAAAGCTTTTGTGATGTTGTAAGAATGGTCGGGATAGTCTTTTCGTTGTCCTGAAATTCACGCAACAATCTTTCGCCTTCTTCGCCATCATTGGCTGTTACTCGAACACAATAGAATGGGTCTTTACTTTTAGCGGTTTGATTAACCAAATCCCTTATCAAGGCTGCATGTCCTTGGTTGGCACAGAAGATGATGGCCTTTTCTTTTTGGTTTGCTTCATCCAAATAAACATTTACCCGTTTTAATTCTCGTTCGACAATTTCGATGGTACGGTTAAAGTCCTTTTCTTCATATAATTTACCTTCTTCAATTTCCCCTTCTATTAGTGTATCATCAGATGTATATCGGTAATCATCCAGCGTTGTTTTAATTCGTTTTACTTTAAAAGGAGTTAAATAACCATCATTAATACCTTCTTTCAATGAATAAATATACACTGGTTCTCCAAAATAACGGTAGGTGTCTACATTATCTTTTCGTTTAGGGGTAGCAGTTAATCCCAATTGTACGGCTGGACTGAAATATTCTAAAATTCCCCGCCAATTGCTTTCATCATTAGCTCCGCCACGGTGGCACTCGTCGATGATGATAAAATCGAAATAATCAGGCGGATATTCACCAAAATTTGGTTCTACCCCTGTCATAAAGGTTTGGAAAATGGTAAAAAAGATATTCCCGTTGGTTGGTACCCTGTGTATTCTCTTTTTATCGGTCAAAAAAGTATTAACCTTAATTTTCCTACCATCTTCATTTAGGTCTCTAATGGCTTTTGGACTTATTCTTACCAAGGCATCTTCTTTAAAGGCCGAATACCTTGTAAATTCTCCGTAGGCTTGGTCTGACAGTATATTTCGGTCGGCAAGGAATAGGATTCTTGGTCTTCTGCTGCCATCCCATTTCAAATTCCAACGGGTTTGAAATAATTTCCAAGCTATATGAAAGGCGATGGTGGTTTTACCTGTTCCAGTGGCCAGGGTTAACAAAATACGGTTTTGCTTATTCGCTAAGGCTTCAAATACGGCATTTACTGCGCCTTCCTGGTAATACCTAGGTGCTTTGGTTTTATTAATATCTTCAAATGGAACTGAAGCAAACTTTTCTCTCCATTCATTTGCAGGATTTTGGTCAAGTTTAGTTTCAGGAAAGGTCTTGTTCCAAAGCTCATCAGGACTAAGAAAGGAGGAAACCAATCCTTCCACTCCCGATTTCATGCAGATTTGGTAGATTTCTTTACCATTGCTGCTATATGTAGTTTCTAGGTGAAGTTTTTGGGCGTATTTTTTTGCTTGCATTACGCCTTCGCCCACTTCGAGATTGGCACTTTTGGCCTCGATTATGGCCAGTTTTATTCCTTTGTATTGCAGCACATAATCGGCAATTTCTCTTTTGCCTCTTCCCCCTGATTGGATTTTCCCTGCTGTAATGGTATACTCACGAAGAATTTTAGAACCGTCTACAACGCCCCATCCACAAGCTTTTAGCTTGGGATCAATCAGCTCGGCTCTGGTTTCTGCTTCGTTCATTGTATTTATTAAACTACCACATCTATAATTGTCGGGATTTTATGGTAAAATTAATAGACTTTTTTATTTTCAAATAGGTTGAATCCCTTTGCTAATAAGGGTTAACGGTTTTTGGGCATTATTTCTATTGAGCATCCTATTGAGCATTCTATTGAGCATTTAGTCGTTTTCTTACAGTTTTTGCTCAATAGAAAATTTTAGGAAGTTGAATCATGTTCGTCAATTTCCTTTTTAATTTCCTTGGCTAAATTTTCTGCTTGATCCTCCGTAATGAGCTTAACCTTAATGTTAGGGGAATCAATCATAAGGTAGTTTTTTATAAAAGGAGTTAAGTCCTGATGGTCTGGAGCAATAGAGGTTAAAAGGGTTAGGGTTAACTTTTCATTTGCCTGTTGAAGACCCTGCAATTTCCCAGCCCATTTATAAACCTTGTCCTTTATAGCATCTTTTTCTTGTAATACAAACGAAAGCGGTTCGTAGCAATGCCAAATTTCGTTCTTCCATGATTTTTCAAAGGAAATAATATCCTTGGGAACTTGCACCTCATGAATTTGAAGACGTTTGTCTATACCGTATTTTTCGAAGTATTGTTTGTATTTAAATTTCCAAATATCTTCATCTAACAAGCTTTTCGAATCGGCTTTTCTACCTTCATATTTTTCAACCTGGGAATAGTAAAGTCCATCTAAAGCGGCATTTAAATCCATATCAATGGCAAATTTTGTTTCGCTCAATCGAATGGCATTATTGTCTTTGGATAAAATGGCATTGGTAAGGTGTTCAAGTTTTTCGGAAGGGGTAAAAAGCTCGTTCAATTCTTTGGATGCCTTTTGAACTCCCGAATTGAAATGATGTAAAACCTTAATTATCCATTTTCCATTGGCATCAGGAAATAATTGGTTAACCCGCTGATAACGGCTAATGGTTTTACTGGAAAGGAATTTTTCTTCTTTTGAATACACTACCACGCCCACATTCACAAATTCGCCTGTGAAATGGTCGTGAACATACCGGATAATTTGATATTGGTACTTTTTCATATGGCGATGGCTCTGGAAAGAGATTCTGCAAAGTAAGGAAGGTTTTCTATAATAGAAGTTAAATAGGGTTGAATTTCTAAAACTTCTTTGTTAGTCCATTCCTTTGGCAAGGTTTTATAGGCTTTAGACCAAAAGGCTTCATCAAAACATTTGAGTTGCTCAACTTGATGGGTGAAATCTGGTTTTATGCTTTTCATCCAATTATAGAGAATATGCTTTTCATACAGTTCTCTATCTGTTTCGCTAAATTTCCAAGGGGTTTTATTTCTTGCAAACGGAATAATTCTGGAAAAGGAAAAGGCAAGTTCATGATCATAAATTAGTAGGCTTTTTCCATTTGAAGCAATATTTGGTCGTTGGTGACCTCGATCGGTATTGGCTATGAATAGGTCAAAAATAAAAATTAACTGCGCAAGTTCCTCGAAATTATTTGGAAGACTAAATGGATATTTAGGAAGGTTCGAAAATCCAGGCTTATATTCACTACCATAGTTAATTCCTATGCTTTGGGCAGCTGTTCGGTATCCATCTTTGCCTCTCAAAGCAGTTTCAATGAAATCGTTTGAAATATCAATTAAAACGGGAACCACCACTGGAAGTTCAAGTTCCAAAGCCATCCATCCTGCCAACAATTCAAAAGCCGAACTTGTTTCAGACATTCGGTCAGCTCCTTTGAATTTAACTACATAATGCCCCTTTTCGCCAGTTGCCTGATCTACCCCTGAAATAGCCATAGGAAGGGTGGTGCCTGTTTCAAGTAATTCAAAACTATCAAGGGCAAGGATGGTGGGTAAGCGATAATTAGGGTCTGAGAATTTCATTTGTGGATTAAATGAATGTTGGAGTTAAAGTCAACCAATTTTTTAATTTCAATTATTTAAATGAAAACTATCATGATTAATAAGATAGTTGTTACCATGTTTACTAGCTAGATTTGATAACACAAAGAAGCTCCCAACTACATGTACGTGGCAACCATGGTTTTGCAATTGCCGTCCATAGAGTTTTGAAAATATTTCTCTGTTATAAATATAATGGTTTATAACAGAAGCATTTAATAGGTTTAGGAGCATTGAAATTGGGATTTCTAAAAAGTTGTTTTCCCCAATTTGAACTCTATAGCCTTTTGTGCCTTCATAATTATAAGTTTTACAACAATAATCAGGTCCAGAAATTATAATTCTAAATCTAGAAGTATTGTCTAATTTATTTCCAGATTTATATTTTGATTTAAAGGTATTAATTGTTTCGGTTTCGTTCATTTATTGATGTTTTAGCTTCCTAGCCAACTGATTATTGGTTTAACAAAATCAGGGATTGGAATTGTTTCTTCTTGTGCCATCAATCTGGCTCTTAAAGTTTTATTTCTACCAAAATTTTGGCAATGCTCTTGGTATGTTTTTTCGGAATAGAATTTTTTACATTCATCCTCATAGTTCTTTTCAAACACAAAAACCTGAACACACTTTGTTGCATATGAATTTAAAAGCTCGTTATATTTTGCTTCTTCGTCTTTTTCTTCTTTTTTGAAGTCTGAACTATCTGTATCGTAAACTAAACCGACTGGAATCTCAAAAGAAATGGCTAACTCAACAAAATCAATCAAATTTCTTTTTCCACCAACTTCAATAATTGTGCTTCCTACACCATCAAAATCAATACCCATTCGTTTTGCAAATTCTGGAAAAGCCATTTTTTCTGTATCGCCTTCAACTATAAGAATTTTTCTTGCAAAGAACATTTCATTCCGTTCAGGGTCTAATTCTTTTCTAAACTTATTCTTTAGGGCATCATTTGTTTTAAGAGTTGATTTTTTTATGTGTGTTCCATTTTTATTTTTTGAAACAATTACAATTTCATTGAACTCGGGAATTGTTACAAAATGAGGTGAATGAGTAATGTAAATTATTTGGTTAGTTTCACCAATTTGTCTGATAGTTTTATAAAGAGACCTTTGCATTTGCGGATGCAAATACATTTCAGGTTCTTCAATTAAAAATAATGCACCTTGCTTTTTTCTGTCTTCAAATGCTTTAAGAATAGCCATTACTATAGCATTTTGAAAACCAGCTCCTAATTCTATTGCATTAATATTGTATTCATGTTCCTTAACGTAAATTTCTAACGACTTGTAAAATTCAATTGAACTTAATGGATTAAAGTATAAATCGAGTTTATCTGTTTCGGTTTTAGGATTAAATCCTAGTTGTTTAAGGGCATTATCTTTTATTGCATTTTCAAGTGCAATAAATTCAACTGTTTTTAAAGTTCTTATAGCTTCATCAATAGCTTGTTTGAATCTGTCCTTCCTTGGTAACATTTTTCCGCTACCTTCCTTTCCAACTTCAATTAGGTTTTTGGGATTTTCAAAATCTGCATTTATATCTTTCATCAATGTACCAAGTATAGAATTTCTGCTACTTGGAAGTTGATTTTTTAAATTTCTATCAGTGCCAATAAAAATAACTGGAAATGTTTCTTGGAGTTCTTGTGGAATTGTTGTTAAGGGAACCATTTGTGGTTGCTCACCTTTTTTTGGTTTTGATTTAAATCCGAATACTGGATTGTCATTGAGTTGTAAACATTGTTTCTCTAATCTTCTCTCTCCTGAATTTTCCCCTTTCTTGTATCGGGTATAAAAAAATCTGACCTTAGGAATTTCAACATGAATACCAACGAATTGCTCATATTTAAATGGTTCATCAAACTCAAAATCTATAACAATATCTGTGTCGTAATCTTCATTGTAAACATCATTTTCAAAGAAGGTGTTTTTGGTTACCCAATCTCTGCCAAGAACTCTATAAATAGCACTCAGTATGTTACTTTTACCACAGTTGTTAGCACCAATTAAAGCATTAACTTGTTCAAGATTTAACTCCAAAGGTTCATTTATTGAACGAAATCCTTGTATGCAAACTTTTCTAATTCTCATTCCGAAAATGTTTTTTCAGTTTTCAATTCTCCTGCAAAAGCTTTTTGTAGGACTGATTTTTTCATTTCATCCAAGTCGTTTAATTTCTTTTTATAGATGTTTCCTAATCTTTCAGTTTCGTCAAGTATTACATCAATTTTACTAATGAATTCTTCTTGTTGTTTTATTTTAATGAAAGGAACTTTTGCATCTGTAATTGCACCGATACCAACATTGCCTTGTCCAACTGTTCCTGTTTCATTTGCAAAATATTGGTCTTTGAAAAGGTTAGTCCAAGAAAAATAAAGGAAGAATTTAGGTAGATACTTTTCAGAAAACCGAATTGTTGCAATTCTTTGATTAAGCAAGTAGTTTTCCTTTTCTATTATTACAGTAAAACCATAGTCTCTTTTTTTCTTTGTTCCTGTTTGTGTAATGATAACATCATTACGTTGAAGCAGTGCTTTTGCTAATGCTTTTTCATCAAGTTCATTTATAAAAACAGGGCTTTCGTTTTCTCTAATTATCCCTGGGCGAACATTTCCCATTCTGATAACTTGATATTTTCCTTCTTTCTTAAAATCACCACTTTTGAATGAGTATCCACCAATAACTTTTGCTAACTCTGAAATGGTTTTTGTTTCATTAGAATTATAGATTTCGGTAATTAAGTTCTCTAAATAACTTTCAAAAAGTTCCTTGGCATTTCTAAGATTTTGTTCAGCATTGGCTTTTGCCTTGTCTATGGCGGCAAAGCACTCGTCTAAAATGGAAACTATGCGTTGTTGTTCAGAGAGGGGGGGGAGTGGGATTTTTGTATTCTTGATTTTTATTTGTGAAATATTAGGTTGTGCTCCACCAACTGCTTGAGCAACCAATTCTTCTTTCTTTGACAAAAAGCAATAGAACAAATACTCAGGTATTGTTTTATCATTTGGCAATATGCCACAAACGGCTTGATTTGTGCAAGCTTCAAATCTTAATATTCCAACTTGCCCTGCGGTTGCACCATACATTGCAACCAAAACAGTATTCGGTGGAAATAATTTTGCGGAAGAATTTTTCAATCCCTTTTCTGTAATAAAATTCTTTGCTTCAAAAATTTCTCCTTGACTTACTTCACCACTTAAAAGCCAAGGAATAGAGCCGCCTTCAAAATAGTCTTTATGTGTTTTCAAAGGCGTTCCACCTGCCCCTGTTTCGCAAACTTCCCCCAACTTCTTTATTTCCCAACCCTGCTTCATAACAGATCCAAAATTGAGTTTAAGATTTCCGCACTTTCTTCGTCCAAGGCTTTCATTTCTTCCAGAATTACTTGCGGTTGGCGTAAAGCTGCTTCTTCTTTTTTATTCGGGTTTTTTACACTCAAATCGAAGTTACTTTGATCAATAGCTGCCACATTCACTGTCCAAGAATTTTCGCTTTCTGCAAAAGTTTTTTGAAGAGCAACAAATTCAGCCAAGTCGTTTTCGTTGAGTGGGTTGGTCTTGCCCAAATTGCGGTCGAGGTTCAATTGGTAAAACCAAACGTTTTGTGTGGGTTTCCCTTTTTCAAAAAACAATACTACTGTTTTTACACCAGCACCTGTAAAGGTTCCGCCTGGTAAATCCAATACGGTATGTAGGTTGCAGTTTTCTAATAATGTTTTTCGTATGGCAACTGTGGCATTGTCGGTATTGCTTAAAAAGGTATTTTTAATCACCACACCTGCTTTCCCACCCGCTTTCATTATTTTAATAAAGTGCTGCAAAAAGAGAGAAGCCGTTTCACCTGTTTTAATTGGGAAGTTTTGTTGCACTTCGGATCGCTCCTTTCCACCAAAAGGCGGATTGGCCAACACTATTTCATAGCGGTCTTTTTCCTGTATATCGGCAAGGTTTTCTGCCAGTGTATTGGTGTGTATGATGTTCGGAGCTTCCACTCCGTGCAAAATCATATTCATAATGCCTATAATGTAGGCCAATGATTTTTTTTCTTTGCCGTAAAAGGTGCTTTTTTGCAAAGTCTCCCAATCTTTAGATGAAAGACCAGGTTTATTCAGGTAGGCAAATGCCTCGCATAGGAAACCCGCAGAACCAACCGCACCGTCATAAATTTTATCGCCAATTTTCGGGTCAACTACTTTTACAATGGTGGTAATGAGGGGACGTGGAGTATAATATTCACCCCCGTTTCGCCCGGCATTGCCCATGTTTTTTATTTTGTCTTCATACAAGTGGCTCATTTCATGCTTTTCGGCATGGGTGCGAAAACGGAGCTCATCAATTCGGTTAATTACTTCCCGCAGGTTATAGCCACTTTGGATACGGTTTTTAAGTTCACTAAATATTTCTCCAATTTTATATTCAATGGTATCGGCACTTTCGGCATTTTGTTTAAACCGTTTAAGGTAAGGAAAAAGCCTATTATTAACAAAGTCAACCAAATCGTCACCTGTTAAGGCTTTATGATGATCCAGGTTGCCATCACCATCTTTAGGCATTGCCCAAACTGGCCATTGGTATTCAGCTTCGATAATAGGGGTATAGGTTTTGGCTGTCAGTTCGGCAGCAGTAGCCCGATCTTTTTCTAGGTCATCCAAATATTTCAGAAACAATATCCAGCTAGTTTGTTCCACGTAATCCAACTCGCTTCCGCAGCCTGCATCTTTGTGTAGTATGTCGTCAATATTCTTAAAAGTCTGTTCAAACATTTGATGAATTATTTTGGAAAGGAGGTAAAGGTATTAAACAAGAAAGAAAGGTCAAAAATGCAGCTACTTAAATTCAAAATTTTAATATTCTTGTAATCAAGTCTTTTCAATAGTTTTAGCCTAGTATAAAATTGTTTTTCAAAATTCCTGCTTTATCCAGTTCCTTCCGTTTTATTAATTAGTAGAAATTGTAGAAAAAAGAATCTAAAGTTCTAATGCGTTTCAAATTTATTAAGCATTGTTTTATATTTCATAGAACAGTAAACTTCAAAAAGGTAAAGTTCTTCCGGGTCAGGGATAGGTAGAAAAGCAATTTTTTGTTTCATCAGAAAAGCCTTAGCAGGTTCAACAAATTTTGAAAACAATAGATCTTTCCTTTGATGTGAATATTCTTTATTTTCAAGTTCTAAATGATGCAAAAGCCCAATATTGTAGGCAAGTGAAGCAGAGAAATGGCTTTTTCCTTTTACGTGTTGCACTATTCTTCCTATAACACCTTTTGAAATTCCAAAATAAAAGGCTTTGTTGTCCTTGATAAACACATATAAACCTTGAAAATCTTTTTTGTTTTTATCTAAAATCCATTCTTCTTTGATTCTTCCATCCTGCATGAGATGGGAAAATGCCGTAGATTGACCTGCACCCTCTCCAAAGTATTTTTCAATATCAAAGCAATTATTCAGAAAATCAAAGGCTTCTAGTTTTCTTTCAAAGCCACTTACCATTTTATGGAAATCCGTTTCAATCGGTCTGGGTTCAAGGATTTTTTTTATAACAGTTTCTGAAATGGGTTTTACTTCGGAATTGGTGTTTTCAGTCATTGGGTGTTTGAAGGATAAGTGGATAAAAGTTTAATATGCTGAAAAGTGGACAGTGTCCACTGGAGTTTGAAATTTTAATTGGGGCAAGTATGTAATTTTTGGGTATTTCATAGTTTTCACGGTAAAACCAATGAAGTGGACACTGTCCACTTATAATTGAGCAGTATACTTAACACTGTTAGGCTCCTAGTTCTCAAAAATCCCATTTTAACTTGCCTTTCTATTTTTTTGCAGTTTCGTTAGGTTTGTTTTCAATCAAAATTGAATTTCCTTAGTAAAGGTTACCCTACCAAAATTGTTTTTCTTCTGGTACTAACTGCTGAAATAAAGATTACCGTTATTCCTAATTCTTCGATAAATTTCATTAATTCGCTTGTTGTTGCGTTAACCGTTGTTTCGCTACCAATTAATACAATTAAATTGTTATCGTAGAAACGTTTCTTATAATAGACAACTTGGCCGATCATCCGCTGCATATCTGTTGCTTTGAGATTATCAGCTATTTTTAATTCAATACCAACTTGTCCGTTTCCAACATCAATATCAGTTTTTAATCCAAGGAATCCTCCAACACTGTATTGTTTGTGTACCCTTTCCTTTCCATATATTAAGGTTAGTTGGTTCGCAATAAAATCTTCGAAATCTTTTTCGTAGGTTAGAAATCGTTTAGCTACAATAAGGTTTTCAAGGATTTGCTTTACATTTTGTAAGGAGATAGGTAAAGTTTTTTCATTATCAAACTTGTCTAAATCCCCCAAATCGGTGTGGTGATAATCAATTCCTTCAAGATCGTGCTTTAGGATTTGATAAATATCTTGGTTCAAATCAATTTGAAGTTTTGTGAATTTTCGGCTTGTTTGAATAGTTTCAAGATAGGATATTAAGTTGGAAGTTATTATTTCAAGTTTTTGTCGGTAAATGTCAATACTGGTAAGTGTTTGGTTTCTATACAGATGTTCCACCGTGCTGAGCAAAACTTCAATCTGTTCCTTGGTTACAAATTCTTGATTTACAAGTTCAAGGTATTTGCTGATAATTGTTTTTTGAATTCTGTAGGGCATTTTAAAGTTTTCTTGGGTTTAATATTGGTTCTGAAAAAGTGGACAGTGTCCACTAATTTGCAATTAAACTTATTAGGGGTTCCTTTAGAAAGTTCATTTTTACTTTTTTAATTTTCATTCCAATTAGTCCTTAAGGTTTGCAAAGGGCCTTTTGGAAAATTTGGCTTTGAATAGATTAATTAAATCTTTTTCAATAGCCCGAGGGTCTTTAGATGGCAATGTTTTCCAGCAAACCAACAAATCTTTATGGTTTTTTAATTGCCAGATTAATCTACCGCCATAATGCCCAACGTTCCGCCCTTGTCCAAAACTAAAATATTGCTGAAGTCGTGAATGTAAAGTTGCATTGCTACCATCTTTACCAGCCTTGCCGATGTAAACAACTATTGAATTGTCAACCCAATTTGATTTTAATTCAGAGAGGGGAACATTCGGATTTTTGCACTTAAAATATCCGCCTGATCCAATTTCTAGAAAATCAGGGGTATTTTTAGTTGGATTAAGAACAAGATAGACACCCTTAACTTTGGGAATTAAAGAACTATCTAAAAACAAATCACGCATTGGCTTAAATCCAGTAAAACCAGCTTCTTTAATTTCTTCAATGGTATTAAAATTCATTTTGGTCTGTGGTTTAAAAGTCAAATAATTATGTTGGTTTTGGAGCATTTTAGCAGTACGTTCACTAATTGAAAATTCTTCCAAAAATTGATTGTATGTTGATTAGGGAGCTAAAATAGAAGTATTTATGGAAATTGTGGCAGCATAAAATTAGAATTGGAAATTTTGAAAAAGTGGACAGTGTCCACTTTCATAGATGTAAAAATTCAAATTCTCAACAATACTTACCCTCAATTTATTTTCAGATATTACTGCTATTGATTAATCTTTAGTTTTAATTATTTAAAAAAAGCCGCTCAATTGTTCTGAGCGGCTTAAAACCAGTGATTTTATTTTTCCTTTCGTACACCTTTAAAAGGTGTTCCATCCGATTTGGCATCCATGAAGCGTCCAGTATTTGTATCTCTTTTTACCCACGTATCTGTTTGAGGGTTGTAAGTTTGAGAACGTTGCTTTACTGCTCCATTTCGATGTCCATCGCCAGGTGTTCCATTTTTTGCCATTTTTAATACCTCCTTTTTGAGCTTCTATTAGGTTAGTTTTTAATCAATAAAATCTAGGGTTGCCATAGGGGCATTTAGTTTAACCGCCTTAATCCCATTTTCCCTTGCCTGAATTGAAGTATAACTTTCACTTCGACCTATTATCTCCCCATTAGAGGCTTTTAAATTAAAGGTGAAGGAATTGAAGTTATCTTTCCTTTCATACCTATTGTCAAATGGCGCATTGTTCTTTACAGAAATAATTCCGTCAAGGCAAGCCGATTTTGAGGAATAACCTTCTCCGGAAAGAATTGTTTCATTGTTGCCGGCGGATTTTAATCTATAGTAATAGTGTAAATCCTTTGGGCTTTGAAATATTTGAAATTTTGAATTGGACATTTTAGTGCTGGTTCTTTTATCCTGAACCAAGGTTTTAAAAATTAAATTAATTGTTGTAAAGCATTTAAGCTCTGCTTTACTGATGAGCTTGGTTGATTGGTACTTATAAATTCATTTTCACCTCCTTTTTTAGTTTGCCTTTAGCATTAATTCTACTATCAGAGAAACTAAAAGGGATTAAATGATTTTGTATATGCCTTACTAAACCAAAATACTATCAATTGATTGTTAGTATTTCATATAAACCATGTCACATTCATTGACAGAAGTTTCTACATTTGCATCAATGAAATAGCCCTAGGCTAATTCACCTGATCCATTGGTTGAGTTTGGTCGTTCCTTACAAAATCAAGAATCTTTTTAAATAGGGGAAGTTCCCGCTTTCCCTATTTTATTTTAGTTACTTGATGATTGATGAAATTGGAATTAACTTAATTCTATGAACAGAAGAATTTAATTTCCTTTTTCAGTTTTGCAAATTTCGGAAATTAGAATATAGACTTTGGCCGCATTTGTTCACTTTTGGACTGAGTTTTTAACATTGGGTTTTGTTCAAAAATATATCCTTTTGTATTCCTTGTAGCTCTAGGCTTCTGTGGGTAATCAAGCATGATTTAGCTAGAATAAATAAACATTGCTTGGATATTTAGTAAATTGTATTTTGAGGTTTTAACTGGTACTTTAAAAAGAAGATTGAAGTAGTTTATAGATTTGCAAAATTTCACCTTTGCTTTACAAAGGGTATTCTTAGTTATTTATTTCAACTGGTGTTTCATTTCAATTTGAGACCAAGAAGGTAACAGGTTTATTTTTGTTTTCAAGCAGTTTTAAATAAATCATATATTTACCAACCCATTAATTTTGCGGAAATTGGAACAAGAATTGGTTGCCATTTTAACTTGGAATACTCTATATTTATTGAGTTTTCCCAATTTTATTTGGATAACCTGACGTACTTCATTAATTTTAATCGTCCTTAGCCTTAGTTCAAATATAAGTTAGATTTTTTCATTAAAACCACCCAAGAGAAGGATTTTGAAAATGTATTATAAAGCCATTTTGTTGTTTTTTATTTTATTTCCTGCAATTTCATTTTGCCAGAAGCTTTCAACAGAAGATAAAATTGAAATTTTAGGTTTGGGTGGGCAAAGTACTGAAGTGATAAATGCATCCGCAGATGCTGATTATTCCATAGAAGAATTAGAGCAATCGAACAAAATAAAAGGAGTTGGAATTCCAGATTTTTGGATAATTTATATTTTAAAGGAAAGAATCAAACTGTCAATATCTGAAATAGATGAATTAAAATCCCGTATTAGTAAGGGATATTCTGAACAATTGCTAAAAAAGAGTTTGGATGAAAAGGTTCATTTTGGTGCTGAAAATAAAACGGCAAATTCAATCCAAGACCCGATTAAAAGTCAAAAGCTACCTACTTCTACATCCATAAAAAATTATGATAGATTTCGTGAGCGAGGAAAAACCCAATTATTGGGTGGTGGTTTAATGTTGGGAGTTGGAATTGGTCTTGATATTGGTGCTGCAACTGCATTTTATAAGGGTAGAAGTGGAACAGGCAGTGTGTTAATTGTTTTAGGTGGTATTACAACAGGAGTAGGTTTAGGAATTTTAATTTCTGGTGCTGTGAATATGGCCATTTACCAAAATCACAAGAGTAAATTATCAATAGGGATAAATCCAATGAACGGAACTACTAATCTTTGCTATAAATTTTAATGAATATTTTAAAGTACATCCTTTGTTTTTGTTTTTTGGAAGTAATAGGCTTCCCTTCTAGTTGTCAAGTGCTTGATTTGGAAGAGTCAATTGATTTATTAGAGCTTGGAGGTCAATCTAAAGAAATTGTAGATGAAGTTGCTGATAATGCATATGCTCTGCCAGAGTTGGAGCAATGTAACGAGTTGAAAAAGGCAAAGATTTCTGATAAATGGATTATTTTTGTTTTAAAGAATAGATTTAAATTAAGTACCCAAGATATTCAGAAATTAGCTGATTACATCAATAAAGGATACTCTGATAAAATCATTAATTCAGTTTTAGCCGAAAAACCAAAGTTTCAAGTTCCAATTAAAAGGGTTAAGGAGCCTAATATTGAAAGTAGTCCAACTCCTCCTAAACCTGCATCAACTAGTCCAGAACAAAACCTGAACTTTTCATTCATAATGGATGAGAAAGTAGTGGTACCCAATACAAGAAAGGAAGTGTTGCTAAACCGTTGTAAGGATTGGGCTAAAAGTAATTCAAAGCAAACGGCAATAACCAACGACAAACCTAATTCGCTTGGATTAAAAAATAATTGTGTTCTACCATTAAGTAAGCCAGTACAAACAAATTCTAATAAAAAGGTCAAAGGTTTAAAGCTTAAATTTATCTTGAAGCTGGAATGCACAGATAACGAATTGGCATATAAAATTGATGAGCTAGAATATGAGTATTCTATGGATGGTTTCTTTGTATTAAAACCTATAAACCAGTCTAGTGATCTTAAATCTACTGAATTTGAAAACCAAGCCAAGGAGGATTTAAATGCATTTATTCAAAACCTTAAAAAACAAATCAAAGCAGAAGGCGATAACGATTGGTAAAATCCAAACACAATGAAAAATAAAATCCTAAAAACTACTTTCTACATTCTTTTAACTAGTTGTTTTGTAATAAATACGATTAGAATTTTTGCTCAAGGTCAAACTACCTATCAATTAAAAACAATTACAACTGCAGTTCCTTTTTTACTTTTCAATCCTGATGCTGTTTCAATGGGGAAAGGTGGACTAGGTGTAACTTCAACATCCATTTATTCAGAAATAGCCTTAAACCATAACCCCGCTTTATTGGCGAATGGTAGAAAGTATTTATCTGGATTTCTGTCCTATGTTCCTTTTAATTATAATGCAGTTCCAGATCAGAATTACAGCCATTTAGGAATATTATGGGGTATTGCACCTAAACATGCTGTGGCAATGGAATTTACTTATTTTTCTCAAGGAGCAATAACATTTACTGATAATACTGGAACCAATATTGGTCAATACAAACCCAAAGAATTTATTTTTTCTGCAAAATATGGAGTTTCTGTTGGTCGAACCATCAATTTAGGTTTGGGTTTGAAATATATAAATTCAAATTTAACAGGAGGATATAGTGTTGGAGGAACAGGTTCGGTAGGGAAATCTTTTGCCGCAGATATAGGCTTTAATTATCGTGATACAGTTCAAATTTATTCGTCAGGAAAATTGCAATGGAATTTAGGAATGGCCATTCAAAATATTGGGAATAAAATATCATATAAAAATACAAAACTTCAAGGGGAGTTTCTGCCTCAAAATTTAAAGCTAGGCTTTATGGTAACTTTGCGACAAAAGGTAGGAACAAAATCATATTTTGCTTTTGATCTTGGATATGAAATAAACAAACTTTTAGTTCCTTCACCACCAATTTATGCCACCGATGCCTATGGGAATATTTTGGAGGATCCTCAGGGTAACAAAATAATTGCCAAAGGTAAAAATCCTAATGTGGATATTATGACAGCCATGGTGCAATCCTTTTATGATGCACCTAATGGGTCAAAGGAAGAATGGCAAGAAGTAAATCACCTATTGGGTTTTGAAACAAGACAAGTGTTTAGTAATCAATTTTATTGGGCTATTCGTAGCGGATATTTTTACGAATCAGCAAATAAAGGAGGAAGGCAATTTGCTACATTTGGTCTTGGAGGTGGTTTTTGGGGATTTTCTTTAAATGGTTATTATTTGGTGCCTTCAAATTCAATTTCCCGGTTACCCAATTTGTTTGGTTTCCAGCTTGGTTATACCTGCAATTTGTCAGCAAAGAGAAAATTCTTTAGAGAATAAAATGGAGTAAATTTCTATTGGGGTTATGTTTACCCAAAGTGGACACTGTCCACTTTGGGTTTAAACCAATAATTCCGTTTTAAATAAAATCTTTGGCATTTTTTTGATGGGGATCAATACTTATTTGCTTTGCAAATTACCTTTCCAAGCGCGTGACTATAAGAAAACAGCAATTTGGGCTAATTCTTTTTTATGGTTTGGTAATCCGCCTACAAAAAGCAGAAATGTATATAAACAAACATTAGGTGTAGATGAGAAACGATATCAATCCTCCTTTGAAATGCTTGGTTCATTTGAATGGAAAGTTACAGGATTTAAAAGACATACAATTTATGAAGATTCAATTCTAATTTACCTAGATGATGTTAGTTATCCTTCTGTTGAAAGGGCATTGGTTGAAAGAAAGCAAGGGTTGTGGAGTATAAAAGAAATTTTTCTGAAAGTAAAGTCTGTAAATCCTGATTTTCAGCCCATTGAATTTTTGGTTTTTCCTGAAAATTCGGTGGAATTGGTTATTGATCAAATGAAGTTTTTTTTATTTGATGATTTGATTAGCCAATTAAACAACCAAAACGGAATTTGTAATAGTTTGGATGCAATTAGGTCAAGCAATAATTATCCAGTTTGGCATGGTGTTCTGAATACTGAAAAAACAGAAATTAGGTTGAAAAACGGAACTGACTTAATTTGGAGGGAGAGAAGAAATTTTGAAATTCCGAAATCTATAAAGGAATGGGAATATATGGATTTGCTTCATTCCCTGAATTTTATGGATATCAAATTGGCAAATCAATCCTTCGTTTTTGAAATTACGGGTTTAGAGGCTAATAAGGCTATTTTTAGGATGGGGGTAGGTCAGTCAAATGTCAATATCAGCTTAAGCAATGGGTATAACGATACCTTAGGACAGCTTTTGGATAATTTGGTTATGGTATTAGATGGATCTTGGATATACTATTTGGGAGTTCAGGGCGAACGATTTCAAACATTAATCTATTGTGGTGATGAGGATGCAAAAGCTCAAATTTATATTAGAAATATGGGAAATGAACTTTTGGTATTGGTGTTTGGGGGAAATTGTCCTTTTTTAATTGAGGATATCGAGGAAATGGCATTTACTTATGGATTTAATTCTACAAATGCAGTTAACTCGCCCATCTGGGATTTGTCAACTGGAGTTGAATTAGCATTCAGGATTAATAAAACCATATTTTCTAAAACTGTTTTCAAGGCATACAACTTGCTGGTTAATGAATACGGGATAAAAGGAATTAAAGAGCGGTGGTCTTCCTATTTGAATTCAGATAGATATCAGGAGTTGGCATGGTTATCTGGGAGCAGAATTATAAGGAAATTGTATTAGAGGTTGCAAGGAGTTTAAATTTAGTTTATCAGTTAGCTGGTTTTTGGAAAATTAAACAAGTATATTTCTAATTCTTTGCCTTGGCTTAAATAGTCCTAAATGGTTAAGGTCGGTGCACAAGCTTTTTTGCCAAAAGTAAGTTCCTGGATTTCGCCTCCCATTTAGGACTATTTTATTTTACGGAATTTTTGTTTCCATCATTTAACAATGCCTTAAAATTAACTGATTTCAAATCGTTTTCTCCAATAACGGCTTGACTATAAAGTTCAATAAGCTTATTGTTCCCTTTTTGTTGTAGTTCCCTTAATCCGTCCATATAGTTGTTGAAAGTTGGATCCTTGTGGTATTTTTCTACTTGGGCTAAAAGCAATCGGACATTGTTGTTCCAATTCGGGTTTTCCTTTTGTTTTTTCATATCTTCAATAAACCATACTTCTGTATTTTTAAATCCATTCGGTAATTCAGGGTTTAAATAAACACTTGGTCTAGGAAGGTACCTATTCGGTTGTCTGAATTTCCAAGCATATACCTTAAAAAAACGGGTGGTGATCTCCCTAAACTTTATGCCCATGTTTGGCACGTCCATATAGCTTCCATCTCTGTTTTTTAGCATATTTCCGAGGTGACGTTCTACTTCCAATTTTTCATTCTCGTACAAAACGTAACCTGGGTAAAGTACTTTTAGACAGGTATTCAAAAGAATTCGCCTGTAACTTTCAAAGGTGTTTTTTACATTCCTTATTCTTTCTTCTTCTAAATAGGGTCTGTCCGTTTTCTCAGGAAGAGTTTGTGGTGATTTTTCATTGTCGAAACTAGGGGAGGGGGTAGGGGGTGGGGTTTGATAACTTGGCTTTCCGTGTTCAAGCAAAACTTCATTAAATCCGTTTTGGAACAAAACACCGCTTCCATCCTGTTTTATGTATACTAAATAGTTCAAGTGATTATTATTGTAACCACAACTTGTTATGATAGGCCAGTGAAAATAGTTCCCAAAAGGAAGACAATAGGCCTTTCCCATCAGCATGTCATTTACAGCTTTTTCACCGAGAAAACCGTACTTTTCAACAATATATAAACCAGTCAAAGGGTTAATCCGAACAGGCAAGAAATCCGGATTCATTCTAATTTCTTGGGGGTGAGTTGTTCCACGAAATTTTCTGAATATAATGTTATGCTTTTCTAGGTAATTCAGATGCCTTGAAATTGTCATTTTTGATAATCCCCTGATTTTTGAAAGCTCACTCAAGGTTATACAGAATTTATCATATGGTTGCTGAAAATTAACCTGATTGTTTACGTGTTCTCTGATTTTAAGTAGAATGCTTTTTGCTGTTTCTTCGTAAGTGGATTTAAAATAATTGGCATTGTAAATAGATTTGAACTGAATAGTAAAGGGTTGGCCTTGGTTAGAGGCAATTTCTTTCAATTTTTTCCAATCGTTGAAATTTTCGAGATCCTTTTTTTTTAGTTCTTCATTAATTATATTTTTTCGGCACTTTATAAGTTTTTTACCTACTTCAATATCTATTTCAGGCATCCATTGTTTTTTTTGATATCTATTCATTTTCCTGTTTTTAACATGGTTTTAAAGGGGATTAGCTGAGAACTAATCCTGGATTTTGGGTGTTAAAAAAGTTTGAATGGAAAAGGGAGAAAAATGAATTTCCTCATCAAGACCAATTCAAGCTAAAACCATATGAAATAAACTGGCCTTCAAAGGAAAACCTGAGCTTATTTAGGAAAATGTTTAAGTGTTTGAAAAAGGAAGGGAGCATCAAGCTATGTGCTTAATCACTGGCTATTTAGCCCCCTTGGCCTTCCGCTTCTTTATTCCTAGTAATAGGAATGGCTTTAATTTACTTTGATTTAATTATTAATGTCCAATTTAGAAAATAGGCGCACCTAACAACAATGTTGTTTACTTTCAAATAGGACAATGAATAACCACCTCAAGTAATTTACTTAGAGTTGAAACATTTTCCAATATGGTGCTTGAACATTGGTTTTCACCAACAGGATAACAAATCAAACGATAGAAACGAGGTATCTTTTTGATTTGCTAAACAAAAATAATAGGAAATTTTAATTTTAATGTCTGTCTGAATCCTTGGTTCATTGTTCTTTCTATTAAAATATTGATTATCAGGATTATAAAATTTTTATTCCATTTTTTAGGGCTAAAAATGTAATTTTATACCAACTAAAACAAGAAATTGCTAAGCATAAAACTTTTCAACAACCAAAATGAATTCTAAGGATTCGTTTTATCGGTACAAAACTCGGTACAAGTTAAAAAATGAATTTGTAAATATTTGATAATTAATTTAATATGAAAATAGTTCGAATCCCTACGGGACCACAGAAATCCTGCCGATGGCAGGATTTTTTTTTGGATGGATTGGTACACAGAGGAAACTGATTGTAGGGATGGGCACTGTTTTTTGGGAACGCAGAGGATGTTGATTTTTTGGAATGGTACACAGAGGAAACAGATTGTAGGGATAGGCACTGTTTTTTTTGGGAACGTAGAGGATGTTGATTTTTGAACGCAGAGGACGCAGATTTTTATGATTTTGGCCGATGTGATATTCTACCTGGCCTGATTTTGAATTTGATTCCAGGTGATTGGTTTGTCCTAATAAAAATGTAGTAGCGCAGATCTTAGGGTAAAATCTACAATTCTTTGCATTTGAATCTTATGCAGATTCTACGAATAAATTTACCCTCCTTTCCCAACCAATTTCTTTAACCACCGCAATAGAAACACTTTTTGGGGATGCAGTTCCTTGAGTCTTTGCTTGTTGATTTGGCGTTCAAGTTGGGTTAGATTTCTTTCGCCTGGGTTTTGTCTGAAAAATTGAATGGCTTCCTGGAGCAATGCTTTTAACCCTTGGTCGTGGAACAAAGCCTCGGATAATATGGGGTCTTCCAACAGGGTTTCTGCTCCATCTAGGTTGTTGTATGCGATTTTCCATTTTAAATCCAATAGCAAGGCTTCACCAAGAAATACCCTGTTGTCGGTTTGTTTTAGAAAGGCTATATCGCTTTGCAACTGCTGGTATAAGTAGTCAGGTGCCTTGTCATTTAGTTTCACCTGGTAATCCAAATACAATTGCAGATAAACCATGGAAACCGGATTGTACCCTTTACGCTGTTGATTGGCGGTTTGAAACTGCTCTAGTTTACGACAATACTCAAGCGCATCTTTGGGCTGTTCGGAAGCCAAAGCACCACGGATGGCATTGATATACGTAGTTTCGTTTACCAATCCTAACTGTGATTTGGTATTGGTGGGTTCGTCCAGAATTTGGCGATAGGTATCATAAGAGGGTTTGAAGTTGCAGGTGTTGTAAAGGTAAAAGGCACGAATTTCTAACAGATGAAATCGTTGACCCGCTTCATAATTAACCCTGAAATTGAACAAAGGCATTTGTGGGTTTTTGTTGTGAAGCTCCCAAACCTTGTTCAAGTGCCTACCTACAATGTTCATGGCATGCACATATTCTCTGCTACCTAATTTGTAATAAGCCGAGGCAAATTCATAACAATACCTAAACCGATCAAAGTCCTTATTTTTGGTAGCAATTTGTTTAAGTTCGCTTAAATATACCTGGGCCGCATTCATACCCTTGGTAAAGTTGTATTCGTACACCTTACGGGCCAAATTTAGGGCCTTAAACATATCGGCGTGAAGTTGAAGGGCAAGTTCAAAAGAGGTATGCAAGGCTTGGTTTTTTTCTAAACGGTTAAAGGTTTGATTGGCCAAAATGAGGGTGTCCAAAGCCTCGGGGAGTAATTCAAACAGGTTGTCTTTCCAAAGCTGATTGACCAAAGCCTCAAGTCTAGGGTAGTTTTTTAACACCTGCCCGTCGCGTATGGATTTTTGCAAGGTTTTGAATTCGATTTCGTAGCGATGAAACAAGCTTTCGGAGGGCTGGCTCATGTGTTGGATCTGCAAACTTTCCATGAGCTTTTTCCTCAGCTTGTAATACCGGTTTTCTAAAATTTTATACTTTTCTGATGAAGGACTATACAGGAAGGCAACAGCCTCGGTATTAAAATAGTTTTCGTTTGGACAGGTATCCAAAAAGTCCATGAGTTTGAGCACTAATCCTTGTCCTGATAAGCCTTTTCGAATGCTTTGCTTTTCAGTGCTTGTAAGGAATCGATAGGTTTGAAGAAGTTGCCTGTTCATGGGTTTGTGAGTTCACAAATATAATTTGAAATATCAATAAAATTAAGAAAGATGGTTCGGTTTGTTGTTTAATTAGGTAAAAAACCCTTCAATGTAAAATTGAATACTGCTGTGAACCCCGCTACATTTGCCTTCAAATAATCTAAAACATGAAAAACGCATTAAAAAAGTATCTTTCAAAAACCTGTTTGGCCATTGCCGCCTTGGCCATTTCTTTCAGTAGTTGCAAAAAAGAAGAAACAAGCTCGGGAACAAAAAAGTACGCATTAATTATTGAAAACGGTGCCCAAGGTTTGGCCTTAGGAGGTTCGGTTACCTTCTCCGCCGTGTTGGTGGGTACCGACGGACAAATTGTAGTTCCATCTTCAGTAACTTGGTCGAGCAGTGTGGCTGAAGCCGGATCTTTTACAGGTAGCACCTTTGTGAGTGCAAGCGCAGCCACTACAATTGTTACAGCTACAGCTACCTATGATGGTGCCACTTATACGGCATCGGTGCCGGTTGGAATTCATGAATCGGCATCCTTGTTTACTGTGGTTCCTTCGGCTATTGTGTGGTCTACCAATTCAGGCAGTATTCAATTGGAAACGGTTTATTTCGGAACATCTTCGGCTAGCTATACCTTCTCCAGCAGCAATTCGGGGGTGGCTTCAGTTGATGCCAATGGTTTGGTAAGCTTCTCAGGAACAGGAAATTGCTCCATTACTGTGAATGCCAGTATCGGCGGACAAACGTCTCAATTTGTTGTGCCTGTTTTGGTGGTTGGCGACCCAGGTGTTGATTTGCCCGTTTCGCGCATTGAGTTAACCCCAAGTTCGGGTACCATGTTCCGTAACGAAACCTTGCAATTTTCGGCCAAAGCCTTTAATAGCAAAAATGAAGATGTTTCGTCCTCTTCTTCCTTTGAGTGGAGCGTAGTGCCTGCTGAAGATGAAGAAGGCAACCAAGAACCTATTCCGGTAAGTGTAAACAGCAATGGATTGGTTTCTTCAACCGGTGCGGTAGGACATGCCTACGTTCGGGTAAAATCTATGGGAGTTACCGCGTCTGCAGAGGTAGCTGTTTACCCTGATACAATTGTAATGGTGAGTCCTTTCCACGCCGATTTTGGTGGATTTACCATTGATCCTTTTACCGGACAAGTTACGCAGAACCCAACCAGTGGTTCGTTTACCGCTACTACCTACAAAATAGATCGGACCGCCTTCCGTAACAACTCACCTAATTATTTGACAAATATTGGCAACCTGGGTGGATTGAAATGGGAACTTCCTTTGACTGGTATTCCAATCATCGACCAGCAATTGAATATTGTAACAATAGCCAATCCGAACGCTGCCACCACAACGATTTCATCCAATGGTGGAGCATCGGCAGGGGCAACCTTTGTTATGGTTTATTATCCAAACCAATTGACGATTGAACCTGGGGTAGTTGCAATTACGGTGATGCCATAAATGCACTAAACAAAATAACTTAAATTTAAAGGGCTTCCAATTGGGGGCCCTTTTTTTTGAAATACTATTTTCCCTGAATTTCCAAGTTCCTTGGAATTAAAGAATTGGTTATAAGAATGTGAAGATAGCTTGTCCTGATTTTTAACTTTATTGGCCAGAAAATACAAGACTGATATGGGTTTGTTTCCCGGATTTATTCTTTAAATGAAGAATATAGAAGCCATGTTCAAATTCCAGGGTATTAAGTTGATATACATTTCCTTTGAAAATGTCCTTCATAACTTCCTGCCCTTGAATATTTTGAAGGCTTATTTCCATTTCTTGGTCTCCACTCCAATCAACCGTCATGGTTCCTTGGCTTGGATTTGGATAGGCTTGAACATGGATGGTTTCCAAATCTTTCCAACCTACATGTACGCCTATATCTGTGCAGTTATCGCCCAAACTAAAACTATTGTCAGCATAACAATTGAAACGCCTAAGGAAATTACCCAAAAGTTGGGTGTAACAGGTTAGGTAAAATTCATCAATGGCAATGTTTAAGGAACCTATTCTTTCATAAATGGTATCGCGGTAAAAAGGCATTCCTATTTCGTCTTTATCAGGAAAGCCTTGGAATTCAACGGAAAGAAAATACAAGGATTGGCCATTCAGTAAGGCATGTCCAGTATCTAAGACCAATACGGTGGCTATGGAATCACAGAGTAGTTGTCCGCCCTCGGTTGGGAATTGGGATAAGGTCCATTTTTCGCCCGGATGGGCCTTGAAATTGAAAAGTGTATCCATCAAAGTATCCACTTCGTTGAGGTGAATGGCATACACCACGCTGTCGTCTTCGTAGAAGCTGAAATCAGAAACACCTGTAATAGTATCTAATCGGGAAGTGTCGTTGTAAATGCCATAAATACCTGGGTTGTAGTCGACTTGGAGGCTCGAATAATGGTAAAAAGTTTTTCCATTTATATTTTCGGTAGTTCCACGGCTATATTGAACAAAGCCAAAGTTGTGTTCGAAGCCTGGAATCGAATACCTGTAGGTGTAGGTTGCCCCAGCCTGGTTCCACATTTGGGCATGTGAAAAATCGGTCCAACAAAAGAAAATTGCGAACAGAATAGGCAAGTAAACCGACCGTTTATTGACTTGAAAAGAATGAAAACTCAGGATTGACATGCGGTGAGGGAATAGTTGTTCTTTGATATTCACAACTTAATCTGGCATTCAAAGTTAATGTACAGAATGCTTTAGTCCGATGTTTTATTTTTGATTAAATCCAATAGGCATTTTGAAGAAGGAAGAGAAGCCAGGTCCTTATTCATTTCTGATTCTGGAGATGAAAAAAGTATTTCCAAGCACTTCATTCTTTTTCAAAGAACAGATGCTTTGGCAAGTGCACTGCTCTTCTCGGGTAGGGATAGCAGTGGAAAGCCCACAGGCATGCGGAGGCACGGAGCAGGCCGAGGACTTGCAACGAATAGCCCGACCATGAGCCTTGCCAATGCCTATTTAATGGTCCAAAAGCCCAATGCGAATGGGACCCGCCAAATAAGAAAAATTAACCCACTTAAAATCCTTCAAAACTGCTTGGAACCGTAGCGGAAAACTTGCGTATAAAGCCCACTTTTTTACCCCTACAAAACCAACATGGAAATACGCGAAAAGGCACAGCTATGGCTCGGAAACGAATACGACGAACAAACCCGATTGGCTGTAAAAAACCTCCTCGACAACGACGAAAAAGAACTGATAGATAGCTTTTATACCCAACTCGAATTTGGAACCGGCGGACTGCGCGGAATAATGGGTGTGGGGACTAATCGCATGAATATTTATACGGTGATGATGGCTACCCAAGGCTTGGCAAGCTATATCAATCAACAGTTTCAGGGGAAAACCAGCAAAGTGGCCATCGCTTACGATAGTCGGAATAACAGTGCGCTCTTTGCTCAAAAAGCCGCTGAAGTGCTCGCCGCCAATGGTATTGAAGCCTATGTTTTTTCGGCGCTTCGACCCACGCCTTTGCTTTCGTTTGCGGTTCGCTACTTGCAATGCCAATCGGGTATTGTGGTAACGGCTTCGCACAATCCAAAAGAATACAACGGGTACAAAGTGTATTGGGAAGACGGGGGACAAATTTTACCGCCACACGATAAAAATATTATTTGGGAAGTGGAGAAAATCAAAGGTTTTGCCGAGGTGAAAACGGCTTTTGATCCTTCCCTCATCAAGACCATCGGGCCTGAAGTGGAGCAGGCTTATTTGCAAAAAGTGAAGTCGCTTTCCTTATCATCCGATGCCGTGGAGCGACAAAAAAACCTAAAGATTGTTTACACCCCAATTCACGGGACCGGTATTAGTTTGATGCCCCAATGTTTGGAGAATTTTGGCTTTAAGAATGTGCATATTGTGAAGGAACAGGCTACGCCAGATGGAAATTTCCCAACGGTGCATTCGCCCAATCCGGAGGAAAAGGCAGCGATGGCTATGGCTATGGATCAAGCCGATGCCTTGGGTGCCGCTTTGGTTTTGGCCACCGACCCCGATAGCGACCGGGTGGGTATTGCCATTCGCAACGACCAAGGCGAACTGGAATTGCTCAACGGAAACCAAACCGCTATTTTGCTGGTAAACTACCTGATTCAGAAAAACAAAGAAAACGGCACCCTAAAACCCAATCATTTTGTGGGTAAAACCATTGTTACCACCTACATGCTCGACCGAATGGCCGAAAAAAATGGGTTGAAGGTGTACAATGTGCTGACCGGTTTTAAATACATTGCCGAATTGATCCGTAATTTGGAAGGAAGTGAAGTTTTTCTTGGTGGAGGCGAAGAAAGTTATGGGTATTTGGCAGGAGATTTTGTGCGGGATAAAGACGCTATTTTGTCGGCCACCCTCATTGCCGAAATGTGTGCCTGGGCTGCCGATAAAGGAAAATCGCTGTATGCCTTGCTCAAAGAATTATATGTGGAATATGGGTTTTACAAGGAAAGTTTGCTTTCGGTAACCAAGAAAGGCAAATCGGGAGTTGAGGAAATTGCCGCTTTGATGGATAAATTCAGGGCCAATCCGCCTCAAGCCTTGGCCGGTTCGAAGGTGCTGAAAATGAAGGATTTTAAAACCCAACGCGTGTTGGATAGCCTTGGTAATCCTATCGGTCACACCCAACTGCCCAAAAGCAATGTGTTGCAATTTGAATTGGAAAATGGTTCCTTAATTACGGTTCGTCCGAGCGGAACAGAGCCAAAAATTAAATATTATTTCTCGGTGAATGAAAAGCTGGCAAATACAGCTAATTTTGCGGCTATTGAAGAAGTTTTACATGCTCGACTTTCATCATTGGAAGAAGAGATGAAAGCCTTCTAAAGCCTACGAAAATTCAATCCATTTCATGCAGGAAACCATCTTAATTCTTGATTTCGGTTCACAGTATACCCAATTGATTGCCAGACGTGTACGCGAATTAAACGTGTATTGCGAAATCCATCCCTACAATCATTTTCCAACGCCCGGTCCTCACGTAAAAGGCATTATTCTTTCCGGAAGTCCCTTTTCGGTGCGACAAGAAAATTCGCCTCGCATCGACTTGGAAAGTTTGCGCGGTAATTTTCCGATTTTAGGGGTTTGCTATGGCGCTCAGTTGCTGGCCTATGCCACAGGAGGCGAAGTTGAAGCGGCCGAAACCCGGGAATATGGAAGGGCTAATTTGTCGATGGTGATGCCGGGCGATAAATTGTTTAATGGTTTGCTAGCAGGTTCGCAAGTGTGGATGAGCCATGCCGATACCATTATGAGTTTGCCTTCCGACGCTTATTTTATTGCCTCTACCCGCGATGTGCGCGTGGCTGGTTTTAAATTCGAGAAGGAAGAAACCTATGGCATTCAGTTTCACCCCGAGGTTACCCACAGTGCCGATGGCAAAACCTTGCTGCAAAATTTTGTTGTCGAAATCTGTGGCTGCAAGCAATATTGGACTTCCGAATCGTTCATCAGTCTTACGGTAAACGAATTGCGTGAGAAACTTGGAGCGGATAAAGTGGTGTTGGGTTTATCGGGTGGGGTGGATAGCACTGTAGCGGCGACCTTGTTGCACCGCGCTATTGGACCCAACTTGCATTGTATTTTTGTCGACAATGGCTTGTTGCGCAAGAACGAATTTGAACAAGTGTTGGAGCAATACAAGCGCCTCGAGTTAAATGTAAAAGGCGTGAATGCCAAGGATAGGTTTTATTCCGAGTTGGCTGGGGTATCAGATCCTGAGCAAAAAAGAAAAATTATCGGAAGGGTTTTCATCGAAGTGTTTGATGAAGAAGCCCATAAAATTGAGGATGTAAAATGGCTTGGACAAGGCACTATTTATCCGGATGTGATTGAATCTGTTTCGGTTAAAGGACCATCGGCTACTATTAAATCTCACCACAACGTGGGTGGTTTGCCCGAAACCATGAAACTAAAAATTGTGGAACCTTTGCGCAGTTTGTTTAAAGACGAAGTGAGACGAGTAGGGAAGAAGCTGGGCTTAGACGACGAATTATTGGGCCGTCACCCTTTCCCTGGTCCTGGCTTAGCCATTCGGATTTTGGGCGATATTACCCCCGAAAAAGTGCGGGTTTTGCAAGAAGTGGACGCCATATTTATTGGAGGCTTGAAATCCCATGGCTTATACGATTCCGTTTGGCAAGCCGGCTCCATCTTTTTACCGGTCAATTCGGTGGGTGTAATGGGCGATGAGCGCACCTACGAAAATGCCGTTTGTTTGCGTGCCGTAAGTTCTGTAGATGGGATGACGGCCGATTGGGTGCATTTGCCGTATGACTTTTTGGCTAAAATGTCCAACGAAATCATCAACAAAGTAAAAGGAATTAACCGGGTGGTGTACGATATCAGCAGCAAACCACCTGCAACCATTGAATGGGAATAAAATGGCCTTAACTTTCGAATTTAAACGCTTCAACCAACTCAGCAACGAGGCCTTATACGAGCTGCTTCAGTTGCGGGTAGAGGTGTTTGTGTTGGAGCAAGAATGTGCCTATCAGGATTTGGACGGCAAGGATTTGTATCCCGAAACCGTGCATGTGTTGGGCTACGATTCAAGTTCCGGAAAAGTAGTGGCCTATTGCCGCATTTTGGCCCAGGGCGTTTCATATGCCCACACCCCTTCGATTGGTAGGGTTATCACCGCCTTGGATGTTCGCGGTACGGGTGCCGGAAAAGAATTGATGCAAGCGGCGGTAGCGTATGCCCACCAAAGTTTGGGTTATACCTGGATAACGATTTCTGCCCAAAGCCATTTGCAGCGGTTTTACGAGGGTTTTGGGTTTAGGCGCACTCCAAAGCGTGAATACTTAGAGGACAATATTCCGCACCGCGAGATGGAGTGGAAGGCGTAATTCGAACTTGATTAGACTTTTAAAGAATTTAGTTAACCCAGCAAAAGCCTGAAAAGGTTTTGTATTATAATCTACTGATTTTCAGCTTATTTTTAATTTTTAATTATTAATTTTTAATTATTTGGCGTGTCCCATTCGCCCCAAAACCTTCCTACCCTGATTAAAGCATTGGTGCAAGGGCTCAGGGTCGGGCTATTCGTTGCAAGTCCTCGGTCTGCTCCGTGCCTGCGCATCCCTGTGGGCTTTCCACTGCTATCCCTCACGCAATGAACCCGAATTTCGTACCCGCTTCATATCCAAGTACATACCTTCAAACCTGCTGCGAATATTGTTTATAAATTCCTCATCAAACAGGGCTTCAATGGATTCCATGCTGCTGAGTCCTTCTTTCAAAAATTTAAAGGTTTGCTCCATTGGTCCAGCTTCAAATTTTACTACAAATTTTTCATTCATCTCAAAAACAGAGATGGAAAATTCCGGGTGTGGTATACGTCCTACAATTCTCATCCTTGGCTTAATTTATCTGCAATTTTTCTGTCGTTGGCCAAACGGGGCAATTTATTTTGTCCGCCTAGTTTTCCTTCCGATTTCATATAGGCTATAAATGCTTCGTGGCTAACAGGGGTAATCACCAAAGGCCTTAATACATGCCCTTGAATTAGGTCTTTGTAATACACATTTTTGGTTTGTAGTGTTTGGTCTAAATACCCTGTAAATCCTTCCATATCTTGAGGTTTAGAGCTAAACTCAACCATCCATTCGTGGTATGGCAATCCTTCTTTTGGGTTGACCATCGGTGCCACATGGAATTCACTTACTTCACCTCCGAATTTGGAAAGGGCAATTTGCATGGCAGCTTCCACTTCCTCAGCTATGACATGTTCTCCAAAGGCTGAAGTGTAATGTTTGATTCTTCCCGCCACAATCAATTTATAAGGTTTTACCGAAGTGAACTTAACCATATCGCCAATGCTGTACGACCACAACCCCGCATTACTACTCACCACTAAAGCATAGTTTACACCTGTTTTTACTTGGGAAAGATTCAGTCGGGTCGGATTTTCATTAAAGTACTCGTCGGCAGGAATAAACTCATAGAATATGCCTGAATTGGCCATCAACAGGAGGCCTTTGTCATCTTGTTGGTTCTGATAGGCAAAAAAGCCTTCGGAGGCAGGGAAAAGTTCTATACTATCCACCGTGCCGCCAATATACCGTTCAAATTTGTTGCGATAAGGTTCGTAGTTTACCCCTCCATAAATAAAGAGTGAAAAATTGGGAAATATTTCTTGTATGCTTTTTCCTCCACTTTTCTGCTTCAATTTCTCAAAATACATCTGCACCCAACTTGGTATTCCACTAATCAATGACATATCTTGGTGGAAGGTTTCTTCTACGATACGGTCTACCTTGGTTTCCCAATCCTCGATGCAATTGGTTTCATAACTGGGCAATTGATTGCTTCGTAAAATCGCAGGAACATGGTGGTTTACAATACCTGAAAGTCGGCCAATATGAATCCCCGATTTTTTATCCAACACAGGACTTCCACTCAAAAAAATTAGTTTTTTGTCGAGAAATTGACTTTTTCCAGTTTCCACGATATAATCCATAAGGGCATCGCGGGTAGAATTGATATGGTTAGGAATGCTTTCCTTGGTAATTGGGATGTATTTAGATCCGCTGGTAGTACCCGAGGTTTTAGCCAGATACAAGGGTTTCCCAGGCCAAAGAATGTTTTGTCGGCCTTCCAAAATGAGGTCTACATATTCTTTGATGCCTTCGTATTCGCGAACTGGCACATGTTTTTTATAATCTTCGTAGGAATGGATTTTTTCAAAAGAATGGCGTCGGCCAAATTCGGTGGCTTTAGCTGTTTCGATTAAGGTATGGAAAATCCGCTCTTGGGCTTGGTCGGCATTGTTGATCCAAGCATTGTTTTTCCCATGTAGCAAATGGGCCAAAGGTTTACTGAGAATAGAACGGATACCCACTTTGCTTTATTTACGAAGGGACTGGGTTTGTTCAAAAACTGATTTCAAAATGGCCTTATCGGTATCGCTCAATTCGATTTTTCGGCGAGCCATCATGGTTTCAGCTGTCTCATAAGCTTTACCTAGGCTATGTTCCACCATGCCTTGGGGGCCGCCCCACGAGAAATCAGGTATGAAATTCCTTGGAAATCCTGCGCCGAATACATTTGCCGCTACCCCAACTACCGTACCTGTATTGAACATGGTATTGATACCACATTTGGCATGGTCGCCCATAATCAAGCCACAAAATTGTAATCCGGTATCGGTGAATTTTCCTTCCGGATAACTCCAAAGTTTTACCGGGGCATAGTTGTTTTTTAGGTTCGAGTTGTTTGTGTCAGCGCCGATATTGACCCATTCGCCTATTACGCTGTTGCCCAAAAAGCCATCATGACCTTTGTTGGAATAGGCATAAAGGATGCTGTTACTAATTTCACCGCCTACTTTGCAATGTGGGCCAACGGTGGTAGGACCATAAATTTTGGCAGCCATTTTTACTTCGGAATGTTCGCACAGGGCAAACGGACCGCGAATAATTGCTCCTTCTGAAACCCTGGAATCTTTGCCGATGTAGATTTTACCGAATTTGCCATTCAGAATAGCACATTCCACTTCAGCGCCTTCTTCGATAAATACATTTTCAGGTGCTAAAACAGTTGAATTTTCAGGTGCTTTGGCCGATTTTCTGCCTTTGGTAAGGAAGTGGAAATCCAATTCAAGTTCTGCCCCGTTTAAAGCAAAAATATCCCATAGATTGTTTATTTTATTGAAGCTGGTCCTGGCTTCTTTCAATTTGAAACTTTCAAAATTGCCTTCGATAATTTCGGATAAGCCTTTTTCATTGAGGAGTAAGGCCACAATTTCACCATTTTTGGTGATACCTTGGTTAATTTCAAGGGCAGTGATTTCATCCAATAAGGACTTTGAAAAACAGGTACTTCCATTTACCAACAGGTTGTTTTTCCCCTTTTCAAGTGGGTATTTCTGGCTGAGGTAATCTTGAGTGATGGTGGAAGAACTCAGCTCCAATTGTTTTTCCCATTTTTCGCGAATGGTCAGTATGCCGATACGTAAATCGCAAACAGGACGAGTATAGGTTAGCGGCAATAAGTGATTACGCCTGGGACCGTCAAAGAAAATTAAATTCATTTACATTCGAATTTCGCTACAAAGGTGGGATTTTTCGCAGATTTTCCCACAAAGATTTTATTCCGTCTTTTGAGCGGAATAAGCTTCCATCATCTTATCGAGTTCTTCTACAATTAAAGCTGTAGCACCCGTATTGTCTTCCACGTATTTTCTGGAAATTTCACCCAAGGCTTTCCGTTTTTCTGGGTCGCTTAGGCTCTTGATGATTTTCGGGAAGTCTTCTTTTTTCATTAAAGGGAAGGCGGTTTTTAAATCAACCAAACCTTTTGCCTCTTTAAATTTTTGGTATTGTGGACCAATAATTACTGGTTTGCCCCAAACGGCGGGTTCTAAAATATTGTGAATGCCTTTTCCAAAACCGCCGCCAACGTAAGCTATGTCGGCGTATTTATAGATTTTGTTCAGTTTTCCAACCGTGTCGATTATTAGGAATTTGGCATTGGATGGGGGATTCGCATCCATGGTAGAATGCAAAATGGCTGTTTCCTTGCAACGATCCATAATGGCCGAAATAAGTTCCGGTTTTATTTCATGGGGTACCAAGATTACTTTCCACTCGTCCCTTTCCATGAAATAGTCAATTATCAGTTCCTCATCCGCTTTCCAAGTACTGCCGGCAATAAAGCATTGTTGGTCGCCGATAAACTGCTTGATTTCTTCAAACTTAACGGGTTGGGAGGCTAATTCCCAAACACGGTCGAAGCGAGTATCTCCAGCAATAGTAACATTGGTAATACCTATACTTTCGAGCAACTGTTTGGATTGTATATCCTGTACAAAGTAATGGTTTATGCTGCGAAGAACATTTTTGAAAAACTGTCCGAAATCCCAAAAATACACTTGGTTTTGGCGGAAAATGGCCGATATAGAAATAGTAGGAATACCCCTTTTGTTCAGTCCAATCAAGAAGTTGGGCCAAAATTCATATTTCACAAAAATGGCGAGTTCAGGTTTTACCAAATCCAAAAAGCGGTTCACATTCGATAAGGTATCCAAGGGCAGGTAGGAAACAATATCCGCTTGTTTGTAGTTTTTTCTAACCTCATAACCCGAAGGCGAATAAAAGGTGAGTAAGATTTTTATTTCCGGATGTTTTTGGCGGAAGTATTCCAACACTGGTCGGCCTTGCTCAAATTCGCCCAAGGAGGCGCAATGGAACCAAACATAGCGTTCGTCGCGGAGGAGTAGACTTTCGAGGTTGGCAAACAATCCACCTCTTCCACTTTTTAATTTACGGGCTTTGATATTGAAACTGGCTGCAGTCCAAAGGATAGCTCCGTAAATCCGTATGAGTATTCGGTAAAGGCGTAAAGACATTTCTAGGTGCAAAGCTAGGATTTTGTTGGATATGCAGCATCACCTAGTAAAAATGGACTGTTTACCTCAACATTCTTGTAAGTTCAAATTCACAAGCATTGGGATTTTATTTTTCCGAACAACTGAATTAGAATGGGTAAAAGCCGAACACGAAGAACAACTGCCACTTATTTCACCAAAACCCAGGCACGGAGGGCATCGGGCAAGGATAGAGGCAGTCTAGCCCACAGGGATGCGGAGGCACGGAGCAGACCGAGGACTAGCGCCGAAAGCCTGACCCGACCGCCTGGTAGAAAGGAATAGAATCGCACCACTGATTGTGGCGGAAGGGGGCCCGCATAAAGAAATTAGAAATTAGGAATTAAAAATTAGGAAATTAGGAATTAAGAATTGGCTAGGTGAATATGGGGGTTTGGTGGAAAAGTAATGCTGTTTTGGGGCTAGAAAAAGGAGGAAGAGCAAGGGAAATGGCGGCATAGGAATATTTTGACCTAATTCGAAGGGGGAAACCCTATTTTTGTGAGGTGAAACAGGAGAAAAATTTTGAGGCCAAGACCTTGGGACTGCTACAATCGCTGAGTTCTCGGGAGAAAAGACGGTTTGGCAACGAATTAAAGCAGACTTCTGAAAAGGCTGGAAGATTGCCTGAACTCTTCGATTTCTTGGTGGAAAATCCTGGGCTTGATAAAGAAAGTTTGGCTAAAAAACTGTTTCCAAAGGAGGCTTTTGACGATAAACGGATCAGGTATTTGCTGTCGAACCTCAATGTGGCTTTGGAAAAATTTCTTTTGGTAAGGCATCTCGAAACAAATCCGGCTTTGTCTAATGCATTGCTGATGCAAGAGCTGATTCAAAGAGGGGCAGAAAAGGCTTTTCATGGTGTGGTAAATAAACAAGAACAATTGTTGGCAGAGCCCGACAGACCGAGGGATTCCAATTTTTTTCTGTACCAGTTTTTGACGGAAGAAGGTTTGTTGATGGCTGCCGGCAAGAATTTTAAACGCCACGAAACCAGCAATATCGAAACGGTGGTAGACAGGCTCGATAAGTTTTATTTGGCCCGAAAGCTTCAGTTGTGTTGCGAAATATATAACAAGCACAATGTACTGGGAACCAATTACGAGGTGTTTCTGTTGGACGAAATTGTCCAATACCTGGCGCATCACCCCATGGAAGACACACCGGCTATTAGTATTTATTTCAAAATTCTGAAAACCCTGACTGAAAGTGAGGATGAAAGCCATTTTAGGGATTTAAGGCTGCTTTTGGATGCCAATGAAAATTTATTTAAGCCAGACGAGTTGCGGGATATGTACCAATATGCCCTGAATTACTGCATTAAAAAGATCAATTTGGGCAATGTGCATTACCAGCGGATTTTGTTTGAAATATATCAACGCAGCTTAGAAAATCGGGTGTTGTTGATTAACGGCCGTATTTCGCAATGGGATTATAAGAATATTGTTACCTTATGTATGCGATTGAAGGAGTTGGATTGGGCCCATTTGTTTATTCAAAAGTACAAGGATTATTTGGTGGAAGAAGAAAAGGAAAACGCTTTTAAATTCAATTTGGCCTACCTCAATTTTATGCGGAAGGATTATTCCAAAACGTTGAATCTGCTGCAAAAGGTAGATTTTACCGATGTGTTTTACCAGTTGGATACCCGAGCTATTCTATTGAAAACCTATTTTGAAATGAGTGATGAATTGGCATTAGAATACCATATCAAGGCCTTTCGGGTGTTTTTAAAGCGGAACAAGAAAATTTCGGATTACCAGCGATTGATTTATTCTAATTTACTGGCCTTTACCAAGCAAATCATCCAATGCGGACCGAGTCAAAAAAAGCTGGAAAAACTTAAACAAACCATCGAGGTAAAGCGACAAACCGCTGATATACAATGGTTGTTGGAGAAAATTGATGAGGGTGGGTTTTGAGATATTAGATTTTAGATGTTAGATATTAGATGTTAGATATTAGATTTTAGATATTAGACTTTTAGATGACGAAAATTACTTGATTCCTAGGGAGTCAGATTTTTTAGGGGCATATCTTTCACAATCTAAAATCCCAAAACTCCATATCCCATATCTCATTACTCATATCTCATTACTCATATCTCATTACTCATATCTCAAATCTCATAACTCAGAACTCATATCCCAAAACCCAAAACTCAAAACTCATATCTCATTACTCACATCCCACAGTCTAACATCTAACCTCTAACATCTCCCATCTAACCCCTATCTTCGCGCCATGGCCTTAATCAATACCTTAATCTCTTGGATCATGAAAAACAGAATTCATCAAATGGAGCTGTTTATACGTTATCCGCATGATGTGCAGGCCGAATGGTTATCGAGGTTGCTTAATGAAGCACAGCATACCGAATGGGGAAAGAAGTTTGATTTTAAATCGATTGAAAATAAAGAAACCTTTAAGCAAAGGGTGCCTGTTCAAGAATACGACGATTTAAAACCCTACATCGATCGAATGATGAAGGGAGAACAAAATGTTTTATGGAATTCGGAAATTAAATGGTTTGCAAAATCTTCTGGAACTACAGCTGGGAAAAGCAAGTTTATTCCCGTAAGCAAAGAAGCATTGGAAGATTGTCATTACAAAGGTGGGAAAGATATGTTGTGCATTTATTGCAACAATATGCCTGAAACCAATTTGTTTTCGGGAAGAGGTTTGGCCTTGGGTGGAAGCCATCAAATGGTGCAGTTTTCGAACGAGGCTTACTATGGAGACTTATCGGCCATTATTATTCAGAATTTACCCTTTTGGGCCGAGTTTATCCGAACCCCCGATATTTCCATTGCCTTGATGGACGAATGGGAAGCTAAGCTCGAAAAAATGGCTAGGGTTACCAGCGAACAGGATGTAACCAGTATCAGCGGGGTTCCTTCCTGGACCTTGGTGCTGTTGCGCAGAATTTTGGATATTACAGGCAAAAAGACCATCCGAGAAGTTTGGCCCAATTTAGAATTGTTTATGCATGGAGCGGTCAATTTTGCTCCTTATCGTGATCATTTTCAGCAAACTATTGGGAATCCAGGTATTTATTACTTGGAAACCTACAATGCTTCGGAAGGCTTTTTTGGTATCCAAGACCAAAGCAATTCCAGTGATTTGCTCTTGATGCTGGATTATGGCATTTATTATGAGTTTATGCCCCTCGACCAGCTTGGTGAAACACATCCCAAAACCTTAAGTTTGGATGAGGTCGAACTCGATACAAACTATGCCTTAATTATAACCACCAATGCAGGTTTGTGGCGATATAAAATAGGCGATACCATTAAGTTTACCAGTTTGAGTCCGTTTAGGATCAGGATTACCGGCAGGACCAAACATTTCATGAATGCCTTTGGCGAAGAAGTAATTGTAGATAATGCCGAAAGGGCCATTACCATTGCCTGTGAGCGAACCGGGGCTAGGGTAAAGGAATTTACGGCTTGTCCGGTTTATTTTTCGGGCGATCAGACAGGGGCTCATGAATGGTTGATTGAATTTGAAAAGGACCCAGATAACATGGATTTTTTTGCCGAGATTTTGGATACCGCTTTAAAGTCAATTAATTCCGATTACGAGGCCAAACGGTACAAGGATTTTATTTTGGATAAACCCATTTTGCGCCGTATGCCTGCAGGAACTTTTTACAATTGGATGAAGGGTAGGGGCAAATTGGGTGGACAGCACAAGGTACCAAGGCTAAGCAACGACAGAACCTATGTGGAAGAAATTTTAAGCCAGGGAATTGAACCGGTGCAATAACAAAAAAGTCCCCCAATTTGAGAGACTTTTTTGATTATTTTTGAAGGATGAAGACAACTTTGATTATTGAAACCCAAAACCAAGAAGAACTTCAATCTTTATTGCTTTTTTTGAATCAAGCCAATATAAAGTTTACAAAGCAATATCCCAAAGTTGACGGATTTCCTGCATTTGAGGTAAATGAACCAGAAATTACCAATCCTTCCTCAGCATTAGAGAACGACCAATCAGTCTTTATTGGTGATTTAGAAAAGGCAGCAATTTTACAAGGATTTACTGATATTAAAAATGGAAAAGTAATTAGCCATGAAGAAGTGATGGCCTTGGCTAAGCAAAAACTTAAAAGAAGGTGATGAAAATTGTTTGGTCTGAAAGGGCCAGCAAGGATTTAATGAAAATATTAGATTTTCTAATAACTGAATGGGGCTCTAATGTTGCAGAAGATTTTTACGATACTACTCTTTATGTAATTGAACATATTCGAAATAATCCTGAAATGTTTCCTCCTATCAGTAAGCAAAAAAAGGATATTCGATGTGTACTGCTAAGCAAACACAATAAACTTTTTTATTCAGTTGATAGGGATACAATTTTTATTGTAACAATCTTCGATACAAGAAGTCATCCAAATAGACTAAAACTCTAATCCAAGAAACTGGATTTAATTCCGTTTACCTTTCCCTTTTCCTTTCGAGATAGCAGTTGTTGCAGATCGGATTAGATGAATTAATTTACAGCAATTTAACCCAGATTACGCATTAGAAATGCATAAACGATTAACCAGTTGTAAATCAATTTGTATGGCCAAATTGATAACAACTGGTTAATCGGGGTAAACCCAACTAAATCAAGTAGTTCGGTTTAGTAAATCCTCCTATTGATTAATTTGGGTTTAATGGGTTAAGTATTTCTATTTCACAAACCGCCCATAACAAAAAAGTCCCCCAATTTGAGAGACTTTTTTTGTTATAATTCAATAAGCTTATCTTACCCCATTCATCATCTTTTTCAAGGTCGGTGATAAAAGGGCCAATAAAGTACCGGCTATACCACAAAGCACCACGAATACCATAAAGAATTCATACAAATTGTGGATAGTAACACCCGCAAAAGAGGGGTAATGGGTTAGCAATTGGTTCTCTGCAAAAAGTTTGATTTGTTCGGGCGTAAGCTGAACTTTTTCGTCCAAAACATCTTGAAGGTTTACACCAAGTTCTTGGGCTTTTTGGAATTTATCACCCGTTGGAGGCATAATGGCACCAAGGCTACCGGCTAAGGCATAACCAGCGGCATTGGCTATAAAAAATACGCCATACAATAAGGAGGCAAATCTTTTTGGAGCCAATTTACCTACCAAGGATAAGCCAATTGGCGAAAGGCAAAGCTCTCCGCAGGTTTGAATAAGGTACAACAGGATAAGCCATTTTACAGCCAACATCTCTGTTCCCAAATCCTTCACATTGTTGGCAATGATAAAATAGCTGATAGCAATAAGGAACAATCCCAATGCTTGTTTAAAAGGCGAAACAGGCTCTTTGTCCATAGCTCTCAACTTATCCCAAAGCATAGAAAAAGGTACAGCCATAATTACCACAAACAAACCGTTGAAGATTTGTACCATAGAAGCGGGCATTTCCCATCCTAAAATATGGCGATCGGTTTGGTTCGAAGCAATAAAGGTCAAGGATGAACCAGCTTGTTCGAATGCAGCCCAAAAGAAAATGATAAAGAAGGAAACGATATAAATAACAAATATCCTTTGTCTTTCAATTTTAGTAATGGATGAATCGGAAACAATCAACACCGCTAAGGAAATCCCGGCCGAATAGATAAATGGGTAAATTATTCCTTTCACCAATTGGCTCATTTCAAAGTTGCTGAATCCGATTTCGCCTACTAGCAATTGGCGGAAAACAAACAAAAGCACAGTGAAAATACCCAATGCCATTAAAATAGAGGATTGTTTGAATTGAGCACTTTGTGATTCTCCTTCTTCGAAATCGTCGCTGGTGTTATGTTTTGGTAATCCACCAATCGCACGTCCTTCTGGCGAAACAACATATTTGTTTTTCAAGAAAAAGAAAACCAAGGTTCCAATAAACATCGCTGTGGCAGCGGCTAGGAAACCCCATTTAAAGGCAAAAGGATCTTGAACACCATTAACTTTTACATCACCAACTACCGGACAAATAAACTGACCCAGAAAAGCACCTAAGTTGATACCCATGTAGAAAATGGTAAAAGCCGTATCCAATTTGGTTTTTTCTGATTTTGGGTACAAACTTCCTACCATGGAAGAGATGTTTGGTTTGAAAAAGCCATTTCCAAATATGATTACCAACAAGGCTAACCACATCATGGATTTGGCCATTTCGAGATTGGTATTGAAAATAGAAGCACTGAAAAACAAGAACAATTGTCCTATTCCCATCAAGGTTCCACCAATCATAATACAGTTGCGGTTGCCTAAGTATTTATCCGAAACAAAACCACCTAGCATTGGGGTCAGATAGCAGAGGGCCAAGAATCCGCCATAAAAAATCGAAGAATCCGATTCGAGGAATCCGAGTGAATTCACCATGAAAAGGGTAAGGAGAGCGCGCATTCCATAAAAATTGAAACGCTCCCACATTTCGGTTCCAAACAAGACCCAAAGTCCTTTTGGATGTGTACTCGATGAAGCTGATGCCATAAGTTGAAATTAAGTAAGTCGGTTTTTAATTGTTAAACAGGGCGAAAATACATTTATATCCCAATTTGAATTGAAATTTTTAAGGAATAATACCAATGCATCTTGCCTTCTATGGATTAGCTTTGCCCCTCGATTATGAAAAAGAATCTGATTTACCTAGCCTTAGTGCTGATTTTGGCTGCATTGGCCTACTTTCTTTATACCAAAAATCAAAAGAGCGCGGCCTTTTCCAGCAAGGATTTTGCTATTCAGGATACCAGTTCCATCACGAAGATATTCCTCGCCGATAAAAAGGGAAACAAAGTTACGCTTACCCGAAAAAGTGCCAAGGTTTGGATGGTGAATGATCAGTACAATGTTCGACCCGATGCCATAAATACCTTGCTTAAAACAATTTATTTGGTGGAAATTAAAAATCCAGTCCCTAAAACGGCCCATAACAATATTGTGAAGGATATGGCGGCAAGAGCCGTAAAGGTTGAGATTTACACCCATGGCGACGATGAACCGCAATTGGTTTACTATGTGGGCGGTGCAACCCACGACGACGATGGCTCTTATATGATTCGTGAAGGGGATGAAACGCCCTTTATCTGCTACATTCCGGGTTTTTACGGGTATTTAACGACCCGTTATTTTACTACGCCAAAAGATTGGAGAGATTCGGAAGTGTTTCGGTATTCTACCATCGAAGAGGTGAAAAGTGTAAGTGTCGAATACCCCAAAAAACCTGAATTTTCCTTTCAAATTGATATCCTTTCTGCCAATTCTTTTGAGCTAAAATCGTTGAAAACCGGACAAAAAATCGCGCGTTTTGATACCCTGCTTTTGAAGGATTACCTGACTGGTTGGCGAAATGTGAACTTTGAGGCCTTTGATTACCTCGAAGCCAAACAAAAGGATTCGGTTACAAAGTCGGTTCCTGAAACAATCTATCGAATGACCCGGACGGATGGTAGAAAGATTGAGTTGAAGGCATTTCTGAAAAGGCCCGGACAAAATATGCCCGATTATGGAAAGGAGTTAATGTACGATGCCGATCGCATGCATGGAAAGCTAAACCAGGAAGAAGATTTGGTGGTGATTCAGTATTTCGTGTTCGATAAATTAACCATGCCAATTACCCATTTTACCGGTGAGGGCCAAAAGCAAAAATTGTAGTGTTTCTGCTCATCACCTAAGGCTATTCTTTTTAATTCATGTATTTGGCGTGCCCCCTCCCGCCTTTAACCATTCGCCTAAAATTAAAGTTCCTACAAGTGGCGGTCGGGTCGGGCTATTCGTTACAAGTCCTCGCGCCTATCGCTTACGCTCAGTCCGCTGTGGGCTTTTCACTGCTATCCCTGCCCGAAACCTCCGCATAGCATGGTGCTGAGCCTGGGCCTTTGTTTTTCATCCATAGTTATTAATTTGAAAGGCATGACTAAAAATTCAGACCAACATTATCAATTTCGACTTACTTGAATTAGCTTCAATAGGTAGGATAAAATTGAATAAAAAGATTGATTTACAAATTGTTATGTTCTTTTAATTTTTCGTTGAATTTTAAACATATCGCAACTGATTAGTACTTCGGTCCGGGCAGGGATTGCAGTGAATAGCCCACAGCCTTGACGGAGCTTCGCGGAGACAAGGCGAGGACTAGCAACGTAAAGCCCGACCCTTTCGCCTTGTATACTGCTTAAATAGAGACGAATAGGTTATGCGAAAGGGGGCACGCCTAGGAATAGATTTTAGATGTTAGATATTAGATTTTAGATGTTAGATTGGACTAATATCTTGGAAGTTTAGGGTTGGAAGGTTTTCAATTTTTCCCACACTTCCATCACGGGCAATCCCATCACATTAAAATAACTGCCTTCCAACTTGGAAATGGCCACATAGCCCATCCACTCTTGGGCACCGTAAGCACCCGCTTTATCAAAGGGTTTGTAGTTGGTTACATAATAATCGATTTCAGCTGGAGATAATGCTTTGAAATAGACCTTGGTAAGCACAGCGAATTTTTCGATTTTAGTCTGACTACGTAAGCAAACGCCCGTATAGACTTCATGCATTTTGCCGGAAAGTTTTTGCAGCATTTCCTTGGCCTCCGACTCCGATTCGGGTTTGTTCAGCACTTGGTCATCAACCCAAACAATAGTATCGGCCGTAAGCAAAACATGGTTTCCGAGTTCTTCGTGATGAAAGGCTAGGGCTTTTTGCTCGCATAAATACAAGGGAATTTCTTGGGCTTTTAAATGCGGTGGAAAGTGCTCATCGGTAGGTTTTACCAGCACCTGAAAATCAAGTCCGAGCCCTTCGAGCAGTTGTTTACGACGGGGCGAACCCGAACCGAGCAAAATAGGAAAGGGGAGGGGCCAGTTTTTCATTTTGGATTAATAGCCTACCTCAACTTGAGCTTGCGGAACAACTTCTTGCACCACAGGTTGAGGGTCGAAATAAGGTTTTAAAGTGTACCAAAAAACTACCATTGAGCAAATGCCAGTAAGCATAACGACTTTACTCAAAAGGCTGGCTCTGCTGAAATCTTTTTTGGATTTGGCGAAGGCTATTACAGCACCTAAAAGAAGCAAGGGCAGACTGATGGCTAAACTGAAATAGTAAAAAGACACGGTATCTTTGGTGGTCCATTGAATATATTCCACATAGCCTAAGCAACCTAAAAGAGAGCCAACAAAGAGCAAGGCCACAACTTTGCTAATGCCGATGCCCCACGCAACTGGCATGGTTTGGCAATCCGTTTCTTTATCGCCTTCCATGTCTTCCATGTCTTTGACTATTTCTCTTACCATAGAAATAAGGAATGCAAAGGCCGCGTAGCCTATAACAAAGTTCAAATCGATAATATCTTTACGGTACATGCGACGTTCGGAGATAAGCTCGAATAGTCCTACTACCAGCGGGACAAAGCCAGTAAAAAGGGAAATAACCAAGTTGCCGATTAGGGGTAGCTTTTTGTATGATGTGGTGTAAAACCAAAGCAAACCGATGATGAACAAAGGAACAATGGCCAACATCATTACTCCGATGCGGTAGGCAAGAAAAACGCCAATACCTAATCCAAGCAGGGTATGCACCCAATAGAGAACCCAGGCTGTTTGGTTGCTGATTTCCTTTCCTACAAATAGTTTTTCAGGTTTGTTGATTTGGTCGGCTTCGCTATCAAATATATCATTAACGATGTAGCCTCCTGCCGACATGAGGGCAGTGGAAATAATAACCAAAACAAAATCGAAATCAGGATAGCTTAATTCCAAATGTTTGAGAAGTACAAAAGTTTCGAGCAGGAATTTGCGGGTTAGGATCATGGTTATTGCCATCATAACCAAATTGAACCAGCGAATAAGTTTAAAATACGTGAGAATAGTCTTCATGAAAGAATCGATCAGCTAAGGCTAACAACGGTAAGGAACATCACCACGATACCCAAGGTAAATCCCCAATAAACTTGAGCAGGGGTGTGGGCAAACAGCTTTAGTCGGGCAAATCCGGTTAGTCCGGAAATAAATATAGAAAAGAAAACCATGGGCGTGAGATCCACCTTAAGCAAGTAAGAAAGCCCTGCAATAGAACCTACCAAACCGCCTACACCCATCATGTGAATACTGATTTTCCAAAGTAAGGTAATGAGGGCTGAAATGATAATGGAAATCATTCCACCGATTATCATGGCATAAAAGATTGAAGGGAGAGCCACTTTTGAAAAAATCCAATAAGTTAAACCCATAAAGAAAATGGTGACTACGAAGGCGTATTTTCGTTCTTCTCGTTTATCGATGTGGTAGGTGGTTATAATCTTTTTTCGAAACAGGTATCCAAAAACTAGGACAGGTAAAATAACCGTTGTAAGCAACAAAGTGGCATATACAAACTTGCGCATGGCAGCACTAGCCGCAAAGTCGATATAGGTGTGGCTATTGAACAGCATCCAGGCCGTAACCAAGGGCATGAACATGGGTTGGAACACGATGGACAGGATTTGTGCCATCCTTCGTTCGAAGTTGTTCCACGAGGAGGTCATGTTGCTGAGGTCTGGAATAAGTTTTTGCATGGGATATTAGTTTCTTTCGGCCTTAAATTGGTGGAGGAACCTTAAATCGTTTTCGGAATACATGCGAAGGTCGGGCACGCGATACAGCAATTGGGCAATTCGTTCGATACCCATTCCAAAGGCAAAACCAGTGTATTCTTTGCTATCAATACCGCAATTGTCAAGTACATTTGGATCCACCATTCCACAACCTAAAATTTCCAGCCAACCGGTGTATTTGCAGATATTGCAACCTTTACCGCCGCAAAGGCTGCAAGAAACATCCACTTCGAAGCTGGGTTCAGTAAACGGGAAATAGCTGGGACGAAGGCGAATCTGTACATCTTGACCAAACAGTTCTTTAGCAAAATAAAGCAGAGTTTGTTTCAATTCAGCAAAGGATACGTTCTTATCAATGTACAAGCCTTCCACTTGGTGAAAAAAGCAATGTGCCCTAGCTGAAATGGCTTCGTTTCGGTAAACCCTTCCTGGCATAATCATGCGGATGGGTGGTTGGGTGGTTTCCATTATCCGAACCTGAACCGAAGAGGTATGGGTGCGCAATACAAATGGTTCTTCCCCTGTTGGGTTTTCAACGAAAAAAGTATCCTGCATATCGCGGGCAGGATGATTTAGTGGAAAGTTTAGGGCAGAGAAGTTATGCCAATCGTCTTCAATTTCGGGACCATCCGCAACGGTGTAACCAATACGTTCAAAAATTCCGGCTATTTTGCCTCTCACCACTGATAAAGGATGACGGCTTCCTAAGGTATATGGTTCGCCGGGTAGACTTAAATCCAAACCTGCATCTTGGCTTATGCTGTTTTGGGTTGATTCCTGGGCCGTTTGCCATTTGGCTTCTAAAAACAATTTAAGCTCGTTCAAGGCCTTCCCTACATCGCGTTTTTCAGGTCCTGGAACAAGCTTAAAATCATCAAAAAGGCCATTTAACAGACCTTTCCGGCTTAAATATTTAATTCGGAAGTTTTCGGTTGCTTCCGCTGAGGCCAAATTTTCGGTCTCCGCTTCATTTCTTATTCCGTTTATCTTGTCGAGCATAGCGGCAAAGATAAAACGGAACAAGAAACAAAGGGAAATGATTACAAGCTATTTCAATACTTGCACTTTAAATGTTTTGTTTTCGCCTTGGTGAAGAATGTTTACGAGGTACATTCCGTTGCTAAGGTTGCTGAGATCGACTTGGGCATTTTTACCAAAACTGTTAATGTTTGCAGCCAATTTACGACCTGATAAATCCATGATTTCGATTTGATCGTCTGAATTCAATCCAGTTACCATTACCAAACCTGTGGTTGGATTTGGGAACAAGGCCATGGTTGATTGGTTTTCATCCACACCTACCGGAGTTGTGGTGCAATAGTCGATTACAAAATTATCCAAGAAAAGGAAGAACATATCGTCTGCCGCATGGTGATAGCCAATATAAACGTTTTGTCCTCCGTAGGTTGCAGCAGGAATAGCCACGGATTTTGTTGTCCACACGGTATCGCCATCGGTACTGGCTGCATTGTCGGCTGCAGCAAATAAGGTTGTGCCAGCGTTTAGGTTAGCTACTGTACTGCCAACGGTTGATATTTTTACGGTATAACCATCGCGGTAATCATTATCGGCCATAAGGTGTTCCCACTTCAAGGTTGCACCGGTGGCAGGAATAGCTACTGGACCAAATGTCAACCAGTCGTCGGAGATACCGGTAGGAGTAAAATAGGAAATACTTCCCAAATAGAAGTTGGTATCGCCCACGGCAACCACATCATAAAACGACATCCAATCAGTGCTGTAGGCATTGTTATAAGGTGTATTGTTGTCATAGTTCGTGGCATCTAAACTGAAGCCTGAGCCTAAGTTTGATCCGCTGTAATACCTTCCGTCGAAGATGAAGGCAGTATCACAAACTGTAGTTTGTCCACCAGAATTGACCAAAATGTAATTTGTTTTTACCTCCGTATCCGTTCCTCCAGTGTTTGTGGCTGAAAGGGTTACGGTGTAATAACCTGCGCCAGAGAAGGTCATTTTCGGATTTTGAGAAGTGGACGAAGTTCCTCCTACATAAGCAAAAGTATTTGGGGTTACACTCCAAGCCCAGCTGGTTGGTGTATTGGTACTTAAATCAGTAAAGTTTACTTGTTGACCAATATTTACAACGGTATTGTCAGCAACAAAATCGGCTACCGGAGGACTCGTTTGTACACAAGGTTGATTGGTTCCTTGCAAAGTGGTTACGCCTGTATTTCCTGGATCAAGCCAAGGGGCTAATCTTCGGTTGTTGGCTGTTCCGTTGGAAATCCAGTTGTATGACATTTTTCCATAATAGTCAGGCGAGGTAAGGGCGGTGCAATAAGAACTTCCACCGGTTAATTGGCCAACAATCAAACCTGTGCTACCAAAAAGCGGAGAGCCTGAAGACCCGCCTTCGGTAACTCCATGTCCGTTGGTAGTCCCAGCCCAAGTTACACGCCAATGGGTATTGGAAACGGTTCCTCCATAAGTTGTAGAAACCAAGGTAGAAGTATAGGTTGATATTTTTTTGATGTCGCCAGCTGGGTGATGAATTCCTACTCCACTTGTGGCTGCCGTATTGTTTCTATCCCAACCATTAAAATAGGGATTGTAATTTTGTGGAACACTGTTGTTTAAAAGGATCAAATAAAAATCACTATCCGCATTGCCTTGTCCGTTGGTTTGTGCCTTCAAGGTTCCGCCGGTCATGGTTTGGGAAGCTAAGGTTCCTTGGGAAGATGGATCTGTGCAGCCTGAAGCTTGGTAATTGAAATAAAATACCCACTGGTTTAGGTCAGCAGCCGATGTTCCTTCCGCACAATGGTCAGCCGTAAGAAATAAAGGGGAGCAATCTACATTGGTATTGTTGATAAGCGAGCCTGAGCACCAGCCATATTGATTGCCAGCTTTTACAAGAATACGGGCAACACCTCTTTTTTGGTTGGCCCAGTTGGCACCTTCTGAACAGTTTACGTTTACTTCGCAATTGTCTGAATCACCAAAATCCTTGGCGTTTTTGGGCGAATAAACATTTCGGTAAAAATAGGCCACTTCGTTGATGTGCAATTGGCTATTGATTCGAGCATTTTCAGGCAAATACAACTCAATGATGAGGGTGGAACCAAAAATCATTTCGGTGGCGAAATTCCCACTTTCCTGATTGTTTTCAGAAGTAAAAGAACCAATCAATTGGCTTTTGTCTTCATTGTATACAAACATTTGGGCACCTCTTACCAAATAAAATTTATCGAAGTACAGGCCTAAAGCTTTTGCGTCATCTGAGTGAATTTGTAATCTCCAAACTTTTCCGCCATCAGGTAGGTCGGTCCATGAACCATGAGTACTCGGACAAATGGCTGTTTGGATGGAAGTACCTATTCGGTAAAGTTCGCCTTTCTTTTCTCTGTCTTGGTCTTCTGCCAATAATACCGATGGATCTGGTTTGGCAAGGTTTACACCTTCAACACTTTTGAATAAGGCTGGGAAGTGATTCGATAATGGCTGACCTCCATGGCTAATTTGAGCTTGGGTAGCTAAGTTCAGGCACAAAGCAAGGCCTAAAATTCCGGTAAAGATTTTTTTCATTTTCGGGATAAACAAGTTCCCAAAGGTAAAGGATTGATTTTCAAACCGTGTTAAACCTTAATGGCTATGTTTGTCTTGTTCGCAATTTGAAAATAATATGGCGAGCATCAAGGGGTACTCAGGGTTTTCCTTGCTTTTTCCGTTTCCATTCCTTATCCACTTCCAAGGCCTGAAAAAGGAAAAACTTCAGTTCCTCCACCGGTATTTCTTTTTCATGCTGAAAATCCTTCCAAACTACTTGTTTTCTATTGCCCTTGTCCCAAAAATTTTGTTCGTCCCAAACCAAGTTGCCATAAGCCAAGCCAAATCTCACCCCTTCATAGGTTTTATTTTTACCCCATAAAATACTAGAAGGCCAAATGAAGCAGATCATCTTGTTGCCTTTGAAATACAAAACATTATACGAAAGACTTTCTTTGGCTAAAGGCAAACATTCCATGACCAAATGCTTTAACCGAAGACAAATTCTTTTTTCATCTTCGGTTAAAAAGTCCCAAAACTCGTCTACATGCGAGAACTTCACATTTTGCATCTTGTATTTGGCTTGATTTTCCATAAGAAAGTTAATAACCTGTCGAAGAATCCAAAATTGGGTTAAAATTCAATTCCCTAAACTCAATTACCTTCGCACCATAAATTTTCACCGTAAAAATGCAACGCGATACCCAAATCTTTAACCTTATCAACAAGGAGAAAAAACGCCAAACTGTTGGAATTGAACTTATTGCTTCCGAAAATTATGTGAGCGACCAAGTCATGAAAGCCATGGGTTCGGTACTTACCAACAAGTATGCGGAAGGTTTGCCCGGAAAACGGTATTACGGTGGTTGCGAAGTGGTCGATCAAGTGGAACAACTAGCCATCGACCGACTTAAAACGCTTTTCAATGCCGAATGGGCCAATGTTCAACCTCATTCCGGTGCCCAAGCCAATGCTGCAGTTATGCTGGCCTGTTTGAACCCAGGTGATAAAATTCTTGGTTTTAACCTTTCCCATGGTGGTCATCTCACTCATGGTTCACCTGTAAATTTCTCGGGAAAATTGTATGTTCCAAGTTTTTATGGCGTGGAAGAAGAAACAGGAAGGGTAGATTTTAATAAGGTGGAAGATACCGCCAAAAAGGAAAAGCCCAAAATGATTATCTGCGGAGCCTCAGCTTATTCTCGCGATTGGGATTATAAAACCCTTCGCGAAATTGCTGATAAAGTTGGTGCTGTTTTGTTGGCAGATATTTCTCATCCGGCCGGACTTATTGCCCGTGGCTTGTTGAATGATCCTATGCCTTATTGCCATATCGTAACTACCACCACCCACAAAACTTTGCGTGGACCTAGAGGCGGTGTAATTATGATGGGAAAAGATTTCCAAAATCCTTTCGGACAAACCACCCCAAAAGGAGAGTTGAAAATGATGAGTGCATTATTGGATAGTGGTGTGTTCCCTGGTACACAAGGTGGTCCGTTGGAACATGTCATTGCAGCAAAAGCAGTAGCCTTTGGTGAAGCCTTGTCAGATGAGTATTTAGAGTATTGCATCCAGGTTGTAAACAATGCCAAATTAATGGCGAAATGCCTGGTAGATAAAGGCTATAAAATTATTTCAGGTGGAACCGACAACCATTGCATGTTAATTGACCTTCGTTCCAAAGGATTAACAGGAAAACAGGCTGAAAATGCCTTGGTTGAAGCGGATATTACCGTAAATAAAAATATGGTTCCTTTTGATGATAAATCACCTTTCGTAACCTCCGGTATCCGTATCGGTACCCCAGCTATCACCAGCCGCGGCGTAAGCGAAGCCTATATTCCTCAAATCGTTGATCTAATCGACAAGGTTTTGATGAATACAGACAATCACCAAGTTATTACCTCTGTTAGAAAGGATGTAAATGACTTGATGGGAGGATTCCCTTTGTTTGCCCAATAAGTCCTAAAGCACACCCATCGGTACACGGGTTCCTCGGGATCCGTCGCATTTCCTTACATGTCCGTTCGAACTACAGGATGAAAACAACATCCCGACCAAAAGCATATAGGTTAGGCAAGAAATTAGGAAAAACATCGTTTTCCTGAAAGGAGAGGAAAATAGGAGTTTCATGTTGTGGTTTTGAAAGTGTAACGTTTAAGATTGGGGGTGTATTGCTTATGAAAAACAGCTTTTATACAATTTTGTTCTGTTTCGGTTCGATAATTTCTACGAACGCCCAAATGGCTCGGTCGAGAAGCATCGAACAATTCGATACCTTGAGTGTAAAAGGTTGGCAAGTGCTATTGCGTACACCTTACGACAAACCCACTATTCTCAACCCTTCCGACATACAAAAGCTTAAGAAATTCGAAGTTTTGCGGGTCGAATTGTTCTACACCAAATTTCAACGCAGCGAGAAATTCAACCAAAATCTCCTCAATCAAAAACGATGGAAAGAGCTGGAGCGTTTATTGCCCGGTATTACCAAGGAAGATGGAGTGGCCTATCTTGAAACTGGACAAACGGCTGTACCCAATCTTGAAGCCGGTAGAAAAATGTTCCACGGTTTTTTGGTGAGTTACCGTCCGGGCAGCGATAGCACTACTTATTCCACCGATATAGCCAAGTTAAAAGCCTTTTTAGAAAAGTTAGAAAAGCCCAAAAAATCAGGCGATGGGCACGAGGATGTTAATCCAAGCAAAAAACCAGGGCCCACCAAACCAAAACCTACCAAGGTGGGACCAACCAAACCTACCCAGTTTATTGGGGGTGAATCCAAATTGAAGTCTTACCTCAAAGGCGTTTTGCTATCGAGTCCTCCGCCTCCGGGGTGCAAATGCCAAGGACAGGTCAACCTGAAATTCACCATTGATACTTTGGGTAAATTGAAGTATTCCAAAATTGCTTCCGGTATCGGAAATCCTTGCGACGAAATTGCTTTGAAATGTTTGCAAAATATGCCCGATTGGGAAGTGGGCCGTATCAATGGCGATGCGATTTTGACCAATTACATGTTGCCTATCCAGTTTAAACCGGGCAAATGCCAAGGCGAACCGGGCGATCTTATCAATAATTCCACCTATTTCCCAAACGCCAATTCTTTGTTGGATAAAGCTGTTCCCCCGCCAATTGGTTTCGAAAGGCTCGATAAATCAGCTGAAGAGGTGGTTACTACAGCCTTGGAAAAGCACAATTGGAAAAATTCGGTGCTGGTGGTGGATGTAACCGCAAGCATGGCGCCCTACCTGGCTCAAACCATGAAGTGGCTGAAGAAAAACATGGCCAAAGGCAATTTTTCCCAAGCTTTTTTCTTTAACGATGGCGACGGGAAAATGGATTATAACAAACCACTCGGAAATACAGGGGGAATTTACCAAACCGACTGTTCCTCCTTCGATCAGGTGCGTGAAACCTTGCTAAAAGCTTGCAACAACGGTGGCGATAAGTCTGAAAACAATTTGGAAGCCTTGCTCCGAGCCCAAGAATCTTGTCCGAAATGCGAAAGTTTGGTGATGATTGCCGACAATATGGCCACTCCCCGCGATATGGCTTTACTCGGTCAAATCCGGTTGCCTGTTCATATTATTCTCTGTGCCAGCCGCTTTTCGCCTAATCCACGGTATCTGGATATCGCTAAAGCTACGGGCGGTTCCGTTCATACAATGAGCGGCGAAAGTCCCGATTTGGTGCGCCTCATGGAAGGACAAGAAGTTAAAATCGGTGTGTTTACCTTTCGCTGGAAAGAAGGCAAATTTGAAAAAGTGTTGAATTAATTCCTGCGCTTGCCCAGAGAAAATTACCCGAAAGTTCCCTACCTTCGTCCAGAATTTTGATTGGCAAAATTGTTGCTAAGGACAAATAAACAGAAAGCAATGGCATTTACGCAAAGTCGGTTCGGTTTTAATCAGCAATGGTTCTGGATTTCAGCCTTGTTTTTGCTTCTTTTCGTTCAAAAGGGTTTTGCCCAATCCTTTACCGGCAACGACTTGCACTACTTGGGTTACAGCCGACTTACCAACGATACCTTGGTGCTTTCCCAAATCCAAAACGACGATGTGTACTACTTGGCCAAGGCTATTTACGAGAAAAAGGCCACGCTCTTGAAGTTCGTCAAAGAGGATGATTTGTATTTTTTCGGCAGAGCCTTGGTTTTAAAGAATAAGGCCGAACTTGAAAAGATTAAAAACGACGATTGGTTTTACTTAGGCACCGGAATTCTTGAAAATAATGTGTCTTTCCTCACCAATGTACAATCCGACGATCTCTACTACCTCGGAAAAGGAATCATCGAACGCAACAAGGAATACCTCGACAAAATAAGTCAGTAAGCCCTTCACTTCACTTCACTTTTCTCTTTTCTCTTTTCTAATTTCTTAGGCTTGCCCTTCTGCAAAAGATTAAAAACGACGATTGGTTTTACTTAGGCACCGGAATTCTTGAAAATAATGTGTCTTTCCTCACCAATGTCCAATCCGACGATCTCTACTACCTCGGAAAAGGAATCATCGAACGCAACAAGGAATACCTCGACAAAATAAGTCAGTAAGCCCGTCACTTGTCAGGGCCTGAAATATGTTGACCGTTTTAAAAGGAAAAGTAATTTTTAAAACCAACATAAAAATGGCAACAAGAACAGAGTACAAATTAAGTCGTTCGGAACGGCAAAAGCGAGTTTTCAGTGAAGAATTCAAACGAGAAAGAGTAAAGGAGATTGATATGAAAGCGACCACAGTTTCCCAAGTATCTAGGACCTATGAGGTAAATCAATGTAATGTTCGGAAGTGGATGGAGAAATATAGTAAGCAATACAAAAAAGGCTTACGTTTGGTAGTAGAAATGGAAAGCGAAACAAAAAAGCTACTAGAGCTTCAGGCAAAAATAGCAGAACTGGAGCGTATTGTCGGACAAAAACAGGTTCTGATAGACTTTCAGGCGAAGATGATAGAGATAGCGGAGCAGGAGTTCGGGATAGACATAAAAAAAAATCCGAGAAAGAACCATCATCCACTTCTGGGAGCACAGGGAAGAACTCGACTACAGCTTAAATAGGTTTTATGCGGCTATAGGCGCCAGCAAGCAATCAGTGCACCAGATGCTAAACAGGCGCATGCGTAGCGAAGTAGAACAATCTTACCTAATGCAGTTAATAGAGGACATACGCAGTGATCACCCGACTATGTCATGCCGAGCTATGTACCACAAGATACAGCCAGGCACCATAGGCAGGGATAAGTTCGAGGCGTTGTGCAAACAATGGGGCTATTCCTCCATTCGTCCAGTCAACTATCAACGCACTACGGATAGCAAAGGGGTAATAAGATTTGATAATCTTTTGGAGAAAGCACAAATTACTGGCATGAATCAAGCTTATGTTAGCGATATCACCTATTTTGAGTTGAATAATCGATTCTACTACATCACCTTTATCATGGATGCCTTTACAAGGTACATAGTCGGATATGCGGTATCCGATAGACTTTTGACAGAAAGTACCACCTTGTTAGCCTTGAAAATGGCTTTAAAAAACAGAAAAGGTAAACTACCGAAGTTAATAATCTTCCATTCTGATGGTGGTGGTCAATATTTTGACAAAATATTCCTACAACTAACTAAAAAGTACGACTTCTTGAATAGTATGTGCGAGTTTGCATACCAGAATGGAAAGGCGGAACGTATAAATGGGGTAATAAAAAATAACTATCTGAAACACTGGGAGATAAAGACATATAAGGATTTAGTTAGCAATGTTGACCGTGCGGTACATCTTTACAATACAGGAAAACCACATAAAGAACTCAAAATGAAAACACCATTGCAAATTGAAAAGGAACAATTAAATTTGCAACAGCAAACAAAGCCGAAGATGACAGAGTCATTTGACGCAGAAAGTCAATTGGTTCGGGGCATTGAGCCCCTCCCAATTGAAGCAAACAAAGCATCAGAATCTAGATGTATTTTCCACAAAATATTATCTGAAGGATGAGAGAAAGCGGTCAACGTTTTTTAGGCATTGACAACTTCACTTCTCTTTTCTCTTTTCTAATTTCTAATTTCTTAGGCTTGCCCTTCTGCAAAAGATTAAAAACGACGATTGGTTTTACTTAGGCACCGGAATTCTTGAAAATAATGTGTCTTTCCTCACCAATGTCCAATCCGACGATCTCTACTACCTCGGAAAAGGAATCATCGAACGCAACAAGGAATACCTCGACAAAATAAGTCAGTAAGCCCTTCACTTCACTTCTCTTTTCTATTTTCTCTTTTCTAATTTTTAATTCCCCAATTTTTAATTTTTAATTTCTTATGCGTGCCCTTCCGCACCCAAAACATTTTCCGTTTACTAACCATAGTGCCAGGTGCGTTCAGGTCGGGCTATCCGCTGCAAGTCCTCGGTCTGCTCCGTGCCTCCGCATCCCTGTGGGCTTTTCGCTTCTATCCCTGCCCGGAAATGCGTGCTGGAACTAGGCATTTGCGCATTACATCAAAAGAATCCCTAAATATTGAATTCCAATTTTTGGAGAATGATTTTTAGGAAGTCAACTAATAAACTATTTTAATAAAAGTACAAAGGAGTCATTTTAGCCTGATACATTGCTTGAATTGTAAATCGTTTAAATAAGCAAATAAAGGTTTACTTAAAATGGAGAATTAAATAAAATCAATGGTTTTACGCTAACAGCTGTAATTGACAAGATTTATAGAAATGTAGATGAATAGATGTTTATTAACTTTTAATTGGTTTTTTTTGTATTTTTAAAAATTAAATTACTTTTGTAAGAAATAATTCAAAATGAATCGTAAATTTTTACTCTTACCCCTAATTTTTACTTCAGTTTTCCAAGTTGATGCTCAGCTTTTTTTAAATTCGGATCCGAATGAAGCCGTGATTGGTCATACAACCTACGACAATCAATCAAATGCATCAGTAGGAAATAGAATTTTTAAGAATAGTAATGGAAATATTGCGGCCACATGGAACCAAAGTTTTAGTTACGATTTAGCCTCTTTGGATAGAGGTACTGGTTATAATTTTTTCGATTTAACATCTTGGCAACCCATTCCTACTACAAGGGTAGAGTCTAACAGGGTTGGATGGCCGAACATTACAATTCTTCCTAACGGAAAGGAGTACATGTTGGTTCATGGTAATTCAGATGGCGAATTGCAGTTAACCTCACGTTCTGTTGCTGGTACAGGTGCTTGGACTGAAAATATTACCCAATTACCTGGACCAACCAGTTATAGTAATTATTGGCCTAGGTTAGTTTCGGGTACAGGTGGCGCCAACGGTAATACTTTACATGCCATTTCAATTACCTATCCTATTGCAGGTGGTGATTACAATGGTCAACAAGGGGCTTTGTGCTACAGTCGTTCAATAAATGGTGGACAAACTTGGAATATAATTAATCAAGTTCCGAATGAGCTTAATTCTAATTATTATCCAGGATTTGATGGTGATGCATATTGTTTAGCTCAGCCGAATGGGAATACAGTTGCTTATGTTTTGGGTGGGATGACGAAAGATTTGGTGCTTATGAAATCAACGGATAATGGTAACACCTGGACAAAAACTATAATTATTCAATTTCCTTATCCTTTTTTTAATGAATCAGTTAATGCAATCAATGCTGCGGATGCTGTATTCTCAAATGACGGATCAATTTCAGCGGTAATTGATAATTCTGGAATGGTTCATGTTTTTTATGGTTCTGCTTCGGTTTTTAATGAAGACATTACAGATGGGAGTATTAGCTTTTATTATGGTTCAACTTTGAATTATTGGAATGAATCGATGGGGGCAGGTGCTACCCCTGTAACTATTTCATCCATTAAAGATGAAAACCAAAATGGTCAGATTGATATAGTTGATGTGGCTCCTTATGGAATTGGTTTAATTTCACATCCATCTTCAGCAATAGGTTCAGATGGGACGATTTATGTAACCTATTCATCCATTCATGATTATTTGAATAATGGAACATATAATTATCGACATATATATGCTGTTAAATCTACCGATAATGGTTCAACTTGGACAAGTGCAATGGATATAACCCCATATAATTTGAATGCCGAAAATTTGTTTGGATCCTTAGCTCCTCAAGTTGACAATAATCTGCATCTTGTTTATCAGCGGGATACCATTCCTGGATTGGCAACAAATAATCAGCATCCGTTTGGAATAAATGAAATTGTGTATAAGGCAATACCACTTTCTCTTGATGTGATAGTTCCAATTGCAAATTTTCAAGCAAGTGATGATACAATTTGTGTAGGAGGTTCGGTCGCATTTTCCAATCAAAGCCAATATTCAGATTCATATAACTGGTTGTTTCCGGGCGGAACTCCTGGAACTTCAACTTTGGCAAGTCCTTCAGTTTCATACAATTTTGCTGGTACTTATACCGCCAAATTGATTGCCATTCGTGGACAGATTACAGATACTCTAACTTTTGAAATTGTTGTAAATGATCCTCCTCAAGCTGAAATTACCTATTCAGGTATCCTAAGTATTTGTGAAGGTCAATCGATTCAACTGAATGCTAGTTTAGGGGATTTGTTCCAATGGAAATTAAATGGAACAAATATTCAGGGAGAGACGAATCAAACCATAACTGTTTCTCAAAATGGTAATTATTCAGTGTTAATTACTTCTGAATGCGGTACTTCCCTTTCCTCTTCTGTATATGTTGATATAATCCCTGCTCCTGCAGTGCCCGTAATTACAGGTAATTTCAGCCCCACTCCCAATAGCAACGAAATTTACAGCGTTCCATCCCAAAGTGGTTATACCTACACCTGGACAGTGAATGGTGGTTCAATTAACCTTGGTCAAGGTACAAACAGCATAAGCGTGCTTTGGGGTAACACTGGACAAGGAACTATTTCAATGGAATGGGATAATTCAAATGGTTGCAGTAGCTCAACTACCAACGATGTAAGTATTCAGTTGCCAACGGCGCAATGGGTTGTTTTAACAAATGATGTGGTAGGGGATGGTGCTAATCCTGAACTTCTGGATGGAACCCAATTGGAATATATGTATAAACCTTGGTCTGACTCCTTATTCTTTAGAGTGACATTAAATTCGATTTCAGCGTTGCAATCACAAGCAGTGGGAGTAAATGTTATGGTCAATGTACCAAATGGCGGGAACACCTTTAATTTTTGGGGAACAGATAATACAGCTGCTTATCATAAACTGCTTACAACTTGGGTAACTGGAAATCCTCCTTCATCCTACAGTGGAACCATTGGTATTTCAGATGCTGCTGGTGTTGCCGCTCAGAATTATTCTAGTTTATCACAAAATAATGTTTCAATTTTGGTGATTGGAAATACTATAACACTTGGTCTTAAACGTACCGATTTTATTTCAAATGCTGAAATGGTAGGTCCAATAAAAATTGCAGCCGCTGTTGGCTCCAATGTGTCATGGAATGATGATATTTATGATCCAAATGCTGAGCTTCCTCTTGCTATACAATCAATGGAAACGCAAATGAGCGATTTGAATTTATACCCTAATCCAAACCTAGGAAAATTTACTTTGGAAACGACTCTATATCAAAATTCTGCGGTGGAGATAAAAATTCATAATTCATTAGGTCAATTGGTATTTCAACAAAAAGAAAAAGGAATTGCTGGTTTATTTAAACGTAGCTTTGATGTAAACTTAATTAATGGGATTTACTTTATGTCCATTCAAACAAGCAGTGGTTCTGTTACCAAAAAAATGGAGATATTCAAATAAAGTTCATTTAGTCTTATAGTTTAATGGCCCATTTGGATTTGAATCCAAATGGGCCATTACTTTTTGGACTTTTCAACCCTTAAAAGGCTGCTTCAACGCTTAGATGAATCCCAAATACGCATTAGAAATCCATATACAATTATGTATTTGTAAATCAATTTGTTTGTTTAAAGTGCCTACAACTTCCACCCCGAAATTTTCCATCAGTTTAAACCATCTAAAACCAGTAGTTCGGATAAATAAATCCTCCTATTGATTAATCTGGGTTATATCAAAAGAATCCCTAAATATTGAATTCCAATTTTTGGAGAATGATTTTTAGGAAGTCTTAACCCCATCTTCTTTTCTCGCCAGAAACCAACCGAATAATCCTGCGGTAAAGAACATGATTAAACTATAAATGGCTGGTGGTATGCTCATCGTAGGATTATTCAGCACATTAAAGGCAATAAAAATAGCGAGGGTACCATTGTGGATACCAATTTCCATTCCGATGGCAATGGCCTGTTTTCTTTCCACTTTTAAAAGCAAGGGCAAGTAATAGCCAATTAACATGCTGGCAATGTTGAATAATAGGGCAGCTGTGCCTACTTGAGCAAAATATTGGGCCACATTGTTTTTTTCTTTGAGTAAGGCTGCCACAATCAGTCCCGCTAAAATTACCACACTGGCAATCCGAACCGGTTTGTTCATTTTTTCAGCAAAGGATTGGCTCCGGCTGCGAATAAACATACCAATGGTGACAGGAATAAGGATGATACCGGCCACTTCAATAATTTTCTTAAACTGAGGCGGAATGTACTGTCCTTCGCCTAAAAAGTGCATCAAGGAAAAGTTTACCAATATTGGCAAGGTGATCAAACTGAGCAAGCTGTTTACTGCTGTAAGTGTAATATTTAAAGCTACATCACCTTTGGCCAGATGGCTGTAAAGATTGGCCGTGGCTCCACCAGGTGATGCCGCCAAAAGCATAAGTCCAACAGCTAATTCAGGGCTTAATCCGGTGGTGGAAGCTAAACCAAAACAAATCAGCGGAAGAAGCAAGGTTTGGGTTACCAGTCCTACTAAAATAGCTCTTGGATACACGAGAATTCGTTTGAAATCGGCAAGGGTAAGCGATAAGCCAAGGCCAAGCATAATTATGCCCAAGGCAATGGGTAATAAGGAATCGGTAATGGCGGATTGTTGCATAAAAGGTTTGATTTTAAGACAACAAGTATAATTTTTTTTCTTGAATAAGAATGTTTTTTGGCATCGCAAAAGTTCAAATCATGGTAGACTGCCCAGTTTCCAGGTCCGGGCAACGATTGCAGCAAGTACCCCACAGGGATGCACCCTCCGAACCCTTTCGGTGGGTGCAGACCGAGGAGTACTGCGGAAAGCGTGACCTTTTCGCTTGCACCACAACCAAAGTTTCCACCAACTGTTTATGCGAAAAGGGGCCCGCCAAAGCCTAAAACTGGTAAAATGCCGTCGGATTTTTTAAATTTTAATTTCCGAAAAATCCTTTCATTTTCAATAGCCATTCAACCAAAAAAAATCAGTTTCTTTGCAGACTGAAAAGAGGAGGTTTTGGGGCCTTCTGAATCAAATAAAAAACTATACGCAACATCCATGTTTGAGAATTTAAGTGACAAGTTGGACAGGGCCTTTAAAATTTTAAAAGGTCAAGGAAAAATTACGGAAATCAACGTAGCCGAAACCCTGAAGGAAGTAAGGAAGGCGCTGTTGGATGCCGACGTTAACTATAAAATTGCCAAACAATTTACCGATACCGTAAAGGAAAAAGCCTTGGGTCAGGATGTACTGACTTCGGTGAGTCCTGGGCAGTTGTTGGTGAAACTTGTGCACGACGAATTGGCCGAGTTGATGGGTGGAAGCAAGGTTGATATTCAACTGTCAGGCAATCCAACGGTCATTTTAATGGCTGGTTTGCAAGGTAGCGGTAAAACGACTTTCTCTGGGAAATTGGCCAATCACCTGAAAACCAAAAGAGGGAAAAATCCTTTGTTGGTGGCCTGCGATATTTACCGTCCGGCTGCGATAGACCAGTTAAAAGTGTTGGGCGAACAAATTGGGGTAGATGTTTATGCCGAGCCTGAGAATAAAAATGCCGTTCAGATTGCGAAAAATGCCATCAACCATGCCAAATCCAAAGGTAATTCGGTAGTGATTATCGATACGGCGGGTCGTTTGGCCGTGGATGCGCAGATGATGAATGAAATTGCCGATTTGAAAACAGCCCTTCAGCCAAACGAGATTTTGTTTGTGGTGGATAGTATGACCGGACAAGATGCCGTGAATACTGCCAAAGCCTTCAACGATCGATTGGATTTTTCGGGCGTTATTCTTACTAAATTGGATGGTGATACCCGCGGTGGTGCTGCTTTGAGTATCCGAAGCGTAGTAACTAAACCTATCAAATTTGTAGGTCTTGGTGAAAAAATGGATGCCATGGATGTGTTTCATCCTGAACGTATGGCTGATCGGATTTTGGGTATGGGTGATATTGTTTCCTTGGTAGAGCGTGCCCAACAACAATTTGATGAGAAACAGGCAAGGGAATTGACCAAAAAATTGGCCAAAGACCAGTTTAATTTCAATGACTTTTTAAAACAGATCGACCAAATCAAAAAAATGGGTTCCATGAAGGATTTGGTAGGCATGATTCCGGGTATGGGCAAAGCCATGAAAGATATTGAAATCGGAGACGACGCTTTCAAAGGAATTGAGGCAATTATTTCGTCGATGACACCGGGCGAAAGAGAGAATCCGGCCATCATCAATGGAAACAGACGTAAACGAATTGCTGCCGGCAGTGGAACCACCATTCAGGAAGTAAACAAGCTTTTGAACCAGTTTGACGAGACTAGAAAAATGATGAAGATGTTTACCAACCGTGAGCAGATGAGCAAAATGATGCGCAACATGCCGAATATGCGGAAATAAGGTATAACATTATTCCTAGCATTTAAGGAAATTGAAGCATTTTGTAAATAAATTAGTAGTACCCAATCCTTCCTTTTCTAGAAAAGACTGAATCCCTATTTTTATTCTGTTTTGAGCTCATGTAGCCAAAGAATGGCTTCTTCTTTGGAATTGAAAATACGAATGGGGCGAGGTGCCTTTACAATATGGAAATAACCATTGATGAGTATTTTCAAGGCCAAGCTATTGGTTACCAGTGCATCAGCCAGTACCAATTCTTTCGTTATTTCTTCCCCTCCAATGTATTTCATTACCTCACTATCAAATAGGTTGTTGTGGTGATAAACCGCCAATACTTTTCGTCGGACTTTACCACCCAGTCGGCGGAAAGAATCGATAACCTTTTTTGCATCTTCCAGGCCATAGGATTGGTCTTTGAAATATTGTACCTGTAGGATGCCGTCCTTTCTTAAGAATACAAAATAGCCATCGTATATATCAATTTCAGAAGCCGCTTCCGGTTCGAATTGTTGGAGGATGGATTCTCGATTCATTTAACAAAGATAGGATTTGCAGGAATAGGAGTACGCATGTTTTTAGAAAGTAGATTTTGTGGAGCCTTCTATCAAGGAAAGGGAAATTCGAATTTCAGATGTAAATTTATGATATACAGTATTTTAGTTTGAAGTGTTTCCTGAAAGTTTCACCAGAACTTGGAACAAATGAGGACTCATTCGGTATTAACCCAAATTCCACATTAGAAATGCTTTATTGGGGTCAACGCAACTAAATGAAATAGTTTGGAATTAAAAATTCTCCTATCGATGAATTTGGTTTAACCCAGATTACGCATTAGAAATGCATAAACGATTAACCAGTTGTAAATCAATTTGTATAGCCAAATTGATAACAACTGCTATCCCGAAATCTCTTCGGGAGGGGTAAACCCAACTAAATCAAGTAGTTCGGATTAATAAATCCTCCTATTGATTAATTTGGGTTTAAAATGTGAGCCATCTTAAGAAGGTTGGGTATCCAGGAAATTGGAAGTTTGGATGGCATTTTGGGGGTTAAGAAAGGTTCATTTAGGGCATGCGACAAGAATTGCGATAATTTGAAATATAAATGGGAACTAACTCAAAGCCCATTGTATTTTTGTGGCATGGAAGATCATATTCCTTTGGCTGAACGAATGCGTCCAAAATCCTTGGATGAATATATAGGGCAAGCGCATTTAACCGGCGAAAAGGCTGTTTTGCGTCGAGCGATTGAAAGTGGTTTATTGCCTTCCATGATTCTTTGGGGGCCACCGGGAGTAGGGAAAACCACCTTAGCGAATATTGTAAGTCATTCCTTGAAACGTCCTTTTTATGCCTTGAGTGCTATCAACTCTGGCGTAAAGGATATTCGGGAGGTAATAGAAAAGGCCAGAGGCGATCAGTTTTTTGGAACCAACAATCCGGTTTTGTTTATCGACGAGATTCATCGGTTTAGTAAAAGCCAGCAGGATAGTTTATTAGGAGCCGTTGAAAAGGGTTGGGTTACATTGATTGGTGCTACAACGGAAAATCCTTCTTTCGAAGTTATTTCGGCCTTACTCAGCCGTTGCCAGGTTTATGTACTCAAGCATTTGTCTACCGAGCATTTGTTAGCCATCTTGGTGCAAGCCATGGAAAAGGATGCCTATCTAAAAACCAAGAAAATAGAATTGCTTGAAACCGAGGCGCTTTTCCGTTTATCAGGTGGGGATGCTCGACGGCTATTAAATGTATTTGAATTAGTGGTGAAAAATAGTGGTGGAGATGAGATTCAAGTAAGCAATGAAAGGGTGTTGTCGATTGTGCAGCAAAATATTGCACTATACGATAAAACAGGGGAGCAGCATTATGATATTATTTCGGCTTTCATCAAATCAATGCGGGGCAGTGATCCGAATGCGGCCGTGTATTACCTGGCCCGTATGATTGAGGGTGGAGAAGATCCATCTTTTATTGCTAGACGCATGTTGATATTAGCCTCTGAAGATATTGGGAATGCAAATCCTACCGCTTTGGTGATTGCCAATAATTGTTTTCAAGCGGTGAATGTTATAGGTTATCCTGAAGCTAGGATCATTTTGAGCCAGTGTGCGATTTATTTAGCGACCTCCCCCAAAAGCAATGCCTCCTATTTGGCCATCGACGAAGCATTGGCATTGGTCAGGCAGCAAGGCGATTTACCGGTACCGCTTCACCTTCGGAATGCACCTACCAAATTGATGAAGGAATTGGGGTATGGTGAAAAGTATGAATACGCCCATAACCATCAGGGGAATTTTGTGTTTCAAGAATTTTTGCCTGAGCAAATTAGTGGAACAGCCTTTTATCAACCCGGTAACAATGCGAGGGAACGTGAAACAAGGGAAGCTTTGAAGAAATTATGGGGCAACAAATACGGTTATTGATAGGAAGAATTTAGCCATTATGTAGCGAAAGGCTTCCAATTGTCATCCTTCGGTTTACCTTTACGCCTTGGAAAACAAGCTGAGTTATACTACTAAACGTATTTGGGACATCGCCTGGCCATTGATTTTGGGTGGGGCCGGGCAGATGATCATCAATATCACGGATACTGTTTTCTTGGGCCGCTTAAATGAAGTAGCACTTGGGGCTAGTGCCATCGGTGGTTTGTTTTTGGCTACCTTCCTTATGATTAGTTATGGATTTAGCGCCGGGATGCAGATTGTAATGGCCCGGAAAGATGGGGAAGGGAAACCGCTTGAAATAGGGGAAGTGTTTTGGCAAAGTGCTTACTTTAAATTGGCATTTTCACTTATTTTACTGGTATTCTTTGTTCCCTTGGCCCCCAACTTTCTCACCTTTTTTGTTTCTTCCAAAGAGGTTTTGTCGGCCTGTACTACCTTTATTACCATTCGCTTATTGGGATTGCCCTTTTCGTTTGGGATTTCTCTTTTTAGGGGTTTTTATGCTGGAATAGGGAAGACCCGGATTATTTCCATTGCCATCGGAACTTTTGCAACCTTGAACCTGGTACTAAATTATGTATTGGTTTTCGGACACTGGGGTTTTCCAAGGCTTGAAATTGCTGGAAGTGCCATTGCTTCGGTTATCAGTGAGTTTGTTGGAGCGATGATTTTCTTTGTATATGCTTATTTTTCAAGTCATTCCAAAATTTACGGTCTTGATCGGCGGTCGGGTTTGAAAGTAAGTTTGCTTTGGGAAGTGATGCAGCTGGCATTGCCTATGATGGTGCAGTTTTTTATGGCGGTTGGTTCTTGGTTCGTTTTCTTCTTGATGGTCGAAAATTTAGGCGAAAGAGCATTGGCCATTTCAAACCTCACCAGAAATGTGTACATGGTATTAATGATGCCATTGATCGCCTTTAGCAATGTAACCAATACCATTGTGAGCAATTTGGTTGGACAAGGCAAAATGAAGGAGGTAATTCCTACCTCAAAGTTGGTACTTTTTATGAGCTTGGGAACCACCTTGTTTTTGGTATTGGCCAATTTGATTTATCCCTACGGTCTCATGCGGATTTTTACAAATTTGGATACCGTAATTCAAGAAACCACCACCATTATTTATATTATTTCCGGCTCTGTGCTTTGTTTTGCTTTGGCCCATACTACCCTTTCCATTGTTTCTGGTTTAGGCAAAACCTTGGTTACTTTGGTTATAGAAATTACCACCCTTTGCTTTTATTTTCTTTATACTTGGTATGCAGTTGAAGTTGGTCATTGGTCGCTTGAATGGATATGGTGCAATGAGTTCGTATATTTTTTAGTGATGTTGATGCTCAGTGTTTTGTATCTTCGCCAATATTTCAAAAACGCAATTCATTAATGCGAACATTTACTACCACCTTTTTCGGAATTCTTTTCTTCGGTTTAGTATCCATTTCTTCCCAAGCCCAAATTACTATTCTTAATACAGATATGCCATCAGCTGGTGATACCTTCCGATTGAGTTCAGCTTTAGGCGGCGGTGGCGGCGGTGGCGGTCAAACGGACTATCTCCTTACGCAAACGGGTGCTAATCAAACTTGGGATTATACCTTTTTGACGTCCAAATCCCAATCGGTGGATACTTTTTATTCGCCTTTGCAGACACCCATTTCTTACAATTTCGTTTTTACCAATCTTATTCTGTATCCCGATAATTTTGCTGATTTAGCTCAAAGAAGTACCACCATTCCCACACCTCCAACCGGAGGAGGCGGTAGTGGATTTTTCACCATTTCTGATGCTTATGATTTTATTCAAAGTTTTACAGATCAATATGCCATTGTAGGGAATGCCTTTAAACTAAACGATGTTCCAAGTGCCAACCCTTTTGAAGGTAAAGATGTTGTGTACGAGTTTCCCTTAACTTACCAAGATAATTTTTCATCAGCCTCTAGTTATGAAGTGCATGTTCCAACCTTGGTTGATTTTTACCACCGCCAAGTACGAACCACTGAAGTAGATGGATGGGGTAAATTGTATACACCCTATGGTGAATGGGAAAACGTAATTAGAGTGAAATCAACCATTGTTGGAAACGATAGTATCCTTTTTCAACAAGGGCCAATTCCTTTTCCTATCTCCTTGCCAAGTACAATTATTGAGTATAAATGGTTGGCAAAAAATACAGGTGTTCCAGTCCTACAGATAATTACACGAGCCAGCAGCGGTTTTGGTGGTGGTGGCGCACAAACTGCTGTTACAGCCGTTGAATATATTGACAGTATTAACCCCGGGACTTACCAAGTGGATCATACCGGCGTTTTGGAGCTGGAGAAAAATGGATTTATGGTTTATCCGAATCCTGCCCAAGACCAACTTACCGTGCTTGCCCAGCAGCTGTCTAACTCTGCTATTCAAGTAAGAGATTTACAAGGTCGCCTTTTGCTTGCTCAACCTGCTAAAGGACTTGAAACCACCCTTGATTTAAGTTCTTTGAAGGCCGGAATGTATACCTTGGAATTCAATGGTAAGGCCGTAAAATGGGCCAAGGCGGAGTAGGTAAACCTTTTCTTTTTGTAATTGTTTTTTAGATTTCAAGATTTAGTCTTGTATTTCAGCTTTCTATTTAGTTGGGTTGAATTAATTATTTCCTTTCCATTTCCTAAGTTCGTTCTGCCAACTTACTTTTGCAGCAATGGAATACAATCATAGACAAATAGAAGCAAAGTGGCAGAAAAAATGGGCTGAGGATAAAACCTTTAAAGCCGATAATAAATCCAGCAAACCCAAATACTATGTGCTGGATATGTTTCCATACCCAAGTGGGGCAGGATTGCATGTTGGACATCCCTTAGGCTACATTGCTTCGGATATTTTTTCCAGGTATAAACGCCACAAAGGCTTCAATGTTTTGCATCCAATGGGATACGATGCTTTTGGTTTGCCCGCTGAGCAATATGCAATTGAAACCGGACAACATCCTGCTTTAACCACTGAAAAGAACATTGCTCGGTATCGGGAACAGTTGGATAAAATTGGTTTCTCCTTTGATTGGGACCGCGAATTCCGTACTTCCGATCCAGCCTATTATCGGTGGACACAATGGATTTTCGCTCAATTGTTTTCTTCATGGTACAACAAAGCCTCCAACAAAGCGGAACCGATTGCAGAGTTGATAGCTAAATTTGAAAAGACTGGGAATGAACAGATACAAGCGGCCTGTGATGAAGAAACCCCACTTTTTTCTGCCTCCGATTGGCAAGGGTTTTCAGCACAAGAAAAATCTGATATTTTGATGAAATACCGTTTGGCTTACCAAAGTTATACGGGAGTAAATTGGTGTGCTGCTTTGGGAACCGTATTGGCAAACGATGAAGTAAAAGATGGGGTTTCCGAAAGAGGGGGCATCCGGTGGAACGTAAAATGATGCGACAATGGTCTTTGCGGATTACAGCTTATGCCGATCGCTTGTTGCAGGGTTTGGATACCATTGATTGGCCTGAAAGTTTGAAAGAGATTCAGAGAAACTGGATCGGACGAAGTGAAGGCGCCTCCATACAATTTAGAGTGGTGCCGCATGATAAAGTAGCCCATTTGGTAAATCCCTTTCCAAGTGTAGATGAATTAGGCGAGAACTTGTTCTATGAAGCAGGAGGAGAAATTATTGAGGTATTCACCACCCGCCCGGATACCATTTTCGGAGTAAGCTTTGTGACTTTGGCTCCTGAGCACGACTTGGTTGCCCGCATAACTACACCTGAACAAAAGGCCGAAGTAGATGCTTATGTAGCCTGGGCAAAGAACCGCAGCGAAAGAGAAAGGATGACCGAGGTAAAGAAAGTAAGTGGTGTATTTACCGGAGCCTATGTTTACCATCCGTTTACAGGAGCAAAAGTGCCCGTTTGGATTGGTGATTATGTATTAGCTGGGTATGGAACAGGCGCTGTTATGGCGGTTCCTTGTGGCGATCAACGGGATTGGAATTTTGCTACCCATTTTGATATTCAGATTATTCCTTTAATCGAAGGACAAGATATTTCGCAAGGAGCCGATGAAAGTAAGGATAAGAAAATGATCAATTCTTACTTTTTGAATGGACTAACCGGAAGGGAAGCCATACCAGTTGCCATCAAAGCCATTGAAGAGAAAAGAATAGGAAAAGGCAAAGTGAATTTCAAATTAAGGGATGCCGGGTACAGTCGTCAACGGTATTGGGGCGAACCATTTCCAATTGTATACAAAGATGGTATTCCTGAATTGTTGCCTTTTAATCAGTTCCCAACCTTGCCCGAAGTAAAATCTTATCAACCCACCGGAACTGGTGAAGGACCATTAGCTTCTGTAACGGATTGGGTAAATGTGGCCTCACCCGATGGCAGTACCACCTGGAAGCGTGAAACCGATACAATGCCCGGTTATGCTGGTAGCAGTTGGTACTATCTTCGTTACATGGATTCCTTGAATGCCAATGAATTCGTTTCCAAAGAGGCCAGCAGTTACTGGAAGGAAGTGGATTTATATATCGGTGGCTCTGAACATGCCACAGGACACTTGATGTATGTAAGGTTTTGGACTAAATTCCTTAAGGATTTGGGGTATATTCAAGTGGAAGAACCGGCCAAGAAATTGATTAACCAAGGGATGATTCAAGGGCGGACAAGTTATGTGTACCAAGTCTTTTTCTTAAATATGAGCTTGGATTTCAAGCATCCAATTTTTGTTTCAAAAGGAATATATGACCAATTTCAAAAAACTAAGGATGCTCAAGCCTTGGTTGATTTGTTGAATAAAGAGTTGGGCTTATCCATTGCTACAATAAATCAACCGGATGCATTGGTAGGAATAAATGCGCCTCGTGTGGATGTTCGCTTTGTGAAAAATGACGAATTGGATTTGGATGGTTTTAAATCTTGGCGGGAAGAATACAGTGATGCCAGATTTGTTTTGGAGAATGGAAAATATGTGTGTGGCTGGGAAGTAGAAAAAATGTCCAAATCAAAATACAATGTAGTCAACCCCGACGATATTGTATTGGAATACGGAGCAGATACGCTTAGACTTTACGAGATGTTTTTGGGTCCTTTGGAACAAAGTAAACCTTGGAATACCAATGGAATTACAGGAGTTTCCGGATTTCTGAAAAAACTTTGGCGCTTGTATCTTCCGCTTTTGGAAGGCAAAGAAGAGCAAGCCGAACCAAGTAAAGCGGAATTGAAAACCTTGCATAAAACCATAAAAAAGGTGCAAGAGGATATTGATCGCTTTTCTTTCAATACCTCGGTAAGTAATTTTATGATTTGCGTTAACGAATTGAGCGAATTAAAATGCAGCAAACGTTCGATTCTTGAACCTTTATTGGTTTTGCTTTCTCCTTATGCGCCGCATATTACCGAGGAACTTTGGGAACAATTAGGTCATGCCGATACCATTGCTTTTGAACCTTTTCCTGTTTTTAATCCAAGCTACTTGGAAGATGACAGTTTCAGTTACCCTGTTTCTTTCAATGGCAAAACCAGGTTTAATTTAGAGCTTCCGGTGTCACTATCGCCAAGTGAAGTGGAACAGGCAGTTTTATCACATGCGGATGCACTAAAATGGTTGGAAGGGAAGTCGCCCAAAAAGGTGATTGTGGTGCCGAAGAAAATCGTCAATGTGGTGATTTAATTCTCCTTTACCATGCTGTTTTCCTCCCTCGTTTTTCTATATGTTTTTCTTCCTTTAACGCTATTCTTGGTGGTTTGGGTTGAAAACAAATGGAGAAACTATATCCTTTTGTTTCTGAGTTTGGTTTTCTATGCTTGGGGCGGGGTGAGTTATAGCTTGGTGATGATTGCCTCTATTATCCTCAACTATTTCATGGGAATGTGGGTAAGCAAGGTAAAGGATAAGGAAAATACAGCGAAACGGGTTTTAGGTCTTACAGTGGTGCTGAATCTGCTTGGTCTGGTTATTTTCAAGTATACAGGATTTATTGGCGAAAACCTCAACTTGTTGTTGGAGGAAGTGGGACTGGAGAAAATTCAAGTTCCGGATATTAAACTGCCAATAGGAATTTCCTTTTTCACCTTTCATGCCTTAAGCTACGTTGTTGATATCTACCGAGGAAAGGCTGAAGTACAAAAGAACTTTGGCAAATTGGCGCTTTACATCAGTTTGTTTCCCCAATTGGTTGCCGGACCAATCATTCGTTACCATGATGTGGCTGATCAGTTAACCAACCGGGTAATGAGTTCGGCCAAGTTTGCTTCGGGGGTAAGACGATTTGTGGTTGGTTTAGGAAAAAAGGTTTTGCTGTCCAATATGTTCGCTTTTCCCGCGGATGAGATTTTTGCCCTCCGACCTTACGAAATGGATTTTGGTGTGGCTTGGTTCGGAGCCATTTGCTATTCCTTACATATTTATTGCGATTTCTCCGGTTACAGTGATATGGCGATTGGCTTGGGTAGGATGTTCGGTTTTGAGTTTTTGGAGAATTTTAATTTTCCGTATGTGGCCAAATCAATTCAGGATTTTTGGCGCAGATGGCATATTTCCTTAAGTAATTTCTTCCGAGATTATGTTTATATTCCCTTAGGCGGAAACAGAGGAACTGAATTTCAAACCTACCGAAATTTGCTCTTGGTTTTCTTTCTAACAGGACTATGGCACGGGGCTAGTTGGACTTTTATTTTTTGGGGAATGTTTCATGGCTTGTTTTTGGTGGTAGAAAGGTTAGGGTTTTCCAAAATTTTGGAGAAAGTTCCTGTATTAGCTCATGCCTATACTTTATTGGTAGTGGTGATAGCTTGGGTGTTTTTTAGAGCTGAAAGTTTTAGCCAAGCCGGTGATTTCCTGCTAAACATGGTAGGAATGGGTAATTGGAATAAAAATTCGGACCTCATTGCCATGTTTATGCACCGAGGGTTTATTTTAGCCTTGTTCATTGCTGTATTAGGTAGTACCGGTATTTTGGAAAAAATGGCTAGGTATCTGCAATCCAATTCCGAAAAATCCTTAGCCTACTCAGTCATTTATTCAGGAATGGCAGTAGTTTCAATTGTTTTGATAATCGGGTTTTCTACCCTGTTTTTAATCTCCGACACCTATAATCCTTTTATTTACTTTAGGTTTTGAAGAAACATAGCCAAGATAGAATCCAAGTTGTCGCATTCCTGCTCATGCTGGGTTTGCCTTTGTTAATCTATTCCGTTGGACTTAAAGATCCTAAACCGAGCACAGAAAACAAGGCACTGGCCGATTTTCCCAAATTTACCATAAAAAAACTAGATCCTTTTCCGGAGGGGTTTGATAGGTGGTTTAATGATCATTTTGTTTTTCGTAATTCCTTGGTTTCAGCATATAATCGGCTTTTTATCAATGAGTTCAAGTTTTCGCCTAAACCCAAATTAGTTGGACTAGGTAAAGAAAATTGGTTCTTTCTGATGAACAATGAAGTGAAAAATTTTACCGGTAAAATGCCCTTGCCTACTTATCTGGTTCAGCGAAGTGTGGAAGAGTTGAACTGGCGATACGATACCTGCAAGTCTATGGGCGTTGATTTTATCTTGGTGGTATTGCCTTCCAAACCTACCGTTTATCCGGAGTATCTGCCTGATTATGTGAGAAAAGCCAAAGATTCAACCTTTACCGATAAATTCTTAGGGAGGGTGAAACCCCAATTCAAAGGGTCTATTATCGATTTAAGAGCTGCTTTGGTGAAGGCTAAAAAGACAAACATGGTTTTTTACAAAACAGATAATCATTGGAATAACCTCGGAACATATACCGCTTACCAAGCTTTGGTCGATTCCTTACATAGCTTTGGTTACCCTCTTTCTGCCCTACCTTTAACCGAATGCAGGGTGGGCGATTCCATTTATCCCTCCGGAAATATTACCCGCATGATCGATATGGAATTTGAATTTACCGAAAAGGCTCGATTCATCTTCCCCAATAAAAAGCAACACCTGATTGAAAGAGGAAAAGCCAATTATCCTTGTCCAGAAGGTTTCCCCTATTGTTGGACTTACGAGGAAGCGCGCCAAGGCATGGATTCAAGCAAACCTAACCTCTTGGTTTTTAGGGAAAGCTTCACCAATGATTTGTTTATGGATTTATTGGGCACTTCCTTCAACCGCTCAACCTATATTTTCGATTCATGGAAACATCAGCTCGACCTAGAAATCGTTAAAAAAGAAAAACCAAACCTAGTACTTTGTATTGTCATGGAGGGTTTCTTAGATTGTTTCTCCAATTACCCTTCTAAACCTAGCTTGAATAAAGAGGGAGCTATCCCCCAAAAGTAAAGAAGTTGTTCGCGCCAAAATTCCAGAACAACACAATTCCAACTGCACCGATTTTGGCAACGTAAAAATTAAGCCTAACCTTGTCTGTAAACAAAAAAACAAAGAGATTATTTAATCCCAATCCTACCACCGCCACCATCGCAAATTTAAAAAATTGGATGAAGATTTCAGGGTCTTCGTTCCTAAAGGTGAAATAGCGGTTTAGAAAAAAATTGGTGGAAGAAGCCAGGATAAACCCGAGTGAATTGGAAAGGTATTTATTCACTTTGAACTTTTCTTTTGAAATCCAAGTTGTTCCAAAATCAATGGCAAAGCCAATAAAGCCAATGATGCAGAATCGTAAGAATTTTTCTATCAAAGCTTGTTCAGGCATTGCACAAAGGTAAAAAGCAAGTAGAGAAGTAGGTAAAATAGAGCAATTATTTTTAACTCAACTTAATCATTAGGAGGATTTCAAAAATCCAACTACTTGATTTAGGTTGGTTTAACCCTTTAACTGCAATAGAAAACCTTGGTAGTCATGGAATGGAATCATACCTTGCTTTTGAAAAGAAGGATTAGGCGGGCCCCCAACCGCCAACAAACATTCTACCATTATTTAACCATTTACCATGGGCGGTTGGGTCAGGCTATCGCTAATACTCCTCAGCCAACTACCCCCAAAAGGGTTCGGGGGTAGCTGGCTTGCGGGGTATCACGCTCTATCCTTGCCCGACATATTTGCCCCGCATTGTACTGAAACTTGGCCTTTGCTTTTCATTCCCCCCTTGTCAAACGTAAAGGCAAAGAACCCAAATTCCACAATTACTAGGTTGAACCCAGGCTGGGTTTGCAATTTCTTAATGCTTGTGCTGGACTAAAGTGAAGTGCCAGAAATGGAACCGAAAGTGTGTTGTATATTCATGTTACCCTTGTTTAAAATCATATCCAAAGGTCAATTTTCATAGGGTGTTGGGAATTAAGCGTTGGTTGGTATTTTGGTATCCGTACTGGCACGGATAGAAGATAGAAGTGATATTTTTGGAAAAAAGTTGTTTAATTAGATTGTTTCCTTGGTTAAATTTGCTTGTTGAAAAATCTAAGCGGGAGGACTTGTATTTTGGATGCTTCGGTACCTTATATTTGCCGCCTCATTTTGGATTTGGAACCAAAATAAACTTAAAGAATTTCTGTATGAAAAAACTTCTTCTCCCTATTCTAGCTGCAACTGCTCCTTGGTTTGCCATGGCTCAAAATGCTAACTTTTGCGGCACCTCGGAAATCAACAGGAAAGCTCAACTTGAGCATCCTGAAACGGAAAAGTCCCGATTGGAATTGGAACAATTCACAAAAGACTATACCAGTCATAAGAATGCTGCCGAGTGGGATTCAGTTACTCCGCGCATTATTCCGATTGTTTTTCATATCATCCATAATTATTCTTTAGACAATGGGGATGAAAATATCTCGGATGCTCAAGTAATTGATCAGGTTAAAATCTTGAATGAGGATTTTATGAAATTGAATTCAGATACAACATCTGTCATTCCTATTTTCCAACCAATCATTGGTAAAGCGAATATTCAGTTCCGCTTGGCTACCAAAGATGCTTTGGGAAATTGCACCAATGGTATTGAACATATCTATTCTTACCAAACCAATGTGGGTAATGATGCTTCCAAATTGAATCCTTGGCCACGCGACCGCTATTTAAATGTTTGGGTAGTGCGTTCTATGAGAGACGGTGTTGCCGGTTATGCCTACTATCCTTCCACAACCAATACAACGGGTGTTTTTTCATCAAAAGATGGCGTAATTATCCTTTCTGATTATATCGGAAGTATTGGTACAGGTGGTCCCGGTCGTGACCGTGCCCTAACCCATGAAATTGGTCACTGGCTTAATTTAAGTCACCCTTGGGGCGATAACAACAACCCAGGTGAAGTTTGTGGCGACGACAATGTGGATGATACCCCAGAAACTAAAGGTTGGAATTTCTGCCCTTCAGCTGCGAATGCTGCTGTATGCAATGATACCATTGTTGAGAATTACCAAAACTTTATGGATTATTCTTATTGCTCTTTTATGTTTTCTAAAGGACAATGCGACCGCATGAATGCAGCTTTAAGTTCTTCTGTTTCAGGTCGCAGCAACCTTTGGTCTGATAGCAATCGCGAAGCAACCGGAACAGCCGATCCATATGTATTCCCTCCAGCTTGTGCTCCTTTGTCTGACTTCTACTCCGAAAGGTACTTTGCCTGTGTAGGTGAAGCCATTAAATTCCATGATGTTTCACAAAGAGCGGCAGTTGATTCAAGAGAATGGAGTGTGCCAGGTGCTACTCCTTCTACTTCAACCGAAGCAAATCCATTGTTCACTTTCAACGAACCTGGTCTTTACACTGCAACCTTGACTGTTACAAACGAGAATGGTTCTTCTACCAAAACTTGGGAACAAATTGTTGAAGTAAGAGGTGGTTGGTCAGAGTTTAGTGCACCCTTCACCGAAAGCTTTACCGATTTCAATACCATCCTTACCCATTGGTCAATGCCTGATAAATACAGCAACCAACACAAATGGAACTTTAGCTACCTAGGTGGTTATGGCGAACCAAAAGGCGCTGTATATTTCAATAACTGGGAAAGCAACCAAGGCGATAACGATGATTTGATTACACCAGCTTTCGACCTTTCTTACACGAGCTCCATTAAACTGAAATTCAAATATTCTTTTGGTAACTTGGCTTCAAATTTTGGAGAAGCATTGAAAATCTATGCTACTTCTACTTGCGGAAAAACTTGGACCCAAATTAAATCCTATGATGGTGCAGATCTAGCCAATGCCGGAGCTTATAGCACCGCTTATTATGCAAACGATGATCGCTTCTGGACAGAAGAATCAGTTACTGTTAGTGCTACCTTTAAAAAACCAAATGTTCGCTTTAAATTCGTATTCACTAGCGCTGGCGATGGAAACAACCTTTGGTTGGATGATATTAATGTAGATGGAACGGTTGGTATCGATGAGAAATCTTCTTCCATTTCTTTCATGAATGTGTATCCAAACCCATCTGAAGGTTCCATTTCTGTTCGCTTCGAACAAGTTTTGAATAACAAAGCCAAACTTAGCGTAGTAGATATGCTTGGTAATGTGGTTAGCACACAAGACCTTGGTACCTTAAACGCTGGACAGCATGATATCAAAGTAGAAGGCAATTTTGCAAACGGACTTTATGTAGTGGTACTTGAATCAGGTGAAAGCCGCATGCAAAGCCGCTTTGTAGTAAGCAAATAAGTAATTCTGTGTTTTTTTTTGAAAGAGGTTACCCAAACAGGTAGCCTCTTTTTTTTCACTTGTTGAATTCTCGAGGAAGCCAAAAAATACCGAATGGACATTAAACCCAGATTACGCATTAGAAATCGTAATGAAGCTTTCAAATGCAATAAAGACGAGGGTTTCAGGTTAATTTTTGGGTGAAGGAATAGTAAACTATTTTGAAGTCAAAAATTGTTCTGAAATCCTTGTATTTGAAGCAGTTGGAAGCTGTAATAGATTTCTAATGCTGAATTTGGGTTAAATATAGTCCAGTTATCATGTTGCTTTGAGAAGGGAAATTGGACTACTATTCTTTATCCTCAGTATAAAATATCATTGGTATAATTTGCCAACACCGGAGTGAAAAACCAAGGCCAAGGCTCAGTAGAATGCTATGCAGGGGACTCGGGCAAGGATAGAGCGTGATACCCCGCAAGCCTTCGCTACCCGAATATTTTCGGGTAGCGAAGGCTGAGGAGTATTAGCGATAGCCTGACCCAACCGCCCTTGCCACTGGTTAATAAAAGGTAGAATGGTTTAGGCGGTTGGGGGCCCGCCAAATACTAAAATAAAAAAATGAATTTATAAGCCAAGTAATTGTGGTAAAGTATTGAAAGGTAAAGGTTTATTAAGCGAAAACTAGGTTTCATCTAAGGCGAATTTGGTTCTAACACTTTTCAATGTTTCCGGAAGGTATGACCAACCTGATGCTTAGGTTAAAATTTGGGTTAATAACCCTGTTTACAACATACAAAAAGCTAAAGTTAGGCCTTGCATTATTTTCGCCAACTTGCCCTATATGAGTAAGAATAAATCGAAGGGTGGAAAACTGTCCCAATTGATTGCTACGGCAGCCATGGATTTCTTTAAAAAAAATCCTGGAAAAATTGCCAATTATAAGCAAGTTGCCACCAGCATTGGATTCACAGATCCGAATGCCCGTCAGCAATTGATCATTGAACTGGCCAAACTAAAACAAGAAGGCCGCTTGGCTGAACCTGAACTTGGTAAATATAAATTGAAAGAATCGGGTAATTTCTTAACCGGAATAATCGACGTGTCTGCCGCTGGAGCCGGTTATTTAATGTGCGATGAACTGGATAAGGACCTGTATATTCATCCAAAAAATTTGGCAACAGCCATGGATGGAGACCAGGCTCGAGTGCAGGTTTTCTACCGGAAAAATAAGGCGGAAGGTGAAGTTGTGGAAATCTTAAAACGGGCGAGAACCCAAGCCAGTGGAATCCTGAAAATTCGTGGCAAATCTGGTATCCTGATTCCCGATAATCCAAAATTTTCGTACGAAATTGATGTTCCTGCCACTGGATTTAACAAGGCCAAGGATGGTGAAAAAGTGGTGGTGAAAATTACCCAATGGCCGGTAATGGGAAGACGACCGAGTGGTGAAGTAATTGAAGTGCTAGGAATGCCCGGACAGCGCGATGCGGAAATGATGGGAATTCTTGCCGATTACGAATATCCACTTTCCTTTCCTAAAACCGTTCTGAAAGATGCCGAAGCTATTCCGGATGAAGTGCCGGCTTCGGAAATTAAAAACCGAAGAGATTTCCGTGCCATCACCACCTTTACCATCGATCCTGTTGATGCCAAAGACTTTGATGATGCCCTTTCTTACCGATCGCTCGACAATGGAAATGTGGAAATCGGAATCCATATCGCCGATGTATCCTATTATATGCCTCCCGATTCCCCCCTCGATCAAGAAGCCTTTCGCCGGGCAACCTCCGTTTACCTCGTTGACAGGGTCATTCCTATGCTGCCCGAAAAGCTCAGCAATATGGTCTGTTCCCTCCGTCCAAACGAAGATAAACTCTGTTTTTCGGCTGTATTTGAATTGGACCAGGAGGCCAAAATTCAAAAGGAATGGTTTGGCCGCACCGTTATTCACTCCATCAGAAGGTTTACCTACGAAGAGGCGCAACAGGTTATTGAAACCGGAGAAGGCGACCTCCACGCCGAACTTCAGCATGTGAACCAGTTGGCCAAAGTGCTTCGCAAAGAACGCTTCAAAAGGGGCGCCATCAATTTCGAACGCGAAGAGGTGAAATTTTCCTTGGATTCAGCCGGCAAACCCACAGGCGTATATATCAAGCAAATTCAAGACTCGAACCACCTCATCGAAGAGTTTATGCTCTTGGCCAACCGACGGGTAGCTGAATTTTGTGGCAGAACGGCCGAAAACAAAGCCAAAAGAACCTTTGTATACCGAATCCACGATTCACCACAACAAGAACGATTGGAAGAATTTGCCGGGTTTGTTGCTCGCCTAGGCTATACCCTAAATGTCAATACTAATAAACAGGAACAACTTTCGGCTGCCCTTAATAAGCTTTTAACAGAGGTGAAAGGAAAAGGGGAACAAGATGTGGTTGAAATGCTGGCCATCCGAAGCATGGCTAAAGCGATTTACAGCACCCAAAACATCGGTCACTATGGTTTAGCCTTTCCGTTTTACACCCATTTCACCTCCCCAATTCGCCGCTATCCAGATGTAATGGTACACCGTCTTCTCCAGCATTACCTCGACGGCGGAAAAAGCCCTGATTCTCCACCCCTCGAACAACAGTGCAAGCACAGCAGCGAAATGGAAAAAAAGGCCGCTGATGCCGAAAGAGCCTCGGTGAAATACATGCAAACCATTTTCATGAAGGATAAAGTGGGACAAATTTTCGAAGGGGTTATTTCAGGAATGACCGATTACGGCATGTTTGTAGAAATTATTGAAAACAAGTGCGAAGGAATGGTCAGGTTGCGCGATATCGATGATGATTTTTACAACTACGATCCACGCGCTATGACTATTACGGCCGATATCAGTGGGGCTGTGTATAAATTGGGTGGCAAAATAAAAGTGAAGGTAAAAAAGGTCGATATCGATCGCCGACAAATTGAAATGTACTTAGTAAAAGAAGATTAATAAATTTGTAGTGTATGAAGCAACTTACTATTCTCGCCGCTATTCTTTTCCTTTCGCTTGGTATAAAAGCCCAAGATACCACGCGTATATTGTTTATTGGCAACAGTTACACCTATGTCAACGATTTGCCCAACACCTTACGCCAACTTGGCCAAGCCGCCGGGAAGGTGATAATCGTCGATTCCAATGCTCCCGGAGGCTACACCTTCAACCAGCATTCCACCAATGCCACAACCCTGGCCAAAATTGCTCAGGGAAATTGGGATTACGTGGTATTGCAAGAGCAAAGCCAAATGCCTTCTTTCCCTCCTTTTCAGGTTGAATCGGATGTATATCCCTTTGCACAAAAGCTCGACAGCCTCATTCATGCGGCCGATTCCTGCACCAAAACCATTTTCTACATGACTTGGGGCCGTAAGTATGGCGATGCCAGTAACTGTGGCAATTATGCTCCCCTTTGCACATATGAGGGCATGCAAATGCGTCTCCGGTCCAGTTACATGGAAATGGCCCAAAACAACAATGCCATGGTTGCTCCTGCCGGTATGGCTTGGCGAAGCAGCTGGTACAACGATAGTACCATAAACTTATGGAGCAGCGATTTATCACATCCATCGCTTGAAGGAACTTATTTAACGGCCTGTACTTTTTATGCCACCCTGTTCAAGCAAAATACCCTTGGACTTGGCTACACGGCCGGTTTGAATGCCAATACCGCTTCCTTCCTGCAACACATGGCCGATTCCACTGTGTTGGACAGTCTTACCAAATGGATTACCTATTTTGATCCGGCCTCCGACACCTTGATTAATTACACCATCGATGCCTCCAATTCAATGACCGTTCATTTCAATGGCTCCACGCCCAATTCCCAAGCCATTTTTTGGTATTTTGGCGACGAGACCTTTTCATCCGAATTAAATCCCAGCCATACCTTCACCTACACCGGAACCTTTGAAATTACCAAAATTGTTGAATTGCCTTATTGTGAAATGGATACCATAACCATGTTTCTTACAGTGGAGAATGTGGGCATACCAGAAACTGCGAAGTCGGCCCATTTTATCCTTTCCGATCGCCTTTTAACCTTAAGCGAACCCGGCAATATCGAAATTTGGAATGGGGTAGGGGAGCGCATTCTAGCGGTAAACAGTGCCAGCCAGCAACTGGATTTATCCCATTTGCCAAGCGGTATTTACCTCATTCGCACCAGCCAAGCCAATCGTGCTTATCTGCAAAAGGTAATGCTCAAATAGGTTTTCACTGGCCCAAAACAGATAATTTTTTCGATCATACCTCGTTTTTTTACTAGGCGGGTCCCCTTGCGCCCTAAACAGGAGTGCTCGAAATGGGCTGAGGTGAAGGCGCAAGGGTCGCGCTTTCGCTAGTACTCCTCGGCCTGCTCCGTTCCTCTGCAGTCCTGTGGGGTACCACGCTCTATCGCTACCCGGGGTACTTCGTGTCCGGTTTTTGGTGAAGCATTGGGTTGGGGTTTTTCAAATTGGGTTTTGCACTAGTCTTCCTTTGTTATTTTCTCTTTTCTCTTTTCTCTTTTCTCTTTTCTCACTTCTCTTTTCTCTTTATCTGGGTTTGTTTTTGTTTAGCTTGGGATTAATGAAATGAATGAGCAATAGTATAAGTGCAAAATAGAGTATTCCAAGTTTGGTGGCTTTACCCCCTATTTTATTCAACCTTAATTACCACGCCACTAGCGTTTAATTTGCCGGCATCGGAATAGCGACCCGGATTAATTTTTTCGGTATCGGTTTCGCAAATATGGAGGTAATACAATCCTGGTTTTTTAAACGTTAAGGGGATGGTATAAGTGTCGCCAGAACGTAATTTGGGCATATCCATGGGTGGAATATTGATGGCGATTTCATTGGAATAGTCTTCATATCCGCCCATACTATTTAAACTGGCCGCTGTTCTAGGTTTTAATAGGTTTTCACGAAATGCCAATACTTCAAAAAAGAATTTTCCCGCTTGAGGTTTTACGACCAATTCGCCAGTTTCATTAACTTTTAGCTGTTTTGGAACCTTGATAAATTCATAATATCGGTCAATAAACTCCTCATAATAACGGAATTGTTGCTCGGTCTGGTAAAAACCTAATCCTACATAGTTATGATTAGGGGCGATACAATTCTGTTTGTGCGCATCCCTTGGGGCTCTTTCATCCATAAATGCTTTGTGCATTTCTTCCATACTGCTCAAGGTAAATTCATCGGTTTTGGGATAAGGTGAAGTGTTGTATTTCCCTGCGGCGTTTTCTGCCACATGGTCAACTCCTCCTGCAAAAGCATACCGTTGATAGGGCTTGGCACCCTCCATATCCCAATGGCCCATAAATTTGTTCTCCGCTGCTTGCTTGCACATTTTATTGGCAACCCTACTGGCCAGAATATCCAGTTTCACTTCCTTAACCTTAAATTTTTTCCGGTTTTGGTTGATTTTGCCCAATTGAACCAATTTTAACTCCAAATCATGATCAGAATCTTTATATTCAGCTAGACGGGTTTCGGCTTCATTCAGCTTTTTGTAAGCAGCCAAGTCAAGAACTTCCTGGCCTTTTAAATGAACAGGAAGAATGAATAAAAGGGAAAAAAAGAGCCTTAAATAGTTTTTTTTCATACTAAATTTCGATTTGTCCAGAGAATACCCAAGCTACCGCTCCACTCAACCAAACGTTGGAATAGCTGCCTTTGGTATTTGCTTCGAATGAAACCTCCAATTCTCCCCCAGGCGTTTTTATGGCAATAGCGGTTTGTTTGATAAGCTCGGCATAATGAGCAGCTATGGCGGCAGCTGTAACACCTGTACCACAAGAAAGTGTTTCGGCCTCTACACCCCTTTCATAGGTACGCATGTGAAGTCTGGAACTCTTTCTTTCTACGAAATTTACATTGATGCCTTTTTCAACAAACGGGGCCGATTGCCTTATTTTCTTGCCTTCACCATTTACATCCACTGCACTCACTTGTTCTACAAATTTTACATAATGGGGCGAACCGGTGTCCAATACCCAATTGCCATCCTTGGCTTCGATACCCGTCACATCCTTCATTTGTAAACCAACAAAGGCAGTTCTTTCTTCTTGGTGACGAATAATAGCTTTATGTTCACCATCGATGGCTATAAATTTGGCTTCATCTTTAATTATTCCGAGTTTTTGTGCAAATAAAACAATGCATCGTCCACCGTTACCGCACATCGTGCTTTCGTTTCCATCGGAGTTGTAATAATGCATGCGGAAGTCATATCCCGATTCGGGCTGCAACACAATCAAACCATCGGCTCCTATCCCAAAACGTCGATCGCAAAGGTCTGCAATCAAAGACAGTTCTGCCTTGAATTCGCCTTTTCTGTTGTCGATTAATATGAAGTCATTTCCGGTTCCTTGGTATTTATGAAAATTGAGGTACATGGTTCAAAATTTAGTTTCACGAAAGTAGGGAAAGGGACGATTGAAAAAATGAGATAGCTTAGTTGAATTAAAATAAATAGCAGAGTGGGGCGGCAGTTTGCCAAGGCAATTGATTTTTCAAAAACTTTCGTCCATCTACTTGTCTAAAACTTTAGCTTTGCATTCCACTTGAAATTATACCAATGACGCCCAAACAAGCCTTAGAAACCCTAAAAACTTCAGGAACAAATAAAGTTAAATTAGCCATTACGGATATTGATGGTGTATTGCGTGGAAAGTTGGTGAGTATAGAGAAGTTTAAATCCATTGCTGAAGGAGGTTTTGGCTTTTGCGATGTGGTTTTCGGATGGGACAGTGGGGATGTGGCATACGACAATATCAAATATACAGGTTGGCACACAGGATATCCCGATGCTCAAGCCTTGGTAGATTTAAACACACTCCGTTTTATCCCTTGGGATGAAAATACACCTTTCTTTTTGGCAGATTTTATTGGTTCAGATGGAAAAGGTTTGCATGTTTGTCCGCGTACCCTCCTTAAAAATGTAATTGCAACCGCCCAAAAGGAAGGTTTTGCTCCCTTTTTCTCCCAAGAATTTGAATGGTTTAATTTTGTAGAAGATGCCCATAACCTCCATGAAAAGGGATTCCGTCAGCCTCAACCCTTAACCCCAGGCATGTTTGGTTATTCTATTCTCCGTTCTAGCCAAAATTCGGATTTCTTCAATGACTTGTTTAACTTGATGAAGGATTTCAATGTTCCTTTGGAAGGACTTCATACCGAAACTGGTCCTGGTGTTTATGAAGCGGCCATTACCTATTCGGATGCCTTGGAAGCAGCCGATCGTGCGGTATTGTTCAAATCGGGTGTGAAGGAAATTGGTCATCGCCATGGCATTATTCCAACCTTTATGGCCAAGTTCAACGAAAACCTGCCAGGCTGCAGCGGGCATGTTCACCAAAGTTTGTGGGATGGGTCGCAAAAGAAAAACCTGTTTTACGACGAAAAGGCAAAAACCAAAATCAGCAAATTGATGGAAAGCTACATAGCCGGACAATTGTATTGTTTGCCACATATCCTTCCGATGTTTGCCCCAACTATCAATAGTTATAAACGCTTAGTTGTAGGTGCTTGGGCTCCAACAACCTTAACTTGGGCTATCGATAACCGCACCACCGCTTTACGAGTATTGCCTGGTTCCAGCAAATCAACTCGTCTTGAAACACGAGTAGTGGGTTCGGATAGTAATCCGTATTTAGCCATGGCCGGATGTTTGGCAGCTGGACTTTATGGCATCCGTAAAGGGTTAAAATTATCCACAGCAATGACTGTGGGGAATGGCTATGCCGATACCAAAAACGGAACCTTACCTCGCAATTTGTTTGAGGCCTCTGAAAATATGGCCAATTCAGACCTTGCCAAAGAATTGTTTGGCGAAGCCTTTGTAGACCATTTCACACAAACCCGATTCTGGGAGTGGAAACAATTTAGCAAAGTGGTTACAGATTGGGAGTTGAAACGATATTTCGAAATAATTTAATCCTGGGAGTTGAAGAGGTGTTATTGGTATGAAGCCCCGTTTGCTTGTTGTTTTGTCGCGTTTCCCCTTTCCTTTGGATAAAGGAGACAAGCTTCGTGCCTACTATTTTATCAAGCACCTAAGTTTAACCCGTTCAATATACCTTTTCGCCTTGTCGGACGAAGGTCCAAAAACCGAGGCCCTGCATGAATTGCAACCTTATTGCGAAGAAATTCATGTATTGCCTCTCCCTAAACCGACCATCTTCTTTAATTTATGGAAAGGTTTGTTTAATTCGCTTCCCTTTCAAGTCAACTATTTTAGCCATACCAAACATTTAGAAACAGTTCATTTGGCCATCCAACGGATAAAACCGGAGGGGATATTTATCCAACTGCCAAGGGTAGCTGAATATGTGAGAACCATACGAGGCATCCATAAAACCATTGATTATCAAGACTGTTTTTCGAAAATTATGGAAAGCCGAGCCCAAACAGGTTCCTGGCCACTTAAATGGATATATGCTTGGGAGGCAAATCGACTGAAAAGGTATGAGGCAAGCTTGTTTTCTGATTTCCAGCAACATATCATTATTTCTCCCTCAGATTTGGAGGCCATGCCTTTATCTGAAAGTCAAAAGCAACAGGTGAAAATCGCGCCGAATGGAGTAGAATTGAGCCATTATTCTCCTTTGGATTCCACCAAAGAATTTGATGTTTTTTTTGCTGGGAATATGAGTTATCCGCCCAATGTGGAAGCCTCAGTTTATTTAGTGGAAGCCGTGATGCCTTTGGTTTGGAAAAAACATCCGGAAGTAAAGGTTGCGTTAATTGGTACTACCCCTCATTTTAGGGTTAAGAACCTAGCATCCGACCGGGTTGTGGTGACTGGGTTTGTGGAGGATGTTCGAACCTGGTATGGCAAAGGTAGGATGTTGGTAGCCCCCATGTTAATTGGCGCTGGTTTGCAAAACAAATTGCTCCAAGCCATGTCGATGGAAATACCCTGTATTACTACTCCTTTGGCAAATGCTGCCTTAGGAGGAAAAGAAGGAACTCAGGTATTAATTGGGGCTACGGCTGAAGAGTTGGCTCAACATATTGTGTATTTATTAAATAATAAGGAAAAGGCCATGAAAATTGCACAAGAAGGACGAGCTTTTGTCTCGAAAACCTTTTCGTGGGACAGGGCGGTTTCTGCTGTATAACCTTAGCGTGAATTCGGAAAAGAAATTATTGTATACCCTTGCTGCTGTGCAGTTTACCAACATCATGGACTTTATGATCATGATGCCTATGGGTCCCTTGTTGATGCGTACGTTCAACATTGCGCCCAATCAATTCAGTTATATTGTTTCTTCCTATACGATTACCGCCGGTATTTCAGGTTTTTTGTCGGCTTTCTGGGTAGATAAATATGATCGAAAGAAAATTGTACAGTTTTGTTATGCTGGATTTCTCTTAGGCACGCTGTTTTGTGGCTTATCTACTGATTACGAAAGCATGATGGCCGCTAGGATTTTAACAGGCATGTTTGGAGGCATTTTAGCATCCCAGGTGATGGCCATTGTAGGAGACAGTATACCAATGGAAAGAAGGGCCAGTGCCATGGGAATTGTTATGACGGCTTTTTCTGCCGCTTCGGTATTTGGGGTGCCTTTTGGACTAAAACTTTCCAATTGGGCGGATTACCATGCTCCTTTTTTGGTTATTGCTGGGTTTGGACTATTAGTACAAGTGGCTTTGAATAGTTTTGTGCCTCCTGTAAATAAACACCTGATTAATCCCGCACCAAGGCCTCACTTTTATACCGTTGTAGTGGATAATTTGACGGATAAGAACCGTGTTTTTGCGATGTTAATGATGTTTTGCTTGGTATTCAGTCAATTTTCTGTGATTTCTTTTATCAGTCCGTATATGGTTACCAATGTGGGATTTAGGGAAGACCAACTCTTCTTAATTTATTTAGTAGGAGGAACTTGCACTATTTTTTCCATGCCATATGTTGGGAAAATGGCTGATAAATGGGGCCTCCAAAAGGTATTTACTTTCGGGGTTTTAAGTTCGATGATTCCTTTTTTGCTGATAACCCATATGCAACCTTGGCCAGTATATATTGGCTTGATTGTGGCCGGTTTTTTCTTTATCACCATGACGGCCAGAACCATTCCCGCCTCAGCCATTGTTAGCGGGGCTGTGCACCCTTCCAAACGAGGAAGTTTCATGAGTTTATCGAGCTCATTACAGCAATTGGGATCGGGTCTTGGTTCATTGATGGCGGGTGCAATTATCCATAAAAATGAACTAGGACTATTGGTAAATTATAACTTCGTTGGATACATTTCCGTAATTGTCAGTACATTAGCCATCTATATTGCCTGGCGGGTACGCGTTGTCGCAGGAAATTAATTATTATGCAAGATTCAAGACAGACCATGATTAATATTAAAGTTTTAGAAGTAAAATCTGAGATTGGAGCTGGCACCCGAGGTGCTTCCATGGGACCTGATGCGATTAAAATTGCTGCATTGGACTTTGGTTCCCTGTATTTTAAGAAAGAGAAAACCATCGAAGTGCCCAACGAAAACAGGGTGCTTTATGAGCAGGTAAAAACGCCTTATGCCAAAAGGATAAGAGGTGTGATTAACATGTATTCACGGGTTAGTAAGTTTGTGAAGAAAACTCTACACAGCGGGCATTTCCCTATAATCCTAGCTGGTGACCACAGTACCGCAGGGGGTACTATTGCCGGAATTAAGGCTGAGTTTCCCGGACACCGTTTGGGGGTGGTTTGGATTGATGCCCATGCCGATTTGCATTCGCCCTACACTACGCCCAGTGGAAACCTGCACGGTATGCCTCTGGCTGCAAGCTTAGGCGAAGACAATATTGATAATAAAATGAATAACCTGGATGAAACCACCAAGGAGCTTTGGGATGAACTAAAAAACATTGGTGAAATTTGTCCAAAAATCAGGTATAAAGACTTGGTATATGTTGGTGTTAGGGATGTGGAACCGCAGGAAGCCGAGTTGATTAAAAAACATAAAATCCGCAATTTTACCATCAATGAGATGCGTAAAAAGGGGATTGATAAAGCTGCGGTGGAAATACTTAGTTACCTCGATCATTGCGACCTTATTTATATTTCCTTTGATGTGGATAGCATGGATCCTAAAATTTCCATGGGAACCGGTACTCCAGTATCGAATGGCTTAACAGAGAAAGAGGCTGGAAATTTAATTTTACGTTTGGTTAGGAGTAGAAAGGTTTGTTGTTTCGAAATTGTAGAAATTAACCCAACCTTGGACAAAGAGAATTTGATGGCTGAAAATGCTTTTGAGATATTACAAAAGGTTACCAACCAATTGAAGAATGTGTTATAGGATGCCTACACTTCTTTTTTATACCACTGCTTAATCGGAGCGGTATTTCCGGGTAGGGATAGAGCGAAGTAGCCCACAGGGATGCGCACCCCAAAAGCTTTTGGGGGGAGCAGACCGAGGACTACTCGCGAAAGCCCGACCATTCGCCCAGTACCCTGTTTATTTAAAGTGATTAAATTTTAGTGGCGAATGGGACCCGCCAAATGAAATAGAAAATAGAAAATAGGAAATAGAAAATAGGAATTGTATTGGTTATGCTTGAAAAGAGGGGAAGTTGATATTTGATTTGGCCAATTATTTTCAACGGCTATCCGGAAATACTGGTGGAATGCAGTGGGATCAAGGAATACAGGAAATGAATTTGGTATTGGATGATGTAGATCAACCCAAATTGCGGATTAGAAATGCTTTAAAGGAATAAAACCTACAAAGGAGGGTGAAAGAAGAGGGTAAAACTATTTGATTAGTTTGATTCCGCCAGCATAAAAGCGTTGTTTTCCATTGGCATCGCGAAGGAAGATATCGTAAATGTAATTGCCTTGTTGAGCTTCTTCGCCGGTATCCAAAATGGTACCATTCCAGGCTTCATCAAAATTTTTAGTTCGAAAAACGCGGTTGCCTTTGCGGTCGTAGATTTTCATTTCATACTCCCGGATTCCAATGCCTTTTGGTTTGAAGCTGTCATTGATTCCGTCTGGATCATGTGGTGTAAAGGTATTGGGGATATAAATGGAGAAAAAGGCCTCAACCGCAATTTTTTGGGTAATTTGATCCCTACAACCTGCCACATTGGAAGCAAATAAGGTTACAAAGTACACACCGGTGTCTTGGAAAGAATAAGTTGGGTTTACATCGCTTATGGAATCGCCTGCAATCAGCCATGTGTAGGTATCGGCATCGATGGAATTGTTAGAAAAAATTACCAAAGGATCCAGCATATTTACAACATAGTCGCTAGCTTGGAAACTGGCCACAGGTATGGGATAGGCATAAATGAAGCTGTCTAAAGTTAAGGTATCGGTGCAACCAAAATTGGAGGTGGCTACAAGGGAAATAGTGTATTGTCCGGGATTTTCATACACATAAAAAGCATTGGGGTCGTAGGATGGGTTTCCTTCGCCGAAATTCCATTCCAATTGAGCAATACTACCAGATGAAATATAGCTCGAATCGGTGAAGGTGATGGCTAAAGGAACGCAGCCCAAGTTGGTATCGGTGGTGAAATAGGCCACCGGCGTAGGATACATATCGATTTGTATGGCGGCATTGACGGGAGTAGAGCCACAACCATCTGAAACAGTAACATTTATGGTAGTTGGAGCAATTACAATGTAGGGAAAGGGGCCGGGTCCAGGTCCAACCGAAGCATCATCCCAAGTGTAGGTATAATTGCCATCGCCTCCGGTTGCCAAGGCTTGAACTTGAGCTGTTCCGTTTTCACAAGCAGCCAAAGGACTAGCGGCAGTAACGGTTAATGGTTCAAAAACATCAATGGTAATGCTTTGGGCTTGGCTGTTACAAACACCATCGGAAGCTATTACTTCATACGTTGTAGTAACTACCGGGCTAACTGTATACGGACTTGAAGAGGGGAGGGCATCAAAGGTGAAGGTCAACGCTGGCATTCCTGCACCAGGTGTAGCAACGATATCGGCCGATTGCCCAACACAAATAGTGTCAGTAACACTGCTGGCTACAGTAAAAACCAAAGGGGGCGGTTCATTCACAGGAATGGTTTGGATGGCTGTACAACCCTTGGCATCGACCAAGGTAGCATTGTAAATTCCGGCAGGTAGATTATTGACCACGAGGCCTGAAGTAACCGCAGGAGTCCAGTTACATTGGTAAGGAGCTGTTCCTCCGGCTGCCAGTAAGGTTACTCCGCCATCTGCATATCCATTGCAGGAAGCATCGGAGATAAATCCGCTAATGCTAAGTGTTAATGGGGAAGGTTCGTTGATTACATCATTATCGGTAAGGATACATCCTGCCGCATCGGTTACAATAACACTTACAGGTCCGGCAGGTTGATTGGTAACAGAATTGGTTGTTTGACCGCCGCCCCAAACATAACTGTAAGGGAAACTACCACCTACCACTTGGGCAATTGCAGCGCCGCTTGCTTGTCCGTTGCAGTTGGCATCTGTTACCACAATATTTAGGGTTAAACCGGTTGGGTCCGTAAAAGTGAAATTAAAAATAGCTGGAGGACAGCCACTGGCATCGCTCACTGTGCATGAAATTAGTCCGGGGCCTTGACCTGTAACGGTTGGGGTGTTGGCGCCAGTTGACCAATTATAAGTAACAGGGGGTACTTGGTTGCTAACGGTAACTGTAGCGGTTCCGTCATTCGCTCCAGCACATGTAATGTCGGTATAACTTGTGCCGATGGTTAAACCACCTGTGCTGGTGATAGTTACATTGGCTGTAGCTACACATCCCAAGGCATCTGTGACCGTAACATCGTTGCTGCCAACTACGAGGTTGGTGGCTGTAGCACTTACCTCAGCACTTGGGCTCCAGATGTAGGAAAAGGGGCCTGTACCGCCTGAAGGAGTTGCCGTTCCAGAACCAGCCGTACCTACACAACTAATATTGACGACATTAGTAATCTGAACAAACAAAGGATTGGCCGATCCTAGAATAACAACTGAAAGGGATTGGGAATTTAAGTTGGCATCTACCACCGTTACCGAATAATTACCTGGAGGAAAACCTGTGTATAATTGAGAATTTCCATCGGCATTCAATACCTCTTGTTGTCCGGCCAAAGGACCATTGTTCCAAGAAAGGGTGTAGGGTGCGGTTCCGTTAGTGATGGTAAAAACAACATCGCCATTGCTTAAGCCAAAGCAGGTTTCGTCGTGTGAAACGGCCGATACTTGTAATTGGGCGTAGGCTGAATAGGAAAGGAAAAATGAAAAAACAAGGATAAAAAGGAATACAAAGGAAGAATTTACCTGTTTCATCACCTATTGAAAATGCCTTATTTACTCGGGTTTAAAAGGCGAAGATAAGCAATTAGACTGAATCAAAGGCGAAGATTTGATTGAAAATAAATTGCTTAATCTTTATTTAAGGCAGGACGATTGATTTTATGGAAACAGGTGCTACCCAAAAATAACCCAAAGCCCCATTGCTAAAGTTGGTAGGAATATTGGCAGGCGGACCATCCCAAGGGCCTCCTCCCCTCCAATAAGTTTCCAATAAAACCGACCTTAAAAACTGGTAATACTCATCCGAAATAGTGTAGCCATAGAGGGATAAAGTATCGCCTGATTGAATTTCCTGTGGATCAATGTTATAAATCGGGTAACCGGGAATATAGGCTCCATCAATGCCTTTGTCGTCGAGAAAATAAATGTTTTGTAGGGAATCTGTCCGACCAAATGATCCGTTGATTTTGTATTTCCACATGTAATAATTCCGCTGTCCGCCCACTTCTTGTCCCCAAACGGATAAGGTAAAACTGCTGTCAATGGCATTTTCGAAAGGGATAGGTTTGAACAATTGCTGAATATTCAAACTGTCAAGGGTTGCACCTATCTGCATGGCTTCTGAGGCGGTATACTCCTGTCCTTCAACCTGAACTGTAATCGAATAGGTTTTTCCTTGTACTGCTTTAAATGCATTTTGGGAGAGGTAGGTCCCAGGTTCATCGGGTTTTTCAAAATAAATCCAAATTGAATCACCGTCACTTACCTGAATACTAGCCCCACTCACAACGGGTGGTCGAGTGCCCGAAAAATAGGAGCCTGTTTTGGAGACCTTTACTTGGTGTTGAATAAATTCGCTTGTAACTGAACCATCAATGACTAGACGGATATTGGCTTCACTAACGTCAAAATCAATTACTTTGGTGCAGGAATTAAACAGAAGTGCTGACAAAACCAAGGTTCCGAGGATTCCTATTTTAATAAACTTGCTAAACCTTGTCATAATTAAAATTGAAAATTGTAAGCAATGGAAGGAATAATCACAAAGTAATAAGTCATAACAGCTTCTGTTTTCAGAGGGTCGCTTTCACTTGGTTTAAAATTGATCATGAAGGCGTTTTTCCGATTGTAAACATTGTAAATTCCAAAGACCCAATTGCTTTTCCATTTGCGATTGGGTTTGTCTTTGCTGTATAAAGTGGCTCCGATATCCAAGCGGTGGTAATCGGGCATTCGGGCTCCATTTCTTTCGGTAAACACCGGTACCTGAATTCCTTGATATTCAAATTTACCAGCTGGTGCTGTTAAGGGAGCTCCTGTATAATAAATGAAGGTAGCCGAAATATCCCATCTGGAATTGATCGTGTAGGTGCCAACAAACGTAAAGTTATGTGGTCTGTCATTGCTTGCTGGATAAGGATTTCCGTTGTTTATGGTAGGAGTTGTTTTTCTGATTTGGGACAAAGTATAGGCTATCCAACCGGTCAGTTTCCCTGTTTGTTTCCTTAGCATCACCTCCATCCCCATACCTTTGGCCGTTCCTCTTCGTAATTGTCCTTCAAAAAGAGGATTTAGAAATACATCAGCATGGTCTTTAAAATCCAAGGTGTTTTGCATCCACTTGTAATAACCTTCCAAGGAAAATTCAAACATATTGTCCTTGAAGTTTCTAAAATAACCGACGGCAACTTGATCAGCAATCTGTGGTTTTACATTCGGTGTGGCAGGAAACCAGGTGTCTAAAGGTGAGGCATTGGCTGCTACACTGGCCACTTGAATGTATTGGCGGGTTCGATTGTAACTGGCTTTAAACGCATCTTTATCCGTAATGCTGATTTTGCCTGAAAATCGAGGTTCGAATCCGTGCCAAGTATTATAGAATGAGCCTTTGGAATAGGTTTCTGTTCCTGTTGTGTCGTAATTTTGGTTGAATACAAACCGAGCTCCAGGACCAATATTGGTAAAGAAACTATACCGCAATCCGTAAGTAAGCTCAATCCGACTGCCGATGCGTTGTTCGTTGCTTACATAAACGGCATTTTCCCAGGCATAAAGAGGCGGAAAATCAATAGGTTCGGTCATGGCAATATTGATGTCCCTTGGTTCAACATGGGCTGGTTTGAAGGTGTGTAAAATGCTGTGATACCCAAATTTTATGGTGTTTTTGGGATTCGGATAAAGGGTAAAATCGTACTTCAGTCCACCATCAATAATTTTTGAAGTCCATTCAAAGGCTTGCTCACCAGTAGGTACAGAAATGACATAATTAAAATTGGAATAGATAAGGGTCAGGTTACTGAATAATTTAGATGAAAAGATATGATTCCAGCGGGCGGTGGCTGTGGCATTTCCCCAACCTAGCAAGAATAAATCACCTACTTTGAATTTATCTCTTCCAAAATAACCCGATAAAAACACCTTATTGTGGTCGTTTATTTGGTAATTGACCTTGGCATTGACATCATAGAAATAAAGAATACTGTTTTTTAATTCCTTGTCGCTCGAGAACTTAAGAAAAAGATCAGCATAATTTCTTCTGGCAGAAACGATAAAAGAGGCCTTGTCTTTTTTTATTGGACCTTCAATTGTCAATCGGCTGGCTAGGGTGCCAATGCCTGCCGAGACTGCATATTTTTTGGAATTACCTTCCTTCATCCGAACATCCAATACACTGCTTAACCGGCCACCAAATTGGGCAGGAATTCCGCCTTTGTAAAGTTGTGCATCCCGAATGGCATCCTGATTGAATACCGAAAAGAATCCCATTAAATGAGAGGCATTGTAAACCGGAGCTTCATCCAACAGAATCAAATTCTGGTCGAAACCACCACCTCGAACAAAAAAACCAGCCGATCCTTCGCCTCCTGTTTGCACACCCGGTAGCAATTGGATAGCCTTAATCACATCCACTTCTCCCATCAAAGCCGGAATCTTTTTTATAGTTTCCATTTTCAATAAGGTCGAACTCATGCCCGATGAGGCGATGTTCCCATCCGTTTTTTCGGCGCTTACTTGTACCTCTTGCAATTGTTGGGAAGTAGGAGCTAACTCTAGGTTTATCTCCAGGTTTTTATCCAACATAACTATTGTGTCCTTTGCTTGATAGCCTGTATATGAATAGGTTAGCCCGTATTTTCCAACAGGAAGGGTAAGGGAGTAGAATCCATAAATATTGGAAGCCGTCCCCGTTTTTAATTCCTTTACAAACAAGGTAGCACCAATAAGCACTTCTCCTGATTTAGAATCTTTTAAGGTGCCACTTAGGGTAGCCTTTTGTCCCCAAGCGGTTCCAAAGCTGAATACTAAAATTAAAAAGAGGGGGAAATGTTTTCTACTGGACACAATCAAATAAGCGATTGACAAAAATAATCGCCCATTCCAAAGTGCAATGCGGTTTTGAAGAAAAATTCAAGTAATTCTTACTAAACTTTTTTTATTTCCTTTACTCCCTGATTTAAAGTGGATGGAATTTGTTAAATTGAGGCGTTTTAAGCGCTTGTTGTTGGCTAGTTTGGTTTTTATTTTTGAAGGTACGAGTGCACAAACCTATCATTACTATTTCGGCACGCTGCATGCCCATTCTGGCTATTCGGATGGAAATAAAGATTCCCTTTCTTCGGGGATTTATAAACCCTATGATGATTTTCAGTATGCCAAGGAAAGCCAGGAATTTGATTTTTTAGGTATATCGGAGCATAATCACCTGAGCGCTGGACTTCAACTACCCAATTACCACCTCGGTATTCAAGAGGCGAATTTGGCCAACGAAAACGAAAGCTTTGTTTGTTTATACGGAATGGAGTGGGGGGTAATAAATTCCGGTGGACATCTTATCGTGTACGGATTTGATTCACTCATTGGTTGGGAAAACGGTAATTATGATATCTACAATGCAGAGACTGATTACCATGGACTTTTTGAAAAAGTAGCGACTAATCCGAGCGCTTTCTGCTACCTTGCCCACCCCCAATCATCGGATTACGATAGCCTTTTCCTGAAACCATACGATAGTCTGGTCGATAAAGCTGTTACAGCTATTCCATTTCGCAGTGGACCCGCGTTTAGCACCAGCATCACTTACGATGATCCAGCCAACGGAACCTACCTAAGTAAATTTTATACTGCACTTTCGAAGGGCTACCACGTGGGAATCTGTATCGATCATGATACCCATAATACAGTTTTCGGACGTTCTCAGGCCGGACGAACTGGGGTTATCGCTCGAAACCTTACCCAGCAATCGGTGATGGAAGCTTACCAAAAAATGAACATTTATGCCACCGACGATTGGAATGCCCAAGTTGACTTTAAAGTGAACGGTGAAATTATGGGGTCGGTTTTCGCCGGACAAGGACAACCAGAAGTTACCATGAACTATGTGGATCCGGATGGGGAAGGTATTACCCAAATGTGGTTGTACGATGGAACACCCGGTAGCGGAGCAACACCCAATTTGGTTTATACCATCTATCAATTTGAAAGTTTTTCGTTTACCCCAGACCTAGCCGATGGAGAAACGAAATATTACTTTATCAAGGTGGAACAAACCGATGGAGACCAAATTTTTACTTCACCAATTTGGTACACTAGAGACGATGATTTGTCTGCCAAACCCATCCAAAGTAAACCACAATTGCAAATTACCTCAGGTAACGCCAACCAATGGGTGAATATTAATCTTCAATCCAATGTACCTTTAAGCGGGGAACTGCAAATCCTAAACCTAAATGGGAAGGTAATGTTTGCTACTTCCCTTTCCAATACCACCCTTTTTTCACAAACCTTCCATAAGGAATTGCTAGGAACTGGTCTTTTCCTGGTCAATGTAAGCGGTCCACTCGGAGCGATGAGTAAAAAGTTTATTCTCGAGTAGGGGTAATCTGAAACCGGATTACGCATTTGAAATGCTGAAACGAACAACTAGTTGTAAATCCATTTGTTCTCCTAAATTATATCAGCTGCTATTCCGAATTGCACTCGGTAGTGGTAAGTTGTACTAAATCAGTCAGTTAGGGCTAGTAGGTCCTCCAGTGATTATTTTGAGATTAAAATAAATTCGAATTAGCTTAACTTCAAAGCACCATTTGGTGCGGCCTGTTTATAGAATTAAAAATATCAAAGTTACAACTTGAGCCCCAGAGGTGCGACATTAGATTTATTTGAAATGCCATAACGCACCGCTGAAGCTTGCATGAATACATTTATATATTCAATTCTATAAACATAACGCAGATACCCTGCTTTACCCCAAATTAGGCAATTCGAATGTATTGCAAATCCATACTGTTAGTGGACTATTGCAGGCCTATTCGAGTTCAAAAAGAGTAATGCTGAATTTAAATTGGGGATATAACTCTAGCTTTTGTTTATTTTTTAGCTTTCGTTAAGGCCTCCTTGGGAAGCCCAATTGTGCGTAACATTTCATTTGCCTTTTCAAGCTTTTCGGGAAACAAAATAACATGGCTATATTTGTTAAGCGACATGTCAATTCTTACAACGGGAACCTTCTTTTTGTTTAATTCATTTATCGTTGTCATGATGCAAAGTTATTGAATTTTACGTCTCACTAAAAATGAATCGTAATTTATTCCTATTTCAAAATGTTCCCAGGTTTTATTTATCTCTCCATAAATCTCATAATCATTTTTTACCTCATTTAGGTATTTTGATATTCCGATTTGGTAAAGTCTTGTCCTTGATTTAGTGCTGCCTGTTGCATAAATCCAGGCTTCAGGATGTATTTCAGTAAAGGCATAAACAGCAGAAACAACGGTTGCCAAAACCATCTCACTATCTCCATTATTAGATATAACTTTATCATTTATTTGCCCAGTTTTGGCATCCTTATCGCCAAAGGCCAAATTGAAAACATCATGGTAGTTTGTCGGAGTAAACTGAATCAGTTTCTCAATTTTACCTTTTGGACCTTCACTTAAAAATTCATAGGTTGAAAGTATGTCATCTGCCTTTAATTGATACTGGGGTTGATTCATTTAAATTCACAATTGCTTTTCAAAGATAGCTAAAAAGGTAAATTTATTTCACAATGTTTTTTTCGGTAACCAATTGCTACAAACTGCTAAATTGAAGTAATTGCCTTTTTAAACCCAAATTAATCAATAGGAGGATTTAATAATCCGAACTACTTGATTTAGTTGGGTTTACCCCTCCCGAAGAAATTTCGGGATAGCAGTTGTTATCAATTTGGAAAAACAAATTGATATACAACGGGTTAATCGTTTATGCATTTCTAATGCGTAGTTTGGGTTAAATCAAGGTGTTCCTTGCCAACAGTCCATTTACGATTGGTCACCCGAACGGTTGGCTTCAAAAAATGCATCTATTTGCAGACCTTTCCCTCTCGAAGCAGCTACAGCCAATTCATCACAACGATTGTTTTCTACATTACTGGCATGTCCTTTTACCCAATGGTACTGGATTTGGTGTTGCCGATTGATTTTATAGAACCTAACCCACAAGTCGGGATTTTTTACGTTGACAAAGTTTTTGGTTATCCACTTGTTCAACCAGCCTTTGGTAATTGAATCAATAACATACTTGCTGTCAGAGTATAAGTGTCCTTTGGTATTGGGTTTGGTAATACTTTCTAAGGCAACGATTACAGCCAATAATTCCATACGGTTATTGGTAGTCATACGATAACCTTGGGATATTTCTTTGCGATGATGGCCAAATTTCATCACAGCGCCAAATCCACCAGGTCCAGGGTTGCCAGAAGCTGCCCCATCGGTATATATTTCTAAAATCGGTTGAATGCTCAAAATGTTGAATCGAAGTGCAAAAGTATAATTCTATCCAAAGTTTTTACGAAGGATTACTTTCATGCATTCACGCATAATGGTCATATGAGCTAAAAGCCGAAATGAATCAGGTTGCTCAAGTAGGTTCATCACCTTTTTTTCATCCAAATCCAGTACATACATCAACCTGAAAAATCGTTGGCTGTCGCGATCCAAATAGGATTTTAAAATAGAAGCAAGCAATTCAGTTAAACTCTCTAAGGCATTTTCGGGTTGGTACTCCAAGCGGCCATCCCAGCCCGTTTTTTGTAAGTCTTTCTGCAGCTGGTCCCGAGTGTCATGCACCAATTGAAGGTCTGAATACAGCATCATTTCCAATTTCTCGGGCATTGGTTTCAAGTGTTCTGTATCCATTCTTATTTAATCAAAATAACTTTTCCAAAATACTGATGCTTGCGTTGGAATTGTACATCCATGGTTTGGATTCGATACGAATAAACTCCTTGAGGGGCAATTTCCCCGGTTTCTTTGATGGTACCGTTCCAGCCTTCTTCTATATTTTTTGTCCTAAACAGTTCCATTCCCCAACGGTTATAAATTTTCATTTCATAGTTTTCTACCATGATACCGGTGCCTTTGGGCTTGAATTCGGTATTGAATCGATCGAGGTCGGCAGTAAAGGCATTGGGAATATAAAAGGTATAATCGGTGCTCAGACAAATTTTTAGGGAGGTAGAATCGGAGCAGCGACTGGCATCACTGGCGGTTAATTGCACCACCACACATTCGTTTCCGGAAGGGAAAAAAGTACTTGGATTCTCTTCGGTTGAATTCCACGAAGTGGGCACCATGCTCCATTGAAAAAGGGTGGCATCTTGAGATCGATTGTCGAAGAAAAGTGGCTCCCCGGCATCGGTAATATAATCGGGTGAATACACAAAGGAAGCTACCGGTCCTTGGGTAACTTCTACATAATCATCCAGCACCAAACTGCCCAAACAGCCATTTGTATCCAAAGCCGAAAATGTAACATCATAAAAACCAAGGCCGACGTAGCAATGCGTAACGGTGTCGCAAGCAGATGAAACACCTCCGTCCCCAAAATCCCAGGAACAGGAAGCAGTGCTGTTGCTTGTATTGGTAAACAAAGCACACAATGGTGCACAACCCTGTATATTAGTTCCTGAAAAGCTGGGTGGAATACCCGGACTTATACTAACCAAAATGGAATCAATTAGGGTGCAACCGGCTGGATCTACAATAGTTAGCCCATAACGGGTGGTTTGGGTTGGACTGATAGTAAAACTTGGACCACTTCCTCCACCTGGATTCCACGAAAATTGGAGGTTTTGATTGGCATCATCGCTGGCAAATAAAACAATGGTTTTTCCAGCACAAGTAGATGTATCCGGGGTGTGGGAATAGAGTGGGGCAGGGGAAAGACCCACATTTATAGTGATTGGTCCTGCCGAACAACCTGTAGCGTCGGTTGCAGTTACGGTATAACTGGTGTTGATGGTTGGGTTCACTACAATGGAATCATTGGTTTCTCCACCAGGCGTCCAAGCATAAGTGATAGGTGCTGTGCCGTTAGGTACATTGGCCCACAAGCTTGCTGTTCCTCCCACACATATTTGTTGATCGCCTGAGGTGTTTAGGGTTAAAGCGTTTCCGGCTGTAATGATTATATTGTCGGTGGCGGTGCAGCCATTGTTATCCGTTACAACCACGGCATAGTTTCCAGCCTGAAGATTGTTTGCCGTGGCGGAATTTTGGGCGGGATTGGTATTCCAAGCATAGCCGTAAGGGGCTGAACCTCCGTTAACGGTTACACTAGCCGAACCCAAACCTCCACAACTGGCCGGATTTCCATTCATCACCAAAGTCATGGCTGTGGGGGTATTTAGTTGAAAAGGAATGCTTAAGCTGCAACCATTATCATCGGTGATGGTTACTGAATTGCTGCCAGCAGGTAGTTGGGTGGCATTGGACCCGCTTTCACCCGAACTCCAGGTAAAACTAAACGGACTAGCACCACTGGTTGGATTGGCCTGGGCAGACCCGTCGCTTAGGCCCAAACAGCTAGGATCGTTTACATTAATCACATTCCCACCAATTACCTGAACGGTTTTGGAAATTGTGCCCGGCGGATTGCAAGGACCACCGGAAAGCGTTGCTGTTACAGTATAGGTTCCAGGGGCTGAAAAGGTATGAGTTGGATTTATGGCCGAAGAGGTATTGGAACCTGAATTCGGATCGCCAAAATCCCAACTCCACGATTGCGCAGCGTTACAAGGCGTGGTTCCTAAAAATGAAAAGGCATTTCCCGCCCCACAAGTAAAGGTAAAGTCGGGTTGGATTACAGCTCCTTCCGAAATGGTAATGTCATCAATGGCCAAACCATCGTAAGCATTGCAGGACGAGCCGGAGCCAAACGTAAAACGCAACAATACATTGGGTTGGTTGGCCAGTCCGGTGAGGCAATGTTTGGCCAAAACCCAAGTCCCGCTACCACCACCACCAAGACAACTACCCGAATTGGCCTGGATATTCCCCGACCAGCCATGACGAACGGTTATCCACGCTGGACTGCCTAAATACGTGATCGGATCGTAGTTGAACCAATTGTCGGTATTGCAGTCTACAGCATCCCCAAAAGCTCCTACATTTACCCAAGTTGCCCCGCCATCAATGGACGATTGCAGGTTTCCCCCATCGAATTTTTTTTCGGTTTCCCAAAAAATCTGAAACGAAATAAAGGGATAATTTAAGGTCGAAAAGTCGAAGCAGGAACTGGTTATGGTTGAATGTTCGGAATTATTGTACGATGAACCCGTAAGTCCACCGGTGGTCCAGCAGTTTTGCCCACTCGCCGCTCCGGTAATTACAGGTTTGTTCGGCGATCCGTAGGTCCAAGAGGAGTTGGTGCCTCCATTCGACCAAATGCCCGGTCCAGCCTCGAAATTTTCAAAATAGGGATAACTACTTACTGCACATTGGGCAAGCGTTTGGCCTTGAAAACCAATCGAAAATGCAAAGACAAAGCCCAAAATGAGATAAGGATTTAAGGAAAGTTTGCTGAACCCATTTCTACATAGCGTGAACGGAGGGCTACTCTTTAACCAATTGCTATATGGAAGGCAGGCGTTACTCAAAATCGTCAACCTACAAATGTAGGCCTTATACAGGCATAATTATTTCCTCAAGCTTAAGTCTAAATTATAGAATTGTTGCCATTCCAAATAAACCTAATTTTTAATATTATTTGTATGCGGGCCCCCTTCCGCCCAAAACCATGGTGCAAAAAATAAACAGTGTACTAGGGCGTTCGGGTCACGCTTTCGGCGGTAGTCCTCGGGCTGCTCCGTTTCCCTACGCATCCCTGTGGGCTACACTGCCTCAATCGTTGCCCGGGATTCTACCTGCTTGGGTGTGGTAGAAAAACGAGCAGTTGCCTTCCCAATCCCTTTCTTTATTTGATTGCTATTTAATACCAATTTTAATTTATAAATAGTCCAAAGGCTATTTGTAAATTTAGATTGGTAAATGCCGAGGATACAGTATGTTAGTCCAATTTTTTCAAGAAAATGTGAGCCTAAAATTGGACTATACATTATGTCCATTCGGTATAAACTCAATTCTTCATCGATTAAACATTGTTTAGGTTGATGCTGGGAATGAAAAACATATGACTAAAATTTCTCCCACCAATTATGCGTAATGGATTGGTAGTCAAAAATTTGTCCTAGGTTTGGCGTAATATAGTGTAGCTGTTTTTGTTGGGCATGTTTGATAAATTCATGCGCAGGTTCGTGCCAGGCATGTTGGTAAGAAAGATTAAATCCAGCCCAATGAATAGGCATCGCTGTTTTTACTTTGGCATCGAGGGCGGCTTGCACACTCTCCTCCGGAAACATATGAATCTGGGCCCAATCCACACAATATTGGCCACATTCCATCATTCCTAAATCAAATGGACCAAGCCGATCGCCAATTTCTTTAAAATGGTGTGAATAGCCACCGTCGCCGCTAAACCATATGTTTTCTTGGTCAGTTTTCAAGGCCCAACCGCCCCAAAGGCACTTGGTCATGGATGTTAATCCCCTTCCTGAAAAATGCCGGGTGGGGGTAAAGCTTACCTGAATGCCGTGAAAGATTTTTGTATCCCACCAGTCAAATTCTTGGATAATGGTCTCGTTTACACCCCAATCCATGAGATGGCGTTTGGCACCTAGGGCCACAAAAGCTTGTTTGATTTTGGGCTTTAGTTTAGCAATGCTTGCAAAATCGAGGTGATCGTAATGGTCGTGGGTGAGCAGCATTAGATCAATATCGGGCAAATCGTCGATGATGGCTAAGGTATCGGCAGAAAAGCGTTTTGTACGTTTTGGCCCAATAGGTGAAGCATCCGGTCCAAACATTGGGTCGATTAAGATGGTTTTGTTATTGAGCTTCAATAAAACAACGGAGTGTCCATACCAAATCAGTTTGGTTTTTTCGGGTTGGAAATGAAATTGTTCGGCATTAAAGGGGGCAACTGGCAAAAGCGATGAAGGTTGTCCTGCTTTATGTCCTTTTAACTGTTTGTAAAGGATGGTTGGCAACAATTTCCAATTTAAGGCGGTTTGGGTTTCCATCAAATTCTGGAAGGCCCCATTTTTCCAATTGGATGAGGCTTGGTACTTGGCTTTCCAGTCGGAGGTGATTTTTCCACCAAATTGTTTTGAAGGCATTTGAATCAGTTTCGAGGTAAAGGTTCAAAGGTAGATGGATGGGAGGAAGGAAATTTGAAAGAAAATGAAAAAAAATATAAAGAAAAAAGTATCGCGACATATTTTGGCGTACTGGCGTCCTTTATTTGCATAAAAAAACAAGCATGGCAAATAAAATCACCTTTTTAGTTTACCAGCGTAATCCTGGTGAGTTCAACCTTTTTACGGCAATCAATCTGGACGAATTATTATATGAAGGCAAGCTTTGCAAAGTTCAGGTAGAGGAAGAAATGACAAAGAAACTGGCAGAGATAAAGAAGCTTAAGCTCAAGGCCTGCCAAAGTCAGCAATTTGAATTGGCAGCGGCTTACCGAGATCAGGAGCGGAAATTAACTGCCCAGGTTTTCGGAAACCGCATACCGCCTAATTTTCACACCACCCTGGTGATGACGAAGGACGGTACGGATTACTATTTCACCGCGCCAACCGAGGTAATTTGGAATTTGGAGTCGAGGTGGAATTACCAGAATACAACACGGTAAATCATCGTTTGCAATGGCCAATCAAGTTCTATTTCTGGTTTACCGTCCCATGCAGGATGAATTTAAGCCTGGTATGCCTTTGGACTTGGATCAATTGATGTTGGAAGGGAAATTGGAGAAATTGAAAATTGACCAAGCGTTTATTGATAAAATGGAGGAAATAAAAGCCTTGAAAAACAAAGCGGCTCGTGAAATGCAATACGAAGTGGCAGCCTCCTTGCGTGAACAGGAACGGTGCATGCTAGAGGCTTATGAACGAAAAAAGCCCAAAGGTTTCAGCAGTTATTTTCTTTTCTCTCGAAATGGAACGGATTGTTTTTTGGTAGCTCCAGTTGATGTAATTTTGGATTTGGAAAAGAGAGACAAAATTTAGTTGAATACTCTTTTCAAGCGATAGTAAAAAATAGCGCGAGTATATGTCTAAACGATCCTACCTGCAACGTTACCTACTGATTCTTCGAAAGTTGAAAAATCAACCGTATGCATCGTTTGAAGAGATCAGCGATTTTATTGAACGAGCAGGAGCTTTGCTGTTGGAAGAAGGAAGGGTGAATTCGTTTTTGTTTTCAAAACGTACGTTTCAGCGGGATATCAGGGACATTTATGAATTGTTTGAAATTGATATCGTGTATTCCAAGGCTCATAAAGGGTATTATTTGCCCATGTTGGACCAGGCGAGTAATTTTTCTCAACGGATTTTGGACGCCTTTGGTGATTTGGAACTTCTGAAATTCTCGACCGATATTTCGCCCTGTGTTCAATTCGAAAATAGAAAATCGAGGGGGCAAGAGTATATTCCCATCATTGTAGAATCTATCCAAAGGAAGAAGAAACTCCGATTTACCTACCACAAATTCTACGAAAAGCATGAATCAACAAGAATAGTTGAGCCCGTATTGCTGAAAGAATTTAAAAACAGGTGGTATTTATTGGGGCAAGAACATGCCACTGAACCTGTCAAAAGTTTTGGTTTGGAACGTATCCATAGTGTTGAAATTACGGATCAGCCAAGTCAGTTGCCTAACACCACTTCCATTGTAGAAAAATATAAGGATTGTTTTGGGATTATTTGTCCGGAAAACGAAAAGCCTTATGAGGTTGTGCTTTCTTTTGACACTTTTCAATCCAAATACATTCAAACCTTGCCTTTGCATGCCTCTCAAACCATGGTATTTGCTGATGAAAAGGAGGTAAGGTTTAGTTACCGCTTATACCTCACCCATGATTTGTTTATGGAAATTCTTTCCTATGGTGATACCGTGGAGGTTGTGTCGCCACCCGAACTTCGGAAGGAGATTCAAAAAACTTTAGAAGCAACCTTAAGTTATTACAAAAAGGTAGAGTAGGTGCTTTGTATGAGTTCCTTCTTTACTTTTGCTCAACCTATATCCTATGAAAACTAAAATCCTTAACTTTTTTGCTTGCTTATTCCTTTCCATTGCCGCATATGGTCAAACCAATTATGAAGAGGTCGTTTATTTAAAAAATGGATCGGTTATCCATGGAATGATAGTAGAATGGGTGCCAAACGCGTCGATCAAAATCAAAAGTGGAGAAAACCTCTTTGTATTCCGTTTGGATGAAATTGAAAAAGTTACCAAGGAATTGATCAAATCTGGTGGTTCGGGTGAGGGCAATCGTGATTTTGGATTTAAACCCAAAGGCTACACGGGTAATTTTGAAATTGGTTTTGTCGATTATCCAGATGGGGACGATTTGGCTTTGGTTTCCTTTACAATGGTGAATGGGTATCAGTTTAATCCTTATTTTTCGATGGGATTAGGCGTTGGAGGTGAAATTTCATCCCAAGGTTTTTATAATGTTCCAGTTTTTTTGGATACCAAGGTGTTTTTCACCAAAACCCGTTTTGCGCCCTATTTCAACTTTGATATAGGGTATAATGTGAATTTCAGTGATGACTACTATTATGGTTCTACTACTTCGCATGGATTTTTAATCAATCCATCCTTGGGCTTAAGGGTTGCTTTATCAAAAAAAATAGGATTAACCACCACCTTAGGCTATCGCTACCATGGCGAAACTGTGGAAGGTTATTATAGCAATGAATTTGTGTCGTTGCATGCTGTAACCTTGCGGTGGGGGATTTTATTTTAGCCTCCATTACTTAGTCTATTTTAATTCGGTATTTATGGTCTTTGTTTTTCCATTTGCCAACAGTGAGATGAAATGCAAAGGCCCAGCTTCCGTACAATGCTATGCGGAGATGTCGGGCAAGGATAGAGCGTGATACCCCGCAAGCCTTTAGCCCCGGGCATTTTCGGGGGCTAAAGGCTGAGGAGTATTAGCGATAGCCTGACCCAACCGCCCAAGTAAATGCTTAATTAGAGGTAGAATGGTTTTAGGCGGTTGGGGGCCCGCCAAAATTTATTATTAATCCAGAATCTGAAAAGGAAATGGTAGAACAATATAGTATTGGTTCACCATCTTGTTTTTCCCAATGGTTTGCCACTTCCAGCGCGAAATTCAAGGAGGTATAACCTAAGCAAAATCAGCTCGCATAACCATTTCCATCACCCCTTCCTTTAAGGAGTAGGCCGAAACTTTCATGGAATGAATAGCTAAGCGACGGAGCAGAAAGTCAACCAAAATTGAAGCAATTACAATCATATCAACCCGCATGGCAACCAAACCGGGCATGAGGTAGCGTTCATTGATAGTTGAATGCAGTAACTTTTGATGAACCTGTTCAAATTCAGGGATATTAAATGTATAGACCTTTAAATTAGACACTCGGTCTTCGCCGTATTTCTGAAAACTAATCATTTCGGCAAAGGTGTCGAATGAACCAGATGAACCGATTAATTCATGTGTAGGGAAGCGCTGTATGGCCTTAAACAAGGTTTGCAGTTCTGATTCGAAAAGGCTTTCAATGGTCTGGATTTCGGAAGGTAAAATTGGGTTATGATGACGGTAGCGTTCAAAGAGGCGGGAGACACCCAGATCAAAGGAATGTTTCCAAAAAACCTGGTGTTGGTTGCAGAGAATAAATTCACAACTGCCCCCTCCGATATCTAAAATTAGGGAGTTTTTTTCACCCAACGCACCGCTCAGTTGAACGCCTCGGTAGATGAGTTCGGCCTCACTTTGACCGTCGATAATTTGCACCTGGATGCCACAAGAGGCTTTTACATCGTTGGCAAATTGTTGACCATTGCGAGAGGATCGGATGGCGGAAGTGGCAAAGGCAAAAATTTTGTCTACTTGAAGGTCTTCGCTAATGCCTGCGTATTTCTGCATGGCTGTTAATCCTCGCTGGTAGGGTATGTCTTGAATGATACCTAAATTGATGCCTCCTTCTCCTAATTTCACGGGGATTTTTTCCTGGTGTAGGGTTTGAACCACTTGGTTTCCTTGGGTTTCAACCACTAATAGGTTAAAGGTATTGGTGCCAAGGTCGATAATACTTAATCTAGCCACAATACCAAAATACGGGAGTTGGGTAGAGATGTTTCAATTTGGAAAGAAGATTTTCAGACCGAATGTTCTCGTAAAGGTCCGATGAAAACTGCTTGAGATCAAGTTTTAAAATCCTAGAATCTGGTTATTTATCCGAGAACTTTCCCTTACATTTGGCACTTCATTATCCTTTTCATGAAAACGAATTACATAGCCTTATCCATTCCTGTGTTTTTCATCCTCATTGGGGTTGAACTTTTAATCTGTTGGATTCAAGGGAAAAAATACTATCGCCTGAACGACAGTTTATCCAATTTAGCGCAAGGCATTGGACAGCAGGTAACAGGTATTTTCTTTAAAGTAGTTTTGGGATTTGGATACCTGTATTTGTATAATAATTATAGGTTTTATACCATTCCAAATACCGCCTTAGTTTGGGTACTGCTTTTTTTTAGTGTGGATTTCTTTTACTATTGGTTTCACCGTATGAGTCACGAAATTAATGCTTTATGGGCGGCTCATATTGTTCATCACCAAAGTGAGGATTACAATTTAACGGTAGCACTTCGCCAAAGCTGGTTTCAGAGTTTTTTCTCCATGTTTTTTTATTTTCCGTTGGCCTTGGCAGGATTTGAACCAATCATGTTTGCGACGATTAGTTCGTTTAACACCTTGTATCAGTTTTGGATACATACCCAAACCATAGGGAAAATGGGGCCTTTGGAATGGATATTTAACACGCCGAGTCATCACAGGGTTCACCATGGCAGCAATCCCAAATACATTGATAAAAACCACGCAGGTTCTTTAATTATTTGGGATCGTATGTTTGGAACCTTTCAAGAAGAGGATGAAGAAGTGTATTATGGAATTACCAAACCTCTCAACAGTTGGAATCCGATTTGGGCCAATTTTCATTATTGGGTTGAACTTTGGGAACTTGCCAAGCGCAGTCCCGGAGTATGGAATAAAATATTGGTTTTTATTATGCCACCAGGTTGGCAGCCTAAAGAATTAGGAGGAATGCAATACCCCAAAGAAATTAATGCCAAGCAATACCATAAATTCGACATTCACAGCAGTAAAAGTATCCATAGTTATTCCTTTTTTCAATTCGTTTTGGTGCTTTTGGCTGCATCTATTTTACTTTTTGTTGAAAAGGATTTGACCACCTTTCAAGTGTATGGTATTGCCATTTCTGTAATAGGAGGATTGGTGGCTATTGGCGCCTATTTTGAGAACCACCGATGGGCTATTTGGATAGACTTGTTCCGTCTATTACTAATTGTAGGCGTATTGTTGACCATATCCTTACCTTGGTTAAAGTACAGTGCCATTCTTTTCGGATTATCCCTTTTAGCTTGGGCCAAGGTAGCTTTTACCAAACATCCCGAATTGGTTTAGATTTGAAAAATTCGCTAGTTGTAATTACGGGTCCAACGGCCAGTGGGAAAACAGATTTGGCTATTCAGGTTGCCAAGCGATTGGGAACTGAAATTATTTCGGCAGATTCGAGGCAGGTTTATAAGGGTTTGGAAATAGGCAGTGCTTTTCCTTCAAGGGAACAGTTGCAAGAAGTAAAGCATCATTTTATTGGTGAGTTGGAACTACACCAGGGTTTTAGTGCAGGAGATTTTGCCCAAGAGGCTAAGAAAAGGATAGTTGAATTATTCAAAACCCATGAAAAGGTTGTGGTAGTTGGTGGTTCTGGGCTGTATATTAAGGCCTTAGTTGAAGGTATGGATGATTTGCCCGAAGTTCCTGCCTCCATTCGGGAAGCATTGAATATTGAATTAGACCAAGTTGGACTGTCAGCCCTTCTGAGCGAACTTAGGCAGGTAGATCCTGAATATTTTGAAAAGGTAGATCAAAGCAATCCACAAAGGATTATCAGAGCTTTGGAGGTTATCAGAGCAACCGGACTTCCTTTTTCTGGTTTTAGAAAAGGAAAAAAAGAGGCCGAAATACCTTACACCTTATATGCCTTGGATTGGCCGAGGGAGGTTTTGTATAATCGAATCAACCAACGGGCAGATGGTATGATGGAAAATGGATTTTTGGAGGAAGTAAAAAGGGTTGAAAAGTACCGAGGAAACAATGCTTTGAACACCGTTGGTTACAAGGAGATGATAGAATTTTTGGATGGGAAAATGGGATTGGATTTAGCTGTAGAAAAGCTTAAGCAACATACGCGTAATTTTGCCAAACGTCAATTAACGTATATCAAACATCAGTTAAATCCAGTTTGGGTGCAGGGAGGTGATGTAGAATCAATCAAATAGAAGAGGCCAAAGTGCCTAAATTATTGCAGTCTCTACTTGTGCTTCTTGCGGTTTAGAATTTTCTTCTTGAGCGGGTGCTTGACCAGCCAACCTTTCAAATTCACTTTGGTACTTTTCATGGTTAGTTCCCATGATTAAATCCCAGAAATTAAAATAGAGTCCGTAGTTGCAATTGACCAAGCGGTGGTGCATATTGTGGTGAGTGCTTGTATTATTCAGCCTGCCGATAGGATTACGAAGAAAGTTTTTTGGATAAAATTCATAACCTAAATGGCCAAGAACATTCATCATGGTCATGTAAATTAGGAAAATGAAAATGGCAAACATATGCATGGGCATAATGAAGAGTAGGATTGGTATGATGGCTGCCTCCAAAACGGCTTCAATTGGGTGAAAGGAAAAAGCTGCCCAAGGGCTAGGATTGTTGCTTAGGTGATGAACTTTATGAACACGCGGGAAAACCCATTTAAGGTGCATAAAGCGGTGGGCCCAGTAAAAATAGGTGTCGTGTATCAGGATGGCAGCAAGGATTGAAAAGATAAAATAGCCCCAACCGTATTCTTGAATTTCTTTATAATTCTGAAAGATGCCTGATTTTTTTCCAATAAAAACCAGCATTCCCATACAAGCGAAAATAAACATGGTTGCAACGGAATAGCCTATTTCCATAGCTATTTTTTTACTTTCTATTTCTCGTTTCTGAATGCGTTTATGGGTGAATTTTGATTTCCAGATAACATGAAAAAAGAGGTAAGCCAAACCAGCGAAAAACACATAACGGACTAAATTAGCTGCATAGATTTTAGCTCCGATGGCCAAGACTTGCTCCCACATTTGTTTTGAATTAGAGTACAAAAATAAAACATCCCATGTTTGAAATATTAAATTCCTAACATGGGATGCAATAAAGTATGTTAAAGACTATTTGATGGAAACCTTAACGATTTCGCCAGTAGATGAGTGCAAAAAGTATAGACCAGTTTGAAAGGCTGAGACATCCGCTTTCGTTGAAGCATTCAAATTCATCACTACGCGTCCGGTTGCATCAAGAATTTGACCAGAAACAGGTTTAGTGAAGTTAATTTCATTGGAAGCTGGATTCGGGTAAACATCGAAAGATGCTTTTCCAGCCACGGTGTTAATTCCCGTAAATATTGAAGAAGAAATGGCAATGTCATCTAGGGTTACGCGTGGTCTTGAACCCACACCCGCATTAGCTTGATAGGCTTTCCAACGAACTTGAACGATAGGTTTATTGTTGTATTCAAATGGCAAAACAATACCTGAAAAAGATTGAATAGAATTAGCTGATGCTCCGGCTGTAGAGTAAGTTCCTGCAGCAAAATCATTCCATGCGCTTACTGAATCAGGACGAGCTTGTAGCACCATTTCATAAACACGTGGCGTTGGTGTCCCATCGGATTGTAAGTCAATGCCTGCAACATAAGAAATGGTCAAAGCTTCACGGCCAGTAGATGAAAGAGTAACAACGGCCGCACCTGCTTTTCCACCGACAATCGTATTTGCATCAACTGAATCGCATTGTAGGTCATTTTGGTTGTTTTGGGTATTAATAAAGGCAATACCAGAATCACCACGTCCCACGATACGGCTACGTGCAGTAAGGTTGTAATAACATTTCCAATCCGCAGCTGGGTCATCGGTTGAAGTTGGGTCAGTGGATGCCAAGGTGTATTGTTTAAATTTAAGACCTGCTGGATAGGTTCCAGGGGCAGCATCAGGGCTCCAAGTGGTAAAGGAGAAATCTCCGCTTCCTAAATCCCAAACGGCTTGTCCATAGGACACAGAAACGGTTAGGAATGCAACTACAACTAGCGAGTAAAGTTTTTTCATTTTATTTTTAATATTTTGGCAAAAATAGGATTTTAAACTGAATTTATTTTAGCAATTCTAACAAGTATTGGCCATATCCACTTTTTAGCAAAGGTTGAGCTACATTTTCAAGTTGTTGTGCATCAATAAAGCCCATTCTCCAAGCTATTTCTTCGATACATCCAATTTTTAAGGCTTGTCTTTCTTCAATTACTTGGACAAATTGCCCTGCTTGCATTAAGGAGGTAAAGGTACCTGTATCAAGCCAAGCAGTGCCGCGATCAAGCACCGCCACTTTTAATTTTCCTTCTTTCAAGTAATGTTTGTTTACATCTGTAATTTCATATTCGCCTCTAGCACTTGGTTTAAGATTTTTGGCTATGTCAATGACTGAATTATCATAAAAATAAAGGCCAGGAACAGCATAATGCGATTTTGGCTGTTGTGGTTTTTCTTCGATAGACAAGGCATTAAAATCTTTATCGAATTCAACAACGCCATAACGTTCTGGATCGCTTACGTGATAGGCAAAAACAACACCGCCATCGGGGTTATTAATTTCTTTCAACATTTTCCACATTCCTGATCCGTAGAAAATATTGTCGCCCAAAATTAATGAACTTTTATCCTTTCCAATAAATTGTTCTCCAATAACAAAGGCTTGGGCGAGTCCATTTGGAACTTCCTGTACCGCATAGTTGAAATTACAACCGATACGGCTACCATCGCCAAGCAATTTTTCAAAATGGGGTAAATCGTGTGGAGTGCTGATTATTAAAATGTCACGAATTCCGGCCATCATCAATACCGATAAAGGGTAATAAATCATGGGTTTATCGTAAACAGGCATAAGTTGTTTACTTACAGCCAAGGTTAAGGGATGAAGACGGGTTCCACTTCCGCCGGCAAGTATTATTCCTTTCATACGTTTATTTTTGAGAGGCTTTGTGTAAAATATCTTTTTCTCGTTTGGTTAAACTATCGTAGCCCGACCTTGAAATTTTGTCCAATATAGAATCAACTTCTGCCTGGTTGGCCACTTTTTGGGCATTGTATTCTTCGTCACTTATTGGTCGTCTGTGACTTACGGTTAGTTTTGATTTGGGGGAAATGGTAAAAAATCCTAAGATTTTATTTATCCAGCCTCCAGGATATTGTCCTTTCCGCATTCTATCGCCATACCACCAACCCATTCCAGCCCCGGCTAAATGGGCAATATGTCCGCCTGTATTACTGGCATATAAATAAATCAAATCGAAGGAGATTAAGACAGCCGTAACATACATTAATTTAATTGGTCCGGCCAACAAAAGGTTTACGGTTTCTTTCGGATTCAATACTGTTACACAAACCAAACAGCCCATCACACAGGCTGAAGATCCAATTCCTACCGAATAAGCTTCACTCCATCCCGCAGTAACCAAAATATTGTCTACAACGAAAAGTGCCAAAACCCCTGCTAGTCCAGAAAGGAAATAGATTCGATAGAAAATAGAATTGGAAGTTTGCAGGAAAAGCATATGACCCGCAAAATTCAATAACAATAAATTGGAAATCAAATGCATCACATCTAAATGGACAAACATATGGGAGAGAATGGTCCATGGATGGATAAGTAATTCTAAAGGGTTTGATGAAAAGCCAAGGTAATTTAGGAAAAGAGTATGAGAGGATAGGTTTGATGAAGAATCGATCAGCAAACCGCCAAGCAATAAAATCAGAAATACGGCCACATTGGACAAAATGAGACGGACATAGGCATCACCATTTTTCCAATTGCTGACAATATCGTTTTTTATTTCGGTATACATTTTTAGTGCTGATTTCCCATTCTCTTTTGCCAATACTTGATGAGAAGATAACCAAACAACATGCCTCCTAGATGGGCGAAATGGGCTACATTAGAAGTTGGATCGTCTTTAATTCCGTTCACCAACTCAAAACCGCCATAAAGAATTACGAATAAACGAGCAGGCATTGGGAAAAAGAGAACAAATACCATTTGGTCAGGAAACATCATTCCAAAAGCGAGCAGAACACCGAATACTGCACCAGAGGCACCAACCATAGGTACATCCCGTTTAAGTGCTACTAATTCGCCGATTAGGTTTTTTGCTTGCAATTCGATGCCAAGGGGGGAATTGTAGTTCCAATCCTCAATTATTTTATCAAAATAAGGTTTTACCATTCCACCTGCATACTTGTGTGAGAATTCCATGAATCCTTCTAATTGCGGATTTTGAGCAAAGGAGTTCGCAGCTGCCAGCATGTTTTCGTAGTCATAGTTTGAATACAAAAGGTGAATAAAGGCTGCGCCTAAACCCGTAACAAGGTAGTAAACTAAGAATCGTTGTCCTCCCCAATAGTTTTCAATAGCAGAACCAAACATCCAAAGCGAAAGCATATTCAAGAAAATATGCATAAAGCTCCCATGCATAAAAAAGTGGGTGACAATCTGAAAGGGCTGGAAGAGCGGAGAGGCGAAATTATGAAGTCCTAATTTGTCCTGTAAATCAATTCCTAAACTTGAATTGGCTATCAGGGATAGGGCAAACATAACACCGTTTATAATCATAATTGATTTAACAACGGGAGGAAAGGCCTGAAAGCCAGTTGGTCGGAAAAAATTATTACGATATATCATGTATCAGGGCGCAAAATTAGCTTAAACCCCGGCTCTTTCCAAACGGAAATGCGGACGAATGATTTCGGCAAGTTCGCTTAGCATCATGGCTGTTGCACCCCAAACTACCTGTCCGTCGATATCAAAATAAGGGGCATCGATCGTTAGGTTATCGGCAATTTTTACCTGCGTTTGCTTGCGAAGGGTATCATCCAACAGAATATGAAGGTCGGCTTCAATTATCTTTTCTACTTCTCGGTGATTAGGCTGGAATTCAGGACGTTCCTGAACAATTCCAACATAAGGGGTAACAATAAAATTACTGGCAGGAATATACAATTCGGTTAATCCTCCCACTACTTCAATATCATAATCAGGTACTCCAACTTCTTCCCAAGTTTCGCGCAAGGCAGTTGCAATAAGGTTTTCATCATCTTGTTCCTTTTTCCGCCCGGAAAACTTACTTGTCCGCTGTGTACCCCTTTATAACTGGTACGTAAGGTTAGCACGGTATGAATAATATCCTCGATAGGGTACAAAAGAACCATAACGCTACCTTGCCTAGCTTTAGGCCGATGTTGTTCAATATAATCAGGAGGGAAGCGCAAGGAGGAAGCCATTTTAAATTGGGCTTCAACACCAGGAAGCGGTCCTAATAATCCTTCCTTAACTTTTGTAATTTCAGTGAATTTCATACAAATCCTCGACAAACATAGAGCTTAATTCTATAAAACCTCACTATCTAATTCAAAAAAATCATAAAGATTTTATTTTACTTTTGCCAACACGATTCGGAAATAGTTGGAACCCCATAGTATTTTATTATTCAATACCATTTTAACGATTGCTGGAGGAATATCTTCCAGTTTATTGGTAAGCACCATCGGGATTCTGATTCTTTTAGTGTTCTCGGCCATGTTCTCTGGTTCGGAGAATGCCTATTTTTCATTGACCAAATATGAGATAGACGATTTTAAATCCAGTTTATCAGCCAGTGAAAGGCTTGCTGCCCTTCATTTGGATAATCCAAGGAAGTTGTTGGCGACCTTGCTAATTGCGAATAATTTTGTGAATATTGGCATTGTTATCCTATCTACCATACTTACCGAAGAACTTATGGAGCCTGAATTTGCCAAATCATTTTGGGGTTGGTTTATCCAGGTGGTCGTTGTAACCTTCGTGATATTGATGCTGGGGGAAGTTATTCCAAAAGTTTATTCCACTCAAAAACCTAAAGAGGTGGCCGGCTTAATGGCCTATCCTTTGCTGATTGCATCGAAGTTGTTTTTTCCCATTAGTGCCATTTTATTAGCGACTACAGGTTTTATAGATAAACGCATAAAGGTAAAGGGCCATTCGGTTTCGGTTGATGATTTGACCCACGCTTTGGATATCACAAAACATGAAACTTCAGCCACGGCCGAGGATAGGAAAATATTGAAAGGAATAGTTGAATTCGGCAATACGGATGTAAAGCAAATTATGAAGCCCCGAATGGATGTTAAAGCCTTGGATGATGATTGGGATTTTGATCGGGTAATGAAGTATATCTTGGACGCCGGTTACTCCCGAATGCCAGTTTATAAGGATTCCATCGATAATGTAATTGGGATTCTATATATCAAGGATTTATTGGCGCATTTGGAAAAACCAGTAAATTTTAAATGGCAAGATTTAATTAGACCGCATTTTGCCGTTCCGGAAAGTAAAAAAATCGATGACCTTTTGAAGGAATTTCAACATCGAAAAATGCACTTAGCCATGGTGGTAGATGAATTTGGCGGACTGAGCGGAATCGTAACCCTGGAGGATGTGATGGAAGAAGTTGTTGGTGATATCAACGATGAGTTTGATGATGATGAGGTTTTTTATTCCAAATTAGATGAGCATAATTATGTGTTTGAAGGGAAAATTGCCCTAAACAATTTCTATCGTATCCTTGACATTGAACCAGGTCCTTTTGAAGAAAAAAAAGGAGAAAGTGATTCTTTGGCAGGGTTTATTTTGGAACTTGAAGGGAAATTTCCACGAAAAAATCAGAAGATAACCTTTAATGGTCTTCTCTTTACCATAGAGGCGGCCGACAACCGAAGAATTAAACGTGTAAAAGTTACTTTACCCAAGGAGACAGATGAAAAACAAAACTAATCGACACAGTTTTTTAACTCTTTTGTTTTTCGGATCCTTGTTCGGACTTGGATTTTTATCGGCTTGTGAAGACGAATCAACCCCTCGTCCAAAGGGCTATTTGCGTATCGCTTTGCCCGAGAAAAAGTACCGATTGTATGATTCCTTATGTCCTTATACATTTGATCTTCCAGTTTATGCCCAATTAAGAAATTCTACCAGTCAGATGGCTGAACCTTGTTGGGCTGATATAGTTTATTCAAGTTTGCACGGTACCCTGCACTTAAGCTATAAAAAGGTGGAAGGAAATCTGCCAAAATTATTGGACGACACCAGGAAATTGACCAATAAGCATATTCCTAAGGCCAGTGCTATTCGGAAAAAGATAATTGAAAACAAAGAAAGAAAGGTTTATGGCCTCTTTATTGAAATTGATGGATCGGGTGTAGCCTCGCCCGTTCAGTTTTATTTAACCGATAGTACCAACCATTTTGTAAGGGGTGCTTTGTATTTTAATGCTTCTCCCAATGCGGATTCACTGGCTCCGGTTATTGATTTTGTAAAACAGGATTTAGACCAGATGGTAAAAAGCTTTAGTTGGAAATAATAAGAATTACAAAAGTTTGGCAATTAAACACTTGAATCATCCCTATTTTTGCGCCCCAATTTGATTTTTTATGGCTTGGAGAGATACAGAAGACCTACCTAAGGCGAAAATAAATAAAGATACCCTAAGCAAAACTGCTCGGATATTTACCTATTTCCGTCCCCATCGGTGGAAGTATTTTGTAGGCTTGATTTTTCTTGTTTTAACATCGGCCGTTGCCTTGGTTTTTCCAATGCTGATGGGGAAATTAATCAATGCTGCCAATGCCGATGTACTAGATAAAATTAACGAAATTGCCCTTTGGCTTTTGCTTTTGTTCGCTGCACAAGCTGTATTCTCCTTCCTTCGAATTTATCTTTTTGTGGATGTAACCGAAAATGTTCTCGCTACCATTCGCAGAGAAAGTTATGCGCATTTGATTCGTTTACCAATGGTTTTCTTTTCTCAGCGTAGAGTTGGAGAACTAAACAGTCGGTTGAGTAGCGATTTGGTGATGCTTCAGGATACCTTTACAACAACCTTGGCCGAATTTCTACGTCAGTTTATCCTGATTGTTGGAGGGATTGCTTTCTTGGCTTTCACTTCTGTTAAACTTACCTTGGTGATGGTTGCTGTTATTCCCTTGGTAGCCATTTTTGCCGTTGTTTTTGGAAGGGCCATCCGACGAATTTCAAAGGCAACTCAAGATAAAATCGCAGAAAGCAACACCATCGTAGAAGAAACCTTGCAAGGAATAGCCAATGTGAAATCCTTTGCCAACGAATATTTCGAATCAAATCGATACAATAAAAGCACCCAAGATATTTTCAAAGCTGCCATGAAAGGTGCTGTTGCCAGAGGTGGATTTGCCTCTTTTATCATTTTCTGCCTCTTCGGTTCCATCATTTTTGTGATTTGGGAAGGGGTAACCATGGTTCATAACAAAGAGTTGGAAATTGGAACGATGTTTCAGTTTATCCTCTATTCCGTATTTGTAGGTGCCAGTATCGGCGGTATTGCTGAAATATATGCCCAAATTCAAAAAGCAGTTGGAGCAGTAGAAAGAGTGTTGGAAATTTTGAATGAAGCAATTGAACCCGTTGAACTTTTAGAAAAAATACCATACAAGCAAGCGAAATTAGACGGAAAGGTAAGTTTCCAAAACGTAAAATTCAGATACCCTTCCCGTCCGGAAATTGAGGTTTTGAAAAATATTAATTTCACTGCGAATAAGGGCGAAACGATTGCCATTGTGGGCCCCAGTGGTTCAGGTAAATCTACCTTAGCCTCCCTTTTACTTAGGTTCTATAATCCGGAAGAAGGTCAAATCGTATACGATGGAATACCAAGCTCGGAATATGGCATCAGTGAATTGCGCAGCCAAATTGCTATTGTGCCTCAGGATGTATTGCTCTTCGGTGGAACCATAAAGGAAAATATTGCCTATGGAAAACCCGATGCTTCGGATGAAGAAATTAAACAAGCAGCAAAACAAGCCAATGCCTTTGATTTTATTGAAAGTTTTCCTGAAAAGTTTGAAACCATTGTTGGTGAAAGAGGCATTAAACTCAGTGGCGGTCAACGGCAAAGGATTGCTATTGCCAGAGCCGTTTTGAAAAATCCAGCCATTCTAATTCTCGATGAAGCTACCTCCTCCTTGGATAGCGAAAGCGAAAGAGTTGTGCAGGAAGCTTTAGAAAAATTGATGGTCGGCCGAACCTCTTTCGTTATTGCCCATCGCCTTTCTACCATTCGAAATGCCGATAAAATTATGGTCATCGACAAAGGAGTAGTGGTGGAACAAGGAAACCACGATGAATTGGTTATGAAACAGGATGGTTTGTACCGGAATTTAACCCGACTCCAATACGATCAATTGGCGAGTTTGAGTTAATACATCGCCCTCGCTATAACAAATATTACCGCCGATGCGATACCACAGGCAAGGCCAGAAAGCAATAAAATAAGACCTAAAGGGGTATTGTTAAGTCTGGCAATGAATAGGGCTCCAGTTAGAAGAAGCGCAAAGGCCAATCCTAAAACCACATAATAAACAATTCTTAATATTTCATAGGTATCCAATTCTTCATATTTCTGCTGTTCCTTTTTCATTTCTTTCCTTATGGCTTGTAAACTTTTAATAGTGCTGCCGGCGTTTTGGAACGAAAGGTCGGAAAAGTTGAGGGTGGGTATTGGCCTGTGATTTTGAACTTTCTTACTTTTTGCCACAGGGTCGAAACCAAGGGTGGAACTTGGGCTCGCTGCATTTTCTTCTGAAACATTTACCACTTCTAGTCCATCTTTTGTCTCCTCGCTAATTCTATCCTCCGCCTCAGCTTTGCTTTCAATTATGGAAACCTCGGTGACTTTGGCGATGGATGTTTGGCTACCATGGTCTTTTTTTGCTTGGTGGGCGTAAAATCCAGGTCTATATTTTCTGGTCTCGAAACTGTAATTGCGCTGATTGCAGGATGCTACCACAAAAAGGAGTAGGGCTAAAGTTGAATTTAGTAGTGCTTTCATTGTTAAGAATGGTACAAATAAACGATTTTTTAAAGGTCAATTCAAGCTGTAGATAAAAAAAACAATTGAAAATTAAGCGGCTGTAAATCAATTTATTAATTCGATTACAGAGCAAATTTCTATTGGAAATTCTCACCGAAAAAAGACTACTAAGTAAAAATTTAAGTCATTGTATTTCAGTTGCCTGCGTTTTTTAGAATGCAACGAGTTTCGGACTAATTTCGGTATATTTTTTTTGACGAAGAATATTCAGAATACAAATTGGAAGACATTAGTACGCCATGGATTAAGAGCGTATTGGTTTAAAATTCCACTGTTGATAATTCGAATTTGGCGGGCCCCCAACCGCCAAAACCAGTGTACCCTTGTTTAAACAGTTACCCGGGCGGTTGGGTCAGGCTTTCGCTAATACTCCTCAGCTTGCTCCCCCGAAAATGTTCGGGGGCTACAAGCTTCCGGGGTATCACGCTCTATCCTTGCCCGACATCTCTGTCCCCGCATGGTACTGAAACCTGGCCGCAGCTATTCATCCAGCAGTGGTGTAATTAAACCCAAATTCAGCATTAGAAATCTATTACAGCTTCCAACTGCTTCAAATACAAGGATTTCAGAACAATTTTTGACTTCAAAATAGTTTACTATTCCTTCACCCAAAAATTAACCTGAAACCCTCGTCTTTATTGCATTTGAAAGCTTCATTACGATTTCTAATGCGTAATCTGGGTTAAATCCCGCTTTTCTACTTCTAAAGTCTCAATTGGGTAATTGCTACAAGTAAGCTTTTAGGCTAATTTAGGTTAGAATTGAAGGGTGATTAACAACAGATGGCGGTAGATTAATTGGTCCAAATAACCTTCCTTAATTTCCCCGCCCAATCAATTTCTTAAATTTTAATTTCGTTCTTCTGGGTGAGGGATAGCAGTGAAAAGCCCACAGCGGCCTGAGCGAAAGCGAAAGGCGCGAGGACTTGCAACGAATAGCCCGACCCATTTGCCTGGCACAAAACACATTTTCATGCACGAAGGGATTGGGCAAATGGGGCACCCCCAAATCGTCTTTATGAAATCAAATCAAACAATTGGACGCCATTAAGAGTACCGCAACCATTTGAAAAGCTCTTTATAGGTTACTTTTTTGCCGTACATCATTACACCGGTGCGGTATATTTTACCTGCCAACCAAACCATAAAAATAAAGCCAACCACCAACAAAGCCATGGAAAGAGCCATTTCCCAAATTGGTACTCCAAAAGGCAAACGAACCATCATGATAACCGGAGAAGTGAGGGGGAAAATGGAAAACCAAAAGGCGATGCTGCCTTCGGGGTTGTTGAGAATTACTTGCGACATCACAAAAGAAAGCACCAAGGGAATGGTTACAGGCATCATAAATTGTTGCGAATCCGTTTCGTTATCCACGGCCGAACCAATGGCCGCAAACATGGCGCTGTAAAGCAAATAGCCACCCAAGAAATAAAATAAAAAAGCCGAAAGAATTAAGGGAAAATTGATGGATCCGATGACCTCTTGTAACTCTTTCATATCGTCTTGGCTAAAACTATCCTCGGATTGCGGCACTGTTTGCATGCGATCAGACATTACCTTTTCAATGGATTGTCCGGGAGGTCCTTGCTTGCCAAATTGTTCGGCAATTACCACCGAACCAACAGAATAAATGCCGGCTGTTAGCACTATCCAGATGAGGAATTGGGTTAAACCAACCAAGGCCACTCCAATAATTTTACCCATCATTAATTCGAAGGGTTTTACACTGCTGATGATCACTTCCACAATGCGATTGCTTTTTTCTTCGATTACACCGCGCATTACTTGCACACCGTACAAAAAGATGAAGAGGTAAATCATGATTCCGGCGATATAGCCTACGATGGTGGCCAATTCAGAACTTCCTTTTTCTTCATTTCCACTTTCATCCAGCTTTATGGTATTCAAACTGATGGAGGTTTTGGCCGATTCAATGGCCACTTTATCGATACCCGATGCTTCTAATTTCGACTGTTCTACCTCCCTTTCCATAGCCTTTTCCATGTAGCGTACCGTGCTCATTCCCGGTTGCTTTTTGAAATAAAGTTGCACGCCGTTGGTGGTGGTGAGAATATCTTTATGGATGTATAGCAAACAATCGTAATGCCCGTCTTTAAACACTTCTTTGGCCGAGGCTAGGGGAACCGGCGTAAACTCGAATTTGAGGTTTTCTGTATTTTTAAGCGCTTGGTCAAAAATTAGGCTTTCATCCACGACCATAATGGTTTTTTCTTCCTTGGTAGTAAGGGCAAGTACTACAGGAATAACCATAATTGCCGCCATGAGCAAAGGGCCCACAATAGACATGATAATGAAGGTTTTCTTCTTTACCCGGGTTAGGTATTCGCGTTCGATAATCAGAGCTATTTTGCTTTTCATAGACTTTTATTTTGAAGGAACAGTTTTAGGCCTTCGAAGCCAAACATTCCTTGTGTAGTTTTTCTTTATTAATGGGGACCACGCCAACTTCCTCGCAAACTAATCCGCCGGCCATGTTGGCAATTTCGGCCAATTCAGGTAAGCTAAATCCCAAGGCTAGGGCTGTAGAAGCCACTGCAATAACACTATCGCCGGCGCCTGAAACATCCGTAATGCTGCGAAGATGGGCAGGAATTAATCCTTGGTGCTGCTTGTTTTTGAAATACACACCTTTTTCGGAAAGGGTAATTAAATAGGCTTTCGATTGAAGTTGGGAATCAAGGATAGCTAAACAATGGGTAACCGATTCTTCTGTTTTAGGCAAACCCGGTAAACCCGCAGCTTCCACCAATTCCTTGAAATTAGGTTTGAACAAATCGCTGTTTTGATAGGCTTTGAAATTTCTAAATTTAGGATCTACCGTAACTTTTATCTTGTTTTTTAGACAAAAATCAATCACAAGCTGGATGAGTTCAGGGTAAAGACAACCTTTGTCGTAATCTTCAAAAATGACTACCCGGGGTTGGAACTGGGTAAGGCAATTTAGAACGTGTTGTTCGAAAGCTGGTCGAAGGGAAGGCTCGAGTAAGGCATCCGTTTCATCATCAACCCTGAGTAAATGATGTCCATTCGCCATGATACGGGTTTTGATGGTAGTAGGACGATTAGCCACACGGAAAAGTCCGGTGGTATCAATTTGGTTCTCTGCCAACAAGTGTTCGACTTTACTTCCAGCTTCATCATGGCCAACCAAGCTACACAACATAGTTTTTACACCGAGGGAGGCTAGGTTTAACCCAACATTGGCCGCACCACCCAAGCGTTGTTCTTTGCGTTTTAGCTTTACAACCGGTACGGGCGCCTCAGGAGAAATGCGTTCAACCCCTCCATGTATGTATTCATCCACCATGGCATCCCCGATAACCAAACAGGAAAGTTCGGATAATCCTTTAAAATACTGGTCTACTCGTTGTGCATCCAATGGTGAAACGTGCTTGAATTTGGGAAGGCAAAATAAAGGAATATTGCGGTTGTTGGTATTTTGAGACTGAATAAACTTTTGCATACGATGAATTCAATTATTTTCGTGGCAAGGTTTTGTCTGGAGCAGTTTGGCAAAATGTTTGAGATAGGTCCTTTCAATAAAATAAATTCAATGAAAAAGCACTTCATTTTAGCCTTTTTGGGTTTGAGCATAGCTTACCAAGGGCAATCACAAAAAATTGATTTAAACAAAATAGGCGGTCAGGTATTAAATACCGTAACCGGCAATACCAGCAATAGCGGAGGTGGAATTAATGGATTGAGCAATGCTGATATTGTAAAAGGACTAAAGGAAGCCCTTTCGGTAGGAAGTAAAAATGCAGGATCGAATGCCTCTAAGGTGGATGGTTATTGGAAAAACAATTTGATTCGAATTCCCTTTCCAAAAGAAGCTGAGGTAGTTAAAACCTATGCTAATAAAATTGGATTGAGCAACCAAGTGGCCTCTTTTGAGAAAACCTTGAACCGTGCCGCTGAAGAAGCAGCCAAAGAAGCCGCGCCTATTTTTGTAAATGCCATTACCGGTATGTCGATTCAGGATGGAGTAGGCATTTTAAAAGGTGGAGATAATGCTGCTACTACCTTTTTGAAAAACAGAACCAGTAACGATTTAAAGGCCAAATTTAGGCCAGCTGTAAAAAGAGCATTGGAGAAAGTACAAATTACTAAGTATTGGAATCCAATCATCAGCAAATACAATCAGGTACCATTTGTACGGAAAATGAATCCAAATTTGGAGGATTATGTTACTCAAAAAGCGTTGGATGGTTTGTTTATCCTCGTTGGTCAGGAAGAAGCCAAAATCCGTAAAGATCCTGTTGCTAGGGTGAACGATATCTTGAAAAAGGTTTTTGGAGCCTTGAAATAAGCTTTTATCCCTTGGAAACCCTTTCTTTGTCGGGCCTGCTTGGCTTGGTTGAAATGACCTTGTCGGAAAGTTTCTTTGATCACACTTTTCGCATTGTGGCTGAAACCGCTGATATTCGGAACTACAAAGAAAGGGCTTATTGTTTTTTGAAACTTATTGAAAAGGATGAAACAGGGATTGTAGCCAATGCCGACGCCGTTATTTGGAAACAGGCCTATCCCCAAATTTACCAATTCGAAAAACAGACTGGGGTTAAATTTGATAAGAATATGGAAGTCCTTTTTGAGGTTTCCATTGATTATTCACCCAAATGGGGTTTAAGACTCAATATCCATTCCATCGATCCGGCTTTTACGTTGGGAAAATTGGAATTGCAACGGAGGGAGGTCCTGAATACTTTGGTGGAACAATTTCCGCAATGGGTTTGGGAACGTGATGGTGTTTACCATTCCAAGAACCAAGGTTCTCCCTTGCCTTTGGCTGTTCAGCGTGTTGCCCTGGTTACAGCGCCCGCTTCAGATGGGCAACGTGACTTTCTCCATGAATTGAAGTCCAATGCTTATGGTTATGCATTTGAAGTAGACGAATACCTCACCCAAATCCAAGGAAATGGAGCCGAAAAATTGATTTTAAACCAGTTTCGGAACATAGTCGATTCAAAGAAAAAATACGATGCCGTAGTTTTGGTTCGGGGTGGAGGATCCCAAACTGATTTTGGCCCTTTTGATACCTTGGAACTTGGCAAAGCTATAGCAGCCTTTCCTTTTCCAATAATCACGGGCATTGGGCACGAAAGAAATGTAAGTATTGCCGATCTGTTGGCCCATACTTCGGTGAAAACGCCTACCAAAGCAGCAGCCTTTTTGGTGGATATGAATGTAGGTTTTGAATCCCATCTGATTGGGAAGGCACAGGAAATTTGGCAGCAAGCACAATACTTAGTTGAACAATCTAGTTCAGCGCTCAACCGAAAATTATTGTCCATAACCCGATTAACCGAATTGCAGCTAGAGAAAAGAAACAATAAGATTGTCCAAGTGGAACAGGCTATCCATCATTTGAATCCTATGAAGGTTTTGGAAAGAGGCTTTGCTATTCTTACAAAAGACGGAAAGCGTATAACAGCTGAAAATCCTATCCAAATAGGCGATAATTTGACTTTGTTTACCCATGATCAAAAAATTCAGTCCCAGGTTAAGGCGGTAGAAAAACTAAAGTAACATGAAAGAGAAAAAACCAAGTTTCGAAGAAGCCTTGTCACAGCTTGATTCCATCATTGAAAAACTGGAAAGCGGTCAAGTAAGCATGGAGGAATTAAAATCGACCTTGGCTCAAAGTCAAGAATTGATTGCCTATTGCCGTGCCAAACTCCGGGAACTTCCTCCTTTATTGGAAAACCTTAAAGAACAAATTGATTAAACCCACAAAACATGGTCATTGTTGAAAATCTTATATTTGAATACCCTGGATTTCGGGCATTAAAAAACATTAGTTTTGAGCTAGAAACGGGCAGTGTTACCGCCTTGGTTGGACCAAATGGGGCAGGGAAAACGACTTTATTGCGTTGCTTGGCTTCCTTGAGTGAACCTTATTCAGGGGAAATTTCCATCAACGGCATAGATATTCTGGAAAATCCTCAGGCCAATCATCGCCAAACAGGTTACCTGAGCGATACCTTTGGCCTGTATGAAGGATTGACGGTTCGGCAGAATTTGGAATTTATTGGAAGTGCCCAAAAAATCCAACACATAGAGCCTAGGGTTGAAGAGGTAATTGGTATGTTGGAATTGGGCGAATATGCCGATAAAGATGCAAAAATACTTAGCCGAGGATGGCGACAACGCTTAGGAGTGGCTATGGCTTTATTGCATCAGCCACGCTTTCTTATTTTGGATGAACCTGCCTCCGGTTTAGATCCTGAGGCCCGAATCCATTTAAGTTTTCTAATCAAAAGTTTGAATCAACAAGGGATTACCCTCCTGGTTTCTTCCCATATTTTGGCTGAACTGGAGGATTATAGTACCCACCTTTTGGTTATGCAGAAAGGTAAAATCATTGAAAATAAAAAATTGGGTGCAAAAAATGAAAACGATACCCGAAAACTGCTGCTGAAATTAAGTACTGCATTTGAACCTACCGTAGAAGTTTTGTTTCACCATCCCTTGGTATCCGGATTGAATGGTGCCGGCGAAGAATACAACTTCCATTTCAAAGGAAACCAAGAGGAACAGCGAAATCTTTTAAAGGAATTGGTGCTGAGGGATGTGCCAGTTTTGAGTTTAGAAGAAGAGAAAACCAACTTGCAAGACGAATATCTAAAAACCGTAAAAGGACTATAAGCTATGGCAAATACACTTTTTAAAAACCCGGAAATTCGCCGTAACATTTGGTTGGATTTTAGTCTGCAACGCATTGTGGCCATGCCAATAGTTATTGGTTTGATATTGTTGATTGCCTATTGGAATGGGCAGGATTCAACCAATTACAATCCTGAAACTTTGAGCTATGAAAAAGTCGACAAAGGATTCGATTTTATGTTTTTTGTTGCTATTGCGCTTTTTGAAGCTATTGTGATTGCCTGGGGTTCAAAAAACGCTAGTGATAGTATTTTAGATGAACACAATAATCGCACTTGGGACTGGCAACGCAGCCACAACCTAAATCCATGGGAAATGACCATCGGTAAGCTCTTTGGTTCAACTTTGTATAATTGGTACGGAGGTGTAATTTGCCTCTTGGTAATGGTTTTTACTTGGCCGTTTCTAACTAGCAATCAATCCGAACTTGCCTTTAAATTACTTTCCTTGATTATTACAGGCATTGGCTGCCATGCGGTTTCCATTATTTTAGCCTTGTTGGCCATACGCAAATCCGATGGAAGAGGAAGAGTGAAAAGCGGATTATACATTTTGGTTGTTTTCTACGGGATTTTAAGTGTGGTTTCGCCCTATTTCTATGGCTTACAAAATAGTTTCTTAGAAAGCTCAGGTCCCGTTTCTACCTTAAGTTGGTATGGTTTGGAAACTAGTTTAAACCAGTACCAATTTATCTCTATGACAATTTTTTCAATTTGGGCCGTTTATGGACTTTTTAGAAATTTCAGAACCGAGTACCAATATTTAAATGGTTCCTTCGCTTGGTTGGGCTTTTTGACTTATATTGTTGTTAATCAACTTGGTACTCATTTCGATTTTGGTCTTGAAGGGGAGAAGTTCCAGTTTAGCTCCTCCACCCAAATTTTGATTTCTTGTCTGTACCTTATTTATTTTGTAGGACTTCTTTCTTATGCTGTTATCCTACTTGAACCCAAAAATTTTATCGTTTGGAAGAAATTCATAGAAGGCATTAAGCAGCGAAACTGGAAACAAATGAACTACCATGCGCCATTGTGGTTCATTACCTACCTGGTTTTTTGGGGTGTGGTATTGGCTACTATGGTCTTTTGGATGATTTCTGATTTTGCCGAAATTGGGCATATTTCCATGTTTGCTCAAGCCTTAAAGGAATTTGGTTTAAGCTCCCACTCCATTCCTTTGTTATTCCTGTCTTTACCCTTGTTTATGGCCAGAGACTTCTCTATCCTGCTTTATCTTCATGCTGCACCGCGACATAAAAGGGCATTGGGGGCAACTATCCTCTACCTCGCTATACTGTATGTTCTTTTTCCAATTCTTTTATACAATGCAGAAGCCAAAAACGTAATTTTCCTATTTTTACCTTTTGGGGAAAATGCCGAATTAAGCTGGTTAAGTGCCTTGGTTCAGGCAGGTTTTTTCCTGTATATTTTATCTTCAAAATTCAAATTACGGATAGAAGCAGAATCCGAATAGTAGCATGAAAATAGCCGTTGTAGGTGCCACCGGTTTGGTAGGCAGTAAAATGTTGGAAATCCTCGCCGAAAGAAATTTTCCGGTCAGCGAGCTAATTCCTGTAGCTTCTGAAAAATCCTTAGGGAAATCTGTTGTATTTAAAGGGAAATCCTATCCTGTGGTGCTTCCGCAAACCGCAATTGCTATGAAACCTGCTTTGGCTTTGTTCTCTGCAGGTGGAGGAACCTCCCTTGAATGGGCCCCAAAATTTGCAGAAGCCGGAATCAGGGTAATCGACAATTCCTCGGCTTGGCGCATGGATCCAAATAAAAAGTTGGTGGTACCTGAGCTTAATGCCGATGTACTTACCCACAACGATTTTATTATTGCTAACCCCAATTGCAGCACCATTCAAATGGTTGTTGCCTTAAATCCCCTGCACCTAAAATTTGGTATCAAGCGTGTAGTGGTTTCTACTTACCAAAGTGTTACAGGTACCGGTAAAAAAGGATATGACCAATTAATGGCCGAGCGGGAAGGAACAGAACCCGCTAACAAGGTTTATGCTTATCCAATCGACCTGAATTTAATTCCCCAAGTGGATAGTTTTCTTGAAAATGGATACACCAAAGAAGAAATGAAAATGGTGAACGAAACCAAGAAAATTATGCGTGATGAGGAGATTCAAGTGACTGCCACCACCGTGCGTGTTCCCGTTATTGGGGGCCATTCCGAAAGTGTGAACGTGGAATTCCACAAAGATTTCCATTTGCATGAGATTTCCGAAATTCTTCGTGTTTCACCAGGAATTGTGGTGGAAGACGAACCTGAAATTTTCCTCTATCCTATGCCTATCAACGCCCATAACAAGGATGCCGTATTTGTAGGCCGTATCCGTAGAGATTTTACCCAACCTAAAACACTGAATTTTTGGGTGGTTTCGGATAATTTGAGAAAAGGCGCTGCAACCAATGCCGTTCAAATTGCGGAAGTTTTGTTACAGAAAGGATACTTAACTACCTAAACCGTGCTGGATAAAAAAATCCTTGTTCTTGGTGGATCTGGTCACCTCGGAAGTGCCATTGTGCATACCTTGATAAACACTTGGCAAGTGCCTGCTTCGCAAATCCGGGTATTTTACCTGCCTCAATCTCCACTTGGTTCGCTGTCCGGACTTGCTGATCTTGATTTTTTTCCGGGCAATATTTTGGAGCCTAGGGAAGTTGAACAAGCCATGGTCGGTATGCAGTGGGTTTTTCATGTTATTGGCAACACCAGTTTTGATCCCCGACAAAAGGAAATCCAATGGAAAATCAATGTCGAAGGTACCCGCCATGTGTTGGAGGCTTGTCAAAAGAGTACGAGTTTCGAAAGGCTTTGCTACATCAGCACGGTAAATGCTCTCGGACTGCCTCAGCCGCTGGGAAGTATTGGGGAATGGGAAACTTGCAATCCTTATCAAAGTCAACCTAAAATCCATAGTTTTTCAGATCCAGCCCAAACCTTGGCATTTATCGAAATGGCGCAAAAAAGCACCACCAATAGTTGGGTTTCTGAACTCGGCATTGGGTATTTCGATTCCAAATTGGCCGCCCAGGAATTGGTCAATATATACCATAAAAACAAAGGTCTATCCATCGTTTCGATTTATCCCGGAACCATGTTTGGCCCCTACGACCACCTCATTGGCAATGGCATGTACCTGCTATCACTGTACCGCAATCAAATGCCGGCGGTGTTGGACGGCGGACTTCCGCTTACCCATATTTTAGATGTGGCGGAAGGTAGTATTCAAGCGCTTCAAAATGGGAAAAGTGGCGGTCATTATGTGCTTACCGGGCAGCGGACCGATCATTTGACCTTTGTTCAGATGACTAAAAAAATTACTGACCGGTTGAAATTAAAGTTTCCAAACCAAACTTTTGGAGGGCCTCGTTTTGTTATTCCGGTAGCGGTAGCCATGGTGGCAGCTTGGATTTCCGAAACCTATGCCAAGTTGAGCAATACGCCTTGTTTACTGAGTGTGCAAGCCGTTCGGGCAGGTCGATTTAAAACGTGGTATGGCTATTCTTTGGCCGAAAAAGATTTTGGTTATAAACCGCGGCGCAGCTTCGAACAGGCCGTCGACGAGATGATTGATTATTACCAAAAACACGGTCTTTTTGAGGAAAAGGGACGATTTATCGATCGGAGGAAGCACTAATTTAGTTTGTAAATTCTATCGACAAATTCGGTGAATCGGTTCCTATGCCAATGTTTTTTCCTTTTTTCTAATTATTAGGCGTGCCCCATTCGCCCAAAAAGTGGAGGTGCTTTATATAGGCAGTAGTGCGGGGCTCATGGTCGGGCTATCCGTTGCAAGTCCTCGCGCCTTTCGCTTTCGCTCAGGCCGCTGTGGGCTTTTCACTGCTATCCCTGCCCGATACCTCCGAACCTTCTATCTGTGATATACTTAGGCTTTCCCATATAAACCCAATGCCTTAACTTGGAAGAATAAATAATCAACTATTTGATTTATAAATCCTTATTAGCTTAATCATTTTTGGGCAATTACCTATTATGAATAATAACCAGGCACTTTAACCCAGATTACGCATTAGAAATGCATAAACGATTAACCAGTTGTAAATCAATTTGGATGGCCAAATTGAAAACAACTGCTAAATCGGGGTAAACCCAAATAAATCAAGTAGTTCGGATTTGTAAATCCTCCTATTGATTAATTTGGGTTTAACACTTAACCTCTAAAACAAAAAAAAGCCGCCCCATTTCTGAGACGGCTTTTTTTGTTTTCTAGCTTTGATTCAATGAGATTAAGTAAAACTCAATACTCATATCTCATTACTCAAGACTAAATTAAAAACACCATTTGCCAGCATCGATCAACTTGGCAGCGATACGACGGCGAGCATCTTTAGCATTGTAAGGCTCAGTTTTAGTGAAACGTTTCAAGCCCATTTGCATCATGCGAAGTTCATCACCTTCAGCGTAAGAGTTGATAGCTTCTTTACCAGCCAAATAAATGCTGTCGGCTACGGAATTCACATAGGTTTTAGCCATATCGATTTGGTCTTGGCAAGCAGCTTCACCTCTTGTTCCAACCAATTTCTCAGCACGCAACAAAGCACTTTCTGCGGTGTAGATTCCGATTAGGATATCAGCCAAGTTCATCAATATTTCTTGCTCTTTTGACAAGCTCATCATGAATTTTTGTACAGCTGAACCAGCAATCATCAAAGCTGCTTTTTTGAAGTTTTTGATGTATTTTTTCTCAGCGCTGAACAATCCTTCGTCATCGTTACCGAATTCTGGGATACTCATCAATTCACCAGCGATTTTGGTAGCTGGACCCATCAAATCCAATTCACCTTTCATCGCACGACGCAAGAACATATCAACTGTCAACATACGGTTGATTTCGTTGGTACCTTCGAAGATACGGTTGATACGAGCATCACGGTAAGAGCGGTCGGTTGGAGATTCAGCAGAGAAACCCATACCACCATAGATTTGAACAGCTTCGTCCACCACGTAGTCGATAGCTTCAGAACCATATACTTTCATGATAGCACACTCGATGGCGTATTGCTCAAATGCTTTTAATTTTGCTTTACCTTCTTCCATACCGCCAGCTACCAATGAATTAATAGCGCTTTCGATATCTTGAGAGGCACGGTAAACTGCTGATTCGTTAACCCAAGTACGGATAGCCATTTCAGCCAATTTGTAGCGAATTGCGCCATATTTTGAAATAGGACGACCAAATTGTTCGCGTTCGTTAGCATATTTAATAGAGTAAGAAGTAGCAGCTTTACCACCACCGATGGCAGCAGCAGCTAATTTCAAACGACCAATATTCAAAATGTTTACAGCGATTTTGAAACCGTTTTGACGCTCTGACAAAAGGTTTTCTACTGGAACCATACAATTGTTGAAGAATACTTGACGGGTAGAAGAACCTTTGATACCCATTTTTTTCTCTTCAGCGTTTAAGGAAATTCCACCGAATGATTTTTCAACCAAGAAAGCAGACAAGTTTGCATCGTCGTCGATTTTGGCAAATACAGTAAATAAATCAGCAAAACCAGCATTGGTAATCCACATTTTTTGTCCGTTTAGGATATAGTGTTTTCCATCTGGAGAAAGGGTAGCGCGTGTTTTACCGCTATTGGCATCCGATCCGCTAGAAGGTTCGGTTAGGCAGTAGCAAGCTTTCCATTCGGCAGTAGCCAATTTCGACATGTATTTTGCTTTTTGCTCAGCATTTCCATAGTACAATAAAGGCAAAGTACCGATTCCGCCATGGGCAGAGAAGGCAACCGAGAAGGAGTGACCTGTTCCAGTTGCTTCGGTAGAAAGCATATTGGTTACAAGGTCTTTACCGAATCCACCAAATTCCTCTGGATAAGATACAGATATTAGACCTAGTTCACCGGCTTTCTCAAGCAATTTAGGCATTAGGCCTTCTTCCATGCTATCAATGCGGTCCATGATTGGTGCTACTTCCTGCTCGATAAAATCAGAACAAGTTTTAGCAATCATCAGTTGTTCCTCGGTAAATTCTTCCGGGATAAAAACGTTTTGAGCTTCTGATTCTTTGATCAGCCATTCTCCCCCTTTTAGGGAGTTTGATGTTTGTGTTTCGGTTGACATTTGTTAGATGTTAGTAGTTAGATGTTAGTAGTTAGATGTTGGACTTGAGATATGAGTTATGAGATATGAGTTATGAGATGTGAGATATGAGATATGAGTTTTGAGATGGTGGAATCAAAAAAACTAATTCAATTCCGATTTAAGTTTTTCCATTAGTTTAAACAACATTTTTTGGATTTCAACAATTTTAAAAATAGAGTATTCAGCTTCTTCCAAAGAAATATATTCTAATTTTTGGGCAATTACTAATTGAGTTTCCAATTCAAAACATGAACCACTTGCTATTCCTAAAAAAAGGATAAATTCTTTTTTTGAATTTCTACCAGCTCCTTCGGAAATATTAGAAGGAATTGACACTGCCGACCTTCTAATTTGAGATTGTAATCCATACATTTCTGTTTTTGGGAAATTATTTGTTATGCGATAAATTGAAACGGATAATTCTATTGCTTTATTCCAGATTAGTAATTTAGAAAGATTTTGCATCTTAAATTAGCAAAAGTCAATACTCATATCTCATATCTCAATACTCATAACTTTATTCCCCATTACAGCAACTCAAATACCCCAGCCGCGCCTTGTCCGGTACCAACACACATGGTAACGATACCATATTTTTGGTTCCTTCTGCGCATTTCGTTTAGCAATTGAACGGTTAATTTACCTCCGGTACAGCCCAATGGGTGACCTAAAGCAATGGCACCACCATTTACGTTTACGATTTCAGGGTTAATTCCTAATGTTTTGATAATGGCCAAAGATTGAGAAGCGAATGCCTCGTTCAATTCGATTTGGTCGATATCGTTTAACGTTAAACCGGCACGTTTTACGGCATTTGGAATGGCGTAAATTGGACCTACGCCCATTACACGAGGTTCAAGTCCGTTTACACCATAAGAAACCAAACGGGCAATCGGTTTTACGTTTAATTGTTTTAGCATGCGTTCAGATACAATCAAAACGAAGGCTGCACCATCCGAAGTTTGAGAAGCATTACCAGCAGTAACGGTTCCTTTGGCATGGAATACTGGTTTTAGTTTGGCTAATTTCTCAACCGTAGTATCAGCACGTGGTCCTTCGTCAGTATCCACGATGTATTCTTTTTCCTTACGTTTTTCGTTGGCATCCAAATACACTTCTTTAATGTTAATTGGAACGATATCGTCTTTGAATCGGCCAGATTGAATGGCTGCGATTGCCTTTTGGTGCGAATTGTATGAAAACTCATCCTGTTCCTCACGGGAGATTTTGTAATCATTGGCCACAGCTTCTGCTGTTAATCCCATTCCCCAATAGTAATCAGGGTTGCTTTTAGCGTAGGTATAGTTTGGCACAATTTTCCAACCACCAAAAGGAATTGGGCTCATGGTCTCTGCACCACCAGCGATGATAACATCGGCCATACCCGCTTTAATTTTTGCAGTGGCAATAGCAATGGTTTCAAGTCCTGATGAGCAGTAACGGTTTACGGTCATCCCTGGAACTTTGTCGGTATTCAATCCCATCAGGGAAATCATACGGCCCATGTTAAGGCCTTGTTCGGCCTCCGGTGTAGCATTACCAACGATTACATCGTCGATTTGCTCTTTGTCGAGTTGAGGAAACTGAGCCACCAAATGTTTGATAACGTCGGCAGCCAAATCATCAACCCTGGTAAAACGGAAAAGTCCACGAGGGGCCTTTCCAACGGCGGTACGGTAACCACCAATGATGTATGCTTCCATTTTTAAAGTTTAAGTTTTAAAATTCTGGTTAAAGTTTTGATTTACAGGTTAAACTGGGTATCAACCTTACAGAAGAAAAAAATGGAAATGATTCAAAGGGCAGTTTGAATAAGAAAACCAAGTAGTTTCAACTGTTTAGTTGATTTTGGGTTTTCCTTTGTTTGGTGGACTGGTTTGATGGTCGCCAGAAGGTTTGGTTCCGTTCGGAGAGGTAGCAGGTTTACTAGAACTAGGTTTGGTTGAACCAGGACTAGGTGTGCCATTGTATTTGGATGCAGAATTGTTGTATTCACTTGGAGGTAAACCATTGATGGACTGCACAATACCTTCGTTATTGTAAACGATGGTTTTTAGTAATTCACCTTTGGTATTGTAAAATTTCCAAATGCCAACTTTCTTACCCATGGAGTAACTGCCTTCAACCGCAATTTCACCACCGCCTAAATGGTATTTGGTCCACATTCCATCCATTTTGCCCATTACATAATTGCCTTCCATTTTAGGAAAGCCATTGTAATAGAAGTTTTTAAACTCTCCATCTCGAATGCCATAATGGTATTCGCAGGATTCTTGGAGAGCGCCGGTATGTGGGAAATACCTGCGCGACATGCCATGCTTTTTGTCGTTTTCGTAATTGATTTCTGAAATCAGAACTCTACTGTAAGAATAGGTTTTCCATAAACCCATCTTTCGGTTATACATATCCCGACAATTGCGGTGCTTATCGCCAGCCGCCATAAATTGGGGTCTTTCGCAAACATAAGCCTCTTGAGGAGTGCTTGCGTCTTGACTCCAAACCAACAAAGGAAAAGCAAGAAAATAAAGAACGATGCTTATTTTTTTCAATTCCTTCGTCATAGTGAGTTTAGACTGCAAAAGTAAAGCATTAGTTACGCTATACCTTGAATTTTAACTCTCTTTTAAACGAAGGAATGTTATTTATCTTGTTTTATTCGGTTTTTTAGGCCGATTAAAATTAGTTTCTAATAATTTTTCCTGAGGTCAACAAGCCTTGCATCCTTTCCAATGTCTTTTTCTCACCACACAAGGACAAGAAAGCTTGTCTTTCCAATTCCAACAAATATTGTTCGCTTACTTCTGTTGGGGCACTTAGATCGCCACCACACATGACATAAGCCAATTTTTCGCTGATTTTTTTATCGTGTTCAGAAATGTAGCCACCTGAAACCATTGAATTGGCCCCAGCTTGGAACATACCCAAAGCTTGACGGCCCAATACTTTGATATCGCGGCGTTGTACTGGTTTTACATAGAATGGTGCCATCTCTAAAACTCTTTGTTTTGCTAAGGCAATTTGACGATCGCGGTTCAAAATGATTTCGTCACGACCTTTAACCAACATTCCTAAATCATAGCCTTCATGAGCCGATGTTGCTACTTTAGCCATACCAATGGTCAAATAGCGTTCTTTCAATACATCAACTAACATACCGTTGGCAGTGAAAGCATCCGAAGCACGTAATGCAAATTCCTTAGTACCACCTCCAGCAGGGATTACACCGATACCGAATTCTACCAATCCGATGTAAGTTTCGGCAGCAGCAACAATTTTATCAGCATGTAAGTTGATTTCGCAACCTCCACCCAAGGTCATACCATGCGGGGCTACAACTACTGGGATAGATGAATAGCGAACACGCATCATTGTATCTTGGAAGGCTTTGATAGCAAAGTACAATTCATCCCATTCTTGTTCAACAGCCAACATGAAAATCATAGCAACATTTGCACCGGCTGAGAAGTTTTGTCCTTGGTTACCGATAACCAAACCTTTCCAACCTTCGTTTTCGGCTGTAACGATGGCTTTATTAATACCTTCAATTACTTCACCGCCAATGGAGTTCATTTTGGTGTGGAATTCCAAACCAAGTACGCCATCGCCAAGATCAAAAAGTGTAGTTCCGCTATTGCCCCAAACTTTGTTGGTTTTACGAATATTGTCTAAGATGATAAGGCTTTCGGTGCCCGGAACAACTTTGTACGATTTGGTTGGGATATCGTAATAGTATTTTTTTCCTCCTTCTGATTTATAGAAAGAGCTAACACCCGCAGCCAACATATCATATACCCATTGCGCAGGTTTGTTGCCGGCAGCTTCCATGTTTTTAACTACTTCAGCTACACCTAAAGCATCCCAAGTTTCAAAAGGACCTAATTCCCATCCGAAACCAGTGGAAAGAGCTTGGTCAATACGATAAAGCTCATCAGAAATTTCAGGAATACGGTTGGCGCAATATTCAAAGTTGCCATGGAAAATAGCACGGTAGAAATCACCTGCTTTATCCGTTCCGGCATATAGCACTTTGGTACGTTTACGCAAATCGTCGATTGGACGAGCCGCTTTTAAGGTGCCGAATTCAACCTTTTTGGATGGTTTGTATTCTAATGTTTTAAGGTCTAAGGCAAAAATTTCTTTTTTACCACCTTCCTTTACTTGTTTAAAGAAACCTTGTCCCGCTTTACTACCAATCCATTTGTTTTCCACCATTTTGGAAACATAACCTGGAAGGGTGAATAAATCGTGCTTTTCATCGTTTGGACAATTGTCGCGCAAGCCATTGGCTACGTGCACTAATGTATCTAAACCAACAACATCGCAAGTGCGGAAAGTAGCTGATTTCGCACGACCCATAATTGGACCTGTTAATTTATCTACTTCCTCAACAGTCATATCCATTTTTTCAACCAAATGGAAAAGAGCCATGATAGAGGCTACACCAATACGGTTGGCGATGAAGGCCGGTGTGTCTTTACAAAGTACAGTCGTTTTTCCAAGAAAACGATCACCGTAATCCATTAAGAAGTTTACCACTTCAGCATCTGTTTCTGGTGTTGGGATAATTTCCAACAATTTCAAATACCTCGGAGGATTGAAGAAGTGTGTACCGCAGAAGTGGCGACGGAAATCATCGCTGCGACCTTGGGTCATCATGTGAATAGGAATACCTGAAGTATTGGAAGTAATCAAGGTTCCAGCTTTACGGAACTTTTCTACTTTTTCAAATACTTGTTTTTTGATATCGAGGCGTTCTACCACTACTTCGATAATCCAATCAGCATCGGCGATATCTTTCATGTTATCGTCGAAGTTGCCGGTTTTTACCTTGTTGGCTACTTTTTTATTGTAAACTGGTGATGGGTTGGTTTTTAAGGCAAAGGCCAACGCATCGTTTACCAAACGGTTACGAAGTTTAGGATTGCTTTTTTCTTCCTCTTTCAAATCAAAAGGAACGATATCGAGTAAAAGCACTTCCAATCCGATGTTTGCACAATGCAAGGCGATTCTGGAGCCCATAACTCCGGAACCAAGTACGGCTACCTTTTTAATTACACGGCGGTTAGCTTTGATAACGCCTGAGCCGTTGGTAGCGGTTTTTTCTAAAGTTAATGTATCTGACATGGTCTTTATTAGTTAGGTAATTTGGATATTTTAGTTTTGTTTATGCTGCTAGTATGGATTTATTCTTGTTCATTTCGAAGGCAATTTTCTCCCTGGCCAGTAATTCTTTATTGTCGGCAATGTTGTTTATCTTTTCAATTACCTCAAAAAAAGTATTAAGCTTTTCAGGGTCAATATTTTCCCTTACAATCTTATTAAAGGCTTTTACCGCCAGTTTCGACATTTCCCTTTTTTGTTTTCCCTCTTCGGTTAGAAAAATGCGTACCACTCTTTTGTCCGTTTCAGAAATTTTTCGGTATACCAAACCATTGTCTTCGATGGTTTTTAACATCCTACTTAAACTGCGGGGTTCCATACCAATGCTTGAGGCTATTTTAGTTGCAGGGGTTCCATTATCCTCGTCAATGTTAATCAACACATAGCCCAAAGAAAGGGTAAGGTCGTATTCGGCACCAGTGGAGTTGTACATACGGGAAATTGCATGCCAACTGGTTTTGATATTGAAACAAACCGTGTCTTTGGCCGATAATCTTCTTGAATTTCCCATTTTCGAAGGCAATAGTATGAAAATATTCTGCATGCAGAGTATTTTGTTGAAAAAAAGTATGCATGCATAACAATTAAAATTTGTTAATCGACTGTAAATCAGTAATTAATATTTTAACAATGAAAGAATTCGTCGATTTGGCGATGAAGACGAAATTGCGTTTTCTTGAAATGGAATGGGGTAAAAATCAGGAAAATGGAAGGAATTTCTTGGTCATATCCAATAATTCCTGGGGAATAAGGCGGAAGATGAAACTGAGGAAAAGGAAGCTAAAACTCACCACAGTTCCTCTGTAAAAAAGATCTAAAAGCGGGGAGGAGTGATGCGGAAGCAAAAGTCCCAAGCTTAAAACCCCTGCTATTAGTAGGCCCAATTTAAGGGAGTCGAATCCGAAAGGCTGCATCTTAAAGTAATAGCGGATGAAGCCCATTTTACTCAGATTAAAAAGGGTGGTTGTACTGGCAATAGCAATGGCGGAACCGATAATCCCATAGGGTGGAATTAAGACCCAAAGCAACAGAAAAAGGATAATAAACATGGCAGCCAATAGAAGGGTGCCTTTGATGTAATGTTCTGAATTGTAAATAATAGAGGTGTTGGAACCTGAAGCCATATTTACCAAGGAACCTATACTAATTATTAATATTACCCATTCATTGCCGCGGTAAGCCTCAGGAAGATAGGTTAGAAGAGGGGTGATGCAAGTATTTACTCCTATAAACAATAAGCCTCCGATCCAAAATAAGTTTGAACTGGATTTGTGGTAAATATCTTGAATTTCTTTTTGGTCTTTTTGAGCAAGGGCAATGGCCATTTTCGTGCTGGCAATTCTATCCAAGGAATTTAAAGGGGTTTCGATAAACAAACCCATAAACAAGGCAATGGAATAGATACCTGCCATTTTGAGGTTAACATACTTGGCTAAAAGCACTGTATCTAAGTTTTTTAAACCAATGGAAGCCATGGTGGCTATTGAAATGAGTAAACCAAACCCGACCATGGTTCGTATTTCATTTTTTCCGAGGCTTGGTAAATCAAATCGAAAGGAAGGCCTGTCTAAGTAAAAAACATAGGAGGTCATTCCCAAGAAGTTTATGCCATAAGAAGCCACAAATCCTAGAATAAAGGTTTGTATGGAAATAACATTAAAGTAGAACAATCCCACCAAAACCATCAGGAGAACCCGAATTAAAAATTCAGAAAAAAAGGAAGGTACCACTGATTTAGAAAGGGCAAATGAATAGGCATTGGCCAAACCAATTCCAACCATAAAGAAGCTCAAAGGAAAAACCAGCCAAAAGTTGGATGCAAATTGAAGGGATTGTTTTGAGTAAGCCTCAATTATCCAACCGGAATTGAGCAAGAGAATGCCTGAGAGTAGCAAGAAACCAAAAAGTCCGAAACCAAAAACAAAACTTATGAAGCGGTTTTTATTGTCGACTTGGGTGATATAATTTTGAAAGAACCGAATCATAATATTGCCAGCTCCCAAAGGCATAATGGAGGAAACCAGTCCGGCGAAGGAAAGAAGTACCCGGGTCAATCCAAAGGTTTCGGGATCGAGGCAAATGGGTTGAAGGTACATGTTGACAAAGCCAATGGCTATTCCACTGTATATAATCAGGGCATTGGCAAAACTTTGTCGTTGAATTATTCCCATCTCGGAATCGGTTTGCGAAAGTACCTACAAAGTTGCTGAGAAATCCTGTATTTGCAATTTTCGGGTAGAAAAGCGGAGGCGAGAGCTACAGCTTAGTATTTTGAGCCTATACAATCGTAGGTGTTCGGGCAAGGATAGAGGCAGTCTAGCCCACAGGGATGCGTAGGCACGGAGCAGACCGAGGACTAGCGCCGAAAGCCTGACCCGACCGCCCATGTAGAATGGTTTTGCCTGTAGTAAAGGTTTAGGGCGGAAGGGGGCCCGCCAAAGTTGAATTTAAAACTTTCTGTTGGAATGGCTTGGAGTAGTTTGAATTTACGGAACATTATGCCAAATCTGTATTTACTTTTGTAGACTTATCGAACGCCACGTGGAAAAAGGAAAATTGCTTATGGTTTTTATCAAAAGGGCTTCCTTTATCGATAAGGATATTTCGATACTTTCCAAGGATTACCAAGTGGAGGAGTGGCAATTTGATACCCGTTCGAAGTTGATGTTGCCTTGGGTATTTATGAGGCAGTTTTTTCATTTGCTGGTGAATTTGCCGAAGTACAGCGTGGTAATGAGTCAATTTGGTGGTTATCATTCTTTTTTGCCCGGGCTTTTGGGAAAGCTGTATGGCGTTCGGCATATCATTATTTGTTGTGGAAGCGATTGTGTGGCTTATCCAACTTTGCAGTATGGAAATTTAAGAAAAGGCTTGTTGAAGTGGTTTATTGGGAAGAGTTATGCGATGGCTGATTTGCTTTGTCCGGTGCATGAAAAATTGATGAAATACGAAAATACCTACTATCCCGAAGATCGAAAAGAGCAGGGTGTTTTCAATTTTTTTCCAGATTTAAAAACCTCAGTTTTCCCAGTCGAAAATGGCTATGATCCTGAGGTTTGGAAGCCGAATGGTCATAAGAAAATACAGTTTCTCACTGTGGCAGGCAGCATGGAAGATGAAAACCGGGCCAAATTAAAAGGGGTAGATTTGGTAGAAAAGCTTCCGGTCTATTTTCCCGAAATTGATTTTATTTTAATTGGTGCCAACAAACTTGCCCAAACCCAGAACGATCCCAAAAATTTAAAGCGCATCGCCTTTGTGCCAAATTCCGAAATTGTTCAGTATTACCAAGCCTCCCAATTTTACCTACAACTATCCATTTCGGAGGGTTTTCCAAATGCTTTATCGGAGGCGATGTCGACGGGTTGTATACCGATCGTATCGGATGTGTCGTCGATGCCGGAAATTGTTGGTAATGCCGGATTTGTGGTAAAGCACCGTAGTTTGGATGAACTGGTAGAAACCATAAAGCAGGCTTTGAATGCTGATTTAGAAGTACTTTCAACCCGAGCTAGGGAAAGAATTAGTTTGCATTATCCCCAGCAGAATAGGGAGGATAAATTGAGGGCTGCGATAAGTAAGCTGAGGTAAATAAAAAAGCCTCTGACTATTGGGTATTGGTCAAAGGCTTTAAACCCAGAATATGCATTTGAATTACCTAAACAATTTCGAATTTGTAATTCAATTTGTTCGGCCAAATTGATATGAACTGCTATCCCGAAATTTCTTCGGAAAGGGTAAACCCATTTAAACCCAAATTAATCAATAGGAGGATTTATTAATCCGAACTACTTGATTTAGTTGGGTTTACCCCGATTTAGCAGTTGTTATCAATTTGGCTATACAAATTGATTTACAACTGGTTAATCGTTTATGCATTTCTAATGCGTAATCTGGGTTAAGTCAAATTGTTCGACTTAATATTTCCTGCTATTAATTAGGGTTAAAAAAGTATGGGTTATAAAGTTATTTCTTCTCCTACCTTATTATAAAATTGATATTCAAGGAAGTTCAAGGAGGAAATAGAATTGATTTTGACCCACGAACCGTATTTCCACCACCATTTCATTTGGGCAGAAGGAAGACCGTGTTTTAGGTAAGATCCTATAAATGGGTGGACTGCCAGGGTGATATTTTTTTCGTTTTGTTCCTTTAAAATGAAGCGCAGGTTGTTTTCAATTTCGTCGGTTACCAAAATGGATGGTCCTATTTCGCCACTACCGTTGCAGGTTGGACATTTTTCGAGGACTTTGATATTGGTTTCAGGCCGCACGCGTTGGCGGGTCAACTGAATCAAGCCAAATTTGGAAGGAGGAAGGATGTTATGCTTGGCTTTATCCGTTTTCATCTCATCTCTAAGCACTTGGAAGAGCTGGTTTTTATGCTCTTGGCTGTGCATATCAATGAAGTCGATCACGATAATTCCGCCCATATCCCTTAAGCGAAGTTGGCGGGCAATTTCTTTTGCAGCCTCCAAATTGGTTTCTAAGGCATTGGCTTCTTGGTTATTTTCGGATGAACGGTTGCCACTGTTGACGTCGATTACGTGCATGGCTTCGGTATGTTCCAAAATAAGGTAACCCCCATTTTTGAAGGTTACGGTTTTACCGAAGGCCGCTTTGATTTGACGATCTACCCCAAAATGGTCAAAAATCGGGGCTTTTCCTTTATAATGTTTTACAATTCCTTCGAGTCCGGTAGATTTACTTTTCAGGTAATTCTGAATTTCTTCAGCTATATCGGCATTGTTTACATGGATAGCTTGGAAAGTATCGTTCAGGATATCGCGGAGAATAGCAAGTTTCTTATTGATTTCGCCCACCAATTTAACAGGCGGTTGGGCCTTTTTAAGTTCTTGGAAGAGGTTGTCCCATTTGGCTACCAACTCTTTGATGTCGGCTTCAAGTTCGGCAATGCTTTTTCCTTCAGCAACAGTTCGAACAATTACACCGAATCCTTTTGGTTTGGTTTCTTGGGCTAGTTTACGCAGTCGATCCCTTTCTTCGTTGGTTTTGATTTTTTGAGAAACCGAAACCCGTTCGCTAAAAGGAACAAGCACCACATATCGTCCGGCAATTGAAATTTCGGATGAGATACGGGGACCTTTATTAGAAATAGGTTCTTTGGCAATTTGCACCGGAAGCATGGCCACATTGTTCAATACTTGGGTGATTTTCCCGGTTTTGATAATGTCGGCTTCTTGTTTAAAATGCTGAAGGGTACTATGGTTGATTTTACCTTGCTGGGCTAGCTTCATGTATTTTATCAGGCTTTGCACCTGAGGGCCCAGATCGAGGTAATGCAAAAAGGCGTCTTTTTCGTAGCCTACATCTACAAATGCGGCATTGAGGCCAGGCATTATTTTTTTAATGCGGCCTAGGTAAATATCTCCGACGGCGAAATCGGAATTCCCTTTTTCGCGGTGCATCTCAACGAGTTGCTTGTCGCGCAGGAGGGCTATGACTACTTCACTTTGGGAAGCGTCGATTATAAGCTCATAATTCATTGATTCAATCTCTTTTCCAAAATCCTGGTATATTTCCAATTTGGGGTACGGACAAACCGTTCCTTATGAAGGGGGAATTACCAAATCCTAACTTTAGAATTAGAACGTATGGTTGGTTCAGGGTAATAAATAGGAAGTTACACCAAAGAACAGAGGGCTGCTCCCTGGTGTAACAACATATCTTAAGCGGACAAAAGTCCTACTTATTTCTTTTTATGTCGGTTTTTCCTTAGACGCTTTTTGCGTTTGTGGGTTGACATCTTATGACGTTTACGTTTTTTTCCGCTTGGCATGAGATTTTCGGATTAATGGTTTAACAATTAGTGAATTAGTTTTTTATGATGATTTTAGATCCTGAATGTATTGGTTGATGTTGGCCTCTAGTTCAGGGTCTTTGTTTTTCGACTTCAATATTTCCAAGGTTTTGATGGCTTCTTCTTTCTTGCCTTGGCGTTGATAAGCGTCGGCAAGGTAGATATAGGCTTCCAGATAATCAGGTTTTATTTCAATTATTTGATTAAACCTTTCAATAGCTTTATCCAACTGACCACTTTGGATGGAAAAATACCCAAGATTTACCAGTGCGGTAATGTTTTTAGGATCTTTCCCAACTACATCAAGCAAAAGTTTTACCCCTTGCATAGGTGCTGTTCCAAGCGTTTGAGCGCCTTCGACATAGCAAACACCTAAGTTAGCTTTGGCTTCCAAGTTGGTAGAATCCTTATCCAATACCGTTTTAAAGCAGGTGATGGCTTTGCGGGTAAAGTATAGTTTTTCTCCGTTCTTCTCGGTTGTTCTGAAAGCTACCATATACCTGTAACCGGCATTAAACCAATTTTCGGTAGTAGGAGCAAGCAAGGCTAGTTTTTCGATATAAAACCCAGATAAACCGGCATTTCTAAATGAAGACCAGATATCTGAAATTTTTCTCAAACTTGCCGTATCCGTTTTTGTTTCCCAGCCAGATAGTTCGGCCAAGGATGTACTATCCAATCCGTTTTTTGCTTCTGTTTGAAAAGCTTCAAAGGAAAAGCTTGTATCAGCATTGGGAAGGGCCATTTTTTTAGCCATTCCTGCTGGTGCATTCTTCGGAAGGAAATACAATCCTAGCGCTACGACAGCACACAGGGCAATGGCGCCTAATTGCATGCTTTTCGTATTCATGGACAGTATCTTGAGAAATAAAGAAGGGAAAAACTATTTTTTCTTTTGAGATTTCTTTACTTTCTCAACAAATGTTTTTGCTGGTCGGAAAGCTGGAATAAAGTGCTCAGGAATTACAATACTTTGGTTTTTAGTAATAATCCTTCCCGTTTTTGCAGCACGTTTCTTAACAATAAAACTGCCGAATCCACGCAAGTAAACATTGTTACCAGAAGTGATGGAAGTTTTAACGATTTTCATAAATGCTTCAACAGTAGCAGATACTGCAACTTTTTCAACTCCGGTTTTTTCCGAAATCTCGTTGATGATGTCAGCTTTTGTCATTGATTTTTAGGTTTTTGAGTTAGTTTTAAGGTGGTTAAATTTTGGGGGTGCAAAAATACGAAGTAAAGTTTAAATATAAAAGGAATGATTTTTGAATTTAACCGAAAGTGTACCGGTTAAAATAATATCAGAAAATGCAATAAATTAGGAATTGGTAAGCAGAATGCAGTTTGATGAAATTTATCTACTGACCTTTATTTTCCTGATTAAATCGTCTGTATTGTGGCTGAGAATTAAGATGGATTATTTTTTATAGGTATATTTAAATAATATTATTTTTTCGCATTGGTAATTACGAAATTATAAAAATCTTGTATTGAAACAATGGTGGTAAAGTCATCGCCCTTTGGTTTAAAACCAAAATTGTCGTCAATAAGTACCACTAAATCAACATAATCAAGGCTGTCTAAATCCAAAGTATCCTTTAAATTCTTCTCCGGTGATATATCACTGGCTTCCACCTCAAATTCATTAATAAAAATAGCGTTAATCCTTTCGATGGTCGCTTGATTGGAATAGGTAGTAGTCTCAGACATTATGCTATGGTTTAAACTTTTTAATAATCAAGGTGCTATTGGTTCCGCCGAATCCAAAAGAATTGGACAAAAATACATCAATGTTCTTTTCCAAAGTCTTATTTGCAATAAAGAGTTTGGCAGAATCATCGTCAGGGGTTTCAAAATTAATGTTTGGTGCAATAAAATCATTCTGCATCATCAACATGCTATACACAACTTCACTAGCTCCTGCCATCCAACATTCGTGCCCAGTCATGCTTTTGGTGCTGCTCACAGGGATATTTAAATCACCAATGACTGAATAGATGGCCTTGGCTTCGTGCGCATCTCCAATAGGGGTGCTGGTTGCATGGGCGTTGATATAATCCAAATCCTTGGCGTCTAATCCCGATTCCCGCAAGGCCATGGAAATGCTTCGGGCCGGACCTTCTACTGTGGGTTGTGAAATATGGGCAGCATTGGAGGAAAACCCATATCCGATAACCTCGGCAAGTATGGTGGCTCCTCGTTTTACTGCATTTTCGTAACTTTCTAAAATTACCGTGGCGGCACCTCCACTCGGAACCAAACCGTCTCTGTTCTTATCAAATGGTCTGCTGGCTCGGGTTGGGTCTATTTCCCGCACACTAAAGGCGCCTAATCCATCAAAACTAGCCATGCTTTGTAAATTAAGTTCCTGGGCTCCTCCGCAAATAATGGCATCAGAAAGTCCATTCTTAATCAAAACATACCCAATCCCAATGGAATGACTTCCGCTGGCACAGGCTGCACTTATAGTGAAATTTACTCCTTTCAGCTTAAAAATGGTAGCCAAATTCATGGTTACCGTGCTGTTCATGCTTTGGAAAATATAGCCTGAACCAAGCAATTGGGTGTCTTTTTTTTCTCTTACGATATCGTTGCTTTCAATAACAGGGCTGGAAGAGCTATCATTGCCATAAAGGATGCCTACCACATGTTGGTCCAAATAATCCTGATCCATTCGGGCAATGCGCAACGCCTCTGCTGTGGCCAAATAGGCATATTCACCTTGTTCGGGCAGCATAATCCGTGTTCGGCGGTCTAGAATGCCCTTTAATTGTGGCTTTTCAATAACTCCGGTAAGAGCCGAACGAAAGCCGAATTCCTTTCTGGCTTGTTCAAATCCTATTCCAGATGTTCCGTTAAACAAGGAATCTCTCACCTTGTCCAAATCGGTACCAATGGTGCTGTAAATGCCAATTCCGGTGATTACGACCCTGTGCATGGTTTAACTGTAAAGTCCTCCGTTTACATTAATTACTTCCGCAGTAATATAACTGGCATCCGGTGAAGCCAAAAATCCTACTACTGCAGCTACTTCTTCTGGTTTTCCAAATCGGTTCATCGGCACCATTCCTTTCAATTCGGCCTCGGGTAGGGCAGAGGTCATATCCGTGCTGATAAAGCCGGGTGCTACGGCATTAACCGTTATATTTCTTTTGGCTAGTTCCAAGCCTAATGATTTGGTGGCTCCAACTAATCCAGCCTTGGTTGCTGCATAATTAACTTGGCCTGGATTTCCTTTTACTCCTGCCAAAGACACAATATTGATAATTCGGCCATAACGCTTTCTTACCATGCCTTGCAACAAAGGTTTGGTTACATTAAAGAAACTGTTCAAATTGGTTTGAATTATGCCGTTCCAATCTTCCCATTCCATTTGTATCATGAGCATATCCTTGGTAATACCGGCATTGTTTACCAAAACTTCCAAAACATTTTCAGGATGTTCGCTTATCCATTTCTCCAACACTTCTTTGGATTCCTGGGTATTGGAAACATCAAATTTCACTAACATTCCATTTCCACCATTAGCCCTGATTTCGCCCAAACAGCTTTCGGCTTCGGCATCATTCGAGCGGTAGTTGATTACCACAAAATAACCCATCGAGGCCAACTTAATGGAAATAGCCCTACCAATTCCGCGCGATCCGCCTGTTACAAGTGCTGTTTTCATGCTTAGAATTCCAAATCGTTGTTTTTAAGGTAATTGCTTAGTTTTTCAATTTCCTTGTATTTTGGGGAATCACCAATGAACTTGTCGGAAACCGAACGAATATGATCGTACACTTTACGGGTCAAAGGCGACATTTTTTTATCGGATTTAATGTAGTCGATGGCTTGGGCAATAGACATCATTTCAATGGCCAATACATCAAAGGTATTATCGATTACTTTTTTGGTAATCAAGGCGGCATTGGTTCCCATGCTGACAATATCTTGGTTGTCGTTGTTGCATGGAATACTGTGCACATACATCGGGTTGCTCAAAGTTTGGTTTTCGGCAGTAGTACTGGTTGCGGTAAATTGCACGCCTTGCATTCCAAAATTCAGACCGAGTTTGCCAAGATTAACAAATGGAGGAAGGATATTGTTTAATTTATCGTTGAACAAGAAATTCAATTGCCGTTCGGCCAGCATACTGGTTTTGGTCATGGCAATTTTTACTTTGTCCATTTCCAAAGCTACATAATCGCCATGGAAATTTCCACCGTGAAACACATTCTTTCGTTCGGCATCGATTACCGGATTATCGTTCACTGAATTCAATTCGTCCACCAATACTTTTTCAGCATATTCCAAGGTATCCCAAACAGGGCCTAAAATTTGAGGTACGCAGCGCACAGAGTAATATTCCTGAACTTTTTCCTTGATCACATCCACTTCTACTTTTTTGTTGTAAAGGTGGTCGGGACGGTGTTTGGTTAATTTGCTGCCAGCCAACAATTTACGCATTTCGGCAGCTACAAATGCTTGGCCGTTGTGGCGTTTGGTGGCATTCAGTTCAAACGAATAGTGGTCGTCGTAGGCTTGAACCACTTCATTGATCATGGCTGAAGCGGCAATCGAATAATGAAGGGCTCTTTTGGCCAATTGCAGGTTAATCAGTCCAATACCTGTCATGGCAGAGGTTCCGTTCATCAAGGCCAAACCTTCGCGGATATGGATTTGAATAGGTTTTATTCCTGCCTTTTTGAAAGCTTCTTCGGTTGAAACGATTTTATCTTTGTACCTGGCTTCTCCTTCGCCAATCAAACCCAAAGCCAAATGGGCCAATTGAACCAAATCGCCACTAGCTCCCACACCTCCATGTTCCAAAATCAAGGGCGAAACATTTTTATTGAGCAGAAGGGCCAAGGTTTCAACCACTTCCGGATGAATTCCCGAATATCCTTTTAATAAGGTATTTAGTCGAGCAAGAATTACCCCGCGCAAATAAACATCGGGCAAAGGAGCACCAGCACCCGAGCTATGGCTGCGAATCAGATTAAATTGTAGCTCTTTCCTATGCTTATCATCAATTTTGAATTGGGCCATGCTGCCAAATCCAGTGTTGATTCCATAAATAACTTTGTCTTTCGAAAAATTCCCAAGGAATTCAAAGCTTTTCCCCACTTTCTCAATCGCTTCCTTGGTTATTTCAACCTTGGCCTGTCCTTGAACGATTTGAGAAAAATGGTTTGAATCGAGTTCTCCGCTCCCTATTTTCATGCCTATAAACCGATATTTGACTAATTTTTACCCCTTTGAAGATAATTTTTCAAAGAAAGAGCAAAGATACAGCTAATGTTAAATTTCAAAAATTTCAACAGCCATATTTTTCGATTTTCTTACTAATTGTTTAATTCTTCGCTCTTTTCTCTTTTTTGATGGGCTAATTTCCTTTCATTTGTACTTCATTTTAGCAGGAGTTAAATTTAGGTATGTTGCAGGTTAAGAAATTCACATTCAATCCTTTTCAAGAAAACACCTTTGTTGTTTGGGACGAAAGTTTGGACTGTGTTCTTGTTGATCCGGGTTGTTATGGCCCTGACGAACAAAATGCCTTGGTTCAGTTTATCGAGAAAAACGGACTTAAACCCGTCTTGAATTTGAATACGCATGCTCATATCGACCATGTGATGGGCAATCGGTTTTTGTTGGAAAAATATGGCTTGGAACCCCTCATGCACGAGGCCGATTTAAGAACGCTCAAAGCTGCGGCTCCCTATGGCGTATTGATTGGTTTGCGTATGGACGATCCTCCCATTCCTACCCAGTTTTTGGATGTGTCGAAACCGATTCAATTTGGCAAAACCACTTTTTCGGTGTTTTTCACTCCTGGCCATGCTCCCGGACATGTGAGTTTTTACCACGCTGCTTCTCATTCCTTGTTTTCGGGCGATGTACTTTTTCAAGGAGGAATTGGTCGCTATGATTTGCCCGGTGGCCATTACGAAACCTTGATGAACAGCATTACCGAGGTTTTATTTGCCTTGCCTCCCGAAACAAAAGTGTATTGCGGGCATGGACCAGAAACAAGCTTAGGATACGAAAAGGAAAGAAATCCCTTTGTTTTGGAATTTTTGCAGGGTTAAGTAGGTTGTTTTTTGTGGGCGGGCCCCCATCCGCCATTACCATCAGCAAGTTATAAACCATTTACCCAGGCGGCTGGGGCCAGGCTTTCGGCGGTAGTCCTCGGTCTGCTCCGTGCCTCCGCATTCCTGTGGGCTACACTGCCTCTATCCTTGCCCGGGGCCTCCGTGCCCGGTTTTTGGTGAAGTACGGGGCAGTGGTATTCCATGCCTGGGTTTTGGCGATGTTTGTTTCCTGCTCGCTGCAATTGGGTTACAAACTACTTTATAGAATTGGATTTGCTAAAAAAGGTAGAAAAAGGCAAAAAGGAATTATTCTAGAAAGATGCAAAAAGTTCGATTTCAAAAACTCCCGCTCGCCCCCGTTGCAAAAGGTAGCGAGCTGGGGGATTTGGATTAAAAATGTAAAAGCCCAAGCGGAGTATAAACTTAGTTTCTTGCTACTGCCTAGGCGGATGGTTCGGGCAGGGATAGCAGTGGAAAGCCCACAACGGACTGAGCGAAAGCGAAAGGCGTGAGGACTTGCAACGAATAGCCCGACCATTCGCCTTGCTTAAGTGATAAAATGGGAAAATGGTTTTGCGAATGGGGCCCGCCAAAGAAAAAAACTAAGAATCAACATGGGACTCTTTATTTAGTGACGATTTTTCGGTCTTGTTTTTATCTTTCAAAATCTTTTTCTTCTTTGATTTTCCTGGTACTTTTTTGGAATTTTTTACCTTTTTTAAGTTGTGCAAAAACTCGGCTTCTTCGATGCTATGTGATTCGTGTACAGCCATATCCTTTTCTGCTTTTTTACTTAGGAGGACATAGAATTTGAAAAGGGTTTCCATTTCTGCTTCACTTAAATCTTCCACATCGAGGAGGCGATTCGAAGCTTTTTTCTGGGAGGCAATCAATTCATTAAGCTTCAGTTTAAAGGCCAAGGAATCGAGGTTTTGGCTTTTTTGAATCAAGAAAACCATCAAGAAGGTAATGATGGTGGTGCTGGTATTGATAACCAATTGCCAGGTATCGCTGTAGCCGAAAATGGGGCCGGTAAGCAACCATAGAATAACGATGGTTAGAGCGGCAAAAAAGGCATAGGAAGAACCGGAGGCTTTGGCTACTTTGAGGGCAAATTGCTCAAAATAGGACTTGGAGGGTTTATGGTTTTCGGAAGTTAGAAACATGGAACAAATGAACGCCTAATTCCTTGATAAACCCTTTTATTTTTTGCAGAATTTATTGCGGGCTACCACGGCATTTTCGAGTCCAAGGTCGGAGGCTTTCAAAATATCCTCGCAGCCATCTTCGGCATTGCCAGCTGCCACTTTGGAGATACCTCGGTTTAGGTACGAATCAGCATCCAAGGGGTTTAATTCAATGGCCTTGGAGTAATCTTGAATGGCTTTCTGGGTATTATCCATGGCATCGAAGGCGATACCTCTGTTGTAATAAATATCCGGATCATCCGGTTTCAAAAGAATGGCTTTGGTGTAATCGGCAATTGCAAAATCAGGCTTTTTAAGCATGTTGTGACAGATGCCACGGTTGAGTAGTGCATCGATATTGTTGGGGTTTATAGCGAGGCAACGGTCTAAATCGGACACGGCTTCTTCGAATTTCTCGAGTCTGATTTGGGCCATACCACGGTACAGGAATACCTTTTCATCGTTGGGATTTAATTTAATGGCCAGTTCAAATTCAACGATAGCGGCAAATTGATCACCTAGATTATGTAAAGCCAAGCCACGGTTTAGATGTGCTTCCCGGTCGTTGGGAAACATTTTTTCGGCTATGGTAAGATCCTCTAGGGCTTTTTTGTAATTCTGTTCATTGTTGTAAAGGATGCCACGGTATTTGTAGGCCTCGTTGAAATTGGGATCGATAACAATGGCGCGACTAAAATCAGAAATAGCATCGATGTTTCGACGGGTAGCATAATAGGCTAAGCCTCTGTAATAGTAGGATTTTGCATCGTTTTCTTTTAATTTGATGGCCTTGGTAAAGTCGGCAATGGCTGATTCGTACTTTCCGGTTTGAGCATTTACCAGTCCTGAATTAAAAGCCTTTTCAAAGGTTTCTTGGGCCTTTCCGAACGAAGAAAGAAGCAGAAGGCCAAGCAGGAAGCTGAAGGAAATAAGCTTTTTCAAGGAAGGGATCAATTTTGGGTTCAATTTAACTGAATTTTTTTAAATAAGGTTATTGATTTTAGATGTTTTTAATTCGAACTCCGATGACCAATACATCATTGACTTGTTCCAGTTCTCCTTGCCATGACTTGAAGAAGTTGTAGAGCTTTTCCCGTTGTTCTTCCATGGGCAGGTGCCAGATATCGAGTAAAAGGTTTTTAAAGATATTCTTTTTGATTTTCTTTCCTTCGGGCCCACCGAATTGATCGGCAAAACCATCGGAGAAAAGGTAGACCACGTCATCGGGCTGGGTAATGATTTCGTGGTTGGTAAATGTTTTAAACGCTTCGCCAATAAACCGACCAATGGGAATGTTATCCGCTTTAAATTCAAGCAGTTCTCCTTTTCTAATTAGGTATAGACCGTTGTAAGCCCCTGCAAATTCCAAGGTTCCGGTGGTTCGGTCGTAGCAGCATAAGGCAGCATCCATACCATCTTTCACAGTGGAATCCTCTTGAGTTTGGTGCAAAGTGGTGGTAATACCTTTGTTAACCTCATCTAATATTTGGGAAGGTTTGGTAATGCCATGTTCTTTTACGGCCTGATTAAGAAGGTTGTTGGTAACGATAGAAATGAAGGCACCTGGAACACCATGACCTGTGCAATCGCAAGCAGCAAAGAGGATTTTATTTCCTTTTTCCTCGATCCAATAAAAGTCGCCTGAAACAATTCCTTTTGATTTAAAGAAGATAAAGGATTCGGGCAGTAGTTTTTTGAATTGTCCGGTTGTGGGGTAAATGGCTTTTTGGATGCGTTTGGCATAACGAATACTATCTGTTATGTTTTTAGCATTCCGTTCAATTTCGTTTTTGTTTTCGATAATTTCCTGGTTACGGAGTTCCAATTCAGCGGTTCGTTGTTGAACTTCCTCTTCCAACTTGATTTTATCGTTAATCAAGCGTTTTGTTCGCAAGTGGATATAGAAGTAAACAGTAAGGATAAATGAAGTAACCACCAGTAGGAAGAACCACCATTCTTTGAAGAAAGGTTTTTTTATTGAAATTTTAATCGAGGCCGGTTCGGAGGTCCATACACCATATTCGTTGCAAGCTTTGACCAAGAATTCATATTCCCCATCGTACAAAGAGGAATAGAAGGCTAGGTTTAATGGTGTCATTTCAGACCATCCTTTATCGTAGCCTTTCAACATAAATTTGTATCGAACTGCATCAGGGTTTTTGAGGTAAGGGCTAATAAACTGAATGTTGATGCTATGGGAGCCATAAGGTAGTTCGATAGCGCTCCGAGGGTCGAAGCGAGTGGAATCGGCTCTAACCATACTAAGCATAATTTTGGGTTCTTGGCGGGCGAGTTTTTCGTTTTTTTCGCTGTATCGCAACACGCCGATATCGGTACAAAGCCAAATGGTTTTATTTCCTTTAAAAAAGCTATTGATACTAAAGTCAAAGGAAAGGTTACCAAATGAACTAAAATAAGGAACGATTTTGTTGGTGGCTAGGTCAATACTGCTTAAACCCTTTTGATGGCTAACCCAGATACGGTTGTTGTTGTCGGTTTGTACTTGGTAGCAATAATCACTTGCCAGGCCTTCTTTTTGGGAATACCTTTCAAAATGAATGCCATCGTAAGAGAATAAACCGTATCCATTTGAAGCAAACCATACATTTTCTTTATCATCCAAACAAATGGAATTGATATTGGTAATTTCGAATTTTTGGTTTCTTACTAACTTGATGGATTCATTTTCGAAGTAGGCAATTTTATTTTCAGCCGAGGCAATCCAAATTCTACCGTTTTTTGTTTGTTGGAGGTCGTTTATGGAATTGTGAGGTAGTCCGTTTTCAGTTGTTAAACGCTTTAGCAACTTACCGTTGGCATCGAGGATAAAAATACCATCGGAGGTTCCTACCCAAAATTCATTGGAATTAACTTTTTCAATACATCTAACAAGGTTTTCGAGGTTTCCGTTGCCAAGAGTGACCCTTCTGGAAGTAAAGGATTTGCTATCAAAACGAAACAGTCCTTGGTTTTGAGTTCCAACCCAAATAATGGAACCATCCAATAGAATGGAATTGACTTTATCTTGAGGGACAAGATTTAGTGATGCCAAGTCGTTGATTTTCCATTTTGAATCATTAAAATTTAGCTGGTATAAACCGGTTGAAGTGCCAACCCAAAAATTATCTCTTTGGTCTCTTTCGATGCAGGTAACATTGGCATCGATTAGTTTACCTTGTCCGTAAAAGAGGCTAAAAATTTCATTTTCAAATTTTAAAATGCCGTGGTTAAAGGTCGAAATCCAATTGTTGCCCTCTCTATCCCGAAAGATATTAGTGATGGTTGGATTATCCCATTTTTCGCCCGAATTAAAGTAATCGATATTGATAATGCTACCTTTGTTTATGCCAAAGTTGATACGAACAATTCCTTGAGATTTTGTTCCGATCCATAAAAGCTTTCCATTCTCGCTAATATGGGTAATATTTTCAGGGAATTGGTTGTTTTTACCAAGGTGAATAATGATTTTAGGAGTAGGATTTAATTCAATATGAAAAACACCTTGGTCTTCGGTTGCCACCCAAAAGCCGCCATCCGTATTGGGAATAACTTGGTTGACTTTAGTATCAGGAAGGATATCCACAGGAATGGGTCGAATGGCTTGGGTTTTCAGGTCGATTATTTTCAAACCACTTTCAGTTCCAATCAAAGCCTTATTACCATTTATAAAAGTCATGGAATAAATTAGAAACTTATCTTCACCCATGACATGGTGTCGAAAAGAATTTTGTGAGCTGAATTCCACGATTCCATTGGATCGGGTTACGGCAAAGACCATTCCTTTATTATCTTCTTGAAATTCAATTATTGGAGATTGAATGGAAGCCGGCAGATTGATTTGTTTAAATTCGAGTCCATCATAAACAAATATTTTTCCATCATAAGTCCCAATCCATAGAAATCCTTTTTTATCAAGGAGGCCAGCCATAACATTTGCTTTGGCCAAAGAGGGGTTTGGGTTTTGGATAATGCTTATTCCATCGAATCGGAATAGGCCTTTATTGCTTCCAATCCAAAGGAAATTGTCTTTGTCCTGAACCGTCATATTGATGGTTTCAGCATTAAGACCTTGTTGTTTACCAATAAGTATAGGTCCTCCTCTTCCAATACCAGCCAATGGTAAAAGTGAAAATAGAAAGAGGACGAAGTGGCGTAGCATTGGTTTCGACAGTTTACTTAACTCTTTTGTAAATCTTTTCTTTGTTGAAACGTTCTGTTTCCCTTAGTTTTTCTAAAGAGTTGGCATATTTATAAATTGGTTTGCCGCCTATTGGAATGGTGTAGAACGGAAGAAATTGACCGTATTGATTGGTTATATAAAAGCAAAGGTTGTTGTTGGGTTTAGCAGAGGAGGATGAAATGAATTGAATGTCCAAGGATTTATCGCGTTCTGATTCAAAAATAATGTGTTTACTTGATTTCCATTCCTGATCATTGCTCATTTCAACCCATTCGCCCTTTTTTTCATAAGAAACAATTTTTACCACACCTCCTTCGTCCCAATCATAATTATGTTGTTCAACTGAAACCACACTTTTATCAATAAATGGATATAAGTGGCAGACTTGGCCAGGTTTATCGGGCATTCGGAAGGTGTATTCGTAGGTAAAGGCATTGGCTCCTTCAATTGGGATATTTTTTTCGGAGGCAGTTGAGAAATAGTAACGAAACAAATTGCCATCATCCCCTTCCGTACCTTCAGCAATCAACTTAATGATATAGGCATTTTCGGATTCAACCCATTCTCCATCGGATGGATAAATGGGGTCGAAGGTAAACCAAGCATTGTCGTATTGTGTGGCATTGCTAAATGTTTTGGTAGCCAATAGGTTACCAGAGATATAATTTCCTTTAGGGTGTATATTTTTGGCATCTGGATTGGAAAATGCTCCAGTTCCACCGTAGACAGCAAATTTTGTTTTAGTATCTGGGCTGCCATAAATTTCATCATTCGAGCCACCAACTTCAGGGTCAAAAACACGGATATATAGAGGGTTTTTGTAAGTAGGAGGAATCCGAAGAAAGAAAATTTGGATATTGTCATCATCCCCGTAACTGCTAGCACTCTTTTTTCCAAAAGTTACCAAAAAGGGAATGTTTTCTTCCAAGGCTGGAACGGGCTGAGCCCATAACGAACAAGGATTTATAACCTCAAATAGAAAAAGAAGTAAACAAAATAGAATTAAACGCAAGGTAGACCTCATTTTTTTGATTTAACGGACAGAAACCAATTGTGGTTTCGAATAAATTAGGGGCAGCAAAGGTAGAGACCCTGATTAGGTAAAAATTTCGTTACTTTTCAAATGGAATGATTCTTAATAGCGTATTCATGGAAATTTATTCTATGTTTGAACCCATGTTAGCCATTCTATTACAAAGCCAGTTTCTTGATGGGTTCAACTGGATTGACCTCGTTTGTTTCTTTGGATTTACACTGTTTATAATATTCTATTCTTTGTGGGAAGGACGAAAGGAAGAATCTTCGGAGGATTATTTTTTGGCAGGAAGAGGTCTGAATTGGTGGTTGATAGGCTTTTCATTGATAGCTTCAAATATTTCAACCGAACATTTTGTGGGTATGGCTGGTCGGGGTTTTGAACTTGGACTTGCCATTGCCAGTTATGAATGGATGGCCGCCATTACCTTGGTTTTAGTGGCTTATTTTTTACTGCCCCGATTTTTGAAAAGCGGTATTTATACCATTCCTGAATTTTTGGAATACCGTTATGATAAAACAGCTCGTGGATTAATGGCAATTTTAATGATGTTGGCTTACATTTTCGTGGCTCTTGCAACTGTACTTTACAGTGGGGCATTGGCTTTGAATGTGCTCTATGGTATCGGAACCATTCAAGGAATTATCATCATTGCCGCCTTATCGGGTATTTACACAATTTGGGGAGGTTTAAAAGCAGTAGTTTGGAGTGATTTGTTTCAGGGTGGAGCCTTATTGCTTGGTGGAGCATTAGTGACTTACCTCGGAATGGATGCCGTAGGTGGCTGGGATGTTTTTGTTGCCAAGGCTGGCGATAAACTGCATACCGTTTTGCCAGCCAATCATCCTGAAATGCCTTGGGTAGCTGTATTTGTTGGCGGATTATGGATTCCCAATCTATTTTATTGGGGATTGAACCAATTCATCACACAACGAACTTTAGCAGCCCAAAATCTTGCCGAAGGTCAAAAGGGGATACTTTTTGCAGCCTCTATGAAAATAGTTATACCGTTTATCATAGTATTTCCTGGAATTATTGCATCGATACTTTATAAAGACCAAATCGCCACTGGGGATGGAGCCTATCCAGTCTTGATTAAAAATTTGCTTCCGCAAGGATTACGTGGGTTTATGTTAGCCGCCTTACTTGGGGCTGTAATGAGTACCCTCGCCTCTTTAGTAAATAGTGCATCTACCATTTTTACCATCGACATTTATAAAAATTACCTAAGCAAACGGCAGGATGCCAACCATTTGGTTAGTGTAGGACGTTGGTCTTCCTTAGTAATTATGGTTTTCGGTTGTATTTGGGCGCCCATGATTGCAGAGTTTGAAAATGTATTTAAGTATATTCAAATGTTTTGGGGCTTTATTTCTCCTGGAATTGTTGCTGTTTTCGTTTGGGGTATCCTTTGGGAAAAGGTTCCGGCCAAAGCTGCTGTTACCGGTATTTTAATGAATATTCCCGTTTATGGACTGTTGTTGTACTTTTTGCCGGATGTTGCTTTTTTGCATCACATGGCCTTGACATTTATAGCAATTAGTTTGGTCATTACTATCATAACTTTGGTAAGTCCTGCGGAAAAACCTTTCAAATTGCCTGAATTAAAAAGTATGGATTTAAAGTCAGATAAAATTGTGTTGGTTTGGAGTATTGCCGTAGTCGCTACCATCATCGGGTTATATATTCGATTTTTCTAGAAAGCTACCGAACCAATTGCTTTACTTTGCACCCAAATTTATAAAATGACCCAACAAGAATTTATACAAACCAATAAAGATAGGTTTTTAGAAGAACTCTTTGAATTACTGCGTATTGCATCGGTAAGTGCAGATCCGAAATATGCAACAGAAGTGCATCGTACAGCAGAAGCCGTAGCTGAATCTCTGCGTAAGGCCGGTGCAGAAAAGGTAGAAATTTGTCCAACAGAAGGTTTTCCAATTGTTTACGGTGAAAAAATAATTGACCCTTCAAAACCAACGGTTTTAGTGTATGGGCATTACGATGTTCAACCACCTGATCCAATTGATTTGTGGACTACTCCTGCTTTTGATCCTCAAGTAAGGGATGGTAAGATTTATGCGCGTGGTGCTTGCGATGATAAAGGACAGATGTACATGCATGTGAAGGCATTCGAAACCATGATGCAAACCAATTCTTTGCCCTGCAACATCAAATTTATGATTGAAGGAGAGGAAGAAGTAGGATCTAGCAATTTGGGAAGCTTTTTGGAGCTTAATAAAGAAAGATTAAAAGCAGATGTGGTACTTGTTTCAGATACAGGTATGATTGCCAATGATGTACCTTCCATTACAGTTGGATTAAGAGGGTTGAGTTATGTAGAAGTAGAAGTAACCGGACCAAACAGGGATTTGCATTCAGGCATTTATGGTGGCGCTGTGGCTAATCCTATCAATGTGCTTTGTAAAATGATTGCTGAAATGAAGGACCATAACGAGCATATTGTTATTCCAGGATTTTATGATGATGTAATTGAGTTATCTACTCAGGAAAGAGATGAAATGGCCAAGGCTCCTTTTTCAATTGATGAATATAAAAAGCATTTGGATTTAGGGGATATTCATGGTGAAACAGGTTATTCAACCATGGAAAGGGTTTCTATCCGTCCTACCTTGGATGTAAACGGAATTTGGGGTGGATACACAGGTGAAGGCGCAAAGACCGTGATCGCTTCTAAGGCATTTGCCAAAATCTCCATGCGATTGGTACCAAACCAACATCCGGATAAGATTACTGAAATGTTTAAAGCCTACTTTGAAAAGGTAGCTCCTAAATCAGTGAAAGTAGAAGTTCGCCCTCATCATGGCGGTTTCCCAGTTGTTACACCAACCGATTCAGTTGAGTACCAGGCTGCTGCTAAAGCAATGGAAGCCACCTTTGGTAAAACACCCATACCCGTGCGAACAGGGGGAAGCATTCCTATTATTGCCTTATTTGAAAATGTGTTGGGTTTAAAAACGGTATTGATGGGATTTGGTTTGGATAGTGATGCCATTCATTCTCCCAATGAGCATTATGGTTTGTTCAACTACTTCAAAGGAATTGAAACCATTCCTTACTTTTATAAGTTCTACGCTGAATTAAAAAAATAGTCATAAAGAAAGCAAGATTTGCAAGTCCACAATCAAAGTTGTTGGCTTGCAAATTTTTGTTTTTACTATATTCGCACCTCATTTAAAAAACTTAAGCTATAGAATAAACATCTACTCTTTGATAATCAGGTAATTGCGCCTAGTAAATATGAATAAACACAATAAAATTCCATGCGAAATTGGAGCAGGTCTTTTTTTGTTTTAATTGAAATGAGATAATGTTTGATTTTGTAGAAGGGAAAATAGCTGAAAAAAATCCTGCATATGCAGTTATAGACTGCCAAGGTGTTGGTTACCATTTGCCAATTTCCTTAAACACGTTTTCAAGAATTCCAGATTCGGGTATTGTAAAATTGTTTACACATTTCGTGGTAAGAGAGGATGCTCAACTGCTGTATGGTTTTGCTGATAGGGAAGAGAGGCAATTGTTTAGACTTTTGATTTCTGTCAATGGGGTAGGTAGTGCAACTGCTTTGATGATATTATCGGCTTTGCCTCCGGCGGAATTATCGGGAATCATTGCTTCAGGAAATGATGTTGCTCTTCGCGCTATCAAAGGAGTTGGCCCCAAAACAGCGCAGCGAATTATCATTGAATTGAAAGATAAAGTGGGTAAGGTTGGTATTGCTGCCGAACTTTTCCCAAGTGCACAAAATAAATCAAGAGAAGAGGCGTTATCGGCCCTCGTAACTTTAGGCTTCAACAAACAGGCTGTTGAGAAATTCTTAGATAAACAAATGAAAGAAAATCCAAGTGCTTTAGTAGAAGACCTAATTAGACTAGGTTTGAAAACGTTATAAAAGTTCAAGAAGTGGCAGCAAATAGAAGTAATCTATCACTCATACCTGTTATCGTTCTTACGATGGCAATTGTAGCGGTTTCTGCTGCAAGGACGCCAAAGATGACTAGGCGGAGCTCTAAAGCGATTAAGAGTTTGCGTGAAAGTGTAGCAGTGGATACTCCTCAAACAGATCTTCCATATCCATTTCCTGATTATTCCATCGATCCTAATCCAACGGTGTCGCCTAGCGGGATACATATGACCAATCCTTCCAACGTGAAGCATGAGGTGGAGTATGATCCGGAAACGGGAAATTATAATATTTCCGACAAAATTGGAAATATTGATTACAGGCCACCCACTTATCAAACATTTGATGAATACCAAGAATACAATGCCCAACAATCTTTAAAAGATTATTGGAAGAAAAGAAGTCAGGCTGAAGATTTGGCAAATCAAAAACCTTTGATACCTAAATTGAAAATCGACAGTAAGTTATTCGAAGATATTTTTGGAAGCAATACAATATCAATTAAGCCTCAGGGAACAGCTGAATTGATTTTTGGATTTAATAGTTCTAAAATTAACAATCCCAGTTTGCCTATTCGTCAGAGGAAGGTTACAACTTTTAATTTCGACCAAAAAATTCAGCTCAATGTTACAGGTGAGATTGGTGATAAAATTAAATTAAATTTCAACTATAATACAGAAGCAACCTTTGATTTTGAGAACCAGATTAAACTAGGTTATACCGGAAAAGAGGATGAAATTATTCAAAAGATTGAGTTGGGAAATGTTCAGATGCCGACCAATGGTACTTTGATCAATGGAAGCCAAAGTTTGTTTGGTGGGAAAGTTCAATTGAAATTTGGAAAATTAGGGGTTACCGGTTTATTTGCCCAGCAAAGAGGTAAATCTCAAAATATTCAGGTGCAAGGTGGCTCTCAAATTACGCCATTCGATATTCCTGGCGACACATACGAGGCATACAAACACTACTTCCTTTCACATTACTTCAGAAAGAAGTATGATGAGTGGTGTAAAGACATTCCTTTAATTGGCTCTCCCATTAATATTACTAGGATTGAGGTTTGGGTTACAAATAAGCAATCTTCACCTCTCAATACGCGTGATGTCATTTGTTTTATGGATTTGGGAGAAAACCCAGAAGACCTCCACAATTCTACCGTTGGTTTGACTTTGCCCCAACTTCAAAATACAGAGTATCCAGGGAATAAAACCAATTACTTGTATGAAAAAATGTATGCCTTTGGTTCAGGAATCAGGAAATCTGAAAATGTAATCAATACCTTATCTCAGTATATACCGAATGGTTTTATCAATTCCCAAGATTATGTTTCTGTAAAATCGGCAAGGAAACTAGTTGAAGGGTCCGACTTTACTTATAATCCAAGATTAGGGTATATTTCCTTATCGCAACCGCTGCAACCAGACGAAGCTTTAGGCGTCGCCTTTCAGTACACCGTAAATAATGATGTTTTCCAAGTTGGTGAGTTTTCTCAGGATGTTTCAGCCTCTGGAGCCCAGGTTACAGGAACAACTACCACACTTCAAGCTCAAGACGCGATCATTTTGAAATTGTTGAAGTCAAATTTGATTTTACCAAAACTTCCCACTTGGAAGTTGATGATGAAAAACGTTTATAACCTTGGTGCTTATAGTTTGAACAAGGAGGATTTTCAACTAAATGTTATTTACGACAACATAAATACAGGTACTAAAATCAATTTCATGCCTGAAGGGAAGCTAAAGGGAATTCCCCTCATTAGAGTTTTAAATACCGATAGTTTGAACTATCAATTGGATAAATCACCAGATGGTGTGTTCGATTACATTGATGGAATAACTGTTAATTCACAAAAGGGAACAATTATTTTTCCTGTTGAAGAACCATTCGGCTCTTATTTAAAAACCCAATTTGGAAACTCCCCTGCGGATACCGCTTTGGCCAATGAATATGTTTTTCAACAGTTATACGATTCAACTCGAACCAAGGCCATTCAAGATCCTAGAAAGAACCGATTCCATTTAGTAGGTAGTTATAAATCTGCCTCGGGTTCAGATATATCCTTGAATGCTACCAACGTTCCTCAAGGTTCGGTAAAGGTTACGAGTGGAGGGGTCCAATTGGTTGAAGGAGTGGATTATTCGGTTGATTATACTTTGGGAAGGGTTAAAATTATTAATCAACAATATCTGAATTCAAACCAACCCTTAAACATTAGTTTAGAGAGTCAATCCTTGTTTAATATTCAAACAAAGCGCCTGATTGGAACTCGTTTAGATTATAAGTTTTCAAAGGATCTCGCCATTGGTGCCACATTGATGAACTTACAGGAAAGACCCTTGACCCAAAAAGTTAACATTGGAGATGAGGCCGTATCGAATACGGTTTGGGGGTTAGATGGAAATTGGAGAGCCGAATCAAGACTTCTCACTAAATTAGTCGATAAGATTCCTTTTATAAATACAAAGGAACAAAGTACTGTTAGTTTTGTTGGCGAATTTGCCCAAATACTTCCTGGAAATGCGCCAGCAATTGGCAAAGATGGAACTTCGTATGTTGATGATTTTGAAGGGAGTCAAACATTAATTGATATTCAAACTCCCCAAGCTTGGAATTTGGCCGCGACTCCACAGGGACAACCTAATTTGTTCCCTGAGGCTTCGGTTCCGGTAAATGATCTTCGTTATGGTATGAACCGGGCTCATTTAGGTTGGTATCAAATAGACGCTTCTGTTTTCTTTCAGCAGAATGTTCCGAGTGGTGCTACCGTAAATGGTTTGGATGATGAAGAATATATTTCAAACCATTATTCCAGACAAGTTCTTGAAACCGAGCTGTTCCCTAATAAGCAACCTCAGTACAACCAAGTTATGAATTTGAATACCTTGGATTTACATTTTAATCCAAAAGAAAAGGGGCCGTATAACTATGATGTAAAACCCATTTCTGGATTAACTGCAGGTATAGATGAAAGTGGTCGTTTGAATACACCTGAATCACGTTGGGCCGGTATTACTCGTAAAATTGAAACACCAAACTTTGAGGAGAATAATATTGAATATGTTCAACTTTGGATAATGGATCCCTATTATTATGATCAAACGCATAAAGGTGGTGATCTTTATTTGAACTTAGGAACCATCTCTGAAGATTTGATGCGGGATGGAAAATTCTCTTTTGAGAATGGTTTAGGTACTTCTGTTAACGGATTTCAAAATGATTCATCTGCATGGGGAAGGGTTCCCGCTTCAGGGATAAATGCAAGTAGTATTTTTGTTTTTGACAATGATCCAAATTCCAGAACCCAGCAAGATGTTGGTACAGATGGATTGAGCAATGACAATGAAAGGATCTATTTCAATGCCAATTACCTTCAAACAATTAAAGATGTTTTTGGTGAAACTTCAGCAGCTTATTTGAAGGCTGTTTCGGATCCTTCAAATGATGATTATCGCTTTTATTTGGATAATTCATACAATGACAATACGGCCTCAATTATCCAAAGGTATCAATCTTTTAATGGATATGAAGGGAATTCGCCAGTAATAACAACTGGAGGGGTAAGTGGATCCTACCAAACCACACCGAACCTGGAGGATATAAATAAGGATAATAATATTGAACAAACGGAACAGTACTTTCAGTATAAAATTAGTCTAAGACCTCAGGATATGGTGGTTGGTAAGAACTATATCACCGACAAGGTAGTTGCAACAGGATCCTTGCCAAATAAACAAGCAAACAATATAACTTGGTACCAATTTAAAATTCCTATAAGAAAACCAGAGAAAGTGGTTGGAGAAATAGGTGATTATCGGTCAATTCGCTTTATTCGGACATTCTTGAAAAACTTTGAAGATAGTGTTACTGTTCGATTTGGAAAATTTCAATTGGTTCGAGGAGAGTGGAGGAAATTTGAAGAAGTTTTGGAGGAGCCAGGAGAAGTTGTTCCAGATGATAATCCGAATGGCACTCCTTTCGATTTGAACTATGTTAATATTGAAGAAAATGGCAGTCGGGTTCCAATCAAATATGTATTACCTCCTGGAATTTTACAACAACAAGCTTTAAGTACTACTCAAACACGCAGACTAAATGAGCAATCACTTGCCTTGACGGTTTGCGAATTACCTGATGGTGTCTCAAAAGCAGCCTTTCGCAACTTGTCAATTGATACCCGTACTTACAAGCACTTTAAAATGTTTGTTCATGGAGAAAAATATGGTGATCAAGAAATAAACGATGGGGACCTTCGTGCCTTTGTTAGATTCGGTACTGATTTTGTAAATAACTATTATGAATATGAAATCCCTTTGAAGTTTACACCTTGGGGAAGTGAGACAGACACAGATATCTGGCCTTCACAAAATGAGTTCGATTTTGATTTTAGTGTTTTAACTGATGCAAAGAAGCAGCTTATTGCTTCAGGGCAAGATCCAACAAAAGTAAGTCAACCAATACCGCACGGAAATAATTTTATTAGAATAAAGGGAACACCTAACCTTGGAAATATCAAAATTATAATGGTAGGGGTTCGAAATCCAAAGAAAACTTCCCTAACACCTGAAGATGATAGAAAAGACAAATGTGCCATTGTCTGGTTTAATGAGATGCGCTTGACTGAATTTATGAATAATGCAGGATGGGCTACAAATCTTCAATTGCAAACCAAATTGGCAGACTTTGCCTTAATCACAGCTACAGGGCATATTGAAACAGTTGGATGGGGCCAAATACAGGAGAAAGTAATGGAACGGAATAGGGAAGATTTGATTCAATATGATGTGGCTGGAACCTTTAATTTGGATAAATTCTTCCCTAAAAGCCTGAATTTGCGGGTACCGATGTATCTTTCTCAAGGAGAAACATGGATAACACCTTATTTCAGTCCTTTACAGCCCGATTTACTTCTATCTGATTATTTGAATAGTGTCGAAAATCAAGATAAGCGAGATGAAATAAAGGAGGCTTCCATAGACTACACCATTCGAAGAGGTATAAACTTTACAAACGTTCAAAAGCAGAAGAATCCGAATAAGAAGAAATCATTCCCTTGGGATATTTCAAATCTTTCACTCACTTATGCCTACAATGAAACAGAACAAAGAAATTTTACCTATTTGTACAGGAATTTGTACCAATGGAAAGGCGCATTGACCTATAATTATAACCTTCAAAGTAAAAACTTAAAACCTTTCCCAAAACTTAAACTTTTGAAGAAGATAATGGATGGATTGGAGGCAAAGAAGAAGGAAAAGGAGAATGATGCGAAGGCTTATATGGATAGTTTGAAACGTACAGGGAAGGTGCCAAAACAGGAATTGAAGGACCTTGAAGAAGAATATCAGAAACTGAAAAAGAAACGGGAAAAGTTTGTGAAGTTCTCAAAAAATTTCCAAAAATCAGGTTGGTGGAAGCCTATTAAGGATATCAATTTTACATTGTTGCCAAGTAACTTTAGTTTTAATTCCAGCCTAGACCGTCAATACAATGAAACACAACAAAGAAATACGAGTCAATATGAAGGGATTGTGGTAACACCTCAGCTATTTAAAAATTTCATATGGCAACGAGTATATTCCTTTAAATGGGATCTTACAAAATCCTTGTCTTTTGATTATACTGCTACCAATAATAGCCGAATTGATGAAGATTCAAGGTTAATTAGTAAGGATTCCAGCTATTATAAATCCCAAAAAGATAGCATTTGGAAAAACCTCAGTCGGGGCGGTCGAAATACACAATTCCACCATACAGGAAATGTTACATATGCCTTACCAATTAACAAGTTCCCTATAACCGATTGGATAACCTCCCAAGCTCAATATACCGTAAACTATGATTGGACAGCACCTTCATCTGCTGTAGTAGATGTGCTAGGTAATACCATTCAAAATTCCAGAACCAAATCAATCAATGGTAATTTCAATTTTGTTAATCTATACAATAAAGTCGGTTTCCTAAAGAAGGCAAATCAGCCTCCACCAAAGAACCAGAAGAAGGATATAAAACCAAAGGAAGACAAGACAAAAACACCAGGTAAGGAACCAGTTCAGGATAGTACAAAGAAGAAACCAAAATCCATGCTACCTCTTTTGAATTCAAGCTTGAGGTTTCTTATGATGGTAAGAAGTGCAGGTTTTGATTATAGTGAGCAAGAAGGTATTTTATTGCCTGGTTTCCGTCCAACTCCAAAGGCATTCGGCAATAACTTTGAAGGTTCTACTGCTCCTGGTTGGGAATTTGTATTTGGATCCCAAGATGAATTTCAGTTGAAATCAAGAGCCCGTGAGAATAATTGGTTAACAACCTCCTCAAATCTAAATAATAAATTTACAAAGACCTATTCATCCACCTTTAATGCGAGGGCTACCATTGAACCTATTCCTGGATTTAAAATTGATTTAAATGCAACTCGGAATTACTCAAGGAGCAAAAGTGAATTTTACCGATGGGATGAGGAATTGAATGACTTTAATTCATTTGGCGCGCAAGAGATGGGAAACTATACAGTTTCAATAATTTCGGCCTCTACTGCATTCAAGAAAAGTAAACTGGATGCCAATAATAGCAGTCCAGTTTATGAGGAATTTAGAAGTAATTTATTGCCAACCGCCCAAGCTTATGCGGCTAAAAATCCGAATTCAATTGGAGCCCATGAATTGTTCACTGATTTTCCAAAAGGGTATGGGAAAACCCAACAGGATGTGTTAATTAATTCATTTTTAACAACCTATACAGGAGGGAAGACCAGAGGAGGTAGCAATTTCCCAAATACACCTTTACCAAACTGGAGAGTGAATTATGATGGTTTAATGAAAATTGGTTTTATTAAAAATTTATTCAAGAACTTTACACTTAGTCACCAATACAGAAGCACTTATTCCGTAAATTCCTTTACAACCAATTTACTTGCAAACGACTCCCTTGGCTCTCCTAGTTCAATTGATAGTTCTGGTAATTTCCTTGCTCAAAGTTATATCCCACAAGTGTCTATTTCTGAACAATTCAGTCCGTTTATTGGAGTAGATATGACTTGGCAAAACAGTTTGACCAATAAATTTGAATATAAAAAGGGTCGGAACCTGAGCTTAAGTACAGTGAACAACCAGTTGACAGAAGTAATGACCAGCGAGATTTCAATAGGAGCTGGATATCGGTTCAAAAATGTTGTATTCCCCATTCGATTTGGCAAAAACCAAAAGAAACCCAAAAGTGATATAAACCTTAAAGCAGATGTTGCATTTAGAAATAATAGAACAGTAATTCATAGAGTTTTGGAAGGAACAAACCAGGCCTCTGCGGGGCAACAAATAATCAGCATAAAGATTTCGGCAGATTATGTATTAAGTGAGAAGGTTACTTTGCGTGCATTTTACGATCAAACCATTACCAAACCTGTTGTATCTTCATCTTTCCCAACCAACAATGCCAATGGCGGAATTAGTCTTCGATTAAATTTGGCCCAATAATAGCAAGGGAACTAGAAATATTTAACATGAAATACTTAATTGCATTTTTGCTATTTCCATTGTTAGGATTGGCACAAGAAAAACCATTTAAAATTACCGGAGATGCCTATGATACAGATCTTTTATCCAAAGATTTTCATAAAGGAAGAAGAGATGCGCTTCGTAAATTAATGCCAGAGGGTAGTGTTTCAGTATTTTTTGCCAATCCTGTCAGAAACCGAAACAATGATGTAGATTTCGAATATGCCCAAAATCCGGATTTTTATTATTTGACCGGATTGATGGAGCCTCATTCTGTATTGTTGGTATTTAAGGATGAAATGATGATTGATGGTGTAAAAACCAACGAAGTGATTTTTGTACAAGATAGAAATCCCAAAAGGGAGACTTGGGAAGGCAAGCGATTGGGAAAAGAAGGGGTTCAAACAAAATTGGGCTTTTCTAAAGTAATGCTGAATTCTGAATTTTCGGCTGTCAATATTGACTACAAAAGATTTACCTCCATCCTCCATCCTATGAATTTTAAGGATATAAGAAATGAAGATGGGGAAGGTGATTTATTTGATCTTTGGAAAAGCTTTGAAAGTTCAACTGAGAATTTGGCAGAAACAAAAAGTTTCAAACTTCAAGATGAGTTGATGTCAAAATTAAGGGAAGTAAAGCTGGCTGAAGAATTAACACTCATGCGTAAGGCAATTTCAATTACCTGTGAAGCAGAAAACGAATTAATGAAGGCCGCCAGACCAGGAATGACAGAATACCAAAGTGAGGCCATAGTGGAATTCTTTTTTAAACACCGAGGAGCAGAATTTGAAGGTTATCCCTCCATCCTTGGAAGTGGCGAAAATAGTTGTGTCTTGCATTACAATACTAATAGGAAGAAATTCGAAAGTGGAGATCTTTTACTATCTGATGTTGGTGCTGAATACCATGGCTATACGGCAGATGTTACCAGGACATTTCCTGTAAATGGAACCTTCACTCCTGAACAAAGGATTATTTATAATTTAGTTCTGGAGGCTCAAACAAAAGGAATTGAAGCTTGTAAAAAGGGAAACGGATTTTGGGATCCTCATAAAGCTGCCGCAAAGGTCATTGGAAAAGGATTGAAGGAATTGGGCTTAATTGCTGATGAATTGGAATATAGGAAATACTTTATCCATGGAACTTCTCATTATTTAGGTTTGGATGTTCATGATGTTGGAACGTATGGACCACTTGCGCCCGGGCAAGTAATTACAGTTGAACCTGGAATCTATATTCCTGAAGGTTCCGATTGTGATCCTAAATGGTGGAATATTGGAATTCGTATCGAAGATGATATTTTAATTACGGAAGGTAATCCAGAGAATCTCTCAGCAGGCAGTCCTAGAACTATTGAAGAAATTGAGGCCTTGATGAAACTTGGAAGTTCCTTTAAAGACCTAAAATAGGCCTGAGAAGAAAAATTTTCCCCAATTTTCCTGACAGTTCGAAAAAGTTATACTTTTGCAATCCCAAACGGAGGGTATAGCTCAGGTGGTTAGAGCGTCAGATTGTGGTCCTGAAGGCCGTGGGTTCAAGTCCCATTACCCTCCCTCCAAAACAAAAATCCCCATGCTTTTGCATAGGGATTTTTTGTTTATTTCTCTTGATAATTTAGTTGGTGTCTTTAAACTCAAACGGAAGATCTGCAATCCTTGAGAAGACATGACCAAGGTCCAAAATGTCAATATCATCTTCTTCGTAATACCAAGTAATCAACAAATCATTCCCTTTATCCTTAATCTGCTTAAGTATTTTAAGCATATCGGTAATGCATTTTGAAGAGGGTGTATTAAAGTATTCCAACTTAAATACGAAGTTGGTTTTACCATTTGGCGCTTCGGCATATTGAGCAAGCCAATCTACCGCAGGTTGATAAAAGCCTTTTGCATTTAAAGGGAATGAACGACCGGAAACTTCGAAATGCCCATTGGCCGGGTCAAAGATAATGTTAGGAGTATCTTTGGTCGATGCTATTTTTAGTGGTTCTAGGGTAGTGGACATTTTATTTTATTGAACCTTTTTAAATAAGGCGATTACACAAAAGTAATTGGTAAATGTAATATTCCAAGAATACTGAAAAAAATTATTAACCTAGTTTTGTTGAACTTTTGGAGCGAACTTAGCTCTAAAGTCTTGCCAGCTTTGGGTTTGGTAGTGATTTTCATGAAAATAAACCAACATTGCTTCGAATTCTTTTGCCTCCATATACCCAGGAACAGTGCTATAAAGTTCAAGATTTTCATTTAATAATGCTGTTGCTGGGTAGGCTGCACGGTTGTTCATAAGCTTTAAGGCTAGACTGTGCGTCTGTTTCTTGGGGTTTATCTCCTGCAAAGCATAGGACTCTCCTTTGAAAATAACAGGGCCATTTTTTTCGGCATTAAACTTAACCGCATAATAGTTTTTATTGATATATTCGGTAATGTAGGCGTTGCCGTAAACATCTTTATCAAGTTTTTTGCACCAGCCACACCAATCTGTGTAAATGTCGACTATAACTTTTTTAGGTGATTTCTTCTGTGCTTCCTGCATCTGCTCGAAGCTCATCCATTGTACCTGTCCATAAGTTGAATAGCTTGTAGTTAATAATACTACCCCGATTAGTAAGTGTTTGATCTGTTTCATTTTGTGAGGACTAAGGAAAGAAATTATTCCTTTGCCTCTATGCTTTAGGCAATCTTTATGCCGAATAATTTAGATTCATTGCAGGAATAAGACTTTATCTGCAAAAAAAATATAGCTTTGCCTTGTTGATGCAAGGATTCAAAATTAATTTATGCTCTAGGTTTCCAAGTTGTATGCTCTTGGTAATCATTGTATTGTCCCTTATTTCGAGAAATAGTTACGGACAACAGAAAATTTCTATTTCCTATGATAAGCCTATGCTTAAGGAAGATTTTAATGAGGAAAATAAAAATTGGAATTACCAAACAACCTATGAAAACTTTTTTGTTGTGGATAAAGGCGATCTTTTTTTGAACCGCATTAATCCAACCAATCCTTATGCCTTTCTTTCTAATTGGGATAACCCTTTAACCACTTTTCAAATCAGGTCGGCCTTAAAACTTGCCCCTGATCAAGGAAAGGAACAAACAATCGGTATTATTTTCCTAGTTCAAAAGGATGGAAGCGGTGCTGTTGTGTTGGAAATTAACAGGGATAAAGAATACCGAATTAAGCAGTTAGTAAACGGAAAGTTTTACAAGTATTTATCCGGTGAAAAGGAAACCCAAGGATGGGTGAAATCAGCATTGGTAAATGCAAAAGAAGATTACAATGAATTAGATGTTCGTGTGAAGGAAGGTCAAATGGATTTTTATATCAATAAGAAATTTGTCAATTCTTTTAATGTTGACAATTACAAATCTGGAGGATTAGGTTTTTTAATTGGTGCCAATACAAAAGCTAAAATAGATTTCTTCAATGTTTATGGAACCAATACAGCAGAAGATTCCTTACAAAACCTAAATGGGACCTATGTTAATAAACTGCATGGAGAAGAATTAATAGCCAAACAAGAAAAGGATATAGATTCCTTAAAAAGGGAAATTAGAGAGGCAAACCAAAGGTATTCAAGCTACCAAAGGGATAGGGATCAGGAACATGTGCGAATGAAGGAATTATTGGATAAATATATTCGCCAAAACGATTCACTTGAAATTAGAGCCCGGAAATTAACCTATTTGGAAGATGAAATGCTTCAAGGAATTGATAATGACCTTTTATTGACCCTTACTACCGAACTTCGAGAACAAATAAAGAAGAATCAGGCATTGGAGGCCCAAGTGGAAGGGTATAAGGATTCTATCCATTATATGAATAAGAGATTTCAAGAACTTAAAGTTAAATTGCTGACTACTGTAATTGAAAAACGTTCGGCGGAAGTTAAATCCCAAGAACAAGCCTTAAAAGAAATCAGAACAGAATTGCAAAAGAAGCCCAATCAGACCAATGTATCCCCATCGAACCAGACTCCAGAAGAGTCAAATCAAAAGCAAACCGCTAAGGAAGCAAAGGCTAATTCAAAAAAGAAAGAAGAGTTAAAGGATAACAAGTCTGCCATTTCCTCTAATCAAGCACCTTTGGATGATCCTATCCGTCCAAACCCTCGTTCTAAAAACAACCAATCAAAAATCGATTCTACCAAGTTCTTTCAGCCTGTAATTTTAAAAGATAGTATCATAAAAGAACCTAAACCAATTCCTTCCAGAGTGAAAAAGGCAAAGAAGGGAAACCGTCAATAACTATTAATCTACTTAAATGTCTGTTCATACCAATATAAAAAAGGTCACTACCCATACGCTACTGGAGATGAAGCGCAAAGGTGAAAGGATTTCCATGCTGACTGCCTATGATTTCTCCATGGCAAGAATTATTGATGCTGCTGGAATCGATGTTATTTTGGTAGGAGATTCTGCAAGCAATGTAATGGCCGGACATGAAACAACATTGCCTATTACGTTGGATCAAATGATTTACCATGCATCCTCCGTAATTCGGGCTGTTGAAAGGGCTTTGGTAGTGGTAGATCTTCCTTTCGGATCGTATCAAGGTAATTCTAAAGAAGCCCTGAATAGTGCTATTCGGATTATGAAAGAATCCGGTGCTCATGCCGTAAAACTTGAAGGTGGACAGGAAATTAAAGAAAGTATAGAAAGAATTCTTACCGCCGGCATACCAGTCATGGGGCATTTAGGTCTAACTCCTCAAAGTATTTATAAATTTGGTACTTATACAGTTCGGGCCAAAGAAGAAATGGAAGCAAAACGCCTCATTGAGGATGCCCATAACCTCCAAGATTATGGTTGCTTTGCTCTTGTTTTGGAAAAAATTCCTGCAGCATTGGCCACCCAAGTTTCAACTGAATTAAGCATTCCTACAATAGGAATTGGTGCTGGAAATGGTACCGATGGCCAAGTGCTTGTTTCTCATGATATGCTTGGAATTAATAAAGGTTTTTCACCACGTTTTTTGCGCAGATACCTCAATCTTTATGAAGATATTGGAAATGCTGTTAGAAGGTATGTAGAAGATGTAAAATCCAAAGATTTCCCAAACCAAAACGAACAATATTAGGATTAAGCCAGCAATGGAAAAAGTGGAAAATGAATCACTTGTTGCCCAAATAAATCCAAATGTCTCGGTAGACTGTGTAATATTTGGTTTCGATGGAGCAGATTTGAAGGTTCTACTAATTGAAAGAAAGGCCAACCCAAATGATAAGGCAAATGACTCATTTTTTGGATTAGCTCTCCCCGGAAACTTGGTTCGTGATGATGAAAGTCTTGATAAAGCTGCCAACCGTGTTTTATTGGAATTGGCAGGCCTTGACAATATTTACCTCGAACAGTTTCATACGTTTGGTGACCCTCATCGGGTGAAAGGTAGTCAGGATTTGGAATGGCTTTCCCGATTTAGGCAAGATCCTAATGCCCGCGTAATTACAGTTGCCTATTTCTCCCTAATCAAATTGCCATCGTTTGAATTGGTAGCAAAATCAGATTCTTTCGCCCGAAAAGCCATCTGGTATTCTGTAAACGCTATTCCTACTTTAGCCTTCGACCATAATCAAATTGTTGGAAAAGCCATAGAGATGCTAAAGGAAAAGATGCGTTTCCATCCGATTGGTTTCGAGCTTCTTCCCAAAAAATTTACCCTTACTCAACTGCAAAAACTGTATGAGGTTATTATTGGAAAAAACTTGGACAAAAGGAATTTTAGACGAAGGGTTTTGAATTATGGATTTTTGGTTCCTCAAGACGAAAAGCAAACCAACGTGAGCCACAAACCTGCTATGCTCTATAAATTCAATAAGAAAAAATACGAGCAGTTTTTCCGTAGTGATTTTGATTTTTAATCAAGCGAATGAAGGTGCTTGAATTTCTAGAAAAACAATCGGTTCCCAAACTTCTAACAGGGATTTTCTTGTTCGCCCAACTTCTTTTTCTTCCCAATCTTGGTGCAGTTCATTTATTTGATTGGGATGAAATCAATTTTGCTGAATGTGCAAGAGAAATGTTGGTTTCAAAAGACTACCTTACAGTGCAGGTTGATTTTAAACCATTTTGGGAAAAACCGCCTTTGTTCATTTGGTTACAAGCATTGAGTATGAAATGCTTTGGCGTCAATGAATTTGCTGCCCGTTTCCCAAATGCACTATGCGGTGGATTTACGAGTTGCCTACTTTTTTGGGTTGGAAACAGGTTAAATGGTAAACGCTTTGGATTGCTTTGGGCAATGGCTTATTCCGGTGCTCTGTTGCCCCATTTCTATTTTCACAGTGGCATTATTGATCCTTGGTTTAACTTTTTCATTTTCACTTCTCTGCTTGGTTTGTATTTCTTTCTTTTTGAGTCAAAATCCTATGTTCCTTTCCTGGTTTCTGCTTTGGCAGGAGGATTGGCCATTTTAACCAAAGGTCCTGCTGCCTTAATTGTAATCGGAGGTTCTTCCCTTTTCTTTAGCTTGTTTTTTTTGAAGAATATTCTCCCTTTTTGGAAATCTCTACTGCTATGGCTTTTGTTGGTTTTGATAGTGGGTGGAGCTTGGTTTGTATGGTTGTATTTTGATGGCAAAGAGAAAGTTATTTTGGATTTTATAGCCTATCAGCAACGTTTGTTCCAACAAGGAGAAGCTGGTCATGCCCAACCTTGGTTTTACCATCCTGTAGTGTTGCTCTTTGGTTGCTTCCCATTAAGTATACCCTTTATTGCTCAACATTCAATAATCTGGAAACAACGTGCAACTTGGGCAAATATCCCGATGGAGGTTTTAATGTTCTGTTTCTTTTGGGTTCCATTGGTAATCTTCTCCTTGGCTACAACCAAAATTGTACATTATTCCTCCCTTTGTTATTTTTCAATTTCCTATTTCGCTGTTCGATATGTACTCTATCCTAACCAAAAGAAAAGGGTATTTGGTATTAATCTTGGTTTTGGATTGATTTGGGTATTAGCTCTACTTGCCGCGCCAATGGTTGGAATATTTGTTCAAAAGCATTATGCAGAGCTTGTTTCGTGGAATTGGATAAAAGATCCTTTTGCCATCGAAAACCTTAAAGCAAAAATCGTTTGGTCAAGTTCTGATTTTATACCTGGACTTTTTCTTTTATTTTCCCTTCTGATTAGTCTTGTTTTACTTAACAAAAACAAAATCCTTCATTCCTTTTTGTTTTCCCTCTTGGGTGTTGGTTGCATGCTTCCTTTAGTGTTGGCTACATTCATAAATAAAATAGAAGGTATCACCCAAGGATCGGTCATTGGCTTTTATCAAGGTTTGAAAGGAAAACCAATTGAAATAATTACGGTTGGCTATCGATCCTATGCACCTTATTTTTATGCAGATAAACAATTGGAACCCAAACGCGACACTCTTTATATGGCTAAGTCCCCATCCAAAAATGAACTTTTAATCGCGCATCCCCATTGGGTTTTAGTTTGGGAGGAAAATGGTTTTGTTGCTTTTAAACCAAACTAGGTCTTAAAGAAAATACTTGATTTTTTGATTTGATAATTGCCCTTGAAATGGGTAATTTTGCGCCATGCCAATACCTAAAGGAACAAGAGATTTCGGTCCTTCACAAACCCTGAAAAGAAAATATATTCTAGATTCCATAACCCAAGTTTTTGAAAACTATGGCTTCCTACCCTTGGAAACGCCTGCTATGGAAAATTTGGAGACATTGACTGGAAAATACGGCGAGGAAGGTGACCAGTTGATTTTTAAGATTTTGAACAATGGCAACTATTTAGAAAAGGTCGAAACAGAGGTTTTAGCTTCCAAAAATACAGCCAAGCTAACCCGTCAAATTACAGAAAAGGCCTTAAGGTACGACCTTACAGTTCCGTTTGCCCGATTTGTGGCCGAACATCGCCATGAAATTACCTTTCCTTTTCGCCGCTACCAAATCCAAAATGTTTGGAGAGCCGACCGACCACAAAAAGGTAGGTATAGGGAGTTTTTGCAATGTGATGCCGATATCATAGGTTCCAATAGCCTTGTTTCTGAAATTGAACTGGTGAAAATTTTTGATGCGGTGTTCACCCGTTTAGATTTGAATGTTGTGATAAAAATAAATAACCGCAAAGTACTTTCAGGACTAGCAAAGGCCTTGAATGTGGAGGGTGAATTTTTTGATCTAACAATAGCCATTGATAAAATGGATAAAGTAGGATTGGAAGGGGTAAAAAAGGAATTAATTGCCCGTGAATTTCAAACCGAAACCATAGCTGCTATACTCGCATTTCTATCGCTTAAAGAGCTTGATTTTGAAAAATTTACCTCACAATGTGCTGATTATTTGAAAGAAGAAGAGTTCAAATTGGGTATAGAGGAATTGGCCTTGGTATTCCAAGCTATCAAAGAGTCGCCTTTAAGTGCCAAAACTCGTCTGGAATTTGACCCAACTTTGGCACGTGGACTGAATTACTACACGGGAGCTATTTTTGAAGTGAAGTGCAATGAAGGTACCTTAACCAGTAGTATTTGTGGTGGAGGAAGGTATGATAATCTGACTGGGATTTTTGGACTGCCAGGTGTATCGGGTGTGGGTATTTCATTTGGTGCCGACCGAATCTATGATATTTTATTGGAATTGAATAAGTTCCCAGAACAGTCAGGACGTTCAACCCAAGTGTTGATTGTCAATTTTTCCGGAGTAGGTCATATGGAATTCAGCCGCAACTTCCAATTGCTGGAATCCCTTCGTCAAGCTGGAATTGCTTCCGAAATTTATCCTGAAGCTGCCAAAATGAAAAAGCAGTTTGAATATGCGGATAAAAAGGCTATTCCCTTTGTTTTGGTAATGGGTACAAATGAAATTGCCGAAAATGTTGTTTCTTTAAAAGATATGCGTACCGGAACCCAAGAAAAAGTGGAGATAACTCAACTTGTGAATAGGTTAAATGCATAGTTCTATTATGTTTTGGATCATTGTTTTCATCCTTTTTGCTGGCTATTTGTTGGAGCGAGTAGGGGAGTTTCTGGATTTGAAATCCATGACTGGAAAGCTACCCGAACGTTTGCAAGGCGTTTATGATGCCGAACAATATCAGAAAATGCAAGCCTATGAAAAAGAGACAACCCGTTTCTCCTTGCTTTCAGATACATTTAGTTTCCTTCTGACACTTGGAGTCCTTTGGTTTAATGGCTTTGCATGGATAGATAATTTCTGGAGAGGCTATACTCAAAATGAGGTTTTCTTGGCGGTCTTGTTCTTTGGAAGTATCGGCTTCGCATCAGATATTCTTTCCTTGCCTTTTAGCCTGTATTCAACCTTCGTAATTGAAACGAAATATGGATTCAACAAAACCACAGTGTCCTTGTACTTCTCCGACAAATTGAAATCATGGGCTATTTCACTTCTTGTTGGAGGAGGAATGTTTGCAGCGTTTATTTGGTTTTACCATTCACTTGGCACCAATGCTTGGTGGATTGCCTGGGCCTTTATTTCAGTAGTTATGGTATTTATGGCCATGTTTTATACCTCTTGGATTGTACCTCTGTTCAATAAACTTACACCACTCGAATCGGGCGAGCTAAGGGAGGCTATTCAAGGTTTCTGCCAAAAAGCAGGGTTTAACCTCAACAATTTATTTGTAATTGATGGATCGAAACGCAGCACCCGCGCCAATGCCTATTTCAGCGGACTAGGTCCAAAGAAAATGATTGTGTTGTATGATACCTTGATAAAAAATCAAACGACAGAAGAATTAGTGGCCATTTTAGCCCATGAAATTGGCCATTATAAACGAAAACATGTTCTAAAAAGCATGTTGCTTTCGGTGATTCAAACAGGTCTTATTTTATTTGTTCTTCAGTTTTTACTAACTTCTCCACATCTCTCAACAGCCTTGGGTTCTTCCATACCATCCATTCATTTAGGTTTGGTTGCCTTTGGTGTTTTGTTTACGCCAATAAGCCTGTTAATTGGAATCGGAATGAACTACATTTCTAGGATGAACGAGTATGAAGCGGATGCCTTTGCCGCCACAACCTTTAAAGCCGGACCACTAAAATCGGCTCTGATAAAACTATCGGTCGATAACCTTAGCAATCTGCAACCTCACCCCTTTAATGTGTTTTTATCGTATTCCCATCCAACCTTGTTGCAACGACTTCAAGCCTTAGATAAATTTGAAAAATGATGAAGAAAGTGGCAGTTATCGGTTCTGGTTTTGCAGGTTTATCGGCTGCAGCATGCCTCGCTAAACAAGGGTTTATTGTACATGTTTTCGAAAAAAACGACCAAATTGGAGGCCGCGCTACAACCTGGGAAAAGGATGGATTTATGTTCGATTTGGGACCTAGCTGGTATTGGATGCCGGAGGTGTTTGAACAGTTTTACCAAAAATTTGGTCATACCACCGCTGATTTTTACGACTTAAAAAGATTAGATCCTTCCTACCGCGTTTTCTTTGAACATAACCAAACAGTCGATGTTCCTGCCCAACTTTCTGGATTATACAAACTATTTGAAGAATTTCAACCTGGAAGCTCTAAAGGCCTGAAAGCTTTTTTGGATCAGGCTGCTATAAAATACAAAGTGGCTATGGACAAATTTGTTTGGATGCCGGGTTCGAAATGGTCTGAATTGATGAAATGGGAGATAGTTAAATATGTTCCGCAGCTCAATATGTTTGGCTCGGTTAGCGACTATGTAGCTCAGTTTGCCCACGATAAACGTCTCCAACAAATTCTGGAATTTCCGGTTTTGTTTCTAGGAGCTAAACCTTCTGAAACACCGGCCTTATATACCATGATGAACCATGCCGATTTGGCTCTTGGTACTTGGTATCCAATGGGAGGAATGGTAAAAATACCTCAAGCATTTGAAAAAATCTGCCAAGAACAAGGTGTAATCTTTCATTTGAATTCTCCTGTTGAAAAGTTGGAAGTTCAAAATACTAGGGTTACAGGTGTGCGAGTGAATGGCGAATTCCATGCCTTTGATGCCGTTGTTTCGGGTGCCGATTACCACCATACCGAAACCAAATTGTTGCCACCCGAAGCCCAACAGTATTCCGATGTTTATTGGGATAGCCGGAAAATGGCACCCTCCAGTTTGTTATATTATATAGGTGTTGGAAAAAAGGTGGAAAACCTGAAACACCACAATTTGTTTTTTGATACGGATTTTGAACCTCATGCCAATAGTATTTACAAAACCAAAGATTGGCCCCAAAATCCTTTGTTTTATCTGTCCGTACCTTCCTTAACCGATTCAAGTATTGCTCCCGAAGGAAAAGAAAATATGTTTATCCTTATTCCCACCGCACCAGGATTGGACCAAACCCCGGAAATCGAAGAGAAATATTTTAATATGGTGATGGACAGGGTTGAGCAGGCCACCAAACAGGATATCCGTTCGCATATCCTGTTTAGACGCAATTTTGGTTGTACCGATTTCAAAACAAGGTACAATTCCTTCAAAGGGAATGCTTATGGTTTGGCAAATACGCTGCTTCAAACAGCTAATTTGAAACCGAGAATGAAAAGTGCAAAGCTTAGCAACCTTTGGTATTGTGGCCAATTAACTGTTCCCGGACCCGGCGTACCACCTGCCATTATTTCCGGACAAGTGGTTGCTCAGGAACTGTCCAAAACCATGCTTTAACCCAGATTACGCATTAGAAAACGTAATGAAGCTTTCAAATGCAATAAAGACGAGGGTTTCAGGTTAATTTTTGGGTGAAGGAATAGTAAACTATTTTGAAGTCAAAAATTGTTCTGAAATCCTTGTATTTGAAGCAGTTGGAAGCTGTAATAGATTTCTAATGCTGAATTTGGGTTTAATCCCCAAGATAGGCCTTTTTATAATCATTCCACCATCGGTCTATCATCCGACTGATAGGGTATTTTTCAAAATCACTCCAAGCCACTCGTTCAAACCCTGAAACGTTCATACTTTCCATTTCTACCGGAATAAACTGGCATTGAATATCACGGTGCGAAAGCAGGTGACGATATGTTTTGGAAGCTGTGCCAAGTTTTTTTACCACCCCAAATTGTTGGGCAAACGACTTCAGTTCGTCCAAATTAGGCTCACTTTCGAGCAATGGGAATTCGTACAATCCTTTGTAAATGTCTTTTTCGGTACGTTGCCTTAGCAGCGTTTCGTCTTGGAAAACCGGAACCAAATAGGTGAAATACCTTTTGCTCACCGGATTTTTTTGAAGTTTTACAGGTAAGCTACCGATGGTGTTTTCTTGCCTGGCTTTACAAAACCGAAGGACCGGACAATTTTCGCAATCGGGCTTTTGTGGACTGCATACCAAAGCTCCAAGTTCCATCATTGCTTGGTTAAATTTTCCCGGTTGTTTATGGGATAACAAACCCGCGGCCAATGAAGCAAATAGCTTTTTTCCTGCCGTCGAATTCACGGGTGTTGAATCGTTGTATAAGCGCGCTAGCACCCGTTGCACATTACCATCAACTACTGCAAACGGAAGAGCGAAGGAAATAGAAGCGATGGCAGCTGCCGTATATTCACCTATCCCTTTAAGCTGTAGGATTTCGTTGTGTTGTTGTGGAAATTCGCCTCCATGCTTTTCCAACACCGTTCGTGCGGCTGCCAGCATGTTTCGGGCTCTACTGTAATAGCCAAGGCCTTGCCAAAGTTTCATCACCGAATCGTCGGCTGCCTGTGCCAAATCAATTAAATTCGGATAAGTTTCCACGAATTTAAGGTAATATGGTAAACCTTGGTCAACACGAGTTTGCTGGAGAATTACCTCTGAAAGCCAAACATGGTAAGGGTTTTGCGTTTTGCGCCATGGGAGGTCTCGCTTGTTTTGGTCGTACCACCGCATTAAATCGTTGGCAAAATCCTGAGGGTTGTCCATAGATGACAAAGATGCAGCGTAGGATTGAATTTCTGCCGATCTTTTTTGATTTCTGAGTGTTTAGGAATAGCTTTTGGTAGAATATTGATTTTTAGGCGGGTCCCCTACCGCCATAAACAGTAGCAATTTGGTCTGGGTTTTTGTGCTGGGCGGTAGGGTCAGGCTTTCGGCGCTAGTCCTCGGTCTGCACAGGGCTACACCATCGCATTTCTAAAGCTTTTGCAATGGCCTTCAATTTTCAGCTTGCCTAATTGTAGTAAATTGGTGTAGCCCTGTGCATCCCTGTGGGCTAGACTACCTCAATCCTTACCCGGGGCTCTTCGTGTCCGGTTTTTGGTGAAGTACGAAGCAGTGGTATTTCATGCCCGGGTTTTGTGCAGTTTTCTATTTTCTCACTTCTATTTTCAATTTTCTCACTTCTATTTTTTATATCTTCCCAATTTTTAATTTTTAATTTCCAATTTTTAATTCATCCGTCCGGGACCCGCCAAAAACAACTAAAACAATAATTGAAATTTAATGTCTTAAAGCGAACTTCATTGGGAAATTCATAGAAATGTGATACGTTTGCAAAAAATAACAGAATGAAACTTAATACCTTAGGATTAACAGGAATGGTTTTAGGCAGTTTGCTAAGCTTTTCATCGTGTAAAAAGGCACCGGATGTGAGCATTAACCAACGTTCTGGAGGCGACAATGCTTTGGCGGAGAATTTATTTATGGATGTGTATAAACAAGTAGATGATGCTGCCAAAAATGAACCTTCTGTAAATAAAACGGAAGGTGATTTTAATTTGAGTACCTCGGTTTGTGCTAATGTGAATGTATCTACGGTGGGTGGAAACTTTCCTGTGACCATAGAAATTGATTATGGCAATGGTTGTTTAGGTGTAGATGGACGTTTTAGGAAAGGGAAAATTGTGGCTGTTTTTACTGGACGATATAAAGATGCCGGTACCCAAGTTTCTATCAGTTTGGATAATTATTTTGTAAACGGATATAGAGTTGAAGGTTCAAAAACCATTACCAGCAACGGTATCAATGCGAATGGACATTATGAATTTGCGGTGAGTGTAGTTGGAGGAAAGGTGGTTAGTCCTGAGCAAGACAGTGTGCTATGGAACAGTACTCGGGTAAATGAGTGGGTATCGGGCGATACAACCTATTTGAATGTGTTGGACGATGTTTATTCTATCACAGGATCGGCTGAAGGGACGAATACCAATGGCGAACCTTTTAGTGTGACTATCAAAGAGGCTTTGGAAGTTCAAGTAGGTTGCAGATGGCCTTTGAAGGGCAAATTAACCTTGGTAGCCCAGAACAATACGGAAGTGGAGGTTAATTATGCGCCTGATGGAATTGAGGATTGCAACCAGTCGGCTGCGGTGATTATTGATGGCAAGACTTATAATTTTACCATGTATTAATAGGTGTAAATGAATTTGAAAAGGCCGGGAAACCGGCTTTTTTTTTGTGGGGTATAGGTTGGGCTTGGAAGAACCCCCATAAAACGCCGAAAACACGGCTGCAAGTGTGGCCATGTTTTTATAAAAAAAGGGAGAAAATACTTAGTTGCTCATTACCATTAGTTCGATTTCGAAACGTTCGAAAGGCGAGGCGAGTCGACATTCCAGTTTTTTGGCCAGGATCATCTGGCCTGGTTCATAATCGTTCCATCCATTATCGTCCTTTCGAATCTGAATTTTAAGTAGATTTTCCAAGTAATTGTACTGGAGAGGGAATACGAGGCTAGCTGGACCGGGTTCTTCTATATCGAAGATGGTTATACTTTCCCCAAAAAGATTGTATTCACCGGTTGCGATGTTAAAACTTTGTTTCATTGTGGATCAAAGTTGGTTAGGCTACTAAGCGGAAGTTTTGCGATTGTTCGCGTTCTTTTTCAACATAGGAATATTTTACTCCGCATTCTTGGGCTTTTTCCCGCATGGCATAAGGGTCGTTTTCTTGGAATGCGCATTCAACTTCTTCCCAAATATCCAAGAGTAATTCGTCGATTAATTCGCGCAAGGTGATTTGATCCACTGTTTGCGTTCCATTAATGTTGGGATTGTTTTGGATACTGTTCTGAAGTTTTACCAAAAAAGGATGAATGTATTTGGCAACATCTTTTGGAAGGGCCAAATTACCAGAGTTAGCACTAGAAGCGATAACTAGGGCTGTTTGCAAAGCTTTTACTCTTTCAGCGTCTGTTTTAGGTAGTTGTTTGATATACATGTTGAACAGATTTAAAGGTTTTTTACCGATACAAATGTTCAACGAAATACTGGGGTAGAAAAGGAAACATAAGGGTATGAATTGACACCCCTTATGTAATGCAAAAAATAGCCAAAACACTGAATGCCAATAGCTTAACCTACTGGATTTCAGTGTGAAATTGACTCAGCAGAATAGTTCTGCCTCCTTCCATATTTTATGGAAGGAAATATAATTATACCAACCTACTTTGAAAGTAAGTTGGAGGATTCCCTTTTATTTTTTTGTCCTGCCTTCATTTGGGTCCCAAACAGTGTTAACTAAAGTAACAGCTTGTGGTTGAGTTGTTACGCTTTTGCTAACAGCAATTGACACTTGTTGGTCTTTGGTTAGGGTAGTTTGTTGGCTAGAAGAAACTAAGTTCAAAGACAGAAGGAGGGCAAAAAGTGCGTTCATGACTAAAAGGGAGTTTTAATAGTTATGCGGTTTGTTATATAATGCTAAAGTCGGTTTTCATTCGACGATTAACAGGTGCAAGTATAGAGTACTTTTTCGATACTAACAACAAAATGTTCATATGTTATTGGTCGAAATTTTGTAAATAGCTGGTTTTCAACAAGAAAAAGTTAATAAAAAATGTAACCTTTTATTTTTTGTTAAAATTTGTAAAGGTTTTTCTTGTTTGATCTGTTGAAAAATTGAATAAAGTTCCTTGTTAAACTCTGAGGTTTTTTGCCATTTTTACTTCATGGACGATTTAAAAGGATTGATTAAGTCTCTTAATAAACGGGAAGTTGATCTTGTGAGGTTGATATATAGTCGAAATGTAAATAATGAAGAACGATTAAGACTAGAATTGTTTGATTTGATTAAGGATAACAATAAATTGTCTGGAAATGAAATAATTAAGTTGTTTGGTTACAAAGGTTCTAAATCTGCTTTTTCTCACCTTAAGACTAGATTAAGAAATGATATTCTTAATATAATATTATTCCAGGAGAGTAATAAAAAATTCAGATCACCAATGTTTTCGGCATCCTTTGAAACAAAAAAGAAAATGGCATTTGCTGAGTTACTTTATAGGAGAGGATTGGTGGAAATTGGAGATGATATTATTCAGGAAGGAGTGTTAATGTCCGAAAAATATGAATTCTATGCGGAAAGGTATATTTTACTGGATTTTCAAAGAGTTACTCATGGAATTACCAAAGGAGGGGCCGTTATTGACTGGTTTAATAAAGAAATTGGTAATTCAATTAAGGTAATAGAAGCTAATTCAAAAGTTGTAAGTTTGTTTTATTCTTTCACTATTAGGTATTTAGGAAAGAAGAACCTAAGTAAAGAAAAGCTAGAAGAAGCATACCTAATTTTGGTAGAAATGAAAAGTATATATTCTTCTCATCCTAACCCGAGAATTGGATTTTGGTTTCATAGGGCTGCTTTGTCTTATTATTCATATATTTTAGATTATTCAACTGCAATTTCTCATGGGAAGGTTTTGGTAGAGTTAACGGAGAGTAATCCTTCTTTATACTCTCCAGTGAATTTGGCAGGGGCTAGTAAAGATTTGGCAGAAATTTGTATTTCAGGTAAGCAATTTGAATTAGCGGTTAGTTACTCCTTAAAGGCCTTAAATCTTTTCAATCCTCAGCTAAATAATTTCCTTTTAACTTTAGAAAATTATTTTCAGTCTTGTTTCTTATTTGGAGATTTTACCAAAGCTAATGATGTTATTCAAAGAGCTCGAATTCATCCAAGGTTCCAATTAAATAAAATTACTACAGCTAAATGGGATTATTTTCAGGCTTGTCTTTGTTTTAGGAATGGAGAGTTTAAATTGGCACTTGAACTCTTAAATAAAAACCATTCTGTATTTATTCAGGATAAAGGAGAGTTTCAATTAGGATATAGATTAATGATTCTTATGGTTTATGTTGAACAGTTTAGATTTGATGAACTAGAATTTGAATTAGATTCATTTAGAAAAAGTGTTTCAAAATTGAATGGTTTCAAGAAAGATAGGATTAAATTGATTTTAAAAGTATTAAATAAATTTGTTGGTTATGGATTTGATTTTGAATTGTTAATAAAGAACAATAGGGTAATTTTTGATTCAGTATTAATAGATCAAAATTTATTGTGGCAACCTCTAGGTTTTGAATTGATAAATTTTTTTGATTGGATATATTTAAAAATAGATGAAAATTGAGAATTTACAAGATCTTGTTAATACTTTAAGTAAACAAGAGATTAGGATTATTGCAAATTTTTACAAATCAAATAAGTCTAGTGATTATTTGAAAAGGTACAAGTTGTTTAGTTATTTATTAAAGAAAAATAATTGTACTAAAGGGGATATTATTAGAGATTTATATAATGGTTTATATTCAAGTAGTGCCTATTCTCATTTATTAAACAGGTTGTTAAGGGATATACTAGGATTGGTTTTGGTTCTAGATTCTGATAAAATTGTAAGATCAAAAAATTTTTCGGCTTCACTAGACTTGAAGAAATCATTATTGTATTCTGAGTTTTTATATAGAAGAGGACTTACGAGTTTAGGTGATTATTTTATAAATCAAGGTCTTGAAATTTCGGAGATATTTGAACATCCAATTGAAGGCTTAGTTTTAGCTGAGTTGAAGAGGGTTAGGTACGGTACAATTGGTCGAAAGAGCGAAATAACAAGTTTGAAATTTATGTCGGAAAAATTACTTAATGAATCAATAAGCCTTGTTCGTTCTTTGAGTTTGTACAATGATTTTGGGGGTTATAATCGAAATGAGTTTAAGCTTTCGGATGAGTATATTTCAAATGGATTTAAAGCAATTAAGGAGTTAGAAGAAATCTATAAAAGAGTCTCATTGGCAAAAAATGGATTTTGGTATTATAGGTCGGCTATTTTTTATTCATTACAAGTAGAAGATTATGGGTTGCTTGATTATTATAGTAAAAGTTTGTTGAAATTAACTTTGGAGAACCCCTCTATTAATTCTCCTGTTAATGTAGCTGGTTTGAATACAGAAATTGCAGAGATTTGCTTACTAAATAAGGATTATAATAGTGCAAAGGAAAGTATTCAAATAGCACTTTCTCTTTTTAATCCAAAGTTGAGTAATTATTTAATAGCTTTAAATTATTTATTTCTTGCATACTTCCACCTTGGACAATTTGAAGAATGCGTCAAAATCTACGACCAAGCCATAGTACATCCTAAATTTAAAGAAAAAAAAGATAATGTAATCATTTGGAACTATTACAAAACTTGTTTGTATTTCAAAAAAGGTCTATATAAAGAGGCCTTAAATTGTTTAAATCAAGATGCCAATGCCTTAGCTTTGAATAAAGGCGAACTTTTTGTTTTCTCTAGAATACTCTTTCTATACCTTTTGTTCGAGACCAATAAATCCATACTCTGGTCCTATGAGTTGGCCTCTTTCCGAAAAACATTTCCTAATATTAAGAACTACAAAATTGATCGCCTTAGGATAATTTTTTCCATTTTAAACAAATTAGACAAGAAGGATTTTGATTTCCCATACATCGAGGCATACGAAGCCGAAAGGTTCGAAAAACTTCAGGTTGTTCCCAATATATGGAAACCACTGGGTTTTGAATTGATTTCCTTTGAAGCCTGGTTCCAAGAGAAAAACTCGGCCTACAACAAAACCTCCAAACTAAGGCGAAAGAAATAAACTACTTCACTTCTTTGGCAACATAGTTAATGTCCAATGGTTTACTTACCAAGTCGGGCAATACGGCGAGTTTATAAACTTCGTCCATCGTTTCCACATAATGGAAAGTTAGCCCTTCCAAGTAAATGGGTTTAATATCATCAATGTCTTTTTTGTTGTCTAAACAAAGTATGATTTCCTCAACGCCATACCTTTTGGCGGCTAGTATTTTTTCTTTAATTCCACCTACTGGTAAAACCTTGCCACGTAAGGTAATTTCTCCTGTCATGGCGAGTTTGGCTTTTACTTTTCGCTGTGAAAAGGCCGAAACCAAAGCTGTAAAAATGGTAATACCGGCTGAGGGTCCATCTTTTGGTGTGGCACCTTCCGGTACGTGGATATGCACATTCCAATTATCGAAAGCTTCGGCAGCAATTCCGTAACTTTCGCCATGTGATTTGAGGTATTCCAAAGCGATTACGGCCGATTCTTTCATCACGTCGCCTAAGTTGCCTGTCAAGGTGAGTTTTCCCTTTCCTTTGCTTAAACTGGTTTCAATAAATAAAATATCTCCACCCACAGCAGTCCAAGCCAAACCAGTAACTACGCCAGCTATCTCATTGGATAATCCTTTATCGCGGTTGAAATGGGATACGCCTAAAATTTCCCGTACTTCTTCCTTCGTTATTTGTTCGTTGTATTCCTCTTTGGTAGCTACTTTCAAAGCAATGGCTCTTACCACCTTGGCTATTTCCCTTTCCAAGGTTCTAACCCCACTTTCACGGGTGTAATGGTCTACCATAAAACCAAGCACATCTTCATTAAATCGCAATTGCTTCTTTTTCATGCCATGTTCTTCGATTTGTTTTGGAACCAAATGATTCTTGGCAATCTGAATTTTTTCTTCGAGGGTATAACCGGTAATGTCAATTATTTCCATCCTATCCAACAAGGCCGGCTGAATGGTATTAAGATTATTAGCAGTCGCGATGAACATCACCTTCGATAAATCATAATCCAACTCTAAATAATTGTCGTAAAATGTGGTGTTTTGTTCCGGATCCAAAACTTCCAGTAGGGCAGAGGAGGGGTCGCCTTGAAAACTGTTTCCCACTTTGTCGATTTCGTCCAACACAAAAACAGGATTGGATTTTTTTACCTTTTTCAGGTTTTGGATAATGCGTCCAGGCATAGCCCCAATATAAGTTTTGCGGTGTCCTCTTATTTCGGCTTCATCGCGCAATCCACCCAACGACATCCTAACATATTTTCGACCCAAAGCTTTGGCAATAGATTTACCCAAGGATGTTTTTCCAACTCCCGGAGGACCGTACAAACAAAGGATAGGCGATTTCATATCTCCTTTCAGTTTCAAAACCGCCAAATATTCCAAAATTCTTTTCTTAACCTTTTCTAATCCAAAATGGTCCTTATCAAGCACTTTCGCGGCATTTTTCAAGTCAAAATTGTCCTTTGAACATTCTTCCCAAGGCAGTTCAAGCAAGGTTTCGATATAGTTCATTTGAATGGAATACTCGGCCGCATTTGGATTCATCCGTCCAAGTTTGTCCATTTCCTTATCGAAGAATTCCATCACTTGTTTCGACCATTTTTTATGCTTGCTTTTTTCCTTCAATTCCTCCATTTCGCGGTCGTTTCCTCCTCCCAGTTCTTCCTTGATGGTTTTCAACTGTTGGTTCAGAAAATATTCCCTTTGTTGCTTATCAACCTCCACCTTCACCTTCGATTGAATTTGGTTTTTTATTTCCAGCAATTGCAGGTCTTTGCTCAATTGAGCTAAAATGGATTTTGCTCTTTCTTTTTGGTCAGCAATTTCCAAAATATGTTGTTTCTCTGCTACCGTCGAATTCATGTTGGATGAAATAAAATTCAACAGAAAGGAGGCGCTTTCAATATTATTTAAGGCAAAACTGGCTTCAGAAGGTAGGTTTGGCGAAACTTTGATGATTTGATGGGAAATATCCTTTACCGAACCGATTATTGCGGAAAATTCAGGATCGTTTTCATCAGCCCTGATTTCTTTAAACTCTTTGATGGAGGCTTTTAAGTAAGGCTCGTTCCCTAAAAATTGATCTAGGGCAAAACGTTTTTTCCCTTGTATAATGGCGGTGGTGCTGCCATCGGGCATTTTGAAAAGCTTGATTACCATAGCCAAAGTCCCAACAAGGTTCAGGTCGTCAAACCCCGGATCGTCGATGCTTTGGTCTTTTTGAGAAACCACACCAATGAATTTCTTTTTCTTGTTGGCTTCCTGAATCAGTTTAATGGATTTATCCCGTCCAACCGTAATGGGAATCACTACACCAGGAAACAATACCGTATTGCGTAAGGGAAGTATACCGATTTCGCTCGGAATATCTTCATTGTTCATGCTTTCCTCTTCTTCTGTGGTCATTACTGGAATAAACTCGGTATCCTCATCCACAATCGATTCTAGGTCAAACGGTTTTATGTTAAAATTATTCATACGTCAATATGTCAGGGCTTTGGAAGCGGGTTCCAAGGCAATTGGGGTGGTTTTTACAGCAAAAAATCGGATAAAAGGCCTGTTAAACCAACGATGCGGTTAAAAGTTGTATTCTTCCTTCTTTTGCAGCGGTTTTCGTTCCCAAACCCTATGCCAATAAGTAGGATAAGTCAAGCTGGCAGAATTTGGCTTTTTTTTTATTCTTTTCCTGAATATTTCAACTCCTTTTTAACCCAAATTAATCAAAAGGAGGATTTATTAATCCGAACTACTTGATTTAGTTGGGTTTACCCCTCCCGAAGAAATTTCGGGATGGCAGTTGTTATCAATTTGGCCATACAAATTGATTTACAACTGGTTAGTCGTTTATGCATTTCTAATGCGTAATCTGGGTTTAAGCTGTTCAGAAAGCGCCATGGGTATTTGAACGAATCCTTTACCTTTGCCCAAGTGATACTGAACGAGCTCTCCCTCACCAATTTTCGCAGTTATGGCCACGCCCATCTTTCCTTCGAGGATAGGGTGGTTTGCTTTGTTGGTAAGAATGGAAGCGGAAAAACCAATTTACTCGACGGGATTTATTACTTGGCCTATTGCAAAAGCTATTTCAATCCGGCCGATCACCAAGTAATTCGCCACGATGAGCCTTTTCTTGCCCTGAATGGTAAATTTGACCTGCAAGGTGAGGCCGTTTTGGTTTCCTGTGGACTAAAACGTGGACAACGCAAGGTGTTCAAGAAAAACGATAAGGAATACAGCCGTTTGGCCGATCATATTGGGGTGATTTCGGTGGTCATGATTTCACCTACCGATCAGTTTCTAATCACCGAAGGCAGCGAAGATCGCCGAAGGTTTGTGGATTCGGTTATTTCGCTCAACGATAAAAACTACCTCGAAGCCCTGTTGACCTACAACCGCTTGCTGGTGCAACGCAATGCCTTGTTGAAGCAAATGGGTGAAAACCGCCACTTCGACTCCACGGTATTGGAAATTCTCGACATGCAGTTGGAGCAGCCCGGAAATTATATTTTTCAATCACGGCAAGCGTTTTTGTCCGATTTCGAAAAGGTGTTTGAACGACTGTACCAGCAAATTTCCAATACCGATGAAAAGCCCGAAATTCGCTACGAAAGTAGTTTGATTGGCACGCGTATGGAGCAGTTGCTGTTGCAGAACCATACCAAGGATTTCAACGCCTGGACCACCACTATGGGCGTTCACAAAGACGATTTTGAGTTTGTATTGAATGGCTTCCCATTGAAAAAGTACGCTAGCCAAGGTCAGCAAAAAACCTACTTGTTGGCTTTGAAACTAGCCCAGTTTTATTGGTTGAAAGAAACCAAGGATGTGCCACCTATTTTGTTGTTGGATGATATTTTTGAAAAGTTGGATCAATCCCGTGTGGAGCATTTGTTCAAATTGGTTTCCTCGGCCGATTTTGGGCAGGTTTTTATAACCGATACCGACGAAACCCGCATCAAACAGGCGTTTGGGAAGGTCAATATACAACCCCAGTTTTTTAATATTCCGAATGATACGGACATTTAAGCTATAATTTTTGTTGCTTTTGATTAGGCGGGCCCCCTACCGCCAAAACAGCATTTTACCGAGGTCTTGGTTTTTGTGCAGGGCGGTAGGGTCACGCTTTCCGCAGTACTCCTCGGTCTGCGTAACCCGAAAGTGTTCGGGTTACACATCCCTGTGGGGTACTTGCTGCAATCGTTGCCCGGGTCCTCCGTGCCCGGTTGTTGGTGGTTTATTTCTCAGTGGTTTTTCAATTATAGTTCCGTGCATTTTTTTGGATGCTTACCCAATGTCAATTTAATTCACAAATGCTTAATTTCACTGCGCTCCGGGCAAGGATAGAAACGGAAAGCCCGCAAAGCCATGGAGCCCAAGCGGAAGGGCTTGAGGACTTGCAGTGGATAGCCTGACCCGAACGCCCCTTGCAGAATGGTTGATTTTTTGCTAATGCGGTTTTGGGCGGAGGGGGCACGCCAAGAGAAATTAAAAATTAGGGAATTAAAAATTAAAAATGGAGAAAAGGGAAAAGGGAAGTAAGAAAAGAGAAAAGAGAAAAGAGAAAAGAGAAAAGAGAAAAGGGAAAAGGGAAGTTAGCAAAGAAAGATGAGAACTAATGTTGTTTGTAATATTTGTAAGCTTATCTGAATCAGGTAGTTATGGCCATGTAATCCTCTCATTGGTTAATTTGGCTAAAATAGTCTTGGACAAAATTTAAAAAACAGGGACTACAATTCCCGTTTGAGGTATTCGGCTGTAAAGCTTCCTTTTACTTTGGCTACTTTTTCAGGAGTTCCTTCGCAAACGATGGTGCCGCCGCCTTTGCCGCCTTCAGGACCGATATCGATGATGTGATCGGCCATTTTGATAATATCCATGTTGTGTTCAATAACCACGATGGTATTGCCTTTGTCGGCGAGTTTGTTGAGCACTTCAAGTAAAATGCGAATATCCTCGAAATGCAGGCCAGTAGTGGGTTCGTCGAGTATATAAATGGTTTTTCCGGTATCCCTTTTTTGCAGTTCGGTGGCCAATTTGATACGTTGGGCTTCCCCTCCGCTCAAGGTGGTACTTTGCTGGCCAAGGGTAATGTAGCCCAAGCCAACATCCTGTAAGGTTTTGATGCTGCGAACGATGTAGGGCACGGCTTCGAAAAAAGTTACGGCCGTATCGATATCCATGTTTAGCACATCGTTGATGCTCTTGCCTTTGAAGCGAATTTCAAGGGTTTCGCGGTTGTAGCGTTTGCCTTGGCATGTTTCACATTGCACATACACATCGGGCAGAAAATTCATTTCGATGGTTTTCATGCCTGCTCCCTGACAGGTTTCGCATCGCCCACCTTTTACATTGAATGAAAAACGGCCGGGTTTGTAGCCACGGATTTTGGCCTCGGGCAAGTTCGCAAATAGGTTACGGATTTCGTCCATCACACCTGTGTAAGTAGCCGGATTGCTGCGGGGTGTGCGTCCAATGGGACTTTGATCAATTTCAATGCATTTATCAAGATGCTCCAACCCTTCGATTTTACCGTATTCCAACGGTTTGTCTTCGCTTTTATAGAAGAATTTCGACAGAATTGGATACAAGGTTTCGCTGATAAGGCTTGATTTGCCACTGCCTGAAACACCGGTAACACAGATAAATTTGCCCAAAGGAAATTTAACAGTCAGGTTTTTAAGGTTATTTCCAGTGGCACCTTTAAGTACCAAAAATTCCCCATTTCCTTTCCTACGTTCCGTCGGGACTTGAATGGATTTTTTTCCAAGAAGGTAGTCGGCTGTAACTGTTCCTGCATTGGCTACTTCTTGGGGTGTGCCTTGTGCCACGATTTTTCCGCCATGGATGCCAGCTCCGGGGCCAATATCTATGAGGTGGTCGCTTTCCATCATCATATCTTTATCATGCTCTACTACCAACACCGAATTGCCAGTGTCGCGTAGTTTTTTTAAGGCATCGATAAGGCGGGTATTATCGCGCTGGTGCAGTCCAATGCTGGGTTCGTCTAAGATATAAAGTACCCCAACCAATTGAGAGCCGATTTGAGTAGCCAAACGGATTCGTTGTGCCTCACCGCCGGATAAACTGCGGGCATTTCGATCGAGGGTTAAATAGGTAAGACCAACATCAAATAGGAATCCAACTCGCGAGCGTATTTCCTTTAAAATTTCTTTAGAGATAAGCAATTGCCTTTCGTCCAGGTTAACTTCTACGGTATCGAACCATTTTCCAAGGTCGGAAATGTTCATTCGGCAAAGGTCAGCGATGTTATGGTTGTCGATTTTAAACCAAAGCGCTTCTTTTTTAAGTCGTGCACCTTGGCAAACTGGGCATTCCACCCGGTTCAAGAAACCACGAATCCAGTTCATTTCCGTTTTTGAAGTTGCTTCCTGACTTTGGCGGAGCAGAAAATTCACCAAACCTTCGAAGCTCATGGCAAAGGAGCTGGATTTTCCGTCCTCAGCTTTCACCTTCAACACTTCTTCAGAACCAAAGAGGATGGCATCCATTGCTTCTTCCGAAATATCCGCAATTGGTTCATCCAGACTGAAATTGTATTTCTCGCTCAAAGCTTGAATTTGGGTGAAGATCCAATTGCTTTTGTATTCGCCCAAGGCCGCAATTCCACCTTTTTTGATACTTTTCTTTTCGTCGGGTATCAATTTTTTTCGGTCGATTTCAGCTACAGTTCCTAGGCCATGGCATTTGGAGCACGCACCGTAGGGTGAATTGAATGAAAAGGTATTGGGTTGCGGATCTTCGTAGCTGATGCCAGTGCTAGGGCACATCAGGTTTCGGCTGTATTGTTTAACCAAATTGGAATCCAAATCCATCACCATCAGTTCGCCCTTGCCTTGCTTGATAGCTGTTTGAACACTTTTATAAATCCGTTCTCTATCCGATTCTTTGGCCACAATTCGGTCGATTACCACCTCAATATCATGGATTTTGTACCGGTCCAATTTGGGTTTGGAAGAAACTTCTACAATTTCTCCATCGACCCTTACTTTGGTAAAGCCTTGTTTTTGGATTTGCTCGAAAAGTTCTCGGTAATGACCTTTTCTCCCTTTGATAATCGGTGCAAGGATAGCTGTTTTTTTTCCTGAGAAATTTTGGAGTATGGTATCCACGATTTCATCATCGGAATATTTCTGCATTATTTCTCCCGTATTGTAGGAATACGCTTTGGATGCTCTCGCGAAAAGTAAGCGCAGAAAATCGTATATTTCAGTAACTGTACCGACCGTGCTTCGCGGGTTGCGGTTGGTTGTTTTTTGTTCGATAGAAATTACCGGACTTAATCCATTGATTTTATCCACATCCGGCCTTTCCATATTGCCCAAAAATTGGCGGGCATAGGCATTAAAGCTTTCCATGTAGCGGCGTTGGCCTTCGGCGTAAATCGTATCAAAAGCCAAAGACGACTTGCCACTCCCGCTTAGGCCGGTGATGACCACCAGTTTGTTGCGCGGAATGGAGATATCAATGTTTTTGAGGTTATGTTCTCTGGCCCCGAGTACTTCAATAAACTCTTCTTCGGCTGCTACGTGGGGATTGTTCATAAGCGGCAAATATCGGATTTCGTGCCCGAAAAAGTGTGACTTTTGAAAAATATTAATCCCTAAATTTCCAACCAAGGGCTTGCGGCAAGATATTTGCGAAGGAATGGACCCAATAAATTTTGAAGAATAGCCTTAACATAGCAATAAATTTATCCTTTTGGGGATGTTTAGGCTTGATTTGTTTCCTTTTGGCGGCAAATCCATTGCATTCCCAAACCATTACTTTAAAAGGGAAAGTGTTTTCATCGGAGAAAGGAAATCCTGTGTTACCCTTTGTTTCCGTTTCTGTGGTGGGAACCAACAATGGTACCTTAACCGACACCCTAGGGAATTTTGCCTTGAGATTGAGTGCGGGAGCGGATAGTTTGCACTTTTCATCTATTGGTTTCAAGGAGCAAGCGGTGTTTATAAAAGGTAAAAAAGAAGTGGAGGTTATTTTAGAACCGGAGGTGTTTCAATTGAAAGAAATTGCCGTCAAGCCAGGCGAAAACCCTGCTTTCCCGATTTTGAGGAATGTGGTAGAAAACAAAGCCAAAAACAATCCTCAGAATATTGAATTTTACAGTTTGGAACGGTATGAGAAAACCCGGTTCGACCTGAACCATTTCACTGAAAAACTCAAGAAAAACGCTTTGTTGAGGCCTTTCGATTTTATTTGGGAATACTCCGATACTACAGGCGATAGCGTTACTTTTTTACCGGTTCTTTTTAGTGAAACAGCTAGTAAAATATACCATCGTTCCAATCCTAAAGCCACCAAACAATACATCATTGCTACCCAAACAAAAGGCTTGAAGGGTCCAAAGATTATGAAGTTTGCCCAGGATATGAATTTGGAAACCGATGTATATTCCAACTTCGTTAGTATTCTCGAAAAGCCTTTCCCGAGCCCAATAAACGATAATTTCAAGCTGTATTACAAATACGTTTTGGCGGGCGACACCATTTATACCAAGGACGATTACCCTTGTCGGAAAATTTATTTTAAACCACAGAATCCGGGCGATGTTGCTTTTACGGGAAGTATGTATATCGATACTTTGAGTTGGGCCGTGGTGCAGGTTGATTTACAGTTTTCGGTTCAGGCCAATGTGAATTTTGTTAGGAACTATTATGTTCAGCAGCATTATATCAAACCTGATGGCCTACATTGGATAGTAAGCAAAAGCGAATTGTTGGGAGATTTCACCGTGGTGGAAAATTCGAGTGAATTGACGGGTTTCTTTGGTCGTAAATTGGTGGTAAACCGACAAATTGAAGTCAACAAACCAATGGAAGACTCATTTTATCGAAATGCTTCCATTCCAGTCGAAATGGATTCAGCCCAATTTACCACCGAGGCAGTTTGGGAAAAAATGCGGCCTTATGGGTTGAACAGTTATGACAAAGGCGTTTTGAAAATGACCGATAGTTTGGCCAAGGATAAAAAGTTCCGAAAATTAGCTAAAACCACTTTAACCTTAACCAATTCCTGGTTTCCAACCGATTATATAGAATTGGGGAATATCTGGACTTTTTATAGTCACAATTTGTATGAAGGATCAAGGCTAAAACTTGGGATACGTTCCGGCAAAAAAATGGACAAACATGTTGATTTTAGCGGATATGCTGCCTATGGATTTGGTGACAGAATGTGGAAATACGGCGGACATGTAACTTGGAATTTTGGGCTAAAAAATGCTTATCACCGCAAGCATTCCCTTGGGGCATTTTACAAACATGATTTAAACCAAAATGGGCGGACCGATAATATGATTCCATTGGACCATGTCCTCACTTCTTTAATTCGAACCGATAAACTAAAATTCAGAACTTTCAATACGGATATCCAATTGTTTTACGAACGGCACTGGATGGCTGGCATGGCTACTCGGGTTACTGTTTTTCACAAGCGGGTACAGAATTATGGGGGATATCGGCTTTCAACCGGATTGGATTCGGGGCATTTTGGAGTTGTAGATGAAATAAAGGATGCTGGTTTACAAGTTTCGTTTCGGATTAATTACGGCAAGGTGAATACCGATGCCAAGTTTGGTGATGGGATGGGTGGAAGGAATAGGTCTAAATGGCCAAGTTTAGCAGGCGAATTTACTTGGGGTAGACCGGGTGTTTTTGGTAGCAGCTATAGTTATACCAAGCTTAGAACTAGGCTAGAGCATCGTAGTTCATTAAATAGACTTGGTTATGTGGATTGGATGGTCGAAGGAGGGAAATTATGGGGCAAATTACCTTGGCCATTATTGTTTACACCAGCGGCTAACCAGATGGTTTTAGGGGATAAACTGGCATTTAACCTGATGAATTATTTGGAGTTTGTATCAGACCAATATGTTACGAGTCAGGTTGAATATCATTTGGATGGATTGATTTTGAATTACATTCCCTTGGTGAAGAAATTAAAATGGAGGGAATTTGTCTTTGGGAAAGGTTATTGGGGTAATTTGAGTGTGGCCAACCGGACCAATGCAGAGGTTCCGCTGTTGTATAGTATTCAAGGAATAGGAAGGCCGTATTACGAGGTAGGGTTTGGGTTTGAGAATATTTTCAAGATTGCAAGAATTGATTTTGTATGGCGATTGGATTATTTGGGCAATCCGGGGGTTTATGGATTTATAGTGAAGCCTTCGTTTTATTTTAAGTTTTAGTATTTTTTTGAAAAAATAGTTTTATTTTAGATTGCTATCCAAATAGCCTTATCAAATAAAAAAGTTAAAAAAATGATAAAAAGCAGCATGGAAACTGCTTTTTAAAATAACCATCCAACGACCTAAAAACTTCTAAAAAGTTAAGGATGGCTCACTAATATGTCGGAAAATACTAAAACATATTAAGTTAAACGAATTAGTATCCAAAGTATGAAACGATACAATTTGGGAAGGTTTTAGTAAAGCTCTACGCTTTAATCTATCGTTAAAGGCTGAGGACTTAGATGCCTAGCCAAGCTATGAAACAACGATGTGTTTGCCTGTTCATTTTTGTTTGTTTTGATATCTTTATTATTTTACAGGTAAGGGAGCTATTACATCAATTTTTATATCTAGGAGTTTTCGGCTGTTACCGAATCTTGTTTCTTGAATTATTTCTGTTATTAATATTGTATTACCAGGTTTAAGGCTTTTTATTTCCTTCAATGCTGCTTCGGGAATTTTTGAGCCCAAAACTTCAATTGTTTTTTCTTTACCTTTTTTATTAATTACTAGGTTAAATCGGGTTATTTTACTTTCATTATCTTCTACAAGCACTTCATTTAGCAAAGGAAGCACATCGGGGGTTATACCCGCTCCATCTCCGTGAAAGTTGAGCGTAGCCTTAGGGCAAGGAATTGTTTTCATAAGCATATTGCCTGCCTTGTTTGGATCGTCAATGAAAACAGTGTCTTGGCAGGGTTGACCTTGCTTGGTTTGTGCATGGCAATTGATTATGGTTCCCACCAAGGTGATAATTGTTAGGGCAATGATGATGTATTGTTTGTTCATTATTGTTTGTTAATTATAAGGTTTTTAATGATATTTTTTATTCCAAAAAGCTTGAACCATGGATGGCCGAGCAAAGCGTATCAACCACGTTCAACCGAATAAACCTAAACTTCAATTAGCATTAATAGCACTTCAAGTTCTTTTTATTTTAAGTTTTAATTTAATAGAAGATTTGCAATTCAGCACTTCCTCAAAAAAAACAACTTTGTTGTCGAGAATATCTGATTCTATTTTTAAGAGTTAAATTTTCAATGTCAAAGATAGTTAAATTCGTTAACCATTGCTTTATTTTCACATTGTTTTAGGTAGGAAATGAACGGTTTATTATTGGTTAGGCTCAATAGGGTTTTAATGTTGGGGACTTCCAATAATTCCTTTCCAATTTAACAAACTGAACTACAGGCTAGTAGGCCACAGTTAGCATACTAATTAATCAGAAAATACTACATTAAGTGAAATGAATTAAACGGAGAAGAAAGAGATTGATACAATTTGGAAGGATTTTTGGGATATCCCCTTATTATTTTACCTTTTTTATAAACAAAAACCCTCCTCGGGATTTATTAATCAATTTTCTATGAGCTACTCTTTCACCAAAATTTGGATCCATGCTATGTGGACAACCAAAAACCAAACTAATATTATTCATCCCAGCTTTCAACCTAAACTATATACCGCCTTGGAAAGGCAATTCCTCGAACTGGGTTGTACCCCCAAATTAATCACGGGTAATTCAAACCATGTCCATTGCCTTTATCTTCAAAATCCTACTAAATCTATTGCCGAAGTCATAAAAGCAATTAAACCCAGATTACGCATTAGAAATCGTAATGAAGCTTTCAAATGCAATAAAGACGAGGGCTTCAGGTTAATTTTGGGGTGAAGGAATAGTAAACTATTTTGAAGTCAAAAATTGTTCTGAAATCCTTGTATTTGAAGCAGTTGGAAGCTGTAATAGATTTCTAATGCTGAATTTGGGTTCAGTTCAAAAATAAGGGCTTTAAATCCATTCTTGAACCTAGTAAATCATAATTGTAGAGAATTTGAAACTACCTCACAAACTTCACCAATTTCGACTCCCCATTGGTTTGAATTCTTACAAAGTAAACACCTTGAGACTGGGTAGATAAATCAAACTGGGTATGGTATTCCCTTTTCCCTTGTTGAGTTTCAGAATAAACTACCTGACCAATGCCATTTAAAACTTCCATTTGGAAAGGCGAATGATTCGTCAAAACGGCATGCAAAGAATAGGCGCCATCTCCATTAGGGAAAAAGTCAAGCTTCATTTTTGTCTGTGCTTCGCTTAATCCAACTGTAATTAAATCCAAAGCCTGGGCAAATGTGTCCGACTTACAAATATTGTTGGCCACCAAACTAACATTGTAAACGCCATTATCAGGAAAAGTATGGGTTGGATTTTCTTCAATTGAAGTAGTCCCGTCACCAAAATCCCAAAAATAACTTTCGGCATGTCCACTGGTATTGGTGAAGTTTACTGTATTGCCTCCACCAGGTTGTGCGACATAGCCTGAAAAAATCAAAGAGGTATTCCCGCAAAAACTGGCTTTCTTAATAAAAACACCACTGTCATATATTCCATCACTTACATCGGCAATCGCAATTCTAAAGTGGTAGGTATCCAAAGGTGTAACGGCTTTATACAATGGAATTGGTACCGTAAATCCATCATATTGAAGCATTTGGGAGGTTATCCCCGTATCGTTGGCCCAAAAATAAGAAGGTGTTGCTATAGCGTTGATGGTATTAACTGATATCGGATCTGTTGTGCCAGGAACCAAGGCCAAATTTTCAGAGTTAACAATACCCGGACCAGAAATCCAAAATGCAAAAATATCATTATAACTTGAATTTACATATTCCGGATACTCCTCAGATCCAAATACAAATTGAGAGGCATAAATGGTGTCTGCCAATGGAATAAAATCAAAATCTAAAACCACCGCATCCCGAGTCATCCCTGTCTGCGGTACCAAATAATCCAATAAATAATCCCCTGGCGACTGGATGTCGTAACCCATACTTCCATTGCTATTCGGTCCATTGGCCATTACAGCCATGCCAGATGTCATTACCAAACCTTCGTTAAATCCCAATAATCCCAAACTGTCTGAATAAATCCCCATCGATTGCATAAATTGGGAGGTTATGTGGAAGTTCATAATTTCAACACAACTGCCAAATAAAGTTGCCGCTATCAAACTGTCTGGTGCAGAACTGTTCAAATCCCTTACAACAGGTCCGTTCGATTTGAGAATTGGTCCAGAATAACCGGTGCGTTTGGTTTGTCCAAAAACAACAGAAATACTGAATAGCAAGGATAAAATGGTTAAAAAGGAAAGGTGTTTCATGTAAAGGATTTTGTCAAATTTAGGAAATATCTGGAAATCAATGCCAAAAGTGGAAAAAATATGCGATGGATAAATAACGACTGGAAAGGAATTTAAGTTACAACCCTCGTGGAAGTAGTTTTATTAATTCCAAAAAGTAAGTGGTCTAAGGTCAATTCCAATAAGGGTTTCAGAAGTTTTAGGTGCCATTTTGGCCTTCCTCCCGAAATTATAAATATTCCCAATTCGATGACCTAAATAGAAGTTTTTCTTTTTTAGGATGCGGGCCCCCTACCGCAAATACCGCATTCTACTGGGTCTTAACTTTTGTGCATGGCGGTAGGGTCACGCTTTCGGCGCTAGTCCTCGGTCTGCAAAGGGCTACACCATCGCATAGGTTTCCCTTTTCCAATAACCTTCACTTTCCCCCATGTATAAATGTAGTGAAATGGTGTAGCCCTTTGCATCCCTGTGGGCTAGACTGCCTCTATCGTTGCCCGGGGCCTTCGTTCCGCCTTTGGTAGAAATTCAAACAGTAAAGCCTTAATTTTAAATGGTACCCAAAATACAGAAGGAGCCATCCCTTCTACCATTTTTAATTTATAAATAGTCCAATAGCTATTTGTAAATTTAGATTGGAAAATGCCGATAAAAAAGATGTTTAGGCAAATTATGGCGAAACCTAATTGGACTATTACAGATTTACAATCGGTATTATTTGCCCAACAAACTACCCGATAACCGCAGCAATTCTGTTTCTGCGAGTTTGGCACTGTATTCGGCATTCACCAATCTTGAATTAGCATCTAATAAAGCTTTTTCAACATCCTTTAATTCCAAAATTGTAGAACTGCCAGCCCTAAATCTTTCCCTTGCCACCAAGGCCGATTCCTCTGCTACTTGATGGTTGCTTTGTTCCAATTCCAAAATCCGTAAAGCATAATTGTATTTTCTAAAGGCAACAACCACAGCCGATTCTGTTTGGTTCCTGTTGTTCTCTATATCCAGTTTTTGGTTGGCTATGCCTAATTGGGCTGTCTTAACTCTTCTCCTTATATTTAATCCGTCAAATACAGTCCAACTTAGGTTTAATCCGGCGTTCAAACCCAAATTTTGGTTCAATTGGATGATACTGGCTTGGTTGGTAGAGCGTGAATAGGTATAACCAGCATTGCCAATCAACCTAGGATAAAAACCTGATTTAATCTCCTTTAAAGCCAATTCTGAAACCAAAATATTCTTCTGCAAATAAGCAAGTGTTGCATTGTTGCCTTCTGCTGCTTGTTTCAAATTTTCTAGGTTCAAATTTTTCTGAATACTAATTCCGGGTTCAACTCCAAAACTAGTTTCGGCCTTCCTTCCCATTACCACATTCAACTGCGCTTTAGCATTTTCTAAAGCCATCAACTGGTTCAATCTGGCCGATTTTTGCTCGTTCAAATCTACGGTGCTCTGCAAATATTCCATTTTCGATGCTGAACCAATTTCCCACTTGCTTTTGGAAAGATTCATACGCTCCGTAAATATGGAAATGGTTGTATCTAACACATTCAGTAATTGTTGCTGCTTTACAATTTCCATATAAGCTACTACAACACTTTGAACGGTGCTTTCCATCTGTTGCCTTAATTGCAGCTCACCAACTACACCCATAGTTTTCAATCTTTCATAAGCAATGAACATTCGAAACCCATCAAATAGGGTCCAGTTCAAACTTACCCCTGCTGTAGTATTGGTCGATTGTGCACCTTTTCGATTAATTTCATTTCCGGTACTTAGTTTTTGTTGGGTATTGTTCACCGAAAATGATTCTCCAGCGCCAAAGGCCACGGTTGGCAACATTCCTGCATTACCAATAGTGGCTTCATTTTGGGCAATGGCAATATTGTTTTGGGCTATTCGAACGGAATAGTTGTTTTTCAAGGCTTCCTCAATGGCTGCCTGTAAACTCAAATTCTCCTGGGCTTTTCCTACCCATGCCACCAAGCCAAATACTAGGGTCCATAAAAAACGGTATGCTTTCTTCCTCATCTTTTCTTATGCATTTTCAGTTGGAAGTAAATCAGAACTTTCTTCTTCGGGCTTATGCTCCCTGCTCATATAGGAATACATGGCCGGAATTACATACAAGGTCAAAATCAAGGAAAGCATCACTCCACCCGTAACCACTATGCCCATTCCTGTTCTGCTTTTTGATCCTGATCCTAAGGCCAAGGCAATTGGTAAAGCACCTAAAGCAGTAGCAATACTGGTCATTAAAATAGGTCTCAGCCTGGCTACAGATGCCTCGCGAATGGCTTCTGCCTTTGATTTTCCTTTTTCTTTTAACTGGTTGGCAAATTCTACGATTAAAATGCCGTTCTTGGTCACCAAACCTATCAACATAATCATCCCGATTTGACTGAAAATATTATTGGTTTGGTTGAAATACCATAGCGAAAACAATGCACTTCCAAAGGCTAATGGAACGGTTAACATAATTACCAACGGATCAATAAAACTTTCAAATTGAGCAGCTAATACCAAGTAAATCAATACTAAGGCTAACAGTAAAGCATACATCACATTCGACGAACTTTCAGCAAAATCCCTCGATGGTCCGGTTAAGGCAGTAGAAAAACTTTCATCCAAAACCTTTTTCTTGATTTCATCCATGGCTTTAATTCCATCGCCTATGGTTTTTCCTGGTGCCAAACCAGCATTCACCGTTGCACTTTGGTAGCGATTATAGTGATACAATTGGGGTGGACTGCTACTTTCTTGTGCCAAAACCAAATTATCAAGTTGGATCAGCTCGCCTTTTGAATTTCGAACATACAATGATTTTAGGTCCAAAGGTTCATCCCGGTTAGCTCTGTCAACTTGGCCTATCACTTGGTATTGCTTGCCATTCATGGTGAAATAGGAAAAGCGCTGTCCACTAAAGGCCAATTGCATGGTTTGGGCAATTTCTCCTACCGAAACACCCAATGATTTGGCCTTTTCCCGGTTAATGGTAATGGTAAGTTCAGGACGGTTGAATTTTAAGTTTACATCAAACCCTTGGAAAGTTGGGTTTTTGCTAACTTCTTCCATGAAGTTTGGAATTACTTGCTGCAATTTCTCAAAATTAGGTGCCTGTAATACATATTGAACCGGCAATGATCCTCTTGGACCACCTCCTGCCGAAATTGTTTGCTCCTGTATCACAAAAACCTTGGCTTCCGGGAAGTTCTTGGCCTGTCCGCTCATATAATCGGCCAATTGCTGTTGGCTGCGCTTTCGATCGGAAGGATCAACAAATTTTAACCTGACAAAGCCAGTGTTTACGGCTCCTGATCCAGCAAAACCGGGTGCGGTAACGGTCAATAATACTTCCTTCTCCGGAATGGAATCGGAAATAAAATCGGTCAACCGAAGTAAAAAGTTATCGGTGTATTCGTATGAAGCTCCTTCTGGTGCTGTAATGGAAAGCCTCACCCAGCTTCGATCTTCCAAAGGTGCCAATTCGGCCGGCAGACTTTTAAAAGTAAAATAACCAACGCCCATGGCAAAAAACAGAATGATAAACGCCAACCACCTGTTTCTCAAAAATCCTTCTAGAGAATGCCGGTAGGTTTCATTCAGCCAAACAAAAAATGGCTCGGTCGCTACATAAAAACGGCTCTTTTTGTCGTTTTTACGAATCAACTTGGCATTCAACATGGGTGTTAAGGTTAATGAAACAAAAGCAGAAATTAACACTGCTGATGCGATGACCATTCCAAATTCTTGGAATAATTTCCCAACAAAACCTTGCAAGAAAACAATAGGCAAAAACACCGCAGCCAAAGTGATTGATGTAGAAATTACGGCAAAGAAAATTTCGTTCGAACCAAGAATAGCCGCCTGCAATGGTTTATGTCCCTGCTCGATTTTCTTGAAGATATTTTCTGTTACTACTATTCCGTCATCAACTACCAAACCAGTGGCTAATACAATGGCCAATAAGGTTAAAACATTGATGGAGAAACCCAAAATATACATGATGAAAAAGGTTCCAATCAAAGAAACTGGAATGTCGATCAAAGGGCGGAAGGCAATTAGCCAATCCCGGAAGAAGAGGTAAATAATCAGAATTACCAATACCAAGGCAATAAATAAGGTTTCTTGAACCTCTTCAATAGATTTCAAAATAAATCGGGTTTGGTCCAAAGCAATACCAAAGCTGTAATCTTTTGGTAAATCACGCTGAATAGCTTCGTATCGCTTGTAAAATTCCTTGGCTATATCAACATAGTTGGCCCCTGGTTGAGGAACTACGGCCAATCCAATCATCGGAACCCCAGTTTGTCGAAGAATGGTTTCCTCATTTTCCGGACCTAATTTGGCATAACCTACGTCACTCAAACGTATCACCTTTCCTCCCGTATCCTGTATAATTAGATTGTTGAATTGGGCTACATCTTTTAGTTTTCCTGCTGCCTTTACGGTTAACTCGGTATTGTCGCCAACAATTTTTCCAGTGGGCAATTCTACATTTTCTCGGTCTAAAGCTGATTTGATATCCAATGGTGTAAGCTTGTAAGCTGCCAATTTCTTTGGGTCAATCCACAAACGCATAGCATATTTTTTTTGCCCCCAAATCTGTACATTGCTCACTCCCGGAATGGTTTGTAGACGTTGTGCTATCACATTTTCGGCATAATCACTAACTTCCAAAATATCGCGGCTATTGCTCTGCAAAATCATGGAAATAATAGCATCGGCATTGGCATCCGACTTAGTTACAGTGGGCATTCCATCAATATCCTGAGGCAATTGCCGTAGGGTTTGGGAAACCTTGTCGCGCACGTCGTTGGCAGCCGTTTCCATATTGATGCTAAGGTCAAATTCTACCGTAATTATGCTGGAACCTTGATTGGATGAAGAAGATATTGACCGAATCCCTTCGATTCCATTTATTGCCTTTTCAAGTGGTTCGGTAATTTGCGATTCAATAATGTCGGCATTTGCCCCGGCATAATTGGTTCGAACAGTAATCACTGGCGGATCAACCGAGGGATATTCTCGAACACCTAAATAGGTATAACCAATGGCCCCAAACAGGACGATCAGAATGTTCATGACCAAGGCCAGAACCGGACGACGAATGCTAATTTCTGAAATACTCATACCCTAGTCCTGACTATTTCGACGAAGTGAATTTTAATTTGCTTCCAGGTTTTACCGACAAAAGTCCTGATACAATAACCGTATCGCCAATCGAAACCCCCTTGATGATTTGAATCTTGGTATCGTTGCGGAAACCTGTCTCTACTTTTGTTTCTTCTGCTATTCCATTGCGGGCGATGAAAACTTTTTGTCCTTTCAAGATTGGAATAATGGCTTGTGTGGGAAGCATAACAGCATCGGCACTGCGTTTAAGGGGAAGCTGAATTTCAGCAAAGCCGCCTGGCATCAATTTGCCCGAGGGATTGTTAGCCAAAGCTCTTACTTTAATGGTACGGGTGTTTTCGTCGATTTTCGGGTCTATGGTTGTGATTTTAGCCGAAAAATTACCCTCCGCTCCATCAATGGTAAAATGAATGGTTTGTCCGGTTTTTACCAAGGAAGCGTATTTCTCTGGGACTGAAAAATCAAGCTTTACCGGATCGGTCTGTACCAAGGTGGCTATTGGTGTCCCCACACTTACAAAAGCTCCTTGACTGATATTTTTTATACCTATCGTTCCGGAAAAGGGTGCCTTTATTTCGGTTTTGGCTAATTGGCTTTCTGTGTAAGCGATATCAGCTTGAAAAGTGGCTAATTGGTTGGCTGCGGCATCGTATTCTTCTTGACTGATGCCATTTACAGCTAAAAGTTTCTTCCGACGTTCCACATTATCAGCAGCCAATTTTTCTTGAAGTTTTAGTTTTTTCAAACTTGCCTGTAAGTCGGAGTCATTGATTTTTACTAGCAAACTGCCTTGGCTTACCCTGTTGCCTTCAGTAAAGGAAATTTTAATCACTCTTCCGGCCATTTCTGGCATCAATTCAACCTGTTCGTTGGCAACCAAGCTCCCTGAGATAAACACTTCATTGGCCAAGGTGTCGGGTTTTACAACATAACCTGTAACCAGCACTGGAGCATCTTTATTAGGGCCGCCTGGGCCACCCGGACCACCTTGTGGGGTTTCTTTGGTGAGAAATTTAAGTTTGATGGCCGCTAGTAGGCCAATGATCAAGGCTATAACTAAAAAAGTACGTAAGTTTTTCATAGAATCAACACATCGCCAATTGCATAGAATTGGCTAAAAATAGACGAATGCGAAATAAGGGAATTATCACGCATTCGCCAACATTTAAACCTTAAAGAAAGCCAATCACTGCCTTGGTTAACAGAAATTGGGATTTAGAATGTACACGAAAAAGCTTAATCTGCTTTTTCAGGGCGCATCTGTGGGAAGAACAACACTTCCTGAATGGTGCTGTTGTTGGTCAACATCATAGTTAATCGATCGATACCGATACCCAATCCTGATGTAGGCGGCATGCCGTATTCCAAGGCTCTCAAGAAATCGTGGTCGATAAACATAGCTTCTTCGTCACCTCTTTCGCTCAGGCGCAATTGTTCCTCAAAACGTTCACGTTGGTCGATGGGGTCGTTCAACTCCGAGTAAGCGTTGGCTACTTCTTTTCCATTGATCATTAACTCAAATCGTTCAACTAAACCTGGCTTACTGCGGTGTTTTTTGGTCAAGGGCGACATTTCCACAGGATAATCCATAATAAAGGTGGGTTGGATAAAATGTTTCTCGCATTTCTCGCTGAAAATTTCGTCCACCAATTTGCCTTTACCCATGCTGGCATCCGTTTCGATATGCAGTTTTTTGCACACTTCCCTCAATTCATTTTCTTCCATGCCCGATATATCAAAACCAGTATATTCTTTAATGGCATCATACATCGTTACTCGGCGGAAAGGACGGGCAAAGCTTAAGGTTCCATCACCTGATTGGATGTCGGTAGTCCCAAAAACATCTAAGGCTACTTTTTCAAGCATCTCTTCCACAAAATCCATCATCCAGAAATAGTCTTTGTAGGCCACATAGATTTCCAAAATGGTAAATTCAGGGTTATGGGTGCGGTCCATACCTTCGTTACGGAAGTCTTTGGCAAATTCGTATACGCCATCAAAACCGCCTACAATCAAGCGTTTTAGGTACAATTCATTGGCGATACGCAAGTACAACGGCATATCCAAAGCATTGTGATGGGTAATAAACGGACGGGCCGTAGCGCCACCCGGGATGCTTTGTAAAATGGGGGTTTCTACCTCAAGGTAACCTTTGCTGTTAAAGGTGTTGCGAAGCGAATTGATAATTTGGGTACGTTTCAAAAAGGTTTCTCGTATGCCTTTGTTAACAATCAAATCTACATAACGCATACGATAGCGCAATTCTGGATCTACGAAAGCATCGTGAATGTTTCCATCGGCATCGGTTTTAACAATGGGCAAAGGTCGAAGTGATTTGGCCAACACCTTCAACGAAGTTACGTGGATAGTAATTTCCCCGGTTTGGGTCAAAAACACGTACCCTGTTATGCCAATAATATCCCCGATATCCAATAGTTTTTTGAAAACTGTATTGTATAAGGTTTTGTCTTCGGTTGGACATACATCGTCGCGGCGGATATACACTTGCACACGGCCGGTGCTGTCTTGCAATTCAGCAAACGAAGCATTACCCATGATTCGGCGGGTCATGATGCGACCAGCCAAAGAAATGTTTTGAAAAGCTTCCTTATTTTGTTCGAACTTATCGCGAATTTCAACGGCCGTAGTGTTTACGTCAAACTTTTCGGCGGGGTAAGGGTCGATTCCTAATTTAATAATTTCTTCGAGGGATTGCCTTCTTAGTTGTTCCTGTTCGGTAAGTTCATTATGCATGGCGCAAAAGTAGTGGGTTTCCTGTTTTTATTTAAATCCTAAGCTTAAAAAATCCAAATTCTCTGATTTTTCATTCTTAATTTTTCATTTTTAATTTTTAGGCGGGTCCCTTTTCGCCCAAAAACTTCCTGCTCAACCTTTACTTTTTCAAAGGCGAAAAGGTCGCGCTATCCACTGCAAGTCCTCGGTCTGCTCCGTTCCTCCGCATCCCTGTGGGCTTTCCGTTTCTATCGCTACCCGGGAGGGGGGGAAGTTAAAAGTTAAAAGTTAAAGGTTAAATGGGGGAATCAGGGTTCGGTGATTTTTTTTGATGTCGACAATTTGAAGTTTTCAGGTTTCAGCAGGAACAAATCCACCAAATTTTATTTATCTGCCATCGGGCAGGGATAGAAACGGAAAGCCCGGAAAGCCATGAAGCCCAAGCGGAATGGCTTGAGGACTTGCAGTGGATAGCCCGGCCATTCGCCTTGCCACAGGTATTTAAAGGCGAAATGTTAATGCGAATGGGCCCGCCTAAAAATTAAAACTTTACGCCTCAAATAAAGCCTCGGCCGTGAGAGATTTTTGCACCAACTCATTAGAATAGGCATTGGTTTGCAAACCATAACTGGTAATAAAGGTAAGCCAAACGGCCTTTTTGGTTTTGGTAGCCGATTTAAAAACTTCCACTTTACGCCGCAATTGCGTTGCATATTCCTTGTCGATAGTAAAATCATCGTTGGAGAATTTACATTCGCAGAGGTTAATCACCTGGTCTTGTCGATCGATAAGCAAATCGACCTGTGCCTTTTGGTTATTGGCCTCTCCAATCCAGGCACCCTGTTTGGAAACCACCCCGCTGATGCCCAATGCCTTTTTGATTTGGGGCACATGACTCAAGCAAACCTGTTCAAATGCAATTCCTTTCCAAGCGTTGAAAACAGGCTGGTTTTGGATGTTTAGCCAATAATTATTAGCGGATGCACGGTAATTTTTCAGAAAATTAAACCCAGATTACGCATTAGAAATGCATATACGATTAAACAGTTGTAAATCAATTTGTTTGTCCAAATTGATAACAACTGCTATCCCGAAATTTCTTCGGGAGGGGTAAACCCAACTAAATCAAGTAGTTCGGATTAATAAATCCTCCTATTGATTAATTTGGGTTAAAATAGAACGCTGTGTAGAAATCCGAAAGGCGGTAAACGGTGTTTTTGCCCTTGTTGTCGACACTTGGATAGGACGTAATGAATCCACAAGTAGAGGTAAAATTCAAATAATGGCTAAAATATATATAAAAACAGCCAAAAATTAATAAGTTTGGCTTGTTTTGGCTGATTAGTTGGAGTAAAAGATTGGAGACGGGGAATTAATTAAGCGCTATTTTGAAATTTTGTTGAATCGATTCGCCTTGCAATTGCAGGTAATAAAATCCATTCGGTAAAGTTTGAACATCTAGCGATAGACTGGCGTTGGATGAGGGGAGGAAGTCGCCATTTAATACGGTTTTACCTTGCGTATCTACCAATTGATAGGCAATTTTATGGGATATCTTTTGGCGAGCTTGAAGGTGGATTTGACCAGCAACGGGGTTTTCAAGCAATTGAAAGCTAGAAGTGTGCTTTTCATTAATGCTAGCACTACTGGGGGTAGTAATCCAATTAATGATGGCTGGATCTAAAGGTCGGGTAGTGGAAGAATAATGCGCAATCCAATGGCCTTGTTCGTCGATCAGGAATTTGTTGAAATTCCAACCCACCTGTGCATCCGAAACACCATTGAGGTCGGCACGTTGCAACCATTTGTAGATAGGGGCCGTATCGCCAACAACGGTATGCACTTTTGACATCATTTGGAAAGTAACACCGTAAGTTCCTGAACAGAATTCCCAAATTGTGGAATCACTATTTGGATCTTGGTTGCTAAAATCGTTGCATGGAAAACCAATTACTTCAAAATTGTAGCTTTCGTAAGTAGAATCCAATTCTTGTAATTCGGTAAATTGTGGAGTGTAGCCGCAAAAGCTGGCGGTATTGACAACCATAAGTTTCTTTCCGGCAAATTGAGACATAGAAATGGTATCTTCAAAGATGGTTGGCGCAGAAAAATCATGAAAGGTTTGAAAGGTTTGGGCCTTTGAAAAACTGAAACAGAGAAGTAAAGAAGGAATAAGATAGAATAATCGCATAAAGTTGTTTTTGGTACCCGAAAGTAGGTATAAATTGGGAATCAAAAGTGATATTCAAATAAAAATCCCCTTGGACGTCCCCATACGACGCCCAGAGGGGATTAGAAATACCATAGTGAAATGGTACAACTAGGTTTTATTCCTTTGTTTTTTCAGGGTTTGTGTTGGACGAAGAATTACTACGGATATTTTTTGACAATTTATTAATATCCCATAGGAATTTTGTGATAATCGTGGCAATTGATACAAGGAAAGTAATGAGGATTAGGTTGATATTCATGGGTGATATGATTATTGTTGAGATTAAAATGAAGCGAAAAAGGAGTACGATATTTCAAATGTAGCGGAAAGGAATAACATTTTATATGCCTTTTTATGCCATAACTTTTTAGAAACAAGCCATTTTAGTTTCATAAACAGGCCTATACTTTTGAAATTTATTCATCTTTTGTTTGTTTTTCGGTTATTCAATGCTACTTATTGGGCTTTTACAAACTGTTGTGTTTTTAAAACGCCTTGATTATCAAGGGCTAAAAGAAAGTATTGGCCTGAAGGAAGGGTTTGAAAGGAAATGCTTTGGCTGTTTTGGAGAGATAGGATAATTTTTCCTTGGTTATCAATTACTTGGATTTGGGAAAAATTTTGGTCTGGTTTCGAATAGAAATGGAAAGAATTTGAACTCGTCTGGAAATAGCCGATAGGGTAGGAGGCAGGTTGGTTGGTTGTTTTGGTGCTTAAATCCAAATCAACACTCCACATGCTCAATTGGCTGGCAATATTTCCTGTAGCAATTTTTTCTCCGGAGGGTGACCACGCAACAGCCCTGTATTCATTGCTATCCGGATTGGCAAAGCTGCTTAATAATTCACCTGTTTCAAGTTTCCAAATTTTGCAAGTCCTATCGGTTGAGGCAGAAACCACTTTTGTTCCATCAGGTGAAAGGTCGATACAATTAATTCCAAATGTATGACCTGCAATAGATCGCACCAAATTGCCCGTTGCAATATCCCAAACTTTAATGGTTTTGTCTTTGGAGGCAGAAATAACAAATAAATTATCTGGACTTACTTTTACATCGCTTACATCAGCACTATGGCCAAGGCAGGTAAACAGGAGGTTGCCATTTGTATCCCAAATTTTAACCTTGTCATCGCTTCCTCCTGTAACAAGGTATTGGCCGTTTGGTGAAAAGGCAACCGTTGTTACCCAAGTTGAATGAGCGCTGATATTGGCTAGTTCGGTCCCATCGGATAAGGAATAAAGCAAAAGTTTGCCGTTGGAGCAGGCCATCGCCACTGCGGAATTATTTGGTGAAATGGCAGTAGCAAATCCATAGGTAGTACCAGTTTGTATGGTATCGATAAGAATAGGTGTAGGTCCTGAATTGTCAAAAAGTAAGAGGTTACCGGTTTCTTCGGCAGCAGCTATATAGTTAGAATTTCCACTAAGAGCTAATCCCATGATACATTCAAAGGCGTCGCCAACGGTATAGTCCCAATCTAAATTGGAAGAATCTACATCAAACATACGAATGGATGCCGGGTGGCAATCTGTTCCACTTAGTATTTTTTGACCATTGTTTGTGAAGGCCAAAGTATTGATTGGCAAATCGAAGGGGTTGGCTTGTTTTGTCCAATCTAAAGTTTGTCCCCAGCCAAATAAGGGGAAAAGAAAAAGGAGTAAGGAAGTTTTTTGCATAGAAGTAGCATTAAGATTTTCTAAATCGTTCGGGTGTGTTTCCGGTTTGTTTTTTAAAATTGGTAATAAAATAGGATACATTCTCAAAACCAAGGGATTCTGCAATTTCAAACACAGAAAGATTGGTATAATGAAGCATTCGTTGTGCTTCAATGATTACCCTTTTTCGGATAATATCGCCTGCCGTTTGTCCTGTTTCCTTCTTACAAATTTTGTTGAGATGGTTTGGGGTTACACTAAGTAGTTCGGCATATTCCGAGGGCAGCTTTTTGGTTACATAGTACTTGTCGACTAAATTTTCGAATTCCTGTACTTTAGTTTGGGAATGTTTATTATTAACTTGATTACCAACAGGTTGGTAGCTTCTTTCAATTTCGAAGAGAATAATGTTCAAGTAAGAACGCAACACTTTTTTTGATTCTCTTTTTGGGAAATAGAATTCTTTTTCGGTCAATTTCAACAAAAGGTTCCATTGTTCACATTGGTTCCCGTTTAGTTTGAGCGAAGGAGGGGCATTCCTTTTCAAAAAGGAGAATTGATAGAGTGTATTGTTGTTGTAGCGCAAGGAAAAGAAATCTTCTGTAAAACAGATTAGTTTTCCTTGAGTTTGACTTTTGATATCAATTTTGGCTATGCAACCTGGTTTAATAATGATGATTCTGCATTTATCCAACCGTACTTTGGTACTATCGATTATTACTTCACCTTCACCATCTTCAATAAAAAGAAGGGCAAAGAAGTTAAATTTGGTTGGAAATTCTAGGCTTTGATAACGATCTAAAAAATGGGAGAGATTGTCTAGCCAGAAATGCTTTGCTTCATCACCAAAAAAATCCATGTTGCAAACCGGAATTTCGGTGGTTTGCATGGGCGATTATTTTTGTGGATAATTAGAAATCAGGATAAAAACTAGATTTCTGGCGGTTGGTCTATAGATTGCAGGTATGCCGAGGCTAAACTACCCCTGTTTTCTGTAAAGTTGGAATTCTCTTCCTGCAATTGAAAAAGGTTTTCTGGTTCTTCCTTTTGTTCATGAACTAAACAGAAACTCTCCTGTTGCTTGATTGTAGGTAGTTTTTGTTCTTGCCTTCCGTCTTCTTTCAGTTGTTTTTCCAAATAGCATTGTCCATTGCACATCGAAAGTTTATCAAACCGGTTTTCACAAAGGTTTTGAGCAATGTAATCTTGTTGGATGAAAAAGGAGCATAAAGTCCATAAACCATGCATGCTTTGCCATACAAAGGCCAAGGCAAGCAGGTAAGGAAGGACTTTTCTAAGCATGGTGCAAAATTACTTTTTTCTGTATTCCAATTTTAAAGTTTCAATATCCTTTATCAACCTTTGTGTTTCATTTGGTTCTATACCGTCGTAAACACCTCTGATATGCCTTTCTTTATCTACTAAATATACACCTCCACTATGCACAATTCCTCCGGGAGCCGTGGAATCAGGAAAGGCTGTGGCAAAAAAGCCTTGTTCGGCTAATTTGTATATGCTGTCTTTTTCACCACGCAAAAAACTCCATTTCGGATAGGCAAGTCCAAGTTCTTTGGCATAAACTTGCAACTGTTCGAAACCATCTTTTTCCGGATCAATGGTAATAGAAAGGAAATTAACCAATGGGTCCTTTTCATGAAGTATATACACCTGTTTCAGTCCTGATGTCATTTTGGGGCAAATAGTAGGACAGGAAAGGAATATAAAATCTACCACCGTGATTTTTTCATTAAAACAAACCTGATCAATACTGTTTTGGTATTGGTCGTGTAGATGGAAGGCTGGAACTTGCAACTGTACTGAATCACCTTCTGCATTTATGGTGCTGCCTAAAACCGGAAGTCTTTGTTGTTGCTCAGAACAAGCAAAAAGAGCAAAAAGCAGGGTGATAAATAAGTACAATCGCACGGTGCAAAAATAGGATAAGATAGATTAACTGCTACTGTAGGAGGGAGATTAGGAAAGTTTGGTATCCCCTTTCACCATCGACTAGTTGAAAACTGCACTAAAGATTCATTTGGTTCATTGGTGTCCCATTTACTTTTACCCCATATGAGTCCAATCATTATCCTTGTTTCTATTGCGATTTACTTTTTTGCCTTGGTGGGAATTTCAATTTATACTTCACGCCATGCCGACAATACCAGTTATTTTACAGGCAATAAAGCCTCACCTTGGTTAGCCGTGGCATTTGGGATGATTGGGGATTCGCTTTCAGGTGTTACTTTTATTTCTGTTCCAGGTTGGGTTGGTTTAGCCAAGTTCTCCTATTTGCAATTGGTGCTTGGCTATTTGGCCGGCTATTTTGTTATTGCCTATGTGTTGATGCCTGTTTATTATAAAATGAATCTCACTTCCATTTACACCTACCTCGAAACACGTTTTGGGACAGGTGCCGAGCGAACAGGATCCTTCTTCTTTATTGTTAGCCGAACGTTGGGGGCTGCCGGTCGTTTATTTCTTGCTGCCGGGGTACTACAGACTTTTGTTTTTGATGCTTTTCATATTCCCTTTTTTATTTCGGTAGCCTTTATTATAGCTTTGATGTTGGTTTATACAGCCAAAGGTGGAATAAAGACTTTAGTTTGGACGGATACTTTCCAGTCTTTGTTTTTACTGATGGGGGTTATTTTAAGTATTGTAGCCATTGCATCCAATCTTAACCTAAACTTCGCTGGTCTTGTAAATACGGTAAAGGATAGTCCACTTTCAGAGACTTTCTTCTGGGATTTTAAGGAAAAGAACTATTTCTGGAAACAGTTTTTGGGTGGATTTTTTATTGCCATTGCTATGACGGGATTGGATCAGAATATGATGCAAAAAAACCTAAGTTGTAGGAGTTTGGGTGAGGCTCAAAAGAATATTGTTTCCTTCAGCTTTGTTATGGTAATGGTGAATGTGTTTTTCCTTTCTTTAGGTGTTTTGCTATACACTTTTGTAGATTTTAACCAAATTGCTATTCCTTTGAACGCTGAAGGGAAAATGATTACAGATAAGTTGTTTCCTATTTTAGCACTTAATCATTTGGGCCTTTGGGCAGGTTTGGCCTTTATCATTGGTTTAACAGCTGCTACCTTTTCAAGTGCCGATTCTGTACTGACTACACTTACTACTTCATTTTATTATGATTTTTTGCACCTGCAGCGGAATGAAAAGGTTAGTGAAGAAAAGAAAACGCTTTACCGCAACTTAATCCATATTGGATTTGCAGTGCTCCTGTTGATTTGTATAGTGGTGTTTAGTCTGCTAAACGATAAAGCAATTGTTGATACCATTCTTACCTTGGCAGGCTATACCTATGGTCCTTTACTAGGTTTGTTTGCCTTCGGTATTTTAACCACCCGTAAGGCTCAAGATAGATGGATTCCGCTGCTGGCCGTTATTCCGCCGGTTTTGTGTTACTATTTTAGTTTGCATTCCGAAGCCTGGCTAAATGGATACAAAGTAGGATTGGAACTCTTGTTTTTTAATGGATTAATGATGTTTGGTTTGTTGTGGTTGGTGTCGAAAAGGAGTACAAAATAATGAACTAGGTTTTGAGTTAAGTCCTGAAAAGTGTAGTATTTTACATTTTTAAGTCCTGAAAAGTGTTATGAATTACTTTTTTAAGTCCTGTAAAGTGTAATACTTTACATTTTTCAGGACTTAATGGTTTTATTTACCATCCTGCAACCTGCCTACGAACCTCCGTTTTGCCTTACAAAGATCAAGGTTGGATGAGAAATATCCCTCTTTATGGTTTATTGGCTTGGTTAAACCCAAATTAATCAATAGGAGGATTTATTAATCCGAACTACTTGATTTAGTTGGGTTTACCCCGATTTAGCAGTTGTTATCAATTTGGCTATACAAATTGATTTACAACTGGTTAATCGTTTATGCATTTCTAATGCGTAATCTGGGTTAAAAAAACAGGTAATTGTTTATTTGAATAGCCCCTCTTCCAATTTCCCATTCACTACCTGCTGGCTAAATAAAATCTTTGTCCAGTCGCCATTTTTACTGAAAATAGTTAAGGCTTCTACCAACCCTTTGGTATTAACCTTCAGTTGTATTTCTTTTACAAACAAGCGCACAGCGCCTACCTTGGGTTTCATTTCTACCTGAAAATAGCCCCCTGGCTCCGCCACGCTTACATTGAATTCTTTTTGATCCATCACTTGTCCTTGCACACTCCTAGCAATCAAATCGTTCATTTTTCTGAAAATGGGGTTTTTCTCCAAATCATATTCCTTGCGTTTGCCATTGCTTTCCAAAAAGGCTTTTTCTTCGTTAAATACAATGGAACTTGGCTTTTCGCCTTGGTATTTCCAGCAAATGGATTTGGGCTGTTTGAAGTACAATTGTCCACTTGATTTGCTTGTGCTTTCAAGCAGGGGCGAAAATTTCTCTTGTTCAAAATGGCACTGCAAAGTATGGGTTTCCTTGCCAATTTTTTTCATTAAAACGCTGAGCTTTTCGGCTGGGGTTTGGGCCTGCAATCCTAGACTATACAGTAAAAAAACAAACAAATATCCCCGTTTATTCATAGCATTCAATGCCTAAAAGTTGGTCTAATCCTACAATCCTTAGTTTTTTGGAATGACAAAGTTGAATAAACTCCTCCAAAAACTCGGCCATAAATTCGGTGGTATCATGAAAAAGTACAATATCTCCGTCTTTTACCTTTTCTACTCGTTTCATCAGCTCTTCCTTGGTTTTGGCCGTGGTATCCAAGCTTCGTAAACTCCATCCAATGGTTTGCAACTTCAACATTTTCACAGCTTTCCCAATATTGGGCGTGGTAGCCCCATAAGGTGGTCGGAATAAATTGGTCCGCCTTCCCGTCGCCCTTTCAATGGCCGCTCTGCATTGCTCCATATCTTCCAAAATTTCCTTTTCGTTTTTAAGGTCGTACCAGAAATCGTGTGCAAAGGAATGATTTCCAATAAGATGGCCTTCTTTCTGCAGTTGTTTTACCAGTTCTTCTTGTCCCGCAATTTTTTTTCCAATCAAGAAAAAACTGGCTTTGATTTGATGTTTTCGAAGAACCTCCAGCACCCGCCTTGTTTTTTCACTTTCCGGACCGTCGTCGAAACTAATGGCGATTTGTCCTTGCCCGGGTTTGCCTTTGAGCCACGCCTTTACATACACCTGCGAGCCAATATAGGCCGAGGCATACACCATAAAACTCGAAAAGGCAATAAATAGGAGTAGGGCTATCCAAATCACAGGACAAAGGTAATTTTGGAACGGAGCCATTTGTCGACCAAGCCTCAATTTCTGTATTTTATCTAGAGAATAATGATTTGGCGGGTCCCATTCGCCATAACCAGTCTACCCCGATTAAACAGAAGTGCTGGGCTCATGGTCGGGCTATTCACTGCTAGTCCTCGGTCTGCTCCGTGCCTCCGCATCCCTGTGGGCTATCCGTTGCTATCCCTACCCGGACGGAGGAATTAAAAATGGAAGTGAGAAAATAGAAAATAGAAGTGAGAAAATAGAAAAACGGGTGCAAACCCCGGGCATGAAATACCACTGCTTCGTACTTCACCAAAAACCGGACACGAAGAGCCCCGGGTAAGGATTGAGGTAGTCTAGCCCACAGGGATGCAAAGGGCTACACCAATTTACTACAATTAGGCAAGCTGAAAATTAAAGGCCATTGCAAAAGCTTTAGAAATGCGATGGTGTAGCCCTGTGCAGACCGAGGACTAGCGCCGAAAGCCTGACCCAACCGCCCTTGTAGAAATTTATAATTACCGGTAGAACTGGTTTTGGCGGTTGGGGACCCGCCAAATTCTGAAATTAATGTACTAAAAAAAGAAGCTTAAGTCGTTTCTGTGGTGTAATTAAACAGCCGATGTGGGTAATTTCTGAGTTGAAAAGGGAATCGTTTGTTTATCCTCCTTACTTTCGCCGCATGACAATTCACAAGGAAGGCTATCCAACCATTTTTATTGCCACAATTTTTGTTACTGCCTTGATGCTGGCTGTGACCTATTTAGCGCCTGAAATGCAATGGCTACAATACTTGGCTTGGGGTATTAGTGTATTTATTATGGTTATCGTTTTGCAGTTTTTTCGCCATCCGCAGAAAAAAATTGTCATCGACGAGAACTGCATTTTGGCCCCTGCCGACGGAAAAGTGGTGGTGATTGAGCAGGTTGTTGAAGATGAATTTTTGAAAGATAAACGGATTCAGGTATCGATTTTTATGTCGCCACTGAATGTGCATGTGAACCGCTATCCGCTGTCGGGTGTGGTGAAATATATGAAGTACCATCCCGGAAAGTATTTGGTGGCTTGGCATCCTAAATCGTCCACTGAAAATGAGCGTACAACGATAGTGGTTGAAAATGCTAAAGGCGAGCGGTTTTTATTCCGTCAGATTGCAGGCGCTTTGGCCCGTCGTATTGTTTGGTACAGTAAAGAAAATCAAACAGTAAGGCAAGGAACAGAGTTTGGTTTTATTAAATTTGGTTCCCGTGTTGATTTATTTCTTCCTTTGACAGCTAAAGTTACCGTTCAGTTGGAAGAGAAGGTGGTGGGAGGCGAAACTGTAATTGCACGATTGAGTTAAGACTGAAATTGTAGGATTTGTGTTTAATTTAATTATACTTTTACCCTTATAAATAAAAAATCATGAAAAAAATTATTGCAATTGTTGCCTTGGTTTCCTTTGTTGGAGCCCAATCTGCCTCGGTTTTGGCTTTCAATTCCCCCAAAGCCCAGTTAGTTATGACCAATGGAGGAGAAAAAGATAAAGAGAAGGCAAAAGACAGCAAAGACAACAAAGCTTGCTGCAAAAAGGAAGGAAAATCTTGTTGCACTGCTCCAAAAACAGAAGGTAGCAATGCAAAAGAGACTAAAGCACAACCTCAAGAAAAAGTGAAGGTAGGTGAACTACCCCAAAGATAAGTTTGAATTTTAAGAGGAGCCCTGGTACATCAACAGGGCTCTTTTTTTGACCAATACTGAAATCCCATGGCTGAATTTCCATCTGTAAATCCAAGTAAGACTAAGGCTTGGAAAAATCTAAAGCGTATTCAAAAAGAGCTATCCAAGGTAGAACTCAAAACTTTATTTGCCCAAGACTCTAAGCGGTTCGATGCTTTTCATGTCAAGTTCGAGGATTTGGTTTTTGATTTTTCAAAGAATTTAGTAGATGAAAAGGCTTTGAAAGGGCTTTTGCAGTTGGCAGAGGAATGTAAATTGGATGATGCTAAAGAAGCCTTGTTTTCAGGTGCAAGCATTAATAAAACCGAGAAAAGGGCTGTGTTGCACCATGCTTTAAGAAATGTAGGTGATTTGGCCATTGAATTGGATGGAAGGGATGTAATGCCGGAAGTGAACTTATCCTTGGCCAAGATGCAATTGTTTACCAAGGAGGTTTTAACAGGTCAATGGAAAGGATACAGTGGAAAAGCAATTGAGCAGGTAGTAAATATTGGGATAGGTGGTTCAGATCTTGGTCCGGTAATGGTGTCAGAGGCATTGAAAGCTTATAAAACTAGGTTACAAGTTCATTTTGTTTCGAATGTTGACCCTTCGCACTTGGGTGAAACCTTGAAGAAATTGGATCCGGAAACCACTCTTTTTATTATTTCCTCCAAAACATTTACTACCCAAGAAACCATGGCCAATGCGCAATTAGCAAAGGATTGGTTGGTTGAGAAATCAAAAAAGAAGGATGCTGTTAAAAGGCATTTTGTGGCCGTTTCGACCAATGCAGAAGCTGTTTCGGCTTTTGGTATTGATACCTCCAATATGTTTGGTTTCAAAGATTGGGTAGGTGGGCGTTTTTCGCTCTGGAGCAGTATTGGATTGAGTATTTGTTTGGCGGTTGGGTATGAGCATTTTGAGGAATTATTAGAAGGTGCTTTTGTGATGGACCTTCATTTTAAATATTCCCAAGCCGATCGGAATATTCCGGTATTGATGGCTTTGTTGGGTATTTGGTATACCAATTTTTGGGGTTGTACGAGCCAAGCTATTTTGCCGTATAGTCAATATTTACATCGTTTTCCGGCCTATTTGCAACAAGCCGAAATGGAAAGCAATGGAAAGTCGGTTGATAGAAATGGTCGAGAAGTGGATTATGCTACTTGTGGCGTTATTTGGGGCGAAGCGGGTACCAATGGGCAACATGCTTTTTATCAGTTAATCCATCAAGGTACCCAAGTGATACCTACTGATTTTATTGGATTTAGACAATCTGGGTTTGATGCAGGGATGAATCAAATGTTGTTGGCAAATTTTATTGCACAAACCGAAGCTTTGATGAACGGAAAGAGTAGGGAAGAGGTTGAAGAAGAGTTAAAAAGGTCAGGAAAGACTACTCAAGAGATAAAAAGTTTGGCACCGTTTAAGGTATTTAAAGGAAACAAACCAAGTACGACCTTTTTGTTTGAGAAATTGAGCCCACGAAGTTTAGGAAGTTTGATTGCAGCCTATGAGCACAAACTTTTTGTTCAAGGAGTAATTTGGAATGTATACAGTTATGATCAGTGGGGTGTAGAGTTGGGCAAACAGTTAGCAGGAAAGATATTGCCCGAATTGCAAGCCGGGAAAAAAGTGAAATCTCACGATTCGAGCACCAATGCTTTGATTGGTTTGGTGGTTGGTAAATAATCTAACAGTAATAAAATGAAAAGTCCCGCCTTATGAGCGGGACTTTGTTGTTTCATGGAATTGTAATACTAGGCGATTTTGATTTCGCGTGTAGTTTTTACTGGTTCTTCGATACGTTTTGGAATAGCTACGTTTAAGATTCCATTTTCGTAGCTTGCTTTGATGGATTCAGTATCGATGTTTTCTGGCAAAGTCCAAGAGCGTTTGAAAGAACCGTAGCTGAATTCTTTGCGGGTGTATTTACGATCCGTGTTGTTTTCAGTGTTTTCGGTTTTGTATTCGCCGCTAATGGAAAGCACATTTTGTTCCACTTCGATTTTGAAGTTTTCTTTTGTAAAGCCTGGAGCCGAAACATGGATTTCGTAAAGCGCTTTGTCTTCGATAATGTTTACCGATGGAACATGTGAGGCTTGTTCTTCACCATGAAAACGGGTATTGAAGAAATCATTGAATACATTGTTCCACAAAGGGTTAACAAATTGTTTGGCTGGGTTGTTTACTTTAATGAGTGTCATGATATGGTCCTCCTTGTTGTTTTGTTGTTTTTAATTTTTTTGTTGTTCGAGGACTTTCAAGGATAATGCCGAGGCAATAAAATCAAATCGAAAAAGACAAAATGGCATTTTTTGATTTGATTGACAGACAAAATGGCATTTAGTTAGGGCCTGAAATGAAAAAAGGACCGAAAAGGTCCTTTAATGATTTAGGTAATTGTTTTTCTATTTTGGGGGATCCAACAATTCGAAGGAAGCGTTATCTATACCATTAACCCGTAAGTTTTGCATTTGGTGGGTAATTTGGATATAGTAGGTTCCTTGGCCTTTCACCAATACTTCTGGGATTTCTGTTTTTATCGTGTTTTTGCTGAATTCGAGGAAGTCGCTTGTGTTCACCTCTATTTCTTTGTTCAATACAACGATGCCTTGTTCAGGACTAATTACCTTAATGCGGATAAAGAGGCGATCGAATTCGAAATTTTCGGTAAAAACGAAATTGATGCGTAGGTCTTTTTTGGAATCTTCTTGTTTGGAAATCTTAAATAAAACAGGATCTTCTGCCGACCAAATTGTTCCAGGAAAAAGGTTGCGGTTGAATTTATTATTGGGAGGTAGAATGCCACCAGGGATAAGGTTAATGGAACCTACCAAGTTTTTTACTTCTTCTGTTTCTTCGTTGTTCAAGTAGAGGTAATACTCAACTGTTTCGCCTACGTTTAAAGGAATTTGTTTTACAATTCCATCATAGTTGGCTGTATAATGAAGGTAATCGGTTATGGTGTCGTTTCCGATAATATAAATGGCCCTTAAATACAGGTTGCGTTTTCTGCTTTTGGAGGAGTTGAGTTTAAACTTAACATCTAAGATTGTTTTGGATTCTGCTTTAAAGCTGGCTTTTACCGGGTAGTTTCTTGAAAGAAATGCAAAATCTTCGGCCTTGGAGAAGTTCCAAAGAAGGATAAGCAAAAGGGTTTGGACGAGGATTCGGAACATGCTTTCGATAAGCACAAATTTCTACATACACATTGGATGGAAAGCATAAATTTCGATAAGATTTTAACAGGCCAATGCTAAAAAGCTAAGTCCTCATTTTCCCTCTTTTAATAAGGTAGGGAAGTAGAATTTGTTTGAATCCTTGGCTTATATCAGCCTCAACGAAATCGATATTAAACTGACCGCATTTAAGCTTCAATTCGCTTAGGTTGGATGCTACTTGTTTGGTATAAAATTCTCTTACTTCATTGGGAAGAAGCTTAAGTTCCTCTCCGGTTTCGAGGTCGACGAAACGATAAGGCCGGTTTTCAAATTTGAAATCCAGTTCGGTACTATTATCTACCGTATGGAATAGGATAACCTCATGTTTGTTGTGTTTGAGGTGTTGCAGTGCGGAGAAAAGTTCGTCAGTTTTTCCAACCCCGTCCAGCATATCGCTGAAAATGATTACCAAGGAGCGGCGGTGAATACTTTCAGCAATTTGATGAAGGCACTCTGCAGCATTGGTAGATTGTTTGGCTTTTTCTTTTCCGGTTTCTAGCAGTTTTTCCAATTCTAAGTAAAGCAATTTGCTATGCGTCACGCTGCTTTTGGCTGGAATTTGCTGAAAAACCTGGTTGTCAAATAGGCTTAACCCAAATGCATCTCTTTGTTTTTGAAGCATCAAAATCAAAGATGCAGCAGCATAAATCGAAAAACCAATTTTTGTTTTAGGGAAATCTTCCTTTTTTTGCGGAAAGGGAAAATACATCGAGGAGCTGGTGTCAATAACCAATTGGCACCTCAGGTTGGTTTCTTCTTCGTATCGTTTTACGAAAAGCTTGTCTGATCGGCCAAACAAGCGCCAATCAATATGTCGGGTGCTTTCACCGGCATTGTAAAGACGGTGTTCGGCAAATTCAACCGAAAAACCATGAAACGGACTTTTATGAAGACCTGTAATAAAGCCTTCTACCACCTGACGAGCGATAAACTCCAAGTGGCTGATTTGTTGTATATCCGAACTAGTAACGTCTATCATTGAAATAGAAAGGGATGCTGCATCTTCATGCAACATCCCATTACTTTTAGGCGAAATTAATTGATTTGGGCGTCCAATTTACCGGCTAAAACCGTTTTTGGAACTGCACCAACTTGTTTGTCAACTACTTGTCCATTTTTGAAAACCAATAAAGTTGGGATGTTACGAATACCGAATTTCATGCTGATATTTGGATTGCTATCTACATCTACTTTACCAACTACTGCTTTTCCTTCGTAATCTTTAGAAAGTTCTTCAACGATTGGGCCTACCATTCTGCAAGGGCCGCACCATACTGCCCAAAAATCTACCAATACTGGTTTATCAGACTTCATAACGATTTCGTCGAAGTTTGCGTCTGTAAGTTCTAATGCCATAATTTATGTTGTTTAATATTTGACAAAAGTAGGCCTTTATCCTCAGCTTGGTTGAATTGGGAAATGGCTTTAACATTATTTTTTAAACAAGGAAGGCGATACTTATTCACTTTCCTTGTCTACCAGTACTTTCCCATTTAAAATAACTTTTTCTACCAAGTTAGAACCGAAACTATAGGGTAAAAAGGAAAGACTATTCATTTCTTTGGTAATAAATACATTGGCTTTTTTCCCTACTGCAATGCTTCCGTATTCTTTTTCCAATCCCATTGCATAGGCTGAATTTAAAGTGGCAGCGTTAATGGCTTCTTCGGGCAGCATTTTCAATAGTATACAAGCGAGGGAAAGCACAAATGGAAAGTTGCCGGAAGGTGACGAACCCGGGTTGAAATCGGTTGCCAGAGCTAAAGGAAGTCCTTTTTCAAGCATTTTTCGGGCTGGTGGTGGACTAATTCTCAAAAAGAAGGCCGTTGAAGGCAACAGCGTAGGCATGGTATCACTGTTCAATAAAACTTCCATTTCTTCGTCTCCTGTAAATTCCAGGTGATCAACAGACAAGGCAGCGTTTTTTACTCCAACTTGGATACCACCAGAAAAATCCAGTTCGTTTGCATGGATTTTAGCTTGAAGTCCTATGGCTTTTCCGGCTTGCAATAGTCTGTCGGTTTCTTCAATGGTAAAAAATCCTTTGTCGCAGAATACATCGATATAATCCGCCAGTCCTTCTTTTTGAATGGTAGGCAGCATATCCTGAATAATCATATCAATGTATCCAGAGCGGTTTTCCTTGAATTCAAGCGGTAATGCATGGGCTCCTAAAAAGGTGGATTTGATTTTCACTGGCATGGTTTCTTTGAGCCTTTTAATCACCCTCAACATTTTCAATTCACCTTCCACTGACAATCCGTAGCCACTTTTTATTTCAATGCATCCAGTTCCATAACCAATCATTTCAAATAGACGAGCTTTGGCGCTTTGGTACAATTCTTCTTCTGAAGCCAAAGCCAGTCTTTTAGCACTGTTTAGGATGCCTCCTCCTCGTTTGGCAATTTCTTCATAGCTCAATCCATTGATTTTGTCTACAAATTCTGTTTCTCTGCTTCCAGCATAAACAATATGGGTGTGAGGGTCGTTCCAGCAAGGTAAAACAAACTTACCTGTGGCATCGATTACTTCCAATCCATTCCAATCGGATATGCCTTCCCAATCTTCCATTCTACCAAACCCCATAATTCTATCTTCCTCAAGGGCAAGCCAAGCATCTTCCAGTATTGGAAGGTTTTTCATTTCGGCCCCGCTTCGTTTCCTTAATCGAGTTTCAGTTTCAACCTGTACTAAACCCTTAATGTTTTTAATTAATAGTCGCCTTGTCATGGCTTTTAGGGATGTAAAATTGATTTGATATCGGGTTTGAAGTACTTTTCGCTTTTAAGGATTTTCCCATCTTCCCGAAAGATTGGTTTTCCATTTTCGTCCAATTTAGACATATTACTTCGGTGGATTTCATCAAATACTTCTTCAATTTTATGTTGAAGTCCATGCCTTAAAATAGTGCCAAAAAGGATATACAGCTGGTCGCCCAATGCATCCGCTATTTCAACCAAATCGCCATTTTTACAGGCTTCTAAATATTCTTCATTCTCTTCCTTAATTAGATTGTAACGAAGCTGAAATTCGTTTTCTCCAACTTGGGCGGTTGGTTCATAACGGTTTCCAATTAAAAAGGTATCGTGGAATTCTGCTACCGAATTTATTTTATGGAGCAAGTGTACTTTTTCAGACATGGTTTAATGGTAATAAAACTGCTCGAAGTTATCCAAGCTTGTGTTGGGTCGGGTATAGATTTTTTTAACTAATTGACCCGAGTTGTCAAGAATAAAATCCGTTTTCTGCAACAGGACATTGTTTATCCCAAGAATTTCTTCATAGAGTAGTTGTCCGTTCCCATTGATCTTTTGGGTTATTTGTCCAACTTTTTTTCCTTTTGAGTCTAATTTTCTTTCAATAAGAAATCCGTTATTGGAACTTGAAAAGACGGATTGGCTATCCAATAGATTATTCACATTGTAATAGAGTATTTTATAAAGTAACTCAGAATTGTTATAGAAGAAATAACGTTTTGTTACTTGAAGGTTTCCATTCAAAAAGACCTGAACGCTATCCAGTTGTTTGCTATAAAAAAACTGGCTCCTTTCTACCTGAAAGCCTCCATTTTGCAAATTGTATTGAGTCGAAGTAACCAAACTATCCGTTGCATTATAAATGTTGATTAATTTGGATTTGAGCTTTTCCTCTTCATTCCAAAGGTAGGTGCTATCCAAGCGTACTCCAGTATAATAGCGCAACAGAATTCCTTGGCTTTTTTCATTCGGATCAAGGAAGTTTTCTTGAGCTATTTTGGACTCCTTGTTATATATGTATTTGACATATCCTGCAGGTTTTCCGTTTTGGACAATGATTTTCTTACAAAGCAAACCAGTTAAAAGCGGATTTTCTTCGCAAGGCAGAAATTGATCCGTTTGACAGGAATTTAGTCCGATCGAAAGGCCTACAAGTAGGGTGAATATACAAGGAAGGTAGGTTTTCACAAAGCGATTTTCTCTATAAAAAAAGCCGCACCAATGGTACGGCTTTTTCTTTTATAAAGGGTTAAATTAAGCGATTTGCTTTTTGATAATGTTCAAGGCAGCACCTGCTTTAAACCATTCAATTTGTCCTTCGTTGTAGCTATGCCCAACACTGATTTCTTCTTTGCTTCCATCGGCGTGGTTTAGAACAAGAGTCAAAGGAACCCCCGGAGCGAAACTTGTCAATCCAATAATATCGAAGGTGTCGTTTTCTTGGATTTTGTTATAATCGTCCTTGTTCGTAAAGGTCAAGGCTAGCATTCCTTGTTTTTTCAAATTGGTTTCGTGGATCCGTGCAAATGATTTCACTAGAATAGCACGTACACCTAAGAAACGTGGTTCCATGGCGGCATGTTCACGACTAGAGCCTTCTCCATAGTTTTCATCCCCAACAACGATTGAACCGATTCCTGCTGCTTTGTAGGCGCGCTGAACTTGAGGTACTTCACCATATTCTCCTGTCAACTGATTTTTTACACTGTTGATTTTTTCATTGAAGAGGTTGGTTGCACCAATCAAAAGGTTGTTGCTGATATTGTCTAAGTGACCGCGGAATTTCAACCATGGTCCAGCCATTGAGATATGGTCGGTGGTACATTTTCCTTTGGCTTTGATTAATAGTTTCAAACCTTTCAAGTCGGTTCCTTCCCAAGGTTGGAAAGAATCCAATAATTGCAAACGAGTAGAGGTAGGACTTACAACAACTTGCACTCCAGAACCATCTGCAGCTGGAGCTTGGTATCCTGCGTCTTCAACTGCAAAACCTCTTGTAGGTAATTCGTCACCTACCGGAGCATCCAATTTTACTTTTTCACCTTTTTCATTTGTTAAAAAATCAGTAACCGGATTAAAGGTAAGGTCACCAGCAATGGCCAAGGCCGTTACTAATTCAGGTGAGGCAACAAAAGCGTGTGTATTTGGGTTCCCATCTTGACGGGCTTGGAAGTTACGGTTGAAAGAGTGTACAATGGTGTTTTTCTCTTTTTTCTCGGCACCTACACGACTCCACATTCCGATACAAGGTCCACAGGCATTGGCAAATACTTTTGCACCTATTTCGTCAAAGGTTTCGATAAAACCATCGCGATCAATAGTGTAACGCACCAATTCAGAACCGGGAGTAATGGTGAATTCTGCTTTAGTTTTAAGGTTTTTTGCAGCAACTTGTTTAGCCAATGAAGCAGCACGGGAAATATCTTCATACGAAGAGTTGGTGCAACTTCCAATCAAACCAACTTCTACTGTGGTTGGCCATCCATTTGCAGCAGCTACTTCTTTCATTTTTGAAATTGGCGTAGCTAAATCTGGAGAAAAAGGACCATTTATATAAGGTTCCAATTCGTCCAAGTTTATTTCGATTAATTGGTCGAAATAGGCTTCTGGGTTAGCATAAACCTCAGCATCAGCATTTAAATGTTCTTTAACAGCATTGGCTAATTCTGCTACATCTGCACGGTTGGTTGCTTTAAGGTAACGTTCCATAGAGGCGTCGTAACCGAAAGTAGAGGTAGTAGCTCCGATTTCAGCACCCATATTACAAATAGTGCCTTTGCCTGTGCAGCTTAGTGCTTCTGCTCCTTCGCCAAAGTATTCAACAATACAACCAGTTCCTCCTTTTACAGTAAGGATACCAGCTACTTTAAGAATAATATCCTTGGCTGAGGCCCATCCATTCAATTTGCCGGTCAATTTTACACCGATTAATTTTGGGAATTTTAGCTCCCAAGGAAGTCCTGCCATCACGTCGCAGGCATCAGCACCACCAACACCAATTGCCAACATACCTAAACCACCCGCATTTACAGTGTGCGAATCGGTACCAATAATCATTCCTCCAGGAAATGCGTAATTTTCAAGCATTACTTGGTGAATGATACCCGCACCTGGTTTCCAAAAACCAATTCCATATTTGTTGGATACCGAAGCCAGGAAATCATAAACCTCTTTTGATTCTGCATTCGCAAAAGCAAGGTCAGATACGGCTTCATTTTTGGCGGTAATAAGGTGATCGCAATGCACTGTAGAAGGTACAGCAACTTTTGGACGACCAGCTTGCATAAACTGCAACAAGGCCATTTGCGCTGTTGCATCTTGCATGGTTACACGATCAGGATTGAAATCTACATAATCTTTACCACGACTGAAGGCTGTGGATGCCAAACCATCAGAAAGGTGAGCATAAAGGATTTTTTCTGTTAGGGTCAAAGGGCGACCAACTACTTTACGAGCAGCTGCAACGCGCTCCGGTAGACGGCTGTAAACCGTTTTGATCATGTCAATGTCGAATGCCATGTGGGTATAGTTTAGTTAAGTTGTTTTCGAAATTAAAGAACCAAATCCTACGCAAGGATTTTCGGGTGCAAAAGTACGGCTATGTTGGCAGTTTTCAAAATGGAATTTGGTAAAAAATAATAGCGGTTTTTTTAACCATTTTTAGTTTGAATTCATGCCTCAAACTAACAATTTGTTTTACTTCCTTTTGAAAATGGGAACCGTACTGCAGGCCTCACCATACATGATGGATTTTGCAAAAGGTTTGAGCAAACTTGTAATCTCCAAATAAGCAGATGCCGGCACCGGGAATTTACTACAGCCTTTGATAATTATTCGCTGATCTTTAAATGGCTCTAAATCAAGTTTTTTTAAAGCATCATGAAAAATGATTTCCTCTAGTTTATTCAAATCTCCAAAAACCACTTGTTTGGCAAATGGTTCCAATGCCGCCGAAACCAGCATAAATGCCCAAACAGGAACAATGGCATCTGCCGAACAATAAACAGCGACAAATTTACCTTGATACGCCGACCAATCGTTTTTTGAAATGAATTCCCTAAAGTCTTTTTCTTTCAGTATCAAACCTTGCCATAGGTAATCTTTAAGATCAAATGAAACGCGCTCTTGTTTTGGATAATAGTCCTCTAAATTGAAATTGACTAATCCGCTTTGATCTACCTTATTGATAATTTCTTGCTCCTGCATAAAATTACTTAGAATTGATTGGTAGCCCACCTATACAAGTCGTTTCCATTGGCAAAAATCATCAATGAAAACAACAAGGCCATACCAGCATATTGGGCATATTCCATAAATTTCTCACTAGGTTTTTTCCCTACAATCATTTCGTACAGCAAAAACATCACATGGCCTCCATCCAAGGCCGGAATAGGAAGGATGTTCATGATGGCCAAAACAATGGAAAAGAAAGCTGTAATGTTCCAAAAATGCTCCCAATCCCAAGTGGAAGAGAATATTCGGCCCATTGAAGCAAAACCTCCAACACTTTCATATCCCTTGATTTTTGGAGAAAAAATTAATTTAAATTGCTTAATATAGTTTTCAAAGGTGGTAACAGCCTTTTCAATTCCTTTTGGAAAACTCTCTAAAAGGGAATAATGAACCACCTTCAATTGGAAAACCTTATCATAAGATACAGGAAAAACACCCATATATCCAGTCTGAGGTAAGTGGAATTTAAGCTCAACCGGATTGCCCGATCTAACCACCGTAACTGAAATTGTTTTATCTTTTTGCTCATTTAAAATACCTCTTGCTTCATCAAAAAAGGTAATAGGTGTACCATTGATGGCTACAATTTGGTCATTTTGTTTCATTCCGGCATTTTTGGCTGGTGAAACGCTCGTAAAATCGCCAACTGTAAATGGAATCCTCGGATCGATGAATCCCATATTTCTCGATTTCACAATTTCAATTTTCGCTTCGTCAGTTATGTGGATATCCATTGACTTTCCATCCCGAATGATCTGAATTCTATCTGCTTCGTTTAGCAGAATCTCTTTGTAAATTTGGTTGAAAGTCTCAATTTTCTTGCGTTGTACGGAGACTATCTGGTCACCGTTTCTCAAACCCATATTGTATCCGATGGAATCCACCATAATTCCATATTTGGCATTTTCAATCGGTAAATACGTCTCCCCATAATAGAACATTATTCCTGCATAAATCGCAATACCTAAAATGACATTTACTGTCACCCCTCCAACCATGATGATAAGTCTTTGCCAAGCTGGTTTGCTTCTGAATTCCCAAGGCTCGGGCTCCCTATTAAGAAACTCCTTGTCAACACTTTCATCAATCATTCCGGCTATTTTAACATAACCTCCCAACGGTATCCAACCTATTCCATATTCAGTGTCCCCTTTTTTGAATTTGAAAATCGAAAAATAAGGGTCAAAAAAGAGATAAAATTTCTCTACCCTAGTTTTAAACCATTTTGCTGGTAAGAAATGCCCTAATTCATGTAGACCAATCAGAATCGAAAGGCTGAGGATTAATTGGGCGGCTTTTATTAAAAATTCAGTCATTATTTACTTTTACCTAAGGGCGGCAAAGATACAAGAGTAATTGAGGAATTTTTCCTAAAATTTACTATCAAAAAATTTAGAAATTAATCCAAAACTAAAAAGTACTTATTGCTAGGCAATACTTGTTTTGGGACTTTCCTCCGACACCGATTTAATAAACCATACCATCAAATTTAGTAATATCCCAAATAAAATAGTCATTCCCCAAGTTCTCTCATGCGAAAAGGGATGTACAAACCGAATAATTATATCCTGTCCGAGGGTAAATGGATGTTGGAGGATATCCCATGAATTCCATCTCAAAAACCTGCCCAAATAAATACCAAAACCAGCCAAGAATAAACTACCCGACATGATTAATTTCCCCAAAATCGACCCTACTTCCGCTTCCAAACGCTTTTCTACATCTAAAAAACTATAGAAACCAAACATCAACCCAGTCCAAGCAAACGATAAAATCATCAGTAAATCAAACCAGATTTCCCCTAATTGCCTATGCTTTAAATGGAATAGGTCAGTTAAAATGTAGGGAGCATTGGGGAAAAACAAAAGCCAAATACCAAATAAACCAAAGCTCGCCCATTTACTCCTTGAATTCTGTAACAAATTGGATACAAAATACGGAACCGCAGCAAGAAAGAGGTTCCAAAGTAAAAAGACAAACATGAACGACTCTAAAAAGGTCATTCGAAATAACAATAAACTGAAGCAAAAGAGGGAGGAGATTCCTAAAAGGGTAGTACGCATTTTTTTTTGTTTGCAAAGGAAACGTCAACTTCTGGCTGCTGGTATATCGGCCATGTTAAAAAATAAAAAATGAAAACAGTAGAAATGTTAACAGTGCGGTCTACTTCATTAGATTTAAAGGAAAACGTTTGATTTCAAGTCGCGGATAAAGAATTTTCTCGGAACCAAAGGATTTATAAAAACGAGCCAAATTCAAATTGTTGCTTCCTTCAAAATCAAAAATACCACCTTCTCCTGCCTTGGATTGGATAAATGAATCCAACAAAAAGGGTAGTGCACCCACCTCTTTTCCCCGAGCAGTATTTCCTGAAAATAAAAAGATAAAATGCCTGTCAGACCAAACAATCAAGGTGCCTGCAAGTAAAATTCCATTTTCTCTCGCCTCCCAACAACAAGCTTGTCCTTTGTCAAGGCAATAAATCGCCAGTTTTTCTAGTCTGTCATAATCTCCGGCTTGAATTTTCGCTAAGTCTTTTCCTTTATCTGTTTTAAAAAGACCAATAATCTCAACAATTGATCCTCTTTTTTCTACCTCCAATCCCGACTGAGCCGCTTTTTTTAAGTTATTTTTGAGTGTTCGGTCATAAGAATTGGAAATTTCTGAATAGGTTTTACTCAAGTCTAAATGGTGGGTAACCCATTGGATGGGAAAATCAGAAAGTCCTAAATTCTTCCAATTTAAATTGTACTCGATCAACCTTACGCTTTTGGGGAGAGCAGACAAGAACGTCTCCATTGGTATGGCTTGGTTTGAAAATACCCCGAGTTGTTGAATGAAGAAGGGCGTATAAACATAGGAAATACCCCATTTTTTTCGAACCGGAAGGGGCATCACAGCCAAATAATCGTCTTTAACCAAGGCCGCCCAATTCGGACAGGCTATGTCTAAATAAAATGAATAGGCATATAGCAAGGCCGATGACGAATGCTGAATACAAGCATCCCATTTCTTTTTGTCGATTTCGGTATGGGTTAGAAAGCGAACCAAAGGCTACAATTGGTTTAGCTCAATCAAGGTAAGTTCGTCAATAACCTTATTGAAAGGCATAAAATCATCCGAATTGGAAATCCTAAAATAGGAGGTATTGTATTTCAAAAATAAATCTTCCTTGAGCTTCAAAATTTTTAAACCTTCATATTCCGTTATGCCATAAACCACCAATTTGTTACGGCCAAACTTATACCCGCGATAATTTAATGGCGATCTCCAAAACTCAACCCACATTCTTCCCGCAATTTGTCTGTTTCTGCTTCCATAGGAATTTGTCGAATCAGCAGGATTTCCACTCGTATTGATTTCAATAATTTCCATGAATTTTGAAAACAACAACTCGTCCTTTTTTACTACTAAACCATCATCACTCAACCGATCGTCCGGACCAATGGCTACCGTATCTTGTTGGTGTTTGCTGAAATAAGCCGAACTATCTACCAAAACTTGTCCTTTCACTTCGTCTGATTCCTTGACTTTTTCTTTTTCTTTCAAGCTATCCTTTTCGGTTTTGCCTTTGGAAAATGGATTGGTTTTTTGAGCAAACTCTATAAATTTACTCAATAACCCCATCTGGTTTTTCTCATTGTTGCCAGCCTGCTGTGTTGCCTGTATTTTATTGTCCATGTAATAAAACATCACACTGCCACCAATAAGCAATCCGAAGGTTACACCCGAAAAAAAGGTGAACACATTATTGCCAAATCGACGTAGGGCTGAAAATCGAGGTGTAGGTTCCAAATCGAGGACAAAGATATTTAAATGAACATTCAATTCCATTCCCTCTTTTGTTTGGAATTCAAATTTTTACCTTTTCCAACCCAAATTAATCAATAGGAGGATTTACTAATCCGAACTACTTGATTTAGTTGGGTTTACCCCGATTAACCAGTTGTAAATCAATTTGTATGGCCAAATGGATTTGCAACTGGTTAATCGTTTATACATTTCTAATGCGTAACCTGGGTTCAATCAAGGCTATAATTTTCGCCATTTTCTAAAAAAAAATTAAATGCTACCCCTGATTAACAATTCTTTAAAATGTACCTGTACCAGAAGGGGATTCGCCATCGTTATTTTGCAGTGAATTTAAAACGGCACATAATTTGTCAAGTGCAAATCATAAACCAAAAACAATAAAAAACATGAATAAGCTATCAACAATTGCCCTTTCTGCTCTGGTGAGCGGTGTTACGGCTACCGGAGTGTTTTTCTTGGCTCAAAACCAATCTCGCCCTCTCCTCTCAGCTGAAAAGGATCAGCCCGTTCGCTTTGCTAGTTATTCTGTTCCTGAAAATGCAATCAACTTTACTGCAGCAGCCGAACGCTCGGTTAATGCGGTTGTCCATGTTACAACCGAAACCCAGGTGCAAAATTTTCACAACAGTAATTTCTACGACCCTTTCCACGATTTTTTCTTCGGCCCTCAAAGGCAACAAAAATCACAACCCCAAGTAGGTTCAGGCTCCGGTGTGATTATTTCAGAAGATGGATACATTGTTACCAATAACCATGTGGTTGATGATGCCGACGAAATCCACGTGACCTTGAACGATAAAAGAAAGTATTCAGCCAAAATTATAGGAAAGGACCCTGCAACTGATTTGGCTTTATTGAAAATTGATGAAAAATCATTGCCTTATTTGCCCTACGGTAATTCTGATGAAGTTCGCCTCGGTGAATGGGTTTTAGCTGTTGGTAATCCATTTAATCTTACTTCCACGGTTACGGCCGGTATCGTTAGTGCTAAAGGCCGAAATATTCAATTGCTCAACGAAGAGTTTGCTGTTGAAAGTTTTATCCAAACCGACGCCGCAGTTAATCCTGGCAATAGCGGAGGAGCTCTCGTTAATACAAATGGTGAATTGGTGGGTATCAACTCGGCCATCGCAAGCACAACGGGTTCGTATGCTGGTTATGCCTTCGCAATCCCTGTTAATCTAGCCCGCAAAGTGGTCGACGATCTTTTGGAATTTGGCGAAGTGCAAAGGGCCTTTATTGGTGTTAGTATCCGCGACATCGACCAACGTTTATCAGAAGAAAAGAAAATTTCAGTGCAAAAAGGTGTCTATGTGAATGGTCTTACCCAAGGTGGAGGCGCCGAAAAAGCTGGCCTGAAGGAAGGTGATATCATCTATAAACTCAACGATGTTCCTGTAAACACTATGAGCGAACTTCAAGAACAAGTTGCCCGTCACCGCCCAGGCGACAAAATCGATGTGCATGTGCGTCGAGGCGATCAAACCCTTGCTTATGCTGTAGTGCTAAACAATAAAATGGGAAATACGCAACCCCTGCTGAAATCCAATTCGGAAACAATTGAATCCCTCGGTGCTCAATTTGTTACACCTTCCTCCGATGAACTTCGTCGACTAGGAATACGTAATGGTATGAAAGTAAAGGAGTTGGATGGTGGCAAGCTGCGGAATGCAGGCATTAAGGAAGGGTTCATTATCACCCATATCGATCGCAAGGCAATCAACAGTGTCGAAGATATCAACGATGCCCTGGAAAGCAAAAGAGGGGGAATCCTTATCGAAGGCTACTATCCCAATGGCGTGCGCTCCTACTATGGCTTTGGTATGTAATTCGCATTTAAATTAAGATTTGATTTTTGGGTTGTAAATCGAAAGGTCATCTGAGCAATTAGATGGCCTTTCTTTATTTTTTTTCAGACCTTGAAAGATTGGTTAATAAGGTTGATTTGGCGGGCCCCCAACCGCCAAAACCTGTAGCACTTTGATCCAATTTTTTACTGGGCGGTTGGGTCAGGCTTTCGGCGCTAGTCCTCGGTCTGCTCCGTGCCTCCGCATTCCTGTGGGCTAGACTGCCTCTATCCTTGCCCGAGGCATCCTTGTCCAAGTTTGGGTAAGTAAACATCCAGTAGCATTTCAATTTAACTTTAACCCAGATTACGCATTAGAAAACGTAATGAAGCTTTCAAATGCAATAAAGACGAGGGTTTCAGGTTAATTTTTGGGTGAAGGAATAGTAAACTATTTTGAAGTCAAAAATTGTTCTGAAATTCTTGTATTTGAAGCAGTTGGAAGCTGTAATAGATTTCTAATGCTGAATTTGGGTTTAACCCAAGGGGAATTCAAAGAAAAAAAGTAGATGCAAAGAATAAGGTAAAAGCTTAAGCGCAGACTATTTGGAATCTTCAACCCACAAAACAGCTTGATAAGGAAATAAGCAGTTTCTTTCTTTCTGATAGGTGTTGGTCAAATTAAAAACTTTACCTCCATCGGGTAAACTGATTTTCTTTTTTCTTTTTCCAAAATTATACACCAGTAAGGCCTTTTTTCCTTGCCATGTTCTGGTGATTTGTAAAATCTTTCCTTTCCAGCTTACTTTTTCAACCGCACCCAACGAAAGGATTTCTCTTTCTTTTCTAAGCTTTAAAAGGCTTTTATAATGGTTTAACAAAGAATTTGGTTCGGCTTCAAAAACACGCACATTTCTTTTTTTATAATCTTTTCCTACCGGTAACCAGCTTTTGCCACCTCTGCTAAAACCGGCATATTCGCTACTGTCCCACTGCATTGGAGTTCTACATTCGTCTCGGTTCATGCTTTCACCGCTCATTCGAGCCAAACCATTGGCAAATCTTCCAAATTTTTTGGGAATAGGATCCAAGGCCGACTTAAAAGGAATTTTTTGCTGCTCCATTCCTATTTCTTCTCCATAATATAAAAACGGAATACCACGCTGGGTAAGCTGTAAGGCCGAAATCAAACGCATCCTTTCTTCCTTGTTTTTCAAACGGCTGATAAACCGCTTTTTATCGTGGTTACTCAAAACCCAAGTTGGAAACAAAGGCTCCTTAAAGTTGGAATCAGCCTCTAAAATCAACTTGCCCCAAGCCTTTGCTTTAAATTTGGTATGTAAGGTTTTAAATAAAAAAACAGAATGAATACCTTTTCCATTGGCACAAAACCTATTAATTACATCGGCCTTACCAAAAACCTCACCTACCGAGTATTTTGGTTCTTGGAATTCATTCAAAACCTGCCTCAATTCCTGTGCAAATTGCATGCTTCCAGCTTGGTTTTGGGTATAAGTGTTTTTCTGAAAAAAGGCATCCGTGTTTTCTTCCGAAGGAACCATGCGTAAAGAGCTTGGATTGTCCCTGAATAAGGAATCTTCATATAAGCAATTGAAAATATCCAGCCTAAATCCATCTACTCCTTTTTGTAACCAAAATCGGGCGGTTTGAAGCATTTCGGTCTTAGTCTCTGGATTGTTGTAGTTCAAATCAGGTTGAAACGGCAGAAAAGTTGCCCAATACCAGCTATCGGTTCTTTTATCATAATGCCATCCACTACCTCCAGTCATAGACTTCCAATTGGTGGGTTCCTTTTTACCCTTTTTCCAAATATACCAATCCCGTTTTGGGTTGTTTTCCGACGAGGCCGATTCCAAAAACCAGGGATGTTGGTCGCTAGTATGGTTCATCACCAAATCGAAAACAATTCGAAGTCCTTTTTTATGCACTTCTGAAATGAGGAGCTCACAATCCTCCATACGGCCATACTCAGGCGCTATAGTTTTAAAATCGCTGATATCATAACCGAAATCTGCTTGTGGACTTGCAAAAAAGGGTGAAATCCAAATAGTCTCAACACCTAAATTTCTCAAGTAGTCGAGCTTGGAAATTATTCCTTTTAAATCACCTATCCCATCACCATTTGAATCGTAAAATGAGCGCGGGTAAATTTGATAAACCGTTGTGGTCTTATACCAAGGTGTTTGAGCTTTTGCTTTTCCAAAATTGTAAACGGAAACAAATAGAAAGAATAGAAAGATGGAACAATCTCTGCCAAGGCGCATGCTTCAATGGGTTTTCTAAGTAAAACCCAAAGGTTGTAAAAAATAAAATATACGCGTGGTATTATCCGATTTCTTTAATTCACACAAATAAAGAATTGGAAGCTCGAGTCAAGAAACTAAATTATAAAAAACGAATGAGAATTGTTGTTCAATAAATTGAAAAAAAATAGATCAGATTAAACTTTGTCTGGAATTATTATTCTACGAGGAATATTTTATTTGAATGAAAAAAAGAACATTTCTAAAGTCAGGTAGTCTTTTAGGATTAGCCTCCCTTTTTCCGGTAGGATCTGCGTTGAGCAGAAATCCAGCTAAAAGCCAAACCGCAAGCTGCACTTTAATCCCTACCGAAACGGCTGGTCCCTTTCCTTTGGATTTAACCGAGAATACCAACTTCTTCCGACAAGATATCACGGAAGGAAAAGAAGGGGTTCCTTTAAAAGTGCGATTGAAAATTATTGGAGACCAAAATTGTCTTCCCTTGGCCAATGTACGTGTCAATATTTGGCATTGTAGTAAGGATGGGGTATATTCAGGTTACAGCGTTGCCAATAATCAAGGGCAGGCCGGTTTGACCTACCTCAGAGGTTACCAATTTACCGATGCAAATGGCGAAGTTTCCTTTACCACTATTTTTCCGGGATGGTACAATGGTAGAATTTGCCACATTCATTTTCAGGTTTATGTTAGTTCGGCCTATTCCGCAGTATCGCAATTTTCATTTGATCCAACTTTGAAAAATCAAATTTATGCCGATAATTCATCTCTCTATACCAATGGGAGTGATCCTATGACTTTCGCTTCTGATAATATTTTTTCAGATGGATATGCTTTACAATTGGCTGATTTATATGAGAATTCAGCTATCGGAGGATATGAGTCTTATTTAGAAGTTACGGTTCAAGGTAATGGAACTGTTGGAGTTGGACACCTAGAAAAAGAAACGGCCAAACAAGTTGAATTGGGCCAAAATTTCCCTAATCCGGCAAACCAAGAAACTACTATTCCATTTGTATTGAAATTCGATTCGGATGTTAAGTTGGAATTGTGGAATGTCGAAGGAAAAAAAGCGCTCAGTCTTGATTTAGGTCGACTTACTTCAGGTGAAAAAAACATACCAATCAATTTTGCCGACCTTTCTATTTCACCTAGCAACTATGTCTACCAATTGGAGGTAAAGAATACCAATGGTATTTTCAGAACCAATAAAATGATGACTATTCAAAAATAAAAAAAGGATTGGTAGTAAAAACGGTCTTGCATAGCATGTTTTTTCTACCAATCCTCCTTTCTTCAGACTTACAACGGATTGTAGGCTACCATAAAGGTCATATTATTTCCATCTGAATTACTACAGCCCATGTCTGTGCTGGGTTGTTGTGCCCCTCCATTGTTTGTTACGCTAATAGTTCGGGTTGAGCTTACTTTAGCACTTCCACCACAATTGGCTGTATCATCGTTTGTAATGAGAACCACAATCTTGGCATTGGCTACATTGTTCAATTGATACCAAACACCAAGGTTGGTTCCACCTTCATTGAAGCCAGTAACGGTGAGAGTTCCATTGACAATTTCAACTCGAATAGAGCCTTCAACTGTTCCATTCTGTGCTCCTACATCGAAAAAGAGGTAGCCATTGCTATTGGCAGCATCAGTGCTATTCGGTACTCGACTCCAAGCCTGGGTAGCGTTTCCATTTGTTTTTCGCATGTAAAGCTTTTGATCATAAAAGGAACCAGAAAGCTGCATGGCATAGTTGTTCCCTGGGTTATCATGGCGCACATCAATTAAATGCCACCAACTCGATGCCCCCGATGGAAAGTTCGTTGGGTTGCTGGTTTCAAAAAATCCAGATTGGGCCCCAGCACTTCCTTGCAAACCAGCATCATTCCTAGTTTCGGTTCTACTGTTGTTTATGCCATAAAAAAGCCCTCCACTTAATTCCAATCCCATGTTGAATCCTTGGTTGTCAAAAAGTTGGAACCTCCTAGCATTCGTATTAATGCCGGAAACATTGTTTTGAATTAACCTTAAAGTGCCTTCTGCTTCCCCTGAATTATGAAAGGATATACTGGCTCGTCTGGTTGAAGTACCCGGAGCCTCTCCAATAACTAGTGTGGCATCATTTCCGCAACATTCTGCCACGCCATCCCTTGAGAAAGTAGATTTACCTCTCACCTCAAATTTTGTTACGGCATCGCGAACGCCAACACCTACATTTCCATCACTTCGAACAGCAAATAAATTAAAATTACTTCCAACTGTTCCTAGTGTGAAATAATCAAGTCCACCTGGTCCAGTGGAGTTGTCGCCAATAGTGGTGCGCAATTCAGACACATCATTCGAAATGTTGAATCGAGCCATATTCAAGAAATCTGAGTTTTCACTGTCTGTTCCACTGCCTGCTGGGCCTCCACTAAATATCAAAAAGTTTCCATAACCAGGATAAGCACCGCTCGGACCTGGATAAATGAGACCTAAACGCGCATCGCCATTCACATGAAGCTTGGTTATTGGCGTGGTAGTACTAATTCCGATATTGGTTCCATCATCATAAATAATGGAATTGCATATTAAAGTTGGCGAAGTGAATTTTGGGACATAGTTGGTAGTAGCTGTCACACAAAATGAACTTGAACCATCAAGGCCTGAAGGTCCAGTTGGACCTGTAACCCCAGTTGCTCCATCGGCTCCGGTTGCGCCGTCTCTTCCAGTTGGACCAATAAGTCCTATATCTCCCGTTGGTCCTGTAGCACCCGTTGGTCCTGTTACTCCATCAGCACCACTTGGTCCGGTAGCACCCGCTGCACCGCTTGGTCCTGTTACTCCATCAGCACCACTTGGTCCTGTTGCACCCGCTGCACCACTTGGTCCTGTTGCTCCATCAGCACCACTTGGTCCTGTTACTCCATCAGCACCACTTGGTCCGGTAGCACCCGCTGCACCGCTTGGTCCTGTTACTCCATCAGCACCACTTGGTCCTGTTGCTCCCGCTGGTCCGCTTGGTCCTGTTGCTCCATTTGCACCACTAGGTCCTGTTGCACCCGCTGGGCCGCTTGGTCCTGTTACTCCATCAGCTCCACTAGGTCCTGTTGCTCCTGCTGCACCGCTTGGTCCGGTAGCGCCCGCTGCACCGCTTGGGCCTGTTACTCCATCAGCACCACTTGGTCCTGTTGCTCCCGCTGGTCCGCTTGGTCCTGTTGCTCCATCAGCACCACTTGGTCCTGTTGCTCCGGCTGGTCCGCTTGGTCCTGTTGCTCCATTTGCACCACTAGGTCCTGTTGCACCCGCTGGGCCGCTTGGTCCTGTAACTCCATCAGCTCCACTAGGTCCTGTTGCTCCTGCTGCACCGCTTGGTCCTGTTGTACCCGCAGGGCCGCTTGGTCCTGTTGCTCCATTTGCACCACTTGGTCCTGTTGCACCCGCTGCTCCGCTCGGTCCAGTTGCACCCGCTGCTCCGCTCGGTCCTGTTGCACCATTGGCTCCCGTTGCTCCTGTTGCTCCATTGGCTCCGCTCGGTCCAGTAACGCCATTAGCACCCGTTGCTCCATTGGCTCCACTCGGTCCAGTTACTCCATTGGCTCCGGTTGCTCCTGTAGCGCCATTGGCTCCACTCGGTCCAGTTACACCATTGGACCCGGTTGCACCCGTAGCGCCATTAGCCCCACTTGGTCCAGTTGCACCTGCCGGACCGCTTGGGCCTGTTGCTCCATTTAATCCATTTGGACCGCTTGCGCCTGAAGGGCCAGTTGGGCCTGTTGCTCCAGAAACTGAGCAGAGTGATACCCAAGTGCCCGTAAAATAAAACAAACAGTTTTGATTTGTGTCAAAAACCAATAATCCAACAGCAGGGGAGGGTATCGCCAAACGTTGAGCTGTTGTCATCCGAGGTGGCAAAAAACCCGCATTGGTGGAATTAAGTTCCAATAAAGATGAAGGGTCAGGGTTGGCTGTACCAATTCCCATGTTCTGTTGGGCAAAAGAAGCCAACTGAAAACAAAGAAAACCCGAAAGGATTAGTAATTTTAGTCTCATAAAAAGGTAAACAGGTCGCTAATATAAAAGGAATTATTGAAATATAACTCCTTGTTGCTTAGGATATTTCGCAAATCATGCAACGAACACTTCCCCCTCCATAATATTCAATGGTCGGAATAGGAATCGTTATAATTTTTGAAAATCGGCCAATATCAGCCAATTGCTGTTGTTGGAAACTTTGGTAGGCAGAGGTCGACATCAAAAGGTAGCTTTCTCCTTTAGGCCCAAATAATTCAATACAATTTCCGCAAAAATTACCAACCTGCTCAAGCGAAATTTCAATTACCGATTTTCCTGTACCGGCCAATTTGAATTGTAGTTTTTCTCGCTCTCTTTCATCTTTTATGGCTTCACTGCAAATTATAGCAAATTCCTGGGCCAAAGTCAATATTACATTGGTATGGTAAATGGGTTTTCGCTGCTTGTCAAAGGCCCTAAATACAAAGGGCTCAACTTTCAGATCTGTGCATAAATTCACAAATAGTTCTTCCTCAGTTCTAGGAGACAAACAAGCATAGGCAATGTCGTATTCCTTATCAAAAACGATACTGCCTGTGCCTTCTAGAAATTTACGTTTCTGTTCGTATTTACTATAATCTAAAAGTCTTTTAAGCTGATAAAATTTGTTGTCTAGAATGTTTTCTAATATGTCCCACCGCCTTTCCTCTCGTCTGTTCTTTGCCATCATCGGATAAAAAACAACTGTTCCGTCTTCATGAAAAGAAAGCCAATTATTTGGGAACACAGCATCTGGTTTTTCAGGAACCGGTGTGTCCTCCACTACCACTACCTCGAATTTGTATGATTTTAAGGTTTGTACAAATTCATCAAATTCCCTCTGTCCGGCCAAGGCAATCGCACCTGATTCAATATCAATAACTTGATGCTGAAAATGATTACTGCCTGCTGTTTCGGGGTTGAAGCCAAAGTTGGCAGGCCTAACCATAAGGATGCATGATGGAAAGGATGTCAAAAGGAAATTTCTTTTGACAAAGATGCCTTACCTTCACTTCGGAATGAAATTTACAAAAAAATGTAGTTAAGAGTAGATTGTTAAAAAGAGAATCTTGACAAATTGTTTATTTTGTATTATTTTAAATAATTAATAATCAAATACATATAAATATAATTGGCAATATATTGGATTAATAAAATTTGGCAAATTTGTAATTCTGTTATTTTTTTACTTGAAAATGACTCTACTTTTGTATCCTGAAGTTGTGACCATAACCAAACCATTTAGACCATTTCGCATGAAAAAGATTTTAACCCTTCTCCTGTTTAGCTTGTTTGCTGCACAAGCCCACTCTCAATGTAATATTCAGCTAAGCATTGGTCAAGATACTACCGTTTGTAATTCGGATTATCAATTTGTTCCATTTTTGGCAAACGTTTCCCCACCCTACAGCTTTCAATGGTTTTATGGCGCAAATGTTGGCCCTACTACATCGTCCTTTACCATCGGAAGCTGTTCGAATACAATGGTCGTATTGAATGTTACAGATGGAAACGGCTGCCAAGCTGCTGATACCGCTTATGTTAGTGTTTATAAGCCCCAATTGGATACTGTTTTTCTCTGTGGAAATCCTACTACTATACTCGATTTAGGTGCTGGCGGAATAGCCTACGATTGGTATGATTTTACCGATACAAACGGAGCAGTGCAATTCTTGAGTAATATCACGCAATTCCAACCTAATCTTGGTCCAGGTGTCTATACGGCCGTTGCTAATTTCCCCGTTTGCGGTATTTTTAATAGCACCATACCCGTTGTGTCAGGCTGTCAGGGCCAAGTTACAGACTGTAGTTCAAGTTTTATTTACACAGCCCAATTTTCATGTGGACAAGCTTCCGTGGATTTTTTGGGAGTTGCACAAGGAGAGGCCCCTTTGTCTTGGTTTTGGGATTTCGGTGATGGACAAACTTCGAATGCTGCCGACTATGTTTCTCATTTTTATGAGTTTCCTGGAACTTACCATGCAATTCTATCAACAATCTCCGCAACCAACTGCATTTCATCCTATTCGGTTTATATTACAGTCCCCAATTCTTCCAACGTGCAAGTATTCTTGCCATCCGATACTACCGTTTGCCAAAATATCCTTTGTGTTTATCCAACTATTTCCGGAGGATCTGGTTCTGGTTTTACTTACCAATGGAGCGACGGAATTACCGACCCAATCCGTTGTTTCGAACATGAATACAACCGTCAACTATCCTTTACTGTAACTGATATTGGAACCGGCTGCTCTGCTACAGATACCATACTTTTTTCTGTTTTCAACGCCATCATTAACGATACTTTCTTTTTATGCCAAAATGGTGAAGCGCTACTTGACTTTGGTCCCGGCCCTCCTGGTACACAGTATTTCTGGCAAAATTTTAACGATACCTTGGGCAATGCAAACCCCTTGTCAGATACAAGCCAAACCATTTGGGCAACGGCTCCTGGTCAATACTTTGGATATGCCTATTTCCCCGGTTGCGGTGCATTAACCAGTCTGATCAATGTTCTACCCTGTGAAGCAAGCTGCAATGCGTCTTTCACTTTCCAAAGTCAGCCCACTGCCTGCTACGATTCGTCCTTTTTCGGAGTTGATACCTATGTCAATGGTACCAACTATACATGGAATTTCGGCGATGGAAATATTGAAACCAACCAGGATTATTATATTCAACACTTATACTATCACCAAGGTGTTTACCAGGTTACTTTGACTGTTTCTAATAGTTATTGTACCAATTCTTCCATCCAAACCATCACTATTGGAGGCAATTACCTTCATGTCGATATTGGATCTGATACCTTGGTTTGCCAAGATTATTTTTCAAGAAATATTGTCCCTCAAGGAGGCTCAGCCCCGTATTCTTACTTCTGGAACCTACCAGGCAGCACCACCGGACAAACCCCTCCTTTGCCCATTGGAGCCAATCAATACTTAGCTTTATTGGTTACCGATGCCAATGGTTGCATGGATTCTGATACAGCCTACATCTCCGTGGCGCGCGACACGGTGATTACCTTGCCTGCCTGCCAAGTTTTTCTCCAACTTTGTGCTATCATGCCTGATGCGATTTACTACAATTGGAGCAATGGAAGCACTACCCAATGCACTTCGCAAATCCTTAATGGCGACAATGTTTTGACCTATGGCTATGCCCAAGTAGGGTGCACGGCCATTTTGCAATCCTATGAAGCATTGCCTTGCGTAAACAACGATTCGGTTTGGCCAGGCGATGCCAATAAAGATGGAATCGTTACAAATTTTGATATCCTTAACTTGGGTATGATTTACAACCAAACAGGGCCGGCTCGCACCGACCAAGGCAATGGCTGGTATGCACATGCCGCAACCTGGTGGCCTAATTTCTTTAATTATGGTGTAAACCACAACCAAGCCGATTGCAATGGCGACGGGGTTGTAAACGCTGATGATACCTTGGCTGTTTCTCAAAATTATTTACTTACCCATCAAAAAGTGGAAAGTGCAGATTCAACCATTTACCCTAGCCTTTATATCCAAGCCCAAAGCGATACCTTGGGATTGAACCAAGCCGCGGTGTTTAAGCTTATGCTTGGAACATCCAATTTAAGTTTAGACAGTGTGTATGGTATTTCATTTACCTTAACTTACTCCAGCCTAGCCTCTCAGCCGGGTACTGCTAGTCTCGACTTCTCCAATTCATGGTTAGCCCCAGCTGGCAATCAGCTCAGTTTTCAGAAGGCCAATTCGGGCAGTATTGATGTAGCTTTGACCCGTATCGATCATTCCAATCAATCTGGTTGGGGTGAAATTGCCAACTTTGTAATTGTAACTACCGACAATCTTTCAGGAATTACTGATTTGGACGTACGTTTGGAAGATGCCAGAGCGCTTACCCATTCCGGTGCCGAAATATTGCTTTCAACCCAGGGCGATTCAACAATTTTGGTAACAGGCATTTCTGAGTTGGAAGCCTTAACCAAATTGGTGAAAGTGTATCCTAATCCGGCCAAGGAATGGCTAAAAATCGAAAGCCCTGTTGCCTTTTCTACTATCGAACTTTTGGATATTTCAGGACGTTTGGTGCTAAAATCCGAATCTTCCTTCCTTGCTTTGGAGGGTTTGGATGCCGGTTCTTACCAAGTGAAAATAAAAACAGATAAAGGTATTTTAATGAAGAAGGTGGTTGTGCAGTAGCCGTGATTAATTTTTGGGGAAAAGGGTCGAGGTAATGCTTCGGCCCTTTTTTTATGGATTAAACCCAAATTCAGCATTAGAAATCTATTACAGCTTCCAACTGCTTCAAATACAAGGATTTCAGAACAATTTTTGACTTCAAAATAGTTTACTATTCCTTCTTCCAAAAATTAACCTGAAACCCTCGTCTTTATTGCATTTGAAAGCTTCATTACGATTTCTAATGCGTAATCTGGGTTAAAGTTCGTAATGTGTTTTATTTGGCGGGTCCCATTCGCCATAACCAGTCTACCCCGATTAAACCAAAGTGCTGGGCTCATGGTCGGGCTATTCACTGCTAGTCCTCGGTCTGCTCCGTGCCTCCGCATCCCTGTGGGCTATCCGTTGCTATCCCTACCCGGGAGGAGGAATAAAAATTGGGAATTAAAAATTAAAAATAGGGATGAAAATAAAGAGAAGTGAGGAAATAGAAAATAGAAGTGAAAGAGAAAAACGGGTACAAAACCCGGGCATGAAATACCACGGCTTCGTACTTCACCAAAACCCAGGCACGGAGAATTCGGGCAAGGATAGAGGCAGTGTAGCCTACAGGGATGCGGAGGCACGGAGCAGACCGAGGACTACCGCCGAAAGCCTGACCCAGCCGCCCTTGCTAACTGTTACTATGCTACTAAAGATAATGGCGGATGGGGGCCCGCCAAAAACTTAAAATAAAGAGAAAATGAAAGGCTATTTTGGATGAAAGCAAGAGCCCTATAAATCAATAACTTTGTAGCGTTTACAGTACTTTGGGCAGGGTTTGAAATCATTTTGAAGACCAAAGTAAAAAAATCTTGAGAAATTTGTTTTTCAAAAGAAAATAAACCTATCTTTGCACCCCTTTTCGAAAGAAAAATTTCTTTCTGAATGGCCACGCGGATGTGGCGTAATTGGTAGCCGCACCAGACTTAGGATCTGGCGGAGCGATCCGTGGGGGTTCGAGTCCCTCCATCCGCACTAAAAAAAAACGGAATGTGATTCCGAACAAAGTGATTAACATCGCTATGCTCAGAGTCACATTTTTTATTGAGTTAAACGCCAAGAATACATACTTGCCATGAATCTTTCTCTTCAAAAAAATGACAACCTAACTGGGTTGATTTCCATTGAACTCGATGTTGTTGATTACAATCCAAACGTGGAAAAGGCATTGAAAACTGCCCAAAAGCGTGTTCAAATGCCAGGTTTTCGTCCGGGTCACGTGCCAATGGGTTTGGTGAAAAAGATGTATGGAAAATCGATTTTGGCCGAAGAGGTGAATGAAATCAGTTCTAAAAAATTGATGGAGTATGTGGAAGGGGAGAAACTTAACTTATTGGGTTCGCCTCTACCGAGCGAAGCCAAGGATTTTGAAGGCAGTTTTGATGCACCTGGTAAATTTGTATTCCATTACGATGTAGCTTTTGCTCCTGATTTCGAATTGAAATTGGATAAATCCAAAAAGTATGAGCAGAAAATGGTAAAAATTACCGACGAGGTGTTGAATGAGGAGGTTGATAAATTGGCTCGTCGTTATGGAACTATGACGGATGTGTTGCGTCCGGAAAGCGATACCGACATGCTTTTCGTTGAATTATATGAAGTTGATGCCGATGGTAATAAAAACACCGAAGGCTATACCAGAGAAACTTTCCTTTCCTTGCAAAGTGTTACAGACCAAGGTACAAAAGATGCCCTTTATGGTTTATCTGTTGATGGGACTTTGGTTGTAGAAAGTAAAAATCTTTCGGGCAACGAAAATGATGCGGCCTATTTATTTGGGGTAGACAAAGAGAAATTGGGAGATATTCCTGCTGTTTTGACTTTGAAATTAACCAAAGTGCGTCAAAATTCTAAGGCAGAGTTGAATGCAGAGTTTTTTGAAAAGCATTATCCGGATGGATCGGTAAAAAGTGAAGAGGATTTGCGTGCCCAGTTCAGCAAACAAATTGCTGGTTACTACGACAATATGAGTGATCAGATGTTGTATTACGCTGTTCAGAAGGATTTGATTGAAAATACACCGATTGTACTTCCAATTGAGTTTTTGAGAAGGTGGTTGTTGGCTGTAGATAAAGATATTACGGAAGAAAAGTTGAATTCAGATTTCCAACGGTATGCCAATGGTATCAAATGGGAATTGATTGAAGGTAAACTTGTCAGCCAATATGGCATTCAATACAATATAGATGAATTAAATGATGCCATCCGTAAAAATATCCGTGAACGCTTTATGCAGTATGGCATTGCCAATATCGACGATGAAACCGTTGATAAAGTTTTGCAGCAAGAAATAAAGGATCAAAAAGCATTGAAAGCCCACCAAGACAGGGTGTTGGATGCAAAAGTGCTAGAAGTGGTGAAAGCTAACTGCACAATTGACATAGCCGAAGTTCCAGAAGAGGAATTTTTCGCTGTAGCCTAATTTTTGAATAAATAATCGGCCTGGTTGCTTATCCGATAGATAAGAACATAGGAAAGTGGAAAAGTTCATAAAGTGCTTATCCATTGCTTTCTGACCGTTCCTATCATCGCATACTGAAATCAGAAAACAGCTTATTCATTTAAAAATCATTTTTCATGTATCCATTCAGAGAAGACGAATTCCGCAAGTATGCCATTAAACACAAGGGCATCAACAGTAATGTGTTTGACAAATATTCAAAAATTACTGCAGATTACATTTCACCGACCATCATCGAAGAGCGCCAGTTGAACATTGCCACCATGGACGTGTTTTCAAGGTTAATGATGGATCGTATCATTTTCCTAGGTGTTGGGATTAATGATTATGTGGCCAATATTATCCAAGCTCAGTTATTGTTTTTGGAAAGCGTTGATTCCAGCAAAGACATCCAAATTTATATGAATACACCAGGAGGATCGGTGTATGCTGGTTTGGGTATTTACGATACTATGCAATATATCAATCCGGATGTGGCTACAATTTGCACAGGAATGGCCGCCTCAATGGGAGCCGTTTTGTTATGTGCCGGAGAGAAAGGAAAACGTACTGCTCTTAAACATGCTCGAGTGATGATTCACCAGCCTTTAGGTGGTGCTGAAGGACAAGCCTCAGATATCGAAATAACTGCTCGTGAAATTCAAAAGCTGAAAAAGGAATTGTACGAAATCATTTCCCGCCATTCAGGTCAAACCTTTGATAAAGTATGGGCCGATAGCGACCGCGACTATTGGATGACCAGCTTCGAAGCCAAAGATTACGGCATGATTGACGAAGTGCTGGAAAGAAAAGCACAGTAATTTTAAAAGGGAGCCAAATAGCTCCCTTTTTTGTTTTTACCTTATTCAAAGAAAAGAGCTTTTTGGGTTAATTGCCTATTTCGTATTTGTTCAGAAATTCCTATGCATTGTTGATGTAAGTCCTTTTCTATTTCCTAAATTCTCCTACCTTCGCACCCGCTAAAATACAAATGAACGCACTCATTTCCTTGTCTGCCTTAGGCCTTTTGGCCATGATTTCCGAGCTATTGAATTTCAAAAAAATGCTCTATCCTTTGGTTTTGTTGGGTTTGGTGGTAGCACTAGGCCTTAATTTCATGGAATGGGGTAATTTCAAAACCTGGTATGGGATGATGCTGGTAGATAAATTTGCCTTAGCCTTTTCAGGTGTAATTATTTTGATTGGCTTGCTTTGGTTCTTGCTGGTAGCCGACCATCATTCCGATGAAAGCCATACCAGTGATCATTTTGCCATATTTTTATTTGCCATGGCTGGTGCTATTGTTTTGGTTTCCTATACCAATCTTAGCATGTTGTTTTTAGGTGTTGAGATACTTTCCATTGCTATGTATGTAATGGCAGCCAGTAAGAAACGTGATTTGGCTTCGAATGAATCGGGTTATAAATACTTTTTGATGGGTTCCTTCGCCACTGGTTTTTTGCTTTTTGGAATTGCCTTGATATATGGAGCTGTTGGCTCGTTTGATTTGACCAAGATCGGCGCCTATGTAGCAGGTAACCAGAACAATTTACCTTCTATTTTTTATGCTGGATTGTTGATGATGCTGGTGGGATTATCCTTTAAAGTTTCGGCAGTTCCTTTTCATTGGTGGGCACCGGATGTTTATACTGGGGCTCCAACCTTGGTTACAGCCTTTATGTCGACCATTGTAAAAACAGCTGCCTTTGCCGCCTTTCTTCGTTTATTCATTACGTGTTTTGGAGGAGTAGAAACGTTTTGGAATCAAGTTGTAGTTGTCATTTCTGCTGCCACGATTTTGTTAGGCAATATCTCGGCTTTGGTTCAGAATGATTTCAAACGTCTCTTGGCTTATTCGAGTGTTGCTCATGCCGGATACATGTTATTAGCGGTATTGGCCATGAACGCACAAAGTGGAAGCAGTATGTTGTTTTATGCCTTGGCCTATTCCATCTCATCTTTAGCGGCTTTTGGTGTTTTGATGGCCGTTGCCAAAGTGAAAGGAAATACCCAGGTAAGTTCTTTTAAAGGATTAGCAAAATCCAATCCGTTTTTGGCCTTTGTAACCATAGTAGCCATGCTTTCCTTAGCTGGAATTCCCGCCACTGCTGGGTTTTTTGGTAAATATTACATTTTTACAGCTGCTATTGCAAACCATTACACAGGATTGGCTTTGGTTGCTATTTTAGGATCCTTGATAAGTGTATTCTATTATTTCCGTATCATAATTGTGATGTTCGAAGGTGAAGAAGAGACTGCAATTGAACAAGGAATGGCCACAAAAGTATTGTTGGTTTCTTGCACCATTTTAGCTATTTTGTTTGGTTTGATGCCAGATTTGATAGTTGGTTTGTTAGTTTAAGTGGGGCAATTCTCCGAGAACCCTTATCCGTATTGAAGTGTTGACTTTCTATTTTGGGAATCCCGTCAAATTGGTTAGTTATTTTCTTTCAAAGTGTTTTCATTTGTTTTTTGGATTATTTTGGATGGAAAATTGTTGAGGTATGGCTGATTGGAAAGGTAAAACCCGAGGTGGTTTAGTAGGCTATAAGATTTTCGTTTGGTTGCTTACCAATTTCGGCTTGAATGCAGCCTACACCTTATTGTATTTTGTTGCCTTTTATTTTATTCCTTTTGCCCCCAAAGCTACCAAGGCTTTGTACCAATTTTATCACCACCGTTTAGGGTATGGTTTCCTGAAAACTTGTCTTTTTATTTACAGAAACTTTTATGCCTTTGGACAAACACTCATTGACCGAGTAGCAATCAAATCGGGTATTGCCAAGCAATTTACCTACTTCCATGATGGAAATGAAAACTTGGTCCAATTAGTAAAAGAAGGCAAAGGAGGTTTTTTGATTTCGGCCCATATAGGTAATTGGGATATTGCCGGTTATTTTATGAAGAGCCTCAATGGGAAAATCAATATTGTTATGTATGATGAAGAACATAACCAAATAAAGGATTACCTTCAAGAAGTGGCTGGTGGGGCAACCGTAAACATAATTCCAATCAAAGACGATTTCAGTCATATTATCGCGATTAAAAATGCCCTTTCTGCCGGAGAACTCATCACCATGCATGGCGACAGGTTTCGGGAAGGAAATCGAACGATTGAAATGGAGTTTTTAGGACAGAAGGCTGAATTTCCTCAAGGCCCCTTTTTGTTAGCATCGAAATTTAAGGTGCCTGTTTCCTTTGTTTTTTGTGTGAAAGAAAGCAAGTACCACTATCATCTATTTGCCTCGCCTGGTAAGGTGTATACTTCGATTGATGATTTGGCAGCGGATTATAAACTTGGATTAGAAAGCAAAGTTTTGACGTATCCGGTCCATTGGAATAATTACTATCCCTTTTGGAAAGCATAAGTATGGGTAAACTGGGTTAATTTTGTAGTTTTTTTGTAATTTAGGATTGTAAAGGGTTTTAATTGAAAATATAAATTTTGGCTAAAAGAAAATTACAACGTTTTGCAGAGGTAGAAACCTTTGGTAATGTTTTTCATCTCGGGTATGAAGAATCATTGGTAGGGCATCCTTTGAAAGGGAAATGGAAACAGGATTTTTTCAAAAAAAATCATCCCTTGATTTTAGAATTAGGCTGTGGTAAAGGCGAATACACTGTTGGATTGGGGCAAAAATTTCCAGAATCCAATTTTTTGGGAATTGATATTAAAGGAGCAAGGCTGTGGAAGGGGGCTAAATTTGCATGGGAAAACAAACTCAGCAATATTGGTTTTGTAAGAGCCCGAATCGATTTTATCGAAGGTTTGTTTGGTCCAAAGGAAGTGGATGAAATTTGGGTAACCTTTCCAGATCCGCAACCCCAAGAAAGTCGCGAAAACAAACGTTTGACTGGGCCTAATTTCCTTTTACGTTATAAGCATATTTTGAAAGACGACGGAATTATCCATCTCAAAACAGACAATCATGGTTTGTATGAATTCACTTTGGCTCTTTGTCAAGCCGTTGGACACCCAATTGAATACAATACCAATGACTTATATGCCCAACCCGACGAATCCAATCCAACGGTTAAATACGCTAAAAGTATCCAAACCTATTATGAAGGTAAATACTTGGCCAAAGGGATTACCATTTGTTATTTGAAATTCAGGTTGGCCTAAATCAATTTCCCTATGAAAATACTAATTATAAATGGTCCAAATTTGAATCTACTTGGCAAACGTGAACCAGGTATTTATGGCAACCAAGATTTTGAAACTTTTTTTGAAGGGCTACAAAAGGCCTTTCCAGGGAAATTGGAGTATTACCAAAGCAATGTGGAAGGCGAACTCATCAATAAACTTCATGAAGTAGGATTTAGTGAATATGGAATTATTTTAAATGCCGGTGGTTACACTCATACCAGTGTGGCCTTGTCTGATGCCGTTGCTGCTATTCAAGCTCCAGTTGTAGAGGTGCATATCAGTAATGTCTATGCTAGGGAATCCTACCGTCATCATTCCTTGTTGAGTAAGCATTGCAAAGGTGTCATTGTTGGATTTGGTTTAACAGGATACAATATGGCCATTGAGTGGTTGTTGAATAATTTCAAAAATTGATTGGGAAGCGATTAGGGCAAAACCTAATTTTGTATCTGTGAAGACCATTCGAATCCTTGCAACGGTTTTAGGAATACTCATTCCTACTTTACTGCCTGAAATCTCCTTTTCTTGGGGCTTTTTCGGACATAAGCGCATTAATAGAATGGCTGTTATGACCTTGCCTCCCGAAATGGTAGGGTTTTACAAAAGGAATATTGATTTCATTACGGAACATGCTGTTGACCCTGATAAAAGAAGGTATTCAAACAAAGATGAAGCAGCACGCCATTATTTGGATGCCGATCATTATGGAACTGAACCCTTTAAGGTTTTACCCAAAAGGTGGAAAGATGCCGTTGCCAAGTTTACAGAAGATACCTTGCAAGCTTATGGCATTGTTCCTTGGCATATCGAAAAAATGTATTATCGCTTAAAAGACGCCTTTCTTCACCAAGATTTAGATCGTATTTTATTTGTTTCGGCAGAAATTGGCCATTACATTGGGGATTCGCATGTGCCTTTGCATACCACTGAAAATTACAATGGACAATTAACTGGCCAACGTGGGATTCATGGTTTCTGGGAAAGTCGAATACCTGAATTAAAAGCGGAGGATTATGATTATTTAGTAGGAAGAGCCCGATATATTGATGATCCGCTGGGCATGGCTTGGAAATCCGTGAAAGAAAGTTTTGCGGCTAAGGATAGTGTTTTAGATTTTGAGCGTAAGCTGAGTGAAACATTTCCCAAAGACAGGAAATATAGTATTGAACAACGCGGTTCCACCAATATCCAGGTGTATTCAGAGGAGTATTCCAATGCATACAACGATATGTTAAATGGTATGGTGGAGCGGCGAATGCGGGCTTCCATTATTGCTGTAGGAAGTATTTGGTATACGGCATGGGTCGATGCAGGTAAGCCCAATTTGGATAAGTTTTATGATAAAGAAGTTTCTGATTCTCTAAAAAAAGCCCTCGCTCAAGAAGATATCCTTAATGCTGGAGAAACAAAATCCATCGGTCGCGATTGTGAGCATTAAAATTGGGGCTTATTTTCTTCAAAGGCTTACAGTCACATTTCTTAAACCCAAAAAGCAGTCCATTTGAGCGATCAAAAGCCAATTATAAAAGGAAGAGGGGCCCAACTGAAAACGGCCAATAAGTTCTTAAAGAACCATTATGATTCCAATGGACTGGATGGAATAGATGAACCCGACGATTTTTCAAGGGAGACAAAATTTTTTGTTGAAACTCCAAAACAGATTGTCAATAAAGTGGATAGTCCTGATGTGTATATGGATTATTCTATTAATCCTTACCAAGGATGTGAACATGGCTGCATTTATTGTTATGCCCGAAACTCCCATCAATATTGGGGGTATAGTGCAGGTTTGGATTTCGAACAGAACATCATTGTAAAAAAGAATGCACCCGACTTGTTGCGCGACTTTTTTGAAAAACCCAGTTGGGTGCCTAAGGCCATTGCTGTTTCAGGTAATACGGATTGTTACCAGCCTGCTGAGCGTAAATTCAAACTAACTAGGGCCTTGTTGGAAGTTTTTTTAACCTATAAGAACCCTGTAGGAATAATCACGAAAAATGCCTTGATACTCAGGGATATTGATATTTTAAAGGAATTGGCCCAATTACAATTGGTACATGTGATGGTAAGTGTTACTACCTTAGACGAAGAGCTTAGGCGCAGCATGGAACCAAGAACGGCATCCGGTTTGAGACGAATCGAGACTATTGCCCAGTTGTCACAAAATGGTATTCCTGTAGGAGTATTGACAGCTCCAATTATTCCTGGATTAAATAGCATGGAAATTCCAGAATTGCTGAAGGCGGCCTCCGAAGCTGGTGCGATCAATGCGGGATATACCATGGTTAGGTTGAATGGTGATGTTGGTCCTTTGTTTCAAAATTGGATTGAACAATCATTCCCAGACCGAGCACAAAAAATACTGCATCAAATTGCTGAATGCCACGGTGGAAACTTGAACGATAATCGCTTTGGGGTTAGGATGAAAGGGGAGGGACAAGTTGCGGAATCCATTCGACAATTGTTTAAAGTTTCCTATGCCAAATACTTTAAAGGCAGGAAGTCGGTCCCATTAGTTACAAATTTGTTCAAAAGACCACCTAAACACGGACAAATGGAGTTGTTTTGATGCATGCACCAAAGGTATTTTTACTATGTTTGCAACCTTTCCTACGAAAATTGAAATTTAGAAAAGAAATAATCATCGGTTTGGTAGTCGTGTTGACTGCTGCCGCTTCCATTTGGGGCGTCAATTTTTTAAAAGGTAACGATGTGTTTACCAAGGAGTTGATCTTCAATGTTGTTTACGATCGAGTAGATGGCTTAGTGGAAACCAGTCCTGTTTTTTTGAATGGACTTAAAGTGGGTCAAGTAAAAGAAATTGCCCTTGCACCCGATAACACTGGACGAATTTTGGTAAAGGTTATGATTTTTGACCGCAACCTACAAGTGCCTCAGAATTCCGTTTTTAAACTAACTTCCAATAGTGTTTTGGAGCCTAAGAATCTACAATTGGTTTTGGGTGATGTGAAATCTGGCAAATTTTTGAAGACCAATGATGAAGTGGTGGGGGTGTATGAACAAGGGTTAATGGAGAAATTTGACCCTCTTGAGAAGAAAGTTGAAGCCGTTATCGATAATGTAAATAAGATTTTGGAGGGTGTGAAGACTATTTTGGACCCTAAAGTTCAAGAGGGGCTTAAACGGACCTTGGAAAACTTGGATAAAACCATGACCAATTTAGAGAAAACCTCTGTAACCTTAGATGTTACCATGATAGATGCCAATGCGAGGCTGAAGAAAATTTTATCCAATGTTGAAAACCTGACAACTACACTCGACAATAGCAAAGGGAAAATTACCAATTTATTGGATAATTTAAGTAGTGTTAGCGATAGTTTAAAAGCCGCTCATCTTAAAACTACCATCAATAATGCTTCTGCGGCCATTGATCAATTGAATACCACCTTGGCTCAAATCAATAGCGGACAAGGAACCATTGGGAAATTGGTAAAAGATGAAAAGCTCTACAACGATTTAGATCGTTTGGCATTGGATTTAGACTCCTTGTTGAACGATGTGAAGGCCCATCCATCTCGGTATGTGAAAATTTCGGTTTTTGGCGGAAAGGAAAAGGAAGGCCATAAGCTTCAAATGAACGATAAATAAACTTAATAGATAATACACAAGTAACTATGCACTTCGGAATAGCTAATGCAATATTTCTGGTTCTGTTAGGCGTAACTGGATTTGTAGCATTTAAAAAGTACGCCAGCCTCATTCGTAATATTCGTTTAGGAAAATCACTTGATAGAAATGATCGTTTTGGCGACCGTTTAAATGTGATGTTCAGGGTTGCCTTAGGTCAATCCAAAATGGTGGTAAGGCCTGTTGCAGGTATCATGCACATTTTTGTGTATGTAGGTTTTATCATTATCAATGTAGAGTTGTTGGAGATTGTTGTCGATGGGATTTTCGGAACCCATCGTGCTTTCAGCGTTTTGGGACCTATCTATACCATCCTGATCAATTCCTTTGAAATTTTGGCAGTTTTGGTCATTCTAGGCTGTTTGGTTTTCTTCGCTCGCCGGAATTTTTTAAAGTTGAAACGTTTCAACATGAAGGAATTAATGGGATGGCCAAGAAATGATGCCAATATTATTTTGATTACTGAGGTATGCTTAATGTCGGCCTTTTTGATCATGAATTCGGCTGATTGGTTTCTCTCCACTCAATTGAATAATTTTCCGGATGTTGTTAAGCATTATGGATTGGAGCATTACGCCAATAGCGGTGTTTCTGAAAATGCTTTTTTGATTACCCCATGGATTAGCGGATGGATGCCAGCGCCCAACTATATGGTTTACATCGAGCGTTTTTGTTGGTGGTTTCATATCGTCGGCATTTGTGGGTTTATTATGTACCTTCCTTATTCCAAACACCTTCATATTCTTTTTGCCTTTCCAAATGTGTTTTATTCCAATTTGGAACCAAAAGGTAAGTTCAACAATTTAGAAAGTATTACCAACGAGGTAAAAGCTGTTTTTGATCCTTCCTTTACCCCGCCTGCTGATGTTGTTCCTGGTAAATTTGGCGCAAAGGATGTAGCAGACCTAACTTGGAAACAATTGTTGGATGCTTACACCTGCACAGAATGTGGCCGTTGCACCAGTGTTTGCCCTGCCAATACAACCGGCAAATTACTTTCGCCTCGTAAAATAATGATGTCGACCCGCGATCGCTTGGAAGAAGTGGGTAGAGGCATAGATGCTCAAGGTGCTGAATTCAAAGATGAGAAAGCCTTGTTGCACGACTACATTACTCCGGAAGAACTTTGGGCTTGTACCTCTTGTAATGCCTGCACTGAAGCTTGTCCGGTAAATATCGATCCATTAAGCATCATTGTTGATTTGCGCAGGTATTTGGTTATGGAGGAATCAGCTCCACCAAGTGAATTGGCTACCGTATTTGCAAATATGGAAAACAATGGTGCACCATGGCAGTTTAGTCCAGCCGATCGTTTGAACTGGGCCCACGAAAATTAATTTTTAGAAACCTGATTATCTAATCGTATGAGCGAGCTAAAAGTAAAAACCATGGCAGATTGCTTGGCCAATGGTGAAACACCTGAAATCCTTTTCTGGGTTGGTTGTGCTGGAAGTTTTGATGATAGAGCCAAAAAGATTACAAAGGCTATTGTTAAAATCTTAAATAAGGTAAACATGTCTTTTGCTGTACTTGGCACCGAGGAATCCTGCACAGGCGACCCCGCCAAACGCGCTGGACACGAGTTTTTGTTTCAAATGCAAGCCATGAACAACATTACCATCTTAAACGGTTATGGTGTTCAAAAGATTGTAACCGGATGTCCTCACTGTTTCAATACCTTGAAAAACGAATACCCAGCCTTGGGCGGAAATTACGAGGTTATTCACCATACCCAATTGATTCAACAATTGATCAACCAAGGTAAATTATCGGTGGAAGGCGGAAGTTTCAAAGGCAAAAAAATAACTTTTCATGATCCTTGTTATTTGGGACGCGCCAATGGGGAATACGAAGCCCCTAGGGATGTGATCGCCAAACTAGATGTTGAACTGGTTGAAATGAAACGTAGCAAAGCCAATGGCTATTGTTGCGGTGCTGGTGGTGCACAAATGTTTAAAGAAGCAGAACACGGTGATAAAGAGGTGAATATCGAACGGAGTGAAGAAGCTTTGGCTTTGCAACCAAATATTATTGCTGCCGGCTGTCCTTTCTGCAACACCATGATGACCGATGGTGTGAAGCATTTTGAAAAGGAAGAATCTGTTAAAGTATATGACGTGGCGGAGCTCATTGCCCAAGCCGCTGATTTGTAAAAATTAACCAGGCTTTGTAGTCTGAAAGAGGGAAAGAAGAAATGCCATCATTTCGAAGTAAAGTTGTATATTGGGTTACAAAAGCCGTTGTTGGTGTTTTTTATAATCCCCATTCTTCCATTCAAAGGATACGAAGGGAATTTACCATAACGACCAAACTGATTCCCCAAAAAAAGGCCGGAACATTTGAAAGTCTTACCTTAGATGGAATCCCTGCCTTATGGGTTATTCCAGATAAAATTACCACGGATAAAGTGGTATTGTATTTCCATGGTGGAGGGTATTCTGTTTGTAGCCCAGAGACACATAAGAAAATGTGCAGTATTATGGCCCGTGAATCAGGAACTAAATTCTTGTTGATCGATTATCGCTTGGCGCCTGAAAATCCTTTCCCTGCTGCCATTGAAGACGCGCTGAAGGCTTATGCTTGGTTGAGGAAATCAATTTCTCCTGATAAGATTATTTTTGGTGGCGACTCAGCCGGAGGAGGTTTAACCGTTTCAACCCTCTTAAGTCTCAAAGAAAAGGGTGATACGTTGCCTTCTAAGGCATTTTGCCTTTCTCCTTGGTTGGATTTGGCTTCAACTGGCGAATCTTACCAAACCAATCGATACAAAGATGCCTATATTGATTATGAGAGTATCCGCCGATGGTCGGTGTTTTACGCACCTGAATCGATGCATAAAAATCCATTGGTATCTCCGCTTTATGGCGATTTAGCCGGACTTCCTCCTATGATGGTCCAAGTTAGCGATATGGAAATCCTCAAATCAGATAGTGTTGTTTTTGCTGAAAGAGCAAAGGCTGCTGGTGTTGATATGGATTTAGAAGTGTGGGAAGGAATGGTGCATGTTTGGCAAATGTGGACTGGAATATTACCCGAGGCCTTGCAATCTATTCAAATGTTGGCCCAATTCATAAAAGCCTAGTTTCTACTTCGGTTATATGGGTTTAACAATAAAAAAAACTATTCGCAAATAAAATCGAGGTACCCCACCTAAATCAGGCAGTTCGGATTAATATATCCTTCTATTCTGTAATTTGGGTTTACGTTAGGGTTCAGTTGGTTCGTATGAAATATTACCTGGGAAAATGGTGAAATAGAATGCCAACTGGTTTTACTTTTACCCCTGCTTAATCAGCGGTGTCCGGGCAGGGATAGCAGCGGAAAACCCACAGCGGCCTGAGCGTAAGCGAAAGGCGCGAGGATTTGCAGCGAATAGCCCGGCCCTGAGCCCTTGGAGAAATAACACGTTCAAAGTAGACTGGTTAATGGGCGAAGGGGCAAGCATAAAAGAGGAAATAGAAAATAGGAAATAGAAAATAGGAAATAGAAAAGAGAAGTGAGGAAATAGTGTCTGTCCAAAACCAAAAACTCAAATCTCATATCTCAAGACTCATATCTCAAGACTCATATCTCAAGACTCATATCTCATATCTCAAGACTCATATCTCATATCTCAAGACTCATATCTCAAAACCTTCATTAACATCTACCGTCACCCCATCCTACTTCTAAAATAACTATTACATTTGCATCACTTTGAAAACAAATCTGAAAAGCTGCTTTTTTTGGGGAATAGCCTTAGCCTTGCTTGCTTCATGCGATGGAGGAAAGCATTTGGTGACCTATACCATTGATCAAGGAAATGTAAAGAAAGTGCTCAGTTTTCAGGGAGATTCAGCCAAACATAAATTGGCCAAGGAGGAGACTTTTGCGAGTAATGATGTAAAACTTTCGGAAATCAATTTTAAGAAGGGTGTTTTGGATGGGCCTTGGATTAGTTATTGGGAAAATGGCAAGGTACGCGAAGAAGGAAATTATTCGAAGGGGCAAAAGAACGGAATTTTCAGGCAGTACGATAGCAAAGGACGCCTGTTGCTGGAAGGTGAATTGCGGAATGGACTGAAAGAGGGGATTTGGGTTACGTGGTATGACGATACGCAAAAGGAGGAAGAACGCAGTTATACGGCTGATGTATTGAATGGGAAATATTCGTATTGGTATATCGATGGTTCCTTAAAAAAGGAAGAATTCTACGAAAACGGAAAGAAAATAAAGGAAACGGTTTATCAATAATTCCGTTTCAATCTGAACTTTATGAAAATTGGCATTGTTTGTTATCCAACCTATGGCGGAAGCGGGGTTGTAGCGACTGAACTAGGGATGGCTTTGGCTCAAAAAGGGCATGAAGTTCATTTTATTACTTACAGTATGCCATTTCGTTTGGATCAATTTCTTCCGAATCTGCATTACCATGAAGTGGTGGTGAACGATTATCCTTTGTTTGATTATCAACCGTACGAATTGGTGCTTGCCAGTAAATTGGTGGATGTGGTGAAATATGAAAAACTGGATTTGCTACATGTACATTATGCCATACCTCATGCTTCGGCAGCTTATATGGCTAAGCAAATTTTGGCTTCCCAAGGCATTAAGATACCGTTTATAACCACTTTACATGGCACCGATATTACCTTGGTAGGAAAAGACAAATCGTTTGAGCCTGTTATTTCGTTTGTGATTAACCAAAGCGATGCAGTTACGGCTGTTTCGGAAAGTTTAAAGAACGATACCTTACGTTATTTTGCCACCAATAGAGAAATTCATGTAATACCAAACTTTATTGAGCTTGAGCTTTTTGAGAAGGCGAATTTGGGTTTTACCAAACAAAGGTATGCGCCTAATGGTGAGAAAATTTTGATGCATATTTCCAATTTCAGACCGGTGAAACGGGTGGAAGATGTGCTTCGGGTATTTTCAGAAGTGAGAAAAGTTATTCCTTCCAAATTGTTATTGGTGGGCGATGGTCCTGATCGGTATAAAATCGAATCCTTGTGCAGGGAATTAAATACCTGTGATGATGTAAAATTTCTTGGTAAAATGAAAGGGACGGAGGATGTGCTTTCGATTGCTGATTTGTTTTTATTGCCTTCAGAAACAGAGAGTTTTGGTTTGGCTGCCTTGGAAGCTATGGCCGCAAAGGTTCCGGTGATTTCGACCAATACAGGTGGGATTCCAGAGATTAATAAGGAAGGATTTAGTGGTATGCTAAGTGATGTTGGTGATATTCATTCGATGGCCAATCATGCTATTTATATACTTTCGGATGAAGCCCGATTGCAGCAATTTAAAGAAAATGCCTTCAGTCAAGCCCATAATTTTACTTTGGAGAAAATTCTGCCTATGTACGAAAGCCTATATAAATCAACCCTTGGAATAGCATAAAGGAGTTGTTTTAAGAGAATTTTAAGTTTTTTTTTGAAAATAGCTTGGATTTAAGATTATTTCTATTTTTGTCCTTGACAAGGTCCAAAAGCTAAAGTAAAACGAGTATTTATGGAAGGTTACGAAAATCAAGACAGGGAAATTTTTTCTAAAGCCATCAAAGCAGGTAAAAGAACCTATTTTTTTGATGTGAAGGCTACACGTGGTGACGATTACTACTTGACCATTACAGAGAGCAAGAAGAAGTTTGAACACGATGGAAAATTCAGCTATGTAAAGCATAAAATTTTCCTATACAAAGAAGATTTTGAGAAATTCAGAGGTGGTTTGGATGAAGTGATGGAATATATCCTTCGCGAACGTCCAGACATGCCTGTTCGGAACAACCCAGGTTATGCAGAAGGGAATAATTACAATTCCAACCTGGATTTCGAAGATTTAGGAAGTTAGTTTTTACTGAAAATTAATGTTGCACCCCACCTGAAAAGGCTGGGGTTTTTTATTTTCTGGATATCTGTTTGGTTTTTTTTCCTTCTTTCGGTAATCTTCTTCCAATAGCATTTGTAGTATTTCGAGAATAACATTGGTTTTAAACCCGGATTATGCATTACAAATTCTTAATCGGGATAAACCCAACTAAATCAGCAATTCAGATAATAAAATCCTCCAATTGCCTAATTTTGGTTAAACCAGAATCTATTTTTTGAAATCTACTCAATTTCAGTTTATTTGGTTCAAATGGATTGGAGACCATTTTCGCCATACAGGATTTACTAGGCTTAGGCCTTACTATAAGGAAATTTCTTGGTCAAAAAAAGGCGGAAATTTTTGGTATTTCCGCCTTTTTTAAGGATTGAATTATTCTACTATTATCTTGCTGGTCTTTTGTTTACCATCTTGTTCAAACCTTAGGAAATAAAGGCCTTTGATTCCTGGCAGGTTTATAATACCTTTATCCGAAGTTGTGGTATGTTTCAATATCAAATTACCAAGTAGATCAAATATTTCAAATTTTACACTGGATTTGCTGGTTGATTCAATGGTATAGTTTATCCTTTCAGTCGCAGGATTCGGATATAAATTTATTAATAATTGATTATCTAGTTCGAGATTTTGAACAGAATTAGGGTCTTGCACTTCCGAAACAATGGTATTGGTGATTACAGGAAGATTAAAATCAAAGTAAATATAGGCTGTATTTTTGATGGAATCTCCAATTTGAAGGTTGTTTTTGGCTTTTATTTTATACTTGATAAATCCATGACTTTCTGGTTCATTTGTATTGCTATCTGGAAGCATTATGTTATCAAAATAAAATACAACTTGCCCCAAATCATCCAAGGTGTAGCTCATTGAATGGCTATTTGAAAGTACTTTAAAGGTTGACCAATCTAAGTTTGTGCTTAATGTATCTCTTACCTTAATGTTAAAGGCTTGAGCTGTACCTGTATTTTGAAATCTAATACGGTAATTTAACCATTGTCCATTCGAAATTTGCAGAGGAGATAGATTACCAGCAGGCTCTACTGATTTATCATTTGGGTCGTAAGCACCCACTACCAAAATACTATCTATAAAGGTATTGTCGGAAGGAATTGAATCGGGAAGTAGAGTCGAGGCTGTAGAAGTGAAATTTAAGATAGAACCTAATTCGGTTAAGGAATCATTTCTAAAGTAGATATTGAAAGTTTGGCAATTTCCTGGGGCTAGGTTGGTATAACTCCAAGCTAAATTATTGGCCTGAATGCCACTAGGATTCGGTATGGCCGAATTGTATTGAAGGCGATTGGAATCGTAAATTAGGTTGACAGTTCCATCGGCTACTGTGGTTCCTTGGTTGCAAACTGTTACCATATAATTGAAATAAAATCCTGGAGCCCACCAACCTACAATGTCGCCTGTAACAGAAATATCTGTAATATTTGGAATGGCTTGAATGGCAAAATCATTGTTTGGATAAACGGCATTTGGAATAGTGGCATCTACTACTATCGAACTAGGAACAGAAATATGATAAAGTGGTAAATTGGATACAGATAGCTCATAACTATTGGATAAGATAGTACTGGAATAGTTTCCATTTGAGGCTGATACAGAAAAAAAGGTGGAAGGATTAAAGCTAATAAATTTGTTAGATGTGGGGGTGTCGTTTCCATCCATAATTCCATTGGCATTCAAATCATTGAATACTTTTCCTGACACTGTTGAAACATCTTGGTTGCTGCAATTGTTTGTTGTTACGTTTAAGGTATAACCAGAAATAGAATAATAGGTGCCGGTGCCTATTGGTACAGGTAATGCAGAAAACCAAGATTCTTGGCCAGCGATGTTCATTAGTAAATCGAATTCAATGGTAAAATTGTAATTTGTTTGTGCAATTAAACTTGAACCAGGAATCTGTATCGAAAAGCAACCAAAGGTTGGAATCAGATTTGGGAATACGCCACCATTTACCCAAGTAGAATCTGACAAATTAGGTATAACAACCGCCCCTTGAGGAAGACCTGTAACACCTATAATTTTTACTGCCATAATTTTTACTGCCAATCCGCTAGCAGTTGTATCGGTAATAGTTTTTAATTGAAAGGTTGCGGAATAATCCTCACCTATACAAGCATTGTAATTGGTTGATGAAAATGCTATTGTATCAGGCCATAATAAAAGGCCATTTGAATTATTGAAATTGGTTGAATCATTTGAATTATTGAAATTGGTTGAATCAACTGCACAGGTTTGGGCAGAAGTAGACTTTGCAACACAAAAAAGACTTCCAATTAGAAAATAAGTAAGTATTTGTTTCATGGATTTGTAATATTATTCGCTAAAATTATTAAACTTTATAATACTACATTAACAAATTTCAACAAAATAATGCTATAAATTTCAATCCAAAATGGAAGCAAATAGCTAAAATAGTAGGCCCTTATTTTTTAAATTATAAAAATCTACCCATTTCTACTTCAATCCTTTCTTCTCCCTCCACCGCTCATTAAACGATTTTTGAGCCAACTGTGGCATTTCGCGTCGGTCGCCCCAAGCCGATTTAAAGAAGCTGTTCAAGAAAAAGTTCTTCACGGAAGCCCCACCTTTGTTCATGTTTTTGCGACTCAAGGTTACTTTTTTCCAGAAAAACATGGAGAGGTTTTCCACTTTTGACGGATAATTTTGATTAACCGTATCCCTTCGGTTGTGCAAGAGATGTTTATGAATATCGATTTTTACCGGACAAACCTCGGTGCAACGGCCACAGAGGGAAGAGGCAAAACTCAGATGACGGAAATCGTCGAAGCCGCTCAGATGCGGAGTAATCACGCTACCAATAGGTCCGCTGTAGGTAGTGGCATAACTATGTCCGCCTACATTTCTATAAATTGGACAGGCATTCAAGCAGGCTCCACAACGAATGCAGTTGAGCGCTTCCCTTTGGTCGGGTTGGGCCAATAAATTGGTACGGCCATTGTCCAACAAAATGACATACATTTCATCGGGTCCATCGGGTTCTTCGGATTGGCGCGGTCCTGTTAGTAAGGTATTGTAAACCGTTACTTTCTGCCCGGTACCATGCACCGCCAATAAAGGAAAAAACAAATCTAAATCGGCCAATGTAGGAATCATTTTTTCGATACCTACAATGGATATAATGGTTTTAGGAAAGGCAACGCTCATAAATTGGTTGCTTTCATTTTCGGTAATTCCAATGGCACCAATATCAGCAACCAAGAAGTTTCCACCCGTAATTCCCAATTCCGCTTCAGCATATTTCTCACGAAGTATCCTTCTTACATAAGCCATAATATCGGAGGGACTGCTACCTTCGGGTAAGCCTTTTTTCTCATGGAATAATTTGGCCACATCTTCCTTGCTTTTATGCATGGCCGGAGTCACAATATGATAGGGTGGTTCGCCGTCTAATTGTTGGATATATTCACCCAAATCGGTTTCAATGCTTTCGATGCCCGCCTTTTCCATATGGTGGTTGAGATGGATTTCCTCGGTTACCATACTTTTTGCTTTTACTAAGGTTTTGGCATTGATTCTTTTAGCAATTTTCAATACCTCGTTGATGGCTTGTTCGGCATTTTCAGCCCACAATACTTTCCCACCTCTTTTCACAAAGGCCGCTTCAAACTCGATAAGGTATTTGTCCAAGTTGGTTATAGCCTTGGTTTTTAAATGGGACGCACGCTCCCTTGCCAAATTAAGGTCCGAATAAATAAGTTTCCCCTCTACTACCTTTTTATCGTATTGGGAAATGTTGAATAGGAGCTTACGTTTATGCTCTTTGTCAAAGGATTTTTTGTCGCTGGCGGTAAGAAAATCCTTAAGTGATTCGGTCATAGTGGCAAAATTCTGTACAAAAGTAGGGGAAGTGTGAAATCTGTCGACAGGTTTTGCCAATGATTTAGTAACATTTTCTATGTTAGCTGAAATTTTCGAACATGAGTAAGCGAACACTGGTAATTGGGGCTAGCACAAAACCTGGACGGTATGCTAATTTGGCCATAGAAATGTTGAAGGAATACGGACATGAGGTTGTTGCTTTTGGCAAAGATTCAGGATTGGTTGGCGATACCCCCATTCTTCAAAAAATTCCCGAAGACCAAACCTTGGATACCGTAACCATGTATGTTTCGCCTGCTAACCAGCCTGAACTGATACCAACCATACTTGGACTTCATCCCAAACGGATCATATTCAATCCAGGTACCGAAAATCCAGCCTTTGAAAAAGAAGCCCAATTGCAAGGTATTGAAGTGGAAAATGCCTGTACCTTGGTGTTGTTAAGAAGCCGCATGTACTAATGAAAGCCGTTATTCAACGTGTTCGTTCTGCTTCGGTTTCCATCGGAACTGAGCTTGTTTCAACCATTCAAACTGGAATGTTGATTTTATTGGGGGTACATGTAGACGATCAGCCGGAGGATTTGGATTGGTTGGTTTCCAAAGTGGCCAAATTGCGAATCTTTCCTGATGGCGAAGGGGTAATGAATTGTTCGGTTACCGAAGCCGGAGGAGAAGTGATTGTGGTGAGTCAATTTACCTTGTATGCTTCTACCAAGAAAGGGAATCGCCCCTCTTATATTTTGGCCGCTCGACCTGAATTGGCTATTCCTATGTATGAACAATTTGTTTCCAAGCTCAAACAGGAAGCTGGGGTAGCGGTTTTTACTGGCGAATTTGGGGCCGATATGCAGGTATCCTTGGTCAACGACGGACCAGTGACTATTTTAATAGATTCCAAAAATAGAGAATAAGGGACTAAAATACTATCAAGGTTTCTTTTCCCATTCAATTTTTTCAGGCTTTTCCGGAGTTCCTAACAACACTTCTTCGCCTTCCATTAAACCTGATAATACCACCACAAAATCTTCGTTTGTTGCACCGATTTTTATCGGAGTTTTTGTAATGGAAAGTCCTTTTTTCTTAAAAACATAACTTAAGCTATCGCCTTGGGCATGCAGACTTTCAAGCGGAATGTACAATACATCTTTAAGCTTATCGGCCAAAATATGGTTTCCGGTTGTCATGGCTGGTCGCAAAGAGGTATCTTTTTCATTTATCAAAATATTGACTTCAAACACCTTGGCATCACTTCTTGGATTCTGCTCTCCAACATTGGCCACTGCATCTACAAATCCGGTAAGTTTCTTCTCCGGATAGGCATCCAAGGAGATATTAACCTTTTGACCTTTTTTAATCTTACGGATATCCACCTCGTTTACATAGGTGCGACTTTGCATTAAGCCTAAATCGGGTAAAGTTGCCACCGTAGGATCCCAAGCTCCAATGGTCGAACCTACTATCCTTTTTTTACCGTTCCATTCGCGTTGGTAAATTACCATGCCATCTTCGGGTGCCATTATGGTAAAATCCTTCAACAAATCCTGAAGCACTTGAACTTTGTTTTGCGATTTTTCCAATACGGCTGTCACTTCCTGCATCTTGGCTTTGGCTTGCTTTTCCTTTATTTTATAATTCGTTTCGGCCTGCACCAATTGTCTTTTCGATTTATCCAAATCCATTTTAGCCTGTTGGATTATCGACGGTGCTTCGTAGGTGCTTTGCGATACAATGTTTTCTTTTTCTTTTACGGCAAATCCTAAATTAATTATTTCATCCCTTGCATTTCTTAAGTCCAAAGTGGTATCTAGTTTGGTCTGAATAAAGCGGCTTTCGTTTTTTGAAATTTCTGAACTCTCGTCTTTGATTCGGTTCATGATTTCGGTTTGATCCAAACGGCCAATGTATTCTCCTTTTTTTACCCTTGTTCCTTCGGGTACTAAATCCGCAATTTTTACCTGCCAAATTTGGGCATTCCGCATACCTGTTGGCCCGTCAATATCCAAGCTGCTTTTGGCTTGCAATTCCCCGGTAGTAAAAACCGTAACCTCAAAATCACCTTTAATTACCTTGGCTGTTAACTTTTCTTGGTCTGCCCCGGTAATTGTTTTTCCAAAAAAGAAATAGGCTATCAAAAGCACTCCAATTCCTGCGGCTGCGTATAGATATTTGCGATTCATCCAGTGGTAAAAGTAGGGAATTCCAAGGCTAAGTTTGTTGGACCTCCATCATTTTATTAACCTTATTCTATCAGTATTTTTTGATAATAGGTTTTTCCTTCACCAAGCCATTGCAATAGGTATAAACCCGGATTTAAGTTGGTAATGAATTGTTTGGATGAAACGGCCACCAGTTCTTCTTCAAAACAAACCTTTCCCTGTAAATCAAAAAGCCGAACTTTGCCCGTCAAATTTGTTTGGAATTGAATCTCAAAGCTCCCTTGGTTAGGATTTGGGAAAATTAAAAGACCTTCCCAAGCCCTAAGGTTAATCCCAGCAGGACAATGGCTTGAATCTACATCCAAATTCACTACAGGAATAAGGGTTTCAGATGCATAGTTTTGTGGTCCGTTTGGATAAAAAAGCTGATTCAAATAATTATTTGGATCGGCATAACTTACCTCAAAATTCAAGTGGCAAGCATAAGTGCCCGTAGCATTGGTTTGTAAATCATACAATTCCAAGTCGCCCCCCAATAGATTAATAGGTACGTTATTTACCAACCATTCATAACCTGGATTGTTCGATGCAGAAACGAATCCTGTAAAACTATCGCCCGGACAAAGGGAGGCATTCACAAAAGGCGAAAAATCAATTTCAGGAAACTCGAAACGTCCGGCAATGGAGCGGTGATCGCTAAAATGAGATAGTTCCCACATGGCAGGATCGATGCTGGTAAAAGTGATGGATTTTGTTTCGGCTGTCAAGGGCAATAGGTAATGGCTGTTTACCCAAATATGATCGATAAACCGACCTGTATCCATACTGAAATTGGATTCATAAAACCCCGTTTGGTTAGGATAGATAAAGCCAATCGAGTCTTCGAAATGTTGGAAAACACCATCCTCGCCATAAGGCCGGGTGTTGAGGTCGCCACCAAAAATTACTGGTTCCCAAGTTGGGATATTTCTCGACTTTATAAAATTGTTGATTTCATCTACTTGCGAATGCCTAGCTGCCCAATCGTCGGCATCACTTCCGGCATCCATATGGGTGGCAAAAAAGTGATAATTTTTACCCAACTTATTGATTTTAGCATATTTCACTCCTTTCCTTGCCAAGCAATCCGACGAGGATTGTCCGCACAAGGAGTATTCAATTTCATCACTATCCAAAATTGGCCATTTGCTAAATATCATAACCCCGCCGTTAATTGGAAAAGGGATTAATCCCAGGTCGTTTAAAATAGTAGTATGGTAAATAAAACCTTGGGCTTCCATGGCCGGTACCATATGGTCATCCCTAGGACTATCATCGAAAATTTCTTCAAACGCCACCACATCCTGATAAGCACTGAAATGAGACGGTAACAAGTCGCTTCGTAAAGCCGCATCGCCCAATCCTGATACAGCAAAGGTTATCATCTGCACATTGTAGCACATCACGTTCAGCACATTGGGATTGTCAAAATCGGCTTGTTGGATGGTATAAATTGGATTGTCGTGGGTTGAAACGCGCAGGCTACGGCTCAAGGCGCTATCATCATTATCGGGCTTATAAATTAAGGTGCAGGCCTGGTTGTTCAGGTTTAAGCTTGATTGGTGAAAATTACCATCGTTGAGCCAGCCTTCGTCATAGCCAGGTGCGGTAACACGGTATAAAAACTCACTACCATTGCTATTTCCTATCACCAAAAATTCAACAGAAACGGTATCTCCAACCGAAATAAAGCGTGCAGAGAGCAACAGCGAGTCTCCCGGTTGAAAATAGGACGCATTCCGTTGGCAGCGAAGTACTTCGGTGTCGTCTTCATTCCAAGCAAAAACGGTATCTTGAAGCAAAGTCCAATTGGTATCCAACTGTGCATGGTTTGAAAATACCTGTGTTTCTACCCGGTAATCAAAGTTGGTATTGTTTCGGAAAAACAGAGAAGATTGGCTCATACAAAACGAGCTAAATCCACATAGAAGGCTCAAGAGGAAGGTTTTTTTCATAGGTAACAGATTAAGCGAAAGTAAATAAAATGTTAATTTAAAGCAAAGGCAAAATCTTTTGAAATTAATAGGATAGGATAATGCTTATTTGGCGGGTCCCATTCGCCATAACCAGTCTACCCCGATTAAACCGAAGTGCTGGGCTCATGGTCGGGCTATTCACTTCTAGTCCTCGGTCTGCTCCGTGCCTCCGCATCCCTGTGGGCTATCCGTTGCTATCCCTACCCGGGAGGAGGAATTAAAAATTGGGAATTAAAAATTAAAAATAGGGATGAAAATAAAGAGAAGTGAGGAAATAGAAAATAGAAGTGAAACTAGAAAAACGGGTACAAAACCCAGGCATGAAATACCACTGCATAGTACTTCACCAAAAACCGGACACGGAGAACCTGGGGCAAGGATAGAGGCAGTGTAGCCCACAGGGATGCGGAGGCACGGAGCAGACCGAGGACTACCGCCGAAAGCCTGACCCGACGCCCCTTCGCAACACCTAAAGCTTCGGGCAAATGGTTATGGGGCGGAAGGGGGCCCTCCTAAAAAAAATCAAGTATTTACTTTTTCTGAAATCGACAGGCTACCCAATTGTTTTTGGATTTTTGCAGGCCAGGTTCGAATCCGTGTTTTGAAAAGCCGTCTAAAATCAATAAATAATCGTCGATATAAAACCCGCTTAGGATAATTTCGCCGCCCGATGGGAGCACCTGGGCAAAACCTTGGGCCATATCGAGTAAAACATTGCGGTTGATATTGGCTATGACGGTATTGTACTGATCGCCAGTTATGGTTTCGATGCCACCTTGCACCACCTCAATGTTCGAAAATCCGTTGCGCTCCACATTTTCCTGGGAATTGGTAACCGACCATTCGTCGATATCCACAGCCTTGACACTTTTGGCGCCGAGTTTCATGGCTAGGATGGCCAAAAGTCCGGTTCCTGTGCCCATATCCAACACTTTTTTGTTCTTAAAATCCATGTCTAAAAGCAGTTCCGATACCAAGTAGGTGGTTTCGTGGTGGCCGGTGCCAAACGACATTTTAGGTTGGATAATTATTTGGTGCTCGAAGCCTTTTTTCTCGGGATGAAATTCGGCTCGGATATAAAGTTTGTTGGCAATTTCAACGGGTTGGAAATTTTTTTCCCATTCTTCGTTCCAGTTTTGGGCCGGCAGGATTTTTTCACGCAGCACAATTCGGGCCTTTTTGGAATACTGTTCCACTATACGCTCAGGTAAATCCTTAATATAAAGATTTTCAGGAATATAGGCCATAAAACCGGATTCGTTTTCCTCAAAACTGTCAAATCCGATATCGGCCAATTCCGTCATAATCATGTCGCTCCATGGATCTTTCGGATGGACTGAAACCCTTAATTCGATGTATTGCATATGTATTTGTCAGCGATGGGTTTTACCCCGATTTTGCCTTTGATAGGCATACGAAAGTAAAAGAATTTAGACTTTACCAAATAGTTCATGTTGAAAATTCGTAGAAATAAGTCCGTGTAGCCTAAAATAATCGAGGAAATTCGCCGTTTAGATATGGCAAAGACTCTAGCCAAAGCACTCACCTTCATAACCCTGCTGTTAGCCTTTACGGTTTATTTCCAAGCTTGTAAAACCAAGCAGGAAGTAACACATGTGGCTGACCGTTCGCCCGTGGAGCATAAAACGTTTAAAGGACAACCTGTTTTTGCTCCGATTGCCAAAACCCGACATTCTTGGGCCGATTCGGTTTTCCATTCTTTAAGTTTAGAAGAGAAAATTGCTCAATTATTTATGGTGGCCGCCTATTCCAATAAGGATGCAGCCCATGTAGAATCCATTCGGCATTTGGTGCAGGATTTGAAAGTTGGCGGACTAATTTTTATGCAGGGTGGTCCGGTTCGGGAAGCCAATCTTAACAATTACTATCAAAGTTTGGCAAAAACGCCTTTGCTTATTACAATTGATGGCGAATGGGGGTTGAGTATGCGCTTGGATAGCACCACCAAGTTTCCACGCCAGCAAATGTTGGGAGCCATTCAGAATGATTTATTGATTTTTGAAATGGGTGAAGAAATTGCCCGTCAATGCAAACTGATGGGAATTCATGTGGATTTTGCCCCTGTTTTGGATGTGAACTCCAATCCCGACAATCCGGTTATTGGAAATCGGAGTTTTGGCGAAGATAAAATCAATGTCACTTTGAAAGGGCTGGCTTATTTGCGAGGATTGCAAGATAATCAAGTGTTGGCTTGTGGTAAACATTTTCCTGGCCATGGCGATACCGATGTGGATTCGCACTATGATCTACCATCTTTGAAGCACAACGAAACGCGCTTAGATACCTTGGAATTGTTTCCATTTAAGGAAATGTTCGATAATGGTTTAGGTTCGGTTATGGTAGGCCATTTGTTTGTTCCTGTGCTGGATTCGGCCAAAAATACGCCCGCAACCTTGAGCCATAATGTGGTTACTCGTTTGCTGCGGGAGAAAATGAAATACAACGGATTAATTTTTACCGATGCCTTGAATATGCAAGGTGTGGCCAAATACTATACACCAGCCGAAATAAACTTAAAAGCCTTGTTGGCCGGTAATGATATTTTGTTGTTTTCGGAAGATGTGGAAAATAGTATTATCCGCATTAAACAAGCTATTGAAACCGGACAATTCCCTATGGCCGAGTTGGATAAACGGGTAAAACGTTTGTTAAAAGTAAAGGAATGGGCTGGTTTGACCAACTATAAAAAGATTAATCCCCAAACCATACACAAAGCCTTAAATGCTCCGGAAGCTGAGTTGATCAACCGCCGTTTGGTAAGGAGTGCATTAACCTTGTTGAAAAATGAAAAGGAGTTGTTGCCTCTAAAAGCCTTGGATACTCTACGCATTGCTGCTGTTTGCATTGGAGATTCGGTACAAACGCCTTTTTTGGAGATGTTGGGCAATTATGCAGAGGTGCAAAATTTTTATATTTCGCACAAAGCCACCAAAGCCGAACGTGATTCATTGGTGAGCAAATTGAATGCGTATAATTTGGTGGTAGCTGGGTTTCAGAATACCTTGCAATCGGTTTCAAAAGGATTTGGAATTACAACCTCCGATCAGTTGCTCGCCGATACGATAGCCCAGTTGAAGCCGACGGTTTTGGCAGTTTTTGCGAATGCCTATTCTTTAAAAAATATACCAAATCCAAGCCGGTTTAAAGCGATTATTGCTTCGTATGAGCAATCGGAATTGGCCCAGCAATATACCGCTATGGGGATTTTTGGAGGTATAGGTTTTATGGGAGCCTTGCCTGTTACTTCAGGCAGTTTTAAGGTTGGAATGGGAACTTGCACCAAAGCCATTCGCATTCGGTATGGCATGCCCGAAGAAGCACAATTGAAATCTAGGGTGCTTTCTCAGGTAGATTCCATTGCCAATGATGCCATTTTTAATCAAGCTACACCGGGTTGTCAGATTTGGGTAATGAAAGATAGTGTGGTGGTTTGGAATAAATCTTATGGATATTATACTTACGAAAACAAGCAAAAGGTAACCAACCAAAGTATTTATGATTTGGCTTCCATAACCAAGGCGGCCTCCACTTTGCCTTTGGCTTTGAAGTTGTATGAAGCAGGCATGTTGAATTTGCATGGAAAGTTGGGCAACTACCTGCCTCGATTAAAAGGCAGCAATAAGGAGGCATTGGAGGTGATGGATGTGATGACCCACCGAGCAGGATTAAAGGCCTTTATTCCTTTTGGGACAAAGGTTTTGGTAAATTCAGAATGGAATCCCAAGTTGCTCAGTTCCAATTTTAGTACAGATTTTCCAGTTCCGGTAGGGATGAATGTTTTTGCAGCCAAGTCCTATCCTGATTCTATCCAGAAAATGATCGACAAAACCGAGATAGATACCAGTCATAAATATGTTTACAGCGATTTGGGCATGTATTATATGAAGGAGGTAGAAGAATCGTTGTTGCAAAAGCCAGTGGAAAAAGTTGTAAACGAATTGTTTTATAAGCGCTTAGGTTGTGCTACTTTAGGGTTTAATCCTTGGTCGCGTTTTCCGGTTGAGCGCATGGTCCCTACTGAGTATGATGTAGCTTTTCGCAAACAATTGGTACAAGGTTATGTGCACGATCCAATGGCTGCATTGATGGGAGGTGTTAGTGGCCATGCCGGTTTGTTTGGAAATGCCAATGATTTGGGCAAACTATTTACCTTGTATTTGAAAAAAGGCGAATATGCGGGGTTCAACTATTTTTCTTCGGCAAGTTTGGATACCTTTAATACCTGTTATTTCTGCTCGCAAGGCAATCGCAGGGGGCTAATCATGGATAAGCCTGATCCGGATTTAAGCAAGGATGATCCGGCGGCTGCTTCGGCTTCCTTAGCAAGTTTTGGGCACAGTGGTTTTACGGGTACGGTGGCCTGGGTAGATCCCCAAACCAATTTGGTGTATATTTTCCTTTCCAATCGGGTTTATCCGGATGTTGAAAATAAGAAGTTGGGTCAGATGAATGTCAGATCCAAGATACACGAACTCTTTTACAAGGCGATGAAATAGGAGGGAAGCGAATTTTCAGCTTTTCTCCTACCTTTGTCTCGAATTATTGACGGCATTGAAGGTATTTAACAACATCAACGAATTTACGGGTGCACGGAATGTGGTGGTAACAACGGGTACCTTTGATGGGGTGCACCTCGGCCATAGATCAATCATCAAACGGCTGCAATCGATTGCCCAACAAGTAGAGGGTGAAACCTTGATTTTGACCTTTGATCCGCATCCCCGCATGGTGCTTTTCCCGGACGACAATGATTTAAAATTGATCAACACCCGGGAAGAGAAGATAAGATTGATGGAAGAGGCTGGGATGGATAATTTGATCATTCATCCTTTTTCAAAAGAATTTTCGAGGATGACTTCCTTGGAATTTATCCGCGATGTATTGGTTGGGAAATTTCAAACAAAGCGTTTGGTTATCGGATACAATCACCATTTCGGTCGTAATAGGGAAGGTAGTTTTGAGCATTTAAAGGAATTTGGACCGGTTTATGGTTTTGAGGTGGAAGAGATTCCGGCCAGTGAATTGGATCATGTGGAAATTAGTTCTACCAAAATTAGGAATGCCTTGCACGAGGGAGATGTGAAAACAGCCAATGCCTATTTAGGCTCAAGGTTTGAATTCTCGGGTACAGTGATTGAAGGTAAAAAGTTAGGAAGAAAGTTAGGCTATCCGACGGCTAATATCCAGATTGCTGATCCTTACAAAATTAAGCCAGCCAATGGCGTTTATGTGGTAAAGGCTTTTTATGATGGGAAGGAATTTGGGGGAATGATGAATATCGGTACCAATCCTACAACTGATGTTGGAAACGGAATACATGTTGAAGTGAATATTTTTGATTTTGACCACGAGATTTATGGCGATAGATTAGCTGTTCAGGTGGTAGATAGAATTCGGGATGAGAAGAAATTCAATGGTTTGGATGAACTTGTGGCAGCCATTGGTCAGGATAAACAAATCAGTTTGCAGGTTTTAGAAAATAATTGTTGAACTTTGTAGTTGTAAAACCATGAAAAAATTACTTGTATTTTGTTTGGCACTTGGGATGAACCTGAACCTTTGGGCTCAGTCAGGTCGATTGCTTGATTCCCTTGAACTTGAAAATGCCCATATCTTTACTTCATTGAAGGAAGCTGCTGCCAAACCTGATTCGGTTTATCGCTTGCATTTGAAGGGTAAGAAATTGAGAGATTTGCCAGAAGCTGTATTGAAAATGACGAATTTGCAAGAATTGGTTTTGTCGAGAAATCAATTTTCGGAAATTCCTTCGACCATTTCAAAGTTAGAAAATCTACAACGCTTGAGTTTTGCCAAGAACCATCTGAAATATATCAATCCGGAAGTGGCTCGATTAAAAAACTTAAAGGTATTGATTGTGAGCCAAAATGACTTGGCTGAATTGCCAAAAGAACTAGTTGATTTACCTAAGTTGGAGTTTTTGGATGTGTGGAGCAATGAATTGGAAACTGTTCCAAAAGAATACAAGGGTTTTAAGAATTTAAAGAAGGTTGACTTACGGGTTATTATACTTTCCGACAGCCAAAAGGAGGAAATCCAAAAGAACTTTCCGACGGGAACCGAGGTTATGTTTTCACCGGGTTGCAATTGCGGTAACTAAATTCCCAAATTTTAACAAGTCGTTTACAACTTGGTAGAACATCCCTTCTACCTTTGCCCGCTTTTGTAAAAACCTGGTGGAAGAAAAGAAAAAAATATGCTTTATTATTAATCCAATTTCTGGAGTTGGTAAGCAGCGCGTTCTGCAGAAGTTGGTACCACGTTTGTTGGATAAGTCAAAGTTTGATTTTAAATTATTGGTTACTAAAGCACCGGGGCATGCCACCGAACTGGCAGCAGAAGCTGTGAAGGATGGTTATTCGATGGTTGTTGTTTCGGGTGGAGATGGAAGTATCAATGAGGTAGCCAGAGCCTTGCAGCATACAAATATACCCATGGGAATTATTCCAACCGGATCCGGAAATGGTTTCGCAAGAGAGTTAAAGATTCCGGTGGATGTGGAAAAGGCTATAAAACTGTTGAATACCGGAAGGGAAACCATGGTAGATTTGGGTTTATGCAATGAGAAACTTTTTGTGAATGTTGCCGGTGTAGGATTTGATTCATTTGTGGCCGATGCCTTTTCAAGGTATGGTAAGCGTGGATTTTGGTCCTATGTGAAAGTGACGACCAAATGCATGCCTAAATATAAAACGGAGGAAGTGGAGTTTCATATTAACGGACAGGTTCATAAACGCAGGGTGTTTTCTATTACCGTAACCAATAGCAGGCAATTTGGAAGCGATGCCATCATTGCTGCCAATGCCAAAATGGATGATGGAATTTTGGATGTGGCCATTATCAATGAATTCCCCTGGTATTTGACCCCAATCCTGGTTGGAAGAATGTTTTTAGGAACTTTGCATAAATCGAAGTACTACGAATGGTATTCCGGAACTGAATTCAAAATTAAGACTCGTCCCGGAGTAATTTCCCAAATGGATGGAGACCCTTACCATTTTCCGGAAGAATTGAATATTTCGGTGATGCCCTTGAAACTAAAATTGATAGTGCCTTAAACCTTACCGCAAATAACCGATTTTCCTTCTTTCCTTTTGTTTGGTTTCCAACTTATCTTTGGAAAGCAAAAAATTGAGCGCTTCGTAAACATCAGCAAATTGTCGATCATACCTGCTTTCCAAACTACTTAGTTTTTCCAGGATGTCACTGTTTTCAAGAGCCAGTTGACGCATCATTATAAATGCACGTACAATCGAAATGTTTACTTCAATCGCTCTTTCTGTGTTGAGAACCGAACTTAGCATAGCTACACCTTGCTCGGTAAAAGCAAAGGGTCGATATCGGATGCCACCCCGACCCTTGTTTGAGGACGCAAATTGCGTCCTCAAAAGTCCATTGAATTCATTTTCAGATAGTTCGAACATGAAATCATTTGGGAAGCGATTTGAATTTCGCCTAACAGACTCTTTTAACCCAACTTAATCAATAGGAGGATTGTTAAATCCGAACTACTTGATTTAGTTGGGTTTACCCCGATATAGAACTTGTTATCAATTTGGATAACAAATTGGTTTACAAATTCTTTATCGTTAGAGCATTTCAAATGCGTAATCAGGGTTTAGCCTTTTGGTTTCAATGCCATAAAGTTCAGCTATATCGAAGTCCAATATTACCCTGTAGCCGCGAATCTCATGAATTTTAGTTTGAATGGTGCTTAGTTCCATACTGTTGGTATAAAAAAGTAAAACAATAGGTATTTATTTCCTTGTTTAAATATAAAATAAATAAAAAAAATAGAAAATAAAATGGTTAAATTGTTTAAAATCAAATTAATAATAAAAATATAATTTTTGAAAGTTTGCAAATATAATATGAAAGTAGGAGGGATTTGGATAGATTAAAAAATTGTTTTATTCAATTCCTAATTCCTGATATCTCCAACGAATATCTTTACTTGTCATTTCGATTTTCCCTGAATGTTTCACAAATCAATTATTTCCGCCTTCCTTCTTGTTTTCTTTCTAAGTAATTCTCTCTTTGCCCAAACATGGGTCGATAGTCTGGATGCTTACACACGCGAGAAATACCGTCCGGCCAGCCAATACAAATGGACCTGGCAAAATGCCGCTTTGTTGAATACCATTATCAAAGAATTTGAGTGGGCGGAGGGCGAGAAAAAGCAGGTTTATTTCAACTACATCAAAAAAGCCATCGACCGTACTTATAAACCGGCCAGTGGCAAAACTCCCAATGCTGTGGCTTCGGGCCTTGGATTAGCGTTTCTGTATGCCCAAACCAAGGAAGAGAAATACCTGAAAAAGGCTGAAAAAATTTACCGCGACTACCTGCATATCCGTCGTACTCCGGAAGGTGCCGTTTCCCATCTGATGCTGTTTACCGAGCTCTGGGACGATACCGTTTTTATGGTGGGCGAATTCTTGTTGGGCATGTATAAGGCCACCGGGGATGAAAAATACCTGAACGAACTGGCCAAGCAGTTTAGGTTGCACCGCGAAAAACTGCAAGACAAAGAACAGAAACTTTGGGTACACGGCTGGGACAACGATACCAAAACCCATTGCACTTTTTGCAGCCAAAGGCAATGGGCCGATAAAGAAAGCCGTCGCAGCGTAGAGTTCTGGGGACGAGGTAATGGCTGGATCGTTGTAACCTTATCCGACATTGTTGAATATCTTCCGGAAACCAATCCGTTGCGAGCCGAATTTGTGGGCTATTTGCAGGAAATGTTGGCCGTATTACCCGCCCTTCAGGATTCCAAAACAGGGCATTGGTTTCAGCTTCCGGCAAGGAAGAGCGAATCGGGAAACTACATTGAAAGCTCCTGCACCGCCATGTTTGCCTACGGTCTTTGCACCGGTTTGAAATTGGGAATAATCAAGGGCGAAGTGTATGAAAACGCTGTTCGTCAGGCCTACCAAGGTTTGCGAAACCACAGCATAGCTTCGGCCGGAAAAAACTACTTAACCAGCCTGAATGTTTGTACCGGTACCTGTATTGGCGACAAGCATTATTATTTCAAACGCGCGGTACAAAAAGGAAAGCCTTTTGGATTAGGGATGTTTATTCAGTTTGGACGACGGTATGAAAGGGAGTTTTTGAGGAAATAGGATTTTAACCGATGATAGTTGAATGATACCGGAACATTTGTTAGTAGGAATTATAGTAATGTTTTAGAAATTTAATTTGGGGGTTCCCCTACGGGTCGGGCTTTCCGTTCCAATCTTTTTGCTCGTCCCTCGACAAAAAGGATTTCCACTGCAATCCCTAACCCGGGGTGCTTCGTGCCCGGGTGTGGTGGGATATGAAGCATTCGTATTTCAAAACACCTTTTTGGCAGGTTGTGCGATTATTCTTTGATTTTTTTGTCTATCATCCTTCCTTTAAAGATGCAGTGTCCTTCTGTTTTTTCTGAGTACTATTTTGCAAGGTTAACAAGAAGTCCGTTCGGCCGGCGTAATCTCGGTTTTGGTTTTCGCAAATTTCTAATTTTAGGTTTGGGTTTGATGGTGCATTTGTAGGGAGTGCTGACGTTCTCCCTGTGGCTCCCATAGTCAACAACAAAACCAGTCTGCCTGCGGCATCCTACTTTTCGTTGAGGGGGATTTTCATTTCTTAAATAGGGCGGGAGTACTGACGTGCTCCCTCTGGCTCCCATAGTCAACAACAAAACCAGTCTGCCTTCGGCATCCTGCTTTTCGTTGAGGGGGATTTTTAATTCTTAGAAAGGGAGGGAGTACTGACGTGCTCCCTTTGGGTCCCAAGGTCAACAACCAAACCAGTCTGCCTTCGGCATCCTGCTTTTCGTTGAGGGGGATTTTTAATTCTTAGAAAGGGAGGGATTACTGACGTGCTCCCTCTGGGTCCCATAGTCAACAACAAAACCAGTCTGCCTGCGGCATCCTACTTTTCGTTTTGGCGAATTTACATTTCCAATCAGAGCTTGAAATTTAAATTCGCCAAAACGAAAAAGGCCCCCTATCGGGGGCCTGGTTTTGTTGTATTTGTGGATCCGGAGGGAGTCGAACCTTTCTATTTTTACTTGATTGTTATTTGCTATATATTATCTATAAAACCCTATTTAATCCTTGGTTTTAGATGAATTAACGGAAAGTAGAGAAAAGTTGGATAAAATTGAAACGACAACAAAAACGACAACAAACGACAACAAAAACGACAACAACTTTTGGGAATTAATGTATCTTTGCCTCGTTCAATTTTCAATACTTATACAACGTGGCAAAAATCACATTCGTCCTTCGTGAGCCGGAGGCAAAAAAGGAAACGCCAATTCACTTAATAGTTAGAATGGGTAAGGGTTGGAGGTTAGTATTTCCGACCTCAGAAAGGATAAACCCTAAATTTTGGGAATCAGACCGAAGTAGAAAGAACTTCCAAAGGGCTAAAGAAACTTCTAAATTTCCCATATATCCTGAATTCAATCTTCGTTTGGATTCTTTGAAAAATGCAGTTCTTGATTCAATTAGGACTTATCAAAATAATAATGACAACAAAATTCCATCGGTTGAAGAACTGAGGGAGATATTAAAGATTAGAATTCAAGGTAAAACCCAAAGTGATACTCCAAAGGATTTGTTTGGATTCATTCAAAAATTTTTGGAGGAATTGGAATATAGAATAAACGATCATACCGGCAAACTTTATTCATACACCATTAAGAATACCTATAGGCGTGGATTTGAGTTATTAAAGGAATATAAGTTGGTAAAAAGGAAACGAGTTGATTTCGACACTATTGATATGAGTTTTTACTACGATTATGTTCGTTTTTTAACCGAAAACCATAAGTTTGCTAAAAACACCAAGGGTAAACACATAAAAACCTTAAAGACCTTCTTAAATGAGGCCACAGAGAGAGGAATTAATAGTAAATTCATTTATAAAAGTAAAAAATTCAAAGGATTCTCAGATTCAACTGATAGTATTTATTTATCAGTAGACGAACTGGAGGTTTTGGAAAATTTGGATTTGAGCCATAGCCGCAAATTAGACCATGTTAGAGATTTGTTTTTAGTTGGTTGTTGGACTGGATTGCGGTTTTCAGATTTTACAAATATTAAACCGGAAAATATAAAAGGTAACAATATTGAAATTCAAACCCAAAAAACTGGTGAATGGGTAGTTACCCCAATTTTGCCGCCAACAAAAAGAATAATGAGTAAATACGAAGGAAAATATCCGAATTGTTTGCCTCCTTCTATTTCCAATGCAAAAATGAATTTATATCTAAAGGAAATAGGCAAATTGTTAGGAAAAGTTAGAAATGATAATCCTCATACCTTGACTATAGAGAATAAAACCAAAATTGATACAAAAGAAAAGTATGAGTCTATTTGCACTCATACGGCAAGGAGAAGTTTTGCGACCAATATGTATAATTCTAAATATCCTATTCATTCAATAATGAAGATTACAGGCCACAAGTCTGAAAAGGTGTTTTTTTCCTATATCAAAACCACTAAATCTGAAAGTGCAGATTTATTGCATTTGCATTATGAGAAAACTCAAAGAATGAAAGTTGCCTAAACCCATTAATGCCATGCTACAACAACAGATTGATATAGAGATTTGCAAAAGAATCATTGAGAGAGAACAGGATTTATTAAATAGGGAAAATTCAAATATTCAAACATCATTTGCAATAAAATACCAAGAGGAGTTATTGGAAATTGGGCGAAAGATTCTTGGTAAGGAGGAGGAGTTTAATTTGCTACCTTATTCAAAAAAACTGGAGTTTTGGGATAGTAATGGATTAAACTCCGAAATTGAATTTTACAATGTTGTCGAAAGTGGAAATCAAGACGAAATAAAAAATGGGATTTACAACGGAGAAAAGTTTTCAATTTCACCCAAAACACCGGAGGAGCAAAAATTGCAATTCGAATGGTTTTGCAATTATTTGAAAAATAAATATTGGTTTGGGTTTAATATTGATAGAATGAAAGAGAGGCATCATGCAGTATTGAACGAATCACCTGATCCTGTTTTGTATGTTCAAAATGAATTGGAAAGATTACAGCGAATTACAGACCTAAGGTTTGCAAATGCAGAAAAAGACTATAAAAGATATTTTGGTCTAAATATTACAACAGTATACCAATCCTACAAAAGAGCCAATGAAAGTGAGGTAAAGAGATTAGATTTAGAAATATACAGCAGCGAAGGACTTACACACTTTGAACAGCTATTGGCCGGAAAGGTTGATGCGCACTATATCCCATTTCTTAAAAACGAATTAAAAAGACTGGAGGAGAATAAACAACCGATTGCACCTATTATTGAAGAATCAGAAGAGGTTACCAATAAAATTCAAGAAAAAATAGTTTGGTTGCATAAAACTGGAGTTATTGATGCAATAAAGAGTTTATACAATGCTGAATTACAGAGCAATACTACATTAGCTAAATTCCTAAGTTATGGAATGACAAGACCGGAGGAAATGAGGGGGGAATTATGGGATAGTATCAAAAAGGCATTGGAAAGAATTGATGAGAATAAGGATAAATTGTATTTAAGGCATAAAGAGTATATCGATGAAAAACTTAAAGGGTTAAGAATGAACAAAGTAAGTTAAGATAGGTGTTTTAGGACAAGAAAATTAGTTTGTCCTAAGTCAGTTTGCGGAACGTTAAATTAATAACCGCAAAAAATTATGACAAACCTAATCCTAACTCAAATCCCATTAGAGGATTTCAAAACAGCTATTTCGGAGGCTGTAAGAATCGAAGTTGAAAAACTTGGTATCTTAAAAAAAGACGAACCTGACACCGAATACATAACAAGGAAACAGACCTCTACTATGTTAGGGGTTTCTTTGCCTACACTTAACGACTGGAGCAAACGAGGAATCATTAAGTCTTATCGAATTGCATCACGGGTTCGATATAAAAAGGCAGAGGTTTTGACCGCACTCTCCCAAGTGCAAACCATTAAACACCGGAGGGCGTAACAATGGAAACACAATTCAATTTTCCCGACTATAAAGAAGTGGTTTATCTGATGAATCCGGAAACTGGTTATTATCAGAAACAACCGCAAAAGATTTCGTTTAATAAACTCCCATTTGAATTAAAGGTAGAGAATACCATCGAGGAGAAAATAAGGCAACAAGGCGCAAAGGAAATAATTCATGGACGAATAAAAAATGGTAAGTATCAATTCTTCACAGGGTTGATACCGACAAGTGTAAGAGGATTCTATGAAGGTAACGATTATGAATTTAGAAATAAGGTTAAGAAACTAAGTTTAATAGTATTTTACTTTTCAGAAGATAATTCAAAACTAAGTGTTTACTACTTCAATCATTTCTATAAGGTAAGTTCGATTGACCGCCAAAGATTTGTTTTTCAGTTTATAAAATTCATTCAAAAGGAAAAGGCATAAAACACAAAAAGGAGGTAATCCTCCCTTTTGCTGTTCAATTTACCTTACACAATAAAGACCTGGTCTTTCGTGGAGGAGTGCAAATATAAACAAATTGATTGACGATATTACCATAGAAGTTTCATTGGATTTGTTGCCCGAAGTCAGGCAGCAAACAAAGGATTGTTTCTATAAATGGGGTTTAAAATTCGTTCCAAAGTGGAATCAAACAGGAATAATGAAGTATTGCAGCCAAATGGAAAACCTAAGACTTACAATATTAAACGATAAATTATACATATCAAATTCGTGGCATAAGTTCTATAGAGGAAACAATTATTCTGATTACACACATACTGATATAGTTAATACTTATAAAATTTTGGAGGATTCAATCGGTAAGTCTTTTGCAATTTCCAAAATAAATCGAATAGCCTATGGGATAGTAATTAAAGAGGATGCGCCAAGGAATTATAAAAACTGGTTACACTACAAATCAAAAAGACCTCTACCGATGCACCATTCCGGAAAAATCTATGGGGCAATGTTTGATTTTGCAGATTACCGAATTAAAGGTTATGATAAGACCTTTGAAGTTAAAGAACATGAAGGGAAAGAGATTGGAGATAATTATTTCAGAATTGAAACAGAAGTAAAATATATGCGGCATTTGCATAAAAGGAAAGAACCGATTAATATATTTAGCCCAAAGGATTTGTTTATTTTTGAAAATATACAATTACTGGGAAACGATCTAATGAATAAATACCAAACCATCGAAAAGAATATAGAAATTGAAACAACTGGGTTATCCATGTACGAACTTAATGTAATTGCCTCTATGAGGGATGAGAAAGTGAGAGAAACAATAAAAATGGAACATGCCACTACCTTTAAAAGGTATCAAAAGGAATTTAATAAACTCAAACAGGCCAATAACTCAGAATATTTATTGCAAGTAGAGAAGAAGGTAAGAACTAAAATTTCAGACCTTATAAATAGTTGAACTTTCAAACTTGTTATATACTTGAAAAATGGTATCAAATGAGTCAACCCAACAAATAAGTAAATCAAATTAAATGGGATTACCAATAGGAACTACAAACAACCCCAACGGACGACCACAAGGCAGCAAGAATAAAAGGAGTTTACAATGGGAGGATTTTGGTGAAAAATTGATTGAACAGCACACTCCCAAATTTAATTCCTTGTTGTCAGAGTTGTGGAATGGAACAAAAGAAGAAAGGTTTTTAGCTGCAAACCTCTACCTAAAAACATTAGAATATTTTAAACCTAAAATTGCTCGAAGTCTAATTGTAGTTGATGAGGATAGTAATTCGAATTCAACTTGCCGGATTAGGGTTGACAATAATCCTGAGAACGATATAATTTTATAGGTTGATTTCTGTAAATAGCAAAAAAGTACAAAAATGGGATTACCTAAAGGACGAACGAATAATGCCAACGGACGACCACAAGGCAGCATTAATAAGGACACAAAGGAATTGAGGGAATTGTTAACCGGATTTATTGCAAAGAACTGGATAGGCCTTCAAACTGATTACGAAAAATTAGAGCCTAAAGACCGATTGCAGTTTTTTGAAAAGGTTTTGCAATATACACTACCAAAAATGCAAAGTGTTAACAGCGAAATTGAATTAAAACAAAGATTGGAGGCAATGAGTGAAACTGAAATTGACAGCCTAATAAAACGTATCAATGACTACAAAAAGTAAAAAAATAAAGGCAATTTTGGAGGCCGCAAATGGAAATCTAAAGGAAATCGAAAATTTCCAAACAAAGAAATTCCAAATATTTAGACACAATATTGAGGATGGATTTGTAATTGATACCTATGGAAACAGATTTACAACAGAAGAATTTGAAAGTTTCAAGAAAGGGAAAGGAGATATTATTGAGGTAACTCTGAATTTGGATTAATCTCCCTTAGGAATAAAATATAAAAACAATTTGTTTTATTTGAATTCTGTGCAATTTGAATAATTGACTACACGCCAAGGATTCATTTTAGTATCCGCTACCCCTTCGAAATCGTAACCTGTGCAATTTTCATAGTTTTCAACTCTTGGTTGCGCTCCGATTGAATCGTAATAAGTTGCAGTGCAAGTTTGGCATTTTTGTTTGGCGCAGCTACTAACAAATAGAAGAAGGATTAATTTTTTCATAATGGAAAATTTGGCAAATCTATAAAAATCAGTTGTTTTTCAAAATTAAATGTAAAATAAAAGAAAGTAGTTCAATGAAAGTAATAAAATCTCCAAAACTGATTGAAACGACAACAAAAACGACAACAAAGAAAACAAACCCTACTCAAATGATTGATTTTCATAGGGTTTGTAAATTTTTTAGTGGATCCGGAGGGAGTCGAACCCTCGTCCAAACACTCGGCAACAATGCCTTCTACATACTTAGCCTGCTACTTAATTGTCGGGTGGAGGCCGGCCAGAGGCAACCTACAACCACCGTATCCTTTGGTGTTTCACCCAAACTTAAAGGCGTCGTTTGTGGCTATTCTTGTGTTTTTGGTGTCCAGGCGGCTAGCTACAAGAAAAAACCTACCGCGGGACAAATGGTGCTAATACCTGGTATTAGGCAGCCATTGCATAGGAGTATTCTCCGTTTGCAAAAGTTGAATGTTAGGATTAACGTGTCATACAAACAACACACGGTATGCTTACACTGCTTCCTGGGCGCTGTCAAAACCGGTCGGACCCATTGTTCAGTTTGTAAAGGTACAATGTTTTCAATTCTTTTGTGGTGCGTTATGTTTTTTTTAGCATTTCAAATGCGTAATCTGGGCTTAAATTATGATTCAGATAGCCGAAAATGAAAAAGGCCGGAGTATTACCCCAGCCTTTTCAATGTATTCAATAGGTTGCTTATTTTTTACCAGTATTTTCTGGACCAGCAGCCACGTTACGGGTTGTTTTGATTCCCACCACAACCGAAGTTGGCGTGTTCAACAAAGTCAAGCCATTTACTGAAATTTCCTTAACACGGATATCTTGTCCAATATCCAATTTGTCGATGCTAACCTCGATGAATTCTGGTAAGTCTTCTACCATACCGCGAACTTTAAGTTTACGGAATTTGGTTACCAATTTACCACCCGCCTTAACCCCAGGTGAATTACCAGTGATTTTAACCGGAATTTCAATGGTCAAAGGTTTGCCAGGGAACAATTGTAAAAAGTCAACGTGAAGGATACGGTCATTGATGGGGTGGTATTGAACTTCTTTCACAGCAGCTTTGAAGGTACGGCCATCGATAGTTAAATCGGCCAATTTTACTTCTGGCGTGTAAATCAAAGGTTTAAATACTTTTTCTTCGGCTTGGAAATGGATTTGCTCGGTGCCTCCATACAATACGCATGGAATTTGTCCAGCTGCGCGAACAGCTTTAGCATCTTTTGTCCCTACGTTCGCACGAGACGAACCGCTAATAGATACTGATTTCATTTTTAGTTATTATTGATTATTGATTAGAAATTACAATTGAATTAAACGATAAAATGCTCGGAAATGCTTTGATGCCTTAATAGTTTGCTAATTACATCGGCAAACATGTCGGCACAGGATAGCACTTTAATCTTTGGACTTTGCTGTTTTAATGGAATGCTGTCGGTAACAATTAATTCCACTAAGGATGATTTTTCAATATTTTCGTAAGCTTTTCCGCTTAAAATAGCATGGGTACACACCGCTCTTACACTTGAGGCTCCAGCAGCTGTAATCATATCGGCAGCTTTGGATAAGGTACCAGCCGTATCACAAATATCATCCACCAATACCACATCACGTCCTTTAACATCGCCGATTATGGTCATGCTTTCGATTTCATTGGCCTTGCTACGTGTTTTATGGCAAATGGTCATGTCCGTTTTAAGGTATTTGGCATAAGCTTTGGCCCTTCTTGTTCCTCCAATATCTGGTGAGGCCACCTGAAGATTAGGCAAATTCAAGCTATGCAAATAAGGAAGGAAGATGGTGGATGCAAAAAGATGGTCAACAGGGAAATTGAAAAATCCTTGAATTTGATCAGCATGTAAATCCATGGTCATTACACGCGTAAATCCAGCGGTTCCCAATAAGTCTGCCACTAATTTTGCCCCAATAGAAACACGAGCTTTATCCTTTCTGTCTTGTCTTGAAAAACCAAAGTAAGGTATTACGGCAACAATCTGACTGGCACTGGCACGCTTTGCAGCATCGGCCAAAAGCAACATCTCCATTAAATTGTCGGAAGGAGGAATAGTGGATTGAACTATAAAAACATCACATCCTCTAACCGATTCTTCAAAATAACAAGCAAACTCTCCATCGCTGAATTTATCTACCACACAGGATCCTAAATCAGCTCCATATTTTTTTGCGATATTTTCAGCTAAAACTCGGGTAGCTGTCCCGGCGAAGATTTTTACCTTGTCAGACATGGTTTTTCGAAAAGGGCTGCAAAGATAGCCATTTTCTTAACAGCCACGCTATGTTTGAAGGATTAATTCAAGAAAATCTTAAAGGTATATACCGATCCTGATTTCTCAAATACTTTTATCAGGTGTAAACCTTTGGAAATGCCTTGTAAATCAATCTTTTCACTTTGGTTTTTAAAGCTTCTTTCCCTTCTTCCATCTAAGCCCAATACTTCAATCGATTCAATGCTGTTTTCTGGACTATTTTCTTCCAATTGGATATAGAGATAATGGGAAGCTGGATTAGGATAAACGATGTATTTTTCTTGAAAGGTTCTATATAAAACGGAATTAACCGTATCGCCGATAAAAAGGTTGAAACTTAAGCTATCTACGGCTACTACCGAATTGGCACTGTTTACAGCTACAGGCCAAACCACCACTACGTTTCCACCGATTCTAAGTTGGAGACCCGTATTGGGAAGTCCAAAATTTGGAAAGCCATAAATGGAACTTAAGCCAGGCTGCAATTGTTGTACAGTTGCGGTATCGATGTAGGAAACTATCTGATCTGAAAATGAATCATTGCTTACTTTCACACCTAAACTTAATTGGCCTGAAAAAACTTGGTTGCCAACATTGATAATATTGGCATTGAGGGTTTCAATATTCGAAGGGGCAAGCACGATGGAATCAGAAAAACTAGAGTCGATTACCGTATTTCCGATGGTAGCACTCGAGATACTTAAAAACACTGCAGTTCCTTGAGCATAAGAATTTACCAGAAAAAGGGTGAAAAATAAACTGGCAAGAATGGCTTTACACGTTTTCATGACGAATAATTTTGGCAAATATACCTTTTAATAAATGGTAAAGTTTGATGTTTTTTTTATAATCTTACGCTTTCAAAATGGATATTCTTTTGCAACTCGTTTCGAACCTAACTAAGGAGGAGTTAAGGTTTTTCAAACTGTACGCCTCCAGATTGAATGATTCTAAAGACAGAAAGGACTTGGAATTGCTTGATTTTATTAGGAAATCTGGTTCTGAATATGAAGAGGATAAAATACTTAAGTTGCTGTACGGTACTGCCGGTAAAAATGCCTTTTATCGATTAAAAAACAGACTCACCCAAGACCTTAGCAAAAGCTTGGTTTTACAGCATTTTGATGATGAAGAATTCAATAATACCTTGTATTTCATTTCTCTTTCAAAGTTGTTTTATAGAAGAAGTCAGTTTAAACTCTCTTTTTATTTTCTTCGGAAAGCTGAAAGGCAAGCAAAAGCACTCGAATTTTATGAGCTCTTGGAAATCATTTATGGTGATTATATCCGACTTTCCTATGAGTTGCTCACCATCGATCCTGCCTATTATATTGAACTAAGAAAGGAAAATTCCTCCCAATTGTTCAATCTCAGACAAATTGATGATGTATTATCGGTGGTGAGTTATCGCTTGAAGGTAACGCAGAATTTCTCGCCAAAGGAGAATAACGTTTTGGACTTGTTGGAAAAAACAATTTCGAATTTTGCCCAAGATGAAGAATTGAAGAAAAGTCCGACCTTTCGAATTCGCATCTACCAAGCTGTAAGCCGTATTTTATTGCAAAGGCATGACTATCCCAATTTGGAAGTTTACCTTTTAAAAACGTATCAAGAATTCACATCCGATAGTTTATTCAATAAATCGAATCATGAAATAAAACTGCAAATGTTGACCTATTTGGCCAATACTCTTTCTAAAACTGGTCAGAGTGAGAAATCTCTCCAATTTGCTGAAAAATTGAAGGTGGCCATGGATGAATTTGGCCGGCTTTATTATGAGAAATATTTGTTTTTCTATTATAATTCCTTGGTAATTAATTACTTCAAAATTGATTTAGATAAGGGAATTGATTTGCTTGAACAAATGGGGCAAAACGATAACCTGAAATCCCCATTCTATGAACAGTTTATTTACCTTAACCTTGGAATATTTTATTTCGAGAAAGGTAATTTTCGTCAATCGGCCAGAAACATTACCAAACTATACCAACTTCCCGATTTTGCAAATGCCGATGTTAACCTACAATTTAGGGTGGCCATTGCTGAATTGATTGTTCGGTTCGAAATTCAGGATTTTGAATTCCTCGAACGCCGCATTGATCAAGTGAAGAAGGAATTTAAACCTCAACTTTCTGAACCCAATTTTGAATCGGAAACGAAAATGGTGGAATTGCTTAGACAAATGACAAAACCAGGATTCAAAAAGAATAAGAAGCTAATGAATATTGTGGAGTGGTTCAGGTCAAACCGTTCAGAATTGGAGAATGAAGAGCAACTCATCAATTTCAATGATTGGATAAATAGCCGATTTAAAAGTAATTAATCAATTTCTTTATTCGGCTTTGCTATACTTTTTGAAACTACATTAAAGCAGTTCGTATGGAAAGAGTAACCTGCTGATTAATTTATGATGGATGATTCTAGCCTTTAAATAACCACTGTGGATGAAAAGCAAAGGCCCAGGCTCCGTACAATGCTATGCGGAGGTGTCGGGCAAGGATAGAGCGTGATACCCCGCAAGCCTGCTGCCCCCGAACCCTTTTGGGGGCAGCAGGCTGAGGAGTATTAGCGAAAGCCTGACCCAACCGCCCTTGCAAAGGTTTAAATAAAGGTAGAATGGTTATGGCGGTTGGGGGCCCGCCAAAAATTTATTACCCAAAATGGATTTTTAGACCAACTCGTTTTACTTAAACCTAGATTTCTTATGCCGAATTTGGGTTAAATTTTGCAGGTCAATGTTTTCGATAACAAATTCGAGGATTGAGCTTGCAACAAAGCAAAATGCCACTTGCGAACCGAATCACAAATGGCATTTTAGGTAGTTTAAATTTTGCTAAATTAAACTTTTGGTAGTTGTTGGTTTATTCAACCGTTACAGATTTGGCCAAATTTCTAGGTTGGTCGACATTGCAACCGCGCATCACCGCAATGTGGTAACTCAAGAGTTGCAAAGGAATAACCGAAAGCAAAGGCATCAAAAACTCCTCGGTCTCTGGAATTTCAATGTAATGGTTTGCCATACCTTTTACGGCTTCATCCCCTTCATTGATAATGGCAATGATTTGACCTTTTCTGGCTTTTACTTCTTGGATATTGCTAACTACTTTTTCATAATGCCCGCGTTTGGTGGCAATTACTACTACTGGCATTTCTTCGTCGATTAAGGCAATAGGTCCGTGTTTCATTTCAGCAGCCGGATAGCCTTCAGCATGGATGTAAGAAATCTCCTTTAATTTCAAGGCGCCTTCCAGAGCAACTGGGAATTGGAACCCGCGTCCTAAATACAAGCAATTGCTGGAATCTTTGTACAAAGAAGCGATATATTTGATATGGTCATTTTCTTTCAAAACCTTTTCCACTTTTAGCGGAATTTCGTCGAGTTCGTTGAGGTATTGAATGAATTTGGAGTGCGGAATAGTTCCTTTTTTCTGAGCCAGATAAAGCGCTAACATTGACAGTAGAGAAACCTGACCAGTAAAGGCTTTTGTAGAAGCAACCCCGATTTCTGGTCCAGCGTGGGTATAGCCTCCTGCATGGGTTGCGCGGGCAATTGAAGAACCAACCACGTTGCAAATACCGAAAATCAAAGCACCTTTACTTTTGGCAAGTTCAATAGCGGCTAGGGTATCGGCTGTTTCACCGCTTTGAGAAATGGCAATTACCACATCATTTTCATGAATGATAGGATTTCTGTATCGAAATTCGCTAGCATATTCTACTTCTACTGGGATTCTAGCCAAATCTTCAATCAAATATTCACCCACCAAACCGGCATGCCATGAGGTTCCACAAGCCACAATAATAAATCGGTTGGCATTCAAAATTCTTTGTTCGTATTCTTGCACCCCACCTAATTGGATAAATCCATGTTCAAGGTTTAGACGACCACGCAAACAATCTTTTATGGAACGTACTTGTTCGTGTATTTCCTTAATCATGAAATGCTCATAACCACCTTTTTCCAGGGCTTCAAGCTGCATTTCCAATTTTTGAATGGAAGGGGTAATATCCTTGTTCCGAATGGTTTTAATTTTTAGGCCTTCGGAAAGGTTGATGGTAGCGATTTCGCCATCTTCCAAGTACACCACCTTTTTGGTATATTCTATGATTGGGGTAGCATCAGAGGCGCAGAAGAATTCACCATCTCCTAATCCCACCACCAAAGGACTACCCTTTTTGGCTGCAACTAGTTCATTTGGATTGTCTTTAGAAAAGAGCACAATTGCATATGCGCCAACCACTTCATTTAGTGCAACACGAACTGCCTCTGTTAAGTCTAGATTTTCATTCTTTTTTATCTCTTCGATAAAATGGACTAGCACTTCTGTGTCTGTTTCACTTTCAAAAGTATGGCCGCGACGCATTAATTCTTCTTTAATGGTGGCATAATTCTCAATGATACCATTGTGAATCAAAACCAATTCTTTGGATTGGGAATAATGAGGGTGGGCGTTGATGTCGTTTGGAACACCATGGGTTGCCCAGCGTGTATGGCCAATTCCTATTTGACCGCTTATGTCTTTACCGGCCGTAAAAAGTTCTAATTCGGATACTTTTCCTTGACGCTTGTAATTTTTGACAATGGTACCATCATGTAAGGCGATACCAGCGCTGTCGTATCCTCTGTATTCGAGTCTTTTAAGTCCTTTCACCAAAATAGGAAAGGCTTGTTTTTGGCCTAAGTAGGCAACAATTCCACACATAATGAGGGGGGGTATTAGTTTTTAATTTCTATGTACTTTAATTTGATAAACAAAGCATTACTTGTTGCATTTGGTCCATTGAAAACCAAACGTTCGGCATAAATTGCTCCACCCGGACGGAGGATATCCAATCCTCTATCGATGGCGCCACTTTTTGCCAAGCCTTGTAAATAGCGAGTTATTTGAAGTTCGTATTGTCCATCTGAATTTATTTCTGCGCCAAACGAGGCAGGATCTGAAATTTCGTAAGCATCTTTGGTGGCAATGGCCGTTCCATTTTCGTCCAAAGTTAAGGCAGTAAGTTTATTCGGACGTCGAAAGGTGTCGTAAGTACCATCTTGTGGTGATATAACCAGTTTGGCATCCACGATTGCAATTTTTTTGTTTCTGGCCAATTCCTGGATTCCTGGGAAGAAAAGCCTGGTTTTCATGGAATGCATGGCCTGAACATAACAGGAGGTCTTATTTAAATTGACAGAATCGGAAAGGGCTTCGAGGGATGATGTGGAATGGGTAAAATGATTGAAACTGCCTTTATCGGGAATCTTCATGTAAATATTTCCAGTACCGGTGGAGGTTTTGTAGTACAAGGTTAAACCTGAATAACCAGAAGAAAGATTGAGGTAATAGAATCCTCCAATGTTAGCGGATTGAGATGGATTTTCGGCTGTAACATACAAGCCTTTCATAAATTCTAAAAACGTATCAGCATCTTTCAATTTCATTCCTCCATTCGTAGAAGCTCCATCTCTAATGAAATTGCCAAAGGTTTTACTAAGTTTAATTCTTATTTGTGCCGGTTTATTTAAAGCACCAACATTTACGCTATCCAAATAATTGGGATAAATCCAACCGGTTCCGATAGGATTTTGGTCATAGTTGAAACTTCTATTTGATTTGTAGGACGAATCAGTGGCTAGGGTCATATCTTCTTGAACCTGGTATACTTTTACTTCCTGAGCGCCTAAATATTTGTCGGAATTGCCATAAATGCTGCCTCCAATTGGGCTGTAAACCAAAGAAAGTACAACTGAATCAATTTCTGCCTGATCAAAAGTAGAGGCAAAGGTGCTATCCGAAATAAGATCTACCGGATACACTTGCATGTAGATAGAGGAAGATGTTTTACCAAAAACGGGGTCAATTGCGGTACCTAAAATACCAGCAGAGCTTGTTGAGGTGGCAGGTTCATCTAAAAGTGAAAGTGCTTTAATGGCCGAACTGCCAGAATAGGTTACTTCTAAAAGATCTCCTTCCGGCAAAAGCTCATATCCTATCGAATCGCTGTCCTTTTTACAAGATGCAATGGTTAGAGAGGCTAAAATTAGTAATGTAAGTATCCTATATCCCATTTATCAAAAAAATTGCGGAAAGAAACTAAATTCCTCTCCGCAAAAGTATTCTTTATGAAAAATTAATTATTACCAATGCATTAAGCTAGCTCAGTTACGCCTAGTAATACTTCATCATAAAACTCATTATAAGCATCATGGTAGCTTTCTGGGTCTTGGTAACTCAAAATTGGCTTCTCTAGTGATTTTGCGTAAGTTTCCAAATCATTATTAACAGCTGAGGCTGCCAATACAATACCATCGGCAAAGTCCATGGCATTCTTCATCAAAGTTACATAATCAGTATTGGCCAAATGTTCAACATCTGTTTTGCCAATTCCTTCCATCACGATTTTTTTGGAGAAGCTAGGTTGGAAGTTTCCAGGGAAATCATCGTCGTATAAAGAAACAACGATTTTAGATTCTGCAAACAATGGATCCTCTTTCAAGGCCTTTTTAACTATCATAGGAAGGATGCTGCTCATCCAGCCATGGCAATGGATAATATCAGGAGCCCATCCTAGTTTGCGAACTGTTTCAATGACACCACGTGCGAAAAACACGGTGCGTTCGTCATTGTCTTGGTAAAAATTACCATCCTTGTCATAAGCCATTGTCTTACGTTGGAAGTAATCTTCATTGTCGATAAAATAAACCTGCATCCTGGCACTCTGGATGGACGCCACCTTAATAATTAAGGGGTGGTCGTTATTATCCATGATTATGTTCATGCCCGACAAACGAATGACTTCATGTAATTGATTCCTTCGTTCATTGATCAATCCAAATCTTGGCATAAAGGTTCTTATTTCTTTTCCCCTTTCCTGGATTCCTTGGGGAAGGAATCGGGCTTTCTTCGACATTGGGGTTTCTTCTGTGTAAGGGAAAATTTCTTGGGAGACAAAAAGAACTTTTGCTTTCTTCATTATGTTTTGCTTAAAAGAGCTGAACTAAATTTTATGCAAAATTAAACACAATTTTTCCAATAAACAAAATTCTTTTTCTTTGCCGGACGCAATTTCTACAAACAACCAACGAATTATGAAGGTCATCACTACTTCAAAATCCATGCATTCCCTAATAAAGGATTATAAATCAGAGGGGAAGGAAATTGGATTTGTCCCTACAATGGGGGCTTTACATGCAGGCCATCTTTCTTTGGTTAGTAAATCAAAAGCTGAAAATGATTGTACGATTGTCAGTATTTTCGTTAATCCCAATCAATTTAATAATGCTTCCGACCTAGAAAAATATCCAAGAACCTTCGAAAAAGACAAAGAAATGCTTGAAAAGGGTGGGGCAGATGTGCTCTTTTTTCCAAGCATTGATGAAATTTACCCGGAACCAGATCTTCGTAAGTTCGACTTCGGCAAACTTGAAAATGTGATGGAAGGTGAATTTCGTCCCGGTCATTTTAATGGGGTCGCTCAGGTGGTGAGTAGATTGTTTGCTATTGTTCAACCTAAAAAGGCCTATTTTGGAGAAAAGGATTTTCAACAATTGGCTATAATCCAGGCCATGGTCAGGCAATTGAATTTAGCTGTTGAAATTGTGCCTTGTCCGACTTTTCGTGAAGCAAATGGATTGGCCATGAGCTCCAGAAATGAAAGGCTTTCACCGGAAGGGCGAGAGAAAGCCAAATTGATATACCAAATTTTAAACGATGTTCAATCGCGATTGGCTTTAGTTCCAATTCCCCAATTGAAAGAGGAGGCTTGGCAGGCTATGGAGAATAGTGGTTTTCTTAAACCGGAATATTTTGAAGTCTCAAACGCACACACGCTTGAACCGGCCCTTACAATCGAACCCAATCAGCAGTATGTTATTTGCACGGCCGTTTGGTTGGAAGAGGTTAGATTGATCGATAATATTAGATTTCCTAAATAAGGATTAAAATAAAGGTATTCAGTTTTTCTTTTTTTTGTTGCTTTGAGCCCAAATGGAAAAGCAATTCGATTTTAGTTTATCAGCGGTATTTGCCTGTGTAATGATTTGGTTTTTTAACCTAACGTTTACTAATAGAGCCGAACAAGAAGTAATAGACCAAGATGTTATTCAATACTACAGTTACCTGCCAGCCTATTTTATAGAACATGATATTGAATTGAAATTCCTAGATACCATGCAGTCAATCCCACCTCGTCGGTATTGGCATCTGGATACACCTGAAGGAAAGCATGTGTTTAAAATGAGTATGGGAGTTGCCTATCTCTATTCTCCTTTTTTTTCATAGCGCATTATTCTACACTAAAGGGTAGGCTTCCGGCAGATGGATTTAGTCTACATTATAAAACGTGGTTGACTGCTGGTACTGTTTTTTATTCCTTTTTGGCTTTATTGCTAATTCGTTTTTTGCTACTTAAATACTTCGAAAGGCTTTCCACTGCGATTACTTTGCTAATTTTGGGAGTAGGTACGAATCTGTATTGTTATATTGTTCATGATCCTTTGATGTCTCATGCTTATTCCTTTTTCCTCTTTTCTGCTTTTTTAGTATTAATTTATAAATGGTACGAAAATCCAAGTTTATGGAAAGCTGTTGGTTTGGGTGCTGTGGGAGGATTGATTGTCCTTGTGCGACCAACCAATGTTATTATTGCTGTAGCCTTTCTGTTGTATGGAATACAAGCTTTAACTGACCTTAGAAAAAGACTTGTTTTTTTCAAAGAGAAATGGTTTCACTTGCTTTTGATGCTTGTCTTTGCTGGATTGGTTTGGTTGCCGCAAATGCTCTATTGGAAACAAGTTACAGGTCATTATCTGTACTATTCATACGCCCATGAGAAATTCTATTGGGATAATCCTCATATACTTGAAGTATTGTTTGGTTACAGAAAGGGTTGGTTAATTTACACCCCTTTAATGTTCTTGGCGGTTTTAGGAATGTTTGTTTTATCTCAAAAAGCAAGGGAATGGAAATGGACACTCTGGGTATTCTTCCCTATAAATATTTATGTGATAAGTTGTTGGTGGTGTTGGTGGTACGGTGGCTCATTCGGGCAGCGTCCATTGGTCGATTCTTATCCGCTTATGGCCATTCCGTTAACGGCGATGCTTAGCTTGACTCTAAAATCCAGACCAGTTTTGCAAAATGTTTCGGCTTTTGTCTTGGTCTTTTTTATTCATTTAAATATGTTCCAAACCTGGCAATATTCTACCTCCTTATTGCATTATGAAAGTATGACAAAAAGGGCTTATTGGAAATTGCTTTTTCAAACTACTTGGCCACATAATTATGCGGAATTAATTCAAAATCCAGATACCGAAAATGCGCTGAAAGGCTTACCAGAGCAGCATAAATCGGAATAATCGTCTATTCAAAAAGTCGAAGGAAGTTCTCGGTGTTGGATTGAATTGAAAAATGTTGTTCAATCTTTTCTCTGGTTTTACTTCCCATTTCTTGGATTAACTTTCTGTTGCTAAGCAATTGTGAAAGGGCTTGAAACCATTCTTCATCGGTGGTGCAAACAAACCCATTGATACCATGGTCTACAATTTTTGTATTCACACCCACTGGCGAAACCAGGGCAGGTATTCCCAAGGCCATATATTGCAATGCCTTAAAACCGCATTTGCCCTCACTCCATTTGTCTGGAGATAAAGGCATAAGTCCAATATCAATTTTAACCAAGTCTGCTATTTCTGAAGCTTCATTCCATTTAATATACTCCAGAGATTTTAGTTTGAAATCAGGTTCTCTATCACTAATTACCCTGAAAGTGAATTGGAATTCCTTTTCTAATCGCTCAAATACGGGCAACATATCGTTCAAGTACCGAATAGTAGAATGCGTGCCTGTCCATCCGATGGTGAGATGCTCCGTGTTATGAAGGTTTATTTGGTTGTGATAATTTATGGTATCAATGGTGGTCGGATTTAAAACCACCTTGTTGGTGAACTGCTGGGCATATTTACATAAATAGTCATTGCCACACGAAACCTTATAAGCCAATTTACACAGTGTCTCTGTATTCTTAAATCGTTTTAGAAATCCAAAGAAGCGGTTATTTTCGCTGAAATTTGGTATCCAAATGGCATCGTCGAAGTCGTAAATTAGCTTGGCACCTAAAGCTTTGGCGATAAGCTCGAAAAAAGGAGGGCCTAAAGGGGCTGTTTCTCGGTGAACAAATACATAGTCGTATTTTCGTATGGTAAAAAGTAAAGAAATACGTTGAAGCAATCCTTTAAAAATTTCCCAGGCTTTCGAAGGGAATTGTCCGGGTTTATAAAGAATTTTCCATGCCTTGTCGGATAAAAAGGATTGGTAAGAATAGGTCCAACCGGCTTTTTCTAGGGCAGGTAAATATTGTTCAAACCTAAAACGTTGACTCGCAGCGCTACCACGAGGGTAAGGAACAATAAATAAAATGGAACCACCTTTTGACACAGCGGCAAAGATAAGGAGGAAAATAGTTTTCAGTTTCTAGTTCATAGTTTTCAGTTTCTAGTTCATAGTTTTCAGTTTCTAGTTCATAGTTTTCAGTTTCTAGTTCATAGTTTTCAGTTTTTAGTTCTTTCCAAAAAGTTCACACTTCTCTTTTCTCTTTTCCCTTTCCCTAATTTTTAATTTTTAATTCCTTAATTTTTAATTTTCTTCATGCGTGCCCCTTCCGCACCCTAAACATTTCCTAAACACTAAGCATTTTACCAGGTGCGTTCGGGTCGGGCTATTCGCTGCAAGTCCTCAGTCGGCTCCGTACCTCCGCCTCCTTCCGGGCTTTACGCTGCTATCCCTGCCCGAAGACAGCCGTGCTTTGTATAGTCCTTGGTAGGGGAATTTTAACGCTCAAGAGATGGAGATTTTTACAGATGAAACAGAAGCGCTTTAAATCTGAAAATTCAAGAATCTGGAGGATTTAACTTTTATCCAAATGGAGCTTTACACAAAGGGTGAAGTGCGTTCTTGGTATTCTCCCTGTCCCCAGAGTCGTCAAACATTAGCAGCTCACCATGCGAATGGTAATTTCGTCATCTTTGGAAGGTCGAATTGATTTGAATTGAACTTTCCCCATATTTGCAACAATAATCCATAACCGTTTATGTTTAAACTTGATTTTGGAGGAATTATAAATATTAGGCAAATAAAGGTTTCAATTCTTTTATTATTGATTCTTCCAATGACTTCGTTTGCTAAAAATGATAGTATTATCAAATCCGAAACCATAAATGTGGATGGCTATTTTTTTTCAAACTTTAAAACAATAAATATTGCCGGAATAAATGTCACAGGTTTTGGAAAGAAAAGAATTGGGTATATGGCAGGTTTTAATTTTTTGAATTACCAAAAATTCGATGACAAGAGAATAGAAATAGGAATTGACAATAATTTAGTAGCAAAGGTTGTAAAGAAGAAAATAGTTGATATAGATCTTATGTTTGGTGGACGTGAAAAATTCATTATGGGATCTTTCGACAAAGCTGGATTTGGAGCTACAAAAATTAGGTATAACATGTGTGTTCTTGAATTGCTTCTTGGATTTGATGTGCGGTTTAATATATCTCGTCTCATTCAAATTGGAGGTGCATTGGTAGGTGGTTATGGATATGGGTTTATAGTTAAAAAGAATGTATCAGAGAACTTTACTCCTATGAAGTACAAATCGTATTTCTATTATGAACCTAGAATTCTCCTATCATTCAATTTAAAATAACAAAATATCCAGCTATTCTAGGTTTTTCCACTAAACATAGTTTAATTAAAAACAAAAAGGAGAGGGTAAACAACTAGGCATATTTATTCTTTTCCCGATGACACTCCCCTAACTTGATTTAGCCCAAATCTACCACCACAGATTCTCCAATTCCTCCACAACGTCTTCGCAGCCCTTACATTCTCAGCCCAAACCCCTTTCGAAGCACCCCGGGCAACGATAGGAACGGAAAGCCCACAGGGATGCGTAGGTACGGAGCAGACCGAGGACTTGCAGTGGATAGCGTGACCCTTACGCCTACGTAAATGCCTATTTAAGGTGCATCTGCTTTTGGCGTAAGGGGGCCCGCATAGGAAAATTATAAATTATAAATGAAAAATTAGGAATGGAAAACTGAAAAACACGATTTCTTTAACCTTCCCTTTTTAAACATTCTATTAAAATTAAAGGCGTTTGCCTCGTCTGAATCATTTCGGGAACGTAGTTCTTATAGATTTGAACAAAATATTGTTTTACAAATTAAAAATCGAATAGACTTTTCAAGGCCAATTGTAGTTTAAAAAGTTTGGTTTGGTAAGGAAGGTTCATAAAAATGGGATTCTACTTTGGTTCAATTTTACAAAATCAGCTACCTTAGCCGCATCATAATTTGGGAACTCGGTTGATTTCCCTAAAACAACAATTTTGAAACGTAGCGTGAAGGTAAAATTTGGTCTAATTGGTTTTTTAGGGCTTGCTGTGCTTTTTTTGTTTTCTTCCTGCACTACGCCTGCCGTTGTGACCAATCAAAATCTGAGTCATATTTATAATAAGGAACAATCCTACCTGCACCCTGAATATGTGGTTTTTAACAAAAGTGATAGCCTAAGCGCGCTCTATGTTAAAATCAGTTCCAAGGAATTATTATTCAACCATTCCAACGATTCGTATCTTTCTACGGCAAGGTTTTCTATTAGCTACAAGGTTCAATCGGATTATGAAAATAAAGCATTGTTAGATTCAGGTTCGGTTTCTATGGTAGTTTCGGATAGTCTTCGTCCTGAATTCTATTGTGCTTATTTGGGAATTAAGGCTAAAAAAGGACAAAAAGTTTTGTTACTTGTTAAGTTTTCTGATAGCAATAGGAACCAATCCGTTCAAAATTTCATTTCGATCGATCGCACCAAACGCTTCAATAGCAACGATATTATGTTGGTAAAACCTGGCGACACCTTGCCTTTGTTTAGCCTCAGCCCGAATAAAGACCAACCAATTGAAATTAAATGCAATTACCCCGAAGGACAGGCCTTTTATGTGGAATTGTATGCCAAGGAATTTCCTCTCCCAGCTCCTCCATTTGCCTTGGTAGAAGGAAATACATTTGACTTAAAACCTGATAGTACCTTTTATCTTCCATTTGAAAGGGCGGCATCCTTTACCTTGCCATCCAAAGGATTGTATTGGATTCGTAGAAAACCCGAAGATGATGGTGGATATACCATAAAAAGATTCTATGAAAATTACCCCAGTGTAAAAGATCCTACGGTAATGATGGCTCCACTTAGGTTTTTATCTTCAAAACAAGAATTTAGAGATATTTCAGAATCCCCAACCCGTCGTGCCGCCGTGGAGAATTTTTGGATTGAGTGCTCTGGTAGCCAAGATCGCGCTAGGGAATTGATTAAAGTATTCTATAACCGAGTGAAAGATGCAAACTTGTATTTCACTTCTTACCTCGAAGGATGGAAATCGGATCGAGGATTGGTTTACCTGATTTTTGGACCACCCTCTGTCGTGTATCGCAATTCGCAAAACGAACAATGGATTTATGGGGCCGAAAATAGTCTGTTGTCGCTTTCTTTTACTTTTTTGAAAATGGATAATCCTTTTTCGGAAAACGACTACAGCTTAAGCCGCAATGCAACCTATAAAAACCAATGGTACCAAGCTGTTGATAGCTGGAGGCAAGGAAGGGTTTGGTTGGATAATTAATTTAGATTATTCCTTGGGATAGGATTTCTTGAATGTGCAAAATTCCAACCGGCTTTTCGCCTTCCAAAACAATTAACTGATTGATTTTATTAGCCTTCATTAGGTTTAGTGCTTCCACAGCCAACGAAGAGGCGGAAATTGTTTTAGGTGATGTACTAACTAAATTTTGTGCACTTATGCCTTGTTTTTCTAATCCTCCATGGCCTAAGAAACGTCTTAAATCTCCATCGGTTATTATCCCAATTAAGGCTTGTTGAGCAAGAACGGCTACAGCACCTTTTCTTCCAGAAGTAATAGCAATCACAACCTGGGCTAAGGAACTTTCTACCGGAATCCATGGAAATTCCTGGTTGTCAATTAAATCTGAAACTTTTAGGTAGAGCAGTTTGCCAAGTGAACCTCCCGGATGATATTGGGCGAATTGTTCGGGTTTGAATCCTCTGCATTCCATCAATGCCGAGGCCAAAGCATCTCCAATGGCCATTTGCACGGTAGTACTGGAGGTTGGAGCGAGGTTTATGCTACAGGCTTCCTGTTCTACAAAGCTGTCAAGCACATAATCAGCTTGGCTAGCGAGAAAAGATTGAGCATTTCCGGTAATAGCAATAAGGGGGTTTCCCATGTTTTTAATCAAGGGTGCCAAAACCTTTATTTCGGCTGTGTTTCCGCTGTTGCTCAAGCATATAACAATATCCTTTTCCTGAATTATGCCTAAATCACCATGAATAGCATCGGCCGCATGCATGAAAACAGCAGGAGTGCCAGTACTATTAAAGGTGGCTACAATTTTTTGTCCCACTAAAGCGCTTTTTCCTATACCACTAATAACAACCCTCCCATGGCTTTGAATGATTTTTTCAACTACCCCAACAAAGGATTGTCCAAGACGGTCGGCCGACAACGATAATGCCTCGGACTCCATTTTTAAAGTCCTTCTTCCAATTTCTAGTATTTGGTCGCCTGTTTTCACCAATTTGTCCTATTTATTCAAAAAAAATATCAATTTATGCGAAACGGAACGGAATTGATATATTTTTGAGATGCAAAGATAGTTTTCTTGTGTTGACAATTGCAGAACTAATCCGGACTGATTACTTATTAGAACAACAAGAAAAAAAAACCGATAAGTAACTGCTGATTGTTCGAACTTGAGACTTAATTTCGCACCCCGTTAAAAAAATAGGTATAAACAATTTTATAATTTAAAGCCCCTAGAAATGGCTGCACCAGCAAAAGAAATGACGTTTTCGGATATTGAAATTAATCAGTCCTTAGAAAAGTACTTTGGATTCAAAAATTTCAAAGGAGAGCAAGAGGCGATTATTAAGAACGTATTGCAAGGCAACGATACCTTTGTGATCATGCCTACCGGTGGAGGGAAATCCATGTGTTACCAGCTTCCAGCTATGATGTTGTCTGGCACGGCTATTATTATTTCCCCATTGATTGCTTTAATGAAAAATCAAGTGGATAGCATGCGAACCTTCGGAATGGAGGATGGTATCGCCCACTTTTTGAATTCATCCCTCAACAAAGCCGAAATTACCCAAGTAAAGGAAGATATCACTTCCGGACTTACCAAATTACTTTACGTAGCTCCTGAAAGCCTTACCAAAGACGAGAATGTGGAATTTCTAAAGGATGTGAAAATTTCCTTTGTAGCCATCGATGAGGCCCACTGTATCTCGGAATGGGGACATGATTTCAGACCGGAATACCGTCGCCTTCGTCCCATCATCGAAGAAATTGGTGTTGTACCCATGATAGCCTTAACCGCTACAGCGACCCCAAAAGTGCAACAGGATATTCAAAAGAACCTCGGTATGCAAAATGCCAAGGTTTACAAAGCTTCCTTTAATAGGGCTAACCTCTATTACGAAGTACGTCCAAAAGGAAACGAAGTAGCAAAGGATGTTATCAAATATATTAAATCCCATGCCGGTAAATCAGGTATCGTTTATTGCCTGAGCAGAAAGAAAGTGGAAGAATTGGCGGATACCCTCGTTGTAAACGGTATTCGTGCGCTTCCTTATCATGCCGGTTTGGAAGCAAAAATGAGAGCCCATAACCAAGATGCCTTCCTCATGGAAGAAGCAGAAGTTATTGTGGCCACTATTGCCTTCGGAATGGGTATCGATAAACCAGACGTTCGTTTTGTTATTCACTACGATATTCCTAAAAGCTTGGAAGGTTATTACCAAGAAACCGGACGTAGTGGACGCGATGGAGGCGAAGGAAACTGTATCGCATTCTATAGCTATGATGACATCCAGAAATTGGAGAAATTCATGAAAGGCAAACCTGTTGCAGAACAGGAAATTGGAAAACAATTGCTCCAAGAGACAGTAACCTACGCCGAAAGCTCTGTTTGTCGCCGTAAATTGTTGCTTCATTATTTCGGTGAAATCTATGAACAAGAAAACTGCGGAAACTGCGATAACTGTAATCATCCAAAAGAAAAATTCGAAGGAAAAGACGCTATTCAATTAGTGTTGGATACCGTGGCGGCAGTTAAAGAGAAGTTTAAGGATAAACATATCGCCAATGTGATTATGGGGGTTACTTCAACCGCCATTAAACAATACAAACACCATGAATTAGAATTGTATGGCGATGGTAGCGACGAAAGCGAGAAATACTGGATTTCTGTAATCCGTCAAGCTTTGGTTCACCGTCTGTTGGCCAAGGATATTGAAAACTACGGATTGCTTAAGCTGACTCCTGAAGGAAATGCCTTCATGAAAAAGCCTTACAGCATCATGCTTACCCGCGACAATGATTTTGAAAGCAGTGACGAAGAAGAAGATATTGTTGCAGGTGGCGCCCAAAAAGGTGGCGGAGGAGATGAAACGCTCTTTAAACTTTTGAAAGACTTACGGAAAACGATTGCCAAAAACCAAAACCTTCCTCCTTTTGTGATCTTCCAGGATCCTTCATTGGAAGATATGGCTATCCAATACCCAATTACCCTCGAAGAGATTAAACAATGTTCAGGAGTGGGTGCTGGTAAGGCTGTTAAATTTGGTAAACCGTTTATTGAATTAATCGCCAAATACGTGGAAGAGAACGAAATCGTTCGTCCAATGGATATGGTGGTGAAAAGCGTAGTAAACAAATCCGGTTTGAAAGTGTATATTATCCAAAGCATCGACCGTAAGTTGGGCTTGGAAGATATCGCCGAAGCTAAAGGATTAGCCATTGCCGATTTGTTGGATGAAATCGAAAGCATCGTTTCTTCGGGTACTAAACTTGACTTGAATTACTTTATCAACGAAGTAATTGATGAAGATAAACAAGAAGAAATATTTGATTATTTCAATAAAGCCGAAACAGATAGTGCAACCGCCGCACTAGAAGAATTAGGGGAAGACGAATACTCCTTGGAAGAAATTCGTTTGATGCGTATCAAATTCATTTCCGAATTGGGTAACTAAACTTGGAATTAGCCCTCTTTTTGGGGGCTAATTTTCTTGATTTTCAGTTATTTAAAAAGAATTTTCCCGAAAAGGAACAAGTTTGGGAATCAAACCCCAATTTTGCATCAAATTTTGGCGATGCGAAAACTTATTTTGGCTTGTTTGCTCAATACCTACTTGATTATTGTGGCAGGTAGTATCGTTCGTGTTACTGGCGCAGGAATGGGCTGCCCCGATTGGCCTAAATGCTTCGGACAGTATATTCCTCCAACGGATAATTCTCAACTTCCAGCCAACTATAAGGAAATCTATTTCGAAAAGCGTCTCCAAAAAAACGAAAAGCTTGCCAAAATCCTCAATAGCATTGGTGCTACCAATTTGGCCTACCTTATACAAAACGATCCCAATGTTAAAACCGAAACAGATTTTAACGCCACCAAAGCTTGGATTGAATATGCCAATCGCCTCTGTGGCGTGATGCTTGGTCCTTTGCTGATCAGCCTCTGTGTAATGAGCTACCGTAACCGTCAAAAAGTTCCGGGTATTTTCGGTTGGTCAATCTTGGTGTTGGCCATTACGCTTTTTCAGGCTTGGTTCGGATCCATTGTCGTATCTACCAATATTCTTCCCGGAATTCTTACCATACACATGGTTTTATCCTTTGCCATTTTCGGAATCCTACTTAAAATGTACGATATGGCAAGTCCCAACCCGGTTTTGTCCACCAAACTTGTAAAATGGATATGCCTCTTTGCCCTAGGCCTTTCCTTTATACAAGTAATGCTGGGTACCGAAGTGCGTAAACAAATCGATGCCATTTCCTATGCCAACGATTACCTTTTGCGTGATACTTGGATCGCCCAATTGGATTGGAAATTTTATGTGCACCGTTCGTTTTCTATCCTTGTTTTGGCCACCAATTTCTGGTTGTTTTCAAAATTGAAGTTGGCACGTACCTATTTAACTATTTTGGTTATGGGTGTTCTGGTCCTCGAAATTGTTTCAGGAGTGGTCTTGGCCTACCTTCATGTTCCCATTTTTATTCAACCTGTTCACTTGGTTTTGGCCTGTGTCCTCTTTGGGTTTCAAACCTTGTTATTCTTTAGGTTAAAAGTCCAATTGTGATTTTTTAGGATTCCTGTTTCCGTTTGCCCAAAGCCTAATTTTACCTTTGTGCATTGGAATTCATTAAATCTCACCTGACCGAATTTATCTGGTTCGGCTTCAAACACGTCCTTTCTTGCATCTTTCCTGCTTTCATTTTCGGGATGTTGGTGCTTAGCAATTTTATTCCGGTTTATGTGATTTTTCGCTACGATTTGATGCTGTTGGCCTGTATCGGAATGCAAATTTTTATGCTTAAATCGGGTATGGAAACCAAGGATGAGATTTTGGTTATCTGCTTGTTTCATTTGCTGGGACTTGCCATGGAGCTTTTCAAGGTTTCCCGCGGTTCCTGGAGTTATCCTGAGTTTGCCTACACGAAGTTTTTCAATGTTCCGCTTTATTCCGGTTTTATGTATGCAAGTGTGGCTAGTTTTATGTGCCAAGCCTGGCGTCGTTTCGATCTCAAAATTGAACATGCCCCGCATCGCATCGTTTCCATTGGCTTGGCGGCTGCAATTTACCTGAATTTTTTTACCCACCATTTCATTTACGACTTCCGCTATCTCTTGGCTGGCTTGGTTTTTCTGGCATTTTACCGCACCAAAGTGTATTTCACTCCATATCAAAAGAGGTATTCGATGCCGGTTCCTCTTTCGTTTTTTTTTGATTGGCTTTTTTATCTGGTTGGCCGAAAATATGGCCACTTTTTTGGGCGCCTGGAAATATGCGTATCAACACAGAGATTGGTCGATGGTAGATACCCAAAAAATAGGTTCTTGGATACTAATGTCTATCGTTAGTTATTTGATTGTCATGGAGTTGAAGTTTTTGAAAGAGAAAGGTCCTGTTTTTTTTGAAAACCAATCCAAAGGCAAAGTATAGTTTGTTTTATTTTGTTTGGCGGGCTCCCTGCCGCAAATACAGGATAGCAAGAACTTAAGCATTTTTCAAGGCGGCAGGGCCAGGCTTTCGGCGGTAGTCCTCGGTCTGCTCCGTGCCTCCGCATCCCTGTGGGCTACACTGCCTCTATCCTTGCCCGAAGCCTCCGTGCCCGGTTTTAGGTGAAGTACTAGGCAGAGGTATTTCATGCCCGGGTTTTGTACCCGTTTCACTTCTATTTTCTATTTCCTCACTGCTATTTTCTCTTTTCTCACTACTCTTTTCTCACTTTACATTCTTCCGTCCGGGTAGGGATAGCAACGGATAGCCCACAGGTATGCGGAGGCACGGAGCAGACCGAGGACTAGCAGTGAATAGCCCGACCATGAGCCCAGTATACTGCCTAATCAACGGAGAATGCTTGTGGCGAATGGGACCCGCCAAATAAAAATTAACATCCAAATAATAGTAATCCAATGATATTTTTATTTGAATACTTTCTGCTGCTTTGAATACCAGATTCAGACTAATTAACAATTGCTGTCTGGAAGCTTTGAAAATTGTGGAAAAATAGAACAAGACTTTTCTCCATTGGCCCCACATCCTGACCTATTTTTGTAGTAAATAAATTCTCAATTTCTATGCTAAAAGACGATGCATTAAAAGGTAAAACCGCATTTATCACCGGGGGCGGAACGGGGCTTGGAAAATCCATGGCCAAAAAATACTTGCAACTGGGCGCCAACGTGATTATTGCCAGTCGGAAATTGGATGTTATTGAGGTTACAGCTAAAGAACTAGCCGACGAAACTGGCGGACAAGTGCTTGGATTGGCTTGTGATGTAAGGAAATACGATGATGTAGAAAGAGTATTGGCTACCGGAATTGAAAAATTTGGACAAATTGATATCCTGGTGAACAATGCTGCTGGGAATTTTATCAGTCCTACCGAGCGTTTGAGCCACCGTGCTTTTGATACCATTGTAGATATCGTATTGAAAGGTACTTACAATTGCACCTTGGCCCTTGGTAAATATTGGATTGAAAAAGGTATAAAAGGAACAGTTTTAAGTATAACTACCACCTACGCTTGGACAGGTTCGGCCTATGTAGTGCCTTCTGCTTGCGGAAAAGCGGGCGTTTTGGCAATGACCCGTTCCTTGGCCAGCGAATGGGGTAAATATGGGATTCGTTTGAATTGTATCGCACCCGGACCATTTTATACTGAGGGCGCTTTCAACCGTTTGTTTCCAAAAGAAGTAGCCGATTTGGTAAATCCGATTGATCGAATTCCTTTGGGGCGTTTGGGTGATCATGAAGAATTGTCGAATTTGGCGGCCTACCTGGTTTCCGAATTCAGTGGTTACATTACCGGCGAAGTGGTAACGATGGATGGTGGTGAATGGATCAATGGGGCAGGGGAGTTTAATTTCTTCCATAAAGTGCCAAAAGAAATGTGGGATGTTTTGGAAAATGCCGTTCGTGGTGCCAATAAGAAACAATAAACTAACCAAATGAAACAGTACCACGATTTAATGCAACATGTGCTGGACCATGGGGTTCAGAAAATGGATAGAACCGGCACCGGCACAGTCAGTGTTTTTGGATACCAAATGCGTTTCAATTTGGAAGAAGGTTTTCCATTGGTTACAACCAAAAAACTTCATTTGCGTAGTATTCTCCATGAATTGCTTTGGTTTTTGAAAGGGGATTCGAATATTGCTTACCTTAAAGAAAATGGGGTAAGTATTTGGGATGAATGGGCTGATGAAAACGGGAATTTGGGCCCTGTATATGGGGTTCAATGGAGAAGTTGGGCAGGTGCCGACGGACAAACCATCGACCAGATTACACAAGTGGTTGAGCAGATTAAGCGTAATCCGGATAGTCGACGACTCATTGTAAGTGCATGGAATGTAGCTGAAATCGATAAAATGAAATTGCCTCCATGCCATGCCTTTTTTCAGTTTTATGTAGCTGAAGGGAAATTGTCATGTCAGCTTTACCAGCGCAGTGCCGATATTTTTCTGGGTGTGCCATTCAACATTGCTTCCTATGCTATTTTGACCATGATGGTGGCTCAGGTTTGTGGCTTGAAACCAGGCGAATTTGTGCATACTTTGGGCGATGCTCATTTATACCTCAACCATTTGGAACAGACCAAACTCCAGTTGTCGAGAACGCCCAAGGCCTTACCAACTTTGGAAATAAATCCCGAGGTTAAGGATATTTTCGAGTTTAAATTCGAGGATTTTGTGTTGAAAAACTACGATCCACATCCGCATATCAAGGCTGCAGTAGCCGTTTAGGATAAAGAATTAGGACCTTCGCAAAACAAGAGGTCCAATCCGCTAAGGTTGGGGATAAAACCAGTTCGGTCAGAAAAAGGCTGGAAGTAAGATTTTTGGTTTGGATAGGCTGATCCATCAAAGGCATAGTTTCGTAAATCAATCCATTCCGGACCGTAATCGGCTTGGTAATTGGGTTGAAGTTCGAATTTGAAAGTAGTCTTTAGCCCTTTTTCTAAAAAAGTGAGACTGTTCAAAGAAAGTTGTACAAGGTTTTGTTCCTGAGCAAGCAAAATTTTTTGAATGCCCATTTCATAATAGTCATAAAAAGGACTGTTTTTATAAGCTGATGCGATGGTTTTTAGGTGAATTTGTGGCCAATTTTCACGGTAATGAATACCCATTTCTGCCATTGTTCGATGGTTTTTACTACCTTCTACCGGGACTGTTAATCTTAGCTTTCCATTGGCTGTTGCAATTTCGTATCGGTTTCTAAAGGTTTGTTTTTGGAAATATTCTCCTGAACAGAGCTTAACTTGGGCTGCTGATATTAATAGTTGTAGGTATTCTATCGGTGGAAAGAGAAAAATGGGTAGTACTACTTTCATGGCATTTCGGTGCGAAGTTGTTAAGAAAATGCTTACGAATAATGGTTGTCCTGTAGGTTTGTATCCTAAATTTGCCCTATATGAATATTTCACCCGAACTGAAATTTGCCCTTTTGGCCATAGGTATTACAATTGGTTTATATGTGATTGGCCTAATCCAGTCTTTTATAGTATTGTATACCCCACTTTTCAAAGGACACCGTATTCAGGAAAAGCCATATAAAGAGGGAATTTTATGGAAACGACTTCCCTTAATTTCCTTTAATATTTTTCTGTTGTGTTTGGTGACCTTAGTCGGATTGTATTTTGGGTATGATTTTTTTGATCATTCAGGCACGTATCCGCTTTGGTTGTCGGTTGGGCAATTTTTTTTGGTTGTCTTTTTTGATGATTTGTATTTCTTTTTCTTACATAAGTTTATGCATGAAAACAAATGGGCTTTGCATAAAATCCATGGAATACATCATCAGGCCATTCTTCCTTTTCCCCTAGAGTTTATTTATGTGCATCCAGCCGAATGGTTTTTGGGTTCGTTTGGACCGTTCATTGGGGTATTGGTTTGTAAATTAAGTGGTTACCCGATTGCTGCAGAAGCTTTTTTGTTTTATGCCTTTTTTAGGAACTTGCACGAACTGGATATACATTCTGGGGTGAAGTCCGTAGTATTTAAATGGATTCCACTTTTTGCTCCTGCCGAGCACCACGATTTGCACCACAGCCGTCCGTTTGGTAATTATGCCTCCATGTTTGTTATATGGGACAAGGTTTTTGGTACAGAGGTAACTGCCGAGGAAGTAAAAAAGGGCAACCGTAACAAATAAAAAAAATCGGCTCCTTCCAAAAGAAAAAGCCGATTTATAAGAGGGAATAGTTATTTAGAAAATATCTACAATTTTAATTTCCCTTCCGTTAAAGCTGGCTGATTCGCCTTTCTTTTTCCCTGTAAGGACCTTAAATAAAGGGGTTTGCATGCTAATGGCAAAATAATCCTGTCCTTCAAGGTTGATTCTACCTAGGCTAACCGTTACAAACAATTTTTGGTTATCGGTAATCACCACACTACCAAATTGGACAGATGATTCTGTTCTTCCGGCATCAACCCTTCTGAGAATTTGAAGGTCGTTGTTGGTGATTTGGAACTGACGAGAGAAAACTTCCCTTTTGTTTTGCATTTCTTCACGAAACGAATCCATGTTTTCTTCTGCACCACCATCATGGTCGTTGGCAATTCGCTCAGCTTCGTCGATTTCTTCTTTTAAGTTTTGTAGATGATTGGTTTGGATTCTAATGCACTCCTCCAACAAACGCTTCTTTAATTCAACCTTTTCCATTCTATAGTCGTTCCAAAAAATTTAAGGCCGCAAAAATATCAGGAAACTTGCTCTAAGGCCAACTTGTTAAAAAATATTCTATATCTTCTTGAATCCCTTGAATTGTAAGGGTTTTAATCTACTCGGGACATTTTTTGCAGCGTTTGCCTTTTTTAAAGCTCTTGCAGCATTTTTTCTTTTTCCCGCAGTCTTCCATGCAGCAATACACTTGAAGCAACGGCTTTATGCAAAGCTGAGGTTCTAAAAGTAGGACTTGGTTCTGTTGGATATTCACGAGGCAAATTTAGTTATTTAGAATTAATTTAAATAAGAATCTTATAGCTATTTGTAGGTATTTTAATTTCCGGATTTCTCCAGTTGAGCCCAAATTTATTTGTAGGAGGATTTGTTTATTATAACTGATTGATTTAGTTTTGTTTATACCGATTTGGTTGTTGTTATCAATTTGGGAAGAAAATGGATTTACAATCGGTTAATCGTTTATGTATTTCTAATGCGTAATCTGGGTTGAATGGAGCAACAAATCTCTATTTTTGGAAATTAAAATTCGGGAATGGAACCAAAGGAAAGGATAGCCCAACTTACGCAGGTGTTGGACCAGCATAACTACAATTATTATGTATTGGACAATCCGACCATCAGCGATTATGAATTTGATAAGCAGTTGGAAGAATTAATCCTCTTGGAGAAAGCTTACCCGGAATGGGCAAATCCGAATTCACCTACCCAGCGTGTGGGTGGGAAAGTGACCAAAGAATTTGCCAATATCAAGCATAAATACCCCATGCTTTCTTTGGCGAATACTTACAATATGGAGGAATTGGCCGAATTTGAAGATAGGATTTTGAAAGTAATCCCAGGTGGTGTGGCCTATGTATGCGAATTGAAATTTGATGGAGTTGCCATAGGAATAACGTATAAAAATGGACAGTTGGTGCAGGCTGTTACCCGAGGGGATGGCGAAAAGGGGGATGATATTACCACCAATGTAAAAACCATACGATCCATTCCTCTGCAATTAAAAGGAAATGATTGGCCAGAAGAATTTGAAATTCGGGGAGAGATTTTTATGCCACATAGTTCTTTTGAGCGAATAAATAAGGAAAGGGAAGATATAGGGGAAGCTCCCTTGGCAAATCCGCGAAATGCAGCCTCCGGAACCATGAAAATGCAGGATAGTTCGGTTGTAGCCAAGCGCAATTTGGATTGTTTTCTATATGCCATGATGGGCGAAAACCTACCCTTTGATTCCCACTATGAAAACCTGCAAAAGGCCAAAGAATGGGGTTTTAAAATTTCAGAGCATTCCAAAATTTGCGGTTCGCTAGGTGAAATTCAATCCTTTATAGAGCATTGGGACAAACAAAGGCTAAAATTGGCTTATGATACAGATGGGATTGTAATTAAAGTTAATGATTTTAACCACCAACGGTTATTGGGTTTTACAGCCAAATCGCCTCGGTGGGCCGTAGCCTATAAATTTAAAGCAGAGAGGGTTTGTACCCGATTGGAGGCTATTTCGTTCCAAGTAGGAAGGACAGGTGCCATAACCCCAGTGGCTAACCTTAAACCTGTTCAACTAGCCGGTACAACTGTTAAACGAGCATCCTTGCACAATGCCGACCAAATAGAAAAGTTAGATATCCGTTTAGGGGACTGGGTTTTTGTGGAAAAGGGAGGAGAGATTATTCCCAAAATTGTGGGTGTCGACCTTGGCAAAAGGGATATGTTTTTGAGTGAGCCATTACAATACCTAAGCGTTTGCCCTGAATGTGGCACAACCTTGGTTCGACAAGAAGGTGAAGCCCAACACTATTGTCCGAATGAATGGCATTGTCCACCCCAGATTAAAGGAAAGATGGTCCATTTTATAGGCAGAAAGGCCATGAATATAGATGGAATGGGGGAGGAGACTATTGAGCAATTGTTTGATGCTGGTTTGTTGAAAAATTGTGCTGATATTTATTCTTTACAGGCATCGGAAATACTTCGTTTAGAGCGATATGCAGAGAAATCGGTCAATAACCTGCTCGAAGGTATTCAGGCCTCTAAGTCTGTTCCATTCGAACGTGTACTTTTTGCCTTAGGGATTCGATTTGTTGGTGAAACAGTCGCAAAGAAGCTAGCCAATCATTTTGGTTCCTTGCAAGCTATTCGTCAGGCAAGCGTTGAAGAATTATTGGCAGCGGAGGAAATTGGAGAAAGAATAGCCCAAAGCATACACGCCTATTTTGCCAATCCCGAAAATTTAGAAGTCATTGCCCGCCTTCAGGATGCAGGATTGCAGATGGAAATAGACCCCAGTTCCAAGGTCCAATTGAGCAATACTTTCGAAGGTAAATCCTTTGTTGTTTCTGGTGTTTTTACACAATTTTCGAGAGATGCTATAAAGGATTTGATTGAAAAGCATGGCGGAAAGAATGTAGGAAGTGTTTCAGCCAAAACATCCTATCTCTTGGCAGGAGAAAATATGGGGCCCGAAAAAAGAAAAAAAGCCGAAAAGTTAGGTGTTCCCATCCTTTCAGAGGAAGAATTTATTGCCCTTTTGGGAAGTTAAGAAATAGAATAGGAAATATTCATTCAAAAATTTTGAGATAAGTTTTCTTGTTGTGATTATTGGGTTTTTATCAAAACTGCTTTGAGCTAATTCAGGAATATAATTGTTATTATACCAATTTTAATTTATAAATGGTCAAATAGCTATTTGTAAATTTAGATTGGTAAATGGCGATATAAAAGCTGTTTAGGCAAATTTTTGCGAAGCATAAATGGACTATTACAGATTTATAATCGGCATTACTGCTACCTTTACAGTCATAATGACAACCATTCATCTCTTATTAGGAACCAACCAAGGGGATCGAATCAAAAACCTTGATTTGGCCCATGAAATGATCTTAGAGAAAATAGGAATGATTGGTCGAACAAGTCAGATTTATAGTTCGGCACCTTGGGGATTTGAGGCAGAACAAGACTTTTTTAACCAAGTAGTTTGTGTTGAAACGGAGCTCGAGCCAAAGGCCGTATTGAACGAAATTTTGGCTTTTGAAGAACAACATGGACGAATCAGAGAACATAAGGATGGAATAAAAATTTACCATTCACGAATCATTGATATTGATATTCTTTTGTGGGAAGATTTAGTTTTGCATACCGAAGAATTAATCATCCCGCATCCGAGAATGCCTGAGCGAAGATTTGTACTTTTACCTTTGAGTGAAGTTTCTTCCGACCTTGAACATCCTGTTTTGAAATCTACTATTCAAGAACTTTGTCATATTTGTCCTGATTTAAGTACCGTAGCACCTATTCATTTTTAATGCGAAAAATTACCTTATTATCTGTTTTGTTTTGCCTTTCTTGCAACAGTGTTCCAATTACAAACCGTAAGCAGCTGAATCTGTTGCCCGAATCCCAATTGCTTGGAATGGGACTTACTGAATATAAGTCATTTTTATCACAGCATCCACCGGTAGGCTCAGGCAATGCCAATGCCGACTTAGTAAAGAAGGTAGGAGGGAAGATACAATTGGCCGTAACAAAGTATTTCCAACAGAAAGGACTTGCCTCCAAATTAAGTGGATATAAATGGGAATTTAACCTAGTTAATTCGCCCGAGGTAAATGCATGGTGCATGCCTGGAGGGAAGGTAGTGGTTTATTCAGGTTTGTTGCCTGTTACAAAAGATGAAAATTCGCTGGCATTTGTAATGGGACATGAAATAGCCCATGCTGTGGCTCGTCATGGAAATGAACGAATGAGCGAGTCCATCATAGCAGAAGCGGGGGCTTTGGCATTGGATACTTATTTGCAAACCCAACAGGTGAAATCAAGACAGCTTTTTAACCAAGCTTATGCCGTTGGAACTCAAGTTGGTGTTATGTTGCCTTTTAGCCGCATGCACGAAGGGGAGGCTGATAAAATGGGAATGGTATTTATGGCAATGGCCGGTTATGATCCTTCCAAATCACCTGAATTTTGGAAAAGAATGGCTGCCCAGTCTGGTTCAAAACCACCTGAATTGTTAAGCACCCATCCCAGTGATGCAACACGGGAAAAGGCTATGAAGGAGTTTTTACCCGAAGCCATGAAATACTTCAAGAAGCAATCCTAACCTATAAAGTTGAAAAACCTACCTTCTACTATTGATTTTTCAAAAGGAATGGATATTTCTATTCCTTACCAGTCACAAGGCGTCAATGCTTTTTGGGCACCCGATGTTGTTATTGAACCTTATCGCAGTGGCAATTTTATTGGAGATATAAGCCAAGGTGGTAGTGTAAATTATAGGAATATTCAGTTTAATCCACACGGAAATGGCACCCATACCGAATGTGTAGGCCATATTCATCCCGATTGGCAAAAGGTAAATGATTTGAAGCTGCCTTTTTTGATGGGATGCGAATTGGTTACACTATTGCCACAACGAGTGAACGAAGATTGTGTAATTACCAAAGAGGCACTGGAAATGATTCTTTCTTCCCAACCTAGGCAAGAGGCCATCATTCTGAGAACCCTTCCAAATGAAGCATCTAAGAAAACGCTGAAGTATTCAGGAACTAATCCTCCATACCTAACAAAGGAAGCCATGCAGTATTTGGTGAGCCGAGGATACCAGCATTTTTTAACTGATTTGCCTTCGGTGGATAAAGAGCAAGATGAAGGCCGATTGGAAGCCCATAAGGTTTGGTGGGATTTTGAAGGGAAGAAAAGATTTAACTGTACTATAACGGAATTGGTTTATGTCGACTCCTCTATACCGGATGGAAAGTATCTACTTCATTTGGGATTGGCCAATTTCTCGAATGATGCGGTTCCCAGTCGGCCAGTATTGTTTCCTTTGGCTTAGTCTTCATTCCATTTAGTTCAACTCAGATTACGCAATAGAAATGCTAAATCGGAGTAAACACAACTAAATCAAGTAGTTCGGATATATAAATTCTTCTATTGATTAATTTGGGTACAAAAAAAAAGGCCAGAATATAGTTCTGGCCTTTTTCAGTAATTGATTTGAAATTAGATTTTCAATGTGTATTGTAAAACAAAGGTTCTTGGTGGCATAATGTTAAGTGGACGTAACATATATTCTCTATTCAATAGGTTATTTACAATTAAAGAAATCCTATTGTTTTTGGTTACATCGTATGCGAAGCGCAAGTCAATAACGTAATCTCCTTTATTATGGTTGTTTCTATAGTTTTTAATGTTTCCAATTCCATTTGCAGGCAAACGATTTAAATCATCAAAATCATAAAAAAGCTTATCAACATTTTGCATAAAGCTATTATATCTGAAACTACCTCCAATTAAGAAACCTTTCCAACTCATTTCTATATCTGCTTTAATTAAATGTTGGAATCTATATTTTAAAATATAATTGGTTGTATCCGAGCTTGTGGAAATATATGTTCTGTTTAAGCTTGGATTATTGTCAAAAAAGAAATTAGGATCAAGCGCGATAGGCTTCATATAGGTGTAACCAAGCAACATATTAATCTCAACTTTTCCGATTTTACCGTTGCCAAGGATTGAAATGTCAACACCGGAAGATTGAGTCGGACCTATGTTAACTGATCGAAATCCGGCACCAGCTAGTCCAGCAGTAGCTGCAGAAGGAAGCCATAGCCCAAAAATGAATTCAATATTGTTTGTATACCTTTGTAAGAAGTAAGCCGCGTCAAAATATCCTTTAAAGTTTCCAATTTTTACCCCTTGTTTAACACCTACCTCAGCATTCCAACTGGTTTCAGATCCCAAGGACTGGTTAGGGAAAATTTGTATAGGACCAATATTAGTATTGATATACTTTTCTGCAATAGTAGGAAAGCGGAACCCTTGGCCAAATGAACCTCTCAAATAGGTTTCTTTATTCGTCACCTTTAGGTTCATACCCGCTCTGAAAACTGGTTTGCCTTGATCTTCACCATTGATGGCAAAATGCTCATATCGAACTCCAGCGTTTACAGTCAATCTTTTCCAAAAAGTTTTATCAAGTTGGAGATATGCTGCTAAGTTAGTGGCTGAACTTTTACCTGATTTATCTTCATTGCCCATATACAAGGAAGCTTCTGCCTTAGTATACGAACCCATAATACCAGTTGTTAGGGTAAATTCCTTAATACCATAATCATCAAAACGCTGTTGGTATTGATAGTTACCATAGTACCAATCAGATTTATTTGCTCTATTTCCACTATTTGCGTTATTAACATGGAAAATTCGGGTTCTTAAGGAATGTGAAGCTCCTTTACTTCCAAAATAAGTCAAATAGGGATCAAAATTATACGTTATTTGTTTGGTTTCAGTTACTGATCCTGGGTACGGTCTATACATTCCAGTTGAATCATTTAACCAAAGCAAAGCACCATTCGAATGCGAATACATAATGTTTGCATTCAAACCAATTGATAAACCTTGAACCTTTTTGAATCGGTATCTTAAGTTAATGTTGGTCCTTGCTCTTTTTTCATACATAGCTTCATTTCGGGTAATTCCTACTGTATCAATAATATTACCTAGGCTATCCTTTGTATAAATATTGTTGTAGGAAACTCCAGAAACCATGGAATCTCCCAATTCTGGTCCGATAAAACCTTGATCATAATAAAGATTGCCTCCCCAAACGAAGTCTAATTGTCTAATTTTACGTGAATGAAGGAAATTTATCCCTGAATACATGGTTGTAGTCTTACCAGCATAATATTGATTGTCATTTTGAGGTTTGTCGTAAAGGCCTGTAAATAAATTTACTTTTGTTTGAGGAACATCTCTCGGATATGAAGTACGAATATTAATAACACCGTTTAAGGCAGCAGATCCATACAATACAGAAGAGGCTCCTTTTATTACTTCAATTTGTTCCACATTTTCAACTGGCAAAAATCCCCAAGAAGGACGACCAGCATCACCAGAAAGCAAAGGTAAATCGTCTACACAAATCATTACACGACTGCCCGCTCCAAAGCTATAACCACTACCACCGCGAATTTGGGGTTCATTGTCTACAATGGTAACACCTGGTGATTGCTGAAGCGCTTGGTCCATAGAGGTGGTATTCTTGTTTTCAATGATGTTCGGTTTTATTACATCCATAGAAACTGTTACTTTTTCCAATGGCTTAGCAAATTTACCTTCTGAATAAACCACGGTTCCAAGTTGTTGGCTTGTTACTTCCATGGTAATATCCAGCAACAAGATGCCTCCATCTTTCAGCTCAATTTGTTTTTTCTGTTCAGCATAGCCAACACTTGTAATTATGATGGTTTGTTTTCCAGCAGGAAGTTTTAATTCATACTTTCCATCAAGGTCTGAACTAGCCCCTTTTGATTTGTCTTTTTCCCATACAACATTGGCTCCAATGATGGTTTCTTGGGTTTTGCCGTCTTTGATTACTCCTTTGACTGTACCGTTTTGGGCTGTCGATAAATTGTAAGTAATTGTTAGGCAGATGGTTAATACTAGGGTAAGATAGGATTTCATTTAAATTATGTTAAATTCGCGGCACGAAAATAATATAATTCTTTTACCTCCTTGTTAAACGACGATTTATTGTATAAAGTCGCCATCAATTTGATGGAAGGTGTAGGTCCGGTTACAGCAAGAAAACTCATTGCATATTCAGGGGGCGCTGCATCCATTTTCTCATCCAAAAAGTCCAGTTTGTTAAAAATCCCTGGCATTGGTGAAAGCACCGTCCATAATATTTTGGATCCGAACTTGTTACCTAAAGCCGAAAAGGAACTTCGCTTTATGGAGAAAAATGGGATTCAATCGTTCTATTTCCTAGATGAAAACTATCCTAGGCGATTAAGGGACATAGAAGATAGCCCCATTTTGATTTTTGGCCAAGGTGCCATGAACCTTGATTCCGATCGCATCCTGTCGGTAGTTGGAACCCGAAAAGCTACCGAATATGGAAAGTCAATGACACAGAAAATTATATCGGAATTGTCGGCTTTCAATCCCTTAATTTTGAGTGGCTTGGCCTATGGAATCGATATTGCAGCCCACAAAGCAGCATTGGATAATGGATTGCAAACAGTAGGAGTAGTGGGGCATGGTTTGGATACGGTTTATCCTTCCCTGCATAAACCTATTGCGGAAAAAATGAAAAACTGCGGTGGACTGATTTCTGCATTTACCAGTAACTCGGTTTTAGACCCTGGAAATTTCCCCGATCGAAATAAAATAGTAGCCTCCATGACCGATGCGGTTTTAGTAGTTGAAGCAGGCATTTCCGGTGGAGCTCTCATTACAGCCAATATGGCTTTGGGTTATAAAAAGGATGTAATGGCTTTGCCAGGTAGAACAGTTGATGAATATTCGGCTGGGTGCAATGGTTTGATCAAACGAACCAAGGCGCATATGGTTGAATCGGCAGCAGATATTTGTAATGTACTGGGTTGGGAACTTGAAAAGAATAGTAAAAAGGTAATTCAAAAGCAGCTATTCGTAGATATGACCGAAAATGAGCAAAGGCTTTTTGATATTATGCAAGCCGAAGGTCAAACGAAAATAGATATTCTAGCCCACAAATCGGGGTTTAATCTTAGCCAAACTTCTTCTACGCTTTTTAATATGGAATTGAAAGGCTTGGTAAAATGCCTTCCTGGAACCATGTATGCCTTGGTTTAAGTTTGTCCGGCAGGTAGGTTTTTTTGCAGTTCAGAGGCCACTTTGCTGCTTCCGTCATGGCTCCATCCGGGTGGCATAAATAAGTACTTTAGTTTGTCAACCAAGCGAGGGGCTTTTTCAATATCCTTGAATATATCGCGGTATTCATGAAAAGCAATGGTGATAAGATTGTACGTATGGATGTTTTTTGTGAGACCAAATTTTACCGGATCATCGTCGCGTTCTTCCTGAAAAGTACCAAACAGTTTATCCCAAATGATGAGAATACCCGCATGGTTTTTATCCAAATAACGAACATTGCTGGCATGGTGCACCCGGTGATGGCTTGGTGTATTGAATAGTATTTCAAAAGCACCCATGCGCTTGATGGTTTTGGTATGAATCCAGTATTGATATATCAAACTCAATTGCATCATAGTCATTATCCAAATCGGATGGAAACCTAGCAATGGCATCCAGCACCACCACACATATTTATAAAGGATTTCGGTCCAGCTTTGGCGAAGGGCAACAGCCAGGTTATAGTTTACCGATGAATGGTGGTTGACATGCGCCGCCCACAACAGTCGGATTTCATGGCTAAGCCGGTGATGCCAGTAAAAGGTAAAATCGTCGCCAAGGAATACGATTAGGCAACTCCACCAAGTGAAAGGTATTTCGAAAATACGGAACTGATAAATAAGCATGTAAAGTCCAAATGCCGCGGCCTTGATACCACCACCAATCAATAACGAACCGATTCCCATGCCAATCGAAGCAAAACTGTCTTTCGGGTCGTGCAGCTTTAATTTGTCGCGCCAATCGAAATACAATTCAAGTAAAATAAGGAAAACGAAGCCTGGAATAAAGAGTACGGCAGGGTCTTTTAGCGGGTCCATACGAATAAATAAGGGATGGGTAAAATTACAAAAATTACAGGAATAAGCCTCACTAAAGTAGGGTAAAATAAAGGATTTTTTGAATTTCAAAATTTCATATCGTTTATCCCAGTAGCTGCCTTGAACCCAGATTACGCATTAAAAATGCATAAACGATTAACCAGTTGTAAATCAATTTGTATGGCCAAATTGATAACAACTGCTTAATCGGGGTAAACCCAACTAAATCAAGTAGTTCGGATTAATAAATCCTCCTATTGATTAATTTGGGTTGAAAAAGCTTGAAGTACATTTTTTTTTTAATACCGTTTAGGCGGGCCCCCAACCGCCCAAAAACATTCTACCTTTATTTAAGCCTTTGCAAGGGCGGTTGGGTCAGGCTTTCGCTAATACTCCTCAGCCTGCTACACCCGAAGGCTTTCGGTTGTAGCAGGCTTGCGGGGTATCACGCTCTATCCTTGCCCGACACCTCCGCATAGCATTGTGCTGTGGCCTGGCCCTTGCTTTTCATTCCAGAGTGGTGCTATTGAATACAGGGATGGAAAAATCCTTTCCGTATCCTGTTGTGATTCATTTGGTTTAATAATTTGATTTACAGGTTTTTAATTAGCTTGTACATGACTAATTCCTAGGCTGTGTTTTGGCTTAATTTCAAGTAAAATCAGACAAATGGCCTAAAGCTTATTTGAAATGCCACTGTAAAGTATGACACCAAAACCCGGGCACGAAGGTTTCGGGCAAGGATAGAGGCAGTCTAGCCCACAGGCATGCGCAGTGGAACGGAGCAGGCCGAGGACTAGCGCCGAAAGCCTGGCCCTACCGCCCTTGGTAAAGCTTAAGTTTTTCGGGAAAACTGGTTTTGGCGGTAGGGAGCCCGCCAAAGAATGAAAAAAAAATGAAATTATTGATTTGTATTGGCTGAAAGAATCCATACTTTGTTGGACGTGAGTTTCGAGGGATCGACCTCTTTAACTTGGAAACCGTGGGTTTGAGCAAAAGTTCGTAGCCATTGTCCAGAAATAAAATGGAGTTGGTTTTGGGTTTTATTAAATCCGAAGATTTTGGTGGAAAAAAGCTCGGTAAGCCAGGTTCCTTTTTGGCGGTTCAATAAGTCGGCATCGCCATCGCGAAGGATGATTTTTCCGTTGGGATTTAGTTTCGTAAATAGTTGTTTTAGAATGGTTTCTTGCTGTTCGGGCAAAAGGTAATGCAGCACATCGGCCATGATAAACACGTCTGAATTTTCGAAAGTATGCTGCACAATATCGCCTTGTTGAAAGGAAACATTTCCGGTTTGTGTAGAAATATGTTTGGCAACTTCAATTTTCTCCTCATCGTAATCGAGGCCTAAAATCGTTCTTTCGGGTGATAAAAAGGAAAGCATCCAGCTCAGAAAACCATATCCACAGCCGATATCCGTTATTTTTCCTGAGAGCGGAACGATTTGATGAAAAGGTTCATAATTGTTTTCGAGGGAGATTTTGATGCGCGCATACCATTCCAAGATTGGACCTTTGTAGAGGTAGTTTTTGATAAGTTTCTCGCGGTAGTAGCGCGTGGTTTCGAGTTCAAAGCAGAGGGTTCGGTATTGTTCACGGAACCATTTACCAATGTTTTTGGCCAGGTCGGCAGGTGTTTCGCCAAAATCATTTAAACCCAAGCCATCTTGCCCCAGTTTATTGGCCTTGATTCGAGGCAGGATTTTTAAGGTTATCTCGCCGTTTTTTAATAGGAAATCGCCTTTACTCATGGTGTGGCCTGTTCCGTGGGTAATGATGGGGACAATATCCAATTGCAATTCTTGGGCGAGTAAAAAGGCTCCTTTGTGGAAACGTTTCATTTTTCCATCAGGGCTGCGGGTGCCTTCGGGCCAGATTAAAATGCTATAACCTTGATCGACAATGGCTTTAAGCTTTTCAACATTATGTTCTATACCATCGGCTACGGGCAAATAGTCGGCGTATTTGATAAAGGTACCGAAAAAGGGAGAGTTCCAAACCCATTGGTTGGTAAGCAAAATCATGCGTGGCGAAAGCATTTGGATGGTAAGAATATCTAGGAAACTTTGGTGGTTGCTGATAAGGATAGCTGGTTTTTCGAAGGTTTCGCCTCCTTCGTTGATAATTTTCTTTTTTACATTGGCCATTAAATACACCAAACTTCCGGTGAACCAGGATAAGCAGCGATGGAAGAACATTTTGGCTGAAGGGGATTTTTGCCGGAGCGCCTTAAATTGGATAAATCCGATGATGTTTAAAATAGAACAGCCAATCAGAAAATAGAAGAAAGCAATAAAGGAAAGAATAAAGGCAAGGGCGGTGTAAGGCAGGTAATTTTTCTTTTTTCTTTCTAAGGCTAAAAGTCCAAATAGGAAGGGTGAAATGGTAAAGGAAATAATCAGTACCCCAAGCATCCCAAGTATGGTAACGATGGCAATACTTTGGAGGGCTGGATGTTTGGCAAAGATCAAGACGCCTACACCGATAAGGGTTGTAAGGGCAGAGAGAAAGATAGAAGATTTAAAGGAAGGAAGGATTTTTTTACCTGTTTTAAATTCTTCGAGTTGTCCACCAAGGACAAAAATGCTGTAATCGTCGCCCAATCCGAAGAGCAAGGTTCCGATGATGATGTTAACGATATTGAATTTCAGTCCGAAGATTCCCATTAAACCGAGGAGCCAAATCCAGCTTAAAACCATGGGAAGAAAATTGATCAGGGTAAGTTCAATTCGGCCATAGCTGAGCAGGAGAACCAAAAAAACCAGACCTCCAGCAGCGTAGAGAATGGTGTTGAAATCCTCGCCTACCAATCGGATGAATTTTTTGGTAAGGTATTGTTTATCGAGAACTATACCGAGTTGAGAATTATTAAGGTCTTCAGCTATTCCTTCCCGGTTTTTTTCTTCTGTTTTTATTTGGTTAAAGAGGTAGGTATTTCCGTCTTTTTCGTAGAAGAAATCTTTGAAGAAGTTGGATCTGAGCCACTCTTGGTCTGCTGGGTTTAGTAAGGAAGCTTGGTTTTTAAGGGTTTGAATAAATGGACTAAAAGCATTGGGTTTAAAACCCAGTTTTCGACCGGAAAGGTTGAGGTTATTTTCTGCCAGTTTAATTTTTTCTGGAGTCCAAAAGGAATTCCATGCGAGTAGTTTGTTGTTTTGTGTGGAATGAGAAGGAATGAGGATGCTAGGAGAGATAAAATGTTGGATTTGTCCTTTCTGCTGGAAACTAGAAAGTTGAACATCCAATTTTTCATTTTTTTCTAAGGCGGCATCAATGGAGGCGCCTTTATTAGCTACAAATAGATTGCGAATAGAATTGGAACTGATAGATTCGAGGTCCTTCTCCGCTAGACGGGTTTTTTCATCCAAAAAATTAACCTTCATCAGGTCCTTTTCGAAACCAGCTTTGTTAGAGAATAGCGAGAGAAAAAGCGTTGTGGCTAAGACAGAAAGGAGCACCCATTTGTTTTTTTCAAAGGGATAGGAGAGCCATTCCCCCAATTTGTTTTTGGGAGCAGGGATTCGGTTTTCGTTAAAAAAGAGCGGAAAAATAAAGAGGGTAAACAGGGCGGAAAAGAGCAGGGCAAATCCAGCATAAAGGCCGAGTTGTTGAAGGGCTTGTGATTTAACCAGGGATAGCGTGAAAAAGGCACCAGCTGTAGTGATGCAGCCAACCGTCATAGGTCGGGCGATTTCCTTTAGTGTTTTTGAAATGGAACGTTCGTGGTGGAGGTGGGTAATAAAATGCAAGGCATAGTTAATAGCAATTCCAAGAACAATGCTTCCTGCGGCAATTGCTATTACCGAGATTTCCCCTTTCCACAGGCTAAGGATACCCAGTGAACAGATAGCACCAAATAGTACCGGCAAGAAAAGCAAGAGGGGAACCATAGCCGAGCGAAAGAACCAAACCATTAAGAGTAGGATTAATACCACAGCTAGGATAGAAGTAAGCATGGTATCCTTTTTCATTTGTCGGCTATTTGAAACAGCTACAACGGGACCACCATACACTGAACAGTTTGGGAATTTTTTTAAGATTGGTTCAAGTTGGTCGAGGAGCTCTCCATTTTTTTTGGTGTTGTTAGCTGGAAAGGCAGGAGTAAGAAAGAGGAGGAGGTGTTGGTGGTTTTTAGAAAATATTCGGCCTTCGACCATTTCAAAATTTGCGTCGGGTTGGAGGTTTTTTAGTTTGTTCCAAGCCAAATATTGCATACCGACAGGGTCAATTGGAAGGTATTGATTGGAAAAGATAGCAATTGGGTTTTCAATTTTTTCTTTTAGTTGAAGCAAGATTGAATCAGTGCCAACTTCGGTTAGTAGGGGAGAGTATTGTTGAAGATCTGAATCGGAAAGGAAAAGAGGTAGGTTTCTGTAGAATATAGCTAAGTATGTTTCAAGCAGGGTGTCAGAGGTTTGATAATCAATTCGTTTGATATAGGGTTTTAATTCTTGGGTTTGCAAAACAGAGTAGAGACTATCTGCTTGCTGAATCAATAATTCTTCACCTAGGCTATCATGTAGGTGAAAAATGATTTTATCAGAGAAGCCACTTTCGGTGAGAAGTTGAGTGGCAGCGGTTGTGGTAGAGTCTTGCGGAACGAAGGCAGAAATATCTTCATTAAGCACCAAGTTTTTCAGTTGGTAAATGGAAGAAAGCAGACATAAAAGGCTTATTCCGATAAAGAATAGTCGTTTGTTTTTTATAAAATTCCAGATGCTTTCCACTGTCGAATCGAGAGGCAAAGATAAATTGGAAAGGAGAGAAATGGAAGATTATGCTGGATAATACTTGTGAAATTCCGCTATAGCATTAATTTTGCGCACCTATGGAAGGATAATGTCAGCATTTAGTCGAAAGGAGCAAATCATACTATTGGAATCAGGCTTGGCTGAAGGGGAGGATGAATCTTTCAAGAAGTTCCAGATTTGGGCTGATGGGCAGGATTATAACAAAGAATTCTCGCATACTGAATATCGATTGGTTCCTTATTTATGGTATAGACATAAGGCTAGGTTTAAGGGGCACCCTATTTATGATCGTTTTCAAGGCGTTTATAAGCGCACCTTATTTCATAATTCACGTTTATTAAAGTCGGGAATTGAGGTAAGTCAACTTTTAGATAAGGCTTCCATTTCACATGCATTTGTAAAGGGTTTGAATTTCATGGTCAAGGTTTATCCTTCATGGGGTACAAGGCCAATGAACGATATGGATTTATTGGTTTATGAAAAGGATTTGGATAGAGCCAGCCAAGTTTTGGAGCGAGCGGGTTATGTAGCCAAGAAGCAAATGAAAATGGTTAAGCTTCTAAATAAAAATTCTATTGGTTTTGTTTCAAAGTTTGGGATAGGTGTGGATTTGCATATTCGGCCGGTTGCCTTTCCGGTAAAGGGGTTCGATGCCAACTATTTTCTTACAGATATTGATATTGTAGAAACACCACTAGGGGAATTACCTGTATTAAATTTAAGAAAAGCGGTAGAGTTTACTATATTAAATGGCCTATTGGAAACAGATGGGCATTGGTTGCTGGATATTGAATTAGCAAATCCTAAATCGCAATTTGTTGCAGATTTTTTATCGAAATTGAACAACAATGAGCAGCTTCGATCCATGGTTAACTATCGATTGAATTTGTTTGAAAAAAGGGAAGATCAAACCCATGCCTCTCGATTAATACCCAAGGCTTATATAGCTTTGCTTTCCAATCGATTGAAGGACAATCCTGAAAGGTTTAGGTTATTGAATTTCTATTGGTATATGGCCATGAAGGGAGGTTTTTTTTCAAATCCTTATTTCAGTTTAAAGTATTATCTAGTTTATTTCAGTTATACCCTCTTATGGATAGCCGAAAAGCTAGATGGAAAGAAAAAATAGGCTGGAAATATTGGATAGAACAATAATTTAAACTTTTTTTATCGTAGTTTTGTCCAAATTCAAACTCAAAATTTATTAATCGGTATGTCGGAAATAAAGCGTGTTTTTTTGGTTGATGATGAACCATTGCAACTTGAAATGTTTAAGGATCATTTAAGTTCAAAGACCAAATTTGAATTTTTTACATTTGAGACAGGCGAAGATGCCTTGGCTAAGTTATTAGAATTAAAACCACAGTTGGTTTTTTTGGATTATGAACTAAATAGCATCAATCCTAAGGCAAAGAATGGTTTGGAGGTGTTAAAGGAGATTAAGAAATTGGCACCGGAAGTTGAAGTGGTGATGATTAGTGGACAAGAGAAGATAGAGATTGCAGTAAATACCATGCGTTATGGAGCTTTTGATTATATAGTAAAAAGTGAGAGTGCCTTTCATCGTTCGGAGAATGCTATTTTTAATATTATCCGCAGTTTGAAATTGCAACATGATGCTTCTTTTTATAAAAAGCTATCGCTTGGATTTGCCATAGCAATGGCTATCATGATTGTTTTAGTTATTGTTTTGAAATTTATGGGATATATAAATCCATTTCCTACTTGGTCATAGTGATAAATAGATATGGAAGGAAATGAGGTAGAAAAGTCAGCGGAAAAAGACGCTGGGGAAAAACCTAGAATACGGGCATCTGAAAAGGCGGAGCGGAAGTTTAAGTTTTCTAATAAGATAAAATACAAGAAGCCACCAAGTTTAAGACGGAAGATAAAGAAACGTTTTAATAAGTATAAAACTTATGCCTTAATGATAATGATAGGTGTAATCATTATAGGCTTTTTATTTATGGCTGTTGATTTGGCTATTAAGCAAAACCAAGAAAATTTGAACATGCAGAAGCAGAAGCGAATTCAAAAGATTTTAGAGCAAGAGGAAAGAAACAAAAAGTTTTAGGGTTTGCCCTTTTATCTATTATCTTCGCAACCTTTAATTTTCATGAAGGATAAGCCTATCTACATTCATAATTCCAGATTTAAGCCAGCTATCAGCGAAGAACGTATACTTGAGGTAATTCGTGGTATGGCCAATGATTTAAATAGAGATCTTGGTGACAAGAAACCTTTGTTTTTATCTGTTTTGAATGGAGCCTTTTTGTTTACTGCTGATTTAATTAAGCATTTTAATTCAGAGTGTGAGATTTCGTTTGTGAAACTGGCGTCCTATTCAGGAACAGAAAGTGGAACATTGAAAAGTTTGATAGGATTAAGTGAGAACATTTCAGGAAGGAATATAGTAATTTTAGAGGACATTATTGATTCAGGAGCAACTGTAGAAGCCTTGTTGGAAGAGCTGAAGGAGAAAAATCCTGCTTCTGTGAAAATAGCCGCCTTAATTTTCAAACCCGAAGCATTTAAACGCAACTTTTCAATCGATTATGTAGGTCTAAAAATTCCAAATGATTTCATAGTTGGATATGGAATGGACTATGATGGACTAGGCCGAAATCTTCGAGATATTTATGTTATAGACCCCGAATAACCAAACTACATGCTTAACATTGTTTTGTTCGGCCCTCCAGGCGCTGGTAAAGGAACCCAAAGTGAAAACATAATTAAAAAATATGGCTTAGTGCACTTAAGTACAGGCGATATTTTTCGTTTTAACATTAAGAATGAAACTCCGCTTGGGAATTTAGCCAAGAGTTTTATGGACAAGGGTGAATTGGTTCCGGATGAAGTAACCATTCGAATGCTAGAAAGTGAAGTGCAAAAGCATGCCAGACCCAAAGGATTCATTTTTGATGGCTTTCCTAGAACATCCGCCCAAGCTGAAGCCTTGGATGTGTTTTTGGAATCAAAAGGAACTGCCATTTCTTTAATGATTGCTTTAGAAGTGCCCGAGAATGAATTAGTAACTCGTTTACTACTTCGTGGAAAGGATAGTGGCCGACCAGATGACCAAAATGAAGAAATAATCCATAACAGGATTCGTGAATACAATAAGAAAACAGCTCCTTTGAAGGACTTCTATACTAAACAAGGAAAGTTCCGTGGAATAAACGGAATCGGAAGTATTGAAGAGATCTTTTCAAGGATTTGTGACCAAATTGGTTACTAATTTTTTAATACTTTTTTATTATGACCTCCAATTTCGTAGATTACGTTAAGATTTGTTGCAGAAGCGGAAAGGGAGGAGGGGGAAGTACCCACTTTCACCGAGATAAATTAACGGCTAAAGGTGGTCCTGATGGTGGAGATGGTGGTCGCGGAGGACATATTATCCTTCGAGGAAATGCGCAATTATGGACCTTACTTCATTTGAAATATATGAAACATGTCATTGCCGAGCCAGGAGGAAGTGGAAGTGGTATGTTGAAAACCGGAAAGGATGGGAAAGATGTAATTTTGGAAGTACCCTTAGGTACAGTTGCAAAAGTCGCTGATACTGAAGAAGTATTGTTCGAAATAACCGTAGATGGGGAAGAGCGGATATTAACGCCTGGAGGGAGAGGTGGATTGGGAAACAATCATTTTAAAACCTCGACCAGACAAACCCCTCGATTTTCACAGCCTGGAGAACCAGGGAGAGAAGATTGGAATATTTTGGAACTAAAAGTTCTTGCCGATGTTGGTTTGGTTGGATTCCCGAATGCAGGAAAATCGACTCTTCTTAGTGTGGTAAGCGCAGCAAAGCCTGAAATTGCTAATTATCCTTTTACAACCTTGGTGCCGAATTTAGGTATAGTTAAATACAGAGATTACCGGTCATTCATAATGGCAGATATTCCTGGAATCATTGAAGGAGCCCATGAAGGAAAAGGATTGGGTACGAGATTCTTAAAGCACATTGAACGAAATTCATTGTTGCTTTTTATGGTTCCGGCTGATGCTCCAAGTATAAAAAAAGAATACAAGGTACTCGAAAAGGAATTAAAATTATACAATCCAGAACTGTTGCACAAGGATAGAATTTTAGCTATTTCTAAATCAGATTTGTTGGATGAAGAATTGGAAGGAATGTTGAAGAAGGAGCTTCCAAGAGGAATTCCGCATATTTTTATTTCTTCTCACACAGGAAAGGGAATACCGCAATTGAAAGATTTAATTTGGAAAAATCTTAATCCCGGAAATGTCTAATTGGCTATTTCCAATAGTTCAATATCGAAGATTAATCGCGCATTTCTAGGGATTTCAGGAGGACTGCCTTGCTCTCCATAGCCTAATTGAGAAGGGACTAAAATTCTTAATTTTCTTCCTTTGTTCATTAATTGTAAGGCTTCGTCCCATGCTGCGATTACCTCCCCAGCACCTACGGTAAATGAGTAAGGGATACCTTTGTCGTAACTTGAATCGAATTTTGTTCCATTCCAAAGGAATCCTGCATAATGCAGTTCAGCCTTTTGTTTCGGTTTGATAAGGTTTCCGTTTCCTTCTTTAAGAACAATATACCTTAATCCTGAACTTGTTTTAATGGTATCCCCGGCTATAGCTTGGTAAATATATTCTTTATAGGGCTTCACTTCAACAACCTCAATTTCAAATTGCAAGGTCGAATTGGGAGGAATTATTCCCAAATCTTTATTTCCATATCCAAGATGAGGTGGAACAACTACAAGTGCTTTATCACCTTTGTAGAGGAATTTGAATGCCTCTTCCAAGCCTTTAATAACCATACCATTACCCATTTTTATCTGAACAGGTTTAAAGCGATCGTGGCTATTATCGAATATTTTACCATCAGCTAATCGACCGATGTAGTGAAAATACACTTCATCACCGTTTTTGATTTTTGATCCATCACCTAAATTGGTAAGGGTAATTTGCACTCCAGAGCCAAGTTGATTTAGTTTGTTTATTTCTCTTGGTAATGGTGGGTTTATTTTATTTTCATTCGACGAAGAATTACCAGAAGTTGAAGTGGTTTTGCAGGAATGTAAAAACAATCCAGAAACTAGAAAAATACAAAACCACTTCAAATGCATACGAGTCTTATTCTATTTTTTTAGAACATCGAGCAATTCAACTTCAAATACCAAAGTAGCGTAGGGGGGCAATTGTCCACCACCATCGCCATAGGCCAATCTAGAAGGGATAATAAGGGTAGCTTTGGTTCCTTTTTTGATTCTAGTAAAAGCAATGTCCCAGCCTGGAATAACAGCACCAGTACCTACTCTGAAACCTAGTGGTTTTTTTCTTCTAAGGCTACTATCAAATACAGTTCCATCCAAAAAGGTTCCTTCATAATGAACTGAAACTGAATCGCCTTTTTGTGCTACAGGTCCTTTCCCTTCTTGTTTTACAATAATATACATACCAGTTGAGTCGGGTTCTTGTTTAATTCCTTTAGAGGCGATATAGCTTTTCATTTTGGATTCCTCCATGTTGGCCATAGCCGCCATTTCTTTTTCCATTTGCTTTTTATATTCTTCTTGAGTTTCGACTTTAACCATTTTTATTTCGAATTTCAAGGCGTCGCCCGCTTTCAAGTATTTTGGTTTTGGTGCTCTGCTGGCATAGGCATAGAAAGTATCAGCATCAACAATGAAAGATGCACTATCTCCTTCATTAAGCATGGCAAAACCTTCTTCAATACTTCCTTTGTAACGGCTTTCTGGTAATGGGAATTTTTGTTCGTTTCTAAGTTTCTTCGAATCAAAAAGAATGGAATCGTTCGTAGAGTTTTTAAGTACTAGTGAAATGGTAATTATATCTCCAACTTCGGGCGCTTTTGCATCTTCATCATGGTTATGGTATTTATAATATAGCCCAGTTTCTGTGAGGTCGTATCCTGGGTATTTTGAATTTTTACAAGAGACTAAAGCAACGGCGGCCGTAAAAGCAATTAAGAGCGTTTTTTTCATTGTTTGGTGATATCTATTTTAGGTCAATAATTTCTAAATCGTATACAAGGGCAACTTTCATCGGAATTTTATTTCCATCGCCTGGTAAGCCCCAGCCAAGGTGCGAAGGTAAGATAAACCTTGCCTTAGAATCTTTCTTGAGTAATAAAATTCCTTCTTCTAGTCCTCTTTCAACCCCACCATGTCCGACTTCAAAGGTTTTGATGCCTTCTTTTTCCGAATCATAACATAAGGTTCCATCAAGGAGGTATAATTTATATTTTAAAGAAACAACCTGCCCAGTTTGTATTTTCTGACCAATTCCTTCTTTATAAATCATGTACCTTAAACCCGTTCCTGTTTCGGTCATTTCCCATTTTCTTCGAGCAATATATTGGTCAATTTGAATTGATTCGTTTTTGGTTACAACCCTGTTTGCCTTCACCAGTGGTTCATTATAATCCTCAGGCCTTCCAGGAGGAATGTAGACATCCTCACCACAGCCATAAAAGAATGAGGTAAAAAAAAGTAGGAGCAAAGAAAAATTACGCATAGAAAATGGAGAAGGACTTTTTCCCGAAGTGATTGAATTAAAATATCAGGGTAAGGGAGGAAAGAATGATGGACCAAAATAAAACAGCAAGGCTGAGGTAGGCATATACTTTCTTTTTATTATGAAAATACCTAAAAGCAATAAAAGTTCCTAAAGGAATGGATAAAACTACTGGAGTAATTAATGCAATGCCCGCTAGTCCAAACCGTCGAACCGTTTTTACAATCATTTTATTTTTCCAGGTAAATATTCTTTTTTTAGTAGGGGGAGGATGTATTCCTGCAAGTTCTAATTCATGCTCTTTTTGGTGTTGTAGCCTTTCTTTCGCCTTGAAAACTGCTTTTATTGCTGCTTTACTAACTAAGAAAAATACAGAAACACCAATTATTCCACCAATGGAAGTAATCAATAAGGTTTCAAAATAGCCGAATCCATAGGCAGAGGCGAGAGGAGCTGCAGTGATGAACTTAACCGCGCTCATGAAGCCAATAAAAAGAATTTTTAGGATGGATTCCAGCATGTAAACAGAAAAGATTGAACGAAAAGGTAGGAGGAATGTTTGGTTTGGAAAAAATTTTAACAGAATTTCCGTTTTCTATGTGGTTATTCCTTCACTCCAAAAGCCAAATCACCTGCGTCACCAAGTCCGGGAACAATGTATCCATGGGCTGTTAATTCATCATCTACTGCACCTGCCCAAATGGTAACATTGGAAGGAAGGTGCTTTTTGGCATAGTTTATTCCTTCGGTACTTGCAATTACGCAAACCAAATGGGTATGTTTTGGTTTTCCTTTTGCTAGTAGGGCCTTATAAGTTAATACCAATGAAGCTCCAGTAGCCAGCATTGGGTCGGTAAGTATTAAAATTCGGTTGTCGAGATTAGGGCTTGAAACGTACTCCAATTTAATTTCAAAACTACCATCCTTATGGTGTTTACGATAGGCTGAAATAAAGGCATTATCAGCTTGATCAAAATAGTTTAAAATTCCTTGGTGTAAAGGAAGACCTGCTCTTAGAATGGTTGCAACAACAGGTTGTTCAGCAGGAAGATTTATATTGGCAATACCTAAAGGTGTATTGACTTCTTTTGATTCAAATTCTAATACTTTGCTAATTTCATATGCCAACACTTCACCTATTCTTTCGATGTTTCGGCGAAACCGCATCCTATCCTTTTGTATGTTTTCATCCCTGATTTCTGCCAAGAATTGGTTGAAAACTGAATTTGATTTTCCAATAATTTGAACCATGCCGCAAGTATACTACATCTCCCAAATTATTTAGGGTTTTCTTGCTAAATTTGATCGAATATTTGCCTTTTATCGAGCAAGTTTTTTCTCTGTATCTGGGTAAACATAAAGTTTCCCTGTATAAATATGGCGTACATCGTTGTTGTCCAAGATATTAACTTTGTAAACATAGATATCTTGCTTAATCATTTTTCCTGTTTCTGAATTATTAAAATCACGAACAGAACCATCCCAAGTTTCTTCTGGATTTTTTGACCTGTATATCTCTTCTCCCCATCTATTAAAGATTTGTAATTCGTAGGTTTTAAAGGCTAAACCTTTTCCACTCCAAACTTCATTTTTTAAATCATGGTTAGGTGTAAAAGCATTTGGGGCATAAAAGGCAAAATCAGGTATAACATGAACATACCTTGTAATGGTATCCACACAACCATATTGAGTGGTTGCGGTTAAGAATAATCGATACATTCCTGTATCGTTATACACATGTTCGATTAAGGAAATGATATTATCTGTATTTCCATCTCCATAGTCGATAACACAGGTTTGCCAACCTTGGCTTTCATTAACCACAATAACAGAAGGATCTAAAATTCCAACTGTTTCATTGTCTGTTGAAAAGTCTGCTACAGGCAACGGATGAACGGTTACTGCAGTATCCAATACCAATGTATCTGAACAGCCGTCAATACTATTAACAATGAGCGTTACATCGTAAAAGCCTGTTGTAAAATCTTCTGGAGCTGGAGCTAAATCATCGGAAGTATTACCGTTGTTGAAGTCCCAATAATATTCAATAATTTGGTGAGGTGGATTAATAGGGGATGAGCCACTTGAGAATCTTACCGTATGTGTTGTACATCCTTCATCATCATCCATTACAAACGAAGCCTCAGGCAATGGATTAACTTCCACTGGAGTGCTGGCTAGGCCGATGCAACCTTGATCAGAAACAACTGTAAGGGTTGCTGCATAGGTACCGGCACTTGCATAGAGATGGGTAGCTGAATCTCCTACAAAAGTTGAATTATCCCCAAAATCAAATGTTGATTGAGTAATAGAACCAAAACTTATATTTGAAGTTGAATTAAATTTCATAGGTACATTGTCACAAACATCTGGAGCAGTAAAGGAAGCAATAGGTAAGGGATATACTGGAACAACTTGTGTCATTGTATCTTTGCAACCTGTTGTAGAAGTTACAATTAAACTAACGGTATATCCTGGAGTTGGATTTGGCGTGATATAGGCATGAACAGGATTGTAAACTGGATCTTGTACTGGAACTATGGGAGGTTCACCAAAATCCCAAGTTCGAAGTGAAATATCGCCAACCGCAATACTGGAATTGTCAATAAATGTAAAAGGTGTATTTTGGCATTCATCGGCTTGTTGAACAGTAAATGAGGCAATTGGTTTTTGGGAAACTACTACTGGTTTTGTGATTGTTGCATTGCAATTGCCCGCAACCACTGTAAGGGTTACATTGTAAGTTGCCGGACCTAGATAATTATGAATAGGATCATGAGCAATTGAAAAGGTTCCATCACCAAAATCCCAGTTTTGGGTTGTTCCTGAAGCAGGTGTAGAAGTATTTGTAAAAATGGCATTATCTTGTGGGTCACAAATCAGTGTTTGCGTTGTGAAATTGGCCACAGGAAGTGGTTGTACATAAACGGTATCCAAAAAAGAAGCTATGCATCCATTTCCATCAACTACTGTTAATATGGCTTGATTCCCACTGGTTAGTGCATAGGTATGGGTTGCAGTTGAGCCAACATAATTGCCAATGGGATTGTTCATCTGCCATTGGAAGGTCATTGCCGGATCGGCTGGTGTTGTATTGGTTAGGGTAGTGGCAGATCCTATACAAACAGTATCATAAGTAAAGGATGGTACAGGGTTGGGGTTTATTGTTAAGGTTTGTGTTAATGAATCGGTACAACTTTGGTTAGTCACGACTCTTAATGTTACATCGTATTGTCCTGCTAAGGTATAGGTATGAGCTGATAATTGACCTGTTCCAAAGGGCGTGGTTCCATCTCCATAATTCCAATAATAGTTTACCAAGCTGGATGGAGGTGCCACATTGGAGTTACTCTGAAAACTAATAATGTTATTTGGGCATTCCCCATTTCCTCCAGAGGCACCCATTGTAAAGTTTACAGTTGGTTTTGGTAGAACTGTTACTTGATTGGTAACACTTGCCGAGCAGCCAGAAGTTGTAGTGGCAGTTATTACTGCGTTTTGTGTTCCTGGGGCCACATAAAGGTGGGAAAGGTCTGTGCCTGTTTGTGTAGGGCTTCCATCTCCAAAATCATAGGTTACAGTGTAAGTATCGGTGCAACCGCCACTAAAGCTTACTGTTTCATCAAATAAAGCCAAACTTCCCTCACAAGGAGAATTTTGAGTTACTTGGATATCAGGCATTCCTGTAACATCCAACGTTTGTGTGCTGGTTGCTTGACATCCGCCATCGGTAGTAACCGTCAGCGAGACAGTGATTTGACCGCAATTAATAGCTTGTACCGTAGGATTTTGCTGACCTGAGGTAACTCCTAAGGCTCCAAAATCCCATGACCAAGCGGTGATATTTCCTAAGGCAACCGTGCTATTATCGGTGAAATTGGCATTTGAGTTTTCACATAAACCACCTGGTGTTGAGAAATCTGCAACTGGGATTGGGGTTACTGGAAATTCGGTTCCAGTAATTGCTGTTATAATTCCTGGGGTTAACATGGCTTGATTGGTTCCTGGTAAACCATCCGCCATATTGGGTTGTCCACCTGTTCCTCTTAGTCCTGGGCTAATATCTATTCCTAATCCGCCTCCATTTGTCACCGTAAAGAACCTTTTTACCCTCCCTCCACTTCCTCCTCCTCCACCTTCTACATTGACAGAACTTGCTCCATTTCCTCCTTTACAACTAATTGTACCTGTTCCGCCTATGTAAGCACCTTGAAGCAAAACACCACCTCCTGATCCTCCGCCTTCACATTCTCTATTTGGATCGTTACAGCCAGTAGCATTTTGTCCGTTCATTGAAATTGAACCGTTCAAATTGACTACCATTCCAATAGCCGAAAAACATCCCCCGCCAGAGGCTGTGGCAGGACAATCTGATCCACCACCTCCAGAACCCATATCAATATCATTTGCATTTGCTGTTCCGTAGGGTTGGCCTGCATTTGTTGGGTTAGAAATCCCCCCTCTACCTCCAGCATTTCCGTACCCACCTCCACCTCCGCCAATAGTTCCAAAGCCATCCCCTCCAGCACCTTGTCCTGGAGCTGGACCTGATGCAGGACCATATCCTTTTCCATCTCCGTTAATATTCCCAAGAATATTGATTTTTTTACCATTAAAAATCAATGGTTGTTGAGGGTTTAAGGTAACTGTAACCCCGGCATTAACAGTAATTCTATCAAAACTTTGGGTTCCTCCCAAAGTTTGGTTGGCTGAAATGGTAAGGTTTGTAGTAAAAAATGAATTACAAGCGCTTCCAGCTGGTGCAGCAGGATTGCCATAATACATGTAAACAAAAAAGTCGGTGTTGGAAGGTATAGATGGAAGGTTAATCCAGATTTCAGTTTGAGTTGTGTTTATGCCACTTTCAATACAATAGGTAAGTGGCGTTCCGCAAGGGCCATCTAAGAAACGCAAGTCGTTTCCATTGGCCTGTAATTTTCCGGCGGCAATTAAAACTTGGGTATTGATGTAAAGAATATATGGAGCCCCAGCAACTGAAGCCGCAGCATTTTGGTTGGTAAGTTTTACCAATTGAAAATACTGCCAAGGTGTATAATCACAGCAAGTGGCAGGATTGCTCTGGGATTTTATTTGGCCAATTGACAAACAAAATCCTAGAATAAACAGAAAGGTATTTCTAATTTTCGAATGCACTTTATTGCTAACCTGCAAATTTAATCTTTTTCTTTGAATTAATGGTGACAATTTTATGTGAAGTAAGTAGGGATTTCCATTTTAAATTCCTTTTGGATTAAAAGTCTAAAGCAAGTCCTAATCCTTAATTTTTTTTGGCATTTCTGAGGAGAATAGACATTTATCTTTGTCAAATGCGAAAATTTGGATTCTTTCTCCTTTTTTTTGCTGTTGGACAAGTTCTTTTGGCTCAGCAGTTCTCTACAGATTTCTCAAAAACTGCCTATTCCCCTGATTTTGAATTTAAAGAAGGGATCTATCTCGTTATCAAAGATTTCAGATATAATGACCCATTGCCTTTGGACAGTGTAATTAGTGATTTTGATCCCAATGATGATGATTTTTTAAGAAATATATTAAACCAAGCTGAATTGACCTATTCTTTCCATGGAAGAATTACCAAAATTCCTACCTCTAATATTTGGGGTTATTCTAGTAATGGGAATGTTTATATAAGGGTTCAAAGCGATTATAACCGATTAATTACTATTGGCCGTATTTGTTATTTTGTAGCCACTATTACTTCCTATGTTCCAGTGTATAGCAGTGGTATGTATTCCTTTGGTATGCCTGCTGGAGGTGTAACCCAAGTTCCTTCAACCGAAATGAAACAACTTATGCTGGATTTCAACACAGGAAAAACCATGGACTTCATTCCTGAAAATTTGGAAATCCTGATAAAAGATAGTCCGTCCTTGTTAAAAGAATTTGAAGCTCTTGCCATTAAAAAGAAAAAAGAAAAACTCCATTCCTTTTTATCAAGATACAATGAGGCATTTCCATTATATTTCCCTGAATAATTTCTTTTTTAAGGTTTAGAACTTTTCCCTTCTCTTTCTTCATTTTAGCCAACTTTTATTTTGTAAAAAGAACTATAAACCAAGCACGTTTTTAAGTTGAATATAACCAGTTCTACTTAAGGGGATTTTTTCCTTATTCGTTAGGATGGCTATATGACTGTTTTTTTCCATCGGCTCGATTTTGGAAATGTTTTTTATTTGAACCAAAAAAGACCGATGAACTCTAACAAATTCTTTGGCTTCCAAGATGGAGTCATAATGAGCCAAAGTTTGTTTTTTTAAATAGATGCCATCTTTGGTGTGTATTTTTACATAATCATCATAGGCTTCCAAATAGAATATTTCACCAATTGGGATGATTTTAATGCTTCCACCATTTTTAACCACTATCCGATTAGCCTCTTCTGCATGCCCTAACGACAGGTTGTGTGGAGCTGAATTTTGTTCGCTCTGAGCATTTGCTTTTTTCCATTTTAAAATGGCCTTGTTAAATCGGTCCTTGCTAAATGGTTTCAATAAGTAGTCGATTGCTTGGGCTTCGAATGCTTTGAATGCGTATTCATCATAAGCAGTTGTGAATATAATTGGTGGCGTGTATTCCAACAATTCCAACATTTCAAATCCATTTATTTTTGGCATCTGAACATCCAAAAAGAGTAAGTCAGGTTTGATTTCTTGAATGGCTTTTAACCCCTCAAATCCATTGTTACATTCCTTTACAACCTCGAATTCAGAATGATCTGCAAGGTATTCTTTTATTATAGCTCTAGCCAACGGTTCATCGTCTATCAAAATTGTCTTAATCATGTTGCCTGTGGAATGGTTAACAAGGTAGTAAATTGAGATCCTTGAGTTGAAATTTGAACTAAATCAGTTCGAGAGAAAAGCAAATATAGTCTGCGTTGTATAGATTGAAGACCGAAACCAGTTCCTCTTTTGGGATTTACGGTTTCGGGGTCAAACGGATTGGATACAATTATTTTCAAATAATGTCCTTCCTGGTAAGCTTTTAATCGGATTATGGTTTCGCCAAGGGTATCGTATAACCCAAATTTGACAGCATTTTCAACCAAAGGCTGAAGCAATAATGGTGGAATTTTAAGCTGTTCAGCATCCAATGAAACATCAATTTCTACTTGCAGGCGTTGTCCAAAGCGATGTTTCTCAATGGCCAAATACAATTCCAATTGAACAATTTCGTCTTGTAAACCTACCAAAACCCCTTCATCCTTTTTTAAAGTTCCCCTTAGAAAATCCGAAAGTTTTAAAATCATCTCTCTTGCTTCATTCGGCTGACTTCCAATTAATGCATGAATAGAGTTTAAACTATTAAAAAGAAAATGAGGTTGTAATTGTTGCCTGAGGTTGGCAAGCTCTGCCTCTTTGGCCAAGGATTCGGTTTGTTTTTCTCTTGTTTCAGTATTGATAGCCATTGAAAGAAGGTTTTGGACCCAACCAAAGATTGTTAAAAGGTAAACAATAATGGCCGTAATTACCAACCGGAATGCCTGGGTTTCATCTAAAAATTGTATGTAATGATTTTCTTCAACGAACCAGTTTTGTTGGATAAATTGAAATCCTGAGTTTATGGCCAAACTCATTACTAGGGTTCCTATTCCTTGGATAAAATGATTGTTTAAACCAGCCGAATAAAAAGTGTAAAAATTCTTTAGTACCAAATGCCCTAATCCTAGCAATCCAACAAAAATTAGCGCATCATAACAACTTAAAATCCAATTTAAACCTATATGATGCACCAATAGAATCCAGATACAAAAGAATATACTCCACAAACCGGTAAAATAGCGCCAATTTAGGGAATTTGAAAATTTTGGAGATCTGTCCATTCTTTTGGCGAAGGTATTGGTTTAGATAGATTTGTTGGAAAGCTATTTAGAAGGAAATATGGGTGAACATTTCTAATTCCAAGGCTTTTTGTTTTACAAATTGTTTAAAACTAGGACTGTTTTCAGTTTCGTGGGTAGTGGAAAAAAGCATTTCGCCGTCCTTAATTTCACTGATTTGTACGATGTCGCTTACGGCAATAAATTTCCATTTTACTAAATTGTTATTGGCATTAAAAAACGACTCTTCTTCCTGATTGCCAAAGGCTTTGGCCTTGATTATTGCTTCCCCAGGCGTAAAGGCATGAAAAATTCGGAATTGTTCATCAAATTGGTGAATCTTTCGTCCATTTTCAATAGCAATTTGGAAAACTAATTTGGTAAGGTAAACTTTCATCATTTCCGCTGATTTAACCTCGATTACGCATTAGAATTACCTAAACGATTAACTAATTGTGAATTATCCATGTTTTTAAATTGACAACAACTGCTATGTCGAAATTTCTTTGAGAGGGGTAAACCCAACTATACCAAGTAGTTCGGATTGTTAAATCATCCTATAGATTAATTTTAGTTAAAAGCAGTGGATTTCAATGCTTCCGAAAACAGCCGCTCCTTCCAGCACTAATACCTTGCCAGATTCACTCATAACATCCTTAACGATGGGGCGCTTGTCTTCTACACTGCCAAATACGGCGGTAAGTTCGGAATGTACTTCCCAGTGTGGAGGAATAATTAGGCGGGTGGCTCCAAATACTTGGTTGATTTCGATTTCAACCCTTCCTTGAAAATCAGCTTGGCTTAAGTTTATTTCGGCTCCTCCAAAAACGGCATTCGATTCGCCTCCCTTAAATTCTTTAGAGATTATTTTTTTTTTAACTCCGCCAAAAACAGAATTAAGTTCTAAGTAATTGTCAGGTGAATAGTCTTGGTTGAAATTGCCTGCTTGGAATCTTCTTTGTTCCCAACGACTCCATTTTTTTGCGTATTTTTTTTCCCAATTGTACCTGTTTCTTCTATATTTATTGGAAGGTTTCAACATAACATAAGCGCCAACTACAATGAGAACGATGGGCCATACAAATTTTCCAAGGGCTAGGGCAGGCAAAATGCTCTTAGTAAGGAATAATCCCCCAATTAAAATTAAGATAAATCCACCAAAAAAGTTCTTGATTGGATTTTTTAACCAAACGGAAAACCCAATTGCCACTAATAACATTGGCCAGGAGAGAATCCATTTGGGTATATCTGTGCCTAATTCGCGCAATAGGAAAAGTACACCGGCTGTAAGTATGATTAAACCGGTAAACAGTTTTCCTTTTTTGTGACTTTTTTCATTTTCTTTCCAATAATCATTGGTTTCATTTTGGGTTTGAACGGGGTCAATAATTTCCATGTTTTCTAATTTTTTGACAAAGATGGGGGTAGTGGAGTTGATGCATCAACAAGAATTAGGTAAAAGTCCTATCAAGGGTCGGTGAATGGTAGAAATATGCAGGTGAACAAAATTGGTAAAATCGCTTTTCTTGAAATATTAACCAAATTTAGAAAGGGCAAACCCAAAACTTGGTTTATTTTTGTAAAAGTTATATGAAAGAAAATCAAATCCAAGATATACCAGTTTTTCCTCTTCGGGACCATTCCGAACATAAAGAGGTAGATTTTGAAATTTTAACCATGGAAGATGTGGGCAGGGACAGAGGTACTGAAAATGAAGTACCACATCGCCACGAGTATTTTGCCATTATTTGGGTTAAAAAGGGAACAGGAAATCATTTAATTGATTATTCGAATTATGCCTTTTCTGATAATACCATTTTCTTTTTGGCCCCAGGACAAGTGCATATGATGCGGGAAGATATCCCATGCCAAGGTTTTGTGGTTTTATTTACCGAGGAATATTTAGGCTTGATCCCTGATAGCGGTACCAGTGTGGCTTGCTCAATGATTTCCCAAGCAGTTGATTTTCCTTATATTGTTCCCAATGAGGAGGAGTCCAAAGCCTTTCTGAAGGTAATTTCCTCTATTCAATCAGAATATCAAAACAATGATTTCGGAAAGGATGAAATTATTCGTGCCCAATTGAAAATTTTTATGCTTTTGGTTGCTCGGCACAGGGAAAGAGTAAGTAAAATCTCTGGTATGAATCTATATCAGCCTACAAATGATTCATTCCGTACTTTTTTGGTATTATTGGAAAGGAATTTCAAACAAACCCATAGTGTTTCAGGCTACGCAGATATGTTGAATATCACCTCTGCCAAATTGAATGAATTGGTAAAAACCAGCCGTGGAACAACAGCTGGTCAAATGATTAAAGATCGATTGATTTTGGAAGCCAAACGGAATCTATCGCATACGGATAAAACCGTGAAAGAAATTGCTTTTGAATTGGGTTTTGAAGACCACAGCTATTTTATTCGAACCTTTCGGATTGAAACTGGAAAAACTCCTCAGGAATTTAGAGAAGAACAAAGAGCTGCTTGGGCCGCCTAAGTTTTATTTCGTCTTCGGTTTTATTGGCTTTAACTCAACCTCTTTGTTGATTACAAAATAAGAGGTCTCCAACGGAACATCTAAGTTTTCAGAGTGGAACATAAAGCCTTTTGCTTCATAAGAAATATTATAGGTTTTTCCAGAATGAAGAATTAGAATAAACCGTCCTGTTTTGGGGTTTGGACGATAAATACCATATAATTCATCATTTTGATTAACCGTTATGGTTACATCAGATGGAATAACATCATCACTACCTGTTATGTATCCTCTATAAACAGTTAAAGGCACTTCCTTTTCCATTTCTAGACTAATAAGGTAAAGATCCTTTTCTCCTAGTCCACCTGGTTGGCTAGAGGCGAAATAGGCTCTTTTTCCATCAGGAGAAGTGGTGAAAAAATATTCATCATCAGCTGTGTTTACAGGGAAACCTATGTTTTGAGGCTGTGTCCAAGTTCCTTCGGGCATTTTATTGGAAAAGAAAATGTCAAAACCTCCAATTGAACTATGTCCGCGTGAGCTAAAGAATAAAGTATTTCCATCTGGGTGTATAAAGGGTCCTTCTTCGTCGTATTTGGTATTTATTTGTGGACCAACATTTAATGGTAAACCCCAATCGCCGGTTGGTAAACGTTTTGACATATAAATATCCATTCCACCATATCCACCTTCCCTGTCACTTGTAAAAAATAAAGTACTTCCATCTGCACTTACACTGGCATGGGTTTCCCTTGCACCTGTATTGATCTGGTTGCCAAGTTTAACAGGCTTGCCCCAATTGTCACCATTAAAACGACTTACATAAATATTGCCATCTCCCATATCATCTCTGTAGATAAACAGTTGCTCTCCATCAGCAGATAGGGAAATTGTTGCTTCATGTCCAGCAGAATTGATGTTTTCTCCAATTGGAAGCGGTTTGGTCCATTGACCGTTGACTTTATTGGATACATAGATGTCTTCAAAATACTTTCCATCATCGGCTATTAGTCCACCAGTCGAACCATCTCTCCTTGAAGTGAATATCAAGGTGTTTTCCAAGGCATCCAAAACCGGCGCATATTCATCGTATTTGGAATTTACAATCGGACCAAGGTTTTCAATTTGCGCTGTTGTTGGATTAGCAAACACTTGTTTGGCATTGTTACACATCTCAATCTGCCTATCAATATCTTTAATGGTTTCTTCGTCATTAGAATTCACCCATTTTTTGTATTTATTGTAATTCGCAATAGCACTATCAAGTTTATAGTCAAGGTGATAAGCTCTTGCTAGGTAGTAAATAGTAATAGGCGGTGTCTTTAACTCCTTGTAGTTCCATTCTTTAAATGAATTGTTCACAAAAACAGCAGCCTTGGCAAAATAAGGAACAGCCTTGTTTTTTGTGTTGGATGAATTCAAATAGGCTAAACCTGTATAGTAGCTGAATACAGGATTTTGAGGAAATAGACTATCCAAAGTCAATAAATCGTTTAATGCTGCGGTGTAATTCCCGTTCTCCAAATTGGATTTGATGATTGGAACTACTTTTTGGGCGTATTCATCTTTTTCAACGTAAACCTGAGCAAAAATGGAGGTTGTAGTAAGAGCAAATACGGCAGTAAATAGTAGCCTTTTAAGCATGGTGGTTGAATTCAAAATGATAGGTCTACTTTTCAAATTTTCACAAATATCCTAATAAATTTGTGTTAAACCAAAAACCTGTTAGGAGGTTACAAACAAATTGCTGTTTATCGAAGATTCCGCTAAAAACCTGTAGTTTAAACTTGGAATGGTGGATCAGCAATTTCAGGAATGTTTTCATTGTTAATTTCATCTTCAAGGGGCTCTTCCTTTTCATCCAAACGACTTACACTCAAAATGATGCCTACCGCAATGCTAGAAAACCAAATGGATGTACCACCCATGCTTAAAAAGGGTAGTGGTTGTCCGGTTACAGGGAAGAGGTTACTGGCAACGGCCATATTTATCAACCCTTGAAAAATCAAACTGAAGGTGCAGCCCATGGCCAATAAAGCGCCGAAAGTATGATTGCATTTGATTACGATTCTAATCCCTCGAAATAAAATTATCAGGTACAGGAAAAGGACAAATACCCCAGAAATAAAGCCGTATTCTTCGATAATAATGGCGTAGATAAAATCCGAATAAGATTGGGGTAAAAAGTAGCGTTGGTCACTGTGGCCCGGACCTTTGCCTACCAATCCCCCTGTGGCTATGGCAATTTTGGCTTGTTCAACTTGGTACTGCTCTTCCGAATTGTCTTCACTGGTTTTTCCCTTTGCAAAATCTTCGACCCTTTGTTCCCACGTTGCTAGCCGTGGCATGGCTGCAGGAAAGGCCTTCCCTAAAAGTACAATAAATATCACTCCGGCCAAGGCTATTCCTCCCATTTGCAGCAGGTAGCGGAAATTCAACCGGCCAATAAAAAGTAAAATTAAACTGGTTACAAACAGCACTGCCGCTGTAGAAAAGTTGCTTCGAACAATCAGCGCACAGATGCCAAAAACAGGAAGCATAATGTGCAGGGCTACCCAGCGGTTGTCGTTTAATTTTTCCTGCCCTCGGCTCATAACCCTAGCCAAATACATGATTAAGGATAGCTTGGCAATATCAGAAGGTTGGAAGGTGATATTGATGCCCGGAATGACCAACCAACGACTGGCTTGGTTGATACTTGCTCCCATGAAAAAGGTAAGAAAGAGTAAAAATACACTGATGCCAACACCTAATTGGGAAAGAGGAGAAAAGTATTTGTAACGGATTTGGTGAAAGGCCCACATGAGTCCCAACCCAAATACAATAATAAAGATATGTTTATATAGGTAAAACTCGGTATTTCCACCTTGGTACCTATAGGCCAAGGAACCTGTGGAACTGTATACGGCCAGTATAGAAATAAGCGATAATAGAATAACTACCAGCCAAATGACTTTATCACCCTTCAGGTATTTATCCAAAGCGTTCACAACCAAAAATTAGAGCGAGTTGAACAAATTTTTAACTGCCTTTTTGAATTTATTACCACGATCCTGGTAGCTATCAAACAGGTCAAAACTTCCGCTTGCTGGTGAAAGTAATACTACATCGCCTTTTTGGGCCATGGCAAATCCAGCCCTCACTGCTTCTTCGGCTGTTGAAACAGAAATTATCAAATCAACCGTATTGGTAAAGGTTGTAAAAATCTTGGAGCTATCACGGGTCAAACAAATGATGCCTTTCACTTTGTCTTGAACCATATCGGTAAGGTTGGAGTAGTCGTTGCCATTGTCGATTCCACCTGCAATCCAAATCACAGGTTTGTTCATCCGTTCCAAACTATACCAAGTTAAATCTACCGTTGTTGCTTTGGAATCGTTAATAAATTCGATTCCTTTGAATTCACCTAAGGTTTCTAGCCTATGTTCAGTGCTTGGGATATCATCTAGGCTTTCGCGGATAATACTGCTCCTGATTTCAAGGAAGGTTTTGTAAAGGTCAGCGTTTAAGCCTAAATCTTTTTTTTCCATAGTGCATTCAAGGTAGAATGCCAAAAATAGGCTAGGAGCTGCGGAAGTAAGGTTAAGAGACTTGAAACTTGTTAACCTTTAAAAGTTAACAAGCCTTAAATATGCTGTTTTAGCTCCTCAACGGCCTGATTTAGTATACGAACAGCTCTTTCGATCTGATGAGGGATTTTGTCAAGGTTGATTTGATTCAAGGCATTGTTTTCAAGATCCCTGATTTCATCTTCCATTTCAACTATGCCAAAAAAGGTCATAGAAGGTTTAATTTTATGGGCAATGGATTTTATTGTTTGGTAATCACCAGCAGCTAAGGCACTTTGCATTTTGGCCAAATTCCCTGGGGTTTCGTCAATAAATGCTTCCGAAACTTCCTTAATAAATTCTGTACTGCCGCCCGAAAGCTCATTCAAATAGTCGAGGTTAGTTACCATTTTCAATAGAATCTCGACTTTATACCCCAAAAAAAATAAAAAGTTTTGTGAACTTACAAATTATTAAGCCGGTTGAGCCCCTGCAGCACTTGGCGCAGTAATTGTCTCAATATCCCTATCAAACATATACATGCCGGCATTGTCGTTGCCAATAAGCTTTAACTTGTCCAAAACTGTTTTTGCCAAGTTTTCCTCTTCTAGTTGTTCGGTCACATACCATTGCAAAAAGTTATGTGTAGTGAAATCTTTTTCGGCCAAGCATAAACCTACCAAACCATTTATTTCATTGGTTACTACCCGCTCATGATCCAGCACTTGCTGAAAAAGATCTTTTACACTTTTGAATGTTTTTGGTGGTTCTTTTGAACCTGGAGAAATCCCGTGTCCGCCTCTTTCATTAATAAAATGTATCAGCTTTAACATGTGAATTCTTTCCTCTTCAGCGTGTTTGTAAAGGAAACGCGAAGTGCCCTCCAATCCATTTATTTCGGCCCACGAAGCCATAGCCAGATAAAGGTTAGAAGAGTAAAACTCCATGGAAATTTGTTCGTTTAGCGCTTTTTCGATTTTAGAATTCATTGGATTGCTTATGTTGGGACAAAAGTAGTTGTTTTTGGTTTTCAGTTTCTAGTTCCGTTTATAAGTGTTTCTATCTTACACAAATTCGATTTTATTTTCTCTTTTCTCTTTTCCATTTTCTCTTTTCTCTTTTCCCATTTCTCATTATTTCGGCGTGCCCCATTCGCCCAAAACCATGCTACCTTTAAATGAAAAGTAGTGCCAGGGCTCATGGTCGGGCTATTCGTTGCAAGTCCTCGCGCCTTTCGCTTACGCTTAGGCCGCTGTGGGCTTTACACTGCTATCCCTGCCCGATGCCCTCCGTACCCATTTTTGGTGAAGTACAACACTTTGCTCTTCCAATTTACCTTTTTAATAAGTTTGGTTTGCCAAGGTTTATTAGTTGAATTTCTTAAGCTGGTTATAACTTTGCTTAAAAGTAAAAAGGCCAATTTCTGAATCAATTTGATAAAGCCCGGTTTCTTTCCAAAACTTGGGTAGGTAGAATCTCGGGCAACGATAGAGCGTGGTACCCCACAGGACTGCGGAGGAACGGAGCAGGACGAGGAGTACTAGCGAAAGCGTGACCCGAACGCCCCTTGCAGAAAACTTATATTTTTTGCCGAGGCTGTTTTGGGCGGAGGGGGCCCGCATACGAATTAGAAAATAGAAAATAGAAAATAGAAAATAGAAATGAGGAAATAGGAAATAGAAAATGGGGTGGGATTAAAATTTCCGGGTGCTTCCTTCGCCTGGAGGGAAATCCAATGAATAATGCAAGCCGCGGCTCTCCTGCCTTTTCATGGCGCAACGGATAATGATATAACTCACATTGATAAGATTTCGAAGCTCGCAAAGCTGGGTCGAAAGGGTGGTGCGGTTGTAAAGATCTTCGTTTTCTTGGTAAATGATGTTGAGGCGATCTAAGGCTCTTTTTAAACGCAAATTGGAACGAACAATACCAACATAACTGCTCATAATTTGTTGCACTTCCTTTAAATTTTGGGTAATCAAGACCATTTCTTCGGGGTAGGAAGTGCCACTATCGTCCCAATTTGGGATTTGTTCGTTGATTTCGATGGAATCAATTTGGGCTTTGGCATCCATGGCCGCTTTATGTGCATACACAACTGCTTCGAGTAAGGAATTGGATGCTAGGCGGTTAGCTCCATGAAGTCCGGTGCTACTGCATTCTCCGGCAGCATATAAATTTTTAATACTCGTTCGTCCGTTTAAGTCGACCTTGATACCCCCGCAGATGTAGTGTGCAGCGGGGACAACGGGGATATAATCTTTTGCTAAATCAATTCCTAAACTGAGGCATTTGGCATAAATATTTGGGAAATGGTTGACCAACCCATGTTTGTCGAGGTGGGTACAATCGAGCCATACGTGTTCATCGCCCGACATTTTGAGCTCATTATCGATGGCACGGGCTACAATATCACGAGGAGCCAAGGATTTTCGAGGATCGTATTTATGCATAAATTCCTTGCCATCTTTGGTTCTTAAAATGCCTCCATGACCGCGAACAGCTTCACTGATAAGAAAAGATGGTCGTTCGCCTGGGTTAAACAAGGAGGTAGGATGAAACTGGATAAATTCCATGTTTTCCACCCGTCCTTTCGCCCGATAAACCATGGCAATACCATCCCCTGTAGCGATTTCAGGGTTGGTAGTGCTGGTGTAAACATTTCCAACACCACCTGTAGCCATGAGGGTAGTTTTGGCAAGAATCGTTTCAACTTTTTTTGATTTGATATTTAAAACATAAACACCAAAGCATTGAATATCAGGTGTGTTTTTGTTTACTTCGATACCAAGGTGGTGTTGGGTAATGATATCAACAGCAAAAAAGTGGTCGAAAATTTGGATGTTGGGATGGTTTTTGGCTTGATTTAAAAGGGCTCTTTCAATTTCGAAACCAGTTTTATCTTTGTAATGCAGGATTCTTTTTTCACTGTGGCCGCCCTCCTTTGCTAGGTGGTATTCGCCTGATTCGGTTTTATCGAAGTTTGCGCCCCAGTCAGCCAATTCCGTTACCCGTTCAGTGCTTTCCGTAATCACCATTCTCACCACCGCTTCATCGCAAAGTCCATCGCCGCATTCCAAGGTATCCTTTACATGTTTTTCGTAACTATCGGGTTTGTAGATCACCGCTGCAATTCCACCTTGGGCATACTTGGTATTGCTTTCGTCTTCATTGGCTTTGGTAACCATGATCACTTTTCCTTTTTCGGCAACTTTTAGGGCATAACTTAAACCAGCGATACCTGAACCAATAATTAAGAAGTCTGTTTTCATAAGCGATTAAAGTTCCAAACTGTACAAGCCACCACACCGGCGGTTTCGGTTCGCAATCTGGAATTTCCTAGAGAAATGGGCGTAAAGTTTTTATTTGTAGCTTTTAAAATTTCTTCTTCCGTAAAATCGCCTTCAGGACCAATAAAAATTGAGGTAGGTTTGGAAGGGTCGGCTATCGAAGGAAGAGGCGTTTTTGGTAAAGAAGAAATGCAATGGGCAATCAAGGGGTTTTCGAACTTTGCAAGAAGACAATCCTGAAATTTTTGTTCAGGGTAGAGAACGGGTAAGAATAATCTGCCACTTTGTTTCATGGCCGAAATAAGTAGTTTTTGCCAACGTTCTTTTTTCGCAAAGAATTTTTCGCTGCGATGGGTAATGAGCGGAGTGATAGCTCCAATGCCTATTTCAGTTGTTTTTTCCAAAAACCATTCAAATCTTTCCGGATTTTTGGGAAGGGCCATTAAAATATGGAGAAGAGGAGGATTTGAATCTTGGTGTAGGGTTTTAGAAATTTCGGCCTGGAAAAGGTTGTTTTTGGCGGAAGAAATTGTGGCCTCCCAAAGCAATCCTTTTCCATCGGTAACATGGATGGTATCACCTTCACGTTTGCGTAGCGTTTTGATGGCGTGTTGCCTTTCTTCCTCAGAGAGGGCAAGGGTTGAGCCTTGAATTTCGGTGGCGTAGAAAATGGTCATTTTCAGTTGCGAAAGTAGGTCGTTCGTAGGTATTTAAGAAAAGAAATTTGAAATTTGGATTTTGTTGGCTTTCTTTGTCCTCAAAATAACCATGGCAAGGAAAAGAATATTAATAACAGGTGCAGCTGGTTTCTTAGGATCCCACCTCTGCGACAGGTTTATTGCAGAAGATTTTCATGTAATTGGGATGGATAACCTGATTACAGGGGATTTGAAGAATATCGAACACTTGTTCAAATTGGAAAATTTTGAATTTTATCACCATGATGTAAGTAAGTTTGTGCATGTTCCGGGTGAACTTCAATATATTCTGCATTTTGCTAGTCCAGCCAGTCCGATTGATTATTTAAAAATTCCAATTCAAACCTTGAAAGTTGGTTCGTTGGGTACCCATAATTTGTTGGGATTAGCCAAGGCCAAAGGGGCGAGAATTTTGGTAGCATCTACTTCCGAAGTTTACGGGGATCCAACGGTTCATCCACAAACAGAAGATTATTGGGGAAATGTAAATCCGATTGGACCAAGAGGTGTTTATGATGAAGCCAAGCGATTTCAAGAAGCGATAACCATGGCTTATCATACTTACCATCATGTAGAAACCAGGATTATTCGTATCTTTAATACTTACGGACCAAGAATGCGATTGAATGATGGAAGGGTTTTGCCAGCCTTTATTGGACAGGCTTTACGTGGTGAAGATTTGACCATGTTTGGTGATGGAAGTCAAACCCGATCTTTTTGTTATGTTTCAGATTTGGTGGAAGGTATTTATCGCTTGTTGTTTAGTGATTATGCCTATCCGGTCAATATCGGAAATCCGAGTGAAATTACTATAAAGGAGTTTGGTGAAGAAATTTTGAAATTAACCGGAGCTAACCAAAAATTAATTAGTTTGCCTTTACCTACTGATGATCCAAAACAACGTAGGCCGGATATAACCAAAGCCAAGGAAATTCTTGGATGGGAACCAAAAGTAAACAGAGCAGAAGGCTTGAAAATTACCTACGAGTACTTTAAAGGTCTATCTAAAGATGAATTATTTAAAAAAGAACATAGATTTTCGTGAATTAATAGGATGGAAAAGAATTTTACAGCACATGAAAGTGCTTATGTAGATGAGGGTTGTGTAATTGGAAAAGGAACAAAAATTTGGCATTTTAGTCATATTATGTCCAATTGTACGATAGGTGAGAATTGTAATATTGGTCAAAATGTTGTTATTTCTCCGGAGGTTGTTTTGGGTAACAATGTGAAAATCCAAAACAATGTGAGTATTTACACCGGAGTTACCTGCGATGATGATGTGTTTTTAGGACCATCTATGGTTTTTACAAACGTTACGAACCCTAGGAGTGCAGTAAACAGAAGAAGCCAATATTCCAAAACACATGTGGGTAAAGGCGCTTCAATAGGGGCAAATGCGACTATTGTGTGCGGACATGATGTAGGTAAATTTGCTTTTATTGGTGCAGGTGCCGTGGTAACAAAGAATGTTCCTGATTATGCTTTGATGGTAGGGAATCCTGCTAAACAAATGGGCTGGATCAGCGAATATGGTCATCGATTAAAGTTTGATGAAAACGGAATGGCCTTATGTCCTGAAAGTAATCAAAAATATGCCCTTTCGGAAGGTAAAGTATCAAGGGTTGAATAGCGTTTAAGTTAAAGAAAACAAAAAGAAGAAAATGCCAGCGATTGAAGGAAAAATCCGGTATGCCGTTGTTGGTACCGGACATATAGGAAAGAGACATTCTGAAATGATTCGCAGAAATGCAGAAAGTGAACTAGTTGCTATCTGTGATGTTAGACCAAAGGAAAGTTTAGGGTTAGAGGCTTATCAGGATGTGCCCTTTTTTAGCTCTATTGATGAAATGCTTTCCAGCGGATTGGAATTTGATGTGGTTAATATCTGCACTCCGAATGGTTATCATGCTGAACATGCTTTAAAGGCATTGGATGCCAATAAGCATATTGTGGTTGAAAAACCAATGGGATTAACTAAAGCAGAATGCGAGCAGGTGATTTTCAAATCATTACAAGTTTCTAAACAAGTGTTTTGTGTGATGCAAAACAGGTATTCACCACCTTCAGAATGGATAAAAGGAGTGGTTGAAAAAAATATATTGGGTAAGGTATTCCTAGTTCAGTTGAATTGCTATTGGAATAGAGATGAACGGTATTACAAAAAGGATACTTGGAAAGGTAGGCAAGATTTAGATGGGGGGACTTTGTTTACTCAATTCAGTCACTTTATAGATATCATGTATTGGTTGTTTGGAGATATTAAGGATATTCAAGCCAAGTTTAATGACTTTTCTCATAAAGGAAACACTGATTTTGAAGATTCAGGATTGGTGAATTTTAATTTTGTGAACGGAGGTATGGGAAGTATCAACTATTCTACCTCTGTTTGGGATACGAATTTAGAAAGTTCAATTACCATTGTTGGAGAAAAAGGAAGCGTGAAGATTGGCGGACAATATATGAATGAAGTGGAGTATTGCCATATTAAGGATTATACTATGCCTCAATTGGCCCCTGTCAATCCGGCCAACGATTACGGAGGGTACAAAGGTTCTGCTGCCAATCACCACTACATTATAGAAAATGTGGTCGATGTTCTAAAAGGAAGAAGCAGTATTACCACCAATGCCTTAGAAGGACTCAAAGTGGTTGAAATTATTGAAAGGATTTATTCCTTGCGACCTAAATCTGTATTGAAAGTCAATCATTAAGATTGGCTTTTTTATTTCTTTTCAACCCCAAGTTTGAATTTTTGGGTTAGGGTTAATTCCCCCTTCTCATTGTATTCTTTCCAAATGCCATCTTTTTGTCCTTTGATATAGCTGCCCTCGGCTTTTAGTTTTCCATCCGGATGGTATTCTTTGAAGGGGCCATCGAATTCATTTTGGAGGTAGCTTCCTTCCGTGGCCACAATTTCATTTTTATGGTAGGTTTTCATTGGACCATTCAAATCGCCGTTTACATAAGTATACTCAATTGATTTTTTGCCATCCTCATAGTACCAAGTTACTTTTCCTTCTCTTTTTCCGTTCACATAAAAGCCTTCTTCTTGTTTCTTGCCGTTTTGGTACCATGTGTTTTTGAAGCCAGTCATAATACCATTTGTATACTGGGTTTCAGAACTCAAGCGTGAACCGAAGCTATAAGTTCGAATTAATCCATGAAGTTTATCGGCTTTGTACCATTCTTCTTTTTTTAAGGCCCCGTTTTCCATTTCAAGGGTAAGTCCTTCTTTTTGGCCATTGGTATAATTTTCAATTTTAACCAGGGTTGGGCCATCACCTGCATAATCAACCCACATTTTATCCTTCACTCCATTTTTATATTCGCCTCTGGATTCTTTGTAGCTTCTGGCGCCTTTTGGTCCGGAAAACTCAATCCAATGGCCTTGTTTTATTCCTGCAGCATCTACTTTATTGCAAGTGTCTGGAATAAAGGGTTTGGTTGTGATATTTTGAGCAGCTAAAATATAGGAATAGCAAATCAGTGGAATTAAAACAAATGGATTCATGGTAAGCTTTATTAAGCAAGAATTTCATTTAGGAGTGAGCGAAACAAGAGCAATCCATCTTCATTGGAAAGCAAAGGGTCGGCAGCACGTTCTGGATGTGGCATCATGCCAAAAACATTTTTTCCTGCATTGCAAACCCCAGCAATATTGTCGGTGGCGCCATTTGGGTTGGCTTCGGGTGTTATGGAACCATTCTCGTTGCAATACCTAAACAGAATTTGACCATTTTTTTCCATTTCAGCCAATACTTCTGGTGCCGCATAATACCGTCCTTCACCATGAGCAATCGGAATTTTTAAGGCCTTATCGGGCACATTTGCTGTTAACAGACAATCGCCTTGTTTGCGGATAAAAACATTTTTGCAGATAAATTTGTGGGATTCGTTATGTAGCAGCGCTCCTGGTACCAACCCTGCCTCACAAAGTATCTGAAAACCATTGCATACGCCCAAAACATAACCACCCTTAGCTGCAAACTCAATTACACTTTGCATAATTGGTGAAAAGCGGGCAATAGCACCAGAACGCAGATAATCACCATACGAAAATCCACCCGGTAAAACCACACAATCCACACCTTGTAAATCAGTGTCTTTATGCCAAAGTTCAACCACCTCACTTTTGTTTTGGTGCCTGAGTGTATAGATCATATCTTGGTCACAATTGGACCCTGGGAAGATTACTACGCCGAATTTCATGAAGGAATATTTGCGTGCAAAGTTAATCTCAGATAGCTAGTTTTTAGTGCCAAATTTCACTAATTGCAGAAAAATAGTGTAAAGCCCAATTAACTGCGTACCTTTGCGGCCGAAACAAAATTCAATTCTTCTTGGTTTCAGTTTATTTATTCACTAATCTTTCACATTCTTAATGTCTTCTTTTGCTACCCTCGGTCTTTCGGGGGAAATTATTGAATCCGTGTCAAAACTAGGATTCGAAACGCCAACACCTATTCAAGAAAAAGTTATTCCTCTATTGTTGTCAGGAGGTACGGATATTGTGGCTTTGGCCCAAACCGGAACAGGTAAAACCGCGGCTTTTGGCTTGCCGCTTATTGAACTATGCGATCCTTCGAGTCGCCAAACGCAGGCCCTAATTCTTGCACCTACACGTGAACTGTGTATGCAGATTACGCAAGACCTAACCAATTTTGCAAAAGGTGTAAAACCCTTGAACATTGTGGCTGTTTATGGTGGTGCCAGTATCGTAGAACAAATTCGTAAATTAAAAATTGGAGCTCAAATCATTGTTGCCACTCCAGGTCGTTTGATCGACTTACTAGACAGACAGGCCGTTCGTTTGAACACCTTGCTTTTTACTGTTTTGGATGAGGCAGATGAAATGTTGAATATGGGATTTCAAGAAGATATTGATAGTATTCTTGAAAGTACCCCCATCGAAAAAAATGTTTGGTTGTTTTCTGCCACCATGCCCAAAGAGGTGAGGCAGATTGCCAGCAATTATATGACCGAACCTGTTGAAGTAACCGTTGGTACCAAAAACCAAGGAAACGAAAACATTGAACACCAATACATGGTGATCAGCGACAGGGATCGTTACTTGGCTCTAAAACGTGTGGTAGATTTCCACCCCGATATTTTTGGCGTTGTATTTTGTCGTACCAAACTGGATACACAAGATGTTGCCGAACGATTAATAAAGGATGGTTACAATGCCGATGCCTTGCATGGAGACCTTTCGCAGGCCCAACGGGATAAGGTAATGCGCTCATTTAAAAACAAATCTTTGCAAATTTTGGTAGCTACCGATGTGGCTGCCCGTGGAATTGACGTAAGTAATATCACACACGTTATCCATATGAATATGCCAGATGAGATTGAATATTACACACACCGCAGCGGTCGTACAGCCCGTGCCGGTAAAAAAGGTGTTTCAATTGCATTGGTAAACAAAAGAGAAGTTGGTAAAATCAACCAAATCGAACGGTCTATTCAAACCAAATTCGAGAAAAAACTAGTTCCTACCGGAGCTGAAGTTTGTCAGAAAATGTTGTTAGGCCTTGTTCACCGTTTACGTGAAGTGCAAATTGCCGAAGATGAAATTGCTGATTTACTACCAAACGTTTATGAAGAATTGATGCCATTGAGCAAAGAGGAAATCATAAAAAGATTTACATCCTTGGAATTCAATCATTTGTTGGACTACTACCGTGGTGCACCCGATTTGAACCAAACCGTATCGAACAAACCAAGTGCCGGTAAAGATGATGCCTTCAGAAACGAAAATTATGTAACAGGGGATCGCTTGTTTATCAGTCTAGGTAAAATGGACGGATTTGACAAGAGTAAAATGGTTTCCTTTATTTGTGGACGTTGTCGTATCCTGAACCGTCAGCTTGGAAAAATTATCCTTAAAGATGCGTATTCTTTTGTAGAAGTAGAGAAATCAATGACCGATATGGTTAGAGAAGCCTTGCATGGTGTTGAATTTAAAGGTCGGTTGGTTAGGGTTGAAATTACCGGAGAGGATGAAGGCGGTGCACCACGTGGCTCGAAAGGTGGCGGCGGTGGAAAAGGTAGATCAGGTGGTGGCGGCTACAGCGGCGGTGGATATGGTGGTGGTGGAAATCGCTTTGACAAAGGTGGAAGCGGCGACAGAAGAGATAGAGGCGATCGTGGTGGAGATAGAGGTGGAGATAGAGGTGGCAAAAGAAAAGATGATGCGGGTGGTTCACGAAAATCTGCTTTCCAAAACGATTTTAAAAAGAAAGGTCCTAAAAAGGATAAGTGGTAAAGTAACTTTCCCATGTTAGTCGATACACATACTCATTTGTATAGCGACCAATTTAGCGGGGACATAAAGGAGGTCATACAACGAAGTAAAGATTCGGATGTAGGCAAACTTTATCTCCCCGCTATTGATTCAGATTCCCACACAGCCATGCTGAATTTGGAAGAGAAATTTCCGGATACCTGCATGGCTATGATGGGCCTTCATCCTTGTTCTGTTCAAGAAAACTATAAAAAGGAGCTTCGTGAAATTGAATCTTGGTTAGGCAAGCGCAAATGGGTGGCCGTTGGCGAAATTGGACTTGATTTTTATTGGGATAAAACCTTCACTGCCCAGCAATACGAAGCCTTTGAACTTCAGATAAAATGGGCCAAAGAGTTGGATATTCCTATCATAATCCATACAAGAAACGCTACAGAAGAAGCCATTCAGGTTATTGAAAAACTGAAGGATGAAAGGCTAAGAGGTATTTTTCATTGTTATTCCGGTACGCTCGAACAAGCCAAACGGGTTATTGACCTCGGTTTTTATCTTGGGATTGGAGGGGTAGTAACTTTTAAAAATGGAGGATTGGCCGAAATTGTAAAAGATGTACCGTTATCTACCTTGGTATTGGAAACGGATGCTCCCTATTTGGCTCCGGTTCCCCACCGTGGCAAGCGAAATGAATCCTCGTATCTTCGCTTGGTGGCTGAAAAGGTGGCTGATATTTATGGAATAGGATTGCAGGAAGTCGGACAGCTTACCACCGAGAACGCTGAAAAGGTTTTTGGAAAAGGAATATAGCAAAATTTTTTTCATCGCGAATTACCCTTGCAGAATGCCCCGTGGGAAGCAGGTCGGATTATATTTCAGCAAAAGGTTATGGGTAGCACCCCGGGTTAGGGATTGCAGTGGAAATCCTTTACGCGAGGGACGAGCGGAAAGATTGGAACGTAAAGCCCGGCCCGCAGGGAACCCCCAAAAGCTAATCCTTCCATTTACTTCAGAAAGTTAAATCACCAAAAATTAAGGCCTGGTAATCAGTACTTTGGCTTTTTGAGTTAGGCCATCCACTGAACTAAGTAAAGTATAATAGCCGCTTGGAAGGTTTTGGGTATCTAGAAAATAGCTGGCTTGGCTAGGGTTAAAAGACTGTTGAAGCGCAATTTTACCTTCGGAATTAAGCAAATAAGCCATCCCTTTTTTACCTGATTTAAAAGGAACAACCTCCAAATAATCCGTTGCTGGATTTGGGTAAGCTTTGCAGTTTTGAATCGTGTTTTCAAGCAAACCGGTGTATTGAAAATCGATAACAGGGAAAATGGCCAAATCGGCATCCAGAGGCCAACTACGAAGAAGGGTTGTCCATGTTCCGGTGTTTAGTTTCTCCCAAGCATGTTGGGTGCTATCGGCTTGACCTTGGTAACCCGAAAACAGGGCAATGGTGTCGCCTTCAACAAGATCCCAAAAGGAAATACTAATGGCAAAATCGGTATCAACGGTGATGGGCCAAATGAGCGGTAGAGAAGCGAATCCATTCGTATCAACGCTAGCAAACGGGTAGGGAATTTGGGCCAAAATATCGCCTGGTGCACCAATGTCTGAATTGCTACCAAGGGTTCGTCCGATTCCATTTGCCTTGTAAAAATTGACATACAAGGTAGATGAGGTATCGCCGCTATAGGTTTTTCCACCGAAAAGGAAGAGTACTTCGGTAATTCCATAAACGGTATCCATTTTAAATACTTGGGCTTTTTCCCGATCGTTGAAACCGTTTACGCCTGTAACAAACCCGCCCGATGGAGAGGTATAAAGGGCAACCGAATCCTGATCCAACAAAGGGCCAAGCGTATCGGTGGTAAAGGCTGATTTAGGCTGGAATGCAGAAGGCAAGGGTTTGGCTTCTATAAGCATTCCTACTGTTTTTGTTTGTGCGTTACCTGTCCAGTAGAGTAGGATAAGAGCGGCAAGGGTACCGAGGCTTTTAAGGTTCATTCTGTTATTTTCCTTCGCTTAATTTAATACGTTTTTCAACTTCTTCCCAATTGACTACATTCCAAAAGGCTTTAATATAATCAGCCCGAAGGTTTTGGTACTTCAAGTAATAGGCATGTTCCCAAACATCGAGGGCAAGAATTGGAAATCCTCTCGGTTCGGCAATGTCCATTAGTGGGTTGTCTTGATTTGGGGTAGAACAAATGACCAATTTTCCATTTTTTACAATGGCCCATGCCCAGCCACTTCCGAAGCGTTGCATACCTGCTTTGGTAAATTCTTCTTTGAACTTGTCGATACTGCCGTAGCTTCCATTCACTAAAGCGGTAAATTGAGGGCCGGGTTGTTGTCCTTTGGCAGGTGCAAGTAAGGTCCAAAACAAGCTATGGTTATAATGTCCACCGCCATTGTTACGGATAACTTGTGGCAATTGACCCATCATCGGCATTAATTGTTCCAAGGTTTTGCCTTTTGCTAATTCATTGTCAGCCACGGCCTTGTTGAGGTTGTCGACATAGGCTTTGTGGTGTTTGCCATGGTGTATTTCCATGGTCATTTTATCAATGAAAGGCTCAAGTGCATCGGGCGAGTAGGGCAGAGGCGCTAGGCTAAACGTTGTGGCCGGACTATTGGCCAAAACCGAAAGACTTGGCGCAACCAATGCAAATGCTGATGCGGCTGATAATTTTTTTAAAAAGGAACGTCGGTTGTTCATACCAATTTTTTGCAAAGCTAAAACCTAGTTTGGTGTTTAGGCGAATTAATTAAAGGGAATGTTTGGTTGAAAGGCTGATCAAAGGTAATCATTGGAGGGAAGAAAAATGTTATTTCCGACTAAAGCTGCGGAACATACTTTTCCATTTCATTTCCAACACGCCAAAAAAAGCTTCTCTAAAAATTCCAGTGCTCATTTTGCTTTCACCTGCAGTGCGGTCGGTAAAGATAATGGGCACTTCTTTTAGCTTGAATCCAAATTTCCAAGCCGTAAATTTCATTTCAATCTGGAAGGCATAGCCAAAAAAGCGGATTTTGTCGAGTGGAATGGTTTCCAAAACAATTTTTCGGTAGCATTTGAAACCGGCTGTAGTGTCCATGGTTTCCATTCCAAGAACAGCCCGGACATAAACTGAGGCAAAATAGCTCATGATAATCCGGCCCATTGGCCAATACACCACGCTTACCCCTTTAATGTACCGGCTACCAATGGCCAAATCAGCACCTCCCGTTTTACAGGCTTCATACAGTCTGGATAAATCATCCGGATTGTGGGAAAAATCGCAGTCCATTTCGAACACAAATTCGTATCCCTTGGCCAAGGCCCATTTAAAACCATGGATATAGGCTGTTCCTAAACCCAGTTTCCCTTTTCTTTCTTCAATAAAAAGTCGGTCGGAATATTCGGGTAAGAGGCGTTTTACAATAGCAGCAGTGCCATCGGGTGAATTATCCTCTACGATTAGCAAATGGAAATCGCCGGGCAAAGACATCACTTTGCGCACCATGTTTTCTACATTTTCTTTTTCGTTGTAGGTGGGTATAATGACTAATTTCTCAGGCATGATTGTGGGCAAAAATACCTAAATACCTGACGGTTAAATGTTATAAATTCAAAATATATTCTTCGTTTGCTCAAAAACTATCCTTTTCTTTGTGAAAACATACGATATGAGTGCCAAATTTGAAACAAGGTTCAAAGCCATTGAGAAGGAAAGGAAAGCGATTTTTGAAAAATTAAAATCAGCTCCGGAAGAACTTTTAATGAAGAGTCCGGGAACCAATCGCTGGAGTGCTGTGCAGGCCTTGCAACATTTGGTGGTGGCCGAACGAGGTACGAATATGTACCTACAAAAAAAGGTTTTGGGAAAGGACCAAGTAAAGCAGTCGGGCTTAGTAAATACCTTGCGCATGGTTGTTGGTAAGGTGGCCTTTGCGATTCCGATGAAGTTTAAAGCGCCAAAAGTTGTAGCTGACCCGCCGGCCAATGTTACCTTGGCTGAAACTGAAAAGCAATGGGATGCCGTAAGGAATGATTTTCACGCCATTGTTAAGGCTTTAGAGGAGCGCGATTTAAGCAAGGAATTATTCAAGCATCCGATTATGGGACGTTTGGACATTTACCAAACCGTTGATTTTTTTGAAATACACATGCGTCGCCATGCTGAACAGGCTTTTCGAACTTTAGAAGAGGTAAAGAAGAAGGCCTAGTTTTGTAGGGATGTGCCTCTTTTAGCTTTCAAAACGGCCAGCATCGCCACCATCAATTCATCTTTTTTATCTTCGCTCGGTTCGATGTTTTGCTGAATTTTGGCAATATTGGTCATAATTTCCCTTTCCGGAATTTCGTTCCCCATATTTTCGATCAGGGTTAGGCATTCGAGGCATACCAAATAATTTTCACGGATGGCCAAGTCTACAAAAAAGCTGAGGTAGGCATCGTAATTCAGTCCGTTTTCCCAGCAGGCCGCAACAATTAAGGAGCGGTTACCGAACGAATCAGGATTTTCGAGGGCTTCCATTAATTTCGGCACCGCCAAATGGTCTTTTACGTTTCGCAACACCTCGGCCACAGCACTGATTACTTCTTGGTTGTCCGTTTCATTCATCAGGGCCACCATGGGTTTTATAAGTTCGATATCGCCTTCATTTTTAATCAAATCCAAGGTATCCAATACCACTTCCAGGTGCCTCGATTGCAACAGGCCTTCAATTTCTTTTCTTCGTTGGGGTGTCATGATGAGTAGGGGGCAAAGGTCGGAAAAAAGTTAATTGGGAATACTTGGTATCGAAATCATTGTGATAACTAGTTGGGCGTGCCCCTTCCGCCAATAACCATTTGCTATATTACAAAGTTTGGGTGGTAGGCGGTCGGGTCGGGTTATCGCTAATACTCCTCGGTAGGCTTCGTTACCACTGCGCCTACCTGTGGGGTATCACGCTCTACCCCTCACGCAACGAAGCACTCGGCTTTAAACCATTAAATAGAGAGTAGGGGGGGATTATATGGTCTAAAATCTAACTACTAAAATCTAACTACTAAATCTAATCTCTTCCCCTTATCTTTGCAGCTGCCACAAATACGAACCCAGGGCTTTTAACCCTGAAAATTGGAAACAATGAGCAAAAACGGAAAAGTTTTAGTGGCCATGAGCGGAGGTATCGACAGCAGCGTTACTGCATTGATGCTTCATGAACAAGGCTATCAAGTTATTGGTATTACCATGAAAACATGGGATTATGCCAGCAGCGGAGGGAATAAAAAAGAAACAGGTTGCTGCTCCCTCGACAGTATCAACGACGCCCGCACCTTGGCCGTCAATTTGGGTTTTCCCCACTATATTTTAGATATCCGTAACGAATTTGGCGATTATATTATCGACAATTTTGTAGAAGAATACCTTGCCGGTCGAACGCCTAACCCTTGCGTGCTCTGCAATACGCATATAAAATGGGAGGCCTTGCTCAAACGTGCCGATAAACTGGATTGTGAATTTATCGCCACTGGCCATTACGCCCAAGTGAGGGAAGAAAACAGCCGGTTTGTAATTTCCAAAGGTTTGGATGAGAACAAAGACCAAAGCTATGTGTTGTGGGGGTTGAGCCAAGCCAGTTTAGGACGAACCAAATTCCCTTTGGGCGGTTTCCGTAAGTCTGAAATACGTCAGATGGCAGCCGATGCCGGTTATGAAGAGCTGGCCAAGAAAAATGAAAGTTACGAGATCTGTTTTGTGCCCGATAATGACTATCGTGGCTTCTTAAAACGCAAAGTGGAAGGCTTGGAAGAAAAGTTGGATGGAGGAAATTTCGTGGATATTTCTGGCAAGGTTTTAGGTCGTCACCATGGTTATCCATTTTATACCATCGGTCAGCGCAAAGGCTTGGAAATAGCCTTAGGCGAGCCAATGTTCGTAACGGAAATAATTCCTGAAACAAATACTGTAGTTTTAGGTAAAAAGGAAGACTTGGAAAAGCAAGAAATGTTTGTCCGCAACCCCAACTTTATCAAAGTTCCTTCCATAGAAGGGAAATTGGAAGTTTTGACCAAAATCCGGTACAAGGATAAAGGTACCCTGAGCGACATCAGCATGGCAGGAGGAAAAGTGAAAGTGGAATTTTTTGATAAGGTGGCTGGCATTGCACCGGGTCAAAGTGCGGTGTTTTATGATGGGAACGATTTGGTAGGTGGCGGTTTTATCGACAAACAAGTTCTTGCCTAAACCGACAAGGTATGGCAAAAAAATACGTTAAACAACTCGAATTGAAATCAAAATCTTGGATTTTTTCCGGACTTATTTTATCTATGATAAGCTTTGGTTTAAGTTCGTGTACCGAGGAAATACAACCCATTCCTGAAGAAGGTAGGGATTATTTTCCAACTCAAATTGGAACCTGGGTTGAATACGAATGCGACAGTATTTGGCAAGATGCACCAGTTGACGTGCGCGATACTTTTCGCTTCTACCGCCGAGATGTTATCGAAAGCGATATTATCAACACACGCGATACCTTGATTCAACGCCTCGAACGGTACAAGAAAATAGACCTAGCCAATGCCTGGAATCTCAAAGATGTGTGGTTTCAATCCAAATCCGAAAAAACAGCTGAGCGGGTTGAAGAAAATGTAAGGTTTGTCAAAATGAAATTTCCGATGCAAGAAGGCTTACGCTGGGATGGAAATTTGTACAATGTGGAAGATCAATGGAACTATAAAATTACCAAGTTACATCAACCTTACGAAATCAATGGAATGACCTTCGATTCAACGGTTACCATTGAGCAGATTGATTCCCTCAACCTGGTTCAACGCTTATATGGAATCGAGGTGTGGGCCAAACATGTTGGGCTGGTATATAAAAAGTATATCAACTATAAAATCTTCCCCGGCGGACAGGATTCGGTTATTGGAACAGAGTACACTTACAGGGCCATTGCCCATGGTGTGGAGTAGGGAGGAAGTTACAGGAATGAAGGAATGGGTGCATACCTTGTAGTTTTGGTTTAATTTCCTTTTCTTTTCTGGGCATTCCGTTGCCTTTAAAATCCCCTTTTCCTGAAGTATAAAAATTATTGGGCCTCATCCTTCCTCCGTTTGCTTATTAGAATGGTCTAAAACATCAACCAGCCTTCCCTCAAAATTTCATTTATCCTTATGGAATTTGCCTTTCCTTTACATCCCTATTGCAAAAAGCATTTTACATGAAGTTTTCTTCCCATTTGTTGCTCTGTTTCGGCTTGTTATTTTCATCCTTTTCCTTTGCCCAATCCTACCAACAGCACTGGAAATCCATTGATAGTTTGGAGAAAAAAGGTTTGCCCGAATCAGCCCTTGCTCATATTCGTACGATTCGGTCTAAATCTACCAAGGAAAAGAATTCAATCGAGTATATAAAGGCTTCTATCTTTTGGCTTAAGTTCGCCCAACAGGTGTATGATGATAGCCTCGTAACCCAAATTTTGTCCATTCAAAAGGAAATGGTCTCGGCTCCGGAACCCCAAAGACAAATCACCCAAAGTTACCTGGCCGAATTCTATCAAATGTATTCACAAGCCAATCAATGGAATTTTAAAGAGCGAACCAAAGTACAAACGCTTGATAATCCGGATTTTTCCACCTGGGATCTGCAAACGCTTAAAGACCAAGCCAAACTTCTCTTTCGACTTTCTTTGCAAAACACCCAACTGCTGTTTCAATCGCAAGCAAATGATTTTCAAGGGATTTTAACCAAAGAATTCAATACTGCTCAGCTTGCTCCAACCTTATTCGATGTACTGGCCAACCGCTATTTGGATTATTTGGGTGAAGAATTTACAGGTTTGGAACAAATGGATGTTTCTCTTTTGGAACAATACCACCAGACCATTTTTCAGCCCGGATCAGCCTTTCTGAAATCCACCTTACCTGCCAACGATACAAGCTCTAGTTTTTTACAGGCTTATTCTGTATTTCAAACATGGCTCAAGTTGCATACGTCAAATCGGGAAATTTTTGCCGATGTAGATTTACGTCGCCTCAATTGGTTTAAGTCCCGTCAGTCGAATAATATGGCTATAAAATCGCTTTACGAAGCAGCCTTAATCGTTTGTTTGAAAGAATATGAAGATCTACCTGTTTTTGCAGAAATTTCCTCAAACCTTGCAACTTCCTATCGACAAAATTCCCAATCCTTTTATACGAAACGAGGAATTCAAACCAGCAAAGAGGATTCAGAGTCCCTGCTAAAAGCTCGAAAAGTTTGTCAGGAAGCTATAGCTAAATTTCCAGATGCCTTGATGACTCCCCTCTGTAAAGTGATCTTGCAAGATATCGAAGCCCAAAGTTATTCGTATCAAGTGGAGGAAATGGTTTTACCCGAAACGCCTATTTTACTGAACTTTACTTATAAAAACCTAGATGTTCAAGGTAATCCGGGTAAGCTTTTTGGTCGTTTGGTGCAGGTGCCAAATACTGAGCTCAAGCGACTAATGGGTGGCGGAGGCTATTATTCCGATGAAATCAAAAAAGCCATAATGAAGTTGCCCATTTTAAAAGAATTGAGTTGGACTTTCCCTGGCGAAACAGATTTGGTTTCTCATTCGGCTGAAGTTTTGCTTCCTGCTTTGCCTGCCGGAGCCTACGTTTTGTTGGTTTCTTCAAAAAATGGATTCCAAAATACAGATGAAATATGGGCTAATTCTTTTTGGTGCAACAGCTTTGCTTATTCCACTGCCGATTTAGCCGGTGAAAAAACATCCTTTGCCCTTATAAACCGAAAAACAGGTCGCCCCATCGAAGGTGCAAAAATTGAAATCTTCCAAACCGATTACAACTATGCCAAAGGGAGCAACCGTGATGTTTTGTTAGATTCTAAAACAACAGATAAAAATGGCTTGGCTACCCTCGAAGGTGATGCCAACAAATACAATCTGTCGGTATTGATTTCCTTCGGTGCCGAGCGGTATTGGTCGAACCGTAACCTCTATTTTTCTAAAGAGCAGGAACAATACATCAACCAAAATCAAATTAGTTTTTTTACCGATCGCTCCATTTACCGACCAGGTCAAACGGTTTATTTCAAAGGGATTTATACAAACCAAACTAATGCTGGGGCAAAGCCAGTGGTGAACCAGGCCGTAACGGTGTTTTTGAAAGATGCCAATTTCCAGGATGTTTCCAATCTTTCGTTGAAATCCAATGAATTTGGTTCCTTTCATGGTTCCTTTGTTTTGCCAAAAGGGAAGCTGAACGGGGAGTTTCAATTGTATACTGAATATGGTCAGCTGGTTTTTTCGGTTGAGGAATACAAACGACCCAAGTTCGAAGCGCATTTTGTTCCCCCAACATCGAGTTTCAAGTTGGGTGATATGTTGAATTTGGAGTTAGAGGCTAAAACCTTTACTGGATTGCCGGTTGAAAATGCCAAAGTTGAGCTAAACATTACTCGAAGCCAACATCAATTTTGGTATTGGTACCGAGGTGGAATGCCCGGCGAAAATGCCTTTCCTTTGTCCAATTCCATCAAAACCACCAACAGCGATGGAAAATTACGGATCGAAATTCCTCTTTCGGCTCCAGCAGATGCAATAGCCGATGATTTATTCGATTTTCAAGTGGAAGCCACGGTAACTGATCCTTCGGGTGAATCGCATACTACATCGTATTCCATGCTGGTTGGTAGCAAACCTTTTCGGTTACAAACCAATCTCGGAGCAGAAGCAGATGTTGATACCTTAAAGCACTTTTATATCCAAGCCTTAAATTCGGTAGGTAAAAGTGTAAAAGCAGTCAATGGTACCATTAAAGTCTATGCAGTTCAGACGCCTCAAAAAGCTTTCCAAGAAAGATTTTGGCCTAGTCCTGATCGCTTTGTAATGGATGAAAAGACCTTCAAAGCCAATTTCCCTGATTATGCCTATAAAACCGAAGAAGAGAGAACGCTATTCCCTAAAAAACAAATCCAGACTTGGAATTTTAATACCTCAACAGATAGCCTAGTTTCGGTAAGTAAATTGGAAGGTATCAACTTGCTTTGGTTGGAATTTGAAGGAGTGTTAGGTAAAGATACGGTAAGAACTTCCCAGTTTTTGGAATTGTTTGCTGCATCCAAACCTCAACCTGATCCAAATGAACCCTTACAAGCTCGTATGTTGGAAGAAAAGCTGAAGTTTGGATCGAAATTGAAAATTGAACTTTCCGAATTCCATGGTTTACCCCTGCTGATGGAAGTGTTTTCAGGAAATCCAAACGATAATTCCCAAACCATTGTTTTGCAGGAATGGATTGAAACTCAAGCGCAACGTTTTCAAACCAAGGAAATTACCCTCAAACCCGAATGGGGAAAAACAGTGAGTGTTGTTTTATCGGGTTTTTGGGGGAATCGCAAATTGCAAGTGGTGTTGAATCCTAGCATTGAACAAGAAAGCCACACCCTCAATATGCAGGTGGAAAGCTTAAGAGATGCCATGGAACCCGGCAAAAAGGAAACCTGGCGATTGAAAATATCGGATGAAAAGGGCGAAAAAGTTCAATCGGAAATAGTAGCAGCTATGTACGATGCATCCTTGGACCAATTCCGTCCGCATTCCTGGACTTTCAATCCGTTTAGTCTAAGTAACTATATGTATTTATCCAACCGTTCCATGAGGGAGGTTGAGGCTTCTAATTCCTCCATGCTGAACTACAAGAAGGATAAAAAATCCATTCGATTAAACACCAAAACCTATGCGAACCTCAATTGGTTTGGTTTCCACTATTACCAAGGTGGCCGCATGATGCAGGTAAGTTTAGAATCGACTTCCACGAGGGCAGGTAGAGGCCGAAGTAAATCTTTGGAGCGGAAAGACAATAGAGAACAAGAATCGTTGGTTTCGGTTGATGCAAGTACCATGGTGGTCGAAGGGGATGGAATAGCTAATGGAATGCCGAAAGCTGAATATAAGGCTAACCAAGTACCTCAAGAAAAGGATAAATCGGCTCAAACGCCCATTCAGGCGGCTCCTCGCACCAACCTTAGTGAAACTGCCTTTTTCTTTCCTCAGCTAAAAACGGATGAACAAGGCAGTGCCGTGCTTGAATTTACAGCTCCCGAAGCCTTAACGAAATGGAAATTTATGGCTTTGGCCACCAGTAAAAATTTGCAATTTGCCCAATTGATGAAGGAAGCTGTAACCCGCAAATCTTTAATGGTGAGCCCCAACTGGCCTCGCTTTTTCAGGGAAGGTGATACCATCATTATCAGTACAAAAATTAATTTATTGCAAGATATTCCTACCCAAACCCTGATAACCTCGCTTCAAGTTGTAAATCCATTCACTGGCGAAAACCTTACCGCTAAATTGGTTCGCCTTAGTAGTCCAGCCAATTTTAGCTCCAAAACCCAAGGCATCTGTTGGTGGAAATTGGTCATTCCTCCTACCTACCAAGCTCTCGAACTTACCATCGCAGCCCAAGGTGGTGATTTTACAGATGCTGAAAAGATGACTATTCCGGTAGTTCCAAACCGCATGTTGGTTACCGAAACCCTGCCTCTGGAATTGAATCCTCGACAAAGCAAAACCTTCCACTTGGAAAAATTGGAGAACAATTCATCTTCCACCCTCACATCTCAAAGTTTAAAGCTGGAATACACTACCAATCCGGCTTGGTTGGCTATTCAATGCTTGCCGTATTTGATGGAAGGCGAAAAGGAATGTTCTGAACAGGTGTTCAATCGCTTTTATGCCAATTCCTTGGGCGCCCAAATCGCTCATTCCAATCCAAAAATCAAAGCAGTTTTCGAAAAATGGGGAAACTCGCCCGGGAAATTGGAAAAAGCCTTGGGTGAACTAGCCGAAACAACGCCTTGGTTGCGCAATGCCCTTAGCGAAACAGAACAAAAAAGAAGAGTAGCCCAATTGTTTGATGTAAACCAATTGGAGTCGGAACAAAGAAATGCCTTGGATAAACTGGTCGCTATGCAAAAGGCAAATGGTGGTTTTCCTTGGTTTCCGGGTATGCCAGAGGATAGGTTCATGACACAGCATATTGTGGAAGGACTTTCGCATCTTCAGGTTTTGGGTGCAATAAAACCCCAAGAATCGGAGAAAGTGAACCAACTGCTTTCCTTTGCTTTTGCCTATCTCGACCAAGAATTGAAAAAGGATTATGCTTGGGTGAAAAAAGAAAACATAGTTCGCAAAGAGGTTCGAATCAATGAAATACAATTGCATTACCTCTATGTGCGCAGCCTGTTCCAAGGTGTTCCTTTTGTTCCGAAAAGCGGTGAAGCCCATCGGTTTTATGCGGAACAAATGGAAAAGTATTGGACCGAATTAGCCCCGTATTCCAAAGGTTTACTGGCCTGGATTGAGCATAAATCTGGCCAAAAGGACTTGCTGAATGATATCCTAAAAAGCCTCAAAGAAACCGCCATTAAAAAGGATGATTTGGGAATGTATTGGAAAAACAACCAAGCTTGGTATTGGTATTCGGCACCAATCGAAACCAATGCCTTGATGGTAGAGGTTTTCAACGCTGCTAAGGACCAGGAAACGGTGAATGCCTTGACCAAATGGTTGTTGAAAAACAAGCAAACCAACCATTGGAAATCGTCCAAAGCCACTGCCGATGCCTGTTATGCGCTATTGATGCTGGGTGGTGAGCAATTGAATACCGAAACCAAGGTTAAAATTACGGTCGGAAAGCAAGAAGTAAATCCCATGCTCGATACAGATTTGGCTGTGGAAGCGGGTACCGGCTACTTTTCGAAACAATGGTCGGGCGCCGAACTTAGCAACGACATGGGAAAAGTAACGGTTCAGAATCCCGAAGGTAAAACAGTTTCCTGGGGCGGTTTATATTGGAGTTATTTCGAGCAATTGGACAAAATCACCGAGGCTACTACCCAATTGAAAATCAAAAAGGAATTATTCAAGGAGGAAAGCTCTGGAATTGGACCTTCCTTGGTAAAGGTTGGCCCGGGTTCTACCTTGCAAAAAGGCGATAAAATAAAGGTAAGAATCGAACTTACGGTGGATCGACCCATGGAATATATCAAATTGACCGATATGCGGGCCGCTGGTTTTGAGCCAACCCAAACCTTGAGTGGTGGCCAGTTCCAGGATGGTTTGTATTACTACCAAAGTCCCAAAGATTTGAGCACGGATTTTTTCATTCATTACCTCCCCAAAGGCAATTATGTGTTTGAATATCCCCTTTCGGTGCAGCAATCGGGCGCGTTTAGCAATGGCATTACCACTGTTGAATGCATGTACGCCCCTGAATTTAGTAGCCATAGTGCGGGCATTCGGGTAAAAGTTGTAGAGTAATGTTTTAAATACAATTTGGCGTGCCCCATTCGCCCAAAACAGTTGGTACTTGAATTAAAGGAGGGTGCTAGGCGAATGGTCGGGCTATCCACTGCAAGTCCTCGCGCCTTTCGCTTGCGCTTAGGCCGCTGTGGGCTTTACGTTTCTATCCCTGCCCGACATCGCTCCAGTTTTGTGCAGAGCCTTGGCAGTTTTTCCATCCAAGTGTTGGCGAAAGGAAAGGCAAAGGAGGAGCTTTGGTAAAGAATAGGCTTATCTTTGTTTTCTGAAAATTTAGATGCTTATGCGAAAAATTGCCGTTTTGATTATGTTGTTTTTGGGAATGTGGGTTATCAAATTATCGGCCCAACCTGCACTAGCCGAAGGACAATTGATAAGGTTTATTCAATTCCCATCCAATTATGTGGATACCCAACAGGTAGATGTGTGGTTACCTCCCTTTTTTAATCCGAATGTGAAGCATAACCTATTGTATATGTTGGATGGACAAATGCTGTTTGATTCAACCGAAACATGGAACCATAAAAGTTGGGATGTAGACGATATTGCAGGTCGTTTAATCAAGGAAGATTCTATTCCGCCATTACTGGTAGTGGCCATTTATAGCCAGCCTTCCACCCGCCGGGCCAATTATTTTCCCCAACGTCCTTACGAAATGCTTAGTCAGGTTGAAAAGGATACTGTACAAGCTCAATTTCGCCGGACAGGTTTAACCAAAACAGAATTTAAACCAAACGCCGATAATTTCTTGCAATTTCTTACCAAAGAACTCCATCCTTTTATTTCAAACCGTTATTTTACCTACAAAGAACCAAGTCATACCGCCATTTGCGGCAGTTCCATGGGTGGATTGATTTCCATGTATGCTTTATGCCAGTATCCAGCGATTTTTGGCAAAGCAGCATGTGTTTCTACCCATTGGTTAGGCGGGCATCCGACCGAAAACAGCCCCTTGCCTCAAGCCTTTATGAATTACTTGCGTGAAAATCTTCCCAATCCTCAAACGCATTCTCTTTATTTCGATTGTGGCGACCAAACCCTAGATGCCTATTATCCACCTTATCAAAAGAAAGTGGATGAAATTTTGAAAGAAAAAGGTTTTACTGAGGCCAATTGGAAAACCGCCTATTTCCCAGGACAGGCGCATGATGAAATAGCTTGGAAATCAAGGTTTAATGGGGTACTTCGGTTTTTATTTGGTTCAAAATGAAAATGAGTCGAATAGCTTAATACGAACGGCTTTATAGAATAGGGTTAAATTGAAATTGTTTTTCAGATTAATTCAATCCTAAAATTGTATGATTTTCTTCCTGTTCTCCAATCGTATCGCATGGAGTAAATAGAAAAAATAGTAATAGAGTAAAGTGTTTAGCGTTTTTCATGTTGAAAATTTTTATTCTTTAATCTTTGTTTTTTTAAATTATTTGTATTTATATTTTCGTGCTAAAATTGGGTTTATTGTAATTGTTTTTGAAGATTTTTCTTCCTCCTGTTTTTGAGCTATGCTTTTCCCTCATAAGATTATAAAACAAGCATAAAACACTATTAATGACCAACATGAATCATTTTTGATTAGGAATCGAATATATGCTTTTTTCTTTTTTATACTTAAGCAATGAAACCGATATTTGACAGTACGTTGCACGATATTTTAAATGATAAATTATCGAAACTTGAAACCCATTTTGATGCGGATGTAATATTTTATTATGGTTCAATCGCAAATTCACTTGAAAAGCCTTTCAGAGATTTCATTGAGGATTTAAAATCGGATTTAATTCAGCATTCAACACTTTGTATTATTCTAAATACACCGGGAGGAAGTGCCGAGACGGTAGAAAAATTGGTTAAAATTACAAGGCATCATTACCAGGAGGTTTATTTTATTGTTCCTGATGCTGCATATTCTGCAGGGACAATTTTTTGCATGTCGGGTGACAAAATTTTTATGGATTATTCTTCGTCCCTTGGGCCAATTGACCCACAAGTTTTTAATGGAAAAAATTGGGTTCCGGCGCTTGGCTATCTGGACAAGGTTGAAGAAATGATTGAAAAGTCGGCAAAGGGAACGCTAACCCAAGCAGAATTAATCATGTTGAGAGAACAAGATATTGCAATGTTAAGGAGATTTGAACAAGCACGTGACCTTACTATTGAACTTTTGAAAGAATGGCTTGTTAAATATAAGTTCAAGAACTGGAATTATCACAGTAATTCTAGTTTTGTGACACTCCAAGAAAAAACAGATAGAGCCACTGAAATTGCTAGAGATTTATCAAATAATAAACTTTGGCACTCCCACGGACGTTCAATTGATGTTGCAGCCTTGACAAATGTTTTAAAACTCAAAATTGAGGATTACTCTAATGACACAACTTTGAAGCCGCTAATTAGAGATTACAACGACCTTATTTGCCAATACATTATTAGAAACAATTCTGAGGCATTTTTGCATTCAAGAAAATTTATATAATTTCGCAATATGAAGTCTATTGTTGACAAATTAAAAGAAACCGTAAAATTGGAAGAGGAAAAGAATGCCAATGACATGAATTTTAAGGCGTTTGAGCAATTTATTTCACAAATGGATAAGTTGGGTTATTCTCAAAAGCCTGATTATACATTTCCTCTTGTTGACACCATTGGCAAGACTACCTATTTGATATTAAACAAACATTCAGTTTAATATGATTCAATAGGGGTGACAGTAGTAAAACCGTTAAATGTAATTATCGGTTTACTGCTTCGTTAGCCATTTCTAGGTTTAAACAAAAATTTGAGCTTCGAATTTTGATTAGAGGAAAAATAGTCAACTTTATTTACTACAAAACGAATTTAATTTGGACCTTTAATTTGATAAATTGATTCCTAACTCTTTAGTCATTTCTTGCTCTAATTTTGGAATTAGCAAATCCAAAAAGTAATCAGTTTGTATTTGTAATTTGGTTTTGATGAAGGCTTGGTTTCCATTCCAGCCATAGCAGCCAAAGGATGGATAGCAAACTAGGAACTAAGGTGAAATAATAGTAAAAGGAATTCAGGTTCCAGGCCAGCGGTAGGAAACAAAAAAGTCTTATCCATTCAATCCATTTCCAAGCACCATGTTGTTGGAATCCTTGGTTGGTTAGGCTAATAAACAAATTTAGGCATAAAAGCCAGGAAAGTGCTTTTCCCCACTCCGAATTATTCAAAAAGAAAAAAAAGACAAAACTGCCAGCCCATACCAATTGAAATACCGAATAATAAAAGATTCTTTCATCGATTTGAAGTGGTTTATTCGTTACAATGGTTTCTTTTGTTGAAACAGAATTGGGCGAATGAAACAAGTAGGTAATTTTAGGCAGAAACCCTTTTTTTGCTTTGGTTTCGTCCCAAAGTTCCACAAATCGAGCCGTGTTCAAATAGAATAAATTGTTTTGTTGGCGGTATTTAGTAATTCCATATTCCACTTTTTCAATCTCAGGTTCAAAGGTTCCGAATAGTCGGTCCCAGAGTATCAGTACAATTCCGAAGTTCTTATCAATGTATTGTGGGTTTCTGCCATGGTGCACCCGGTGGTGGTCTGGGGCGGCAAACAACCAGTTGAAGGGGCCAAAATTCCGGATGGATTCAGTATGTAGAAATAGGGTATAATAAGCTGAAGCAATCAAAACAATCAAAAACATGGCTGGGGAAATGCCCAATAAGGCCAAGGGTAAAAAGAATTTGGATTTCACAAAACTGTTTAACCAATGTTTTCTGGGTGTAACAGTCAGGTTCATTTCCTCGGGTTGGTGATGCACCTCGTGAATGGCCCAAAAAATGTTCCAGCGGTGGGCCGTATAATGTTCCACATAGCCAATAAAATCAATCAGAAGAAAGGCGATAAGCCAATAATACCATTGGTTTCCAAATTCAAAAAAATGGTAGTATTCGTAAATAAAACCATACCCCGAAAACAGCAGTACTTTGACCAAAACCTCCCTAAATAATTGTTCAGTAAACAACATACTGAGGTTCGAAAGGGAAGATTGGAGGTTGGCTTTCCAATTTCCATTCCTCTGTTCGTACACATTGAATAGCAGGGAGAATAGGAACATGCCAATGAGATATGGATACGTTTGTTCGAATAATTGAAGGTGTTCTCCAGCATTCATAGGCAGGTGCGAAAATAGTTGGTAATGCGGAATCAAATCCAAACTGTATTAAATAATGAAAGCGGCATTACTTTTCAGTTGTCATGAATTAATACAGGCTCTGCATTTGAAGTGCTAGAAGGGTTAACCGGTTGTAGGTCAATAAGTTTTGTTTGATTATAGGCAGTTGTTATCAGGAATTTATTCCGGAGGGCCAAACCCAATAAAATATTGTAGCTCGGTAAAAAGTCCTTCTATTAATTTATACCGAAACAACAGTATTAAGGTCCGATTTTATTGTTGCTTTTTGAAGAGAAATTGGACTATTGTTTTGTATACTAGGTAGTTACCAAAATAATTCTTCCAATAAACTTTGGACTATTGCTTAAATAACAGTTTCAAAATTTGAATTAAAACCAAATCGAAGGGTTTCAGTTGGTTTCTCCCCTAAAGCCTAAGTCGAGGTGTTCGGGTAGGGATAGAAGTGGATAGCCCACAGGGATGCGGAGGCACGGAGCAGACCGAGGACTAGAAACGAATAGCCCGACCCATACGCCCTGCATCAAGGCCTAGTTTTTAGCAGAATGGTTTTGGGCGGATGGGGACACGCCAAATGAAATTAATAATTAAGTAATTAAAAATTAAAAATTAGGCGGGAGAGGAATTTGGGCTGACAATAAACCAAATTTAATGAGCTAAAATTTTCTTCAGTTGTTTTAAATACACCGATTCGGCCTTGTTTTTTCCGTCGAAAGCTTCGGCGATTTTTACAGAAGTATCATAAATATGTTGGCGCATAGATGGGTCGATAAGTCTAGAATGCTCGTGCAAGTAGTCTTTGAAGTCGCTCAAGATATCTTCCGGATCAATTTGGTTGGCTTCCATCCAATCGAAAACAAACTCAATTTGATAGGCCGAATCGGTACCAAACTCATCCGTATGGCTTTCGAATGGGACCCACTCGTCACGTACAACTTGCCTTAATTTGGCTACTTCCTCCGCTTTAACATGACGGTCGGAGGCAGCAATTCCATAAAATAATTTGCCCAATTCTTGGTAGAGGTGCAGATAGGTTCGGGTAGCGGTTTCCATGCTTATAATGGTTTAAATAAATGTTTGAAACGTTGATAAAAGGCTTTTTCGAGCTCGTCGCGGTGGTTGGGATGAGCCAAACCGATTAAGGCTCGGGCTCGCTGCTCTAGGTTCATGCCAAAGAGATTGACAGAGCCAAATTCTGTAACAACCCAGTGGATATGCCCACGTGTAGTAACCACCCCAGCTCCTTCTTTTAGGTTGGGAACTATTCTTGAAATGCCTTTGTTGGTGGTGGATGGCATAGCAATAATTGGTTTTCCTCCATCCGACAGAGCGGCGCCACGGATGAAATCCATTTGTCCGCCAATGCCTGAATATTGGTAGGTGCCAATGGAATCGGAGCATACCTGTCCGGTTAAATCAATTTCGATGGCACTGTTGATGGCGGTAACTTTCGGGTTAAGACAAATGATGCGGGGATCGTTGACATAGGCTATATCCAAGGCCAAAACAATGGGATTGTCGTCCACGAATCGGTAAAGTTTTTCGGTTCCCATCATAAAGCCAGTTACGCAGTACCCTTTTGATTTTTTCTTGAGCGAATTGTTGATTACCCCTTTTTCGATCAAGGGAATGACGCCATCGGAGAACATTTCGGTATGCAGTCCGAGGTTTTTATGGTTTCCGAGGTTTTTTACAACCGAATCGGGAATGGTACCAATGCCCAATTGCAAGGTTGCGCCGTCATCGATGAGGGAGGCTACTTGTTTTCCAATGGTTTCGGTTACGGGAGTAGCGTTTTGGGCATAACTAATTTCGGGTAAGGGTTCGTCAACCCAAACTGCTGCATCGATTTTGTGGATTGGTAAGAGGGTGTCGCCGTGGGTGCGGGGCATACGAGGATTGACCTGGGCAATGATTTTCTTAGCATGGTTTACAGCCGAACGGGCAATATCTACGGAGGTTCCCAAGGAGCAAAATCCGTGTGCATCGGGAGGTGAAACATGGACAATGGCCACGTCGATAGCCAAAATTCCTTGGGAAAAAAGCAATGGGATTTCGCTAAGGAAAACAGGTACATAATCGCCCCTACCTTCGTTTACAGCTTTGCGATTGGTATCTGACACGAAGAGTGAATTCATAAAGAAATGCCCTTCCAAACCAGGATCGTTCAGGTCGATTCCTTGCAGGGAAATACTAACCAGTTCGACTTTACTTAAGCGGTCTTTTTCTGCCACCAAGGCTTTGAGCAGGTGGATGGGGGTTGCCGCACTGCCATGGATAAATACCCGCTGATTGGATTGAACCAATCGGAGTGCTTCTTCTTTACTTACAAAATCGGTAGGGTTTTTCATGAAAAAGGGCCAAACAACCCATGCAAAGGTTGAATTTGGCCCTCAGGTACAAAATGAGCAGAATCAGGCTATTGGCTGATAAAGCGCACGATTTGCTTAGAATTCGATGATCAAACCAATGGTTGGTACAATGTTTTTGCTGAAATTTTCCAATAAAACGGGAATTCCATTGGAACCATCGGCTTTTAATGCTTTTCCGTCGGTGGTTTCAAAGCTGGTATTGTCAGCAGTACGTTTGAATGTGAAGTAAGGGGGCGATTGTTGGGCCGTCATCAACACATTTTGGAAATCCAAGAACAAATCCATGCTGAATTTCTTGAAGTTGAACATTTTGTCGACGCGCAAATCCAATTGGCTGAAGTATTTCAAGCGCTCGGTATTCAATTTGGTATAATCTAGGATTCCGGTTCCAAGCAAAACGAAATTTTGTTGAGAGGCAGCCATATTGAACGGTGTAAAAGGTGTGCCACCAGCAAAGCGGTATTTTAGTCCAATTTGCCAACCTTTACCTAATTTAATACCCAAGGTGGTTGAAACCAAGTGCTGGTTGTCCCAAGCGGATGCAATAAGTTTATTGTCGATTCCAGAATATTTGCTTCGAACGTAGGTATAGCTTAACACATAGAACAATCGTTTAACCAGTTTTTGTTGAACGAAGAATTCAAAACCGTAGGTCTCGCCAATGCCCGTGCTTTGGATTGGCTCGCTGCCGATACTGCCGAAATCGCTACCTAAATTAGCCAGTGAATAGCCATTGTTGATAGAAACGGGATAGTTGCTATAGCGTTTATAAAAGCCTTCGAGGGTAAACCTCAGACTTTCGTTGGGTAGGAATTGAGTGCCCAATACATAGTGCAAGGAACGGATGTATTTCATCGAACGGTTTACCAATTCGTTGTTGGCATCGCGGAAACCAAGCGAGGTGTAGGTAGGAATTTTATGGTACAAACCAACCGAAGCTGTCAGATCCCATTTGGCTGAAAGGTGATAAGCAAAGGATAGGCGGGGTGACAAGGTGTTGAGTGGATTGTTGCCATTCTTCATAAAGGAATTCATATCGGTTCGAATGCCAAAAGAGGTAAGTAATTTGTTGTTGAACAATTCCTTGGAAACCTGACCGAATGCACCATATTTAAAAAAATCGATAGCTGAGCTGATGTTAACGGTAACACCGGGGATAATTACATTACCTAAAGAATCAGAAATGGTATTCGTAACTTTATTAAACAGTTCGGTATTGTATTTTACATATTGTCCCATCACCCCGTATGAAATTTTCCAGCCATTGATGTATTTGTTCACATCCACCCGTAGTTTATTTTCGATTTCTTGTGAGCGCAGTTTGAAATTACGTTTGGTTTCGTCGTTGTATTGGGCATCTTCGAAGCGATCGATATCGTTATTAAACATATTTCGGCTTACAGCTACTTGCACAAAACCTTTGTTTACCAATCGTTTGAGGACAAAGCCAGTGGTGTAGTTCCATTGTTTAATTATAGGCAAGGAGCGACGGAGGTATTCATTTTCGGGTGTGGATTCCTTGGTTGCACCGAACGAAAAGTTGTCGATTGCGCCTAAACCAATGGCGGTAAGGGTTGTTTTCTCATTGAATTTATGCACCACTTTGTATTGAAAATCCCAGAAGTTAGGACGAATCGGAAGATCGATTAATTTGAAAAGAAAGTCGAGGTAGGATTTACGGGCCGAAACGATAAAATTCGTTTTTTTTCCCATTGGACCTTCAAGTGTAGCCACAGCTTCGGTAAAACTCAAACGGATATTGCCACTAAATTTCTCAGGGTTGCCTTGGCGTTGTTTGATGATAAAGGTGGAGGCAATGGCATTGTCGTAGCGGGCGTCAAAGGCCGAGGAGGTAAGTTTCACATCTTCGATAAGCGAGACATTTAAAATGCCTTGAGCGCCACCCGAACTGCCTTGGGTTTGGAAATGGTTTAGCACAGGGATTTCTATACCATCGATATAATATACATTTTCATTTGGAGCCCCGCCACGGATAATAATATCGTTGCGGGATGCGCCACCATTGGCCCCTCCAACTCCCGGTAAGGTTTGGATAACGCGCGAAACATCGAAACTTCCACCTGGGTTAGATTTAATTTCTTCGGTGGTCAGTTGCTGTACCGATAGCGGGGTAATCATATCGGTTGCCACCGCCGAACGGCCTTTATCGAAGGTAACCGTTACTTGGGATAATTGGGTGTTGGAACTTTCCAATTCGAAATTCACAATTTGGTCGTTTCCAGAATTTAGTACGATGTTTTCTTTAATCAGGGTAGTGTATCCTAAATTGGTTGCTCTTAGGTTGTAGGTCCCTACAGGTAAAATAATTTTGTAGTTTCCATCGATATCGGTGCTGGTTCCATTGGTGGTTCCATCGATAATGATGTTGGCCCCAACGATTGTTTCTTGGGTGTTTTTGTCTTTTACTGTTCCTCGAATAACCCCTGTTACTTGGGCTTGAATTGAAAAGCAAAGGGAAAGGAAAGTAAGAAAAAAGGTGGTTATTTTCATTGCCAAAGGCTAAGTGATTTGTATGGGCGATTAAAGGAGGTTGCGAAATTAGTTTACTTTGTTTAACGAAAAACAAATAAGTTTAAACAAAGTCTTAAAATAGCTTAATGGATGCGCCTTGCGTTCAAAATAGGGGATAGGATAGGGGTAAACTTAGGGTTGAAATTAGTGTAAATTGATTTTTTGTCCATTTTGAGCATGAATTTTAATCTATTTTTTGTTCAATGTATCCGTGCTTTTTGGATTTTGGTAGGATTGGTAAATGCGGAAGATGCAGTATTTTACTTCAGTTTTTTCAAGAAAATGTGGGCCTGAAATTGGACTAAACATAATGTCCATTCGGTATTAATCCAAAATTTATCAATTTGAGAATTTATTAATCCGAACTGCTAGGTTTACAGTTGGTTAATCGATTGTGCATTTCTATTGTGAAATCTGGGTAAATTGTGTTTTCAAAACCTGCTATTCACCGAAAGTTATAACCTACGGTGAATATAATCACCAAAAGTTATAACCTATGGTGAATGTAATCACTAAAAGTTATAGGTTGCAATCGAATACATCAACGACTTCTGCAATCCGTCATCGAAAAGCAATTTGGTTCGGGCAAGGCCATCGTTTTGATTGGACCTCGGCAAGTTGGGAAAACAACTTTGATTGAAGAAATGCTCAAGGATAAAGAATTCTTGTTTTTTGAATGAGGCAATCCTGCCACTCGAGCCTTGTTGAATCAGCCTAATACAGAGCAAATAAGGTCGATTTTGGGAGCAAATAAATTGGTGTTTATTGATGAGGCTCAGCGTATTGAAGGCATTGGTTTGACCATGAAAATCATCATCGATCGGATCAAGAACGTCCAAATTTTGGTCAGCGGTTCGTCCTCCTTCGACCTAAGCAATACCTTAAATGAGCCATTGACTGGTCGAAAATGGGAATACCACCTTTTACCTATTTCGTTTCAGGAATATGAAGCCAAGCATGGACGATTGTATACCGAACAACAATTGGAGAATCGGCTTTTGTATGGCTTTTATCCAGACGTGTGGAATCATCCTGGAAAGGAACAGGGAGTTCTTAGCAATTTGGTAAACAGCTATTTGTACCGCGATATATTGTCTTATTCCGACATTCGAAAATCCGATGTTTTGGAAAAATTGGTAAGGGCTTTGGCATTGCAAGTCGGGCAAGAGGTAAATTATACTGAATTGGCCCAATTGCTTAACATTGATAAAAATACAGTCAATAAATACATTCAAATTCTCGAGCAAGGCTATGTGATTTTCCGTTTAGGAAGTTTCAGTCGCAATCTTCGGAACGAGATTAAGACCAATATGAAAGTGTATTTTTACGACAATGGGGTTCGCAATATGGTGATAGGAAATTTCAACACCTTGGCCCTTCGAAACGATGTGGGGGCTCTATGGGAGAATTTCCTGATATCGGAGCGGAAAAAGTGCATTGAATACAGCCAAAGTCTGGCCAAAACCTATTTTTGGCGAACCAAGCAACAGCAGGAAATCGATTTGGTGGAAGAGCATTCGGGCAAAATGTGGGGATTTGAATTTAAGTGGAACGAAAGGCGAGTTAAAAAAATTCCAACTACTTTTTCGCAAACCTACCAAGCCGAGTGTAAGGTTATCAATCGATCCAATTTCAGGGAGTTTATAATGTTAAAGTAGGAGTTAATTTTTATGCGTGCCTTTTTGCCCCTAGGTTTTACCTAATAATCCCTACTGTAGCGGAAGGCAAAAAGCCGGGCTTTCGGCGGTAGTCCTCGGTCCGCTCCGCGCCTACGCATCCCTGTGGGCTACACTGCCTCAATCCCTGCCCGATAGCCCTTCGAAAGGCAGTTGTGGTTAATTTAGGCTTTTTCAAAGTTCAGGGTTCAAGGTTCAAGGCATCCAACTAGAAACTGAAAACTAAAAACAAGGATCAACGACCAAATTCGTTCGGAGCACCCAGGGCCCGCGTAATAATTAAAAATTAAAGAATTAAGAATTAAAAATATTGGAGATAGGATAGTAATTCAGGTGTTAAAACCTCAGTTGCCAACCTGACAACAGTCATTTCTTAAGCATTACGCGCTTGCTACTTTCGCCTCAAAGCTTTTGCCATGAACGGAGGTGAAATTATTGCCAAAACCCTGCAATTGCACGGTGTTAAATTTCTATTTACCCTTTGTGGGGGACATATTTCTCCAATTTTCGTTGGGGCTGAAAACCTAGGAATTCGAGTGGTGGATACGCGACATGAAGCCACAGCTGTATTTGCTGCCGATGCTGTTTCTCGTCTTTCTGGAACGCTCGGAGTGGCTGCTGTTACCGCCGGTCCTGGACTTACCAATGCCATTACAGCTGTTAAAAATGCCTACTTAGCCCAGTCGCCTTTGCTAATCCTTGGTGGTGGGGCTGCCACAATTTTGAAAGGCCGAGGTTCGCTTCAGGATATCGACCAAATGGCCCTCATGAAACCCAATGTAAAATGGGCTGCCCGGATCACAAAAGTGAAACAAATCGTACCGGTGCTCACCCAAGCCTTTCAAAGGGCTCAGGAAGGTGTGCCGGGTCCGGTTTTTGTTGAATGTCCAATCGATACTCTTTACGACGAAGAACTGGTTCGAAGTTGGTACGGGGCAAAATCCAAAGAACAGTCGCCCCGAAACCTTCAGGAAAAGGCCTTACAATGGTATATAAACCGCCATGCCCGCAAGCTTTTCGAAGGGAAAGACCAAGTCCAGTTTCCATCCAAACCTGCAAAAGCAAAAGTTCCAACGGCTTCTTCTGACTCCGTTTTAAAGGCAGTTTCACTTTTGGCAAAAGCTCAAAAGCCCCTGCTTATTTTGGGGAGCGGTGCGGTGATGCAACCCGAGCAGGTACAATCCTTGGCTACTGCCGTTGAAAAATTAGGAATCCCCGTATTCCTAAGTGGCATGGGAAGAGGTTTGCTTGGTCCCGAAAATCCGCTTCAAATGCGGCATAAACGCAAAGAAGCCATTAAAGAATCGGACCTGATTGTTTTGGCTGGGGTGCCCAACGATTTTCGCCTGGATTATGGTGCCCACATAGGTTCACGTAAGTTTATTTCCATTAACCGATCAAAGGAAGATTTATTCAAAAACAAACGGCCTACCTTGGCTATCCTAGCCGATCCGCAAGATTTTATTGTTCAACTGGCAAAACAATTCCAAAGCCGATCTAACACTTGGATTGAAAACCTTAGACAGCGCGACTTGAAGCGGGAGTCCGAAATAAATGCCCAAATGGAGGAACCAACCCAAGGTATAAATCCCCTTGGTTTGTTTCGTCACCTGGATGCAAAACTTGGTTCGAATGCTGTTTTGGTAGCCGATGGAGGCGATTTTGTGGCCACCTCAGCCTATACCTTACGACCACGAGCGCCGCTATCTTGGCTCGATCCAGGAGTATTTGGAACCTTGGGTGTTGGAGCAGGTTTTGCGTTGGGTGCTAAATTGGTTTTCCCAGAAAAGGAAGTGTTCATCATCTTTGGCGATGGTAGTTCGGGCTATGGACTAATCGAATTCGACACCTTTGTTCGCCATAAACTCCCTGTAATTGCAGTTATTGGCAATGATGCCTGCTGGAACCAAATAGCCCGCGACCAAGTGGAGTTTTTGAAAAGCCATTGTGCTGTAACCTTAGCCCATTCGGATTACGAAAAGATTGCTCAAGCCTTTGGTGGCCGCGGACAAAGAGTAGAGAAGTTAGACCAATTCAAATCTGCCCTCGAAGAAGCCACTGCCGCTACTGCACAAGGAATTCCTTATATCATCAATGCCATTTTAGCCCAAAGCGATTTCCGCAAAGGCTCAATTTCAATGTAATAGTTTAGAACATGACCGATAAAAAACGAAAAGTATTAGCCGAACCTTTTAAAATTAAAATGGTGGAACCTTTGAAAGTAACCACCGAAGAATACCGTCAAAAAGCCCTGAAAGATGCAGGGTTTAATCCCTTTTTGCTCCATGCCGAAGATGTGTTTATCGACTTCCTTACCGATAGCGGAACCGGTGCCATGAGCGATTCGCAGTGGGCTGGCATCATGTTGGGCGACGAAAGTTATGCCGGAGCCAAAAGCTGGGAACACTTGGAAGCTGTTGTAAAGGATTTAACCGGAATGCCTCACATTCTTCCTACCCATCAAGGCAGGGCAGCCGAGCGGATTTTGTATGGACTTTTAGGTGGAAGCAACAAAGTATTTATCAGCAATACCCACTTCGACACCACTCGAGCCAATATCGAATTTACAGGCGCTACCGCCATTGATGTTATGCCCGACGAAGCAAAGGACCCCGAATTGTTCCTCCCATTCAAAGGCAATATGGATTTGGATAAACTCCAAGGGCTAATTCAAGAAAAAGGAGCATCCAACATCGGTGCAGTTATTATTACTGTGACCAATAATTCTGCTGGAGGTCAACCAGTTAGTATGGAAAATGTGAAAGCTATTCGTTCCATCTGCGACCAAAATGGATTGCTATTGGTGATTGATGGTTGCCGAATTGCCGAGAACAGTTATTTCATTCAGCAAAGGGAAAAAGGTTATGAAAACAAATCCTTCAAGGAAATTGCCCAAGAGATGCTGCGTTTGGGAGACGCCTTTATTATGAGTGCCAAAAAAGATGGAATGGTTAATATTGGAGGTTTGCTCACTTTGAAAAATGAGGAATTGGCTTTACGCTGTAAGAACCTACTCATCATTTCTGAAGGGTTTACCACTTATGGCGGTTTAGCAGGTAGGGATATGGAAGCCTTGTCCATTGGTTTACAGGAGGTGTTCAATCCTGATTACTTGCACTACCGCATCCGAAGCACCGCTTACCTAGGCGAGCATTTGCGAAAAATGGGAATTCCGGTGGTGTGGCCTATTGGTGGACATGCCGTGTACATCGATGCCCATAAGTTGTACCCTAATATTCCAATTGGTCAATTCCCCGGTCAGGCCTTGGTTTGCGATTTGTATGTGCAAGGAGGAATTCGCTGTGTGGAAGTTGGTTCGGTGATGTTTGGCAAAAACGATGAAAATGGCAAGTTGATTCCTGCAGCCAATGAACTGGTGCGGTTGGCCATTCCGCGCCGGGTATATACCCAAAGCCATATTGATTATGTACTCGAAGTTTTCGAGGATATTTTGGAATTAAGAGGACAAAAAACGGGATATCGAATTACCTATGAACCGCCATTTTTGAGACATTTTACGGCGAGGTTTGAGAAAGTAGGGAATGAAGCAAATGCACCAGAAATCTAATTGGGATTCATTGATGGCCATGAAGTTAAATCCTTGAAAAATGGAGATAATTTTAACCCAGATTACGCATTAGAAATCGTAGTGAAGCTTTCAAACGCAATAAAGACGAGGGTTTCAGGTTAATTTTTGGGTGAAGGAATAGTAAACCATTTTGAAGTCAAAAATTGTTCTGAAATCCTTGTATTTGAAGCAGTTGGAAGCTGTAATAGATTTCTAATGCTGAATTTGGGTTTAATGATTTGGCGGGCCCCCAACCGCAAATACCGCTTCCTACGTCTATTTTAGTTGGTGCATGGCGGTTGGGTCAGGCTTTCGGCGCTAGTCCTCGGTCTGCTCCGTTCCTCCGCATCCCTGTGGGCTAGACTGCCTCTATCCTTGCCCGGGCATTCCACATGAAATTGGTGAAATACGCATTCTAAAAGGATTTTGTCCAAAGAGGAATTAATTTTTTATCCATCAACCAAAAACCAAGATTGGAACTTTATTTTTCCTCGAAAACATTACTTTTGTCCCAATGAGCAAAAGCCGTAATGAAATAGCTGGGTTTTACGACAAATACGCCACCCAGCAAACAGAAATTGGTGTAAATATCCGCCACCGTACCATCATGAAACGTTTGAAAGGATTAGGTTTGAACAACCAATCCAATGTGTTGGAAATTGGTTGCGGCATTGGAACCCTAACCGGACTTTTGGCGGCTAAGGCTGGCAAATTATTAGCTGTTGATATCAGTCCTGAAAGCATTGAAAGGGCCAAGCAACGCTTAGGTAAATTCACCAACCTCACTTTAATGGTAAGTGATATGAGTGATTTTACCACTACCCAAAAATTCGATTTTGTGGTTTTACCTGATGTGTTGGAGCATATCCCAGTTGAACAACATGCCGGTTTGTTTAAAACCATTGCGGGGGTGTTGAAAGAGGAGGGAAGGGTTTGTATCCATATTCCTGATCCTTATTATTTGGAGTGGGTTAGAGCAAATCGACCTGAATTATTACAAATAATTGACCAAAGCCTTTATGCAGACCTATTGATTCCATCTATTTATTCAACTGGATTGGTACTTCAAAAACTTGAGAGGTATGCATTGTCAATGGATGCAGAAGATTATGAATGGATTGAACTAGTTAAACGTCCAGCCAAAAAGGAATACAAGAAAAAGGAATATCTTGATGCTGCTTTAGATGAGATGAAGGCCCGTATTTAATTTGTTAATTCAAAAAAAAAGGCCTGCGTGTTTTTCACGCAGGCCTTTTTTTTTGAATTTTTAATGAACTTATTCTTTAATGAATTTGGTTGAGGCCTGCCAATTACCACTAATGGCTTTAATGATGTACATTCCTTTTGCCAAATTTCCAATATAAACTTCTTCAGCTTTTGATTCTTCTTGAATTAGTTTACCATTTAAATCTAAAATCTGAATTTTTTCAATTTCTTTACCTTTAAAATTTGCTGATATGAAATTTCCAGAAGGATTTGGGATTACTAGCAGTTTTTCAGAAGTTTTATTAGGAGCGTTTGGTTGTACCAAACTTGTAGCCATTCCATTGCAATCAACATATAATTCAAAATTATCAATGAAATAGATGGCATAATTATTTGGATTTGCATTCGGATTAACAACAGTTTTATTGGTGTTGTTATCCGTCCTGAAATTGCCAATTGTGATGTAATTTAGTACTTCAGTTGGTGTAAATGAAAAAGTATATTGTACCCAGTTGGTATCTGAAACCTGATTATTTATTTCGAATTGAGGCGTGGCGTTTAAAAGTTCATAGGATGTTTGTGTTAAGGCTGTATCTGTAAAGGCAATGCCTAATCCGTCCGTTATGTACTTACATACATTATCATTTCCTAGGGTAACCCAGAAAGAACCAGTGTAGGTAACATCTGGAACAAGCGGATAAAGTAGTTTGGAAGAAACATATTCTCTAAAATTGGAATAATTCTGGTTATAAGTTGCCAAACAAATCATTCCATCGCCTGATTGCGGATACGTGGTGGCCCATCCACAATTAGGTGAGGTGTAACCATTTGAACCACAAAGATTAAAATAATCAGGAGAGCCCCACAAACCTTGGGTATAGTAGTTGTTTGGATTAAACCAATTGTAACAACGATTAATTTGAGAATTTGAGTTTGGACAAATTGTTGCTGAGTCTAATCCTCCATTAATTATCAAGTTAGTTTGGGATTGCAAATTTGACATGCCAAACATGGCAATTAAAAAAAGTAAGGTCTTTTTCATTTTTTTTAGCGAAAATATGGATTTATTAAATTGTATAATAATTGACTATGTAAATAATTGGGTGAAGAAAGTTAAAAGTTCTATTAATGTTTTGTTAGATATTGATTGAATTATTCCTTTATAAATTTTATTCCTTCTGAATGGTTTGATTTTGATGAAATAAAATACATACCCTGGCTTAGGTTACTTATATCAATAGGTTTGGATATGAATTCGTTTTTAAAGTCAATAGCGATTGGTCCGAGAACTACTTTACCTACCAAGTCTCTAATCCAGAAATATTCCAATTCCTTTTTATTTATTTTACTTACCAGTTGAATTTGATTCAAAGAAGGATTTGGGAATACCTTGATTTCTGAAGGGTTGGGCCGCTCATCAATAGAAGAGCAATAAATGTTTGTTTCTGCTGTGTTGGTTACTATTGCCTCATTGGCATCGAAATAAATATAAGCAGTATGCTGGTAATTTTTAGAGCAAGGATCTTCTCCAATTATGGAATAACTAAACCACCCTTGGCTTCCTTCCGGATCTGAAAAACTATCAGGAAGGTTTATATGTGGATAGGTAATTATTAAGTTGTTGCTTGAATCAATTCGGGCATAAAATGGGTGAGAACCTGCTTCTGGTCTCAAGGATTCTAAAACGAAATTTTCATCTACTTTTTGTTTTAATACAACTGTTTCAGCCAAATAATTGCCAGTATTTTGAAAGTGAATGATATACCTAAGTTGGATCGAAGAGGTTGAGTCAGGGTAAATTTCTCCAGTCAATTGGGATGAATTCATATTTTGAACCTCTATATAATTGGGGTCATAGGAATTACATGTTAAGGCACCTGAAAGAAAGGTGTTATTATACGGAGTTACATCATTTGCAAAACTTCCTGATTGAGTATATACCGTATCAAAGAAATTGACTTCTTGGTTTAAAGCCAGATTTGCTCCGATATTATATTGTAAAGGGTTACTAAAACTTTGGTTTGGTTGTATATTGAATCCATTTATTGAAGCTGTTAGAGTGCTAGGATTGTAGTTCCACCAAATACCTAATGGAGAATATTGAACTGTATTTTGATGTGCAACATGATTTTGCGCCCCATTTACGGGGATTGTTCCAACGTTTTTTACAATAACATTTTGCTGCATGGTATGATTAAGCCAAGCACACCCATTGTTTATAACCCATGTGTTTAGGTCTACCACTGATTCCATGGTATTGGGGAAATTCACTGTTTGAATACATCCTGAGCCTGAGCCAGTTATGGTAATGGTATCAATATTCGGTTGACAAGTAGAGGAATGATAATAGAGCGGAGCTGTTTCAGTTAGAGTATAATTTCCTGGTAATAAATAAAACTGGTAACGACCATCGAATCCTGTATAGGTGAACCAAGATTGTTGACCGTTATTAACTCTGATTAATGCATTTTGAACAGGCCTTTCATTGGCGTCAAACTGGCAATTGCCATTTTCGTCAACATAGGAAGTTCCAAAAAGTTGACAAGCACAATCATAGGAGAACGCAATTACATTAAAGGTTCTAGATACAGAGCAGCCATTGCTGTTGAAAATTTGAACAGTATGAAGACCAGGAGGAAGCGAATCCGCTAATAGGCCTGAATCGCCATTGCTCCAATGAATGGTTAATCCTGTTGTATCTGTTATGTTTTGTAAAAATATGCTTCCATCTGCTAATAACCAACAAGAGGGATAGTCAATGGAAGGGCTAGTATTAATGTTGAAAATGCCTTGAATAGTTGTACTTAGGGTTTTTGAACAACCTTGGCTGTCAGTTATTGTAACTGAATAATTTCCTTCATCTAAATTGTTTATACTTTGAGTAGTTTCTCCGTTATTCCATAAAAATGAAAATGGAGCTGCATTCGGTGATGGATTGTTTATAGTAACTGTAATACTACCTGTGTTTTGGGAGCAGATAGTATTATTGGTGCTAAGTGAAGGGGAGAAGTAAGAAGCTGATGGAACGTTAACACTTACGATTTGGGAACAACCTGTTGCATCACTTACAAAGACAGAATAGGTTCCATTTGCTAATCCCGTTATAGTATCATTGCTCCCTAATTGATTCCAATTGTAAGCATAGGGCGCCACTCCACCAATGGCTTGTACCCAAGCCGATCCAGTATCAACTAAGCATCCAGTTGCAGTGGAATAACCATTTACAGAGAAGGAATTAGTGCTTGTTACGGATACTGTTACTGGACTTGTTATACATCCATTTGCATCCTCAATCCAATACGAATAGGTTCCTCCAGATACATTTTGTAAAGTTAAACCGGTTTGTCCATTATTCCAATGAACCGTATATGGCGCAGTAAGGTTTGAAGATGTATTTAGGGAACTTAAGGTTACTGAACCATTTGAATTGGGACATATGGCCGGAGTAATATTTCCAATATTGGCATTGGCCCAAACATTTGCATTAAGTAAAACCCCTCCAGAAGAAAGGCAACCATTGGCATCGGTAATTAAAAAGGTATAGGTAGTCCCAGTTGGAACATTGTTTAAACTTAAGCTAGTTTCATTTGGTAAATTGTTCCATATGATTTGATAAGGAGCAGTGCCAGACGGCGAAAGGCTTATTGAGCCTGTATGGCAATCTTGAATTGAAGTGGTAATGTTGGTAGTAAAACTTGGTCCATCAATTAGGAGACTATCCCTCATGTTAAATAATGAAACACGGCAGCCATTGGCATCGGTAACAGCTAAATCCATTACCCCATTAAAACTAATGGAATCAAAATCACCAGTTAGGCTGGTAATCGTATCGCTTGGAAATACAGGAAGCTGGGTTGGAAGTGCAACGCTATATAATTCATAGGTAAAAGGTGCAACCCCTCCCGTTAAATTCAATACCTCAACAGTCGCCGGTACAAGCGGTGGACAGGATCCTGGAGTAGAATTAACATCAAATGTAAAGGGAAGTGGAATAAAAACAGATTGGTGATTAAAATTGAAGTCATTCCCCATTTGGTCAATGTAAATATTAATAAATCCCGGAGGTAATCCTGTTATATCAAAACTATTGGAATTGAAGGTGGTGTTCACCGGGTTGTAATTTACATAACCGTAATTTTGTCCTATCGTCCAAGTAACCAAATACGGAGGCTGAATATCCGAACTTTGGATTTCAATATGCACTATGCCATCATTGTTACATGAATTATGGGTTACCGTCGCCGTATAATTAATAAAAGAGGCATGACTTGAAAATCCAAAAAATACCAAAATAATGGTATAGATAATCGATTTTTTCATTTTAAAAGGTGTTTGAAAAGCAATATTAAGCTTTTATTTTCAAATTAAGAAAATATTTTAATAAAATAAATCGAAATTTAATAACTATATTTAATTGATTAACTCTTGTTTTTATAAACGAGGAATTAGTCATTCAGGGGTAAATACAAACCATCTTTGTTAAAATAAATGCAAAAAGGAAATTAATTTGAAAACCGATTGAAAGTATTTTGTAGGTGTAGGCTGGTTTTTATTAGGATAAATCCCAATACATTCTTATATGTGTTTACATGAGCCTAAATTAGTGCCGCGTGGTATCTTTTTATCGGTTTTTTGTGCTTCTTTAGAATGAATTCACTTTTTCATAGAAACTACTTTTAATCCAAATTAATCAATTGGAGGATTTATAAAACCGAACTACTTGATTTGATTGGTTTGCCCCGATTTAGTATTTATAATCAAACTAGAAAAGTAAATTGATTTACAACTGGTTAATCGTATACTCCTTTCGAATGCTTAATCAAGGTTAAATTCCAAGATTGCACTTGTGCCTGCCTTTAATGGCGTTCCACTTGTTCCGTTTTATATAAGCGTTTCCTTACGCTAATTGGTGTAAGAATCCTATCCTTAAATCTTACTTATTAGATAAATCTAATCTTTATTGAAACTAAACTATATGTTAAACTAATTTAGTAAAACGATTGAATAGTAGAAACTAGCATTCCAATAAGAGTTGAGTACTTCAAAATGTTTAGTCATAAAAAAAGCTCCGTAAATGAATTTTACAGAGCTTCTCTTTCTTCGTACCCAGAGCCGGAGTCGAACCGGCACGAGTGTTACCTCATTGGTGTTTGAGACCAACGCGTCTACCGATTCCGCCATCTGGGCAATTTTGTTCGGTATGGGGGTGCGAAAGTATATATTTTTTGTTTCCACAACATCGAAAATGTACTTTTGCAAAAAAAAAATCTCCTTTTCGTGTGCAGATACCTCTTTTTATGGATTTTCTCAGTGTTCTTTATCTGCATGCTGCTCTTTAGCTGCGCCAATGTAGTGGCACCTTCTGGCGGTGAAAAGGATACCAAACCCCCTCAACTCCTGCTCACCTCCCCCAAAAATTTCCAAACGAACTTCTCCGCCAAAAAAATCATCCTTGATTTCGATGAATACGTCCAAACCAAAGATGCGCAATCCCAAGTAATCGTTTCGCCCCCACTTAAGTTCCCACTCGAATACCTGCCAAAAGGGAAATCCCTGCAAATAAAAATTACGGATACGCTTCAGCCCAATACAACCTATAACTTTAACTTCGGACAAAGTATAGCCGACCTCAACGAAGGCAACCTACTCCCTCAGTTCAACTATGTTTTCTCCACTGGTAATTATATCGATTCGCTTCAAATCAATGGGGCTATCAAAGATGCTTTCACCGGAAATTCAGAAAAGGATGTAGTGGTAATGCTTTATAAGGAGTCCGCAGATTCCTTGCCCTTCAAAACCTTGCCTTCGTATTTCGATCGCACTGATGAATCCGGTCATTTCTCTATCAAAAATGTAGCCCAAGCCCAATACAAAATTTTCGCCCTCCTCGATAAAAATAGCAATTACTTGTACGATAACCCCGATGAAGAAAAAATAGCCTTTATCGACTCGCTGATTACGCCAATCTATGTAGCCCCGCCCGATACAACCAAGAAGGATTCTACAAAAACCGACACTACAAAAAATAGTATTAAAGGTAAGGGACTCGACCTGCATTCCGATCATTCACTCACCCTAAAGCTCTTTGGAGAAGCTAAAGAGAAACAAAGTCTTAAAAAATGGAACTACGATCGGGTTGGCAAATTGCAACTGGTTTATAACATTCCTTTTTCTAGTTTTAAATACGAATTTCTTAAGCCTTTGGCAGCCAATACATGGGAAAGCCTTGAATTTTCGTCCCAAAAAGATTCGCTTGTTTTCTGGATGAATGACACTATTTCTGATTCCTTGCATCTTCGCTTTTGGGTGGATTCTTTCCCCGCCGATACCTTGCATCTGGCCTATAAAAAGGTAAAAAAGGAAGCTGGGAAAGGCAAAACGAAACCTACAGCTCCTGAAAAATGGCAGTTGCTTGTGCCTGCCAACGGAATGGATCCACTCGGCGAAATAGTCCTCATGTCACCTAAACCCTTGGCAATGGCCGATTTTACGCAAGCCCGACTGGTGCAAGGTAAGGATACCCTCCAATTTAAGCTGATCCCCGATAGCCTCAGTCAACGTCGGTTTCGAATCAAATTCCCTTGGAAGGAGGATCGTGAATACCGGTTTATTATTCCGCCCAAAGCTTTGGAAGATATCAATGGGCTCACCAACGATACGCTTCAAACTCAGTTCAAAGTAAAGTCTGCCAAGGAATTTGGAAATATGAAGTTGAAGCTAAGTTTCGAAAATGGCCCCCAAAATTACGTGCTCCAACTCCTCAACGAAAAAGGTTCACCTATCCGCGAGCAAAAACTTACCAAAGAAGCTACCTTGTCTTTCGCCTATCTGCTGCCGGGAAATTACAAGTTTAGATTGGTGGTTGATGCGAATGGAAATGGAAAATGGGATCCCGGAAAATACCTTCAGCACCGCCAACCCGAAAAGGTAATTATCTACGATGGAAAGGTGGAGGTGAAAGCCAATTGGGACCTCGAATTGGTGTGGGTAGTGAAATAAATGGACTCTTTTCTATACCAAGATTTTTAGTAGGCGTGCCCCCTTCCGCCCAAAAACCATTTGTACTTTGTTCTGCCATTCTGCTGGGGCGTTCGGGTCAGGCTATCCGCTGCAAGTCCTCGGTATGCTCCGTGCCTACGCATCCCTGTGGGCTTTACGCTTCTATCCTTGCCCGATACCTGTTTACCTGGGTTTGGGTGAAATTTACACCTTGGGATTTTTAACCTAAATTCCGCATTAGAATGGCATAAGTGATTAACCAGTTGTAAATCAATTTTGTTTTACCAATTATGCATTGGTTAGTTGATGCTATTCAAGTAATAGGTATTTGAAAATTCAATAATATGGGTGAAAAATGGTCTTTGTATTTCAATTTGCCACTATGGGATGAAAAGCAATGGCCCAGCTACAGTAGAATGTTATGCGGAGGTGTCGGGCAAGGATAGAGCGTGATACCCCGCAAGCTTGCAGCCCCCGGGCATTTTCGGGGGCTGCAAGCTGAGGAGTATTAGCGAAAGCCTGACCCAACCGCCCTGGTAAATGGTTTATTCAAACGCAAATGGTTTTTGGCGGTTGGGGGCCCGCCAAATCTAAATTTTACAAGGTAAATTACTTGTCCTATAGCTACTTAAAATATCTTGAAGGCTCTTGGTTTTACAAGCAATCCAAAATGCTATGGATAATTTTAGCTTAATCTGCTTTGTTTTTCAGTTCCATCAGAAGGGTGTAAGCGGATTGAATGACAATTGTTTCTTTTTCCAAGGATGCTCCATTTTTAATTTCAACCCATTTCCCTTCTTTTTCGCCAATCTCTACAGGCACTAGAACAAAATTGTTATTTCGCTTAACAAATACACAGTTTCGCCCGTCAAAAAACAATACAGATTCCTCGGGTAATGCTAAACTTTGCATGTCCTTTAATTGAATATCTGCATTCATATACATCCCTGGTAGTAGACTTTTGTCATAGTTTTCAAAATGGCAATGAACCTCAGCTGTGCGGTCTTCGGCAATATCTTGGCTGATAAGAATTATTTCACATAAATATTTTTTGTTTGGATTGGAATTCGTGTAGGCCATTAACTTTTGACCAATTTCAAGTTGAATTAAATCTTTCTCAAAAACCTTCAAATTGAGGTGTATATCATTGGGGTTTACCAACTCAAATAGTACGTCCGATGGGTTAACATATTTACCGATGTTCACATTAACTTTAGAAACAAACCCATCAAATGGCGCTTTAATCGTAATACTTTTTGAAATATTTTGCTCTGATAGTTTTTCTGGATCAATCGCAATTAAACGTAGTTTTTGCTCCAGTGCACTTAAATTGATTTTTAAACTTAGGTAGTCGGCTTTTGCTTGTTGAAAAACCTTGTCGCTGCTAGCTTTGCTTTGATTCAGCTCAAGTTGGCGTTTGTATTCTTTTTCAGCCATTTCTATTCTTGCTTGGGTAATTAAATAGTCCTGCTGAAGCTGAATGTATTGTTGATCCTCCAATACGGCAATCACATCGCCTTTGGCTAAATGCATTCCGGGAAGTAGTTTGGTGGATTTTAAATACCCACCTAACGGTGTACTTACCGAAAGGAGGTTTTGCGGCGGAACATCGATTTTTCCATTTACTTTAAGGGTGCTTGATAATTGTCGTTTTTCAATTTTACCCAAAGTGATTTTTGATTCCTGAATTTGCTTCTCGTTTAAAACTAAGATGGAATCATTTTCGCTTGTTGCTTGAGTTTGGGTTTCGGTATTAGGTGATTGGCAAGCCTGAAGAAAAAGCAGGGCCAAAAGTATATAGCTGTAATGCATGTTATTGTGCGTTTAAATAGGTTACTTGAATGGCGTAGAAATTGTATAATTCGATGGCTGCTAAATAATTAAGTTTGATTTCAAGGGCTTGTTTTTGTAAGCTTGCCCAATCCAAATAATTTATTTCACCGGCGCTCAGTTGTTTTTGAGAAAGCAAAAGGATTTGTTCGGCATCCAAGCTTTGGTGTTCCTCTAGGTAACTCAGTTGTTCCTGGCAAAGCTTAAGTTGGTTACTTGCCAATTTTAGTTTGTTTTTCAAATAGGCTTTTTCCCATGATTCTTTGTTTTGGGCTATTTTTAGCTTAGTTTCCAAGGCTTTGGTATAGGCCTTGTTTGCCCCAAAAAACAAGGGAACCCCAAGTCCGATTTGATAGGATGTAAACCTGTTTTTTGAGGTATATAAATTATTGTCAGGCCCAATTCCTCTGAAACTTTGGTTAGTTATCCCCAAATTTATGGATGGCAATTGCTGAGATTTCTGCAATAAAACCTTCGATTTAGCTAAATCTATCTCCTTCTCTAACCTTTCTTGAAAGGGATGCGCTCCGTTTTTTGAAAGGGAATCAGCTAAAAATTTAATTCCTTTGAAACGGGGCACAAGTCTTTTCTGACAATTGATGAGTAACTGAAAGCCTAACAAGCAATTTTCTTTATCCAGTTGAAGCTGTTGTTTTTGAAGATGCAAGTTGCCAACAAATAGGTCGGCATAGGATTTTTCCAACGCATTGCTTTCCCCTTTTTCAAACCGCAATTGAGCTTTTTGTGCAAATTCCTTCGCAATACTGTCGGTTTTTTCCAAAACATTTTCCTTTTCTATCAAAACCAAATACCTGAAAAATTGTTCTTCTACAAGCCTTGTCAGTTCCAAATCGTTCAATTGTTTAGCTAACTGCAATAATTGACTTTCTTGGGTTAGGACTAGCTTTTGCCGGGTATAGATCATTGGCAAACTGAATCCTTGGCTAAGTGTCAATCGGCTGTCAGGGAAAACGCTGTTTATATTTCCACCTTCGAACGAAAGGGAGGTTGAATTTGGATTGAAGGCCGTTTTTTCTAAACTTTTTTGGTATTCTTGTTCTAAACTTTGGTTTCTGCTGCTCCAATGGTTTTTTAATGCCGAATCAATACTGCTTTTTAAGTCGATTGTTTGGGATTTGGCGTTTAAGCTAAAACCAAGGAAAAGGATGGCCATAGCCAATGAGGAGGGGTTCAACTTTCGAGGCTCTAGACGATCAAGTAAAATATAAAGAATAGGCAATACAAACAAGGTAAGAAAGGTTGCTAAAAGCAAGCCTCCAATTACAACAGTTGCCAAGGGCCTTTGCACTTCTGCGCCTGAACCATTGCTCATGGCCATGGGTAAAAAACCTAAGGATGCAACAAATGCTGTCATTAAAACTGGCCTTAACCTCAACTTGGTTCCAATAAGAATAATGCGATAAATATTGGAGTGTCCTAGTTGTTTCAATCGATTGAATTCAGAAATCAAAACAATACCATTCAGAACAGCCACCCCGAACAAAGCAATAAAGCCAACACCAGCGCTAATACTAAAAGGCATTCCACGCAAGGCAAGAAAGAAAATCCCACCAATGGCAGATAACGGAATCGCTGAATAAATCAATAAACCTTGTTTGACTGAATTAAAAGCAAAAAACAAAAGAATAAACACCAGCAACAAGGATATTGGCACAGCAATGGAAAGTCGTTTCTTGGCCTCATTTAGGTTCTCAAAAGTGCCTCCATAACGAATGAAATATCCTGGAGGGAGTTTGATTTCTTTTTCAACCTTGGCTTGTAGTTCTTCAACTACGGTCTGAACATCTTTTTTCCTCACATTAAAACCTACAACTATTCTTCGTTTGGTGTCTTCTCTTTGGATTTGATTTGGGCCATTGATTGTTTCCACTTTGGCCAATTGTTGCAAAGGGATTTGGGTGCCGTTTGAAGCTTGTATCAAAAGGTTTTTAATGTTTTGGGCATCCATTCGCAAATTGGGTGAAAGTCGAGCTACCATATCAAATCTTTTTTCCCCTTCATTCACCGTGCCTGCACTTTGTCCGGCAAAGGCAGTATTTACGATTTTATTTACCTCCGAAATGGATAAATTGTATTGGGCTAAAACGGCCCTATTGTATTGAATTACAACCTGTGGCATTCCATTGATGGGCTCCAAATACAGGTCTTGGGTTCCTTCAACGGTTTCGATGGTCTTGGCTAATTTTGTTCCAAGGGCGGCCAAGCTATCCAAGTTCTCTCCAAATATTTTACAAACAACATCTTGTCGGGCTCCAGTCATTAGTTCGTTGAATCGCATTTGAACAGGATATTGAAATCCTGTTGTTATTCCTGGGACTTCCTCCAAAGCCGCACTCATTTTTTCTGCCAGTTCATTAAAGGTCGATGCAGAGGTCCATTCGCTTTTATCCTTTAAAATTACCATTAAATCGGCTGCTTCCAAAGGCATTGGGTCTGTAGGAATTTCGCCACTTCCAATTTTAGTCACAACCTTTTCTACTTCCGGAAACTTGGTCTTTAAAATACCGGCTGCTTTTTGGGTATAGGCAATGGATGTGGAAAGGCTGCTGCCAGTTAGCAAACGGGTTTCTACAGCAAAATCGCCTTCTTCCAATGCGGGAATAAATTCTCCTCCCATATTGAATAGAATACCTAGGCTTATTGCAAACAAAACAAGTACAGTTGCCACAACCCATTTTAGCCGATGCAAGGATTTTAGCAAGGCCATTTGGTACCATTTTTCAATTTTAGCCATCATTTTGTCTGAAAAAGTTGGTTCATGCTTGATTTTCTTGCTTAAAACTAAGGAGGTCATCATTGGTACATAGGTCAAGCTTAGGATAAAGGCACCAATAAGAGCGAACGAAACGGTTTGAGCCATGGGTTTGAACATTTTACCCTCGATCCCACTTAAACTTAAAATAGGCAAATAGACAATCAAAATAATAACCTGTCCAAAAACGGCACTGTTCATCATTTTGCTTGCACTTTTATTGACTTGGCTATCCATTTCAGGTTGGTTTAATTGTGTTTGGAAACCAATTTTGGGGCTATTTGAAATTTGGTGCATGGCCGCCTCCACAATAATAACAGCTCCATCCACGATTAATCCAAAATCTAAGGCTCCCAAGCTCATTAGGTTTCCGCTTACCTTAAACAGATTCATCAAGATAATAGCAAACAACATGGCTAAAGGAATAACCGAGGCCACAACCAAACCGGCTCTAAAATTTCCTAAAAACAAAACCAATATAAATACCACAATTAACGCTCCTTCTAGAAGGTTTTTTTCAACAGTAGATATGGCATTGTTTACCATTTTGGATCGATCTAAAAATGGTTCGATTATCACCCCTTGAGGTAATGTTTTTTGAATATTGGTTATTTCTTTTTTTACTCGTTTGATTACCTCTGAACTATTTTCTCCTTTTAGCATCATCACAACAGCACCAGCTACTTCGCCTTCGTCGTTATAACATAAAGCGCCATAACGGATAGCATGTGAAATATTCACTTGGGCTACATCCCTTATTCGAATAGGAATTCCATTGGGTGTGTTTTGTATGTTTATTTCTTCGATATCGGTTTTGGAGGTCAATAATCCTTCGGTTCGGATAAACAACACCGAAGGCCCTTGTTCAATATAAGCTCCTCCTGTATTTTGGTTATTGTTTTCGAGGGCATTGAAAACATCCGATATGCTTAAGCCAAAGGCATGCAAATTGTTAGGGTTAATGGCAATTTCATATTGTTTGAGTTTGCCACCAAAACTGCTTACATCAGCCACTCCTTTTACATTTAACAGTTGTCTCCTTACAATCCAATCCTGAATGGTTCGTAGTTCAGTTTCGTTGTATTTTGATTCATAACCTTTCTTTGGTCTTATTACATATTGGTAAATTTCCCCTAACCCTGTTGTAATAGGCCCCAGTTCGGGCTTCCCAATGCTTGCAGGTATTTGCGATTGTATCTGTCCCAATCTTTCCGATACTTGTTGCCTTGCCCAAAACACATCTGTATGATCATCAAATACAATGGTTACTAGAGAAAGACCAAATCGAGAAAAACTCCTTATTTCAGTTTTGCCGGGAATATTGCTAACTGCTTGTTCAATTGGATAGGTAACAAGCCGTTCAATATCAGGGGCTCCATAAGATGGTGCCATGGTGATGATTTGTACCTGATTGTTAGTAATATCTGGAACGGCATCAATTGGAAGCCTATATGCTTCGAACAGACCATATATGACCAAGGCAAAAGTCAAAAGGCCTACAATGAGTTTTTGGCGGATGGAAAACGCTATAATGGAATTCAACATGACATAAAGTTTTAAAAGTGAGCAATAGCCCTAGTAAATTCAATAAGGCAAGGAGTGGTTTACTCTAAGGCAAAAGATGATTTTTATCCGAACAGCTTGATTTAGTTGAGTTTACCTCACCCTAATGAAATTTAGGATAGAAATTGTAGGGCTTTTTTTCGGTTTAACAACCAAGGCAAGAGGCCAACAGTGAAAAGTTTTATCCTAGTTGCAATCGAATGAAAGCAAAGGAATAAATAGTCCAATTATTCCACTTAACCTAAATTAATTAATAGAAAGATTGATTAATCTGAACTACTAAATTAAGTTGGGTTAACCCCTCCCAAAACATTTTAGGAAAGCAGTTATAATCAATATTGTTTGGAAATCGATTATAACTGCTTTATTCGTTTAGGCATTTCTAAAGCATAAACTGGGCTATAGCACCATAGTATAAATTATGCAGACTTCCTCAGTTAGGAAAACTATTCAGTCTATGCCAATTGAACTAATTGGGGGTTGCTCTAAATATCAGCTTACAATTATCTTCGGAATTTACCTATTGCGGACAACCGTTTTTTACCCAACAATCCAATTTGTTGATGATGTCTGCTGACATTTGAGGTTCACCTTCAGGCATTGCCTTTACCCCACTTCCATGGTGAATGGCAATTAGATTATCATCGTTGTTCAAAAATTGATTACTGGCAGAGGCATAGGTTGAAAGGTTTATACCCGCTTCTGATGAAGATGCATTATGGCATCCTCCTAGTGCGCATCGCGTGTTTAAGATAGCGGCTATATCATTCGTATAGGTTGGTGTGGTACCTGTGCAGGTAGCCTGAGCAGCGTAATCAGTTGTGTCTTTTTTACAAGCCTGCAAAACGATTAGAACTAAAAGTAGCGCAAAGCCCAAATATTGAAGTTTCATTGTTTGATTTTTTAAGTTGTAATTGGAAAAGTTTTAGAGGGTTCGATTTAAAAATCAACTATGAAACGCGGGGTGGTTGCCAGATTTTGGATAAATAGTCAGATTGGTGTAAAAATTCAGCATTGGCCACGATTGGCTTTTGACTGGCTTGCTTAAATTCCCAAAAATGTATATTTTGAAGCTGAACGAAATGGATTCCAATTGTAGAGTAAGCCATTTCGGGATGCGATTTAAAAGGTAATTTCTGATCCTCCTGATCATGCCCTGAAAGATTGGAAGAATAATGTATTTGAAGGAAGTCCCAAATGCCTAAACCCGGATTTTCAGCTTGATGTACAAAGAAATGCTGAACCAATTTAGGCAATTTAAAAAGCTCATGAAACTCTGTCGCCGATGAAAGGTAACTAATGGTAAGCGCTATGAATACAAACTTTTTCAGAGTTCAAAAATAATGAATTCAACCCTTGGACGAACAAATATTACCTAAGGTTTAATGTTTTTTTGTTTTTGAAAGCAATTGAAAGGAATCCAACCGAATTCTTTTCAGGCAAATTCCTCCGTAGGGTAAAATTTTTCCTGTTTCAAATAGGATAAGGATGGATTCTTTGTCAATTTCTACCATGTCGCTGTAGGCTGCTTTTCCTGAATTTACAACAATGGATTTTGACCAATCAGATTGCCTTGGCTCAATTCGATGAATTTGAAGGTTTTTTCTCCTTCGTTTATGGTGCGGATTGGAGAAAAGAATAGCTTCATTGGACAAGCCTAAAAAAGCCCCTTGGCAAATCGGTTCGAGTAGGGTCGAATCAAATTGACTGTTTTTCCAAGATTGTCCTCCGTTTGCACTAAAACACTGTTTCCGATTGGGTAGAGTTCTATCCTGGTTGCGCATATTCATCCACAACAATCCATCCGTCCTTTCTACTAAAGTGCATTCATCGGTTTTGGATTCTGGTACATTTTCTCCTAATTTCCAGGTTTGACCGTGATCGTCGGAATAAATGGCATGGCTTTGATGAACAGTGCTTCCAATTAGGGTATGGTTACATGGAACAACCAAGCGATTCGCATAAGGTCCTCGCTTTACCTGTATCCCATGCACGGGGCCTGTAGCATACCATGCCCATTGTGAAGGTTTTACACTTGCCGTAATTTCTTTCGGTTTTTCCCAAGTTTGACCATAATCTTGGCTTGAAAGTACATAAACTTTATCGTTGTTCAGGCAGGCAATAACCAATAAGGTTTGCGTTACTTGGTCGAATATCGGAACAGGATTTCCGCATGTTTGTTGCCCTTCATCCCAAATTACCTGCAAAGCACTCCAGTTTTTTCCCTGATCCTTGGACACTTTCATGACCAAATCGATATTTCCATGGTCCATTAAACTCTGCCTGCCTTCACAGATCGCAACCAATTGCCCATTGGGTAAGGACACTACAGAAGGTATTCGAAACATGGGGTACCCGTCTCGGTGGTTTTTAAATAACCATTCCTTGTTTTCCTGCGAAAGAGTAAGAAAGGGCAAAATCAGAATAACTGAGAAAAGTGCAATTTTCATTTTAGGATAGAGTGGGAGGAAAGTAGAGCAATTAATTCAGGCTAATGCTATTTTTCAATGCATAAGATGCTTACAAAGGGAGTGTTTGAAGTAAATAAAGTAAGAAAATAGAATCCAGAAGGAAGGGCGCTTAAATCAAGTGGAAAAGCTGGGTTTTCATTCCTATAAACAACTTGCCCTGAAAGGTCCGAAACCTCCAAAGATTGCAAGGATGGAAGGTTGCCTTTACCTCTCAATTGAACAGGACCTGAAGTGGGATTTGGAAAAATGGTTAGGAAATCATTTGGCAGGGTTACAATACCCGAAAAAGGAGCTGGGATTTTGTTTGAACATGCAAAACCAGGACTTGGATACACACCTTCACCATTTATGGCGGCACATCCTAAATCATACATAGGGCTTTCTAAATCATAGGGAATAAAACTTCCAAACGAGGCAGAGCACCCAATTCCATCAATAAAGTATAGTTCAGTTAAATAGGGATTTTGAGGTATTTGGAAAATAAATTTTCGGTGTGGTTGCAGCGCAAGGTCGAATAGGGTGTCTATTTCTATAAGAATTACTGAATAGGTTAAGGTGCTGTATAATATTCCCCAATCAGACGGAATGGTATCCCCGATGGATAAGGCATTCACATCAAAAAACAAAACCTCCCCAACATCTCTTTTTTGGTATATTTTCCCATCGGTAGTGCAACGCATGTAAAAAGAAAGAAAGGAAATACGCTGGGTATCGATTTCTCCAGAACTTAAAAAACTGGTTTGGAATTGTTCCGTGTAAATAGGCGAATAGGTTTTTCCTTCAAGCTCCAGATTAGAACTTGGACCTCGAAAAACCAAATGTTCTTCGCCTATGGTATTTTGGGTGGTAAAGGCATAATTCCAAAAGGCACTGTCAGCATCCAAGGGTAAGGGCAGAAATTGTCCTTTACAGCCTATACAGCTTAAAATGGATAAAAGAAAAATAGAAATACCTTTCAACATCAGAACAGTTACAAACGTAAATCAATGGATGCAAAGAAACAGGTTAGTTTTGAATAAAAGAGGTTTAGTCGCTATTCATCCGGTTTCAGCTTTCTAGGAAGGTTAATTTCTGTTGTGAATAAACTTTTGAAACAAACCCAGATTACGCATTAGAAATACATAAACGATTAACCAGTTGTAAATCAATTTGTATGGCCAAATTGATAACAACTGCTAAATCGGGGTAAACCCAACTAAATCAAGTAGTTCGGTTTAGTAAATCCTCCTATTGATTAATTTGGGATAAAAAAAACCGGGACAATAACTTATCCCGGTTGATCACATGGTCTATTTTCTAGAACCATATTAGTTTCGGACAGTTTTTCAGTTTCCCCTCTGTATAATGCTGCTCCGAAATTCTCTTTAAATCCTTATTACAATTGAACCTGGGTGGTTGGAATTTTAGTTTCCCCAGAATTTGTTGGTCCACTAATCACCTTAAAGTACCTAACATCTAAAATTCCATTCACTATTTCTAGTAGAATTTCCACCCGAGTTCAATTGTTTTTCATAGGGTTTGTTGTTTCAATAAGTCAAATTTACAAATATCAAATCGCTCCTTCACCATCTTTTCTGCTTCAGTTCTACTAACCTTAAATTCCATAACCATATGCTCAATGATTAAATTGCTGCATTTGGTATATTCTTCTTTAAATTCAGAATCTGTTAATTGTAAATATTTCTTTCTAAAATTTGGCCATATGATGTAAAAACTATCAAAATAAGCCTGTTTTAAAAACTCCTTTTCCTTGTTTTTCTTCTCTTCCTCTTTTTCTTTATTTAATTCAATTTCCTCCAGCTTTCCCCGTCTATTAATCTGATAAACATTTACACTTAGTATTCCAGCTATTAAGATAAAGATAACAAATAAAGTAACTGTCAATGGATGGAAGCCTAAAAACATGAATAAGCAATTATTTGCTAAAAAGATGTTTTCAAAACATATTATCATTCGCCATCACTTTAGTTTATCCAAATCAAATCGCAAAAGGAAAGACTTAGAAAAAATTTACCAAAGCAAAGGTCCACTAGAGGTTTTAGAAACCAATTAGAGGCAAATTAGAATGAGATTAGAATCCTAAAAGAGGGGCCTAACTGCTTGTGAAATAAGTGTATAATTTTCAGCTATTGATGCGGAAGTAGCATTTCTACCTTGGTCCCTTTGCCAATTTCGGAGCTTAACTTGATTTCTCCTTTGTGTAATTCAATAATTTTCTTTGTCAATGGAAGCCCAATTCCATGTCCACTTTTGTTCTTGGCATTCCTTGATCTGAAGAAAGGTATGTACAATTGGTCTAAATCCTCGTCTGATATGCCCATACCTTGGTCTGAAATGGAAAGGATTACCATTTTCTCATTGAATGAAACATCCATAAATGCAGTATGGTTGCCACTGTATTTGCAAGCATTATCCAAAACATTGATAATGGCCGATAATATCAATTGCTCATTTCCTTGAATGGTCAGCCAGTTTTCTTCAGGAAAGCCCTCAAAATTCAAAATAACTGAGTAATTCGGATTTCGTTTCAAAAGTTCGGCACGGGCTAACCCAACCAATTCGTCTATTCGAATCTGAACCAATTCAATTTCAGTAATATCCAAACTGGCCTGGGCTAACTCCAACAAACCATTCGATAACTTGTTCAATTGCTTGATGTCGGTCAACAACGAATTCAAAATCTCCCTTCCTTCCTGATTTACTTTGTCATTCATCAAGGTAACCTCTATTTGACCTGTAATCGCTGTTAACGGAGTCCTTAATTCATGGGATGCATTCGAAACAAAACTCCGCTGTATTTCAAAAGCAGAATCCAAACGCTCCAACATTTTATTGAATTTAATAGCTAGTTGGGCTATCTCATCCTTGGTATTGCCTTCTTTGACCCTCAAATTCAAATTGTTGGCTGTAATAGTGTCAATCTGATTCACCATATTGGCAATGGGTTGCAAAGTCTGTCTCGAAAAAAACATCCCTACAATCCATATCAAAAGCATGGCTACCACTACCCCGATTATCAAAATCAATTGCAAATAATTCAATTTTGAATAGCCAAATATATCCTGAGCCGAAGCTACAACCAAATAATCATCATATCTCCCTTTAAAAAACAATCCTACCATTTCTTCCTTATCTTGCTGAATGTAAATTTCACGCTCATCAACAATTCTTTTCAAAAGATTTTCAGAAATGGGCGGCTTCGTTTTAGGTAAACTGCTGTATACAAGCTTTTTGTTTAAATCAAAAATAAATACCTTTTGCTTAGGTAACGGATTTACAGCATTTTTCTCCAAAATGGGTAAAAGGTCGTTGCTGATTTCATCCACATCCGAAAGCAATTTTACGGAATTTAATGCCTTGTCTCTTAACCTTCCCTTAAACTCCTCCCGCCTAAAATTACCAAGCAATGAATAGATGATTAGGGAAAAACTAATCAAAAATATCGATACTATAAAGGCAAATTGTAAGGTAATTCTAGTCCGTATTTTCATTCTTTTTCCTTTAATACATAGCCCATTCCTACATAGGTATGTATGAGTTTTGGAGTAAAATCTTTATCTATTTTCTTCCTTAAATAAAAAATGTATAAATCAATAATATTGGTTCCGGTGTCAAACGAAATATCCCAAATTTTTTCAGCAATGTCCGACCTCGAAAGCACAATACCTTTGTTTCGCATTAAATATTCTAACAGGTGAAATTCTTTGACTGTCAGGGATATAGGTTTGCCACTCCGTTTTACTGTCTTGGTTTTTGTGTCTAATTCCAAATTGGAAATTTTCAAAATCGATTCCATCACCGGTGCCACACTCGAGCGCTTTATCAAAGCTTTAATCCTGGCCAATAATTCGTCAAATTCAAACGGTTTTACTAAATAATCATCTGCACCCAGGTCAAATCCTAAAACCTTGTCCTTGGTCGAACCCAATGCAGTAAGCATAAGTATGGGTTTTTTGAAATTCCCTTTCCTCAATCGGGTGCAAACCTCAAACCCATTTACCACCGGTAGGTTTACATCCAAAATAATCAAATCAAATTCCCCTTCCTCCGCCATTCTCAATCCTATTTGTCCATCATAAGCAATCTCAGTTTCAAAACCATTAACTTCCAAACCCTTGGAAATGAAGGCCGCCACCTTTTGCTCATCCTCAACTATCAGAATTTTCATCCCTACAAAAGTAGAATTATTTTCTCCTAAATTGCCTTAGAATTTGGGTCATTTTTTCATTTATTCTTCAAATATTTTGCTTTTTTGTCTGATCAAATGCTTCCTATCTGCCCCATCATTTAACTATTTTTCTTTATTTGGTGGGCCCCCTCCGCCCATTTACCTTTGGATATATTTTACCATTCTACCTGGGGCGTTCGGGTCAGGCTTTCGGCGGTAGTCCTCGGTCCGCTTCGTTGCCCTACGCGTCCCTGTGGGCTACACTGCCTCTATCCTTGCCCTGGGCCGTTGTACCTGGCTTTGGTAGGTATACTAGTCAGTTGTTTTTCATATTTGTAGTGGTGCATGTTTGTTTCAAATAACCTTGCTGCTTGTCATTTCAATGCAATCGCCCTACCTTTGCCCCGTGAAAAAACCGTGGGAAATTTCCATAGCAGATTTTACTTATTCGCTACCTCCTGATAGGATTGCCCAGTTCCCTTTGTCGGATAGAGAGGCTTCTAAGTTGCTCTATTTCAATGGGCAAGATATTATTTCAAAGACTTTCCTTGATATTCCTTCCTTTTTGCCCCCACAATCCTTGTTGGTGCTTAATGCAACCAAGGTGGTGAAAGCCCGGTTGCTTTTTTCAAACAGTACGGGAGGTAAAATCGAAGTGTTTTGTTTGGAACCTATTAGCCAATTGCCCTCCGTCGCCCTTGAATCAAGCCATTCTACGGTTTGGAAAACAATGGTCGGCGGTCTGAAAAAATGGAAGAATGAAACGCTTTTCCTCGAAATCTCCGGTCCTCCATCCATTGTACTAAAGGCTAAAAAGCAGGCTGAACAAGGAAATATTGTTACCATTGAATTCTCCTGGGAGCCATCTGATCTGAGCTTTGCCGAAGTGCTGGAAGCGGCTGGAAAGGTTCCTTTGCCTCCATACATGAAACGGGATGTGGAAAAGTCAGACGAAAATCGCTACCAAACAACCTACAATAAATTCCCGGGTTCAGTGGCCGCACCTACAGCTGGACTGCATTTTACAACTCAAGTATTGGACCGCATTCGCCAAGTTGGTCACCATACAGCTGAACTTTGCCTCCATGTAGGTGCTGGTACTTTTGCCCCGGTGAAGGCCGATAAAATGGAAGAGCATCCTATGCATGCAGAATGGTTCGAGGTGGAAATGTCTGTTCTTGAATCCTTGAAAAATCAGGGCGATTATCCCGTAGTGGCTGTTGGTACTACCTCCCTACGAACCCTGGAAACCTTGTATTGGCTGGGGGTGAAAGTATCGCAAGGTATCGATTTTCAATCTTCGGCCTATTGCCTCTCACAATGGGAACCGTATCAACTAAATTCTACCCTTTCTTTTTCGGAAAGCCTTAATTTTTTGATAAATTATCTTAATTCGAAAGCCTTGAAGTCCATTATCGGACAGACCCAAATATTAATTGCACCTGGTTATGAATTTAAGGTAGTAAATGCATTGGTTACAAACTTCCATCAGCCCAATTCCACCTTGCTTTTGCTCATAGCGGCTTTCATAGGCGAATCATGGCGAAAGGTATATGAATTTGCACTCGAAAATGAGTATCGTTTCTTGAGTTATGGTGATAGTTCCTTGCTAATAAAACCTACTACCTAATTTGTATTTATTCTTTTTTCGTTCCTTTGTCCTTCGATGAGTTTGTTTCGCGTAATTCTCCTTCTGATTTTTGGCTGGTACATGTTGGCCATTTTTGGACGGTACCTTTTTCCTTGGCTACTTCGTCTGCTGTTTAATTCTGCCGCAGAAAAGGTGGCAAAGCAAATGGGTGGTAACCAAACCCCTCCGCGCCAAATAAAAAAGGAAGGTGAAGTTACCATCAGTCGCAAACAAACAAACCCTAACCAACAATCAGGGCAATCAGGCCATGATGATGAATATGTCGATTTTGAAGAAATTCCTTAACCAATACCTAACTATACCTATCCGATGAATTTTAAAAAGTACCTTCCTCATGTTTTGGTAATTGCTGCTTTCGCCGTTATTTCCCTTGGATTTTTCTTTCCTCTTCTTCAAGGAAAAGCACTGATGCAACAGGATATCAGCAATTTTAAAGGAATGAGCCAAGAAATAAAGCAGTTCCGTGAAACGTACCACGAAGAACCACTTTGGACCAATTCTATGTTTGGTGGAATGCCGGCTTACCAAATTTCAACACTCTATCCTTCCAACTGGATTGCGGCTATCGACAAAGGCTTGATTTCCATTTTACCCCATCCTGCCAACTACCTTTTCCTACTTATGGTAGGTTTCTTCCTCACCGGACTGATGCTGGGTGCACATGTTTGGGTTTCAGCAGCTTTGGCCATAGCCTTTGCCTTTTCATCCTATTCCTTAATTGTAATCGAGGCCGGACACAATTCAAAAGTACATGCCATTGCCTATTTCGCTCCGGTGCTTGGTGCCGTAATTATGACTTTCCGTGGAAAATATGTTTTGGGCGCTGTACTAACCGCGCTTTTCCTTTCCCTTGAAATCGCTACCAACCACTTGCAAATTACGTATTACCTCATGCTAACCTTGCTTGTTTTTGGCGTTGGTAAGCTTATTGAAATGGCCATTCAAGGTAAATTGGCCGATTTTTTTAAATCTACCGCCATCCTGCTTCCTGCAGTGGGTATCGCTATTTTGCCCAATATTACTAACCTTATGGCAACCTACGAATATGGTCAATTTACCATGCGCGGAAAAAGTGAATTAAAGCAAGTAAGCGCCAAATCTACAGGTTTGAATAAGGATTACGCCCTTGGCTGGAGCTACGGGGTTACCGAAACCGGAACTATTTTAATACCAAACTTTCATGGAGGGGCCTCCCAACAAGAAGTGAGTGCTAAATCTGAAATAGCCGATGCCTTGAAAGAAAACGGCCAACCAGCCAGCGTAGTAAAGCAGTTTGTTAAATCGGTTCCAACCTATTGGGGTGATCAACCTTTTACCTCTGGTCCAGTTTATTTCGGTGCTTCGGTAGTATTCCTGTTTGTACTTGGTTTACTTGCCTTGGGCAACGCCGACCGTTGGTGGATATTAGTTGCTGCTTTGCTTTCAATGGCTTTATCCTGGGGTAAAAACTGGCCTCCATTAACTGACTTTTTCTTTGATTATTTCCCCGGCTACAACAAGTTTAGGGCAGTTTCTATGACCTTGGTTATTGCCCAGGTTGTGTTTCCTTTCCTTGCTTTGTTAGTGATTAAAAAACTTACCGAAACCAAACAAACCTTCGAAGAATGGAAACCAAAACTTATGATGGCCTTGTATATCACAGGCGGGATTTGCTTGTTTTTTGTTCTTTTACCCGGTGCTTTCTTCAGTTTTGAAGGGGCAGGCGACGAACAAATGAAAGGTTCTTTCCCTGATTGGTTGATGGCTGCCATCGTTACTGAAAGAGAAAGTATGCTTCGGATGGATGCCCTACGTTCCTTGGTTTTTATCGCCTTAAGTTTTGGATTGATATGGTTTTACTTGAAAAATAAAATTACTGAAATGGTCTTAATGGCTGGTTTAGCTTTGTTGTTTTTGGTGGATTTGGGCGGTGTTGACAAACGCTATATTAACAGTGAAAGCTTCGTGAATAAATCAAGGGTTGAAAAACCTTTTGTACCTACCGAAGCAGATGAGAAAATCCTTCAAGACCCTGATCCGAATTTCCGTGTATTTAACTTGGCTGTAAATACATTTAACGATGCTAGCACCAGCTATTTCCACAAAAGCATTGGAGGTTACCATGGCGCCAAATTGAAACGCTACCAAGAAGTAATCGATTCCTGCCTGAGCCGAAGCAACATGGGTGTTATAAATATGTTGAATACCCGCTATGTCATCATCAAGGATAAAAATTCAGGACAACTAATTCCGCAACGAAACCCTCAGGCCTGTGGCAATGCATGGTTTGTTCCTGCTGTAAAATTTGTTCCGGATGCAGATGGCGAATTAAATGCCTTGATGGATTCGTTTGCCCCCGTTAAAGAAGCCATTGTAAACGAGAAGTTCAAAGAGCAAATCGGCAATTGGACAGGTGGAACCATCGACTCGTCGGCTTCTATCAAATTAACCGATTATAAAGCCAATGACTTGAAATATGAATATGTAGCCTCCAAAGAACAAATCGCAGTATTCTCCGAAATCTATTACGAAAAAGGCTGGAATGCCTATGTGGATGGACAATTAACACCTCATTTTCAAACCGATTATATCTTGAGAGGTATGAAACTGCCGGCAGGTAAACACACCGTTGAATTCAAATTTGAACCAACAGTTTACCGAACAGGCGAAAAAATAGCAATGGCCGGAAGTATTTTGTTATTGCTTTTGGTTGCCGGAGGTATTTTCATGGAGGTAAAAGGGCAAGCCGGTAATGACAAAGCTTAGTGTAAACATCAATAAAATTGCCACCTTACGCAATGCACGTGGGGGCAATGTACCCAATGTTTTGCAAGCTGCGTTGGATATTGAACGGTTTGGTGCACAAGGAATTACAGTGCATCCTCGCCCCGACGAAAGGCATATCCGATACCAGGATGTGCGTGACCTAAGAAAAGCCATTACCACTGAATTAAATGTGGAAGGTTACCCAAACGATTCGTTTATTGAATTGGTACTGGAAACCATGCCTGAGCAAGTTACCCTTGTTCCCGACCCGCCTCATGTGCTTACGTCAAATGCCGGTTGGGATACCATCAAAGAGTTGGATTTTTTAAAAGAAGTCATCCGGATTTTTAAGGACAAGGGCATTCGAACCTCGCTATTTGTTGACCCAATTGAGGAAAGAGTAGAAGGTGCAAAAAGAACCGGAACCGACCGTATTGAACTGTATACCGAAAGTTATGCTTCCCATTTTCCTATCGACAAATTTGCTGCAATAAAGGCTTTTATCAAGGCTGCTGAAACCGCCAATAAACTCGAATTAGGCGTAAATGCAGGACATGATCTTTCCTTAGAAAACCTGGCCTATTTTTACAAGCATATTCCCAATCTTTTGGAGGTTTCCATCGGTCATGCCTTGATATCGGATGCCCTCTATTTCGGATTAGAAAATACCGTACAGCTTTATTTAAGGGAACTAAATAACTAAAAGTTCATGTAATCCGCTGGATTGAGCGGGGTTCCATTGTACCAAAGTTCAAAGTGTAAGTGAGGTCCTGTAGTAAGTTCGCCACTGTTTCCAATAATGGCTATTGGTTCTCCGGCTTTTACCATGTTCCCTGTTTTCTTCAATAAGGTACTGTTGTGCTTGTAAACCGACAAAAGATTGTTGTCGTGTTGAATGGCAATCACATAACCTGTTTCGGAGGTCCAGCCACTAAATACCACTTTTCCACCCAAGGTTGCTTTAATGTTTTCGTCTTTAGGGGCCACAATATCTACACCAAAATGACTGTCGATGGTATTGAATTTGGTTGTAACAACGCCTTTGATTGGAGGAAAAAGAAAACACCAGCCATGCTTCCGCTTGTCCTGCTGTTTGGATTGTTAGCAATAACCCTTCCCCCGCCAAGTCGCTCTTCTTCTGCTACTTGTTTGCGCAATAAGGAATCTTCGCTCGACTTTTTGAAACTTAAATTGTTGTATTTCTTTGTACTATCGGGTTTGGAAAGATCGCCTTGTGGCGGAACCTGTCCTGAAATAATATAATTCAGGTTTTTGATGTAAGCATCCTTGGTCCGCATTTCGTTTTCGAGCGAATCAACTTTGATGCTCATAGAAAATACAGTCCTACGCATTCCTACATCCGCATAACCGGGTATGTACTCACGCAGGGGTGTAAATGCAATGATGTACACCATAGAAATAATCAAAAACAAAGTGAAGGAACCAAAAACGGTGATTACATTCATAGGGGAAAGGGTTAGGGAAGCCTTTTCCTCGAAGGTTTCATCGTTCATGATAACCAAACGGTATTTGCTTTTCAGCCGTTTGATTAGCTTTTTCTTTTGTTTGGGTTCTTCTTGCTGTTCCATCAAATCGGCGCGAAGATAATAAACTTAACCCCAAAATAGTGAAGTGCCAGGAGGAGCTATTATGCTTCAGTTGTTTTTATTCACCCCATCTACCATTTTTGGATAAATCTTCACTGGTTTTATTTCACCAAATACTAGATCGGAGGTGTCCGGGCAAGGATAGAGGCAGTCTAGCCCACAGGGATGCGGAGGCACGGAGCAGACCGAGGACTAGCGCCGAAAGCCTGACCCAATCGCCCTTGCAGACTATTTTGTTTTCAGTAGACAGTGGTTTTGGCGATTGGGGGCCCGCCACATAAAAAAAGAAAGCATAAATGGGAAAAGCTAATAAATTGTGAAATGATAAGGGATTTTCTGTTCAAAACCTATTTTTGTGCTGTGGAAAAAACAGTACCGCTCAATTTTAAAGTGTATGGCGAATCAGGGCCTGCCTTGGTTATCGTTCATGGTTTGTTTGGCTCGTTGGACAATTGGGCAAGCTTAGCAAAAAGATTTTCTAATGATTTTCAAGTATTTACCGTCGATCAACGCAACCATGGATTGAGCCCGCATACCGACGATTTTTCCATTGAATTGCTGGCCGAGGATTTAAAGGCATTTTTGGACGACCGGAATTTAAAAAAAGTGAATCTGATAGGGCATTCGCTGGGAGGGAAAACGGGCATGCACCTGGCTATTGCCCATCCCGATCGGGTAGGAAAGTTGGTGGTGGCCGATATTGCGCCAAAAGCGTATCCCCTGCATCATCAAGTTATTTTGGAAGCTTTGCATAGCTTGGATTTTGGCGAATTAAGCAGTAGGAAAGAGGCTGAACTTTTGATGGGACAACGAATTCAGGAACCGTCTACCTTGCAGTTTCTGTTGAAAAACCTCACTTGGAAAGAAGAGGGGAAATTGGCCTGGAAATTCAATCTCAAAAGTTTAACCCAACATATTCAGGAAGTGGGAAAGCTCCAGGAAGGCATTTGCACCGTGGAAACGCTTTTTTTGAGAGGCGACCGATCGGGTTATATCCATGAAAGCGATTACCAAAGCATCTACCAGCAATTCCCATTTTCCGAAATTCATACCTTATCCAATTGCGGTCATTGGTTACATGCCGAACAACCTGAATTGTTTTATCAGGAGGTGAGTAAGTTTTTTGCTTAAAATGTTGGTGTTGAAATTTAATCGTTGCAGGCTTTATTTTTGCCGATATTTCAATAAAATGGAAGGTTATATTGAAAAAAAATAAACGAAGAATAAAACCTTTGGGTCATTGGGTAAAGACCTTATATTTGGTAGGTCATGACTACAAAACGGGTCTCGTCTTTATTGTTGCATCTTTCGGCCTTGGTTTTGTTCCTGTCGTTTATGCTAATCCATTGGGATGACTACTCCTATGGCCTTTCTGCCTTCAGTGAAACAGCATTCCAGGCAGCCTTCGTTACCTGTGTACTTTTGGTAGGCGTATTTTATTTGAATTACTTCGTTTTAATACCTCGATTTTATTTAAACAAAAAGTTTATTCATCAAGGCCTGTCTTATTTTTCGCTTTTTGGATTGTTATATCTGTTTTGTTGTGTGTGGGAGAAAAAGAGCTATCCGGTTGAATTAGGCGCCGTATTGGTGTTTCCGATGGCTACAACCCTGGCTCTTTCCTCATTGCTTAGGGTGAATTACCATTGGAAAAATCTGCAAACGGTAAGGAACGACCTCGAAACAGGGCAATTAAAGGAACAACTAAGCCCGCATTTCTTGTACAATACATTAAATGGTATTTATTCCTTGGCCTTATTGAAATCAGAAGAAACACCTGAGGCTATTTTGAAACTTTCCAATTTGTTAAGGTATGTTTCCAATAAGGAAACGCCTTCAAAAGTTAATGTGGAGGAAGATATCGAATACCTTGAAAATTACATTCATTTGCAACAATTGAGGGCAGGAGCCACTGCTCAAATTAGTTATCAGAAAGAAGTAAATGCTTCCGGATTGAAAATTGTTCCGATGTTAACCTGGGTTTTTGTTGACAATGCTATTAAATTTGGAATCAATCCTGAGTTTGATTCACCCATTTCCATTGATTTGAAAGTCTCGGAGCGTAGGTTTTTCTTGAAAGTAATGAACAGGAAAATGAAATTACCCCAGAATTTAATGGAACAAAAAGAAGTGGGAACAAGTAAAACTATAGAAGCCCTAAATTTGTTTTATCCGAATAGGCACGAACTTCACATCCATGATGATATCGATACCTATACCGTTGAATTGAGTATAAACCTATGAAAGTTAGAGCCATAGCCTTGGATGACGAACCTTTGGCCCTGCGGGTAATAGAAACCTTTTGCAGTAAAATCGACTATATGGATTTGCAAAAAACTTTTACTCGCACGGGTGATGCTTTAGAATACTTCGAAAATTTTCCAGTCGACCTGATTTTTCTGGATATCAATATGCCCGCCATTTCTGGACTGGAGTTTTACAAAAAACTGGGACAAAATACCTTGGTCATCTTTACTACAGCCTATAGTGAATTTGCTGTGCAAGGCTTCGAATTAAGTGCTTTGGATTACCTGCTAAAACCTATTTCCTTCGAAAGGTTTTCGAAAGCTACACAAAAAGCCTTAGATGCCTGCAAGCTGAAATCCCAAACCATCAGCAATACCAACTCCTTTATTAATCTGCGTGTTGATTATGGCCTAACCAAGGTAGAATTGAATGAAATACTTTGGATCGAAGGTTTAGACGATTACCTCAAAATCCACCTTCAAGGCAAAAGGCCATTGGTGGTGCGCATGACAATGAAATCTATGCTTGAGAAACTTCCGCTAACTCAATTTGTACGTATTCACCGCTCTTTCATCGTTCCTTTTCAAAAAATCCTGAATGTGCGTAATAAAACGGTTTTCCTCGACCAAAAAGAATTGCCGATTGGACTGAGCTATGAAGCTGATTTTATGAGGCAATTTGTAGGTCAATCTTCTTTATAGGAAGAAAAAAAAGGTTGTTTGTCGATTGAAAGTGTAATTCGCCGCATCTTTTTTCAAGTTTACCTCAATTTATTTTTTGCCGTTTTCAATCCTTTCATCTTTGTTGCGAAGTTTTATTTCTGGATAGTATGAATAACCAAACAACAACACAAAAAGACATGAAAACAAATACAACAAATCTATTGGAATTCGGAAAAATCCGTAACCTACGTATTATCATTAAGAAGTAGTTTTCGTCCAATTCCCTGTGGTCGAAAACTTGGGCCACAAAAAGATTAATCCCGAAAGCGTGCCGATTAGGTATTTTAGTTTACACAAACTAAAACCTAATTGGCACTTTCTTCTTTCAGGCCTTTCCAAAACTTTCTTATTCCTTTACAAATTTCCTAGTCCAAACACGGTCGTTGCAACTTACCTGCAACAAGTAATACCCTGAGGCAAGCGATTCTGACGAAAACATGAGCAAGCCGCTTTTTTCAGCTCCTTTCATTACGGTATTTCCAAGCATATCATAGATTTCAACCTGTACTGTAGATTTTAAGTCGTAGTTGTCAGGAATCTCGATAAATAGTTTGTCCAAATTGGGAATGGGAAATACATTCATTCCGGTTTCGCTTTTTTCTGAAACGGGCTTACTTCCCAATATCCTCGAATTGGTTACCGAAAAGCAACTCAAGGCTACCTCATCTTCATCAATTACACACAATTGAACGGAATCTCCTCCAAAGACCTGAATTTCCCCGAATGCATTTTTAAAGTTCATGTTTTCCAATCCGTTTCCACCTTGGTTCCAAAGCGAATCTTTAATTGCAGGTTCTCCAAAAACAGGGGCATACAAATTCAAATAATAGGCTAAACTGGTATTGGTTACACTCAGTCCGCTGGCATTGATTTCAGGTATTCCTCCATTTCTACCATCATCCATAACATTGTGGTGGGTATCGCCCGAAATAAACAAAACGTCTTTGATTTGGTTGCTCTCCAAAAAGCTCAAGAGTTCGTTTTGACTGGTTGGATAGCCAGGCCAATAACCACCAAAGGCCAAAGCCAAGTGCATGCCTGTGCTATTGATACCCTGCGACGAAAGCTGGAATGAATAGGGTTGCAGGCGAATACCAACCTCAATCAACCGCCGCATCGATTTGTTGAAGGGAACACCGCCCACAATAAATTTCCAATCGGCTGTTGATTGGCTCAATCCGTTTTTCAACCAATCCATCTGTGTCTGACTGATTATCCGATGACCTGTATCGGGTTGAAACGACCATAAATTGCTATCTGCATTGTAAACAAAAGCTTCGGCTTCGCCATCCTTATCGTTTCTTGTATCCAAAAAGAAAAATTCACAGTTCCCAGCCTTGAAACTGTGGTAAAGAGCCACGGAAGTATCAGGTAGGGAATAACCAGGAAAATATTCAACATAAGCCTTTTTTACATTGGTTCGGTGCAGGGTTGGTATGCTGTCAGTAAGGATAAAGTTTACCAATCGCCCATTAATGGAATCGTAATACGACCGGCAATTCACATACTTTGCCGATCCCCAGCCATCATCATCATCGTTGATATAATCGATTGGCACACTCCAAAGCATTTCCCGGGTGCGGTTTTCGTCATACCGTCTCCGCCACGATTTCTGCACCGTAGCATAGGTTCCCGGATAGGTGTCATTCAGCTGATAGCTCGGATACGTGAAATCGCCCGTATGGATAAACAGGTTGGGCTTATGGGCTTTCATTACATCAAAAACCTTCATATTGGCGGTTTCTTGGCAACTTCCGGTGGTAAATTTCAAATAGCTACGCGTACCTACCGTCGGAAAAGTCTTAAAACTTCCACTCCTGTTATCGTATTGCTCCTCGAAACGGAACCGCAGGTAATAGTCCATATTAGGCAGCAAATTAGAAAGGGTAAAAATGCAGGTGCTGTCTAAATTGGCTTTGGTAGAATCGGTGCTGGTTTCAAAATTCGTAAAAAGGGAGTCGCTGCTGTATTCTACGACAAAATTTCGGGCTTGGTGGCTGCGGATATAAACCCTAGCGCTGGTGTCGGTAAGTGCGCCCACTACTGGTCCGTGCGATATAAATTGGGCCGAAAGCTGAATGGAACTGAATAAGGATAAAAAAAGGAAATAGTATTTGAATTTTTGACTCACAAAACAGTGTATTAATCGTTTGATTTATAATTCTTTGGTTTGTAAATATAGTAAAAGAATGCTTGCCAAAAAGGTTGAAATGGAAATGGGGGGGAGAGAAGGTGTTTCATTTTTAGGCGTGCCCCCTTTCGCCCTAAACCATTTGCTCGTAATTTAAACATTTTACAAAGGGCTTCAGGGTCGGGCTATACACTGCAAGTCCTCGCGCCCGTTCGCTTTCGCTCCGTTCAGCTGTGGGCTTTCCGTTCCTATCCCTGCCCGGAAACCTCCGAACCTGGCAGTCTGCGTTGAAATCAATTTCGTATTCCAAACTTAATCATTTATTAACATTTCAAGTGTTTGGGATTGTGGAAAACCTTGGCTTGCCTATGAAACTAAAGCTCAGATAAGTCGTTTACATTTATGAACTGTTTTACCTAAACCTAAAGAATGCTTTATTCTTTGCCCTTTATTGCCGCTTTTGTTGGTTGGTTAACCAATTGGATTGCCCTCAAATTGATGTTCTATCCACAAAAACCAATCAATCTTTATTTCTTTGAGCTACAAGGGATTTTCCCCAAACGACAAAGGGAAGTTGCCCACCAAATCGCCAAAATGGTCTCCGCCGAGTTGATTTCTTTCAATGATATCCGCACCAAACTCAATAGTCCAGAGCAATTGGCCGATATCAAACAGCATATCGACGAAAAAATAAACGACTACCTCTGTCATACTTTTCCGAGTAATTACCCGATTACGTCTTGGTTTTTTGGTCATCACCAACGGCAAGGGATTCGCGAAGACTTAATTCTGGAAGTTGAAAAATTTACTCCTGAAATCATTCAAAAATATACGGATAATTTGGAGGACGAACTCAATATCGAGCGAATGGTCGGTGAAAAAATAGAAACCATGGATCCTATGCATTTTGAAGTCATTATCAATGGTATTTTGAAAAAAGAATTCGCTCTGCTCAGCATAGTTGGAGGCATTTTGGGCTTTACGGTGGGAATAGTTCAAGTGTTGATTTTGAGTATGTAAAGTTTCAAAAAATTGTTTTGAATTCTTAAACGAATTTGCCCTCATTGGAGAAGAGGTAGTATTTTACGTCCCCATTTTATTGATTTCTATGACAACAAAAATAAAAATCCAGGCACAAGTAAATACTACTATCGACAAGGTTTGGGAAGCATGGACCAATCCAAAACACATCATCCATTGGAATTTTGCTACCTCCGATTGGCATTGTCCGGCAGCTACAAATGAGTTAAAAGTAGGTGGGAAGTTTTCAACCACCATGGCCTCCAAGAATGGAGAATTTAGCTTTGAATTTGGAGGTGTTTATGAAGTAGTAGAATACCCGAGCTTACTCGCTTACACCTTAGAGGATGGAAGGAAAGTGAAAGCCATGTTTGAACCCAATGCCGAAGGTGTTTTGGTAACTGAATTATTTGATCCGGAAGACCAAAACCCAATAGAACTCCAAAAGGCAGGGTGGCAAAGTATTTTAAATAATTTCAAAACTTATGCAGAGCAATTAGGATAGTCTAACTTTGGAGGAAAATTGCTTTGAAAAAAAACGCTTTACAAATTGAAATCGACGCTTCCTATTTGTATGGCGTTTTAGCAGATTTGGAAAAGGATCCGGCCATGGTTGCCATTTTTAAACAAATGAGCGAGATTGAATTAAGTCATGCTCATGGTTTTGCTGAAAAAATGGGTATACCAATTACCCAATTGCCAAGCCCTTCAAAAAGAGCTCAAGTTTTAAGGCAAATAGGAAAATGGTTGGGCAATGACTATATTCTTGGAGTTTTGTTGGATACGGAGAAAAGCCTTTCCAATTCTATTCTGTCCCAACGGAACAAGCAAAAAAGTTCTCCTTCCATTTCAGATACGGCACATGTTTCGATTTTGAAAAATATGCTGAACAATCCTCAAAATATTTCAGCATCCAATTTGGCCAGATTTGAAAAGCGGCACCGTTCGATAGGAGGAAATGCTTTGCGAGCGGCCGTTTTAGGAGGAAACGATGGTTTGGTTTCTAATTTTAGTTTGGTAATGGGTGTAGCTGGCGCTACTAATGGAAATAAGGAGGTTTTGTTGGCTGGAGTTGCAGGTTTGCTGGCTGGAGCGCTAAGTATGGCATTAGGCGAATGGATTTCAGTTAAAAGTTCTCAGGAATTGTATCAAAACCAATTGGATCTAGAAAAGGAAGAGCTGGAAACCAATCCTGCAGGCGAAGAGAAAGAATTGGCCTTGATTTATATGTCAAAAGGAATTGAAGCTGAGCAAGCCAAGGAAATGGCAGCTAAAGTGATGTTGGATGCTGATTCGGCTCACCAAATATTGGTAAAAGAGGAATTGGGTATCAATGCTGATGATATGGAAGGTTCAGCTATGGAAGCCGCTGTTTCTTCCTTTGTGCTTTTTTCAATTGGGGCAATCATTCCAGTCTTTCCATTTTTCTTTTCTAATGGAATGATTGCTATTTTTTTAAGTGCTGGATTAAGCGCTGTTGGACTTTTTGGCATTGGCTCAGCTATTACTTTGTTTACAGGGAAAAGTATTTGGTTTTCAGGTTTTCGTCAAGTAGTTTTTGGATTAACAGCTGCGGCCATTACCTTTGGAATCGGAAAATTAATCGGTATCTCTATCGCTGGATAAACTAATACATAGTCATTATGGATAATCCTCACTACCATCTTTTATTCAATCATCTCCCAATTTTAATTCCTTTCGTTGGACTTTTGGTTATGCTTGGGAACTTATATTTTAAATCTATTCCCGTGCAGCGAACGGCCTTGTTGATTTTTGTTTTAGGAGGAATCACCACATTTTTGGCACACGAATCGGGTGAGGAAGCCGAACATGCCTTGAAAAACGATACCAGCATTAGTCACGACCGTGTTGAAAAGCATGAGGAAGCGGCTGAACCCTTTACCATTTGCACCAATTTGTTGGGTTTATTGGCCTTGATTGCTTTATGGGCCAGTATTAAACAAAAATCCTTTGCCAACTATTTGGCCTATGGAACCATTGTTTTAGCTTCTCTTTCTTTTTATTTCTCCTATCAAACAGGATTAACAGGTGGTCAAATCAGACATCCGGAGATTCGATCCGAATTACCTACCAATCAAAATTAAAGAGATCAATTTGAACGTAGTTGGTCTCCGAATAGCCTAATAAAAGAAAAGAAGTTGATTTAATAGGTGAAATATGCATTTTTAAAGACGAATAATTTGTTTTTGTAGAAAATCCTATAAAAAGGATTGTTGTTGAGCCTTTCCTTTGATATTTCAAACAATATTTATCTTTTCTTTGTTTTTAGAAACAGATACGCAATTTATGAAAATAGGCTTGGCCCAAATTCAGCCCAAGAGTGGAGATATAAACCATAATTTAAAGCTGCACTTGGATTATTTGCGTTTAGCAGATGAGAATGGGGCTGATTTAGTCTGTTTTCCTGAACTTTCCCTTTCAGGGTATGCACCTCATTTAGCCCATCAACAAGTTTCAAATACATTGGATAGTCTATGGGATTCCTTTCAATTGTTTTGCAATAGAACCGGAATTGTAGCCTGTATTGGTATGCCTTCCTCCGGATTGCTAAAACCTCGAATTTCAATGTTTGTGGTTCAGCCTCATACCCCAATTCAAATATATTCCAAGCAAAAGATACACCAAGACGAACAGCCTTATTTCGAAGAGGGTGATACGGATTTGCTTTTGGATTGGGGAAAGGAGAAAATTGTACCCGCCATTTGTTACGAATCCTTGCATGAAGACCATGCCAAACGTGCCAAGGCCAGTGGCGCTACTATTTATTTGGCCAGTGTGGCAAAATCAGCCGGTGGATTAGAAAAAGCCCAAAAGTATTATCCTAAAATGGCGGCTGATTTGGGATTAAAGGTGGGAATGGTTAATAGTTTCGGACCACAGTCTGATTTTCATAGTGTTGGTCAATCCGCCATTTGGAATGCCGATGGAACTGCACTTGGAAACCTAAGTGCTGATCAAGAAGGACTCCTCATTTGGGATGTGGAAAGTGCTACCTTTAAGGCGGTTTAAACTATTTTGCCTTGCCCTACTTTCCTTCAAGATTTAAATGCCTTAGCAACCATGAATAATTCTTATTTAACTAGTATCCGCAAACAGTTTGATTACTATAAAATGCTAGGTGATAAAACCATGAACAAACTTTCCGATGAACAACTTTTTTGGCAAGCTAATTCGGAGAGCAATAGTATAGCTACCTTGGTTTACCACCTAAGCGGAAACATGCTATCACGTTGGACCGATTTTCTAAATTCCGATGGGGAAAAGGAATGGCGAAATCGGGATGCAGAATTTGAAAATGAATCACAATCCCGCCAACAGCTTTTGAATCGGTGGGAAGAAGGATGGCGTTGCTTTTTTGCTGCACTTGAATCACTAACCGAATCAGATTTAGAACGCCTAGTTTATATTCGAAACCAAGGCCATACCGTTCTAGAAGCTATCAATAGGCAATTGGCCCATTATCCTTACCACATCGGTCAAATGGTTTTTTTGGGTAAATTGCTTTGTGGTCCCAATTGGGAAAGTTTGTCTATTCCCAAAGGCAATTCTTCTACCTATAACCAAGAGAAATTCTCAAAGCCCCAAGAAAAGGGCCATTTTACGGATGATTTTTTAGGAAAAAAGGAATAAGGTAATTGTTTGTGTATCAAATGTTCTAGTCTTTTTATCGTACTAGTTTATTCTTTCTAGAAGGTAAAGAATTCCTACCTTTGATTCCCTATTCAAATATCTCATGCAGCTTAAATCTCTTGCCATTTTTTATTTAGGTTTTATCTTGTTTTTGGGCTCTGTTTTTGTTCAGTCATGCGACCGTAGAAACGATGGTGCTAAGGAAGAACAGGTCGCTCTCAGTCCAGAAGATGAAACTTCCATAAATGATAGCCTTGGGAATCAGCTAACCAATAGGATGCTTATGAACGATACTTCAACTTATCCGAACAGGGTCATCCTTACCGGTTTAGCTCAACATCGATTGGTGAGTATTTATAAACGAATCAAACATAAAGATAATCGCTCAGGTTCTTTCTATAGTCCATCAGAAGGTGGATACTCCGAAGAGAACAACGAACATTTCATGCCCGGAATTGATGTATTATATGGATTCAACTTGGTCAATATTTCCCACTACGACTTCCAAACCGAAAAGCAAAACCTCTTGTTCAAAAGACCTGTTTTGATAAAGTCCTTATATTACCCTTCCTTTGTTCAAGATTCCATTGACAATAAGCCTGTAAACCGGGATTTTTACCTGGTTTCAGTTTATGATGAAGATACCAATAAAGACACTTTGCTGAACCGTAAAGACCTCCGACATTTTTATTGGTTTGATGCATCTGGGGCGCAAAGTTTGAGTTTGCTTCCACCTGATTTCTCGGTGCTCCGTTCGGATTATGACCCTAGTAATGATGTGATGTATCTCTTTGCCAAACAAGACAAAAACAAGAATGGAATGGTCGAAAGCAATGAACCTATTCATTTGTTTTGGATAAGTCTCAAAAGGCCTGAAAAAGCTAAATTGGTGTATTGAATTTAAAACCGTTTTTTAGGCATGGAATTATCAGTTGCACTTAGGTTAAAAAAGAAAATAACAACATTTACCCTTCTCTTTATAACCGGCTTGGTGTTGAGTGGTTTAACCGCCTTTCCAATCGAAACCCTATTGGCCTTTGGTGCTCAGCATATTTCAAATTTTCCACCTGCCTTTCAAGCATGGTATTTAAAGGTGTATGAGGGCGTTCGGATTACGAACCTAGCCTATCCTTTTTTGGCATACGGAACCGATTGGTTGGCCTTTGCACATTTGGTGATTGCTGTAGTATTTTTTGGACCGCTTAAAGATCCTGTCCGAAATAAATGGGTGTACCAATTTGGAATGATTGCATGCTTTATGGTTTTTCCTTTGGCATTTGTTTGTGGACCAATTCGAGGAATACCTTTCTATTGGACATTGATCGATTGTTCGTTTGGAGTGTTCGGTTTTGTTCCACTTTATTTGTGTTATAAATGGACAAATGAATTGGAAAGTATTGCTAATCAATAGGTAAATAAAACAAACAGGCTATTTTTAAAGTTAAGGATTATTTACTGCTAGTTTGTATCTTAAAGAAAATACTACATTAGCTGAAATATCCTTTAAATGGCTAATTTTTCCATTGGCACCAAAGATGCCCCACTATTACTCAAAACTCCACCTCTAAGTTCGGAATACACCATGCATGTGGAAGCCAAAGATGGCAAGGATGTATTGGTTTGCACCGTTGGGAAAACCGTTTTGCATTACAATATCCAATGCCTCGACGATTTGCATGCCATGCTAAAAAAACATGGCGATTGGATGGAATTGGGAAGTGCGGATGAGCAAAAGCCAGCCAAAGAAGGCACAGTTGAGGCTTGGGGCCGCTCTTCCGAAAACCCAGTTGGAGGTTGGTATGGACTTAAAAAAGGCTTGCGAGGCCGTTTTGGTATGTATATTCCACCCTTGATGGAAGCCTTAGGGTTGGCCGAACTTACTCATGAAGCCAAAGGAAATAAAATGAGGGCAAAATAAAGGTTTCGATTTGTTTAAATTCAAAGCAGAACTTGCTATCATAGGAGTAAATCCTTATGTGTTTGTCCCTGAACCAATCTTGAACTCCCTTTTCACTTTAGCAGGAAAAAGGGCAGGTAACATTCCCATACATGGCAAAATAAATGGGAAAGAATTCCAGCAGACACTCGTAAAATATAATGGTTTTTGGCGACTTTATGTCAATACCAATATGCTCAAGAATTCTCCGAAACGTATAGGAGAAGAAGTTGACTTTGAAATACATTTTGATCCTTCTGATCGTTCCATTCCTATGCCCGAACAACTCCAGCTTGCACTTGATCTTCACCCGGATGCCAAGGCCGTTTTTTTAGCGCTTTCCCCTTCACGTAAGAATGAAATTGTACGGTATATTGCTCGTTTGAAATCGCCTGAAATACTCGAGAAAAATATTAATCGGGCTATTTCTTTTTTGCAAGGAAAGGAAAGGTTTGTGGGGCGAGAAAAGCCTTGATTGTTTATGTTTTTTTATTGGAATTTTGGCGCAAAAAAAGTTATTAACCTTTTATATAGCGATATAGAACTGATTTAATTTTGTCTCAGATTCAATTCTTAATCTAGTTAAAATCAGTTTAATTTTTTCATTTTAAATCGTATTCAAATGGGTGCTTTTTTCATGTATGCTTGGATTATATTGCTTGTGCTTTTAATCGTTTTATATAAATATGTTCTCCGTTTCTTTCTTGGGATGGTTATTGTTCCGGAAGACCGCTTGGGCCTTGTAACTAAGAAATTCGTGTTGTTTGGGCCAAACAAGGAACTTCCAGGTGGACGAATTATTGCAACCAATGGGGAAGCAGGTTTTCAGGCCAGTACTTTAGCCCCTGGTTTGTATTTCGGAATGTGGTTTTGGCAATACGAAATTACTATGGAGCAATTCACCATTATTCCGGAAGGTAAAATAGGTTTAGTCCTAGCGAAGGATGGTACAGAAATTCCAACTGGTAATATCCTTGGTCAAAGGGTCGATTGCGATAATTTTCAAGATGCAGATAAGTTCCTTAAAAATGGAGGTCAGCGAGGTCGACAAACAGCCTACATAACCGCTGGATCGTATCGTATAAATACCATGCTTTTCCAAGTTTCCATTACCGATATGGTTCGTATCCAAGAAAGTAGGGTAGGTATTGTTACCACCTTGGATGGTATGCCTATTGAACAAGGACAAATCGCCGGTAAATTGGTGGAAGGACATAACAATTTTCAGGACTTCGATGCCTTTATCAAAAATGGTGGTAACCGAGGATTACAACCCCAAGTAATCTTGGCTGGTTCCTATAACCTAAATCCTTGGGCCATCCAAATTGAAGAAACCCCAATGACTGAAATTCCAATTGGATATGTGGGTGTGGTTATATCCTTTGTAGGTAAAGATGGAGCTGATTTAACGGGCAAGGAATTTACACATGGAAATATTGTTGAGCGTGGCACTAAAGGCGTTTGGATGGAACCGCTTGGGCCGGGAAAATACCCCATCAACAAGTATACGATGAAGGTGGAACTGGTGCCTACAACCAACTTGGTGCTTAACTGGGCATCCGCTAGAAGTGAGGCGCACAACTTGGATAAAAATCTATCAACAATTACGGTTCGATCTAAGGACGGTTTCCCTTTCAACCTCGATGTAGCGCAAATTATCCATGTGCCTTCTATCGAAGCGCCAAAAGTTATTGCAAGGTTTGGAAATATGGTCAACTTGGTATCCCAAGTATTAGAACCAACCATTGGAAACTATTTCCGAAATTCAGCACAAGACAGTGATGTGATTGCCTTTTTAAGCACAAGGAAGGAAAGACAGGATTCGGCCAAAGCCCATATCAAAAAGGTGTTGGATGAATACAATGTGAATGCAGTGGATACTTTGATTGGAGATATCGTTCCTCCTGAAACCTTGATGAAAACGCTTACAGACCGTAAAATTGCCGAAGAACAAAAAGTAACTTACGATACCCAGAAAAAGGCTCAAGAAACTCGTCAGGGAATGGAGAAAGAAACTGCCATCGCTGATATGCAAAAGGATATTGTACGGGCCCAACAAAGTGTTGAAATAGCTGAACGCACAGCCAATGCAACAGTAAAGAAAGCAGAAGGGGATGCGGCAAGTGTTAAACTAGCCGTTAGTGCCGAAGCCGAATCAACTAAAATGAGAGCACACGCCGAAGCTGAATCTACAAAATTGAGAGCCGAAGCTGAATCACAGGCTATTAAAATGAAAGCCTCTGCCGAAGCTGAGAAAATAACTTTGACCGGTAATGCTGAAGCCTCCAAAATTTCAGCCATAGGTAAATCAAATGCCCAAGCTTATGAACTCGCCGTTAGTGCCTTAGGTGGTGAGAACTTTACTCGTTTTAAAATTACAGAAGAATTATCCAAAGGGAAAATTAAACTAATTCCTGATGTTTTAATTGGAGGTTCGGGCTCTAATGGAAATGCTATGGAAGGCTTGCTAGGACTGAAATTGATGGAAATGATGGATCCAAATTCAAAAGTTCAAAAAACAGAAACAGAAGATACTCAACCTACTAATAACCCAAGTGAACAGTAAGCAAAGTTTTCTTCCTGCCCATTCTATCCAGGTTGCTCCTACTTCGGAAATCACAACCACCCGCGACTTCTCTTTCTCCTTGTCAAGGTTATATCTAGCATGGTCGGATCCTAGGTTGCTTGAAAAATGGTGGGGACCCAACGGTTTCACGAACACCTTCCATGTTTTTGACCTCCAACCTGGAGGGAAATGGAGTTTTATTATGCATGGACCAAATGGTTCAAACTATCCGAATGAATGTGTGTTTTTGGAAGTTGAACCACTCCAACGACTGGTTTGGAACCATTTCCCTGAACCAGAATTCCAAGTGGAAGTATTGTTTAAAGCCCTTTCGGAAAGCCAATCGCAGGTAGTATTTAAAATGAAGTTTTTATCCAAAGAACGCTGTCGTCAATTGCGTGCATTTATAAGCGAAAAAAACGAGGAAAATATGGATAAACTACAAAAAGTAATGAGTGAAATGCCTTAATAAGCAACAATTATGGACGTTCATCCCAACAGTTTTTTAGCTAATAAGGGAAGAATACTTTTGAGTATATTTTTTTATTTCAAGTTATTTTATAGTTGGATTTTTTAATCCTTACGGCACTATTTGTCCATTCGGTAAATTTTACAATTTGCCCAAAGAAATTGAATTGCCACTTTTGAATCGCCAAAGCCTTTCTAATTCAGAATCTGTGTTAAGTAAGCTTTTGTAAACGTAGTTTAACATTTGGATTTTCCTTTTAAGGTTTAATTTGTCGCCTAATAAAAAGCTAAAAAAAAATTAAGTAACCGCCTTGTTTCCTAAAACGCACCATAAATCAAATTTTTGAAATGGAACTATTACCTGTTCACGAAATAATTGTCAACCAAGCTAAAATTAATCAGATTGATAATTTAGTAAAATCAATCTATCGGCTCATAATTTATAGCCGATACCATTTGGATGATGATTTGCTGGATACTTATTTGAATAGTGTGCAGGAACTTCAAGAATTACTAAGTTTGAAAAATGCCCAAATGGAAGCCCAAACGGAAGAAGAAGCCAAGGAGTATTTAAAAAACCTGAAAATTACCCTAAGCTTTGTAATAGATGAAATAATTAGGCACGATAATTTTGAGAAAGAAGTTCAACTATTTCAGCTCCTTCGTCTTGTTTCGCCCGAAACGAATGCACTTCACCCCAATCGGTACCGACAAACCTTGGTGCAAATCGGTGGTCATATTTGTCCGGAACATACCGTTGTCCCTCACTTGGTTTCAAACCTTTTTTACCAAATGCAAAGCATAACCAATCCAATTGTTAGGGCGATTTATTTCCACCATGAGTTAATTAGAATTCATCCTTTTGCTGATGGAAATGGTCGGGTAACAAGAATTGCTAAAAATTGGATGCTTATGTTTGACTTGTATCCGCCAATTTTCATTAATGATGCTACCCAGAAAAAGGAATATATTTCAACGCTTTCAAATAGCTTTAGGGAACTTGACTCCTCCCCTAAAAAATGGAATGAACACACAGAAGCCTTTTTTGAGCAAGAACTTGATAGGCTGTTGGTAAATACAACCTTCCTTTATGAAACCGTTAATAAAATGGGGCTAGAAAGGGAAAAATCTGCAAATTTGCCAAACTAATGTTCGAATACAAAGTTCAAATAATTGAATCCTTGGTGGTTGTAGTGGGTTATTTGCTTACCCACTATGTGACCAGAATATTTATTAATACCTATTTAAAGCAAACGCATCTTGATCGCGGCAGAAGGAAAATGATAATCAAGGTCGTACACCTCTTATCTTTTTTAACACTTTCGGTTTTATTAGCCGCTATTTGGGGACTCCAACAAAATGAAATTGCCGTTTTTGTTGGAACTATTTTAACAGCCTTCGGTATCGCCTTTTTTGCCCAATGGTCCTTGCTCTCAAATATAACTTCTAGTCTGTTACTGTTTTTTAATCACCCCGTAAAAATTGGTGACACCCTTAAGGTACTCGATAAGGATTATCCATTTGAAGGTGTTGTTACGGATTTGACCTTTTTTTTCATTCACCTCAAAACTTCCAAGGACGAAACAATTACAATTCCTAATTCACAATTGTTTCAGAAAGCTATTTTAGTGGTAGAAAAAAAGCTTGGATCAAAACCTCAACCCGAATGAAGTGTGTTTTTGGAATTGCTCCCTTCATCCTTTTTGGGTATTTTCCTGCCTTTTCTCAAGCATTTGATTTAGGAAGTTGGAATATACTGAATGTTAAATACAACCATTCCGAAAAACTAAGCTTTTTTGCAGAAGGCCAGCTGCGTTCCCTAAAATTTTATAACCATTTTCACTACTACGAATACAAAGGTGGAATTAACTACAAGGTTCATAAACAGGTGATGCTATCCTTGGGTTTTGGTTCTTACCAAACCTATAAGGAAGGAGGCGATTTCGTTTTGCCAAAGAATAACAACGAGTTCAGGATTTGGCATCAAATTCTTTTGAATCAACCATTTGGGAAATTGAGAATAGAACAACGCTATCGAATGGAATGTAGATTTACCCAAAATGGTTATCGAAATAGGTATCGATACAGACTTGGTATTTCTTACCCTTTAGGAAAGGAGAAAAATGACTATTTCCCTTTTCAAATCAGCGTAAGTGATGAGCTGTTTTTTACCGAGAATGAACCTTATTTTGAAAGAAATAGGTTGTTCTTTTCTTTTAACTATAAACCTTCAAAAACTACTTCCATTCAAATAGGTTATTTGCATCAGTTCGATTATAAAATTGATGACGAAACAGGAAGAGACTTTTTAGTTATTGGTTTTTATTATGAATTGTTTCGAAAAAAAGGAACAAAAAAGGTATTGGAAAATTCTTCCAAGGATAATTAGCTATTCAATAATTTTCTGACAAGGTTAGTTGAACCCAAACCAGTTGTAAATCAATTTATTTTTCCAAATGGATAACAATTGCTATCCCTAAATTTCTTCGGGAGGGGTAAACCCAACTAAATCAAGTAGTTCGGATTATTAAATCCTCCTATTGATTAATTTGGGTTTAACCAACACCCAGGTTCGGAGGTTCTCGGGCAAGGATAGAGGCAGTCTAGCCCACAGGGATGCGTAGGCACGGAGCAGACCGAGGACTAGCGCCGAAAGCCTGACCCGAACGCCCCTTGTACCCCGGTTTATTTTGGCACCGCTGTTTTTGGGCGGAGGGGGCACGCCAAATAAAAAAAAAAATTGAAAATAGCCTTTAAACAAGGAACGAAAAAAGTATAATAAATTTTCATTTCCATTGTAGATTCTTTGTGGTGAAATCAGATAAATTCTATCTTTGAAAAGGTGGAAAAGCAAAGGAAAATAGCCAAGTGTAAGCTTTTGATGTCGTTTATGTTCTTGTCTGTCAGTGTATTAGCTCAAACTGATTTGCCAAAGCTCCAAATTTCCAAACTGGCACCCAACTATTATGTTTTTACAACTTATCGTCTTCTAGGCGAGGATCCCTTTCCAGCCAATGGTCTTTACATGGTGGGCAAAACAGGGGTTTACATGCTTGATACGCCTTGGGATACTACGCAATTTCAGCCTTTGTTGGATAGTATCGAAGCACGTCATCATTTGCCGGTAAAAATGGTACTCGCCACACATTACCATGACGATCGTACGGCCGGCTTGGCTTATTATGCCCAAAAGGGAATTCCTACTTACACGAGCAAATCCACTGATAATATTTCGAAAAGAAAAGGCGAAAAAAGAGCACAATTTCATTTTCTTTCCGATACTACCTTTAACTGGGATGGTACTTTTGTAGAAGCCTTTTTCCCGGACCTGGACATAGCCCTGATAATATTGTTGTTTGGTTCGAGAATGAAGGTATTTTGCATGGTGGCTGCCTGGTGAAAAGTGTGGAGGCCACGAATTTGGGTAACTTAGAAGATGCCGATGTGAAGAAATGGGAAGGGGCCATCCTTAAATTGATAGATCGTTATAAATCAGTTAAATGGGTTGTTCCTGGGCACCAAGAATGGTCGGGAAAAGTAGCCTTGAAACATACACTTAATCTGATAAATGGGTATCAGCGAACCCTGCAAAGTAAAAAGTAGACCCTAGTAATTCCCCATTCCTTTAAAGATGTAGTTCCTTTCAAATCATGGTTTCTATCCACACTTTTAAAACTTGGTCTCTCAACTTCCCTGGAACCTCCGAAGAACCCCATTTTGAAAAGACTTCTTTCCGAGTGAAGAAGAAAATTTTCGCTACCCTGGACGAGAAAACAGGGAAGGCCGTCTTGAAATTAAACCTTGTGGATCAGGAGATTTTGTCCAGTCTTGGAAAAACTGCAGTTTATCCAGTCGCAAATAAGTGGGGATTACAAGGTTGGACGGTTTTTGAATTGGAAAATGCCCAGCCCGAAATGGTTCAAGATGCCTTGCAATTGGCTTATCAATGTGTTTTGAAGAAATAAAAAACGGTCGACTTAGAAAATATTTCAGTAGAAATTCTTTACGATTAGGACTTTTGCTGTTTGAATTTCCCATTTTTGTCCCCCAATCCCATTTCAATGCGCCAGCGTAGTATCCTCCTTCTTTTCATGCTCGCTTCTTTCGCTGTTTTGGCCCAATCACCATTCAACTACGGGAAGAATAAACAAGTGTATTTCATGTCAGCTAAGGAGCGGGACTCCCTAGGTATTCAAGTCATTTACACCATAAAGCAATATGCAGAAAAAGAAAGAGGCGGAATGGGCGAAAATTGGAGTGTGGTAATTACCTCTTTTTCCGAAAATTTGATTTCCGACGATTGGGCTCCATTCACCAAAGACAGCCTGTTCAAATTTAATTTTGATAGCTTAACGGCTAATCCTCCAATATTGAATGGTACACGGTTCGAGCTTTCCAAAGGAACGGTACTAGCCTATGGAGGAGGTGGTTATGGTAGTTTTGATTGGAATGATTTTACAAAAGTGAACGATTCGGTGGTTTTGGTTGCCATTTCCTGCGTTGGTCACTGTGGCGATCAACCTCCGAAGTTTTCAAAATCCATTTACGATAAACAAGGGAAATTGGCTCGCTCAATCCATTATCCCTTGAAAGACTATAGCGACGAAACCATGTCGGCCGAAACCCCGCAATCCTTTGTGGAAAGTTTGGAAGCAGCCTATAAATCAACAGGACTTTCTCCAGATACCACGTATTTTTATTACGATGAAAAAGGCCGATGGTTGGGCCCTGCCGAAGGTTTAAACGAACGCAAACAAACAGGGATTTCTTGGTATAATATGGGCGAAGAAATTAAGAAATCAAAGTATTTTAACCAGGTTTTCATTGGCAATCAACCGATGGATAAATTCATAAAATCCAAAATTGGCTACTGTCCTCAAGTCTTGTTTTTTGAAATTTACCGCAACGCTGCATTTCTTTTTAAATATTCCCCTGCCGATAAAAAATACCACCGCTGGATGGATGTGGTTTTAGAATAGTCGGCCTCGAAAATAAACGCTACGAAAATGGCTATTACACGCGATATTGATACGTATTTTTCTGAAGGTTGCGGTCGTTGCAGCCTCGGTGGTACACCCGAATGTAAGGTTCATACTTGGGCCACCGAACTCCATCTTATGCGCCAATTAATCCTCGAGTGTGGACTTACCGAAGAGGTTAAACGGGGCTCGCCCTGTTACACATTTCAAGGCAGTAATGTGCTTTTGATAGGTGCGTTTAAAGAAAAAGCTGTTTTGAGTTTTTTAAAGGGCGCCTTAATCAACGACGAGGCTGGAATTTTGGAATGGCCAGGCGAAAATTCCCAATCAGCAAAGGTGTTTAAGGTTACCAAGGCGGATCAAATCAGAGCACATCGCGACTTGCTCAAGGCTTATATTTTTGAAGCCATCGAATTGGAGCGTTCAGGTGCAAAGGTCGAAACTAAAAAGGCTACCGATCAGGATTGGCCTGCCGAATTGGTACAGCAATTTACCGCGCAACCGGCGTTTAAACAGGCATTTTTGGCCTTAACCCCTGGTCGTCAACGGGGCTACCTCATGCATTTCAATTCGGCCAAACAAGCCAAAACCAAGGAAGACCGTATCTTGAAATGTATGCCCAAAATTTTCGAAGGAAAAGGTATGCAGGAGTAGGTTTTGAAAATGTTTTTTTGTCTGTAAATGGGTGTTTTTTATTTGGCGGGCCCCCAACCGCCAAAACCAGTTTAACCTTTGAATTTTTCAGTCTGCAAGGGCGGTTGGGTCAGGCTTTCGGCGCTAGTCCTCGGTCTGCTCCGTGCCTACGCATCCCTGTGGGCTAGACTGCCTCTATCCTTGCCCGAAACCGAAGTACCTGGCTTTTGTGCTTTATTTAGGCAGTTGTTAGTAATCTCGAAATTGTTATTGAAACAAAGAAAACAAGTTACAAGGAATGTGGTTAGATTCTTGTTAAGTCCAAGTTTGTGCAAGTTTGGATTTTAATCAAAATTTACTTAAAAACCTTATTTGGCCTTGTATTAAACCTAGTTCAAAATTTCTATGGATAATTTGGGGTTAATTCAGTCAATAGTTTAATTTGAATGCGGTTTTAATCCATCCTTCAGTAATGCAACCTAAAAGCTAAGCGACATTCCTTCTGATTTGGACTTACAATGAAAAGGACCAAACCTGTCCGTATTTTTCTAATCCTTGGAGTGAAATACTTTTTTTGAATAAGCCAAAAACAGTTGATCCACTTCCACTCATAGAAGCATAGCTAGCCTCCAAATTATAAAGTTCCTCTTTAAGCTCTTTCAGCAATGGATACTGAGGGAAAATACTAGCTTCAAAATCGTTTATTACCACCTCCTTCCATTCCTCCACTGGAAGTTTTTCAAGGCTTTTTAGGTCGAACTTTGCCTTTTGTGGTATTACCCCGGCATAGGCTTCCTTGGTTCCGATATGAATGGGGGGGTAAACCAAAACTAGCCAATATCCGGTCAGATTTAAAGATACTGGTTCAAATAATTCACCTCGGCTATAGCAAAAGGCAGGTTTGTTTTGGATAAAAAAGGAGCAGTCGCTACCCAATCTTGCAGCAAATTCCAATTTTTGTTCCATAGATAAGCCAATTTGGCAAATCTCATCCAAGATATGGATAAAGAAGGCCGCATCCGAACTTCCACCTCCCAAACCGGCTCCCATCGGAATAAGTTTGTGTAAATGGGCTTTTACCCCAGGTAAGGGGTTGGTATCATGAAGCATTTGATAGGCTTTCACACATAAATTCGAATCGGTATGACCTGGAATGTTCAATCCGGAGCTTGTAAATTGAATTTCACCACGACCTAGGTTCGGATCCACAACAGCCTCCACCGCATCTTTCATGGGAATAGGATAAAAGATACTGTTAATATTATGGAAATTGTCTGGTCGACGTTCCACAATACTAAGTCCAAGATTTATTTTTGCATTCGGAAATAAAAGCATGCTTTGCTGGGTGTGGGACAAAAGTATCCATTTCAGGTATGGGAGCAGTTTTTTTTCATGGGGTTTGACTAATTGATAGAAAACTTATGGCATACGATTCGATGCAAAGCTGTTTGGCCTTTTTAGAAAAGAATGGTCAATTGCTTAGGATAAAAGAAGAAGTGGATCCTTATTTAGAGGCAGCGGCCATACATCTTCGGGTATTTGAAAACCAAGGTCCTGCTCTCTTGTTTGAAAATCTTAAAGGAACCAAGTTTCCAGCCGTTTCTAATATTTTCGGCACTTTGGATCGCAGCCGATTAATATTCAAAGACAGTTTGGAAGAGGTTAAAACCATGGTAAATCTAAGGGCCAACCCTATGGAAGCCATCAAACATCCTTTTTCTTATATCAAAACAGGATTAGCCGCAGTTTCAGCTTTACCCATGAAGGTTTCAACGGGCCCGGTTCTTTGGAAAGAATGTAAAATCAGCGATATTCCTCCTATTGTGAATTGGCCTAAGGATGGTGGTCCTTTCGTAACTCTTCCGATAGTCTACACCGAGGATGTCGAATCGCCTGGAATCATGAAGGCCAATATGGGAATGTATCGTATTCAACTTTCAGGAAATAACTATGCGAAAGATAAAGAAATTGGACTTCATTACCAGCTTCATCGCGGAATAGGTGTGCACCAGGCAAAGTCAAACGCCTTGGGTAAACCATTAAAAGTTTCAATTTTTGTAGGAGGCCCTCCTTCTCATTCCGTTGCGGCCGTAATGCCTTTGCCCGAAGGTATTTCTGAAGCAACATTTGCCGGTGTGCTCGGACAAAGGCGTTTTAGATACACTTACCGCGATGGTTTTTGTATCAGTACCGAAGCCGATTTTGTTATTACGGGTGAAGTTTACCCCAATGAAAACAAACCCGAAGGTCCTTTTGGTGACCACCTCGGTTATTACAGCCTAACCCATGATTTTCCATTGCTTAGGGTGCATAAAGTTTGGCACCGTGAAAATGCGGTTTGGCCGTTTACCGTGGTGGGGCGTCCCCCTCAAGAAGATACCAGTTTCGGCGCTTTGATACATGATATAGTTGGTGGTGGTATATCGAGCGAAATACCTGGTTTGCAAGAAGTACATGCAGTAGATGCGGCTGGGGTTCACCCTTTGTTATTGGCCATTGGAAAGGAACGATACACGCCATATATGCCAGTTGTACAGCCTCAAGAGATTTTGACCATAGCCAATCATGTGCTTGGAACCGGACAGCTTTCTTTGGCTAAGTTTTTATTTATTTCTGCGCCGGCACCGGGTCGAAGCTTAGATACCCATGATATTGCCCATTTCTTTCAAGATTATTTAGAAAGGTTTGAACCGGCAAGAGATATTCACTTTTATACCAAAACATCAATCGATACCTTAGATTATAGCGGTGATGGACTCAATACGGGTTCTAAGGTTGTTTTTGCCTGCGCTGGGGAAAAGAAACGGGAATTGGGTACTGAAATTCCAGGAGATTTTACCTTGCCTTCCGGATTTAGCAATCCAAATGTTGTGTTACCGGGTGTTTTAGCGATTCAAGCTCCCTCTTTTTCAGGAGCAAATGTTGAAGTTGAAATTAAACGATTACAGGATCAAATCGGAACAAAAGCTTTTGATTTACAGAAGCAATTTCCTCTATGGATTCTCTGTGATGACAGCCGTTTTGTGACCCAAACCTTAAATAACTTTTTATGGGTAAGTTTTACTCGAACCAATCCAAGCCACGATATACATGGATTAATAACTCGGTTCGAAAACAAACATTGGGTATGCGAAGGTCCTGTTATCTTGGATGCAAGGATTAAACCCCACCATGCACCAGTTTTGGAAAAAGTGCCTGAAGTTGAAAGAAAAGTGGATAGGCTAGGGGAGAAGGGTGGAAGCTTGTATGGAATTATTTAACCATCCTTAAACTAATTTCATGTTGGATATCTACATTGGAAAGGCCTTCCATGCATTTGAAATGCTTTTTTGGACATTGGGAAAAGCCTAGTTTGGAGCATGGTCGACAAGAGAGATCCTTTATTTCAAAGTTGGAAATGTTTTCATTAACTTGATAAGCAAACATGCCAAATGCTGGAATTGTATTTCCCCAAAGAACAATGGAAGGTTTACGAAAGGCTGCTGCGATATGCATCATGCCAGTGTCGTTGGTTAGAACCAGTTGTGCATTTTTAACTAATTCCGCAGATTGGTCTAAACTGCATTTTCCACAAAGGTTAAGCACATGGGATAATTTATCGCCAATTAAATCGCCTTGTTCTGCATCTTCTTTCCCTCCAAGCAAAACACAGGGGTAAGGCAATTTTGAAAGAATATCCTTGATTTTATGGGCTGGAAACCGTTTAGTAAAATGAGTGCCACCTATCGCCCAGGCTAAATAAGGTTTATGAAAACTTTCAGGGAGAGAAATTGCTTGAAAATCCTTTTGGAAGAAGTAGTCCAACCCTTTTCCGTCGTTATTAATTCCTAATTTAGAAAGGGCATTAAAATAGCGATCAACCAAATGTATTGTAGGTAATTTGTTGACTTTCAAGTTTACAGCCATCCATTTTTCGATATTCAGTTTATCAAAACTTAGAGCTGGTTTTCGGAGGGCTAAAACAATTTGGGCCGATCGTAGGTTTTTATGCAGGTCGATTACGCAGGAATAATTCTCTTTTTGGAGTGCAGAAATGGTCAACGAAAGGGAATTCGTAAACGTGAAAACCTTATCTAGGTAAGGGTTTGATAAGACTAAACTTTCATACGACTTTTTTGTCAGGAAATGGACTTCAGCCCCAGGAATTTGGGTTTTAATAGCACGTATAACTGGGCTTGTAAGAACAATATCTCCAATTGAACTAAACCGAATAAGCAGAAATTTTGCCAAGAGAAAACAAATTAGGAGGCCAATTTACCAGAATTGGCTTTCTCCATGATTTCGGCCACTAAGTTAGCCAAGTCGTCCTTTTTAATTGGTTTATGCAAAATAGCATTCATTCCTGAAGACAAGGCTGAATTTCTGGCATTTTCAAAAACATCTGCGGAAACACCAAGGATGGGCAAATTGGATTTCGAACTGTTTTCAAGTTTTCGGATACGCCTAGTCGTTTCAAAACCATCCATTCCTGGCATATGGAAATCCATTAAGATAAAAAGATATTGGTTTTTATCAATCAAATCCAATGCTTCTTGTCCACCCATGGCACATTCCACCTCATAGCCTAAACTCTTAAGCATTAAACCAATTATTTTTTGGTTAACAGTATTATCATCTACACTAAGGACTTTCCTGTTTTTTGCCAAAGGCATAGTTAAAACCTTAGGTTTTTCTTCCATGATTTTTACCTCTGGCACTGGAACAACCACCTTATTCGATTCAAAATCATTAAGTACCAAAATAAATTCAGAACCTTGCCCTATTACAGACTTGACTAAAATATCGCCACTCATTAATTCCGCCAATTTTTTGGCAATGGGCAATCCTAGACCACTTCCACCAAAAATTCGGGTTATGTTTTCTTCGGCCTGGGTGAACTTTTCAAAAATATATTTTTGTTTTTCAGGGGCAATTCCAATTCCAGAATCTTTTACTGAAAACAACAATTGTTTCCCATCTGGGCTATGGCAAATAGTAAATTTAATATTTCCTTCGGTGGTAAATTTGATAGCGTTGTTAAGTAAATTCCCTAAAATTTGGAACATACGAACAGGATCTCCTTTAATCATTGCAGGAACCTTTTCATCAAGGTTTAATTCAAAGTGCAAGCCTTTTGCCTTAGATTGGATATAATAATTCCGGCTAAGTTCTTTGATCAAGGCATGGAGATTAAAATCGGTTTTTAATAGAGAGAGTTTACCTGCTTCAATTTTGCTGTAATCTAAGATATCATTGATAATTACCATTAAATTATCAGCTGAAAACTTGATGCTTTGCACAAATTCTTTCTCTTTTTGTCCAAGGTTTTCGGCCATCAGAAGGTCGGTAAATCCAACAATACCATTCATAGGCGTTCGGATTTCATGACTCATATTGCTCAGGAAATCGGATTTGGCTTTTAAGGCATTTTCAGCACGGATATTGGCCAATTTAAGCTCTTTGTTTCTTTTCTTTTGTACTATGGTAAAGCGTAAACTAAAGGATGCGAAAATGGCTACAATTAACATTATTGCCAGCATTACACGCAACCTAAAGGATTGTTCCTTGATTTTTCCGTCTGCCTTGGTTTTGTCCATTTTGGCTTCAGAGATTTGTTTATCTAGTTTATGGATTTCATCTTGACTTGTAGCCAATTCGAATGCCTGCTGCATTTGTCTGACGAGAATATCATCCTTCATGTCAGCCAACTTTTGATAATAAGAAAAGGCCAATTCGGAACGACCCGTATTTTTGAAAATATCAATTAAGTTGTTGTAAGCCGCACTGATTAATGGATCGGATTTAGCAATTTTGGCATTATCGGTGGCTTGGTTTAATAAGCTTTCTGCTTTAGCAAATTCTTTTTTGTCTTTGTATATTTCGGCCCAACGAAGGTACATTTTTGCTAAGGGCGCATAGGCTCTTTCTTTTTCAAAATAGGCTTTGGAAAAGGCAAAGCATGAATCAGATTTTGGGTAATTCCCAGTCAGAGCATATAATTCACCTTTGATGGAGTATACATTGGCTAATTGAAGGGAATCACCAATTTTCAAGTTGTATTCACTGGCCTTGTTTAAACAAACTTCGGCAGAATCCGGAATATTTAATCGAATGTAGTCGATTCCAATGGATTTGTAGGAATGGGCCATTAAGCTGTGGTCCTTTGAACCTTGCCTTAATTCTAACCCCATTTTGTGGTTTTCTAAGGCTGCTTTGTAGTTTTCATTTTGAAAATGAACCAATCCTTCGTTGTTTAAGGAAACGGCTAAGGAGAATCGATATTTCGGTGAGCTTTTTCCTAGTTTAATACCTTTTCTATAATATTCCAATGCCTTATTAAAGTCATTTATTTCAAAATAGCAGTTTCCTATATCATTGTACGTATATATTTCTGCATCAATATTTTTCATTTCCTTGATAATGGCCAAGGAACGCATAAAATACTCTATAGAGAGGGAGTAGTTTCCGCTAGCTCTATAAATTTCACCCATATGGTGATACAATTGTTGAACTTCATTTTTATCATTTATTCGTTCTGCTAGGTCCAGGGCTTTAATTACATAACCATGAGCTTTAGCTGGATCCTTTAAAGCATAGTGATTATAAAGGTTTTTGAGTAGTTTGATATTCTCACGGATATCAGTTGGATTATGATTTTCAGTCAGCTCAGTATCCTCTTGGTCTCCTTGGCCAATAGCAAGCCAATTGGTGCATAAAAAAGAAGAAAAAAGTATAGGTTTTTTCATTTAACAACAGCAATCAAGGGTTCTAACTTTTTTTTAACGGTTTTGTTTCATAAATGCCAGCTAAATCGATTAAACTACCTGTTTTTTAAGGTGCTTATCGTTTTTTTCGTTAAAAGTTCTGAATGGATTTGAACCAGCGTAAAATGGTAGTATTTTTAGAAACCATTTTAAACAACAAATTATGTTAGCAAGGAAGTTTTACTTTTTACTTGCCCTAAGCTTGCTTTCCTTTAGCCTGACGGGCTGTTTTATAGCCACGTCCTATACCCATGCATCCTACAAAAGAGCAATGCCTCATGTTCCTTTTGATGCTGTAATTGTTCCAGGTGTTCCTTTCGGAGATTCGGCTACGAGCTCTGTTTTTAGAGCAAGAATTTTATGGGCTAAGTATTTATTTGATCAAAAATTAACCAAGAATATTATTTTTTCAGGAGCGGCAGTTTATAGTCCTTATGAAGAAGGAAAGATTATGAAAATGATTGCCGATAGTTTAGGTGTTCCATCCAAAAATACCTTTTCTGAAACGGTAGCTGAGCATAGTACCGAGAATGTCTACTATTCTTGGAAAATGGCTCAGAAATTAGGATTTGAGAATGTTGCCCTGGCCACAGATCCCTTTCAAACTATCATGGTTCAATCTTTTATAGAGAAATATTGCCCCGATGTAAAAACAATACCTATTATATTTCAACGAATTGATATGGATTCAAAATCATGGCTTCCTAAAATAAATCCAGAATTAGCCCAAAAGGAAGGCTTTGTCAATTTGGAACATAGGGAATCCTTTTGGGAGAGGTTTAAAGGTACGAGAGGAAAGAAAATTAAGTTTGATTAGTTTGAATGGCTCTTAATTTTTTCAATATACAGTCTTAGGTTACCGTGATAATTTTTATGGTAATCTTTTTCCAAACTATCTTGAAGTTTTCCATATCTCGAAAAACCCATGATGTAGTCATTTCCTTCTAAATACAAGTACTTTCCACTTTTAATGTAATTTGTTTTTTCGTTTTTTGAAATAGGGAGTTGAAAAAGTCCCTTATAGATATTTCGAAAGACCTTTCTTTTTTCTTTTTCTAAATTTTGCCTTTCAATTGTTTGATAAATGTTTGCTAAAGAATCTTTATAGCTCATATAATAGGTGTTCACCACTTTTTCGGCATATAAAGTTTCTTTGAATTTATTAAGATTTAGGGTATCATTTTTAAACTTGAAATAGGCAATTGCTCCTTTGTTTCCGATAAAGTCTGCTAGGTTTTCGCTGTAGTCAACATCTGAACCAAGGTAAACAGTTCCATGTACCATTTCATGAAGAATTAAGGCAACCAAACTGCCATCTTCTTTGTTAAGCATACTTGAAAGAATAGGGTCGCGAAACCAACCTAAGGTACTCCAACCGGAAACCTTGCCAATTCCTGTTTCCCAACCTTCCATTTGTAATTGAATAGCCTCTTTCTTGGCTTCCTCCCAAGTAAAGAAACCTTTATAGCTTAGGTTGCCGATAAATGGAAATTTCCATTTTTTTTCCTCAAAGGAATAAGGTTTACATCCTGTAACAACCCAAACTAAGGGTTTACCTTTTTGATCAAAAATATTTTCGAAATTTCCATTGTCTATCAAACCTAATTGAGAAACGCCGAATTTTTTAACATCTTCAATGAGCTTTATTTTTCTTTTTTGGTCCGCAGTCCATTGTGGGGAAGAAAGGACTTTTTCGTTTGATTCAGCAAGTAGGAGAATTCTGAATTGTCCATAAGCGGATTGAAGGCCATATCCAATTAAGGATCCATAACTAGCCCAAATAAAAAGAAAAATCCCAAATCCAAAACCTAAAAAGAGTCTGAATTTGGGATTCTTCATATGAATTTCTAATTAATCAGCTTTTGAAACCTTATAATTAATTTGAACATCTTTAAGGCGATAGGTTGAATTAAATAATGCTGAAGTAACAGAAGGAATTGAAACGACAACATAATAAGAAAAACTGGCATTGTTTATAGTTTCACCGGTTGGCGCAAGCGTTAATGCTTGAACTCCAGAACTTACGGAAGAGGTAGCAGAGGCAATAACTGTTGGTGCCACACCATTTGAATTATAAGGCATCTTCTCGAAAGAAACACTAATATTCGAATTGCCTAAATCATACACATTAAAGGTTAAATTTGTTATGGATGCTCCATCAGGCAATCGTACAGGAGCTACTGCTCGTCTAAAAGATGAAGCTGTAATTGATCCCGAAAAGTATAAATAGGGTTCAGAGATAGTGCTAAACAAGTAATTATACATTTCTACGCCATCATTGGTGGGAATATCACCTCCAACCCTTTTTACGAAGTCATAAGGATTTAAAGTTAAATACCTTGTTTGTACTGTTGTATAGCTATATTCACCTCCTGTTTTAAAACCTTGGCTTCCTGTTATTGTATTTGTACCTAAAACATCTCCTTCTACATATAATTTATAAGAAGCTTCGCTTGTTCCAATTGAAACATTCCCATTGAACAATGCATTTCCGCCATTGACATGCAATTTGGTTAAAGGTGCAGTGGTTCCAATTCCAACATTGCCAGCTGGTGAAATAGTTAACCTTGGTGTTGCTTGAATGGTAAGGTGAAGCGCTCCAGCTGTATTTCCTGCACCAGTTCCGAAGTCAATATCTCTTGGAGAAACTGAAGAAGCAAAGGAACCTAAATATCCATTATACACACCATCTTCGAATAAACCAATATAGCCATTTGTCCCCATGTCAAAAATGGAAGTTAAAGCTGTGGAAGATTTTACATGAAGTTTTGCGGAAGTAGTCGTTGTGCCTATTCCGATATTGGTGCCATTGTCATAAATATTACTATCCTCTAATTTAAATGCAGTGGAATTCCATCTTGGTACATACTTATTGGATAACGCACCTACACGTGGATCCGTTTCACCATTTGAAATTGCTGCTGATAGGCTAATCCATTCAGGACGGCTATTCAGTGAATTCCATCCCATGTAATAATCTGCTGCACCGTTCGTGCCATTAAGTGTAATATCTCCTGAAATGCTCGCTCCAGAGGCAACTTTAAAACTACCATTTACATCTAATCTGGCTTGAGGAAATGTAGTTCCAACACCAACATTAGTGCCATCATAATACATGGAGGTATTGCCAAGTTCGCCTGCATCATCAAACCAAAAAGGCATCATACCGTCTGTAAGTGAACCAACGCGTGGATCGGCTTCATCACTCCATTTTAAATATCCATTTGCATCGGCACGTAAAATTTGGTCTGTTGCACCGTAACCATTGGACGTTACAATAACCGAACTATTTAATATTGTTTCTGAATTATCCGCAAATTTTATTTTTCCATATTGAGGACCTAATTCTACATCATAATAGGTTGGTGTTCCATTCACTCCTACCAATGTGTTTCCAGAAGGACCTTGAATTACTGTTATAGAATTATCAATGACCCATTGAGAACCATCCCAATGAGGCGTTTGTCCGTTGGCGGTTCCATTTGCAAAAGAGCCTGTTGCACCAGTTGCGCCAGTGGCTCCAGTTGCACCAGTCGAACCAGCAGCACCTGTTGCACCAGTAGCTCCATTCGTTCCGTTTGTGCCAGCTGTACCAGTTGCACCTGTAGCTCCAGTTGCACCAGTTGCGCCATTCGTACCGTTTGTGCCAGCTGTACCAGTTGCACCTGTAGCTCCAGTTGCACCTGTTGCGCCATTCGTACCGTTTGTGCCAGCTGCACCAGTTGCACCTGTAGCTCCAGTTGCACCAGTTGCGCCATTAGTACCGTTTGTGCCAGCTGTACCAGTTGCACCTGTAGCACCTGTAGCTCCATTGGAACCATTCGTACCAGCAGCACCTGTTGCGCCAGTTGGGCCTGTTGCACCGGTAGCTCCATTAGTTCCGTTTGTGCCAGCTGCACCTGTGGCACCTGTTGGGCCTGTAGCACCAGTAGCTCCATTTGTACCGTTTGTGCCAGCTGTACCAGTTGCACCTGTAGCTCCAGTTGCACCTGTTGCTCCATTAGTACCGTTTGTGCCAGCTGCACCTGTTGCACCTGTAGCACCTGTTGCACCTGTTGCACCTGTAGCACCTGTAGCTCCATTAGTACCGTTTATGCCTGCTGTACCAGTAGCACCTGTAGCACCAGTTGCACCAGTTGCACCAGTTGCTCCATTGGTACCGTTTGTACCAGCCGCACCTGTAGCACCTGTAGCACCAGTTGCGCCATTGGTACCGTTTGTACCTGCTGCACCTGTAGCACCTGTAGCACCTGTAGCACCTGTAGCACCAGTTGCTCCATTGGTACCGTTTGTACCAGCCGCACCTGTAACACCTGTAGCACCTGTAGCACCAGTTGCTCCATTAGTGCCGTTTGTGCCAGCTGCACCAGTAGCACCTGTTGCACCAGTTGCTCCATTGGTACCGTTTGTACCAGCCGCACCTGTAGCACCTGTAGCACCAGTTGCTCCATTGGTACCGTTTGTACCAGCCGCACCTGTAGCACCTGTAGCACCAGTTGCTCCATTAGTGCCGTTTGTGCCAGCTGCACCTGTAGCACCTGTAGCACCTGTAGCACCAGTTGCTCCATTGGTACCGTTTGTACCAGCAGCACCTGTAGCACCTGTAGCACCTGTTGCTCCATTGGTACCGTTTGTACCAGCCGCACCTGTAGCACCTGTAGCACCTGTAGCACCAGTTGCTCCATTGGTACCGTTTGTACCAGCCGCACCTGTAACACCTGTAGCACCTGTAGCACCAGTTGCTCCATTGGTACCGTTTGTACCAGCCGGACCTGTAACACCTGTAGCACCTGTAGCACCAGTTGCTCCATTAGTGCCGTTTGTGCCAGCTGCACCTGTTGCACCCGTAGCACCTGTTAATCCTGTTAATCCTGTTGGCCCCGTTGCGCCCGCAGCACCATTGGCTCCAGTAGCACCTGTTAATCCTGTTGGACCTGTTGCACCCGCAGCACCATTGGCCCCGGTAGCACCTGTTAATCCTGTTGGGCCTGTTGCCCCCGCAGCACCATTGGCCCCAGTAGCACCTGTTAATCCTGTTGGCCCTGTTGCACCCGCAGCACCATTGGCGCCTGTTGCACCTGTTAATCCTGTTGGCCCCGTTGCACCAGCAGCACCATTGGCGCCTGTTGCACCTGTAAGTCCGGTTGGTCCTGTTACACCATTAGCACCAGTTGCACCTGTTAATCCTGTTGGACCGGTTACTCCATCGGCACCAGTTGCACCTGTTAATCCAGTTGGACCTGTAATACCATCAGCCCCAGTTGCCCCAGTTGCCCCAGGGTTTCCTGGATTTCCAGAATTAACAGAATATAAAGCAAAAGGAACAGATAATAATTCGGTTGTTCCTACTGTTTGAAAGTTAGTTCCACCAGTTGCATCCGCCTCAACTTCTACATAAATATCTGTACTTCCCCAAGAAATACTATTGTAGTTGCCTGAAACAGGGCTACCATTTCCAATTTTTACATTAAAAAGTCCCACGTTGTTGGTAGCAGTGCTTTGGGTTTCTTGATAAATGACTGTTCCTACTGGCGAAGCTTGGCGTAGGCTAATACGCAAGTTTACAGCTTGGTTTTGCTGAACTATACCGGCATTATTTCTAAGAACTCCTTGGTAACTGATAAACCTGGACTGTGAAAATCCATAGAATGCCAAGCATACCGTAAAAACGAGGGTGGAAAGGACTCTTTTCATGGTTAGGCTATGTGTAGTAAGTATATTCATGATCATTCGAAAACAATTTTGTTAAAGTACTTATGCCCGTTTCTTTCTATTTCCAGCAAATACATACCAGGTACAAGCTGTTCGGGGCTTAGAATAAGTTCAGATTTATTAAATTCCTTGAGATGGAGGATAAGTTTACCTGCCACATCTTGTATTTTTATTTCAGCTGGTTTGAACTGAGCATTTCTTATTTGTATGGTCATGTATTCGTCAGCAGGATTTGGAAAAATACTAACCCAATTGGCTAAATCGTCTTCATCAATTCCTTCTGGAGTAGGATTATTGTCCATGTAGATTCCAGGTCCAACATCATTTCCTGCTGCATTAATTGTATCAATCCAAAAATTCAATTGTCCTTCTACTGAATCTGAAAAAGTCAAACAAGGTGTGTAAGTTTGTTCATCTGGATTTCCAATATTCCCTAAGTTAAAATGGTTTAATCCAGCATAGTTAACATAAATTCGGTAGCATTCTCCGTTTCCAACAGGTAAATCTACAAATTCATAATAACCACTTGTATCAGTTTGAGTATAGTCAATTAGAATTCGAGAAGGAACAGAATCTTTTTCAACCACCACATCAATCAAAGGAATAGGATCATTGTTTGTTTCTGTTTTACAAGTTGCGCAATCCCAGCGAATATAACCCCAAAGTCTACCTGGACCCGTTCTGTTTGGCTTTTCTACCATAGGGAAGTTTAGAGTAGTGGTGTCTCCACAATTAGAAAAAACCGAATCAGCTACTTGCCATTGATAAACTGGAACAGTATCATAATCAAAATAGGTACAAGCCGCATTCGGTATATTCTGCAAATTTCTCGGTCGGGCTAGAAGATAATAAAAAACATCGTCTTGGTTACCTTGGATTCTATACCGTCCATTGGCATCTGTAAAGGCTGTGCGTGGGAAATTTAAGGTATCAATATTTGGAATTAAATCATAATTCTCTAAGGCTCCTAATGCATAATCTGTAGGGAATAAAAATACTTCTACATCTCCCGCACCTACTGGATTACCTTCATAAGTGATGGTGCCTTCAAACCATCCTCCGGTTGTACTAACTTCTAAGTTTTGGTTTCCTAAGGCAAAACAACCATGGTAGTCAGTTACGGTGACTAAGTAAGAGAAGGTGTTGATAGGATAAAAGATAGGTGTTGGAGTATTAGGGTCGCCTAAGATGTCGGATGCATTGGACCAATCATAAGTGTAAGGTTCAGTTCCTCCATTCACCACCATGTTGAATTGAGCAATTCCATCCAAACAAGCAGATAATGATTCAGGATATGTCGCTGAAATAACGGTCAAGATTTCAGGTTGTAGAATTTCAAAAGAAGTGTCAGATTGAATTCCAAAGGCATCAGTAACCGTAACTTGGTATATGCCAGCATTCAATCCATACACTGAATCAGTATCAGATTGACCACTGCTCCATTGGATGGTATAATTAGGTGAACCTCCTAGGATGGTCAAACCCGCTGCCCCTGTTTGAGTGCCAAAACAATCCGCGCTATCGGTTGTTACGGATAATGGAAAAGTACTTAATCCTTGCTGAAATCCTCCATTTATTAATACAGAGGTGTTTTGAACATCTGAAAAGAAGGATTGTCCAATGCTAAAGCTAATATTGTTAGTGCCATTGCCAATGACTCCTCCACCTGAATTAAAATCCTGCTGGAGAATCTGTTGGCTAAATCCTTTAAGGATTAGCAACGGAAACATCAGAATAAGTAAAAGTAGTCTCAAAGTCAATTTTGGGTTAAGCGAACAAAAGTGTATAAACTTTTGCAAATTTGGGCAATAAAACGACAAAAAAGTGCAATTGGGTTGTGTAGATGGTCGAAAAACAGGGTATTAAGTTTTCAACAAATTCCTAACGATTGTTAATTTATTGAAATACAATAAGTTAAATAAAGTTGAATTGAAGAAAAAAATGTCTTAAAAGAGGAATTATAAAATTATGTCAGATTTTTTTGAATTGAGCCATAGTTTTTAGGGTTTGGACTTTCTAAATAGCCATGGTGTTTGTTTTTTCCCCAAGTTGGGCAATCGCATTTTTTGCTTTTACATGAAAAGAGGCCTAAAATGCAAACTGAAAGTAGCAAGGCAACTGAGCTGTTTTTTTTAGCCTTCATTTTAGTATTTAGTACCTGAAACACCAATATTTTCAATGGGGTGCCAAGTGGTTTTGGTTTCCTGGAAATCTTTTATTGAATAAGGCCCAACCTCTATTTTTGCCCAATCTTTTATTTGGTTATAAAGGACAACCCTTTTTAAATTCAAAGTTGCCAATTCTCCAATTTGTTTAATTTCAGCAGGATTGTTTCTTGCATAACAAATAGCCTTTACCTCTATATGGTTTGCCATATGGCTAAGTAATTCCGTGCTAGTACCAGTTAGGATATTTACAACTCCGCCTGGAACATCACTACTATTCAATACTTCCGAAAAACTTATTGCTGTAAGTGGAAGTCTCTCTGACGCTAGGACTATACAAGTATTCCCACCAACAATGATAGAGGAAACCAAGCTAACTAAACCAAGTAAAGGAGAATCCTCCGGAGCAATAACAGAAACAACGCCCATCGGTTCAAGGACTGAAAAGTTGAAAAATGGAGCAGATACAGGGTTTATGGAACTGAAAATTTGTTGGTATTTATCAGACCATCCTGCGAAATAAACCAAACGATCTACCGATTGTTGTACTTCAATTAGGGCATTTTTTTCCGTGTAACCTAACGAAACTAGTTCTTCTACAAATTGGTTGGTTCTGGATTCCAACATTTCAGCAATACGGTATAATATCTGACCTCGGTTATATGCCGATTTTCCCGACCAACTGTTCCATGCATTGGATGCTGAAGCAACTGCATTTCTAAAATCTTTTCGACTACTTAAACACACATTTGCCAACAATTTTTTATCAGAAGAGAAGACTTCATAATACCTTCCCGATTCGGTTCTAGGAAATTGACCTCCAATATAAATTTTGTAGGTTTTCAATACGTTTAATCTTGGCATGGGAATGCTAATGTACTTATAATAGGCTTTCGATGATTTTTTCAAGGCTAATATTATCTGCTTCTGCACGATAATTCCTCACCACACGGTGTCTAAGGATGGCAGTTGATACGGCTTTTACATCTTCAATATCAGGTGAATATTTTCCACGAATAGCAGCATGACATTTTGCTCCAATTACCAAAAACTGACTAGCTCTCGGTCCTGCTCCCCAGCTGATGTATTTGTTGACCATTTCAGTTGAATGGGCCGTATGGGGTCTTGTTTTTGAACTGAGCTTTACTGCGTATTCTACGACATTGTCAGCAACTGGTATACGTCGAATTAAATCTTGGAAATATAAAATTTCCTCGGCACTTAAAATTTTGTTTAAACTAACTTTTTGGTTAGTAGTAGTTTGCTTTACGATATTGATTTCCTCATTTAAACTTGGATAATCTAACCAGATATTAAACATAAACCGGTCCAATTGAGCTTCTGGTAGAGGATAGGTTCCTTCTTGTTCAATTGGGTTTTGAGTGGCCAAAACGAAAAACGGTTTATCAAGATCATACCTTTTTCCGGAAACGGTTACAGCCATCTCTTGCATGGCCTCCAATAAGGCACTTTGGGTTTTGGGAGGGGTCCTGTTTATTTCATCTGCCAAAATGATATTGGCAAACAATGGTCCTTTTATGAATTTAAAATGCCTTGTTTCATCCAATATTTCTGTACCGGTAATATCACTAGGCATTAAATCAGGTGTAAATTGAATCCTGTTGTAACTTAATCCTAAAGAATTGGCGATGGTATTTATCAAGAGTGTTTTTGCCAAACCTGGAACACCTACCAAAAGGCAATGTCCACGGCTGAAGATACTGATAAGTACCATTTCAACCACTTGATCTTGGCCTACAATAACTTTAGAAATTTCAGTTTTTAAGGTTTTGTATTTTGCGCCAAAGGCATCAATCGCTTCCGCATCAGTGCTGTAATTTGCCATAGAAATCAAAATTAATTTGTTGCTTTTATCCAAGCGTTTTCAAACGTACAATTTTTATAATCTTCGTCAATTTTGACATAAAGATCAGTCGAGTGTTTCTTAATCCATTCTCTTACAATTCTCTGTTTTTTCTCAGACAAGGCTGCATCCTGCAAACGTTGGTAATCATCCTTCATATTGGCTTTATGTGGAGCAGTGCGGCTTTTTAGAAAATATATTTTGTAAGAATTTCGTCCTCTTTCATCCTTCCCCGCTAATGGTTTTGTATATTGTCCTGGCTCCAAGTCATTTATTGCTGAAAGTAATAATGGATCGATTGAATTCAGTTGGTCCTCCTCAAATCTTGAATTTCCAGTGGCTGGATTTTGCATGATTCCACCATTATTCTTGGTGGTTTCGTCATCTGAATATTTTTCGGCAGCCTTTTCAAAGCTAATTTTTCCAGATTGTATCTCTGCATAAACAGAATCTAGTTTGTTTTTTGATTTGGCAATAGTTTCCTGTGAAAGTTTCGGCGTAATAAGAATATGCCTAACATTCACCATATCCCCCCTCCTTTCGATTAGTTGCATGAAATGGAATCCAAAATCAGTTTCAAATACTTCTGAAATTCCATTTCCCTTTAATCGGAAAGCCCAACTGTCAAATTCAGGAACCATTTGTCCTCTTTCGAAAAAGCCAAGTTCTCCGCTATTCGAAGCAGTTCCAGGATCTTCAGAGTAGAGCACGGCTAACGATCCAAAATTATCACCTCCTAATACCCTCTGCCTTAATTCTTCAGCTCTGTCCTTTGCAATTTTTTTCTCCTCAGAATTGAACTTGGGCATCGACACTATTTGTCCAACTTCGACCTCAGAATTAATGTAAGGAATACTGTCCGAAGGGATATTATTAAAGTATTGTCTTACTTCTGCAGGAGAAACTTTGGCATCTCCCGTTATTTTTTGCTGCATTTGTTGGGCAAGGAGCTGGTCTTTAATTAAATCTTTAAAATCGGATTTAATTTCTACAAGTGATTTTCCATAAAATTCTTCTAGCTTTTCTTGTGAACCAATTTGTTGAATGAAGAAACGAATCCTACGGTCCATTTCGCTTTCAATTTGATCTTCACTTACCTCTAAACTATCATGCTCCGCTTGATTTAGTAATAAACGCTGGAACAATTGGTCTTCCAATAAATCGCAGCGTGTATCTTCATCAACAGCAATTCCTTGTTGAAGCACTTGTTGGTACTGTGATTCGACTTCACTTAGTAAAATAATGTGGCTCCCCACAATTGCTACTATTTTATCTGCAACTTGGTTGCTAGGCTGCGCTATACTAACCCTACTCCCAAACAATAGAAAGAGGAATGCAATTAGAAAGGAAAGGGAAAGCTTGGTTCTGTTTGGTATCATTTTCGTCCCAAAAGTACTTTTTAAGCGGGAATTCTTTATCAAAACAGCAATCATAAAAAATCAAAATTTAATAAATGCAAAATTCTCAATGGCTTAATTCAAAGAAATAGGGATTAATAAATTTCAAATTTGCCTTTATCGGAGGCTTCCTTGAACTGTTTTTCCTCCATGGTTTTCACTATGGCCAACTTTCGAATATTTAAAAGTATATTTTTGATATTTTCCTTTTCAACACTGATGGGAGAAATATCATTTTTTGTTTTAAATCCTTTTATGTTAACTAGGTAAAGTCCCGTGCTGTCTTGTATTTCAACAAACCGATTATTCTCCAAAAAATCTTCTTGATCATAGGTTTTAATAGGAATTTCCTTTAATAAGTCGTCAAAAATTAACCATGAATTGTCATCCAAATAATAATTTATTGCGCCCGACATACACCAATCTTCAAGGTTTTTACGATCGGTGTTATCCGAAGATTTAATCCATTTTCTAACCTTCTCCAAATCCTTGTTTTTTTTGTCAACCTTAACATAAACTACCTTGATAATATTGTTTTTTAGTTCAAAATTAGCCTTGTTTCTGGCATAATAGTCTTCAATTTCCTTATTTGAAATGTTGGTGTCTAGCTTTAAATCAATTAATTCCTTTTGGTACTGGTAGAGAATTAATGAGTTTTTATAATTCTCCACCTGGTCGTCTAAGTCTTCCGGCATATCTTTGATATTATCCAAAGCTTCCTGAACAGCCAATTTCTCTTTTATCCATTGGTTGATATAGGTTTGTATGACTTCTAGACTATCTGTACCTGCATAACCAGCAGGTATGACTTGCTTTATGTCAGCTTCATATAAATAGTCGTTGCCTACCCTTGCAACTTTTTTGCCTTTCCCTTTTTCAAAGAAGGAACAAGATGTACCTAAAAAACTTAGGAGAATAAGGAATAGTACCCAAAGAGAAAATGCCTTACCCCAGTAGGATAAAGCATTTTCAAAAAGACTTTTTATGGATTTAATGTGAATCACTTAATGCTAAATAGTACATCCTTATTTACCTGGAATGGATATTTTTTTCTCAAGGAGTCAATCCATTCTTTCTCAAGGTAAGTTTGATAATCTGCTGTAACAAGGCCTTTAGCTTCATTCAATGTTTTTGGAGCAGGAGCTACTTTTCCACGAACATTTACAATGGCGATTTGCCCATTAAACGCTATATCTGAAGAAAGTCCTGGTTCCCATTTTACATTTTCTAATACATCATTTTCTCCCTTAATGAATTTTCCAGCTTCAACTTTTAAGTTCAATTGGCTATCTTTGTTTAGTTCTGCCTTAATTTCATCATCGCTTGGCTTGCCCGACTTACTTTGTTTGGCTAGCATTTCTCTAACTTTTTTGGCAATTTCTGCATCTTTACAAGTATAGATAGTGGCATCCAAACGTTCTTCCCACATATAGTTGTTTTTGTTAGCTTCATAATACACTTTCAATCCCACAGTATCTTTTACCGCTTTGGACCAAACTTTTTTATCAGTAAGGTCAAACAATAAAATGCCATCACGGTATTCACGCATCAAGTTACGGAATTCAGGGTATTTGCCTTCCAATTTGGTATCTTCATAGGCAATGCAACTTTCATCAACAAATTGTTTGTACAAACCGTTCAAATAAACAGACATATCGGTGGCTGTACGTTTGGCTTGATGTTTAGAGATATAGGTGGCAAAATCAGCTTGGGTATATTGTTTGTCGCCAATTTTAAAAAGATTGGCTTTCAAATTCTTTGCAGATTCCATTTTCCAAAGTCCTTTGAAAACATTGGTGTCTACCACACTTGCAAATTCGTCTCTTTTTTTCAAATCCTCAGAAAACCCATAATCCTTTTTAATGCGAGCAATGATACTTTCTTTGCTCAATTGGGAGCGACTATCCTTGGATACTTTTTGTTTAAGGTCATTCTTTTGCTCCTCAAAGCTTGGAATACCTTTACGATCTAAACGTTTAATTATATGCCATCCGTATGACGTTCTAATTGGTGCAGAAAAATCCCCATTGTTTTTTAATGAAAAGGCTGATCTTTCAAATTCAGGAACCATACGTCCTGTTCCGAACCATGGCAATTCTCCACCCTTTGTTGCACTTTGTTTGTCATCGCTATATTGTTTGGCCAAATCTTTGAAATCACCACCTGACAAAAGTTTTTGATAAATTTCATTAATTTTAGTTCGAGCCGCAACCGTATCTTCAGGTTTGGCATCCTTGGCAACCTTAACCATAATATGTGCAGCAAGTATTTGCCCTTGCGCATCACGTTTGTCGTTAACTTTGAGAATATGGTAACCATATTTGGTGCGAACTGGACTTGAAACTTGACCTACAGGGGTATTGTAAGCAGCATTTTCAAAAGGATAAACCATTTGCATAGAAGTGAAGAAACCTAAATCACCGCCATTGTCCTTTGCAGAAGGATCATCGCTGTATTTTTTAGCAAGTTCATCAAATTTTTCTCCAGCCACTACCTTTTTACGCACATCCAAAGCTTTATTGTAGGCCGCTAAGGTGTCCTTAGGAAGCGCATTTTGGTCGCACTTAATTAAAATATGTGCAGCACGAATATCTGTCTTTTGACGATCGTATGCTTCTTTCAAAAGTTTGTCTGAAACTTCTTTATCAACTAAATAGGGTTGCGACAATTGTTTGCGATATCCTGCCAATTCGTCTCTAAAAGCTTTTCCAGTATCCAATTTCGCTTCTTCTGCTTCCTTCACTTTCATTCGGAAGTTGATATACAATTCCATGTATTCTTCCAAAGCCTTTTGGACGTTGCCAGAAGTTTCTTTGTTGTTCTTTTTGTAAACTGCCTCGAATTCGGAGCGGGATACTTTAGAATCTCCAACGGTTAAAACTATTGGGTCTGAACCACTTTGTGAAAATGCTGTAGATGCCGCTAAACAAGCAGTTAAGGCAAATATTGGCGTTATTTTCTTCATATTCATTTTGATGAAAGTCTTTTTCTTGCGGGGTGCAAATGTATAAGTATTTAGAAAAGCCGACTTTAAAAATAGTTAATACACAATAAAACAACTAAATTTTGTTTGAACAGTCCAAAAATAGAAAGAATTCCAGCGCTTTGAAATAGTGTTTTTACAATTCCCAATTGGACCAAGTCTTGTGTTCTTTTTCCTGTTTACTTTTGGGCGGTGGAAATTTTACGTTTTATAACAGCCGGAAGTGTCGATGATGGCAAAAGTACGCTTATAGGTCGTTTGTTGTATGAAACCGGAAATATTCCTAAGGATGAGTTTGAAACGGTAAAAGGCCTTTATAAAACGGCTAATGGAAATGTAGATTTCTCTAGGTTTACCGATGGTCTGGCCGATGAAAGGGCCAAAGGAATTACCATTGATGTAGCCTATCGTTATTTTTTTACCTCCAAGCGCAAGTATATAATTGCCGACTCCCCTGGACATAAAGAATACACCCGAAATATGTTTACAGCGGCCTCCAATGCAGATGCCGCCATAGTATTGGTGGATGCTACTTTCGGAGTAACAGAACAAACCTTTCGTCATAGCCAGGTTTTAGCTTTGCTCAAAGTTCCTAAGCTTGCCTTTGCTGTAAATAAAATGGATGCCTTTTCTTATAATCAGGATAGGTTTCAAACCATTAAAAACGCCCTTGATCAGTTGGCTCTTCGTTTAGGTATGTCTGTTGAAACGGTTCCAATATCAGCATTAGAAGGAGAAAATTTAATCATGGCCAGTCCGAAAATGCCTTGGTATTCAGGACCAACCTTACTGGCCTTTTTGGAAAACGCTCATCCGAAATTTAGACAAGTAGGAAATTCGGTGGTAATGGTTCAATATGTTTCCACGCAGTATCAAAGCGAGCGTGCTATGGGTAAGCTTTTAATTGGTGATTCCTTGCCTAATGAGATGGTGGTTTTGCCTGCTAAAAAAAGAGTCGCACTTAAAGGTGTTTGGGCTGAAAAATTGAGGGAGAAAAAAGAAAGTTTAGCACAAAATGTTTCTTTTGAATTAGCAGAAGCTATCCATCTGAAGCGTGGTGATATTTTGGTGGAAAATCCAGCCGACTTCCAGGTTTCTTGCACGATAATGGCTAAATGTTGCCACTTTTCTGAAGAGGAAATAGGGGAAGGCCAATCCTTCATTTTGAAAATAGGAACCCAAGAAAGGGTTTGCCGGGTGAAAACCTTGATGGAAAAATTAGATCCTACAACGGGCCAAATAAATTTTAATCCAAGTTCTGTCGCTATGAATGATTTTGCCTGGATTGAGCTGCAAACTGAGGAGGCCATTGTTTATGCAACAAGGAATTGCGAAGAATTAATGCAAGGTGTTTTAATTGATATCCGCTCCAATTTTACTGCTAGCGCTATCCTAGTCGATTCAAAAGGCTTTTGAAAAATTGTTAAGATATCAGGTCAATTGAAGGAAAAGTGGGTATTGGGGTTATCTTTGTTCAGCAATACCTGTCGAAGCTAACATTAGACATTGGAAAACTTCACTATTCCAATTTTTCTTTTTCGTAATTTTCTAGTAAATTGCACGTTTATTATTGACTAAGCAAACGACCCCATTCTATAATGGTAAAAAAAATAATAGTTCTATTTGTAGGTTTCCTATTTACCTGTAACCTTTGGGTTTCATCCCAGGTGCAATCCGTACTTAGGTTTGTTGAAGACGACCCAATCATTTCAGTTTTGGATAGTCTTTCTACCTTGAAGTTCTTCAGGAATTCAAGTTTTACAACCGATCGTGATATTTTAAATATCTACAAATTTCCACCTGATTCGGTTCCACGATACGATGATTTTATTTATCAATACAGAATTTCTAAACTCAATGCAAAATCTCCGTTTCATCTGGTTTATAATGATGCTGTAAAACAATACATTGAAGCTTATTCACTTCGGAAACGTGATTTGGTTCCTCGACTTTTAGGATTGGCTCAACAATATTTTCCATTGTTTGAAGAACATCTAGATAAATACAATTTGCCATTGGAATTGAAATATTTGGCCATTGTTGAATCAGCCTTGAACCCCATTGCAACTTCCAAATCAGGCGCTAGAGGATTGTGGCAATTTATGTATCAAACGGGTAAAATTTACAACCTGGATGTAACTTCCTATGTTGATCAACGCTGCGACCCATTTTTAGCTACCAATGCAGCTTGCGAATATTTTAAATACCTGTATGATATGTTTGGAAATTGGGAACTTGTTTTGGCAGCCTACAATGGAGGTCCAGGTACAGTAAACAAAGCCATTCGCCGTTCAGGAGGGAAAATGAACTATTGGGAAATACGACCAAATCTTCCAGTCGAAACCCAAGGATATGTACCCGCTTTTTTTGCGGTAAACTATATTATGAATTATGCCTCTGAACACAATCTTTTCCCAATTTCTCCTAAGGTTTTTCATTACGAGGTTGATACCGTTGTTTTGCGCGATAGAGTGACATTTGAAGCCTTGTCAAATGCCTTGGATATCGGTGTAGATGAAATTCAATACCTGAATCCAATGTATCGTCGCATGGTTATTCCTCCGCCTCAAGCAAATTCTGAACCCTTTACCTTGGTTCTTCCCATTTCAAAAATTGGAAAGTTCCTAAGCAATGAAGCCGCTGTTTATGAGTACTCCAAAGAAATTGAAAATGTAGCTTTTGCCCAAACCAAGGAATTTGAAAGTGTGGAGGTAATGAAGAAGCATAAAGTGAAAAAGGGAGAAACCATGACAAGAATTGCAGCTCGCTACAAATGCACGGTTTATGACATCAAAACATGGAACAATCTAAAGAAAAATAGCGTGCACACCGGTCAGCTATTAACTATCTATGTAAATAAAAAAGTGGAAGTAAGCAAGCCTGAAAGTAAACCCACAGCATCTTCCACTAGCAATTCAATCGCCTTAGCTGAAAACAATACCAATGATGAAGCAAGTGCCACACCAGAAGTGGTTGCTGAAAAAACTGTAGAAAAGAAGCTGGCTGAAAATGCAGTTAAATCAAAATTTTATACCGTTAAAAAAGGGGATACCTTATTTAGAATAGCTAGTGAAAACAACCTAAGTTTGGATGAATTGCTTCGCTTGAATGATATGAACCGAAATTCAACCTTGAAAATCGGACAACGTTTAAAAGTTGGATAAAATACCATTGATTACAAGGAAATTGCCTCAACTTTTTCCTTGTATTCTTTCTATTCCATTACCTTAATTATATTTACCGGACAACTTTCCACAACCTGTAAACTCAACTCTCTGGCAAATTCAGGAATTTCAAGAATATGGGTTGTCTTTTTCAATACAGAATGTAATAAGGTGGCTTTACCATCTTTTTTTGACAATCGCCAATATTCGGGCTGCATTTCAAAACAGATATTACAGCCAATGCATTTGGAGCGGTAATGGACCAGTTTAGGCATTGTCAGTAACTACTTTATAAAGCTTATCATTTTTCTTAATGGCCTTATTAAATTTAAAGGTGATTCTATCGCCTTTTCCTGCATTTTCTGATTCGTTGCCATTCACAAAAAGTGCATCCAAATGTATTTTGTCGTATCCCGTATCCCTGCCTATAACCATAATGGTATCTCCCTTTTTCAATTGCCCTGTTTCTATCTCAAATTCTGCAACTTCCAATTTGGGATAGTACTTGGTACCGCGAGCAATATAGATTTTCTTTTCAGTGGCCACAGAACCGGGATGTTTGTTGGTCCATTCGCCCAATTTTTTGCCCATAAAATAGCCTTCCCAAAAACCTCGGTTGTAAACACTGGATAATCTTTCCTGCCAAACCTGAATTTTTTCTGAAGTATAGGTATTGTCATGAACTGATTGAATCGCTTCCTGATAACATTGGGTGGTAGTGAAAACATAATCGGCAGATTTTCCACGGCCTTCTATTTTGAAAACATCCACACCGGCCTGCATCAATTGATCTACAAAATCAATCGTACACAAATCTTTAGGCGACATAATGTATTCATTGTCAATTTCCAACACATTACCGGTTTCTTTATCGATTACCTCATAGGGCCGGCGGCAATTTTGTACACAGGCTCCGCGATTGGCCGAAGCATTTTTCTCGTGTAAACTCAGGTAACATTTTCCTGAAACAGCCATGCATAAAGCCCCATGCACAAAACACTCTATCTGAACCAATTCACCCGAAGGACCGCACAGCTTACGCCTTTTAATTTCTTGGGTGATTTTTGCAACTTGCGAAAGGGTGAGTTCCCTCGCCAAAACAATCACATCGGCAAATTGGGCAAAAAACGTCACAGCCTCAATGTTGGAAACGTTGGCCTGAGTGGAAATATGCAAGGGCATACCAAACCGTTTACATAACTCAAACACTGCAAAATCAGAGGCTATAATGGCGTCAATGCCTTTTTCTTTGCAGGATTTTACAATTTGTTGTGCCAAAACCAAATCATGGTCGTAGACAACGGTATTCAAAGTCAAATAAGATCGAACTCCATTTTTTTTACAAAGGGTAGCAATTTCCTCTATATCATCTAAAGTAATATTGGGAACTGATTTGGTTCGCATATTTAATTGCTCAACCCCAAAGTATATAGCATCTGCTCCGCCTTGAATAGCCGCATGCAGGGCCTCGAATGAACCTACAGGTGCTAAAAGAATTGGTTTTTTAGACATGGGGCAAAGATAGGCAATCGGCCATAAACCCTCTATCCTCTATACCTAAAATACCGCCCTTTGGTATTTTCTTTACACAACTTGGTTTTCAAAAAAAGGAAAGTTTTTGGGCAAAATGGCGACCATCTGCTCAATTTCTTGAAGAAAAGGTTTAGTATCATTTTTATTAGGCGGGTACCTTCGCAATCCCAGCGGTGTTTTAAATAGGCTTTTGCAAGGCTCAGGTCCGGGCTTTCGCCGCTACTCCTCGGTCCACTGGCTATCGCTGCGTGGCCCTGTGGGGTATCTGGCTCTATCCCTACCCGACCGGAAAAAAAACAGTTGCTCTTTTATTAAACAGTGTAGATTAAACCAGATTAGGCATAAGAACTGCTAAATCGGGTTAAACCCAACCAAATCAAGTAGTTCGGATGAATTAATTCTCCAATTGATTAATTTAGGAATAATGAACATTCATAACATAGTACTGAATTTGGCATCCCTTTAGCAAGGCTTTCCTTTCCTTAAAAGCACAAAATGAAATTCATAGCTGAATGAAAAAAACTGCTTGCAATAAAAGCGGTATCGTGGTCGAATTTGAATGAATGAATAGGCAAAAAAAACGAGCAAAATTGAAGTACCTTTGATGCCGTATTAGACTATTTTTCTTCCTTTGAATTTGCCTCATCCCCAATTGGTCGATCTTCTCCAGATGGCTTATTCTGCCGAGAAAGCGGCTGCCTTCGCCTACCAGGGCCATGCGGGTTCGGTAAAAGACAAGGCCGAAAAAGCTGCCATCCGACAAATAGAAATGGATGAGTGGGTGCACCGACAAGAAGTGCTCGCTATTATGCAGCATTATGGCATCCCCGTTTCGAAAACTTACGAAATACGCTTCCACATTATTGGAAAACTAATTTCCTTGTCCTGTTACCTCATTGGTTGGTTTATGCCTTATTACTTTGCTGGCCGTCTCGAAAGTGGAAATGTTTGTGAGTATTTTCGAATGATGCATTATTTCCATGAGTTAGGCATTACCGAACACAACCAAATCTTGTATGAAATGGGCATCAAAGAAAAGGAACATGAGATTTATTTTTTGAACAAAATCAAAAATAAAAGGCTACTTCCTTTTTTCGAAAAGTTATTTGCCTGGGGAAGCCGAAATAGTTTGAATGACGTGGATTTAGAAAAGAAATACCCTGTGGAGGAGTCCCAGAAGTATTGTAAGAAATAATACTATATCAATTAATTCCCCATCTTTGAAACGAACTGATTCAATGTCCCAACAACTTGCCTATTTTTCTATTCTTGTAAACGATTATGATGAAGCCCTCGCATTTTATGTTGGAAAGTTAGGGTTTGAATTGGTTGAAGATACAAAACTGTCGCCTGAGAAACGTTGGGTGGTACTTATACCGCCCGGGGCTAAGGAAACCGGAATTTTATTGGCCAAGGCTAGCAATGAAGAGCAAAGAGCTACGGTTGGAAAGCAAGCTGGAGGTAGGGTTTGGCTATTTTTATTTACCTCTGACTTTTGGAATGATTTTGAGCTTTACCAAAGCCGTGGCGTTGAATTTGTTCGTCAGCCGGTGGTTGAAAAGCACGGAACGGTGGCTGTTTTCAAGGATTTATATGGTAACTTATGGGATTTTATTCAGCCAGTTCATCGAATAGTTTTTACCATTTTATACAGACCAAATAAAATGGGTATAACAAAAACGTTTTTTGTTTTTGTATTAAGTTTCGGTTTGAGTAATTTCTTGTTTGCCCAATCCCATGCTGATTCTTTGATGCAATTAACCCAATCCTTGCCATTTCCTAAAAACTATGTCAACGACTATGAAGGCATTTTTTCGGAAAAGGAAGAACAGCATTTGGACAGTTTAATTGGTACTTTTAAAGTGCAGCAAGGATTTGAAATAGCAGTTCTAACCTTGGATTCCCACACGGTACCTTCCTCCTTTTTTGATGAATTAGTTCTTGCGGCTGCAAATAAATGGGGTGTTGGCGATAAAACCCTGAACAATGGCATAACCGTAGGTATTTCGAAAAGCTTACGAAAAATTAGGATTGCCAATGGGGTTGGAGTCGAGCAGTGGATGAGCGATGCTGAAACCAAAAATTTTATTGACTTTGGATTTATCCCAAGTTTTAAGAATGGGAATTTTTATGAAGGAACCTATAAAGGACTGTCTATAATCATGGAACATCTGGAACAGAAGGTCCGTAAATAATTGAAATCATGCCTAAATTCATACTTTTTTGCTTTTGTATTTTTACCCTTTCTGGACTAGCTCAAAACAACCGCCCGATTGGCATCAATTTGGCCGGTGTTACAGATTGGTCTACTGAATTGGTATTTACCGATGCATTTCGTCAAAGCCGTTGGTGGATTTCGTCCAATGCCGATGGCTCAGGCCCTTGGGATACCCAAATAACCATTCCCCTCAATGCTCAAGGATATCCTTTGGAAATTCCGTATTCAGATGGGATTAATCCGCCACAAGTGGTTAGGGCCTTAATACTTTGGGATATTGGAGAGGCAGAACCGATTGGGCAATACCGACTTAAAGTGGAAGGAAGTGGTGAGGTACGTTTGCAATTTGGTGCTTCGGGAACCTACTCTTGTCCGGTTGATACCTTGGTGAATGTTACTGGTCCTGTAAGTCTGCAAATTACCCAATCCAATGCCAACGACCCAATTCACAACATTGATTTTGTGTATCCGAACTATATAAACACTTACCAAAACCAAACCTTTACGAATGAGTTGCTCGATTTCGTTTCAGATTTTGAAACCATTCGTTTTATGGACTGGTTGAATACCAATGGTTCGCAGGTAGAAGAATGGTCGGATCGCACCCCCGTGGATTATTATTCCCAAACAATGTCGTCGGGTGTAGCATGGGAATATGTGATTGAATTGGCCAACCTCACCCAAAAGAATATTTGGATCAATATTCCGCATAAAGCCAGCGATGCTTATATCGCAAATTTGGCTCAAATGCTGCACACCCAACTTCACCCCAATGCAAAAATCTATTTGGAGTATAGCAATGAGGTTTGGAATAGTGTTTTCTCCCAAAATTCGGATTGCGCCTCCATGGCTGCCGATTTGGGGTATTCAGGCCAAGCATGGGAAAGGGCTTGGAAATACACGGCCAAACGTTCGGCCGATGTATTCCATGTTTTCGAAACCGAATTTGGAGGAGGCGACAGATTGGTTAAAGTGATTCCTACCCAAGCTGCCAATAGCTGGATAGCCGGACAATTGGTAGGGTTTATGAATGATTCGCTTTACAATCCATACCAGGTTCAAGCCGATGCCATCGCCATAGCACCCTATTTCGCAGGCAATGTAGCCAATGATATCGCTGCCCAAAACGCTCAGGATACCATTACTGTTGAAACCATTTTGGGTTTGATGCAAGCCGAAATTCAAACAAGTGCCACATGGATGGCCGATAACCAAGCTGTTGCCGATTTACATGGTCTGGATTTGATTTGTTATGAAGGTGGGCAACATTTGGTAGCAACTGGCAACTACCAAAACGATACTACCCTCACAGCCAAATTGATTGCAGCAAATCACCATCCGGATTTACAAGCCATTTATTGCGAATACCTAGATACCTGGTACAATAATCATCCGAGCTTGTTCTGTCAGTTTTCTTCCCATGGAAACCCTTCCAAATACGGTTCTTGGGGTGTTAAAATTACTTACCAAGATACCCTAAACCCCAAGTATTTGGCATTACAGGAATGTGTGTTCAATGAAAACCTAGGTGTTTCTACTTCCGAAATTAAAGCAAAAAATCAGGTTTGGGCTTATCCCAATCCAAGTGCAGAAAGCCTTTCATTGCAAGGATTCAACAATCAACAAGCTGTGTCGGTTTATTCCTCCATTGGGCATTTTATGTTTACTGCCCAAGGTCCACATCTGCATGTACAGTCACTTTCACCCGGACTCTATTTTGTTCGTCAGGGACAGTTGTCTTTAAAATTTATTAAAAACTAATCGAATCGACTCAATGAACGTATTCAAAACAAAAGTTTTTCCAGTATTGGCTGCTACAATTTGGATCAGTATTTCTGAATTTCTGCGCAACCAAATCCTTTTTCCGAGCTATTGGGAAGCACATTTCCAAGCAATGGGACTCACCTTTCCAGCTAGTCCTGCCAACGGTGCTATTTGGGGACTTTGGTCCTTGGTTTTTGCTGGGGTTATGTTTGTAATTTCCCGAAAATTTACCTGGATTGAGACTGGATTTTTGGGCTGGGTTTTAGGTTTTGTACTGATGTGGTTGGTTATCGGGAATTTGGGTGTATTGCCTTTTGCCTTGCTTAAATTCGCCATTCCTTTGAGCTTAATCGAAGCCTTTCTGGCCAGTTATATACTTTGTTTGTGGAAACAAGAAGATCAGCAGCGGAAAGGGTTTAGTAGTTTAAGTCGGAAGTAATTAAAACCAACTGAGGAAAGCTTTTTTTATTATTTGGCGGGCCCCTTCCGCCCAAAAAGCAGTGTGCTTGATTTTAAGTTTTTTCCAGGGGCGTAAGGGCCAGGCTTTCGGCGCAAGTCCTCGTCCGGTCTCCGTTTCACTCCGTCCGTCCTGTGGGCTAGCTGCCTCTATCCTTGCCCGAGGTCTCCGTGCCTAGGTGTGTACGAATACTTGGCAGTTGTATTTCAACCCAACTTCATCAATAGGAGGATTTATTTCTCCGAACTGCTTGATTTAGTAGGGTTTATGGCTACAGAAAAATTTCGTGAATTGAAGTTGGAAGCAAAATGGTCAAACAAAGTGATTTACCATTTCTTATTCCTTTATGCCTTTTTTTGAATACCGGGGTATGTCGTAGAAGCAATTATACTGCATTACCTCAGTTAAACAGCATGCCAATTCTGCTACATTTGGCTGGCCAAATTCGCCTTTTCCTATGATTTATATGGAAGATTTTATTCAACACTTTAGTTCTTCTTTTCTACCCGGAGGTTCGCTACAGCCTTGGGAAATTGTGGATAGCTTAGACGAGCTCTTGCAAAGGAAAATGGAAACCCTCGGGGACGATTATATCCTTTCAGATGGCAAGGCTATCCATAAAACGGCCATCATTGAAGCGGGAGTTACTTTGAAAGGAAAAATGATACTGTCTGAAAATTGTTTTATAGGAGCGAATGCTTACTTACGAGGGCCTTTATTTTTAGGAAAGTCTGTAACTATTGGACCGGGAAGTGAAATTAAACAATCCTTGTTGTTTGAAAAGGCCTGTGTGGCTCATTTCAATTATGTTGGCAACAGTTTGGTAGGGGAGCGGGTGAATTTTGAGGCTGGTGCCGTTTGTGCCAACCATTATAACGAAAGGCCCGATAAAACCATTGTGGTGTTGTACCGAGGTGAGTACCATAAAATTAGTTCGCAAAAGTTTGGCTGCCTGGTAGGTGATGATTCCAAAATAGGAGCCAATGCTGTGCTTTCGCCAGGTACTATATTAGAAAGGCAGTCGATTGTAAAACGGCTTGAATTGGTTGAGCAGGTGAAAGTGTGAAATCCATAAGTAAGATGAGGATTTAGAAGAGTGTAATTGATTAAATAATTAAACAAAGGCATGATGGAATTGAATTGGTATCAAATTTCAATTGGATATTTTGGATTTCCGCAGCCAGAAAATAAATTTGGCTATCTTCATCAAACCTACAATTCCAAAAATGCCTGTCCCACTTGCAAAATAGGACTTGTTCAACAAGATGAATTCCGGTTTAAAACGGAACCAAAGGCAAAGCACAGTCATTTTTTGGGATTGAATTGGGTGTTTGATGAGGTTTTTGTGCGGGAAAGCGTGAAAACTATTTTTGAAAATGAAAATATCCAAGGGCTTAATTTTTCGCGTCCCCTTCTTTACAAGTTGGACATTCCTGTACCGGATTTATTTCAGTGCCGGGTCATCAATACTGTTTCGAAGGGATTGGTAACCGAGCATTTAAAACAAGAGGTATGCGAATTGACAAAAGACGAAAAGCAATTGCAATTTTTGAAGGCTATACAAAGCAAGTTGGTTGAAGGTCCATTTTGCGGAAAGATGAAATACAACTTGCCCCAAGGTGATATACCATTGGTTATTCAAAAGGAATTTTTACCTACCCATTTAGATTTTGTAAGACTTGATTATCCTTTTGGTAGCGGAGGAAATACCCAACGGCCCATTTTAGTTTCGGAAAGGGTTAAAGTATTGATTGAACAGGAAAAATGGAGAGGTGCATTTTTAAAGAAAGTATCCTTGGTATAAACTTGTGAATGGTTCTATTAACCCGACTTAAGGCTTAGAAATTATTAAGCGGAGTTTATCCAACACAGTCAAGCTGTTCGAAAAAAGGAATCGTTCTATTTATGGACTGCTTAAATAGTGGTAGAATGGTTGTGTTTCGGTCCGGGCAAGGATAGCAGTGGAAAGCCCACAACGGCCAGCGCGTAAGCGAATGGCGTGAGGACTTGGAACGAATAGCCTGACCATTCGCCTTATTCCAAGCTTCATTTTTTAGGTAAATGGTTTTGGCGAATGGGGCCCGCCAAATGATTTTAAAAAAAATATATTCGAAGCTAAATTTTAGAATTTTGATTGATTTATGTATACTTGGTGCCTGTAATTTTAAATGGAAAATACGGATTCGATATCCCCAACCGAGCAGGTAAAAACCGCGATTGCCCAAATGGATTTGGACATGTTGGCTAGTTTGCTGGATGATGATACTCCGTATTTTGAACTGAGTAAAAAGAACTTTCTACATAAATTGGAGGTTATATTTAAGAAATTACAATACAACGGAGATTTTGAATTTCAACCTTTTCCGGGGTATTGCGATGCCATGTCGTGTAATCGAGGTTGTGGCGGGTATGCCTTTTATGCCCCCAATTCGCATGAAAAATTTGTTGCTAGGGTTTATGAGAATGAAGATAAAAGCGTTGAATTACAAAGTTGTTGTAAATTTTATACAGGGAAGGACTTTTTGGGTGACGCAATTGATATTTATGTAAGCGTTGGAACGGATGAAAAATTTGATTTTAAGCCAAGTGAATTTTATTTGGCCTTAGCTGAACAATGTTTGGAAGCTTTGTCTGAATTTAATGAGAAGGAGGAGCAAATTGTTGAAGCCGAAACTATTCGAATTTGGGTAGAAGCTTATGAGGATTTGAATAAGCGAACCCATAAATATGGTTTTGGCTACCATGCTTTTGAGGATTTTCAGGATTTGTTTGCCGCATTTGAGCCACTTTATAAGTTTATAATCAATCCTGAAATTATTAACCAAGCCCTAGGTGAATACCTATTGGAAGGAATGGATGAATTGGAAGGTTCGGAGATTTTGGAAAATTGGAGAAATAAATATAGTTCTTATTGCGCCGATTTGTGTTGGTTTGGTTATGATCCAAGAGATACAAGCCTAAGGTATATTCCATTAGGAGAGCGATATCCGTTTATACTGCTTGACTATAAGGAATTTGCACCTTTGCACCGTTTTCTTCATTTTTATTTTGACATCAAGGGAAGTGATTTTGGGAATGAAAACAATGTTGATTCTTTTGGGCGTGAGTAGTTCCTGTTTTTATACTTATCTTGTTTAGCCATGAAAGAAAACAACTTCCCTGAACTGGGCTCAGTGATTATATTTAAGAACGCTTTTGGTAATTTAAAGGCATGGATTTGTATATCTGTTCGTACGGGAGCAAAGCCACCTTATTTTTATTTTATGTGTTTAGACTTTGAAGGTAGGGAAATTCCTTCGTTAGCGGATATTCAAGAATGTAATTTTTATGGGAGTGGAAATATGTTGAATCCTTTGGAGCCTTGGTCGGAAAGTTGCCTAACGCAGGTGTGGACGCTACATCCGGAGGTAAAGCCATGTCATGTGGGGGCTTATGGTTTGATGGTATCGAAAAAGGATTGGAAGGCCATGGCAGCCAATTTTCAGGTTATTGGCCGTTTAAATTTGTTTCCTAATTTAGAATTGCATGGAAATGGTAGCATGTTGGTAAGCACCTTTGACTTTGTTCAGCTGTTTTTTGATGGCTCTGAAAATCAGGTTTTAGCAGGCAGAGGGCAAAAGCAGTATAAGTTGGCTGCCGTTGTTTCTGTGACGAATGCTTAATGCTTTGAGGATTAAAATTCGAATCCGAATAAGTATGGGTTGAATGCCTTCTGCCTATCTTTTTCCTTTTATGTTTTGCAATTCATTGCTTTTTTCTTGGGGCATTTTAAGAATTTTCTGTTGTTTGCCTTCCTTGTATACAATTTCTTTGTCTACTATCCCACGTTCGGTGTAGGTAGTCCATTTTCCATCTTTTTTCCCATCGATATAATTTCCTTCCATCCATTTTACTCCGGTTTCGTACCAGGTTGTTGATGCACCGCTCAGGATACCTTTTTTATAGTGGTTATAGGTAACGGGTTGGCCGGTGGTGTAGTAGTTATACCAATCCCCATCTTTTTCGCCCAAGATATATTCACCCGAAACTTTGATTTTTCCATCGGGATAAAATTCACTCCATTTGCCAACTGGTTTTCCTAATTCGTAGTTTTTTATGTATTCGGTTTTTCCGTTGGGGTGCCAATAGGTGCTGGTTCCATGAAGCATATTGTCTTTATAGCCAGCCATGTACCTGGTTTTTCCATTTTCAAAATAGCCAATCCATACACTGTCCAAAAGGCCGTTGTTGAATTTCCCTTTATCCTTTACTTGGCCATTTTCGTACCATGAAGTCCAAAGGCCAGTTTCCTTTCCGTTCAAGAAGTTACCTTCATGTTCTCTTTTGCCGTTTTCATATAGCGTTTTCCAATGACCGGTTTTTTTGTCTTCCACAAATTCTCCGGTTTTCATCACCTTCCCATTTTCATAGTAGTAGGTAAAGGAGCCGTGGGCGAGTCCATTTCTAAAATCGCCTTCGCTTTCTTTTTTACCTTTTTTATCAAAAAACACCCAATGTCCTTCTTGTTTTCCATTCACAAAGTTTCCTTCCATATCGGGTGTTCCATCCTTGTGTTTCCATGACCAAGGTCCATCTTTTTCATCCAATACATAGGCGCCGCTGCTTTCGATGTCGCCGTTTTTAAAATAGGAGGTAAATTTCCCTTGGAGTTTACCTTTGATGTAGGTCATTTCCCTTTTTAGTTGTCCGGTTTCGAACCATTCTTTCCAGGGGCCATCCTTAACGCCTCCAACAATTTGTCCTTCCAATTGTTTTTGACCGCTGTGGTACCAGGTAGTGCTAAGTCCGTCGGAATAACATTGGTTGCTCCAGATATGTCCACCTTTGAACCAGTAGGTCCAACAACCGACCATTTTGCCATCTTCAAAATTTCCTTCAGCCCATTTATCGCCCACATCGTGGAAGAAAGTCCATTTACCTTGTTCCCTGCCATTTTCATTGCGTTGCCCTTCGGCTTTGAAGTGGCCATTGCTCCATTTTTCGGGGGTATCAGACACTTTCACCCGTGTGGTATCCATGTATCGGGGAAGCTGACCTTTTTTTTCCGTTTTATCGGTATTGGATCCTGGTGCACCTGGTGTTTTTCCTGGTTTTTGGGAAAAGGCTACCAAGGCTAATGCGCTGAGGCTAATGGAGAATACAAGCTGCTTCATGCTACAAAATTACCATGGTACTTACCAAGGCTAGTTGTAGTTTAACAAAGTTTCAAACAGGTGATGTTCGATATGTTGGTGGCGAATACCTTTGTAGAAATGGAGGCGATGCATTTTGGTTTAATTGGTTATCCTTTAGGACATTCTTTTTCAGCAGGCTATTTTTCAAAAAAGTTTGCCGACATAGGGATAGAGGCTACTTACCAGAATTTCCCTTTAAAAGATGAACAGGAGTTGGTTGCATTTTTTGCTCATTTTCCTCAGTTGAACGGCATCAATGTAACCGTACCTTGGAAGGAAAAGGTGCTTCCATTTTGTCATGTTTTAAGTCAGGAGGCGGCCGCCATTGGCGCGGTGAACTGCATCAAAAAAAGAGCGGATGGAAAGCTAGAAGGGCATAATACCGATTGGATAGGTTTTAAAACCAGTTTGTTAGGCTTTTTAAATGGGGCAAGAATTGAGAGGGCTTTGGTTTTAGGAACAGGAGGCTCGTCAAAAGCTGTGCGATATGCCTTAGAACAAATGGGAATTGAGGTAAATTTTGTTTCTCTTTCGGGCAAAGGCTTAAAGTATGAAGATCTTTCAGGACGATTGCATGAATATCGGTTGGTTGTTCAAACCACTCCATTAGGTATGTTTCCCTTATTGGATGACTTTCCTGCGCTACCTTATGAAGAAATAGGTTCAACTCATTTTTGTTTTGATTTAATTTACAATCCAGCTTTGACCAAATTTTTAAAAAAGGTTCAAGATCAAGGTGCCCAGGTTAAGAATGGGGAAGAGATGTTAATTGTTCAAGCGGAAGAAAGTTGGAAAATCTGGAAATCATAGTTTGCTAGAGAAAAAAAAACTCCGAAAGGCTTTAGCAAGGCCGATCGGAGTTTGAATTAGAATAGCAGAGATTATTTTTTCGTAATTCCTTCAATGCGATAGGAAAGTCCAATTCCGAAAACTTCTTTGAATTGTGTTTTAGGACCTGACCCTACTTCAGTTTTCACACCATTGATTTTTTTAATGGTTGGAAGGTTAATGTCGTGGTCATAGATTAGGTTAGTCATCAAGGACGTTGTCAAGAATTTATTGATTTTCATACTAATCAATACATCCCAGTTGATATCAATATTCCCGCGGTTGGCAGCTACTTTATCCGTGTAATTGTTAAAGAGTTGGAGACCTGTTTTGAAGGTTACATTCTTCATGATTTCCATTTGAAATTTGGCATTTAGGGAGGCTCCGAATTCTGCACGGATTTGTTTTCCGGGACTAATAATATTTCCATTGGCATCGAGTTCCGCTGCTTTTACACCGAATGCTCCGGCATCAGCCAGGGTTTGGTCTAAAACGAAGGTGAATTTACCGGAGGCAGGGGAAAGGAAAAAACTGAATACGTCACCTTCTTTATAGTTGAAACCCAAGGCCGCAGTTGCATAACCGGGAGCCATAAATCTGGACGTTATCACACTGTCGTTAGGGAAATTAAAACCATTGGCAAATTGGGTACGGAAGTTCAAGTTAGCACTGTAGAAAAACTTTCCTTTTGCTTGATGTCCGAAGTTGGTATTGAATTCGATTCGGTCATCATTTTTTTGCAATCTGCTACCTTCACCTTTTAAGAAACCATAGGCCAAATCGAGGTTACAGTCCCAGGTTGTTTTATTCTTTTTATATTTGGAGAAAAGGCTTAACAATCCAGAAAGGGAAAGAGAAGATTGACCACCTGCTGCCCAATTGGTAAGTGAAACCTGATTAAAGGTAACGGCTCCGAAACCGCCATATTTCCAGATGGTATCTTGAGGTGCTTTGGTAGAATCTTGGGAGAAAGCTTGAAAGGAGAAAGCGGAGAGTATTAAAAGAATTAAAGTCTTTTTCATGAAAACATTGGAAGCTTAGGCGTTATTTTTTTTAAGTAAATCCCTAATCTCGGCAAGTAACACTTCTGATGCAGGCGGTGGGGGAGGGGTTGCTGGTGTGTTTTGAGCTTCTTTTGCTTCTTTTTCTTCACCTGCTTTTTTGGCTGCATTAAGGCCTTTGATCATTAAAAAGATAATGAAGGCTAGGATAGTGAAATTTAATACGATGGTTAAAAAGTTACCCCATGCCAAAACTGGACCAAGTTTTTTAGCTTCTTCCAAGGCTAAGGTTGGATTTAGTTCTAAGGCTTGAGATACTTTTTCGCTTAAAGGGAAATAGTAATTTGAAAATCCTTTGCTTCCGATAAGCAAACCAATAGGTGGCATAATGATATCATTTACCATGGAATCGACAATTTTGCCAAAGGCGCCGCCGATAATTACACCGACAGCGAGGTCAATGACATTGCCTTTCATGGCAAATTCTTTAAATTCTTTTACAAAGCTCATATGATTAAATTTTGGGTGGACAAATGTAAAAGTCTTATGAATGCCCTGTTTCTATCTATAAAATAGATTTCAACAGGGGTTTAAAACTTAAATAGCTACATTCGCAACAATGGTTATTTTTGCGATTATCTTTAATAGGATAGCAAATGTTGGATAAGATTTCTAAGTTTTTATTTATTTTTTCTGGCGGGGTTATGTTTATGCTCTTGGGGGCCACTGCCTTGGTTTATCAGGATGATATCAAAAAAATATTTGGACAAAAGGAGGATAGTGAAGTACAAGAAAAAGTAGAGGTACTTCAAACCGTAGAAAGTGAAGGGTCTAAAGTAAAGGGGGATGATTTTTTTTCAGAAGAAGAGCTTAAAGCATTAGCCAAAGACACTTCAACTATTAAAATAAAGATTGAAAAAAAATAGGCTTGGGCTCACTTATTCGGTCCAGAATTTCTTCCTCCAAATTACCTCATTGTTCTTTTGAATGCTAACTGCATTGATTCCATTTATTAAGGAAAGTTGAACCTTTTCATTTGGTCTTATTTCTGTTGCGGTTCCTACCGAACGTCCTAGTAAATCGGATACTATTGCTTTCCAGACCGAATTGGAGGTGTTTTGTATCAATAACTTATTGTTTTCTTGTAAAAATGGAATGGACCCTAGTTTGCTTTCAGGAGTATTGGTCAATAAACCGCAAGGGTCTGGAGGGCCTGTTGGTTGCGTGAAAACTATTTCTCCATTTTCTTTAAAGCAGCCCAGTATGTGAATGTTGTCGGGGATATTCGGTAAACCTGCGTACGAAAGACCTTTTGTGGAGCCAATTCCTTGAATCCAAACATCTTGTTGTCCGCCGTAGTTGGGGCTTATTGAGGTAAAATAATAGGTCATTCTTTGAATTCCTCCATAGGAAACCGAATTTGTTGAATCGAGTATCCAATCGAATGTTTGCGCATACAGATATTCACAGGCTTCGCAAAGGAAGGTATCGCCAATGTTTAAATTGAAGTCGTAGAGTAAGAACTCGTTAGGTCCGCCGTTTACTTGGATAAACACCTTATGATCAGGTGTTTCGCGTAAGGCAAACCAATTGGAAACAATTGGATCATTTGGGTAAAAATTCTTATAGGTTTGTCCACCAAGAACAGTGTCTGTTCCAGGTATTTGTGCTTGGTACATTGGTCCGATTAATCCAAAAAGTCCTTGTAGCCAAGCTCCATTTTGTAGAGGAAGAGGTGCATAACCTTGGGAAAATAGTGGGGAAGAGCAAAGAAGGAGAAGGAAGGAGAAGAGAAGTTTCATGCTGCTATAATAAGCAAATTGTAGCGTAAGTAGAAAGCGATAAAAAAACTGTTCGGAAATGGATAAAGAAGAGAATCGAAATAAATGGAAGACAAGATTTTGAAATTTCATTTTACGCTTTGTTTTTTCAATTTATTTTTTTCCTACCTTTGCAGCCCTTTTTAAAAATTAATTAATAACACAAAATGAACCATTACGAGACCGTTTTCATTTTAACTCCCGTTTTGTCTGAAGATCAGATGAAGGAAGCGGTAAGCAAGTTCGAGAAGTTCTTAAAGGAGAACAAGGCGAAAATTGTTCACCAGGAGAACTGGGGATTACGCAAATTGGCGTATCCTATCCAAAAGAAATCCACTGGTTTTTACCACTTGATTCAATTCGAGGGTGAGCCGACGTTGATTAACGATTTGGAAGTTGCTTACAAACGCGACGAGCGCATCATTCGCTTTTTAACTGTACGCTTAGATAAATATGCGTATGAATACAGCGACAGACGCCGCAACAAGGCTAAAAACAAAGAAACTGCTAACGCTTAATCCTTAAACATCATGGCTGAAGAAATTCGTTATCTCACTCCAATGAATGTGGAGAGCAAAAAGAAAAAATACTGCCGTTTCAAAAAGGCTGGTATTAAATACATCGATTATAAAGACAGTAGCTTTTTATTGAAGTTCGTAAACGAGCAAGGAAAATTACTTCCTCGTCGTTTGACTGGTACTTCATTGAAATACCAACGTAAAGTTGCTCAAGCTGTTAAACGTGCACGTCACTTGGCCTTAATGCCATACGTTGCTGACCAATTAAAATAGGAGGCCCGAACAAATGGAATTAATTCTAAAACAAGACGTAAAAAACCTCGGTTACAAAGACGATATCGTTAAAGTAAAAAATGGTTATGGATTGAATTACCTTATCCCACAAGGTTTTGCAACTTTAGCTACCGAGTCTGCCAAAAAAGTACATGCTGAAACCGTTAAACAACGTGCGTTCAAAGTGGAAAAAATCCGTAAAGATGCGGTTGCATTGGCTGAAAAATTAAAAGGTGCTTCTTTGAAAATCGGAACAAAAGCCGGTGATTCAGGAAAAATCTTTGGATCGATTAATACTATCCAAATAGCTGAAGCAATTAAGTCTCAGTATGGATATGATGTTGATCGTAAGAATATTGATATTCTTTCTGAAGATAGCATCAAAATGTTGGGTTCCTACAAAGCCAATATCCGTTTACACAAAGATGTAGCAGCGGAAGTGGATTTTGAAGTAGTAGCCGAATAATCGATTTGACTCACGAACCAATTAAAGCTGATCCAATCGGGTCAGCTTTTTTTGCACCTATTGGTTTTCCTTTTTCATTTCTTCTTGAACCCATTGACAAACTTTTACTAGTTGTCCTTTTTCATGGAAATTAACACCAATAAAGTTAGGCCATCTTCCGAGTTTTTCCTTACAAAGAAGGATTCGTTGCTTTAAGAAGGTATATTCGTTGAATTGCTTGGCATCTTGTTTTCGAGGAACTAATCGATCTATCCAATGGTTGACCATAAACAAGGGGTTTGATGGCTTTCCTCTTCCAAGTGTATTTGGCAAGGCTTGATGGGGTTTAATTTGCCAAGGCGTGTCAAAAATATGTCGCCAAGCACCATAAATTGGAAGTTCCGAATCTGGCTCGTTGCTTTCGACAAAGGCAATAATCCGTTGGTTTTTGGAAGCTAGTTCCTGAAGGGTAGGTAGGCTTTTGTTCCATTCAATGGATGCCAACATATTGTCCATTTGTATTTTGGAAAATTCGTCCAAAAGTCTTTCCCTGGAAATAGCATTTTGAAAGATAATGGCAATGACTTCGTTTGGATGCCCAATAAGCCATGTTTTTATGTCCGTCAAAATAATGCTTAGTTTTTGTTTTCCGAGAATTGGAAAAGAGTGGTAGAGGTAGATTTCGTTCTTGCGTTCATATACATCCAGCATAAATCCTCGAATGCTGTCATTCAATTGTTGGGTAATTGGATAGGTATGATTGGGAAAAATGAAATGTTTTTTACCTTTGGCTACATTAAAACTGTTGTGAGTAGTTGGAAAGCACACCATGTTCAAGGGCTGTGCTTGTAAATTGATCATCCAAATAGGAATGGATAAAAACCAAATGAGTAAAGCAGGGTATTTCAAGGTTGTTCTTTTGGTTTTTCTAATGGTTTACTTGCTGCTTGGATTGGTCAATCATTACACCTTCCGCACCCATGCGTTTGACTACGGCAATTATAATCAAATCCTTTATAAACTTGCTCATTTTCAATCCCCGCGAACAACTGTTTCGGGGGATGTATTGTATTGGGCCGATCATTTTGAACCCATTCTATATTTGCTTATTCCCTTTTATTGGCTATTTGGGGGCTATGGGTTGATTATAGCCCAAGCATTAGGAATCTGTTTGGGTGGTTTCGGTTTATTTAAATTCTTATCCGAAATCGAATCTGAGGGTTGGACCTCATTTGTTTTTAGTACAGCTTTTCTGTCGGCCTTTCCTGTATTTGGCGCTTTAGAATCGGATTATCATTCTACAATTCTGGGAATTTGTTGCATTCCTTGGGTACTTTGGGCTTTGAAGACTGAAAGGCCGATTTATTTTTGGAGTTTATTGGTACTTTGTTTGGCTAGTCGCGAAAATTTAGGCCTTACCTTGGCGTTTACACTTGCGCCCTTTTTCTTTGAAAAGACCTTCACAATAAAGGCAAAAATTCAATTGGGGATTTCGATTTTTATTGGGTTGATCAGCTTTATAGTGTTAACCCAATGGCTTATGCCAAGCTTTGAACCTGAGCGAATTTCAAGCTTTCAACATTTAAAATCATACCAACAATTATCGTTGGATTCATTTTTCAATATTCTTTCAAATACAAGCGGTGATCCTGCATTTTCAGGATTAAAACAGGAGTTTTTAAAGTTCAGTTTAGTTGCAGGTTGGCTTTTTTGCTTGTTGCGCCCGATTTGGTTTTTGGCTTATGTTCCCTTGGTTTTAGAAAAGTTTTTGCACCAGGATGCCATAAAATGGGGAGTTAACTCACATTATACCATGGAAGGATTATTGGTATTGGTTTTTGGCGTTTTCTTTGCTTGGAAATATTGGAAAATTCGGTATAGCTATTTTGCCTATTTACCTATTTTATTTTTGGTCTGTAATATGTTTCTTACGATTCGATTTATGGATAAGACTTGGGCTTATATGGATCACGGTAAACTTAGGTTTTATCAAGTCCAACATTATAAACGAGATTTTCCTGTATTGGATTTACATAAAGAACTTACACCATATATCGACAATAAAGCTGGTATTTCTGCGCAAAATAATTTAGTGCCTGCTTTAGCATTTCGACCCAATATTCGGCTATTCCCTGATACTACTGGGGTTCAATTTATAGTGTATAATCCTTCTGAATCAAATACCTATCCTCTTAAATCGGAAGTGTTTAAGGCAAGGATTGATACCTTCCTTTTAATGGGGACATTTCGGATAAAATCCCAATCTGAAGTATTGGTTGTACTTGAAAAACTTTAATGTTTAATTATTAGTTTATGGGTTTCAACATTGTTTTGGAACCCTAGTTTAATACAATATATTCCGGATGGAAGATTGGAAAGGTCTAAGTTTTCCTGTTTGCTAAAACTCCCTTTCAAAAGGATAGTTCCCATCTCATTGTAAAGGAAATAGTCGGTTTGTTGAGTGTTGTTTGATGCCATACTAATTTTTCCTTCAGTTGGATTAGGAAATAGGAGGAATTGTTCTTTTTGACTTAGTTCGTTTCCAATTGAAATAAAAGCAGAATCATTGCTGGCATTAAAAGCCCCAATTGAATCTGTTTTATAAAGGAGCATGTTATGGATTTCGGGTGAGCCATAAGCGTTTTCTGCCAGCACTATCATTCCATTTCCATTATTAATTTTTTGCATGAAAACAGCTTCTTGTTTACCTGGGCCACCTACTGTTCCTGCGTTGCTGAACAAGCCATTAAAATACATACGTAAGGTTAGACTTTCATAATCAAAAAAGCCTCCATCTGTATTTGCACCAACTGAAATTATATAACCATCCGCCATTTGTTTAATCATATTGGCTGTGAAATTTTCATATTCCCAATGCCAAAGCAAATTGCCATTCAAATCAATTTTTTGAATCAAACCATGGAAGGTTGTATTTGTATCCGTAGTAATTTCAGCATTTCCTGTAAGTAACAATTCATTGCTGCCAATCACTTCGATATAATTTCCAGACGAATTTTCTTTTATCATTAAAGTATCTGTCCAAATTGAATCTCCATTTATGGTGAATTTTCCAATTAGTTCCGCATATTTCCCATTTGAATATTCTTTTTTACCGATGGCCATTAAATTGCCGTCGCTCAGAAGTTTAACACATTTCCATTCTTCATTCCTTCCCCAATTTAATTCGTTATCCCAAACTAAATCGCCATTTAAGGTAATTTTTGCCAAATAGGCATTGGTATTGTTGGTTAGGGTGTCGCCTAAATAGCCTGCTAATATGTATCCATCTCCAACACCTTCAATAAATAATCCTGCATCCCAGGCTGAATGTCCCAATTGCTTACTCCATAATCTTTGCATTTGTTTGGAATACTTAGTTACCTGGATATTGTAATCAAAGTTTTGGCCTTGGTTAGTAATTCCTATTACTATATAGCTGCTATCCAAGGGGTCACGGTAGGTGTTTTTATTATATTCAATGTAGCTTTGTCCTCCGAACAGATCAGAATCAATGATATAGCCATTGCTGTCTACTAATAGAAAACAATGGGATGAAACCTGGAAATCGTTTCCACAAGTCCCACAAACCATAAATTTCCCACCATTTACTTCCCAAACTGCGGCAGGATAATTATATTGGGTTAATGCCAATGACCTAACCCAAGTACCTTGTTGGCTCCAACTTTGAAAGAATTGGATGAATGCAAAAATAAAGAAGATGTATTTTTTCATGCCTACAATGCGTTTCTAATTAATAATAATTTTTCTAACAAAGCTTCCAATTTATTAAGTTGTAGCATATTAGCCCCATCGCTCAAAGCTTCTGATGGTTTTGGGTGTGTTTCAATAAAAAGGCCATCGCAGCCAACAGCGATTCCTGCTTTGGCCATGGTTTCGATTAAATGGGGTAGTCCACCCGTTACTCCATTGCCTTGATTCGGTTGTTGGAGCGAATGGGTTACGTCAAGTATAACCGGAAATCCTGTCTCTTGCATTTGGGGTATACCTCTGAAATCTACAACAAGATCACCATAGCCAAAGGTGGTTCCTCTTTCGGTAAGCATTACTTGGTGATTACCAGTTGAAACGACCTTTTCAGCGGCAAATCGCATACTGTCTGGTGCTAAAAATTGACCTTTTTTAATATTGACCCATTTGCCGGTTTGACCTGCAGCCAAAAGCAAATCAGTTTGACGACATAAAAAGGCAGGGATTTGAAGAATATCAGCCGCTTCGGAAGCTTCATTGGCTTCTTCGGCTGAATGAATATCCGTTACAACTGGAATTGAAAAGTTTCTCCTGATTCCCTTTAAAATTTCCAAACCTTTTTCATCTCCAATTCCGGTGAAAGAATCGCCTTTGCTTCGGTTGGCTTTTCGATAGCTAGCCTTGAAAACAAAAGGGATTTTCAGCCGATTGGTTATTTCCTGAATTCGCCCCGCTATGTCTTCGCATAAAACCTTGCTTTCCACTACGCATGGTCCGGCCAAAAGGAAAAAATTGCCAGAATCCAAATGTTGGATATTCGGCAAGGTGGCCAGGTTATTTAAATTAAATCCCATTAAAATATTCCTCTAAAATTGATCATACAGGCTTGGCCATTGGCTATTTTGGGTAAAATAAACCCTTCCAAGGCGTTGCTTCCTATTCCGGCAGCAAAGTGTTTACCAAATTTTTTATCCAAATACAATCCTACACTAACTCCTCCATAGCCTCCATAACTTAACCTTGCGCCAATTTTGAATGATTCGCCCAATTGGATTCTATAATGACCATATAAATAAGGATACCATCCATAAGCCAACCGCTCAACCAAACCGAATTCCAAACCAGATTTTTTGTTGAGTTTAAATTCATAGGCCAATTTAAAAAAGGCAGGTGTTAGGATGGTGGCAGCTTTGTGTTCATCTCTTACCCTGTATTTTGTTTTCAAATTTTCTGAATCTACAAAGTTGGAGATGCTGTCTGATAATCCTTTAAAGGAATCAAAACGGTAGCCTTCCCAGCGAAACAGGGTATCATTGGATAGTTGGCGGGTGTTTTTGTTGAAACTAATAATACCTAAATCATTCATTTCAAATTTAAAGGTACCTTTTTCATATTCGGTTACTAAATACGCCCCTATGCTTCCTCCATAACCTTGGCCTTCATACCAGTGGTTATTTGTTCCAGAAATACTTGCTGCTACCCTGGATTTTACATCCATATTGAATCCGACTGTATCCATGGCAACTTCCAACTGGGTGAGTCGAGTGTTAAAGAGTGTTCTTCCTTGGATAAAAGAAGCCATGATACCAATTTTCACCTTGGTTTTTTCCGTTTTCTTATCCCACATCAAACCACCTTGAATCTCTCTCCAAGTTAACAGATTAAACCGGCTACCACCTAAATAGGATGTTCCGCCTAAATAGTTTTTGTTACCTTTAAAAACCCAATTAAAGAGATCTTCGGAGAATTCGGTACTTAAATTAGCTTTCCAATTGTAAGCCACATAGTATCCAATTTTATTTACAGAATCAGTATGGACGGGATGTTGGATAAAATAAAGTCCATAGTTGGCATCCCCACCAAAGCGGTTGTTTTTACCAAGACGGTTGGATGCTTTGTCTACCAATGCATCGTCAATAAATCCGCCTTTATAAAGCGTGTTAGTGAAATTAGCGGTTAGGATATTTGAATTAAGTAAATAACTCCCTTGTATGCCAATTTCTTTTCCTGTTTCTTGGGATTCAACCAAAGGACTAAAATTTTGTGCCAAAACAAAATTGTTCATGAGCAATAAAATAATTCCCATAAACCCAAACCCGAGTGCTTTTTGTGTGTTCATCCTTTTCATGGGCTTAAATTTCATAGGTTATATCCGCAATAATCTTCACTTCAATATCATAGCTGTCGTAGAGCTTTATCAATTGGTTTGGGATAGGGGAGTGAAAGCGCAATTTTAGTTTTACGTATTTGGCTCTTTTTACATACTCAGCTTTTGCGGTCGAAACGGGAAAATTTAGCCAACTAGTTTTCTTTTGAACAACTTTTAAATCACTGCCTACTTGAGCTGCCTCTAATGTGTTTGGACTCAATAACGAATCTAGTGGTAGATAGTTTTCATCCAATAAGGTCAATTGTGCCTGTGCTTCTAGAGGAAATCCATTGATTGCATAAACTTTCAAGGCACCTCCTTTAAAATGATCCAACAAATCAGACGATAGGTTGAAATCCATAGTGTCGACCATGGCCAAATTATTGACATTAAAATTTAAGGGAAGTTGGATTTTTAGTTTAGCAGAAATATCGCTGTTGTAGTAAATAAAATCGTTTCCACTGCTGACATTGCCTAGTGGATTTAGCCAAACATCCACATGGTATTTGAAATAGCCAGGAAGGTTTTGGATAAACTCTTTTAGATTGGAATTGCTGTTGTTAATGGAATAGGAATAGGTGGAAGGATTACTGCCAATGAACCAATCCTGTGCCCTTGTTACATTAATTGGGTTACCAATAATAGAATGGTTAAGAGCTATTGTATTACCGTTAAAAGTATTTCTACCTTCCAATTGGTAGATGCTGATTTTGGCATCGGCTCCAACACCATTTTTTAATTCAAGGTCCATTTTTATAGAATCCAACAGTAAACTACCTGAGACCAAATTGCTCAATGGTTCAATTCCTTTTTCTTCCGGACCGATTACGGTATGTTGACTCCCCATAAAGCCTTTTGCATAATCGGGCACCAAATCCAATAAAGTAGTTTCGATTTTTAGAAACTCGTTATTTGCCTGAAGCGACACTCCAGGACCATTGGGGTTGGTTTTTGCAGTAAAATAGGTAATGAAGGTATTGTAAGACGTTCCCTGTAAGCCTTTCATGTCAACTTCGTAATTAGCGAGGTCGATTAGGGTATCAAAGGTAGAAATGCCCCCATTGGGCGCGGCGGGGATATCTTTAAATACTTGAAAAGCGACACCATTTTTAGTTGCCTTGGGTAATGAAAAGGTCATTACTAGGATGGTAGGTAATTTATTGCTAATCTTTACTTGGATTTTACCCGATTTTACCCGAATGTATGTGACCTTGGCATCTTTTAGGTTAAGTTTGGTGGAGGTATTCAGGATGGCATCGAGACCAGGAAGTTGGCTAAAATCAAGGCCAGGAGGAACTGGACTGTAATCAAAAGGAACACTTAAACTTTTAACAATGGGGGTGTCTGGAAGACGCAGCAAACTATCCAAGGGTAAGCCAACTAAGTCGCGTTCATAAATAAAGCGCAGACTGCCATCAGCATTGGTGTTTAAAAGGGAATCGGGAATGATATTTCTTAAACGGAGTCTACCTGTGGCTAAGGGGGCAACCAAGTCTGTATCCCAAGATGCGTTTCCCAAATCGTACTTGCAGGACTGGAACAAAAGCATGGAGCAAAGCAAACCCAAGCAAACTTTCAAAAAAGGTTTTTGCAACAAAATGAATGAATTTAGTGCTGCGAATGTAACGAAACCCTGCGAATTACCTCCAATCAAAAATGTCGTTCTTGTCTTTTGGTCGCTTCTGTTCCAACCATTTGAAATCCTTTAGTTTTCTGGTTTCAGGACCCATTTCCTTGGTCGGATGAAGGATGGCTGTAGGCTTGGATATGAAGGTGATTTTCTGAACTTTATTATCCTTCACCCAAATCAACATGTTGGAACTTTCGGCTTTATTGATTCCAATATCATTTCCATCGGCCTCTTTTGCATAATATAAGGTTTCGCTGTTTCCTTCCACAAGGACCTTGAAAAGTTTGTTTTCTTTTAAAAAGGCATGCATGTTGCGGCCTTTGATCTGGTTGAAATTAATACTATCCTCTCGGCTAACAATGAAGGAATTTGAGCGTAGGAATAAATCACTTACCGAACCTTCAAAAATTTTGATGTAAAGCGTATCTGATGTAATTTGGTTGGAGTCGCTCCAAAGTACAGGTTGTCCATACATCCGCATCAAAGAATCACCTTGGAAAAAGGACAAGGAATCGCAGGCGCCTTGAATATCCGTTTTGAAAAATCTAACCTTATAATAGGCTCTTATCTTCCTTTCCTCTTTGGTAGTATCGGGGGTGAAACTTCGAAGCGTATCCGCATGAAGGAAGAGGGTGTCTTTTTTATCGTATTGAGTAAGAATTGCATTTTGGGTTACCAAGGTGCTATCTTTGTTTTTGAAATACTCCACAAAATCTCCTGCAATATTCATGTGGTTAGCTGTATCAACAATTTGAACATTACACCAGGCTAAACCCTTTTTTAGTTTTTCGTTGTAAAAAATTGTATCGGCCAGCATTGTTTGTTTGTCTGAAACCACTTTGGCATTCTTTTCAAAGCGGGAAATTTCTTTTTTTGTATCGTTCCAGCCATATTCGCAATAGATTTTGCTGCTGTCTTTTGCTATAATGTGTGTTGGACCAAGGAAGTATGAAATTTCAGTTTGGGTATTGAACCTTAGGGTGTCGCAAAAAATGGTGTAGTCTTTGTTTACCACTTTTACATTTTTGCGGTAATAAAAGTCTTTTGTTGATGAATGGTAATAGCCTAATTGACTGGTCAGGGTGGATTTTTTATCCACAATTTTCCCTCCGTTTTCATAATTGGCAATACCTGTGTTACGGTCGTAGTGGATGATGGAGGTAGTAAGGGTGATATCTTTGTCGATAAGCTTCACCACTTTGCCAGTAACGAGGGCTTTCTTAGTATTTCCATCATAATCCAGTTTGTCGCCATAGAGGTCTAGGGTATCGCCCTGTTCGATATGGATGCGGTTGAAAGCTTGAACAGTATTGGTTTCTTGGTTCATCCAGGCCGAATCGCAGTACATAATTGCTCCATCATGGGCTAATTTTACTTCACCGATCAAGCGTTTTGTTTTGCCAATTATGCTTTCGTCGTATTCCAATGCATTGGCATGGATAATTTCAATTTTGGATGCCTGTTGAGCCCATCCTGAAAAAGGAAATTCCAAAATAAAAAGAGAAAGTAAAGCAACAATGCGTTGAACCATGCGGCAGCAAAGGTAGGTAGTAGATTAGAAAAATGGAAGGCCAACCGAATAGTAGCATTTTGGGTATTTAAATTAATTGGATTGCCCCGTTCGACATTATTTTATTTGGAAAGCAAAACTTAAGTATCCTTACAAAAACCGGGCACGGAGGGTTCGGGCAGGGATAGAGGCAAGTAGCCCACAGGCCGGCAAAGCTTTAGCGGAGCCGGACGAGGACTACTGCCGAAAGCCCGGCCCTGACGCCCCAACGCAACATTTAAGATTAGAGGTAGAATGGTTTTAGGGCGGAAGGGAGCACGCCAAATATTAAAAAGAAAAATAGGAATGGGTGTTGAATTAATTTCAGGTCGTATGAAATGCAGAAATCTAATTTTGGTTTGATTGAAAATTTTACTTTCACGGCATGAAAAAAATCTTGTTATATATTGGAGTTGCCATTGCCGCCCTGTTTTTGCTGGTTAATATTTACATTTTTGCTTCGGGACGCACCTATATTTATGATGCGGTGAAGTTGATGAAGGCGGGAATCTATGATTATAAGATTTTTAATAATAGGGTAATACATACCGATATGCCACAGGAATTACCTAATTCGGTGGACTATAATAAAAAGCCACTTCCGTCGGGATTGGAGAAGGAGTTGATTGATAATGAGTCGGTTGCCTTTGTTTTGTTGCGGAATGATTCTGTATTGGCCGAACAGTATTGGAACCACAGTGATACAGCTATTTCGGGATCATTTTCAATGGCAAAGACTATAGTCTCGATATTAACTGGAGCTGCCTTGAAGGATGGAAAAATAAAAAGTTTGGATCAAAAGGTGGGGGATTTTTTACCGGAATATAATTCGGATGGAAAGGAGAAAATCACCATAAGGCATTTGCTAAGTATGAGTGCTGGTACGGATTGGGACGAATCTTATAACAGTCCATTCAGTATTACTACGGAGGCCTATTTTGGAAAGGATTTGAAGAAAACCATGTCGACCGTAAAGGCACAGAACGAGCCAGGAAAAGTGTTTAGATATAAGAGTGGGGAGACCCAGTTATTGGGAATGGTAGTAGAGAAGGCAGTAGGGAAAAGTTTAAGTCAGTATGCGGAAGAGAAGCTTTGGAAGCCAATGCATGCCACAAAACCTGCGTTATGGTCAGTTGATAATCCGGAAGGGATAGAAAAGTGTTATTGTTGTTTTAATGCAACGGCTAGAGATTTTGCCCGTTTCGGATTGTTGTATCTTCACAATGGAAATTGGCAAGGTACTCAGATTGTTGATACTTCATTTGTGGAAGAAAGTACGGTTCCGGCTCCCTTATTGGATGAGGAGGGGAAACCTTTGGATCATTATGGTTTGAAGTGGTGGGTTGCAAAAGTGGAGAATGAACAAGTGTTTTATATGCGTGGTATTTTGGGGCAATATATTTGTGTGATACCGAGTAAGCATATTGTATTTGTGCGTTTGGGACATAAGGCGGGAAGTAAGCTTGGACCGCATCGGACTGATTTTATGGAATATTTAAGGGAAGTTTATAGGAATTACTAGGGATTGGGACGTTTTTGAATTTGGGGAGGCAAGTTGGAAACACTAAAGGTTGGATAAAGAAATTAGCCAATCCTAGAAATAAAAAGCAAAGTCTTTGATGGATTTGTTTGAATAAAATTTGGAGTTTTGGTTTATGCCGCTAATTCACGAAATTTAGCGAATTCGCGGAAGGTAATTATTAGATGAAGGTAAAGTGATAGGTGAGGAACGCTAATTCACGAATTTTTAGCGAATTCGCGGAAGGTATTTATTAGATGAAGATATGAGTGATAGGTGAAGGCTGCTAATTCACGAATTTTTAGCGAATTCGCGGAAGGTACAAATTGGCTGAAGGTATGAGTGATAGGTGAGGACCGCTAATTCACGAATTTTTATCGAATTCGCGGAAGGTAATTATGGGCTGAAGGAATGAGTGATAGGTGAGGACCGCTAATTCACGAATTTTTAGCGAATTTGAGGAGGGTGATTATTGGATGAAGGTAAAGTGGTAGGTGAGGACCACTAATTCACTAATTCTTGGTGAATTAGTGGAAGGTGTTTTTTGTTAAATGATATAGAGTTAGGCTGAAAGGTGAGAAGAGGAATTACTCTCTATTATTAAAATTCGATCTTAATGGAAATTGGTTTTCCTCCAACTGTTTATTATTACTTAGTACGACCCTTTTGAAATTTAAGGAATTTTCTCCAAAATTTACGATTATTGCTAGTTGGTTGCCCGAAACCTTTAAATAGTTTATTCCTTGGGCAAGATATTGATTTGTGATACTTGAGCTTGATTTTATTTCTAAAATAATCTTGTCCATGACCACGAAGTCAGCATAGAAGAAATGCGGTAGAATTTTTCCTTTGTAGTTAATTTGGTATTTCTTTTCTCTTTCGAATGGTATGTTGAACTTTTTTAGTTCTTCCATTAGCGCGTCTTTGTATACGACTTCGAAGAATCCAGGGCCTAAATATTTATGAACTTCATAGCAGCAATTAATGATAACGTAGGATTCGGATTTGTAGATTAGGTTTCTCATAAAAAAATAAAAATAATATAATTGTCAAAGGTAATAACTTTAGTCTTTCAAGTTCCGCTTAATTTTGTAATCAATACTTAAAAATAATGCTAAAAGATATTCCTGAACTTCATGTGGAAGATGTGGCCTTGGCCGTAGTGAAAGAATTAAATAAAGAAGGAGAGGAGGTGTTCAATGTTTATGTTATTAACCTTAAAAACAGAGCATTGGAAGCTGTTTTGGTTTCTTCAATGGGTTATGGGACCATCAACGAAAAAGAAGTAAAGACTTCGGAATTAAGGCATTTTCTGGATACGGTACCAGCCAAGAGTGTGGCCAAAGTGGAAGCGATTATTCAAGATGTATTCGGAATAACGAACCAATATTGGTTAAGTTTTTATTTGGACAAACAGATTTACGACAAAAAATACATTTTTCTGCCCGAAACCATAAGAGAAGAGAACTTTATTCAATTGCCGATAATAAATAAAAAGGGTGTAATGATCTTATAATTAATAACCCAGATTATTTAGGATTCGAAAAGTTTGGTTTGGTGAAGGTTTACTTATGGTGGTGTAAGGCCTCCCTAATTTTTTCTTTGAGACCTTCACTGGCATGAACCAATGGTAGCCTTACGTGAGAACCGCAAACGCCGAGTTCATGCAAAACGGCTTTAACCCCAACAGGATTTCCTTCTGCGAAATGCAATCCCATTGTGTCAAGAAGGCTATAATGAAGTTTTCGGGCTTGCTCAAAATCTCCTTTTAGGCTTGCTCTTACCATATCTGAGAATTTTGCAGGAAAGCTATTGGCAACAACAGAGATAACTCCTGCTCCTCCTGCAGCAATTATCGGCAAGGTAATATTGTCATCACCAGAAATTACTTTAAAGTTGGCTGGTTTATGGTTGATAATCTGCATAATTTGTTCCAAGCTACCTGATGCTTCCTTAGTAGCAACAACATTTTTTAATTCCTTCGCAATCCTCAGAGTGGTTTCAGGGCTAATATTGCTTGCTGTTCTGCCTGGTACATTATAGATAATGATAGGTTTTGTAGTAGCCTCTGAAATGGCTTTATAGTGTTGGAAGATACCTTCTTGGCTAGGTTTGTTATAGTAGGGTGAAACCGAAAGAATGGCGGAAATTTCACCAAGTTCGTATTCTTGTAATTGTAAAAGTATTTCTGCTGTGTTGTTTCCTCCAATTCCTAAAACCACTGGAATTCGTCCTTTGTTAACTTCCAAAACTTTTGCAAGTACAGTTTCTTTTTCAGCTGGGGTTAAAGTGGCTGTTTCACCAGTAGTGCCAAGAACAACTAAGTATTCAACTCCACCACCTATCACATGTTCAACCAAATTTTCAAGTCCATTTAAATCCAAGTTTCCACTTTGGGTAAATGGCGTAACTAGGGCAACACCTGTGCCGTTTAAAAAATTAAGCATTTCGAGGATTATTAATGATAGTTAGGTAATGTTTTACTTGTTGGATAAGGTATTTTAAATCGGGTTTCTTGTCAACATTAATCATAATATCGTATATGTTTTCAAGGCTATTGTCTTGTCTTCCAACTTTGCTTTTGGCCTTCGACCAAGTAAGAACAAACAATTGTGGAAGGACTTTTTCGATGGTTAGGTCGATCAGGATATCATATTGTTCGTTACAAAAATTGTCAACAACATGATGGTTTGGCATATAGTACCAATTGAGGTCTGGTTTTAAAAAGAAATCAAATTCAAGTTTTGCTACTTGAAAATCACGTGCTTCTTTTGTATCAACATAACCTAAGGCCTTTACGATTTTCTTATCTTCCCTTAATTGTCTGACAAACTCTCGAACGATATTATGGTTTTCTAATTGGGTTGCATCATAGATAATTCCTATGTTTTTTGCATCTCCTAGGTTGGTCACTTTTTTAGTACGTGTTGAGGGGGTTTCTCTCCCCAACATGTAAAGACCAATCTTCTGTTTTATATTTTCAATAAATTCCAATTCGGCTGTTTTGGGAGTGCAAATTAGGCGAATTTATTTCCGAATTCACGCATGACTTCCACCAAAGCCTGTACGCTTTCGATTGGAAGTGCATTGTACATTGATGCACGGTATCCTCCAACGCTTCGGTGACCTTTTAAGCCGCTGATATTGGCCTCTTTAAGTAATTTTGAAAACTCTGCATCCAACGCTTCATTTTTCAATAAAAAAGTAGCATTCATCCAAGATCGATCTTCCTTAGCTGCAGTACCAATGAAAGCTGGATTGCTATCCAATTCTGTGTAAAATAGTTCTTGTTTTTTTCGATTGATCGCCTCAATCCAAGCAACTCCACCATTTTTCTTTAACCAACTTAAAGTAAGCATGGAGACGAAAACTGGATAAACCGACGGCGTATTGTACATGCTTTCCCCTTCAATATGGATTTTATAGTCTAACATGGAAGGAATAGATCTACCTGATTTTCCTAAAATTTCATCTTTTACAATAACCATAGTTGCTCCTGCTGGTCCCATGTTTTTTTGAGCACCAGCGTAAATCAAGTCAAACTTGGTAACATCAATGGTGCGGGAAAATATATCGGACGACATATCACAAACCAATGGAACACTTGATTCAGGAAATTCGTGGTATTGTGTTCCGTAAATGGTGTTATTGCTCGTCATGTGAAAATAATCTACATCAGCAGGAATGCTAAAACCTTTAGGGATATAGGAAAAATTTTTATCCTTTGAAGAGGCTATTTCCACTATGTCTCCGAACAATTTTGCTTCTTTCTGTGCTTTAGATGCCCAAACACCAGTATTGGCATAGGCTGCCTTTCCCCCAACTTTAAGTAAGTTATAAGGAAGCATGGTAAATTGCAGACTTGCCCCTCCCTGCAGGTAAATGACAGAATACCCACTTGGTATATTAAGAAGGTCCTTTACTAATTGACAAGCTTGGGCCATATCAGCAACAAAATCTTTTCCTCTATGAGAAACCTCTAGTATGGATAAACCTGAATTATTATAATTAAGTACGGCTGCTGCTGCTTGTTCAAGAACTTCTTGTGGAAGAATGCCTGGTCCTGCAGAAAAATTATGAGGTTTGTTCACGGGTGTTTTATATTAAATAATTAGGAATTGGAGGAATGGATTCTAATTCCGGTGCAAAAATAAAAAAGCCCTTCGGTTTTCCGAAGGGCTTTTTTAAATAGATGTTAACGATTATTCTTGAATTTCAATCATCTTGAAGGGAACACCAATAATGCTTTGGTAATCTTCACCAGCTTCCAACATATCCTCATCGTCTTCTTCATAGTACCAATTTACAATTACCTCGTTCCCCTTTTTTGATAGGTGCTCAAGTTTTTTGAAAAGGTCCAATAAACACTTGCTACTGCTGGTGTTAAAATATTCCAACTGTATATTTACGGTTGTCTTACCTTGTGGTTTGTTAACGTATTCATCCAGCCATTCAATAAGAGGCTTATAAAACTCAATTGAGTTTTCAGGAATGGATCGGCCTTTTAACCGCAATTCTCCTTTATCGCCGTCAAATTCAACTCCTGGGGTTTTTGGGGTTCCGTCGTAATGAATTTTTTCCATTTTCAATCAAAAATTATGGTGTGATTCTACTTTAATATTTAGGCTAAAAAACGAATAGCCATCTTTTACTTCTATAAAGTCGTATTTTAATTTCTGTCCAGTTTTCCTGGCGATGTCAATCATTCCTAATCCAGCTCCACCTTTATCACTCATCTGTTCATTGTTGAGCATCTCTTTATAGTAGGATTTCAATTCATCTTGACTTAAGGAATTGATTTTCTCCAACCGGGATCTAAATCCAGCTACCTTTTCTGTTTTAATGTAATTTCCAGTGAGTATGCTGTAACTGTTTTCCCCTAATCCAATCATGAAAATAGCGGAACGCTCACTTTTGCTTTCTGTCATTTCAACCTCATCAATATGGTGATACAGGTTTTGAAGACATTCAACTAATACATTGTAAACTTTCTTACGAAGTTTTGGTTCTTCGTTTTTGTCGTTCATCCTAGATTCCATAATCTGCAGGATAGAACCCATTAGGTCATCTGTTATATCCCCTTTGAAAGACAACATGATATTGTTGGCTTCCATCCGATTATATAAATCAAAGATATCTATCATATAATTCTTCAGGGCTTGTTAAAAGGACTGACCTAAAACGTGTCCATTCAACTTTGGTTACAACAAATGAAAAAATTATTTCAATATTTTTACAAGATAGGTTTCAGATTGTTATGAACCACTTAATTAACAATCGTCTGCAAGGTTGAAAAGATTTTAGGCACAAATATCCATAAACCAATGCCCGCCGAAATCGTACTTGCAATTAATACAGCTCCAGCCCCAATGTCTTTTGCACGTCCGGCAAGGTGATGTTGGTTGGGAGAGACAATGTCTAAAATGTTTTCCAGGGCGGAATTAAACATTTCAGCCACGATTACCAAGGCAATACACAGTAAACAACTAACCCATTCTAAAAAGGAAAGTTGATAAATGAATCCAGCGGTAATTACGCCAATTGCCAAGGATAAATGAATTTTGGCATGGGCCTCTTCCTTGAAAAAACAAAGGATACCATTAATGGCATAACCAAAAGCTTGTTTTCGTTTTTTCCAATACCCCATTGTGCAAAGGTAGAGTATCTGGAGTTGCATATACAACTTAATAGAAGGATTCTTCTTTACAGATTTTAAGCACCCCCCAATTTATTACCCCCAAAAAGCGATTTCCTGCGTCGGATATATCCTTAAATTTGCAAACCAAATAATTACTCAAATGTTAGCAACCGAATTATCACCACTTGAAAAACTCCATGCCAATTCCACTGAGGATTTTCTTCCGATTAATGGAACAGATTATGTAGAGTTTTATGTGGGAAACGCCAAGCAAAGTGCCTATTTCTACCAAGCAGGCTTTGGCTTTGAACTAGTGGCTTATGCAGGACCTGAAACTGGTGTTAAGGATCGTGCAAGTTATGTGCTACAACAAGGCAAAGTCCGCCTAGTTTTAACTACCTCATTTGACCCGGAAAGTGAAATTTCACACCATGTACGCAAACATGGCGATGGTGTAAAAGTATTAGCATTATGGGTTGACGATGCCTCCAAGTCTTATTATGAAACCACCAAAAGAGGTGCTGAAGCGGCAGCAGGTGTTCAAACCATCTCGGATGAACATGGTGAGGTTAAGATTGCCAGTATTAAAACCTATGGTGAAACTTGGCACACCTTTGTTGAAAGAAAAAATTATAAAGGTATTTTCTTACCAGGCTATCAACCTTGGAAGAGTAGCTTGAAAACAACCCCAGTAGGTTTAGAATATATTGACCACTGTGTGGGAAATGTAGGCTGGGGTGAAATGAATAAATGGGTTAAATTTTACGAGGATGTAATGGGTTTTAAAGTGCTTTTAACCTTTGATGATAAGGATATAAGTACCGAATACACTGCTTTGATGAGTAAAGTTGTATCCAATGGAAATGGTTATATCAAATTCCCTATCAATGAGCCAGCTGAAGGGAAAAAGAAAAGTCAAATCGAGGAATACATAGATTTTTACAAAGGTGCAGGTTGTCAGCATTTGGCTTTGGCTACCAATGATATTCTTCATACGGTTTCAGAATTAAGAAACCGAGGAATAGAATTTTTAGAAGTGCCTGAATCCTATTATGATGATTTGTTTGCACGCGTAGGTAAAATCGATGAAGATATTGATGCTTTGAAAAGGTTGAATATCCTTGTCGATCGAGACGAAGAAGGTTATCTTTTGCAATTGTTCTCCAAACCTGTTGAAGATAGACCAACCGTATTCTATGAAATTATCCAAAGAAAAGGGGCAAAATCCTTCGGTAAGGGTAATTTTAAAGCTTTGTTCGAATCCATCGAAAGAGAACAAGGTAGAAGAGGTACCCTATAACCCTAATTTCTTTATCCTTAAGGGCGAATACAAAGAAGGTATTCGCCCTTTTTTTATTTCAGAACGTTAATGCTATTGTCAAGCTGGCCTCGCTTAGCCTAAATTGGATACTTTCCGAAACGACAAAGTATTTGTAAATTCTTAGATTTAGTCAAAAAGAAAACATCTACTAACTTGAAATGCTCTTGGAAAGGAAAACCCAACTAAATCAAGTACTTCAGGTTGTGTAATTCTCCGCCAGATGAAACTGTTTTAGGATTTAGTTTTAGGTTTTTATGGCAAAAAATGACAGTATAAATTTTTGTAAAGTGTTGATAAATAGATTTATATGTTTTTTTTTCTTATAAAAAGCTACATATAATTGAATGAAATTTTCCAATTTTTCCCATAAGAATTGCTTTTCCTTTGCTGAAGAAGGAGGTCTGACTTATTAAGCCCAAATTAATCAAGAGGAGAATTTATTGATCTGAACTACTTGATTTAGTTAGGTTTACCTAGATTTAGAAGTTGTATCAATTTAGGTTGATAAATTGATTTACAAATTCTTAATCGTTAAAGCATTTCTAATGCGTAAACTGGGTTAAAACAAGAAACACCTCATTTTTCCTCTTATTGTATACTCGTTTCCTATTTGATGAAATAGAATGGGAAGGCATTCGTGTCTTTCCTTATTGTTTTTAAATACCTCAACCCAAACACTTTTTTTCACCTAGGCCGGACCTAAGTTTTTCCTAAATACAAAACCAGACCTAATTCATTTGTTTGTCCAATTTAACAACAACTACATTCCCGAAATGAAACAGGAGAGGTAAACCCGCTTAAATCTGGTAGTTTGGAGTATAAAATTCAATCTTTTCATAACCTAGTTTGCCAAATGTGGGATGAAAAACAAAGGCCCAGGTTCAGTACAATGCTATGCGGAGATGTCGGGCAAGGATAGAGCGTGATACCCCGCAGGCATGCTCCCCCCGAACACTTTCGGTGGGGGAGCATGCTGAGGAGTATTAGCGAAAGCCTGACCCAGCCGCCCTTGCCAAAAGTTTAAATAAAGGTAGAATGGTTTTGGCGGTTAGGGGCCCGCCAAGAAATTAATAACAGAAATGGATTTTTATTCTAATTCGGCGTTGTTTAATCTTGAAGACAAACGTTTCCCGTGGCGAATGATAGTGCAATTAGCCCAAAATCTTCTATAGTTTTCAGGAAGGAAGATCAAAGTCTTGATTTATTGGCAAAGTATATATAAAATTGAAGGTCAAATGGTTGGAAATTAATGACTTAGATTTAGGTTGCTGGGAATCAGATAAGATGTGTTTGTGGAATTTAGAATGTGTAAATCAATTTTGATGACCAATCTTTAATTTAACGTTTACCCGAAATGCTTTCGAAGGGCAAAACTTGCGAGCGAAAATAATTTGGACTTAATTTACTCTTTTAGATGCAATAGATTAAAATAATTAAATTGAATGGACATTATTTTTAGTCCAATTTATTGTTGCTTGAAGGAGAGGAATTGGATTATTGTTCTGTAAATTAGGCATTTACCAATAAAATTCTCCAGAGAGCCTTTGAACTATTTCTTGAAGAACATTGGTATTTCAATTCTAAATTTCTCTAGTTCATTTTTGAACTCAAAGGATTTCTTAGACCACTCCAACTTTTTATTCTTCCTTTCACCTTTCCTACTACTACGGGCGATTCCACCAATAGCGGTACTTTGTTGGCATCATCAGTCATCCATACTTTCATACGTTGACCTTCTGAAAAAATGGTGCCTGCAACCAGGCGAGGGCTGAACATGATGCATCTGAATTTTCCTTGATCGGTTTTTAGGATGGTTTTGCCCAAGTATTTTACAGAAAGATTATACGCTTTGTCATCTAAAAATAGTGAAATAGGAATGGAATCATTTACCTTCATGCCCGCAAAATCAACATTTCTAGAGGCGTAAATCATGCTCAAAACATCAAAAGTACAGTCTAATATCTGGGCACTGTCTGTTTTAGATTTGTCATTATTTAGCTTTCGATACGATTTTACCCAACCAGATCTGTAATTAAAATAATTGTCGTTGTAATTTTTAAATCCTCCATCGTCGGTGTCTCTTACATACCGAAAGGGTTTAAGGGTTGCTGTGTCTACCCAGGCTTCAAACCGGTCTCTTACTTTAAAGAAGTTATCGTAGGAGGGGTAGGTTTTTCCGGTGCCTTTAAAATGGTAACAAGGTTTCGAGCCATATTTTTCAAGGGTGGTTTCAAACTCAACCTCTCCGGCATCAACCCAAACGGGGCCAAGTTGATAATAGGCCACATACGTTGCTTTTTCGCCTGCATGAAAAGCGGTATTTTTTACCTGACATCCGGAAATAGTTGGGGCAAAGGATTGCAGACAAATGCAAACACACAATAGAGAAAAGAAAGCAATGAATTTTTTCATAGCAAGCAGCCTAGGCTAAAATCATGCCGAAAGTAGAAAAAGCTTTGGAATGTGAAAGTGACTAAAGGTCTAATAAACCTGGAGGCAAATGGCAGAAAAGCGTTTTTTTCTTTTCATCAACTTTCAGTATAAAGGCTTCTACGGCTGGAATCAATACCTCGCCCTTATCGGGTGTTTCCACCACCAATAGATCTTGGATGCCTTCTTCAACGGCAATGATTTTTCCAATTTTGCCTAAGACTTTGTCATCTACCATGAATCCAACCAAATAGTCTTCCAAACTTGTCTCGTGTTCTACAGTTTTGATCAAGTTCTTGGGTAAAAGGACAGAACGGTTTACCAGTTTCTGTGCTTCTTCAGGGTTTGAGAGTCCTTTGAAGTGAAGAGTGAATAAGGTTTCGGAATTTTGCTGGATTTTGGAAATGAAAAATGGAACTGGAGCAGGTGGAAAATCCACAAACAACAGTTCCATTTTCTTTGATTTGGGGAGGAAATCCCCAGAAAGTTCAACCTTTACCTCGCCTTTGTAACCATGGGTAGAAATAACTTTACCTAGGCTGACAAAAGGTTGGTTGTAGGCAAGCATTATTCAGCTGCTGGAGCTTCTCCTTCAGCGGCCACTTCTGGAGCGGCTTCTGCTGCTGGAGCTTCTTCGGCTGGAGTCTCTTCAACTGGAGGAGCAAGTTTAGCGGCAATTGCTGCTGCTTTTTTCTCTTTTGCTTCAGCTTCTTTAGCCAAACGAGCCTCAAGTGATTTTGATTTTTCTGATGCCAAACGATCAACCTTTCCAGAAATTTTACCTTCTTTTTGGTCTAACCAAGTTTGAAATTTTGCCTCAGCTTGTTCTGCTGTTAAAGCACCTTTAGCCACACCAGCATTTAAGTGGCGTTTGTAAAGAACACCTTTGTAAGATAGAATAGCACGTGAAGTGTCAGTTGGCTGAGCACCATTTTCTAACCATGCTACTGCTTTCTCAAAATTTAGGTCAATTGTCGCTGGGTTTGTGTTTGGGTTGTAAGAACCAAGTTTCTCAATAAACCTTCCATCACGCGGTGCACGACCGTCCGCTACAACGATATGAAAGAATGGTGCATCTTTCTTACCTTGTCTTTGCAATCTGATTTTAACTGCCATTGTTATTTAAAATTAGGGGTGCAAAAGTAATTCTTTTTTCTAATCTTCCAACAGTTTTTTTTATTCCTCCAAAACCTTAAGAACCAATGAAGTCGGAGAGCTTACCTGCCTCTTTTAATCGAACGCCTTTTTCGGTGCGTTCCACTGTGCAAGCTTCATACAATGGATCGTGTTCTAAAAGAGAATATAGTTGGAATCGGCTGCTTCGTTGAGAAATTTTTCTTTTTCCTCCATGGTAATCAAGGGCCTGGTATCGTATCCCATAACGTACGGCAATGGAATATGTCCCACCGAAGGAAGTAGATCGGAAACAAAGCAAACTACCTTCTTTTTAACTTTAATCATTGGTACCATCAACGCATCGGTGTGGCCACGCATGTATCGTATAAATATTTTGCTGGTAAACCGGCCTTCTCCTTTTACATATTTCAAATGACCACTGTTCGAAATGGGAATAATGTTTTCAGTTAAAAAGGAGGCTTTCTCCCGCTTATTGGGTTGGGTAGCCCAGCGCCAATGTTCTTTATTGCTCCAATAGGTGGCGTTGGGAAAAACAAGTTCGTAACCTGTTTTGTCTTTATTGTATTTAATTCCTCCTCCGCAATGGTCGAAATGTAGGTGGGATAAAAACATATCGGTAATGTCGGGATAGTCTAAGCCCAGCTTGTGCAGTGATTTTTCAAGATTATCCTCCCCGTGAAGGTAATAATGGGAAAAGAATTTAGCATCTTGCTTATCGCCTATCCCATTGTCGATTAACATAAATCGATTGTCGAACTCCAACAACAAGCAGCGCATAGCCCAAGTACACATGTTATTGGTATCGGCAGGATTGGTTTTTTGCCAAATGGATTTTGGAACAACACCAAACATAGCACCTCCGTCTAATTTAAAAAATCCAGTTTCAATTACATGCAGTTTCATCCGTTCAATTTCTAATAGTCTAACTCATTCATTTAACGGCCGCAAAAATAGAGGAAAGCAGTTTATTAAAGCAAGCCTTTTCTAAACAAAAAATGGGTCGTTTTCTTAAAAGTCAAAGCCATTGCCCTGCGATTCAAATGGCTGATTTACCGGCTTGCTTTCTGGGCTATTTAAACCCAAATTCAGCATTAGAAATCTATTACAGCTTCCAACTGCTTCAAATACAAGGATTTCAGAACAATTTTTGACTTCAAAATAGTTTACTATTCCTTCACCCAAAAATTAACCTGAAACCCTCGTCTTTATTGCATTTGAAAGCTTCATTACGATTTCTAATGCGTAATCTGGGTTAAATTAGAACCTACCTTTGCCCCAATGCACTACCATTTTCTTTTTGTTTTCATTTTGTTTCCTTTAATTGGAACTGCGCAAGGTGTAAGAATTGATACACTCAAGGTAAAATTGGCGACCTCGCTGGCCGATAACTCGGAAGCTGAATTGCATTTTCCTCGATTTATTGCAGCTTCCAAAACCAAAAGCAAACAATTAAACCAGGCTTTGAAGGATCGATTCACCAACCATGAATATGTGGGAAGATCGGTAGATACAAGTATCCGTTATTGGGGCCAGACCGTCTCCAGTCTTGATTTTGAGGTTTTATACAATGAAAAGGATATGGTTTCAATCGCCTTTGAAGGTGAAAGTTGTGGAGCCTTTTGTGAACCCTTCTCAAATTATCTCACACTCAAGCTGTCGTCCCTTCAGTTTTTAAACTTGCACGACCTAGTCGATACCTTGGGGGATTTCAGAAAGCTTGCCTATCAAAAAATGGATTCCTTGTTTGTTTTGGAACAAGAAAAATTACAAACTTGGCTACAAACCGATTCAGGTAAAGTGGATTCAACCTATTATAACTGGGCCAAAGAAGCACTGCAAGATTGCCAAGCAGATTTTAAATTGAATGAGTTTTCTGTTATAAAGGAGGGATTGTTGGTGCGACAAAATTGTCATTACCCGCATGTTATTTACGATAGGGCTCCGAAATTGGAAGTGAAATTTGAGTGGGCCGAACTTCGCAAGTATTTGAAAATTAAGGAATAATAGAGATGAAAGTTTGTTCAATTCAATGAATATGGAGAACATAACAATCTTTGCTCCCATTCCTTTCTATTGCCTTGATTAAAATGGCTAAACTTGTGCCCTTCCATGGTAAAGCTATCGGCCGTCATAATTACGTATAACGAAGAAAGAAATATTTCTCGTTGCTTGGAGTCATTGGTGGGAGTGGTCGACGAAATAATCGTGGTGGATTCTTTCTCCTCCGATAAAACCAAGGACATCGCCTTAAACCTTGGTGCCCGCGTTGTTGATCATGCCTTCGAAGGACATATCGAACAAAAAAACTGGGCCATCACACAAGCCTCTTTTCCCCATGTTTTGTCCTTGGATGCTGATGAAGCCTTATCATCCGAATTGCAGCAATCAATACTTCAAGTTAAAGGAAACTGGACCTGCGATGCCTATGCCATGAATCGTCTCACGAATTATTGTGGACACTGGATTCGGCATGGAGGCTGGTATCCCGATACGAAAGCACGCTTGTGGGATAGCCGCAAAGGAAAGTGGGGCGGCGATAATCCACACGATAAGTTCGAACTTTTTACCCCCTCAGCAACCCTTGGTTTTTTGAAAGGCGATATCCTGCATTACAGCTATTACACCCGTCAGGAACACTACGAAAGGACTACCAAATATGGTGAAATCGGTGCTAAAGCTCTTTTGAAAAGAAAGGCAAATGGCTTGTTTTTGAAGCAGTTCACCAATCCTCCACTTAAATTTTTCAAATCGTATATTAGTAAATTGGGTTTTTTGGACGGGTCCGACGGATGGTTCATTGCCCAACAAGCCTTCCGTGAAACCTGGCTGAAATACCATTTGGCCTGGCAGAAAAAAGAATAAAACATGGCACGAATTGAACCTATCTCTTCCGAAGCATCTTCGCCCGAATTGCTGCAAGCTTTCCAAAAGCATGTAACAGACTACAATGCTCGCATTACCAATATGAAAGCCACATTGGGCCATTCCCTCTTGGCCTTTGAAGCGTACATGCAATGGTATCCGCTGTATGTTGAGGTGGAACAAATCGTTGGCAAACGCCCCGCTTATCTCTTTGCTCATGCCATCTCCACCGGATCCGATTGTCCCCTTTGTTCAACCTTTTTCCGCCGTATAATTATTGAAGCAGGGGAGAGGCCCGAAAACCTTGTTCTATCTGCTGAAGAGCAAGAATTACTGGAATTCGGTTCTACCATAGCCCAAAACAAAGGCGTTGTTTCAGATACCTTGTTTAATCGCGCCGCCCAGCGTTATTCTACTAAGGAATTGGTGGTGCTCATTGCTTTTGCCGGACAAATGATTGCCACCAATATTTTCAACAATGTAATCGAAACCGATATCGATACCTATTTAACACCTTACATCAAACCATGAGTGATTTAAAAAGCAAAGTGGCCTTTATTACCGGTGCAGCCCACGGTCAAGGCAGAGCTACGGCTTTGGCATTGGCCAAGGAAGGGGTTCATATTGTAGCCTTTGATGTGGCCAAACAATTGGCTTACCCGTCCTACGGATTTGGAAGTAGTCACGAACTCGATACCCTGAAAACTGAGTGCGAAGCTTTAGGTGTAAAATGTTTGGCTTGCATTGGCGATGTTCGTCAGGATGAAGCTATTCAAGCAGCCGTAAAGCAGGCCATCGAGCATTTTGGCCAAATTGATATTCTGTTCAACAATGCAGGTATTTGTGCCTATGGATTAGCCCATGAATTGAGCGAAGATGAATGGGATTCGATGTTGGATATCAATTTGAAAGGAGCTTGGATGGTGGCCCGGCGAATTATTCCCATTATGCGGCAACAGCGTTCTGGGGTAATCCTCAACAATTCGTCTATTGCGGGTTTGCGGGGCATGAATCGGCTTAGTCATTATACCGCTTCCAAATGGGGACTTACCGGTTTAACCAAGTCTTGGGCTATCGAGTTGGCTCCGTTTGGTGTGCGGGTCATTTCCATTCATCCTACCGGGGTAAACACGCCTATGAACGATGGTTTGGCCGCCTTGGAAGGAACAACAACCCAAGAAATTGCCGAGCGCAGTGCCGGAAATCTTTTGCCCGTACCTTGGATCGAACCTGAAGATGTAGCCAACGCCGTCGTTTTTCTTTGCTCCAACAAGGCTAGGTTTGTTACAGGTTCCGAGTTTGTGCTCGATGCCGGACTTTTAACCCGGTAATTGCCCAGTTGCAATTCTGTTGGTTAGGCTCCTGCACACGTTCCATTATTCCACCGTTTGCCAAGCTCCAATTCTGTTTTCTACCCTACATTCATTTTCTTGTTTAAAAAGCATTTGGCGGGCCCCTTTTCGCTAATTACCATTCGCCTTTAATTAAGCAGTACTGCCAGCGAAAAGGTCGGGCTATTCACTGCAAGTCCTCGCAGGTGCTGCTGCGCTACGCCCCTGCTCCGGGCTTTCCGTTGCTATCCCTGCCCGATGCCGAAGTACTGGGCAGTGGCGCTTTATTTTGGCTTTTTGGGGAGGATTGGAGGGTAAGCGATGGAGGAAGGAGGATTTAGTTATTCTAGTTTTTCGTGAAGAGTTTAAGTGTATAAATGTTGAAACTGGGCTTGAATTATTAAAAATACTATTTGGGATTAAGGGGGGTGAGGATTCATCGTGCCTGTTCAAGGTGTTGCATAAGGCAAACGACCAATGGTTTCAGCTTTAAAATAGGCATCTAATCCCTGACTTAATAAAGTATTGGATAAATCAACAAATCCATCAGGTGAAATTCTCAATTGGTCAATTTCTACAGTAAAGATACTTCCTATTATCAGGATGGTCCAATTGATTTCCAGAGGAATTAATTGTTCCAATTTCATTCCAATTTTAACAGGAGCTTCCTTTACAAATGGAGCATAAAATCCAGCTTGGTAAGTTTCTTGGAAACCTGCTTTTTCAAATTCTGAAACATTTCTATCAAATTGGATGGAAGTATTATGGGCTTTTTCATAATCCTTGGAATTTACAAAATTTAAAGTATATTCTTTTGTTTCTCTAATATTGGCCAAGGTGTCTCTTTTAACACTTTCAGGTCTAGAAATTAAGCCAAATAGAGCTGGGTTTGACCCCAAATGAATTAAAGAATTAAAAATCGCTAGGTTACAAAATCCATCTTTTGACTTTGTACCTACTAAAGTGGCTTGTCGAAATCCTGCTAATGAATTTACTAAGCAAATTCGGTATTGTTTTTCGAGGATTTCTATTTCTTCTTTATTGATAATCATACATTTATCTGTTTCATTTTAAGATTCTTTAATTCGTGAAGGCGAATTAGCTTGGTGTAAATAATTATAGATTATTACTTTATTTATTTAAATATTTAAATTTTTATAAAAATTCAGAATAAGTATTAAAATATTATATTTATTTGGTTTTATTTTTAATAGTTTTTATTTAAATAAATTAACTATTTTTTTGCCTATTGAAATTAAAATTAATACAGATAATCCGCCAATTAATCCAAATAAAAATTCTTTTAATATTGTTGGTAATTCTATCAAAATATGATGAAGCTGATTAATGTTATGTGCAAATATTCCGCCCGAAACAAGAATTAAAGCTATGGTTCCTACGACTGAAAATGCTTTAATTACAAGTGGTAGTGCATTTACGAATAATAGACCCAATTTATTTAAGAAACCTGAATTATTTGATTTCTCAATCAAACTATATCCAAAATCATCCATACGAACCACCAAGGCTACAATACCGTACACTCCTACAGTTGCAAGTAAAGAAACAATTGACAATGTAAATAGCTGAACAAGTAAAGATTTATCTAAAACCGTGCTTAATGAAATAATTACAATTTCAATAGATAGGATAAAATCGGTAGTTATAGCTGATTTTATTTTTACTTTTTCTAATTCATGATCTTGTTTTATTGCCCCTGATTCAGTTTGTTGATTTTGTTCCTTTTTATGGAAAAAATAGTCTACTATTTTTTCTACTCCTTCATAAGCAAGGTAGAATCCTCCAACTATAAGTATCCATAAGATGGCAGTCGGGAAGAAGGTATTTAGCAATAGGGTTAAAGGTATAATAATGATCTTGTTAAAAAATGCACCCTTTGTAATCGCCCATAAAATTGGAATTTCTCTCGATGATACAAAGCCTGTTGATTTTTCGGCATTTACAGCCAAATCATCACCAAGTATTCCCGCTGTTTTTTTTGTAGCAAGTTTAGCGTTTATGGCTACATCATCCATCAATGCAGCTATATCATCTAGAATTGAAAAAAATCCTGAAGCCATATTATAAAGATTTAGCAATTTGCATAAATAGAACCCATTTGTTTTTCGTTGGCACTTTCATTAGTTTTATCTCATTTATTAATTTCTTGAATAGCCCGTTTAGCCGATTTTGCCGCTGTGTGAACAGATACCCAATCCTCTCCATCTGTATATTCTCCTCCTGCAAAGAATAATTTGTCTACTACAGTCCTTCCTAATTCTCTTACTTGCATCCAATTGGCATAATCACTTAAATAACCTCCTTTGATAAACGGTTCATTATTCCAATTTTGTGTAATGTGTTTTATGTAGGCTGGTGTTGCTTGATTGTTATATAGGCTATCCATCTCATTTAAAATGAAGTTTTTCAAATCATCTCCTGTTCGAGAAATATAGTCCTGGGCTGGTACTCCAACGGAAAATAGACCCATTATATGTTTGGTTGTATTTTGACCTTTTGCTGCATTGTAAAATAATTTTTGTCCATTGGTTTCAGGAATAATTGGAAAGACATAATCAGTATCGCCAAAGAAGTTATTGTTAAACTCAAAAAAAGCTTTAAATCCATCCCAAATTATGGTTTCATTAATAGCTTCTATTTTGCTTTGCGGAAGGCTTGGCGTAAAATGAATAGTTCCGTTTTTTAATTGTTGAAGCGGTACTGAAACAATTACCTTGTCTGCCTTAAAGGTACCATTGTTTGTATTCACGATTATTTGGTCTCCTGAATAATCAATGGATTCTGCTATCGTATTAAAGCTGATTTTAGGATTAATTGATGGGACAATGTATTCTTCAAAAAAATTGTACCATGAATAATTGATGAATTTCCGGTCGGGTTCATCGGCTATGGTTTCAATATTAACTTGAACTGAAGCATCATTGACTATTTCTTGAAAAATACCTGTGTTAGTTTCTAGCCATTCTGCACCCAAAGGAATAGGGAAATCGGCAAAACTTGTGTTTATTCTCATTCGGCCGCCATAAACTGGAGAAGCTTCAATAATTTCGAAATCAGTTCCTTGTTGGTTTAGAAAATATCCAGCTGCAAGGCCACCTGCTCCTGCGCCAATAACCAGAACTTTGCCAGAATAGGAACCGGTCATTTGCTCTTTTTTGGAACAAGAGGTAGATGCTGTTTGAAATGATAATCCTACTCCGAATAGGCCACAAATTTGGATAAATTCTTTTCTCGTCAATTTTTAAGGTAAATTTGGATATCGGAACTATATTTCAAAACCAGTGATTTTTTGAATTCCCACCCCAAAACTAATCAAAATGGTGCGAATTTCGGCGCTAAACTTAAATTAATTAATTAGAGGCTTAATAGGTCAGAACTAGTTGTTTTAGATAGGTTTTACTCCTCCAAAAGTTTGGATAAAGAAAATGATTTACAATTGGTTAATCGTTTTGGCATTTCTTATCTGTAACCTGGATTTAAACCACCAAAAGCCAAGTTCCAGCACGCTCTTTCCGGGCAGGGATAGCAGCGGAAAACCCACAGCGGCCTGAGCGAAAGCGAAAGGCGCGAGGATTTGCAGCGAATAGCCCGGCCTTTTCGCCTAGTAAAATGTCTGTTTGGAAGCAGAATGGTTGTGGCGAAAAGGGCCCGCCTAAGCATTTCCCTTATTCTCTGATTCGCATTCTTACTCCGACAATGGCTTGCCCCCGGCTTCTCCACCGTTAATGGGGTTTACTCTGCCCGGCTCGTGCTGTGGAAAGTTGATATGGTAAGGACCCAAACGGGCGTCGGGTGTGTAATAATCGGTAGAAATGATGTGACCGCCGCTTTCCATGGCCGCATAAAAACGGGTGTAGGAATTATCCCTAGCTTCCTCAGTACCTGAATCGGCTCGGGTGCGGATGATATAACCGGTTTTGACCAATTCCTTGATTTGCTGGGTGTTATCCATGGGTAAAGGGTCGTTTCGCTTGGTAAAAGCACATTCGGGCGTACCCGGTGGGGCATAAATGAAAATAGCGCGGCCCTTTAAACTGGGGTGGCCTTGGATGTAATTGTCCACAGCGCCTCCTTCCATGATAAAGACTACCTTTCCACGGCAATCGTTTAACAAAGGCCAATCGTGCTGGGTGGCCATTTCGTTGAGGGTGGCATGGTTTCCGCGGATGCCATCGGGTGTGAGTACGCCCTTTAACTCTTTTCCAAATACGGATTTGATCTCTGAATCAATGGAATCGCAAGCCGCAGCATCAAATTCCCTGGATTTTTTGAACCCTAAAAACCGAAGAAAACCACTTCGGTTGCCCGGACCTTCTTCCTTACTCTCGATATTGATGAAAATGGGCAAATGCCTGGGATGGGCCTCGCTCCACTTTTTCACAGCTTCCAAAGATTGCTTGAAGGTGTAATAATAGGTTTCGTAATCCACATCTTTGATATGCAATACCTTAAAGCCAGGCTTTTTTAAGTCTTCAACCTTCGATTTCTTTTTGAGTCCGGCCAAACCATTTAAAGCGCGTTTGTAATATTCGCCGCCATTAGGGTCGTAATAAATGTCGATTTCCAATCCCCTTACATTCCAATCGCTAAATTGGGCATCGAAAGGTAGGTGGGAATAGTTGATGCCACTGGGATCCAAATCTTTACCCAACAAGGCTTTGATGCGGTCGAGGTAACGAAGAATCTTTGGGTGGGGGAATTTCTTATAGCTGTTGTGGCTGGCAATAATCTGCACCTGGTTTAGCCTAAGGTTTTGGTCGTTTTGTGCGAATCCGTTCAAGGCCGCCAATGCGAAAATGGAAAGGAAGAATAGCCTGTTTTTCATGTTAATATTTCCAATAATAATAAAGCAGTTTGATCCACTCGTTGTTGATCATGATGAGTCCGTTTTCATCCTGCCACCAGTTCCAATACCTGATTTTTTGGTCGGGTGCGCCTACCACCCAAAAATGAATGCCCTGCTTGGCATAGGACTTTTTAAGGGAGTAATGGATGCGACGGGTGTGGAATTCGGAGCTGATAATCATAGCGGTATCCCGCTGATGTTTATGGCAATAGTCCATAATTAGGGAGACTTCTTCGCGGGTGCTGGTTCCGAAGGGTACCAATTCGATGCAGGAATCTGGAATACCCATTTTTACCATGGCTTTTTTGGTAACTTCACTTTCGAGGAAATGAAAACCCATGGCTTCAAAGAGGGGGTGCAAATTACCACCCGGACAAACTATTTTTTTGATTTTACCTTCTTTGAAAAGCTCTACGGCTTTTTTGCCACGATCGATACTGTTTCCGCTCAAAACAAAAGCTACTTGGCAGGATTGTTCGGAATCTTCTTCAATAAGAAACTTGGCAGATGATTTCAGAAAAGGAATCCAGCCGAAATAGAAAAGAAGGAAGAGAAAAACCAGCACAAATCCCCATTTGGTCCATTTGGACTGAAACCATTTTGGTGCTTGGTGGGTGGCGCTCATGAGTTAAATTTATCGGCAATTTCTTGCGGACAGCGCATGGGTTTACCCGTTTCTTTATTGACGAAAACCAAGGTGGTGCTGCCTTTATTGATTAATTCGTTTTTTGAATTATATACCAAGTATTCAAACAGCATTCTGGAACTTGGCTTTTCTTTTACTTCGCAAGATATTCGAAGTTCATCGTCGTAATAAGCCGGTCGGATGTAAGTAATCTGCATGTCCAATACGGGCATCATGATTCCTGAATCTTCCAGTGCGGCATAAGAAATTCCCATAGCGCGCATCAATTCTACCCTGGCCACTTCGTAATATTGGGCATAATTTCCGTAGTACACATAGCCCATACGATCAGTTTCGCCATAGCGGGTGCGGAGGGTGGTTTCCTTATAAAATGGCATGGCTTGTTTTTAAGTGAGCATTCCGCCACATACATTCAACACTTGTCCGGTAATGTAGCCCGACATATCGCTGCCTAAAAACACACAGGCGTTGGCCACATCTTCACCTTGTCCACCACGTTTCAAAGGAATTTGTTCACGCCATTGTTCCACCGTTTTTTGATCCAAAGCATCGGTCATTTCGGTTTCGATGAATCCAGGTGCGATAGCATTGCAACGTATATTTCTGGAGCCCAGTTCCAAGGCTATGGATTTGGTGAATCCTATGATTCCGGCCTTGCTGGCGGCGTAATTGCTTTGTCCGGCATTGCCCTTTACCCCAACTACCGAGCTCATATTGATTATGCTTCCCCAGCGTTGTTTTAGCATTGGGCGTTGTGCCGCCTTGGTAAGGTTGAATACGGATTTTAAGTTTACCCGAATAACTTCGTCCCAGGCTTCCTCGGTAATGCGCATCAAGAGATTGTCTTTGGTGATGCCGGCATTGTTTACCAAAATATGCAATGCTCCAAAATCCGCCATAACGGAATTAACCAATTGTTCGGCTTGGACAAAATCAGAAGCATCGCTGCGGTACCCTTTTACACGAGTTCCATGTACTTTTAATTCCTCTTCCAAGGCCATTCCCTTTTCTACTGAACTCAAAAAGGTAAAAGCCACATCGGCTCCTTGTTCTGCAAATTTTTGTGCTATGGCTTTTCCAATTCCTCTGGAAGCCCCGGTAATCAAGGCTACTTTGCCGCTTAGAAGTTTCATTGATGCTTGAATTTTGGCCCCAAAGGTATCAAAATAAAAAAGCCCCTGCAGTGCAGAGGCTAAGTCGGGCTGACCTGACTCGAACAGGCGACCACCAGCACCCCATGCTGGTACACTACCAACTGTGCTACAGCCCGATAAATCTTGGTTTAGTGAAAATTTCTTAAAACTGAAATTAATCTCAACCGAAAAATAAAACAGCCTGTTTTGCTGCTAAATTTGCCGCAAAAGTAGAGTTTTATCACCACAACCTACCAATTGCCGTTTTATCACTATCATTTTTAGAAGAATTTAAATTGAACCGATTGATTTACAAGAAATTACTTTTTACCCTTTGGGTGGTGCTTCTTGTATTTCCATCTCTGCTCTGGGCCGAAGGTGGTGATAAATTTACCATCAGCGGCTATGTAAAGGATGCAAAAACAGGGGAAGCCTTGATCGGTGCCAATGTTTTTATCAAGGAAAGCCTGAAAGGGGTATCAACCAATACCTATGGCTATTATTCCCTGCCCGTTGAAAAAGGGGAGTTTACCTTGGTTTGTTCCTATATTTCATTCCAAGATTTTACGCAAAAAATTAATCTGCAGTCCAATCTTACCATCAATATTTCTATGGAACCTGTTTCGCAGGATATCAAGGAAGTCGTGGTAAGTGCCGAGCGCCAGGATAAAAATATTACCAATACGGATATGGGCCAAGTAAAAATGGATATCCAACAAGTAAAATTACTTCCTGCTTTTATGGGTGAAGTGGATATCCTGAAAACCATCCAGTTGATGCCGGGGGTAAAAGGTTCGGGCGATGGTAATTCGGGTTTTTATGTGCGGGGTGGTGGTCCTGACCAAAACCTTATTCTATTGGATGAAGCAGTGGTGTACAATGCTTCCCATTTGTTTGGATTTTTCTCCGTTTTCAATGGCGATGCTGTTAAAGGTATGAACCTTATCAAAGGAGGAATGCCTGCCCAATACGGTGGTCGTTTGGCCTCGGTGCTAGATATAACTATGAAGGAGGGCAACAACCAAAAATTCAAAGTTGATGGCGGAATTGGACTTATTTCATCTCGACTTACGGTGCAAGGTCCGCTCAAAAAGGATAAATCCTCCTTTATTGTTTCTGGTCGCCGCACCTACATCGATGTTTTGATGAAGCCTTTCGTCAGTAAAGGGGATCAATTTTATGGCAGTAGCTACTATTTCTACGATTTGAATGCCAAAATCAATTACACCCTATCGGATAAAGACAGGATTTTTGTTAGTGGTTATTTCGGACGGGATAAATTCACCTTCCAAGACAATGAGGATTTGGGATTTAAAGCCACGATTCCATACGGCAATGCTACAGCCAGCCTACGTTGGAACCATGTGTTCAATAGCCGGCTGTTTATGAATACCAGTTTGGTTTTTACAGATTATAATTTTGAAGTCAACCTCGGCCAATCCGATTTCAATTTTGGATTGTATTCAGGTATCCGCGATTACAACGGTAAAATCGACTTCAGTTGGCAGCCCGATATACGCAACCACGTTCGATTTGGTGTCAATTATACTTACCATCGCTTTACTCCCAACAATGCCACGGCCGAAGCTGGCGATGTGGAATTTGATTTTGGTAAGGTGGAACGGATTTATGGAAATGAGTTTGCCGTTTACCTCAGCGATGATTTTGATGTAAGCGATAAATTCAAAATCAATGCAGGGGTGAGGGTGTCGGGTTTTCAGCAAATCGGACCCTTCGAGCGTTTTGTAAAAGAAGACGATAGGGTGGTGGATACCATTGCATACTCCCGAGGTCAAAACATCCAATTTTATGTTAGGCCCGAACCTCGCCTAGCTATGAACTATATTATCAATGCCAAAAGTTCCATAAAAGCTGGGGTTACCATGAATTACCAATATTTGCAGATTGCCAATTTGGCTACGGTGTCGCTTCCTACCGACCTATGGATTCCTTCTTCTGAAAAAATCAAACCCCAACGTGGTATCCAATATTCATTGGGTTATTTCCGGAATTTCAAGGATAATACCTGGGAAACTTCGGTGGAACTCTACTACAAAGATATGCGAAATCTGGTGGAATTTAAGGATGGGGTGATGCCTTCCAATACAGTGAACGATAACATTGATAACCTGCTCACCTTTGGACGAGGCTGGGCGTATGGAGCAGAATTTTTTGTTCGAAAATCAGTTGGGAAAACTACGGGCTGGTTGGGCTATACCTTAAGTTGGACCCAGCGCCAATTCGATGATATCAACGGAGGCAAACCTTTCTTTGCCCGATACGACCGTCGACACGATGTGCAGTTTACCCTCACCCAGGAATTGAGCAAAAAGTGGACTTTCTCCATTATCTGGGTGTATAGCACCGGCGCGGCTTTAACGGTTCCGGTAGCCCGATATTTTATCGAAGGTCGGGTAATCAATGAGTTTGGTGAACGAAATTCGTATCGCATGGAGCCTTATCACCGCATGGACCTTTCGTTGACCTATGTGCACAAGAAAACCGATAAATGGATGAGTTCCTGGAATTTTTCGGTCTATAATGTGTACAGCCGTCAAAACCCTTATTTCATTTATTTTGATACCGATGGCGATTTGTTTAAAGCCGCCGCCGGAATTCAAGCTGCTGGTGCCAAACCTTCGAGCTTTCGGATCAAAGCCAAACAAGTCTCACTTTTTCCTGTCATTCCTTCCATAACCTGGAACTTTAGTTTTTAACGAATATGCCGAAAAATAGGAATTCAAAGTTGATGGTCAGGTGGATGCTTCCGCTGTTTCTCTTGGCTTTGGGCTGTTTTACCTGGACCTCCTGCACCAAGGATATCGATGTGGATTTGCCAAATTCCGAAACCAAAATTGTGGTGGAAGGCTGGATCGAAAACGACCAATATGCCATTGTAAAACTTTCCCGTAGCTCAGGTTATTTTGATCCTATTCCTGCCTTTTCTGATACCCTAAATTTTCTGAATTATGTATTGAACGATTTGGTGGTTCAAAATGCCACCGTGGTGGTTAGCGATGGCGTAAATACCGATACGCTTACTCCCACCTTGGATTTTGTAAATTTTGCCAAATGGTACCGCTTGCCATATGTGTATATCGGTAAAACAATTAAAGGGGAGGTTGGAAAGAACTATTCCTTGACCATTTTAGCCGATGGCAAAACCCTTACTGCCACTACTAAAATTCCAGAGTTGGTGTATATGGATACCTTGTTTTGGAAGGCCGATATCAGCGATGCGACGGTTGGTTTACCTTGGACCAAATTCAAAGATCCCGATACCTTGGGCAATGCCTACCGTATTTTTACACGCCGAGGTGGATACGACGAACCTTACACAGCCTCCATTGGCAACGAGTTTGACGATTATTTTATCAATGGCACTGCATTCGATTTTCCATTTAACCGGGGCAGCCAGTTGGCCGACGATACCCTAGAAAATGATTTAAGGGATAAAATACGTGGCCGCTTTCCCAAAGGCGATACCATGGATATCAAGTTTTGCACCATGGATAAAGCCAGTTTTGATTTTTGGCGAACGTTTAGCATCAGTCGGCAAAGCAATGGCAGTCCGTTTGCTTCGCCCATCAATTTGAAATCAAATATCAAAGGCCAAGGTGGCATTGGGGTGTGGAGCGGTTATGGCGCAACTTTTAAAAAGGCCTTGGCAGAGTAAGGAATTGGTAAGGAAATTGCCAAATTATGTTTGTTTTTTTATAAGGATTTGGCGGGCTCCCTTCCGCCCCAAAAACAGTCTGCGGTAATCTAAAATTGGGTGCAAGGGGCGTTCGGGTCAGGCTTTCGGCGCTAGTCCTCGGTCTGCTCCGTTCCTCCGCATCCCTGTGGGCTAGACTGCCTCTATCCTTGCCCGGACTATACCACTGGGCAGTTGGTTAGAAACGCAATCCCCATTTCCTATTTCCTATTTTCTATTTCCTATTTTCTATTTTCTATTTTCTAATTCCTATTTCCCAATTAAACCTTCAAACTCCCCAAACCACCATCAACACCAATCACTTGTCCAGTTAGCCAAGAACTGTTGTCTGAAAGAAGAAATTCAACCAAGGTGGCAGAGTCTTCTACTGTGCCTATGCGTTGTAAGGGATGTCGTTTGGCTGCGGCTTCTCTTTTCTCGGGCGAATTCAATAAACCGGAGGCCAAGGAGGTATCGCTCAAGGATGGAGCCACCACATTGAAACGAATGGGGATAGCTGCAAATTCGGCCGCTAAACTTTTAGCCAAACCTTCTACTGCTGCTTTTGAACTGGCAATAGAAGCATGATAAGGCATACCCAGTTTGGCTGCAACGGTGCTAAATAAAACTACACTGGCTTTTCCTCGGCGTAGTTTGGGCAATAAAGTTTGGATAGCCTTCACTGCACCCAAAACGTTTTGGTGAAAATCAGCCATAAAATCCTCTACACCAAGGCGGTTAAATGGTTTAAGGTTGATGGAACCCGGACAGTAAACCAGCCCATGGATTTCTTCGGGGAAATGATCCAATTGGGACCAATCATCGCTTGCTGCATTAAAAAGCGTAGTTCGCACGCCCCACAATTCTAAATCTTCGCTGGGTGTTCGGGTAATGGCAAAAAGGGAATGGTCGTCTTTTAGGCGTTCAACTATCGAAAGGCCTATTCCTTTTCCTGCTCCGATGATGACGATGTTTTTCATGTTATGTTGTTTGAATGGTTGTTTTTGTTTTGGATAGTTTTTTACACCGTTGGCTGCAGTAGTTTACTTGCTCCCACACCTTTTCCCATTTTTTTCGCCATAGGAAAGGTCGCTGGCAAACCTTACAGATTTTACTAGGCAAATGCTGTTTTTTTACGCCCTGCATAGTTTGAAAATTGATCTTTTAAATGAGGCTCTATTTTTTTCCAATAAGCAAAGAAGGATGGAAAATATCCCTTGATTTCAGGAACCATCCATGTTCGGCTTTCTTCTATCCCGCTGAGGTGACGTGAATAAGGATGTTCCTTGTAATAAACCTTACTGTTCCCTAGAGCAGGTTGCAATTCCGTCCATTCGCCAACAAATACCTGTAGCTGAGGAATGTTTTTGCCTAAAGCAAGGGCAAATTCGATGCAAGCAGTTGAAACAGGATACTTTTTAAAGTGAGAAGGTTCTAACAATAAAATTCGGTTTGCATTTGTTTGGGCATGCCAACTTGGGTCTAGGTTGTAATAGGTGTAAAGAAAGGTAGGCAACTCGGTATTTAGGTCAAGAATAGCCCTTGTGGGAAGTGCCGGATTTAAGGCCGGAACCATGGTTTCTTGCAATTCTTGAGGTGGAGGAAGGATGGAAAGGTCATCGTAGCTTTTGTCAAGGTAGCTTCCGGTTTGGTGAATTCCGGTGTATTTTGAAATGTTTTCTTGGTTGGCATAGTATTTTTTGCTGCTGTTAGTGGCAGCTACCCATTGCCAACTGCAAGCATTGCTAGCCCAATCGCCATCCAACAAATGGTAATACATCCACTGGGCTGGAATTTTCCAATAGCTACGGGCAATATTGCAGGCAAGTGATGCAACATACATTCGACAATGGTTGTGCATGTAACCTGTTTTATACAAATCGCGAATGGCTTGGTCGATGCCAAGTATCCCGGTTTGTGCTTCAACTATAGCTTTGGATATTTTGGCTTGGTTGACTTGGAATTGCGGTGATTTTATATCCCGGTCTATTTCCTTTTCTTGCCATACACGTTGGAAATAATCCCTCCAAGCGAGTTCTTTAACAAAAGCTTCTATGGCATGCAATTGAAATCCGTGGGAAATAACCTCATCTAAAACTTGTTTAGTGCTGATTACACCCCGCGAAATATACGGCGATAAGTATGTAACCTTGCCCTCGGTGTAGTTTCGAGTTTTGCCATACAGGACAGGATCAACTTCTTGAATACGTTCTAGAATGGAAGGCAAATCGGTAGGGAAAGAGGGAATGCTCATCGTTTTGAAATTTTATTGCCTGTAATTTGTCTTTGACGGTTGCATTTGAACCGGTTGATGCCACTTAAACGTTTTGCCAAATGTTTTTGACTAACTCCCGAATTGACACGTTTTCGCCACATTCTAAAGCTGGAAGGTTTCATTTCTCTCCGCATCAGTTCGATAACTTCTGCTTCAGAGAGACCAAATTGGAAGTGTATGGCTTCGAATGGAGTTCGGTCTTCCCAAGCCATTTCAATGATTCGGTCAGTTTCTTGTTCGGTCATAATCCATGTAGTTTTGATAAATAGTTTTCAGCCTTGGCTAGTACAGCCGACTTTTTATTTGTTTCATTTTTATCCCAGGTGCGCACCAACATGCCCAAGCGTGGATTTGAAAGAAAGAAGGTACGGTGTTCATTCATAAATCGCCAGAATAGAGCATCCCAAATACCTGTCCATTCACCCGTTTTGGAGTAATCACTCATTTTTAGCAAATAGTTGCTACCACTGATATAGGGTTTGGTACACATTTTTCCACCATCCGCAAATTGCGACATTCCGTAAACATTGGGTACCATCACCCAATCGTAGGCATCGATATACATTTCCATAAACCATTGGTAAACCGCATCTGGATGAATTTCGCACAGTAACATGAAATTTCCCAGAATCATCAGGCGTTCGATGTGATGATTGTAGGCTGTTTTTAAATTCTTTTTTATAATGGTATCAATAGGTAAAATTCCTGTTTCTCCAGTATAAAACGAAGCAGGTAAGGAACGGTGAAAGTTCCAGAAATTGTGGGTTCGTTGGGCGCTCCCTTCTCGCTGATAAATGGCTCTAATAAATTCACGCCAGCCTAAAATTTGTCTTACAAATCCTTCCATACTTGCCAATGGAACCGCATTACTTAAACCAAAAGCAATGGCCTTTTCTAACACCAAATTAGGGGTTAACAACCCAACATTCAACAAAGGGCTGAGAACGGAATGGTGAAGAATGGATGGTTTTTGGGGAATAGCGTCTTCGTATGGACCAAAATGATAAAATCGCTGCAGCAGGAAATCGTTCAACCATTCTTTTGCTTCTTGGAAAGTAGTCGGGTAAATAAATGGACCGGTAAGATCGCCTGGGTTGTTTGGATAGAATTCAGAAATATAAAGTTCAGCCTCTTTGTATTCTTTGCTTTTGGTGGGGAACTGAACCGGTGGTGGTATTTGTTTGCTTGGGTATTTCAGGCGGTTTTCGCTATCGAACGACCATTTGCCGCCCAATGCTTGGCCATTGGCATCGGTTAAGATTTTTTTTTGTTTACGAAAGTGAATATAGAAATCGGTTTGGAAATAGCGTTTATGAGAGGCGAAATACAAATCCAAATCTGCTTTTTCCAAGATGAAAATTGGATTTTTATACAAGGTCAAACCAAGCCCTAAGGAAGAGGCCTTTCGATGGATTCTGTTTTCTAACCAATTATCCGTAACCTCCACCATCGAAAGCTGTTGAACACCTTGTTCGTGGAGCCGGGTAATCAAACATTGAATAGCTGATTCGGCTTGGTTTGACTCAATGTATTCAACAGCAAACCCTTTTTGAGCAAGGTAGAGGGCATAGGCCTTCATGCTGGCTCTGTGAAAAACTAACTTTTGTTTATGGAAATTATATTGCCTAAAAAAAAGCTGTTCTTCCACCAAGATAATTCTTGAACCCACAGGAATGAATTGAACATCTTCAAGGAGTTGATGCGGAAATACCAGGTGGACATTCATATGGATTAAATTTCAGGGTTTAACCGCCAAATGGTGAAGGTGAGGAAGGTGGCAAAACCTACCCAAGCCAAATAAGGGATGAGCAGATAGGATGCCCAAGGATTAATGGGATGGAATTGTCGGATGCAGAGAAGAATGGTAATCCACATCACAATCATTTCAGCTAAGGCAAAACCAATGCTTTTTTGGACAAAGAAAATTTCGGACCAAGCCATATTTAGAAAAAATTGAGCCAAGAAAATCAGGAAGGCTTGCAGTTTCAAAGGTGAATTCGAATGCCATACCAAGGAAATGGAAACACCCATGGCGATGTACAGAACTGACCAAACCGGTCCGAATAGCCAATTGGGCGGGTTCCAACTGGGTTTGTTCAGAAGTAGATACCAGGTTTGAATGGAGGCTGATGTTCGCACACCGCTTAAAATACCTAGCACCAGGCAAAGGGTAATCGAAACAACGAGTTTGAAGGCGAGTGTTTTCATGATTTGGATTTGAATTTGTTTTCCAAGGCTTGGTAGCGGAAACTGAAAATTTGCTTTACTTTTTCATCAACAAAGAGCTTCGAGGCTATCCAACCAAATATGGATTTTCCAACATCGTAGTGAAGGATATCGGTCATCAAAGTGCCACCTTCCACCGCTTTGAAATGGTGTTCGTGGTGCCAAATATTGTAGGGCCCCAGGCGTTGTTCGTCCACAAAAAAGTGTGGTTCCTGAATATGCGTAATTTCTGTCATCCAGGATAAGGGAATGTTTAGCATGGGCTTGATTTTATAGGTAATAATCAAACCGGGGTACATTTTCTCAGGCACATCCGAGGTGATTTGAAAATCAAGCTCTTTGGGTGTAACGGCATTGAGGTTTTTGGGCGTGGCAAAAAAATCCCACACTTCCTCAATCGGTAATGGAATAAACTGTTCTTGCTTGATTCGTTTCATTTTGTTTAATCTTTTCTTTGCAAAGTTAAACAAAGCTAAGATGCTGAAACCATAAAAAATGCAAACAGGAGGGAAGGATAGATTTAAACCCAGATTATGGATTAGAAATGCATAAACGATTAACCAGTTGTAAATCAATTTGTATGGCCAAATTGATAACAACTGCTATCCCGAAATTTCTTCGGGAGGGGTAAACCCAACTAAATCAAGTAGTTCGGATTTGTAAATCCTCCTATTGATTAATTTGGGTTAAACTGAATGAAATTGGGGAAGAATTAAGTTCGGAGGGGCTAGCTGGAGTAGAATTAAACTTCTGTAACGTTTAGGATTATCAGCCATTGGTTGAAGGTTAATTGAAATGCAACAGCCCAATACCCGTACACAACCGGGCACGGAGACCTCGGGCAAGGATAGAGGCAGTGTAGCCCACAGGGATGCGGAGGCACGGAGCAGACCGAGGACTACCGCCGAAAGCCTGACCCTACCGCCTAAATGCAAAGGTTTAGTTCGAGTAGGAAGGTAAAAGGCGGTAGGGGGCCCGCCTAAGAGAATTAAAAATTAGGAAATTAAAAATTATAAATTTGGATGGTCGAAAAGTGCTACAGGCTTTTAAAATAAATAAACCTGAATAGCAAAATGTTTCTCAAAACTTCGTTCTAAATCCAGCATAGATATTGATTCCCATCGTTGGCGCATACACCATGGAGGCATCGAAATAGGGGCTGTTGGTATTGTCGGCCGACAAAATTACTGGCGATGCTTTGAAATTAGTAAGGTTTTCACCACCTAGGTAAAGTTCCCATTTTTTGAATCCCTTGGTAATTTGCGCGTTCAATTGAGGATAGGGCTGCGAATAGACTGGAAGGCGAATAGTTTCAGGATTGGATAGGGTAGAGGGGATCCGCATTTGGCCAATGTATTGCAGGGTGAAGTCGAATTTCCACTTGTCGAATTTGGTGGCATAGGCCAAGTTAAGCAGTCCACGGTGCATGGGAATAAAGGGATTTTGTTGCAAACGACCGGCCAAGGTGGAACGAGAATCGGTGAATTTGTAGGCCAATTTAAGTCCGAACCGTTTCCAAATTTCCCAAAATACTTCTACATGGGCGGCATTGGCGTACGAAATACCGTTTAAGTTGGAAAGGATGACCTGTTGCGGGTTTTGGTCGAAATCGGCTAAGGTTCGCTGTTCGAAATCGGTTCTGAAAAAGTCGGCATTTATTTGTCCTTCCCGTCCGGCTATAGTAAAACTGGTTACAAAGCTTACCCCATAATTCCAGGCTGATTCAGCTTTTAAGGCTTCGGGCACAATAACCTTCCTATTGCTGGCCATTACAGCTTGTTCGAACAAAGGATTGGCCACTCTAAAACCTTTTCCACCCGAAAATCGGAGGGCAGATTCCTCCCATAAATTCACCTTGAAGTGCAAGCGAGGGCTAAATCGGGTGCCGTACAAGTTATGGAAATCAGCTCGGCCACCCGCAATCAGGGAAAAGCGACCGGTAGCATTGAAATCGTATTCGGCAAATAAGCCAGGTACTACTTCGTTTCGGTTGAAACTGCTATCGTTGTAGTGTTGTAGGTAATTATCGAGTAGCAGACTGAAGCCGGTTTTAAATTTATGTCGGGTATTGTTTAGGATACTTTGGTAAATCAGGTTGATATAGCCTGTACGTTGACTGCCATTTAAGTTTTTTGAATTGGTTTGAATGCTGGTTTCTTGGTAGCGCCAACTCGTAACAGTACCAATACTTTTCCAAGGTTTTTCGGGAAAGAGAAAGCCAACTTTGGTAAACAATTCGCCCAATTTATTTTTTACCTGAATATGATAATTTGCCACAAGGTGTTGCCCTCCCATGTGCATCGAACTAGCGTCGGCTGTTCCTCCATTTCGTTCATCCAAAAGGCCCCGAAACCCAATTTGACCTTCTGTTTTTTTACCTGAATGAAATTGCCATTTGTGCATAAGATTCGCTTGATGACCAGTTGGCATATCAAGGAAATTATCATGGTTATGATCGTTTTTCAAAAAGGTACCATTTCCGTGCAACAGGGTAATAGTTGACCATTTGTTGTTCAGTTTTAAGGCCGAATAAAGGTTTCCTTCGATACGTCCCAATTCACCAATAAAAAGGTTGGCAAATAGTTTTTCAGCTTCATTCGGCTTTTTGAATTCAAGGTTTATCTGTCCGGCCAAAGCATCGTAGCCCGTAGTTACGGTTCCTGCCCCTTTTGCAATTTGAATACTTTCCATCCAGGGCCCTGGTACGAAGGTGAGTCCATAGCTGGAAACGATTCCACGGAGGTAAGGAATCCCTTCGGCTGTAAGTTGGGTATAAACCCCATCGAGCCCCAGCATTTGGATTTTCTTCGCACCCGACACGGCATCCGTAAATACTACATCGACTGAGGCATTGGTGCCAAAACTTTCAGCTAGGTTGCAACAGGCAGCCTTTAGCAATTCGTTTTTTCCCATGGTTTCCACCCCTTTTGTTGACAGGGTTGACATTCGGGAGGTGGCATTCCCCGCATTTACCTCAACTTGTTGTAATTGAATACCTTGTTGCAGGGTAAGTGTTTTAAAAGAATAATCTTGAATAAGAAAAGTGTCGGAAGTATAGCCAATGAAACTAACCACAAGCTGCTGAGGGAAGAGTCCTAGCACTTCGATTTGAAATTGGCCAAGGCTATCGGTGGTGGCAAATTTTGGGTTTGGACCTAAGGTGGCAAGGGTAGCAAAAGGCAGAATTTCGGTCTCTTGGTTTGAATTTTTGCCGGTTACTTTCCCTTTTAGTATTCCGCTAATCTGAGCAGAAACCACAGAGGAAAAAAGCAGTAAAACGAGTATAGAAAACAGCGGTTTTGAGAACCTGGTGAGGAATTGTAAGTCTTTCATAACAAGGTATAAACAATAAAAATCGTGGAATAGGCAAACAGGTGCAGCAACGATTTTTAAAGCCTATAAATTGTATCGCATTAAGAGGGAAAGAACATTCGCAAATTGGGGAGGCGGATCAAGTCCTGAGTACCATTTGACGAAAAAAGTATGTAAATCAGGAAGCGTAATGGAAGGAGGTAAATCCAAAACAAGCAGGCAAAGGTTGAATTTAAAAAGCTTGTTTGCGTTGAACTTGTCGAGTAAGATATTAACCTTAAAAAAGGTGCAGCATTTAGCTTGGACCGAACTTTTGGGGCTTGGGTTTGGTTTGCAGCACGAAAAAGTATCGTTGATTTTCCATTCTGTTTTTCCCGAAGCAAGGCATTGCATTCCTAGTACCTGCATGGCAACTGGAGCAATCGAAATCACCAGAGCGAGGGTTAAGAGCAGGGTAAAATTCAGCCTTTTTTGCATGGAGCAGCAAAGGTAGTTTTTTTTTGTATAGCAATAGTTGTAACGGAGTTCCCTTGTTGATAGTTTTTGGATAAGTTGGCGGGCCCCTTTTTGCCAAGAATATTTGTGCTAAAGATCTTGGCTAAGTGCTAGGCAAAAAGGTCACGCTTTCCGCAGTAGTCCTCAGGCTGCTCCGTGCCTCCGCATCCTTGTGGGCTACTTGCTGCAATCGTTGCCCGGGGTGCTGGAACTGGGCTGTGGTGGTTTAAATTGAAACAGAATAGTGGAATAATAAAAAGTGCTTGAATAAAAAGGCTTTTCCACGTGGAAGTTTAAAAGGTGGCCATTACTTCTTTTTTTTCTCCTTCTTTTTCTCCCGAAAACCTAAGCACTTGGTAGTAAACTCAAATCTCATCACCCAAATCCCAAATCTCATCACTCAATCTCATATCTCATATCTCATATCTCATCACTCAAATCTCATCACTCATATCTCATCACTCATATCTCATATCTCATATCTCATATCTCATATCTCATCACTCACATCTCATCACTCACCTTCACCTCTTAAGTCTAAAATCTAATATCTAAAATCTAATATCTAACCTCTAACCCTTTTCTCAACCCAATTTCCTTACCTTCGCAGCCTAACCCTCACCCGTGACTGCCCAAGTAAAAGTTACTTTTTTAGGTACCGGTACCTCCCAAGGAGTGCCTGTAATAGCTTGTCCTTGTGCGATTTGTACTTCGACAGATCCCCGTGATAACCGTTTGCGAAGTTCAATAATGGTGGAAACACAAGGGAAACGATTTGTAGTGGATACCGGGCCCGATTTCAGGCAACAAATGTTGCGTTTTAATCCGTTTGGTGATGTAGATGCTTTTATTTTTACCCACGAACACAAAGACCATATTGCTGGTTTGGATGATGTGAGGGCCTATAATTTTAATTTCAAAAAGAATGTGGATGTGTACGCTCATCCTCGTGTTTGGAAAGCGTTCCAAAGGGAATTTCCTTATATCTTTGAAGAACCAAAATATCCGGGTGTTCCCTTGTTAAATGAACATGTAATCGGACTAGACGCTTTTGAAATAGAAGGCATTACAATCCGGCCAATCGAAGTGATGCATTTTAAACTACCCGTTTTGGGATTTAGGTTTGGGGATTTTGTGTATATTACGGACGCCAATCATATTTCGAAACAAGAAAAAGAGAAAATTAAAGGTTGCAAGGTTTTGGTATTGAATGCTCTTCGCCACCAAAGTCATGTTTCGCATTTTACCTTTCAAGAGGCGATCGACTTGGTGAATGAATTAAAGCCTGAGAAGGCCTATTTTACGCATATCAGCCATCAGCTAGGGTTGCAAGAGGAAATGGAAAGCCAACTTCCTCCCCATATTCGCCTTGCTTTTGATGGTTTAAGTATACTTATATAAATGGAGAATAAAGATAATTTAAAAATAATCATCCGCACATTTGCTGGATTGGAAAGTGTGTTAGCCACCGAAGTACTTCGTTTAGGTGGACGAAATATCAAAGAATTGGTGAGAGCTGTTCAATGCGAAGGCGATCTCGGATTTGTTTACAAAGCAAATTTTAGTTTGAGAACCGCGATTAATGTCCTAGTTCCGATTTTTGAATTTAAGGCTAGGGATGAAGATCAGTTTTACAAAAAATTAAGCGAATTTGCTTGGGATGAAATCCAGACAGTTGATCAAACCTTTGTGATAAGTCCAGTATTGGGGAATAAATCGGTTTTTAACCATTCTCTTTACTTGGCCCAAAAAACCAAGGATGCATTGGTTGATTTTTTCAATGCCAAATATAAAAAGCGTCCTTCGGTCGACAAAGAAAAACCAGATATTTATTATAGTATACATGCCGACGATGAGAAGTTTAGTTTGGCTTTAGACAGCAGTGGAGATATTTTGTATAAACGTGGATACCGCGAAATGGCTTTAGAGGCTCCATTGAATGAGGTATTAGCTGCTGGCCTTGTTCAACTCAGCGGTTGGTCATTGCCTCGCCCACTGTACAATCCAATGTGTGGATCAGGAACTATTGCTATTGAAGCAGCCTTGCATTCTGCGAATGTTCCACCAGGTTTTTTCAGGGATGGATTTGCTTTCAAAAATTGGAAAAATTATGATGAAAGTTTATTCGATTTGATTTCCGAAAAAGCCTTGGAGCGAATTAAGGATGATTACATAAAAATACAGGCTTCAGATATTTCAAAAAGAGCGGTTTCTACGACGAAAGATAATGTTGAAAGTGCCAAAGTGGAGGATTTAGTAGAAATTAGTGTGGAAGATTTTTTTAAATCAGAACCTAATTTGGGTCCAGGAACGGTAATAATCAACCCCCCTTATAGCCAACGTATGGAGCTCGAAGATGAGAAGGGTTTTTACAAAGAAATAGGGAATACCCTTAAAAGGAATTACCCTGGATGTAGGGCTTGGGTATTGACTGCAAACCTAGATGCTGCTAAGTTTATTGGATTAAAACCAACTTGGAAATATACAGTTTTTAATGGGAGTTTGGAATGCCGCTTTTTGGGATTTGAACTCTACGATGGAAGCAAAAAAGCCGTTAAAAACCAATCAAATTAAAATCGGGGAAAGGAAATTTTAAGAGATTTACTATTAATTTTTACTTGCAATTTGGTTGTTTAAAATAATTTTTAATTTAGCCCCCCGTTTCTAGGACAAAAACTTCAAACTAAAAAATGAGAAAACTATTTACCCTTTTAGCCCTTATCATGTGTGTATCGATGGGCTCTTACGCACAGAAAGATCTTACAAAAGAGGCTTTTGACGTATTCGATGCTCAAGAGTACACCAACGCGATTGCCGCACTGAAAAAAGCGTACGGTAAAGAAAAAGATAAGGCAAAAAAGGCCGAGATTATCTTCAAAGTTGCGGAATCCTATCGTAATACCAACAACTGGAAACAAGCAGAGGTTTGGTATAGAAAAGCCATTAAGGTGAAATTCCCTGATCCAATTGCTTACTACCAATTAGGTCAAAGCTTGAAGGTAATGGAGAAATACCAAGATGCCGCTGTAGAATTTGAAAACTACAAATCAAAAAATCCTTCTGATCCAAGAGGAGCTAATGGCGTGGAGTCTTGCACCTTGGCTCAAAAATGGAAAGATAACCCAACACGTTACCAAATTGAAAACGTGGCTCAAATCAACGGCAAAAACAATGACTTCTGTCCAGCTTTCAGCAAAAAGAACTACAAAGAACTTTATTTCACCTCCTCTCGTGATGATGCATCCGGAAAAGAAGTTGACGGATGGACAGGTGCTAGTTTCACCGATATCTTCGTTGCTAAGGTGGATAAAAAAGGTAAATGGAGCACTCCATCAGCTCTTGCTGCGCCTGTTAACTCTGTTTTCAATGAAGGCGCTTCTTCTTTAACTCCAAAAGGAACGGCACTTTATTTTACTCGTTGCGGTGTAGAAAAGAAAAAAGCAATGGGTTGCGAATTGTACAAATCAGATATCAATGGTCAGTCTTTTTCTGATCCAATGCCAATTCCATTGGGAAATCCAGATTCGGTTCTTGTAACTTCTGGACATCCATCCGTAAATGATGATGAAACAAGATTGTTTTTCGCATCTGATTTGGCTGGTGGTCAAGGTGGGAAAGATATTTGGGTAATGAACTGGGATAAAGAGAAAAAACGTTGGAGCGCTCCGGTGAACTTAGGACCAACTATTAATACTCCTGGCGATGAAATGTATCCATTTATCCATGCAGATGGAACCTTGTATTTTGCTTCAAACGGTCATATTGGAATGGGAGGTTTGGATATATTCAAAGCAACTCCGAGCGGTGATAAGTTTGCTAACGTAACTAATATGCGTTATCCTTTGAACTCAGCTGGCGACGATTTCGCTATTGTTTTCGAAGAAAAGATGGAAAAAGGATACTTTACTTCTAATCGCGATGGAGGTAAAGGTGGTGATGACATCTATTCATTTATCCTACCTTCATTGGTATTTAGCCTTTCTGGTACAGTTCGTGATTCAAAAACCAAACAGGTGATTGCTGATGCAACTGTGACCTTAGTAGGTACAGATGGTACTTCCTTAGAAACCAAAACAGATAATAAGGGTTTCTATAAATTTGATCTTGCACCTGCCGCTTCTTACGTGATCACTGCTGGTAAAATCGGTAAATACTTAAATAAAACTGGTAAAACAACTACTGTTGGTTTGGAAACTGATAAAGCTTTGGTTCATGATTTCGAACTAGATCCAACAGATATAATTATCCAACTTCCAAATATTTACTATGACTTAGCTTCTTGGACCCTTCGTCCAGAGTCGAAAGTTTCTTTGGATGGTTTGATTGAAACCTTGAACAATAACCCAACAGTAGTGATTGAGCTTGGTTCACATACCGATACCCGCGGTACCGATGAAGCCAACTTAACCCTGTCTCAAAAACGTGCCCAATCTGTTGTTGATTACCTAATTGAAAATGGTATTGATGCAGAACGTTTGGTTGCTAAAGGTTATGGCGAATCAGTTCCAAGGTTAATCGACCAAGCTTCTAGTTTCTTCCAAAAAGGAGACAGAATTACAGACGATTACATTGCCAAATTGAAATCTGATCCAGAGAAAGAAGAGGCTCACCAAATGAACCGTCGTACAGAATTCAGAGTATTACGTTCAGACTATGTTCCAAAAGCTAAACCAGCTGGAAACAACTAAACAATGAATTAACCTATAAAACGCATCTGTGCCACGTGTACAGGTGCGTTTTTTGTTTGTAAAAATGAGTGAATTGAAATATACCCAACGTGGTGTCTCTGCAGCCAAGGAGGATGTCCACAATGCAATTAAGAATTTAGATAAAGGTTTATTTCCCAAAGCCTTCTGTAAAATTATTCCGGATTATTTGGGAGGAGATCCTGCATTTTGCAATATCATGCATGCGGATGGAGCTGGAACCAAATCTTCACTTGCCTATTTGTATTGGAAAGAAACAGGCGACCTATCCGTTTGGAAGGGGATAGCACAAGATGCCGTGGTAATGAATACCGATGATTTACTTTGTGTAGGTGCTACCGATTCTATTCTTCTCTCATCAACTATTGGTAGGAACAAGCAATTAATACCTGGAGAGGTAATTAAAGCAATAATTGAAGGCACAGAGGAAGTTCTGCAAATGCTTCGTGAAAATGGTGTAGATATTGTACTAACTGGCGGTGAAACTGCTGATGTTGGAGATTTGGTAAAAACTGTAATTGTGGATAGCACAGTAACAGCCCGAATGGAAAGAGCCAAAGTCGTTGACAATGCCCATATTCAAGCTGGGGATGTTATTGTGGGTTTCTCTTCTTTTGGAAAAACTACATACGAGAAGGAATACAACGGAGGTATGGGAAGCAATGGATTAACTAGTGCCCGCCATGATGTATTTAATAAACAGTATGCCAAGCATTTCCCTGAGTCATACGACAATGCTTTACCCTCAGAAGTAATTTATGTAGGACAAAAACGGCTTACCGATAAGGTTGATATACATTATAGAGGCGAAGATTTTAAAATTGATGCAGGAAAATTAGTTTTATCACCCACGCGAACCTATCTTCCTCTTGCCAAAGAGATGTTTAAATCGTTTCGACATTATATCCATGGAATGGTACACTGTAGTGGAGGTGCCCAAACCAAAGTTTTGCATTTTGTTGACAATTTGCATATAACCAAAGACAATTTATTTCCCACACCACCCTTATTTCAATTAATCCAAAATGAATCCCATACAGATTGGAAGGAAATGTATAAGGTTTTTAATATGGGGCACCGATTGGAAGTCTATGTAAAGTCTGAACTGGCATCCGAATTAATAGCTTTAGGTAATAGCTTTGGAATAGAAGCTCAAATTGTAGGTTATTGTGAGCCAGCCGAAAAGAAAGGTTTAACCTTGAGAACAAGTCATGGAACGTATTCTTATGAATAGTATGGTCTGTAAATCAATGGGTTATTAATTTGTTATAGGTTTTTTATGGAAAGTAGACATTGCGGTTGTCTTGATTGAAAATAAAAATTATGAAAAACCTCCTTCTACTTTCTGTTTTAGCCTTTTTAGGCTTTATTTCTAAATCCCAAAATCCTATTGGTGAAATTCGGGGAACCATCTGCGATTCCATTACAAAAGAAACCCTACCGGATGCTCATGTTTTTGTTTTGACAGGGTCTGATTCCATTGCAGTAACAACAAACTTAGAAGGTGATTTTGTAGTAAAGGGTATTAAGGCTGGTTACTATAATTTGAAAGTTTCCTTTATGGGCTATCAAACCAAATTATTAACTGGAGTGCAGGTTATTCCGGGGCAAGTTAAATTTTTAGGAAAAGTGCTGTTAAGTCAAGGGATAGAACTAAAAGGTGTTGTTGTAGAAACAGCGGGAAGGAAAATGATAGATCCAGACGAACCAAGCGCAATTGTGTTGCTTCCTTGTGATATTTTGAAAAGTCCCATCCAACGTGAAATAACTAAACTTGTGGCGGTGAGTGTTCCTGGGATATTGGTAAGTGATAATGGTAAGGAAGTACATTTTAGAGGATCGAGAGATGGTGCTGAAGCCTATTACATTGATGGGGTAAAGGTTCCAAGTCTGGAAGGTTATCCAAGTCAGGCTATTGGGAGCATAAAGGTGTTTACTGGTGGAGTACCTGCCCAGTATGGCGATTTAACAGGAGGGGTTATCTCTATTGAAACAAAGAGCTATTTTGATCTTTATAATGATTGGTTGGCTACTCATCCAGAATAGTCGGATTTTTTATTGTTTTGAAAGGAAATATGTTTGATTTTTTCTTAAATATAAAAAAACTTAGCGATGAGGAATTGTTTGGACGTTATCTCCAGACTGGAAGTCCTCGTATGGCTGAAGAATTGTTCAAACGTTACTTTCATATTGTTCTAGGTATTGCCTTTAAGTATCTGCAAGATAAAGATGAAGCAAAGGATGTTGTGATGTTGGTTTTTGAGAAATTCATGGTTGATTCGAAAGTTCAGGTTGTACAAAACTTTGGAGGTTGGATTTATTCTACAACTAAAAATACCTGTCTAAACAGAATCAAGGCAAAAGAAAGGCAGCAATTTAGAGAAGGGGAATATGGAAAAGAATGGCTGGAACACATGGAGGATGAGGAGGAATTGGATCCAAGACTAGACGTTTTACCAATGGCCATGGACGCTTTAGGTAATGAGCAAAGGATATGCGTCAAACTATTTTATTTGGATAAAAAATCATACAAAGAAATCGTTCAGGTTACAGGATTTTCAGAGCTTCAAGTGAAAAGCTATATCCAAAATGGAAAAAGGAATTTAAAGAATTACTTAGAAAATCGTAACAATCAAGCAAGTTAAACTATGGAACCTACCAATTTGAATAAGGGATTGTTTTCAAGACAGGATTGGGAAGCCTATCTAAAAGGTAATAAGCCATTGCAAGCTAATTTGTCTGATGCGGGAAGGGAGGCAATAGAAGGATTAACGGAAGGTCAATTTTCACCATCTGAACTTCAAGGCCTGGAAAATCAAATTTGGAAGAAAAGCTTTTTTCAGCAGCATGAAGGATTCATTAAATTTATTGTTCCAATGGTTTTGGGTATAATTTTAGGAGGATTTATTTTTCTTATGTTTTCCCCAAAGGAATCGAAAGAAGAAATGCAACCGCTTCTTTTGAACCATTTTGATGAAAGTACAGCAGTTCCACCAGTTGAAAAAAGCAGGGATATTTTAGTGAATGCAGAATCAACGCCAATAGAGGCACAGATAGAAGGACGCGTGGAAAAGCAAACGGTTTTTGAAGAGAAATTACCCGAACCTAGTTTTTCCCAACTTCCAATTAAAGGGATACAAATGATATCTCCTGTAGGTAAGCCCTCTGAGGTTAAATTAAAGTTTTCGACGATTCAAGTTCCATTGTTTTATGTTGGCCAATATAAATGGGTGGATTACGAAAAGCTATTCCCTGAGCAATACAGAGAGAATCGTTTATCAGGCACAGAGGCTTTGTTTGAGAACAAGTATCCAATTCGAGAGGAAAGCAATTATTATCCAATGAATAAACCAAGTTATAGAGCAAAGGTTTCATGGGCAACTTCATATCTTGAAAAGAGAAAATATCCCCAAGCCTTAAAGGAAATGAAGCAATTATTGAATTTAATGCCGGAGGATGTTAATTTGAATTTTTATTCGGGTATTTTAGAGTTTCAGATTGGGGAGTTTGATTCGGCTTTGAAGCGCTTTGAATTGACCAAGACCATATATCCGCCTCTGTTTTACCAAGAGGCAGCTTGGTACCAGGCTTTATGCTTAAAGGAATTAGGAAGAAATGAGGAGGCCAAGCAAAGGTTAGTTGAAATAGTATCTATGGATGGATTTTATTCTCAAGATGCGGCAAAAGAGTTGGAAGAAATGGATGCCAATTAATGGTAATCTGGAGAAGGAATGATTAGAATGGTTTTCTTTGCATCCTAATCAAGGCAAATGGCAAAAATTCTGGTAATTGATGATGAAAGGGCTATCCGAAATAGTCTAAAAGATATTCTAAGTTATGAGAACCATACAGTAGAAGATGCTGCTGATGGTATTTCAGGTTTGGAGTTGATAAAGCAGAACAAGTACGATTTGGTCCTTTCAGATATAAAAATGCCTGGTTTGGATGGACTAGAATTGCTCCAAAAGTTGGAAGAGATAGAACCTCATCCCACTGTTGTAATGATTTCAGGCCATGGAAATATAGAAACCGCGGTGGAATCCATAAAACGAGGCGCTTTTGATTTTATTCCAAAACCATTGGATTTGAATAGGCTTTTGGTTACCGTTCGAAATGCATTGGATAAAGAAAAGTTAGTAAGTGAAACCAAAACATTAAAAAAGAAGGTTGGTGGAAAATACAATATGATAGGAGATAGTTTGGCCTTGAAGCAGGTTAAAGAAATGATTGATAAATTAGCTCCTACAGATGCAAGGGTTTTGATTTTGGGGCCGAACGGAAGTGGGAAGGAGCTCGTAGCAAGGGAAATTCACGAAAAAAGTCTTAGAGTAGCGGGTCCCTTTGTGGAGGTAAATTGTGCAGCTATTCCTTCCGAGTTGATTGAAAGCGAATTATTTGGACATGAAAAGGGAGCCTTTACATCCGCTATAAAACAAAAGAAAGGAAATTTTGAGCAGGCAGAAGGAGGCACCTTGTTTTTGGACGAGATAGGAGATATGTCCTTGTCAGCTCAGGCCAAGGTTTTGAGAGCATTACAAGAAAATAAAATAATGCGGGTAGGAGGGGAGAAGGAGATTCAGGTTAATGTGCGTGTTTTGGCGGCCACCAACAAGAATCTACAGGAAGAAATTGCTAAAGGTAATTTCAGGGAAGATTTGTACCATAGGTTAAGTGTGATTGTCGTTAAGGTCCCATCATTGAACGAAAGAAGGGAAGATATTCCTTTATTGGTAGAATATTTTAGTCAGATGATTTGTAAGGATTATGGCATGGCTGTAAAAAAATTCGACAAAGAAGCCCTTGATCAATTACAACAAAGAAATTGGACTGGAAACATCAGGGAATTGAGGAATATTGTAGAGCGGTTAATCATTTTAGGGGGATCGCAAATCAATGGAAAGGAAGTAAGTTTGTATGTATAATTGACTGATTTGTGGGATTTAGGCCAAAGAATTGAAAAAAATATTCATCAAATGTTTGTGGAATAAAAATCTTCATACATTTGCACTCCCAAAATTTAGGGTACTGAACGACAAAGTTGTTTGACTCTTTATGGGGAAAAGCCGAAGTAGCTCAGCTGGTAGAGCAACTGATTTGTAATCAGTAGGTCGGGGGTTCGATTCCCTTCTTCGGCTCGATTAAGGTTCATTGAAATATTGTTGTTGTTGATAAAAGAATTGGGGCGATACCAGAGTGGCCAAATGGGGCAGACTGTAAATCTGCTGATTAATTTCTTCGGTGGTTCGAATCCACCTCGCCCCACATAAGTCAAGGGTATAAATAAATTTATATTTTTGCTGCCCAATTTTTACACACACACACACACACTGTTTAAGCGGAAGTAGCTCATTTGGTAGAGCATCAGCCTTCCAAGCTGAGGGTGGCCGGTTCGAGCCCGGTCTTCCGCTCTTAAAGCCGTTGTAGCTCAGGGGTAGAGCACTTCCTTGGTAAGGAAGAGGTCTCGGGTTCAATTCCCGATAACGGCTCTAACCTCAAAAGAAGCAATAGCTTCAAGATTCTAAGGATTTTTATGAATCTGAAAGAATCAAGAAAACTTGTTTGGGATATTTGAATTTTAGGATTCAAATACCCCAAATTTGTCGTGTTACAAAAGAGAATAACTAAACCAAACAAAATAAACAACCTAAACTAAACCAAAAATGGCAAAAGAAAAATTCGAGAGGACCAAACCTCACGTAAACATTGGTACCATTGGACACGTTGACCATGGTAAAACCACCCTTACTGCTGCTATCACAACAGTATTGGCTAACAGAGGTCTTGCCGAGCTTCGTAGTTTTGACTCAATTGATAACGCTCCTGAAGAAAAAGAGCGTGGTATCACCATTAACACAGCCCACGTAGAATACCAAACTGAAAAACGTCACTATGCGCACGTTGACTGTCCAGGTCACGCTGACTACGTTAAGAACATGGTTACTGGTGCTGCCCAAATGGACGGTGCTATCCTAGTAGTTGCTGCTACAGACGGACCTATGCCTCAAACTCGCGAGCACATCCTTTTGGCTCGTCAGGTAGGCGTTCCAAAAATCGTTGTGTTCATGAATAAAGTGGACATGGTTGACGATCCAGAAATCCTTGAACTTGTTGAAATGGAGATTCGTGATCTTCTTTCTTTCTATGGATTTGATGGTGACGCTACACCAATCATCAAAGGTTCTGCCTTGGGTGGTTTGAATAACGATGCTAAATGGGTAGAAAAAATCTTGGAATTGATGAGCGCAGTTGATGAGTTCATTCCACTTCCTCCACGTCAAATTGATCTTCCTTTCTTGATGCCAATCGAGGATGTATTCTCTATCACTGGTCGTGGTACAGTTGCTACAGGTCGTATTGAGCGTGGTATCATCACAGTAGGTGAAGAGGTTGAGATCGTTGGTATGCAAGTTGAGCGTATGAAATCAATCGTTACTGGTGTTGAGATGTTCCGTAAATTGTTGGATAAAGGAGAAGCTGGTGATAACGTTGGTCTACTTTTACGTGGTATCGATAAAAACGATATCCGTCGTGGTATGGTAATGGCTAAGCCAGGTTCAATCACTCCACATACCAAATTTAAAGCTGAGATTTACGTATTGAAGAAAGAAGAAGGTGGTCGTCACACTCCTTTCCATAACAGATACCGTCCTCAGTTCTATTTCCGTACAACTGACGTAACAGGCGAGATCTTGTTGCCAGAAGGACGTGAAATGGTAATGCCTGGTGATAACGTAACTATTACAGTTGAACTTATCGTTCCAGTAGCTATGGACAAAGGTTTACGTTTCGCTATCCGCGAAGGTGGCCGTACTGTAGGTGCCGGTCAGGTAACTGAAATCGAAGCTTAATTTTAAGTTTAATTCATAAAGCTAACTAAGGTGCTCTCCAATCGGGGGCACCTTTCTTAGCCTAATGTAATTAACAAATTACGGGTGTAGCTCAATTGGTAGAGTAGTGGTCTCCAAAACCATTGGTTGTAGGTTCGAGTCCTGCCACCCGTGCAAAACAACAACATGAACAAAATAACCGAATATATCCAAGAGTCTTATAGCGAACTTATTAATAAAGTTAGCTGGCCTTCTTGGGCTGAGTTGCAAGAAAGTGCCATCATTGTATTTTCTTCCTCAATTATCATTGCAATGTTCGTTTTCTTGATGGACTTTATTGTTGGTGTAAGACCTGAAGGTTCAGCTTGGTCTGGACTATTAGGACTTATCTACAGTTTATTCTAAACTTCAATTCCCTACTGAAATGAGTGATGCAAATGTAAAAAAGTGGTATGTGGTTAAGGCTGTGAGCGGACAGGAGAAGAAGGTTAAAGAACTTATTCAGTCTGAGATCATACATAACAAACTTGAAGAGTATGTTGCTCAAGTGTTAATTCCTACTGAGAAGGTTTATCAAATTAGAAACGGTAAAAAGGTACAAAAGGAAAAAAGCTACCTACCTGGGTATATTCTAATTGAAGCTGCTCTTGTTGGAGAAGTTCCTCACGTAATTAAAAATATCAATGGTGTAGTTGGTTTTTTAGGTGCATCTAAAGGAGCTGAACCTTTGCCTTTAAGACAAGCTGAAGTTAATCGTATTTTAGGAAAAGTAGATGAGCTTGCAGATGCTGCAACTGAATTAAGCAATCCATTCATTGTAGGCGAATCCGTTAAAGTGATCGATGGTCCATTTAATAGTTTTACTGGTATTATCGAAGAGATTAACGAAGAGAAGAAGAAATTAAAAGTTATGGTTAAAATTTTCGGCCGTAAAACTCCTCTTGAGTTGAGTTATATGCAAGTCGAAAAAACCTAGTTAAGTTACCTCCCATTAGAAACGCCGACTAATGCTAAATTGTCGGCGTTTTTTGTTGGTTTATGGTTTCTTTACAAATAATTTAAAATATATTTCCTGCAATTGAAAAAATGTTTATCTTTGCACCCCTTTTCTTGGTGCATTCTATCAAATTTCAGTCCAAAATCATAAATGGTTTGAAATCAAAGGAAGTAAGATTAAAAGGATAAAATAGAATTAAAGCATTGGACTTGTCCCTGCGCCAACATAAGCTTCCTGGCAATGGTTGATCGGTTCAATAATCAAACAATAAATAAATAAGTAACAAAAACAATGGCAAAAGAAGTAAGTGCGTTGATTAAGTTACAGGTAAAGGGCGGTGCTGCAAATCCTTCACCTCCTATCGGACCTGCATTAGGTGCGAAAGGTGTGAACATTATGGAGTTCTGTAAGCAATTCAACGCTCGCACCCAAGACAAACCTGGGCAAGTATTACCTGTAATTATCACAGTTTACGCCGACAAATCGTTTGATTTCATTATCAAAACTCCGCCGGTTGCCATCCAGTTGCTTGATGCTGCAAAAATTAAGTTGGGTTCTGCAGAGCCAAACCGTAAAAGGGTTGGATCTGTAAACTGGACGCAAGTACGTAGCATTGCAGAAGCCAAAATGCCAGATTTGAACTGCTTCACTATTGAATCAGCTATGAGTATGGTTGCTGGAACTGCACGTAGCATGGGTATCGCAATCGAAGGTGAATCACCTTTAAACTAAGGTAAATTAATCTTTTTATTAATCAACAAAAATGGCAAGAATTCCAAAAAAACGCAAAGCTGTTTTAGCTAAGCTTGACCAGAATGCATCATACGATCTGGCAAAAGCTGCTGCTTTGGTTAAGGAAATCACCACCACCAAATTTGATGCATCGGTCGATGTGGCCGTACGTTTGGGAGTTGATCCACGTAAAGCCAATCAAATGGTTCGTGGTATCGTAACTCTTCCTCACGGAACAGGTAAAACTGTTCGCGTTTTGGTGTTGTGTACGCCCGACAAAGAAGCTGAAGCAAAAGCTGCTGGTGCTGATCACGTTGGGTTAGATGATTACCTTGAAAAAATCAAAGGTGGCTGGACAGACGTTGATGTTATTATTACCATGCCAAGTGTTATGGCCAAATTAGGTCCATTAGGTAGAATCCTCGGTCCACGTGGATTGATGCCTAACCCTAAAACAGGTACTGTAACTATGGAAGTTGGAAAAGCAGTGAATGATGTAAAAGGCGGTAAAATCGACTTTAAAGTTGATAAAACTGGTATTATTCACTCTTCCATCGGTAAAGTTTCATTCGACGCTACCAAGCTCGCTGAAAACGCAAATGAGCTGATTTCTACAATTATCAAATTGAAACCTTCCTCAGCAAAAGGTGCTTATGTAAAATCAATTTACTTAAGCAGCACAATGAGTGCAAGTGTTCAAGTTGATCCAAAATCGGTTGGAGCCTAATTATTTAACCTCTTCGTTATCTTAAAGAAATGAACAAAAACGAAAAAAATGAGGTGATTGACAGTATCGTGGCCTTGTTAGACAGTAATCAAAATTTTTACCTTGCTGACATTTCAGGTCTTTCGGCTGCCAAAACCAGTTTGCTACGCCGCCAATGCTTTGGAAGCAATATCAAACTGACTGTAGCCAAAAACACCTTGATCAAAAAGGCTCTAGAGCGTCAGAATAAAGATTATGGTAATCTATTCGACGTATTGCACGGAGGAACCTCTATCCTTGTGGCTGAAGATTACAAAGCCCCTGCTAAACTTATTAAAGAGTTTCGCAAAACAAGTGATAAGCCAATTCTCAAAGCTGCTTATGTTCAAGAAACCGTATTCATTGGTGATAACCAATTAGAAACGCTCGTTAAAATCAAATCCAAAAACGAACTTATTGGTGAAGTTATCGGATTACTACAATCGCCAGCCAAGAATGTTATTTCTGGGCTTAAAGGTAGTGCCGGAAATAAAATCGCTGGTCTCGTTAAGGCTTTGCAAGAACGAAATGCTTAATCGCACCCTCAAACAAACAAAAACAAACAATCTTTTTAATTATCAATCTCTAAAAATCAAATAAAAATGGCAGATCTTAAAGCTTTCGCAGAACAGTTGGTAAACCTAACTGTTAAAGAAGTAAATGAACTTGCTCAAATCCTTAAAGACGAATATGGTATCGAACCAGCAGCTGCTGCTGTTGCCGTTGCTGCCCCAGCTGGTGGTGGTGATGCTCCTGCTGCTGCCGCTGAAAAATCCACATTCGATGTTGTACTTACCTCTGGTGGTCAAGCTAAACTTGGTGTTGTGAAACTTGTTAAAGAAATCACAGGTCTAGGTTTGAAAGAAGCTAAGGATTTGGTTGACGCTGCTCCTAAAGCCGTTAAAGAAGGCGTTTCTAAAGAAGAAGCAGAATCTATCAAAGCTCAACTTACAGAAGCTGGTGCTGAAGTCGAAATTAAGTAAGCTTTAGCCCGTAATATTTTGGTTCAGCAGTCCTGTTTTTACAGACTGCTGAACCCTTTTGTGTTTTGTAGGTATCCAGATTTTATTAATCGAATTTAAAAGAATTTACCTTGGACAATAAACTCCAAAACCAACGGATAAATTTCGCTAGTGCTAAATCCCTAGCAAATTATCCCGACTTCCTTGAAATCCAATTAAAATCCTTCCAAGATTTTTTCCAGTTTGAAACTACACCGGAAAATCGCAGTCAGGAAGGATTGTTTAAAGTTTTCTCTGAGAACTTCCCTATTACAGACGCACGAAATAATTTCGTGCTAGAATTCATTGACTATTTTATTGACCCTCCTCGTTACTCCATCGATGAGTGTATCGAAAGGGGATTGACATACAGCGTTCCGCTTAAGGCTAAGCTTAAACTCTATTGTACAGATCCTGAACATGAGGATTTTGAAACAATCGTACAAGATGTTTATTTGGGTACCATACCTTACATGACTCCAAAAGGTACTTTCGTTATCAATGGAGCTGAAAGGGTTGTGGTTTCTCAGTTGCACCGTTCCCCAGGTGTTTTCTTCGGACAAAGCTACCATGCTAATGGTACCAAATTATACTCCGCTAGGGTTATCCCATTTAAAGGTAGTTGGATTGAATTCGCCACCGATATTAATAGCGTGATGTATGCTTATATCGACCGTAAGAAAAAGCTTCCTGTTACTACCTTGCTTCGTGCCATTGGTTTTGAAAGTGATAAAGCTATTCTTGAGATATTCAACCTTGCCGATGAAATTAAAGTTAGCAAGGCCGCTCTTAAAAAAGTAGTTGGACGTCGTTTGGCTGCTAGGGTTCTTCGTACATGGATCGAAGATTTTGTGGATGAAGATACCGGAGAGGTTGTTTCTATCGAACGTAATGAAGTATTGGTTGAACGTGAAGTAGTTCTTACCAATGACCATATCGATTTGATTGCTGATGCCGGAGTTAAATCCATTATTCTTCATAAAGAAGAACATGAAAGTGTGGATTTCTCTATTATCTATAACACCCTTCAAAAGGATACTTCGAACTCTGAAAAAGAGGCGGTTGAACAAATTTATCGTATTCTCCGTAACGCTGAGCCACCAGATGAAGAAACTGCGCGTGGTATTATTGAGAAATTGTTTTTCTCAGATAAACGCTATGACCTTGGTGAAGTTGGTCGTTATCGGATCAATAAAAAATTAGGACTTTCAACGCCAAATGAAGTAAAAGTCCTAACGAAAGAAGATATAATCTCCATTATTAAGTATCTGATCCAATTGATCAATTCTAAAGCAGATGTGGATGATATCGATCACTTATCAAATCGTCGTGTTCGTACCGTTGGAGAACAATTATATGGACAATTCGGAGTTGGTCTAGCCCGTATGGCACGTACCATTCGTGAAAGGATGAACGTGAGGGATAATGAGGTATTTACCCCAACCGATTTGATTAATGCCAAAACTCTTTCTTCAGTTATTAACTCGTTCTTTGGTACAAACCAATTGAGCCAGTTTATGGACCAAACTAATCCTTTAAGTGAGATTACCCACAAGCGTCGTCTTTCGGCCCTTGGTCCCGGCGGTCTTTCTAGGGAAAGGGCTGGTTTTGAGGTTCGTGACGTTCACTATACCCACTATGGTAGGTTGTGTACTATCGAAACACCGGAAGGTCCTAATATCGGGTTGATTTCTTCGCTTTGTGTATTTGCTAAGATTAATAGACTTGGTTTTATTGAAACACCTTATCGTACTATAACTGAAGGTAAAGTGGATGTAAACACTGCAGCTAAATATTTAAGTGCAGAAGAGGAAGAAGTACATACAATTGCACAAGCTGTTGCCGACTACGATAAAGAAGGTAATTTCTTGACTCCTAAAATCAAAGCCCGTTACCAAGGTGACTTCCCGATTATGGAGCCTAAGAATGTTCAATTGATGGACGTTGCACCAAACCAAATTGCCTCTATAGCAGCATCCTTGATTCCTTTCCTTGAGCACGATGACGCCAACCGTGCATTGATGGGGTCAAACATGATGAGACAAGCTGTTCCTTTGCTTCGCCCTGAAGCTCCTTTCGTTGGAACTGGTCTTGAAGGACCTGTTGCTCGTGATTCTAGGGTTTTGATAAATGCAGAAGGTGATGGTATTGTTGAATATGTAGATGCAAATTATGTTACTATTCGTTATAGCCGAACTGAAGAAGAAAAAAGTTTGAGCTTCGATGATGATGTAAAAACCTATAAGCTGGTTAAATTCCGTAAAACCAACCAAAGCACCTGCGTTAACTTAAAACCAATCGTACGTAAAGGCGAAAAAGTAAGAGAAGGCCAAGTATTGTGCGAAGGTTATGCAACCCAACAAGGTGAATTGGCCTTAGGTCGTAACTTGAAAGTGGCCTTCATGCCATGGAAAGGTTATAACTTTGAGGATGCGATTGTAATTTCTGAACGTGTTGTTAAAGATGATATTTTCACTTCGTTACACATCGAAGAATACATCCTTGAAGTGCGTGATACTAAACGCGGTTTGGAAGAATTAACCTCTGATATTCCGAATGTTTCAGAAGAAGCAACCAAAGAATTGGATAAGAACGGTTTGATCCGTGTAGGTGCTGAAGTGAAACCTGGTGATATTCTTATCGGAAAAATTACTCCAAAAGGTGAGACTGATCCTTCGCCAGAAGAAAAACTTTTGCGTGCCATCTTTGGCGATAAAGCTGGTGATGTGAAAGATGCTTCCTTGAAAGCGCCTCCATCCTTGAGCGGTGTTGTTATTGATAAAAAATTGTTCTCAAAAGCAATAAAAGACAAAAAATCCAAAAACGAAGAAAAAGTTCTTTTGGACAAAATTGAAGCTGAATTCAATGGTCAAGTTGCTGATTTGAAAAACAAATTGATCGATAAATTGTTCAACTTGGTGAATGGTAAAACCTCTCAAGGTGTTCAAACTGTTTATAAAGAAATTATCATTGCAAAAGGTACCAAGTTTACACAAAAAATGTTGCAAAACATCGATTATCAAAATGTGAACCCGACCAATTGGACAACCGATAAGGACAAAAACAAACAGATCAAACAACTTCTTCACAATTATAACATCAAATACAATGATTTGTTGGGTGTTTATAAACGTAAGAAATACAATATCACCATTGGTGACGAACTACCACAAGGTATCGTACAATTGGCAAAAGTTTATATTGCACGTAAACGTAAGCTGAAAGTAGGAGATAAAATGGCCGGTCGTCACGGTAACAAAGGTATTGTAGCTCGTATCGTTCGTGATGAAGATATGCCATTCTTGGAAGATGGAACTCCTGTTGATATCGTGTTGAATCCGCTGGGTGTACCTTCAAGGATGAACTTGGGTCAGATTTACGAAACTGTATTAGCTTGGGCCGGTAAAGAATTGGGATTGAAATTTGCAACACCAATTTTTGATGGTGCAACATTGGATGATATTAACCATTATACAGATCAAGCAGGAATTCCTCGTTACGGTCGTACTTATTTGCACGATGGTGGAACAGGGGATAGGTTTGATCAGCCAGCAACAGTAGGTATTATCTACATGTTGAAACTAGGCCACATGGTTGATGATAAAATGCACGCTAGGTCAATCGGACCATACTCACTTATCACGCAGCAACCATTGGGTGGTAAAGCCCAGTTCGGAGGTCAAAGATTTGGTGAGATGGAGGTTTGGGCCTTGGAAGCATTCGGTGCTGCCAATATCCTTCAAGAGATTTTGACTATTAAGTCGGATGACGTTGTCGGACGTGCCAAAGCCTATGAGTCTATCGTAAAAGGTGAACCAATGCCAACTCCTGGAATTCCAGAATCGTTCAATGTATTGTTGCACGAGTTGCGCGGTCTTTGCCTTGACGTAACCCTTGACTAGATTTATTTATATTCTTACCCAGCATGTTTGTTGGGTAAGAATTTTTTTGCAAGAAATCAATAATTAACCTTTACTCCTGACACATGTCAAACAAAAAGGAAATTAAACTAAAAACTAACTTCACCAAAATCATCATCGGATTGGCTTCGCCCGAGAAAATTCTTGAGCGTTCGAGTGGTGAGGTGTTAAAGCCTGAAACTATTAACTACCGTACATACAAACCTGAACGCGATGGTTTGTTTTGTGAGCGTATTTTCGGACCTGTAAAGGACTGGGAATGCCACTGCGGTAAATACAAGCGTATCCGTTACAAGGGCATTATTTGTGATCGTTGTGGCGTTGAAGTTACAGAGAAAAAAGTGCGTCGTGAACGCATGGGACATATCACGTTGACTGTTCCTGTTGCGCATATCTGGTACTTCCGTTCTTTGCCAAATAAAATTGGTTATTTATTAGGCTTGCCAACCAAGAAATTGGATTCTATCATTTATTATGAGCGTTATGTTGTTTGCCAACCTGGTGTTAAAGCTGCAGATGGTGTAAACCTGCTCGATTTCTTGACAGAAGATGAATATTTGGATATTTTGGATACTCTTCCAAAAGATAACCAATATTTAGATGACAGCGATCCAAACAAATTTATCGCTAAAATGGGTGCAGACGCTTTGCAAGTCTTGTTAAGCCGCACCAATTTGGATGAATTATCTTTCTTCTTACGTCATAAGGCGAATAATGAAACTTCACAACAACGTAAAACGGAGGCCCTAAAACGTCTTCAAGTTGTGGAAGCTTTCCGTTCTGCTAACACACATATGGAGAATCGTCCCGAGTGGATGTTGGTTAAAGTAGTTCCGGTAATTCCACCTGAATTACGTCCACTTGTTCCTTTGGATGGTGGTCGTTTTGCTACTTCGGATTTGAATGACCTTTATCGTCGTGTGATTATCCGTAACAACCGTTTGAAACGTTTGATTGAGATCAAAGCCCCTGAGGTAATCCTTCGTAATGAAAAAAGGATGCTTCAAGAAGCTGTTGACTCCTTGTTAGATAACTCTCGTAAATCTAATGCAGTTAAAACGGAATCAAACCGTGCCTTGAAATCACTTTCAGATAGCTTGAAAGGTAAACAAGGTCGTTTCCGTCAAAACTTGTTGGGTAAAAGGGTTGACTATTCTGCTCGTTCGGTAATTGTTGTTGGACCAGAATTGAAATTGCACGAATGCGGTCTTCCTAAAGATATGGCTGCCGAGCTTTACAAACCATTCATCATCCGTAAGATGTTGGAAAGAGGTATTGTAAAAACGGTTAAATCAGCTAAAAAAATTGTTGATAGAAAGGATCCTGTTGTTTGGGATATTTTGGAAAATGTTTTGAAAGGACACCCTGTTCTTTTGAATCGTGCCCCAACCCTTCACAGATTAGGTATCCAGTCTTTCCAACCAAAATTGATTGAAGGAAAAGCGATTCAATTGCACCCATTGGTTTGTACGGCCTTCAATGCCGACTTCGATGGTGACCAAATGGCCGTTCACGTTCCACTTGGACATGCAGCTGTTTTGGAAGCTCAATTGCTGATGCTTGCTTCTCACAATATCCTTAACCCTGCCAACGGAGCTCCTATTACCGTTCCTTCTCAAGATATGGTACTTGGACTTTATTACATGACTAAAGGCAAGAAAACGGCTGAAGATATTGTTGTAAAAGGCCAAGGACTTTCCTTTTATTCTCCTGAAGAAGTAATTGTTGCTTATAATGAGAAGAAGGTTGATTTACATGCTTGGATTAAAGTAAAAGTTAATGTATTCGGCGAGGATGGTGAATTGGTTAAAAAACTAATTGAAACTACTGTAGGTAGGGTATTGTTTAACCAAGTTGTACCGCCAAGTGCTGGTTATATCAACGAATTATTGACCAAAAAATCCCTAAGAGATATTATCGGTCAAATTTTAAAGAAAACCGGAATTGCAACAACGGCTAAATTCTTGGACGATATCAAAGAACTTGGGTTTATGAGCGCCTTCCGTGGAGGTTTGTCTTTTAACCTTGGTGACGTGATTATTCCTAATGAAAAGGAGACCTTGTTGAAAGCGGCCAATGAGCAAGTTGCTGAAGTTCAAAACAACTTCGAAGCAGGTTTCATTACCAACAACGAACGTTATAACCAAATCATCGATATTTGGACACATACCAATAGCCGCTTGACACAAGTGGTTATGAATAAAATGACCAGCGATAAACAAGGTTTCAACTCTGTTTACATGATGCTTGACTCGGGAGCCCGTGGTTCTAAAGAGCAAATCCGTCAGTTGGCTGGTATGCGCGGTCTTATGGCAAAACCACAAAAAGGAGCAGGTAGTGGTGAGATTATCGAAAACCCAATTCTTTCAAACTTTAAAGAAGGTTTGTCTATTTTGGAGTACTTTATCTCTACCCACGGTGCCCGTAAAGGTTTGGCTGATACGGCCTTGAAAACAGCCGATGCTGGTTATTTGACACGTCGTTTGGTTGACGTTGCCCAAGATGTAATTATTACTGAACCTGATTGCGGAACTCTTCGTGGTTTGGTTGCCACGGCCTTGAAAAATAATGACGAGGAAGTGGAATCACTGTATGACCGAATTTTGGGACGTACCTCTGTGCACGATATCTACCACCCTCAAACTGGTGAATTGATTATCAACAGTGGTGATGAATTTACAGAAGAAATTTCTGCGCTTATCGAGGAGTCACCAATCGAAGCTGTTGAAATACGTTCGGTACTGACTTGCGAATCTCGCCGTGGTGTTTGTTCTAAATGTTACGGTCGTAATTTGGCTTCTGGTAAAATGGTTCAAAAAGGTGAAGCTGCCGGTGTTATCGCCGCCCAGTCTATCGGTGAACCAGGTACTCAGTTGACTTTGCGTACCTTCCACGTGGGTGGTGCTGCCAACCGTATTGCTTCTGAATCTAAAATCGAAGCCAAATATGATGGTATTGTCGAAATCGATGAATTGCGTACAGTTGCCGCTGAAAATGATACCGAGAAATATGATATCGTAATCGGTCGTTCGGCTGAGATGCGTATCATCGACAAAAACACACGTATCCAATTGACTTCAGCTACTATCCCTTATGGTTCTAATTTGTATGTGAAACCAAATGCGGAAGTGAAGAAGGGAGATTTGTTGTGTAAATGGGATCCTTACAATGCCGTAATTATCTCTGACCAAGCTGGTGAAGTTGAATACGAACAAATTGAGGAAGGTGTAACTTTCCGCAGTGAAAGTGACGAAACCACAGGTTATGAAGAGAAAGTAATTATTGATAGCCGTGATAAAACAAAGAACCCAGCTATCCGTGTGGTAGAGAATGGTTTAGTTTTAAAAACGTATAACATTCCAGTAGGTGCCCACATTGTGGTGGATGCTGGTGCGAAAATTAAAGCTGGGGAAATATTAGTTAAAATTCCTAGATCTGCCAGCAAAGGCGGTGACATTACCGGTGGTCTTCCACGTGTTACCGAATTATTTGAGGCTCGGAATCCTTCTAATCCAGCTGTGGTTTCTGAAATTGACGGTATTGTTACTTTCGGTAAAATCAAACGTGGTAACCGCGAATTAATCGTTGAAAGCCGCACCGGAGAAGTGAAAAAATACCTTGTTCCTTTGACTAAACATATTCTTGTTCAAGAAAATGATTTTGTTAAAGCGGGTCTTCCTTTAAGTGATGGCGCTACTACTCCTACTGATATATTGGCTATCAAAGGTCCAACTAAGGTTCAGGAGTACTTGGTGAATGAGATTCAAGAGGTTTATCGTTTACAAGGTGTGAAAATCAATGATAAACACTTCGAGGTTATTGTTCGTCAAATGATGCGTAAGGTTGACATTATCGATCCAGGTGATACCAATTTCTTGGAGCACCAAATCGTTAACAAAGCCGAATTCATGGAAGAAAACGATTGGATTTATGGCCGTAAGGTAGTTGTTGATCCAGGTGATAGTGCCAACTTGAAACCAGGTCAGATTATCACTGCTCGTAAATTGAGGGATGAAAATTCTGCCTTGAAACGTCGTGACTTAAAATTAATTGAGGCTCGTGATGCTGTGCCAGCAACCTCTCAACAGATTTTGCAAGGTATTACCAAAGCATCGTTGCAAACCGACAGCTTTATTTCAGCTGCATCGTTCCAAGAAACTACAAAAGTATTGAACGAAGCTGCTGTTGCCGGAAAAGTTGATACGTTGAACGGATTGAAAGAAAACGTAATTGTTGGTCACTTGATTCCTGCCGGTACCGGTCTAAGGGATTACGACAAACTAATCGTTGGTTCTAAATCTGAGTACGAACAATTGATGGCTTCAAAGCTTGAAAGAGTATAATGTTTAGGTTTTGTTAAAATGATTCGCCCCTTTCGAAAGATCGGGGCGTTTTTTTTGGAATAAATACTGGCTTTGGTGAGTTTATGGAATATCATTAAATCCAAATTGGTATCGAAAATTTTTGGTCTTCAGGTTTTACAGAAACATTACGCTTAAACCCAAATTAATCAATAGGAGGATTTATTAATCCGAACTACTTGATTTAGTTGGGTTTACCCCTCCCGAAGAAATTTCGGGATAACAGTTGTTATCAATTTGGCCATACAAATTGATTTACAACTGGTTAATCGTTTATGCATTTCTAATGCTTAATTTGGGTTAAAAGTCCTCTCTCATTATTTATATTTTGGCGGGCCCCCAACCGCCAAAACCATTTTACCATTATTTTACCATTAACTAGGGCGGTTGGGTCAGGCTATCGCTAATACTCCTCAGCCTGCAGCCCCCGAAAATGCCCGGGGGCTGCAGGCTTGCGGGGTATCACGCTCTATCCTTGCCCGACATCTCCGCATAACATTGTGCGGAGTCTGGGCATTTGCATTTCATTCCGCATTTAGCAAATTGAAATACAAAGACCTTTATTCCAATATTAAATAAATGGAGGATTTTTAAACCCAAATTAATTAATAGGAGGATTTACTAATCCGAACTGCTTGATTTAGTTGGGTTACCCCCCTCCCGATGGAATTTTGGGATAGCCGTTGTTGTTAGTTGGCCATACAAATTGATTTACAACTGGTTATACCAATTTTAATTTATAAATAGTCCAAACACTATTTGTAAGTTTAGATTTGTAAATGCCTAATATACAGTATGTTAGTCCAATTTTTTCAAGAAAATGTGAGCCTGAAATTGGACTATACATAATGTACATTCGGTGTTAATCGTTTACTCATTTCTAATGGGTAATCTGGGTTATATTCGAAATACAGGATTTTGCTTGGGTTACCGCCTCTCGTAGCATTTCTGTAAAGTATTTGTTTTAATTGTACTGAAAGGTTTATTTATAATTGATTAATCGTTTTTGTGGTTGTATGCTAATTCTGAATTAATAATCTGCACCCCCATATTTAAGCGAGAGATAAGCCTGAGCATTCAACTATAAACATAAATGGTGCAAAAGACTGGTATTCTTCTTCTAATTTTAGCTAATCCTAACCATTGCTTCGAATGGCTTCCACCGGATCTAATCGCGATGCACTAAATGCTGGGATAATACCTGAAACTAAACCAATTACAACCGAAATTAAAATTCCTCGCATAATATTAAACCAGGTTAATGCCATTTCCATTTCCAAGGCGTAATTAGCCCCTTGTACAATCAAGAATACAATTACCAATCCTATAATTCCTCCAAAAAGGCAAAGCAAAACGGCTTCAAATAAAAACTGAAACAGAATGAAATAGTTTTGGGCACCCAAGGCTTTTTGTATACCAATTTGACTGGTTCTTTCCCTGACCGATACAAACATGATATTAGCAATCCCAAAGCCTCCTACCAAAATGGAGAACCCACCAATAAACCAACCAGCAATGTCGAGTAAAATAAATAATCCTTCAAAACCTTTAGAAATTAAACTTGTTTCGTTTAAAGCAAAATCATTTTCGGCAGAAGGTTTTAATCGGCGTACAGATCGTAAAACGCCAGTAATTTCATCCTTCATCTCCGCATTGGTAACCCCAGGCTTTGCTTTGATCATTACCATCGGGTCCATACTTTCTTTCCTTAAATTGAACATGTTACGAGCAAAATTTATGGGAATTACTAAATAATTGTCCTTGTTATTACCGAATATACTCTCCCCATCTTTCTCTAATTTGCCAATAATTAGTATTTTTTTCCCACCCATTTTAACAGTTTTCCCCACGGGACTATAATCCCCAAACAAAGCATTTGAAATTTCATAACCTAATATTCCAACATTCTTTCCCGAGGCACTTTCAGAAGCTGTGAAATATCGGCCTTCCATCAAATTCAGTTCCCTTATCTTGTTCCAATCATGAGAAACGGCATTTATATCAACGCTTTCAACCGTACTATTAAGGAAACTAACGGTTTTCTTTGTTCCCACCCTAAAACATATTCCTTGGGCAGATTTTAACCTACGCTGCAATTGTGTAGCGTCTTCAACACTGGGAACAGGACGTTGCCAATATTTCCACCATGGATAATCCCCTCCAAATTCCCATGGCCATTTGTGAACGTAAATGATATCATCCCCAAGACTTTGTACACTGTTTCTTACATAATCTTTCATCCCATCTACTACCGTAAAAACAGAGATAATGGCCAAAATACCTATGGTTATTCCCAATAAGGAAAGAAAGGTGCGTAAACGATTGGCTGCCATTGCACCAAAGGCCATAATAAAACTTTCAGACAAGAGCTTTAATGCCAACATGTTACTTAATGATTATTGGGTAAGATTCTTTCAAGGTTCCAATTTGTAGGTTGTAGGTACCAGGAACCAATCCTTGGGTAGAAATTTGTCCTTTTTTGGAATTATCCAAAAAGCCTGACTGTATGCTTTTTCCTTCTAAATTCTGCAAAGAATAGGGAAGTTTCTTCCCGTTAAAGTCGATTTCTAGAAAGAGTATTTCTCCTGATTTTAAAGGATTTGGGTAATATTTCATAACCTGTTTTTCGGTGTGACCAATTCCCAATTGAACTCCTTCCAATTGAACAACATCAAAACCATCGCCACTTCCGCCTTTGTATTGGGCCATAACAGTTGTACTGGAAAATCCCCAAAAAAGCATGGTAATTCCTGACAATCGCAGAATAGAAGAGAAAATTGTTCTGAGGTATTGTTGAACCATAGTAAAAACGATGACGAAGGTAAGGCTTACTCCAGCTACTCAGGTTTTTGGTTAATATAAAATTTATAAAAAAAATCGGTTAAGGCCTGATTTTCAAAAAATAGTCAAAACTTTGTGGCTCGATTTTGCAGCGTGACTTACTCCGAAACCATTGATTATTTGTTTGCTAGGCTTCCAATGTTTCAACGAATTGGAGCTGCCGCCTATAAAGCAGACTTAAAAAATATAGTAGCACTTTGTCAGTTTTTGGGCAATCCTCAGGCTAAATTAAAGTGTATTCATATAGCAGGTACCAATGGGAAAGGTTCTGTTAGTAGTATGATGGCAGCAGTGCTTCAATCCAATGGATACAAAACAGGACTTTTTACATCGCCCCATTTGCATGATTTTCGGGAAAGAATAAAGGTGGATGGAAAAATGATTGATCGGAAGCGGGTAGTGGAGTTTGTTGAAAAGGTAAAGCCTTTTATCGAATCACATAATCCTTCTTTTTTTGAATTGACAGTAGGTATGTGTTTCGAGCATTTTGCCAGAGAAAAAGTACAGGTCGCCGTTATTGAAACAGGGTTAGGTGGACGATTGGATAGCACTAATATTATTTATCCCTTGCTTTGCATTATTACAAATATAGGTTGGGACCACCAAAATTTACTTGGTGATACCTTGGAAAAAATTGCCTTTGAAAAAGCTGGAATTATCAAACCGGGAATTCCCGTTGTCATCAGCGAGTCGAGTACCATTACCCAGCCAATTTTCAATGCCAAAGCACGCGACAATGTGGCTTCCATTTATTATGCAGATGAGTTGTTTAAACTGGATAAGCTAAGTTATTCTCCTTCAAAACCTGGATTGCATTTTGATGTCTTAAAAAAGGGACAACCTTTCCTGAAAAACGTTCATTTGCAATTGTCAGGATTATATCAGCAGCACAATGTTAAGGCCGTTTTTCAAGCCGTAGAAGTTTTAAGGAATATGGCCTACCGGATTTCGGATGAAAATTTAAAGAAAGCCCTTAACCAAGTGGTGGATCTGACCGGATTAAAAGGAAGGTGGCAAATATTAAATCAAAATCCTTTGACCATTGCCGATACCGGACACAATAAAAATGGTTTGGAAGAAGTCTGCAACCATTTAGGGAAAATAAAATACAGACATCTCCATTTTGTGATGGGAGTAGTAAATGATAAAGATTTGAACAAGGTTTTTGAAGTAATACCTAAAAATAATGTGACCTTTTATTTCTGTAAGCCCGATGTGCCTAGAGGTATGGATGCCAAACTGTTAAAGGATTTTGCCCAAAATTGTGGTCTTGAGGGTAAGGCCTTTACTTCGGTTAAAGCTGCCTTGAAAGCTGCACAAAAGCATGCCGAAAACGACGATTTAATTTTTGTTGGAGGTAGCACATTCACAGTAGCTGAAGTGGTATAATTTCCCCCATCAGATTCCAAAAAACATTGGTATTTTCGCACCATGCTCTATACAGCCGAACAAACACAAAATGCATTGAATGAAAGCTACCAACACCTGTTGGTAAACTTCGAAAACCATGTCCTGACCTTAACCCTTAACCGTCCGGAAAAGAAAAATGCCCTTAATCCCATTCTTTTCAAAGAATTGGTTTTCGGACTTAGTTATGCCCAAAATGAAAAGGATGTGTGGGCGGTTGTTATAGCTTCGAATGGAGATACCTTTTGTGCTGGAGCCGACCTGAAATCCTTTGCAGGAAGCGCAGAAGAAGTTGTGTCAACTATTCCTGATCCAAATGGGGAAATTTTACTTGGAGAGGCATTTAACCTCGTTCACAAACCTTGTATTGCTAGGGTTCAAGGAAATGCCTTGGCTGGTGCGTTTTTGATAGTATGTGGCTGTCAATATGTGTTTAGCGTTGATTCTGCCACCTTTAGTTTACCTGAAGTAAAAAGAGGCTTATTCCCTTTTCAAGTTTTAGCCTCACTTCGAAGCTTGATGTCGGAACGAAAAGCATTAGACCTTTGTATTCGTGCAGCAAGTTTAACTGCCCAAGAAGCCAAGGAACTTGGTATTGTTACCCATATTTGCTCAAAGGAAAATCTTGATTCTGAAATCCATTCCTTTTTGGAATCCCTTAAGAAACTCTCCCCAACGGCCATTCGCAAAGGAATGCAGGCCTCTGCTGAATTAAGGAATGTTCCTGAAATTGAACAGCATCTTTTTCTGAAAAATAAACTTAACGATATTGTAACTACCAAGGATGCTGCAGAAGGAATTATGGCCTTCGTTGAAAAACGTGAACCAAGGTGGACAGGAGAATAAACCATGACATTCATTATTTTAATTGCCACCTGCGTGGTTTCTGTACTCTGCTTTTATAACCAAAGCTTGTTCTATAAATTGGATTTTCAACCCTATGAAATCCAAAGAAATCCAATGAAGGAACTTCATCGTTTCCTTACCCATGGATTTATCCATGCCGATTGGATGCATTTGTTGTTCAATATGCTTTCATTTTTCTTTTTTGCAGGAACAGTAGAAATGGTGTTTCAAGTGAAATTCCCCGAACGAGCTATACTCTATTTCCTTCTGCTGTATATCGGAGGAATTTTTATGAGTGTAATCCACACCTATGAAAAGCATAAAAATGATATCCATTACCATGGAGTAGGTGCCTCTGGCGGAGTAAGTGCAGTGATGATGGCGAGTGTAATCTATTTTCCTTTAAACGAAATTTGCCTTTATGGAATTCTTTGTTTCCCAGGAATTATTTGGGCTATTGTTTATTTAGTGTACTCCTTTTTTATGGGACGTCGAGGTGGCGATTATATTAATCATGATGCTCACTTTATTGGTGCAGTTTATGGAGTGGCAATTACCTTGATTCTGGATAGACATGCCTTGTCTGGATTTCTTTCTCAACTAACACAATAAAGGAAACACTGTTCGGAAATGAACAATCGCAACCGAAAATGATCATTGATAAATCTAACCTTGTTTTTTAACCTTTTCTATTTCAGTTATTTAAGTAATTATTTCCTGTTGGCATAAAGTTCGTAATTCAAGCAGACTTTAAAAACAAAATAAACTACTATTGCAACCTTAATTTTTACAACGCAGATGAAAAAAATGCTTTTTACAGCGAGCGTGATTGGACTAAGCCTTCAATCCTTTGGTCAGGCCAAATTGATTGAAAAAATTACGGCAAAAGCCAATGAACCAAGCATTCCCTATGAACGGTATCAACTTCCAAATGGATTGACAGTATTGATACATGAAGACCACAGCGATCCTATTGTACATGTGGATGTTACCTATCACGTAGGAAGCGCCCGTGAAGAATTGGGACGTAGCGGTTTTGCCCACTTTTATGAACATATGATGTTCCAAGGCTCTGACCATGTGGAAGACGAACAGCATTTCAAATTGGTTTCAGAGGCCGGTGGACAAATGAATGGAAGTACCAACACCGACCGAACCAACTATTTCGAAACCCTTCCATCCAACAAATTGGAAATGGCGCTGTGGCTTGAATCAGATCGTATGGGTTGGTTATTGGATGCGGTTACCCAACAAAAATTCGAAATTCAACGGGCAACGGTAAAAAACGAACGCGGTCAAAATTACGACAACCGTCCATATGGTTTAATTTATGAGAAGTTGGGTCAAGCTATTTATCCTTATGGTCACCCCTATTCTTGGAGCACCATAGGATACCTCGAAGAGCTTGATCGTGCTACTTTGGATGATTTGAAAAAATTCTTCCTTCGTTGGTACGGTCCGAACAATGCCGTGCTTACAGTAGCTGGGGATGTGAAAAAGGACGAAGTTTTAACCCTTGTAGAAAAATACTTTGGTCCTATCAACCGCGGTCCGGAAGTGAATAAAATGGATGCTGCCAAAATCAAATTGGAAGCTGATCGCTACATTTCATACGAAGATAATATCCGTTTCCCTGCCATCGTGATGTCATTCCCTACGGTTCCAAATTTTCACGCCGACGAGCCAGCCTTAGATGTTTTATCTGATATCTTGGGTGGTGGAAAAAATTCTATCTTCTTCAAGAACTTTGATAAAGCTCAAATCGCTGTACAGTCTTCTGTTTCACATCCTTGTATGGAACTAGGTGGACAATTTACACTTTCAGTTTTTGCTCTTCCAGGAAGCAACTTGGCTGATATGGAAAAGAAGATTAGAGAAGCCTTGGTTGAATTTGAAACAAGAGGTGTTTCGGAGGATGATTTGAATAGTTACAAAGCACGTCACGAATCCCAAGTTTTCCAAGGACTTGAAACAGTTGCCGGGAAAGCCGGACAATTGGCTCAATACCACACCATTCTTGGAAATCCAAACTTTATAGGTAAAGATATCGAGCGTTATAATAAGGTAACCAAAGAGGATGTAATTCGTGTGTACAACCAATATATTAAAGGTCAAAAGGCTGTTATTTTAAGTGTTGTTCCAAAAGGACAAGCCAATCTAGCCGCTTCAAAAGATAATTTTACTCCCAAATTTACTACCGCTGATTTCAAACCAGATAACAAACAGTATGAAGGTTTGACCTATAAAAAGCCCGCCAAAGAAGCTGATAAATTTGATCGTTCCAAAATCCCTGGATCTGGAGCCAATCCAGTAATGAAAGTGCCTACCGTTAAAAAAGGCAATTCAAACGGTTGTGAATACATTATTACTCCTTACGATGAATTGCCAATCGTGAGTCTTTCTTTAATGTTCAAAGCCGGTCACCGTTACGAACCAGCTGATAAATCAGGTTTGGCTTCATTGACAGCTAGTTTGATGGATGAAAGTACAAAGAAATACTCGACCGAGGCTATTGCCATGGAGTTGGATAAAATGGGTAGCGAAATCAGTATCGAATCCAATGATGACGATATTACTTTCAATGTATTCTGTTTGAAGAAAAATCTTTCAAAAACGCTTGAAATACTTGAAGAAAAGGTGATTAATCCTGCCTTTAACCAAGAAGATTTTGAGCGTAAAAAAGCGGAACAATTGGAATATATAGCCAATCAGGTTACCCAAGCCAGAGCTCTTGCTGAAAATGGTTTTAGAAGCAAATTATATAAGTCAACCAGTATCCTATCTATTCCTCAAAATGGTACGGCTGAGTCTGTGGAAAAAATAACCTTGGACGATGTGAAAAAGTACCATGGTGCACTTTCAATTAAAAATGCCCGCATTGTGGTTGTTGGTTCAGTTTCAGATGCTGATCTTAGCCCAATCCTGAAATCTTTGGCCAGCAAGCCTACCAATGGAAGTACTTTGGTTTCAGATAAAGGGGAATACAACAGTTTCAATGGTTTTAAAATCTATTTTATACCAAAAGAAAAAGCACCTCAATCTGAAATCAGAATTGGGTATGTGGCCTTGCCTTACGATGCTACTGGTGTTTATTATAAAACATCTGTTGCTAATTTTCCTTTTGGTGGCAATTTCAATTCTCGCATCAATTTGAATCTTCGCGAAAAAAGAGGATTTACCTACGGAACTCGCTCTGGATTTGAAGCTTCGGATTTGTCAGGACCATTCTACATTACCGGTGGTTTCAAAGGAGTAGTAACCGATAGTTCAATGATCGAATTGGTAGGTGAATTGAAAAATTTCCACCAAAAAGGTATTACCGAAGAGGAATTGACCTTCACCAAAAGCTCTTTGGGCCAAGCTGATGCGCTTAAATTCGAAGCCCCTCCTCAAAAAGGAAGGTTCTTGAAACGTTTGCTTGACTATAAGTTGGAACCAAGCTATTTGGAAAAACAAAATGAAATCCTAAAAAGCCTTACAGTTAAGGAATTGAACGAAAACATCAGTAAATACTTTAATTTGCAAAACATGGTTTCCGTAGTTGTTGGTGATCCAAAAAACATCGAGAAACTAAAAGCAGCTGGTTTCACTGTTGAAGAAGTAAAACCATAGTTTAGTTTTTTGAACTTGTTCAAAGCCCTCGGACTTTTGTTCGGGGGCTTTTTTTTTCTTTCAAGCTACATGATTAAACCCAGATTACGCATTAGAAATGCATAAACGATTAACCAGTTGTAAATCAATTTGCATGGCCAAATTGATAACAACTGCTAAATCGTGGTAAACCCAACTAAATCAAGTAGATCGGATTAAAAAATCCTCCTATTGGTTAATTTGGGTTAAACCGAATGGACAAAATATATAGTCCAATTCTATTGTTGCTTTTAGAAGAAAAACTGGACTATTATTCCGTAACCTCGGCCTATACCATAGTACTTCTCGAACTAGCCTTTTGACTATCCCTTAAATCACATTGGGATGAAATGCAAATGCCAAGATCCAGTACAATGCTATGCGGAGGTGTCGGGCAAGGATAGAAACGGATAGCCCACAGGGATGCAGAGGTACGAAGCAGACCGAGGACTAGAAGTGAATAGCCTGACCCAACCGCCCTTATAAATGGTAAAATAATGGTAGAATGGTTTTAGGCGGTTGGGGGCCCGCCAAATACTAATTTATAAAACGATTTTTGGGTTTAAGTATTGCAGTTGTTTGAGTTTGGGTAAAGGAATGAAATACAATAACTTAATTAGTTTTTTCTATTTTCTATTTTCTATTTTCTAATTTCTAATTCCTTAGGCGTGCCCCCAACCGCCAAAACCGCCTTGACAAAAAAAATAATTGACTGCAAGGGCGGTTGGGTCAGGCTATCGCTAATACTCCTCGGTCTGACTTCCCCCGAAGGGGTTCGGGGTCCGCATCCCTGTGGGGTATCACGCTCTATCCTTGCCCGAGGGTTCTCCGTGCCTGGCATTGGTAATAGAATCTAATGGCCGCTTTTCAAACCTTATTTTTGTTAAGGTAAAAGACCCATCCCTGTATTTGATTACCTGCTTTTGATAAGGGTCGAACAGTGAAAAATAGTGGAAAAGTTTAAGGAGATTGGTGTGGAATTTCAAAGGGAAATCCCCAAATTTGTGACCTGATGAGTAAGGAAAGCACGGCGAACGAAACCCCTTTAATGAAGCAATACAATGGTATCAAGGCTAAACACCCGGATGCTATTTTGCTGTTTCGGGTTGGTGATTTTTACGAGACTTTTGGAGAGGATGCAGTTAAAGCCTCCAAAGTTTTAGGAATAGTGCTTACCAAGCGAGGCAATGGATCTGCTACAGAAGTAGCTTTGGCCGGTTTCCCGCACCATTCCCTCGAAACCTATCTGCCAAAATTGGTCCGAGCCGGCTATCGAGTAGCAGTTTGCGACCAGTTGGAGGATCCAAAATTCACCAAAACCATTGTTAAGCGGGGAATTACAGAAATGGTTACCCCGGGTGTAACCTTCAACGATCATATTCTCGAAGCCAAATCCAATAATTTCCTTGCCGCAATTTGGTGGGATAAGAGCAACTATGGCTTGGCTTTTATGGATGTTTCCACTGGTGAATTTCTGACCGGTTTGGGCGACAAGGAATATGCCGAAAAGCTGCTTCAAAGCTTCAAACCCGGTGAAATTCTCTATCCTAAAAATTATAAAACCTATTTCCGCGACCATTTCGGCGGATTAAGTTCTGAATTTGGTTTGGATGATTGGGTTTTTACGTCTGAATATACTGAAGAATTACTTCTCAAACATTTTGGTACCAAATCGCTTAAAGGTTTTGGTATCGAAAAAATGGGGTTGCATACGATTGCTGCCGGTGCCGCCTTGCACTACCTTTCCGAAACTCGTCACGATAGGCTTAAACATATTACTAAACTTCAGCTAATTGAAGAAGAGCACTTTGTTTGGTTGGACAAGTTTACCGCTCGAAATCTCGAAATTTTTTCCACCAATGGTCCAGGCGGTACTTGCCTCGTCGATGTCCTTGACCAAACGTCTACCCCAATGGGAGGTTGTTTACTTAAACGCTGGATTTCGCTTCCATTAAAAAATAGAAAGGCTATTGAAGACCGTTTGGAAGCTGTCAATGCACTTAAAGAAAATCCGGAATTTCGCTCCAATTTAATTCAATACTTGTCTCAAATTGGGGATGTTGAACGGCTCATGTCCAAGATAGCAGCCGCCCGTATCAATCCACGGGAAGCAGTATTGTTAAAGAAGACCTTGGAACTTACGGAGCCAATAAAAGAGCTTTGCCTGCAATCAACCTGTTTGCCCATCAAAAGGATAGGTGAGCAGCTCAACCTGTGTGAAAGTATGCGGGATAAGATAAGCCAAGAATTGCAAGACGATCCTCCGGTTTTGGTTAATAAAGGAAATGTGATTAAACCGGGAATTAATGCTGAATTGGACGAGTTGCGTCACATTAGTAGTTCAGGAAAGGAGTATTTACTTGAAGTTCAACAAAGAGAAGCTTTGCGCACTGGAATCACCTCCTTGAAAGTGGCTTATAATCAGGTTTTCGGTTATTATATTGAAGTTACAAATGCCCATAAAAGTCGGGTGCCCGAAGATTGGATACGAAAACAGACACTAACCAATGCGGAACGTTATATAACCGAGGAATTAAAGGAATATGAGACCAAAATACTTGGTGCAGAAGAGAAAATTCTTGCCCTTGAAACCCGACTTTTCGAGGAGTTGGTGCTTTCTTTGGCAGAGTACACCGAATCGGTACAATTGAATTCAAGTTTATTGGCTAAATTAGATTGTCTGTGCAACTTTGCTCATATTGCTACAGAATACAATTATGTGAAGCCACAATTGAATGATGAATTGGCGCTTAAAATTGTCCAAGGTCGTCATCCAGTTATTGAAAGATTAATACCTGTGGGCGAACAATATGTGCCCAATGATATCCTGCTCGATCCAGAAGATTGCCAAATAATAATCCTTACCGGACCAAATATGTCTGGTAAATCAGCCCTTTTGCGACAAACTGCCTTAATTGTGGTGCTTGCTCAAATTGGTTGCTTTGTTCCAGCTCAGAGTGCAAGTATTGGAGTGGTCGATAAGATTTTCACTAGGGTAGGGGCTTCCGATAATTTAAGTTCGGGCGAAAGTACCTTTATGGTTGAGATGAATGAAACGGCCAGTATCCTAAATAACCTAACGCCTCGCTCCTTGGTGATTTTGGACGAAATCGGACGAGGTACAAGCACCTATGATGGTATTTCCATCGCATGGTCAATAACGGAATTCCTTCATGAAAATGGAACAGCTCGCCCAAAAACAATGTTCGCTACGCATTACCATGAATTAAATGAACTCGAAAAGTCATTGGCAAGGGTTAAAAATTTCAGCATAGCCATTAAGGAAATCAATAAAAAAATAATCTTCTTACGTAAGTTGGTGGAAGGTGGAAGCGAACATAGCTTTGGTATACATGTGGCGCAAATGGCTGGAATGCCTAAAAAAGTAATCGAAAGGGCTAATCAAATTCTGTCTCATTTAGAAAAAGATCATTCTTCTGAGGCATTAACCGATAAAAAATCGAATAAAAAGGAAAAAGGTTCGGTTGGGACAACGCAGCCTGATTACCAACTTAGTATTTTTCAGTTAGACGATCCTGTTTTATCCCAAATTAAGGAAGAGATTATTCATATCGACATCAATACCTTAACGCCTGTTGAAGCCTTGATGAAATTGAATGAAATAAAACGGGTTCTTGGGAAATAAGCCTATTGTTTGCGTTTATCCTTTAAATCTCCATTTTTCCAAGCCTGGATAAACTTAGCCCAGGCAATTGGATTAAAAATGTTGTAAGTTGGATATTGGCCTGAATTGTACAAAATGGCTGTTTGGCGTTGCATGGCCAATGCGTAATTTTCCTTTCCATCCATGGTAAGGGTTTGGAATTTCTCAAGTAAGATTTGCTGGTCCAAATTTAGCTTAGCCCTTTCGTAATCATCATTTGGAATATTCAAATTCATAAAAGCTTGTCTAAATTGATCCCTAGAAGGAAAGGCATAAATTGAAATCTCTTTCAATAAAATTTTATCAGGAAGTAGAATTTGAATTAGGCTGTACCGATTCCCGGACAATGAATCAGGAATGATATATTCCGCTTTCTTAAATCCTAAACAAGAAAAGGAAATGGTATCACCTTTGGCTGCTACAAAAGAAAAGAATCCATAGTAATCGCAAAGTGTTCCACGGTAGGAGCCTTTAATTGAAACAGAGGTATAAGGAACAGGGGTTAAACTATCATGGGTTAACACAACGCCTGAAAATTGAACCAATTCTTTTTCCTTTTTGGAAGCTGATTCTTGGGAGAAGGCTTCCAAAGTAAAACAGATGAAAACCAAAAAAATAGAGGATTTAAAAAAGCTGTTCATGACGTTACAAAATTATCCCTAATTCTTTGAATCGGTGCACAAAAGAAGTTAATTTGCTTAGCGGCTATAATTAGGAGCCTCGCTGGTAATGGTAATGCCATGCGGATGGCTTTCCCTAATACCTGAATTGGTGATTCGAATAAACTTAGCTTTTTGCAGTTTATGAATGTTTGGAGCTCCACAATAGCCCATTCCAGCGCGCAATCCCCCAACCATTTGGTAAACAATTTCGCTAATGCTGCCTTTGTATGGCACTCGTCCTACAATACCTTCAGGCACCAATTTTTTGATATCATCTTCTGCATCTTGAAAATACCTGTCTTTTGAACCTTTTTGCATGGCTTCAACTGAACCCATTCCGCGATAGGTTTTAAACTTCCTTCCTTCGAATATAACGGTTTCTCCAGGAGATTCTTCGGTTCCGGCAAAAAGAGAACCAGCCATGATACTGCTTGCTCCAGCAGCTAATGCTTTGACGATATCGCCTGTGAAACGGATACCACCATCAGCAATCAAGGGGACATCTGTTCCTTTGAGGGCTTTTCCAACTTCGTATACAGCGGTTAATTGTGGCACACCAACACCGGCAATAATACGGGTGGTGCAGATACTTCCAGGACCAATACCCACTTTTACAGCATCTGCTCCAGCTTTAATTAAATCCTTCGCAGCCTCTCCGGTAGCGATATTTCCTACCACCAATTGCATAGCAGGTAGCTTTTTTCGAATATCCTTCAACATATCGATTACCCCTTTGGAATGTCCATGGGCTGTATCAATAACTATAGCATCTACACCAACATCGGCTAGGGCCTTAGCTCTTTCAAACGTATCGGGAGTTACTCCCACAGCAGCTGCTACACGTAAACGGCCCAATTCATCTTTGCAGGCATTTGGTCTAAGTTTGTTTTTGATAATGTCCTTGTAGGTGATTAATCCAACCAATTTGAAATGCTTATCCACCACAGGAAGTTTTTCAATTTTATAATCCTGTAAAATTGCTTCGGCTTTAGTCAAATCGCGGGCGTGGGTGGTAACTAGACCTTCTTTGGTCATTACTTCTGCAACTGGGCGCATTGGATTTTTTTCAAATCGCAGGTCGCGGTTGGTCACAATTCCTACCAAGGTTCCGTTGGAATTTACAACTGGAATTCCGCCGATCTTATTTTCTTTCATGATGGTCAAGGCATCCCCCACCAAAGCGGTTTCCAATAAGGTTACGGGATCCATGATCATTCCACTTTCCGATCTTTTAACTCGTCTTACTTCATCGGCCTGCTGTTGGATACTCATGTTTTTATGCAACACACCGATGCCACCTTCTTGGGCAATAGCAATGGCCAAACTTGAATCAGTTACCGTATCCATGGCTGCTGATACAATTGGTACGTTTAGCTTTATATTTCGTGTAAAGTGGGTGCTGACATCTACATCCCTTGGTAGAACTTCTGAATAGGCAGGAACGAGTAGGACATCGTCGTAGGTGAGACCTTCACCTAAAAATTTGTTGTCGGAAGCTGGCATGGATTTGAATTAGGAAGCTAATTCGTGCAAAAGTAAAAAAAAACGACCTTCTCCAAGCACCAAAGGATTTTTTAACATCAAAAGAAGTAAAGATACTATACATTCGCAGCCTTCGTTAGTCAGAAAAACGAAAACCATGATTGCCAACAAAACTTCATTTTTTTATCTAGTTTCCCTCGCTTTCCTTGTAAATTCATGTGGAACTTCTGTCAAAAAGCCAGCAGATACGACCACTTCTGGGCGAATTGCTATTTCGGTAGATGAAACTTTTGCACCGATTTTAGATTCTCAGGTTAGTACCTTTGAAAGTCTTTATCCTGAAGCAGAGGTTCTTGCCAGTTATTTACCCGAAAAGGAAGCCTTTGAAAAATTTGAAAAGGACAGTATGCGGTTGGTAGTTAGCGCTCGTGAACTAACAGAAAAAGAGATGGCTTATTTTAAGTCAAAGAAGATTTTCCCTCGAACAACGAAAATTGGATATGATGCCCTCGCCTTAATTGTTCATCCGGAGAATAAATTGGAAAATATTGATTATGTCGATTTAAAAGGGATTTTCGGAGGTGGATTTACCTGGGATTCCTTAAACATTAAATCCAGTCTTGGTGAGATAAATGCAGTATTTGATAACAACGGTAGTAGCACGGCAAGGTATATCCAAGAGAATTTCTTAAAAGAAAAAGCTTTCCCTAAAAATTGTTTTGCTGTTAAATCAAATCAAGAAGTAATTGAATATGTGGCCACCCACAAAAATGCATTGGGTGTGATTGGTGTAAATTGGATTAGCGATACGGATGATCCCGCTTCTCAAAAATTTATGCAGAAAATAAAAGTTCTCAACATTTCAAACCTAGAGGCAGATCCTTTCAAACCTGAGTATTTTGGGCCATATCAGGCTTATATTGCCACTAAAAAATACCCCTTAACACGCTCCTTATATATCATAAGTAGGGAGGGGCGAACAGGTCTTGGCACAGGCTTTGCTTCATTTGTTGCAGGCGATAAAGGTCAACGCATCATCCTAAAATCAGGAATTGTGCCTGCAACTGCACCTGTTCGGATTGTTGGATTCCGTTAATGACTATTTTTGCCCCCCTTTTAAAATAAAAAAGTATTCCCTTTTCAATGAAAAAGACTATTCTATCTCTTGCATTTGCGGTTGTATCTACCAACCTAATTTCCCAAACTTTGGAACAAGGTATTAATGCCATCCAAAATGAACGATACAACCAGGCAAAATCAATTTTGAAAAATGTTATTGGAACGAATTCCGAGGCTACCTATCATTTAGGAAAACTTTATTATTCCCTTGGTAAGGTCGATTCAGCCAAAATTGTTTTCGAAAAAGGTGTGTCGTTAAATCCTAAAGCTCCTGGAAATTATGTAGGTTTGGGATTATTGGCCTTAGACAATGGTAAAGCCGATGAAGCTAAAAAGCAATTTGAAATAGCAATGGCCTGCCTTTCTTCAAAGGATGCGAAAGCGCCAATGATGATTGGGGAAGCCTATTCAATTGCCAAGAATAAGGATTTGAACCAAGCGATTACCTATTTGACTAAGGCTACAACTTTAGATAAGAAAAGCTATGAAGCACAAATAGCGCTTGGTGATGCCCAAGTTCAGAAGCCAGATGGAGGGGGAGCGGCTATGACTGCTTACGAAACAGCTATAATGCTTGATTCGAATAAACCAATTGCTTATTTGAAAAAGGGTGATTTATGGTTTAATGCCAAAAGTTATGACAACTCTATCGAGAGTTATAAAACAGGACGTGATAAAGATTCAAGCTTTGCCCCCTTCCACAGAGAGTTGGGTGAAATTTATTATTTGGTAAAAAGGTATGATCTGGCTGTAAAAAGTTACGAGAAATTCTTGACGCTTACTGAACCTACTACTGAATACAAAACTAGGATGGCCTACTTCTACTTCTTTAACAAGCAATACGATAAAGTGGAAGGTTTAATAAATACTATCAAAAAGGAAGATCCAAACAATAATATCTTGAATAGAATACTTGGATATTCCTTAGTAGAACAAGGTAAAAACGCAGAAGCTCTGAATTATTTAAAAGAGTTTTTTACAAAAGTAGATGCTAAAAAAATCCTTCCATCAGATTACGAATACATCGGAAAAGCCTATTTGAAATCCGGAAATGATTCGTTGGCGGAAATAAATTTGGTGAAAACGATTCAATTGGATTCTAGTAAGGCAGATTTATTAGTGGATTTGGCCAAAAGCTATTCCGATAAAAAATTACATACCAAAGCGGCCAATGTGTATAGAATGAAAGTAAAACTTCCGAAAGCAAAATCTACAGATTGGTTTCAACTAGGTCGTTCCAATTATATGGCATTTCAAGCCACCAAGCTAGATACAAGTCTTTTGCTTCGCGCTGATTCTGCCTTTACCAAGGTTATTGAAATGACTCCTACCGTTCATTTGGGTTATTATTGGAGAGGATTGACCAATTCGCTTTTGGATTCAAAATTGAAAACCATGGCAGCTGTACCTTTTTATGAGAAAGTAATTGAAATTGCATCGGCCGACAAAACTAAATTTGCCAAAGACCTGCTTGTTGCTTTCAAATACATGGGTTATGTCAATATTCAGAAGGATGATTTAACAAAGGCAAAAGAAATGTATGAAAAGGCGCTTGAGGTTGTTCCAGATGATGCAGATGCCAAGAAATACCTTGACAATGTCAATACTACAATGAAATCCAAAGGCAAATAAGAAGCCGTTTACTTTTTGTTGATAAACCCTTCTTTGTTTTGTAAATTGGTGGACTTAGTACTTCTATTTTTGGGCAAGAAATCCAAAAAACAACCATGAAAGTACTAGCAAACGATGGCATTGATTCCGTAGGTAAAAAACTATTGGAAGACGAAGGAATTACGGTAATTACCGATAAAATCAAACAAGAAGATTTAATCAATTATTTGAACGATGGTAATTTTGATGGCATTGTTGTTCGAAGTGCCACCAAAGTTAAATCAGACATCATAAAAGCCTGCCCAAGCCTAAAAGTGATAGGACGAGCCGGTGTTGGTTTGGATAATATTGATGTAGCTGCTGCACAGGAACAAGGTATTGTTGTAGTTAATACACCAGATTCCTCCTCACAAAGTGTTGCCGAACTTGTATTTGCCCATTTCTATTCTTTGTCTAGGTTTTTACATGCTAGTCATATCGAAATGCCTGTTAATGGTGCCACCAAATTTAATGACTTGAAAAAAGCCTATGCTGCAGGTGTGGAATTGAAAGGTAAAACTTTAGGTGTTATTGGATTTGGAAGAATAGGTCAGGCTGTTGCTAAAATTGGCATTGGTTGCGGAATGAAAATAAAAGCCTATGATCCCTTTTTGCAAGCTGCTGAGTTGGATTTAGACTTTTATGGAATTGGAAAAATAAAAGTTGAAATAAATACGGGGAGTTTCAATGATTTAATTACAACCAGTGATTTTATTACACTTCACGTTCCTCATAAGGAAGGTTCGCCCGCATTAATCGGTGCCGAAAATTTGGCCAAGATGAAAAGGGGGGTTATCCTTGTAAATGCTGCTCGTGGTGGAGTAGTGGATGAAGTGGCCTTGTTTGAAGCCTTGGAATCTGGGCAGGTGGCAGGTGCAGGTTTGGATGTTTTTGTAAATGAGCCAAGCCCAGCTGAAAGTCTGTTGAAACACCCAAAAGTATCAGCAACTCCGCATATCGGTGCCAGTACTGCAGAAGCCCAAGAACGAATTGGTGTGGAGATGGCGAAAAAGCTGATTGATTTTTTTCAAAAGAATAGAAGACATTAAGCATGGCTACCGTTCTCCCATTTAAGGCCTTTTTGCCTGAAAAATCGGCTGCTCATCACATTGTTAGCCGAGCTGTGGAGAATTATACCAAGGACCAATTGCATGAGATTACCAGTTCCAATTCAAAATCTTTCTTAAATATAATTCGTCCTAAGGCCCTAGATGAGCCAAAGAGGATGGTTAGAGAAAGGTTCTTTGATTTTTTAAATGCTGGTCTTTTTCATCCTTGCAAAAAGGAATCCTATTTGATTTATCGGCAAACGGAAGGGGAGAAAAGTTACAATGGAATAATTGCTTTGGCCGCTGTAAAGGATTATGAAGCAGGAGTAATTAAGCTTCATGAACAAACCCTCACAGAGAGGGAAAACCTTTTAGCAGAATATTTGGATCAAGTTCATTTAAACGCAGAACCCGTTTGTTTTACCCATCCCCGGAGTCTTGAACTTGAAAATGCAATTCGGCTAATTCAACGCAAGAAACCTTTTCTTGATTTCCAAGAAGGGGATAAGTTTAGGCATCAGGTTTGGGTGGCCCATTCAGAGGAGGATTTAAAGAGTATACAACGTGCTTTTGAACTTATTCCATCTATTTACATTGCGGATGGGCATCATCGTTCAGCTAGTTCTGTTAGACTTGCGGAAATTCGCAGACATGAAATCGGAAAGAAAAACGAAAAGGATCCTTGGGAGTTTTTCATGGGAATTTTCTTTTCTGAAGACCAATTACAAATTTTCGAGTTCAATCGATTGGTAAAGGGATTTGATGATTTTAGTTTGGATCAACTCTTAAAGAAATTAGAACAGGATTTTATTATAATTCCCCATCAGGATAATCCCTTCGAACCTATGTTCCCGCATGAATTTGGAATGTATGCGCAAGGACAATGGTTTGAGTTGAATTTGAAAAATCAAGAAAAATTGGGTAAAAACCCAGTTGATACCTTGGACCCTCAGATTTTCAATACGTTTATTTTGGAACCTTGCTTTGGTATTCATGATTTAAAAACAGATAAGAGGATTCGATTTTTAACTGGAAAAGCAGGTTTAGAGACCTTAAAGCAACGAATTGATAGTGGTAAATACCAGGCAGGGTTTACGCTTTATCCTGTAAGTGTAAAGGAACTTTTTAACATTGCCGATCAGCACTTAACTATGCCCCCAAAAAGTACTTGGGTTGAACCCAAATTGCTTAGTGGTTTAAGTGTGTATGATTTAGGTGAAAAGCCATAAGCTATTTAGGAATAATAGCAATTTTCCTTTAAACCCAAATTAATCAATAGGAGGAATAATTAATCCGAACTACTTGATTAAGTTGGGTTTAGCCCAATTTAGCAGTTGTAATGCCAATTTTAATTTATAAATAGTCCAAAGGCTATTTGTAAATTTAGATTGGTAAATGCCGAGGATACAGTATGTTAGTCCAATTTTTTCAAAAAAATGTGAGCCTAAAATTGGACTATACATTATGTCCATTCGGTATAATGCATAATCTGGGATTAAATTGAAGTATTCCGGCTATTTGTCTGTTTTTCCCAGTATTGATCTAGAGAGCAAACACTAATATTTTCTTGCAATCGGAAATAAACCTTTGTTCCAGGTACAATCATATAGGCCTTGTTTACGCCAAGATCTTTCATACTATTCAAGAGGCTTTTGGTGACTTTCGGTTCGGAATGCAGTTTCACCTCAATGATTTCTTCAGGTTGGTTGTACCGGGCAATAACTAAGTCGGCTTCAGTTCCGTCTTGGGTACGGTAGTAAAATACATTTTTTTGATCAGGTAAATATTGAATCAATTGTTCGATAACATAGCTTTCCCATGAAAATCCAACCTTTGGATTTGATAAGAGTCCTTTCATATGGCTTACACCTAGCAAATGATGTAGCATACCCGTATCTCGAATATAAACCTTAGGAGATTTGACCAAACGCTTTTTGGTATTTGTGGAAAAGGCCGGCAATAATCGAATCAAATAAGCAAAGGAGAGGTAGTCAATCATATTGGATACCGTAGGAACAGAAATACCTAATGATTTGGCATATTCACTTTTATTTAATATTTGTCCTTGATTGTAAGCTAACATTTGAAGCAAACTTGTTATAGTTCGGGCAGGACTAGGTAAACCAAGTAATGGTAAGTCCCTTTCAATGTAAGTTCTTAAAAAGGATCCTTGCCAAATCTCCCAAAGTTCAATGTTGCGTTGTTTGAGAGCATCTGGATATCCCCCTTTTAGCCAATGTTGTTCATATTTTATCCTTTCTCTTATTTCTCTTAAATTCAAAGGAGAGAGTTCTTTATAAACAATTCGACCTGCAAGGGTTTCAGCACTTTGTTGAAGTAAATCAGGCGAGGCGGAGCCTAATAGTAAAAACCGACCTGGATTTCGGTATGCATCAATTTCGGCCCTTAAAAGAGGGAAAAGTGCAGGCATCCGCTGCACTTCATCAATAATGATTAAACCAGAACGATGGTTCTCAAAAAACAATTTGGTATTACTTAATGCATTGTAATCGTCCTTATCCTCCAAATCAAGATATATCCCCTTCTTAAAGGTATCTAACAAGCTTTTGGCCAAGGTGGTTTTGCCAATTTGCCTAGGGCCTAAAAGCGCGACCGCTGGAAAATTCTTAATCAATTTCCTTAAGTCCTTTTGGATAATGCGATTATACATACCCTGCAAATTTAAAATAAAATTTTAAATTTGCAGGGTAGAATTTTTAATAGTATCATGTGAGCTTGCTTTCAATTAGTTTGAAAATAAAGAACTTTAGTGCTTTGATTTAGATGTATTTATGGTGTTGTTTCGAGATAAGTTTAAATTAGTTTTACCCTGCAATTTTAAAATAAAATTTTAAAATTGCAGGGTAAAACTTTGCCAATGTATTTTCGAATCTTTCGGCACAGTAGGGCAGATTAGAAGGATTTACATGGCTCGTTTTTGGGCTGTTTAACTCGAGATTTGTATAATCCCAGATTCTAATACGAACTTATTCCTAGAAATAAATTGCTATTACCGAATGGGCTTATTAGATTGTTTAAGTAGTTCGGATTAATTGATCCTCTTATGGAATAATTTGGGTTCAATAATTTGCCGATTGATAAAAGGGGGAGGGGTGGTATTTGCATTAAAAATGGAAGACTACGGAATAGCATACAAAAGCCCAGCCACAGTAGAATGCTATGCGGAGATGTCGGGCAAGGATAGAGCGTGATACCCCGCAAGCCTGCAGCCCCCGGGCATTTTCGGGGGCTGCAGGCTGAGGAGTATTAGCGATAGCCTGACCCAACCGCCCTGGTTAATGGTTAAATTAAGGTAAAATGGTTTTGGCGGTTGGGGGCCCGCCTAAAACTAATTTTAACCCAGATTCGGCATAAAATGCTTGGGATTAAAAGGCTGAATTCCTTTTGGAATACAAGTAATAGTAGGAAATGCGGCAAAAAAAAGGGGAATTACTTTGCAATTCCCCTTTTCGTATAAAAAGTTCAAAATTAAACGGCCAAAACTTCTTTAACCTTATCGGCAGCTTCGGCTAGCATAATGGCTGAATGGACTTTCAAACCACTTTCATCAATGATTTTCTTTGCTTCCACGGCATTGGTTCCTTGCAAGCGAACAATAATTGGAACACGAATTTCGCCAATGTTGTTATAGGCATCAACAATACCTTGAGCAACCCTGTCGCAACGAACAATACCGCCAAAAATATTAACTAAAATTGCTTTCACATTTGGATCTTTCAAAATGATGCGGAAAGCTTGCTCTACACGTGCAGCATTGGCTGTTCCTCCTACATCCAAGAAGTTTGCAGGCTCACCACCGCTCAATTTAATAATATCCATAGTTGCCATGGCCAATCCTGCACCATTTACCATGCAACCTACGTTTCCGTCAAGTTTTACATAGTTTAGGTTGTTCTCACCGGCTTCAACTTCGGTAGGATCTTCCTCCGTGATGTCGCGCAAGGCTGCTAAATCAGGATGACGATACAAGGCATTTTCATCCAAGGTTACTTTGGCATCAACAGCTATAATTTTATCATCCGATGTTTTTAAAACAGGATTGATTTCAAACATAGAAGAATCCGTAGCATCGTAAGCTTTATAGAGCGCAGCTACAAATTTGGTCATTTGTTTGAACGCCTCGCCTTCCAAACCTAGGTTAAAGGCGATTTTTCTGCATTGGAAGCCTTGAAGTCCTGTAGCTGGATCAATTTCCTCCTTGAAAATCAAATGCGGAGTATTGTGGGCAACTTCTTCAATATCCATTCCGCCTTCGGTGCTGTACATAATGATATTGCGACCTTTTGAACGGTCAAGTAATACACTCATGTAAAACTCCTTAGGCTGCGAATTTCCTGGGTAATACACATCTTGACCAATAAATACTTTATTTACCTGTTTACCGGCCTCACCTGTTTGAATGGTAACCAAAACATTGCCAAGGATATTTTTGGAGATGGTTTCAACATCTTCTAATTTTTTTGCTAAGGCCACGCCACGTTGTTCGGTGCCTACAATTTTACCTTTACCACGACCACCGGCATGGATTTGGGATTTTACCACCCACCAACCTGTTCCGGTTTGTTTTTGCAGTTCTTTTGCTGCTTCAACGGCCTGTTCCGGTGTTTCGGCAACTATACCTTCTTGGATTGCCACACCGAAAGATTTCAATACGGCTTTACCTTGATATTCGTGTAGATTCATTCGTTCGTTATTTTATTCTGAGGGCGAAAGTAAATCGAATCCCCTAAACATCCAATGGAAATGAAAAAAGATTCCTAACAGCTTTTGAAACATTTTAACCTTTGCCATATTTTGAATTGTAAATCACATAGGTAAGATGGCTGAAAATCTTTCAAAGACAGTTTGGAAAAGGATAGTCCTATGTAAAATAAATTTATGTTTTTAGCTACCTTTGTCCATCAAGCAATGGTGAAAAATTCATGTCTGCTTCTTTTGTTGATTTTGTTTGGCTGGAAAGTGCAGGCCCAATCTGTTCTGCCCATCGGAGCCGTAAAAGATGAATTCAGTTTCTTTACCACCGATAACCTCGGCAATCTTTACACCGTTCGTAAACATGAATTGAAAAAATTCAAACCCGATGGTACTCTCTGGTTGCGCTTTAGTGATATTTCTTTAGGTGATATAAGTTTCGTTGATGCTACAAATCCCATGAAACTTCTGGTATTTTATAAAGACTTCTCTCGCATTCAGTTTGTAGACAATATGTTGGCGGAACGAAGCCCTGTAATTCAACTGCAACAGCTGGGTTTTGATCAAACTGTGGTAAGTTGTACCTCCTATGATAATGGCTTTTGGCTGTTTGATCAATTGAATTTTGAGTTAGTTCGGTTTAATCAAGATTTAGTTCAAACCCAGGATATTAAAAACCTCAACCAGATTCTGGGCTATGAATTTATCCCAAACTTCCTTATTGAACACAACAATTGGCTGTATATGAATATTCCCGACAAAGGAATTTTGGTTTTTGACATATTTGGCACCTATTTTAAAACGATTCCTCTGCTTGGACTGACGGAATTTCAGGTGTATAACGACTTGGTTTATTTCTTGATGAATGGTAAACCCAACGTTTACAATATGAAAACCTTGCAGACTTTTAGCCTTGACTTACCTGATGCGATTTCGAAATTCAGAATCGAGAAGGAAAAAATATTTACCACCCCAACTGACCAAAAAAATAGCATCCTTTTATGGAAAAAGCAATAAGCCCTAAACCCTACAAGGCTTTGCTTCCTCCATTTCTCTTTGTAAGTTCGCTCTGGATTGTTCATCTAGCCTTATTTATCTCCCATACAAGTGGAGTTTCTTTCGGTATTTATCCCCGCAATGCCTTTGGTATTTCTGGGGTTATTTCTTCAGTTTTTATTCACGACGACTGGAACCATCTTTTCAACAACAGTTTACCCTTGTTGATATTAGGTTGGGCTCTTTTCCATTTCTATAAAGAGGTGGCTTATCCCGTGCTAGCGTATATTTGGTTGGTTTCCGGATTTTGGTTGTGGCTTATTGGAAGAGAATCCTTTCATATTGGGGCAAGTGGTATCGTATATGGACTTGCTGCCTTTTTAATTCTAAGTGGAATTCTTCGTAAGGAAATTCGGGTAGCTGGGGTTTCTTTGTTGGTGGTATTTCTTTATGGAAGTATGATCTGGGGCCTTTTTCCAATTGATTACCATATCTCTTTTGAAGCGCATATTTGTGGAGCCTTGGCTGGTTTATTCATGGCTTGGTTCTACCGTAGATCAGGAATACAAGCCCCTGTATTTAAATGGGAAGATGAAGAAGATTTCCAAGAGGATGAAAATGCTTATTGGAAAGCGCCTTTAACGAATCCTAACATACCGGATATAAGTCCAGATTCAGAGCAAAAAAAAGGGGAACCAGATAATCCTGATTCCCCTTTACCATAAGCGCTAAGGCCTATTTCAAAGCTTTTATTTTTGCGGAAACTTCTTCGTATTTGGCATTGTCGCCGGTACGAGCATACAATTGTTTTAGTGATAGCAAAGTTCCTTTATCGTTTGGATCTAATTGATGTGCTTTTTCAAGGAAAGGCAATCCTTTTTTGAATAAATCATCAGCCTTGTTCTTTTCTATTTCATACAATTTATTGTCTTTAATATTTCCTGCGGCATCAATAACCCGAACAGCACCATTAAAATAAAGGGCACCAAGGTTATAAACGGCATCAAAATAATTGGCATCCAATTCCAAGGCTTTCAAATAAGCTTTCTCCGCTTTGTCGGTCAAGGTTTTGTAGTCGGCATCACTTGGTTGTGGTTTATCGGCAGGCGGGTTGGCCAAGTTGTTGCTAATGGTACCCAAGGCAAAATACAAGTTTTTATTGGTAGGATCTTTTTCAATGGCCAAATTCAAATTTTGCTCTGCTTCTTTATCCTTTCCGGTAGAAAGGTAATAGTTCAATTCTGCAATAATTAATTGGGCATCATCCGGATACTTTACACGACCTTGTTTAAGCGTTTCCAAATATTTGTCGTTTTGTCCGAGTCGTTTGTACAATTCAGACAAAGCTCCATAGGATTTTCCTTTTCCATAACCGGTGCGGATGCATTCTTCCCACAGGGTTTTGGCTTTGTCCCAGTTTTCGATTTTCTCAGCTACCAAAGCAGCATTGTAGGCCGCTTGGGTATCTAATTTGGCCACCAACGGATGTTTGCTCAAGGTATAGCTTAAATCAAAAAAAGATAAGGCATTGCCAAATTGTTGTTTGTTGTAAGCGCCGATACCCTCATTCATCATTTGGTTTTCAGCCGTACGCATGCGAGAGGAAATATCTTCGGTGTAATCTTTTTTCTTATCCAACTCGGCACATTTAATATAGGATTCAACCGCTTTTTGTAAAGCTTGTGGGTCTAAACTTTTATATTTTTCTTCCTTGCTTTGGTAAATGGCATGGTAAATCTGTCCGCGGAAATACCAAGTTTTGGCATCATTGATGGTCGCTTCGTGTTGTGAAGCATCATCGATGGCGGTTTTAGCATTATCCAATTCGCCGTAACCAAGGTAGTTGTAGGCACTGGTGCGTTTGCTGGGTTGGGCATAAGCTGCCACGACCAACAAAGCAGCTTGCATAGAGAGGATTACTTTTTTCATGTTTGAAAGAATGTGCAAATGTAATAATTACCAAATTGAAATAATTTTGAACTGTCGATTTCTCCTTGCCTTCCTGTGAAATAACTGATTTGAGTTAAATGGTTAAGAAACATTTCGAACATCGACTTTTCTCCTAGACTCATAAATCCTGCCAATTCCATAAAAACTAGCTCATCAAATAACATTTTTTAAATGTGCCCATGTTTGGCAGAGGCTTTAATCCTTTTTATTTGCGTAAAGTATTTCACATGGGAACCAACTATAAAATCCTTTTAGCCGAAGACGATGAGAATCTAGGATTTATGATCAAGGATTATTTGGAGTTGAACAACTTCAAAGTTATTTGGGAAAAAAACGGGAAACTGGCCCTGCAGGAGTTCTTTCAACAAGAATATGATTTATGTGTGTTTGATGTGATGATGCCCGAAAAGGACGGATTTACCCTGGCCGAAGAGGTGCGTCGAATTAATCCGAATATTCCGATCATTTTCCTGACGGCCAAAACCATGAAGGAAGATCGAATCCAAGGCTTTAAATCTGGAGCGGATGATTATATCACTAAGCCTTTCAGCACCGAAGAATTTCTCTTGCGCGTCGAAGCGGTTATCAAACGAAGCTATGGACGAGGCACCGAAAATCCGGAGAAAAAAGGTTTGTATCAACTGGGAATTTACGAGTTCGATTACCAAAACCTTTCCTTGAAGCACAATGGCATTTCGCAGCATTTAACGCGCAAAGAGGCCGATGTGTTGAAAATTTTGTTTGTCCATAAAAACGAAATTCTCCCGCGCGAGACTGCCTTGAAAATCGTTTGGGGAAATGACGATTATTTCACCGGACGCAGCATGGATGTGTTTATTACGCGTTTGCGGAAATACCTCAAAGACGACCCCAGAATTCAGATAAATAATATACATGGCGTTGGTTTTAAGATGATTATTGACGATTTTATCCTTCCCAAATAAGCCGTTTTCTTCGTAAAAGCGATAAGTAGACTGTAGTTTTTTTTTTATTTGGCGTGTCCCATTCGCCAAAAACAGTTGTGCTAGATTTAAAGTTTTGGCAAAGGCGAATGGTCGGGCTTTCGGCGGTAGTCCTCGGTTTGGGCAGGACTACACCCCAACAGTTTTGCAGTTATTTCCCTGTAGTGAAATTTTCACTTTGCTAAGGTTTTGCTATGGGTGTAGTCCTGCCCAAACCTGTGGGCTACACTGCCTCTATCCCTTCCCGAACCCCCGAACTAAGCTTAGGTGATAGCACTGGTTTTCTACCTTCGAACCATTTTGGGATAGCAGGTAATGCAATTGTGAAGAAGAGAAGGCCTTGCATCTGGAAAATCGTTTAAACCGTTTATTGCCGAAACTGGATTAAACCTACAAAAAGAGGTTTGTGCATTGTAATTATCCCTTACAAAAATGGAGTGGTAACAAATTAATTTCACCACACTTAAGTGGCGGGCATTCCGGGCAAGGATAGCAGTGGAAAGCCCACAGGGATGCGGAGGCACGGAGCATACCGAGGACTTGGAACGGATAGCCTGACCCAGCCGCAATGCACCCAAAGCCCAAGTAAAAGTAGGATGGTTTATGCGGCTGGGGGCCCGCCAAATACTTAAAATAAATTTTCTAAAGGAGGGTGACTAAGGCAATACTGAAAGTTGGATTTTCTCCATAATCTTGGCGGCTAAATCCATAGCATAAAAGCCATCTTCAACGGAAACAGGAGGAATTGTATTGGTTTCAATAGCGTGAACAAAGGCCTTTAACTCCTCCAAAATGGCATTGGAATCAAGGATATCGGGATTTTCGAAGTAAATTTCTTTCTTTCCTTTTACCGGACCTAAGTCGATTACCAAACCTTCGCCTTCTTCTTTATCGGATGGCCTAATTTTCACGATATCCGATTTTTTCTCATAGAAATCGACCGATACGTAGGCATCTTGTTGAAAGAACCGCATTTTACGCATGTTTTTCAAGCTGATGCGACTGGCTGTAAGGTTGGCCACACTTCCGTTATCAAATTCGATACGGGCATTGGCGATATCAGCTGTGTCGCTCACCACGGACACGGCATTGGCTGAAACTTTACGGATATTGGACTTGACGATGGACAAGATGATGTCGATATCGTGAATCATCAAATCGTGAACAACGGAGACATCGGTTCCGCGTGGGTTGAACAACGACAAGCGATGTCCTTCGATAAACATGGGCCTTTCGATAGATGCGCGGGCTGCGACAAAAGCTGGATTAAACCTTTCCACATGTCCAACCTGTACCGTTACCCCAGCTTCTTGCGACAAGGAAACCAATTTGCCTGCCTCTTGGATAGTCGAAGCCAAGGGTTTTTCTACGAAACAATGTTTATTGGCTTTGATGGTATTGGAGGCGTACTCGTAATGGGTGAGGGTAGGACTAACCACATCGATGGCGTCGCAAAGGTTTAAAAGGGTTTGGAAATCGGCAAAAGCTTTTACATCCAAATCATCCTGCACCTTGCTGGCAACTTCAAAATCGAAGTCGAAGAAACCCACCAATTCCACATTCGGAATCTCTTTCCACAATTTCAAATGGATTTTTCCCAAATGACCAGCACCAACAACACCGACTTTAAGCATAGATAGGATTGAACAGGACAAAAATAGAGTCCTGCTAGAGGCCTAAAAAAAATGGTTGGGATACTTTTAAACAGGAAAAGGTTAGCAAGCCTAAGCCCGAACGGAGTTTTGCCAAAATTGGATCAAATCGACCAAGCGGTTTGAATAGCCCCATTCATTATCATACCAACCTACCACCTTTACCATACGGCCTAAAACCGAGGTAAGTCCGGCATCGAAAATACAGGAGTGGCTGTTGTTGATAATATCCACCGAAACGATAGGATCTTCCGTGTATTCTAGAATTCCTTGGAGGCGTTTCAAGGCGGCTTCTTTAAATACATAGTTTACTTCTTCGATGGTTGTATCGGTTCGGACGGTGCAGGAAATATCGCTTAGCGAGCCATTGGGAACAGGTACTCGCATGCCACATCCTCCCAATTTGCCTTGGAGGTGAGGGAAAACACCGGTTATGGCTTTAGCGGCTCCGGTGGTGGTTGGAATGATGGATACGGCTGCTGCTCGCGCTCTTCGCAGGTCTTTGTGAGGCGAATCGTGCAATCGTTGGTCGCCTGTGTAACTATGAACCGTAGTGATATAGGCATAATCCACGCCAAAATGTTCGTCCAAGATTTGCAACATTGGTGCCGCATTGTTGGTGGTACAGGACGCATTGCTGAGAATGGTATCGTTGCTTTCGATTTTAGTTTGGTTAACCCCCATCACGATGGTTTTGATTCCATCACCAAGGGGAGGTGCTGAGAGCAATACTTTTTGGGCTCCGGCCTGAAGGTGTTTTGATGCCAATTCTTTGGAAAGAAATTTGCCGGTACTTTCAACCACTACATCGATTTGGAGCTGTTTCCAAGGCAGTTTTTCGATTAGGCTTTCCGAGAAAAAATGAATTTTCTTTTCGCCAATTTCAAGGGTTTGGTCATGGAAGGTAATGGGCTCCGGAAAGCGGCCATGAATGCTATCGTATTTAAGTAAATGGGCTAGGGTAGGGAGGTCGGCCAAATCATTTACTGCTACAATTTCAAAGTTTGGATGATGCAAGGCCAATCGAAAGAAACTTCTTCCGATGCGACCGAATCCATTGATAGCAATTCTGGTTTTCATGAGGCAAAGGTAAAAGGAAAGTAGGGAAGAGAAAATGCCAAATAAGTACAAATAAAAAAGGCTGTCCAAATGAATGGACAGCCTTTAAGGAAAAGTGAGTCAAGCCTTATTTTTTAGCCTTTTTTTCGGAGCTTTCCATTTCCAATTTAAGGTTGGCAAGTACACCAAGGTCACCAAGGGTGGTTTTCTCGATGCTGTCTTTTACTTTTTTCACAGCGGCTTTTGTTGAATTGTCGTCTTTTTTCTTCTCTTCAACTTTTGCAGCTTTTTCAGCTTCTACTTTATCGTTGTGAATTTTAGTATGGCTTACGATGATACGTTTTTGATCTTTCGCGAACTCCAACACTTTGAAATCCAAGGTTTCTTCAACTACCGCTTGTTTGTTGTCGTCTTTTACGATGTGGCGGATTGGAGCAACGGCTTCGATTCCATAAGGAAGAGCGATGGTAGCACCTTTTTCATTGATAGAAAGGATAGTTCCTTTGTGAACGCTATCAACGGTGAAGATGGTTTCAAAAACATCCCATGGGTTTTCTTCCAATTGTTTGTGACCAAGGCTCAAGCGACGGTTTTCGCCATCGATTTCAAGCACTTTCACATCTAGTTCAGCACCTACAGAGGTGAATTCGCTAGGATGTTTGATTTTTTTGGTCCAGCTTAGGTCGCTGATGTGAACAAGACCGTCAACACCTTCGGCCAATTCAACAAATACACCGAAGTTGGTGAAATTGCGAACGGTACCTTTGTGTTGAGAACCTACTGGGAAGTTGGTAGTGATATTCACCCAAGGATCAGGGCTCAATTGTTTAATACCCAATGACATTTTGCGTTCTTCGCGGTCAAGGGTAAGGATAACAGCTTCTACTTCGTCGCCCACTTTCAAGAAATCGCCAGCGGTACGAAGGTGTGCACTCCAGCTCATTTCGCTAACGTGAACAAGTCCTTCAACACCAGGTTGGATTTCGATGAAAGCACCATAGTCGGCCAGAACCACTACTTTACCTTTCACTTTATCGCCAGGGTTTAAGTTAGCATCCAATTGATCCCATGGGTGGGCAGTCAATTGTTTCAAGCCAAGAGCGATACGTTTTTTGGTATCGTCGAAGTCAAGGATAACCACGTTGATTTTTTCGTCAACGGTAACCACTTCTTCAGGGTGTTGGATACGTCCCCAAGAAAGGTCGGTGATGTGGATAAGTCCGTCTACGCCGCCAAGGTCGATGAATACACCGTAAGAAGTGATATTTTTAACGGTACCTTCAAGGATTTGACCTTTTTCAAGTTTACCGATAATTTCTTTCTTCTGAAGTTCAAGTTCGGCTTCGATAAGTGCTTTGTGAGAAACCACCACGTTTTTGAATTCGTTGTTGATTTTAACCACTTTGAATTCCATGGTTTTTCCAACATACACATCGTAGTCGCGGATAGGTTTAACATCGATTTGCGAACCAGGAAGGAAGGCTTCGATTCCGAATACATCGGCGATAAGACCACCTTTGGTACGGCATTTAACGTAACCTGTAATGATTTCGTCATTTTCCAAAGCTTGGTTAACACGATCCCAAGAGCGATTAGCACGGGCTTTGCGGTGAGAAAGCACCAATTGGCCTGATTTATCTTCTTGTGTTTCGATGTACACTTCCAATTTGTCACCCACTTTAATATCGGGGTTGTAACGAACTTCGTTCAAAGGTATGATACCATCTGATTTGAAGCCGATGTTTACCACAAGTTCGCGGCTTGTGATGGCAACAACTGTACCGTCGATTACTTGGTGTTCAACGATTGATTGTAAGGTATCGGCATACATTTTTTCCAAGCGGCCTTTTTCTTCAGCGGAGTAGGTTTCGCCTTTTTTGCCGATGGTGTTCCAGTCGATTTCAACTGGAGCAACAGCTTTAGGAGCTTCGGCAACGGCCACTGGGGCTGCTACTTCTGCTACGGGTGCTGCTACGGTTTCTGGGGTTGCAGCTTCTGCTGCTGGGCTTGTGTTTTCAGCAACATTGTCTGCTGCTGGAGTTTCATTCTCAGTCATCTGAGATTTAAATTAAAAAGTGAATAAAAATTGAATTACGCCTTTAACGTTTTGAAAAAGGGACGCAAAAGTAGTGATTTTTGGGATACGTGAAATATAATTATTTCTCAAAGAAAATATCATGCTTCAAAATCTGAAAGAAAATAAACTGGTAGAGGTAGAAATACTTGAAACAGATAAAAATGTGCATTATAATCGAATTGGCGAATGCTGAATGGCCTAATTTATGGCTTATCCAATTCTTTGGAATTTATAAATGCAAGTTTAAAGGAAAAATGTTACTTAGTTTTTTCGTAAATTTTAAATCAATTGCATTTTCGCCACTTTGGGATCCACTTCAACTTTATCTGAATCAAAGTTAAGTTTTATTCGCCATTTTTGAAGGGTGGCAGCTCCGATAATCGCTTCTTCACTAAGTCCGGGAACAACTAAAAATTCGTCACTTAACAAAACATCATCAATATAAAAATCAACGGAAATTCGACTTTTTACTTCGATAAAATGAGCTTCCGAAGTGGTGGCTATTTTTCGCGGCCTGCCTAAAGATTCAAGCGTAGCCAATTCTTTGACAAAGTCAGGATTGATGCAAGAAAGATTAGCGCCACTATCGAATAAAGTGAACAGTTTTCTTTCCCCTTTGGAGCCAACAAAAAGCAATGGAAGTTTAATTGCCGACATAACCAGTTTTTTGCAAATATACTGAAAAACAGACCTATTTATTCAGTAGAATTTTCTTGGATAGTTGTCCTTCTTGGGTGCAAATTAGAATACTATACAAACCTTCAGGTAAATTCTGGACCGAAATTTCCATTAAATCCTTTTGTGCCTTTTCAACTTTTCCTACTACTTGTCCGGTTGCATTAAAAAGGTGAATGCTTTTCAGTTCCTTGGCTCGGATATAAAGGGTTTCATTGGCTGGATTAGGAAAAACCTCTATAAGTTTGGTTTCTAAAGCTCCTTCTATGGCATTCACTACATATTTATGCCGGATATTGCTTCGGGTGGTATTTACAGTTCGGGTTGGTTCGCACCCAATGGCCCAATCCACATCTACCACATAGCTTGAACTGTCGAATTGGCTATAATTAAGGTCGGTAAACTGGTTTGAGTTACCGGAAATAAAACCGATTTGCTGAAAGGAACTGGAATTTTGGTCGGCTTTGTAAAATTTGTAATTGACTACAGGATTGGCCTGGTTTTCAATTTGGTAAAAGGTCCAATTGAAATTGCCATTGAATTGGTCTTGCAGGTGAATGGTGCTGTGGTAAGGACTTGGTTCGGTTTCTTGTCCGCAAAGATCCAAGGCTGAAATACGGTAGCGGTAATTGGTAACATTGGGATTAGCGCTCAAATCGTGGTATTCGCTCAGGCTGTCGTAGGCCACAGAAGCGATGTGCACATAATTATTTGTCGAAAATTCGCGGTAGATGAAGAAGGAGTCAATGAGGGTGGTTGGTGGATTTTTTTCCCAGAGTATGATGTTGTGGGTGGAGGCAGAATCGACTGTAACGAGGCAAATTTCCGGGGCAGGGATTTGGGTTTGGGTAATTTCCTTGGTTGTTGCGTAGCTATATCCGCATGAATCGGAGAAGGCCTTAACGGAAATGGTACCACTCCCATTGGCCACCACAGTAACGGCGGAAGAATCCGAACTGCCTATCCAACCGCTTGGTAAAACCCATTGGTAAGATAGAGCTTCGGCAACGGGCGGAACAGAAAAGGTGTAAGTGCCCGAACAAAGGATGGAATCAGGGCCGAGGATGGAGGATGGTTGTGGCGTGAGGCAGGAGTAGAGGCGGGCGATGTGGTTACGAGAGATACCGTTATAATGGTTAAATACACCTCCGATTAGTATTTTACCGTCTGTTTGCAGAGCTATAGAATTAATGGACTCATCTGGTCCGATACCTCCTGAATTAAAGTTATAGTCTTCCGTACATGAAGAATCGGTTTTTACCAGATAAGGAAAAGGATTGGCACGAAAGCTTGAGAATCCCCCTGCAACTAGTATTGAATTATCATTTAGAACTTTTATATCATGAACATAAGAATTTGCCCCTGAGCCAACCGGGAAAGCATTGTCCAAATTACCATCTCCATTTAATCTTGCCAATCTTCCTGAAGTTTGTAAATTATAACTGGTAAAATTTCCACCAACCAATAAACGATTATTTGAATATAAGTCCATAGCAAATACAACAGCACTTAAACCCAATCCATTCCCAAAGGAAGGATCGAGGCTACCATTGGCATTTAAGCGAGCAACTCTTAATCGAAAAGATTGGCCAATTTGAGTAAAATCTCCTCCGACAACTATTTTGCCATTGGGTTGTATCAAAATTTCTTCAACAGTACCGTTTGGACCATTGGAAAAATTAAAAGAAGAATCCAGCGAGCCATCCGGAAATAGTCTGACCATTCGAGTAACAGGAATGCCATTGTAGGTAGTGAAATTTCCTCCAAGTAAAATTCGTTGGTCGGCCTGAATAGCTAAGGCTTTTCCATAATCATTAATACCATTTCCAACATGAAAACTAGTATCGATATCCCCATTCGGGTAAATGCGAATTAAACCTTTGGAGGGGTAAGCATTGTAAAAGTTAAAATCCCCTGCAAGCAGCAGTTTACCATCAGCTTGTATGGAGATTTTTCGAACCAGGGCATCTAAGCCTGCACCGCAATGAAAACTTGTATCATAAGAGCCATCATAATGTAATTTAGCAATTTTGGGCGAATAGTGAGAATCGAAATAAGTAAAGGCTCCAACAATATAAATTCCCCCATTTGCATCTACTTTTATATCCATGATGTCTGAATTAGCACCGGAGAATGGATCGAAGGAAAGGTCGAGAGAGCCGGGTTGGGCATTGACCAGAAAGAATGAAAAACTAAGAATTAAAAATACTAGGCAGAAATTCAGATTGCACCGCATTAAATTAAAATAATGGAAAAAATATTTATCAGAATAACGACCTATTGGAGGGATTCCATTGTATTTGGTTCCAAAAAATAAATTATTTCTAACCTGGTTATACCAATTTGTTCTTTTTTGAATAATCTAAGGGTTAAAGTTGCCATCAGAAAAAGTTTATTAGAGCAAAGTTACTTAAATTTAAAGTTAAAAATTGAAGATGTAAATTTTGGGAATTGGATAATAATAGATCAACTGATGGTAATTCTTTGAAAGGTTTTATTAATTTTTTTTTGGTAACAATGCTTGAACAATACCTAATTGGATAAAAAGAAAAATAGAAGCTGAACCAATAAGCGGTAAAAATGGCAATTTAACTCCTAAAAAAGAAATAGTGCCCAAAGGCGAAAGAAGGAAAAAGATTGTTTGGATTAGGATAGAAAATTTAATAATTTTTAGAAAGCCAACACCATAGGGATCCGATAGTTTTGAAACTGTTGTTTGAAGTCTTTGGATCAATAATCCTAAGAAGCCAAGTGGTAGCATAAATCCAACTATTCCAAATAGCTCCACAAACCGCCAAAATGACAAATGGTTGGTTGACTCGAAAAGGATGGTTGGTGTTTTATTTGAACTCCAATAAATACCTGACAGTCCTCCATTTTTAAATGATTGCCGAATTTGAAATACTTGTTCAGGCGTATGTTCTATTCTGCGTCCAATTATGTTTGCGAAATTATTTAAATCAAATTCATTAAAATGAAGAAGAATTCCTGCTCCAAAACTACACCATAATATTCCTGTCAAAAAAAGAAAAGTATACAGATTTCGAACCTTGTATTCCCGCCAAAAGCAAGTTATAATAACTAAACAAATTATTCCTGTTCCAACATTACCACCCCAAAATAAATAGAGAATACAAAAAGTTGGAAAAGGTAAAAGGAATCTAATCAATTCTGAAAAACCTTGGTTAGAACTTTTGAAATCGTTCATAGTTTTTGGTAAGATTAGAACTAATCCAAACAAAAGTAATTCCCTTATATCGAAGTAAAAGAAAAACAATTTAACCCAATTTGATCTTCCAAATAATCTAGGACCAAACAAAAATGTGAAAATTGAAATTAAAACTAAAAATAATGCAATATTATTTACTTGTTTCAACCAAATTTCTTTGAGAAAATTTGATAAAATTAGCATTACGGCACATCCAATTATATAACCTTCAATATTACGAATCAGAAAAATATTTTGAAACAATTTGAAATCTCTTTCTGAATTACCGCTTACCAAGAGCATCAGAGAAGAAGTAATAAAAAGCCCAAGAATAGCTAACCATAGCAATGGATCTCCAAAATTAAATTTATTTTTCATTTTACTTTGATTCTAAAATATAAAGACCTGCTAAATTAGCCATTGCACCACAATATTTTTGGTGACATTTACCTAGGTAACTTACTTCAAGAGTATCGTTAAAGAACTCAAAATTCAATTGACAATTTCCTTCCAGGTCATTAAAAATGGCATAATTAAAATCAGTAAATTTCGCTTCTCCTTTAATGAAACAAGGCGAAGGGGTTGTGTAAGTGTCTAAAATAAAGTGAAATCCTTTGTTACTAAATTTAGATATATATAGGTCGTGTGCAATTTCAAGGTGCTGAATAGTATCCCTTCCTTCAGAGAATCCTAAAAAAATAGTATCCCGATCGTTTAAACCTTTGAAATGCATTTTGGATTTATTTGAATATTTCATCTTAAAATCAAAAGCATTTAGGCTAAATGGCTTTTGATTTTTATTTACAGGAATTTGACTATCTGGATTGACATCTTTAGCTTGTTGGGTTGGCTTTTGAATTTGATAGCATGCTTGGATTGATAAAGAAAGAATAGCATAAATAATAAACATTTTTAATTCCATTCTTCTTAAACTCAATTATTTATATAATTAACCTTTATTGTTATCTCCTTCTAGATTATAATATATCCAAAATAGACTTGCAAAAATTGAAGGATATAAAAGAAATGAAGATTTACTAATATAAGAATAAAAGCTTTCTTGAGCACCATTAACGTAAAAATTATACCAATACACACTTAATAGAATTCCAATAAAAATGGTAAAAATGGTACTTGATTCATTGAGTTTTTTAGTGAATGGGAAATGTTTCCTTGCAAAAATTGAATAAGCTAAGGCCCAAATTGGAATAAATATTATAGAATTATACAAAAAAGCTTTGAATAAGTAAGGATAACGAAATGGAAGGGCAAAAAAATCAATTAATGTCAAAAATAATACCACGATAAGCCTAATAAGCATTAATCCAAATGATGAAGAAATTTGGGAACTCCAAGCATAAGCTTCAAGAAAGCATAGCAATATGTAATTTGTTATAATTCCATTTAATGAAATTTTTAAGAAAGTTCTTAAAAAAGGTGGCACATTTAAGATAATTTAAAAATTTTTAAATCTAGCTATTTTTGATTGAGATATAAAATAAACTGAACCATCTGGTGAGCAAACGATTGAACTAATAGAACTCACACCAAATAATTGAGTAACATTGTAGGAATTTATGATTGCATTAGTGTTATAATTTATTAAATATACCATACCATTGTCTGTTCCTATCCAAATATTTCCATCATTTGCTTTTGAAAGACACAATATTTTGCTTGTTGTAGGTACTATATTAATTGAATTTGAAGTATTGTTATTTAATTTGTATAATTTATTTTCATTTACCCCATAATTAAATGCTAACCAAATATTTCCATTATTGTCTGTTAAATTATTTATTGTAGGGTAGTTTGGTATCTGAAATCCATAGATACCAGACCAAAACGAATTCAAAAATACAATATTTGGATTGTTTAATTTTGATACAGAAGATATAAATATTGAATCGAGTACAACGCCTGAATTAATTTTAATAACACCGAATTTCATTATTGAATCTGAGGGGGTAAATATTACTTTATTTCTAAAAACCCATACATCATTATTTAAATCAAATAAAATAGGCCCTCCTAGATCAATTCCAGAATAAAGTATAGAGGGGTTAAAAAAGATAAGGTCATCTGAAATAGAAAATCGCTTAAATTGAATGATTGGATTTGAGTTTGAAATTGGAATTGATGCCGAAACAACGGTATTAGTATTTTCGTTAAATCCTATATCTAAATGTCTTACCCCTAAACTATCTGCTGTATAATAGTAATCTGAGAAACAATCAATTTGAGGGATTAAGTTGCTTGATGATGGTGGAATGTTTTGAAAGTTATTTTTAGAATATCCCGAAATTATATCATATTGAGGACCAGTGCTTTGTGATGTGCCATTAATTAAAGATATTGAAACTTTTTGGGAAGTACTATAATATGTTTTTATTGGTAAAGGATTTAATGGGATATTACATCCTTGCATATCTAATCCATATTCACCATGATAGCCAAGATTTAAATCATGAAAAGAAACTGCAATTGAATTTTTCACCATTATATATCCTTGTGTATAATAACCAATCTTATTAGTTAATAATCCAATTGGGTCTTCAGGTAATTCTCTGCTAATCCATAATGAATCCGTGGTACAGATGAGCTCATTACTACTATAATAGGTTTGGTATAAATCTTTAGCAAAAAATCTAAAATAGTATTTTTTTTGAGGTTCAAGGTTTGTAATTGTTTTATCACTTGTACCTATCGTAAACGGTAAATTTGTCACATTTGAATTTATAGTAGGATTAGGTGACACATCCCATACAATCCCTGATTCCAAAATTGGCAAACTTCCTAAACCTGAGATAGTAAAGTTAAGGGTAAGGCTTTTTGGATTAATATTTTTTGCATTGTTTAATTCAAATTGAGGAGGTATAAAATTAGAAATTGTTAAAAAGGTCCTAACATCACCATAATTAACATATCCTGAATCTGTCTTGGCATAACTTCGATACCGATATAGTTGGCCTTGAATTAAAGATTGAATTGACATGGAATACGATCCTTCTTGAAAGTCTAAACTTTGCTCTAAATGTTTTGAATCATCAATGGTAGGAAAACTATTACTATTTGAAAAACAAAATCCACGTTCAATAACTTTGCCACCTTTTTTAGAAACTAAGTTACCCCATAACCTTACTTTAGAATCAGATACTTCAGAAGCAGAATCAGTTTTAATTTCAGGAGCCCTTGGATGTGGAAAAAAATAAGAATAAAGGCTATCACTTGGATAAAATGTATGATAAAGTTTAGAAGTTGCAAATGATTTAAAGTAATAAAATTTATTCTTTAAGAATAGACTATCGGGCAAAAATGATTCAAATGAATTAAGAATATTATAGCTACCTGAAGTTATAAATTCATTTGATTTTAAATCTTCAAATTTTAATTCTGAAAGGACTCTGTTTTTATCCGATGACCAAAAAAAGCCATATTGCTCAGTTTGGTAAACATCATCAAGTTTTTTTATTGAGCCCTTTAGCTTAATCTTATTCTCAATTTGTTGAACTAGGTTTATTGAGACAACTATCCCATTTCCATTTGGAAGATCATTGTCCTTTTTACATCCTAACAAAATAAAAAGAAACAGAAATAAATAAAAGTTTATCTTTTTCATTTAATCTTTACTTATTATTGAAAGGTATATTAAGAAGACTAGGAATTGCCGTAATACCTACAGTAAAAAAATCCCTTTTAGTAAGGTTTGGAATTGTATAACCAATAGAGTTTTTGCCAGAACTATAGTTTTTATTAAATTCAAAAAAAAGTACAACACTATTTACATAAACTGAAAGTTTTGTATTAAAACTAAAATAATTTTTATTTAAAGTTAAATTGGGATTATTTTGCAATCCTACAAGGGTTTCCAACGCTCTAGGGCTGCTCTCTCCATTTTGATATTTTATAAAATTAAACCCAGTATTTAAGGTTATCCCAAAAACTTTAATTATGGGAACCTGATCTTTCATAAAGCCAAGTTGCAGCCCGAGGTTACCTTGAATACTTTGAAAATTATAATTCTTAAGATTTTGAAGGGAATCTTTATTTTGAAGACCAACAGATGATAATCCAAAACTTGCAAAAGGATTTATGAAAAACAAATCCGAGGGAGTAATTTTTGCAGATATATTAATAATGGCATAAGGATTTTTATTTAAAAGATTTAATTTTTCAGCGGCAAAACTATCAGTCTTAAAATATGTATTTATTATTCCTGGTGAGTATCTTGCGCTTAAAATAAAATGTTTACCGATAAGTGCATCAACCGAAACTCCTCCAGCAACACTCCCTGTTGAATTTACGTTAAACCCAAAATTACCAATTCCAGAAACTAAAACAACATTTTGAGCATTTTTTAAAACATCTGATGAAACTGTTAGTTGAGAGAAGCTCTTAAGACTTAATAAGAGTTGAAGAAATATAATTACTTTTAATCTCATGGATATTTTTTTTAGGTACTTTTTCATTCAAGCTCAATTAGTTCTTTATCAAATTTTCTTTCAAATTTTTCCCCATCAATATTTCCTATAAAAATATACCTTCCTTCGTTATTCTCCTTCTTGAATGAAACTGTTTCAATTTCTGTATTTTGTGGATTAAGGTTTACATTTTTGTCAGATATTATTGAATTTATTTTAATCTCATTTCTTAAATATCTTACTTTAATTTGATTGTTAATTATTACCTCTATAAAAGATTCTGGAAGAGTGGAAGGTTGAATTTCAGTGATTTTTGCCTTCGTTTTTTGGACATAATCTAATAATTCTTCAGAAGGTACATCTTCGTTTAAAAATCGCCGATATACGAAACCTTTGATGTAAGAAAATTCTGAGACCTGATCATCGGAGTAATTGGTGGTATTTAATGTTTTTACAAATGCTTCCAAATCATTTAGCACTAAAATGACTTCCTTTCTGTAATCTTTTGGATATGAATTACATGTGTTTGAAAGGTAATCAAGTGCTTCTTCAAACAATTTTTTACGAATTAATTTACTTTTGAAAAGTTTTTTGAAAATGAAAAATTGCATTGCACTATCCAATTTGTATAATTCATCTTGTTCACCAGGTTCGTTTTCTGGAATATAATGGAAACAATTACTAAATCTTAATTCTAAAATATCATAATATCCTTTTGAGTCACAAGTAATACTTTCATTTACAGCCTGTAAAAATTTTGTAAATTGTATTTTTGGTTCTTCTAGATCCTGAATTGGTTGATAATTTGATAACCTATCATAATATTTATCTTCAATTTTAAAATTTAGTAAATTGCTGTTTTCTTCAATAATAGGTTCAAATTTTAGTTCCTGGCCGTTAGTTAATGTATAATTTGTTGAAATGTAACCTACTGAAGGGGTCAGCAATATTTTTTTTGGTGTTTTGAATCCCCAAAAGAGTAATGTTGAAAATAAAGCACCTACCAATAAAGAAATTAATACGGGTTTGTTAATTTTATTTTTCATTGTTTATTTTACTTTTTCTTAAATTTTCCCTCACCCACCTCTCCACATCCTATTGCGTTAGAACCTCAGCTTTATCCGGTATTTGCGTGTTAGAAGGAATGCTCAGATTATCTCCAATTACAGCCCCTGTACCAACAAAACAGCGAACACCAATTTTGGTATTATTCCCTACTTTGGCACTATGGCTAATCCCACAGGCCCCACCAATTTGTACATCATTTCCAAATTTGGCATGAAGTCCGATTGTACATCCAATCCCGAATTCACTGCGCTCACCATGAGTAACGCCCATTCCAACCTTAGTCAAATGACCTACCATTGAACCTTTTTTCAAAGTTATATTTCCTATAATAGTGTTTCCATCTACTAAATTGATATTAGTTCCAAGAGTTGCTCTATTAGCAATATAGGCTCCTGATTCTACTCGAAGCATTGGTAAATCCCTAATCCAAGTATCAGGATAAATTGAAATGTCCAACGCCCCCTTATACCCAAACAGCCTAAAAACAATTGTCTTAAACCAAGGAATGGATAGAATTATACCATACACAGGTTTGAAGTAGTAAACACTCGTCCAGCAGATACCATACAAACGACGCATGGCATAAATGGGAAAACGAACATCCCGAGGAAACACACCTTTAATAATACCTGCCTGAAATGGTCGGCTTAATACACCTGCTGTAATGCCAAACAATAGGCTATAGGCTAATGGGAAGGAGGCCAAAAGCAAAAGTTTCAAGGCCAAACTTTCAACATAAATTATAGGGAGTCCCAAGAGAATTAAGGGGAGACCATAAATTAACCATTGCATCAAGAATACACCAGAATGCACCAACCAAGCAGGTACCACCATCATGGCTTCCAACTCTTCTGGTGTTGGCAAAGCTGATCGTTTATTTTCTTGTGCTTCCATTTTGTTTTTTTTCTTTCACCCCACCCACCCCTTCCTAAACGCCTTCACCACCGCTACAACCATATTGGAGGCACCGGTTTTTTTGAGTATGTTGCGGCGGTGGGTTTCTACCGTGTCCATACTGATGTTCAATTTTTCCGCTATCATCTTACTAGATAATCCTTCCACTATCCATTCCAAAACCTCCAATTCTCTATCGCTCAAAGCTTCTGTTTGGTCGCTGTTCATACCTTTCAAACCTCGCGTTCTTTTCTTTTTTAAGGTTCGTAAATCTATAGGTGAAGTAGGATTGTAAAGCCTCACGGAAAACCTGTAATTTTAATTTTATGAATCAAAGGAAGTTTAAACCTTATATTCAGCCTATTTTATGATGAATACGCTTAGAATTATGATGAAAAGGCTTTGTTTTTTGATGAATGAATAAGTTGGGAGGGAGAAATGCCATCGTTTCGAATGAGCTATGGCTTTGTTTTTTTTGTAAATTTGAACTCAGAAAAAGCATTAGAAAATCTTTAACTTTTATTTATGGGACTTACCTATGCTACCCTAAAACTAACCAACCAATATGATGAATATAAGTTTGGGGAAGGATTAATTACGCAGGATCAAATCCGCGAATTAACCGTTGAAATGATGGTTGATACTGGTTCTATCCGATTGGCAATTAATGAAGAAATTCGTAGTCAATTAGGTTTAAAAAAAGGGATTCCTATGCAAGTTTCACTTGCTGGTGGTAGCATTAGCACTATGGAATTGGTAGGAGGAATTAAGGTGAGCTTTGGTAACCGATCTTGCTATACTGATGCGTTTGTATTACCCGGAAATACTGAACCATTGCTTGGTGCAATTCCTATTGAAGGTATGGATTTGGCAGTTGTTCCTTCTGAAAACACTTTAATTTATAACCCAAAACATCCGGATGGGGCTTTGTTTTCGCTAAAATAAATTGTTTTACTTTAAATTTCAATTAAAATACTTCTTAAAGCAAGGGTGGTTTTGCTTTGCTTTGTTTGTTTTTGCTTTTCCAATATTCGCCCAACAATACCCATTTCAACACCTTTCCGTGGCCGAAGGAATGAATAGCTCCACCGTTAACCACCTGATGCAAGACCACCAAGGCTATGTGTGGATGGCTACCCAAGGTGGAGGGGCTAACCGCTTCGATGGTAAAAGCGTTGAACATTTTACAAAGAGCAAGGGTCTTTCCTCCAATTTCCTCACCTTTATTTTCGAAACTAAATCGCATGCTATTTGGTTTGCCTCCGAAAATGGTGCTACCCTGTACCAGCAAGGTAAATTCTCCCATTTTGGACAAAAGGAAGGTCTTTGCGATGGTGTGGTGTATGCGCTGTGCGAAGATTATTCTGGGACGCTCTGGTTCGCCACCCAAACGGAGGGTATTCGGTCCTACGCCAATAGACAATTTAAAAGTTTTACTACCGAAAATGGATTGCCTTCCAATACCTGTTTTACGCTGCAATCTTTCCAAAATAAACTATGGATAGGCACCGATAATGGAATTGCCCTTTGTGAGCGGAATGAAATCACTACACTCAACTATCCTGATGCTCAAAATAAAGGTTTCTTTAGCAGTTGCAAAGACCAAGTTGGGAATTTGTGGTTTGGAGCAACGGATGGAACACTTATCCGCATTTCAAAAGAGGGGAAACCCTCAACGGTAGCCTTGCCCGCTCTGGTAAAATCAGATTTTATTGGAGGAATGTCTGCCGATAAAACTGGAAACCTATGGCTAGCTACCAACCACGGATTATTAAAAGCCAGTTTTGATGGACTTGGGAATCCCAGCTTTAGGTTGTTCGGCAAAAGGGAAGGTCTATCGGTAGAGACTGTACAAACAGTTTTGGTAGATTATGAAAATGTAGTTTGGTCCGGAACATACTACGGCGGGGTAAATATTTTACCAACGGAATCGTTTGGTTTATTCAACGAAAATCAAGGCCTACCGGCCACAAATTGTACGGCCCTTTTACCTTTTTCGTCCAATCAAACCCTTGTGGGTACTACCAATGGATTGTTTCTTTACCAATCGAACGAAACCCATTCTTTTGACGAATTAAGGTTAGGAAAGAATTTTGAATCCCTTGCCATCAATGATATGGCCTGGAGCCCATCGCATGAACTTTGGCTGGCCGAACAAAACGGGGTAAAGGTTTTCAAGGTTCTAAATCAAAAAGGGGTTTTAGTAAAAGAAATTAAGGATTCAGAAGGAAAAGACCTAATCAGTCCTCAAAAAATCCGGTTCGATAAAAAGGGAAATGCCTGGATTGCCAATTACGGGTTGGGTTTGACCAAGGTAACGGCCAAGGGTAAAACAATTCATTATACAACAACCTCCGGCTTTCCAACCAATAATGTTTTAACTGTTTTCATTGATAAATCCGAAACCGTTTGGGTGGGTACCCACGACAAAGGCCTAATCCGATTGGATATGGACGGAGGGGTTCACCTTATTCAGGAAATGAACAAGGAATCGGTTTGGAGTTTAGCAGAAGATGGAGAAGGGAATCTTTATGCGGGTACTGCCGATCATGGACTTTTCCGCAAAGCTCCCAATCAATCGGATTTTAAAGCTTTTTTAACTACCAAACAAGGATTGAAAAGCAATTACATTCCCGCCTTGGTGTATGATAGCCTAAGGCATTGTTTATGGCTTGGCGGAGAAGAGGGTTTTAGTCAGTTTGGTTTAGCCAAAGGAAAAGCTAAGCTGAAAAATTACGGCGAAAGTGATGGATTTAAACCCGTTACCATCAATCCCAATGGACTTTTCCCATCAGAACAAGGACTTTTTTTGGGTTCTGTGAATGGTTTGGTTCAATTTAAATTAGGTGCCTCGCAATTTATGATGCCTTCCTTGAAGGTTGCCATAAAATCCATTCGGGTCAATAATTTGGTAGAAGATTTACAGAAGTATGCCCGTGAATTTGACCCCAGCACCAAGTTGCCTTTGGCCTTGGATCTTCCTTACTTTAAAAACAACCTTAGTTTTGAAATCAATGCCTTTTCATCCCAAAAGGTGTTGTTTCAATATAAATTAGAAGGTCAGGATGCCGATTGGACAGCAGCAAGTGCTTATCCCTCAATTAGCTATACGAACTTAAAACCGGGAAAAACCTACCTCTTGCAGGTGAAATGTTTTAGGGAGTCGAATCCTGTTGAGTTTTCAATACTGAGCTTCCCGGTAACCATTCAGATTCCGTGGTGGGAAACAAAGGCTTTTATTGTATTCCTATTTTTGACTTTGCTGGTCTTGGTTATCCTTTTTATCCGCTACAGGGTAGAAAACCTAAAAAGGCAAAACCTGGTATTGGAAACCACCGTGAAAGAAAGAACGGAAGAGATTCGAACACAAAAAGAAAAAGTGGAACAAACCCTGGGTGAAAAGGAACAACTATTAAAAGACAAAGAAGTGCTTTTAAAAGAAATTCATCACCGGGTGAAAAACAACCTGCAAACCATTTCAAGTTTGCTTATGCTACAAGCCAATAATATAAAGGACGAGACGGCAAAAAAGGCTATTCAGGAAAGCCAAACCAGGGTACGCTCTATCGCCTTGTTGCACCAAAAGCTTTACCAAAGCGAGGGGCTTGAATCGGTTGATTTTGCGGCCTTTGTGGATGACCTTACCCAACAACTTAAGCCAATTTTTCAAGATAAAACCAAGCAGATTGATTTGGTTTTAGAGTTGGAGCCATGCTTTTTGTTGATTGACAAGGCCATACCTCTGGGTTTAATCGTGAATGAGTGGATAACGAACTCCTATAAATATGCCTTTAATGAAAGGACAGAAGGCGTAATTCGAATTCAGTTAAGGCCGGCAGCGGCAGATACTAATTGGAAATGGATTTTAACCTACCAGGATTCAGGTCCCGGTTTCCGAGAAGAATTGCTTAGCCAGTCAAACAGCTCCTTGGGTTTGCGTTTAATTCGCTTGTTGAGTCAGCAATTGGGCGCAGAATTAGGATATCAGCAAAAGCCAAGTATTTTTACCATCCAATTTAAATAATTTATGTCGGAATTACGAATTGGTATTGTTGAAGATGATTTTTTGATAGCAGATAGTATTCGGGAGGCCTTACAGAAAATCGGCTATAAGGTAGTTTTTTCGGCTCCAAGCTATGAAAGTGCTATTCAATCCTTATCAAAGGAAATGGTAGATTTTGTTTTAATTGACATCAATTTGTCGGCCGAAAAGGATGGGGTGGATGTGGCTTACTGGATAAAAGAAAACAAGGACTTACCTTTTCTGTTTCTCACGGCCAACTCTGATAAAGCTACTGTTGATCGTGCCAAACTAACCAAACCTTTGGGCTATCTGATTAAGCCATTTGATGAAAACAGTCTTTATAGTGCCATTGAGGTGGCCTTAGAAAATTTCAATCAAACTAAGCTTTCAGAAAATAACTTACCCCTACGATTTAAGGATTTTATTTTTGTAAAAAAGGAGGATAGTTTTATAAAAGTGGAGGTGAAAGATATTGTGTATGTGCAAAGCGATAACGTTTATTTGACCATCGTAACCTCCACCAATTCGTATTTGGTAAGAACCAAAATGGATGATTTTTTATCGGAATTGAAACCGGAGTTATTTGTAAGGATTCATAGGAGTTATGCGGTGAACCTAGATTTTGTGGTTGGGTTGCAGGCTGATTGCGTTAAAATAAAACACTCGGTTAAGGAAATTCCAATTCAAAAACCGTATAAGCAGAAATTATTGGAAAGGGTGCAGTCTTTTAGATAGAAGAGAGAAAATAGAAGAGAGAAAATAGAAGAGAGAAAATAGAAGGGAGAAAATAGAAGAGAGAAAATAGAAGAGAGAAAATAGAAGAGAGAAAATAGAAAATAGAAAATAGAAGAGAGAAAATAGTGGAGAGTAGGATTGCCATGGTTTGGAAAGTTTGGTTATTTTTGCTTAACAATATTTTGAAATGGGTTTGATTTATGCAGAAATAGAACTAATTAATAGCGATGATTTGGCCTATGTTCGACGCAACATAATTGGAGCGGATGAAGTGAAACACATGAAGGTAAATATGCTTGTGGATACAGGCAGTGTGTATTTATGTATAAATGAAAATATTCAGGAGCAACTTCAACTTCCATTTTTGGAAAAACGTAAGGCACAATTGGCCAATGGACATATTGTAGAATATGATGTAGTTGGGCCAATAGATCTTCGATTTAAGAATCGTCGTTGCACTACCAGTGCAATTGTTTTGCCCGGCGATAACGAACCTTTGCTAGGGGCTATACCAATGGAAGATATGGATGTTGTGGTTTTGCCTCACAGGCAAGAATTGGCTGTTCACCCCGATCATCCCTACTTTGCCCAAATGAAACTTAAATGAGGCAACAAGCGCTTCAAGTTTATTCCTGAATCCTTTGGTTTTTAGCAAAATTACCACCTAAAACCTAATTCTTTTTCAGCTTGTCCTTTTAAATAACCTTAGGAATATATGCTGACTATTGCCAAGGTTGGTGAGGCGGGTTTGTTAGATAGGCTTGGGAGCCAGATACTATTTGAGTTACAAAGACTGTTTTTAAATCCATATTAAGCATTAGAGAGGAATTGGTCAGTTAAGGTTTTCTAAATCAATTTGTTATATAAATTATTTGCCACTACTTAATCGCGGAAAGCACAACTAAATCATGTAGTCCTGATTAATAAATCCTCCAATGGATTCATGTAGGTTTAAAGTGCGATAAATTTTTTTCATAACAAATGTTGGAACGGAGGGTCCGGGCAACGATAGAGCCAAATAGCCCACAGGGATGCGTAGGCACGGAGCAGACCGAGGACTATAGGCGATAGCGTGACCCGAACGCCCATGGCACAAAATTTTTTTCAATTCACCAATGGTTTTTGGGCGGAGGGGGCCCGCATAAAACTAAAAAATCAGAAAAATTGGGTAGAAATTGAACGTTGAATTCTAAATATTTCCAAATACATCTTTTCCTTTTCTTGCAGCCCTTACCTTTGCCCCATCAATAAACTATACAATTGGATATTACTCCATTAAATGACTGGTTAGATTTGGGCGATGAACCTCTGTTGGTGGCTGGTCCGTGCAGTGCTGAAACAGAAGAGCAGGTGATGGCAACCGCTGGCCAATTGAAAAATCTAACGCCTACCCGAATCTTTCGCGCTGGGATTTGGAAGCCTCGCACCCGTCCGGATAGTTTTGAAGGCATGGGCGAACCTGCTTTAAATTGGGTGTCTGAGGCCGGTAAAAACTTCGGTTTTCAAACAGCTGTGGAAGTTGCCAATACGGTACATGTTGAACAGGCTTTAAAGGCTGGAATTGATATCCTTTGGATTGGTGCCAGGACGACTGTGAATCCATTTTACGTGCAAGAAATTGCGGATGCTTTGCGAGGGACAGGCATTCCTGTATTTATTAAAAATCCCGTCAATCCCGATTTGCAGCTTTGGTTAGGTGCATTTGAACGGTTTAATAAGGCCGGAATTACAAAATTAGTCGCTATCCACCGTGGCTTTTCATCCTACAACGAAAAGGTTTTCAGGAATGCGCCGGATTGGAAAATTCCTATTGAATTGATGCGTATTCAGCCCGATTTGCCCCTGATCTGCGACCCAAGTCATATTGCAGGAGAGCGGGATTTGTTGCATCAAGTGGCTCAAAAGGCTTTGGATTTGAACATGAAAGGCTTGATGATTGAAACACATCCGGATCCTGATCATGCTTGGAGTGATGCCAAACAACAAATTACGCCTTTTCGCCTGCGGGAATTGATGAACGACCTGATTTTTAGGAAAAAGGGAAGTTTGAACTTGGATTTCAATTCGAAATTGGAGGATTTGCGCCATGAAATTGATAAATTGGATCGTACCCTCATCGATACCATCGGTCAACGTATGAAAATTATTGCCGAAATTGGGCAGTATAAAAAGGATAATCAAACAACGATTCTTCAATTGGATCGCTGGAACCAAATTCTGCAAAATGCCCGAAACTATTCGGATGTGGTTGGACTTGACCGCGAATTCATTGTTTCTGTTTTCAACCAAATTCATTTGGAAAGTATCAAAATACAAACAGAGGTGATGAACGAAATGGAAAGGAAAAGTTAAGCCTTGTTGAAAGTGCGTTTTTCTTGGCGTTTTATTGAAGCAAAAGCAGTCATATCAAATTCCACAGCGATTTATCCCTCAAAGTGCAACATGGCTGTGTAGCTGTAAATCAGGTCGGGTAGTGAAATCGTTTGCCACCACCTTGTCAGATTAGGGAAATTTTGCCATGAATTTCAATTGGTAATCCCGCATCGGCCTTGGATTAGCTTGGTCAATAAATTCAATTTATCGGACTGTTTTTTAATAAGTATTTGGCGGGCCCCCAACCGCCCAAAAACATGCTGCTATAATTTAACCATTTACAAGGGCGGTTGGGTCAGGCTATTCACTTCTAGTCCTCGGTCTGCTACCCCCGAAAGTATTCGGTGGTAGCATCCCTGTGGGCTATCCGTTTCTATCCTTGCCCGAGCCCTCTGCATAACATGGTGCTGAACCTTGGCCTTTGCATTTCATCCACTGTGGTCAAATCGGTAAGCAAAAACCATTAAACCCAAATTAATCAATAGGAGGATTTATTAATCCGAACTACTTGATTTATTTGGGGTTACCCCTCCCGAAGAAATTTCGGGATAGCAGTTGTTATCAATTTGGCTATACAAATTGATTTACAACTGGTTAATCGTTTATGCATTTCTAATGCGTAATCTGGGTTAAATCTATATAAATCAATCGTAATCAATTGGGTTTGGTAGATTGATTTATAACCTCCTTCCGACTTTGGCTTTTTTAGTACCAATTTTAATTTATAAATAGTACAAAGGATATTTTTAAACTAATATTTATAAATGGTTGTAATACAGTATGTTAGTTCAGTATTTTCAACAAAATTGGAGTCGGAAAATGAACAGTACTTTATGTCCATTCGGTGTAATTCCGATGTAAACCTAATTGAAATGTGGCAGAAAATAAAGGTAAAAAAAAAGGCCACCGAAAGGTAGCCTTAATCTGATATTTTTTGAGCAGAATTAGCCGTTTTTCAAGTTGTTGGCGCGAGCGATGTATTTATCGATGTCGCGTGCTTCTTGACTTTCGCTGTATTCTTTTTTAATTCTTTCATACAATTTTACAGCATCCTCAAATTTGCCAAGTTCTTCTTGAGCCAAGGCCGCTTTCATTAAATAAATGGGGGTAACGAAATTGTTATTTCCTAATTCGGCCGCTTGCATGAAATATTTTATGGCTTGCTCGGTTTCTCCTTTTTCCATGTAAGCATCGCCAATTCCGCCTTTGGCAATAGGAGCCACCATTTTATCGTCGCTATCAAATGCTTCAAGGTTTTCTATGGCCTCATCCCATTTGCCAAGGTTAAGCTGACAAATTCCAGCATAATAATGAGCCAAATTAGCTGATTTGGTGAAAGGATGGTCTTCAATGATGGTTAAAAATCCTGCGTTGTTGGCATTGCCTTCTAAAGCCAAATTGAATGAATCTTTTTCGAAATAGTTTTGAGCGGCAAACATTTCTCCACTCGCAGCTTTTTCTTCACCGGCAATGTACCAGTTTGTCCAAAGGAAATACCCTAGAACAGCTGAGATAATCGCAATGGTAGCAATGCCCAGTGGTTTTTTATTATCTTCAATCCATTTTTCTGCTTTGGTGTAGGCCACCTCGGCATCCAATAGGAATTCTTCTTGCTTGTTTTCTGCTTCTTTAGACATCTTAAAATTTTAAGGCCGCAAAAATAGTCATTTAACAATATGGTGGAAGGGAAATTTTTCCAATCCTATGCAGAATCGCCAACAAGCTTCATTTGAACTCCTAGAATAGAATTAAATGTTGGTTTTCAGGAAATTGGTATTTATCAGAATGGACGATTATTTAGGAGCTTGTCTGACCAAAATCAAAGCCAAAAGGCCAAATAATATATTCGGAATCCAAACCCCCAGCCAAATAGGAATGGTTCCGGCTATAGCAAATTGTCCGCTTACTTGACTAAACAGGATGTAGGCAAATGACAAGGCCAATCCAAAACCAATTTGCAATCCAATTCCACCACGGACTTTACGGCTGCTAAGACTTACACCGATAACCGTAAGAATAAAGGCTGCAAAGGGCATAGAAAAACGTTCATGCTTTTCCATTAAATAGAAGTCGAGCAAATTACCACCTTTTAAAATTTCCTTTTCGATGACTTCATTCAATTCAAAGTAGTTGAGGGTTTTAATATTGGTAATGCGTTTGGTGAAATCTTCAGGTTTTAAATCGAAATCGGCTTTTCGGTTTGAGCCGGTTAAAACCTTTTCCCCTTTGGCTAAAAAAAAGCGTTCATGGAATTTGTCCATAATCCATTCGTTTTTAACCGTGTCCCATTTAATATTGTTCGCAGAGATTTTATAAACCAATTTGCCCTCTTTAATCCTTTCCAAGGAGAAATTATTTCCCGTTCTACTATCGGGATTATACCCTTCAAGGTACACAAAGTCGCCTGGTCTGCTTTGCCGGTGGTAGTCGCGCTCTACCATTACATGCATATTGTTAATGTAGGTATCTTCGAATTGGAGTCGATGTTTATTGGCAGGCGGGATTACAAAATTGGTCAGAACCATTGAAAGCAAGGTAAGAATGGCTGCTCCAATGAAGTAAGGATAAAGAAAACGCCAAAAACTAATTCCACTGTTTAAAATAGCCACAATTTCAGTTCGGTAGGCCATTCGAGAGGTGAAAAAGATTACAGCTACAAAAATGAAAAGTGAGCTGAAGAGGTTGGCGAAATAGGGAATGAAATAAATATAGTATTCAAAAATGATTTTATAGAAACCGGGTTTTTTCTTTATGAAATCCTCGATTTTTTCCGAAACGTCGAATACAACGGCAATACCAACAATAAGAGCAATGGCAAAGAAATAAGTGACAAGAAACTGACCGATGATATATCGGTCGATTTTGGTTATGCGGTAATTGCTCAAAACGCTTAGTAGTTCGGAAATAGGGTAGGGGAAAGGTAGGTAGGTTTGGCTTACCTTAGGTCTACAACTTCTACGCCGGGGAATTTAGCCTTATCGAAGGTGAATTGCTTGTCTTCGAAGTTTGCATTGGTTGCCAATTTGCTAACATTTAAGGTATAAACATTTCCATCTTTACCAAAGGATTTGGTAGAAACGATTTGTTTTGTGGTTTTGTCGATTTCCAATCTTACCCTGCTGTAGTTTTTCTTTTTAGGATCCAATGGAAGAAGGTCAACCGTGGCCAAGGTTTTACCATTGGTTGTGGCTTCTTTCACGTAATCGAATTTGAAACCTTGTTCGTAAACAGTAAAGATTTTTGTAGGGTTGATGTCTGATTCAGAATTGAAATCCTCCACTGTTTTAATTTGTACTTCATTGGATTCCTTCATATAAACCCAAACTGTTTTTCCGTCACTGATCACTTCTTGGTTAGCCAAGGAAAGCTTAAATTTTTGTCCTTTCAATACCAGCGTGCCGCTTTGTTTTTCGTTCACTTTGCTGGCTTTGTTTTCCAAGCTATAGGAAAAGCTAGCATTAATGGTGGAGTATGATTTTGTTTTAGCAGAAACCTCGTCGAGAATTTTCTTGGCCTTTTCAGGAGAAGTTGCTTGTTGAGCCATCAATTGAAGGCCAATCAATGTAAATAAGATTGAAAATAGATTTTTCATTGTTTGTGGTGCAAAAGTATAAACTTAGGGTTTGCAAAAGTCATTCCAAAAATAATCAAGTTGTAAAAAACGCTATTTCATCATTGGGTAAAATTTCACAATTTTGCGCTACCATGGATTTGAAAGCCAAAATTTTAGAAGAATATTCGAAGCCGGCTATGATGAAGATTGTCGATTGGGTCGGACAGGATTTTGAACGGTTCCAATGTCTGATGGAATTGTTTTTGACGGAAGAGTATCGGATAGCCCAGCGGATTTCATGGGGATTAATCTACATTACAGAGCGTTATCCAGATTTTATTTTGCCTTACCTTCCCTCTTTATTAGACATTATTGCCAATCCAAGCGCAGGGGAAACGGTAAAGCGGAATTCGATACGGGCTTTAACCGTGGTTGATATTCCCGAAGAATTTTGCGGAAAAGCCTTCGAACAATGTTCCAAACTTTTTCATTCAATCAAGGAGCCCATTGCCATACGGGTGTTTAGTATGACGGTAATGGTCAATATTGCCCTAAAATACCCTGATTTGATTTCGGAAGTAAGTATGGTTGTTGCCGATGCAATGGCACCGAATGCCCAGGCTTCCCTTTTGGCTAGGGGAAAACATGAACTGAAACGAATGGCAAAAAAGTTGAAGCAGCTTGAAAAATGAGTGTATTATTCGTTTAAGGCCTTGGTGGTAAAGAAATAAAATGGATTGCCAATTAATCTTTGTAGATGATACGTTTGGCAGCGATTTTTCGGATTGTTAATAAAAATTCTGCATATGTTTGTTTAAATAATTAAAAATATGTCTACTTTTGACCTCATATTATGGAACTAAACGATCAATTTCGTCGGGCATTTGAATTTGCCAACGAAACAAACCGGTGTATTTTTCTTACCGGTAAAGCAGGAACGGGCAAGACTACCTTGCTTCGGTATATTAAGGAGAATTGCTACAAGCAGATTTCTGTTTTGGCGCCAACGGGTGTGGCTGCTATTCAGGCTGGAGGTAGTACCATTCATTCCTTTTTTCAATTGCCTTTTTCCCCCTTTGTACCTCCTGTAGATAAGACTAAGCCGTCTGAACAAAGCAATAAATTGTTGGCTTCTGCCAAGTTGAATGCTGCCCGACGGTCGGTAATTCGGCAGCTTGATTTACTGATATTGGACGAAATAAGCATGGTGCGATGTGATATTTTGGATGCCATTGATGTGATACTCAGGGTGGTCAGACGAAAATCCAATTTACCATTTGGTGGCGTGCAGGTTATGTTTATTGGTGATATGTACCAGCTTCCACCGGTAGTGCAGGATGACGAATGGAAAATTCTTTCAAATTCCTATGCTAGTCCGTTTTTCTTTGATGCCAAAGTGGTTTCGGAGGTTAACCCCGTTTACATCGAATTGGAAAAAATATACCGACAAAATGATAAGGAATTTGTTGATTTGTTGAATAAGGTCAGGAACAACCAATTAGATGAAGAAACAATTGCCTTGTTAAATACCCGATTTGTTGCTCAATCACAAAAGGATAATAAAACGGTGTCTCTGGTCACCCATAATTATATGGCCGATACCATAAACCAACAGGAGTTGGCAAGGTTGAATGGTCCTAGTTTTACTTACAAAGCGGTTGTTTCAGGTGCATTTCCAGAGAAATCCTATCCTGCGGATGAAGTGATTGAATTGAAGCTTGGAACGAGGGTGATGTTTGTCAAGAACGATACCGATAAGCGGTACTTTAATGGGAAGCTTGGTATAGTTTATGAGTTGGGGCAAAAATCCATTAAAGTGCTTTGTGATGGAGAAACTGAGCCTATTGATGTAAAGGTGGAACGATGGGACAATATTCAATACAAACTGGATAAAACAACGAATACAATTAACGAAGAAGAGCTTGGTAGTTTTGCCCAATATCCCTTGCGTTTGGCATGGGCCATTACTATCCATAAAAGCCAAGGTTTAACCTTTGATCAGGTTGAAATTGATGCAGAAAAGGCCTTCTCGAACGGACAAGTATATGTTGCCCTCAGTCGTTGCCGAACTTTGGAAGGGATTCGTTTACGTTCGAAAATCAATCCAAACAGTTTGCAAAACCACGAAAAGGTGGTAAGGTTTGCGGAAAGAAAACAATCGGCCGAAGTGGTGGAGGCAGTTTTGGTAGAAGGGAAGCGTTCCTTTCAGCAAAAAGTTTTGTTGGATATTTTTAATTTACAAGAATTTGCCTATCAAAGTCAGGAGCTTTTTAGGTTATGCCATAATAATTCACAGCAATTGGATAGGTCGGGTTTGGAATGGGTGGAGAAATGGAACAATGAATGGGTAGAATTGGCTGCTGTTTCTAGGAAGTTCGAAATTCAATTATTGCAATTGTTTGATGGACTGGGAAGTGGAAATTTGGAGGAGAGGTTGGAGAAGGCTTCGGTGTTTTTTAAAGCCCAGATAAAAGGAAAAATTGAAGCGCTCAAAAACAATAAAATTATTACTGAAAGCAAAGAAACGGCCAAGGATCTGAATCTATTATTGGAAGAGTTTTGGCGAGGTTTATGGACCAAATACGAATTCATTACCAAATGCGGAAAGGATTTCAGGTTGGAGGATTTTATGAAAACCAAGAACAATTTGCAATTGCCTGGTTTTAACCTGAATGTGTATGCTACCCAGCATAAAGACGATACATCCGGTATACCTTATCCAGAACTATATGAGACCTTACGAGATATTAGGGATTTGGTATGCGAGGAAGAAAATTTGCCTATATTTCTGGTGGCCAATAAAAAATCTTTGATTCAGATGTGCACCCAATTGCCTTTGACCAAAAGCGAATTGTTGAAAATAAAAGGTTTTGGCACCACCAAGGTAGAAAGCATAGGCCCAAGGTTTTTGGAGGCAATCGCTTCATTTGTATCAGCCAATGGCATTGAAAGGCCCGAAGAGATGATGGAGACTGAACCTAAGCCTAGACAGAAAAAGGAAAAAAAAGAAAAGAAAGAAAAGGCAGTTCAAACAGATAAAGTAGATACCTATGCCTTAAGTTTTAATCTGTATAAAGTTTTTGGTAGTGTGGAACAAGTTGCCACTGCAAGGAAATTGGCCCAAACAACTATAGAAGGGCATTTGGCTAGGTATGTAGGTACAGGTCAATTAGAGGTTGATGCATTCGTTGAAAAGGAAAAGCAAGAATACATTCGAGAACATTCAAAAGATTGGGACCCTAGTCTAAAAATGAATGAAATGAAAGCCATATTAGGTGATATTGTTAGCTATTCAGATTTGCGGTTTTATTTTGCAAAATTTCCGATTGAAAAGGAAGTAAAGGCATGATTTAAAACCGATGCTGTAGGAATTGGTAAAAAAATAACCAAAATCATCTTCATAAATGACCTACTACCCTTGGTGCGTTCGGGAATTATTCTAAGTTTGCACCCGAATAAAAAATAGCAAGTATGAGCACCATTGCAGGTATTCAAGCCAGACAAATTTTAGATTCTCGCGGTAATCCTACCGTAGAGGTTGATGTAATTACTGATTCAGGAGCTTTTGGTAGGGCAGCGGTTCCTTCTGGAGCTTCTACAGGGAAGCATGAAGCCGTTGAATTGCGGGATGGTGATAAAAGCTATTATTTGGGTAAAGGTGTTTTAAAAGCAGTAAATCATGTGAATACAGTTATTTCTGAAGAACTGCAAGGTTGGCCAGTATTCGACCAAAATGGGATTGATGCCAAAATGCTTGAATTGGATGGCACTGATAACAAAAGTAACTTGGGTGCAAATGCAATCCTTGGCGTTTCCTTGGCTGCTGCAAAAGCTGCTGCCCAGATTTCCGGACAGCCACTTTATCGCTATGTTGGAGGCGTAAATGCCAATACTTTGCCGATTCCCTTAATGAATATTTTGAATGGAGGAAGTCATGCCGATAATTCCATCGATTTTCAGGAATTTATGATTATGCCAGTTGGTGCAGAGCGATTTTCAGATGCTTTGCGAATGGGAACTGAAGTGTTTCACCATTTAAAAAATGTGTTGAAATCAAAAGGTATGAGCACCAATGTCGGCGATGAAGGAGGGTTTGCACCTAATTTAAAATCCAACGAGGAAGCAATTGAATCGGTACTTATGGCCATTGAAAAAGCTGGATACCGTCCGGGTGAAGATATTTATATTGCCATGGATGCCGCTTCTTCTGAATTCTACTTGGAGGATGAAAAAGTATACTATTTCAAAAAGTCGGATGGTCGTAAATTGACCTCCTCCGAAATGGTTTCTTACTGGAAAGAATGGACCTCCAAATATCCAATTCTATCCATTGAAGATGGTTTGTTTGAAGATGATTGGGACGGATGGAAATTGTTGACCCAAACCATAGGTGATCGGGTTCAATTGGTAGGGGATGATTTGTTTGTTACAAATGTGAAGCGATTGAAACAAGGTATTGATACAGCTGTAGCCAATTCGATTTTGGTAAAAGTGAACCAAATCGGCTCCTTGACCGAAACCATTAATGCTGTGAGCATGGCCAAAAATGCCAGCTATACGAGTGTTATGAGCCATCGCAGTGGAGAAACCGAGGATACAACTATTGCTGATCTTGCTGTTGCCCTAAACTGTGGACAAATCAAAACTGGTTCTGCTTCACGCAGCGACCGGATTGCGAAATACAACCAATTGTTGCGCATTGAAGAAATGTTAGGCGATAATGCTGTATTTTTAGGAAAAAATTTCAAATTCATTAAATAAAACTAGACCAATAAAACCCATTTAAGTCTAAAGAAAGTTATGGAAGAACTAAAGAGGAAATTTGCTGAGAAGGCCTTGCCAATGGCCGCTGAGACGAAGCAATTTGTGAAAGAACATGGCCATGTCGTAATCGGTGATATCACCATTGACAAGGTGTATGGAGGAATGAAAAGTATGATAGGATTGGTAACGGAAACTTCCAAACTAGACCCCGAAGAAGGTATCCGTTTCCGAGGTTATACGATTCCTGAATTACGCGAGAAATTACCCCGCGCTATTGGTGGTTTTGAACCACTTCCGGAAGGTTTGTTTTTATTGATGCTCCTTGGCGAAATACCATCCCAAGAAGAAGTGTTTGCCCTCAGCAAAGAATTGGCCAACCGCAGTGATGTTCCGGCTCATGTTTTCAAAACTTTGGATGCATTGCCAATTGATACGCATCCTATGACCCAGTTCAGCATTGGCGTTTTAGCCTGCCGCACCGAAAGTGTTTTCTCTGCTCGCTACGATAAAGGTCTGAATAAAAAGGAATACTGGGATGCTACTTTTGAGGATTCCTTAAATTTGATTGCTAAGTTGCCTCGTATTGCTGCCTATATCTATCGCAGAACCTACAAAAACAATGTTCATATCGAACCCGATAAATCCCTCGACTGGGCTGCAAACTTTGCCCACATGATGGGGTATAATACCTTGGATGTGAAAAGGTTAATGCGTTTGTATTTAACTATTCATGCCGATCACGAAGGTGGTAACGTATCAGCCCATGCCACACACTTGGTAGGTTCGGCTTTGAGCGATGCCTATTATTCTTTCTCGGCAGGTATGAATGGACTAGCCGGACCTTTGCATGGATTGGCTAACCAGGAAGTAATCAAATGGTTGTTCCAAATGCAAGAGGAAATCGGAACAAAAACACCTACCAAAGAACAAATTGCTGAATATGTAAAGCAAACACTTGCCAATGGAAAAGTAGTGCCAGGTTACGGACACGCTGTGTTGCGTAAAACCGACCCCCGTTTTTCTGTTCAACAGGATTTTTACCGTCGATACATTGGGCAAGATGATTTATGCGAATTGGTTGGTGTAGTTTATGAAGTTGTTCCGCCTATTTTAGAATCTACGGGTAAAATCAAGAATCCTTGGCCAAACGTAGACGCCCATTCAGGTGCTTTGCTGGTTCATTACGGCATTACTGAATATGATTTCTATACCGTTTTGTTCGGAGTTTCCAGGGCCTTGGGTGTTTTGGCTCAATTGATTTGGGATCGCGCCTTAGGTCATCCTATTGAACGCCCTAGTTCCGTTACCACGGAGTGGATGCGTAAAAAAGCCGGACTTTAGTCTAACAGAATATCGAAAAGCCGTTTCAGATATTGAAACGGCTTTTTTGTTTGGTACAAGGTGACTTAAAATCCGATATAATCAAAGTCGGATTTTATACCGATTAAAAATCTGTAATAGTCCAATTATGTTTCGCCATAATTTGCCTAAACAGCGTTTATATCGGCATTTATCAATCTAAATTTACAAATAGCTATTGGACTATTTATTAATTAAAATTGGTATATAAAACGAAGAACTTGATTTAGCTATATAATCTTTAAGGCATCTATTTGATGTAGGCTATTATAAAGTCAAAGGCCTTTTCTGCCTTTTTATCTCGCTACATAAACCGTTCCCGTATCGTAAATATACCGGATTCGATCTACATCCTTCCCTTTGGCAATGATGGCCCATGTGTAAAAACCTGCAGGAACAGGTGCCCCATTGTAGGTGCCATCCCAAGCCTCGTCCAAGCTATTCATTACCTTGATGACTTGTCCCCAACGGTTGTAGATTTTCATACTAAATTCGGATAAACCAATTGCCTCGGCTTTGAAAACCTCATTTTCGGTTGGCCCTTCTCCATTGGGAGTAAAGGTGTTTGGAACAAAAAGTTTTACCTCAGGTGATACACATACTTCAAACTGAAAAGTGTCTACACAATTTCCTTGGCCTTGTAACGAAAGGGTTACCAAATAATGCCCTGTATCAGCATAATGGTTTACCGGTGTTGTTCCAAATTGGTATGGAGCAGAATTCCCATCACCAAAATCCCAAGTCCCGCTTTGTCCATTGCTGCTGAGATCAATAAAGCCAATATCCGGAACACTGATTGGAACGCAGCCTCCATCAGGGTTTGGTGTGAAATAGGCCTGAACATAACTGTACCCCGGAATATTCACCACGGTATCTAATTGGCAACCACTTTGTAAATCGCTTATTTCTACCCGATAATCATAGCCAACTTGGGCTGTTACACTATCGCCATTCGAAGGAGATGCATTTTCCCATAAATAGGCGTAAGTATTGGGTTGGGTTGCGGGCTCTATTAAGGCATAGCCTTCCTCACCATAACATTTGGTTGGACTGGTTGTGAAATCAACACGAATGGGTGGCCATACAAAAAGTTGAAAACTATCGGTTACCGATTTAGAACAGCCATCCGATGTTGTTACGATTATGGTTTCTGTTTGTTGAGCCAATACATCTACACGGTCGCCAGTTTCAACAGGATTGGTCCAAGTATGAATAAAATCATCACCTGAACCACCCACCGCAATAACTCGGATATTGATGGTTTTGCCATAACACACACTGTCGGATGCTACATAAATGGAGGTTTTGATGCTGTCCTTAATAAAAATATTCTTGTCTGTTTCAACCAAACAATTGCCCGAACCAAAACTATATAAGATGGTTTGGGTACCCGGACCAGCTAAGGAAGGGTTAAACAAACTGTCCTGAAACAAACCAGGGCCAGAAAATGTTCCTCCAGCTGGATTAGCAGTCAAGGTAATTACTGAGTCAATATAGCAATAGAGATTCTGTAATCCAAAAATTTGGGCACCGTTCAATTGAATTACGTCGATGTTCACACTGTCCAAACAACCAATTGAACTTTCAACCCAAACTGTATTTATTCCTACATTGGCCTCTCCTGGGTCAAACAGTCCCAAATCGGGGTCACTTATTCCGGTACCTTGCCATGTTCCTCCTACTTGGTCGATTGGTATCACAAAAGGATCGGCCATGGTGCAAACTAAGGTGTCGCGAATGATAGGGTGGGGGCGGACAATAAAAGTGGCACTGTCGCTACATCCATTAATAGCATAATTGATGGTGTAAGTTCCTGTACCTGCTATTGTTGGTGAAAACTCTCCCGGATCGGTTGCTAAACTAACACCTGTTCCTGTCCAAGTGCCACCGTTCGGAAAACCAAAATCCAAGGTAACCACCGAACCATCTGGACAAAATTCAGCAGTTAGGGTATCAATATCGGTCATTCTGATTCTAACTACGGTCGTATCGGTACATCCGTTTAGGTTATAAATTGCCGGAATATTTGTTCCGTTTACAAAGTTGCTAGGGTCGAATACGCCCAAACTTGGATTTTGTACCCCACTTCCACTCCAAATTCCACCTAGCGGAGTAGCCGGGGGTAATACGATTGTTCCACCCATTGGACAAGCATAAATGAATGGAGTGGCATTTATAGTTTTTACAAAAATATCGAAATTGGAACTGCAACCATTGATCGTGTAGGTTAGGGTTGTGTTACCCGGACCAGCAGTAGGTGGCTCAAAGGTTCCCCAATATCCATCCGTAATACCGTTTCCAGTCCACGTTCCTCCAAATGGATTTGCCGTTAAATTAATTTCAGCCAAGCTCTCACAAACCGAATCCGTACTTGGTAAAACGATGTTGTCCACATTCACAATTTTGGTATCTACACAACCATTCGGTGCCGTATAAGTTAAGGTATAGGAACCAGTAGCCGAAGGATCAAACAAACCAGCTGCATCCACATTCGGTCCGCTCCAGGTACCACCGTTGGGTGTAGGTTGGGCTACTTGAAAAGGCGCCGCTGCCGGACAGGAAGCCTCGTCAGGACCAGCCCAAATAGGCAAAATAGTCACATAAACACTATCCTTGCAACCATTTGGGTCGATATAAGTGGCATACCTCGAATTCCCTCCTCCGGCCCAAGGTTCAAAGGTTCCGTTGTTTGCATTGCTTATTCCAACACCTTCCCAAGTGCCACCAGCTGGCGTAGCTGTTAAAGTATAGGGACCCACATTTCGGCAGGTAGAAAAATCGGCTTGGGCCACCGGCGGATTGTAAGTTTGAATGGTAATTGAAGCAGAGGCTGCAAGTGCTGGACCTGCATCGTCAACAGTTACTGTATAGGCCGTGGTTGCCGAAGGACAAACCGTTACCGTATCACCTCCACCAGAAGCGCCCGCGCTCCAAGCATACGTATAAGTACCTGGGCCTGTACCGCCTGTAACTCGGGCAATCAGTTGGGTGCAGGTGCCCGGACAAATCAAGCTATCCAAAGCAATTAGTTCCAGTTGCAAAGGACAATTGTTCACACTCATACTCGCATTGGATTGTAAAACCCAAAGTTCATCGCAAGGATCCAAATAATTGTAGGTAAATTGAAAGTCATAATCCCCACTTTCGTTCATTCCGGGAGAAAAGTTTACCGTGTATTGGGTTGCCATTCCGTTCACACAATTCACCGGGGTGATGGATGAGATGCCCAAGCCGAGTGGTGCATCAATGTCGAATGCTCCTGGATATACGCTATCGCATGGAATAGGATAACTAAAGTTTAAACTTACGGTGCTGGTGCTGCACGAAGGCGCCGTAGGTGTAAATTGCATGACAGGCGGCACCGGATCAGGAATCACCACTTCCCAATTGGCTATCCAACCCGTACAAGCCACGTTGGGGTCGGTTATGAAATTGACCGTCAAACAACCATTGGTGGCCAAAATAGTTGGAGGCGTATTGTTTCCGGAGTATGCAGGGCCGATTTGGGGGGAAAGCGTATCCGGTCCATTGTAAAAGCGGAGATAATCCAACACCGGTTCCGTACAGAATTCTGAAAAGCTTAGAATAATGCTATCGGCCACAGGTACACAGATGGTATAAGTAAGGTTTTCGTTGTGTTCGTAGTTGCCCGCAGGGGTTCCCGCATCGCTATCCAGCAGCATACCTTCACATTCCGAAATCGAACCATTGCTCATGTTCACCACCACCTGTGCCTTCCCGATGCTTATACAAAACGAAAAAACAAAGCAAAAAAGAATATAAGGGGTAGTTTTCAATGTTGACCTATTCTGCAAATATCGTGATTCTAAGTATATCTCCCTCAATTTACAAAATATCTAACATCTAACATCTAACCTCTCTTTCATGCGTGCCCCCTTCCCGCACCCTAAGCATTTCCTATACTCCCAGCATTGTGCTAGGTGCGGTCGGGTCGGGCTATTCGCTGCAAGTCCTCACCTAGCCGCCCTTTGGCTTTAACCGAATAAAAAGTGTAGGTGCATAGGCGGCTAGGTTCCGGGCTTTACGCTGCTATCCCTGCCCGAAGGACTACCTGCCTGGTTTTTGGTGTCAATTTGGAGTGTCGTGCTTAATTCAGTTTCTCCTATTTGTCAAATGCCCATACGAAGTAAAAAGTGATGACCTTTGTAAATGCTTAATCGTAGCACCCCGGGCAACGATAGGAACGGAAAGCCCACAGCGGCCTGAGCTTTAGCGATAGGCGCGAGGACTTGCAGTGGATAGCGTGACCCGAAGCCCTGGTAAACTGGTTAAGCTTTGCACCACTTTTAATGGGCGAAGGGGGCCCGCCAAGGAATTAAATTAAATTGTAAATAGTTTTTGGAAAGTTCCTTACTACTTAGGTCGATAAAATTGGTGATTGGAACGTACCTTTGCTTGATGCGAAGAAATGCTATACTTGTTCTGCTTTTGATATTAGTTATTGGGCTGCAATCCTGTAAAAAGCCCATTCCACCCCCCATCGAAATTACCACAAGCAAGGCTGTTTTTGTGCTAAATGAAGGCAATTTTATGGGAGGAAACGCTTCGGTAAGTTACCGCGATTTGGAAACGGGTGCTGTTACGGCCGATCTTTTTCAAACGGCCAATGGTTTTTACCTAGGCGATGTTGGTCAATCTATGCTGAAATTGGAGGATAAGCTGTTTATCGTGGTTAATAATTCGGGTAAGATAGAAGTAGTTAATGCCTCTGATTTTAAGTCGGTTATGACTATTCAAGGCCTGACTAGTCCGAGGTATATGTTGAAGGTCGGTGAAAATAAAGCCTATGTGACGGATTTGTATGCCAAGGAAATTGCTATTGTGCAGCTAAGTTCGGGTACAAAAATCGGTCAGATTCCTTTGCCTTATTGGACGGAAGAGCTGGTTTTGTTGAATGGAAAAGTATTTGTTGGGACAGCCGAGCATAACAAGGTGTATGTGGTGGATCCTACTTCGGATGCGGTAAGCGACAGTATTTCGGTTGGGAATTCGCCAGGGAGCTTATGTGCCGACAAGGAAGGGAATTTATGGGTGCTTTGTTATGGCAGCGATCTTAATTTGTTGAACGGCTCGATGTATAAAATTACCCAGCCTGGCCTTGTTCCCAGTTTGGTTCATGCCTTTCCTACTTCATTGGCCTATGGCAGTATGTTGACAAGCAATGGACAAGCCGATAGTTTGTTTGTGTTGGCAACGGATGTTTATTCTTTTCCGATTACACAGCCTAGTTTTAGTAATCCTTTGGTTTCACGCAACGGTAAGAATTTTACGGCTTTGGGTTATGATTCCAATTCGTATCGCTTGTATGTAGCCGATAGTAAAGATTTTAATCAGAAAGGTGAGAGTTTCGTCTATTCCGGGGAAGGGGTTTTGCTTGATTCGTTTGAGGTTGGCGTTATTCCCGGAATGTTCTTATTTGGAGAGTAGAGGGGGGAAATGGGCAATTAATTTGCACTTTTTCTTTTTACGGCTTCCAAGGTATTTAACAGGAGGCAGGCGATGGTCATCAATCCTACGCCACCTGGCACTGGTGTAATCATGGATGACTTGGGGGCTACCGAATCAAAATCGACATCGCCAACCAATCTAAAACCTGATTTCCGGGTAGAATCTTCGATGCGATTAATTCCCACGTCGACCACTACCACATTTTCCTTTACCATATCGGCCGTAACGAAATTAGGTTTTCCAATGGCTGCAATTAAAATATCCGCTTGTCTTGTGATTTCAGCAAGGTTTTGTGTTTTGCTATGGCAAATGGTAACTGTGCTGTTGCCCGGATTACCGTTTTGCATCATTAACAAACTTATGGGCATTCCAACAATATGACTTCGGCCTAGCACTACGCAGTGTTTTCCGCTTGTTTCAACTTGGGCATATTTTAGCATTTCCATAATTCCTTTGGGTGTTGCCGGAACAAAACCAGGTAAGCCTAAGGCAAGTCGACCAATATTAACTTCATGAAAACCATCCACATCTTTATCGGGATCGATGGCTTTCAATACTTTTTTTTCGCTGATGTGTTTGGGAAGAGGCAGTTGTACAATGAATCCGTCTACCGCTGGGTTCAGGTTCAAGTCTTCAATATGTTGCAATAAATCGGACTCCGTGATAGTATCAGGTAAGCGAATCAAGGTTGATTCAAATCCAACTTCTTCGCAGGAACGAACTTTGGAGGCCACATAAGTTTCGCTGGCGGGATTGTTGCCAACAAGCACTGCTGCTAGGTGGGGAACTTTCTTTCCTGCCGCTATTAATTGTTCTACTTCGTTTTTCAGTTCGACCTTTAGTTGGGCCGAAATAAGTTTACCATCGAGCAATTGCATGGGGCAAAGCTACGAAAGTCAAGCGGAGTTATGAATTACTCAAATACAATTAAGACTTGATTTTTCTCAACAGCTTTTCCTTTTTGCGCCAGAATCTGTTTGATTTTACCAGGACCTGCTGCTTTGATGCTGTTTTCCATTTTCATGGCTTCCAAAACCAAAAGGGTATCACCTTTGTTTACACTATCACCTTCGGAAACAGGGATGTTTAATACCATTCCCGGCATAGGCGCTTTTAATTCTTTTATTTTTTGTGAGCTAGAAGAGTCGAAGCCCATTTTTTTCAACAACAAGTCAAATTCGTTAGAAGCTTGGGCTTTGTATTTTTTTCCATGAATGAGAATGGTAAAACTTTTCTCTTTGTAATTAGCTGAAAGGACTTCCACTTTGGATGTTTGTCCATCAATGGTTACCGAGTATTCACCATTCTTTTCAGAAATAGGGTTAATTTGAGCGGCCTTCCCATGCACCAATAATTCATTGTTTATGGAAGTTTCATAGGTGTTGCCATTGGTTATGGATACGGTATAGTTTTTCTTCATTTCAGAACAACGAGGTTTTTTATGGATTCCCAAACTAGGAGCATTCCAGCAGGGACCAAAATTAGGGAAAAGGCGAAAATAAGGTTAATGGAAACGACCATTAAGGGTAAAAAAATCATAATGAAGCCCAAAACTAGAATAACCGCTAAAAAGGGTTTGAAATACGGATGAGCTGGTACCGATTTTTCTTGTTGTACTTTTTGGTAGTAGTAGTATTGCCTTGAACGGCTGAACATATCAGGGTTTGTTTTCGGGTTGGCAGAGGTGGGCCGTCTGTATTCCTGGTATCGATTGTTCAGTCGGAGATCATGTATTCTGCGTTTATTTTCATCCAGCAAGGTTTCATACGCTAGGGTAATTTGGTTGAATTTGTCGGCCGATTTCTCCCTTCCGGCATCAGGGTGGTACAACTTGGCTTTGGACCGATAGGCCTTTTTTATTTCTTCTTTGCCCGCCGTCCGGGGGACTTCCAAAACCTGGTAAAAATTGACGGCAGACATGGTTCCAAATTAATTTTAGTAGATAGCAGAGGCGATTCGACGGGTTACTTCACTGGTGCCCATTGTATAGTAATGTAAACAGGGAACACCCGCTTGCATTAGTTCTTTGCTTTGTTGGATTGCCCATTCAATTCCAATTTCCCTAATCAATTTATCATCCTTGCATTTGTCGATTGCATCCTGTAGGTCTTCAGGTAGGTCGATATGGAAAATGCGAGGAAGCACGGTTGTTTGTTTACGGGTAACGATAGGTTTTATTCCGGGAATAATAGGAACATAGATTCCGGCTTGGTGGCACTTTTCAACGAATTCAAAGAACTTTTTATTGTCGAAAAACATTTGGGTAACGATATATTCAGCTCCCGCATCAACCTTTTCTTTCAGGAATTTAAGATCAGATTTAAGGTTAGGTGCTTCAAAGTGTTTTTCAGGATAACCTGCAACTCCTATACAAAAATCGGTATGTACGGCATTTTCAAGATCCAGTTCTAGGTATTGCCCATTGTTCATGCTGGCTACTTGCTTTACAAGGTCGGTTGCATATTCGTTCCCGTCAGGTTCTGGAATAAAGGCCGGTTCGTTTTTTATGGAATCGCCTCGCAAAGCCAATACATTATCAATACCTAGAAAGTTCAAATCGATCAAAGCATTTTCGGTTTCTTCCTTACTAAATCCACCGCAAATGATATGAGGTACAGGATCCACCTGGTATTTATTCATTAAAGCCGCACAAATTCCTACTGTACCCGGACGTTTTTTTACGGATTTCTTTAGCAATGAACCATCGGGGCGTTTTTTGAAAACATATTCTTCCCTATGATAGGTTACATCAATAAAGGAAGGCTTAAATTCCATTAAAGGGTCAATGCCTTCAAAAATGGATTTAATGCTTTGCCCTTTAAGCGGAGGAAGAATTTCAATGGAAAAAAGAGTCTTGTTTTTTGATCTTTTGAGATGTTCCGTAACTTTCATAGACTGCAAAAATAAAAAAGCCGCCCTTTTGAGACGGCTTTTCAATAAAATATATTCTTTTAATGGGTTACCATTACACGCAATGGGTTAGAAGTATTACCTTCTCCATCGGTTACAACAATGGTATAGATACCTGGGAAAAATTCGTTAACATCAATTACGTTATTGCTTTTGCCCGTTCCATCGGTATCGTTTCCTTCACGACTCATTACCAATTTACCCAAAACGTCATACATTTTGATTTTAACCCCCAAATTGGAATAGGAAGAGGTTACATTCACATAAACCCTGTCAGAGGCTGGATTTGGGTAGGACGAAACAGTAGGTTGCATGCTATTTCCCCCAACAACTTCCGAATTGGAAGCCATGGTTAAAGTGGAAATCAGAACAGCGAAAGAGAGTAGAATAGTTCTCATGGTACAAACGATGAAACTTTCATCAAAGTTAAAAAGCTTTTTCGAATAAAAAAAGGTCTATGAAAAAAATATTCAAACAAAAAACGAAAATAATTTCTATTCTAGACACTTCTTTGGGTCTTAACGTACTGATTTGAAAAGGGTTATAATAGAATAGCCAAAAGATAAAGAATTGTTAAAATAGTTTTTATTGCATCAAGCCTCTTCCTGCTTTTTTTATTTTCTTTTCTTGATTAAGTGTTTTTAAAATTTTATCCAAAACCCCGTTGATAAAGGTTTTGCTTTGGGCGGTGCTGTATTCTTTTGAAATTTCAATATATTCATTCATTGAAACATTCACCGGGATAGATGGGAAGTTTAAAAATTCACAAACAGCCATTTCCATTAGCAACATATCCATTTGTGCCAATCGTTCCGTCTCCCAGTTTGGAGTGTAGCTCGAAATTAATGCTTCGTATTCCTGTTTATGAAGGATAGTGAATCGGAAAAGTTCCAAAACAAACTTACGATCATCCTCTTCATCTTTATACAGCGGTAATAGCCTTTGTTTGGAAGGTGCAATGCCGATTTCCCATGATTTTAGTGTTTTTAATACCAAATAGGCCACATGGTCCAAATCGTTTAAGAAATAGATGTTTTGCTCTTCCAAGAAAAAAGAAAGGGTGGGTTCGTTGGCAATAAACTCCTTGAATACATAGCAAAAGAACTCAATAGACTGACTATCGTCCATGGCCTTAATGTAGGCTTGGTAACGTTCGCTACCCCTTACATTTTGGTAAATCTTATGCAATAAATCAGTTTCAGTTCGGGTATTGATTTTAAGCCTGGCCAATTCCTTTTGAAGTTCTTGGCTTTCTAAAAGTGTTTTGGCAATGGAATTGTTAAGAAACCAAGTATTGGGCGTTAAATCCTCCGAGGTTGCCAATTGTTTCTTTTTTCCTTCTTCCAAACGTTCCGAAGTATAATAAATTAGGTCGGACGTTATGCTTAATAAAATGAGGTAAAGTTCATAAAATTTGGACAGATTGCGGTTGAGTTCTACTTCTCCGGACCGCAAATCAGTATTGCCGGATGAAAAAAACGCATAAAGCGCCTGCATTGCTTTTATTCGTAAAATCCTTCGGTTGAGCATGGCTTTAAAATGGGGTGCAAAGAAAGCAAGAAAAAGGGCTGGATTGAATAGCAAGGGCTTATTTCTTTTTTTACCTTAATTTTCTTCTTTCTGCGATTTCTAGAAATTCTACCACCTCTTTCAATTTTCTGCCCTTCGCTTCGTTTTTATTAAGAAATTCGCATCCTGATGGAGCAAAAGGAAAAGTTCAGAAAATACCGCAAATACCTCTGGTGGGCCGCCATTTCCCCACTGATTCTTATCGTTTTTATCATGTCCTTGATTAGTTTGGGCGTGTTTGGGGACGTACCCGATATTGAGGAAATTGAAAATCCACGCAGCAATTTGGCCTCGGAAGTAATATCTAGTGATACTAAATTGCTTGGTACTTATTTCGTCGAAAACCGCAGTCAAGTTGATTACAAATCGCTATCACCCCATTTGGTGCATGCCTTGGTAGCTACCGAAGATGAACGATTTTACGACCATAGTGGAATTGATGCTATGGCCTTGAGCCGTGTTTTGTTTAAAACGGTTTTATTGTTTCAAAAAAATTCAGGTGGAGGTAGTACCATCACTCAACAAACAGCCAAAATGTTGTTTGATACCCGCGAATCGCTTTCAGGAGGAATAATCGTAAGGAAATTGGCGGAATGGATGATAGCTGTTAAGCTCGAACGCCACTACACAAAAGAGGAAATCCTCGCCATGTACCTGAACCGTTTTGATTTTATAAACGGAGCAGTAGGTGTTAAAATGGCCTCCTCTGTTTATTTTAATACCTCTCCCGATAGCCTTCGAATCGAACAAGCAGCTTTGTTAGTTGGTATGGCAAAAAATCCAGCCCTCTTCAATCCTGTTCGCCGTCCCGATACAACCATGCACCGCAGAAATGTGGTTCTTGGTCAAATGCTTGCCAACGATTTAATTACCCAAGCACAATTTGATAGCTTAAAAACCTTGCCCATTGGATTGCAATTCAAAAGTGTAGACCATAATCAAGGTTTAGCAACCTATTTCCGCGAATACCTCCGAACCTTTATGTTGGATTGGTGCAAACATCACCTCAAACCGGATGGTAAAAAGTATGATTTGTACCGAGATGGTCTTAAAATTTATACAACCATCGATAGCCGTATGCAACGCCATGCCGAAACTGCGGTAACCGAACATTTGAGTAAACTCCAAGATGAATTTTTTGCTCATTGGAAGGACAAACCCAATGCTCCGTTTTTTAATATGAATCAGGCCGATGTGGATAAGTTGATGCGGGTTAGTATGAAACGTTCCGAACGCTACATGAACATGAAAGAGGCCGGAATGAGCGAGGCAGAAATTACAAGGGAATTCAATAAGAAAATAAAAATGCGTGTTTTCTCCTGGAAAGGAAAAGGTGAATTCGATACACTTATGAGTCCAATGGACAGTATGCATTATTACAAGTACTTCCTGCAAACAGGCTTGATGAGTATGGATCCAACAACCGGCTATGTGAAAGCTTGGGTAGGAGGTATCAACTATAAGCATTTTAAATACGATCATGTTAAAACTGGTCGCAGGCAGGTCGGATCAACCTTCAAACCTTTTGTATATGCGGTTGCCATGCAAGAAGGTTATTCACCTTGTTACAGGGTGCCAAATATCCCAGTAACCTTTGTTCAAGAAGATGGAACTACTTGGTCGCCCTCCAACGCCGATGATAAGCACAATGGTGAAATGGTTAGCTTGAAATTTGCCTTGGCTAATTCGATAAACTATATTTCGGCATGGGTTATTAAGCAATTTAGACCCCAAGCTGTGGTAGATTTGGTGAAAAAAATGGGTATTACAACTGAAATTGAACCTGTTCCTTCTATTTGCCTAGGTACACCCGATATTTCAGTTTTTGAAATGGTTGGGGCCAATTCTACTTTTGTAAATAAAGGCGTTTGGACTGAACCTACTTTCATCACCCGAATTGAAGATAAGAATGGAAACGTAATTCAAGAGTTCTCACCTGAAACAAAAGATGCTTTGGATGAAAATACGGCCTATGCCACCTTAAGTTTGATGGAAGGCGTGGTGCAGTTTGGAACTGGAGCGCGTATTCGAAACCGTTTTAAAATCCCTTATCCTGTGGCAGGTAAAACCGGAACTACTCAAAACAATTCCGATGGTTGGTTTATGGGTTTAACTCCCGATCTTGTATCCGGAGTTTGGGTGGGTTGCGAAGACCGAAGTGTCCATTTCCGTAGCACTTTCCTAGGACAAGGTGCCAATACCGCCCTGCCTATTTGGGGATTGTATATGCAAAAGGTATATGCCGATTCTACTATAAAAATTTCGCGCGGTGCCTTCGAATCTCCAAAAGGACAGTTTAAAATTGAATTGGATTGCAAAAAATTCGATGCTGAAAATAATTTTAAACAAAGCGAGTACGACGATAGCAGCAATGACGAAGGATCGGGTTGGTAACTAAACTTGAAATGAATATCCAAAAGGAAAGGGTAATCTTGGGTATTGACCCAGGTACCAATATTATGGGTTACGGACTCATCTTGGTTCAAGGACAAAAAATGACCTTGCTGGCCATGGGTATTCTGCAATTGAACAAATATGAAGACCATTTTGTTCGCCTGAAAAAAATTTACGACCGCACCCTAAGTTTGATCGACGAATACAAACCGGATGAATTGGCCATTGAAGCGCCCTTTTTTGGTAAAAATATTCAAAGTATGCTTAAATTGGGTAGAGCACAAGGCACAGCTATTTCTGCTGCATTAAGTCGAAGTATGCCCATTTATGAATACGAACCTAGGAAAATTAAACAAAGTATTACCGGTAATGGGAATTCAAGCAAGGAACAAGTAGCGGCTATGCTTATGACTTTGCTGCATTTTAAAGAAATTCCTGATAATTTAGATGCCACCGATGGATTGGCTGCTGCTGTTTGCCATTTCTTTCAAAACAAGGTCAACACAGGAACAAAAGGGCATTCGGGTTGGAAGGCCTTTTTATCCGATAATCCTTCCCGAATAGTAAAAAAGTAAAACCTTTACTTGAGGAATAAAATGAAGGATGTGGCGGGCCCCTTTTCGCCAAAACCTTTCACCAATAATTTGAGTGTGGCAAAGGCGAAAAGGTCACGTTATCGGCTGTAGTCCTCGCAGCCTTCCGCGAAGCTCCAGTCTGCTGTGGGCTACTTGCCTCTACCGTTGCCCGATTGGCAGCAGTGAAGTATTGAGCATTTTGCAATTTATCCAACTAAACCCAAATTAATCAATAGGAGGATTTATTAATCCGAACTACTTGATTTAGTTGGGTTTACCCCTCCCGAAGAAATTTCGGGATAGCAGTTGTTATCAATTTGGCCATACAAATTGATTTACAACTGGTTAATCGTTTATGCATTTCTAATGCGTAATCTGGGCTTAATCAAAAGGAGGATTTTATAATCCAAACTACCCAGTCAACAAATTACAAATCGTTTATGCCTTTCAATGCCTAATCTAGGTTGAACTCATTTGATTCTCCAGCCGCAAAAAAAAAGGAATAGACAAAAATCTATTCCTTTTTCCAATGGGACTATGAACTGGTATTTTCCTTAATTCCCTTTGAAATTGGCAGCTCGTTTTTCTAAAAAGGCAGTGGCTCCTTCCTGAAAATCCTCGGTCGCACAGCAATCTCCAAAGCGATCCACCTCGAATTGAAAGCCATCCACGCCATCTGTATAATACGCATTGGCGCAAGCAATCACTTGGGTAATGGCAACCGGCGCTTTCGTGGCGATTTTCTTTAAAATTTCAGTAGCTTTATTCAGTAACTCTTCCTGAGCTACCACATAATTAACCAATCCTAAACGTAAAGCTTCTTCGGCGCCAATCATATCAGCGGTCATTAATAATTCCAAAGCTTTTCCTTTTCCAATTAATTGAATGAGGCGTTGCGTACCGCCATATCCGGGAATTAATCCCAAATTCACTTCGGGTTGTCCAAATTTAGCATTTGGCGCGGCCACTCTAACATGGCAACTCATGGCCAATTCGCAGCCTCCACCTAATGCAAATCCATTTACAGCGGCGATAACCGGTTTTGGAGAATCTTCAATTTTTTTAAAAATAGCCTGTCCTCGCGCTGCCAAACGAATGCCATTGGTAACATCCAAACCTTTGAATTCGGAAATGTCTGCTCCAGCAACAAATGATTTTGGTCCGGCTCCAGTTATAATGACGCTTTTAATATCAGAATTATTATAAACCTCATCAAATGCTGTATTTAGGTCAGATAGCACTTCATAATTAAGGGCATTCAGTTTGTCAGGACGATTGATGGTAATTAAAAAAATACCTTCGTTGAGTTGGGTGGTTATTTGTGTGTAGGCCATAGTTTTTTTGAATGGAACAAAAATAGAATGAAAAGGCTTTGTTAAGCGAAAATCTGAAAAACCAGATTCCTTGTCCCCCAGATTAACCAAACTAAACCTACATTTGCTCGGTCATGCGAATTACTTTAACCTTTTTGATTGTTTTCCTTTCTCGCTTTGCCTTTGCCCATAATTTAACTGAAATCGATAACTTCGGTTCCAACCCGGGCAACCTGAAAATGTACTATTACCGCCCAGCGAATTTAGATTCAACCAAAGAAATTCCAATGGTGATCGTGTTGCATGGCTGTTTACAAAGTGCCGAGGCAGTTTCAGAAATTTCAGGTTGGAACAAATTGGCCGATTTAAATGGCTTTTGTATCCTTTACCCTCAACAAAAATACACCAATAATTACAGTGGTTGTTTTGATTGGTTCAAGAAAAAGGATGTTTCAAAGGGGAGGGGAGAAGTGGCTTCGATAAAGGAAATGCTGGATTTTATGGTGAATAACAAAGGGGTAGATAAAAAGCAAGTATTTGTTACTGGCCTTTCTGCAGGAGCCGCCATGGCAGTAGCTTTAATGGCCTGTTATCCCGAAAGTATTCAAGCCGGGGCCATTTTTGCAGGCGGTCCTTATAAAGTGGCCAAATCAGCCTTTCAAGCCATGTTTGTGCTATGGATTCCACCCAATAAATCGCCCAAACGCTGGGCAAAAAGGGTGATGCAACAAAATCCGGGTTATGCTGGTCCTTACCCGCGTATCATTGCTGTGCACGGTCGATTGGATTATGCTGTCAACTTTCACCACAGTTGGGAATTGATTCAACAATGGTCCTTCCTACACCATACCGATCCAAAGCCCGATAAAATTGAAGATGGGTTCGCCAAAGTAAAGGATGTTTGCCGATTGGGATTCAATGACGCTACCGGTAAGGAAGTGATGGTTTTCTATAAAATTAAAAACTTAAGTCATGCCTTGGCTATTGATCCCGGAAACCAATCCAATCAGGGTGGAAAAGAAGCAGCCTTCGCGGTAGATAAGAATTTTCATTCCACATTTTGGGTGGCAAAGGATTTTGGCTTGATTCGGTAGGTTTTTAATGGCTTGAAAATGAGTCAATTGTAATTTTTATTTTCAAAAAGATTGCTTGGAGATATGGAATTTATTCGGTGTTGCATCTCAATAACAAATACAACACACGACAGCAATGAAAAAATTATTCTTACTTCCAGCCCTAGCCATCGGATTGCTACCTAGCTTAAATCTGAAAGCCGCTAACAAATCAGTTCCAACCAAGGTAGATAAAGTTACCATTTTTCTACAAGGAGCACAAATTTATCATGCCGAAGAGGTAACTATTCCTACCGGCACCACTGAGTTTGTGTTTAATGGTGTTTCTCCTTATTTGGATCCTTCTACTTTGTTTTCCAGCGGTCGTGGTAATTTCCTTATTTTGGATACCCGTTTCAATACGCGTTATCCGGAAGAGATTTTGGCAACAGAATCCAATCCTTTGGAAGTAAAATACCAAAACCAAATTGATCTTAAAAACGATAGCATTGCCGACATAGGTTATGAATTAAAAATTCTGGAAGCTAAAAAAAGGAATTTGGTGAATGAAAAGAACTTTTTGGAAGGCAACAGACTGATTAAAGGAGAAACAAAAAGGGATACGCTCAATTTGGTGAAAGATGCTCTAGAATATTACCGATCCAGAATGGGGAATATTGACCAAGAATGGGTAAAGGCCACACGGGAAGAAGACCGTTTGAACAAGAAAAAAAGGGGAATAGAAGCCCGGCTGAATGACCTTGTTGCATTGGTAGAGAAAGTAAGAGGTGGTCAACCTACCGATGAGTCAAAACCAAGCTATGAAGTGATTGTTACGGTATCAGCCGACGCCGCACAAACAGGAACCATTGAATTTAATTACTATACCCAACAGGCCTCCTGGTCAGCTGAATACGATCTTAAGGCAACTGCTGCATCCTCTGCCATTCAATTAGTACAAAAAGCTAAAATTTATCAGAATACAGGCATGGATTGGAAAAATGTGAACATTACCCTTTCCACCGGAAATCCTAGGCTTTCAAACACTCGACCTTACCTTAACCCTGTTTATTTATATGGTCAAATGTTGGCAACCCAAGAGGCCGTGGATATCTCAACCACTGGAAGGGCAGATGATTTTAATGAATCACTGTTTTCATCTCGTACAAAATCGATAGCCGATCTAAAAAAACCAGTTGCAGGAACAGCAGCCAATGTTACACAAGTTACGGTTAATCCAATTTTAGTTGAATATGCGATTGATGCCAAATATTCAATCCCAGCTGATAATCAACAACATACCGTGGTTGTAGGCAAAAAGGATTTGGATACTAAGTTTGAATACTATTCGGTTCCAAAATTGGACAAAGATGCGTTCTTGCAAGCCAGACTTACCAATTGGGAGGAACTAAACTTAGTTGCCGGTGCTGCCAAAATCTATTTTGATGGTTCCTTTATTGGAAATTCTTCCATCAATCCTGATATAGCTGTGGATACCCTAAACCTTGATATGGGACGTGATAGAAGTTTGGTGATTGACCGTAAGAAAATCAAAGAGAAAACCAAAGAAAAGTTTTTTGACGAGAAAAGAGAATTGACTCGTTCCTATACCATAACCGTTCGAAATACGAAGAACCTCCCAATTACCCTGCAATTGCAAGATCAGATGCCATTATCGAACAATAAAGATATTGTGGTGGAAGCCATTGAATTGGATGGCGGAAAAGCCGATGAATACTCCGGAATTGTTAGTTGGGATTTGAAATTAAAACCCAAAGAAACCAAGGTGATCAAATTTACATATTCTGTAAAAGCACCTAAACAGATACAATTGGTGAATCTGCCTTAATCGGTTTTATTCCTCCAAAAAACACCTATTCCAAAGTGATTGCTTTGGAGTGGGTGTTTTGTGTTTTTATCCAGTTTCTGCATTAAATTTCATTGGTCTTCAATAGTTTACCCAAGCGGTTGGATTAATTTTTTGCTTTTGAAAAGTAGTTTTTGGCGGGCCCCCAACCGCTAAAACCAGTCTAACACTGATTAACCATTAGCCAAGGCGGTTGGGTCAGGCTATCGCTAATACTCCTCAGCTTGTAGCCCCCGAAAATGCAAGGGGGCTACAAGCTTGCGGGGTATCACGCTCTATCCTTGCCCGACACCTCCGCATAGCATAGTACTGAACCTTGGCCTTTGTTTTTCATCCGGTTTTTATCAAGTGGAAAGGCAACGACAACAAACCATAATTAGTCTTTATGAATGGGAGTCAAACGGCTTGTTTAGTCAAATAAATTATTCGCAATTGAAAATATAGGAATGCAGATGCGCTTAATCTTTTAGACCATTTTTTCTTTGAGCCAAAATCCTTTTACCCGAATAAACCCAAATTAATCAATAGGAGGATTTATTAATCCGAACTACTTGATTTAGTTGGGGTTACCCCTCCCGAAGAAATTTCGGGATAGCAGTTGTTATCAATTTGGCTATACAAATTGATTTACAACTGGTTAATCGTTTATGCATTTCTAATGCGTAATCTGGGATAAAAAAAATTGCCCCAGGATTCCATTGTTTTCTAACGATTGTTATTCTACCTAGCAAAGCTGTCCTTTTGTCTAGTTAGGATAGGTTGGACTGCCCTTTTGTCCTACGCTATCAGTCTTTTCCGTCATTTTGTCTTGCATTCATCCTTCGGAAAGATGTTTGCCAATTGCCCCTACCGAATGAATCCCCAAATCATTCGGTTCAATCCCTAACACCATGAATTTAAACAACTTTACAATTAAATCGCAAGAGGCCATCAGCTCAGCTCAACAGCTTGCCCTTGCCAAAAGCAATCAGAGCATTGAAACGGGTCATATTCTCAAAGGTATATTTGAGGTAGACGAAGATGTAGTGCCCTATTTGCTGAAAAAAATCAATGTAAATGTACAATCTACCGAACAAATTCTTGATCGAATTCTTGAATCGTATCCAAAGGTAAGCGGTGGGAATACTTATTTATCAAACAATGCGGCCCAAGCCTTAGCTAAAGCCCAACAATTTATTTCTGAATCGGGCGATGAGTTTGTCAGTATTGAGCACCTTATGTTGGGATTACTCTCGGTAAAAGACCAAATTTCACAAATGTTGAAAGATTCGGGTGTTACCGAAAATGCGCTAAAGGCGGCCATCAAAGAACTTCGTAAAGGGTCGAAAGTAACGTCCCAAAGTGCCGAAGAAACCTATAACTCCCTGGCCAAATTTGCCCAACACCTCAATAAATTGGCGCAAACAGGGAAACTTGATCCGGTTATCGGTCGGGATGAAGAAATCCGCAGGGTTTTACAAATCCTTTCCCGTAGAACCAAAAACAATCCTATTCTAATCGGAGAACCTGGTGTTGGTAAAACAGCCATTGCTGAAGGTTTGGCCCATAGAATTGTAAACGGGGATGTGCCCGAAAATCTAAAAACCAAACAAATTTATTCCCTTGATATGGGAGCCTTGGTTGCAGGTGCCAAATACAAAGGTGAGTTTGAAGAACGTCTTAAAAGTGTCATTAAAGAGGTTATAGGAAGCAATGGTGAAATTATCCTTTTTATCGATGAGATTCATACCTTGGTAGGTGCAGGTGGAGGTGGTGAAAGCGCCATGGATGCCGCCAATATTCTTAAACCGGCTTTGGCAAGAGGGGAACTCAGAGCAATTGGTGCAACAACGCTAAACGAGTACCAAAAATATTTCGAGAAAGACAAAGCCCTGGAACGCCGTTTCCAAAAGGTAATGATTGATGAGCCTGATACCCAAGATGCCATTTCTATCCTCCGTGGCTTAAAGGAAAAGTACGAGGTACACCACAAGGTTCGGATCAAGGATGAAGCCATCATTGCCGCAGTGGAGCTTTCGCAGCGGTATATCAACGACCGTTTCTTGCCCGATAAAGCCATCGACTTAATGGATGAGGCTGCAGCTCGCTTGCGTATGGAAATTAACTCTGCACCCGAGGAATTGGACGAATTAGAAAGAAGAATACGTCAGCTAGAAATTGAGCGCGAAGCCATTAAAAGGGAAAATGATGAAAAGAAACTTAGCAGCTTGGCTGAAGAAATTGCGAACCTAAGCGAAGACCGCAACCGACTCAAAGCAAAATGGCAAGGCGAAAAGGATATTGTTGAACAAATCCAGAAAGCCAAAACCGATATTGAAACATTTAAGTTCGAAGCCGATCAGGCAGAGCGCCAAGGTGATTATGGAAAGGTAGCCGAGATTCGTTACGGAAAAATAAAAGAAGCTGAAAATGCAGTAAACACCTTAATGGCACAACTGGCCGAAACCCAGGGCGGAAAACCAATGATTAAGGAGGAAGTGGATTCGGAAGATATTGCAGGGGTTGTTAGCCGTTGGACTGGAATTCCTATCAATAAAATGTTGCAAAGTGAGCGGGAGAAGCTGTTGCATATCGAAGAAGAAATGCACAAACGGGTGGTTGGCCAAAACGAAGCCATTGAAGCAATTGCAGATGCGGTACGCCGCAGTCGAGCCGGGTTGCAGGATACCAAACGACCCATCGGATCCTTTATATTCTTGGGTACTACCGGTGTAGGAAAAACAGAGGTTGCGAAAGCCTTGGCGGATTACCTGTTCAACAATGAAAATGCGATGACACGCATAGATATGAGCGAGTATCAAGAGCGCCACAGCGTAAGTCGATTGGTGGGAGCGCCTCCCGGTTACGTTGGATATGATGAAGGTGGACAATTGACTGAAGCCGTTCGTCGCAAACCATATAGCTTGGTTTTGTTGGATGAAATCGAAAAAGCCCATCCCGATGTATTCAATATACTCTTGCAAGTGCTCGATGATGGCCGCCTTACGGACAATAAAGGTAGAGTGGTGAATTTTAAAAATACCATAATCGTGATGACCAGTAATTTGGGTTCGCATCTTATCCAAGACAATTTCGAAGGATTGGAAGAGTGGAATAGGGAAGATGCTATTGGGAAAACCAGAGTTGAAATATTCGAATTGCTGAAAAAGACTATCCGTCCGGAGTTTCTGAACCGAATCGACGATATTATCATGTTCCTGCCTTTGACTCGCGAAGATGTTCACCAAATTGTAGTGTTGCAACTCGAGCAATTGAAAGAGCGACTAAAAAGTGCGGAGGTTCAATTGACTTATACTTCCGAAGCCGTGGATTGGATTGCTCAATTGGGGTACGACCCACAGTTTGGCGCCCGTCCGGTGAAACGAGTGATTCAAAAGCAAGTATTAAACGAACTTTCCAAATACCTTTTGGCTGGTAAAGTAAACAAGGACCAAGAAATAGTGTTGGATATGTTTGAGCAGAAATTAGTGTTTAGGCATCAAGTTGTTGCGGGTGCATAGGTTTTAAGTTTGATAAAATTTTGAAATTCAATTGCTTGTTTAGGTTTATTAAAGAATCAAATTGAGGGAAACTAAATCTTTAATTTAAGCTAATTTAAAGCTCAAATTTTAGAACTTGTACACTGCTCTTTTCCGGGCAGGGATAGCAGCGAAAAGCCCACAGGCCAAGCGAAGTGAAACGGAGAATGGCCGAGGACTTGTAGCGAATAGCCCGACCATTCGCCTTGCCAATGTTTATATAATGAGCTGTTGGTTTTGCGAATGGGGCCCGCCAAATAAAAAAGGAAATAAAGCCTAAATTACACTAATGTCCTCCGTTTAAATTGAAGGTTGGAGCATTTGGATCCTTTTTTCGGAAGGTTAAAAAAGTGATGATTTTGTTTAAATCCTCGGGTTTGAGTTGCTTTGGAGAGATGGTGTTTTTATGCTCAGGGGTAGAACTGAAGAGGCTTTTGGAGTAATTCCCCAGCATGGTAGCGGTGAAATTGGGAATTAATTTTTTGCGCTTGATTTTTTTGACGTGGCAACTGGCGCAATGGATTTTGAACAAGGCTTCCCCTTGCCTTAGGCTGTTCAAAAGTTCCTTTTCGTCTTCAGGACTGAGTTTTACTGGAATCGAATATTGTTCCATGGGCGATTTGCACCGAATGGCGAATCCCAACGAGGCAATGAGCAACCAAATTCCTATTTTCTGCATTAGTATATTCCTCCTGGTTTTCTGGTTTTCAATGTTTTATCTTTTGAAGGTGGCAATAATTTTGGGGGCGTTTCAACTGGAATTTCTTCCGACAAAGATCGCATAAAGGCCAATAATTTTTGCTTTTCAAGCTTGGTTAAATGCAAGGAATCGGAGGCTAGAGTTTGATTTTCAATTTTTAATCCTTTGCCTTGTCCGCCGCCTGCATCATAAAAATCCAAAACCTGGTTTAAGTTTTTAAAACTTCCGTTATGGAAATAGGGGCCGGTTTTGGTCACATTGCGCAAACTGGGAGTACGAAAAGCACGGTGCATTTCTTTTACTGGATGAACTTCGAACCTGCCTAAATCTTCGCTAAGGGCCTTGTAATTAGTATCCGAAGGAACACCCAAAACTTCGAATTCGGAACTGATATAAGGCGGTTTGGTGCCATTGAATTGAGGAACAAAATGGCAAGTTCCACATTGGGCTTTTCCCATAAACAAGTTAAATCCTTCTACAACAGTTGGTTCCAATTTATAATCAGATTGGGAAAAGGCTCGGTCGAACGTAGAGGAATGAAAGCTAAATTGTCCGTAGTAAATGGTTAGGGCAGAGGCAATATGTTCAAAGGTAACCGTGGTTTCGGTGGGTGTAAACTTTAACCACGATTGAAAGGCCTTTTTATAGTCGGGCACCTGCATAACTTTTTGCACCAGTTCTTCGCTTTGGCTCCCCATTTCCTTGGCATTGGTAGTAACATCCTTAGCTTGATTTTGCAGGGAAATATGTTTTCCATCCAGCATCAAAAGCTGATAATGCACCACATTGAGCAAACTGGGGGTATTGCGCGACAAGAAATCGGATTGGTTGAATTGCAGGGCGGTTGGATTTAAACTATCGGCAAATCCTTGGTCGGGCTTATGGCAAGAGGCACAGCTACGTTGGTTGTTGCCAGAGAGGATTGGATCGAAAAACAGTTGCTTGCCAATTTGGGTGATAGAATTCAGAACAGCGCTATCCTTCACGTAAAAATAAATTCCTTTGGTATCTTGGCCTTGGTAGAGGTTTTTATCGAATATAGAGTTTGCTTCGTTGTTAAGGGTGTAATCTTGTCGGCTAAAGGTCTCGAAATGGTACGTCCGAATCAGGCCTTGGTTGAGGCGAAAAAGGGGGTTAACAAAATCTCGGATAAAAAGGAAATGATTGAAGGCAAACATGGACGAATCCGGTTGTTTTTGCAGAAAGGCCAAAGCTTGGTCGTATAGGTTCAGGTAGTCTTTGGTTAGGGCCGAATTAGGGTAAGTTTGGTTGTATACTTTGTAGATGTTTTGGACACCTTGCAGCATGTTGCGTAGTTCGTGTATTAGCATGCTTGTATCGGGGCATTCGAAGCCAGTGGTATAAATGGAGGCCAGATTTAGCAAGAAGAGTCGGTTGCAGAAATAGAAAACGCTGGGATCATTTACTTGGGTTTGAATAGAGTCGGACTCATAAACGGTTAAAGCTTGTTGGGCAGCGTTTATCAAGGCATAAAGTGAATCTTGTTGGGGCTTTTCTTCCTGCAAATATTCGGCAGCCAAATACCAGCCTGAACCTGGTCTTTTGTAGGGTTTTTCAAATTTTTCGAACACTTCCGTTTCCCATTCCACCGGCAAAACTCCATTGATTTGTTTGTAGGCATTGGGTTCGAGGTAGCGCAACCAAAAATCGAGGTATTTGAATTTAATTCGTAATGAATAAAGGTTTTTACGAAGGTTTTCTATTTCCAGCGGACTGTTACATCCAAGTTTAATTTGGTTTAAAAGCTGATTCTGTTCACTCTTCAACTGCCTAATTCCTGATTGGTATTGGTGAAAATAGGCCGTAGAATCGGAGGTTGAAAAAGAAACCATAAAGGCGAATCCGAGTAGTAAGAAACAAAGGATAATTCGGTTCATGGTTGGTTTGGACAATTAGGCCCAAAAGGGTCAACAAAGCTAAGGCTTAGGAACGAATTTAGATGAAGTAAAAGGGAAATTAAAATAAATTTTAGATTGGCTTACCCTGGGGTTAACCGGAGCAGGATTGGGGTCTTTCAAGGTTGGATTTGGCGGGCTCCCTACCGCCACAAACGGTGGTGCTTGAATAAACATTTGGTGCAAGGCGGTAGGGCCACGCTTTCCGCAGTAGTCCTCGATTTGCTTCGTTAGCACTGCGCAAATCTGTGGGCTACTTGCTGCAATCGTTGCCCGGACATCCCGTATTAGTTTTTGGTGTCAAACTTGGGATAGAAGGTTCGAATGGGGTTTAGTGTGTTTTTCTTTTTTTTTGGGAAGGAGATTGTGAATTTGATTTTTTTCTTCAATAGAAGCCAAGCCAACCAGTATCTATATCTATTCCTTTTCTATTTTTGGGCTTAGGTGCTCAGATGGACGCAAATCTCATCCATTTTTTGCAGTCTTTCCCTTACCTTTGCCCTATGGCAATTTCGCATGCAGCCTTAGGTTCTGGACTTCGTAATTGGGTAGAAATGCTTGCTGAAAATGCAGGTGATATTCAACTCTCAAAAACGCCTTCTTTATTGGCTATAAGTGCAGCCATTGCAGGCGGTGTTCCAATCCGACTTTGGGAACGATGGTCAAACCAACAAGCTATAGCCCAAACAAAGATTGAACAGCCGCTTTTTATTCTGGGTTATTACAGAAGTGGAACCACATTTTTGCATTACTTGCTTGGTACAGATCCTCGTTTCGCTTTCCCGGATACTTTCCAAGTAATGTTGCCCAACATGTTTTTGACTGGTGGAAATGGTTTTAAATCCATTATTCAAAATGCGCTTCCCGAAACCCGTCCAATGGACAACCTGAAAATGGGCGCCTCCCTACCTAAAGAGGAAGAATTTGCCTTGCTTAATATGAATGGGGCTTCCTTAGCAAAGGGATATGTGTTTCCCAAAAAGTTGATTGAATACCACAATCGTTATGTGCTTTTTGAAATGGGTAAGCGATATGAAACGGAATGGAAATTAGGCCTAGATTATTTTCTGCGGAAGGTAGCCTATGCCAAACCTGGTCAGAATTTGGTAGTAAAAACTCCAGCAAATACTGGAAGGATTAAACAATTACTGGCCTTGTACCCCGATGCCAAGTTTGTTCACATTCGCAGAAATCCAAGTTATGTGTACTATTCCAATTTGAAAATGTTGAGTAAAATCGTAGCTATGTTAGCCTTGACCGATTACACGGAAGACGATTTGAAAAAATTTCTTCTCCATTCCTACAAAACGGTTTACCAAAAATATCATACTCAGAAGCAATTAATTCCTGCTGGAAATTTAGTCGAAGTGGATTATGAGAACTTTGTTAAACAACCGCTGGTAGGTTTGGAGAAAATTTATGCCCATTTGAATCTGCCTGATTTTGGAAAGGTAAAACCATTGGTTGAAAAGGAACTTGAAAGCTATAAAAATTATGAGACCAACACCTTTCAAATCTCTGGCTCAGTTCAGGATATGTTAAGAGAGGTGTGGACTGATTCCTACGAAAGGTGGGGATATGAGTAGGGTAGGTAGCAATTGCGTACTTTAGCGGGACTTTTCACATGAACAAACTAAAAATCATTAACGATCCGGTATATGGCTTTATTACCTTGCCCAATACCTTGGTTTTTGACCTGATCGAGCATCCTTGGTTTCAACGTCTTCGCTACATACGTCAATTGGGTATGACCCATTTGGTCTATCCGGGTGCCCTTCATACTCGGTTTCACCATGCTTTAGGAGCGATGCATTTGATGGCCAATACATTGGAAGAGCTCAAAGCCAAAGGGAATCCAATTACAGATGCTGAATGTCAGGGTGCGATTGCCGCAATCCTATTGCACGATATTGGTCATGGACCATTTTCACATGCTTTGGAACATTCCTTGGCCGAAAATATTCATCACGAGGATTTAAGTCTGATGTTGATGGAGAAAATGAACAAACAAATGGATGGACGTTTGTCATTGGCTATTGACATTTTCACCAACCGTTATCCAAAGAAATTCCTACACCAATTGGTTAGTAGCCAACTCGATATGGATCGATTGGATTATTTGATGCGGGATAGTTTTTTTACGGGTGTTTCGGAAGGGGTAATCAGTAGCGATAGGATTATAAAAATGCTTCAGGTGAAAAATGATCAATTGGTGGTGGAAGAAAAGGGTATTTACTCAGTTGAGAAATTTATAATTGCCCGTCGCTTAATGTATTGGCAAGTTTACCTCCACAAAACAGTTTTGAGTGCTGAAAATATCTTGATCAATATCTTGTTGAGAGCTAAGGAATTATCAAGTTTGGGCATGGAGCTATTTGCATCCCCTGCATTGTCTTTTTTTCTTAAAAATTCGCCGGATAAATCGGATTTTTTAGAAGAAGGAGCGGCATTAGAAATGTTTACTCAATTGGACGATAGTGATATATTTTCAGCCATTAAAACATGGCAATTTTGTTCTGATAGAGCCTTGTCAATGTTGTGTAAACACTTGGTGCAACGTAATTTGTTTAGAGTGGAAATTAGCAATGAACCCTACAGCTTAGAACATTTAGAAAGTTTAAGGGACAAGTTTTGTGCTCAAACAAAAATGGATAAAAGTGTGGCGGATTTATTTGTATTTTCAAGAAGTATTGCAAACAATGCCTACAATCCGAAGCACGATAAAATTTATATCCTTCAGCGTGACGGCGAGGTTAAGGATGTGGCAGAAGCAGCTGATCAATTGAATATTTCAGCTTTGTCGGAGCCCGTTGTGAAGTATTTTATTTGTTACCCCAAGGATTTAATTTAGGTTGACTTTCCGAGCCGTTGATAACTTTTTGAGAATCCATCGCAGGATTTTTAAATCTTGCAATAATTATGTGCTATATAAATTTTATTATAATGGTTTCTGAGCTTAATTTATACGAAGCCCTTTCCAAAGATTTAGGAAAAGAAAAGGCAAAAAGTGTTGTTGATTATATTGACCAAAAAATTGAAAAGCGAATGGAAGAAAGAACTAATAATCTTGCAACCAAGGAGGATTTGGCTAAGCTTGAAACCAAGCTAACTCAATCTGTTTATGCGGCAGGTCTAGAGCAGTATGTGGCTTTATTGGCTTCTTTAGTGGCTGTCCTAAAGTGGATGGTTAAATAAGCATAAGAGGAAATTATTGTTTTTGTTAGGGGAAGGACCAATTTTAGACACTGGCATTTTAAAGGTTAATTATTGTATTCAATGCCCAATTGATTCTCTTTTAGTCGAATCTTAATTCAGCCAGATAAATCAGTTGCAGGAATTAATATTTCAAACTACAGGATCAAGTTTGGTTTACCATTAAAGCAGATATTTTAGATAGATGTTTTGTATGTAGTTGGGCTAAATCATTTGAATTGCAAATTTCTATTCATTTATGTATTTTAATTACCTAATCTTGTTTTATTGGATGATGCTATTTGTTTCAGATTAATCCCTAAAAAGCCCCCCATTCTTATAGCTGTTCAAAAGAGCGGGGGGGATTCTAAATATGCATAATTTTTTCTAGGTAAATTATTTTTTATTGAAAAAGGGGGCTATAATCCAATCATAAGCATAGCACCCTGCACAAATTTTAAAAATAGATTCCAGTAGTGCAAAGAAAATTAAGATACTACATGCAAAATAGGCTAAAGAATTAAAATTAAAAAACAGCAAAAAGCTAATTAAAAGGGAAAGTAGAGCTCCAATACCTGCAGCGAAACGTTTTGGAGGTGCAAAAATTTGAATAGGCCCAAGCCCTAATTGCTTAAATAAAACTTTCGCCACTATACCCAAAGGGGCTGGATTAGAAAAGGCTCTAAGGGTAAAATCCAGCGCCAAGGCAAATGCAAGTATACTTGAGTTGGAATAAAGAATTATTCCAGTAATTAGAACTACCTGTGCGGCAACCAAACGGACAGTGGATTCTTCAAGGTAGAGGGATGCATTTGATTGATTACTCATGCTTTAACGGTTAGGTTGTGGGGTTAAACGCAAATAAGACTTTACCCTTCTGTATCCTTTTGGAAATTTGGAGGCGATATCCTCGTCTTTTACGGCTGGGGCTATTACAACTTCTTGACCATCTTCCCAATTGGCAGGAGTTGCAACCGAGTAATTTGCAGTTAATTGTAAACTGTCAATTACCCGGAGTATCTCGAAGAAGTTTCTACCAGTTGAGGCGGGATAAGTAATGGTTAGTTTTACCTTTTTATCTGGTCCGATGATAAATACTGACCGAACTGTAAAGGTTTCACTTGCATTCGGATGGATCATATCATAAAGATTTGCCACTTTTTTTTCAGGGTCGGCAATAATAGGAAAGCTAACGATGGTGTTTTGGGTTTCATTAATGTCCTTAACCCATTCTTTGTGAGAAGTCAGAGGGTCAACACTTAAAGCAATAACTTTAGTGTTTCGTTTGGCAAATTCATCCTTTAGCTTGGAAGTTAGCCCTAATTCGGTGGTGCAAACGGGTGTAAAATCCGCAGGATGTGAAAATAGGACGCCCCAGGAACTCCCTAACCATTCGTGAAAGGAAAGAGAGCCTTCTGTAGTTTCTGCGGTGAAATTGGGTGCGATGTCGCCTAATCTAATTGTCATAGTTTTGAGGTTTAATTGTTAGAGTTTTTATGGATAATACTTGTAGAGGTGCTGACCGGATTCGAACCGGTGTCTTGGCTTTTGCAGAGCCACGCCTGAACCAACTCGGCTACAGCACCAAGGAAAGGGCTAAACAACCCTTTCTGCTTGTAAATAAGCTGTGATTCCTCCTTTCAAATTATATAAGTTTTGAAATCCGAATTTTTCTTCAAGTTCTCGAATAGCTTTCGCACTTCTACCTCCTAGTTTACAATGAACAATAACTTTTTTGTTTCTTTCAATTTCATGAGCTCTTGATGAAACTGTGGCCAATGGCACCAAAAGGGCATTGATGTTTACTTCATCGTATTCGGCAGGTTCACGCACATCAATTACTTGGAGGTCCTCTCCTTTATTTTGCCATTCTTTAAATTCCTCTACCGTTATTTCCTTAATTTTTCTTTCAACAGCTTTTACTCCACAAAATTGTTCATAATCAAGTAGCTCTTTTATTTCAGGAGTTTCCGTTCTTTTTGAAATCTTTAAAATCCTTGTTTCAAAACTTAAGGCATCAAATACAAAGAATCTTCCACTCAAAGGTTCACCAACACCTGTAATTACTTTTATAACCTCACTGGCTTGTAAACTTCCAATTATTCCTGGCAAAACGCCCAAAACACCGCTATCGGAGCAATTGGGAACTAAGCCAGGTGGAGGTGGAGTAGGGTAAAGGTCGCGGTAGTTAGGGCCAAGTTTTCCATTTTTGTCCTTATAGTTGAAAACTGAAACTTGACCTTCAAATTGAAATATGGAAGCGTAAATATTTGGTTTTCCAGCAATTACGCTAGCGTCATTAACCAAATAGCGTGTTGGGAAATTGTCGGTGCCATCTGCAACTACATCGTATTGTTGGATAAGTTCCAAGGCGTTTAAGGAGGTTAATTGCGTATTATAAGTGTTTATTTGGATAAATGGATTAAGACTTTCTAAGCGAGCTTTAGCAGCATCAACCTTAGGTTTGCCTACTTCTGAAATTCCAAACAAAACCTGTCTTTGGAGATTACTTTGGTCAACGGTGTCAAAGTCAACAATACCAATTGTGCCAACTCCCGCTGCAGCTAAATACAACAAGAGTGGGCTACCTAACCCACCTGAACCAATAACCAAAACCCGTGCAGCCTTAAGTTTTTGTTGGGCTTCAATACCGAAGTCAGGTATGATAATATGGCGATTGTATCGCTCAAGTTCTTCTTTTGAAAAATGGATGGAACGCATTATAAATAAATTAAAATGTTAATGAATTGTCAGTTAGTCCTCCCGCGATGGCAGGAATTATACTGATTGTACTGTGGATTGTCAAAGAAGTATTCTCCCCTCCTAAATTCCTGATATCTTCATCTCCAACAAATACATTGACGAAGGTGCGGAGCTGATTGTTTTCGTCCAAAAGGTTTTTCTTCAGGTCTGGAAATTGAAAGGTTAAATCTGAAATAGCTTCCTTTACTGTGGTGCCGGTCACCTCAATTCTTGAAGATTGGTTAGTGAATTTGCGCAAAGGGGTTGGAATAAGAATAGTTGCCATAGTTTTATGCTGCTTTTATTGTTTGAATTGTTTGAAAAATAGATTCTTCTTCGAATTGAAATTGATCATTTAGTCTCCAGGATTGAAGCGAAATAAATTCATCCTGTTTTACTGAAAGAATTAAGTAACTGAAATAAGGTTGGGCTACAATCCTATCATGTTCTGAGGGAATGGAGGGGTGATTCGGATGGGAATGATAAACGCCTAATAACTGCAAGTCGTTGTTTTCGGCAAATTGTTCGGCTTTTAAATAATCAAGTGGACTTATTTCAAAACGTCTTTTTTGGTCTCCTTCTTTAGCATTATCCACCACTTGTATCGCATGAAGATACCGATTGTCGTTTTCTTCTTGTCCGAAAACAAAACCGCAACATTCATTTGGATAGGTGCGTAGTGCGTCTTTAATAAGTTGACTTTGAATGTAATAGGGGATATGGATCATAGGTTCTTAAATTTGGCTTGTATTTCAGGATATCTGTCTATTGAATCAGGTAGTATCGTAACAAGTATGCCTTGCTCAATTTCCCGGGCTACTTTGAGTGCCCCGCTTAGATTAGCTGCGGATGAAGGACTTAACAAAATGCCTTCCTTTTTCTTTACTTCTTCAATAGTTCGAAACGCTTCTTCGGTTGCTATTTCTAGATTTTGGTGTGCTAATTTAGGATTGTATATACTAGGAACAAATGCGGTTTCAAGGTGTTTCCATCCTTCTAGTCCATGTAAGGCCAAATCTGGTTGAAGAGAAACCAATTGAATATGGGGATGTGTTTCTTTAAATCGGGTAGATATTCCAGTAAAGGTTCCGGTCGTACCTAAGCCTGCAATGAAATGAGTAAGGTTAGGTTGTTGTTGTAAGATTTCAGAAGCCGTTCCTAAATAATGTGCCAATAAATTGTTTGGATTTTTGTATTGGTCTGCATAAAAATATCGCTCAGGTTGCGCTATAGACAAGGCTTTTGCGGCCTCTTGAGCATCGTCTGTACCCCCAAATTTAGAAGTAAGAATTAGGTTTGCTCCTAAAGATTTAAGGATTTCTTTTCGTTTGGAACTGGCATTTTCAGGAAGGCAAATAGTAACTGAAATGCCAAGTTCTTTTGCTAAATAGGCATAAGCTATGGCTGTATTTCCACTTGATGCATCTAAAAGGGTTCTGCCTTGAAAAAGGAATCCTTTTTGAATGGCATCTTTGATAATGTAAAAGGCGGCCCTTGCTTTAACACTTCCAGATGCTTGATTCCATTCAGCTTTCGCCCATATCTCAACCTTTGGATTTGGAGAAATATTCTGAAAGGAAAGAAGGGGAGTATGGCCAATTTGCTTGCCTAAATGTTCAATCTGGGATTGAAGAGAAGATGTTTTATATTGATTTGATTCGATAAACATATGTTTGAGTTTTGGACAAAAAAAAAGCCCCACTATGGTGGAGCTTTTGGAATTTCTTATAAAGGATACACTAGACTACGTCCACCAACAGCTAGGCTCCTGCATAGTACAGCAGCAGCAACAAGTGTGGATACAAAGCGTCATGTGAATCATCGTGGCAAATATAGAGGCCTTTTATTAAGTGGATGGCAAGATTAAAGAATTTAACATTTTTTTTTTCCAATTTTTGAGGCAAATAGTTGAATATATTACCCCAAGTGTTTGATATTGAAGTTTTTGTTGTTTTTAAAATAAGGTCATTCTTGTTTTTCTGAAGTGTTTAGAAAAATTGGATTTGGACGCTTTTTCATTCCATTTCTGGGTAGGTAGTAGTTTATAACACCCGAAAAAATTTTTACAGGTATTCTTTTGGTTGATTTTTGTTTTTCGGAATTATAAAGAACGTGGATTAATGGCAATTTTTACTAGGGTTTCAAACATATCGTCCTCCTTTCTATTATTGTACTTAAACACAAATTCTCCCACATATTTTGGTAAGTGTTTTTCGCTTACTTGGTGATATTGCCCCATTATTCCCCTTTTGATTATTGCCCAAAAACTTTCAATGGTATTCGTATTTACTCCTTTGTAGGAATAACCTTTTGAATGGTCAATTTTTATGTTTTCAATTATTTCATCAAATCGTGAATAACCTTTGAATGTATCAGTAATTAAAAGCGATTCATTGGTTTTAACATTCCTTTCAACCATTTCAATCAAATTTTTGCGGGATAGCGTTTTCATTACTTCTGCTATTACATTTCCATCTCGTTGAACAATTCCAACAACAGGGGTTTTCTTTTCGCTGCCTCGTCCTCGTTTAATATTCAAATCAGGTTTCGCTGGGTTTCCTTTTGATGGGGATAAATCAAAACCATTATCAATTGCTTCCTTTATTTGTTGGTCAAATTCCTTCTTTTCAGCCTTTGAGGTAACTATGTTGTTTGGTTTCCTTGGTTTACCTCCAACAAATGTTTCATCCATTTCAACAACATCTTCCAGCATGGCATTTTCATCATTGTCTTCAGCCATCATTTCCCTAATCTTATGGTACATCTTCCATGAAGTTGGGTAACTAATATTCAAGTTCCTTTGAAGTTGCAAAGCAGATAAACCTTTTTTTGCATCGGTAATTATTGAAAAAGCCATTAACCACGTTTTCAATGGTATTTTGGTATTTTCAATATTGGTTTTTGCAGTTACGAAAACTCCTTTATTGCAGTCTAAACAACGAAAACGATAATCTTCATACCTTTTCGATAGTCGGTTGCTCTTACAATGGACACAAGAAGGTTTTTCGCCCCATCGAATAAATTCAAAATATTGAACTGCATCTAATTCGGTTGGGAATTTTTCGGATATTTCAATTATGTTCATGATATTAATAGTTCATTTCCATAAATTAATTTCATATTTTCCAAAATAGAATTTTTATCCAAATTAGGATTTTCATTTTGAATCATTTCAAAAACACTTTTTTGCTCTTGTTTTAAATTATTGGTAAAGACTATCAAAGCATCTTCATTTATTCTTAAATTATTAGTATATTGATTAAATGACCTTACCCTATTAACAAATTGCAATACATTTATAAAGGAAATATAATTTAATTTACTCCTTTCTAATTCATCATTAGATTTTTTTAACGATTTTAAAACAAAATATAAAATTGTTATGGTAACAACTTTTATTATAAAATCAAATATGTCAAAATTTAAATCCATAGTAGTTGGTATTTTAAGATTAGGTAAAAAAATTAAAACAATTTCATATAATTCTTTTGAAAGTAAAATAAAAATTGTAAATGGGCTATTTGATATTTTTTTCATTTGTGGATTTTAAAAGTTTCTTCAAAAATAGAAACATTTCCAAAGTATCCACGTTGTTTATGATTTTAGGGGTTTATCCAAGTTGTTTATAATTCCGTTGTTTTTAAATAACTTAATTTGGAAAAAGTAAACACCTTCATGATTTTGGATGCCTGATTTTGAACCTATCCAATATTTTGGGAAGGAGTAGGAGTTTTGCTATTCTTTGGTTGATAAACTTGGTGGTTAAGTTATGATAGGAAAATTATCAAAGATTTTTTCTCTTTATGGAACTTTCATTTTTTTAAAGCGTACCAATGCCATTATTTCAAATATCAAATCTTAATTTTGGTCTATTAATAGTTTTACCAAGTAATAAAATAGGCTTAGGTAAGGAGATCAAAATAAGGTGATTGCATTTGAAAGGAAAGCTAAAAGATTTATGAAGAAAACGAAATACCTAATCGCAGCACTATTGCTTGGGAGTTTTATGTTAGATGGGTGCCGAAAGAATGAATTTATCATTCAAGAAGAATTACCTAAGAATCTTAATGAACTAAATGCCAGTGAAAATTTTTCATGGACTACGGAAATGCCCGTTACTGTCCAAATAACTGGTTTGCCAACCCTAGAAGAGGTTCGTTCCAATTTGCGCATTGCTATGATTGATGGTTCAATTATTTATTCAGGAGTGCACAGGATGGACTTGGATACAACGTATTCCGTAATTGTCCCTTCAACTGAAACAGCGCTGAAATTAATGTATGGAACACAATCCTACGATATTTCCATTTCAGGAAATCAAGCACAATTCTCCTTTATACCAGAATAATATTATACCTTAGAAATTTATGAAAAAAATAGGAATTGCTATTCTGTTTTCAGGATTGGTAAACATTGCAATTGGCCAAGTTAAATTAACTTGTGAATCAGGAAATAGAGGAATTGAGATAGGGAACTGTTGGAGCTTCGGGGCAAATTCTTACACCAATTCCAATGCTTTGGTAATTGCCGGTCAATACTCCTCTCGAAGTAATCAATTAACGAATACTTCTCCAACTGCTAGTTGGATAAAATCTCCTTGGATAAAATTTGTTTCAGGCAACATTACCTTCAAAGCTAAATTTGATAATGCCTCTGGCTCTACTCGGGGTATAAAACTCTATTATATTCCTTATAGTCAAAATGGGAGCGCATATGAAGGAACGCCAGTGTTATTTTATGATTATTCCTTTTCTGCACCCTTTCCTGTTTCTAGTGTACAAAATTTTTCTGTTCCAGTGCCTACAGCCATTATAAGTAATTCAACTTCTTATAAAATTAGGGTAAGTTTTGTAGGGTCAGGTGGTAATTCACGAATTATTACCGATGATTTTATTTTCCCTGGAACTTATTGGTCTGAACCTGCGCATGATTGCAGACCTAGATTCTATAATCAAGGAAATAACGATGATGACGATGACGGTGTTTGCAATGATGATGATGATTATCCGACTAATCCGCATAGCTCTTCCACTTCTTATTATCCTTCCCAAAATGGATATGGAACTTTAGCATTCGAAGACCAATGGCCGCAAAAAGGGGAATACGATTTGAATGATATTGTGGTAAATTATAAAATCTCGACCATTACAAATGCCAGTAATAAAGTAGTGGAAGTAAATGCCAAATTTATTCTAAGGGCCACTGGTGCTGGTTATCACAATGGATTTGGATTTCAATTGGATGGTATTGCACCGAATAAAATAATTAGTGTAACTGGAAATTCTATTTCTCCTAGTTCGATATATTCCTTCAATTCCAATGGAACTGAAGCCGGTCAAACATATGCCAATATTATTGTATTTGATGATTTCTACAATAGCATGGAATGGCCTGGATCCGGTATAGGAATCAATACGGATAAAAATGCACCCTTTGTTCCTTATGATACTTTAAATGTGAAAATTGTCTTCATTAACAATGGGGTTCAAGCTGCTGGTGGAACTGTATCAAGTTCTTCCTTAACTTCAGATAAATTCAATTTTTATATTGTAACAAATCAAGAACGTGGCCGTGAAATTCATTTAGCAGATAAGGTTCCAACTAGTAAGGCTAATACCTCTTTGTTTGGTACTGAGGAAGATAGAAGCGTACCAAGCAACGGTAAATATTACAGAACCGAAAACAACCTTCCATGGGCCATAAATGTTTTGCAAAGTTTTGATTATCCAAAGGAGAAAAGCCCAATTAATGAAGCCTATATTCACTTTATCGAGTGGGCAAGGAGTTCTGGATCACTCTATCCAAATTGGTTCTCTAATACCTCTGGGTATAGGGATGCAACGAAAATATATTAATCGATTATGCATTTCTAATACGTAATCTGATTTAATTGAAAAGGCCAATTAGCAATAGGTGGCCTTTTTTTATTCCCTATTTTTCAAGCCCAACATTTTTTGAACATATTTCCCTATAACATCAAATTCTAAATTAATAAGGGCACCTGTTTTTAAATACTTGAACACTGTATTTTCATAAGTGTAGGGAATGATAGCTACGCTAAATTGGTCATCCTTAGAATCCACCACGGTCAAACTCGTACCATTTACGCAAATACTGCCTTTCTCAACGGTAATAAAGCCCGGTTGATTTGGATGCCAGAAAGTGAAAAGCCAACTACCATTGGTTTCTTTAATTTCTATGCATTTTCCAGTAGTATCTACATGGCCTTGAACGATATGTCCATCAAATCGTCCAAGAGCTGGCATGCAACGCTCTATATTGACATAATCGCCCAGCCTTAATTGTCCGAGATTGGTTTTTTTTAATGTTTCTTCAATGGCTGTTACCGAATGTAGTCCATCCCTTATATTAATTACAGTTAAGCAAACGCCATTGTGGCTTACGCTTTGGTCTATTTTTAGTTCATTACTTATAGGTGACTCAAAGCTAAAAGTGACATTTCCTTTTTCCTCCTTAATGGCCTTCACTTGAGCCAAACATTCTACTATACCGGTAAACATTTCTAATTGGCATTGCCACTTTTGGCATTTCTAAACAAATGGATAAATCCTTTTAAATCTCGAACAACAGTACCAGCTAGTCGAACTTCTTCAGCTTTGCATATATAAAAATACACTCCGTCTACACAAGTTCCACCTGAATTCTTTATCTTACCATTCCAAGCAATGTTTGGGTTATCTGTTTGAAAAACCAGCAATCCCCAACGATTATAAATCCGAATATCAATTTTTTGAACGAATCGCCAATCTGGGAAAGGTGTAAATAAATCGTTCACTCCATCACCATCAGGGGAAAAGGTATTTGGTAATTCATATTTTGGACAATTGTCCACACAAATTGTATCCATTAAATAACTTTCGTTGTTGAATGAATCTACCCCAGCAATTGCATAACATCCCGCAATGGATGATGTTAAATTACTATGCAAAAAGCTTGTATCACTTAAATCAGAACTAGTGTAAATCAATTGCCAGTTTCCGCCCAAGGTTGGAGTGAAATAAAGTTTGTAGTACAAGGCATCTTCATCACAGGCTTGGTTCTTGGCCTCCCAACTTAGATCATTCTGAAATTCGTCACAACTCGGAACTACGGTTAGGTCTGGTTGGCAAGGTGGTGTGGTATCTTGCGGAATGCCACAGATTTCTTGGGAAGTATTAAATAAACTATCGTTGATGGATGGAGAGCTGTAGGTGCCTAAGGTGGTAATATAATAGCAATAACTTACTCCATTCTGAAGGCCGGTATCAATATAGGATGCTGCAGAGGTGGTATCCAAAAAGCTAAAGTCGTTTTCGTTGGGGGCTTTTCTGTAAATCCAAGTTTTGTAATTGGTCCAAGGCACATTAGCAACCCATGTCAAGGTCAATTGATTGTCATCCGGAGTTAAAGTCAATCGAACGGAAGATGCTTGGGTGTTGCCAATGGTATCTGTAGATGCCGGACTTTGATTAATCAGTTCAATTTTATACCTGTAGGCTTTTTCCAAGGTGTTTAATCCCGAATTTTCAACAAAAATGCTATCATTCATTTGGTAAAAGGCAGCATATGTATTGGTCCAAATTTGCTGGTAGCTGTTTCCATTGCTTCCTTCTGCTCTATAAAGCGCATAACGGTAAGGACCAGGGAAGGCCACTGTATCCAATTCCGTAGGTTTAGACCAAACGACTGAATCGGCCCCGGCTGTTACATCTGTATTGAAAATTGAAACATTGGTAATGATTGGAATATCCTTTTTTAAAGAATTGCAAAGTTCATCTGAAGAGTAACTTTCTGCTCCATCAGGGAAAATAGCAACAACTCGGTAACAATACAATACCCCACTAACTAAGCCTGATCCATTATTGTTGTCCAAGAAATTGGTCGAATTGATGCCGGTGGTTGAACCAATATAAACATATCCTGTATATGCCGGAACCCCAGTTTCGCATGTGTCATGTTCCCAGCCGGTTGCACCAACATGTCGGTAAATTTTATAACCGGTCACTTCCGGACAAATACTTGGTTCCCATAAAACCCGCATATTAGAGCCAATAGGATCAACATTGGTAAGTATTGGTTCAGGCCCCACAACAGTTATAGCCGTGGTATGATAAGCAGATAATTTGATGGCTGCAGCATTGTTAGGCCCGCCATCGTCTTCTACCCTGAAATACATATAATGTGGATTTAGTTGCACATGGTTGCAGGCTGTATTCCAAACAAATTGCCCTTGGACAGCGCCTGAGCCATATTGCGGTTGTGGAAAGGTAGCATTGTTTTCAACCAACAAAGGTCCACCTGTGGCCGTAAGTTTCAAATCGTCGAAATCAGCATCAGTTGCCGTTACACTAAAGAAAATCTGGGTGCCAGCAACAACACAAATTTCATCTGGAGCCTGAATTTCGGGCGGAGTATTCAAACAAGGCGAAACCTCGACTTGCATATCTCTTTTGACATTGCCCACCAAATAAGCTACTGTATCTCCCGGTAGCTTTCGCCATTCTTCAATCAAAAAAGCAAAATTGAATTCACCAATAACCGTAGGGACATCCCATATGAAATCCCCAGTATTTTGATCCATAAATACATTGTATGGTCCTGGATTGTTTGGAATATCCAATCCGTCCGTCCCACTGCAGGGTACAATTCGAAAGGATAAACTATCACCATCCGGATCATAAGCTCCCGCATTGTGATAAAAGGGAATGTTGGTGCAAGCCTTGTCAATCGGAGGATTCAGCAGAACTGGCGAATTGTTCAGACCTAAAAATGGATTAATGAACAAATCCGTTTCTATGTAAAAAGGTACATTTACGGAGTTTACAATATTTATTACGCCTTGGTTCCTGTTTTCATCGTACATGGAAATGGTGTAATTCCCAGGACCAGGGTAAGTGTGTATGCATTTGTAAACATTCTTCTTTACTTGGTCGGCTAAATAGTCCCCACAATGGTCGCAATAGCCTGGAGAGGAGGATTGCGGACAACCATTGTTACCAGGAGATGGGTTTCCATTGGTGCGTGGTGCAATACAACTATCTCCGTCTCCAAAATGAATGGTTAGTTCACAACGGTCTACTTGATCACTCTTGGTATAAGTGGTAACAATAATCTCGTAGGTCAAAAAGTTGGTACTGTCCAAGCAGCGATATGTAATTTCTCCTGCCCGATTATGTGTAGCAAAGGCCCCAAACCATGCCAAAAGCAATCCCAAAGTGAGGATTATTCCCGATTTTTTCATCAGTTGTTTTTGTTTGGTAGAGGTTTGCTCAATAGTGGGCTAAGATACGGATTTTTTTGGACTGTTTTCTTTGGTAAAGGTTTGCTCCCCCTTCGACTTTCGTTTTCTCGAATTAATAGGTAATTACTTGCTCTTCCATTTCTGCTGGAATTTCCCTAAAATCATATTGCTGGTTACGCAACCTTGGCTCAAATCCAGCTTCGCGAATAGCATCCTGAATAGTTCTTGATGTAAATCTATGCGGTGCTCCCGCCGCCGAAACTACATTTTCCTCAATCATAATCGAACCAAAATCATTGGCACCTGCATGCAAACAAAGTTGGGCGGTTTCTTTTCCAACGGTCAACCAGGAGGCTTGAATGTTGATAACATTGGGCAACATAATTCGGCTCATGGCTATCATCCTAATGTATTCATCTGCCGTCACAGTATTGCTGATGCCTTTTAATCGCTTCAACAAAGTGCCATCGTCTTGGAAAGGCCAAGGTATAAAGGCTAAAAACCCTTTTGCATCGGCAGGTTTTTCGCTTTGAACTTGCCTAATCCACACTAAATGTTCAAACCTTTCTTCCAAGGTTTCAATATGGCCAAACATCATGGTAGCTGATGTGGTTAAATGCAATTGGTGTGCAGCACGCATTACATCTAACCATTCCTTTCCACCGCATTTCCCTTTGGAGATTAATCGCCTAACCCTATCGTTCAAAATCTCAGCTCCTGCTCCAGGCAAACTATCCAATCCTGCTTCTTTTAAGGCTGATAAAACCTCAGTATGGGTTGATTTTTCAAGCTTGGTAATATGTGCAATCTCGGGTGGACCAAGCGCATGCAATTTTAAGTTTGGATAAAGCCTTTTGAGTTCTTTGAAGATATCCACATAAAAACACAAACCAAGTTCGGGATGGTGGCCCCCTTGCAACAACAATTGGTCTCCACCATACTTAAAGGTTTCTTCAATTTTACGTTTGTATTCCTCTATGGTGGTTATATACGATTCTGCATGACCTGGAATTCGATAAAAATTGCAAAACTTACAATTGGCTATGCATACATTGGTGGTGTTGACATTCCTATCAATCATCCATGTGGCGTAATTTCCAGGGATCTGTTTTTGCCTAAGTTCATTGCCTACATACATCAAATCGGCCAATGGGGCATTCTTGAAAAGGAAAATTCCTTCTTCAATACTTAAGAATTCAAAGTTTAAGGCTTTTTTATAAAGATCGTTCAGAATCATACGCTAAAATTGGCAACAAAGGTAGGTTTCAAATCCCAAAATGTATCTAAACATGATCGCGGTTTTCTTAAAAACTGCTAATTCCAAAGATAATCCCGCTACTTAGAATAAAAATGCTCTGGAAATAGTTGGCAAAACTTGGTTAAAACCTGTTGATAAAGACTTGTAGTTTTTTTTAAGTCTCCAAAGGATGGTGTAATTTTGCAACCCGATGGGAAAACTCTACAATCGTCGAGATGCCGTTCTGCTTTTGCAAGACGGCACTTTTTTTATGGGAAAATCGGTGGGACTAGTTGGCACAGCCACTGGCGAAATTTGCTTCAATACCGGCATGACCGGCTATCAGGAAATTTTTACCGATCCCAGTTATTTCGGTCAAATCATGGTGATGAACTCGGTGCATATCGGTAACTATGGTGCACACCAACAGGAAATTGAATCGGAATCCTTGAAAATTGCAGGTTTGGTTTGCCATGAATTCTCTGAAATCGCTAGTCGACCGCAATCGACATGGACCTTACAAGAATACTTTGAAAAAAAGGGAATGATCGGAATCTCTGATGTGGATACTCGCGCAGTGGTGCGTCATATCCGTAGCAAAGGTGCCATGAATGCCATAATTTCATCCGAAACTACGGATATTGAAGATCTAAAGGAACGTCTGAGCCGTGTTCCTTCCATGGAAGGTTTAGAGCTTTCCTCTAAAGTGTCTACCGAAAAGGCCTATTTCCTTGGTGATGAAAAGGCATCAAAACGGGTGGCTGTAATGGATTTTGGAATTAAACTGAATATTCTAAATTGTCTGGTTGAAAGGGATTGTTACCTGCAAGTATTTCCTATGCATACTAAGGCTGAAGAGGTATTGGCATGGAAACCCGACGGAATAATGCTTTCAAACGGACCCGGTGATCCTAGCGTTATGACCGAAGTAATTGCTACCATTCAACAATTGGTGCAATCGAATGTTCCTATTTTTGGCATCTGTCTAGGTCATCAATTGTTGGCTGAAGCAAATGGTATTAAAACCTATAAAATGCACCATGGTCACAGGGGTATCAACCATCCGGTGAAAAACCTCCTAACGGGAAAATGCGAAGTAACTAGCCAAAACCATGGCTTTTCTGTTAGTGCCGAACATGTAAAGAATAATCCGGAGGTGGAAATTACTCACATCAATTTGAACGATGGAACAATCGAAGGTTTGCGCATGAAAAACAAGAAGGTTTTCTCTGTTCAGCACCATCCCGAAGCCTCTCCTGGACCGCATGATAGCCGTTACCTGTTTGATAATTTTGTCGCCTTGATGAATGCCTAATTAGGGTTTCATTTCAACTTTCAGCCAGAACAAATTACGCCTGCTGTTTTCCTTTCCCAACCAAAACTAAACCAAACAGAAAAGGTAAAGCTGGGATTTTATACCTCACCAAGGCTCCGGCAACAGGGGTGGTTAACCCAACCAGCAATAAGCTTCCGGCAACAAAAAATAAGGCCAATAAATGAATAGGCGAAACAGCCCAGTTTCGGAAGGGGAGGGGAGGCCAAAAACAAAACAAAAGCAACAAAAGTAAAAAGCAATTTTCAGCTAAGGCAAGCCAGTACAACGGGTTTTTTCCTGGATGAATAGGTTGAATAAATACATTGAACAAGGCTTGGGGAGCAGCTTTTAAATAACTTTTCCAACTTGCATCCAAAGCAGGAAGTTCTACCTTGCTTTTGGTTATGCCAATGTCAAGCAATATCCGGGTTGGTATGGATTTCCCCAATTGTTCATTCGCCACAGCCTTACCCAAACTATTGCTTTTATAAACTTGCCTAACACCCACCTGGTTCAAATAAGCCAAGCCATTTTCTTTCTGGATGTGAACATATTCTTGGTCTGATATAAACAAAGTGTCGGTTTTTAGGCTGTCTTTTCGTTCTACGTACATCCCGCCATTGGCTAGTTTGATAAAATCTTTTTGCTTATGGGCCAAATTTGCAGCGGGATCTAAACTCGAACTAAAATACCCTATTGAAAAAAATAAGAGAAGCGAAATTGAATAAGTAATTCCAAACCAAAGTAATGGCCGCTCAGATTTCACTAAACGAATCAAGCCCACGGCCAATAAACCGGGGAAAAGGATGGCCAATAGGTAATATTTGGATGATAAGAGGATGATAAACGCGGAACTGAAAACAAAAAGGAATCCTTTGCCAGCTTTGCCACTCAACCATACTTTTATCGACCAAAATACTCCACCCAAACCAAACAAAACCAACCCTTCTTTCAATACACCAGATCCCCAAAAAGCCAAAGAAGGAGTTAAAAACAAAAGCATAAACAAAGCTCGTGGCGCCGATTGGTCGGAAAAGGAACGATAAATACCAACCAAACCCAAAGTGGAAAGAAAACACATGAATACGGTGTGTACCATAAAATGTCCTCCCGACAAAAACATCACCAAGGCATTCCACCGAATAATAGTATGGTTGTCGTTGTAATAAGCTGAATACTGACGGTACCAATGGTTCATCTTGGTGTAATACATGGAATCGAAGTAGGGACTATCGTTTCCCAACCCGGTCATGATTTTCAGAAAATCGATTGGATGTTCGAAGGCGGCTCCATACAACACTTTGGCATCATCAAAATACTTGTAAATATCGGCGGTGGACCGATCAGTGTAATAATAGGTGTAAACCATGGTTAAGGCAGTTCCACCCAGTATTTTTATCCAAAAACCAGCCAAAGCCCAGGTTTCAGGAATATCCATTAGTTTAAAAAAAGGATGGCGCCAAATGATATAGCTTAAAATGGAAATATACAGCAGAAAAAATAGAATGGATTCCAGCATAGCTCAGATTTGGATGGTTGGTCCTAAATGCCTAGGCTTTTTCCCTGTTAAATGAATGTCGATCAAGACTTTTACCCGAGCAAAATATTCACGAATCCGGGTTTTGAATCCATACCTGGAATTGACATCTTCGGCATCAAACCCATAGGCAAAAACACCGCGGTGCTGGGCAATGTACAACGCTCGTTGATTATGAAATTCCTGGGAAACAATTACAACTGAATCTTGTCCAAATACTTCCTTGCTGCGAACAACCGAATCCAAAGTGCGTAAACCAGCATAATCAGGATGGATAACCGAGTCGGGAATACCTTCTCTGATTAGCGCTATACGCATATCGAAGGCCTCATTGTAACTATGTTTCCGATTATCGCCGCTTACAATAAATGCCTTAACTTTTCCGGCTTTCCAAAGCTTTACACAGGCTTGGATACGTTTTGAAAAATACAGATTAGTCCGTCCGCTTTTAAGTTCTTTGGAGGTGCCCAAAACCAAACAAACCTTGGTGGCCGGTACTTTTTCCACTTCTGCTGAATGGTAAGCTTGGGTAGAATTTACCACAATGGCATTCGAAACCCACACCACGCAAGGTATTAATCCGAGCAGGAATACAACCACCAGCAGGATGTATTTCCTTTTGCTCATCTTATGCCATAACAGAATTAAGGTGTGGATAAAATTTCCTTTCTTTCAGGAAATAGTGGTTGCCTTTGCATAAAACATGCACCACCATATTTTCAATACTGATTGGCGTACCTTCTTGAATATCAGCAATATTGGTATAGCGAATCGAGTGCCCGTCAAAAATCAGCACCAAGCCCGAACCAATTGCTTCCATTTTATTTCCTTCGGTAACCAGCACCCCGGTGTCCTCGCCTAGTCCAATACCGATGCATTGCGGATTTGCGGCTACAGCTTGAGCCAAGCGACCAAACCGTCCACGTTTTACGAAATGGCTATCAATAATCACATCCTTCATAAATCCCAGTCCGGTGGTAATTTTTACCTGTCCTTTCAATAAGGCTTCGGCCGAACTTCCTTCATAAATCATGGTATTGCTCATAGCCATTGCACCAGCGCTTGTTCCAGCAATTACAAAATCCTCGTTTTGGTAGCGTTCGTGCAAAATGGAAAGAATATCAGAGCCTCCGAAAATCATGCTCAGTCGCAATTGGTTGCCCCCGGTAAACATCACCCCGTCGGCATCTTTAATACGTTGAATATACTCCGGATTTAATGTGTCCTCCCTGTTTCGGATATGCATCACATCCACATTGGTAACATTCAATTTGCCGAAAGCATCAATATAGTTTTCTCCCACTTCGTAAGGTATATTGGAAGCCGAAGTGATAACCTCAATTTTGGGGTTGTCCGACCGCATCTCGTCTTTGATTCGTTGCAAAATTTGCAGTTCAAAAAAGTGCAAGTTGTTGCGGTTTTGGTGGCCGCGCTCCGGGTCCGAACCTTTGTCCTCGTTTCCTCCGATGGAGATTAATTTTCCTTTAGGTTTTAGCATAACGTTAGGCAAAGGTAAAGAATTGATGAAGGAAACATGACACTCAATCGCAGAGGATATTAACAAGAAATGAAGTAAAAAAAGAGGGTTAATTTTCTTTTCTAGGGCGTGCCACCTTCGCCAAAAAGCAGTTATTCTTGAAATAAAGTTGGTGCCAGGCGAAGGTGTCGGGCTATACGCTGCAAATCCTCGGCAGGTCTCCGTTGCACTGCGCCCTGCCTCCGGGTTTTCCGCTTCTATCCCTCACGCGGAGTGCAGTGCCAACCCATCTTGTGCTATGGAAAAAACAGCGGCAATTTGAATGCGGAGTAGCAAAATTTAAGTTCCAGTACATTGTTTGAGCGGAGTTTTCGGGCAAGGATAGAGGCAGTCTAGCCCACAGGGATGCGGAGGCACGGAGCATACCGAGGACTAGCGCCGAAAGCCTGACCCAAGCGCCCTGGGAAAAAGCCCCAGTTGAGCACCCAAGGTAAATGGCGATTGGGGGCCCGCCAAATAAAAAAGAAGAATAAATACCTGAAAAAACAAAAAAAAATGCCACCCCTGTTCGAGATGGCATTTCTAACTAAACCTTTACGTTTCTTATTTCTTGGTATCCAAGTGTTTTTGGTAACGTGTACGGAATTTGTCAACACGACCGGCGGTGTCAACCAATTTCATTTTACCAGTATAGTATGGATGCGACTTATCAGAAATCTCCAATTTAATAACTGGATACTCTTTGCCGTCTTCCCAAACAATCGTTTCTTTTGTCTCAGCGCATGAGCGGCTCAAGAAAGAATAATCGTTTGACATATCTTTGAAAACTACAAATCTATAGTTCTCTGGGTGAATTCCTTGTTTCATCGTTCTAAAAATCAGGGGTGCAAAAGTACACTAATTTTTATTCCTACAAAGAGAATAATGAACATTTTTGCAGAAAATTAGAAAAAAATTACGTGAAGCCCTATAAACATCTTTTTTTCGACCTCGACCGAACCTTGTGGGACCTCGACCGAAATAGCCGGGAGGCCTTGCATGAAATCTATATCCACTTTGGTCTGGAAGAAATGGGGGTGCTAAATTTCGAAGCTTTTTTTGAGAATTATAAGCATATCAACGACCGACTTTGGGACGATTACCGCAAAGGCTTGATTCATAAAGACAGCCTTCGTTCGGTTCGGTTTTCGCAAACCTTGCAGCTTTTTGATATATTTGATCCTCGGCTTTCGGAGAAAATTGGGTACACTTATGTTGAAATCAGTCCAAAGAAAACCAATTTGTTGCCCAATGCCATTGAAACATTGGACTATTTAAAGGAGAAGTACCAAATTCACATTATTACCAATGGATTTGAGGAAGTGCAGCATATTAAGCTTGAAAATTCGGGGCTTAAACCATATCTATCCCACATTATTACTTCGGAAAAGGCTCAATGTAAAAAGCCCGATCCGCGTATTTTTGCCTTTGCCCTACACGAAGCCGGTGCCAAACGAAACGAAAGTTTGATGATAGGCGACAGTTTGGAACTCGATATTTTAGGGGCCAAACAAGTGGGGATTGCTCAGGTTTATTTCAATCCGGAAGGCCTACGCCACACCCAAGAAATAACCCACGAAATCAAAGATTTGGGCGAATTAATCCATATTCTTTAACTTGCAGACATGAAGATTTCCGACATCATCCGAGTGCTCGAAAAAGAAGCACCGCCAGCCTACCAAGAAAGCTACGACAATAGTGGCTTACTGGTGGGCAGTCCTGATACCGAACTTACCCAAGCTTTGATCTGCCTCGACAGTACGGAGGAAGTGGTGGAAGAAGCCATTCAAAAAGGTTGTAACCTGATAATTGCCCACCATCCCATTGTTTTTAGCGGATTGAAAAAGTTGAACGGGAAAAACTATGTGGAAAGGACCGTTATTAAAGCCATACAGAACAATATTGCTATTTATGCCATTCATACCAATTTGGATAATGTGCATACTGGTGTAAATCAAAAAATCGGTGAAATTTTAGGGCTGAAAAACCTTCGCATATTGAGTCCCAAAAAGGATACCTTACGAAAGCTGGTTGTTTTTTGTCCCGAATCCCATGCCGGTGATTTGCGCTATGCCCTTTGCGAGGCTGGCGCTGGAAACATTGGCAATTACGACCAATGCAGTTTCAATTCGAACGGTATTGGAACATTTAGGGGCAATGAAGGATCCAATCCATTTGTTGGGCAGAAAGGCGAAATTCATAGGGAACCCGAAGTACGAATAGAATTAATTTTTCCATTTCCTTCCCAAGGAGCAATTCTTTCCACTTTGTTTTCCAAACATCCCTACGAAGAGGTAGCCTACGATATCTATGTCATTGAAAATAAAAATCCCTTGGTGGGATCGGGAATGGTAGGCGAATTGGAACAGGAAATGGAGGAAATAGACTTTTTAAACCATTTGAAAGGAAAATTAGGAACAGCTTGTATCCGACACACCAAACTTTTGGGTAAAAAGGTAAAGAAAGTTGCCTTTTGTGGAGGTTCCGGAAGCTTCTTGTTGCGGGATGCTATCCAGTCAAAAGCTGATTTTTTTGTTACGGGAGACTATAAATACCATGATTTTTTTGACGCTGAAAACCGCATCGTTATTGCCGATGTAGGACATTATGAAAGTGAAAAATACACGAAAGAATTGTTAAGGGATTTTCTAATGAAAAAAATCCGTACATTTGCACCCCTTTTATCAAGCATAAATACTAATCCGGTAAATTATTTCTGACAATGGCCAAAACAAAGGCTTCTGATACTAAAGCAGCACAAGCAACTGCTACTGAAGAAACGAATACAAAGGCTGTAGCTTCAGCCGAAGGAAAAAGAGATATCACGATTGAGACTAAACTTCGTGCTCTATTCCGCTTGCAAGCTATCGACTCTGAAATCGACCGTATCCGTACCATCCGTGGTGAGTTACCATTGGAGGTTCAGGATTTGGAAGATGAGGTGGTAGGTTTGGAAACCCGTATTAACAACTTCACTGAAGAGGTTAATGGATTGGAAGACCAAATCGTAAACAAGAAAAACCAAATCAAAGATGCTTTGGCTTTGATTAAAAAATACGAAGAGCAACAAGGTAAAGTGCGTAACAACCGCGAATACGATTCTCTTTCCAAAGAAATCGAGTTCCAAGGTTTGGAAATGCAATTGGCCGAAAAGAAAATCAAAGAGTTTAAAGCCCAAATCGAGCAAAAAAATGTATTGATCGACAAAGCTAAAAGCGATTTGGAAGAGCGCAAAACCGACTTGAAAGCCAAGAAAGCGGAGTTGGATGACATCATTGCCGAAACCCAAAAGGAGGAGGATAAATTGATGGAAACCAGCGAGCAAGCTTATGCCATCATCGAGCCTCGTTTGCAATATGCCTACAAACGTTTACGCAGCAATGCCCGCAATGGTTTGGCTGTTGTAACAGTTCAAAGGGATGCTTGCGGAGGATGTTTCAATCAAATTCCACCTCAACGTCAATTGGATATCCGCACCCGTAAGAAAATTATCGTGTGCGAATACTGCGGACGTATTTTGGTCGACCCAGAAATTGAAACTTCAGATGCTCCAGTTGAAGCAGTCGTTTAATATTCGATTTTATTCTATTCAAAAGCCTCCATTTGGGGGCTTTTTTGTTCTTTAGCCTATTCACCCAATGAAACAACTTTCCAAATACAAATGGCACTTTGTGTGGTTGGTTTTGGTATTGGTCTATGCGGCTGGTTTGTTTACTCCGTTAATGGAAGTTGACGAATCGGAATATGCTTGTATTAGTCGGGAAATGTTGCATACAGGGCAATTTACCGTAATTCAAAAGCATGGATTGGACTATCTGGATAAACCTCCTTTGCTTTTTTGGCTCTCAGCCTTATCCATGTCTATTTTTGGCATAAGCGAATGGGCCTTTAAACTGCCAACGGTTCTCATGACCTTTTTGGGCTTTTATTCTGTTTACAGGCTTGGAAAACTGTATTGGAACGAAGAAGTTGGAAAATATGCTGCCTTAATACAAGGTTCAGCCCTAGCGGTGGTTATGATGAACCAAGATGTGCGCACCGATGCCTTGTTATGTAGCGGAATAGTTTTTGGCTCTTGGCAATTATTGGCCTATGTTGAAAAAGGCACATGGCTGCATTTGTTTGGTTCGGCCCTTGGCGTAGGTATGGCCATGCTCGCCAAAGGACCAATCGGTTTGATGATCCCAGGTATTGTTGTCTTTACTCGCTTGGTCGCCAACAAGTCTTTCGGTTTTCTTTTTCAATGGAAATCCCTGATCGGATTAGTTGGAGTAGCTTTATTGCTTTGGCCGATGTGTTCTGGCTTGTATCAGCAGTTTGGATGGAAAGGCTTACAGTTTTATTTCTGGGAACAAAGTTTCGGCCGCATAACAGGCGAAAACAAATGGCGCAACGATGCCGATGGTTTCTTTTTCCTCCATACTTTTCTGTGGGCTTTTCTACCGCATTCACTTTTGTTGCTTCGGGCCTTATGGAATGGCATCACTTCTATCAAGACCGGAATTCCCAAACAAGATTGGCTACTCTGGACAGGTTTTCTGGTTCCGTTTGCCATTCTTTCCCTCTCTCATTATAAATTGCCCCACTACATCAATGTGGTTATCCCTTTCGCCGCTTTGTTAACTGCCAACGATTTGGCTAAAAATGCAGTTGTTTCGAGGTATTTGCTTTATTTTCAATACTTATTGATGCTGGTTTTGCTTGGAATTTCCTTTTGGTTGAATACCTCCATTTTGCCAAGTCCAAATTTGAATTTGGCCATTGGTGCAGGATTCACAGTCTCCATCTTAGCCTTTTATTTTCTAAGTTCACTAAGTGAGGCCGAAAAATGGATTTTGCCAAGTTCGCTAGCTTTGTCAATAGCCTTTGGATGGATGAACCTTAATTTCTTTTATACTTTGGCCGAATACGATGGTGGCCGACAAATGGGTTTAGTATTGCAAAGCTTTGACGGACCGATTATAAGCAGCAATGTTACACCTTACAACGCTGAATTCTATGCCAATCGGGATGTTTTATCCAAAACCCCCACCGAAATTTTGGCCCAAAAAGGCTACTTTAAAATAATTGCCCAAGAAGAATCTTTAGGCATTTTGCAACAACAAGGACTAAAACCTGTTAAAATCCAAAAATTTTCCCATTTCAGTACCTCTATGTTAACATGGAAGTTCCTGAATCCGGAAACCAGATTACAAGCATTAGAAACACGCTATATCTTAGATATTCAGCAATAAACGAACAAACATGACCTCAGACGAAGAAAAAATTATCAAAGCTTTTGAGAATAAAGACTGGACAGAAATAAAAACAAATGATTCGTGGCAAATCTTCAAAGTGATGGCCGAATTTGTGGAAGGTTTTGAAAAGCTATCCAAAATCGGTCCTTGCGTAAGTATTTTTGGAAGTGCCCGAACCAAGCCTACTTCGGCTCATTATGCCTTAGCCGAGGAAATTGCCTACAAAATCACCCAACAAGGATATGGCGTAATTACCGGTGGCGGACCAGGTATTATGGAAGCCGCAAACAAAGGTGCACGTAGGGGAGGAGGTAAGTCGGTGGGATTAAACATCGAGTTGCCTTTCGAGCAGTTTGCGAATCCATATATCGATCATGACAAAATGCTGATGTTCGATTATTTCTTTGTGCGCAAAGTGATGTTTATCAAATATGCCCAGGGTTTTATCGTACTTCCTGGTGGTTTCGGAACCTTGGACGAACTTTTTGAGGCGATTACCTTAATTCAAACCGGTAAAATAGGCCGCTTCCCGATTGTGTTGGTAGGACATAAATACTGGGATGGTCTTTTGACTTGGGTAAAACAACAAATGCTGGTTGAACACTCCTACATTTCTGATAAAGATTTAGACCTAATTCAAGTGGTAGATACTCCAGACGAAGCCGTGGAGCATATTGTCAAATTCTACAGCCGTTTTGGATTGAAGCCGAATTTTTAGTAATTTTAGTAGGCGGGCCCCATTCGCAATCCCTTTTGCGCCAGAATGGAGTATTGGAAAGGCGAATGGTCGGGCTATACACTGCAAGTCCTCGGTATGCTCCGTGCCTCCGCATCCCTGTGGGCTTTCCGTTTCTATCCCTGCCCGGAAAATACTGCTAGACTTGGCTTTGGTGATTGGGATTAACCAGTACTAAACTCGAAGTACACATTTTATTTTTTGCCTTGAAACCCAGATTACGCCTTTAACCCAAATTAATCAATAGGAGGATTTATTAATCCGAACTACTTGATTTAGTTGGGTTTACCCCTCCCGAAGAAATTTCGGGATAGCAGTTGTTATCAATTTGGCTAAACAAATTGATTTACAACTGGTTAATCGTTTATGCATTTATAATGCGTAATCTGGGTTAAACATGCCGCACCAATGCATAATCTGAGACCAACTTGTACAATCAAACCGGTGTATATGCTAAAGGATGCTCCCATAGTAAAATGGTCCATAGGCATTTACATTTAGATTAGTAAAGCGATATAAAAGCAATTTAGGCAAATCTAGCGATGCATAATTGGACTATTGCAAATTTATTATCGGTATAAAATCCCGTCTGAAAGGTCAAAAAAAAACAGCCCAGCAATTATAAATTACTGGGCTGTTTCATTTTGGAATTGTTTTTATTCAAACAACACCTTCATTTCCACCCTTCTATTTCTATCTCTACCTTCAGGTGTTGCATTATCGGCTACTGGTTTTGTTTCGCCAAACCATTCGGTTTTCAAACGATCAGCTCTAACACCTTGACCAATTAAGAAAGTTTTAACAGCTTCCGAACGTTTGCGGCTCAATTCCATGTTTACTGCATCGTTACCCACATTGTCGGTATGACCCGAAATCAACAGTTTGTATTGCTCTTGTTTCTTCATCAAATCCGCCAATTTGTATAATGAGAAGAAGGATTCGGTTGAAATTATAGCTGTACCCGATTTGAATTCCAAGTTTTTGAAGGCCAAATCCAACACTTCTTGTTCCTTCTGCTCAATTTTCGGACAACCTTGGTTTTCAGGAATTCCAGGTGTTTTCGGACATTGATCCACATTGTCTTTCACCCCATCACCATCTTCGTCGCCGTATGGGCAACCAAGATTCGCAATTGGTCCTGGAATATCTGGGCAATTGTCAACATTGTCTTTGCTTCCATCACCATCTTTATCACCAAACGGACAGCCACCATTGTCGATCGGTCCTGGAGTTTCTGGACATTTGTCTTTGTCATCGTTAATACCATCCTTATCGGTATCGCCATAAGGGCAACCATTGTTAGCAGCTGGACCAGGTACGTCTTTACACTTATCGGTATTGTCGTCTACTCCATCTTTATCGGTGTCAGGCCATGGACATCCTTTGTTTTCCATTGGACCAGCTTCTGTTACGCAGGAATCTTCCCGATCATTCAAACCATCTTTATCTGAATCTGGCCATGGACAACCTTTGTTTTCCACAACTCCAAGCGTATCAGGGCATTGGTCTTCGCTATCTTGAACCCCATCTTGGTCACGGTCTGGGCAACCTTGGAATTTCAAGTACCCTGGAACATCAGGGCATTTATCCTGTTTGTCTTCAACTCCATCGGCGTCCTTATCTTTTGTTTTCTTATCTTTCTTAGGCGCCTCCGTTTCATCTTTCGATTTAACTTTTTTGTCCTTTCTGTAGTCAATTAATACATTGATACCCACGTGGCCGTGCATATTTTTCGCAGATTGTGGCCAAATGGCGGCCAATACATTATCGGCGGCTGCATAAATCTGAATACCGATAACTTGAAAGGCAAAACCAAACCCAACATTGGAAGCACTTCTGTTCATGTAACTCCAGTTGGCCGATACATGGAAAAGATTCCCTAATCTTTGAGAAATTGATAAAGAAGCATTGGGATTAAAGTAGTTTTTACCTACCTCACCAAGGAAGGAAACTCCTACTGTAGTATTTCTAAATGGCGTATAATTTCCATTCAAATAGAACCGGGTATTAAGTGGGGTGGAATAGTTTTCTTTCGACTCTTTTACTTCAAATACATCTTTCAATGAATCACCTAAGGCCTGAAGCACATCTTTATTTTGGTTTATGTAGTCATTTAACTCTAGTCCTTTAAATTCAAAATTTGCCCTGTTGATGGTATAGCTTTTATTGACAGCATCTTTCCAATACAAGCGGCCAATATCTAAAACACTGGCAGAAAGGGAAAATTTATCATTGAATTTATACTCCCCACCAATGTCTAAACCCCAACCAAAATTATCTCTTCCAAAAAGATACTCAGGAATATCATTGGTGATGGTATCAAATTTTGTTAGTCCACTGGTATGCACCAAAATGTCAGATTTTGCAGTGATATCGAAGGTGTTGACATCGGTAAATATGGAAGAGTTATTTCTGGCAGTATAGGCGTTTTCCATTCCATACAGGTATTTCAAACGCAGACCCACACTCAGTTTTTCACTAAATTCTCTGGAATAGCCCAAGCCATATTCACGGTAATGCGACATGTTCACCCCAAATTCAGAGAGATCGGCCGTTTGTCCTAAGAAGGCACCATTTCCTTTCCAAAGGAATTTGAAAAAATCTTGGGAATAAGTCATTCGAACATTTACTATTTCTCTTACACTGAGCATAAAGTAGTTCTTCTTTATTTTAAAACCAAGATTGAAAAGGTCTATGGCCAAATTCATATTGATTCTTTCTTTCTTCTTCATTTGGTCAACTGGTTTGTCCAAATTCAGCAACAAGGAATCACCCAAGGCTCCACCTGGGGTAAGGAATAGATCTTTGTAGGTGAATCCGCTGTTATTGAAATTTAAATAAACAGAGGACATAACTGGCAAACCAACATAACCACCCATCGGTTTAAACATACCCGGGTTGCTATAATTGCTTTGGGGGATTATCGGTAAGGTATTAACGATAAAATCTTGCTGGGCTTTTGTTGCGGTAATTCCGAAACCAAGAGCAAGAAGGAGGGCTAAAGTAATTTTTCTCATTTCTACTGTGCTTTTGGAATTAGTTGCTCAATTTTAAAGTTACACGCATGCCCAATTTTACATCGATGAAATTATCGGAATAGATTTTGACATTTTGTGCTCCATCCCCAGCCGAAGCAATGTAGGATCGGATAATAACTTTTCTACTGTCTTTTAATCGGGTAAATCGGGCTTCATCCATAACTATATCCACTGTTTTTGTAGTACTTCCAATTGACTTTCCGGTGTTGTCGATTGGTGCAGCATTGATGATTTTTTCATCCACATTCGAAATCAAGGAATCAATCACCAAATAATTGTCATCTACAAAATACAACTGCATTTTGCCATCTACTGGAAAGCTATTTATGGTCGCTATTCTGAATAAGGCTTTTTGCACATCTTCCACAATTTGACCAAAGGAAAATTCTGCCGTGTCTTGAACAAAAAAGTTGAAGGCCAAACCTCTTAATGGAAGTTGAAGTTCTTTGTCAACTTTAAATTTGCTGGTGGCAAAAACCTCATTGATGGCATTTCCTCCGGCGGGATTAATGCGCACATCGATATCACTAACCAAGCGTGGACATTTTTCATCGACTAAAACCTTCAAGGTAGAATTGTTCCAATCGGCCGTAAAGTTGGACGTAACAGTTTGTCCAACCACCGTGTTTGAATTCAATACCAAAGGAGCTCCTGTTAGCGTAGGTGCAGAAAAGTTTACAGCGTTGTTGTTAAATTGGTAGCCTAGCAACTGACTTACTTCTGCTTGAGCCGGAATAACCATGTCATGACTCACCGAAACTTTTAAGGTAGGTTCCAAAATATCGACTATTCCGATATCAGGCAAGGAAGCATTATTAAACAATTGAATAAAAGTGGTGTCAGGATCTATATCTATTAGTCTGTTTCCTAAATTCCCTGCAATTTGGTTATAACTTACATCATTGATGTTGGTACTTACTTGCACTGTTTGTCCTGCTGCAGCTCCAGTTCCATTAGATAAAGTTGCTGTGTAGGTATAATTTAAGGTGTTAAATTCTCCTGAATTAGGGGAAAGGTCAACCGTAAAACTAGCCAAATCAACATTTGCCGAGGCTACAACGGGCAAACTGCCTGAGTAATTTAGGGAAAGTGTTCGAGTTAAAGGATTTCCGTTTTGTAAAACTAAAGGCCAAGTAACGGTAACTGATCCACTGGCCGGTACATTCGACGTAATGGAAACAGCTAAACTACCTCCTGAAAAACCAGCTGCAGTAAACTGCTCTCCATTGGTTAAAATGGTTGCACTACCTTGTGCATTAATGGTTGCCGAGCCTCCTCCATTGATTTGTCCGGCTTCGGTCGCACCAAGGCTTAAGTTCTGCGTAAATACCTGATCAAGAAATGGAAATAAAACACTGGCTTCTTGGCTGCTTTTTGAACTGGAATACACCAAGGTTACAAAGTTGTCATTGGCCACATTGAGATAGGTTCCCAAGGCTTCTGGTAGGACATCACCAATTGAAAGTCGAGAATGTACCAATGGGGCCGCTAAATCAGGCTCATAGTCAGATAAGGTATATTTATCGGTTTCGAAATAATCTTTGTAACAAGAGTTTAACGTAAAAACTCCTCCAACAACAGACAATATCAAACCGAGTTGTTTTATTCTAGGTTTTCTCATCAGTATAATTTTGAATGCCAAAGTAACTATACTCCTTTTGAAACCAACCTCAATTCGTCGTTTTTTTTTAACAGATTTTAAATAATCGGTAATAAATTCAAAAAGCTGAAAATCAGAAGAATGGTAGTAGAATTTCGGTTGTGTTTATGCAATTGTTGCGAAAATGTATGCACCTTCGCATTCCCAATAAAAAAAAATATGTTGAATTCTTGGAAATCCTATGCTGTTTTTGTCTTGTTTTTTGGATTTATGGCTTGTAAAAATGGCCCATCTTTTCCCGAAAAACCGCTGTTAACGGAGTGTGCGATTCCGGTTACCTTAGGAATGGACAGCACTTTGGTTTTATTGGCCGATTTTATTCCCCAAACGGAATTGATTGATAGTGTTTCAGTAAGCCCAAAACTTCATCCAAAATTTGATTCAAAAGCTGGAACCTTGCTTTTAACCTATGCTCCTGATTCGGTTCCGGTTCAATCAATCCTTACCATATGGTCAAAAGGTTTTAGCTATGATATCCTCTTGCGTAAATCACATAAAATTGCTTCCATAATTTCCTATGCACCTTCGCAAGGTAAACCTAAGAAAGTACAAATGGCCGGCGATATAAATTCTTGGTCACCAGCCAATACAGAATTAACCCAGGAAGATGGCATTTGGAAGACAAAACTTTATTTGAATCCGGGAAGATACCAATACAAATTGGTGGTAGATGGGAAATGGATGAATGATCCAGCCAACAAAGATTCAGCCTCCAATGGAGTAGGAGGTTTCAACTCGGTATTGGAGGTCAAAAACCCGGTGAAGGCCCAACCCCAGTTGTTTACCTCTGAATTTTCTGAATCTAAAGTGAAAGTTGGTTTCAAAAATGGACCAACCAAGTTCTTTGTTTTTTGGCAAAACTATTTATTGGGTAAATCGGAGGTTAAGGTTTCTGACAATGAATTAATCATCACTATTCCCAAAGAAGCCAATTCCCAAAAGCATTCCTATATCAGGGTTTTTGCAAGTAATGATCAAGCCGAATCCAATGATGTGCTTGTGCCATTGGTGGATGGAAATTTGCCCAAGAACTTGGCAGAAGCTGGAAATGACAGACCTGAAACCCAAATTATGTATTTCCTATTGGTTGACCGATTTATGAATGGTGATACCTCCAATGATAAACCGGTAATCGATAAAGAAATAGACTTTAAATCCAATTACCAAGGCGGTGATTTGGCCGGAATTATTGAGGAAATCAAAAAAGGATATTTCCAAGATCTTGGATTTAATACGGTTTGGATTTCCCCGATTTTTCAAAACCCTGAACTTGGTTTCGTTGAATACCCGGCACCCCACCGCAAATTCTCCGGTTATCATGGTTATTGGCCCATCAGTCTTAAAAAGATCGACCATAGGTTTGGCGATGATCAATTGTTTAAAAAACTAATCGCAACGGCCCATGATAAAAACCTTAGAGTGGTAATGGATTATGTGGCCAATCATATCCACCAAGAACATCCGATTGCTAAACAACATCCAAACTGGCTTACACCCTTGGTTCTAAAGGATGGAAGAAAGAATATTCGAATTTGGGATGAACAAAGATTGACAACCTGGTTCGATACCTTTTTACCCGACTTGGATTATTCCAATCCCGAAGTGATCAATGCCATGGCAGATACGGCTCTGTATTGGGTTAAGAATTTTGGTATAGATGGTTTTAGACACGATGCTACCAAACATATCCACGAGGAGTTTTGGCGAACCTTGAGCAAGAAAATTAAATTGGAAACAGCCCAGTCTGGAAAGCACTTATACCAAGTTGGGGAGACTTTCGGAAGCCGTGAATTGATAAATCAATATGTTAACAGCGGAGAAATGGATGGACAATTTGATTTCAATTTGTATTTCGATGCCAGAGGCGTATTTTTGGATGAAAAGGAGAGTTTTGAAAAATTACATACCAGTTTAAAAGCAAGTTTCGATTATTATGGCGACCACCATCTTATGGCCAATATCACCGGAAACCACGATTTGGCAAGGTTTATCAGTTATGCAGGCAAGGGCTTGAGTTTAAATGAAGATGAAAAGGAAGCCGGTTGGAGCCGAAAAATTGAGGTGCTTGATACCATAGGTTACTATAAACTTATGCAACTCGAAGCCTTTGTGTTTACAATCCCAGGCATACCGGTTATGTATTATGGGGATGAAATTGGAATGCCTGGTGCTGGTGATCCGGATAATCGACGTATGATGAAATTCGATAAGTTGAATAATTTTGAAAACAAGGTAAAGGAAACGGTAAGAACCTTAGCCAATATTCGTCAAAATTGCCCAGAACTGGTGTATGGTGAATACCAACCCTTAATCGTAAACCAAGATACCTATGTTTTTATTAGAACTTTTTTTGGTAAGGCATCGGTGGTGATTTTTAATAAATCGGCTAAAGAAAAGGATTTAACCATACAATTACCAAAACGATACAAATCCAAATTTCCTATCCTGCACTTTGAATCGAAAGCCACTAAAATTCAGGACCTTTTTGAAATTCACATGAAACCCTATTCATTCGAGGTGCTAAGCTTGCGATAATCCAATGTGTTTATGGGCAAAGAATAGCTACCTTTGCCCCCTAAACCAAGCGTTTGAAATCGTTTTTCGGAATTTTAGTCTATGCGAAGAAATACCTTCGTTATGCCTTGTTGAACTTGGTTTTCAACTTTTTCTCTATTCTTTTTAGTTTGTTCTCGCTTGGGATGGTTATTCCGTTCCTGGGGCTTTTGTTCAATACCCAAAAGCCGGTTTTGGTGCAACCTGACTTTGGTTTTAATGCCGAAAGCATAGAAAAATGGTTTTCATATTTCCTCAGCGGATATGTGGCCAATGCCGAAGGACAAATAACCGAAGAAGGCAGGGCTAGAGGATTAATGGTAATCGTTGGAATGATTATCGGAATATTCTTTTTGAAAAACATCACTCGGTATTTGGCCATGTACTTTATTGCCCCTTTGCGCAATGGGATTATCCATGATTTACGGGAGAGCATTTACCGCAAAATTTTAATCCTTCCGGTTTCCTATTACAGCGATGAACGAAAAGGGGATATCATGGCTCGTATAAGCGGTGATGTGCAAGAAGTGGAATGGGCCATTTTAAATTCCTTGGAAGTGGTATTCAGGGAGCCCTTTTCTATTTTGGTGTTCTTTACCAGTTTATTGATTTTGAGTCCACAATTGACCATTTTTGCCTTGGTGCTTTTACCGATTTCGGGTTTGATTATTGGCCAAATTGGAAAAAGTTTGCGAAAGAATTCGGTTGACCTACAGAATACCACCGGCGATATGATGGCACTTACCGAAGAAACCTTGGGCGGTATCCAAATCATAAAAGCATTCTTTGCCGGAGAATTGTTTTTCGGAAAGTTCAAATCCTTAAACCAAACCCTTCGAAAGTTGAGCAACCGGATTATTCGGAAAAGGGATTTAGCATCGCCTTTAAGCGAGTTTCTTGGAGCCGTAGTTTTAGCTGCGTTGATTTGGTTTGGTGGCAAAATGGTGTTGGATACCATGGCAGGTAAGCTTTCTCCAGGGCTATCCGCGGCATCTTTTATTGCCTATATCGCTATATTTTCGCAAATCATTACTCCTGCCAAAGCCTTTTCTTCCTCCATTTATTACATTCAAAAGGGAATTGCTTCGGCCGAACGAATAAACATGATTTTGAATGCCGAAGAAACCATCGTAGACGCTCCGAATGCCAAATCAATGGCTCATTTTGAAAAGGAAGTAGTTTTCAAGGATGTTCGTTTTTCATACGCTAACCAAGAGGTGCTCAAAGGAATAAATTTTTCGATAAAAAAGGGCGAAATCGTGGCTCTAGTTGGCCCCTCTGGTGCTGGAAAATCGAGTATCACCAACCTGCTTTGTCGCTTTTATGATTTAAACTTAGGTAGTATTACCATTGATGGGGTGGAATTGAAAGCCATTAAACAAGAAAGTCTAAGGAACTTAATTGCCCTTGTGCCTCAACAAAGCATTTTATTTAATGATTCCATATTCAATAACATTGCCTTAGGTAACCAAAAAGCTTCTCAAACCGAAGTGCAACAAGCTGCCAAAGTTGCCAATGCCTCGGAATTTATTGAAACCTTGCCACAACAATACCAAACTTCGATAGGCGATAATGGCAACAAATTGTCAGGTGGTCAGCGCCAACGGGTGTGCATTGCCCGGGCCGTATTGAATAATCCGCCTATATTGGTTTTGGATGAAGCAACTTCGGCACTCGATACGGAAAGCGAACGTTTGGTGCAAGATGCCCTCAACAATATGCTTGCCGGACGAACGGCCTTAATCATCGCTCACAGGCTTTCTACGGTACAACATGCCACAAAAATTATTGTCTTGAACGAAGGGCAAATTGTGGAACAAGGAAACCACCAAGAATTAATGGAGGCAAATGGCTTATACCGTAAAATGATCGAAATGCAGGGATTGTAAGATACCATATATTCATTTACTCTTCTCAAAGTAATTCAGGATAAAACTAGTATCAATTTAGCTAAATGGATTGACATACAACTGATTAATCCTTGATATGTTTCTAAGGCGGAACCAGGGTTAATCCTAACCTAATACCGAATGTACATTTTGTTTAGTCCAATTTTTGAATCACATTTTCTTGTAAAAATTTGAATAAGGTGCTTTTACCACTGCTACTAAACCCTGAAACTACCTTGATTAAATCTTGTTCCTTATTTTGGGGCTAAGTGTTTATCAATATAGGCTGATCGATGAATAAACTATCCCATGCTTCAAGGATATTATAAATCATTAAAACCTACAAAAGATACAAGTTTTAATGTTAGCAGTGATGGCAGAAAACCCTTGCCAAAAGAGAAAGACTACTGAAAAACCATAAATTTGTAGCATATAAAAATAAAAAATGGACAATCGCTTTACGGACATAATTTAGTTAATAAAACAATCTCGGACTAATGCTATTAAAGCCTTAAACGTTGAACTAATAAACCTCTATTGGAATATCGGAGAATATATCAGCAAGACAATTATAGCAAACGTGAAATCGACCGACAAATTTCGGCAAGCCTCTTTGAGCGGACGATGATAGGCAATGCAAAACTCTCGCCAGCGGTGAGAGAAAGTAATAATGACATTTCAAACACATTCAAAGACAGCTACGTATTTGAATTTTTGAACTTACCCGACCTACATAGTGAGAGCGATTTGCCGCGTGGACTTGTAAGACAAATGAAAAACTTCATTCTCGAACTTGGTAAGGACTTTTTGTTCATAGGAGAAGAATATAAGTTGCAAGTTGGTAACAGCGACTTTTACATTGACCTGCTTTTCTACCACCGTGGCCTTCAATGTTTGGTAGCATTTGAACTTAAAGCAGATAAATTTAAACCCGACCACTTGGGACAGCTTAACTTTTACTTAGAAGCATTAGACAGAGACGTTAAGAAGCCGAATGAAAATCCGAGCATTGGGGTTTTACTCTGCAAGGACAAAGACAGCGAAGTTGTTGAGTATGCTTTAAGTAGAAGCCTTTCACCGACAATGGTTTCAGAATATAAAACTCAACTGCCTGATAAGAAACTGTTACAACAAAAATTGCACGAACTGTTTAACAATGAGACAGACGACAAATAGAGCCACTAATGATAAGGGTTTTGCGTCAGGTGGGGCGACGTGCAAACTTGGAGCTTTGTGCTTCTATTCAAGTTCAGTGCTGGTGGACAGTTTTGTGCTCCGAAGCCCGCCCGAACGCAAAGCCCCAAAACGATTTGTGTAGATGTCCGCAACTTACCTCATCCCCCGCTTTTCACCCTTCGACATGCTTGAGAACTCTTCCATCATATGTATTGGTTTTGCCGTGTGCTTGTTGCATAATGCTACATCCTTGGTTAGTAAAATATCTGGGCGTTAGCTGTGCCTACGCCCTAACAAGTACAATGCTCTGGGCATTTGTATAGCTTAGCCCAAAGTTAACAACTTAGTTTAAGTTGGGCAATTGCCTACGCCAAGATAACATAGCCTTCGCCTAGCGGGTTTTTTTCAAGGGTTATGGCTTAAAAAATTATAAACCTTAAATCGTTCCTATTAAAGTACCATCGACATTCCGTATTTCCACGTTGCTTTTCGCGATGTTTACGACAACAACATGTCTCCTCCGCTTATTACACAAAAACAATGTGTTCTCAATTACATACTAGTGAAAAGGAAAATATCTTCTATTTAAGTTTCAATTGAGCGAAGTAGGGATGTTCCGGGTTAACAATCAATTCATTTCGAAGGGGGTGTATCAACACATCCATTTCCTCGAGTGGTATGGCACCCAGCAGAGGTTCTGCATCGCCAGGTAAAACCATAGCTCTGCCCGACCATTGTCTGTTTTTAAACCGAAGTTGAACCTGATCCACCACTGGGCAATCGATAATTCGGTTATCGGCAGTCTGTGCTTTTTTGGAATCTACGATGGGTAATTGCAATTGCTCCTGAATAGACTCATTGATACAAAGCATGTAGGATCCTGAATCGACCAGCACATTTAGGTGAATCCGTTTGATTTCATCTTCATCCATTAATTTGCGGCGAACCATTTCAAGATCACCCCCATTGATTATTTCTACATCTGCATATACCAGTCCCATGTGTTTCTGTTTTACACAAAATTAAAGAAAAAACGGACAATGGCTGACGGTGTTTCCGAATAAATTACTCATCCGGTTTGGATAAAAGATAGCCATTTGTTCAATCTACTTTTATTTCTTTCATCTTCGAAATACTATGAAAGCTCCCCTGAATTTAGGACAGATTAATCTCAGCCTTGGATCGATAAACTGTTCAATGAAAAACAATCAACCAAAGACATCTGTCCTACTGACTAAAAACGTTACCCTTCCAATCGATAACTGCGGGGTGAAAAGCAAAGGCCAAGGTTCAGCACCATAAATGTTTAATTTTAATATAACATTTATGGCTAATAATTTTATTATAAACTCATTTATATTTACAATTATTTTAAATAAAATACTTATATCTTATAAAACTTTTTTGCATAAGTATAGCCGTATTGATTAGTAATTTTAAAAATATAAAATCCTGCTGAAAGATCTGCAACTGAAATTAATATTGAAGGATTGGAATTGTCAAATACAGTAGAGCCTAAGTCTTTTATTACTTTGCCAGTTAAATCTGTTATATTTAAATTACAAGCGTATCTCTGTTTGGAAGAAACGATTAGGTTTATCTCTGAATCTGTTATTGTAGGATTTATTTCAAATATAAAATCTGAAGGTGTTTTAAAATAATTTAAAGGGAAGTAATCTCCACACTCAACTCCATTTTTTTTGAAATATATCAATCTGTCGCTTCTGCCATAAAAGCCACTCATATTATTTCTATATTCAGTAAGTCCTAAACCTTCGCCATATTTATAATAAATGTCCGAATTATAAATATCATCCGTAATATAGTTCCAATATATTTGATTGTAACCACATGTATTTTCTTTATAAATAGTGTTTATTCCGTCTGAATATATATAGGTTTGTGGAAAATTAATTTCAATATTTCCGTTTATAGGATATGTAATAACTTTATTATAAATCATTGTATCATTTATAATTACCTCATTTTCATCATAGTCTACGTAGTGTATATTTGCGGTATATTTTACAGAATCAGAAATGTATTGTTTCGAAATAATTTTTATAGATTCGAAATCAGTAGATGATAGCCATCCCCCCGTACTTGGATTATAAGAGCCATAATAATGCGAATACAAATACTCATCATTGATATTAAAGTCGTATACATTAATCTTTTTTAATCCTGCGGAATTGACATCTTCAATAATTTTAATTTTATCACTTGTTGTGCAAGTGTCTCCATTTTTTATTTGTACCACTTGATCGGTAATTGTGTAAGTAGAGAAACCACTATTGTATCTTACAGAGTCACACCTTGTTATTTCACCTTTCCCTTCAGCACCTATTGACCTCAGATAGGTGCTTGTATTACTGTTACTATCTGTAATATAGACAACTTGAGAGCTAAGAGAATTGCAATGGCTAATCGTATTACTTTGCTGAATAGGATACAGATATGATAATGGGTTATAATTGCTGTCTATGCCATAAATTTCAAGATTGTTGATATATACTTGGTCAGGTTGGTTATTATAAGAATAATAAACTACTGTATCGTTGGATGTGTCAATAACTCTTAATGATTGACAATCAAAGGTCTGTGAAATTGACCCGATCCAGTTGTTAGTTGATGTGATGGTATCTGTCCAACCATTAAACACCAGTCTATATGGCTTCTGAAAAAATGTATTGCATGAATTACAATCTATTCTACTTGGTTGCATTATAACAATATCATCCACTGAAACTTGGCCCCATACATCCCTATTAGTTAGAGATTGTGAGTATAAAATATTGTTGCTAATAAGTATACTAAATACTAAAGCTGTTATTTTAAAATTCATATTTGAGTATATATTTATTAATCTATTTTAGAGATCTTAAATATTTTCTGTTCATTTTCGCTATTGTAAACAAATAAATAATATATGCCTGAATTTAAATAGTCTAAATAAATTAATTCTTTAATAGCTCCTGTTTGTTTAATATTTAATTTGCTAATTAATCGGCCTGTAACATCTCTTAAGTCTACATATAGCCTATTATTGTTTTTGGTTTCCCCTGTTAGATATAATTCATTAGATGTGGGGTTAGGAAAAATCATTAATCCACCAAGTGAGTTTTTATCAATTCCAACGGTTAATACAATAACAGTATCAGATGTGTCAGTGCATCCATTTAAGTCAGTAACACTAATGGAATATGCACCATTTTCTGTAGCTGTATAACTTTGTCCTTGTGCACCAATAATTGCACTGCCATTAAGTAGCCATTGATAGCTATTAAACGTACTGGTACTTAAGTTATTTCCGTTTTGTTGTATTACTGGATTTGGGCTGTTTACTGTAAGGTTTAAAATTACTATACTATCGCAAGAAATTGATGACTGGAGAGTATCATAATAAACACCTTGTAAAGTAAGTAAATTGCCATTAAAGTTAAAACTATTACCGTTGCATATGCTTTGATTTAAAGTGGTGCCTGTATTGGGATTAACGGTTAGTATTGCAGTTTGTGATGTTGCATTACCGCATCCACTGGTTATGTTAACTGAGTAACTACCTGAATTATTTAAATTGGCATTTCCAATTATATAAGTATTATTAGTTGCTCCGTTTATGTTAACACCATTCAGTTGCCACTGATACTGTGTATTAGTGCCATTAGCTATTACTTCTATTGTTACCGATTGGCCCTGACAAACAATTTGACTTTGTGGTTGTTGCGATATGGTAAGTGAGCCTGAAACACTTAAAACAGCCACTTGAGATGTTACCGAACCACATGAGCCTGAAACAACAACAGTGTAATCGCCTGCATCTAAAGCAGTTGCTCCATTTATAGTATAAGTTGTATTGTTAGCTCCATTAATAGGGCTTCCAGCTTTAAACCATTGGTATGTTAAACCGCTGCCTACTCCTACAGCTGTAAATGCAACATTGCCTCCAATGCAAGTTGATTGGCTTTGTGGCTGTGTGGTTATGGAGGTGCCTGGGTTTACTGTAACAGTGACAGCTGTGCTCGTTGCATTACAATTGCCCTGCGCTACTACTACGGTATAACTTCCTGCTTGGGTTGCAGTGTAGTTAACAGAGTTTGCTCCATTAATGTTAGTGCCATTCAACTTCCATTGGTAGTTTAAACCATTACCACTATTTGCAGTTAAAACCACACTGTCTCCAGCGCAAAATGTAGTACTGTTTTGCGTTGTTATGGTTGCTGTGGGTGTGCTAACTACAATAGTTACACTATTGCTTATTGATGGGCAATTGTTAGATGTAACAATAACATTATAAACGCCTGCAACACTTGCTGTGTAGGTGCTATTAGTAGCCCCATTAATGGTTACACCATCACGTTGCCATTGATATGTGAATCCGTTACCTGTATTAGCATTTAAAACAATGCTACTGCTTGGGCATATGGTTGAAATACCTTGAGGTGTTATTGATGAAGGTGTAACAGTTGTACAAACTGTGAAAGCCCTGGCTTCGTGCAAACCCCATTTTCCATCATTATACTTAAAGCGTACATACAAAATGTGAGACCCGGTTGATAGTCCTGTTGCATCGGCATTTATATTAACATTAGCAGAATCTGTTGGGCTAATATTAACAGTTGTACCATTTCCTACACCAGGGTCGGTATCAAAAAAATATTCTGCTCTAACAATTTGAGCAGTATTGGGAACTGATGCCGTGTATATATAAAACGACCGTTGTTCATGCAAACCCCATTTGCCATTATTGTACTTAAAGCGAACAAATAAATTATGAAAACCAGCAGATAGTGAACTAACAGGAATATTCAAGTTAATATTAGCAGAATCTGTTGGGTTAATATTTACGCCTGTACCATTGCCAACCCCGGGGTCGGTATCAAAAAAATATTCTGCCCTAACAATTTGAGCAGTATTTATAACTGATGCTGTGTATATGTAAAATGGCCGTTGTTCGTACAAACCCCAAATACCATTATTATACTTAAAACGGACAAATAAATTGTGAAAGCCCGAAGATAAAGCATTTGTAGATACACCAAAGTTGATGCTAAAGGAGTCGACTGGTGCAGGTACATAAAGAGAGGTGCCATTGCCAACACCAGGGTCTGTATCAATAAAAAATTCTCCACTACTTATTTGTTGGGCCAAGGCTGTAGATGCCCCAAATAAGAATACAAGAGGCAATACAAAATTTTTAAGGGATAAGTTCATAGCTAAAGTATTTAGCAATTATTTAGTTACGCTTTTTAGCTATTACATTAACATTTAAAACTCCGTTTACAGGAATAGTGCTATTGTTAATGTTCATTTGTGTTATTTGTGGCAATGTTGTAATACCCGTAATAGAAAATACATTAAATGGATTTGCGCCGCCAAACACACCTATATCAGTTCCATCAGTGCCGGCGTTTTGCCCTGGCGATGAAGTTTGTAAATCCCAATTAAAGTTAGGAACATTTGATAAAACAGCAGATGTTGGTACCGATGGGCCATTAATAAATTGTGGCGATACGTTAATTTGATTATTTGACCCCGAATTATTACCCTGCGGTATAGCACCTGTATAACCAAAAGATATATTATTGTTATAAGTATTTCCATTGCCGGCATTTGTTATTGCAATCGAAGAACTGCCGCTATAAAAGAAAATATTATTTGAAACAATAGCATTATTTAGATCAGATAAAGGATTAACTAATACATTACTCCAAAAAATATTATTTGAAAATATATTTGATGCAGTTCCAGAACTACTTGCCATGTCTTCTATAAAACAATTTGTTACTACATTACCATTGGTGTAAAGGTCTAAAAAAGCATCAATTATGCAGTTTTTTATTGTCCAATTAGTGTTAACGCCGTTTTGGGCACTTATCGCTGTTCTTAAAGCAGGAACACTAGAAGGATTACCACCAATAAAACATCTATCAATTGTAACGTTCGTTACAAAAGGCGCACTACTATTGCTAGAGGTAAGTGAACCATTTACATACAACCCCATAATTATAGTACCCAATGGATTGTTAGGATTAACGTTAGCTAATGTAATGCTGCCAACTTCCGATTTTAACTGACCTAACTGATAAAACCGACCATCCCACCCGGCACCAATTATAGTAAGTTTTTTACCTATGGTAAAACTACCATAGCTTGTAGCAGATGCGTGGACGTAGAGAGTGTCGTTATTAGAGGCTGCTGTAATAGCTGTTGTAATGGTTGTGTATTGTCCGGGAGAATTAGGGTTATTACTAACCGTTAAAACAGCCGCTTTAACATTTAATGCCATAGCAAAAGCAAAAATTGTAAATAGATTTTTCATGATGTGTGATTAAAGGAGGTGATTTTTATTGTGGAGATTGGATATTTATTGAAAAAAAGCTAATGGATAGTAATTTAGTTTTAAATTAAAACTGCTAGCTTGAACAGGCAAGCTGTGTTTTCTTTCAAGAAAAAAGAATGTTTTTTTTTAAAATTTTAAATATTTCTGTAGTTGTTTAATTCTGTAAAATATTCGTGTAATTTGTAATTTTGGTTTAGGTATATTCTACCATGTAGGATTGTCATGATTAAGTTAAAGACCTAAATCTTCGCAAGCCTCAGGAGATAATTCAACATTGTTTTCGTAATACAATGTACCCGAAAAGCCTGATTCGATGGTGAAGCTTCCCTCACTTAATTGTCCATAAGCAAAGACACAGTAATTATAAGTTCTGCCCGATTGAAAATAACCCGTGTAGAACCCATCACTCATCCATCCAAAGTTCTCGTAATACCCGTTAACGTCCCTAATATAAACTGCAGCATCTGGAGTGTTTCTAACATCTGGTTGGTTCGGACAAGTTCCCCATACATTGGCTTCAACCCTGAAATAATTAATAAAGTTGAAACCAGAAAAATTGTAGTTCATATAAATAGTGCCAATCGAAGAAGAAAATGGGCTTGATTCGCCAACCAGTTGATTGCCATAAAATGCTCTTAAAACGAATTGAATATCAGACGGCAATATAGGGTAAGAAAAATTGCTGCCATTTCTAATTTCGTCAATTGAAAACCATTGTTCATTCCCATAATATGTATTGGTATTTGCAAAGTATAATCTAAAATTAAGGTAGCCGCTGGGTGGGAAATCGCCCAGTGAATTTCCTCCAATTCCTAACTGAGGATTAGCAATTCCATTGTTATTAACTCTGTAGTCATAATTAACAATTCCAGGTGAATTTAAATTACTAACTGACTGAAGTCCATTTGTACCAGATTCGATTGTTGAATTGGAAAGAAAGTTCCAAACACCATTTGACTGATTCATTGTCCAAACAGGGATTGATTGACCAGCTGAAACCATGGACTGATTATCCGGATTGTAGGTGTTAGGGTCAATTCCCATGGTAAGTATGGCTGGATTTGAAAAACTAGCTACATTTTGATTTCCAGCTGTAATTTGAAAATCTACCAATCCTGCGGTTAAAAAAGTAAAGTTATTAATTTGGCTTCCTTGGTATGAGCCTGAATGAATATCCAAACCTCCTGGAAAAGACTGCAGGGAACTTTCGCTTTGGTTGTTGTAATGAATAATCGAAACATTTAAAGTTCCTGTTAACTCAGTGCCCGCAGAATTATAGAAACGAGTTCCAGAGGTGAAAAATATTGTTGCGCCAAAGGATTGGGTACCTGATGCATTGCTAGTTAAGGTGAAATTTGATCCAAGACCATTTGTGCCAACTTGCATGGTGCCGGTTGCAGCGCTAACACCCGCTGGGGTATTATCTATTTTTATCATTTTAACCCGATAAGAGCTATTTCCAGTTTTATTCAAGCTTACATTCACAATTGCATTCAGATAACCAGGTGCTGAAAATATTGCTGTAAATTTCACGGGCTTATTAGCATTTGGTTCAATGCCTGGCGAAAGGAAAAAAGTTGTAAACCCTTTTACAACCTTGAAACTTTTGGTCCCTTTCGAATCAAGCACATACGACGGATTTTCAATTGAGTTGTCTGGATTTGAATAATCACTTCCACCAAAAACTTTTACAGTTATATTCGGAATTGGTTCAGGCGATGTAGGTACTGCGTCCTGAATTTGGAAGGCTATTTTGGTTTTAAATACTTTCGAGTTAACAACAAGTTTTACATCTTGTAAAGGACTCTTACACGCACACGCGAAAAGGAAGCTTGCAAGTAAAAAAAATAAGTTAAATTTTGATTTCATTGTTCCTTCGATTTAAAAAGTTTGATGGAAATTTTAAATTTAATAAGTGGGAAAAAAGAGTAGTTTTTAATATTTTCTTCGATGGTTTTCGATTGGGTATCTGTTTTTTGAATTAACCCCGTTGCTTGCACCGAAACTTTAGGTTGTCCTTGGTAAAAGCATCCAATTTCTATTCCTGCACCAATTCTTTTTTTAGGAACAGCTCTTCCGAAGCCCATTCCTAAATAAGGCATTATTCTAGGAGTTTTGACATCTATAGTAATGGTTCCAATCTGATCCGGTTTAATAGTAATTTCACCTTGGGTTATGGAATCATTATAAGCAATTCCGTAATTGTAATGATTGAAAACATAAGCAATTCCGGCTGATAAAAAAAAGAAGAATGTTGGGAAGGAAAAAAATCTAAATTGATAGTAGTGGCACCTAACTTCAAATTTGGCTTGTGGTGTAGGTTGTAACCAAAATACTTTCCATCAAATTCAGAATTGTAATTAAAGTAATTAAAACCTGCACGAACGGACCAATGTTTATGAAATTTAAAAGCTACAGTCCCGCCAGGACCAATAGTAGATAAGTTAAAATCTAAACCCAAGCCGAAGTTTCGGAGTATTACTGAAGAATCCTGCTTATTGAGCGAATCATTATTATTATTAGCAGAAAACACATGGCTTGGCAGGAAAAAAGCCTGAAAACTGAGAAATACACACAAAAAGAGTCTCATAAAAATATTTAACAAAAGCAAAAATATAAGATAGAAATATTGTAAGAACAATAATAATCATATCATTTTTATATTATTTATAATATAGATTTTATTAAATTATCTAAATTAAATTAATTTTTGTATTAAAATTTTGAAAAATTATTTTATAAATATGTATAAAGTAATGACCATAAGAGTGTTTTAATAATATAAAAATATGGAATAAGCCCAATTCTCTTTAAAAGAAAATATCTTGAAGAAAGCGCTGTTTGGATACTCCATAATTTAATTGAGATTCCCAAAAGCAATCAATAGGAGGCTGTTATGATCGTAAAACAGAATTAGTTGGGTGCATTGATCAATTCTAGCTGTTTTCACGCTGCATCTTGAATCTTATCTACAAATACATAAAATTTCCTTTTTGATTTCGCCTGTTTTTCATTGAGTTAGGCACCGAAGTCCTGGTAGTTTTTTAGCTAATCAAACTCCATTAATTCCATATTAATAAGAACTATTTGATCAGGTATCACCTTTCTTTTTTCCAATACCTTGACGATCTGTAAAAATGTGTTCTCCATTACATACTGGTGAAAAGGAAAACATCTTCTATTTTAGTTTCAATTGAGCGAAGTAGGGATGTTCCGGGTTAACAATCAATTCATTTCGAAGGGGGGGTATCAACACATCCATTTCCTCGAGCGGTATGGCACCCAGCAGAGGTTCTGCATCGCCAGGTAAAACCATAGCTCTGCCCGACCATTGTCTGTTTTTAAACCGAAGTTGAACCTGATCCACCACCGGGCAATCGATAATTCGGTTATCGGCAGTCTGTGCTTTTTTGGAATCTACGATGGGTAATTGCAATTGCTCCTGAATAGACTCATTGATACAAAGCATGTAGGATCCTGAATCGACCAGCACATTTAGGTGAATCCGTTTGATTTCATCTTCATCCATTAATTTGCGGCGAACCATTTCAAGATCACCCCCATTGATTATTTCTACATCTGCATATACCAGTCCCATGTGTTTCTGTTTTACACAAAATTAAAGAAAAAACGGACAACGGCTGACGGTGTTTCCGAATAAATTACTCACCCGGTTTGGATAAAAGATAGCAATTTGTTCAATCTACTTTTATCCCAAATTAATCAATAGGAGGATTTGTTAATCCGAACTACTTGATTTAGTTGGGGTTACCCCGATTTAGCAGTTGTTATCAATTTGGCTATACAAATTGATTTACAACTGGTTAATCGTTTATGCATTTCTAATGCGTAATCTGGGTTTATTTCTTTCATCTTCGAAATACTATGAAAGCTCCCCTGAATTTAGGACAGATTAACCTTTGCGTTGGATCAATAAACTGTTCAATGAAAAACAATCAACCAAAGACATCTGTCCTACTGACTAAAAACGTTACCCTTCCAATCAACAACTGCGGGGTGAAAAGCAAAGACCAAGGTTCAGCACCATGCTATGCGGAGATGTCGGGCAAGGATAGAGCGTGATACCCCGCAAGCCAACTGCCCCCTCGCATTTTCGGGGGCAGCTGGCTGAGGAGTATTAGCGATAGCCTGACCCAACCGCCCTAGTAAATGGTTCATTATAGGTAGAATGCTTATGGCGGTTGGGGGCCCGCCAAAAAACAATAGAAAAAGTGAACGGTTAGGTTAATTTATCCTTGTAAAATATTGATAGCTATAAGTTTATGCCTTTTGGTTTTAGTCGAGCACTCTTTTTCTAGATTACACTCATTACCAAATCATCAGCATTAACCAAGGTTCCTTCCTTCAAATGCAAATCCTTTACGGTGACAAAGGTAGTAGCGGTAATGGTGGTTTCCATTTTCATGGCTTCGATCACAAACAAAGGCTCGTTTTTCTGCACACTTTGACCTGTTTTTACAAAAATTTTACTCAATAAACCTTGCAAGGGGGCGCCAATATGTTCAGGGTTGTTCTTGTCAACTTTTGCGTTTTCATGTTTCACAATCTTTAAGCTCCGGTCCACAATTTCCACACTGCGGGTTTGTCCATTCAGTCGGTAATACACATTGCGGATGCCATTTTCGTCGGGTTGGCTCACACTCATAAACCGCAACAAGATGCTCATACCTTGTTTAATTTCAATGCTTGTTTCGTCCCGGTCGTTCAATCCGAAAAAGAAGCATTTGGTGGGTATGATGCTCACGTCGCCAAACTCCTTTTTAAACTTGTAATATTCTTCATAAACCTTCGGAAACATCTTGTAGGAAAGGTATTCCGTAAATTCTAGACTTGAATCAAACTTAAGTTTAAACTCCTCAAAATCCTTATCAATATCAATGGGCGCCACGACTTCATTAGGATGCACGGTCAAAGGTTCTCGGTCTTTTAGAATAATCTTTTGCAGCTCCTTTGGAAATCCGCCAACGGGTTGACCAATTTCACCTTTGAAAAATGAAACCACACTCTCGGGGAAAGAAATCGTATCGCCTTTTTCCATTACATCCTGCACCGTCAGATTATTGGAAACAAGGTATTGGGCCATATCGCCTACTACTTTCGAACTTGGGGTAACTTTTACGATATCTCCAAATAAGTCGTTTACTTCCCTGAAGGTAGTTTTGATCATTTCGAATTTATCGCCCAAGCCTAGGGCTTCGGCTTGAGGGCGCAGGTTGGTATATTGGCCACCGGGGATTTCGTGTTGGAAAACTTCGGCCGTACTTGCTTTTAAACCGCTTTCAAAAGGATAATAGTATTCGCGAACGACCTCAAAATAATTCGAAAATTGGTTTAGGTTTTCGATATTGATTTTGTTTTCGCGCTCATGGAAACGCATCATCTCCACAATGGAATTAAAATTGGGCTGAGAGGTTAAACCCGACAATCCGCCTAAGGCTACATCTACCACATCTACACCCGCTTCGATAGCTTTTAGGTAAGTGGCTGGTTGTAAACTGGAGGTGTCGTGGGTGTGTAAATGAATGGGGATTTTTACCGTATCTTTCAGTGCTTCCACCAGCAGTGTAGCGGCATAGGGCTTTAATAGGCCAGCCATGTCTTTAATGGCTAAAATATGGGCTCCTGCATTTTCAATATCCTTGGCCATTTGAAGGTAATATTCCAAGGTGTATTTGGTGCGGTCTTTATCCAGAATATCGCCTGTATAGCAGAGTGCTCCTTCGGCAATACCGCCCGTTTTGGTTCTTACAAATTCGATACAAGGCGCTATTCCTTTTATCCAATTCAACGAATCGAAAATGCGGAAGATATCAATACCATTTTCCCAACTTTCTTCTACAAAACGCTCTACTAAATTGTTGGGATAAGAAGAGTAACCTACACCGTTGGCACCTCTAATCAGCATTTGCAACATGATATTCGGAACGGCAGCCCTGATTTTTCGAAGGCGATCCCAAGGGTTTTCGTGCAAAAAGCGCAAGGCCACATCAAAGGTTGCACCACCCCACACTTCCATTGAAAATACTTCGGGGTGATTTTTGGCATAGCTTTCGGCTACTTTCACCATGTCGTAGGTTCGCATCCGAGTAGCCAATAAGCTTTGGTGTGCATCGCGAAATGTGGTATCGGTATAATGGATTTTCTTTTCGTTTTTCAACCATTCTGCCAAGCCTGTCGGTCCCAATTCGGTTAACAAATCCTTGCTACCTTTGGGATAGGGCGCATAATGGTCGAAGGCGGGCACGATAGGTTTCTGTAATACCTTATGCGGGTCTTTGAATTTCACTTCAGGGTGACCGTTTACAATCACTTCCCCGATGTATTTCATGATTTTGGTACCCCTGTCTTTTCGCTTCCGGAATTTAAACAGTTCCCGGTGATCGCCTATGAAATTCACGGTGGCCTTTCCGGCAATAAAATCGGGATGGTTTACGATATTTTCTAGAAACTGAATATTCGATTTTACCCCACGTATCCTAAATTCCTGTAGGGTTCTGGTCATTTTCCGAGCGGCACCTTCCATCGTACGACTTTGGGCACACACTTTAACTAATAGCGAATCAAAATATGGAGGAATTCGCACACCCGGATACACGCTACCAACATCCAAGCGGATACCAAATCCACCGGCACTGCGATAGGCGGTTACTGTTCCATAATCGGGTTTGAAATCGTTTTCAGGATCTTCGGCAGTAATGCGGCATTGGATAGCATAGCCGGTAATTTTTATGGCTTCCTGTCCGGTAATACTAATTTCTCCTTCGGCCAAGCGATGTCCCATGGCCACCCGAATTTGTATTTTTACCAAATCGATATTGGTTACCATTTCGGTAACCGTATGTTCTACCTGAATGCGGGGATTAACCTCGATAAAGTAAATATTGTTCTGCTGATCCACCAAAAATTCAACCGTTCCCACATTGTTATAGTTCACCGATTTGCAGATCCGCAGGGCATAATCGTAAAGTTTCTCTTTTACATCCTGAGGCAAACCCGGGGCTGGGGCAATTTCAACTACCTTTTGAAAGCGGCGTTGCACCGAGCAATCCCTTTCGAAGAGGTGTACCATATTTCCGTGGTGGTCGGCTGCAATTTGTACCTCAATATGCTTGGGGTTTTCAACGAATTTTTCAATAAAGATGGTATCGTCACCAAAGGCGTTTTTAGCTTCGCGTCGGGCTTCATTGAAGGCATTTTTCAAATCCTCCTCCCTTCTAATTACCCGCATTCCTCGTCCACCGCCACCCGCAGCGGCTTTTACCATCACCGGAAAACCAATCCGTTTAGCTTCCTGCAAGGCAATTTCATCGTTCAGCAAATCAACTTTATTCGATTCAATGATGGGCACAGCCTGAGCAACGGCAACTTTTTTTCCGCTTACTTTATCACCGAGGGCCAGCATTGCTTCGGGACTTGGGCCAACGAAGATGATACCGTTTTCGGCACATTTTCGAGCAAACTCCGCATTTTCGCTCAAGAAACCATAGCCTGGGTGAATCGCATCACATTGTCTTTCCTTGGCCAGATTAATTATTTCATCAATATCCAAATAAGGTTTCAGCGGCTCCGAATCCAATCCAATTTGATAAGCTTCATCGGCTTTGTATCGGTGCAGTGCGTAGCGGTCTTCATAGGTATAAATGGCAACAGTTTTGATACCGAGTTCAACAGCGGCACGAAAAACACGTATGGCAATTTCGCCACGATTGGCAACTAAAAGTCTATTGATTTGCATGGGGAGTATTCAAAAGCAAAGAAAACGTTAAATCAATAGCGGGAGCGGGTTGTTAGCAAGTTTGGAAAAGTTTGGATGGCCGGGTTGGTAGCTGAGGGTTTGATTTTCCTACAGTTTGTTTATTTTATTTAGGTAAAAAGGCTTAGGCGGGTCCCATTCGCCCAAAACCAGTAGTTGATTAAATAAAGATTATGCTGGGGCTCAGGGCCGGGCTATTCGCTGCAAATCCTCGCGCCATTCGCTATCGCTTTGGCCGCTGTGGGTTTTCCGCTGCTATCCCTACCCGGAAAGAGTGCAGGAACTTGGGTTGGGGTGGTTTAAATGGAGCGTGTACAATCTTGGAACTTATCTGGATGAATGAAAAAAAGTAGAAGGAAATTGGAGATGGGAATTCTCCTTTGCCTTGGGCCATATTTAGTTCGTTAATGGCTATTTGACGCTAAGGATAAGAGGAAATTAATTTTTAGTACAAATTAATTAGCAAATTATTTCCTCCTATTTTTGAAGGGAGATTTTGGTTTGAGGAAATGGAATGGCAGATATAGGAAAGTTAGCGGCAAGCAAAACTGACGACAGTTATAAAATTGAACGGACGACAGAAAACATTCAAATGAAACATATAGCGACTTTCATACTATTTTTCGGGACAACAGTTCTTTTATCGCGCGGACAGGTTCAAAATAAACAAAGTGAGAAAGTAGCCAGCACACTGACAGATAATAAAATGTCAGACATCGAACGACTACTCAATAAAACTTTTCCATTTATAGAAAATTACCTAAGAGAAAAAGGAATGTTTTTCCCTGTTGCCTCTGCTGTTCAGACAAATGACAGCATTGCACTAGTTGCTGCTTATGACGGCAACGAAAGCCCAGACCCTGAAAAAGTCATTGACGACCTCAAGAAATCATTAACTGCACATAAGGACAGCTACAAAACGACAGCAATATTTTATGCTGTTACTGTTCAAGACCCACATACAAAAGTAAAAACAGACGCAGTTGCAGTTTTCGTGGAGACAAAAGGTGAAGACACCGCATATATTTTTTACTATCCATTTAGTTTACCCGGCAAGGAACAATTTGCTTTTTCGGACAGGACTTGGAAAATTGCGACTTCCAAAGAGATATTTAAAGACTAAAAAAAAGCATCATAACTCAACAACCAATGCACACATCTACAGACAACTTGCCAGCCGCTAACAGTGGGCAAGGTCAATAAGCGCTTTTGCACTTCGAATAAGGCTTTTGGTGAAAAACTTAGAGCCGCTCTTTAAATAAAGTTTTATCTGTAAATTCGCTTACTGCCCCTGCCACCAAAACGTTAGGTGCAATAATGCCACTACTATGAAACAGACCATTTTACTTTTAATTATAGCAGTTTTAGGACTGACAGCTTTCAAGCAGAAAGAAACGGCAGAAATTCGTAATGATTTTAAGAAGTATTACGACAGATATAATGTAAAAGGCTCTTTCGTACTTTATGACCCACAAGCCGACAAGTTTATTTTTTACAACCAAGACCAATTCGAGCAAACGTTTTCACCTGCCTCGACATTTAAAATTTGCAACTCGCTTATTGGACTTGAGACAGGTGTAATTAAAGACGAGAACTTTGTAATCTCTTGGGACAGTGTAACTCGACAAAACCCAAATTGGAATAGCGACCACAACTTAAAGACCGCTTTCAAAAACTCTACAGTTTGGTATTATCAAGAGCTTGCAAGACGTGTTGGCGGTCAACAAATGAAACAATGGCTTGACAAAGCAAATTATGGCAATGCTGACACTTCGGGCGGCATAGACAAGTTTTGGCTGACTGGCGGACTTCGTATTTCACCTAAACAACAAATTGACTTTCTTAGGCGACTTCGCGACAACCAACTTGCTTTTTCAAAGCGTTCAGTTGATATTTTAAAAAACATAATGATTGTAAAAGACACATTAGACTATGTTGTTAGAGCAAAAAATGGTTGGGGTGGACAAGACAACAAGGATGTTGGTTGGTATGTAGGTTATCTTGAAACAAAAGGAAAAGTATATTATTTCACTAGTTGCATTCAATCAACAGACATGAACAACAAAGAGTTTTCAAAAGCACGAATTGAAATTGTCGACCTAATACTTGCTGACCTAAAATTAACCGATAGGTGAGAATTGCTGCTGCTAACCGTGGGCAAAGTCAATAAGCGGTTTTGCACTTCGAATAAAGCTTTTGGTGAGAAACTTAAAGCCGTTCTTTAAATAAACTTTTATCTGTATATTCGCTTACTGCCTTTGCCTCCAAAACGGTATGAGTAAAACCAAAAGACCGACCTTCTAACAAATAGTATTAACATGAATGTAAAATTGAAATTAGGTATAACCTTATTTATACTTGGACTATTGGGTGTATTGACCATGTTGACGGTTACCATACCACTTGAAAGTTTGCCAAAGGAAGTTTTAGCAAAAATTTCACCTGAAACGCTAAAATATCTTGTTCTAATTAATCCAACAGTTATGTTGCTAATTGCCGTTGTAGTTGGAACATTGCTCTATGACAAGGTTTGTTTTTCGGTTCCAACAATTTCGTCCATATTGAAAATTGAAGAACCTAAGATAAAATTTTTAGATCAAATAAAGTCTGGCGTTATACTTGGCTTGCTTACAGGAGTTTTGACAACCATGGTTGGACTTATTTTTAAATCATCCATTCCACAAGAGTTTATAGAGATAGGAAACAAAATCAAAATAACGACAATTGCCAGGTTTGGTTATGGAGGAATTACAGAAGAACTATTAATGCGATTTGGTTTTATGACTTTAATAGTTTGGATACTATTTAAAATAACCAAGAAATTAGGCAATACAACCTATTGGACAGGGATTGTTTTGGCAAGTATTTTATTTGCAGTTGGGCATTTTCCTGTCGTTTTTAATGCTGTTCCACATCCGACTATATCCTTACTGACCTATGTGCTAATTGGAAATTCAATTGCTGGACTATTTTTTGGTTGGTTATATTGGAAAAAAGGTCTTGAAGCAGCATTTGTAGGCCACATGTTTGCCCATGTAGCCATGGTAATTGGAGAACTTATATTTCCACTTCAAGGATAAATTTGGAAGCACCAAACAAGAGGCAAAGGCTATAAATGTCTTCGTACTTACTTTTAAGTTTTGGTGTACACTTCAAGCTGTACTTTAAATAAGGTTTTAGTTTTATTTTCATTTATTGTATCTGCCATCAAAATGTAACCCTCAATAGCAATGCAGGTTAGTTTTTCATCAATGAGCAAAAGCCACCTATCACAATACAATCCTTCAAAATCAATTAACAAAGCCACTGAATCATTCCAGAAAGGCTCTGAATAAATGTGCAAAGTGCCCGAATCATTGCACAATTGCTATGAATAATAGTGTGAAGCCTCTGAATCTTTGTACGATGGCAAGGATTCAAAGTAAGTAGGCTCTGGATAAATGTGCAAAGGACTCGATTCAATGTACAAAAGCTATAAATTTAGGTGAGGAGGCTTCGAATCAATGTACGATAGCCATGTTTTAAGATGCGTAGGTTCCGATTAAATGTGCAATTGCGCTGATTCAATGTATGTTTGCTTCGAATCAATGTTGGAAGGCTCTGAATTGAAAGCTTGTTAAAATTAAACTTTTTTGTCTACTTTAAATTTGTATAGTTTTGAGGGAGCTGACAACTCTTACCTTTCACCAATAAAATTTTGAGAGTTTTCAGTATTGTATAGAAAATCGCCCCAAAAGAAACCGCGAGAAAAATGCCTAATAAATTAAATTCGCTATGGAATTTTGAGTTTAAAGACGTAAAACCAAGTTGGTCGCCTTATGTGTTTGTTTGTGTGATTATCATTGGTAGTTTATATGTTTTAGGCGAAGTTATTTTTGGATTTGGTGAAATAGGGTTCTCGATAAACCAATTTGTTGAATCAACAAAGAATGCCCTACAACCTAAATCTAGCTACGAAAAGTTTCAATACTTTTTCCCCTATATTTGGCTTACCTTGGCCATTGGCTGTGTTTTAATTCGGTTCTCCATTATCATTTCAAGTTATTTCAAATCCAAACGAAAACTGGGGGATACTGCTTTCAATGAATATTTATTGACCTATTTTGTTGCTTTTGTAATATCCCTATCAACCGGGATTCTTTTCCTTTATTTAGTATATGCCATTTTGATGGTGTTTGGAATTAAACTGAATTATGGCATAGATGTATTCAATAATATTTTAGTTTACATAAAGGCGGAAGTCAATGCCAATGTTTCTTCTGTTTTTCAGGTGCATAATTACTGGCTTGCCTTGTTGCTAACCATTGTTTTTTCAGGCTTACCTGGTTACTTTGTTCATTGGCTTACCCATAAATTTCGCATTTTTTGGTTGTTTTTGCATCGGTCGCATCATGCCCCGCAATTTTTACATCCAATGGGTTCGCCTCCTGGCTTTTCATTTACGTTTTTTCTGACTATACCAAGTGGGTTGGTGTCGATTATTGTTTCTAAAATAATATATACAGAGCCTTTGGTAATGGAAATGATTTTGTGGAATACCATGGCTTACTGGCTTGAAATATTTAACCATTCTATCGTTCATTACCCTGTGGCTAATGGTTTTGTTTTAAGAAACTTAGGGGCACTTTTTAATGGCAATGGAGTCTTTCATCTCATGCACCATTCGGCCAAAGAAACAGATCAAACAATTAATTTGGGCGGTGGTCCATTTTTAATTTGGGACCGCATTTTTGGTACCTATAAAAAGCCCTACGATGAGGCGCCGCCAGTAGGATTAACTAAAATGCCAAAAATGAAGTTAAATCCATTTCGAATTATTTTTAGTGGAATAGCACAAATGGCGTATGAACTAAAAATGAATAAAAACTGGCTTACCCGATTAAAAATTATTTTTGGCAGCATCTATTATGTCCCGCCAATTACAAAGGATTTTTTAGTTATCAAGTATGAAACGAGTCAAAGTTGAATTGTAAAGGATGGATCAAAAATTCCTGTTTCTGCGTGATTTTTTGCCCTATCCAAAAATGATTCCGAACTTCGGGTGGCGTTTTACTAGTTCATTTTCCTTCTTTCAATCTTCCATTTCAAAACAAAAAAATAATAACTCATTTCCCCTCTTTTAAACCAATCAAAAAAAAATCATGAAGAAAGTAAGCTACTCCATTAGCATCCAAGCCGCTGCAACCCTCGTTTATGATGTTATGCTGGGACTAAACAACAAAACTAGCTATGAGGCATGGACAGCTTCGTTCAACCCAACCTCTTCCTACGAAGGAAACTGGGAAAAGGGAAGTAAGATGCTGTTTGTTGGCACCGACGAGACAGGCGAAAAAGGAGGAATGGTTTCGATAATTGCCGAAAATATACCCGGAAGCTTTGTTTCCATTCGTCACATTGGACTTGTGCAAGGTGGTATCGAAATCACTGAAGGTCCGGATGTGGAAAAATGGGCCAACGGCTTGGAGAATTATTCTTTTGCTGAATCAAATGGAACAACAACCCTTACCGTTGATTTGGATACCACCGAGGAATTTGTGGAATATATGGATGAAGCTTATCCAAAAGCTTTGCATAAGTTGAAGGAACTCTGTGAAAATTAGTATCCTAGTTATTTTAAAAGTTGATAGTGCATTAAACCCAAATTAATCAATAGGAGGATTTATTAATCCGAACTACTTGATTTAGTTGGGTTTACCCCGATTTAACAGTTGTTATCAATTTGGCCATACAAATTGATTTACAACTGGTTAATCGTTTATGCATTTCTAATGCTTAATTTGGGTTAAACATGGTTGGATGCTAGATTGAAAGGCTACCGGCTGTATTTCTACCCAAACCCGGGCACGAAGAACCCCGGGAAGGGATAGAAACGGATAGCCCACAGGGATGCGGAGGCACGGAGCAGACCGAGGACTAGCAGTGTATAGCCCGACCCGAACGCCTGGCACCAAGGTAAAATAAAGTTGTAGTCTGTAAAGTGGCGGAGGGAGCCCGCCAAAAGAAAAAAAACGTCTACCTAAAACGCTGCCATCAACAAATTAATGTCTTTGTAAGGTAGCTTGTATTTGTCGCCTAAGTATTTGTTGGTAAGGATGCCATTAAACAAATAAACCCCGTTGCGCAAACCGCGATCGTTGCGGATAAACCCATCAAAGCCACCGTTTTCGCCCATTTTCAACAAGATAGGGGCAAAAAGGTTGCTCAAGGCCGTAGAAGCGGTTTCGGCTACGCGACTGGCAATGTTGGGCACACAATAATGAATAACACCATGTTTTTCGAATACGGGTTTGCCATGGTTGGTAACTGCTGATGTTTCGATACAGCCGCCTTGGTCGATGCAAACATCCACAATCACGGAACCCGGTTTCATTTCGCTTACCATCTTTTCGGTAACCAAAATGGGCGTTCTGCCTGAATTGGCTCTCACTGCACCAATAACCACATCGGCAGTTTTGAGCTCGCAAGCCAATATGGAAGGTTGAATAATGGAGGTATAAATTCGGTTGCCAATATCGTTTTGGAAACGGCTGAGTTTGTATAAACTATCGTCGAACAATTTTACGGTAGCACCCAATCCTAAAGCTGCGCGGGCGGCAAATTCACCAACGGTACCAGCGCCCAAAATAACCACTCGAGTAGGAGGGATGCCAGCAACTCCGCCCAATAGCATACCTCTACCGTCGCGGGCACTGCTGAGGTATTCGGCTGCAATCAATATGGAAGTTGAGCCGGCAATTTCGCTCATAGAACGTACAAACGGGAAAATACCTTCCTTGTCTTTTACGTAATCGAAGGCAATGGCCGAAACTTTCTTGTTTAATAACCTGCGGATAAAATCATCGGGCTGAACCGAAAGTTGCAAGGCCGAAAACAACACTTGCTTGCGTTGCATCAATTCTATTTCTTCGAGGGAGGGCGGCGAAATTTTTAAGAGAATATCCGCTTTGTAAACCTCGGCTTTGTCGTACACAATCTCGGCTCCGGCTTCGCTATAATCCCTGTCTGGAAATTTGGAGTTTAAGCCTGCACCACTTTCTACCACCACCCTGTGTCCGTTGTTGACCAATAAAGCAACTGCTTGGGGAACCAAACAAATGCGATTTTCCTGAAAGGTGGTCTCCTTGGGTAAACCGATGTACAATGATTTGTTGTGTTTTCCAACTTCCAAAGTTTCTTCTTTGGGCAATAGGACATTAGAGAAAGATGGACTTGGTTGGTTGGAAATCATGGTTACAGGTTCAAACTATAACAAAAGTAAGGAATTTGGCCAATTACAAATAGCGGCCAACTTGGAGTTATTAACCTCTTTTAGTCAATACTTTCACCATGTTGGCTTAGGTCGAGTCCGAGGTCTTCTTTGTCTTCTCCAACCCGAAGCGGAATAAGTTTATCGGTTACTTTGTACAAGAGGTAGCTTCCCCCAAACGTAAATACCGAAACAATGGCCAATGCAATCAAGTGGTTGAAAAATAAGGTGGTGCTGCCGGTAATCAGTCCGCCATTTTGGGCAAATATGCCTGTAAAAATCATTCCGGTAATTCCGCCCATTCCGTGGCAAGGAAAAACGTCGAGGGTGTCGTCGATGGTAGTTTTTACCGATTTCCAGTGAACAGCATAATTGCTTACAGCGGCCGAAAATACCCCAATGAAAATACTGGCACCGATGGAAACAAAACCAGCAGCCGGCGTAATGGCTACCAACCCTACTACAGCGCCGATACAAGCACCGAGGGCTGAAGGTTTAAGTCCGCGAACGGTATCGATGATAATCCAGCAAAGCATGGCCGTAGCACTGGCAATATTGGTGTTGACAAAGGCCAGAACGGCTGTTTGGTTGGCCTCCAAAGACGAACCGGCATTGAATCCGAACCAGCCAAACCAAAGCAAGCCTGTACCCAAGAGAACAAACGGAATATTGGCCGGATTGGTAACATGTCCATTTTCAATATGTGCTTTGCGTCGGCCCAAAACCAAAGCGCCCGCCAATGCTGCAAACCCTGCCGAAATATGCACCACGGTTCCACCCGCAAAATCAAGCACGCCCATTTTAAATAGGATACCGTTGGGATGCCAAGTCCAATGGGCCAAAGGACAATAAATCAGCAAAGAAAACAGACACATAAAGAGAAGATAGGCCCAAAATCGTACCCTTTCAGCGAAACTACCGGTAATAAGGGCAGGGGTGATAATGGCAAATTTTAACTGGAAAGCGGCAAAAAGCAAGAATGGAATTTTTGCACCCATCACCGGATGCGGGGCCGTACCCACATTGTTGAAAAACGCATACGTAAAAGGGTTTCCAATGAGTCCGCCAATGCTTTCACCAAAGGCCAAACTAAACCCAACCGCATACCAAAGCAAACTAATAACGCCAAGCGAAATAAAGCTTTGCAGCATGGTCGAAATCACATTTTTCTTGGAAACCATTCCTCCGTAAAAGAAGGAAAGTCCGGGTGTCATAACCAGCACAAAGGCCGATGCTGTAAGGATCCAAGCAGTGTCGGCGGGGTTGGCCAGCAGGTCCGAACTGGGGTGAGTGGTTGGAATAAGTACTGCAGCGATGGCCAATAAAAAAAGGATGACCAAGGCAATTTGACCGTAACGTATTTTCATAAGTAAAAAGGAATGCACAAATATAATGAGCGCAATCCCTTGTGTGGCCGCTGTTGGAGAAGGATTTATTGACAGGTTACGAACGGTGAAGGGTTGAGAATCCGGGAATCAATGAATCTAAAAAGGTTCTACTCTTTTTTGTTTTGGCGGGCTCCCTACCGCCCCAAAACCATTTGCATAAAGTCTTAAGTTTTCCAAGGGGGCGTTCGGGTCAGGCTTTCGGCGCTAGTCCTCGGTCTGCTCCGTGCCTCCGCATCCCTGTGGGCTAGACTGCCTCTATCCTTTCCCGAGGTCCTTCGTGCCTGGGTTTTGTAGAGGTATCTGGCTTTTGTTTTTCAATTAAGCCCATGGCGAAAGGGGGTATTCCTTCTTTTTAGGGATGATATTTACAATTCCTTTCTAACCAGCTCCGCAATTTCTTTCAAACGTTCGGGCGAAAGCTTCAATTTAGGTTTCGAAAAATTCATATCAGAAACCTGGTTCATAGGAATCAGATGGATGTGGGCGTGTGGGACCTCCAAACCGATAACTGCAACCCCCACCTTATTGCAGGGTATGGCTTTTTTAAGTCCAACTGCTACCGTTTTGGCAAATTGCATTAATCCTTGATACAAGGAATCATCCAAGTCGAATAAATAGTCGACTTCTTTTTTGGGGATCACCAATACATGGCCTTCCACGAGCGGAAATACATCTAAAAAAGCAAGGTAATCTTCTGTTTCAGCAATCTTGTGGCAAGGAATTTCGCCCGCCACGATTTTAGAAAAGATACTGGCCATTATTTGCTGATTTCCAATACTTCAAATTTGATTATTCCTGCCGGAACTTTTACTTCTACTACATCACCTTTGGCTTTACCCAACAATCCTTTGGCTACTGGACTTTCAACCGATATTTTGCCTAGCTTAAAATTAGCTTCCTGTTCCGGTACGATAGAGTAGGCAATAGTGGCTCCGTTGTTATGGTTTTTCAATTTTACAGTAGTCAATAACGATACTTTGCTTAAATCAACCTTAGATTGGTCAATTACCTTGGCATTGGCAATAATATCTTCTAGTTTGGAAATCTTCAATTCCAATAATCCTTGGGCCTCTTTGGCCGCATCGTATTCGGCATTCTCGCTCAAATCGCCTTTGTCTCTGGCCTCGGCAATTTGTTTGGAAATGCTTGGTCTTTCAAATGTTTTTAATTGGTGGAGCTCGTCTTTCAACTTGGTGAGCCCTTCTTCGGTCATATAGCTCATGGCTTAATCTTTACGGTTGATACAAAAAAAGAAGAATCCCGAATTGCTCCGGGATCCTTTATGAGGTCAAAAATAATGAATTTTTTAAATTAGCAATAAAACTTAGAAAATTAGCCCAATTTAGCGAGGGTATCTTTCATTCGTTGCATGGCTTTGCGAAGGTTTTCTTCGGAGGTTGCATAAGATAAGCGAATGCAATTGGGTTCGCCGAAAGCATCGCCCGACACTGTTGCTACATGTCCTTCGTGAAGCAAAAACATACAGAGCTCTTCCGCATTGCTAATTCGCTTGCCTTGGTATGATTTGCCAAAATAGGAGGAAATTTCAGGGAAGAAGTAGAAGGCTCCTTCTGGTTTATTGCATTTCAATCCTGGTATTTCACTTAACAAGGTAAAGCACAAATCGCGGCGCTTGTGGAATTCCTTGGTCATGTCCTCGGTAATTGTAGGAGGCGAATTCAAGGCGGCAATAGCGGCCATTTGGCTAATAGTGGATGTGCCTGAAGTGATTTGCCCTTGCATTTTGTCGCAGGCTTTGGCAATCCACAATGGTGCACCGATAAAACCAAGTCTCCAACCAGTCATAGCATAGGCCTTGGAAAGTCCGTTGATAGTAACTACACGGTCTTGGATGTTTTTGCACCGTCCAATGCTGTATGATTTCCCTGAGAAGTTGATATGCTCGTAAATCTCGTCCGAAAGCACAATAATATTTTCGTGTTTGGCCACCACATCGGCAATAGCTTCCAATTCTTTTTGGCTAAAAACTGAACCGGTAGGATTGCAAGGTGAACTGAAAATGATCATTTTGGTTTTCGGCGTAATGGCTTTTTCAATTTGTTCGGCACTTACTTTGAAATCGTTTTCGATGCCTGCCTTTACCAATACGGGGGTTCCTTCGGCCAATTTTACAATTTCGAGGTAGCTTACCCAATAAGGAGAAAGCAAAATTACCTCGTCGCCTTTGTCAACCAATGCCATTACAACATTAGCAATGCTTTGCTTGGCACCGGTGCTTACTACGATTTGTTCAGGACTATAATCCAGATCATTTTCGCGTTTGAACTTTTCGGAAACAGCTTTTCTTAGTTCCAAAAATCCAGCAATGGGAGGGTAATGGGTTACATTGTCTTCAATAGCTTTCTTAGCCGCTGCCTTTACATGATCAGGGGTATTGAAGTCGGGCTCGCCCAAACTCAAACTGATCACATCGATACCTTGGGCTGTAAGTTCGCGGCTCAACCTGGCCATGGCCAATGTTTGCGATTCGCTTAGTCTATTCAGCCTTTCCGATACTTTTGTCATGAAAAAATCACTTAAATTCGAGGGCAAACGTAGGTAAATAAGTGCATGAAAAACCAAAAAACTGACGAATGTCTCTTATTCTGGTATTCTTCATGAATCATAAAAATTGTGGAAAGCTTGTGAATACTTGAAGACGAAAAGGCAGAATTCATTTTTCCAAATTTTTACCTTTACCTGTTTTGAATCTTTCCCCCAATTCGGATTCCCATTTTTTAGAAATGAATAAGAACCTCGTCCAACTCGTTTTCCTTTGCTTGCCATTGGCAGCTATTTCCCAAACCGATTCCATCCCCAAACTTATTGTAGTAAAAGATAGTTTGGCCGAAGCCGAAGTTGAAGCTATGCAAGCCTACAATGAAGGTGTAAAAGCCTTTGAATCAGGTAAATTGGCTCAGTCTATTTCCTTTTTTGATAAAACCATTGCCATGAAACCTAGCTTTGAAAAGGCTTGGTTCAACCGGGGCAAGGCCAAAGAGGAATCGAAGCAATACTCGTCGGCTATTACAGATTATACCAAAACCATCGAATTGAATCCTGGAAATGATAATGCTGTTTTTAGTAGGGGAGAAGTGTATTTAAAAACAGGAAATAAAGAATTCGCCCTGAAGGATTTTAATACAGCAGTTCTGCTCAATTCAGAAGAACCTAAATATGCATATTACCGAGGCGTGTTGAAATTTGAAATGGGTGATTATAAGGCGGCCATCAACGATTTTACAGCTGCCATCCAAGCTGATGCAAAGTATGCCTATGCTTGGAACGATAGAGGAAGTGCCAAAAGGCAGATTAATGATTTAGATGGGGCGATTTCTGATTATACGAATGCGATAAAATTAGACCCTAAATTGGCGTTTGCTTACAACAACCTAGGTTCAGCCTTAAGGCAAAAGGGAAAATTTGAACAGGCGGTGGCCGAGTTTGGAAATGCTATTCGGTTAAAGCCTGCTTATGCCATTGCCTACAATAATAGAGGCAGTGCAAAATTTGACAAAGGCGATTATGAAGGAGCCATTCAAGATTTTACCGAAGCCATGAAAATAGATCCTTCCTACACCTTGGCTTTGGTGAACCGGGGTGCAGCCAAACAAAAGTTGAAAGATTATAAAGGCTGTATCGAAGATTGCTCAAAAGCCTTAGAAAGAGAAAAAGACTTGGCAGCAGCCTTTCTCAACCGAGGAATTGCTTACGAAATGGATCGTAAACAAAGCAAGGCTTGCGAAGACTGGGCTAAGGCGGCATCATTGGGTTTAAAAAATGCCCAACAGTTTCTGAATGATTGCGACAACAAAGGTGAATTGGAAGAACGTTTTAAATTAAAATAGGAAACATGAGATTAACTATTCTACTTATTTCTCTGTTGCTTAGTATGGCTGCAGTAGGGCAGAACAAAGACTTTTCAAAGGATAATTTTCCGAATGATAAAGATGGATTGAAAGAAGCCAAAAAAGCACTCGACCAAGGGTACGACCTGTTTGAAAAAGGCAGAGGCTACTACGGGAAGGCTTTGGAATTCCTAGAAAAGGCCAATGCTTTTAATCCAAACAACACCGAATTGCGTTACAAACTTGGAATCGTTAGTTTGGGTTCAGGATTCAAATCTCGTTGTCTTGAACACTTTAAAGTGGCCTATTCCATGGATCCTAAATTAAAAGATATCCATTATTTCTTAGGCAGAGGATATCATTTGAATTTGGAATTGGATAAAGCGATTGAGGAATACAAAACCTTTCGATTGGAACTTCAATCTCAAAAGAACAGTGCAGATCGAGTAAATGAGGTCAATAAACTCATTCAAGAATGTGAGTTTGGAAAAGGATATGTAAAAAATCCTGTGCGGGTTTTTATTGATAATATGGGTGAAGTGGTCAATTCCAAGTACTCTGATTTTTCACCATTGATTACAGCCGATGAAAGTATTATGTATTTTACAAGTAAAAGGCAAGGCAGCTTGGGTGATCCGGATGAAGAAAATGGAGGATATTATGAAGATGTTTATTTTACAAAAAAGGAAAATGGTGTGTGGAACCGACCTGTCAATATTGGTGCGCCCGTTAACAGCGACTACCATGATGCAACAGCAGGTTTAAGTGCCGATGGGCAAAAGCTTTATATGTTTGATGGTACCTCCAAAAATGGCGATATTAAGTATACTGTTTTAAAAGGAAAGGTTTGGGGCGAGGTAAAAAACCTTGAAAAGGACATCAATACCAAAGAAAGGGAAACTACGGTTTGTTTGAGTCCGGATGAAAATACCTTGTTCTTTGTTAGTGAGCGGGAAGATGGAAAAGGAGGAAGAGATATTTGGATGTGCAAAAAGGACAAAAAAGGAAGATGGAACGATGCGGTAAATGCAGGAAGTGTAAATACGCCCTACAATGAAGAAGGTGTATTTATGCACCCGGATGGAAAAACCTTCTACTTTTCAAGTCAGGGATTTACCAGTATGGGTGGTTATGACATTTTCAAAACTACTTTCGATGCAGCAACCAGCACCTGGACAACCCCAGAAAATTTGGGTTATCCCGTAAACACTCCAGATGATGATGTGTTTTTGGTAATCTCGGCGAATGGTAAACATGGGTATTATGCCTCGTTTACAAAAGATGGTTATGGCGAAAAGGATTTGATGATGATTACTTTCTTAGGACCAGAAAAACCATTGATGTTGCTGAACGAAGACAATTTGATAGCTAGTCAGGTAGAGCCTATTACCTCTAAATTTGTTGAGCCATCCGTACCGGTTAATCCTGTTAGTGTTACCTTGTTAAAAGGATTAATTTTCGACCAATTGACCCAAGCGCCAGTTGAGGCTGATATTGAATTGGTAGACAATGTGAAAAATGAAGTAATAGCTACATTTAAGTCCAATTCCAGTTCGGGTAAATACTTGGTTTCATTACCCTCAGGTAAAAACTATGGTATTGCGGTAAAACATCCAGATTACCTGTTTCATTCCGAAAATTTTGATCTTCCGGCTAACTCTGCCTACCAAGAGGTGGAGAAAAATATAGGATTGAAAAAAGTAGCTGTTGGGGCCAAAATTATCCTTAGAAATATTTTCTTTGATTTTGATAAGGCAAGCTTAAGGCCTGAAAGTACAGCTGAATTGGAACGTTTGATTGCCTTGTTGAATGAGGTTTCGAGCATGAAAATCGAAATTTCGGGACATACCGATAACAAAGGATCGGATGATTATAACCAAAAATTGTCGCAAAGCAGAGCCAAGGCCGTAGTAGATTATTTAATTGCCCATGGAATTGATAGCAAGCGATTGGAGTTTAAAGGGTTTGGCGAAAGTCAGCCAATTGTAGAAAATGAAACCGAAGAAGGACGACAATTGAACCGAAGAACAGAGTTCAAAATCCTTCAGAAGTAGCGATGGCTTTTCGAAAGATAGTGGAAACACCACTTGGCTTTTTGTTGTTGGAAGAAAATGGAATGGGATTGGAAAAAGCCTGGTTTGTGGAAGAACAATTCCCTGGATTGAAAAGTTCCGATTTTTTGGAGGAAGTTGCTTTAGCCTTTACCGCCTATTTTCATGGTAAGAAAACACAATTTGATTTTCCGATTCATCCGGTAGGAACAGCTTTTCAGCTTCAGGTTTGGGCTGAATTGCAGAAAATTCCTTTTGGCAGTATACTTTCTTATACTGATTTGGCTAAGCGTTTGGGCGACCCCAAGAAGATTCGGGCAGCAGCCTCGGCCAATGGGAAAAATCCTTTGGGAATTGTTATTCCTTGTCACCGGGTAATTGGGGCAAAGGGTGATTTGGTTGGTTATGCCGGAGGGATTCACCGAAAAAAGTGGTTGTTGCAGCATGAAGGTTGGAATAAACAAACTAGTTTATTTTAGTGGTTAGGAATCCCTGATGAAATTTGGTTATAGTTTGGATTAAATTAAATGCGGAATGCCCAGTGGGAAGCAGGTCTGTTTATATTTCAGCAAAGGGTTATGGGTAGCACCCCGGGTTAGGGATTGCAGTGGAAATCCTTTACACGAGGGACGAGCGGAAAGATTGGAACGTAAAGCCCGGCCCGCAGGGAACCCCCAAGAAATAAAAATAAATTTCGGACTGATTAGGCTAGGCTCCGATTAAAAAGCTTCGTTCGCTAAAGGCCGGAATGGTAGCCGGTTTGTCGTAGAAATGCTGAAGATTCTCGTTGGGATGCATGAGGCCCAAACTGTAGAGAACCGGCACAAAATGGTCGGGAGTAGGAGCAGCCATTAAGCCCAGTTTGTGACTGGTTTCGTATTGGATAATATTTTTGAAATTACGTTCATCGATTTGCTTTTTGATCCATTGGTCGTATTCATTTTCCCAACCATAAGGTCGCATATCGTTGGCCTGCATTTTCTGCATCGCCAGTCGTAGGTTGTGTATCAGGGAACCACTTCCGATAATCAAAACACCTTTTTCGCGCAGACTTTTTAATTGTTTGCCCAAATCGTAATGGTAATCGGGCTTGGCGTAATAATCCAAACTCAGCTGAAAAACCGGAACATCGCCTTTTGGAAACAAGTGCATAAGCATGGGCCAAGCTCCGTGATCTAGGCCCCAATCGCCAGTTTCCTGAATGGATGGTACCAACTTTTTAACCTCATGGGCCATTTCGGGTGAACCTTGGGCTTTGTAGTATACCTCGTAATATTCTTTTGGAAAGCCGTAGTAATCGTAGATTTGCTTTTGATCCAAAGCATTGTTGACGAAGGTTCCTTTGGTGCACCAATGTGCCGAAACCACCAAGGCCGCTTTGACATCATAGGAATTTCGCAAGGTTTGACCTAATTCCAACAAGGTTTTCCAAAATGGTCGCTGTTCGGCCGTCATAGGAATATCCATGGGATTTCCATGAGATGTAAATAAAACCGGCAAGCGTTTTCCTTGGTTGGGTAAGGAATCGGTAAAGTTTTTGAAACTACTTAAAGTGCCCATGGCGGAAAGTGCAAAAATGGATTGTAGAAAGTTTTTTCGGTTCATGGGACTATTAATTCGGCCTGCATGATACAATGGTTTAGCAAAAGTAAGCTATCGGAATAAGCTTAGATAGGACAAAACCTTTAAAGAATGGACAGAATTGTTGGAAGATGCAGTAGGCGCTAAAAAGTTTGTAAAATGTTAAAATCTAATTGTTGTTTTCCTAACCTAAAACCATTGGGAATGACCTATTTTTGTTGCTTATCTCCCATTCAGCATTTATGAAAACCAGTGTACGGATTTCTTTAACCATTTTGGTTATTTTTTCCTTTTTCAATAGGTCGTTTTCCCAAACTACCTTAGCTCCCGGCGACATTGCCATAATAGCGGTAAATTCAACCGATCCTGATCAAATGGCATTTGTAGCCTTAAGGGATTTGGCAGCAGGGACAGTAATAAACTTTACAGATAATGGATTTACTTCGGCAACTGCAGGACGAACTGGGGAAGGATATTTGACCTATACTGCTCCAACGGCAATTTGTGCAGGAACAGTTGTTGTTTGGACGGCGGGAATGAATATTACAGGTACAGGTTGGAGTGCGAGTACCCCTGCCAATTTTGCTTTTAATGTAAATGGGGAACAGGTTTTTGCTTTTCAAGGAAATACATCCAATTGGGGCAGTCAAAGCGGGATTACCTTGTTGTATGCTGTTCAAACGGTTGGTAACTGGCTAAGTTCAGGTACAACAGCCTCTACCACTTCTTATAACCCATCCAGTTTGTCAGATACCTATAAACTTGTGGTTCCGACCAACAATAATTTTGCCTTATCCAGCACCACCTTGAGTGGCAGTGCGCCAGAAATAATTACACAAGTTACCAACTTGGCTAATTACACCCAAGCCTTAAATCCAGCAACTGTAAGTTTTCCTTCCTACACTTCTTTTACTTTGCAGAGTGCCAATTTCTCCTATCTTCAAAGTCCTTTATGCACCAGCATTTCCAGCAGTGAATTGCCAAATTTTGTAGGGGCTACAGGTGGAACCTTTTCAGGTAATAATGGTTTGGTTATCAATGCAGGAACAGGAGGAATTACCCCTTCAGCCAATTCAGGTGGTGGTTTTTTAGTAACGTATACCATCGTATCCACGGTAGGATGTCCGAATTTGACAGCCAGTGCACCCGTTACCATTACCCAATTGCCATCAGCCACCATTACGTATGCCGGTTCTCCCTTTTGTTCAAATACCTCCCAACAATTGCCAGGTTTGGTTGGCGATAATTCAGGCACCTATTCATCAACCAATGGATTGAGCATCCTGTCGAATGGAACCATAGATCCTTCGAGTTCAACGCCTGGTTCTTACACAGTAATTTATTCCATTCCAGCCAATGCAGGTTGCCCACAAGTGGACGCCACAGCCAGTGTTACGGTTACAGCTTTGCCCGATCCTAGTTTTTCCTATTCCAATTCCAACCTTTGTTCAAGTAGCCCCGTCCAACTTCCAACAATTGGAGGAAATCCAGGTGGAAGTTTTTCTTCAAGTTTTGGAATAAGCATACTAGCTTCAACAGGAGAAATTGATCCGGGTTCTTCGGTGCCAGGAACCTATTCTGTACAATACACACTTGCGGCGTTTGGTGGTTGTTCGGCCCAATCGTCAAGCCAGTCCATTACTATTGAACAAGAGCCCATAGCCAGTTTAACTTATGCCAATTCGCCGTATTGCTCCAATTCAAGTTTAGTGCAGGCTACATTGACTGGCACCAATGGAGGCAATTTTTCTTCAACAAGCGGAATTTCTTTGAATGCTGCCAATGGAGAATTCAATCCTTCAGCCAGTAATCCAGGCACCTATACCATTACCTATGCTATTTCTGCATCATTGGCTTGTCCGGCCTTTTCAACCACCGCAACAATAGATATTACAGCACTTCCGGCGGCCACGATTTCCTATGCCGGCCCTTATTGCACCTCTTCCTCCGTTCAGGCTGTTTCGTTGAGCGGAACCCCGGGCGGTAGTTTTTCTTCTACAGTCGGATTGGCTATCAACAATGGAACGGGTGAAATTGATCCAATAAACAGCACTGCGGGAACTTATACCGTAACCTATACCATGGCTGCAGCTAATGGTTGCCCGGCTCAAACAGCCAATGCATCAGTTAGTCTTACAGATCCTAATCCTCCTACCATTGCCTACGGAGCTTTATCTTATTGCAATGATGGTTCAACTGTTTCGGTGGTTCAAACTGGGGCAAGTGGAGGTAGTTATTCCTCTTCCGCTGGATTAAGTCTTGATGCTGTTTCGGGTCAATTAAACTTATCTCAAAGCACAGCCGGAAACTACACTGTGATTTATTCGGTTCCTGCATCTGGAGGATGTGGCCCACAAACTACCAATACAAGCCTTACTATTGTTCAAGCCCCAGCGGCTACCGTATCGTATGCTGGCAATCCATATTGCTTGTCGGGTACAAATCCTTCGGCAACCTTAATTGGTACCCAAGGAGGAACCTTTGCTTCAACAGCAGGACTAAGTATCAATTCCTTATCTGGCGCTATCGACCTCAGTCAAAGTGTTGCCGGAACTTACCAAGTCAGCTACACCATTCCTGCCACGAATGGCTGTAACAGTGTAACTTCTAACACAACGGTGCAGATAAATTCGCCTGGAACAGCGTCTGTAAATTACACTGGTACACCATTTTGTTCGAATGCTAGCCCGGCATTGCCTGTATTAACGGGTAGCACAGGAGGTTCATTCTCATCCACAACTGGTTTGGCCTTAAATAGTACAACTGGGGAGATAAACTTTTCGAACAGCCAAGCTGGAAGCTATGTGGTAACTTATTTCTTATCTGCTACAGGTGGATGCGCTAGTCAAACCTTCACAACCAATGTAACTATTGATCAATTGCCATCGGCTACTTTAAGTTATGCCAATTCACAGTTTTGTACTACTTCTTTACCTGGATTGCCTATTTTAACAGGTACTTCGGGTGGTACTTACTCCTCTTCCAGTGGATTAACCATTGATGCAAACACAGGCACCATAACACCGAATTCCAGTTCTGCTGGATCCTATACCGTAACCTATTCCATGGCGTCCAATGGGGCTTGTGCAAGTCAGACCGCCACAACGAATGTTACAGTTTCAGCTCCAATTTTAACCTTGGTATCGTATGGGAATGGTCAAATTTGCCCAGAGAACCCAAGTGTTTTACCAACGATAACTGGGATTCAAGGAGGCCTGTTTTCAGCCTCAAATGGTTTATCCATCGATGCAAGTACGGGTGAAATTACTCCTGTTTCGGCCAATTCAGGTACTTATATTATTAATTATCAAACACCTTCAGGAGCCAATGGCGGATGTCCACAAACTACGGCGTCTCAAGTTATAACCATTCAATCACCAATTTCCCCCATTATTTCAGCCCTTGGATCAACGAATTTGTGTGGTACTGGACAAAGTGTGGCCCTTGTTTCCAATTATGCCAATGGAAATTCATGGAATATTGGAGGAAACAATGATACCTTACTTGTAACACAAGCTGGCTCCATTGTGCTGACCGTAACCGATATTAATGGTTGTTCGGGTGTATCTGCTCCATTTACCGTTAATGCTGCCCAAGCCTTGGATACAACCGTTTCGGTGGTAGGAAATACCCTAACATCGAATGAAAGCAATGCCACCTACCAATGGTATTTTTGTTCATCAAGTTTGGTTGAACTTCCGGGCGAGAACCAACAAAGTTTTACTGCCAATCAAAGTGGAGATTATGCTGTAATGATAAGTGTGAATGGCTGCACAGCAACAACGGCCTGTACCAATATACTTTATGTAGGCCAAGAAACGATTGAAAAGGAAAAGTGGTTGGTTTATCCAAATCCTAGTCAGGGTAAAATAAGCCTAGGTTATTCGGGCCATTCAGGCCGATTCAAACTGAATATTTATTCCATCCAAGGCTCAAAATTGCTTTCTGAAGTAGAATCAGAAGAAAATGGGGAGTTGGATTTAGGAAGATTATCTGATGGTGTATATTTTTTGGAACTGATAGGGGAGGGGCAACGGTTGATTAAATGGGTGAAAGGTGGAGTAGAATAGAAGGCCATTTCCCCAAGGGTATTCAAAGAAAAAGGCTGTTTTCTTAGATGAAAACAGCCTTTTTTGTATAAATTAAATTGGTATTAGGCCCTTTCTAAAATCATGGCATGACCATGCGCTCCAGCGGCACAAGCAGATAGTAAGGCGTAACGTCCATTTTCCGCATGCAATCGGTTTGCGGCTGTGGTAACCAATCTAGCTCCTGTTGCTCCGAAAGGATGACCAATGGCCAAGGAACCTCCCCAAAGGTTAAGTTTATCCATGTTTACTATACCAACAGGTTTATCCTTACCTAATTTTGTTTTGGCAAATTCGGCTGATGCCATACATTTAATATTTGCCACCACTTGTCCGGCAAACGCTTCATGCAGTTCAATAACATCCATTTGGTCCATGGTTAAACCTGTTTTGTCAAACAGTTGGGAAATGGCGTAAGTTGGACCTAACAAAAGTTCTTCACCTGGATCGGTTGCGGCAAAGGTGTAGGAGTGAATATAGGCTTTTGGAGTTAATCCCAGTTCTTTGGCTTTATCTTCGCTCATTAACAATACGGCGGCTGCACCATCGGTAAGGAAGGTTGAATTTGCTGCTGTAAGGGTTCCGTGAGGTTTAGTGAAGGCTGGTTTTAGGGAAGCCATTTTTTCATAAGTGGTTTCGCCACGAACCCCATTGTCAAGTTTTACAGGTTTGAAATTTGGTGGCAATTCAACGGGCGTAATTTCCTTTTGAAGATAGCCTTTTTCTATAGCAGCAGCGGCCATTTTATGACTACGTACAGCCAACTCATCTTGCTCTTTTCGGGTGGCGCCATATCTAGCAGCTAGAATATCGCAATCTTGACCCATGGTTCGACCGGTTAAGAATTCAGCTACAGCAGGTGCTTCGGGTTTGAAGTCTGCAATTTCAAGGCTGAAAACAAATTTAATCATATCACCGATTCCTTTTAGTTTCTGTGCATTCATCAATTTTTTACGCATTTGTTTGCGGAACATGATGGGTGCATCGGAAATGCTATCGGTACCTCCTGCTATAACGATATCTGCTTGTCCGGTTTGAATTTTTTCAACGCCAGAGCTGATTGCTTGGTTGGCTGAAATACAGGCTTGGGTAACGGTATGGCAAGGAACAGTGTTAGGAATTCCTGCCGAAAGGGCCGATTCGCGTGCTACGTTGCTGGTTTTTACATTGCTGATTACAGTTCCCATTATAACGGTATCGATTTTGTTAGGATCAATACCAGTTTTGGTCAATACGCCACGAATGGCTGCTGCACCAAGTTGGTAAGTCATAAGGTCCATATAATTGGTTGCAGAACGTAAAAAGGGTGTTCTAGCACCATCGATAACTACTACTCGTTTCATGTAAGAGGGTTATTGAAGAGATTTAAGAATGAATATGGGCATAATTATAAACGGCAAAAAAATGACAAATGCTTCCGCCCAAAACAAACAAATGCCATACGAAATGCGCATAACGCAACGATTTTAGGGTATAGAAAAGGGTTCCGGCTAAATACAAAATGCCTCCAACTTTAATTAAATACAAGCCTTCTGGTTTGATAAATTCAACCGAATAAAGTTTAGAAAAAACGATGTTTCCACCCATTACCAGATAGATAAGAACCGATAATAACTTGTACTTTCCGGTAAAAAAGAACTTAAAAATAAAGCCAGCTAAACAGATTCCTGCTAGTGCAATGGCATAAGGATAACCACCATCATTGCGCATATTGGAAAGAAGGAAAGGCATGTAGGTTCCTGCAATACCAACAAAAATCATACTGTGGTCAATTACACGCATCCAATATTTGGCTTTGGGATGAGTAACCAAGTGGTACACCATGGAAGCAGTGTAAATACAAAAGAAGGAAGCTATGTAAACTAGGTGACCTGTGGTGTGCATGGAATCATTAACCATATTGGTTTTATCCAACAGGAAGAAGAAACCGATTACACATAAAACGGCACCAACACCGTGGGAAATAGAGTTAAAAATCTCTTCCGATTTGGTTGGTTCAAGTTCGTGCGTGAACCAATGTTTGAGCTTGTCTTTCATGATATACAGCCCTAAAGTAGGAAGATATTTTTAAGTGTTGGTGTTTTTAGAAAAAAATCTAGAATAGCCCGTGAATTTCGGCATCTATTTTATTGATGATTTCCCCTAAATGTTCTTGGTTATCAGCAAATTTATTATTGTCAACATCAATAATCAATAATTTACCCATGCTGTAATCATTGATCCAAGCTTCATACCGTTCATTTAAGCGTTTGAGGTAATCTAAACGAATTGAATTTTCATAATCTCTGCCTCTTTTTTGGATTTGACTAACCAACGTAGGTACCGAAGCGCGAAGATAAATTAACAAATCTGGCGCCTTCACATAGGACGACATCAAGCGGAAAAGGGAAACATAGTTCTCATAATCCCTTGTGCTCATCAATCCCATGGCATGTAGGTTAGGCGCAAAGATGTTGGCATCCTCGTAAATCGTGCGATCCTGAATAACTTTTTTACCACTTCCACGAATCTCTTCCACTTGGTAGAAGCGACTGTTCAAAAAGTAGATTTGAAGGTTGAACGACCAACGGTGCATGTCGTCATAGAAATCATTTAGATAAGGATTATCATCAGCATCTTCATACCTGGCTTCCCAACCATAATGTTTAGCCAACATGCTTGTGAGCGTAGTCTTTCCTGATCCTATGTTTCCAGCTATTGCGATATGCATCTAAGTAAAATTTAAGGGGTACAAAGATGTAAAAATCTCAATGCAAAAGTAGGTTTGGTGAAAACTTATTTCGGCAAATTTCGAACGAGTTTTCAAGGATAGAATATTTTGAATTCAATATTCGATATCTAAATCCAATCTGTCTTTTAATTGCTTAATCAATGGGTTTTTTTCAACCAAAATCTGATACTTTTCTTTCGGACCTAACAGTTTCTTTTCCACTTCATTAGACTTTAAAACCACGAGGTTTAGTTGAAGTTCCTTATTGCCTGTTTTTTGTCGGATAAAATCAAGCATTTCCTGTTTTTCAGGAAGTATGTCTTCTTCTTGGGCACTGTTATCCAATCTGAATTCAACAATTTGCCCTTCTTTGAGTTCAGGTTTTCTCAACAAGGTGTTGGCTAAACTGATACGCCCTTTGGCCCGCATTAATCCAGATAAAGCCGACCATGCCTCTTCTAGTGAAAGGCTTGGTCCGGCATTTACTTCACTTTGTTCCTTGTTTTCAGTCTTGGTATTCTTTGAGGTAGGAATTGATCCTCCTGAAGCGTATGATTTTATCGACTGAAGTTGAGGTTGGTATGATCCAGGTTTGTAATCCGGACGATTGAAAATTTGAGGTTTGGGCCTTTGTTCGGTTATCCTTGCGACATTTCCAGTGGCAGATGGCTCCTGACTTTGTCTGGCGGGAGCTTGGGTTGGAAATAAATAGCTTGGTAAGGGATCGTCTCCGTTGAGTTGGGACGGTGATAGGATTAGGTCAATTTTTTTTTTCGGCGGTCGAAACTTGTTCGCCACCTGCACCAAAACTGCAAAGTTGCATTAAGGCTAATTCAACTGTTAAGCGCTGGTTCTTGCTGTTTCGATAGGAAAAATCTGCCTTGTTAGTGATATCCAAACAGCCTACTAAATACCGGGCATTGCAGCGTTGACTTTGTTGCAGGTATTTCTCTCTAATGTTTTGGCCAACTTCCAAAAGTTTGACGGTTTCAGGATCCAAACATACCAGTAGGTTGCGGAGGTGGCTACCTAAGCCTGTAATAAAACTATGGCCATCAAAACCATTGCGGAGGATTTCATCAAAAAGTAAGAGCGCATCTGGAATTTTCCTGTCCAAAATAGCATCCACCACCTTGAAGTAATAATCATAATCCAGAATATTCAGGTTCTCGATTACATTTTTATAAGTCAAATGGTTGCCGGCAAAACTGACCAATTGGTCGAACATGGATAAGGAATCACGCATAGCACCATCCGCCTTTTGGGCAATGATATGCAAGGCATCCGAATCTGCCTCAATTTGTTCGCTTTGGGCTACATAGGCCAAATGTTTGGCAATATCCTCAATGCCAATCCGGCTGAAATCAAAAATTTGGCATCGGCTCAGAATGGTCGGTAAAATTTTGTGTTTCTCTGTAGTAGCTAGTATAAATATAGCATGTGGTGGTGGTTCCTCCAATGTTTTCAAAAATGCATTGAAAGCGTTGGTAGACAACATGTGCACCTCGTCAATGATATACACACTGAATTTCCCTATTTGTGGTGCAAACCTAACTTTTTCAATTAAGGCCCGAATATCATCTACCGAGTTGTTGCTAGCCGCATCCAATTCATGGATATTGAAACTGTGGTTATTATTAAAGGAGGTGCAGCTTTCACAGGCATTGCAAGGTTCAATATCATTCCCTAAATTTAAACAGTTGATGGTTTTGGCTAAAATCCTTGCACAGGTAGTTTTACCAACTCCCCTTGGTCCGCAAAATAAAAAGGCCTGGGCTAAATGCTTGCTTTTGATGGCATTTTTTAAGGTGCTTGTAATGCTATGCTGCCCAATAACGCTTTTAAACGTGGTAGGGCGGTATTTTCTGGCAGAGACTACAAAACTATCCATCGTGCAAATGTAAGATTTTACCTCCAACCTTTTTTCCTTGTTGAGAAAATTTGGATAGATTTTCAAATTTCTGGCCATCATTGAAGCCTTGTCCCTATTTTTGAATCGAGCATTCTAGCTATGAAAAAAATTACCTATACCTTCTTCTTCCTCGCCTTTTCACTTGTTTCGTTCGGACAAACCAAGCTTTCGCCTTTGACCAAAACCTGGTTTCTCGAAAAGAAAGCAAACAAAGGCCAATCGATACCTACCGAATTTTTATATAAAACCAATTCCAGTGGGGTGAAGTGTTTGTCTGCTCTAGCCAAAGTAAACGATTTTGCCCTAGCCGAATCAACTACCAAGTCATTGGGAATTTCAGTTGGTACCAAGGCTGGTTCTATCTGGACGCTGGTTATTCCCATTTCTCAAATGGAGGCTTTGGTTGCTTCCAATTGTCTGGCCTATTTGCAATTGGACGAACCAATGCTGCCAACCATGGACAAAGCAAGAAGAACAACCCGAGTGGATTCGGTGCATAAAGGCATTAACCTTCCGCAAAAGTTTTCAGGTAAGGGTGTAGTGTTAGGCGTAATTGATTTTGGTTTCGACTACAACCACCCTACGTTTTACGATACTACTGGCACACAATACCGCATCAAGAAGGTTTGGGAAGTTGGTACGAATGGTGTTCCGCCGAATGGTTTTGCCTATGGACACGAACTAAGTGATACGAATTTGATAAAACTGCAAGAAACGGATAATCCTATCCAAACCCATGGAACTGGTGTTGCCGGAATTGCCGGTGGTTCAGGATTTGGTGGGGCAGCCAATGGAAAATACCGCGGTATGGCCTACGAGTCGGATTTGGTTTTGGTTGGTGTACGAAGAGATTCCATCGGTGAGCAATGGCAATCCAGCGGCTTTTCCGATTTTGTGGACGGGATTAATTATATTTACCAATATGGACAAAGCGTGGCTAAACCAACGGTGGTAAATATTAGCTGGGGCTCCCAATCTGGACCGCATAATGGAACCTCCTTATTTAACCAAGCATGCGATAATTTAACTGGTGCCGGAAAATTGCTCGTTATGAGCGCTGGAAATGAAGGCGAGGAGCCAATCCATCTTTCAAAAGCCTTTACCCCAACTGACACGGTAGTGCATACCTTTCTCACATTCACCGATTCAAGCTACCAGCGAACTTGGGTAGATGCTTGGGGTGAGCAAGGCAAAAATTTTTGTGGAATGGTTACATTATATGGCCAAGGTGTTCCTCAAGCTTCCACAGGTTGGATCTGCCTGAACGATTCTACCTATTCTTTTAATCTTCTAGCTTCAAATGGAATAGATACCTGCCAAGTAGATATCCTCACATCCACAGCCGAGTTCAATGGCCAACCCCGATTGACCATGCGAATCTTTAATCATTCTATGGACAGTGTAGCTGTTTCGTATAAAGGTAACGATGGAACCATCCATAGTTGGGATGAATACTATTACTATGGTTATACCCATGGTTTCCAAAGTGCATTCGATAGCTTAGGACAAAATTGGGCTATTAGCGGAAATACCCAATCAACCGTAAGTGATAATGGCAGTGCGGCTTCTGTGTTAATGGTTGGTGCTTATGCCTCAAAACTCAGTTTTTCTGATTTGAATGGCAACAGTTGGTCATACAGTGGGTATGCCCAATTAAACAGACTGGTTCCTTTTTCATCGCGTGGTCCCTTGGCCAATGGAACAATTAAACCCGATATCACTGCGCCTGGTTTGACCTTGGCAACCGCCATTAGTTCCCTTGATACGGCTTATACTCCTACAGGTAGCAATAGTCCACAAGTGGTATTTGCTTACCAAAATCCAGTCGATTCGAAAACCTATTATTATGCCGAATTTAGTGGAACCTCCGCCTCAAGTCCTGCTGCGGCCGGAATTGCTGCATAAATGCTTGAAGTGGATCCTTCTTTAACGCCCCAACAGCTAAAAGATACCCTTTTCGCCACCGCCATTCGCGAATCTTTTATGGGAACTTTACCAAACAATAACTGGGGCTATGGTAAAATAAACGCCTACAGGGCAATTAAATCCTATTTTCCTGGTAATTATGCAAGTGTTCGTACCATTTCAGGACCCGAAATTGAAATGGAGCTTTATCCCAACCCTTCAACTGATCATTTTTACATTGATTTGGTTTGGAACTTTCCTTCCACTTCGGCAAAAATCGAGGTAGTAGATTTGCTTGGAAAGGTATTAATCGGGCAAAGCAATTCCCTACATACTGGCGAAAATAGCCTCTTGATGCACACCGAAAACTTGTCGGCCGGAACCTACCTGGTAAAAGTTGAAACCGGAATTGGCACTTGGACGCGATTGTTTGTAAATCAGTAAATCAAAATTACCCAAACGATTACCTTATGCATGAAGTAAGGGTTGCTTACTTTTTGGTATTGAATTAAGCTCAGATTTCGTTTTTGAAATACCTAAGCGAGTTGCTTCTTGTATTTCAATTTGACAACTGTGGAATGAAAAGCCAATGCCCAGCCACAGTAGAATGTTATGCGGAGGTGTCGGGCAAGGATAGAGCGTGATACCCCGCAAGCTTGCAGCCCCCGAACCCTTTTGGGGGCTGCAAGCTGAGGAGTATTAGCGATAGCCTGACCCAACCGCCTTGGTAAATGGTTAGAGAAGGGTAGCATGGTTTTGGGCGGTTGGGGGCCCGCCAAATTTTTAACCCAGATTACGCATTAGAAATCGTAATGAAGCTTTCAAATGCAATAAAGACGAGGGTTTCAGGTTAATTTTTGGGTGAAGGAATAGTAAACTATTTTGAAGTCAAAAATTGTTCTGAAATCCTTGTATTTGAAGCAGTTGGAAGCTGTAATAGATTTCTAATGCTGAATTTGGGTTAAACCAAAAACAAATAAAAAAAGGGCAATAGATTTTCGCTATCGCCCTTCTGTATGAAAGGTGGGGAATTAAATGGCAGCCATCGCGTTTTTGCGACGTTTACGTTCATTTTCGTCTAAGTAGATTTTACGCATACGGATGCTTTGTGGCGTCAACTCTACATATTCGTCTTCCTGAATATATTCCATGGCTTGCTCCAATGAGAAATTCAATTTTGGTGCAATTCTCATTTTTTCATCACTTCCCGAGGCACGCATATTGGTTAATTTTTTCTCTTTGGTAACGCTTACGATCAAATCATCCGGACGGATATGTTCGCCCAAAATTTGTCCACCGTAAACAGGTTCACCTGGATCTACAAAGAAAGTACCGCGATCTTGCAAAGCGTCGATAGAGTAGGGGATAGCAGTACCTTGTTCTTTGGAAATCAAAACGCCGGAAATACGTCCAGGGATGCTTCCTTTCCAAGGTTCATAGCTTTTAAAACGGTGGGCCATAATGGCTTCGCCTGCAGTAGCTGTAAGTAAATTGTTTCTCAAACCAATTAATCCGCGCGATGGGATTTCGAATTCCAAGTGCAACAAATCGCCTTTAGGTTCCATGATTTTCATTTCCCCTTTTTTCTGGCTCACCAATTCAATCACTTTTCCGGAAACGTTTTCAGGCGAATCTACGGTCAATACTTCCACTGGTTCGCATTTGATACCATTGATTTCTTTGATAATTACCCTAGGCTGTCCAACTTGCAATTCGTAGCCTTCGCGACGCATGGTTTCGATTAAAACTGACAAGTGCAATACTCCACGGCCATAAACCAAGAATGAATCGGCGCTTTCGGTTTCTTCAACACGCAAGGCCAAATTCTTTTCTGTTTCTTTCATTAAACGATCGCGCAAGTGTCGGCTGGTTACGAATTTACCTTCTTTTCCGAAGAAAGGCGAATTGTTGATTGTAAACAACATACTCATGGTTGGTTCGTCCACACTGATAGGTTTCAATCCTTCGGGCGATTCGAAATCGGCAATGGTATCTCCAATCTCAAAGTTCTCAATTCCGGTTAGGGCGCAAATTTCGCCAGCATGAACTTCGGATACTTTTTCTTTACCCAATCCTTCGAAGAGGTAAAGTTCTTTGATTCTTGATTTAACAATCGAGCCATCGCGTTTTACCAAGGAAACCGGTGAATTTTCTTTCAAGGTTCCGCGGGTCAACCTTCCTACAGCGATCCGTCCGGTATAGGCTGAATAGTCGATGGAGGTAATTTGCAACTGCGGTGTACCGGCTGTTACCAATGGCGCAGGAATATGTTGAATGATGGCATCCAATAAAGGTGTAATATCGGATGAAGGTGTTTTCCAATCTGTATTCATCCAGCCTTGTTTGGATGAACCATACAAAGTTGGGAAATCCAATTGTTCTTCGGTCGCATCCAAATTAAAGAACAGTTCGAATACATTGTCATGTACTTCATCAGGACGGCAGTTTGGTTTATCTACCTTGTTGATTACCACAATGGCTTTCAATCCATGAGCAATGGCTTTTTGCAATACAAAGCGGGTTTGTGGCATCGGACCTTCGAAGGCGTCAACCAGTAGCAATACGCCATCCGCCATATTTAATACACGTTCTACCTCTCCTCCAAAGTCGGCGTGACCTGGAGTGTCGATGATGTTGATTTTTACACCATTGTATTTAACGGAAACGTTCTTGGCAAGAATGGTGATACCCCTTTCCCGCTCCAAATCGTTATTATCCAAGATTAGTTCGCCTTTCTCTTGGTTGTCGCGAAACAATTTAGATTGGTGAAGGATTTTATCAACCAAGGTCGTTTTTCCATGGTCAACGTGGGCAATAATGGCAATATTTCGAATATTTTGCATGCAGTGTTTTGAAAAAGGCCGCAAAGGTAGCCATTATTTGCCCTCGAATGTGTATTAGACGTTAAGAAATTCAATTATTCTATGTTTTTCCTTACCTATCTTTCAGATACCTCCAAATAAAAAGTGCTGAAAATGAAGCTAATAATTCATATTCTACCCATACTGGCATGCAATCGGCACGATAATTGAATATCTTTGCCAACAAAATTTCCAAACATGAAAAAAACAATTACCGTATTCTCCTTGCTCGCCTTGTTTAGCCTGCAAGCCTTCTCTCAGGTCGACGTTTACGAAGAAAGAACAACCACTACCACAACCACCAACGACAACATCAATACCAATATCAATATGGGTATTCCAGGTGGTGGAATTAATGTGAACATGAATGTAAATGTTCCTGGAACTGTTCAAACGTCTACCACAACTACCACTACCACCACTACTACCGGTGGGTTTCAGCAAGCGCCTCCTCCTCCTCAGCCTCAACCTCGTCCTTCCGGAAATGGTTGCTTTGGTCCATGCGGAGTTTCTGAATTCCAAAGTGTGAAAGGTTCCATCAGCAGTAAACCTTTCGAGGATAATAAAGTACAGATTGCCAAACAATTTTTGGGTGCAAACTGTGTTTCAGCCGCACAAGTTCGCGAGTTGATGGGCATGTTTACCTACGAAGAAAGTAAATTGGATATTGCCAAATTCGCCTATGGTCGTTGCGTTGACCCAAACAATTACTACAAAGTGAACGATGGTTTTACATTCAGCAGTAGCATCGACGACTTAAACGAGTACATCGGAAGCCGTTAATCTTTCACCAAATTTATATGAAAAGAGGAATCCAATTGGGTTCCTTTTTTTGTTTTAAACCCAAATTAATCAATAGGAGGATTTATTAATCCGAACTACTTGATTTAGTTGGGGTTACCCCTCCCGAAGAAATTTCGGGATAGCAGTTGTTATCAATTTGGCTATACAAATTGATTTACAACTGGTTAATCGTTTATGCATTTCTAATGCGTAATCTGGGTTAAACCTGATTCTTCCTTGATTTTTTTTAGTGTTTGATTATTTGGCGGGTCCCCTCCGCCCAAAAAGCTGTGGTGCATTAATTGGCTTTGGTGCTGGGTCGTTCGGGTCGGGCTATTCGCTGCAAATCCTCGCGCCTTTCGCTTACGCTCAGGCCGCTGTGGGTTTTCCGCTGCTATCCCTACCCTGAAAGTGCGTACTGGTACTTGGTTTTTGGTGTTTTGAAGAAGGGCGGTGACAGGAAAATCGGCAAAGGATGAATTTGGTTTTTAGTGGTTCCAATTTCAAAATACTGCCAACTATTTTTTCGGGTGAAAACATGCAGAATGCCTTGTGGAAAGCAGGTCAGATTATATTTCACCAACTGGTTATGGGAAGTACCCCGGGTTAGGGATTGCAGTGGAAATCCTTTACGCGAGGGACGAGCGGAAAGATTGGAACGTAAAGCCCGGCCCGTAGGGAAACCCCCTAAAAATGAAATTTATCCAAACTTATAAAGCCAATTCGATTATTGGATCCCAAAAATGCTTGTGAAAGTGTTGAATTTGATCCTGTTCTACTGTAATTCCTTCCGCTTCCAAACGTTTTTGCATCAATTCCGGATCACCGAAATGGTGTTTGCCAGTTAATTGTCCGTTACGATTTACTACCCGATGTGCAGGAATTTCAAGGGATGAAGCATGGCTGGCATTCATAGCGTAACCAACCATACGAGAAGAACGTTTGGCTCCTAAATAATTGGCTATAGCGCCGTAGCTGCTTACTCTGCCGGGTGGAATTAGCTTTACGACCGCCCAAACATCTTCAAAAAATTTGTAGGAAGTACTACCAGTCATCTTTTTTCTTTGGAGTGGCTGCCATGCCTTTTTCCAAATCGTCAATCACTTTTTTGATTTCTTCGTCCACCTGTTTCAACCATACTGCATTTCTTTCAGCTGTAGGACTTGCCTTATCCAACAAAGGTTCAGCAGGTTTATAGGAGGCAGCTTTCAAGTTGAATTTAGTAAATTCGTACCTGTATTTCCCGTCTTTACAGGCGATATTCAAGGTGTATTGCATTAATTCACCTGCATCGGTTTTAACGCCTTTTTTATCAACATTAAACAATTTAAATCGAACGAAAAGCTCTAGACTTTTGGCTTCATCATCCTTTTTTCTTAGTTTTTCAGTTGGGTTATTGAAGTATTTGGAATACCATTCGTTGGCACGTTTGAAAAGTTCAGTTGCATCAACGCCCGTTTGGTTGACCACATCAGTATAGGTAATTAATTTGGTTTCCCGGTCGGTTGGGATGTTAGGTAAGGCAACTTGGGCTTGAACTTTAAGGCCTAAAACTAAAAAGGCGAGCGCAACAACTTTTTTCATTGTAAAAGAAGAATTTTAGCAAAGAAACAACCTAAATGAATGAGTTTTCATGCAGAATTTTGAAAGAAATAAACAGGGTTATGAAAAGCTAGGCGAGTTTCTTTTTACCAAGGCGGAGCGAATTTCCAATAACCATAATATCCGAAAATGCCATAGAAGCTGCTCCAAACATCGGACTTAAATAACCCATTCCGGCCACTGGTATAGCCACAATATTGTAGCAAAAGGCCCAAAAGAGGTTTTGTTTGATAGTAGATAAGGTGGCTTTGCTCAGCAGGAAGGAAGTTTTTATCTTACCTGGGAAATCGTCGTTGGTAATTACAATTCCAGCTGAGTTGACGGCAATTGAAGAGGCTTCGCCATGTGAAATGCCCACATGAGCAGCTGCCAAAGCGGCCGAATCGTTGATGCCATCACCAACCATCACCACATTGTAATCTTTGGTAAGGTTAGCAACTATGGCCTGTTTTTCTTCTGGGGATTTTCCAAAAAGAACGTCTTGTATGCCAAGCTGCTTGCCAATTTCCTTACTTACACTTTCTTTATCACCACTAAGCAGCATGGTTTTGATTCCCTTTTGGTGGAAGAATTCTATAAGTTCCTTCATGCCTGGCCTGAGTTGGTCTTCTAAATGGATTTTTCCGATTAATTTTTCATCTTTTTTCAGGTAAACAATTGGATGTAATGAAGTATCCTCAGGTAGACTTAGGAAACTGGCAGATCCCATTTGGTAGTGGTTTCCTGCTGCATCAATTCCTGTCAAACCTTTTCCTTTTATTTCCGAAGCTTGGATGCTTTCGATTTTAGTTCCATTAAAGTTTTTTCGGATGGCTTCACTTAAAGGATGGTTAGATGCTTGGGCAAGGGCATTGGCAATGGCCCAAACCTGTTCCTGGTTTTCATGGCCGAGGGCTTCTACTTTTTTAACTGTCAATTTTCCGGTGGTTAAGGTTCCTGTTTTATCAAAAACTACCAGTTCAGTTTGGGCGTATTTTTCGAGAATTTCACCACTGCGGAAAAGAATTCCCTTTTTTGCCGCCCTTCCGATTCCGACCATTACGGCAGTTGGGGTAGCCAATCCCATGGCACAGGGACATGAAATAACGAGAATACCAATGGAATTAAGAACGGCAACCTTGAAATCTAAATGGAATACAAAAAAGGCAGCAATGAAAGCGAAACCTGAAATAAGCATCACCATCGGAACAAACCAAGCGCTGACCTTATCGCCTAATCGCTGAATTTTCGGCGGGTTCATTTGTGCATTTTTAACTAGGTCGATAATTTTGGTCAGTGAAAAGTCTGCAAAGCTTTTTTCTGATTTAGCGATTAAATTACCTTGTAATAAAATTGTGCCTGCAAAGATGATATCTCCAGGTTTGATGGTTCGTGGTATACTTTCCCCCGTAAGAAGCGATTCATCTACCGAACCTTCTCCCGAAAGGATGATACCGTCGCAAGGAATTTGTGCTCCTTGGTTTATTTTCACTTTTCTACCTTTTTTCAGGCTAGAGGATTTGATTTCAACTATTTTTTCTTTTCCGTCTACTTCTTCGATTACTAAAGCTTTGGAGGGTTGTAAGGCTTTCAAATCCTTGATGGCCTGGGTTGTTTTCTTTGTGCTGCGGTGTTCGATCATATTCCCCAAAAGCACAAGGGTAATAATGCTTGCCGAGGTTTCGAAGAAAAGGTATTGGTGTATTTCAGGCGAGTTCCAAAAGAGGATGGTACAGCCCAAACTGTATAAAAAGGCGGCTGTTGAACCTGAAAAAATTAGGACATCCATATTTGGAACACCATGGTTAATTGAAGAAATAGCACTGCTTCCGAAAACACTTAGACCAATATAATACACGGGTAGGCAAAGGATTAATTGCAGCAAAGGGTTTCCTAAAAATGAGTGCGGAAAAACCATGTGCAACATAAGTATGACCGTAAAAGGAAGGGTAATCCAGAATTTTCTTTCCATATCCAAGTCGTGGCTATGAAATTCTTTGGAGGATTGATTATCTATTTCATCATTAGGTTTGGAGGTTTTGTAGCCCATAATTGAAATGGTACTAACAGCCAATTCGATATCCTTATCATCTTTGGCTTTAAACATGATCTCACCGGTTGCATAATTTCCTTTGACATCGGTAATCCCCATATTTTCAAGGGTTTTTACAATGCCAAGCGAGCAACTGGTGCAGCTCATTCCTTCTACTTGTAATGTAATCTTTTCCATCCTACTTTTTACAAAGTTATAAACTTCCAAAGGCTAAACCAAAGCCCTGATGCAAGTCATTCTATTCTAAACTTATTCGTCGAGATAATGCCTGTTTTTTCTATAAAATTTCAGATTGAATACAAACAGACTGCCTATAATTGCAGGGAGCACCAAGTTTATGAGCCACAAACCAAAGGAAGCTGTAATGATTCCTAATTTGTTTCCAGAAAGCATACCAAAGAAATAGATTGCAACCGAACCTCTTATGCCAAGCTCTGCAATTGAAATGGTAGGAATAATTGACAAAACTAAGAATACACAGAATACCATAAGCATTCCATCAAAGACTGGAAGGTGAACATCAAAAACCCTTAGCAGAATAAAATATTGTACACTGAATATTAGGTAACGAATAGAACTTAAGGAAAGCAAAAGTCCAAGTTCACCTTTTGTATAATAGGAAAAAATCTTACCATATTTCTTAAGTTTACCTAGAAAATGAAACTTGCTGAAAATGCTCGAGAAAATATAGGAATTAATAAAGAGGATGACAGCCATAATTAGAATGACTATAATAAAAAGGGCTAAGATCAAATATCTGAGAGGCGTAATCAGTTCAAAGGTTTGAAAATAAACAGGATAGATATACAGCAGTCCAATGATACCGAAAATAATGGTAGCTAGGAGTTGTGCAATGCTTCCAATAACAGAGGCCAAGGAGGCTTTAATTAAATCAGCATTTTCGAGATGGAAAATTCGTCCGGCATATTCACCTATTCGGTTTGGGGTAAAAATGCTAATGGTAACACCTGTAAAGATTGCTTCGAAGGCTACCCAAAACGATATCTGTTCATATTTTGTAACCAACATCCTCCATTTTTCAGCTTCAATTCCCCAATTGAGCAGCATCAGGATTAAGGTGATACCAAGGGATAAATAGTCAAATCGTTCGCTGAAAAGTGTTTCAAAGCCTTTTTTTATATCTTCTATTTCTTCTTTATAGAAAATTTGCCGATAAATGAAATAGAAAGAAAACCCAACAATTAGGATTTTCAAGGCAAGACTTAGAATTTTGGATTTATTGGAAGAAAGCACGGAAGCCAAACAATTGTTTATTGAGCAAATATTTTTGAAAGTTTGCTATCCAAATCGGCTCCGCGTAGTCCTTTAGCAAGGATTTTTCCGTCTTTATCAACCAGGAATGTCATAGGTATTCCTGTAATATTATACGTTTTACAAAAGCTACTTTGCCAGTAGGCTAATTCGCTGCCATGTTTCCAAAGTAGACCATCCATTTTAATAGCATTGATCCAACTGTTTTTGTCTTTATCTAAGGATACAGAAAATATTTCGAAACCTTTATCATGGTATTTTTTGTACATATTTACCACATTAGGATTTTCCTTACGGCAAGGGCCACACCAGCTTGCCCAAAAATCAACCAAGACCACCTTACCGCGGAAATCTGACAGTTTAATTGGTTTCCCATCAGGATCCAAAATACTGATTTCTGGGGCTTCGGTTCCGATGGCCAGCCTAGATAGTTCATTCACCTTTAATTTAAAGGTTTTGACATATTCCGAATTTGGATAATTTTTTTCCAACAAGGGCAATTGATTGATAAAGTATTGCACATCTGTTTCAGGATTTAGCTGTTCAGTAGCGGCTAAGGCTAATAATGTGCCTGGTTTTGTGTCAATAAGTTTGGTTATATATTGGCGACGGAAAAAGGTGTTTTTTTGAACCTCAATATCCAAAACTTGGGCAATACTATCCAATCTTGGATGTTGGTTTTGTTGGTAAGCATAAAATACACGTTGTAAACTATCTTGTTTGGTAAACGATTTCATGAGGTAGGTATTTAACTCAAGAAACTCCAAGGTTTCTTTTGGTCCTTCAACCGAAGCTGTTCTGGATAGGTTTTGGCCATCCGCTTTGAAGGTTAAATGGTCTGTTGGTTTTACAAGCAGCACGGCATAATTTTGATCACTGATTCGAATTCTGTAAAATCCTTCAGAGGGCAGTTGGGTATGAAATTCGAAATTTCCGTTTTCATCGGTGGTAACCTTATCTAAATTCGCTACTTGGGAAGGTAATAATTGGTCGAGGAAAACTTCAATTTTATTGGCATTCGATAATTTTCCTTTGATTTCGAAACCAGTTGCCTGACAACCTAAAAATTGAAAAAGTGGTAATATGATGAGGATATGGAGCGTTTTTTTCATGGAATAAAATAGACTACAAAGCTAAACAAAACTGAGGAAGCCTCAAGGACAAAAAGCAATGTTAACAATAATAAAGAATGCAGTTAATGAATCCCTCGCTGATTTAGGGTTCGATGGTATTGGCGAGCATTTCGCATGTGGTCGTCATGGTTTGCGGCGAAAAGATGGGAGCCTGAGCCATCCCCTTTAGCGCAAAAATACAAGTATTCGTGGTCCTCTGCATTTAAAACTGCATTTAGTGAAGCCTGTCCGGGCATGCAAATAGGACCAGGCGGCAGACCAAGTACTTTGTAAGTATTATAGGGACTGTTGATACTGGTATGTTCGCCGGTTACCCTTCGAATGGAGAAATCGCCAACAGCAAAAACCACAGTGGGGTCGGCCTGCAACGGCATACCCTTTTTTATTCGGTTTAAATATACACCTGCGATAGTTTTTTTCTCTGGATTGAAATTGGTTTCCTTTTCAACAATACTTGCTAAGGTAGCCACTTCACCCGGGGTAAGGTTCATTTGTGCTGCTTTTCTTTTTCTAGTTTCTGTCCAAAATTTTGCATATTCTTTTTCCATTTTCTCAAAAAAAGCTTCAGCCGTGGTATTCCAATAGAATTCATAGGTATTGGGGATAAACATTCCTATAACGTTATCAGGGTTGAAACCAAAAGGATATAAAAAGCTGTGGTCGTTCATTAAACTTATCAAGGAAAGGCTATCGGCCTCAAGTTTATGGGCAATAATACCAGCTAATTGTTCTTTGGTTCTGGCATTGGATAAAACCAATTTCACTGGCTCTTGTGTTCCTGATTTAAGAAGTCGAATAAGCTCAAAGTTGGTCATTCCTTTTTTGATTTTATACTTTCCTGGTCGGATAGCTTTGCCTTTGTAATTTCTAATTTCAGCAAAAAATGTAAAGGTGTTGTTGTTGATGATGATTTTCCTTTGGTTTAACATGGATACAACATCTTCAAGCTGGGAACCCGTTTTTATGTAGATAAAATCTTCGTCCTTATCGCCTAAATATACATTGTTTCGAAAGATACTGAAATAAGTAATCGCAGTACCACCAATTAATGTTAGAATAGTGATGGCGGCAAGAGAAATTAGTGCTTTCTTGAAGAATCCGGATCCACTTGTTTTGCTTGGTTTTGCTTTAATAGGGGTTTTCTTTCCTTTTGCCATAGTTAAAGTGCAAATAAAAGCATTTATTTCTTTTTGTTCCTTAATTGAAAAGAACTATTATTGGTTAGGTTTAGGTAGAGGAGAGGTAGTTTTCTGGACCATCAATAGATATTTACTTAAAGAATTTTAAAGAGGAATTACAGAAGGGCGATGGCCTTTAATAGGGGTCGATTTGGTTTGATTTATAAGATTAGAGATTTGTTTTTTGGGAAGTATAAGTTGATAAAGAGAATGAAGGTAAAATAAGTGGAGTTTTTATAATTTTTGCTTAGAATGAAAGTTGAAAAGGTGAAATTTTGGGTGGTTAGACCAAGTGTGTTTTGTTTTTAATCATTAAAATTATTTATTTGTCTAAATTAATGAATTGTTTGTCGACTAAATGGGTTGTTTGTTTCCTTGTTTGAAATTAAACAAAATAGGCTCAAAAAAATTTCTTTGTTTTCTAAAGTTAAGGTATCTTTGTCAGTTTTATAAATAATTGAAATGGAATTTAAATCTCTACTTAAAGGGCTTGTTTGTGGGATTTTAGGGCTTTTCGGAGGAATTGAAGGGGATGCGCAGATTGTACCAACCGTTGTAGCTTATAGTGATACCGTAATCTGTGGAGGTAATCCAGCGGTTTTACATGCTGATGCTACAGGGTTTCAAATCGCCTGGGGGACAGTGATTTCCGATTTTCCGAGTGGTAATTTTTTAAGTGATGACCAGTTTTACGATCAAGTAGTTGACATGGGTTTTCAGTTTACGTTTTATGGAAATACCTACAATCAAGTAATGATCTCTACAAATAATTATTTAAGTTTTGATTTGAACAACAATACGCCGGGTGGGTATTCGCCATGGTCCATAAACAACGCCTTTCCGGATCCTTCAAATACGAATCTTTTAAATTCAATTATGGGTCCATGGCAAGATATTTTGCCAACTTCAGGAGGTATAATAAAATATGCGGTGGTAGGAACAGCACCTAATAGAGTTTTTGTTTTGGATTACAACTCAGTAACAATGTTTAGTTGCACCAATCTGACTTTTACTAGTCAAATTCAGTTATTCGAGACAACCAATGTTATAGAAACACATATTACAAATAAGCCATTATGCAATACTTGGAACAATGGCCAAGCGATTCATGGTTTGCACAATTCGAATGGAACTATAGCTCATATTGTTCCTGGAAGAAATGCTGGGAATCAATGGACTACAAACAATGAAGGCTACCGTTTTACACCAAATGGTAATTCAAACTATAATATAGCTCCAATTCCATTTAACCCCATCCCAATTACCAGTGGTGGTGGTCAAATTCAATGGACGCTAAATGGTCAAAATGTCGGCACAGGGGATACCTTAATTGTGAGTCCTCCAACAACTTCGGTTTACGTAGCTTCTGTTTTTGATCCCTTTTCAAATATCAATTATTCGGATACAGTAACAGTAACAGTAACAAACACTCAGATTCAAACTTCCATGGATTCGGTGAATTGTTTTGGAACGAGCACTGGATACATCGCCGCTTTGGGTTCAGGAAATCATGGGCCTTATGATTATTTCTGGACGAACTTAATTGGGATGCCTCAACAACAAATCTATAATTCTCCGCTTTCTGATACCTTGAAAAATGTCCCTGCAGGTACCTACATTGTAACCCTAGTTGATACGGCCAATTGCGCCCTTATTGATACGGTAGAAGTATTAGAGCCTAATCCTATTCAAATAGATATTTTGCCTACAGACAATGTTTGTTTTGGTCAGAATTTGGGTGTGGCCTCTGCAACAGTTTCAGGAGGTACTTCACCTTACATTTATGAATGGAATGATTTTTTGGAACAAACTACTTCAACTGCGGATTCACTTTATGCTGGAGCTTATAAAGTGACCGTTTATGATTATCATAATTGTAAAGATACTGGATGGGTAACCATTGATCAACCTCCGATTTTAGAGCTTAATACAGCAACAGTAACAGATACCTGCGAAAAAGGTTTGGGTATTGCAAGGGTAACAGTTCAAGGAGGTACACCATTTTACACTTATTTTTGGATACCTGATAGCATCAATCAGTCGATAGCCACGAATATACCAGCGGGAATCCACTACGTTGTTGTAACTGATGCTAATAATTGCGCTGATACGGCTAAAGCAGTTGTGCAAAATATACTTGCTCCATCTGCTGATTTTGAGTTTACTCCAGATGAAAATGGTATTCTTTATCCGCAAGTAGTTTTTGGAAACTTAAGTGAAAATGCTTCGCGATACCTCTGGAATTTCGGTGATGGTAGCGGTTCCTCGAGTGACTTGCATCCTGTTCATTTATTTCCCAATGCCGATAGTTTTTATGTTTCATTAATTTCCTACAACGATTATAATTGTTCGGATACCGTGTCGTATTATGTTAGTTTTCCTCCCATGTTTACCTTTTACATCCCAAATGCTTTTACCCCAAACAACGATGGCTTAAATGATACCTTCACCCCGCAAGGCATGGATTTTGAACCAGCAAGTTATTCAATGAGCATATTTAATCGGTGGGGACAAGAGGTGTTTCGGTCTAAAGATTTTAAAAATCCTTGGGATGGAAAAGATAGGACAGGGAATTTGTTAGGTCCTGGTGTATATGCTTACAGTATTGTAATTGGTGAATGGACAGGTTACACGAGGAAGTTTGCAGGTAATGTAACGATTGCTAAATAAAAAAATGAAAAAAGCTGTTCTTTTTTTTGTACTTTCCGCTTGCATTTCCTTAAAAGGTTTTGGTCAAGGGCTTGTTGCTAAGATTGATTTCAACCCATCAAAGATTGAAACAGGAGTGGGTTCCGTAGAATTGTCGTTTATATTAAACTCAGCAGAAAGAAGTAACTTAGATTCGGAGCAACTAACTTTGAAAATCAAGCAGGATGAGAAAATAAAGAATTGTTTGGTACTAGTTGATGATAACAAACCGAAAGCTGTTGTTGTGTTGGAGGTTGATATTGTTTCGCAAAATGAACTAAAGCAATTGTTCAGAAACTTGTTTCATAATTTGAATTTAAATCAATTGATTCTTAATGATCGAGTTTTTGGTTCGATTGAAAATATACAATTGTAGAATGATGGTATTTAAGTGGTTATTTAAAGTTAACATTTTACTAGGTTTCTTCCTGCTAATAGGATTGTCTGTTAATTCTCAAATTACAGCACCTACGGCGATGGGGCAAGCCACGACAGCCTACTCCAATGGTTCAAACAATGACCCCATTTTTGTTTTTTGTTCTCCAGATAATCTTGGAAATCCAGTTTTGACGGGAAGTTTGACCGCTACACCAACCGGAGGCGTCGCTCCATTCAATTATGTATGGTATAAATATGCGGTGGCTACCAATTCATGGCAAATTTACAATACTCAAAATGCTGTTAATGGTCCAAGTACAATTAGTAATTTAGTAGATGGTGGTTACAGGGTTACTATTCTTGATGCTGGAGGTAATTTGGTTGGATGTTTCAGAGCCTGGGTTTGGATTAAAAGCACTACAGTGGATGTTGCAGCTATTCCTGCGGGCTGCACCCCCTTTCAGTTAACGGGTAGCTATTCTACAACAGAAACATATACCTATTATAATCCTCCGTCTGATCCATTTTTGATCAATGCTTCAACCACAATCACTGTTTGTATGTCAGCCACACATACCTATGTATCAGATTTGGGATTTTTCTTGGTAGGTCCACCTTCTTGTGGAAGTCCTGTGGTTGCCTTATCCCCAAATCCTGGGGCAATAGGACAAGGTAGTGTTTGTAATAGTGGTAATAATGTAAACAATCTGTGCTTTTCAACCTTGCCTTCACCAAATTTTAATGCATGTACGGCAGGGACGCCTTATACTGGAACATATGATTCATATGGCCCTAACAGCACAGCTATTAATTGGGCTCCAATTTATGGATGTGATGCTACCTCTGGTGGTTGGAGTGTACAGATATTTGATTGTATTGGTGCAGATGTTGGAGCTTTAACCAGAGCAACCTTAACTTTTGCTGGGACATCATCTTGTGGTCAAACTACCATCACCTACGATTCTGGAAACATAAACTCAGTCATTGATGATAATTCTTGTTCACAGGCTACCGCATCAATATATACTGTGCCTGCTCCTGTAGCTCAAAGTAGGATTTTTACGGCAACTACAACCTATTCTTGGACAGGTCCGAATATAACCAATGGAAATACCTTAACACCTAGTGTTACGCCTGTGCCAACAAGTGATGCTTGGTATTTTTTGAATGTAACCAATTCGGTTGGTTGTACCCATAAAGATTCCGCATTTTTTGATTATCAGGTACCTGCAACTCCAATAATAACACAAGTAGGTCCATTTTGCGTAGATAATGTGCCTGTTACCCTAACGGCAGATCAGCCAGGGGGAACTTGGTCGGGGGTAGGCATTACAGATCCTATTAATGGGGTATTTGATCCTGCCGTATCTGGACCAGGTTCTTTCTTGATTAATTATACAACACCGCCTCCTTGTGGAAGTGCTGGTGGTATTACTATTATTGTAAATGATTTGCCTCAATTGACCGAAACCCATTTAGATGAAAGTTGTTTTGGCCTTTCTGATGGATCTATTGATATAACGGTAACCAACCCTGTTGCGGGAACACAATTTACTTGGACTCCTGGAGGAGAAATCACAGAGGATATAACCGGATTAAGTCCTGGCCCTTACCAAGTTGATGTTCAAGATGGAAATGGTTGTCAAAATACTCTTTTAGTAACTATTTTAGGACAGGCAGCACCACTAACGGCAACAGAAACCCATATTGATATTTCTTGTTTTGGTGGCAGTGATGGCAGTATTGATGTAACTCCAGCTGGAGGCGATATGCCATATAGTTTTTTATGGACACCAAACGGAGCAACGACCGAAGATATTACAGGTTTATCTTCAGGTGTTTATACCGTAACTGTTACTGACAATCATAATTGCACCTTTAATTTGCCTGTTTCAGTTGTTGAACCCGCCAGTATGTCAATTACTGAAACACATCAGGATGTTTTATGTTTTGGACAATCTACAGGTAGCATTGATGTTACTGTAGCAGGCGGTACGGGACCCTTTTCATTTGTTTGGACAAATGGTGCAGGAACAGAAGACCTCAATGGATTGCCCGCAAATACCTATTCTTGCGATATTACTGATGGGCTTGGATGTTTATCAAATATTCAAGTTGTAATTACTCAACCACTAACAGCCATTTCGGTTTCAGAAACCCATGTGGATGCCACTTGTTTTGGATATTGTGATGGGTCAATTGATATTACAGCAACTGGCGGTACTGGAGCTTATTCGTATTTATGGGCGCCTAGTAACACTTCCATGGAAGATCCAACAAATTTGTGTGCAGGAAGTTATGGCGTAATTGTAACAGATGCCAATGGTTGTCCATTTACCTTGCCAGTTACAGTTTCAGAACCTGCTCAAGGTATTGGCGTTACAGGTGTAACTACTGGAACTTCCTGTAATGCAGCTTGTGATGGATCTATTGACATTACCGTTAGTGGAGGTACAGGGGCCTATACCTATTTTTGGACGAACGGTGCAGGAACAAATGAAGATCCATCAAATTTATGTGCAGGGACCTATGTCGTTACAGTTACTGATGCTACTGGGGTTTGTACCTTCACTTCTTTATTTGATGTAATTGAGCCTACCCCAGTTGAAGTAATTGTTTCACCTAATGAAACAATCTGTATTGGAAATACGACCATTTTAAATGCTACTGCATCCGGAGGAAATCTTGGAGCTTATACCTATTCTTGGAGTTCAACGCCTTTGGATAACAGCATGTCGTCCACAACAATCAGCAACCCTGTAGTAACTCCTGTTGCCGTGACAGATTATACAGTAACAGCGACTGATGTTAATAATTGTGTTTCTTTACCCCAAACAATAACAATTAGTTTGGCCCAGCCATTAGACTTAACTGTTACTTTGGCAGGACCCAATCCAATTTGTATTGGTGAAAATACAGCCTTTACATTTTCTGCAACAGGTGGAGATGGTAATTTTATATTCACTTTAAATGGTGCTCCTGTTACCTCGCCATTAACTGTTTCTCCATTGATAACTACAACCTATATTATAATTGTAAATGATGGTTGTGCTACCCCTTCTGATACCGACAGCGTTACAATTCAGGTAAATCCATTACCAGATATTCAACTTAGCACACCAAGCAATTCTGGGTGTGAAGATTTTAGAGCAAATTTCCAAGCCTTTACTACCAATGTAGATGGATTGATTTGGGAATGGGATTTTGGGGATCCTACTTCGGCATCCAATTCCGCTACCACAACACCAGATAGTGCGGCCTCTCATTTGTATGAGGATCCAGGTTCCTATACCATTTCTTTAACTGTAACCTCCACGGATAATTGTATCAATTCGGCCACCTTTACAAACTTTATTGTTGTAAATCCTCTTCCTACTGCTGGTTTTACAGGCTCTCCAAGTGTTTCGGATATTCTTCATCCCAATATTGTATTTTATGATCAATCAGTAGGAGCGTCCGAATGGCTTTATGATTTTTTAGATGGAACAACTTCCTCGGATCAAAACCCTTCTCATGTTTTTACTGATACAGGTTATTATGAAGTCCAACAAATTGTCACTACAGATTCAGGTTGCACAGATGTGGCTTATAATACAATTTACATAACGCCAGTTTATAGTCTCTATGTTCCAAATGCATTTACGCCAAATAATAATGGAAAAAACGAGACATTTAACGCCAAAGCCGAAGGTTATATTCCTGGTACTTATGAAATGAGAATTTTTAACAGATGGGGTGAGGAGGTGTTTAGGACCAAGAGTTTTGAGGCCGATTGGGATGGAAAAAGAAATGGTGTTGAATGTGAAGGAGGGGTTTATTCTTATATGATTAAAGTAAGAAGCGCCCAAGATTATAGGGAAAAATATTTAAAAGGTAGAATTACTTTGGTTAGGTAGAACAAAAAATTATTTATGTAAGAATTTTTTAAACAAAATGAGGGTTTGGTTAGCATTGTTTCTTGGTTTAGTTTGCGCCTTTGTCAAAGCCCAACCAACGGTTTGTCCAGTTAATGCCGGACCTGATGTTACCACCTCATGCGGTTCTCCATGTACATCCTTAACGGCAACTTATTTTCAAACAAAGGCCACAAATACCTACACGGTTTCGTCTATACCTTATACTCCAAGTTCATATACAACAGGTACTACTATTAATACGCCCGTAGATGACCAATGGTATGGAGTAATTAATATCCCTTTTCCTTTTTGCTTTTTTGGTACGGCCTATACCCAATGTGTGGCTGGTTCAAATGGGATAATTACCTTTAATACTGCAAACGCCAATTCATACTGTCCTTGGTCTTTTTCTACAACTATTCCTAATTCAGCTCTTCCTACAAATTCCATCATGACACCTTATCATGATATTGATCCTTCAGTTGGTTCTTCGAGCGAAATACGGTATGCTGTTTCTGGAACAGCCCCTTGCAGAAAGTTTACAATCAGTTACTACAGGGTGCCCATGTATTCTTGTAATTCGAATTTAGCGACTCACCAAGTTGTATTATATGAAACAACTAACATTATTGAAATATTTATTCAAACCAAACCAGGCTGCAGCGGTTGGAATGGAGGTCGTGCCATTGTAGGGATTCAGAATAATGCTGGTTCTTCCGGCTTTGCCGCTCCAGGAAGAAATGGAGGCAACTGGACAGCTTCAAATGAAGGATGGCGCTTTCTTCCGAATGGAGCACCTACCAGCACATTTAATTGGTATGCCAATGGTTCTAGCATTGGAACAACGCCAACTGTGAATGTTTGTCCTTCCGTCACTACTACCTATACCGCAGAAGCTGTTTATACAAATTGTAACGGTACAACAGCAACCGTAAATGATCAAGTGGTGGTTACTGTGCCCAATTCATCTGGTACAGGACTAACAGTTACTCCTTCAACTTCATCTATTTGTCCTGGAGGAAATGCAAGTTTAACAGCATCAGGTGCAACAAATATAACTTGGTCTCCTGCAACTGGATTGAATACTACAATCGGGCCAACTGTTATAGCCACCCCTTCTGTCAATACCGTTTATACAGCTACAGGAACTTTGCCAAATGGATGTACAGCTACTGCCACAGCTTCTGTAACTGTTGGAGGTAGTGCTGTTCTAACTCTTAATTTTCCACCTGGTATTTGCTCTGGTACGGTAGCATCCTTGTCTGCTTCAGGAGCCTCAACCTACACATGGTCCCCGGGTACAGGTCTTTCAGGAACCACAGGTAGCAATGTAAATGCCAACCCATCAGTTACAACAACTTATACTGTTACTGGAATTGACGCAGCAGGTTGTCAAGGTACCGCAACCGCAACTTTAAATGTTTGGAGTAACCCTACCTTAACAACTAGCTCTACCAATGTTACATGCCAAGGACTTACAAATGGAACGGCAACTGCTATCGTAGGAAATGGCCAAATACCCTATACCTATAATTGGAGTTCATCACCAAGTCAGTCAACTTCTATTGCAACTAATTTGGGCGCAGGAACTTATACCGTAACTGTTTCTGATTTCAATAATTGTACTGCGAATGGCACAGTTACGATTACCCAACCTTCCTTATTGGTTGTAAATGCCTCTTCTACTAATGTCCTTTGTAATGGAGGCTCTGAAGGAACTGGAACAGGTGTAGTTTCTGGTGGCACAACACCTTATTCTACTTCTTGGAATACCATTCCAGTTCAAAATGGTTTGAATGCTTCCAATTTGCCTTCTGGCAATTATACCTTTTCAGTGCAAGATGCCAATGGTTGCATGGGCTCTGCAAATATAACAGTGTCAGAACCTTCAGTAATTAGTTTTAACCATACCCTGACAAATCCTTTGTGTTTTGGTGATGCAAATGGCTCAATTATCTTTAGCAATATTTTGGGCGGGAATTCTACCTTCCAATATAGTATTGATGGGGGATTAAATTATCAATCCTCGCCCTCTTTTTCAGGACTAGTAGCAGGAAGTTATTCTTTACTTGTTAAGGATGGAAACGGATGTCTGAGTAATGCCATCAATGTTTCTTTAAATAACCCAATCCAACTTTCGGTTACGGAAGTACATACAGATATTTCTTGTTCTGGTGGAACGGATGGAACTATAAATATTAGTCCTCTAGGCGGCACTTTACCTTATTCCTTCTCTTGGTCGAATGGACTAAATTCAGAAGATATTGCTGGATTAACCATTGGAATTTATACAGTAACTATTTCTGATGCCAATAATTGTTCAATTCAAACAACTGTAAATTTAGTTGAGCCGGCTCCTTTGGTTTTGACTGAAATTCATCAAGATATTTTATGTTTTGGAGAATCTACAGGTTCTATTAATGTGTCCGTTTTTGGAGGAACAACGCCCTATTCCTTTTCATGGAGTAGTGGTCCCAGCTCCGAGGATTTAAGTTCGATTCCCGCTGGCAGTTATACGCAAAACCTTACAGATGCTAATGGCTGTTTGGCTACTTTGAATGTTATATTATCCGAACCTAATGCCCCATTGAATGCCACTGAGACCCATGCAGACGTTACTTGTTTTGGAAATTGCGATGGTTCTGTTGATGTTACAACAACTGGTGGAACCATGCCATATCAATTTGCGTGGTCTAGTGGACAAAACACGGAGGATATTTCCAATATCTGTGTAGGAAATTTTCCATTACAAATTACAGATAACAATGGATGTACCTTTTCACTGCCCATAACAATTAATGGTCCTGCTGCAGGCTTAAATGCTACTAATGTTCCTGTGTTTGTTAATTGTTTTGGAGATGCGACTGGTAGCATTGATGTTACAACTTCTGGTGGTACATTTCCTTATTCATTTAGCTGGAACACTGGAGCTGTGACTGAAGATATTTCTGGTCTTATAGCAGGCACATATGATTTATTGGTTACTGACCAGAATTCGTGTACTTTTCCTCTTTCTGTAATTATATATGAACCACCTCCCTTGGTGCTTTCTGAAACACATAATGATATTGCTTGTTTTGGTCAATCAACTGGTGCTATTGATTTAACAGTGTCTGGAGGTGCACCACCCTATTCCTATAATTGGACTTCTGGTCAGTCGACTGAAGATTTAAGTGGATTGCCTTCTGGTTTGTATACACAGAATTTAACAGACAATTTTGGCTGTTCAGCTAGTATTTCAATTACTCTGGTTGAGCCATTAGCCCCTTTAACCGCAACTGAAGTAAACACAGCTGTAACTTGTTTTGGATATTGTGATGGAACCATCGATGTTACAACAAATGGAGGGACTTTACCTTATTCCTTTTCTTGGTCAACTGGTGAATTAACAGAAGACCTTTTAAATGTCTGTGTAGGAAATCCTATTTTGGATATTACGGATAACAATGGCTGTACATTTAATTTACCGGTTACTATCACAGGTCCAGCTACAGGAGTAAGTGCATCTGAAACCCATATCGATGCATCATGCAGTGGACTAAATGATGGAAGTATTGACATAACGACTACTGGAGGAACCAGTCCTTATACCTTTAATTGGAGTAATAATTCAATTTCAGAAGATATAGGGTCATTGGCGGCTGGGCAATATGATTTATTGATTTCTGACCAAAATTCATGTGAGTTTAACCTTAGCGTGGTTATTTCCGAACCTTTACCCTTGCTTCTTTCTGAAAACCATCAGGATGTTTTATGTTTTGGACAATCATCAGGTTCTATTGATTTAACTATTGCAGGAGGAACCATGCCCTACTCAATTTTATGGAGTGATGGCTCTTTAACTGAAGATTTATCAAACCTGCCAACTGGTATTTATTCGGTTAATGTTAGTGATAATCAAAACTGTGCAGCTTCAATCTCCATAACTGTTGCTCAACCTCTCGCAGCATTGAACGTATCAGAGACCCATGTTGATGCCACCTGTTTTGGTTTTTGCGATGGGACAGCTGATATAAGTGTTACCGGCGGCACCTCTCCTTATACATTTAATTGGACAGATGGTCAAACCATTGAAGATCCAATTGGCCTTTGTGCAGGTGGGGTAGGGGTAATAGTTACAGATGTGAATGGTTGCCCTTTTACATTGTTAGTTACTATTTCGGAACCCGCTTTACCAATTTCAATTTCTGGAACAACAACTGACATCACTTGCAATGGAGGGTCAGATGGAGCCATTGATATTACAGTATCTGGAGGAGCCGGAGGATATTCTTTTACATGGAACAATGGTGTTGGTAATGTTGAGGATCCTACCAATTTGACAGCAGGAAACTATACTGTTTCTGTAACAGATCAAACAGGGGTTTGCACAATTAGCCAAGATTATAGTTTAAATGAACCAAGCGTTGTTATGGTAGTGGCTTCAAATGACCAAACGATTTGTATTAGCAACACTACTTCTTTGTCTGCAACAGCCTCTGGTGGAATTGGTCCATATACCTATTCTTGGTCGGCACAACCTTTTGATCCTACACTAGTAAATGGGGCAAATCAACAGAATCCATCCGTAACACCGACCTCTAGTACTTCTTATACGGTTATAGCTACAGATGCGCTGGGGTGCACTTCTCCTTCTTCTGATGTGATGTTGGTTTCATTAATGGAGCCTTTAACCTTAAATTTAGCAATTACAGGATTAGATTCAATTTGTTTGAATGAATCCTCTTCATTTGGATTTACTGCATCTGGAGGAGATGGAAATTATACCTATACTTTAGACAATTCATCAATAGTTCAATCTCCACAAAATGTTTCGCCAACAACAACTACTACCTATGCAATTGAAGTAAATGATGGCTGCGGGACACCATCCGTGGTTGAATCAGTCACGATAGTTGTAAATCCTTTGCCAGAAATTCAATTGGTTTCCAATGTTGTCGAAGGATGTGAAGATTTAAGGGTGAATTTTAACACCGTTATTCCTAATTGTCAAGGCGCTGTTTGGGATTGGAATTTTGGGGATGGTGCCCCAGGTTCAACCTTGACAACTTTTGATGAAAATGCAACTTATACCTATGAGGATCCTGATACTTTTTCAATCACAATTACTGTTACCTCCACCGAAAATTGTGTCAATTCGGCTTACTTTCAAAATTATATAATTGTTCGTCCGAAACCAATGGCAGGCTTTACCGGTAAACCTCAAATTACCACAATCATGGATCCCAATATTGAATTTGAAGATCAATCTGTTGGGGCTAATCTATGGTCTTATGAATTTGTCGATGATGCCACTGTTTCTAATGATACCAATCCTGTTCATACTTATTCCGATACGGGTATATTTATTGTTCAACAAATTGTAACAACTGAATTTGGCTGCTCAGATATTGCCTTTGATACCATTGAAATTAGACCTGTTTACTCCATGTATATACCGAATGCCTTTACTCCGAATGATAATGGTATTAATGAATTTTATTCATTGGTAGGTGAAGGATATGTTGAAGGAAGTTTTGAAATGTCAATTTTTACACGTTGGGGAGAAGAGGTTTTTCGAACAAAAAGTTTTGATAATCCGTGGGACGGAAAGGATAGATTCGGTAAGGAATGCCCGCTTGGTGTTTACGTATTTTTAGCTAAGGTGCGAAGTGGAGAGGATAAAAAAGTTAAAACCTATTCAGGAAAAATAACTTTGGTTCGTTAAATGGCAAATTCTTTCCAATCTGTTGATCACTACCTGTCTATTCAACCTCCAGAAAAGGAGGTAGTTTTGCAAGAATTGAGGAAGTTTATAAAAGAATTACTCCCTAATTCAACAGAATTGATTAGTTATCAAATGCCAACTTACAAACAAAACAAGATAATAATTTGGTTTGCGGCTTGTAATAATCATTTTTCAATTTATATGAAACCTAAGTTTTATTTAGGTTTTGAAAAGGAACGTTCAAATTTTAAAGGAACAAAATCCGCCATTCATTTTAAATGGGATAAGGAACTTCCTAAATCCTTTTTAAGCAGATTAATCTTAAATGCAAAAGAGTTAGATGAAACTGAATTTAGGTAAAAATGAATACAAGATAAAGATTTGAATAATGTAGATTCATTTGTATAGAAGTAATCGTTCTTTTGAAATGTTAGGCCGTTAGAGTTATTGTTTGAATTGTTAGCTCAGATTTCAAAATCTAAACAATAAATAGATTTTATGATTCTTGTAATGAAGAAAAAACGGTCTCTTGACTAAGCATTATAAAGGCAAAGAAATAGCCATTTACTCCAAATTACATTTCAGGATTAAATTTTCAAAATAATGAAATTGTTTTAACAAATAATGAACATTTCGAAAGTGTATTATGGATAAGTGATTGAATTGTAGTCTTTTAGTTTGATTCGGCTGAATTTATAGCATTTTTATTGTATTGTATTTCTAACAAATTTGAATAGCTTTGCCTAAATACTCTTAACTCATGAGAAATCAACTACATATTCTAGTTGGACTAATTTCATTGTCTCTTTTTGGATATTCCTACGTGTATTCACAATGTGCAAACGGAAATAACCAAGGGCCTTATGTCTTTTCATGTAATTCTGAAAATGTTATTTTTCCAATGAATCAGGGTGATTATGCTCTTTTTCCTGTTATATCGGGAATTGGTTACAATTTTAATACCTCTGGTACTGTTTATAATACCCAAATTTGGGGATCTGTTAATGGAGCTGGTGGTGCCACCTCCTTTTTGCAAGATAACAATAACATTGCAGGTAATAACGAAAGTATTGATTGGGTTGCAACCTACACCGGAACCATTGGGGTTGCTGCAAACTTTAATGATTGCAATAGCTGGAACGGAACAAGCGCCAATTTGAGATATAGGCAATTAACAACAATTTCAAATACCACTAGCAGTGCTGATATGTGCACTGGGACATCAAGGCCACTGACTTATTCTTTATCTGGAAATAATAGTAATCCTACTCCTTCTTGGTCAATTAGTGCAGGTGGAGGTTCGATTTCTGGTAGCACTTACTCTGCTGGTAGTTATTCAGGTAGTGTTACAATTACTGCAACATTGGGTGTATGTTCCAGTAATGTAACATTTAATGTGATTCCTAACAATACTATTTCTCTCCAATCTCCTATTGGGTCAAATAATCAAACAGTTTGTGTTAATTCGGCAATATCAAATATCTCATACACAACAACTGGCGCAACAGGGGCATCCTTTACAAATTTGCCTCCAGGTGTGAATGGTAGTTTTAGTGGTGGATTAATAACCATAAGTGGAACTCCTTTGACCACCTCGGGTAGCCCTTTTTCTTATACAGTTCAATTAACTGGAGGATGCGGAAATGTATCAGCAACTGGAATAATTGCGGTTTCTCCTTCTAATTCAATTTCACTTTCTTCGCCGGTTGGTTCAGATAATCAAACCTTATGTGTAAACGGTGCCTTTTCCAATATAACTTACAATACTACAGGAGCTGTTGGTGCAACTGTAACAGGGTTGCCATCCGGTATTACAAGTAATTTTTCTTCTAATACTGTAATAATAAGTGGCTCTCCAACTCAAAGCGGAACTTTTCCATATACTGTTTCCTTAAATGGTGGATGCGGAAATCTTAATGCTAATGGAATAATTACTGTTTCTCCAATACACTCATTAACCCTTAATTCTGCACTTGGGACTGATAACCAAAATGTTTGTGTCAATTCTAATATTACTAGTGTAGTTTATTCAATTGGAGGAGGAGCCACTGGTGCCTTTATCTCAGGAGGCGCATTTCCTCCCGGTGTTACTGGAAATTTAAGTGGTTCAAATTTTATTATTTCAGGTACTCCAAATGCTACAGGTGTTTATTCTGTAAACCTAACAACCACAGGTAATTCGTGTTTAATTGCAACAACAACAGTGACTATTACGGTAAATGCTTACCCAGTTGTATCATTAAATAATTTGGCACCTTCAATTTGTAATGGTGACAATACAAATATTGATCTAATTAGTAATATTCCTGGTACTGTTTGGGATTGGACTGTAGTTGGGACAGGTACCACTGCTGGTCAGTCTAACCAAACAGGTAGTCCAGCCACATCTATTTCACAACTAATTACTGGATCTGGTACGGTAACTTATTCAGTTAGTGGGAATTCAAATGGTTGTATTTCAAATGCAGGCTCAAGTTCTGTTACAGTATCTCCATCACCAAATGGACTATTGAATGGAACTACAACTATCTGTGAAGGAGATAATACTACATTAACCTTTGTATCTACCTCTGGGACAGGGCCATTTGATTTTACCTATAATCCCGGTAATATTTTAGTTACTGGAGTAAACAGTGGTTACACATTTAGTGTTTCGCCAACCTCAAGTACAACTTATTCCTTGGCTGGACTAAGTGATGCAAATTCCTGCAGTAGAAGTATTGGATTTGGTGGTTCTGCAGTTGTTTCAGTAAATCCACTTCCTTTAGGTAGTCTGACAGGAGCAACAACCATTTGTTCTGGTACTTCTACCGACCTTACCTTTGTTGCAACTGCTGGTACAAGTCCTTTTGATGTAGTTTATACGGATGGAAATTCGAATTTTACTTTGAATGGTATATTAGATGGTGCAACTTTCAGTGTTTCTCCAACCAATACAACCTCTTATAGCATTGTTTCAATAAATGATGCGAATTGTACAAATCCTTCGGTAAATAATTTACCTCAAACAATTTCTGTTAATCCGCTTCCTCAAGGTGTAATTTCCGGAACGCAACCAATTTGTATTGGTCAATCTACAAATATTACATTTAATTTTACATCCGGAACTGGACCTTTTGATATCGTTTATTCAGATGGCACGAACAGTTACAATTTGTCAGGGGTTACTAATGGACAAACCTTATCAGTGAGTCCTATTACCAACACAACCTATACGCTAGTTTCAATTATTGATGCCAACCTTTGCAGCAGAAGTACTGCTTTAACAAATGGTGGAGCCATAATCACCGTTAATCCACTTCCAAGTGTGACGCTTATTGGTCTTAATCCTAGTTATTGTATTTCCTCCCCAATAGAATCTTTAACTGGATTTCCTTCTGGAGGAACTATTGCCGGAACAGGAATAACCGGTTCGGATTTTGATCCATCCTCGGCTGGAGTTGGTGGTCCTTATAATATTACCTATACCTATACCGATGGAAATGGTTGTACTAATTCAACAAGTGAAAGCACAACAGTATTTGATCTTCCTATAGTTTCTTTTACTGGCTTAAATGGGCCATATTGTGCAAGCCAAACAACTCCTGTCCCGCTATCAGGAAATCCAGTTGGAGGCACATTCTCAGGAAGTGGAATTTCTGGTAATGATTTTTTTCCTTCTACTGCTCAAGTAGGTTCAAATGCAATAACTTACTCATTCACAGATGGGAATGGATGTACTAATACGAGTGTTCAAACTGAAACTGTTATTGGTATTCAGGTTGTAAGCTTTTCCGGATTAGCCAGTAGTTACTGTGAAGATGATGCCACTGCATCAAATTTAATTGGAAACCCTATCGGAGGTGTTTTTTCTGGGAATGGAATTAGCGGAAATTTATTTACACCTTCTTCCGCTGGAGTGGGATCTCATCCAATTACATATACCTATATTGATGGGAACGGTTGTCAAGGTACAAGTTTGCAAACTGCAATAGTTAATGCTTTACCAATAGTAAACGTTTCTTCATCCAATAATTCATATTGTATTAGTACCCCTTCAATTCAATTTACAGGCTTCCCATTAGGTGGAACCTATTCAAGTTTACCTGTACCAGGAGCCATGTCTGGTTCAACTTTTGATCCATCAATTGGAGGTTTAGGAAATCATACCATTTCTTATTCATTTACTGATTTAAATGGATGTTCAAATACTGGTTCAACGACCATTACAATAAATGATCTTCCAGTTGTTTCTTTTTCAATCAATTCAGACTATTGCGAAAGTAGCGGAGCTGTTTCCTTGAGTGGTTCGCCAGTTGGTGGTACTTTCACTGGAACTGGGATTTCTGGAGGTTCTTTCTATCCAAGTATTGCTGGTGTTGGAGGACCGTATACTATTACATATTCCTACACGGATGGAGCAGGTTGTTCAAACTCGACTTCTCAAACAACTAGTGTATCTGCATCTCCAGTTATTACTCTCTTACCATATCCTCCAACCTGCAGTGATGCTGCACCATTTGCTCTTTCAGGCGGCTCTCCAGCAGGTGGCACCTACAGTGGACCTGGTGTATCTGGTAATAATTTTGATCCTTCTATTGCAGGTCCTGGCACGCATATTATTACTTATACTTATTCCAATCCAGGATGCAGTCCGGGTTCTGCATCAACAAATTTGGTTGTTAGTCCCGCACCAACAGCAACAATCAGCTATGCTACACCATTCTGCACAGGGACTACTGCAGCACAGAACCCAACTTTAACGGGTACTTCGGGCGGCAGCTACAGCTCAACAGCAGGATTAACGCTAGATGCCAATACAGGCGCCATTATCCCATCTAGCAGCACACCAGGCACCTACACGGTTACCTATACTGTAGCAGCAGCAGGCGGATGTGCATCAATCAGCACTACGGCTAGTGTATCCATTACAGCCCAGCCAACAGCATCGATTAGTTATAGCGGAACACCTTTCTGTACGAACGGTACCACAGGTTCGGTGACCTTGACAGGCACAACAGGTGGCAGCTACAGTTCAACTTCGGGACTGACCCTAGATGCCAATACCGGCGATATCGATCCAACGACAAGCACCCCTGGCACCTACACGGTAACATATACCATTGCAGCAAGCACAGGCTGCGGAGCGGTAACGGCAACCACCTCGGTAACGGTTAATGCCTCACCAACAGCCACAATCAGCTATGCTACTCCATTCTGCACAGGCACTACTGCAGCACAGAACCCAACTTTAACGGGTACATCGGGTGGCAGCTACAGCTCAACAGCAGGATTAACGCTAGATGCCAATACAGGCGCCATTATCCCATCTAGCAGCACACCAGGTACCTACACTGTTACATATACTGTAGCAGCAGCAGGCGGATGTGCATCAATCAGCACTACGGCTAGTGTATCCATTACAGCCCAGCCAACAGCATCGATTAGTTATAGCGGAACACCTTTCTGTACGAACGGTACCACAGGTTCGGTGACCTTGACAGGCACAACAGGTGGCAGCTACAGTTCAACTTCGGGACTGACCCTAGATGCCAATACCGGCGATATCGATCCAACAACAAGCACTCCTGGCACCTATACGGTAACTTATACCATTGCTGCAAGCGCAGGCTGCGGAGCGGTAACAGCTACAACCAGCATCACCATCACAGCAGAGCCAACAGCAACAATCAGCTATGCTACACCATTCTGCACAGGCACCACTGCTGCACAGAACCCAACTTTAACGGGTACTTCGGGCGGCAGCTACAGCTCAACAGCAGGATTAACGTTAGATGCCAATACAGGCGCTATCATTCCATCTAGCAGCACACCAGGTACCTACACGGTTACTTATACTGTAGCAGCAGCAGGCGGATGTGCCTCGATTAGCACTACGGCCAGTGTAACCATTACAGCTCAGCCAACTGCCTCGATTAGTTATAGCGGAACACCTTTCTGTACGAACGGAACAACAGGTTCAGTGACCTTGACAGGCACAACAGGTGGCAGCTATAGTTCAACTTCGGGACTGACCCTAGATGCCAATACCGGCGATATCGATCCAACGACAAGCACTCCTGGCACCTACACGGTAACATATACCATTGCAGCAAGCGCAGGCTGCGGAGCGGTAACAGCAACCACATCGGTAACGGTTAATACCGCACCAATAGCAACAATCAGCTATGCTACACCATTCTGCACAGGCACTACTGCAGCACAGAACCCAACTTTAACGGGTACTTCGGGCGGCAGCTACAGCTCAACAGCAGGATTAACGCTAGATGCCAATACAGGCGCTATCATTCCATCGAGCAGCACACCAGGTACCTACACGGTTACTTATACTGTAGCAGCAGCAGGCGGATGTGCCTCGATTAACACCACAGCTAGTGTAACCATTACAGCTCAGCCAACAGCCTCGATTAATTATAGCGGAACACCTTTCTGTACAAACGGAACAACAGGTTCGGTGACCTTGACAGGCACAACAGGTGGCAGCTACAGTTCAACTTCGGGACTAAGTCTAGATGCCAATACCGGCGATATCAATCCAACGACAAGCACCCCTGGCACCTACACGGTAACATATACCATTGCTGCAAGCACAGGCTGCGGAGCGGTAACGGCAACCACCTCGGTAACGGTTAATACCGCACCCACAGCTACGATTAGCTATGCTACACCATTCTGCACAGGCACTACTGCAGCACAGAACCCAACTTTAACGGGTACATCGGGCGGCAGCTACAGCTCAACAGCAGGATTAACGCTAGATGCCAATACAGGCGCCATTATCCCATCGAGCAGCACACCAGGCACCTACACTGTTACATATACTGTAGCAGCAGCAGGCGGATGTGCATCCATCAGCACTACGGCGAGTGTAACCATTACAGCTCAGCCAACAGCATCGATTAGTTATAGCGGAACACCTTTCTGTACGAACGGTACCACAGGTTCGGTGACCTTGACAGGCACAACAGGTGGCAGCTACAGTTCTACTTCGGGACTGACCCTAGATGCCAATACCGGCGATATCAATCCAACGACAAGCACCCCCGGCACCTACACGGTAACTTATACCATTGCAGCAAGCGCAGGCTGCGGAGCGGTAACGGCAACCACATCGGTAACGGTTAATGCCGCACCAACAGCTACGATTAGCTATGCTACTCCATTCTGCACAGGCACTACTGCTGCACAGAACCCAACTTTAACGGGTACATCGGGTGGCAGCTACAGCTCAACAGCAGGATTAACGCTAGATGCCAATACAGGCGCTATTATCCCATCTAGCAGCACACCAGGTACATACACGGTTACTTATACTGTAGCAGCAGCAGGCGGATGTGCCTCGATTAGCACTACGGCGAGTGTAACCATTACAGCTCAGCCAACTGCATCGATTAGTTATAGCGGAACACCTTTCTGTACGAACGGAACAACAGGTTCGGTAACCTTGACAGGCACAACAGGTGGTAGCTACAGTTCTACTTCGGGACTGAGTCTAGATGCCAATACCGGCGATATCAATCCAACGACAAGCACCCCTGGCACCTACACGGTAACTTATACCATTGCTGCAAGCGCAGGCTGCGGAGCGGTAACGGCAACCACATCGGTAACGGTTAATGCCGCACCAACAGCTACGATTAGCTATAACGGACCATATTGTACGAGTGAACTTATTGGCCAGAATCCATTAATTACAGGCAATGCTGGTGGAACCTTTGCATCTGTTCCCACAGGCCTATCCATTAATGGAACGACAGGAACGATCAATCCTTCGACCAGCATTGCAGGAACCTACACGATAACTTATACAGTTCCAGCGGTAAGTGGATGTAGTTCTGTTTCGGCTAATGCTACGGTTGTAATCAATGCCTTGCCGCTTGTTTCGTTTACTGGATTAGCCTCCAGCTATTGTCAAGGCGCTACCATCAGTAGTTTGGTTGGAACACCTTCAGGAGGTAGTTTTGCAGGATTGGGAGTGGTAGGAAATAACTTTGATCCAAGTTTAACCACAGCGGGTCAGGTTTCGGTGACCTACACCTTTACCGATGTGAATGGCTGTACGGCGAGTTCGGTACAACAAACTACGATTAATGCTAATCCAGTAGTAAGTTTTGCGAGCTTGAACCCACTTTGTGTAAACGACCAAGCCCTTGTATTGTCTGGAGGTTTGCCAACAGGAGGTGTTTATTCTGGTCCGGGAGTGACAGCAGGTACATTTGACCCGTCAGTTGCAGGCTCAGGGGTACATACTTTGGTATATACCTTCACTGACGCAAATGGTTGCAGCGGAATTGCAAATCAGACCATTACAGTTAATGCATTGCCTGTTGTAGAACTTCAAGGTTTGGATTTAGCTTATTGTTTGAATGCGGCTCCAGATTCCATTTTTGGTTTCCCATCGGGTGGTGGCACTTTCTCTGGAACTGGTGTGGTCGGAGGGTCTTTTGATCCTTTCGTTGCGGGAGTTGGACAACATACTATAACTTACACTTATACTGATGCAAATGGCTGTAGAAATACAGATTCCAAGGTGACTACGGTAAATGGATTACCATCAGTTAGTTTCACTGGTCTACCTCCATTTGTTTGTGAAGGAAGTTCTTCCCTAACTCTAACTGGAAATCCGAGTGGTGGAACTTTTGTTGGTCCTGGTATTTCTGGCAACCAATTTGATCCTTCACAATTGGCAAATGGCAACCAAACAGTGATTTATAATTTTACAGATAACTTAGGTTGTGCGGGCGCTGATACACAAGTTGTATTTATAAATAGTTTGCCAGTTGTTACTCTTACTGGTTTGGATCCTACTTATTGCACTAGCTCATTTTCAGATGTATTAGTTGGTACACCATCTGGTGGAACCTTGCTAGGTTCAGGCATTACAGGAAATACTTTTGATCCGAGTACTGCAAACCTTGGTTTAAATTCAATTTCGTACACCTTCACAGATAATAATGGATGTTCAAATACGGCTACATTAACTACCCAAGTTAGCGCAGTACCATCTATTTCAATCACTACTCCAAATAATAACACTTCTATTTGTAATGGTTCAGATATTTTGTTGACTGCTTCACCTGGATTTGTTTCTTATACATGGAGTGATGCAAATGGTACGATTGGGACAAGTCAAACAGCAATTGTGAATCAAGCAGGCGACTATCAAGTGACAGGAATAACTTCATTTGGTTGTACCTCGAGTCCGGATAGCATAACCATTTCAATTTTACCTTCTCCTTCACCAAACTTGGGTAACGATACAACCTTATGTTCGCAAGGAACTTTAAATTTGAATGCTGGCGCAGGGTTTACATCATATGCATGGAGCACAGGAGCAACTACGCCAACAATAACAGCAAATGGTCCAGGCACCTATACCGTTATTGTAACAGACCAAAATGGATGTGAAGGTTCTGACCAAATAGTGATCGGACAGGCAAGTTCAATCAATGCCACTATAGTTCCGGATGGACCAACAACTTTTTGTGAGGGTGATTCAGTTCAATTAGCCACTTCACAAACCTTTGTTTCCTATTTGTGGTCGAATGGTCAAACAGGAGCTACTATTCCGGTTACTACTTCCGGAATATATTCAGTTACCGTTTTGACAGCCGATGGTTGTGTTGGTACTTCAGCTGATGTATCCGTTTCTGTAAATCCGGCTCCAAATCCGGCTATCACTTCAAATGGTCCTTCAACTTTATGTAATGGCGGTATAGTAAGTTTAACTGCTTCTAACGGATTTGGAAGCTACAGCTGGAATAATAATCAAACGGGGCAAAGTATTGTTGTAAATCAACCGGGCGATTATATTGTTACAGTGACAGGAAGCAATGGTTGTGTTGGAAGTTCTGTTCCATTCACAGTTGTAGTAAATCCACCGCTTAGTCCAGTAATAACAGCCAGTGGTCCAACTGATTTTTGTTTTGGGGAAAGTGTTACCCTAACTGTAAGTATTCAAGGAAATTTGGGATTAGCCTTCTGGAATGTAAGTCCAAATCCATCTGGCAGCCAAATTACCGTTTTTGAATCGGGACAATATTCTTGTATTGTAATTGATGCCAATGGATGTATTGATAGTTCTTTGGTTAATTTCCCAACGAATGTGACGGTATACAATCCACAACCACAGATTAGTTTCCAAAATAATTTGTTGATTGCCACTTCAGGATTTACTTCCTACCAATGGTATTCTAATGGAAATGTAATACCTGGGGCAACTTTTTCCACCTATGATGCCCCTGTTAGTGGAACCTATTCTGTGACAGTAACCGATGTAAATGGATGCACAGGAAGCAGCGCACCAATAGAATTTACCCATGTTGGTATCGAGGCACCTGACGGTGTAGAAATTGGATTACAAATATTGCCTAATCCAACTGAAGGTGTATTTGAAATTTCGGCACAATTACCTCAAGCCTCAAAAATGAAAATTGAGATTTTTGATGTGTTAGGTAAATTGGTAATACAACCTAAAGATGAGGTAATTATAGGTGAATTCAACAGGTCATATAATTTAAACCATTTAGGCAATGGGGTTTATTTAATTAAGGTACATGTTGATGAACGCAGTTTTGTAAGGCGATTGGTAAAAAACTAGGCTATTTAGAACCAAGGTAGTTTTGGAATTAGAAATGAATCTATTTTCAATATTACCTTGGTTTTGAATTTAGGAGGTCAGGTTTAAAAAGCGATTATGTTTAATTTCGGAAAAAGGTTTATTCTGGGGTCCGGGCAACGATAGAGCGTGATACCCCGCAGGGAGGTGCAGGCCTACACCGAAAAGGTAAATCAAGTAACAGGTTTATTTTCAAGGTACTGTGGTTTGAAACTGCTGCATTCGGTGTAGGCCTGCACCTACCGAGGAGTATTAGCGATAGCGTGACCTTTTCGCTTGCCGAATGTTTTTTTTTCACCAATAGTAAAGGCGAAAAGGGGCCCGCATAAAAATTGGAATTATGAAATTTATCAAATTCGAAATCAAGTCCTTTGCTTTCCTTATTTTCTTGTTCAAGTTTGATTAAAGACATGGTTAGAAAAAGGTGTTAAGGCATGTTCAAAAAAATGTTTAAAAACAAGCCCAATCCTATGTTTTATAAAGGTTTGCTACTTTAATTTTACAACCCATTTTGAGGAAGATACATGAGCGAAGAAATTGAACCAATAGGTCAAGAAGGAGAAGAAAACAATGACTTGCAAGGCCATGACGGCGAACATAATGTCATTCGTGTTTCGGGTATGTATCAAAATTGGTTTTTGGATTATGCCAGTTATGTCATTTTAGAAAGGGCGGTTCCTTATGTTGATGATGGATTAAAGCCGGTTCAGCGTAGGATTTTGCATGCCATGTGGGAGCTGGAAGATGGGCGTTACAATAAAGTGGCCAATATTATAGGGCATACCATGAAATACCATCCGCATGGTGATGTTTCGATTGGGGATGCTTTGGTACAGTTGGGGCAAAAGGAATTGCTAATTGATTGCCAAGGAAACTGGGGTAATATTTTAACTGGGGATGATGCTGCAGCGCCTAGGTATATTGAGGCTAGGTTGAGTAAATTTGCTTTGGAGGTTGCTTTTAATCCAAAGACTACGGTTTGGAAATCGAGTTATGACGGACGGAACAAAGAACCTGTGACCCTTCCGATTAAATTTCCACTGCTTTTGGCTCAGGGCGTTGAAGGAATTGCGGTAGGATTGGCCTGTAAGATTTTACCTCATAATTTTAATGAGTTAATTGATGCTTCGATTGATATTTTAAGAGGCAAATCAACGGATATTTTACCTGATTTTCCGACAGGAGGATTTGCTGATTTTACCAATTATAATAATGGTTTACGAGGCGGAAAGGTAAGGGTGAGGGCTAAGATCAACCAGCTTGATAAAAAGACCTTGGTTATTACTGAAATTCCATTTGGGACTACCACTTCTTCGTTGATTGATACCATTTTGAAGGCGAATGAAAAGGAGAAAATCAAGGTAAGGAAAGTGGAGGATAATACGGCTGAGCATGTGGAAATTGTGATTCATCTTGCGCCTGGAATTTCGCCCGACAAAACCATTGATGCCTTGTATGCCTTCACGGATTGTGAAATTTCAATATCGCCTAACTCGTGTATCATTCAGAATGATAGGCCGATATTTATGGGTGTGAATGAAATTCTCAAAATTTGCACCCAGAATACTTTAGCTCTTTTGAAAAAGGAGTTGGAGATAAGGAAGTCGGAGTTAGAAGAGGATTATTTTTTCGCTTCCCTGGAAAAGATTTTTATTTTGGAGGAAATGTATATTCCATTTAAGGAGTATGACAACAAGCCTGATTTGTTTGCCTATTTGGATAAATGTTTTGAGCCACATAAAAAGTTGTTGTTTAGGGAAATTGTTGAAAGTGACTTTGAGCGCTTAACCCAAATTCCTATGATTCGGATTACCCGGTTCGATAGTTTCGCTGCCGATGAAAAAATGCGGAAGCTGAATGAACAGATAGCCGAAATCAAACATCATTTGTCGACCTTGGTTGAATTTGCCATTGAATATTTCAAGAATCTCAAGAAAAAGTACGGAAAAGGAAGAGAAAGGAAAACAGAGATAAAGCAATTTGACAATATCGTTGCGACCCGCGTAGCTGTTGCTAATGAAAAATTATACGTAAACCGTTTGGAAGGATTTGCCGGGTTTGGTATGAAAAAAGATGAATATGTTTCAGATTGTTCGGACATTGATGACATAATTGTTTTCAGGGAAGATGGAACCATGATCGTAACCAAGGTGACCGAGAAGGCTTTTGTGGGGAAAAATATTATCCATATTGCGGTGTTTAAGAAGAACGATAACCGTACTATTTATAATATGATTTATCGGGATGGGAAATACGGTGCAAAATATATTAAGCGGTTTGCGGTAACAGGAGTTACCCGGGATAAAGAATATCCATTGACCAAGGGTGCCAAGGATAGTAAAATCATATATTTCACGGCCAATCCCAACGGTGAAAGCGAATTGGTGAACATTCAATTGCGTCCTCGGCCAAGTTTGAAAAAGCTGCAGTTTGATATAGATTTTGGAGAGGTGACTATAAAAGGTAGGGATGCCCAAGGAAATATACTTACGAGGGAAGAAATTAGGAAAGTGGTGCAGAAGGAAAAAGGGGTTTCGACTTTGGCCGCCCGTCAGATTTGGTTTGATGATAGCGTTCAGCGTTTGAATGCAGAAGGAAGAGGCACGTTATTGGGCCGTTTTTCGGGGGATGATAAGATACTTGCTATTTACCAAACCGGTCATTACCGATTGTATGGATTTGATTTAAGTACTCATTTTGAAGAAGAAATGATACTTATTGAAAAATTTAATCCGCAGAAGCCAATTATGGCGGTTTATTGGGACCAAGAAAACAAGCAATTTAATATCAAGCGGTTTTTGCCTGAATCATCAGACAAGAAGGTTTTGTTTATTAGCGAATCGGAAGGGTCGGCTTTGGAATTAGTAAGCAGCGATAAATATCCGGTGATCGAGTTGATTTATATGGGAGAAAAAATCAATGGGGAATATCCAAAAGAGGTTATTCATGCCCATGAATTTATTGATGTGAAAGGGTTTAAGGCAAAAGGAAATCGACTTACAACAAGAAAGGTGAAGGAAATAAATTTACTGGAACCCTTACCTGTAGAAGAGGAGCCGGAACCGGAGCCCGAAGTTGTGGAGAACATCACCGAAACTAGTGAAACGAATGAAGCTCCTTCTGAACCTTTGGAAGAGCAAGAAAAACCTCCAATAATTGAGGTTAAATTGCCATCAGAAGACCCCAATCATCCTTCGAACAAAAATCAGCCACCCCCGCAACAATTGGGACTCGAGCTTTTTTAACCCAAGTTAATCAATAGGAGGATTTACAAATCCGAACTACTTGATTTAGTTGGGTTTACCCCTCCCGAAGAAATTTCGGGATAGCAGTTGTTATCAATTTGGCCATCCAAATTGATTTACAACTAGTTAATCGTTTATGTATTTCTAATGCGTAATCTAGGTTTAAAATCAAATCATCTTAGAATTTTTGCGCCCAATTTTGAACCAAGTGCTAGTAAGGTTTGAAATAAAGCTAATTCGTCTGAAACTATTCGTGTGCAAGTTTGTGGGCTGCTCGTATTCACCGATTATCTTTCCGCTGTTCCCTGCGATTAAGCCTTACTATGGCATAAGTTGGTGGAATCCAAAATCTTAAGTTAAAACTTTGGTTTTCAGATTTATATAAAAGTAAAATGGCTTAGATTTTTTTTAAACTTTGGCGGGCCCCCAACCGCCCAAAACCATTCTACCTCTTTTCCACCATTTACTAAGGCGGTTGGGTCAGGCTATCGCTAATACTCCTCAGCCTGCTCCCCCCGAAGGGATTCGGGGGGAGCACGCCTGCGGGGTATCACGCTCTATCCTTGCCCGACATCTCCGCATAGCATTGTACTGAACCTGGGCCTTTGTTTTTCATTCAGCAGTTGTAAAAAGGGGAATCAAACCTTAGTTTAGGCCTTAAGGATATCTAAATAAGCTGCTTCATTTTGTCTTACCATACGGATAATTTCAAAATTTTGCCTCACGGAAGCTTGGGCTGAATTGGCCAGTTTGCTTCTTAATTCTTTATCGTTATGCAAGCGAATGATTGCTTCAGCCAAGGCTTTGGTATCTTTGCAAGGGACAAGGATTCCATTTTCTTCATTGGTGATGGCTTCTTTAGTACCGTCGACTGGGGTAGCAACGATTGCTTTTTTCATAGCCATGGCTTCCAAAAGTCCGAGAGGTAAACCTTCCCATAATGAAGGCAAAACATAGATATCAAAGTTATTGAGCACATTTGGCACATCTGAACGAAATGGATGAAATTTGATTAAATCCATAACATCCAAATCCTTAGCTAATTGAATTGCTTCCTCTTTCAAATCGCCATCGCCAACAAAAAGGAATTGAATTTGATTGGTTTGTTTTTTGACTTCAGCAATAGCTCTAATAAGGGTAAACGGATCTTTTTGTTTTGTCATTCTTACTAAAAAGCCGACTATTGTTTTTCCTTTATCCAGTTCTAATTCGGAAGAAATATCTGGGAAGGAACGGTCTGGGTTGAATTTTTCAAAATCAATTCCCAAATTTATAACCATGCTTCTTTTCATGTTGAAGCGATTTATTCCATCTTTTCGGTTTGAATGCGAAACACAAATGGTCAGTTCGGCATTGCGTGTAAGGAAGTTTTCGGAAGTTTCCCTGAGCACACGTTCGAATGTTTTTTGATCTTGATGAAACGACCAACCATGCACCGTATAAACTATTGGCAGTCCTAGTGATTTGGCAGCAAAGATTACATTGCTAAAGGCTCGGGTACCATGGGCATGAACGAGTTGGATTTTTTCGTCGATTAATAGTCGCCTAACCTTGAAGAAGGTGGATAGATTAAACGGTTTGATGGTTTCAATCACATGGGTGGTAATTCCCATTTTTTTTAGGGTATCCACCATTGGACCATCTGTAAAGGATAATACAATCGGCTCAAATTTACTTTTATCAATATTTTTAACTAAATCTAAAACGTGTGATTCGCCTCCTCCCACTTTACCCTGTCTAATTGTTTCAAGAACCTTAATTTTTGGTTGATTTTCCCCCATTTTTTAATGCTTAAGCCGATGTGACGGATGCTATTTTTAAAATTTTTACGAAAATTGAGTAGGGAAGGTTCTATTTGTCAGGTTCAAAACCTTAAAGGCAAAAAGGAAAGATTGTTTTCTAATGTTTTTAAAATTTTAGCATTGACCAAACAAGAAAGATAAAAGAAATTGAGGATGGTTGTTTTTGGAATTAAATTACTGATTATGAATAAAATAGATTGACTGTTGTAAAGGGAGTGAAGTGGTTTGATTTTCAAAAAGGAACGAAAGTGCTTGTTTAGTAATTTAATAATTTGCCTTTACAAGTTTAAACCAACCTAACTTTTTAAAATTCAATCCTTTATTCTTTGATTTTTCGCAAAGGTGTTTTACCTACTTTCGCAGAAAATTTGAATACTCATGAAAAAACTTTTCTCTTTAATATTTCTTGGTCCTTTAAGTGTATGCGCTCAACCTGCAGGGAATTTGGATTTAAGCTTTAATTCCACTGGATATAATGTAACCAATGTTGGTTCTAGTGAAGATAAGGCTTATGATTTGGCCATTTTAAGTGATGGAAAAATATTGGTAGTAGGTACCAGTTTCAATAGTTCTACCGGAAAGGATTTTATGGTGTTACGTTACAATTCGGATGGAACTTTAGATGCTGGTTTTGGTTCTAATGGAAAGGTTTTAACCGATTTGAATATTGGTTCAGAGGATATTGCTTATGAATTGGCAGTCCTGGCCGATGGTAGTTTTATTTTAGCTGGTTCCTCTGATAACGGAACGGATAGGGATGCTGCTTTAGTTAAATACAATGCGGATGGTAGTTTGTTTAGTACGTTCGGCACGAATGGGATCGTATTAACAGATTTGGACGCCAATAAGCAAGACATTTATAAATGTGTAAAAGTTCACCAACTAACTGGAAAAGTAATTGCCGGTGGAGCTGCACAAATTGATGATAATTTGGCCAAACCTGCTGTGGTAAGGTATAATGAGGATGGAAGTTTGGATGATACCTTTAATTCTACAGGAATACGTTTGATGTGGATTACCAACTTGGATGATCAATATTTGTATATGGTTGAAGATGTAGCAGTTGCTTCGAATGGTAAAATTACGGCCGTTGGTTGGAGAGATTTTCCAAACCTAAGCTGGGATTCAGATATGGTTGCCTTCAAGATTAATTCGGATGGTAGCATGGACAATACTTTTTCTACGGATGGGGAAGAGGTTTACAATGGCGGATTTAATGGGCATGACCAATTGTATGCAACTTTGTTGAATCCAGATCAAAGTTTTTTGGCTGTGGGCAGAAGCTATGTTTCCAACTTGGCCTATGATGGAATTTTTGTAGGTATTGATACAGATGGTTCCGTTTCTAATTCAACAAATACTGATTTTGCCAATGGACTAGGCTACTACGATATGGCTTTGGATATGAACGGAAACATTGTCACCTGTGGTTATTCTGGCGATAAAGGATTAGCTTCTAGGATTTTGAGTGCTAATAATAATTTTGATGCAAGTTTTGGTTCTAGCGGAACCCTTGATTTTGACTTTAACCAAAGTACAGAGGCATTGTTTTATGGCATTGCCGTGCAAACCGACAATAAAATTGTTGTAGTAGGATGGAAAGATAATGATGTTTTAATCGCACGTTTACTTGGAGAAGGTTTGCCACAATTAAACGAATTTAATCTGCAAACCCCAGCCAATAATGCCATAAATCTACCAATCGGCACTACCAATTTTAATTGGACCGATGCCTTTGGTGCCACAGGTTACAATATTCAAGTAGCAACTGATGATCAATTCACCAATATAATTGCCGATGCAAATACTACTGCATCTTCTTACACATTCTCTTCTGGTTTAACTTTAAACACTTTCTATTGGTGGAGAGTTAGGGCTACAGATGGTACTGCTTTTGGTGATTGGTTGAGCCCTTTTAAATTCAAAACAGTGACTGGTGTGGGAATGGAAGAATTAACCTTCCCCTCTTTAATGGTTTTCCCTAATCCATCTAATAACCTAGTTAACATTCAATTTGAAAATACTTTAGATGTTAAACTTCAGGTTGTGAATCCATTGGGGGAGCTTGTTTATTCGGTTGCTGCAAATCAGGTTAAACAGCTAGTTGTTCCTACATCAAGTTTTTCGAATGGTGTTTATACCTTGGTTCTCGAATCCAATGGGGTAAGTTGTCAAAGAAAATTGACGATAATTCACTAAACCTTTATGGAAATTAAACCTAGTCGTTGTCAATATTATATGAAACGGCTAGGTTTAATTTTTTTTGTTTCTTTTTTTCCTTTGTTGGCTCACACCCAGATACAATGGATCAGAGGGAAGATAATTGATGAACGGGGAAAATCTGTTCCCTTTGTTTCGATTTTAAATAAGGCTATTTCGAAATACAGTATGGCTGATTCCGCTGGGAACTTCAGCATTCAAGGTGAAAAAGGTGATTCCTTACTTTTTTCCTGCATTGGATTTGAAATCGGAAATTGGGTCTTTAGGCAATCAGGACCCATTCAGGTTACTTTAAAAAGTAAGACCTATTCCATTAGCGGTGTGACATTCGAAGAAATGAAGGCAGAAAACCTGCTTCGGTCCGCGATTCGAAAATTTTCTAGAAACTATCCTCAAAAGCCTTATTTCTATAATGCGTTTTACAGACAAAGCCATCAGGAGAATAAAAAATGGGTTAGGCTAGTGGAGGCAGACTTACAGGTAATAGACCCTGGATATTTGGGAGAAGAAAAAATGAATGTGAAACAGATGCGACGAAGTAGGGTTTATGAAAGAAACAAAGATATTCATGGTGACCACTTGGCTGAACTGTTGGAAGAAAATACGGTTCATTATCCTGCCAAATTTTTTACAAATCCATTTAATTTAGGACGTTATCGTTTTAAATTTGATACTACATTCGTTTCGGACTCAGTAACTAGAATTCTATTTTTTCTTTCCTCGCCTGATGAAATAAAGGTAACAAAAGGATTTATTGATATTTCATTGAAAGATACAGCCATAATTCAAACCTTTTCAAAAACGGAACCGAATAAAAATTTTGCCTTGGAAAGGTATGACCGGTCAAATTGGAAATTTAATGAAGGCAGTGTAGCAGTAAAATATCAAAAAGTTGATAAGAAGTATTTTCTTTCATCCATTCAGTTTTACTACGAGCATGATATATACAATCCTGTATTTAAGACTTTCGATTTTAAAGTAAGGGAGTATTTTGATCTCTGGGTTTATCGGGTTGATTTATTTCAGCCTGCTCCATCTGCTGAAAAATTCTCCTATCTATCCAATTTATACAGAAGGCAATACGAGTATGATGCAACATTTTGGGAAAACTATCTTCCTGTTAAAGAACATCCAATTTCGGCTGAAATAATTTTGGATTTGGAAAGGGAAGTTCCATTAGCTAAACAGTTTTTAGAAAACTAAATGGAAGATTAAGGGAATGAATTTGGCTTCAAAAAATAGAAATTCAATTTTTGAGGTTTGTTTTTCTCTTTTTGTTTTAGGATAAGCCTTAATTTCGGCTCGTGTCAAGATTAAATCGATTTCAGGCCAAGAAAGCATTTATTGAAAACAAAGAGTCAGGGTTTAGCAACCAAAATAACCTTCAAGGTGCTCGCCTTGTTAATCCTGATGGAAGTTTTAATGTAGAAAAAAGAGGAATGCATTTTTGGGACAAATTCAGTCCCTTCCATTACTTAGTAACGATTTCATGGAAAATGTTCTTTTTTATATCCATTAGCTTCTTTATTGGTTGCAATTTAATGTTTGCAGGATTATATTATGCAGCAGGATTGGAGAATATCGGGGGATTGATTGGTCAAACCCCTGCAGAAAAATTTTTGGAAGCCTTCTTTTTTTCTTGCCAGACTTTCACAACGGTAGGTTATGGCCGTGTAAATCCAACGGGTTTTTCAACAAATATGGTGGCTTCTTTTGAGGCTTTATTTGGTGTTTTATCCTTTTCCATTACAACTGGTTTGTTATATGGCAGGTTTTCCCGACCAGTTAGTAAAATGGTTTATAGCTCAAACGCCATTATTGGACCTTATAAAGAGATAACCGGATTAATGTTTAGAATTGCCAATGCCTTGCCAAATATTCTTTTAGAAACAGAAGTTAAGCTAAGTGTTGGTTTGAAAATGAAGGAAAATGGGGTTTGGGTGAGACGTTTTTTCTTTTTGGAAACAGAAATGAAAAAAATCAATTTTATGGTTCTAAGTTGGACTATTGTTCATCCCATTGATGAGCAAAGCCCATTATGGGGATTTACAGAAGAAGATTTGAAGGAATCGGAAGCAGAGTTTATTGTATTAATTTCTGGTATTGACGAAACTTATGGTCAGCAGGTATATTCAAGGAATTCCTATAAACCTTATCAAATTATTTGGAATGCCAAGTTTAAAACGATGTTTCATCCGAGTGAAGATGGAAACTATACAGTTTTAGAACTCGACTCAATTAATCAATTTGAAAAATTGAACTAGTGGATAAACGTTTGCATATTGTAGCCTTTGATGTTCCCTATCCTGCCAATTATGGAGGGGCCATTGATTTGTTTTATAAACTGAAGGCTTTGTCGGAATTAGGATTAAAGATAACGCTGCATTGTTTCGAGTATGGCAGGGGGAAGCAAAAGAGCTTAATAAATATTGCCAAAAGGTTTATTACTACAAAAGGCATTCTTCTCGGCAGAATTTATTCAGTTTCAGTCCTTTTATTGTTGTTTCCCGAAGTAGTCCCCAGCTATTAGAAAATCTTTGCAAAGACAAGGCTCCTATTTTATTTGAAGGCTTGCATTGTTGTTTTTATTTAAACCATGAGCGATTAAAAGGAAGACGAAGAGTCGTTCGAACACATAATGTCGAACATGATTATTACCGTCATTTAGCTGCAGCTGAATCCAGTATTTTTAAACGGTTCTATTTTGAATTAGAGGCCAATAAGTTAAAGACCTATGAACAGGAATTGGCAGGGGCTGATGCATTAGTTTCAATTTCTCCTGCTGATACAGAACATTTTACTGCCATAAATCCCAAGACCTTTCATATAACAGCCTTTCATACCAATACAGAGTTGCTTATAAAGCCTGAAAAGGGAAGCTTTTGCCTTTACCATGGAAGTTTAGGGATTGGTGAAAACAACAAAGCTGCCTTATGGCTAGTGGAAGAGGTTTTAAACGATATCGACATTCCAGTGGTTATTGCAGGAAACAATCCATCCATGGAACTAAAAAATAAGGTCGCCAAACATCCGCATATTATTTTGAAGTCTGAGATTAACACCGAAGAAATCCATACCTTGATTCAAGCGGCTCAAGTTAACATTCTACCTACTTTCCAAGCCACAGGTATCAAGTTGAAATTATTGGCGGCATTATTCAATGGAAAACATTGTGTAGTAAATGTGCCTATGGTAGAAAATACAGGTCTGGAATCCTTATGTTGTATTGCAAAAGATGCGAATGAAATGAAGTCCCTGATTTTAGAGAAATACCAAGCAAATTTTGAAATAATTGTATTGGAAAAAAGAAAGGCTATTCTAGGAAAAGGCTTTAGTAACCATGAGAATGCCAAAAAGCTTATTCAAATTCTGTTTCCCTGATTCGCACATTATAGGGTAGAGGATCGTTAAAATCTTCTTCTTTTATAGCATTTTTAGCTGATTCCTGGTTGAATTCAATAACCCTTCCCCCTTCGCATTTTAAGGTTCTGGAGGGATGTTGTTTGAAAAAGTTATAGTTATGAGTTGCCATTAAAACTGCACAACCAAACTGACTGATGCTTACCAACAAATTAAGAATACCTTCTGAAGTTTCGGGATCTAAATTTCCTGTTGGTTCATCAGCTAAAATTAATTCAGGGTTATTCAACAATGCTCTCGCTATGGAAACCCTTTGCTGTTCCCCGCCTGATAGTTGATGGGGCATTTTTTGACCTAAACTACCTAAACCAACATTGTCCAAAACAGTTCTAATTTGATGATCGATTTTTGATTTTTCGGTCCAACCGGTAGCCCTCAATACAAAATTCAAATTCTCATAAACGGTTCTATCCGTTAGAAGCTGAAAATCTTGAAAAACAATTCCTAGTTTTCTCCTAAGAAAGGGGACTTCTTTTTCTTTTAATCCATTTAATGCATATCCGGCAACATTACCTTGTCCTTCCTTTAATGGCAAATCAGCATATAAAGTACGAAGGAGCGAACTTTTTCCGCTACCGGTTTTTCCTATCAAATATACAAATTCACTTTTCCCTATGGCAATATTAACCCCTGTTAGGATCATATTGCTCCGTTGGTAGATATTGGCATTGCTCAGGGATAAGATTGGACTCTCCATTTCGTTTCAAGTTAGGATACAAGAATACTGAAGAATAGAGAAACGTATTTTGCTTCCCATAAATTTTCCCAACAAAAGATTTTTGATATTCTTTTATTGCCAAATCAATTTTCCAGTTCCTGTAAACCCATTCCCTTTTACCTTCAAAAAGTAAATACCTTGTTGACTTAATTGGCTTTTTGTCAATGAAATGGAATTATCACCAGGATTTGATTGAATTGGTTCAGAAAGGATTACCTTGCCCAATAGATCGGTTACCTCAAAAAGGACTTGTCCTCCTTTTGGTGAATAGTAATTCAGTTCTGTTCTATCATTAGCAGGATTTGGGAAAATTACCAAAGCTTGGTTTACTACCTCTGGTGCATCTATTCCAACCGACCCAGAAATATTGATATCATCGATATAAATATTGTTTCCTCCTCCTGAGGTAAATTCAAATTTAAATCGAACATTGTTGCTTGCTTTAATACTTGGGGAAATGCTTATTTCATCTGTTCTATATTGGGAAGGATTAGGAACAAAGGAAGCCGTACTTGCTGTAGTGGTTGCCAAAGAAGAGCCGATTTTTGAGTAGCGAATTAGCCATGTTTTGCCACAATTAGTGGAAAAATAAACCTTTAATTGGTCATTATCCGTGGATGTTTTCTGACGATAGGCAACTTTAAAGGAAAATACGAGGTCTTGTAATAAGGAGAAATTATAAGAATTCGATATTAATGCATCAACTTCTCCATCTGTAGAATTGGCAGAATTGTTTATCCGCATGCATTTTGATCCAGTAGCCATTCCGGAAGAAACTTCAGACCAAGTTAAGTCATTGTTTGGATTTTCAATAGACCATAAACCATTGCTTAATGGAGAAGTCTCAAAACCCTCGGAATAGGGTGGATTGGAATTTTCGGCCACATTGCTAACCACTTGTATATATTGTGGTTGAGAAAATGAGGTTTGACCTTGGTCATTAGACGTCACCAAACTTACAGTATAAGTGCCAGGTGTGTTGTATTGGATAGTTGGGCTTTGATCATTTGAGGAAGCAGGAGTGCCGCCATTAAATGTCCAATTCCAATTGTTTGGTGTGCCATTATAGGTTAAATCAATAAAATCAATTGATTCTCCTTGACAAGCAATTTGGACGTTAGATTTGAAATCTGCAATTGGTTTGCAATTAGATACAATTCCCGCAGCTTGGGTTCCAGTTGCATTTAGGTTTGAATTGGAGATTAAAACATTCCTATAATCTTGGAAGGTATTATCGACAATGTCTTTTTGGTCGTTTGTAAACATCTTTACGCAGGAAGAATAGCTCATTATGTTTTCGACATTAGCAGGTAAGCTAGTTCCACAAGGATTATAGGAATAGTCGCAACCAAAATTTGCATTTCCATCTTCAGATGGGGTATCCGGACAATCATCGCCATCAAATCCACAACTGCCTTCAAAGGTATGGGCAAGACCTAGGTAATGTCCAACCTCGTGGCTCATAGTTCGGCCTGATCGTGAAGAATTTGCACCTAAGGCATCGGCTCTGCATAAAATTCCGTCAACACCTGGATTCCAGTTCATTACATTTGGATAGTAAGCATAGCCCAAGGTTATCCCTGAACCAGATCCATCTTCCTGAATAGATTTTACTACCCAAACATTCAGGTATTTGGTATTCGGCCATCTGACTAAATCTTTCACATTATCAGAAGCTCCTTCTGTTAATGTAGAATAGGTTCTGGTGATACCTTCAGTACAGTTTCCATTTGGATCAATGGTGGCTAGTCTGAATTCAACCTCCATATCGGATGAAACTCCAGCAAATGTGGAGGTAATCGAACCTACATATTCATTGGTTCCTTGCCAATCCCTATTCATAATATCCAGCGTTTCTTCAATAACACTTTTGGATATATTTTCACTTCCATATTGATGAATTACATGGAAAACTACTGGGATAACCCTATTGGCGGCTTGTTCTGATTTTGGTTGATTATGGTCGAGATGCCTCAAGCTTTCTTTCCTTGCATCATGCGACTGCTTTGCTTTAGGATTGGTTTCCAAATGCTTTTTCAGAAATCTATCTGTTCCACAAAGGTCTTGTGCATAAATTGATTGCAAACCACAAAGCAGCAAGGCTGAAGCAAGAGTTATATTTTTAGTCATAATTCGGGATTTCGGTATCGAGAAATTATTCAATAATTAGTTTTTGTGTCAAACCGCCTTGGTTTGATTGTACAGTTAAGAAGTAAATGCCTTTTTCCACTTGGTCAAAATTGAAAGCTTCGGAATGGCTTCCAACCGAATATACTTTTGAAGGGATTTTATAAACAGTTCTACCCATTAAATCAACTAAAGAAAACTCAGCAGAAGTCTGTTTGTCAAGGATAAATTCTAAATTAAATTGACCATTGTTCGGATTTGGTGATAGTACCCAATCAACCGGGTTTAGTTGTGTTTCAATACCAGTTGGTCCGCCTATGTTAATATCATCAATATAAACATTATTCCCCCCAGAACTTGTTAGTTCAAATCTTACCAGTAGGTGGTCGATGGAAGTGTAAGAAGCTAAATTGATGGTTTGTTGTTCCCATTGGCTTGCTGCATTGGGTGCAAAACCATTTGAAGTGGATTGTGTTGTAGCCAAGGTGCTTCCTTGTTTAGAAAACCGAGGTGTCCATGAAACGCCGCAATTCGAAGAGACTAAAACCCTTAACTTTTCATTGCTCTCTGGTGTTGTAAATGAACTTGGTCTTTGTGCATACGATAACCAAAAGGTCATAATCGGGTTGGTGAGGGCTGTTACATCGATGGGATAAAGACTAAAATAATCAACAGCATTTTCAGGATTGGCGCCATTGTAATTCACACAACGAATAGATTTGGTACCCGTATGAGGATAAGCCGATTTGGTCCAAGTTCCACCTAAATTCTCTACATTTTCAATAATGATAGGGGTTTCGGCATCCGGTAATTCAAATCCTTCTGCAACCTGACCAGATTCATTTGAAGCTGTATCGGGTAAAACATAAATCATTTGATTAATAGTTTCTACATCATTGCCTAATCCATTTGATACAGTTAGGGTTACATTGTATTGTCCCGGGGTGCTGTAAGTAACATTTACGGTTGAATCTGTGCTTGAAGCGGGAGTGCCCCCAGCAAAAGTCCATTGCCGGTTCTCAATTGTTCCGTTGTATGAATTATCGGTAAATTTCACTTGAGCACCCGCGCAGATGAAAGTACGATTAGCAAAAAAATGGGCAACCGGTGCACAAGGTGAAACAATTACATCATCAGTCCCCGTAGCTACATTGTTGGATTGACTTACCAAATTTGCTCTTTCATTGCTCAATATGCCTTGCATTTTCTCGCATTGTCCGATAGTAAAAAGATTCATACAGGTTCCATTGGAATAATCCATATAGTTCTGCACCATATCGGGTAAATCTGGATTGTCGTTGGTGCAGGAATTGGCTGAAAGGTTGCATCCAAAATTATTAGCAGCAACTGGTGGCGTATCATCAATGTCTTCGCCAAAAAATCCACCATTGCATCCTCCTTGGAAAGTATGAAATAATCCCATAATATGTCCAATTTCATGGGTCAATGTGCGACCTCCATTTTGAGTGTTAGCTGCACTTCCAATAGATCCTACATAATCGCCTCTAACAACAATTCCATCTGTTTCAGCAGCACCGGCACCTGGAAATTGTGCATAACCTAAGGTGGTTCCACCAGAGGTTCCATCACTGGCAATATTTTTTACAACCCAAATGTTTAAATATTTATTGCTAGGCCAATAACTAAGCGCCTTCACTGATTCACCTGCATTGTCAGTTAAAATGGATTGAACCCTAACGATTCCATCTGTACAATTTCCGTTTGGGTCTAAATTAGCCAGTCTAAATTCAATATTGGCTGAACCTGCAACTGGCTTAAATGCCTCTACAGTTGCGGATGTGTCTGCATTTAAGCGCATATAATCCAAATTTAAACTTACAATTTGGTTCAGAATTTGGGCTTTGGAAATGTTTTCTGATCCGCCATTATGAATTACATGGAATACAACTGGGACAATTAAAGGGGAGTCTTCTGTTGATTTGCCTTTTTGTGAACCTAGCTGTTTTGCAATTAATGACTGCTTCATCAATTGTTCCATTAATCCTGGGTTCGCTTGGATTTGACGGGCTAAATTAGCATCGGTTCCACAGGTTTTAATTTCGGTTGTTTGGGCCTGACCAATAAAAATACTTCCGCACACCGCGGCAATTGCAAGGATTTGTTGTTTCATGAATTCGGGACGATTCGGGTAAATCGGTGGGCTAAAATACGAATAATATTCTAATTTGCTTTCATAACCCAATAATGCTGTACCGATTTTATCTGATTATTCTACCCTTATTCAACCAACCAGTCTATTCCTTTTTTCAGATGTTTCAGGGTGTATTCCTCGGCACTGTTCGGACTGACCTGAGGATTATAATCCCAAGAAGCATGCAAGGGCAAACTCATTAAAATGCTTTCAATTCTGCCGTCGGTGTCCAATCCAAACTTGGTCCCTTTGTCGTAAACCAAGTTAAACTCTACATAACGGCCCCTTCTTAAAAGTTGCCATTGCTTTTGTTCAGGCGTAAAAGTTTTCGCTTTATGCCGATTGACAATTTCACAATAAACCGGAGCAAAGGTTTCCCCTACTGCCTTCACAAATTCAAAATGGTCGGACTTTGATAGCCTGTCTGTAGGCTTCAAGTGGTCGAAAAAGATACCACCAACTCCTCTTGTTTCTTTGCGATGACGAATGAAAAAATAATCATCTGCCCAGTTTTTGTAATGGGGATAAAAGGCAGCATCAAACTTGTCGCAGGTGTTTTTTAAGGTTTGATGAAAGAATTTAGCATCCTCTGAAACAAGGTAAATAGGAGTAAGGTCAATACCACCGCCAAACCACCAAATGCCATTGGTCATTTCAAAATACCGAACATTCATATGAATGATTGGTACAAGCGGACTAGAAGGATGTATTACAATGGAAACCCCCGTTGCAAAAAAATCGCTTTTTTCCAATTTCAAGGCGTTCAAAATGGCCTCAGGTGTAGGTCCCCAAACAGCAGAAAAGTTTACTCCACCTTTCTCAAAAACTTGTCCATTGCGAATTACTCTTGTGTGCCCACCTCCGCCACCCGGTCTTTCCCAAATGTCGGATTCGAATTTTGCCTTTCCATCTACTTCTTCCAATGCCAAACATATCCGAGTTTGTAGTCCTTGAAACCACTCAGAAATTTCTTCCTTTGTTAATGCCATGATTTGGTTGAATTATTTCTCTAATTCTTTGTAGCGACGCATAAATTTGGAGGCATAAACAAAATTGTTGAGTTCTTCATTATCGGAATGAATAATGGAATCTTTATCGCCTTCCCAATATTTTTCCCCCTTGTAAATGAAAATGATGTTGTCGCCAATTTCCATCACAGAGTTCATATCATGGGTTACAACTATGGTCGTAATATTGTATTCTTCAGTAATTTCTTTGATTAATTCGTCAATCACAATCGATGTTCTTGGATCTAATCCCGAGTTCGGTTCATCGCAGAACAAGTATTTCGGATTCATGGCAATGGCTCGAGCTATTCCCACCCTTTTTTTCATACCTCCTGAAATTTCAGCCGGATATAAATGAGCTGCATTGGGCAAGTTCACTCGTTGAAGACAGAAATTCGCCCTGTCACGTTTTTCAGAATCGCTCATATGCGAAAACAGACTGAGCGGAAACATAACATTTTCTTCCACAGTCATGCTGTCAAACAAAGCCGAACCCTGAAACAGCATGCCTATTTCTTTGCGAAGTTCTTTTTTCGCCATAAAATTCATTTTAGTGAAATCCGATTTCTCATATAAAATTTCACCTGAATCAATATCGAATAGGCCTACCAAACATTTAGTTAATACCGTTTTACCTGAACCAGATGCACCAATAATTAGGTTAGTTTTCCCTTTCTCAAAGGTTGCACTGATATTGTTCAATATCTTTTTGCCGTTGAACGATTTATGGAGGTTCTTAACTTCGATCACGTGAGCAACAATTGAGTTAGGAAATAATTGGCAATCAAAATGCTGAGAATGCTATAAACTACGGCTTTGGTACTGGATTTTCCTACCTCCAAAGCACCACCTTCTGTGTGGTAACCATGGTAGGATGAAACCGAAGTAATCAAAAAGGCAAAAACTACCGTTTTGGATAAGGCATAGGTTACGTAATAGGGAACAAACAAATAGGTAATTCCATAAACATATTCAAAAGTTGTGGTAGCACCACTTAAAACACCACCAATCCACCCCCCGAGTATGCCTAACAACATACTCATTGTTACCAAAACAGGATTAAAAACAAGGGAAGCAAATATTTTCGGTAAGATCAAAAAAGCCCTGGAATTAACACCCATAATTTCAAGGGCATCAATTTGTTCGGTAACCCGCATGGTGCCAATTTCCCCTGCTATGCTCGATCCAACTTTACCACAAAGAATTACAGAAATAATGGTCGGTGAAAATTCTAATATCATGGTATCCCTTGTTGCTAATCCAACTGCATATAGTGGAATCCAAGGTGATGAAAAATTATAAGCTCCTTGAATGGTAATTACTGCTCCCATAAATAGGGATACAATCGAAACAATTCCAATGGAGCCAATGCCCAAATTGAAAAGCTCTTCCAAGAAACGGTTGTAATAAATTCTCCATTTTTCAGGTCTGGAAAAAACCATCCCCAACATGGCGGCGTACCGACCAATGTGGAAGAATAAGTCAGGAATAAAGTTAAAAACTGCTTTCATCCGAGGGAGTGCGAAGATAGAAGGATTTAAAACATGTGGTATGCTTGGATTAATAATTTGGGCTTATACCCAAAGAATTATGAAAATTTGACCTAATCAATCGGCAAAATACCCCAAAGTCCTTTGTAATTCAACCTATGCAATGTTTAAATTAAGCTTTTAAACCCAAATTAATCAATAGGAGGATTTACAAATCCGAACTACTTGATTTAGTTGGGTTTACCCCTCCCGAAGAAATTTCGGGATAGCAGTTGTTATCAATTTGGCCATCCAAATTGATTTACAACTGGTTAATCGTTTTTGCATTTCTAATGCGTAATCTGGGTTAAAACTGAATTTGATTTTTCTCGTTTACTGAATCGGAATACTTTTGTCAATGAACTTTTTGGCGCATTTATACCTTGCCTATCCTGATGAGGAATTAATGTTGGGTAACTTTATAGCCGATGCGGTAAAGGGCAACCCCGAGAAGCTGTATTCAGGTAAAATATTGGAAGGTATAAGAATGCACCGACAAATTGATCTTTTTACCGATACACATGCGATCAACAAAGAATTTAATGCCTTTTTGAGGCCTGAATTTGGACGATATGCCGCTGTGGTTTCGGATATTTTTCATGATCATTTTTTAGCAAAAAACTGGAAAATCGAACCCGGTTTGGAAGGGTTTTCTCACCAGTTTTATAAGTTGGCTAATACGAGGAAAAACCATTTCCCTGAAAAGGTACAATACTTATTGCCTTTTATGGAAAAACAAAATTGGTTGTTGGCCTATGCCTCTGTGCAAGGAATCGGACAGGTGTGTAAACGCATGAGCCAACGGGTAAAAACCGAAAATAGAATGGATTTGGCTCAACCTTTTTTGGAAAGCAATTATGATTCCGTGCTAGAATTTTCAGCAAGGTTTTACCCCGAATTGGAAAGGGAATTCTTAGTTTGGAAAAAGTAAAAGCTCCCTCTTTATAACTTCAATTGCTTCGGTTTTCGAACTTTAAATAAAATAGCTTTACTTTGCCACATGAAAGGTTTGGAATACAATACGGAAAGACCAACGATGAAAATTGCGGAATATGGTCGTGGCATCCAAAAAATGATCAACCATGTTAAAACCATTGAAGATAGGGAGGAACGCAACCGTGCCGCTCGTTCAATTATTGTATCGATGGCCGCGTTGACGCCTAGCTTTAGAGATTTTGACGATTTCAAGCAAAAACTGTGGGACCACATGTTTGTGATGTCCAACTTCGAACTGGATGTGGATAGTCCGTATCCAAAACCAACAGCCGAATCAGTCGCCAAAAGACCCCAAAAACCCAATTACCCTAGCCAACAAATTAAATACCGTCATTACGGAAAAGTGTTGGAAAATATGGTTACCAAAATCAGTGAATGGGAAGATAACGAAGTAAAGGAAATGGTTGTGGAATCAATTGCTAACCAATTGAAGAAATCCTACATGGCCTGGAACCGCGATAGTGTTGAAGACGATGTTATTTTAGATCATTTGTCTACCATATCAAAAGGTAAATTAAAATTAAGCGAAAACTCTAAAATCAGCCAAAATCTGCCTATGAAATTGGATGAATACGGAGGAAACCAAGTCGGCGGAAAATCTAAATTCAACAAGAACAAGAAATTCAACAAGAACAAGAAGTTCAAAAAACGGTTCTAGTAAATTTCTAAATTGGCTGAAAAGCAATAAAAAATCGTCTTTCTTCCTTAATTCCTAGTCATCTGCATTACTTTAACCGTCGGTTCCAATATAAAATATACGGAACGCCCACCAAAGTCGGAGCAAACCATCCCCAAAAGCTAGGAAACATATTATTTACGACTACAAACGCTGTTACAGCGGCTATGTATCCGCCTATCATATTCCCTAAATGAATTTTTAGCCAGTTTTTATAAAGTTCCTCTGGCCTACCATACGATAAAAAATCCCGAACCGAAAATACTAAGCTCATACTGGCAAAGGCTAAACTCACTATATTCCATTCATGCAGAGCTGCAAAAATCAGCAGGCCAATACCAACCAAAAACAATAGTCCACAAGCCAATTTATCAATAGTAAAATCAGTAGGTTTCTTTTTCAAAAGCAAAGCCCGGTAACCTTTCACAAGGGAATACAAGGTGATGATGGCAATGCCTGTTAAGAAAAGATTTGTATGTTGCGGCATCACCGAAACTACGATGGAAAGGATGGCCGAAAAACACATAGAAAAAAAGAAAACTTTTCCTGCTTTTTTATGAGCAGATTGGCCTTTGGCAACTGATAGCGCCACCAAACCCGACAACAAAGCAATTCCGCCGAGTGTGGCATGAGCATAAATGATAATTTTTAGAAAGTCATCCATGTTAAAGTGAAAAGCCAAAGTAGTAATTTTGGCCTATCTTCTTTATTGTTTCTTTATGGAACTTATTCCACTACCTATCCAACTGCTTTTTGCGGCTTCCACCTTGCTTTCCTTGGTCTTATTTTGGAGGGCAACTCATTTTTCAAAGCCCGTACTTTATGTAGTACTATTTTGGATCGGTTTGCAAGCTGCCTTGGGCATAAAAGGCTTTTATTTGGAGACTGATACTTTTCCACCCAAAATTGGATTTTTAATCATTCCTCCATTAATTGGGATGCTCTTAGTTTTTATTCTTCCCCAAGGTCGTACTTTCTTAAATAGCTTGGATTACAGTTTTCTGGCCCTGGTTCATGTGGCTCGAATTCCTGTTGAATTAGGGCTTTACGCTTTGTTTCTTCACCAATTAGTTCCACAAATAATGACTTTCGAAGGTGGGAATTTCGATATCCTTTCCGGACTTTCGGCTTTGGCCATTTATTGGTTTGGCTATAAATCCAAGGTGCTCGATCGGAAATGGTTAATTGCTTGGAACCTACTTTGTTTGGGACTTCTGTTTAATGTAGTAGGTAAAGGAATATTGTCGGCCCCCAGTGTGTTTCAGCAACTTTCCTTCGATCAGCCAAACCGCGCCGTTCTGTATTTCCCGGTTAATTTTTTGCCTTCTGTAATCGTGCCCTTGGTTTTGTTCAGCCACTTGGCCTTACTCCGCAGAAAATAGAGCTATTCAACCACCACTTTGTTCTTGCTGTCGATATTGGTTCGCTTATCAAAATGAAACTCTATAAAGCTGGCATCCCCTTTTTTACCTATAATTTTCATCCGCGATCGGCCAAATTCTTGGTTCTTGTCATCAAATACCTTGGCCGTTAATTCTCCATTAAAATCTTTGTTGAAAATTACGTAAACCACAAGCAAATTGTCGGTTCCAGACGAGTCGGATGAGACGGTTGCCTTTCCAAATTCAATGCCCTTTTCTTGCAAATTTTGAGGTAATTCTAACTCCACATCAAAGGCTTTTTGTATGCCTTTTGCCGCACCTTCTATAAATTCTCCGGTAACTTGTCCGGCTGCATCACCTGCCTGGTTGATTTTATCTTTTACTGTCGAAGTGGAGCACGAAGCAAGTAGGGAAGCCGCGCAAAGGAAAAGGTAAAAAGGACGCATAAAAATGGAATTTTGAGGGACAAAGATAGGCTTTGGGACTAAGTATTTCTTTTCTTTTTTTTGATTTGGCGTGCCCCATTCGCCCAAAAACAGGGTGCTTGATACGGGCTTTTATGCCAGGCGAATGGTCGGGCTATTCGCTGCAAATCCTCGGTATGCTCCGTGCCTCCGCATCCCTGTGGGTTTTCCGCTTCTATCCCTGCCCGAAAAGAGCAGTATCAAAATTCAACCATCTCTCCCTGATTTGATAGAAGCAATGGATTGGAAGTTAATTTTAACCCAGATTACGCATTAGAAATGAGTAAACGATTAACCAGTTGTAAATCAAGTTGTATGGCCAAATTGACAACAACTGCTATTCCGAAATTTCTTCGGGAGGGGTAAACCCAACTAAATCAAGTAGTTCGGAGTATTAAATCCTCCTATTGATTAATTAGGGTTTTAAATAACGAAAAAGCGGGAAGTTATATCTTTACTATTGCAATTACTTTTACTTCCAGTTCGCATCCTTTCTCTAAAATTCAATTTGTACAAAACCTTCTTTCCTTTTCTGTAAATGAAATCCCTTTTCCTACTCCAAAACGACATTACTTTCTTGAATTTTGGTTCATTTGGGGCCTGTCCAAAAGAAATTTTTGAAGATTATATTCAGTGGCAATATTTGCTAGAAAAGGAACCTATTCAGTTTATTCAAGTCCATGCACATGAATACATCAACCGGTCAAGACAAGCTTTGGCTAATTTTATCCATTGCCAACCAGAGGATTTGGTTTTTGTCCCCAATCCAACTTATGCTATCAATGTCATAGCCAAAAATTTACAATTACAAGAAGGTGACGAACTCTTGAGCACCAATCTTGAATATGGCGCCATGGACAGAACTTGGAATTACTATTGCAAGAAGCTTGGTGCCACCTATGTTCAACAAAAAATCAGTTTGCCCCTGGTTTCAAAAGAGGCTTTTTTGGAAGATTTTTGGAAAGGTTATTCCACCAAAACTAAGGCTGTTTTTATAAGCCAAATAACCAGTAGTACCGGATTGATTTTTCCGGTCAAAGAAATCTGTGCCGAAGCCAAACGAAGAGGTTTGTTGACCATTGTTGATGGGGCCCATGTTCCGGCTCACATTCCCCTCGACCTTACTACACTTCAAGCCGATTATTACACCGGGACCTGCCACAAATGGATGATGACTCCAAAAGGTTCTTCCTTTTTGTATGCCCGAAATGACCTGCAAAACCAACTCGAGCCTCTCATCATTTCTTGGGGGTACGAAAGTGCCAATCCTTCAAACTCGCAGTTTTACGACTATCATCAATTCAATGGTACCCGCGATTTTTCAGCCTACCTCACTATTCCTAAGGCCATTGAATTTATGCAAAGCCACGATTGGCCAAAGGTTTCGCAAAATTGCAAACAAATGCTGCTTCAAGCGGCCCCTTCATTTTATGATGTACTGGGCACAAAACCTTTAGCTCCGCTTACCCAAGAATTTTACGGACAACTTTGCAGCGCCGAAGTGCATACTACTAAACCCGAACAGTTACAAAGGCATTTGTTCGAGCACTATCGTATCGAAATACCGGTAATGCGCCATGGCAACAAATGCTACATCCGTTTTTCAGTTCAGGCCTTTAATTCCGAAGACGAATTAAAGTATCTGTTTGAAAGCCTTGAGAAAATAAAAAGAAATACAGATTTGATACGAGTCTAAGTCTTGAAAATTCTGATTTGTAATGCCTAAAATTAGCAAGATCCGAAACAGAAAAGCTTAAAAAGAAAGCTCGTTGTAAATCAGTTTTTTTAAAATTGGAACTACCCAATAATCTAGAAATACTCCATGAAGGGCAAAGCAAACTAAATCAAGTTGTTCAGATAGAAAAATACCTCCCTCTAGAAACTTGGATATAAGGACTTAAAATCATTTAAACATAGATTATGGTAAGTTAATTTGATTAACCGATTATTTGCGAATGACTATTTAAAGTACGTCTGCCCGGGCAACGATAGAGCCAAATAGCCCACAGGCCTGCGGAGCTTCGCGGAGTCAGGCCGAGGACTATGGGCGATAGCGTGACCTTTTCGCCTTCTACCACACTTTTTTCCAAGCACAAAAGGGGTTAGGCGAAAAGGGGCCCGCCAAATAAAATTAAAAATACAAATTTTGAGAATCTTGGAAATTAGTGTGCTTAATTCTTGAACCGGATTTAGTTCATTCCATGGCTTCCAAGTCCTTTATTAGCAATCCACATTTGCTTCTTCAAAACTTTCTCTATCCATCATTTCCAACATAGCATTCCTGTAAATCTTTGTGTCAGTAAAACTCTCCAAGAATGGCCTATTTTGAAATCCAAGGCGGCAAACGTCTAAAAGGTGAAATCGAACCACAAGGTGCGAAAAACGAAGCGCTTCAAATACTTTGCGCGGTGCTGCTTACGCCGGAAAAGGTGGTAATCAACAAAGTGCCCGATATTATTGATGTAAATAAACTGATTGATTTGCTTCGTAACCTCGGGGTGAAAGTTGAAAAAACGGGGCATGAACAATACACGTTTCAAGCCGATGCGGTGGATATTGACTATATCAACTCACCTAAATTCAAAAACCAAGGTGCAGCTTTGAGAGGCTCTATTATGATTGTAGGTCCGTTGTTGGCACGCTTTGGTCGTGGTTATATTCCCAAACCTGGAGGAGATAAAATTGGTCGCCGCCGTTTGGATACCCACTTTATTGGTTTTCAAAACTTGGGTGCAAAATTTACCTACGACGAAGAATCGGAGTTTTATAAGGTTGAATCGCCCAAATTGCAAGGCGCCTACATGTTGCTCGATGAAGCTTCGGTTACTGGTACAGCCAATATTGTAATGGCAGCAGTGATGGCCAAAGGAACAACCACCATTTTCAATGCAGCCTGTGAGCCTTATTTGCAGCAGCTTTGCAAAATGCTGAACCGTATGGGTGCTAAAATTTCAGGTGTAGGTTCCAACTTGCTTACTATCGAAGGGGTGGATTACCTGAGCGGAACAGAACATACCATGTTGCCCGATATGATCGAAGTGGGCAGTTTTATTGGGTTGGCGGCTATGACGCAAAGTGAAATTACCATCAAAAATACAGGATACGATCACTTGGGTATTATTCCCAATACGTTTCAACGCCTAGGTATAAAAATGGAACGTAGAGGCGACGATATTTTTATTCCAGAGCAGGAAAATTACGAAATCGATACCTTTATCGATGGTTCTATTTTAACCTTGAGTGATGCTATTTGGCCTGGTTTTACACCCGATTTACTAAGTATTGCCTTGGTAGTGGCAACCCAAGCCAAAGGCAGTGTGCTCATTCATCAAAAAATGTTCGAAAGCCGCTTGTTCTTTGTGGACAAACTCATCGATATGGGTGCCCAAATTATCCTTTGCGATCCCCACCGTGCCACTATTATCGGATTAAACCGACAGTTCCAATTGAAAGGCATCAGTATGACATCGCCTGATATTCGAGCCGGCGTATCTTTGTTGATTGCTGCTCTTTCGGCACGCGGAAAATCAACCATTCACAACATCGAGCAAATCGATCGAGGTTATCAAAACATCGATGCGAGGTTGATGGCCTTGGGTGCGGATATAAAGCGAGTGGGGTAGAGGGAATTGGAAGGAGAATGAGGAGAGAGAAAAGAGAAAAGAGAAAAGAGAAAAGTTAATAGGTAAGCTGCTCCCAAATTTTCACACATTCTTTAGCCTCTTTCACATCATGAACGCGCAAAATATTGGCACCTCGTTCCAACGCTAGCATATGCAAAGCGGTAGTTCCATTCAAGGCTTGTTCGGGTTTGATATCCAACAATCTACATACCATACTTTTACGCGAAAGTCCAGCCAGTAAGGGGTAACCAAGCATGGATAACTGCTTCATTTCACTTAAAAGTTGGTAGTTATGTTCCAATTTTTTTCCAAAACCAAAGCCCGGATCCAATACTATATCGGTTACACCCAATTGCTTCAATTGACTGGTTTTAGCCGTAAAAAAATCCAGTACTTCCAATGTTACATGGTCGTAGTTTGGATTTTGCTGCATGGTCTCAGGTCTTCCTTGGATATGCATCAAAATATAAGGAACCTTTAAAGCAGCAACGGTTTCAAACATAGCCGCATCCATAGTACCACCCGATATGTCGTTTATAATCGAAGCGCCTTGGTAAACGGCATGCTTAGCCACTTCGGCCTGGTAAGTATCTATCGATAAAATGGCTTCAGGGAAATGTTTTAAAATGCTATCGATATAGGGTAAAAGACGCTGAAATTCTTCTTCTGCCCCGATACGTTTGGAACCAGGGCGGGTGCTTTGTCCGCCTAAATCAAGTATATCTGCCCCTTCTTCAAGCATTTTTTCCACAAGTTTCAATACCTCGGTTTGGTTGGTATATTTGCCCCCGTCGAAAAAGCTGTCGGGCGTGAGGTTAACAATACCCATTAGTTTAGGTTTGCTCAGGTCTAGCAGTTTGCCCCGACAATTAATTGTTTGATTTTTCATATTTAAAAAAGCCTTCCAATGTCCACCTCGCAGCAATACGATGATGCCATCCGATCATGCAAAGATATTTTTACAAAGAAGATGAAAGACTATGGAACTGCATGGCGTGTGTTAAGATCCAGCAGTATCACCGATCAAATTTTCATCAAAGCCCAACGGATACGCAGCATTGAGGAGAAAGGAACCCAGCGTGTAAATGAAGATATTGGCTCAGAATTTATTGGAATGGTGAACTATTCCATCATCGGATTGATTCAATTACACCTTAAAGACAGCACAAAATTGGAATTGGAGGCCCAGGAAACCATTCAATTGTATGATCGTTTTGCTTCCGCTGCCAAAAAGTTGATGGAAGATAAAAACCACGACTACAATGAGGCCTGGCGTCAGATGCGAATCAGTTCATTTACCGATTTGATTCTCATGAAAATTATGCGTATTCGCCAAATCGAAGATAACAAAGGCAGCACCCTTATTTCGGAAGGCATTGATGCCAACTATTTTGATATCTTAAACTACAGCATTTTCGCCCTTATCAAACTTGCAGAAGTAGCAGCCTAAGTAGTTGTTTGCTGAATTACTGAAAATTTGAGATTAAAAGTGAAGGTCCGTCCCTTTTCCGCTTTTTTAATTCAGTAGGCGGGCCCCTTTTCGCAAACCTTTCCTACCAAGATTTAGGCAGTGTAGAGGCGAAAAGGTCACGCTATCGCTAATACTCCTCGGCAGGGGCAGGCAAACACCGAATCCCAGTTTAGCCGTTTCCCTTGTATAAGAAAATTTTCACCTTAAAAAGATTATCAATCGGTGTTTGCCTTCCCCTACCTCCGGGGTATCACGCTCTATCGTTGCCCGGGTGCGATGAACCTGGGTTTTTACCAGCTTCTAGGCCTTTGCATTTTAAACCTAAAATAATCAAAAGGAGGACTAAGGAATCGGAACGGCCTGTTTTAGTTGGGTTTGCAGCGAATGAGGAGTTGAACCCAAATTCAGCATTAGAAATCTATTACAGCATCCAACTGCTTCAAATACAAGAATTTCAGAACAATTTTTGACTTCAAAATAGTGTACTATTCCTTCACCCAAAAATTAACCTGAAACCCTCGTCTTTATTGCATTTGAAAGCTTCATTACGTTTTCTAATGCGTAATCTGGGTTGAATCAATTTGAAATAACAAATTAATTTACCAATTCATATTCGTTTAGGCATCTTTAACCCAAATTAATCAATAGGAGGATTTATTAATCCGAACTACTTGATTTAGTTGGGTTTACCCCTCCCGAAGAAATTTCGGGATAGCAGTTGTTATCAATTTGGACAAACAAATTGATAACAACTGGTTAATCGTTTATGTATTTCTAAATACGTAATCTGGGTTTAATGCGAAATCCATTTTTAATCTGGAAAACAAGGTGTCATAAGTTTTAATTCCTTAAAAAGCTAGCCCCTTCAAGACAAACGTATAGTATTAAAAACCGACAAGAATTTTTGTGTAAAGCCAGAATATTCCTTACTTTTTCTTTTGTTTTTCTTCCCACATGGTATAGGTTGAAAATACAACCAAACTACCCACTGCTTCTTTCCCATAGAATTTCTTACTGAAGTTGCGGTGCATTTTATGAAATGAGCGATCTTCCGGATAGGGTAGGGTATTCATCTCGCCCAAACCCCAGTAAGTTAAATCAATATACTTGCGTTTGGTATAAGTAGGATGGATTAAAACATAGGATCTAATTTCCATTGGAAGTTGGTCGAGTTCCTCATTGCTCAAATAAATGATTGCCTGTTTGGTTTTACCTGAATACAAATCGAAACTTAAAAACGAATCCCACTTACCAAACAAAAAAAGCCAAGGTAAAATACCCGCCACAATTAAAATCAAGCTCTTGAAAGCGGTAACGGTATTTTTGCTCCAGCTTCCCCAAACCAATCCACCTTGGTTCCAAAACAAGAAAAAGGTCAAAAGACTCATGCCAATGTTCCAAGGCCAGGTAATATAGTTCCAGCTATGGCCAAAGGGACCAAGGCAAGCCAAGATAAAACTATGGGTGAATATAGCTAGAATGACTGCTACATTTCTGGTTTTGGGAAAGAATAGCCCAATTCCCGTAATAACTTCAATAAATCCTATGGTCCAGGCCGACATGGCAGGTACATGATCAATACCCAGCGGCACCGTAAAGGGCTGAATAAACCAAGGGTGAACATACTCCACAAAGGACGGGTTGAATTTGAAGAAGCCGCTGAAGAAATACATAAAACAGAAGTATAAACGAATGCCCTTGATGGAATTATTAGCCTCATCATAGGGTACCCCTTCGGCCAGCGCTAAACCTGTAAATAGTACTAATAACTGCAAATAGTATGGTTGGATGCGGTTGTAATCATAAGCCATGGCGAAAATGAGCACAGCACAGAAACTTAGCAGTATTACTTTGGTTTTCTTTAGTATCAGGGAGGCAAGCATGGCAGCAACAAGAAATCCGTAAATGCCATAAACCAACCAATCGGGTAGGGTAGGTAGGCTGTAAAAAACAGGTGCTTCCGGAAACAGGCGAGGGGTCCAAACTTTGTATGCCATCACCAAGAAGCTTAACATCATCAGGATTGATACCCGCTTAATCCATATCCAACGGTTTTCCATAACCAAAATTTTCCCAAACTTAAGCTTCTTTCGAATTGAAAATTCTTTGATAAAAAAAATACCCAGCAGAGAGGAAACGATTTTTCGATTAGAAATTTGATTTCCTTTACATCGATTTACAATGGAAAATACGTGGTTTTTAATCGCCAATCCCCGAAGTGGCAAAGGCAAATTACAAAAGGAAAAAGCTAAGGTTCAATCTTGGCTAAAAGAGGCAGGAATCGCGTATGAATGGCATTTTACCGAATATCCCCAACATGCTGCCTTATTAGCAAAACAAGCAGCAGATAATGGTTTTACGCATTTTATTTCGGCAGGAGGCGATGGAACCTTGCATGAAATAGTCAACGGTTTGATGCTGTCTAATCCACAAAAGGAATTTACGGTTGGCCTAATACCAATTGGAACAGGAAATGATTGGGCCAAGTCGTTCGATTATCCGGTCAATACGGAAAAAGCTGTTCAGAAAATTAAAGAAGGGAAAACCCTATTGCACGACCTAGGTAAAGTTACGCTACAAACAGATCAAGGGGAAGCGACCAAGTATTTCATCAATATTGCTGGATTGTGCTACGATGCTTTCGTTACCCGCGCTACCAATATCGGCAAGGCAAAGGGTGAAGGTGGAAAATTCTACTACCTCAAAACGATTTTGGCCAATTTGTTTTCTTATACCAATACCTTGGTGACTTATTCAGTGGATGGTAAGGAATATTCAGGTTCCATGTTTAATCTTTGTGTGGGAATTAATCGCTTCAATGGCGATGGCGTACAACAATGCCCTTATGCCAAACCCGATGATGGCTTATTCGATATTACTGCCTATACTGATTTTACCAAATTACAAGTTATTTCCAACCTGCCTCACCTCAAAACAGGAGCCTTTGTGAAGCATCCAAAAATGCGCATCCATACCGGAAAAGTAGTAAGGGTTAGCTCGGTGCCAGAAGTCTTGGTTGAAGCGGATGGGGAAGACTTGGGAAGAACCCCAGCGGAATTTTCGATTCTTCCTCGCTCGATAAGGATGGTTGTGTAGTAAATCGCTGCTACCTTTGTCGTATGTCATTCCCTGTTTATCTCGATTACAATGCCACAACCCCTGTTTTAAAAGAAACAGCGAATGCTTTGGTAAACCTACTGGTGGATGATTTTGGAAACGCTGCCAGTACCACCCATCGTTTTGGTTGGAAAGCTGCTGAAAAAGTGAAATCGGTCCGAGCTAATTTAGCCCAAGCCCTAAACTGTGAGCCGAACGAACTTTACTTTAATTCTGGTGCAACTGAAGGCTTGAATACCACCATCAAAGGTTTGTTTTCTGCCTATGCTTCAAAAGGGAAACATTATATTTCAGCCAAAACAGAGCACAAGGCTGTATTAGACAGTTTGGCCTTTATCGAAGCCCAGGGTGCAGAAATTTCTTGGCTGGAGCTAGGTAAATCCGGACAGGTTTCTATCACTGAACTGCAAAACTTGCTTCGTCCTGATACGGTAGCCGTTTGTTTAATGCTGGCCAATAACGAAACCGGTGTAATTCAGGATATTTCCTCCTTGGCAAAAGTCACCCACGATGCAGGTGCAATCCTGGTTTGTGATGCCACTCAGGCGGTTGGTAAAATTCCTGTTGATGTGCAGGCTTTGGGCGTTGATGTTATGGTTTTCTCCGGACATAAATGCTATGCTATGAAAGGAATAGGAGGGATGTTTGTGAGGCGAAAAAATCCGAGGGTGAAAATTTTGCCTCTTTTGCATGGGGGTGGACATGAAAATGGTTTGCGGAGCGGTACGTTGAATGTTCCAGGAATTGTTTCTATGGAATTGTCATTGAAAATCATCCTAGAGGGTTTGTTACAAGAGAGCAATAGGCAAATGGCTTTGAGAAATCTTCTCGAAGCAGGGCTTAAAGAAAGAGGGGGAATTATTGTCGCTGAACAAAGTATGCGCTTGCCCAATACCACCATGGTTTTACTGCCTGAAATAACGGCTGAAAAACTCATTACCCAATTGCCTCAGTATGCTTTTTCTACAGGTTCGGCTTGCACCTCAGCCTTACCCAAGCCTTCGCACGTATTGTTGGCAATGGGATATACAGAAAATCAGGCTTTTTCAGCCATTCGGATTTCTACAGGTCGAAATACACATGAAAAGGATGTCATTGCCTTTTTGGATGATTTAACCCAAATTCTTGGAGTAAGTAGTCATTAGAAACTAGGCTAATACTGGATGGACATTCTGTATAGTTCAATTTTAGACTCACATTTTATTGAAAAAATTGGAATAACCTACTGTATATTAGGTATTTACCAATCTAAGTTTATAGAAAGCCTTTGGACTAGATATAAATTAAACCCAAATTCAGCATTAGAAATCTATTACAGCTTCCAACTGCTTCAAATACAAGGATTTCAGAACAATTTTTGACTTCAAAATAGTTTACTATTCCTTCACCCAAAAATTAACCTGAAACCCTCGTCTTTATTGCATTTTAAAGCTTCATTACGATTTCTAATGCGTAATCTGGGTTAAAATTGGGATAAAAGGTCTTTGCATTTCAATTTGACAACTGTGGGATGAAAAGCAAAGGTCAAGGCCGGTACAATGCTATGCGGAGATGCCGGGCAAGGATAGAGCGTGATACCCCGCAAGCCAGCTCCGCCCGAAAGCCTTCGGTCGGAGCTGGCTGAGGAGTATTAGCGATAGCCTGACCCAAGCGCCCGGGTAACTGCTTAAACAAGGATGCACTGGTTTTGGCGGTTGGGGGCCCGCCAAATATTCATAATCAAAAGCGAAAATTTAAACCAATTCTTTTCCTTGTAGAAGCAATACTTTTTATCCCTAGAAGAAAGTCTATTTTATACGTAAAGTGTTGAAAAATAGAGCATTGCTTTGGGTTTATTAGTGTAAATTAAAATCGAGATTACTCTAATTTACCCCGATTTAGCAGTTGTTATCAATTTAGGGAACAAATTGATTTACAACTGGTTAATCGTTTATGTATTTCTAATGCGTAATCTGGGTTAAAAGAGGGCGGTATCTTTCTTCCAATGTTTTGAAATGCCAACGTTGATGACCAGCCAAAATAAAGGCAATGGAGGCCACCGAATATTCACCCTTGAAACTCATACCGGTTCGCAGCAGCTTTTCTTGGTCAAAGCTTTGGAAGAGCGCTATCACCGATGTATATAAGTTGCTTAGTTCCTGAACGAGATCCTCTAAGTTTCTGTCCTTAGCTTTTGCTTCTTTTGCATATATATCTTCTTCGAAATAAGGAAGTTGCTGTTTTTCACCTCTAGCGAAGCATAAAGCTCGGTAAGTGAAAATCCAAGTGGTATCAATAAGGTGTTGCAAGATATCTGCCACCGTCCATTTTCCGGGTTGATAGGTTTTATTCCCCAACATTTTCCATTGGTCAATGTTCCAATCTAATAATTCCTGTTGCATGGTTTGCAAGGCATTTACCACCGTTTGATTGTCGCATAGGGCAATGGTTTTTGCAAAATAGTCGGGTACAGGAGGTAAATCGTTCTTAAACATGGAAGAGGTTTAGAGCAAATGTACCGAAATTGCTAAGAATGATTTAGGATCCAAAAAAAAAGCCTATATTTTTAGAACAATGGAATTCCATCCCATTCCCACGTTGAATCTATTTGGATTTCCATGTATTTAAAAATGCTTGGAAGAATATCAACATTGCGAGCATTTGGTATTTCTGTTGCCGGTAAACCAGGTACACGCATAATTTCGAAGACAAATCGAGTTTCAGGCAAATCATCTTGGTCGCCATGCCCGGTTCCGTTTCCGCCATGATCCGTTACCACTACCACCATCCATTGTTCGCCAAAAGTTATTTCGCGGTAATGTATGGTGTCCATAATTGTTTTTACATAGCCTCCAACTTCCTGTATAGCATGGATGTAATCAGGGTTACTTGGCGAAAAGCCTGAATCATGGCCTTCTTCATCCACTTCATCAAAATGAAGCAACAGCACATCCGGAGTGCAGGTGTTTAAAACATACAAGGCTTTATCTTTCACTTCTGTATCGGAGTCCACCGATTGTGCATAGTCCTCTTCGGTGGTTAACCTTAAAAAATTACCCCAATTGGAAATGGTTGCTAAGGAGTAATTGGGATTTTGAAGACGCATATAATGAAAAATATCTAAATACTTTCCATAGTTTAGATTGCTGATATCATTGGAGGTTACACCATGTTTAGCAGGCCAAACACCATGCAAAAGGGTGGACCAGCCCGGACAACTGACGGTGTATGGACCACGGTCGGTGTGGTAGTTGACTATTGCATGAGCCCTCAAACTGTCTAAACCGGGTGAATGTGCCGCCAATAGGGCATCTGATCGGCAGCCATCTATTCCGATAAACAGGACTTTTTTTACTGGCGAAATTCCTAGTACGCAATTGGATTTGATTTCATCGGCCGGTAAATTATCGGAATCTTTTTTACAGGAGTTGAGGATAGAAAGGGCAAGTAGGATTAAAGGAAGAATTCTTGGCATAAAATATCTTAGTTGGAAAATGGATTCGTTTAAAGGTTAGTAAGACTAAGCAGACTGTAAATCGTTTAATTCTATTCTAAAATATCGCAAAATCAGCGAAAATAACAGTAACAAATTCTCTCATCGTTTGTCCATAGTTTAGCTCAATGCTTGATATTTTTAGTACAAGAGCTTAAATTAAGTATAAAAATAGGAAATTCCAAGAAAAGGAAGGCTTAATTCGTAAAGGAAGCGGATGAATGAGTTGGAAAGGGAATGGTCGATTTAATTTCTGCTAATACGCCATCCCAAAGTGTTTTTCTCATCCTTAAGGAATGGATGATCGCTTGGGTTGCCTCTTTCCATTTTAGCTCATCTTCACCGCAAAGAGAGGCGGTCATTTGCAGGGCTAATTGACTATGGTGGCCGCCATCCACTTCAATATGTCTTTCGAGGTAGTACTTAAAGGTCGATAATTGCCCGGGTGTTGCCTTTGTTAAATCATTAACAATGGAATAAAACATACCCGGTATCAAGTCTTCTCTTCCAAAGGTAAAAACGGCTGCATGCAAATAGGGTTTGGGTTCATCAATTACCGAAAAGGTATTCATGATAAATTTTCCAGCCGAGTTTGGTATATTTGCTAATGGTATGGCTTCTTCTAAAGTATAGCCTTGCTGTAAAAAAAGAATAAATTGCTTGATGGGTTGGGTATTGGCCTCAGCCTTTTCCATAGCTTTTAAATATAGTTCAAAATGACTTCTTCTTTCACCTTCATCGTCTAAGTCGCATTCTTCCCCAACTACAATCTCATTAATGAGGTAGCGTGTTTCTGGATTACCAACCGGAAACCAAGGAACACGCGTACAGGTTAATTCTTGTTGGAGTGTTTTTAAGAGCGACATAAAGTCCCAAACCGCAAAAACATGGTGTTCCATAAATATCCGGATTTGCTCTAGAGATTGTAAATTCGGATACAAAGGATGGTTAAGGATGGAATTTTTTAAATCTAGAATTTCCTTATTTAATGCTTCAAAATGAATGGATGACATATTTTCTTGTTTTTTCTTTAGCTTTTCTTTCCAATAAACCGAATAACACTCCCTGTTCCATTGTGGTAAATTCCTTCCTTCAATTCAATTACTTTTTCCTCCAAATATAAGATTTCGATTCCAGGGAATTCCGTTTCAACCATGGTTTTAGAAAATAGAAATTCAGGATTTTTAGGTCCACCAACCTTCGGATTCTTAGCTACATATTCGAGGTTATTTAAACTGAAACCTTCCATAATGACCAGGCCATTGGTTTTTAGGATTTCTTGTATTTTGCCATGGAAATGTTGCCTTACCAAGGGTGGCATATGGGAATAAATTAAAACAACGGCATCAAAACCTGACTTAGGCCATTCCAACTCCATGGCATCTCCCACCTCATATTGCAGGTCCACCTTTCTTTCCCTAGCCAATTGCTCGGCCTTATGCTTTCCTTCTTCACTTTGGTCAAAGGCTACTACTTCCCAACCTTTTTCGGCTGCAAAAACAGCATTCCTTCCTTCTCCCTCCGCAGCAAAAAGAATTTTACCAGGTTTCAGTTTTATTAGTTCTTCACGCAGAAATTCGTTGGCTTCATGGCCATAAGCAAATTCCTTTTCTTTGTATCGTTGGTTCCAAAAAGTAGCATCCATGTTTATTTGTAAGTTGGGATATGAGCGTCTTGTATGGTAATGAGTCCGTCAAAACGTAATGTTGGGACAAATTCAATGTTTCCTCCATTTTCCAATTCAAAACCTTTCATTCGTTCGTGGGATTTTGGACAAGATTGTAGTCCTTTTTGAAGCTGGTTAAAACTGATTTTAGAAAAGGAATAGTGGTTCTCTACTTGCCCAATGCCTGAATTGTCAAAAGTCTTTGAGGACTTGGTCCACCATTCATACGTTTCTCCTTTTTGTGCAAAGAGTCCAATATGATAACTGGCTTCCATGAAGTGTTCCTTTACGTAATTGCCCAACCACTTGTAAGGATTTCCAATGCTTGGGGACTTGTCAATATGACCATTGTGGGCCCATAGAATTATCTTCTTGTTGGGTATCCTGTTTCGCATCAACCAAAAAAGGTTTTCGGCCATTAAACTATCCCTTTTTGAAGATGGGTTGTCCGTTCGCCAATCCAGTTTCATGGCATCTTGGTGGTTTTCGATAACTCGAAGGAGCATATCAAAATCCGTATTTGAATAATTAAAGCTGGTAAGGATTTCTTTTTTGTTGTCTGTCAATATTTTATGAATTTTATTTGTAGCCATTTTTATGCTATCAGCTAATTGAAAGAGAGGGGTTTTATCTTCTATCCAAAGCAAGCTGGGAATTCGGTAATATTTGTTCAACTCCTTGATTAAACTGTCCTTGTTGTGCGGTAAATATTTCCGAACTATTTCTTTTATTTTGTCCATCGAAGTGCCAAAATTCTGACTATCAATTCCAACAAATGTCAAGGGTTTGGAATTAGATTGGCTAGATTTTATCAGTTCAAATAAAGGAAGTATCTCCTGGCATTGGAAATTATTGTAAACGGTTCCGTTCCTGAGTTCTACAGCCGATTGTTTGTCTATGTTCTTTAATTCAAAATAAATGTCACCCAATCCCGATTCCATAGCTAAAACCTCAAAGCCGCATTCCTGGTACAAAAATTTTACAAGCCTCGATTTTATGGAATAGAACTCTCCAATCCCATGTGAACTTTCGCCCAACAATACAATTTGTTTATTCGCTACCAATGGTTTTAGAAATTGCAGGTCAGTGAAATCATCTGAAGTCAAGGATGTAATGGCAATGGAATTGGCTTGTAAACATGAATCCGATTGGGCCTGTAAGATACCCGGCGTGAAACTTGCCATCACCATCAAAAGGATTACACCAATCCAGTTTTGTTTCCGACTGTCTTTTTCTAGTTTCACGGTAGTTTAGATAATAAAAATTCAACCATTTCTTGGCGGCATTCCAAGGCTTCTGGAACTTTTGGTTCGTTATCAAAACCATGCCACATTCCTTCCCAAACCCTCAACTCCACTGGGATTCCGACCTTTTTCAATTTCCAATACAAACGGGTGCAATCGCTCAATAGCAGATCCCTTGTTCCGGTCGAAATCATACTTGGAGGGAAATCGCTTCCAAAATCGGCATAAATCGGAGAAATTAGCGGATTTCTTGGATCCTCTTTTCCTATGTAGGCCCTTTGACAAATAGCAATTTGGTGTTTCCAAGTTACTAAGGCATCCCTACTTTTGTTGCCTATATAGCTGTCTCCATCCCCTGAAACATCGGTCCAAGGTGTAAACAAGGCCAAGGCTTTAGGCATTTTAAGCTTTTGTTGCTGGGCACTCAACATAGTGGTTAATACCAAATTACCTCCAGCCGAATTTCCAAAAGCTACAATGGAATACTCAGGGAATTTCTCCACTAATTTTTTGTAGGCTTCAACACATTCGTTTAGGGCCACCGGAAATTTGGCCACCGGGCTAAATTGATATTCCACCGAGTATACCGGAAATCCTAGTCTATTGCAGAGGTCAGCACAAAGGAAATCCTTGGAACTTCCCAAAACAAAGGCGCCACCATGTATATAAAATCCAATACAGTTTTTCTTTTCTAGGTTTGGCTTCGGTGGTTGGTACACATGAATTGGAATATGTCCCAAGCTATCGGGTGTTATTCTTACTCCACTTTCTTTCAGATATACCTCCAATTCGGCATCAAAGGTCCGGTTCAACTTCTCTCTAATTCTTACAGATAGTTTGGCCGGAATCCATGGTATAGGAATTTTGGTAACATGGTGCGTTTTAAGAAATTGCCTAGCCTCTAAACTCATTACCCGAGCTTGGCTTTTATAAACTTTGGTTGAGGTACATGCTTCAATAATAAGTAAAGATGAAACAATATAAATAACTTTAAACCATGTCTTTATAGTTGAATTAAAAATTGTATTTATAAAGGTTATTTGTCGCATGCTGCAAAGCCGTATCGCCCAACAAAGTTAAGCCTACTGTTTCAACCCTGCCGACTATAACGGAATAAATTTCAACCGTTTTTCCATGTTCGCTTTCGTCCCAACAGGCATACCGAAATTACTGGATTTTTTGGATGCTGAGCGGTACTAATTGCTAAACAAGGAATTCTCCTTTGGAAAGTATATTCGATAAAAATAAATGCAAGGTGTTGATATTCATTTCTTTGTGTTTGTTTGTCGATCATGGTAAAGAAGTAAATTCATCCTTGAGGGATTAACAAAACCACGTTAATAAAAAATCCGAAAACAGGCCTTTATTGCCTTGCTGCCACGGGCAATAAAATACCTTTGCTTCCGGTTAATTAATCCATGCCAGTAGAAGAAAAAAATACCCTTCGAAATTCTTTTCGTACACCACCTCCACCACCTCCGCAAGATGTATTTGAGGAGGAAAGGGTGGAAGAAAAGCCTTCCACTTCACAGCCCAAAGCAAAGGAGAAAATAGCACCAAAGCCTACTCCGAAGCCAAAAGCCAAAGCTGAAAATGAGTTGGAGAAAATTTCTTTCAAAGACTCCTTTGTTCAGTTCATAACCGACCGTCGCACCCGCAGCATTAGCGGACTCTTCCTGGTTTTTTCATCGGTTTATCTTTTGTTGGCCTTTGTTTCCTGGTATTTCAATTGGATTGTAGATGCCGATAAAGTAAGTTCTGATATCGGAATTTTGGTCGGAAATCCTGCTGTTCAAGTGGATAATTGGATGGGGAAATTCGGAGCGATTTTGTCTAACTTATTCCTTAGGCAAACCTTCGGTATTGGGTCCTTCTGTTGGTTAGTTCCAGTTTTTGTTTTTGGCTTTAAACTTATGTTTGGTGTTAGCCTGATTGCACCATCTAAAGCCTTTTGGCATGCCTTTTTTCTTTCTGTTTGGATTTCTGTCGCCTCTGCTTTTGTATTCGGAAGTTTTGTTCAATTGGGTGGGGCTTTTGGTTACCAATCCAATCTTTGGCTTTCCAGCCTTTGGGGGGCAACAGGGACAGGTATGCTGACCGGCTTTTTAGGTTTATCTTACCTCATTTTTCTGCTCAATCCAACCCTCGAAAACGCTGCATCTTGGTTCCAACGCAAGGCTGTACAAACTACTGATTCATACACGGTTAGTTCAACCTCCGAGCCTGATTTGGAAGCCGAATTGATGGAAGAGCTAAGAAAGGAACAGGAGCCAATTGAAGAAGTTGAAATAAACGAACAGCAAGTTTACAATACCATTCGCGAAGAAAAAGAAGGGGTTATTTTCGAAGTGCCCGAAATCGACCCAGCTGATTTGGAACCTACGCTCATTGTTCGAGAAGAGCTTATTCCTCCTATACTCGAAACACCTATTGTGGTGGCTAGTCCCGAACCAAAATCCGACGGACTTACCCTCACCATTTTACCGCCAGCCGAAGAAAAAGTACTTGAATCGACAACCGAAGTGCTTCCTTTTTCCGTTACTACGGTTGAAGAAACCCCTGTTGCACTTGCCGAAGATTTCAAAGTCGAACCAAAAGGCGAAGCAGCCAATGTAGCGGTGGGTCTCGAAACTCCAGAAGATTTAGCAGCGGCTATGGTTGCCCGTTACGGTGAATTCGACCCTACCCTCGAGCTGCCCGATTACAAATACCCAATTCCTGATCTCTTGGTTAACTACCCGTCCAACTCAGGTAACGTAACCAAGGAAGAACTAGAAGGCAACAAAAACCAAATTGTTCAAACCCTGAACAACTACAGTATCGAAATCCAGAAAATCCAAGCTACCATCGGTCCCACAGTTACTTTGTACGAAATTGTGCCAGCCCCTGGTGTGAGAATTTCAAAGATCAAAAACCTCGAAGACGATATTGCCCTGAGTTTGGCTGCACTTGGTATTCGGATTATTGCCCCAATGCCAGGCAAAGGAACTATCGGTATCGAGGTGCCCAACCAAAATCCGGATATCGTTCCCATGCGATCGCTGATTACTTCGGAAAAGTTCCTTACTTCCAAAATGGACTTGCCGATTGCCTTGGGTAAAACAATCAATAACGAAACTTTTATTGCCGATTTGGCAAAAATGCCCCACTTGCTCATGGCAGGTGCTACTGGACAAGGTAAATCGGTTGGATTGAACGCCATCTTGGTTTCCTTGCTTTACAAAAAGCATCCGTCTCAGTTGAAGTTTGTGTTGGTTGATCCGAAAAAGGTGGAATTAACCTTGTTCAATAAAATCGAACGACATTTCTTGGCCAAACTGCCCGATGCAGAAGAGGCTATCATTACCGATACCAAAAAGGTTATCCACACCATTCAAAGCTTGTGTATCGAGATGGACAACCGCTACAACCTGCTCAAAGATGCTCAGGTGCGCACAATCAAAGAGTACAATGCCAAATTCTGTGGCCGTCGTCTCAACCCCAACGAAGGACACCAATACCTGCCTTATATTGTGTTGGTGGTCGATGAGTTTGCCGATTTGATTATGACCGCAGGCAAAGAAGTTGAAATGCCTATTGCACGTTTGGCGCAGTTGGCCCGTGCCGTTGGTATCCATTTGATTATTGCCACACAACGTCCTTCTGTAAATATTATCACAGGTACCATCAAAGCTAACTTCCCAGCCCGAATCGCCTTCAGGGTTACTTCCAAGGTCGATAGCCGCACTATTTTGGATTCAGGAGGTGCCGAACAGTTGATTGGACGAGGCGATATGCTCTTGAGTACCGGCAGCGATCTCATTCGTTTGCAATGTGCTTTTGTTGACACCCCTGAAGCTGAAAAGATTACGGATTTCATCGGATCACAACGTGGGTATGCCACGGCCTTTAATTTGCCTGAATATGTAGGCGAAGGTGGCAATGACGAGGTAGAGTTTGAAGCCGGTGAGGTGGATAGTTTGTTCGAAGATGCAGCTCGTATTGTGGTGGCTACCCAGCAAGGTTCTGCTTCTTTGTTGCAGCGAAAACTCAAATTGGGTTACAACCGCGCAGGCCGTTTGGTCGATCAGTTGGAACAGGCCGGTATCATTGGTCCTTACGAAGGCAGCAAAGCCCGCCAGGTCCTTATCAAAGATGAAATGAGCCTCGATGCCATCCTCCAAAAAGTAAGAGGCTAAAACCTGAGTCTAGTTTCTAGTTTCTAGTTTTCAGTTTCTAGTTTCTAGTTTTCAGTTTCTAGTTTCTAGTTTCTAGTTTTCAGTTTCTAGTTTCTAGTTTTCAGTTTTCAGTTTCTAGTTTTCAGTTTCTAGTTCCTATCCAACCAGTTTTCTAGACTCCCGGTCCCCAATTTTTAATTTTTAATTCCTTAATTCTAAATTATCTTCAGGCGTGCCCCCTTCCGCACCACAAGCATCCCCTGTAATCAAAACAGTCTACAAGGTGCGTTCGGGTCGGGCTATCCGCTGCAAGTCCTCAGTCTGCTCCGTTCCTCCGCATCCTTGTGGGCTTTTCGCTTCTATCCCTGCCCGATGGTGCTACGAATAGGGTGGGGTAGAAGTACAAAAAAATGGTCCTCGCATAGGCATTTCTGAATTTTTTCAATTGTACCATAAATCCATAGTGAAAAATGGTACCGTAGTTAGATTGTTACTTTTTTTAGAAATCCTTTTCCTTAAGCTTTAATTTAGGTAATTTTAAGGATGTAAATTAAACTTACCTAGGCTTGCCTCGCGAATGATAACTACCTTTGCCCTATATGGAACCAAGCTACCGTAAAGGCTTTTCGTTTAAAACTTACGAAGCTCCCAATGTTTCGCCTTTCGATAAACTTTTTGAAATTTTCAAAGACCTTATCACCCACACTGCAGGCGATTTTGATGAGGCCATCGATTGGCTGAGAATGCTTGATAAGGAATATAACCTAACCGACGAAAACTATACCATTGATGATTTTATTGAAGATCTGAAGCAAAAGGGCTATATCCGAGAAGAAATAAACCCTGATGGAACAGGCGGAATGGGCATTACAGCAAAAACCGAACGCGCCATCCGACAACAGGCATTGGAGCAAATTTTTGGAAACCTTAAACGTGCTGGAAGCGGTAATCACAAAACCAAATATGCTGGTCCAGGCGATGAACAGACAGGTGAATTTAGGTCCTATAATTTTGGTGATTCGCTCGAAAGTATCTCCATGACCGAAAGTCTACGCAATGCTCAAATAAACAATGGTGTAGGTGACTTTTCGCTGACAGAAAAGGATTTGGTGGTGGAAGATGCTCAATTTAAAGCCCAAATGAGCACCGTACTTATGATTGATATTAGCCATAGCATGATTCTTTATGGCGAAGACCGTATTACACCCGCCAAAAAAGTAGCAATGGCACTAGCCGAGCTGATTACTACACGCTATCCAAAAGATACACTTGATATCTTGGTTTTTGGCAACGATGCTTGGCCTATTGCCATTAAAGACCTGCCCTATTTGAAGGTAGGGCCTTTTCATACCAATACCGTGGCAGGCTTGAAATTGGCTATGGATTTGCTTCGCCGCAAACGCAATACCAACAAGCAAATATTCATGATTACAGACGGTAAACCAAGTTGCGTGCGCGAAAAAGATGGGAAGTATTACATGAACAGCAACGGACTCGACCCTTACATTGTGGAACAGTGTTATACCCAAGCACAACAAGCCCGCAAACTGCATATTCCCATTACGACTTTTATGATTGCCAACGACCCCTATTTACAACAATTTGTAGATAAATTTACTGAAGCAAATCAAGGGAAAGCATTTTATACAGGCTTAAAAGGCTTAGGTGAAATGATATTCGAAGACTATGAAACAAACCGAAAAAAGAAATTAAAATAATGACCAATACTTCTATCCGCACCCTCGGCGAACTTAAGGCCGCAAACTATATTTCCAAATCCATCAAAGATGAATTAAGAAACAATCTTCGTAACAAAATAATAGCCGGCATTCCTGTGTTTGAAGGCGTTTATGGGTTTGAAAATACCGTAATTCCGGAACTGGAACGAGCCATTCTTTCCCGACATAATATCAACTTGCTTGGGTTACGTGGTCAAGCAAAAACCCGTCTTGCGCGGAAAATGGTAGAATTGTTGGATGAATATATACCTGTGGTGGCAGGTTCGGAAATAAACGATGATCCGCTAAAGCCAATTTCAAGATTTGCAAAGGATTTGATTGCCGAGCAAGGCGACAAAACGCCCATCGAATGGCTTCATCGCAACGATAGGTTTTTCGAAAAATTGGCTACACCCGATGTTACAGTGGCCGATTTAATTGGCGATGTTGACCCAATCAAAGCTGCTAACTTAAAACTATCCTATGCCGACGACAGGGTGATTCATTTCGGTATGATTCCTCGGGCTAATCGTTGCTTATTTGTGATCAACGAACTCCCCGATTTACAAGCCCGAATTCAAGTGGCTTTGTTCAATATTTTGCAAGAAGGCGACGTGCAAATTCGTGGCTACAAAGTGCGTTTACCGCTTGATATGCAATTTGTTTTCACCGCCAACCCCGAAGACTATACCAACCGGGGTAGTATTGTTACTCCGCTCAAAGATCGCATTGGTTCACAAATTCTTACTCACTACCCTGAAAGTATAAAAGTGGCCAGATTGATTACCGAGCAAGAAGCCCGTTTCGATATACTCCAATCTGAAACAGTGTATGTGCCTTCATTGGCCAAAGACTTGCTGGAGCAGATTAGTTTTGAAGCCCGCGAAAACGAGTTTATCGACAACAAAAGTGGGGTAAGTGCCCGGATGAGCATCACCGCTATGGAAAATCTCATTAGCACGGCCGAAAGAAGGGCACTAAAGGCAGGGCAGGTAAAAACTACCGTTCGTCTTTCCGATTTTATGGGAATTATTCCTGCTATCACCGGAAAAGTTGAATTGGTTTACGAAGGTGAGCAAGAAGGGGCCGCTTCGGTGGCAATGAACTTAATTGCAGATGCTGTAAAAAGGCTGTTTCCGTCCTATTTTCCTAGAATTGAAAAACTAGAAAAGGATAAAAAAGCAAGTCCTTATGCTGAAATTGTGGAATATTTCATGAACGAAAGTGGACTTGAAATTATGGACGAAGCCACAGATGAAGAATACCAAACAGAACTGGATGCTGTAAAACCATTAGAGGCTTTGGTGCAAAAATACCAAGCCGAGTTCCCGAAAGAGGATAGGTATTTCTTAAAAGAGTTACTCCTTTGGGGATTGGTAGAATATAAAAAACTAAGTAAAGATCGGTTCACCGAAGGTTTTCAGTTTAGCGATTTGTTTGGCAATTATGTCAATAAGTCGCTGAATAATTAGGAAACATAACCTGCGTTTTTGGTTATTCCAATTAGGGCAAAGCGTTTATCTTTCCTTAGGTGAAGGTTTAGGGTGGTAGTTGGTTAATTTCCATCTACCACACATTCGGAGGGGTCCGGGCAACGATAGGAACGGAAAGCCCGCAAGGATGGATGCAGTGCAACGGAGGCCAGCCGCGGACTTGCAGTGGATAGCGTGACCCTACCGCCCTTGCACTCTCTTTTTTTTGGGCACCAAAGCTGTTTTGGCGGTAGGGGGCCCGCCAAATCTTATAATTAGTTCAATATTTAATGGCTAAAAAGTTGGGAATGACCTTGGTTCCATTCAGTTTCAGGACTTTGACTTCAATATTGGGGAATGTGAACAATAAATTAAAATCACTCACGTTTGGTTGCCTCATTTTTATTTAATTTGCCGTGGTGAAAAAAATAGCCTCCCTTTCTTTGATTTTGTCGGTGTTGTTGTTTGCAATGGCGACCGAAACAAGCTATTCGCAAGTAGGCGGACGAAATGTGTACGAAGTGTTGAACTTTGCTGTTCCGGCCCGAATTGCAGCGCTTGGCGGACAAGGTATTAGTTTGCGGGATAAGGATTTGGGGCTGGTATCACAAAACCCTGCAGCCCTTTCTGAAGAAATGCATAATTCACTTACGGTAAATTATGTCAATTATTTCGCAGGAATCAATTACGGATATATTGGATATGCCCGTAACATGAAAAAATATGGTAACTGGGGAGCGTCAATCCTTTACAACAACTACGGAAAATTTACCCGCGCCGATGAAATGGGTAATATAATGGGTGAATTTACGGCCTCGGATTATGTGTTGAGTGGAACTTATAGCAGGAGCTTCGATTCGGTTTTTCATATGGGGGCAACGGTTAAATTGCTTTTCTCTCAATTTGATACTTATAATTCGTTTGGTGTGGCTTTGGATTATGCGGCTACTTATCAAAGTAAAAATAAGTATACAGTGGTTACTGGTATCATACGAAATTTGGGTGCCAATATCAAAGCTTATAACAAAGGAGAAGGTGGTCCGATTCCGTTTGAACTGCAATTGGGCGTTTCGCACCGTTTTAAATATGTACCCTTACGTTTGTCGATGGTGGTTACTAACCTGAACCGCCCCAACTTAGTTCCGGATAATCCGAATGCGGCTCCGCAAACCGATCCGTTGACTGGCGAGGTAGTGGAACAAAAACCAAGGATAGGCGATAAAATTATGCGTCACTTTGTTTTTGGTGCCGAGATTATGCCTTTCAAAGCTTTATCCATCCGTTTTGGATACAACTACCAGCGTCGCCAAGAAATGAAATTGGCTACCCGGGCCGGTTTAGTAGGATTTTCATATGGATTTGGCATACGCATTTCGAAATTTGAAATTAGCTATGGTCGTGCCTCCTATTCTTTGGCCGGCGGAACCAATCACTTAACCATCAGTACGAATATCGACTCTTTTAAAAGCAAAAAGAAAACAACAACGGATGAAAAGAATAACCATAGCAATTGACGGCTATTCTTCGTGTGGAAAAAGTACCATCGCTAAATCATTGGCGGCCAAATTAGGCTATTCCTATATTGATTCAGGAGCTATGTATAGAGCAGTAACCCTGTATGCTATGCAAAACGGTTTGTATGAAAATAACCAACTCGACCAAGATGGTTTGATTCAGCAACTAGGAAAAATAAAAATTGGATTTGAATTCAATGCCGAAAGGGAAGCTTCAGATACCTTTTTGAATGGGGTGAATATCGAAAAGCAAATACGGATGATGGAAGTAAGTGAAAAGGTAAGTAGGGTTTCCACCATTCGGGAAGTGAGAGAAAAAATGCGGGCTATCCAACAGCATTTCGGCAAAAACAAAGGGGTTGTGATGGATGGACGGGATATTGGAACCGTTGTATTCCCTGATGCTGAACTAAAACTGTTTATGACCGCAAATCTGGATATTCGTGCCCTGCGCCGTTTCGAAGAATTAAAAGGGAAAGGGGAATTGGCAGGATTTGGGCAGATAAAAGAGAACCTGGTAAAACGCGATTATGATGATACCCACCGCGATGAGAATCCGTTGGTGAAAGCAGCGGATGCGATCGAACTGGATAATTCGGAATTAACCAGAGAAGAACAGCTTGAATTTGTATTTACACTGGTTGTAAAGCGCTTGGCAGAACGGAAAAAACACAGCACTAAGAAAGTTTAGACTGTTTGAAAGATTGAAGCCTTTGGTCGAGTAGGTTCCAAAATTCAGTTTCTCTTTTTATCCTAACCTTCATTGGAAGCACATAAATAGGTTGAAAAGCCACCGACTGTAGGTTTTTTATACGCATCCAATCCTTTTCCGTTGTAATGAGCCGAGCATTTTTCAGTTTGGCTTTTTCCTGTAATTGCTTGAGGTCATTTTCATTAAATATATAATGGTCAGGAAAAGCTTGGGTTTCTATTGGATGGTTTGAAAGATTTTGGCAGGCATCGAAAAAGGCCTGCGGTTGGGCAATACCGCAAAAGGCTATCCAGGTGTTTGCGCTGTTTACCTTATTTTCTTCTGTTGAATGGGCTGTATAGGGCAAACCATATTCCATGGTAGACTCAAGCATGGGAATTCCTTGGTAATGAGCAGGGACCGACTCATTTATGGCTTTTGTTTGAAGTATAAAATCAGCGTTTTGGGCGGCTGAATGCACATCGCGTAAACTTCCCCAAGGCAAGAGCTGGTTTTTCCAAAAAGGTTTTTCATTGGGAGTTAAAAGCAAGGAAAAGTCTGGTTGAATGGCAAGGTGTTGAAAGGCATCGTCTAAAATGACCAAGGTTGTCTCAGGGAATTCGTTCAACAAGGTCAAAATGCCTACTTTCCTATTTTCGCAAACCACAACTGGGATTTGAGGAAAATTGATTTTGATCCACAATGGTTCATCGCCAACTTCTAAGCTGGTTGAATTAACTTGAACCACTTGGTAACCCCTTGTTTGACGGTGGTAGCCCCTGCTTAAAAAGACAGGTTTTTCTCCTTTTTTTAGGAAATGTTCGAGAAGGTAGGCTGCATGGGGTGTTTTTCCGGTTCCACCTAATTCAAGATTCCCTATACAAATTGTAAAAACAGGTGCTTGGTACCTAGAAAGCAATCCAATATGGTAAAGCCAATGCCTCAACTTCAGGAGAAGTCCGTATAAAAAAGCTATCGGGGCCAGGAGGATTCGCATGGATAAAAGTAAGGGCAAAGATGACAATTCTTATCTTTGCACATATGAATCTTGATATTCTTGCCTTTGGTGCCCATCCCGATGATGTAGAACTTGCAGCTGGGGCGACCCTTGCTAAACATGTTTCCCTTGGTTATAAAGTAGGTATAATTGACCTTACACGAGGCGAGTTAGGAACCCGTGGAACACCTGAAATCAGGGACTTAGAGGCAATTGAAGCAGGAAATATTCTGGGGGTTTCGATTCGGGAAAACCTATGCTTTAGGGATGGTTTTTTTCAAAATGACGAGTCCCATCAATTAAAAATTATTCAAAAAATTAGACAATATCGCCCCAAATTAGTTTTGGCCAATGCCTTGAACGACCGACATCCGGACCATGGAAAAGCAGGGAAATTGGTTTCCGATGCATGCTTTTTAGCGGGATTACGCCAAATAAAAACCCAATGGGAAGGGCAGGAGCAGGAAGCTTGGCGACCATCGAATGTGTTGCACTATATTCAATTTTATACGCTTACTCCCGATTTAATTTTGGATGTTTCAGGATTTATCGACCAGAAAGAAAAAAGCATTTGGGCCCATAAATCACAGTTTTATAATCCAAATTCGAACGAACCTGAAACCTTGATTGCGAAGAAAGGCTTTGTTGAATTAATGACCTTACGTTCCAAAGATTTAGGGATTTCAATTGGAGCTGAATATGCCGAAGGGTTTAATAAAACGCGTTCGTTTGGAGTGAAAGATCTTTTTGATTTGGTTTAAATTTCCTCCCAATTCTCAACGATTAATCCAGTAATTCGGCTAAAGAATTCAGGCTGTCGTGTAATAAGCCTAAATTGGTTTTCGATGCAGATGGCCGAAATCAAAATGCTAATATCATCGAAAGGATTTTTTAAACTTTTGGCAGAAGAGTATAAACCAGCAGCAATTTCAATTGAATTGACAGTAAGCGGTATGATGTTGTTGTAGCGTGAAAACTCCATGAAATCATTGAGTTGTTTCATAGCTTTATTGGCATTGAGATTTTCGATGATTTCGTCGTAAGACAATACACTGATATTCAACCGTCCATTTTCGGCTAGGTAACGCTTCATTTGGTTTTCCACCTGTTTGTTTCCTTTGAGGTAAAGAAACAGGATATCGGTGTCGATTAAAGCTTGCATACTAAAGTTTCTTGGCTTTTCGATTGTTATAAATCTCTTTCAAAACGGCATTGAAAACCAAATCAGGTACTGTTTTCCAAACCCCGGCCAAAGCTAGGTTTCGTTCCTTGGATTTTTGTGCGTCGTCTTCTTCGTCCAAACCAAGCCAAATATAAAGTTGAAGGAGTTTTTCATTGTCTAATCCTTCAACCTTACGAATGATTCTTCTTTTGATAGAGGCATCCATTCTTTATGTTATTTAAAGGGTGAATCCACTTCTTTTGCAATGGCTTTATAAACCAATTGGTCTACCCATTTGGGAAGGAATTTATTCAAAAATACCAATAATTTTCCTTGAAAAGTCAAAACCAAGCGGTGTTTACGACTTTCTACCGCATTGAAAATGGCCAAAGCTACTTCCTCAGAACTCATCAGTTTGCCTTCATCCAAAGGCGTTTCGCGTTGGGGCTTCCCATCGGCAGCGAGTGCCACATTGCGTATGTTGGAGGCCGTGTAACCAGGACAAGCTATGAGCACATGTAAACCTGTTTTGATATTTTCGATACGGAGCGATTCCAAGAATCCTTGCATAGCAAATTTTGATGCCGAATATCCAGTTCGACCCGGTAAACCTTTGTAACCAGCTACAGAGGATACACCCACTACCGATCCTTTGGTTTTTAGCAAATAGGGTAGAGCGAACTTGGTGCAAAAAACGGTTCCCCAAAAGTTGATATCCATCATTTGTTTGATAACGGAAAGATCGGTTTGGTTAAAAACAGCCCGCATACTCATTCCTGCATTGTTGATTAAGATATCGATTCGTCCAAATTTTGCTATTGTTTCTTCGATCAACACCTTACAATCCTCTTCCTTGGCTACATCGCCTTGTATTAGCAAAACCTCATTACCGAATTTCTTTAGTTCGATTTGGGTAGCTTGCAAGGCATCCAACCTTCGCCCGTTTATAACCACATTGTATTTTTCCTCAGAATATTTTTCAGCCAATGCTTTACCTATACCACTGCTGGCACCGGTAATAATTACTGTTTTGGGTTGTTGAATATTTACTTTCATTTTCTAGGGCGAAGGTAAGGATTACCTCTCAGTTAGCAATTGATAGTTCACATTGAATTCATGCAAATTGAGATATAAACAGGTGGAAATAGATCAATAATTTTACAAGGCTTAACAATTTTTTATCGATTGGGCATAACCTATACTAGGCTCCTTGCGTTTCTATTCAAAAAATTGAAGTACCATGGCCGATTTGAATAAAAACTGGTTAACTGAAAAGTACATTGATTTTGAATACAAAAAGTATGTACTGTTGGCTTGGCTCCAAGAGGTTAACAATAACTTCCAAGACCAAAAACTTTACCCTTTTCTTGCCCAATTGATTGAACACTACCGTGAATTGGTGCATTTGCGCAACGATCGCTCTGCCTTTCTGAGCAAACTTCCAAAACAATTAAAGGGAATAGACCTCAAGCATTTGGAACTTGAGTTTGAAGCTCAAATAGATGGTGGACAGGATTTACTAAAAGAGTTAGAAGAGATACTTCATTATTCCATTGAGCAAATGGAAACTACCCTGAAAAATGGAAAAATGCTGTATGAGGAAATTGAATCCCACCTTCATCTTGAATCTGTTGGTATCCAACCGGTACAAAATTCATTTGGGTATTTGATGTTATCCAAAGCGAATTCAAGCGAAACCAAGGTGTATGAGTACCAAGTTTCTTTTTTTGAACAAGCGGCCGATACCTATCGTGGGTTGAATACCAATTATATAGCCTCGTATACCCGAAGCATTACCTACACACCCGAACGGATAAAGGCTGAATTGCTGAAACGAACCACTTTTTTCTATCCACCTGCTACCTACCTAATCGAATCAGATCGGGATATTCCATTTGAGGAGACCTTTTTTCCGATTGCAAGGCGGATGATGATGCGCAAAATTTCAAGCTAATTAACGGCTCAAATAAAGGTTGCGCTCCGAATAAATATTCAAAAAATATTCGTCGGTTAAATCGTCGATGAAGTAAATGCCTTCGCCGGTGGATTTCATTTCTGGTCCTAGTTCCTTATTGATATCAGGGAATTTCTCGTACGAAAACACTGGAATCTTTATAGCATACCCTTTTTTCCTTGGGTTGAATTGGAAATCCTTCACCCGCTTTTCTCTCAGCATAACTTTTGTCGCATAGTTGACATAAGGTTCATCGTAAGCTTTGGCAATAAAAGGAACGGTTCTACTGGCTCTCGGATTGGCTTCAATCACATAAACTTTTTCATCTTTGATGGCAAATTGGATATTTATTAATCCAACGGTTTTTAGCGCAACAGCGATTTTCTTTGTGTATTCTTCGATTTGGGAAATTACTTTTTCACTCAAATCGAAAGGAGGTAGAACCGCATAACTATCGCCACTATGAATACCGGCGGGTTCAATATGTTCCATTACCCCAATGATATATACATCCTCTCCATCACAAATGGCATCGGCCTCCGCTTCAATGGCTCTTTCTAGAAAATGGTCAAGCAATACATTGTTGTCTGGAATATCTTTTAGAATATTTACCACATGTTGTTCCAACTCGGCATTGTTGATAACGATTTTCATGCTTTGTCCACCTAAAACGTATGAAGGTCTTACCAACAATGGATAACCTAAATCTTGGGCAAGCTCTAAGGCTTGTTCTGCATTTTTTATAACCCCGAACTTAGGATAAGGTATATCCAAATTCCTTAATAAGGTAGAAAAACTGCCGCGGTCTTCTGCCAAATCCAATGATTTATAGTCTGTCCCAAGAATTTTAATTCCGTACCGATGTAGTTTTTCGGCCAATTTTAAGGCGGTTTGTCCTCCTAATTGAACAATAACACCTTCCGGTTTCTCATGAAGAATGATATCGTAAATATGTTCCCAGAAAACGGGTTCGAAATAGAGTTTGTCGGCAATATCAAAATCAGTTGAAACAGTTTCGGGGTTGCAATTGATCATGATGGTTTCATAACCGCATTCTTTGGCTGCCAAAACACCGTGCACACAGGAATAATCAAATTCGATACCTTGTCCAATTCGGTTTGGACCACTGCCCAAAACAATAATTTTCTTTTTATCGGAAGCGATACTTTCGTTTTCTAAATCAAAAGTGGAATAATAATAGGGTGTTTGGGCTTCAAACTCTGCAGCACAAGTGTCTACTAATTTATATACCCGTTTTATTCCAAATTCTTGGCGTTTTGAATAAACTTCACTTTCCAAACACCGCAATAAATGCGCTATCTGTCTGTCAGCAAATCCTTTTTTCTTGGCTTCTAAAAGCAGTTCTTTTGGCACTGTCCCTAAGTGAAAGCGCTCCATTTCCTTTTCAGTCTGTACAAGGTCTTCGATTTGTTGCAAAAACCAAGGATCTATTTTGGTTAGGTTATGGATAGTTTTATTTGGAATACCTAAAATCATGGCGTCCCGAATATGCCAAATCCTGTTCCAACTAGGATTTTTCAAACTATCCAATAAGCGGGTTTGGTCTCTCAAATCTTTTCCATCGGCACCCAAGCCGTTTCTTTTAATTTCCAAACTTTGACAGGCCTTTTGTAAGGCTTCTTGGAAATTCCTTCCGATAGCCATAACCTCACCAACGCTTTTCATTTGTAATCCTAAACGCATATCTGTGCCTTTGAATTTATCAAAATTCCAACGCGGTATTTTTACGATTACATAATCTAAAGTAGGTTCAAAAAAGGCAGAGGTTGTTTTGGTAATCTGGTTCTTTAATTCGTCGAGGGTATAGCCAATGGCTAGTTTGGCTGCAATTTTTGCAATAGGATAACCCGTAGCCTTGGACGAAAGAGCGGATGATCTAGAAACCCTTGGATTGATTTCGATTGCGATTATCGCTTCAGTTTCAGGATCTACCGCAAATTGCACATTGCATCCACCGGCAAAATTACCAATGTTGCGCATCATTTTTATGGCCAAATCCCTCATCCGTTGAAAGGTGGTATCGCTTAGGGTCATAACCGGCGCAACCGTTATACTATCTCCGGTATGGATTCCCATAGGATCGAAATTCTCAATGGAACAGATTATCGTAACATTGTCATTGGCATCACGCAACAGCTCTAGCTCGTATTCTTTCCATCCCAGGACTGCTTTATCGATTTGAACCTCATGAATAGGGGAGGCATGCAATCCTCTTGTTAAAGCAGCATCGAATTCTTCTCGTGTATGCACAAAGGCGGCACCCGTTCCTCCTAAGGTATAGGAAGGACGAATAACTAAAGGGAAACCAATTTCTTGAGCAATCTCTTTTCCTTCTAAAAAGGAGTTGGCAATTTTGCTCGGAGCAACGCCTACACCAATCTTGTACATAAGGTTGCGGAAGGCTTCTCTGTTTTCGCAGGTTTCAATGGCTTGGATATCCACGCCTATCATTTTTACACCATGCTTTTTCCATAAACCTATTTCTTCACATTTAATGGCCAAATTCAGTGCAGTTTGGCCTCCCATAGTGGGCAAAACAGCATCTATTTTATGCTCGTTAAGTATTTTGGAAATAGATCCAGGTGTCAGAGGCAAAAGGTAAACATGATCGGCAGTTACCTTATCGGTCATAATGGTGGCCGGATTGCTGTTGATCAATACTACTTTGATTCCTTCCTCCCTTAATGATCGGGCAGCTTGGCTTCCACTGTAATCAAATTCGCAGGCCTGTCCAATAATGATGGGGCCGCTTCCTATTATTAATACGCTTTCAATGGATTGGTTCTTTGGCATGGTCCGAATTAAATTCGGGTGACAAAGGTAAGCCCTCCATTCCTCGGCCTTGTAAGAGTTATTAGTATTTATTGACAATTTATAACCATAGCAAAACCTTGTCGTTAAATCCATCATGAAGTTTAAACTTTCATGAAATCTGTTCATATTTTACAGCCTAACCCCATTTTCTATAAATTTACCCAAGAATAGAACCCCTTTCCTATGACAGTTGTTGATCTAGATGAAAAAATCTATTGGAGCGATGCCATCGAAAACCATTTGTCGCAATGGATCCAACAACGCAATTACTCTGATGTTTTTGTGTTGATGGATGAAAACTCCTATCGTCATTGTTCCCAATTTTTTAAACAGTTTATCAATGAAGACCACACCTTTGTTATTCCATCGGGCGAACAAAGCAAATCCTTAGCCACCTGTAATTTTATTTGGGAAAAGCTTCTTCACGCCAAAGCTGATAACCATGCCTTACTCGTAAATATAGGTGGTGGTATGATTACAGATTTGGGTGGATTCTGCGCCTCTGTATATAAACGCGGAATTGATTATGTGAATATTCCTACCACCCTGCTCGCCTTTATCGATGCATCCGTTGGCGGTAAAACGGCCATTGACTTCGAAGGAGTAAAGAATGCTATCGGGAGTTTTTCTAAACCAGAGGCTACCATTCTCTTCCCTGGTTTTTTGAATTCATTACCCGAAAGGCAATTAAAATCAGGATTTGCCGAGATGTTGAAACATGCCTTGTTGACCGGAGGCGAAATTTACGAAAGGCTTTTTCATCCTGAATTTTTCTTTAGTTTGATAAATGGAAAGGATATAGTTAGTTCTATCCGATTTAAATCTTCCATAGTTAAAGCTGATTTTATGGAAAAGGGCCTACGTCGACAGTTAAACCTCGGACATAGCCTTGGTCATGCGTTTGAATCCTTTTTCATTGAAAAAAATAAACCAATGTTGCATGGCGAAGCCGTTGCAGCCGGACTCCTAGCCGAAGCCTATATTTCTACCCTTCACGAAGCTTTAGATCCGGTTTATCTGGATATTTTGGTTCCAGCTCTCAAGCATTTATTCAATTGGCAACCAATCCGATCGGATGAAGTTCCTAAAGTGCTTTCTTACCTCTCCCAAGACAAGAAAAATAGTCACTCTTCCTTACAGTTTGTCCTAATCCGTAAACCAGGAGAATGGTTTGTTTCTTCCATGGTAAAACCTGTGGAAATTGAAAAGGCAATTGAGTGGATGAATAAACTTAATTAAAATGATTGAATCGTTTTTGGAGGGGAAGGTTTTTGTTGGTGGCAAATGGGAAGTGTCTGTTTCAGGAGATTTTTTCAACGTTCTTAATCCCGCTGATGGCAGTGTGGTTGGAACGGTAGCGGATTGTTCATTGCAACAAACCGATGTAGCCATCCTCGCTGCAAATGCAGCTATTTTGGAATGGAAAAGGAAATCTGGCAAACAGCGCTCCTTGGTTCTGCGTAAATGGTTTGATCTGGTTATAGCTCACCAACAAGAATTGGCACAGCTTTTAACCAAAGAACAAGGTAAACCTATAGCAGAAGCAGAGGCTGAAATACGATATGCTGCCAGTTTTATCGAATGGTTTGCCGAAGAAGCGAAACGAGTTTATGGTGATGTGATGCAGCATCCCTTGCCAACCCATCGCATCCTTACTATCAAACAGCCTATCGGAGTCGTAGCTGCTATTACTCCTTGGAATTTTCCAGCTGCCATGGTAACACGGAAATTGGCTCCAGCTTTGGCTGCCGGCTGCACGGTAGTGTTGAAACCAAGCCAACATACACCCCTTACCGCATTAGCCTTGGGTGAATTAGCCCGACAAGCTGGATTGAACCAAGGTGAATTAAATATTGTTACTTCTTCCAAATCTTCAGCCATAGGGGCCAAACTTTGCAACGATACCCGAATCAAAAAAATTTCTTTTACTGGAAGCACCGAAGTTGGAAAACAATTGATGGCGCATTCGGCATCCACCTTAAAAAAACTGTCTTTGGAATTGGGTGGAAATGCACCTTTTATCGTATTTGAAGATGCAGATTTGGACAAAGCCGTGCAAGGAGCCATCACTAGTAAATACCGAAATGCCGGACAAACCTGTGTTTGCACCAATCGGTTTTTGGTTCAACGAAAACTGGCCTCATCCTTCGCTACCTTGTTGGCCAAAGAAAGCGCTGCCTTGAAAATTGGAAATGGCTTGGAACCTGGTGTTCAAATCGGACCATTAATCAATGCTGGAGCAGTAAAAAAGGTCGAAGCCTTGGTAGCTGATGCTGTGGGTAAAGGTGCCCAAATTCTTTTTGAGGGAGAAAATACGGCGCCCCACGCTTTGTTTTTTCAACCTATGGTTATTACCCACGCCGATGAATCCATGCTCTTGTCGAAAGAAGAGATTTTTGGTCCGGTTAGCGTCATCTACACTTTTGATACCGAGGAAGAGGCTATACAAATGGCAAATAATACGCCTTTTGGTTTGGCAGCCTATGTTTATACTTCGGATTTAAACCGCTTTTGGCGAGTTTCAGAAGCATTGGATTATGGTATGGTAGGTATCAACGAAGGACTGATTTCCAACGAAGTAGGGCCCTTTGGCGGAGTGAAAGAAAGTGGTTTTGGTCGCGAAGGTAGTAAATATGGAATAGAGGAATATTTGGTCCTGAAATACCTGTGCTTGGGAGTAGGGGAGTAGCCATGATGTAAGGCCCACTATGTAATTCAAATTGATCATTTGCTGAATTTTTGTCTCTGACCAATGTAGTTTACCAAAATTTGGATAGGCGAATACTTAATTCTATTTGATTTTGATAATTAGAATTTGGCGGGCCCCCAACCGCCCAAAAACATTCTACCTTTTTTTACTATTCGCAAGGGCGGTTGGGTCAGGCTTTCGCTAATACTCCTCAGCCTGCTCCCCGCCGAAGGCGTTCGGGGGGAGCAGGCTTGCGGGGTATCACGCTCTATCCTTGCCCGACACCTCCGCATAGCATTGTGCTGAGCCTTGGCCTTGGTTTTTCATTCCATAGTTGCTAAACCCAAATTAATCAATAGGAGGATTTATTAATCCGAACTGCTTGATTTTGTTGGGTTTGCCTTGATTTTGAAGGTGTTATCAAATTGGATAAATTTATTGATTTACAAATTCATAATCGTTTAAGAATTTCTACTGCTTAATCCGGGTTTAATACCAATTTTAATTTATAAATAGTCCAAAGGCTATTTGTAAATTTAGATTGGTAAATGCCGAGGATACAGTATGTTAGTCCAATTTTTTCAAGAAAATGTGAGCATAAAATTGGACTATACATTATGTCCATTCGGTATAACCATGTCCAAGGCATAATTTGGGTTCAAAAAAAAGGGTCAACTTTTCAGTCAACCCTCTTTCTATAAAAATACTAACAACTAGTAATACCTCAACCTTACCACATCAGCCAAATGTTTAGCCAAACGGATAACTTGACGGGTATAACCATATTCGTTATCATACCAAGCATAAATAACAACGCTACGTTTGTCTTCGCTCAATATGGTATTAGGCGAATCGATGATACTCGCACAAGAATTTCCTATCAAATCGGTAGATACCAATTCAATATCGGTTGAATACTGCAATTGTTCTACTAAATCTCCGTTCAAAGCGGCATCACGCAAGGCTTCGTTAACCTCTTGTACGGTAGTTTCACGTGTTAAAGTTAAATTCAAAATTGCCAAAGAAACGTCAGGGGTTGGGACCCTTACCGCATTGGCAGTGAATTTACCGGCCAATTCGGGTAATACTTTGGTAATAGCTGAATTGGCTCCTGTTTCGGTCAATACCATGTTCAAAGCAGCCGAACGTCCTCTTCTTTCTTTTTTGTGGAAGTTGTCCAAAAGGTTTTGGTCGTTGGTGTAGGAGTGAATGGTTTCAATATGCCCTTTGATAATACCGAATTTCTCATGCATCACTTTTAATGGCGGAATGATGGCATTGGTTGTACAGCTTGCTGCAGAGAAAATTTGTTCGTTATTGATATCAAATTTCTCATGGTTTACGCCGTGCACGATATTTGGAATATTGCCTTTTCCAGGAGCGGTCAACAATACTTTATTGGCCCCTTTAGATTTCAGGTGACGACCCAATCCTTCTCTGTCGCGAAGTACCCCTGTATTATCAATAATCAAAGCATTGGTGATACCATAGCTTTCGTAATCGATATCCTCAGGGTTGTTGGCTGCAATCATTTGAACAGTGTGACCATTGATGATCAAAGCTTTGTTAGCCAAATCTTCGATAATGTTGCCATGGAAAGGACCATGAACGCTATCGGTGCGCAACAAGGCTGCACGTTTGATGATATCTGAATCTGAATTGGAACGAGTTACGATGGCGCGCAAACGCAACTGTTCGCCTTTACCTGCTTGGGAAATTAGTTCCCTAGCTGCTAAACGGCCTATACGACCAAAACCATACAATACAACATCCTTAGGAACCAACACTCGTTTTTCCTTCCCAATCATAAAACCCATTTTAGCCCCAATAAAGGCATCAATAGTGGTAAAGTTTGCTTTTTCCTTGGTCCATTCAGCAGTTAACCGACCGATATCAATACGAGAAGGCGAAAGCTCCGTGTTGAAAAGAGCACGGCTCACTTCCAACGTATCGAAAATGGAAATTGGTAAATGCATAACCTTGTCGGCATACAAATGCAAACTAAGGATTTCAACTGTTCCTTTGTTGTAAAGGGTGTTTCTGAAAATGACCAATTCAACGGAACGGTCGTACCACATAGTTGAAATAATGTTGATTAGTTCAACCGCTGCTTTTTCCTGACCTATCCATCCGTGCAATTCATTTTCAAAACTTACTTTTGGATTTGGAGTTAAGGTATCCATGATGTGATTTTGTGGGTATTTTATTGGTTAGAGGTAATTTAGAGACAAATTAAAATAAAAAACGGAGGCAAAAATGCACTCCGTTGAATTTGTTTAGCCGAGGTAGGCTTTTAAAAGTTTGCTGCGTGAGGTATGGCGCAAACGTCTGATAGCCTTTTCCTTTATCTGGCGAACTCGCTCTCGTGTTAGGTCGAATTTCGCTCCGATTTCGTCCAATGTTAAACCATGGTTGTAACCGATACCATAAAACATTTTAACGACTTCTCTTTCACGATCCGTTAAGGTACTAAGCGAACGCTCGATTTCACGTTGTAAAGATTCGGTCATCAAATGTTGGTCGGCACGTGGTGAATCGTGGTTCACCATTACGTCCAACAAACTGCTTTCTTCACCATTGATTAAAGGCGCATCAACTGAAACGTGACGACCCGATACTTTCATGGTGTCGGCAATTTTATCCTCAGGAAGTTCCAAAACTTTGGCCAATTCTTCAGGTGATGGCTCACGTTCGAATTCTTGCTCAAGTTTGGAAAAAGCTTTATTGATTTTGTTTAAGGAACCAACTTGGTTCAAAGGCAAACGAACAATACGACTTTGCTCAGCAATTGCCTGTAAAATGGATTGACGAATCCACCATACGGCATAAGAAATGAATTTGAAACCACGGGTCTCGTCGAACCTTTGCGCGGCTTTAATCAAACCTAAGTTTCCTTCATTAATCAAATCGGGTAAACTTAAACCTTGGTTTTGGTATTGTTTAGCAACCGAAACCACAAACCTTAAGTTACTTCGGGTCAATTTCTCAAGTGCACGTTGGTCTCCTTCCTTGATTTTCTTGGCTAAAACTACCTCCTCTTCCGCGGTAATAAGGCCTTCCCGACCGATTTCTTGTAAATATTTTTCTAAGGATTGACTCTCACGGTTGGTAATGGATTTGGTAATCTTAAGCTGCCTCATATCGTATCTTCAGAATTATATTAAGCGAATTTTTTTGGAGGTGCGAAAGTATACAAAATTTATGTATAAAAAGGTATGATTTAACATCCTGCTAAAAAAAACTTAATAATTCGCCTTAAGTTGTTGTAAATTAGAGTTTTATCTAACCAACATCAAGCCTGTTTTTATCAACCGTGGGATTTTGGGATACCAAATTTTAGGGCTTTATGCCAATCGCCGCCATCGCCATCGCCAAACTTCCACCAACCAAACAATGCTCATCTACATCAAAAGTTGAAGTATGAATGCCAGAAGTTATTCCCTTGGCCTTGTTCCCTGTTCCCATTCTAAAAAAACAAGCCGGTACAAGTTGGGAGTAGTAGGCAAAATCTTCTGCAGTCATTCGGGTTTCCATTGCTAAAACCTTATCTTGACCGAAAACCTCCGATAAGCTTGTTTGAACCTGTTGGGTTATGTTTTCGTCATTTACCAAAAAGGGATAACCTTTTAATATGTTCACTTCGCAACTGCCACCAAAACTAGCGCAAACATTAGCACAAATGGTTCGGATTCGATGGTGTGCCTCTTCTCGCCAAGTTTCGTTAAAGGTGCGAAAAGTGCCTTCAAGCTTCACTTCATCGGGAATAACATTCGTTGCCCCGTTTCCTATGATTTTTCCAAAGGATAAAACAGATGGAATAATGGGATAGGCATTTCTTGAAACAACTTGTTGCAATGCAGTGATAAGTTGAGCCGACATCAACACCGGGTCTACCAAGGTTTGGGGTAAAGCCGCATGCCCGCCTTTTCCTTTTACTGTAATGTAAATTTCATCGGCCGAGGCCATAAACATACCTGATTTTAAACCAAAATAACCTGTTTCCATTTGGGGTAACACATGCAATCCTAGTATGGCCTGAGGTTTTGGATGGTTCAATACGCCTTCCTCTATCATCAAGGAAGCACCTCCAGGTAGTTTTTCTTCACCCGGTTGAAACAAAAATTTCACGCTTCCTTCCCACTGGTCCTTGGTGTCGTTCAGTAATTTTAAGGCTCCAAGCAAGCAAGTGGAATGTACATCATGCCCACAGGCGTGCATAACCCCAGGATGACAGGATTGATACGAAACCTCGTTTTGCTCCTGAATCGGTAATGCGTCCATATCCGCGCGCAAAGCAATACATTTTGAATCCGGGTTCCTTCCTTCGATTAGGCCCACTATTCCTGTTTTTACCCAGCCTCCAGTGAATGGAATGCCCCATTCTCTTAGCTTGGATTGAATAAATTCGGAGGTTTGGTATTCCTCAAAAGATAGTTCGGGATGTTGGTGCAAATGCCTTCGAATGGAAATTAATTCCGCTTCCAAGGCCAAAGCTTTTGCTTCAAAGATTTCTTTCATGTTAGATGGCTTCTTCTTCCAGGAAGGTTCGTAATTCGTCCCTCGTGATGTTAAGGCGCAATGCCCCGTTTTGAGCATAGGCTATTTCGCCGCTTTGTTCGCTGACCACGACTGCAATGGCATCTGAATTTTCTGTTATGCCTACAGCAGCTCTGTGCCGCATGCCTAAATTGCCCGGAAAATCTTCGTTTTCGCTTACAGGCAAAACACAACGCGCCGCCTTGATCAAATTTCCTGAAATAATCACAGCCCCATCGTGTAAAGGACTGTTTTTGAAAAAGATACTTTCAATCAACCTCGACGATAAATGGGCATCCAAAATATCACCGGTATTAATATAAAAGGTGAGTTCACTTTTTCGGGCTAGAATTAGAATAGCACCTGTTTTTTGCTCCGACATCAAGGCAACCGATTTTACCAAGGCCGATACATCCAATTTATTTCCAGCCCTAATTTTCCAATTGGATGAAAATATGGTTTTCAAAACACCTTGTTCGCCTACAAAACCGTTGGTCCCAATTAATATCAAAAAACGTCTAATCTCTTGTTGGAATACGATTACCAAAGCGATGGCTCCTATTCCTACAAATTGCCCTAAAAGGTTTTCTAACAGTTCAAGCTTCAGAAGTCGAACCACTAGGTAAACTAGGTAAACCGACAAGATTCCGATAAAAATATTGATGGCAACTGTTCCTTTTATCAAATTGTATAATTGAAAAAGAATCAAGGCCACCAATAGGATGTCAAAGGCATCCAACCAGCGAAAACTGTCTATGAATAGGTACACCTTAGGTTTATAGGATTAATTAAGGGATTGAACTATTTGATTATGACTGAACTTTCACTTACTTGCAACACTTCTTCGGAAGCGGTGTTATATACATAAGCCACCACTTTTAAGTTTTTGGGTTCCCAATCACTTCCTCTTTTTATAGCATACCCTTTTTTAACTACATCATTTGCCTTAAAACCAGCTGTACCAAGACTTTCACCAAAGGCTCCAACAAAGGCATCACGCAGTACGTGCATGTGTACATAGTCTTCGACCGTTTTTGGCGGAGGCAAAGAATAGTCTTTTTGCCAATTGATTATACTGTCTTCAATGGCATAAACTGCAATTGAATAAGCTTCAGGTAAATCTTTTAAAAAAGTGCATTGCACATAGGCTACTACACTATCCGCTTGGGTTAGGTAAGGTTTAACTTGAATATTAACCACAGGTTCTTGATTGATAATTTCGGCTACCGCACTTCCCCAGTCAAAACGGTCGAGTAATTTAGAGCCACCAAACGAACGTCGGTTTACCATACCACGCGGAAGACCGGCATTTGAACAGCCAAAGTAATTATCAATTTCAGTTCCTTCCGAGGTTCTGAAATCATAAGTAAATTCACCAGTTCCATCATTTAAGGGTGCTGCAAATTGTTCGCTCACATGCAAAGCCATCACCACCAGTTTTTCTTGGTATTGGTCATGCAGGTCGTGGGCAATCGTAGCAGCCGATGGACAATTGCCGCAGGTATGTCCGGTAAAATCTTCTACCAAAACACGTCGAATCGGATCTGTTTCTTCTGGAAAAACAACGGTATCCAAACCCGTAGCCACGTTAAGTTCGGTAAAAGGAGGTTCGATTTTATCACAGCCTATTCCAAGGGCAATGAACAGCATTCCAGCTGAAGTTAGGAGTAAGGATGATTTTTTCATAACAAGCGTAGGGCAAAAGTAAGCAATGGATTTAAATGTAGGGTTGTTGTGTTTTTCGCCTTTTCTTGAAATAAAATTTTCCTGCTTCATTTAAATACTAATCCTTGAATGTAGAGGCTAATCTTTAAGACAATTTGGCGTGCTCCATTCGCCCACTAACATTCGCCTTGAAATTTAGTTTGTACAAGGCGAATGGCCGGGCTATTCGCTGCAAGTCCTCAGTCTGCTGCGTTTCACTGCGCATCCTTGTGGGCTTTCCGCTTCTATCCCTGCCCGAAATACGTCAAAGAATTGGGCTTTTGTGCTTTGAAATTTTGGAAATGAAGTAAAAAGCGATGGATGAAGGTCTATTGTCTTGCGATATGAAGGCGGAGGGTCCGGGCAACGATAGAGCCAAATAGCCCGGAAGGATGCGGAGCTTCGCGGAGTCAGCCTGAGGACTATAGGCGAAAGCGTGGCCCTTTTCGCTTTTATACAATGCTCAGACCTGCACTGCTGTGGTTAAGCGAAAAGGGAGCCCGCCAAAACAAGCATTTGAAAAATAACTTTCTTTTCACCTTTAACAATCATTAGCACCTGAATAGTTCGGAATCAATTTGAATCCTGTTTACTTTTGCAGAAAATCTATATTTATGTATCCAGAACAAATTGTATTGCCTATGAAAGCCGATTTAGTTTCGGCTGGTTTTGAAGATTTAACTACCCCAGAAGCTGTTGAGTCTGCTCTAAAATCCCCTGGAACCCACTTGGTAGTTGTAAATTCCGTTTGCGGTTGTGCTGCTGGTGCGGCTCGTCCTGGCGTGAAATTAGCCTTGAAACAAACCGGTAAAAAACCTTCAAAACTTTCCACTGTTTTCGCAGGTTTCGACAAAGAAGCTGTAGCGCAGGCTCGTCAACATTTTTTGCCTTATCCTCCTTCATCACCTGCCATTGCCTTGTTTAAGGATGGACAATTGGTGCATTTTGTTGAGCGTCACCACATCGAAGGTCGTTCGGCTGAAATGATTGCTAGTAATTTAGAAGCAGCATTTGAGCAGTTTTGTTAATCGAAACGGGAAAAATTGACAGGACTTGGCAGGCAAGGCAAAACTTGCTTAACTTTGTCATCTAATTTTTTTTAGGAATGGATTTAAAAGGTTACGTTTCAATTTCTGGTCAAGGTGGTTTGTATAAAATCATTTCTCAGGCCAAGAATGGTTTGATTGTAGAGTCGTTGATAGACAAAAAAAGGATACCGGCTTATGCCAACCAAAAGGTTTTGGCACTGGAAGATATCAGTATTTTCTGTGTAGATGGCGATACTCCGCTTAAAGATGTATTTGCCAAAATTTACGAAAAAACTAATGGTGGTCCAACCTTGGATTCGAAATCAGATCCGGAGGTGTTGGCGAATTACCTTTTGGAAGTACTACCAAACTTTGACCGTCCAAGGGTTTATAATTCAGACTTAAAAAAGTTGTTTTCTTGGTTTAACCTGCTTCAAAATGCTGGTGCTTTGGTTCCATCAAAAGAAGAAGAGGTGGCAGAAGAGAAAAAAGAAGTAGTGGCAAAAGCCGAGAAAAAAGCACCTACAGCCAAAGCAAAAACGCCTGAAAAGGCTGCAAAACCTGTTAAACAAGCACCAAAGATGCCAAAATCGACTGGTGTAAGGAAAACAGGATAATCGTTACAAATTTCTTAATTTAGGAGGCTTTGGCCTCCTTTTTTTTACAACAAGATGGAAAATGTTAGCTCGGAAACAAGCGTTGTCCGTATTTTTTTACCCGATCAAATCAACTTGGCTGATTGGTCGGAATTGGAGGTATATATAAAAAATTTAGAAGAGCGAGCGATTGAAAATGTGGGAGAATTGGTGCAGTGGTTGAAGGATAGAAGTGAATTGGATGCCGCCATGGAAGAAGAATTGGCCTGGCGCTATATTCGTATGAATATTGATACTCGGGATGAAGAGTTAGCTGGGAAATTCAATCAGTTTATAGAAGAGATTTCACCCAAGTACGCCATTGCCTCCAATGTGCTGAACCAAAAATTTCTTTCTTCTCCGGCAGTTTCCTTATTGGATAAGGAGACCTATTCCGTATATCTGAGGAGTTTGAAAATGGAAGCCCAAATGTACAGGGAAGAAAATGTGCCTTTGAAATCCAAGTTAGCCACCGAATCGCAGAAGTATGGCAGTATTCAGGCTAGTATGGAAATTGAACATGAAGGCAAGAAGCTTACCATGCAGAAGGCTTCATTCATGCTGAAAAATCCTAATCGCATTGAAAGAGAAACCATTTTTAAGAAAATTATTGAGCAGCGCCAATCGCGTACTTCGGTTTTAGATAGCCTATTTGACGAATTGAAAGAAATGCGCCACCAATTGGCGGTTAATGCCGGTTATGCCAATTTCAGGGATTACATGTTCGATGAATTGGGGCGGTTTGACTATACTGTAAAGGATTGTGAAGATTTTCATAAATCGATTGCCACATTTGTGGTGCCTGTATACAAGCAAATTTTGGAAGGCAAAAAGCAAAAATTGGGTTTATCCGCTTTAAAGCCTTATGATACTGATGCCGAAGCCGAAGGTGGAAAACCCTTGGCTCCATTTAGTTCGGGTAATGAAATGTTGAAAGGTTCTATTGCCTGTCTTTCGTCGATAGATCCCTATTTTGGTTCCTGCATTTCCACCATGGACAGTATGGGACATTTGAGTTTGGAAAGTCAGCCTGGTAAAGCGCCCGGAGGATTTAACTATCCTTTGTATGAAACAGGAGTACCTTTTATATATATGAATTCAGTAGGTGCCCATCGTGATTTGGTCACTTTTGTGCACGAGGCGGGGCATGCAGTCCATTCTTTTTTGACCCGTAATTTAGAATTGACCTATTTTAAAGGAATGCCATCGGAAGTGGCTGAATTGGCTTCGATGTCGATGGAATTAATTACCATGGAACATTGGGGTATGTTTTATCCAAACCCTGAGGATTTGAAAAAGGCCAAGATTGAACAATTGGAAAAGATTGTCACTGGATTGGTTTGGATTGCCACCATTGATAAGTTTCAACATTGGTTGTATGTAAATCCCGATCACACGGTTGAAGAAAGGAATGCATACTGGCTTGAAATCAATAAAGTTGTGGACGGATTCATTGATTGGGAAGGTTTTGAAGCCTACCAAGCCATTCGTTGGCAGAACCAATTGCATATATATGAAGTTCCATTTTATTATATTGAATATGGCTTTGCACAATTAGGCGCCTTAGGTGTTTGGGCTAATTACAAGCATGATTCAGCTCAAGGAATAGCTCAATACAAGGCAGCCTTGGCTTTGGGGAATATAAAAACCATCCCGGAGATATATGAAAAGGCCGGGGTAAAGTTTGATTTTTCAGAAAGTATTATAAAAAGACTCATGGAAACCGTTTCTAAGGAGTTAGATGCCTTGAGAAAATAAAAAAAATAGCATCTTTGCAACCAATTACCAAAACAACAAAAAACAATTTTATGAAAAAAGTACTTTTAATGTTTGTAGCCTTGTTAGGCTTGGCTACAGCTCAAGCACAAACTGCACAAAAGCCTGGATTTTATGACTTTAAATTTAAAACCTTGGATGGCAAGGATTTTAAGTTTTCGGAATTGAAGGGTAAAAAAGTGATGATTGTAAATACTGCAAGTAAATGCGGTTACACCTCGCAGTATGCCGAATTGGAAGAGGTTTATGAGAAATATAAAGGACAGAATTTTGTCATTTTAGGTTTTCCTGCTAATAATTTCGGGGGACAAGAACCCGGAACTAATTCGGAAATCGGCGAGTTTTGTAAAAAGAATTATGGTGTAAGTTTCACAATGATGGAAAAAAGTAGTGTTAAAGGAAGCGATATGAATCCTGTATATAAATGGTTGACCAGCAAAGAAATGAATGGAGTAGAGGATAATCGTGTTTCTTGGAATTTCAATAAATACCTTATTGATGCCAATGGGAAGTTTGTTGCACACTATGAAAGCCGTGTAAGTCCAAAAGATCAAAAAATCATAGATTTCATTACGAAATAAGTTCTGATTTACTTTTTTTTTAAAACTCCACCTATGTGTATAATTCATGTAGGTGGAGTTTTTTACTTTTGCTAAATCTGTTTACCTTTACTTCCCGACATTATTTATGAAAAGAATTTTTACCCGAATAGCCCTATTTACTTTACTGGTAGGTGCTTCAAGTGCCAAGGCACAAATTTCTCAAGGTGGTCAACCTTACTCGTTTAAAGCTAGAACACTCAAGCAGGAAATCCCTGTTCGTGTTATGCCAGCCGTTGATGTAGAATATTTAAAGCAGGAAGATGAATTGAATAAGGAGAAACTTCGTCCTTTCCGTTTTGGGGCCAATATTGATGTAAATATTACCCTTGAAAATTCAGGACAATGGGAGACCTTAGCTAATGGAGACCGTTTGTGGAGGCTGGGCATTCGTTCGGAAGGAGCCTTAAGTTTAAACTTTTTATACAATGGTTTTTACATGCCTGATGGAGGGAAGTTCTTTATCTACAATGAGGATAAAAGTTTTATTTTAGGCGCTTTTACCAATCAAAACAATAGGGAAGATCGGTTGTTTGGAACGGATTTGGTTCCTGGGTCAACCGCTATTTTGGAATACATTGAACCCAAAGCCCACATAGGTGAAGGTGTTATTTCAATTAACCAAGTGGTTCATGCTTACCGGGATGTATTGGATTACTTTAAAGAAAAGGAAGCTGCCAATGCCAAGGCCTCTGGGGCTTGTAATGTGAATGTAAATTGTCCATCGGGAGATGATTGGCAAGTTGAAAAACGTTCGGTTTGTATAATGGTAGTTGGTGGAAGTGGATTTTGTACTGGTTCAATGATTAATGATGTTCCACAAAGCGGTACACCTTATTTTTTAACGGCCAATCATTGTACATCTGATGGTACGGACAATGTAGCCCAATGGATTTTTAGGTATAATTATGAAAGTGCCACATGTGCAGGTACAACTGGTCCAACTTCACAATCTATTTCCGGAGCGGTTTATAGAGCTCACAATGCAGGTTCAGATTTTGCTTTATTAGAACTTTCATCAGCTCCTCCGGCTAATTTCAATGCTGTTTATGCAGGTTGGAGTAGAGAGGGCGTTGTTGTTGATTCGGCCATTTGTATTCACCATCCGAGTGGAGATATTAAGAAAATTTCCAAAGCCAAAAACCAAACCATTTCAGGTACCTATAGTGGAGCACAATGTTGGAGAGTTGGCCAATGGACATCAGGTGTTACTGAGCCAGGAAGCAGTGGGTCTCCATTATTTGATCCTAACCACAGAATTATCGGGCAATTATATGGAGGTCCTTCCTCTTGTTCGGCCTCGGCTGCAAATTTGAATGATTTTTATGGTAAATTTTCAGTTTCTTGGGATGCAGGTTCAACAGCTGCTACTCGTTTAAAGGAATGGTTGGATCCACAGAATGTAGGACCATTAACCGTTGATACATATGATCCTAATGCGGTTGCCTATACTTTGGATGGAAGCATTCAAGCTGTAAGTTCTCCAGGAAATGGCATAACTACCTGCACGGCTTTGGTGAATCCTGTTTTTACTTTGAAGAATAATGGTACAGATCCCTTAACTTCAGCATCTATACAAGTAACTTTAAATGCTTCACCGGTTGATACCATCCTTTTTAATGGACCAGCTTTGGCATCGGGTTCCTCCACAAATATCAATGTTTCGGGAATTACCTTGGTGTCAGGTTTAAATTCAATTGGATTTAATTTATTATCTGTAAATGGGACAACCGATCAAAATTTGAACAATAATAGTAGAAATGTTTCTTTGACTTTGTTGGTTCCCACACCTGTAGCCATGCCCGTTTTGGAAGGATTTCAAAGTGCGAATTTCCCTACAAATGGTTTTACTGTAGAGAACCCAGATGCCGATTTAACTTGGGAGCGTACTACAACCGCAGGAGGATTTGGAGCCTCTAATGCCAGTATTAAAATGAGTTTCTTTGATTACCAAACGGATGGAGCAGTAGATTATCTCGTGTTGCCATATACCGATTTTTCTACTCAATTAGCACCATTAAACTTGAAATTTGATGTAGCTTATGCACGATATAGCAATACCAACTTTGACAGTTTGAAGGTTAAGATTTCAACCGATTGTGGAGGGTCTTGGACAAACTTGTATGCTAAAGGAAATACGACCTTATCTACCAATGGAGGGGCAAATGTAACCAACAACAATTTTGTACCGACCAGCACCCAATGGCGAACAGAGACAATTAATTTGGATACGTATGTGGGGCAATCCAATGTACAAATTAGGTTTGAAGGTATAAATGGTTATGGCAATGATTTGTACTTAGATAATATCAACTTGAGTAGTGATACCCCAATTGGAATCAATGAAAATGAATTAATTTTGACCATGTATCCTAATCCTAGTGAGGGATTGGTCAATTTTGTTTCAAATGTAGCTGATTATAAAGTTATCCAAGTGTCCAATATTTTAGGTCAAGAGCAGCCATTTTCAACTAGAAAATTGAATGATTCCGAGTCAGTGTTGGATATTTCAGCTTTAAGGAAGGGTGTTTATTTTGTAACCTTGGAAGCAAATGATTTAAATGTAGTTAGGAAAATTGTAAAGGAATAACAGAATGCATTTTAATAGGCTTTTCTTTATCCTTTGGCTTGGCTTATTGTCATGTTTAAATTCCTGTAGATCACCTAAACAAACATCAGGGAAAACGAAAGAACCTGTAAAAATCCCAAATGTTATAGTTCAATCTGGTTTTGTGGCTCCAGTAACAGTCGATTATTCTATTGATTCAGCCAAGGTAACTAATGATAGTGTTTTGACCATCTTTGTCAAATACAAGGGTGGTTGCAATGGGTTGCATTTTGAATTGTATAATGATGGAAATATTATGAAGTCCATGCCACCCAAAACCAATTTGGTCTTGTTACATCAAGTGGAAAAGGAGAATTGCCAAAATGAAAGGGTTAGTGTTTTGAATTTTAATTTATCGCCATTGAAATATATGGTTCCTGAAAAAAATAAATTAATTCTTAAACTTACTAATTGGAAAGGTAAATTAGAGTTGCAATACTAAATTTTTTATCGAATAAAGGTTTATTTAATTAAAAATGGATTAAAAGGAAGTGAAAATGAAAAAGGTATTAATTCTTTCTTATTTCTTTCCTCCATGCAATTTAACAGCCTCTCAAAGGGCTTTAAGTTGGGCGAAATATTTAAAGTTATTTGGATATTATCCAATAATTATTACAAGGAATTGGGATATTCCAATTAGTACCCCTCGGGATGTCTTAAAGCCAACAGGAACTAAAATTGAGCATCATGTTTTAGATGGATATGAGGTATATTATTTGCCTTATGAAAGTAGTTTAAGGGATAGGATATTTGTGAATTATGGGGAGACTAAATTTGGATTTTGGCGTAGGATATTAACCTTTATAGAATTACTTTCAGAGAATTTCACCAATTTCTTTATTCCTTTTAAAAATTTATATGATTTTTCTGACAAGTTTCTTGGAGAAAACAAGGATATTAGGTATTTGGTTGTAACTGCAAATCCTTTTACTTTATTTAGGTTTGGTTATTTGCTTAAAAAGCGACACAAGATTAAATGGTTAGCTGATTACAGGGATGATTGGAATACATCGGATTTTAATAAGAAATTTGGTCTAATTGATTTAGGGTTTAATCTACTTAAAAGTTACAGCGAAAAGAAATGGGTTAAAACTGCTGAAGGAATTACCTCTGTCTCAGAAGCTTACAAAAAGAAAATTTCAGAGTTTGTAAAGCGGCCTGGAAGTGTTATGCTAAATGGTTATTTTGAAGAGGATTTTCAGGTCAAAATTGAAGAAGATTTATCAGAGGGCCCCTTTTCTATTGTATATAATGGGTCACTTTATAATACCCAAGAAATTGAAATTTTTCTAAAGGCATTTAAAAGGTTGGTTGATAAAAACCGAGAAAAAAATAATATTAAGATATTTTTTCCAGGTTTATTATTCGACAAGGTCCAAGCAGAACGAATTGGAAAGTTTTTAGAGGGATATGAAGAATTCTATGTTATAACACCTAGAATATCCAAGCAGGAGGTATTTTCCATACAGAGGAGGGCCCACTTGCTTTTAATGGTTTCACACAAGAATTTAGTTGGAATTCCTTCAAGTAAATTATATGAATATATTGGGTTTGGAAAGCCAATAATGGTTTGTCCATCAGATGGAGATATCATTGAAAATACATTAAAAGGATATAATATAGGCGAAATAAGTAATACGTCAGAAGAGGCGTTTGAGAAATTGAATAGGTATTATTCCATGTATGAATCAGGGCAATATCAGCAATTGGTTCCGGATTCAAGCTATCAATGTTTGTTTACTAGAAAAGTTTCCGCTGAAAAATTGTCCAAATTATTGGATCAGTTTTATCTACCTGATTTTTCAAAAGGTTTTATTAAAGTTATAATATTTGCCCATGATTTTCCTCCATATACATCTATTGGAGCATTGAGACCATATAGTTGGTTTAAATATTTGCACGAATTTGGGGTTTATCCTATTGTAATAACAAGGCAATGGGATAGTTCTAAACAAAGTCCTGTCGATGTTGTAAAAGGTTCGGAGAATAAATTTGAAACAAGAACTAATTTTGAAACAGGAACCATCATTCGAGTGCCATATCAACCTAATTTGAGAGATAAAATCATTATTAAGTATGGATTGGATAGGTTAAATTTTATTCGAAGGATGCTAACTTTTTATTATTCAGTTACAAAGTTTATTTCAAGCCAATCTGATAATACATATGTGTTTCAATATCACGGGCAACAAGTAATCGAAAATGATGAATGTGATGTAATTATAGCAACAGGTGAGCCATTTTTTTTATTTAAGTATGCTTATGAATTATCAATTAAATATAAAATTCCTTGGATTGCTGATTATAGAGATGGTTGGACGACTAATTCAGTAAATATTCCCAAAACCATTATTGAGATTTTGGTAAACAAGTTTTATGAAACAAGGGAAAAGCAATACCTTGATTCTGTTTCTATTATCACCAATGCTTCTCCTACTTATGCTGAAGATTTCAAGTTGAAATATCCGCATAAAGATGTCAAAGTTGTATTTAATGGATATGATAGTAATTTGTATGATAAATTTTCGGATGTAAAGCAAAATAGCCAGATATTTACCATAACCTACGCTGGAATATTATATCCTTATCATCAATTGGAGCTATTTTTAGAAGGCTATAAGATGTTTATTAAAAAAAGGAACATCAAAGTAGCTGAATTGTTGTTTTTAGGAATTGAATTTTATCCTGATCAAAAGGAGAGATTGGTGTCATATGATAGCTTTTTAGATCCCTTTATTAAAACAACGCCACGGATTGCACATGAAATGGTATTGTCTAAATTGAAGGAATCAAATTTATTGTTGCTTTTAACGGATGAGAATGCAAAATCCTTACATGCAAAAGTTTTTGAATATCTTTTATCAGAAAGGAAAATTATTTTGGTAAAGAATGATAAAGGAGTATTAGAGCATATATTAAAGGAATCGAAAGGAGGTGAGGTGTTTTCGGAGGTTAATGAGATTTGTGATGCAATTTGTAAATATTATGATGAATGGTTATTAACAGGAGAGGTTAAACATAGTCCTATATTATTAGAAAAGTATAATAGACGATATCAGGCAGAAGTTTTGGCAAATCTTATAAAATCTACCTATAAATAACATGTGTGGGGTTGTTGGATATTATACGAATACATCCGTGAATCTTGGTGTTCTAGATGCCATGGCTAGGAGTATCCAACATCGAGGACCAGATTCCCAAGGATTATACGAGAAAGATCAAATAGGTCTTGGACATAGAAGATTAAGTATTATTGATTTATCCGATTCCGCAAACCAACCAATGGAAAGTCATAATGGAAGGTTTGTAATTGTTTTTAATGGTGAGATATATAATTTCAAAGAATTAAAGGCCAAGTATAAACTAGATACAAAAACTGCAGGTGATACGGAGGTAATCCTTGAACTTTTTGCAAAAATTGGTCCAGATTGTGTTCAAGAGTTTAATGGGATGTTTGTCTTTATTATTTGGGATAAGGTCACAAAGAAAATGTACATTTTTAGAGATAGATTAGGAAAGAAACCATTGTATTATTCAATTCAAGAGGGCAATTTCTATTTCTCAAGTGAATTGAAAGCGTTGACTTTACCACTTTTAGCATTAAAAAAGACAACCAATTCGATTGCTGTCCAAGATTTTCTGCATTTAGGGTATATTCCTGAACCATTGACAATTTTCAAGGAGTTTTTTAAATTTCCTTCTGCCTCATGGGGTGTTTATGATGGCAAGGAGTTGAAAATTTCAAAATATTGGAAACTCTCAACTGTGTTTTCCTCTCCCAAAATTTACGATGAAGAATTGGCGACAAATTCCCTTAAAGAATTGTTGCACACTTCTGTTGCTTATCGATTGATTAGTGATGTCCCATTTGGTACCTTTTTGAGTGGAGGAATAGATAGTAGCTTAGTAACAGCCATTGCATCCAAACATGTTTCTCAAAAACTGAATACTTTTTCAATTGGATTTAATGATGCTAAACATAATGAAAGTCATTTTGCTGAAGCTGTTGCAAAACATTTGAATACCAATCATCACCAATTTATGGTAACTGAAAAGGAAGCCTTAAATTTGGTTGGAGAAATGGCTCACATTTATGATGAGCCATTTTCTGATAGCTCTGCCTTGCCTACCATGTTGGTTAGTAAATTGGCAAGAAAACATGTTACGGTAACACTTTCTGGGGATGGAGGTGATGAATTGTTTTTAGGCTATGGTGCTTATGTTTGGGCCAAACGCCTTGGGAATCCTTTTGTAAATGCTCTACGTAAACCAATAGGCGGTTTGCTTTCCTTGGGAAATAATCGATTCAAGAGAGCTTCAGAGCTTTTCCAGTATTCGAATGATACAGAAAGACCATCTCATATTTTTTCCCAAGAACAATATTTATTTTCTAGGAAAGAAATACAAGATATGATGGTGTCACCTTTGCCAATATCCTTGCTATTTGATTCAATAGAAAAACCCAATAGTCTTTCATTTCCTGAATGGCAATCCTATTTTGATGAGGAATACTATTTAAAGGATGATCTTTTAGTAAAAGTTGATAGAGCATCTATGAAATATTCTTTGGAAACTCGCTGTCCGTTATTAGATTTCCGTTTGGTAGAATTTGCTTTTTCCTTAGATGAAAATCTGCGTTGGAAAGAAGGTGTATCTAAATATTTACTGAAAAAGGTATTGTATGAAATGGTCCCTAAGCAGCTTTTTAATAGACCCAAATGGGGGTTTTCAATTCCATTGGGAAAATGGTTGCAAACAGATTTGAAATTTCTAATAGATACCTATTTAAATAAGGATGAAGTGGAAAGTGCTGGTTGGGTTAAAGTTGAATTTGTAGAGTCTTTGAAAAATCGCTTTTTCAAAGGCGAGGAATATCTTTATAATAGGTTATGGCTTTTGATTATCCTACATAAATTCAAAAAAGAATTTGCCTAATGAATAGGAGGGAAGATATTCAAATGGGTAAGGATGTTTATATTCATCCTACAGCCGTTATTGGCCAGCATGTTATTATTTATGATGGTGTTAAAATTGGTCCAAATTCGATTGTAGGAGATTTTTGTACCATTGGAGAGCCTTTAGCTGCGTATTATACAAACGAAGGATATATTCAACCTTCAACAATTATTGGTTCAAATGCTTTAATTAGAAGCCACACGATTATTTATGCAGGTAATACAATAGGTGAAAATTTTGCTACTGGTCACCGGGTTACCATTCGAGAAAATAATACAATTGGTAACAATGTTTCTTTTGGCACTTTATCAGATATTCAAGGAGAATCCATATTTGGAAATTATGTTAGGTTTCATAGTAATGTTCATATTTGCCAATTCAGCGTAATAGAAGATTATGTTATGATTTATCCATTTGTTGTGTTATTAAATGATCGATTTCCTCCAACCATGAATCCAAATGGACCCAAAATTGGAGCTTATTCACAAATAGGAGTGCAAACAGTAATTCATAGTGGAGTTGTGATTGGTGAGAATTCGTTTATTGGTTCTCAATGTTCTGTAGGTAAAGATTTACCTCCATTTACTTTTTTTAGTGGAAAACCAGGAAAGGTAGTTTGTGATGTTAGAGAAATTAAAGATAGAGAAGGGCATTCACTTTATCCTTGGCCTTACCGTTTTGATAGAGGAATGCCTTGGCAAGGACAAGATTTTGATGAATGGCAACTAGAAAACTAATTTAATATTTGTAAAGCTAATTTTCTTTTAGTTGTATTATTTTAGGGCTGTTAGCTCAGTTGGTTCAGAGCATTACCTTGACAGGGTAGGGGTCACTGGTTCGAATCCAGTACAGCCCACAACTAATTTCTTTACTTTTCAACTCCATTCTTTTTTCCCAAAGAATACAACAATTGAATTTGTGGATTAAATGAAATTGCAGAATTTTCTATAGGCGAAAAATTTCTATTTGAATTGTATTTTCGTTGTGGAGCGCCAACCATAAACCGCTGGCCAATCCCCATCGAAAAAGTTACACTAAATCTGTTATTTAAGGAGTTGACTCTAATGCCTGTTTCTAGAAAATAGCCCACCATTCCTCCAACCTTGTTTTTAGGATTCTCTATAATTGCATTTGAAATATTTCCATATTCGTCATAGAAAATACTGGAATAATTTTGAATTGAATAAGCGAAAATTCCAGTTTGAAGATCTATTCCTAAGAAAAAATTCTTCTTTTTTTGTCCACCCAAATAGCATCTGCCACCTAATCCAGTATAAAAAGAATTTCCATAATTTATATAATTCTTAGAGGTTGTAATTGCTGTTGCCATTTGAAAAGGGGAAAATCTATTGGTTTGTCCTACTGAAGGAATTGTTAAAGTATAGTTTTTCCCATCCATTTCAAACCTTTCATCAGAATCATAGTAATCGTATCCGTATGCATTAACGCTTAAATATTCAAGAAAAGTGGCTTTTTTTCCTTTAAGACTAACAGAGAAAGGTACTCGAATTGAGAACCAGCCATTTTTCCCAAGTAACCTTTCATAACTTAATCCAAGTCTATAAGTAAACAGATCGGTGAACGAAAATCCAATGGAAGTCCTCCTGAAATCTAAAAGCTTCATTTTTTTTAATGCTCTTTTTTGAAGGGCTTTATCTTCTGGACTAGAGAATTCGACTATTTTTCCATTTGAAAGAACAATTCTTTTTATTTTTCCTTTATTAATGATTACTTCAGGCCCTTCTTTGACATCCCAAAAGTGATATTTAATTTCCTTTGGATTAATTTGTATAATTTTTACAACCTCTTTCTGACCATCGAAATAAAATAGTGTATCTTGACTATAGGATTTAAAAAAAAATAGGCAAAATGCCAAAAGAAAAAAATGTTTCATGAATATTCCTTAAAATAACTCATATCAAAAATAGAAAAAAAACAGGTTGCTTTGGAAATAATAAAATTTAGAGCTTAAATAAGGATATTCCTATTGGTACTACCCATTATCTTTGTTCCATGTTTTCTCCAGGTGATGAAGTTAGGTTTTTAAATGAAGAAGGTCATGGTGTAATACTTCAAATGACAAAAAACTCGCATGCGCTGGTTGAAAATGATTTGGGATTTACTATTGAATATCCAATTAAACAATTGGTTTTGGCAAAACCTAAAAGTTTGGAGAAATCGAATTCAGTCATTGATAAGAAAAGTCAACCCATTTCAATTCCAATTTTACAAGAATCGAAAGAATTCAATCAAAATCCAATATCCAAACCTCCTAAACTAATTCAACTTAAATGTGGATTTACGGAAAACCGATTGGGTAGCCAAGTTAATTCTTGGGATTTAATAATCTATAATCCTGAAATTTTTCCATACTATTTTACAATTAGGGCCCAATTAGGAAGTCATTGGTTTTATTTAAACCATGGGAGCATTGAATCAGATTCATTTCAAATTATTAGCACCTTTCTTCCTTCTGATATTTCTGACCTAAAAGCTATAGCTCTTCAGGCAATTCCATTCCAACTTTCGGTAAACAAAGTTCTAGATCCCATAAATGATTTATTTAAAATTAAATCGCCTAAGTTATACAATAGCAATCTTTTTCAATCTTTTCAGAATTTCCCTAAACCATTGCTTGTTCTTAATACAGAAAAGAAATTAATTGAAGTACAAAATTTAGCTGAACGTCCCCAAAAGCTCGTTTCTCCCGTAAAGTTAAATCCTATTTCGAAGGTAATTCAAGAGGAAGAAATAGATCTACATATTGAAAAGCTAGTAAAAAACCATAGGGGTTTAAGTAACCATGAGATGCTATTAATACAACTTAAGGAGGTGCAAACGGCTATGGATAATGCCTTTGTTAATCATTATAAGAAATTGACCTTTATTCATGGCGTAGGAAATGGAATTTTGAAGGAAGAAACACGGAAAATTCTTAAGACCTATTCTGCAATTACTTTTGTTGATGGTGATTTTTCTAAATATGAATTTGGGGCAACCACGGTTTTCTTTGATTAGAAGGGATATCCGATACCAATTTGGTAGGTCGGTACTTTCCAAAGATTGAATTTTGCTGGAGAACTTTCATCCTTTTGGTATTTTAGATCTGTAAACCATCTTTCACCTTCCTCTTTAACCGGATTGTGTAATTTTAGTGCAATATCCAAGCGAATAATAAAAAAGGTAAAATCCAATCGAAGACCTAATCCAGCGCCTACTGCAATCTGCTTATAAAAAGTATCAAAAGCAAAGGTACCCTTAGGACTTCTAATTGCATTCCATGGTGTAAACCATACATTACCAGCATCAGCAAATAATGCACCTTTAAAAAATTTATAGATTCCAAAACGATATTCAGCATTAACTTCTAACTTGGTATCTCCAAACTGATCCAAGGATGATGCCTCGGCTGAACCTGGACCAAGTCGTCGGAAATTCCAAGCCCTAATCCCATTGGCTCCGCCACCAAAAAAGTTACTTTCGTAAGGAAGTGTTTGCAAGTTGGTTAAAGGTATTCCAAGTCCTGCATTAAACCTTACGACAAATTGGCTCCAGGAGTTAAAAATGAAATAATGTCGAAAATCTATTTCGGCTTTAATAAATTGAGAAAAGGGAATTCCTCCAATCAAATAATTCCCGCTTGTGTCTTGTTGGGCTTTGAATAGTTTAGAAATTCCATAAACGGTTGAACCTGCAGATTCAAGGTAAAAACGGAAATAACTAAAGTTTTTTTGTTTCGAAACTATTTGATTGGTGAATTGATAAGTGAAGTTTGAAGAAGTGGTAAAGTGAGGTTGGTATGAGAACCTTACAGCCAAGTCATTAATTGAATCCAGCCTGTCTGTAAAAGCTTGGCTTTGGTTATAAACATTGACTCTGTTTATCTCATAAATATTTAAAAAGAATTTATGAAAATTTCCTTTCTTGAAGTTTATCCCATAAGAAAATCGTAGGTTATTCCTTGTGAAATCTGGTCGTTGTTGTAAATTTGACTGTATTTTTAATTGGGTTTTGGGAGCACTTACCTTTTGAGAAAGTCTTGACAATCCAAATGGGAGAATGAATTTAGGAAAGTACAAATTGGCTTCACCTCCCACTTCAATGGTATTAAACGGTAAATTCCAAATTTTTCTATCAACTCCTGAAGCAACTATTTGATTTTCAAAACCACTTAGCGCTTTTATTTCAAGCATTTCGGCTCCTCTAAATGTGTTTTTATTTTGATAAGCGAAATTTAATGACACCCCAAGGTTACTTGAAGTATTTGTACCTTGCATGTCTAAACTAATATTCCTTTTGGAAGAAGGTGTTAAGGCTAAATAAGCATTTAAAATGTTTTCTTTTTCTCTTTTCGTATCTGGGGCAAAGGCAATGTTAGTAAATCTAAAAGTTTTTAAATCCCCAAGTCTTCGGTAGGTCTGTTCAATGTGATTAATCTGGTACCCTTTTTCAGAATACAAGAAAATATTATCCATTAAGGTTTCTGGATTAAACTTGAGTTTTTTATTATAGGTAAAAATATAGCCATTGTAAACTAAGGTATCAGTACTCCCAAAGTCTAGCGATTTTGGATTAAATTGAGTATTAATGAAGATTTTACCGAGTCTGTATATTTTATGATGTCCGGGTACCAGCGAATCTGGCTTTATTGAATCTGGAACCAAAGGATTATTTATTATGCATCTCAGGTCAATTTTCCTGTTACCAACCGTTGTATCTGCATCAAATCGAATATAATCTTTTTCGAAATAATAATAGCCATTCATTTTCATTTCTCTAGTTATTTTGGCTCTTTCGGCATCTAGTATATCTGCATCGTACACTTTCCCTTTGAGAATTAGAGGGCTTATTCTATCAGCACTTCTGGCAATCCATACCAAAATTGAATCATCTGCAGAATAGGAATAGTTCCTAATTGTATAGGGTAATCCGCTTTCAATTCTGTAATAAACTTTGGCTTTTTTTTTCGTTGTAACCACTGAATCAAAAACCTTACAATCAAAATAACCTTTGTTCTTTAGGTAGATTTGTAATTGGTTATTTGATCGATGGGTTTGAAAAGAATCCAAAACAACGGGGGCTTCCCCAATTTTACGTAACCAACGGTTGAATTTTGAAGAATCCCTTTTTCCGCTACCCCAATTATGTAACATTAAGTGAAATCGCCAAAAACCAAAAATCTTCCTGTTGGGCTTTTGTTTTAAATAAGACTCGAGTTCATCGTTTGGTAATAGTTTATTTTTGTTTATGATATTGTTTTTAACCAGCAAATACTCATTCTGCTGAAGATGTTTAGTTGAGTTACAGCTATACAGAAAAAGGCAGGTAATAAACCACCAAAAGGAATATGCAATGAATCTTTTCAAAGGAAATAAAGAATGCAAATTAAAATGAATTCATTATGAAAAAAGTTAATTCCTGCTTAATCAACTAGCAGGTTTATTCTTGGATTTTTTGGAAAGGAAAATTTTAAATAATTCTCCAAATGTGTCAAAATCTCTTCGAATTGAAAGTCCTATACCTTGGGTGTATGGTGCCGCATTTGAGTTTACCAAATTAACATCATTAGTTTTATTAAATGCTTTGGCCCTAAATCGGCCGTCCGAAGTTATTTTATATTCTACATTAATATCGCCAAGAATATTGGTTTGGTTGGAACTTGCACCGCTATTGTTTTGTTTATAGCCAAAAGCACCTTCAATGCTTATCCGATTATTAAGTATTTGTGTAGAAAAAAGTACTTCCAACTCCTGACTCGTCAAAGGATCTCCTGGTCTATATTTTACACCAACATCAAAATCTTTACTGATTTGGGAAAGCATATTGCTTAATTGACTGCTAAGTAACTCGCTTGTACTATTGGCTAAGGAAGAAGTTCCACTAGTGGTTTGGTTATTAACCACGGCACTACTGCCAGAAACGGAAGTTTGTTGAGAAGGGAAAAATCTATTCAATACTAACAACCCAAACACTTGTTTATTTTTATCTTCAGAAGGAATCGCAATTTCAACATTTCTGCGAATATCCGCAGTAGCATTTGGAAGGTCGATATCAAAATTGATGTTTGGATTCATCAGTCTGCCTGACATAAGCATTTTACAATCAATTTTGTAAGAGCTTGTTTGGTATTGTGGATCAAGCAAAAGGTCATATACAGAAGCCTTGGTAGAGTAATTTGCAACAAGGTTTAAATCAGCATCAAAGGGATTTCCAGCCCACTTAATTGTTCCTCCCTTTTCAATTACAAATTGTTTATTTATCAAATTCTGTAATGTGAATAAGTAGCCTCCACTTTCAATGGTATATTCTCCAAACATTTCAAAGCTCCCCTTTGTGTTTATACTAAGTTCAATATTTCCATTGCCCCTTCCGGTGATAATATCGCCAACTTTTTCATCAAAAATGATTTTTACTTCAGCCTCAGGTGTAATATCCAGATCTAGATTTACTGCTATTCCTGTTGTATTGATTTTAGTAGCCTTTTTTTGTTTGTGAATGGAATCGTTTTTGGATACAAACCTTACAAAATCAATTGAATTTGCTTCGCTGCTGCCTCCAAGAGGTATGTTGAATTGCGTTCCTTTTTCTGTTTTTAAACCAGCATCGAAAAAGATGTTTTTAGGATCACCTCGCATTTTTAAAAGGCCAGAAACAAAGGCTTTACCAAAATACATATTGTTTTGTAGTCCATTGGTGTTCAAAGCCATTAATTTCTTTGCGTTAAGATTTAGTTCAAAAATTGCCTTTGTGAAATTGTAATGGTATACCTTCCCATTTACAATACCTTCATTTTTAAAAGGGTCAACCAATTTTAAATTGTTAATTTCTATGGCTTCTGGCGTTAATTTTACCTGATGATCAAAGGTATAAGTCGTATTTAGGTAATCGATTGTTGCTTTGGCGTTACTTAATTTGATCGAACCAACAGGTTCAATTTTATCAAATGTTCCTCCAAAATGAATCATTCCTGTTCCTGTACCACCCAAATTGGATACAATCCCAGTGGTAAATGGTTGGGCAACACGAAGGGGCAATTTATCTAATAAGACATCAAAATTCAATGCATTTGCTTCACGTTCTGGATAATAATATCCATTTATAGATAAGGTTTTAAATTCTTCCCTCGAAAATCCAGCGTCTATTCGAACAGCTTTGTTTACTAGGTCATATATACTTTTTATTTCACCATTCCCAACTAGTTCCTGATTGATAGTAAGTTTATTTACATTTATATTTGAAGTTACAATTAAATCATCATATAAATCGGCCAAATCAGCTCTCCCATTTATTTTTCCATTTAAGGCTATTCCAGCATTTTTGGTTAATGCATTAATATTAGATAGCTCAAAATCTTTTATAGATAATGTTAGCATATCATTTTTATTTTCTGAAATTATCCCATTTACTATGAGTTCTTGTTCTCTACTTTTAAATTGTAAACGGTTTATACTTATTGAACTAGAATCAAATTCTATTTTTGATTGCGGGGTAATTTTCCAAAGTGAATCCACTAAAAATATTTCAGAACTTTTTAAATCAAGCTTAATTTTTCTAGAATCACTAAAAGCACAAATTCCACGAATATTTCCTTGGTTTTTAACTGAATCCTTGTTTTTCCAAGATAAGTCAAAATCCATACTATCCTTACGCGTAAGGGTGTTTAAAGAAATATTGTCTATCCAAACGGAATCCCCAAAAACGAATCTCTGACTAATTATGTCTAGGTCAAGGTAGGTCCCAGAATTTTTTCCATCAATAAGGATGTTCTCAAAATAGTTTTTGTTTATTTTTAGCAATGGAATATTTCCATCCATCATGAATTGGCCTGTCTTCGAATCGTATTTGGTATTCAACTTTGCCTCTTTTACCAAATGAAGACTAGGTACAAACATTATTTCTAATAGTCGAGTATCTTTAAGAATTAGATCCGCCTTGATGGACAAAGGTCTCTGCAACAGTTTAAATTGTGAGCTATACCTAGGAATATACTGAAACATAAGCCCATTTACAGCCTCTGGTATGTCAGCAAACTGAAAATCTCCTTGGAAATTTGCATCAGCTAAATCAGAACGAAGACTAATTGTTTTTCCTCCTGCTAATTTTTCAATGCCAATTTTAATGGACTTAACCTTGGTTGAATCTTTATTTTGTTTGTAATTTAGGTTTGACATGCTTGCAAATCCTAAGGCATTATCAATATTGTTTCCAGTAAAATTTACATCAACTATTCCTGCCATTGTTATATTAGAATCAATATTGAAAAGATTAATCTTATCTAAATTGGCCTTGGCAATTTCGGCATGAAAATCAAAAGCTGGTAAGGAATCTGAAAAGTCCATTTTCCCATTAAATACCATTTTTAGGTTTTGGTCGTGCGTTATTACCCGTCCTGAGAAAGTTTTTTTAATAAAATCCCCATCAACATCTAAATCCTGATAGACATATTTATTGAATTTAATTTGACCAACATTTCCTTGGATTTTAGCATTTAAAGACTGGATGGTTAAGCCTTTTCCTTCAGCATTCACATTAGCAGTTACACCACCTAAAAGTGCCTCATTTTCGGTTAATACCCCCAATTGGAATTCATCAGCAAAAACTTTACCTGAATATGTACACATTTCTGGATTGGCAACATTTTTCATAGAAATATCTGTTTCCACATTCCCTAGAGCTGTGGTGAAATTTCCATAAGCTACAAAGTCGTAATAATATCCAGTGAAATTCCCACTAAAACCTATCTGACCAAATTTTTTGAAAACATCAGGAAGAGGAATGGTTTTATTTTCTTGGTACGGAGGTAATGGGATTTTTACAACATCCGAATAGTTGCTATTAAAAGTTGTGAAATCTAAGGTGAAAAAAGTTTCATCAAGTTCGGGAAGGCCTGTAATGTCAAAGTTACCAGCCAAATGGGTTCCTTCACCAAATCGAACATCTAAATTTTTTGCTTTTAAGTTAGAAATGGGCCCTTTAATTTTTCCAGTAAAATCAAGAGGAATATCAATGCGAAATAATGGACGCGCAAAAAAGCCAATATCAATAAAGTTTACATGACTAGGTCTGATGTCAGCTTTCAATTTTACGCTATCTTCAAAATCTTCCCAATCATTCCATTCTCGGTAGTTAAGTTCTAAATCGAGGTCAAGTTTGCTGAATGGGGTTCTAATTTTCAATTTTTGAACATGTACAAATTTGGAAGAAACAGAAGCCTCACCTTCAAAATGCTGAAGGTTAAAGCCGCATTTATCAATTGCCTGTAAATTATTTATATGAGCACTGATCGTATCCCCCTTAATAGTTACATGGTCAAAATCCAAAAAGATATTTTTAATATCAAGAAAGGTGAATTCCATGCCAGGTGAATACCTTTCATTTCTGAAGTCATTAAATTTGAAAGCTCCATTATCAATTTCTAGGCCATCAAAATTAAATACCCAACGAGGTGATTGGGTAGTGTCCTTGGTTGTATCTTTTGATGATAATGCATCAATAATAAATTGAAGATTCAGGTCTTCCTCATTTTTATAGTGCCTTAAATAAAATTTTAAGTTCTCAAGTCTAACCTTCTTACCTGAAATAAAATGCTGATTAAGGTCTAAATTATAAAGGCCGGCCTTTAATTTTCCTATGTAAGCTAAGGTGTCATGGTGCTGGTCTTCCACATATACTCCTTCTAAGATAACTTTATTGAATAATTCAATATCAACACCTTTTATTTCAACCTTACTATTAATTATTTGGGAAAATTTCTTAGCAAGAAATTGAGTAATCTTCGTTTGAATTGCCGGACTTCGAAAGGCCGTATAGGCTGTGAAAACTAGAATCAAAAGAAATAAAAAGAAGAATCCCAAGAACCTAAAAAGTTTTTTAATAAAGGAACTTTTTGGCTTTTGGGGCTTGATTTCAGTGTTTTCTATTTTTTCCTCTTCCATTCCATTTATCACAATCGTTTTTGCCAACAATAATTATACCCAAAATAATTTAAAAAAGACAAGTTTACGGTAAATTAGGCTTAGAGTTTATTTTGGATGATAAATCTTTTCTGCCGATTTTAATACCTCTTCTTTGTCCATAGACATTGTTTTGGTTTTATGATTGGCATAAAGTTCCATTTGGTCTGTATAGTGAGGGGAATCTGGACGATTACTTGCTCCATAAGGAATAAGTGTTTCTAAGGCAGGGAATTTCTTATCTTTTGAGAACTTTGCAATTTGAACATAGCTGTCTCCAACCCAAGGTTTATACCATCCATCTTTTTGTTCTTCTGTATAGTTGGGTGATAAATTATCAGCTACGCCATCCAAAGGAACTTTGTAGTTCCCTCTCCGGATTTGTTGAATTTCCCCCAAGGGTACTTCAAGGCTATTATAGTGTTTGGTAAGATACTCTTTTGCATACCGAACTCCTTCAACATAAAGTGACTCAGGTAAATGAAACCCGAGCCTGAAAGAATTGTCCCATAATTGTGCTTTTTGAAAAATGTAATTTAAAGAAATAAGAAAAAGACTAGCTTCCTTATTAGTACGGTCAGCCATTTTATTCCATTTTTTCATTCTATACAACAATGAAGAAATATCGGGGTACTTAGCAGTATCAATATTTTGAATTATATGCAGTGAATCAAGAAACCTGCTTTTTGTAGGGAAAGTGTAATCAAATTTTAATTTCATTACTTCTGGAACATCCACTTTATCAAATTGTGCCAGTAATTCCATAAACCTTTCAGCCCTATTGTTGTCCCCTGGATCAAAATTCCAATAACCTTCTTCGTCCCACTTTTTACTAGATAAATTACATTCTTTTCCTGATGCGTTAAAAGGTGAATTGTTAGTATTCCAAAGATAACCACATTTAGGATTTACATACAAAGGCTTTTCATAAAAATCATGGTAAGTATTCCAAAGTGTTTTTGATGTATTTCCAGGGACAATTCCTCCCCAATCAAATCCTTGTGGACGTTTTGGTACCATTCCATTGCATATGTACATTATTGTATCGAACCTATCCGCATAAATAATATTAAAGCGCGGTCCCGCATTCATTTTCACTGCATTGGCGAATTCTGTATAATTTTTAGCTTTATTCATTCTGTACCATTGTTCAGAAGCTCTAATTTCCTCATTTGCTCCAAATTTTACAGAGAAATAATCTTTTTTATTTTTGGATTGAAAAGTGGCTCCATAAACACTCCAGAGTTGCTTTTTTCTCACGGTTATGGTCAACCAGCTATTTAATTTAACTTTTAATTTAATAGGTGATTTTTCAAGTTTTTGCCAATGCCCGTCAAATTTGTAATATCCTTTTTTTCTAGGATGCATTTCTAATTTAAAAACATCTACTAGGTCTAATTGATTCCAGGTATGAGCCCAGCCTAAATTTTGGTTTGAGCCAAGGAAAACTAATCCACCTCCAGGAAACATGGCGCCAAGCACATTTAAACCTTCTTCGCTATTTAAATGCGCTTCATACCATGAAAATGGACCAGTAATAGGTTGATGAGGATTAATTACAAGAATGCTACTACCATCTTTGGTTTTTTGCGAATTGAAGGCCATGGCATTACTTCCCATGGCAACTGGTTTCTTTTCATGACTTCCATCAATTATTTTACTTACATCATCATGTGCTCCTGAAATAATGGATAAGGCAAAAACATAGGATTTGATTGCGTCTTTTGGTTCTATAGGGAAAACTCCTTTGGCCTTAACTTCTTTTGGGTGAAGTTCAGCATATTTATTTACACCTTGAACATATCCTTCCAAATACCTTTTAAATTCTGGAGATGTTTTCTTATCAAAATCTTTATCGACAATATCATCCATTCCTAAAGCATAGTAAAGGAAATCTCTTTTGGCTCCTTCTATTCCAAGTAGTTTTCCACTCAATCCTCTTCCTGCAAAAATCAATTCTTGCATTGTTTCAAAGTCATCTTCGCAGTTTGCCCAGGCTAACCCATATCCAACTTCAGGATCCGTTTTGGCGAAAATATGAGGAACACCAAACTTGTCTCTTGCAATAGTTATGTTTTCTGGGGAAATCAAAACAGAGAATTTCTGATTAGTTTTTTGTCCTATTGTGTTGAAAAATAGGGTGTTAAATATTGTTATCAGAAGTAAGTATTTTTTCATTTTAGTTGGATAAGACTTTTGGCGAATGTATTCTTGTAATGCTTTAAGGCGTAGTCTTTTAGAAATTTTATAAAATTTATTTTCAAAATCCCACGAATTGTTTTTTTAGGTAAGTTTGTCGAAATTATTTTTTTCTAAATTACATTTATTTAATGAAGAAAGTTCTACTTCTGAATTTTTTATTAATTTTCGGATATTCAGCCATTTCTCAGCAAAATATGGGGATTGGGACTTCTAATCCGGATCCTTCATCATTGCTTGAGTTAAACTCAGTTAACCAAGGTTTACTCATTCCCAGAATGACAGAAGCTCAGAAAAATGCCATCGCCTCACCTGCAACCGGATTGTTGATTTATCAAACGAATAATCAAGAAGGTTTTTGGTATTTTGATGGAACAATTTGGGTTTATTCTATTGGACCTGCCGGACCTACAGGACCAACCGGTTCTTCTGGTTTAATTGGTCCAACTGGACCAGCAGGTGCCAACGGTTTAAATGGGGCTAATGGGGCAACAGGAGCGACAGGTGCAAATGGAGTTGCCGGGGCAACAGGTGCTAACGGTGCAACTGGAGCAACAGGTGCGAACGGTGCAACTGGGGCCACAGGTGCTAACGGTGCAACTGGAGCAACAGGTGCTAACGGTGCAACTGGAGCAACAGGTGCGAACGGTGCAACTGGAGCAACAGGTGCGGTCGGTGCAACTGGAGCAACAGGCGCAAATGGTGCAACTGGAGCAACAGGTGCTAACGGTGCAACTGGAGCAACAGGTGCGAACGGTGCAACTGGAGCAACAGGCGCAAATGGTGCAACTGGAGCAACAGGTGCTAACGGTGCAACTGGAGCAACAGGTGCTAACGGTGCAACTGGAGTAACAGGTGCGAACGGTGCAACTGGAGCAACAGGTGCAAATGGTGCAACTGGAGCAACAGGTGCTAATGGTCCAAGCGGTGCAGATGGTGCTACAGGTGCCACAGGAACTCCAGGGGCAACAGGTCCTAGCGGAGCAGATGGTGCTACAGGTGCAACAGGAACTTCAGGTGCAACAGGTCCTAGCGGAGCAGATGGTGCTACGGGTGCCACAGGAACTCCAGGGGCAACAGGTCCTAGCGGAGCAGATGGTGCTACAGGTGCAACAGGAACTCCAGGGGCAACAGGTCCTAGCGGAGCAGATGGTGCTACAGGTGCAACAGGAACTCCAGGGGCAACAGGTCCTAGCGGAGCAGATGGTGCTACGGGTGCCACAGGAACTCCAGGGGCAACAGGTCCAAGCGGAGCAGATGGTGCTACAGGTGCAACAGGAACTCCAGGGGCAACAGGTCCAAGCGGAGCAGATGGTGCTACAGGTGCAACAGGAACTCCAGGTGCAACCGGTCCTAGCGGAGCAGATGGTGCTACAGGTGCAACAGGAACTCCAGGGGCAACAGGTCCAAGCGGAGCAGATGGTGCTACGGGTGCCACAGGAACTCCAGGGGCAACCGGTCCTAGCGGAGCAGATGGTGCTACGGGTGCCACAGGAACTCCAGGGGCAACAGGTCCTAGCGGAGCAGATGGTGCTACAGGTGCAACAGGAACTCCAGGTGCAACCGGTCCTAGCGGAGCAGATGGTGCTACAGGTGCCACAGGAACTCCAGGTGCAACCGGTCCTAGCGGAGCAGATGGTGCTACAGGTGCCACAGGAACTCCAGGAGCAACTGGACCGAGTGGGGCAAATGGTGCTACCGGAGCCACTGGCGCAAATGGAACCCCAGGTGCAACCGGTCCAAGCGGAGCAACCGGTCCAACAGGTTTAGCAGGGACGAATGGAGCCACAGGCTCAACTGGTCCTAGCGGAGCCACAGGACCGACTGGGCCAACAGGATCTGGAGGAACCACTGGTCAAGGAATAACTACAGCAACAAGAACAACCGAAGTTCGGCTTCTTGGAAATAATACTGGTTCATTTAGTTCAAGTGCTGCTGCTAATGCAGGTTATTCGCCTGGTACGTTCCAAGCGACGGGACTAAGTGCCGCAAGAACAATTACTTCAGGTTCCAATGTCTTGGTGACTTTTACAGGAGAATGGAGAACTGATTTTTTGAATTTTTATGAAACAGAATTAATTGTTTTTACAATCTCTAGGAATGGCACTGAGATTGGTAGAACTTCTGCTTGGACTTCAGAAGGCGGGGTGAGTTATAATATACTTAAAGGAAATGTTTCTTTATCTATCAACGATAGTTCAGTTCCTTCAGGAACCAATACATATACGGTTGAATATTGGTTGGCAAATTCATACCCTTCAAATACTGAATCTTTTTTCTTAGGAAATTCCTACCTTAATATCGTTGAAATTAGACCATAATCAAATATCATGAAAAGATTAATTACATTCATTTTTGTTTTAAGTACTCATTATATACTTGCGCAGTCAGCTGATAAAAAAAATCATGACTTTGAAAGTGGAGATGTTATTTGCTCGAGTAACGGAAAAATTCTTGGTGGGCAATGGGTTCTAGGTGAAAATGAAAATATTCAAAATTTTATTGGAGTTTTTTCCAAACCTAATGGACAAACAAATATGCCAATGTCTGACATTTTTCAATCAAAAGGGATTACCTATGCAAATGTAGAGGATGGTCAATCAATTGCTAAAGGTGACCTAATTACAATAGGTAAAAAGGGAAAAGTTATTAAACTGGATGGATCTGGGATGTATATTGGTACAGCCTTGGATGGTGCAGTAAATGGAAAGGTGAAAATTGTGTTATCAAGTGGATATAAAAATTAAATTCTAAAGTTTTCAATGAAAAGTAAAAGTATAAACTTAATAAAAGGCGCAACTTTATTGCTATTAGCCTTTAGTTCCGAAGTGGCAATTTCCCAGCAAAATATGGGAATTGGGACAAGTAATCCAGACCCATCCTCCTTATTAGAGGTTCAATCAACCACTCAAGGGATTTTGGTTCCGAGAATGACGGAAGCTCAAAAAAATGCAATTGTTTCTCCTGCAACAGGACTACTAATTTATCAAACCAATAATCAGACAGGTTTTTGGTATTTTGATGGAACAGTTTGGGTTCTTTCTGTAGGTCCAAGTGGTCCGACAGGTCCAACTGGAACTGCTGGATTGATTGGGCCTACAGGACCTTCAGGGGTTGCTGGTTCTCCGGGAGCTGCAGGTGCAACTGGAGCCTCTGGTGCAACCGGTCCTTCTGGTGCTGATGGAGTTACTGGACCAACAGGTTCAATAGGTCCTGCAGGTGCTACTGGTCCTTCTGGAGCAGATGGGGTTACAGGGGCTACTGGACCAAGTGGTGCTGACGGAGTTACCGGACCTACTGGACCAATTGGAAGTGCTGGAGCAACTGGTCCTTCTGGTGCCGATGGGGTAACTGGTCCAACAGGGGCTAATGGTGCATCTGGTGCGACTGGAGTTACAGGTCCTTCTGGTGCCGATGGTATAACTGGACCTACTGGTTCAGCTGGTTCAAACGGAGCAACCGGAGCAACCGGAGCAACCGGAGCAAATGGTTCAAACGGAACTACCGGACCTACAGGTCCTGCTGGTCCAATTGATCAGGTTGTTGGTGGATTTAGATCTTATGGTGCAAATGTAACAGTAGGATCCAATGATGTTTGGCTTCCAACTTCTATTTCTGTAACTGTAACAACACATGGGAAACCAGTATTTGTTAGTTTTACTGGTCATTTCTATGGTTATGCAGATTATGTTGGTTTGGCTGTAAGAAGAGATGCTACTTTACCTGAAATTGCCACAGGATTTCAAAGTGCTTATGAAGTTGGTGGGGCTTCATATGATTGGACTACAACAATTACAGGTGTTGATTTAACAGCTCCTGCAGGAACGCATACTTATACAGTATATATGCAGGTTAGTGATGGTACAACTAGTACCTATCTATTTAACAATAATCTAAGTGTTTTAGAAATTAACCAATAGCGTTTTGACAATGAAAAAAAGTATTTTAGCAACTATTATGGTATTGTTCTCCTTGGGAGTTATGGCTCAAAATGCAGCTGAACAACCAATTGCCATGAAAAGAAGAATTTTGGAAGGTGTTCAATTAGGTTCTCTGATGTGCTACAATGAACAAAATCTACTTTGCCTTTGCCAAGGTAAACCTGATGAAAATATTGCAGGAATTGCCACTAACACTCCTTACATTACAATTAATAAACCTGCCGTAAATGCAATTAAAAAGGATGAGTTTGAAGCATTGGTTTCAAATCTTAATGGTAATGTAATAAAAGGTGATTACTTGGTGCCAGGACCGAATGGACAATTAGTAAAAGGAAATCAAACTGGCTCAGTTGCTATTGCACTTGAAGATAATAAGGGGTCAAGAATGCTGGTTAAATGGATTAGGAAATAGAAATATTTCTGCTTTACAAATGCCTTGATGATTTTCAAGGCATTTTTTTTTCTAGTAATCCATTTTATTTTTAAGAATTTGCCTCTTTTTTGTGAGGCTATAAAGTATTATACCTTAAATTTTATTTAAATTCTACTTGAAAATTTTTATTGTCCATCAAGGCAAAACGACGGATAAGAATTTAGATTCCTTAGAAAAGGATTATTTAAAGAGGCTTAGTCATTATGCTTCAATTCAAACCCTTTATCTAAATGAGCCAAAGGGTCAATTAACTATTGACGCCATACGTGCGTTTGAAGAATCCAACCTTTTTAAATTATTTAAACCTTCAGATATTGTCCTTTTATTTGATGAAAAAGGAAAAAACTATTCCTCATCTGAATTTGCTCAATTTCTTCAAAAGCAATTTCTTTCTGGAAAAAGCATTTTTTTGGTTTGTGGAGGGCCCTATGGTTTTTCGGAATCGGTTTATAAAAGAGCAGATGGTTTGATTTCTCTATCATCCATGACTTTTACACATCAAATGGTTAGGGTAATTATTGCTGAACAATTATACAGAGCCTTCACAATTCTTAAAAATGAAAAATACCATCATTAGGCTAGTATAAAAGGGTTGTGTACCTTTGCAAAATGAGTTTTATTGGCAGCTTTAGGGATAGTTTTAATTTTTTAAGTAAACAAACGCCTAGAAGAGTTTGGAATATGGCAATGGTGGTAGGTAGTTATTACTATGCCAAGATTTCAAAAAAGCCTGTTCAATTAGGATTGCCTATTAGTATTAGTGTCGAACCAACAACATCTTGTAATTTGCGTTGTCCGGAATGTCCAAGTGGATTGCGTTCATTTACAAGACCAACCGGAATGTTGGAACAATCCTTTTTCAAAGAAACAATCGATAAACTAGCCCCAAGTTTAAGTTACCTTATATTTTATTTTCAAGGTGAACCATTTTTAAATCCAAAATTTTTAGAAATGGTGGAATATGCTTCCGTTAAGGGTATTTATACGGCAACAAGCACAAATGCCCACTATCTGAAAGATGAAGTAGCCAAGAGGACAATTGAAAGCGGTTTGGATCGATTAATTATTTCAATTGATGGAACTACTCAAGAAACGTATCAAAATTACAGGGTTGGAGGGACCCTTAGTAAAGTTTTGGAGGGTGCAAAGAACATAGTGGCTTGGAAAAAAAAGCTAAATAGTGCGACTCCCCATATTATTTTTCAATTCTTGGTCGTTAGGCCTAATGAACACCAAATTGAAGATGTGAAAAGGTTAGGAAAAGAAATAGGAGTGGATGAAGTGCGTTTTAAAACAGCCCAAGTTTATGATTATGAAAATGGAAATGATTTAATTCCAACCCTTGATAAATTTAGCAGATATCGAAAATTGGAGAATGGGAAATGGGAAATTAAAAATAGTCTTTCTAATTCGTGCTGGAAATTATGGCATTCCTGCGTAATAACTTGGGATGGACTCGTTGTTCCTTGTTGTTTTGATAAAGATGCCACACATCAATTGGGAGATCTTAAAAAACAGGATTTTGTTTCTTTATGGCAAGATGAGAAATACAAAAGATTCAGAACCTCAATTTTAAAATCAAGATCCGAAATTGATATCTGTACAAATTGCACAGAAGGAACAAAGGTTTGGGCCTAGATTATTCAATCTTCAAAATTGAATAATTTTTTCCATTAAAATTGAAAGTATCCCCTTTTTCTTTGCCAACCAAAATCTTTCCGAATGGAGACTGAATAGAAAGGGTAAAGAATTCCTCAATCTCCCATGACATTTTTCCTAGACTAGCCGCAAGGAAGTAGTTTCCATGGTTCGTTATAATTAGTCGTCCATTTCCAGCTTTGGTGGTTGGTTCTAAACTTAAAAGTCTGGATAATTGATTTTTTTGCTCCATCACTAACTGTATCTGTTCACCTAACTTTTCTTGTTCCAATTGCATCATAGAAATGGACGTTTCATGTTTATTTCCAGCAGAACTTTTTCCTTCATTTTCAATCCCTTTAGCCAGTTCATTCATTTGCCCTTGGATAAAATTCATCCTTTCATCAATTGATTCTAAACAGATTCGAATGGCAATTTCTCTTGTTAACATAGAATACAAAGTTCCAATAATTTTCATTGCTTGGAGATAAAGTCTAAGTTTGTGGTCAAAATTATCGCATGAAGGAAATTATTGAAGCTGCATGGGCAAACAGAACGCTTATCGAAATTGAAGAAACCCAAAAAGCTATACATTCAACCATTGAATCTTTAGATAAAGGAGAACTAAGGGTTGCAGAACCAAATGGTGATACTTGGATTGTAAATGAATGGGTAAAAAAAGCAGTTTTACTTTATTTCGGTATCCAAAAAATGGAGGTTTTGGAAGCTGGCCCTATGGAGTTCTACGATAAAATGAAACTTAAAAGGGGATTTAGCTCCTTGGGTGTCCGTGTTGTACCTCATGCCATTGCTAGATATGGCTCATTTTTAGCCCCTGGTGTAATTTTGATGCCATCCTATGTAAATATTGGTGCCTATGTTGATTCCGGAACGATGGTTGATACTTGGGCAACTGTTGGTTCATGTGCCCAAATTGGGAAGAATGTTCATTTAAGCGGTGGCGTTGGAATAGGTGGTGTATTAGAACCTTTACAAGCCTCTCCAGTAATTGTTGAAGACGGCTGTTTTATTGGATCCAGATGTATTGTTGTTGAAGGAGTTAGAATAGGGAAGGAGGCTGTTTTAGGTGCTAATGTTGTATTAACTGCTTCCACGAAAATAATTGATGTCACAGGAGAAGAACCTATTCAGATAAAAGGATTTGTGCCAGAGCGATCGGTTGTTATTCCAGGATCCTATTCTAAAGAATTTCCAGCAGGGAATTTTCAGGTTCCTTGTGCATTAATTATTGGAAAAAGAAAACCATCAACAGACCTTAAAACATCTTTAAATGATGCGCTTCGTGATTTTGGTGTTTCTGTATAGTGAAATTTTATTCTAATTCTTTAAATGGTATTTCATATCTGAAGTAAAGGAAATCACCTTTACCATGAGTTTCAAATCCTATTTTCTGTTTATCCCAGTCAATATCAATTATTCCAAAATTTTGGCTTACACACAATGGGCTTACTCGGGTTGAATTTTGGTAGTCCTTCATAGTGAAATTGCTATGGGTCAAGCCACTACTGGTGAAATCGTATATCGGATAGGGTAAGCCTTCTGTAATTTTTGAAACTTCACTCAAATGCCTGTCCCCGCTTATAAAGAATACATGTTTATTTTGACTTTGGCTAATAATATTTTTCATTTTTTCATACGACTTGGGAAAGTTTAGCCATTCTTCAAAAATATGTTTACCAGCAGCGAATTGTATGCTTGTTCCAATGATTGTAATACTAGCCTTGTTTGATTTTAATGTGTTTTCTAACCAAGTCCATTGCGCTTCCCCAAGCATATCTCCATCAGGTCCCGGGTCATCCCTAAAGTAACGGGTATCCAAAAGAATAATTTTTATGGTATTATTTCCTTCTCCTACATCATAAGCGGCATATACACCTTCTTGCTTACGTCTAATGGAATTTTTGGGAACATTAAAAAAGTCTAGATGCAGCTGTTGGGCAGCTTTTTTCTCAGGAAAATTCTTTCCAATATTATTTGTTCCATAATCGTGGTCATCCCAAGTTCCTATAACCGGACAAAACTCAAGAAGTTTTTTATAATTTGGATTAATTTTCTGGCGATTATACATACGCTCCATTTCATCCATATTGTCTGTTTCGGAATAAATATTATCTCCCAGCCAAATCCATAGTTGAGGCTTGTTTTGAATAATGTATTTCCACATTCTTTGCCTACTCCATTGAAGATTACAAGAGCCAAAGGCAATTCTTGTTACGACTCCTTTTGGTAAATTTTGACAACTTATTTCACTATAGAAAGAAGTTAGGAAAAGAAAAAGGGTAATCAAACGCATCTGAAGAATGGGTTATGAAGGAAAGAATGCAAATCAACTACAGAAATAAGTACCATCCTCAATTAAAAGGTTAAAATTTCCTTACTTTTTCAATAGAATTCCAAAGAAGATTTGAGGTTTTTTCCCAAGTGTATAAATCAACCCTTTTTTTGCCATTACAAATTAGTGTTTGATACGTTTTGGGATTTAAAAATAACTCTTCCATCCCAGCTGCAATGGAATAAATTGAAAATGGATCAACTAATAAGGCGCCATCACCAGCAATTTCGGGCATAGCCGTTACATTTGATGTAATAACGGGTATTTCACATGAAAAGGCTTCAATTATGGGTAGACCAAAGCCTTCGAATAAAGTGGTATATGTTACAGCGAAAGCACTACCAATCAAATTGTTTAAGTCTGATTCAGCAATACGACCAGGGAAATGAATTGAATCTCGGAATGGACTTGAATGATAACATTCCTCCATTTCTGATGTCCAAAAGGTTTTTCCACCGGCAATTACCAGTTGTAAAGGATTGGAATGCTTGTTTTTGAAAATTTCAAAAGCTTTGATCAAATTTGAAATATTCTTTCTTGGATGGATGGCTCCCCAATACAAAAAGTAGGGTTTCCCTTTTGAAAATTTATTTCTTGTTGTTTCTTTAATCGCCTCTGAAACCGGATGGAAATCTGAAGATACACCATTGTGAACAATATCTATTTTTTGAGGATCGATCTGGTACCTATCCGCAATGTCTCTAGCCGAAAATGCCGAAACAGTAGCAATTCTATTGGCTTTTTGAGCATATTTTGGAAAGAAATGTCTAAAATGTATTCGGTTGTACCAAATAATATCCTTTGGATTATGTTCGAAATTTAAATCATGAATGACAGGTAGTTGCGGTACATCGCTATTTAAACTTAAGTAGCCATCCGGAGAAAGAAATAAATCAACCTTATACCGAGATAAAATAGGAGGTAAGCTCCATTCAAACCACCAATAAAACAAAAGCGGATGCCTGGCGGGTGGAAATACCTGAACAGGGGTAATGTTTTCTGAATAAAGGAAGGAGGGGTTAAAAGGTCGGTCGAATAAAAAAAGAAAGTGTGTTTCTGGATGGTCCTTGGTAATTCGCTTTAAAGTTTCATCGGTAAATCTTCCCAATCCTTCCAATTTTCCTGGAAGCAATAAACGGGTATTTACGGCGATAGTTTTCATTTAAACTTACCAGGTAAACCCTTCAGTGGTAGCCCATTTGCCTTGAACACGCATCACTTGTTCTACAACATCTCTTACACAACCATGTCCGCCCTTCAAAGGGGAAATATATAAACTGATTTCTTGTATTTCATGGGCAGCATCGGCAGGACAACAAGGTAAAGCTACTTTTCGCATCACATGGTAATCCGGTAGGTCATCACCCATATACAAGATAGTATTAGGCGATAAATGATTTGTTTTAAGAAATTCTTCAAATGCTTCTGTTTTATTGGAACTCCCTAAATAAATGTGGTGTATGCCTAAATATTCAAGTCTTTTCCTTAAGGCATCTCCTTTTCCGCCACTAATAATACAAACATGATACCCCATTTTAACGGCTAGTTGAAGCGCAAAACCATCTTTAATGTTCATTGTTCTACCTTGTGAACCATCTGGCATCAACAAGATACTTCCGTCTGTTAAAACACCATCAACATCCAAAACTAGAGCGTTGATATGGGGTAATATTTCTTTAAAATTTTTCAATAGGGGTAGAATTATGTCCGTAATGTTCTACTATTTTCTGACTCATTAACCTATAAACATCCCTCATTAGAGGATTTTTTTCTAACATGGAAATATGTTTATTTAATACGACCAAATCGCCCCTTCTCGCCGGACCAGTCTGCATTTGGGCGGGATCCTTACCTTCTATTCTTTGTGCTGTTTCTAAAATTAAAGGATCAAGGATGTGCTCGGGCAGTTGATTTGTCCTTAAAAAATCTTTAGAAAGAATGTATAGGAAATTAGAAAAATTTGAAGCAAATATGGCACCCAAATGTAGCTTCAATCGCTCTTCTGAGTTAATTTTATAGACAAGCGCTGAAAGGTCTTTGGCCAAATTCCAAAGTGTTGTAAACAATTCTTCTGAACTTGCTTCAAGGCAAAAGGGAACTTTAGAAAAATCGGTTGGTCTATCCTTTAGCATGGATTGTAAAGGATAAAATACCCCGAATTGGGCCGAACAGTCTTTTAGAATAGTTATAGGAATACTACCAGAGGTGTGGGCAACCGGAATATTGGTCCTTAGCACCTGTGCCACTTGCTCATATCCATCATCCCTTGTACTAATCAAAATCAATTCGGTCTCTCCCCAATCGAAGTCTTGTATGGATTGGGTTGCCTTTGCCCCAACTTTTGCCGCAAGTATTTCCGCGTTTTCTAAAGTCCGGTTTGAAATCCAAATAATTTCATGCCCTTTCGAATGTAAGGCATTGGCTAAGTTCCAAGCAGCGTTTCCTGCTCCTATAAACGAAATTTTCACTACTAAGAATGGGCCGCTTCTTTTTTAGAAATCTCGACTGCTTCCTCTGACGATGCATCTTTTTCAGTAGCAGGCAATTCAGCCCCTACAAGGTTTGCCTTATACTGCCCTTCGTTTAACGATTGAATTTTGGTTAAAATAGCCTCCGTATTGATTTGGGTAGAATCAAAGCTAAATAAGGCAATTTTCTTATCAAAATTTACCTTACTTTGGGCTACACCAGGAATTTCAGCTATTGTTCCTTCAATATGTTTTGCACATCCTTCGGCACATGTCATGCCTTCAATGGCAACATTTATGGTTTTGTTGGCTACTACTTTTTGTGATTGGTTTGAACAGGAGCTTAAAATGAGAAAGCTAGATAAAAGGGCAAAAATGGTGCGCATGGATAAAAGTTTTTGCAAAAATACGCCCTAAATCAAATGGTTGAACCCAAATTCCACATTCGAAACATATAAACGATTAAGCACTTGTAAATCAATTTGTTTAGTCGTTTTTATACGCTTTATTAGTTTGAAATTCTCCAAGCGGAGTAAACCAAGGATTAGGAATAGTCTTGAACTTTCTCAGGGAAATTTTGTATGTTTTTGGAATGAATTTTAACCGAATTCTGCATTAAAAGTATTTGGTATTCAGTGTTTTAAAGTATAAATTTCGCTTTGTAAACCATTTTTCTTATTTATTATTTGGCGGGCCCCCAACCGCCCAAGACCATTCTACCAGTTTTAAGCATTGGCAAGGGGCGGTTGGGTCAGGCTTTCGCTAATACTCCTCAGCTTTTAGCCCCCGAAAATGCCCGGGGCTAAAAGCTTGCGGGGTATCACGCTCTATCCTTGCCCGACACCTCCGCATAACATTCTACTGAACCTTGGCCTTTGCATTTCATCCCGCAGCAGTGAATTAAAAGTGCAAGAACGATCAATGGCCAAAAAATAAATAAACCCACATTACGCATTAGAATTGCATAAACGATTAACCAGTTGTAAATCAATTTGTTTTCTAAATTGATAACAACAGCATTCCTGAAATTTCTTCGGGAGGGGTAAACCCAACTAAATCAAGTAGTTCGGATTAATAAATCCTCCTATTGATTAATTTGGGATAAACGAAATTATAAAATCGAAGTCTTTGATTTAGTAACTGAATATAGTTTAATGTTTACTCAAAATTGAAATTGGAATAGCTTGGTAGTTTTATCCAATTCCCTTGTAGAATTTGGGTTCAGCGCCATGGTTTTGACTGGGGTAAATGCCTGTTCTTAGTCCGGGCAACGATAGAAACGGAAAGCCCGCAAGGCTGGACGCAGTGCAACGGAGACCAGCCGCGGACTTGCAGTGGATAGCGTGGCCCTACCGCCCATGTACAAGGGCCAGGTTTATAGCACCAAGCGGTTTTGGCGGTAGGGAGCCCGCCTAAAAATAAAAACGGAAATCAAAAAGGAGTGGGGGAGGTTCATTGGAATTTCCTAAGTATGGACAGAAAGGGAAAAGACCCATTTCAAAGACCAAATCCTGTGAATGTTTTCATCGTTTATTTTCATCACTTTATCCCCTTGGAACGACTTTTGTAAGGGTGGAATTGGGTGGATCGCTTGGAGTGAAAAAACTATTTCTTAGAAAGCTAGGACTCGTTTAACACCAAGGCTTTTAGGCCATTTGCCCAAGCCAAGTAACCTATAAAACTGAATTGAAAATAGAATTTGTACATGAAAACTGTCCTGTGTAGCCTTTGTTTACTGCTAACTTTAATGGTTGAACCAACTTATACGCAAACAAATGGTCAGGTAGAAAGGTTTGAAAATATTTTCCAATTTGAAAAGCCCAAGAAGATGGATACCCTGTATTACCCTTTTTATGGCGGGGTGCAGATGATTGAAGTAGATTACATTGGGTATTGGGATAGGATGATTTATTATTTGGAGCAAAGTCAACCCAAGTCGATGCCCCATTCGGCTTTTAATCCAATGCCGCTTGGCAATGCTTACTTTTTTAGAGATTCTTTGGGCAACATTGTTAAGACTTTTAATTCGGGTGATGCTTTGTCGGATTTAACCCAACATTTCAAAAAAATCCCGATTCAAAAAAAGAGCACCGGTCTAAGGTCTTTGTTTATGTATCATAAATTTCAACACCAACGGGAAGGCGTGTGGTACCAAAGTCCTCAAGCCTTGTTTGACTTTCCTAACCATTACAAGGTTTCAACAGGTAAGGCTGAACAAAGGGTAGGTTTCGAGAACTCAGCCGGTTTGGAAAAAAAACAGGTGAAATTTGGTTTGATTGATACGCTAGGGCAGGTGGTGATTCCTTTGGTTTATCAGGCCATTTTGCCCTATTATGAATTGCTGCTGGTGCAAAAGGAAGGTAAATGGGGATTGATAAATTATAAGAATGAGGTGGTGATAGATTTTCGTTACGATTGGTATGTGTTTGACCGATTTGAAACAGGGGAAGATCCCCAAAAGAAAAGGAATGTGTTTTTTCAAACGGCCAAAGTAAAATCGGCTGACGAATCGGAATTTGTTTACAAAGCCCTTTATGTACCGGAAGAAAACAAATTGATTCCACTCCAAGATTACGATAAAGTTCAGTATGAATACTCGTGGCGACCTGCAGGAAAGGGAAGTCCGCGATTAACCCTAGTTTCAAAAGATGGTAAAACGGGTTTGTTGGGAGATGACTTTCAAGAAATAGTACCGCCTGATTATGAAATATTCGATTACAACAGAAATAAAAAGGGATTGTTCCGGGTGGCCAAAGCAGGGAAGTTTGGTTTTTTTAATGAGCATTTCCAGAAGATAATTACTACGGAATATGACTATGCTGAGGATTTTGAGAGAGACTCGACGGCTTTGGTATTGAAAGATGGACAGTTTTTTAGAATTAATACCAAGAACCAACGGCAATCCTCGGGAATTACTACGCCTAAATGGGAAACTGGAGAATTGACATTTATTGCCAATGAAAAGTATGGCAGAGTTTCAACTCGCTCATTTTGGGGGTTAATCGATACCTCCACCTTGAAAATGGTTTTACCGATTGTTTACCACAGGCAATTTTCGCCTGAGCGAATCCAGGGCTTTTATGAGGATAAGAAAGCTAGGTTTGAGGAGAAGAAACTAGCCCTTAGAAAAAGAGTTGATATGGATGATGAACAATTGTTTTACCAAAATAAAATCATTGTTCAAGGCCAAAATAACTTATTCGGCATAATTGATACTACTTTTCAGACCTTGGTTGACTTTAAGTTCGAAAAACTGGAGCCAATATCGAGCGCCTTGAACTGGCTGTGGTATACCAAAAATGGTAAGCAAGGAGCCATGGATTTTCAAGGAAATGAACTGTTGAAAGGCCGTTTTGATGAAGTACGGTACGATCAGCACTATGAGCAGGAAAGGGCTCTATTTAAAGTGAAAAAGGAGGGGAAATGGGGTGTTGTGGGTTTTGATAACCAGACGATTTTGCCCTGTATGTACGATTCAATTAAATTTTTGGGACATTGGAACAGAGTAAAAGAGAAATTGTGGGTAGTGGAGAAGGACAAAAAGTTTGGCGTGGTGGATGAACACAATCAAACCTTTATTCCTTTTGATTACCAAGGTATTTCGCACCTAGAAGGGTATAACTTGTGGGTGGAAAGCAAAGAAAAGGGGCGTTACAGGGTAGTGATTGATAAATAGCCTAAAGGAGCGCTAAGACTGACCATCCTGTTTAATTCGGTATCACAGAAAAAGTGTAAGTAAATATCCGAAATACTTGGATTGATTAAATAGTCCGAGAAGCAATTCAAGGTAGAAATTTTTATGCTATTGGACCAAAGGAGGGAGGTATGGCTTCCAGGTGGGTACATCATTTAAATAAATCATCCTTGCGTAGTAATAAATTTAGGATTTAAAAGTTTACTGTCTGCTTGCATGGTTTAATTCAAAAAAGTCTTAATTTAACCATTCAAAAATTACTAATTAAAATCAAATTCTAAAGTCCTTAAAAGTAAATTCCTAAATCAATTGTATGAAAAATACCCAAGCCAAACTTTCTGTATTTACCAGTTGTATAGTCCTAATTTGGTCATTAAATGCCTGCCAGAAAGACAAGGAGGCTACCGGAACCGATAAGGAATTGTATGATATGGCTTTGGCAACAACGGGTTTTACTTGGTATAAAAATTCAAGTGCACCATTAAACAAAAGTGCAGGAAGTGGCCATAGTCAACCTTTTTTAAAAACACGGTACAATGCCATTGCTGCTACAAAACTTGATTCGATGGGGAAAATTATCCCAGGAACCCTTTTCCCTGAAGGTTCTTTAATTGTTAAGGAATTGTACACCAGCGGACCAACCCTCGACCGGTATGCTATTTTGTATAAAAACTCAGGGAGTGCGGATGCGGATGCCAAAGGTTGGGTTTGGGGTTATGTTAATGCAGATGGAACCGTGTCGGAAGAGGCTTCCAATAAAGGAGCAGCCTGCATTAGTTGCCATTCGCAAGCGGATAATATTGATTACATGCTGATGAATAAATATTTTCCTTAAGTCTGTAATTTAGGAAAGAATAAAATCCAGCTATTACCAGCACAATACTTACCTGACAACCGAGCCAGATAGGAAAGGCTTGTGAGGTTCGGTTTTAATTCGATGTTGGAATGGGATTAACCTCAATTTAATTGCTAAATCGGGCTCAACCCTTCTAAATAAAGTAGGTAGGATTTAAAATTCCTCCTATCGATTAATTAGGGTTAAAATTAAGTTGAAATTGCTTAAAGCGCTAAGCACCTTTAGGTTCGGGATATTTATAGCATCAAATACAACTGGTAAACACCTTGAGCGACAGAGTTGCACAGCTGATTTTTTTTAACCAGTTCCAAAGTTACAGCATAATAGTCCAATTATTCTTCTAAAACAACCATAAAATTAGACTAAATAGGATGTCCATTCGCTATTATAGTCACCACACTCTCCCCTGAAACTCGCATGAATCCATAACCATATTCTAATCTAAACACATAACCCAGCTACCCCGCTTTACACCTGCCAACCCATTTTAAATTTTCAACCCTAACCATATCAAATTTCCTCATACCTAATCTGAGTTTAAATTGGATTGATGTGGGAAAGCAGTAAATTCAATGCCATTATTCTTGCGTTAATGCAGATGGTTGAAATGGCAAAAAATCCAAAAAAGAATTAAAACTCCTCTAAGTTCTAAAACCTAAAATCCACTGCTAATTCGGTCGTGAAATTTAAGGTATACCGTTGATTCCATTTCATCACCACTAAGCCTAAGCCAGGCGGAGAGGGATTGGATGGTAAATTTTGAATGCTAGTGATAGGTTGTCCAAATGCCTCATGCAAATCGGGAAAGCAGTTGCCTAAATTGGAAAACGACAGGGTAGAAACCTTGCCCAGACTAGGCATTTTTACGAAAACATTGTACAAACCATGCGGCATATTTTTCCACCACGAAGCCATGATAGCGTATTTCTTGGGCCACTCGGCTTTCATTTGCTCCAAAGTTTGGTGCTTCAACTCTTGGTAAACGGCCTGTTCGCCTTGTGCCAATACATCGGTAGAAATGCGGTAAAACATAAACCAGAGACTGTTGCCCAAAATACTTACATCGCCCCCTTTTTTGCGAGAATCGATCGGAACGCTAACCCATACCAGTTTACCCTTTGGCAGCTGTCCCATAGCATAAAAACGCAGCAAGGTCCATCCCAAAAAATACACATTGGGTAAAAGGCTGAGTCCGTGCTTGCCCATTTCACTGTCCAAGGCGCTACTCTCCGCATCGCTGTAGTGTTTCCATTGGATTTTATTGGGACCTGTCTGCTTTCTATTTCCTATGGTGGCCATGCGGTGGGCCATAGTTTTGAGCATAAAGCCTACAATGGCCAAACTGCTTTTGAGTTTAGGGAAGAAGGGTAGTTCGATATCCGGCTCTGAAACCCAGCGTTGAGGCAAATTTCCTGCTTGGCCTACGATTATTTTTACCAATTCCTGCACGCCTCTGTAATCAGTAAAACAATGGTTTACCGATATCACTAGGGCTTGTTTACCATCCTCGAAATCAAGCAATAAGAGGTGAATCAGCCCGCCTCCATCGGGGTCGAGGTTGAAGTTTAAGACTGACTCCGGCAAAGGACCCACCGGCAATGCAAGGCGCTCGACCAAAATGGGTAGAGGCACATCCCCTCTTTCCCAATAGGCCGGTTTGCCCGGGAAACTTTCCTTTACGGTATAACTGTTGATCCAACCCAAAACTGGCTGTTGGCCAAGCTTTTCCTGAATTTCTGCTACCGTAATTTTTCCATTCCAATGCAGAACCGTGCGTACCACATTGCCACATTTTCCTTGTTTCCGTAATTGCTTATGGAAGAGCAGCAACAGGTAATCCGTGCTGTTTACGGGGTAGCGTTTGGGCAGCAAAAACGGGTCTACCATGCACTAGGGATTAACCTGGATTTCGGCCGCCATTTGTTGGGCTTTCCGCACCAGCATTTTAGTATCCGTATCCACCGAGTCATAGGCTAGGGCAACGGCCATCCTACGATTGGGTCGGGTGCTAGGTTTACCAAACACTTTTACATCGCTGTTGGGGTAGGCCATCGCTTTTTCAATGCCTACGATGCGGGGATAATCGCTGCTGCTTTCCGTAGCCAACACCACAGCACTGGCAGCAGCCCTTTCGAGGGTAATAGCCGGAATAGGCAAACCCAGCACAGCCCGAAGGTGAAGTTCAAATTCGTTTAAATTTTGGCTTCCCGCTAGGGTTACCATACCCGTATCGTGCGGACGGGGCGAAAGTTCAGAGAAATAAACCCCTTCCTCGGTCAAAAAGAATTCAACCCCCCAAATCCCAAATCCGGTGAGCGAAGCCGTAACTTTCGCCGCCATTTGTTGGGCTTCCTCTAGGTGTTCGGCCGAAATAGGACAAGGTTGCCAGCTTTCACGGTAATCCCCTTTTTCTTGTCGGTGGCCTATGGGCGGACAAAATAGGGTAGGACCATTTTTTTGTGTTATGGTAAGTAGTGTTATTTCAGTTTCGAATGTAATAAACTGTTCTACAATCACTTCCTTTAGATCGCCTCGTGCGTTTGTTGAAGCATATTCCCAAGCCTTATCAATTTCTTCCGTAGTTTTTACCGTGCTTTGTCCTTTCCCCGAGCTACTCATGAGGGGTTTCACCACACAAGGCAAACCCACAAAGGCCACCGCTTGTCGGTATTCATCGAGTGAAGTGGCATAGCGGAATCGGGCCGTTTTCAGGTTCAGTTCGTTTGCTGCCAGGTCGCGGATAGCGCGTCGGTTCATGGTAAAATTAGCGGCGCGGGCACTTGGCACCACTTGCATACCTTGGTTTTCGTAGGCATAAAGTCGTTCCGTTCGGATGGCCTCAATTTCAGGCACAATCAAATCAGGTTGATGTTTTTCCACAACACGGTCTAGGGCATTGCCATCCAGCATATCGATTACTTCAAAGCCATGAGCAACTTGCATAGCGGGCGCATTCGGGTAATTATCTACAGCCACAACCGTTTGGCCGAGGCGTTGGGCGGCGATTACAAATTCCTTACCCAGTTCGCCCGATCCGAGCAGGAGTATTTTTTTATGCATGGTTGAAAAAAATGGCAGGGCAAAACAAGGATAAAAAGGAATAGGGCAGGGCAGATAGCGAAAAAATAGTTGCACACGTTTTAGAGGCAGGATGGAAGGTACCATTGAAGGATAAAAAGTAAAATAATTAGAAGGTTTAGGCGTGCCCCCTCCGCCCAAAAAACTGTAGTGCTGGGTTTGGGCAGTGTACTGGGGCGTTCGGGTCGGGCTATTCGCTGCAAATCCTCGCGCCTTTCGCTTACGCTCAGGCCGCTGTGGGTTTTCCGCTGCTATCCCTGCCCGAGGAGAGTGTGCAGGAACTTGGGTTTTGGTGGTTTAAATAAGGAGTGGTAAAAATGGCACCGATTTGTTTTGCTGTAGAAACTGAATTAGGAAATAAAAGACAGTAAACTTTCATAGACAATTGCACATACATAGCAAATAGTTTGGAAATTGGTGCTATAAATAAGAGAAGAATTAATTTTACATCGGGCCATTTTTGTAAATTATTTTCGCCTATTTTTGAAGGCAGATTTTGGGTTAGGGAAATAGAAAGGCACTTATAAGTAAGTTAGCGGCAAGCGAAAAAAAAGCGACATTAACAGAATTCTCGAACGAAAACAAACAAAAAAGACATTTATTTTTCCTAAAATCACAAAATAAAGACTACCTTTGCAGGTAATTAATCAAAAACAGACAGAAAGATGCTTCTGCAATTTTCAATTAAAAACTTTAGGACATTTAAGGACAAAGCAACTTTGAGCCTTATTGCTTCTAACTATGACAAAGAAACCAGAGAGCACGAAAACATCGTAATCAATGAAAACTTTGGTCTAAGACTTCTCAAAAGTGCAGTTATTTATGGTGCAAACGCAAGCGGCAAAAGCAAGTTGCTTGACGCATTTGCATTTATGCGATATTTTGTAATCAATAGTTCAAAGGAAAGCCAAAAAGGCGAGACTATTGAAGTAGAGCCTTTTAGACTAAGTACTGAAACAGAAAACGAACCTTCTGAATTTGAAATCATTTTTGTTCACAACAAAGTGCTTTATCGCTATGGCTTTGAGGCGACAAATGAAAAAATTGTATCTGAATGGCTTTATAACAAACCAAAAACAAAAGAAGTTGAACTCTTTTACAGAGATGGAAGCATCTTCAATATTCACGGACGAAGTTTTACCAAAGGCAATACTGTAGTAAAAGAAGGTCTAGTTCGAGATAATGCGTTATTAATTTCCGTAGCAGCTCAATTCAATGAAAAAACTGCAATCAATGTATTGGATTGGTTTAAAAGACTTAAAACCTTATCAGGGTTAAATGAGTCAGGCTACCAAGGTTTTACAATGGGGAAAGCAGAATCGTCAGAATACAAACATAAAATTCTTGAACTACTTAAAGCCGCAGATCTTGGAATTCAGGATATTAAGATGCAGAAATTAGATATTGATAGTCTTCCAAAAGATTTACCAAAAGAGTTAAGAGACAAACTTATTAGAGAAATTAAAGAAGATAATGCTGAATTCTTTTCTGATGTTTCAACAACACATCGAAAGTTTGACGTAAATAAAAATGCCGTAAGCTTTGAATATTTCTCACTAGAAAATGATGAATCGTCAGGAACAAGTAAATTTTTCGCTCTTACAGGACCTATTCTTGATGTTGTTGAGAACGGGTACACTTTAGTAGTTGATGAGTTAGATTCAAAACTTCATCCAAATTTGGTTTGTAAAATCGTTTCACTTTTTAACTCAAATGAGTTTAACAAGAAGAACGCACAATTGATTTTCAATACACACGACACCAACTTATTAAGTTCAGGACTATTCAGAAGAGACCAAATTTGGTTTACAAATAAAAATAAATACGGAGAAGCAAAACTTTACTCTTTAGCTGACTTTAAATCAGATGAAGTGAGAAAAAATGACCCTTTTGAAGATAATTACATTAAGGGTAAATATGGTGCAGTTCCATTTCTTGGCTTTTTTGATAACCTAAAATTTTTATTGACAGAAAATGAAAATGAAGGACAAAAAAGCTGAACAAAAAGCAGCTAAGCAAAAGCATATAGAACTGTTAAAGGCTAAACGGAGAAAAGAACCGAGCCTAGAAAGACCTGTTGCTGAGTTAACAGAAAAACCCTCTATTCTTATTGTTTGTGAAGGAGAAAATACAGAACCCTCTTATTTCAATCAATTCAGAATTACTTCAGCAAAAGTCAAATCAGTTGGAGAAGGATATAATACAGTTTCATTAGTGAATAGAGCCTTTGTTTTAGCCCAACAAGGAAACTACGACCAAGTTTGGTGTGTGTTTGACAAAGATGATTTTAACGACAATGACTTCAACTCTGCAATTCAAATAGCAGAAGCCAATAACTTTGGAGTAGCCTACTCAAATCAATCGTTTGAATATTGGTTGATATTACACTTTAATGACCATCAAGGTGGTGGAATGCACAGAAATAGCTATAACGATAGAATAAACGAACACCTTAAGCCATTCAAAGTAATTTATGATGGAAACGGGACTAAATTAATTGAAGAAGATTTTTTTGAGTTACTTGATGGAATAGACCTTAAAATGAGTAAAAAAAGAGTTGAACTTGCAATTGTTAGAGCAGAAAGAAATTACAAAAATCTTGACCATACAAATCCTGCAAAAGAAGAATCGTCAACGACTGTATTTAGACTAGTTAGAGAACTATTGAAATATGTTGAATGATAGAACGCCAGCCGGTAACAGTGGGCAAGGTCAATAAGCGCTTTTGCACTTCGAATAAGGCTTTTGGTGAAAAACTTAGAGCCGCTGTTTAAATAAACTTTTATCTGTAAATTCGCTTACTGCCCCTGCCCCCAAAACGTTATAGCCAATGGTAGGACGACCGTTCACAAGACGACTGACCGACCAATTTTTAAACATTAAACACAAAGACAAACCATTTTAACAGGTGACCAACATACAGACCATATTTCAACTGGACAGCAACTGAGCCGACACTCATTGCCGACCCTTCTGTATTTTTTATTTTCCCCACCGCACATTTTTTTAATTCAATTTTTAGCCAGCCGCACAAATGGCAAATTTGGTTTTGCCCGATACACAAGCCGACCCTTCGCAAAACCAAAAGAGCCATTTTTTGCCAACGCACCGACAATGACATTGAGCATTTAAAACTTAACTTAGCCGACAGAAATAATATAAAATATTGACACCATAAAATGGCAAAACAGAAGAAAGAAATTAAAGAAAAAGCAATTGAAGTTACCCTTTGGGATGCTGCAAATAAATTGAGAGGAAGCGTTGAACCTGCCGAATATAAACACGTGGTATTAGGACTGATTTTCTTAAAGTTTGCCAGCGACAAATTTGAAGAACACCGGGCCAAACTCATTGCCGAGGGCAAAGATAAATACATTGAAATGGCTGAGTTCTACAATATGAACAATGTATTTTTCTTGGAAGAAACAAGCCGTTGGAGTTATCTGATAAAAAGAGCCAAGCAAAACGACATTGCGTTGCTTATTGACACTGCTTTGCACACCATTGAGAAAAACAACAAGGCACTAAAAGGTGCATTGCCCGATAATTACTTTTCTCGTTTGGGATTAGATGTTACCAAACTGGCTTCTTTGCTCGATACCATCAACGACATTGACACCACCAAAGACCCCAAGCAAGATGTTGTTGGAAAAGTGTATGAATACTTCCTTTCCAAATTTGCATTGGCAGAAGGAAAAGGCAAAGGAGAATTTTACACACCCAAAAGCATTGTAAACCTGATTGCCGAAATGATTGAACCCTACAAGGGCATTATCTATGACCCTGCCTGTGGTTCGGGCGGTATGTTTGTGCAGAGTATCAAGTTTATTGAAGCACACCACGGCAACAAAAAAGAAATTTCCATTTACGGACAGGAATACACCAACACCACCTACAAACTGGCAAAGATGAACCTTGCCATACGAGGCATTAGCGGCAACTTAGGCGAAAAAGCAGCCGACACTTTTCTAGACGACCAACACAAAGACCTGAAAGCTGACTTTATTATGGCCAACCCTCCTTTTAACCAAAAGGACTGGCGGGCTGAAAATGAATTGACAGACGACCCACGCTGGAGAGGTTATGATGTACCTCCCAAAAGCAACGCCAATTACGGTTGGATTTTGAATATGGTTAGTAAGCTCTCGGAAAATGGTGTTGCAGGTTTTATCTTGGCTAATGGTGCTTTGAGTGGTAGTGGCGAAGAATATAAAATACGCAGAAAACTGATTGAAAATAATTTGGTGGAAGCCATTTTGGTATTGCCACAGGATATGTTTTATACCACCAACATCAGCGTTACGCTTTGGATATTGAATAAAAATAAAAAAGCTCAAAGCCGAAATATTGGAGACGAACAACGCCAATACCGCAATCGTGAACAGGAAATCTTATTTATGGATTTGCGACAAATGGGTGAACCTTTTGAAAAGAAGTTCAAACAACTTTCTGACAGTGAAATTCAAAAAGTGGCAAGCACTTACCACCTATGGAAGACTAAGGAAATTGAAAACATACCTGAGTTCTGCTATTCTGCTTCGTTTGAAGAAGTAGCGAAAAAAGATTTTTCGTTGGTTCCGAGCAAATACATTGAGTTTATAAACAGGGATGAGAATATTGACTTTGACGAGAAAATGAACGCTTTGAAAAATGAGTTAGCCGACTTGCTAAAAGCGGAAGCACAAAGTAAAAATGATTTACTAACTGTATTTAAAGAATTGGGTTATGAATTCAGACTATAAAAGATTGGGAAACTATATTGAGGCAGTAAACAGACGAAATATAGATTGTAGAGTTACAGACTTGAGAGGATTAAGCTTGACAAAGGAGTTTCGTAGTTCAACATCTAACATTGTCGGAACAGATATGTCAACCTATAAGATTATGCATAAGTATGATTTTGCAGCAAATTTTATGGGTTTAGGAGTTCTTGTTGATAAGGCTGCAATAGTCCTCAAATTAGATGAAAAGCCCAACATAGTTTCTGGTGCCTACCCTGTATTTAAAGTTCGAGATGAAAATGAGTTACATCCTGAGTATTTAATGATGTGGCTAATCAGATCAGAGTTTGATAGGTTTTGTGTGTTTAAATCAGACAGAGGAATCAGAGGTGGTTTTGATTGGAATGATTTATTAGAGGTTCAACTTCCCATACCCCACATAGACAAACAACGAGAAATCGTAAAAGAATACAACGTTATCCAAAACCGCATAGCCCTTAACCAACAACTCATCCAAAAACTGGAAGAAACCGCACAGGCGATTTATAAGCAGTGGTTTGTGGAGTTTGAATTTCCTGATGAAAACGGAATGCCTTATAAAAGCAATGGCGGGGCTTTGGTTTGGAATGAGGGATTAGGGAAAGAAATTCCGTTGGGGTGGGAAGTTGGTGGATTATCTAAAATAGCAACAATTATTATGGGTCAATCACCAGAAGGAGAAACTTATAATAAGGTCGGAAATGGAATGATTTTTTATCAAGGTCGAACTGATTTTGGTTATAGATTTCCTGACATTACAACATATACAACGCACCCAAAAAAGAAGGCTCTAAAAAATGATATTCTTATTAGCGTAAGAGCTCCAGTTGGCGATTTGAATATTGCAATTGAAGATTGTGCAATTGGACGAGGTGTTGGAGCATTAAGAAGTAAACTAAAATGTAACTCTCATTTATTTTACACGCTTCAAAATTTGAAATCACATTTTGATATATCAGATGGTGAAGGAACTATTTTTGGTTCAATCAATAAAGATGATTTGCACAATGTTGAAGTAGTTTATTCTGAAAATGAAATAAAAAAATTTGATAAAGTTACTCGACCAATTGATGATTCTATCAAAAATTACTGCATTCAAAACCAAAAGCTAACTGAACTAAAGGAGTTACTACTTTCCAAATTAGCCACAGTAGAATAGAATGAAATTCACCGAAGAAAAATTAGAAAGGGCATTTACCGAGTTGTTGGGGCAAGAAGGCTTTCCCCACCATTTGGGCATTACCATAAGTCGTAAGCCAGAAGATGTGTTGATTGAAGAAGATTTACAAACCTTTCTTTTAAACCAATACGCAGGGCAAGGCATCACGGTAAACGAAATCAAATCTATTATTCTTCAACTCAAATCTCTTTCCGCTTACGACCTTTACGAAAGCAACAAAACATTTTTAAAAATGCTTTCTGATGGTTTTATTCTCAAACGAGAAGACCGCAACCAAAAAGACATTTACATTCAGCTCATCAATTACGCAGGCTTAAACAAGCATCGCCAACCCGAAGAAGGCGAAGTAATTTCCATAGTAGCAGAAGAAGAAACCCCATATCCAGCCGACAACAACATTTACAAATTCGTTAATCAATTAGAAATTCTTGGTTCAGAAAAACGAATCCCTGACGGCATAGTGTATATCAACGGTTTGCCTTTGGTGGTTTTTGAGTTCAAATCTGCCATTCGTGAAGAAGCCACTATTTATGATGCTTTCAAGCAATTAACGGTTCGTTACCGCAGAGACATTCCCGAACTGTTTAAATACAATGCTTTTTGTGTTATCAGCGATGGCGTAAACAACAAGGCAGGTTCGTTCTTTGCACCGTATGAGTTTTTCTATGCCTGGCGAAGAGTGGCAGGTTTGGCAAAGGATGTGGACGGCATCGACAGTATGTTTACACTCATTCAGGGAATGTTTCATAAAAACCGCTTGCGTGATATTATCCGCAACTTCATTTACATTCCTGATAGTTCTAAGAAAAATGAAAAAATAGTTTGTCGCTATCCGCAATACTATGCCGCAAGAGCCTTGTATGACAATATCAAGAAAGCACAAAAGCCCGAAGGAAACGGAAAAGGCGGCACTTACTTTGGTGCAACAGGTTGCGGAAAGAGTTTTACAATGCTTTACCTCACAAGGTTGTTGATGAAAAGCGAATACTTTGAAAGCCCAACCATTGTATTAATTACCGACCGCACCGATTTAGACGACCAACTTTCGGGGCAATTTACCAATGCCAAAAACTTTATTGGCGACAATACTGTGGTAAGTGTAGAGAGCAGAGCCAATTTGAGAGCATTACTTCAAGGCCGACAAAGCGGAGGCGTTTTTTTAACCACCATTCACAAGTTTACAGAAGATACCCAACTGCTCACTGACAGAACAAATGTGATTTGTATTTCGGACGAAGCACACAGAAGCCAAGTAAACCTTGACCAAAAAGTAAAAGTGACTGAAAATGGCGTTACCAAAACGTATGGCTTCGCCAAATACTTGCATGACTCATTACCCAATGCCACCTTTGTTGGTTTTACAGGAACTCCGATAGATGCAACGCTGGATGTATTTGGAAAAGTGGTGGATGCTTACACCATGACAGAATCGGTGAAGGATGAAATCACCGTTAGAATTGTGTATGAAGGCAGAGCTGCCAAAGTGTTGTTGAATAATTCTAAACTCAAAGAGATTGAAGATTATTACGCCAAGTGTGCCGAGATTGGAAGCAACGAAAATCAGATTGAGCAAAGCAAAAAAGAAATGGCACAGATGTATGCCATCATTGGCGACCCTGACCGTTTAAAAGCCGTTGCCGAAGATTTTGTAAACCATTATGAAAACAGAGTTTCGGAAGGGTCAACCGTAAAAGGCAAAGCAATGTTTGTGTGTAGCACTCGTGAAATAGCTTATGAGATGTATAAAAACATCATTGCACTAAAACCTGAATGGAACGAAATACGAGCAGCCGAAGAAGGAGCAGAACTCACCGAAAAAGATAAACGAGAACTTAAACCTATTGAACGCATCAAACTCATTGCCACCAGAGGGCAAGACGATGACGAGGAAATGTATGAACTGTTGGGGACAAAAGATCAACGCAAAGAATTAGACAGACAATTCAAAAACGAGAAATCGAATTTCAAAATTGCCATTGTGGTGGATATGTGGCTCACCGGTTTTGATGTTCCGTTCTTAGATAGCATTTACATTGATAAACCAATTCAGCGACACAATTTAATTCAAACCATTTCACGAGTAAACCGCAAGTTTGAAGGCAAGAACAAAGGCTTGGTAGTGGATTATATCGGCATCAAAAATCAAATGAATTTAGCCCTGAAGCAATACAGCGAAGGCGACAAAGACAATTTTGAAGACATTGCTGAATCCATCATCATAGTAAGAAATCATTTAGACCTTTTGGCTAAATTGTTTCACACCTTTGACAGTTCCAAGTATTTCAGCGGCACAACCATTCAGCAATTAAACACTTTGAATTTAGCAGCCGAATATGTGCAACAAAGCAAAGAATTTGAAACCCGATTTATGGGCTTGGTAAAGCGACTCAAAGCCGCTTATGATATTTGTGCAGGAAGCGAGCAACTAACGCAAACAGAAAGAGATTACACGCATTTTTATTTGGCGGTTCGGTCCATTGTTTTCAAACTCACCAAAGGCAATGCACCCGACACAGCGCAGATGAACGCCAAAGTTCGGGAAATGATAAAAGAAGCATTGCAAAGTGAAGGAGTAGAGGAAATATTCAAACTTGGTGATGAAGCAGAAACCGAACAAGACATTTTTGATGAAGACTATTTGGCGAAAATTGAGAAAATCAAATTGCCGAATACCAAAATCAAATTGCTTCAACAGCTATTGGCTAAAGTGATTAGTGAAATCAAAAAAGTAAACCGTGTTAAAGGAATTGACTTTACTAAAAAAATGCAAGCCTTGGTAGAACGCTACAATGACCGTGATTCCAACGATATTTTGAGAAGTGAGGTTTATGAAGAAATGGCAAGTGCCTTGACAGATTTGATTTGGGAAGTTCACAAAGAATTTTCGGCAGGTGACGCTTTAGGAATTGACTTTGAAGAAAAAGCATTTTACGACATTCTAAAAGAGCTTTGCATAAAATACGACTTCAAATATCCAGAAGACAAAATGATTGACCTTGCAAAAGCCGTGAAAGAATTAGTGGAAGGACAAGCCAAATTCCCTGACTGGAACAAACGTGACGACATTAAATCTGCTTTAAAAGTTGGACTCATTCTTTTGCTTGATGAGTTTGGTTATCCACCAGTAGAAAGAGACGAAGTGTATGTTGAGATTTTTGAACAAGCAGAAAACTTTAAGAAAAATCAGAACTAATGAGCCACCGCAGCAGTCACACACATTGCCAAGTCGCACAAGCCGACACACAAGCCAAAACTTGGCAAAGAGTGTGCCTGCCCCACCGCAAGACAAATTCATTTTTTTTCTTCCCTCCCTTCGGTGTTTTAATTTTTCCGCCACCCACAGCCGACACAAAAACAGTTGGACAGAAACAGCGAAAACCCTTACTGACAGCGACTTGAAAATGAAGTAAGACAGAAGGCCAGCTTACAACAGCGGTTTTGCAAAAAAGCGGGTTCAGTGGTTAATTGAACATTATACCTCGCATCAACTTTTGTGCTATGTTGACAGTTTTGAGCTCCGAAATCCGCTTCTTCGCAAAGCCGCCAAACGTAGAGGCAAGGTAAATTGGCCACTACACCAAACCTTTCAGCTTAAAGGTAAAGTTTTTCAATTTAGCTTGCAAATCATTAATAGGATACGTATCTTTGCTTTTAAAATACGTATTATGACAACCAAGCTGACATTGACCGTAGAAAAGACAATTATCGAAAGGGCCAAAGCTTATGCAAAAAAAACAGGGAGAAGTCTATCTGAATTAATAGAGAGCTACCTTGAAAACATAACTGAGGAAAATTATAATTCAGAATTGTCTCCAAAACTAAAGAAGTTAATTGGATCAGTCAAGCTACCTGAAGACTTTGACGAAGAAAAAGAATTACGCTCTGCAATTGAAAAGAAACATTTGATATGATAAAAATATTTCTTGATACCAATATTCTGGTTGATTTAATTGCCGATAGAAAACCATTCAGTAAACAAGCAATTGAAATTTTTAAAAGCACGGAGAAAAATAAAACCCAACTCTTTACATCTTCTCACGCCATAGCGACTGCTCATTATTTATTGAAAAAATATGTAGAAGAAAAAGAACTTAGGAAGATTATTTTCAATCTCCTTGAATTTCTTAGTGTAATTCCAGTCGATATTGATGTGTTGAAAAAAGGGTTACAATCCAATCACAAAGACTTTGAAGACGCTGTTCAAATTCTTTGTGCCTCAACTATAACGGGAATAGATTTTATTATTACTAGAAATCCAAAGGATTTTAAAACAAGTGAAATATCGGTTTTAACGCCAGATGAAATTTGCTTAAAATTAAATTCAATCTGATAAGCTAAGTCAAAGAAATTAAATACTCAAAAAATTAAAAAACCCCTAACAGTGGGCAAAGGCAATAAGTGAATTCGCCCTTCGAATGGAGTTTTGGTGAAAAAAATGGGAACTTTCTTAATATAAACCTTTATCTGTAAATTCGCTTATTGCATCTGGTTCCAGAAAGTTGGCGGTAATATTAAATGACAGGCAATGAGAAACTACATAAGTAACTGCCTCTGTTGTCTTGCTTTAAAGCGATCCTTGAACGGAGTTAAAGGCAACCATTAGAACCAATGAAAAAATTAAGTTTTATTTTACTACTTACTTTGATAAACCTTTCTTTATCGGCCCAGACCAATGAAAAGGAATGGCCTGAAGAAAGTAAGCCTACTAAAATTGCCTTGTCTGACCTTTTTGGAAATTGGTATTCAGCAGATTCAACCGCGAATAAGATTAGTTTTAAAAAACTAAATAACTACGCAGTTGAAATGGAGGGAATTCGCCATGGTGTTGGTAATTACAGTTTTAATATAGCAGGCGACAGTATTTCGGTGAAGGGAATGGCGATAAACTGGCCACCCCTTGATTGTTCTTTAAGGCTTTTGAAAGGGAATTTGTTAGAAATAGAATTTTTCCAATTTTATTATGCGAATTCAAGCAAGATGATTTACAGGCGATAAATGAGTTTGATTAAGAATAGTTGTTGGTTTTTCTAAAAGTTTAATTGGCCTTTATTTCCAGCCTTTCGTAACTAGTTAAATCGTAAGATAATTTATGTATAGTTAAACCTTGGCCTTTTTTTGAAGGTTAAGTATTAAAAAAACTCTCCATTTCTCTACCCAAGGCCTATTTAAAGCGCCCCGGGCAACGATAGGAACGTAAAGCCCGCAAGGACAGCCGTAGCTTTAGCGAAGGATGGACGCGGACTTGCAGTGGATAGCGTGACCCAACCGCCTTTGGTAAAGCTTAGATTCATAGGTGAATGGTTTTGGGCGGTTGGGGGCCCGCCAAATTATATTGAAATTGATCGATTTTTGGTAACTAATAGCTTTGTGTAGTAATCTCATAGATAAATAAAAATTGCTTATTTTGTTGTAAGTCAATAGTATATGATTAAATAAGGTGATTTTTTTAGGAAAATGAAAAAATTTGGTCAATTCAAAACTATGGCTACATTTGCTGCCACATTTTCACTAGAAATGCTTTTAACAAGTTTACATCATCATCATCATCATCTAAGCGCTCAGGCGAGGTGATTGTGGTATGCTGTAGCTAATTAACCATATTTTAAAACCCGTCTGCGTAAATCAGGCGGGTTTTTCGTTTTATAATCCTACTGGTTTACTCAGACACAACCAATGAAACATGAGTAAACTAAAAATTGCCATTCAAAAAAGCGGACGACTAAGTGAGCGTTCGTTGAAACTACTGGAAGAATGCGGTATAAAACTGTCAAGTGGCGACCGAAAACTAAATGCCGAGGCTCAAAATTTTCCAGTAGAAATTCTTTTTCTCCGCGACGATGATATTCCGCAATATGTGGAACAAGGCGTTGCTGATATTGGAATTTTAGGTGAAAACGAGGTGTGGGAAAAGGGAAAAAAGGTAGTGGAAGTTGAAAAATTAGGTTTTGCCGGATGTAAAATGTCTTTGGCGATTCCAAAAGAGGAAACATACGACGGATTGCAGTTTTTTCAGCATAAGAAAATTGCGACCAGTTATCCCCGGATTCTTCAAAAGTTTTTTCAATCGAAAGGTATTCAAGTAAGTATCGAAGAAATTGGAGGAAGCGTTGAAATTGCTACAGGAATAGGCTTGGCAGACGCAATTTTTGATATAGTTGGCACGGGAAGTACCTTGTTGATCAATGGATTGAAAGAGGTAGAAGTGGTTGCAAAAAGTGAGGCCGTATTAATCTCTAATCCAGAATTGGCTAGTGACAAACAACGCATATTGGATAAATTGCTATTCCGGATTAAGGCTGTAAAAAGTGCTTCCGAAAACAAATATATTCTACTCAATGCACCGGATTCTTCACTCGAAAACATTTGCAAAATATTGCCAGGTATGAAATCACCGACCATTTTACCCTTGGCTGAACCTGGCTGGAGTAGCTTACATGCAGTGGTAAAAGAAGATAAGTTTTGGGATGTGATTGATCAGCTTAAAAGCTTTGGAGCGCAAGGGATTTTGGTTATTCCAATTGAAAAAATGGTTTTATAACAACGATAGATAAACGTAGGAAATAAATGAAAAAATACCTTAATCCAAACAGAAAGGAATGGGCCAAACTTACACAGCGTCCGGCCGTTGAGCAAAAGGAATTGTTTAAACTGGTGCATCAATTATTTGCTGAAATTGAAAAAAATGGGGACGAGGCCCTGGTTAAATACAGTAAAATCTTTGATAAATCCGAATTCAATTTAAGTGCAGTTTCGCTTGGAACCATACAAGAGGCTGAAACTCTGGTATCTACTGAACTAAAAAGTGCAATTCAACTGGCAAAGGCCAATATAGAGAAGTTTCACCAGGCGCAATGGGAAGCCACAAATCCGGTGGAAACCATGCCAGGAGTAAGTTGCTGGAGAGAATCCCGTCCTATTGAACGAGTTGGCATTTACATTCCAGGAGGGGAGGCGCCATTGTTTTCAACTGTTCTCATGCTGGGTATACCTGCTGTTTTAGCCGGTTGTAAAGAAATAATCCTTTGCACTCCTCCTGATATAAAGGGCAAGATAAATCCCGCTATTTTGTATGCGGCTCAATTGGTGGGGATTTCAAAGGTTTTCGCCATTGGAGGTATCCAGGCCATCGGAGGAATGACCATCGGTACGGCTACCATTCCCAAGGTTGACAAAGTGTTTGGGCCCGGAAACCAATATGTAACCGCTGCCAAACAAATCGCTCAACATTACGGTGTGGCTATTGATATGCCTGCGGGTCCAAGCGAAGTATTGGTTATTGCTGATACAAGTTCAAGGCCCGAATTTGTAGCTGCCGACCTGCTTTCTCAGGCCGAACATGGATCAGATAGCCAAGTGATTCTCCTTTCGGATTCGGAGGAGGTTATAGATTTATGTCTTCAGGAAATCGAGAACCAAGTGGAAAAATTGCCACGCAAAGAAATTGCCAGGTTTGCCCTGAAAAATAGCAAAGCCATTGTCTTTACTAAGCTATCAGCATGCATAGATTTCAGCAATGCTTATGCACCCGAACATTTAATTTTGGCCATTCGTAATTTTAGGTCTGTACTTCCACAGATTCAACATGCGGGCTCCGTTTTTTTAGGAAACTACAGTTGCGAAAGTGCCGGTGACTATGCAAGTGGTACCAACCATACCTTACCTACCAATGGTTATGCCCGAAGCTACAGCGGGGTTTCGCTGGATAGTTTTTTGAGGAAGATTACCTTTCAGGAAATAAGTGAAGCAGGAATCAAAAACATTGGTCCAGCTATTGAAATAATGGCTGAGGCTGAGCAATTGATGGCTCATAAAAATGCAGTACGTGTTAGACTTAATAGTTTATAAACCATGTTTAAAGTAGAAAAATATATTCGGCCCAATATTTTGGATTTAATGCCTTACAGTAGCGCCCGGGACGAATTTCAAGGCAAAGAAGGAATCTTTTTGGATGCCAATGAAAACCCGTATGGTCCTTACAACCGTTATCCAGATCCTTACCAAAAAGCCTTAAAAACCAAATTGGGGAAAATTAAGAATATTCCAACGAGGCAAATATTTATTGGAAACGGAAGCGATGAAGTAATAGATTTAGCTTACCGTATTTTTTGTGAACCGGGAAAGGATAAGGTTATTGTTTGTCCGCCTACCTATGGTATGTACGAGGTTTCAGCCCAAATCAATGCGGTGGAAGTGGTTAAGGTAGCTTTGGATGCCAATTTTCAGCTGGATATCGATGAAATCTTAAAGCTTAACCGGTCTGTTAAGGAAATCAAGATGGTGTTTGTTTGTTCACCCAACAATCCGACCGGAAATAAACTAGAGCAGATTGAAACCCTTGTCAAACAGTTCAAGGGAATTGTTTTTGTGGATGAAGCCTACATCGATTTTTGTTCAGAGGAATCCATGCTTCAAAAGTTAAAGCAATTTCCCAACCTAATTGTTTCTCAAACCTTGAGCAAAGCTTGGGGAAGAGCTTCCCTTCGGATTGGAATAGCTTATGCCAGTCCTGAGCTAATTGGGTATTTTAACAAGGTAAAACCACCTTACAATGTGAGTGCAGTTAATCAGATGGAAGCCATCAAGGCCTTGGAAAATGTGGAGGAATTCAAAAGCCATGTTCAGACCATTCTCGAGCAGAGGCAGGTATTGGTGGAGCAGCTCAGCCAATTGGCCTTTGTAGAAAAAGTTTTTCCCAGCGATGCTAATTTTTTATTGGTAAAAACCCATGATGCCAATACCATTTATAACTTTTTGGTTGGACAAAAAATTGTAGTTCGCAACCGCCATTCAGTGGTGGCCAATTGCCTTCGCATAAGCATTGGAAAACCGGAAGAAAATCAAAAACTCATACAAACCCTAAAACAACTGTAAGCATGAAAAAAGTCTTATTCATTGATCGGGATGGAACCTTAGTTATTGAACCTCCATTGGATTTTCAATTGGATAGTTTAGAGAAGCTTGAATTTTATCCCGCTGTGTTTCAAAATTTGTCTCGAATAGCCAAGGAGTTGGATTATCAATTGGTTATGGTTACCAATCAGGATGGTTTAGGAACTTCTTCCTTTCCTGAAAATAGCTTTTGGCCAGCCCATGAGAAAATTATCCAAGCTTTTAAAAACGAAGGTGTTGAATTTGCCGAGGTGCTAATTGACCGATCTTTTGCGCATGAGAACCTACCTACTCGAAAACCTGGAATCGGACTGTTGGGTAAATACATACAGGGCAATTATGATTTGAAAAACTCATTGGTAATTGGGGATAGGCTTACGGATGTACAATTGGCACAAAACTTAGGTGCCAAGGCTATTTATATGGGAAATGAAGCTTGTGCGGATTCCGTTTTAAACACCCGATCTTGGGCTGATATTTACCAGTATTTAGCAACTAGGCCAAGAATAGCAAGAGTTGAAAGGAAAACAAATGAAACGAGTATTTCGGTGGAGCTCAACTTAGATGGTACAGGAAAGGCAAATCTTAACACAGGATTAGGATTCTTTGACCATATGTTGGAGCAGATTGCCAAACACGGAAATCTTGATTTATCTATAGAGGTTCGGGGGGATTTGCATATCGATGAGCACCATACCATTGAAGATGTGGCTATAACCTTAGGAACTGCTTTTATAGAAGCCTTGGGAAGCAAAAAAGGCATAGAACGGTATGGTTTTTTATTGCCTATGGATGATTGTTTGGCCCAAGTAGCGATTGATTTTGGTGGTAGACCTTGGCTCGTTTGGGAAGCTTTGTTTAAGCGCGAAAAAATTGGGGAAATGCCTACTGAAATGTTCATGCACTTCTTCAAATCATTTAGCGATAATGCCAAATGCAATTTGAATATTAAAGCGGATGGCGACAATGAACACCATAAGATTGAGGCTATCTTTAAAGCATTTGCCAAGGCCATAAAAATGGCTGTTTCCAAAACAAATTCATTTACCATTCCAAGTACCAAAGGCAGCTTATGATTGCAATTATTAAATACAATGCAGGAAATAGCACTTCGGTTAAAAATGCAGTGGAGCGACTTGGTTATTCCTGTATAGTGACCGATGATGCCGCCCAGATTCAACAAGCTGATAAGGTTATTTTTCCAGGAGTAGGAGAAGCTAGCACAGCTATGCGGTATTTGAAAGAACGACAATTGGATAGTCTTATACTTTCCCTTCAACAACCCGTATTAGGTATTTGTTTGGGTCAACAATTGTTGTGTAGATTTTCCGAAGAAGGCCAAACCGAATGTTTAGGGGTATTTGATGTGGCCGTGAAGCGGTTTCCTTCGACCGACTTAGTGCCACATATGGGATGGAATAATCTGTCGGCCATGGAATCAAGGCTTTTTAGAGGTTGCCTAGCCCAACAAGACTTGTATTTTGTTCACAGCTACTATTGCGAACTTTCCCCATACACCACAGCAATTTGCGACTACATCCTACCTTTTAGTGCGGCCATGGAAAAGAATAATTTTTTCGCCTTGCAATTTCATCCGGAGAAATCAGCAGGAGTGGGCGAAACCATCTTAAAAAACTTCTTAGAACTATGAGAATTATTCCAGCTATCGATATCCTAGACGGAAAATGTGTTCGATTGACCAAAGGCGACTATTCCACTCAAAAGGTTTATAGTGAAAATCCAGTTGAAATGGCCAAACAGTTTGAAGACCATGGAATTATGTTTTTACATTTGGTAGACTTGGATGGAGCTAAATCCCGACACATTGTCAACCATAAAGTTTTGGAAAGCATTGCTACCCAGACAAAACTAAAAATTGATTTTGGAGGAGGAATAAAAAGTCAGGCTGATATTGAAACCGCCTTTGCGTGTGGTGCCTCACAGGTTACTGGAGGAAGCATCGCCATTCAAGATCCTTTGTTGTTTTTGCATTGGTTAAAAACCTATGGAAATGACCGAATAATCTTAGGCGCAGATGCTAAAAATCGATTAATAGCTACTCAAGGTTGGTTGGAAGAGTCGGGGGTGGATGTGGTAGATTTTATTTCCGAATTCGTTCAAAAAGGAATAAGCTATGTAGTATGCACCGATATTGCCAAAGATGGCATGCTACAAGGTCCTTCAAACAATTTGTACCAAGAAATTTTAAGGAGGACTACTGTTAATCTGGTGGCAAGTGGAGGGGTGAGCAGTTTGGAGGATTTAAGGGGGTTGAAGGAAATCGGATGTGAAGCTGCCATTGTTGGTAAAGCCTTGTATGAAGGTAAAATTTCACTTTTAAATCTGGCCAAAGAAATGGAAAATGGAGCCTTAAAATTTTAAGAATTAAAGCGACTTTTATGTTAAAAAAACGAATCATTCCTTGTTTGGATATTAAAGATGGTAGAACCGTAAAGGGGGTCAATTTTGAAGCCATCAGGGATGCAGGAGATCCGATTGAACTGGCCAAACGTTATGTATTGGAAGGCGCCGATGAATTGGTTTTCCTTGATATATCGGCAACCAATGAGAGGCGAAAAACCCTTGCAGAATTAGTGGAACGAATTGCAAAAGAAATAAACATTCCCTTTACTGTTGGTGGTGGCATTGATTCATTGGAAGATGCCAAGGTTTTAATTCAATCCGGTGCAGATAAGGTGAGTATTAATTCATCAGCACTTAGGCGACCCGAATTAATAGAACAGATAGCGCAAGAACTTGGTAGCCAATGTGTAGTAGTGGCGATTGATACAAAGTTGGAAGAAGGAAATTGGACCGTTTATTCCCATGGAGGAAAGGTTCCAACAGGAAGAAGCACTTTGGATTGGGCCAAACAGGTAGAGCGGTTAGGAGCAGGTGAACTTTTATTAACTTCCATGAACAACGATGGTACCAAATGCGGATTTGCACTTGCCCTAACAGACCAAGTCAGTAAAGCAGTTGGCATACCTGTTATTGCTTCGGGGGGAGCCGGAAGGATGGTACACTTTAAGGATGTTTTTCAGCAAACCAAGGCCAGTGCAGGTTTAGCAGCGAGTATTTTCCACTATGGTGAAATTTCCATTCCACAATTAAAAAATTATTTAAAAACAGAAAACATTTCCATACGATGAACATCGATTTTCAAAAAACGAACGGATTGGTTCCCGTAATAATTCAGGACAATGCCACTTTGCAGGTATTGATGTTGGGTTATATGAATCAAGAGGCTTATGAAAGAACAAAGCAAGAACAAAAAGTTTGCTTTTTTAGTCGCAGCAAGAACCGATTATGGACCAAGGGCGAAACTTCGGGGAATTATTTACTGGTCAACGAAATCCGAATGGATTGTGATGGAGATGCCCTATTAATAAAATGTACACCACAAGGCCCCACCTGCCATACTGGTAACACTTCCTGTTTTAAGGAAGAAACAGCCAAGGGTTTTGTATATCGATTGGAAGAAACCATAGAAAACCGCATAAAAGGTGGGGATGTTAATTCATATACCCGGAAATTGGTTGAAAAGGGAATCAATAAAGTTGCCCAAAAAGTAGGGGAAGAAGCGGTGGAATTGGTGATTGAGGCTAAGGATGACAACAAAGCACTCTTTTTAAACGAGGCAGCTGATTTGCTTTTTCATTACCTAATTTTGTTGCGGGCCAAAGGAGTTCAATTTGAAGATGTGGAGCAGGTGTTGCAAGGTAGAGCGGGGAAGTAGGGGGGCCTATCCTTAATAAGGACAGTGGTTTCCTTGTATTGAATCATTCCTTTATGGTAGTCCAATCCTAGGAAATTTTTTCCTAACTTTGGCAAACATGGCATACGACTTCCTCCCTTCCAAAATTGTCGATATAGTCGACGAGGCACCAAATGTGAAGCGCTTTTTTATTCAGGTAGGGGAGGAGCCGGTGTTTCATTTTAAGCCCGGCCAGTTTGTTATGCTAGATTTGCCGCTCGATTCAAAAATCAAAACCCGTAGTTATTCCATTGCCTCACCACCCAATGATTCTAATATTATTGAATTGATTATAGTGCTGAAAGATGGCGGTTTGGGTACCAATTACCTGTTTAAAAATGAAGCAATCAGAATAGGTAGCGAAATAAAAGTTTCGAAGGCAATCGGTAAATTTACCTTGCCAGAGACTATCGAATCGAACCTCTGTTTTATCTGCACTGGAACAGGAATAGCCCCTTTTCGGTCGCAATTGAACTACATATTCAACCATAACTTACACAATCCAAACTTTGATGTACACCTAATCTTTGGTTGTCGCTGGGAAAAGGATATTTTGTATCGCAAAGAGTTTGAAAAGTTCCAAGCCATCTGTCCTTGTTTCAGTTACCATCCGGTGCTATCGAGGGAGACTAATTGGAATGGTTACAAAGGTTACGTGCATCAAGTGTATGAAGAACTATACAGTGACGGGAAACCAGCCCAGTTTTACCTTTGTGGCTGGAAGGAAATGATTATGCAGGCCAAAGACAAATTGCTTGGGTTTGGTTATGAAAAATCGGCCATTCGCTTTGAACTGTATGATTGATTGTTTCCATTTTGCGATTTGGGCTTGTTGATGCCTTTTTGACTTAGCTTGAATTGAAAGGCAAGAAAATAACCCTTAATTTTTATATAGCGAATACTATTGCAAACCCCTTGCACGTTGCCTAGACATGGAAACCAACTATTTGTGCTTGCACGAAAACCGGGCACGGAGGCTTCGGGCAAGGATAGAGGCAGCTAGCCCACAGAGATGCGAAGTGGAACGGAGCAGATCGAGGACTAGCGCCGAAAGCCTGACCCAACCGCCCTTGCCAATGGTTAAATCGGGGTAGAATGGTTTTGGCGGTTGGGGGCCCGCCAAAAAAAAACAAAAAATGATTGTCCCTACTGATTACAATTTTGAATTAACATCTGGAATGCTATTACTTTTGCAACCTATTCTTTAACCATGAACTCAGCCGATTTTCTTGCCGACCTGCTTCGCTACATTCTTCCCAGTTTAATTGTTTTTGTCGCTACGTTTTTGACCCTCAAGCAATTTATGGACAGCCAAAACAGGATGAAAGCCCTGGAATTGAAAATGGATAACCAAAAGGATATGACGCCCATTCGACTTCAAGCCTACGAGCGAATTGTATTGTTTTTGGAACGAATTAATCCTTCAAATTTAGTGCTTCGTGTGCACCGTCCGGGGATGTCGGCACGGATGCTACAAGCGGAATTGACTCGAACGATACGGCAAGAGTTTGACCATAATTTGAGCCAACAGATTTATATGGGTAACAATGCTTGGGAACTCACTAGAAATGCCAAGGAGGAAATGATTAAATTGGTGAACCTAACGGCAGGGAAATTGAACGATCAAGCCACCGGAGTTGAACTGAGCCAGCTGATTTTGGAAGCCACTTCGAAAATGGAAAAGCTGCCAACCCAAATAGCAATTGACTATATAAAAGAAGAAATTGCCACCTATTTCTAAGCTTTCATAGACAGAATTTCCAGTTTCTTTTGTGATTTTTCCGCATGGAATAGATAGAAACCTATATTCGCACCAAGATTACGCCGAATGCCCGTTCTGAAGACCAAGCTTAATACCAACTCATCTTCTTATAAATCCAACTACGAAGCCATGAAACAAAAAGTGGCCGAGTTAGCTGATTGGATGCGCAAATCGCAATTTCAAGGCGAGGACAAGTATATTCAACGCACCAAGGCCAAAGGCAAACTGTTGGCTCGTGAACGTATCGAATTGGTGCTTGATCCTGATGCTCCTTTTTTGGAATTGATGCCGCTGGCAGGCTGGGGCACTGATGATTTCTGCTTGGGTGGAACTTTAGTGGCCGGTTTGGGTTATGTTTCGGGTCGGCTTTGCATGGTAACTGCCAATATCGGCACCATAAAAGGTGGAGCCATTGACTATACCACTTTGCAAAAAAGTATGCGATTGGCCGAAATTGCCATGGAGAATAAACTGCCTACTATTAATATGGTGGAATCGGCCGGTGCTAATTTGCCCGATCAGGCTAAGATTTTTAATTATGGAGGTACTAGCTTCCGAGAAATTACCCGTCGTTCGGCCCAAAACATTCCTACCATTTCGGTAGTTTTCGGGAATTCAACAGCCGGAGGAGCTTACATTCCTGGGATGAGCGATTACACCATTTTTGTGAAACAACAAGCCAAGGTGTTTTTGGCCGGTCCGCCCTTGGTTCGTATGGCTACAAACGAAATTACCGATGATGAATCGTTGGGCGGAGCTGAAATGCACAGCAAAATTTCGGGTGTTTCGGATTATTTGGCACAAGATGAAGCCGATGCCATCCGTATAGCTAGGGAAATACTTTCTAATTTGGGAGATAAAGCGGTTCATTACAACGCTTATAATGAACCCTTGTATGATTCAGAAGAAATTCTGGGAGTGGTGAGTGCAGATCCTCGAACTCCCTTTAATATCAAAGAACTCATCATGCGATTTGTGGATGGTTCGGAGTTTCATGAATTTAAACCGGAATATGGAACAACCCTTATTTGTGGGTACGCCAACATCGGTGGAAATAAAATTGGAATTCTTGGAAATAATGGTGTATTGTTTTCAGAATCAGCTAATAAGGGCGCTCAATTCATTCAATTGTGCAACCAAAATGACACCCCCTTGTTGTTCCTTCAAAACATTACCGGTTTTATGGTGGGAAGGAAATACGAAGAAGAAGGTATTATAAAGCATGGTGCTAAAATGATTAATGCCGTTTCGAATTCAAAGGTTCCGGCCATTACCATCATTGTTGGGTCTTCTTATGGTGCAGGCAATTACGCTATGTGTGGTAGGGCTTATAAACCTCGTTTTTTGTTTAGTTATCCGAACTCAAAAATTGCCGTGATGGGACCCGACCAACTCTCGGGTGTAATGGAAATAATTGCCCGTGAAGCTGCAGCTAAAGGCGGTTACACCTACGATGAGGAACAGGGAAGGCAAATGAAAGGGTATATGGTGGCCGAAGCTGAAAAACAGAACAATGCTTATTTCGCTACCGGACAAATCTGGGACGAAGGCATTATCGATCCACGCGAAACTAGAAATTATCTCAAATTTTGTTTATCTGTAATTTACGCCGAAAAGCCAGTTGGTGCAAAAGAATTCGGTGTATTTAGAATGTAAAAAAAAGCTATTTATGAATAAATCAATACTTTCCATTACCGCCTTGAGCCTAGCTTTTTTGGGCTTTATTTCCTCTTGTAAAAAGGAAGAAACTTCTTTTCCAGCTGATTTAATTGCTCCAGAAATAACCATTGTTTCTCCTCCTCCAGCCAAGGATACTACCATTAACGGCCAGGTTTATCAAGTATATAGCTCTTTCACGGCAGGTAGCAATGTGCCTATCAATTTAGAGATTTCGGATAATTTCGGTTTGGATTCCATTTTTGTGGAAGTGATTGATAGCACCACTTTGAATAAATTATTTGTTGGAACTTGGTTTTCTGCCCAAAAAAGTCTGTCGATTGATACAGGTTTTGTAGCCCCAAATATCAATTCCATTTGTTCGATTAAAGTGGAAGCTTACGATCAAAACGGAAATGTACTGGGTCGTGTAAGAGCCTTTGGTATCAATCCTTAATTCCTTTTCGACCAATTCGAATGGGATATGTAGCGCGAGATAAGGCTTCTGTTTGGCATCCCTATACAACGGTTTCAGAAACTGAATTCCCTATTTTTATTGAGAAAGCGGAGGGTTCTTATCTTTATACTGAAGAAGGTAAGGCTATTTTGGATGCCGTTGGTTCATGGTGGGTCAATTTGCATGGACATTCTCATCCCTATATTGCTGAAAAAATTGCTGCCCAGGCCCAACGGTTGGAGCATGTCATGTTTGCTGGATTTACCCATAAACCAGCCATTGAATTAGCTGAGGCCTTATTGGGTTTATTCAAAGGACGTTTTTCGAAAGTGTTTTACTCGGATAATGGAAGTACCTCCATTGAAGTGGCACTTAAAATGTGTTTTCAATTTTGGTACAATCAAGGTTTGCCGAAAAAAAAGGTGTTAGCATTGGAGGGGGCTTATCATGGCGATACATTTGGCGCAATGAGTGTAGGAGAAAGGTCGGTTTTCACCCAGGCTTTCCAATCTTTTTTATTTGATGTCGAATACCTTTCTTTGAGCGAAGAGGCTATACCAAAAGCTAGGGAATTAATGGCCTCCGGTGATGTTGCCTGTTTTATTTTCGAACCGTTAATTCAAGGTGCAGCCGGTATGGTAATGTATGAAGCTGAATGGTTGGACCGTTTAATTGGTATGGCTAAAGAAAACCAGGTTTTATGCATTGCAGATGAAGTATTTACAGGATTTGGTAGAACAGGGAAGTCTTTTGCCATAGATCATTTGACCGAACAGGTAGATGTAATTTGCCTTTCAAAGGGATTAACCGGTGGGGCTTTGCCATTAGGGGCAACCCTTTGTACCCAAGCCATTCATGATGCCTTCCAAGAAAATAAAAAGGCACCAAACGATTTAGAAGGTTTGAATATAAAGACCTTTTTTCATGGACATTCCTTTACGGCCAATCCCATTGCCTGTGCCGCCGCTTTGGCTAGTTTGGAATTGTTTGAACAGGCTTCCTGCCAGGCATCGATACTTGCTATTAAAAAGAAACATCAAGATTTTTGTGAAGGATTTTCGCCAACAAATTTTCCTTCCATAGAAAGCGTACGTAGCAAAGGAGTGGTTTTGGCCATTACCTATAAGGCTGAACAGCGGCAAGGCTACCTCAGCGAAATGCGTAACCGATTGTATATTTATTTTTTGGAAAAGGGAATCCTTATGCGACCTTTGGGGAATACCGTTTATGTGGTGCCACCGTATTGTATCACTGCAGAAGAGTTGGATACCATTTATCAAGCCATCTTATCCTTTGAGTAAGGCTTAGCATTGTTGGTTTTATGTCAACTACTTCTCCTTACAAACCGTTTCTGGCCCAAGCTCGTTTCCTACCTTTGTGGCCTTGGAAGCTGAGAAAATCTAGGCATTTCAATTAGTCTTTTTCCATATGACCAACCGTAAGAAACAACTTGCAGATACAACCTTTGTTTTCGATTTTGATAGTACCTTGACCCAGGTAGAGGCCTTTGAAGAATTGGGAGAGATTTCGTTGAAAGGAAATCCCAACAAAAACCTGGTATTAAAACAGATCAAACAGATTACCGATTTAGGAATTGATGGCGAAATCAGTTTTACCGAATCCTTAAAACGCAGGATTGCCTTGTTAGGTGCTCAAGAAAAGGATTTGGAAAGTTTGGTCAACCGTTTAAAAAAGAAAATTTCGGGATCGGTAAAACGGAATCGGAGTTTTTTTAAGGATTATTCCGATCAGATAATTGTAATTTCGGCAGGATTTAAAGAATTTATTGATCCCATCCTTAAGCCATTCGGAATTCCTTCGGAAAGGATATATGCCAATACCTTTAAATTTGATAGCGGAGGACGATTGGTAGGTTTTGATGAAGAAAACGAATTATCCAAGCCAGACGGAAAAATATACCAACTGAAAAAACTAAACCTGCAGGGAAATATTTATGTAATCGGTGATGGATACAGCGACTATCAAATGCGGGAGGCCGGAATTGCCCATAAGTTTTTCGCGTACACTGAAAATATCACTCGACAAAAAATTCTTTCCACGGCCGACCATATTACGCCAAGTTTCGACGAGTTTTTATACCTGAACAAAATCAAAGGAAGCATTTCCTATCCCAAAAATAGAATTACAATTGCCCTTGAACAAGGATTGCATCCTATTGCTGAGGAATTGTTTACTCAGGAAGGTTACCAGGTGAAATGGATTTCTGAAAATTTGGCTACTGAAGCTTCGGATGCCTCTGTTCTATGTGTAAAGGAAGGCAGCAGTGTGTCGGAAAATAGTCTAGCCTCTGCAAAGCGTCTTTTATGTGTTGGAATTGCGGGTAGTGCCAGTGAAGAAGGTTTGGATGCCTTTACAACGAAAGGAACCGCTGTTTTTCATACGCCTGGGGCAGAATCCATTAGTAGAGCGGAATATGACTTGTTTAAGGTGTTAAAACTGGCCAAATCAGGACCGGAAGGCGGAAAATGCCTGGATGAACTCTGTGTAGGCATCTGCGGAATGGGAAGCGAAGGACAATGGTTGCATCAGAAATTGGTTGGATTAGGTCTGAAAGTCTTGGTTTGGGATGCAGAAGGCAATTACCCTAGTTTTATAGCCCAATCAGTTGATTCCTTCAAACGTTTGCTCATCGCTGATATCCTGGTCGTATGTCGACAGTCCAATGAAAAATATGCTCGATTAACCAAAGCTCATTTTGCAACCAAATCTACCTTTCAATTGGTCAGTTCGGGCGGCTTAAAAGCGATTTCCTACCCTGTTTTATTGGGATTGTTTCATTCCCAGAAATGTACGGAGGCCTGTTTGGATGCCCAAGTGCCCGAAGGATGGGAAAAAATAAGGCAATTGTCGTTGAAGTTTCCCATCGATTTTGGTTTCCAGCAATCGATACTTACGCCAAAAACCAAGTATAGAGCGGCAAAGGAAATGGCAGAAAAAGTAATTGCCTACATAAATACCGGAAATACATTATCCTGCCTAAACCTGCCTGAAATGGATTTGAAAGAGTTTCCTCATTCGCACCGTTTATTGCACATTCATCGAAATGTACCCGGTGTATTGGCGGAAATAAATTCAACTTTTGCCCGACATAGGCTAAATATTTCCCATCAACACTTAAGTACAAATGCCGCTATCGGATATTTGGTAACGGATATAAATAAACAATACGATGCCCACGTTTTGGAAGAATTAAAAAAGGTTGCAGCGACCATACGCTTTAGGGTGTTGTACTAGGGTAGGGTGGGTTGATTTCCTATGTATTTGATATAAAATGACCGGATTCGAGGTTTGAAAATATTAAAAATTCCAAGCCAGAATAGACTCAACAATATTAATTTCAACTGAACAGAAAAAAAAATTACAAACGAATAAATTTTTGCTTACCTTTGCCGCCGTTTTAATAACCCCCAAACAAAAAATTAAAAATGAAAAAAGTATTCGCTTTTGCTCTTGTAGCCGGAATGGCTTCATTGGTTGCTTGCGGTCCATCAGAAGCTGAGAAACAAGCTGCTGAGAAAGCAAAACAAGATTCTATCGCTGCTGCTGAACAAGCTCGCATGGATTCAATCGCTGCTGCTGAAGCTGCTGCTGTTGACACTGCTGCTCACGACACTACTGCTGCTGCTGCTCCAGCTGCTCACTAATCGAGAACAAAGAATTTAAAGGCTGTCCTTATGGATGGCCTTTTTTTTTGTCCTAATTTTACCCAAACATGAAAGTCTCTGGAATTATCTTTATTAGAAATGCAGAAAAGTATGATTATCCGGTTAAGGAGGCCATACTTTCGGTACTTCCTTTGGTAGATGAAATGATTGTGCTCCATGGTAATTCCGATGATTCCACGCTTTCAATTCTCCAAAGTATTGCTTCACCCAAGGTCAAAATACTTGATTCGGTTTGGGATGAATCCCTGCGTGAAGGAGGACGAGTGTTGGCCGTTGAAACCCAAAAGGCAATAGCCCAAGTAGATGCAAAAGCCGATTGGATTATAACTTTACAGGCCGATGAATGTTTGCACGAAGCGGATTACCCGGCCATTCGAAAGGCTATGGAAACCAATCTTTCTAATCCAAACGTCGATGGGTTGCTCTTTGCCTATACCCATTTTTATGGCGATTATTCCTTGGTAGCCACTGGACGAAAATGGTATCGCAACGAAATTCGTATCATTCGAAACAATCCGGAAATAATCCCTTACAAAGATTCGCAAGGTTTTCGGTTTAAAAACGGAAAGAAGCTCAAGGTAAAACGTTCCAATGCTAGAATTCATCACTATAGTTGGGTGAAAACGCCTGATAAACAACAAGATAAACAAAAGTATTTTCATTCTCTTTGGCATAACGACCAATGGGTAAAAGAACATGTTGGCGAAAAAGATGAATTTGACTACTCGAAAATTGATGTATTGGAGGTTTTCAAAGGAACCCACCCCCAGGTTTACCACGAAAGAGTAGCAAATTATACCATTCCTTCCGGGTTAAAGCCTGGTGTTCACATCAAAGAATTTCACAAAAAACTCTTGTATTGGCTAGAGAAATTCCTAGGAAGAAAGATCGGTGAAAACAAAAACTATATTCTGCTGGATTAAGGTCTTCACCTTGATGGTTTCTTTTTATGGCCTGCCACTTTTGCTAGCAATTTAATCTGGAAAGAGCAATTGCCTGCCTTTATCCAGTATTTGTGATGCTTTCCAAACTGTCTTTTTAACCCAAATTAATCAATAGGAGGATTTATTAATCCGAACTACTTGATTTAGTTGGGTTTACCCCGATTAACCAGTTATAAATCAATTTGGCTATACAAATTGATTTACAACTGGTTAATCGTTTATGCATTTCTAATGCGTAATCTGGGTTTAAAGTATCGCCGCCGCATTTTTGCCTTGCTTCCATTCCTACCCAAGCAATTAAAACCCAGCATCCTCCTTATAAAAGCTTGGTATTCAAGCGATATATCAACGATTGGATTTAGAATTCCAGTTTAACTAATTTTTATTTGGCGGGCCCCCAACCGCCAAAACCATTCTACCTTTATTTAATCATTTACTAGGGCGGTTGGGTCAGGCTATCGCTAATACTCCTCAGCCAGCTGCCCCCGAAAATGCGAGGGGGCAGCTGGCTTGCGGGGTATCACGCTCTATCCTTGCCCGACATCTCCGCATAGCATTGTACTGAAGCTTGGCCTTTGCTTTTCATCACCTTTTGTGAAATGGAAAGGCCAAAACTGTAAATTTAAAATAGTAGGTTTGTATTAGCGAACAGACGAGTGTAATTCAAAATCGAAAAAATTATTGAACCTCGATTAGGCGGTAGAAATGTATAAATGATTAAGGCCGAATGGATATCAACTGCTATCCCAAAATTTCTTCGGGGAGGTAATCCCAACTAAATCAGGTAGTTCGGACTAATAAAACCTCCTATTGAGTTAAATTTTGGAAAAAAAAGGGCTGCCTTGTTAAGAAGACAGCCCTTTTAAGTAGAAAATAATTGCTTATTTGATTTGCAATTTTTGAGAGATTTTTTCTCCGTTCATTTCTGCTTTTACAATGTAGAAGCCAGAAGCCAAACTTGTCAAATCCAATTGGTTGTAGTGATTAGTGGATGCACTTGTGCTAGTGTAGGTATACACAATATGTCCTAACAGATCCACAATTTCAAGGTTTAGTTTATCCGAAATTTTGTTGAGCAATTGAATGTTTACCAAACCATTGCTTGGGTTAGGATACACCGTAAATTGGTTGAAATTGCTTTCTTTTTCAGTGATTCCGATTGGGGTACCAATATCAGCCACACGAACTTTTACATAAATAAAATCGCCGTAACCATTGTCTGGATCTGGGTCACCAGTTGTAGGAGGAACACCATGTCCAGGTGAACCATCGCGCATGTAAACTAGGTGAGCTTCGGCATCAGCGTTGTGAGAAAGAACACCAAAAACACATTCTGAAAGAGTGTCGTTGTAAATGTCAGAAGGGTCGGACCATGTTAAACCACCATCTTCCGATTTTTTGATATAAGTATGACGGTATGCTTTCACATAATCGTTAAAACCATTTTCAATAAATGAAGCGTAGGATACGATAATGGTATTGTTTGGATCAACAGAAGCTGAAGGCATTGCAATAAGTCCTGTGTTGGCGTAACGTCCAAACTCATCAGCTCCATTTCCATCTGCATCAGCGAAGAATTCAATGGTTCCGCTACCGTTCAAATCTAGAACTTCAGCAATAAGTCTCAATGAATCAGGGTAGTTTTCAGTCCAATAAGCCAAACCTGGATTAGCGTATGGGAAACTAGTGAAATAGCCCTCGGTTGAAACGGTATCATCAAAAATACGTTGAGTATCAAACCAAATATGTACTTTGTTGTAATTATCGATTAATACAGCAAGTGAACCTCCTGTGCCAATCAAGGTATCAGCAATACCATCAGCATTGGTGTCAGAAACAGCTGGACCAAAATTATAAGGTTCAGGCAATTGCATATCGTAAATAACTTGCGAAGTCCAAGTGTTTCCGTTGTCCATAGATTTCCATAAAACAACATCTTCCATTAAATCACCGGTTACAACAGCAACCATATCACCTTTAGCATCAATAGCGTATGAATCGCCACCAAAACCAAGGAATTTGGTAGAGTCCATACCTGTGATTTGGGTTTGAACTTTATCCCAAGTTAAACCTCCATCCAAAGAACGGCTGTAAAGCAAGGCTCCATCCAATCCAAGGTATTTTGTTCCACCACTTGCAACAGGATAGGTAATAGACAAGGCGTGTAACGTATTGTTGTCTGCACCGCCTGAAATCAAACGAGGCCACCAGTTACCAGTTGTAATAGGACTTGGTAAAACAGTGGTGCTTTCTGTCCAAGCTCCGGTGCCAATCGTACCACGGTTGCTTATTTGTAGTTCTTCATCAATGGTATTGTGGGCAAGCACGGTTTCGTTCCCATTGGCCGACCAAGCAATATTAGGCCAACCTGTTCTTTCTGATTCCAATTTAGAAGTTGGAGCAGCATCCCAGGTTCCATTTAAATTGGATACATAGCCAGTTCCTCTATCTGTATAAGGTGACAATTCATTGGAGTAGGTAAAAACATAAACCATTTTACCATTCTCATCACGCAAGAAACGATTACCAATTGAAGCATTGGTTTGTAAATCGTAGGTTGTATTGGCAATGGTTGTTTCAGGTATGAAACTGGCATTTTTATTTGGGGAGGATGGTTTTCCATGTCCCACTACTTGTTCTTTGCCGGTTCTTACTGTTTTTATTGCCGTAACTTTTTGTTTGTTGCCGGTAAAACTTGCTTTATCCAGCATCCTCATTTTTGCAGTCTGGGCTTGTGTTGTAGCCGATAAGCCGAGAACTGCTAAGCTTAAAATCTGTATTTGTTTTTTCATTGAAATTAAAATTTTTTCGGGATGGGCAAATGTATTTTAATTGTTACGAAATTCCTAAAAAAAGTACAATTATTTGGAGAAAAGAGTGGAATAAATTCCAAATAAATCATTTCCAATGGATTTGGAACTGAATTTCTCACTAGCTTCCTTATAAATCAAGGCTTTAGCATAGGTTTTATGCGTAGAAAATACTTTTTCTAGAGCAAGGGTTAGGGCTAATTCATCTCCCGGATTCACCAAAATACCGTTGGTCTCCTTTAGGTTTTCAGAAATTCCACCTACAGCCGTGCTAATTACAGGAATTCCGCACATCCAAGCCTCGCTGATAACTACTGGCATGTTTTCGTAATTACTAAATAGGACCAGGCAATCACTTTTTTGCAGGTATTCCGCCACCTCCGCTGCCTTACTTGGACCAACAAAGGAAATGGAGGTATTCAAACCTAATTCGCTCGCATAATTCTTAATGGGTTCTGCATTTCCATCCGATAGAATGATTAAGTGGGCCTCGTTGTTCTTTTTCTTAAATGCTGAAAAGGACCTTAAAATTCCTTTTGGATTTTTATGTCCTTCATCCAAGGTTGAAATATGAATAAAGGTGAAAGGTCTGTTTTCTTCGAAATTGGCAGGTTTAAACAGACTTTCATCTACTACATTGTTTAGTACCCTTAGTTCAGCGATAGGACCAAATTTTTGTATCTCATTGCCCAAATGTTTTGAAACAACCGTTACCAAACTTGCTTGTTTCAAACTTAACCAAACCAAAATTCGCTCTGGCCAAGTCATTTTATCCCTGTTTTCGGGTAAGTAAAGGGTGGAATGTTCGGTGATAAGGTATTTCAAACCTAATTTCCATTTGATAAGAAGAGCGATTAATCCTGCTGGTTTAATAACATGGAGATGAACGCCATCAATCAATCCAAGCTTTTCCTGAATTTGTTTTATACCTAAAAAATGAGCTTCTACATACCGCCATAGTTTTGAAACAGGATTGGCACTATCTCGGTAGTAAATGTTCAAAGAATAGATTTCATTTTGAAGCTTTTCTTCCATTTGGAACTTTTCCTTTTGGTTTTCCTTGGAAGCGCGTACATATAAGGTGCTAATCCTACAAAGCTTACCAACACTTTGGGCATGGTTTTCAACAAAATTTCCAAGAAACGGGACATACCTGTTTGGAAACCAGCTGCATAAGTAAAGGATATGGAGTTTTTTGCTCAAGGACTGTTTGCAAAGTAAATCGAAAAATCCGTCCAAACTCATTTCTTTGTGGTCAAATGACTACTTCAAAAGATTTTGTCCGTTTTCTGGAAATGGATAGCCATGTAGAAGGGGGCTATTACAAAGAAACTTACCGCAGTAATTTGATTCTTCCTTCTGAATCCTTGCCAAATCGATTTAAGGGCGATCGATCGGCCAGCACCCATATTTATTTTTTACTGGAGTTTGGACAATGCTCTAAATTGCACCGCATTGCCGCCGATGAACATTGGCATTTTTATGCGGGCCAAACGTTGGAAGTTTATGAAATTAAAAAGGATGGTACATTGGTGGTGCATAAGCTAGGCAATCGTTTGGATAAAGGGGAACTTTTTCATACGGTAATTGAATCCGGCAGTTGGTTTGGTTCGCGCTGTATGGTTCCGAATGCATTTAGTTTGGTGGGATGTACCGTTGCCCCTGGATTTGATTTTCAGGACTTTAAGATGGGTGATCGAGATGAATTACTAAAGGAATTTCCACATTTGGAGTCCCTTATTATGGAATTGACCTAGATGGTTTAATTTTTAACCCAGATTACGCATTAGAAATGCATAAACGATTAACCAGTTGTAAATCAATTTGTATGGCCAAATTGATAACAACTGCTAAATCGGGGTAAACCCAACTAAATCAAGTAGTTCGGATTAAAAAATCCTCCTATTGATTAATTTGGGTTTAAGACAAGTTGGTTATGGTTGTATGGAATTTTGTTGATTTTCGATTCAATGAATTTCCTTTTGATTATAGTTTGACTTGTATTTACATTTTTTGGCATTAAAATTAAAAATCCGTTTAAACCTAGGTATTTTGGCCAAGTCATAGCTTCAAAATTTAAGAAAATGAAAATTATCCCTTTATTGTTTATGGTAGGATTTGGTTTTCAAACCCTAGCTCAAGGACCTAGTCCTGCACCTCGTACCCCAATGGCCCAAAGTCCTGTTCCGCCACAAGGTCCGGAACAACCCGAAGGTAAATTGACTCCAGAACAACATCAGAAAATGAAAGAGCTTAGAGTAAAGTTTATGAAAGAAGCCCTTCCATTGAAAAATGAACTGAAAGAAAAAGAAGCTAGACTGCAAACCCTTCGCACTGCTGAAGCGCCTGATATGAACCAGATTGGTTCCATTATGGATGATATTGGAAGGATTAAAACAAATTTAGCCAAAAAGAAAGAAGTAATGCTACTTGATTTTCGTAAATCGTTGAATGAAGAGCAAAAAGTAATGTTTGATACCGACCGAAGAGCCTTTTTGAAAAATGCCCATCCCAAAAGAAAGGGACATAAGGGAAAACATAAAAAAGGACAGGATGGGCCACCAAATTCAGGTCCAGAAGAGGGGTTTGAAGACTAATTGCTTAGCGGAAAAGTAATATATAGCTAAGTTTTAATCTTATTGCATTTCTCAGGCGAGTTATGCCTTAAATTCAGAATAAGCAATAGAAATGCTTAAACGGAGTATACCCAACAAAACCAAAAAGTTCAGATAATTAAATCCTCCTATTTGATTTAGTTGGGTTAAGGAAACATCGAATTATTGATTTCGCCTACTGGTTAATCTTTGCACTTATGTTTATTGTCGTAGGTTCCCGGGCAACGATAGGAACGGAAAGCCCACAGCGGCCAGAGCGTTAGCGAATGGCGCGAGGACTTGCAGTGGATAGCGTGACCAAACCGCCCTTGTGAAAGGTGAAGTTTATAGGTAAATGGTTATGGGCGGTTTGGGGCCCGCCTAATAACTAAAATAAACCCAGCTAAAGGATTGAAAAGCATAAACGATTTAGCAGAAGTAAATCAGGGTAAACCAAACTAAATCAAACAGTTCGGATTGTTAAATCCCCTATTAATTAATTTGGGATAAACCGGAATAATTGTTGTTGGCATGTCCCTTTAGGTCGCCAATTTCATAATGAATTGCTTGGTGAGATTGGAAATGAAATTGTTAGAGCCCAGCAATTTTACTGCCATGTCAAGTATCCATTGGTGTTTTGCAATTACCTCCGACCAATACCTACGTTTACGGATTTTGGTGCCCCATTTTTCATCAACAGCCTTGTCGTATTCAAGTAGTTTTTGGGAAGAAAAATCATTTTTAGCAAAACACTCCTTTGCTTGAAAGGCAGCAATTCGGCCTGTAACAATGGCTTGTCCTATACCTTCACCTGAGAGTGGATCGGCCACCGAGGCTGCATCACCAACCAGCATGAACCTATTTCCTGAAATGGCGTGGTTGCCATATCCAAACGGAATACTCCAACCTTTGATATCGCCAAGCGGTTTTGCGTTTTTGAATCTTTCCTTCAGTTTTGGATTGAGTTCGATAATTTCGAGGAGCACATCCCGAAGTTTAAGCTTTTGATGGGTAATATCTTCGGTCAACATGCCGAAACCAATATTTGCATTATCACCTTCCGAAGGAAAAACCCAAAAATAACCATTGGGATACTTCGGTACATAATGGAATTCAAAGGTGTTTTTATCCAGGCCGGTAACACCAGTAAAATAGGCCCTTACGGCAGCGCAATGGTAGGCTGGATCCATTTGATAGTCGGTCAATTGCCTGCGAACAGCCGAGCTTGCTCCATCGCATCCAATAACCAACTTTCCGGTGAATTGTCTTTTTTTGTCGGTATCTATCGTCACACCGGTTTCTGACACGGCGATATTTAACGCTTGTTCTTCCAAAAAGTAGGTCACATTCGGAAGTGCAGAGGCTTGTTCATAGAGGAAATTGTCGAAATGGTAGCGGGTAGAAATAAACCAGGGTTCGGGAAAATCCAAAACCGCCGACTTTCCATCAAATGAGTAGAAATTTACTTTGCTGATAGGGATCCTTTCGGTAAATTGATCAAAAGCCTTTTTAAACTTTGGTGAAATTTTATCCAGGGCCTTTGGAATATAAGGAGCCATTCCATCGCCACAGACTTTTTCTCTTGGAAATTTACTTTTTTCAATGACAGCCACGCGGATAGACGTATCTACAAAACCCATCGCACAAGCGCTTCCACCTGGACCACCCCCACAAATAATCACATCAAAGTCTAAATTTTCCATATATGTTTTTATAGGTGGCGAATTTACATTAATAATCTATCCATTTTTACGACCTAAAATTCGTTCCCATAAATCCTTCAAAGCTTCGCCCAAAGCCTCTTTTTCAATTTTAGGTTCATCCGTTCCCATTACCCAAATTCCGTCTTTTTGGTAAAGTTTATAACGAAACATGAAGGTTTTTTCTAATTTCTGCTCCATTAAATTCCCTCGTCCAAACTTTACACAATAAACAAATAAGGTGTCCTTGTTTTGTCGGGCAATGGTAAAGTCGTTCCCAAACCAATTTAGGATTTCTACATCTTTTTTATCAGGAAACTTAGCCATAACATCCATTTGCCTAGGATATTGGTGCCAAACGATGTCGGCCGACGAATTCAAGAGAGTCAGTTCTCCAATGCTTAATGTGCTATCGTCCACCGCTATTCCATACCACATGAGGTTATTCAGCATGGTTGGGTTCGACATGGTTTTTGTATGGGGAATATGTTTGGCTTCCAGAGACTCTTTAAATTTTCGGTCGGCGAAAAACTTATGGGTAAAATTCAATCCAATGTAAAAAAAGAAATAAACCAAACTTCCGATTATCCATTGCGATCGTGCATAGGAGCGATTGGGTTTAAATAATCCGATAACAACCATTACCAATAAAGGTAGGGTAAAGGTGAGGTCAACAATGGAGATACTATTCCAGGCAAAGGCATGGTTGGTAAAAGGCAATAAAAGTCTGGTTCCAAAAGCGGTGCAAGTGTCTAGCAAAGAATGTCCCCAGAGGCAAACCAAAAACAGAACAAGCCAATCTTTAAACTTGATTTCCTTTTTGAACAAAAGAAAGAAAATATAGGCCAAGGGAAAGGCATAAATTCCTTCCCAGAACAAAGAATGGGTGGGGCCTCGATGATCGCAAACATAAAGTCTAGGATCACTTAGTCCGGTATAGAATAAATCAAAATCCGGAAAGGTTTTAGCAAATGCGCCAATCCAGGCTGCTTTACGTCCAATTTTTTTTCCAAGCAAACTATCACCGATAGCCGCTCCAACAACAATATGTGTAAGTGAATCCAATTTCTAGTTGCCCAACATTCTGGCCAGCTCGATCATACCATTTTCATAGGCAATATCTTTAGCCGTTTCACCTTTATCGTTTTTGGCGGTTACATCCACCCCTTTTTCAAGCAACAAAGAAATAACATCCATTTTACCTTTTTGGGTGGCATGGTGGAGCAGGGTCCAATTGTTTTCAAATTTTTGGTTGATATTCATGCCTTTGTCAATTAAAAGGCGGGCAATATCGGTATGGCCATTCATACTTGCATTCAAAAGGCATTGAGAATTGCCTGCCAACTTAAGATCTGCTCCGTTGTCGAGCATTAATTGTACAATTTCCGTTTTTCCTTTTTCGCAAGCCAAGGCCAATGGTGAAAATTCAAATTCATCTTTTGGATTAACAACGGTTGGATTGTTCTTCAATACTTCCTTCACCATGTCGATTTTATTTTCATTGATGAATTTCAACAGTTTTTCAGGTTTTACAAATCGCACCATATAGGTGAACTTATCTGCATCCACAAAGATTTTTTCAGAAAAATGATCGCTTTTATCCATCAGTTCAGCATCCACGGTATTGTCGCCCCAATGTCCTTTGTAAGCGAAAGGAACTCCTGCTTTCAAGGGAGCCAATTCTTTACCATTGATTTTGATTTTGCAATCTGTATCGGCAGTAATGGTCATATTGGAAGGGCGACTTGGGTCCACCTTGCGTGTAATAATAGTAGGTCCTGCTGGCGGTGCTGGTGTTTCAACAGGCGTTTCGGTTGGTTTGGTAGCAGCGGGAGGCGTTGTTGCAGCACCAGCTGGCTGTTTCATTGTTTTTCCAACATCAGGAGCAATCAATTTAGGTTCCTTTGGATTAGTAGAAACTGGCTGAGTAGTAGTGGTGGTGGGATTGTTTGATGGACCTTCGGGAACTGGTTTTCCGTTAACCATTTTAATCACTTTCCCATCCGGTGTTTTTACATATTTAACTTCCCCGGTTACAGCTGATTTGTTTTCACCTGCAGGATTGGTAGTGCCTTCCTCCGGTACAATTTTACCATTGACCATTTTGACTGTTTTTCCATCGGGTGTCTTTACATATTTAACATCGCCTGCTGGAGTTGGGCTAGTTGTTGTAGGTGAAGAAGTGGCTGGAGTAGTTGTTTCCGGTACAATTTTGCCGTTAACCATTTTAACTGTTTTCCCATCCGGTGTTTTTACATATTTCACATCGCCTGTTGGAGTAGGATTGGTGGTTGTAGGCGCTGTAGCTGAAGGTGTAGTTGTTTCAGGAACGACTTTTCCATTAACCATTTTAACTGTTTTTCCATCAGGTGTTTTTACATATTTCACCTCACCGGCTGTGGCTGGAGCGTTTCCTGTTGTAGGTTTAGTTCCAGTCCCGGTATTTTGATTCCCGCTTGTTGATGGAGTAGGGGAAGGAGCTGTTTTAGGGGTAGCCGATTTTTTTTCAGCTTCAATGGCTCTTTTCTCAGCTTCTATGGCCTTCTTTTCAGCCTCTGCGGCTTTCTTTTCAGCTTCTTGGGTGCGTTTTTCAAGTTCATCCAAACGCTTTTTTATATCGTCGCCAGGAGACTTGGTGTCAGAATGTTGGGCAGGTACATCTTTAGACTGTTGTGCAAGTGCAACATGAGAAAGACCTCCAAGGCAAAGAATGAGCAATAAGTTTTTCATTGGGAAAGGTGGTTGTTTTGTCTGTCTTTTACAATTAGTCTGCCAAAGCTTTAATAACATCGTGGCGGGTTATAATTTTTAATTTTCCATAGCTATCTTTAACCAGTACAGCTGCATTCGATTTCAGGTAGCTGCTGATATCTTCAAGGGAGGCTTCGGAATTTACAATAGGAAAGGCTGTATGCATTATATCCTTTACAAAACCATTCTTTAATTCCGGATTTTCTACCAATTTAGCAAATAACTGATGTTCACTTACCGAGCCTACAATTTCAGAATCTTGAATGACAGGTAATTGTGAAACATCGCTTCCTGTAATGATTGAGATGGCTTCAGAAATCGAGGTTTCAGGGGAGATTGATACCAATTGTTGTTGGTTAACTTTTTTAAGGATGTCATAAGCGGTGGTTTTGTCACCCCTATCCAACATACCTCTTTCCTTCATCCAATCATCATTGAAGATTTTTCCTACATACCTGCTACCATGGTCGTGGAAAATAACTACCACTAAATCTTCTGGTTTTAATTCGTTTTTCAATTGGTTCAAACCTGCAACGGCGCTACCTGCGCTATTTCCAACAAAAATACCTTCTTCTCTTGCAATCCGTCGGGTCATCAACATGCCATCCTTATCGGTTACCTTTTCAAAACGGTCAATGATTTTAAAATCAACATTGGCAGGCAAGATATCTTCACCAATTCCTTCGGTTAAATAGCTGTAAATCTCCTTTTCATCAAAGATTCCGGTTTCATGGTATTTTTTGAAAACGGAGCCATAGGTATCAATTCCCCAGATTTTAATGTTCGGATTTTTTTCCTTTAAATATTTTCCGGTTCCGCAAATAGTTCCTCCTGTTCCAACGCCTACAACTAAGTGGGTAATTTTTCCATCTGTCTGCTCCCAAATTTCAGGACCTGTGGTCAAGTAATGAGCCTTTGTATTACTCAGGTTGTCATACTGATTGGGGTAAAAAGAATTAGGAATTTCTTGAGAAAGGCGACGAGCTACTGAGTAGTAACTTCTAGGGTCTTCCGGAGTTACGTTGGTAGGGGTTACAACAACTTCTGCACCTACGGCCCTCAATATGTCCATTTTTTCTTTAGACTGTTTGTCAGGCATGGTGCAGATTAATTTATAGCCTTTTACGATGGCAGCAATAGCCAATCCCATACCTGTATTTCCGGAGGTCCCTTCAATAATGGTTCCGCCTGGTTTCAGTCTTCCATCCCTTTCTGCATCTTCAATCATTTGAACCGCCATCCGGTCTTTAATGCTGTTTCCAGGATTAAAGGTTTCGACTTTGGCAAGCACTGTACAGGGTAATTCTTTTACGGTTTTGTTTAGTTTTACCAAAGGTGTATTTCCGATGGTTCCTAAGATATTTTGGGCATATTCCATGAAGGGGCAAATTTAGATTTCAAATAAATTCAAAAGATTGTGGTTGAAAACTATAAATAACTTGTTTGAGTCATATTCTAGTCCTTACCAGTATTGGGTTTTGGAAGCTTTTGGTTTTTAACCCTGTCTTGTTGATTAGTAGATAGTTTGTCTTGGAAGAAGTATTGCTATGCCAATAACTTTGCCTAGTTACGATTCCAATCCCTAGTTTCATTTGTTCGATAAAGACCAACTTCAATCTGAAATTTTAAAAGGCAATAGAATTGCTTTGGCTCGTGGCATTACCTTGGTTGAGAGTACCAATTTAGACCATCAAAAGCTTGCCTCCGAATTGTTAAGTGGAATTGCACCTTTTACCGGAAATTCTTTCAGGATAGCCATAACGGGTTCTCCTGGCGCCGGAAAAAGTACTTTTATTAATTCATTTGGAAACTTTTTGTGCGGTTTGGGAAAGAAAGTAGCTGTTTTAAGTATTGACCCTAGTTCGGAGAAATCCAAAGGAAGTATTTTAGGTGATAAAACCCGAATGGAAGAGCTATCCAAAAGTCCATTGGCTTTTATTCGACCTTCGCCTAGTGGTGGTGAATTGGGAGGTGTTGCCCGCAGGACAAGAGAAGCCATGTTGCTGTGTGAAGCCGCGGGTTATGAAATTATTTTAGTAGAAACAGTAGGGGTGGGGCAAAACGAAACAGCCGTTCAGCACCTGACCGATATGTTTTTGCTCCTCTTGGTCACCGGATCTGGAGATGATTTACAAGGAATCAAGCGGGGCATAATGGAAATGGCCGACCTGCTGATTATCAACAAATCGGATGGAGAAAATTCCAAACGTGCCGAACAATACCGTCTTGAAATTGCCCATGCGATTCATTTGTTTATGGCCAATCCAAATGGATGGACTGCCCAAACTTTGGCTTGCTCTTCGATTGAAAGCAAAGGAATGGAATCAATTTGGCACCAAGTTGAAACCTTTTTCCAACAAATGAAGTTGAGCAGTTTTCTAGAAAAACGGCGTTTGGAACAAAATACTTTTTGGTTGGATAAATTGTTAGAAGAGGCCTTAAACCAAGCCTTTTTATCCTCCACAACGTACCAAAAATTTGCTGAAAATCGGCCAAACTTTTTGTCTTATTTCGATGCTCAACAAGTTGTTAATGAATTTATTAACCAAAGCCATTTGCATTAAAAAACCATGAGGATTACTTTTACATTAGTATTCGTTTTTATTTCAGGATTAGTCCTAGCCCAATCAGATCCTGCCAAGGCGCGCAAACTTTACGAGGAAGGCATAAAATTGATGGAGGAAGGAAAATTCAATGAATCCAGCGCAAAAATTCTTGAAGCCAAAAAATTAGATCCTAGCAATTGGGATTTAAAATACGTGGAAGCTTACCTTTTTTACAAGAAAAAGCAATATCCAGAGGCCATTGCCAATTTGGAATCCATGGTTAAATCGGGGAATGCAATTTCTAACTCGTATAAACTTTTGGGCAATTGCTACGAATTAAAAGGTGATAAATTAAAAGCCATCGAAACCTATCGCCTCGGATTAAAGGCCTTTCCAAATTCTGGTGAAATGTTGATGGAAATGGGTTTGGTTGAAATGTTCAATAAGAACTATAAGATTGCCTTGGAATATTTTGAAAAGGGTATCAAGACCGATCCAACCTATCCTTCCAACTACTATTGGGCAGCTAAATTGTATAACCAAAGCTCAGAAAAAGTGTGGGTAATGGTGTATGGGGAAATGTTTATGAATATAGAACGCAATACTGACAGGACCATTGATATGGGAATATTGTTATATGATTTGTACAAAGAGTCCTTTACCAAAAAGCCTGATACAGCCCAATATTTACAATTGACCCAAATGTGGTTAAAACCAGAGGCTAAATCAGGTTCGTTGATTAAACCGAAAGCCAAACGTACCTTTGAACAAGCTTTTACCGAATCCATGAGTCAGAGTACGATTCGTAAAGAATTCAACTTAGGTGTTTTGGCCAATTATAGAAATAATTTCATGACAGAATGGTTTAACGGAAGTCAGCCAAAAGATTTTCCCAATATTCTTTTCAACTACTTAAAAAAGATGAAAGACGAAGGGAAATTTGAAATGTACAATTATTGGTTGTTTCAAGAGGGTAACCAAGAATTTATGGCCACTTGGTATGAAAAAAACCAAGCTAAGTTCAATGATTTCCTAGCTTGGTTCTCTGATAATCCAATGAAGGTTGATAACGAAAATAAAGTGTACCGCCTTCAATACTGGAAGTAATAACTACCAGCCATATCCATGGTAATTAACGGTATCTGGATTGAAATTGATTTTAACAGTTAAGATTGGAATGGGAGAGTGGTTAACTAAACTTTTCTCTATCGATTCTTTGAAGTATTCAGTAATATTATCTTTTTCCATTCCACGCATTTCAACAATTAAGTCTGCTTCTGTTTCCATCGCATGGTTTAACAAGGAGTTGGAATAATAAGCCTCCGAAACCACTTCGGTAGTACAAGGAATACCTTTGGAATCGGCTACTGCTTTTATCTGCTCAGCTTCCTTGGTGATTTTATATGTGTCTTTTTGAGTTCCTTCTTCATCCACGCCTAACACGTGTACTGATGCTCCATAAATTTTAGCAACTTGTAAGGCATACCGCACTTTTTCGCGGGAATGGGGACGATCGTTAAACGGAATTAGGATTTTATGGAATAGCCCATGCTTCAAAGTTGATTGGATAGTTAAAACAGGACAATCTGCATCTGCAACAACCCTGTATGCATTGCTTCCTACCATTAATTCGCGAAAACCAGAAATACCATGTGTGCCCATTACGATAATACTGGAGCCAATTTCCTTGCTTTTGGCAACAATTTCCAAATAAGTTCTTCCAAGGGCTGTTAAAATTTGGAAGGGAGGAAAACCCGCCTCAGCCTTCGATTTTGCCAATTCTTCAAGCTTTTCTTGACTGGCTTTTATAATATCTTCCTCATAATTTACACTTTGGGGTAAAGTAGCAAATGTTGGATTGTTGCTAGTCAATGAAGATTCTATAACATTGAGCAAGGTAATTTCTGCACCCGTACGTTTAGCCAATTCAATGGCATAATTCAATGCCTTCATTGAGGTTTCTGAAAAATCAGTTGGTACCAGGATTTTTTTAATTTCGAATGTTTCCATGCCACAAATTTCGAAAGAATTGTAGGTTGAAAAAATGACAAGAAATGTTGGGATAATGATTTTCGTCAGTTGAAAAATAGGCTATTTTCGAAGCAAATTATCGAGCCTATGCTTTGTACAAATTTACAGCTATTGAAGAAAATTACTGCATTCCATTTAAGCAATACCTTTTTTTCTTTTCTAATTGCATTTTTCATCCTCTTTTTGGGGGTTGGATTATCCGTTTCATTTTCACAACGACTGATCGATGTTATGCATCGTTCGGTTGCCGTATATTCCCATAGTGATGCAGATGGTTATACCTCCAATACCCTAGACTTTAGTCTGCCGCAAGGAACCCAAGCCTATGTTGTACGTTTGTCATTGTTCAAAATGAATGAAATTAAATTGACGGATCGTCTAATAGACTTGCTTAAGGCTCATCCTGAATTGGCGATAAAACCTACAACAGACTTTTCTGTCATTAATGCTGCCAATGGATCAGGTCCGGCTGATTTTTATGTGTTTACAACAGCCAAAGACGCCGATGCATTTTTTCAAGGTGAAGACCGGAAATTTCCTTTTTGTAAAGAATTTCCTAAAACCAGCAACATGACTTTTGCAACGGATGAGTGTTTAACTAGTCGAGTTTGGTTTGGATTTAAAAACAACCACTTAACCCGTAATTTAGACATAATGGTGGAGGTGGTAGCCATGGTGGATGAAGATCAAGGCATGATTAGCCAATCCCTTAATTCGTATAAAATTACCAATAATACAACAGCTCAGGTAAAGTTTAGCCTTAGTCCCGATGGTATCAATTGGTTGGATTATGCTTTGGAATCAGGAGAAGTTAAAGATTATAACTACAATGAAGCCCAATTGTTTATGAAACTTCCCACCCCTAATGTTGGGATTTCTCAATTCAAGATTACACCCACCCAAAAATATAAGGTTTCTTATAACGCCGGAAAAGGAAAATTGGAGCTTCAAGGCTACCATTAGTCCAAATTATAACTTTTATTTCCATTTTCACTTTATCTTAGCCACCAAATTACCAGTTTATGCAATCCCGAATTATTGCCTGTTTAACCGCTCTTTTTTTTCTAAATACATCCTTACAAGCCCAAACTATTTACCATGATGGTTCTGATTATACGGAATTAGAGGTGCAGTTTGGACAAGTTGTTTTTAGACAAGTTGAGACAAACCAAGGTATAGCCTCCATTCCTTCTTTGGAAAATACAGTTCCTCTATTAAAAAAAGGTGCACCTCAATTGCTTTCGCGAGCCGTTTCTTTGGCCATCCCTAACAAGGCTGTGGCTTCCATAGAAATTATTTCGGTTGAAAGTCAATCCTATGCCAATTTTAATATCGCACCTTCAAAAGGCAATTTGAAAAGAAACCAATCTCCAGCCACTGTTCCTTATTATTATGGACCAATTTACCAACAGAATGCGCTTTTCCCAGCACAACCTGCCGAAATCAGCCATACCTATAACATGAGGTCTGTAGATGGTACTTGCCTAAAGTTCTATCCCCTTCAATACAATCCGGTTACCAAAGAATTGGTTCAATATTCTTCCATACGTGTTAAAGTAACCTATGCTTATCCAAACGGTCAGGATTTTCGTAAACCTGCTCTGTCCAAAAGCTTTTCTTCCGTTATGTCTCGTCATTTCAGCAATTTCGGACAAGCGAAATACAATACGGTAGCACATGGTGAAAACATGGTAATTATAGCGCCTTCCAACTATTTCGAGACCTTAGCTCCGTTTATTTTATGGAAACAACAAATCGGTTATCAAGTAAAGTTAACGGATTATGCTACCCTTGGAAACGAAGAAGCCCTAGACCAATATATTGAAAACGAATACCTTAATAATAATGTAGGCTATGTGCTTTTGGTGGGAGATCATGAACAAATCCCTGCCTACAATACTAATTATGGCTACAGTGATAATTACTATGCCATGATCCAAGGAGATGACTGGTATCCAGAATTGTTTATGGGACGTTTTTCAGCTGAAAATACTACCCAGTTAAATACAATGGTGCAACGGGTTATCCGCTACGAGAAATTCCCACAAGACAATGGGAACTGGTATAGTGAAGCGGCTTGTATTGGCTCAAGTGAAGGACCAGGCGATGACAACGAAATTGATTTTGAACATGAAAGAGTGATTGCAGGGAAAATGACTGGCTATACTTATACACACGCCTACGAACTATATGATGGTAGCCAAGGTGGAAATGATGCCGCTGGAAACCCAACCCCTGCCGATTTAGGAAATGTCCTTGAAAGTGGTGTGTCGTTTGTAAATTACACTGGACATGGAAGCGAATATTCCATTGTTACTACGGAGTTTAGCAGCAATGAAGTGAATCTCTTAAATAATAAAGATAAATACCCGGTTTTTGTTTCGGTGGGATGTGTTAATGGAAATTTTACCGGAATGACCTGCTTTGCCGAAGAATGGATTCGTGCTACCGACGACAATGGAAATCCAGCAGGTGCTATCGATGCCATGATGGCCACCATCAATCAAAGCTGGAACCCACCCATGAGTGCCCAAGATGAAATGGTTGATATCCTTACTGAGCAATATGCCGGATTCAATCCAAAGAATTTCGGATGTATTGCCAACAATGGTTTAATGAAAATGAATGACGATTACGGCGATGCAGGAAGTGAAATGACCGCTACTTGGGTGATTTTTGGTGACCCTACTACAATGGTGCGCACAGCAGTTCCGTCGCCTTTAATCCTTTCCCATGTGCCAACTTCGCCCATCGGTACTTCCTCTTTAACCGTAAGCGGAAATGTGGAAGGAGCCGTGGTTTCGGTGACTCAAAATGGAGTAGTGCTGGCAACCGGAACCATTTCAGGTGGTTCAGCTGTTTTGAATTTCAATCCTTTATCCTCCTTGGATAGCCTTGAAGTAATTGGTTTTTCATTTAATACCAAACCTTATTTGGGCGGTGTAACCATTGTTCCGAATTCAGGTCCTTTTGTAGGTAACCACAATTGGAATTTAGCAGATTTGAATGGAAATGGACAGCAAACCGCAAGTTACAATGATACCTTAAGGGTTTTATTCAATTTGGAAAATGTTGGTAATGGTCCTTCCAATAATGTGGTGGGCACCCTTACTACAACCGATCCCTATATTACCATCCTTGACAATACAGCCAATTTCGGTGATATGGTAGCCGGAAATTACAGCGGATTGATTGATGCTTTTGGTATCAAGGTAGCCACCTATGTCCCCAATAACCACCAAGCTTCTTTAAACGTATCCTTGTTAGATGATGCCGGAAATACTTGGAATTTCACGGTTCAGCTAACCATCTTGGCTCCGGTTCTGCAGGTAAGCGATAATTACTTTACCGAAACCTCTGGCCAAATCAATCAAAGCCTCGAAAGTGGCGAGAATGCTGATGTAGTATTGGTGTTGAATAACCTAGGAGGCGCTTCTTCTCCTGATATTTTTGGAACACTTTCTACTTCCAGTAGTTTTGTACATATTGTAAACCCAAATGTATCCGGAAATCCAATTTCTGTTGGCAATGACGATATGTACACTTTTCAAATTGAGGTGGATGCCGATGCTCCTGTAAACAGCTATGCCTACTTCACCTACACCGCTGCTGGCGGACCTTATGGCGATACTTTCCAATTCTCGATTCCGGTAAACCAAATTTTGGAAACCTTCGAAACTCAAGATTTCTCCAAGTTCGATTGGTCCTTCTCCGGCACTGAACCTTGGATTACAACATCTTACCAACCTTATGAAGGAAATACCTGTTCCAAATCTGGAGCTATTACCGATAGCCAAACTTCTATCTTACAATTAACCATAGATGTTGCAAACCAAGACAGTATTGCCTTTTTCTTCCGCACTAGCTGCGAACTGGATTGGGATTTCTTGAAATTTTTCATCAATGATGCTCAACAAAACCAATGGACAGGTGAAACCCCTTGGAACCGCGTAGTCTACAGTGTAAACCCAGGAGAAAATACATTTAAATGGACCTACGAAAAGGACGAATACTATTCCGATTTGGAAGATGCCGTTTACCTTGATAATATTCGTTTACCTCTAGAAGTAAAAGAAGATACAACCTCTAGCATAGCTGAAAACAAGTCTTTCGTAGGTATGGTTTTGTCCCCAAATCCAGCCAGCCAAAACGTTTCCATACAATGGAATGGTTTCAATACAACCGAAACCTTGGTTCGCTTGGTAAACAGCTTTGGTCAGGTGATCGCGATTAAAGAAGCCAGCAACCTAGATAAAGTAAGCTTCCACGTTCAAGGCTTGGCAAAAGGACTTTATCAGGTGGAAGTGTTAGACTCAAAAAACCGAATCACCCAAAAATTGATTATTGAATAACGTGAATAATGTATGCAACAAAGGCTGGATTCTTATAGGATTCAGCCTTTTCTTTTGTTTAGGCAGCCAAGCCCAAAATAATGATTCCTTGATGGTGGCCAGGTTTTTTGAGCTGGAGCAGTCAAAAGGACTTTGTTACAGCGAACTTCGCGACCTATGTAAAAAGGTAGGGCATCGCCTCAGTGGTTCCCCTCAGGCAGAAAAAGCAGTGGATTGGACCGAAACCGAAATGAAGAAAATGGGACCTGATAAGGTGATCAAACAAGCTTGCATGGTTCCGCATTGGGAAAGAGGTCGTCCAGAGGTTTGTGTCATAAAATCCAATCCCGAACCAATTTATTTAGATGTACTTGCCTTGGGAGGTTCCGTTGAAACCGGTGCCTCTGGAATTGAAGCTGAAGTGGTTATGGTGAAGGATTATGAGGAATTGAAAGCCTTGGGCAAAACCAACATTCAAGGCAAAATCGTGTTTTTTACCGTGGTAATGGATTCAACCCTCGACAATGCTTTTAATGCCTACAGTAAAGCCGTCACCTACCGTTGGAAAGGTCCATCCGAAGCTGCTCGCTATGGCGCCCTTGCTTCCGTTGTGCGCAGTATGTGTACCCGAACCGACGATTATCCGCATACCGGTACCATGCGCTACAACGATAGTCTGCCCAAAATTCCTTGCTTTGCCATTAGCACCCTGGATGCCCAAACCTTGCAAAGGCACCTCGCCTCAAAACCTTCCGATAAGCTTTATTTACAATCTTCCTGCAAATTTTTCCCCGATGCTCCTTCCTTTAATGTCGTGGCTGAATTGACCGGTTCCGAATTCCCGAACGAAATCATAACCCTCGGCGGACATTTAGACAGTTGGGATGTAGGTGAAGGCGCCCACGACGATGGAGCAGGGGTGGTGCAATGCATGGAATTGCTGCACTTGTTTAAAACCATGAAAATTAAGCCAAAACGAACTATTCGGGTGGTAGCCTTTATGAACGAGGAAAACGGTGGAAGAGGAGGGAAGGAGTATGTGGCTTTTGGCCAAGCAAACGAGAAGCATATAGCTGCCTTAGAAAGTGATGAAGGCGCAGGTGCACCTATGGGTTTTGGCATTTCCGGTGCGAGCGAGCAATTTTATGGAAAGGTAAAAAAATGGGAATCCTATTTCAAACCGTTTGGACTCTATCAATGGCCTCACGAAGGTGGCGGAGCCGATATTGAACACTTGGTGGAGCAAAAGAAATGCCTTTCTATCGGATTTATTCCCGATCCCAGCAAATACTTTCATTACCACCATTCCCGGGCTGATGTATTTGAGAATGTGAACGAAGCCGATTTAAAGAACGGGGCAGCCTCCATTGCTGCCTTTGTATGGCTGCTTTCAGAGTACGGCTTGTAAATCAAGTAGTAAACCAAACAATTTTGATTTTTTTCCGCCGATAATTTGGATTTTTTGATATTAGCTATACCTTTGTTCCCCTCTGTAAATTCGAAAAAGTGAAAAAACTACTACTAGGCTCCTTTTTATTTCTTGCCCTTACTGTTCAAGTAAAAGCCCAAGGGAATACCAGCGGAAACGTTGGAGTAGGCACCACCACCCCGCAAATTGATGCCGTTTTAGAAGTAACAGCTACCGATCGTGGTATGTTAATTCCTCGTTTAGGAACAGCTGCCATCAATTCAATTTTCACAACATTTGGTCAATGCAACCCCGGTTTATTGGTTTATAATACCGACGAGAGCCAGTTTTGGTATAACAGTTCAACTTCTTTAAGTGCTCCTCCTGTTTGGGTTCAATTTCCTACTCGTATTTGTCCAACCAATTTTGTACCAGTTAATGAGTCGTATTGCATCCTCAACAACGAGCAAACGGCCGATACTTGGTTTATGGCTGTAACCAATTGCGGTAATTTTGGTGCCAATGGCGTACCGGCTCACCTGTGCACTTGGGCTGAGTGGTACAATGCCTGCCCCAATGCTGGAACCTTATTAATAAGCAACATGACAGGCAACAACGAATGGGTCGACGACGCTACCGGACCAAACGAGGCCAAAGTAGTAGGAGGCACCAACTGCAGCAGTTCAGGCGAGGCCGCGGTGAATACCCAAAACACCTACCGTTGCTGCTTCAGACGTTAAATCTATAGCAAAACTTACCGAAGCCGAATTTGATACCTCAAGTTCGGCTTTTTTATTTCCACTTGGTTTCCAATCCTTCACCAGCCAAGCCTAGGTTTTCTTTTAGGAATAAAAATGTGGCGGGCCCTTTTCGCCCAAAACCATTAGCACTTTATATTAGCTGAACTGCCAGGCGAAAAGGCCGGGCTATTCGCTGCAAATCCTCGCGCCTTTCGCTTACGCTCAGGCCGCTGTGGGTTTTCCGCTGCTATCCCTGCCCGGAAACAGCGTGCGGATACTTGGGTTTTAGTGGTTTAAACCCAGATTTTGCATTAGAAATCCATAAACGATTAACCCGTTGTAAATCAATTTGTATGGCCCAATTGATAAAAACTGCTATCCCGAAATTTCTTTGGGAGGGTAAACCCAACTAAATCAAGTAGTTCGGATTAATAATTCCTCCTATTGATTTGGGTTAAATGGAGAGATGATGAAAGTGGTTATATAACTGTTTTGTGGAAGAAAGAAGAAGGAAATAGGAGATGATAAACTTATTTTGGAGTTCCAAATAGCTCACCTAAATATACCTATTGGGGTATAAAGAAATGGTATTTTATTTTTTCTTTGGGAAGTATTTGGAAATTACCTACTCCTATTTTTGAAGGCAGATTTGGTAAAAAGAAATTTAATGGCAACTAGATGTAATTTAGAGGTCATTGAAAGACGACTCACATAAATCACAATTAATGACATAGAATTAATGCAAGACTTTATTGACCAAGCAAATAAAAATGGTGTAACACTTCTCGACAAAGGAAGGTGTCAATTTTGTGGTGCAGACTATCAAAAGGGCATTTTTGAATGTATGGACAATTATAACCATGGACTTCAATTTTTGGACTTTGTTAATCCAGAACATCAAATTTCAAGGTTTTTAAGCGTAGATGCTCATGCTTTACAACACCCAGAAATTCACGGACGGTGGAGCAATCATTTTCATTTAACAAGACTGAACATAATTCTTGACAAAAACCAAACTTGGGACTACAAAAAATCACCAATACTCAGTGACTATTTGAACGCATACAAACTAAATAGACCGAATGAGTTTCTTTCCATCCCGAAACCATTAGAAAGAGGAAAAATAACAGCAAAAGAGTTGATTAAGGCGACATCAGCAGACGAATGTGTTGCACTAATAAAAAACTGGGCGGACGAAGTATATCATTCATGGAGTTCAAGTTATTCAATAGTTTCTCAAATTGCAGACGGTTTTTTAGACAACATTTACAATGGAAAAACACATGACAGTAAAACAACGAACCGCTAACAAAGGGCAAGCTCAGAGTACGTCACAAACTGCAGGAAACGAACATAAAAACTGAAGACAACATTCAATCCCTTCAAAAACAAAAAGACCATCAAATCTTTAAAAGCAAAAAATAGCTACCAAGGAATATTCTATTTGCTTTTCAATTTTTGTTTATTTAATTTATAATCGACACCCCACTTTGCCATAGTTTGTATAACTGGCGACAAAGTAAGACCAAACTCCGTTAGGTTATATTCTACTTTGGGTGGTATTTCTGCATAAATTTTTCTACTAATAATTCCATCATCTTCTAATTCTCTTAACTGTTGTGTAAGCATAGATTGAGTGATGCCCACTACACTGCGTTTCAATTCACCAAACCTTGCAGGGGCTGTATGGTAGATTGCGTTGATAAGAATAGGCTTCCATTTTCCACCTAAAACCTTCATCGTTGCAGTTACTGGACAATTATTCTCATCAAAAATAAAAGTTTTTTTAGTTTCAATTAACTGATTATCAATATTAGTATTTTTATTCATACTTACTTTGCTTTAATGTCCTACTTGTTGAATTTAAAATAACATTGTTTTTTTGCACTACAAATATAAATAGAACAACTTAAAAACAAACAAAATGGAAAAATTCATTCTTATTTTTAGAGGTGGTAATACGCATATTTCCACTGCTAATTCACAAGCCGCAATGGACATAATTAAAACTTGGGACAATTGGATGCAAGGACTTGCCGAAAAAGGAATTCTTGCTGGAGGCGATGCTCTGCAAGTATCAGGCAAGAATGTGAAAAGTTCAAAAAAAGTAGTTTCAGATGGTCCATATGCTGACGGAAATGAAATGGTTGGTGGCTACTTAATAGTAAATGCAAAAAACATTGAAGCAGCTGTTGAAATTTCAAAAGGTTGTCCGATTTTAAGTGAAGAAGGAAGCGTTGAAGTTCGCCCAATTCAATTAAGATAAATACAAAGTATGGAGTATTCTTCAGCGTATTAAGACATCAACAAAACTATTGACCATCTTTTTCGCAATAAAGCGAGAAAGATGGTAGTTTTTTTTACACCAATTCAAAAAAGCAATCTTGGCAAGCTAATAACAAGCCAACGCTTCAAGACAATTCCAAACCTTGGACAATTTGACCTAAAATACTAAACGTTAGCACCTAGCATAGACTCCGGTTTGGGCGATTTGTACATTTGAGTTGTCACAAATTTCCACAAGAAAGGTGAAAGATGGTTGTTGAAAATAGTTTCTCTTTTTGCGACAGGATGTTGTAAGAAGAGCACTATTATTGTTACAGTCAAACAGAATATTTGTCGCAAATATTTACTAATTTTGCGACAAAATTTAAAAAGTCATAACCTTGCAAAGTATTGAAAAGCAAATAGAAAAGGTCATTAAAAGCAAACCAAGAGGTTCATTGGTGTTACCTGCTGATTTTTTGCTCTATGGAACATCAAAGGCTGTTCAAAAATCATTAGAACGCTTGGAAGAAAAGCAAGTGATTGTTCGAGTAGCGCATGGTATTTATGTACGTCCAAAAATAAGTAAGCTAATTGGGCCACTTACCCCCTCAGCGGAAGAAGTTGCGGAGGCTATTGCCAAGCGAGACAGGATACGCACTGTACCTACAGGTAGTTATGCTTTGAATGCATTAGGGTTGAGTACTCAAGTGCCGATGAATATTGTGCTACTTACTGATGGTTCACCTCGAGAAATAAAAGTAGGCAAACGAACCATAAAATTTAAGAAAACCACACCTAAAAACCTGTTGGCAAAAGGCAAAATAAGTCGCTTGGTAATTCAAGCCCTTAAAGAGATAGGCAATGGGAAAGTAACAGAAGATGAAGAAATAAAAATATTGGATATACTTAAAAAGGAAAACGAAAAAAAACTAAAAAACGACATTGCTCTTACACCTGTGTGGATTCAAAAAATAATGAATAAAGCATTGATCATTGGCAAAGATTGATTTTTACCAAATAGATAAGGCCGAAAAAGCAGCCATCTTTACAGAGATTGCTACCCAAAAGGGAATGAATCCTTTTGCAGTAGAGAAAGACTGGTGGGTAAGCCGAACCTTAGAAATTATCTTTCAAATGCCCATTGCAGAGCATTTAGTTTTTAAAGGCGGTACATCATTAAGTAAGGCGTGGAAACTCATCAATCGATTTTCAGAAGATATTGATTTAGCTATTGATAAGGAGTATTTTGGATTTAAGGGAGAGTTAGGAAAGAATCAAAGAGATAAACTCAGAAAAACAGCAGGTGCTTATACTACCGGAACTTTCTTTGAAGAGTTAAAGAAGAGCTTTGAAGGGAAAGGATTTAAGGATTTAAAATTTGTAGTGATTGAAGCCAAAGACAGCGACCAAGATCCAAGAGTATTAGAGATTTACTATCCCAACATCATCAAAGCGAAATCAGAATATCTCTTACCAAGAGTGCAGATTGAAGTTAGTTGCCGTTCTTTAAGAGAACCCTTTACTGCAAAGTCTTTTGGGGCATTGGTAGATGAATTTTATCCTGATAAAAATTTTGCTGAAAAGCTATTTGAAGTTCCAACCGTAAATGCAGAGCGTACATTTTTGGAAAAAATATTCTTGTTACATGAAGAATTTCAGCGTCCGATTGAAAAAATGCGAGTAGACAGATTAAGCCGCCATTTGTACGATGTTTATCAATTGGCAAAAGCAGGAATTGCTGAAAAAGCAATCAACGATAAAGAACTTTACGAAACCATTGTAGCACATAGATACAAATTTTCAAGAGTTGGCGAAGTGGATTATAACAAACATAACCCTAAAACAATAAATCCTATTCCCAAAGAAATAGTAATTGCAGATTGGGAAGAAGATTACACCAAAATGAAAGAAGCTATGATATACGGTGAGAACAAGCCAAGTTTTAAGGATTTGATAATCAATTTAATGGAATTAATTGAACAACTGCAAGTCGTTGAATGGCCTTTTCAACTTGAATTTCCTATTCCTAATTCTTAATTGAAAATTCGAAATTGACTATGACAGATAACAGGATAATACAAGATTAGACCGTTGTGAAAGCTAAAAATGGAGATTTATGATTTTTTTAACCCTGATTGCGCATTAGCATTTCATAAACGAATAATCAGTTGTAAATCAACTTGTTTATCCAAATTGATAACCACAATTATCCCGAAATTTCTTCGAGAGGGAAAAACCCACTAAAACAAGTAGTTTGAATTAATAATCCTCCAATGGATTAATTTTGGTTAAAGCACCCCGGGCAACGATAGGAACGGAAAGCCCACAGGCCAGACGTAGCGCTAGCGAAGACTGGCCGAGGACTTGCAGTGGATAGCGTGGCCCTACCGCCCATGCAGCAAACTAAAGTTCCAGGTAGACTGCGGTATTGGCGGTAGGGAGCCCGCCTAAAAAGAAAAAATGAGAAAGTTTTTAAAGCTTATTTAGGTGCTAGGGCAAGAGTTGGATTAATCCTCCAATAAATCAGGTCGCCTAGTTTTGGTGCGCTCCAAGGACTGTTCGTGCCGCCATTCGTCAATCTTTTTTTGGTGCCCACTGAGCAATACATCGGGTACTTTCATGCCTTCGAAATCGGCTGGACGGGTGTAAACGGGAGGGGCCAACAAATTATCCTGAAATGAATCGCTTAGGGCCGAGGTTTCGTCGCCAATGGAGCCAGGTATGAGCCTTATGATGCTGTCGCACAACACGGCAGCTGCCAATTCGCCTCCGCTTAAAACGTAGTCGCCAATGGAAATCTCTAGTGTAACGTATTTCTCCCTGATTCGCTGGTCGATGCCTTTGTAATGCCCACAAATAAAGAGCAGGTTGCTTAAGGTGGAAAGTCGGTTGGCCACAGCCTGGTTGTGTGTAATGCCGTCGGGGGTAAGGAAAATGATTTCGTCGTAGCTTCTTTGCTTTTTCAATGCCTCAATGCAATTGGACAAAGGAAGGGGCATCAAAACCATACCAGCTCCGCCACCAAAAGGATAATCGTCGACCTGGCGGTGTTTGTAAGGAGTGTAGTCGCGGAGCTGGTGCACCTGAATTTCCACTATGCCTTTTTCGCGCGCACGTTTAACAATACTGTGCCCAAAAGGACTTTCCAGTAGTTCGGGTAAAACCGTAATTATATCGATTCTCATTCCTTTGGGGGAGGAACTAAGCTACGGTCCAGGTGTTTTTTCCACGCAATAAGGCATCCAAATCGCCTTCGCCTTTGGCCTTTGCTTCTTCCAACTGCTGTTCCATGGCCTCTTCGTAAGTAAAGCGATTTTCGGTATAAAACACACCAAACGGACGAGGTAAATGGCCTTCGGTAGCCGGATTATCGAAGAAACGGGTTAAAATTGAAGCCTTTACTCGGTCGGTTTCGTCGTGAATCCATAAATCGTTCAAGGAATTTCCTTCCAGTTCAACGATAACAGGTTTAAAACCATCCAATTTGATTCCTTTGTTTTTATTGGCCCCGAAAACCAAGGGTTGTCCATGCTCTACAAACAAGGTTTCTTCAGCTTTTGATGATTTTTCGGTAAATACTTCAAAGGCTCCGTCGTTGAACACATTGCAGTTTTGGTAAATCTCCAACATAGAAGTGCCTTTGTGCTGGTGGGCACGCTTTAACATGGTACGCAAATGGATGGGATCGCGATCCATGCTGCGGGCCACAAAAGTAGCATCAGCTCCCATGCACAAGGCCAAAGGGTTAAAGGGATGATCGATGGCGCCCATCGGAGAAGATTTGGTGATTTTTCCTTTTTCGGAAGTAGGGGAGTATTGTCCTTTTGTTAACCCGTAAATTTGGTTATTGAACAAAAGCACATTCACATCGAAGTTGCGGCGAAGCATGTGGATAAGGTGGTTGCCACCAATGGAAAGTGCATCACCATCGCCGGTTACAAGCCACACACTGAGGTCGGGACGAGCCCCTTTCAAACCGCTTGCAATGGCCGTGGCTCTTCCGTGAATACTGTGCATACCAAAAGTTTCCATGTAATAGGGGAAACGGCTTGAGCATCCGATACCTGAAACGAAGACCAATTTTTCTTTAGGAATTCCCAGTTCAGGAATTACTGTTTGAACTTGTTTGAGGATAGAATAATCGCCGCAGCCCGGGCACCAACGCACATCTTGGTCGGTAACCAGTTCTTTGGAGGTATAGGCTATAGGGTTGTTTGTAGTTTCAGACATAGTAAATACGTTTAGTTGGCCAATACTTCGTCAATTTTTTCCTTGATTTCTTTGGTCGTAAAAGGAATACCTTTGATTTTGTTGAAACCTTCGGCAGGTACGAGGTATTTATCACGAATGATGCGCACCAATTGACCGTTGTTCATTTCTGGCACGATGATTTTATCGAAATTCTTCAAAATTTCTCCTAAGTTTTTAGGCAAAGGATTAAGGTATTTGATATGGATATGGGAAACTGAAAGACCTTCGTTCAGGGCTTGTTTTACAGCAGCGGTGATGGAACCATAGGTGCTTCCCCAACCAATGATCAACAATTTGCCTTTTTCAGGTCCGTTGTCGATGCTTTGCAAAGGCACGTAATCGGCTATTTTATCCACTTTGGCCTGGCGCATTTTCACCATAAATTCGTGGTTAGCCGGGTCGTAGCTGATATTACCAGTTTCATGTTCCTTTTCGAGTCCGCCGATGCGGTGTTCCAAACCTTTGGTGCCCGGAATAGCCCACTCGCGGCCTAATTTCTCGTTGCGTTTGTAAGGAAGAAACTTACCATCGGCTGTTTTTGAATCGATGGTGGCAAAAACAGGTTTAATTTTTGGTAAATCTGCTGCCTTCGGGAATTTCCATGGCTCGGCACCATTGGCAATATATCCATCGGAAAGGAAGAAAACAGGTAACATGTGCTCCACAGCAATTCGAGCTGCTTCGATAATGGTATCGAAACAATCGGAAGGTGATTTGGCTGCGATTACTGCCACGGGTGATTCCCCGTTACGACCATAAATGGCTTGCATTAAATCCGCTTGTTCCGTTTTAGTGGGCAATCCGGTGGAAGGTCCACCCCGTTGCACATTGATCAAAAGCAAGGGTAATTCCAACATCAAGGCCAAACCAATGGCTTCACCTTTAAGGGCAATACCTGGTCCGGAAGAAGATGTAACCCCCAAGGTTCCGCCGAAACTAGCTCCGATGGCTGAGGCTACGGCAGCAATTTCGTCCTCGGCTTGGAAGGTTTTGATATTGAAGTTTTTGTACTTAGATAGTTCGTGTAAAATGTCGGAAGCAGGTGTAATAGGGTAGGTGCCAAAAAACAGTTGCAAACCCGATAGTTTCGAGGCTGCAATCAAACCGAGTGCGGTTGCCTGGTTACCCATAATGTTGCGGTATTCCCCAGGTTCCATGGTAGCCTTCTCCACTTGGTAGCGTGTCATAAAGGTTTCGCTGGTTTCACCGAAGTGGTATCCTGCTTTCAACACTTTGGTATTGGCCTCAACAATTTCAGGTTTTTTCTTGAACTGTTCTTTTACATAGTTGATACTGTAATCTAGCGGGCGGTTGTACATCCACAAAATAAATCCGAGGACGAACATGTTCTTGGTTCGGTCAATTTCCTTGGTACCCAAACCGCTATCTGCCAAGGCAGCCTTGGTCATTTTGGTAATATCCAGCTTAAAAACCTTGTAGTTATCTAAGGAACCATCGTCCAAAGGAGTAGCACCATCAGGGTATTTCGCTAATTTAAGGTTTTTGGGGTCGAAACCATCGATGTTTGCGATGATTATTCCACCTTTTTTAAGTTGTTTTAAGTTGGCCTTTAAAGCTGCGGCATTCATCACTACCAATACATCGCAATCGTCGCCTGGTGTGTAAATTTCTTCACTCCCGAAATGAAGCTGGAAGCCCGAAACACCAGCTAATGTTCCTTGCGGGGCACGTATTTCGGCAGGGAAATTTGGGAAAGTACTTAAATCGTTGCCAAAAAGGGCATTTGTATTGGTAAACTGGGTTCCTGTTAATTGAATTCCATCTCCACTATCACCGGCAAAAAGTATGGTGACATCCTTCTTAATTTCTGTTGTTTTGTTCATTTAGATAATACTTAAATAGCAAAAAGATCTTCGGTGGCCGCTTCAACCGCTGTGATTTCAGGGGCTGCTTTTTTAATAGCTTCCTCTACACCGGCTTTCATAGTCATATGCCGCATACTGCAAGAGGAGCAGGCACCCAATAATTTGACTCTAACCACCTTTTCTGGGGTAATTTCCAAAAGTTCAATATCCCCACCGTCGTTTTGCAAGAAAGGACGCAAGGAATCCAGTGCTGACAAAACTCGGTTTTCTAATTCATTCATTATGAGTGGTATATTTCTTTTTGGACTTTAATCCTTGATGCTTGCAAATATGAGTAATAAAGGCTTAGGTATTTATGTAAATTATCATGTTTTCCTTAGCCTTTAGCAGATTTTTTTCAATTCTCAGATATTCCCTTCGCCGACAAGTAAAACTGGATTTTCAAGGTACTTTTTGAGTGTTTGTAAAAAGGATGCTCCACTGGCACCGTCTACCACCCGATGGTCGCAGCTTAAGGTCACTTTCATCACATGTCCGGGCACAACTTGTCCGTTTTTCACCACTGGCACATCACTTATGCCACCCACTGCCAATATACAAGCATCGGGCGGATTGATGATGGCTGTGAATTCTTCAATTCCAAACATGCCTAAATTACTTATGGTAAAGGTGTTTCCTTGCCAATCAGCAGGTTGTAGTTTCTTCTCCTTGGCTCGTTTTCCGAGGTCTTTCACCTCCGCTGCAATTTCGGAAAGTGGTTTTGAATCGGCAAACCGGATTACAGGCACCAAAAGTCCATCTTCAACGGCTACAGCCACACCAATATGTGTATGTTCGTTGTAACGGATTTTATCGCCTAACCATGCCGAATTTACAGCAGGATGTTTTTTGAGGCTTAAAGCTGAAGCTTTGATTACCAAATCGTTGAAGGAGATTTTAACGGGGCTCACTTCATTTATAGCGGTTCGAGCCTGCATTGCGGCCTCCATATCAATTGAAACCGTTAAGTAAAAGTGAGGCGCACTGAATTTGCTTTCGGCTAAGCGTTTTGCAATGGTTTTACGCATTTGCGAAACAGAAACTTCCGTAAAGCGTTCCTCCCTAACGATACTGCGAGATCCGCCTTGGTAATTTTCAATATCGCGTTTGATTACCCTTCCACCATCTCCACTGCCTTTAATTTTATTAACATCCACTCCTTTTTCCTGGGCTAATAATTTAGCCAAAGGCGATGCTTTTAAGCGGTCGTTTGTAGCTGATGAAACCGGAATCGTTTCGGTTTTCGCAACTGGTGCAGGACTGGTGGCAACCGGAGTTGGAGCAGGGGGGGCGGCAACTTCCTTAGCTGGGGCTGGAGTACTTTCAACAATTGGGGTCACTTTGGTAGTCTCAGCTGCTAACAGAGCCGTAATATCCTCACCAGCTTTTCCTAAAACCGCCAAAATACTATCAACCGGCGCCGCTTTTCCTTCCTGCACACCAATATGAAGCAGAACACCATCTTGAAAGGATTCAAATTCCATGGTTGCTTTATCGGTTTCGATATCAGCCAACAACTCCCCTGATTTGACGGGGTCGCCTACTTTTTTATGCCACTTGGCTACCACACCTTCGGTCATGGTGTCGCTCAATTTGGGCATCTTAACTGTCTCTGCCATAATTATTTATATTGTTTTACTTAATCTTTTAAATAAGGGTAATCGTTTTCGGCATACACATCCACATAGAGTTCACTTGCATCGGGGTAAGGTGATTCTTCTGCGAATTTTACCGAATCTTCCACTATTTCATTCACCCTTTTTTGAATGTTTTCTAAATCTTGATCGCTTGCCCATTTATTCTCTAGAATGGTGTTAAGCACTTTCTGAATTGGGTCTTGGGCTTTGTAATTCTCAACTTCCTCCTTGGTGCGGTATTTAGCAGGATCGCTCATGCTATGGCCACGGTAGCGATAGGTTTTCATTTCGAGTAGGGTAGGACCTCCTCCTTTTCTGGCTCTTCCTACGGCTTCTTCTATAGCTTGGTGCACCGCTTCAACAGTCATACCATCAACGGCAAAAGAGGGCATTTCATAGGCATGTCCCAGCTTATATAAATCGGTGATGTTGGACGTTCTTTCTACGGAGGTACCCATGGCGTAGTTGTTATTTTCGATGATAAAAATAACTGGTAGTTTCCAAGTCATAGCCATGTTAAGAGCTTCATGGAAGGCTCCTTGCCTAACCGCGCCATCACCCATGTAGCAAAGCGTTACATTGTCGGTTCCATTGTAATAATCCACAAAAGCAATTCCAGCCCCTAGTGGAATTTGTCCACCAACAATACCATGTCCACCAAAGAAGCGATGTTCTTTCGAAAACATATGCATACTGCCACCTTTTCCTTTGGAGCAACCGGTAATTTTTCCGAATAATTCAGCCATAACAGCTCGGGGAGTTACACCCTTAGCAATAGGATGCACATGGTCGCGGTAGGCGGTTATCATGTTGTCGCTCGGACGAAGCACGCTGGAAGCTCCGGCTACCAAGGCCTCTTGACCGATATACAAATGGCAGAAACCTCGAATCTTTTGTTGAATATAAAGTTGACCTGCTTTCTCTTCAAACTTGCGGTAGAGTAACATTTCCTCATACCATTTCAAGTATTGTTCCTTGTTGAACGTCGTTTTTTCCATAAAATAGAATTCAAGAGCAAAAGTAGGGTAAATGCCAATAGGAGAATCTGGTTTGAAAAGTACAATCAACCGAGTGATGTGAAAAAGCAGAGAATGACCTACAGCAATAAGGCTTATGGAATGATGTTAATTTCATTTAAACTTCAAAAATGGAAGGTATTCCAATATGTATACTTTTGCGAAAAGCTAAATTCCTTTAACGTAAAATCTTACTCCTATGGCTTGTTTTAAAGTAAATAGAAAACTCCACTTGATTTTTTTGTTGATTCTAACTTTTCAATTTCAAGGAAATGCTCAAACTTTATTGAAGAACTTTGATGAATTGATGAATGCTCTAAAGGCTGGGAAATCGGTTAAGACAGTTATTTATTATGAAAAATGCAAGCTATTTTCGGATGGGATAGAAAAGCCCGAATCGCCTAATGCCATTGGCGGTATGCGCTTAGATACGTATGAGTATTTTGATTCGAGTGTATTCAAGAATAAAGTGCCTTCCTTTGTTACAAGTTCTCAAACGGTTTTAATTAACCATTCCTATTATGGTTACGTTTACAATTATGTGAAAGTGAAAGTGCGTATTGATCAAACCGTTGAAATTACAGCTCGATACCTGAAACCTAGAAAATTTTCTTCCAAATTCAAAGTAGTCATGGATGAGGTTTTTAAAGGAAAAATATATGATGGAACCAACGATGCAGGGGTTTGGTTTTATGCCGAATAGATGGAAAGTTTGTCGAGTAGGAATTACTTAAAAATCGGTTTGTTCATCCAATGTTAAGCCTTTGCGTTGTTTTTCTTTTTTTTAAGGATTTGTCTATGAAAAAATTAGGATTAGTTTTGGTTTTAGCTGTTTTTCAGTCAGTTGCAGGGATAGCCCAGGTTGTGCCAGCGGGACGGTTGTTGTACGAGAACAGCTTGAAGGCCAAGGCGGATACTCTGGGATGGAAACTGGAAGGCAAGGCCGAAGTTGAATTTTTAAACGATTGGATGCATGTGTATTCGCCAAATCAGGCCCAACATCATGTGTTTTGGTGTCCGGTTTCGTTTCCTAGTGATTTTATAGCTGAATGGGACGTACAAAACCAAGATCCAAAAGCAGGTTTATGTATTGTATTCTTTGCAGCCGAAGGGGAAAAAGAAGCCGATATCTTTTCGCCAAAACTCAAAACTCGAACCGGTGTTTTTAAGCAATATACCAAGGGCGATATCAACAACTACCACATTTCTTATTATGCCAATAATCCGAACGAAAAAGGCCGGACCAATGCCAATTTGCGGAAAAACAGCGGGTTCAAAAAGGTACAATCCTTAACCGAAGGAATACCTAAAAATGACACCTTGGTGCACCGTTGCCAATTGGTTAAGCGCAAAGGACGAATTTTATTTTATGTAGATACCAAAAAAGTAATCGATTGGCAAGATGGCCAAGCTTGGGGTGGAGGACGAATAGGGTTTAGGCAAATGAAATGGACCCATTTTGCGTATCGAAACTTTAAGGTTTGGGAAGCCGGAGAAGTGGTGATTCCAGAAATACCGGTAGGCGCGAGGAAAAACTAAATCAAATTGAAACACATGGGAACTTGGCATACCAAAATTGACGGAAATGATACCTTTCAGGATATTTACCAAGGATTTTATCAGTTGTACAACCAAGGTGCGAGTCCGCAGCAGGCTTCAGCTCAGATAAAGGCCGATTTTGTTGCTTATTGGATGGATGAAGAGGATAGGAACAATGCTTTATTTGCTTTGGTTTTAGCCCAATGGGAAACCAAATGCTTGGAAAAGGAATTGCTTGCTGAAGTTAAGGACATACTTTCCACCGGAAAAGATTTGGAAGTTTGGAAGGCATTGGGCGCCAGCGTTGAACAGTTGGAAGAAAGAAAGCTGGAATTGGCTAGTTTTTGGAAGAAGGTTTCGGTGGAGAGAGAAAAGCCGAAACGTAGGATTAGGCCCAAATGGGAATTTGCACTCAGACTGCGGTTGAGCTTAGTCTCACCCGATGGAAAAAAGGTGTTGGAGGTGAACGATGAAATTGTAAACCATCATTATACCTGCACCAGTGCGTTGTTGAACTGGGAGAGAGGAGGAGGCGGTGTGTTTAATTATATCGGTGAGGGAAAAGATTTGAAAGCCCAATGGTTGGATGCCCAAACCTTGGAAATTCATCATGAAAAAGGCTTAGAATTCCATCAGAAGAACCCAAGTTTGTACTTTTTTGGAGAGGAAGTTAGGATAGTTTACAAGGAGCTTAGGTAGGAAGATTTGAACCTTGGTCTCTAAGGTGTTTTGTTGGTAAAAAGGCTAAATTGTTGAATGGTAATAATTGCATCCAAGCTTAAAGTCTGTGCTTCTTTCCGGGTAGGGATAGGAACGGAAAGCCCACAGGGATGCGGAGGAACGGAGCAGACCGAGGACTTGCAGTGTATAGCCCGACCATGAGCCATGCACCAAAGTTTAAAACAAAGGAGAATGTGAAAAGGCGAATGGGACCCGCCAAATAAGTATTAAAATTATATTCTTTAAGGGTTGAGGAAGGAGCCAAGGTTTCGATTTTATTCAAGCAAATTTGTTTATAAATTCAGGGCTAGGAACCCTGTTTGAAATGGGATAACTCTTTAATTTTACGGCATGGCAGAAGAAGAAGAAGTTAAATACGACGAAGGCAATATTAGAACCCTCGATTGGAAAGAACATATCCGATTGAGGGCTGGCATGTATATCGGTAAATTGGGTGATGGTTCGAGTACCGACGATGGAATTTATATTCTTATCAAAGAGGTGATTGACAATGCCATCGATGAATTTGTGATGGGAAATGGTCGTACTGTAGAAATTACCGTGAAAGATAAGCGTGTGAAAGTAAGGGATTACGGTAGGGGGATACCGCTTGGAAAGGTGATTGATTGTGTGAGTAAGATTAATACCGGGGGGAAATACGATAGTTTGGCTTTTAAGAAATCGGTGGGACTGAATGGAGTTGGTACCAAAGCTGTGAATGCTCTTAGTTCGTATTTTAGGGTACAAAGTATACGCGACGACAAGACCAAGGTGGCAGAATTTAACCAAGGAAACATCGTTGTGGATGCGCCGGTAGAAGAATGCAACTTGCGCAAAGGTACCATAGTGACTTTCGAGCCGGATGACACAATTTTCCACAATTTCCACTTCATTCACCAGTACATCGAAAAAATGTGCTGGAATTATTGCTACCTCAATCCCGGGTTGACCATTTACCTTAATGGGGAAAAAATATATTCGGAAAATGGATTGAAAGACCTGTTGCAAAACAATATTTCCGAAGAAATACTCTATCCGATAATTCATTTGCGGGGGAACGATATTGAAGTAGCCCTCACGCATGGGAATAGCTACGGGGAAGAATACTATAGCTTTGTTAATGGACAGTTTACCACCCAAGGCGGTACCCACCAATCTGCTTTCAGGGAGGAAATTGCCAAGGTGATTCGGAATTTCTATAAAAAGGATTTTGAAACCACCGATATCCGCACCAGTATTATTGCTGCGGTGAGTGTGAAAGTAATGGAACCGGTTTTTGAAAGCCAAACCAAAACCAAACTAGGTTCGGCTGTGATTGCACCGGATGGACCTTCGTTGAAATCGTTTATTGGCGATTTTCTTTCCAAGGAATTGGACAATTACCTGCATAAAAACCAGGAAACGGCCGATGCTTTGCTCCGTAAAATCCTCCAAAGCGAAAGGGAAAGAAAAGATATGGCCGGCATTAAAAAACTGGCCAAAGAAAGAGCTAAAAAAGCCAGTCTGCACAACCGCAAACTCAGGGATTGTAGGTTGCATTTTAACACAACCGATGAAAGAAGGCTGGAAACAACCCTTTTCATAACCGAGGGTGACAGTGCGAGTGGATCCATTACCAAAAGTAGGGATGTGAATACCCAAGCGGTTTTTAGCTTGAAAGGTAAACCGCTGAACTGCTATGGCATGACCAAAAAAGTGGTGTATGAAAACGAGGAATTCAATCTTTTGCAAGCGGCTTTGAACATTGAAGAATCGCTGGAAGACCTACGTTACAACAATATTGTAATAGCCACCGATGCCGATAACGATGGTATGCATATTCGATTGTTGATGATTACCTTCTTTTTACAGTTTTTTCCTGATTTGGTGAAGAACGGACATTTGTTCATTCTCCAAACGCCCTTGTTTAGGGTGAGAAACAAGAAGGAAACCCGTTATTGCTATTCGGAAGAGGAAAAACTATCGGCCATTGAAGCCTTGGGACCTAGGCCAGAGATTACTCGATTTAAAGGTTTGGGAGAAATTTCGCCTGACGAGTTCAAGCATTTTATTGGAAAAGATATCCGTCTCGACCCTGTTATTATTGGGAAAGACTCCCATATCAGCCAGTTGTTGAACTATTACATGGGAAGTAATACACCGGATCGGCAAATGTTTATTATTGAAAATCTGCGGGTCGAAGCCGATTTAGTGGAAAATTAGTACATTTGAAACCTGATGAGGAAGGTGGTACGATACCTGTTTTTATTCTTGCTTAGTGCTGGGGCGCTTGCTTCGTGCAAGAAAACGGAATACGTTTATCAAATCGAAAACGAAAACCTGTATGCCGATAATGCGGGCAAGGTAAAGGTGAAATCGGACGAACAATTTGTATCGATTCTGTATGCCAACCTTTTTCAAGAAGCACTGGGGGCCAACGAATTGGTGAGAGTGGTTCGTTGTATCCGAGCCAATGGTGATAAGGACTTGATCCACGAAGTACTGGTTTCTAATTTCATGAACCGTCCGGATGTGCAATTGCCCGAAGCGGAATTTATGCGTTCCAATCCTGATTCATTTGTGGTAGAAACCTACAAACGTTTTTTGGTTCGGTATCCAACTGAAGCCGAGAAAACCTGGTTTAGGAATTATATCAATACCCATCCGACCGTTACACCTGAAATCGTTTACTCTTCCTTCGCTATTAGCAACGAATACCAATTTTACTAGGTTATGCAAAGACGTTCCTTTATAAAGAAAGCCGCCACCGCCACAGCTGGTGCTTTTGCATTGCCTTATATTTTGCCGAGTGGTCGATTGTTTGCCTCTACCCAAGCTCCTTTAGCTCAGCATGTTATTTTAATCATGTTTGCCGGTGGTGTTCGGCAACAGGAAAGTGTATTGCAACGTTATTTGGACGATAGCCAAGGCATGGGAATTCCGGGCAACATCATGTACAATATGTTCAATGGTGCCCCTCCAACAGCGAAGATTGTTTACGGTACCGATGGTTTTATTGCTGGTGATACACCCATACCTTCCTTGTTAAACCAAAGTTTACAAAGCCAAGGAACTTTGTTTTCTGAACTTCGCTCTGGCACTACAGGACACTACAACGGTTTAAATGCAATTGTTCAGGGAAATACCCTTTATACCCAAGGTTTGAAACAAAAACCAATTCATCCTACCATATTTGAATATGCCCGTCGCCATGGAAATTTTCCTGCATCGAAGGTGTGGTTTGTAGGCAATGGCATTGGAAATTCTACGCCTTTATTGAATTACAGTACCCATCCCGATTATGGTGCGGCTTATGGTGCTAATTTTTTGGCTCCAACCATTGTTTTTGGAAATGAAGGGTTAACCTATATGTCTAACAGCAAGGTTTACCATCCAGAAGAGGAATTGGGACCGATGTACGAAATGAAGTATTTCCTGGATAAGAATTTTAAAAATGCTGCCGGAACCTTGGAAGGTATTCACAACACCGACGAAGAGAAGCAAAACATCAAGGAGTTCTTCAAAGAAATGTACCAAAAATCTCAGGATGGTACCATTGCCTTTCCGCCGGTAGTAGACAATGGCGATTTGAAAACCATCGGTTATGCCTGCGAGGTAGCCAAATGGTTTAAGCCGAATGTATTAGCTATCAATATGAGTGCTGTAGATGGATGCCATAGCAATTTTACTGGTTATTTAAGGTCCTTGCACAGGGCTGATCATGCGGTGGGACATATTTGGAACTATATTCAAACCCAGGTACCGGAAATGGCGGGCAATACTGCTATTATCTTGGCACCGGAATGTGGCCGAAACCTAAACCACAACCCCATCTTGGACGAAAACGATTGGTATGCCTTCGATCACAGCGACCAAAACTCTTTGCGGGTTTTCGGAATGATGGCCGGCCCCTCCATTCCATCCAATTTAACCGTTGGAAGCAATGTTCAACCTGTTGGAAATACGGTGGATATTGTTCCTACCATGGCTGAAATTTTAGGATTTAAAAACGAGGTGGTTTCTTCCGGACTATTGGCTGGAGATTCCATGAGCTGGTTTGATCGATTGTAAGCCATGAGAAATACCAATTCCATAGCCGCTCTGTTTGGATTAAGCTATTTGCTTATCGTTTTGGATGCCTGTAAAAAAGAGGCACCAACTCCCTTTAGAAATGACGACGATACCGAGCAAACCAATCCTGATTCAGTAGCTCCGCCCGATCCAAAGAGTTTTGCCGGACTACAATACTATATTTTTAAACCAACTTGCGCCAACAGCGGTTGCCACGATGGAACTTTCGAGCCCGATTTCAGGACCATCCAAAGTAGCTACAACACCTTGGTTTATAGGCCTATAATTAAAAACAATCCTCAAAACTCCTTTACCTTTCGGGTGGTTCCCTACCAACCGGATGCCTCCGTTCTGATAAACCGCCTAACTGTGGATATCGACGGATTGAGCGGAATTATGCCTTTGATTACCGATCCCAATGCCGAATGGAGCTTGAAAAAGGAGGAGCATATCCAAAATATCCGGGATTGGATTTTGAATGGTGCAAAAGATGTGTTTGGTCAGGTTCCACAACCCGGTAACAGAGAGCCCCAATTGTTGGGCATTATGGTTACGCCGGTTGGAAGCACCACGCCCTATCCACGTTCCGGAACCAATGCGGTGGATGTAATTGCCGGTGTAGGTTCGGTTGATGTGTGGATTGCCGTAGGAGACGATAGCACGGCTGCTTCCGCTTTGGGTAGTCCAAGTGTGAAATTCTCGGGTAATCCTTACGATTATAGTTCAGCTTCGGGAATAAACCTTCAAACTGTTCCTGGTGGAGTTTCCAATGTTGGTTTTAGCGGCGATATGGTTCAGTTTACCCACAAGGCAACCTATTCCATTCCTACTTTATTTGGCGATACCACCATCTTTTTCCGTTCCTATTTTCAAGATCCCAAACAGCCCGGGATAACCGAAATGCCTGAATCAGGTAGCTTGCAACATGTATTGGATTATTGTTCATTTAAACTTTCAAATTAGATAAGGTAAGTGTTTGAAAATAAAAGAAATATAGTATTATTTTTTCTGTTCATTTTTGTATGGATTTTCATTGGTTCCTGCAAGAAAGAAACAGAAACCAATACGGCTCCCGAAATCTCCAATCTGGTCATTACGCCGCATTCAATAATAGAGTGGGTAGATTCGGTAGAAATTCGCTTCGATTATAAAGATTTAGAAGGCGATATTGGAGAAGAAGATCCTAATATAAAAACATTGGAAATCAAAGATTCGAGACTTGATGAATCCGATTTCTACCACATTCAACCACTTACCCCTAACGACAAAGTTTATTCGTCTCAAGGAACCTTAACGGTTAAGCTAAATTCCATGTTTAGATTGGGCAATGCCGCCTTCGAAAAATTCACCTTCACCATTTCTCTCCGCGATAGAGCTGGAAACAAGAGCAATGAAATTCGGAGTGATACCCTGCAAGTTGCGATTTTTTAAAGTTCCAAATTGCTTATGTTGTTATCTTAATTTTTCTTACGTTTGTTAGTCAAATATCAAGTATGAAAACAAAATCCTTAAAGTACTGGATGGTTATGCAAGGACCCATTATTGCTATCATTTCCTTTGTCGGACATGGTGCGCTTGCTTGGTTGTTGCCCATGTATGCCTTTGTTTTGATTCCAATCGCCGAACTGTTTTTGCCGGCTACAACCGAGAATATGTCGGAGGCTGAAGAAGAAATTGCCTTGGCCGATCCTTGGTACGATTGGGCCGTTTACCTCATGGTACCGATTCAATACGGTTTGCTGGCCTTTTATCTGTACACCATTTGTTACACTGAAAACACCCTGTTTGAATTGGTCGGAAAAACATTTTCTATGGGTATAGGGTGTGGAATTTTAGGTATCAATTTGGGACATGAATTGGGGCACCGGATTAAGCCTTCCGAGCGATTTATGGCAAAAGCTTTGTTGCTCACTTCCATGTATATGCATTTCTTTATCGAGCATAACCGTGGTCACCATAAAAACGTGGCAACGCCTTTAGATCCAGCCACTTCTCGTTATGGCGAGATTGTTTATTTCTTTTGGTTTCGTTCCATTATCAACAGTTGGTTTTCGGCTTGGGAACTGGAGGTGAAGCGTTTAAAAAAGGATAATCAGCCCATACTTTCGCTGAGCAATGAAATGATTCGCTACATCCTTATTCAATTCAGTTTTTGCGCCTTCATTTTTGCCATATTCGGTTTAAAAGGATTGCTGGGCTTTTTGTCAGTTGCCTTTATTGGAATTTTACTTTTAGAAACGGTCAACTATATTGAGCACTACGGTTTGACCCGCAAGAAAAGTCAAGGTGAAGCCTACGAGCGTGTTTTACCTGTTCACAGCTGGAATTCCAACCATGTCATCGGCCGTTTATTGCTTTTTGAATTGTCACGTCACAGCGATCATCACTATAAGGCGAGTCGTAAATACCAGATTTTGAGGCATTTCGAAGATAGTCCACAAATGCCTACCGGTTATCCGGGTATGATTGTTTTGGCCTTGGTTCCGCCTTTGTGGTTTTACGTGATGCACCGCAACATTGCCAAGTACAGCCAATTGCATCCAGAAGCGGTTAAAGCTTGGGCTTAATTTTTTTATTTTTTGGCGGGCACCATTCGCAAAAACAGGTTCGTCATTAAATTAAAATTTGGCAAGGCGAATGGTCGGGCTATACGCTGCAAGTCCTCGTCCAGTCTACGTTTCACTTCGTCTGTCCTGTGGGCTTTACGCTTCTATCCCTTCCCGGAGCCTCCGAAATAGTTTTGGCAAATAGAACAAGCATTTGCTTTTCACTCAGTGTGGTAAAAAAATAAAGTAAGAATTTAGGCCGCAGCCATTCTTTCCTTCTCTTTCAGGATTTCCAGGGTTTTCACGGCTTTTTTGAAAAGTGAACCTTGGTCTTGATTTTTTTCAGCTTTGGTGTAAATAGGTGAGGCAGGACTGAAAATAATGGCTTGGGTTGTATTGGCAAAAAACTGGGAAAGTTCAACTGCTTCTGTAGTGGAGTTTGCACCAAGAATAATGGTGGAATAGTCCATAAGTTTTAGCATAGTTTGGCTGTTGTAGTCACCAATAACGATAATCCCCATTACTTTTTCCTGAATCACTTTGCTTAGTTTGTGCAGTTTAGAAATGGCATCGGATTCATTCATAATCCAAACAATTTGCTTTTCAGGAATAAACTGAAGCGCTTCCAAGGCATTGGGAATGGACGAACTTAGGGAGTCGTTATAATAACTAACACCGTCAATGGTTGCTACTTTTTCGCACCTAGAATGACCTGAATAAACATCTGAAACGCTTTCTGATACTATTTCATGGTGCAACATTAGCAACAAGGTATCAAAATCATCTTCGGATGGAATGGCGGTTTGATTATATGTGGTGGATTCGACCATTTTTCGACGAGTAAAAATAGAAATTCTTTGGGTTCTTAACATAGTATTTTCATAAATAGTTAAAAAAAATCGGTCAACAACCAAACCTTTGCTTTTGCGCTTTCCTAAAATTTAGAATTCGCCAAGGACATAAGGTTTAAATGGTTTATTGGTTTTATCACCCAAATTATTAACTTTACCCAACTAAATAAAAGTATACTTTATGAGAAAATTTACCTTTGGAATGCTTGTTCTCCTGTTCGGAACACTTGCAAATTCGCAAGCCCAAACTTGGTCGCAAGAAGTAGCTCCAATCATTTTTAATAAATGCGGGAGTTGCCATAATCCAGGAGGAGTAGGGCATTATTCTTTGCTAAGCTTTGAAGATGCTTATTATTTGCGTTATTCCATCCAGGATAGAGTAGTGAACGGGAAAATGCCACCTTGGCCTCCAGATACAAACTATACTCGCTTATCCCATGAGCGAATTCTTACACAGCAAGAAATTCAGACTCTTTCCGATTGGGTTGATAATGGTGCCTTAAGTGGAGATCTTTCCACAGCTCCCCAGCCACCAACCTACAACAATGGACCTGAACTTACTGACTATGACTTGGAATTGACCATGCCAATTTATACCGTAAATACAGTTTCAGATTTGTATCGTTGTTTTGTATTGCCTCCTAATATTACTGAAAATAAAATGATTACGGGATTAGAAGTTATTCCAGGCAATAAAAATATAGTACACCATGTGCTTGTTTTCTCAGATACAACCCACCAAGCCCAAGTATTGGATGCTGGCGACCCAGAACCTGGATATACCAATTTTGGCGGTACCGGAACCCCCAATCCTACTTTATTGGCTGGCTGGGTGCCCGGATCAAGAGCCTTACAGATGCCTGCTAATTTTGGAATAAAACTGTTTTCCAATGCTGATGTAGTTATTCAGATTCATTATCCAGGTGGAGTTTTCAATGAAACCGATAGCACAAAAATCCGATTGAAATTTGCACCAACTGTCACCGGTATGAGACAAGTGAATACTGCGCCAATCCTGAATCATATAATTGGATTGACGAATGGACCATTGGTAATTCCTGCAAATGAAACAAAAACCTTTTACACCTCCTATACCATTCCAGCTGTGAATGTTTCCTTGTTGAGTGTTGCGCCGCACATGCATCTCATTGGAAGAAATATTGTAGCATTTGCTGTATCTCCTCAACAAGACACCATTCCTTTTATTCGAATCAATGATTGGGATTTTCATTGGCAAGGTTTCTATAACTTCAAAAAAATAGTCAAAGTCCCAGCAAACTCTACCTTTTATGGCGAAGCATTTTATGACAATACGTCGAATAATCCAGCCAATCCCAACAATCCGCCTCAAACTGTTTCAGTGGGTGAAGGAACAGCCGATGAAATGTGTTTGGTTTATTTTCAATACACCCCATATTTTCCCGGCGATGAAAATATTACCATTGATAGTACGGACATATTAACCGGAACAGAATCGTTTGATTTTTCTGATAAAATTAAAACGGTCCAACTTTACGAGCCTTATCCAAATCCTTCTAAATCCAACTTGGCCTATATTGATTTTTATCTTCCTGAAACTGGAGATGTGGAATTACAAATCCTTGATTTATCGGGCAAAACCGTATTTCAACAAAGTTGGAAGGCTATATCCAATGGAATCACAACAAAAAAATTGGATCTGGGAGGTTTAGCTCAAGGATCTTATGTTTTCCGATTGGAATCCAATGGTTTAGTGCGAACAAAAAATTGGATAAAAGATTAAACAAAAAATAATCTGTTTAAAATCGTTAATTCATAATAATATGAACGATTTTCTAATATTTTTATCCCCTCTATTAACCTGTAAACCTTAAAAAATCACTATGGATAAAAATCTGTGGCTAAAGAATTACCCGGAAGGTGTTCCGCATGAAGTAAGCCCTAATACATTTAATAATGTAGTCGAAATTTTTGAACAAAGTTGTAAGAACTACAGCGACCTACCTGCCTTTGAAAACATGGGCGCCGTATTGACTTATGCTGACTTAGAAAGGTTGGCTACCAACTTTGCTGCCTATCTTCAAAACAAAACGGATTTGGTACCAGGCGATAAAATTGCCATTCAGATGCCAAATATTTTGCAATATCCCGTGGCCTTGTACGGAGCTATGAAAGCTGGATTGATTGTGGTGAATACCAATCCGCTTTATACACCAAGGGAAATGGAATACCAATTCAAGGATTCAGGAGCAAAAGCCATTGTTATTGTGGCCAACTTTGCTGATAGCCTTGAACAAGTAATAAAAAATACCTCTATCAAACATGTTTTCCTAACCGAAATCGGCGATTTGATGGGATTCCCAAAGAAACATATCGTCAATTTCGTTTTGAAATATGTTAAGAAAATGGTTCCAAGCTTTAACCTTCCGCAAGCCATTTCTTTTTCTTCTGCCTTGGCCGATAATGGGTTGAAGTTTAAAAAGGTAAAAATCCTACCGGATGATATAGCCTTCCTACAATATACCGGCGGTACAACTGGGGTTTCTAAAGGTGCCATTTTGAACCACTTCAATATTGTGGCTAATATGGAACAAATGAATGCTTGGATGCAAACTGCCGTGAAAGATAGAATTGAAGTTATCATCACGCCATTGCCGCTTTACCATATTTTCTCCTTAACGGTAAACTGTTTAGGGTTTATGTCGAAAGGTGGTAAAAACGTTTTAATCACCAATCCAAGAGATATTCCAGGTTTCGTAAAAGAACTGAAAAAACACAAATTCACTATCATTACAGGGGTGAATACATTGTTTAATGCATTACTTAATAATGAGGAGTTCAATAAATTGGATTTCAGTCATTTAAAAGTAACAGTTGGAGGTGCGATGGCTGTTCAAAGACTGGTAGCCGAGCGTTGGAAAAAAGTAACTGGTTGTGTATTGACCGAGGGGTATGGTTTAACTGAAAGTTCACCTGCAGCATCAGCCAATCCAATCGTAGGAGGTAAGGATCGCATTGGTACCATAGGTTTGCCAATTCCTAGTACCGAATTCAAATTGATGGATGATGATGACCAAGAAGTTCCATTGGGACAACCCGGTGAAATCTGGATTAAAGGTCCTCAAGTGATGCAGGGTTATTACAACAAACCAGATGAAACTGCAAAAGTGATTACAGTAGACGGCTGGCTAAAAACAGGTGATATAGCAATCTTCACTGAAGAAGGCTACTTCAAAATCGTGGATCGTAAAAAAGATATGATTTTGGTATCTGGATTTAATGTGTATCCGAACGAAATCGAAGATGTTGTAGCTTCTTGTCCTGGAGTTTTGGAAGTAGCCGCTATCGGTATTCCGGACGAAAAATCAGGCGAAGTAGTGAAAATCTTTGTAGTGAAAAAAGACCAAAGTTTGACCGAAGATGCGGTGATGGCTTATTGTAAAGAAAACCTAACTGGTTATAAATTACCTAAACACATCGAATTTAGAGCTGAACTTCCAAAAACCAACGTTGGTAAAATCCTTCGTAGGGCTTTGAGAGACCAGAAATAGTAAAAATTCACGCAAAACAAATGCCCAGTTATTCTGTAGCTGGGCATTTTTCTTTTAAATCCTGCTCCAAATGTATATTCCTAAACAATTTTCTATGCCCGAAGGCGATGTGCTGGACTTTATTCGATCCAATCCATTCGGAATTTTAGTAACAGCAGCAGCAGATGGCATAAAGGCTACGCACATACCATTTCATGTAAAGGAAACAAACAATTCTTGGGTGCTTTGGGCCCATTTAGCGGGTGCTAATCCACATGCTTCTTGCTTGTTGGAAAAGGAACATTTAGCTATATTTTCAGGTGTACACGCTTACGTTTCCTCTTCTTGGTACAAAAATGTAAATGTTTCTACCTGGAATTACGAGGCCGTGCATGTTACAGGAACTATCCAATTGCTTTCTGAATCAGAATTGTTGGAGGCGCTAAACGAACTAACCAATTCCTATGAGCATGGACAAGAGTCGCCGCTCACATTAGACAAAATTCCAACAAAAATGGTTTCTGCTTATTTGAAGGAAATTGTAGGCTTCGCATTTCATCCCCAAAAGGTAGAAGCAAAGGCAAAGCTCAGCCAAAACCGCAACCGGCAGGATCATGCTTCCATTGTTTCTCACCTTGAAAAACAAGTTGACCCCTTAGCTCAAGAAGTGGCCAAAAAAATGAAGAAGAACCGACTAGGCTAGGAGGGAGGTCCTTCTTTTATTACTTCAACCCAAGTTCCTGATTTACGAGCATAGTAAGAATTGTCGTACATCGCTTCTACGCTCGGACCTGAAAGGAAGAATTTACCCAAATAGGCAGCATTCAATTGAATTCGGTACACCTTGGTTTGGTTCTTTCCTAAATTGAAATAGGTATAAACCCTATCATCCCTAATATCTTGGTAAGTGAAATCGCTGTTGGCAACTTGCGCTCCTAAATTGGTGTTGTCTTCCATGCGCACATTTCTGATTTCCCATCCCGAAGCAAACACCTGCGACAAGGCCAATTGACGAATATCGATTCCTGACATGGCATTGGCTAGGGTAACTTCGGCCACAAAGTCTGTACCTTGGTTCAAGTGGCTTATGTCAATAGGATTGCCTTTTAGGTCTTTATAGGTGACTTTCATTTCCATATTAGATGATTCGTCCTTGGTTTGCTCAAAACTGGGTCGTCCGGTGGTCGTTAACTGAATGAACATTGGGCCTGCTCCTGCATCATTCTTAATGGTGATTTTTCCGAAAGGTTTGGCATTTAAATCAATGGATTTTTTGAAACTCAATCCGGTGGTTTTAATACGGGTGTTGGTTCCGTTAATACTTAAGCTTCCCGATAATCCTTTTTGCTTGGAATTGCCAACGAATTTGCTCATAGCCATTAAACTATAAGCGGTAGTTTGGGTACTGTAATAAGCATCCCTGTTTAATTCCAAGGCTAATTCTTTGGCTTTCATTCCAGCTAATCCGGTTTGTCCCAGCAGTAGCATGGTTTCCAAAATCATGGCATCATCCCGTGTGCTTGAACCAAAGCTATAATCCATTTCCCTGTAGGGTTTTACTTTATTGGCTTGGTTTTGAACTAATTTCAGGGCCACATCTTTTTGTCCGGCCAAGGCATATGCGGCTGCCAATCGCCACCTTGCCTGGAGACTCAGGTTAGCTTTTTCTCGTAATCGGTTCATGGCGCTTAATACCGGAACTTTGGCTAAGGCCAAGGTATACAAGCGATAGGCTTGGGTATGGTCATCGTCGGAATAATAATAATTCAAATACGCATTTGGTCTCCAGCTTAGGGCCGCCTTCTTTTGGAATTCAATCCATTTTGATTTCCAGCCGCTGGGTAAACTGTAGCCTTGAGCTTCGGCTTCCAACATAAAATGTCCACTGTAATTGCTTCCCCAATGGTTTGGATCATTTTCCCCCGGCCAATAACTCATTCCGCCATCCGTAGTTTGGAACCCTTTCAGGCGTTTAATTCCTTCTATGATATTTTTATCAATTGTGGCTTTGCGGTTTGGATCCAAATCCATAACCTTGCTTAAATACAATTGAGGGAAAACGGAAGATGTAGTTTGTTCTACACAGCCATGTGGGTAAACAATCAAATAATCCAGTCGCTTTTCTAGGTTGAAATTTTGAATGCCCGAGACTTCTATGGTAGCTTTGTTTGTGCCAGCCGAACCAAATGAAGCGTAGTCAAGGCTGATGGATTGTCCGGCTGGAACCACCTGATTCGAGGTTCTTGAAACAGGCATATTGGGGTTTCTAACCTCGATTTCAATTTCATCTTTCGAATGGTGACTACCTGAACTGGCTTCCACGGCAATTTTTGTAACCCCTACACTGTTTTTTACTTTCAATTCAAAGGTTGCTACTTGGTCGCCAACTTCATTAAAGGTTAAGGATTGAGTAGGATTGGAAACAACTGAAACTAGATTTCCTGCCTTTACCTTGAGGGTAACGTTTTTAACCGATTTTTCCATGGCAAACACCGTAACCGGAAGTTTTACAGTTTCTTCTGGTCCGAGTACTCTTGGCAAAGTAGCCAGTACCATTAAAGGTTTTCTAACTGCAACTGTTTTTTCGGCTAGGCCATAGGCTCCATCTTGTCCGGCCACTACCATAACCCTCACCGAACCTACATATGGTGGAACATCGATAGCGTGGTTCTTGGTTTGTCCGGCTGGAAGGTAAAAAGGACCAACGAAACGTACCATAGGTTTAAAGCGGTTGGCTTTGGAACCTTCTTTGCCATGTAAGCCTTCATCACCTCCAATTCCTAAAACGGTTTCAATTTCGCCGGCCCAAGCTCCAATTACTTGGTCGAACAAATCCCAAGTCCTTACGCCAAGCGCCTCTCTGGCATAAAAACTTTCCCAGGCATCCGGAGTTTTGAATCGGGTAAGGTCCAACAAGCCTTCATCCACAATGGCTAAGGTATAGGTCATTGCCTTGCCATTGGCTTCGCTAATTTTTACATTGGTTTTGCTTTCCGGTTGCAAAACTTCAGCCATGGAAATACTAGGTTTCAGGTGGGTATTGGGATCTTCTATCCGTATTGGAATAACGCCATATTGCCGAATGGGCAAATCATTAATGGTTTGCTTAAAAGGCTGCACCAGGGTGACATACGCATAAATATTCGGTGTCATTTCGGAAGAAGCTTTGAATTTTACTTCATTTTGTCCCTTGTTTAGGCTCACCCAAAAGGCTTTTAGCACTCTTGAGCCCGTTTCTAGGCTTATCAGTGCACGGCTGTTTTCCATGGCCGGAATGGAAAGTTTGATGTCATCGCCAGGGGCAAAAACCTCCTTGTTGGCACTAAAGTTCACGGTCGAAGGTGCTTTTCCGCCATCACCTTCTCGGGTCCACCAATTTTCCCAATCAAACCAAACTTCGGAGCTGGTGCAATGTCCGCTTTCCAAATCGGTAATGCTTAGGCGGTACCTTCCCCAATCATCATTTTCGATTTTGAAGTTAAAATTACAGGTTCCATTGCTGCCGGTAGTTTCTTCGAGTTCAATCTTTTGATCGCCATATTCATAACTTTCGTAATCGTAGTCGCCATCTTCATTGTCCCACCACCATCTCCAGGATAATTTCTTAAGAACCATTTTTAATCTTCGTCCATTGGCTGCTGCTCCTTTTTCTGTAACGGAAATAGCCTTTATAGTTTGGTCTTTTCCGGTTACCAAAGGTTTGGGTTGAAGGGCATCACCAGGTTTGATAAATCCTGCATAGTGGGAATATGGAGAATAATCCAAGGAGTATTTGTCTATACTAAAATTACCTCCTTCTTCATAAACCCTCGTTTTAAAATAAACCCTGGCCATACCGTTGCCTTTGGCTTGGTCATTGAATTGGAGTTTGAAATTTGTTGCTCCATTTTCATCCAAACGCCCATCAAAAACACTGGTTTCTTCACTTTCCAATTTACTGATATTGTTTTCGAAATAGTAATTTTTAAAGGCTTTAAATTCGGTTGGAATTTTAGAGAAACTCATATTGACATCAGCCTTTAGGTTTCGGGCAGGTGTGCCATGCAACCAATTGGAAGTTAAATGGATGGATGGGGCTGTTTCATTGGAGTAGTATTTTTCCGTTCCGGGATCAAGCTTGATTTTGAGTCGATTAGGCATAACCGTTTCAATTTTCAAAGTTTTGGAAAAATTGGTGGATCCTACCTTGAAATTGGCTGTCCAGTTTCCGGTTGGACTGCCTTTTTCGGTAACCACTGTGAAATTGTAAAAACCATTGAGGGGATTGGCTTTTACCATTCGATGGAACAATTGTCCTTGGGGTGTAAGCAGTTCCATGGTTACCGGGAAATTCTTAGGAAGTTTTTTAAGCTTATCTTCTAAAATCAAGGTCAGGAAAAGGCTATCGCCAGGTCTCCAAACACCTCTTTCACCATAAATAAAGGCCTTTATTCCTTTTTGAACCGTTTCGCCACCAATATCGAACATGCCCAATTGTTGGTTCGACCATTCATCCACTTTTAAATAGCCTCTTTCTTTTCCTTTTTTAGCAACCAAAATAAAGGGATTGGTTTTAAGGGTTGTCAAAACCAGGCCTTCGTCGTTGGTAACACCTGTGAATATCAATTGTTTTTGAAAATCATAAACTTCCACGGTAATACCTGCCAAGGGTTGGGTTGTATTCAAATTGTTTACCGCCACCATGAAGGTATTGTCGTTGCCACGTTTGGCGACCATGCCAAAATTTGAAGCCAAAATATTTCGGGATTGTGCACCAGCTTCGCGGTAATAGGCAGCATTGCAAGGATTGTTGCGTTGCGACCAGTCGTAGCCAGATTCATATGCATCATAATCCATTTCTGAATAGTCGTTGTAATAGCCCCAACGTGTAGGCCCAACTTCCTCTTCTTGAGTAGATTTAAGTTCTTCCAATTCGATGGGTTTGTTTTCCTGTCCGGGACAATCGCAAATGCCAAAACTTTTTTTGAAGCTTAAACTAACCCTGTAAATGGCTCCAGGCTCGGTTTTTACCAAGGATGAAATATCGATGCCATACCTTTTCCATTCGTTCGAAACAGTAGTGGAATTGTTTAAGAGAATAGTCTTTTTCCGAACGACCTTTCCAACCCTGCTCAGTTCTCTGTCTTCGTTTAAGGCATTGGTTTGGAGGAACTGGGTAATATTGTTTTCAAAAATCTTTACCACTTTTACATCTACTGCCTTAAGGTTAATGGCTTCGAAGGGCAAAACCAAACCTTTGCCATCGGGCAATATGCTGCCCGAACCAAGAATTTTTACAGCGGGCGAATTATTGGAAAAGGAAACGGTGGAGGCATAATCGCTGCCCAGTTTCTTGCCTTTGGCATTGGCAAGGTCGCCTAAAACGCGCAAGGTATAGGTTCCAGAAACCTTAGTGGAGGTGTATAATCTGACCTCGTTATGGGCATGGTAATATTTGAGATCACTTAATCCTTCTATTTCGAACAAACCATTCGGAATTAAGCCTTCAGACAAGATATCTGAAAACTGTATCGAAATGTATTGATCACCTGCATTCACGGCTTTTACCCGGGTAACTTTAAAGGTGGAGAGCGATGGAATTTCCACGTTGATCAATCCATCCTTTTCTAATCCGATCGACGAAGCATTGTATTGAATCTGCACTTCGGATGCTGCTTCTCCACGGTTGATGCTGTCGATGGTAAAGGTGTGGGTGCGTTGGTCGGTACTGTGCACCCAACTAGAATTCAGTTTGTCGCGACCTTGTCCGAATTTAAAAAAGCCTTCCAATTGTTGTCCGTCGATAGCATCAGCTGTTTTTACGGTACCTAAAATTCCAACTTTGTTTTCCAGACTTAGGGAATAACCGGCCACATGGTCGATTTCCACTTCAATGGCTTGTTGGATGGTTTTAAAGGCAAAGTTGAAAGACTTTAAATCCTCTTTTACCGGAAGCAGTTTGTCGAGCTTGAAACTGGCCTTATACACCTGATCGGAGGGAAGTTTTTGATCGGGTCTGAATTCGATTGTTTTGGAATCGGTCCACACCACTTTTCCAGCAATCGAAGGTTCAAAGTCGAAATATTCGTTCGGAACTGGTGTATTCAATTCCACCGGTATTCCTACATCGGCAGAAAGGAGGATTTTTACCGGACTTTGGGTTGAAATGACCCCGGCGGTAAACGCTTGGATGTATTCAGCAAATTCCGGATTGATAGGAGGGAAGAGCTCCGAATGAATAGCGCGGGCATTGCTGCAATGAAAGGATTTAAAAGTAGATAAAGAAATGAGGATGCCTCCAAGAAGGCTGAGGATGAATATCCGTTTCATGGATAAATAGGTTATAGTTTGGAAAACGTTGAAAAACAGGGTTTTATTTTAGAATTAACCAAAGAAATCCGGGCATTTTTTTACCCGATTTTGGTTTGAAAATCCAAGCTAAAATTAAAGAGGAAAGAAAAGTGTACAGAAAATAGTTTTCAAAAAGAAACCAACAACGAACGAACTAAGATGCACCTAAGAGCGAACTATTGCAATTTTTTCATGGACTCGATTTCGGAGTACAAAGCCCTGTCTTCTTCAGCCGAAACAAGGTCACCCATTTTGATTTTGGCCATGGCCCTGTTATAATAAGCCATGGAGAATTTAGGGTCGAGTTCGATGGCAATTGAATAATCGGAAAGAGCCCCGTCGTAATCCATAAGTTTACGTTTTGCCATACCCCGGTTATTAAAGTAAATGGGATTGTTGGCCTGGAAGGAAATAGCCTTGGTATACATTTGAATAGCAAGTTCGAATTGTCCTTTTTTACGGTAAACCACCCCGAGGGCATTGTAGCCTTCCGCAAAATTAGGATTTAGTAAAAGTGCTTTCCTAATATCGTTTTCTTCACCAATGGTATCGCGGTAAAGTCCTTTTATAACAGAACGGTTCAGGTAAGCTTCAAAAAGATTTGGGTCGTATTCAAGTGCTTTGTTGTAATCGGCCAGGGCGCCTTCAAAATCTTTCATCTCCTTTTTTGCCTTGCCTCGGTTACAATAAGCTATGGCATAGGTTGGACTTAAGGAAAGTGCGAAGGAATAGTTTTCAATGGCTGATTTATAGTTTCCTTCCACTTGGTTATCGTCGCCTGATGCTGTAAACTGCTTGGAATAGATTAAGTTTTCCTCAACAGAACCTGATGTAGTTGATTTTTTGCAACTACTCAAAAACAGCAATGCACAGAAGAATATGCTACAGATGGATTTCATCATGAAAACTTTGGCAAGTTTATGAATTTTTCGCTAAATTGTTATTTTAATCGTCGAACGACCTGAAATTATCCATAAACCCAGATTACGCATTAGAAATACATAAACGATTAACCAGTTGTAAATCAATTTGGATGGCCAAATTGATAACAACTGCTATCCCGAAATTTCTTCGGGAGGGGTAAACCCAACTAAATCAAGTAGTTCGGATTTTTAAATCCTCCTATTGATTAATTTGGGATAAAAAAGGGTATGCATGATTTATCAATGAAGGGAATTTGAATAGGACCAGCCCTATTTTGGGGGAAGCCCTTAGAAGAAGCCAAAATTGAAATGCAAAACTAAAATACTTCGCCAACAACCGGGCACGAAGACCAATCGGGCAGGGATAGCAGTGGAAAGCCCGCAAACCAGCCGTAGCGCAGCAAGCTGGTTGAGGACTTGGAACGAATAGCCCGACCATTCGCCCAGCACAACTATTAAATCTGGGTAGAATGGAGCTGGCGAATGGGGCCCGCCAAATAAAAAAAAGAAGGGTTAAAGTCTCGTTTAAGCATCGGGGTACAATTTGGATTTGCATTCAAAATTTCCATAATCCAGCCTTGGGTATCGAATCGGGAGGGGAAAAGTTTACCTTTGTCCTGCAATGCACACTGTGGAGCCATTTTTTCAATGGGATAGTTTATATTCTGCCGAAACGGATCCGTATTCTCCATTTTATGGTGTGGAGCATAGTGAATTTTACTATTCCAAGACACTTTACAATTATTATATTCATCCGCAGTGGGAGGAATTTGGTTCGTCAACCCTTTATTTAAAGGTTTTATTTGCCGAATATGATGATTTTGGCGGGGTAATTTTGGAAATGATGGGTGAATGGAACGATGCTTTGCACAATGATATCATGCATTTGAAGCGTGAAGTGGTGGATCATTTTGTGTCGAGAGGCATACAAAAATTTATTGTCATAGGGGAGAATGTGCTCAATTTTCATAGTTCGGAAGAAGATTATTACCAAGAATGGCAGGAAGATGTGGAGGAAGGGTGGATTGTTTTTGTGAATTTCAGGAGGCATGTATGGCAAGAAATGAAACAGGCCAGGTTGGGATATTATGTTGAACTTTTGCCTGATGAGATCAATTGGAGACGGTCTCAGCCAATGGAATTATTACATCAAGTAGATAGCTTTATAAATCGAAGAATCAATTAATTAAATGGAAAACAGGACTAAGTCGGGAATACTATTTGGAATCCATCCGGTAATGGAGGCCTTGAAAGCGGGAAAGGAATTGGAATGCGTGTTTATTCAATCGGGATTGCGGGGACAAGGATTTCAGGAGCTGACCAAACTGATTGCGGAGAAGAAGGCTGTGGTGAAGCATGTTCCGATTCAAAAGTTGAACCAATTTACCCGGTCTAATCACCAAGGCGTTGTGGCTATTGTTTCGGAAATCGACTATCAGCCATTGGAAGAAATTGTGGCCAGTATATTTGAGCGAGGTGAAAATCCATTGGTGGTGGTATTGGATCGCATAACCGACACCCGTAATTTGGGCGCTATTGCCCGTACGGCCGAGAGTGCTGGGGCGCATGCGATTGTGGTGCCTACCCAAGGTTCGGCTATGATTAACGGAGATACTGTAAAAACCAGTGCAGGGGCTTTGAACCACTTGCCGGTTTGTAAGGTGAAGAACCTGACCGATGCGGTGGTGTACCTAAAAACTTCGGGTTTGCAGATTGTGGCAGCTACCGAGAAATCAAAGCTGAATTATTACCAAACGGATTTTACCAACCCGACCGCTATTTTGATGGGATCGGAAGAAACAGGTATTTCTTCCAATCTTTTTAAATTATGTGATGCCGAAGTGAAAATTCCAATGCTGGGACAAACCGGAAGTTTGAATGTATCGGTGGCTGCCGGGGTTTTGCTGTACGAAGCGGTAAGGCAACGCTTGCAATAAGAAATGGAATAAATTAGTCTTGTGTTCTATTTAGCCTAATAGTCAACTTGATAATAGAATCCAGCATTTCCACATAGTTGGAGTCATCATCAGAGGTCAAAACATAACTATCGGCATCGGTTTTTTCAATATTAAACCGACCGTTTATGAAGTTATCCAAGACTAGGTGCATATTCGTTTTGGTTTCCAACTGCCATTCGCCTTCTCGGGTAAAAACTAGGGTATCGTTTACGGTATAGGAGGCAATTACAATATCATTGTTGGCAAAGTCTAGGCTATACACACATTGGCTTCCTATTACATTGTAGGAAGGGAAAAACAAGGTGCGAGGATCGGCTGAATCCCTGTTCATTTTCAAGCTGGTGATACGCCAAGTTCCATCCAAGAAGTTGTCCTCCTCAGTTTTCCTACAGGTACTTAGCAAAAGGATTAACCCTAAGGCAATCGGAATAAACAGCAACTTTTTCAAACCGCCTAATTTTGTCTCAAAGGAAATAAAAATTTGTTTTCAACAAACTATTAACGTGTAATTAACATAAATAGTTACGAATAAGGGATTGTTTATTTCCTAAGCAAAGCCTTGATCTACTTGTGCTGTGCCTCAAATTGGTTGAGTACTTTGGAGGCAAAAAGATAGATTCGTTCAACCATTATTCCGAATCCCATCCAGGCAAAAACGTAATCAAGTCGGATATAACCGGCAATATGGAGGCCTTCTTTGTACTCCCATGGGCAACTTCCGGTAAAAACATCCAGCAGCCAGCCGGTTAGAAATTCAAAGCCAAAAATGACTACAGCATAAAGGAAGGCTCTCAGAAAAATAGTCCATTGTTGGATTTTTTCGATTAACAAGGGTCCCATTAAACTGATACAGCCATAAATTGGAAACATCCAAATATAGCTTTGTCCCATTAAGCGCAGAGAAAAAAGCGGCGTTCCGTAGGCTTTTACCGTATCGACAATGGCCGTAAAAAAAATTTCGGCTGTAATACCGATGCAGCCAAAAAGGATAAAGAGTATTAGACTTTTCTTGAGTTTCATGAATTAAGACACCGCTCCTTCGCGTTTTCTAATGGTTCGTTGTTCAATTCGTTTCTCGTAGTTTACACCTTGAAAAATGCGTTGAACAAAAATACCTGGGGTGTGGATTTGGTCGGGGTCCAATTCGCCAGCAGGAACCAATTCTTCCACTTCGGCAATGGTAATTTTACCGGCCATGGCCATCATCGGATTAAAGTTCCGGGCGGTAGCTTTAAAAATCAAGTTGCCGTGTACGTCGCCTTTCCAAGCCTTAACAATAGCAAAATCAGCCTTCAACCAGCTTTCCAAAATGTATTTCTTTCCATCGAATTCGCGAACCTCCTTGCCTTGGGCAACTTCGGTTCCATAGCCAGCCGGAGTGAAAAATGCCGGAATACCTGCACCACCTGCACGGAGACGCTCTGCCAAAGTTCCTTGTGGTATCAAATCAACTTCGAGTTCGCCCGATAGCAATTGTCTTTCAAACTCTGCATTTTCGCCTACGTAGGACGAGATCATTTTCTTGATTTGGTGGTTTTTAAGCAACAAGCCCAAACCAAAATCATCAACCCCAGCATTGTTGGAAATACAGGTCAATTGGTTTACGCCTTTGGCTACGAGGGCCGAAATACAATTTTCTGGAATACCGCAAAGTCCGAAACCACCCAGCATTAAGGTCATACCACTTTCAATGCCCTGAATGGCCACTTCTGCGTTTGCTACCGTTTTATTCATGCCACAAAAATAAGAGGCTTACCGGCAATCTGCTAATAATTTTATTGGACCGCTATAAAATTGTCATTTCCTTGAAAAACAGTCTTTTGGAAATTTTCATTTTCCTTAGTGTGGACAATGAATTGGAAAAGTTGAACTTGAAATATGTTTCAATTTGTTCCTAGCGTTGGGAAGAGGGAAGTTGAAAACTTAAGCGAAGGTCCTGAAAATTAAATTTCAATCCCGTTTAGGCTTTAGAAAAAGTGTAATGTTTTGAATTGGAATTTAAATAATGATTTCAGGGTTTAGTCTGTATAGCTGAATTATAAATTATAGAATAGGATATGGGAATGGATTCATTTGAGGTGAAGCGGTGCGGTTTGTCTTTTCTAACACGTCTAGATTTCGCCCGTCTGGTGCGCAAGGTGATTGCTAGTTGTATTTAAATCTATGCCCCTGCTGCAACTAAAGGTGCTAAGAAAGTTAAGTTATTTCAGGTTTATTTTACTCTCAAATTTATCCATGGGAGGATTTATTAATCCGATTGGTCTGATATAGCTGGGTTGCATCTTTTGGAGTATTTTGGGATAGCAGTTGGGTTTCATAAAGACATACAGATTGCAAAACAACTGGACCATTGTTAAAGCCTTAGAAATACGTAACCTGGGTTCAAAAACCTTTGCAAATTGGAACATGATTCTTATTATGAAAAATAAATTTACAAATCCTTCTACCTTTGCCCCAAATTACAACCATGCAAGTTTATTTAGACAATGCAGCCACAACGCCCCTCGACAAAGAGGTGTTGGAGGCCATGCTTCCTTACATGTCTGAACATTTCGGAAATCCTTCCTCTATCCATAGTTACGGACGAAAAACGCGGTCTGCCATTGAACAGGCCCGAAAATCGGTAGCCAACTACCTGCATGTGTCACCCTCCGAAATTTTTTTCACTTCGGGCGGTACCGAGGCTAACAATACAGCTATTCAATGCAGTATTTATGACCTCAATATCAAGCATGCCATTTCATCGCCCATCGAGCACCATGCCGTTACCCATACCTTGGAAGCTATGGAAAAACGAGGGGTAATAAAATTGAGTTGGGTAAATATTCTACCCGACGGACATGTGGATTTGGAAAGCCTAGAGCACTTGCTGGCAACCAACGAAAGAAGCTTTATTTCCTTGATGCATGCCAACAATGAAATCGGCAATCTTTTGAATTTGAACAGGGTTTCAGAACTGGCCCAACAATACAATGCCATTTTGCATACCGATACGGTGCAAACTATGGGGCATTATGGCTTTAACTTGCAGGAGACCAAGGTTCATTTTTTAAGTTGTGCGGCTCATAAATTTCATGGTCCTAAAGGTGTGGGCTTTTTGTATGTGAATTCCGAAATCAAGATCAATCCTTTGATATACGGTGGAGCCCAGGAGCGCAACATGCGTGGCGGAACCGAAAATTTGTATGGCATTATTGGATTAGCCAAAGCTCTAGAAATTGCCAATGCCCACCAGCAAGAGCATATCGACCATATTTTAGGTTTAAAAAACTACATGATTGAGCGGCTCGAATCCTTATTTCCAGATGTGAAGTTTAACGGCGATGCCAAAGGGAAATCCTTGTATACCGTATTAAACGTTTCTTTGCCGCCCAGCGAAAAGGCCGAAATGCTGTTGTTCAGTTTAGATATTTGCGGCATAGCGGCTTCAGGCGGAAGTGCGTGCAGCAGTGGTACCGAAATAGGTTCCCATGTGTTGCGTGCCTTACATGCCGATCCGAGTCGTCCTTCGGTTCGTTTTTCGTTCAGCAAATTTACCACCAAAGAAGAAATCGATTATACCATAGACCAACTTGCTCGCATATACGAGGTAGAGGCGGTTTCCCATTCCTAGTTTACCCATGATTGTCAGTGAAAACGGTGTGCTTTGTCCGGCCACCAGTGTACGTTTCGGAATTACCAACCGATCCTTTCGCTACGGCGATGGTTGTTTTGAGTCCATTCGTTTGGTAAATGGGAAGGCACCTTTTTTAAAATACCATTTCAATCGCCTTAGCGAAACCACCGATGTGTTAAAGTTGGAATTGCCAGCCAGTTTCACCCACGATTATTTCGAAAAGCAGATCCAGGCTTTAGCAGAGGCCAATAATTTAGCGGAGGGCGGCTACATTCGTCTTACCGTTTTTAGGCACGACGGTGGTTTTTACCTGCCGGGAGCCAACAATGCCTCTTTTGTGATGGAGGCTTATTCTTTGGACCACAATCATTTTCAGTGCAATACCAATGGGTTGACGCTTGGATTGTTTCAAGAAATTCCCAAGCCCAAGGGTTTATTGGCCAATTTTAAAACCAACAATTCCTTGGTTTATGTGTTGGCTTCCATTTATTGCAAAGAGCATGGCTTAGACGATTGTTTGTTGGTAAACGAGGACGGAAACATAGTTGAATCAACCAATTCCAATGTATTTATGCTGCTTGATGGCGAAATTATAACACCTCCTTTGTCCGAGGGCTGTTTAGGTGGGGTGGCACGTAAGGTATTGCTCGATTTGTTGCAGGAAAAGGGGGAGGATGTTTACGAGCGGGCCATTTCCGTAGAGCAAGCCATGAGGGCGGAGGAAATAATCGTTACCAATGCCGTTCGCGGTCCCCGTTGGACCCAAGGACTTGGTCAGGGCCAAATGAATCGCACCCAGCAATGGAATCGTTGGTTAAATGAAAGGGTAGGGGTGAAGGTAGGGTAAGTTGCTGGATGCTATCCATTTCTATTTTCTATTTTCTATTTTCTAATTTCTCATTTTTTCCCCAATTTTTAATTTTTAATTCGCTAATTTTTAATTTATTAGGCGGGCTCCCTTTCGCCCAAATACAGCTTTTTCCTTTGAAACAATTTATTCTGCTAGGGCTCAAGGGCCACGCTATCGCCCATACTCCTCGGTCTGCTCCGTTCCTCCGCAGCCCTGTGGGGTATTTGGCTCTATCGTTGCCCGGACCCTTGCCTAAGTTTTGGTGGGTGGAAAAAAGTTTTGGAGCTGCTTGGGCTGGGGTGATTTTGGGGGCAGAGCCAGTAAGTGAATTTACCGAAAAATACTTCTTAAACCCAAATTAATCAATAGGAGGATTTATTAATCCGAACTACTTGATTTAGTTGGGTTTACCCCTCCCGAAGAAATTTCGGGATAGCAGTTGTTATCAATTTGGCCATACAAATGGATTTACAACTGGTTAATCGTTTATGCATTTCTAATGCGTAATCTGGGTTAAACCCAAATTCAGCATTAGAAATCTATTACAGCTTCCAACTGCTTCAAATACAAGGATTTCAGAACAATTTTTGACTTCAAAATAGTTTACTATTCCTTCACCCAAAAATTAACCTGAAACCCTCGTCTTTATTGCATTTGAAAGCTTCATTTCGATTTCTAATGCGTAATCTGGGTTTAAACCACCAAAACCCAAGTACCAGCACGCACTTTCCGGGCAGGGATAGCAGCGGAAAACCCACAGCGGCCTGAGCGTAAGCGAAAGGCGCGAGGATTTGCAGCGAATAGCCCGACCTGAACGCCACTTGCACCATGCTTGGACTCAGGGAAAAGTTTTTGTGGCGGAAGGGCACGCATAAGTAATTAAAAATTAGGGAATTAAAAATTAAGAATTAGAAAAGAGAAGAGAGAAAAGAGTTTCTCTGGAATTAGGGTTCAAAGGCATCTAAAACGGGTTTGCCATCCCAACAGCTTGGAATTTGAAGTCCGAAAAGATGGGCTAGGGTAGCGCCGGTATCAATAGTTACAACCGATTTGCTTTTCAAGGTATGGTTTTTCTTGATTCCAGGACCTTGGATTATCCATGGAATGTTCATTTCTCCTTCTGTTATCCATCCATGGTGTTTGCCCCGTCCGCCATGGTCGGCTGTAAGAATTATGGTGGTTTGCTCAAAAATACCATTTCGTTTTAAGGCCGCTATAACCTCCCCCACCAATGAATCGACCTTTTCTACATCTTTATAATACAGCGGGGTTTTATGGCCATAGGTATGTCCGGCATGATCTACATTATCAAAATGCAAAAACAATAAATCGGGCATGCCTTGCTCAATGGTTTGAATGGCCCAATAAGCGGTACTATCTTCGGTTTTGGTACATTTTGCAAAACTTATATCTTTCGGGTTGACAAGTCGGTTGTACTCATCCCAATGGTGCAATAACACAATTTTCTTATCCGGTTTTTGCTCGTGCAACAGGGTATAAACGGAAGGCCATAATTGTCCGGCGGGTCTACCACAATAGGCCTTTTTGGTAGCCTTTTCCATACTAAATCCATTTTTGGGAATATGTGTCTTTCTGGGCTTGGCTCCCATAATCATGCTGGCCCAATTTGGACTGCTCGAACTTGGGTAAATGCACCTAGCTTTAAACGTATAACTCCCGTTTTCCCATAGTTTTTTGATATTGGGCGCATTGGCTTTCGGAAAGGCATAGCCACCCAACCCGTCGATTCCGATAAGTAAAACATAGTTGCCCCCATTGCGGGTTTGAGCCAAAATGGAAGAAATGTTAATAAATGCTGAAAAAAACAAAAAAATTAAAAATTTAATCATGTGAAGTGGTTGTGATAAAAAATATATTTGACCGCCTGCAATTATATCGATATGTTTATTCCCAAAGCTCAAAATTGGATAATAATTTTATTTTTCCTTTTTAAGCCTTTCTTGAGTTTCGCCCAGAACATTACCCATGGTCCTGTTGTTGGTGGATTGACCGATTCGCAGGCTAGAATTTATGTAAGAACCTCAAAACCAATGCCTGGTAAATTGGTTTTGGAAAATGAAGGGCAAAAGTTAAGTTGGAATTTTACTACCACAACCGAAAGAGATAATGCCACCATAATTGATGTGGATGGATTAAAATCGAATGCATTGTATACCATTCAATTCTTTTTCGGTTCAGACAAACCTGACTCTTTGGGAGGTTCCTTTACCACTTTTCCCAAACCTGGTGAAGCAGGCAATTATGTGTTTGTTACCGGTTCGTGCCAAGAGTCGGAGAATATGAAAACCTTTGACCGGATGGCCGAACTCAAACCAAGGATGATGATTCATACGGGTGATTTTACCTATCCTAGTTATCAGATGGGAGATGAGTATCCATTTACATATGCCTCTGTGCAAGAATCTTTTAGAAGACGTTACCAAGAGAAAAGAATGAAGGAAATGCTTCGATCGGTGCCCATTGCTTATATTGCAGATGATGACGATGGTTGGGGTTGTGCCTATGAAGAAGGGTCGGCTGGGGTGAGGGTTGAAATGCAACAAAGAGGCAAGAAGAAAAAGAAAGCGATTGTCAACAAGCTTTATTCTACCAAATATTCGCAGTTGGAGCGAACCAATTGCAAAAGAGGTTATGTGGAGAATTTTCCGGGGTATGCTTTAGTCGATAGTTCGGATGGTTTCTATCATTCGTTTGTGATGGGCAATTGTGAATTTATTTTTTTGGATACCCGCTTTACGGCTGATTTGAATTACCGAAACTTTAAATACGATAGTCTTAAAAACCATTGGACCTTCGAGCCAGATAGCAATGTAAGGTTGATTTCAAAAAAACAAATGGAATGGGCCAAGCGAAAACTAAAGGAATCAAAAGCTGATTGGAAATTTTTTGTTTGTGGATTGCCATTTAACCAAAACTTAAAACACCTGATTGATTTAGGGATTAAAACCCAAGATATTATTGCGGGAGATGCTGGGGAAAAAGGAACAGGTTTCCGCATTGCTAGTTCATTTTCACAGTATTGGGCGGGGTTTCCCTATCAATCCAAGGAAATACTGGATTGGCTTAAAAACAACAGCATAAAAGATGTAATTGTGATTAGTGGTGATACCCACCACAATGTGATGGACGATGGAACCAACGGAGGTTTGCCCGAAATAAATGCCAGTGGTTTGGCCGTTGCTGGAACCCATTTGGCTTATTATATGAACAAGTTTTGCAAATTGATGGGGTATCCGAGGTACGATAAATTTGTTTGGAACCATGGAGGTGGGGGATTGAAAGGAAACAAGAATTTCAAAAATCAATTTGGGAAGATAGAAGTGATGGGAAAAGAAAAGGTAAGGATGAGTGTGGTAGATGAAAACAACTTGACCTTAGCTGTAATGGATATCCCGCATTCCAGCCTAAATATTGAACCTAAAAAGAAACCGCATTATTTTAAAAAATTGGAAAGACGTTATTCAAGAGCTAGACCAACTGCTTGGATAGGGTTTGCCAAATTTATTGCCCGCATTCTGTTTAAACAATCTTAATTTAACCTTAACCTGTAATCTACCAAATCGTGTCTGAAATGAAAAAAATCGTACTTTTTTCTTGTCTATTTTTTGTAACATCCTTATTAACTGCCCAAAACGGAATCATAAACGGTTTCGTAAAAGACAAATCCAATGGGGATAAACTCACCGGAGTTGTAATTGCAGTGGATGGCGTTGCCAAAGAGGTAACAGGATTGGATGGTGATTTCAAATTAAACCTCAAAGAAGGCGAACATACCTTGAAATTTACCTATTTGGGATTTGAAGCCGTGGAAAAGAAAGTTACCGTAAAAGCAAAAGATATCCAAACCTTAACCATACAATTATCGGGTGCTAAAAGTCTTTTGAATATGGTAGTTATCTCTTCCAGCCAATATGAAAAAGATTTAGCTAGGGAAAACGTTTCCGTTGAAGTTTTGTCAAAAGCCCAAATCAAAAACACCAATTCTATCGATTTATCCGAAACGGTGAACCGTGTGGCTGGGGTGCAGGTGCAGGATGGACAGGTTAGTATTCGGGGTGGTAGCTCTTATTCTTATGGAGTAGGGTCTAGGACAGCTGTTATGGTGGATGGTTTGACCATTGCCAGTGCCGACTTGGGGATGAACCAATGGTCTTTTGCACCGATTGAAAATGCCGAACAGGTTGAAGTGATAAAAGGTGCATCTTCGGTAGTTTATGGAAGTTCGGCTCTGAATGGGGTAATCAATATGAGGACCGCTTGGCCAAAATCAGAACCAGAAACAGAAATAACCGCGTTTTCGCAGGTTTTTGGAGTTCCAGAAAATGAATTAATGCGTTGGTGGCCTGAAGGAACAGCGCCAAGCAATTCAGGTTTGAGTTTTTCTCACAAACAAAAATTCGGAAATTTGGATTTCGTTTCAGGTGGTAATCTGTTTATTTCCAATAGTTACCTCGACCAAGGTGGAGCTGTTCGAGGACGAATTGATATTAAAACAAGATTTAACAGCAAGAAAAAACCAGGACTTCAGTACGGATTGGATATCAATTGGCAAAGGGAAAACAACGGACTCTTTTTTCTTTCTAAGGACCTTTCTGACAGCGCCTATTTAGCAGGCAGTTGGTCAGACAATAGGTATATGCAAACCTATATTGACCCGCATTTAACCTATGCTGGAACAAATGGTGCTAAACACATCCTTCGATTCCGTTATTTAAATGTATTCCGTTGGGGAAATGGGGTAGATCCAAACGCGAATTCACATTCCATAAACGGAGACTACCAGTTTCAAAAGAAATTTAAGGAAAGGGCTGTTCTTACTACGGGTTTACCTTTTAATATGGGTTTTTCTCGCAGTAACTTGTATGAAGGTTTACGGTTGAGTTATTTTGGAGCGGCTTATGCCCAAGGGGAGTACTTTGTAGGCAAAAGGTTTACAGCTACTGCAGGACTAAGGTATGAAATCAATGGTATTGATTCCTATGTGCAGTGGGGTATTCCAGTATTCCGTTCTGGAATCAACTACCAAATAGCCAAAGCAACTTTCCTCAGAGCTTCCTACGGACAATCCTACCGCCAACCTACTATTGGCGAGAGGTTTGTAGATGCAAGTTTCTCCATTTTGAAAATTGTTCCCAACCCTGATTTGCAAGTTGAAAAAGGATGGAGTGCTGAAATTGGTATGAAACAAGGATTCCGAATTGGGAATTTTAATGCCTTGTTGGATGCAGCCTTTTTTTGGCAACAGTATGACAAGTTTGTAGAATACCGTTTTGGAATCTACAATTATAAAGGAGTTATGGGACAGGATACCTCAAGTTTTGGTTTAAAACCGTTTAATGTTGCTGGGGCAAGAATTGCCGGATACGAAGTTGGTATAATGGGAGAAGGAAATATTGGAAAGGTAAATATCCGGGTAATGGGTGGTTATACCTATACTTTCCCTGGCGATTTAGATTCGAACTCTACAGTGAAAAATGCTGGTAAATATTTAGCTGATTTCTTCAAATATTCTACCAAAAGAATTGATAGTGCCTATGCCTACAACAATACGCTTCAATTTAGAAACCGCCATTTGGTAAGAGGTGATATCGAGATTAGTTACAAAAAATTCTCGGTTGGATACACCATTTATTACGGCAGTTTTCCGGAGAAAATCCCTCAAATCTTCTACTTATTGGATGGTTTCTTAAATTACAACTACTACGATTACCAAAAGAAACATATCAAGGGTGATTTGGTAATGGATATTCGCGCTGGGTATGAGATCACTCCTAAAGTTAGACTTGGTTTTGTTTGCAAAAACTTAACGAATCATTTATATTCTACCAGACCGGGTATTATGGAGGCGCCAAGGAATTTTACACTTCAACTGCGTTATAAAATCTAATTTTTTACCGGTTCAAGATGAATAAATACCTGCTTTCAATGCTGTTGCTTGGATTGCCTTTTCAAAAAGCGCTATCCCAAAAACAACACCATCTTAAAATTGGCTTTGGAAGTTGCATCAGTCAGGACAACGAACAAAAGGTGTGGTATAAAGTGGATGAACTTCACCCGGATTACTTTATATTTCTGGGTGATAATATCTATGGAGATACCCAAAATATGGCCGTATTGAAGGCTAAATATGGACAATTGGGAGCAAAGCCAGGGTTGCAAAAAGTTTGGGAAAAGACAAAAATTTTAGCTGTATGGGACGATCATGATTATGGAGTGAACGATGGTGGGAAGGAATACCCAAAAAAGGAAGAAAGTAAACAGATTTTTCTGGATTTTTTTAAAGAACCTGCTGAAAGTGAAAGGAGAAAACGACCTGGAAATTACGACCAAATTGTTATAGGTGAGGCTGGAGAAAGAGTACAATTTATCCTTTTGGATTGTCGAACTTTTCGGGATAAACTTTGTAGGGTAGGGAAGGATGAAGATTGTTATGGCGAATACGGAAAATGCGAGGATACATCCAAAACCATGCTTGGAGATTCCCAATGGAAATGGTTGGAAGAAAGCTTGAAAGTTCCGGCAGATATTCGAATCGTTTGCACCAGTACCCAGTTTTTGGTGGATTTTAATGGATGGGAAGCCTGGGCTAATTTTCCCCATGAAAGGGAAAGGTTTATGCGCCTTATTGAAAAAACCAAAGCCAATGGACTATTCTTTATTTCAGGAGATGTTCATTATTCTGAAATGTCGAAATTAAAAAGGCCCAATTCTTATCCGTTATATGACCTTACTGCTTCAGGAATGACCCACGGACACAGTTGTGCTGGCGAAAATATAAACCGAATTCATGGGGCGTATATGAAACCCAATTTTGGCTGGATTGATATTGATTGGAAGGGAAAGGATACGCAAATAAGCCTGAAAATTATCAGCAGTGAGGAAGGTGAAGTAAAAATTGAACACCAAATTCCGCTTAAAGAATTACAGTTCTAATGAAAAAGCTAGGATTGCTTGGTTTGTTTTTCTTGTTTTCACTATCCTCGTTCGCCCAATCAGCATTGGTACTTCTGACCTATAACATTCGTTTCAACAATCCAATGGATGGTCACTCTGCTTGGCCGAATAGAAAAAGTAGCATGATCGACAGTTTAAAGCAATTAAATGGGTCAATTTATTGCTTTCAAGAAGTACTACATGGTCAATACGAAGATTTGAAAATGGGTTTAATGGGCTTTGAATCCTATGGCGTAGGTCGCGACAACGGAAAAAAGAAAGGGGAGATGGCTCCGATATTTTATAAAAAATCGGATTGGAACTGTTTAGAAAAAGGCAGCTTTTGGCTTAGTGAAACACCTGAAAAGCCAAGTAAAGGTTGGGATGCAAGTCTTCCCAGGATAGTTACTTGGGTTAAGCTCCAACATCAAACAAACTCGAAAATCCTGTTTGTTTTTAATACCCATTTCGACCATAAAGGGGCAGAAGCAAGAAGGCAGTCCGGTTTATTGCTTGCTCAAAAGGCAAAGGATTTGGCCGGTTCTCATGCCTATGTAATTTGCGGTGATTTGAACCTTAGCCCCGAACATGCCGCCTATGAAGTCATCACCCAAACCTTAATTGATAGTAGAAATGCTGCAAAAAAGGTAAATGGAACTGAATATACCTTTGCCGGTTTTGAGGTCGATAATCCTCCCAAACCACTTCATCGAATTGATTATATATTTGTATCTAAAGCTATGATAGTCAATGATTATAACTGTCCTGATTGGAAACAAGATTCTAATCATTGGCTAAGTGACCACCGTCCTGTATTTATTCAATTTATCCCATTTTCAAATCCCTAATAACCTGTTTTCATGAAAAGAATTTTTCTCTTTTTACCTATTTTACTATTTGTTCATTCTGTTATTGCTCAGAAGAAAGCCAATCTGCCGGTCTTTGATCCAAGTCGGATTGAGATAGTTAGGGATTCCTTTGGCATTCCCCATATTTTCGCTAAAACAGATGCAGAAGCCGCTTATGGTTTGGCTTGGGCAACCGCAGAAGACGATGTGGATAATGCCCAGTTTATGCTCGCTGCCATGAATGGAAGGTTAGGTGCGGTTAAAGGAGTCGATGGGGCTAAAATTGATTTTGCCGTTCAGTTTTTAGGGGTGGTTAAATATGTAGATAAGGTTTATGAAAAAGAAATTCCTGAAGATTTCAAAAGAGTGCTTGAGGGTTATGCGGCTGGAGCTAATGCGTATTTTTATGCCCATCCAGAAAGACTTTGGAGTAAAAAGCTCCTTCCGATTCGTCCGCAACATTTAGTAGCAGGATATATGTTGGGTATGGCTTTAATGGGTGGAGTAGAAGGAACGGTAAGAAGAATGGTGGATGGCTCAATAGTCAACGATATGCTCAAACCTGAGGATGGGATAGGTTCTAATGCCTTTGCTTTTAATTCGGCCAAAACAAAAAATGGATCAAGCTTTTTGGCGGTGAATGCTCATCAACCAATCGAAGGTCTTCTTTCTTGGTACGAGGCTCATGTGTGTAGTGAGGAAGGTTGGAATATTGTGGGGGCGCTTTTCCATGGTTCAACCACCATTTTTCTAGGAACAAACGAAAACTTGGGTTGGGCACATACAACAGGGCAATTGGATGAAATCGATACCTATAAATTAACCATGCATCCCAAAAAGAAATACTGGTACAAATACGATGGTCAATGGAAAAAATTGGAAACCCATCGCGCCAAACTGCATGTTGGACTTGGCAAAAAGCATAAGTTTGTTATCACTGTAGGAAAGAAATTTTGGACCAGTGTTTATGGCCCAACCATGAAAAACGACCACGGCTTTTTCTCGGTTCGGATGCCTGCTTTGATTGAACCTAAAACATCCTTACAATGGTTTAGAATGAACAAAGCCAAAAACTTTACTGAATTCCGAAAAGCATTGGAGGTGCAAGGATTATCTCGTCAGAACATCACTTATGCCGATAAAAATGATACTATCTTTTTCATTTCTAATGGATTAATTCCCGTACGAAATAAAAACTACAATTGGAAAAAGGTCCTTCCTGGTGATACATCAGCCACTTTATGGGATCATTTTTTACCTGTTGACAGTATGGCCCAATTCCTAAATCCTGAATGTGGCTTTGTTTTCAATACCAACAATGCCGGTTATGAAGCCACTTGCTCAACCGAAAATGGCAACCTTAACATGTACAATAAAGGGATTGGATACGAGCCTGAGTTCAACAACCGTAGCCTTAGGTTTTATGAATTAATGAATGAAAAATATGCCAACACCCCTATCGATTTTGAAGATTTTAAAAAGATTAAATTCGACTATACTTTCCCTAAGCGAATTACTTATAGAGGTCAATTTTGGTTGGATAATCTCTTTAAACTTGAGGCATCCAAATATCCCGACATTGCGGATGCTATCAATCGAATTAAAACTTTTGACCACGAAGCTGACACCCTCGATAGAAATGCTTCCATTTTCATGTTTACCATTTACCAAATGTTGAATGGTCCGCACGAAAGACTCAAAGATTTGGATAAGAATCCAACCAAAATGGAAGAAAGCTTTGTGGCCTGCATTCGGGAGGCACAAGCCCATATGATCAAACATTTTGGAAGCATCGATCAGCCGCTCGGAAAAGTGCAAGTGCTGGAAAGAGGAGGGAAGTATATTGGTTTAAATGGCGGTCCTGATGCTATTCGTGCCGTTTTTGGACATATTCAAGCCGATGGTAGAATCCGAATGGTAGCCGGCGATGGTTATATGCAATTGGTTGAATTTAAAAAGGATGGTCCTCAAATTAACTCCATTAGTCCGTATGGCGCAAGCAGCTTTTCAGATAGCAAACATTACAACGATCAAATGTCGCCTTTCGGAAGGCATGAATTGAAAAAAATGACCTTGGACAAAAAGGAAATTTATAAAAACGCTGAAAGAATTTACCACCCTAAATAATTCTACTAGCTAATTTGAATGAAACCGATTTAACCCAGATTACGCATTAGATCTGCATAAACGATTCCTTGAAAAGTATACAAGCTTCATGGATTTGTATACTTCCTAGCCGATTGCTTATTCCCACCTTTGCCCCATCAAAATTTTAAGAAAATGAAAAAAGTAATCTTAATCACAGGGGCAAGTTCAGGAATGGGAAAGGAAACAGCTAAAACCCTCATAAAACAAGGCCATTCCGTTTATACTGTTGCCCGACGAATCGACCAAATGAAGGATTTGGAACAACTGGGCGGACATCCTCTAAAAATGGATGTTACCAATGAGTCTGAAATTCAAACCGTTCTAGATACAATTATAAAAAAGGAAGGCCGGATTGATGTACTTTGGAACAATGCAGGTTATGGTTTATATGGTTCAGTAGAGGATGTTCCTTTGGCAGAAGCTAGAAGACAATTTGAAGTTAATATTTTCGGTTTGGCCACCCTAACCCAAAAAGTTATCCCGTTTATGCGCAAGGCCAAACAGGGTACAATTATCAATACTTCCTCCATGGGCGGTAAAATGTATACACCAATGGGTGCTTGGTACCATGCCTCTAAACATGCCTTGGAAGGATTCAGTGATTGTTTGCGTCTCGAACTTAAGGAATTTAATATACAAGTTGTAGTGCTTGAGCCCGGAATTATCGAAACGGAATTTGGCGATGTAATGCTGGATAACATCACTCAATACTCTGGTAAAACGGTCTATTCCGGTATCACAAACAAATTGGTAACCGCTACCAAAGCCATGTATGCCAATGGAGGAGGATCAAAACCTAGCCTGATAGCCGAAACGGTTTCTGAAATAGTTCAAGCTCAAAAACCTAAAACACGTTATAGGGTAGGGAAGTGGGCAAAACCAATGGTATGGATGCGTATTTTTCTAGGAGATCGTATATTTGACAAAGTAGTAATGAGCCAAGTATAAGCCATGAAACCAATTCTTCAACTGAAATCCATTTCGGATATAGCACAACTCATTCCAGGCTGGAAACCCAAACATCCCCTTGTAGCCATAATCGATTTTGCCCAGGTTGACGATTACATGCCCGAGGATACCCGCGTAAGTGCCGATTTTTATTCCCTAATGTTTAAAAACTATTGCACCAATCGATTTAAATATGGTCGTCAATCCTACGATTTTCAAGATGGAAGCTTGATTTGCATAGCCCCGAAACAGACTATAACCATGGATACTGAAATTGAAAAAAGGCCGGATCGACTAGGTTGGGGACTTTTTTTTCATCCCGATTTAATTCGTGGAACAACCTTGGGCGAAAATATTGAACAATATTCCTTCTTTACTTACGAAATGTCTGAAGCTTTGCATCTTTCGGATAAGGAAAAACAAATTCTTTGGGACGGAGTACTGAAAATTCAAAACGAACTCGACGAGAATATTGATGTGCACAGCCAAACCTTAATTGTATCAAATATCGAACTATTGCTGAATTATTGTTTGCGATATTATGGTCGACAGTTTATAACTCGAAAATCAAATAACAGCGATTATGTGGTTCAGGTTGAGAAACTTATAAAATCGTATTTCCGCAATTCCGATGTTCGTAACAATGGTTTGCCAACCGTGAAATATTTGGCTGAACAGGTCCATCTTTCGCCCAACTACCTCAGCGATTTATTGAAAAAAGAGACAGGAATGAATGCTCAGGACCATATTCATTACCAATTGATTGAAGAAGCCAAACGCATCCTTTTAAATACCGACCAAAATGTAAGCGAAATCGCCTACGAACTTGGTTTTGAATATCCGCAGTATTTTAGTAAACTCTTCAAACTTAAAACCGGAAAAACCCCACTGGAATTTAGAAGTATGAATTGATGAGGGTTTGAAAGGTCCCTTGGAATATTTTCTTTATATTTGTTCCAACCCTAAATTGAAAAAAAATGGCTTATATCCAAACAGGAATCAACCAACCCGGCATTCTAGAACTTTTATTTTACAAAAACTCAACAGGCAATGCCCTGTCTAACTTGGCAAACACATTATTGTTGGACAAATCGCCCTTATCAAGCGGAGAAAGGGAGTTGATAGCTTCCTATGTGTCCTATCTAAATGAGTGTGAGTTTTGTCACCTTTCCCATACAGCTGCTGCCAATGTTCATTTGGGCGATCAAGGAAAGACGGTCACTTGTGTGATCAAAGATATTGATACAGCAAATGTTTCCGAAAAAATGAAAAGCCTTTTGCGTATCGCCGGAAAGGTTCAAAAAAGTGGCAAACAGGTTACTTTGGATGATGTGAATGCTGCAAAAAGCAAAGGAGCAAACGATGAGGAAATCCATGATACTGTTCTTATTGCCGCAGCCTTTTGTATGTTTAACAGATATGTAGATGGGTTAGGTACCACACCAGCGCGATTAGACGAATATCCAGCCATGGGAAAACGCATGGCCAAAGGGTACAAAATGCCACCCAATTTTTTGAAAAAGTTTATTCTGAAATATGTGGCCAAACGAAACTAAATCCTAAAAATTAATCATTCGAGATTGTTTTTTTTGGGAAATTGGTCTTATAGTTGAATTTTTTAGCTTAAGAAATGGGGGTTTTTATGAAAATTTAATCCCCGCTTTTAGGCTTTTAGTTAAAACACCTTAAAAATTCTAAAAAGCCTGATTGGCGTCAGTTCTGGCAGGGCTGACTGTTCTATATTTGACTCAAAATTAAACCCCTCATGAGTCCCAATTACATTCTAATCGCCATCCCATTTTTCTTTGGCAGTATTTTATTTGAATTTCTCTACGGCAAATTTAAAGGTAAAACTTGGTACAATTTCGAAGATGCTATTACCAACCTTAATTTAGGTGTTGGTAGTCAGGCATTTAACGCTATGACCAAGCTTTTTATCTTTGCTATATTTACCTATATTTTCGATCATTTTGCCCCATTTAAACAGGAAGCTTCCTTCTTTTCTTTCATCATTTGCGTGGTTGCTTTCGACTTTATTTACTACTGGGCTCACCGCTGGGGACATGAGTGGAATATCTTTTGGGGTGCCCACATTGTTCACCACCAAAGCCAAGAGTACAATTTAAGTGTCGCCCTTCGTCAACCTTGGTTTCACCATTTGCTTGCCTTTGTTCTGTTCTTACCGATTCCACTTTTAGGTTTCCATCCTATCGTTTTCGGCAGTGCGGCAGCCTTTGTAACCCTTTATCAGTATTGGATCCACAGCCAAGCCATTCGCAGCTTGGGATGGTTTGAATGGATTTTCAATAGTCCTTCCCACCACCGGGTGCACCATGCCATTAATCCACAATACCTCGACAAAAACTATGCAGCCGTATTTATCATTTGGGATCGCCTTTTCGGAACCTTTGTGAAAGAAGAAGAGGAGCCTGAATATGGCACCACTATTCCGCTCAATAGCTGGAACCCTTTTTGGGCCAATATTCATTTTTATGTGGATGTTTTTGAAGGTATGAAAGTCGAAAAAGGACTATGGAACAAATTGTCGCTTTGGTGGAAAGGACCTGAATACTTGGGGAAACTTCTCAATCAAGATTCAAGCAAATATAAAAACAAGGAAGGTCACGTGGATAAATACCATGTAAAACCCAAATTGAACATGCAGGTATATGTTTTGGTCCAATTCATTGCGCTTGCCTTTGGAATAGTCTCTTTTTTAGGCCATTTCAACGAATTGTCTTGGTTTTACCGCATCGTTTTCTTTTCCTTGATTATACTCACTACCATGAATTGTGGCGCCATTCTGGAAGGTCGGAAATGGGTAAACCGTGTTGAAATCCTGCGATTTATCGTGTTTCTGCCAATTTACAACGTACTTTACATGACCTATTACGCTTCATGGGTAAAATGGGTAATGCCGATTTCAATAGTTCTCACGATTGGTTTCTTAACCTGGCTGGCCATTAATTTTCTTTACTACAAAAGGAAAAATCAATTGGTGAAAGGCTAGGAGGGAAGGTTATTGTTGTATAGGATGATTATTTTGCGAGCTCCTTTTTGTCTTTGGTTAACAGCCATACTTCCGAATTAGGGCTAGGTAAAAGGGGCAGCTTTAAGAATCCAAATACTGGAACCTCTTACGCTTTAATGGTGAGAATAAGCATTAGATATCCTTTAGAACTTAACCTTTTGTAAATCAATTTGTTTTGTCAAATTGACTTACAAATGCTATCCTGAAATGCTCGAGGAGGTGTCCAGCTAAATCAAGTAATTCAGATTAAAAGTCCTCCTTTTGATTAAATTGAGTTTAAAGGCTTTCTAAAAAGGATTTAAGCAAAGGAAAAATGTTTAAATTCTTTCCTGCAGGATTAAGGTCGAATTCTGTTTTTAATTCCTGAATCAAAGTTGGAATTTTTTCTTGTTGTTTGCCATTTAGCAAGGTGCGAAAGGTTTTTATAATGATTTTGTCAAAATTGTCAGCTCCATTTTTTTTCAAAAATCTTTCAAAAGATACCAATATATTTTCCACTAAATCAAAATTGCCCTTTTTAAAATGGGCCATCATTTGAAAAACCTGAAGTGTAGTTTGGGTGTCAAAATGTTTTTTGACCTTTAAATTTTGTCTATATACTTCAATCCAATGGATAGTTGAAGAATAATCCTGGTATTCTAGCATGGCGCTTGAAAAAGCTGTAACTAGTGCTAAAAATAAATCAGAACGAATATAACTAAGAAAGGCCAACATTTGCTTTTCAGTTTGTTTAGCCAAAAGCATAACTCCTTGGTGGTCTTTTTGATTATCAAGCCAAACCAATTTAAACATACTGTAATACAAAAACTGGTAAAGTTTAGCCTGTTGATTTTTAAATGCATAGGAATTTAGCTCTTCGAGTAAATTACCTAATCCTTCCAGATTTCCATTAAAATAGGCAGCGGTCATACATTGGTTATAGGCATTGATTAAAGGCAACTGATCTATAGTCAAAAAATAGCTACCACTTTTACATATTTCTAGCAATTCCTTTGCCTCATTTTCTGCTTCCTGTCGCTTTCCAGCAACCGCATAAAAATTTAATTTAATACAAGCATGGTAATGTCTGGCACGTTGACCAACCGGCAGGATTTTCCCTGTCATGGCATTATGGTTAATAATATCCATATGCAATTCCTTGATGGTTTTTCCGATTAAAGTGTAGCTGGGAGTCATAATTACCGCTTGTTGGTACAGCAGATTTTCATACAAATGGAAATTTTCCCAATTCGTAAGAACTTGTTCATACACCCTATTTAAGTTTTCAATCTCCTCAATTTGTTTATCACTGGTATTTATTTGCAACCAAAGTTTTCTTTTTTGATCAAGCAATTCCATTTGGTAATGAAAAAGCTCGTTTCGTTCTGCAAAGGCTAATGCTTTATTCAATTGCCGGAGTGCATCGTCTGAAAGTCCACGGCTTGCCAATAAATGGAAATTGGCAATGGTTCTTAAAAATCCAATCTGGCTCAAATTTTCCTGGTGGAATTGGCCTAAGGATTGAAGCAATGATCCAAACAAATAGTTTTTAGTTATATGCAATTTCGCTAGAGGAGTTTTGGTCTTTTTCGCCAGTATTTCATCCTCATCCGCTTTCATTTCTTCTAAAATAGTGAATACTTTAAGGTAGTTCGTTGTATTTGAATCATCAAATCCTGAACTGGCCCATTTGCGAAAATATCCCTTCTCGGAAGGTGAAAGTGATTTGATTAATTCGAATAGCATCTTTTTGAAAATTAGACTATTAGCTTTTTAAAATTGTATTTTTTGTCTTTGCCGAAGCCAAAGATTCATCTTTTTTTGATTAGACAAGTCGCAAAGTGTGGAATTTCTTTGTCCTCGAAATTTAACGAACATGAAAAAAGTAATATTAGTCTTTATAGTTATACTTACCATTCCTGCCTTCAAAGTGGCAGGTCAAACAGTAGTTTCAAATGCTGGGACCTATTCGTTTCAAACAAACTATTCAGTAAATTGGACCTTGGGTGAGGTTATAACTTCAACCATTTCAAATTCTTCCACTACACTAACACAGGGTTTCAATCAGGTAGCCGGCACAATTGTAGGCATTGAAATTCCCTTTGAATCTTTTAATTTTCGTATTTACCCGAATCCATTTGAGGACGAAATTAACATCCAAGTTGGCGGATCATTTGTTTCAGGAACCAATTTTAAAATTACGGATTTAGCGGGTCAAGTTGTAGTTGACAATGGTACCCTTGCGGGAACTAATACGGAATTAAGCTTAGGTCATTTGGTGCCAGGAATCTATTTCGTATGCTTTTCTAATTCCACCAACCATACCAGCTATAAAATTATCAAAACCAAATAATCAACCTGTTTTCTTCACCACTAATTTTTATTACCATGAATAAACTAAGCCTTTTTTTAAGTTTTAAGTTTACCTTAATTGTTTTATTCTCCTTGGCTCAAGCTCCGGATGCATTCAATTACCAGGCTGTAATTCGAAATGGTCAAGGCAACGTAATTGCCAATAGCAATGAGCAGTTTAAATTTGACATTCATAAAACTACTTCCAGTGGTCAGGTTGTTTATTCTGAAGAACAAATCGCCACTACGAATGCCTTTGGATTGGTTAATTTCCAAATTGGAAGAGGCACCAATCCATCGACCAGTTTCTCGGCTATAAATTGGAATGCCGGACCTTATTTTCTGGAAGTTAAGCGCATGGTGAATGGCAGTTATGAGAGCATTGGTACCCAAGAATTAATAAGTGTTCCTTTTGCTTTAAATGCTAAGAAACTAAGTCTTCCTTATTCGGAGAACTTGCAAGGCACAGATGCCAATTTTAACTCCCAACTTTCATTTACAGACATCACAACCAATTCTTTTAGCAGCGATATTTCATTTGCAAAAATTGTTAGTGACAATCGTCCGCCTTTGGAGCTTGAATCAATTAATAAAACTGGATTGAAAGTATTGTCATACAATGCCGAAGGTGCCATGATTCAAAGCAGTTTAAATAAGCCGGCAATAATGGCCAAGTCAATTGGAAATACCAATACGGTTCATATAGAAGGTAATAGTGGTGGGACAAACAGTCAATTGTTGTTATCAGAAAGTGAGAATGATTTCGCCCGATTATCCTTTATTTCCAATTATGTGTATTGGACCGGGAACCAAACTTCCAATTTATGGACTTTGGCAGCAAAAACCGATGCTACAAATAGCAACGCCCGATTTCATTTTTATAAAACTGGCACAGGAAATATACTGTCCTTAAGTGGAGATGGAAATGTAGGAGTAGGGGTTACTGACCCAACAGCCAAATTTGAAGTTGCGGGTCAACTTAAAATAACCGGAGGTGGTCCGGGACAAGGGAAAGTTCTAACCTCAGACGCTAATGGTTTAGCAAGTTGGCAAACTCCAACGGGTGGCGGCACAGGCAACTTTTCCTTACCCTACAATTCAGGAACCTTAAATTACTCCTCTGTACCACTTTTTAGCGTAACCAATACGGATGCAGATGGATTGGAAGGAATTTCAGGTTATTTCAATGGAGTTGGAGTAAGAGGAGTAAACACCTATTCTGGTTCTCTTAGTGCTCAAACAGTTGGCGTTTTGGGCGTAACTACCAACGGAAGTGGAATTAAGGGTGTGGTTTCCGGAACGGGAAATCCAAGTGGTACAGCTGGTTATTTTTATGCACCTTCAAGTGGTGCAGCAATTCAAACGATTGGATTATCTTCTTTTTCCAAATCACAAAATGCCTTAATCCCAACTGCGGCTGTTGATATTGATGGAGAATTACGTTTAAGAGCCCAACAAACACCGGCAATTCTCACATCGGGATTAATTTGGTTTGATGGAAGCAATTTTAAGGGGTATAACGGTTTAACAACGGTTAATTTTGGAGGAAGTGGAGGAAGTGGAAGCAGTGAGTGGTCGCAAACAACCGACGGGATTTTTAATACAAACCTTACCAATGTTGGCATTGGAACCAATACGCCTTATGCCAAACTTCATGTAGAAGGTGGCCAGGTTTTTATCAAAAACAGTATCAATGGTGGGTTACGAGTAACCAATACCGGAAGCAGTGTTTCAGCTGTTGAGTTCCAGGCAGCCAATGGCACCGGATTATCAGTTTTGGCACAAAATGGTATTGATGTGCAGGCAAATGATATAGGAATTGTGGGTGTGAGTGTTGCCACATCTGGTGGAAAAGGGATTTATGGTTTATCCTATAGCGGGACAGGAACAGGTATAGAGGCCAGCAATCTTCATAATTCAGGAATTGCCTTTAAAGTAAGCAGTGGAGGTGTTTCTGATACTGGTGGAAAGTGGTCATTTCGGATTTATCCATATAGTGGCGATTTATCTCAAATACTAATTAATTACCCCAATCAATCCATCAACGATATGTTATATATTCAATCCATAGGCAGTGGAAATGGAGCCACCAATTTTACCCTTGAGTGGGATGGGATATTAAATATTTGGAAATTACTTCCCATCAGTGGAAATTTTGATGCGGGCCTTGCTTTTAATGTAATGGTTATCCATGCCAACTAAATCTTTGTAAGAATAGAACTTACTTTTCCGAATTCAACAACATGGCTGGTTTCAAATGGATTCCAGCCATTTTTTTTAATCCATTCTGGTGGTACTGACCTTGGTTTTCTAAGTAATCAGTTTAAAATTCCATTATTTAATCTGTAATTTGAATTTTACCTATTTTTCTTTTGGTTGAAAAACCATTTATTAATCGGAATTGCATTTCTAATGACTCATTTGGGTGATTTCAAACTGCTTATTTTTTTATTTGGCGGGCTCCATTTTGCCCAAAACATTTGCCTAAATTTTAAGCAGTCTACCAGGCAAAATGGCCACGCTTTCGGCGGTAGTCCTCGGTCTGTGAAGGGCTAGGCCATTAATACTTTCTTAGGGTTTAACCAAATAAATTACCTGACTGCTTTTAATAGAAAATAGGCCTAGCCCTTCACATCCCTGTGGGCTACACTGCCTCTATCGTTGCCCGAGACCCTTCGAACCTTAGTTTTGTCTAAAACCTACATCCTATCGAGGCATATACTTGTTGTGGTCGTCTTCTTCGAATGGCTTAACTTGTTGAACTGGCTTCTCCACTTGTTTTGAAAAGAAAGGTGTAGGCGCTTGTCCTTCAAACCCTTGGTTATGCAATGCTTTAATGCGTTTACTCAAGTGAGGATGGGTTGAAACCTTCTCCGAAAACCAAGTCCAGAATCCACCGATTTGGTCATATTGGTTAGCATACACCTTGGCATTTACCTGTTTGAATAATTTGTTTCCGGCAGCCAAAACCAACAATCCTGAAGGCGCACCCTGTGGACTTAAGGCTGATCCAATATTGTCGCAAGTGTATTCACAAGCTCTGCTGTAAGCTGAATTCAAAAAAGGAACTAAAATAGAAGGCAAGGTCAGCAATTGCTTTAAAATATGGTTGCGCTTGATATGACCTAATTCATGACCAATCACAAAATCTAAGGTCTCCGGATGGTTCTCAAGGGCTTCATCGGCAATATTCGAATACAGTACTATGTAGTTAACTCCCATAAACTTAGTGGCAAAGGCATTCAAAACGCCTCCGGCCTGCATAATATAAACATCGGGTGTTTGCTTCAAACCCAAGGCCTGGCTTTGGCGTGTAACAGCTTCAAATATCCTTGGAAATTGATCATAACCCACTTTCACAGCATTGCCTCTGATATAGCCCACCATTACTCCCATTTGTATGAAAAGAATCAACACAATGACTATCAAATAACTGATTCCAAAAAGGGCATAAGGTTGATTACTAGTAAGACTATTCATTATGGAGAAAACAATAAAGGCATACCCCAACAAGGCTGCAATGATTTTAATTCCGAAATAGATATTTTCCTTCGAATGAACCTTATAGGTAATGTTAGCTTCCATGTCGTATTTTGGACGAAAATAGTAGAAAAAAAATAATACCGAATAGACATTATGTATAGTCCAATAGTAGGCTTACATTTTCTAGAAAAGATTTGACTATCAAACTGTATCCCCGGCATTTACCATTCTAATTTTACAAATATCCTTAGGACGATTTTTAAATTAAAAATGGTATAAAAGGTTTATTTAACCCAGATTACGCATTAGAAATGCATAAACGATTAACCAGTTGTAAATCAATTTTTATAGCCAAATTGATAACAACTGCTATCCCAAAATTCCTTAGGGAGGGGTAAACCCAACTAAATCAAGTAGTTCGGATTAATAAATCCTCCTATTGATTAATTTGGGTTTAATGGCAAAATGGTTTTGCTGGCACTTCACTTCCCGGGCAGGGATAGCAGTGGAAAGCCCACAGGACCGCCGTGACCCGAACCCTTTCGGGTTACAGCGGGGCGAGGACTTGGAACGGATAGCCCGGTGCTTTCGCCCCTTGCTAAAGCCAAGATTAATAGCAAAAAGGTTTTGGGCGAAAGCAGCACGCCAACTCCATCAAAATGGAAAGTCAAAATTTCTCTTCTTCTCTAAAAATTAGTGAATGCCCAAGCTATAAAGGCAGCATTCCGATCTTCACCTCACAGCTGTCCTCTTCGCCCACCTTCCCAAATGGGTCGAATCGGGAAATGGGCTCAATGAAGCGGTATGACTGGGATTGCAAATGCAAACTTTGTCCGTTGCATTGGCAAATTTGCCCTGAAAATCCATGCAGGTGAAGGCTTATTTGTTTAAAGCTCGAATCAAATCCTTTGTGCAATACATCCAGACTTAATTGGGCTTGGCTATCAGACCATGAAAAACGGATTAAATTGTACTTCCCAACTTGGTAATCCAAGCTTTCACCATCATCTTCATACCATTCAAAACTACCGTTGTCGCCGGCATACACATGCAATTCCAAGGTGTCGCCTGCTGACTCGCCTGTGTGCTGAACTACCTTTTGCAAAGGAATTATTGCACCAGCCTTTACAAAAACAGGGTATTTACGTAAAGGAAGCTCCCACACCGCTTGGGTAGGACCTTGAAGTGGGGTATCGGTAAATAACTCATACCACTTGCCTTCGGGTAAATAAACTTTTGAAAATTGCTGCCTACTATCGGCCGGACAAACCAAAATACTAGGACCAAAATAATATTGGGCTTCGAACTCGGGAAGATATACTTCCTTCGATGCAGAATGATTTATTGCCAAGGTTCTTACCACCGGTAAACCTGTGTCGGAACTTACTTTAAAACTTGAATAAATATAAGGTAATAGCTTGTATCTTAGGTTTATAAAGTTCCTTGAAATCTCTTCAACTTGTTCTCCAAAACTCCATGGTTCAGCATCTCTGGTGTTTATCATGCTGTGCAGTCGGAACATGGGCGAAAAAACACCCAACTGCAGCCATTTGCAGAAAAGGGCAGGGGAGGGCTCGCCTACAAATCCGCCTATATCGCAACCGGTAAAAGGCACTCCTGCCAAACCCATACTGTTGAGTAACTTGGCACCTAAGAGCATATGTTCGTCGGAGGCTACATTATCGCCAGTCCAAACGGCCGCATAGCGCTGGATGCCTGAAAAACCTGCTCTAGTAAGAATAAAGTTTCGCTTTCCAGGTCTTAACTTCTCTATGCCTTCGCGGGTGGCACGGGCCATTTGCATGCCATACACATTGTGGGCTTCTTTATGCGAAGTTTTTTCTCCTTCGTGTTCAAACTCTATCAAATCGGGTGGTCGTTGTCCCCAACAAGCAGGCTCGTTCATGTCATTCCAATAACCACTTATTCCCGCCTGATCAAGGAAACTGAGTTTTTGTCCCCACCAGTTTCTTCCTTTTTCGCTGGTGAAATCCGGAAAATGGCTCCAACCCGGCCAAACTTCGGCTGAGAATGGAACACCATCGGGGTATTTCACAAAAATATCTTTGTTTAAGCCGTCTTCATAAGCTTCATAACCCTTTTCCACTTTAATACCGGGGTCCACTATGCAAACTGTCCGTATGCCTTGTTGTATAAGGGTTTTGTTCAATTCTTGTGGATGTGGGAATCGCTGTGGATGGAAGGTAAAAAGTTTGTAATCTTCCATATAGTGGATGTCGAGGTACATAACATCCAATGGTATTTTGCGATCTCGGTATTGTTTGGCCACATTCAGCACTTCCGAATCGGGATAATAACTGTAACGGCATTGTTGAAGTCCTAAAGCCCATTTTGGAGGCAAGGCCATTTTACCGGTCAGTTCAGCATAGGCTGAAAGTATGCTCGACACCGAGGAACCATGGAAGAAATAATAGTTCATTTCTCCACCATCTGCTCCGAAAAAGGCAAAGCGATTGTTTGAAGCACCAAAATTGAACAAGCTTTTATGGGAATTGTCTAAGTAAAGACCATAACTCAAGCCATTGTGCATTCCAATATAAAAGGGCGTGGAAAGGTAAAGCGGGTCTGTTTCGATTGTATAAGCAAATTTATCCGAGTTCCAATTTTCATAAGATTGTCCCCGCCTGTCCAACGGCCCCACTTTTTCGCCTAAACCAATAAAGCGCTCGTTTTCTTGAATATCCATGTACCGAAGTACCTGTTCGCCAAGGTAACTAACACCAAACGAATCATTTTCCTTGTTGATCCATTTCCCATCCAAGGTTTTAAAATTTACTCGGAAAGGCTTTTTCTGTATATCAACAACAAAATTATTGAGTGTTAAACGGCAGGATTCGGCAGTGTCAAAAAACTGGAAATGGGTGGTTTTGGGCCTACTAACTACAGCATAGCTAAAATCCCTGTTCCACGCAGACTGGTTGGTTACCCTAACCCGTATGGTTTGATCGGAATAAACTGAAATTTGGGCCAAACCATTGGAAAGCATGCAATCCACACCTTCTTCCGTCTGAACCAATTGTACAACATCGCCTATGGCTTGATTGAGTTTTCCCATAAGGCGCAAATATATTGGAAAATAGTTCTACAAAACTTAGTGTATTTTTAACACTAAGCTACTTCAACAATCCAATTGAACTTATCGGCTGCAACCCCGGTTTTAATTTCCATCATCCGATTGCTCATTTTGGCAATAAAGGAGTCGGTAGTTAAATCAGGCAAATCGTAGGTTTTATCTTCAAAGCCAATGGTTTTGATATAGGCTAAATTGGCAGCTGTTCCCGTTCCAAAGGCTTCTTTTAAACTACCGTTTTGTGCGGCTTCAATTATTTCCTTTACCGAAACTGGTCGATCTTCAACCTTCATTCCCCAATCGCGGGCCAGGGTAAGGATACTATCTCGGGTAATACCTGCCAATTTACTTTCCGAAAGAGAAGGTGTTACCAAGGTATCGTTGATAACAAACATCACATTCATACTACCTGATTCTTCGAGGAATTCATGTTTATACGCATCCGTCCAAAGCAATTGGTGAAAACCTTGTTCGTTGGCCAATTTAGTAGGCAACATGGCTCCGCCGTAATTTCCTGCAGCTTTAGCAAAACCAACTCCACCTTGACTTCCACGCACATACCGGGTTTCAATTTTCACGCGTAACGGAGCCGAATAGTAGGCTGCTGAGGGCGATGTAAACACAATGAAACGGTAGTTTTCGGCTGGTTTTACTCCAATTACTTCATCAAAGGAGAAATACACCGGACGGATGTAAAGCGATTTTCCTTCTTCGGTTGGTATCCATTTTTGATCCAGCTTTACAAGTGCTTTTATTCCTTCCATAAAAAGTTGCTCATCCAGCTCAGGCATACACATCCGTTGGGCCGAGCGATTCATACGGTTGAAATTGTCGTAAGGACGAAAGAGTAGGGGATGGCCATTTTTCCCCCAGTAGGCTTTCATTCCTTCGAAGATCGATTGTCCGTGGTGGATAGCGGTCATGGAAGGGCTAATTTCAAACTTGCCGTAAGGGATTATTTTAGCATCTTGCCAGCGTCCATCGCGGAAATCAGCGACAAACATATGGTCCGAAAATTCTTTGCCGAAGGTAAGGTTGGAAAAATCAACTTGGTCGATTCGGCTTTTTCCAACCGGGGTAATTGGGATAATCATGTGTGGTAAACAGGCTGCAAACCTAGGGTTAATTTTTGGGAAGAAAAAATAGGAGTTATGAACCGAGGTGGAAAATCTCTTGTTTCATTTGGCGGGCCCCATTCGCAAAACCTTATGAGCTTTAAATGGGCCGTATACTGGCGAATGGTCGGGCTATCCACTGCAAGTCCTCGTCCAGTCTACGTTTCACTTCGTCTGTCCTGTGGGCTTTACGTTTCTATCCCTGCCCGAAAATACCCTCCGCACTAGAGGTAGTTAAACAACTTGGCTGTTGGTTTCCGCTTACCAGAACTTTCTGGGGTCCGGGCAACGATAGAGCCAAATAGCCCACAGGGATGCGGAGGCACGGAGCAGACCGAGGACTATAGGCGATAGCGTGACCTTTTCGCCTGGTACAATATTTAAATTTCTCGCTACTGGTTTAGGCGAAAAGGGGCCCGCCAAATATTTATTTTAGAGAAAAGAAGCACCTTTAAAACCTGTCTTTAATTCTACTATTTAACATAATGTAAATTATAGGTAAAACAAAAAGCCCCAAAAAATGGGCCAATTGCTGGTGTGGATTTATTCGAAAACCAAGTAAAGTCCATAACACACAATCAAAATTGATAAAGGCGTTGGACCGAATAAAATGGGATAAAACAATTCAGGAATCGGATTCCATAAGGAAAGCACACAACTTACAAATCCCAAAAAGGCACCCGAAGCCATCCAGATGAAGCCATTAAACTGGCGAACCTCCGTTTTGGCCTTTTCAAAAGCTTGGAGGTATTCAGCTACCAAATCTTCTGTGAAATCAAGTTTGGCTAATTCGCTTTCAATTTTTGATTTATCATAGTTATGGTTGACCCAAAGTCGCACCCTAGACAAGTCAATGGCTTGCTGTGATTCCATACGCAGAAAATTTGGTAATTAAGGTTGGCCAAATTTAATGGGAAAAAATAAGTTTCCAATACCATGAAAGTAGTAGATGGGAAAGAGAGAAGTGAGTAGTTAGTAGTTAGTAGTTAGTAGTTAGTAGTTAGTAGTTAGTAGTGACTAACATCTAACATCTAACATCTAACATCTAACATCTAAAATCTAACATCTAAAATCTAACATCTAACATCTAAAATTATAAAATTTCCTTCTTACATAAATCTAGCAATCTTTGGGCTTCTTCGCCGGTTCCAGCTTCGGCATAAATTCTCAAAACTGGTTCAGTTCCGCTCGGACGGATCATCAGCCATTCGGTATCACTGAAATAATATTTCCAACCATCCATATCTTCCATGCGAATAGGCTTTTTCCCACCGAAACTACTGTAATTTCCGGCTTTGCAGTGGGCAATGATTTCCTGCTTTTTGGATTCCAACAATCCTAAATCCTCACGACGAAAGGCAAAGGAGCCCACTAAATCGTAAATCTCTTTGATAAGCTCATCCAAACTTTTTCCGGTTTTAACCATCATTTCCCAAATCAACATCCCATTCCAAATGCCATCACGCTCCGGAATATGTCCTTTTACGGCAATTCCCCCCGATTCCTCCCCTCCTACCAAAACATCTTCTTTGAGCATTATGCCACATACATGCTTAAATCCAATAGGAACTACTTGAAAATCAAGGTTGTATATTTTACATAGTTTTTCGAGTTTTACGGTTGTTGAGAAGCCTGTGGCCACTTTTCCTGTCCATGCTTTGTATTTGTACAAATAATGGGTTAACAACAGTAATATATGGTGTGAATCCACAAATTCGCCTTTTCCATTGAAGAGTCCGATACGATCGGCATCACCATCGGTAACCAACCCACAATCGATATCCTCAGAAATTTTAATGATATCCGAAAATTCGCTCAGGTTTTTCAAAATGGGTTCTGGAGCAATGCCATCAAATAAAGGATTGTGATCGCAATGCACCAAGGTAATATCTGGAAACAAACTGCGCATCACATTTTGTCCGGCACCATACATGGCATCGTAGGCAAAATTGAACTTTGAATTGCGCATGGCTTCCAAATCAAACCCCTCCTCTACCCGCTTTATATAATCGGTTTCTAAATCAACAAAAACCAACTTTCCTTCTTGTTCTGCCTTTACCAAATCAACTTCCTGGTAACCCACTGGAACCTCATTTGGAATAAGCTTCTCCACTGCTTTCACATCGTCTTCCAACAATGGACCACCATGTCCTGATTTTAGCTTAAAACCGCTGTATTCTGGCGGGTTGTGACTTGCAGTAATGATTACTCCACCCGAAGCTTGGTAGGATTTACAGCCCAAACTTACCATGGGCGTGCTTACAAAACCTTTGGCGGCATATACCTTTAATCCATTCTGCAACATCACCTGAATCACACAATCCACAAATAAAGGACCTGCGAATCGACAATCATGTCCAACTACTAGGGATGGATTTTCATATTTTTCTTTTAACCAAGTGGCATAACCTTGGGCCGCACGAGCCACATTGTCAGCAGTAAATTCCTTAGCAATGATAGCTCTCCAGCCATCGGTTCCAAATTTTATAGGCATCATCTTTCTACAATTATTCAACCGCTAAATAAGGCATTCCCCTGCTTTCTTGGTCGGAAAAGTTATCTACAATCGTCCATTTCCTTCTTTTTCTTGGTCAAAAAAACACACCTTTGTCGCAATGAAAAAGCTTTTCCTACTGGATGCCTTTGCCCTGATCTACAGAGCCTATTTCGCCTTCAGCAACAACCCTCGTATCAATTCCAAGGGACTGAACACCTCCGCAATGTTCGGTTTTACTAATACCTTATTGGATGTAATCAACAAAGAGAAACCAAGTCATTTGGCAGTTGTTTTTGATACGTCCGAACCAACTGTGCGGCATATCGAATACGAAGCCTATAAAGCTCACCGAGAAGAAATGCCTGAGGACCTTTCCAAAAGCATTCCATACATTATGCAAATCATCGAAGCTTTTAATATCCCTATTATTTTCTCTCATGGCTATGAAGCAGATGATGTAATCGGAACATTAGCCGTAAAAGCCGAAGCCCAAGGTTATACTACCTTCATGATGACTCCCGATAAAGATTATGGACAATTGGTTTCCGACCATATTTTTGTATACAAACCCGCACGCATGGGAAATGGGGTAGAAATACTTGGTCCCAAAGAAGTATGCGAAAAGTATGGCATTCGACACCCTAAAGAATTAATTGATATCCTTGGACTTTGGGGCGATAAAGTGGATAATATCCCCGGAATTCCTGGATTTGGGGAGAAAACTGCCATGGAACTTATCAAGGAATATGGCTCAATCGAAAATTTGATTGCCAATGCCGATCAATTAAAAGGCAGCAAACAAGAAAAGGTAAAAACATATGCAGACCAGGCTTTGCTTTCCAAAAAGTTGGCAACAATTATCGTCGATGTGCCGATTGAATTGGATGAAAAATCCTTGGAGATGGAAGAACCGGATGCAGAGAAAATAAAAGCCGTATTTGGTGAATTGGAATTTAGAAATCTGCTAAAAAAAGTCCTAGGTGAAGATTCCTCCTCCCCCTCTCCTACTCCATTGGCCGGTAATCCTTCAGGACAAATGGATTTATTCGGTGCGCCGGTTGAACAAGCTGGTTCAGCCAATAAAAACAGTTTACCACAAGAGGAAGAAAACCATCAATCCTATAAAACCTTAGCCGAAACACCACATTCGTATAAGGTGGTTGAATCGGAAGAAGATTGGAAAGAGCTATTTAACGCCATTGAAGCCGTGGATACCTTTTGCATTGATAGCGAAACAACCAGTACCAATGAATTAGAAGCAGAACTGGTAGGTTTGGCCTTTTCGGTTAAAAAAGGTGAAGGTTTTTACATTGCTTGTCCGGCGGATAGAACGGCCTGCTTACACCTTTTAGAAAGGCTCAAACCCCTTTTTAACTTGACAGAAAAAACCTTGGTCGGACAAAATATCAAGTATGATCTAATGGTTTTAGCAAACTATGGTATTGAATTGAAAAACAAGCTATTCGACACCATGTTGGCTCATTATCTTATGCAACCCGACATGCGTCATGGAATGGATGTTTTAGCTGAAACGTATTTGGGTTATAGTCCGGTTTCCATCACCACCTTAATTGGAAAAAAGGGCAAAGATCAAGGCAGTATGCGGGATGTTGAATTATCTGTCATAAAAGAATACGCCGTTGAAGATGCCGATATTACCTTGCAGTTGAAGGATGTTTTCGCTCCACAAATGGCCGAAAGTTCTACTCAGCAATTGTTTGATGAAATTGAAATGCCTTTGGTGCCGGTTTTAGCCGATATGGAAAGAGAAGGAATCAATTTGGACACCGAGGCTTTGCGCGAATTTTCTAAGGAATTGGAAGTTGAAGTGGCTAAAATCGAACAAGAAATTTATGATTTGGCTGGTTTGAAATTCAATATTGCCTCGCCAGCTCAATTGGGTAAAATCCTTTTTGAACATTTAAAAATAGATGACAAGGCCAAAAAGACAGCCACCAAACAATATTCAACCGCAGAGGATGTTTTAGTGAAATTAGCCCACAAGCATCCAATTGTTGACAAAGTACTTGAATTTAGAGGATTGGTAAAGTTGAAGAATACCTATGTCGACACCTTGCCTACCTTGATCAATGCAGAGACAAAACGTATCCATACGTCCTACAATCAAGCGGTGGCTTCTACTGGACGTTTGAGTTCCAACAATCCGAATCTTCAAAATATACCTATTCGAACCGAAAGAGGCAAGGAGGTTAGAAAAGCTTTTGTGCCAAGGAATTCAGAATATACCCTATTAAGTGCCGACTATTCTCAAATTGAACTTCGGATAATTGCGGCCTTAGCCCAAGAGAAAAGTATGATTGAGGATTTCAAAAATGGAACCGATATTCACACTTCTACAGCAGCAAAGGTTTATGGAATAAGCGTTGAAGAAGTTACAAAGGAACAAAGGTCTCATGCTAAAATGGTTAATTTCGGAATCATTTATGGCATTTCTGCCTTTGGTTTGGCTGAAAGATTAAATATTTCAAGATCTGAGGCAAAAAGTATAATCGACAACTACTTTATGAAATATCCCGGCATCAAACAATACATGGATGAAAGTATTGAAAAGGCAAGGGAGAAAGGCTATGTAGAAACAATTTTGGGAAGACGAAGGTATTTGCGTGACATCAACAGTGCCAACCAAACCGTTAGAGGATTTGCTGAACGAAATGCCATCAATGCACCCATTCAAGGCTCGGCAGCAGACATGATTAAAATTGCAATGATTCGAGTTCATGCCGAGATAAAAAAACGCAATTTGAAATCAAAATTACTCTTACAGGTGCATGACGAGTTAGTATTCGACGCTTATAAACCAGAACTGGAGGAGCTAACTGCCCTTGTAAAAGAATGTATGCAAAACGCTTTACCTTTGGACGTTCCAATTGTAGCCGAAACCGGTTATGGAAAAAACTGGCTCGAAGCACATTAAATTATTGCTAAACTAAATCCTAACTAAAAAAATGAAACGTTTATTAACCTTTAGTATTATTTCCATTTTACTAATTGCTTCTTGTAAAAAGGAAGACAAAACCTTTTCTTTAACTTCACCAGGAAACGGCTCCCAAAACATCGATGCTAATTCAACCTTTGTTTGCGATGCTTGGCCCAATGCAACCCTTTATAATTTCATTTTTACCAACCAAAACACTGGGAGTTTTTTCGGAAAGACTTCTGTTTCCAATAGTATTACCACTTCTTCCAGCGATCTTCAACCCGGTTCGGCCTACACTTGGAGCGTAACGGTTACAACTTCAGATGGCAACAATTTTTCATCGCCTACTTGGTCGTTCACCGTTGGAACCGGAGGGGGCGGAACAGTCCCGGATTTAATCAGTCCTGATAATTACCTTTCGGGATTGACCACCAGGCCAACCTTAACTTGGTCTGCTGTTTATGGTGCAAGTTCGTACGATGTAACCATTTCGAAATATTCGGATATGTCAACTATTGTATTGAACCAAGCCGTTGCCGGAACTAGTTTTACGGTTCCTCCGGGCACACTCGAAAATAATTACACCTATTATTGGCGTATTAATGTTACAGGAACGACCAATTTCTCGAATAGTAGACAGTTTTCAACGGCTGCCCCTCCTACCCTTTTAACTCCAACCTCGGGTTCAACCATTTCTACTACGGTTCCTACCTTTACTTGGTCTGGTTTTCCGGGAGCGACCACTTATAAGTTGGAAATTTCCACCAATTCAAATTTTACTACGATAGCCCGCTCTGCAGTGGTAAACGGAACCTCCTATACCCTTAGCGCCAGCGAATATTTGTATAGTGGAAATCAATACTATTGGCGAGTAAAAGTGGATGGAGATTTAGATTATTCCTATTCATCTGTATTTTATATCAACTAAGATGCTGAAAATCTATTACAAACCAACTTGTTCCACCTGTCGTAAGGCCCTGGACTTGATTAAAGAACATACAGAAGAGGAAGTTGAGGTAATTGAATACATGAAAACTACCCCAACTGTAGCTGAGCTCAAAGAAATTGTAGATTTAATTGGGATTAAACCTGAGGCTTTGGTTAGAAAAAAGGAGGATTTGTATAAGAACGAATACAAGGATAAACAGTTAAGTGATGCGGAATGGTTGGAAGTGTTGTCGAAACATCCTGAGCTAATAGAACGACCAATAGTAGTAAAGGATGGAAAGGCCTTGATTGGAAGACCACCAGAAACTGTATCTGTACTTTGGGGAGCTTGAACTGTATTTTTTACGCATTTTTTAATTTTATACCAGCGTTTTCCGATTAATTTTGTCCCAAGAAGTTTGAATGGCCGCCAATTCTAGAAGATCAAAGGATATTATTGGGTTTATTTTGGTAATGCTTATTTTGGTATTACTGAATTTTATTGGAAAATACCTCTATTACCGCATAGACCTAACCACTGAAAAGCGTTATACCTTGAGCGAACCTACTCGGAATATGCTTAAGGAATTGAACGATGTCGTTTATTTCAAAATTTATTTAGAAGGTGAATTCCCTGCTGGATTTCGGGTGTTGCGCAACCGCACCAAAGAAATGCTGGAGGAATTCAAAGCTGTTTCAGGAAGCAATGTGCAATATGAATTCATTGATCCTAATGCCAATCCGGATAAGAAACAAAGGCAAAAACTATATCGTGAGCTTTATGATTTGGGTTTACAACCTACTAAATTAGAAGTAAGCGAAAAAGAAGGAGAAACTCAACAGGTTATTTTCCCAGGCGCAGTGGTGAGTTTTAGAGGACAAACAGGAGCCATTCAACTATTGAAAAGTAGAATGGGAACTTCACCTGAACAAATGCTCAATAATTCGGTGCAGGATTTGGAATATGAATTAGCCGATGCCATCCGTAAACTGAGCAAACCCGCTAAGCCTGTCGTTGGTTTTATCGGTGGACATGGTGAGTTGGATAGTTTGGAAGTTTATGATATTACCCACTCCTTGGCTGAATATTATGATGTAGTACTTGATACCATTAACCACCGTCTTGGCAGTTTGAACAAATATAAATGTATCGTAATTGCTCAGCCTGATTCTGCTTGGGACGATAAGGATAAGTTTATCCTAGACCAATACATTATGCGAGGTGGAAAAGTGCTTTGGTTGGTTGACCCTGTTTATGCTACCATGGATAGTTTGCAACAACAGGCCACTACTTTCGCTCTTCCATTGGAAACCAATTTAGAAGATTTACTATTTTCCTATGGCGTTCGTTTAAACTACAACATCATCCAAGACTTACAAGCAGCGCCCATTCCAATTACCACTGGTATGATCGGAAATCAGCCTCAAATGAAGTTTTACCCTTGGTTTTATTTTCCTATTTTCTTTCCCGAAAGCAAGCATCCTATCGTTAATAACCTAAACGGAATAAAAGGTGAATTTGCCTCCAGTATGGATACGCTTTCCGTTGCCGGAGTGAAAAAAAGTATATTATTACAAACCTCCAAATATTCAAGGATACAACAAGCTCCTACTCGTATTTCGCTAAATATTTTAGGGGTTCCTCCTGAAGAAAAGCAATACGACAAACCCAACTTAATAACAGGTGTGCTTTTGGAAGGAGAGTTTCCCTCGGCTTTTACAGATATGATTCCAGCTGCGATTCAACAAAGCAAGGAAATCGGATTCAAACCTAAAAGCATAAAAACAGCTATGATCGTTGTATCTGATGGAGATATCATCAAAAATTCAGTGAACCGTAAAAACGGGACCTATTATGCCTTAGGGTACGATCGTTATACCCGCCGCGATTATGGCAATAAAAATTTCATTCTGAATTGCATCAATTACCTATGTGATGATTCAGGAATGATTTCGGCCAGAGCTAGAGAGTTTAAGCTCAGATTGCTTGACCGTAAAAAGGTAGAAAGAGAAAAAACCAAATGGCAACTCATTAACGTGTTGGCCCCAATCTTGGTTTTGTTTGCCTTAGGTGGATTTTTGTATTGGAGAAGAAAAAGAAAATACAGCCAAAATTAACTGCATTTATTTTTATGTATTTAATTTATTGTTATTCAGTTATTTAGAACGTATTGCTGAAAGTTTATTTATAGGCTTACAATTCCAGGCCAATAACCAGAATATCGTCCACTTGTTCAGTTTCTCCTTTCCAAGCGTTAAATTCATTTAAAAGGAAATCTTTTTGGGATCCAATGGGATAAGGATTAATACTTTCAAGAAAACAACGGAACCGTTCCTTCATATATTTTTTTCCAAATGGTCCGCCAAATTGGGAAGGAAATCCATCGGTACTCAAGTATAACCTTTGACCTTTTTCAAAGGAAAAACGTTTGGTTTCAAACCTTTTATTTTCCTCGGATGGTGCACCTCCAATGGCTATTCTGTCGGCCTTCAATAACTCTACTTTTCCATCGGATTTGCTTAAGAAGACTGGATTATTAGCACCGGCAAAAAACAGTTCATTAAAATAATAATCAACTATACAAAGACTTAAGTCCATACCATCTTTCACCTCTGAATCGTTGGCCTGAACGGCTTGTTTTATTCTTGCATCCAAAATCTCCAATATCTCTGATGGATTTTCATAATGTTCATTGATGATAATTTGGTTCAAAAGGTTTGTACCGATTATCGACATCAAAGCTCCCGGTACCCCATGTCCGGTGCAATCGGATACAATAATGTATTTCTTGTTTCGGCGCTGGTGACACCAAAAGAAATCCCCGCTTACGATATCGCGCGGCATATTGACCACAAATGAGGAATTGAAAATCTCTTTCAATTGTCCTTCATTTGCCAGCATACCTAGCTGAATCCGCTTTGCATAATTAATACTGTCTAAAATATTGGAATTTTTCTGTGAAATTTCCTTTGTCCTTTCTTCAATTCTTTCTTCCAATTGGGCCAAGGTATTTTCTAAAAGCAATTCTGTTTCTTTCCTTTCGGTGATGTCGACCAAAATTCCAAATAAGCCAACCGGATTGCCCTTATGATCAAATTTAAACTTGCTTTCAGTATGAATATACCGCATGGTACCATCTTTCCTGAGGATTCTATAGTCGTAGGCATCATTCACTAATTTTTCAAGCTGATTGCTTACATGGGAATGGACTAAGTTTCTATCGTCGGGATAGATGAAGGAAAACCAAGATTCTAAATTTTGTACATTTTCTACTGGGTCAATTCCGAAAATCCTGCAAGCTTCAGGCGACCATACCGAAACTTTCTTATCCATATCAAACTCCCAATCACCCATATGGGCAATCGACTGAGCCTCCATCAAACGGGCTTCACTGGCCTTTAACTTTTCTTCCTTCAACCTTTTTTCTGTAACATCCTTTGCAAAGCACGAAACTCCAACAATTTCGTTTCCATGGACGATGGGATAAAACGATACCTCCAACCAAAATTCCATAGGATGCTTAAAATGAGCTAAATCTGTAAAGGTTTCGCCTCCTAAGGCCCTCAAAAACCTTGCTTTATAAGAATCCAATAGTACAGGATCCAAGGGGTAATCCAAAATATAATCGCCAGGGTTAATATCTTTCCCTAACTGAACCCAAACAATGTTCTTATAGGCCAAATTGCAAGTAATAAGCTTGAACTCTTTGTCAATACTCCAAATTAAGTCGGTAGTATTATTGATCAAGGCTTTCAAATTCATTTCATCCTTGATTCTTGCTTCCTCTATGGCTTTCTTCTCGGTTATATCAAAAAAATTCGAAACCAATCCCCGGATTCCAGGTTCCTCAAGCCAATTGGTGGTGGTACATTCAACCCAGACATAATTCCCTAATTTATGCCTCAGCCTGACGATTAAATTGTAGACAGAACCAGGTGTTTCAATGATCCTGTTCCTTTCTTCCATATACATTGGCAAATCCAAAGGATGGACAATTTGCTGACCGATTTCACCAATCAATTCCTCCACCTGGTAACCCAAATAGGTGGTTACGGATGGACTAACATAATTGATTTTTCCCTCCTTATCGGCAATGAGTTTAATGTCCTTGCTCTTTTCGGTCATAAACCGGAAACGCTTCTCATTCTTCAATAAATTGCTTTCAAATTGATCCTTCTGCCTTGATGTATCAATGTTTTCAAAGGCGTAGGAAATATCCATGGCAGCTTCCTCCAATAAATATTTCTCAGCATGGTCGAATATGTTAGGCTCTTCAGATACTACAAACCAAAGTCCAACTACTTGGTTCGCCACCATAAGCGGAAAAACTAACTTGGAAGGAAAAGCAAGATCAAAAGAGCTTAAATCGCCCTTGGCCAAGGAACCTAATTGGGAAAAGGATTCAAAATGCTGCGGCAATCCCGTTTGAATGGTAATTTCTACTATTGAACCTTGCAGACCTGTGCTTTGAACCGACATCCGGTTTAAGTTCAATAAACTGCGAATTTTACCTTGATTTCCTTGCGCAGTATGTAGATAAATATCCTCTTTATCAAGTAAATGAATCCATGACAAATTGAATTTACCAATCTCAATGGAAACATCACAAAGTATTTCAATTAATTGATTCTTATCCTTGATATGAACAATACTGCGGTTTATAGCACTCGTAAATTGATACAGCCGATTGGTTTTAATCAATTCTAGCTCTATGTTTTTCTTTTCTGTAATGTCTTCTCGTATAGCCAAATACTGATAAGGCCTACCTTTTTCATTTAAAAATGGAACGATGGAAGTGTTTACCCAATATTCGGATCCATCCTTGGCCTTGTTTTTGAACTGCCCTTTCCAAATTTTCCCTTTTCCTATGGTTTGCCACATATCCTTAAAAAAGGCCTTGGAATGAAAACCCGAATTAATAATGCTATGAGGCTGCCCGATCAGTTCTTCCCTTTTGTATTTTGATATCCGGCAAAAATTATCATTGGCATAGGTAATATTTCCCTTTAAATCGGTTATGGCCAAAATGGTAGATTGCTCAAGGGCGAATTTGTAGGCCGACAACTCCTCCATATTGGGTTGAATAAACTTCTGTTCCGCTTCTAAACTGGTTAAAATCCTTAATTGAAGTAAATAATTTCCCTCCAATGGTACACAAGAAATCACAAATAAATTCGGTTCCTTAAAGCTGAACTCCAATAATTCGGAATTAACCTGATTAGAAGGGGAATGAATGGAATTATCTAAAAATGTTCTTAGTTTATGCTGGTTTTCTTTTGGCCAAACTTCGATTAATTCCTTGCCAATTAAAGATTTATTTCCCTTAAATATAGCCTTTTGAATCGGCTTATTGTGAAATAGGATTTTCTCTTTGGGGTCTATAATTAAAACACCTTCTGGGAGCAAATTAAAAAAATCCCAGTTAAATTTTGAGTCATCCATAAATAGATTTCATTAAGGTTATGGATTCGAAAGTATAAAATCTGTGGAATCATTCCATAAAATATGATTAATATCAAGCAGGTAATAAGAAAAATATGATTAAATTCCATTTAACCCAGATTACGCATTAGAAAACGTAATGAAGCTTTCAAATGCAATAAAGACGAGGGTTTCAGGTTAATTTTTGGGTGAAGGAATAGTTAACTATTTTGAAGTCAAAAATTGTTCTGAAATCCTTGTATTTGAAGCAGTTGGAAGCTGTAATAGATTTCTAATGCTGAATTTGGGTTTAATCAATCGCTTATGCTTTTCCAATTTTTAACCTAGGATTCACTCGAACAATCCAATTAGGTGGGGTTTATGACTTTTGCAAAATTTTAGACTAGAAATTGGTATCAACCTGATTTTACAAATTGATTTCCAAATATGGATTGCTTAAGGAATTCAACTACCTAAAATGGGAATAAAAAAAACTACTGACCAAAAGCAGGGTTTACCAATACCGAACTATCGGACAAGCATTTTATGAAGTTCATCAAATCCTGCTTTTCAGAAGCGGTTAAATTCAGCCCCACCCCTACCTTTTTCATCAAAGGGTCAATAGTGGCTGAAGGAATGCCACCTTGGTTATAATGCTCAATAACCTCCTCTAAGCTGTTAAATCGACCATCATGCATGTAAGGAGCCGAAAAAACAATGTTCCTTAATGTAGGTGTCTTGAATTTTCCATCATCATTGGCATTGCCCGTAAATCCTCCTAAACCTTTATCGGTAAACGTTGCATCTAATCCGTTGTTGTGGAATTGATTGTCCATAAACAGCATGTTGTCTGGAACATGACAGTGAAAACAATCTCCTTTCTCGGTACTAAAAATCTGGTATCCATTAATTTCCGATTCGGTGAGTTGGATTTCCTGACGAATATACCTATCCCATCGACTATTGCTTGAAGTAATACTTCTTAAAAATTGAGCTATTGCCTTCATAACTAATGAACTATCTATCTTGCTTGTACCAAAAGCTTGACAGAATAAATCAGGATATTCAGGGTTGTTTTGAAGCTTGGAAACTACACTTGGCCAGCTTTCCATCATCTCAATGGGGTTTACAACAGGGTCGTGAATTTGTGCCTCTAAGCTGGAATGCCTCCCATCCCAAAAAAAAGTGGTATTCCAAGCCATATTTATTAAAGCCATGGAATTTCGATTGCCCAAAGCCCCGCCTACTCCTTTCGAAAACTTTTCTCCACCATCTGAAAAGTTATATTGCTGCTTATGACAATTGCCACAACTTATGGTATTATCGGCTGAAAGACTTTTTTCATAAAATAGCTTCTTCCCTAAGGCTATACCTTCTACAGTTAAAGGATTATAGGAAAAATCTTCTAATGCCGGAAACCGAGTTGGCCTTTCCAGTGGTGATTGGGTAGCAACGCCCGCATTACAATTGTCGGTATTACCCAGATCGTTTTTTGAACAAGCCATCAGTGTGCTGCTCAAAACTAAAAACCAGGTTGAAACTTTAAATTGCTTAGCCATATTGAAGTAAGCAAAAATAAGCAGGAAAGCGCATTTCATGGCTTTATTTTAATTTTTTATAAATCCAATTTTCATGCTAGTCTTTACCTACCTTTGCGCCCGCTAAAAACAATAGAAAAAGAATGGCAACTAACAGGACTTTTACAATGATAAAGCCAGATGCAGTAGAAAACAACTACATCGGAGGCGTTTTAAAAATGATCAATGAGGCAGGATTTCGCATCGTGGCAATGAAATTTACACGTTTGTCTTCTGCCCAAGCTGGCGAATTTTACGCGGTACACAAAGAGCGTCCTTTCTACGGCGAACTAGTATCTTACATGAGCAGCGGCCCAATCGTGGCAGCTATTCTTGAAAAAGAAAATGCAGTGGAAGACTTCCGTAAATTGATCGGAGCAACCGACCCAGCTAAGGCTGACGAAGGAACCATCCGTAAAATTTATGCAAAATCAATCGCCGCAAATGCCGTTCATGGTAGCGACAGCGATGAAAATGCAGCTATCGAAGGCAATTTCTTCTTTTCAAACTTGGAGCGATTCTAAGCGATTTTCAACCATCTTTACAGCCGTAGAATTCAGTTTTCTGCGGCTTTTTTTTTGAATGAATTTCTCCACACCCGTTAAACCAGCTAAACCCGATTTTCAAATCCAATACGGAATGAAAATGATTAGCATGGGTTCTTGCTTCTCGGAAAACATCGGAAAAGCCTTTCAAAAGTATAAATTCGATATCCTAATCAATCCCTTTGGACAGCAATACAACCCGCTTTCCATTGCCTATGCTATCGACCGTATTTGCCATTTGCAGGTTTATTCCGAAACCGAATTGGTGCAGCACCACGAACTTTACCATAGTTTCGACCACCACAGCGATTTTTCAAAACCTGATAAAACCGAAACAAAGGAATTTATCAATACCAATTTAGTCCAGGCTAACCAACAATTGAAAAACGCCGATGTGCTTTTCCTAACCTTCGGTACCGCCCACGTATTTTCGCTTCCCGAAACCGACAAAATCGTTTCAAACTGCCATAAATTGCCTACTTCCCGCTTCCACAAACGTATGTTGGAGGTGACTGAAATCGTAGCAGCCCTCGACCAAGCAATCAGCCAAATCCGAAACCTGAATCCTCACATTCAAGTTATCCTTACGGTTAGCCCAGTTCGGTATTTCGCCTTCGGAATCGAGGAAAATACCTTGAGCAAAAGCCTTTTATTTGTTGCCATCCAGCAATTGCGTAAACTCAGACCGGATTTGTATTATTTCCCGGCATACGAAATTGTGATGGACGAACTTCGCGATTACCGGTACTTTGCCGAAGATATGCTCCACCCAAACCACCAGGCAACCCGTTATGTATGGGAAGTTTTGAAAGAAACTATGATCGATTTAGCCCATCGTAAAACCATGGATGAGGTGGATGAAATTGTTCGTGCAGCAAATCACAAGCCTAGAAATCCGAATTCTGAAGCGCATAAACAGTTCATTTCCAAATACAAGGAGAAAATCCTGAACCTGCAAGAACGCTTTCCTGCCATGAATTTCCAAAGCGAACTTCAGGCCTTGCAATCCATCTAGTATCCATACTTTTAGGAGCCGTATTATTTTTTTTAGGCGGGTCCCATTCGCCAAAACCAGCCTACCTTTACTTCACTTGTATGCCAGGCGAATGGTCGGGCTATTCGTTTCTAGTCCTCGGTCTGCTCCGTTACTCTGCGCATCCCTGTGGGCTATCCACTTCTATCCCTACCCGAGGGTTCTTCGTGTCCGGTAGCAGTGAAGCTCAACCTTTTGCTTTCCAACTTAGGCTTCAGCAAAATTGGAATACACTTCCTGAAATTGTATCGAAATAAAAAGCTTATTTCCCTTCTTCAAAAACGATTTTATAAATAGCTTCTACCCATTGGTCTCGATCGTTTAAACTAGGCACCAATTGGACTTTATTTCCACCGGCTTTGGTGAATATATCTTGGTATTCATGTCCAATTTCGATGGTTGTTTCTAAACAATCGGCTGTAAAGGCTGGCGAGAAAACCAAAATATTCTTGGCTCCTTTTTCGGCAAGCTGCTTTACTACTTCATCCGAATAGGGTTTTAACCATTTATCGTCCAACCGCGATTGAAAGCTCACGGTGTATTTACCTTCCGGAATCTGTAATCTTTTTACAATTTCATTTGTGGTGTAGTAACAACCGGCTTTGTAACAATAATAATTTTCATTGTCTAGCTGGTGATCGCAATTGTGGTTGCTGCATTTGCGGTCTTCATACACTTTGTCAACTTGGCGCTCGGGTAAGCCATGGTAACTAAAAATTACATGGTCGTATTTTTCATGAGAAAATTCTCTGCCTGTTTCAGCAACCGCATCCAAATACAAAGAATTGTCGAAATATTGGCTAAACAATTTCAATTCAGGAATCACCCACCAGTTTTTTACCACTTCCATTACTTCCTGCAAGGCCGAACCGGTGCTGCTACTGGCATATTGCGGAAACAAAGGAAAAACAATGATGCGGTCTAAGTTCATTTTGCGCATCCTTTCCAAAACATCTTTTATGGCAGGCTTCTGATAACGCATGGCCAATTCTACCACCACCTCCTCGCCTACTCGCTTTTGTAGCTTCTCTTTCAGATTGTTGCCATATATCAACAAGGGTGATCCATCCTTGGTCCACAATTCTTTGTAAATCTTGGCCGATTTGGGTGCCCGAAATGGAACAATAATGAGGTTAACCAAGATTTTCCTAGCTAACCAAGGAATATCGATAACACGGGGATCATTTAAAAATTGGCCTAGATAACGCCTTACATCGCTCACCTCCGGACTATCCGGTGTGCCTAGGTTTACGAGCAAAAGGCCGGTTTTGGGTTTTCTGTTGTTTGTCAATGGTAAAATATCGAGCTGCAAAATTGGGGATAACATTTATGCTTACCAAATTTGACTGCGTAAATAGTCCTAAAGCTTGTTATTGGTTTGCTTGCTCGTTGGTGAAAATCACTAAAAATCCTTGCTGCCTCTTTTGACCTTTTTCAGTTCAACCTAAATTAATCAATAGGAGGATTTACAAATCCGAACTACTTGATTTAGTTGGGTTTACCCCTCCCGAAGAAATTTCGGGATAGCAGTTGTTATCCATTTGGCCATCCAAATTGATTTACAACTGGTTAATCGTTTATGTATTTCTAATGCGTAATCTGGGTTCAAACCAATTTTATCCATGAAAACATTTTTTAATCCGAATTAACCTACAGGTTGATTTATTTATACAAACTGCCTTATTTAGTTGGTCTAAACCCGATTTCGAGTTGTAGATCATTTAGGTGTTTCTAAGCCGGACTGCGGGTTTACGCCATTTAGCCTGAAATTTCCAATAAAATTTAAATCCAATACCTCACAATTTCAATCCCTAGCCCTTTGTTTCTGTACTTTTGCCTTGTGATTACTCGGATAGGACATTCGTTGGAGCAAGCAGCTTTATGCTTAAAAGAAGGCGAACTCGTGGGAATTCCTACCGAAACAGTGTATGGTTTGGCAGCCAATGCCTTGGATGAAAAGGCTGTGCAAAAAATCTTCGAAGTCAAAAATCGGCCATTGTTTAATCCTTTGATTGTGCACGTGCCTCATGTTTCGCATTTTGAAAAGTACGCGGAAGCCATTCCTGAGCTTTGTTTCAAATTAGCTCATGCCTTTTGTCCCGGCCCCCTCACCTTTGTTCTTCCTAAAAAATCAATAGTTCCCGACCACACCACCGGCGGAGGAAATTCAGTTGCCTTACGTATCCCCAATCATTCTTTAAGCTTGGCTTTGTTGGAAAGGTTGGATTTTCCTTTGGCCGCTCCTAGTGCCAATCCTTCAGGCTATGTGAGTCCGGTTACAGCACAGCATGTGTATGAACAATTGCATGGGAAACTACCCTATATCTTGGATGGTGGACCTTGTTCGGTAGGAATAGAGAGTACGGTTATTGCCTTCGAAAACGGTAGTACAAAGGTGCTTCGTCTCGGTGGATTATCTATCGAAAAATTAAAAGAGGTAGCAGAAGATATACAATTGGAAATCAATCAGTCATCCAATCCAAAAAGTCCGGGACAACTCAGCAGCCATTATGCGCCTAAAATTCCATTATTGCTTGGGAATTTGGAGCAACTGATTTCCGAAAATCAAGGTAAGAAGCTGGGAATAATTGGTTTTGGTTCTTTACCTAAGCCATGGGAAAAAGACCACTTTGTTCTGAATTTATCGCAACGAGGCGACACTTTCGAGGCAGGAGCCAATATTTTCCGCATCCTCCGCGAAATGGATAAAATGGAAATTGACCTTATTTTGGCACAAGCTATTCCCGAAAACGGTTTAGGTCCAGCTGTAAACGACCGTTTGGAAAGGGCTTCCTTCAGGTAGTTCAATTATTCTTTCTCCGAATTTTCCTGCTTTCAACTGACCTAATATTCGGTTTAACCCAGATTACGCATTAGAAAACGTAATGAAGCTTTCAAATGCAATAAAGACGAGGGTTTCAGGTTAATTTTTGGGTGAAGGAATAGTAAACTATTTTGAAGTCAAAAATTGTTCTGAATTTCTTGTATTTGAAGCAGTTGGAAGCTGTAATAGATTTCTAATGCTGAATTTGGGTTTAATTGAAAGTAAACTATTTGTGTTTCTACCCAAGGCTTAATCGGGAGTCCGGGTAGGGATTGCAGTGGAAAACCCACAGCGGCCTGAACGAAGTGAAAGGCGCGAGGATTTGCAACGAAAAGCCCGACCATTCGCCTTGATGCTGTTTTAGTTCAAGTAGAATGGTGGTGGCGAATGGGACCCGCCAAACCTACAAGAAAAAAAAGAATCAGATTCGTTTGAGCTTATTCTCGTTTTTCCCTTGTAAAATCAATGGCACCATTTCCACGGCCACATTGCTCGAATCCAATCCGAAAGCCTTTTGGTCGCTCAAGGCAAACTTGTTGATTACAGCATAAATCTGCATCACAAATTCGTCGATAACACCCAAATCGTAGTCGTAATTCAGAATCCGTTCAATTACAATAAAGCGAAAATCGCCCATGATATTGTTTTTGCGCAAGGACGGGTATCGGCTAAGCAAATCGACCTCGTTGTTGGCAGCCATATCCTCGATCACCTGACGGAGGTATAAATTAATTTTGGGCTCGATTCGGAATCCGATGTGGAAATCAACCTTGAAGACCTTTCCGGGCAATAATTCATCGATAGAATACTCCAAAGTATGCGGCGAATCCTTCCAATCTACGTGCACCAACCAGTAGATATCGGCGCGTTTGGGCTGCTTTTTGAAAATTGAATACAGCACTTTTGATTCCACATCCTGCACATGGTCGGCACTAGTCAAATAAACCAAATTGGTGGCATATTTGGGTACCGATTCGTCTTCGCTCAACTCCTTGATGGTTTCTAAATGTGGATTAATTTTAACAAACTCGGTATACTGGTTTTTGATTTTGCGGGCATTGAACCAAACATACATAATCAAAAACAGTACGCCTCCAAGCAATACCGCCACAAAACCACCGTGTAAAAGTTTGGCGGTGTTGGCCAGTAAAAAGGAAAATTCGACGGTGAAGAATAGGCCGATGACTAGACTAAGAACTACCAAGTTCCACCGATGCCTAAATAAGTAATTGTGGAGCAAAATAGTGGTGCTGATCATAGCCAAGGTTATGGCGATACCGTATGCTGCCTCCATTTTAGACGCTTCTTCGAAATGCAAAACGATAAAAATACAGCCTACAAATAAAAGCCAGTTTACACTTGGAATATAAAGTTGTCCGCGCTCGGCCGTTGGATAAACGATGCTTACTCGAGGCCAAAGGTTCAAACGTACCGCCTCTGAAATAAGGGTGTAACTACCGCTAATCAAGGCCTGACTGGCAATAATAGCGGCCAAAGTTGCCAATAAAATTCCCGGAATCAGGAACCACGATGGCATAATATAATAAAAAGGATTCCTTCCATCTAAGGTTTGTCCTTGCATGGAAAGCAACCAGGCACCTTGTCCGAAATAGTTCAGAATAAGGGTGAATTTTACAAAGATCCAACTAATTTGAATGTTCTTCCGTCCGCAATGTCCCAAATCGGAATACAGTGCTTCGGCCCCGGTAGTGCAAAGAAAAACGGCACCCAGCATCCAAAATCCACCCGGATAATTCACCAAAAGATTAATAGCATAGAAGGGACTCAAGGCTTTGAAAACCGAAGGGAACTCAATAATTTGACGCAAACCCAGCCAGCCCAGCACAAAAAACCAAACCATCATAATCCATCCAAAATACTTCCCTACAATGGTTGTTCCCATTCGTTGAAAGAGGAAAAGTAAGGTTAAAATAGCCAAAACGATAGGGATAACTGGCACTGAAGGTTGGTGTATTTTAAAACCTTCCACAGCCGACGTTACCGAAATGGATGGGGTAATAATACCATCGGCCAACAAGGCACAACCACCAATAATGGCCGGTAAGGTTAACCATTTGGCCCGGCGACGAACCAAGGCATACAAGGCAAAAATCCCTCCTTCACCGTTGTTATCAGCATTGAGGGTAAGAAAAACATATTTAAAAGTGGTTTGAATGGTAAGGGTCCAAAAAACACAGGAAATACCTCCCAATACCAATTCGGGCGAAATGACACTTTTGCCAATAATGGCGCTCATCACATACAGTGGAGAGGTGCCAATATCACCAAAAACTATTCCTAGGGTTATTAAAGCACCGGCGAGTGTAAACTTGCTTACATGATTGTGCGTGGTTGATGCCATTGTTGAGCGGGGAAAGTTGCCCCAACTTTTTGACCAAAAAAACGGCTGCAAAATTAGTGTAGCTTTGCCATCGAAGGTTGAGTTTTGTTAAATATTTTTGTGAGCTCATGTGGAAAAACATTTTTATCAAAATTTTGGTGACAAGTATTGCGGTTATGGTTTGTGCCAATATCTTGCCTGGCGTGCATTTGAAGAACTATACCACGGCTTTGTTGCTTTCCTTTGTGCTGTCGCTGCTCAATGTATTTGTCAAACCTATCCTCATTGCTCTTACCATTCCGTTTACTTTGTTTTCTTTCGGACTTTTCCTACTGGTTGTCAATGCCTTAATCATCTTAATGGCCGATAATTTAGTCGATGGTTTCGAGCTCGAAGGTTTTTGGTACGCACTTTTGTTTTCTATCGTCTTATCCATTTTAACCTCCATTTTAGACTCATTTAATCGCAGCAAAGATTTGTCGAACGAGGAAAAGGATGAAAATACATTTGACAATTAAAAATTTGCTAATTTTGTTCCAAACCAACTGTCATGGCTGAAAAGAAATACAAAACCTTTTGGACATTTTACAACTTTTACCTTACCGAACATAGCGACCGTATTTGTCGTGGATTGCATTTTATGGGTACTGCATTGGTCTTAGTGTTCTTCCTCGAATTCCTTACTACCGTTTACATTGGTAATCCGCAGTATCTTCTTTTATTGTTTATCCCTTTGGCTGGCTATGGTTTTGCATGGTTCGGGCATTTCTTTTTTGAGAAAAATGTTCCGGCTACTTTTACCTATCCACTTTGGAGTTTAGGTAGCGATTTTGTGATGTTTTGGCATATAATTACCCTCCAGATTAAAGGAAAAATGGAGGCTGCACACAAAGCAATCGCCAAGGAAAAGAAATAAGAAGGCTTTAATTATTCTTAGGTTTATTTGGCGGGCTCCCATCCGCCCCACTCAGTTTTGCACTTTAAATAAAATGTAGATAAGGGCGGCTGGGCCAGGCTTTCGGCGCTAGTCCTCGGTCTGCTCCGTTCCTCCGCATCCCTGTGGGCTAGACTGCCTCTATCCTTGCCCGAACTAATACAGCAGCGGTAATTGAACCTGGCTTTTGGTGATTTCTTTCAAATGGCAAGATGCAGTAGATTATGGAATTTTCAATCCGAGTACACAAACATCATCGATTTGTTCCAGAATTCCTTTCCAATGATCGAAGGCATTCTCTACAAATTGCCCTTGGGTATCCATATCATAATCGGAAATGGATTTCAACAAATCTACTAAGCGGTCTTTCTTGAATTTCTTATTGTACAAACCACCGAACTGGTCTTGGAATCCGTCTGAAAACATAAACAATACATCTTCGGCAGCTAATTGGATGGTTTGGGTTTCAAAATTTGGTCTAGAAAATGAACTACCAATTGGCTGGCGATTGGGTTTTAGTTCCAACCAAACAGCTTCTTCACTCCTACCCTTCCTAATCCACAGGGGAATATTGGCACCAGCCCAGGTAAGTTCGCGGGTTGATAGGTTTAACTTTCCCAATCCAATATCCATACCGTCTTTAATGGTTCCAGACGAAGATTTAAAGGTTGAAATAACCAAGTCGCTTACCTTGTCCAATATTTTTCCAGGCTCGGAAATGCCAAAATCTTTCACTACTGTGTTTAAAGCATTGCTGCACACTACACTAACCATTGCTCCTGGCACTCCATGTCCGGTGCAATCGGCTACGGCAAAATAAACCTCCTTGTTATGTTCTGGCCGGTGTTCCGATGTATCCTGTAAAATCCAATAAAAATCACCAGCTACAATATCCTTGGGACGAAAAAAGACAAAACTTTCTGCAAAAACCTCTTTAATTGAATCAGAATCGGGCAAAAGGGCATCCTGCAGGTATTTTGCATAATGGATGGAGTCCATAATTTCCTTGTTTTTTTCTTCAATGGAATGGTAGGCTTTCACCAATTCCACATTTTTGAGTCGATTGATTTCTGCCTCTTTTTCGGAATGTTCCTTTTCAAACTTGGCCTGCAATTGGTTTAGTTTATTGGTAGTCTGCTCACCTACTACCTTGGATTTGATTTGGTCGTAGGCTTCCAAATGTTCCAATGATTTCCAAGGTTGGTCCATTTTTTTAAAGTACAGGTGGTACAGCCAATGGATTCGGTAAAGTTTGGGTAATGCATTCAGTAATTTGGCATAATGAAAGGCCTTTTCTAAATGGGCGAAGGCTTTTTCTGGCTCATTTCCTTGTAAAAGAATATCAGCCAGTTCGGTTAAGGTAGAAATGAGGCCTTGGTAATGTTTTACTTTTTCCCTAAGTGCTAATGCCTCTTGAAAATAAGTTTGAGCGAGATTGTGTTGTTTTTGTTGGTGGAAAACCAATCCTAAATCATGCAAGGTCCTTGATAATCCGGGATAATGTTCCAGTTCTTGGTAAATTTCCTTGTTTTTTTTCAGCAATTGAATGGCTGATTCCAATTTGCTTTCTTGTACTAAAATCGCGGCCAATCCGGTTTGTGATCTGGCCATTCCGTAGGCATGTCCCAATTTTGAAAAGGATTCGAAAGCCACCTCAAAATGATGAGAAGAGTGAGTGAAATCTTTCAAATCAAAATAAAATACCCCAAGTGTATAATGCAGCCAAGCTTTTGCTTTTATGAAATTGTTTTGATTGCTAAGTGCCAGGGCATCTAAAGCCACATTAAAGGCTGAGTCATATTCTCCTTTATACCAATAGAGGAAAGCCAAATAGCCATCAGTTCGGGCCAAAAGCTCACTTTTTTCGAAAGTTGATCGTATTTCTAACGCCTTTTCAATCGACTCCCGCATGTTACCTTCGATATTGTTGTGACCATGCAAATAGGCTTCCAACAATTCTCCTATTTTTTCGCTATCCTCGTCCTCTATGGAGCGGGCAACGGTTTGAATGGCAAGGGCTAATTCTACACAATAATCCAGCGAGGAGTCCAAATAATCTTCAACAAAGTCAATCATCAAGGCGATTTGAGCCTTGGGATCTTTTTCATTTTCCAGTTTAGACTGAAAGGTTGAAATAACGTTTGTTAGCATAGAGGAAACCTCCTATGCATAACGTAAAAAGAATAAAGGTGGTTACTTTCTTCCTAACTAGTTATCAATGTTGTATTCCCAAACTAAGGTAACGAAATAGTCGGTATCTTCAACATAGCAATCTCCTCCTGTGCAAGCTGCATTATCGGTATGTTCAAAGCCAAGGGCAATTCTATCCCCGGCATTAAACGACCATCCCGTTGTTGGCATGGTCATGGAGGCCGTATTGTTGAAATCCACATTAAAGGCTGTTGGTGAGTTTACCAAGGTTCCATTCACATCCATCACAATTCTGGATTGTAGGTTGTTATTGGTTCCACCATTGCTATCATTCCCTACTCTTACTACCACTTTCACCAATCTTCCATTATAAGGAGCAGCCCAACATATTCTAAAATTGTTTCCAGAACTGGCTATTCCATAATCTTGGTCATCACCTCCATCACCATTTGATGGGAAATATAAAATACCATTGTCGTTTTGGTAGCCCGAATTATTAAATGGATGATAGGTTATATGCCTCATTTTTCCGTAAATGGTTCCATCAACTTCCAGAGTGGCTTGGGGGTTTGTAGTTCCAATTCCAACATTTGTTCCATTGTCATAAATTTGACTACAAGTGGCTGAACTTCCATTCGATACAAGCACAAAATTGGCATTGGTGCAGCCTACAGGACCTGTTGCCCCAGTAGCTCCATTGCTTCCTGATGGTCCGGTTGGTCCGGTTGGACCAGTTGAGCCAGTCGCTCCATCAACACCATCTCTTCCTGTTGGACCAATTAATCCAATTGGTCCTGTTGGCCCTGTTGCTCCAGCATTTCCCGAAGGTCCCGTTGGACCAGTTTGACCGTCTACCCCACTAGCTCCAGTAGCGCCTGTAGCACCCGCATTACCCGATGGACCCGTTGGCCCTGTTAATCCATCTACTCCACTTGGTCCGGTTGCGCCTGTTGCACCATTATTTCCGGTTGCTCCTGTAGCACCCGCATTACCCGAAGGACCCGTTGGACCTGTTAATCCATCTGCTCCACTTGGTCCGGTAGCACCAGTTGCACCATTATTTCCGGTTGCTCCTGTAGCCCCCGCATTACCCGAAGGACCCGTTGGACCCGTCGGCCCTGTTAATCCATCTGCTCCACTTGGTCCGGTTGCACCAGTTGCACCATTATTTCCGGTTGCTCCTGTAGCCCCCGCATTACCCGAAGGACCTGTTGGACCTGTTAATCCGTTTGCTCCGCTCGGTCCAGTTGCACCTGTTGCACCAATATTTCCGGTTGCTCCAGCATTACCCGAAGGACCAGTCGGTCCTGTTAATCCGTTTGCTCCACTTGGTCCAGTTGCACCAGTTGCGCCATTATTCCCGGTTGCTCCGGTAGCGCCCGCATTCCCCGAAGGCCCAGTTGGACCTGTTAATCCGTTTGCTCCACTTGGTCCGGTTGCACCAGTTGCGCCATTATTCCCTGTTGCTCCAGTTGCCCCAGCATTGCCTGATGGACCCGTTGGACCTGTTAATCCGTTTGCTCCGCTCGGTCCAGTTGCACCTGTTGCACCATTATTTCCGGTTACACCTGTAGCGCCTGCATTGCCTGATGGACCCGTTGGACCTGTTAATCCGTTTGCTCCGCTCGGTCCGGTTGCTCCAATTGCCCCAGCATTGCCTGATGGACCCGTTGGACCTGTTAATCCGTTTGCTCCGCTCGGTCCGGTTGCACCAGTTGCGCCATTATTCCCTATTGCTCCTGTTGCCCCTGCATTGCCCGAAGGACCTGTTGGACCTGTTAATCCGTTTGCTCCACTTGGTCCGGTTGCACCAGTTGCGCCATTATTCCCTGTTGCTCCAGTTGCCCCAGCATTGCCTGATGGACCCGTTGGACCTGTTAATCCGTTTGCTCCGCTCGGTCCGGTTGCACCAGTTGCGCCATTATTCCCTGTTGCTCCGGTTGCCCCTGCATTGCCTGATGGACCCGTTGGACCTGTCGCTCCGGAAAGGGTGCATAATGAAACCCAAGTTCCGGAAAAATAAAACAAACAATTCACATTGGTATCAAAAACCAACAGACCTATGGCAGGAGAAGGTATCGCCAGCCTTTGGGTAGTTGTCATTCGCGGAGGTAAAAATCCCGAATTAGTCGAATTCAATTCTAGCAAGGAAGAAGGATCGGGATTGGCCGTTCCTATACCCATATTTTGCTGCGAAAAGACTGAAAATGAAATAAATAAAAATAAAACAGGTAGAAACTTTTTCATAAGAAAATTTGAACAAAGGTAACAATTGAAACTGGAAATAGAAATCGACATTTGGGGCATTTTTCTTAATTTATTCGAATGAATCGTTTGAAGACCAAATAATCCAAACTACTTGATTTAGATGAATTTACTAAATCTAAACAATTTTGAGATTATTGTTGTATTTCTAAATGGCAAATAACCTGATTTACAAATGGTTATTCATTTTTCCATTCCTATTTAAAGTTGGGTTTAAATATTTAAAGGCATGGAAAATTAAGGAAATACCCATCGAACATGGCTTAATTTTCCGATATTTGTAAACTATTCCCTGTAACATGAGGCCAATTGTATTTTCTTTTGTTTTTAGCATTTCGTTTTTGATTTCTTGGGGACAAGATTTTGCCAGAAAAAGCCCACTGTCTGCCCAATTCATTGAAAAACATCCTTTGGTTTCTCCAAAAAGTCTTCAAAGTAGCATTTCCGACACCCTTCATATTGTCCATTACGATATCCATATCGATACCATAAACTTCGTTTCTCAATCTATCAAAGCTCATACGGGAATTACCTTGGTTTCATTGGTGGATAACCTTACCTCCATTGAACTTAGTTTACATAATCTACTAATTGATTCGGTAGTTAGTCCATTGGGTTCCTTAAGTTTCACCCAAAATAACCCTGCTGTTTCAATTCTTCCTTTCACAACCCTTAATTCGGGTGATACGGCCCGATTTACCATCTATTACCATGGCAATCCACCCGAGGATCCAAGTGGTTGGGGTGGTTTTACCTTTAGTGGAAGTTATGCCTTTAACATGGGGGTTGGTTTCGAAGTAAATCCACATGTGTATGGTCGGGCTTGGTTTCCTTGTTTGGATGTGTTTACTGATAAATCTTATTATGACTTTCATATTAAAACCAGCGGCAACTCAAAAGCACACTGCAATGGAGCTCTAGTTTCAGTGGATAGTTTGGCCGATGGCTCCAGAATTTACAATTGGCATTTGAACCATCCGATTCCTACCTATTTAGCCGGATTAGCGGTTGGAGATTATACTACACATTATGACACGAGTTATGGAATTCCGGTGGAAATAGCTGCGGTAGGAAATGATGGACCAAACATTATCACCACTATGGCCAAATTAGATACTGCTGTAAGGGTTTTTCAAGATTTTTATGGCCCCTACCCTTGGAACAAAATCGGATATTCAACTGTCCCATTTAATGCTGGTGCTATGGAACATGCTACCAATATCCACATTGGCCGATTGTTTATGGACGGAAGCCTGGATTTCGAAACCCTTTGGGCACATGAACTTTCCCATATGTGGTGGGGCGATATGGTAACCTGTAGTTCGCAAGAAGACATGTGGCTCAATGAGGGTTTTGCCTCCTACAATGAAAACCTTTTTACTGAAGCTGCTTACGGAAAAACCGCCTACAAAAACATAGTCCGCAAAAACCATAGAGCGGTAGTTCAATTCTGCCATGTAAAAGATGGTAGCTACCTTCCCTTAAATGCTGTTCCTTTCCAATACACCTATAGCACAACCGTTTACGACAAAGGTTCAGATATTGCTCATACCTTAAGAGCATATTTAGGTGATAGCTTGTATAAAATTGGTTGTAAGCACTATATGAATACTCTAGCGTATGGAAATGCCTCCAGTGCCGACTTCAGAGACAAACTCACCGAAGCAACGGGTGTAGATATGACCGAGTTCTTTGATGGATGGGTGTTTTCTCCCGGTTTTCCGCATTTCAGTTTGGATAGTTTCAATGTCACCCCTATTCCATTCAATAGTTGGAAGGTTGATATTTATACCAGTCAAAAAGGACTTGGTAATAGCCATATCTATAAAATGCCTGTAAAAATTTCATTTTACAATGGAGCCAATGTTTCAGAGGTGCATTCCTTTTTAATTGATAGCCTGACCAATCATTTCAGTGTTGAAGTACAAATCCCTCCTTCCATGTTGGCCCTTGATAGAGACGAAGAAATGAGCGATGCCATTTTAGATTATGAGCAAAAAATAAAAACATCCGGCACCATTGCTTTTCCAGAAACCAATTGCTCCCTTATCCTAGACCAAGTTCCGGCTGATTCGGTTTTGGTAAGGGTTGAACATCATTTTATGGCACCTGATACCCTTGATTTACCCCAAGGAATCACAAAAATATCGGATTACCATTATTGGAGCATCAATGGTTCTTGGAATGCCAGTTTCGTAGCGAAAGCCAAATTCAGCTACGACGGTTCACCTAGCACTACGGTGGGGTATCAAGACAATACCTTTATCACCGGAAGTGAAAACTACCTTCGCCTTTTGTACCGTCCCGACCGAGGTTCAAATTGGCAATTGGTTAATGATTTCACCTTAAACAAAGGGAATAGCGCTTCCGATAAAAAAGGAAACATGCAAGTAGACACCTTAAGAAAAGGGGAGTATTGCTTCGGGTGGTCTGAAACAGCTCTTTCGGTTAAACCAGGTCCAGTTGCTAAGCCAAGTTTGGGCATTTATCCCAATCCTAGTGTCAACGAGCTAAAACTGGACTTCACAAAAATTGACCATAGAAAGAATTGGACTATTTCTGTAATAGATACACAAGGACGTGTAATTCAACAGCAGATTATTTATCCCCACCAAACATTTATAAAATTGGATGTTTCCCAACTTAAACCTGGATCTTACCTAGTTAGCGCAAATGAATTGGGAGGCGAAACCAAACTAAGCGAAAGGTTTGTAAAGGAATAATAGAAAAAAATAAAACTTAGAAAACTTGTTCGGGCTTGGTAAACAATAAAGTAGAATTGTTGCCACCAAAACCAAATGAATTGCTTAATACGGAGCGAACATTTACACCTTGAATCAGTTCTTTTACCGGTTCAAAGGTCAAATCCTCGATTTTCTCTTTGAAGCGAAGATTTGGAAAAATGATACCATGATGAATGGCTAAACAGCTAAACACGGCTTCTACGCCACCGGCTGCACCAAGTGTATGTCCAGTAAAAGATTTGGTACTGCTGGCAAAAGGCACCTTTTCTCCAAATAAGTTTTGAACGGCCCTCCCCTCACTTTGATCATTTATCAAGGTAGCCGTTCCATGTAAATTTATGTAGTCAATATCTGAGGTTTGCAAACCAGCCATATCCAAGGCTTGCTTCATTGCATTATAGGCCCCTGCTCCATCGGGCGAGGAGGCTGTTTGATGATAGGCATCACAGGCATTGGCAAAACCTTTTAGTTCAGCATAAGGCTTCTTATTGTATTTCTTTACCAAGGCCTCTGATTCCAAAACTACGAAACCAGCACCTTCACCTAAATTTAATCCTTGCCTATTTTTATCATACGGCCTGCAAGCTTCTTTATCGAGGATCATTAAGGTATTAAATCCGTTCAATGTAAAACGACAAAGCGAATCAGCACCTCCGGCAACTACCCTATCCACAATACCGTTTTCAATCAAACGAGCACCAAACATTAAACTATTGGCCGATGAAGAACAGGCCGTGCTAATGGTGGCCAAATAATCCTTAATTCCCAATGAATCGGCAATACGTTCGGTACTTTCGCCGCAATCATGGGTATCAATATAACTTAAAAATTTTCCCGTTTTGGTTTCATCCAGAAAATTCTTGTAGTGGTTTTCTGATGTTCCCATACCGCCTACAGTATTTGCAGATATCAAACCCGTTCTTTCCTCCTTGATGGAAGCGATTCCGGCATCTTTTACGGCTTCTTTGGCTGCTACAACCGCTAATAAGGCTGTTCTTGAAAACCCCGAATCAGGATCTACACCAGCCATCTGTGCCAATTCTTCATTGGAATGACGAACTTCGGCAATGGGAAGTTGACCTTGGTGCCTTGTTTTAAGTATTTCAAATTCACCAATACCGGCTTTTGTCGCTTTAAACGATTCCAAAGCAACCTGAACAGTATCTCCGATGGGAGAAATCAGGCCCAATCCGGTTATGAAAACTTTCACCTAATTAATCCTTTTTATTATCCAAAATATATTGGGCAATATTGCTAACTGATGAAAAAATCTTTCTGGCATCAGCAGAATTTTCAATCTTGATTCCATAATCTTTTTCGAGCAAAACAATTAGCTCCAAAGCATCGATGGAATCCAAACCTAATCCTTCCACAAACAACGGAGCATCGGCATCTATATCCGATCCTGAAACTCCATCCAAATTGAGGACTTCAATGATTTGTACTTTTAGTTGTTCGATTAAGGCTTCCTTATTCATGGTATTTTTGAAATATTTGGGGGTGCAAAAGTAAACGAGTTTCACTCAGGTTTTTCGATGATTCCAAGTTTACAATGAAATTTATCTTGAAACAATTCTATCCAGCCAACAACAACAAGCTTTGTAGCACTTTGGGCGAATAAAATATCAACTTGTTGACTAAGGAGCTTTTCATCCAATTCAGGCATCACCAAAAAGAGGTTTTCGCCCTTAAATCCATATTTGATGGAGGCTTCACCTAAAATTATATTTGGCAGGGTGTAAACGAATACCGCCGGACTTGGGAAATAGTTATCCTTATCCATTAGGCTCGATTGGTGGACAAAATCAGTATCCAAAGAAGAGCTTTTGTTGGCAAACAATAAGGCTACTTCATCGGATGAATATCGCTCGAGAAGGGCATTGTTTTTAAGCAATATTCCTAAACCCAACATCCCCAACTTGCAAAGTCGGTCCATCTTGAAAAACTTCAAGTATCCCGGACTTAACTCTCGAAAGGCTTGGTTTAACCATTCGTCGGTGTTGCCCATAAAGTGCTGGGAATAAAGTACTTCTTCATTCATTTTGATTGTACCTGGACTAATTTCCAAGGTAAAAGGGATGGAAGAGGCTACATAGGACGAAGGAGGGGAATTCTTCTTTTTATCCGGTGTTGACTTTCTAAATACTAAGGCGGCGTTGCATCCCCCAAAACCAGAGGCTGTTTTCAACACAATCGGCTTTTCCAAGTCGCCTCCTTGGGTTTCAATCTGCATAGGTAAAGTGGTTCCAGCCTTTTCAAATCCTTTACTAGGTAGCTTTTTCCCTTTTCGAAGCATTTGTATGGAAATAGCCGATTCTAAAACTCCCGCAGCACCTAAGGTATGACCAAAATAGGCCTTTAAACTATGAGAAGGAACCTTCTCCAAACCCAAACCATTCAAAGCTTGGCACTCCATTTCGTCATTATACACAGTTCCGGTACCATGCAAGGAAATAAAACCTACATCTTCAACGCCAACTCCGGCTTGAAGCATAGCTTGGCTAATGGCAATTTTTAATCCTTCTCCGGTGCGAGACGGACCTGATATATGGTTGGCATCATTGGAACTAGCGCCACCTATCAGTTCAATTTCAGACCAATCCTGACTTAATACAATAGCCGATGCAGCCTCTCCCAAATTAATTCCTTGCCGGTTCGCATCATAAGGTTGACAGGCTACTGGACTAATGGCCTTAAAACTTGTAAATCCTGAAAAAGTAAATTCCGAGAATAAATCTGCGCCAAAAACGATCGCCCTTTCATAGATGCCCTGCTCCAAAAGCCTTTGGCCTACTAATAATCCGGAAAGACCAGAAATACAAGCATTGGAAACAGTCAAAACCTGATTGGGATTTCCAAAAGATTGTCCTACTTTTTGGGCTGTTGAAGAAAGATACAAATCTTCAGATAAACCCTTGTCAGCCAAATGTATATTGCCTTTTGTTGTAGTAAAAATTAAGACAGTTTTTGGGTCTGCAAGGTTCACATTTGCCAACTGAACAGCATCACAAATGGCCCGGAAAATCATTTTCTCCAGCTTACTGCATGTGTCCCAAGCCTCGCCTTTTAAAGGTGAATTCTCGGGTGGCGACAACAGCTGAATCGGAACAATGGAAGCCCAAAATGGATCGGCCGAAACTGTGTGGTCAATCTGTTTTTGAACACCACTCTCCCCTTTCTGAAGGGCTAAAAAATTAACTTCTGCTCCAATACCTAAAGGTGAAACAATGCTTTCCGATTGAATATAAACCGCCATGCCTCTAATTGTCCAGTTTTCTTACTTTAGATTTATAGTCAATCACACAAACAAGATCCAATGAATAAGATTATACAAATTAATCAAAATGAGCGTATTCATCGGTCATCATAATGGCACGGATTAGTTTATGGTAATCCTTATCGTTAGCTAAGTCCAATAACAGCTTATTTGATTCCGCTGCATTTGGATCCCGCGCAAGCAAGGTGCGGTAGGAAAAAACCACCAAGCCTTCATAAAACTCATTGCTTTGGGTTAAAATACGGATATAATCGTCTTTATTCTGTCCAGGCTCTCCAAATAAAACACCCGAAATGGAATTTTCAACCATATCGTAGCCAATAGTAAACTCGGTTTCGGATGGATACCTGAAAAACAAGTTGTCGAAACTGGCCCTGATCAAATTGAAGGTATTCATATTGATTTGATCATAGATGGCATTGTTCAAAATGCGAAAGTAAAAACCATGAATATCAACCAGGTCCTTCTCATAGGCTCGTCCGGCCTGAAGTAAGTTGTTCAACTTGTTAATTTCATGTCTCTTTTTCTCCACCGCAGCAAAATCCCCATTTAAGGAATCCTCTAACAAGGAAAAGGACAAAGGACCTAAAACCTCGTTGATTTCTTCATCTGAAGCACCTTCTAAAATGCGGGCCTTTGCTCCTTCATAAAGCTGATTGAAATAAGCATGCCTGTAGGAAGAATCTCCAGAAATAAAAGCAGTGTCAGTCTGTAGCTTTATGATCAACCTTTCCCTGGCTTCCTTTGATAAAGTGTCTTCCTTAAGCAAGGCTACCTCGGCCTCCATTTCAGCATCCAAAGGCTCTCTTCCTATTAAATCGATAAAAACCCGATTTACATAGTTTTCAATAAGCACATCCGAAACACCCGAATAATTGGGGGCTTGGTTTCCTTCTACAATTTCGGTTTCCTTTTTACAAGAAACAAAACCTGCAATTAAAATTGAAATAACTATTACTAAACTATTCTTTTTCAATTGCATAAGAATAAATTTTATCCAGCTAATGAATGCGATTTCACCTCCACCATTTCTTTTACGGCCTTAATCATGGCGGCTGTATCATAGCCACATTCCGACCAAAGTTCCTGCTGTGTTCCATGGTCGATAAAACGATCAGGGATACCCAAACGCTTTACTTTGCTTGTATAACCATGATCTGCCATAAACTCCACAATACCACTGCCAAAACCACCCGGCAAACAACCGTCTTCCACAGTAATTACTTTATCGAACTTCTTAAAAATGGCATGCAACATTTCTTCATCCAAAGGTTTTACAAACCGCATATCGTAATGCGCTACCGAATATCCTTCTGTTTCAAGGTTTTTAATGGCCTCTACAGCTAAGTTTCCAATATGTCCGATACTTAACAAGGCAATATCATCCCCATCTTTCAACTTACGTCCTTTACCAATTTGTATTTCTTCAAACGGTGTTTTCCAGTCTACCAACACCCCATTTCCTCTCGGATAGCGAATGGTGAACGTCCCTTTGTCGGGAAGCTGGGCGGTATACATCAAGTTGCGTAACTCCTGTTCATTCATCGGAGCCGACACTACCATATTCGGAATACACCTAAAAAAGGCCATATCAAAGGCGCCGTGGTGTGTAGCACCATCAGCACCAACTAATCCACCTCGATCTAAGCAGAACACTACATTTAGTTTCTGTAAGGCTACATCATGAATTACCTGGTCATAGGCCCTTTGCATGAAGGTGCTGTAAATATTGCAGAACGGAACCAAACCCTGGGTGGCCATACCGGCGCTGAAGGTTACGGCATGTTGTTCGGCAATACCTACATCGAAGGCTCTTTCGGGCATAGCCTTCATCATAATGTTCAATGAACAACCAGAAGGCATAGCAGGCGTTACACCAACAATCTTCGGATTTTGCTCGGCAAGCTCCACCATAGTATTTCCAAAAACATCTTGGTATTTCGGCGGTTGAGGTTTGGAACTTTTTACCGAAATTATTTCACCTGTATTTTTATTGAACAATCCGGGCGAATGCCAAAGGGTTTGATCCTCCTCAGCTAATTTATAGCCCTTTCCTTTTACGGTTAAGACATGTAAAATTTTGGGTCCGGGAATTGAACGTAAATCTTTAAGCACTTTAGAAAGATGCTTCACATCGTGTCCGTCAATAGGACCAAAGTACCGAAATTTCAGCGATTCAAAATAATTGCTTTGTTGCAACATGGCCGCTTTCAGACCGTTTTCAACTTTGGCAGCAATTTCCCGAGCATTTGGACCAAATTTGGAAATCTTTCCTAACCAATACCAAACATCATCCCTGAACTTGTTGTAAGATGGGGAAGTGGTAATATCCGTTAGATAATCTTTTAATGCACCCACATTGGGGTCTATACTCATGCAGTTGTCGTTGAGAACAACCAAAAGATTACTGTTTTCAACGCCACCATGGTTCAAGCCTTCAAAAGCCAAGCCTCCGGTCAAAGCGCCATCACCAATTACGGCAATGTGCTGACGGTCCTTTTCTTTCTTTAAACGACTGGCAACAGCCATACCCAAACCTGCAGAAATAGAAGTGGACGAATGGCCCACACCAAAAGTATCGTATTCACTTTCGCTTCTTTTCGGAAAACCGCTAATCCCTTTATACAGCCTGTTGGTATGGAACTGAGCCCTGCGTCCGGTCAACATTTTATGTCCGTAAGCTTGGTGGCCAACATCCCAAATCAATTGGTCGTAAGGGGTATTAAAGGCATAATGCAAGGCAACCGATAATTCAACAACACCTAAACTGGCACCAAAATGCCCGCCTTTTACCGAAACTATATCGATAATATATTGCCTAAGTTCATCACAAATTTGAGGTAGATCTTCTTCCTTAAAATTCCTGAGGTCGGCAGGATACGTAATTTGAGAAAGTAGTGGTCCAGCCTTTAGCTCATCCATTTCAAAAGTGGGGGATTTATAATAAGCCGCAAAAATATAGAAAAATTTCCTTCTGAATGCCAAAAAAGTATAAACCAATCCGAAAGGTTTTCAACGAATAACCCCGCTAACCCGCGCCAATCATGTCCTTCAAAATATATTTTTACCTTTTGCCTAATTGCATTTAACCCAGATTACGCATTAGAAAACGTAAGGAAGCTTTCAAATGCAATAAAGACGAGGGTTGCAGATTAATTTTTGGGTGAAGGAATAGTAAACTGTTTTGAAGTCAAAAATTGTTCTGAAATGCTTGTATTTGAAGCAGTTGGAAGCTGTAATAGATTTCTAATGCTGAATTTGGGTTTTACCCCTACTTCCCCCTTTTCGCCCTCCATGTTATACCAATTTTAATTCATAAATAGTCCCAAGGCAATTTACAAATTTAGAATGGTAAATGCCGATATAAAAGCTGTAAAGGAAAATTAGGGCGAAGTATAATTGGACTTATACAGCTTAATAATGAGTATCAGGAAAATAAAACAACAAAAAAAGCCCAATCTTTCGACAAGATCAGGCTTTCTTTTATAATTTGAAAAATTCTATTTTGCGGCTGCAGCAGCGAATTTTTTCTCTTTAATCCTTGCTGATTTACCAGAACGACCACGTAGGTAGAAAATTCTAGCACGACGAACAACACCACGTTTGTTCACCTCAATTGAATCGATAAAAGGAGAGCTGATTGGGAAAATACGCTCTACTCCTACTCCACCTGAAATTTTACGAACAGTAAAGGTTTCAGATGTGCCGGTGCCTTTGCGTTGCAACACAACACCTTGGTAAACCTGGATACGCTCCTTGTTACCTTCAACAATTTTATAACTAACGGTTACGGTGTCACCAGCTTTGAAACTTGGTAAATCTTTAACCGGTGTAAGCTCTTTTTGTAAGTTCTTTATGAAGTCCATCTCCTCAAAAATTTGGGGTGCAAACTTAGTGAGTTTTTTTATTGGTTTGGCATTTTTTTTAAATTATTTTTTCATCTATTGTTGTGTTAACAAAATTATCGCAAACTCCACCCCAAAACCAATTCAGCGCATATGTCGATATTCCTTAGTTTTGGTCCGTTCTAAATGCTAATCCGTGTAAAAGCTAAACCAGGTTCTAAAACCGATTCCATAGCCTGGATGCCGGATGGTATTTGCTTGATAAAAATTAAAGCTCCCCCCATTGATGGCAAGGCAAACGACTACCTTATCAAGTTTTTGGCCCAAACACTAAAACTCCGTCAAAACCAGATCACGCTTAAATCCGGACATACCTCCAAACTTAAAACCCTTGAACTGGAAGATTCACCCGAGGTAGTAAAGTTTTTTGAAGAGCTTAAAAACGAAGCTTAATTCTGTTTTCTTTGTTGACCAATAAAATCACTATGTCTGAACCTCATTTGGAACGAAGCCTTGGCCCCATTATGCTGTGGGGTTTAGGTGTTGGATATGTTATTTCGGGTATGTACTTCGGATGGAACCTGGGTTTGAAAGAAGGCGGCACCCTAGGACTGGGAATTGCAACCCTCTTTATCATGGTCATGTATTTTACCTTCTCCCTCTCCTACTCCGAACTGGCCTGTGCCATTCCTAAAGCAGGTGGCGCTTTCGATTATGCGCAACGTGCCCTTGGCAAACATTGGGGTTTTCTCGCCGGTTTGGCCCAAATTATCGAATTCGTTTTTGCCCCGCCCGCCATCGCCTACGGTTTGGGTGCCTATTTCAATATTTGGTTTCCGGATGTGCCTATCATTGCCTTCGCCATTGGCTGTTATGTGGTTTTTACTTTGTTAAATATTTCAGGGGTAAAAGCCTCGGCCACCTTCGAATTGTTCATTACCATTTTGGCCGTTGTTGAACTCCTCATTTTCTCTGGTTTTACCTTGCCTCATTTTAAAGTCGAACACTTAACCCAAAACAGTTTCCCCAATGGCTGGATTGGTGTTTTAGGTGCCGTTCCTTTTGCTATCTGGTTTTTTCTGGGATTGGAAGGTATTGCCAATGTAGCCGAAGAAACCATTAATCCGCAAAAGAATATCCTCAAAGGTTTTACCTCAGCCATAATTACGCTCATCGTCTTGGCTTCCCTCACTTTCTTATCGGCCGTGGGTATCGACGGGTGGGAATCCGTAGTGTACACCGATGCCTCGCATAGTCAAACCAGCGACAGTCCCTTGCCAATGGCCCTAAAATTCGTTTCCGGCGATGGAAGTTTATTTTATCACCTCCTGGTTTTAATCGGATTGTTTGGCTTTATCGCTTCGTTCAACGGACTTCTATTGGCTGCCGGCAGAGCTACCTACGAGTTTGGCCGCTCCGAAAATGCCCCCAAATGGCTAGGAAAAATTCACCCGAAATTCAAATCCCCTGCCAATGCTTTGGTATTCAATATGGGCATCGGAATTCTTACCTTGTTCACCGGCGAAACGGCTAATATCATCACCATTGCTACCATGGGCGCCTTAACTATGTACGCCTTATCCACCGTTTCGCTCTTTGTTCTGCGCCAAAAAGAACCCAAACTCTACCGTCCGTTCAAAGTCCCCTTTTACCCCTTGTTTCCGGCCATAGCCTTGGTTATTTCCATCTTAGCCTTATTGGCCCTGGTGTATTCGTATTTCCCATTATTTTTGATTTTCATCGGCTTAATGGCTGCAGGTTTTATCCTTTTCCTCCTCAGTGGCAAAAGCAAATGAAAGGACTAGTTCGCCAACTTTCGGTTCACAAAATGGTGCTTTTCGGCAAGGACTGAATTGCTTTTTTGTGGACTAAATACCATTTGGCGGGCCCCCAATCGCCCATAACCATTCGCTGTTAAATGAGGCTTTTACCCAGGGCGCTTGGGTCACGCTATCCACTGCAAGTCCTCGCGCCATTCGCTAACGCTTTGGCCGCTGTGGGCTTTTCGTTCCTATCGTTGCCCGGGGTGCTGCTCAAGTGCCTACAAAGCCTTAACTTTTGTGCGTTCTACGTTTCACCAAATTTAATTCAAAACCTTAAAAACCTTCTCCTTCAAACCTCCCTCCTATTCGTTTAGTTTTTTGTTGATAGCAATCAGTAGTTTTGATTTTTCTACCAATACCAACAAAACTAAAATCAGAACGGAAACAACCAAAGCAGAAAACAAAAGCAGTACATAGTATTTTACAGTCCACTCCAAGGCTACTTTTACTCTTTGAATTAAGGGTATATTCTTCTCCGTTGCCCCTTCATACATGGAAAATTTAACGGTACAAAACTCATTTTCGGTATCAAAATTTCCAAGTTCCACTCCTAAGTCTTGCGCCCTTTCTTCTATTTCTAAAATCTTATCGTTGAGGGCCACGAAATCGGCAATGGCTCCACCCTTTGATTTGAGGTCGTTCAAGGATTGCAAGGTTTTTTCAATCGATGCTTTTTTGGCATTCAATTCCCGGTATTCATTGGTTTTATCTACTTTGGTTATTTCGGTGGCCTTCAGCACCCCAATTTTTTTGAGTTCAAAGTATAAACTGTCAAATAAAGTAGGATTTACGCCTATCAGCAAATGTATTTGACGGTTGCCTTTATTTCCCAAACTTTGCTCGTATTGAATCACGGCCTTAAAGGCTTTGGCCTTGGCCTTTAAAGCTTGTTCATCCTTCTCAAATTCGGAGGTTTTGGTTTTGAGCGAAGCCGTTTTCTCATATTTTTGGTTGGAGGCCATATTGGAAGCCGCCTGCAGTTCGCCTCCCTTCATCTCTATTTTTTCCGAAGCATAGTTTTTCCTTAAATTATCAATGCTGCCAAAAAAATTGTCGCTGTAATCATGATTCCACTTGATGTCTACAGCCACATAGCCGTAAAACAATCTAAAACAAAAAAGCAACACAAAAAGCAGGACAAACCATCTAACTATGCGTCCAAACTTGGCTTTAAAGCCTTGTTTTATAGGGTGTTCATTTTCTGTTGATGCCATGCCTTGGGGTGTATTAAGTTGTATTTCTGAATAGTTTTAAGCCAAAGTAGACATTAATTAGAGAGTCAAGCTTTGGCAATTGTTAAAAAATGCTACATAAATAACCCTCTGACTTTCGGTGCCTGTCCCATTCATTTCGGTGTCTGTCCCATTCATTTCGGTGCTTGTCTCATTCATTTCGGCGACTGTCTCATTCATTTCGGGGCAAGTCCCATTCATTTCGGCGCCTGTCCCATTCATTTCGGCGCTTGTCCCATTCATTTCGGTGCCTGTCCCATTCATTTCGGGGCCAGTCCCATTCATTTCGGAGCCTGTCAAAACTATTTCGGCGCCTGTCTCATTCTTTCGGTGGTGTCGCATTCATTTCGGTGGCTGTTGTAATTATTGGGTGGGTTAGATCATTTTTGGAATCAAATGTTCCCTAACATTTCTAGCCTGGTTTATTAGTTGGGTTAGGCTTTTTATTAAAGTATTTGCCAAAATAAATGGGGCAGATTAGTATAGCTAATCCACCCCATCACAATACTTAATGATTATTTTTTTGTAAATTGGAGAGGTTTTGCTTGCTTGTATTGTGCTGAATCAGCATCGAAATTTGCCAAGAGGATTTTAAAAAACATGGCCAATTGGCCTAGTTTTGCTACGTAACGTATTGTTAATCAGGGCGAAAATTGTGTCTAGCCGTAAAAGGATGAAATCAATTTTGTGGTCTTTTTGATGGTGTGTGTCCCACTTGGAACTCTTGAAATGAATTTTTGATTCCATTGTCAGCCCATTGAGGATTTTATGAGGCCATTACCTTCACTTGTAAATAGAATTGATAGCCTGTTGATAAATATTTAGAATAAAGGTTGACGAATTTTGTTTTTTTTGTATATTTGTCAACCAATGTACGAGTCAATTAAATCTTTAAATATGGAAAATGTCTTTGCAACCAGACTTGTTTCGGCTAGAAAAATGGCTGGACTGTCGCTTCAAGACCTTGCCAATAGGTTAGGAAATGAAGTTTCAAAACAAGCACTGAATAAGTACGAGCAAGGCAAAATGAAACCCGATAGCAAGGGGCTAATTGCTTTAGCAAATGCTTTAAAAGTTTCAGTGGATTATTTTTATTCGACTCCAACTGTTAAAGTGGAACTCGAAGAAGTCGAATTTAGGAAATACACTACTAAATTGTCTAAGTTGGATGATGTGGCTGTTCGTGAAAAAGCAATAGATAAATTCGAACGCTACTTTGAGTTGGAAGAAATTTTAAACCTTAATGAAAAAAACGACTACTTCGTTTTTGAGAGCATTATTAAAACTCCCGAAGATGCGGAAGAAGCCGCTAAGCAATTACGCAGCAATTGGAAATTAGGTTATGATCCAATTCCTGATGTTGTTGAAATGTTAGAAGATAAAGGCTATAAGGTAATTGATATTGATGCTCCCGAAGGTTTTGATGGTATGAAAGCAAGTATTGCTGATAGAAAAGTAATTGTATTGAAAAAAACTAAGGATATTGAGAATGACGATATTGTTAGAAAGCGATTTACTGCTTTGCACGAATTGGCTCACCACGCTTTAAAATTTCCTAAAGATATAAGTCATAAGGACGAAGAAATGCTTTGTCACGTATTTGCTTGTGCTGTTTTGTATCCGGAAGATATGGCTCGCAAAGAGTTGCATAAAGAGCGATTCCATTTTTATGAAAAGGAATTAATAATTATTAAAGAACGTTGGGGAATTTCTTTTTCAGCTATTTTTTATAGAGCAAACCGTTTGGGAATTTTAAATAATTATGTTTTACAAAAATTCAATTTAGGCTTTAAGAAAAGAGGGTATCATATACCAAACGCGGAGCCAGGAAGATTTAGGAGTAGAGAAAAACCTACTCGAATGGAACGCCTTGTTTATTTGGGATTAGCAAAAGAAGTACTAACTATTAACGAAGCCGCTTTTTTTGCAGGAATAAGTACTTGGAAACTTCGTGAACAAATGCAGCTTATGGTATGAAGCTAATAATTACAGATGTGAGTGTGCTTTTCGACCTTTTTCATATAAAGGTATTGCCTGAATTTTTTGCATTGGATGTAGAAATTTGCACGACCATATTTGTGTATAACGAAATTGTACAGCAGGAACAGATTCAAGAATTTGAAATATTTAAACGAACTCAAAAATTAACTGTTTTGGATTTGTTGCCCGAAGAGGAAGAGCAAGTTTTGAATTTTAAATTGAAGAGAAATTTAAAATCTATTCCCGATAAAACGATGTTATGGAAGGCAATACAATTGAAATGTCCATTGCTTACCTGCGATGATAAATTGCGTAGAGAAGCAATTGATAATGGCATTGAAGTTCACGGCAGTATTTGGGTAGTTACGGAATTAGTTGGGCAAAAAATTATTAGCAGTTTAAAAGCAATTGAATTATTGGAACACCTTAAAAAGATTAATTCAAGATTACCTTTAGATGAGATTGATAAAATAATAAAGCGATTAAAAATGTAGGATTTTAAAAATAAAAAAACCGAAGCTATCGGAATGAGGCTTCGGCTGGTGAAATGAAATTTTAAGTTTGACGGCCTAATTTTTTATTTCGCCCGAAGGTAGAAATAATTCTTCTACTGCCAAATTATTCCTTGGGCAGAACAAACGAGAGCCTCAGTAACAAATATTTCGTTTGAACAAATCACTATTACAAAATGGCAAAAAACGGTAACCCCGCAGATGGCCACCGAAATGGAGCTGTGAAAAGTCGCTCGCAAACCTATAATCCGAAAACGGAAACTTGGGTTAAGCGTGATGCTGAAACAGGGAAATTTATGGATGGAAAAGCTGACGGTACTCCTTTTAAAGGTGTACGGAAAGAAAAGTAGTTTAGAATTACTTTTGGCTTTAACGCCGCCTTACTTAAGTGAGTCGGCGTTTTTAATTCCCTAAGGCTTCATCAATGCACTTCATAAATTCGGCGATTGGCAATTTGTTTATTTCATTTGGTTTAAAGCCTTCTGAAATTTTGGTTTCAACAACCGTAGCCTTTATGAATTACTCCAATAGGTTCCGACTAAGAAATTGTCGATGAGCATTCCCGCTCCAGTGTAACCAGACTTAATGTTGATGTACCAATTCAAAACATACCCATTGTTTTTGTCATTTTTCCGTATCTTCAAGGTGGCCTTTTCAACTTGTCCATCTTCTTGTATCCAAACGCTATGATATGTTCCGCAAAAGCCATCCTCTTCAATAGGGGTTTTTGCCTTGCAGGCTTCAGGGTAAGTATCATTCCCTTCATTTGTTTTATACTTTCCCGAAAGGCAGCCATTGCCTTCACTTCTTAATACAAAAGTTCCAATTGTCTTTATGCTCATATTATTCAAATATCCATTATCGGAATATCAAAACCCTTTTTGCCTCCCCCATTCTTTCCTTTAGGTTTTACCTTCTCGTTCTTAGCTGACCCATCATTTTCAACAACGTCTTCGGGTGCTGTATACTCTTCATCAGTTAAACGGAAATCAATCTCATAGTTTTTAATAAAATCTGTTTCCTCTTGATTAAAACCGAACAAAGGACAAATCAAATCATCAATTTTGTCAATTATATGTTTTGACTTACCAATTTTATATTCTCTGAATGAATCTATGTTTGCATACTTAGTAGTCTGGCGTACATTTGAATTTGCCTCTATATCTTTTAAATATTCTGAATAAAGATTTTCAAGTTTAACAATACTGTAATCTGTCAGTTTTTCCAAAGGAATCTTAAATGATGCAATTTCATAAAATTTCAAATCGAGATTATTTGAATATATTTGATAAAACCAAAAATACAAGCTACTGCTCAGAATTGCACCTATGGACTTTGAAATCTTTTCATCAAAGTATATTGATGTTTCTTTTGTAGAACCTGTTGAATATGGTGTTATGACTTTGTAATATCTACCACCGGTTGTTCTGTAGTAAATTGGCTTACCGATTAATTTAATTAAATCACCAATAGAAGTTTTTTGCAAAAATACTTTTCCTAAAATATTTCTTTCAATTTCTAAGCTAATTTTTGGGTACCTACCAATTAAACGATAATTGAATACATCAATAAATTGAAGGTTATCTACTAAATATTGCAAGTTAAAATCTTTGTTTTTACGATACATTTTTGTCGAAAGAATTTTCGTGCAAGGTGTTCCTGACTTCGTAAAAAATAAAATTGATGTATTCACTACAGCGTTTTGAAAGACAGGCTGTGGTCTAACAGAGTATGATGATATTTTTATTTCGTTACAGTTTGATTCCAAAAGATTTTGTATTCCAGTCATGGAATCACTTGAAGTAATTGCAATAGGAACAATATAATTCAAACTTCCATTTTTGCGAAGTGAGTTAAAACTTTGCTCAATAAATAATGTAAAAGTATCAAGTGAACCTTTCTGAATCTTTGGAATTGTTTGTGCACTCTTGTAAAACGATTTGAAATATTTTTTCTCGGTATCAGAATAACCACCACCATACGGCGGATTCCCAATCACTATATCAAAGCCATCTTTCATATCAAACATCCATTCTATATCAAAAAATGGGGATGATGTGTTTTGGTTATAGGGGTCCCAAGCGGCCAACATTAGGGCCGTTTTGTTTTTCCATCCAATTTTCTCTAGTTCTGTAGCTATTGCTTTTCGAAGTTCTTCATCTTGCTTGCGATATTTTATTTTGGTGTCTTTGCTTTTGGCACTAAACAGTTTGCTGCGTATTTTCTTTAGCTCGACCTCCAATAGTTTCACCTCTTTAGTGTCGAACAAACTATTTTGGTATTGTTCTTTTTCAATGCCAACGAGGGAGTTAGCAGCCACAAACTTGGTTTCTAAGTTGGGCAGTGGGCGTATGCCAAAGTTGTCTTTATTGGTGTTTACCTTTTGCTCTACCACCAGGGAAATAAAGAAACGAAGTTTGGATATTTGCGTGGCAATGGGTTGTATGTCCACCCCATAAATGCAATTTTCAATCAAAAAGAGTTTACGGGCATAGTCGGGGTCGTTTATGCTTTGGTCGAAGGCGTTGTTTATTTCAATCAGGCGTTCCTCCCTTGCTTCCTTATCTTCAATTGCAAATGCTTGTTCTGCTTCGTTTTTTGCTTTTGAAATCTGTACTTCCTTCCACACCGCATTACCTGGGTCGAGCTTCTGTAAAATATGCACCATCTTTTGCAGGACCCCCATCGGAAATGCACCGCTGCCGCAGGCAGGGTCTAATATTTTGCAGTTATCAATGGCATAAAGCAATTGTTTTGCGTCTTCCTTATTTGTGAAGGGGTTTAAATCGTTGTTATAAGAAACCAAGTTTCGCAGTTTGGTTTCCAACTCATCTTCTCTGCCTTTCCAGTTGCTTAGGCCAATGGTATGCTCCAATTTCAATTGGCTTCGTTCCTTATTGCCAAACATATCGGTTTGGGTGTTTCCGAATTGCACCCAAGCGGGGCTTTCGGCAAGCAATTGGGGTTTTAGGTAAGCAATAAGGCTTTCGTCCACCATATAGTTCACTATTTCTCGCGGGGTATAAAAACTTCCAGTTTGCTTTCGGGCTGTGGTTTTAGTTTCGGGGTTATAGCTTGCCAATAGGTTTTCAAACACCTTTCCCAATAGTTCGGGGTCTAAGGCCACATCTTCTTCTATTGGGGTGTTCTCGGTTATGGTAAACTTATACGACTTTAGAATATTGATAAGCCCTTTTACAGCAGCATCGTTTGTGCCTTTTTTATTGGTAACACCAAATTCGGCACTCAAATCTATTTTTTCTTCGACACCAAAAAATAAGTAATCGGGAACGATTAGTTGTTCGCCTTTGGTCATTTGGTCTGAAAATCCATCAATGTAAAGGTTATTATCTTTATCATCCAAACATTCAAACAGGCCGCCATTCAAAAATGGTACTTGTTTATTCAGCATTTCGAGAAAGGCATCTGGGTTTTTAAAGTATTGCTTGTATCTCAACAAATAGTCTATTCCTCTATGTTGGCCATATCCATCTCCTCTAAACTCACGTTTTCTTTTATCAAGGCTATCGGCATTGATGGGGCAGTTCAGTGTTGCGAAAAACAAATTTTGCAAAATGGCTTTGTAATAAACACTGTCTTTGTTGGCCTGTTTGAACATTCCTGTTTCATGGTAGGGCGATATTTCGTTCAAAATATCTTTTTGCAAAGTTTCTAGCTCAAATAGACTTTCGGGAATGAGTTTCTTTTCTTTTATAAACCAAACAAAGAGTAAACGCGTAAGCATTCTTATTACGTTGGTTGCCTTGTGTTCTTGTTCTAAATCATCTAGGTCTTTATTTTTCCGAAAAGCATCTTCGGCTGTGGGAACACCCGGAAAGGTTACATTCTTTATTGCCCAGAAATACCAGTATGATAATTCTTGATAGAACTTTTTGTTGAGTAGGCTAACGTTGAATACCTGTTGCCAATAGGCATAAAGGCTATTAAAGGAGTTTATTTTGTTTTTATCCGTTGCGGATATTTTCAATTCTAATAGAATTCGAATATGTCCCGAATGCGTGTTTTCAATGCTAATATCACGCAGAAGGCTCACCTTCCCCACCTTTTCGCCTTCACGCCACTCTTGTTTGAATTTGATGCGTTCGCTATTGGCAAAGGAAATGTGAGAGCCATATTTGAACACAATAGTAACAGGTGTGTATGGGAAAACTTGGTTAAAACTTCTTGTTATATCCGCCAATTGGCCACGGGTGGGTAGCAGCCCGTCGCTGCGGTCTTTAAGAATAACTCCAAAAATTAATAGGCCATCATAGTCGGCGTCTAATTGTTTTATATCAGCCAAATCAGAAATGGCATTTTCCCTTCCTTCAAATATGGCATCGTTCACCATTCCGAACGCATACACATCTTCAATAAGTTGGTGTGATTCGTTGGTGGATTTGTATTTGTCTGCCAAAATATCTGCAGCCGAGGCTGGATTGTCGGCCAAATAATTTACAGGAACATTTAATTCTGAAAAGAATGCTTTGAGAGCCTCGGTAAACGATACTGTACTGAATTTTCTTATTGAGTTCATTTGTTGCTTACAATAAACCAAGTAATTAAATCGAAATTATCTTTATTGAATTTCTGCGAAGCAGAACCTTCATCTTTTAGTTTTTGAATGGCGGTTTTGCTTCCTGATTTTAGTTTGTTGAGCATATCTAACGAAGCTTTTCCCATTTTTTGTTTTACCGTTCCATCTTCTTGAACTTCTTCTTCGGTTGCCTGACTTTTAAGCCAAGCGGACAAAGCAGCAGATAAATGTTCAATGGATTTTGATTCACCTTGGTCAATTGCTTTTGGCACAAAACGAATTTCTTCTTTGTGTTTTGCCAAAGCCTCCAATACTTCTTTTTGGTTTAAGAATACCGATTTGCCCGAATGATCAATGTAAATGAGTTCGTATCCCTTGTATTCAAAATTGTTTGCCTTGGTAGGCTTACTCGGATAGCCCAATAATGCAATCATTCCTTCTTGCGGGCAAACTTCCTGTATAGCTTTAAAACCTGTGTAAATTCCATTAGGTAGCGATTTATAAAACTTTTCGTTCTTCTTTAGCTCTTCCAACAATTCTTGTCTAAAAGTTTCCAAAGAAAAGTCGTCAAAGCCCAATGATTTTTCGGTGTCAATTTCATCCCAAGAAGATTGCATTTGCTCCAACATTCTTGCTTTTTGTTTCTGCTCTAAATTTTCATCCTCTGCCATTTCTTTGAATGTGTCAGAAAAATCTAAATGAACTTCAGAACCTGCCAATTTCATTGCAGCCATTCGTTGTTCTATTCTGCCTTGCAAATTCAAATAGGAGTTGATGTTATTAGATGGCCAGAAATTGATGCCGAATATTTTTGTGTTTGGTGAACCCAAACGATCAATACGACCCATACGCTGAATTACACGAACGGGATTCCAGTGAATATCATAGTTAATTACCAAATCGCAATCTTGTAAGTTTTGTCCTTCACTTAAAGCATCGGTTGCAATCAGAATATCAATTGGATTTTGTAGTTTTTCATAAGTTCTTTTGTCGTTCTCAGCAATCCATTTTTGCCACTCGTCAAACTGTTGGTTGATAGAAATGACTTTGCTTGATGGTTCAAAAGTCCATTCTTTTTCTCGGAATAATTTTGTGAAAGGAGCAAAGCGTTCCAATATAGGTTCGTATTTTTTTGTTTCTCCTTCTTCGTTCCAAACTATGGAAGTGTCGCCACTTACAGCAGCCACATTATTAAATCCTCTTGCAGTTAATTGTTCAAAAAGATAAAAAGCAGTGTCTTTGTAAACTGTAAAAATCAAAACTTTTGCGTTTCCTCCGTTTTCACCTGCCTGTCTTTTCTTTACAATTCGATTTACCAGCGTTTCCAGTTTATCATCTTCGCTACTGTAGTTTCTTGGCTTATTTATTTCTTTGGCAATCTTGCGTTCAAACTGAACTAAGTTTGATTGGAGCAATTGCAAGGCTTCAATATCTGCTTTTAAATCTTTCTTGTAGTTTTCAATATTGCCCGAACGGTCAATATCCATCAATAGGGTTTTACGTTTTTTACCTAAAGTGAAATCTTCTAAATTAGCTAAAACATCATCATCATCAAAAAGCGATGGTTGGGCTTCATTCCAACCTGTTTCCTTTTTGGTTTCCTGAAATTGTTTGATTCTGTCGAGTGCATTTTGATGATGAGCTAGTATTTTTTCAGTTGTTGACTGAAAGGAAAACCAAGATGATTCAAGCCTTTTCACAAGCAAGATATACATCATTTTTACTAAGAAATGGTCACGTTGCTTTTCATCGTGTAGAATATCGGCATCTTCAAATTCATCAATATAGAATGAAGGTTGATAGCCTGAAAGCATTGGTGGAAAATGGTCGAACAATTCTTCAAAACTCTCGAAGTTTCCAATCTGCTTTGGTGTAACGAAAATATTTTCGGGTTTTGTTTTCTTTGGAAACTCCAAACCGTCCTGATGTCCTTCAATCATTTTACGAGTTCGGGCAACAGTTAAAGAATCGGTTAGTTTGAAAAAGTTAGGCGGTAATTTTTTAATAAACTCACCAATTTTTGGTTCAGTTTCTAGTGTCCATTCGTTGAATGCTTTTTGTACTGCTCTGAAAGTGTAATCAATATTTTTGATGTCCAATGATTCTTCAAAGCCTTTTGCATTTCCGCCAACTATTAATTTGAATTGATTCCGAATATCCATTAACGAATTATTAATTGGTGTTGCTGAAAGCATCAACACTTTTACATCTTCGTTTTGTGAAATTATCTGGTCAACTAAAAATTTATAGCGTTTTGATTTGTCGTTTCTTAGGTTGTGGCTTTCATCAATTACAAACAGTTTGGGTTTTTCATTGATAAACATTCTGTCCGCCCTGTCGTGGTATTTCTCCATCAAATCATCTGTCAAGTCAGTATGAAATCTTAGGAAATATTCAAACTGGTCTTTCTCAAATTTTGAGTTTTGATTCTTCTGATAAATTCTCCAGTTGTTTTGCAGTTTCTTTGGACAAATCAAAATTACTTCACGTCCTTGTAACTGATAGAATTTCATTACAGCCAAAGCAGTCCAAGTTTTACCCAAACCCACTGCATCGGCTAAAATTGCTCCGTTGTGTTTTTGAAGCATTTTAATCAAACTCAAAACTCCTTTTTGCTGAAACTCATACAAGGAATTGTAAACGACTGTGTTTTCAAGTCGTCCGATTTGACGATTGAATTCAGGATTGTCTTTTTCAAGTAGAAGTTCGTCACCAAAGAGTTCAAACAAAACTTTATAGTAAAGTTGGTTTGGAGAATACTCTGTGAAAATCTTTTTGATTTCGTCAATTAGGTATTGTTTGAACTGAATTCGATTAACGCTACCGTTGCCATCAACAACGGTTTTATATTCGTGGGCTTGTGGTCTTGACCATAAGCCTTCGAACCATTTTATTAACTCGTTATACTGCGGGTCGGAGCCGAAACTACCAATATTTAATTCAACATTGTTTGTCGTTTTTAAACCAACTCCTGCTTCTGTCAGGTTAGAACTCCCTGAAATGTAATAATCCTTTTGTGGGTCCTTGTCGTTGTGCTTATATAAATATGCTTTTGCGTGGCAAAAGTTTGGTTCAAGTGTTTTTGCAATTACCTTGTCAAGTTCTAAAAAAGCAACTGCTTCTTGTGCAACTTTACTAAGTTTTAAAGATGCGTCAATATTGATGTCTTCGTTTAAAAGGTCGAGTGCTCTGTCCTTGTCAAAGTCGAAGTTTACAATGTCGCCAAGTATGAATTTGTATTCATCAATTTTGTCCTTTGTTTCTTTAGATAAATAAGCCAAAGCACCAACCGTAAAATATCCAGTTACTATGGATAGCTTTCCTGTCTGTGTATATTTTGAAATCCACTCGTGGACTTTAAGATTTTCGTTTTCGTTGTCTAGTATCATTTGCTTGGCATCTCTGTTTTTATTAATTCTTTTGGATCTACTTCCAAAATTTTTTGCTTAGGTCTTTACACTTGTCTATTAACGTTTTGGGGGCAGAGACAGTAAGCGAATTTACAGATAAAAGTTTATTTAAAGAGAGGATGCGAAGTTCTTCACCAAAAGCTCTATACGAAGTGCTAAATCGCTTATTGCCTTTGCCCACTGTTATGCCCAGTGTTATATTATTTTAATGCATCATCCGTAAATTTTGTTAAGGGTCAATAAATACAAATGCAACGCCTATTACACCAATTGCAGGATTCGCAAACCCTCCAACCCCTAAACATACTCCCACGAAAAATTTAGTTGTCCGCCCTCCTCTAAATTCAAATATTTTATTTAGTAAATCGCTTTTTATTTTAAGGCCGTTGTCTAAATGGTTTGGCATTTCTGCAAGGCGTTTTGGCAACTCTAATGAAATTATTTTTTCACGGAGTAAGTTTGCAAGTTTTCTAGATTTACTTAAAATAGTCCTACCCGTCCGTTTACTAAACTCCATAATTTTGGCAATACAGTCACCTAAAAAATTTATTCTCGGACTCATTGAAATATAGAAGTCATGGTCGGAAAACATTTTTAAATAGTTATCATAGTAGTTGTCTTGTTGGTTAGATTTTACACTGTCTTGTGAAATTGGCTTTATTGTCATTGCCTTAATATTTTGGTAAAAAAGTTTCCAATCATTTTCTTCGATTTGTCTGCTGTAACCATAGCGAAAGTATGTCAAGAATGTTTTTAAAAACGTTTGATATTCTATATTGTCTTTTGAGCGGTCAATTAATCTGATTAAGTTGTCAGGCAGATAATAGATTATTTGAGTTTCTTTAATCTTGTGCGATGTGAGATAGAAAAGAACTGAAGGGTCGAGAATTACTTCATCATAATCTAACGTAAAATGTCCGTGTCCGTGAAAGTGAAAATGATTTCTGCCGTCACCTAATAAGTCAATGTCAAAGTGCATACGTGTCCTCATTTATTTGTTTATATTATTTTATTTCTGTCTGCTGTTGTGTCGGTCTTAAAATTGGGCAAAAATTTCCTGTATCTGCCTTTCCATTTCCCCATACCAATATCTGCCTTCAAAAATAGTAGGAAATAATCTACAAAAATGGCAGTTTATAAAATTTACTTTCCCTTAATTTACAGCACCTATGTGTAAACTGATAGCTAGATTGTGTGCTATTCTTATGGATAGTTAATCACCTGCTATTTCCTTCTTCCGTTTCTACAACATAACAGCAAAGCAATAATTATATCAACTCTCCATTCAAACCACCAAAACCCAAGTATCCGCACACTCTCCGGGCAGGGATAGCAGCGGAAAACCCACAGCGGCCTAAGCGTAAGCGAAAGGCGCGAGGATTTGCAGCGAATAGCCCGGCCCGAACGCCCCAGGTAGAATGCTACATTTTTAGTAGAAAGGTTTTTGGGGGCGGAGGGGCACGACTAATTAATTAAAAATTAGGGAATTAAAAATTAAAAATTGGGGAAAAATGAGAAATTAGAAAGAGAAAATAGAAAAGAGAAAATAGAAGTGAGAAAAGTGGAGTTAGAACCCGGTGATGGCAACTACGCAGGACTTATTAAACGGTGGGGGATTGTTGGGATTGGGATGCTGGATGGACACAAAATAAGTCTTACCATCGGGGGTAAACATATTACCGGTAGTTTCACAACCCTCGGGCGCCATTATGAACCTATGCAAATCATCTAAACTCACCTTGTCAAGATTGGGCTCCAAGAAATAAACTTCATTGTAGGTTTCGCCCTTGGCTTTGATGGCTTCACTGGCCTTTCCGTTCAATTGCCCCTGCGAATCTTCACTTATAACTAACCATTCCTTGCCGTTTATTTTGGCCGAAGTCATGGCATCAGGACTAGCGAAACAGAAATTTCCATCCTTCTCTGAAACGCCACCATTCAAATACACCCGAATTCGATTGGTGTTTAAATCCAATTCTAAAATTCTACCATACGGATCTTCGTATTCCTGTCCCTTCTTTTTGCACAAAGCCTCCAAATGCTTGGCCGGTCTTCCACCCCACCCTACTTCGTTGTAAAAATCAAAATGCGACGAGCCCGATTCGGCAATGTACAATTTGTTCCCAACCCGTTGAATCCATTCTTGGTCGATAAACAAGGTCGCTCCACGTTTAACCGCTGCATCAATGGCATTTTCTCGGGTTTTATCATCGGCTGGCAAGGCTAACCAAGTTGGAAACCCATCATCGGCGGCTTCTTGGTATGCAAAAAGCTCTCCCTTGGAATAATCGCCCGGTTTTTCGGCTACAAATTTGAAAAGGATGGATGGCTTGTTATCCGAACTCAAATAAACGGTTTTATCATCGGGCATAAACTCGGCATCTTCATGACGGTACCTCCCAAACGTTTTAATTTTACCTATAGCCTGGAAGGTTTTGGGGTCTACTTCCACCGCCCATCCGTAGTTTAAATAACGTGGCTTCCCTCCAATCGCCGATGTATCCTTTATGCCTGATTCTTTCCAAATTTCTAAATTGGAAGTTGGAAATTCCTCCTCCATGGTAACAATGGTTCCGTGCGGAGTTAATCCTCCACCACAGTTTCTGTAAGTCTCCCCCACACTCGAGAAATCAACAGCCTGCTTATTCCCCACTTGTTGCCATTTTCCATCTACCTTTTTAATCTCAAACATGGTGGCACCACCTCCATCACCCAAAATAGCATTGGATTGACGGCCTTCCTGACTCACATAAAGCCAACCGTGCTCCGACGAATTTTGAATAGGTACGTAAACAACCATATCCTGCTCCGCTTTCCCAGGAGCTACCACGCCTTTGGCATTGTATACATCGTCGCCTGCCGAATACAACACCTGGTAGCTAAAACCAGGAGGCAATTGCAGGGTTTTGTTGGTATAGTTGTAAGGAATGGACTTAAAAGGAATATTTTGTGCAAATCCTTGAACCAAAGAGGTAGTAAAAGCCCAAAACAAAAGGGTGGAAATCGGTTTGTTCATCATTGCAAAGTAAACGAATTGAAAATTAAAATCGAGGTTAAATCATAATTAATTTTCAAACCCTTTCTGTAGCTTTCAATCTAAACCTAAGCTTCCAAAACAGGAACATTCGCTATTTTTTACCGTCCACCAAATCGGGATTGCCCATTTTGCCTGTTTGGTAATTTTGGATGCATTGCCTGATTTCGGCTTCGGTATTCATAACGAATGGACCGTAACTGTAAACCGGTTCATTCAAAGGCTGCCCCCCTAAAACCAAAATATCAGCCCCTTCTTTTGAAAACAATGGTATGGTTTCTTTACCTCTTTCGTACAATCCTACCTGATTAGCATTCAATATTTTATTCTCACTTGTCTCAACCTTTCCTTTTGCCACATACACAAAGGCATTGTGCGTGGCATTGGTTGGTATCTCAATCTTTCCATTCGGTTTCAATTGAATATGAAAATAGAAAGCGGGCGACAACAATTCAATTTTTGATTTCGCACCCAGGAGCTCACCTAAAATTACCTTGGCTGAATAATCTTTGGTTTTCAAGTTGGCCATTTTATCCTCTCGGTGAACATCGGTAGCCGGGGCTGCGAATTTGTATTTTGCCGGCATATTCAACCAGATTTGAAAACCGTGGTAAAATCCTCCTTCCTCATAAAGCTTTTGTCCGGTTTCTTCCATATGTATGGCTCCACGTCCGGAGGTAAACATCATAAAATCCCCTCGTCCGATTTGAAAATCATAATTTAAACTATCCCGGTGATGCCCTGTGCCGGAAAGGAAATACGTGGTAGGAACAATACCGGCATGTGGATGGGCATTTACCCGCAACGGTTCACTTTTGGCTTGTAGGTTTACCGGACCAAACTCATCGAAAAGCACATAGGGCGAAACATAATCGTTTTGATCACCGGCAAATGCTCGGAGAATGGGCAAAGTTCCTACCTTTTCTTTGGAGGTATTCAATATCCGATGAACCGGTCTATTTCCTTTGGCATCGATTAAACCAAAACTACCTTTAAGAAGCTGGGGAATGGCTACCGTGGCTCCTAAAATGGCTGATCCTTTGAAAAACTGACGTCTAAACATAAATAAGGTAAAAATAGTGTTTATTCTTTTTTGTCCATTTGCACGTCCAGTCTGTTTATTTCGTCCATTCTGCGTTTGAGTTGAACAATATAATCCCTAGCCATAGCATTGTGAAATTTGTAGGCCGAACGGTTGGCCCAATCCAAGGCTAAATCATGCTTTCCAAGCACTTCAGAGGCTACTGCCAAATTGTAGGTAGCCCTTCCTGCAACTTTCTCATCCTGGCTGTTGGATAATTCCTTCCAAATTTCGGCCGCCTTTTCCCATTGGTTGGCATCTGCTAAACGAACGGCTTGTTTCATCCTTGGTTCTTTCTTTGCCTTTGAATAATAACTGCGATCGATACTAGTCCACCGAGCCGCTATTCGATTGGAATAAACTTGTCCGCCTTCAAAAGCCGTTTTCATTACGGCCTGTTCTGGATTTAAAAGTGCTGTACGAGCGGCAATATCGGTTGGACCTTCGGCTGTAAACTGCATTTGGTTATACATTTGATGTTGATCCAAAATGGCCCCATTTCCCTTTTGATAAATCCTCCAGCCCATGGTAACTTTCACATTTTCGGTGGCAGCGAAATATTTTTGAATCACATCCTTCTTATTCACCCTAGTTGTTCGTTGCAAAGGGCGCGACGCAAGGGCAATATCACTATCAAACACTTCGATGGCCAAAACGGCATCCGCATTAAACTGCTGGCAAAGTTGATTGATAGTTGGGGTATTCAAAGGATCAGGAAAATAACCCACACCACTTCCTTCCAAATACCGATTGGCTAAAACAAAGTTGTATCGCGGACTATTGGCCATTTGCGACCGCAATCCTTCCAAGGCATTTTCGGCGCCTTTTCGGTCGGTAAACATAAATTCACCGGTAAAAAGTCCTTCCATCGCGTTCATCCAAGCATTCTGTTGGTCGGGCTTATACCGGTTCACCAACACTATCGTCTTAATTTGGGGGTCAATTGTAATATCGGCGGGTTTCAATACTTCGATCCGGGCCGTGTGCATGCAGGAACTCAATCCTAATACCAGCAATAAAGCAAAAAAGGGTAGATGGTTTTTCATATGACAGCTTTTTCTTCAAACCATGCAAACATCTTACCAAAATGTTCAGGTTTGAAAATCTTCAATAAAAATATGCAAACAATCGACTCTTTAAAAATGAACATCCTTACCTTCGCGCCAGAAATTACTTATGGAAAAATTCGACGTTACCGTTATCGGTTCAGGACCAGGTGGATATGTAGCTGCAATTCGTTGCGCACAATTGGGTTTCAAAACTGCCATCATCGAAAAATATCCCACCTTGGGAGGCACTTGTTTGAATGTGGGTTGCATTCCCTCCAAAGCCTTGCTCGATAGTTCCGAACATTTCCACAATGCCATTCATAACTTTCGTGAACATGGTATTTTGACTGATTCGGTTCAAGCCGATTTGGATCAAATGATCAAACGCAAAGATGGCGTGGTGAAAGCCAATGTGGATGGCGTGAATTTCTTGATGAAGAAAAACAAAATAACTGTTTTTCAAGGTGTTGGTTCTTTTGAATCGGCCACCCAAATCAAAATCACCAAAGACGATGGCAAAAGCGATGTCATCGAATCCGATAAAACCATCATTGCTACGGGCTCCAAACCGGCTTCCCTACCCGGTATCGAAGTCGATAAAAAAAGAATTATCACCAGCACCGAAGCCTTGAAAATGAAGGAAATTCCGGAACACCTCATCGTTATTGGTGGTGGTGTTATTGGTTTGGAATTGGGTTCGGTTTATGCTCGCCTTGGCTCTAAAGTTTCGGTTATCGAATACCTTGACCGCATTATTCCGGGAATGGACGGCAGTCTCAGCAAGGAGTTGCAACGTGTTTTGGGTAAAATTGGCTTCCAGTTTTTCATGAGCCACAAAGTTTCGGGTGTAAAGGCTAAGGGCAAAACTGTTACGGTTACAGCTACCGATAAAAATGGGAAAGACGCGGAATTCAAAGGCGATTTCTGCCTAGTGGCTGTAGGTAGAAAAGCGTATACGGATGGCTTAGGACTTGATAAAATTGGCATCAAAACCGACGAGCGTGGACGAATTGAAGTGAATGGCCATTTACAAACCAATGTACCAAATATTTACGCGGTAGGCGATGTAGTAAAAGGTGCCATGCTTGCCCATAAAGCTGAAGAGGAAGGTGTTTTTGTGGCTGAATGCATTGCCGGACAAAAACCACATATCAATTACAACGCCATTCCCGGAGTTGTTTATACCTGGCCCGAAGTAGCTGGGGTTGGATTTACCGAAGAGCAACTCAAACAGGAGGGTCGAAAATACAAATCCGGACAATTTCCATTCCGAGCCTTGGGTCGTGCCCGTGCGAGCATGGATTTGGATGGTTTTGTTAAAATTTTGGCCGATGCCGAAACCGACGAAGTATTGGGAATGCATATCATTGGTGCCCGCGCTGCCGATATGATTGGTGAAGGTGTTACAGCCTTGGAATTCCGCGCCAGTGCTGAGGATTTAGCCCGTATGAGCCATGCCCACCCTACGTATATGGAGGCCATCAAGGAGGCAGCCTTGGATGTGAGTGGTAAACGTGCCATTCATATGTAAGTTTATTTGGCGTGCCCCCTCCGCCCAAAAACAGTGTACCCCGATCCATCAGTTTCAGGGGGGCGTTCGGGTCAGGCTATCGCTAATACTCCTCGTCCGGCGCAAGGCTACACCATGCAAGCTTATTTGAAATTTTGCTGTTAACTTGGCTTTTACTTCTTCGTACCCTTTGGTTGAAGGTGTAGCCCTGCACCGTCCTGTGGGGTATCACGCTCTATCCTTGCCCGGAGCGACGTAGTGGAAATTTAGTTTTGGTGGTTTAACCCAGATTACGCATTAGAAATCGTAATGAAGCTTTCAAATGCAATAAAGACGAGGGTTTCAGGTTAATTTTTGGGTGAAGGAATAGTAAACTATTTTGAAGTCAAAAATTGTTCTGAAATCCTTGTATTTGAAGCAGTTGGAAGCTGTAATAGATTTCTAATGCTGAATTTGGGTTTAATACGGTTTTAACCTAATAAATTCAAATCGAATGAAACTTTTATTTGTTCGTTTTGGGAACAGAGGCAGTATGCAAATTTATGGCTAAATCGATTTTTAAAGATCAGCTGAAAGTGAGCCACTAAAACTAAATCCGAAATGCGAAGGTGAATGTTGGATTTGTTCCTTGTTTCGTGTTGCCCTATTTTTTCAGTTTTTGAAGTTCATTCTGATAAGCTAATAAATTTCCCATTCATATATTGGTACAATCCCATTCCTTTGCTACTCAACCATACATGTCCTGATTTATCTGAAAAAAACGGGATTAGTTTTTTGTTCGGAATACTTTCATTATCGTGAAAAGTTTTGAGCTTAATCCCATCATAGTAACTTAATCCTGCTTGCGTATCAAACCATATATTTCCATTTCCGTCCTCGATAATATTTGAAGGTCCATTCGTTGGTTTCTCATTAAACACATTCGCAGTATACGTTTTTCCATCAAATCGTCCTACACCTTTGAAAACACAAGCAAACCAAAGGTTTCCCTTTTTGTCTTCAATTACTCTATCTGTTCTTCTTACGTCTTTATAAGGGACCATATTGGTCAATACCTTTCCATCAAATTTAGAAATACCTTCACTTTGGCAAGCTGCAAACCAAATATTTCCATCAGTCGTTTGTAAAATTGAAAAAATTGCTTTCAGTTGCAGGCTATCTTTGTTTATTATATTCGAGTCATCTAGAAAACGGGTAAATTCTTTTCCATTGTAACAATAAACGCCATCGTCAGTTCCAAGCCAAATTGTTCCTTCATTATCTACCATCATGCTCCAAATTTTGTTTTCTGATGGTGGCTCGTCGGATGAATAATTTAAAAACATGGGGTCCTTAGGTTTAAAAACAATTGGAATATTTTGAAATTTAATGCCATCAAAACAATTTAGGCCTTTATTTGTACTTACCCAAATATTTCCCTTCTTATCTTCAACAATTGAATAAATTGTATTACTATTTAATCCTTCATCGGTAGTATAATTTATAAAGACTTTTCCATCGTATTTAAATACCCCTTCACCGTAACTGCCAAACCAAATATTCCCAGATTTATCTTGAATACCGAAACCAATATCTGCGTCATTATTTAATCCTTTTGGCTTAGGAATCCTAGGGAATTTATTCTTATCTAAATTTTCTTTGCTTTTTTCAGAATTCACTTGTCCATTGCACGAAGTAAAAATAACCGTCAAAATGAGTAGGATAGAAATTTGTGAGGGAAAAACAGGTCGAATCATTAGTACAATTTAATTCATTTTAAATTTCGAGTGGATACAGCGAACCAACTGCTCCATTTTTTTTTTTGGGATTTACCTTGATGTAGAACTTTTCAATTCAAAATCTGGGTGGCTATTCAATAAATCAGAACTAGTCAACAAATAACTGAATCTAATGAATAAGAAAAAGTTCGCCTTTTCTATTTATTTCGGTGATTGCGTTTTACTTTTTCTAAGGCAAACCAATCCATCATTTGGGCATTCAGGTTTTGTTCACTGGTGGTATCTTTCAACAAGGCTTCGTAAGTCATTTGCTTGGTTTCCAAACAAAATTGCATTAAAATCCAAGCCTGGTAATAACTTCTTGGTGAAATGGTTGAATCACTCCAATGAAAGGCCCAATCGTTTGGTGCAGCTTTTTCTTGCTCCAATTTTCTGGCCATGTTGGTATACAAATCCAATTGTTCCTTATTTCGCCTAGCAATATATTCAGGATAACCTTCCCACTTCCATTCTGGGTATTGGGCCAATGGATTTGAATTCCACAATCCAAAAGCCTTGAATTGAAGGCAATGCACCATTTCGTGGCTTAGCAACTGTGCTAAATTCCAATGATAACCGTTTAGTTCTACTCTGTTTTCTTTGGAATTTGCTTTCCCCAATAAAACTACCTTGTCATAAAATCCCCAAGCAAATGCCTGTCCTCGGATTTTCTCCATAAGCAAGGGATACAGCGAACCATCGTTTAAACAAATATCAAGGTTTAGCTGAGGGTCGAAATGCTTGCTGGTTTTTAAAAGTTCAGCTGCCGAATTGAGTTGTTGAACAAATGCTGGGTCAAGGGGTGCATCATGGTAAACCTTGAAACTTCCAATATTTGTTTTATTGGCATACAGAAAACTTGGATTTAATACGATCCCGAGCAAAAATCCTAGGCAAAGAAGTCCGGTTGCCAATAGACGAATTACCCATTTTCTTATATTCATTTCATTAGGTTTTACAAGCTTTTCCCTTTATTAAAACGGAGACCTTGAGGAAGGCGAATTCAAAAAAGCACAAGCAATAGGAAAGAGAAAACAAACCAATAAGCGACTATTCGTTACCGGCTGTATGCTTGGCTATAGCTCCACTCCAAGGTTTTCCGGAACGTGAAATGGAATCCACAACTTCCCCATTGATTGAAATCGAAACAAAGACTTTATCTTTTAGGGTATCAACATTTTGTGCGGCCACCGATAAAGATTGATTTTCGTAGGCTCGGAAGGAATAGGTCCAGGTACCACTTGCCGATTCACGTTGCACGTACTCATCCTTTTCTTTGAGATAACTTACGTCGCAGCGAGTGCAGGTTACTTCATATTTCACCTCATATTTAGGAAAGGAACACCCAAAGGCCAAAACCAAAACGGTTGGTAAAGCAAGTAAAAAGAATTTGTACTTCATTACTGCGAAGAAACAACTTTTTTATGAAATTCCCTACAAACTATTTTTTCACAAAGGGGTCTGAAAACTTGGGATCGTTTACAAGTGTCTCGTCAGTGAGCGTCTTAAGGAAAGCAATCAAAGCATCTTTTTCTGTATTTGAAAAATTAAACTGCTTCGGAACAATCTCTCCATTAACCGATCCTGGATCAAAAACAATACCATCCCCTTCACCAAAGAAGGGGCCATTGCCATTTTCAATTAAATGCCAATCGAGGTATTTATTTGGCTGAATACCATGGCTATAATGGTCGATTACTTCACCTAAAGTTGAAAACCTTCCATCATGCATATAAGGTGCAGTTAAAGCAATGTTTCGGAGCGAGGGTATTTGGAATGAACCCACCATAGCTGAATTGCTTAATCCGGGAAGAGCCGCAATCCCAGAATCAGCATACACCATATCTAAACCAATATTGGCAGAAGAATTCCAGCTAGGCCGCAAGTCTTCATTGCTATGGCAACTATTACAACCCGACTCGTCAAAGAGTTTTTTTCCAAGCTTTTCCTGTTCCGAATAATTGCTTAAATTGGATGTTCTGGCTAGATCCCATTTAGAGTTAACAGTAACCATCGAACGTAGAAATTGGGCCAAGGCTTTTGATATGCGCTCTGTTGTGATTTCAGACGATCCAAAGGCTTTGGTAAACAATTCAGGATAATAGTTTAGTTGGGCCAATTTTTTGGGCAACATGGTCGAATCTTCCATTCCCATTTCAATGTGATTACTAACAGGCATAAGAACCTGCTTTTCTAAACTTTGAACCCGAAGATCCCAAAAATAGGCATCCTGGGTGGCCACATTGGCAATGGCCATACTGTTTCGTTTGGTCTTTTTCAATTCAAATCCGGTGCTCGAGGCTTTATTGTCGGCAAATCCAAACTGTTGTTTATGGCAACTGCCGCAACTAATGGAATTATTCTGGGATAAAGCTCTATCATAGAATAGCACGCGTCCCAAAGTAGCGCCATCCGAAGTTAATTGATTTTGATTCGGTGAAATCCGAAATGGCAAATCAGACATGTCGGATGGGATATTGCTTGGGTAATAGTTGTAGGCAGTCTGGGGTAACTGAGGTTCGGAAAATCTTTCTTCATCTGATTCAATTTCCTTTTTACAGGATTGTCCAGCCAAAATTGCAGCGGCAACCAAACAGATAATTGGATATTTTGCTTTCATGTTTTTTCGGGTTAAAAACGAACGTTCAAATACAAGGAAGTTGGCAGTAAAAATGAAATATTGGTTACACTTGTTTTCGACTCATCATTAAAACTAGGATTGTTTTCAAAGGTACTTTTGCTTACTGATTGCCCCGTTAAGGCATAGATTCCGGTTTCAGTAAATAAGGTAATATGTTTGGAAATATTGTATTGGATGCCAAAAACAGGACCACCTCCATAGGTGTAAAGTAAATCATCATTGCTTACCGTATCGAAACCATTGAAGGCAGTTGTTTTATCAATCGAATAATTAAACAAACCATCCACCCCAAAAAAGCAAATCCATTTGTTGCCCAATTCCTTTTGAAACTCGTAACCGGCCCTGAGATTATAGGTGGAAACTGAATTTTTAACAAAATTGAGACTATCTGGATTTTCTTTGGTGCTTTGCATACTCAAACCTGCGCCAAAGCGAAAACCATGGTGCTTGCGGTCCAATACTTTGTAGGAGATGATATATGGACTAATGGCTAAGGCATTGTTATTGCCAAAGTTTAAAAACTGTTTGAAGAAATAGGTAGCATTAACACCGATTTGATGTTGGTTTCGCTTATCTTTTTCTATATTTTGGTCTTGTGCATCCACCATTTCGGTAGCCAAAAGAAAACAAGAAACAAGGGCTAAAATTTTTATTTTCATGTATGATCTCTATTATGAAGAAAAAAAGTGATTAGGATGGCAATAATACTAAATTTACTTAATTAAAATTTATAAATAATAGGATTTTTTAATACGAACTATTTGATTGAGTAAAGATGAAACTACCTAGTAATTTAGGGTTAATACTTGCATTTATTCGGGTAAAAAATAGGTTTGTAAATTCTTTTTCGATTAGGCATTGCTCATACAAAATCTGAGTTTAGAGGTAATGAAAACGATTGGGAAATAGAAGGATTGAAGTCTATCAGGTATTGTAGGCACTTGTTTTAGTAACCGTACTATTTCATATTGGCGGTACTCCCAATTGCCCGCTTCAACATGCAATTTTTTGTTGAGGATTGGTAAGCATTAGTTTAGCAATTGTACCATTTTATATTGGATTGTATTTCCATCGCTTCCCTCAATTTTTAATTTTCAATTTTTAATTTTTAATTCTTCTCGGGCAGGGATAGCAGCGGAAAACCCACAGCGGCCTGAGCGAAAGCGAAAGGCGCGAGGATTTGCAGCGAATAGCCCGACCATTCGCCTATAACCAGGCCCAAGTATGGCACAACTTTGAATGGCGAATGGGGCACGCCAAAGAAACTTAATACTTTAAATAGTAATTTTCCCTTGGTCTGAAAGTTTAATGAAGACTTGGGTATGCGAACTGCCCGTTTAAATTTTGGCAAAGTTTTCAACAAGACTTATTGTCATTTTAACACTAAGTAGGTTTTTTCATGAAAGCAATTACCTTTGCTATGTTGAACTATGGGATTTGAAGCATGCAAGTAACGACAACCAACAATAAATATTCTGCCAAATATTACCCTGACGCGATAATCCGTTGGGAAAGAAACGGAAATAGTTTTCTTTTTTACACATCCGAAACCATCTTAGAACTGCTGGTTTTAAGCGACCGAATAATTCGATTTCGCTATGCCAGTGATGGGAATTTTCAACGCGATCATTCCTATGCCTTGTGGGACCGTTTTGAAGAATCTCTGATACAATTGGCCATTAATGAAACCGACACTCATTATATTGTTTCGACTTCGTTGGTGGATGCAGAAATTGCCAAATCGGACTTAAAAGTAACCATGTTTGACAAGCAGCATCAAGTTATTGTAGCTGATTCGGCCGGATTTCATTGGATGCATTATTTATGGAAAGGCGGGAAAATAGTATTTGTATCAAAACATATTCAAGAAGGAGAGCAGTTTTTTGGATTAGGTGATAAGCCAACCGGCATCAATCTTCGAGGGAAACGTTTTGAAAATTACGGGACCGATGCTTATGGTTATGGTACAGATACCGATCCATTGTATAAAAACATTCCGTTTTACTATGGCTTACACCATGGAATAGGCTATGGTATATTTTTCGATAATACCTTCCGAACCATTTTCGATTTCGGAAAAGAAAACCAGGAAACAACCAGTTATTGGGCCAGGGGTGGGCAAATGAATTATTATTTCATATATGGTCCACAACTGCTTACTGTTGCCCAAAGTTATGCCCGGCTTACAGGAATGCCTGAATTGCCTCCATTGTGGGCTTTGGGTTATCAGCAAAGCCGCTGGAGTTATTTTCCGGATACCAAAGTGATGGAAATAGCCAAGGAATTTAGAAGCCGGAATATCCCATGCGATGCCATTCATTTGGACATTGATTATATGGAAGGTTTTCGCTGTTTTACTTTTTCGAAAGAGCATTTTCCTCAACCGAAAAAACTGACCAGTGATTTATCGGCCATGGGCATGAAAACCGTGGTGATAATTGATCCGGGAATCAAAGTAGATCCGGAATATGAAGTGTACAAAAGTGGATTGATAGCCAATGTATTTTGCAAACGACAAGATGGAGCTTTGATGGAAGGAGATGTTTGGCCGGGAAAATGCGTATTTCCTGATTACACCAATCCTGAAACCAGAAAATGGTGGAGCAGCCAATTTAAAGTATTGTCTGAAAATGGTATTCGTGGCGTATGGAACGACATGAACGAACCAGCCGTATTTGAAATCGGCACCTTTCCAGAGGATGTTCGCCATGATTACGATGGGGACCCTTGTTCACACAGGAAAGCTCACAATGTGTATGGGCATTTGATGGCCATGAGTACTTATCAAGGGCTTAAGAAATATTCCATGCCCCATCGGCCCTTTGTAATAACTCGTTCAGCCTATGCAGGAATTCAAAAATATGCTTGTGTTTGGACAGGCGACAACTCCGCTTCTTGGGAACATTTATGGTTGGCAGCTCAGCAAATAATCAGTTTGAGCGTTTCTGGAATTTCTTTTGCGGGAAGTGATGTTGGAGGATTTATTGGCGAACCAGACGGAGAATTGTATACCAGGTGGGTACAAATGGCTGCATTTCACCCATTTTTCAGATCCCATTCAGCCAGCAACGAAACAGGTTTCAATCAAGAACCTTGGAGTTTTGGGCCATTTTATGAACGAATTTGTAAAAAAGCGATTCAACTTCGGTACCGTTTATTGCCCTATTTTTATACCACTTTTTGGCAAAATTCAAGGTATGGAACACCTATGATCCGACCTTTGGGATTTTACGACCAAAACGACCCTGCGGCAGTTTCCAATCAAAACCATTTTTTGGTAGGCGATCATTTATTGGTGGCACCTGTTTATTCGCCCGGACAAACCCAGACAGAGGTATATCTTCCTACGGGGAAATGGTATTATAACTGGGATGATAAAAAACACGAAGGAAAAAACACCGTAAGGGTTGATTCCCCTATTGAGCAAATTCCGGTATTTATTAAAGAAGGTGCTGTAATTCCTAGTTGGCCGCAATTGAATTATGTAGGTGAAAAACATTTAAAAGAAATCACCCTAAATGTTTATTACAAAGAAGGAATGGAAACCAGTCAGCTTTATTTTGACGATGGTGAAAATTTTGGATATAAAAACGGACGGTATAAAATTGTGACCTTTGAATTGCAGGGAAACAAATCCAGTTTAAAAATCTGGAAGAACAAAATGGGCGATTATAAGACTGCACATGAAAAATATAAACTCATAATTACAGGAATCCCTTTCACTTGTACTGAATATGTAATTGACGGTCGAACCCATAAACTTACCCCTCGGAATTTTGCCTTGGGTAAAGTGAAATTCAGTTTGGATAAAAACTTTCATGAAATTTTGATCAGATAATGAGCCTAGATTTGAAGCAATTTAATGGCAAATCCAGAACGGTTGTTTGCCATGTAAGTCCAGAAATTGAAGGGGGAAAATACCCGATTAAGCGTGTAAAAGACGAGTGGGTGCAGGTAGAAGCCGATGCGTTTGCAGATGGACACGATCTTGTTTCGGTCAGGTTATTATACCGCCAAGAAAAATCAAAGGAATGGAATTCAGTTGCCATGATTGCCGTGGGAAATGATCGTTGGAAAGGAGCTTTTCAATGCACCGAAGAAGGCAATTGGTTATATTCGGTGCAAGCCTATATTGATCATCCACAAAGCTGGTTGCATAATTTCAGGAAACGTCTTTCGGAAAACAATCCACAGGAATGGAAGGTTCAGCTTCAAATTGGCATAAACTTACTAAACCAAATTCAACTTCAGTACCCAAAGGAAAAGACCGTCATTCAAAAATGGATTAAAACCTTAGGGGATAGCAATTTAGAACTGGCCTGCCAAACGGCTTGTTCAGAAGAACTGGAGTTTTATTTCCAGAACTTTCCCTTAATTGAAAACCCAAGTACCTATGAAAAGGAATTGGGAATAAGAGTACAAAGAAAAAAAGCTGGCTATAGCACATGGTATTCCTTTTTTCCGAGGAGTGCCAATAAGAAGGGCAAACATGGAACGTTTAAGGATTGTGAAGCCCTACTACCACGAATCGAGAAACTAGGATTTGACGTAGTTTACTTCCCTCCTATTCATCCTATAGGTTTAACTTTTAGAAAGGGAAAGAACAATAGTTTGAATGTTGGACCAGAGGAACCTGGCTGTCCGTATGCAATTGGAAGTGAGCAAGGTGGTCATACTGATATTTTGCCTGAATTAGGCAGTTTAGATGATTTTAAATCTTTTATACAAAAAGCCAACAAAAGAGGAATTGAAACGGCCATGGATTTTGCCATTCAATGCTCTCCTGATCATCCTTGGGCAAAGGAACACCGGTCGTGGTTTAAGGAAAGGCCCGATGGGACCATTCAGTATGCAGAGAATCCTCCTAAAAAATACCAAGATATTTATCCGATTGATTTCGAATCAAGCGACTGGGAAAATATGTGGGAAGCTTGGAAAAAAGTGGTTTTGTATTGGGTTGAAGCTGGCATAAAGATTTTCAGGGTCGACAATCCACATACCAAGAGCTTTTACTTTTGGGAATGGTTGATAGCAGAAGTACATAAAACAAATCCTGAAGTCATTTTTTTATCTGAAGCCTTTACTAGACCAAGGATTATGGAGGATTTAGCAAAGAAAGGATTTGACCAGAGTTATACTTATTTCTCGTGGCGAAATTCGAAATGGGAATTGGAAGAATACATGCAGGAATTAACCCAAACGGATCGTAAGGAATATTTCAGACCTAATTTTTGGCCCAATACCCACGATATCAATCCTTATATCTTGCAGACCCAGAATGAGAATCAATTTATTATTCGGTTTGTTTTGGCCGCTACCCTAAGCAGCAATTATGGTTTGTTTTCCCCTGTTTATGAAAGTTTGTATTCCAATGCGATACCAGGGAAGGAAGAATATTTAAATTCTGAAAAATATGAAGTAGCACAATGGAGTTGGGATTGGGAGAACAGATTAACTGAGGCAATTAGCAAAGTCAATAAAATTCGGAAGGATAATTTAGCCTTACAATTCACCAATAATTATAGGAAATTAAACATTGATAATGGTCAATTGCTCGCCTTTTCAAAAGTATATGGAGAAAATAGGATTTTGGTTATAGTAAATTTGGATGCACAAAACAAACAATCGGCAATGCTCAATACCTACCCTGATGATATTGGACTCTTTGGGTATAACCAATTTAAAGTCACTGATTTGGTTACAGGGGAACAATACCAATGGCATACTGGTAGCAATTATGTAGAATTAAATCCACATAAATGGCCCTTTCATATTTTTTTGGTTCAAGCTTAACACTATGAAAACCTATCCTTCCATTTTTGACCAATACGTTCAGTCGCCCGATATTCTGCTTTATTTATCCAAAGCTCGTTGGTTTGGCGGCAAAGGAAACCCAATTACCAAGCTTTTGGTTGACGAAGTTTTTCCGATGCTTTCACCGGAAGGAGAAGATTATTACCTTTTTTTGATCGAAGTGCATTTTGTAGGAAGGGAAATTGAATTTTATCAATTACCGGTCATGGTAACGGATAAAAAACTAGATGCCAAACCTTTATATAGAATGGAAAGCCAAGGGATTTATGATGCTATACCTTTTGAACCGGCGCGTCAATGGATTTTTGAACAATTAATTAAGGGAAAAGATGTAAAACTTTACAATGGGAAATGGTCCTTCCAAAATGCTTCAACTTTTAGTAATAATGAAGTTTACCAAAGTTCTGAAATACAATCATTTGACCAAAGCAATACTTCCATCGTTTTTAACGGAAAATACTTCTTTAAGATGTACCGTAAATTGTATAGGGAGGTAAATCCGGAATTTGAATTAATTCGATTTTTATCCACCCAAGGTAAATTCGATCATATACCGGCCTATGTGGCCAGCTGGAGTTGGGAGCGAAAAGGTATTCCGCCGATTTCGAATGGACTGATGATGACCAGGGTAGTAGCAGAAAAAGATAGCTGGGCGAGTACAGGAGACAGTTTGAACGACTTTATGTATTCCTTTTTGGAAAATGAATTCAGCATTAAAGAAAGAGTTTTTGAAGCTATTGAACTTTTAGGGAAACGCACGGCAGAGATGCACCTCAGTTTGGACACCCCTACTAAGGAAAAGGCATTCAAGCACCAAGGCTATGATTTGGAATACAAAGAATGGTTTCATTCACATCTCACCCATTTAGTTGAATCAAGGTTACAAATGCTTGAGGGGAAAATTGATGAATTGGATACCGAATCCCAGGTTTTGGCCAAAAGGTTTGTTCGAAAAAAGCCCGTAATCATGAAGTTTTTCAAACAAATTAAATCGGCCAAGTTGAAATCATTACGAATCCGTATCCATGGCGATTACCATTTAGGGCAGGTACTTTATACTGGGCAGGATTTTATTATCATAGACTTCGAAGGAGAGCCAGAAAGTACAATTTTGGAACGAAAAATCAAACATTCTCCATTAAAAGATGTAGCTGGCATGATTCGATCATTTCACTATGCAGTTTGTGCGAAACTATATTTCTCCAAGGAAACCCAAGGATTGGATACAATCAGGTTGCAAAAAAGCACCAACAGATGGTATCAATTGATAAGAGATACCTTTCAAACAGCCTATTTTGAAACCATGGGAAGAGAGAATCCGTTGTTTGCCTCCAAACAGGAAATTAATTTTTTACTCCTTCTACATGTTTTAGAAAAAGCCATCTATGAATTGGGGTATGAACTCAACGGAAGGCCCGATTGGGTTTACATTCCCCTCAAAGGAATAAATGAAGCAATAAGCGAACTCGAAAAATACCTGGATTAATTTCATGCCCAGAAAAACATACCCATTCAGCCGGTTTACCGAAGATGATATTAAAAAATTTTCTTCAGGAACCCATTTTGACCTTTTTAATCTTTTTGGCAACCATCCATTAGAATACGATGGCATGAAAGGAACCTATTTTGCCGTGTGGGCTCCCAATGCACAATCGGTAAGTGTAGGTGGTAATTTCAATGCTTGGGATCAAGCCTCTCATCCGCTTTTTCCCCGTTGGGATAGTAGTGGTATTTGGGAAGGTTTTATACCAAATGTCTTCAAAGGAGAATTATATAAATACTTTATTTCAGCCAATGGAAAGGTTTTGGAGAAAGGCGACCCTTACGCCAATTATTGGGAAAAGCGTCCGAAAACAGCTTCCATAACATGGGAATTAAACTACAATTGGAAGGATGAAGATTGGATGAGAACCCGCAAGGATAAAAATGCCTTAAATAAACCTATTTCTGTTTATGAATTGCATTTAGGATCTTGGAGGAGAAACCCATTTTCTCCTGAGGAATTTCTTACCTACCAGGAAATCGGAGATGCTTTAATACCGTATGTTCAGGAATTAGGCTTTACCCACGTTGAGTTTATGCCAGTCACCGAACATCCTTTTGATGGTAGTTGGGGTTATCAACCCACTGGTTATTTTGCCCCTACGAGTCGTTTTGGCAATCCACAGGAGTTTATGGAATTGGTTGATCGTCTTCACCAAGCTGGAATAGGTGTGTATATGGATTGGGTTCCTTCGCATTTCCCATTGGATGCGCATGGGCTTTTTCAATTTGATGGAACTTGCTTGTATGAACATGAAGATCCCAGAAAGGGTTATCATCCTGATTGGAACTGTTATATTTTCAATTTAGGAAGGAATGAAGTCAGATCGTTTATGCTTTCCAATGCTGTTTACTGGATGCAAAACTATCATATTGATGGATTAAGAGTTGATGCGGTTGCATCTATGCTTTATTTGGATTATTCCAGAAAACAAGGGGAATGGATTCCGAATATACATGGCGGAAGGGAAAATTTAGAAAGTGTTGCTTTTTTTAGAACCTTAAACGAAACTTTGTATGCTCGATTTGAAGGTATTCAAACCATTGCCGAAGAAAGCACAAGTTGGCCGGGGGTTTGCAAACCTACCTTCCAAGGCGGACTTGGATTTGGTATGAAATGGATGATGGGTTGGATGAACGACTCCTTGCATTATTTTCAAAGAGACCCTTACTATCGCCAATATCATCAAAATGAAATCACTCAGTCTTTAACCTATGCATTTTCAGAAAACTTTATGTTACCCTTGAGTCATGATGAAGTGGTTCATGGAAAAAAGTCCATTGTTTCGAAAATGCCAGGTGACGAATGGCAAAGGTTTGCCAATACCCGATTGTTATATTTATGGATGTTTACCCATCCTGGAACCAAATTGATATTTATGGGTGATGAGTTTGGCCAAACCAGCGAATGGAACTATTTACAAAGCATTGATTGGCACCTAAACAAATACGCGATCCACCAAGGATTATCACAATTTATTACCAAATTAAACCATACCTACACCAATTTTGGAGCATTGTATGAAAAGGCCTTCGAACAGGATGGATTTGAATGGATTGACTTCAACGATCACGGAAATTCTGTTATTTCTTTTGTAAGAAAAGGAAATGAAGCCGGTTCCAATGTCGTTGTGGTATTAAACCTCACCCCCATGCCTCGTCACCAATACAGAATTGGATTACCAGACGGACAAAACCGCAGCATTTGGCTAAATAGCGATGCAAAGGAGTTTGGGGGAAGTGGATATAGTATTGAAAATCCAAAGGTAGAAGCGGAAGCTTGGCATGGTCGGAGCCATTCGGTATCACTTACACTTCCACCTTTGGGAGGATTCGTTTTAATTCCAGCTTAAGCAACCGTTTCAACGGCCTTTTGGGCATTGATAATGGCTACCTGTTGCGCAACTTTTTGCGCTAAGTCTTTAAAAGCAAGGGCTGAAGGTGTTGTTTCTTGTAATACTGTCGGATATCCTAAATCGCCTCCTTCTCTTATGCTTTGCACTAATGGAATTTGTCCTAACAAAGGTACATTTAGCTTCTCGGCTAATGTTTTGGCACCTTCTTTACCAAAAATATAGTATTTATTTTCAGGCAGTTCGGCAGGAGTAAACCAAGCCATATTTTCGACAATTCCTAAAACAGGAACATTAATATTGGGCAATTGGAACATGGCGACTCCTTTCTGAGCATCGGCCAAAGCAACTACTTGAGGAGTAGAAACTATTACGGCCCCGGTTACAGGTACCGCTGAAATCAAGGATAAATGAATATCACCCGTACCAGGAGGAAGATCGATCAACATATAGTCTAAATCGCCCCAGTCGGCATCTCCAAACATTTGGTTAAGGGCTTTTGTTGCCATGGGACCGCGCCAAACAATCGGTTGTGAGGTATCGGCAAAAAAGCCGATGGACAACAGTTTCACTCCATAACTTTCAACAGGAACGATAAGATTTCGGTCATCCACTTTTCGGAGTAAAGGTTTTTCATTCATTACATCGAACATGATGGGAACAGAGGGGCCATAAATATCGGCATCCACTAAACCAACTTTAGCTCCTTGTTGGGCTAATGCCACGGCTAAGTTAGCTGCAACCGTGCTCTTCCCTACTCCACCTTTTCCTGAGGAGACCGCTATTATATTCTTAACCCCAGGCATTAAGGCTCCTTCCTTTCTTCGGCTTGTTACATTTGAAGTCATTTCAACTGTTACCTGAGCTTCTTTGTCAACATAATGAACAATGGCATTTATACAGGCCCTTTCAATCAAATCCTTTAAAGGGCATGCAGGAGTAGTCAGAATAACCGTGAATTTTACATTTTTCCCGTTCACCTCAATATCCTTTACCATGTTGAGGGTAATTAAATCTTGTCCTAAATCAGGCTCTATGACGTTGCTTAATGCGTCTTTTACTTGTTGTATGGTAATCATAATGGCACAAAGGTAGGCCATTATCTCAAGTGAAGAAAGGGATTAAACAGGTTTAATACTATTTAAGGAAGAAAACTGGATCGGAATTCTTCAGGTAAAATCGGACATTCTTTATATTGACCAAAAACCTTGTAGCGGACAGCCGCAAGAATATCATATCCAAAATTCCTAAGGAACCGAGGAAATAAGGAAATAAATTTCCCTAGCCAATTCCAAGTTCCATTTGAATACTTCAATAACTGAATGGCAACATCCGCTTTGGTGTGTAATGTTTTTCCATCCCAAAAAAGGGCAGAATCAATATTTGGAATAGAAATATCCATTCTGGAAAGTTCGGCCAAGGTTTCTGATTCCAAAGTAGCCACATATACTACATTATTGCCTTTGTGTTTTAGAATAAATTTTACCCAAAAATTGCACAAAGCACAATAACCATCATAAAATAGTATAGGTGATTTCATTAAGCAAAATTAACACGAAAGCCCAATCTTTATTAAGGTAAATACGGACCTTTATAAAATATAATCAGAACTTAGTGTCATTTTAACACTAAGTATGAAAAAAATTACTTTACTTTGCAACGAATTCAACATGAAAACTAAAAATTCAATTAAAAGAATAGCCGTATTTACTAGTGGTGGTGATGCTCCCGGAATGAATGCCTGTTTAAGAGCTGTAGTTAGAACGGCATTATTTTACGACAAAAAAGTTACAGGTATTTACCGAGGATACCAAGGAATGATTGACGGAGATTTTGAAAAGTTAAATTCAAGATCCGTTAGTAATATTATCCAACGAGGAGGAACAATTATAAAAACGGCAAGGTGTGAGTCCTTCAAAACCGCAGAAGGAAGGGAGCAAGCCTATCAAAATTTGGTAAAAAACGAAATAGATGCCGTAGTTGCTATAGGAGGCGATGGAACATTTACAGGAGCATGGGAATTTATGAATACCTATTCAATTCCGTTTGTTGGCGTTCCAGGCACCATTGATAATGATTTATTTGGCACCGATTATACCATAGGGTATGATACGGCTACCAATACGGCCATGGAAGCCATTGATAAAATTCGCGATACAGCTTCTAGCCACAACCGTTTATTTTTTATTGAAGTAATGGGTCGGAATTCAGGTGCCATTGCGCTCCGAACAGCGATTGCTGCAGGTGCAGAGGCTATGATGATTCCAGAAAAACCAACCACAGTAGAAGATTTGATTAAAGTAATTGAAAAAGGTGAGAAAAGCAATAAATCTTCTAGCATGGTGGTGGTTGCAGAAGGCGGGAAGGGCGGAAGGAACTTATATGAAATCGTTGAAGAGATTAAAAAGAAGTTTCCTGAATACGACCCCAAACTGGCTGTAATTGGACATACCCAACGTGGAGGTTCTCCAACTTGCTTTGATCGTTTATTGGCCTCTAGATTAGGGGTTGGTGCTGTTGAATCTTTGTTGGATGGAAAGTCAGGAGTAATGGTGGGAATGGTCAATGATAAAGTAACCTACACTCCATTTGAAAAAGCTATCCATATGGAACCTGGTGTTGATGAAGAGATTGTCCGTATTTCAAAAATATTAGCATTATAATGAAGAAAAACTTAGTTCATTTTCCTTCGTTCGAGGAAATTCCAGACTTTGCCAAGTTTAACGTACTGGAGCAAAACACCTATTTAGTAAATGGAATGATAAAAACTTGGAAAGGTGATGTTTTAGACATTCATTCGGCTGTTTTTATTCATCAAAACGGAAAGTATGAACGAGCTTATTTAGGCACCTGTCCTTCTTTGGATAAAAAAGCAGCACTTGAGGCTTTGGATGCAGCCGTCAACAGTTATGATAAAGGTCGAGGCCATTGGGCAACGGCAACGGTGAAAACAAGATGTGAAGCCCTTTCAAAGTTTGCCAAAATCATGAAGGAAAAAAGGTCCGAACTCACCAATTGGTTGGTTTGGGAAATTGGCAAATCATGGGCAGATAGTGAAAAGGAGGTAGACAGAACTATTTTGTACATAACCGACACAATTGAAGCCTTAAAGAATCTGGATAGAGAATGCAGTCGATTAACTAAGGAAGACAGTATCTATGCACAAATTAGACGAGGACCTTTAGGGGTAGTTTTGTGCATGGGTCCTTACAATTATCCTTTAAACGAAACATTCGCCACTCTAATTCCTGCCTTGATCATGGGGAATTCGGTTATTCTAAAGCCTGCTAAATATGGAATTTTACTATTAAATCCATTGTTGGAAGCTTTTAGAGATAGCTTTCCTCCAGGGGTAATTAATGTAATTTATGGCCATGGAAAGGAAACGGTTGCTCCAATTATGGAAACCGGAAAGGTGGATGTTTTTGCCTTTATTGGCTCAAGTAATATTGCAAACACGCTAAAAAAGGCCCATCCTAGACCAAACAGGTTGCGATCGGTTTTAGGACTAGAAGCAAAAAACCCAGCCATAATATTACCGGATTGCCATTTAGAAAATACGGTGAATGAAGTAGCCATGGGGACATTATCCTTTAATGGTCAAAGGTGTACAGCGTTAAAAATAATTTTTGTTCACAAGAATATCCGCAAAGCCTTTTTGGAAGCCCTTTCCGAAAAGATAAAATTAATGAAAATGGGAATGCCCTGGGAAGCTGGTGTAACCGTTACACCTTTGCCCGAAAAGGACAAACCGGATTATTTGAAAGAACTCGTTCATGACGCAGTTTCAAAAGGCGCGAAAATAATCAATGAAAAGGGTGGACAGATTGACCATTCCTTTTTCTACCCTGCCCTACTCTTTCCGGTAAACAAGGAAATGAGGGTATACCATGAAGAACAATTTGGTCCGGTTATTCCAGTTATAGAATTTGAAGATATTTCTGAACCTATTGAATATATGGTAGATTCTCCATATGGACAACAAGTAAGTATTTTCGGTTCCAATACTGGGGAAATTTCAGGATTGATCGATCAATTGGTTAATCAAGTTTGTCGAGTAAATGTTAACAGTCAATGCCAGCGAGGACCCGATGTTTACCCTTTTAATGGAAGGAAAGATTCTGCAGAAGGTACTTTAAGTGTTACCGATGCACTTCGGGTTTTCAGCATTCGAACCATGGTTGCTGCAAAGGACAACGATCTTAACCGAAAAGTTTTTGAAACCATTATCGATGGACGTTTATCCAATTTCCTTTCCACAGACTACATTTTATAACTATATACATCTAGAATCAAATAATTAAACCTACTGAATATCTTCACCAAATCAAAAAATCTGTTTAACCTAAATTAACCCACCTATAAAAATGCTTCTCGTAGCCGACAGTGGTTCTACCAAATGCGATTGGATGCTGGTAGACCAAAACAAAAACCAACAAGGATTTAGTACCATGGGCTTTAATCCTTTCTTTCATAGTCAGGATTTGATAGTAAACGAAATTCGAACCTCCGCCTTAGCCCAATTTTCAGAACAGGTAAAATTCGTTTTCTTCTTTGGAGCAGGTTGTTCTTCGAAGGAAATGAAAAGTATAGTTGAAAAAGCGCTTGAAGAAGTCTTTCCAAATGCCCATGTTTATGTTGATCATGATTTGGTTGCATCAGCCTTTGCAACCTATGATGGTAGACCAGCAATTTCCTGTATTCTTGGAACAGGAAGTAATTCATGTTTCTTTGATGGAGATATTGTAAGTGAAGAAGTACCAGCCTTAGCATATATACTTGGAGATGAAGGAAGTGGAAGTTATTATGGAAAGCAAATAGTTAAATTATTTCTTTATAAAAAACTACCTCAAAATCTGCAAGATGCTTTTCAAGAAAGGTATAAAATTAGCAAGAATGAGATTTTTGAAAATGTATATAGAAAGCCAAATGCCAATGTATACTTAGCCTCTTTTATGCGTTTCGTATCCGACCATAGGGATGATCCATTTATTCGCGAAATGGTTTACAATGGTATGAAGGAATTTATGCGTGTCCATGTAATGTGCTTCAAATATTACAAAGAAGTACCTGTACATTTTATTGGAAGTGTTGCCTTTTTCTTTGAAGATATATTAAAAGATGCTGCAGCCGAATTAGGAATTACTGTGGGAAATGTAATTCAAAGGCCTATTGATGGACTTGTAAACTATTATATCCGGTTTCACGGAGAAAAACTATTGGTATAAAAAAGCCTTTTCCAAAACAAAAAAAGGATTTACTTTTTGAGTAAATCCTTTTTTTTGTTTTAATGATTTCATCCAATTAACCTAAGAAAGGATACCTATAATCAGTTGGGGGCACGAAGGTTTCTTTTATTGTTCGAGGTGAAACCCAACGCAAGAGGTTAATCATAGATCCTGCCTTATCATTTGTTCCCGATCCTCGGCTACCACCGAATGGCTGTTGTCCAACTACAGCTCCAGTGCATTTATCATTGATATAGAAGTTACCAGCAGAATGGCGAAGGTTTTTGGTTGCCTTATCAATGGCGTAGCGATCTTGGGCAAAAATAGAACCAGTTAAGGCATAAATCGATGTGGAATCCACCGTTTTTAAAATTCCATCAAAATCTTCAGCATCATATACATAAACGGTCAAAACAGGACCGAACAATTCTTCACAAAGCGTAACATAGTCAGGTCTTTTCGCAAGGATTACTGTTGGTTCAATGAAATAACCTTTGGATTTATCATAATTCCCTCCAGCTATAACTTCAGCCTCAGCATCTGATTTGGCTCGATCGATGTAGGAAGCCAGTTTATCAAAGGACTTCTCGTCAATTACCGCATTAATAAAATTGGAGAAATCTTCCGTTCCTCCCATTTTAAAGGTTTTTAAATCAGAGAGTAAACCTGATTTAAACTCATCCCATAAATTATTTGGCACATAAACACGCGATGCTGCTGAACATTTTTGACCTTGGTATTCAAATGCACCTCTAGATACAGCAGTAATCAAGGCTTTTACATCAGCACTTTTATGAGCAAGTATAAAGTCTTTCCCTCCTGTTTCACCTACTATACGTGGATAAGTTTTATATTTATGAATGTTGTTTCCAATACTCTTCCAAATATCTTGAAACACACCTGTTGAGCCAGTAAAATGAATTCCAGCAAAATCTGGATGATTAAAAATAACCTCCCCGGCTTCTGGACCAGATACGTATACCAGATTTATTACACCATCTGGAAGCCCAGCTTCTTTAAGGATCTTCATGATAAGGTTGGCTGCGAATACTTGAGTATCGGCCGGTTTCCAAACAACAGTATTACCCATTAGTGCTGCCGAAGTAGGAAGATTTCCTGCTATTGCAGTAAAATTAAATGGCGTTAAAGCAAAAATAAACCCTTCCAATGGTCTTTGTTCTGTTCTATTCCAAATTCCAGGACTGCTTATTGGTTGTTGAGAATAAATTTCTGTGGCAAATTGTACATTGAAACGTAAAAAGTCAATCAATTCGCATGCAGCATCAATTTCTGCTTGGAAGGCATTTTTACTTTGGCCAAGCATAGTAGCTGCATTGATTTGATAACGATATGGACCAGCTAATAAATCAGCTGCCTTAAGAAAAATAGAGGCCCTTTGTTCCCATGCCAAATTCTCCCAATCAGATTTTGCTTTTAAGGCAGCATCGATTGCCAAGTTAATTTCTACTTTTCCACCTCTATGGAAATAGCCTAAGGTATGTTGATGATCATGTGGAGGGGCCAAACGTTTAGTAACTCCCGTGCGGACTTCCTTTCCACCAATATGCATTGGGATATCAGCCTCTTCTGAGCGAAATTTTTCAATTGCTTGTTGTAAAAGTGCACGGTCACTTGTTCCTAACCCGTAAGAGCGAACAGGCTCATTTGCAGCCTGAGGTACTTTATAAAATCCTATTGACATTGGAATAATTTGGTGCGAAGGTAAGCAGGAAATTTCCTACCTGACATTCTTATTAATCCAATAATTGCTTTAAACGTGTTATTGAATTCTGGTTTTCAGGCAAATAAATCGACGCCTTAACTTTTTGTTTTTCTTTTTTGGTCAAATGAAAACTTAAAGAAATTTCGTCCTTGGTATCCAATTCTATGCTTCGTAGTTCAAAATCCACCACATCCACAGGACAATCTAACCAAAGGCTAGCCGATTGAACCATACCGTCTTGTTGGAAATCCATCATATTAAATAAGTTGTTGTAAATATTACCTAATGGACTTCCAATCATCTCTAAAATTGAAGTTGGGGGATTTTCCTTTACTGGCAATAGTTTATGGCTATCTCTAAGTTGAATAATAATTATTCCACTCGTATTTGAACTAATCCAATTTCTAAATGAATAAATAAAGCGCATGGCAATTCCTACTCCATAGTTGTCGGTTAAACCTGCATCCATAATATCTAAAGTAGGATTCGAAGGCAATTGGGCTACAGGTAAAATGTAAGGAAAGGTAGCATTCATCCTTAGGGTGGATAAAATGGAAAGACTATCAGCGTTTTGGTTTTTAAACATCCTTCTGAATTCGACTGCATCTGGTAAGGGATGGTTGATACACATTTTTGAAGGATTCTTATCCAGCATATAGGCAATGTTTTGTGCCGAAATCAATAAGGATCGGCCATCATTTATTATTGTTGGGGAAAATACCATCATTGGAATCAATGCTTCCATTTCAGGAATTTTGTAATCGATAATATTCTTGTTGATTAATCCACGTGTATTGGTATTTAGGGCTTTTTCAAAAGCATAACCACGATCTTTTACATAAGAATTATTTCCTCTTTTGAATTTCTGAATCCTTAAAAACAAATCGTTTATTGCAATTGAAAATGCAATAGGATTTAGAACATCCTTGGCAATATCTTCCGCATATTCTTCCTTATAGTACGAAGAGATTTTTCCTAATTTTTTCTGAAGTATGAGCTCCCTTAGGTAGGCTGCACCTAACATTCCTCCTGAAGATCCAGTAATTAAAGAAGTGTGATTTATTAATTCACCATTAAGTAGACTATCAGCATGTTGCAAAGCATACATTGTCCAAAGTGAACTTCTTAGTCCACCCCCTGAGGTGGTAATGAAAACCATTTTTGGTTTCTTTTTCCGTTTTATGGTATTAGCAGCATTTCTTTTTCTCCAATTATCAAGAATTTTAACTGTATGAATATAATCTTGTTTAATAAATTTTTGTTGAGCTATCATGGAATCGGTAGAATACACTGCCTTCTCTCCATCGTATTTCATACCATAAGCCCCTGTTTGATAATTGATAAAATCAAGCTTGGAAACAAAGTTGATTATTACAAAAAGGAAAACAAAAACAATCAAAGACCAGCTTCGGAAAAAAGTATTTAGGGCACTTAATGCTAGTAATACCATGGTAAGCATTAAAAAGATACTTGCCCCGGCAGGAATTTCAAATTGAGGAACTTCTCTAAATAGGCCTAGCGTAAAAATTGTAATTAAAACAAAAGCTACATAAACAGTTGCCATAAAATGATTCTGTCTGAATACTTGCTGAAGCATTCGATGGTCATAATGGTCTGTATTTCTGGTTGGACTCCATTTTAAAAAGCCGTTTAAGTAATAATCTACCCTTCTTATTTTATCCGCATCTGGATTATCGCTATCCTTTACCTGTCCCCACTGCAGATTGCGCAACATTTTTCGGCTAATTGTTTTGGACACCTTTCCCGTTTCGTATCTCTTCTCCGCTTCAAGGCCAAACAGACGTCTAAAATCCTTTAAAACAGCAAAAAAATAGGTAAATGAAAAAAGAATAAACAAAAATTGTCCAAAGAGAAACCCTAGTACATCTAAAGTTATATCGAGTGCGGAGGTCCATTCATTGAATCTTTGAAAGACAATAATTTGATAAACAAAACAAAAATTGAAACTTAAAGGAAGAATAGAATTATTGACACAAAACTTAAAGAATGGTCTAGACAAGGTTGCCAAAAAGGGAAACCTAAAAGCATTCATAATATAACTTGCAATGTGGTAGGCCATTATAAAACCACCAAATGCAAATCCAAGAATTCCATATGACCAAAAGGTCACATCGCCTAAATATTCTGGATCTAAAAACAAATAAGGAACACCATATTGTGTTCCCATTAATCTGAAAACCCATCCAAAAAGCAATAACCAAAATAGCAAAAGGAATTGATTCTTTTTAATTTGAATCAATACAAGTTGAACTGGAAAGGAATAAAATGTTCCAGTTAAAAATCCTTTAATTCGGTCAATAATCAAGGAAGAATAAATTTAAAGGGTAAATTTTGGGTTGATTTTGCTATAAATAATCCATTTCCAAAAGTTGTTACGTCTATTTGTTGCACATTGTTCCCAAAATAGATCAGTTTTCCTGTTCCGTCGATGATTTCTAGATGTTCAAATTTATTTTTTAGGTATAAGGTATTTTCAAAAATAAATAAAATTGGATTTTCATTTTCGACTTTTGAGCTGTAATCAAGGTTAGTACAATCAGTTATTGAAACATCTACATTGGATGGGAACTCCGATTGACACCCATTTATCGATGCCATAACAGAATAATTTCCGCTTAAAGTAGCCATGCCAAAAATCAATGAATCACCTGTACCAATCTGAATGAAAGTAGTAGGAATATTTTGGTTCAAGTATAATTTGTATTCAACTCCTATTTCAGATCCTTCTAATCCAATCACAACCCCTTCTTGGCCTTCACAATAATAGCCCCCTCCTGTCAAACTAAAAGGGGTTGGTAGTTCTTGGATTTGAATTGCAGCAGTTCCTGCCATAGAGGCCAAACAATTTGGAGTTGAATGTTGCAAGGACCAAATATTAAAGGTTCCTTCCAAATTTACTGAGTCAAAAGTTAGGGCTCCACCGGTACCAGGAATTGGTAAAGAGGAAGTATCTAACAATCCATTTTCCCAATAATAATCAAAACCTTGTTGAGAACCACTTAAAAGAAGGAGCCCCCCAGGACTATTTTCACAGGCTACTCCTCCTCCCGAAACAGTATAAACGGTTTGAATTATAGGGCTAACGGAAATAGTTCCGATCATTGCAGAAGTGCATCCAGACACTTCAGTTCTAGTGCCAATGGCCGAATAATTGGAAGGAGTTGAAACCGGATTAAAAAAAAGCGTATCTCCATTTCCCAAGGCCGAACCTACCTGTATATTAGAAGAATTATAGAGTGTATAATTGCAATTAGCTTCGGTAGGAAACAAGAACAAGGTGGCACCTCCAGAGCCTTGACAAAAGGCACCATTGCCTTGCAAGGGAAAAGGCGTAGGAGATTGGAAGACTTGAATGGTTGCATTTCCATTCATTTCCTTAGGGCATGTGGGTAAAGTAGTATTCCTTCCAACAATTGTATAAACGCCTGGTAAATCAAAATTTCCCAAAAACAATGATGTTCCGCTTCCGCTATAAGTGGACATCAATATGGTATCATTCAAAAACAAATCATACAATACTGAATTTTGAGAACCTGAAAGGAAAATTGAAGGTCCATTATCATTTTCACAAATGTTTCCTCCTCCCGTAATATTAAAAACATTAGGCTGGTTTACCATATTAATACTCACTTGACCTACCATGGTATCAGTAAGTCCTAATAAAGTATCGTGGGCCACAACACTATACGAACCATTTGTAGCATACCTTCCAAAATAAACTGAATCACCTGTTCCTGGTAGGTTTGAAATAACAGATAAAGTATCATTAAAAACAAGCTCGTAAGTTATTCCTGAATCAGACCCATCTAGCCAAATACGGCTACCTGTAGTACCTTGACAGAAAGGACCACCACCCACAACATTGTAGGGATTAAGGCCTTGAGAAAATACTGGAGAAATTAATCCAAATAAAAGTACAAAATAAATAAGTCGGACCAAAGCAAGAAATATTGATGTCCGTAAAGATAGGAGAAAGATATTTTGAGAAAGCGAGAATTAGTATCAGAATTTTTAAAAAATTAATTATTTGTAAATCAATTTGTTTATTCAAATTGAAACCTAATATTACCTTGAAATTCTAGGGCAGGTACTCTACAAACTTTAAGTAGATTTGACTTCCTATTCTCCTAAAGAAGAAATTGGAATAAACAAAAAGAGGCCAACATATTGTAGGCCTCTTTGCAATAAATTTGATTAAGGATTATTTAGTCCTTTTAATCAACCAGCCATTTCCATCCGGAGAACGACCGTAGTCAAACTTACGTCCCAATTTCGCTGCTAATTTTTTAATACCAAGGGTAGGAGCGGTTTTGCGTTTCCATTCCGTGGCTTCAATTTGAACAGCTTCACCTGGTTGCAAGGCGAATACAGCTAGATTAACCGGAGAAGTGCGAGTCTTCCCTAATGGTTTTAGGTCTTTTGCTTCCTCTGCTGAAAACTTTTTCATATTATATAAGTTATATTTGTTTGGGCAAAGATATTATTTGATGTACATGTAAGTATCCCTAAACTTTAAATTAAGTTAACATAGTTTAAAGTAACTCTAGTTTTAAAATGACAATAACGACAATAAGCTGAATAAAGGGATATTCCTTTTGTAGTAAACAACTAAATATTTGTTCTGAATAAAATCTATGATTTTACTTTTGTAAAGTGATAAATAGGATAACCGAAATAGCAAGGTCTTATAAAAAAATTGGAAACAACACCTTGTATCTAATTTATGCTGAAACTTTTATCCAATTAATTAATGCTGCATTTTTCATGGTTTTACTTATTCATTTGAATAAAATGGGGTATTCAGATTATGCCAGTGCAGAATTGGTTTCATTTCGATTTTTGGGTGTTGTCATTTCAGCCATTCCATTAGGAATTTATGTTCGGGATAAGCCATTACTTCCTTTCTTCTATTTTTCATCAGTTTGTGTTCCTCTGCTAACGCTTGCAATCTTAATCGGAATTGAACTTAACGCCCAAATCTTTGTAAAAATTTCTATGTTTTTGTGGGATGTGGTATTTAATTTTATTACCGTCTTAGTAAATCCTTATATTATTCGAAATTGTCCTAAATACTATCAAAGCGAAGCGTTTTCATTAAGTTATGCGACAGGGAGCATAGGCAGTATCATTTGCGGCCTTCTCTCTTTCGTTATTTTATCAATACCAATGGGAAATATTGGAGAACGGGAGGTAATGGCAGTAATCTTGCTAGTTTCAATTGCAAGCCTGTTCTTTTTGAATAAAATAAAAAAGGAGGAAAATTTTGATTTTAAGGAACAGACTAAGCTTGGTTACTCCTACGATTGGAAAATTATTTTTAACGCTTTAATACCAACATTTATAATTGCAGTTGGTGCTGGATTTACCATCCCGTTTGTAAATCTATTTTTCTTTCATGTTCATCATATAGATACAAAATGGATTTCCTTTATCAGCACAGGAACCTCCTTGTTAGTTTTTCTTTTGGCCATGACTGTACCTAACATTTTAAAAAAGTATGGTTACCGTAAATCCATTTCAGGAACACAATCCATAGCAGTTGTCTTGTTAATCTTATTTGCTACAACTGAATTTTATTCAAACTGGCATTGGGCTGGATTTTTAGCTGCATTTTTTTATATCGGGAGACAACCCTTGATGAACATGACAGCTCCCATGACAACCGAATTGGTATTAAACTATGTTGGGCCTAGAAATAAGGAAATAATTTCAGCCCTTTCGAGTGCAATTTGGAGTGGAAGTTGGTTTTTTAGTTCCTTAATTTTTAAGTATTTGCGAGAAATTAATCAACCCTATGTTCATATATTTTTGATTACAGGTGGATTGTATATAATTGGTGTGCTTTGGTATTATAAATTAATAATTGATTATGAATCCAAAATTAAAAAGCCTTATTAATTCTCAATAAATATTCTATTTTTGCTCAAAGTATTCAATCTAACCAAATGAAACAATTTTACATCTTTTTCGCCTTTTGCTTTTTATCCACATTGGGTTTTTCTCAGAGTGTTGTTAAAACTTTAAATATTGGAGGCGTTCAACGAGAATACAAACTTTACGTACCAGCCTCATACAATGGAAGTGAAAAAGTTCCCATCGTTTTTTGTTTTCATGGATTGGGCGACAACATGGATAATTTTGAAAATATTGGAATGACCTATGTTGCAGATACCGCTAATTTTATTGTAATAACTCCTCAAGCAGCCACGGACCCTTTGGCCGGAACAGCTTGGAATTCAGGTGCAGGCGTTAATTTTGGAGGATTTGAATATTATCCTAACAGTGATGTTGATGATATTGGCTTTATTACCACTATGATAGATACCACTGCCGCCAATTTTAATATTGACCAACGAAGGATTTATGCTTGTGGATTCTCTATGGGAGGTTACATGACCAATCGTTTGGCCTGTGAATTAAACGGTAGAATCGCCGCCTTTGCTCCAGTTGCGGCTACTATTGGTGCAGGAATTACTTGCACACCTGGACGGGTTTTGCCTTTGGTTACGTTTCATGGCACTTCTGATGCAACAGTAGCCTACGATAGTGCTTCTTTCGGTTCAAGTGTGCCTCAACTTCTTAATTTTTGGTCTTCAAATAATGGCTGCAGTACTGAAGACAGCACCCAATTGCCTGATATTGCCAATGATGGGTATACCATTACTAAATTCATCTATGGCAGCTGTTCTTCCGGAGGGGCTTTGGAACATTATAAAGTTTATGGTGCCGATCATACTTGGTTAGGACCAACAGATGACATTTTTTACACCACCGAAATCTGGAAATTCTTTATGCGTTTCGAACACCCTGATCAAACTTTAAGTATTGATTCGCAAAATGAGGCAGATTTTCAATTTTTTCCTAATCCAATTTCAAACAACCAAACTATTCGTTTAAGTATTCCAAGAAAACAAGGAACTATTCAAATTATGGATTTAAACGGAAACTTAGTTTTAACCAGTTTGGTCAATGAAGGAAAAGTAGAAATCAATTCTACTTCATTGAAACAAGGCCTTTACCTTCTTTCATTTATGGATAGTTCAGGAAATAAATCGATTCGAAAATTAATCATTGAATAATATAAAAACTATTCAGTGCTCTTTTCAGGAAGGGAATCCTCAAAGTTAATTCCAGGATTCTCTTCTTCAAATTTATCCTTTCTTACTAAATACCTTATTATAAACATGGCTGCCAACACAAAAGGCACCAGTGGAATTCTATACCTAACTAGTGAGCCAAAGTTTGAAGTAGTTAACCCTACAGCGAATCCAAAGAATACGGCAAATACAATGGAAGCAAGCAAGAAAGGATTTGAAAATATCCTCTTCCAAAATCCAAATATTCCTGCTATCCACATGGTGTGAAAAACTATATAGAAAATAAACAAGTTTTCTAAGGCAGAAATAAACATTACTGGATTGCGTACGTCAAGTATTGTAGGTCTAAACAACCCAGCAAATAATGCTTTTGGAAATAAAGTTACCATGCTTCCAACACTTCCATCGAAATTTCCAATATCAAAACTATTTCCTCCATATTCACTTCTTTTAAGATCCTTTTGAGTAACTGCGGCCTTTTCTATGGTTTTATCAACACTCGCGTAATCTCCGAGTTGATTTGACATCTGCCCGAATAATAAACTAATTAAAACCATACCAATTGCGATAAAAAACGGAGCTATTAATATCCTCCCAAACCCAGAGTCTACATTTTTAAGTCTACTACCTAAAAACCAAATAAAACAGGTGGGTAACATTACAATAAAAATGTATGGTTTAATTGAAATCATGAAATAAACCATTAATAGCATTAGGAAAATATATTTTAATTTATTTCCATTTTTAAAAAATAAGCGATAAAACCCATAAAAAAACAAACAGGCCGACCAAAATGAAAAGGTATCTTTTAGGATACCGCCACCCCAAAAAGATAAGGATGGAATAAAGAGGGTAGAATAAGCAAACTCTCGTCGAAGTTTTGGAAATAATTCAACAAACATGGAATAAAGCCGCCAAACACCACCATAGGTAAACCACGCAACCAAAATTGATGCAGAATAATAACTCCTTATTGTAATTAAACAAAATGGTGCAACAAACCTAACCACAGCAAAGGACTGGGCATCCCTTGCCATATAATCAGGATAGCTCGTGGACAAATCAAATGCAGCATAGTTTTCCCAAGATCTATCGCCTGCAAGAATTTTCAAATAAATCCAGAAATCTTTCCAAAGCATCCTATTAACTATAACCCCAGATCCCCAAAAATTAATAGTATCTCCCCCTATATAATAAAACTGATATATTAAACATAATACCAAGGCTCCTAAAATTCTTACAAAGAGTCCTTTTATATAAAACTCAAACTTTAAATCATTCTCAATATTCAATCTAACCCTTTGACTTTCAAAAATATAAATAAAAACAAGGATAAATGGAGGAAGTATTAAATCCCAAACCGTACTGATTGAAAAGCCTTGAAACATATCTTCGCAAATGTAATCAAGGAAATCAATAGCCTTTTAATCCATTCATAAAATGAAACCTACCCATGTTGTTTTTCTTTCTTACGATGGAATGACCGACCCCTTAGGTCAAAGCCAGGTTATTCCCTATTTAGCAGGTTTATCCAAAAAAGGATTCAAAATTACCATTGTTAGTTTTGAAAAGAAAGAAAGGTTTGATCAATTTAAAAATACTATTCAAAACCTATTGAACTCTAACCAAATTACATGGAAGCCCCTTGCCTACACCCCTACTCCACCCGTTCTTTCTACCTTGTTTGATATTTGGCAAATGAATAAGGCAGTAAAACAGATTCATGCCCAAGATCCAATTTCAATCCTCCACTGTCGAAGCTATATAACAGCACTTATTGGTCAAGGATTTAAGCTTAAAAAGGGAATTTCCTTTCTTTTTGATATGCGTGCTTTTTATGCTGATGAACGTGTTGATGGTGGATTGTGGAACATTAAAAACCCTCTGTACAAATTCATTTATTCCTATTTTAAAAGAAAAGAAGTTGAATTTTTAAGTCAAGCCGATTATTCCATTTCCTTGACAAATGCTGGAAAAAAAATAATCCATTCGTGGAAAAACCTTATTAAACAGCCTGTTCCAATTGAGGTAATACCTTGCTGTGCCGATCTTTCGCATTTTGATTTCAAACGAGTAAACGAGGCCGAATTGCTTCCCTTTTACCAAAAATTAAATCTGGAGCCTAAAACAGAAACCCTAACTACAACAACCGAAATAATTGTTTCATACCTAGGTTCGCTCGGTACTTGGTACATGGAAAAAGAAATGTTTGCCTTTTTCAAGCAACTTAAAGGAACCTATCCTCGAGCAAAATTTTTGCTAATCACCATGGACGAAAAAACTGAAATCATTCGGAAAGCTCAAGCTGCTGGTCTTGAAGCGGATGATCTCCGAATAGTTTTTGGAACCCGAGCAGAGGTGCCCTTCCTCGTTAGTTTGAGTCATTTTTCATTATTTTTTATTCAACCCTTGTTTTCAAAGCAAGGCTCCTCCCCTACCAAACATGGGGAAATTTTAGGAATGGGAATTCCCGTGGTTTGTAATGCAGGAGTTGGAGATGTGGCTGAAATAGTTAATTCTACTCAAAGCGGATTGCTGGTGAATGATTTTTCTAAAGAATCGTTTCAAAATACCATTGCCCAATTGCCAGCTATAATTAAATTCCCAAAGCAACATTTTAGAGATGCAGCCTTAGCGTGGTATTCCTTAGAAACAGGAATCGAAAGGTATTATTCTGTTTACAATCAAATACTTGCAAAGAGAAAAGAAAATACAATTAAATAACATTTTCCAAAATCAACCCTTATTCATTTAAACCCAAATTAAGCATTAGAAATGCATAAACGATTAACCAGTTGTAAATCAATTTGTATGGCCAAATTGATAACAACTGTTAAATCGGGGTAAACCCAACTAAATCAAGTAGTTCGGATTAATAAATCCTCCTATTGATTAATTTGGGTTAAATAAGTCAACCTCAGTTTTCAATGGGTACTGTTGTTTTCTTCTTTCGCAACTGCTTATTTAGATAACACAAACCTAGTGCACCGCAAATGGTGGATCGAAGGCCTCGGGCAAGGATAGAACGTGATACCCCACAGGGATGCGGAGGCACGGAGCAGACCGAGGAGTATTAGTGATAGCCTGGCCCTGTAGCCCAATTAAAAGGCCTAAACAGAGGTAGAATGTTGAATGGCGAAAGGGGCCCGCCCAAAAATCCTATTCCTAGATTATATATTTTGAACAAATTTATTTTTTAAAGTAATGATAATTAATCAGTTAAGACAAGATTTTAGGCCTATTCTTAAATTCATAAAATAAAAAATCCCGCCCAATAAGGAACGGGATTACTATTTTCAAAATCGGGATTTAACGACCTGATATATAACTATTTAACTCATCAATGCTAGAAGAAAATGTAAAGGCATCATTTACTTTGTAGTAGTTTCCAATGTCGTAAGTATAACCATAGGCATATTTGGCAAAATTCAGTTTTGTATCTTCGAAAGTAAACACCATCATAATTTCTTTTACCTGATTGGTTGTGAGACAGTTAGTATTTAGAATTTGTTTGGCCACCTGCAACTTGGTATCTTCAAAGGTTTTACTGGCAATTGAGTTCTTCATGCTTTGAAAATCGGCTTGATTGGCAGGCCAAGGACATCCAACTGGACCGTTGTAACCAGGCATAACATACACCGGATTGGTTACGGGCGGCGGCAAAGGTTGAACGGGTTGTATAGGCTGAACAGGTTGAATAGGCTGAACTGGTTGTGAATAGGTGGTTGTAGTATGCGTTTGCTGAATAGTTGTATTCGCCGAAGGGTAATAAAAAGGATCGTTGATGTTCATATTGACATTAAATCCGGGTAGATTAACATTTACCCCCGTTGCTGGTTGGTTTATTCCACCATAGGTTGTAGTGGTGGTTGTTGTAGTTTGCGAAGTAGTTCCAGGAGGCAATTGGTTGACAGGTGGCAATTGGTTGACAGGTGGCACTGGAGGCGGAGGTGTTGGATTTACCACTTGAACGATTGGTTGAGTCTCGGTTTGAACAGGAGGCGGATAATAGCCAGAAGTAGCCTGAACATTGCTTGTAATAAAGGTTTCGCTCATCCATTTCATCACATACACTTCGCGTTCTACACCATTTTCTCTGATTTTTTTACGGCGGATTTGGTAAGTCCTTTCTTTGCCAGGTTCTAACCAAATTTTATCATCAACCACGCCTAACATGGTATTTTCGAAAATAATTTTTGCTGCATAGGCTTGAGGTTGCAAGTTTTCAACCTTTACATTGGTCTGAGCTTGGTCATTGTATTTTAAACCATTCAAAATGACAAAGAATTTTTCGCCTCCATCGGTGAAAAAGATGGCATTGCATTGGGCTTGTGAAGCTTGGTAACCAATCGCCATAAATAGAAGAAGTAGTATTTGTTTCATACCTTTATTTTTTTTGCAAAGATTCAAAATTTATGCCAAAGCTGAAATATGTTTTGGAAAGCCAGTTTTTGCCAATCCTTGGTTGATGGCTTTTACCATTCCGGGGCCTTCGTAAATAAAGCCTGTATACACTTGAACCAGGTCGGCGCCCGCCATTAATTTCTCTAAAGCATCTTCCGCTTTTTGGATTCCACCCACCCCAATAATGGCGAATTTCCCTTGTCCTTTTTCCCTCAAATACCGAATAACTTGTGTAGATCTTTCTTTTAAAGGTTTACCGCTTAAACCTCCGTTTCCGATTTCGGCCAACTCCATTTCCGTTGCATCCAAACCTTCACGACTAATGGTGGTATTAGTTGCAATAACCCCATCAATTCCACATTCTAATACAATTTCTATAATTTCATCAAGTTGGGTATTTGATAAATCTGGGGCAATTTTTAAACAAACAGGCTTATACTTGGGATGTTTTTTCATCTCCCCCACTACAGCCTCCAGAATTTCTTTAAGCGGCCCCTTATCCTGCAATGCTCTTAGGTTTGGCGTATTGGGTGAACTTACATTGACAACAAAATAGTCAACAAACGGATACAGGACTTTTAGGCATTTCAAATAATCATCCTTGGCGTTTTCATTGGGCGTTTCCTTGTTCTTTCCAATATTTCCGCCAATGATCATACCGGGTTTACGGAAAGTTAATCTTTCGGCAGCTGCAATGCTTCCTTCATTATTAAAACCCATTCGATTGATTAAAGCCTCATTTTTTGGAAGCCTGAATAACCGTGGTTTTGAATTCCCAAGTTGACCAATTGGCGTTACGGTTCCGATTTCAACAAAACCAAATCCAAAGCTTTCTAAGGCCCCATAAAGTCGAGCATCTTTATCGAATCCGGCAGCCATTCCAACCGGGTTTTCAAAGGTCAAACCCATTACTTCCCTACGAAGCGACATATGATCGACGGTATAAAACCATTTGACTATTGGCTTTATAAAAGGAATAAAAAACAATATTTGGAGTAAATCAAAGACCAAATAATGGACTTCTTCGGGATCGAAGAGGAAAAAGAATGGTTTTAAAATATACTTATACACAATGCCGCAAATCTAATGCTTGAATTGCTTTTCATTTATCAAATTTGTCCCAAGTTTTGGACAACGAAAAAATCATAAACCGATACCGGCGTTTCCTGCAATTGGAGCGGGGACTTTCGGACAATACCCTCGAAAGTTACCTTAGGGATGTTCGTCTGCTTTTCAATTTTGTAGGGCATGAATTGGATGGAAAGGCTATAAATAGTATAGATTACAATGATTTATTGTCTTTTCTGCACCATCTTACTGAAATTGGGATAGCGGCTTCTTCCCAGGCCCGAACCATTTCTGGTATTCGAAGCTTTTACGACTTTCTATTGTTGGAGAAAATGGTTGAAAGCAATCCAACCGAATTGGTGGAGCTACCACAGCAGGCACGAAAACTGCCTGACGTTTTAAGTGCGGAAGAAATTGATAAAATGCTTCAAACAATCGATCGTTCAAGCTCGGAAGGAGAGCGAAACCTGGCCATGTTGGAAACGATGTATGGCAGCGGACTTCGTGTTTCTGAGCTGGTCAACCTGAAAATATCCGATTTATACATTCCAGAAGAGTTTGTAAAGGTTTTAGGCAAAGGTTCGAAGGAACGTTTGGTACCCTTGAGTCCGATTTCTATCAAACTTATTGGGAATTATCTCAACTTTGTAAGGGTTCATATTCCGGTGGCCAAGGGTTTTGAAGACATTCTTTTTTTGAATAACCGAGGGAAGTCTTTAAGCCGGGTAATGGTGTTTTTGATTATAAAAAAAATGGCCCAAAAGGCTGGAATTCAAAAGAACATCTCTCCCCACACGTTTCGCCATTCTTTTGCTACCCATTTAGTAGAAAACGGGGCTGATCTGCGGGTGGTTCAAGAATTACTCGGACATGCCAGTATTACCACAACCGAAATTTACACCCATTTGGATAAAACTTATCTTCGCGACACCATAGAAAAGTATCTAAACCGGTAATTATTTTTACATTTGAAACCTCATTCCATTCCATGAAACTGATCGATATAGCTTCAGCCCGTAGCGGTGATAAAAACAATGTTTGCAACATAGGCGTGATGGCTAAAAATCCTGAATTTTACCCCATTCTCAAGGAAAAGCTAACCGCCGAAAAAGTTAAACAACATTTTGGAGAACTCATTCAAGGCGAAGTAGTAAGGTACGAATGGGATGCCTTGGAATCCTTGAATTTTGTTTGCCATGGAGCCTTGGATGGAGGAGCTTCCCGTTCCTTACGTATGGATACATTAGGAAAAAACTTCTCGAGCCATATTCTTCGTATGGAACTGTAATCCAGCATTTTTTTTGCTCAATCAACTTCACTTTCCTCCATTAACCTATTCTCCTCCTAAAAAGGATTCGTATATCAAATTGGAACGTTTAGGGATTGCACCAATTACTCCAGATAAAGCTTGATAATTTTAAGGCTTTTTCCGGATTACCATCAGGCCGTCTCGTATTGGAAACAACACATTTTCAACCCGATCATCGGCCTGTATTTTCTGGTTAAATTGATGCAGCGACAAGGTATCTCGGTCCATCTCCTTTTCTGGCATCAAGACCTTTCCACTCCAAAGAACATTATCGGCTATAATAAATCCACCTGGTTTTAGTTTGGGCAATACTAAATCGTAGTAATTGGAATAATTGTCTTTGTCGGCATCAATAAAGACTAAATCAAAGGTTTCATCTAGGGTGGGAATAATGTTTAAGGCATGACCAATTCGATAGTCCAATTTAGAATTCAAGCTTGATTTTCCCAAAAAACCTCTCACCATTTTTTCCAATTCATCATTGATATCAATAGTAATCAGTTTCCCATTTTCTTGCAATCCTTCTGCTAAACACAGAGCCGAATAGCCGGTAAATGTCCCAATCTCTAAAATAACCTTGGGTTGAACCATCTTACTCAACATCGATAAAATCCGACCTTGGATATGACCTGACAGCATCCTTGGCATTAGAATATTGGCATAGGTCTCTCTGTTTAATTCCTGTAATAATTCGGATTCCGGATCTGTAAAAAAATCAGAATAGGCTTCTATTTCCTTTGGTAAAAAATCCATGTAAATGAATTATTTAGATATCTTCTCTTCAACTAAAGCTACAATTACTTTTTCCAGAGCAATCGCTTTTTCCTGAATCGCATTCCCTTGTGAAAGTATAGTGGCTACATAGTCTTTATCGGCATAACCAGCTGCATTAATTTTCACATTCATAAAGGCACCCATTACAGCAGTTCTGGCACATAAAGCTCCTACGCCGGCATCGGTTACTGAATTAGGATTTCCTTTTTCGGCCATAGCCTGGATAATTTCCATAGAAGCCAATGACAGTTTCATGACTTGAAAAGGAATTTCAATGGCATACTTTGTTGCCTCTTGGATAGCTTTCGATCTTGCTTTTTTCTCATCTTCACTTCCTTTTGGTAACCCAAAGGCATCCATTATTTTGTTAAACGCTTTGGTATCCTCATCCACTAAACGCAACAATTGATTTTTCAAATTCTGACCTTTTTCAGCCCAATTGGAAAACTCCTCCCAACGATCGTCCCACCCCCGTTTATGGCTGCTCAAATTCGCAACCATAGTGGCCAAAGAAATACCCAAACTTCCAACATAGGCCGAAATACTTCCGCCTCCAGGAGCAGGACTTTCTGAGGCTGTTTCATCTGCAAAGGCCACCAAATCCATCCCTACCAACTTTTTGGCTGAAGTATCCGCCAATACATATTCAATAATCCTTTCCTCTGGCTTAAATGGACCTAATTCATCTAAACCCAATGACTTGACTGCAATTTTTATCAATTCCTTTTCACTCACACCAACACTTCTTTGCTGCTTACGCAAGAAATATTTACCCGCCTCCAACAAGGAATTCAATGGAATCAATCCAACCAGTTCAGAGCCCGTAACACGAATCCCCCTTTCTTCTGCTTTTTTACAAACCTCGTCAAATGCTTTATGTACGGAAGTTACCGAAATATTGGTCAAATTCATCGATATTTGAGCAACACCGTATTCTTCAATAAACCAACCTATGGCTTTCACCGACTTCAAACTACCGGGTATGGATACCGGTTTCCCGTTTTCATCTTTTACAATTTCACCAGTTATCGGGTCACCAATTCGTTTCACACGGCCTGCTTCTCGTACATCGAAAGCAATGCTGTTGGCCTTACGAACCGATGTAGTATTTAAGTTGACATTGTAAGCCACCAAGAAATCGCGTGCACCAATGACAGTCCCGCCGGCTTTAGCATTAAATTCAGCTGGACCAAAATCTGGTTTCCATTCAGGCTGTTTAATTTTCTTAAAAAAACCTTCGTATTCTCCTGCACGAATAACTGATAGATTTTTCCGGGCAGGATTGCTTTGAGCAGCTTCGTATAAATAAACAGGAATTCCCAACTCCTCACCTACTCTTTTCCCCAACATCTGTGCATACTTGGCTGTTTCTTCCATGGAAATGCCTTGAATTGGAACCAATGGACAAACATCGGTTGCTCCCATTCTCGGATGCTCACCTTTATGCTTTTCCATATCAATAAGTTCGGCGGCTTTTTTTATAGCCAAAAACGCAGCTTCAATCACTGGACCGGGTTCGCCAGCAATCGTCACCACCGTTCTATTTGTGGCTTTTCCTGGGTCTACATTTAAAAGTTTAACCCCTTCCACCCCTTCCATTTCGTCGGTGATTTGTTTGATAATATTCATATCCCGACCTTCTGAAAAGTTGGGAACGCATTCAATAACTTGTGCCATGCAATTTAAATAGTGGCCAAAAGTAATATCATTTTAATCCCATATGATTGCTTATCCATTTCACTAAACAAGAAACCAAGCAGAACCTAGCCTTGAAACATATCAATATGTAGCCTTCATTCATTTAATATCAAATTATTGCAACCTGAGGAATTAATTTTTAATTCAAATCAAACATTGAATAAGGATACTTTAACCAACCCAAATAGAAAGTGGTGGTTAAAAAAATCTAAAATCACTCAAACAACCTAGCAAAGCCTTAATTTTACAGGGATTTTAAAACCATGAAAAAGAAAATTTTACTTGTACTCGGCACCTTTTTGCTGTTTGGTCTAATTGCTTTTCATGCTTACCTAGCTTTTATTAGAAAGGACAATATTTATCCACGAGAGGTAGCCAAAATAAAATTCGTATCTCCAACCTCTCATTTTATCAAATACCAAGGAAAAGAAATTCATTTTGTAGATGAAGGACAAGGCTTTCCCATTTTAATGATCCATGGTTTTATGGGTTCTCACCACAACTTCGAGAAATTAGCCGATTCCCTTAAAGGACAATTTAGAATTATTCGGGTAGATCTTCCGGGTTTTGGAATGAGCGAGTTCTTTGATCCCGAAAATGGCCAACACGACTTAAAAAAGGAATATGTTGACTTCTTTAAATTCTTCATTGACACCTTGAAACTTGAAAAATTTCATTTGATTGGTAATTCCATGGGTGGCATGATGAGTTGGTATATCGCCTCCAGTTTTCCGCAACATGTTGAAAGTTTAACCTTATTAAATGCTGCCGGGTATGATATGTTGAATGTATTGGACAACGCTGCCCCAATTTTGCAATATCCTTTCCTTGAACCCTTTATGCGTCGTGGTTTACCTCCCGAAGGCGCCAAGGCAGGGTTGGTGGCTTGTTTCTCCAATGATAGTTTGATCGACGAAAAAGATGCCTTGTTTAGTAACAGTATGCATAATATTCAAGGTAACCTGCAGGCCGCTTTTACAATTGCTGGTTCCGGTCAATATCCTGATACCGCCATGATCCAAACGATCAAAGTACCTACCATGATTGTTTGGGGTAAGGATGATGAAATTATTCCAGTTGACCATGCAAACCGTTTCAAAAAAGATATCCCCCATGCCCAATTAATTATTTATGACAACTGTGGACATGTTCCGATGATGGAAAAAACCAGTGAATTGAAAAGAGATTTTCTTGCATTCGTCGGCACCTTAAACAAAGAAATGGCGATGGAAAAAGGGAAAGAAACCCCGCTCAACAAAAGGTAATACAGCTTTCTAAACTTACCCTCAGGTTAAAAATTTCAACCTATTTTACCCATTCCTTCTCCTATCTTTTCGCTCCGATGAAACAATACATCCTCATTTATTTTGCCTCAGCCATTGGCTTTTTTGCACTCGATATGCTTTGGTTGGGATTAATTGCCAAGAATTTCTATCGCCAAAAACTAGGTTTTATTTTTACCGGTGAGGTGGATTGGAAAGCAGCAGCCCTCTTTTACACCCTATATTTCGCCGGATTATTGTATTTCGGAATTCTGCCAGGACTAAAAGATGGAAATTGGACGACCGTTCTCCTAAACTCTGCTTTGTTCGGCTTTTTTTGCTATGCTACTTACGACCTTACTAATAAAGCCACCATCCTACAATGGCCTTGGATAGTGGTTGGTGTAGATTTGATTTGGGGCCTAATCGTAACAAGTTTTGGCGGATTGGTTGGTTTTTGGGCGGCCAAACTTTTGAAGTAAATCAAATTCACTTTCCAAAAATCTCCAAATCAAACAGGATAAATCCTAGGATTAAATGGTTAAAAACCCGCAATTTAGTCTTACTTTCAAACTATAATTGTCATCCATATAGAATTGTAATCAGCGTTTTGGTTAGTTTTTTTATTTGGCGGGCCCCATTTGCAGAAACATTCCCCATTAAATAAACAGTTGGCAAGGCAAATGGTCGGGCTATTCGTTGCAAGTCCTCGCGCCTTTCGCTTACGCTCAGGCCGCTGTGGGCTTTCCACTGCTATCCCTGCCCGAAAAGATAGTACATTCAAACCTTTAGCAATAAAAACAAACAGACTACCTACTATTTATTTGAAATAAAAATAATGCTGTAAATTGAGGTAAAAGGCTGGGTAAAAACGAGCATACGAGGCCCCGATTACTGGAAAACCGCAGGATAAATCGACCCGGGTATTCGAACTGAAAATAAATTGAACGGATGGCCTAGCTTCCAACAAACTTTGACCATTAAACCTTTTCGTCTGCAACAGCAATACTTCCTGATCGTTTTTATTAATTCGACCGCTGCCAAAGCTTTTTCCCATTAATTCTAGGTAAACATTTACATTCATCTGTTTATAGGATTTATAGGTTCTAGGAAAAACCAAGTATCCAAAAGACAGATTGTAGCTAATTCCTTTCCCATATAGAATTTCAATATGTTCAAATGCCTCATAATACCTGGCAGGCAGAATAAACTCGGACGAAAGCGAAACGGCAAATTTATTTTTCAGGTAGGTAGTTGTATAGCCTAGACTTAAACCTGCATTATCGCCCATCATCAAATTTGGCTCTGCTTCATCATGAGGCTCTGTTCCACCTGCAAAAGCCAAGGAGGCAACCATGCGCAAATGAGTATGGTCGCCATCTTGGCTAAAAAAACGATACCGAAGTTCCATCCCAAAATTATCAAAACCATAGGGATACTTCAATCCTTTCTGTACCCCAAAGCTATAATACCGGCCATCGGCATCGGTTTTAATCGTCCCTACCGGAAGTGTTTTCCCATGGTGGTTCGAAAAACTGAATCGCTGACTAATCATCCATTTTGAGTTGATACCAAACATAAACCTATAAATCTGGGAGCTACGAATTTGGTTAAACTCTTTAAAAAACTCATTGCAAACCCGAACTCCTAAAACGCCTTTAGAAATATTACTTGCCGGATCCGTATGAGGAAACAACTCTTGGGAATAAAGGAATTCGCCAAACAGAAAAAAAACAACCGTTAATACAAAGCGAATCCTCATTGTTCTTGGATAAAATAAGTATTCTGATCTGTTGAATTACACACGGAAACCAATTGAGACCGCACCGCTTTCCATTCCTTGGTTGGTAAATATTTTTTACCCAACAACTTTACCTTTAATTTCCCTTCTATCCTAGGATCATGTTTACCAATGACTTGAAAATTATTACCTTCATAATTAAGGCAATTTCCGCTAAGGGCATTTTTAGCAAAATTCAATTCCATTTTTATAAATCGAACAGCAAATCCGGCATCATAAACAGCTTGAGCAACTTTATCCAAATCTACTTTTTGCCCTTGTTTGAAAAAAACAACACCTTCGGCCTTGGCCAACTGCATTTCCACATGGTCTACAAATTTTAATTTAAGTAAACTCATTTCCACACTGCGTGAACATTGGGAGCAGGTAAGACCGTTGATGCCTAGAAAAACTTGAGTAATCTGGGATTTCCCGTTCATACTTACTAAACAACAGAAACAAAAAAGAGTAAGCTTTATTATGGATTTATATGACATGGTTTTGCAAGGCTAAAGTGCAACAAAAGCTTCAAAATGATTCATATTTTTTGTCCGTGAGAAAGGCCCAAAAGGTATGACTCCAATTAAAAACGAAAAATCAATCCCAAATATTTCATTTGAACAGGTTATTTGAGTCCTAAACCCAGATTTTTCATTTGCGATAAACCAGTTGTAAATCAATTTTTATGGCCAAATTGATACCAACAGTTATCCCGAAATTTCTTCGAGAGGGGTAAACCCAATTAAATCAGTTAGTTCGGAATTATAAATCCTCCTATTGATCTATTTGGGTAAAAAAGAATTGGCCTATAAAGGATGGTCTTAACTTGGCCGTATTGAATGTACATTTTGAAAAACAAAAAGCCCTTGAAACGTAAAGTTTCAAGGGCTTTGGTGACCCCGGCACGAATCGAACGTGCGACCGACTGCTTAGAAGGCAGTTGCTCTATCCCCTGAGCTACGGGGCCAGTTAGTTAACTGATTTCGTCAAAAGAACACCACACTTTAAAAACAAAAAAGGGAACCGAAGTTCCCCTTTTTCATTCGGTCGGGGTGGCAGGATTCGAACCTGCGACCTCCTGGTCCCAAACCAGACGCGATACCGGGCTACGCTACACCCCGAATGCAAAGTGTGTGTGTGTCTATGAGCGTGTGTGTGGCTTTCAATTTTCATCGAAAGCGGGTGCAAAAGTAAACAAATTATGCTTTGTTATACATGCCTAGTAACATTTTTGAAATTTGTTCATAACTTGCATAGAGCTCCGTTTATTCATCCATTTGCACCAAGCCCAAGTCTAGCAAGAGTTGTAGCATGGCAGTGCATTCAAAAAAAGCTGCTCTGGCTGAAGAAAAAAAAATGCTTTTTATCGGCCGAATTCAGTGCGATAGTCTCTTCCACAAAATCAAACAGCATGTGCTTAGAAGCCATTTTCAATTGTTCCTCCAAATACTGGTCTTGTAATTGCAATGTGGAAATAAACTTCATAACCTTCAGGTTTACACCATACAAATCCAATTTTCCAAAATAAAAAAGGCAACCGAAGTTGCCTTAATTTTTTTAATTGTCTAAGGATTTAATCCTTTGTTTTTGATAGCGGTGAGAGAGGGATTCGAACCCTCGGTACAGTTACCCGTACGACAGTTTAGCAAACTGTTCCTTTCGGCCACTCAGGCATCTCACCGAACGAGGGCGCAAAATTATAACAAAATCTTTTGCAATTTAATTTTTATAAAAAAAACCTGCTAATTCCCTGGAATACTCCTAAAAATGGATTTATCTAGGGCGTATTGTTTCAAAATGGCTTCATTTTCTGGTCTGTTTCTTACGAGAATGATATTAAAATCATCTACAAAAACTGGAATCCATTCGGGGTCATCAATACGTCGAATCAAAAATGGTTGTCCAAATTCGGTATTGTCGTGCCGATAAAAATAAATACAGTTAAAGCCATATCGGGCATCTACTTTCTTCCAGTTCATTTCATCCTTTAGGCAGGGATTGTAAATACTATCAAAAAAAGCTTTGCTGTATGCTTCTGGACGATTATCGGTAAAAACCTTTTCCTTAGGGAAATGGTGGTAAATAAAATAGCTTCCAATATCGTAATTGTTAAAGATCGGACCTTTAATTCCTGCCTTGTTAAAAAACTCCCCTGCTTGGTTGCTTCCTTTTAAAATACCCAAACCACTGCTCCAATCAGTATAAGAATAGGCATAGTTTTTTGATACTAAGCCCATAAAACTTATTCCAATGGCCAAAACCAATGAAAGTAGCTGTACCTGACCTTTCTTTGCCAACAATAAGGATTCATACCAAATTCGAACTATTCTGGATAAGGCCAATCCAATGGCTAAGCCCATAAAGGTAAATCCACGGATTGCTAAGAGTCCAAATAAAATCCCAACAAAACCCAGTAACAACTCCGGAAGCAACTCCTGCCACAGCTTTTTCCGAATGGTCCAGATTACACCAATTAAAAACAAAAAGGCAAGCAACTCAACGTGAAGATAAGGCATTACCCCCACCCTGTTCTGCATAAAAAACACAGATTGATTCTCTGAAACCATGTAACCATATTCCTTAAAAATGGCCAAAGGAGAAATAGCCCCTAGGAAAAAATTCGGATTGATTAAGCTACAAAAGGCCTGAATTAATAAAACAACTCCCAAGGTCTTCAAATGCTTCTTTTCCTTTATCCAGTCTTCCACTAAAAAGAAAAAACTCAACATAGGAGCCATAAAAAAGAAAATATGCGTATTTACCCATACCACTTGTAAAATTGAAGCAGCCATAAATAAATGCTTTGGTTTTTCCTTCCACCTTACTAAAAGAAAATACCAAATCAACAAATACAAGTAACTAAACCCTTCCGGTCTGATTTCCTTTCTGAAAATCAATAACGGCATCAATAAAACCCCTAATAATAGAGCAATTCGCCAATCTAAATCGAGTAAAAGCTTTTTGAAAAATAAGTACATGGCACCCACCATTACCAAAATGAAAAACAGATGCAATCCGCCAAAGCCAAAAAAATTCTTTACAATAAAAAAGATTGAACCCGCCAACCAATGGTGATTGATAAATAGATAATCATTTTGGGTATAACTGTAAAAGTTACTGGTTAAAACACGAGGCGATTGAAACACCACCTCGCCATTTTTAATATGCCGGCCCAAGTCGGAAGCTGGAAAATTTACCTGCTTGCTAATACCCAGTATAAAACAAAAAAGAAAGATGGATAATCCTATCCAAGGTCCATTGGTCAAAGAAGGTTGTGCTTTCTCTATTTTCTTGGACATTTGAAAAATTTTATTGGTTTATTTTCCCCATTCACTTGGGTTTTCTCTCCAATTTTTCAAGTCTGCCAAATCCTTTTCCAAAACTAAATTTCCATCCAAGGCTGTTTTAATCATTTGGTCATAATCCGATAGGGTAATCAATGGACATTTTGCCTTTTTAAAAGCCTCTGTAGCTACTGGAAATCCATAGGTAAAAATGGCAGCCATTCCTTTCACTTCAGCGCCAGCCGACCGAATAGCTTCAACGGCCTTTAAACTGCTGCCCCCCGTTGAAATCAAATCTTCAACAACAACCACCGATTGTCCTTTTTCCAAACGGCCTTCAATTAAATTCGATAAACCATGTTCTTTGGGTGCAGATCGTACATATACAAAAGGCAAACCTAACTCCTCGGCCACCAAGGCTCCTTGAGCTATAGCCCCTGTTGCCACACCTGCAATTACATCTGGTTTCCCAAATTTATCCACAATTACTTTGGCCAATTGCTGACGAATATAGGTGCGAATATTGGGGTAGGATAAGGTAACCCTGTTGTCACAATAAATCGGCGATTTCCAACCCGAAGCCCAAGTAAAGGGCGTCGTTGGTTGTAATTTTACAGCTTGGGCCTGTAATAGGAATTGTGCTACTTTAGCAGCGGTCTCACGGTTGTTATTGCTCATGGACTGCAAACCTACTCTAATTTTTTTCTCGTGAAGATATATGTGAACAATATCCCCATTTTTACCGATGCCCTAACCGACACCTTTAGCAACGGCAATGTACTCGAATGGGTAAAAAACATCGAAGAATCGCAAATTTCTGCCCCTGTATTTACAAAACTTAGTTTTGATAAAGTTATTGACATCCTTTTAAGCGATTCAAAACTTATTGAAGCCGCAGGTGGAATGGTATTTAACCCTAATAATGAATTTTTATTGATTTATCGCCGTGGATCATGGGATTTGCCAAAAGGAAAAATCGACCTAGGCGAAACTCCCCAACAAGCAGGCATTCGCGAAGTTTGGGAAGAATGCGGACTTCAAAACCTATATATCGATTCTCCCCTTCCTAATACCTATCACACCTATTGGATGAAAGGTAAAAGAATCTTAAAGAAAACATATTGGTTTAAAATGACTATACCTGATTTTCAAGAAGCAATCCTTCAAACAGAAGAAGATATTGAAGATTCCAAATGGATAAAACAAGCAGATTTTTCCCCTTTCAAACCCCTATCCTACCCTTCTATAGTTGATGTAATTGAATCAGTTTAAATATCTGTATTTCAACCATTAATATATTTGAATCCAATCTAAACAAGATGGTCGGGAAACATATATAGGATTTCCCACTTGAGTTAGCTTACCACTGAGAGGATTTCGTTTGAAAACAACAAGGGAACTACTGCCTTGATTGGCCACAATTAGGAATTTTCCATAAGGGTCAATAGTGAAATTTCTTGGCACTTCACCCATGGTTTTCTGATGTCCCACTAAACTCAAATCGCCTTTTTTTCGATCAATTTTAAAAATGGCCAAACTGTTTTCGATGCGATTTGAGCAATAAAGAAATTTCCCATCTGGTGAACAATGAATATCGGCTCCGCTGTATTCTTCAAGACTTGCACTATAAGTTGAAAGTCTTTGTACTGGCTTTAGTTTACCTCTTTTAAATGCAAAATACGACACCGTTCCGCTCAACTCTTCAATACAATAAATCCATTTTCCATTTGGGTGAATAACCATATGGCGAGGTCCGCTTCCAGCTGGCGATTTAAAATTCAAGTCTGTTCTTTCCAATAAAGTTTGGTTTGACAAGGAATTGAATTCAAATACACGAATTAAATCGGAACCTAAATCAGGCACCAAGGCGAAGCGCTTATCTTTGCTGAAGTATATAGAATGTGGATGGGCCTTTTCTTGTCGTTTCGGATGAATACTTTTTCCCTGAAACTGTATTTTTTGAACATTTGGCTTTAAGGTTTTATCGTCCTGGATTTCCAAAACTACCAAGTTTCCTTCGTTGTAATTGACATTAAAAACCCATCGGCTAAATGACTTGATAAAAACGGGGTTTTCGCCTTCGCTTCCTTGTTTATTTAATACTTTAAGCTGATTCTCACCGGGCAAATATTCCAGACCTGTAACCGAACCAAAACGAGGAAGTTTGGTATCAGTGCAGGCATAAATCACTTTGGATTCAGGATGAACACATAAAAAACTTGGGTTAACCAATTCTTTGGCCCAAGCCTTTTTAACCAAAGCACCCGACAAGGTATCAAAGGAGAAGATATAAATCCCTGTATCTGGCTGGGCATTGGTATAGGTTCCTACCACCAAATCCAGGGTCATCTGCTGAGACAAAGAAATTTGGCAATAAAAAATGAATTGAATTAATAAAACACCACTAAATACAAAGCTTTTCATAATTTAAACACCGCAAGGATACACTACTTTTTACTATTGAGATCAATTCTATCTATTTACCTTTCAATTTTTTCAACGCGTCAAAATGTTAATTATACCTGCAGCTATCTTTTTAATGAATTCAATCAATTTTTCTTTGATATTATTGGGGTCGGAATGGATTAAAAGGGCAGTATCCACTCCTTCAGAAACCAATAATTTAACTATTTCTGATTTGGCACTTCCTTCTTTATTCCATTGGTAGCCAGTTAGACTATGAATGGCAATTGGACCAATATTTTCGCTAATGTGGTCGACTTGTAGACTTATTTGTTTTTCTTTTTCTTTACATAAAACAGCTAATTCGGCTTTGCGCCTTTGTAATTGCTCCAAATTGGAAATCCGGTTATTAAGCTTGGTCTCCATCGGTCAAATCAATAATTTTGTTAATAATATAAAGCTCAAATTTCCGCTTAAAAGCCAATAAAAACAACCCTAAAACAACAAGATAGATGATTCCGGAAATTAAAAAACCCAAACCATAGCTTCCCAACAATTGGCCAATAAAAAAACTAACCGAAACAAACATAGCCAAAACAAAAAATAAGACCAAAACAACAATGATTAGTGTAGAGGAGAAATAAGCTGTTATCTTAGCCGTGTTCTCTATTAAACCTAATCGGGTATGTTCGGCCTTTAACTCTACATATTCTGTAACTTGGTTTTTGAGGGCCTTAATGGGTTGTTCTTTATCGGCTTCCATTTTGAAATTGAATCTCCGAAAGTAATGAATTAACATGCTACGTTCCATTGAAAATGAAAAAATGACCAAACGCATCTTTCTTGCTGTTTTGGTAATTTTGGCCCTAATAATCTCCTATTCTTTAATTAGCCTGTTAAGTGTATTCTTAACCGCAATCATTTTTTATGTCTTAGCGAAACCAGTGCTGGATTTTTTAACCCTTAAATTTAAATTTGGAAAAAACCTGGCAATTTGGTTTTATATTCTATTAAGTATGATGGTAATTGTTATACCTATTGTTTTGGTAAGCAATGCCTTTTATGGAAAAATGAGTTATTTGCTACAAGATTTTTCAATAGACCAAAGCTTATTGGATATTGACAATAAAATATTCGCCTATTCTGGTTTACGCTTGTTTTCAACCGAAAACATGCAGAAAATCCAAGTTTTTGTCACTTCGATTTTTACCAATATGCTTTCTGAATCAGCCAATTTTCTGGCCAATACAGTCATCATGTATTTTGTTTTATACTATATGCTGCAAAACAAAGGAGGATTAGAAATCTGGATTTCCCAGCACTTGGATTTCTCTGCTGATAATTTACAAATTCTTGGAAAGGAATTAGAAGTTCAAATCTATTCCAATGCCTTAGGGACTCCAATTCTGGCCATTTTACAAGGATTTGTTGCCTTTTTTGGTTATTGGATTTTTAACGTCCCTGATCCATTTTTTTGGGGAATGATTTCAGGTGCCTTTTCCCTAATTCCATTTGTAGGTACTACCCTCATTTGGCTTCCCGCCGGACTTATCAAAATAATGGGAGGCGAACATTTTGAAGGGATTGGGGTATTGGCTTATGGTGCCCTTGTGATTTCAATGGTGGATAATCTTTTTCGCTTTGTTTTTCAAAAAAGAATTGCCGATGTCCACCCATTAATTACTGTTTTGGGAGTAATTGGCGGATTAAAGCTTTTTGGGTTAGCTGGTTTAATTTTCGGACCTTTAATGCTATCCTATTTCCTTATTCTCCTAAAAATGTATAGGCAATGGGGAAAAGATGATCCATCCTCCTCCCCTACGGCCTAATTCCTTTTCTTTGCACGCCCAATATACGTGTGTCTCCTATGATTGACTTTCTTACCATTCTGCTTTTTGTCATTCATATGAGCTATTTTGCTTATATTTTCCTACTACGCTATTCTTGGAAACAAAAAAATAGGGAGTCCGCTTTACTAATTAAAGAGGATTTGGCACTGAGTTTAATTATTCCAGCCAGGAACGAAGAAAAGAATATCCTCCATATTTTGAGGGATCTCGAAAATCAAGATTACCCCATCGATAAATTTGAAATCATTGTTGTAGACGATGCATCAACTGATAAAACAGCTGCTTTGGTTTTGGAATTCAAGAAATCCTCCCGATTGCAGCTAAAACTAATCCAATTGAACGATGATGAAGGATTGAATATTTACAAGAAAAGAGCCATTGAAAAGGGCATTTTGAATTCTCAGTACCAAATTATTGTTACAACTGATTCAGATTGCAGAGTTGGACCACTTTGGCTAAAAACCATTGCTCTTACCTTTTTGAAAAACAATAGTAAAATGGTTTTAGGTCCTGTTAAATTCCAATCTAAACCCGGCTTTTTTCAGGCCTTCCAACAAATGGAATTTTCGAGTTTAATCGCTGTAACCTGCGCCACAGCCAAATTAGGACATCCCTTAATGTGCAACGGGGCTAATCTTGCCTATGAAAAAGCATCTTTCTTTCAAGTAGGGGGTTATGGGAACGATACCTTTGCCTCGGGCGACGATATGTTTCTGCTCCATAAAATGCAAGGAGCGTTTCCTGGCAAAATCCAGTTTATTCAAAACAAGGATGCTATGGTAGAAACAGTTTCTAAACAAGATTTTTCCGAATTTTTGGGTCAAAGAAAAAGATGGGTTTCTAAAAACAGGTTTCTGCCCGATTGGAAAACTATCCTTGTTGGGGCACTTACTTACGCCACTTCAGTTTCGCTATTGATTTATTTCTTTTTGGCTTGTTTTTCAGCTCAAAACCTTTGGACGCCTTTCCTTTTAAGTTTAATGCTCAAGACTTCCGGCGATTTTCTTTTTCTGTTATCCATAACTTCTTTCTTTAATTTAGAAAAGGCTTTACCCTACTACCTACCATCCGTATTCGCTAATATTTTATACACAAGTTTAATACTACCTTATTCCAGTTTGGGAGGTAAGTATACCTGGAAAGGGAGGAGATTAAAATAATTTCATCCTTCATAATTCCTTAATTTTGAGCATTTAAGAAACTTTTTAATTGTATGCCTAATAGAATAATTACTGCAATTTTACTTTGCTTAGGTTTGATTGATCAAGCCTTTTCCCAGGGCTTTGGTAATTTTCCAGGACTTCTACCACACGCACAAAATCCATATTTCGAAATCCCCAATAATTTCTCCTTTCAAGCTTTGGTAAAGGCCGGCGACACCTTAAGTTCAGGTGAAATAATGCCTCCCAAAAATGATTTTGCAGGCTTTATTTCAGGAAACGGCTTCGACCCTTTGAATGGATACCTAATGGTAAATTCCGAAGACTCACCAGGTGGAGCCACCTTATTCGATATTTTTTTTGACAATTCAATACAAAGATGGACCATTACTGCAGGAAAAAAAATAGACTTTGATGATTTTTATTGTGACTATGGTGCAGGCACTATCAATAACTGTTCAGGTGGCATTACACCTTGGGGAACTTTTGTTACTTGCGAAGAAAAGAGCATCGATTTCGGAAATTGTACTTACCAAAACTACCCTACTTTTGGGTGGTGTATTGAAATTGATCCAGTTACAAAGAAGGTAAGAGATTATAACCAAGATGGACTTTCAGATAAAATTTGGGCTTTTGGAAGGATTCAACATGAAAATGCCTGCTTTTCTGAAGACCAAAGAACGGCCTATTTCGGTGAGGATAAATTAGAACCAGGTTTTCTCTTTAAGTTTGTTGCCGATTCAGCAGCAAATTTAGGCTCAGGCAACCTTTTTGTGTTAAAGTTAAATGCAGATTCTACCACAGGAACCTGGCTACCTATCAACAATTCCTCTGTGCTGGAAAGAATCTCCGTAATTGGGCAATCATTGCAACTAGAAGCCACTCCATTTTTACGAATTGAAGATGTGGAAATTGGCCCGAATGGATATGTATACTTTTCCTCCACACAACAAGGCAAAATATTTAAATTTAAAGACTTAGGCAATACCATTCAACTATTTGAAACAGTTGCCAAACCTCGTAACTATACCGTGTTTTATGATGGGGGAACGGCTGAAGAATTCTTCTCTTGGCCTGATAATTTGACCTTTGATCCGGCTGGAAATTTATATGTTACCCAGGATGGCGGAAATAACCATGTTTGGCGATTTGGGCAAAACCACAATGAAACCAATCCCGACGTTTCCATTTTTATCAATACACCAATTGGAAGCGAACCAACAGGAATTAATTTTTCACCCGATGGTAATTTTTTATTCCTTTCTATTCAACATCCAAGTTCCAATAATCTCAATATCCAATACGATATTAGCGGCAAACCCATTCAATTTAACAAGGATATTACCTTGGTTGTAGGTTTAACTTCAAGTTTTGGTGGACAGGCCCAAGGACTTGTTCCTATTGCCAACCCAACACCCAAACTTATTGTTATGCCTCTGGACAAACAATTGCTATTTTATCCCGAACAAGGCGCTGAACAACTTGGTAATTGGAAAATCACCAACACTTGGGGACAATCCATACAATTTCAATCCTTTTCTATTCCAGGAAAACCCAATGTCGTCGGTTGGGATATCTCCTACCTTCCATCCGGATTATATATTGTCGATTTTATTTGCAATGGAAAACGACAAATCAAGCACTTTGTACTTAACTAAACATGTGTTACCACTATAAAATTACAAAAAAAATAGTCAAACTTGAAGATAGGTTTAAAGCCGAGATGAGTTTGGAAGACAAGGAATTGTTTGTTGAGTCAACGCATATTAATGGATACAATCATCCATTGTTGCCCGTAATTACCAATCATGAACCACACAGAATCCAAAGACTTAGCTGGGGCTTAATTCCCTTTTGGGCAAAGGATTCCAAAATATCAAATTCTACCTTAAATGCCAAAATTGAAACTGTAAGCCAATTGCCTTCCTTCAAAAACGCTATCCAAAACCGATGCCTTGTTTTAGCAGATGGATTTTTTGAATGGAAACATTTGGACGAAAAAGGTAAAAATAAACAATGCTATTTGATTGGTCTACCCGAAGAGGCCCCATTTGCCTTTGCGGGAATTTATTCAAAATGGAAAAACCCTAATTCTGGTCAAGAAGAAATAAGCTATTCAATTCTGACGACAGAGGCGAATTCATTCATGTCAGAAATTCATAATTCGGGACTCAGAATGCCAGTTATTCTAAAACCGCAAGAGGAATCGGAATATTTAAACGGAAAAGATTTATCGATCTTTGAAAACCGAAACGAACTTCAATTAAATGCAATTCCTGTAGAATCACCTTTAAAGAAAATTGAAAAATGAAAAGCTTGATTTTACTCAGAGGTTTGCCCGGAAGTGGGAAATCGAGCTTTGCTAAAGTGATTTCCGAAAATGGAAAATACCCGGTTTTTTCGGTCGATGACTATTTTACAAGTCCTTCAGGAGAATACAAATTCAACTTTCAAGAGAACCATTTAGCTTATAAATCCTGCGAAAACAACACCAGAAAAAGTTTAGAAATGGGCTTGGAAAAAGTTATCGTGGATAATACTTTCACACTTGAGTGGGAGCTGGAACCTTACTTTAAAATGGGTAAGGATTTTGGTTATTGCGTTTTTGTTATGACTATGGAAAATTGGCATGGAGGCGAAAACATTCATGGTATAACAAAAGAACAATTGCAAAAAATGGCGAATAAATTCAAAACGAAATTGATTTTTTAAAAGTTAATTTATTATTAAAACAATATTTTCCCGACAAATTATTTCAATTTTAGTCGAATGGATTAATTTTCATTTATTTTCGCCAAACTCAATTTCAATCTTCATAATGTTTAAAAATTCAATTCTACTTTCTTTTGCATTCCTTCTTAGTATCAGCCTTTTAGCGCAAAAGTCTTCCATTAAAAAGGATGAAAATGTGCAATTAACTTGGGGACAAGATTTTAAAATGCCCAAAAAGCACCTTGATTTTGGTTTTATTGGTTCAAAAGAAGAAGGCCTAGCGCAGGTTAGCTTCCGCGCAAAAAAAGATATGGTTTTCCAAAAATTTGATGGAAAATTCAAACCAAAGGGCGAAGAAAAGGTAGATATGAAAACCTATCCCAAAGGCTTAACTAACGAAGGTTTTATTACCTTGAAAGACCATATCTACTGGTTCTATTCTGTTTGGGATAAAAAAAGTAAAAAAGAACAATTATTTGTTCAAGAAGTAGATAAAAAATCGCTTAAATTAACTGGAAAAGGAAAGAAAATCCTTGACTCAAAAAAACTTGCTGGTGATTTTATTGGTACCGGTTTTTATAGTTTTAGCGTAGTAAATAAATACAGCTTTTATTTTAACCAAGACTCCAGTCAATTGTTAATCAAATACAGATTAAAGCCAGAAGAAAGAAATGACAAAAAGAATAAGGATATCATAGGACTGTATGTTTTTGATAATAGCATGAATAAAATCTGGGGAAAGGATGTGAAAATGCCATTTAGCGAAGCCCAAATCGACAACATCGACTACCAAGTTGATAAAACGGGTGATGCCTTTATTCTAGTTGAAAAGAAAATTGAAAAGGGAAATGACAAAGGAAAGGATAAGGAAAAAAAACGTAAAAGAGAAATTAAAGTATTGAAAATTAAAAAAGACGCCAAAGAAGTTGAAGTTATTGACTTAGACCCTAAAACAAAATACATTGCTTCCATTAGACTTTATCCTGATAGAACCGGAAATTTAACCCTAATCGGCTTTTATTCCAACGAAAATTTAGGCGTTGATGGGGTAATGGTATCAAAATACGATGGCGATAAGTTTGCTGATTTTAGCTTTAACGAAATCCCTGACAATGTTTTAAAACAGTTTGAATCGCTTCGTACAAAAAAGAAAATGGATAAAAAGGAAGCTAAAAAAGGAAAAGATGACGACCAAGAAGCCGCAAACCTTGTTTTAGACCAAGTTCGATTTAACCCCGATGGTAGCATGACAGTAACGGCCGAAGAATATTTTTGGTGGGTTACGATTACCTCTAACGGAAAAAGCACCACCCGAACCTACCACTACCGCTACAACGATATTTATGTAATGTATATGGATGCAGATGGTGAAATGATTTGGGCCAAAAAAATCCCTAAAGCCCAAAGTGGTGCAACAAACAATTATTACCGTCCCTACAATAGCGCTAATACAATGTCCTATTACTATCACTATTACAATGGGGAACATTACCTAATTTATATGGATAATGCCAAAAATGCAAACCTAAAACCCGATCAAGCACCTGCCAATCACGCCGATGGTTTTGGAGGAATGGTTACCTCGGTTAGAATTGATAAAGAAGGAAATATTTTCAAAAAGAAACTATTTGATGTAAGGGACGAAAAGAAAACAATGAAACCAAGGGAATTTGCCCCAATTTCTCCGAACATTATCATTAACCGAGCCTATGGCAAGAAAAACATAAGCAATCCTGTTGTTGTAACATTTGACGATAAAGATTAAAATAAATCAACTTTTGAAAGGCCATCTATTTTAGGTGGCCTTTTTTTTTGATTTGCTTAGTCGATATTGCCTAATTTTACTTTCCCCGACAATTTTGCCTACCTTTGCCCTATGATCAATCGCCCTAAAAAGGATGGCCCAAAACGAGCATCTGGACAAACTTCCTCCGCTAAAAAACATCCAAGAAACGAATTTGCCGATAATGAAAAACCAAAAAGGAAACGAATAGATAAAGGAGAAAGCAATTCAGCACCCCGAGCCAGTAAACCTAAACCTTGGGAACGAATGAACCAAGATAAGTCCGAAGACCCTGGATCAAAAGGAGGTTTCGATAAAAAAAGAAGCAATTCAAGAGGTGCTTCTAATGAGGCAAAACCATTTGGCGATAGAAAAAAAGACTACGATAAACCTGGAAGGAGCTACAAACCCCGTGGAGAAAAAAGCGAAGGATATGATAAACCTTCCCGCTTCAATAAATCAGATTCCGACAAACCATCTCGCTATGGTAAATCCACCGGCGAAAAGTCGTCAGGATACGATAAACCACGCTTTAATAAATCAGATTCAGACAAACCCTCACGCTACAACAAATCGGATCGCTTCGATAAATCAGATTCAGACAAACCATCCCGCTTTGGTAAATCCACCGGCGAAAAGTCGTCAGGTTACGATAAACCACGCTTCAATAAATCGGATTCAGACAAACCATCCCGCTACAACAAATCGGATCGCTTCGATAAATCAGATTCAGACAAACCATCACGCTATGGTAAATCCACCGGCGATAAGTCTTCCGGTTACGATAAACCACGCTTCAATAAATCAGATTCTGACAAACCATCCCGCTACAACAAATCGGATCGCTTCGATAAATCGGATTCAGATAAACCATCCCGCTACAACAAATCGGATCGCTTCGAAAAATCGGATTCAGACAAACCATCCCGCTATGGTAAATCCACCGGCGATAAGTCTTCCAGTTACGATAAACCACGCTTCAATAAATCAGATTCTGACAAACCATCCCGCTACAACAAATCGGATCGCTTCGATAAGTCAGATTCAGAAAAACCATCCCGCTACGGTAAATCCACCGGCGAAAATTCGTCAGGCTACGATAAACCAGCCCGTTATGATAAAGCAGATTCCGACAAACCTGCTCGCTACAATAAATCCGCAGGTTACGATAAACCCGGAACAAAGCGCTCTTCCGGTTATGGCAATTCTTCCCGTTTTGAAAAATCAGGAAAAGATGGTGGTGGTGATTTTAGAGGAAACGATAAAAAACCGTATAAATCATCTAAATCCAAAATTGAAGAGCCAGAAGAAGAAGGATTAATTCGACTTAACCGCTACATTTCCAATTCAGGCATTTGCTCGCGTCGTGAAGCGGATGAGTTAATTGAGGCTGGGGCAGTAAGCGTGAATGGCAAAATCATTACCGAATTAGGGTTTAAAGTTAGACCAGGCGATAAAGTAAATTATGGAGGCGAAACCCTGAACAGGGAGAAAAAAGTATACTTATTGCTCAACAAGCCAAAAGATTATATTACCACCACCGACGACCCCGAAAAACGCAAAACCGTTATGGAATTGCTGAAAGGAGCCTGCAAAGAACGAGTTTACCCTGTTGGCAGATTGGATAGAGCAACCACCGGTTTACTATTGTTCACCAACGATGGAGAACTAGCCAAACGCCTCACCCACCCTAGCCATGGCGCCAAAAAACTATACCATGTCCACCTCGACAACCCGCTGAAAAAGGGGGATTTTGATAAAATCGAAGCTGGGCTGGAACTGGAAGATGGCCCAATTAAGGTTGATCAAATCGTTTATGCTGGCGATACGGGCGACAAACGCGAACTAGGCGTTGAAATCCATAGTGGTAAAAACCGTATTGTTCGCCGTATTTTCGAATCATTAGGCTATGAAGTGGTAAAATTGGATAGGGTCATATTTGCCGGACTAACCAAAAAAGACCTTCCCCGTGGAAGATGGCGTTTCCTTTCCGAGAAGGAAATTACCATGTTGAACATGATCAAGAAGTAAACCTTGGAACTTGCTCGAATTGAACCGGTTTCGCTGGCAAACAAATCGTTTGAAGTAGCGCTAACCTATTCCAAAAGCATTACCAACCGCGCCTTTATTGCACAAGCCATTGCCCTCGAACCGGTGCAGTTGCTTGGTATTTCGCCTTCCAACGATTCAAGGGTACTCCAAAGAATCCTCTCTTCTCTTCCTCAAAAATGGAATGTAGAAGATGCTGGAACAGCATTCCGCTTTTTGGTGGCCTATGCCTGTGCCAAGGGAATAGAATGTGAAATTTATGGAACCGAACGTCTTCACCAAAGGCCCATTAAACCCTTGGTCGATGCTTTGATTTCACTAGGTTTCGCCATCACTTACCTCGAAAAAGATGGTTTTGCCCCTTTAAAAATCTCAGGCAAACCTGCCAAACCCATTGGAAAATCGGTTGAAATCGATGCCTCCCAAAGCAGTCAGTTTGTTAGCGCCCTGATGTTGGTATCGCCTCTGCTACCTGAGGGTTTGGAAATCAGCATTGTTCCCGACCAACCCGCTTCATTTCCGTATATACAAACCACTTTCCAACTCATGCAGGATTGGGGCTTTGACATTTCATGGACGGGCAAAAACAAACTTAAAATCGGCAACAAACGAAAGCTGGAAATTAAGACCTACGCCATCGAAAAAGATTGGAGCGCCGCTGGGTTTTGGTACCTTTTAGCCAGTCTGCACCCTAGCCTATCGATCCAATTGAATGGTTTGCACCTAAACGCTATCCAAGCCGACAGTCATACTTCAACCATTTTTTCACATATAGGCATTTCAAGCACTGAAAATCAGAAAGGTATACTAATAAAAAACGAGCTCATTCCAAGTCAAGAACCGGTTGAATTTAAGCTTTGGAATACCCCCGATTTGTTTCCTTGTCTAGCCGTGGCCTTGGCATTTTTACCATCTGAGCAGAAGAAAAAGTACAGCTTGAGTGGGCTTGAAACCTTAGGCTACAAAGAGTCGAACCGTTTGGAAGCCGTTCAAAAAGAGTTGAAAAAATTCAGCGTCGATTTGGTGGAGTTTACTGCCGGAAAATGGCGGTTGCAAGGCGAATTTATTCCTCGTTCCTGTACCATCGAAACTTACAAGGATCACCGAATTGCTATGGCCTTTGCCATGTTGGGCACCAGGGTCGGATTGCGCATTGACCAAGCCTCGGTGGTAATCAAATCCTATCCAAATTTTTGGGAGGACTTATCTGGCGCAGTAGGCAAACAAGTCTATAAAATTTCTACTTGAATATATTCTCTTTCCCATTCTATTTTTCTTTCCTATTAGGCGGGCTCCCTACCGCCAAAACCGCTTTTTCCCTTGAAACGAACCGAAGTGCAAGGGCGGTAGGGCCACGCTATCCACTGCAAGTCCTCGCGCCATTCGCCAAGGCTCTGGCCGCTGTGGGCTTTCCGTTCCTATCGTTGCCCGGGGCACTTTAAATAGGCTTTGGGTAGAAAAAGGAAATGGGGTATTTCAATGAAGCTGCTGCGTTTTGGGGGCAGAGGCAGTAAACGAATTTACAGATAAAACTTTATTTAAAGAGCGGCTCTAAGTTTTTCATCAAAACTCTATTCGAAGTGCGAAATCGATTATTGACTTTGCCCACTGCCATGTGTAGTTTTATCCGTCAATCGAAACGCCAACTTGCTTATTATTTTCAAAGTGAACATTAAAAAAATAGTATTGACCTTCTGTTTCTTGAAATGTCATTTCAAAACCATCATTTCTCACCGAAATTCCTTTAAGCGCAAAGTGTGCTTCGATTGAACTAAATTCCATTTCAGCATTGGCATATTGTTCTTTTAATGCCAATTCAGATTCTGATTTTATGTCGTGTTCATTGTTCAGAGCATTCAGCAGTATTTCTTTTTGCACACTCGAAATTCCGTCTTTAGTCCCTTCAATCAGAATTTCTATATCAAAGCCTAGGAACTTTCTGTTCACCTGCCAACCTACTTTTTCGCCATTAGTGCTAAAACTCTCAATCGCTCCAAAATCTGAGTCGATCGTTTTTAGTTTGCTTTTTCCAAATAGTTTTCCGAATAGTCCCATTTTAACTTTTTTGTTGAGTTGTTGAAATTACAGATAACGGTTTGCGGCTTTGCGTTCGGGCGGGCTTTTTAGCACTACAATCGATACGAAGAACCTCACTTCAATTATACACAAAATTGTCAATAGAAGCACGTCACCCCGCCTGACGCAAAACCGCTGTTAGCCGTTCGCCCTTTTTTCAGGTCGTTATTTGTTTTTTTAATTGTCGTGTCGTTGTCTTTATAAATTCGTCTTTGTCTTTTTTTGCTTCTTTTATCATTGCTTTTATGTCAGCTGGAATATCAAAATGTTTTTCTGCCCAAATATGTATTTCTACAATTATAGGTAACAATTCTATTGATTTTTGAGTAAGCCTATACAAAACTTTTGCCTTGCTGTCTGGGTGTTCTAACTTTTCAATGAGTTTGTTTTCTTCTAAACTTTGAAGTCTTGATGCTAAAATATTGGTAGCAATCTTTTCCTCTGACTTTAAAAAGTCGCCATAGGTTGATTTATTAGCAAAAATCATATCTCTGATAATGAGTAGCGACCACTTGTCGCCAAATATGTCAAGTGAGCAACTAATAGGGCATTCCGACCTTTTTTTATCTTTTTTCATTTTTTTCTAAATAATTACTTGCATTTTAAAAGGTGATTGTATATTTGCACTTGCAATATGCAAGCAAAAATACAATAAAAATTTAAAAGTAAGTAATGAAACAAACAATTTTAATAACAGGTGCATCGTCAGGCTTTGGTTTGATACTAGCAACCAAGCTACACGAAAGTGGTTACAAAGTTATTGGTACAAGTCGCAACCCAACCAAAATGCAAGTGCCTTTTAAAATGCTGGCGTTGGATTTAGCCGATGATAGTTCAATAAAAACTTTCAGCAATGAATTGTTTAAGCATATATCTCAATTAGATGTATTGGTAAACAATGCAGGTTATTATTTGTCGGGGCTTGCCGAAGAAACAACGATTGAGCAAGGCAAACAACAATTGGAAACCAATTTTTGGGGAACAATAAAACTTACAAATGAATTATTACCACATTTTAGAAAGCAACGCAATGGGAAAATAATAACTGTTGGTTCAATTATGGGCTTACTAAATTTTCCAAGTGCTGCTTATTATGGTGCGTCCAAACACGCTTTGGAAGGTTATTTCAAAGCGTTACGATTTGAGTTGAATGAATTTAATATTAAAGTGTCAATGGTTGAGCCAATGGGGTTCAAAACTGGCATTATTAGTAATTCTTTTGAGGCAGAAAGTAAAATTAATGACTACGATAATTACCGAAATAAAATAGAAAGATTTTCAAAAGATATATTTGAAAAATCGCCCGAACCAACTCCTGTAATAAATACCATAATAAAACTAATTGAAGATAGTAATCCAACATTCAGCCACCCCGTTGGCAAAGGGGCATCTTTGTTTTTGGCAATTCAACACTTCGCATACAAAACATTTGAAAATTCAATAATTAAAAACATTAATAAATTCAAATAAAATGAGAGCATTCACAGTAAATAAATACAGCAAAAAGGAACCATTACATTTAACAGATGTAAGTGAGCCAAAAGTAAACGAAAACGAAGTTTTGGTTAAAATCCATAGTGCGGGTATAAACCTATTAGATTCATTGATTAGAAATGGCGAATTCAAAATATTTCTGCCCTACAAAACTCCATTTGTAAACGGTCACGATATGGCTGGTATTGTTACAAAAGTTGGGGCAAAAGTTTCAAAATTTAAAGTGGGTGATGAAGTGTATGCAAGACCTGCTGATTTTAAAATTGGTACTTTTGCAGAAAATATTTCTGTCAATGAGAATGATTTGGCTTTGAAACCTAAAAACATTTCAATGGAAGAAGCCTCATCAATTCCATTGGTTGGACTCACTTCTTGGCAAGCACTTGTTGAAATAGCTAAGTTAAAAAAGGGGCAAAAGGTTTTTATTCAAGCTGGTTCAGGTGGTGTAGGAACTTTTGCAATTCAATTGGCAAAACATATAGGGGCTTTTGTAGCTACAACCACAAGTTCGTCAAATACTGAATTAGTTAAAAATCTTGGTGCCGATTTAATTATTGACTATAAAACACAAGATTTTGCAACAATTTTGAAGGATTACGATGTCGTTCTTCATAGCAATAGAGAAGCAAAAGTGCTAGAAAATTCTTTGAAAATCTTAAAGCCTGGAGGAACTCTTATTTCTCTTACAGGTCCACCCACAGGTGCTGTTGCTAAAAATTTGGGTTTGGGTTGGCATTTTCAAATTATTATGAATTTGTTGAGTTTGTCGGTAAGAAGAAAAGCTAAAAAACTCGGTGTCAATTTTAATTTTTTATTTATGAAAGCAGACGGAAAGGCTTTGAGTGAAATTACAAAGTTGATTGAAGCTGAAAAAATCCGTCCTATAATTGATAAGGTTTTTCCGTTTGAGCAAACCAATGAAGCATTGACTTATGTTGAGTCGGGTCGTTCCAAAGGCAAAGTTGTCATCAAAGTTCAGTAGTTTGTCCTGTTGCCCTATGTTTGCAGTGTCTCTCATAGGGTGACGGCTAACTTACCTATATCCGCCATTCCATTTCCCCAACCCAAAATCTGCCTTCAAAAATAGGAGGAAATAATTTACAAAAACGGCTGAATATAAAAATAACATCGCCTTACTTTTTAGCTCCAATTTGTTTACTAGTTGCTTGTATTGTGCTATTCTCATGGAAAGTCAATTTCTTGCTATTTCCTTCCTCGCTTTCTACAACAAAACAGCTAGGCTCCACATTTATCCTCTTTTTATTTAAAGTACCAAAGGCCAAGTTCCTATAGGCTCTTTTCGGGCAGGGATAGCAGCGGAAAACCCACAGCGGCCAGAGCGTAAGCGAAAGGCGCGAGGATTTGCAGCGAATAGCCCGACCATGAGCCCAGTAGTATGCTTATGTAAAGCGCTGTACTGCAATGGCGAATGGGGCACGCCAAATGAATTAAATCATACCTTGCTTCGATTGGTTCAAAAGTCGTGGTAATACGAGTGTAAATTATTGGCAAAATTCTACCTTTGTCCTATGAGCGAAACCATTTTCCCGACTTTGAGCAAACAGGATTGGAAGGCCCGATTCAATAAAGAATTGAAAGAGGCTACTTTGGAAAACTTGATTGCACGAAATCCGGCCGAGGAACTGGACTTGTTTCCTTATTTTGTAGCTTCCGAAACCGAAAAACACGATTTATCCGGACTGTTGCCCGAAAAGGTGGATGGCTATTGGGAACAAGTTTATCCGGTTTACCCGAATACAAGCAATGAACAAATTTTGGAAGCCTTAAACTTTGGCGCCAATAGTTTGTATGTGGAAGAAATTGGTCCTCAATTGGATAAACAATTAGCAGGGGTGCAATTGGCTTATATTCAAACGCATTTCTATGTGCGTGACTTGGATAAAATGCATGCACTTCATTTGTTTCTAACCCAAACCGATCAACTCGGATTTCAAGGTTCGGCAAGTGTTTCAAATCCGAATTTGTGGCAGGAGCTTAACCGGCTTTTTCCTATCCAAGCTACTTTGGAAACGAATACCCTACCCTACCATTTGGAAGGTGCCAATGCGATTTTGGAAACTGCCCTAGCGCTGGCCATGGGAAAGGAAATGTTGCAAGGGGTGGATTGTTTGCCCCGGTTTAGGTTTGGAATAGGAAGTGATTATTTTTTGGAATTGGCTAAGTTTAGGAGCTTTCGGTTGCTATGGGCCAATATAGCCCAGCATTTCGGTAAAAACCCTTTGGCGCAAATTCAGGCCGAAACCTCGGAACGGGAATGTGCAAAAACAGATACCGATACCAATTTGCTTCGCCTGACTACCATGGCTATGTCGGCCTTGGCAGGAACGGCTGATGCATTAATTGTGCATCCGCATGATACCAACAAACCAAATGCTACTCGTTGGGCCTTGCATATCCAAAACCTGTTGCGGGAAGAAAGTTACTTTTCGAAACTGGAGGACCCGGGTTTTGGAGCCTACTATGTTGAGCAATTAACCGAACAACTGATGAACAAGGTTTGGTCGAAATTTCTGTGGATTGAGGAACAAGGTGGCTTTGCTGCAGCACTAAAAAAAGGCGTTATCCATGCAGAGCTACACCGCCTACAAGCTATCCGAAACCAAGCTTTGCAAGAGGGAAAAGTGGTAAAAGTGGGAGTAAACAAATACCTCGGAAAAGCTGGGAAATAATTGCTTTTTATGGGGTAAATGCTGTGAAAAACTTGGGCAAAAAACGAATCAAATTTTAGATAAGTCTTGCCGATGGTAAGTGTTTTTAAAGCTATTTTCGCTGCCCTATGCAAAACATCGACTATATTATGGTTTCGAATTGGAGCGGCCATTGGGACCAACTGCCAAAGAAATACCATAATTCCACCCTGTTTACCGAACCACTCATTAAGGTAAATATTCAACTATTGCCCAAGGAGGCCACGGCCTTGTTTATCAAACGCTCATCAGACGAAAACAAATTCGAAAAAAGCTGGATTGGAAAAGTTAGCAATTTTAGAAAGGATAGCTATAAAGAACAAGCAGCCATTCGATTTGACTTGAAGGAACTAGAGGAATTTGACTGTCCTGCGGAATGGATGAACACCCCAAACGGATGGCATTTAGCCTCGAAAGAAAAAAACCAAGCACCTACTCTAGCTGCTGAAAAATCTAATATAAATCCATATCTACCGGGTTTTATCCATGAAATGGAAAGTTGTTCGGCTATGGTTTTTGAAATGCATTGCTACCGTTTGTTGCGGATTCTTGGCATTCATGACATCCATAAATTTCCGCAGGATGATAACCGAGGAAAAGCCGATGGATTTTTCAGGTTTCATACTTTATCGGTTATTTATGATGCTACCTTGGAGAGTAATTTCCTAAAAAAGAAAGAAACCCAAATTGAAAATTATATTGCCCAGCTAAAAAAAGAAAAGGTAGAATTTGGTACGGTTGCCTATACCATCAAGGATAGTCAGCGGCAAGTTTGGATTATTACACGGGGTAAAAAGGTGAACTCACTCAAAATGGAAGACCATATCCGGGTGAAGGAAATACCCTATTTGAAATTGGTTGATCTGTATTTAAAACGGTTGGAAACTGAAATAGGATTAGACGAACTTTGGGATGATTTGAAAGATTTGGCTTAGGCCTGTTGGTGCACCTTTGGGTCGCTTATTCATTATTCATAAGCGCTCGTTCCAATTTTTCCAGGTAATCTTTTTCGATTAGGTCGGGTCGTTTGATACTGCCTTTTAGCCAATCAACCAATATTCCGGCATGCTCCTCGGGTTGTAGTTTCCAATCTACTTTTGAATTGCGCATACGCGTGGTGAGTTCGTATAAAGTAATGGCGGCGCTGACGGAGATATTGTAACTTTCGGTAAATCCATGCATCGGAATAACCACAAATTCATCGGCCATTTCATGCACGGTTTGGCTGATTCCATCCTTTTCGGTGCCAAATACCACTGCAAACTTTCCATCGATGGGCAATTCTTGTATGCTGCAACTATGGGTATGGGGCGTAGTAGCCACAATTCTATACCCTTGTTGTTTGAGGTGTTGGAGACAATGAACCGTATTATTGGTTTCTCTTTTGGAATATTTATGGAGATTCAACCATTTGGCAGCACCCAATTCTACATCCGGATTCAGTTCGTATTTGTTTTTATTTTCGATAATATGCACAGATTGTACACCCATGCAATCGCAAGTACGTAGAACGGCCGAGGCATTTTGAGGTTGGTAAATATCTTCCAACACCACGGTAACATGGTTGGTCCGGTTTTGTAGAACCTTTTGCATGAGGTTAAACTTATGCTCCGTTACAAATTGACTGAGGTATTCGGCAAAGGCCTGCTTGTTTTTCACTTCCATAAATCTATCCGTTGAATTGGTTCATGGTCATATTTATTCCGACCAAGGCAAAGCTTTTTACGGCCTCTGATGCCTTTACCACACGCTCATCTAAGGTTTTTCTTTCTTCTTCGTTCCACTTTCCCAACACATAATCCACCTGACGTCCTTTTGAAAAGGCATTTCCAACCCCGAATCGAAGGCGAGGGTATTGATCAGTCAACAAAGATGCTTGAATACTTTTCAATCCATTGTGGCCTCCATCGCTGCCTTTTCCTTTAAGACGGATGGTACCGAATGGCAAGGCTAGGTCGTCTGTAACCACCAATAAATTCTCGACAGGAATGCGTTCGTGGGTTAACCAATATTGTATGGCTTTTCCACTGAGATTCATGTAGGTTGAAGGTTTCAAAAGAATCAAGGTTCGACCTTTGATACGAATGCTGGCAATAGAACCGAGGCGATCTACTGAAAAACGCACCCCTTCGGAGTGGGCCAAATGCTCCACTACATTGAAACCAATATTATGACGGGTGTTTACATATTCATCCCCGATATTTCCTAAACCTGCTATTAGGTATTTCATGCTGCAAAGCAAGGAAAAAAAACCGGACTATGGCTTTTTGTTGTCGGACTTTTGAAAGGTATCCAATTCTTGAAAGTCTTCTTCGGTAAGGTCGAACTTATCAATGGCATCGATATTCAGCGGTTGGACATCCAGGTTGATGCTGCCTACATCCAATTGTCCGAAATCCAAGAGGTCTTCATCTGAAATATCGGAAGGCAAATCAAGATTCCCTTCTACAGGTTTGGATTTAGGTTTGAATTTAGGCGATTTTCCGAAGCGATAGCCTATGCCCAAAGTTAAATAAGGAGCTGGTGCCAATTTGGAATCAAAGAATTTACTATCCTGCTTATCGAGTCCGGCTGCAATATCATTCTTCTTATTGACCGGGGTAATGGTAATTTTGCGCAAACATACGATTCCGATTTCGGCTGAAAAGTTGAATTTCCCTTTGATATATTGCAAGTAACTAGCACCAACCTTATATTCCCTTCTGCGGACTACCACTACATCGGAGAGGGTTCCCAAATCTGCCTTTGCATTTCCGAAATTGGTTACTCCACCATTTGGCTGCATAAAGAAACGAATCATGTTTTGTTTTCCGGGAGTCCAATTCAAATTGGCATTAAAAGGGAAATTTATATTGAGCAATAGTTTAGGAGCCAAGCGCCAGTTGATACCGAAGATCGGTAAGGGAATGCCTCTTCCTAAGAGAAAGGTATATACCGTTCCAATGCGCAAGGCAAATTTGTTGGAAAGCGAATACCGCCATTGGATATAACCCGTGTAGCGGATAGTAGGACTGTTTATCGTGATATTATCTTCATTGCAATAGGCAAACAAACCTGTGGTGATGGCCGACTTTTTACCATTGTACCAAAAGTAATTTAAACCTAAATTGAGGTTGATTAAGGGATGTCCGAAATTCAAGGCATTCGATGTAGTAAGAATCCTGGAAAAAGATCCGCCGAAATTACCACTAAACTGATGGATAATAGGCTTTTCAAACTCTTCAACATATTTGAATTTACCCACCAGAGGCATAAAAAAATTGCCACTTAATTGGGAAAAATTAGCTTCGACCTTTGCTTTTTCGAGTTTTCGGTAGGGTACATAAGTGCCTGAAGCATTTATAGCAGGTTTAAAAACCAAACTGGATGAATAGCGCATAACGGTATCCATGTCGAATTGCCCTTTACTTACCCATGGCAAGCAAAGGTTCGCTACCAATAAGGCCAAGCAAATCCTTTGGAAATTCTTCAACTTAAATTATTAGAAACAAAAAAAGGGAAATGGTTTAATCAACTAACCATTTCCCTTAAAAATAATTTTAGGCGTTTAACTTTCGATCAGTTTAAATCCTTTTCCGTGAACATTGACTATCTCTACTTTTTTGTCTTTGGAAAGGTATTTTCTCAATTTGGCAATATACACATCCATGCTACGGGCATTGAAGTAATTATCACTTCCCCAGATTTTATTTAGGGCGTAATTGCGGTCCATTACATCGTTTTTATTGATGCAAAGCAGGTTCAACAATTCAGATTCTTTGGTCGTGAGTCTTTGCTTATCATCCTTATATTCCAAAATTTGGTGATGATGATCGAAAGAATAATCGCCCACTTTAATAGGTTCGTGCACAACCAAGGATGGGGTTTCAGGATTGGTGCGTCTTAAAATCGCTTTAACCCTTAATAGCAGTTCTTCCATGCTAAAAGGTTTGGAGATATAATCGTCAGCACCTTTGTTGAAGCCGGTCAAACGGTCCTCTTTCATGGACTTAGCCGTAACGAATACAATAGGAACAGTTTTATCGGTTGCTCTAATTTCTTCGGCTAGGGTAAAGCCATCTTTTAAGGGCATCATAACATCCAAAATACAGATGTCGAAATTTCCTTGAATAAATTTCTCGTAACCTTGTTTGCCATTTGTAGCCAAGGTTGCTTGGAAGCCTTTGGCCTCTAAATACTCCCGAAGTAGATTTCCTAGATTGTGATCGTCTTCTACTAAGAGGATGTTTTTGGTTTCTGATTTGCTCATTGCTTTAAGGTTTTACAGTGTTGGGTATTAGTTGTTTTCTTCGGGTGAAAAAAGATTGTCTTGCGGTAAAAATATTTCAAAGGTACTCCCCTTTCCTACTTCACTTTCAATGTGAATTTCTCCATGGTGCATATCGGTGATCGCTTTAACGTAACTCAGTCCTAAACCAAATCCTTTCACATCATGCACATTACCAGTAGGAACTCGGTAGAATTTCTCGAAGATGCGTTCCCTGTTCTCCTTCGAAATACCCACTCCATTATCGGAAACGGAAATGACCAATCCATTGTTTTGGTTTCGGGTTGAAATCACAATCAAAGGATTTTCGATGGTGTATTTTAAGGCATTGTCGATTAGATTAAAAATAACATTGGTAAGGTGTACCCGATCGGCTAGTAAAGCTTCATGTTCAGCTTTTAAGTCCATCAACAACTCACCGCCTTTCTTTTCCACCATCAAACCCATGTTATTTACAACCTTATTAATCAACTGGTTAATATTCAATTCTTCGAGCTTTAGTTTCAATCCATCCTTTTCAATTAATGCTGTTTGAAGCACATTTTCCACCAATAGACTAAGGCGTTTGTTCTCGTCATGAATAATACCGATGTAATTAAAAACCTTTTCCTCTGTTTTCTCTACCTCAGGATCATTCAAGGCTTCACAGGCAAGGGAAATTGTGGAAATAGGCGTTTTGAATTCATGGGTCATATTGCTAATAAAATCGCTACGGATATCAGCCAGTTTTTTCTGTTTTACTATCGATGAAAGGGTGTAGTAAAATATCCAAAGCATCACCAAAGTAAATAAGGCGGAGGCTATCAACATCACCCAAATATTCTGAAGTTCGTATGCTGAAAGGTTTTGGAAAACAACTGATAATACCTCTTTAGGCGCAGTTTTGCTTTGTCCGGCTAATTCCTTTTTGAACCGACTGGTTTGCAGGCATTTAATTTCAGCGGTAGTATCCGAGCGGATGATGATGTTTTGATAATCATCAATTATGGCAAAATAAAAGGGTGCTTGAATTCCGCGTATGGCAAGATCTTCCCGCAACATAGAATCGATGATGGCTGAATCGGATTTCATATCCAATTCTTTTTGTTTGACCATAAACTCACTGTAAACGGCCAAGGTAGAGGATGGCTCTGAAGGTTGAATACTAGGCGAATCGGTTCCGTATTTCTTTTCTCGAGTATGTTTTACAATCTTTCCGGCCGAATCCTTGGTAGATTCCTCAATAATTTTCACCCGCCATGTCTCGCCATTGTGTATCGCCGCTTTGTTTAAGGAATCTAAACCGCTGAAAAGTTCATCTTCTCGTTGGCTAAGAATATTCTGAATATCAAAAGATCTTTCTTTACGAATTGTTTCTACCTGCTTTGCAACTTGGGCCAGCACATCGTTTACATCCCTTGTCAATTGGCTGTTTCGAAGCTCAATGGCATTTTTGATCCAGTAAATTTCGATAAATATCAGCCCCAGCATGGAAACTCCCATGGCTACAGCAATACGGATGAGGTTTTGGCTATTCAAGGCCGACAAAATTATATCGAGCCTCGATTGTTAAAATGAGATTAACTTATTTTAATCATTGCTATTCGACAAAGGCCAGTTTTAGTGCTTCAAAGGCCGCTTTTTGACCATTCCTCCTTTGGTATCTTTAATGGTATTCATCACCACAAAGGCATTGGGATCCAATTTTTCAATTTCTGCATTCAAACGACTCACTTCCAAACGGGTTATGACAGTATAGACAATATCAATATTATCGCGGTGTCCGTGGCTGCCAAATCCTCTTTCACCCTTATAAACCGTAACTCCTCTTCCCAGATCATTAATTATCATTTTCCGAATAGCGTCATTGTGGGCTGAAATGATGGTTACACCTGTATATTCTTCAATTCCTTCGATAATGAAATCCATGGTTTTGCTGGCAGCCAGATAAGTCATTATAGAATATAAGGCTGATTCTACGGAAAGCAAGTATGCCGCCACAGAAAAAATTAGAACATTGAAGATAATTATGACATCCCCAATGGTGGTGCTAAATTTCCGACTGATAAAAATCGCCAATACCTCCGTTCCATCAATTACGGCCCCTCCCCTAACTGATAATCCAATTCCTGCACCTAAGAAAAAACCACCAAAAACAGCCACTAATAGTTTATCCTGGGTGACAACCGGAAAAGAAACAAATCCGGTAACAAGGGCCAAGCCTGTTATCGACATGGCTGTTTTAATGGCAAATTGTCGATTTACAACTTTGGACCCAAGCAATATAAAGGGAATATTTAAAACCACCAGCAAAATGGGGAGCGGAATACCTTGTAGTTCATTAATTAAAAGGGCTATTCCTGTAGCACCCCCATCGATGAAACTACTTGGAAGTAAGAAACTTTCCAAACCAAAGGCGGCAGAAAACACACCTAAAACCATCAATACCAAATCCTTTCCCAATCGAAACATGGATTTTCGAATAAGGCGGTAGGTTTTTGCCCGCTCAAAGCGCGACATCTGTTCATCCCGGAGGAATTCGCCTTCCAGAAGGAACCACAAAATCTTTTTAAAGGTATTGCCCATTTATTTCGAATCGGTAACCACCCATTTTATAAAACTGCTTCGACCTATTAAATGGATCAAATACAATCCGGGGTTTAAATTCAAATCCTTAATCTCTGTGCGCTTTCCATGTAAAGGAAAACGACCTACCAATTGGCCGGTTGATTCGTAAATATCAATTGCCTTGGTTTCAAATTCAGTTTCTACAGTAAAGTGGTCGTTTCCTGGATTGGGATAAATTTTGATACCGTTCATTTCACTTTCCACAACAGACTGACTGCAATTCGAAAGACTTGTAAAACCTTGTCCGGCGCTAACAACGGCCGAATACTGGTTCCAGGCCTCCGGAATTTCTTTCAACCAAAACTCCAACCAAGGACGTAAGATAGCCCGGGTTAATGTCAATTGTTCTTCCCTCGAAATACCATCCGATGGTGGACCAAGCACCCCTTCTCCAAACTCACAGGTAAAACTCTGTGCCGAAAAACGACAATGGTAGCCTCCGGTGATGTTCACAAAATACTTACAACCTGATAGTGCAGCATTGTACATGGGTTCTTGGTTGGTATTGGGAGGTGCCACCAAATCATAACTACCAGCAATAACCAAAAGAGGTTCAGTAACAGTAGTGCTGCATTGAGCAATAGCCGACGGATTGGTTTCGGCGGCAGCAAAATTGAAAATACAGGTTTCGTTTGTGGTGTATTGGGCTGCTAATAGACTGGCTCCACCACCCATGCTATGTCCGCCCATGGCCGATTTTCCATTCATTTTGCCGAAAAAGGGAGAACCGGCACTGGTATTTTGGGCAAGGAAATAATCGACAACAAAGGCCAAATCCTTTCCAAAATCGGTATGGGAAGGTGAAAAAGAACCTTCAGTTTCCAAATTAGCTACCACATACCCCCATGCCGCCAAGCTATCGTAAATTGGTGCATACGCATCGTAAGTCATTTGGAAACCATGTCCAAAACTCACCAAGGGAAAGGTTCCGGGAGCCAAATCCTGGTTATCACCAGCCGCAACGGCGGGATAATACAATTCAAGGTCGATGGAACGGTTAGAACGATTGAGGTCGGAAAGTGTTAAAGATCGATGACCAATTGGAAAATTCTGAGCAATGGAAATGCCTGAATAACAGAACAATAGAAAAGGTAAGAGGTGTTTCATGGTAAGTTGCAAGGTAGGTATAATTGGAAATTAAAGCATGAAGCTTTGTTAAAAGTAAACTTTCCATTAAACCCAGATTACGCATTAGAAATGCATAAACGATTAACCAGTTGTAAATCAATTTGTATGGCCAAATTGATAACAACTGCTAAATCGGGGTAAACCCAACTAAATCAAGTAGTTCGGATTAATAAATCCTCCTATTGATTAATTTGGGTTAAAACGCCATACTTTGCCTTCAATTATGAAATAGGTTAAATCCCATTTATAGGTCAATACCTCCCTTATTTCGTTAAAATCATTGTTTTGGTTTCTATTACACTTCCGTTTAGTTGGAGGGTATAAAAGTAATTTCCTGCTGCCAAATTTCCTACAACCATATTTTAATCGTCTTATGTAAGACGTGAAGTCGCACTATTACCAACAAAGGTATTATTATCTGCAGCGCCACTAACCCCATTTCCGGCATTGTATCCCAAGTGTGTATTGCGACTACCGGTGCTGGATGTACTATAGGCATTTATACCCACATAAATATTGTTGGTGCCAGGATTGGATAATATTCGCGCATTGTTGATCCCATACCAAGAATTGGAGGAAATTGTAGTATTCCCTGCTATATCTAATAATTGTAATGGGGAGGCAGAACCGATGCCTATGTTACCGTTGGTACCAAGAATGGTCATGCGCTGTGTGTTGCTTGTGATAATATTTAGATTTTGGGCAGATGTAGAGCCAAAAACTTCACCACCTGTAGTATTGTTTCCTGTAGTTATCCATGGTGTGCCTTGTGAAAAAGCAAAATGAGGCATAATAACGACTGAAACTGCCAATAATATTAAAGCAGTTAATTTAAGGTTGAAAAAATTTTTCATTTTTGAAATAGAAATTAAAGTTTTATAATTTTGAAATTTGTGATTGATTCATTCGAGATTATCTCCACGTAATAAATACCAGAAGGGACATCCTCCATATTTACTGTTGTTAAATATCCACCATTAATTTTTCGCATCAAAGCATATCGCTGTCCGAGGTCGGTTTTTATGCCTACATGATTATAAATAGTACAACTCATTTCAAAAGGACTATTAATTTTTAAAATATCGTTTACAGGATTGGGATGCACTTTGATATTTGATTTGTTTATTTCATTTAATGAGTTAGCCAAGTCGCAATCATCTAGAGTTTTGCTTAAACATACATCATCAATATAATATATTGAATGACATTGAAATACTGAAAATTGAGTCGTATCAGTATGTTCATCATCATAGAAATTCCCCATAATTAGATAAGTATAAGCTGAATCAGCAATAAATGAATCGATTACCAAAACCCAGCTTACTGTATCAAGAATCGAATAGTTTAGATGAATAATGGAATTATTATCAATTGGTAAAGGACTATTGTAAGAATATGTTAATGTTGATAGTTTCATCCCAAAATTATTTGATGAGCAATTTGCACCACCCTGTCCTCCTCGAGCTACATTTAACTTCACACTGAAATAATATTTCTCACCAATATTTGTTTTACCATTACTTAGTTGAACTCCAATATATTCTCTGTATTGAGGTGTAAAATACGTTTTAACTCCGGCATAAGCCACCCCAGTAGATGGATATTGGTGGCCAAATACATTATTTGGAACAGAAGCAAATGAATCACTACAAACATTGAAATAATCAGGGGACTCCCTAAATGTTTCCCAATGTTCGGCACGAATAATTTGCCCAGTTGATTCTGGACACATAACCATATCCTCAAAACTTGGATTCGGCACCAAGTTCTGTGAAAAACCAGCAATAGCAAAACAAAAAAAGAAAAGAATTAGGAAGTTTTTCATAGGACAAAGGGTGGATAAATATATCAATTATTTTACATAAGTAATAAAAATAAATTAGCAAAAAAAGTTTTATTCCGATTATTTTATTTCAACGATTAACCTTTATCGCCTTCAATTCACTATCTTTATTTACAGTTATCTCAAAAAAATGCACCATCAGTGGCTTTTAGTATAAGGGAATTTGCCGCTATAGTACTTATACCCACATAAATATTGTTGGTGCCAGGATTGGATAATATGCGAGCATTGTTGATCCCATACCAAGAATTGGAGGAAATAGTAGTATTCCCTGCTATATCTAATAATTGTAATGGGTTGGCAGAACCTATCCCTACGTTGCCATTGGTACCTAAAATGGTCATCCTTGTATTTGCACCATTGGTTTGGAAGAGAATATTGTTTCCAGTATAGCTGCTTGTTCTAATCCTAAGGGGTTCTGAACTACTACCATCTGTTCCCAAATATGGACTTGTTGCGGTTATGGTATTACCAGCCTGATCCCATGTTTGAGCATTTGTTGTAAAAAAAGCACTTACAAGAATTAAGAAAATTAAGTTTTTCATTTTCAAAGTTTTACGGGTTAATCAAAATTAAAATTGAACTATTTATTATTTTATTTTTATATTTCATTGTACATAAGTAAAGTCCTCGCGGTATTTCGCTAACATCAATTTTTTCATTTTGAAAAAATTCAAACTTAAATTGTTGTCCTAAATAACTTTGTAAAATCATAACATCAACATTTACATCTTCAGGAATAGACAAATATTCAATTGCTGGATTTGGATAAATGTTCTTTTTGCTATCTAGGAAAGGCATATCTACGGAGTTTGTCGAATCTATTCCAACATAAACATCGTCGATATAATAATAAGCACTATATCCTGCAGGATTGGGATTAATTCTTAACGTATCTGTGTTGGAATAATCAAAGAAATTTCCAATTGAAAGATATTGATATTCAGAATCTGCTAAAAATGAACCCGAAATCAAAGTCCAATTTAATGTATCAATTAATATTTGGTCATAATTGACGTGAGCCTGATTATTAAAAGGTATTCTGTTAAACTGCGAGTATTGATTATTTGTAAACAGTACACCCAAGTTGTTAGAAGCATAAGCTCCATCACCAGGTAAATTTTGGGCTCTAACAGCATAAAACGAACAATAATATCGTGTTCCAATAGATAATCTCTGATTCAACCTCACACCTATTATTTCACGATATTCATCAAGTTCATATGTAAATAATCCACAATAGGCCTCCTTTCCTTTGGCTTCCTGAAATCCAAAATAGTTTTTTGGGACATTACAAAAAGTAGACGATGAACAACCATTAAAGTAATCAGGTGAATCTCTAAAACTCATCCAATATTCACAATTACCTACTTGATTACTACTATATGGGCACATCACCGTATCCTCAAAACTTGGGTTCGGAACCAAATTCTGAGAAAACCCAGCACTAGCAAAGCAAAAAAAGAAAAGAAATAGGTAGTTTTTCATAGGACAAAGGGTGGATAAATATATAAATTACTTCACATAAGTAATAAAAATAAATTAGCAAAAAAAGTTTTATTCCGATTATTTTATTTCAACGATTAACCTTTATCGCCTTCAATTCACCATCTTTATTTACAGTTATCTCAAAAAAAAATCGCCATCGGTGGCTTTCAGTATTAGTGCATTGGCAATTATGTCGCCATTTACTTCAAGTTTTTCGGTGGGGTTTTCGGTGCCAATGCCTATATTGGCATTGTTGCCTAAAATCACACAGTTGTTGCAGTTTGCTTTGGTGTTTGCTCCTATTGAGGTGGCATTTTGGGCGGTAGGGTTGGCTTGGGCGTAGTAGCCAAGGAGAGTGTTGTTGCTGCCTGTGGAAATGTTGCTGCCCGCCGTACTTCCCACAATGGTGGTTCTATCGCTACTGCTTACTCTATTTCCTGTTTTAAAACTTACAAATGTATTGTTTTGCCATCAGTGGCTGCACCGCCTGCACTGCTGTAGAGGTGAGTTAAGATTTGTCCAATGGCAAGAAGCTAGGCAGGAAAAATCAGTTTGACCTTAAATAAAAACCCAAAAAGTTATTTCTCCGTCACATTCTCCGGATTCACCTGCTCTTTCAAGCGTTTCAATTCGCTTTCATAGAGGTTTTCCGAAATATCGGCATCGTTTAGGAAGTAAAAAACAGCCCCATAGGAGTAGCTGATTTTTTTGAGTTTAGATAAAGTTCCTTCTACCTTAAAGGATTGCAAAGTGGTTGTTTTGTTTCCTTCCTTTAGGGTCGAAACCTCCAAGGTATTAGCCTTACGCTTTTCCCTTAAAATGGCTATTTCTTCTTGTTTTTTGCGTTCCGCCTCTTCTTGTTTGGCCCGTTCTACAGCTGCTTTTGCTTCGGCTTCTTTTCTTTCCTTTTCTAGAATTTCTTGTTTGGCTTTATCCTCTGCTGCTTTTATAGCGGCTAATCGGTCTTCTTCAGCCTTACGTTCGGCATCCTTTTGAGCCTTGAAGGTTGAATCTGCTACAAATTGTGCTCTGTCTTTCGCTTTTTGAATAGCCTCAGCTGCTTTTTTCTCTTCGTCTAAGCGTTTTTGTCTTTCCGCATCCGCAGCGGCTTTGGCATCTGCCTTGGCCTTTTCTTCGGCAGCTTTTTGGGCGGCAATTTCAGCTTCCCTTGCTTGTTTGGCCTTTAATTCAGCCTCACGTTTGGCTCGTTCTTCCTCCTGTTTCTTTTTCAACTCTGCTTCCCTTAAGGCGGCAGCCTCTTGTCTGGCTTTCTCAATCTCAGCCTTTTTTGCCAATTCAGCTTCTAGTTCCTTTTTCTTCTCGGCATCCTTTTGGGCCGCTATTTCGGCTTTAATTTTGGCCTGTTCGGCCTCAGCGGCTCTTCTAACTGCATCTTCTGCTGCTTTTCTATCGGCTTCGGCCTTTTGCTCGGCTGCTTTTTTTGCCGCTTCTTCTTGTTGTCTTTTTTGTTTTTCAGCCTCCTTGGCTTGGGAGGCCAGCAAAGCTTCTGTCTCACGTTGGGCCTTGGCAGTACTATCGGCTACAAACTTAGCTCGTATGGCCTCTTGTTTGGCCTTTTCTCGGTCTGCGGCTAATTTGGCAGCTGCATCGGCTTTTTGTTTGGCTTCTTCTTCCTTCTTTAATCGTGCAGCTTCCTTCAAATCATTCAATTCCTTGGCCTTCTGTTCGGCTTGTACTTTGGCTAAGGAATCTTTTTCGGCTTTGTCTTTGGCTGCAGCTTCACGCATGGCTAGCTTTTGTGCCTCCGCATCTTTTCTTAGCTGCTCGGCTTCTTCCATTCGTTTTTTCTCGGCTTCTGAACGGGCGTACAACTGGGAATTGGCGGCCATTGCGGCCAAAGAATCTGCAATTTTCTTTTCCTTAAGCAAGGCTTGGTACTTTTGTCTTTCCGCCTCCTCTTGGGCAATTCTTTGTTGTTCGGCCCTAAATTTGGCGGCCCTCGCTGCGGCTTCTTTTGCGGCTTCTTCCTTTTCTAATTCAGCCCTCGATTTTCGTACCGGATTGGCAGTAACCACAAAACCGTTCGAGCCCGGATTAAACTTTAACAATCCTATACTTTCTTCAAATACCTTTTTACCTTTAGGATCGGGTTTGGGCGGGGTTAAATCGATTTCAATACGGTAGGTATAATTGCCCGATTTGTTGGTGGCCGGTACCGTTGTGTTGATGTTGATTTGTTTGGCCAAGGTGCCCGGAACTTGGGCTGAAATGATAAACTCCTGATCGAGGGGTAGCTTGGCCTTAAAATTCCCCCGGCATCGCTGGAACGTAATTTTAAATCACCAGCCGCAGCAAATATCTTGATTTCTGCACCCGGAACAGGCTGACCATTCCTTTTTACAAAACCAATCAACTCCAATTGCCCTTGAGCAAATAGTTCTAAACTTGCTAAAAACACGAAAAAGGCCATAGCAATGGCCTTTTTCATGTTTAAAATATGGAGATTGGTTGTAGGCACTTTAATTTTCAGCCTGCGAAAATAAAAGAAATCCCGAGCCCTAGTCCCCAAAAAAATGTAATATCGAGTACTATCCTCGTTATTATCAAATTAATTCATCAGACTTGTCGGAAAAGCAACTTCTACATCGGTCTCTCCTGATGCAGCCGATCCATTCTTTACGCCTGGCTGATGTTTCAAAACAACCAATACTGAACCGTTACCTACACCACCCGTTTTCCATTTGGTGGCCAAACCAATTGGATCACCATTTGCATCTTGGTCTTGATAATCTACAGTTACAGCAATTCCGTTTTGGGCGGTATAAAAGAACTGATGTTCATTGCCCTCTTCTTCTACTTCGTTGGAAATAGTATCCACCGGCGACTTGCTTTCATCTAACAACAAGGTGGTAACATAATAGGTTGAATTTGATTTCAATTCCAAGGTATCAAAAACGGTAGGATTGTTTCCTCCTGCCCCGTCTGGATCTCTAAAATTAAAGGTAAGGACTTGCTGGGTGGCAGAATCGGTAAAGTTTAAAACCACCGAGGTAATCAACTCTGATTCGTTCACCGGTTCTGGATCATCAGGTTTACATGCTTGAAAGGCTAGGATGGAGCTAAGGCTCAACATCATTAGGAGTTTGGTTTGTTTTTTCATTTAAATGAAAGGGTTAAGAATTAAAGATATATTGAATTTTAAAGACGATATTGATACCCAAAGCATCACTGAAATACCGAAAACGATCCATGTAGTCGCGGTATTTGGTATTCAAGGCATTGGTAATATTTACACCGAAGTTCAGTTCATTTTTGCTCAACTTCAATTTCCCACCTACATTGGCATTCAACAAGAAATAAGCCTTGGGAATTTCCATATAATCCACCACTGATAAAGCCATGCGTTGCTGATCAGTAAACTGTCCGATGAGTTGCAAATAATTACCTTTCAATGGTCCCCAATTGCCAAAATTGTATGATAAACCTGCTTCATAACGATTCGGTGGAATCATAGGAAAATTGGGACCGTTTTCGAGGTTCTGTACCCTTAGCAAACTAGCTTTGGCACTCACCTCCAAGGCATGGAACAGACGGTATTTCAAATCGAGATCTCCACCTAGGAACAAAGCATTGGCCTGTTGGTAATGAAAAGTAGGGAAAGCGCCTGAAATGGTAAGAGAAGCCGGTAAAACTGGTTGAAGGTAAATATAGTCTTGTATAACATTGGCATAGCCCGAAACCTGTAGAAACAAATCATCGCTTTTGTTCAGTATTACTTCTAAATTGGTATTATAGGCCTGTTCTACAGCCAATCCTTGGTCGCCGACTTCAATTGCAGCGGCCCCATGGTGTAAGCCTTTGGCATAAAGTTCATTAATGGCTGGAGCCCGCCAAGCCTTTCCAAAATTCAATACAACCTGTAGGTTTTTATGAGGGGCAAAATTGGCTCCAATATCAAAACTTACATTGTTCCAATCCAAGGTAATTGGCACGATGGTTTTGGACTGTAAGATATTGGCCAATTGGGTTTTATAATCGAACCTTACACCGGCCTCCAATTCCCATTTTCCTTTTTTGTATTTTTCAATGGCAAAGGCTCCTAAAGTATTCGAAACGAAATTGGGAATAAAGTACCGGCCTTCAGTTCTGTTGTTTTGGTAAATCCACGAAAGTCCGGCATTTGTTTCCCATCCTTTGGTTCGGGTTCCAATCCACACTAAATCATTGGTATAGGTGTTGATGGTGAAATTAAATTCAGGTAAATTCAAAGCGGCCAAACTATCATTTAGCGGCAAATGTTTATCCCATTCCTGACGGTGATTGTTCTGAAAAGCAAATTGGTATTGCAGCTTTCCTTTTACACCCGTTAAATAATAGGCCGAAAATTTAACTGTTTGATGGTTGATTTTTTGAAATGGTCTACCGATGGCATAGGAAAATCCTGCGGTATCCATTGGAACTTTATTTTGAATAGCATATTCCAAATCGGTAAGGTTGCCGATATGTGAACCTGAATAAATACCAATTTTGGAATTAAAAGAGGAAGCAAAAAGTTCCAATCCAAATACCTCTTTATTATAAGCCAAGGTTGCCGAAAAATTATGCTCCTTCATGCCGGTATTCTTAAGCCAATAACTGGGCGAACGCACATTGCCTACTTCCTTTGCCGTAGCTTGTATCCGCCAGCTCAAATGCTCCATTTTTTTGGGATTCCCTTGTAAGGTTAAGGCTCCTACTCCACCCCACCCATTCGAAATACCCGCCAAGGTTAACTCTCCGCTTGTTTTTTGGTTGCTGGGCATAGGCGATGGATTCACCAAAATAACCCCTGCCAAGGCATCACTTCCATAGCGCACGCTGGCTGCACCTTTAATCAAACTAAGTTCGTTGCCCCAAAAGGGATCTATCTCCGGACCGTGTTCGCTGCCCCATTGTTGCCCCTCTAGCCTAACCCCGTTGTTCAGTATAAGCAAGCGATTGCTGTGCATGCCGTGCACCACCGGTTTTGAAATCGATGCCCCCGTTTGTAAGGTCGAAACTCCAGGCAATTTTTTCAAGCTTTCGCCTAGGTTTTGTCCCCTGGTTTCAAACAAGGCTTGGGTTTGCAACGTGACCATCACCTTGGTTTTATCGGCTTCATCCTTCTTTTCACACACCGTTACATGTTCCAAACTATGGGCATTGTGAGGCATATGCACCAGTATTTGCATGGATTCCTGCAATTGAATAGTATCTTGAAACGGGTGGCAACCGATATGACTGCATTCCAGAATATAGGTACCAGCGCACAAGTTTTCGAAACTAAACCGTCCCAGCGAATCCGCCTCTTGTTGAAAGTTTGTACCCTTTAGAATTACGGCTGCGTAAGGAAGATTCTCCTTAGTATCACGATCGGTTACCGAGCCTGAAAGCGAAAATTTACAGGCTGAAGTTTGGGCAAAGAGCTTATTACCTCCCATTGCCAATACCAGACTGAAAATCCAAAGCAACTTTCGCAAATGCAACATCGCTGCAAATGTAATAAAACTATTCAAATGCAACAATATTGCATTTATATAAAATTTTAATTAAGTATACGATTGTCATCCCTTTTGGCTAGTACTAAAATAAAAATTTGGCGGGCTCCCTACCGCCAATACAGGCATCAGCAAGACATTTTAGCCTGGCTACAAGGGCGGTAGGGCCACGCTATCCACTGCAAGTCCGCGTCCAACCTACGCTATGGCTTCGGTTGGCCTTGCGGGCTTTCCGTTCCTATCGTTGCCCGGGGTGCTTCGATAGTGTTGGTTAGGATAAGCAATACTGAAGGTGTCGGTGAATCAGGAAAGCAAGATTCTAGGAATTTGAAATTAAAAATGGGTTCCTTGCAGCGATTGGCCATTAACGGTTTTGATTTTCTTTTTTGGAAAATTTATCCTTATTCCAATTCGAGGGATTGGTTTTAATATAATAGCTAATGCGTTGATATTCTGCATAGTCGCGAATAATGTGGTCGTGGTAGCGAGGTTGCCATTTAAAATTTGGGCAGATTGGTTTTGCCAATTTTGTAACCCCAATTTTAAATCCACGAACAATGGATGCCAAATTTTGGGATTGCGGACCAAATTTATTGTTTGCAGGCAATTGGGTTGGGGAATAGATGCCAGACAGGAATGACGTATCGGTTTCAGGTTTATTAATGGTAATAATTCCATGGATATGATTAGGCATAACCACAAATGCCCCCAATTGTACAAATGGGAAATGGTTTGGAATTTCGTACCAACAAATTTCGGCGAATTTTCCGATTTCGGACGACCGTAGAGACGCAAAATTTTGCGTCTCTACGACGCCGCCACGGCCGTCGTCCACGACGCCGCCACGGCCGTCGTCCACGACGTCGCCACGGCCCCCACCAACAATTTCACCAAAATAATGCACCCGATTATGGGTACAAATGGTTATAAAATAGGCGGCATTATCGCCATAATTCCACCAGGGCGCCCGTGCCGACGGAATGCGGTATTTGTTTTGAAATTTCGACATATAAAAAAAATGGTATTTTCATCAATTATACATTCGGGATTTACCCCAATAGTTTCTATCTATAATCCATATTAGGTCTAAAAGACTATTATGAATTGTGTAGCGAAAATCTAAAAAAAATCAACACCCAAGCAATTTTCTATATGACCTTAAACCCAAATTCAGCATTAGAAATCTATTACAGCTTTCAACTGCTTCAAATACAAGGATTTCAGAACAATTTTTGACTTCAAAATAGTTTACTATTCCTTCACCCAAAAATTAACCTGAAACCCTCGTCTTTATTGCATTTGAAAGCTTCATTACGGTTTCTAATGCGTAATCTGGGTTAAAATAATTTGGCAATTGAAAAAACTAGCTTGTAAAACTTTCGAAGCATAAAACCCAAGGCTTTCAAGCAAAACCCTATCGGAGCGCCATCGGGCAGGGATAGAAGTGGATAGCCCACAGGGATGCGAAGAGGAACGGAGCAGACCGAGGACTAGAAACGGATAGCCCGACCCGAACGCACCTTGCAGACTGATTAGTAAACCGCTAAACTAGAGGGTGCGGAAGGGGGCACGCCTACGAGAATTAATAATTGGAGAATTAAAAATTAAAAAGTGAAAAGTGAAAAGTGAAGTGAGAATGTTAGAGCTCGCCGCGTTCAATTTTCTGTACGATATCCTCAATTTGACGGTCGGTTCCGCCTGGGTCGTACTCCGTTTTGAGATTAATGTCGAATAAGCGGGCCAAAGACTGCCAAAAAAAGGCGGATAAACTTCCTCGAAGCTCTTTTACAATTTCGTAACTGCTGTGGGTAGTTTCCCTGTCAATCAATTTAAGAAGAATAATTCCTTGGGTCCAGGTCATGTTTCGGATATCGCCTTCAAACTCGGCCTTGATTTCTTTTTCGGCCTGTTTCATCAGCTCTTTTTTACGCCCTTGGTTTTCGGGTAAGGCCAACTTGGCTTCACATTGTCTCAATTTAGCACCTGCGATCTTGGCATAGGGATAAACCTTCTTAATATCACGGATCAATTTCCGCCATTTGCGTTCGTCTCTGGCATTTTTAAATACCATCTTATCGCGAACCATCACGGAAGGCAGATAAAAACCGGCCATGGTATCTCCGTCGTGCACAACTACGGAACCAAAATATACTTTCTTAGAATGGGTTTTGTTGTATTCGGCCGTATCGGTAACGGTCGTTTGCTGTCCTGTTGCAAACCCCGGTAGAGCAAGCAATAGGACCAAAATCTGTCGGCTAATGGATTTCATGCAAAAGGATTTTCCAAATACCATACCAAACCCAAAAGTACAATTTTTTTTCATATTCATAAAGGACTACAAGGAGGCCTTCTGCCATGGATAAATCTAACTGGAATGGTAATATGAATCGCTTCACGAAGATTTTCCTTAGGCGCTTTGGTTACTTTTGCCGCGTTTACTGTAATGAAAATAGGAATTATTAAAGAAGGAAAAATTCCTGCGGACAAGCGTGTGGCCCTTACGCCCCTGCAATGTTCGCAGTTGATGAAGGAATTTCCAGGGGTGGAGGTTTATGTTCAAAAAAGTCTGGTCAGAAGCTACGATGACGACGAATTTGCTGATTTCGGTCTTCCGCTGGTGGATGATGTGAGCCATTGCGACTTGCTAATAGGTATCAAGGAAGTCCCTATCCAACATTTGGTAGAAGGGAAAAAATACATGTTTTTTTCGCATACCATCAAGGAACAACCTCATAACCAAAAGTTAATGCAGGCCTTGTTAGAAAAGAAAATAGAACTGATAGATTACGAATGCCTTACCGACATTAAACACAACCGCATAATTGGTTTCGGAAGGTTTGCCGGTATTGTTGGTGCTTACAACGGACTTTTAGGCTATGGAAGAAAATACGACCTTTTCGACCTTCAACCCGCCTGGAAATGCAGGGATTTAGAAGAGCTGGAAGAAGAATTGGAAAGGGTAAAACTACCCAATATAAAAATTTTGGTAACAGGTGGCGGTAGGGTTGCCAACGGAGCCATCGAGATTTTGGGTGCACTGAAAATAAGAAAAGTTACCGCTTATGAATTTTTAAATGCCCATTTCAGGGAACCGGTTTATTGCCAAATCCACTCCAAAGATTACAACGAAAGCAAAACGGGCGACAACTGGAATGACAAAGAATTCTATGAACATCCAGAAAGGTACCAATCTACCTTTTTACCTTATACCTCGGTTTGTGACCTATTAATTACCTGCCATTTTTGGAACCCCAAAGCGCCTGTATTGTTTACCAAGCAAGACATGAAGGCTGATAATTTTAGAATTTCAGTGATTGCTGACGTAACCTGCGATATCAATGGATCAGTGCCTAGTACCTCGCGCTCCAGTACAATCGAACATCCATTTTATGGCTATAATCCACAAACAGAAAAGGAAGATGTAGCGTTTAGCAAAAATACCATTACCGTGATGGCCGTAGACAACCTACCTTGCGAACTGCCCAGAGATGCCTCCGAAGATTTTGGGAAAGCCTTATTGGATAGGGTATTTCCTCACTTATTGGGAAAGGATGAAGACAAAACCATTGAGCGGGCAACGATATGCAAAAAAGGAAAATTAATGGAAACGTTTAGGTATTTGGAAGGGTATGCGGGGGGAGTGGGGAAAGAGAAGTGAGGAAAGAGAAGTGAGGAAAGAGAAGTGAGGAAAGAGAAGTGAGGAAAGAGAAGTGAGAATGTGAGGAGTGAGGGTATCGATTTTGAATCCCTTCCAAAAGGAAGCAATCTTGAAAAATTTCAAAGGCAAAAAAACGATAGTTGACAGGTGGATTAGCCCTGAAAGCCTAAGTTTTTCAAGAGGGCTAAACCATTATAAAAAATCTTTCCTTCCTACTCACCCAAACCTTCCAACACCGCCGGATTAATTCCCATGGAAGAGAAACCTCCATCGTGGAAAAGGTTTTGCATGGTTACCATTCGGGTGTAGTCGCTAAACATCATTACGCAATAATTGGCGCAATCGTCGGCGGTGGCATTGCCCAAAGGCGACATTTTATCGGCATATCCAAAGAAATCGGCGAAACCTTTCACACCGCTACCTGCAGTGGTTTTGGTAGGACTTTGGGAAATAGAATTTACACGTACCTTCTTTTTTACGCCATAATGGTATCCGAAGCTGCGGGTAATGCTCTCTAAAATTGCTTTAGCATCGGCCATATCGTTGTAGTCGGGGAAAACCCTTTGTCCGGCAATATAGCTCAAGGTAACCACTGATCCCCAATCGTTGAGGGCATCCAATTTCATCGAAGTTTGAAGCACACGGTGCAAGGAAAGTGCAGAAATATCAAGTGTTTTATGGAAAAAATCATAATTGGTATCGGTGTATTCTTTGCCTTTGCGCACATTGAGCGACATACCAACCGAATGCAGCACAAAATCCAATTTACCCCCCAAAAGTTCGATAGATTGGTTAAACAGGTTTTCAAGATCTTCCATAACCGTAACATCAGCAGGAATAATGGTGGCATTGCATTGCTGAGCAAGCTCGTTCATAGTTCCCATTCGCAAGGCTACCGGAGCATTGGTGAGGGTAAATCGTGCGCCTTCAGCATGGGCTTTTTGGGCCACTTTCCAAGCGATGGAGTTAGAATCGAGGGCTCCGAATATGATGCCCCTTTTACCGGATAGAAGATTATTTGCCATGGGGACAAATGTAAGTTTTGCTTTTTAATGGCTTCAATTTAGGGCAAAGAAAAAAATATTTTCACAAAAGTTTTGATGGAAAGAAATTCTTACTACTTTTGCACCTCCAATTACGGAACGGTTCGGTAGTTCAGCTGGTTAGAATACATGCCTGTCACGCATGGGGTCGCGGGTTCGAGTCCCGTCCGGACCGCAAAAAAGCCCAATACGATAAGTGTTGGGCTTTTTGCATTTTTAGCCCCTTATTTCTTTATCTCTCCGATTATAAAATCATACATATCCGATAGTTGCCCCAAAACAGAATCCCAACCCATGTTGGCCCCATAATGACCAGCTTTCCTTTCAACACGGAGTAAAATTGGATTGAGCTGACTGTCCCTGTTCTGTAGCTTGGCCGCAAATTTATAGGAATGGCAAGGCGGAACCCTTTCATCATTTTCGGCTGTCATAATTAAAGTGCTTGGATAGTTGATTTCTTCTTTGATATTCGAAAGTGGATCAAAACTTTTAATTCTGGCAAAGCCATCCGACGTAGATATGGAACCATATTCACCTTTCAAATATTCCGCAACAGAAAATTTTTCATAATGCAACATATCCATAGGCCCAACAATAGGAATAGCTGCCTTAAACAAATCAGGGCGTTTTGTCATGGCTACACCAACTACCAAACCTCCATTGCTTGCTCCCGTAATGGCTAGCTTCTCGGGACAAGTATAATTACTATCAACAAAAAATTGAGCAGTTTCGATAAAATCCTTAAACGAGTTGCGCTTATTGACTCCTCGTCCTAATTTTTCATATTCTAAGCCCTGGTTCCCTCCTCCCCTTACATCAGCAAAAGCAAAAACTATCCCCTGATCAAGCAAATAAACAATTCCGGGGTCGAATTCTGGTTGCTCATTAACTCCAAACCCGCCATAAGTCTTCAAAAGCATGGGGTTCTTCCCCTTTAAATCTATTCCTTTCTTATAGAAAATATAAACTGGAATAGAAGTTCCATCCGATGCCTTTACTTTAATTTCTTTCCCATCAAATACCTTATAATCAAAATACACCTCGGTAGGATGCCAAGGAACAAATTCCAAACTATCCAATTTCAATCGAATAACCGCTGGGGGTTGAGTATATCCCTCGTAGGAAAGCAACAATTCTTTGTCGCCCCAATCGCCTGCTATCTTCGAAATCGAAAAACCAAATGGCATGGTGTAAGTTACCAACTCCCGGCCTTCCCAATTATAAATGCTAACGAATTCCTTATTATTAAACCGATATTGACAAATAATATGCTCTTTCAATGGTTTAACATTTTGTAATAATCCTTCAGTTAAAGCTGGAATTAATACCTTCCATTTGTAACCCGAATCGACTCCAAGCTTCACCACCATGCCGTTGGGGGCATCTTTATTGGTTAGTGCAATTAAATCATCTCCTTTAATTTCAAGAATTTTTAAACTTTCCTTACTATCCAAATTCATTATAAATGGTCGTAATGACTTAATTTCTGATTGAAAATCAATGTAGAAATAATTACAAGAACCACTAAATTCATCATATTCGGTTAGTATAAAAAATCGCTCGTCGTTCGACACCATAAAATGAAAGGTATTCTTTGGACTTTTGACTCGTTTGAATATTAATTTATCTTCAGCTTGTTCGGTACCCAATTGATGGTAATAGACTTCCTGTCCTACCGATACATCAAATCCGTTATTGGGCATTTTCGAATAATAAAAACCATCCCCACGCCAAACCAATTTTTCAAACCTTACATCTTTTAAATGATCGGATTTATGAAAGCCAGTTTTAATATTCACAACATTTACCTCTTGAAAATCCCCACCATTTCGGGTAAAACAATAAGCCAAATATTTTGAATCGTTTGATATTTCAACTTCAACAATCTGAATTCGATCTTTTAAACTTATAAAATTAGGATCAACCAATAACTGAGCACTTTCATCCAGTTCCGACCGAATAAATATAGAAGGATTTCCATTGGCATTTGAATACATTATCGAGATGTAAAATTTACCATCCTTCGAAGGAACTTCAGTTAAAGAATAAATGTATTTTAGAAGTTCCGATTCCGATGACAACTTTCGTTCATATTTCTTTAACTCCTTATTAGTCAAAGCATTCTGCGCCTTAATCCAATCTTTTACCGGTGGTGTTTCCATTCCTTCAAGCCAGCGGTATTCATCCATTACAACTTCGCCAAAAAGAGTGTCTCTTACCGATGGATCACTGCTTGTTTGTGGATAAACTAATTTTTGAGCTTTCGATTGAAGAGAAATCGTAAATAGTAAAAACAATAAATTACGCCACATTAGTGAATTACGATGCAGAATTATTCTTCAAATTAAACAAAAAAAGTTTTCCATTCTATGATTTTTTAGCAATAAATTTAAAATTTAGGATCAAAAAAAATCATTTTAGTCTACCAAATTATACAAGATAGATACCCTTTCTAAATTAATTTTTATGCATTTTAGGCGGGCCCCCGTCCGCAAAACCAGTTGGTGCTGAGACTTTACAGTCGTGCAAGGCGGAACGGGGCCAGGCTTTCGGCGGTAGTCCTCGGTCTGCTCCGTGCCTCCGCATCCCTGTGGGCTACACTGCCTCTATCCTTGCCCGAACTACCCACCTGGTTGTTGCTGGTGGATAGAACATTCTACTTCCCATTCATTCCTCAAAAATTAATGCAAACGCTTAACTCGGTTTCCAGCTTTTCAACTTTTTTACCCTCTCTATTTCATCGGATACTGTTTGGGTTTGCACCGCTCTTCGGGTAGGGATAGCAGCGAAAAACCCACAGCGGCCTAAGCGCAAGCGAAAGGCGCGAGGATTTGCAGCGAATAGCCCGACCATGAGCCCTTGCACCAAGCTTAAATTTTTGTAGAAAGTTATAGGGCGAATGGGACCCGCCAAATAATTACAATAAGCCTCCCCTACCCCAATCGAATGCGTGGATCTAAAAGGGCATACGAAATATCAACCAAAATATTGATAAACACAAAAACCACCGAGACCAGCAATACAGCGCCGGTAACTACAGGTAAATCGTAATTGTTTAAGGCGCCCAACATGGTAAAACCCAGTCCTTTCCAACCGAAAACCATTTCGACGAAAACAGCCCCGGCCATGAGAGAAGCCAACCAACCGGAAATAGCGGTAATGACGGGATTGAGCGAATTGGTTAATACATGCTTAAACAAAACTACCCTTGGGGATAATCCCTTGGCGCGGGCAGTTCTTACATAATCCATACCCAACACATCGAGCATTGAATTGCGGGTAAGTTGTACCACTATGGCTAAAGGTCTAATTCCGAGGGTAATAGCCGGAAGAATAAGGTTTTTCAATACCAGCAGTTCGCCATCGAATTCGTCTATTTCGTACAAACTGCCACTGATGGGTAAACCGGTAATATCGCCCAACAAGAAAGCAAAAACCCATAAAATGAGCAAGGCGGCTACAAACGACGGAAGAGAAATGCCGGTAACACTGAGCATGAGCAAAGTTCGATCCAACACCGAATCTTGCTTGAGGGCGCAAACGATGCCTAAAATAACACCTAAAATGATAGCGATTAAAGTTGCCGAAACAGCTAATACTGCCGTGCCTGGGAAGGTTTCGTAGAGGATAGCTGACACATCTTTTTTTGACTGGTATGACCTGCGCAGGTATATTTTTTTAAAGCATAGAAATTTTGATTCGCCGATAGATAACAGGGCAATCGGCTGTCCATACTTTGTGGAATCGGCAAAAGCGTGGGAATCCGGATTTTTGGAAAGCAAGCCTAGGGGCGATAAATCGTTGAGAAAGAGAAAATATTGTGTGGATACAGGCAAATCAAGGCCAAGTTCTTTTCGGATATTTTTAGCCGTTTCCACATCACTTCGTTGCCCCATCATTAGTCGGGAAGGATCGCCCGGGAGGAGGTTGAACAAAACAAACACCAAGGTCGCAATGCCCCAAAGAATGGATAACGAATAGAAAATTTGGCGCAGGAGGTATTTCGACATGTGCGGTACAAATGTAGGCTTGGGAAAGAAAGGCGAAAAATGACTTGGGACGGAGTTTTAAACAATAGGGGGTTGCATAAAGTACAGTTCAAAAATTTTCAAGCACTCCAGAGAAAGCTGTGAAATGGTTTGGGTAGGAATATTTAAAGACAAAGCATAGGATTAATTTACCTCCCATGAATCAATGAACGTGTTTTTTCAATCCGAACTACTCCATATTGGTAGGGGAAGCCTCCCTGAGTATTTCGAGAAAGTCGATGGTAGTTATTTGGCCAAATAAATTGATTTACAAAACTTTAATCGATTATGCATTTCTTTTACAAATTTGGGATTTGTACCCATTTTACCAAAGAATTAGTCCCTTGTTTATTTCTAGAATGGGGTTGTTAAAGGTCGATTTCCCCAAAAGGCCGTCCAATCTGCAACTATTAAGCAAGCCTAAAATTGGACTGTTTCTGATGTCCATTCGGTATTACTTTGGCAGACCAATTCTACTATGAATTTTAGCCATACAGACCTTCTTTTATTGGGCAGTTCTTCCATTCTTTTGATGCTGGCTTTTCTGTTGTTCAAAAAGGGGAGACAAAATTGGGGTGTAGGATTCTTGTTTTTCTGTTCCTTGGGATTGTCGTATTTCATGGCCCAGCTGGATCCTTATTTGAATTTATGGGACGAGCGCTTTCATGCCTTGGTTGCCAAAAACCTCTTGCTTCATCCATTCAAACCTACTTTATACGAACATCCCTTGTTTCCGTATGAATATCGCATTTGGGCTGGCAACCATGTTTGGCTTCATAAACAACCTTTGTTTTTATGGCAGATGGCCCTTAGTATCAAGTTTTTTGGCATTAATGAAATAGCCATTAGATTGCCTAGTGTGTTCATGCACAGCCTCCTGACTCTTCTTATTTATAGAATTGGAAAAATTACCATCACCAGCCAAATTGGATTTTATGGGGCAGCTTTTTTTTCGGTTGCTTATTATCCCTTGGAATTGGTTGTTGGGAATTTCCCTACCGACCACAACGACTTCAGTTTTCTATTTTATGTTACGGCCACATTTTGGGCATGGATAGAATACCGCAACAGTTCCCATCCTGTTTGGATATTTTTGGTCGGCCTATTTGCAGGAATGTCAATTTTGGTAAAGTGGTTGGTAGGTTTATTGATTTTTCCGCTATGGGGCTTGGTTGTAGCTTGGGATTGGAAGAATCAAGGTTTTCAGTTATCAAAATTGTGGCCGCTTCTGGTTTCGTTTGGTATTTGTTGTTTGACCTTTTTACCTTGGCAAATCTATATTTTGAACGTTTTCCCCGTAGAGGCTCAGTATGAATTTAATTTAAACACCGAGCATTTTTACAAAGCTGTAGAAAACCATGGTGGTGATTTTTGGTTTCATTTTAGGGCCTTGAAAAATTTGTATGGTTCGGGTGATGCGGTTCCATTCATTTTGCTGGGCTGTTTCATCTATTTCATATCGCGCATGAAAACGGATTACCAAATCATTGTTTTGGGGGCGGTGCTCACAGTTTATGGTTTTTACAGTCTTGCCACCACCAAAATGGTTTCGTTTTGTTTGATTGTTTCCCCTTTTGGTTTTCTGGCCATAGGATCAGCGGTAGCTTGGGCGGATGATTTTTTAAGTCAGAAAATCCCCAATAAACGATTGCTGTTGGCGACTAGCGGATTGATATTTTTAATGGTTTGTGTAGCCATAAATAATTTTAACAGCATACAACAGTACCATACCCTGAAATATTCAGGTGAAGGTGCTAAAAGAAAGGCTTTATTAGAAGAAATGAAATTTATACAATTGGTTGATAACCAATTAAAATTTGGCACATATGCAGTTTTCAATGCCGATGTAAACTTGTATACCCAAATTTCATTGATGTTTTACACTCGCCACCTTGCCTATGATTTTATTCCGAACCAACAACAAATAGAAACAGCAAGGAAGCATGGTTATAAAGTATGCATACGGGACGATGGAAAACTACAGGCTGACTTGGTAAATGATAAAGGCATTGAAAAACTGCAGTTTAAGGATTAGATGAACTCAGATTTTGCAATAGAAATGCTTGAACGATTAATAGCGATTTTAAATCTGAAAGAGTCCAATTATGCTTCGCAATCATTTACCTCAAACACTTTACATCGGCATTTACCAAACTAAATTTATAAATTGCCTTGGGACCATTTAAAAATCAAAATTGGCATCACCAGGTGGAAATCAATTAATTTTCCAAAATAACAACAACTGCTATTCCGAATTTCTTAGGGAGGGGTAAAGCTAATTAAACCCAGATTACGCATTAGAAATCGTAATGAAGCTTTCAAATGCAATAAAGACGAGGGTTTCAGGTTAATTTTTGGGTGAAGGAATAGTAAACTATTTTGAAGTCAAAAATTGTTCTGAAATCCTTGTATTTGAAGCAGTTGGAAGCTGTAATAGATTTCTAATGCTGAATTTGGGTTAAATCAAGTGGTTTGGATTAATAAATCCTCCGATTGATTTAGCTGGGTTGAAAGGGAGCTTAACCAATTATATCTAGGTAAAGTTTCCCTTCAAGCTCGACTTACTTGAAAACCGGATTGGTACTTGTCTTGAAACGAAATGTATACTTTCAAAGCTCAATATTTAGTACTTGCCTAGTAGAGATAATCCCTTCGATTTGGAACTATTTCTTTGTTTTATTTGATACAAACGCCGATTCATATTTTTCAATCCAATCCTTAGGCGTCATTTTTTGGGCCAGTTCAGCAATTAATTGATAGGGAATATCTTCTACTTTTTTGAAGCGGATACAGGATTTACCCATATCCAATTTCGATTTCGTGTGTTTAGGGAATTCAGCTAGGAACCAGTCGAGCAATTTATTATCAGCATAAATTCCCATGTGGTAAAGGGCAATGAAGTTTTTCTGGGAAGCAATACTAATAAAAGGAAGGGCCAATTTGGGCTCGCAATGATAGCCAGCCGGGTAAAGAGCGTGTGGAACAACAAAACCTAGCATACCATAGGACATTTGTTCTTCGAAACCGGGAGGTAGGTTTTTGGCCAATGTTTCGCGCAATTGGTTTACGGCCGCTTTACGGTCGTCGGGTAATGAATCAACATAGGCTTGGGGCGTTTCGGCTTTGGATTGCATTTTAGGATAAAAATTTGGGTGTACAAACCTAAACTTTTTATGATTTGAGGCGAATTTTAGGTCATGACGAATATCAGTTTATCGAAAAGTTGATTTAACTATAATTTTTACACACTAATTATCAATGAGTTATGAAAAACTTGGGAAACTTTCACATTTATTAAAGTTTCCTCAGTATAAAAGGTTTCTACTTTTGTCTCTGAATTACTATGGAAGAAAAGTTAGAACTCATTCTCGAGCGTGCACGAAGGCTCTTTATGCAAAGAGGGATTCGCAACATAACCATGGACGACATTGCCCGCGAACTTGGGATGTCAAAGAAGACGCTTTACAACTTTGTAGAAGACAAGAGTGATTTGTTGATGAAGATCATGCAAACCATGGTCAAAAACGACTCTGAATATTTTAATCGGGTCCATCAAGCCATCGAAAACCCGATTGATGAACTTTTTGAAAACAGCAAATACATTGTAGAGCAATTGAAAATGGTCCATCCCTCCATTCATATTGAATTGATGCGCTATTATCCAGAAGTTTGGAAAGTTTACAACGACCACAAGATAGATTTTGCTTTAAAAACAGTGAAAGCCAATCTTGAAAAAGGCATCAGAACGGGATATTACCGTCAGAACATCAATCCAGACATTTTAGCACGTATTTACATAGCCAGGATGGATTTATGTTTTGATGCAGAGATTTTCCCTACCCAACATTTTACTTTCGTGGAAGTGTACAATGAAATGTTGTATTACCATATCCGTGGAATTGCCAGTTTAAAAGGCAACCAATATTTAGTAACCAAAATCGAATCCATAAACAAATAGTACATGAATAAATTCATTCCACTTTTTTTGTTCTTGGGAGTTCAATCCGTTTTGGCTGTAGCCCAAGACAGTATTCCCAAGAAAACGGCTTTCAGCCTAAAGGAAGCCCAGGCCTATGCTGCCGAAAATGCATACAGTGTTAAAGAAGTAAAATACAATATAAGCCAAGCTGAACAACAAGTAAGAGAGTACACCGCCATTGGTTTGCCACAGATCAGTGCACAAGGAACTTTCCTTCAATATCCGGTAATCCCTTACACGATAATACCTGCTGGTAGTTTTGCTCCAGTTCCTATTCGTGTGCAATTCAACAACAAATACAATACTCAAGTTTCTGCCACTGGATCTCAACTCCTATTTGATGGAAGCTTCTTTGTTGGTCTTCAAGCTGCCAAAGCGTTGGTACAATTGACAAAAGAGGGCCAAAAGAAATCAGAATTGGATGTAAAAGACAATGTTTCCCAAGCCTACTATACTGTTTTGATTGTACAAGAGACTCAGAAACTATTAGAACAAAGTTTGGTAAACCTTGAAAAAGCACAAATGGAAACCCAAGCCTTTTACAAAGGTGGTTTTGCTGAGGAAAACGATGTAGACCAATTTTCCATTTTGGTTTCAAACCTGAAGAACCAAATTGAGCGCACCAAAGCCAATATAGAAAATGCCAAAGGGCTATTAAAATTTCAAATGGGCATGAGTGTTAAGGAACAAATCGACTTAACTGATAACCTAAATACCATTGCCGACATGGCTAACAGTCCAAGTCTATTGAATCCAAGTTTAGATCCAAAAACAAGTATTGAATATTCCTTGTTGAATAAAACCAGGGAACTCCAATTGTTGAATGCCACCCGAATTAAAATGGGCTATTTACCTAGTGCTGCCTTAATTGGAAGTGTTGGTACCAGTGCACCTCGGAGTGAATTTGACTTATTTGATAAAAAGCCTTGGTTCGCCTCCGTTTATTGGGGACTTAATGTAAGCGTTCCCATTTTCGATGGTTTCATGAAAGATGCAGGTATCAAAAAGGCCAAATTGGATGCGGTGAAAACAAAAAACACCATGGACCAAGTGGAGCAAGGAATGAACCTTCAGCTACAAACAGCCAAAGCCGATTTCATTGCCTCAACCAATCAATTAAAAAACGAGGAAAAAAGCATGGAATTAGCCAAAAAAGTACGTGACAAAGCCTTAGTAAAATTCAAAGAAGGCGTTGGAAGCAGTATGGAAGTAACCCAAGCCGAAAACCAATTGGTATCGGTTCAAGGAGCCTATTTCCAAGCTTTGATGAGCCAACTTACCGCAAAAGCAAAAATTGATCGCCTATTAGGTACTTATTAATAAATGACAACAATCACTAAAACATACAATCCAAAACAAATGAAACGATTAATCCTATTATCAACTGTACTTTTCCTTGCTGCCTGTGGCAATAAGGGAGCTGAAGATAAAGCTGCCCGTTTGGACGAATTGAAAAAGCAACAAGCAGCAATCACTACCGAAATCAGAACTTTAGAAGCCGAACTGGCCAAAGAAGGAAAAGGAAACGAAGTTAAATCAAGGGATGTGGTTGTAGCCGAAGTTACCCAAACCAAATTCACCCATTTTATTGAAATTCAAGGAAAAGTTGAAGCCGATCAAAACGTAACTGTTACTGCCAAAATGCCTGGCACCGTTGTTAAGGTGAATGCAGAGGTTGGACAGGAAGTGAAAGCTGGTCAAATACTTGCTGAACTTGATCGTGAAGCCATTGTGAAAGGCATTGATGAGTTGAAACAACAATTGACTTTTGTTACAGATGTTTACAACCGTCAACAAAGTCTTTGGAACCAAAAAATCGGTTCTGAAATCCAATACCTGACTGCTAAGAACAATAAAGAAGCCTTAGAGAAAAAGCTGATTACTTTGAATGAACAGTTGGATTATGCTTATATCAAATCACCCATCAATGGTATGGTAGATGAAGTGTATGCCAAAGTTGGTCAACCCGCTGCTCCAGGTGTTCCAACTTTCCGTGTGGTGAACTTCAGCGATTTAAAAGCCAAAGCAGAAGTAGCAGAAATTAATGCCAGCAAAGTGAGAAAAGGAAATACGGTCGAAGTTATTTTTCCAGATGCACAAGACAGCACCACTGGTGTAGTAAACTACGCTTCCAAAGTTATCAATCCAATGACCCGTACCTTCTTTGTTGAAGTTCCTTTAAAATCGGGCAAATCAGAATACCGTCCAAATTCAGTTGCTATCCTTAGGGTGGCTGATTATAAAAATGAAAAAGCCATTACAGTTCCTATTCGTATTGTTCAAAATGCTGAAGATGGCATGTATGTGCTTGTAGCCGAACAAAAAGATGGAAAATGGATTGCTACCAAACGCGTGGTGACTTTAGGAAACAGCTACAACGGGATTGCAGAAGTAACCAGCGGATTAAACCTAGGCGATAAATTGGTTACCGTAGGATACCAAAATATCAATGTTGGCGACTTCTTGACTTTGAAATAATCCTCTCAGCCCTCCTACTCTATTCATAGACCTAAAAATATTTTCAATGAAAGACAATCCACTAAAAGAGTTTTTCCTCAGTAGTTGGAGTATCGACAACCGCACCAGTGTTTTGGTAATTTCCATTCTGGTGACTTTATACGGTATTTTCTCCTACATTAAATTACCGAAAGAAAACTTCCCTGAAATCGTTGTACCAACCATTTATGTGAGCACCATTTATCCGGGAGCTAGTCCTTCGGATATCGAAAACTTGGTTAGCAAACCCTTGGAGAAAGAAATTAAGTCAATCTCCGGTGTTAAGAAATTGACTAGTACCAGCATCCAAGATTATTGCATGGTTATGGTTGAATTCAGCACTGATATGTCGGTTGCTGAAGCCAAACAAAAAGTTAAAGATGCGGTTGATAAAGCTCGTCCTGAACTTCCTACCGACCTACCAAAAGAACCAAGCGTAATGGAGGTGGATTTTTCGGAAATGCCAATAATGTACATCAATATTTCGGGTGATTTCGATTTGAAAAAACTTAAGGAATATGCAGAAATGATCAAGGACAAGGTGGAAGCCATGAACGAAATCACCCGTGTTGACATTGTTGGAGCCCTCGACCGTGAAATTCAAATAAATGTGGATAAGAACAAAATGGAGGCTGCCAATATCACCCTCCGTGACTTGGAAATGGCCATTGCCTACGAAAACATGACCATTTCGAGCGGAAATATCAAGGATAACGGTGCAACTAGGTCTATTTCGGTAAAAGGTGATTTTAAATCAGTGGAAGAAATTGCCAATATCACTTTGCGAAGTATGAGCGGTGCTACCATTTATCTTAAGGATATAGCAGAAGTAAAAGACGGTTTTAAAGAGAAAGAAAGTTATGCCCGTTTGGAACATAAAAATGTAATCACCTTGAATGTGGTAAAAAGAAGCGGTGAAAACCTAATTGAAGCCTCCGATAAAATTAGAGATATCATTGCTGACTTAAAAACCAATCAATTTCCAAAGGACCTCAAAATTAAAATTACTGGCGACCAAAGTGGTACCACCCGTATCACCTTGCATGACTTAATCAACACCATTATCATTGGTTTCATCCTCGTAACCTTGGTTTTGATGTTCTTCATGGGAACCACCAATGCCATTTTCGTAGCCATGAGCGTTCCATTAAGTATGTGTTTGGCCTTTATGGTTTTGCCAACAATTGGTTTCACCATGAACATGATGGTTTTGTTTTCATTCCTTTTGGCACTGGGCATTGTGGTTGACGATGCAATTGTGGTAATTGAAAATACCCATCGACTGTATGAAAATGGAAAGAATGATTTGGTTTGGGCCGCAAAACATGCCACAGGTGAAGTTTTCCTTCCTGTACTTTCAGGAACCTTTACAACCTTGGCTCCATTTATTCCGCTGGCGTTTTGGGGCGGTATCATGGGTAAATTCATGTTCTTCCTTCCTATAACCTTGATTATTACCCTCGTAGCTTCATTGGTGGTGGCCTACACCATTAACCCTGTTTTTGCGGTAATGTTTATGAAACCACATTTGGAAGACCATGAACACACGGCCGAAGAGCGTGACAGGAAAAGGAAAAGTTTCTTGGTTACAACCATTTTCTTTGCCTTGGTTGCCATTGGAATGTACGCCTCCGGGTATTTTGGAGCAGGAAATTTCACGGTGACTATGTATGTATTGTTTTTGATCAACAAATACATCCTTACTGGACTCATTTCAAAATTCCAAAACAACTTATGGCCAAGGTTCCAACGCTTTTATGAAGGCTTTGTAACGTGGGCTCTAAAAGGTTGGAATCCAGTATGGCTTATGGTTTTCACTTTATTTTTATTGGTATTTTCAATCTTCATTACTGGAGTAAGACAGCCTAAAGTCGTTTTCTTCCCTAAAGCAGATCCTAATTTCGTGTATGTATACGTTACTATGCCTGTAGGAACCGATGTAGCCTACACCGATAGCATTACCAAAATTGTTGAAGACCGCGTTTATAAAGTAATCGGTGATAAAAATCCTTTAGTTGAAAGTATCATTAGTAATGTGGCCATTGGGGCAACTGATCCGCAAGACAATGACCGTTCAACAGCTCCACACAAAGGAAAAATCTCTGTAGCCTTTGTTGAATTTGCTAGACGTGACGGTCAAAGCACCGCAGTTTATTTGGATAAAATAAGGGATGCGGTAAAAGGAGTTCCAGGTGCCGAAATCACAGTAGACCAAGAAAGAAACGGTCCGCCTGTTGGAAAACCAGTAAATGTGGAAATTGCTGGTGATGATTACCTTGAATTGGTGAAAACATCCAAATCTCTAAAAAGGTATTTGGATAGTTTGAAGGTGCCTGGCGTGGAAGAATTAAAATCAGATTTGGATGATAAGAAACCTGAAATGGTTGTAAAAATTGACCGTGAACGTGCCAACAGAGAAGGTATCAGCACGGCCCAAATTGGTGGCGAACTTCGAAATGCCATTTATGGTAAGGAGGTTTCCAAATTCAAGGATGCCAATGACGAATATCCAATTATGGTTCGTTACCAAAAAGACCAACGCGATAATATCGATCGGTTGATGCAATTGAAAATCACCTACCGCGACTTCAATATGGGCGGTATGATACGTCAGATTCCATTGTCTTCCATCGCCACTATTAAATACGAAAACAGCTTCGGAAGCATTAAACGTAAAAACCAAAAACGCGTAATTACCCTTAGCAGCAACGTGCTAGGTAATGCCAATCCAAACGATGTGGTAGCTTCTGTACAAGCCGCAATTGCCAATTATGATGTACCAGCTGGCATTACCATCAGCATGACAGGAGAGCAAGAGCAGCAAAAAGAAACAGCTGATTTCTTATTGCAAGCCTTATTAATCTCTATTGCTATCATCATTCTTACCTTGGTTACACAGTTCAATAGCTTAAGTAAAATGGTCTTGATCATTTCTGAGATTTTCCTTTCCATTATTGGAGTGTTGCTAGGTTTCGCTATTTTCGGAATGGATATTTCCATCTTGATGACCGGGGTTGGTATTGTTGCTTTGGCTGGAATTGTAGTTAGAAATGGAATTTTGTTGGTTGAATTTACTGATCATTTGATGAGCCAAGGATATGAGTTGAAACCAGCCATTATTGAAGCAGGTAAAACCCGAATGACCCCCGTATTGTTGACAGCAACAGCAACTATCCTAGGTCTGATTCCATTGGCTGTAGGTTTAAACATTGACTTTGCTACCTTGTTTACCGAATTTAATCCTCACATCTTCTTTGGTGGCGACAGTGTTGCCTTCTGGGGACCACTATGCTGGACTATGATTTTCGGATTGGCCTTTGCCACTTTCCTTACCTTGATTTTAGTTCCGGTGATGTATTTGTTGGCTGCTCAGTTTAAAGCTTGGTTTATTCCAAGGGCAAAACATTTGTTGGCAATGGATTAATCATTGAATATGGTTAATATTTAAAAAAAGGTGAATCTTTCGATTCACCTTTTTTTTGTCTTTAACCTAGACTACGCATTAGAAATGGATAAAGGCTTATACAAATAATTTAAGCCAAATGATTGGATGAAGCCTCAGTTTTTGGGAACATTGTGGAGCCAACTTACAATTTAATCCTTACTTAAACGTCCCTTTCAAATTTTTCAAAAAACCAGCCATTTGGGTACTAAACTCATTAAACTCCGGTGAATACTTATCGATATTAATGCCATTTTTAATCCAAAGGCTCAAATTCCCTTCAGAATAATAAGCCTTTTGATGATCGAGTCTTTTTCCTGTTTTCTCCTCTGTCCATATTTGCTCGGAATAGAAAATCTGTCCATCTTTAAAATACCATTCAACAAATTTATTCACTCCATCTTCCTTTACTTCTATACTAATTAACTGAGCCACACTATCTTGGTGGTAGACCAACTTCTCTGCCTTATTATCCTTAAAGGCAATGGTTTTCTGATAATCCCCTAAATGTTCTTTTATCCATTTTTTCTGCTCTGAAAGTTTGGAGGGTTGAGCGTCAGCCAATACCGAAAAGAATAAGGGAATACCAATAAAAATTGGAAAATGTCTCTTCAAAAGCATGAAGCTAAGGTAGGAAAAGTTAGAAAAACTATTTCTTGATTTTTTTCGATTCAAAAAACCCAACTAAAATACACCTGACTCTTTTGAACGTATTGGTTAGTTCATTCAAAGTTCTTCATCCCTGCTTTAATAAAAAGTACAAAAAATTAAATGTGACCCTAAAATTAAAGGCTTAATCTAAACTAAGGATCAAGATTGAAAATAAAATTGTTTACATTTACTTCTTCCAAATAATAAAACCCAATGATTCGAATTTTTACGCTTTTCATTTCGCTATTATTCTTTTCTATATTTCTCAAAAGCAATGCACAAGGGGTTTGCATGGATCCCAATGCCTTAAATTACTTACAAGTTGGCCCCTGCCTTTATGGACCTCCAGTTTTTGGTTGCACCGACCCAAACGCTTTAAACTACGACCCCAATGCTACAATAGACGATGGATCTTGCCAATATCCTATCTATGGTTGCACCGATCCAAATGCTACTAACTTTAATGTAAATGCCACCGTTGATGATGGCTCTTGTACGTATGATGTTTATGGATGCACGGATCCAAGTGCCCTCAATTACAATCCGAGTGCTACTATTGACGATGGAACCTGTCAATACGGAGGACCAACCGGTTGCACCGATCCAAATGCCCTGAATTATGACCCCAACGCTGTTTATGACGATGGATCTTGCCAATATGCTGTTTACGGCTGTACCGACCCAAATGCAAACAATTACAACCCCAATGCTACGGTTGATGATGGATCGTGTACCTATGATATTTATGGCTGTACGGATCCTTTTGCCCTCAATTACAATCCGAGCGCTACGATCGATGACGGTACATGTCAATACGGAGGACCAACTGGCTGCACCGATCCCAATGCGCTAAACTATGACCCCAACGCTGTTTATGATGATGGATCTTGCCAATATGCTGTTTACGGCTGTACCGATCCTTCCGCCATAAATTTTAATGCCAATGCCACCGTTGACGATGGTTCTTGCCAATATGAAATCTATGGCTGTACCGATCCTATTGCCCTGAACTATAATTCAAGTGCTACGGTGGATGATGGCTCCTGCCAATACGGTGGACCTTCAGGCTGTACCGACCCTACAGCCATCAACTACGATCCAGGTGCAGTGTACGACGATGGTTCCTGCCAATATGGAATTTATGGTTGCATGGATCCATTGGCTATCAATTACGATCCAAACGCCACTTATGATGATGGCTCTTGTTTATACACTGATTTCTATGGATGCACCGACCCTAACGCCCTCAACTTTGACCCCAATGCTACCTTTCCAGACGGAAGTTGCATTTATGCCATTGACTGCAACGGCGATACTTTAGGCACAGCCTACTTGGATAGCTGCAACCAATGTGTTGGAGGGTTAACAGGTGCCCTACCTTGCGTTTTTGTGGGACTTTACGACCCAACCTTCAAACCTGCCAAACTGGAAATATTCCCAAATCCCAATGCTGGTTCATTCTCAATTCAAAGTAAAACCATGGAATCTGGTATTGCCCAAATATTTGTATTCGATTTATTAGGTAAACAAGTGTATAGCACCCAACAAGAAATCAAAAACGATTTCACCTTCAAACTCAACCTAAATCTTGAAAATGGTATTTACCAAGTGCGGGTACTAAACTTGATAAAAAACAATACAAATAAGCTGTATGCAGGACGAGTCGTAATTCAAAAATAATGGCCATCCTTATTTGCATTCCTTTTAATAAATAACTGGCTTTATTTGCTTTTTAGACTTTTTTCCAAAAACTATCAAGCATTTTGTTCCTTTCTTCTTGCCCTAAACCCCGCTAACGCATAAGGAACCTGTAACCAATTAAACCCAAATTAATCCATAGGAGGATTAATTAATCCGAACTACTTGATTTAGTTGGGTTTACCCCTCCTGAAGAAATTTCGGGAAAACAGATGTTATAAATTTGGCCATACAAATTGATTTACAACGGGTTAGTCGTTTATGCATTTCTAATGCATAATCTGGGTTTAATTTATAAATGGTCCAAAGGCAATTTATAAATTTAGATTGGTAAAGGCGGGTATAAAAGCTGTTTCGGCAAAAAATAGCGAAGCAAAATTGGACTAATTCAGGTATATAATCAGTATCAAGCTAAGACGAGTTTTGTCCTTTATTTTTATACTTTTTTAATATCCTACATCCCGCTCTGAGCGCTAATTTGCGTGGTTTAAATCAACCTTAATCTTAATCCCTATTCCATCAAAATTTTACCCTCTATGAAAAGAACTTTTGGGTGGCTTTTCTGCCTTTCTTGCCTGATTGTTAATCCTTTACTTGCTCAAACTAAATACGATTTCAATGCGGATATCCATGCCCATATTTCGCTAAAGCCTTACAACAGAAGCTATGGTGAAGGACTTTCAAGCGTTGACCTTTGGAACGAACTAAGCGCTCCAGCTCCTAAAGCGTATGGATTTCCTCGCCTAATTGGTGTTTACAACCGGGTACCATCCCTCTCCTGTTCCAATCTCAACAACCTAGCAAAAGGCAATGTGCGATTGGTCTTTGCCTCCGTCTGTCCTATTCAAAGAGAATTTACCCAAGGTCGACTACTTTCTAAAATGATCATGTGGAACAAAAGGCGCTGGGAAGAAACCATGGCCTTTTTCAGTGGGGCCAACCTCGAAAAGATCAAAGACCTTAAAAACGACCATGTGGATTATTTTAAGGAAACCCTAAATGAACTCCACCTTATCTCACACCTGGCCGATAGCCTTTCACCCGATAAACGTTTCCAATTTAAGGTGGCTCAACAAAGAGACGACATTCGAAAAGCTATTGAAAACGAACCCAATAGCATCTCCGTTCTACTCAATATCGAAGGAGGCCACTCCCTCGGAACAGGTTTGCCCAGCACCATCGAAATGGAAGAATGTGATCCGGAAGGTTTAGTAAAACTAATAAAAGATAATGTAGCATCTCTCAAACAACAATACCCCGTTTTTTCAATAGGATTGGCCAATCACTTTTGGAACCAACTTTGTGGCCAAACCCGCACCAACAATGGGTTCATGTCAACTTTTTTCGATGAACGAATGGGGCAAAACGATGGAATTTCTTCCTATGGTTATGTGGCTATTCAAGAATTGTTGTCCAACCAAAACGGCAACCGTATTTTGATCGATATCAAACATATGAGTCTCCAAAGCCGCCTTGATTATTACAACTACCTGTCTTCTAAATATAACAATACCATTCCTATCCTGTACAGTCACGGTGGGGTAAATGGGGTAAGCTGCAGCGATTCGGAATTCAAAATCAATAAAAAAGGAAGCGAGGAATTTAAACGCGACAAGGATAAAGACAATAAAAAAGCCTACTTGCACCAGTGGAGTTTTAACCTATACGATGACGAAATTATCCTCATCCATAAATCGCATGGACTCATCGGTATAATGCTCGAAGATACACGCTTGGGTGGAAAAGAAGCCATCAGCACTATCCGTAAAACAGTGATCGGCTCCCAACAACAAAAGGATGAATACCTTAAACTTTTTCTAGCCAATGCCTTTCACATCGTTAAAACCATTGGAGATAAATCAGCCTGGGATATCATTGCCCTTGGTTCCGATTTCGATGGAGCAATTAACCCAATGAACACTTACCAAGATGCCTCCCGAATGAGCGAATTCAGAACGGATATGTTGCAATTTTTCCACCGGGTTAAAAACAACACCTTGGTCTTGAATCACAACAACTACTTGTTCGATAATGAAGAAATCCGTCAATTAATGGATGATTGGAGCCCAGAGCAACTCACCGAAAAAATAATGGGAACCAACACCTATCGATTTGTAATGGAAAATTTCATGAAAGACCTTTCCCCAATGAGCCAAGTTGAATAACCAATAAAATGAATACAAAACTATCGATTATCGGTGGCGGAAACCTAGGTACTGCAATCGCTGAAGGACTTATCAGCAGCGGGTTTATAAAGGCCGAGAACATCATGATAACCAAACGGAATACCCAAACCCTCGATTATTTGAAGGCGAAAGGGGTTCAGGTAAGTTCGAGCAACCTAGAGGCGCTTTCCTTCGGCAACTCTATCATTTTGGCAGTAAAACCATTCCAACTCAAAGATATTTTAGAAGAAATCAAACCCGGGCTTAACCAAAAACATACCCTCATCAGTGTGGTAACGGGCGTATGGGTAAACGAAATCGAATCGCTTATCGGCAGTGGATTTGCCTTGTTCAGAGCAATGCCTAATACAGCCATCGCTATTCAGGAGAGCATGACTTGTATTTCGGCCCACAACGCTTCGGAACTACAAATCCAATACGTTTCAGAATTGTTCGGCAACCTGGGCAAGGTGGTTTTTATCGAAGAAAAATTGATGGACGCCGCCACGGTACTAGCTGCCTGCGGAACGGCCTATGCCATGCGATTTATCCGTGCCAATATCCAAGGTGGTATCGAAATTGGTTTCAGTGCGCAAACCGCCAGTTTAATTGCTGCCCAAACTGTAAAAGGCGCCGCCGAACTACTTTTGCAACGCAACACGCATCCCGAACAGGAAATCGATAAGGTAACCACTCCAAAAGGCTGTACCATTGCCGGATTGAACGAAATGGAACACCAAGGTTTCAGTTCCAGCTTAATCAAAGGAATTGTAACAAGTTATAAAAAAATCATCAACGACATGTAAGTTTCGACCTACCCGCTTTGGATGCAACTAAACAGCTTTTTGATGTTTCTAAAGGTCTTTATGCGGGCTGCTTTCGCCCAAAACCAGACTACTGTAAATTAAGCATTGTACTGGGGCGAAAGCACCGGGCTTTCGGCGGTAGTCCTCGGTCTGCTCCCCACGAAAGCATTCGGGGAGCATCCCTGTGGGCTACACTGCCTCTATCCCTGCCCGAAACCTACGATTTAGGCTTTATTCAAAGTATTTACCAGTCTACATCGCCTTATCAATTTTCGATTGAACCCAGATTACGCATTAAAATACATAAACGATTAACCAGTTGTAAATCAATTTGTTCCCTAAATTGATAACAACTGCTAAATCGGGGTAAACCCAACTAAATCAAGTAGTTCGGATTAATAAATCCTCCTATTGATTAATTTGGGTTGAAAAAAACACACAAGCGAAGGTTTGCCTTTTGTTCTAATATTTGCCCTACCCCACTACTCCACTCTCATAAAAACGAACACCATAGCCTTCCAATTCCTTTAAAATGGGTTCGTAAAAATCTTTGGAAATTGGTATACAAACACCTTTTTCTATAATGCGGTCTTCTAGTATTAGTTTAGTTGCCATAGCCAATGGCAATCCTACCGTTTTGGCCATAGCCGTATGCAAGGCATCTGTTCCATTGATATCCAAGGTAGAGGTGATTGTTTTGTGATTACCATCCAAGGAATACCCAAAAACATGTTGCATCACTACCCTATCCCTGTCCCTTGGCTGCATTACCCAACTTTTCTCCAATAAGGCCTGTAACATATCCGCCACACTTCCTCCTTCCGGACTCAGCAACTTGGATTCCCACAAACCGGTACTGGCTACCAAAGTTTCTAGTTCTTGGTTATCGCTTTCGCTCAATTGTTCGAAAAACTTCCCATTTTGAGGTCTTAGGCTCTCCATCAATTCATGGTAGGTGCGAACTTTTTTATCAGGATTAAATTTGGAATCCGTTAATCCAGCCTGGACAATAAAGTTCCACAGCTTGCAAAAACCCGGGTAACGAAGGGTTCCACGCAACATAGTTTTCACCTCTGGAATTCCGTAAGTTTCAATATAGCTTAAACTATCCCGGTTGGCATAAGCATCAAATTGCTCTCCTCCCATAATTCCAATGGTTTCGATATCAGTAAAAATACGATGGTAAGGAATAAACTTGGTTTTACCCTTCCATAGATAAGTAGCCGTGGCTTGTCCAGCTAAAATTACGTTCCTAGGATTCCATGAAAATTTGTACCCAAAAGGATTGTCAATATCTTGCTTGGCCACTAGTCCACCACAATACGACTTAAATTCTGTTAGAATCCCACCATGCTTTTTTATTTGGTCCATCACTTGCATGGCACTCATATGATCAATGCCTGGATCGAGTCCACACTCGTTCAAAAACACCAATCCTTTCTTTTTTGCTTCGGCATCTAATGCTTTGATTTCGGGGGAAACATAGGAAGCGGTTACTAAATGCTTAGCTTGGTTTAAACAGGCTTTGGCTGCCAAAATATGCAAACTGGGTGGCAATAAGGAAACAACCACATCAGCATTTCCTACAGCGGCATTTAAAGCTTCGGAATTGTTCACGTCCAATGCCAAGGCCTTTCCATTTGGCCTGTTGTCCAATTTGGCCAAGGCGGCCCCTTCCGACACGTCAGCAATGGTCAATTCCCATTTTCCATGGGCATTTTCAAGCAAATAATCAATTAAATAAACGGAGCTTCGTCCGGCTCCTAACAATACGATCTTTTTCATGCGAATTTCTACTTTTGATTAACCTAGCCTTCCATTCGAATCAGTCCTAAGGCTTGGTTGAGCGCATATAAGGATGCTATTTGGATATTCCTTTCCCTATTCTGCCCCAATTTATAATGCTTTATGCTTCGTCTCCCTTCTTTACTCCCTACACCAATCCACACAGTACCAACCGGTTTATCCTCGGTTCCTCCATCCGGCCCTGCAATACCAGAAATGGCAATAGTGTAATCAGTCCCAAATTTGGCCAAAGCACCGGTAATCATTTCAGCTACGGTCTCTTCGCTTACAGCACCATGTTTTTCCAAGGTAGATACTTGAACTCCCAATTCCTTTTGTTTCACCTCATTGGAATAGGCCACCAATGACCCCATAAAAAATGCTGATGAACCTGCCAATGAAGTTAAATGAGCCGAAATACTTCCTCCGGTGCAACTTTCCGCTGTTGAAATAGTTTTCTTTTTATTGGTTAGTTCTTGATGAATCAGTTGTGGAAGTGTTTCAAAATCATACCCATAAATATAATTAGAAACAAGGGCCTTAAGCTTTTCTACCTCATTTAACACTTCCAACTTTAAGTTTTCGGCCTGCTCACCTACACCGGAAAGGCGCAAACGAACATATCCTGGAGAAGGCAAATAGGCCAATTTTATATGCGAGGGTAAAGCATCTTCCCATTCTGCAATAATTTCAGACAAATAGCTTTCGCCAATTCCCATAGTTAAAATGGTTTTATGGAAAATGGCTTGGGTATTGAAATGAACCTTCAAGCGAGGTAAAACCTCATCTTTCATAATTCCTTTCATTTCGTAGGGCACTCCAGGCATTGAAACTAAAACCTTTCCTTTGTTTTCAAACCACATGCCTGGTGCAGTACCATTGGCATTGAAAAGTGTTTTGCAAACTTCCGGTAATTCGGCCTGCTTCTTGTTCAAATCACTGAGGGTTCGGCCAAAGCGTTCAAAAATTTTAATCAGATGTTGGTGTACCTGTTCATCAAAACGGTAGCCACATTGAAAATATTCACAAAGAGTAGTTTTGGTAATATCATCCTTGGTGGGACCTAATCCTCCGGTAATCAAAATAATGTCGGCTCTTTGTTGTGCTTCTTCTAGGGTTGTAAGGATGGCTTGCTTGTCATCACTGATGCTGGTAATTTGTTTAACCTTTACACCGATTAAATTGAGTTGCTCCCCTATCCATGCCGAATTGGTATCAACCACCTGACCAATCAACAATTCATCTCCAATGGTAATAATCTCTGCAAACAACATGGCGTTTAATTTTTAAACTTCATCACTTTGGCCGAATAAAATCCTTTTTCGGTTCGTATCCCAACCTGATAAATTCCTTCTGCTAAATCGGTTGGCAAATCAAGAGTTAGTTTGTTCATGGCATCATGAAATACGTTTTTAGAATCACGGTATACCATCTTTCCTAGCAAATCATTCACTTGGACATCCACTATTTGGTTTTGTGTGGAGTAGAATTTTAAATCGATGGTGGAAGAAAATGGATTTGGAAAAGCAACTAATAATTCATCCGAAGCCATGCTCTGCGGTTGCGGACTATCCATTAAAACTATGGCATAGGAGAAATTAGGAATACCATAACCTAAGAATTCATCAGGATCGGTGAATTGACTAGAACATTGTTCAATCAATTGCTTTAAGTTCCAGGCGGTTAGTGAAGGAATGGCTTGCCACAAGCAAGCTGCCAAACCTGAAATAATCGGTGAAGCAAAGGATGTACCATTGCCTTCCAAAACTGCACCTCCAACCGAAACATAGCTGGTTTTATAGCCTTTTGCAGCCACATTGGGTTTTATATCCCCATCAGCGGCTGGTCCACGTCCACTCAAACTGGCATAATTCTCTAAAGAATCAACACCTCCAATAGCTAAAGCACTGTCCGCATCGGCTGGAGAAACAACCCTGCCCCAATTGGAATTACCCTCGTTACCTTGACTAACCACCACTAACATACCTTTCGATGCAGCCTTGTTTGCACCTTTGCTCGATATATTCGTTTGTCCGTCCATATCGGCAAAGCTGTGGTTCATAAAACTTTGATCAAAAATATTATATCCTAATGATGAATTAATGATATCGGCGCCTAGGCTATCAGCAATTTCAGCCCCAATTACCCAATTGTATTCTTCGATTATATTTTCGGTTCCGGCATCCTCCGTGCGGATCAAGGCAAAATCGGCACCTGGCCCAGAGCCAATCATCAGGCCAGGCATATTGGCTGCAATAATCGACAATACATACGAACCATGGGCAGAGATGGAACCCTGTGTAATATCGTTCCCGGGACTTACTACATCTCGAAAATAAGTTAAACCATTTCTCGCATTTAAACTATCAAAGGCAATGTTGGCGTTCACTCCAGGGAAACCTGCATCCAACACAGCAATCAACTTGCCTTGCCCTTTATAACCTGCATTGTGCAAACCAAGACCGCCCACCATATCAATTTGGTTTAGAGCAATGCCATAATCGCTTGGACTCAGCTCCTTTTCTACTTTCAGGGCCGATTCAACCGGAAAATCTTTCCATTTAGGTTGGGGGTTTCCTTGTCCTTGCATGGCTACAGGACTATAGTTAACCACAAAAGGAAGAGCCTGAACTGCATTTAAGGCATTCACATCAATCGTTTGGATGATTACACCATTTAACCATTTGCTTCGGCCTACAACGGTCACTCCTGTGGCGGCAACCTGTTGCACATAAGAAGGATTTACAGGCAAATCATACCAATCGTAGGCTATGTTTTGGCTTTGGCGTCGTTGGATAGCCCTAGCACTTAAAAATGCTTGGGGACTAGACAAAGAATAGGGCGAATTTTCCTTATCCGTAAATGGAACAAAAAACTTGGTTAAAACCTGTGCCTGCAAGTCGGACAAAGAAAAGCCCAAAAAGCCCAATCCAATCAGGAAGGCTTTTGCAAAGAAAAATAGAGGGTTTTGCTTGCTCATAGCTTAAATAATAAATCCGAAATGGAAAGAATTCCAAATACCACACTGGCCCAACCATTTGTTGTAGCAAATGCTAAATTAACTCGACTTAAATCATTGGGCTTCACAATACTATGCTGATACACCAACAGTGAAATAAAAATGGAATAACCAAGCCAGTAAATCCAACCGAACTGTCCGACAAAACCAGCAGACAGCAAGGCCAAAGAGCAGGCAAAGTGCAAAGCTTCCGACAGATGAAGGGCATTTTTGCCACCTAACCAAACAGGAATGGAATATAAGCCTTGTCCGCGGTCGAATTCCTCATCCTGCAAAGCGTAAATGATATCGAAACCACTCACCCAAAACATCACACCCAAACTAAATAGTACCGGCAAGAGTTCAAATTTACCGGTAACAGCCAAAAAAGAACCAATTGGAGAAAGAGATAGCCCAACACCAAGTACCAAATGGCAAAGAGGGGTAAACCTTTTGGTAAAGCTATAACCCAAAATAATTAACAGAGCCACGGGAGATAAACCGAAGCATAAGGGATTAATAAACCAAGTAGTGGTAATGAATAAGAAAGCATTGACCATTACAAACCAAAGGGCAGCATCAGCTGAAATTAGTCCAGCAGGAATTTCGCGAATAGCAGTGCGGGGATTGGCTGCATCAAATTTACGATCAATGTAGCGATTGAAGGCCATTGCTGCGCTTCGGGCGAAAACCATACAAAAAAGTATTTTCACCAAAATGGACCAATCAACAGCATAGTCGAATTTATAAATAGCTAAAAAGTAACCAATTAGGGCAAAAGGCAAAGCAAATACCGTATGGCTAAATTTAATTAGGGAAAGGTATTTCTGTATATTGTTCATATGTTATTGTAATATGAAACTCGGTCTGTTCCAAGCAATTGGACATTTCGAGGTGCAAAGGTAAGGATTGGTGCCCTAACACCTTGCAAAAGATTAGTTTGACTTTCAACAACCCGCATTTCATCCCAAAGATTCGATGCTAAAAACTGGTTTAATAGCCTAGCGCCTCCTTCAACCAAAACCGAACAAATCCCTTCTTGGTAAAGGGTTTTCAGCACTTCATCAAGTTCCATTCTTGGATAGGATTTTACATTTTCGCTTTCAGGAATTTGTTCACCAAAAAGAATTTTCCTGCTTGGATTTTGAAAAATAGCCCATTTGCCTTGTTCAAAACCAAGTACAATTACTGTGGGAGAAGGTGCATTTCCATAGCGGGCATCTAAACATGGATTATCCATTCGGAGCGTATTTTTTCCGATAATTATACCTTGCTCTTGGCTTCTCCATTGGTGCACTAAGCGCGCAGTTACTGGCGAACTAATTTTGCTTGCTGGTTCATTTGCCTTGCGTAATCGGTCGATAAAACCATCTTGACTTTGCGCCCATTTCAGAACAATATAGGGCCGTTTTTTTTGATGAAAGGTAAAGAAACGTTTATTCAATTCAAGGCTTTCCTTTTCTAATATTCCAACCTGAACTTGGATTCCTGCTTCTTTTAGCTTTTTGATGCCCAATCCATCCACTTGTTCAAAACTATCTTGGCAAGCAATTACTACCCTTTTCAGTTTATGTTGGACTATCAAATCAGCACAAGGTGGGGTTTTACCATGGTGAGCACAAGGTTCAAGGTTTACATACAACGTGGAATCCTGCAAAAGGCTTAAATCCTTTACCGAAGCGATAGCATTCACTTCGGCATGGGCTTGTCCATAGGCTTGGTGATATCCCTCTCCGATAATTTTGTTGTTATGAACGATTACAGAGCCAACCAAGGGATTGGTTTTAGTATAACCCAAGCCCTTTTTTGCCAAATTAAGGCATCTTGCCATGTAATCTGCATCCTGCATTTGGCAAAGGTAGGCAGCAGATAGAGAATGAAAAAACAAGCTGGGTAATAAATCGAAAGGGACCGCGTTCAAAAGTTCTGATTCCGCTTTGAAAGCTTAGGTTTTTAGGGCAATTTAGGTATTAAGAAAAGAAGGCTAATATTTGTTAAGTTGCATTTGGAAAGGTTCTATAGAATTTATAATGGGCAAATATCCTTCTGAATTTATACCGAATAGCCATTCAATTGAAGAATTGTTCTTTCTTGCTTTTTTGGGAGCAAATTGGACTAATTCATTGTATCCTTGGCAATTACATCGGTATAACATAGGACAAAGCCAGAAACGAGAGCAAAAGCCCAAAACCAGCAGAAAAGCCTAATCGAAGGGTCCGGGCAAGGATAGAGGCAGTGTAGCCCACAGGACCACGGAGCCCAAGCGGAGAGGGACGAGGACTACCGCCGAAAGCCTGGCCCCTTCCGCCCATAAAACAGATGGAACAAATGCAAATCTGAAATGGCGGAAGGGGGCCCGCCAAAATCAATTTATTCAGATGTAATGCAGGGCAGGAATGGACTCGTTTGAAAAAAAATGGATTTTAGTTAGGTTAAAGTCCAAACCTCCCTACAGCCAAAGCGAAATTTGGGAAGTATTGCGAACCAGAAAAGGTAAAATAGTGGCTTAACTTTCGATTATTTCCCACTTTTCTTCCACCCATTTCCGGTCGATGAGGGTAGGCCATAAACTGAGCAATTGGCGATCTTGCTTTCCCCAACCGGGTATTCCCACCACACCGGGAGGTCCGTTCAGCCCAAGGCAAATGATGGATTGAAAGGCCATTTTTCCTGTTCGTGTATCGGAATGTTTGACTACCACACGGATACCTATTTCATTGAGGTTGTCCAATACTTCCTTGGGAGGTAAAGGCGCTGCGCTGCCGTGAATACCGTTTATTCCGATTAACTGAAATTCCTTTCTTTCGATTTTAATGGGCAAGGTGCTCCAAATTTCTTGGGCGGCTTGGATGAATTTTTGGGCTTTTTCGTACGCGTAAGGCCAAGAGAAAAAGAAGAACTGGTCGCTCATAAAACCTTCTTCTTGACCGATGGACAGTTTTAGCTTTTCAGGACGGGGTTTTCCTTGAATACCGGATAGTTTAACAAAACCAGGTTTTTCTTCTACCAGACTAATTTGAGTCAAATCAACGGTTACATCAGGGGTGATGTAATTTGATGGATCATGAATTTCGTAAACCAATTGCTCACGGATAGTGTTTCGGCTCACCTTTCCACCTTGGCTTTCCAACTTAGAAAAAAGGGCTGTTCCATCTTCAAACACTTCCGCAATGGGATAGCCTAGATTGCTGACAGGATAATCCATTGGCCATTCTGAGTAGCTATTTCCTCCGCTTGCTTGTCCACCGCACTCGAGCACGTGACCGATGGTGATACCTGAAGCCAAGTTATTCAAATCCTGTTGTGACAAATCCCCTTCGAGTTTCCAACCAAATTCGTAGACCATTACTGCGAGGAACAAACAAGGATCGGCCACACGACCAGCAATTACGATTTGAGCACCGGCTTGCAAGGCTTCCACAACCGACTTGGCACCGATATACACGTTGGCATTGGCTAAAATGTGGTTTTGTTCAGCATAAGGAATCTGGGAATCAAGGTTTGCCAAGGTTTCACCACCTTCCAGCATAGCCGGAATCTTTTCCAAAAGATCATCGCCAGTAACCACCGCAATTTTGCAGCCTTTTACACCATTCTTGGCCAATCCTGCTGCCACTTTTTGGGCTGCAGCATGCGGATTAAGTCCACCTGCATCGGTAACGATTTTCATTCCTTGCATAATGGCCGCTGGGTAACAGGTGTTGGCCAGCAATTCAATATCTCGTGCATAGCCAAGATTGGGATCTTTTTGTCTATCTTTTTGGAGGATGGAAAGGGTTAATTCGGCCAAGGCATCGTGGACCAAATAATCGGCACCACGTTCCATAACAATTTTGATTGCAGCCATGGGACTATCCCCATAAAAGCCTTGTGCACCAGCAATACGAACAGATTTCATAGCCACGAAAATAAGCGAGAAAGCTTAGGTGGAAAAGGAAAATAAAACTTGTTGAAAATTATTCAGTCAAAATGGGTATTTCATCCCCGCTACCTACGACTGCTGAAATGAAAATATCGTTCATGGAAGGAATAATTTCTCTAAATACATCCACTTGACCTACTTCAATCAACACACGAAGTAAATCGTTGGAGGAATTGTTATTCAATAACTTAATCTTCGTTTTGATTGTATCCTTATCCACATTTTTCACTTCTTCCAATTCAAATCCTGTCCAAAGTGCGTTGGATAAAGCTATGGCGTTTACATTACTTATTTCAACTTCATACGTCATGCTACGAAACTGCTTTCTGATTTCGTTCACATTTCCTTCCAGAACCACTTTAGATTTATTAATCAAGGCGATATGGTCGCACATTTCTTCAACCGAAGACATGTTATGGGTTGAAAAAACTATAGTAGAGCCCTTTTTTTGAAGCTCCAAAATTTCATTTTTTATCAGATTTGCATTGATTGGGTCGAATCCACTGAAGGGTTCATCCAAAATCAGGAGAGGAGGTTCGTGCAAAACGGTAACGATAAATTGCACTTTTTGAGCCATACCTTTCGAAAGTTCTTCCACTTTTTTCTTCCACCAATCTTGAATTTCGAACTTTTCAAACCAATATTTCAGTTTGGTCAAGGCTTCTTTACGGCTTAATCCTTTTAATCGAGCCAAATAAAGGGCTTGTTCGCCTACTTCCATTTTTTTGTACAAACCTCTTTCCTCGGGCAGGTACCCAATCATGGCTGTATGCTTAGGCTGCAAGGTTTCGCCTCTGAAAAGTACTTGACCTTCGTCTGGCCCCGTAATTTGGTTTATAATCCGAATAAGGGAGGTTTTTCCTGCACCATTCGGACCAAGAAGTCCAAAAACGCTTCCTTCCTTCACTGTCATGGTCACATTTTCCAAAGCGGTATGGCCATGGTAACGTTTGGTTACATTTCTGACTTCAATGATATTCATATCCTAATTTGCAAAAAATTTAACCATATTAGCAATAAAATGGCGGAGGTCTTTTCGCTCAACGATTTTGTCCAAAAAGCCATGTTCCAGGACAAATTCAGCGGTTTGGAAACCTGTGGGCAATTCTTTTCCGATTGTTTCTTTAACCACCCGCGGACCTGCAAATCCGATGAGTGCACCGGGTTCAGAGATATTGATATCGCCCAACATAGCGAAGGAAGCTGTTACGCCGCCCGTTGTAGGATCGGTGAGGAAAGAAATATAAGGCAATTTGGCAGCTGCTAATTGGGTGAGTTTGGCTGATGTTTTGGCCATCTGCATCAAGGAGTAAGCCGCTTCCATCATTCGAGCGCCACCCGATTTAGAAATAATAACCAAGGGGAGTTTATGTTCGATACAATAGTCGATACTTCGAGCGATTTTTTCGCCTACTACACTTCCCATCGAACCTCCTATAAAGGTAAAATCCATACAGGCAATTAAAACCGAAACGCCTTCAATATCGCCCACAGCAACAGCCAACGCATCTCTTAATTTGGTTTTCCGCATAGAAATCTCCACCCTGTCTTTGTAGGGTTGGGTATCAACGAAATCCAAGGGATCACCACTTTTTAACTTGACGAACAATTCGCTATATTCACCATCATCAAACAGAACTGAAAAATATTCTTCGGAGGTGATACGCTGATGGTAACCACACTTTACACAAACCCATAAATTGGCTTCATTATCAGCCGCAGTAGCAATATGTTTGCATTGCGGACATTTGTACCACAAACCTTCCGGAGTTTCTTTCTTCTCCCGAGTGGTAGTAGTAATGCCTTGCCGAATTCGTTTAAACCAACTCACGGTAAAGGAATTTAGGCAACGGTTACTTGTTCAGCCAAATACACATCCTGAATTGAGTTCAGCATGTTGATACCTTCAGCAAACGGTTTTTGGAACGCTTTTCTTCCGGAGATCAAACCTTGACCACCTGCGCGTTTATTGATCACAGCGGTGGTGATGGCTTCTTGGAGATCGGTTGCCCCTTTGGATTCTCCACCTGAATTGATCAAACCAATTTTTCCCATGTAGCAATTGGCAACTTGGTAGCGGGCCAAATCGATAGGATGTTCGGTTGAAAGTTCGGAATAAACTTTTGGATGGGTTTTTCCGAAATTCACCGCCGTATAGCCACCGTTGTTGGTTGGTAGCTTTTGTTTGATGATATCTGCTTGAATGGTAACGCCCAAGTGGTTAGCTTGTCCTGTTAGATCGGCACTGGTATGGTAATCTACCCCATCTTTCTTAAAGGCAGGGTTACGGGTATAGCACCACAAAATGGTTGCCATTCCCAACTCATGTGCTTCTTCAAAGGCTTGTGCTACTTCAATAATCTGACGTGCCGATTCATCTGAACCAAAATAAATGGTTGCACCTACAGCGGCAGCACCCATGTTCCAAGCTTCCCTTACTGACCCAAACATAATCTGGTCGAATTTGTTAGGGTAAGAAAGGAATTCATTGTGATTAATTTTTACAATAAACGGAATTTTATGGGCATATTTTCTTGAACAAGTGGCTAATACACCATAGGTTGAAGCTACAGCATTGCAACCTCCTTCAATCGCCAATTTTACAATATTTTCAGGGTCAAAGAACATAGGATTGGGGGCAAATGAAGCACCTGCCGAATGTTCAATACCTTGGTCAACCGGAAGAATACTCACATAACCGGTATTGGCCAAACGACCATGTCCGTAGATAGACTGCAAACTGCGCATAACTTGGTTACTGCGGTTGGTTCCGGCAAATATTCGGTCTACAAAATCACCACCAGGTAGAGCAATTGAGTCTTTTGAAATGGTTTTAGAAGTATGGTCTAAATAATAGGAAGCTTTATCTCCTAGTAAATCAGCGATTTGTGAATAGTTCATGTGTTATTTGATACGGTTATTGGATTGCAAAAGTAAAAATTTTGGTTTGTCGGAGGGGATAAACTTTGAGGGGAGGAACACCTTTAAGGAATATTGAGGTATTTATGGGTTTGAAGTGAAACTTGCCATTGGGGATTTGCCATTACATACTCCACTATGGCAGGCATCATTTTCTCCCTCCTACTCCATTCGGGTTGAAGGTATAATTTACAATGCGATGCTACCTTGGCTGCATGTTCCTCGGCCCATTGAAAGTCGTTTTGGTTATAGACGATGCATTTCAGTTCATTTGCTATGGGAAGTATTTCGGGTTTGGGCGGTAAGGTCTTTTTGGGCGAAAGGCAAATCCAATCGATGATCCCGCTTAAAGGATGGGAACCGGAAGTTTCGATATGGACTGAAAAACCGTTCGCCTTTAATTGTTGGGTAAATGGATTCAAATTGTACATCAGAGGTTCGCCGCCTGTAATTACAATGGTTCGGGCTGGGTACAACAATGCATTAGAAACAATAGAACCAATTTTAGTCAGCGGATGAATACTAGCATCCCAGCTTTCTTTCACATCACACCAATGGCAACCTACATCACAGCCGCCAATGCGGGTAAAATAGGCGGCAGTTCCAGTATGAGAACCTTCTCCCTGAATGGTGTAAAATTCCTCCATCAAAGGCAATAAACTGCCTTCGTTTAGCTGTTGCTGTTCTGCTTCCGTCAAACCGATCTTACTTCTCTAAAACAATAAATTCCCAAGGTTTCAATTTCAACTTCTCACCAGCTTTGATGGATTTAGGACTACCTTTCATCACATCCTTGCCATCAAAGGAAAAGCCCAAATCAAATTCAGCCTCTTTTTTCGAGAAATTCGCTACGTACAAAACCTCACTTTCGCCATTTTTCCGAACAAAAGCGAAGATGCTTTCATTTCCTTTTACTTTAATCCTTTCGTATCCTGCTTCCCCACCAGCAAACAAGGCTTTGTTCCTGTTTTTCAAGGCTGTAAGTTTTTGATAGAAACCGGCTAACGGGTATTTTCCCCAATCGATAACATCTTTATCAAAGAATTTCAAGCGCTTTTTCAGGGCAGATTCCTGACCACTATAAATTAAGGGCATACCAGGTAAAACAAAGGTTAAGGCAGATAAGGCATCCCTTGCAGGGCCCATACGCTCGTATTCTGTTCCATTCCAAGTGTTTTCATCATGGTTGGTGGTAAAGTACAAACGGAAAGCCTTAGGTCCATAAAGAGAATCGTTTCTGTGCAAAACCGAATCCAAGGAAGCCACTGTCATTTTTCCACCGGCCACCATATTCATTACGTGGAAGGTACTCCAGGTGTAAGTAGCATCAAAACATTGGTCATGAAATTCAGGACGTTCACCTTCGGCCAACATAAATACAGGTTTAATTGAATCCAAAGCCGGACGAACAGTATTCCAAAAATCAACAGGAACCATTTCAGCAACATCGCAGCGGAAACCATCGATATCGGCTTCTTTCAACCAAAATTTAAGGCTTTCAATCATTTCTCTGCGCATAGCTTGGTTATCGTAGTTTAGGTCGATTACATCACTCCAGTCGGCCACCGGAGGAACAAATTTACCGGTACTATCCTTGGTAAACCAATCGGGATGTGGCTTTCTCCATACATTATCATGTGCAGTATGGTTGGCAACCCAGTCGATAATAACCTTCATACCCAAACCATGGGCTTCTTTTACAACGGCTTTAAAATCTTCCATGGTACCAAATTCAGGATTTACAGCTTTGTAATCCTGCACGCTGTAATAACTACCCAAACTACCTTTTCTTTGTTCTTTTCCTATGGGATGGATAGGCATAAACCAAACAATATCCACACCCATTTCCTTCAAACGTTTCAATTGTCCTTGAAAAACCTTCAAACTGCCTTCTTTGGAATATTGGCGAAGATTCACCTCATACATGGTTGCATTTTTCGACCATTCCGGGTGAATTACCTCTTTTTTGACAATTCCAATAGAATCATTGGTATTTGAAGATGGCGGAGTTGGTGTTTTTTTATCCGGTCCGCAGGCGCTGAATCCCAGCAAGGAGGCTACCATTCCGGTTAGCCAAATTGATTTTGATGAAAACATATACATTAATTACTCGGCGAATGTAGCCAATTGGTTGGTAAAATAGTAAAACCTTCTGATAAACTAAGCATTGAAGTTGGCAATTTTCTCCTCGGCATACTTACCGGCTGCCAGGTTCTCTTTGATATTCCTAAAGGCAAAAATGGTATAGTTTACATCTTCTAAGGTATGTATAGCCGTTGGAATCAATCGTAACATGATAATTCCTTTTGGGACAACTGGATAAACCACCATGGAGCAAAAAATATCATAATTCTCCCTTAAATCTTTAATCAAATGGGTTGCTTCGGGAATGGTACCGTTGAGATAAACAGGTGTAACGGGCGATTCGGTATTACCTATACTGAAACCCGCATCCACCAATCCTTTTTGAAGGGCATTGACAATTTTCCAAAGATTTTCGCGCAAGGCAGGTTGAGTGCGAAGCAATTCCAAACGTTTTAAAGCACCCACAACCAAGGGCATAGGCAAGGCTTTGGCAAAAATCTGAGAGCGCATGTTATACCTTAGGAATTCAATTACGTTCTTGTCGGCCGAGATAAAACCTCCAATCAAAGCCATGGATTTTGCAAAGGTACCGAAGTAAATATCCACCCCATCTTGCACACCTTGAGCTTCGGCTGTTCCGGCACCGGTTGGACCCATGGTGCCAAAACCATGCGCATCATCTACAAAGAGACGGAAATTGAACTTGCTTTTTAAGGCTACGATGTCTTTCAATTTACCTTGGTCGCCACTCATACCAAAAACACCTTCAGTAATAACTAATATCCCTCCAATGGTATCCTTAACAAGGTTGGTAGCTCTTTCCAATTGTTTTTCCAAATTGGCCAAATCGTTGTGTGGATAAACAAATCTTTTTCCTATGTGCATCCGCAAACCATCGATGATACAGGCATGTGCTTCGCTATCGTAAACAATCACATCGTGGCGATCAACCAAACTATCAATGGCCGAAACCATTCCTTGGTATCCATAATTTAATAGTATAGTATCTTCTTTTGACATGAATTCTGACAATTGGGCTTCCAGCTTTTCGTGAAGATCACTGTTTCCGCTCATCATACGAGCCCCCATTGGCAAACCCAATCCATATTCGGCACTAGCTTTTGAATCAGCCTCCCTTACTTCGGGATGGTTGGCTAATCCCAGGTAATTGTTCAAGGACCAAACCAAACGGGGACGGCCACGAAAAACCATTTTATTGCTGATATCGCCTTCTAATTTAGGAAAGGTAAAATAGCCATGAGCATCTTTTGCGTGCTGTCCCAGCGGACCGCGGTTATCTTTAATTTTTTCAAAAATATCTTTCATGCAATTGAATTTTGCGCAAAATTAAAAATCACCTAAAATATTTCTTGCTTGGTATCAATTTGTTATGAACCAGTTTATTCTCATTTCGACAAAACCGCAGAATTTGCATTCCTTTAGATAAAAGATAGGGGTAGAAACAGCATTCAAACCAAGCTTTGATTCATATTTTTTTTATTTTTGTACCAAGTTATTTTCTGACAAAACAAAACCTTTCAGAAAATAATAAAACACTTGAAACCTTTTCTGTTATTGATTATGAAATCTCCCAACTTCCATGAGACTTTATTTCCATGCCAACTTTTCCAAATTAGTTCAAACTTTTTTAACGACCAAATTGAACGAAAGCGATTTGGAAATAAAAGGTATTGGAAACCATGAAATTCAATTCAATGAGTCGGTTTGTAAGGAGAAAGTTGCCCAATTAATTTCTGAACTTTCGAATTATGGGTTTGACTTCATAGATAATCCTAAGGAAATACTTACCGAACGGATGAAGGAGCTTATACAAGATTGGATGATGGATGAAGAACACTTCCAATCGAGACGGATTTCAGCCTATTTAAATGAAAAACTACATCACCATTATTCCTATTTATCGGCAGTATTTTCGGAAACCGCCCAAATTAGCATTGAACAATATGTTATACTTCGAAAAATTGAGCTTGCAAAAGCCTATTATGTAAACCAAAATTTAACTTTAACTGAAATCTCTTATCTATTGAATTACAGCAGTGTATCGCATTTATCAACCCAATTCAAGAAGACGGTTGGTTTAACTCCTAAAGAATTCAAATCTATCATCCAAAAAAAGCGTATGAACAACAAATAGTTATGGCCAATTGGCGGAAACAAATCAAACTTTTCATGTCTTTTTCTCAGACAAACCTGAATCCATACTTCCATTATGGTTGTTGGGAATAAACTTCCAACAGAAAAGACTGAACAGACCTAAAACCTTATAAAAATGCCAAAACTCAATGTTCCAATTTTATTAATCGATCCTCTGGAAGATACTTTTGAATTCTTCCAGCATTTAAAACTTTCTAATCGCTTTTTGGTTCACTGGTTGAGGCTGGATCAATATGCCAAAGTTCAGCAACTGTCGTCCCTGTTTATGGATAGACAACCCGAAATTATTCTTTTTAATTTGGATGCCTGTCCTGAATCTGTCATAAACTGTTTGGCCTACTTACGATCCAATCCACTTTATAAAGACAAAACCTTGGCCGTATTCACCAAAAAAGAAAAGGAGGATTGGCTGGAAAAAGTTTTTGAAAACGGAGCCAATGTTCTATTGGTATTTCCCAAAGAAACGGATGAATGCATTAAAAAGCTGAACGACCTTTTACTTATCCATTGGCAATATTCGTTGGGACAATTTGACAGGGATACCTTTTTATTGAGTCTTTAGGTTTGGCCATCTGCCTTTGGTATTAAACGGAATATTTTTAAGGCATTCATTTACAAAACCATAAGAATACTTCCGATTACATTCTATAAAATTGGTATTGGATGGTTATTTGAAATAAATTAGGCAGAAAATAGAGGAAATGTTACTGGTTAAACCCAAATTAATCAATAGGAGGATTTACCAATCCGAACTATTTGATTTAGTTGGGTTTACCCCGATTTAGCAGTTGTTATCAATTTGGCCATACAAATTGATTTACAACTGATTAATCGTTTACTAATTTCTATTGCGTAATCTGGGTTAAACCCAAATTAATCAATAGGAGGGTTTACCAATCCGAACTATTTGATTTAGTTGAGTTTACCCCGATTTAGCAGTTGTTATCAATTTGGCCATACAAATTGATTTACAACTGGTTATACCAATTTTAATTTATAAATAGCCCTAAGACTATTTGTATGTTTAGATTGGTAAATACCGAAGATACAGTATGTTAATCCAATTTTTTCAACAAAATGTGAGCCTGAAATTGGACTATACATAGTGTACATTCGGTGTTAATCGTTTACTCATCTCTAATGGGTAAGCTGGGTTAAACCCAAATTCAGCATTAGAAATCTATAACAGCTTCCAACTGCTTCAAATACAAGGATTTCAGAACAATTTTTGACTTCAAAATAGTTTACTATTCCTTCACCCAAAAATTAACCTGAAACCCTCGTCTTTATTGCATTTGAAAGCTTCATTACGATTTCTAATGCGTAATCTGGGTTAAATTGGCACCAAAATCGAGCAGGGGTCCGGGCAAGGATAGAGCGTGATACCCCACAGGGCTGCACCTTGCTATACCGATAACCAAGGATTGAATAGCTGCAACAATTAAAGTCCAGTAGACTTTTGATAAAGTAGGTCGGTATAGCAAGGGGCAGACCGAGGAGTATTAGCGAAAGCCTGACCCAAGCGCCTATTCTAATGTTTAATTTTTTGGCAAAAAGGCATTTGCGCTTGGGGGCCCGCCAAAACATTCAAAAAAAAAGGGCGGAAATCAAAGCGACTTCCACCCTTTCTGGGAAAAAACTAGTGGCTTAATTGGCAATAGCGATTTTCTTTTCGAGTTCGGTGATATACCCTTTGAAACGTTTGTCGGTATCGATGAGGTTATTTACCGTTCTGCAAGCGTGTAATACGGTGGCATGGTCTTTTCCGCCGCAATGCATTCCGATGGTTGCCAATGAAGATTTGGTAAGGCTTTTGGCGAAATACATAGAAATTTGACGGGCTTGAACCACTTCACGTTTACGGGTTTTGCTTTTCAAAAGCTCCATTGGCAGGTTGAAGTAATCGCAAACAATTTTTTGGATGTAATCGATAGAAACTTCTCTAGCCGTGTTTTTCACGAATTTGTCGATCATGGCGCGGGCCAAGTCCAAACTCAGGTTTTTCTTGTTCAAGGTAGCCTGGGCCAATAAAGAAGTAAGGGCACCTTCGAGCTCGCGGATATTGGTTGTAATGCTATAAGCCAAATACTCGATAATTTCGTAAGGCATATCGTTTACCCCGTTCAGGTAAAGTTTCTTTTGAAGGATAGCGATACGGGTTTCCAATTCTGGCACTTGAAGGTCGGCAGCCAATCCCCATTTGAAGCGGCTCAACAAACGAGGCTCCATTCCTTGCATTTCGACGGGTGCTTTATCGCTGGTAAGGACGATTTGCTTTCCGTTTTGGTGCAAGTGGTTGAAAATTTGGAAGAACACATCCTGGGTTTTTTCTTTTCCGGCAAAGAATTGTACGTCGTCGATAATGAGCACGTCAATCATTTGGTAGAAATGAACAAAATCGTTTTGGTTATTGTTACGAACTGAATCGGTGAATTGCTGAGTGAATTTCTCAGCAGAAACGTACAATACCGTCTTGTTTGGATGGTGTTCTTTAATTTCCAATCCGATGGCATGAGCTAAGTGGGTTTTTCCTAAACCTACACCGCCGTATATCAACAAAGGATTAAAAGCGGTACCACCGGGTTTGGCAGACACAGCATAACCGGCACTGCGAGCCAAGCGGTTGGAATCGCCTTCGATAAAATTGTCGAATGAATAGTTGGCGTTCAGTTGGGATTCAACCTTAACTTTTTTAAGTCCAGGAATAATAAATGGATTCCGAATGGCACCTGTATTCAAATCCAATGGCATCGAAACCGGAGGATTTTTTGTGCTATTCTGGTTACTTGCTGGAAGGTTGATGGTGGCTGGACTCTTAGAAGAGGAGCCATTCTCCATAATGATGGAGTACTCAAGCCTACCTTCTGAACCTAACAATTTTTTGATTGTCTTTTTCAGAAGTACAATGTAATGCTCTTCCAACCACTCGTAGAAAAACTGACTGGGTACTTGGATGGTCAATACATTGTTTTCCAGCTTAATGGGTTTTATGGGTTCAAACCATGTTTTGAAGGCCTGAAAGGTAACGTTGTCCTTAAAGATTTGAAGGCAATTATCCCAAACTTGCTGAAAGTTTTTTTCCATGTAAAGTTGTTAATGAAATATTATATTAAATGATTGATTATTAGGCTTTTCTATTTTTTTGTCTTCTTGGGTTTCGACACCGCAAATGTTCCAACAAAAAAGTTCAAAAAAAAATGGTTTTGCTATTGTTTTTTAAAAATATTTTTCTCTGTGAAGGATTTGTCTAAAAGTTTTCCATTTGTCTTAAACACGCAGTCGATTCTACCGAGTTTAATCCCCCCCCACCCCACTTGGCAAATCATCACTTCATTGCCGTTCAAATCTTTTTCGTACCAAGGCTTATCTAAAAAAGTATGGGTATGTCCACCCAAGATTATGTCGATGTTTTTTGAATTTTTCGCCAATACTTTGTCTGAAACCTTGGCATTGTCGTAGGTAAAACCGAGGTGGGATAAACAAACCACCAAGTGGCAGCCTTCCTCCTGCCTCAATTTTAAGGCCGTTTCGTTGGCTTTTCCGATTGGATCCAAATAATTGGTATCACCATACATATTTTTGGCAACCAGCCCTTCTAACTCGATTCCAAGCCCAAAAACACCCACTTTAATTCCGCCCTTATTAAATATAGTATAAGGTTTGGTTTTTCCACTCATACTGGTTTGGGAGAAATCGTAATTTGAAGATAGTAATGGAAACTTGGCATGCACCAACTGTTTTTCTAAACCATCTACCCCAGCATCAAAATCATGATTGCCAATCGTACCGGCATCATAGCCCATTTGGCTCATCAGTTTTAGCTCCAGTTCCCCCTTGTAAAAATTGAAATAAGGCGTACCTTGAAACATATCACCTGAATCAAATAGCAATACATGCTGTTCCTCTGCCCTAATCTTCCTTATCAACTCGGCCCTTGGTGCAACACCTCCCATATTTGGGAAACGAGGATCATTCGCCGGAAAAGGATCAATGCGGGAATGTACATCATTGGTATGTAGAATGGTTAACTTAACCAAACCGGGCTCAGCTAAAAGATGCGTAGGCAATAAACTGGATAGGGCCAAGCCTGTTCCTACTGCCAACGAACTTTTTAGGAAAAAACGACGGGATTGGGTTAAACGTTGCATGAATGATTCCTTGCAAATTTAATCGTAGTTCTTAACAAAACAATGTCAATAAGCTGTTGATACGATATTTTAATTCGCTTAAAATCAACACTTTATAATTTGCTATTTTTTTGGAAGTTTGGAATCTATTCGTACATTAAGGCCACATCGGAAATGCTGCTGTGGACATTCCTTGAAACCATGGATTCCACAAGGCCTACAGCTCAATTTCTCCTCTATTTCAACTACCTCCGAATCGGTTGAGAGCGGACCAAAGCCAAATTCGGGAATTGTGCTTAAAAAGTAGGCGGTTACGGGTGTATTCATAGCCGAAGCCAAATGCAAGGGACCACTATCGTTCACAAAATTGCGTTCGGCAAATGACATTAAAGCCGCTGATTGGAGCAAACTAAGCTTTCCTGCCCAATTGATAAGGCCTGCTCTCTTTCCTACCTTATTAATAATGGTATCGATTAATCCAGTTTCGTTTGGTGCACCTATGAAATAAATAGAATAGTCTTCAGGAACGGTATTAACCAATTCTACCCATTTGGATTCGGGCAAACGCTTGGTAGGCCAAACTGATCCCGGAGCCATCGTTACAAAAGGTAATTTCACCATGGCTTTCACCTGATCAACATCTGCCGAACTTGGATATAACTTGGGTTTGGCCAAGGAAGCCTCCATCCAGGTAGAAAGAACCAGCTGGTTGCGCTCGGTTTCATGCAAATAGCCATCCTTTTTGCTGTATAGGAAAGGCAATACATGTTCAACCTTCTTGGTGTAAAAAAATGAAAGGGGATTCTTGTCAAACCCTGCAATGAAGCTTGAACCAGAAGCAATGGCCATTAAACCCGAACTCAGAAAACGATGCAAATTAAAAACGGCATCAAACTTTTCCTTCCGAAAGGCTGATACCAAGCCTGCCATGCTGGAAAATTTATTTGCCTTATCATAAACCCATACCTGCTTAAGGAAGGGATGGCCTTTCAACAAACTTTCGTTTCCTTTCCGCAACAAAAAATGAATTTCGATGCTAGGATCCTGATTGTGCATGGCTTCAACCAAGGCAGTGGCCAATACTACATCACCCAAAAAGGCGGTTTGGATGACCAATACCTTGCTCGACTTTCCCATACCTTATCTATTAAGGATTCAAGCGTTCAATTTTCCATTGCTCCGAACCGGGCAACAAACTAAACGCAAAACGGTCGTGCAACCGCGAAGGTCGGCCTTGCCAAAATTCAAAATGAGTAGGAATAACCAAGTATCCGCCCCAATGTGGAGGACGAACAACTGTTTTACCTTCCATTTCCTTGGTCAGGGCTAGCACTTTTTCTTCCAAAGCTGATCTGCTTTCCAAAACCTGACTTTGCAAACTAGCCCAAGCTCCAATTTGGCTTTCTCGTGGACGGGAATTAAAATAGGCCTCCGATTCCTGTTCGGATAATTTTTCAATGCTTCCTTTTATCCTTACCTGTCTTTCCAAACCTGCCCAAAAGAAATTCATAGCTACAACCGGATGTTGTTCGATCTGCCGACCTTTAGCCGATTGATAATTGGTAAAAAAGGAGAACCCCCTCTTTTCGGCCTGCCGCAATAGCACAATGCGTGAATCGGGATGGCCGCTTTCATCCACACTAGATAGGGTAAAGGCATAAGGTTCATCCAACTCGGCATCCAAGGCTTCCTCCAACCATTTCTGGAATTGCTTGATTGGATCAGCTTCTAAGTCTTGCTCATCCAACCTATGTTTGGAATAGGTCTTCCTCAGATTGAAAATATCCTTATGTCCCATTATCGCTTAAATATTTCTGATTTCACCAAACCTGCTTTGTCAAGGAAGTATTGCAAAGAAACCTTCAAAACCCCCAAGCCATAAATGCTGGAACGTTTAAAATTAATGCTCGATGCCTCATCGAAATACTTTGTTGGACAAGTTACCTCACCAATTTCAAATCCGGCATGGAATATTTGGGCCAACATTTGGTTATCGAACACAAAATCGTCGGAGTTTTTCATATAGCTGATTCCCAAAAGCACTTCTTTTGAAAAGGCACGGTAACCGGTATGGTACTCACTCAGCTTTTGGTTCATCAGTATATTCTGGGTCAAGGTCAACATCCGATTAAAGATGTACTTATACATAGGCATTCCTCCTTTCAAGGCACCTTTGCCCAAAATCCTAGAACCTAAAACTACAGGATATAAGCCATTGGCAATGATGCTACTCATGGCTGTGATTAACAAAGGTGTGTATTGGTAATCGGGATGGAGCATAATGACGATATCGGCATTCAATTCCAAGGCCTTGTTGTAGCAGGTCTTTTGGTTTCCACCATAGCCTTTGTTGATATCATGTCGGATGACGTGGTGTACCCCCAACTGTTTGGCCAGTTCAGATGTTGCATCCTTACTATGGTCGTCTACCAATACAATCTCATCCACAATATCCATAGGGATTTCCTTCAGCGTTTTTTCCAAGGTCTGTGCCGCATTGTAGGCGGGCATTACTACGACAACCTTCTTATTGTTAATCATTAACTTTCAGTGTTTTATCTTTTATTGCCTGATATAAATTTAGGGCATTTCAATTTTCTTTTTCCCTTGTACAAAGGACTCAAAAACGATGCTATGAAGGTAAATTTCTTTCATATGCTTACGCTTGTTTCCTAGTTTTTTTCTTTTTTCCAAAATATCGGCCAATTTCTTATACACCGCAAAATGGGCCTGCACCACCGCCAAGGTATCTTTTCCATTGCCTTTTAGCAAAAATACCAATCCGGCTATACCATCCAACACTAGGCGCATGATGAATTTGGAAAACAAGAATCCTGACCGGTCGTTTTTGATTAACATGGTTAGGTTGTTTCTAAAATTCAGGAAGGTTTTATGCGGATTGCTTTTGTGCAGGGTTCCTCCTCCGAGGTGGAAAACCTTGCTTTGTCCGCAGTAATATACTTTCAAATCCAGGTTTTTCAAGCGCCAGCATAGGTCAATTTCTTCATTGTGGGCAAAGAAATCCTCGTCGAATCCTCCAACGTCCTTAAAAACCTTGGTTCTAATAAACATACAAGCGCCTGTTGCCCAGAAAATTTCGCGGGTATCGTCGTACTGGCCTTGGTCTGCCTCCATGTTTTCAAAAAGCCTTCCTCTGCAAAAAGGATAACCCAGAAAATCGATGTACCCCCCTCCTGCTCCGGCATATTCGAATTCGGACTTGTTTTCGAAGGATAGAATTTTGGGTTGAATGGCTGCAATCGCCTCATCCGAATCAAACAGGTTTAACAAGGGTTGTATCCAGTGTTCGCTTACTTCCACATCCGAATTCAGCAACACCGAAAATTCATGTTCAATTTGAGCGATGGCCCGGTTATAGCCACCAGTAAAGCCATGGTTTTTATCCAATTGAATAATTTGTACCGTCGGAAATTGCTCTTTTAGCATGGCTACCGAACCATCCGTTGAACCATTGTCGGCCACAACTATATCGGCCAAATCGCTCGAATGCTGCAGCACCGAAGGCAGAAAAGCTTGCAAATGTCCTTTTCCGTTCCAGTTCAAGATGACTATGGCAACCCTTTTCATCCTTTACAATTCCTTCATCAACCAGCGGTAAAGCTCCACCATACTTTGTATATCGTCTTTATGTACTTTTTCGTCGGGCGAGTGCACATGGCTTTCCGGGGCACCAACGAAGCACCATTCCCAAGGATCGGCTCCGCGTTGCAATTCAATACCATCGCTACCTCCCGAACCTTCCACTTCCAGCTGAAATGGTATGCCCGACTTTTTGGCCAAGTCTATTATCCGGTTGAGGTAGGCACGACGGGGCAATCCACTATCCCGCATCGACACCACCACTCCTTTGCCATGTTCCACGCCTTCTGTAACCCAGGTTATATCCGAAATCAGGGCTTGGTGAACCTTAAATTTTTCAAAAATCCATTTACCCAAGTAAGCCGTACTTCCGCCGCTATGTTCTTCTCGGCACGAAAACACCACAAGTCCGTTTTTCAGGGTTTCGGCCACTTTCAATCCTACCCACACACCTAAGCGGTTGTCCATGTAGCAGCATTGCACAAACTCTTCCGTTTCTCTATAGTCGGGTTTAAAGGTCAGGTTGGTACCTCGTTCAATTTCGCGTTCGGCATCGAACTGAATAAAAGCCGATTTTTCAGGGTATTCAAGGTCGCTTCTACTGGTCCATGCACGTCCTTTCCAACGAGTTTTATGCCATTGTCAAGCACCGGACCACCGATTTTAACCAATTGATTTCCATAGCGTACCGTAAATCCAATGCTATCCATATGGGCAAAAATGGCGGTACGGGGTTTTCCGAAACTCAGCACAATGGCATCTTGCAAGGGTCCGCCAAAATACACCTTAGGTTTATGTTTCCAATTCTTTTTATTTTCTTCGATATAGCGGAGTACAAATTCCGTCATGGCCGATTCATCGCCTGATGGAGCGTGGATGGCGCAAAGTTTTTGGAGGATTTCCATGCTGCAAAACTAAAATTTTAGCGCTTGTGCCACACAACGAAAAACGACAAGTTGAACCAAATCCATTGAAAGTGCATCCATTCCAAGGCAATTCAGGGAAAATAGCGAAATGGTAGGGTAACAAAATTCAGTAGGCGGGCCCCCAATCGCCCAAAACCATTCCCCGTTTAATAAAGCATTTACCTGGGGCGATTGGGTCACGCTATCCACTGCAAGTCCTCGGTCTGCTCCGTGCCTCCGCATCCCTGTGGGCTTTCCGTTCCTATCGTTGCCCGGGGCACTTTAAATAGGCCTTGGGTAGAGAAATGACTAGTTGAATTTCAATTAGGCAGTGGAGATGTTGGGTTTATTTTGGGTTACTACAACAAGAAGTTGGCATTTTCAAAGCCCTAAACTTTCACTTAAGGACATAAACAAAATACTTTGCTTCATTTTCCCCTGAGCGAAAATTCCTTGAAAGTGCTATTAACATTCGTTGTACTGTAGGCATCCATTGCAAAAAGGAGTGAAATTACATTTTTGCAAATCTTTGAACTAATTTTTGTTCTTTATTGGTCAAAACTGCTATGTATATTCCTATTGGCAATTTGGATATATCAACTGTTTGATTGCTATTGTTGATTGTTTTTTCTAACATCATTCGCCCTTGTAATTCGTAGAAAAAAATTGTTTGGGTTCCTTTTAAATCGCTTTTTACGGTAACAGTATTGGTTGAAGGATTGGGAAAAAGGATAAATTGTGAGGAAGTTTCAGTTTGTGTTATTCCGTTTACAACCGGTGCAGAACAATCGCAATCAGTTGTATACACTTCAAATTCACCTAAACGATAATATCCTGCATTGTAATTAGTTAAATTTAGTTTTATAAATCGTCCTGTTACATTTTGCAAATTTTTATATAAGTCAATGGCTCCGTTTTCGTTTACAGCCGTTGCAATGGTAGAGAAGTTTAAATTATCATTGGAAACTTGAATTGTATAATCCTTGGCAAAAAATATCCAGTCCCAATATAGTTTTATCGCCGAAATAATTTTAACACTTCCAAGGTCAATAGTAGCCGATGCTAGAGCTTGCCCAAATGCACTCGACCAGGCGGAATTTACAATTCCATCATTTAGATTTGCTGCTGCATTAACTTGATTAGAATCCAAAAAACTGGAAGCGGATGCGATTCCAAGTTTTGACTCTGCAACACCAGTAGTTGCAAAACTGCTATCAATCCAAACTGGCACATTTTCAGCGTTTACATTTTGTCCGATTGATTCAAATTCCTCTTTTGTCATATAATGGACTTTAGGCAAGAAACATTTCATGAAGCCATTTCTCCAGTTCAACCCAATAAGCGTGCTGTCATAATTTGGGGAAGCCCAATCAGTATCCGTATAACTTAAATTATTTTCATGCGGGGCTAAGGAGAAATACCAGTCAGGAGCTACACAAGCCCATCTCATTAATACTCCTAAATAACTTTGAGTTCCCCAATCTACCCATGATACACCATTTGAGGAGTAGGCATTATTGGGCCTATCATTGGCATTTGAATAGGCGATTACATAATTCCTATTGTCATCAATTTGAACCTCATCGTCTGATATCGCGTGAACTGTGGTTGAAGGGGCAGGTGAAAAAGGGTCTTGATCAATTCCAATTATGCTCCAATATCTAACTTGTGCTGCTGTCATTGTCGACTCTCCATTTCTAGTAGCAGGAAAGGTTGGGAGTTTACCTGTCAAAACCGCCACCATTCCCGGTGGAACTGTAATAGCCCTTCCCACATAAGAGATGTAGTTATTGGTTGTAGCGTGTGGCTCGATATTACCAGGTGCAGGCTGATTGAAACCACGCCCGGTCCAGCCTAACTCAATATCCCTAATATTCTGTTTTTGATTGTACCATCCATTCGCTTGGGCTATGCCATTCAAAATGCCACTTGTAATTCCGAACGACTTTGTCCATCCAAAATTAGGTCCAAAATAAGGATTGGGCTGGCTAACGATTGTTCTGTTTGCAGATGTTGTATTTGCCCTGGTTTGCAAAGCAGAAAAATCTGAACCAATAAAATATTTTGTACCATTTGGCAATTCAAAGTAAACTTTTGGCATTGGCACTCCACCAAGTGCATCAGTATTATCATCCGGAGAATAAATTCTTATCCAAAGACAACCTAGGTTAATATCCCCGTAGTTTTCATTAATTGGAGTGCCAAGTATGGTTTTAAAACCAAGTGGCCCCTGGCAAACCATCATTGCCCCTTTTCTATTGTTACTGTTTTCTCTGTAAGGATATGTAAAAGCATTGCCGTTCAATGTAGTTGGATCTCCTGTAACCAAATCGAACGCTACTTTGTAACTTCTATTGCTAGCATTTCTGTCTGCACCAACCCGAAAAGGATTGACATGCCCTGGTAAGGGTTCGATATCAACATCAACTAATGATACTTCGGCTGCACCATACTGCCTTTGTGAGTAATATTGTTCACCATTTAACGGCGGACTAATTTGCATTGAAAAGAAGCGGGCATGAGGAAATTCACCTTCCACAATAAGTTTACTTCCAAAGGGGGCAAAGGCTGTTCCTAAAAACAGATAGGTAAACCTTGGATCGGGAATTCCCGCATACAAAGAGTCTTTATTTATTGGTTTCGCGTATCTAACTGCCCAAGTTTCTTGTGCAGAAACCGAGTCGGGATGTTTTAAATAGAAGTTTTGACAATCTGTTATTCCTTGAGGAATTAATGAGGCAGGAATAGCAGAAGGGACAAGACCTTGTGACCATTGAAGGATATATGCTTCAAGATCATCAGAAATTTGCTGTGCATTACTTATTACTTGAGCTGGAGGAAGGTACGGGTAAGGATCTGGGTTAGGAAATTGAGCAAAGGAGCAAGATGCAATCGCCATCAATAAAATGTATATGGTTGCTTTTTTGAACGAATTCATTTATTCACTTTTTTGTGCTACAAATTTAAGTCCCCATTTATTTAAAGAGCTTGATAATTATCAAAAAATCAATTGTTGTTTGATCTTAGCCTGCTTAAGGTTTCTAAAGTTATAAATAAATAAGATGCGATATGTTTTAAGGGAACAATATTGAATAAAATACCATTAGAAGAAGAAAATTCTTCTAATCGTCCCCATGCTGTTTTGTATAACATGGCCTTGTTGCGTTTGATTAACTCGATTAAATAATACGGATAGACCAGCCTCCCCATCCTTTCCCTTGAATGACCTTTACGTTTTGGGGGCAGGGGCAGTAAGAGAATTTACAGATAAAAGTTTATTTAAAGAGCGGAAGCGAAGTTTTTCACCAAAAGCCTTATTCGAAGTGCAAAAGCGCTTATTGACCTTGCCCACTGTTACCTGCTGGCGTTCTCATCTTCAATATTAAATTTTTCTGTGGTTCGGGTCAATTTACTTGTTTCACAAATGTCATAAAGGGTTCCTATTAGTTTGTGCGCTTTGTAAGGAGGAAACATTGATTTTAGAAACTTCCTTTTACCATTATAATAAACAATAATTGTAATTAATGACCCGTCACAACAACTTGCACCATCAAATTCCAATGTATCAAGTCCTAAGTCATTTAATTCATTTGTCAGTTTACGAAATATTGTATCAGCGACAATTCCAATGAAGTAACCTGTTTTTGTAGTGTCGATTTCGAATGAACTAAATTCATTTGGATTTTTATAAACCTCTTCAGCATAAAGTTTAACTTCTCTATTATTATCAACTTGTAAATGAAATGTCGGACAAGTTCCAAAACACATTGAAGTATGGAATATAATTTTGTCCAACTTAACATTCTTGTCTGATTGTCCGCAACCGAAAAGTATTAAGCTGATGGATGTTACTACAATTATTCGTTTCATTATTACAATTTATGTCGGTCTTTAAGCTTGCAGGTACCTTCCATATAATTGCCATTCCATCTCCTTACACCAAAAACTGCCTTCAAAATTAGGAGAAAATAATCTACAACCTTAGCAGGTTGTAAATTTGCCTTCCCTTTAATTTATTGCCTCTATACGTATTTTGGTTGCTAGCATTGTGCTATTGCAAAGGCCAATTCCCTTCTTTCAATTTCTTTCCTTTCTTACCACAATATAGCCGATTGGATTTATTCTTTGGTCCGCTTCATTTAAATCACCAAAACCCAAGTTCCAGCACGCTCTTTCCGGGCAGGGATAGCAGCGAAAAACCCACAGCGGCCTGAGCGTAAGCGAAAGGCGCGAGGATTTGCAGCGAATAGCCCGACCCGAACGCCCTGGTAGAATGGTTCATTTATAGTAGAATGTTTTTGGGGGCGGAGGGAGCACGCCTAAATATTATTTTGAGAAAACTTTTTCCTAAAATCCGGATAATTTTGGGTTGAAATTGAGGCCAAACAAACCAGTTTTATCAGCAAGGGAATTAGAGATTGGCTTTATTTTTTCACCGCTTTTTCTGTTGCACCTACTTCCAACTTCCCTTTGGCACCTTCAATAGGCTTGAGGTTGGATCTTAAGGACAGTTCATGCTCTGAGAAAACTGGCGGTCTAAGGCTGTAATCGAGTGCGCTTTTCTGTCCGGATACCATATCTTGGGCAAGTCTCGAAAAAACAGTTTGGAAGGCAGCCAATTGGTATTTGCCAAAAACCGTATGTCCGGCTTCGTAACGCTGGTTCTGGTATTCTTCGTAAGTGGTGGTATATCCGGCATATTCGTTGGCATAAGATGAAATAATTACCTGATCGATACCTTGGCCTTTGAACTCGTCCAAAACAGCCTTTTGCAACCTTTGAGCAGCGATGGTGGTAATTTCTGTGGCTATCCCAACAATTACTACATTTCCAATTCTAAATAGCTGACTAGGAAGGACTTCAATCAGCATGGTATGTTCCTTAACCGCCCCTTTTTCCATAAGTCTAATGTTTTCTTGGAACATAGGATCTAACTCGACCAATTGCTTAAAAATCAGTTTATGAAGTGGATTTTTTGGAGGTTCATCCAGTTTAATTCCAAAAAATGTTTTGGCTTCGCCATTGAGCATTATTTTTTTGGGTGATTGACTTTCCATTAGGTGCTTGTAATAGGCTCTTTTCGATTTGCTTAAGAAAGGTTTTTTGAAAGCAAAAAAGAATTGAGATGCGCCATAGACAGGATTGAGTATTTTTTTAACGGGGGTATTTTTGTCGTCAAAGTGTTGATTTGCTCCTGCCATACCAACTCCAATGGAAGGAGAAGATGTTCTTTCTTCTTTGTCGCTGATTTTAAATTTTGGGTCTACTGTTACATTGGACATATCCACAAAGGCGAGGGAAGAGGAAAGTCCACCCTGGATTTGTAGAACCGAAGGAGTTTTCAGAATTTCCATGGTCTTGGCTGCATGGATGTTCCCATTCCACTTGGCATGTTCAATGCTTCCCGTTTTCATAAAATTAAAATTGGGGTCTCCTAAAATCGCCCCCATTTGTTTATTAAATCGCTCCTCGTTATGGTAATCACCCGTAATTACATCACCTGCGGCTGTTTGGGCATATATAGCCACGGCATCGCCTCCTAACATTTCTTCGGTTTTCATACCGGCATACCCTTTACTGTTTCCGTTGATGAAATTGTGGCTATTGGTAAGTTCGTTAATGTGTACACCAAAGAAGTTGATTACGGCAAAGGTTTTTCCAGTTATGTCTTGGAAATCGAACAAAAGCACTTCTCGGTTAGCGGCCAAATAGGTTTCCTCTTTTTCAAATTTTCTGGTTACCTCCGGATTGAGGTTATAGGATTGCAAAGCCCTATTGTAAATAACAGGAACCTCGGGTTCGATAGTTCCTTTTCTGATGTTAATCGTGGCGAGTTTTTCCTTGGTTATGGCTTCTTTTACAGCCAAATACATTTTTTCGCCATAAAAAGAAATAAGTTTAGGTTTGATTCCGGGAGTAGGCAACATATAGGTTGCATAATAAGAACATCCACTTGGAGCAGTATGGGTGTGGGTGGCAACAACCATTAGTGTAGAAGGATCAAAACCGGGTTCATCTGCCTTAAGCCTTTTGAGAAGATCTTCCACGATAGGATTGAAAATTGCGCCTAAATCAGCATGAACATAAATTAAACGTTTATTGCTTGCAGGATCTTTAATGGTAATTGCTCTGGTATAGGTGTTGGAAGATGCAGGATTCAAACTGTCTATTCTCTGAGGATAGTGACCATACCCAAAAAGTCCTACTTTGTCTTCGCCAGCATAGGTAATTTCTTGCTTTGCTGCTCCAACCAAATATTTTTGTCCTGAACTTTCGGCCAAAACGAAGAAAACTTGGAAGAAAAAAAGCAAGGTAAATTTTGTTTTCATTTACTTGTTGTTGTGACTTTTTGGATGTTTGTAAGATTTTACGAAATAAGAGAAGAAAATTTAATTATTGTCAGAAAAGAAAAAATTCCAAAATATGAAAACCCCAAACCAAAGGTTTTTCAACTTTTACCAATGTTATTTACGAAATAATCCAAAGGCTATTCCGAGAATTAAACCGATAGAAAAAATAATATGATTCCGGTTCGTCTTGGACTCCAAGAATCCTTAATTTTAATCATCGGCATTTGCAGCATGTTTAAATGCTGAGGTTACTGAATAAGAGTCCAATTTTTTGCCTAAAAGCCATAAAAAAACGGACCATATTTTCTGCTATTTCGTTTTGTTTCCAAATTCAGCGAGGGGAGGAAATAATTAACGGAACTTCTTGCCAAAGGTGGGCTTAGCCTTCTTGGAGAATTTCGAGGAAGAAATTTTAACCCAGATTACGCATTAGAAATCGTAATGAAGCTTTCAAATGCAATAAAGACGAGGGTTTCAGGTTAATTTTTGGGTGAAGGAATAGTAAACTATTTTGAAGTCAAAAATTGTTCTGAAATCCTTGTATTTGAAGCAGTTGGAAGCTGTAATAGATTTCTAATGCTGAATTTGGGTTTAAGTCATTCTGGAGAAAACAATTAAAAAAAATCATGATAAAAACCTTTCAAAGGCGGAATCTGGGTAGAATGGGTAGGTATCAATCAATATAATCGTTTGAAGATTCGGCTTCAAAACCAATTCTAAAGAAAATAAGCATTGCCGAACTACAGGGAAAATTATCCGAACCGGAATTAGCATTAAGGCGATTTAATGAACTGGAATTGGATTAGGTTTTTGGATGTTCGAAACAGGACAAATACTAGTTTTCAGAGATGGGTTAGAAAACGAATGTATAGAAAAAATTGAATTAACAGAATGAAAGGGGCCTGATTTTGAAAAGAGAAAGAGGCGAATAAAATCTACCCTTGAAACCTTTTAGCCTTAAAATCCGCTTTTATTTCAGCGCACATAATTTTTCGAATACTTTATCGATTGTTTGGTCATTCATATTGTTGTTTATCACTATAAGGCTCTTCGAAGACTTTGGGTCAACAAAGGCATATGTTATGTAACTGAGTTGCCTTCCGGTATGACCTACCAGTGTCCTGTTTTGGTACTTAGTTTCTTCCAAACCCAACCCCCATTTAGTTGTTTTATAGTTGTAAAAAGAAGTCATTAATTCAAGACTATTTTTATTTACAAGTGTTTTTTCGATGAGCAAGGCACGTATGAAAGTATTCAGATCAAAAATGTCACTTACAATAACTCCCGAACCAATGGAGATGGTATGAATACCTTTTTTGGGAGTACTTTGAAAGTCTTTGCCTTCTAGAATTGGGTGAGCAAGGTTATCGATTGAATTAGAAAAATAAGGGAAAGTATTTTTAAGGTTTAACGGATTGATAATGAGTTCTTGTATATTCATTTCCCAGGACTTATCCGTTACCTTTTCAATTATTTTAGCCAACAGCAAATAATTGGTGTTGCAATATTCGAAACGGGTTCCTTTTTCAAAATTTTTCTCTCCAATGCTAGCAAATAGCACCTTATCAGAGTAGTCGCCATAGGGATTAAGGATAGATTCATTCATCAATCCACCATTTAAAAAATCAGCAATCCCACTTGTATGGTTAAGCAGTTGTTTAATCGTAATGGTGCTATCAATAAAAGGATGTTTTGGGAGATATTTGAAAAGACTATCATTAATATTCAAAAGTCCCTTTTCTTGTAATTTAAGAATGGCAACAGCTGTATACATTTTGGTACAACTACCAATACAAAACCTGTTTTTTACTGAAATAGGTTTTTGGGAATAGGAATAACCAATAGCAGCAGTATCCAAAAACTTTCCGTTGTCAATTAAGGCCACGATACCGAAATCAAGCACACTATTTTGGTATTCATTCAGTACAGTTTGAACCTTAAAAGGCCATTTTTCATTTTGGTACTGGGAACAACTTGATAAAATCAAACCAAGTATTGAAAATATTAATAATTTTTTCATTGATCAAACTATTTGAAAAGGACAAGGGAATAAGAATACACCTTAAATGGCCTAAAACATCTCCTTTTTCTTTAGATAAAATTAGAATTTTCAGATTTACGAATAAATCCAATAAAACTATAACGGTTTCGGAGCAAATCCAATAAACAAATATACAGCTAAAACCTTATTTAAAGTTGGGCTGGAAGTGTTTCACCAAAACTCCATTTAAAGAGGGATGTAACTCATTGCAATTGCCGTTTGATGGCGGTGCTAGAGCTTAATATGTTTCATTAGGTTTCATTACGTAATTTGTGCTTCGCCCTCCTTGTTCACTTTTTATCAGTATTCCTTTTTCAATTAAGTCTTGAATGTCACGCAGAGCGGTGTCTTGCGAGCACTTTCCGATTCTCGCCCATTTTGTAGTGTTTAAAACGCCCTGAAAATCGTCCATTAAACTATTTAAAATCTTTCTCTGCCTGTCATTTATATTTATTCTAGCGTATTTGACCCAGAAATAGTGCTTATAAATTATTTTTTCAAGAATTTTTTCTGAATTATCAATGGCATGGGATAAGGCATTCAAAAACCATTCGAGCCAATTTGTAATATCCAAACTGCCTTTTTGAGTCTTTTCCAGTATGTCATAATAGGAATTGCGTTCCTTACGTATTTGGGTCGACATGCTATAGAATCGGTAAGATTGTTCATCGGAGCGAGCTAGTAACATATCACTTAATGCTCGGGAAATTCTTCCGTTTCCATCTTCGAATGGATGGATTGTTACGAACCACAGATGTGCAATAGCTGCTTTCAATACCAAGTCAGTTTTCTGTTCCAAATTGAACCAGTCGAAGAATAATCGCATCTCATTTTCAATTAGAGCTGCCGGGGGGGCTTGAAAGTGAATTTTTTCTTTTCCTAAAGCTCCTGAAACGACCTGCATTGGTCCTGTTGAATCATCACGCCACTGCCCCGCAATGATTTTATACATTCCACTTTGTCCCGTTGGGAAGAGTGCCGAATGCCAAGAAAATAGTCTATCCTTATTCAAGTCCTTATCGAAATTCCTAGTCGCATCAATCATTAAATCAACAATTCCATCGACATGACGTTCAGAATATACTAATCCAGACATATCTAGTCCTAGGCGTCTTGCGATGGATGACCTTACTTGCTCTCTGTCTAAAATTTCTCCCTCAATTTCAGTTGATTTAATAATTTCCTGGGTTAAAATTTCAAGGTTTGCTTCATTACGAAGTTCAAACCCGAGGGAACCCATTTTCCCAATAAGCTTACCTTGTTTGTTTCTTACAAAGGATAGCAATGGTAATAGTTTCTCACTATTCCATTCAAAAATTGGCCAATTTGGATAGCTATAAATATACATTTCAGTCTAATCTCCGCAAATATTGCGTCAAAAATAGCGATTATTCTCCGCATGATAAAATTAAATCCGCAAAAAATGCAGTAAATATACAAGTTGTTCTCGGCAAATTTGCCATTAGCCCTTGGTACTAACCTACTACAACCCAGATTACGCAATAGAAATGCTTAAACGATTAACACCGAATGTACATTATGTATAGTCCAATTTCACTAAACTAAAAACCTCCTTCAAAAATAGAAGAAACTCATATACAAACACTTCCAAAAATGAAATAACTTTCACTTTGCCAAAATACCTGTAAGTGTCCCTTGTTTCTATCTTTTGGTATTGCCAAGGTTAGAATACCAGCTATTCATTTCCTCTACCGTTTTTATAACAGCATAAAGGGGTGAGCATATTAAACTTCTTGTTATTTAAACCACCAAAACCCAAGTTCCAGCACGCTCTTTCCGGGCAGGGATAGCAGCGGAAAACCCACAGCGGCCTGAGCGTAAGCGAAAGGCGCGAGGATTTGCAGCGAATAGCCCGACCCGAACGCCCTGGTAGAATGGTTCATTTATAGTAGAAAGTTTTTGGGGGCGGAGGGAGCACGCCAGAGTTTAATTAAAAATTAGGGAATTAAAAATTAAAAATAGGAGTTAGAAAAGAGAAAAGAGAAAAGAGAAGTTGAATTAATGGGAGATTTTGGTTTCGGTGCCTTGGTTGTTGCGAAGTGCCCACCATCCGAAATAGGCGAGGTAGGCAAAACAAAAGGGGGTAAGTATATAAGACGCTTTGATGGAAAGGATATCGGCCAACCAGCCTTGCAAGGGAGGAATAATGGCTCCACCTAAAATCATCATAATGAGCAAAGAACTGGCTTTGGAGGTGTGCTCGCCCAGGTTTTTGATGGATAAAGCGAAAATGCAAGGCCACATAACAGAACACCACAATCCGCCACTCATGAACAATAATAAGGAGGTTTGTCCGCTGGTTAATAACCCACCAACCATGCAAAAAGTAGCCGCTAATGAAAATGCTAGCAACATTTTGGCTGAACTATCGATGGAAAAGTAAGAAACAAGCACCATCAAAACCACAAAACCTAAGTATGGTAAAAAGAGCTCGTTGAGATGAACGCCCTCTACCCCACTCGATTTGAGGTAGTTGACCACATACACCAAGGCAAAGGCCAACAAAGGTAATAAGGCTTGCAACAGTTTGCGGGTACCCGAATTTTCGGAAAGGGATTCGCTGGCACCAGACCAACGGCCCATCATTAAACTGCCCCAATACAAGGAAATAAAAGGAAAAATCAAGTTATTAGGTACGCTTCCGTATTCGGGTGTGTTGAGTAAAGCACCCAAATTACTCTGAATGGTTACCTCTACGCCCACATAAACGAAAATAGCTATCATGCCCAATACCAGCTGGGGATATTGAAGTACTGACAAGGTAAAATCCTGTTTCTCGACCTGCAACTTTTCTTCCAGTTTAATAGACTGAAGCAGGTAAGCCAATCCTAAAAACAGTAAAATCAAAATTCCATACAAGGTATCCACATTTTTCAATTCGACCGTGGATGAATCGGAAGCCACCGAAACCCCGCCAAAAAGGAAGTAGGCCACAATCAAAGGACCAATAGTGGTACCAAAGGAATTGACCCCTCCAGCCAAATTTAAGCGGTGAGCACCGGTTCTTTCTTCACCCAATAGAATGACAAAAGGATTGGCTGCCGTTTGTTGCAAACAAAACCCTAAAGCAATTATAAAAAAGGAAAGCAAAATGAGGGGATAACTACCCATATGAAGGGAAGGAATCATTCCCATGGCACCCATTGCCGAGACGATTAGTCCGATGGAAAAGGATTTGGCATAACCACGTTCGTTTACAAAGTCTTTTTTGCGTAATGCCGCATATAAAAACAAAAGCAAAGAACCGATGAAATACCCGCCATAAAAAGTGGAGTCGATTAATTGGCTTTGAAATTGGGAAAGGTGGAAGTGGTCTTTGCAAAAGGGAATAAAAATACCATTGCTGGCTGCCATAAAGCCCCAAAAGAAAAAGATGGAAACTACGGCGTAAAAAGTGGATTGTTTTTGCATGAGTGAGTTATAACGATGAAGGCTGAATTGGTTGTTGGGAAGCGGGAATTTGTGCTAAACTTGACTGACCATGAATGGAAGGGCTAGCATCAAATGCAAAACAGGCAAGGAAAACAGTACCTAAATTGAAATGATACGGGGAATAGCATCCAAATGAAAAAACCATAGCAACTAATTTTAGGCGATTTACCTTAAATTTCAGGACAGGAAAAAGAGCGAGCTTATTACTTACCAACAAGTTTTTGTAGATTGATGGAGACTTAAGGTATGTTGGAATACAAAGGGCGAAGGATTGGCAGAAAATTCAACCAAATTTTCTACAAAAAGGCCATTGCTATTCGAATATCAAGAATACTGAAAATACGAGGAACTGCTTTGAAGGTTCATCCCCAATTGGCCTATAAGCCATACTTTGTAGGATTTGTCATTTTTATTGGACAGGGCCTATTCGGGAATAAAAATAGGTAGGTGATCAAATATTGACAGGCAGTAAAGTTACAACGAGGTGGAATATTCCTTTACTTTGTCGCCATATGTTTCAAAGGGGAATAAGAAAATGGGCTTTCCAACTGGGCTGGATGTTTTTGGGGTGGATGCCTTTTGTGGTTTATTCCCAAAGTTTTCAAATACCAAGGCAAGGAGCCTATTTGCATGCTTTTGAAAACTATGCCTACAAAGGTGGGCGCATTCATACCTCTACCCTACCCTTCCAGATCAATGATTTCCCTAAGGCTATTTACGATAGTTTGGATTCGCTGCAAGGTTTTCCAAAGGCTTGGGATAAAAAATTGAATTGGCTGGTGAACGAAAATTGCCTTGAAAGGAACAGCAAAAACAGTCAAATCCTAATTAATCCTATTTTAGAACTTGGTACTTCTTTTGGGAAAGGAAATGGGCAAAGGCAATTTAATTATTCTTTGGCTGGTGGACTTGATGTAAAAGCAACAGTTAAAAACAAAATTTATATTGATTTACAAGGCGCTTTGTACCAAGGCAAATACCCTCTGTATATCCGACAGCAGATCCAAAACGATTCCGTGGTTCCCGGTTTAGGCTATGCTTATGGAAGCAATGCATCCGTTTACACCTATAACTGGAGCGGACAAGTGAGTTACAAGCCTGTTTCTTTCTTTACAGCTTCCATTGGCAATGGCAAACATTTTATTGGAGATGGATACCGTTCGCTTTTGCTAAGTTACAATGCCAACAATTACAATTACGTAAAATTGGATGTTAACTTTTGGAAAATTCGGTATTGGGTATTGTACACTCGAATGTTGGATGTAAGCGGCAGCGGAGGCAGTCTGGGAAAATTCGCCAGTAAATTTGCCACCATCCATTATTTGGATCTTTTGGTTGGAAAACATGCCTCCTTAGGTCTGTTTGAAGCCGTGGTTTGGGAAAACAAAAACCAAGACGGCAGTGCTCGGGGATTTGATATTCAGTATTTGAATCCGTTTATCTTTTTTAGACCGGTGGAATACAGTTTGGGTTCGCCTGATAATGCTTTGTTGGGCTTGAACATGCGGGTTCGGTTCCTTAAACGGCAGGTATTTTATATGCAAATCTTGTTGGATGAATTTTTCTTAAAAGAGGTGAGAGCCTGGAATGGATGGTGGGCTAATAAACAAGGCTTTCAGGTAGGATTAAAAGGCTATGATTTAGCTGGAGTGAAAGGACTGTATTACCAAGGCGAAATCAATTATGTGCGTCCTTACACTTACACCCATTATCAAATCCAACAAAATTATGCCCATTTTGGACAAGCTTTAGCGCATCCATTGGGTGCTAATTTCATGGAAGGCTTGGGGAAATTGGCTTATCAAACCCAACAGCATGCCATAGAAGGGAAATTAATTTATGCCATTTTCGGAACCGATAGCGGTAGTGTAAATTATGGCGGCAATTTGTATAAACCTTATACCTCTCGTCCGTATGAATATGGAAACAAAGTAGGACAAGGCATCCGCAACAAAATGATGTATTTGGAACTAAGTTATTCCTATTTAATCAATCGAAAATGGAATTTAAGGCTTGAGGTTAATTTAGCCATGCGTGCCAATTCCAATCCAATTCAAAACACCAAGGAAACCTATTTTGGCTTGGGCATAAAATCGGGATTACCGCTGCGGTATACGGATTTTTAGGGGGATGATTGATGTTAGATGTTAGATGTTAGACTGGAGATATGAGTTATGAGATATGAGATATGAGATATGAGTTATGAGTTATGAGATATGAGATGTGAGATTGAGATATGAGATTGAGATGGGACAGGTGAGATTTAAGAGGTTTTAGGTTAGAGGTTGGGCAGAGAGGCTAGATCAATACTTGAAAAATTAAGGAATTTTGAACAATAGTATATTGTTAAAATTAAAGTAGAGGTATAATGAAAAAACTTCAAAAAATTTTAATTAATAATGGGGTAAAACTATTCTTGAATATTCAAGCATTTATGTTTAGGAATGATAATTTAAACCATTTGGGCTATAAACTGAACCATTTTATTGCTCGTAATACTATAAGAAATAAAAAAATTAACGAAGCAAAGACGCTCAAAGAACTTGGGGAAAATTGGCAAAAAGGATTTCCTTCCAAAAAAGAAGTCCCAATAGTTGCCATAGATAGCAGCACTATATATGGAGAAATACACACAAAATGCCCTTTGAGAGGAACGGGAGATACTTTAGCGTGCTATAAATTAATGAGTTATGACAGAGAAATCCTCTCAAAATCAGGCGGACAGTTTATTGTCTTAACCTCCCAAGCAGAAAAGGGAGTCGAAAAATGCAAAGTTGCTATACGATTCAAAAATGTAAATACAAGTGATTTACAACCGGCACACATAAAATAAAGTCCAAACCACTTAAAAAGGTCCATTCCATTGCGCAACTTCGCAATTCGAATGGAGTTTTGGTGAAAATTTTTCAGCCTGTTTATATCAGATTTAGCTAAATTTTAGCTTATTGCCTCTGCTCCCTAAACGAAAGGTAATCGATTTTTTTTGGTTTTCATTGGAAGATTTGGACAAGATTAAGCATGGAGTAGGTTTGAAATAAAAAAGGACCCTAGTAAACTAAGGTCCTTTTCTTTGAATGGCCAATTAAATTAGGCCTTTTTCTTTTTCTTTTCTGTATCAGTTGATCCAGCTTTCTGAACCGTAAACTTCAACTCATCCTTATCGACTTCTTTTTCAACATAGATGGTATCTCCTTCTGTCAAAGAAGCGCCGATGATATGTTCTGCCAATGGATCCTCCAAGTATTTTTGGATGGCTCTTTTTAGTGGTCTAGCACCGAACTGACTATCAAAACCTTTGTCAGCAACAAAGTCTTTAGCCTCTTCAGAGAGCGATAAAGTATAACCCAAGGTTTGGATACGTTTATACAAGTGGCTCAGTTCGATATCAATGATTTTGTGGATATCTTCACGTTCAAGGCTATTGAACATAATCACATCATCGATACGGTTTAAGAACTCAGGAGCAAAAGCACGTTTTAATGCTTGTTCGATAACACCCCTGTTATGCTCGGCTGTTTGAGCCGTTTTAGCTGATGTAGCAAAACCGACACCTTGACCAAAGTCTTTCAACTGACGACTACCGATATTGGAAGTCATGATGATAATGGTGTTTTTGAAATCTACTTTACGGCCAAGACTATCGGTCATTTGACCATCATCCAAGGCTTGGAGTAAAAGGTTGAATACATCTGGGTGAGCCTTTTCGATTTCATCCAACAATACCACCGAATAAGGGCGACGACGGACTTTTTCAGTCAACTGTCCACCTTCTTCGTAACCAACATAGCCCGGAGGTGCTCCAATCAAGCGGCTGACACTGAATTTCTCCATGTATTCGCTCATATCGATTCGGATCATGGCTTCTTCACTATCGAAAAGATATTTAGATAGGATTTTAGCCAATTGAGTCTTACCAACACCGGTTGGACCGAGGAAGATGAAAGATCCGATTGGTTTGTTTGGGTCTTTTAATCCGGCACGGTTCCGTTGAATGGCTTTCACCACTTTTTTGATGGCATCCGATTGTCCGATTACTTTGTCGCCAATGACTTCAAACATCTTCAACAGTTTCTCGCTTTCGTTTTGAGCTACACGTTGAACAGGAATACCAGTCATCATGGCCACTACCTCTGCCACATTTTCTTCGGTTACCAATTCCCGGTTATTTCGGGTTTCTTCTTCCCATTTCTTTTTCTCCCTTTCCAATTCTTCCAACAACTGTCTTTCTTTATCGCGCAAACTGGCAGCTTCCTCATATTTTTGCGAGCGAACTACCTTATTTTTCTCTTCTTTAATATCCTCGATTTTCTTTTCAACATCCACAATATTCTGTGGAACTTTGATATTGGTGATATGAACACGAGATCCTGCTTCATCCAAGGCGTCGATTGCTTTATCTGGCAAATGACGGTCGGTTATGTAGCGTTGTGTTAAATGAACACAGGCTTTTAATGCATCGTCGGTATAGATTACATTGTGGTGATCTTCGTATTTCGCCTTGATATTATTCAAGATTTCGATTGTTTCTTCCAAGGTTGTAGGTTCAACCATTACTTTTTGGAAACGACGATCCAAGGCTCCATCTTTCTCGATGTATTGACGGTATTCGTCAAGTGTTGTAGCGCCAATGCATTGGATTTCTCCTCTTGCCAAGGCCGGTTTGAACATATTGCTGGCATCCAAAGAACCACTCGCTCCACCAGCACCTATTATGGTATGAATCTCGTCGATAAACAGAATTACATCTGGAGATTTTTCCAACTCATTCATTACCGCTTTCATTCTTTCTTCGAATTGTCCGCGGTATTTAGTGCCGGCTACCAAGGAAGCTAAATCAAGTGTAACCACTCGTTTATTAAACAAAACTCGGGATACTTGGCGTTTTACGATACGAAGAGCCAAGCCTTCGGCGATAGCTGATTTACCAACACCTGGTTCACCGATTAGGATAGGATTGTTCTTTTTTCGACGACTTAATATTTGCGATACACGCTCAATTTCTTTTTCTCTGCCAACAATTGGATCCAACTTTCCATCTTCTGCCGCTTTTGTCAGGTCTCTGCCAAAATTATCTAAAACGGGTGTTTTGCTTTTGCTATCGGTAGGTTTACCTCTTGGGGCACCACCGCCACCGAATGGGCCTCCCCCATCCTCTGCATCATCGTCATCGGAGGATGTTGCACGTTCAGAACGTGGAAGCTTTTCGTCAGCCCTTCCTTCAAATTCGGTACTTCCAAATTCGTTTACTTCTTGTTTTACCATTTCGTAGTCAATATTATAATGTAGTTTTAAAATCTTACTGGCGCCATTTTCTTCATCTTTAAGAATGGCAAGGAGCAAATGCTCGGTTCCAATGGTTTCGCTGCGGTAGGTCCTGGCTTCTAAATAGGTTATCTTCAGGGCCTTTTCGGCAGCTTTAATCAGAGGAATATTAATGATACTCACTTTTTTGTGTGTAGCAGAACTTTTGATGGAGTTTTCGATCTTTTTCCTCAGATCACTTAGATCAACGCCCAACATAGTCATAATCTTTAAGGCTTTACCTTCTCCTTCGCGGATTAATCCCAACATCAGGTGCTCGGTTCCAAGGTAATCGTGACCTAGTCTAAGTGCTTCTTCACGACTGAAAGAAAGTACATCTTTTACCCTCGGTGAAAATTTTGATTCCATAATTGCAAAAATAGATGTGTTTTTTTACTCCCCAAAAATTAATCCACAGCGTATGGATTGGTTTAGTCAAAAGTAGATTCGAGCTTTAACGTGAAATAATGGCAGGGTTTCAATTTTTCAACATGGCTTTGTTTATGTGTGGAAAAGTTTTTCTATGGTAAAACGAATGTAGGAGTAATTTCGTGTCCCTTTAAAAATTGGAGGTATTCTGCAAACTATACCTTAATACCTTGGTTTTGTAAGGGAATCAAAAAATTGTAACCAAATATTACCTAACAAAAGAAGTCGAATAATTCGACGGAACTAATCCTAAATAAAAAGAGACAAGAATGGCAGAAGGAGAAAAGATCATTAAGATTAACATTGAAGAGGAAATGAAAACCGCTTATATCGATTATTCGATGTCGGTTATTGTTTCCCGAGCCCTACCAGATGTGCGTGACGGTTTAAAACCTGTACACCGCCGTGTTTTGTTCGGAATGTTGGATTTGGGCGTATTATCAAACCGTCCCTACAAGAAATCAGCCCGTATCGTCGGGGAGGTTCTCGGTAAATACCACCCACATGGTGACACCTCAGTTTACGACACCATGGTGCGTATGGCCCAAGATTGGAGTTTACGCTATCCTTTGGTTGAAGGACAAGGAAACTATGGATCAATGGACGGAGATCCTCCAGCGGCCATGCGTTATACAGAGGCCCGTCTTCGTAAAATAGCAGAGGAAATATTGTTAGATATCGACAAGGATACAGTTGATTTCCGCTTAAATTTCGACGATACCCTGGAAGAACCAACAGTTCTACCTTGCAAAGTACCAAATTTGCTTATCAATGGTTCGTCCGGTATCGCTGTTGGTATGGCAACCAATATGCCACCCCATAATCTAAGCGAAGTAGTAGATGGTATTTGTGCTTATATAGACAACAGGGAAATTACTGTTGCTGAATTGATGCAATTTGTAAAGGCTCCTGATTTTCCAACTGGCGGTATCATTTATGGATACGAAGGTGTAAAAAGTGCTTTTGAAACGGGACGAGGAAGAATCGTAATGCGTGCTAAAACCACCTTCGAATCCTTACCTAACGGCAAAGAAGCCATTATCGTGAATGAAGTGCCTTATCAATTGAATAAGGCCGAAATGATCAAACGTACTGCCGATTTAGTTAACGATAAAAAAATAGAAGGGATAAGCGATATACGCGACGAAAGCGATAGAGATGGAATCAGGGTTGTATACGAATTAAAGCGTGATGCTATTCCGGGTGTTGTATTAAACAACCTTTTCAAATTTACCGACCTACAAACCTCATTTTCAGTAAATAACATAGCCTTGGTTAAAGGAAGGCCAATGATGCTGAACCTGAAAGATATGATGGTGCACTTTGTTGACCACCGTCATGAGGTTGTTATTCGTCGTACCAAATTCGAATTGTCTCAGGCTGAAAAGAGAGCCCATATCTTAGAAGGCTTATTGATTGCCCAAGCGAATATCGAAGAAGTAATTAAAATCATTCGTGAAGCAGAATCGCCTGATTCAGCTAGAACGGAATTGGAAACCCGCTTTCAATTGTCTGAAATTCAAAGCCGTGCCATTTTGGATATGCGTCTAAGACAGTTGACAAGTCTGGAGGTAGATAAATTGAAAGACGAATTTGATGAATTGATGAAATTGATTGCTCGTTTAAAAGAAATTCTTGAAAACGAGAGTCTTCGTATGCAAATTATCAAAGACGAAATGCTCGAAATGAAACAGAAATTCGGTGATGCCCGTCGCAGTATCATTGAGTATTCTGGGGATGAAATCAGCATTGAAGATTTGATTGAGGATGAAGCAGTGGTGATAACTATTTCCCACCTAGGATATATCAAACGTACACCACTCAACGAATACAAAGTACAAAACCGCGGTGGTAAAGGGTCGATTGGTAGTAAAACAAGGGATGCAGACTTCCTTGAGCACCTATTTGTTGCTACCATGCACAACTACTTATTGCTGTTTACAGAAAAAGGACGTTGTTTCTGGTTGAAAGTTTACGAAATCCCAGATGGTGACAAAACAGGAAAAGGCCGACCAATCCAAAACTTGATTAATATCGAGCAGGACGACAAGGTAAAAGCCTATATCAATATCAAAACACTGCAGGATGAAGAGTACATCAATAACAATTACGTTATTATGTGTACCAAAAAAGGAACCATCAAGAAAACAACCTTGGAAGCTTATAGCCGTCCAAGGGTGAATGGTATCAATGCTATCAATATTAAGGATGGCGATGAGCTTTTGGAAGCTAAAATGACCAATGGACAAAACGAAATAATGATTGCCGCCAAACTAGGCCGTGCTGTTCGTTTCCCTGAGGCCAAAGTTCGTCCAATGGGTAGAAATGCCACTGGTGTGCGTGCCATCCGTTTGAATGGTGATAAAGACGAAGTAATTGGAATGGTATGTGTTCCAAATGAAGAAACTTCGGTTATGGTGGTTTCTGAAAAAGGATACGGAAAACGGACAATTGTAGGTGCATATCGAATAACCAACCGTGGTGGAAAAGGGGTTAAAACCTTGAAAATAACCGAAAAAACAGGAGATGTTATTGCTATCCACGGAGTAAGTGATATGGATGATTTGATGATTATTACCGAAGGAGGTATTACCATCCGTATGCATTTGCGCACCATCCGAGAAATGGCTCGAGCTACGCAAGGTGTTCGTCTGATTAAATTACACGGAAACGATCAAATCGCTGCTGTAGCCAAAATTGATATTGGCGAATATGGTGATTTGGCCGAGGAAGAAGATTTGGAAGACAACTCTGAATTCTTGGTGGATGCCGCTGAAATCGAAAGCCAAATCGCCGCTTCGGTAGAAGAAATAGAAGAAGAGGAGGATGAACCTGAAACTGAAGAAGGAGATGATGCAGAAGGTGAAAGCGAAGGAGACGAAAAATAATCCCCTCCTACTCGCATGAAGTATGAATCACAGAACGGCCAGTCTTACGATTGGCCGTTCTTTTTTATTAAAACATGAATCTAATTAAATCCCTCTTCCTTGTCCTAGTTGCCACTTCTAGCATCCAAGCTCAAAAATTACCCAAATTCAGGGCAGAAGAACAACCCATCGCACCCGACTATTCCAAACCTGAAAATTGGAATGCCCTTCCTTTTCGTTGGGATAAAGCCGATATTATCCCCCAAGATGAAACCTGGATCAGTGATTCTTTGAAATTGGTGGATGTTTTTTATATCTATCCTACCATTTATGGAAAAGGTAAAACCTGGTGCGCCGATATTACCAACAAACGATTGAACAAACGCATCGATCGATTGCCGGTAAAGTTCCAAGCTACCGCATTTAATCGGATTGCTCGGGTATATTCTCCTCGTTATAGACAAGGTATCATCAAATGTTTTAGCGATACAACCCAAAATGGAACCTTGGCCTTGGATTTTGCCTACCAAGATGTTAAACGCGCTTTCGAATATTACCTAAAAAATTACAACCAAGGCAGACCGATTATCATTGCATCACATAGCCAAGGAACAGTGCACTCCCAACGACTTTTAAAAGAATATTTCGATAATCCAGAAATGAAAAAACGCTTGGTCTGTGCCTACCCCGTTGGATTTAAAATGAACCCAAATGATTTTGAACTATTGGTTCCTTGTAAAGACTCAACTGAAACAAATTGCTTTATCACCTGGTCGAGCTTCCGCATGAACCACACCCCCGATACAACCTCCAAATTAATTGGAAAAGTTTGTGTAAATCCATTAACCTGGACTTTGGATTCTGGGATGGCTCATGGACAAGGCGGTATTTTGTTAGGCTTTAATCGGAACAGACCATTTAAAACCCAGGCCAAAATCCACCGAAATTGGTTATGGGTTAAAACCAATACTCCTTTTGTTAAATCATGGAACAACCTTCACCTGATGGATTACAACCTTTTCTGGTATAACATACGTGCAAATGCAGAAACAAGGGTAAAAAGCTATATCCGGAAAAAAGAATAATAACCTAACTTTTATGCCCATGAACCTTAAACAAAAAGGCCTTCTCCTTTTTCTTTTAATTGCTTCTTTTTTGGCTGGTTATGCCTTTAGGAATGTAGAAAACAACGGATCCACCAAAATGAAAAAAGTAACAGGAATTGGCGGTATCTTTTTCAAATGTAAGGATCCTAAAAAATTAAGGGAATGGTACCAGGTAAATCTTGGACTCAATACCAATCCCTATGGAGCTGTATTTGAATGGTACCAAGGCAGCGACAGCACCAAAAAAGGGTTTTCACAATGGAGTCCTTTTAATGAAAAAACCAAGTATTTTGAACCATCCACGAAGGATTTTATGATCAATTATAGAGTAGAAAATATGGATGGCTTGGTAACGGAATTGAAAAATAATGGGGTTACGGTTTTGGATACAATCCAAGTGTTTGATTACGGTAAATTTGTCCATATCCTTGATTTGGAAGGAAACAAAATTGAACTATGGGAACCAAATGATGTGGTTTATGAAAAAATGGGAATCGAAATGAATTGTCCAACAACTAAGTAAGCATTAATTAGATTTTAAGAAAAATATCCCCTCTATGAACCCTGTTGTACATTTTGAAATGCCCTATGTAGAGGCAAATCGGATAAGCATATTTTACCAAGCTGTATTTGGCTGGAAATTATTGAATTTAGGCATAGATAGTGGCAAATATATCCTAGCTACAACAGATGAGACAGATGCCAAACCTGGTTTTCCTGCAGGAGCAATAAATGGAGGCTTCTTTCCTGCTAAACCTGATTGGCCAGCGCAAAATCCATCTATTGTTATTGGTGTCGAAAATATATTTTCCTGTATTGCCGCCATCCAGCAACATGGAGGAACCGTACTCGGCCAACCTATGATAATTCCAAATTTCGGAATTTATGTTTCTTTTTTAGACACGGAAGGTAATCGAAACAGCATTATTCAGCCAAATGGGATGTAAAAAGTTGCAATATTGGGTGCTCCTCTTTCTAATAGGAACAACAATTCTATTTAACCTTTGTGGCTGCAAAGTAGGAGAAAAGTCAATTTTCAAGGAGGGGGAATTAAAAGATAATTCTTTAAATGGTACCCCATATAATTTAAGCATCACTGCCCTTGACCTAACCGAAGATGCCCCGTATATTTCAACCCAAAATGATGAACTTCTTGTAGTTGTTTATTCTATTACCAACCAAGGTATTAATCTTTGTTTTGAAAACTACATGACTTTTCAAAAAACACCCGAATCAAAATCATTTGGAATTACCCTAAAATCAAATTTAGATAGTCTATGTTTTGTAGTCTTAGAAATGGATTCCGAAAACGGTTTAAAACAAACTGAACCAGTTCTTCGAATTAATTTAAATACACTGGAAAAGGCTTTTGAACAAGGAAATAACGTGAAAATTAAAGAATATTTGGGCGATGATGATCTAATTTCAATCCAAAAATTTTCAAAAATGGAAATTCTATCTAAACAACTAACCTTTTCTATCAAAGGTTCTCATTTACTTGATTCATATTCCTACAATATCAATCTATCGCCAACAATTCAAAAATAAGAAAAAATGGTACTATTGTTTGGATAACTTATTCCTCTCCTCCTTTAAAGGGTCGTCTTTGTATCCATTCACTTTGTTTCAGGTTAGAGAAGATACTTGGAATCAATCGGTTGAAAAGGGCATTGGGACTTTTTACCAATAGTGTCATATTATCGGGAACCGCACCAAGCGTACTTTTTATTTCTAAGGCAGTCCGACCAAAATTAATGGTCTTTGTTTTTGCTTCCAAGGCTTGTTTCAGAAAGTCGTACAGCATGTTTTGGTAAAGTCCATACGTTTGGTTGTATTCATAATCCAAACCTACAAAATTAGCCTCCAACATCTCATGCCAAATCAAGGAGGTACTGAAGCCTACCATTTTATCCTCCAAAAAATAAGCCCTAAACTGAAAAGCATCTTCCAAATTCTTTTTCAATTCGATGAAATAATTTTCGGGAACTTTAAGCAGGTTAAAGCCGGCCTTTTCCTCAACATTGTTATAAAGATTTTTAATGGAGGAATAATGTTTGACAATTTCTTCCAAACTAAACAAACGAGATTCGACACCTTTAAACTTCTTTTCACATGAACGGACCCTCACACGGTATTTGGAAGAGAATAATTCAATAAACTGTTCCATGGTTGAAATCCCTTCTGGAATCTGCAGAACCATGGTTGGATCTACATGAAAAGGAAAATAGTTCTTTTGTTGAAGGCTTTGACTAAGGTTGGATTGGGTTTCCGAAAAATCCTTGACCAAAATTCCCTGTATCTTTTTTCCATCCCGATTAGCCTGGGTTATTTTCTGAATAGCATTGTCCAAAACCAAACCAAAATTCTCTTTAGGGAACTCAGGAACCAATTGAAATCCATAATCACCACTTACATAACAGTTTCCCGCCACCAATAACCTTAACTGAACATTTTTAAAACCCGAAGCCACACTACTTTTCAGCTTTTCAAACATCGACATCGATTCTTTCAACTTATCCGTTTCCACATTGGCGTTCATATCGGCCAAATTAAAATCGAACTCCTGAAAATAGAACACAGCTACCGGTAAGGTTTGTTGGTAAACGATACAATAATGAAAAGCCATATTTTGGGTAGGCATGGCTTCGATTGCGGCCAAATAGGGAATTGACAATAAAAGCTTTTCCTCTCCTATCACGGAGTTCCAATGATCAAAAGGCAAGTCATATACCGATTGAAAAATGGCCACATCCAAGTTGGCATTGCCCATCGGACAATCACATGACAACTTGTGGAAATTGATAAATTTTTGGGTAATTTCCTGTAAGGAAAACATAGAATCGGGATAATTGAAAGGCGAAGGAAATGGTTTATGCGGTTGACCAAGCTGGCATTATGATTAATTAAGAATACTTGAGCCCCAAATAAGCATATTAAACCCTTACCGATTTATTTTTCTGAGGTTATTGGAGCTGAACTTTAGATAAATCAAACCTTAATAAGTTGCCATTCTGAACAAACCAAAAACAACATTCAAAATCATAATGAGAGCCAGCAAGCCAAGTCCTAGAACGGGCACCAATACGCAACCCATCATGGTACAGCTTAATTTTTCATTCGCTTTTTCCTTAGAACCATGATCATAAAAGGTAAAACCTTTCTTTTCAACTTCGGGAATTTGATCGTTTTCCATGGGAATATTTAAAAGGAAAAGGCCTAGATGTAAACTCTTTTCGGATTTACACCTAAGCCAATTCAGGTATGCTTAAAGAATTAGGCAGAAACCAAATTCATATTGTCCAATACATCACAAACTTCTTTCACTGCTTTTGCAGAAGCTACCAAAAGTTCTTTTTCTTCGGCATTCAATTTCAACTCGATAATTTGTTCGATACCGTTTTTACCAAGTTTTACAGGAACACCCAGATAAATATTGCTCAAGCCATATTCGCCTTGCAACCAAGCGCAGCATGGGAAAATACGGTTTTGGTTACGAACAATACTTTCAACCATTTGGGCAGCAGCAGCGCCTGGTGCATACCAAGCCGAAGTTCCCATTAGGTTTACCAATTCACCACCACCTGTTTTTGTACGTTGAATAATGGCATCCAAGGTTTCTTTGTCCAACAACTCCGTAACAGGAATACCAGCTACAGTTGTGTAACGTGGAAGTGGAACCATGGTATCACCGTGACCACCCATCAAAACTGCTTGGATTTCTTTTGGAGAAGTATTAAGCGCATCGGCTAAAAAAGCACGGTAACGAGCAGTATCCAAGATACCAGCCATACCAATAACGCGTTTGCTGTCCACTTTCGCAGTCAAATAGGCGCAGTAAGTCATTACGTCCAATGGATTGCTCACCACGATGATTTTTGCATCTGGCGAATATTTAATCACATTTTCAGTTACCGATTTTACAATGCCTGCATTAATAGAAATCAAATCGTCGCGGCTCATACCGGGTTTACGTGGAAGTCCGGAGGTGATAACTACCACTTCAGAACCTGCCGTGCGAGCGTAATCGTTTGTTACACCAATGGTGCGGGTATCATAATTTTCAATACCAGCCGATTGCCAAATATCTAGCGACTTTCCTTCTGCAATCCCTTCTTTGATGTCCACCAAAATTACTTCATTGGCCAATTCTTTGTGTGCGATTACGTTTGCACAGGTTGCACCCACATTACCTGCACCTACTACTGTGATTTTCATGTTGATTTAATATTGTAATTACGGATTTTATTTCTGGTGGCGAAAGTAGCAAGTATTCCTTTATTCTCGAAGGAAATATTCTTATAAAGTTATTAGTTAATAGTTAAAAGGTACGACCCAACCAGATTATCAGACTCCCACAATCCCAAATTCCCTTTCCCCAATTTTTAATTTTTAATTCCTTAATTTTTACTTTTCATCATGCGTGCCCCCTCCCGCCTCAAAACCTTTCCCTAAATACTAAGCACAGTGCATGTGGCGGTCGGGTCGGGCTATTCGCTGCAAGTCCTCGTCCTGCCGCCCCTAAGCTTTGGTGGATAAAAAAGGTAAAGGTGAGTGGGCGGCAGGCCTCCGGGCTTTACGCTGCTATCCCTGCCCGATGGTGCTCCGAAAGGGCGGTGGGTGGCCTTGGCAGTAGCTTATTTAAAGGGATTTTTCAACGGCTTTAATCCATTAATTCAGTCAAAAACCAATTATTTAAAAGTAGGATTTACTTATTCGAACTACTTGATTTAAAAGGCTTACACTCCCATTTCGTTATAGCCGTTGTTTTCATTTACCAAACTAATTGAATTCAAACTGGTAATCGTTTATGCAATGTAAAGATGTATTCCGGGTATATTCAATTCTTTTTTTAACCCAAATTAATCAATAGGAGGATTTTTTAATCCGATCTACTTGATTTAGTTGGGTTTACCCCTCCCGAAGAAATTTCGGGATAGCAGTTGTTATCAATTTGGCCATACAAATTAATTTACAACTGGTTAATCGTTTATGCATTTCTAATGCGTAATCTGGGTTTCAGAAAATGCTAATTCTGGGCCAAACGCCCCGTTCTTCGGTCCGGGCAACGATAGAGCCAAATAGCCCACAGGACGGCGGAGGCACGGAGCCGGACGAGGACTATGGGCGATAGCGTGACCTTTTCGCCTAGCAGAATGACCCAATTCGAGTAGGAATGGTTTTGGGCGAAAAGGGGCCCGCATAGAAATGAGAAATGAGAAAAGAGAAAAGAGAAAAGAGAAAAGAGAAGTTAGAAGTTAGTGATTAATTTTCTAAACCACCTTGGTCAATCCAACCTTTTACCAAATTAATTTCGCATGCATCCAACTTACCCGTTGGCGGCATAGGATTGGTAATGGAATTCATTTGCAGGTAAAGCAGACTTCCTGCCGAATTTCCAGCCTTTACATAACCCGACCCCACGCTCGACAATTGATCGTAGGCCTTGGCAGCACTTAAATCCAAGCCCCCAGCCGGCGTGGTACCTTGATGACAACCCGAGGTGTTGCAACTTCGATCAAAAATAGGTTGAACCGCATTCGAAAAAGAAACTTCCGATGGTATGGTTTCACAATCATCCTTGGGCTTGCAGGAACTGAATCCGCAAATCAAAATCAACACAATCAGTCTATTCTTCATACCGCACCATTTCTATCGTTTTTGATTTCAACTGGTTGGATAAATTCCCGGCATTTCCTCCTGCACCAATAACCGTTAAATCAGTGCCGGCAATATCCAAGCCCTCCAATAATTTGGCAAAATCAATTTCCAAATGAACAAAATGAACATAGGTTGGCAAAATCGAAAAGTTCTTCTGTGGCAAAATAATTTGCTGGTGGTGCAATCCTGTTCCTAACTGAAAATCAAAGGGTTTCCACGTTGTAGTATCGGTACTTCCGTTTAAACTAGGGTTTATCTTGCCTTTAAAATGAATGAATTTTCGTCCTTCAGTAGCCAAACTAGGGCCTAACCACATGGAAGGTGTTTCCAAAACGGTATCTCCATTGAGGGTTGGTTGAAAATTCTTGGTTTCATCCAATCCAATGTAAAACCTAACACTTACATAGTTGCCAATAGGCGCCCGGCCTAAATCGTAGGTCTCAACACCTCTTTCGGTAAGAATAATTCGTCCATCCAAGGGTACCAATGAGCCATCCACTTTCTCCAATTGAATATTGGAAAGAAACAAGCGGGCTTTATCAACCCGAATTTTACGACCATCCTCCAAGCTATCGATGGCAAAATAGGCCTCCATTTCATGGCTTCCTAAATTGCTATGCATATGAAATTCGATGGCACCAGTTTCTTCTACCGGAGTGGTCACTTCCTCCTTTCCACAACCTAGGAAAGTGAAAACGAAAGCGCCCATTGAAAAACCAAGAATTGTCCTTTTAAAAACTCTTTTCATGTTTAAAAACTTAAAGTCCAATTTGCGTTGATACACCACTTATTTGCCATTTGAATACCGTTTCCTTTTTGATACACGGCACCTCCAACTTCAACACCAAACTTCTGCTTTGGCAAAATGGCTTCAGGCAAATGTAAATTAATTCCGCCGAGTAAATTGCTTCTGAATCCTCCATAGTTGGCAGGATTGGTACCCGGCTCGGAATACAAATATAGATTATTATCCGATCCTGAAATGGCTCCAGCCAATAGATTCTGACTTCTTAAGGTAAGACTAAGCTTGGAACCTATTTGCCTTGCACCCCAAACATTCAACTCCAATTCATTTCCATACCGATAATTGTATTTGTTCTTATAAGGCCGAATGGTGTAGTTGGCCTGAACCCCTAAACTCCAATTCATAAGATCATATAAATAGGTCACCCCAGGTTGGATATCCACCGTTCCAGTGCCATTTTGCATCATATAAGCTTGTCGAAAACCAGGAAACATAGCATCCGAATCTCCAACTTTAGAAATACTTCCTGTGGGTAAACTTAGGCCTAAACTGGTCAAAATCCGATGCTCTATACGGTCCAATGCCTTATATACCAGCATCAATTTAGTGTCCGAAAAACCACTAGTCCCGGCATGCATTCCCAAATGATCAACCTGTCCAATCATATCGGCATGGTTATGGGTACCCATTGAAAACATATCCATATCCATACTTTGTGCTTGATAGTTGGCCATTGCCATGATGGTAAAACTGGGACTTATACCATACATCACCATCAGCATGTGCATTTGCATTTGCATGGTAGTGGGAGCCATAAAATAAGTATTGAAAACCTGTTCATTTCCTACTTTTTTGCCTTGGTCCAGCAAACCTTTCATATCCATATACATGAACCTGTACGAAACCATCCAACCACCACCCGGATGAGGATGGCCAACCATGATTCCAGCCGGACTTCTATCCATTGTGGTGCAACAACTTCCTTGAATACTGTCGCAAACTTGGGATTGGGCAGTAAATGCCAAAAATGAAAAAACTACTAAAAAAACTTTTCTAACGTTTGTAAACATAAAAGTAAACCTCTAAAAACAAAAATAACAACCTACTAGCAAGGTTGGAAACAACTGATTAAGCCTTTTGTTTTGGAGGTGGACCATGCAAGGAAAGGGCACAGAAAGAATATAAATCCATGTTAACCAGGCTTTTTTGTTCCCGAACTTGTCCAAAAAGTTGAAGCCTCCATTCGGTCTCTTGCACCAAATCGTATTCGGCAATAGGAAAAGTTGGATTGGCGCTCATTCCTTGTCCATTTTCTTCTTTTTCGGCACGCTTTTGCAACTGGTTTTTTAAATAACACTTGCCTTTGCAGCAACTCCCCTCCTTGTCTTTATTTACACACAAAACCTTGCTGATGTAATTGTAATTCAAGGCATAATCAAAAAAAGGAGTATACGATTGAAAAATACTGGCCCCATACAAGACTAGAAGCAAGGAAACCAAGCTAGACTGGATGCGATTGTAAGCCTCATTTTTCACAGGGCAAAGATATTACATTTAAATGTTTAGGAATTATAATAACGCTTCCACCAATTTTGAAAAACAATCAAATTCCAAATATGGGTCGCACTGTCGCCAGGATCATTGGAAAACAAGCGGTCCACAATGGCCTGAACCTTTTCTGGATGAAATAACCCTTGGTCTTTAATAAACTTAGGTGATAACAATTCATCCTTGATTTTGCTTTTCAATTCGGTTCTAAACCATTTCAACAAAGGAACTTCAAATCCTTGTTTGTTTCGGGTATACAATTCCGGTGGCAGTATGTTCCGAAAGGCATCTCTCAAAATTCGCTTTCGTCCGCTGGCGTCAATTTTATAAGCCTCAGGCAAGGAAAACAGAAAATCCACTACCCTATAATCCAAAAAAGGGACCCGAACTTCCAAACTATTGGCCATGCTCATCAAATCAACTTTCACCAACATATCGTTCTGCAACACCAGTTCCATATCGGTCAAAAAAACCTCATTCATGCCTGGATTCTCTTTCAAAAAACGCAACAATTGCCGCTTTCTAACATCGTATTCCAAGTCATCTCCTTTAATTAAAAGTCCTTTGGCTTCCGCTTCCGGTAAAAACGATGCCCATTGCCAATACCTTTCATCCCATTCCAATGCCAAGGCTCCTGAATATTTTTCCAATTGTCTGAAACGGTTGCTCCATTTGCCGTTTCTCGATTTGGGCAAACTTTTCCAAACAGGTGAGCTCAAGGCCAATAAAGTATTTATTCCACTCTTTTGAGCTGCCCTGCGCAAGGCCTCATGTTTGTTATAACCGCCCAACATTTCGTCTGCCCCATCCCCACTCAAAGCCACGGTAACATGTTTGCGGGTATGCATACTTAAAATATGAACGTTTAAAGCCGAAGAATCAGCAAAAGGTTCATCGATATAGTCTAAAACCGCATTCAAATTGGCATATAAATCATCATTGGTCAATGAAAATACGGTATGGTTTGTACCAAACTTCTTGGCAACTAAATTGGCGTAGGCCGTTTCATCAAACAAAGGTTCATCCTTAAATCCGATCGAAAAAGTATTCAATTGCTTGGTATGCCTGCTAGCCAAAGCCACCACTACCGAACTGTCGATTCCACCACTCAAAAACGAACCCAATGGCACATTGGAAATCAAACGTTTCTTCACTGAATCTTCCAGCAAATCAAGCAATTTTTCCTGCGCCTTTTCATAACTCATCCCCTTGCCCTCTCCTCCACCTGCGGACAAGGTGTAAAACTGTCCTTTCGAAACTTCACCGTCTTTAATTTTCAAATAGCATCCGGGTTCTAATTTCGATACTTTTTGAAAAACCGAATAGGGTCCTGGAATATAATTGAACTGAAAATAAGCGGTTAGCGAAGCCCCATCTAAATCTTTTGGTATGCCCCAAGCCAATAAAGCTTTCATCTCCGAACCGAACACCAATTTCTCCTCATCCAAATAGTACAAAAATGGCTTTATTCCATATCGGTCGCGGGCAACAAACAAACTTTTTTCGGCCTTATCGTAAACTGCAAAAGCAAAAAAACCATTCAACTTATTCAAACAAGACACTCCATTCTCAATGTATTGATAAAGAAGCACTTCAGTATCGCTAGTTGAACGAAAAACATAATCACCTTTTAATTCCTTTTTTAGGTCTTGGTAATTAAAAATTTCGCCGTTAAAAACCATAGTATACCGTCCACTGCTATCCGAAAAAGGTTGGGCTGCATGCGACGAAGTATCGATAATCGAAAGTCGGGCATGGTTCAACACCGCATTTTCAAAAACCACTGTTCCGTTTCCATCAGGTCCTCGCAAAGCCAAGGTTTCCAGCGCTTTCTCAGCATTATCAAAAAAGGCTTTTCCGCCCTCCTTTAGCGCATAAATACCTGTTATTCCACACATTGAAACAAAAAATTAATCCGATTGCAGGCCGCAAAGATAATCCAATTGTGAACCACATCCCATGGTATGCATTCAGGTAAGTTTCCTTGGAAATTTAACCTAAAAAAAGTTGGTTTTTGTTCCGTTTTTTTAATTGGGCGGGCCCCCGTCCGCCTATAACATGCTGCAAGAAATAAACAGTATCTATGGGCGGACGGGTCAGGCTTTCGGCGGTAGTCCTCGGTCTGCTCCGTTCCTCCGCATCCCTGTGGGCTACACTGCCTCTATCCTTGCCCGAACCTAATCCGGTAGTAGTAATTGAACCTGGCTGTTGGTGGTTTCTAGGCTTTTGTCGTAGGGGGGAAAGCAAAAATCCAAATACGGCATTAAATTCCTATTTCCAAATTTTGATCAATTCTTCTATTTGAAATCAAATGTTAAAAACATGCCAAACAAAAGGTGTAGGTTTAGGCTTCCCAACTATCTTTGCGCCACTAAAAATCATGAGTGAAGTAGCCAAAACATACGATCCCAAATCCGTTGAAGATAAATGGTATAAATACTGGGAAGAAAAGAAGTTTTTCCGAAGCGTTCCAGATCATCGGGAACCTTATACAATTGTAATTCCTCCTCCAAATGTTACTGGTGTCCTGCACATGGGGCATATGCTCAACAATACCATTCAGGATGTTTTGGTGCGTCGGGCCCGTATGCAAGGTAAAAATGCTTGCTGGGTTCCGGGTACCGACCATGCCAGTATTGCTACCGAAGCCAAAGTGGTAAATTTGCTTCGTGAACAAGGAATTAAAAAATCAGATCTAAGCCGTGAACAATTTTTAGAACATGCTTGGGCTTGGAAAGAAAAATATGGTGGAATAATCCTAAAGCAACTTGAGAAACTTGGTGCCTCCTGCGATTGGGAAAGAACCCGTTTTACCATGGAACCCCTGCTTTCCGAAGCTGTAGTAGATGTGTTTATCGATTTGTTCAACAAGGACTTGATTTACCGCGGTCACCGCATGGTAAATTGGGACCCCAAAGCCTTAACAGCCGTAAGCGATGAGGAGGTTTACCATAAAGAAGTAAAATCAAAACTTTACCATTTAAAATACGAATTAGAAGACGGTAGTGGCTCCATTACTATCGCCACTACTCGACCCGAAACTATTTTGGGTGATACTGCCATTTGTGTGCATCCGGAAGATGAACGCTATAAAACCTTAGTTGGCAAAAAAGCCTTGGTTCCATTGATAAACCGTTCAATTCTTATCATCGCCGATGAATATGTGGATAAAGATTTTGGATCTGGCGCTTTAAAAGTAACTCCGGCACACGATGTGAACGACTATGAACTAGGTAAAAAACATAACCTGGAAATAATCGACATTTTCAATCCCAATGCAACCTTAAACGAGAAAGCCCAATTGTATGTAGGCGAAGATCGATTTGCAGTAAGAAAGAAAATTGCAGTGGAGTTGGAAGAAAAAGGTTTCTTGGTAAAGGTGGAAGAAATTTCGAATAAAGTAGGATGTTCCGAACGCACCAATGAAGTGATTGAACCTCGCTTGTCTCTGCAATGGTTTGTTCGAATGGAAGGCTTGGTAAAACCAGCTTTGGACAATGTAGTCAATGGAAACATCAAATTCCATCCGGCCAAGTTTGTAAATACTTACAAATATTGGATGGAAAATGTAAGAGATTGGTGCATCAGCCGTCAATTGTGGTGGGGCCAACGAATTCCAGCTTGGTATACTCCGGATGGAAGTTTTGTAGTGGCAAAAACCCGTGAAGAAGCGTTTAGAAAATTCGAAAACAGAGGTTTTAAAGGCAGCATTGATCAAATATCGCAAGACGAAGATGTAGTGGATACATGGTTCAGTTCATGGTTATGGCCCATCTCCGTTTTTGATGGATTTAAAGACCCCAACAACAAAGAAATAAGCTATTACTACCCTACCAACGATTTAGTAACAGCTCCGGAGATCCTATTTTTCTGGGTAGCACGTATGATCATTGCCGGCTACGAATACCGAGAAAATAAACCATTTACCAATGTTTATTTAACCGGTATCGTTCGCGACAAGCAAGGTCGAAAAATGAGCAAATCACTTGGCAATAGTCCCGACCCACTCGATTTGATCGATAAGTATGGTGCTGATGGGGTTCGCATGGGTATGTTGCTTTGTTCTCCTGCCGGAAACGATATTCTTTTTGACGAAAGCCAAGTTGAACAGGGAAGAAATTTCTGCAACAAAATTTGGAACGCCTACCGATTATTGAAATCTTGGGACGTGAAAAATGACGCAGTTTACAAGAACACCTTGCCTATTCGTTGGTTTGAAGAAAGACTGGATTCGGCCATAGCTGAAATTGAAGAAAAATTCAGCCAATACAAGCTTTCCGAAGCCTTAATGATCATTTACAAATTGATATGGGACGATTTCTGTGCCTGGTATTTGGAAATGATTAAACCTGGTTTTCAAGAACCAATCGATAGGGCAACCTACGATAAGACTATCAACTTCTTTGAGATGTTGATGAAGGTTTTGCATCCCTTTATGCCTTTCATTTCTGAAGAAATTTACCACCTGTTAAAGGATAGGGAAAGCAATGATTGTGTTACAGTGGCAAGAATGCCTACTATGTTTGTTTCACCTTCTGGCATCGAAGAAGATTTTGAATTGGTAAAAGTCATCATCGCTCAAATCCGGAACATACGAAACGAAAAGGGAATTTCTCCAAAAGAAGCTTTAAGCCTGCACGTAAAAGGCGATACCGAATTAAAACAATACTTCCCTATCATTCAAAAGCTTTCCAATGTTAAAGAGATTGAATTGAACAGTTATACCAATGTCAATGGGATAACCTTTGTTGTGAAAGGGATTGAATACTTTGTGCCTTTGGTCGGAAAAATCGACACCCAAGCCGAAAAGAAAAAAATGGAACAAGAATTGAGTTATGCCAAAGGCTTTTTGGAAAGTGTAAACAGAAAATTGGCCAATGAACGCTTTGTTCAGAATGCCAAACCTGAAATATTGCAGATGGAAATCCAAAAGAAAGAGGATGCAGAAGCCAAAATTACTTCTCTAGAACAACAATTATTGGCACTCTAACCCTTCTAAAAATGAAGTTTCTTACTCAAATCCTAATCAGTGCTTTATCCGTTTTGGTAACAGGTTACCTTATGCCTGGAATTAAAATTGATGGTTTTTCTACGGCCTTGGTCGTTGCCGTTGTTTTAGCCCTACTCAATGTATTTCTAAAACCAGTTTTGGTTCTGCTTTCCATTCCAGCCACCATTTTTACCCTTGGCCTATTTTTATTGGTCATCAATGCGGTAATTATTTTGGTTGCGTCCAAATTGGTCGACGGTTTCCATGTCAGCGGATTTTGGTCTGCCTTGTTTTTCAGCATTGTACTGTCCGTTATTAATGCTATTTTAGGAGGCTGGGGAACCGAAGATTGATTAAAAAATCATAAAATAATCCACCTCAAAAACCTTGAATCCCTTTGATTTGCAAGAAACTCAAAGGGATTTTCATTTAGTTAGTTTGCATCATTCCGATACACTAAATCAATTCGAAACCTAAAGATGTATTTTTGTCAAAAATTTTCACTGTTGAAAAAGCCCTTCTTTCTTTTATTTCTCTTATTCTTGGCAAACAGCTTTGTAGTGAATGCTCAAAACAAAGCCTGGAATTTAAAGCAATGCATTGAATATGCAATCGAACACAACCTGAATGTTTCACAGGGACAATTAAATGCCAAAAACCAGGAACTTACCAAAAACCAAAATTATTGGCAAATGGCACCTAACCTAAATGGATTTGCCTCCCACGCCTACAATATTGGCCGAAGAATCGACCCCTTCACAAACCAATTTGCCAACAGTACCGTTCGGTCCAACAACTTTTACTTAAGCAGCCAAGTAACCTTATTTAATGGATTGCAACAGCAAAACCTGATAAAACAAGGAAACTATGATTTTGAATCAAGTAAGATGGATGTTGAGAAAATCAAACAAGATATAGCACTCAACGTAGCCAATGCCTATTTGTCCATTTTAATGGCAGAAGAAATGCTTTCCAATACGCAAAAGCAACGAGAGATTACCTTATCTCAAAAAGATAGAACAGCAAAACTTGTCGAAGCCGGAGCATTGGCTAAGGGCAATCAATATGATATCGAATCGCAATTGGCCAGCGAAGATTATAATGTTATTGCAGCCGAAAACCAAGTAACTTTAGCTTACCTCTATCTAAACCAATTGATGAATTATACTGAACAGGTTGAATTTAATATTGAAAAACCCGAAAATCTTATTCCTGCTGAAAGTATTCTTCAATCAACAGCGGAAGGTATTTTCCTATCGGCCTTAAAAATTCAACCAGATATAAAAAGTGCAGAATTGAAAATTCTCAGCGCTAAATCTCAACTTTCCTTTGCAAGAGGTACTATTTCACCAAATCTTTCCCTGAGCGGTAGCATCGGTACAGGTTTTTCAGGTCTAAGTAAAGAACTTGTTGGAACCCCAACAATCTCAGGTTTAACTCCTTCTGGTGTTACCGAAAGCGGAGAAATAGTTTACACACCAGAATACAATATTGAAACCAAAACAACTCCTTTTGGAAAGCAATTCAATGATAATATTAACAAAAACATCACTTTTAATCTGCAAATTCCAATTTTCAATCAACGCCAAAGCAGAACAGGAATAAATCGAGCTAAAATTGCTATCCAAAATGCCGAATTAACCACGGCAATTCGAAAACAATCTTTGGAACAAAATATTGAAAAGGCCTATACAGATGCAAAAGCGGCTCTTAAGCAATTTGATGCCAGTAAAAAGGCGGTAGAAGCATCCAAAGAAAGCTTTAGATATGCAGAACAACGTTACAATGCAGGTGCCATAAGTTCCTTGGATTATAACAATTCAAAATCCAGACTTTCGATTGCCGAATCCAACCTCTCCAGGTCAAAGTTCGATTTAGTTTTTAAACTTAAAGTATTGGAACTATACCAAAACGGTATTTCAGGTTTATAACATCAACGCTTTCTTCCACCCTTTTCTCTTACATTCGCCAACTTTTTCACCTAATCACGTAATTGATGAAACAATACAAACTGCTTAACAACATCACCGGATGGATTGTTTGGTTTATAGCCACCTATGTTTATGTATCAACCATTGAACAAACAGCATCTTGGTGGGATTGTGGAGAATACATTTCAACTTCCTACAAATTAATGGTGGGCCACGAACCTGGCGCCCCCATGTTCCAAATTATTGCTCGTACTTTTTCCCTGATTGCGTCATCTCCTGCCGAAGTGGCCAAGTGGATTAATATCATGAGTGCTTTGGCAAGTTCATTTACCATTTTGTTTTTGTTTTGGAGTATTACAGCCTTTGGTCGCAAACTTCTGGTAAAAAAGGAAGATGAGTACACGCTTCCCAAAACCATCGCTATTCTTGGAGCTGGTATTGTAGGAGGCTTGTCCTACACTTTTTCTGATAGCTTTTGGTTTAGTGCCGTTGAAGGTGAGGTGTATGCTATGTCATCCTTTTTCACAGCCCTCGTTTTTTGGGCTATGTTAAAATGGGATGAAGCAGCCGATAGACCGCATGCGGACCGATGGATAATATTAATCGCATTTTTAATGGGCTGCAGTATTGGGGTCCACTTATTGAACTTGCTTACCATTCCGGCACTTGCTATCATTTACTATTTCAAAAAATTCCCTTTCTCTTGGTATGGCCTTTTCAAAGCCTTGATTGTTTCCTTGTTGCTTTTGGTGATTGTACAGTATGGAGTTATTCAACGAGTGGTTTGGTTAGCCTCAAAATTTGAATTACTTTTTGTTAACGGAATGGGTCTTCCTTTCGGAACTGGGGTTGTTATTTACGCTATGACCCTAATCGGATTGGTCGTTTATGGTTTAAAGATTACCAAAGAAAGGAACCAAGGTGAATGGAATACCGTCATTCTTTGTTTTGTTTTCTTAATGATTGGGTATTCATCTTATGCACAAACGGTTATTCGTTCCAAAGCCAATACCCCCTTAGACGAAAGCAATCCTGAACATGTTTTTGCCCTATTAAGCTACCTGAACAGGGAACAATACGGAGATCGTCCATTGTTTTACGGACATTTTTATAATGCCAAAATGGAAGGCCGGGAGGATGGAACACCAATATATTATAAGGATGATAAGAAAGGAGAATATGTTAAAGTGGGTTATAAGTCAGTGGCCAAATACGACAAGAAAAACAGCGGTTTCTTTCCAAGAATGTATAGCCAAGATAAAAACCATGTAAAAGTGTATAAAGAAGTGGCAGGCATTCGTGGGGATAAAAAACCTACCTTCGGACAAAACCTAACGTTCTTCTTCAAATACCAATTGGGACATATGTACCTGAGGTATTTCATGTGGAATTTCGCTGGCCGTCAAAATGATATCCAAGGGCATGGCAACATAACAGATGGAAACTGGATTAGTGGATTCTCCTTCATTGACGATGCTCGACTTGGTCCTCAAGATCAAATCCCCTTGATTCAGGATATGAATAAAGCCAAAAACAAGTTTTATTTCATTCCCCTAATCTTAGGATTGATTGGTCTTTTTTACCAATCATCAAAAAGCAAAAATGACTCAATAATTGTTGGCCTTCTTTTTCTCCTTACAGGGGTAGCTATTGTCGTATATTTGAACCAATATCCTTTCCAGCCTAGGGAAAGGGATTATGCTTACGCCGCTTCTTTTTATGCCTTTGCAATTTGGATTGGCTTGTCGGTTGTAGCATTGTATGATTGGATTGGTTCAAAAATAACACCAATGGGTGGTGCAATTCTTTCCTCTTTGTTATGTATTAGCGGACCAGCCGTCATGGCCAAAGAAGGATGGAATGACCACGATCGCAGCAATCGTTTTGCAGCAAGAGATTTAGCAATAAACTACCTCCAAAGCTGTGATAAAAATGCTATCCTGTTCACAAACGGGGATAATGATACCTTCCCATTGTGGTATGCTCAAGATGTTGAAGGTGTTCGAACCGATGTAAGAGTTGTAAACCTAAGTCTTTTGAATACAGATTGGTATATTAACCAAATGCGCAGAAAAGCATATGATAGTGATGCATTGCCCTTTCATCTAACTGAAGAACAATTGAGAGGAGAAACAAGATTGCAACTTCCGGTTTATGACAAATTCAAAGATTATAAAGATATTAAATGGTTGATTGATGAATTTGTGGCAAAAGACGGATCCGAATACACCATCCCGACCTCTGTAGGCAATTACAATTATTTACCTACACGCAAACTGGCCTTAACAGTCGACACTAATCTTGTTTTGCAAAACGGAATAGTTTCTAAAAATCTGGCCAAAGAGGTTTTACCTGTAATAACTTGGGAGCTTAAAGGAAATGCCATCACTCGTAATTCCTTGATGATTCTGGATATTTTGGCCCATAATGAATGGAAACGTCCGGTATATTTTGCTATTACCGTCGGAAGGGAGAATTTCATAGGATTGGAAAAGTATTTCCAAATGGATGGTTTTGCCTTTAAAATTGTTCCGGTATTGCGTAAACCATTCGATGGCCAACTTGGCTTTATGGACAATGGAAAAACCTATGACCTCTTAATGAACAAATTTAAGTGGGGCAACATGAAGGATGCCAAAGTATACCATGGTGCAGAAACAGAAAGGATGTGTGGTAACTACCGAAATATTTTTGCCCGTTTGGCCAATAGCCTTACCATGGAAGGAAAAAAAGACAGTGCCCTCAAGGTCCTGGATCGTTGTTTAGAAGAAATGCCAAGTCAATCTATCCCTTACAACTATTCAGCCATGTCGCTGGTTGATGCCTATTTTAGAGCTGGAAATGTTGAAAAAGGAAAAAAACTGAACCAAGATTTATTCGACCAATATAAAAGGGATTTGGTTTTTTATTCAGGCTTAAATAAAAAACTAGCCAAACATACCGATGATGATCCTAAAATGGCTTACACGGTAGTAACAAGATTAGCCCAATTAGCCAAAGTACATAAACAGAATGATCAATCGGATGCATTCCAACGAGAAATAAAAGAATTAGAGGCGAAATTGGCCAGTTCACCAGTTGGTCGATCTATGATGGAACAATAAACTTTTAGTCGACTCTGATCAAAACCAAATCGATCCATTTCAAATATTAATCGGCACATTTCCTATATTTAAAGAAATGTGCCGATTTCTTTTTTCGAACTTTTCTTGTAATTGGCGTATAAGCAAGCTCTCACCTATTGAGGTTAATGGCAAAATTCTACCCTGGCGCCATACTTTTTAAAGTACTGAGGAATAGTGTCCTATTGGCATTTCTATGCCTTCCCCTTTCAGGATTCAAAACAACAACCCAGGAAAATGAGGTAGATTATAAAATCCATGCCAAATTCATTTACCATTTCACGAAGTATGTCCACTGGCCAACCTATGCAGCCAAGGATATTTTAACCATAGGAGTTCTTGGAAACGATGTAATTTATAATGAATTACAAACAATTACTGTAGGGAAAAAGGTAGGCGTGCTTGGATTCAAAATTGAAAAATTATCTCCAGAAAGCAATTTTGGAAATTACAACCTGCTCTTTGTTTCCAATAGCCAAATGAAAAATTTTGACAAAGTACTAGCGGCCGTTTCAGGGAAACCAATTTTAATTATAACGGAAAAACCAGGATTTGCCAGACGAGGAGCTGATATCAACTTTTTTATTGAAAATGACAAACTAAGGTTTGAAATTAATGAAAAAAACATAACAGGAAAGGGAATGAGCATTGCTACAGACTTATTAGTATTAGGAACTTTAGTCAAATAAAAAATGAAAAATTTTAGAACATATTTTTTGATTGGCTTAATCTTGGCATGTTGTACGGTCAGTACAATTGTAAAGGCACAAATTCCAGTTAATTACCCACCAGATTCAATTCCAACCAAAGACAATGATTTACTTTCCTTGCAACAATTGATGGACATAAAAGTGACTGTCGCTTCAGAAAAGGAGTTGACCATCAAGGAAAGTCCTGCTGTTGTAACTTTAATTACTGCAGAGGAATTAAAGAATAGTGGCGCCCGTGATTTTATGGATGTGATTAAATTGGTTCCTGGATTTGATTTTGGATTAGACGTAGATAATGTAATCGGTTTAGGTGTAAGAGGAAACTGGGGACAAGAAAGCAAAGTTCTGCTTACCATCGATGGACAAGCCATGCAGGAAACAAGCTATGGAAATCTTCAATTTGCTCAACATTATCCAATCGAGAATATTGAACGCATTGAAATTATTAGAGGTCCTGGTTCGGTTATTTATGGAGGAAGTGCGGCCTTAGCGGTTATTAACATCATCACTAAATCAGGGAAAGAGCTAAATGGCGGTAATGTGAAATTTACTTATGGTCAATTAGAAAGACATTACGGACGAATAAATGCCTCTGGAAGCATAGGAAAACAATTTGAAAATGGCTTGAACTTAAGTGGTAGCTTTTCTTACAACAAAGGCGTTATGAGCGATCGACTCATCCCAACTGATTCCCTTAGTTCAATAGATTATGCGGATAGTTCAAATATAACCAATATCTATGCTAATGTAGGTTTAAAATACAAAGGGCTTGATATCCGCTATATTTATGATAAGTATACTGTAAATGTAACTGAGCGCTCTTTGGATTTTAATTTCGAATCCCATTTAGTTGGACTTCAATATGTTTGGAAAGTTAATCCTAAATTTTCAATTACCCCACGTGTAAACCTAAAAATCCAAAAACCTTGGGAATCGTCCAACGAGCTTCCTGGCGACACAACCTATTATACCAATGTTAACAATACAAGATACTCTGGAAGGATATTATTGGATTACCAACCCTGGAAAGTGTTTAATTTATTAGCTGGAGCAGAATTTTTTCAAGATAATTCAAGACTACTTACAAAGGAGCCATATATGACCTTCACAAACGGGAACCAAACCGTACATTATATCAATGTGGCAAGTTTCGTGCAAGGAACAATCAAAACAAAAAATATAACAGGTGTTTTAGGTTTGCGCTATAATTGGCATAATCTTTTTGATCCTGTGCTTGTACCAAGAGCTTCCATCAATGCTAAGTTCGGTATCTTCCATACCAAACTCCTTTACTCCATAGCGTTCCGAGCTCCTACCATTTACAATTTAGAAGTAAATCCCGGAATAAAACCGGAAACAGTGGATGTGGCAGAATTTGAACTCGGTTTTACCATTGCAAAAAAAATTCAATGGAATGCCAATATCTATTACATGAAAGTTAAAAACCCCATTGCTTATTTTCAAAATGGAATTGTCGAAAATTACTACAACTTTTCTCAATCAGGAACCTATGGTATAGAAACCGATTTAAAATATAAGGACAATTTTGGATTTATCACCCTTTCCTACTCTTTCTATGATATTCTAAAAAACACAGTACCCATCTATCAGTTTATGGATACTACAATTAGAGCATTCCCCGCCTTTGCAAAGCATCAGTTTAAAGCAAATGCTTCGATAAAAATCATTCCGAATTTGTATTTTAATCCTTCAGGTATTTTCTATAGTACGCGTTATTATTACAATATCGACGGAACAGACGCCTCGCTTCCCCCTTGCTTTTTGTTGAATGCTTTTATTAATTACAACAATATTTTCACAAAAGGTTTATCCGCTGGAGTAGGTGTATACGACATTTTAGGTGTAAATTTTCAATTCCCCCAAGCCTATAATTCAGGTTATCGTGCATTGCCTGGACCAGGTAGGGAAATCATACTTAAATTGAGCTATCAATTTAATTGGAAGTCTTAACTTTATTTCTTCCACATTTCAAGGAATTACGTATTTTTGTACCGCTATGGAAAAACTAAACGAATGGTTGTCCTCTGTGGAGCAAAAAACGGATCAATTAATTTTGAAATTGGAATCCTATAAAAAGGAAGTTTCAAATTTAGAAACTGAAAATCAATCTCTTAGAGAAAAGATTGCTCAATTGGATGAAGAAGGCCAATCAAACGTTAAAGTTGTTAACATTGCAAACGAAAATTTTGCCAAGGCTGACACCGAAAGCATAAAGAAAACAATAGAAGGAATTGTGGAGGAGATTGATCAAGCATTAGCTGTTTTATCTAATTAAAACTACCCAACATACATGCCACCGGTACAAAAACAGGTGAACATAGGAAACAGGAGCTATCCACTCACCATTGATAGCAGCGAAGAGCAGAAAGTAAAATCTGCCCAAGCGCTTATTGATGAAAAGCTCTTTGTGTATGAAGGAAGGTATCCGGGAAGGGATTATCAGGACTTATTAGCTATGACATCCCTACAACTTGCCCTCGAGATGCAATATTCCAACGGAGGTAAAAAGGAGGCCGAAAACCCATCGAAAACTTCGAACGAGGAAGCCATCCAATTGCTGATGAAGCTTGACAATAAGCTGGATCAAGCACTTTCTATTTAGTTTCTTTACTTCTTTGTCATGCTGCGGCCTTAAAAACTGTTTTTAACCGCAAAAAAATGACTTTCTTAATTTATCTAATCATTGCTTTAATCGCTGCAATTGCAGGTGTAACTGGTGCTACTATCTACCAAAAAAGAGCCGTCGAAAGTAAGGCTGCCCAAATTTTAAAAGATGCCGAGGCTGAAGGCGAGGTAATCAAAAAAGAGAAAATGCTGCAGGCCAAAGAAAAATTTCTCCAACTAAAATCAGAACATGAGAAATCAATTGCTGAAAAAAATGGCCAAATCTCTCAATCCGAAAACCGTATCAAACAAAAGGAAGGAAACCTTAACCAACGACTAGAAGAAATTAGAAAAAGAGACGCTGAATTTGAACGTCAAAAAGAACACCTTAACCAACAAGTCGAAGCTAATAAAAGAAAAAGCGAGGAACTTGAAAAACTGCACCATAAGCAAGTAGAAGTCCTAGAAAAAGTGGCTGGAATTTCTAAAGACCAAGCCATGAAAGAATTGGTTGAATCCTTGAAAAATGAAGCCAGAACCAAGGCCATGCAGTTTACCAAGGAAGTTATGGACGATGCCAAAATAATTGCCGATAAACAAGCAAAAAAGGTAATTGTTGAAACCATGCAGAGGGTTGCCCATGAAAGTGCTGTAGAAAATGCAGTAACTGTTTTCAATATCGAAAATGATGAAATCAAAGGACGTATCATTGGAAGGGAAGGTAGAAATATTCGTAAAATCGAAGAGGAAACCGGTGTAAGTATTGTCGTTGATGATACTCCAGAAGCAATTATTCTAAGCTGCTTTGACCCAGTTCGCAGAGAAATAGCTCGACTATCCCTACATCAATTGGTTTCGGATGGTCGTATCCACCCAGCCCGTATCGAGGAAATTGTCGAAAAAACCAAAAAGAAATTGGAAGACGAAATTTTCGAAACAGGAAAAAGAACTTGTATCGACCTCGGTATCCATGGTTTACACAATGAATTGATTCGTATGGTAGGCCGTATGAAATACCGCTCATCCTATGGTCAAAACCTCCTACAACACAGTCGCGAAGTTGCCAATTTATGTATGGTCATGGCAGGAGAACTTGGTATGAATGCCAAAGCGGCTAAACGTGCTGGTTTGTTGCACGACATTGGAAAAGTTTCGGAAGAAGACAATGGGGTTCCTCACGCTATTTATGGGTCTCAATTGGCAGAAAAATTCAATGAACGTCCGGAAATTGTAAATGCCATTGGTGCTCACCACGATGAAATGGAAATGAAATTCGATATTTCTCCCATCATCCAAATTTGTGACGCCATTTCGGGTGCCCGTCCAGGTGCTCGCCGTGAAATCGCAGAAGCCTATTCAAAACGTATCAAGGAATTGGAAAACCTTGCCCTTACCTACCCTGGCGTAAATAAAGCTTTTGCAATTCAGGCTGGTAGAGAACTTCGAATTATCGTTGAAAGTGAAAAAGTAAGTGATCAACAAGCAGGAATGCTAGCCTTTGATATTTCCCAACGTATCGAAAACGAAATGACCTACCCCGGACAAGTTAAAGTGGTGGTAATTAGAGAATATAGAGCTGTAGGAACAGCCAAATAGGTCTCCCCCCTACCCTATAACTGAAATTTTTACGAAACTTTGGGCATAACTGGAAACTCGTCTTTCCTACCTTTACTTGACAAAAATTTCTATGAGACCAACCAATTTCCATATTGCAATCTGTATGGCCATTTTGATTGCTTGGTCTTTTTGGGGATTTTCCCAAGACCAACAATCAAATCCTCAAGGGCAAGACTTAAATCCATATAATTCGGTTACCGGAGGCATTTCTATACGTCCCATTTTCCCAAGTAAAATCTTTGGAAATGGCCTAATTACATTCGAATCCGGTGATGCCTCCAAAGTAAATTTTCAAGTTCAACATAAAATATCGTATTCGGCTGGAGCCATAATAAGAAGGAGTTTTACTAAACTACTATCTATTGAAACAGGTCTCAATTATACTAGAAGGGCCTATACAATGAACGTATTTGACCCTTTACTCAACAATGTTCCTATTGCTATTGAGTACAGAACTGTTTCATTTGGAATTCCAGTTCAGGGACTAGTTTCGGTGCAATTAAGCAAAAAGATTTTCTCAACGGTTGGTCTTGGTATTGCAGCAGATTTTTATCCTTCAAATATTTTTGTAAAAGGCGGAACAAGTTATAATGTGGGTGGACTTCGAACTTCTTTTATCGGTGGATCCCTTCAGGTAAATTTAGGATTTGAATACCGAACTAAGAAAGATGGAATAATTTATTTGGGAGGAATATACAATAGACCTTTTGCAAATTATATGTACAATGAAATTACGTATTTCCAATCCAATGGAAATGTTATCCAAAATGGCACTGACTTGTCTGGTAGCTATTTTGCCATTGACTTAAGATACTACCTCCATCCTTCATTAATAAAAAAGAAAGAAAAAAAGAAGAGCAAAAAAGGTAAAAAAGAATTTACATATTAATTAACCCCAATGCCTTTGTTGACCTTCAAATTCTTTATTTTCGCCCCCTAATGACTTCCGAAAGCGAATATGGATTTTGTCATTTGGCCGTGGTACCTTGTAGGGCCGAACCAAGTGATAAAAGTGAAATGGTTAGCCAATTGCTATATGGCGAAACCTTGGAAATTTTAGAAAGGAAAGGGAATTGGGTTAAAATTCGAATTGTTTTCGACGACTATGAATGCTGGATTGATTCCAAACAATTCCTGCCTATCAGTTACCACACCTTTATGCGCTGTAATTTCACAATGAATGAATGCTGTGCAGACCTCGTTCAGGTTGTTATCGATTCGGATTCACAAGAACCAACCCCAATATTAATGGGTAGTAGTTTACCCAATATCCAAAGTGGAGATTTTAGTATTGACGAAAAAAACTATCGATTTGAAGGTACAATTTGCTTGCCTTCTGAACCCAATAAACGAGATATTATTGTAGAATATGCCTACAATTATTTAGGTAGCCCTTACTTGTGGGGTGGACGATCTCCTTTCGGTATTGATTGCAGCGGATTTGTTCAGGTAGTTTATAAAATGAGTGGTATAAAACTGAGAAGAGATGCTAGCCAACAAGCAGAATATGGAAATACCCTCTCATTTGTTGAAGAAGCAAAACCTGGCGATCTCGCCTTTTTTGATAATGAGGAAGGAAAAATAATTCATGTTGGAATCGTTCTCCCTAACCAAAGAATTATTCACGCATCTGGAAAGGTACGATTGGATAAACTCGACCACCAAGGAATATTCAATGTTGATACGAAAAGGTATAGCCATAAATTGAGGCTTTTAAAAAGCTTTCTTGACTGATGGCCAAAACTATTTTTTCCCAAAATTCTCAAAATGAAATTTTTCAAAGACTTGAAAAATTAAAGGTAGATTCAGTTGCAAAATGGGGGAAAATGAACAATGCCCAAATGTTGGCCCACCTTTCTGCTCAACTTCGAATAGCCTTGGGCGATTTAAATGGACCTATCGAATTACCAAATTGGATTTTGCCCTTGATAAAGTTTGGTGGCCTTCAGTTACCTTGGATTAAAAATATATTAAAAGCACCAAAACCTATGGAAATTGAGGAATCGGCCTCTTTCCATGTAGAAAAAGAGGCTTTTCAAATGTGGTTAAAAAAATTCCTTTCTTACCCAAAAGGTACAACTTTTAAACCGCATCCCCTGCTTGGAAAACTAAATTACGACGAATGGGGTCAAATGGCCTACAAGCACATCGATTATCATTTCAAACAATTTGGAATATAAAAATCGCATTACCGCAGTAAGGTGACATGTCCAAAAAAGGTCTTCTGACGATAATCCTGTAAACTTTTTATAGTAAGCACATAAGCATAAACCCCTTGCTCACATTCTGTTCCATTTTTCGTCCCATCCCAACCATGTTCCAAACTTTTAGTACGGAAAACCATCTCTCCCCACCGATTAAAAACCTTTAATTCATAACTCCCAGGATCATAACCCTCCCCTTTTGCATTAAATATATCATTCTCATGGTTTCCATTGGGAGAAAAAGTATTGGGTACATATAAATTATAAACCGGAGTAACAAATACAGTATAAAATGCATCATCGGTGCAACCAAACTCAGTTGTGACAATTTGTTGTACGATAAAGGTGCCGGTATCAGGATAAGTATGAGTTGGATTTTGCTCATTTGAGCTTGTTCCATCAAAAAAATCATAAAACCACTCAGCAGCCAAACTTGACTGATCAATAAAAACGATATTGGGATTTAAAATATCTGTTACAGTAGGAGAACCCGCAAAACTTGCTGTTGGCTCCGGATGAACAACAATAAAATCCTGGAAAACCGCTGTATTTACACAATTATCAGCGGAGGTTACAGTCAAAGTAACGGTATAAGTCCCCGGTTGCTCATAAATATGGGTGTTACTTCCTATCGGAGCTGTTGTTTCTTGATTTGAATTGGAGCTTGGATCCCCAAAATTCCATTCCCACGAAACGCCTGGAACATTATCCGTTGAACCAATAAAATCGGCCCTAAAATCTTCACAACCAGCTGAATCAGGTGAAGTAAGTAAAATATTGGGTAAAGGATTTACATTAATAACTGCCAAACTGGTATCTGCAGGAGAACTACATCCATCAGTAACAAAAATCTCATAGGTTGTTGTTGTAGTTGGATTAACAGCTAATGGAGATTGCACAACACTGCCTCCAACCAAAGTATATACATAATTACCATCTCCTCCAGTAGCAGTAAAGGCCAAGGAACTCGTCTGTCCTTCACAAATCGGATTCGAACCTGCAACAATTAAGGAAAGTACCAACGGTTCTGCCACTGTTATCGATACAGATGCAGGACTGGAATTGCAATTGTTACCATCTGTAGCAGTTACGGTATAGGTCGTGGTTGTGGCAGGACTTACAGTTGGATTATTTACTATGGTAGAGCTAATACTTGGATCCGCTGGATTCGATGACCAAAAATAAGTATATGGTCCACCATCTCCTCCTGAACCATTCCCTTGCAAACTGCTTGTATTCCCAACGCATATGGATTGGTCGTTGGATACAGAAACGGTAACTGCAGGTGGTTCATTAACCGTAAAGGATTGGTCAAATGAACAAACACCAGTTGCATCTGTTACTGTTACAGTATAGGTTCCTGCACAAACATTGGTAGGATCTTCCGTAGAACCAACCCCATTATTCCAAGCATAACTGAATGTTCCTGAACCACCTGTTGCGGTTATATTGATGAATCCATCGCAAATACCATTGCAACTGGCATCAGTTATAATTCCTGTTACACTTATGCCTTGGGCTGGCTCTGAAATAGTAACCGGTAAAGTAAAAGGACAACCATTGTCATCTGTAACAATTACTCCGTAACTTCCTGCACAAAGTCCAGTAGGATCCTCAACTGTGGTGTTCCCAGGTGCCCACAAATAAGAATATGGGGCCGTCCCTCCCGAAGCGGTAATATTTACTGTACCATCACAATAGCCAAAACAAGTTGCATCAACATGCGTTTCTGTTACATTGACTGCCGAATTTGGCTCAGTTAAATTTACTGTAATGGAAGCTGTACATCCCCCATTATCTGTAACATTGCAAATATAATTACCAGCCGGAACTAAATTTAAATCTTCGTTGATTCCACCATTTGACCAGCCAAATGTGATAGGAGCCTGTCCTCCATTTACGGTCAAGTCAATTGAACCGGTGGACTGTCCAAAACATAAAACATCTTGGTGGGTTTCTGAAAGGGTCACGCCATTTACAGTGATGGTCATACTTGCAGTTGAAGCACATAATCCTGCATCAGGCGTAAAGGTATAAGTCGTGGTGGCAGTATTATCAATAGCTGGTGACCAAGTTCCGCTTATAGCTTCGTTTGAGTTGCTAGGTAAAGCTGGAATTACAGCATTGGTGCAATAAGGGCCAAGCTGAGTAAATGTTGGTGTAATAATTGGATCGATAGTAATTGAAAGGGTAGTTGTAGAGGCGCATTGTCCTGCACTAGGAGTAAAAGTATAGGTGGTTGTAGCGGTATTATTGATGGCTGGCGACCAAGTTCCAGCGATACCATCATTGGATGTTGTTGCTAATGCTGGAATTACTGAATTGGCACAATAAGGACCAACGGCTGTAAAAACTGGTGCGGTTTGAACGGTAGTATTTATAATCTGGGTTGCCTGTGAAGCGCATTGTCCAACGTCGGGTGTAAAGGTGTAGGTTTGATTTCCCAATACTGCAGTTGAAACCGTGGCCGGATTCCAAGTACCTGTAAATCCTTCAAGAGAGCTTGGAGGTAAAGTCCCAGCTGTCGCTCCTTGGCAATATGGCCCTAATTGGGTAAAAGTAGGAGTGCTCGAATTTGTTACGGTAACTGTTGCGGTATTCTGACAACCCGTATTATCTGTAAAAGTGATCGTGGCCGTTCCAGGAGCAACTCCAGTTACCACACCTGTATTTGAAATGGTGGCAATGGCGGTATTGGAGGATGTCCAAGGATTGACCGCAGCTGGTGTAGAAGTGCTCGACAATGCTGTTGTTTGCCCTGTACAAGTAGTTAAAGTTCCATTGATAATTGGTTGAGGCGAAGAAGGTATTACTATGGCATTAATGGTGGCCGGCGGACAAGTTCCATCCGAAATAGTTACCGAATAGGTCCCTGCGCATTGGTTTGAAAGAGTTGGTGTAGTTGCCCCTCCCGGACTCCAAGCATAGGTAAAAGTTCCATCCCCTCCGGTTACATTCGTCAATTGAATGCCCCCATTACAATTGTTACAAGTCTCGGAAGCAATAACTGGTGTGGCCGTAATTGGACCAAATAAATTGACATACTGGGTAAAGGTGGATGGACAAGCTCCAGAAATAGTACCCGTTATGGCATAAGTACCAGGCGTGGTATACGTTTGGGAGGGCGGAGCTGCTCCTGTATAAGTACTTCCATTCCCAAAGGTCCAATCAGGCGAACCAACTGAGGTATTGTTTATAGTTACCGTAGTCGATGCTCCACAAACAACTGTGGAAGGATTCAAGGTAAAAGCTACATTGGGTGCAATTTGTGCCGTACCATTACCCCAAGTAAAAACAAATCCAGTACCATCTCCACTCCAATTATTTATTAAAATAGAATAGGTTTGTCCGGCAGTCACATTTACACCAGCATTAAACTCACCCCCTCCACCAGCATTCATACCAAAATTTGAACCGATTTCAAAGTCAAAATTATAATTGCAACTGACCACAGTACCCGGACAACTAGCTGTTGAATTATACATAGCCCAATCAAACTCAGTAGAATTAGAGGTAGGATTTGCAGTCCATCGAACCGTTCCAGAAGTAAGAGCCGTAAAGGTTATCCAGGCATCTTGACTCGGATTGTCAAAAAAACAAGAAGGCAAAGCTGTGGAACCAGTAAACGAAGCCATACTGGGAATATTCACGGGCGTAGTTGAACATACTGGAATTGCATTGCTACAATCATCACCAGCCGCGGTCGATGTAGGCGTTTGCGAAGTTACACAAAGCTGAAAAGTACCATCAACCCCAGTGGTGGAAGAAACACCAATCAATACTGTAGTCCCAACCGCATACGACCGAATAATGGAAACAGGACTCGTACCTGCCGAATTATTGCAAAAATCAATCGATGCATCTCCACAACCAGTAACATCAACAACTACAGCAGCATCCTGCAGGGTTGTAGGCGTCACAACGATTGTATTCTGACTGCCTGCTACAACATACTGAAACCAAACGTAATTCGACGAAACATTACTATTACATCCATTCGAAAAATTATCAGCTGTTCCACCTGCACTGGTATATGTAGCGCAAATATTGCCTGAAGCAGGAATGGTAATCGGCGTAGCAGTAGCACATCCATCCGATTGTCCATAAACACCAATAGACAAAAAAAGACAAAAACAAACCAAGCTAAAAAATATTCTCATTTTACTCACAAGTGTTATTCTTGAATGTATTTAAATAGCTCCAAAGGCTTAAAATCAGGGCTTTTTATATGCGATTCCGACAAAACCATAATACGAACATTTTCCATCAAAGGAATATAAACAATTTCATCCTTCTTTCTTTTCGCCAGAATTTCTTCCACAAGCACAGCATTCACTTGTGGTTTAACTCTTGAATTCACCACCTGCACTTGAAAGGTTCCAACTTCCCTATTCCATTTTTCACGAATCAGTTTGGCCTGTAATTCATCACTATTTTGCCCATAAATACCTGAATTTAACTGGGCAGTAGCCATAAAAATACTACCAAGAAAAAAGGCAACCACCAAAGGGAATACCTTGATAATGAAAAAAATAGACCATTTCCTTTTCATGCTTAAAATTAAGAAAAAAATGATTTAACATTAAATTTCTTTTTCCTAATTCCACTCCAAAAATTTGATACAATGAATTCAGTTTAAGATTTCTTTCTTTTGGCGGGCCCCCTCCGCCTAAAACCATTACCCTTTGATTAAAAATTGGTCAAATGGCGTCGGGTCAGGCTTTCGGCGCTAGTCCTCGGTCTGCTCCGTGCCTCCGCATCCCTGTGGGCTAGACTGCCTCTATCCTTGCCCGGATCCTTCGTACCAACGGCCTAAAATCAATAACTCGACTCCTTTTACCAGCCTTTCCAAATTGAATGCAATACTTTTCCATTCTTATCGCTGATTGAGTCAAAAGAATAGCCCCAAAAGACAAAAAAAATGCCCTGACAAATTAAAGCCAGGGCATTCTTATAGGTAAAATCCTATTAGTCCTCAAAGAACCAATCAATCAATTCATTGACAAACTCGGCTGAATAAACTTTACTACCAGCTTTGTGTTTCTTGATGATTTCATCCACTTCTTTAGCAGTAATCTCACCATCATTATTCATGTCTACCCTCCTGAATGACTCTGGTACTTTCCGTTTCTGAGTCATTGTTTCCTCAACTTGATCTTTCTTCACAATTTTTAAAACTCCATCGATATAAACTCCTTTCGAAACACCATAATCGATGATTTTGGCATTTTTCATTTTCGAGTTATAGTAGTCAATCATTTCAAACAAATCATCCGAATTCATTTTCAACATTCCATCCGTGTACATATCGATGGCTTTCAAAATCTCATCACCTGTCAAAACACCATCCGAATTAAAGTCAAAGTTTTTGTACTGAGGAGGAACTAAATCCTTACCAACGGCAACTGATGTAGTTTTTGTAGTTGTTGATGAGGTATTGGCTTTACCTTGTTCAGTTGGTTTGGTAGTAATACCCTTTGAATCTTCTTTCACAACTGGATTCGGGTTTGAAACCTCTTTTGTTTGCTCAGCAACTGTTTCGGTAGGTGAAGGTGAACTTTTTTCTACAGGATTTGTTACGACTGTTTCAGGATTAGCCTTTTCCACCTCTTTTCCTTTATTTCCATCATCGTTTTTCTTAACAATTTTCTCAATGGCTTTTCTTTCTTGAGGAGTCAACATTTCCGGTTCTGGCTCAATCGGCGTATTTGTAATGGACTCTTGCTCCTTTTTAATTTCAGTATTTTCTGATTGATTCTGAGCCAATTGCTTTTCCTCCTCTGCTTTCATCTCCTCTGCAATTTTTTCTTTGTTTTGGCTCGAAACAATTGGAACTTCTACCGCGGTAACCTCTTTTCCATTGGCATTAATTTGTCCAAGCGTTTGATTTTCTTGTTTTTGCCTTTGGTTATATTGATTATCGATAGCCTTAAACAAACTATCAATTTTGGCTTCCATAGCTTCATCCACAGCTCCACCACGGGTAATGCTATCAATTAGCGATTGTTTGAAATCCTTAACTGGATATCCATAAATACGCATTTGATTGGCAAAAGCTTTTTCAATCATATCGTGCGCCAAAGCTATTGAATCCTTAGGTAAGGAAGCTGCTATGATATCATCAGTAAAATTCCTTCCGTCAACAGTAACTGGAGGATTTGGTTGTGTTGACTTTTCTTCTTCATCTCTATAGTTTTCGATTCCATCGTTGTCATCATCTAACGGACAACCCGTTTTAGAAATCAAAACCCCTTTTGGTGTTCCAGCACATTCATCTTGAAAATCAGGAACTCCATCTTCATCAGTATCCTTGGTATCCAAATCGGCAAACAAACTATCAGGGATAGTTTCCAAGGTAGGAGCCTTTTCGCGTTTATTCGGATTTTCTAAGTTAAAATTAACCCCAAATGAGGTAAACAGAAAGTTATCACTTCCTTTGGTTCCTTGCATATTTCCAGTACCCTTTTCCGAAATATTATCAATAAGGTTAGTAAAATTGTAATAATAGGTCGCGCCAATTTTAAATGAAACCCTTGGGCTTACGCGGAACAAAGCACCAAATTCCATGGGAATCGAAAAAGCCAAACGCGAATATTTGCCTCTTCCTTCTGTATTTAATTGTCTTAAATCTGTTTCATACTTGTAATCCCTTGAAATCTGTTGAGCTCCTTCAGCGCCAGGACCAGTCTCACTCATGTCGCGGATACTTCCATCACTCCAGTAATAATAGGGAGTTCCTGATGCCGATTTTAAATCGGTTTTACTATCAAAACTGAAAACGCCAACACCTAAACTCACAAAAGGCTGCAATACCTTGGGGCGTTTGTACAAATTGTTAAAATTGTACATCACATTCACACTTCCTAGGTATAAACTGGATTGAAAATTTAGGTTCCTCGAATCACTTCTTTCATTAACCGAAATTTTACCTGCAACGGCTTTAATATACAGATTGAGGTAACTGTTAATATTCCGCTCAATGGTCAATTCCCCACCGCTACTACTGGTAAAAGGATGGTTAAAAGTATTGTCTCGTACATCGCCGAAATAGGTAAAAATGCCATAACCTAATCCAACCCTTGGCATTTTGGAAGCTTCTCTTCCATCGTACGGGGCATTTGGAACTTGGGCAAAAACGCCTAAAGTCCAACAAATTAAGGCTAACCCGAGCGTTAAAGGTAATTTTTTATTCATGCAAAATTTTGTCGAAAACACTTTATGCAAATTCCTGCCAAAGTATATATTTTTCAGATACTTACAACTTTTCCACAATTTTTCCACAATTTTCTATTTCAAATTATTGTTCAAAGTAAAAATCTATCAAATCACGAATATCCGTAACTTTCAAATTAAGCTCTTCTCCATTCTCAAAAAACTCATCTATAAAGTGGTTAACTTCTGATACAGAAATCTTTCCATTTTTATTGATATCTGCAAATGCAAACCTACCTAATCGAGCCGATAAATCAACCGCCGACATGGGTTCATTTTTCTCAGAAGAAGCACCGGCCGCCTTTTCAAATTGGGCTTTGGCCGTTTTCGCATCACTTAGGTCAATACCGCTTTTGCTTATTGTTGAATTGTTTGCAAAATCTTCGTTAGCATCCATTTTTACCACTTTCACTCCGTTGCTGTTGGCATTTCCATCATCAGTCGAATTTTCTTTTACACCAGTTTCACTATTCGCTTCCTTAATTTTTGTAATGGAATTGTTAGTTGCGTCAATGGTAGCTTCATTTTGCTTTTCCTCCCTTTCCTTTCCTTTGCCATTTGAACTGGATTTTTCCGAAAGATTTGTTGAAGTAGAATTTGATGCTGCCAATGGACCATCTCCTGCATTGTTACTTGCTGAAGATGAAGATGTTGAAGTGGATTGTTTGCTAATTTTGTTTTCAGCCTGGTTCTGATTTTCTTTGGCGACATTTTCAGTATTTGCCCCTTGGTTGTTGGATTGGCTTTGGGAAGCAATTTCATCCTTCCCTGATTGTCCTGAATTATCTGAAGTACCAGTGGTTTGGGATTCTGCCATTGCCATACCATTTGCCTCTACTTTTCCATTGGAGGTACTATTATCTACCACAGTGTCTTTTCCAGCAGCTTGTTCTTCCATTTTTCCTTCTTTCTTTCTCCTACCTTTCGATTTTGAGTTAGTCTCTTTGTCCTTAATTCCGCCATTCACCTTATCTAAATTGGCATTTTCCTCTCCTGTATTAGTATTAGGATTATTCACTATACTAATTGTCTCTTTCCCATCCTCTTCCATAGTAGCCGTTGTTTGCTTGCGGTTTCCTGTACTTTCAGCGGTTATACTAGACGGGCTACCTTCATTCCGACCATTATTATCAACTTCCTCCTGTGCAGATACAACAGTTGAGGATTTCTTACCTTTTGAAGATTCCGCTGTTTCGGCAGAAACCTCCTTACCATTTTCATTTCCGATAGTTGAGTTTGCCGATGTACTTTCTGAACTGGAAGATTTTACTTCAGAGGAATTGATAGGATTAGGCTTATTGGGATCTTGATTATTTTTATAGTCTTGGTTGGCCATAGAGCCTTCTTCCAAGTAATCCGCTGTTCCATTGTTGTTATCATCCACCGGACAACCTTTTTTATCAACTCTCACACCAGCAGGTGTATTATCGCATTTATCTTTTGAATCAACAATACCATCTAAATCCAAATCCTGGGGTTTTGAATCATCCTCTTCAGCATAGGCCAAATTGTAGTTTACACCTGCAGAAATAGCCAATAAATTGTCGTAACCCTTTTTACCTTGTCGAGCTCCTAAACCTTTACTGCTTACATTGTCGAGCATGTCGCTAAAGCCAACATGGTATTCGGCATTAATACGTGCATTTAATCCCTTTTTAATTCGAATATCGACCCCAAGAAAAACAGGAACTTCCATCGTAACCTGTGGATACTTTCCAAATCGATCCAAATTAGCTTGTCTGAGGTCGGTTTCAAAAATATGGTCCTTCGCTACTGGTTGAGACGAATCATAATCTGAATAAAATTTACCATTCTGATCTTTGTAATCACCTTTAGAACGCCAAGCAAGCATTCCAATTCCAACACCAACAAAAGGATAAAACCTGTTTTTTGATTTTGTTTTAATAAAAGGAAAGAAATTATAATTTAAACGCAGCGATTGCGAGAATACGGTGGTTTGGAAGTTAATATCGTATCCTTGAATCGTTTGACTACCATAAATCTTTCCGGTAATAAAGTTCAAACCCAATGACAAGGGTTTAATAATGGGTTTGTCTACATAAATTTGGTAAGCTATTTTGTAATTCAGGCCCGGCTTATAGTCTTCAGACTTAATATCGGTAAACCCTGTAAAACCGCCTACACTAAAGCCTATTCTTGGCAAACCGGAAGACTTTTGACCTTGAGAAAAATTGGAATATCCAAATCCAAAACCAAATAGGCATATGAATAAAATGGGGTTGAATAAGGGTAGATTTAACTTCACAACAAAAAAAAGACACAGCTTCTACGCAGAGCTGTGTCTTAAGGTTATAAAGATTTGATCGATTAACGACCTTGCTTTTCTAAGGCTTCTTGAACAGAGATTCTTACACCGTCAAGGTATGATGTAACAAATGGTCCTGGTACGCCATTGTTGTCACGTACATTATTAGAATAAGCTTTTGCGGCTTTGTAATTTTGGAATTCTCCAATAACATATTTATTCCAACCTTCGTGTTCTTCCCAAGCCACATTATCACTTAAATTAAATTGAGCTTTGAAATCAGAACCTTCCACTTTACGTTTAGTAGCAGCTACTTGTACTCTGTAAACCAAGCCATTTACGCGACCTGCTGCCTTTGGAGCAGATGTAGATGCTGATACACTAACTGATGAAGAGGCAGCAGCGGCTTTTTGTTCAGCTGCTTTGCGATCTCTTTCCGCTTTTTCACTTTTAACCCTTGCTTCTTCTTCTTTACGTTTAGCCAAAGCTTCAGCTTCCGCATTGCTTGAGCTAGAAGATGCTGCTACTTCACTTGAACTAGATGTTTCAGCAGGCTTAGTGGGTTGGGTTGAACTTTGAGGATTCGATTCTACCGTTGTAACTTTTGGTTGGGATGCAGCCGCATTGGCTGCAGCAGTTCCAGAAGCTGTAACTTTAATAATATCTTTAGGCAAAGCGGCTTTTTGTGTTTCATTATTAAGAATAAAAGAAAATGAACCTTCCAAAATTTGATCTCCTGAAACAGAAGCATCAACTTTTACTTTATAGGAAACTTTGAAAGTTTTATCTCCAGGTAAAGCCATCCAAAGAAATTTTACTTTTTGTTCTTTAAATGAGAATGTAGAACCATTCGGGTTTTCTGGAGTGGCGGATAATCCAGCAGGTAACTCCTGTTGTAACTTGGCAAAGCCTGAAACATCGCCTTTATTAACAGTTAGTTCAACCGTAAATTCTTTTCCTGCTTCAACTTCAGCTGGAATGTTGGAAGTTACTTTTACGTCTTGGGCAAATGCTGAAAAACAAGTAGCAAAGGCAGAAAGTAAAAGGGTAGCTTTTAGAGATTGCTTCATTCTTTTAGATGATTTTTTGGGCGGCGAAAGATATAATTTATTTAATCTAGTTACACTGATTTTTTTTTTCGATTCTTAGACTTCTAAAGGGGCGTTAACTTGTGGTCTTCAACGAATTTCTTTAAATTAGTTACGTTAAATTTTAGCCTCTAAACTATTTAAAAATTTATAGGATGTATCTATATAAATGAACAACAAGTCCTTAAAAATACCCTATTAAATTCTCTTACTGTTCAAAGAAGAAATCGATAAGTCGGTTAATATCGGAAGATTTAAGTTGACTTTCTCCTTCAAAGAAGGCGTCAATGGCAGAAGATATTTCATCAGAAGAAATATAACCATCGCCATTTGTATCAACAAATTTAAAGTCAGTTAAGGTATTTCCACTTCCTGAAGAGGAGGCGCTTACTTTTTGTGGTTTATCAAAACTATAGTAAGTTCCTACCATTTCATCTTTCATACTTGGGAAAATTTCTTTCATACGAGTATGATCAGTTGCTATTGAATCTTTGCTCAGTCCAGGTCCTTCTTCAGGAATAGTAACGCCTTTTGCATCCACCACTACTCCTTCTTTTGTTCCTTTTTCGTCGTCCATATAATCAGGAACACCATCTTTATCTTCATCTAAAGGACAACCCTTCTCATTTACTTTGGTTCCTTCTGGTGTTGCACCACATTCATCAATATTATTGTTAACACCATCACCATCATCATCTTCTTTGTCAAAGGATGCAAAATCAACATCATCAAATTCGGTTGGTTCCTTTTTAACACCTTTCATACCTATATTATATGTAAAGGATGTTCCTACATATACATAACTATCATTACCACCATCTTTAACATTGTCTATTAAATCAGACATCGTCATATAATAGGCGGCTTGAATGTTGGCATAAAACAAATTGCTCAATTTATAACGCAAACCCAATCCCATTGGAAAAACCAAAGCATTTGGAGTTGAAACTTTTACTGAAGTTTCATACTTTCTGTCCAATTGGGTAAAATAAGAATTCCCACCTGCCTGAATAACTTCTTGCGTTTGAGGCCTGGTGCGAATACTTCCATCGGTCCAATAATTATAGGCTTCACCATTCTTATCTAAAGAGTCTGTTTTTTGGGTAAACATCATATACCCAACACCACCATATAAATAAGGTGAGAATTTGGAAGAACGGTTGATGAACAAATTGTTATCTAAATAGAGGATAACATTTAATTCACCTTGCATTACTGTATTTTCAAAATTCAGGTTACGACTGGTCGAACGCTCGTTGCGAGCCATTTTACCGTACATACCAGTTAAGGATACACCGAAAGCGCTGTAAAATCTTTGCTCAATATCCAAACGGTAAGTCATACGGAAGTTGGAAAAATCCACAACTTTCAGGTTTTTACCCACATCGCCATTAAAGGCAAAGTGTCCAACACCCAAACTAATGGATGGCCATTTGTTTGGTTCATAAGGAGGGCGGACACGTTTTGGTTTGGCTTCGGCACTGTCTCCTTGCGCAAAACTAGATGTAGCTAAGCAAATCAAGGATCCTAAGGTAAGTAGTACAGGTTTTAATTTCATGCGGTATTAACCTACAATTTTGACCCGCTAAAATAGAACTATTTTCTTCTGTTTGTGAAAATTTGTAAAAATTCATTAAACCTTGTCAACTTCATACTTGTGAACAACTCAATAAAAAGCTGCAAATCAATACATTTCATTAGAATAATAAGATGATTTAAGCGAAATTTATGCCTATTAAAACAAGGGAATCAAACAAAAAAAAAGGTTTTGTGAAAAAGCCTACAAAAAGAGTAAGGCGGATTTTTGCTTTCTTTGCAGCATGACAGCAAAAATTATAACCAACAAAGGGGAAATGCAGGTTGAATTCTTTGAAAAAGATGCCCCCAATACCGTAGCCAATTTTGTAAAACTTTCGAAAATAGGTTTTTACAAAGGCATTAAATTTCACCGAGTAATTCCAAATTTCGTTGTGCAAGCCGGATGTCCTAACGGAATCGGTAATGGAGGACCTGGGTATTCCATCAAATGCGAATTAACCGGCGAAAACCAATACCATGATCGTGGGGTACTTTCAATGGCACATGCCGGAAGAGATACTGGAGGTTCACAGTTTTTCATTTGCCATAACCGCGACAATACCAAGCACCTCGATCGTAACCACACTGTTTTTGGTAAGGTAGTGGAAGGTTTAGATGTAATCGATCAAATAAGGGTTGGGGATGTAATCGAAAACATTGAAATTTCGGAATAATTGATTTCAACTTAGGTTAATGAAAAGGTCGGATTCGTCTGGCCTTTTTTTTTACCTATTAGAAATGTTCAAACAAAAATTTCAGCCATAATCTTAAAGAATTTCTACAAAAGTTATTTCTAGAACGCCCTTTGTTTTGTCATTTAGTTAGAATAGTAGTAGAATTATTCTCCTAAAAGCTACAATAATATTGGACAATGTTAAAGTTCCATTCGGAATTACAAAAAAAACTGAATTCAAAGTTAAGTAACGCCAATGGTTTATTCTAAGTACGCTATTCGTTTACCACTTCTCTCTTCGGGCAGGGATAGCAGTGAAAAGCCCACAGCGGCCTAAGCGTTAGCGAAAGGCGCGAGGACTTGCAACGAATAGCCCGACCATTCGCTGGCACTATGGTTAATCAAGGTAGAAAGGTTTTTGCGAATGGGGCCCGCCAAATCCAATTCATCAATAAACTTCAAATTGGAAAAGACAGGTTATAAATCTAAACTTATTTAATTAAGACGTTTAAACAAACCGCCGAACTGCATCATTTCCATGATGTTGCTAACTTTTAATTTGCCCGACATCAAAGCTTCTTGGGGATTCATTTTGCCCGATTCAACCGATTCGTAAACACTATCCTCCACTTCGGTCAAACAATTCGGATTGCCTTCCAAACCTTCTGAAACCGCGCACTGCCCTTTGTCGAGTTTTACAGTAAATTTTCCACCATTTGGACCACTGATATCAAAATGAAAAACACCACTGTAATTGGCCGCCTTTTCCACTTTTAAACGTGAAGCCAAACCAAGGATAATCCCTTTTGCCGTAGTTGGAACAGGGCTTTTGGATTCTGCCGTATTTGCCGATGAAGGCGTCTTTGTTTCAGTAGGTTTATTGTAGTTTACTTCTTCTATAACCATTTTGGCAATGATTTCACGCATAATTTCGCTGCTACCACCGCCGATGGTTCCAATTCTAGCATCTCTGAAACCGCGCGCCACCTTGTATTCTTCCATATAACCATAGCCTCCAAAGAACTGCAAACATTGGTACATAACCTTATCGGCAAGCTCGGTAGAAAGCAATTTGGCCATCGAGCATTCTTTTACTGCAAATTTCCCATCGGAATGCAGACGGCAAACGTAGTAGACAAATTGTTTGCAAGCTTCAATTTCGGTAGCCAATTGCGCTACTCTATGACGTAACACTTGAAATTTATCGATGGTGCGACCGAAGGCTTTGCGCTCGGACATATATTTCAAGGAGTACTCCAGAATATTTTCGCAAGACGAATAGCCCATAATTGAGCCTGTTAAACGCTCGAGTTGCAAACCGCCCATGAGGTAATAAAAGCCTTGTCCCTCCTCCCCTATTCTATTTTTGACCGGCACCTTTACATCATCGAAATTCAGTTCAGCCGTATCGGACGAGTGCCAGCCTAATTTTTTTAATTTTCGTTTTGAAATACCCGGTGAATCCAAATCAATAATTAAAAGGCTTACACCGCCGGTACCCGCCTCCGGATTGGTTTTCACTACGGCCACCACAAAATCGCCGTAATAGGCATTTGTAATAAAGGTTTTAGCGCCATTTACTACATAATAATCACCTTCTTTAATGGCTTTGGTTTGGATGTTGGCAGCATCAGAACCTGCACCAGGCTCAGTGATACCGATGGCACAAATTTTTTCACCAGCGATAGCCGGTTTCAAGTATTGCTCTTTAAGGTAATCGCTACCATGTTTGAAAATATAGGGCGATGACATATATTGTTGAACAGCCGCCGTGATAGAAAATCCGCCACTGTGCACTTTCGAAATTTCTTCCATGAAAACTACGGAATAGAAGAAATCGGCATTGATTCCACCAAATTCTTCCGAATAGTTCAATCCGAGGTAACCCATGTCGCCGAATTTCTTCCAAACTTCTTTAGGAATTTGTCCTTTTTCCTCCCATTCGTCGATAAACGGTTTAACTTCTTTGTCTAAAAACTGACGGAGGCCTTGGCGAAAGGTTTCGTGATCTTCGGTAAAATAATAAGGATTCATAGTTGTAACGATAAAGACAAGGCGAAAGTAGATTATTTTGAATAAGTTTCTGTTCAATTCTGTTTTTTTTGAGGCCTTTAGGTTATTTTTGCCCCATGCCTCATTTAATAGCTCCATCCATTTTATCGGCCGATTTTGCCAACCTCCAACGCGATTGCGAAATGATTAATTCAAGCCAGGCCGATTGGTTTCATGTAGACATTATGGATGGTGTATTTGTTCCAAATATTTCTTTTGGGTTTCCGGTGGTTAAAGCGATAAAAAAGCATGCTAAAAAACCATTGGATGTGCATTTAATGATTGTAGAACCACAGCGTTATTTTAAAGAATTTAAAGAGGCGGGTGCTGATATACTTTCGGTACATATTGAAGCTTGCACCCATTTGCATCGTTCGATTCAAGAAATAAAAGCTTTGGGTATGAAGGCCGGTGTTGCTGTAAATCCGCATACCAATGTATCGCTTTTGGAAGATGTAATAGCTGATATTGATTTAGTATGTTTAATGAGTGTAAATCCAGGTTTTGGTGGACAGAAATTCATTCCGAATACTTTCAGAAAAGTGGCTCAATTAAAACAAATGATTGAACAAAGCGGAAGTTCGGCCTTGATCGAAATTGATGGAGGAGTAGATTTAAACAACTACAAAGCATTGGTACAAACAGGGGCCAATGTGTTGGTGGCGGGGAATACGGTATTTGGTTCGGAAAACCCTGTTGAAACCATTAAAACCTTAACCCAGATTTTGCATTAGAAAGGTTTAAAATTAGATAGAAATTGTAAATCAATTTTTAGTCCAAATCGATAACAACCTTTGTCCCGAAATTCAATAACGGAGGTAAATCCAATTTGACCAAGTAGTTGGCAAGAAAAAAATGTTTATTTTTTTCAAAATTTGAGTTTAAGAAAAATCCAATTATAGATTCTCTTTTTAATTATTATTGCCGAATTAATCAAAAAAATGCTCCGAAAAACCTTTTTTTTAATTCATATTTTGTTGGCATCAAACGTTTTGGTTGAGGCACAAAACTTCAAAGATAATTATCAGCCCATTTCTGTATTGGGTGATATACAAGCTTCTGAAATTGCATCACCAAATTGGGAAAGTTTCAGAAAGATGGCCAAAGAAAAGGGGATGGATTTGAAAAAGGCCAAAAATTTGGAGGTTCAAATAGAAAAAGACCGCCTAAAAATGTTGACCGATGGCTCTGTATATTACCATGATGAGCTATCTAAATTTGCTCAGAGAGTATTAAATGAACTTCTGCAAACAGAACCTTCCTATACGGGAAAAATGAAAGTTTATGTTACCCGGTACTCCTCAGTTAATGCCATTTCACTGCCGGAAGGAACTATTTTTTTGAATGTGGGACTTTTGGCTGCCATGGATAATGAAAGCCAATTGGCTGCGGTTTTAAGTCATGAAATTGCGCACATAAAAAAGCAACATGTTATTGTAAACATCCAAAAACTTGAAAAAATAAAGAAAGAGGAAGAAAATGTTTATAACCAGGAAGGCGCTGTTTTTAGGGACTTATCCTTTAGTAGAGAAAATGAGTTTGAAGCAGATGCAGTAGGTTTATCTATCCTTACAAGTAGTAAGTACAATGCCAATGAAATGGCAAATGCCTTAGAATTACTTGAGCACTTAGATACAAACGAGCCGGCCTTTGAACTTGAAAAGTTATTTAATTCAGAGTATTTTAAAATTGATACCGCCTCCATTTCAACCAAAAAAGTGAGTAAGTGGTTGAAAAAAGAAAGAAACAAAGATGAAAATGCTATGGTATTTGGTTTGGTTGAGGATATTTATCTGACACATCCGGAAATCGAAAAACGTGGATTGGCCTTAAAAGAAATATTAAAAAGCACCAACTATAATTTCAAAGGAAATGAAAATGAATTAGAATTCGCTAAAATTAAAGCAATTGCCGAGTTTGAAATTCTTAAAAACTGCTTCTCCAATGGAAATTATGTACGCACTGTTTATGAAGGACTTCGCTTATTGAGAAAATACCCTGAAAATCATTTTGTAAAACTATCCATTATTAAGAGCCTATTTTGGATGAGTCAATTAAAGGAACAGGATTTATTGGAAAACACCCTCGAACAAACCACCTTGATTCCAACCCGAAATTTTGCCTTGGTAAACCTGCTGATGGAAAAGCCTGACAATACTCAATTTAAAAAATTAATGTATGGGTATACCAAATCCAATGAAGAAAAAATGAAGGAAAACGAAGAATATGCTCTTCAGCTTTGCTTGGCCACCGAAACATATTTAGGAAAAGAGGCAGCCAATGTATTTTACAGGCAGTTTCTGACTCAATTCCCTTCATCCAATTACAAAGGCTTTATTGCAGAAAAACTTAAGTAAATGAAAATAGTTAACTATACACTCCGGTTTGTAATCCTTTCCTTAACTATACTGGCGCTAAACTCCTGTACGGGTGGTTTTATTCGAGTAAACAGGATGGAAGGCTTTGCCAAACAAAAAGAAAACATTGATAAAATCATCTACATCGCTCCTCAATCCTTTGTGTACCAAAACAGAGATTTCGAAAAGCTTGACAAGAAACTATCAGAAAAGTTGCAGAAATCATTGGATAATGAGCTACTGAAATTGGCGGAAAACAAGTCCAACAAAATGAATCTAGTCCTAATTCCTGATGCTTCCAAAGGGATAAAAGAGGATTACCTTCGTTATTTAGTTCCATTGAAAAACGATATTCTTTTACACGTTCAAATGCAGGACAATCCCTTGAACTTCGCATCAAGGAAAGATAGAAAACGAATTTCAAAACAAGTTTTTGTAGTGCCCATTAAACTCAATCCCGAATGGAGTAAATTGAGTACTATCTATGGAACCCCCTATTTTGGTTTTATTGGATCCTTTTCAGGCGGAACGAAAACAGTTTTAGTTAACTATGTGTTGGATGTAAATAAAGGAGAATTAATTTATCAAAGTATTTCGGCGGCAACGGGAAGAATAAAAGGAATTGCCCTAAGCCATTTGGTTTATGACAGTGTTTATTTAATGAATCATTCAAAGTAAGCTTTATGAAAAAGGTAATAACAACCACCCTTATCGTTTTTCTTTCTTCTAGTATTTTTGCTCAATTTGGAGGATTTATTGGAAAACGCTTACTCGTAAAAACAACGATTTTTGATGGAAAATATGTCCCCTGTAGAAATGCAGAAGTGGAATTTGCCCTCTTTAGAAATCTTTCCATTAGTTTTGGATACCAATATTTTAAATCCTATAATGTTGGACAACGAATCAAAAAGGAATATGAATTTACCAACACACAATCAGGTAGTACATCGAATGTATCGGATGGATTTTCAGAAAGAGCCTATCTTCAATCTTCCACTTTTTATTATATTTTAAAACTTTATACCAATCGGATGCTGCCTGCTCCTAGAGGATTTTATTTTTATTGGCAAAATGGATTTGGAAAAGCAACAGTTTCAGCTATTGGCGCCAACAACATTCAAGGGGCTTACCATTTTATTGAAGACAAAGTACCGGTTATGACTTATGGATTTGGGATTGGAAGACAAGCTTTTCTAAACAAGTTCATTACTCTTGATTTTGCCCTAGGTTTTTCGGGTGCGGTGTTAAAAGACAATGGTTTTGGTAGTCAAAAAAACACAGGATTAGTTGCACCGTATTGGGGTTCTAATTTATTTTCCTTTACTTCCTTTACAAGCCTTCCAGTTCCAGGAGATTTAGAAATAGACACGGAAATTTCCGCATCAAGTTTGAGGAGAAAAAATGACTCTTTTGGACTGGACTTTAGAATCAAACTTGGATTTTTAATTTTTTAAGCCATGATTTTTCATAAAAACCGCTTATTTTTCTTTGTAGCATTACTAGTATTGGCCTCTTGCACTAAAAGCAAAAAACCAGTTGCTTGTATTGAATTTCCTAATAAGGATTTCCCTGGAATTACCAATATGCCTTATTATCTAACTGCCGATTGCTCTGAAAACATCGGTGAATTGGTTTGGAAGTTTGACACCAATACATACACCACTAGTACTTTGGATATTTACGATAGAATGTTTTATTTGGGTAAATCCGATACTTTCTACCTAACTGTTAAAGGAATGGATGGAAAAGAGGAAGCTACTGCAACTTATATAATTCCAAAAGAAGAAAAGAAATTAAAAATTATTGATCCCCTTTTAAACCTTACCTTTTTTGATGAAAACAATAGCAATATTTGTTTATTCTATGATAGTTTATCCATTGTAAAAGGTGAACCTGGAGAGGCTTATGAATTCTATATTCAAATTCTTTCACCTCCCTACAGAAAGGTTGGAATTAACTTGACCGGTGCAAATAGAACGAATGATTATTCATATACTTACTATAATTTTTCATTTCAAATCCCTGCACAAATAGTTTCAGGTAAAGAATTCAGTGGCTCTGGGAATTTACAAGGTTCAGAAACAATTTCAAATAATAGTTACATTAACAGAAGACTAACGATTAATTTCAGTTCTACAAGTTCCTACTGTTATAATTATGATGGTGAAGAATTATAATACCTTTGCACCCCATTTATTACGCTAATGAACAAAGGTCCTATCTCTCAATTTATCCAAAACAACTTCCTACATTTTAATGCTGCCGCCCTCGTGGATGCAGCAAAAGGCTACGAAACCCACCTTACCGAAGGCGGAAAAATGATGGTTACCCTAGCCGGAGCCATGAGTACTGCCGAGCTTGGAAAATCCTTAGCCGAAATGATACGCCAAGGAAAAATCGATATCATTTCTTGTACCGGTGCCAACCTCGAAGAAGATATCATGAACCTGGTTGCCCATAGCCACTATAAACGGGTGCCCAACTACCGCGATTTGAGCCCGCAAGAAGAATGGGATCTTTTAGAAAACCATTACAACCGCGTTACCGATACCTGTATTCCTGAAGAAGAAGCTTTCCGTCGTTTACAAAAACATATCCATGGGGTTTGGAAAGCTGCCGAAACAAATGGTGAACGTTACTTTCCGCATGAATATATGTACAAAATTCTTCTTTCTGGAGAATTGGAACAATACTATGAAATCGATCCAAAAAACTCTTGGATGCTGGCTGCTGCCGAACGAAACTTACCCATCGTTGTGCCAGGTTGGGAAGACAGCACCATGGGAAATATCTTCGCCTCTTACGTTATCAAGGGCGAACTAAAAGCCTCTACCATGAAATCGGGAATCGAATATATGGTTTGGTTATCCGAATGGTACAGGGCTAATTCAGGCGGCAAAGGTGTAGGTTTCTTCCAAATCGGTGGTGGTATCGCAGGTGATTTCCCTATTTGTGTGGTGCCTATGATGTACCAAGATTTGGAATGGCATGATGTTCCGTTCTGGAGTTATTTTTGTCAAATTTCCGATTCTACAACCTCTTATGGTTCCTACTCTGGCGCAGTTCCTAACGAAAAAATCACTTGGGGAAAACTGGATATCCATACCCCAAAATTTATCGTTGAAAGTGATGCTACCATTGTGGCTCCTTTGATGTTTGCTTGGATCTTAGGCTGGTAATCCCCTACCCTATGCCAGGTAACGCTTTCGGTTCTCTCTTCAAAATCACAAGCTTTGGCGAGAGCCATGGCCCAATGATTGGCGTGGTTATCGATGGTTGTCCAGCCGGACTCCAGCTCGACCTTTCCTACATACAAGCACAGTTAGATCGTAGAAAACCAGGACAATCGGCCCTTACTACCCAACGAAAAGAGTCGGATGTAGTGCAGTTTGTTTCCGGTGTTTTTGAAGGTAAAACCCTTGGCACTCCCATCGCTGCTATCCTTCAAAACGAGGATGCCAAAAGCCAAGATTACGCCTCCATCCAACATAGTTTCAGGCCTTCGCATGCCGATTATACGTATCAGGAAAAATTTGGAATCCGCGATTACAGAGGAGGTGGTCGCTCCTCGGCTAGGGAAACGGCGGCAAGAGTCGTGGCAGGTTCCATAGCTGAACTGCTGCTTAAAACCGAAAATATCCGCATCACAGCCTATGTTTCGGGCATTGGCCCCTTGCAAATGGACAAGCAAATCCAACATGTTTCCAGGCAACAAATCGACCAATCTTTGGTACGCTGCCCCAACAAAATCCTTTCAGAGCAAATGGAAGCCTTGGTAGCCAAAGCTAAAAAGGAGGGCGATTCATTAGGTGGCATCATTACCTGCCTTATCGAAAATTGCCCGGTCGGACTAGGCGAACCTGTTTTTGACCGTCTTCAGGCTGATTTGGCCAAAGCCATGCTAAGTATCAATGCGGTAAAAGGCTTTGAATACGGGAGTGGATTCGAAGGTAGCACTTGGTATGGTTCGCAGCACAACGATGAATTTGTGCTTAAAAATGGCAAAGTCGAAACCAGTTCCAACCATTCAGGTGGCATTCAGGGTGGCATTTCTAATGGAATGGACATTTATTTCAGGGTGGCCTTTAAACCAACGGCTACCATTCTGAAACCCCAAAATACCATTAACGATCAAGGCGAAAAGATCACCCAGCAGGTGCAAGGTCGGCACGATCCATGTGTGGTTCCCCGAGCTGTTCCAATTGTTGAAAGCATGGCAGCCTTGGTACTTGCAGATCACTATTTAAGGCATAAAACAGCCAAAATCTAACTTCTATTTTATTATTCAAAGGATAGTTTGGCGGGCCCCCAACCGCCTATAACCATTACACTTTAAATTGGCCTTTTACCTAGGGCGGTTGGGTCACGCTATCCACTGCAAGTCCGCGTCCAACCTTCGCTAAAGCTACGGCTGTCCTTGCGGGCTTTCCGTTTCTATCGTTGCCCGGGGCACTTCGAATGGGTTTGGGTAGAAAAATGGAAATTTGGAGCTATCGGAAATCCAATTTTTTACTTTTTCTTCCTGACTATTTCAGGTTTCTAGAACTTACCAATTGGATGTTTGAATTACCCTACTGTCAGAATGTTCACTTATTCAATAAGGTAGGTTTTGTGGGGACTGTTTGCACGTTTTGGGGGCAGGGGCAGTAAGCGAATTTACAGATAAAAATTTATTTAAAGAGCGGCTCTAAGTTTTTCACCAAAAGCCTTATTCGAAGTGCAAAATCGTTTATTGACTTTGCCCACGGTAGCGGCATGTGGTTCTGTTCGTCCGCTAATTTAGTCATTTATGTTTTCAGCTTGTCTTTGGTTAGTAATAAAGTCTTGTCCAAATGTAAGTTTTTTAGATAAAGTCGAGTTCGGTTCTACCACTCTCCAAAATGGTGTGATGCCTTTGAGTGAGTTAGTTTGTTGGTATTTTTCAAAATTTGCTTCTGCCACTATTCGTAAAAATATCCCTGTCGTAACTGGGCAAGTATAGTCGGCTCTGTTTTCAATAGCAAGGTCTTTCCGCATTGTTTGAACTGATACTTTTTTACCTTTTGGTATTTGCTTAATGTAATTGTCAATTATTTGCGGTGTCGCAATAAACATATTGCTGTTTGCCGGAATGTCTGCAAAATCAAAATCTATTCGTTTGATTTTGGGCTCTTTGTCACAATGCAATTTCTCAGTCCAAGTCTTTTTTGATGCCATTTTATTCGCCTAATTTTTGTTTTAAGTTTTGAAAGTATAAGTCCATCAACTTATCCAAGTCTACAAATAAGTATGATAATATTCTGAATAACGGATTTGAAATTGTAATGACTTCTTTAAATTCAATCGCAGTTTGATTTTTATTCGTTTGCTTAAAAGTGCCTACCATTGCCACTAACTTCCCTATATCTACCATTCCATTTCCCAATTCCACTATATGCCTTCAAAAATAGGAGGAAATAATTTGCAAAAACATTGGTAAATAAAATTAAGCTCCCCTACACAATAGCGGAAATAAGTATACTGGTTAAAGCTTTGTTCCATTGACTGGAAATGTTTACAACCAACGATTCCCTTCTTCCCTTCTAATTACAGAACAGATTGTTGCCAATTTAGCCAGCTGCTTATTTAAACCACCAAAACCCAAGTTCCAGCACGCTTTCCGGGCAGGGATAGCAGCGGAAAACCCACAGCGGCCGGAGCGTAAGCGAAAGGCGCGAGGATTTGCAGCGAATAGCCCGACCTGAACGCCCCTAGTAGAATGGTTAATTTTTAGTAGAAAGGTTTGGGGCGGAGGGGGCACGCATGGGAATAATTAAAAATTGGGGAATTAAAAATTAAAAATTAGGAGAAATGTTAGGAGAAGTGAGAAAAGAGAAAATAGAAGTGAGTATGCTGGATCGGAAATAGCAAACGAAAAGCGCAAATGGGCGGAGTTTGGTTTGGGAAAAAATAAGGGCAAACAAGGTTCGGAAGGTTCAGATACGCTGCTTGCCCCTGTAAATGCGCGGATTAATGCTGAATAAGAAGCTTTATGACTTGGTTGTTATTTGAATTTGTACATTTCAAAAAATACAAGCCATTGTATAAGGTTTGAACATCAAAATAAGTGGTTATGCTACCTGGTTTAATTTGGGATTGGCGCACAACCTTACCGTCCACATCGAACAAACTAAGTGAAAGTGCTTCTTTTACCAAACCATTGGCCTGAACGGCAATAAAATCGGCACTTGGATTTGGGAAAACAATGGCTTTTAAATCGTTTGTGCCAAGTTGCTGAATGCCCACCGGCTGATTGTAAACCGTGGTGGTCTCGGAAACGGATGTAACTTTTTGTGCAGATTTAATTCCATAAAAACTTGGTCCAACCACATATGGATAGGCCGAATTCCAGTTTTGATCGACAGTGGCGAAGTAGCAATAAATTCCGTTCGGATATTCTGGTGTAACACAAAACCTACCGTTGTGTTCATCTAAAAAATCGGGGGTAGCGGCTGAAGTTGGGATGTATTCATAATCTTCGCGAAAATAGCCCAAAGGATAGGTGGCACTTACAGCAGGACCATCATTTACATCGGTACCATCGGCCCAAGTTGTGCGAGTCGTAATATTGCGCAATCCATAGCTTGATTTCATGCGAACAATACCACCGGTGCCATTGGCATTTTGATAGGCATAAGCTCCATAAATTGGATAACCATCGTAGGCAAAACCTATCAAGGGGGAATGTTGCGTGCTATCAATGGCATATAAACCTTCGGCATCATACAGGTTACAAATGGTTGAAATTACATTCAAATCCAAATTAAAGGCGCTAGGATTTTGGTGGTGGTGGTAATTGCCTTGGGCAGGATGTCCTTTCGAACAATCAAAACCAGCCTTTTCAGCCACTACAGCATCCCTGTTCCATGGCATATTGGCGGTAGGGCCTCCCGGACAAGGAGGATTGCCAGGACCGCCACACAAAGCGTTTGTATTGGAATTCCAAGCTACACCATCTCTATAATCAAAAAGTGCTACTCCATTAATAAACAATCCAATATTGCCACCGGTAGTAGCAGTCAATGTTCCGGTATTTGGGGTAGGATTAAGACTAATTTTAAATATTCCAGCCTGATCGGTTGCTTGGGATGGATTTCCGTCTAAAAACGGTCCGGTGGGATAGGCCGGAACACCAGCAGTATGCACATACACCCAGTTGGTAGAGTACTCAACTTCTTGGCAATTCACTAAAATTCCGTTGGACAATACATTCGAATTTCCGCTAACGTAATAGGTGCCCGTTTCGGTGGTATTCTGCAACCAGGAACTAATGGCAGGATTTAACTGGGCCAAGTTTTGTAGACTAAAAACGAGGCAGGGTAAAAGGGTAAGTAATTTCTTTTTCATATGTAGCCCTTGGAGTAAAACAGTTTAAAAAGGTTTAATGTCCTGGTCGAGGAAATGAATGATTGGGGTTAAAGATAAATTTTTTGTCATTCAAACAAAGTAAAAAGGCCAGCAAATCTGCCCTTTCATCGGGACTTAGTTTCAATAATCCTAGACCTTTTCTTTTTGTTTCTTCCATTTCGGAATAATGTTTTAGCACTTGATTTAAGCTGGCAAATCGACCATCGTGCATATAAGGCGCAGAAAAAGAGAGGTTTCTGAGACTAGGAACTTTAAACAGGTACAAATCCGCACTGTCTTTCGTTATCAAAAATCGACCTTTATCATTTAAAACGCTATCAGGAATTAGGCCATTCCCTTTGAATTGGAATGCCGTGAAAAATGGTTCAGAATGACATGCCGAACAATTGGATTTAAAAAGTCCGTAGCCCCGTTCCTCCTGATTGGTAAATTTTGATTTTCTCTGTTTAACGCTGTCGTACTTTGATTCAAAAGAAAGCAAAGAGTTTTCAAATTGAGCCATAGCGTCGGTAAATCGTTCGGTTGTAATGGAAGTATCGCCATAAGCTTTTTTAAAAAGTTGTTTGTAGTTGGATTGATTTCTTAATTTTTTTAAAACCTTTCCAATTTCATTATCCATTTCCTGGGGGTGATGGATAGGCGCCAAAACTTGAGCATCCAAACGGTTAATTGCCCCATCCCACATGAAAGTAGTTTGCCAGGCTAAATTGAATAAGGCCGGGGCATTCCTTGTTCCTATTTGATCTTTTATTCCATGGCTCAAGGCATGGTCAGAATGGGCAAAGGCATTGTATGGCGAGTGACAAGATGAACAAGAAATAGTACTGTCTGCCGATAGGATTGGGTCATAAAACAAGGTTCTACCTAAAAAGATAATGTGTTTATTTTGGGGAAGAGGCTTTTTGGGTTTAGGAATATAAAAAGGCAAATCTGTATGGTAGCGAATGCTAAAACCAAAACAAACTATTAACCCGATAATGCACCACCTTCTCATTTTTCAATCTTTATCGAATCCGTAAACCGCTTCATAAATTCCTTGGTTTTAATTCCAGGGGATAACACTTCAAACAGTTTATCTTCATAGGCTTTTAGAATGATTGGTTGAACATTAAATACCAAGGTTTTGTTCCCTACATTTTTTCCCAATGAAATTTCACCAACACAATTATTGGGATAAGAATAGCCACCTAAATGAAATTGAAAAAAGTGTTTTGGGTTTGAAACTTTATTTCCAACTCCTTCTACCTTTAGATGAATAAAGCCATTTTGCCAAGTCCAATACATCCCATTGCTAGGATCTAAACTACCTGTAAATCGGCCGTTTAAATTAGTTGTGCTATCGACGCCTACTTTGATAAAAAACAATTGTTTATTTGGTTTTATCAAAAATTGCTGATTCGATACTAATGAATAGTCCCAAAATACAAAATCAGGTTGAAGCTTCTTTTTTTTTGAAACGGCTTTGAAACGTAAATCTGAAACTTTGTGATTTGAATAGAATCCTTTGCTTCCTCTATCCAAATTTTCTTACCTAATTCCAATTTCTCCTCCCCTACCCTAATTTCGAAGCGAATTGTAACCCATTTTTGAGCTAGCAAGATTTGATTAGACAAAAAGAGAATAAAGAAGGCAAAAAAACGAGACACGCGTTTTAGAATAAATCGATAATGAAAGGTTTAAGTAAAGAACTAGTTTTGTATGATTAAAACCGCATGGGAGAGTTCATACTGTTTATAAGTTGCCTTAAGGTAATAGGTTCCATTGGGAAGGTTTTCATTCACGGAAAACAATAGTAAAGGGTCTTGGCCTTGTTTCCAAGTATGTTCCTTTACCAATTGTCCCATTCCATTGTATAAGCCAATTTGAATGGAAGGATATAAACCGGGGTTAAATTCAACGGAAAAAGTCTCCTGAAATGGATTGGGATAAACATGAAGTCCACCTAAAAAATCGAGAGGTTTCGTTTCATTTAATCCTGTAGGTTCTTCGATTGGGCAACTGCCAAGGATATGTCCATCCAACCAATTGATTCTTTGTTTTATCCATGCAATCGTATTTTCAATTTCCTCTTGGTAGGTTTGGGCAATAGGATCAGGATTGGGCCAAACCCAAGTTCCCAAAATTGGCCAATATTCAAAATTCCTTTGTTGTGCTTCATCTAAATATTCGGCTCGGTTTCTCATAGAATTAGCCAAGTTTGCAGTATCCAAAAAGGTTGCTCTATTATGGCTCCATTGGCAATAAAATTCATTGTTCCAAACCGAATCTTCTTGGAATCTTTTCCACCAAAAAGGGTTTTGCAGTCCATCACCACACATTTCAAATTGCCAACCAGCGGGATCCTCACCTCCGTAGTAATTCGCATTTCTCCAGGCAAGATCATAATCCCAAATAGGGCCAAGTTTAATTTTACCTCCGTTGCTTTCCTTGTCTTTGTGTAAATAGGTACTTAATCGGTAAGCATCTACATTTTTGCTTAATTCATTAATGATTGTGGCAGTAATAAATGAGTTAAGATCAATATGCTTGCGGTACCCAATATTTTCATCTCTAAAATTAGGCGACATCAAGGCAAGTTCAAAACTATCCATTTTGGATTGAATGTATTCACCTTGCTGGGGAGTAACCACATCGGCCGCAGGATATTCCAAAAGAAAAAAATTAGTATCCGGACTTACTGGATCGCAAGGGCCAATTTTGGAGCGCCAGGCAATAGAATTATCGCTTCCATTATATCGGTCAATTTTCCAAAGATAACCACCGGTAAGTTCATCTCCAAAATTATCATCAATATTCAATTTAGCAATATCTACCCGATTCGCATCCCTTTTCACCTTTTCAAAAAGTACATAAACCCCTTGGTATTCGCCATTTAATACAAGTTCTGCATACCTATGCCTTGAAGCATAATGTCCCATTTGATTGGCTAATTCATACGAGATTACATTTCTCATAAGCGATTTATCGGCATAAGAGGCATGCAGCACCCAATCACTTTCTGCAGGCATATCCAATACAGCAGCATTGCTATCATTTTGATTCACATCCCATACTTCAAAACCGTAGGATTTTTTTGAAAAAGATTGGGAACTTGCACCTCGTAATTCAATCCCAATGCTGCCTTGAAAATCATCAGCCGGATCATTTTTGAAATTTCTGAGAGGCGGTGCATGATCAACAATTTCCATTCTCGCTAGAATTTTAGGTTCATCTTGTATAGCCGTATTGAACGTATTAATGCGTATAATAGGCAAATTAGAAGAAATGAATTGAAAGGGTTGAGCCGGTTGGTCTCCAAAGGTGATATTCCAGTCCAACAAGGCACCTTCATCAGCACCTGGATAAGTATCATGAATAAGTAATTGCCAAGTTCCATTGGTTGCTTGTCCATTGTTTATCATTGCTAAACTACCTTCTGGGCGGAATGTGCCTGTAAAAGGAAAGGTCCCCTGTCCTATTCCAATGGTCGACGATTGATTAAAGCAAGTATTCACATAACCATCTTGATCACCTCCATTACCCGAAGTAAGTTCAACTTGGGTACCATCAGGGGCAATCAGGAAAATATCAAAATCACTTATCCATGTATGGGTAACATTCAAACATACGGTTTCAAGTCCATAATTTAAATCACAGGAAGGAGGATTTACACCTTGAACATCTAAGGGAAAAAAATAATAACCACCATCATCAGGAACCGATCCACCGTTGCCAAAAAAAGTTTGAGAAAATAAAAAAGAAGGTAAGAACCAACAAAGGAGCAGGAGGGAACAACTTTTCACGCGATTTTTTTGCATCATGTAAAGCAATATAAATTTATAATGCTGCAATAACTTAAAGGTAAAACAAAAAACTAAGCATTAGGAGATTAAAATTATATAAAACTTTTCCAAATGAATATAATTCAGCATCCATTAAAGAATTGATTTTTGTCGTGTAGAAAAAGGGGAAGAATGATTCCTTTATTTGTTTAAATCCAATTCCAATTTGCCTATGGTTATTGCCAATTGAAGTAGAAAAAAACCAAATCAAGATGCGAACAATTTCCAAACCTCTTTTCTTAAAAAGGTCCAAACCATTTGTACCAGAATTCCCAATTTACAAAAAGAGTGAAGAAGCTTTGCAGGATGAGGACAATCTTAAATTTCATAATTGGGTTGAAGATTTCCTTTCCAATCCACCTTTTGAATTAAATGAAAGGGCCAAGAGCATTTTACTATTGATAAAACAATTAGGGACAGCGAGTTTGCAAATTCAACAGCGGAAGCAACTGAATCGCTTACAAAAAAAATATCAGTTTTATCACAAAGAAGGATAACAAAAAATTAGAGTCTAATTCCGATAACTAAGGTATCGTCAATTTGCACCAAATCGCCCATCCAATCAACGAATTCCTTTTCAATTACTTTCCTTTGTTTAGATGGTTCTAATTGATGAATGTCAATCAGAAGGCTTTTAAAACGGTCGTATTTATATTTTTTCCCAAGTGGACCGCCAAATTGGTCAGCAAAACCATCAGTAAAGATATAAACGGTATCGCCTGTTTCATAAGGGATTACGTGGTTTGTATACTTTTTGGGGCTATCGCCAAATGACAAACCTATAGGGAACTTATCGGCTTTAGTTTCAATCATTTGACCATTTCTTACCAAATAGAGCGGGTTGTATGCTCCGGCATATTCCAAAGTTTTGGTATTCGTGTTGATGCAACAAAAGGCAATATCCATACCATCTTTTACACTTGCATCTTCCACTGTTTGTCGTAAGGTATGGTTAACACCTTGGTTCAAACGATCTAAAATTTTGCTAGGTTCTCCGATTTTGTGTTCTCTTACGGCGTCATTCAGCAAGTTATGTCCAACGATACTCATAAAAGCTCCTGGCACACCATGGCCGGTGCAATCCACGGCAGCAACAAAAATTCTTCCTTCAAATTCGTCCACCCAATAGAAATCACCTGAAACAATTTCCTTAGGTCTATAGAATATGAATGATTCTGGCAACAATTTTGAAATCAGACTTTCAGGCGGGAAAATTGCTTCTTGAATCATTTTGGCATAATTGATAGAAGAAATTAAGTCTCGGTTTTTCTCCTCAACTTGTTTATTTGCATCTGTCAATTTTTTATTTGCCCTTGAAAGCTCATTAGAACTTAGTTCCAAAGCTCTTTCCAAAAGCGTTCGATCTTGTTCGTAATGTTCGTATGCGCTGCTAATAGCGGCAAACAGATCATTAAATTCCTCAGGAATCGAATTCCCCCCCTTTAAATACCGTCCTATTTGACGTTGTAAAAGTTTATTGAACATACCTGATTCCTAGAATAATGATTAGTTTTCAGAAAAAGTGGTAATAGTCATTGTTTGGTTATGAAGTTCACATTTCATTTCCGAAACAACAGGAGAAATTTCGCCATAAGAATAAAAACCTGTAATTGTGGGTCTTTTGCCTAATACTTCGCGGACGGCTTCAACTTCTTCTTCAATACGTTGGTCCAAAACAATTTTCCTACCCACACAGCTAATCAAAATAGCCAAATCAGCAGATTCAGTATTTAGGTTATCATAACTTTGTTCGGCAGCAATAGAGGCCCCATCAATTAATTTATCGAAATTGGCTTTCATTAATCGAACAGTTGCCCCAACCGGAATATCTCCAGCAAAAGTCATTGAATTGGCATGTTCGTCAATATTTAAAATTGTTCTTACCAAAATATCAGAATCTTCATTGTACTTCATACCTAAAGGAAACAACAAGGCTGAACCTGGTAATTCTTTAGCTTTTTCTCCTAGGTACATTTTATATAAGTCCAAGGCTGATTGACCATCTAATTCGTACAGAATATTTCCATCCGATTTTGTAACCATTCTTTCTGCACCAAAAAGATCCCAACCTCCTAATGAACCATGGCCAATTTTAATTGAATTTCCATAAAAGCCAACTCCAACAATTGTGCCTTCAGAAGGTTGTTCATCCAGCCCTACAAGTGTTTTTTCAAACCTAGTTCCATCACCTGCCAAACCACCAGTAACCTTAACTTTATATTTACTTGTTAATCCTCTAACCAATTCACTACCATTAACTTTACCTCCATCTGAGATAACAAGAATATGGCTGAGATCATCACTAAATAAATTTTCCGTCAATTTGGCACCAGCATCAAAACTATCTTTAAATCCAGAAATTGAAAGTGCAACCGTTCTAATTGGCGTTTTCTCAAATTGAATTGCTGTTGCCGTAACTGAATTATCCAAAACCTGCGTATCCAATATATCACCACTAGTGGAGGCTGAAATTATATTTGCTTGAGGAAATTTCACTTTTAAGCCATCATAAACGGAAGGATTTTGAAGATGCATGCGTTCTCCAAAAACTAAAACCAAATTAAAATCGCTTGATGTAGCTACGCTCCCTACTTCTTTCCAACCTTCACTTTCATTCCAAAGTAATTGTGATGTTTTCATACAGGGCTAATTTAAAAGTTTTGAACTTATACCCTAAAAGTATGATAAAGGTTATAACGAATGGTTTATTTTTTACATAGTTCGACAAGGAATTGAATAATCCAAATCAACTATCGATAATTTTACACCAATTAAGGAATATTTACGTTTAAATCTAAAAAAAAACAGACTCATTAAATAATTACAGACCTTAAAAACACCTAAATAAACTCAGAAAATCATTTATTTTCAAGGAAGCTCCGCCAATTAACCCACCATCTATATCAGGGCAGGAAAAAAGCTCTTTTGCATTGGAAGGATTACAAGACCCCCCATATAAAATAGGGACTTCCCTTCCTATTTCACCAAATTTTTCAGCCAATATTTGACGAATAAACAAATGAACTTCCTGTGCTTGGTTTGGCGATGCGGTTTTTCCAGTTCCGATGGCCCAAACAGGTTCATATGCAATGATTAATGAAGAAGAATCAGAACAATCCTTCAAGGCTACCAAAAGCTGTTTTTCTAAAATTGAAAAGAAATCTGCTTTTTCCCGTTCTTCAAGTGTTTCACCAATACAAAGGATAGGAACTAATCCGTTTATCATGGCCAACTTTACCTTTTGCCCAATTTCTGTATCCGATTCAGAAAAGTACTTTCGACGTTCACTATGACCTAAAATCACGAAATTACAACCAAGTGATTTCAACATGGATGCCGAAACTTCACCTGTAAATGCGCCATTTTCAGTATTGGCACAATTCTGAGCACCCACCTTAATTCCAAATTTTGAAACATTCGCTTGCAAATATTGGAGATAAGGAAAAGAAGGTGCAATAAAAATTTCAGTACTTGATTTTTTTTGTTCAATTCCCTGAAACTCACTTTCCCATTCTTGAACAAAGGCCTCCACCTCTTGGAGACTTTTATTCATTTTCCAGTTACCAGCTAGAATCTTTCTTCTCATCCTTTATTTAACCTGATTTATTTTGGCAATTTTATCGATACGCTCTTGAGCAAGTTTCATAGCAACAATTTGTGCAGGAAGATTCTCATCTTTTGCCCTTTTTACGATTTCATAAACGGTATCATAAATTTTTCCGGCTTGGGCTAAGGCCATTTCACGGTTATAGCCTTGCAGTTCAGAATATACATTAATAATACCGCCTGCATTAATAACAAAATCTGGTGCATAGAGCATCCCTTTTTCCATCAATAAAGCCCCATGGCTATTTTCATCTTCCAATTGATTATTTGCGGCACCAGCTACCACTGAACATTTCAGCACATTCAAGGTCTTTGAATTCAAAGTAGCTCCTAATGCACAAGGAGAATAAATATCCATTTGACGATTAAAAAAATCATCCGATGATTCTACTACTTCAACCTTATGTTCTTTTGCGACCTTTTGCATTCGATCTTTATTTATGTCGGTGATAAAAACCTTGGCACCATCATTGACCAAATGTTTTACCACACTTTCGCCTACATGTCCAGTACCTTGCACTCCTACAGTTTTGCCAGAAAGGGAATCAGAACCATAGGCAATTTTAGCACATGCTTTTATCCCCATATAAACACCAAAGGCAGTTACAGGTGAAGGATTACCTCCACCTCCCATCCATTCAGGAAGACCTGTTACATGTTTGGTTTCCATTCGGATGAATTCCATATCCCTGGTGTCGACCCCAACATCCTCAGCTGTAATATATTTCCCACTTAAACTATCAACAAATTTACCAAACCTGCGCATTAAAGCTTCATTTTTCAACTTTACAGGATCCCCAATAATTACAGCCTTTCCACCACCTAAATTCAGTCCGGAAATTGCTGATTTATAAGTCATTCCTCGAGAAAGTCTCAAAACGTCGCGCAATGCCTCTGATTCGTTATTATAGTTCCAGAATCGAGTACCACCTAAGGCCGGACCTAAAATCGTATTATGAACAGCTATTAATGCTTTTAAACCTGTGGATTTATCATAACAATAAACAACTTGTTCGTGTTCACCTTCTTGCATAGACGAAAAAGGCCCCTTGTTAAAAGTCTCATTTTCAGACACTTGACTCATTTTTTATTTAATTTACGGAGCAAAGTTATAGTTTAATTCTTTGCTTTTCCTTCTTCCGTTCTTTTTACTTGTATTCAATTATTTTTCACCTTTCTAGATTGTTTAGGCAAAAACTTTAAATTTCTTTATGAAGCTTAGATAAAACATGCTGCTACCTTTGTGGTTAATCATAGAACATCAAAAATCCCTCAACTTCAATTTGATTCCTTAATCGAAAAGACAATTTATACATTGAGCAAACTACTTTCCTTAAAAAATTCCATAGAAATACCTGTGCGATTCCATGAAGTGGATGCCATGAACATTGTTTGGCATGGCCATTATATTAAGTACTTTGAATTAGGGAGAGAAGCATTGGCATTGGAGCATGGCTTCAATTACTTAAGTGTTTATGAATTAGGTTATATGACACCAGTTGTTAAGTCAACTTGTGAGCACAAAAGTTCCTTAAAATATGGGGATATTGCTTTAATTGAAACTACTTGGGTTGAATTCCAATCAGCCAAGCTAGTATTTACCTATAAAATTTACCGAAAGGCTGATGGGGCTTTATGCGCTACAGGTGAAACGGTACAAGTTTTTACAAATAAATCAGGTGAACTTCAGCTTGTGGTACCAACTTTTTTTGAAAATTGGAAATCAGAAATGAAGGCTAAACTGCATTCCTAAATTACAAAGATTTTCTATTTTTGGCCCTATGATAGCCCTCTTTTCAAAAGAAGTAAATTCCTTTCTCAACTCCTTGATTGGATATGTTGTAGTGAGTGTATTCCTATTAATTACAGGTTTATTCATGTGGGTCTTCCCACTTGATTTCAACGTATTAGATAATGGTTATTCTTCATTGGAAACACTATTTACAGTAGCACCTTGGATATTTCTTTTTCTTGTTCCAGCCGTTACAATGCGTTCATTTGCTGAGGAAAACAGGGCGGGAACTATAGAGTTGTTACTAACGAAACCCCTAACCGAATTTCAAATTGTTTTTGCTAAATTTCTTTCTGGGTTTGCTTTGGTTGTATTATCCCTTACTCCTACCTTAATTTACTTTATTTCCGTTTATTTTCTAGGATTACCAAAAGGGAATATTGACATTGGAGGAACAATTGGATCCTATATAGGTTTGCTATTTTTAGCCTCCTCTTTTACTGCTGTAGGAACATTTTGTTCAGCTGCAACAGGAAATCAAATTGTTTCCTTTATTTTAGCTGTATTCCTAAGTTGGTTTTTATTTAATGGTTTTGATTCCATTTCTGCCTTATTTCCGAACAAGGGCATTGACCTATTATTATTGGAATTGAGTATCAATACACATTATGTTTCAATGAGCAGGGGCGTTATTGACACACGGGATGTTCTTTATTATGCGAGCCTTATAGCTGCATTTATCCTTGCCACTCGTCTAGTAATGGAGAAAAGAAAATGGTAATCTTACCTTGTAGCGTAAAGATTAATTAGTTTGGTAGATTCAAACCCTTGCTCTTGTTGGGCAATTATGTTTACTAAACCATGCTTTTGGCACATACCTTTAATTCTTTCCAAACGACCTGCAGTATCATGAACCTCCACTACCATTTGGTTTACCATAGCCCAGTGACGATCTTCCAATCCTAATAAAACACTTAATTCGGCCCCTTCACAATCAATTTTCAAAAGATCAATTTTATCAACTTTATACTCTTCAATTACTGAAGAAATCGTGCGTAATTGACATTTAAATTTCTTTCCACCAGACCTCAGTAATTTGGCCATAAGCCCTGAAAGAAAGGAGGGCAATAACTTGGCATACCACATCTCCTTGGGTGCATTTTTCAAACTACCTTCCACTGCATTTTTAAACATATCTGGATCTTCGTCCCACATGCCAGGGTTGCTGGTTGAAAGTGCCGGAGCGTGCGGGAAATATGTAAATTCAGCTTCGCCATTTGCTTCACTTAATCCGCAATTTAAGGCAACAAACCTATCCTTACCAAACTTTTGGCTATTTGCCTTTAGCACTTCATAAATATCAGGAATTGGTTCAAAAGCAAAAACCCTTACAGATGGACCTTTTTGCAACATTCTAACGCCAAAAACTCCAATATTTGCTCCGACATCAAATACGGTATCTCCCTCTTTAACTTTGATACCATTTATCATGTAACCTTCAACATGGCTATCAAGCACGAAGGCTTCAGGTTTACGCAGACAATAAACTTCTGTTTGTCCAGCTAATTTTGCAGTAATCAAGTGAGGGAAGAAAAGGATTAATAGTTCAACATTACAGGCATAACCAACATCAAGATATCTTCACCTTCAACTGTACCATCTGCTGGTAAAAGAATACCTGCTCTGTTTGGTACACTCATCTCTAAATTGACATGCTCAGAAGGAAGGTTAGACAGCATCTCCGCTAAAAATTTGGAGTTAAACCCAATTTCCATGTCTTCACCTTGGTATTGACAGGATTGTCTTTCATTTGCTTCATTTGCAAAATCAAGATCCTCCGCAGAAATACTTAATTCATTTCCTGTAATTTTCAAACGAACCTGATGTGTTGTTTTGTTTGAAAAGATAGAAACCCTACGAATTGATCCTAAAAATGCAGCTCTATCAATTGTTAGTTTATTTGGGTTTTCTTGAGGAATTACGGCTTCATAATTTGGATAGCGGCCATCAATCAAACGGCAAACCAATTCCATATGTCCAAATTTGAAGTAAGCGTTTTTATCATTGTAAAGAATGGTAACCTCAGAATCTTCGGCTGCCAAAGTATTTTTCAAAAGATTCAATGGCTTTTTGGGCATAATAAAAGAAGCCACTTGGTCTGATTTAATATCAAATCGACGATAACGAACTAATTTATGGGCGTCGGTAGCAACGAAAGTAACATTGTCTGGGGTAAATTGAAAAAATACACCTGACATCACTGGTCTCAAATCATCGTTTCCGGTGGCAAAAATAGTTTTGTTAATTGCATCAGAAAGAACCCTTGAATTTAAGGTGGTAGAACTTGTAGAATCCAACTGAGGTATTTCAGGATATTCCCTAGCATCTTGACCAGAAAGTTTGTACTTTCCATAGTCACTGCTAATTTCAATACCATAATTCTCTTCGCTTACCGTAAATGTCAAAGGTTGCTCAGGGAAAGATTTAAGAATATCAACCAATAACTTGGCAGGAATTGCCACAGACCCTTTATTCTTGGATTCAACTTGAAGATTAGTGGTCATAGTTGTTTCCAAATCCGACCCAGAAATGGTCAATTCTCCTTTGTCCAGACGAAACAGGAAATTATCCAAAATAGCAATGGTATTGCTGGAATTCAAAACCCCGCCGATGGCCTGTAATTGCTTTAATAGTGCGGTACTGGAAACGATAAATCTCATGTATAAAAGTTTTATGAAAGTAATTTCAAGGGGTGCAAAATTAGCTTTTTTGACATTGGATACGTGAAGAATATTGCATGGAAAATAATAAGTTTTCAACCTGCCTGTTTATTTTGTCAAAAATCCATTCCATCATCTATTGAACATGAACTAAATAGGGAATTGAAAAATCATCGTTTTTAATTAACTAGCTAACTTCTAGTGATTATTTAACTCTAATTCAAGGAATTTGGAATAATTATAATGTCCTTGATCGTTAAAATGCTGCAAAGAAATATTGTAGTCTTCAGTTTTCAAATCAGGGAAGAACAAATAATCCTTTTCCCAATTTAGCCCTTGATAGTGGGCAGGACTGCTTAAGCCCAAAACACCCTTAACCTCTGGTATAAATGAAATTAGGCATTTAGAATTAGCTTGGATTGCCAGCTTTTTAATTAGCATCAATTCATTATTAAGGCTTGGAGCTTTAAGTTTTAGCTTTTGAGCTTGGCTGTAATAATCTTCAAATTCTATTGGAGAAATACTTACCCAGCCAATTTTCGCCATAACTTTCCAAACCATTGTACCAGTTGAAGTTAAGGAACAAAATTTATCCCAATAAGTCCTTTGAGGAATCATTGTTGAGCTTAGGGCAAAATCAAGTGCCATTTGGGGTGAATAAAGGTATTTATGCAAAGGATGATTCATTATACAACCTGCATTAGTAAAATAAAACAATGGCACATTGGGTTCAGGCTTGCGTTGGTAATAAATTATATCATTTCCTGCATATACATTGATTATTAAAAAATCTGGTTTTACTATTGGTAAATACCTTTGGGCTATGGCTAGATATTGGGCTGGATCCGCACCTGGAATACCCATATTATACACTATGAAACCATCGGCGAGAAGTTGGTCTGCAAAGGAGTTGGATAAATCAAGGGCAGATTGTCCATAGGTAAAGGAATCACCTATCAACATCACTTTTTTTCTTTCGGATTTTACCTGACGAAAGGATAGGCTTCGGAAACCATTTTCATTAATCGGGTGAAAGATGTAATCCACCACCAAGGAATCAAAAGCGGACCAATTCTTTTTACTTTTTATGGAATGGTATAATTTGGTTAAATCACTTTTTGAATTTCCCGAAATAATGGATAAGGCATGCTGGGGTAAACTAGCGAGTCCTATTTCATCATTTGAATTTTTTGTAATGGGTGAATTAAAATCGCCCTTTTCAACCCGCAATTTTATTTGAGCATCTATTCTTTGCTTTATGGAATTCTCGATTTTGAAAATTCCAAACTCATCGGCATAATATCCATTTAACACTATCAATGAATCGACCGAATGAAACCAACTTGAATCCCAATACTGCCCAGGTTTAATTTTGAAAAAATTTCGAAGAACAATTTCTGAAAGACAGCTTGAAAAAAGCAACCCAATGCATAGGGCCACTATTTTCCCTTTCCAAGAATCTTTCATTTTCTTTAACAAGTCAGTTTTTGTTTCAAAAGGTTTGAAGCATTCATTTACCTAGTGAATTTCAACAAAATTAATATGATTTAATGATTCGCAATAAGGTCTATGCAGAATCTAAAGAAGAATTCCGTCAAATAAGCCAACTTCATAAACGACATTCCATAAATATGGCCTACCTAAAATACCTTGAGGATTATAAACAGGAATGAATTGTAAAATAAAAATATCGGCTAAAAAGCAAATTCAAAAAAAAGAAATAAAGGAGCAATTAAATTATTGAATCTCAATCTATTAATCCAGCCAATCTAAACTTATACTTTGAAATTTTGAGGATGAAATAAGCCAAGTAAATTTAGATGTTGGTTTTAAAAATTGTTTTATTAGAAATTTCCATTGAAATTAAACTTAAGTCCATGTATTTCAATTTGACCACTGTGGAATGAAAAACAAAGGCCCAGGCTCCGTAGAATGCTATGCGGAGATGTCGGGCAAGGATTTAGCGTGATACCCCGCAAGCCTGCACCCCGAAAGACTTCGGCGGGTGCAGGCTGAGGAGTATTAGCGAAAGCCTGACCCAACCGCCTTTGTAAATGGTAAAAAAAGGGTAGCCTGTTTTTGGGCGGTTGGGGGCCCGCCTACTATTCCTTATCAGCCATAAAATGGATATCTGCTTATTCTATCTTAAAACATTGAATAACAATTTTTTACATTTCGGATATAGGTTTTCCATTAATTACATTCCACTTTCTAATTATGCCGCTTCGAATTGCAAAATGGCGTACTTTCGCAGACCTGCATGATAGCTACATGCCCAACCCTTTAAATATATCACTTCCCCTTTCAATTGTTTCTGACGAAGAAAAACTGAATACCCTTTTCCTTCAAGGTGGGTTTCATTCCTTTAGGATTAGAAAAAGGTCTATTGACGCTCGAAAGAAGGACATTAAAATCAATTTTACTGTAGACCGATATTATGAAGGGGAGGCCGTTGAAAATGTTAAACAGGAGTTTGATTTTATTTATCAAAACATTTCCAACAAACCAGAAGTAGCCATTATTGGAGCGGGGCCGGCCGGATTATTTGCCGCCTTGCGATTAATTGAACTTGGACTAAAACCAGTCATTTTTGAAAGAGGCAAGGATGTGAGACAAAGAAGAAGGGATTTAGCGGCCCTTAACAAGGAGCATATTGTTAATCCAGAAAGTAATTATTGTTTTGGGGAAGGTGGAGCTGGCACCTATAGTGATGGAAAACTTTACACCAGATCGGGGAAAAGGGGTAGTATAAGACGAATTTTGGAGCGTTTTTACCTTCATGGAGCCGATGAATCGATACTAATTGAGGCCCACCCGCATATAGGAACTAACAAGCTCCCTAAAATCATTAGTTCCATACGAGAGAAAATAATCGAATGTGGCGGAGAAGTTCGGTTTAACAATAAACTTACAGGAATTCAATTATCCTTGTCTGGCAATTATAGTCTTCAGATAAATGAAACTGAATCCTACTCTTGCAAGGCAGTCATACTTGCCACAGGCCATTCGGCAAGGGATATTTTCAGATTGTTGGATAAGATTAAAATTCCAATAGAATTCAAACCCTTCGCCTTGGGAATAAGAATTGAACACCCGCAGCAAGTTATTGATTCAATTCAGTACCATTGCGATAACCGAGGCGAATATTTGCCACCTGCCTCTTATTCGCTTGTTGAACAGATTAATGGTCGTGGAGTATATTCATTTTGCATGTGTCCGGGCGGAATTATTGCACCGTGTGCGACCACACCTGGAGAAATTGTAACAAACGGATGGTCGCCTTCAAAAAGGAATAATCCATTTGCCAATTCGGGGATAGTGGTACCTATAGAAGAAAAGGATTATTTGAAATTAGGATATTCTGGTTCGCTTGGCGGTTTAGAATTACAATCTTATGTTGAACAAAAAGCATGGGTTGAAGGAGGAAAAACCCAAACAGCCCCAGCCCAGCGATTGATAGACTTTTTAGGAAACAAGGTCTCCAAGAATTTACCACTTTGCTCGTATCAACCCGGCATCCAAAGTGTAGACCTAAGAAGCATACTTCCCATGGTTGTGCATAGCCGATTGCAGGAGGCTTTTTCTGTTTTTGGAAAAAAGATGAAAGGATTTTTGCACCCGGAAGCTGTTTTGGTAGCTCCTGAAAGTAGAACCTCCTCCCCTGTTCGAATACCGAGATCCAGGGAAACTTTTATGCATGAAGCCAGTCCAGGATTATTTCCTTGTGGAGAGGGAGCGGGTTATGCTGGAGGAATAGTATCAGCGGCTATTGATGGTGAAAATGTAGCCGATGCCGTTGCTAGATATTTAACCCAGATTACGCATTAGAAATGCATAAACGATTAACCAGTTGTAAATCAATTTGTAGGGCCAAATTGACAACAACTGCTATCCCGAAATTTCTTCGGGAGGGGTAAACCCAACTAAATCAAGTAGTTCGGTTTAGTAAATCCTCCTATTGATTAATTTGGGTTTAACCAATTAAACCCAAAAAAGGCAAGGTATTTTCGCTTAACTTCAAATTCTGTATTAAGACAAAAGGATATTCTACTTTAGTTAAATATAGGCCTGAACCCGGGGCAGATTCAAATGCTTTTTTTCTATCCTTTGCTTCAATAATGGCTCGAAAACCATCGCTATCTAATTTATTTAATCCGATTTGAATAGAGGTTCCGACTATAGCCCTGACCATATTTCTAAGGAAGCGATTGGCTGTTATTGAAAAAATGTAATAGTCTGGTGTTTCTTTCCAACCAACTTCTTTAACATCGCATACATTGGTTTTCACTTGGGTATTGCTTTTACTAAAACTAGAAAAATCGTCGTACTCTTTTAAAACTTGAACGATTTGATTCATAGTATGAACATCCAATGGTAAATGAAAATACCAAGTAAGATTTTTCAAGAATGGATTTCGTTTTTTTGATATTATGTAATGGTAAGTTCTAGAAACAGCATCAAACCTAGCGTGGAAAGATGAGTTTACAGGGTTGGTTGAATGTACAACAATATCATCAGGAAGCATTTTATTAAGCTTGTAAGTGAGTGCTTCCGAATTGAATTCCTTATCCGTTTCAAAATGAAGGTAAAAATTGGAGGCATGAACACCTGTATCCGTACGACCGCATCCAACAGATTGAATTGGGCTATCAAACAATTGAGATAACCTACGATCGATTTCAGATTGAACGGTATTCGAATTTTCTTGGGTTTGCCAACCGCTATAATCTGTTCCTTGAAATGAGATATGCAATAAATACCTAAACATTCAATTTAGGCTTTTACACCGAATCGCATGCGGTAATCAGCATTCACCTTTCCATTATTAATATCTTTCAATTTGCCTGCTAATAACTTCTTTTTCAAACTCGAAACTTTATCAACGAAAAGAATACCTTCCAAATGATCATATTCATGTTGAATAATCCGAGCAGCAAGCCCTGAATACCTTTCTTTATGGTAAACGAAATGCTCGTCTAAATATTCAATTTCAATTCCAGGTTTACGGCTTATGTCTTCTCTAATTCCGGGAATACTAAGGCAACCTTCGTTGAAATTCCATTCTTTACCGGCTTCGGCCAAGATTTGTGGATTAATAAAGACCTTCTTTAAACCTTCCAATTGAGGTTCATCTTCAGCAAATGGAGTGGCATCCAGTATAAAAAGTCGAATAGAGTGACCGATTTGGGGTGCTGCTAAACCAACGCCATTGGCATTGTACATAGTTTCATACATATCCGCAATCAGTTGTTCTAAATTAGGGAATTCCTTTTCAATATTTTTTGCCCTCACTTTTAATACAGGGCTTCCATAAGCTACAATTGGGTATATCATGTTGTACTTTCCAAATAATTTTGCAAAATTAATGTGGCGCTCACACCATCCACTAAATCTTTCCTTTGCCTATCTTTCTTTTTCAAACCGGCATCAATCATAGTTTGAAAGGCGATTTTAGAGGTAAACCTTTCATCCATTCGATGGATTGGAACCAGCGGGAATTGTTTTTTTAACTTCTTTACAAAGGCTTCTACATGGGGTGTTGCATCCGTGGCCTTTCCATCTAAATTCAAGGGGAGTCCAACTACAAAAGATTCAACTTCTTCAGTTAAACAATATTTTTTTAGAAAATCAATTACATCTTTGGAATGCACGGTTTCCAATCGAGAAGCAATAATTTTCTGAGGATCTGTAACCGCAAGTCCGACGCGTTTTGTACCGTAATCAATGGCTAAAACCCTTGGCATGGCGTTATTACTTTTCGGAATTCTTCTTGTAAGCCTGGTTCAAACCTTCTAAAATTGGTTTGGTAATATCCAAGGTAGAATCGGCGACCATAATAGATCCGAGAGATGAATAGGATAAAACAAAAGTGTAATTATCGTGTTCTTTATTATATTTATCGATAAAGGCAAAAATTTCCTTTCTTAATTCTTCATTCTTTTTCACTGTTTCGTCTGCTGCTTTTTCTTCGTATTCTTGTTTTAATTGATACAGATCTTGTTGCTTTTGCATCAATTCAGCTTCCTTCGCCTGAGCCTGTTCTTGTGTGACACTTCCAGACTGAATCTTTTCTTGGAATGTGTATGCTTCTTGTTGTAAGGCGTTTGCTTTTCCTTTCAATTCAGATTCGATACGATTTCCAGACTTTTCTAGTTCTGCTTCCAAGACTTTAACTTTTTCATAATTTTTCCAAAGTGTATCAGTATTCACATAAGCAATAGAAATACCTCCTGCAAGGGTGTCTTTGGGACCAGAGGAATGATTGCTGTTTTTTCCAACAAATTGGAAATAAAATAGTACGCCAAGAGCTAGGGCGAAAACAACATTTAGGGCAATTGAAATTTTATTCATGGGAGATTATTTCCAGGCTTTTACAATTAAGCCAGTTCCAGTTTTATGAATTGTATTCGTGTCTATGAAATTTAGGACAAAACAAATAGGGTAAAAAATCAAATAATAAAAAGGCAAAATTATAAAGAACAACTTGGTGGCACCTAAAGCCAGGATGGGGTATTTCATAGAAAATCTCCAAGCGATTTGTCCTGGAGTTCCATAAGAATACTTTACATCCACCTTTGAAAATCCTGACGAACGCAATTTGTCTTCTATTTCTTTAACGTTATATCCATTTCTTACATGTTCTTCAATAAAAGATGCATCATCTTCATCATGAGCATCCGAACCTCCTTGATCGCTTGGCGTTGAAATGAGGAGCATTCCTCCTGGTTTTAATGATTCATGAAAATTTCTAAAAACAAGCGTATCTTCTAAAATATGCTCCATTACATCCACAGAAAGCACCAAATCATACGTATTGGCCTTTTTAAATTCAAGCAAATCTGCGACTTGAAATTTTACATTTTTAAAGCCAATTGCTTGAACAAAATTATTACAATCTTCTACTTGTTCAGTCTTTACATCAACAGCCAAAATAGAGGCGGAAGAATTTCTGTTTCCCATCCAATAGGTATACTGTCCAAAACCAGCTCCGGCATCTAGAATCGAAGGCGACTTCGTTTTCAATTCATTTTCCCATCCTTTTAATTGTTTGTGAATATGCCAACTGCGAAGGAGCAACAGATCTAAGAGATTATAAAATACCTTTCTTAAAAAGGGGCTTTTATTGAAAACATTTCCTAACGAGCGCTTAATAGGATCGTATTGCATTACAAATTAATTGAAGGATTTTCTTTTAATAAACGGTCGATATTCTCGGAATAATCCAAAGAATCATCGATATAAAAATGTAAATTAGGGACTACTCTGGCTTGGTGTCTGATTCGGTCACCCAGCCAATGCCTGATATCCCAAGTTTTATTAGTGATAGCTTCTAGAATTAACTTTCGATCTTGGACTTGAAAAAAACTTAGGTACACTTTTGCTTCGGCCAGATCAGGACTAATTCTAACAATAGTCACTGTAATCATGCAACCTTTTTGGAAATTTCTACTTTCCAACAGGAAATATTCACTCAATTCCTTTTGAAGTAGGCGTGAAACTTTATTTTGACGTAGGCTAGCCATAAAAGGCTGCAAAGGTAGTTTTATTTCTTTCACAAATTACGTTGGAAATGTACTGGAAAATCCTTCCTTTGCAACAAGAGGTATAAACCATGAATTTGATTGCCCCAATTACCAAAATACCAACTAAGAAAGACATAGAAGAAAGCCAACAGCTTATTGAATCCTTTATTAATAGAACACCAATTCTTACAAGCAGTTATATTAATTCTATAGCTGGATGCGATTTATTTTTCAAGTGTGAGAATTTCCAAAAAGTTGGTGCTTTCAAAATGCGGGGTGCCAGTAATGCGGTTTTAAGGTTAAATGAAAATGATTTAAAAAAAGGAGTAGCAACACATAGTAGTGGAAACCATGCAGCGGCTTTAGCTTTGGCAGCAAAAAATAAAGGAATTCCTTCCTATATTGTAATGCCTAGCTCAGCTCCAAAAATTAAAAAAGCAGCAGTAAAGCACTATGGAGGAAACATAGTCGAATGTTTTCCTACTTTGGAATCAAGAGAATTGACCTTACAACAAGTTGTTAACCAAACCGGTGCAAGCTTTGTACACCCATTTGACAATTATTCCGTAATTGGAGGACAAGCCACTGCTGCAAAGGAACTCATAGAAGAATTAAATAATTTAAATGCCATTTTCGCTCCAGTAGGAGGTGGTGGATTATTGAGTGGAACCGCATTAGCCTCCAAATATTTTTCAAATGGAATAAAGGTTTTCGGGGCTGAACCTCAGGGTGCTTGCGACGCTTGGGAATCTTTTCAAAAGGGCCATTTAATTCCGGTTAGCCATCCAAAAACAATTGCCGATGGATTATTGACCTCGTTAAGTGAAAAAACATTTCAGATAATTTATGCCGAGGTAAAAGAGATTTTTTTAGTAACAGAGAAAGAAATCCTTGAAGCCATGCGATTAATTTGGGAAAGGATGAAAATAATAATTGAGCCATCATCCGCAGTACCGTTAGCCGCTTTAATTCGAAATAAATCTCAATTCAAAGGACAAAAAGTCGGGATTATTTTGAGTGGAGGTAATTTAGATTTGGATGAATTTCAGTTCCAGTAAGTTTAATAAATCGATTATTTTGAAAGTTTTCCACACTTGCATTGTTAATTTATTTTCTTATTTTACCTTTACCCCCCTTTCCCAATGACAACCAACCGTATATTCATCCTATTCTTAATATTCTTTTTGGGCGCTGAAACTCAATCATTTGCCCAAAAGAAATCAAAGGATAGTGAACTACCTCCAGCCTATACCACTGCAGATGAATTTATGATGGTGAACAGTTGGGATAAGGATGGTAAACCAATGGTTATCAATGGCAATGGTCACCAATTGGACTACCATGAAAATGGAAAGAAAAAAGCAGAAGGAAATTATTTAAACGGAAAAAAGGAAGGATTTTGGACATTTTTTCATCCCAATGGAAAAAGAGAAAGTGAAGGGAATTTTAAACAAGGTAAGCCAGTTGGAAAATGGTCTTACTTTTATTCCAAAGGAAAATTAAGAACAGAAATAGAATATCAAGAAAACCAATAAAATGAATTTAAAGTTACTTTTAATAAGCACGGTCTTAATCATACTTAATCAGGACAGTTTTAGTCAAGAAGCTATTAATTCTACCAATGGCAACCTCATTAAAGTTTCTGCCCAACAATACCAAAACCTAAAAAGTGAGGGTAAATTAGACTTTAGCAATGGAAAAACCTATGAAATTGATTTTTCTAATCCAGTTAAAGAGAAAGTCAAAATTCATAACAGACAATCGGTAGGCAAATCTGCCATTAGTGGAAATTGCAATCCATTTGTTGCCTCTTGTTCCGATACAAGCACTGATTTTGTTCCTGGAATCAATACAGGAAATGATGATGGAAGTTCAAACTTAATTAACCTTCCTTTCAATTTTTGTCTGTATGGTACCACCTACAACTCATGCTACATAAATAATAATGGAAATATTTCATTTGAGAATTCCGTAAACACCTTCACTTCTACGGGCTTTCCGACAACTGACGCGCCAATGATTGCTCCCTTTTGGGCAGATTTTGATACAAGGCCTTATAACACTGGTCAAGGCTGTCTTGTAAAAATGCAATTAACCAGTGGATATTTGAGGGTTTTATACCAAAACATTGGTTATTACAGCAGCCATTTTGACAAACAGAACAATTGTGAGGTAATAATTACAGATGGATTGGATCCTATCCTACCAACTGGAAATAATTGTGCCTTCCTCTATGGTGATATGCAATGGACAACCGGTGATGCCTCCCAAGGTGTTAATGGATTTGGTGGAACACCTGCAACTGTTGGCGCCAATAAAGGGGATGGAGTAAATTTCATACAATTTGGAAGGTTTGACCATGCTGGGAATGATTTTGATGGTCCGTTTGGAAATGCAGATGGGGTTTCTTGGTTGGATAATAAAACATTCATTTTTGATGTTTGCGCCAATGGAGGAAGCAACAATATTGCACCTTTATCTAGCAATCAATTTTCAGGTTGTGATACAATACGTGTTTGTTTATTTGATACAGTTAATTGGCAATTTGATTTCTTTGGCCCTGAACAAGGTCAAAATGTTACCGTTTCTTTAGACACTATTGGTTCATTTGTACCAGGACTTTCCATACAGAATTTGGTAAATGGACCAACGGGTAGTATTTCACTTCAATTTACCTCCGACACTTCAAATATTGGCGTGCATTCCTTTGTTGTAAACGGAACAGATGATGGGTCACCAAATAGAACAACCTCCATTGCCCTTTACGTTGAGGTAATTAACGACTCTATTCCCAAACCAAATATTCTTGGATCTCTTGGTTATTGCAACAATGATTTAACAACCTTGGCATCGGATAATTCATATGCTGAATATCTATGGAGCAATGGTTCTTCGGATAGTTCAATCTCGGCCTCAGCAGGCGATTATTTCTTGATAGTTGCTGGTCCAAATGGTTGTGTAAGAAGATCAGATACGATTACCGTTGTATCTTCTGATCCGAGTATCTCTGCAACTGGTTCCACCACCGGTTGTGGAATTGATAGTGTACAGGTCAATTTAAATTTCACTCCTTTGAATGGATCAATTCTTTGGGAAGATGGAAATACTGCTACTTCTCGCTGGTTTGACTACAGCGATACACTTTGGGTGTATGTTAATGACACCTTGGGTTGCTCTGATTCAACTCAATTTATTGTTGGTGTGTTTCCAAATCCTCCAGTACCACAAATTAGCGGTGATTCGGCTCTTTGTAATTCCGAAACAACAACCCTTACAGTTTCTGTCCCCGGAATGGATTCTTATGTTTGGAATGATATTTTCATACCTTTTCCATCCAACATAAGACCAAATATTTCAGCTGGTACTTATACCGTTACAATTTCAGATGCCAATGGCTGCACTGCAACTAGTCAACCTTATGTTGTTACTGCAACCAATCCTACCCTTACACTATTAGGTGATCCAGAACTTTGTGGTAATGGAACAACCTTGGCAGCCCAAACAACAACGGGAGGGCTTATTTGGTGGAGCACTGGAGATACAGTAAACACGCTTGCATTTTTTCAAAATGGACCAGTTACCGTTTACACTTCAGCTGGAGGTTGCTTAGATTCAATAAGTACAACAATTGCCCTTCATCCTTTCCCTCCTGCACCTGCTGTTTCTGGAATTTTGCATACCTGTCATGGAGCAAACACCCAACTTAGCGGTCCGAGTGGTTATTCGCAATATACTTGGTCGAACGGAAGCGTTACCCAAAATATTAATGTGGGTGCTGGAAGCTATTATTTATTTGTAACTGACCAATTTTCTTGTGTTTCTGATACAACTTTTTTAAATGTTGGTAATTCCGACACTTTAGTAAATATCGTTGGCGAGGATACCATCTGTTCTCCAACGCAGTTGCTTTCCTTGGCTTTTGGAGACACAAGTCTAAATTACACCTATTTATGGAGCAATGGATCTACTGCCGATACTGCAATAATGTCTGGATTCCCTGACACCTCTTGGGTAATAGTTGAAGACCAATATGGTTGTGTAGATACCCATAACTTCCTTTTCTGGTCTTTTGCACCGCCTGTTGCCAATTTTAGTATAGAACCATTGCTTTTATCACCAACACTAAAACCTGTAACATTAACTGATTCATCCTATGTGGTAGGACCAAATAATGAAATTGTTGATTGGCATTGGAATTTTGGAAACCAAGACAATCCTATGATTCCTGACGATACTTCCAATGAACAAAATCCAATTCACATTTTTGCAGATGGTGATACAGGGGCTATTACGATTCAACTAATAGTTACGAACTCTATAGGTTGCAAAGACACCTTTGAAATACCCTATACTATCGCTAATGAACTGGAGTTTTTCAACGTAATGACACCAAATGGGGATGGAAAAAATGACTTCTTTGTTATTGACTACCTCGTACAAAAATCGCCTGAAAACAATTTAAAAATCTATGACCGCTGGGGAAGAAAAATTTTCGACCAAGACAATTACCGAAATGATTGGAATGGTGAAAAGTATTCTGCAGGAACTTATTACTATATATTAGAACACAAAGAAGGAACCAAGGCCTCGTTCTTCACCATTATTAGGGAATAATTAACTCAAATTTATAAGGCCTCTTCAAGAGGCCTTTTTTTTTATGCGTGAACACACTTACATTTTGGAAGTCATCTGGACTGGTAACCAAGGCCAAGGCACTGAAACGTACAATGGCTATTTAAGAAACCATCAAATAATTGGCTTAAACAAACCTCCAATCCATTCAAGTTCAGATCCAATCTTTCGAGGAGATGGTTCAAAATATAATCCTGAGGAATTATTCTTAGGATCCATTTCAAGTTGTCATATGCTTTGGTATTTGCATATTTGCTCGCAACAAGGGATTTCAGTCCTATCCTATCAAGATTTTCCTGAAGGCAAAATGGAAGAAAATGAAAAAGGTGGAAGATTTATAGCAGTAAATTTAAATCCTGTTATCGTTATTTCTAATAAATCAGAAATAATACAAGCAGAGAAACTTCATGAAATTGCCCATAAATATTGTTTTATAGCCAACTCTTGTAATTTCCCTATTCGGTGTAATCCCAAAATTTCAGGCTTGTAAATTGATCTTATTCTAATAATTTCAATAAATCGCTTAAGAGCGATGGATCTGCAGGTCGCTTGGCATTACTATCCACCAAATTCCCCTTTTTATCAAAAATCATATACCGGGGAATACTTGAAATTTGGAAGTATTTTACAACTTCACTTTGCCAATTACCAGGACTAATTACGTTTATTCCGTTATCTAAACCAAGTTGCTCTACGCCTTTTTTCCAAGAATCTTCAGCACCATCAATCGAAATATACAAGAATACTATTTCCTTCTTTTGTTTTTCACTAAGTTTTTCGTGCAATTGCTTTGAAAACGGGAACATTTGCCGGCATGGGCCACACCAACTCGCCCAAAAATCAACATACACTACCTTTCCTTTAAAATCCTCTAATTTTATTGTCTTTCCCTTTAAATCCTTAAGGGTGTATGGCGAATTACTTGATTTATCCTTTACAGCCAATTCCTTGCTATTTTTGGTTTGGGAACTTGCATTTTCTAGGGCCGTTTTGAATTCAGGTTGAAGATACTTAAAGTACATTTTGGAAGCATCCTTTTCTTCAATGGTACTAAGCAACCTTTTACCTACAGGTTCGCTAAGCTTTTGAATATTTTCGACGAAGAACTTGCTGGCTATAAAAACCGCAACTTCTCCTTTTAACCGAGAATAAATCTGGGCTGATTTTCTTTCTGTTGAAGTTCCAATATCCGTAAATTTCGTAAATCCATTTGACTCGGAAGTAACATAAGTGATGTAGTAGGTGAGAAAATCTTTGAATGATTCAATTACCAATAGTTGAGGACTGTTTATGCTAGAAGCATCAAAACCTTCTAATACTAATTTAGGAAGAGGAATAATTGGATTTTGAGGAGAAGCATTTGCCCTTTCTATCGGGAAACCAAAAATAGATCCCCAATACCAAAACCTTACATATTGGTTAAGAAACGACTTAAATTCCGCACTCACATCCTGCTTTTCAATCCAATCCTGTTGAATTTTCCTTTGATCAAATAAGGCAATTTCAAATTCGTCAATAGAATTACCATAAATCTTTCTACGAAGACTGTCTTTTTGATAATAACCGGAAAACATTTGTGTAAAGGCAAGCAAAACCGCATTCTCATTCGCTTTTTTCCCAGTAAAATTTGGTTTTCCACTTACAAAATCAATCCAAAGGCTATCACCGCTGCTAATATACAATGGAAAGGTTAATTTCCCATATTTAACCTTGGCGTTCATAGAAATATCGAATGGCAAGGCCGCTGCTAATTTTGAACCCTTTCCTACATATATGGCTTGATGAAAATCCACCTTTGACAAGGCCCTTTCTGTTATAACATAGGCTGTATCATTAATACCCTCAGTATTCACTTTTACAAAGACAGTACTTGCAAAGGAATTTAAAACAGCTACAAAAAAGGTTAGAAAACTTAATGCGGTTCTTATCATTTTAGGTGATTGAAAAAATTGTATTTATGTTGTAAAGTTACTTCATTTGTTATTTCCCCTTGGTGTCTTGAGCCATTTTCCTTCTTGTTTTATCGTTCCTATCTCCATCAAATGACGAATTATAGCTTTCACCTCATTCTTTGATTCGAATTGTTCTACAACCCAATCATATTCAACTGGCTTTTCCTTTACCCAAAACAAAATCTTATCCTCCATACTCATTATTTGAATGGTGGAAGGTTCCCTTTTTCTTTTTTGAATGCAAACATCACAACGACCGCAAGGTTCAGAATCATTTTCACCAAAATAACCAAGCATCTGTTGGTTTCTGCATTGATCTTCATTTTTTAACAATCGAATAAAAGCACCATTTCTGATTTCTACCTGCTTTTTTCGATCTTCATAAGAGTCCTTTTCTAAAAAGAGATTTTTTGCCAATATTATTCCATTTGGAAAGCAAATTTTGGGAAGCGTACTTTGTTTAACATATTGAATTATCTCATGTTTTTGCAACAATTCCAGACTTTTTACAACCTGTTCAACTGACAATTTTGTTCGGAAGGCAATTTCCTTTTCTTTAATCGGAGTAAATTCATCAAAGATTCCGGTATACGATCGCAAAATGGTTTTTATAACCAAATCCATTTTAGGGTATTTTACCTGATAAGAATAAAGTTCATTTTTATTAACCTTAAACATTATTCTTGAAGGCATAAAGACGGCCTCGGTTAAAATAATATAGCCATTCCTCGAAAGTAGATCAAGCGATTTATGAACCTTTAGATGATTAAAATTATAAACTTTACAAAAATCCATTAAATCGAATTCAATAAACTCATCCTTTCCGCTGCCCACAGCCAATTGGAAATAATTGACAAGTGCTTGATAAATCTTACGGATTTCTTCCTTTTCGGGAAATGAATTTTTCAATTGATAGGTTAATTCTTCAATATCCCTTTCATCGTATAACAAGGCTCCAAAGGCTGGTTTACCATCTCTTCCTCCCCTACCCGCTTCTTGGAAATAGGCTTCAATACAATCGGGTGGCTGATAATGAACCACAACCCTTACATCTGGCTTATCAATTCCCATTCCGAAAGCATTCGTGCAAACAATTACTCTAGTTTTATCTTGAATCCAATTTAATTGCTTCTGGCTTCTCGTTTCTGGATCCAAACCTGCATGATAGAAATCGGCCTTTATTCCATGGTGGTGAAGCAAATTGGCAATCTCCACAGTTAACCTTCTATTTCTGGTATAGACTATCCCTGTACCCGGAGTCTTCCTAAAAATATTGACCATTCTATTTTCCTTATCACTTTCTTTTAAAAAAAGATAGGATAAATTTTCCCTATCAAAACTTTTTTTGAAAATGGATGGATTCTTCATTTCCAACTTATTTCCTATATCCAAAATAACCTCTGGAGTAGCCGTTGCAGTGAGTGCAATAAATGGCACCTTAGGCAACCATACCTTTAGTTTGGCTATCTGAAGGTAAGGTGGACGGAAATCATACCCCCACTGCGAAATACAATGGGCCTCATCAATAGCAACCAAGACTACCTTCATCTTTTTTAACCTTGCCAAAAACAAATCTGTTTGAAGTCGCTCAGGCGATACATACAGAAACTTAACATTGCCGTATACACAATTATCTAGGGCTATATCAATTTCCCTGAATGTCATTACCGAAGAAACACAAATGGCTTTAATTCCTTTCCCTTTCAAATTATCTACTTGGTCTTTCATCAAAGCTACCAATGGGGAAATTACCAAGGTAATACCTTCCATAGCCAAACCCGGAACTTGAAAACAAATGGATTTTCCTCCTCCAGTAGGTAAAAGTGCTATGGTATCCTTGCCCGAAAGAATTGAATTGACAATATCTTCCTGCATTGGTCTGAACCCATCATGCCCCCAAAAGTTCTTTAAAATTTGATGAATGTTGGGTGCTGACATATAAATATAGAAAAGAAGAAAAGTATCTTCGCGGCAAATTTACTGAATATGGAACAAGGCTGGGTTAAAACAAATGCTGAATTAAATGGTGAAGTTGCCAAAATCACATTCTACCACCCTCAAAGCAATTCGTTGCCAGGCGAATTACTTAGACAAATTGCCAATGAAATTGAATTGGCAGCAAAGAATCCAAAATTTAAGGTCATTTTATTGCAAAGCGAAGGAGAAAAGGCATTTTGCGCTGGCGCTTCCTTTGATGAGTTAATAAGAATTGAATCAGAAGCGGATGGCCTAAACTTCTTTAGTGGTTTTGCCTTTGTCATCAATGCTATTCGAAAAGCCTCTAAATTCGTTATCGTAAGGGTTCAAAACAAAGCAGTAGGCGGAGGAGTGGGCATTGCATGCTCCGCTGATTATTGTTTTGCCACTTCGAAATCATCAGCCAAGTTAAGCGAATTAGCCGTTGGTATTGGACCATTTGTTGTAGGTCCCGCAGTTGAAAGAAAAATAGGCAAATCGGCCTTCCAACAAATGGCTATCCATGCTGCAAAATGGCATTCAGCCGACTGGGCAAAAGAAAAAGGAATGTACAATGAAGTATTTGATACGGAAGTACAGATGGATGAAGCTATTCAGTCTTTATTGAATTTTCTGGTTAGTGCCAATCCTGAGGCAATGGCTGACTTGAAAAAGGCCTTTTGGGAAGGAACGGAAAATTGGGACGAAATACTTTTCAATAGAGCCAAAATAAGCGGAAAATTGGTTTTAAGTGATTTTACAAAAAAAGCCATCAACAGTTTTAAAGGGAGATAATTTTAACAAATATTTTTTGTTTAACTTTTATTCGTAATTTTGAAACAAATTTCAAGAGATGAATAATGATGCCAACTATTCCATCCGTGACTTGGAAAAGTTGTCTGGAATCAAAGCCCACACGCTGAGAATATGGGAAAAGCGCTATTCTGTTTTCAACCCAAATCGGACAGAAACAAATATACGCTACTACACCAACGAGGATTTAAAGAAAATCCTAAACATTAGTTTGCTCAATAAAAGCGGCTATAAAATTTCCTCCATTGCCGCCATGCATGCATCCGAGATTTCGGATCTTGTTGCAGCAATCAACCTTGTAAAGACTGAAAATGAAGACCTAGTGGATAATCTCATTTTATCCATGATAGATTTAGATGAACAGCTTTTTTCAAAAACCTTTAATTCATGCTTGGTTAAACTCGGTTTCGAAAATTCTGTTCTAAAAATCATATTCCCTTTTCTTAGCAGGATTGGTACGATGTGGCAAGCAGGTAGTATAAATCCTGCCCAAGAACATTTCGTAAGCAATATAATTCGGCAAAAATTAATCGTTGCCATTGATGGAATTACCCTGCCACCTAATTCAAAACAAATGCAAACTGTTGTGCTCTTCCTCCGAGAGAACGAATTGCACGAATTGGTGTTACTCTTTTACAGCTATGCCATGAGAGTTAGAGGATATCATACAGTTTATCTAGGCCAAAGTGTTCCAATTGCCGACTTAGAAAGAGTCATTTCCATTGTCCGCCCTGATTACCTTTTAACCAATATCACCAATTCCTTTAATAAGAAGGAATGGGAATCGTTTAAAAGCCACATGATTGGCTACAGCAAAAATTCAACTGTTCTCATTAGCGGCAAACCCGCATTCGAATTGGAAAACAACCTTTCACCAAACATTCATTTTTTCAAATCTTTAGCCGAACTTTTGAAGCTGCTAAATAAGTAGTTAAGATTTTTTAAGACTTTGTTTAATGTTTTTAGTTTTTCGTTAAACAAAACACTATACATTTGCTCCATCATATTACCATGATGACAAATATTAATTCTTAATCAATTACCATGAGAACAACAAAACTAAATCTCTTACTTTCAGGGGCGTTTCTAAGTCTAGCGTCCTTAACTCAGGCCCAAACAGCCCAACTTCAAGTTATTCACAATGCAGCCGACCCTGCAGCTGCTTCTGTAGACATTTATGTTAATGGAAGTCTTCAACTTGACAACTTCGGTTTCAGAGAAGCTACTGGCTTTTTAACTGTACCTTCAGGCGTTCCTATTAATATTGGTGTTGCTGGAGGAAACAGCTCAAGCGCAGCTGATACTTTGAAAAATTTCACTGTAACACTTGCCTCTAATGTTAATTATGTTGCGATTGCTAATGGCGTTTTGAACCCAGCAAACTTTGCTCCAAATCCAGATGGAAACTCAACAGCCTTTGGATTATTCGTTGTAGCTAATGCTCAAACAGCAGCAACTGCTCAAGGCAATGTTGATTTCGTAGCTGTTCATGGTTCATCCGATGCTCCTACTGTTGACATTAAAGCAAGAGGTGTAACAACTTTGGTTGATAATGCAGATTATGGGGCAATTACTCCTTATATTTCTGTACCTGCTGGAGATTATATCCTCGACATTACCCCGGCGGCAGGTTCACCAATTCTATTATCATATGCAGCTAATCTTTCTACCTTGGGTGGAGGTTCTGCAGTAGTTTTTGCATCTGGTTTTTTAACTCCTGGATTTAATCAAGATGGAGAAGGTTTTGGCCTTTTTGCTGCCTTAGCCGATGGAACAGTTATTCCTTTACCAACCGTTAGTTCTGCAAGACTTCAAGTGGTGCACAATGCAGCAGATCCAGCAGCCGCTTCAGTAGATATCTACATCAATGGAAGTTTAGAATTAGATAACTTTGCGTTCAGACAGGCAACTCCATATATCGATATTCCTGCTGGAGTGCCAATTAACATCGGCGTTGCAGCTGGTTCTAGTGCTTCTGCTGCCGACACTTTGAAAAATTTCACTGTAACTTTTGAAAATGGTGAAACTTACCTAGCTGTTGCAAACGGTGTTTTATCACCTGGAAGCTTTGCAGCTAATCCTGACCAAGTTTCAACTGCTTTTACACTTTTCTTGCAAGATGGTATGAGAGAGGAAGCCCTTGTTTCTACCGAAGTAGATTTTAGAGCCATTCACGGAGCTACTGATGCACCAACTGTAGATATTTTTGCAGGTACTTCAGTTTTGGTAGACAATGCTCCTTATGCAGCCATTACGCCATACTTGTCAGTTCCTGCTTCAGATTATATTTTAGATGTTAAACCTGCTGCCGATAATTCAATCACTGTTGCAAGTTTTTCTGCTCCACTTTCTGGCTTAGCTGGTCAAAGTGCAGTTGTATTGGCATCCGGCTTTTTAACTCCATCTGCGAATCAAAGTGGTGAAGCCTTCACTCTAATTGCAGTTTTAGCCGATGGCACTGTTATTCCACTTGAACTTGTAACATCAATTGAAGATGCTGCATCTGCTTCAGGTATTTCTATCTTCCCGAATCCTGCACAGGACTTCGTTACCATATCTTCCCCAAATCATACCATCCAATCTGTTACCATTACAGATATCATGGGTAAAAACATAGCTCTTCTTGCTCCTGAAAACAACAATGAAGCTGTAACAATTCCAGTAAATACCATGACTACTGGTTTGTATTATGTAACAATTACCCACGATACTGAATCTATTGTAACTAAGCTGTTGGTGAAATAAAGTGAATGATTATTGGGTCAAAGGTCACCTCAAAAAGGTGGCCTTTGTTTTTTTATACCAATTTCAATTCCACCTAATTTATTTTGAATCGGTTTATTCAAAATAGATTAGGTGCTTTATATTAGCAAGTGCTTTCAATTGAAGTTTCAAACTGAAGAAGCAAACAAGTAGGCTAAACAAATTGAACTTCAAATAATTGATCGTTTTAATTTTTCAAATTCCGGATTTAGTTTTGGTGGATTTGGCGGGTCCCTTTTCGCCAACGGAGCGATACTAAAATTAAACCAGTTGTGCTAGGCGAAAAGGTCGGGCTATACACTGCAAGTCCTCGCGCCTTTCGCTTACGCTTAGGCCGCTGTGGGCTTTCCGTTTCTATCGTTGCCTGGGGCACTTTAAATAGGCCTTGGATAGAAGTAGTAAAAGTGTTTTTCAAATAGGCGGTAGTGATTTGGGGGATACTGATTTGCGATAGGCGAGGATTTACCACAAAACAGACTGCGAAGCCATGAACTTTCACTTTAGCTCAACCAGTATTAAGCATTCATACTGCTGCTACCGCGATAAAATTACCCAATTTAATGTATGATTATTTTTGAGAGAGTAACAATTCCAGTAAGCAAAATTAAAATCAGAACAATAGATTTAAATTGTTTTTCAGAAATCTTGTTTAAGATTTTTTTTCCGACAAAAGTTCCTACTACACTAACAATCAATAAAATTGGAATGAGGTATAGGTCATCCTTATGCACAAATCCATTGAAATAATAAATCACACTTCTGCTCGAGTCAATACCCAAGTCAATAATTGCTGAAGTAGCTATAAATACTTCTATTTTAAGATTGTATGCTGCTAAAACCATTCCTCTTATTGCTCCTCCAGTTCCTAACATTCCTGCAATCAAACCAGAAAATATTCCGCCACCAATGGAATTGTACAAAGTTGGTTTTAGTTCAAGGTTTCTAAAGAGTAAAAGAATTAAACTGACAACAATGAGGAATACGGCAAGGGAGAGCTCTAGAATTTTTGAATCAATAAATTTACTGAGAAAGGCACCCACAATTACAAAAGACACAGCAGGAATACCAAGAGAAATAATAAGCTTTTTATCAAATCCTTTTCTGAAAAAAGCAATCTTGGCCAGGTTACTTGACACATGAAATAAGGCAGTAATTCCTAATACTGAATGAAAATCTAAAAAGTAACTGGCTATAGGAACAAAAAATAAGGAAGACCCGAACCCGCCAACTGTTCCAAGAATTTCAGCAATGAATGCTAATAAAATAAAAAAAGGTAAATTTTCCAATAGCTGTAAGCTTAAGTTCATTTGCTCAAAGGTAGTACTGGCACATCCTTCATTCTCACAAATAGTTTTTAAATATTCTGAAAGTCAATCTGCTATTAAAGCAATTTTAGTCTGCCTTTTGTCTGTTTTACCCGATTATTGATTAACTCGTTAGCCAAAGATTTTTTTTCGTTTTATCGGTTGGTAGCTACAAGAAGTTGGCGATTTTACCACAAAACTACATTCAAAGCACGCATTTAAATTTACGAAAAACTGTCATATGAAGCACTGAACCGCCAATTTCTTTTAGGTGCTGTTATCGGATGTGCTCTTTTTTTCAGCTTAAAACGTCACTACACTCATTCTTCAATTTACATTTTAACAAACTTCTTCGTTTTATTTACAAACCTATTTTGCACATGAATAAAATAAGAACCAGAACTATATTTAGAGATATCTATGGAAATCAGTGAATTATTTTCGTTTTGAAATTTATCTACTAATCCTCCCTTTCCGTCAAATACACTAATTTGTGAAGGTACTGTAATACTATTCAATTGAATATTTATAAGATTACTGCTTGGGTTAGGGTATAAACTAATTTCAAATTCATTATCTATTAAATTTTGATTAACAGAAGTTGTTTGAACGCAGCCTGACTTAAATAATGGTAATGTTTGAACATTTTGGTGTAAAACACTCTGAACCTCGCTTGCTTCCAAACCAAGCCAATCTTTTAAAATGGTTCCATAAATATCTCTAAAATCATATTGCATAGGTACACCCTCATCAACCCCAACTTGAGTGTCAATTATTGGGTGATCCCCAATAATTTGTTTTTGAATACAAGTGCCAAATAAAAACAAAGGCGCTGCAGTGCCGTGATCTGTTCCGAGTGCAGCATTTGAACGAATTCTTCTACCAAATTCAGAATAGGTCATTCCTACTACCTTGTCATTTACATTTAATAGATTTAGGTCGTCTTGAAAAGCACAAACTGCATCTGATAGTTCTTTAAGTAGGTTGCTATGTATTCCGGTAGTTGGTTCGCCTGCCACTATTTGGTTATCGTGGGTATCAAAACCGCCTATTTGTACTATATAGATTTTTGTTTTTAACCCACCTGAAATAAGTCGAGCTACATTTTTTAATTTTTCGGATAAATCAGTTGTTAAACTACTCCACTTTGAAGACAGATTGTTTCCTGCATTTGCTGCTGTACTAATTACAGAAGCATACGCGTTGGTTTGTGAAACGGTATCGTTTACATAAGTTAGCGAATCGCCATAACAATTACTAGGAATATTGCCTCCGGCACTAACTAATGCAGTTCCTGGGTTAAATGGGTCTAACAAAGATAGGCTATAGTTTGCATTAATGCCTTGACAGGTTTCAGAAACAATTTTGCCCATTGTTAAAGCAAACGGGTGCGGATTGTTGCTATTAGGATACCCATTTGGATAGTTGGAATAGTCCAAGTCATACATTTTCCCAATCCAACCCTTAGTTTCAAGGTCCTCGGCACTTGAGCCCGTATTCCAAATATCGGTGGATCTAAAATGGGAACGATTTTGGTTGGGATAGCCAACATTTTGGACAATACCCAACGCATCCATGTCCCAAACATCTTTCATTCCTTGCATTACACTATGAAATCCATAATCATTATGGAAATTTAGTATTGAATTTTGGGGTATGATGATATTATTTCTTACTGCACTCAGATTAGCATACTGTGGGGCATGATAAATAGTTGACAAACCGTCATTTCCTCCCTGCAACTGAATGAGTACCAAAATTTTATCGTTGTCGGCATTTGATAATGCTGCACTTGATTTGGAAAGACCAAACAAGGGAAACCCACTTAAGGTTAACGGTATAGAAACCATTCCTGTGGCTTTAATAAACTCTCTTCTGTTTATTCCTTTTTTTTTCATTCTTTACATTATTTGAAATTCTGACATTCTAACCATAACAGAAAAAAGATTTTTTAATTTATTTTCAACCGAGGTTGAAAGTGCTGCATTTGAAGGGTTGGAGAGGTAATCCGAATATTCTACAGTCCATTCAAAATCGGGCAAGCCAGGAATAAGAATTTCTTTTAGACTGGTAACCTGCGATGTTGTGATTGGATAGTTGAACATAATTTCTGCCAATTCATTTACAAGCACATTTGGATCAGATGCATTAGGAATATTATTGACAATATCTAAAACTGGCACTAGATTAGTAACATTATAGTTTTCATCATTATAGCTAAATGTGCCACCTTCCACCATCAATTTACAAAACTGATGACGCTTTGGCAAAAGCAAGTTATTTATCCATAGTTTGTAAAATTGTGGCACTTGATAGTAAGCTTTCCATCCAGCCACGTTAGGGTGATAGAATAATGCCTGCTCTGTGTCGGAACTCATAATATAAATATTGTAAGCATGGTCGTATTCCTGCTCCACATTACCCTGAGGAGGATTGATGCCTAAACCTCTGGTAGCGGACATCATCAGATCCACAGGACTTTTAATCATACAAGCTGTTGATTGAAAAAAATGTTCTGATTTAAACAAAACCCTTAATGCCGGTTCAATATCATAATTGTTATTCCTTAGAATAAGAGCTAATGGTTCTATGATATTTGTCTCAATATCACTAGTGATTTCAGAGCTTACAAACCAACGATACAATTTTCGAGTGATGAAGTTCGAGCATTCTGCTTTTTGAAAAATGACATCAATCAAATCTTTATATTCTTGAGAACCATTTTCTGCAATTACTACATTATTAAATCTATTAGAAAGTTGTTTTGTTCCTTGTGTGTGTCTATTTACAGAAAATTGAGCTATCAGTTCATTTGGGCTACCAAGTTGAGGCACTTGCCATCCAGTAAGGACTTTTGCCATTTCAATAACATCCTGTTCGGTGTAATTGGTGTAATCTCCAGGAGCTACTAATGGTCCTTTGCCGATTGTGAATAATTCCAACAATTCTCGGGAATAGTTTTCGTTTGGCGCAATACTGGTGTTTTCAGTTCCGCTCAAATAAATGAGCATACTTGTATCTATAGTAATTTGCTTGGTCAGTTCTTTGAAATTTCCAAGAGATAAATTTCTTAGCAATGAATAATATACATATTCTCTATGGGGAATGGTAGCATCTCCCACCACAAAATGATTGTGCCAAAATAAGGTCATTTTCTCCTTGATTGATAATCCGCTGTAGTGCATCTGCAATACTGTCCACGAATAGAGTGATTTGCTTCTAGACCGTAGCACCCTATTGCGAAGCATAGGTGGATTTACATCGGGGAAAGCAGGTGCATTAACCCATGTTTGACCAAAGGTAGCACCTGGGTCATTTAGCTGGTTGGCGCCCGTTCCATCAGGAATTGTTTTTACTGGAGGAGCAGGTGTTGCTAAGGGTGCAAATAGTGCATCAATTGTATCATTTAATCCTAAATTAACAGCACTATTTACCATTTGAACAGATGGTCCAAATGTGGTTCGTTTTAATAAATGTCGGGCTTGAGTTGAAGTCCAACTTCCCGAATATTGATCTAAATATGGCATAAATTAATTATTTCTATTTTTTACTGATTAGACTTTAATAATTTAAAAAGGTTGCCTGGATAAACTGAAAAGGGTTCTGCTAACGAACTGGTTTTTGTGCAGATTTGGGAATAGAGTCTCTTCTGACTGTATCTGCTGCCAATTGAAAGATAAATATACAAGTTTAGCGCTAAAGCTATGTTCATCTTAATCTACTTTTATCATTTGTTATAATAAGTTATTAAATTCACCTATTCTGCGACCGTATTACCGATAACTTACTTACATAAGCCATTCCATTTCCCCTAATCCAAAATCTGAATTCAAAAATAGGTGGAAATAATTTACAAAAACGTTCAAATAAAAAATCAACTTTCCCTTTTTATATAGCACTTATAAGTATAAAGATGGTTTGTGCAATACCTAAGAATTGTTCATCCGTTACAATTCCCATCTTCACTTTTTACAACAGAAAAGATACAAGCACCCTTTACCCCATCTTGATTTAAACCACCAAAAGCCAAGTTCCAGCACACTGTCCGGGTAGGGATAGCAGCGGAAAACCCACAGCGGCCTGAGCGAATGCGAAAGGCGCGAGGATTTGCAGCGAATAGCCCGACCTGAACGCCCCCGCTTCAAAAGTTTAGTTCCAAGGTCCAAAAGGTTTGGGGCGGAAGGGACACGCCAAGAAAAAATACAGGTAGACCGGAAAAAAATTACTTTCTTTATACCCAAATTCTTTTGTATGACGCAACAAAAACCTACGCTTTCTTTTTGGCAAATTTGGAATATGTGTTTCGGATTTTTCGGTATCCAGTTTGGCTGGAGCCTGCAGATGGGAAACATGAGTGCCATTTACGAATACCTGGGCGCTAAACCGGAAGCTATACCTGGACTGTGGCTGGCCGCACCGATGACAGGATTGCTGGTTCAACCGATAATCGGCTATATGAGCGACCGTACCTGGCACCCAAAGCTGGGCCGTCGTCGTCCGTATTTTTTGGTGGGTGCTATTTTAAGCTCCTTGGCTCTGTTTATTATGCCGAATTCGCCCTCGGTGTGGATGGCCGCTGGAACACTGTGGATACTCGACTCTTGTATCAATATTAGCATGGAACCTTTTAGGGCTTTTGTGGCCGATAACTTGAACGATAAACAACGCTCGTTCGGTTATGCTATGCAGAGTATGTTTATCGGTATAGCCTCGTTTATTGCGGGTTACCTGCCTATGCTGCTGGTGGACTGGTTCGGATTTAGTCGTGAAAAAACAGCAGGCGGCATTCCCGAAAATATTATGTGGTCGTTTTATATAGGTGCCGGAATGTTTTTACTGGCTGTGCTGTACACGGTTTTCTTTAGCAAGGAATACCCACCTACGGAAGAGGAAAAAGTAGCCAATGCCCAAGGCGGCGGTTTTGTGGCCGGTGCCAAAGAGATTTTTGAATCCATAGCTGCTATGCCTAGCCAAATGCGCAAATTGGCCTTAGTCAATTTCCTCACCTGGCCGGGTTTGTTTTTGATGTGGTTTTACTTCAGCACTGGGGTGGCTACGGATATCTTTGGCGGAGACCCCCAAACAAATAGCGAGCAGTATACCAAAGGACTGGAATTTGCCAATACCACCTCGGCTATTTTGAACCTGGTAACCTTTGGATTTTCATTTACCCTGCCTTTTTGGGTGTCGAAATTGGGCAAGAAAATTACGCATTCGGTTTGCTTGCTTCTGGGCGGCATAGGATTAATTTCGGTTAAGTTTATTCACGATCCTAACCTTTTGTATGTTTCAATGGGTTTTGTAGGCATTGCTTGGGCTTCGATTTTATCCATGCCTTATTCGATGCTGGCCGGTTGTCTGCCCGAGAAGAAAATGGGAATTTATATGGGTATTTTCAATTTCTTTATTGTTTTGCCCGAAATTATTGCATCTCTTTCGTTTGGGAGCATCATGGAACATGTATTGCACAACGACCGCTTGATGGCCGTGCTAATCGGTGGATGCCTGCTCTGTGCGGCGAGTGTGGCCTGCGCCTTGATTATCAAAGAAGAGGAAGTTTCGAGTGCAGCTTGATACAAAAGAAGGATAAGCTAGCATTTTCATCTCATTTTTTGTCTAATCCACCATTGAATAGGGAATAGGGCTATTTTCGCTTTGAATTTTGTTTACCCATGACTTACCCTTACCAAATCAATAGCCTTGAGCAATACCACGATGCCTACAGGCGCAGTGTCGAAAATCCAGCCGCCTTTTGGGCAGAAATTGCCGAACATTTTACCTGGAAAAAGAAATGGGACACGGTATTGGATTGGAACTTTTATGAACCCCACATTCGTTGGTTCGAAGGAGGCAAACTCAATATTACTGAAAATTGCCTCGACCGTCACCTGGAAAAAAACGGTCATACCCCAGCCATAATTTGGGAATCGAACGATCCTGAAGAGCATCACCGGGTGTTGACCTATAAGGAATTGCATTTTAAAGTAGTTCAGTTTTCAAATGTTTTAAAAAACAATGGCGTAAAAAAAGGGGATCGGGTATGTATTTACATGGGAATGGTGCCCGAATTGGCCATTGCCACCTTGGCTTGTGCCCGAATTGGTGCAATTCATTCCGTTATTTTCGGTGGTTTTTCTGCCCAAGCCATTGCCGACCGATTGTTTGATGCCCAGGCTGAATTTATTATAACCTGTGATGGTGCTTTCCGTGGTGGAAAGGATATTCCTCTGAAAAGCGTTATCGATGATGCCTTGGTGGGAAACCACGACATTAAAAAGGTAATTGTTTGCACACGCACCCGAACCCCGGTAAGCATGCTGAAAGGACGGGATGTATGGTGGGAAGATGAAATAAAGAAGGTTGAAACAGCAGGAAATCCCGATTGTCCGGCCGAAGAAATGGATGCTGAGGATATGCTGTTTATCCTTTACACATCAGGATCGACAGGAAAACCAAAAGGAGTAGTCCATACAACAGCCGGCTATATGGTTTGGACCAATTATACTTTTGTGAATGTATTTCAATACCGCCCCGGACAAGTTCATTTTTGTACAGCCGATATTGGATGGATTACCGGTCACAGTTATATTGTATATGGACCTTTAAGTGCCGGAGCTACCACCCTGCTTTTTGAAGGAATTCCAACCTGGCCTGATGCCGGAAGGTTTTGGGACATAGTAGAGAAACACAAGGTGAATATCCTTTACACTGCTCCAACTGCCATTCGAAGCTTAATGGGTTTTGGATTAGAACCTATAACAGGAAAAGATTTAAGTTCGCTAGAGGTGTTGGGCTCGGTAGGTGAACCAATCAATGAAGAAGCTTGGCATTGGTACCATAAAAACATTGGCAAGGAAAACTGTCCGATTGTAGACACCTGGTGGCAAACCGAAACAGGAGGCGTACTAATTTCAAACCTAGCCGGAGTAACACCCCAAAAACCTTCCTTTGCTACCTTGCCAATGCCAGGCATACAACCTTGTTTGGTGGATGAAAATGGACAGGAAATCGAAGGCAACGGTGTAAGTGGAAACCTCTGTTTAAAAGCGCCTTGGCCGGGTATTTTGCGCACCACCTACCGCGACCATGAGCGTTGCAGACAAACCTACTTCTCGACTTACAAAGGTAAATATTTTACAGGTGATGGTTGTATGAGAGACGAAGAGGGAAATTACCGAATCACCGGAAGGGTAGATGATGTATTGAATGTAAGCGGCCACCGGATTGGCACCGCTGAAGTAGAAAATGCCATCAACATGCACGCCGGAGTAATTGAAAGTGCTGTGGTGGGATTTCCACATGATATCAAAGGGCAGGGAATTTATGCTTACGTAATTTACAATGGCACCCATGGCGATGAAAACCTAAGCCGACAAGATATTACTGCTACCGTTTCACGAATTATTGGTCCGATTGCCAAACCCGATAAAATTCAGTTTGTACCCGGATTGCCTAAAACCAGAAGTGGAAAAATAATGCGGAGGATTTTAAGAAAAATTGCAGAAGGCGATACGTCCAACCTCGGAGATACCACTACCCTACTCGATCCGAGTTTGGTGGATGTGATTAAGGAAGGTAAATTGTAGCTGTAATTTTATCATCCAAAATGAAACTTGCTGTACGGTTTATGAAATCCTACAATTGTTTTATTTCGGAAATAATTGTTTTAACCCAGATTAGGATTTAGAAATTCACAAACAATTAACCAGTTGTAAATTAATTTGATTGTCCAAATTGATAACAACTGCCAATCCTAAATTTCTTTGGGAGGTGTAAACCCAGCCAAATCAATTATTTTGGATTACTTTGGGTTTAACTTTTCGACACCACCTTCTTTAGTTTGTTCAGGTATTTTTTCATATCCTGACCTGCACCAAACCGGATTAAAAATCCAGGTATGGCAAAACCCAAGGCATGCTTGACTAGGTTATTATCGAATTCAACCGTATAATGGAATCGGCTTTGGTTATTGGCAAGGGCTTCAATTTTGCGGGTACTTCTCAAATAAAAGGCTGAATCGGGCTTGGTTTCAAACACCACCTTTTCGCCTTCAACCCATTCCTTGCAGCTTAACACCAAAAGGTGATTGTTCATCCTTTTAGACAGATTGGAATATTCGTAAGCTTCAACGCCCAAACTAGGAGGGCCAAATAAAGTGGTATGGTTGATTTCCTTGCGCCATAGACAATCGTTTTCCAAATTTGCCAAATAGGCAAAGGCCAAATGACTAGCTATAGGCAACACACAGGAACCTTGGATCTTGGTTCGGGAAGACATGCGATTAAAAAAAATTACAATTTTTCGAATGTAAGATTATCGGAACCTTCTCCTCCCCCAACTGCATGGGTCAATTCAATTTTCGAAGCTGATTGGGAAATTACATTCCAACTGGCATTGAGGTCTTCAAATTTGTTGATTTGGCCATAACTAATACTAAAACGAATATCAGATAACATTTCTTGGTCGACATTAATATCAGATACATACCAAGTACCAATCAAACTCTCTGTAGAACTTGTTGCTGTGAGGTTTCCATCAGCTCCAAAAACGAAGGAATAATCAGCAAAAACGCTGGTTCTGTTTTCACCGGAAGTGGAATAAAGGCTTATTTTCCAATTTCCATCTTTTACTTCGGTTTGAATAATTTCTTGTAAGGAATTTTCTGACGTTGTCTCTACCTTTTTACATGAGTTAAGGCAGGATAGAGCGATTAGGGCAAAAAATGCAGATAAGGTTAATTTTATAATACGCATAGATGAGTTTAGGATTAGTCTCTTTTAATGTAAAATCCATTTTTTGCTGCATATTCATCTTGTGCAGCATGGAGTTTTTTCAAGAAATCACCTTCAACTAGGGCTACGGAATTCAAATTGCCCATGGTAGCCTGAAAATCTTGTTCCGAATTTTTACTCGTCAGCTTTTCGAAAGGTACGAAAGCCTTAGTAACCATTTCTTTTTCAAAGTCCAGAAAATCTACCATAGCCATGCGAAATGGCTTGGAATCCATTCCCATATCCTTAAGTTCCATCATTTCCTTTCTTTTCCGGACAATCAATTTATCCATTGCCTCCCTAGCTTTGTATAATTGGCTATAATCCTTGGTATTGTAGCAATTCTGAAGCACAGAACCCCAATTTTGTCCGTATTTATACAAACTATCGGTAGTAGAAATAATGTAATTATTGTATTCGATTGTGGTTGTAAACTGGGCATTTCCATAAAGGATGGAACAAAATACCAAGCTAAGGGTAAGGAATAATTTATTTTTCATTTTAATAATTACCAAAGATAGGAAATTAGCATAACAAATATCCAAAGCTGAGGCTATATTTGTCGAAATTCAATAATTTTTCACCAAGCTCGAAGGAAATCCTCTCTGAAAAGTCTATGCTGCAATTCTCCTCGTCCAGCATTTATTGTCCCTTGGCTAATATCCATATCGACCCTTGGAAAGCGGTTGATCTTGCCATTTTAACCCATGCTCATAGCGACCACGCCCGTCCTGGAAGCAAACACTACCTGGCACACAAAGATTCTGAAACCATCCTTCGGTTGAGGCTTGGAAACGACATTTCTTTGCAAACATTGGAATATGGGGAAACCTTCTACCACCAAGGCGTTAAGTTCTCTTTGCACCCAGCCGGACATATTCTTGGTTCGGCACAAGTGAGAGTCGAATACAAAGGAGAAGTCTGGGTGGCCAGTGGGGATTACAAAGGACAAGACGATGGATTTTGCCAAGCCTTTGAACCCATCAAATGCCATACCTTTATTACCGAATCAACCTTTGGATTACCCATATATCATTGGAAAAAACAAGCCGAGGTTATGCAAGAAATTCGTGCATGGATAGAAGGAAACAGGTTGGCAGGAAAAAATTCGGTACTAATGGGTTACGCCTTAGGTAAGATGCAAAGATTAATTTCGGGACTTCAACCCTTCGATTTTCCTGTCTTTGCCCATGGTGCTATTTATACCGTGAACGAAGCCCTTCGTGCCGCTAGTTATCCGTTGCCCTACATTCCACTTATTACCCCTGATTTACCCAAAAAGAGCTTTGATAAAGCCTTGATACTTGCGCCGGGTTCGGCATTGAACACCCCGTGGATGAACCGTTTCGAGCCCTATTCAACCGGTTATTGTTCAGGTTGGATGGCCGTTCGGGGAGCAAAAAACAGGATGCCAATTGACCGCGGCTTTGTGCTTTCTGACCATGCCGATTGGACCGAACTGAACACCCTGATCAAAGCCACCGAAGCTGAAAATGTATTTGTAACCCATGGTTTCACCTCTAGTTTTGCCAAATGGCTCAACGAAAACGGAATTCAGGCCAAAGAGGTAAAAACAATGTATGGCGAAGAAAGCGGAAACGATTTTGAACCTACCTCATCGGATAAGGCATGAAGGATTTTGCAGCATTGTTTTTAGCCCTGGACCGAACCAACAAAACCAATGAAAAATTGGCCCTGCTCCAAGCCTATTTTCTTTCCACCTTGGAAGAGGATAAAATCTGGGCATTGGCACTCTTTACCGGCCGACGACCAAGCAGAGCCTTCAAAACGTCCCAAATTCAACAATGGGCCTTGGAAGCAGCCGGCATTCCAGAATGGTTGTTTAAAGAATCGTACCAAAGTGTGGGCGACCTTTCCGAAACAATATCCCTCATTCTCCCTCCTGGCCAATCAAACGCAGGCAAAAACCTGCATGAATGGTTTGATTGGCTAAAATCCCTGAAAAAACAGGATGAGGCAAGCATCAAAACGCAAATCTTGGAGGCTTGGAACGGAATGAGCCAATATGAAATTTTCGTTTTTAATAAATTAATGATGGGTAGCTTCCGGGTTGGCGTGTCCCAAACCTTGGTGGTGCGAGCGCTGGCCGATGCCTTTGGTTTGGATTCCGCACTTGTTTCTCATCGCCTGATGGGAAATTGGGATCCCTACCAAAATAGCTTTCAAGCATTGGTGCTCCAAGCCAGCAGTACCGATGCGGATTCCAAACCTTACCCCTTTTACCTGGCCTATTCACTTGAATCGGAATTGCCTGCCTTAGGCCTTCCAACCGAATGGTTTGTAGAATGGAAATGGGATGGAATTCGCTCCCAAATTATCATCCGAAACAAAACCATTTACATTTGGTCGAGAGGTGAAGAATTGGTTACAGATAAATTTCCGGAATTGCATTTCCTAAAAGATTTCCTTCCCCACGGAACTGTTTTGGATGGTGAAATTATTGCCATAGATCATTCCGACAATAACCATTGGAAGCCATTGCCATTCAATATCTTACAAACACGTATCGGACGTAAAAATTTAAGCAAAAAATTCCTTACAGAAGCACCGGCAGGACTGGTTCTTTACGATGTTTTGGAATGGCAAGGAAAAGACATTCGACCAGAAAACCATGCCAAAAGAAGGGCTATTTTGGAGCAACTTTATGCCCCTTTGGCCCCCCATCAAAGCATTCAAATTTCACCTCTAATTTCGTTTCAAACCTGGGACGAATTGAAGGCCCTGCATCCTCAATCCAGATCCTATGTTGCCGAAGGATTTATGCTAAAGAAACAAAATGCAAGCTATCAGGTAGGACGAAAAAAAGGCGATTGGTGGAAATGGAAAGTAGCACCACTTTCTATTGATGCTGTTTTAATCTATGCTCAAAAGGGACATGGACGACGGGCCGACTTATACACAGATTACACCTTCGCTGTTTGGGATAACGGGAAATTGGTCAGTTTTGCCAAAGCCTATTCCGGTTTAACCGATGCTGAAATAAAGGAAGTTGATAAATTCGTGAAACAAAACACCTTGGAGAAATTTGGTCCTGTAAGAACCGTTACCCCCTTTTTGGTGTTCGAATTAGGCTTCGAAGGGATACAAGCCTCAGGCCGTCATAAATCAGGGATTGCTGTTCGATTTCCCCGAATTTTGCGCTGGAGAAAAGATAAAAAAGTGGAAGAAGCGGACACAATCGAAAACCTGAAAAAACTGTTGGAGCTTTATGGATAAGGAACTTTCGAAAGGAGAACGCTATCTTTTGCAGTGGTTAAGGACAATGGGCTGGGAATTAGCCGATTTCCAAGCAGCTGCATTAAAAGCCTATTTGGAAGGCAAAAACGGTTTGGTTAATGCGCCTACCGGTTCAGGAAAAACCTTCTCCCTTCTTTTCCCGGCCTTGGTGGAATTTATGAATGGCCAACCCAACTATAAAATGGCCAAAGCTCCGGGTCTACAGGTAATCTGGATCACTCCTCTCCGAGCCTTAACCAAGGATTTACAGCGCAACATGCAATGGGCCATCGACTCCTTGCAACTTCCTTGGCGGGTTGGAATTCGTACCGGTGACATGGAAAACGATGAGAAAAAATTACAACGAAAAGGTCTTCCCGAAGTATTGCTAATTACCCCAGAAAGTTTACATCTGCTCTTTGCTCAAAAGGAAAATTCAAGTCTTTTTTCTACCTTGAAGCTCGTAGTGGTTGATGAGTGGCATGAATTACTGGGCAGTAAACGCGGGGTGCAGACGGAATTGGGTTTGGCCCGACTTAAATCATTGGTTTCCAAGTTGAGGATTTGGGGCATTTCAGCCACCATAGGCAATATGGATCAGGCCTTGGAAATTTTGCTGGGTCCGGGTTTTCCAAAAGCAAAGGCTTGTTTGATCGGCTCAGCCATTCAAAAGAAAATAATTGTCGAATCGGTTTTGCCTGACGAAGTTGAACAATTGCCTTGGGCAGGACATTTAGGCATCAACTTACTGGAAAAGGTTATGGAAATCGTTTTCAGAAGTACTACTACCCTACTCTTTACTAATACCCGGTCGCAAACCGAAATCTGGTACCGCTTTATTGCCGAAAAATATCCTGAATTGGCAGGTTTGGTAGCCTTGCACCATGGCTCATTAGACAAAGAAATCCGTACCTGGGTGGAAGATAACCTGCATAAGGAAAAACTGAAACTGGTTATTTGCACTTCCAGTTTGGACCTTGGGGTAGACTTTAGACCGGTTGAATCGGTTATCCAAGTAGGTAGTCCCAAAAGCATTGCCCGTTTTTTGCAGCGTGCCGGTCGTAGCGGTCACCAACCAGGTGCCACTAGTAAAATTTACTTCGTTCCTACCCATTCTTTGGAATTGATTGAAGCTGTAGCCTTACGACAAGGCATCGATAACAATCAATTGGAAGAAAGGATGCCTTATGTACAATCCTTTGATGTTTTGGTTCAATACGCAGTAACCTTGGCCGTTGGAGAAGGTTTCCATGAAAAAGAACTATTTGATGAGGTTCGAACCACCTATGCCTTCCAATTCTTAAACCGATCCGAATGGGAGTGGATTCTGGCCTTTATCAGCACCGGTGGCAGCTCACTTTCCGCTTATGACGAATTTAAAAAAGTGGATATTATTCAAGGATTGTGGAAAGTAAGCGACCGCAGAACCGCCATGCGCCACCGTTTGAGCATGGGTACCATTGTTTCGGATACATCCATGAAAATACAATTCGTTGGCGGGAAATACTTGGGAACCGTAGAAGAATATTTTATTTCGAGATTGAATACCGGCGATGTATTTTCCTTTGCAGGCATGAATTTGGAATTCGTTCAAAGCCGCGGAATGACTGCCTTCGTTCGCAAAACCAACAAAGAAAAGTCTACCGTTCCAAGCTGGATGGGCGGACGAATCCCCCTTTCTTCCCAATTATCGGCTTTTATTCGCCACCAAGTTGAAAGCGCATTAGACGATTCCAACCAAGAGCCGGAGCTTTTAAAACTTAGGCCTTTGATGGAACTCCAACAAGAAAGATCGGCCTTACCTTTACAAAACCAATTGTTGATCGAACAATTCGAGACCAAGGACGGATTTCATCTTTTCCTATATCCCTTTGAAGGCAGGCTGGTCCATGAAGGCATGTCGGCTTTGTTGGCCTTCCGAATCAGCCAGATTCAGGCCATCAGCTTTTCTTTAGCCATGAATGATTATGGGCTAGAATTGCTTTCCGATGAACCTGTAGATTTGAAATCCCTCTTAGAAGAATACAATTTATTTAGCACCGATTATTTATTGGACGATATTCAACAAAGTGTAAATTCCATTGAACTTGCCCGTAGAAAGTTTAGGGAAATTGCCAGTATTTCGGGCTTGATTTTTCAGGGATTTCCCGGACAGATGCGCAAAGCAAAGCACCTACAATCGTCCACAGCCTTGCTTTTCGATGTGTTTCAAGAACATGAGCCTTCGAATTTGTTGCTTCGCCAAGCCTACCAGGAAGCGATGGACCAACAGCTGGAAGAAGTTAGGTTGCGTCAAGCCCTGATTCGAATGCAAAACCAAGAAATCATTTTCCGATATCCCGAAAAACCCAGTCCATTTTCCTTCCCTATCATGGTGGATAGATTGCGCGACCAACTCAGTTCAGAAAAATTGGAAGATCGCATCAAAAAAATGGTGGTGCAATACGAAAAGGAGAAAAAGAAAAGGTAAAACTGGTCGAAATTCCAATCTCAAATCAGGGTTGCTCCTTAGAAAAAAAGCCCTACATTTTGGATTTCATGCAGATAAAGTATTACGTCTTATTAATCTACTTAAAAAAACTAAATCAAGCAGTTACGAATTTAAAAACCACCCATTTATTTATTTGGATTTCAACCGCCAACTGCCCAATTCCAGCACTGCACTCTTCGGGCAGGGATAGCAGCGAAAAGCCCACAGGGATGCGGAGGAACGGAGCAGACCGAGGACTTGCAGCGAATAGCCCGGCCTTTTCGCCTTTCACTACAGCCTATTTAAATCACCAAAACCAGATGGCGAAAAGGGCCCGCCAAATCAAAAAATCCACCCTACTCGATTATTAAAACTTCTTGCCAAACATTACCTTTGTTCGCTCGTGGAAATAACCCTTCTCAACCAGGTTTTTGAACCGCTACCGCAAAAAGCGCTTTGGTGGAAGGCCTCCTCTACTTTGTTGCTTTCGGACCTCCACCTTGGGAAAATTGCACACTTTCGCAAGGCCGGAATTGCCCTTCCACAGCAAGGAATGGAGCGAAATTATGCCGTGTTGGACGATTTATTGAACCATACCCAGGCTTCCCGGATTTTCTTTTTGGGCGACCTTTTTCATTCGGATATCAATGCAGAATGGGAACGATTTTTGACTTGGCGCAAAACCCATGCAAGCGTTTGGATGGCTATTATTCTTGGCAATCACGATATTTTGCCGCATTCGATTTACCAACAGGCCGGTTTAGAAACAGTGCAAAAAGAATGGATAGAAGCTGGTTTTTGCCTACGCCATCACCCTCTGGAAAGTGCCGAAACAAAGGCGGAATATGTAATTTCTGGCCATGTTCACCCCTGTTTTCGCTTGCATGGTCGCGGTCGACAAAGCCTAAAATTCCCTTGCTTTTATTTTGGAAAACACGAGGCCATTCTGCCCAGTTTTGGTCATTTTACAGGCGGATTCACAATCGAACCCAACCCTGGCGAAACCGTAGTTTGTGTGGCAAAAAACGAGTTGGTACAAATCAATTTGAAATAATTTATAAAGTATTTGGCGGGCCCCCGTCCGCAAAACCAGTTGGTGCAGAGTCTTTACAGTCGTGCAAGGCGGAACGGGGCCAGGCTTTCGGCGGTAGTCCTCGGTATGCTCCGTGCCTCCGCATCCCTGTGGGCTACACTGCCTCTATCCTTGCCCGAACATCTCCGATAATAGTTTGGCAAGAAAACTACCTTACCTCGCCCATTAACCTTCTAACTAGGGGCGAAATCAGAATTAAAACGATGCCACATACTAAGGCATACAGGGCCAATTGCTTATAGCCACTGGTGTAGACAGCTAGTTTTTCCAGATTGCTTGCATTTTGAGACGCTTCGGCAATGTTGGCACCGAGAAGACCTGCTAAATATTGTCCATAAGCACTGGCCAAAAACCACATTCCCATCATAACGGCCAAAAGTTTTTTAGGCGAAAGTTTAGTCATAATCGACATGCCAATGGGCGAAAGCGATAATTCGCCAAAAGTGATGATAAACCAACCAAAGGTGAATAACTCCAGGGAGGTTTTTCCATCGGCATCGGCCGTATCTTTCGCTAAATAAAACACGTAAAATCCACCCGCCAAAAAGAGGAAGCCCAATCCAAACTTGATAAGAGTATTGGGCTCCAACTTTATTTTAGACAAGGCTACCCAAACTAGTCCGAGCAAGGCTGCAAAAGCTATGACAAATAAGGAATTGGAAGAATTGTTTACTCCGTTCGGATCCAATTTTATCCCAAAAAAGGTGTCGCGCAGGTTATTGGCCGAAAACAAGCTTAGGCTACCACCACTTTGTTCGAAAAAGGCCCAGAAAAAGATGGAAAAGAAAATGAACACTAAGGCTGCCAGAAGTTTATAATTCTCCGCCTTGGTAAAATTGCGCATTTCAAATAACAAATACAGCAAGGAGGCTGGACCAATTAGATACATAAACCAATCGGTATATTGGGTTTCCGACACCATCAACATCACAATTGGAATAATTAAGAGACTGCCGGCATAGGTTAACCATTCCAAGGTTCTGCGTTTTTTGGGTTCAACATCCTCCAAGGGCGAAAGACCAATATCACCAAGGCTTTTTTGGGTTTGGGTAAAGGTAATTAAGCTAATAAACATGACAATGGAAGCCAAACCAAAGGCCACATTCCAACGAAGATTTTCAGGCACATAGCTTTCGAACATATTTCCATTGGCAATGGCTATGCAGAGGTAACCTCCGAGCAAGGCACCTAAGTTTACTCCGGCATAGAACAGCGAAAATCCGGAATCCCGTCGTGGATCGTTTTCATGGTACAATTCGCCAACCATGGTTGAAATATTCGGTTTAAAAAACCCAGTTCCTACAATATTAAAACCTATCCCTAAAAAGAAAAACTGGGCTGGATCAATCGCTAACACCACACTTCCCACTATCATCAGGATACCTCCCCAGAAAAGTGATTTGCGATATCCGAAAATTTTATCAGCGAAAATACCTCCGATGAAGGTGAGTGCATATACAAAGGATTGGATGGCACCGTATTGCAAATTGGCCACGGTATCGTCCATTAGCAATTGTTTGACCATAAACACCATCAACATACCTCGCATTCCGTAGAAGGAAAAACGTTCCCACATTTCAGAGAAAAAAAGGTACCAGAGTTGTTGGGGGTATTGGCCTTTAAAATCTCTAATTTCAGCTTTGGTTGGACTGGTTTTGCTCATCTTATTTGGTATTTTCAAAACCCCTTAGGAAATCACGTTTTTTCAATTCCGTACTCAAGTTATATTGGTAAGGCACTTTTCCAGCATGGTCTCTCTTCTCAGGTTTGGTTTCTCGGATAGCCGTATTAAACTCTTGGTTACTAGAAATAGCACTCATCAAGCCATTGCGGTAGGTAAAGAAATACCATTGGCCTTCACTTGGTTCGAGGTAAATCGACCAACTATCGCCTCCTCTTCTTTTCACAAATTCGATGGCTCCGTAGCATTGTTTGTTTACTTGGAACCCGATAATTGAGCTAACCCCTATAAATCCTTTGTAACGGTATGAACTAGATTTGGTGTTCCATGCCAGTTTCAAATCACTTAGGAACATCGTTTGATTCAATTCTTCAGGTGTTTTTTTGTACTGACCATACAGGTTCAATTCCTGCATATACTTGGTAGCTTTTTCTTTTCCGGCTAACTCCATTAAGGCTTTTTCATATTCGTTGCCATAAACAACCGCATCTAGAGGAGGGAAATGATTGTAAAGCTTCTCGGCCATTATCCGCATAGCTTCTTCATTAAAGAAAAAGTTCATGCCTAAAAAGCCAGTAATCAAGGTTGAATCGCGTTCGATGATATGGGTAATATTACCAACTGGCATTGCTTCCACCTGACCTAAATCCACCCCGAAATTCATTTTACCTTGACCATTTACGATACACTTATCATTCAAACTTATGTAATTTCCTGGTACAACGGCCCCTTTCAGCTTTTCTTTGTTTGAAATTCGGAATTCCTTAGTTGGGTTATCGTAGAATAAGAATCCATCAGACTGAATCACATCGATATCGGAATAGGACTCCTTTTTAGAGAGGAAGGTTGGATACACATGTGTACTATCCTTGGTTAGCACGATACCCGTAGAAATTTTGTTTCCGTTGGCATCTTTTGGTTCCTTTTCAATTGGAATCAAGATTTCTTTGGGATTGATTTCGGCTTGGAACCTCAACCAACTGCTACCGATTCCTTCGCAATTTTGAATGATTTTAGTGCTACCATTAAAGGTCAAGAACTCCTTACTGGCATACAATTGGGCTTTGCCTTTGTAGGCAAAATAAGGACTAAGTGTGAATCCAGCATCTTCAAGCACACTTCCTTCGCCATAGGTTTGGAAGGCTGAATCAACTGAAATACGGTCTAGGAGAATTGCTTTCTTTTGTCCGGCTACATCCACATAGTCGTATTTCCCGCTTCCTCCATACCTTTTTCTGCCAGTAATTTTCAGATTACATTCATACAGTTTATGGAATTTAGTGGTGCGGTTGGCTATGATTTTAGCATTTTTCAATTCTTGCATATCCGCATTTTCTTTCACCACTACCAAGCCACTATCTGGGAAAATTTGAGCATCTGCACTTTCAATGTATTTTACATCATGCGCGGTAATAGTAAACGATTTTTGGTCGAAAGTTGCTTTTGGTGAAACGAAGTATAGCGAATCTTGTCCACCGGCCACCGATACAAACTTGGACCCCACCAAATCCCCATCCCCACCGGGTACTTTGTTTTTAGACAAGAAGTCGATGGTTCCTTTATCCATAAACCATTTAAACTCGTCAATGATACAGATATACTTGTTTACGGGGAAGTTGACAGATGTGGCTCCGGCATTCGATTTAAAATCGCCTATCCTTTTTGTAAAGTCGATATTTGATTTCAGGTTGGTTGTAGTAAAGGAAGGGGCTTTTGTGCTTTCGTCGGTAAGTCGGAAATTGCTCGTATCAGCAGAAAATGAATTTTGCTTGTACTTAAAGTTTTTAGAATCCATTTCGGCCAGGTCAAAATCCATTAGTCCATTACCAGTAAGTCCTTTGGGTGTTAAACTGAGTTTACCCTTCATTGTACTCACCCCATTGAACAAGGAAATTGGTTTTTCCATGGAAGTCACTTCCATCACATCTTTTTTGGGCATCCAATGGATTTTCGAACCTTCAGAACTTCCTTGTGGGTATTCGGGTGGGCCTGCCGATTGGGTCATGGTATATGAATCCGCTACCGTATTGGTGCTATCGGGATAAAAGAGGATTTCTTTGGCCGTGGTCACTGAGTTCAAATACTTGATTTCACCATTTCCTTTCAAACCTTCATTACTCATTTGAATTTCATTGGTGAATTTACCTTTTCCTCCATAAAGGTCCATTCCACCCGGGGGAGTTTTCTTTTTAAAACCAAGGGAGTAATCTTCCTGAAGCACCAAGGTCTCATCGAAACTATTAAAAATGCCTGCTGAATTAAATTCCCCTTTAAAGGCCAAACCTTCAGCGGTGAAGTTATCCAAGGAGTCTATTTCAAAAGGTTTATTTCGGAAATAGAAGCTTTCCTTTTTATACGCGCCTTTTTGGATACCTTTATTGTCGTAATAAACATAGGAATCCTTCAAACTTTTAAAGGTTGGGTATTGAGGGAAATTTTTCAGACCAGATTTATTGGCAGGCTGGTCGATAAACAATTCCCCTTTGATATCCTGGATAAGCGATTTTACTGCCATGAGGCGTAAGGGTCTTCCAAATTCATCTTTTTCTTTGGATGGCACTTTGATTCGAAGGCTATCTACCGCATTCAAATTGATTTTGAAGAAATTATAATTAAAGTCGTATTCTTTCCCATAGAAAGTGAACCGACCTGCTTGAACTTTTCCATCAAACGTAAAATTTCTATCCTTTTTAAGAACGATTTCTTGGTTTTTCGGAGCGATGTAAACGTTTTGGGAATCACTTAGGAAAATCTCTGCTACACCTCTTGTTTGAAGGTCGAAGTTCAATAAACTTAAGGTTGCATTTCCACCTTTTTCAATTTGCGAAATAAACTGAATAACATCATAATCTTTGGTACCTACCCTATTTTGCAAATAATCAGTTGCTTTATCCTTTACGGTAACGATATCTTTATCTAAATCATAGGCGCAAAAACCCAATACCGTTAATTTCAACAGGAATGATTTGGCTGCACTTTCACTGATTTTAAGACAACTTGCAGCTTGGGCCAAGGGTATTTTTTTACTTCCAAATCCCTCTGCACATTTCTTCAATTTTGAAAATGGATGCGTATCGTCCATACCTTGAATTTTGGTATACCTAACTTCATCATAATAGGCTTGGGATTCAAAAATTGCTCTAGCTTGGTCGCCACCGCTCAACATTTTGAAGTCCATCCTTGGGTCATCAATTTTCCAATAGATGGCATCAATATAGAGGTCGCAACGGTGCCAAGAATCAATAAAAGGGGCTTTACTCATTCCTTCTTCACCTCGAAGCATGGCTACCTCCCGGTCGGCATTTATAAACTTAAATTCAAGTCCTGGGTGAAACACGCTGTCTTTTTTCCAATAAATCGAAACGGCAGCCTTTTGGGATGTTATTCTATCCTTTTTCAAAAGAAAAGCCTTGCTACGAGCTACAAGAAAGGGTTCAATTTTCTTGGTACTGTCATTGAGTCGTTTTATGGTAACTGTGGCATCTACATTCTTGTTACCATATCCCAAGAACTTGGCACCATGCTGGGCAAAACCACCGCGGTAATCGATATTCTTGAAGAACTCCTTAATTTCCAAGTCCCTCAGATAACTTTCGAAACGCGGGTAGGTGGCACTACTGCTATCCACATTGGCCAGAATTTTATCTTCATATCGACCAATCAAGGGTTTGGAAAAGGCTTCTGTATTGGTAAAAACAACAGAATCGGCAACAAATTTTGACCCACTGATATCAATGGAGAACTTTTTCAAATCAGCAAAGCATTGACCTTCGGGCAGTCCGGCACGTTTCCAATTCACTTTTCCACCGTTTCCTTTAAAGGTTTCTTCGGTTGGATAATAATCCCCTGAGGTATTGAAAATTATAGAAGAATCAGATTTTGAGCGACAAACCAAGTTTAATTTTGGAAAGCGGATAATCGGCACACTATCGAAAGCAAACGAATAACTGCTATTATCAGAAGCCCATTCAGTTGAAACCGATTTATAAAGAATTTTCTTTGAAAATAGATAATTACAAACCTCCAAATAGGCCACAAATTTCTTAGTACTACTTCGGCCTAGAAGTTTATCCAAACTACTTTGCCAAGCAGAAAAGCTGGCTTCACCCTGTTTTGATTCCACAAAACTCATCAGTGTAAACAAGTAATTTTGAAAGTGTGGATAGGCTTTCAATCGCTTTTTGAGCATCAAATCGCTGGTGGTATAAATGGCTTCACGTTGCGCTGGAGTAAAACTACCACCATTCCACACAGGTCCGAATTTCTCCATAAATTCTTCGGTTTTCTTTTTATCCGTTTGGACCATAAAATCGGTCATTTCCTTTAAGAAGACCGCTTGGTCGTGTGTAAATGACTTCAGTGTTTGGGAAAAAGAAACTAGGTGGAATAAAAAGGCTAGGCCTAAGGTTAAAACTTTCTTCATGGGGGACATCCTCTATAACGCAAAGAAAAGATAAGACAGGAATTTTTGCCTTCCAAGTTTTGAACAACCCGAAACAAGGGTGGCGAGATACCTGACTAAACAACTATGAAATTAAAATAAAATTGCCCATTCAAAGGCACTTCAAATGGGCAATTATGCTGTTGTAACAGCTAGGTTTTCAGCTACTTTTAAAACTTATACCCTTTGTAGCCTTTGGTAAATTCCTCATCAGACAATTTTGGATTAACCAATAAATTGGAATATTTGTATTCAGCGAACAAACCTTTATCGTCAAAAAGTTGTTGGTAAATTGGCAGATAATTAATTTTATCAATGTACAGAACAACCTTTTTGGCATAACTGGTTGGAACCTTGATTTTTTGACCAGGTTTTACAGCATCGTAATTCCTTAGGTTATTCATTTCCAACAAGGCGTATTCACTTACCCAAAGTTTTTTAGCGATTTTAATTAGATTCTCACCAGGTAAAACTGTATAATCCACCAGTTTATATTCTTTGTTTTCAAGCAATACTTTCCAACAATCTCTATTGGCATAGTGAACTGAGCCCTCAATTGTGCAGTATTCATTCAGTTTGGCTCCAAATTTCTTGTAAACATCATTAAGCAAACCTCCGGTATATTCAAAACCAAGTTCAAATAAAGTATGGTGTTGACCTTTACGAAGGATGTCACCAAAGGGGTCTAAATTAAGATTGGTCCAAGGAAAACTATTAGGATTTACTAAAGCTTTGTTATCATTTTGCCCTTCTAAAAACAATACTTCGGCACCAACATTTGGCAGGTAGTTAAACAAATAAGCTTTGAAAGGTTTTACCATCATTTTCACCTCTTGTTCACCAATTTCCATTTTACCTTTCAATCTTTCTTGTTTCCATAACCTGAATTTTAGGCTTTTTAGATTTCGAATGGAGGCCAGCATTTTTTCAGTCAATTCCTTTTTATCCGGAACAACTTCTTTTTGGGCATGCAGGGATTGAAGACTTACAACACTAACGAGTAAAAGGAGAATGATTTTTTTCATAGATGAATTGAATTGCCCAAAAATATCAAAAATGCGGCCAGTGCCTACAATTTTAAGGAATTCTATTTTTTTTTCTAAGATTTGAAAGGTTTACCTTAGCTTAGGATAGCCACCATGTAAAAATTTGCTATTGTTGCAACCTGAATCACCATGGAACTAGGAAATTTTAAAGGCTATCCCGATCAAACCATTCCCCCAGCCCCTGGACGGATTTTGGTATCGGAACCCTTTTTAAACGATAATTATTTCAAAAGGGCTGTAGTTCTTATTACAGAACATAACGAAGAAGGAAGCATAGGATTCATACTTAACAAACCTATGGAAATTAGTTTGCACGAAGTAATGTCAGATTCACCTGAATTTGATGGTTTGGTGCTCATGGGTGGCCCTGTAGGTCGGGATACCTTGCATTTTATTCACACCTTGGGCGACAAGATAAAGGGGAGCAGAAAAATAATGGACGGCATTTTTTGGGGTGGCGATTTTGATAAGGTAAAAGAGCTAATTCAAGAAGGTAAAATATACCCTGACGAAATCAAGTTTTTTGTTGGTTACAGTGGATGGAGCCCTAAACAATTGGAACAAGAAATAAAACAACATGCTTGGTTTGTGCTTCCTGGACAAATCGATTATATCATGAACCATGATACCAGCCATTTATGGCATAAAATCCTGAAAGACCAAGGCGATGATTATGCTGAATTTGCCAATTATCCAGTGGACCCAATGTTAAATTAATCACAGGCTTGTGTATGTTGCCAAGCCATTTACCTTTGTACCCAAAGTATTTCACATGTTAGATAAAAACGGAATTGCAAAACGTATCGCTAAAGAACTAAAAGATGGGTATTATGTGAACTTAGGAATCGGCATTCCTACCTTGGTTGCCAACTATATTCCAGAAGGCATCAATGTTGTTCTACAATCCGAAAATGGTTTATTGGGCATGGGGCCTTTTCCGTTTGAAGACGAAGTTGACCCCGATTTGATCAATGCTGGAAAACAAACGGTTACAACTGTACCTGGCTCGTCCTTTTTTGATTCTGCGACTAGTTTTGCAATGATTCGAGGAGAGCACGTTCAATTAACAGTATTAGGTGCAATGGAGGTTTCCGAGAATGGTGACATAGCGAATTGGAAAATTCCAGGCAAAATGGTTAAAGGAATGGGAGGAGCTATGGATTTAGTAGCTTCAGCAAAAAACATTATCGTAGCCATGCAGCATGTAAATAAAGCAGGTGAATCTAAGCTATTACCCAGTTGCAGTCTGCCCCTAACTGGTGTTGGTTGCGTAAAAAAAATCGTTACCGAATTGGGAGTATTTGATATTCTTCCTGAAGGTGGTTTCAAACTATTGGAAAGGGCTCCCGGCGTTAGTGTTGAACAAATCAAGAATTCTACAGCTGGGAAATTGGTAGTTGAAGGAGAAATCCCTGAAATGACCTTATAATGCAAAAACTTCAGAATTACATCAATGGTGTCTTAACTGCTCCAACGCTAGGCCACTACCTCTCCAATCCTGATCCAAGCACTGGAAAAGTATTTTGCCAAGTTCCAAATTCAAGTGCAGAGGACGTTGAATTAGCTGTAAATGCAGCAAAGTCAGCCTTAAACGAATGGAAAAATCTGCCTGCCGAAGATCGGTTTAAATTATTGAACCGTTTAGCTGATTTAATTGATGCATCCAACGAAACTTTGGCTTTGGCCGAAAGTAAGGACCAAGGAAAAAATATTAAAACAGCCAGAGCAGAAATTAAGCGTGCAGCTCAAAATTTTCGTTTTTTCGCTACGGCTGTTCAACATTTTGCCAGCGAAAGTCATGCCGTAGAAAACGATAGTATTAATTATACCTTACGGCAACCAATCGGAATCGTAGCCTGTATTTCCCCTTGGAATTTGCCTTTGTATTTGTTTACTTGGAAAATTGCGCCAGCTTTGGCAGCCGGGAATTGTGTAATTGCGAAACCAAGTGAAGTAACACCTTATACAGCCTTTTTGTTCAGCGAATTATGTTTAGAAGCCGGCTTTCCAAAAGGGGTATTGAACATCCTTCACGGTGATGGTCCCTCCACAGGAAAAGCCATGGTGGAACATCCACAAATCAAAGCTATTTCCTTCACCGGAAGTACAAGAGCAGGTAAAGAAATAGCCTCCATTGCCAGTCCAGCTTTCAAAAAAGTATCACTGGAGTTGGGAGGTAAAAATCCGAATGTAGTTTTTGCCGATTGTGATTTTGAACTAGCCGTTAAAACAAGTGTTCAGGCTTCCTTCCAAAACCAAGGAGAGATTTGTCTCTGTGGGTCAAGGGTTTATATACAACAATCTATTTATGAGCCCTTCAAAAAAGCTTTTATCGAGCGGGCATCCAAATTAAAAGTAGGCCCCCCAATGGATGAAAGTTGTCAGCTAGGGGCCATTGTATCCAAGGTTCATTTTGATAAGGTGATGGGCTGCATAGAAACAGCTAAAGCCGAGGGCGGAACGATTCTAATGGGTGGGAATGCAGTTCAATTAGAAGGAGAATTTGCAGGTGGTTGGTATATTCAACCTACAGTTATTGAAGGACTTTCCAATGCTTGTAAAACTAATCAGGAAGAAATATTTGGACCGGTTGTTACCCTTCAAGCATTTGACACTGAAGAAGAAGCTTTAGCCTTGGCGAATGATTGTGGATATGGCTTGGCTTCTACTGTTTTTACAACCGACCTTAACAAAGCCCACCGATTTGCTGCAGGTATCCAAGCAGGGATTGTTTGGATTAATTGTTGGCTACACCGCGACTTGAGAACCCCTTTTGGAGGTGTAAAAAGTTCTGGTACAGGTCGGGAAGGAGGATGGGAAGCCATGCGTTTTTTCACAGAGCCCAAAAATGTATGCATTAAATATGCCTGACATTCCGCATTTTGTAAATTGATCTAAAAAATTACATTTGTCCACTTATTTGATTTTGTGGACCAAACTTCTTCTATACAACAGGCTTTAGGTAATACCTCTGAATATTTAGATTCAAACGGAATCCTAAAGGCGGCCACCAATTCAGCCTTTATTCTCTTCCAAATTTATGATGAGAATGGGAATTTGGTTATTTCCAATATCGCGGCCGAAAAATTGCATTCAGATGTGTTTGGAACAAAGTTAACAGCTGGGAAACATTATTCGGACCTTTTCCCATTGGAAGTGCTGGAACAGTTTAAAAACCTTTGGCAAAAAAGCGAGGAAGCAGGTTGGTCTGGCGAAGAATTTGAGACTATTTCAAGTGTTGATCAGCAAAAAAAAGTTATCGCAGTTCGAATTGTTCAATTTAAAGATAATGTTCAAAAACCTTCCTTCCTAGTTATTTATAATGACATAACCCAACACAACCGAGTAAAATCTAATCTTTTCATTGCAGAAGCCAACCTAAAGGCTATTTTGAACAGTAACACGTTTCAATATATTTTGGTTGACCGGGAGTTAAAAGTGGTAATGTCTAATAATCTTGCAAAGGATTACATTAAGAAAATACATCACAAAGACCTCAAAACCGGGGAATCCATTTTTAATTTCATATTTGAGGCTGATAAATCGGCTATAAAACGCCATATAAATCAGGCTTTTAATGGCAAAGAATCTTCGGCAGAAAGGAAATTGGTCAGTGCTAGAGGAAATGAAGCTTGGTTAGAAATCTCAAGTAAACCCATTCTCAATAGTGCTGGAAAAATTGATAATGTCTTAATTTCTTATACCAATATCACAGAAAGAAAGAAGTTTGAAATTGCCTTACGTGAATCAGAAGCAAATTTGAACATCGTTTTCAGTAGTGGACTTCAAGGTTTTATTTTGCTGGAAAGCGGGGGGAAATGTTTAATATACAATGCCCAGGCCGAGTATTTTTTTAAGGCTTTCAGTGGTTTTCAATTAGAAAGAGGCTGTAACCTCAACGAAATGGCTCCTTCTGATATTGCTTCGCGGGTTTCAAGAAGTATCCGAATGGCACAAAATGGTGGTCGAATTTATTCGGAGGAAGTTTTTTTAGAAAATGGCAAAAAAAAGTATTTCAGTATTCAATTTGACCCAGTTAGCCACGACAAAGACAAAAAAATAACCCTTTGGATTAATGATATCACTTTAAGAAAGCAGGCCGAACTTTCCCTTCAAAAATCGGAAAGCAACCTGAAATCCATATTCAATAATACCACATCGACTTTTTATTTAATAAACAAAGATTTCAAGATTGAAACCCTGAATAAAGCCGCTGTTGATGAGGTATTTACACAATTTGGAGTGGAGGCCAAAGAAGGTGATGAAGTGATTCCCTTTTTGGATCCAGAAGAAAAAGAAAAATGCTTAAACAGCCTTTCACTGGCTTTCTCGGGAAGAAAAGTAGTAATTGAAAATTTCATCAAGTCTGATACCCGATTAAAATGGTTTGAAAGGCATTTCAATCCTATTGTGGATGAAGAGGGTAAAGTAGAAAAAGTTACAATTTGGTCGATGGACATTTCGGAGCGAAAAAAGTTTGAAAATGCCTTATTGAGCAATGAAAAAAAATTCAGAAAGCTAACTGCTCTTTCCCCTGTAGGTATCTATCAAACGGACGAAAACCTACAAATTATTTACCTAAATGACAGTATACAAAAGATTCTAGGCGTGTCGCAAACCGAGGTTTTTTCAAAGAAATGGCAGGAAAGAATTCATCCCTTAGACCAAGAAAGATTCCAAGAAGAGAGGCAGAAAGCCTATGCCCAAAATCTTGATTTTTTTATTGAATTTCGACTGGTTAGGGAAGATGACCAATCGATAATAAATGTTTACGAACAAGCCGTTCCGATGTATGATGATACCTATCGTTTTACAGGCTATCTTGGAACTTTGGTGGATATTACGGAGCATATTACTGCACAGCGTTTGCGGTCAGAAAGGGATCTAGCCAAGGTCTCATTGAAATACAAGTCCGATTTTTTGGCAGGTATGAGCCACGAAATCCGAACGCCTTTAAATTCCATTCTAAGTTATACTGAACTCTTACTTGATTCAACTGTTAACGAGGATCAAAAAGATAAGCTTCAAACTGTTTTCAATGCAGCGGTTCACCTCAAAAGCATTGTTAACGACATTTTGGACCTTTCCAAATTGGAAGCTGGAAAAACAGAATTAAAAAAAGAAGTCTTTAGTCTTTCTGCCTTAGTGGAAGAAACCTACAAAACCTTTTCCATTTTTGCAGAAGAGAAAAATCTGGAATTTAATCACTTTTTCCATGGCCATCAATCTGTTGAATCGGACAAAAGTCGCTTATTGCAAGTCATGTCCAATTTGGTAAAGAACGCCATAAAGTTCACTGAAAAAGGACAAGTAAGTTTTGGCATCACTGTAGTATCCGAGACAAAGGATAAGGTTCAAATCCGCTTCGAGGTAAAGGATACAGGAAAAGGAATTCCGGCGCATGAACTTCCCAAACTTTTCAGTGATTATATGCAAGTGAAATCAAGTTTATTGGTTGAACAGGAAGGTACAGGCCTTGGTCTTTCCATTTCAAAAAAACTTATTGAACTTTTAGGAGGTCGAATTGGCGTATCGTCAGAACTTGGGGATGGAAGTACATTTTGGTTTGAATGCACGCTAACTAAGGCCGCTCCTGAGACTGGTCTCGGCCATAAAGTTGAAGGAAATCGATTTGTTGGAAAGGTACTTTTGGCTGAAGATAACTCCATAAACCGCATGGCTTTTCATTCTATGCTTAAGAAACTGGGCTTAGAGGTAGTTTCCGTTCCGAGTGGATTAGAAGTGGTTGAAAAATTCCAGTCTGAAGCATTTGATTTGGTATTTATGGATATTCAAATGCCAGGAATGGATGGATATACAACTATTGCCAAATTGAAAGAGCTTGGAATGACTTTACCTCCGATCATCGGATTAAGTGGGAATATTTCACAAACATCCAATGGAAATTATTTGAAAAAGGGTATGGTAGATTTCTTAGCCAAACCAGCAACCAGCAGCGATTTCATTGCGATGTTGCTGAAATGGAAGATTCCTAGGGTAGAATGATTTACCAAGGCTTGGAATTCGTTTCTTTGCATCCATGCGAGTATTGATGGTTTGTTTGGGCAATATTTGCCGATCACCCTTGGCTGAAGGAATATTAAGGGCAAAAGCGAATAAAAAAGGCTGGGCTATGGAGGTAGATAGCGCAGGGACGGGTGGATGGCATGCCGGTGAAGCACCCGATCGTCGTTCCCAGAAGGTTGCCGCTAACCATGGTATAGACATCTCCAATCAAAAAGCCAGAAAATTTAAAAGCCAAGATTTTGATGAATTCGATTTGATTTTGGCTATGGATACCGAGAATATGAAAGACCTCCTATTATTGGCACCGAATGAAAAGGCAAGAAACAAAGTCAAACTAATTCTCAACTACCTTAATCCAACTAAAAACCAGAATGTCCCTGACCCATATTATGGGCAAATGGCGGATTTTGAAATGGTTTTCAACCTGCTTGATCAAGCCTTGGAACAGTTTATTTTAGCAACACCACAAGCATGAAAGGAAACCTGTATTTAATTCCTGTATTTTTGGAAGATGAAGCACCTGCCTCAGCTGTTTTTCCTTCGTTAAACCTTAATATTCTAAACGAACTCAATCATTTTATTGCCGAAAACGATAAACTTGCCCGACGTTTTTTAAAACGAGTAGGCTATACACAAGCCTTGGCACAAGCCGAAATTGAGTTACTAAATGAACATACAAAAACTGATAATGTTTTTGAATTGCTGCAACCTGCTTTGCAAGGAAAAAATATAGGCTTACTGTCAGATGCCGGTTGCCCAGGGGTGGCCGATCCGGGAGCTTTGGTAGTGCAAATGGCCCACGATTTAGGAATTTCAGTACAACCTTTAGTTGGCCCCTCCTCTATTCTCCTGTCATTAATGGCCAGTGGAATGAATGGACAACAATTCACTTTTCATGGGTATTTACCTATTGATAAGGTTCAACGTTCTCGAACCTTAAAAGACCTTTCTATTCAAACGGTGAGAACGGGACATACCCAATTGTTTATTGAAACGCCCTATCGAAATTCTGCCCTACTTGAAGATATTCTAAAAAGCTGTTCCCCTGATTTAAGGTTATGCATTGCCTGTAACCTAACATCAAAAGATGGATGGGTAAAAAGCATGTCGATACAGAGCTGGAAAGGGAAAAAAATTGATATCCAAAAGAAACCATGCATTTTTCTGTTGGGAAGATAGGCTGTAAAATGGGACTTGCGTTTTTAACCCAAATTCAGCATTAGAAATCTATTACAGCTTCCAACTGCTTCAAATACATGGATTTCAGAACAATTTTTGACTTCAAAATAGTTTACTATTCCTTCACCCAAAAATTAACCTGAAACCCTCGTCTTTATTGCATTTGAAAGCTTCATTACGATTTCTAATGCGTAATCTGGGTTTAACCAAAAGCCAAGTGGTATAGTCCGGGCAGGGATAGAAGCGTAAAGCCCACAAGGATGCGGAGGAACGGAGCAGCCTGAGGACTTGCAGCGGATAGCCCGACCCGAACGCACCTTGCACCATGCGAAATAAATAGAAAATGTTTTGGGTGCGGAAGGGGGCACGCATGAAAAGAGAAAAGAGAAGTGTGAAAAGAGAAGTGTGAAGTGGGTTAGAAATACCCTTGTAGTTTGCGGTCTTCCATGCCGGTTTCGGATATTTGGTCATCTAGGCGTGTTTGTCCACGTTCGCTGATTTCAGCTTTGTACAATTCTTCAAGCACCTCGTCGATGGTTGAAGCTTGGGATTCGATGGCTGCGGTACAAGTCATATCGCCAACGGTACGAAACCTTACTTGCTTAGTGACTATTTTGTCGGAATCGTCCAACTGCACGAAGGCTGAAAAGGCCACCCAGCGATTATTCATTAAAAAAACCTGTCTTTCGTGTGAAAAATACAAGGAAGGCAGTTCGATTTGATGGCGTTTGATGAATTCCCAAACATCCCTTTCTGTCCAATTGCTCAGCGGAAAGGCACGCACATTTTCGCCTGGATGAATTCTTCCGTTGAGTAGATTCCATACTTCTGGTCTTTGTAAATGCGGCATCCATTTGTTATCCATGCCGCGGAATGAAAATATTCTTTCCTTGGCTCTAGCCTTTTCCTCATCCCGTCGTGCACCGCCAATGCAGCAGTCAAAACCAAACTCGGCAATTGTATCTAAAAGAGTAAAAGTTTGATGGGTGTTTCGACTTGGAAGCTTCCCTACGGCATCCGGAATATTCTTTTCCCGCAGCGTATCTTCCACCTTTCGAACAATCAGTTTCAGGCCATACTTTTGCACCAAGGCATCTCTAAAATCGAGGGCTTCTTGGAAATTATGTCCCGTATCAATATGCACCAATGTAAAGGGAACAGGAAGTGGAGCAAACGCTTTGATACTTAGATGCACGAGGGTAATGCTGTCCTTACCACCCGAAAAAAGCAAGGCCGGATTCTTAAATTGTCCTGCTACTTCGCGTAGGATATAGATTGATTCGGATTCTAATTGTTCGAGGTAATCCACTGGTCAAAAGTAGTGGTAATTGTCGGAAAATGGCGCTTTTTTCAAACAAATTAAGCGATAGATTCACTGTTCTGGATGCCAATTCTTTGCCAAAGGTTTTCAAATTTTGTATGTTGAAACATTCGAAGGTATCGACCAAATTTAGGTAGTAAGGCCTTCTACTTTAGCTATTTGAAAACGGAATTAATGGCCATTCAACACCAAGTAAATTTAGCTACCCACAACACATTCGGTATTGCTTGTAAGGCCAAGCTTTTTTCGAGTTTCCAATCTTTAGCTGAACTGCAGGCTATACTGTCCGACCCGACCTTAGCCAAGGAAACTATTCTAATACTAGGCGGAGGAAGCAATGTATTGTTTACCAAGGACTTTGATGGACTTATCTTAATTAATGAAATAAAAGGAATTTCCTTAATAGAAGAATCGGCTACTGAATTGATATTGGAAGCAGGTGCTGGAGAAAATTGGCATGAATTTGTAAGTTATGGTGTAGCCAACAACTGGGGCGGATTAGAGAATTTATCGCTTATCCCTGGGAAAGTTGGGGCAGCCCCGATGCAGAATATTGGTGCTTATGGAGTGGAGCAAAAAGATTGTTTTGTGCAATTAAAGGCTTTAGAAATTGCGACCGGCCAGGTGAAGACCTTTTCAAAGGAAGAATGTCGTTTTGGCTACAGGGAAAGTTTTTTTAAGCAAGAAGGTAAGAATAGGTTTATTATCCTTTCCGTGCAATATCGGCTTTTAAAATCTCCAAAAATTCACACAGAATATGGTGCTATATCCCAAGAATTGGCTGGAATGGGAATTAGCCATCCAAGTGTAAAGGATGTGGCAGAGGCTGTTATCCGGATTCGGCGGTCTAAATTGCCCGATCCAAAGGAAATTGGCAATGCCGGCAGTTTTTTTAAGAATCCAGTGATACCTGAATCTTTGTTTTTAGAAATAAAGGCCAAGTATCCAGAAGTTGTCTCCTATCCTGCTCAACCAGGAACAGTGAAAATTGCCGCAGGATGGTTGATAGAAAAAGCAGGATGGAAAGGGTTTAGAAAAGATAATTTTGGGGTACATGCCAAACAGGCCTTGGTATTGGTGAATTACGGTGGTGCAAAAGGTGAAGAAATTTGGGATTTATCAGGACAAATTGTCCAAGCAATACATCAAAAATTCGGTGTGGAATTAGAAAGAGAGGTAAACATTTATTAATCCATTGAAAACAGCAAAAAATCAAAGCATTTTATGAAAAAGCAGTTCTTACTTCTATTCGGATTTTTCTTGTTAAGCGCTATGGTTGGACAGGCGCAGAAGGCCAATCGAAAAACAAACTTACAGAATCCACAAATTGGTATTTTTTCGAATTGCCATTTGGAAACTTTGTTTTTGAAAACCCTTTGTTCCGACATAGAAAACAATAAACCCCAATTGATTCGTAACCAGTTACAAAAGCGCAGCGGACAAAATTCCATGCCCAAAGTAATGAAATGGACGAAGGAAAACTACTACTGCATCCGCTGTCGTCCTGAACCAGGATTTGCCGGGGGACAGTTGCTCAGGAAATGCGTGGTAGAAAATGCAAGAGAAGTTGCAGCCTTTTTGATTCAAGAGGCCGGAGTAGATGTAAACTATATCGAACAAGATGGTTTAACTTTATTGGATTGGTTGCAAGAGGAAACCGAACGCACCTTTGACGAAGCCTTTGAAACAGAAAATGCGACCGATAAAAAATGGTTGATGTTGGGCATCCAAAACAACCTTCAGTTTTACAATACCTTCAAAAATTCGGGCGCCAAATTCAGTGCAGAATTATAAGCATGCATAAAATTTGTTTTATAACCGGAGCCTCCTCAGGTATTGGTAAGGCTTGTGCAGAACTCTTTGCCGCCAATGGGTACAAACTCATTTTAATGGCCAGAAGGGAAGATAGGTTAATGACCATTCAAAACAGCTTGGAAGTGCCTTGTTTCCTTTTGAAGGCCGATGTAAGGAATTATTCCGAGGTTCAAGCGGCTGTGGCATCCCTACCGGAAGAATGGAAAAAAATTGATATACTGATTAACAATGCAGGGTTAGCAGCTGGTTTAGACAAATTTGATCAAGGTAATTTAGCCGACTGGGAACAGATGATTGATACCAATGTAAAAGGACTTCTGTATGTTTCCAAAGAAGTAATTCCACTGATGGAAAAAAACGGGAAAGGACATATCATCAACCTTTCATCGACCGCAGGAAAAGAGGTATATGCCTTAGGCAATGTTTATTGCGCTTCCAAACACGCAGTAGAAGCCATTAGTAAAGGCATGCGAATTGATTTGTTAGAGAAGAATATTAAGGTTACCAATATTGCTCCAGGGATGGTAGAAACTGAATTTAGTGTTGTCCGATTCAAGGGCGACCAAGACAGGGCCGATGGTGTATACAAAGGACTTACACCTCTTACTGGTAAGGATGTAGCCCAAGTGATATACTTCGCCACTACCCTACCCGACCATGTCAATATCAATGATTTAACCTTGACTCCGACGGCCCAAGCCAATTCTTTTTACAATATCAGGAAATAAGCCAAGGTCATCGTTGGTCTTTTGTTTAAGATTTCATGGATTGAATTGCTAAAATTCTTTTGTGGATTCCGTTTGCTTTCTACCTTCGTTCCCAAATTTAATTGAAATGAAAACAGTTTATATTGTCGCTGCTGCCAGAACCCCAATTGGCAGTTTTGGCGGTACCTTGGCATCCTTTTCAGCTACAAAACTTGGCTCGATTGCCATAAAAGGAGCCTTGGAAAAAGCAGGTTTAAGTCCTGACCAAGTGAATGAAGTGTACATGGGCAATGTATTATCGGCCAATGTTGGACAGGCTCCAGCCACTCAAGCAGCACGTTTTGCTGGCATTCCTGACAATGTACCAAGCACAACCATAAATAAAGTTTGTGCTTCAGGCATGAAAGCCATCATGTTAGGAGCCCAAAGTATTGCTTTAGGTGAAAACGATGTAGTTGTTGCCGGAGGGATGGAAAGCATGAGCAATGTTCCATACTACTTAGATAAAGCCCGCAACGGTTACCGATTGGGTCATGGCCAAATTACCGATGGCTTAGTAAAAGATGGATTGTGGGATGTTTACAAAGATTACCATATGGGATCAGCTGCTGAACTTTGCGCCAGTGAGTGCAAAATTTCGAGAGAAGATCAGGATGCTTTTGCTATTGAAAGTTATAAAAAAGCGGCTGCAGCAACTGAGGCTGGCAAGTTTAAAAACGAAATTGTACCGGTTGAAATTCCTCAAAAAGGGGGAACTTCGCTAAGTTTTGATATTGACGAAGAATACAAAGCGGTGAAATTTGACAAGATTCCAGGTTTAAAACCCGTATTTGTTAAAGACGGAACCGTAACAGCTGCTAATGCTTCCACCTTAAATGATGGAGCTGCCGCAGTGGTTTTAATGAGCAAGGAGAAAGCCGAGGAACTAGGCATCAAACCTTTGGCAATTGTACGTTCGTTTGCCGACGCCCAACAAGCACCTGAGTGGTTTACCACAGCCCCTGCCAAAGCCTTGCCAAAAGCCATCGCAAAAGCTGGATTGCAAATTGGCGATGTAGATTATTTCGAAATCAACGAGGCATTTTCCGTTGTTTCCTTGGCCAACAACCAATTGATGGGACTGGATGCCAGCAAAGTGAATGTTAATGGTGGTGCTGTAAGTATTGGACACCCACTTGGATGCAGTGGTGCTCGTATCGTTGTAACCTTGGTAAATGTACTTTTACAAAACAATGGTAAAATTGGTGCTGCCGGCATTTGCAATGGTGGCGGAGGAGCCAGTGCCATTGTTATTGAACGAGTTTAATATTACTGGTAGCGATTATAAAAAGGGCTGTTCGGAAGGGCGGCCCTTTTTGTTGGCAAAAGCACCAAATTGGCTTAGCAATCGCTATAAATGCACCAGCCAATAAAATTAATGGGCTTTTTCATTTCAAGTAAAGGAAAGATATACTTTTGCCCTCCCATAAAACTGGCTCCGTAGTTTAATGGATAGAACGAAAGTTTCCGGAACTTTTGGTAGGGGTTCGATTCCCTTCGGGGCTACCTCACAGGAAAGCACATCAATTTTGGTGTGCTTTTTTTGTTGACGGTTTTCGAAAGCCTTGGTGGCATTGAAAATTAGAGAGGTAGCTTTGCTCAATTTCGGAGTTCGATATTTTTTTTCGGAGAATATCAACTTTTCAGAAAATATCGAACTCACTATGGTTTGTTTCATGCTTACATCCCCGTGGTTGTAGAGTTTGTCGATGTTTTGGAAGAAACCAAGACAATTGGTTAAGTCCTTTTGGCTAAGAACAAGTTCTTGCTGTAAATCGTTTAATTCATTCTGGGATTCATTAATTTCTTTTTTCAGGGTTTCCCTAATTTCTTGGTAGTCTTCTTTACTAAGCTCATCCTCCAAGAATAACATTTGCAACTTTTTTAGCTTATTGTTTTTCTCTAAGATTTTGCCTTCCAATTCTGCCTTTTTTTTCTTTGAATCATGGTTTCTTTTGGATAGCTTTTCTTTAATCATTTCTTCCAAAAGGATACTTACATTTTCAGAAATCCTAAATTCAGAAAGCATGGTTTCCATTTCGAGATTTACCAAACTTGCCCTTTGTCTTTCTCTACAACCGCTTTGACAATGATAGTAAAAGAATCTATTCCCCATTTTTCCTCGTGATCCAGACCCTGTCATAATTCTGTTGCATTGTGGACATATAAGAAGACCTCGTAATGGAAGTTCTTCCTGTTGGGTTTGGTATTTGTTTGGTTTCTTGTTGTAAATACGGCCTTCTAAAATGTTCTGAACCTTTTCAAATGTTTCCAAATCAACTAAACCTGTGTGTAAACCCTTTACCCAAGTTTCTTTTTCAGATTCAAAAGCGGGAACTAAAATATACCCAGTATAACCTCTATTTTTGAGTAATTTGTTAAAAGCAGACCTAGAAATATTTAGACCTTCCTGATTAAGTTTCCTTCTTAAATCTTCAATGTTGTATGTTCCAAGTGCAAATTCATTAAAGGCCTTTCGAATAAGTTGCTCCTGTTTACCTCCTTCAGGAACCATAATAGGCTTGTTCCTTTCATCCCTTGCGTTTTTATATCCCCTTAAACTGTTTCCCATCCATCTACCTTCCATTTTTCCCCTACGCATCCCATTAAAAACATTCAATGAACGTCTATCATTATCTACTTCAGGAGCAGAAAGCATAATGGCCAGCATGATTTTGGATTCAGGGACTCTTAAATCAAGCATCTGTTCTATTGCACATAATTCAACTCCAAGCTTGTTAAGTTCTCGAAGTTCAATTAATGCCTCTGTTTGGTTGCGTGAAAACCTATCCCATTTAAGGAAAAGAATTTTGTTTACCTGACCTTTGTTAGTTTTGATAAAATGCCTAATCTTTTTCCATTCAGGTCTATCAAATGATTTGGCACTGGCATCATCATGGTAAATACCAATAACATTCAAATCATTTTTAGCACTGTAGGCAAGTAGTTTTTCTTTTTGATCCAGTGGACTGTATCCATTATTCTGTTCATCTGTGGAAACTCTTGTATAAAGGATTACATTGTTCATTGCTAGTCTTATTTTGATTGTTTATTGTTTTGCTGTTTGTTCAACTTGATTGCTATTTCCGCCAATTGGTCAAGGAAATTGACGAGTTTGGAAAGTTCTTCATCCGAAACCGAGGTTTTGTCCAGTTTCAGAATCGACCTGCACCGTTCTAATGATGGCATGTTCTATTCCGTTGCTTTTCCATCCAAGGTTTTTGGTATGTTCAAGGTGAAACAATGCGTCCGTCACTTTCGGTACGCTAGAGACTTCAAATTTTTGAGTGATATTGAAGATTGACATTATAGTTTGAATTTGGTTTTTAAGGATGAATAGGCTATTTCATCACCAGATTGGTTTTTCACCAGCAAGGTCGAATATTCCCTATTCAAAAATATTTCACCAACCCTTGCTTTCAGGTCTACATTTATTCTTTTTTCACCTTCCAATATAAATGGCTTTCCGTTCTTAAAGTCAATTCGTATAGATTCGAAATTTCCTTCATTAATTAAAAATAATATATGCGCTTCCGTTGCAGTCAGTATACTCAAATCAGATGAAAATTTATAGTTCTCAGGATTTTTTAGAAAGTTCCTAATGAGTTTGAAAAAAGGAATGACTATGCAACTTTCCTCTCTAAGCATTTTTGAAACTGCTGTATTTTTTTGGTCTTGATTATTAAAATCAATCACTGCATTTCCATAAGGAGAAATGTAAATCTTTGAATCCTCCCTTTCTGAAATATAATTGAAAAGTCCCATTTCCAATTGGCCAAACTCGAATTGTTTCAATTTTTCAATAATCCCTTCTGACTCCATTATTTTTACCGCCTTGGATGAATCCTTCGTAATTGAAAGGAATAGTTTTGAATAGAAGTCTTTTATAGATTCAGGTGTTTCCAGATTTAGAAATTTGTGGATTGGTTTTTTATTAACCAGATAATCCTTCACCTTTAAAATCGTTGATAGGGGCATTCCAAAAGCTCGAAGTTCACAAACAATCTTTAACCAAATAAGTTCCACGAAATGAAATTTATGGTTTTCATCAAATTGCCTTTCACTTTCAAAAAGTAAACCTAGTTGTTTCCAATGCATGATAACCCTTGGAGTAACCCCAACATCTTTTGTAGTAAAATCTTTGGTAAACATGCGTTGGTTAAGAGCCTGAAATAATTTATCAGGGGGAATTTTATCAAGAGCAAGGGTTTCGGTTGAGCTTTCCATTAAAAAATATTTCCAGCAAATATATATCATTTGTGATATAATAATATTTTTGCATGATATTTATTTTCCGAACTTCAGCATAACAAATTCAAGTTTCTACGAACGGATTCCAACTTTCACGAACATGAGTACCCTAAAACACACTAAATTTTGTAATTATTGCAAAAAAAGCTTTATTGGTAAAAACACTAGAGCCACGTACTGTTCAGACAGATGCCGGATGGCCATGTCAAGGGCAAATGCCATTCTTGTTACGGAAAAGTGGAAGGAAGAGGAGCAAAAGAAGCAAATGAAAGAATTATATCAGAAATTTTGTTCAGAGCTCTCGGTTATGGAAAATGATCTAATCTTGAGGAAAAAAGAATTTGAAAATGATGAATTGCGAAAACTTGAATTATCAGTAAAACGCAAAATGGAAATTGAAAAATTGGAGCTTCTTAGAGAGGAATTAAAAAAAAACGGAATTATAAAGAACGTGGATTAATGGCAATTTTTACTAGGGTTTCAAACATATCGTCCTCCTTTCTATTATTGTACTTAAACACAAATTCTCCCACATATTTTGGTAAGTGTTTTTCGCTTACTTGGTGATATTGCCCCATTATTCCCCTTTTGATTATTGCCCAAAAACTTTCAATGGTATTCGTATTTACTCCTTTGTAGGAATAACCTTTTGAATGGTCAATTTTTATGTTTTCAATTATTTCATCAAATCGTGAATAACCTTTGAATGTATCAGTAATTAAAAGCGATTCATTGGTTTTAACATTCCTTTCAACCATTTCAATCAAATTTTTGCGGGATAGCGTTTTCATTACTTCTGCTATTACATTTCCATCTCGTTGAACAATTCCAACAACAGGGGTTTTCTTTTCGCTGCCTCGTCCTCGTTTAATATTCAAATCAGGTTTCGCTGGGTTTCCTTTTGATGGGGATAAATCAAAACCATTATCAATTGCTTCCTTTATTTGTTGGTCAAATTCCTTCTTTTCAGCCTTTGAGGTAACTATGTTGTTTGGTTTCCTTGGTTTACCTCCAACAAATGTTTCATCCATTTCAACAACATCTTCCAGCATGGCATTTTCATCATTGTCTTCAGCCATCATTTCCCTAATCTTATGGTACATCTTCCATGAAGTTGGGTAACTAATATTCAAGTTCCTTTGAAGTTGCAAAGCAGATAAACCTTTTTTTGCATCGGTAATTATTGAAAAAGCCATTAACCACGTTTTCAATGGTATTTTGGTATTTTCAATATTGGTTTTTGCAGTTACGAAAACTCCTTTATTGCAGTCTAAACAACGAAAACGATAATCTTCATACCTTTTCGATAGTCGGTTGCTCTTACAATGGACACAAGAAGGTTTTTCGCCCCATCGAATAAATTCAAAATATTGAACTGCATCTAATTCGGTTGGGAATTTTTCGGATATTTCAATTATGTTCATGATATTAATAGTTCATTTCCATAAATTAATTTCATATTTTCCAAAATAGAATTTTTATCCAAATTAGGATTTTCATTTTGAATCATTTCAAAAACACTTTTTTGCTCTTGTTTTAAATTATTGGTAAAGACTATCAAAGCATCTTCATTTATTCTTAAATTATTAGTATATTGATTAAATGACCTTACCCTATTAACAAATTGCAATACATTTATAAAGGAAATATAATTTAATTTACTCCTTTCTAATTCATCATTAGATTTTTTTAACGATTTTAAAACAAAATATAAAATTGTTATGGTAACAACTTTTATTATAAAATCAAATATGTCAAAATTTAAATCCATAGTAGTTGGTATTTTAAGATTAGGTAAAAAAATTAAAACAATTTCATATAATTCTTTTGAAAGTAAAATAAAAATTGTAAATGGGCTATTTGATATTTTTTTCATTTGTGGATTTTAAAAGTTTCTTCAAAAATAGAAACATTTCCAAAGTATCCACGTTGTTTATGATTTTAGGGGTTTATCCAAGTTGTTTATAATTCCGAAAAAAAATAATGGAAAGGTTAAGGAGCAGGGCAATTTTGTTAGAATGGCACAATTGGGGAACGATAGTACATCAAAACTCTTATGGATGATTGCAGGAGGATATATTGACCATAAGCTAGGAACAGGGCCAACCTTCGTTGACAATAAGGAAAAGATTAAGGAATTAGACCAAAGAATTAAAAAACTAAACGAAGAGGAAGCAAGGTACACAATGGAAGTTTACTTTAGGAAGGATGAGCCGGATTTTGTATCAGAAATGAAGGAAAAAATTGAAAACAAAAGGAAAGAAACCATGGTTATAAAGCAAAAGATTGAGCAACCAATTGTTTCAAAAAGCCTTAAGGACTTAAAAGATGCTGCTGGTTTTGTTTCAGCTAAAAGCCTCAAATATGCCAACTTTTCCGAAAGAGTAAGGCTGGACGGCGATATGGGTAAATTTTTGGGTGACGTGGAAATGGATAAATTGGCCATAACCTTATTGGGTAAGCCAGGTTCGGGAAAAACTTATTTCACTTTCGACCTTATGCGAGCCTTTTCAAAATTAGACTTTACCATTGCCTATTTTTCTTTGGAAGAAGGAATAAATGACCTTACCAGAACCAAGCTGGAGAAGTATGGATTAATGGAAAAGGAAAACATCATGCTAATAGACAGGGGAAACATTGAAGATATTAAGAAGTCCGCCTCCCAATTTAAGGTCATTATCATAGATAGCTGGGGGAAATTAAATGCGCCGACTGATGAATTTGATATACTCCGAAACCAATACCCCAAAACCATTTTCATTTCCATTTTCCAACAAACATCTTCTGGAGCCATGCGTGGAGGAACAAAGGCGGCTTTTGATGCAGGTATAAATATCGAAACTTACAAAGAAGGAGAAGAAAGGATTGCCACTTGTACCAAAAACAGGTATGGAGTGGCAGGCTTGAAATATGGGATAAATGAGGGGAGGATTTTAGAATAAAATTGAAGTTCTAATTTCCCAAAAAGTGGACATATCCTGTATTACAATCTAACCCTATTTTATTTGTGACTCTTAAATGGAGAAATTTAATTTAAACCATTTTTCTTTTTGAAAAAACCAAAGTTTTTAATGAAAGGGGAATTTGAAACAAAATTTCGTTTTTCAATTTTTGGCATTTTTAGCTTGTCTGAAAGTTCTTGGATAAAGTTCATACAGTCATCTTCAAAAATAAATCCTGGAATTTGTTCATTTAAGCTAAAATCCCATTTAGCTCTATTTCTATGTTGAAAAAGGAGCTTCTTTTCAAAATCATATTGGTTCATGACTTTGTATCTTGCAATGGTAGGGCATTCGATAATATGGTAGCTATCATTTGCTAGCATAAAGCCAAAATGAAAAGCTTCTTTATCGCCATGAAAGAAATTATAAAAATAATCCGAATTTTCATTTATCCACATACTTAAACACAAGCCTTTCCATACCTTGGATTTATCAATAAGGATTTGACCAGTTTCAAATTCTATTTCATTTCTTTTTTGCAAATCTAACAACTCCCATAGCTTGTTGTTAGGATTAAGCAATGAAATATCTGGCCAAAAGATTGCACCTTTATTTTTGAAGTCCTCAGAATCAAAAAGGAATTCTGGATTTTGAACAGGTACATTGTCTGCATCCAATAATAGCACATCTCTGAAAGGGCTGTTTAGGATTGCATAAGATTTTAATTCCCATCCATTTAAATTTTTAAACGGTGAAAATTTAAATAGATTTTCGGCATTTACAAAAGTTACATCATATTGACATATTTGGTCATGAATTGGAGGAACATTTTCCTTGCCATCCTTTTGCCAAATCTGAATTGGCAATGTACATCCCAATTTTCTTAACATTCTTACGCACACCCATGCATTTAATAAATATTTTTCTCCACCCGCACAGATTACTATTCCCTTTTCAAAAAATGTATTTGGATAAGAAATTAAGTTGTCAAATACCCAATTCAATTGAGACTTTACATTTAAATTAGTAATTTTAGTTCTTCTATCGTAATTTGGTAAATAATCAATCGGATTGGTATTTTGCGGTATTGCATGGTTTATTCCCTTTTCGTATCTAAGAAATATTTTAATTCGATTAATAACTTCTAGTGGTTCAATCATATCCATACATGCAGGTAAATCTCCAATAGTATTAACACATAGGTTTTCTGGCCTATCATGGATTTCTCCATCCTTTAAAGGAAATGTCCGACTTTTCCAACAACCACCATCCTTACAACAATCTAGTGCCCCAATGGTGTGAATAAATTGATGACCAGGATATTCCTCCCAATGAGCGGGTTCTCTTCCGCCAGCAATAACCACACAAGGTCTTAATTTTTCAGGGTCAAATTTATATTCAATTGCAGCACTAAGGTGCATTAATAAACTTACAGGTGTAAGAACTCCTTTTGAATGGTAAACCAATTGAATTAATTCTCTTAAGTTAGTTTTACCTCTTAGGTCAATAGTTTCATTTAAACTAGGATGCAAATGATGCATTTCTCCTACTTGCACAAAAGTTATCTTTCCTTTTAATGAATTAATTACCTCTTGGTATCTTTTGGGGCTCCACCATTTAATGGTAAAGTCAGCTTTTCCACCTGAGACCATTAACCAAAATTCATTTGGAATATTATATTTCTCAAGAATTGTTTTATCCTTCTTCTCTTCAATAGATAAATGTATGTCCCCCTTGAACTGTGTTGGTTTTACATTTAAATTAAGTTTTTGATTTATATAATCAATAAAACCATGAACAAAATGATAAGGCTTAGTATTACTTTGGTGAATTAAAGGGTAATGACAATCTATAACCAAAGTATCACCATCACTCTCTGACAAATTAGTTAAATATGGATTGTTTAACCAAATATAAGGCGAGCTAGTCCTTACATCTGTTAAAAATTGACTTGGATAATATTTATGTAAATCTCTGATAGCTGCTGTTAGCATTACAATATCGCCAGGAGATTGAAAATTTTTAAAAATTATTTTGTTCACTTTAGTTTTATCTTATATTTGACCTAACAAAAATATTAAAAAATGGCACTAATAATAAACCCTTTTGCCCAAATTGCTAAACAACATTTTGAAGGAATGATTTATGTTGTAAATTATTTTGCAGGAAGTTCTTCCAGTTCTTCTAGCTCTTCAAGCTCTGATAGTTCTTCCAGTTCCTCTGGTCCAACTCCTAAGCCTGTAGTTTTAACGGTTGATTCCTTAGTTCAAGCAACTATAACCTACATAAAAACCATTTACACATTAGATGCAGAACAGCAATCGCTACTGTATATTGCAATAACTGATGGGATTAACGGATATGTAAATGCAAAAACAGGCGGTTATTTAAATTATTCAAATGCGCAACAAAAGTTTATTTTTCAATTTGTAGAAGGGCTTCAAAATGTTCAATCTTCAGGTTTTGATAATTATTTTGACAGTGTTTCTAATGCCATTACTCAATCGGGATTAACCACTAGTGAACAATCTCCATTGCTTTTGGGAGTAGCCATAGGTAAGGCCAATTATGCTTTTTGGGATACTGTGGTAGGTGAAGGAGGTGATATACTTTCATTAATAGGTAAAAATCATGCACTTTCAAGTCCAAGGGATTTGCCTTTTTGGGTTGGAGCAGCAGAAGAGGCTGCTTTAATTGTAGCTAGAAGAAATTCTAAAACAGTTGGAGCCACTACAAATGAATCTTTAGGTGTAGACCCAATTTCTGCCTTGGCATCATCAATAGCTGTTGGTGTTGGGGTTTATGCATTTAATTGGGTGCAATTAAATGCATAGGCATAGTAATTAAAAATTTTAAACTCAATAATAGAAATTGTTATGAAATACAGCGTTTTGAATTCTTTTACAATAAATACTCTCAAATATGGGAGGAAGTATAACTTTAATTCCAAAGAATTGAATAGTAATGAATCTAACTGTGGATGCAGAAATCCAGTAGAGAAAGATGAATGTTGCTGTAAAAGTAATAAATCGCCTGTTATTAGTTTTAATTCAGATAATCTTTTCAGTTCTAAATTAATTCCCATCCATCCATCTTATAGTCAAGGATACCTAATTTTAAATAAAGCAGTCTCTCCAAATGTTGATTTCTGGGATGTTACAATATTTGAAAAAATAATTAGTCATAATAGAAGAAATGATAATAAGATTAATGTACTTCAACAAACAAGAATTGAAAATGGGAAGAATTATTTAAAAATCCCTAAAAGCTATTTCACAAATAAAGGTAGTTTCTATTTAACTGTTAAAGGAGAGCAATTAGCTGGGAATATTTTGATTGAAGATACCATTTTGGTCTCAAATCCTATAAGTCAACCTTCCTTTTGTTATGAATGTAGCAGTTATGATTACATAGGAAAATGGACTTGTATTGGTTATTTGCCAGCAATGGGAGGCTATGCTTGGGATTTGTTATCTTATGGAAAGCCTGATGAGAATTTGTATTATTTAACCTTGCAATCAGCTTCAGTTTATTCTGAGAATAGTCAAACACCTTTGGCCTATTTTAATTTTATGTCTTCATCTGAATTTAATAATCTTTGGGGAATTCCTGGAATTAATTCTGATACTGAAGGGATAAATTGGGTTTCTTTAATTAATGATCCTGCAAATCCTTTCAGATACCCTGATGGAAATCAAATTACAAGTAATATTGTTTATGGTGTTATTCGAGATTTGGGTCCATGGAAGAATTTGCCTTATTATACCACTAATCCTATTAATGGAACACCATATATTACAAGGAGTCAAGCAATTGAGAAATTTAATGAAAATCTTTATTATTCTGATGGAATTAATTCATTAGGAAATATTGATAGAATTGAGGAGTGGGTGAATCTTCAAAATCAAGCAATAATCTTATTTAACAACCAAAATCCAACTTTGAATCCTAAGCCATTAATTAATATTCCTCCGTTAGCTTGTTTGGAATCTGCAAGTGGCGAAATAGATTTTGATTTAGATTTTAATATTTCGGCTGATTGTTTGACGCAAAATCCTTTTCCTTTTAATGGTTCAAGTTCAACAAGTTTAGCCCAATTTGCTGCCCAATTTACAAGTTGGCTTTCAAGTTTAACATCATGTTATTGTGAAAATAATCAATTAGGAGGATTTGGGTGCAAACCTAATGAAAATGAAAAATTTAATGGTTTGACTTCAATTAAGGTAAAAGATCTAAATTCTTTAACGAACGAGACCCACACCATTAATGTAGATATTTTAAATTCCTCAATAAACAGAGGGTTGGATTTAAACGAAAGTTTTGCTAAAGCTGGTGGAATATCCTTCAAGAATAGCCTTTATTTATTTGGTTTAGGTTTTTCTAATAATACATACCAACCATTTATTGGTGAAATAGGTTAATATTGCAATTAGATTAAAAAACTAATGAAAAGAATTCTTAAAGTTACTTGTCTATTCTTGCTATTTTCGATTAAATCAAATAGTCAAGAATTAAGTTTGGAAAGTGCTAAATGCTATGGAGGAGATGGTGATGACATTGCGTATTCAGTTTTTAATACCATTGATAATGGATTAATATTAGCAGGCAGTTCCAATAGTGTTAATGGTGATATTTCAAATCATCCATATCAAGGAGACGACTTTTGGATTGTCAAATTAGACAACCAGATGAATATTGAATGGGAAAAGACATATGGAGGGTCATATGAGGAAATTGCATATTCTATAATACAATTAACAGACTCTTCCTATGTGGCTGTCGGTAGTTCCAAATCGCAAGATGGTGATGTTTCTTTTCATCACGGGTTAAATGATTATTCAGATTGTTGGATAATTAAGTTGGATAAATTGGGCAATCTACAGTGGGAAAAATCATTAGGAGGTACTCAGATAGATTATGGTGTTAAAATTTTACAAGATGAAAATGAATTGGTGATTCTTGGAGTTTCATGTTCAAGTGATGGAGATGTTTCAGGGCATCATGGTGATTCTACTAATTTGGACAATTGGGTTATTAAATTAGACTTGAATGGGAATATTATTTGGGAAAATTCTTTTGGCGGTAGTTTTTATGATTACCCTGGCGATATAGTTAAAACAGATGTCGGTTATGCAATTTGTGCTTCAACAGGATCAAACGATGGAGATGTGACTAATCACTTTGGTTTAACTGGAAACTCCTTTCTTTATTCCGATGTATGGGTGTTTTTATTAAACTATAATGGTTCACTTTTGCAGCAGAATTCTTTTGGAGGGTCTTCTACAGATGAAGCCTATTCAATAATAACTAATAATTCAGATGGTTTTTTTGTATGTGGAAATTCTAAATCTACCGATGGAAATATTACTAATAACAAGGGACTTTCTGATGGATTAATTTTAAATATGGATGGGAATTTAAATTTAATATCCCAAAAGACCTTTGGAGGTAATTTAACCGAGGGGTTCAGAGGCTTGATAAAAGGAGTTAATAACGATAATAATCTCTTACTTTTAACTGGCTCTACTCAATCAAATAGTATGGATATTAACAACCATTATGGAGTTTCAGATTATTGGGCTTTGTTAATCGATACAAACTTTAACATTATTTCCTCCCGTTGCTATGGAGGTACTGAATCTGATTTTTGTTATTCCAGCTGCAAGACAAACTCAAATTCAATTGTATTGGCCGGATATACAAGATCCAATAATAGCGATGTTTTAGGATTGCATGGAAATTCAAATTTGAAGGACTATTGGTTAGTAAATTTGGGGTTTACATCAAGTATCATAAACCCTACCTATTCAAATAATATTCCATTCCCCAATCCGTCCTCAGATTTTTTGAAAATAAATACTTTGAATTTAAGTCATAATACTAAAATTAATATTCTAAATTCAATTGGCGAAGTAGTTCTTCAACTCAATTATTCAAACCAAGATCAAATAATAATAGATACAAGAACTCTAAATAATGGGATATATTTTCTTGAGTATTTAAATTCAACCACACTTGAAAAATTTAAGGTTGTAGTTAATCATAATTAGAATGAAGTTGATTGTTTAGAAAATAAACCTTTAGTTAAATTGAAAGAGAAATACTATAGCCAATATAGTGAGGACAAATGGATTACAGAAAATTTAAAATTGCCCGATATTGGAATTTTCATTGATATAGGGGCTGCACATCCTGAAAAGTTCTCGAATAGTCTTCATTTCGAAGAAAAGGGTTGGAATGTAATTTGTATTGAACCCCAGCAAGAATTTTATCAATTATTAAAAGAAAAAAGAAAAACTGTATTACAGGCTGCTATTCGAAATTTTGACGGAACTACAGATTTTTTTGTGCGAGAAGATAAATATCTTTCAAGCTCTAATATAAGTGTGGAAGGTGTTGTAAATAAAATTTCGGTTTTATCTTATAAGCTTTCTACAATTCTCAAAATGTACTTCATTAATAAGGTTGACATATTAAGTATTGATGTTGAAGGAGGCGAAATGGAAATTTTAGAATCCATTAATTTTAAAGACACAAAAATTGAAATTTTAATAGTTGAATTCAATACTATTGGATATGAAAGCAAAGAATTAGATCTTGTCAAATTTTTGAAAAAAAAGGGATATGGTGTGGTTCATAAAACCTTTGCCAATCTTATTTTCAAAAAGGTAAATAGTTTTACCAATTGGTATAAGGTTTTTAATTAGTTTTTATGGTTATGTAATATTGTTACTATTATAGATTTGTCCTTTCCAACTTCCTACCTAAAGCCGCCATCCCCCTGATCTCCACCACCACCGAGTTCGATATTTCGTTCGTAAGGTCTACGAGAATTAGCAAACAAAAAAGCCTGCAACCTAAACAGTTACAGGCTTTTTTTTCACCTTCTCTCCTACTTCACTACTTTTTGCAAGACTTGTTGTCCGTTTTCAAACCAAATGCTTAGCCAATACATTCCTTGTGGTAATGGCTCCATATTGAGCTCATTTTTGTCATTTCCGGCCGATGAAACCTTCTTGCCTTGGGCATCAAAAAGTTCCAAGGCTTTGATTTTGCTGCCTTCCGGAGTATTAACATACAGTTGTTCGACTACAGGATTGGGATAGATTTTTACTTGTTCAAGCTCCTCGGATTGACCTATTCCAACTGAACCATCAAAGCTGTATTTGGCTATATAAAGGTCGTTGTCGAAACTGGCAAAAGGACCATTTGGATCGGTTTGTAGCAATAAGGTAGAAGATAGCGGATTGAAATCGATGGTTTTGGAAAACTTGCCTGAAGTCGCAAGCGTATTGTTCCCAAGCATTCCAAAACCGGCTGAAGTAATTCCTGCCCCAGCCAAGGCGGTATCGATACTGAAGCCAGCCTGGTAGTCTCCATCCAAACTATACTTGCCAAAGCCAATGCCAGGCGAGGCAATTGCCCCAACATTCAGCACAGAACTGTTGGCAGAAGGATCTAAATCCCAGTAGCCTTCTCCTTCCAAGCCAACGAATAAACTATTGTTTTGAAAATGAATATCTGTTATAGAAACATTGGCATAATTCTGGGCCACCCCGTCATTGGTGTTGCCAATCTTTTTCACCCAATTTACTTGTCCATCGGATGACATTTTAAGGATAAACCCACTTGGAACTTGGGAATTACTGGCTGAGGTTAACACAAAATTTCCGGCATTGGCAGGATCAAAATCGGTTGTCCAGGTAAATTCGCCTGCCACATATAAATGGCCATTGCTATCGAGGGTTATACCGCGGACTTTATCCCACCCCACCGGATTGTTACTATCGCCAAAAACGTGAAACCATTGAAGTTCAAAATCTGCATTGTATTTCACCACATAAGCATCATAGCCATTGGTAAGAGCGTTTTCGGAAACACCCGATCCTAAATCAAAATCAGCTACACCATCCAAGGAGCCACCTATATAAATATTGTTGGATGCATCGGTACTTAAATCAAACACATACAAATAAGCAACTGGGTTTGGCGCCGCTATTCCATAAGCATTGTCTAAACTACCACTTGCACTGATTTCTAGCAGATACAAGCCTTTATCCAACGAAACTGTAGAAGAGTTGCCAAGGGTAACCGAAGCACTTACATCGCTCCTGCCTGCTACTACAACCCTGCCATCGGAAAGAAGTTCAATTTTGGTTGGATTACCATCAACGGCGGCCTGTACAGCCCAAGCAAAACTTCCATCGGAATTAAATTTTTGTAAATAGGTTTCATTGCCTGCTGCTGCAGTTAATAAACTACTACCGGCACCTGGGTCAAAATCCTGGGAACCACTGAAACTACCAACAATATAAACGGATCCGTCGGTGGCTAGTTTTACCCCAAAGGCGTTTCCAACAGTAGGATTCACCCATTGAACTGCTGCATTTTCGTTGTAGGCCGCCACAAAATTTCCAGGCGAGTTGAAACTGGAACTTAAATTGATTGGATCGAGACTAATGCCTTGATTTCCAGTGCCAATTATTGCCAATCGGTTGCTTGCATTGGTAGAGATAGCAGTAATGGACTCAAGCGGAGTAGGATTTGGAAAACTATAAGCCCATTCCAGATTTTGGGAAAATGCTGGAATAACTTGGAATACCGTAAAAAAAATAAAAGGGTAAAAATTTCGATTCATGGGAAAAGGAATTGAAAGGTTAATTAATTATTTGACAATTTAAGTAGGCAATTTTAAACCTTGGCTCTGACCAAATTTCCCCTATTTTTTTAAAATTCTTACCAATTCATCGAACTATTCGACTAATTGAACCCAGATTACGCATTAGAATTGCATAAACGATTAACCAGTTGTAAATCAATTTGTACAGCCAAATTGATAACAACTGCTATCCCGAAATTTCTTCGGGAGGGGTAAACCCAACTAAATCAAGTAGTTCGGATTTGTAAATCCTCCTATTGATTAATTTGGGTTGAAAAACCACTGTAGGGTGCTTCACCAAAAACCGGGCACGAAGGACCCCGGGCAAGGATAGAGCGTGATACCCCGCAGGCCTTCGCACCCCGAACCCTTTCGGGTGCGAAGGCTGAGGAGTATTAGCGATAGCCTGACCCGGCCGCCCTTGCAGACACTTCGGTTCCAGTTACCCAAATGGTATTGGCGGACGGGGGCCCGCCTAAGCCTTAAAAAAATTGAAATTCTGGTAACTTAGAAATGAAAAATTGGCTTGGAACCACTTCATTTCCAACGCATTTAATTTCGGTCGAACCAACTCCGCTGACGGGTGAGTTTTAAATCTTGGAGAAGGCCTGCTTTGGGCTGTACGGTTAGCATAAAACTTTGCTGCTGCCCGAAAGGTACCCAGTTAAATTTGATTTCCCAACAGTGCAAATCCCTGTAAATATTGATGGTGGAGGTGGTTAATTTCTTATTCGTAAAGTCGTAACCGCTGGTAACCTGGATTTTCCATTTGGCAGTAAGGTTAAAATCGCCACTTACCGTCATGGCCTGACTTACCAAACTCTTTTTGGCGGCCTCGCTGGCGTAAAGATTGAAATTGCGGGAATAATTTAGGTTGTACTGAACGCTTACATTCCAAGGAATATTGAAATCTAAAAACTCGTCCATATGGCTGTTGATATAGTCGATTTCGTCTTGGGAACCGTAGTTTGATTTCTTAGGATTTTGTCCGGCAGTCTTGTTGAAATTGAAATTCGTAGCGAAACTTGCCCGGGTAAAACGCAAGAGTTTCTTTTGGTTTTCGATCATGTAAAATCGGGTCAACTGTCCTTTTTCGTTGGTAGCATAAGGCGACCAGTTCATGCTGTAGTTAATGCCCACTTTTCCGCCAAAAATAGTGGTTACAGCCCGCATACTTATATCGGACAAGCGGTTTGAATCGGCCAAAAAGTTATATCCACCCGTAAAACCAAGTTGGTCCAAAATTTTAACCTTTTTGGAAGCAGCCGTAGTATCTCGTTTTCCCGGCTTGGTTTTCATTTCCAAATTGTTCATCAAGGAAAAATTTAATGCGCCTTGTTTGCCCGAAGGAGCTGCACCATACACGCCTCGCTCATGCGCATTGTATTTGGTTACAGTGCCTGAAATCGGTGCAACAAGCGTTTCGGGGCGGGTTAAATCGGGACGGTAATTAAAGGTAATGCTGGGCGTCATGGTGTGTCGAATGGCCTCCACTTTTCCCTTAAACCTAAACATACCATAAACAACGGTGGTAAGCGACAAAGAAGTACCTACATCGGCATTGGGGAAAAAGCCATAGTTCTGGTCTGTAATTAATTTCTCATAGGCGTTACCCGCCGTATCGTACAACACCTCATAGCGTTTTGAAATGGTTTTGAAATCGAAGCGGGAACTTCCATTAATAGAAGGCGTCAAAGTAAAATACTTCAACACTTTGAAATTGGTGCTGAGCGAAGCTTGGTGCTGAAAACCAAAGTTCATATTCGAATCGATGGATTTTTTGGAAAAGAAGGTGGAATCTACAGCCGTGTAAGTATTTCTACCGTTGAGGGTATAGGTCAAACCTACTTTTTCGTACCATTTTTGGCTACCAATCTGCACTTTTCGGGCAAACGGAAAAATCCGTTGCATGTTGAGTTGCAATTGGGGCAAGGTTACGTTGATGACTTTGGTTTGGGTATTTTGGTCGTGGGTTGCGTTTAGTACCAAATTAAACGGCGTACCTGCAAAAGTTTTGGAATAGGAAATATTGGATTTAAAGGTATTGGTTAAAAAGTTGGATACATTGCTCACTGCCGAAACGTTGCGAGAGAAGGCTGTATTGGTACCGGCATTTATTTCGCCCGAAAAATTTGAATTGGGCCTAGCCTTGGGGTCTTGCACATGTTTCCATTTTATGAAATAATTTCGGGTAACCCGATAATCAGGCAGTTCTTTGCTTGACTGGATAAAGCTGTTGTGGCTTAGGTCTAAATTTCCGGAATATTTATACCTTTTTTTATAGGCTGTCCCCACTCTAACGCCAAAACTTCCTTGGGTATAAATATCCCCGGTTACCTGCATAGTAAATTTGTCGCTTATACCAAAGAAGTAGCCAATATTTCGGAGAAAAAAACCTTGTCCGGGCGACGAACCAGGCTGGGGTAAAATCAAACCCGACTTTTGTTTTTGGGTATTTGGGAAAAAGCCAAACGGAACTACCAAGGGCGAGGGCACTTTTTCAAAGGCAATAAAGGCTGGACCGGTAACAATTTTATCGTTTTGAATAACTTTGAGTTTGTTGGCCTGGATATAAAAATGGGGATCATCATCGAGGCAGGTACTGTATTTCCCGTTCTTCACGAAAATGCTTTTTTCATCCACCTTTTTCACCACTTCGCCATGCAATTTCCCTTCGCCTTGGGTGGTAATTACCTGTTTGGTTCTACCCTTTTTGGTTTGGAAATTATACACCATGCCATGGCTGTTGTAGGTTTGTCCATTGTCGACCATCACAGGCAATTCGCTTTCGTGACCCAAACTATCCACAATGGGTTTGGCTGTAATTTCGTTGGTATTCCAGTCAATTTCAATATAACCTGCATTGACTTTTACATCCTCGTAAGTTATTTGTGCTTCGCCATATAGGTAAATAATTTTGGAATCAACTTCAAACCGAATGCTATCTCTGGCCGAATATTCCACCTTGGATTTCAACTTCTCTTCTTTTACCTTAAGCTTTTTGGCTTGGGTGCTATCCTGGCTAACCTGAGCCGAATCAATTGCCGCAAGGGTATCGGCCGGAAGGTTTAACTTCGGAACAACCAAGCTCGTATCCAAGGCCATAGAATCTTTAGCTTGAACTGTACCAAATTTTCCTTTCAATTTGGAAGCCGGAGGACTATCTGTTTGGCCAACTGCACTTAAACCCCAAAGAACCAAGCATAGCAAGGCAAGCCATAGTTTTAGGGGATATAGGTATTGCAACAGTATTTGCCTCAAGGAAGGTAATAAAAAAACGGGTGCGAATATCGTTCAATTTCAGCTTGGTTTTGCCAAAGCCTTCGATTCGCCACAGTCCAAAAACGATTATTCACAATTTTTATTGGATTTTCTTCCTAAGTCATTTGTTAACAGGCAAAAAACCTACATATTTGCATCAGAAAATTTAAACCCTTTCGTTTAACATTTACCAAACACTTTTGAAAGTGAAAAAACCTGCGTTATTCTTAGTTCTCACCTTAATTTTTGGAATAAATTCCTCCTTTACCATTGTAAAGAAAAAGGCCAAATTTGTCATTAAAACCGTGGTGATCGACGCTGGGCATGGTGGACATGATACAGGATGCCTTGGTTCCAGTTCCCGTGAAAAGGATATGGCCCTGAAGGTAGCCCTTAAATTAGGCAAGCTTATCGAAGATAATTTTGGAGAAGTCGATGTGGTGTATACCCGGAAAACAGACACCTTTATCGAATTGCATCGCCGCGCTGAAATTGCAAACCAAAACAACGCCGACCTTTTTATCTGCATTCACTTTAACTCAGGAGGCAAAACAGCCTATGGAGCAGAGACTTATGCTATGGGTTTGCACAAAACAGCCGACAATTTGGAAGTAGCCAAACGGGAAAACTCCTCCATTCTTCAAGAGCAGGATTACCTGAAAAAATACGACGGTTTCGACCCTAATTCAGAAGAAGCCACCATCATTTTCAGTCTGTACCAAAACGCCAACTTAGACCAAAGTTTAGCTTTTGCCTCCCTCGTTCAGGAAAAATTCAAAAAAACGGGTCGTTTCGATAGAGGGGTTAAGCAAGCTGGTTTCCTTGTTTTATGGCGTACCAACATGCCTGCCGTTTTAATCGAATCGGGCTTTTTGACCAATAAAGAAGAGCAGGCTTATTTCAAAACCGGAAATGGTATCAACAAAACAGCAGTAAGCATTTTCAAGGCGTTTAGAGAATATAAAGCCCATGCCGAAGGGGAAGCTATTCCAAAAGAAGACGAACCATTTTTGGGTCAGGAAGAACTTCAAAAATTGGAAACCTATAAATCTGTCGACGTGAGCGAGGTTACTCCAAAACCTGAAAATCCGGTTGAAGTTCCAGATAGTTTCAAGCTTAAAAACTTAAAATCCGATACCAGCCAGGCTAAAAAAATGACCAAAACGGAATTGGAAGAGTACAAAAATGCATTGGAAAAAGAGAAGCTTAAAACAGAGATGGAAATTGCTGAAATTAAGGTGAGAAAAGGAGAAAAAATTCCTGTAACACCTGCGCCAAAAGAAGAAAACCCTTCCTCTCCTCCACCTTCCGTTGAAAATACAAATTACCGCGTACAATTTTATTCTTCCGGTCAGCAAATGTCGATCAGCAGCCCCAAATTCAAAGGGATGGACCAAATTTTCGAATACCAAGACAAAGGCCTATACAAATACACTACAGGTATGTTTTCCACCTTCGCCGAGGCTTTGAAATTCCAGGGATTGGTTCGTAAAGCGGGCTTTTCCGATGCTTTTGTTATCGGCTTTAGCAATGGAAAACGCATCAGTGTCGACGAGGCTAAAAAAATACTGGGGAAATAATTTTTTAGTCTTTTCTTTTATTTGGCGTGCCCCCTCCGCCTAAAACCAGTTTACCATTAAATTAACCTTAGTGCTGGGCGTTCGGGTCAGGCTTTCGGCGCTAGTCCTCGGTCTGCTCCGTGCCTCCGCATCCCTGTGGGCTAGACTGCCTCTATCCTTGCCCGGACCTCCGTTCCAACGTTTTGCGAGGAAAAGGCTTTTGCTATTCTTTCCCCCTTCCTCCTATGTTTAATGCAAGAAGAAGACTCGAGCTTTTAATAATTGTTTAACCCAGATTACACATTAGAAATCGTAATGAAGCTTTCAAATGCAATAAAGACGAGGGTTTCAGGTTAATTTTTGGGTGAAGGAATAGTAAACTATTTTGAAGTCAAAAATTGTTCTGAAATCCTTGTATTTGAAGCAGTTGGAAGCTGAAATAGATTTCTAATGCTGAATTTGGGTTTAAATTACATTGAACCCAGATTACGCATTAGAAATGCATAAACGATTAACCAGTTGTAAATCAATTTGTATGGCCAAATTGATAACAACTGCTATCCCGAAATTTCTTCGGGAGGGGTAAACCCAACTAAATCAAGCAGTTCGGATTAATAAATTCCTATTGATTAATTTGGGTTGAAAAGGAAAACACAGAGGCTGTACTTTTTTATTTAATTTTAGTCCCTAATCCATTTGTATGAAACAGTTGTTTTTAGCCTTGGCGCTTGTTGGTTCTCTTAGTGCTCAAAGCCAGTCCACTCTAATGATTGGCAATACCGAAGTTTATGTCGATACCGTCTTTACCGGACTTGATATTCCTTGGGAAATCCAATTCGATTCGGAGGGACGACTTTGGACAACCGAACGCAAAGGAATTGTGAGTTGGATTGATCCCGTTTTAAAAACGCGAACCATTGTTTCAAACTTAGCATCTTCAGTTTACCAATCCTCCGAATCTGGCTTGCTTGGCATGGCTTTGCATCCTGATTTCCCCAATACCCCCGAAATCTTTCTTGCCTACACTTATGGCAACTTTAATTCTATAAAAGAACGGATTGTTAAATTCAGCTTTGATGGAACTACCCTTATTCCGTTAGACACTTTGATCACCGAAATTCCAGGTTATACCTCCCATATTGGTTGCCGCTTGCAATTTTTACCCGATACCACATTATTGGCTTCTACTGGTGATGCTCAAAACCTAAGCACTCCTCAAAATTTAAATTCAGTAAATGGTAAAATTCTTCGAATGCACACGGATGGAAGCATTCCTGCCGACAATCCCTTTCCAAACAGTCTTGTTTATTCTTATGGCCACCGCAATGTACAAGGTATTCTCAGTGCACCCAATGGAATTGTTTACCTATCTGAACACGGCAACACCACCGACGACGAGTTTCAAATACTTGAAATGGGCAGAAATTATGGCTGGCCCGATGTAGAAGGCTTTTGCGACCTCACAGCTGAGCAAACTTTTTGCAGTGCCAACAATGTAAAAGAACCCCTAACCCAATGGACCCCAACCATTGCTCCTTCCGATTTGGTATGGTACGATAATCCTGACTTTCCGGAATGGGATGGAAAAATCCTTTTGTCTATTTTAAAAGGCAAACGTTTAATTGCCATCGAATTAAGTGAAGATGGCACCCAATTCATTAGCCAAACTACTTACCTAAACAATACCTTTGGTAGGCTGCGGGATATTTGTATTGGCCCCAACCGCGAAATTTATTTGGCCACCAATGGACAAACCTACTCCAACTCAACACCAAACACCCATAGCATCATTCGCCTAACCCCAACGGTTCCAATCCATGTAGGTGAAAGTAAAAATCAAGCCATAAAAATTAGTCCGAATCCTGTAAACGAATTCCTTCAAATAGAATCAAGGCAACAAGAATTGGGCAAGACCTATCAGATAAAAGACCTAAGCGGTCGTGTATTTCTTCAAGGCCTTTTGGAAGGTTCGAAACAAACCATTGCAACAGACTTGCTCCCAAAAGGAATGTATTTCTTAAGCATTCTGGGTCAGGAAAACAACCTGAACACCTTGAAGTTTGTCAAATAGCTGTAGTGATTCTCCAGCGATTGGGCTTATTTCTTGCGCATGAAAATAGAAATCGGCACTCCACTGAAATCAAATTCCGTACGTAGTTTATTTTCAAGGAAACGCTTATAGGAATCATTCACATACTGCGGCAAATTGCAGAAAAAGGCAAAGGCAGGATAGTGCATGGGTAATTGAGCCACGAATTTGATTTTCACATACTTCCCTTTAATAGCAGGAGGTGGGTTGTTTTCAATTATAGGCAGAATAAAATCATTTAGTTTTGAACCCGGAATGCGTCGGTTACGGTTTTCATACACCTGCATAGCCGTTTCCAGCGCTTTGTGAATCCTTTGTTTAGTTAAGGCCGAAACAAACAAAATCGGTACATCCTTAAAAGGTGCAATACGTTCTCTTATAATTTCTTCGTATTCCTTGGTTGTTTTATGGTCCTTTTCAACCAAATCCCATTTGTTTACCAAAATAACTGCCCCTCGATTGTTTTTCTGAATCAGACCAAAAATACTCAAGTCTTGCGCTTCGATACCTTCTTGGGCATCAATCATTAAAACACAGACATCACTTTCTTCGATAGCCCGAATGGAACGCATCACAGAAAAGAATTCCAAATCTTCCTTCACTTTGGCCTTTTTTCGAATTCCGGCGGTATCCACCAACATAAAATCAAAACCGAATTTTTGGTAACGAGTATGGATACTGTCGCGAGTTGTACCGGCAATAGGTGTTACAATATTCCTTTCCTCACCTATCAAGGCATTGGCCAAAGAGGATTTTCCAACATTAGGCCTACCAACAATGGTGATTTTTGGAATTCCGCTGATATCTTCTTCCACCACTGTTGGTAATTGCTTTACCACTTCGTCCAATAAATCACCTGTACCACTTCCGTTGCTGGATGAGATACAGAAATATTCGCCAAGTCCAAGCGCGTAAAACTCCACGGCATCTGCTGCTTGGGCATAATTATCGATTTTATTGACAACCAAAATCACCGGTTTCTTCGATTTTCGAAGCATTTGGGCAATCGTATTTTCAATATCGTTTAGGCCATCATGCACGTCTACTAAAAAAAGAATCAAATTGGATTCATCCACGGCCAATTCAACCTGTTTGCGAATCTCATGTTCGAAAATATCATCACTTCCTTCGGCATAGCCACCGGTATCGATAACCGAAAACTCGATTCCGTTCCATTCCGCTTTTCCATAGTTTCGGTCCCGAGTTACCCCAGCAGTTTCGTCTGTAATGGCTTTACGTGTTCCAGTAAGCCTATTAAACAAGGTAGATTTCCCAACATTTGGGCGTCCAACAATAGCAACAATATTTCCCATAACTTCCCTTTTTAAGGGCCGCAAAGATAGCATTAGCAGGGAATATTCGTGTTTAGTTAGCAAGCTAAGGAAAAAGCCTTGCGCAAACCCCTGCTATTGCTCAATTCTCATTACCTTAGCCCCCACAAAATATGATAGTAATTACAGGCGCTGCAGGTTTTATAGGCAGCTATTTAGTCGGATATTTGAACCAGCAAGGTCGGGAAGACTTGGTATTGGTGGATGATTTTTCAAGAAAAGACAAGGAAAGCAATTATATTTCCAAAAAATACCATAGCCTAATCGATCGGGAGCAATTCTTTGATTTTCTAGCCAATAAGGGGACAGAAATAGAATTCATTTTTCATTTAGGTGCACGAACTGATACCACCGAGAAGGATGAAGCCATTTTTAATATATTGAACTTAGCGTATTCAAAACAAGTTTGGAAATTTTGTGTTGAAAACAAATGTCCACTGGTGTACGCCTCGTCGGCCGCAACTTATGGCTTAGGTGAATTTGGTTTTGATGATTCGGATTCCATTTCAGTTAAACTAAAACCACTAAACCCTTATGGAGATTCCAAACAGCGTTTCGACCTGTGGGTATTGGAACAAAAGGAACATCCTCCATTTTGGGCAGGTTTGAAATTCTTCAATGTTTTTGGTCCGAATGAATACCATAAAGGACGAATGGCATCGGTTCCTTTTCACATTTTCAATACCTTGAAAGCCGGAAATCCAGTAAAACTGTTTCGTTCACATAAGCCAGGAATTAAGGACGGCGAGCAAAAGCGAGATTTCATTTATGTAAAAGATTTGGCCAAGGTTTGTGTTTTCCTCTTTCAAAACCGCCACCATTCAGGCATTTACAATTTAGGCACGGGCCAGGCCAGAACCTTTTATGATTTGGCATTGGCCTGCTTTTCATCCTTGAATCTTGAACCTACAATTGACTTTATCGACACACCTGAAGATATACGAGAAACCTACCAATATTTCACCCAGGCCGATATACGAAAATTGAGACAAATCGGCTTTACCGACACCTTTACATCCTTAGAAGAGGGCATTTTTGATTATTATCGTTTTTATTTAAGTGTTGGTAACTATTTTTAACCCTTTATGGAAGCTCACAATAACTTATTCAAATTTGCGTTTGCGGGGCTCAAAAACTGCTTTTCCATGACACGTAAGTGCTTAGCTACAAATTTATCTCTTTCGTTTACCTTATTGGTATTCATTTCTCAATGTTTTTCGCAAGGAATTGCCATAGGACAATGGAGAGACCACCTACCCTATTCACAAGGGCGAACCGTGGCTGCTGCTGGTAAAAAAATCTACTATGCCAGCCGTTCGGGTATGTTCACTTACGACATCCAAACCCAAGAGCTTGAAAGATTGTCAAAGATTAACGGGCTTTCTGATATCGGAATCAGCAGAATTCAATACGATACAAAAAATCAATGTTTGGTTATTGCCTATGAAGATGCCAACATCGACCTAATAAAATCGGAAGGCATTATCAATGTCAATGATATTGCACGTAAAAATATTCCCGGCGATAAATCCATTTACGATATCACCATTCACGATGGGTTCGCTTACCTATCCTGCGGATTTGGGGTGGTCCTTTTAGATTTAAAGAAAAATGAAATTAAGGATACCTATATTATCGGTCCGAATGGGAATGGATTAGCCATCAACGCTACATCTATAGGAAATAACTCCATTTTTGCCTGCACAGGTAGTGGTATTTACCAAGCAAGCTTAGTTGGTACCAACCTTTCCGATTATAATAATTGGACCTTGGTTGAAGGATTGCCTGTTACCTCCTTTTCGAGTTGCGCTTGGTTTGAAAACACCTTGTATGCTGGTAAAAATTACAACCTTACCAATGTTACCGATACCTTATTTGTTTTGAAAAATGGTAATTTAGAAAAAAGATCCTTTCCATTTTTCACCTTCAAGGGTTTAGAACCTTTGGAAAACAAGCTAATTGTAACTTCTTCAGGGGGCTTTTTTATCATTAAAGGGGATACCGTTTCCGAAAATTTCTACACCTATGGCGACCAATATTTTATGTACCCAAGCGAAGTATGCTTTACTTCTGATGGAAATTATTGGATTGCAGATGAATTAAATGGATTGATGAGGGCTTCCAGTAATTACAATTTTAGTTTTATTAGTATGAATGGACCAACTTCGGCCTTTAGTTATGCCATGGATGCCTATCAGGGAAATCTATTGGTGGCTGGAGGTTTGGTAAATGCAAGTTGGGAAAACCAATATAAAATTGAAGGAATTTTTGCTTTCAAAGATGAAACATGGTCTCAATTTCCAGGGGGAGTTCATATTTTAGGAACAGACACTTACGATATCCGGGATGTATTAGATGTTCAAATTGACCGAAACGATCCAAGTCATTTTTTTGCTGCTAGTTATTTAACCGGATTGGCTGAATATAAAGATAATGAATTGGTGAAAGTTTACAATGATGCTAATTCCTCGCTTCAAAACATTTATGTTACCTCCGTAAAGGCGGTTAGAACTTCTGGTTTAGCGCAAGATGCCGATGGGAATCTTTGGGTAAGCAATTCACAATGCACCCGACCATTGAGTGTCAGAAAGCCAGATGGTACTTGGAAATCTTTTTTCCTTGGTGCCAATTTACAAAACCAATATGTGGGTGATTTAGTAGTCGATGATTGGGGAACCAAATGGATTATCCTTCCAAGAGGCGGTGGAATAGCCGTTTTTAATGAAAACAACACGCTGGATAATACCACTGATGATGATTATAAAAAACTAACTACTTCCATTGGTCAAGGAGGCTTACCTAGTACCCAGGTTAATACAATCGCCAAAGACAAAGAAGGTGAAATATGGGTGGGCTGTGATCAAGGTATTTTTGTATTCTATTCACCTGGCGATGTTTTTGGAAATTCTCCAACGGATGCCCAACAAATCCTAGTTACACAAGATAGTATTGCAAATTACCTTTTGGAATCAGAAACCGTTACCAGCATTGCCGTTGACGGTGCGAATAGAAAATGGATAGGTACACAAAAAGCCGGGGTGTTTTTGATGAGTGCCGATGGAACACAAGAAATATTGCATTTCAATGAAGAAAATAGTCCTTTATTTTCAAATGAAATTGTATCCATTTGTATTAATGATCTAACTGGTGAAGTTTTCTTTATTACTGGAAAAGGAATTATTTCATACCGAGGTGAGGCTACTGAAGGAGTGGAGGAAATAGACAAAAAACAAGTTTATGCTTACCCCAACCCTGTTAGACCCGGTTATGAAGGCAAAATAGCCATTAAAGGCCTAACTCCAAATGCGGATGTTAAAATTACCGATGCCAGTGGCGAATTGGTTTATGCCACAACTGCACTAGGTGGACAGGCCATTTGGGACGGAATTACAACGGAAGGGAAAAGAGCCCTTACTGGCATTTATTTGGTATTCTCCACTGATGAAACAGGAAAACAAACTGTGGTGACCAAAATAATGTTGATGAATTAATAGGTATGTTAACGAAAACCAAAGCCATTGTTCTTGGCACCACCCGTTATTTGGGAAATTTGGTTTTGGTGAAAATGTATTCAGAAAATAAAGGACAAAGCATTTACATTCATAAAGGAGGCCGCAAAAATCAAACGGCCTTTATTCCACTGAATTTGGTGGAAATAATCATAGAAGAAAAAGACACTCGTAACCTACAGAAATTAAAAGAGACCACGGTTCTAAATGGTTTTGATAAAATCTATTTGGATCCTGAGAAATCGGCCATTGCCTTGTTCGTTACTGAATTAATTCTAAAAGTAGTTAAAGAAGAAGAAGGAAATAAAGCCTTATTTGACTATTTGGTTGAAAGCATTGAAAAATTAAATTCAACCACAGTGGATACCAAAACCTTTCATCTTTTCTTCCTTATTGGGCTCAGCCAATTTGCCGGATTTTATCCATCTGGACAGCATACCAGTTCCGATCCATTGTTTGATTTAAGAGAGGGCAAATTTTGTTCGGCCTATCCGCCTCATCCCTATTTCCTAGAGGGTAGTGCGAGTGAGTCGCTTGGAAAACTGAAGGATTGTTTTGAATTGAACACTACTTTTGACATTAGCATTTCTGATCGAAGGGCGCTATTATCGGCACTTACTGATTATTTCAGACTTCATTTGCCAGGTATGGTGGATATGAAATCACACTTAGTTTTGCAGGAGGTTTAATTCACAAAAAGATTTAAGATTTAATTTCAAACCGTGTAAATTGTATTTTTGCTTATCTAACTATGAACAAGACATCCTTTTTAATCGCAGCAGTAGCCATTGGATTTATCGGCTTTGGCTTTACTAAAAATACCACTACAGACTCCAATTCAACCAAAGTTGAAACCAATCAAACAACGGTTGGATTGAATGTTGGGAACAAAGCCCCCGATTTGAAATATAAAAGTCCATCAGGTAAAGAAATTGCCCTTTCCTCCCTAAAAGGAAAAGTAGTTTTGATTGATTTTTGGGCAAGTTGGTGCGGACCTTGTCGAATGGAAAATCCAAATGTTGTTTCAGCTTACACTAAGTTCAAGGATAAGAAATTCAAAAATGGTAAAGGTTTTACTATCTACGGTGTTTCGTTGGACAAGGATAAAACTAGTTGGGAGACAGCCATACAACGTGATGGACTAGTTTGGGAAAATCATGTAAGCGATTTAGGTTGGTGGAATTCTGAAGCTGCTCGTATTTATGGTGTTCAATCCATACCAACCAATTTCCTTTTAGATGGAAACGGAATTATTGTTGCCAAAAATTTACGTGGCGATAACCTACACGCTGAAATTCAAAAATTGGTAGTCAATTAGGCTTCCTTTTCCTTTAATTTCCTTTCCAATTCCCCTACTTTTTTGTAAAGTTCAGGTAGCTTTGTGAACACCACATAGCTTCTTCTATAATCACCTATACCAAAAGCAGGCGAACCTTGTACGATTTCTCCGTCCTTTAAATTGGAGCCGATTCCACTTTGTGCTGCAATTTTTACATCGTTTCCAATGCTTAGGTGACCGATTATTCCAACTTGTCCACCTATCATACAATTTTTACCGATTTTGGTGGACCCTGCAATACCAGTTTGGGCAGCAATTACGGTATTCTCACCTATTTCCACGTTATGGGCAACTTGGATTAAATTATCCAACTTCACTCCTTTTCGGATTATGGTACTGCCTAATGTAGCTCGGTCAATACTTGAGTTGGCCCCAATTTCCACATGGTCTTCCAAAATTACATTTCCTATCTGAGGTACCTTTTCGTAGTTTTCACCTTGCGGAGCAAAACCAAATCCATCGGCACCAATAATTGTTCCTGCATGAATAATACAATTCGAACCAATTTTGCATCCAGCATACACCTTTACTCCAGGATGTAAAACAGTATTTTCTCCAATCTCTACATCCTCTCCTACAAACACTTGAGGATGAATTTTACTGCCATTTCCAACTTTTACATTGGATGAAATATAAGCTTGTCCACCCACGTAAACATCGTTCCCTAAAACAGCACCTTGGGCAACATAGGCTCCAGCTTCAACTCCTTTTTTATTGGTTTTCAGCTTATTATAAACATCTAACAAAGTGGCAAATGCTTTATAGGCATCTTCTACCCTGATTAAAGTGGTTAGAATTGGTTGTTCAGGTACAAAATCCTTTCCAACAATGACAATAGAGGCCTTAGTTGTATATATATAGGACGTGTATTTGGGATTGGCCAAAAAAGACAAGGTACCAGGAAGACCCTCTTCAATTTTGGAAACATTATTGACAGAAACCTCAGGATTTCCATCTACCGAACCATTCAACAATCCAGCGATTTGTATAGCAGTAAATTCCATTTTTATGTGCTCAAAAGTAGCATAAATGCCAACATTGTAGGATTGAATGTAAATTAAATTCCTTGGTACAAAGTTGCCAACACCTGCTTGGACTCCTTTTCCCAAGTGAGTTCCTCTGCTGCATTTTTAGTATTGGCCTTATATTGAGCCAATTTATCTTCATCGGACAGCATTTGCCTTATCCTCTCCGCTAACTTTTCAGGAACCAGTTCGGGTACAATTTCACCTACATTCCAAGTTTCAACCACTTTTTTCACCTCCACTAAATCACTAGCTAACACGGGTATTCCGGCATGGATATAATCAAATAGTTTATTCGGCAAACTATAACGGTAGTTAATGTTGCTATCCTTGTCTAAACTTAATCCGATATCTGCCATTTGGGTATATTGAAGCATTTGGGCATACTCCATTTTAGGAAAGAAAAATACCCGGTTCTCCAACTTCCTTTCTTTCACTAATTTCAAGACTAAAGGCAGGGCATCTCCACTTCCAATTATCATTAAGCCAACATTTTCGAGCATTGAAATAGCCATAACGGCCTCTTCCGTTCCCCGATCCACATTCAATCCTGCACCTTGCAATACCAGCAGTTTTATATCCTCAGAAATTCCAACCGCTTGACGCTCTATTTTTGGGAGAAGTAATTGTTTATTCGGAATATTTCGAATCACCATTGGCTTCTTTCCATAGGTTTTCTCAAACAATTGAGCTATGCTATCATTGACTGTAAAAACCTTGTTCAATTTTGGGAAAATCCATCCTTCAATTCCTTTCCAAATGGACTTAACAAGTGGTCTGTTTTGGAGCTCGGGTACTTCGGTAAAATATTCGTGGGCATCAAACACCAGCGGCAAGCCTTTAATTTTAGCTACCAAAAAATTTGGCAACAAAGTATCCAAATCGTTGGCATGCAAGGAATTTGATTTAGAAAACAAGAGAAGAAAGAACAATCTCAGGTTAAACTCTGCATAAAAAAATGGCCCTTTCGTAAACCAAAGTTTCATTCGTTTGGTTTGATAAGGTCTGGTGAGGGGCAAACTCTGTGGTAAAATCCTTCCAACCAACAACACGTTGTATCCCATTTCTTGAAGAGATGCGCAAACCTTTTTCACTCGCTGATCAGTGGAAAGGTCATTGATAACTGAAACTATTACTCTTTTTGTCAAAATCGGGACAATATTAAGGCATGCCCTTCAAAAAATAACAGGAATTATCAAAACCCTTAAGGAATTTTAGGGAAAAAAGCATGGCGAATTCCATTCCAGCACTACCTTAGCCCAGTGAAATTGCGAGCAGATAATTTGGTGAAACGGTATGGAAAACGTACCGTTGTAGACCATGTTTCCATTGAAGTAAACCAAGGCGAAATCGTAGGTTTGCTTGGCCCTAACGGTGCAGGAAAAACCACATCCTTTTACATGATTACCGGTTTAATTAAACCAAATCAAGGAAAAATCTTTTTGGAAAACCGCGAAATAACTTCCGAACCTATGTACCGAAGAGCACAATTGGGAATAGGTTATCTGGCGCAGGAAGCAAGTGTATTCAGAAGTTTATCTGTTGAAGACAATATTATGGCTGTATTGGAACATACCAAATTAAGCCGCAAAGAACAAGAAGAAAAACTTGAAAAACTCCTGAATGAATTTGGACTACAGCATATCCGAACCAATACAGGTATCAAATTAAGCGGCGGGGAAAGAAGAAGAACTGAGATAGCCAGAGCCTTGGCCGTAAATCCGAGTTTTATTTTGCTCGATGAACCTTTTGCAGGCGTAGACCCCATAGCGGTGGAAGATATACAAACCATTGTTTATGGGCTAAAAGAGCGAAATATTGGTATCCTCATTACCGACCACAATGTTCATGAAACATTGACAATTACCGATCGGGCTTATTTGCTGTATGAAGGAAAAATCCTCAAACAGGGAACAGCAAAAGAACTAGCGGAGGATGAACAGGTAAGAAAAGTATACTTAGGGAAAAACTTTGAATTAAGAGGCTAGTTCCTGATGGAAAAAGAAAGCATCATTCTTGCCATAGAAAGCAGTTGCGACGATACCGGAATTGCCCTCTTAAAAGGAAAAAAAGTTCTGGCCAACTTGGTGGCCAATCAAAAAATTCATGAGCAATATGGCGGAGTTGTTCCTGAACTGGCCTCCAGAGCTCATCAACAAAATATTATTCCAACCTTGGAAGCAAGTATTCGGCAGGCTGGAATTACTTTAAATGAAATTGATGCCATTGCTTTTACACGTGGTCCTGGATTAATTGGCTCCTTAATGGTTGGAGTGACCTTTGCCAAAGGTTTGAGTTTGGCCCTTGGAAAACCCTTAATTGAGGTAAACCATATCCATGCGCATTTACTGGCTCATCTCATTGAGGAAGAAGGTTTTGCAAATCCAAGTTTTCCGTTTTTGTGTTTAACTGTATCAGGTGGACATACCCAAATTGTATTGGCACATGCCCCAAATCAGCTTGAAATCATTGGTGAAACAACGGATGATGCAGCTGGCGAAGCCTTCGATAAAGCTGCGAAAATTCTTGGACTGCCCTATCCTGGAGGTCCATTAATCGATAAATTTGGAAAGGATGGAAATCCAAAAGCATTTGAATTTCCTATTCCCCAAATTCCAGACTATAACTTTAGTTTTAGTGGTTTAAAAACCTCCATGTTGTACTTTGTTCGTGACAAAACTAAATTGGATCCAACCTTTGTGGAAAAGAACCTATCAGACATTTGTGCTTCTTATCAAAACACTATTGTTCGCTTTCTCCTGCAAAAATTAAAAAAGGCCGCCCATCACTATGGAATAAAGGATGTAGCGATTGCAGGTGGGGTTTCGGCCAATTCATTGTTAAGAAAGGAATTAGAAATGCTTGGTGAAAAAGAGGGCTGGAACACGTTTATACCTAAATTCGCCTATTGCACCGACAATGCAGCCATGATTGGAATAGCAGCCTATTTTAAAAACATAGCCGGAGAATTTGCACCACTCAGCATAACCCCCTCAGCGCGAATTGATTAAGCATTTTTTATTTTTTTAGCCTAGGCTTGGGCAGTTTTTCTTTACTTTGCAGTTCTGACCATGCAGAAGGATTTATCCATACGTTACCTCATCCATAAACTTCTTAAAGAACAAGATTTTATCATTGTTCCTGGTTTTGGTGCGTTTATGGTACACCCTACCCCAGCCCGCTTGGAAAGCAAGCTGAATGAATTTATCAAACCACACAAGTCCATTCAGTTTAACCCTCGGATACAACAGAATGACGGTGTATTAGCCCATGCATTTTCTGTTGAATTTGGTTTAAGTATAGAGGAATCTGTCGAGCAAATTCAAAATGAGACCAAGCGCTTTTGGACATCCAAGACACCAATAGATTTTATTGATGTAGGTGTAGTTACCTTTCAACTGGATGGTGGACTTGACTTTATTCCACATGGGAATTCCGATATTGACGATAGCAATTTTGGATTGGACAATCTGTTTATTCAACCAATTCAAATCCATCAACCAGTTGTAATTGCCCTTCCTTCCCAAAAAACAAGCAAAAAATCCAATACTAAGTATATTTCTTATGCAGCAGCCTCCTTGGTGATGGTTCTTTTTAGTCTATTTTCTTGGAAAACTGGACTCATGGAAGATACCTCTGAAACCCTTATGGGCTGGACCTACACTGGAACACCTACCTATAAAGCTTATGATTTAAATCTTGAATCCTTTGATAATCAAAACTTTCAAGACATTCAATTAATGCCAGGCGATCGAATCTCCTTATATTACTGGAATTCTTCCAATGAAGGTGATGAAGGTGTTTTTCTGGAGACAGAAAGTGAAAACGTTGCGAAGCCAAAAGTTTCTGAAAAAGAGCCTTTCAAACATACCATTGTTATCGCCGCTTTTTCACAAAAGGAATTGGCAACCAATTATTGTGATGCCCAAATGCAGCAAGGGAATCAGACTTTTATTTTACCTGCTGGAAACCATTTGTTTTTAATTGGAATGGGAAATTTTCAGGATAAGGAAACAGCCCAAAACCAATTAAACCTTGTTCAAACAAAGTTTCCAAGGGCTTGGGTAAAATAAATCCAAAATTCGTTTGGATTTGAGGCTGCAGGTTTTACATTTGCCCTACTAAGTTTTAATATGTCCAACTATATTCTTGCGCTCGACCAAGGAACCACGAGCAGTCGTTCCATCCTTTTTGATAATAACGGAAACCTTATAGCTACCGCCCAAAAGGAGTTTACCCAGATTTATCCTCAACCAGGATGGGTTGAACACAATCCAATTGAAATTTGGGAAAGCCAATTAGCAACCGCCAAAGAGGTATTGGAAAAAGCTGGAGTTTCTGCCAAGGATATCAAGGCGATTGGCATAACCAACCAAAGAGAAACCACAGTGCTTTGGGATAAAAATACGGGAAAACCCCTTTACAACGCCATTGTTTGGCAAGATAAACGTACAGCTGGTATTTGTGACGAATTAAAGGCAAAAGGCTTATCGGACTATGTGAAAACAAATACAGGACTGGTTATCGACAGTTATTTCAGTGGAACAAAAATCAATTGGATACTGAACCAGGTGGAAGGTGCCTTAGAAAAAGCAAAAAAGGGTGAAATTTTATTTGGGACGATTGATACTTGGCTACTTTGGAATCTAACCGGCGGAAAGGAACATGCAACCGATTATTCGAATGCATCGAGAACCATGGTTTACAACATAGTAAACTTGGAATGGGACCAAAAACTTTTGGGTGAATTAGCTATTCCGGCTTCCGTTTTACCAGTCGTAAAACCATCAAGTGGGAATTTTGGAAATACCATAACCAGTTTGTTTGGAATTGAATTACCGATTTTGGGAATTGCGGGAGATCAACAAGCCGCTTTATTTGGACAAACTTGTTTTGAGCCAGGTACGGCAAAAAACACCTATGGAACAGGCTGTTTCATGCTTATGAATACAGGCGAAAAATTAACCTATTCCAAAAATGGCTTACTAACCACGATTGCTTGGGGGTTGGATGGAAAGGTAGAATATGCGCTTGAGGGTAGTGTTTTTGTTGCGGGTGCGGCCATTCAATGGTTAAGGGATGGTTTAAAGATATTGGATGCAGCACCTGACTCAGAGTATTTTGCTTCAAAGGTGCCAAGTTCAGAGGGCGTTTATGTAGTACCTGCCTTTGTGGGCCTCGGTGCACCCTACTGGGACATGTATGCTAGAGGAGCCATTTTTGGTTTAACTCGTGGAACAACCAAAGGACATATTTCTAGGGCAACATTGGAGTCATTGGCTTATCAAACAAAGGATGTGTTGAATGCCATGGAAAGTGACTCAGGCATCCATTTAAAAGCTTTGCGTGTAGATGGAGGCGCATCGGCCAATAATCTGTTGATGCAATTCCAGGCTGATATTTTAAACACAGAAGTTCAAAGACCTGCCGTAGTAGAAACAACGGCATTAGGAGCCGCCTATTTAGCAGGTTTGGCCTGTGGATTTTACACGAAACAACAATTGGCAAGTTCTTCACCAATTGATAAAAAATTCATAGCAGATATGGCTAATGAAAAAAGGGAAAAGCTTTATAAAGGTTGGAAAAAGGCAGTGGAGCGCAGCATGGGTTGGGAGGATTAATTCCCAAACTATATATACCGTTCCTGAATTGTTTGTTGGTGATGTAGCTGGTGTCCGATAATAACCCAGCCAATATCATAGGCATTAATTTCAATTTTATTGGCCATTCCTTTGAAGGTTAGCATAGAGCCATCCATATTGGAATACAATTGGATAGTAGCTCGGCGCACACAATCAAACTCGGCTATAAAACTGTCGGCTGTTCGGTTTTCGGCATTGGAATTCATGGCAAAAATGGCATCGTCGAAACCTGGCAAGGGTGTTTTATCTTTTCTAGAAAACCTTAAGGCTCTGTAAGCAAATATGCGTTCAACATCGAGTATATGCGCCAACACTTGCTTAATGGTCCATTTCCCATCTTGGTAGGCATAATCCCATTTGGCGGGGTCGATTTGTTTTAAGAATGCTATACCTTCTTTTCTAGATTCTTCCAAACCTTCCAATAATTCAGCAAAAGGCACTTGGGAAATATAATTTGCCAAATACTCAGGCAAATGAGAGGAGGTAATGGGTTTTGGAATTTGCATGGGGCCGTAATCCGGGTTAGAAGATTTTGGGCAGATTTCGTGGTCCGTTAAAGTTATAACATGACCGGGCTTTCTTTTTGGCGTTGGCTGATTTTTCTTTAAAAAGTCGAAGGTTGGTAAATTCGAATATCATAGAAATTTCATGTGATCCGCCGGATGAACCAATCATGCGAGACAAAGTCATATCGTAGCTATAACCAACTTGGTAAATGAAGGTTTTTGAGCCGTTTTCGCCTCTAAAACCAAGGTTCATAATAAAAGAATCTGTCTTTTTAGGCGAAATGAGGAATTTTTGGTTACGGTACCAAACACCAACCATTAAGGGGGCGCGTAAAACAAAAGCTCCAAAATTGAAAGAAGTAAAGGCCGCTTGCTTTTCGTAAATAAAGTTAGGCGACAGATATACTTTATGTTCGGCAGAACGTTTACTCACATTAAAAATAGCAGAATAATGCACGGTCAATTTAAATGGAAGTGGTGATGTTTTTCCAATTAAACTTTCGTTGGGCTGGGTGATGTGTTTAAAAGAAGCGCCAATGGTATTGCTCATCAATTTGCGACTCTTTCTTCCCATTTTGATGTTGAACCGACCTAAAATTCCCGCGCTAGCATCGAACATATTGCGTTGAGCCGTTGGAGGTAGTTTTGCTTGGGTTTCGTTAATTTGACCATAAATTGGATCAAGCTGATCGGAGAAAACAAAGTTGGAGAAATCGATTGATTTTTGGATGAAGGTTCCTTGGGCTGCAAAATGTAAATCGAACATCCGAGGAATAACCGTTAGACGATAGGAGTACATTCCGCCGAATTGGGTAGTTCGAAGTTTACCTTCCCCTTCCACACTGTTGAGGGCTATCAAGCCGATACCACCTGAGATATTGAAATCGGCGATATCCATGGTGGCTGAAAATGTTTGAAATTGTCCAGGAACAGAAGCCCACAAGCGACGATAATTCAAATTTACCCGCATACCCGGATCAGCCCCAGCATAGGCAGGATTCATATAAATACGATTGGAATAAAACTGGGAGAAATTAGGATCCTGAGCCATAGAAACAAAAGGCTTCAGTAAACCAACAATTAAAATCGCAAAAGCTAGCTTGTACAGTTTTATCACAAGACAAAAATAATCAGAAGTAGCACTTAAACAAGGATAGAAGCTTAAAGTTTCAACGATTTGGTGTTAATCTATTATTTTGTCTGCAAATTAGTACCAAAGCTCTGTAAATCTCGTAAATTTCCATAGAAAAAGGGTAAATCAAGGCGCTACTTTTTGAACTTTGGTACTGGTGGAACAGAGGGCTCGGGCAAGGATAGAGGCAGTGTAGCCCACAGTACTGAAACCTAGACCCGAACCCTTTCGGGGCTGGGTTTCAGTACGAGGACTACCGCCGAAAGCCTGACCCAACCGCCCTTGCTGAAAATTTAATTCATTTTGGAACTGGTTTTGGCGGTTGGGGGCCCGCCAATTCAAACATAAAACCTAATTACTTATCACCCGATTCGAAGAAAGCATTGCCATCTTCCTTCATTTGCTGGTATACAAGCTTGATTTTTTCCTTATCCTTGGAATAATCGTATCCAAAAATAATAACCAAATCCTTCAATTCCAATGTTTTATCTTGTACATCCAAACCACCAACATAGGCCCAATACCTGTTTTTAGGTTCATTGTTGTAGGCATAACTAAACAGCTGGACCTTCATGGTTTTATGGTTGAAATCGAAAATCCTTTCCTCTTCAAACTTCAACTTTTCGGAATAAATTTCATCCGATTCAAAGGCATTTAACAAGGCAAGCCGGGCCAAATTGCGTTCGGTCCTATCCTTTTCAGGTATGAAATTCAGTTTTTGGAGGTCGGCAATATTTTTAACCATTTCCCAAGCACTGTAGGGTTCCGACAAACCTTTTTTCCACAATTTTGAATCAATGAGCAGGTTGCGGTTCAGGCGGTACAGAATGATTTCGTCGACCAATTCAGCATACTGATGCGAAGCAATTTTTTCAACATATGGATCCAAATCGGGACGATTAAGGTTTCCAAAATACTGGATAATTGCCGCCAAAACAGCCTTGTAACTGTAGGCCGCAATCCCTTCCATTTCAATTGAATGCGCCAAGCTATCTAAACTAATTTGTATCCATTCCAAGCACTTGCTTTCCACCATTTTCTGGTCGAGATTGCTCACATTTAAACTATCCTTTTGGGCATTGATCCCATCAAGGAAAACCCAAGTCAATTCCCGGTTTTTAAGGCAAGCTTGGGCAATTTGGTTCAATTTACTTTCAAAAATAGCCTTGGAAGAAAAGAACTTTTCCAAAATCGTATGGGCTTTAAAATAGTATAATTGGCCAGGAATTCCCTTTTCGAGCCACGACAAAGCAAGATTAAGTTCCGTGCTATCGATACTCAAAAGAGTAATAAGAATGTCGGCTCTTAAGGAAGGTTTATCGTTGTACAATTGTTCCAATATTGGCAGACTTGCCTTTCTTTTCCATTGGCCCAATACCTCTAAAATACGCTGCTCCACCCGCCCTAAACTTTCGAGCGAATCGGGAAAAGACTTAAATAAAGCTTGTTCCAGTAAGCTTGCATCAGAGGCCTCAGAGAAACGGTAATAGTCGGTTGCTTGGTAGGATTTGTTGTAAATAGCCGTGTCGGATTGCGATAAATCGTTGATCAATTGGGCTGTTTTGGACTGAAATGCATCAGGACCCTCGATTGCTTTTGTTAATTTTAATTGAGTGATAATTTGATCGAACGAATGAGAGGCCAAGACTTCAGGTGTGGCATACCAAAATATCTCATAAAGCTTCATACCCGAAACCACGCTAATGTATTGCAATTGGTTTCGGGTTTGTTTCGGGTAAATAGTAAAAACCTGGCCTTTGCTTTTCGGGCCGAGTTGAATCGGATTGCCTACTGCGATAGAATCTTCAGCATTTTTGTAAAACAGAGCCATTTCCTTAAAAAACGTATCGGTAGGAGCGATATAATAATAGGTAGGTAAGTCGGTAGTCTTCACCGAAAAAGTGCTGGCATTGTCGAGATCAACAGAACCATAGCTTCGGTTAGGACCTAGATTTTCCAAATTCACCTGGGTTACTTCAGTTAGGGAATCGGTAAGTTCGGGTTTAGAAGGCAGTAAAATTTCTAAGCCTTCAATTTCATAAGGTTTATAGGCTTGCTTTTTAAACGGGATGGTGGCCATAGAGTTAAGAAAGAAGTCGCCATTTTCCCAGGAAGCACCTTTGGCATGTTGGGCCATAAGCAAGTAAAAACGGTTACCTCGTAGAAAAAACCTTGCTTTCATTTCCAATCCCGCTTCCTGTTTGATAGTATCGGGTTCGTAACCAAAGGCTTGTTCCAAATCAAAACGCTTTGATTTTTTGGGATCAAAGGAATAATCCTCGCCAAACATTCCGCCAAAAAAGCGATTAAAGGTGAGGGAGTCGTTTGAATAGTAGTAACCTTTGGGTAAATCTTTCCAGGTAAAGAAGAACATTTCTTGCTTAGCCAAGTCCATGCTTGTGTAGAAATGCGTTGTGGTTTTCTCCTTTTGGTCTTCCCCAGGAACTTCTAAATCTTGGTAATAGGGTTTAACCGGAAATTTTAGTTGAACTGCGGCATCATCGTAAGTATAGGTGTCCCAATTTCTTTCTGTGGATGGCTTTTGGGGTTCGAAGAGTTGGAGGGAATTAAAGAACCGTTGGGCTTCGGGAGAGGTGTAATCTTCCTTACTTAATCCGGAAAGAAACAGATAAAGACGACCATTTCCTAAAAAGGCTTTTGTTAAGGCTTCGTTTTCTTCCGACAAATCAGAAAAGACAATCTCAATTCCTTGGTATCCTTGGTAGGTAATTTTCTTATGAGAAAGCACTTTTCTACCTTGGCCATCGAGGCGTTTGACCATATCGGTAAAAGCTTGGTCGTAATCCAAATTGGCTGCTGTAGGAATAGAATAGAAACAGTAAAAAGGCCCTTGTAAGAAACTTTGGCTCATTTTCATTTCCAAAGCCCCACCAAACATCGCATAGGTTTGGGGTTTAAAAGGTACATCAACCGAAAAACCGGCCGAAGAATCGACATAGCTTTCCCAGTTTGCGATTCGTTCCATTTGATCATTCAACAAGGAATCGGAAATTCCACTAAAACTGGCATTAATTTTTGTGAGGGTGTACCCTTTTGCACGGAGTAGTTCAATAATCCCGTTTGGTCCGGGTAAATGGGCGCAACCCACGGCTGTAAACACCGATTGCTGGTTTAATAGTCCTTCCAATCGGTCAACCATAACCCTATTCCGATTATCGAGTAGGATTTCTTCGTAGCTGAGGTTAAGTTTCCGATACATGCGATAAATTTCTTGAATGTCGCCCGAACGGTATAATTCAACCAATTCCGCTTTCAAACTCAAAAACTTGGGCAAACTATCGATCAGGTCCTTAACATTTGCTTTTGTTTCCTCGTCCAAAATAGAATCTTTAAGGGATAATTGTTCTTCGACTCTTTCCAATCCTATGGTTTTCACTTTGTGGTTTGCGGCGAAATTGTAGAGATAGGCATCAAGGAAAACGGGCATGGTTTCCTTTTCATCCGGACTCATTCGATCAAGAATATCCCGTATTTGTCGGAAGGATTTGTTTTTGAACATTTTCCTAGCCAGACCAAATTTGGAGGTTTTTTTTTCAACTTCTTTGAGTTCTTCATCTGAAAAAAGCTCCGTTTGAAAAATCCGCTTTTCTGCCTTTTCAAACATATTTCTTATCAATTGGGCATTGAGCGTATCAAAATCCAATTCAAGGGCCAAAACATCAGCGGAAAGCAGTTTTACCAATACCGAATCCGAAAATTCAAACACCCGTTTATCCTTCAGATGCATGGTACCGAACAGATAGGAAGGCTTGGCTAGGTCGTTCCGTTCAATCTTCCAAAGCAAGGAATAATTGGGTTTATTGGTTTTAGGGTTAGGCGTTTGAGCGAGTAAGGAAAAATGGGACAATAAGCCAAGCAGAACAAGGATTATATACGAACCAAATCGAACATTCAGGTTTAAAGAAAAGGGCATTGGACGAAAATACAGGTAAATTGTATTTCCTTTTTAAAATTCATCCATTTTTTGCCTGAAATTCTAGCCTCGTTGTTTCCAACAATTCAAGGCATTGGGCAACGGATAGTGCTTGGGTATCCAAACGAAGGTCGAATTCGAATGGGGCTTCAAAACCTTGTCCAAGACCGGTAAAATTATTCTGTTGGCTTTGAAGGTTTTTTCGATACATTCCTTTAGGATCTCTTTCCATACAAAGGGCAAGCGGTGCATCAACAAAAACCAAAATAAACCGATTTTTACCGATTGAACTTTCCGCGCTTTGACGGATGGCATTGGTTGGACTAACAAAGGAATTGAGCACCGTTAATCCATTGTGCAATAAAATTTTATTTACTTCCGAAACCCGTCGGATATTTTCCATGCGGTCGTCGATAGAAAAGCCTAAATCCGAGCAAAGTCCTTTTCGAACTTCATCACCATCTAAATGGGTGGCTTGGATTCCAAGTTGGCGGAGTTTTTCCAAATAGGCCATGGCCAAGGTGGTTTTTCCTGAGCCTGGCAATCCTGTAAACCAAATACAAACGGGTGAATTCAAGTTATTCTTTGAAAAGTGAATCTACGAATTCGTATTTATGGAACACTTGAAGGTCTTCCATCTTCTCCCCTACTCCAATGTATTTCACAGGAATTTTGAACTGATCAGAAATACCGATTACCACTCCTCCTTTGGCGGTTCCATCCAATTTGGTTACGGCCAAGGCATTCACTTCGGTAGCGGCTGTAAATTGTTTGGCTTGTTCGAAGGCATTTTGTCCAGTAGAGCCATCTAGCACCAGCAATATTTCGTGTGGTGCATCCGGAACAACCTTCTTCATAACGTTTTTGATTTTACTCAATTCGTTCATCAGGCCAACTTTATTGTGGAGTCGTCCGGCCGTATCGATAATTACCACGTCGGAGTTACGGGCTTTAGCAGCATTGAGTGTATCAAAAGCAACCGCGGCGGGGTCGGCCCCCATACCTTGGCTGATAGCAGGCACATCGGCACGTTGAGCCCAAACCAAAAGTTGGTCAACTGCGGCGGCACGAAAGGTATCTGCGGCGCCCAATAATACTGACTTTCCTCTACGTTTGAAGTTGTGTGCCAGCTTGCCGATGGTGGTTGTTTTTCCCACACCGTTTACACCGACTACCATAATAACATAGGGCTTTTTATCGGCTGGAACCTCAAAATCGACTTGGGTACCGTTGTTATTTTCTTCGAGCAGGGAGGCAATTTCCTCTTTCAGGATTTTATTGAGCTGGTCGGTACCAAAGTATTTATCTTCAGCTACGCGGTTTTCGATACGTTTGATGATTTTCAAAGTAGTTTCAACTCCCACATCGCTGGTAACCAAGATTTCTTCCAGGTTATCGAGCACTTCATCATCTACCCGACTTTTACCGAGCACCGCTTTGGTAAGCCTACCAAACAACCCTTCCCGGGTCTTTTCCAAACCTTGGTCGAGTGTTTCTTTTTTCTCTTTACTGAAAAAACTAAAAAATCCCATCTGTAAATATATGCAAAATTACAAAAAACCCCGAAAAAGCTTAAGATCGGCATCAACGACCAAGAGTTTCCACTTGGGGGTATTTCCAGCTAGATCAACTGGATTAGGACAGAAGTCCTGTATTGAAACAATTTGAAAAAAAACAAGAAAAGCCCCAACCTTTCGGATGGAGCCTTCTTGCTACCATGAAAACAACAAATCTTAATTTGATTCTTTCAAAAAGTCTTTAATATGATCGTTGTGCACCACTTCTTCTTTGAAGTTGTACGCACCAGTTTCTTGGTTTTTAACCATTTTGATTACCTTGGTATAGTTACGGCCAGTGCCGGATTTCAAGGTAGCCACTACTTTCTTAGCCATCTGCTTTTTCTATTAATCGTTGGTAAATATATTACTTAATTTCTTTATGAACAGTCACTTTTTTCAAAACTGGGTTGAACTTTTTCAACTCAATTCTTTCAGGAGTGTTTTTCTTGTTCTTGGTCGTTACGTATCTTGAAGTACCTGGAACGCCAGAAGTCTTGTGCTCAGTGCATTCTAGGATAACTTGGATTCTATTGCCTTTCTTTGCCATTGTATCAAAAAATTGGGGTGCAAATGTAAAGTTTTTTTCAATTTAAAAAATATTTTCTTTATTGAATTTCATGTTTTTTGGAGCATCTTTGTAAATTGCTTTCCCGATGGAGACAAAAATAGACAAAAAAATAAATTAGGCGCTTTACCTTTACCCCCTCCAATGATTGATAAACCCACCGTAGAAAAAATCTTCGACACCGCCCGTATAGAGGAGGTTGTAGGGGATTTTGTGCACCTCAAAAAACGAGGCGCCAACTACATGGGGCTTTGTCCATTTCACAACGAAAAATCACCTTCCTTCACCGTATCGGCCGTAAAAGGCATTTACAAATGTTTTGGCTGCGGCAAAGGTGGTAATTCGGTGCAGTTTGTTATGGACCACGAACACCTGGGCTATGCCGATGCCCTGCGCTGGTTGGCCCGGAAATACAATATCGAAATCAAAGAGAAGGAAATAAGTGTGGAAGAACTCCAAGCCAACAACGAACGCGAAAGTTTGATGCTGGTGAGTGAATTCGCCCGAAAATTCTTCTCGCAATCTCTACTCGAAAGCGAAGAAGGCAAAGCCATTGGTTTAAGCTATTTCAAAGAAAGAGGCTTCCCCGATGCCATTATCGAAAAATTCCAACTGGGCTACAGTCCCGAAAGCAGAAAAGCCTTATTAAATGCCGCTACTGAAGCCGGCTATAAACAAGAATACCTGGTAAAAACTGGACTCTGCTACGAAAACGAAAACGGGGTTGGCGATCGGTTTGCGGGTCGGGTGATGTTTCCTATCCACAACATTGCGGGTCGTGCCATTGCCTTTGGTGGACGCACCTTGCGAACCGATAAAAAGGTAGCCAAATACGTCAATTCGCCCGAATCGGAAATTTACACTAAAAGCAAAGTGGTGTATGGTATTTACCAAGCCAAAAATGCCATTGTAAAAGAAGACCTTTGCTATTTAGTGGAAGGCTATGTGGATGTAGTAAGCATGCATATTGCCGGGGTAGAAAACGTGGTAGCCAGCAGTGGCACTTCCCTCACCGTCGAACAAATTCGGCTTATCAAAAGGTATACGCCCAACATTACCATATTATACGATGGCGACTCCGCTGGTATCAAAGCCAGTTTCCGTGGTATTGATTTGGTGCTCGAAGAGGGCATGAATGTAAAGGTGCTTCTTTTTCCTGATGGCGACGACCCCGATAGCTATTCACGGAAAGTGAGTACCACCGAGTTTCAAGACTTCATTAAAAAGAATGCCAAGGATTTTATTGCCTTCAAAACCTCCATCCTACTCGAAGATACCCAAGGCGATCCTATCAAAAAATCGGGCTTGATTCACGAAATAGTTGGTTCGGTGGCCCTCATTCCCGACCCCATTGTACGTTCGGTGTATATCAAGGAAACCAGCCGTTTGATGGAAATCGACGAGCAGATTATCCTCGCCGAAATGAACAAGTTGAGGCGGCGAAATGTGGAGAAAAAAGCCAAGGACGATCAGCTTTCCAAGCCACAAACCCAAAGCCAATATCCAACTCAGGGTCCGGGCGACTACCCACCCGATGTGCCTCCACCCGATATATTCGAAGGCAAACCTACCGAAACCCGACAAGCCGAACACCAGGAAAAGGCTTGGTAGAAAAACTCATCAAATACGGAAACCGCGAGTTGATCTTAGACCAAGAAAATGAGGAGGGCGAAAAGCTTACCATACATGTGCCGGCAGCCGAGGTGATTGTGGCCGAACTTTCGCAAAGCGATATCGATTTCGAAAACCCCGACTACCATATTATCCTAGATTTGGTAAAAGCTGAACTTGAAACCGGACATGTTCCCGATACCAATTTCTTTACCCGTCACCAAGAGCCCAAAATCAACCATATTGCGGCCACCGTTTTATCCAATCCCGATATTTTGAGTCCGAATTGGGAGGAAAAATACCATATTCTTACCTCCTTGGAAGAAGACAATCCGGTTGACACCATTTATAAGGCCTTAAATTCCTTGCGCCAGGAGCATTTAATGAAGTTAAAAAACCAGGTTCAACTCGATTTAAAGACCAATTTTGAAAAGGAAACCGACTTGCAACGCTATATTGTGGAGGTGGATAATAAATTGAGCAAAACCAATCCAGACACCCAGCAAGACGAGCATAACAATCTGCTAATCGACAAACAAGCTTTGCTGGCGGAAATGGAAAGCATCCAAGCCCAGGGCAACGAACTCTTGGTGCAATTGCGCAACATCGAATTGGGATTAAAGGATATTGCCTTTTACCGCTTGGGAAGGGTGATTATGCGGTAGGATGGGAATTTGGGGAACTGAGAAGCTCTCCCCTCCCAATTTTTAATTCTCCATTTTTAATTTATAATTTTTAATTTCCATGCGGGCCCCTTTTCGCCAAAAAGTTTGGTTGGTTGAATGGGCATTTGCGCAAGGCGAAAAGGTCACGCTATCGCCCATACTCCTCGGTCTGCTCCGTGCCTACGCATCCCTGTGGGGTATTTGGCTCTATCGTTGCCCGGACGGAGGAACGGGCATTGGTGGGGGAAATTGGGTTTGGTGCTTGAAGAAAATTGGGGGGGATAGCGTTTTGCAGCTCCCAAAGGGCGGGACTTTTTTACCACAAAACTTGATTTGAAAAACTAATGTTTGATTATCCACAAAACTGGCATACGAAGCACGAAACCCCACCTTTTGGGTAGGTGCTTCTACCACCAGTGCTTTCTTATATGTCGAGGTTTGTCTGTTCTGTTTTGCTTACTCTCATTTGTCTTATTTTCGTGCGGTTGGGCATTTTTTAAAATTTCTTTTTCTTTTGCGTTACCTTTGCAAGCTCTTTTAAAAGCTTTGGTTCAGCATTATCTTGTGAGGCTTTTAAATGTGCATGCAAAATGCGATGGCTATTTTTTTATGCTGCTTCTGCATTGTGATTAATTGTTTCTATTAGGGAAATAATCTTTGAAGCAACTTTTTCTTCGAATAAACCCGCCACGCCATTCGTATTTATATCAGTAAATGGTGCTTCAAATAGCATAGATGGTTCAATGATTCCTTTTACATTCAAGTAATTAATAATCGTGTCTATAAAACGGATTTGCCGAGCATTTAATGTTTGATTATTTAGTACTTCTGCAAATGCTAATTTCGCTGCTTGCACATCTAAACCAACAATACTTCTAATAAATTTCCCTAAAGGTTGTACGCCATAGACTTTTGTAAATTCTTCTTTGGTGCCAATACTGCCTTGTTCAAATAGCATCTTATCTAAGGTTGCTAATTCAGCTTTTGTGATAGGCACATTGTTGCGAAGTTTATGTATGGTAATGTTATTGCTTTGTTCTTTTAAATACTGTTCTACTTTACGTTTGTATGCATCTAAATCGTTGAAATTATAAAGCAACTGATGCTCTTGAATATTCCCTGAAAACTCATCTTCAAACATGGTGAAATAAATCGGGGTGTTTTCTGAATCTAAAAATTTAATAATGTCTCGCAGTTCAATGCGTATTCTTTCAATTCCTTGAATGGTAGCACCTTCCCAAAATATTTTCTGTTGTACTTCTTTAATCGTTTCCATCTTGTGCGCTACCGATGGAATAGACGCTTTCTTACTCAATTTGCCTGCTGTAGCAACAACTTTCTGAATAAGAACTGCTTGCTTTTTTTCGCCATTTAAAACACTTAGTTGTATATCTAACATCAAGGCATCGAATCGCTTTGCCAATTCGTCTTGATCGGTTTCCATCATTAATGGCGCAATGTGGTCGTGTAATTCTTTAATGTCTAAATCGCTAAGTGCATTCCATGCGTTTGCATCTCGGTATTTTTCTACCACTTCCCAATGCATGCGCACAATAAAACTTTCGCCATTTAGGGCTTGGGTTTGTTTTATTAATTGATCGATGATGGATTGACCGTATTCTTTTAGTTCTTTTTCTTCCTGACTTAATAAGGCAAATCCTAAACGCAATCGTAATTCAAACAGCCTTTGACTTAATGATTTAGAATTTACCCCAACTGCCCCTTTTGGTGTAGCATTAAAAAACTCAAAGTTTTCGCAGAAATCGAAAATGACAAATTCTTTTTTGTCTTGGTTAATAGCAAATAAATCTTTGCACAAACGAGTTCCTCTGCCTATCATTTGCCAAAACTTTACACTACTGCGCACGGGTTTAAAGAATACCAAATTGCAAACTTCAGGCACATCAATGCCGGTGTCGAGCATATCTACCGACACGGCAATCTGGGGCATTTTTGTTTTGTCTTTAAATTTGTTTAACAGGTCGTAGCGGTACTCTTCGTGGTAATCTACTACTTTCAAAAACTCACCTTTATATGCAGGATATTGTTTGTTAAAGCGTTCTTCAATAAACTTGGCATGGTTGTGTGAACGAGCAAACACAATGGTCTTTGCTAATTTATCTCCGCCTTCAACTTTAATACCTTGTTCCATCAAATGACCTATTACCTTATCAACCGTATCGGTATTGAACAACCATTTATTCAAAGCCGCTGCATCTATTTCATCGGGAAATTCGCCTGTAACAGGGTCGGTAAATTGCTCTTCGTATTGCAGTTTCTCGTCCTCACTTAGTTCGGCATATTTAATTCCACTGCGCTGAAATTTTATAGGAACTGAGATTGCTTTTGGTGGCACCAGCCATTTGTCATTGACGGCTTGTTCCAATTCGTAGGCAAAGGTTGGATTGTTTGGTTCCATGCCAAACAATGCATAGGTATCTCTATCAGCTTCTGATTTTGGTGTAGCCGTTAAACCAATGCGGATGCCATCGAAATATTTAAAAATATGTTTGTAGCGGTTGTAAACCGAACGGTGTATTTCATCAAAGATGATTAAATCAAAATGTCCTACACTGTAAAAACGATTGTTACCATCGGCTTCACCATCTATCATGTTGATGATGGTTTGGTAAGTAGAGAAAACGATGCGGCTGCTTTCGTCTTCTTTTTCTTTGGTTAAATCTACAGCAGGCAGATTGGGTAAATAATCGTTTAAGTTAACTTTTGCTTGATGGATCAAGGCATTTCTATCGGCTAAAAACAAAATGCGTTTAGCCCAGTTGGCCTTACTTAGTAAATCTACAATGGAAGCCGAAACTCTTGTTTTGCCGGTGCCTGTTGCCATAATGAGCAAGGCTTCGCGGTGTTTTTTATCCAATGCCTCAGTAACGCAACGAATCGCTTCGTGCTGGTAAGGTCTATCGGTAATATCGTTGTTGATGGTTTGAGATGCCAATATTTTTTGCGAGCTGCGTCTTTGAATGAGCATCTGCAATTCGTCTTTGGTATAAAAACCAAATACTTCACGGGGCGCATAGTTTACATCGTCCCAAAACCAAGTGCGGAAACCATTGGAATAATAAATTGCTGGTCGTTGTCCAAACTCTTTTTCCAAACAATCGGCATAACATTTTGCCTGATGTTGCCCCACTCGTGGGTCTCTTTTGGTGCGCTTGGCTTCTACCACCGCCACGGGTTTTCCATCATCTCCCCAGAGTACATAATCTACAAAACCGTTTCCGTTTGCATCTCCATTGCCTTGTGGCATTCCGGTTACCGGATATTCGGGTACCTTGTTGCCATAAGGATCCCAGCCTGCCTCACGCAATAAGGTATCGATGTATATTTTGCGGGTAAGGTCTTCGTTGGGGTCAATGGGTGGCGGAACAAAAGCTTTGTTTTGTTCTTTGATGGCTTTGGTAGCTGCAAGTTCGGCTTCTAATTTAGCGAGCTTGCTTTGCGATTCATGGTAGTTGCGTTCTAATTGCTGAAGGTCGTGTTTGTATAAATCTTTTTCTGTACCTTTTGTAATCAGCCTTTCGTCAAATTTGGCAACACTTACTTTTTCTTCGCTATATAATTGCACCGCCCAGCCAATAAAACCATGCAACAATTGCAGGGCATACAAGGCCTCTTGCGGTTTTATTTTGGCGGTAGTATGTACGGCAGTATTGCCGAGTTTACGAATAAGGTTTATTTGGTTGAATTGGATAGGTGCCACCAAATTTTTAAACCCTTGCTCGTGCATCAAGGAACTAAGCGTGGTATCGTAAGGCAATACCAAATCAGCATCGTGCTCGTAAATCCAACGCACCCATTCTTCCAAACTCTTGCGGCAAAGCATAGCAGCGTACAAAGGCGCACTCAATACATGCCCCTCCGCTTCTTGTGGTGCTTGGGCTAAGTTTGCCCATTGCTTTGGTATGAATAAAAAATTACTCATCTCTTAATTCGTTTTCTATTTCTTCAATAGTTGGTAGGCTGCTTTTAAACTCTTCGGGAAATAGTTTTGTGAGCTGATATTCGCTTATCCCGATAGGCTGATTGATGTCCTTTAAGGCATATTCCGCTATGATATTATTCTTGTTTTTACAAACCATTAGTCCAATAGTCGGATTATCGGTTGGGTGACGAAGTATATCATTGGTTGCCGAAAGATAAAAACTCAATTTGCCTGCATATTCGGGAATAAAATCGGTGGCTTTTAGTTCGATTACTACATACGCCCTTAGTTTTAAGTGATAGAACAATAGGTCGATAAAATATTCTTGGTCGCCTATTTGCATCGGCACTTGTTTGCCTACATAGGCAAATCCGCTTCCTAATTCCAGTAAAAACTTGGTAATGTTTTCGACCAAGGCATTTTCTAGTTCGCGTTCTTTATAGTGTTCAGTGAGGGTGAGAAAATCAAAATTGTAGGGGTCTTTTATCAATTGATGCGCCAAATCGGAAGTAACTTCTGACAATGTATTTTTGAAATTATGGATGGCTTTGCCTTGGCGAGCATATAAATCGGATTTTAGTTGCGAACCCAATATCTCTCTGCTCCAACCGTTTGCTATCGTTTCTTGAATATAAAATAGAGCTTCGGCCGTATCTTTCGACTTGCTGAATATCAATATATTATGTCCCCATGGAATTTGGGCAACAAGCTGTTGCCAAATTTGTCCAATAGGTTGTTGGATTAATTCAGTGCTGGTTTGCAATTGTGCAACGGGCTGTTGCACAATTGGATCAGCTATTTTTGTGTTTTCTGGTAATTGGTCAACAGCCTGTTGACCAATTGGGTGCTGATAAAACTGATAAAATCTTTTGCAGTATTTTAAGTTAGAAGTAGATAGCCCTTGCAAGTCTGGAAATTCCTCTTTTAAATCTTTGCTTATTTGCTCAATGAGCTTACTGCCCCACACATTTTCCTTTTCGGTAATCATTTTGCCTAAATCCCAATACAAAGTAATCAGCTCGGTGTTTACTGTTACAGCAGCTTTGAGTTGTGCCGAACGGATTTTACCCTTCAACCCAATTAACCAATCTTTATAGCTTTTGTCTGGCATTGCTTTTAACTTTTAGTTTTTCACTTTTCACTTACTCCACCAACTCGCCTTTGAAGGCTTTTTGGATGAGGGTTTGGAAAAGAATGTTTGCTTTTTTTTGTTCTATCAAAACTGTATCGATCTGATTTTGTAAATTCTCAACAAGTTTAAAATAGTCATTTTGAATTTTAATTGGGGGACAAATAAATTTAAACTCTTTAAATGTTGCCATTGGCGGGAAGTTAGGTATAGCAGCACCTCTTTCAGAAGCAAAATATGTTTCTTTAAAATTTTCTTGTGTGAATACCTTGACAAAAAATTCATTTCTGTAAATGCTTTCATCTAGTGTCAATTTTAGCAATGCTTGATTTATTATTCCAGGTTTAACTCCTTCGGGAATAATTGCAAGCTTTCCTAGATAAATACCCGAACAACTAATTATTATATCTCCTGGTTTAACATCAAAGGCAATAAGTTCATTGTATTTTTCTTGAGTAATATAATATCTGCCAAATGTAAAATCATTGTTTAAAGCATGAAATTGTTCATAAACCAAATAACCATCATCAACGAATATCTCCTTTTTTAGTGCCCCACCAAAAGGACCTCTTTTTATCGAGTGTTTTGTCTTTTTAACTAATTGATCAATTGTCTTCACCTCCCATCCCTTCTCATTCTTCACCGGATCGCCAAACATATCAATAAAGATAGCTTGCGCTAGATCATCGTATTTTTTTAAAAGTTCCTGGTCTTTGCGTTGTAAGGCATCGGCTGCATCCAATATTTCGGCTATTCGTTTTTGGATGGGGAGCGGGGGGAGTGGGATTTGGAGGTCTTTTACATATCCTTGACTTATGTGCTTTTGTGCTCCGCCATAAGCGTCTGCAAGGACTTTATTTCTTATTGATTTTAGATAGTAATAGAGATACTTTGGGTGATGTTTTTTAGATGGAAAAATACCAGTTACTGATTGATTTGCACAAGCTTCGAATGTCAAATAACCAACAACACCTGTAGTTGCTCCCGTTAAAGCTATAAGAACTGTGTCTTTAGGCATTAATCTGGCAGAACTATTTTCTAGGCCTTTGTTAGTAATGTAGTTTGCGCATTGAGTAACTATATCTTGATTTAACTCTCCTGAATTAAGCCAAGCTATATTCCCATTATCCCAATATTCTTTATTAGTTGTAGATGGCGTTCCACCTGTTGCTACTAATGCAAAATCTTGAACTTTTACTTTTTCCCAACTCATGCCAACATTGCTTTTAATTGTTTCCATTTGTTTCATTAGCTGTTCCATTTGATGAGTTCGTTGTTGATAAAAGCTTCGAGTTGTTCTTTTTTCGTTTCGTTATCCGCTTCGGTGGTCAGCGACCTCCGAATTGGATTCAACTGCAATTGTTGCACAATTAAAGGTTGAATTTGAGGATAAAATAAATAGAATTGCCTGAAATTGCGAAACGTAAGATCGTCCATCCCTTTTATGGCGGTAAAATGTTTGGCAAGTTTTGCCAATATTTTACCGCCATACTTCGCCCGATCTTCACCCTTTTGTTCAAACTCCACAATATAGCATCCAATCAGCCAGTTTCTCAATGTTAGCGATGCATTTAATGCCTTGTTAGCTTGCTGCTGAAAGTGGCTATGGGTGAGCTCTATAGAATTGACTAACATTTCGAATTTCATGCCAACATCGCTTTTAACTGGTTCAATAAATCAGTACGCTCTTTATCCAACCTTTCAATTTGGCTAATAATGACCGATGGCTTTTCGTAGGTTTTTTCTTCATACACCACTTCTTTGTAGCGGTTTATACTGAGGTCATATTTGTTGGCCTGTATTTCGTTTACAGGCACCATAAAGCTTTTGTCTGTTCGGCTGCGGCTGCTTTCAGCTTTCAGGTTGTGGTATCGGTTTACTATGTCAGCTATGTCGTTGGCCTCAATGGGTTGGCGTTTGTCGTCCAAGCTCAAACCATCTGCTTGCATATCGTAAAACCAAACATTGTCCGTACCACCGCTGTTGGTTTTGGTAAATACCACTACGGCAGTGCTAACTCCTGCGTAAGGCTTGAATACCCCACTCGGCATAGAGATAACGGCTTGCAGTTTTTGGCTATCTATGAGCTCTTTGCGTATTTGAAGGTGGGCTTTGCTGCTGCCAAAAAGAACACCATCGGGTACTATCACGGCAGCTCTTCCACCCAGTTTCAATCCTTTTAATATCAAAGCCAAAAACAGTAATTCGGTTTTTTTGCTATCTACCACCGCAAGTATTTTGCCATCTACTGCTTCTCTGTCCAAACTTCCTTTAAACGGAGGATTGGCCAATACCAAACTTGCTTTTTCGGTAAAACTTGTGTTGGCTTCACTCAGTGCATCTACATCTATTAACTGCGGGTTTTCAATGCCGTGGAGCATCAGGTTCATACCGCCTATGCGTATCATGGTAGGGTCAAACTCCATGCCCATAAACATCTTCTCCTGGAAATGTTTTTTTACGCTGTCGGTATATAAGTCTTTTTCAAAATGCTCGCGGATATACTCGCCTGCCACGGTAAGGAAACCGGCTGTACCACAACTTGGGTCGCAAATCACATCTTCGAGGGTGGGTTGCACCATATCCACCATCATGCGGATAATATGGCGCGGTGTGCGGAACTGTCCGTTTTGCCCGGCACTCGCAATTTTGCTCAACAGGTATTCGTACACATCGCCCTTGGTATCGCGGTCGCTCATGTCGATGTTCGAAATCATTTCCACCACCTGCGCCAACAACCTTGGGGTAGGAATCATGAAGGTAGCGCCCTTCATAAACTTGCTAAAGGCGGCACTCCGGTTGCCCACATTGCGCAGAAAGTCGAACACCCCCTGGTCTTTGGTAAACATACGGTGCATCACTTCGGGGTCCATATTTTTAAAATGGCTCCAGCGCAATTCATTTTCTTCTGTGGAATAAAGCGGGTATTCAATGGGCTTTTTCAGCAAATTGGCTTTCGATTCCTTTTGGGTTTGCAGTTCGTCCAACCTACGGATAAACAACAAATAGGTCATTTGCTCAATTACGGTAATGGGGTTGGATAGGCCGCCTGTCCAAAAGGCTTCCCATACTTTGTCTATTTGTGATTTAAGGTCTCCGGTGATCATAATACTATAAGTTTAACTCTGTTTTTTAATTCGTTGGTACGATTGTCATTATATTTTTCAATTTCAACCTTTACAGGCATTTCTTCACACAGGCTATGATTTACAACCAAATGTGGAGGGATGAATATATTATCTCCAATGGAGTTAGGTTTAAAAAAAGCAAATCCTTTTAGAAGATTTATATTAATAACCTTGCCATGAATCAATTCAGCCGATGTTTCGGAAATTTCGGTTGATGATTCCACTTTTATCCAATTTTTGGTTTTTGGATTAGTATCAACATACATCTTAAACCAAATAAGTACATCTAAAAGCTGAAAGAACACACTTTTAAAAAGATAGGGCGTTTTAAGAGTCTTTATATGTAAGTCTATTTCAGACCTATGTGCACCTGCTTGTGTAACCGACAAAATGCTTCTCACGCAAACAGCAATTTGTTTAGGTAGATGTGTATCTTCTAGGTGCTGATAACCTTTTTCGGAAAAGAGTGAGCCATCCGCACTCTTACCTGTTAAGAATTTGCTGCTTTCGTTCAGAGCAACACCGGGAGTAACAAATTCCGATGGCAATAAATTGAATTTGTTGAAAGCAATAAAAAGGTCTTCGATCACTTTCCGAATAGCGATGAAATGGCTGTCAATGTTGGTTTCATCATTCACTTTCAGCAGGTTCAAAATGTCCTGACCTGCAAATTCACCAATGTACTTTTCTGTGCAAACGTCAAAAACACGTTTGTAGCTGTGGCGGATTTGGGTGTCTTCCTGCGTTGCCGCAGCAACTTTTATGTCAGAAAACAGTCGGTCAATTTCCTCGTCACTTCCTTTTTTGTAAACTCTGGTAAAAGCCTTTTTGAAGGTTTTATCTTCATAAGCTTCGGCTTGCCCTGTAAGGACAAATACGTCAAATTTCTTCTTAAGTTGGAGCAATCTTTCTTTGGCTCTATGTACATTGTATGTGTCTTCCGTGCCTTTCACATCGTCTTCATTTTCAAAGAATTTAGCGTCCAATAATACACCATCATAAAAAGGAAAATTTCTTTCCAATTCATTCATACCACTATTCAATGATTTGAATGGAATCAGATTAATGCCGTTTCGTTTTGCACGGCCTTTGGTGCCTGTAAGCGTTTCGTGCTCATCGTCTATCCACAAAATATTAAAAAATATATCTTCCATAATTAGTTAATCAGTTTAATTGGGAATTGGAATTTGAACTTCACAAAAAAGAAAGGGTCTTCGTTTAGTGATAGTATCCAATCAGGGTTATTAAAATCGCTTGCAATTCTGTGTATATCATAACCGCCTAAACCACTGCCATTGCTTGAATCAGCAGTCGAGTATTTGGTTATAAACTTCTCTCTATCGAAGTTCTTCGGAAATGGTTTACCGTTATTTCTGATTTCCATTGAAAGTGAATCATCTACTTCGGTCAATTCAATAACCACTTCGTTACCCATAGCTTTTTTATCAAATGCATACTTATTAGCATTTGTCAGAATGTTGTCCAGCAATGTTTTGAAAAGCGTTTTGTTGGCATTGATGCCTCTTTCTTTCAGCTTTTCTCCTTTCAGAAGCAACTTCTTTATTTTGAAGTTAAATCCGTTATTGGACAGTTCGGTGATGATACTATTAATGTCGGATAACGCAATTACCTGTTTATCGTACTCGGATAGAACAAGTCCGTTTTCACCCTTTTCAAGCACATCTGTAATGAAGTTTACATCACGTTTGATTTCTTTTAAAGCTGAAATAATATCAATATCATAGAATTCGGAAAAGGCTTTATTTAATGCTTCAAAACCCTCCTTTTTCTTATTTAAGAAATCCAGCAAGTTGTCAGACCAATCAAGAATGTTTTGTCTAGGTCTTCCCAAAGTATGCTTCAAAGAAGCAAATTCATTGAATTGCTTTATAGTCTTTCCATGGGCCAAAGCATTACGTTCTTTCTGAAGTTTTTTAATCTTATCGGACAATTCGTAAATCCCTTGCACTTTAGCTCGTTGCTCTTCTATAGTAGGAAGTTTGACAGCAACCTCCATTAAATCATTCCTGCGGATAAAGGGAATAGTTGCACCCATGCGGTATGATTCCAGTTGCTCCTGCACATAGTCGGCATGCAGTTCATTTATTAGGTACCCATAATCTGCAACAGATTCATTTACCTTAAATGATAAAATATCTTGACTATGGTAAATAGTAATGCCCTCAAAATCAAAAAGGGTAGGCTTCAATGTCCGCCAGCGAATGGCTAATAATAAACAGGTTTCGTTTATTTGGTGAATATCCGGCCTTTGCAATTCAACATCTTCAACTTCAGAAATCTTAAGATGAAAATCCACTTTATCATCTTTTAAATCCCGGATGCGCACCAACTTTCCTTTTTCAGGCAAATTTCCTCTTTGACCTTTCACATACACCAAAATATCTTTTAGCTTGACCAGCCTTTCATTAGTTGTCAGAGCTATTTCATTCTGAAAGTATCTCGGCACATTAAGGTTGTATTCCCATTCCATTATTTGTGCATTATCAACGATTCTGAGTGAATCATCATCCTTTTTTTTGCCATGAATAAAACTATTCAGTGCATATACGTTAAGCACTTTTTCTCTTGGGGTTCTAGCTTCAACGTACTTATCAGCCTTGACAAAACGAACTTTCCCGGGTCTTTCCTTTTTCTTGTTGATTACAAGAATTATTAACGGAATTCCCATATTAGATAGTAAACCATCAGGTAATGAAATAATGGTATCAAGAATATCTTCATCAACAAGGAATTGCCTTAACCTCTCTTCATGCATTCCCCGGTATAAAAATCCTTGGGGTAAAAGTGCAATGAGTTTCCCTTCATTTGTGAGCGAATGCAGTCCTCTTTCAACCAGAAATTGTTCTGCTGTTCTGATTCCAGGTTCAATTTCTCTGTATTGATTCCCCAATCTAAAGCCATAAGGTGGATTTGAAACGATTAAATCAAATTTTTTCGAATCATCAGGCCAATTCAATATGGAATCATCGCATACATATCTAGAAGTACCTGGTCGTTCATAAGCCATGATTCGTAAAGCACCCAGTGCCCAGGATTTTTGATTTAGTTCCTGCCCAAAATAATCTTGTCCCTTTTCAAGGTTTACACCAAAAGAAGCTAAGCCTGCAAATGGATTAAAAACTTTAGCACCTTCAGGGAGTTCGAATAATCCGCAGATCAACTGGGTAATCTCAAGGGGCTGAATAAATTCACCTCCAGATCTTCCTTGTGATTGCGCAAGGTTATACAGAATAGAATCAAATAATTCTGAAAAGTTCCCTGACAGAATCTTATGATCAAGATTACAAATTACCTCAACTATTGACGCTATGCCTTTATTACTAAGTGCCTTCAATATAGGCTCGAAGCTTGGATAAATATTCCTATATCCTATCTCTAAATCACTTTCACTCTTATGTAAAGCATTTTCTATCTGATCTTTTATGGGATTGTTTTCAACAAGTACGTCTCCTTTTAAAATTTTGTCCTTGTATAGAGAAAGAATAAACAGAACTACATAGTAGTTTTCAGAAGTGATGTTTTCACCTCTAAGGATATCAAAAACCTTCCAAAGCTTAGATTTTAGTTCTAAGAATGGCTTCGGATCTACTATGTACGACTCTATCTTCATGCAAAAATTATTAGATTACTCTACAAAGGTGTGATTTATCTGTGCAGTACAGGTGCATAGTTCAAATATATTTTTTATAAACAGTTTCGGAAAGACTTTTAAATCTTTCTTTTAGGCTTTCCGGCTCAATAACTTCTATTGCATCCATATATGAAAACAAGAGTGCTAGCAACTCATGATTTATTTGAACCTCAAGTTGAATAAGTACTTCTGTTTCGGTTCTACTTTTTATTTTTTGTGAGCCGTGCAGGGGTTTACTCTCAATATATGGCCATATTTCTTTACTCAACTTTATTAGTAACTTTTCAACTGAGGCTTCTCTTTTCACAGTTACACCAATAACATCATCAAAATATTCATCGAAGTTTACTTCATCATTTTTGCGAAACTTCATTTTTGATTCTTCAAATTCAATTATTCGGTCTAGAGCAAAATTTGTAATGGTGTTATAATTCTCATTAAACCCAAAAAGAAACCATCGATTGTTATACTGTTTCAAATACCAAGGATGCAAAATCACTTCTGACGGTTTCTCTTGTTTATATCCTTGATATTTTACTTTTAATGTTACTTCATGTTGTATGGCGTTGAATATACCTGTGAAGTGATTTAATCCTTTGAGGAATGGGTTCTGTTCAAATCCAACTGATGATTGTATATTCCCTTTCAATTTGAAGGTATCTTCAAGTCTGATTTGCATTTCTTCTATCCACTCAAATTGTGGCATTCCCTTGAATCGAGTCAAAATAGTTAAGGTCTCTTTTAGTTGTTCCGCCTCAGCCTGATTAATTCCATGGTTTTTGATGGAAAAAGATTTGTCTGAGTATCTATAATAAACCCTCTTTCCATCCTTTATTCGTTCAAGTGGAATAGACCAACCCTGTTCACTTTCCATAAAGGTTATGTCGTCAAAAACCTGTCTTCTCTTTACTCCATCCTCAATTCCTGCAAATTCATAAATGGCTTCATTACAGACGTCAATCAGGTCTTCAATAAAATATTTCCTCCCGTAGTTACTAAAACATCTGTCAAGAGCATGGTATCGTATGGTAGCATGTTTATTTGTCGCCATTCGATAAGATTGAAGTTGAAAGTGGGTTGGCAAAAATTGCACTCTTTTGGTTTTGCGAATGGTCGGCTTGTGTGTCGGGCAAAACCAAATACGTGCAATGCGGGATGGCAAAAAGAAATTTTAAAAAATGTGAAGGGTGGGCTATTTCTTTTTTCTTTGTAACCTCTCCATATAGCGAAACACGGTCAGTTTTAAAGTCTTTCCGCTTGGTCGATATGGTCTGTATGTCGAGTCCATTTTCAGTCATTGTCTTACTGTGTCGTCTGTCTTTTTAGCATTGGCGGTAACTTACATATAAGTGCCATTCCATTTCAAACACCTTTAAATAGCTTTCAAAAATAGCAGGAAATAATTTCCAAAAATGAGAGGTTTAAAAATAACTTCCCATTAACTTATAGCATAAAAATGCATACTGATTGCTAGGTATGCACTATTCTTGAAAAGTTAATCCCTTGCTAAACCCTTCCTCCCACTCTACAACATAACATCTAACGACTATTTCACCAACCGCTTATTTAAACTACCTAAACCCAAGTACCCGCACACTCTCCGGGCAGGGATAGCAGCGGAAAACCCACAGCGGCCTGAGCGTAAGCGAAAGGCGCGAGGATTTGCAGCGAATAGCCCGACCCGAACGCACCTTGCACGCTGCTTGGGGTTTAAGGAAAGGCTGAGGGTGCGAGAGGGGGCACGCATGAGGATAATTAAAAATGAAAAATTAAGAATTAAAAATTGGGGGAAGAGGGAAAAGAGAAGTGAGTAAAGTGTAAAGAGAAAAGAGAAGTGGGTAAAAAAAAACACCGATGAAACATACATTCATCGGTGTTCCTAATATAAATCGAAACTAGATTAGTGGTGGTGGTGTCCGCCTTCCCAACCATGGGCATGACCATGGGCAATTTCTTCGAGGGTGGCACCACGAACGCCTACTACTTCAACAGTGAAATGTAAATCTACACCGGCCAATTCATGGTTAAAATCCATGACTACAACGGCATCTCCAACTTCCAATACCTTGCCACGCATGGTTTGGCCTTGGTTGTTTTGCATCGGAATAACTGTTCCAGGTTTCAACCAGTTGCGGTCGATGCTGCCGTTTTTGTCTTTGAAAATATCCAAAGGCACCTCGGCGATGTCCTCTTCGTAATAATCACCGTAGCCATTCTCTGGACTTACCCAAAAGTCGAATTTCTCTCCTTGTTTTTTACCTAACAAAGCGTCTTCAAACCCTTTGATCATTCCACCCATTCCAAACATAAACACCAGTGGTTCGTCAGGCCTTGATTTATCTACCAAACGTTCGATTCCATTTTCTTCATCCTTGATGTGCAAGGCATAATTTACCGCTACTACGGATTTGCTTTCAATATTCATTGCTTGTTTTTTTGCAAAGAACGTCCGAAAACCTGTTTATTTTCCAATTGTTAGTAACTCATCAAAAGAAAGTTGCTTAAGGATTTACAACGAATCCCCTACCCTAGCAAGCCTTACACTCTTGGATTGTTGAAAACTTAGCACAGGCTTTGCTTTACTCTCCAGTATTTTAGTGCCTCCAAAAACAACACGTTCCATGCCCAAATTCCAAGGTGTAATTCAGTCCAAACTTCCCAATACAGGCACGACCATTTTTACGGTGATGTCTAAATTGGCAAATGAAGTTGGAGCCATAAATCTTTCCCAAGGTTTTCCGGATTTTCCCTGCTCGGAAGAATTGATTTCATTGGTTAACCAATCGATGCGCAAAGGATACAACCAATATGCACCTATGCCCGGTTTGCTTGAATTGCGGGAAACTATCGCCGAGAAAATACAAGACTCCTACAGTGCAAGCTATAACCCTGATACGGAAATTACGATCACCTCGGGGGGAACCCAAGCCTTATACACCGCCATTGCAGCCATGGTAAAGGAAGGTGATGAGGTAATCCTGTTTGAACCTGCCTACGATAGCTATGCCGCAGCTGTTGAACTTTGTGGCGGAATACCTATATATATCCAACTCAAAGCACCCGATTTTCATATCGATTGGAATGAGGTGAAAAAGATGATTCGTCAGAAAACCAAGATGATCATCATTAATACCCCGCATAATCCTGCCTCGGCCATTCTATCAGCCCAGGATATGCTGCAATTGGAAAAACTTACCAAGAACACCGACATTATCATTCTCAGCGACGAAGTATACGAACACCTGATATTTGATGGATTAGAACACCAAAGTGTGATGCGCTTTCCGAAATTGGCCGAACGTAGCTTTGTGGTGTTTTCATTCGGAAAAACCTTGCATGTAACCGGATGGAAAATGGGTTATATTGTTGGTCCTGAAAACCTCATGAAGGAATTTAGAAAGGTGCATCAATTCAATGTTTTTTCGGCCAACCATCCTTTCCAATGGGCCATTAATGAATTTCTAAAAAAGAAAGAAAATTACACTTACCTGCCCAAATTCTTCCAAGAAAAAAGAGATCTGTTTTTGAAATTAACCCAAGGAAGCCGTTTTCAACCAATCGAATGCAAAGGCTCGTATTTTCAATTGATGGGCTACAAGCAAATCACTGATGAAAAGGATACGGATTTCGCCATTCGTTTAACTAAAGAACATGGTGTAGCCTCCATACCAATTTCAGTGTTCTACCACAAACCTGTGGACAATAAGCTGCTTCGCTTTTGCTTTGCCAAACAAAACGAAACCTTGGAACGTGCCGCCGAAAAACTGTTGAAGGTTTGATTATGAAGGCTATAGAACTGGTTTCTTTATCCAAAACTTTCCAATCTGGCTCGGAATCGGTTGCTGTTTTGAAGGATTTCGATTTAGGTATTGAGGCCAAAGAATTTGTTACTATCATTGGATCAAACGGTTCGGGCAAATCCACCTTGCTAAACTTGCTTGCTGGTAAAATAACACCTGATCAAGGTAAAATCCTTATCCAAGGAAAAGAGGTTCAAGCTTTACCTGAGCATAAAAGGGCTGCTTGGATAGCTCGGGTTTTCCAAGATCCCATGCAAGGCACGGCTCCTGATTTAAGTGTTTTGGAAAATTTCAGGTTGGCCATTACCAGAACTACTTCAAAAGGATTGGGCATACACACCGGAAAGGCCTTTCAAGAATTGGTAAAAGAGAAAATTGCTCAGCTAGGATTAGGTTTGGAATCAAAAATTAACCAAGAAATGGGTAGGCTTTCGGGCGGACAACGACAGGCTTTAACCTTACTGATGGCTAGTATGACGGATGCCGATGTTTTATTGATGGATGAACCAACCGCTGCCCTGGACCCAAAAACTGCGGCTTTGATTATGGAATTGGCCCAAAAATTTCATGAAGAAAAAGGGTGGACAACCATCATGGTTACCCATAACCTCAAGGATGCCAAGGAGATAGGCAACCGTTTACTCATGATGAAATCAGGAAAGATTTATAGAGATTTGAACAGAAACGAAAAGTATAAACTTGAATTAACGGAAATTATCAATTGGTTTGACTAAAGGATTTTACCTTTGCATGTATAAATTATGAAAAAAGCAGGTTTGATTTTGGTGTTTTGTTTGGGTGTATTGTCTTCCTATTCCCAAAACCGACGGTTTAATTTGCCAAATCAAGGCGTAGATAGCACAGCCCAAACAGGAACTGATAGCTTATCAAACCAATCTTCCAAAAACAAACCTAAAACAACTGAACAGAAAACGAAGCCAGCCAAGGAAGGATTTTGGAAACGGACCTTTACCGGTGGGAGTTTTGGCTTATCCTTTGGAAACATTACCAATATCAACTTATCCCCCCAATTGGGATACCGCGTAACAGATAATTTCTGGGCCGGCACAGGTGTTACCTATATTTACTTCAGTGAACGTTACCCAGGTTATCCTCGGTTTACCACCCATATTTACGGAGGAAGGGTTTTTCTGAGGTATATTGTGTGGAAAGGGATTTTTATCCACGCCGAAAACGAAATGTTGAACCTTCAACGTTACGATGATTTAAACAAACGTATTTGGGTCAATAGTTTGATGGGTGGAGGTGGTTACCAGCAATCCCTAGGAGGAAATTCCTCCATTTACCTCATGGCCTTGTTTAACTTCACTGAAAGCCAATATACGCCTTACATCAATCCGATTGTAAGGTTTGGTTTCAATATTGGTTTATAGCTTAGGCTGCAATTGGCTCAAAACGAGCATCCACTTTTACGATTTGACTCATGGCTTGGAATTTTTCCAACATATCAATATCGTCATCGTCGTAACGGATCAAAATATCAACCTTTTTGCCGGATTCAACTAACTTCTTGAGAGCAGCCATAATTTTCATGACAAAAATGGTGGAGGCCGTGCTTAGGTATTCAAAATAAAGTTCCAGCGAAGATCTGCTTTTGGGTTTTTCGGCATAATGCTCGATTTCGCGCAGAATGGGTTCATAAAATTCCCTAGGATTTTCAGCAATGGACCTACCATTGATTCTGAAATGTCCAGCGGAAAGATCCATGTTAACTTCAGGTGTTTTGGCAGTACTTTTAATGTAAACAGTTTTCATAAGCAGGTAGAATTTTATGGTTGTGTTTAACTGCAAGCCGCTCTATTCGGTTACATGAAATTTTACTTTTTTTTTATTTTTTTCATCCGCTAGTGGACCATACATTTTTACATATAGTCTCAATATTGATGCTACCTTTGCCATCCTTTTTAAAATTTATAATGAGCGCCATCTCCATTAAAAAACTTTCTTCCCTTCCAAAAAGTGGTTCAATTTTCTATGTTTTCGATAAAACACCTGATTGGGATTTAGTAGGACTTACCAAAGAGGAACAAGCCTACGCCACAAAGAAATTAGATAAAAAAGACGCCCCTACCCTAGCTATTAACCAATACAAACGTTGGGTATTTATATACAAAGCGCCAATGGATTTGGAGCTTCATATGCTTCTAGAAAAAGCAAGAAAAGTTGGTTCGGATATTGCTTCACGCATCAATGCGAGTGCTGAAGAAAGCCTTACCCTTATTGACCAAGGCAGTTCAAGCGAAGTAGTAGCTGCTGTTGCCGAAGGGATGGCCTTAGGAAATTACCAATTTGCTACCCACATCAATAAAAAGAAAGACTTCAAGGCTAACACCCTCAAATCAATTGGGATTTTTTCGAAAGCACTTTCAGAAGAAAGGGTTGAGCAAGTTCAAATTGTGGTGGATGCTACTTTGAAAGCAAGAGATTTGGTGAATGAACCAGTCAATTTTTTAAATGCGGTTCAACTGGCTAAGGAAGCTGAAAAACTAGGAAAAGCTGCAGGTTTTAAAACCGAAGTTTTAGACAAAAAGAAAATTCAAAGCCTGAAAATGGGTGGTTTGATTTCGGTAAATTTGGGAAGCATCGATCCTCCCACTTTTACCATTATGGAATACAAACCCAAAGGTGCCATCAATAAAAAACCAATCGTTTTAGTTGGGAAAGGCGTAGTGTATGATACAGGAGGAATAAGCCTTAAACCTACAGCCAGTATGGATACCATGAAATGTGACATGGGTGGTGCTGCGGCTGTAATTGGAACAATGTATGCAGTTGCTTCGGCCAAACTTAAAGTTCATGTAGTAGGTTTAGTACCAGCTACAGATAACCGACCCGACGGAAAAGCTTATGTACCAGGCGATATCATTACCATTTCGGATGGAACGACCATTGAAGTATTGAATACCGATGCTGAAGGACGATTAATTTTAGCCGATGCCCTTGTGTATGCCCAGCAATACAAACCTGAATTGGTCATTGATTTGGCCACCTTAACAGGAGCTGCCGCTGTGGCAATTGGAAAATATGGTACAGTCATGATGGGAACAGCATCGGAGGAACAGAAAACTGCATTAAAGAAAAGCGGAAACAATACCTACGAACGTTTGGTGGAATTCCCATTTTGGGATGAATTTGCCGATTTGCTCAAAAGCGAAATTGCCGATATGAAAAATATAGGTGGCCCCATTGCAGGCTCCATTACTGCAGGAAAATTCCTTCAACATTTTACCAACTATCCTTACATCCATTTGGATATTGCGGGACCAGCCTTTATCGACTCCAAAGAAGGATATTTGACCAAAGGAGGAACAGGCGTAGGCGTAAGATTGCTGTTTGATTTCCTTAAAAACTATAAAGCGAATTAATTTTAGAAGACCGTGAGCGAACATCCACATAAAATTAGGGTTGGAATTTCATTAGGAGATATCAACGGGATAGGCATTGAAGTAATAGTAAAAACCTTGCTAGACAAGGAGATGCTTGAATTTTGCACCCCAATTGCTTATGGAAGCACCAAGGTAACTTCCTACCACCGCAAGGTATTGGGCATTAACGATTGGGCATTTAATGGGATAAAAAAGGCTGAAGATGCAAACCCTAAATTGGCCAATATGGTGCAAATTTGGGACGAAGAAGTGCCAATGAATTTGGGCCAATCGACCAAGGAAGGTGGAAAGTATGCTTTGCTTTCGTTGCAGGCTGCTGTGGCGGACTTAAAGGCCGGCAAAATTGATGTATTGGTTACAGCCCCCATCAATAAAAACAATATCCAAAGCGACGAATTCAGGTTTCAAGGTCATACCGAGTTTTTGGCCAATGCCTTTGATTGCAAGGATTACATGATGCTTTTGGTAAGTGATAGCCTGAAAGTAGGGTTGGTAAGTGGTCATGTTCCCATTTCGACTGTAGCCCAAATCATTACCCAAGAAAAAATCAATTCCAAATTGAGGATTATGAACCAAAGTCTGATCAAGGATTTTGGCATTCGTAAACCCAAAATTGCAGTATTAGGACTCAATCCGCATGCTGGAGATAACGGTACCATCGGAAAAGAAGAAAAAGACATAATCATTCCGGCTATCAACCGGGCTTACAACGAACAAATTATGGCCTTCGGACCTTATTCGTCTGATGGATTCTTTGGCTCAGGACAATACCGTCAGTTTGATGCTGTATTGGCTATGTACCATGACCAAGGATTGACTCCTTTTAAATCTATGGCTTTTGATTATGGGGTAAATTACACAGCGGGATTGCCCATCGTAAGAACTTCGCCCGACCATGGAACCGGTTATGATATTGCTGGGAAAAACAAGGCTTCAGAACATTCTTTCCGTCAATCGATTTTTATGGCAATAGACATTTTCAACCAACGAAATGGATATGCAGCCATAAATGCCAATCCGTTGAAGATTTCGAAGCTAAAACGAGAGTACGAACGCTAACTGTATTAAACTTAGCCCATCCTTCAAACGGAAGTAGAAAGCCTAAATACGAGCACTACAGCTTAATGCGAGTGCACCGGGCAAGGATAGAGGCAGTCTAGCCCACAGGGATGCGGAGGCACGGAGCAGACCGAGGACTAGCGCCGAAAGCCTGACCCGAACGCCCAGTAGAATGCCCAAATTAAAGCACTACTGGTTTTGGCGGAGGGGGCCCGCCCAATCATCTTATAAATTATCGTCTTTCCTTTTATGCAAGTGAAGCACTTTGGTATTCAACTTGATTTTTTCGAAGGAATGGGACGATGGAACGAGTTTTTCGGAGGGAACCAAATACCACCTGTGTTTTGAAGTATCCGGATCCAAGGAAATGCCGTGGTAGCGCATACAATAATTCTGAAGGCCCCAATCGGCCCAGGTTTCAGGATCCACACCCAGGCTTTTATCCGGATAAATAGTTTTGGCAATTTCGGCCATATCTGCCAATTTTTCGGCATCGCGCTTAGGGGTATTGATGCAAAAAATAAATCCAACTAAACTAATTAACAAACTTAAAACCAAGGCGTTACGAAAGTATATATTAAGCTTTGGAAAACTTAAAAACTGATGTTCGACCTTTTGAATCCACTTGTAACTCCAACATGCCAAAGCTAAGGCGTAGAACGGCATAGAGGTATTGAGGTAAAACCCGCGCTGTTCGTGGGAAAGCATGATGGGAAAAGAGGCCGAAACTGCGATAAGAAAAAAGGACAAAGCCAAAGCATGGGTATTTGAATCGGTATCCGTAGGCTTTCCATCCTTGTTTCGAGTAAAGAGAAAAACAAGTGAGATTAGGGCCAAGGGAATAGCCAATTCAAGAAACAGCTTGCCTAGCAGCACAATCCGGTATTCTGTATTGGCATGGCGCGTATTCGGAAAACCATCGAAACGGCTCAAGAAATAAGCTTTATAGCTTTCCAAGGCGGATGGACTAATGGAAAGCAAAAGGGCATAGCAAAGGATAATACCTAGAAAAAGGGCAAGCGAAGAAAGGAGTGCTGATGGAGTATTTTTCTTGTAGGCAAAGGCGAAAATTAGCGGTGCCGTTAATGGAAATAAACCCTGAATGCCCTTGGTAAACGAGGCAAGAAACAAGAATACTAATGCAAGCGAAAGATAGCTAACCGAGGGGACGGTTCCTTTTTGAAAATTCTTCCAAATAAAAAAGATGGAAAGCAGGTCGAAAAGTGCCATGGGTTGTTCCAGCACATTGTTGACAATGCCCCATTGAACCGTGGGAATAGAAATCCAAATCAACACAGGCCAAAAACCTAGGCGAAGTTTGGCCGATTTCCAAAACACCAGCACGACAGCCACCGTTGCTATAAAAACACATAAATCAAACATACGTTCAGGAAAGCGGGAAGCACCATCGATAAAGAAAAGCGATTGGAGCCACAAGCCCAAAGGTGGTTGTTCGTGAAAATGAGGGTAAAGTGTAGGGCTAAAACTGGGGTCCAAAAATCCTCCAATGCCTTTGGATAAATTACTAGCAACTGCCGAATAAAGCACCCCATCCATAAACATACCTTCCCTGAACAAGGGCATAAGAATGGACCAGCTTGCCAGTACCAACACCAGCATCCAAGCCAAGGAAGTAAAGGATTTAGGGAATTGCATTTATCCGGGAAGATACACCAGTTTCTTTTCTTCGAAAAATGGCTCTTTGTACCATTGCGACAGCGGTTCGATAGAGGCTCGTTTCCCAAAAGCCTGGAGTTCTTCCTTTAAATTTCCGCCCTTCAGTGCGATAATACCATTGGGCAACCCATGTTTATCTTGCTTTTTAATTTTTTCACGGGTCCAGCGGTGCAAATCGCCCATTGGAGCCACTGCCCGGGTAACAACGAAGTCGAAACTAAATTTAACTTCCTCAGCCCTTGCTTGGCGTGCCACTACATTTTTCAAACCGATGGCTTGGGCCACTTCATTAACCACCTTAATTTTTTTGCCAATCGAATCCACTAAAAGGAAATCCACTTGTGGGAAAAATATGGCCAAAGGAATCCCCGGGAAACCGCCACCGGTACCGAGGTCCATAATTTCGGTGCCGTCTTTGAATTGGATAAAATTAGCAATGGCCAAGGAGTGCAAAAAATGCCTTTCGACCAAATTGTCCATATCGTTGCGCGAAATCACATTGATTTTTTGGTTCCATTCAGTATATACATCCAAGGCTTGGGCAAACTGCTCCTGTTGGCTTGCAGTTAAGCTTGGGAAATAGGCATTAAGCAGGTCGATCGACATGGTGCAAAGGAAACAAATCTATTTGTTCAACGCTCGAAGATATGCACGCATGTGAGGTTTCTCCTCGTTTTTATCAACTAGGTCGAATTCGATACCCAGTTTACCTTCCTGTTCCCGAAAAACCACCTGAGCCGGCAGAAGAACTGGAGTTTTAAAAAGGACGGTTAATTCATACGGACCTTCCGTTGCTTTTGGATATTTAGCCAAGGCTTTCCCGAGACTCCACATTCCATGCGCGATATTGCGAGGGAATCCAAACAGTTTGGCCGTAAACGGATAGAGGTGAATGGGGTTGTAATCGCCCGAAACTTTGGCAAACTTTCGTCCCAGGTTGGCAGGCATAGACCACGTTTCCTTTTTCGCATTGGGTAAAAGTGCAGGTTGTGCCCAATCCAATGGATTTCCAACGCCAACTTTTCCTCGGTGCAGAATTACACTGCTTTCTTCCCAAACCAGCTCCTGCCCTACCCTAATTTCGCAAAGGATTTCAAAAGCCTGTCCTTTCTCGTGGCTAAATTGCTTTCCGAGCCAACATTTTACTGAAAAGGTTTCTGATACTAAGAGCGGGCGGTATTGTTTGATAGAATTGGCAAAATGAATTAGACCAAGCATAGGAAAAGGGAAAGACGGATCGCTCAGTATCAAGGATTGCAAAGGAAAAATAAAGGCGTGCAAATAAGTAGAAGGAACCGGTGAATTGGCAGGAAAGCCGCATATTTTATGGTATTCGGCTACTTTAGTCTCTTCAAGCTTGGCTGTAGGCAGTTCAAATTGAATAGAAGGAAAAGAAGCACTTCCTTTTTTCAGTATAGTTGGCAAAACACCGAGGTACATGGATGCTTTGGAAGGAAGATTTTGAAGTGTGGTATTTTTGGTCATAGGCGATAGCAAAGGAACGAAACAGAAAGCATTTGAATAGTTTTTTTTACACTTTTCTTTCTTAATCATACCATTGCTTAGCCTACAACCTTAAAAATTATTAATATGAAAACGGCAGTGCTAGCCACTATTGGGCAAGCACCTACTTTTGCCTAACCTAATGCCGCTTACAGTGGACAAAACAGTTAAATCCACATAAGCTATTGGCTAAACGGTTATTATAGTTATGAGCGAGCTTGCCATTGAATTGACCGACCTCAGCAAACGATACCCAGGCTTGGTGGCGGTAGACCATTTGAATTTGGAAGTAAAGAAAGGTGAGATTTTTGGCTTTTTAGGACCCAACGGAGCAGGAAAAAGTACCACCCTTCGTATGCTGTTATCCTTGATAAAACCCAGTACCGGAAACATACAGATTTTTGGTAAATCCTTATTGAGCAGCCGAAAAGAGGCCCTTTCCAATATGGGTTGCATTATTGAAAAGCCTGATTTTTATCTGTATATGACTGCAGCTCAGAATCTTAGATTGTTGGCCAAATTGAACGCAGTGGATAATCCTGAAAAACGAATTGCCGAAGTGATTGATTTGGTTGGATTACAAGGCAGGCAAAATGACAGGGTGCAAACCTACTCCCATGGAATGAAACAAAGGCTAGGACTTGCCCAAGCTTTACTGCACGACCCCCAACTTATTATTTTGGATGAACCCACCACCGGATTGGATCCCCAAGGCATTATTGAGTTGCGCTATCTTTTGTTGAGGCTTAAAAATGAATATGGGAAAACGGTTGTGCTTTCATCCCATATTCTGAGCGAAGTAGAACTCATTGCCGATAGCATGGTTATCATGAACAAGGGTAAAGCCGTTGCCCAAGGCAGTGTTCAGCAGTTGTTATCTACTGAAAACCTGCTTGTTAAGGTGGAGGTTGACAATACAGAAACAGTGCGGCATTTGTTGAAAGAAACACCTTTTTTGGTATTAATCGAAAAAATAGAAAGCACCCATATAACTTTCAAGCTTTCAAGGGAGCAAATTCCAGGATTGAATGCTTTTCTGGTACAGCAAAATATACCAATATTCGGGATAAGTTACCAGCGTCCGCTCGAGGAGTATTTTTTAAAAATCACACAAGCAGGAGGTGCACATGTTTAGGCTATACCAAGTTGAACTCATAAAAATATTTACCAAACCGCGCAGTTATATTGGATTTCTTGCCATTGCCTCCATTGTAGGTTTAATTGAATTAGCCCTTTATATTGATGGCAAAAGTTATATTTCCTTCATTCTGCAATCGCTTGAACAATCCTTTGAAGTGCAGGGGAATTTATTGAACGGTTACCTCGTTTGTTTTATCATCCTTCAAACCTTGATTGTTCAAATGCCTTTGTTGGTGGCCTTGGTAACCGGTGACTTAATAAGTGGCGAGGCTGCTTCGGGTACACTTAGATTAATGCTTTCACGACCTTTTTCTCGCACCCAACTTTTAACCGCAAAATTTGCAGCTGGAGCAAGTTATACCTTTGTATTGCTGCTTTGTTTGGGCATTTTAGCGCTTGGAGGCGGGGTTTTACTTTTTGGTGAAGGCGACTTAATCGTACTCAAGAGCGATTCACTCGTAATTCTTAGGAGCGATGATGTGTTTTGGCGGTATATGCTGGCCTTAAGTTTGGCCTTTATCAGTCTATTAACCGTTGCCTCCTTTGCCCTGATGTTATCCAGTTTTACTGATAACTCCATCGGTCCTATCGTCAGTTCGATGGCAGTAATTATTCTTTTTACCATCATTGGCACCTTGGATGTTCCGCTTTTCGACCAAATAAAGCCTTTTCTGTTTACTACCCATATGATTATCTGGAGAAACCTATTCGACAATCCGGTTGATACCACCCAGGTATACATTTCGGTAGGAATTTTGGTTTTCCATATTATCCTATTCTATTCCATTTCCTTGTTTCATTTTAACCGAAAAGACATTTATACCTAATGCGTAACCTCATCATTTTAATTGCTTTTTTAATTCCTTTTGGAGTTATAGGTCAAAAATCGCCCAAGCAAATACTGGAGGCAGCCAGTCAACGTTTTGGCAAGGTTCAGACCTACAGCGCTGGTATAAACCTTATTTTTCAAATCCCTGGGGTACAATTGGAGCCCATTACAGGAAAGGTATATTATAAGAAACCTTCGAAATTCCGCATACATTCAAAAGGGATTATTTTCCTGCCAAAGCAAAATCCTTACTATGCTTTGCAAAGTATTCGCGATACCAATTCATTTACGGCCGTACCTTCTGGAGCGGAAGTTTTAAATGGCAAAAGCACCACGGTAATAAGCGTAATTCCTTCCCAAGGAAGTGATGATTTAATTTTGGGCAAATTCTGGATTGAAGAGTCCACCCAACTGGTGCATAAGGCTCAATTAACCACCAAAACCAATGGCACAATTACCATCGAGCAACGTTTTGGATCCTTTGCTGGGTATGGGCTACCTGATGAAATAAAATTTATTGTGGATGTAGCCAAGTTTAAAATTCCTAAAGCCGTTGCCATGGAATTAAATTCAAAGGCTGCCAAAGGAAATGACCTAAAGAATCAAAAAGGAACGGGAGAAATTATCCTTCGATTTTCAAACTACGTATTGAATAAGAAACTAGACGAACAGGTGTTTGAGGAGAGTAAAGCAAAGTAAATTTAGAATGTTATTTTTCAAGCATTTGCAGATTTGATTTTCAACTTTCGTCTAAAAAAAGGGCTGGAATAATCAAGGTTTTGAACCAATTTCAGTAAAACTTCTGTCGCTAATTTGGGCTCTAATTCTTTATTGAACATTAAAAGCCGGTATTCCTTTTGAATTTGCCAAATCGCATGGTGGCCTGTTGGTCAAGTATTCAAAATTATTATTAGGCGGGCCCCCAACCGCCAAAACCATGCTACCATTGATTAATCATTGGCAAAGGCGGTTGGGTCAGGCTATCGCTAATACTCCTCAGCTGGTAGCCCCCAAAAATGCAGGGGGGCTACCAGCTTGCGGGGTATCACGCTCTATCCTTGCCCGACATCTCCGCATAGCATTGTACTGAACCTGGGCTTTTGTATTTCATCCAAAGTTGTCAAATGGAAATACCCGGGTAAAATGAATTATAGCGATAATGGGAATTATCAAAACCAAATTAAACAATTGGAGGATCAATGAATCCGAACCACTTGATTGAGTAAAGTTTATACCACTCCACGCATTTCAATACAGCAGTTGTTATCCATTCGAAAAAACAAATTGATTTACAACTGGTTATACCAATTTTAATTTAAAAATAGTCCAAAGGCTATTTGTAAATATAGATTGGTAAATGCCTAGGATACAGGATGTTAGTCCAATTTTAATTTATAAATAGTCCAAAGGCTATTTGTAAATTTAGATTGGTAAATGCCGAGGATACAGTATGTTAGTCCAATTTTTTCAAGAAACTGTGAGCCTAAAATTGGACTATACATTATGTCCAATCGGTATTAATCGCTTATGCATTTCTAATGCCTAATCAAAATAAATAACATGGAAAAAGCCAAGTATCTAAAATAATTCCGAAAGGAAGCAAACAAAAAGGCCAGTCTCTTTTGAAACTGGCCTTCCATTATATTTTGATTTACCTTATTGTCTGTAGGTGTTTTTCAAACGATTGTCTACAATTTTCGCTTTTTCCTTCAAAGCTTCGTAAGGTTCAAATTGAGCCCTTTGTGACAACATTTGTTTTAATTGAGCTGCATTCGCAAGGAAATCTTTGGTGGCAGGAGCCTCTTCAATTTTGGATACATAACTTACATAAACACCATTTCCACTGGCTACTGGTTTTGTTAGTCCTACTTTTTTAGCACTGGTAATAACACCCACTAATTCAGGTTCGCGACCTAAATTTGGAGAGATTTGGAAAGCGCTGAAAACCAAGGATTGAACGGTGTCGATTGGTGAATTAAATTTTGCTGCAAGCGCTGAAATATCCGAACCTCCAGCCAAAGCAGTTTCCATTTCCTTCATAAAGGATTCGGCTTTTTTGGCTTTTCTTACATTCATGGTAACATCTTCCTTCACTTGATCCAATGGTTTGTAACCTTTTGGAGTAACTTCCTTCAATTTAGCCACAACGAAACGTTTTCCAAGTTCAAAAACTTTAGAAACTTGATCCTTTTCATGGGTGTAGGCCCAACCAACGATTTCACGGGCATTTTCAACACCTGGCAAATTGGTTTGGTTTTCACGCAACTCACTCTCACGAGCTACAAGGTTACCGGTTTTTGCGGTTTCATCAAATTGAGCAGCATTTGTGGCTTTAGAGGCAAATTCATCCGCTTGGGCAAAAGTTGCTTGGTAAGTCTTGTTACTTGGTTCAATTCGTTTAGTAACAATACCGATATTTCTTTTCAAGGTTTCTTTACCACGCGCAGTAACTTCAATTAAGTGAACGCCAAATTGAGAAACAACCACTTGCAATTCGCCAACTTTTCCATTGAAACTTGCATCATTAAATGGTTTAACCATGGTGCCTTTTTTAAACCAGCCTAGGTCACCACCTTTAATTGCCGAACCCACGTCTGTTGAATTTGCTTTGGCCAATTCTTCAAAGCTTGCACCACCTTGAATCAGCTTTTTCAAACTATCAATTTCTGCTTTTACTTTTTCTAATGATTTACCATTATCCACTTTACGAAGAATGTGACGTGCTTTAACAGAGTCGCAATCATTTTTAATGGAAAGTACTTTCGCTAGTTTGAATGATTCATTATCCGAAATAGGACCAGCAATAGTTCCAACTGAAGCGGTTAATAAAGTATCCAAACCAGGAAGAAAAGCTCCAGGTGCTAATAGATTCTCTTTATATTTCTCATCTGAATAAAAATTAATCAAAGAAGTATCATTATCGGTTGTTTTGAACTCCTCTTTGATTTTTGCGATTTCTTCACTTGTCTTTTTTACATCATCCTGACTTGGACGAATATCAAATACAACGTAATCTATCTTCCTTGTTTCTTCTTTTTGTTTGTATTTGTACTTATTGTCCTCGTAGTATTTCCCCAACTCTTCATCAGTAACGGCAATAGTTGTGTCAACCACTGTATTAAACTTTTTACCAACTACCAAGGCGTCGAATTTTTTGTTTTTAGCGATATAATCCGCTTTAGCCTGTTTGCTATTTACAAAAATACCTTTACCGATTAGGGTATTGTATTTACGGTTGCGTTTATCCGTTTTCAATCCTTCTTCGAATTTAATCCATTGATCACGCATAGCACCAGTTTCGTCTTCATCCATACGTTTTAAGTAGGTAGCAACACGAGTTGGGTCAAATTTACCTGTATTAGGATCGGTAAAACTTTGCACCACGGTAGGATCCGGGTTTGAACCTTGAACCATATCGAAAAGCTCTTCCGAGCTAACCGTCAGACCAAGTTCATCCATTTCTTCACCAAGAACCCTTTCACGGATCAATTGCTCCCACACCTGACTACGAATCATCTCTTGGGTGTTTTCATCCAAAGACTTTTGCTGGGTATTGGTTTTGTAATTTTCAACCGTTTGGTTTACTTTTTCTTCATATTCCCTTCCATCAATGTCATCACCATCGATTTCACCGATCATCAAACGATCACGGTTAAGGAATGAGTTTTGGTTGTCCAAGGCATCACTTACTACGAAAAGCAACAAAGCTCCTCCGATAGTTATGAGCAAAAGAGTCGATTTTTCCCTGATTTTACTTATTAAAGCCATTTTTCACAATACGATTTCGGGCGGCGAAGATACATTTTTTGTTCTTAGTCATTCAATAAAGTTTACAAAAGAAATTTAATTAGGTTTGCATACTTCATTCTTAAGGAAATTATGTTTAGAAAAATAGCCACTACTTTGCTGCTAACTAATTTATTTTTAAGCAGTTATGGTCAACTAACTGTAAATACAGGTTTAACACCGCAACAATTGGTCAACAATGTTTTGTTGGGAAATGGGGTTGTGGCCTTTAATATTACCTACACTGGGGCTCCTCAAGCAATAGGAACATTTAATAGTTTAAACTCAAATGTTGGTTTAAATTCAGGTATTCTGCTTTGTTCAGGTAATGTCACGGCTGCGATTGGTCCTAATACTGCCACCGGACAAGGCGAAGATAATTTTCAACTTGGCGATGCTGATATTGATGCATTTACCGGCCAAGCCACTTCAGAAAACGCTGCTATCTTAGAATTTGACTTTATTCCTTCCTCCGATTCTTTATCATTTCGTTATGTTTTTGCATCAGAGGAATATGAAGATTTTTCCGATCCAGGCTCAAATTACAATGATGCCTTTGGATTTTTCTTAAGTGGTCCTGGAATAAATGGAACCTTTTCGAATAATTCCATTAATATCGCTCTTATTCCATCTACAAACTTACCTGTTTCCATTGGTAACATTAATCAAACCACCAATACACAATATTATATACCCAATTTAAGTCCTAACGAGGGAGGAAATCCACCAGCCAACAACTTTGCCTATGATGGATATACGGTGGTTCTTACAGCCAATGCCTCTGTTACTTGCGGAGACACTTTTCATATTAAGTTAGCCATTGCTGACCGATTTGATGGTGCTTATGATTCTGGTGTGTTTCTTGAAGCAGAGAGTTTTGCTTCCGGAGGCTTGGATGTTACCACTCGCACCCTTTCAGGCGATAGTATTGTAACGGAAGGATGTGTAGGCGCTGGATTTGTTTTTAGTCGAATTGACACTTTAACTTCAGATACAGTTACTATGGTAATTGGTGGAAACGCCATTGCGGGAGTAGACTATGTACCTTTTAACGATACCGTTATTTTTCCTGTGGGAGTTGATTCTGTTATTATTCCAATTAATGTCATTCAAGATGGTATTTTTGAAGGAACTGATACAATAACGGTAACAGTAACCTTTGTCACTGAATGTGGTAATACCATTGTAAAACAAGGTGTACTCTATTTGGTGGATACCCTACTGATTTCAACTGCACCTGATACCTTTATAGTTCAATGTAATACCGATAGTTTCTTTGTGACGCTTTCGCCACAAAATGGGAATCCTCCTTATTCCTATTTATGGAGCACAGGTGAAACTTCGGATACAATTTGGCTACAAGCAGCCCAAGATACCTTTGTAACAGTTCAAATTACAGATTTCTGCGGTAACACTTCAGGAAACGATACCCTATATGTTCGATTTGCCTTGCTTGATCCTTTGAGCCTAGATTTGGAAACGGGTTTGCTTTCTGATACCTTAACCTGTGACAATAACTTTATTTTCCCGTTTGCTAATGTTACAGGAGGTTTACCAAACTATACGTATTTATGGAGCAATGGTGATAACTCCGCGTTCCCTTTTTATTTTGTTGATTCCTCGCAATATGTTTGGGTGGAAGTGAAAGACCAGTGTGGCGTTACCCTGAGAGACAGTACTAGGATTACGTATTTAATACCAAATCAACCAACGATTACCCTTAGCATAGGCGACACAACTATTTCTTGCCCAAATTTGACACCAATTACTATCGGTGCTTCTATTAACTACCCAGGCACTTTTGATTATTTTTGGAGCGATGGAAACCAAAATTTTGGAGTCAATCAAATTGCACCAACAACTGTAAACCCAATAAATACAACCAGTTATTTTGTTAGTGTTAACGAATGTAACCGCACAACAAACTCAGATACACTTACAGTTACGGTTAATACGCCACCTCCGCCGGTTATTGCTATTTCTGGCAACCAAAGTGTGACCTGTCCTGGCGATACTGTTCAATTGAGTGCTTCCGTTACTGGTGGTAGTCCAAGTTTTCAATACATATGGACTAGCAATAACAATAATTTCCCTATTCCTGCCAATGGAAGTTCAGTGGTGGCCACTATAAATACTTCTTCTGAAATCCAATTGTTTGTAACAGACCAATGTCACACTACTCCTGTTCAAACTACAGTTTCTATTCAGATTATCCCTGCCGATCCAATTGTGATAACGCTTCAAGACACCAATGTTAATTGTCCAGGTGATTCAATTACTTTATTTACCTCGGCAACAGGAGGAGCACTTCCGTTGCAATACGACTGGTCAATTTTACCGGGGGCAAACAATGGTCTAATTTGTTTTGTTCCTTCTGTTGATACAACCACAACCATAGAATTAGTTGTGAAAGACCGCTGTAATAATCAAAAAACAGATAGCATTACCATCCAAGTACCAAACTACCCTCTTGTGAATGTAACAGCTGGAACAGATACAAGTATTTGTGCCAATGATTCTATTTTATTGTCAGGAACAGTTGACGGAGGTGCTGGTAATTTCAGAACAACTTGGTGGTTGGGAGCAGATTCAATTTCAAATACGAACCAAGTTAGAATGGTTTATCCCGATAAAGACACGCTAATTTTTGTTTTTAAAGCGGTAGATGGCTGTGGAAACGAAGGCAATGACACGGTAAATATTGAAGTAATCCCTTGTGATATTCAAGTTACAAATGTTATGACCCCAAATGGTGACGGATATAATGACAATCTAATTTTCAATTATGCACAGTTTTATGAACAGAACCATTTGGTGGTTTATGACCGCTGGGGTAGAAAAGTATTTGAAACTGAAAACTATAAAAATGATTGGAATGGAGATAAGTTGCATGAAGGCACCTATTACTGGGTTTTGACTCCAACCACTACTCCTCAAGGTCCATTTACAGGGTTTGTATTGTTACTTAGAGATAAATAATGTTCGAGAATTCCCTTTCCTATGCTAATAAACTTGATTCACAAGATACACTAGCTTACTTAAGAGATCGTTTTTGCATTCCAAAACAGGATGGAAAAGAAATCGTTTACCTCTGCGGCAATTCTTTAGGACTGCAGCCCAAATCTGCAAAAGCCTATTTTTTGCAGGAAATTGAGGATTGGGCCAACTGGGGCGTCGAAGGACATTTTCATGCGAAACATCCATGGTTTTCATACCAAGATTGGTTTTCAAAACCTCTAGCGAATTTAGTTGGAGCCAAACCAACCGAGGTTGTGGCAATGAATAACCTTACTGTTAATTTGCATCTTTTATTGGTTAGTTTTTATAAACCAATTGGGAAACGGACCAAGATAATTTTTGAATCTACCGCCTTTCCCTCCGACAGGTATGCCCTTGAAAGCCAAGTTAAGTTTCATGGACTAGACCCTTCGACCAATTTGGTTGAATTGTATCCAGATGATAATGCTCAAATATCAACCCATTCCATACTTTCAAAAATTGATGAAATTGGTGATGAATTGGCCTTGGTTATGTTGGGTGGTGTAAATTATTATTCTGGACAATTTTTCGATTTAGAAAAAATAACTCGAAAAGCCCATGAGGTTGGAGCAATTGCAGGATTTGATTTGGCACATGCCATGGGTAATATTCCTTTGAAACTGAACCAGTGGAATGTGGATTTCGCTTGTTGGTGCAGTTATAAATATTTAAATTCTGGGCCAGGATCCGTTGCAGGAATTTATGTTCATGAAAAATATGGCGTTGGAACAGGATTAGCACGCTTCCATGGTTGGTGGGGAAACAATCCTGAAACCCGTTTTCAAATGGGAAAAGAATTTCATCCTGCAGAAGGAGCTGCCGGCTGGCAATTAAGCAATGCACCTGTTTTCAATATGATTGCCCATCGCGCTTCTTTAGAATTATTCGAAGAAGTGGGATTAATGGCGCTGCGCGAAAAGAGTATTCGATTAACTGGATTTCTTGAATTTTTACTTGAAGAAATTAACAAGACTCAACATGCCAAAATCGTTGAAATATTAACACCTTCCAATCCAGAAGAGAGAGGCTGTCAATTATCCTTAAGAATTGGCAAAAATGGTAAAGGCTTATTTGAATCTATGGTAAAAGCTGGTTTTTTGCCAGACTGGAGAGAACCTGATGTTTTAAGAATTTCGCCAGTTCCAATGTACAACACCTATACCGATGTTTGGCAAACTGCTAATTTTATCAAGGAATATTTTGAATAAATCCTTACCATTTTAATACGGCTTCAACCGCATAATGGTCACTTAAATCCTTATTCCTTCCATTCCAAATTTGTCTGAATTTACGAATGGACTTCTGAAACCTAGAAGGCTTTTTACCATTGGATTTATAAAGTACATAATCTAAAACCTCTGCCTTTCTATCTTCACATTCATTAAACAAATCATTAGTCCAAGCTCCCCAAGAAGCTCCATCTTCCCATTCGGCACTGTTTCTTTCGGCATCCTGACTTTCCAATTTTGCAAGCATCGTTTTGTACTCTTCTGAAACATTATCCGGAGTATTTAAGTCTCCCACAACAAATTGAGGAACCCCTTCTTCTGCATTTGGTTTTAAAAGATATTCATTGATTTCATTGTATTGTTCTACCCTGTTAAGCTTATAATTCAAATTTTTCACTTCGGCTTGCAAATGAGTTCCAATTACCTGAAAACGTTTGTCCTTTTTATTAACTTCAACTAAAAGGGCTCCCTTCTTACAAAAACAATCTGTTCCAACACACCCCTTGAAGATTATCCGTTTTTGCTTCTTAATTTCATGTTTGCTTAAAATCCAAACACCCCCATTGGTTTTTAGGAATGCGCCATTGCCCGGTTCAACTTGGTAGGGGAAAAACTCTTTTAAACCTTCCCAAATAATTTTTCGGGCCTTTCTGTCTATTGCTTCTTGAAAAACAATAACATCATACGTTTTATCTTTTAACTGTTCAACAATAGCTTTGGCTCGATCCAATTGTCCATCCTTAAAAATGTAACGTGGGCGCATGAAAATATTCCATGTCAGTATCCTTAATTCTTCTTCTGGAGCAGCCTGTTCATTAATACAAATGGCAGGGCTCAGGAACAAGCCCCAAGCAGCAAATAAAATTACTACTATTGCAAGTAATCTTTTTTTCATAGGAATCAGAATTTAGGAGAGGAAATTTGGATTGACAAATATAACTGCATTCAAAAAAAAAGGTTGTTAATTATATAAAAATTTTTTGTTAAGCGAAAATTCGCAAATCTTTAACAATGAAAGTCCTAGGTATTATTCCCGCACGTTTTGGTAGCACACGTTTTCCAGGCAAACCGTTGGTTGATATTCAGGGTAAATCTATGGTCATGCGTGTTTACGATCAATGCAAAAAATGCATGGATTTAACGGAAGTAATTGTAGCCACAGACGATATTAGGATTTTGGATCATGTTATTGGTAATGGAGGGAAAGCCATAATGACCAGAATGAACCACGAAAGTGGAACATCCAGATGTGCAGAAGTTGCAGAAAAATTTCCAGAAATGGATGCCATTGTGAATATTCAAGGTGACGAGCCCTTTATAAATCCTGAACAAATTTCAGAATTAACAAATCTTTTAAAAGGGAAAACCGAAATAGCCACCCTAGCCCATCGATTTGATAAATCACTTTCTCCTTCAAATCCAAATTTTGTAAAAGTGGTTTTGGATAACTCCAATAACGCACTTTACTTTTCTAGATCCCTGATACCATTCGTTCAATCACCTTCGACATGGCAAACAACCTATTTTAAGCACATTGGTATTTATGGTTACAAACTAAACATCTTGCTTCAACTACCTCATTTAGAACCGAGTATTATTGATCAGGAAGAAAACCTAGAACAACTACGTTGGCTTTATTGGGGCTTTAAAATAAAGGTAGGAATTACTGAATATAAATCGCCAAGTGTGGATGTTCCAGAGGATCTAAACAATTTACCTATCATTAAAAAATAAGGACTTAATTTATTTTGGTTTGGTAAAAGGTTGTTGGTCGAATGTTTATAACAATTAACCTTGACTTAACCTTAAATCCTTTGTAATCCTATATTTTTGCAATATGCAATTAAGCCTTTATTGATTTTAAGGTAAATTCCTAAAAAGGAACTGTTTACCTCTAAATTTTGGTTCCTTTTTCGGGCATTTATTTTTTATTGATACAGGAAGTTAATTGTAATTTTATTTCTACTCTAAAAAAACACCCATATGTTTCCAAAGTCCTTTAATCGTAGCGGATTTTTTTTACTAATTTCCTTATTATTGGGAATTACTGGCGCAAGCGGGCAAAATCTTTTAGGAATTGATGGAGGACTCGAAGGTTCAGCAACCATCGACAATACAAATGTAAATGCATCTGCCCTTGCCAATACTTGGACAAAAAACAATGCTACCCTAACAATTGGGCTTGAATCCACAACGGTAAGAAGCGGTTCTAAATCACTCAGTGTAACCAATAGTTCTACTACAGGTAGAAGAATTTGGACCCCCTTAATCACCAGTACCATAAGTTCCCAACAAGTCACCATACAGTACTTTCGCCTCGTAACCAACACCACAAATACCCAAGAAGAGCAAAGAGGTGTAGGCAATGGAACAACTGGAGTTGAAAATATTAGTGGAACCTATGGAAACCCTTCTTCTGCCAATACCTGGGAAAAAGTCACTTATACGCGGACCGCTAGTTCCTACACCGTTATTGCTGGTGTTGTTTTGGCGAGAATGAAAGGAACTGGAGGAAACATTTTTTACGACGATTTCACCATGTACACTGGAGCAGTCGATAATACGGCTCCCAATTCTGCAGGTACAGTAACCATTGCCCAAAACTCTTCAAACCCAACAACAGCATTAGATGTATCATGGACTGCCGCCTCCGGAGGTGTAGATAACGGAGGATATCTTGTTGTACGCTATGCTAGTAACCCAAATGCAGATAATGACCCAAATGCCAATGGAATCTATACCACCGGAAATACTTATACCAACGGAACGGGTTCACTAACTGGAACCGTAGTCTATGTTGGAACGGCTACCTCTTTCACCAATTCAAGTCTGAGTGCAGGTACCAATTATTATTACAAGGTTTATACATTCGACAAAGCTTATAATTACGCTACCGAATCTTCTGGTAATGGAACTACTGCCAATGCCATCTCCATTACCCTAGCCGATAATGGAACCCAAATAGCATCTGGAAATATAAATGAAAGTACAACTAACAATGTTCTTTTAAAATTCCAACTTACAGTTTCAGGATCTGCTGCCACCTTAACTGATGTGACTTTTACAACGGCAGGCACTTACGATGCAGCCGACATTTCCAATCTGAAACTTAGATACTCTTCAGATGCTTCATTGGATGGAGGAGATGCTACCCTTGCCACCTTATCAAGTCCAGGCGCAGCAGGATCTAAATCATTTACTTCCCTTAGTCAATCTATTTCAGGTGGAAGTACCGGATACTTCTTTATTACTGCCGATATTGCTAGTGGTTCTGCTTCTGGAGGTAATACCATTTCTATTAATGCCCTAGCTACAAGCAATTTAACCTTTTCATCTGGTTCCAAATCAGGGTCCACTTCAGCGGGCGGAACCCAGACTATAGTTTCACCATCCATCCCCGTCGTAAACAATGCCTCTCCAAGCGGAACGGTTGGCACCTCTTTTTCCTATTCTATCGTGGCCACGAATAGTCCAACAAGTTATGCATTGGCAAGTGGAACCTTGCCTGCTGGTTTAAGCTTGAATACCACCTCAGGTATCATTAGCGGAACGCCCACTGCCATTAGTTCAGCTTCGGTAACCGTTACCGCTACAAATGGCTCTGGAACAAGTAGTCCAGCCACCCTAACTTTCACTATTTCACCAGGTTCCCAAACCATTACAGGCTTAAGCTCAACCGACACCAAAACTTATGGTGCTAGTAGTTATTCATTGTCTGCTACAGCCACTTCAGGTTTAACCATTAGTTATGCTAGTTCAAATACAGCCGTTGCTACCATTTCAGGTTCAACTGTTACGATTGTTGGCCCAGGAACAACAACCATTACAGCCTCCCAAGCCGGCGATGCGAATTGGAATGCTGCAAGTAACGTTACACAAGCCTTAACTGTCAATCCTAAAAACCTAACCATATCCGGTTTAACAGGTGTGAATAGGGCTTATGATGCTACTACAAATGCTTCCGTTAGCGGAACAGCTTCCTTGGTTGGTATTGTAGGCACTGATGCGGTGAGTTTAGCAGGTTCTCCCTCCTACTCCTTTGCATCCAAAACTGTTGGTACCGGAAAATCCATCACAGCAACCGGCTTTTCATTAACAGGTGCTGATGCTAGTAAATATACGCTTTCTCAACCTTCTGGACTTAGCGCTAATGTTACCCAATTTGGACTAACACTTTCTGGAGCATCTGCTGTCTCTCGCGCATACAATGGCACAACAGCGGCAACAGTTACAGGCGGAACTTTATCAAGCATATTTAGTGGTGATGTAGTTACTCCTAGCGGAACTGGAACCTTTGCTCAAGCTAATGCTGGAACGGCTATTTCGGTGAGCTATAATACCACCCTTTCTGGTGCCGATGCTGCCAATTATTCACTTACTGCTCCTTCCGGACTATCAGCCGATATCACCAAAGTGAATTTAACTTGCACTGCAGATGATCTTTCTAAAAACCAAGGCACAGCCAATCCTACCTTAACCATCACTTACAGTGGTTTCGTAAATTCAGAAACAGTTGCTGCCATTTCTGCACCTACAGCCTCTACTACAGCTGTAACAGGATCGCCAGCTGGAACCTACCCAATCACATTAACTGGCGGTTCTGCCACAAACTATAACCTTAGCTTGGTCAATGGTACTCTTACTGTTGTGCTGGTACCAATCTCCATTTGGGAAAATACGATTACTGGTTCAAACCCTGGTCAATCTGCACCATATACAACTGGACAAACATTTAACAGCAACATAACGGTTTCAGGAATTACCAGAAGTGGTATTTCAGGGAACAATGCCAACGACCGTTACAACACTACCAATTGGCCAACCGCAGGATCAATTGACCTTTCTAAATACATTGAATTTACGCTTACACCAGTCTCAGGATACGAAATTGACTTTACCAGTTTCACTTACACCGGACAGGTTTCCACCGGAACGCCAACAGTTGTTCTACGTTCGAGTGTGGATGGTTATACTTCCAATATTGGTTCAGCAACAGTATCGGGCACTACCATCTCCTTAACAGGCACTGCTTACCAAGATATTACTTCTGCTATTACCTTCCGTTACTATGCTTATGGCCTTGCAGCTACTACTACAACCTTGAGCATAAATGACTTTACTTTTTTAGGAAATGTTCAAGTATCTAGTGCCGCAACAGTAGCGATTTCTAACACAGGTTCGCCAGCAGCCGGAGCAATCCTAAACAACACTACAAACAATATTCTGATGGGTTTCCAACTAAATCCATCTGCATCCATTAGTTTTTCTGATGTTTCCATTGCAACATCTGGTACGGCCACAAGTTCCGATATCAGCAACTTTAGGCTGATTGCCGATGCTGATAATAGTGGAACTTACAACGGTGGTGATGGTATTGTAGGAACCATCTCAACATTGGCCAATCCATTAAATTTTACGAGTTTAGGACAAACCATTTCTAGTAGCACCCGGTATTTACTAATCGCTGATGTAGCCAATACAGCGGTAGATAGTAGGACTATTACTGCTTCGATTTCTTCGGCTGGTAACGTTACAACCACTGGCATTGAAAGCGGAACAGCCATTGGAAATACACAAACCATTCAAACCCCGGAAATGCGAGTGGAAGGAAATTCTACTGAAATTTTAGATGGCGATGTAACGCCTTCTACAACAGATCATACCGACTTCGGAAATGTACCAGTTGGAACCACGCTTACTCGACAATTTACCATTAAAAACATTGGCAATCAAACCCTAAATTTGTCAGGTTCACCTATAGTATCTATTTCTGGTTCAAGCCAATTCGTGGTTTCATTACAACCTTCCTCTTCCTCCATTACAGGCCCTTCAGGTTCTTTGACTTTTGAGGTAACCTATTCCCCAAGTACCTTTAATAACCAAACAGCAAGCATAAGCATTGCTAACAATGATGCTAACGAGAACCCCTATAATTTTACCATTTCAGGAACGGGTTCTTATGCTGCCAATTCTACCATTGATTTTAATTCGGCCTTTACGACACCTCAAAATATCAATTATCTAAACTACCAGGAATCAGACCTTACAAGTTCCAGTCTTTCAGTCATGGAATTCCGCATTCGTGATGGCGGTGGGGTTGATGATGGTGATGGACAAGGAACAACCCTTAGTTCTATAACATTTACTCTTACCAATAGCAGTTTTATCAAAAAAATAGCCCTTTACAATGCCTCGACCGAAATCGCAGAACAATCCGTATCGGGCGCTACAGTTTCTTTTTCTGGACTTTCCGGAACAAATGTCACCTCACCTAGCTACACTACCAGCCGAATAATTACCGTAAAAGTAAGTTTCAATACTACCGTAACTGATAATGCACAATTTGCCTTCAATATTACTCCAGCTAACGTTACCAGCGCCTCCACCTTCTCTTCTAGTTTCACTACTTTTACAACGGTAAATAGCGAAACCACGGGTAACCGCAACAGGGTGGTAGTTACCGCGACTAAATTGAAATTTAGCCAACAACCAAGCAATGTTGGTATCAATTCTGCTATGTCACCTTCCCCCTCCGTAGAAGCAGTAGACATCAATGATAACAGAGACCTTGATTATACTTCGAGCATTAGCTTAACCTCCACCGGAACCATGTCGGGTTCCCCTCTTTCTGTTAATGCTTCTAGCGGTCTTTCTACCTTTAGTGCAACACATACTGCATCAGGAACAGGATTATACCTTTCAGCAACAAGTGGTTCACTTACGGCTACAGGTAATAGCAACCCTTTTAATGTTAATTCCATTTCATTCTCAAATGGTGATTATAGAACAAACCCTGCATTAGGTAGTTCAGGAACTATTTACTTCAGTTCTACAGCAGCTATAGGAGGAGTTCGTCCATGGCAAAAGATGGTTAGCGGTTCCTGGCAAGATGTTACAGGTTCAAGTGGAACAGAATCACCAGAGGCCTTAAGCACTAAGCCTGATAAAATCTATATCTGCAGTGGTTCTTATGTGGATGTTGCCAATGGTGGAACTTACAATAATATTTCAATAGACTTCCCTTTAACTTCAGGAATTGTATTTTCAGGAAATGCCTCTACCGGTTTAGTGATTGCTTCTGGAAAAACCTTGGAACTTACCAAAGGCGAACTGTATATGGAAGGACGTTTTGAAATGCTTGGTTCTTCCAACCTTATTGTTAAAAATGGGACAACCATGTATATTACGGGGTATTACTCCTCAACCTTTTTAAGAAACGCCAGCTCAACCTTTACGGTAGAAAACGGTGCAACGGTTGAAATTGATAGTTATTTGCCCAATAATTCATCAACTGGCATTTGGAACGGTACCGAAGTATTTGGTGAAAATTCTACTTTTATCATTACAGACTGGGATAATTCCGAATACCTTTTCACTGGCACTCCGATTTCTACAACTTCCTTTGCAGGCAATTCTGCTTGCTTCGGAAACCTTAGCATTGATTTAGGATCCAGCAGCATTACGGGCAACTGGACAGGCATGCTTCCTGCAAGTACTTCCGTTTTCTTAACCCATGGCGATTTAAACCTTACTAATAATTCAAGCTACAACATTACCCTCTACAATGGAAATACCTCTACCCTTTCTATCGGTGGTGATCTTTTGATTGATGGTACCAGCAATGTTCAAGGACAAAGCGGTGCCGGAGCCCTTACCTTTAATGTATTAGGCAATTTTGAAAAAAATGGAACGGGCGATTTTAGACTTCACACGTATGGTTCAAGTTCGCCAGGAAACAGCCTTGTATTTACTATCAATGGAAACCTCACAGTAAACGATGGCTTCTTTAATATCCAAAACACTTCTAGTTCGGCTGTTGTAACCACTATTAATTTAAAAGGTAATCTTTATAAAGCATCGGGTTCCTATATGGTTAATTCGAACGCTTCCGGAGTTTCAAATACTTCTTTCAACTTCACAGGGAATACAACCCAAACCGTTGATATCAGCGCTTACACCACCAATGATATGTTGAGGTACCGCTTTTTTGTAAAATCAGGTGCTTATGTCCAATTAATTAATAGAAATTGGCCATTGGCTGACGCTTCTATCCTTACTATTGAAAATGGTGGAACGCTCGATTTCAATTATGCCAGCGGAACTGCCCTTAATTTGGTTGAAACTACAAGTTCGGCTTACACCATTTTTGATGTTCAATCAGGTGGAACAATAAAAATTACCTCCTTAGATGCAGGTGGAGCAATTCGCAGTGGAACCACAGCAAGCGGAAACGTACAATTGGATTCAAGAACCTATAATGCTGGAGCGATTTATCATTATGTAGGTTCATCTAACCAGTTTACAGGGGATGGTTTACCAGCAACTATTACTGGAAAGGTTTTGGTTGAACTAACTAGCAACACTTCTACCCTATCTGTCAATACCGCTTCAAGAGCAATTAACACCCCTGGTACCTTGGAAATTAAAAAGGGTACCTTGTTAGAAGGAGGTTCTTCTTCTTTCTTCGATGGTACAGGAAATCTTACCATGGGAACCCTTAGCACAACAGACGGACTCTATCAAATATCTTCCGTTAGCGCTGCAACACAATACCCTAGGTTAACTGGTACCTATAGCTTAACAGGAGGAACCATAGAATTAAACGGAACCTCCAATAGCTCAACTAACCTTCAAACCTTAAAAGGCGGAAAAACATATTACAATGTCAAAATTTCGGGAACAAGTTCAAGTGGAGGATACAAAACTGTAAGCTCCGCCCTCGTAATTTCAAACAATTTGGAAATTAACGGTTCCACAACCTTCGACATAGGAAACAATGGAGTATCCGGAAATGGTGGACTAAGTATGTACAGCACTAGCTTGTTTAGAATTGGAAAGGCTAGCTTTACTACCTTACCTGAACTTGCAGGTATTTCAACCCCATATTTACTAAACGATGGTACAATTGAGTTTTATGGTACGGTTACAAGTGGTTCTACACAAATAATTCGTGGCACCTATAACAACGGTGCTAGCAATGTAAACTATTATAATATTGAGGTAAATGCCAATTCAAATGCCGGTAACCAACGACACAATGTAAATGCAAGTGCCAGCTTCCAAGTAACAGGCACCCTAAATGTAAACGCCCCAGCAACATTCCAGTTGGATGCTTCTGACATTGTTTCAGGTACAGGAACGTTCAATGTTAATGCAGGTGCTACATTTAAATATGCCAATGCCAATGGTATCAAGGCGACCGGAAGCAGCGGTAATGTGCAAACTAACACGCGTACATTTTCAAGTTCGGCCAATTATGGTTTTGTTGGAAATTCAAATCAAAATGCAGGAACTGGACTTCCTAGCTCTATTGTAAACCTATTTGTTGAAAAAGATGCTACCAATTGGCAAGTCAGCCTCAACCAAGCCTTAACCATAACTGGAAATTTAGCCTTTTTCGCAGGGCAGGTGGTTACAACTAGTACCAATATCATCAACATTGCTGATAATGCAACGGCAACTTTAACTGCCTTCCCCGACGAAAGCTTTATCAATGGTCCATGTCGCAAAACAGGTAACGATGCCTTCATTTTCCCTGTAGGAAAAGGTTCTACTTGTCGTACCATTGAAATGTCGGCTCCTAGCAATGTTACGGATCAGTTTACAGGTGAATATTTCCCAACCAATCCTGCCTTAACTTACACCGTTAACTACAACGATCCAGCTTATTCCTTAAGTCCTATGATTTACCTCAGCGATAATGAATATTGGGATTTATCAAGAACAACCGGAAGTTCGGCAGTGTACGTTACCCTAAATTGGAACAACTATAGCAGTGGATTTGTTTCGGATATGTCACGCTTGAAGGTAGCCCATTACAACGGATCCTACTGGGAAAACCTTGGCAACGGAATTACTTCTGGAAGCAACAGTACAGGAAGCATTCGCACCTATGCACCCGTTACCAATTTCAGCCCGTTTGCCCTAGGAAGTGAAGGTGAATCAAATCCCCTACCTATCGAATTGATTTCATTTACAGCCAAAGCTTTGAACGAAAAAGTGGAACTGAACTGGATTACGGCCTCTGAAATTAACAATGATTATTTTACAGTAGAGAAAACAAGCGATGGACAAACCTATACCGAGGTTGGTAAATTAGCCGGTACAAGTTATTCAAATACTGCAAAATCCTATCAAATGCTTGATTTGAAACCTTTCAACGGAACTTCATATTACCGCTTAAAACAAACTGATTTAGACGGAAGTTTTACCTATTCAGATTTGGTTCCAGTTCAATTTACCACCGCTTCCAAACCAATCGGCGTGGCACAAATGGATGAAAAAGGCTTGATCGGATTTGTAAATCTTCCCACTGGAGAATTTGGCATTTCAGTTTTCGATTTAACAGGCCGATCCATCTTTACCACCTCGTTCCAATCCGAAGAAAGTACCCTTCAAACCCTTCGTTTACCTTTGGTTCCTGAAGGAATTTACTTGATTCAACTGCAATCAGGAAACATCAGAAACAGCTACAGGATTAAGCTATAATCTACTTTGGTTGAAAAGGTTTTTCTTAGGGACTTTTTGGCGGGCCCCCTCTGCCCATAACCTTTTGCACTTTGTTTAAACCTTTTCACTGGGGCATCGGGTCAGGCTTTCGGCGGTAGTCCTCGGTCTGCTCCGTGCCTCCGCATCCCTGTGGGCTACACTGCCTCTATCCTTGCCCGGAGCCTCTGTGCCCGGTTTTTGGTGAAGTACTATGCAGTGGTATTTCATGCCCGGGATTTGTACCCGTTTTTCTCTTTTCTCTTTTCTCAATTCTCTTTTTTATTTTCCCAATTTTTAATTCCCCCTTCCGGGTAGGGATAGTAACGGAAAGCCCACAGACCGGCCGTAGCGCAGCAGGCAGGGCGAGGACTTGCAGTGAATAGCCCGACCATTCGCCTTGCACACAATTTAATTTCTTGGCGAATGGGTATTGGCGAATGGGACCCGCCTAAAAACCTAAAAAAAGCGAACTACTGAAGCGAAAATACAATGATTTCTAGCCAATCAAAGGTGTCAATAAAGCACCATAAGTTCCATACTTGAAGGATACATCTGAATAATTATACCAATAATTCCTTGACAAAAAGGCAAAAAAAAAGCCACCCAGAGGATGGCTAAAAAAAAATTGCTAATTAGTTTTTGCGGAATTTACCTTCATCGCTAACAGTTAATTTCCAACGACCGCGTTTGCGGCGAGCAGCCAACACCCTACGTCCGTTGGCAGATGACATACGTTTGCGAAATCCGTGCTTATTTGTTCTCTTACGGTTTGAAGGATTATATGTTGGTTGCATGACTTAATATTATTTTCTAGAAACGGGCTGCAAAGATAGAATTAATTTTAATACTTCCTACACCTTCAACAAAAAAAAGGACGACTTTTTTATCGCCCTTTTCTTGGAAGAAATTCCTTACACTTTTTGAATCTTTTCTTTATGCTTTTTAATTTGGTTTCGAAGTGCTTCAATAGCATCATCGGTGGCCTCTTCAAAGGATTTGCACTGTCTTTTAGCGAACATTTCCTGACCGGGAACATTCAAGCGGATTTCGGCAATTTTATTATCGTTTGTTGAGCTTTTGTCTAATCGCAAATAAACTTCACTTCCCAAAATCTCGGTATAGTAATGCACTAATTTACCTACTCTTTCTTGTACAAATGAAATTAGTTTCTGATCGGCATCAAAATGAATCGATTGGATTTTCACGTTCATGATTTAGTCCTCCTGAAAAATTAAAATTAATAAAGGTTTGAGTTATTGTGCCCTTGGATGGGCTGATTTATAAATATGTTTCAGTTTTTCGATGGTGTTATGTGTATACACTTGGGTGGCAGCCAAGGATGAATGGCCAAGCAATTCTTTGACTGCGTTAATGTCGGCACCCTGGTTGAGCAGGTGTGTGGCAAATGTATGTCGGAGTGTATGTGGCGACACCTTCGAGTTGTTGGTTACAAGCCGAAGGTAGAACTTAACTTTTTCATAAACAAATTTTTCAGAAACTTTAAGACCCTTGTCGTTCACTATCCAATAGTCGGGATACCTTCCTTCAAAATGCGCTGCGGTTGACTCCATATACTCACTCATCATCTGCTTCGTTATATTTGAAACAGGAATTATTCGCTCTTTGTTTCGCTTCCCTAAAACTTTTATTTCACCTCTTTGAAAATCAACCTTTTTTAATTCCAAACCTATCAATTCCGACCTTCGCATACCAGTTAAATAGAGCATTTCCAAAATCATCCGATCGCGTTGGCCTTCCCAACCATCGGGAAAGCGAATGGATTGAAAGAGCTTTTCTACTGAACTTTCGCTTACAAACTCAGGGAGTTTTTTATCTGTCTTTAAACTTTTAAACCCTTTACAAGGATTGGATTGTAGCTTACCAAGTTTATGGAAATAGGCAAAAAAAGTGCGAATAGAGCTAATTTTCCGGTTCACACTGCGGGCATCCAAACCATCGTCCATTAAAGAAAGCGCCCAATCGCGCACATCATCTAGGTCAACTTGTGTAAGTCTTGAATACTCGGCATCATTTAAGTAGACAAAAAACTGCTCAATATCGTTTAAATAGGCCGTTACCGTATGTTTGGAATACCGCTTTTCGGATTCCGCATGAATTTTAAAAGTTTCGAGGGCATTCATGGTCTCGGAATGGAAACCAATCTTAATCGAGGCTTGCTTTTAGCTCAAGCAGCTTTTTTCGGGCATTGAGTAATATAGCTTTTGCCTTATCAAGATCTGCACCTGAAGAAAGTTCTGCAGGAGGAACTTCTTTGGAGCGCAATTGCTTTTTTGCACCTGCTAATTTAAAGCCTTTGTCTTTTACCAGTTTATGGATTTCCTTGAGCTTTTCAATTTCCTTTTTTGTAAATAAACGATCCCCCTTTTTATTTTTGGTAGGAGTAATTCCTGGAAATTGCTTTTCCCAAAAACGAATCAAAGAAGGATTGACATTCAACATTTGAGCCACCTCCCCTATTCCGAAGTAAACTTTCTCGAGTTCTTTGTCTTTTACTGGCATATTGATTTTGCGGGATAAAAGTAGGCGGATTTATTTAAAGCTAAACAAGAGTTGAAAACTATTAACAAATTGATTGCTAATACTTAAGCCAGGTTTTTCTCTAGCGATTTCCAAACAATTTCGTTGGGCACGGGGGCCACAAATACTACTTCTTCCTGTTTAATTGGATGGATAAACTTCAATTGTCGGGCATGCAAATGAATGGAGCCATCGGGATTCGAACGGTTGAACCCATATTTTAAATCGCCTTTAATCGGACAACCCAAACTGGCCAATTGCACCCTTATTTGGTGGTGGCGACCAGTTAATGGATTTACTTCTAACAAAAAATAGGTGTCAGAACTCGATATCAAGGCATAATCTAATTCACATTTCAAACTGCCTTTCTTTTCGGTTTCGGATGCATAGGATTTGTTCTGCTTTTCGTTTTTAATCAGATAGTGCACCAATTTACCCGTTAAATCCTTTGGTTTGTTTTTGACCACAGCCCAATAAGTCTTTTGTGTTTCCCGCGTTTTGAAAAGTTCATTCATCCGCGACAAAGCTTTAGAGGTTTTGGCAAAGACCACCACTCCACTTACGGGCCTATCCAATCTATGAACCACACCCATAAATACATTTCCAGGTTTATTGTCCCGCTTTTTTAGGAAATCCTTTAAAAGTTCAGATAAAGGTGCATCCCCGGTTTTATCACCCTGAACAATTTGTCCGGGCAACTTGTTAACGACCAATAAGTGATTGTCTTCAAATAGAATTTGATCTTCGATTCCCATCCGACTATCCTTGCAACTTGGCCAATTCTTGTTCCAATTCTTTGGCAGCTTCTAATATTCCTGCCTTAAGGGTCGCAATCCGGGAAGGCAATTGATCTAATTCAGTGGCGGAACCAGCCGTGTGTTCGATAGTTTTTACCAAATCTTCGAGGGATTTGATACCCATATACGTTATTTGTGGCTTTAAACTATGGGCGGCAGTTCTTACACCGGGATAATCGGCCGTTTCAAGCTTGCTTTCCAGCATTTGAAGCAATCCTGGGTATGACTTCATGAAAATACCAATATACTTGGCCATTTTTGCCTTGTCGCCTCCGGCAAAACTCGATAGAAAGGTTAAATCGATCATAGGAATAATTAGGAGGCAAATCAAGGGATTTTTTTTGAAGTCTTGATAAATTAACCAAATATTTTCCAAATCGGAACGGCTAGTTTAATCGCTGCATTATTTTTGCGCCCCATTTCAATACTTTTCGGTTGTCTGCAATAGCCCCAGTTTCAAAATTTAAAGACTATTTGGTTTTTACCAAAATGAGGCTGGCTTCCCTAGTCGTGTTCTCCGCTGCCATTTGTTATGGTATTGCCTCCCCAGAAATTGATTGGTGGGAAATGGGTAAACTTGTGTTAGGCGGATTTTTGGTAACCGGTGCCAGCAATGGTTTCAACCAAATCATAGAAAAAGATTTAGACCGGTTGATGTCTAGAACCCAAGAAAGACCTATGCCACAAGGTCGAATGAAAGAGCCGGAAGCCTTAGTTTTATCTTCTGTTTTAGGTATTGCAGGGGTAGGTATCCTGTATACCATTAATCCATTAAGTGCTGCCTTAGGCTTGGTGGCCTTAGTTTTATATTCAGTTGTTTATACACCTTTAAAGAAAGAAACACCTTTTGCCGTTTTCATTGGCGCCATTCCTGGAAGTATCCCTCCAATGTTGGGTTATATTGCCTATTCTGGGGAAATGAGCATTCAGGCGGCCATTCTTTTTGGCATACAGTTTATGTGGCAATTTCCTCACTTTTGGGCCATTGCTTGGCGATTAGACAATGATTACAAAAAGGCAGGTTTCAAATTATTGCCTTCTCCGAACGGTAAAGACGCGGCTAGTGCATTTCAAACCTTGGTTTATACCATTGGATTAGTTCCTATCTCCTTATTGCCTGTTGTTTTTAAAATGAGCGGTTTGATTTCAGGTGCCATCATATTGGCCGCAGGTTGTGTTTTTGTTTATCAAGCTTATAAACTTTATCTAACCCAAAGTGATGAAGACGCCAAACGGCTCATGTTCGGTTCTTTTTTCTATTTGCCCATTGTTCAATTGGCCATTTTATTGGACAAACTTTAATCTCCCGTTTAAAAATACCATCAATAAGGGATTTTGTCCTATGCCTAGCTTTGGTGGCTGAGCTACTTTTGTCCAATCAATTTAAAATTAAAACAATTATGAGAATTATCACACTTTCAGTTGCCTTAATGGCGATGGTAGCCTTTAAAGCTGCAGATGTTAAAAATTATGTGTTCGATCCAAACGGTAGCACCATTCATTGGGAAGCAAAAAAAGTTACCGGTTCCCATGATGGAACGGTTAAACTAAAAAGCGGAGAGCTAACTTTGGAAGGAGACAATTTGAAAGCAGCAAATTTTGTTGTTGACATGGGTTCAATTGCTGTTGACGATTTAAAAGATGCCGGATACAATGCCAAATTGGTAGGCCACTTGAAAAGCGAAGATTTCTTCTCCACTGATAAAAATCCTGAAGCTTCTTTCAAATTAAAATCAGCTACTTTAAGCAAAGAAGCTGCAAGTGCTGGAAAAAACTACAATGTGAAAGGTGATTTAACCATTAAAGGAATTACAAAGGAAGTTAGCTTTCTTGCCACCGTTGTAAAATCAGGAAATTTAGCTACGGCTATTGCAAAAGTAAAAGTAAACCGTGTGAACTACGACATAAAATATGGTTCTAAATCCATCTTCAGCGATATCGGAGATAAAGCCATTGACGATGAATTCACTTTGGATATTAAACTTTCTGGCAAAGCGAAATAATTTATCCATTTCCCCTCCAAAAAGGCTGATTCCTAAAGGATTCAGCCTTTTTTGTTTTACTCAAAACCTACTGTGGAACTATTAAAATTAATAGGAATTTACAAATCAATTTGTCTTGTTAATCGAATACTAGATTTTAAACCAAAATCAAGTAATTCGTACTAACCAATCCTTCCGTTGCCTCCTACTTGTCCATTGAAAAGAATTTCATTCCATTAAACCCAGATTATGCATTAGAAATGCATAAACGATTAACCAGTTGTAAATCAATTTGTATGGCCAAATTGATAACAACTGCTATCCCGAAATTTCTTCGGGAGGGGTAAACCCAACTAAATCAAGTAGTTCGGATTAATAAATCCTCCTATTGATTAATTTGGGTTAAATAAACCTGTACATGGCTCCTTCTGAACAATTCGAAAAAACGCATTCCATCACAGCTGAAATATTTGTTGAATTTTCGAATGATGAAGTGGGTAATTTATAGCAATCGAGATTATCTTTGGCATCCATTTAATAACGCATGACAAGTTTCAAAGCCCTACAACCTTTTTCTATTGCCTCCTTAGCTATTGCCTTAGTTTCCTGTGGTGGAAACAAAGAAGGAAAATCTAAAGATGATTCCTCCAGTAGTACTGCCCATGTAACTGAGGTAGCCAAATTCATTTCAAACCCAGATACCAAGGATATTCTTCCTGATTGGAAAAAAGAGAATACCGTTGTTGTTCACTTTATTGGTGAACCAGATGATATGCATCCAACCAATGGCACATCCGAGGTAAGAACCTTCATTAATCATTACACGCAATGTTATGTAATGGATACCGACCCAAAAGCATTGGATGTTAGGCCTGGTATTGTAAAAGCTGGTCCGGTAATTTCAGAAGATGGTTTAAGTTATACCTATGAATTAATGGACGAACCCACTTGGGATAATGGAAGCCAATTGACAGTAGAAGATATCATTTTCACTTTTAAGGCCAATAAATGCCCATTGGTAAACAATCCACATGCGAAACCCTATTTAGATCCATTGAAAGATATTTTGGTTGACCCATCCAATCCAAGAAAATTCACCTTGGTTATGAAACGTAAATACATCCAAAACATCATTTTCTTAACCGATTATGGTATTTTACAACGGAAATATTTCGATCCAAAAAACATTCTTGCGAAATATAGTTTTGCGCAATTAGATGATCCAAAAGCTGATTTCAACAAAGCAAAGGATTTGAATGCCTGGGCAACAGAATTTAACAACCCTAAATACAGCCGTGATGTAAATTATTTAGTTGGATTGGGAGCTTATAAATGGTCGGAATGGAAACCTCAACAAAGCATGACCTTGATTAGAAAAGCTAACCATTGGACTAGCAAACTAAAAAATCCAAATGACTACGAAACAGCCTATCCAGAGAAAATTATTTTCAAGGTAAATACAGATGCGAACAGTCAGATGCTTGAATTCAAAACCCAAGCAATGGATGTTGGAACCTATTTGGCCACTCCTACCTTAGTAAACCTCCAAAAAGATCCTAAATTCAATGCTAACTATCATTCCAGATTTACTGATACATACAACTATTCCTACGTAGCCATGAATACTAGGCCGGATGGGGTAAAACACAAAAAAATCTTCACCGATAAAAAGGTGCGCAGAGCCATGGCCATGCTAACCCCTGTTGACGATATAAATACAGTTATCAATATGGGCAAAAACACTCGAATAGCGGGCCCTGTTTCTCCACTTAAAGAAGAATACAATAAAGATCTAAAACTTATTCCTTTTGATATTGAAGGTGCCAAAAAATTATTGGAAGAGGCTGGCTGGAAAGACACAGATGGCGATAATATTCGGGATAAAGTAATAGATGGTGAAAAGATAAAATTTGAATTTGATTTAGCCTTTTTAACCACCCAAGTGCAATGGAAAGATATTGCAAGCATGATTTCAGAAGCTATGTACAAAGCTGGTGTAAAAGCAAATCTGAAACCAAACGACTTTGCTGTTCATTACGACAATGCTAAAAACCATAACTTCGATATGCTGTTGGCTGCTTGGGGCGGGTCATCGGTTCCTGAAGATTTTGAGCAAATTTGGAGCACTAAATCTTGGACTACCAAAGGAAGTAACTACCCTGGATTTGGAAATGCCGAATCGGATATGTTGGTAGACGAAATAAAATACACCTTGGAAAAAGAAAAAAGAATCGAGTTGGTGAAGAAACTTCAAGCCATGATTTATGAAGAACAACCCTATATTTTCTTGTACTCCCAAACAAGAAGAAATGTAATTCACAAACGCTTTGGAAATGCCATTATGACCTTTGAAAGACCCGGTGTGATGTTGAACAATCTTCGTTTATTGAACAGCGCAACTGCTCAATAAAAAAGCTTGATTCTACAACAAAAAAAGCCATTCGAATTGAATGGCTTTTTTTGTTAAGGATCATTTCTAGTTAATGAAACATTTCTTTCATTCTTTCAAAGAAACTTTTGTCTGCTGCACCAGGATTAGGTTTGAAATTTGGAGAGTCGCGCAATTTCTCTAGCAATTCCCTTTCATCAGAACTTATATTCTTTGGGGTCCACACATTGATGTTTACCAACAAATCGCCTTTACCATACCGATCAATATCTGGTAAACCTTTTTCTCTTAATCGAAGTACTTTGCCGGCTTGGGTACCTGGGTCCACTTTCATACGGGCCTTTCCTTCGATGGTAGGCACTTCAATTGTAGTTCCAAGGGCTGCATCTACAAAACTGATATATTGGTTGTAGATTAGATTGTTTCCGTCTCTGATCAGACTTTCATGCGGTATTTCTTCGATGACCACAATCAAATCACCATTCATTCCTCCGCGTGGACCGGCGTTTCCTTTTCCACTAACATTTAGTTGCATTTCATTGCTCACTCCGGCTGGAATTTTTATTGAAATTACCTCTTCCCCTTGAACGATTCCGTCGCCAAAACAGGTATTACATTTATCGGTTACGATTTTCCCGTGGCCACCACAATTCGGACAGGTTGTAACCGTTTGCATTCTTCCAAAAGGAGTTGAAGCCACCTGAGCAACTCTACCCTGCCCTTTGCAGGTGCCACAAGTCGACATTTTACCACCTTGAGCTCCACTTCCATGGCAAGTGGTACATTGGTTGTACTTGTTAACCTTGATCTTCTTTTCAACCCCATGGGCAATTTCCTCTAAACTCAATTTCACCTTAACCCGTAGATTGCTTCCACGATTTACTCGGGCTCCACCGCCTCCACCAAATCCAAATCCACCACCAAATCCACCAAACCCGGCATCTTCGAAAATATTACCGAAGTTGCTGAAAATATCCTCCATGCTCATGCCGCCGCCAAAGCCACCTCCTCCACCAAAGCCACCTTTCACTCCTTCATGTCCGAATCGGTCATATTTGGCTTTTTTATCTGGATCGCTTAATACTTCATATGCCTCCGCAGCTTCCTTGAACTTTTCCTCCGCAGCTTTGTCGCCAGGGTTTTTATCGGGGTGAAATTGCATGGCCAGCTTGCGATAAGCTTTTTTAATCTCATCAGCTGCGGCGCTCTTGCCCACTCCCAATATTTCGTAATAATCTCTTTTTGCCATCGTTTCTTGTTTATTGTCCTACAACCACTTTAGCATAGCGAATAACCTTGCCGTGAAGTTTATAGCATCGTTCTATTTCATCAACTACTTTACCTTTCAAATCTTCGCTCGGTGCAGGAATATTTGTTAAAGCTTCGTGAAGGTCCGAATCAAATACCTGACCTATACTTTCAATCGATTCCAAACCTTTAGAATGAAGACTGTTTTTAAACTTGCTGTAAATAAGGTTTACCCCTTCCTTTACCGCTGTTATTTCCTGTGCCGATTCCATTGATTTTAAAGCCCTCTCAAAATCATCGATTACTGGCAAAATGGCCTTGAAAATTTCTTCACCTGCCAATTTGTTCAAATCCGACTTTTCTTTAATGGTACGCTTGCGGTAATTATCAAATTCGGAATACAAACGAAGATACTTGTCATTCAACTCATTATAAGCAGATTGCCAATCTTTCAAACCTTCACTCTTTTCTTCTTTATTATCAGCTTCTTGAACTTGATTATCTACTTCTTCTGTTGAAGAGAAATCTTCCACTTGAGGTGGATTGTTTTCTACCATTTCTTCGTGTTGATTTTCTTTTTGCTCGCTCATTTCCAAAATTTTTCCAGCCACTTCCCAAAAATGCTGCCACCCAAGCCTGTTTTGACTTTTTGGCAGGATAAAATAATTCCGATTACACCTTTTCTTTTTCAACTTCTACCTTGTCATTGCTTTTTTACTTTTCTTTGCATCGAATTTGGTTCTTGAGGAGAACTTCCTCGAGATTAAAAGGGAATCTGGTGAAAAACCAGAACTGTTCCCGCAACTGTGAGTCTAAAAAGAAGGTTTGACAAATTCAGCCACTGTTTGAAAAAATGGGAAGGCCGTCAAACTTAGACAAGTCAGGAGACCTGCCTTATTCAACATAATCGAGGCTTTCGGGTAAAAAGTCTGGCGATAGTTGGTCATTCAAAAGACTTACATTGTCTCTTTTACTCTAGGGCCTTGCCAAACTTCAAAATGAAGAAACAAGGACATACCTCACTGTTTACCACGCTGGCACAGCTATTGGGCATGCTTTGTTTATCCTTTCCTCTCTTTGGACAGCAAGTTACCGACAGCATGAAGGTTAAAATGGAAACCTTAGTGGTGCGTGAATTTGTCAATAATCCAATTGAAAAAGCGAAACTTCAAGTTCTTGATTCTGGACTAGTTCAAGCCAAATCACTTACCCTCTCTACCCTTCATGCTTCAGATTGGATCAACCGAAACCATCCTAGTATCAATATAAAAAACTATGGTCCTAGCAGCAGCAGTACCTTATCTGTTAGGGGGAGCAGTGCCAACCAAACTCAATTTTTGTGGCACAACCTGAATATTAATCAAAGCTGGCAAAGCCTGTCCGATTTAAGTCTCATTCCTTCTGGATTTTTTGAAGGCATCCAACTAAGTAGTTCGGCCTTGGTAGGACTGGTTGCAGGTATTCCTCCAGGAGCAAGTTTACTACTCCAACCTAAACACCTGAAAACTGATACAAGCTATTTGGAAGTAGGCTATACAACGGGTTCTTTTGGTCTACAAAAAGGCGTGGCTTCTTTTGGATTTTCTAGAAAAAGATGGAATTCCCTTAGTTCCGTTCAATATTTCCAAGCCAAGAATAACTTCCCCTACACAAATATCTACAAGAAAAACAACCCAATTGAAAGGCTGTCCCATGCTGCAAACCAACACCTTTCTGTTTTACATGAATCGCAGCTTAAACTTGACTCGGTTCAAAGTTTGGAAATAGGTTTTTGGTTGGTACAAAATTACCGAGAACTACCTCCTACAATGTTGATGTCGAGTTCAGTGGCCTTGCAAAAAGACCAATCTTATAGAGGATTTTTAGGTTGGAACCTTCATAAGAAAAAATGGAAAGGAAGCAACCAAATTGCCTATTTCCATGACCAATTGATTTATCAGGATTCAGTTGCCCAATTGGATGAAACCAGCTTAAGTCAAAATGCGCAATTCCTTAGTTCTTGGCAGTTTCAGCTACATCCAAAAGTGGCACTTCAACTTGGTGAACATACCCAATTTGTAAACGTAGGATCGGAAGGCTATAAGGGAAACCGACACCAATTCAACCATGCCTTGTTTGGTGGATTTTCCATTACAGGAAAATCGCATTTCTTAAACATCTCGGCAAGACAAGAAATTCGAAGAAACGAATGGACCCCATTGGGAATAGGATTTACAGGTTTGTTGTATTCCAAATGGTTTACCATTCAAGTTTTGGCCAATAAAGTATACAGAGCAGCCAGTTATAACGACCTTTATTGGATACCTGGAGGAAACCAAAACTTAAAATCAGAAAGTGGGTATATGCTGGAAGCCGGAATCAGCACCAAAAGTGGTATTTCGGCATTACCGACCTTAAGTGTTTCAGGCTATTCAAAATGGATTCAAAACTGGATTCAATGGGTGCCCACCGGAAGCATTTGGGTACCCTTCAATGCCAAATCAGTACAAGCAATTGGCTTAGAAGCCAGCTTAAAAGAGAACCTCGAGTTTAGAAAATGTCGGCTTCAGATTGGAACAGGAATCCATTTTAATCAGACAAGCCCTACAGCCTCCTATACCAACGGCGAAACGGTAGGCTTGCAATTGATTTATGTTCCCCAATTCAAGTCGAATAGTTTTATATCCTTTGCTTGGAAAGGCTATTTCCTATCTATCGATGCAGTGGTCAATGGAAAAACCTTTTCATCAACCGACCATTCTACCTCATTACCGGCTTGGTATACCTTGAACGTCACCGTAGCCAAATCTTTTTTGCTTTTCAAAACCATGGAATTACAAGCTTCGTTTTCTGCAAACAACGCCACCAATTCCAATTACCAAACCGTTGAACAAAGGCCAATGCCAGGCTTCAACCTTTTAGCAGGAATTCAAATCAAGTATTCATTTAAAAACCAACATACATTATGAAAAAAATCAAAACCCTTCTAATTTTACTAATGCCAATCGCTGTTTCAGCGCAGTACCAACTCAAACAAGCCATTACGGTGGCTGGAGGAAATTTCGGACAACCCGGAAACTATGTCAAATATGGCAAATACGAACTAGCGGATCACACTTTCCAGTTTTTTGATTCAATTCCTGGTGACTTTACGAATGCAGCCGTTGCCGATGAACATATGCTCTATTCTAATGCGTCTAACACCTTGTACAAGCATGATATTGCAACCTATGCTCGTTTGGACAGCGTGCCTTTTGCAGGCACACAAACCCTCGAATTGGCTTATTCCTACTTAATTGTTGGACCTTCAACCGTTTTAAATGCCAATTCCAACAAACCCATGGTTTTCGATCGATTTACCTTGGATACGGTTGGCGAAATCGATGGATTCAATTACCCTATCATGGATATGCTTCAAATCGAGGATAGTCTTTACATCGCATGGAACGTAAGTAGTGTAATTGACCAATACCCTCCATTCAATGTGTTTGCCGATAGTTTAGGTTATATTTCAGTAGTGAGCCTTAATACCTTAACCAAGGTGAGAGATATTGAATTAGGTGCAGCAGGAGCGGGAATTAACTCCTTGGCTTTCGACAAAGTAAACCGTTTACTCTTTGGAGCCAATTCTGTCAATTACAGTATAACAAAATACAACTATTCTACAGGTCAATTTAGCCTTATTCCAACCAATTCAAGTAATGCCAAAGATTTGTTGGGAGTTGTGGGCGACAAGCTATATGGTACTTTTGGTGCGGATGGAATTGGCAGCTGGAGTATTTCTGGTGATAGCATAATAAATCCTACTGTTCAGGCTGGAGGCTTTTTAGTCACTGCCCTTGACAGCGTAAATGAGTACCTTTTTTCCACTACATCCGACTATTTTTCTTATGGCAATCTAAATGTTTTTCCTCCTTCTGCAGCTCAAGAAACCTTTGATTGCGGTATTTCACCCGAGGCTATAGCCTTAGATTATTTTATTCTTGTTGGTCAGGAAGAGCACTTGGCGCAATCCATTGGCATTTATCCTAACCCAAGCTCAACAAGTATCCAAGTGGAAGGAAGTGAATGGATTCGTGTTTTCAACGGATTAGGACAAATGGTAGCAAAAACCCAAGGCAATACCTTAGATATTTCGAGCTTACCTTCCAACCTGTATTACGTTAAAACTGATAAAGGAAGTGGAAAATTCATAAAACAATAATATAAGTCTCTGCTCTTTTTCAATCCAGATTACGCACTAGAAATACATAAACGATTAACCAGTTTTTATCAATTTGGCAAAACAAATTGATAAAAACTGCTAATCCGAAATTTCTTCGAGAGGGGTAAGCCCAACTAAATCAAGCAGTTCGGATTAGTAAATCCTCCTATTGATTAATTTGGGTTAAATTGGGAAATGTCCTTTTTAGAATTTATTTTTTTTTGGGGGGGTAATAATTCCTGCTCATTCAAAACACCAATGGTTAATTCTTGCACGAACTTCGGGCAGGGATAGAAGCGGAAAACCCACAGCGGCCTGAGCGAAAGCGAAAGGCGCGAGGATTTGCAGCGAATAGCCCGGCGCTTTTTCGCCCTATTCGAAGGCTAAGTTTAAAGACGAAACTGTATTTGGCGAAAAGCGGCACGCCAAATTATCCTAGAAACCCCAACATTCGAATTCCTATTTAGGCTCTTGTTGGCTTAAGCAATGAAAACTTCCCAAACCCCAAATGATATCGGTGGAATCGATTCCTACCACCTGGCGATCGGTAAAGAGTCCTTCCAAAATACTGAGGGCCTTTTCGTCGTTGTAAGTATCGCGGAAAGTGGGTACAATTACATATTTGTTGGCGATATAGAAATTCGCGTAAGAGGCCGGTAAGCGCTGATCTTCGTAAATAACCGGGTTAGGCATTGGCAACTCTACGATGTTCAACTGTTGTCCGTTTTCGAGGCGAAGTTTGGCTAAATCCTTTAGGTTTTCTTGCAAGATGCCATAATTCTCATCGTTCACATTTTCTTCCACCACTGTTACTACGGTATTGTGGTTTACAAACCTTACCAAATCGTCGATATGGCCGTCGGTATCATCGCCAACAATGCCATCGCCCAGCCAAAGAATATGGTGAATGCCATAAAACTCGGATAGGTAGCGCTCGATTTCGGACTGTTTCAAATGGGGATTTCGGTTGGGATTAAGCAAACAGGCGCGGGTGGTAAGCAAACTCCCTTTACCGTTGAACTCCACTGAACCACCTTCCATCACGATGCCGGGCAAAAACAGGGGCAAATTGAAGGCTTTGGCAATTTTGGTAGGTATCACATCATCCAAATCATACGGAGGATATTTATCGCCCCAAGCATTGTAGCCCCAATCTACGATAGCCTTTTTACCTTCTTTTCGGTTCACTACAAAGGCTGGTCCATGGTCGCGGCACCAAGCATCGTTGGTAGGGAAATGAAAAAAATCAATTTGTCCTAGGTTTACTTGGCCCTTTTTGAGCCATTCGGTAACCTGCACTTGCATTTGGCTATCTGCTACATTGATGCAAACCCTTTCACCTTCCGAAACCAGCTTAATGAATTGGGTATAGTTCGGATAAATGCTTTGAATTTTGCCAGGCCAAGAAGCCTCTTTGTGGGGCCAACTCAACCAGGTAGCGCGGTGAGGTTCCCATTCGGCGGGAAAGGTATAACCTTGTTCTTTTGGTGTCAATGGAATAAGCTTGAGGAATTAATCAATAAAGCGTTTGGTGATATCGGAATAGGAATCGATGCGGCGATCGCGCAGGAAAGGCCAGTGCGTGCGGTAGTACTCCGATTTTTCCATATCGATTTCCAACACAGTAATATCTTCCTCTAGATGCGGCGCTTGGTACAAAACCCGTCCCATTGGATTGGCCACAAAACTGCCGCCCCAAAACTGCATTTCTCCTTCCTGTCCGGTTCTGTTTACCGAAATCACATGTATACCGTTGGCAACAGCATGTCCGCGTTGAATAGTTTGCCAAGCATAATATTGTTCAGAATTGGTAGATTCGTCTTGTGCCAAAGCCCAGCCAATAGCAGTAGGATACACCAACATATCAGCACCCATCAAGCTTGTAAGCCGAGCTGCTTCGGGATACCATTGGTCCCAGCAGATCAAAACGCCGATTCGACCAAACTTTGTATCAAAAACCTTATAGCCGAGGTCGCCCGGTGTGAAATAGAACTTTTCGTAATAGCCTGGATCATCGGGAATATGCATTTTTCGGTACTTGCCAAGGTATGCGCCATCGGCATCGAGCACGGCTGTAGTGTTGTGGTAAAGGCCTTGGGCTCGTTTTTCGAAGAGAGAAGCCACGATAACCACACCCAATTCTTTGGCCAAAGGAGCCAATTCGTCGGTTGTTGGTCCAGGAATAGCTTCACCGAGTTCGAAATTTTTATAGTCTTCCACATCGCAGAAATAAAGCGATTTGAAAAGCTCTTGTAGGACAATCACCTGTGCGCCCATTCCGGCGGCTTTGCGAATTGCGTCTTTGTGTTTGGTAAGGTTTTCGGCTACATTGGAGGAACAGCTCAACTGCACCAGACCAACTTTTACATTTTTGGACATTTCAAAAAAATAGGGGGCAAATTTAGCGATGGTTTAGCTTGTTTAGACCTTTCTTTTTTGATGATTTTTATGATGGGTAAAAAAGGGTAGCATTTCAATAGAATTGGTATTTAACCTCAGACCAAAAAAATATTTTAATTATCTAACCCAAACTTAGCGATATTGGAATTATATATTCAAACTACTTAATTTAGGCGGGTTAAACCCAGAATACGCATTAGAAATGCATAAACGATTAACCAGTTGTAAATCAATTTGTATAGCCAAATTGATAACAACTGCTATCCCGAAATTTCTTCGGGAGGGGTAACCCCAACTAAATCAAGTAGTTCGGATTAATAAATCCTCCTATTGATTAATTTGGGTTAAAGGAAATTTGAAAACAAAATTTTTTATTGAATCGTCCTTATAGGAATAATTTAATTAATTCCAAAGCAATTCAACCGGATAATATTTTAATTGCTTGTCTTTCGAGATCAGAACAAGTCCTTCAGAAATAGATTGACAGACAATTAATCTATCAAACGGATCATTGTGATGCATTGGCAAGTTTGATAAGAGCAAAAGATGCTCCATATTTACTGGAATTATTTCAATTTGATTTCTTTCAATGAATTCAAATAACTCTTTTAATGAAACTCCAAGTTCTAGTTTTTGGTTTTGGAGTTTTATGGTTATTTCCCATAAACTAGCAACACTAAGAAAACAAGCTTGTTGCATATCTTCAATTACCTTTTTTGCTTTTTCTGGTAATTGATTATCACCTGAAACAAACCAAAGAAAGGTATGTGTATCAAGCAGATAAGCCATTAAAAATACGCTTTGAATTCATCCATAGGTTGATCAAAATCTTTAGATAGGATAATTTTTCCTTTCGCAAATCCAAATTCTCTTGATTTTGAAATTGATTTTGAATTAGTCTTTGTTTTATTTTTCAAAAAAGCTACAAAATCAGCGACTTCATCTCTAAGTTCTTTAGGTAACGAATTAATTTCCAACTTTAAACCAGTATTTGTCATAGTACAAATTTACGAAATCTTTCAACAATAATTATGGAATTTGACAATGATTAAGAAAATACAGATTAAAATCCCCTCAATCGCCTTACCTTCTCCACCAATACCTCCGCCATTTTCAAATTGCTTTCATGCGTCCAACCGCCAATGTGAGGACTCAATACTACTTGATCTGAAGCAATCAAAAATTCCCAGGCTTCTTTTTCTTCTCCTTGTAGGTTTTCACCAAAATTCTCAAAGGAAAGACTTTCATATTCAAGTACATCCAAGCAAGCGCCTACCACCTTTCCAGCTTGAATAGCCTTTACAAGATCGGTCGTTTTTAGGCATTTTCCGCGGGCTGTATTAATAATCCAAATGGGCTTTTTAAAGGAATTGAAAAAGTTTGAATCAGCAAAATAGGTTGTCTCGGTAGTTAAGGGTAAATGAAGTGATACGATATCGGCCTGTTCATAAACCTTTTGCAGATTGGCTTCCTCAAAACCTGAAGGGGCAAAATTGGTTTTATACTTATCGTGCAACAGCACTTTGCAACCGAAACCAATTAAACGCTGTGCCAAGGCTGATCCCATGTTGCCATAACCAATAATTGCCACTGTTTTGCCTTCCAATTCAATGCCTCGGTTTTGCTCTCTATACCAAAGTCCTTTCCGAACTTCTTGGTTTGCTCTAAACAAATTATTGAAAAGTCCGAGTAGCATAGCCAGCGTTTGTTCGGCAACAGCGGTGCGGTTTCCTTCTGGAGCATGCAAACAGGTAATTCCTAAGGCTTCGGCCGCTTGAACATCGATATTTTCCATTCCTGCGCCAACCCGAGCAATAAAGCGCAATTGATTTCCCTTTTCAAGGAAAGCTTTATCCAGCTTGAACCGGCTTCGAATTACCAAACCTTGGAATTCGTTCAACTTGCTTGCTATGGTTTCCTTTGTGGAAGCATAATCTTCAACCACTGTAAATCCTTCCTTTTCCAAGCCCGTTTTAAGGAAAGGATGGACGGTATCGAGGAACAAAACAGGAAGATGATTAAAGGCTTTCATTAGCTGAATTAAAGCCCAAAGGTAATCAGGATTTAAGCTTGGGTTATTTTACAGCTTTGGCAATGTTGGATAGAATTTGAATTCGCTCCTTTTCTTGTAAATACCGGAGACGTCCAATCCGGGTTGAACCTTTAAACGAAAACCCACAGAAAGCCAAAATGGCATGCCGAACCGTATTGAGATCACTGTTTCGATACATAAGCCAAATCCACAGGGTAGGTGCATCGCAGGTTGTGATTACCTCGGCAGTTCTCCCCTTTAGGAGTTTGTCCCACATAGGCGAATCCTTTTTATATTTAAAAGCAAATCCAGACAGCAGCACCCGGTCAAAATATCCTTTGAGCAAAGCAGGAAAAGAACCCCACCAAATTGGATAAACAATTACCCAATGGTCGCACCATAAAAGGTTTTCTTGCGCTTGTTTCAAATCAGGTTCAAGTTCCTGTTTTGATTTATAGCCTTCCCATAGGATTGGATCAAACTTCATTTCACCCAGTTTTTGCAAGCGCACCTCATGGCCTTTTTTAGTTGCGGCATCTACATAGGTTTGAGCTATTTTCCCATTAAAACTAGTCGAATCAGGGTGACCTAGGAGTACATAAATCTTCATGGGGCAAAATAAGTTGGTTGGCTTGGAATGAAAAATGAACTTGGTCAGTTATTGGGATAGAACTGCATTTTTTAATGAATTTTTACGCTTTTCAAATGTTTTACCATAGTACTATTGTTGTCTGAATAGCAAAACAATGGCAGGAAATAGAATCTTCATCCTACTCACTTTACTTGGAGCATGCCAGCTGGCGGCCAAATCTCAACTGATCCAACCCAAGGAAGACAGGGTATTGGCCAGTCAACAAATTGTTGGACTGAAAGACGGAGCTTTGTTGGTGAGATTAAAGCAAAACAGCTTGAAAATACAGGCATTGGAGAAATATGGTCGATTAGCTGAAGCCAAGGACGAAAGCAAGAAAATGGAATTAGAAAATGCTTCTACCGTTCGGGCCGTTAAATCGAGCTATTCCTTTTCCAAGGTTTATTTTTTCTATGCTGAACATTCGGATCTAATTTCCAAAAGGGATTGGAATGGATTGGTACTGGATACGAATTTGAATCCGGTTGACTTACCCAAAGATCTGTTCTTTCTGGTGGGTGAATTCGGAGAAACAAAGGAAATGAACATAGATGCCTTTGTAATCCTCAATGATAAATTTGAACAGCTCGAAAAGCCCTTTCCTTTTATGGTAAAACGCATCAACAATTTGGTGGCCAACCGAAGAAAAGAGGATATTATAAGGATACTTAACGAGAAATTTGAGTCTTTTTGGGAAGATGCCAAGGACTATTTAGCCAGGAAAAAAGAGAAAGAAAAGCAAAAAAAATAGGCGAAACCTAATGGAATCGCCTATTGATTTGATAATTTAAAGCGGTATTATGCTGCTTTCAGTTTTGAAATATTGCTTTGACCAAATTTGTTCATAGCATATTCCAAGGTGATGTTTATCATTTTCACATCCTTTTCGGAGGGTAATTCAAACATGGCATCCAATAGAATTGCTTCACATATACTTCTTAAACCACGAGCACCAAGTTTATATTCTACGGCCTTTTCCACCATAAAATCAAGGACTTCAGATTCAAGTTTCAGTTCAATATTATCGATTCTAAACAGTTCTTCGTATTGTTTGATCAACGCATTTTTAGGTTCGGTCAAAATACGACGCAAGGTTTGAGAATCCAAAGGATTAAGGAAAGTAACCACTGGAAGTCGACCAATCAATTCAGGAATCAAACCGAAGGCTTTCAAATCTTGGGCATTGATATATTGCAACATATTGGTACGGTCCAACTCATCCGACTTTTTATCGGTTTTGTAACCTACCGCATGTGTATTCAAGCGTTTACCAATTTTTTTCTCAATACCGTCAAAAGCACCTCCACAAATGAAGAGTATGTTTTTGGTATTTACCGGAACCAATTTCTGTTCGGGATGTTTTCTACCTCCTTGGGGTGGCACATTTACCACGCTACCTTCCAAAAGTTTCAGCAAACCTTGTTGCACCCCTTCACCACTTACATCACGGGTAATGCTTGGATTATCGCTTTTACGGGCAATTTTATCTATTTCATCAATAAATACGATTCCTCTTTCGGCTGCAGCCACATCGAAGTCGGCTGATTGAAGCAAACGAGAAAGCACACTTTCCACATCTTCACCAACATAACCAGCTTCGGTTAATACCGTTGCATCGGCAATAGCAAAAGGCACATGCAACATTTTAGCAATGGAACGAGCCAATAAGGTTTTTCCCGTTCCTGTTTCGCCCACCATAATGATATTGGATTTTTCAATTTCCACATCATCGTAGCGTTTCATTGGCCTTTGTTGTAGGCGTTTGTAGTGATTATAAACGGCCACCGCCAAAACCTTTTTAGCCTCATCCTGTCCGATTACATATTGATCAAGGAATTTCTTCACTTCCATAGGTTTTTGCAATTGGATGGGTCCAAATACATGACCTTGGCCTTTACCGGTTTGGGTTGAAAGTTCTTCTTTAATGATAAAGTGGGCTTGCTCGGCACATTGGTCGCAGATATGAATCTGACCATTCGCACTGGCAATCAAAACTGCCGTATCATTTTTTTCGCGTTCGCAAAAGGAACACTTGATTCTTCCGCTTTTATCTATCGCCATGCCACAAAAGTATTAAATGTAAAGGTAGAGATATATTCACTAATCGAAAGTTTTGAGCCATTTAGTGTTATCTATCGGATTTATTGTGAAATTTTAACTGCAAAGTCCCGTAAAAGCTTAAAAACATCTGCATAATCCGACAAAGGCAAGGTTTCGGGTTTATCCAATACATCATGGTAGGCTTTGATTCCACCCATGGTATAGATAAAGAAGGCAGGAACACCATTTTCAGAAAAATAATAATGGTCGCTATTGGCCGCTTTCCCTCTTTTTTTGATTTGGGCTACATAGTTATTTTCGGAATTAATTTTTTCCAGTTTTTCAAATAAATCTGGAAATTCTGTGGCATTGACCACGGTAATTCCCTCCTCCCCTGTTCCTAATAAATCCAAGTTGACCAAACATTTAATTGACTTTAAAGGAAAAACCGGATTTTGAACATAATATTCCGAACCCTTTAAGCCTGCTTCCTCTCCGGCAAAGGCAATAAAGACCACATTGCATTTGGGTTTGTTTTCAGCAAAATATTTAGCCATTTGCAACAGCATGGAAATTCCACTTGCATTATCGTTGGCTCCCCTAAAAATTGCCTCTTTACCCATTTTTCCTAAGTGGTCGTAATGGGCGGTAAAAACAAGGTAATTTTCTCTATCTTCAGTACCGTGGATGAGTCCAATCACATTTTGAGACCGGTGTTTTTTTATGAATTTAGATTCGAAGGTGTAACGAAATTTCAGGGGAACATCCTTGGATACGCTATCCACCAAATCAATTTGAATACCCGGAACCACATAATCAGCAACCGACCAAGTTAGTTTTGGTTTTACCCAAACCACCATTGGGAACAGGGCAAAAGCTACTTTTGAAACCCTTTCATTGAATTTTTTATCCGACGATACAGGCATCTTCGAATAGGCTGCTACATGGTACATCTTTACTGGTTTTGACAACAGCGTATCCCAACCTAGTGAATCGAGGTGAAGCACTTTTAAATCGCCTGATTTTCCAGTACTTGCCGGATCGATAATATAATGTAAGCCTGGAACCAATTTTCGACCATCCATAAAAAGTTCCATAGCCCCGGGAAAGGTATTGACTGGAAATTCAAAATCTTGGAAATAATTGTAGTCGAAAGCTTGTACATTCAGCAGTTCGAATTGCTTTTTGATATAATCTGCCGCTGCGGCATCCCCGTCTTCAACGTATCCACGACCAGCCAATTCATCGCTACAAAGCGTTGAAATCACCTCCCTAGCATAGCCCAAATCTTGGGATTTCCCTTGAAAAATCGCGGCAATTAGCAAGAGTAGAGAGACCACATATTTATTCATTCCACAAAAATCTGATATATTTGAATTAAGAACCACCAATTGCGGAGAATGGTTACAAATTCAAGGTTGAAAAATATTTTTATAATTATTAAAACTTAATTTTACTTTTGCAGCCCGTTTTCGGGGCCTATAGCTCAGTCGGTTAGAGCACCTGACTCATAATCAGGTGGTCCCTGGTTCGAACCCAGGTGGGCCCACATCCTTAGAGAAGGGTTTCAGAGTTTTATACTTTGGAGCCCTTTTTTCATTTATATTCAACTTGAAACTTTATTTTTTTCATTTGGCGGGCCCCTTTTCGCAAACCCATTCTACCTAGAATCTTAATTTAGGCTAGGCGAAAAGGTCACGCTTTCCGCAGTACTCCTCCAAACCCTACGCTTAGGCTTCGTGTTTGTGCGGGGTACTTGCTGCAATCGTTGCCCGGACATTACCCATAATCTTTGGTTATAGAAATCCCATTTTCCCTTCCCAAAAACTTTTGGTGAACTTTGAAATACTTACTTTGCACCAATAACCAAGCGTTGCACCTGGCTATTAAATTCAACCGAATACAATCCGCTGGGTAAAGCTGAAATAACAAAGGTTTTTGCTTCAGTTTTCCCCTTTACTTGAAGCCAAATTTTACCAACTGCATCCCGAATTATGAAACCTTCTTTTGTAGAGGGCATCCACATTTCATCACTGGCCGGATTGGGATAAATAAGGCTTTGGCGAATCGTTTGGCTTGGTTCAATGCTAACCAAATCATCCAGTCTGTATTGGCTAAAGAAACGCCAAATTTCTTTGCTGGCATCAAAATCTTGGTTGGTAACCCCAATGTTAAAAATAGCACCCGGCCAAGTATGGGCGCCTCCAATCACTTTGTAAAACTCTACCGTGCTGCCATAGGTTCCGCCTGAATAAACATAATGTTCGGCGGTGCATCCATCGGTGGTTGAGATATCAGGTAAGGCTGTAAAACTTGGATTGGTATCACAATTGTTAAAATCAACCCAAAAATCAACTAAATTTTCAATTGGCGACATCGCCACGTTGCCAGCATAAGGCACGGTAGGATCAGCGGTTCCGTGTACCTGCATTACCGGCATGGGATGGGAAGGATTGCACGATGCCATATGCGTGAAAATCATGGAACCGGTAACTGAGGCAATGGCTGCAATGCGATGACTGAGAAAACAGGCCAAATCATAACTCATAAATCCACCGTTGCTCATTCCTGTACTGTAAATTCTGTTCTGGTCGATATTGTACCTATTGCTAATGGTATCAATTAAGGCAGAAAGAAAGCCTACATCATCCACGGTAGAACCATCGAAATTGTTCCAATATTGGTCGTTGTTTGGATCTAAAGTTCCATTTGGATGAACTAAAATGATATTGGCTGTATCGGCGATGGGTTTGAAATTGCCATAAAACTCCTGCTCGAATGCATTGGAAGTATAGCCATGCAAATTAAGAATCAAAGGAACTGCATTGGTATTGGAATAAATGGTAGGAACATAAACCCGAAAGGTGCGCATTATACCACCAGCCACAAAACTATCTACTACAAAGGTTTGGGCTTGGGAATAGGTGAATGAAATGAAAAGAAGAAAAAGGGTTGTAAAATGTTGTAGTTGTTTTTTCATACAGCTGTTTTGGTAAATAGTCTATTTCTAATTTAGAAAGCCTAAAGGTAGACAGATTCTACCTTTCCACCAAATTCACCCAAGTATTTAATCCAATTTATACCGACAACTCATAACCCAGAAAACCTTTTAGCTAGGCTTATCCAGTTTGAGTTTTTTCATGCACAATTGGAATCATGGCTAATCTTTGGTCTTTCCAAGCAATGCTTCCAATCTTGAATTTCAGTCTTTTGTTCATTTAACCCAGATTACGCATTAGAAATGCATAAACGATTAACCAGTTGTAAATCAATTTGTATGGCCAAATTGATAACAACTGCTATCCCGAAATTTCTTCGGGAGGGGTAAACCCAACTAAATCAAGTAGTTCGGTTTAGTAAATCCTCTTATTGATTAATTTAGGTTTAAAAATAAAGATTTTTTTTGTCACCGACCTTCTTCAAAACACCAAAAGCCAAGTACCAGCACGCTCTTTCCGGGTAGGGATAGCAGCGGAAAACCCACAGCGGCCTGAGCGAAAGCGAAAGGCGCGAGGATTTGCAGCGAATAGCCCGACCCGAACGCCCCAGCACCAAAGCCAATTAAAGCACCACAGCTTTTGGGGCGGAGGGGACCCGCCAAATAAAAACAATTGAAAAAATAATCTTGCTAGGTAATTACCAACCCGAGGCCAAAACGTCAACCAAATGCATTGGTTTTAGTGTATAACCTTTCTTTTTGATATAGCCGTCGAGGTGCATCAAACACGACAAGTCGGTGGAGATAATGTAATCGGGATTGACCGCCATAGCATTTTCGGTTTTGGTTTCGGCCATACCAACTGCGATGGGTTCGAATTTTACGGAAAACATTCCACCAAAACCGCAGCAACTTTCATTATCGGCCATTTCCTTGATTTGCAACCCTTTGACCTTCTCAAGCAAAATGCGAGGTTCTTGTTTGATGTTATTCTCACGCAAGGCTGCACAACTATCGTGGTAGGTAGCCACTCCCTCCAATTTGGCATTGAAATCGGTAAACTTGACCACATTTACCAAAAAATCGCTAATTTCGTAGATGTTGCGTTGTATCTGCTTGAATTCGTTGTGCAACGCCGTGTTGTTAAACAATTCGGGATAATAATTTTTAATCATTCCAACACAGGAAGCGGAAGGACAAACGATGGGACGATCATTCGGAAATTCGCGAATGAACTTCTCCCCTACTTCCTTTGCCATTTCCCAATAACCTGCGTTAAATGCGGGTTGTCCACAACAGGTTTGTTCAGGATTATAGTTTACCCCAACACCAGCTTTTTCAAGCAATTTGACCATATTTTCGGCCGTATCCGGGTAAATTTGGTCAATGAAACAAGGAATGAAAATGTCAACAATCATGCGGCGGTAAAATTAAGGCTTTATGGAACTTGGGTCAAATAATTCGGGATGAGCCGGTGAAATATCTTTATAGAAATTGCGCAGATGGTCGAAATCCTTTTGAATATCGCCGGTAGGCCAAAAAACAGGACCAATTCCGGCTACCTTCTTCTTGAAATCGAGATAACCCAAGGCAATGGGTACTTTGGCGCCTACAGCGGTATGGTAAAAACCAGTTTTCCACTTCTCCACTATCCCTCGCGTACCTTCCGGGGGAATAAGTACTACCAATTCTTTGTTTTCATTAAAGAGATGAATACAGGCATCAACCAAATTTCCTTTCTTTTTCCTGTCAACCGGAATGGCGCCCAAGGCTTTGAAAATCCAGCCAAACGGAAAACGAATCAGTTCTTTCTTGATCATGTATCGCACCTTAACTCCCATGATAAAAAAAGCCAACCTAGCGTAGAAAAAATCCCAATTGCTGGTGTGGGGAGCGGCAATCATGACACATTTTTTCAATTCTGGTACATCGGTGTAGCTTACTTGCCATCCGGCAATTTTGAAAATTATTTGGGCTATTGCTTTCATTTCGATTATTCGGCAAAAACAATTGCCAAGTACTTTTTATTTGAACTAATGGACATTCGGGTAGAGGCAGTTGTAGGCGTTCCTTGGGGGAAGGCAATGGCTTTTTTTGCACCCGTATCCAAGTCCAACAATTGTAATCCATTACCAACATTAATCAAGATAGTTCGAGGATCATAAAAATCAAAAAACTCAGCATTTTCGGGCAGTCCTTGAGAAAAAGCCAAGGTAGAACCTTGAATATGGTTCAACAAAAACGAATTACCCATTTTTTGTTCGAACCATACCTTTTGTTGGTCGGGTGAATGAACGAAACACCTTCCGGGAATGCCTGATATCCTTTGTTCGCTGGTTGAATCGGCTAGCCAAATAGACGGAGGTTCGGTGATTTTAAAATACACCATTTTACCCTCGGTTATGCCATAATAACCAATACTATCGGAATGGGTATACAACCACTTTCCTTTTGGATTGGCAGCATCGTAGCGATACAAATGTTGAGCACTGTCTTTACCAACCCGAACACAGGTAAAACTTTTTGCAGTTAATCCTTTTGGTGAATATTCGCTTTCCGGGGTTTTGGTCACACGCTCCGACATTCCTGTTCCGAAACTGTAATACAGAATATCGGTTTGGTCATTGTCCTGTTCATTGGTATAGAAAAACCCCAAGTTATCCTTGGTGAAGTAGGGCTGGTTGTCGTAGCTTCCGTCCCTTGTTATTTTCTTTGGATTCTTCAGCACCAGCGCATCTTTAGTTCCGGCTATTTCGAGGAGCCAAATGTTGGTTTTGGGCATTTGAGCCTTGGTTGGCTGCCAAACCAAAATACTTGAAACTAGAAACAGGATGATTCGAAACGAACTATGCATTTGGAGAACTAGTGGATGAGGTTAAACAACCTTCTCCAGCGTATTTTTTTAAAGATATTGGGTTCGTTGCCATTTAAGCTCAACCAGATAAAAACAGCCTTACCAACAACATGATCCTCAGGAACAAAACCCCAAAAGCGGCTATCGGCCGAATTATGACGGTTGTCGCCCATCATGAAATAATAATCCAGTTTGAAGGTATACGTGCTGGTTTCTTTATCGTTGATAAACACCTTCCCATTGACAACCTCTACTTTGTTGTTTTCATACAACTGAATTGCTCGGCGGTAGATGGCTAAATTTTTAGCATCCAAGGTGATGGTTGCTCCCTTCTGAGGGATAAACAAAGGACCAAAATTATCAACGTTCCAAGGCACAATAGGATCATGTGGAAAGATATAATCCATATATTGACCTTTGGGCTGAAGTTGAAGGCTTACGGATTGAACATTCGGGAAAGCTTTGATATGTTCCAAGTTTTCATTGGTCAAGGTCATGTTGAAATCACCGAAATTGCTCGTGGCATAAAATTCAGTGATATCGTATTTCATCAAACTTCTAGGGTTGAAATTGGTTCCATCCGTTTTCACGCTGTAATTAAATTGCATGTTTTCGGGTTTCACATTGGGCTTCCCATTTAAGTAGACTTCTCCATTGATAACCGACAAGGTATCACCGGGAATGGCTATACACCTTTTGATATAGTTTTCACGTTTATCAACCGGACGGAAATCTTCCATGGGGTAGTTAAATACGACCACATCATTGTTTTTGATTTTTTGGAAACCGGGTAAACGGTAGTATGGCAATTTGATCCATTCCAAGTAAGATTGAGTACCTAACACCGGCATGGTATGGTGGGCGAAAGGAAAAGAAAGCGGTGTATTGGGAATGCGAGGACCATAGTTTACTTTACTAACAAAAAGGAAATCGCCGATCAAGAGGCTTTTTTCCATGGAAGAAGTAGGAATGGTGTAGGCCTCGATAAAAAACATACGGATCAAAGTGGCAGCCACTACGGCAAAAAGAACTGCATCAATCCATTCCCTTAGCGGCGACTTTTTAACCTTAGGCGTTTTATCGTCCTTTTTAACTTCTTTTTTCTTATTGAAAATCATTTTCGTGGTTTATTCTGATAATTAGTTTAGAAACCCAACATGTCCTTCATCCCAAAAATCCCGACCTTGCCTTTAACAAATTCAGCGGCTAAAACGGCACCAAAAGCAAAACCTTTGCGGCCGTGGGCGGTATGTTTAATTTCTATTTTGTCTTCTTCAGAGGAATAGGTTACAATATGGGTTCCGGGCACATCATCTTCTCGTTTAGAGATGATAGAAATTTCATCGTTTCTGGTGCTGCTTTGGTTGGTCCAAGCCACTCTTCCGCTCAAATTTCTAATCATTTCGTTGGCAAGTGTAATCGCTGTTCCGCTAGGACTATCCAATTTTTGCTTATGATGTATTTCTTCAATATCGGGTAAATACTCCGGATGCTTGTTCATCATTTGGGCCAATTTCCTGTTTAGTTCAAAAAAGATATTGACACCCAAACTAAAATTAGAAGCATAGAACAAGGTATGGTCACCATCAATGCACAATTGCTTGATATAGTCCAATTCATCAAGCCAACCTGTTGTACCTACCACCACAGGTATTCCTACCTCAAAACATTGGGTAATGTTCCGGACTGCACTTCGCGGGGTACTGAACTCAATCGCTACATCAATATCACCTGTTGCAAGTTTACCTTTCTTGTCAAACCACTCTTCGTCCGTATTGATAATTACCCCTACAGTATGGCCGCGGGACAGGACAATTTTCTCAATTTCCTTTCCCATTTTTCCATAACCGAGGATAGCAATATTCATGTAAAGATTTTACCTTTAAGGGTGCAAAGCTAATAATCAGAATTTAGCACAAGATAAGAAGTGAAGGAATTGTTTCACAAAGTTTGTTAGATAGGTTATTTTTTAAAGTTCAAGGTTAATGAAATCCCAGGCGCAAGTCGTGTTGGTGTGTTGACGGGCAAGGTAGTTGGCTCAATCCGCATACTTAGGTTTTCACTCACATCAAAATCGTATAAGTGGCCATCCACATTGGCATCAACAATATTCAGCACATAAAAAAGTCCAGCCAAAACTGCCATTAAATCCCTGTTGTATTTGGTATTTTCCTTCAATTGTGAAATTTGGGAGTCGGTATATTGAGGGAACTGGTTATCAACCGTAGTGGAGTCGGTATCTAACCTAGCAATTAAGGCTTTTTTATAGCCTTGGTATCGGCTATTCTGACTAAAGAAAAGGTAGCCAAATGCGCCCATTCCACCCCAAACTATCGGCAATTTCCAATATTTCCGGTTGTAGATTTGTCCTGCTCCCGGACAAACCGTTGAAAGGATAGTAGCCAAGGCTGGTGAATGTTTAGTCTTTTTAATAGCCAAGGTATCTTGCGCAGATACAGGTTTGAGGCTATCCTTTGTTTGGGAATAGGAAGTATGAAAACTGAACAATAGCAGGATACCAATACAAATCAAGCCCCAAAAGGAGCTTGACTTAAATGTATTTCTTCCATTGGTACTATTCATTAAGGCTCAATGATGGAATAAATCCGCATCAAATCATCATCTGATAAAAATGGGATAACAACCTCTCCCCCACCCGAATCGTTTTTGCGAATTAGTACTTTGCTTTCTAGGGTCTGACTAAGGTCTTCCCGAATTTTCTGGATTTCGAACGAAAGCACCATTTGTGCTTTAGGTGAAGGTTTTTTAGATTTCTTTTTTAAGGAGGCGGTTTTTACTTCCTCTTCAACTTGGCGTACACTAAGACCTTCCTCAAGGATGCGTTTGAAAATTTCCAATTGCTGTTCAGCACTTTCAACATTAACAAGACCTCGGGCATGCCCCATAGTTATTTGACGGGTGCGAATGGCCAGTTGTATTTCGGCAGGAAGGCGCAACAAACGAAGGTAATTGGTTACCGTGGAACGCTTTTTACCAACCCTTTCACTTAATTGCTCTTGGGTCAAATTGCATTCTTCTACCAGTCGACGGTAGCTTTCAGCAACTTCCATTGCATCTAAGTCTTCCCGTTGAATATTTTCAACCAAGGCCATTTCCAACATGGATTGGTCATTGGCAATTCGAACATAGGCTGGAACTTCCGTTAAACCGGCTAATTGAGACGCCCTGAACCTTCTTTCTCCAGAAATAAGTTGAAATTTATCGTAGCCTAATTTCCGAACCGTAAGTGGCTGAATTATCCCCAATTGCTTAATTGAATCGGCTAATTCGTGCAAGGCATCCAAATCGAAATGGGTGCGTGGCTGAAACGGATTGGTTTCAATTTGGGAAATAGGTACCAAGGAAACATTCCCAGCAACGGCAGAAGTTCCTTGGGTTGTGGGACGAGAAGTAATATCCGTCCCTGGGTTTTCCAACAGGGCACTGAGGCCGCGACCTAGGGCCGATTTTTTGGGATTCATTCTTCTATTTCAATAATTTTCTCATCGTCACTTAGCAAGGTCATGTTGTTCTTTTGAAGAATTTCCCTAGCTAAATTCAAATAGTTGATGCTGCCTTTACTTTCTGCATCGTGCATAATAATGGTTTGTCCGAAACTCGGTGCTTCACCCAGTTTCGTATTCCGATGAATGATGGTATCGAACACCATTTGTTGAAAATGGGTTTTTACCTCCTCTACAACTTGGCGACTTAAGCTTAAACGTGTGTCAAACATTGTCAGCAGAATTCCTTCTATATCCAAATCAGGATTCAATCGGCTTTGTACGATTTTAATGGTATTCAATAGCTTACCCAACCCTTCTAAGGCAAAATACTCGCATTGCACGGGAATAATTACCGAATTAGCCGCTGTGAGGGAATTAATAGTAATCAAACCCAAAGAGGGTGAACAATCCAGAAAAATGAAATCGTATTGTCCTGACACCTTAGCCAAGGATGCCTTCATCATCTGTTCCCTGTTGGGCAGATTAATCATTTCTATTTCCGCTCCAACTAAATCAATATGGGCCGGTAGCAAATCTAAATTGGGGGTATCCGTTTTTAGAATAATGCCTGCAGGGTCAATATCATGAATTATACATTCATAAATACTGGTCTTTACATTCCTGGGATCAAATCCAACACCAGAAGTACTGTTAGCCTGAGGATCTGCATCCACCAATAATACCTTATACTCCAATACCGCTAGGCTCGCAGCCAAATTAATGGCTGTAGTAGTTTTCCCTACTCCTCCTTTCTGATTGGCAATCGCAATGATTTTTGCCATGATTCTTATTTTCTGCAAAGTTAACCCCTAGGTTTGGGATTAACCGATTGGCTTTAGGTTTATTTTCAACAAACGCAATGTTAAATCTTTGTTGATAACCCCTAAAAATACCATCTAATCATGAAATTTAGATAGATTCTAAATAGTGCCTTACAAATGCCTATTTTTGCTCCCTAAACATGAAAGAAGCATCCATCCTCACTTTAAACCAGCTTGTAGTAGGTGAAAAGGCCGTAATTATCGGCCTCGACGACCATAGTATGAGTGTGCAGTTGATGGAATTGGGTCTTTTGCCTGGTGAAAAACTTACGATGATTGGTTTTGCCCCCTTTGGTGATCCCATGCGCCTTTCCCTTACCGGCACCGATCTCTGTATTCGTAAACAAGATGCAAAGTTGGTTCAGGTTGAACGATTGAATTCATAGGAGATTTGAACGGTTGAAAAAAATTGCGCTCATAGGAAACCCCAACTGCGGAAAAACGACTCTTTTCAATGCGCTTACTGGTTTGCACCAAAAAGTTGGCAATTTTCCGGGTGTTACAGTCGAAAAGGTAAGCGGACAAATTAAAACCCAAACCGAAATTTTTCAAGTTTTAGACCTGCCCGGCACTTACAGCATCAACCCTAAATCGCCCGACGAGGAAGTAGTCTTTTCCGTACTTTCTAACCAATCCCATCCTGATTATCCAGATTTTGTTATGCTGGTGGCTGATGCTTCAAATCTCAAAAGAAGTTTGTTCGTTGCCACCCAGGTTATTGAACTAGGCATTCCTTGTATGCTGGCCTTGAATATGATGGATGTGGCAAAGTCCAATGGCATTAGCATACAATTGGACAAACTTGAGCAACTTTTGGATATCAAGGTTGTGCCAATTACCGCTCGGGCCGAGGATGGATTACCCGCCTTAGTGGAAAATTTACCCAATGGCTTTAGGGTATCTTCATCAAAATTTGTAAACCTAGCCTTGATTGACCAAGGTGTTTCGGAAAAAGTTCAAACACTTAAGAATTTACAATCACCTTTTGCCGGATTTTACTTTGCCAACCATGCCAACCGACTTGAAAAAGAAGGCCCACAAAAGGAAATATTAAACCAATTGATTCAATCTTCTGGCTTTGACACAAAAATTGCTCAACGCCAGGAATCTATTTTACGGTTTAAATTCCTGCAAAGCATTCAGGACAGCTGCGTAACTAAAATAGAACAAACATCGGAAACCAATTCCCATAAAATGGATCGGGTACTTACCCATAAGTTTTGGGGTTTGGCTCTGTTCATGCTGGTGCTATTGGTTGTATTCCAAACGGTCTACGAAGTTAGTAAATGGCCCATGGAATGGATCGACCTGCTGATGTCGATGGGAAGAGATACGATTTCGGGCTTTTTGACGGATGGAATTTTTAAAGACTTATTATTGGATGGTGTGCTCGCAGGTTTTACCGGAATTATTATTTTTATTCCGCAAATTGCCTTGCTATTTGGCTTTATTGCCATTTTGGAAGAAACAGGTTATATGGCCAGGGTAAGTTATATGATGGACCAAATTATGCGGCCATTTGGACTAAACGGTCGTTCCATTATTCCTTTGATTAGTGGAGTGGCCTGTGCCGTTCCCTCCATTCTATCCACCCGAACAATTGGCAGTCCAAAGGAAAGACTTTTGACCATTTTGGTTACACCTTTAATGAGTTGCAGTGCCCGTTTACCTGTTTATACCTTAATGATTGCATTGGTCATTCCGTCCGGGTATTTTCTTGGTTTTATCAGTTATCAAGGCTTGGTTCTTCTATTTCTTTATGTTTTGGGCTTGGTCATGGCCTTGCTAATTGCCCTCCTGTTTAAAGGTTTTATCAAAGAAAGCCACCCTACACTTTTCGCTTTTGACCTTCCCCCCTACCGCGCGCCGCGTTGGAAATCAGTCGGAATTTCAGTTCTCAATAAAATTAGATCCTTTTTAAGTGAAGCCGGCGGAGTTATTATGGCTATCAGTATCGTACTTTGGGCTTTGGCTAGTTTTGGTCCAAAGGAGGAAATGCAGGTTTTACACCAAGAAAGGGATGCTCGTATCGCTGCATCGCCTGCGGATAGTTTGAAAGCTAAACAAATTTTCGACACCCAAAAACTAGAACATTCCTATGCTGGAAAAATGGGCAAACTGCTTGAACCCGTTATTGAGCCGCTTGGTTTTGATTGGAAAATTGGCATTGCCTTGGTAACTTCCTTTGCCGCTAGGGAAGTTTTTGTGGGCACCATGAATACGATTTACAGTGTGGGCGAATCGGACGATAGTCCGCATTTACTGCTGGAGAGAATGCGTTCCGAAAAAAGATTGGTAACCGAAAAACCCTTTTTTGATTTACCTACGGGAATTTCACTTATGCTGTTCTATGCTTTTGCCATGCAATGTATGAGCACTATGGCTGTAGTAAAATCTGAAACAAAGTCATGGAAATGGCCCCTCCTGCAATTTCTGTGGATGGGCGGTTTGGCTTGGCTTTCCTCATGGATGGCCTACCAATTATTTTCGTAAGGCTACCAGAAAGGACTCTTCCTATTAGAATTGTATTCGAACAAATGCCTTTTGGAACTGTACAGTTTTTTAACTGGACGTCTTTTGTGGGAATAATGGTAGCCCACAGATCCTGGGCGGTATCCGGAACCACATCCTTCAGAAGAAAGACCTACGGCAAAAATAGCTAAGATGAATAAAAGACGCTTCATTTTTCGAGCGGGGCAAATATAACAGAGAAACGAAATTCTTAAAATTTTATTTCGGATTCAAAAGTGAGAAAAATTCCCGCACCTTTGTCCAAAAATCATAATTATTCTATTGAAATCTTTTAAACCATTCAAATTACCGGTTTTTATCGGCCTTATCACAGCCCTTTTGGTGTCGTGCAAGGCATCGGTAGAAGATTGCTTTAAAAGCACTGGTGCCGTTGTTTCGGAAGAAAGAAGTTTGATGGAATTTGACAGTATTCGTCTCGAAGACAATGTCAATGTGATATTAATTCAGGATACTATCAATAAGGTAATCGTTGAAGCAGGCGAAAATCTGCTACCCAAAATTAAAACCGATGTTTCGAACCGACTATTGGTTTTGAAAAATGAAAACGATTGCAATTGGGTAAGAAAATTGAATATTCCAGTAAAGGCCTACGTGCATTTTAAAGATATTTCCATACTGACCAATCTTGGTGTGGCCCACATTACCAACGAGGATACCCTCAAAATCCATGGTCATGCTATTGATTTAAGAATTGTAGAAAGCGGCGATATTCATTTGGTGGGAGAGTTTGATTGGATTTATGCCCGCATTATAGTAGCCTTGGGCAACCTCACTTTGGAGGGCAAAGCCGGAGGACTCGAATTGTACGCCGACGGCACTAGTATTGTACATGCCGAAAACATGCAGGTAAATTATGCCTCCATCGAAACCTTGTTAACGGGTGATATTTGGGTAAATGCTACCGATCAGCTTGGTGCAAAAATCTTTTGGCAGGGCAATGTGTATTATAAGAATGCTCCCCAAATTGTTTACCAAAAGGAAACTTCCACCGGAAAACTCATCAAAATCCCCTAGAATCCCGAAATTTCGCTTTTCTCTTTTCTCTTTTCTAACTTCTCTTTTCTAACTTCTAACTTCTAACTTCTCTCTCTTCCCATGCGGGCCCCTTTTCGCAAAACCAGCGTGTCAAAAAAATTGGACATTTAGCAAGGCGAAAAGGTCACGCTATCGCCCATAGTCCTCGTCCGGCTCCGTGCCTCCGCCGTCCTGTGGGCTATTTGGCTCTATCGTTGCCCGGACACCCCGCTTAATCATAGCAAGTAAACGAGCCTTTCCATTCCGCTTGAAGTTTTTCAATTCCCAATTAAAGTTTATCGATTACTGTTTCCTTTTCTTCTTTCCCTTTTTGACCTTAACAAAAAGAAGGCATTTGTACCCACTCTTTATTTAAACCACCAAAACCTAAGTTCCAGCACGCTTTTTCCGGGCAGGGATAGCAGCGGAAAACCCACAGCGGCCTAAGCGAAGCGAAAGGCGCGAGGATTTGCAGCGAATAGCCCGACCCTGCCGCCCTTGATACACTGCAATTAAAGTGCAAATGCTAAGTGGCGGCATGGGGGCACGCCTAAATGAATTAAAAATTGGGAAATTAAGAATTAAAAATTAGGCGGATAGGTGGCTGACTAATACATTTTACTAAAAGGATTGCCCTTGATCGGTGGAAGGACTACAGGCTATAATAATGGTACCAACTGGCGGGAGGTCGGTGTTTTTGGGAGCCCAAGACAACTCAGCAGGAAGAGCAGCTAAATTTCCCCTTTGTTTCATTTTAGCATTGAAGGCCATCTTGAGATTGGTTACTAAGAGTTGGGTTTCGGTAAGATTGGTGAGCAACATGAGGTTATTGGAATGGTTGAGCTCGTGGATATCCATATCTAAAATAGAATTTTTTACCGGTATTTGATGGGCCTGCTCTTGCAACTCATTGTACTCTTTCACTTTTTGCCTTAGCTGCAATAAAAGCTCCAGGCCTTTGCCACCATCCCTGAAATCGGGACCAAGATGCAAATCAGGAATAATGGTTTCTTCGAAAGTTTCGTTAAGCGCTGGAATTTGACGGGCACCAATAGCGGTTTGAAGCAAAATTCCTTTGGTGTCCTCGCAGAGCTGAAAAATTTGATTCAACCTCAGGACGGCCGGTGAATCTTCTGTTAATACCGAATCGGAGGCTTGGTGAACCATTTTATCCAATAACACCTCACCTTGAATAAATGCAAACGATTTGGTAGGACTATTGGGGCGTAAATTGGTAAGTAGGAACTGCACACCAAAAACGACTACTAATAAAATGGAAACCACTAAGGAATTCACTTTCGTATCAGGATTTCGGAGTCCGTTAAACAAAAAACCTGGTATAAAAATCAGGAAGGCAATCCCAAGCGAGGTGTACCACATAAGGTTGGCGTAAGGCCAGTACATCACTTTGAACAAGGCCGAAAGGCAGTACAAAATGGCGACCAAGGTACCGGCTGCCAAGGTGAATTTGGTTTGGAATGATTTTTCTTCTTGGACTTTCAGCACAAAAACCAAGGGAAGAAAAATTAAGGAAATAAGCAAAACAGAAAAGAAAAAAATCACCGCTGCACCCGGCCAATGCATAATTTTAAAGAAAGAACCGATGATAAATCCGGCAACACCGAAGCTGCCACTGAAGAGCATGATACGTTTCATTGTGTAATAGTGTTTAAATTTTAGAAGGAGAAGGGTTTCTTCTTCGATTTCGGCCAGTTCTTTTTTATAGAACAGCTGAATGGTGTTGCGATAGAAGGATTCGAAGTCTCCATTTGCTTCGAGGTTTTGCTCAATGATGCAACAAACATGATCCAATAGACTTTGCTGCAGGCTGTCTAACTTGACGCCACGTGCACGGATGTCGTCAAGAATAAAATCAATTTGTTTATCAGTAAGCTGGTACATTTAAGGTATTCGGTTTAAGGTCCAACAAAATCACCATGGTTTCCATAAAGGCCGCCAGTTCGTTTACCTTTTCAATCGTTTTTCCTTTGCCTGTTTCACTCAGTCGATAATACTTCCGAACCCGTTTACCAATATACTCGGTTTCCGTGGTGAGCAATCCTTCATCCTCCAAGGCATGAAGTGTAGGGTATAATGCTCCTTCCGTAATCTGTATGCGGTCGAGGGTAAGTTCTCTTACCTTTTGGGTAATTTCATAACCATACATTTTTTGGTTATCGGCCAATAGTTTAAGAACGATGGTCTTTAAGGTTCCTTTAATTAGTTCTGAAGAATAGATCATTGCATTGGTGTCAAATACATTGGTCAAATATACATCGGATTCTTATGCATTTATCTTTGATGGAATATTTTTTACTTAAAAAGCTGAATATCAATATATAAAAATTAAAAAAACAAGAAAATTTCATACCTAATTTTCTTAGGTATAGCCAAGCAAAAAGGTACAAAAACGTCAGAAAATTTAATTCTGTGCCTTCTTTTCAGGTGATTTAAACCTTCGGAGGGTATAGGTAAAGGTGAGCATATAATACCTATTTAGGACCAAATTTCGGCTATTTTCCAAGTAGGTGTCGCTTAGGTTACGTGAAACACTTTGGTTTTGGTTCAAGAGGTCGAACACGCTCAACCGGAATTCTGCATTTTGAGCTTTCAAGAATTTATAGGCAAAACCGGCATTCCATAAAAAGAATTTGGTATTAAAGGCCTGACCCAATCCGGTGTACAAGGAATGGTTCAGCTCCGAACTTATAACCAATCCTTTCCAAAATTGCCAATTCAAACGAAACAAAGAAGACTGAATGTAGTAATTAGCATTTTGGGATTGCAACAAGGTATTCGCCACGCTGTAGTAATTGCCTGTCAAACTCAAGGTAAAATCGAGCTTCTCGTTAATGTTGCTGCTAAGGACAAATCCAGCGGTTGGACTGTAGGACTTTGCTAGGTTCTTTTGGGAATTGATCAAACTAGGTGTTTGTCCGTATGTAAAACCTGCATTGAGGTTAAGGTTACATTTAATAAAGGTAAGGGGCAATCCATAATTAAGGAAAAATCGACCATTCAAATAGCCACTCAGGTTGGTAGGTGAATTGATTCTAGATCCACGAAACAATTGCACCCCATTGGGTAAAAGCGTATCGACAGTTGCAATAAAGGTGGAGTTTCCGATGTAATCAAAAGTGGTAGAAACATTGCCGAATAAAAAGAAATTTGTTCCCTTTTCAGCATTGGCATAGCTAAACCGAGAGCCAAGGAAATGGGAAAAATCTTGCTTTAGAAAGGGATTACCTGTAGATAATACTAGAGGATTGGAATTATCGACCACTTCCTGCAATTGAGAAATAGAAGGTGGATTGGTATTGGAGCGGTAAAACAGTCGCCAGTTTGCTTTTTTACTGAACTGGATCATCATCATGGCCATAGGCAGCACATTGGTAAAGGCTCTAAATGTATTTTGTTGATTTGGAAATTCCTGAATTCCTTTCAACTCAGCATATTGATAGGAAGCCCCCACCATAAAATTTACTTTGGTGCTTCGAAACCTGTAATTTATTCGCAGCTTTTGAACAGTATATGTATTTGAAAACTGGCTACTAAGCAAAGAATCCAAGCTTTGTGTACTAGTTGAATCGGGCGATAATCCGAAAGTCTTTTTTTCGGATGCATTCCAAGTTTGGGCTGGGTTATAATTTAACTCCAAGATACTCTTGTTACCGATAGGTTCGGTATAGCCTAGATTTCCACCTAGTGCTAAGGTATTGGATTGGTTTCGTCCAACTTGATCCAGTCCAACTTCGCTGGTATCAGAATTTTGGTAAAAATTGCTTTGGGAGTTTAGCGTAGTATTTCCCTTTTTGTTGTTGCCTTGGGTATTGGTACTTAGTGAAAATGTACGGCCTTTTTTCATAAACTTATGCTGGTAAAGCAGTTCGGCCGAATAATTATACACCTCATTAAAACTGGAATTATTGGTTTGGGTATTGTTTAGAATGGAGTTATCAAAAGAATTTTCACCGCTGGCGCTGGAGGAGGTAATAGCTCTTTGGTAGGTAAACTTAGGTGTAAACACGATAGAATTGAGCGTATCCGGATTGTATTCTAACCTTAGGTTTCCACGGTGGTTCAAATTATCTTTGGTGGAACTAGAATTTTCAGAATAAACCTGTCCTTGAAGTTCTTGGTTAAAGTAGCTTCGTTCCAACGCATTTTCATTTCGATTGATAGCCCTATTAAAAAAATAGGATGAAGAAATCGTAAGAATTTTCCCCCAACTTTCAGCATAGTTGATGCCAGCCGCATGGGTTGTAGTAATTCCACCCAAAGAGGAAACCGTAAAGTTATCTGCATCATTTTGGTAGCCTGGTGGCCGTCCCCCTCCTCCTCCACCCATTCCCCTTCCCCCCATTCCACCGCCGGGGCCACCTTGTTGTTGCGGAAAGATACCGGCCAAATCCTGAGTAGAAAAGTTTTGTTGATTGATATTGTTGCTTTGAGAAATGATGGAAATCTTTCGTTTTGCTGAAAACAGGTTCAAATTAGCTCCACTTTGGTATCGACTGTTTGAAAAATCCGTTCCATACCCTCCGTAAACTTTTCCGAACTGTCCGTTCGACCTACCTGGTTTGGTAATGATATTAATGGTTTTGGTAGTATTACCATCATTAAAACCCGTAAGTTGACTTTGGTCTGAAAGCTTATCAAACACTTGAATTTTATCAACCACCTCGGCCGGCAGATTTTTTAGGGCCGTATTTACATCATCACCAAAAAACTCCTTTCCATCAATTAATATCTTTTTGACATCTTCACCATGCGCTTTTACAGTTCCATTCTCGATGGTAAGGCCTGGCATTTTTTTGGCCAAATCTTCCAAACTTGCATCTGGATTTGTTTTAAAGGCATTGGCGTTGTATTGGGTGGTATCCCCTTTTTGTTCAGCTCGAATAGCCTTTTCTTCCACTTTAGCTTCTTTAAGGGAAATAGACGAAGGTTCAAGACTAAGTGTTCCAAGGTCTAGGTTTTTGTCTTGAAGGTTTACAAATTTCACCAAGGTTTGGCTACCGATGTAGGAAATCCGTATCCTATATTTTCCAGGGTTAAGATTTGAAAATTGAAAGTTTCCATCGAGATCAGTTGCCGTTCCTTGGGATTTGGAGCTATCGGGCATAGCAATCAATAAAACAGAAGCACCGACAAGGGCGGTTCCATCTTTGGCATCTTTGGCTTTACCAGAAACCTGCAAGTTTTGGGCAAAAAGAGTTTCCAAACATATAGAAAACAGAAAGAATAATAGGAATTTTTTCAAGAGGTTGCAAAGGTGTAAAAACCATGCAAGGTTTCCGTTTCAAATTTTGTGAAAAATTGTTAGCAAAGGGAAGGTTAGATTTTTAGCTTAGATTTTTAAGATTAACTTCCCTTTTATACATTTTATAAATGGATTATTCATCCTTCGTTCCTATATTTGCCTTCTTTCTATCGTATTTTATAATTCGTTAAACCTTAATTAGTAGTAGGTAATTAAACACAGGCTTTCAACCTGACAATTAAAGCAAACAATCTCCCCAAAAGGTTAATTTCAAATAAGTTCATGCCAATCACCACCTACCTTAAAAGTTTAATGCCAGATGGAAGGTCATTGGGTTTATTTCGGATACTTTTAGGACTTAGCTTTTTGTATAGTTTGGTCTTTGTTAAGTGGACCAGCATACCGGCTTTTTGGGGCAGCCATCCAATCGTACCACCCGAAGTGATGGGGAATTTAAGTCATGGATATTCTGGAATTTCTGTATTTTCCTTCATTCATTCGGACGGATTTGCTTATTTATTTTTCAGTTTGGCCATCCTTTCTGCCCTGTCCCTAACTATTGGTTATTATTCTACCCTTTCAGCTTGGCTTTGTTTATTTTTCCATTGGAACATTGTACAGGCCTATGCTGCATATTCTTTTGGGTTTGATTTATTTTTATTTCAGATTTTATTGTGGTCATGCTTTTTGCCATTGGATAGCGAATTGGCCATACGCAGGGTAAAAAAGCCTATCCTTTGGGGATGGTTTGCCTTGGTTTTGATAGTACAGATAACTTGGATTTATTTTAATACCGGCCTTGCTAAATATGGAGAAAGCTGGATGGGTGGTTATGCTGTAAGAAACATGCTCATGGATTATTGGGGCACTACTGATTTTGGAAAAAGTTTAAGTGGCAATAAGCTCTTTTACGTTTCTACGACCTATTTATCATTGTTTGTGGAGCGATTATTTCCATTGTTAGTTTTCTTGAAACCATCGTACAGGTGGCCAAGGTTTATATTGGTTTTGTTTTTATTCCTTTTTCACCTTTCGATTTTATTGAGCTATCATGTAGGGAATTTTTCGTTGACAGGAATTGCTGTTGCTGCTTTTTTTATTCCTGCCGAATGGTGGGACAAACTAAAAATCGGCCCTAAAAACCAATTGGAGATAAGTATGGACTGGCCTTTTGATGGCTGGAAGAAAAAGGCCATTAAGTTTTTTGTCATTTTGGCCACCTTTATTATTTGCCAGAAGAACATTTTCTTTATATTAAAACATTCATCCTTAAAGACCAATTCAAAATTTCAGGCAAAGGTGCAGGGTTTATTAAAATTGGATATTCCAAGTCCCTTGCATGTTTCCTTTTTTTGGCAATATTGGAAAATGTTTGCCCCAAATCCTTCGGCCAAGTGCGGCTGGATTGCATTAGAGGAATTGAGGAATGACGAGCATATTGTGGAATTTTTCAGCAAAAATACAGTAGTAGAAAAACCAGCCATGCTTTGGAAGCCAACAGGATTGGAATTCTATTTACTTATGTATGCCCGAACCTTTGATTTAAACGATCCCAAAGAAATTAAATTCAAAATCTTCTTGAAATATTGGATTAAGTCCAAGCTGGGCCATTTGCCAGAAAAGGAATTAAGGAACCTATTTCTAACCAATTATTTATTTATTATTGCTAATCAGAAAAACGTAGAAAAGATCCCGATACAAAGACAAATAATTTCAGTAGAAACCTTCCTTAAATTGGAGGATCCGAAGAAAAATTAAATGGAGACAGCAATGAAACAGCTTTTTAGCGTAGTGTTATGGTGCATACTTATTACAAACCAAGCATTTGGCCAGCTTGATATAGCTTCTGACTCATCTTTTTACACCTTAGAAAGTGCATTAAGCAACAAAGAAAAGGTAGCCTTGCTTGTATTGAACGATAAGGGATACACGGATGTTCCAGAAAGCCTTTTGGAATTCCCTAATCTAAAAGGATTACATTTATCCCACAATAGTTTAAAGACACTTCCACCTTGGTTAGAAAACTGCAAAAAACTGGAAACTTTAATTTTGAATAATAACCAAATAGATTCATTTCCATTTGTAATCACAATGTTGGGAAATTTACTTCAACTGGATTTAAGTTCGAATCATTTGGACAGCCTTCCTTTCGAACTAAATAAATTAAGAAAGTTGGAAAGGCTTACTATCACGGATAACCAGTTGGTAGAAGTTGCTTCAGCTTTTGAACTTTATGGTTTAAAACATTTAATTCTTAGAAACAATAAAATTACCATTATACCCAGAGGGGTTGTTAAGTTAAGAAAATTAGAATCAATTTGTGTTGCCTTAAATGATATAACTTACTTACCAGAGGAATTGTACATGCTACCCAACCTCAATTATTTATCTCTTTTCAGAAATAAAATAAAATCCATTTCTGACAAGGTATGCAATTTAGATAAATTAAGCTATATCAACGTTTTAGGAAATCAACTTACCAATTTACCGGAATGTTTATTAACTTTGCCCAATATCAAAATTGTCAACGCAGGAGCCAATAATTACAGCTCTGAAACAATAAAGAATCTCTACAATCTAAATACTAAAAAAATAAACCTTTTTTTAGAAAAACATCAAAACGAAAGTTGTTTCCACTAGCCCAATAAATGTAACCATAAAATGAAGAAGATTTACCTTTCATTCCTTCTTATCCTATTTTCTATTGTACTGACCTCAAAGGCCCAAACCCTTCGTGTTCAGGGCAGAGTCACATCCTTATATCTTTCAGATTGCGGGGATTGCAACAGCAGTGCCGACCCAAGGATTAAAACAAGGATTAGTACGACAACCCAACCATGGTCGGCTGAATATAAAAATGAGCGAGACAATGTTGGTTGCAATGGATCCCTTTCAACCAATCCAGGCACCTATGATGTGTCAGGAACTCCAATTACAGATGCATGGTGGGTAGACATTCGTGGATTTGAGTCGGATGGTTTTGTATGTGGAGGTAATGATGGTGATTGCGATGGATATGCTAGTCCAACCGAGGTTTCTGGCGTTATTTTAAATACTTGGGCACCAAGTTGTGGTGGCGCATGGAACAACTATACCGCTTCCAGGACTTGTAATTCAGGAGGAACGCAGGTTTATACTAGTGTAACCGATTTAAGGTACCATTTTGATGCTGCAAGTTTAACCAATGCCAATGCGGGTGGAACCATTAGTTTATCCGTTCCATCGGATGCCAATTTATGCTTAAGTGCAAACAACCCCAACCAAATCAATGGAAATACCGTTTTGAATAATCGCTACAGTGTAAGGGATTGGGAAGTTAGCACCAATGGTGGACCATTTGTTTCTTTGGGTTCAAGCGGACAAAATTATGATCCACCAGCCTTAGCCGCAGGTACTTACACATATCGCAGAAGACTCTCTTATTGTACTGATTTTTCGGGAGGAACAACCAGTGTTTATTCCAATTCAATAACAATTACCGTAAGTCCGTTGGACAATGCTTCGTTTTCCTATTCTTCTGCCAGCTATTGTTCTAATTTAGCTAATCCAAGTCCTACAATTACGGGTTTGGCAGGAGGAAGTTTTTCGGCTACCGCTGGATTGTTTATTAACTCTACAACTGGAGTTATTTCCCTAGCTTCTAGTACACCTGGCGGTCCCTATACAGTAACTTATACCACCAACGGAACCTGTCCGAATTCATCTACACGTCAAGTTACAATAGTGGCTGCGGATAATTCAAGTTTCAATTATGCTCAAGCCTCTTATTGTATCAATGGTGGCGGAACTGCAACCCCTGCCGTTACTGGTTTAGGTGGTGGAACTTTTTCCTACACCCCTGGAACAGGCTTAAGTTTCAATACTGGAAACGGTGCAATTACCTTGGCAAGCAGCACAGCGGGTACTTACACTGTTAATTATGTTACGAACGGAACTTGTCCTGACACCTCCAGTGTTTCAGTTGGTGTTTTAGCTCAAGACAATTCGGCATTCACCTATTCTTCTAATAATTTCTGTGTAAATGGGACAACGAATCCATTGCCACAAATTACTGGATTAACAGGAGGAACGTTCTCTTCTGCCCCGGCAGGCCTAAGTTTAAATGCCTCAACTGGTGAAATAACATTGGCCAGTTCTACCACAGGAACTCCTTATACAATTACTTATACAACGGCTGGACCTTGTCCTTCAAGTTCAACGTTTTCAGTCATTATTAATCCAGCACCTGTAGTTTCATTTACTGGATTGGCGGCCGATTATTGTATCAACAATACCAATGCCATTCAGTTAAATGGCTCTCCCGCAGGTGGAACTTTCTCGGGTTTAGGAATTGTTGGAACAACTTACACCCCTTCGCTTACCACCATTGGCACCCATACCATTACCTATTCCTACTCGGATGGAAATGGCTGTTCAAGTTCAAGTTCACAATCGGTGCTTACCAATGGGTTGCCTTTTGTTTCAATATCTGGAACACTACCTGCTTATTGTGTAAGTGAAAATACCCCAATAGCCTTAACAGGATTCCCTGCTGGGGGAACATTTTCGGGACCTGGTATTACAGGAACCGACTTTACCCCATCAACAGCTGGCTCAGGCATCCACACTTTAACTTACACCTATACCGATCCGAATGGTTGTATAAATTCAGCTTCAACACAAGTTACTGTTTATGCCTTACCTACAGTAGCATTTGCTGGACTTAATACAGCCTATTGCCTAAGCCAAGCACCAAGTGCCTTGACTGGTTTCCCTTCAGGTGGAACTTTTTCAGGAACTGGTTTAAGCGGAGCTTCCACTTTCGACCCACAAGTAGCAGGTGCTGGTGGACCCTATACCTTAACCTACACCTTTACCGATGCCAATGGATGTACAAACACCTCCAGCCAAACAACAACCGTGAATGCTAACCCCAGCGTAAGTTTTTCAGGCTTAGCTGCACAATATTGTAATAACAATCCTATCGCCCCTCTAACAGGATCGCCGATAGGAGGAACTTTCACAGGTTCAGGAATTAGCGGAACAAATTTTGATCCGTCGGCTTCCGGAACTGGCGCTATTTCTATTGTTTATAACTATACAGATGGCAATGGCTGCTCAGGTTCCAATACCCAATCAACAGTAGTAAACATTGCACCATCCGTAAATTTTGCAGGATTGGCTTCTACCTATTGCGAAAATTCCGCATCTACCACTTTGCAAGGTTTTCCTAGCGGAGGTACCTTTTCTGGAAACGGAATTAGTGGGGTGACTTTCAATCCGCAGGTAGCTGGACCCGGAAGTTATACCATAACATACACCTACACAGATGGCAATGGTTGTTCAAATTCTTCCAATTCTTCTACTGTTGTAAATGCGACACCTGCAGTTTCATTTAGCGGTTTAGCTGCAACTTATTGTATTAGTCAAACAACTGCTGTTCCATTGACTGGTTCACCAGCAGGTGGGACCTTTATGGTTAACAGTGTTGTTGGGGGAAGTTTTATACCAAGTGTAACTGGTTTAGGAAACCAAACCATAAGCTATTTTGTAACTAGCGGACAAGGCTGTTCCGATACGGCATCTCTTGGAACCACTGTTGTACCTGCTCCTGTAGTTACTTTTACTGGACTTTCAGCACAATATTGTTCAAATGCAACAGCCGTTACCTTAACAGGAAATCCTGTTGGTGGAACATTTTCTGGTTCAGGAATAACAGGTTCAAGTTTTAATCCGTCGACAGCTGGCACTGGAACAATTGCCATTACCTATTCCTATTCCGATGGAAATGGTTGTAGCAATAGTGCAACAAATAATACCGTCGTGGTTGCTGCCCCAATAGTAAACATCGCAGGATTAGATGCTGGCTATTGTGTAAATGGTTTATTGGATCAACTTACCGGATTCCCGAATGGTGGAACCTTCAGTGGCAATGGAATTAGTGGCACCTCCTTTAACCCTCAAGTTGCAGGAACAGGTAACCATACAATTACCTATTCATACACCGATCTAAACAACTGCACAAGCTCAACTACAGCAGCAACAACTGTTTATGCTCAACCTACTGTTTCTTTCACAGGTTTGGCTACAACCTATTGTATCGATAATGCTGTTGGTACCCAACTTAATGGAAGCCCATCTGGGGGTACCTTCTTTGGTCCAGGAATTAGTGGAAACTTATTCGTTCCAGCTACTGCCGGTTTAGGTTCACATACCATCTTCTACACTTACACAAATGGAAATGGATGTGCTGATACTGTATCAAATTCAACAACAGTGAATGCCCTCCCAGTGGTTTCAATAACCGGTTTAAATACGAACTATTGTGCCGCTGATCCTGCAAGTGTTTTAACCGGACTACCCGGAGGTGGAAGCTTTTCTGGACCAGGCGGTGTTAGTAGCGGTTCATTTAACCCTGCAGCAACTGGGGCAGGGACTTACAACATTACCTATACTTATACAGATGGCTCTGGTTGTACGAATAGTGCCCAGGTATCAACAGAGGTTTACCCAATGCCGACACCACCTGTTATTTCGCCAGCTGGACCAATTACTTTATGCGCTGGAAGTGACACCTTACTTGATGCTGGTACTGGTTACAATACTTATACTTGGTTCTTTAATTCAGGTGTTATTGGCAATGCTCAAAGTCAAACCGTTTCTCAAGCAGGAAACTATTATGTAACAGTAGCTAATTCTTTTAACTGCCGAGCAACCTCAGGTACCGTTACCGTAAATTCTGTTGCATTGCCAGTTATCAATCTTGGCAATGACACTACAATTTGTTTGGGAACTACCTTTACTTTGGATGCAGGATCAGGATATTCAAACTACAGTTGGAGTACATCGGCAACCACTCAAACCATTTCGGTAAATGCCCAAGGTATTTATTCAGTTTATGTGACAGATGCTAATGGTTGTCATGGATCCGATGACATTTCGGTTTTGTTGGCTAGTCTTTTAACTCCTACCATTTCAACCAATGGAAACCCTCAAATTTGTCAAGGTGATACGGTAGTTTTAGATGCTGGTTCTTATGCAAATTACCTTTGGAGCGATGGCGGACAAACAACTACCCAATTCTTTAATGCCACCTATGCAGGAACATTTACGGTTACAGTAACAGATGCCAATGGTTGCTCCGGAACTTCGGCGCCAATTACAATTGATGTTTTACCTCTTCCGGTGGTTAATATTATTGCTAATGGACCTACTGAATTCTGCGCTGGATCAAGTGTTACCCTTACTGCAGACCCCGGGTTTGTTAGTTACCAATGGAGCAATGGGGTTGTTGGAAGCACTAATATCATAAACCAACCTGGCAGTTATGTAGTTACTGTTGTGGGACAAAATGGATGTGAAAGTAGTTCTGCGCCTGTTGTAGTGGATATTCATACACCACCGCAACCAACCATCACTGCAAACGGCCCAACAACATTCTGCAAAGGAGGTTCTGTAACGTTAAGTTGCGATCCAGGAGGATTGTTTTATCTTTGGACAACAGGTAGTACTTCTCAATCCATCACCGTAAACCAAACTGGAGATTACTGGGTAATTGTAAATGATGGATTTGGTTGCTCTGATAGCTCTTATGTATTAAATCCTGTGCAGGTTACTGTAGTTAATCCACAGCCAATTATTACCATTTCAGGAAATACCTTTACCTCTACTCCATTTGCTACCTACCAATGGTACCAAGTACTAGGTGGAGGACAGCCTGATTCCTTATTAATAGGACAAACCAATCACACCTATGTTGCAACAGAAAGTGGTGTATTTTACTTGGTTGTTACCGACCAAACAGGTTGCGAAGGTTCTAGCGTAGTAATTGAACATACCTACAACAGTATTGATGAAAATGGATTTTTCAGTGGTTTTAATGTGTATCCAAATCCAACTGAAGACCTGTTGACCGTTGAACTGGGTCTTGGGAAACCGAGTGCTGTTGCCTTCCAAATATTTAGTGGAAATGGACAATTGGTTAGAACGGTTGAGTTAGGACAACAAAATAAACAATTGGAGAAAAGTATCAGTGTTGATAATTTAGCAAGCGGCATTTATACATTGGTAGTAAAAGCAGGCGAACAAACCATACGTACAAACTTTGTAAAAAAATAAAAATCGATTGTTTGAAAAAAAAGGAGACCAAAATTGGTCTCCTTTTTTTTACCAATTAATTTCAAGTATAATTTTATAATAATTAATCCACAGAAGGATAATTAAACCCAACTTATTCAATTGGAAGATTGGCAATTTGGGAAAATGAAAAATTGATTTACAACTGGTTATTCGTTTATCCCAGATTACGCATTAGAATAATTGTTATGGTTAGAGTTGAAAATTTCTAATGTGAATTCGGCTTAAAGCTCCGTAGCTGCGTTATGTTTATAGGTTAAAATATTGAAATGGATTCATGCGAACTCCAAGGGAGCGGTATGCCTATTCTTACCCCGAATGAACATCATAATTCGTCAAATTTCATTGTTGGTTTTAGTAGAAAATTGGACTGCTATTTTGTTTCCTTGGCATTGGTAAAAAAAATCATATGTCGGACCTCTGGTGCTCTAGGTCTATCCTTGTTGTTTTTTATTCTATAAACATGCCGCACCAAAAGGCGCTAAGAGCTTTTAGCCAATTCAACTTAATTTTAATCTCGAATTAATCGACAGGAGGATTTTTAATTCCGAAGTACTTTATTTAATCGGGTTGACCCTAATATAGAATTTTTAATGCGGAATTTGGGTTCATGCTTATCAAAAAGTTATTTTGGTTTTTGATTCAATCCCTACTTTCTTAATTTATACCGATTGTAAATCAGTAATAGTCCATTTATGCTTCGTAACAATTTGGCTTAACAGTTTTTTATCGGCATTTACCAATCCAAATTCATAAATAACTATTGGCCCCTTAATAAATTTAGATTGGTATTAGAAATGGTGGTTTAATTTCTTCCAATTAAGAGCAAAAATCACCTCTAATTGAGGTAAGTAAATCCGATAATTTTATTTTCTTACCAATTTGATTTCAATCATAAATTATTCAAGAAATATTTATTTTTTTTGGACATTGAAATGCTAGCAATGACCAAAAAACACCTTCCATTTCTATTCATTTATTCGATTTTTATTTGGAATTCACTGGCTGCCCAGTTGCCTTCTATTGAATGGAGAAAAAACCTTGGTGGCACTTCCGTTGATTTTGGAAAATCCATTTGCCAAACCTCGGATGGTGGTTATTTTCTTGTTGGAGAAACCATGTCATCAGATTTGGATGCAATAAATAACCATGGAACAAGTACTGACATCCTGGCCATTAAATTAAATGCTGCAGGCCAAACGGAATGGAGCAAATGTTTGGGAGGTAGCAGTGGAGAACAAGGATGTAGTGGGAAACAAACCTCCGATGGTGGCTTTATTGTTTTAGGCAGTAGTGCTTCAAAAGACGGAGATATAAATACCTACCAGAACCATGGCGGACAAGCTTTCACTGAGGATTTTTGGCTAGTAAAACTTGATGCCAATGGCAATCAGCAATGGCAAAGGCCTTACGGTGGAGCCTTTCATGAATTAGCCTATAGTATGGACATTCAAGAAGATGGAGGCTATTTACTTGTTGGAACCACGAATTCTAACAATGATGATGTAAGCGGCTTTCACGGGCCTTTGACTGATGAAAACAACCAGAAAAAAGATGTTTGGGTTGTTCGTTTAGGTTCAGGAAGTAATTTGATTTGGCAAAGAACCTTAGGAGGAACCGATTTGGATGAAGGCTTTTCGATAATTGCTACCGAAAATGGAGGATCCATCCTTGCAGGAAATACCTATTCATTCGATTTTGATGTAACTGACCATCATGGAACGCCAGCGATTGATAATTATGACAATAGTGACTGTTGGGTTGTAAAACTGAACAACTTAGGAGAAACGATTTGGTCCAAAACCTATGGCGGATCCAAATGGGATGGAGCTAATTGCATCAGAAAAACATTGGATGGCGGGTATATTATGATTGGGTACACCTATTCAGATGATTTAGATGTTTCCTATCACAGAGGAACCCTAGCATCTAGTGATGTTTGGGTGGTAAAACTCGATTCATCAGGGACCTTATTATGGGAAAAGACCTATGGTGGAACCGATAATGAAATTGGTTATTCTATTTCCACAACAACAGACGGTGGATATATTTTGGCAGCCAAAACAGCCTCCGAAAATGATCAAATTTCCGACCTAAAAGGACTAGAGAGTACCTGGATTGTAAAAATTGATTCAGTTGGCAATCTGCAATGGGAAAACACTTATGGTGGAACGAAGGTGGAAATTCCATACTCCGTCATACAAACAACGGACAATTGGTATGCATTTACGGGAATGTCAACCTCTACGGATGGTGATGTTTGGAACCATCTCGGAAGCAGCGGTTCAGATATGTGGGTAGTAAGGTTAAGCGATATACTTTCTGTTGAGGACAAAGAAGAAAAAGAAATAAGCATCCTACCTAATCCCAGCCAAGGGATATTTGAACTAAAGCTAGATCATGTTGAATCATCCATATTCATTACGAATTTTCTAGGTCAAACCTTGCATTCATTCCATACAACAAATAAAACCTTACAATTAGACCTGACCCATCTCGCTCCTGGAGTGTATTCCTTAATAATAAAGAATCAGCTAGGCAATCAAAGCACCAAAAAATTGATTATAGAATAAAATCATCATGAAAAACCAACGAAGTTCGCTTTTCCTTCTAGCCACAGTTATGGTTAGCCTTATGGCTTGTAAAAAAGAGCCAGTCGAAACAACAAACCCACCATCGGGGTATGATCCTGCTAAATTAACCGAACTCTATTCTGACTTGGGTTTTAATTTTCTTGGGAGATTGGATTCCTATGAACAAGAACAGTCCCAGACTGGAAATTTTTTCTTAAAAGTTTTTGATGTTCGGGAAGTAAATGGGAAATTAAATGTGGCATGGCAAAGTGAAGAAAATCTGGTTGCCAATGGACAAACCTCCGTTTTTACCTATTATGGTTACTTTGATAATAAGGTATTCCAGAAAAACGACTATTCACCGTGCAAAGGAACCGATATCTTCGACATTTACGAGACAACGGATGAATTGGATGCCCAGGGCAACCTTTTTCACACTTATCGTTTTAGGTTAGCCAGCGAAGGGCTTTGGAAACAAGGACTATGCGCAAGCACTGGCTTAAGTGTTCCGCAGTATACGGGCATGGGAATTGAAAACATTGCATGGGAAGAAAATAATCAATTAATCAGTGGTATAGGTGGTGCTTACAATGGAATTGAAACCATTTACCTAAAACGGTATAATTATGTAAGTGGTGTGATGCAAGAAGAAGCTTTACCGTCCTTAGCTGTTCAACCCCAGGGGTTCGATTATATGGTAACAGAAAATAACAATGCTTTTTTTGCCTATACCAACCTTCCGCCCAATTCAGAATTTGATGGAAACCTAAACCTCATCGGATTTGATGGTGTGAGTTGGATTACCATTGGAAGCCAAGCAACTTCCCAAATTCGAAAATTGGCAGGCGTAAACATTACCAATTATTATGAACCAGCCAAAGTACAATTTGTGCGCAACGGTGCCGAACCATGGATTTTGGTTTTTAAACCTAATAATACTTTAGGTGTATTTAAATTTGATGGAAGTAGTCTTCAAAAAGTTGTGGACGATGTTCCATTCCAAGCTGATGTAGCCAACTATACCAAATTTGCCATTTGGAACAACCAATTGGTTTGCCATGGAAATTCAAGCAATTTAATTCAAAATGCCAAAAATGGAATATACCTATTAGAAGGAGGAACCTTTAATCTTATAAAAACTGTTGATGATCAATACGCTACCATTACAGGTGTTTATTCCAATGGAACCAAACTTTGGGCTACCTGTGAAATTTGGTCAACTGATAATGCAGGCACCTTTTTTAGTCCCATCGATTTAATTGAACTACCCTAATAAATTTAAAATACATAAAACCATGCAAGTAAAAACTTCCCTCCTACTCCTAATTTCGTCCTTCACGTTATATTTCTCTTCCTGCAAAAAAGAGGCGGCAGATAGTTATACTCCACCAAGTTTTCAAGTATTGGATCATGTTACCGGTGAAGATTACACCAATGACACCATTTATTTGGCATCTAACTATAGTTTCTTTGGAAAAATTACCATCACTCCGGCCTATAAACTAAAATCTATCAAATACGAAGTATTAGCTGACAATGATGTCTTAACCACAGTAAATTACGGAGCTGTAGATGCTCCCGGATACCTCATCGATAGCATCATTTACGATGTTCCATACGACCTATATGCAGGGGTTCGAAATTTTTTATACCTACGCGCTACAACTGAATCAGAAGACGGCGACAAAACCTCCGCCCAAATTGCCTTTAAATTTCAACCTGTTAATTATGCCTTCCTCTTCCATTTCTTTGACTTTAAAGATAAGGACACCTTAGCTGTTGGTGATACAGCCTTTATTCAACCTTGTTACAGCCCCATGGGTTTGAACCAACAGATTGCTGAAATGAAGGTTTTCAGAAAAATTGGCTTTGGAAATGAACAACTGGTTGAAACCTTAGGTCCAAACGATTTCTTTTGGTACCAACAAGGTTTTTTGAGACAGATTAGCTATGTGGTTCCTCCTGTTCCTTCTGGATCTGGAATTACACACCGGTTTGAACTCACCAATTCTCTTGGACAAAAGTATGCTTTACAACATCGAATTCTGGTTGAATAGCCTTGTTTCCTTTTGAAATTTTACCTTTTGGAATGTTGATTGGAGATAACTCCTTTTTCAACCGAAACACTTTTCAGGGCAGGGTCTTTCCGGGTAGGGATAGCAGCGGAAAACCCACAGCGGCCTGAGCGTAAGCGAAAGGCGCGAGGATTTGCAGCGAATAGCCCGACCATTCGCCTAGCACACTGTTTCATTCAGAAGTACCAAATGGTTTTGGCGAATGGGACCCGCCTAATAAAAATCAAACATTAGCTAAGTAAACCAAGAAAGCGAACTGGCAACTTCCTTATTTCTTAATCGCAATTCGTTTCCATGTATCGGTTCGACCGAAAACCGAAAGTCCGATATAGCCCCTGACATCCAAGGTATTGGAATCAATCATTTTTATGGTACAGCTATATGTGCTTCCATTTTCAGGATCGTAAATAGTTCCGTCTTCCCAAGTATTATCCCCTTTAAATACAAAATTTTGCAACAATTGATAACCTAAAAGTGGAAGGTTACGCTTGGATTCATCTGCATTGTTCTTATCCATTTTAGGTTTACCTTGTTCGTTGTTGGGCTCACGTAACCAAACTATTTTTCCAAAATACTTCCCGTCTTTCTTAACAATATTTACCCTTGCTTTCCCACTACTTGGCAACCAGAGTCCAAGGAGAGCATCGCCCGGACTGTTTTGGGAATAGGCAAAAGAGGAACTTAAAATGAGGGCAAAACAAAGGCAGATTAGTTGTTTCATGGTAGGTAATTTTAAAGGTTAAGGACTTACTAAATTTAAGCTGATATTGGTGTAGAAGGGATTGGACAATTTATTTTCCATCACATAGGTTTGATCGCCGAAGAATCCTCTAAAGAATTCGCCATCATCCACATTAAAGCTATAGTTGTAGCGATAACCGGCCTGAATGGAAATCCATAGAAATTTGTAAAGTGAGCGTTCATAAACCAGCCTAAACCTTAGCTCCGACCTCCGAAGTTCTAGATTTGAATAGGTATTGGTTGGCGTATTGAAAGCCCCATCGCGGTTTCTTAAGCGATAACTGTTTCCTTCCAGTTCGAAACCTGCAAACAGCATACTTCTTGGACTGAAGGTTCTTCGGTAATGAAACCTAGCCGGCAAAAAGGATTCAATACCCCATTTGCCATTTCGGGAAGTGTAGTTGTAGAGAATAACCGGAATATAGTTTACCTCCCCCACACGGTAAGTTCGAGCCACACCTATACCAAATTGCCTCCTATCGTGCTTTTTCCAACCAAATACAGCCAAAACACTGTGCTTAAGGTATTTAGGATTTTGCCATTCATTCAATCGATAATCCCCGTTTAGGTCGTGCGATGAATTGACGAGGATAAAATGTTTTTCATTCAGTGGCTTGAAAATGGTTAGGTTGACACCCGTACTGCGTAAGGCACTTTGGTCGAGTGAATACGCCAAAGGACTATTTGGACCAGCATTTACGACATAGTTAGATTCCAAGTAGGTTACTCCTAAGTTTATGGTGATGGCATTGCGGGAAATAACTGGAAAGTTGGCAGCAAACCTCAAACCATGGGTGGCCTCAATTCTGTTGTCGAGGGCTGAAGGTAATTTTTCGTTGGAGGTTAAAGTATAAGGCGTTTGAAAATCGTACCCAAGCGAAATTAACTTAGTAGGCGAAATGCCCGTTATTTTTGCCGTGCAAAATCGTTTCACACCATCGTCCAATTTTGCCGTAGACACTTCGGCCTCCCCAGCAAATTGACTGAAATCCATTTCCTCTTCAGTATTTTGAAGCGTATCGGTTTGAGAAAATCCAGATATGGACCAAAACAGAAATAGATTCAAGAAGACACCCGTAACACCTTTCAACTTCATACCTTTTGTTTTTTGCAAAATTGGGAAAGGTGTTTTATTAATTACTATAAATATTAACTATGATATTTATAAGTATTATTTATAATTAAGTAATTTTTCAATTTTTCACCCTCAGCTGTGTTTTCCAATGCAGGCAACAACGCGATTGGTAAATTTTTAATATGAAAATTCGTTATAGGTATTAGGCTACTGTTTTCGAATCAGGCAAACAGAATATGAGTTTTGAGGATCTTTCATAAAACACAACAAAATAGCAATTGGTAGCTATAATTTTTGTTCCTCAAAGTTCAAATCTCGCAAGGGTTTGGAGAAGAATCCAACTAAAGTGGTGATACAAACCGTGGCCATTCCTCCAAATACCACTGATGGGATCAAGCCTAGCAACCGAGCTGCAACTCCGCTTTCAAAAGCACCAATTTCGTTCGAGGTACCAACAAAAATATAGTTAATGGCACTGAGTCGACCTCTCATTTCTTCAGGTGCAAAGGTTTGTAAGATGGTATGCCTTACTACCACACTCACCATATCAAAAGCACCACTTAAGGCCAAAACAAAACAAGCCAAATAAAAATCCTTGGTTAGTGCAAAACCAACCATGCAAAAGCCAAAACCGGCGGTACTCAACAACAGTTTCTTTCCGGTATGTCTATTTAAAGGAAGTAAGGTGGTAAAAAAGCCGGCCAAAATGCCACCGATAGAAGGCATGGCTCTTAAGATGCCCAATCCGGTTGGACCAGTAAACAATACCTGATCGCAAAACATAGGTAAAACGGCTACTGCACCACCAAACAAAACGGCCAGCATATCCAAGGTCATAGCCGGAAGTATAACAGCATGACTGAAAAAGAATTTCATCCCTTCCTTTACCTTCTTCAATGCCGGTTCGACCTTAGTAGAAGCTGGAGGAGGGTCGGCTACAATTAAAAAGTAACTAAGCAAACTGATAGTAATTGAAACCAAGGTAAAAAGGTAAGCACCCGAACTTCCTTTCCAAGCATATAAAATACCACCCAAGGCTGGCCCTAAAACAGCGGCAGCCTGCCAAACCGTGCTCGATATGGATGCAGCCTGGGCTAACTTCTCCCTCGGAATCAATTGAAAACCAAAAGCCGAGCGAGCTGGTCCTGCAAAGCCTCGCATGATACCTACCATGCCGATAATGGCAAAAATGGACCATAAGCCAGGACCACTGATCCAAACTTTGAAATACTGACTTAAAAACCAAAGCAAAGCACTACATACCAAGTAACCTGAAATAGTCACTTTCAATATCTGTTTCCTTTTTTGAGTATCGGCTACATGGCCACCAGGAAAGGTAGAAAGGATAAATGGTAAGGCTTCGGATAGACCAATCATACCTAACCAAAGCGGATTTTTGGTTAGCTCATACACTTGCCATCCAACGGCCACCGATTGCACTTGTACCCCAATCGTCAAGAAAAAAGTTCCAGAAAGGTAGTTTCTAAAATCTCGCAACTGAAGCAAGGAAAAATTCTGGAAAAGTTGGGTAGCTTTCACCTCGCAAAGGTGGACAATTATGCGGTTTATTAAACCTTTGCATTTCCCAATTTATCCCTGATTACGCATTAGAAATTCATAAACGGTTAACCAGTTGTAAATCAATTTGTTTGTCTAAAATAGAAAACAACTGCTAAATCGGAGTAAACCAAGCAAATGCCAAGTTTGTACTCTTCACCTTTCCAATCAATTCTTAGGCAAAATTAAAACCCTTTAAAACTGATTTGCTTACCTTCGCCAATTCAATCTATGCTGTTAATCTATACCAATCAACTTACTCCAAGGCTGAAGTACACCTTTCGCTTTTTCTTTGGAAAACTATTGGATATTGATTATCGGGTGACGGATGATATTGAAGAATTTAATGTTTCCCAATACCCCCGAATCAGTTATACCCAGCATCCTGTCGAAGGAATTCCCTTTATCCAGGCAAGGAATTTACTGTTTGAAAAAGGAATAATCGAGCAAAACATTCACGTATTTGATTGGGAAAATACGCAGGCATTTTTTGCAACCGGAAAGTATTCCCTTTTGCCTTTTGATCCCTTTGCAGCTAGCTTCTTTTTGTTGAGCCGCTACGAAGAATACCTGCCCCATGTGAAAGATAAATACGGGCGCTTTGAAGGGAAAGAGAGTTTTGCCGGACGAAATGGGTTTCTTCAATTTCCGATAATCAATATTTGGGCAGAAAAAATCGCGCGTTTTCTTACCAATTTATTCCCTTCCATACAATACAAAACAACGCCATTCTCTGTCGTCCCCACGATTGATATCGATAATGCTTGGGCTTACCTTGAAAAGGGCCTTCCTCGTACGATTGGAGCCATGGGACAAGATCTGTATAAAGCTGATTTCAACAACCTAAAACAAAGGATTAGAACCTTAGTTGGACTCGACAAAGACATTTACGACACCTACGATTTTATGAAGGAACTCCATGGAAGAGCCAAGCTAAAGCCTGTCTTTTTCTTCCTGTTAGCTGATTATGGTCCGCTTGATCGCAATGTAATGCCCAACAATACCGAACTTCGGAAATTGATAAAATCATTGGCCGATGATTATTCGGTTGGTATCCATCCCTCCTTTGCTTCCAACAAGGATATTTCAATTTTAAAAAAGGAAATCGATCGGCTTTCCAATATTTTAAACAGGGAAATTACCATCAGTCGTCAGCATTTTCTAAAACTGGAATTTCCTCAAACCTATCTGAACCTTTTAGAATTGGATATTCGAGAAGATTATTCCCTTGGATTTGCCGATCTTCCGGGTTTCAGGGCTGGTACTTCTTCTCCTTTTTTCTTTTTCGACCTTGATTCAGAGCAAGAAACACCCCTTCTCCTCCATCCAGTAACCGTAATGGATGCTACTTTAAATAACTATCTCAAATTAAAACCCCAGGAAGGCCTCCATACCTCTTTGGAATTTTTACAAACAGTCAAAAAATACGGAGGACAATTTATGCCGTTGTGGCATAACGAAACCCTCAGCGAAAGCTTTGAATGGGTTGGATGGAAAAGAGTTTACCAAGAATTGATTGAACAATCGGTCGCTTAGAAAAAAGGATACATACCATAAAACCTTACTTTTCCCTTTGCTGTGGAATTGAATTCGATGGTAGGCGTTGGAATCTTTATGACTCTTATGGCACTGAAAATAGTTTTAAGCACCTTGGACCTGGTTTTAATCCGCCACAGATCGACATCCAAGGTAAAATAGTACTGCCTAAACCGATCTACTTGTGGCATCGGATTACCCTCATCATCAAAAGCGGGGTTTGAATGTGCGCCCAACATACCCGATGCACCATACCCCACTCCTAGGCTCAACCAACGAGGAAATCTTGACTCCTCGGGTAAAAAGGAATGAATATTGCCGGATAGCCAAAGGTTGAGTCCGTTATAATCTTTTAGGAGTCGCTCCGTAAAATTGCTTCCTAACAAATCAGGTCTGTATTGCGCTAAATCATTCTGGGCATAACTCATTTTCCAAGTAAACCTTTGCTCTTTCCATAGCAGTTCCTGTCCGATAAAAGTGGCTGTTCCGAGGGTATTTGCACCGATATCGCCCCATGAAAAACCCCATTCCTGCGAAAAGCCATCAAACACTTCCACGGTCATCATAAAAATAGAACCGAACGAACCGCCCAACCAAAGGGAAAGTTGTCTGTTCAGTCCTGCCCAACGCAGTAAATCATGGCCATACAATCCAATGTAGTAAGATGTTGCCAGGTGACCGCATTTATCAATCTGCATCCATTCTGAGTTATCATTAAACGAATGCAGCTTTGATTGGGGATAACCTGCATACCACAGATAATAAAGTCCGGTCATACTTCCGGCATAACCCAAACCCAAGGTCGTGCCTAAAGCAATGGTTCGAGCTTTATGCAATTTAGGAGCAGGTGTTAAAAACCGGTTGAGTCGAGTAATCTTTACCGAATCGCTACTTTGTGTAAACCCTAAGCTTGGGAAAAGCAGCAGCAGGCAAAAACAGGTGCAAAAAATAGAAGACTTGGCTGGAAATGGAAAAATAGGATTCATAGAATTAGGCTTACTTATTCCATTGCAAATCCACACTTACGGGCAAATGATCGGAATAGCCACCATAGTAACGGTCGCCACCATAGGTTCTATTGGGTTCTTCTGTTCCCTTTTTTTCGTTTTTATACATCAAAAAATCCTTTTTCAAAATCTCCGCTTGTCCTACTTTCAAACCTTTCGATGCTTTTACCAACGAGGTTGAACCAATTACATTGATTAGCATAGTCCATTTGCCTTGGTACATTTCCGAACCTTGTCCCTTTTCCATTAATGGAGCCACCAAATTAACAAAACCCGTACGTTTGGCCAAGGCTTCCACCGGCGAGGCTCCCAGCACTTCTCTCAAACTTTTATTGGTTGGATAATCGTTAAAATCGCCCATTACCAGCATTTTCGCATCCGATGCACGTTTGAATAAACTATCGGTAACATTTTTTAAGGATTTAGCGGCAGCAATGCGGTTGGGTTCCGATTCTTCCTCCCCTCCCCTTCGCGATGGCCAATGGTTTACAAACACATGTAAGGTATCGCGCTTGAACACCATTTTGGCATAAAGAATATCCCGGGTTGGACGGGCATTTTCACCCGGCAAATCCACTCGTATAGCTTTAGAATAGACTAGTTTAAAACCTTTTGAACGAATCAATAAACCCACATCAATGCCTCTTTCGTCCGGACTTTCAAAATGGACCACTTCGTAGCCATAAGGTTTGAGCGAATCCATTTTCACCAATTCATCCAGCACCAATTTATTTTCTACTTCGCACAATCCAACCAGTTCCGGATATCCGGCGGCGCCAATAACTTGGGTAATATGTCTCAATTTTTCTGCATACCGTTTTCCGTTCCAATTTTTCTTGGCGGAGGGCAAAAATTCTTCATCGTCTTTTTTAGGATCATTTATCGTATCGAACAAATTCTCAACATTGTAAACCAAGGCTTTCATCGGAATCGAACCGGGCTTTTGCTGGGCCTGTGAATTCAGTTGCAGAAACAAGAAAAAGGCGAATAAGGGAGCATATTTTACCATGCTGCAAAAATGGCGAAAAAAAGTCATGCTTGGTTGGCAAGTGTAGCTTAAGTCGAAAATAATGTATCTAATTAACCCCAAATTAATCAATAGGAGGATTTATTGATCCGAACTACTTGATTTAGTTGGGTTTACCCGGATTTGTAGCTGCTTTCAATTTGGACAAACAAATTGATTTACAACTGGTTAATCGTTTATGCATTTCTAATGCGTAATCTGGGTTAAACCACAATCCTATAAGGGGGATTTTTTACCTTGTTCAATTAAGAAAATCCTTATTTGGCGGGCCCCTTTTCGCAAAACCAGCGTACTAAAAATAGACATTTTCAAGGCGAAAAGGTCACGCTATCCACTGCAAGTCCGCGGCTGGTCTTCGTTTCACTACGTCCATCCTTGCGGGCTTTTCGTTTCTATCGTTGCCCGGGCTCCTTCGAATGGGTTTGGGTAGAGAAACGAAGCATGAAAAAGTTTTGGTGATAGAGGGTGTACCTAGTATTCGAAATGCAAAGTGCAACACAAAGCACATGGAATAATCGGATTCGAAACCCGAAATCAATTTCGAGCGATTCCTTGTAAAATGTTTAAGGTTTACGGCAGGTTAATCAACCGTTGTCACACCGCCTTCTGTTGGATGGTCAAATACCTTTTTATCAGCAGGGATATCCTTTGAAATCCAAAGTATCATCAAGTCGCCGATGGCAACAAAACTAAAAAAAAGACTAAAACCCAATACGATAGGATTCTGTGTGGCCAATGCATATCCATAGGGAACAATACCTAACAATAAGAAAGGCATTATAGCCCCTAATCGATAGGCAAACATTTTTATGGGCACTTTACAATGGGCATACGGTGTAATTGTTTTGATTTGAAATCCGAATTTAATATCAGAAATGGGAATTCGCGCTGCAATAGACCAAGTAAAACCATGAATGGCTTCATGAATGACTATACCAATTACAATCGCTGGAATAAAGGTTTTAAAGGCAAAAAAAAGTCTAATTTGATTGGTACTTTCAAATCCATAAACAAGGAAGTATGGAAGAATTAAAATTCCAACCAATGGAATTCCAAAAAACAAAGCATATAAATTAGCTTTTCCCATGCTGAAGGTTCTTTTATTCTCTGTCATCTTCTTTGTTTTAAATTATTCCAACTTAAATGCAATTGTCTTAGGTGCTTAAATCTTGACTATTATTATTTTAAAGGCAATTATTGAAAGCGGATACAAAGGTAATATAACTTTGAAAAAGCAAAAACACCTTGTCTTTTCATGCTGCCTTTGAAGAGTCCAAGTTTATCCCAGATTATGCATTAGAAATGCATAAACGATTAACCAGTTGTAAATCAATTTGTATAGCCAAATTGATAACAACTGCTAAATCGGGGTAAACCCAACTAAATCAAGTAGTTCGGATTAATAAATCCTCCTATTGATTAATTTGGGTTTATTGAAGTTTCAGCCTAGTATGGAAGGCAGACTTTATAGTTTCAATAGTTAGGAGCACAAGTATACTTGACTCACTGATTTTATAAAAGGCTGACAATCAATTGTTTGTTTTTATAAACCAATTATCATGGAGCTAAATAAAGGAGACAAAACGTTTATGGCATTGAAAAGGCTTCCCGTTTTTACTATTCTGCTTTTCTAATAGATTGATGTATTGAACCAAACTATGCATTACGGCAAATTTATCTATGAAGCGGTTTGCATCCCATTTACTTTAAGTGCAGTATAGGGGAGTTTGTTTTAGTCAACTAATGTAGGTCGTAGCCCAAAATATTCAATTCGAAAACTAGTCCCATAGGTTTTGGGGTGTTGGGATTTGGTATTTGCCATCCGGCGCATAATTGCACTCGTTTACTCGCATTAAACATGGCTCCAATTACTGAAACAGAAGCATCATTGTTGCCGCTTATCCAATCGCCCATGATATACCATTTTTTGGATAATTTTATTTCATAACCCAACATGGCTCCAAATGTATTTCCTTGACCAACGTACATTTGATTTGTTTGATAAAAGCCACCGACAATTCTACTTTTACCCTTCATAAAATGATACACTCCTATCCCATAAATAAAATAGTTCAATTCTTTGTTTCGAACCCAATTGCTTAAATTAAAGCCTAATTGCGTACCAAAATTCAAGTCGAAATTATCGTTTAATTTTATTTGCTTTTGCACGGTTCCCATTAAGATAGGATATAATGCTCCTTTCTTTGGGTTATCATTGTGTAAAAATCGCCATTCAGGCGAATAGAGCAAACCTTTCCCTACTAAATTTATTCCTGCATCCCAACCTTTGCCAAGTCCATAAACAAAATGCGCCTTTGACTCCATTTTGTCGGAATAAACATTTAGCTGATGCTGGTAAAAAACTTTCTTGCTACTCGTAATATCTCCAGACGGTATATTGAAAAGGTTTTGCTGCCCAAATGAAGGATTGAAAATAAATGCAAATAAAATTGCTAGACTAAAGCGGTAAACCATAAGACTTGATGTTCTTTTAGTTGCCATTTTTTTTCTACTTTGTTTTAACCAACTCTATTAATTTTCATACAGGTTGGCTTTTTATCCATTTATTTCAATTTATCTTGGTGTTGTTTATCCAAGGACATCTGAGGCTATATTTTATAAACCTACTATTGTCCTAGATTAAAATCCGCGGCAAAATTAGAAGTAAACAATTTCCTAAATTGGCATTTAATTTATTTAACTTTTCCTTTATGGACGGCACTTATAGCTGTGCTTGTATCGAACATATTTCTAATGCATTAACCTTTTTTTTCAACTATTCCTTTCTTCCATTATTCAACTGTATGGCTTACTTCCTTCCATCCCCACTCTTTATTTTGAGTCTACCGAAAAAATTCAGGCCTTTGCCAATAAAGTGTGGTTTTTATAGACTTGGTAGAGTAATTTCAATCGAAGGTTAAAATCATCAATAATTCGTTTTAACCCAAATTAATCGATAGGAGGATTTAATAATCCGAACTACTTGATTTAGTTGGGTTTACCCCGATTTAGATGTTGTTTTCAATTTGTTAAAACAAATTGAATTACAAATTCTTAATCGTTAAAGCATTTCTAATGCTTTTTCTGGGTTTAAGAATAGGGTTTCCTTTTCGGTCAATTTAACCCAAATTAAGCATTAGAAATGCATAAACGATTTGGATTGAGATGTTACTTAGATTCTCGGGCTTTGGAGGCTTTTGCTTTTTTTCTTGCACTTATCAATGGCCAATATCCACCTTTTTTCAATAAAATCAACATGCGTAGGATTTTTCAGCAGACCCTAAATAATTCAATAAAAAGAGCAGTAAACTGCACTAAATTATATATCTCTTGATTTTTCCTAAGCAATTGTACTAAATTGTGCATCTTAAGGCACCATCATTTTGAGTATGAGCATTCTCTCTGTTTTTGAAGTATGGGTGCTAACGGTTTGGGGGCAGATGCAGTAAGTGAATTTACAGATAAAAGTTTATTTAAAGAGCGGCTGCCAAGTTTTTCACAAAAAGCCTTATTCGAAGTGCAAAAGCGCTTATTGCATTTGCCCCCTGTTACCACCAGTTGTATTTCTCAAATTAATTCAAGTAGTCGTTCTTTTTCTGTCCATTTAACAGGTTCTCTAGTTGCCTTTTCTCTAAGCAATTCAAAGATAAAGGCAGATTTGTTGGGGAGATAACCTTCTGACTTGTCATTTACTATTGTCAATCGTTCTTTGATTAATCCGTTATATTTTGATTTAACAGCTATTTCAAAATTAACTATTGATTTTCGCAAATCATTTTCAAAGTATGTCTGTGTTGAGCCAGTAACATATGTCAACAAGTAAAGATTTGAACTTTTGAAAATTATTGCATTGAATTTTATACTTTGAAAGTCATCAAGTGCAGAACGTAATTTTACTTTTTCCGTATAATTCGCTTTCAAATAATCGTTTGCATCTCTTCTAAAACTCTCTCTCTCTTTTTCTTCCTTTTCGTCTTTATACTGTATACAAAATGCGTTAACAACTCCGACAATAAAATTTGCAAGGTCAAATACTGCACTAGGTATTTGTTCAATTGTTTCACAAGACTTATAGTAAAAGTTCACGCCTTCTTTATCCACAGTTGATTTTACATTAAACGAAGTTTGAAATGAATTCACAATCCTATTAATTATAAATTCGGATTCCTCGTATAATGGAGTGTCGTAATAATTTTGGTCAATCCAACCACTATCTGTTAGAATAATTTTGTTGTTTGTAAAAGTTACAAAAACTGAAACGAATTTACTGTTGATTGTTGAATATGCGGTAATAACTTCAAGAACATTATTTCTAATCTTAAAATTTGTCAGATTGCAAAATGCAGATTTTATTTTGTCTATGATTTCTTGGTTATTCATTTTTATTCAAAAGAAATGTTGTCAAAGTTAATTTTTTGAAAGGAAGGAAACTCAAATTCAGGTGCTTTGTCAATAACAATAGGAAAATCGCCTTTTGAATGGTTTGTATTACTTTCCATACAGAATAGAGAAACTCCAAAGTTCACATTTTCAGAAATTATTTGAGCTTCTTTTTCATTCTTCAATGTGTCATTTTTATATGCAATGGGTTTGCCATCTTCATTAAAAGTGTTAAAATGTGGTGTCGTTACTGATTGTTCTTCTAATGGAATTTCATGGAAATCATTTCTATGTGATGGCCCATCAGAGTCGAATCGGAAAAATGGTTCATCTGTCAGTGAGGGACAACGAAGTTTAATGCCATACTTGGAATCTCTTTTGCTTCTCTCAACGGCAAATGTTATTTCTTCATTTATTGTTTCGTGTTGAACAGCGCTTTGTCCTGTCAGCCACTTAGCATTACTTTTTTTTGGTTCTAAACGAATTATCTTTGATAAAACAATTTTGTCAACCGAGATAAGTTCTTTAAAAAATTCAAATTGGTCTCGTATGTCCTTGTTTGTCCTGTTCATCGTAGTCTTTTACAATTGGTGGTAACGTTCCTAAATCTGCCATTCCATTTCCCCATACCAATATCTGCCTTCAAAAATAGGAGGAAATAATTTGCAAAAACAGCTGTAAATAAAATTAATTACCCCTTTACAATAGCCCATATAAGTACACTGGTTGCGACTTTTTGCCATTGACTGGGAAAGTTTATCACCTTCGATCCCCTTCTTCCCTCTTTACAACAAAACAGATAGTGGCCATTCGTCCTCACTCTTTATTTAAACCACCAAAACCTAAGTACCAGCACGCTCTCCTCGGGCAGGGATAGCAGCGGAAAACCCACAGCGGCCTAAGCGAAGCGAAAGGCGCGAGGATTTGCAGCGAATAGCCCGGCCCTGTAGCCCCTTGCAAATGCTAATAATCCATTGCTACTGGTTTTGGGCGAAAGGGGCCCGCATCATCCCATGTATTATTCGATTTATCCCTTTCTTTTTGAGCTTGAACTACCTAAACTTTGCCTCGTAATCCAACATGCTGCGGCGAATTACCTCGTGGGCCTCCTTACGGCCGTAAACATTGGCAATACGGCAAGTTGGGGAATTGGAACCAGGTAGGTTTTTGTAAGTGAGAAAATAATGCTTTAATCGGTCCACAATATGGTTCGGACAATCGGCTATGTCGCTCCAATGCTTGTAAAACTCATCGTGGATAAATACAGCGATAATTTTATCGTCGGCCTGGCCCTTGTCGATTAAACGCAAACCTCCAATAGGTATGGCCTGCAACAAAATATTGCCATGAGCTATGCCAAACTCGGTGAAAATGCAGATGTCCAACGGATCGCCATCGCCCTCCAGCACCTCTTCCCCACTCTGCTGTGAACAATATTCGGCTATTTGGGGGCCGCAATAAGTTTGGGGCACAAACCCGTACAAAGCCGGAACCCGGTTGGAAAACTTCTGTGGCCGGTCGACCTTCAAAATCCCACTCTGTTTGTCGATTTCGTACTTTACAGTATCGTCGGGCACGATTTCAATAAAGGCATTGATTATTTCCGGACTGTTTTCGCCGGCCGAAACCCCGTGCCAAGGATGAGCAGTTTGCTGTGGTGCCATGCTAAAAGGATGTGAAAAAGGTTAGAAAAAATCCGCTTTGTCCGCGCCTGTTTACAGAATATTCAAGTCGCCAAATGCGGTCGTAATAGGTCAATAACTCCAAACCCATGCCCGAGCCTAACAAAAAGCTGTTGTTCAAAGGATTTTCTTTACTCCATTGGGTATCGGAAACATAGCCCAAATCGGTATGAACATTGAAAAATAAGGAAAATGGAATGGTATTGAATTTCTCTGTTTTAATGAATTTTAAGCGAATAATTTGGTCGCGAAACAAGGCAAACTTGAGATTCGACTTCAAATAGGAATAGTATTGCCCCTCCACCACATACTTTTCATACCCTCGCACAAAATCCAATTCGTAGCCCAAACCAAAGCGATTGTAATAAGGTATGATGCCGGTTCCGAATTTCATCTTGGCTCCCAACTGGAAAAATACCTTTTCGGATAAATTCCAATACTTGGTGGCTTTGGCAAAGGCATAAAATGGCCCTTTTAACTCATCGTTCAAAAAACCCATGCCGTATTTTCCCAATTCGGCTTCGATGTAATACCCTTTCAACGGGAATATTTTGTAATCTCTCAAATCCCGTTTATAGGAATAAATCATGTAAAACGAGGTGGCCCGGCTGCGTGGAAAACCAAAATAACTCGGGTTCATCTCTACAATGGTATCGGCTACTTTGGTATCCAAATACCCTACATCAAGTTCATGTAAATTGTATAAACCTTGGCGGTAGGTCAGTCCTAAATAAGCATCCCATTCGCGGCGGACATATTGGTCAGGCTTTCGATAAAAATCTAAATTATTGGCCGTGGATCGAAAAGCAATTTCATGGTTCCGCAGAAATGACCCATAAACAATGAGTCCTAAGGTTTGAGCCTTGTTGAGGTAAGGAAACTGGTATTCAAGGTAATAATTCTCATTAAAACCCCTGCCAATATTGAATTTGAGCCTATCCTTGTTACCGGTGAAATTCTTCCAAAAAATGGTAACACCATAATCAATTCGGGAAAAATCTTTGTTTTGTATCCAAGTGGAGAAATTCCGTTCGGCCACCATAAAATAGGGTACGGGAAAAATATACCACCGCTCCTTTACAGCAATTTTCAACTCCAAAGTATTCCCATCGATACCAACTGTATCCACATTCACAAAAATGAACAGCAGGGTATTTTGGACATTAAACTTAATTCGGTCGAGCTGATGGCGAAGATGATTGGCATGGATGGTATCACCTTCCTTGTACATCATTTCACGGCGAATAACCCTTTCCTTGGTAATCTTATTGCCGGTAATGGTAACTTTTCCAACTGTGTAAACCAAGGGCTCCTGGGCCAACAAAGGCGTACCGATGAAAAATAACAGTCCTAAAAGTCCATAAAAAAAAGTTCCAACGGAAATAGACGAGGCTATCCGTTGGAACAAAGGGAAGAAATACTGTTTAGGTTTGAATAACACCAACATTATAAGGTTTGGTAATTGGTGCATGGTTAGCCATCTCTATACCCATGCTAATGTGTTTGCGGGTATCCAAGGGGTTGATAATGGCATCTACCCACAAACGAGCGGCTGCATAATAAGGTGAGGTGGTATCGTTGTAGCGTTTGGTGATGGTATCGAGCAAATGCTTCTCATCCTCGGGCTCAATAATTTTGCCTTTTGCTTTGAGTGTCGATACTTGAATTTGAAGCAAGGTTTTAGCAGCTTGTGCACCACCCATCACGGCAATTTGAGCAGTAGGCCAGGCCAACATCAGGCGTGGGTCGTAGGCTTTACCACACATGGCATAATTTCCGGCACCGTAGCTGTTTCCAATTACGATGGTAAATTTTGGTACCACACTGTTCGACATCGCATTCACCATTTTCGCCCCATCTTTAATAATTCCGGCATGTTCGCTGCGACTTCCTACCATAAAACCGGTAACGTCGTGGATAAAAACCAAGGGAATTTTCTTTTGGTTGCAGTTCATCACAAAACGGGCCACTTTATCGGCACTGTCGTTGTAAATTACACCGCCCATCTGCATTTCACCTTTGGTCGATTTCACCATTTTGCGCTGATTGGCTACAATACCAACCGCCCAACCATCAATGCGGGCCAAACCGGTGAGGATGGATTGTCCGTACTTTTCTTTGTATTCTTCAAACGAGGAATCATCCACCAAGCGGTCGATAATTTCGCGCATATCGTAAGCTTTGTCGCGACTATCAGGCAGAATGCCAAATATTTCCTTAGGATCTTTGGCTGGCTTTTTGGCTTTTACCCGATCAAAACCAGCTTTGTCGTAATCCCCAACCTTATCCATAATGTTGCGGATACGGTTGAGGCAATCTTCATCGTCGGTACATTTATAATCGGTTACTCCCGAAATTTCGCTATGGGTTGTAGCACCTCCAAGGGTTTCGTTATCAATGGTTTCGCCAATCGCAGCTTTTACCAAAAAGGAACCGGCCAAGAAAATACTGCCTGTTTTGTCCACAATCAGGGCTTCGTCGCTCATAATCGGCAAATAGGCACCACCGGCCACACAACTTCCCATTATAGCGGCAATTTGCAGCACACCCATAGAACTAAGGATGGCATTGTTTCTGAAAATCCGTCCAAAATGGTCCTTATCAGCAAAAACTTCGTCCTGCAAAGGCAAATAAACCCCTGCACTATCCACCAAATAAATAATCGGAAGGCGGTTTTCCATCGCAATTTCCTGCGCTCTCAGGTTCTTTTTGGCAGTAATCGGAAACCAGGCACCCGCTTTTACCGTGGCATCGTTGGCCACCACTATTACTTGTCGTTTGCACACATACCCAATCATCACTACCACTCCTCCGCCCGGACAGCCACCATGTTCTTTATACATGTCTTCTCCGGCAAGTGCACCAATTTCAATGCGTTGGGTATCAGGATCCAATAATTTTTCTATTCGCTCCCGAGCTGTCAATTTGCCTTTTTCGTGTTCTTTTTCAATCCTACTTTTTCCTCCGCCTAAAGCCACTTTTTCAAGGCGTTGCTCCAGTTGGCTGGCCAAAAGTCGGTTGGCATCTTCATTCTTGTTAAACGTTAAATCCATGGGTAATTTTGAGGGGACGAATATAGGACAGGTTTGCTTGAAAATGTAAGGCTGGCAGGAAATTAAAGGTATTTGTCTTCAGATCTCCGCTTATGATTTTTATTTTAAGGTTTATAATTCAATCGTTTAGGCATTCCAGCTCTTCCACTTTATCCAAGTTTGAAAAATTTTTTGGGTTTCATTTCAAAATGCTTTTTTGGCGTGCCCCCTACCGCAAATTCAGGTTTGGTGCTTGAACTAGGCTTTTCTGCATGGCGGTAGGGTCGGGCTATTCGTTGCAAGTCCTCACGCCCATCGCTTTGCTTGGGCCGTTGTGGGCTTTTCACTGCTATCCCTGCCCGACTCCCGGAACTAATCATTTTACTAAAAAGTAGGCAGCATGCTCAAAACTTTAGAGCGTAAATGCAGGAAAAAATCAAAAAACAATCCCACAACATTTTTTAAGACTACAAAACATCTTGAACGGGTACTTAGGGCAAGCTTTTTTGCTATTTTTGCGGTATTATAATTGAATGGAAAAACAAGCATATGTTGGCAGTGGAGACCCGTCTGCCATAGAACACCTATACCAATCTTACCTTCAAGACCCTACTTCCGTAGATATTTCTTGGCAGAAGTTTTTCGAAGGATTTGAATTTGCCCAAAAACATTTTCCAATAAAATCCCAAGCAGAAGGGGCTGTTTCGCCTTTGGTGAAAAAGGAATTTGATGTTATAAACCTTATCAATGCCTACCGTAAAACAGGCCATTTGTTCACCAAAACCAATCCGGTAAGGGAAAGAAGAAAATATAACCCAACTTTAGCCATTGAAAATTTCAATCTCAGTGCAGCTGATTTAGAAGTAGAATTTGATGCCGGAAGTTTGATCGGTTTAGGCAAAGCCAAATTGAAAACCATTGTGGCCCATCTTGAGCAAACCTATTGTCAAAGCATAGGTGTGGAATACATGTATATCCGCCGTCCTGATGTAATTGACTGGTTGCAGCGTAAAATGGAACCAAACCAAAACGGACCGAAGTTTTCAATCGAACAAAAACGACGGATTCTTCAAATGCTGAACAAAGCTTCGGTGTTTGAAAGCTTCCTGCATAAAAAGTTTGTTGGAGAAAAACGCTTCAGTTTAGAAGGAGCTGAAAGTTTAATTCCGGCCTTGGACAGCTTAATTGGTCGTGGGGCTGAATTGGGTGTAGAAGAATTTGTAATGGGTATGGCCCACCGCGGACGGTTGAACGTGTTGGCTAATGTATTACAGAAAAAATACGACGATATCTTCAACGAAATCGAAGGAAAAGATTACGACGATAAATCCTTTGAAGGCGATGTGAAATACCACATGGGTTATACCAGTCAGTATAAAACTGAATCAGGTAAATCAGTTGGCATTTCCCTTTGCCCTAACCCCTCCCACCTCGAAACAGTAAATCCGGTGGTGGAAGGTATTTCAAGAGCCAAACTCGACCATAAATACAGCAGTGATTATTCAAAACTTTGCCCAATCCTTATCCATGGCGATGCCGCTGTGGCAGGACAGGGTGTAGTGTATGAAGTGATCCAAATGGCTAAGTTGGATGGCTACAAAACTGGTGGAACCATCCATATTGTGATCAATAACCAAGTTGGTTTTACTACCAATTATTTGGATGCCCGCAGCAGTATCTATTGCACCGATGTGGGAAAAGTAACTTTAAGTCCGGTTTTCCATGTAAACGGCGATGATGTAGAAGCGGTTGTTTACACCATGAAACTGGCTATGGAGTTCAGGCAGATGTTTAAAGGTGATGTGTTTATTGATTTGTTGTGTTACCGCAAATATGGACACAACGAAGGCGATGAACCAAGGTTTACCCAACCTTTACTCTATAAAATTATAGCCAACCATCCTAATCCATTGCAAATCTACAATGCCAAACTTACCGAACAAGGAATCGTGGAAGCAGGCTTGGTAAAAGAGATGGAAAAGGAATTCAACGAGGAGCTACAGGCTCGGTTGAATGCCTCCAAAGAGAATGAGAAAACCTTTATTACCCAATTTTTGCAAGAGAACTGGAAAGGAATTGACAAAGGATTCGAGGATGATTTTGAAAAGACGGTCGAAACGGGTGTTTCAAAAGCTACCTTGTTAGACATGGCAAAAAAATTGACATCCATTCCGGAAGGTAAAAAGTTCTTCAAGAAAATTGAAAAAATTCAACAAGACCGGAATGATATGGTTTTCAAAACCAACAAGCTGGATTGGGGAATGGGCGAACTTTTGGCTTATGGAAGTTTACTATTGGAAGGTCATCCGGTTCGTTTCAGCGGGCAAGATGTTGAAAGAGGTACGTTTAGTCACAGACATGCTGTAATAAAACTGGAGGATAGTGAAGAAGAATATGTGCCCTTGAACAATCTTTCAGAAAAACAGGCCCAGCTTCAAATTTATAACTCTCTGCTATCCGAATATGCCGTTTTAGGCTTTGATTATGGATATGCCATGGCTCGTCCTAACGATTTGGTTATTTGGGAAGCTCAATTTGGTGATTTCGTGAATGGGGCCCAAATAATCATCGATCAATATTTAGCCAGTGGCGAGGAGAAATGGAAAACCATGAATGGCTTGGTGATGTTGTTGCCCCATGGCTACGAAGGCCAAGGCGCCGAACATAGCAGCGGACGAATGGAACGTTTCTTACAAAACTGCACCTCGGAAAACATGCAAGTAGCCAACTGCACAACGCCTGCTAACCTTTTCCATTTATTGAGACGACAATTAAAAAGAAATTTCCGCAAACCATTGATTGTTTTCACTCCAAAAAGTTTGTTGAGACATCCGCAATGCGTTTCTCCAATTGAGGATTTTTCCAAAGGCAGTTTCCAAGAAATATTGGATGTCAACAATCCTTCACCGGATAAAACTGAAAGGGTTATGCTTTGCAGTGGTAAAATCTATTACGAGCTTTTAACCAAACGAAACGAAACTGGGGATGATAAAACTGCCCTAATTCGATTAGAGCAATTGAATCCATTGCCCTTTCAAAAACTTTCGACCTTAGTTTCAACCTATAAAAAGGCTAAATCCTGGACCTGGGTTCAAGAAGAGCCAGAAAACATGGGTGCTTGGACACATCTGTTGCGTTTGTGGAAAGAGGTTAAACTTGATTTGATTGCCCGAAGCGCCAGTGGTACACCGGCCACAGGTAGCCACGACAGGCATGACCATGTTCAGGAAAACCTGTTGGAAAGAGCTTTTAAGTCGAATGCAAAAAAATTGGTAGCCGAAAAAGCATAAAGGTTGTTCACATTGGGTAGTGCAATCCTTTCTTAAGGAATCAAAATAAACAAAACAACGAAACTAACTTTGCTGACCGAAAGGTCAAAAATTAAATAAAATGATAGCTGAAATGCAAGTGCCCAGTCCGGGCGAATCCATCACAGAAGTAGAAATTTCAAGGTGGTTGAAACAAGATGGGGATTTTGTTGAGAAAGATGAAGAACTAGCTGAAATTGATTCAGACAAGGCCACTTTAACTTTAAATGCCGAACACAGCGGGATACTTAAAATCCTCGTTCAATCGGGAACAGTTAAGGTAGGGGATGTGGTTTGCACCATCGATACCGAAGGCAAAGGAGAAGCCAAACCAAAAGCCGAGGCTAAACCGGCTAAAGTGGAACAAGCGCCTAATCCGATGCCTGCACCAAAAGCTGAAAAACCTGCCGAGGTAGCAAAAAATTATGCCACAGGCACACCATCCCCGGCTGCTGCTAAAATCCTAGCTGAAAAAAATATTCCAGCTTCACAAGTTGGTGGGACAGGTAAAGATGGACGCATTACCAAGATGGATGCGCTATTGGCCAAAGGATTTACAGCACCAGAAAGTAAAGCTGCCTTTGTGGGCGGTAGTCGTGATACGGAACGTCAGAAAATGACAGCACTTCGCAAAAAAGTTGCGCAACGCTTGGTTTCCGTGAAAAACGAAACAGCCATGTTGACCACCTTTAACGAAGTTGACATGAGTGAAATGATGGCCATTCGTAAACAGTTTAAAGACAAATTCAAAGAAAAACATGGTGTTAATTTGGGCTTTATGTCCTTTTTCACCAAAGCTGTAACTGAAGCCTTGGCCTTGTATCCTGCCGTAAATGGACAAATTGATGGGGAAGAAATTGTTTACCACAAATATGCCGATGTAGGAATTGCAGTGAGCACTCCAAAAGGTTTGATGGTACCTGTTTTGCGTAATGCAGAATCCATGAGTTTGGCCGAAATAGAAGGTGGTATTGCCGCGTTAGCAGCGAAAGCTAGGGATGGTAAAATCACTGTTGACGAGTTGAACGGTGGCACATTTACGATAACCAATGGTGGCGTATTTGGTAGTATGATGAGTACACCCATTATCAATCCTCCTCAGGTGGCCATTTTGGGAATGCACAATATTATCGAACGTCCGGTTGCTATTAACGGTAAGGTTGAAATACGTCCGATGATGTATGTTGCTCTAAGTTACGATCACCGCATCATTGACGGTAAAGAATCAGTAGGATTTTTAGTGAAGGTGAAAGAAATGCTGGAGAATCCGGTGAAATTATTGTTTGGCAGTAAACATCCCCACGAAATCCTTTTGGGATTGTAGGTCAAGTGTCTGCCAGAAATTAGGTTCTGCTTCAATATTGTAGTAGCCTTTCGAAACCCAAGAACCGAATTGAAAATGAAATGCATGAAAGCTTTCATTTTCAGTTCGGTTTTTTATTGGGAGACTTCCATGAATTGCTGAACGAGGTAAGCTAAACTAAGCTAAATCAAGCTGTTCGAAGGAAAAACTCCTCTAAATTACGAATTAGGTTGAATGATGGAGGCTTGTTTCTCAGGCCATTCCTTGCTGAATTTATAGGCCATAATGGGTTGAAAAACAAAATAGGCCAAAAACGCGAAGGGGATAAAACCAGCAAGCGATTGGGTGCCAAACCAACTCGGATCTAAAAAGTAAATACCGATGGAAACCAAGCTTGACACCATCGAAAAATAAGGAGCAAATCGATTAACATTCATCAACTCGGTAGCACTATAAATCTGCACAAAAACAAATACAGCCAAGTGTATTACACCAGTGCTTCCAATATCCGAAACATGTTTGAGAACGTAAAGGACGAAAAAAGCGAATAAGAAAAATTGAATATTGCTCCAAAACAACAAACCCGTTGAAACTGGCGGATTGAACTTTTTAAAATTATAAGGATCTTTAATTTTAGGAATTGGGTATTTTTCATCAAAACCTGCTGGTCGCCAACCTGTAGGTCGAAACCAAATGGTAAGCTTGTCCATCCAATTCTCTGCCCTCCAGGCATCTTTCAATAAAACTAGCAGATGCTCAAAATTTATAGTTATCGGATTATAGGTATTGGAAGGTCGAGTTATACCGAAAACAGGTGGTTCATTTTCCAATTCCTCTTGAAAAGTACCGAAAAGCCTATCCCAAATATTAAAAATAGCGCTGTAATTTTTATCCAAATAAATTGGATTTAGAGCATGGTGAACCCGATGTTGGCTAGGGGTAACAATGATATATTCCAACAATCCAAGTTTTCCGATGGTTTGGGTATGGTACCAAATTTGGGCGAATTTATGAATAGGAAAGACTACGGCGATTACCAAAGGAGAAATGCCCAGCAAAGCCGATGGAAGGGATAAAAAAAACAAAAAATTAAAAAACACCAAAAAGGGTTGACGAACCGCAGTGGAAATATTATATTCCTCTGAATTGTGATGAATGAGGTGGGAGTTCCAGAGAAGATTAATGGTATGATGGAATCGATGTCCCCAATAAAATTCAAAATCAAGTAAGATAAAGGCCAATATATAAACCAACCAGGTTTTATCTAAATGAATAATGGCCAAATGATCGTACATAACTTTGTAGGAAATGATGGAAATACCTAAACCAAACAAGGCCCGCACCACCAGGGTAATTCCTGAATAGAAACTCGCCAAGGTATCAATCCAAGGCACGGTATCTCTTCCTTTCCAATAACCGTATACTTTTTCGGCTAGCACTAGCACTAAGAATACAGGCATTCCATTTGAAAGGATTTTAGCAATTTCTTCCATATATCAGGCAGGATAGAGGATATAAAGGTAGGCATAAAGTTTTTGTATAGGCTTTCCTATTGGCATTTACCAATCTAAATTTATACAGCGACTTTGGACCATTTACAATTTAAAATTGGTATAACCTATCCAAGAACCCAAAACATACAAAGGATACTGGCTGTGTTTTATCCGGGAAGGGATAGCAGCGGAAAACCCACAGCGGCCTGAGCGAATGCGAAAGGCGCGAGGATTTGCAGCGAATAGCCCGACCATTCGCCGGTACAATCCTCCATTTAAAGCACAAAACTTCGTGCGAATGGGACCCGCCAAGAAACAAAAAACATTAAAATCTTTGGAATAAAATTAGACCGTTGAATCTACAGAAGGGGCTTTTTGTTGGGCATACACAGCCAAAATTCTGTGCAGTTTTTGAGCTTCGAAAGGTTTACTTATATAGGCATCAAAATCTGCTGAAATTTTCTCTTCCAATTCAGCTTCAGCGTTGGCAGAAAGGGCAATAATTGGGATACGACCATTTTTTTCGAGTTTGCGGATTTCAGCAGCGGCTGTAATGCCATCCATTTCAGGCATTTGGATATCCATTAATACCAAATCATATTCCCCATTCTCAAATTTTTCAACGGCTATCAATCCGTTCGAAGCGATATCGGTTTTGCAGTTCCACTTTTCGAGCAGGCGATTTGCCAGGAGGACATTCACCAAATTATCTTCGGCCATCAGCACCCGCAAACCATTTAAGGAATCAAACGTATTTTTCTCGATAGACCCAGCTTTGGATGCTACAATTTTATTGAACTTAATTACAAATTCGAAGGTTGAGCCGTTGCCGGGGTCGCTTTCCACCCAGATTTTCCCCCCTTGCAATTCCACCAGTTTTTTGGAAATGGACAATCCCAGCCCTGTGCCACCGTATTTACGACTGGTTCCAATTTCGGCCTGACTAAAGGAATCGAAGATGGTTTTTATTTTGTCGCTTGGAATTCCAATGCCTGAATCCTTGATTTGAAAACGAACTTCAATTTGTTGTTCCTCCTCACTGTCAATAAAAATGGCAAAGCTTACCTCACCGAAACTGGTAAACTTGATGGCGTTACCAATGAGATTATAGAGGATTTGATTTAATCTTAACTCGTCTCCAGATACGAATAAATTTAAACGATCGATTGGTTCCAAGTTGAATTTCAAACCTTTTTCGACCGCTTTTTGATTGAACATGTGGTAAATATTGTTCATTACCAATTTGAGGTCAAAAGGTCGATTTTCGAAGTTTAGTTTACCTGCCTCGATTTTTGAATAGTCCAAAACATCGTTAACCAAACCGAGCAGATGTTTGGTAGAATACTGTAAAATTCGGAGGTATTCCACCTGATCTTCTCTTGGGTTTTCGCTGGCCAAAAGTTCCGTAAATCCAATAACAGCGTTCATGGGCGTACGAATTTCGTGGCTCATAACCGAAAGGAATTCAGATTTAGCTTGGGCTAATTGTTCGGCATCTTCTTTGGCCTTGCGCAATTTGTCGTCGGCCATTTTCTTTTGAGTAATATCTTTGGTAAGTTTGGAAAACCCGATTACCTTTCCAGAAACATCGCTAAGGGTTGTAATAGATACGCTGGCCCAAAATTGGGACCCATCCTTTTTCACCCGAATACCTTCATCCTGGGCTTTCCCTTCTATTCTCGCCCTTTGCAATAATTCCTCAGGCAATCCGCAAAGAAGATCTTCCTGGGTATAGAAAATAGTAAAGTTTTTTCCAAGAATTTCGGTGGCAGTGTAGCCTTTGATTAGTTCAGCACCTTTGTTCCAATTGGTAATATTGCCTTCCGCATCAAGGAGAATAATAGCATAATCCTCCACTTCTTCCACCATTTTATGGTACTTCTCTTCACTTTGGCGCAAGACTTCCATTTGCATCTTTTCCTTGGTAATATCTTCCGTTTCCATAAGAATACCACCAATTTCATTATTTGAGTCATGCCAAGGAGTGACTGTCCAGCGTAACCATTGCACACTGCCATCGGCTCTGTAAAATGGACTTCCATTGCTTATATCCTTTCCTCCGTTTAAGCATTTTTGATGGATGGCTTTCCAGTCCTCGCCGATTTCAGGAAAAATCTCATAGTGGGATTTGCCAATAACGTCAATGGATCCCAAATGATAATCTTCCAACCATCTTTTGGAAACGGAGATATATTTCATCTCCTTATCCACCATACAAAGGGCAGTTGGAGCTTCCTCTATAAAGGTCTTAATTTGCTCATAACTAATTCTTAATTCCTTTTCAACCAACTTTTGGGCCGTGATATCGGTATGTACGCCTAAAACACGAATTGGCTTACCTTCCGAATCAAACTCTGCTACACCGCTTACTTTAATGTATTTCTCATGCCCATTGACCACAATTCGATGTTCAAATTCTATTCGACTTTTACTTGAATTAATTTTCCAAAATTTTTCTATCGACCTTTCTAAGTCCTCCGAATGGATTCGCGCCAAAAAAGCGTCCATTCCAACGTATTTTGAATCAGTTGGGAAACCCCACATTTCATAAAATGGTTCGTTACCAACTATCCTCCTTTCTTCTAAGGAAATATCCCATACTCCCAATTTTGCCCCTGAAGTAGCCAATTCAAATCGATCGTTTAGGCGATGTAACTCCAAAGTTCTGTTTCGTACTGTTTCCTCTAAATCCTTATTGAGTTGCCGCAAAGAATCTTCAGCATCATTCTTTTTTGATTCCAATAAGTTAAGATAATAGGTTGAAATAGAAAGAATCAACAATCCTATCATCATAAAACCTATGCTAAACAAGGCCACGCCAAATTCAATCCCGATTAAGCTTTGACTCATCCGAGAGGCTCTAAAAAGGCCAAGCATGATTACAATCAAAACCACAACTGGGAATATTCTTCGCGCTATACGGTTTCCTAGCTTATTATCCAGAAACATACCTGTTACCTCTAGATTATCATTGAAAAGGGAACAAATAATGGAGAGACTAAACATGAGAACCGAAGAATGCAAAGTCATACTGCCAATTATGACCAAATCGCTCAAAAACGGCACCTTATACAGGTAACTAATGATGAACATAAAAGTAAAAATGGTCACCAAGTGGAAACTCCATTGGGCTATTTTTCTGTAGCTTAATTTTTCGGAATCGTGCAGGAGCAATCCAAATCCAAGGAAAGCGAAACAAATGGATAGAGCCGTGCTTGTTCGCCCTGGGTAGGCAAGACCTTTCAAACGGGACACATGGTCGGTAAACACCAATTCATCGATTCCTAGATTAACCCCAAAATAAGTTTGGGCCAAGGAGAGAATGGAAATGCAAACAAAAATCCAGGGAAGAAATTTACCCAAACGCCTGAACCAATTGATTTCAAAGGTTTGGGAAAGAACGGATAATCCGCATAAAATGGCGCAAAAGGCCGTATTGAATTTCATGGAGGAGCCGTCTTTGATTGACACCTTCATGAATTCGATACCAAGAATCCAACCGATAATTACCCAAACCCCAACTAAAATGGCCCAAAGGGAGGTTATTCGAATTAAGATTGGAAAACGTAACTTTGAAACACCCATTCTATAAATTCTTCACTTTTCTGTGAAAGAACCTAAACGGCGGTCAAGTTTCAAAGTTTCCACAAAAAGTTCAATTCACTTTTTGAGGCTCTTATTCTCGTTTTTTTAAATATAAAAACCAGGTCCGACCTAAATCTGAAAGCAATGAACTAGGCTTGTTTTCTAACGTATTTTGTTAGAATCACGATAACTTGTCCATCAATTTTTCCTTCTATTTGTGTATTATTATTCTCAACCAAACGAATATTTTTTACAACGGTGCCCATTTTGGCATTAATGGTAGAACCTTTTACATCCAAGGATTTAATTAATACCACCGAATCGCCCGCTGCTAATTGATTGCCATTGGAATCGATATGAGCATCATCTGATCCACTTTCCTCTTCCACCATACCGGCTTTTGCCCAAGCTAAGGTTTCATCATCAAGGTACATCGAATCCAACAGATCTTGTGCCCAAGCTTCGGAACTTAATTGATGAAGCAGTCGAAATGAGACAACCTGAACACCCGGCACTTCGCTCCATATGGAGGAAGTTAAACAGCGCCAATGGTTAGCATCTAAGGCTTGCTTACTCCCCAATTGCTCTAAACATTTATTACAGGCAAGAAAGGTATTTGTTTCATTGGCCGACGTTTGTGGAAGAACGGAATACGTTGACAAGGATGCAGTAGCACCACAAAGTTCACACTGGTTATTGCTACGTGTAGCGAGGGCAGATTCGAATGACATGGGGAAATTATTTCTTTATTTTGGATAAGAAGAGTTGAAGCCCTTGCTGCTTGGAGCTATCAAAGGCATAGGAAATTCGGTGATTAAGATAGTTGGAAGCCAATTCCCTAGACAAGTTGGAAGGAAGGAGCCTATCCATTGCCTTTTCCTTGTTCAGTAAGCCAAATTGCAAGGCTTGATTGAACCTTTTTACAAAGTCTTCATGCAAGGGTTTATTGCTAAGCCAAACTGCAAATACAAAGGGCAATCCAGTGAATTGAAACCAGTATTCAGGTAGATCGTACGAAAATTTATAATTCCCGACCATGGCAAAACAACGATCGCCAATTATTACACCGGCATCCTCGCCTTTTATGTCCTTTTCGTAACCGGGCTGTGCAGTTAAAAATTCAGGACTTATGTTCCAATATTCGCTGCAGAGTACTTTCACCAATTGCACACTAGTGCGACTTTGAAAATCCAACCAAATCCTTTTGATTTTATCTAAGGGCACTTGACTGTATAGCATAACCGTATCAACCCTTCCAATGGCTCCGATGCAAAAATTGGAGATGATCTTTCCATTGGGTATTTGCGGGAGGATCGCTACTGGTACTAAACCAATATCCGCCTGGCCTTGAATTAATTTATCCGCACATTGGCTTGGAATATCCAAAGACAAATTAATTTCCTGCTGGATGTCAGAATGAGTTAAACCATAAACAAAGGGAATTGAATTGGTATAGGATACTGCCGAAACCCTGATCATGGAAAACTAATCTATCACTTCGAAACCGGTATATGGAACTAAGGCTTTAGGTACGCGAATTCCGTTTTCGAACTGATGGTTTTCAAGCAATGAAGCAACAATACGGGGCAAAGCCAAGGCGCTTCCATTTAAGGTATGGGCCAAACGGGTTTTACCTTCACTATCTTTAAACCTCAATTTCAGGCGATTGCTTTGGTAGGTTTCAAAACAAGAAATTGAGCTTACTTCCAACCAACGTTTTTGTGCCGCACTGTATACTTCCATGTCGTAGGTTAAAGCAGATGCCGTTCCCATATCACCACCACATAATTTTAGGGTACGGAAAGGCAGTTCCAATTCTTTCAACAAACCGGCCACGTATTCGCGCATATCCTCTAATGTTTCGTAGCTTTTATCGGGATGTTGAATTTGAACAATTTCAACTTTATCAAATTGATGCAAACGGTTCAAGCCTCGAACATCTTTTCCATAACTACCAGCTTCCCGGCGGAAACAAGGCGTATAGGCAGTATTTTTTATCGGCAATTCCTTTTCCGTCAAAATCACATCCCTGTAAAAATTGGTCACAGGTACTTCGGCGGTTGGAATTAAATACAGATTGTCTACTCCAACATGGTACATCTGTCCTTCCTTATCAGGTAATTGCCCCGTTCCAAAACCACTGTCTTCATTTACCACATGTGGTGGTTGCATTTCGCGGTAACCGGCCGCAGTAGCCTTATCCAAAAAGAAGTTTATCAAGGCACGCTGCAAACGAGCACCTTTCCCTTTGTAAACAGGAAAGCCTGCACCCGTAATTTTCACACCCAACTCAAAATCGATTAAATCATACTTGGTAGCCAAATCCCAATGTGGCATGGCATTTTCGCCTAGGTTTGGAATGTCGCCATGGGTGTAAACAGTTAAATTATCCTCGGCACCTTTTCCTTCTGGTACAGATAAATGGGGTGCATTCGGCAAGGTTACGAGCAAGGCTTGTAAGTCAAGCTCTGCTTGTTTTTTCTCCGTTTCTCTATCTGCAATTAAACCTTTCAAAACAGTAGTCCTTTCTTTCAAAGCACCTGCCTCGCTGGCTTTACCGGCTTTGAATAAATCTCCTACCTGTTTCGAAATTTGATTGGCTTCGGCTAATAGGTTGTCCCCTTCAGCTTGAGCGGCTTTTCTTTTATTATCCACTTCCACAATTTTTAGAATTGTTTCGGTAGGATCGAAGTTGCGTTTTTTTAAACGGGTGATAATCTCTTCTTGGTTATCTCTAATCTGTTGTAACGTAAGCATTGCTTAATCTTTAATTTCTATTACACTAAAACATCTTTGCCGTGGCATTGTTTATACTTTTTACCACTTCCACAAGGACAAGGGTCGTTTCTTCCAATCTTCGGATCTACTTTAATGGGAGCCGTTTTTTGAACTGAAGGAGGTGCTTGTTGACCTTCCCCTTCTGGCCCTGCAGTCGAGGATGAAACATACTCTTCTTTGGTGGCAACTATTCTTTCTTTAGGTTGTTGCTGGATGCGGGGAGGAGGTGCAATTGGAACATTTTCTTGTTGAGGTAAATTACCTTTTACCAAAAACGAAATAATATCCTTATTGTTTATATCCAACAAATTCTTGAACAATTTAAACGCTTCGAACTTATACACCAATAAAGGATCCTTTTGCTCATAAACTGCGCCTTGAACGTCGTGTTTCAATTCATCCATTGCACGAAGATGATCTTTCCAAGCTTCGTCAATAATGGCTAATACAACTGATTTCTCGAAGGATTTTACCACCTCTTTTCCTTGGCTTTCGTAGCCCTTTTTCAAGTTTACCAATACCTGCATATTTTTGATGCCATCGGTAATTGGTACCACCATATTTTCGAATTGATGGCCTTGGGTTTCATATACGTTCTTTACTACCGGCCAAACCCTTTCCGCCATGTTTTCCTTTTTAGCATGGTAATGTTCGAACGCAGATTCATATACCTTGTCACTAATCTGAGCCTGATCCTCCTTGTTGAAAGCTTGTTCGTCCATTGGAGCGTCAATTCCTAATACCCGAATCAATTCCAAACGGAAACCTTCAAAATTCTTTTGTTCTTTATATTCGGCAACTATACTATCTACTGTATCATACATTTGATGAACAATATCCATGGCCAATTTATCCCCAAATAAAGCATTCCTTCTTCTGGAGTAAATCACTTCCCTTTGGCTGTTCATTACATCATCGTACTCTAACAGGCGCTTACGAATACCAAAGTTGTTTTCTTCAACCTTTTTCTGTGCTCTTTCGATGCTATTGGTCACCATGCTATGCTGAATCATATCACCTTCTTGGTGGCCCATTCTGTCCATCAATTTAGCAATACGATCAGAACCGAACATACGCATCAAGTCATCTTCCAATGAAACAAAGAACTGGGAAGAACCGGGGTCGCCTTGACGTCCGGCACGACCTCTCAACTGGCGGTCAACTCGGCGACTTTCATGGCGTTCGGTACCGATAATGGCCAAACCTCCTGCATCCTTAACACCTTCTCCCAATTTAATATCCGTTCCCCTACCGGCCATGTTGGTGGCTATGGTTACAGCCGCTGTTTTACCAGCCAAGGCAACTACCTCAGCTTCCCTTTGGTGTAATTTAGCATTCAATACATTGTGAGGAATGTTGCGAAGTTTAAGCATTCGACTCAACAATTCCGAAATCTCCACCGAAGTTGTACCGACTAGCACCGGACGACCAGCTTGGGTAAGTTTTACGACTTCATCAATTACCGCATTGTATTTTTCTCGTTTGGTTTTATATACCAAATCCTCCATATCTTTTCTTGAAATCGAACGGTTGGTAGGAATAACCACTACATCCAATTTGTAGATTTCCCAAAACTCTCCAGCTTCCGTTTCAGCCGTACCGGTCATACCAGCCAATTTCTCGTACATCCTGAAATAGTTCTGTAAAGTAATGGTGGCAAAAGTTTGGGTAGCATCTTCCACACGTAGATTTTCTTTAGCTTCGATCGCTTGGTGCAAACCGTCGCTATAACGGCGTCCTTCCATAATACGACCTGTTTGCTCATCCACAATTTTTACTTTATTTTCAATTACCACATATTCCACATCTTTCTCAAACATGGCGTAGGCCTTCAACAATTGATTTACCGTATGGATTCTTTCACTTTTAATTGAAAAATCCAACATCAATTTTTCTTTCTGTGCAATTTTTTCTTGGTCGGAAAGTCCAGATTTTTCAATATCGGCAATTTCACTTCCTACATCTGGAAGGATAAAGAAATGAGGATCTTCAGAATTTCCGGTAATCAAATCGATACCCTTTTCGGTCATATCCACGCTGTTGGATTTTTCATCGATTACAAAAAACAGTTCAGCATCTGCTTTGGGCATTTCCTTTTGCTGATCGGCCATGTAATAGTCTTCTGTTTTTTGAAGAATCTGTTTTACACCTTGCTCTGAAAGGAATTTAATCAAGGCCTTGTTTTTGGGTCCACCTCGATGTGCACGCAACAAAGCCAAACCTCCTTCATCTTTCTTTCCTTCTGCAATTAGGCGTTTGGCATCACTTAAACAAGTTTGCACATACGCACGCTGCGCCGAAACCAAGCGTTCCACTTTGGGTTTTAATTCAACAAATTCATGTTTATCGCCTCTAGGCACTGGTCCTGAAATAATCAAAGGAGTACGGGCATCATCGATCAAAACGCTATCCACCTCATCCACAATGGCGAAGTTGTGACGGCGTTGCACCAATTCCTCCACACTGCGAGCCATATTGTCGCGCAGGTAGTCAAAACCAAATTCATTGTTTGTTCCATAGGTAACATCTGCCAAATAGGCTTTTCGGCGATTGTCGCTGTTGGGTTGATGGTAGTCGATACAATCCGTGGTAATGCCATGGAATTCAAACAGTGGCGCATTCCATTCACAGTCACGACGAGAAAGGTAGTTGTTAACAGTTACCACATGCAAACCTTCGCCAGGCAAGGCATTCAGGTAAATAGGAAGGGTGGCTACTAAGGTTTTTCCTTCACCGGTTGCCATCTCTGCAATTTTTCCCTGATGGAGCACAATACCACCAATCAACTGCACATCATAATGCAACATATCCCATTTAATCATTGTCCCACCTGCGTTCCAAGTATTTGACCAACGGGCCTTGGTATCGTCAATGGTTACATTTTCCTTTTGGGCCGAAATTGTCCTATCCCAGTCAGTAGCTGTTACTTCTATGTATTCGTTTTCTTTGAATCGGCGGGCAGTTTCCTTTAAAACAGCAAAGGCAACTGGTAGAATTTCGTCTAGTTTCTCCTTTATCTTAGCCCTTCTGGTTTTCTCCAAAGCTTCAATTTCTTTAAAGCAATCCTCCTTTTCCTTTTCATCGGATGCATCGTCTTCAGCCTTTGCCTTCAAAGCAGCAATTTCTTCCACTTCGGCCGCAATATGGTCGCGAATAGCTTGACGCAATTCGGTTGTTTTTCCGCGTAAGGCGTCGTTGGACAAGGATTTTAGTTTTTCGAATTCGGCGTTTATCTCTTCTACAATCGGCTTGATGACCGCAACGTCTTTATCTGATTTTTTCCCAAATAACTTGGAAAGGAGGGCATTGAAATATTCTAACATTAGTCGCTAAAAATGGAGTGCGAAGTTAATTTGATTTTGCTTGTTCAAATGCTTAAATGGCATAAGAGTTTTCAAACGCTTTCAAAAACCAAACCTTCAAAGCCCATTTTCCAATTTTGTCAGCCTTTTGGAAAGCCGCTGTTGCATTTGGCAGCAAAGCATATTAACTAGGTGACAGAAGGGCAGAAAGTCAAGCTCAACTTCTTTTTTTACCTTTCTAATTTCTTTAAAAAAGTTAACTTGTTGAGAAACTATTCACTGCATGACTTTAGTCATTCTTTCCTTTTTGAAAAAAGCACTATTTTCGCCCTATGGAAAAAACCATCGAAGAATTGGAAAAAGTCTTCAATGAGAAATTGGAGAAAGGGATTAAAATCGAACCAAAAGATTGGATGCCCGAACGGTACAAAAAACAATTGCTGCGGATGATGAGCCAGCATGCGCACAGCGAGGTAGTAGGAATGTTGCCTGAAGGAAATTGGATTACCCGTGCGCCTAGCCTAAAAAGGAAGGCTGTGCTTTTGGCCAAAATTCAAGATGAAGCCGGACATGGACTATATATTTATTGCGGTGCCGAAACACTAGGGATGGATCGCAGTGAAATGGTCGATCAACTCTTAGCCGGAAAAGCCAAATATTCCAGCATTTTCAACTACCCTACCCTAACTTGGGCCGATATCGGAGCCATTGGTTGGTTGGTAGACGGAGCGGCTATTGTAAACCAAACCTTATTGGCTAAATGCTCTTATGGCCCTTATTCCAGAGCCATGATTCGAATATGTAAAGAAGAAAATTTCCACCACCGTCAAGGCTATGAAATCATGGCAACCTTGATGAATGGAACCGAAGAACAACGCCAAATGGCCCAAGATGCCATGAACCGCTGGTGGTGGCCATCCCTGATGATGTTCGGTCCGCCCGATGGAAATTCACCCAATAGTGAAGAGCTGTTGCGCTGGAAGGTAAAACTTATGACCAATGATGAATTGCGTCAAAGGTTTATTGACCGCACCGTGCCCCAGGCTGAAGCAATTGGTTTGGTAATACCAGACAAAGAATTGAAATACAATGCTGAAACTAAACATTACGAACATGGCCAACCAGATTGGAACGAGTTTTTTAATGTAATCAATGGCAATGGAATTTGCAACAAACAACGGATGAAAGCCCGCATTTCTGCCCATGAAAATGGACAATGGGTACGTGAAGCTGCCCAAGCCTTTGCCGAAAAAAGAAGTTTAAAAATGGCTGTTTAAGCCCTCAATTACCTGTTTATCCCATGTCGAACGAAAAACCAATGCGACTTTTCGAAGTTTTTATCCAACCCAAACCCGGACAACCCCACGAACACTGTGGTAGCGTTCATGCACCCGATGCTGAACTGGCCCTGCAAAATGCCAGAGATGTGTATACCCGACGCCTCGAAGGCCGAAGCATTTGGGTAGTACCTTCCGAACAAATAACGGCAAATAGTCCTGGAGAGGAAGAATTTTTCTTCGACCCATCCAACGATAAAATCTACCGTACACCCATGTTCTACAACACTGGTAGCGTAAAATTTTAAGGATGGAAAAAATGGATAAAAAACAAGAAGCACTCTTCGAATACTTGCTTTGGTTAGGCGATTCAGCCTTGATTCTCGGACAACGCCTAGGAGAATGGTGCGGTCATGGCCCTTACCTAGAAGAAGATATCGCTTTAACCAATATTTCGCTGGATTTGATTGGACAGGCCAGAGCTTTTTTGACCTACGCTGGTGAGGTTGAAGGACTTGGTAAAGATGAAGACCAACTAGCCTTTTTTAGAGGAGAAAGAGCCTATAAAAACTGCCTTTTGGTTGAACAACCTAACGGAAATTTTAGCCAAACCATTGTTAAACAATACTTCTACAGCGTTTTTGCCAAGCTTTTGTTTGAGCAATTAAGCCAATCAAGTGATGCACAAATTGCAGGTATTGCAGCTAAATCTTTAAAAGAAACCAACTACCATGTTCGCCATTCAAGAGAGTGGCTTTTCCGATTGGGCGATGGTACCGACGAAAGCCATAAACGGGTGCAAAGTGCCGTGAATGAGCTTTGGTTATTTACGGGCGACCTCTTCGAAAATTCAGCCAAAGACGGAATTCTTTTTGATGCCGGAATTGCATTCGACCTTGCCAATTTGTTGCCTGAATGGGAAAAGCAAATTAAAATCGACTTGATGGAAGCTACCTTAACTGTACCTGATGGCACATTTATGCTAAAAGGAGGAAGAGAAGGAAAACATACCGAGTTCTTAGGCCATATTTTGGCAGAAATGCAAGCTTTACCCCGCGCCATTCCTGCTGGAAAATGGTAAGCCTATGATAGATTCGGCGGCAATTTACGACATACTTGAAACGGTGCCTGATCCAGAGGTGCCCGTACTTTCGGTGGTAGATTTAGGAATTATCCGATCGGTTCGGCAAACGGATGATACGCTTGAAATAGACATTACCCCTACTTACACCGGCTGTCCGGCTATGAAAGCCATTGAACAGGATATTAGAGAAGCCTTAAGCGCCCACGGTTTCGATAAGGTAAAGGTAAAATTGGTTTATGCGCCTGCCTGGACAACCGATTGGATGAGCGAAAACGGCAAGAAAAAACTGAAGGAATATGGCATAGCACCACCCGAAAAATCGAGTCCGGATAAATCATCCATAATGGGAGTAGCTAAAAGTATTGCCTGCCCTTTGTGCGGTTCAATCCATACCGAAATGATTAGTCAATTTGGCTCCACAGCCTGCAAAGCTTTGTACCGTTGCATCGATTGCAGAGAGCCTTTCGATTATTTTAAATGCCTGTAGGTATTTTCACATTTAGGAAAAAAAGCATTATTTAGTACTGTTTCTTTCTTTTTAGGCGGGTCCCATTCGCCAAAAACATGGTGCTAGAATCAAAAATTTGTGCTAGGCGAATGGTCGGGCTATCCACTGCAAGTCCTCGCGCCATTCGCTAACGCTACGGCCGCTGTGGGCTTTCCGTTTCTATCCCTACCCGGAAGGAAGAATTAAAAATGGGAAGATAAAAAAGAGAAGAGAGAAAAGAGAAAAGAGAAAAGAGAAAAGAGAAAAGAGAAAAGAGAGAAAAGAGAAGTGACAAAGAGAAAAGAGAAGTGGGAAAATAGAAAATAGAAGTGAGAGAATTTAACCGACAAAGGGTTCAATATTAATTTATAGAGCTCCTCCTATCATTTAAAGTATTTAATTTGTTATTGAACATTTATATTGATTCTTGACAAGGTTAAATCCATATCTGCTCATTGTTTTGGTATTCGTCCTTCCAAGCTTTTGTATGGGAGCCTCGGCCACTAACGACCGCTATGCCGATAGTCTTATTGATGCAGGAAACTATGCCGAATACCTTAATTGGGGATTTAAGGAATACGATAAATACAAAAATACCGGAGAATGCCGCCCAAAAAGCAATGCAAGTTTTAATATTGGTCGGGCCTATTATTATTTACGAAACGACAAAAAATCGAGGGAATGGTTCCATGTTACGCTCGGTATTGCTCGAAAATGCAAGGACAATAAGCAAATTGGCATAACACTCCGCAATTTGGGATCAATATGGTTGGATTATCAAAACCCCGATTCAGCAGCATGGTATTACGATAAAGCCTTACCCTATTTGGAAAAGGATTCTGACAAGCTTCAATTGTCTACCTTTTTTGCCGTAGGGTTTGAACTTTGGTTTCGACATAAAAAAGACAATAGAAAAGCCTTGTATTACTTAAACAAAGCCCTTGAAACGGCTTACTTGAGTAAGGATACAGGGAGAATTTGTTTTGCGGAGGTGAAGCAAGCGATTTATTTTATGGAAACCAACCAATGTAAAAAGGCCGATAGTGTATATAAAATGGTTTATCGTTTAATAGAACCCATGCAGGAAGCCGAATTTAAGTTGTATATTCTTTCAGGTATGCTTAGTAATTATATTCATTGCGGAGATGTAAAGAATGCCTTGGCTACCCAATCCAATTGGTACTTACTCAGGGATAGTATCTTTAATGCCAAATCGGCGAAGGCTGCGGCGGAATACGAAGTGTTGTTTGATACGAAAGAAAAGGAATTGGAAAACACTAAACTGAGGCAGCGAAATACCCAATTGATATGGATAGGTCTAATCCTCTTTCTTCTCATTGGAGGTGGAGGATTCTATTTGACCCAAAGGAGGCAATGGATAATGAAAAGGGAATTTGAAGAAAAACTGAGGGAAGAACAAAGATTGCGGTTTGCTGAAGTTCTTTCGGCCCAGGAACAGGAACAAACGCGAATTGCAGGAGACTTACACGATAGTCTTGGACACTTGTTATCTGCTGCCAAACTTAATTTATCGGTGATGGAGGCCTCCAATGATCAACAAAAAGAACTTTTGGAAACCTTAAACAAAATTATAGATGAGGCCGGAACTGAAGCCCGAAATCTTGCACATAGGATTATGCCTCAAAGTCTATCGGAACTAGGACTTACGGAGTCGCTGCGTGAGTTAACCAATCGAATTAGCAAAACTGGAAAGATTCAAGTTTTATTTCAAGTAGACAAAGTAGATGAGAGCCTTTTGAGTCAAGGAAAAAAAATAGCCTTGTACCGAATTTGCCAGGAACTACTTAACAATATGATAAAGCATTCGCAGGCAACAGAAATCCAAATTACACTCCAATTTAAAGACGATGCGGTAGAATTGATTATTCAGGACAATGGGCAAGGATTTGATGTAAATGAAATAAATAAATCAGAAGGATTAGGCTGGAGAAACAATCGATCCAGGGTTGAAATATTGAATGGCTATTTTAAGATAGAATCGAGCAAAGGGTTAGGAACCAGCATAACTGTTAAAATTCCAAATCATGATTAACGTAATTATTGCCGACGACCATCAAATTATCTTGGATGGATTGCGCCTTATTCTTGGATTTCGAAAAGATTTGAAAATTGTAGCAGAGGCAAAAGATGGCGATACCTTAATGAAGTTGATATCAGATTACAAGCCTCAGCTTATTATTAGTGATTTAAAAATGCCGGGTTTAAATGGATTAGTCTTGGTGGAATCTATTAAAAAGAACTTTCCAGAATCGAAATTGATAGTAATTACCATGAGTGATGAAGAAGAGATCATTCAACGCTTATTCATGGCGGAAACGGATGGTTATGTGCTAAAGCATTCCGGCAAGGACGAACTATTAATGGCGGTAGATTCAGTATTGAATGATAAAATACATTTTGATAGGACCATTTTAGATAAATGGATGAAAAGACAACGACAGGAAGCAAAACAGGAGAAAGAACCACAAGTAAATTTAAGCCAACGTGAACTCGAAGTTTTAAAACTGATTGCCGAAGAATTCACCAGCAAAGAGATTGCAGATAAATTATTTATTAGCAAACAAACAGTAGACACACACCGGCAACATATTATGGATAAAACAGGAGTTCGCACCCTAGCTGGAATAGTAAAAATGGCTGTTCGTATGGGTATTACAAATTAAACCTTGGTTCCGTCTCAACGCTAGTTGGTAAAAAGATTTTTAAGAAATAGCGGCCCACAACGACCAACTTGTGCTAAAAGGCCTTGCAATTCATTTTGCCTTTCGAAATTGAAAAAGGGTTAGCTTATTACCTTGAATTTTAATTCAAAACTATCCCTACTAATGGGGATTTAAAATCCATATTTGTATGGATAAGGCTAGGATTGGATAAGGTGTTTATTTGTCGAAAATAATTCACCATGAAAAATTTATTTCCCAAACAAATTTTAACCCTATTAACGGTAATATCTTTTTGGGGGGCTTCGAACATCAAGGCACAATCCCTCGACAACAGTTTTGCTACCAATGGAATACTTACAGATACAGAGGGTGGTTTCTCTCGAAAAACCTTAATCCAGCCAGACGGAAAAATTGTTTTGGCAGGCTATAGTGGATCAGGAAATGAAAGACGTTTTATTACCATCCGGTACAATGAAGATGGAAGTCGAGATAATACCTTTGGCACCAACGGTAAAGTAGAAGAAAGCTTTGGAGGATTGGATGCTCGTTGTTTCGATGCAGAATTGCTAGGCGATGGAAAAATGGTGCTGTTCGGAAATATAAATCCTGTTTCAGGTTCTCAGGAGCGCAATGTTGTAGTTCTTAAACTCAATACAGACGGAAGTGTGGATAATACTTTTGGCACCAATGGCATTTCAACCTTTTCAGTTCAAAGTGGAAATGACTTTGTAAATTCAGCGCTTGTTCAACCTGATGGAAAACTAGTGATTGTAGGCCGTACAAGGATATTGGACACCTATCAAGACGATGGCTTTGTGGTAAGATTGAATGCTGATGGTAGTCTAGATAATTCATTTGGAACCAATGGCATTTTGGTATTTGATAGTGGCTTTCAAAAGAGTGAAATTTTGCTTACTGTTTCTTTAGCAAACGATGGAAGTATCATTGCTGGTGGAACCTATTATCCGGGAGGAGGATCCCCAAACCATTCTTTAGTAGTCAAAGTAACACCTGGAGGTCAGTTAGATCCCTCCTTCGACACAGATGGCATCTATGCCAACAATTTTACAGGCAGTGATGAAGACATTTATTCCCTTTATGTTGACCAAGTAAATAACGACATCTACACAGCGGTTTATGAAAGTGTTACTGGCGTAGGCACTAATTTAATGGTAAAACTATCAAGTAGTGCTCAAATTGATTTGACTTATGGGATAAATGGTAAACTGCCATTTGGAACCGGAACAATACCCTATGAAATTAAAAAAGATGCTTCAGGAAATGTTTTCTTATGTGGAAACAAAACAATGGATTATATCCTTTACAAATTTAATTCAGCTATGGTACCCGATTCTTCATTCGGAAATGATGGATCATTCAGTGCGGACTTAGCTGGATCTTCGGATGCAGCCTTTTCCATTGCTTTTCAAAACGATGGTAAAATTGTACTTAGTGGAACAAGTGTGGTAGGGGTAAATAATAGCTTTTCGGCCATTCGAATTGATTTAAATGGTACCATCGCTACCCCTCCAGCCGACCCAAGCAACCTTAGTGCTACGGTATTCAAAACACAATCAAACTATATTGAACTAACTTGGAACGATAACGCAAATAATGAGGATGGTTTTGGTATTGAACGTAGCCTAGATGGGCAAAACTATGTTGCCATTGATTCCGTTTCTTCTGATATTGTTTCTTTCCAAGATTATGACCTAATCCCCCTCACAACCTATTACTACAGGGTATTTGCCTTCAATACTATCGGTAATTCTGGTTTATCGAATGTGGTTCAGGTTACAACTGATGCCTCTGTTGGTATGGCCGAAACGGCTAAAGAGAAAATTGAAATTTACCCAAATCCATTTCAACAGGAAGTACATATCACCCTTCCAGAAAATGCTATGCTTGAAATTAAGGATATAACGGGGAGAATTTGTGTGAAAACGGCAGGTAATACCCAAATCAAAACCTTGTTTTTACCGAATTTACCCAAGGGAATTTATTTCCTAAGCATTTTATCTGACCAAATTCAATTAACCCGTCAGCTAATCAAGAACTAATAACAATATAATAATCAACTGAAATACAGTTAATTAAAGCATTTTAAGTCAACGAAATAATTTCGAATCAATAACTAAAGTTGAAAGATCAATTATGAAAAACAAAATTGTACAAATGGCTATTCTAGTATGGGTTGGTATTTCAATGAATGCCAAAAGCCAATCCTGTCCTACCCTACAATTAAAGGATGAAATGCAACTTATTTATTTCACTGAAACGGCTCCGGTAAACATGGCTACATTTACGGGGGATTACTATAAAAAAAGTGAAAAGGAAAGAAAAAAAATTGATGAGAAATTTGAAAGAGAGACACCTTGGACAAAGGATATAATGGTCAATAAAGTGAAAGTATATCCTGGAAAAGAAGGCTATATTGAAATAAAAACCACCTCCACAAGGAATTCCCAACCTGACGCCAGTACCGACTATTTTGCCTATTGCAAAAACGATACTTTGATCACCCGTCCGGGCTATTTACTCACCAATAAAGGCACAGTGACAGAATTTACCTATTATAATAAAAATGCTAACGGCTTTACATTGCTTTTTGAAAAGGCTACCCCTAATATCCTTAATGTAGGACAAAAGCTATTGGACCAACAATCCTCCTTTAGTATGACTAGTTCGGCTAAGGACATAAAATTCCCCGAGTTAAAAGAAGTTAGTCGTGAAATAACTTCATATGGAAACTATAATTCCCGTGGCCAATGGAATGAACTTTATAAAACTACAACATCGAAGTTCGAAACAACCATGATTGATGTTCATATTGAATCATCCGTATATGGACATGGATACCTTAAAAACCGATTCGTGAAGGATAAAAAAGAGGTAAATATTAGCGGAAAGAACTATACGGCTTACCTTTTGGTAGAAGAGAACTGGACTGGAGGAATTGGTATGGAAGCAACAACAGACAATCCGTTTATTAATAAACATAACAAAAAATTCAGTGAAAAAATGGCCAAGAATACGTCAGAAACACTGAAGAAAACTCTAAATGCCAACGCAGAAGGATATATTGTAAACGTTATAGAAACCTGGTATATACCCGGTTTAGGAGCTTATTCGATGACCACCTACAATTCTTATGGAAAGAAAATCGGATACCTTGAATTGAAGGAAATTAGGTAGGTATCAAACGATGCAACAAAACCAATTAAACCCAGGTTAGGCATTGGAAATACATAAACGATTTAGCAGTTGTAAATCAATTAGTTCAGCAAATTAAATCCTTCTATTGATTAATTGGGGTAAACAGTAGGTCAAAATTTTTATTAATGCTCCATTTCTCACCAAAACCCAGGTAGGTAGGATCTCGGGCAAGGATAGAACGTGATACCCCACAGGGATGCGGAGGCACGGAGCAGACCGAGGAGTATTAGTGATAGCCTGACCCGAACGCCTTGGCACAAAGGTTAAATTCTGGCACAAAAGGTTTTAAGGCGGAGGGGGCACGCATGATAAAAAGAGAAGAGAGAAGAGAGGAAATAGGAAATAGGAAATTGTAAATAGGAAATTGTAAAGCCGCTTGAATGTAGGGATAGGAAGAAGGATTAAAAAAAAATCGACATCTGGTTAAACCATTACATTTAAACTTCATTCCTAGAGAGCAAATTCGGAAAGCCCGTATCGATAAACAACCAAAAATCTGGAAACCATGAAAAAGTTACTTTTTTTAGCCGAACTTGCTCCTTTAGCCATGATCAGTTTGACCCTTTTGTTGGTTGTTTTAACCTTTTTCAAATAGGAGCTGATCATACAATCGGTTCTGCCTACTTTTTGATTATTGAAGTAAGGGTTTTGGCCAAGGATTCGGTCAAAGATTTTCTGGAATACCTTTCCACGCCCCTGCCTTCCACCTTAAGTTGATTGGCCTTGAATGCTAAGTAAAAGTCCCAAATGGCTTTTTTCATGCCTGGTTTGTCCTTAAAATCAACAGTGGTTCCATTGCCCGTTTGGGTTAAAATTTTGGCGCAGTCGCCATCAGTTGGACCAATGCATAAAATAGGTCGGGCTGCTGCGAGGTATTCAAACAGTTTTCCGGTTAAGATATCTTTCGCATTTGGTGTGTTGTTCAAAGGAAGCAATAGCAGCTCGGATTGAGCCGTATATTTTACTACCTCTTGATGCGGCAAATAGGCTACAAACGAAACTGGAATAATGGAAGAATTTAGACGCTGGCTTACTTCCACATCATTTTTACCGACTAGTTGCAACAAAAAATCTGCTTTAAACAAGGGTTCTTCTTGACAGAGTTCCTCCAAAACATCCCAGAGCTCAGGGGAATTGCGGTCTTTGTTCATTGAACCGATATGACTTAAGGTAAATTTTCCACTTGGAATAAAGTTGGTTTTAAAATCATCTGCATCGTAACCATTGGTAAGTACAATTGGATTTTGGGCACCCAATCCCAGGAATTCCTTCCGCATGCCTTCGCTTATCACCAAAAGACCGTCGCAGGTATCGATAACTTGTTTTTCTAATTTCCGGTGCCTTCGATCGGCCCAAGAAGTCAACATCAATTGGTCGTAATAATCAATATTGGTCCAGGGGTCGCGAAAATCGGCCAACCAAGGTAGGTTTAACGCCTTTTTGAGTCCCATGGCAATGAGGTGCATAGAATGCGGTGGCCCGGATGAAACGATAGCATCCACTGGATTTTTCTTCAGGTAATCGGTTAGAAAACGAATGGAAGGGTTGATCCACAGCATCCGAGCATCTGGAATAAACAAATTGCCCCGAATAAACACACTGATTTTTTCAAGGGCAGGGTTTTTCTTGCTTTCAGACAAGAATCCTGCATTAATTTTCTCATCCTTTTTTTGTCCCACAAACTTTTTGTACAAACTATAGGGTTCAAGGATTGGTTGTTTCAAAACAGTTACTCCAGCTGGTACATCTTTTTCGAGGGTAAGATCCAAAACAGGAACTTCACCATTTTCGGCGGTATAGATAATAGGTTCCCATCCATATTCGCGGAGGTATTTTACAAACTTAAGCCAACGTTGCACACCTGCCCCGCCTGCTGGAGGCCAGTAGTAGGCAATAATCAGGACTTTGTGTTTGTTCATGGCTGCGAAGGTAATGCTGAATGCTTATTACAAAATAGGCATTTCTGTAAAAAGGAAAGTGTATAGTTTCAAATGTCAGCCTTTTTGTCAGCAATTTCGAATGAAACCTTAAAAAATGTCAGTGAAATACTGCCAATTTTCAAGCGGCACAATGCTTGAAAGGGCGGGTCGCAGTTCTTAAACTGCAATCTAAAAAATCACAATCAATATTTAAGCAATGAGCAAAATTATAGGAATCGACTTAGGTACTACCAACTCGTGTGTAGCCGTAATGGAAGGCAACGAGCCAGTGGTAATTGCCAACAACGAAGGCCGTAGAACCACACCTTCTATTGTGGCTTTTGTAAATGACGGTGAAAGGAAAGTTGGTGACCCTGCCAAACGTCAGGCCATTACCAACCCTACCAAAACCGTTTATTCAATTAAACGTTTTATGGGACACAATTTCAACGAGGTATCCAACGAGGCTACCCGCGTACCATACAGTGTTGTAAAAGGTGACAATAACACTCCACGTGTTCAAATCGACGATCGCAAATACACACCACAAGAAATTTCGGCGATCATACTTCAAAAAATGAAAAAAACCGCCGAAGATTACCTTGGACAGGAAGTTTCGCAAGCGGTTATTACAGTACCTGCCTACTTCAACGATGCACAACGTCAGGCTACCAAAGAAGCTGGTGAAATTGCTGGATTGAAAGTTATGCGTATTATCAATGAGCCTACAGCTGCGGCTTTGGCTTATGGTATGGACAAAAAAGACAAAGACATGAAAATCGTAGTTTTCGACTGCGGTGGAGGTACACACGACGTATCCGTGTTGGAGTTGGGCGATGGCGTATTCGAAGTAAAATCAACCGATGGTGATACCCACTTGGGTGGTGATGATTTCGACCAAAAAATTATTGATTGGTTGGTAGCCGAGTTCAAATCTGAAAACGGAGGACTGGACCTTGCAAAAGACCCAATGGCCTTACAACGTTTGAAAGAAGCTGCTGAAAAAGCCAAAATCGAGTTATCAAGCAGCACTGCTACTGAAATCAATTTACCCTACATCATGCCGGTTGATGGCATTCCAAAACACTTGGTTCGTAGCTTAACACGTGCCAAATTCGAGCAATTGGTGGATGATTTAATTCAACGTACCATTGCTCCTTGTAAATCAGCCCTTTCTAATGCAGGCCTATCTACTTCTGATATTGATGAGGTGATTTTAGTAGGTGGTTCAACCCGTATCCCAGCTGTGCAAGCTGCTGTTGAGAAATTCTTTGGAAAAGCACCAAATAAAGGAGTAAATCCTGACGAAGTAGTGGCCATTGGTGCAGCTATTCAAGGTGGTGTTTTGACAGGCGAAGTAAAAGATGTATTGTTGCTAGATGTAACCCCTCTTTCATTGGGTATCGAAACTATGGGTGGTGTTTTTACACGCTTGATTGAATCCAATACCACTATTCCAACCAAAAAATCCGAAACCTTCTCTACCGCTTCCGATAGCCAACCATCCGTTGAAATCCATGTGTTGCAAGGAGAACGTCAAATGGCGAGAGACAACCGGACTATCGGTCGTTTCCACCTTGACGGAATTCCACCAGCTCCACGTGGTGTGCCACAAATCGAAGTGACTTTCGATATCGATGCCAATGGAATTTTACAAGTTTCGGCAAAAGATAAAGCAACTGGTAAATCACAAAACATCCGTATCGAAGCAAGTTCAGGTTTGAGCAAAGAAGAAATCGAGAAAATGAAACGTGAGGCCGAAGCCAATGCTGATGCTGACCGTAAAGCAAAAGAAGAAGCAGAAAAAGTAAACCAAGCCGACACTATGATTTTCCAAACGGAGAAACAATTGTCAGAATATGGCGACAAACTTCCTGCTGACAAGAAATCAGAAATTGAAAGCGCATTAACCGAGTTAAAAGCTGCTCATCAAAGCCGCAATATCAGCGACATTGAATCAGCCTTAACCAAAATAAATGCTGCATGGCAAGCCGCTTCTCAGGACATGTATAATGCTACGCAAGGTGCTGGTGCTGAAGCAAACCCAGGTGCCGGAAATGCTAAAGCTAGCAGCGACTCTGAAGTAACGGATGTTGATTTCGAAGAAGTAAAAGATAAATAAGCTGATTCTTTTTTAAAACCCAAAAGGCTGCTTGAGAAATCGGGCAGCTTTTTTTTTGCTAAGACTTTTGTTCTAAATTGTATGGGTCCATACCTAGGTTTATTTCCTTTACCCGTTTATGAATTTCTGTTTAGGTTGGGTTTTGGATAATCCTACTAAACCCCGATTAAGCATTAGAAATGCATAAACGATTAACCAGTTGTAAATCAATTTGTATAGCCAAATTGATAACAACTGCTATCCCGAAATTTCTTCGGGAGGGGTAACCCCAAATAAATCAAGTAGTTCGGATTAATAAATCCTCCTATTGATTAATTTGGGTTAAAAGCTTTAAAGGCTATTCAACAGCTTTTAAATTAGGAATATCCTCTCGTTTCAATTCGAAATGATCTTCTTCTTCTTTGAGTTTTTTCACAAGATTAACGCCAGCAGGAACAACATCACAGCAAACTGTAATGAATGAACCAGGTATCGCATTTTTAATGGCATGTGTGATTGCTTCGGCCTCCGTTTTTATATGGTAAACCTTTTTACCTTTATCAACGCTTTCAATACCTTCCTTTAATAATGCAATAATCTCCTCTTCGGACCGACCACGTAGATTCTTGTCTTGACGAATAATAATTTCATCAAACATGTGGGCTGAAATACGGCCTATATCACGAATATCTTCATCGCGACGGTCGCCAACGCCAGCAATAATTCCAACCTTATGTGTTGCTTCCGTTTTTTCAAGGAAACGGGCAATAGCTTGGAAACCGGCTGCGTTATGCGCGTAATCCAACATTACTTGGAAGTTTTTGAATTGGAAAATATTCAATCGACCTGGAGTTTGGGTAGGTGAAGGAATAAAGGTTTCCAAGGCCAAACGCATATCTTCGATTTTGAAATTTCGGATAAAGCCTGCTAAGATGGTTGGAAGTACGTTTTGAATCATAAAGGCTGCCCTTCCGCGCATGGTTAAAGGAACATCAACAACTTTAGCAACTCTGATTTTCCAAGTACCTTTGCATAAGGTAAACCAGCCATCTTCAACAATGGCGCCTAATCCACCTTTGGAGCAATGTTCAACCACTCTAGGGTTGTCGGTATCCATACTAAACAAAGCAACGTTGCATTGCAAGTTTTCACGCATAGCATAAACCAAATCATCGTCTGCATTTAAAATTGCTGTTCCTTCGGGTGCAACACTTTCTACCACCACGGCTTTCACACGTGCTAAATCTTCGAGTGTATTGATATCTTTAAGTCCCAAATGATCGGCAGCGATATTGGTAACAATGCCAATATCACAGGTGTGGAAGCCAAGGCCCGCTCTTAGGATACCACCTCGAGCTGTTTCCAATACCGCAAAATCAACCGTTGGATCTTTAAGTACAAATTCTGCACTCACAGGGCCCGTACAATCGCCTTCCTGCAGCATTCTGTTTTGGATGTAAATACCATCCGTAGTAGTAAATCCGACTTTATGCCCCATGGTTTTAACCATATGAGCCATCAACCTTGTGGTGGTTGTTTTCCCATTGGTTCCAGTGATGGCGATGATAGGAATACGGCTGCTACTGCCCGGCGGATACAACATATCAATGACCGGCTCAGCTACATTACGGGCCAAGCCTTCAGCAGGTGAAATATGCATCCGGAAACCAGGTGCAGCATTTACTTCTAAGACAGCACCACCATTTTCGCTGATGGGCGAACTTAGATCTTCTGCCATTATATCAATTCCGCAAATATCGAGTCCAACGATACGAGCAATACGTTCGGCCATGAATACATTGTAAGGATGAACAATATCCGTAACATCAGTGCTAGTGCCGCCAGTGGAAAGGTTGGCTGTTTTCTTTAGATACACAACTTCCCCTTTGGACACAACCGTATCCATTGTCCAGCCACGATCAGCGACCATTTGTAAACTTTGGTCATCTATTTTTATGGAAGTCAATACTTTTTCATGACCATATCCACGACGAGGGTCAGCATTGGTGGTATTGACCAATTCCTGAATGGTATGTACACCATCCCCGATAACACAGGCAGGCGTTCGTTTTGCGGCAGCTACCATTTTGTAATTTACTACCAGTACACGGAAGTCATAACCCGTAATAAATTTCTCGAAAATCACCCCTCTAGAAATTTTCTTGGCAATGGCTAAAGCGGTCATGGCTTCGTCCCATGTTTTTATATTGATCGTAGCACCTCTGCCATGGTTACCATTGAGCGGTTTTGCCACCAAGGGATAACCTATGCGGCGAACGGCGGTTTCTAAATCTTCTTCATCATACACCACTAATCCACGGGGGACAGGAATGGATGAAGCCTCTAATAGGTTTTTTGTTTCTTCTTTATCACATGCAATTTCTACCGCAATATTGCTGGTGGTGGAGGCTACGGTAGCTTGGATCCGGCGTTGGTTCATTCCGTATCCTAACTGCACCAAAGAATGTCTGTTCAGTCGGATCCATGGAATTTTACGGGCAACTGCTTCTTCTACAATGGAGCCGGTAGAAGGCCCTAAACGTTCGTCCTCCCTGATTTCACGCATGGTTTGAATATCCTTTTCAAGGTCGTAAGGTTCATTATCAATCAAGGCTTGGGCAATACGAACCGAGGCTTTAGCGGCATAAATCCCGACCTTTTCTTCCATGTAGTTAAAAACAACATTGTAAACACCTAGTTCTCCAGTGCTGCGAGTACGTCCAAATCCACAATCCATGCCAGCCAAGGTTTGGATTTCAAGGGCAATATGTTCAATCACATGACCCATCCAAGTGCCATGTTTTACCCTGCTAAAGAAACCGCCGGGATGCCCTTCTGAGCAGCGGTGTTCGTACATAGTAGGGAACATTTTTTCGAGCCGCTCACCAAAACCATCGATTTTATCGGTTGGGCGTTCTTCCAATTCCTCGATGTCGAGGCGCATTACAATGAGTTTGTGGCGTTTTACAGACCAATAGTTGGGGCCACGCATGGCGCGGATTTCAAGGATTTTCATACCAAAATAAAGACTTAAAAAGTGTTTTAAGATGTTTTAAGGTTGTAAACATAATTTTCTTTTTCAACTTTGTGCAAAGAAATTTTCCAACATGAAAAACCCAAGTTCATTACTGCCAGCCTTGCTTTGCATTTTTTTATTGGGTTTTACCCTGTTGGGATGTGAGCCTACCGTTTCGTTTGTAGAGCCTCAACCACAAGGTTCAGCTAATTTGGAAAGCTTCCCTAAAGCCTTACGTGGCCATTATTTAAGTGAAGATGGAGCCTCGATTGTAAGCATTACCGACCGCTGCATTTACCGTACTTACGATTATGAAGAAGTGAAAAACCAAGATTCGGTGCCTGCAACGCCTTCGGAAAATGAACAGGATACTGTATTGCATGTGAAGGCAGGCTCTTTCGAATTAACAAGCACTCGTTCAGACTCCTCTATCAACCATGTTCATTATGTTGATACCTTGTTCCAACTTTCAAATGAAAACCTTCTGCGCAAGTTCAAAGGCTACTATTTTTTGAATTTTAAATTAGGCAGTGGGTCTTGGGAGGTAAACAAACTCAACCTAAGCGGAGGGAAATTAAGCTGGGGGGAAATTTCATCTCAATTGGAATTCAATGAACTGCAGCCCTATTCTGAATCACCCTCAGATTCAACAGCAATTCGGGTAAAGTTGAACCGGAAGCAATTCAAGGATTTTATCCGGGAAGATGGGTTTCATTTTGAAGAAACATTTACAAAAATCAAATTATAAGATGAATTATTGGTTAGTTAAATCAGAGCCCTCGGTTTACGCATGGGAACATTTTTTGAAAGAAGGTCAGGTGATTTGGGACGGGGTTCGGAATTACCAAGCTAGAAACAATTTGAGAGAAATGAAAGCAGGTGAACAGGTTTTGTTTTACCATAGCAACGAAGGCTTGGCTGTTGTAGGCATTGCTAAAGTTTCAAAAGAATCATTCCAGGATCCTACTTCCGATAATCCCAATTGGTTGGCCGTAGAATTGATACCCTATAAATCATTTAAAAAACCGGTAGAGCTTGCCCAAATAAAAGCTGAACCAGTTTTAGGAAATATTGCTTTGGTTCGAAATGGTCGTTTGAGTGTGCAACGATTGACCGAGGAAGAATTTGGAAAACTAGTCGAGATGGGAAACTAGGTGCCTACCGAAAATTTTAAGTTAATTCCCTCCCTCCTACTTTCGTCCATATTTCCAATTTCGGCTTTTTCCTTGGGCGATCCATTCTAATGCCTGTGCCAACCGTCGGCTTCGTGTTTCTTCTGATTTAGCCTCTTGAAGCCATTGGATGTATTCATTTTTATGGGATAAACTAAATCGTTGGAAGTTTTCCAGGCACAAAGGTTCCGATTCAAGTGCTTTAATTAAGAAATCGGGGGTTTCCAGACTTTTATCCTTTGTTGGAGCTGGTTTCTTGGGTACTTTAATTCCTTGTTCGTTCAAAATCATGGCTTGCTGGATAAAGGAAGCTAGCACTTCCTTGGCGGGCAGGTCTGCTATGGAAGTTATTTTACCCCAATCGCCCATAGCCGATTTGCCCATCTCCATTTTACCTTCCGGATCTTGAAGCAGAGCAGCCTTCCAGAAACCAAAGGCACAATGTTTTTTGAATGCCGCCATTCCACACATTAATTCGCCTTTGTACATAAAATGAGGCATTCCCCATTTAATTGTTTCCTGAGTTTGTGGACAAAGCTCATGAACAGTTTGGCGGATGTACTTCAATATGGGTTGGGCAAAGCTTGGAGCCTTGTCTATGTATGCGTCGATACGGGAATCGGTTGCTGTCATTTTCCAAAATTTTATCGGCCTAATTTATAACTTTTGAAAGCAATTGGTAAATCAAATTCACAACAAAAACTCATTAAATTTCATTCAAGAACATTCCTTATCCTTGCTTTCGAAATTTTTATAAATCCTTATGAACGGCATTATTTCAAGCCCTTTAGGCTTAATTCATTTAGTTTCAGCCTTTGTAGCCATGGTATTTGGCCTTTGGGTTTTGGTGATACCCAAAGGTGATTTGAAGCATAAACAAATTGGCTATATTTATCTGGCAGGCATGGCTGTATTAAATACCACAGCCTTTATGATTTATTCGCTGTATGGCTATTTCGGCATTTTTCATTGGATGGCCGTATTGAGCAGTTTAACTTTAATCGCAGGAATGGTTCCCATCTTGACTAAACGAACATCCAATCCAGTAGGCACCCACCTTACTTATATGTATTGGAGTGTAGTTGGATTGTATGCGGCGTTTATGGCGGAAGTTTTTTCTAGACTACCAAAGATTGTTTTGGACGCCCAAGGAAAACCAACCTATACCTTCTACAACTTTATTGGTATTGCTATAGGCCTTGTAATGGGAATAGGGATTTATGTATTTATTAAATTCCGCAAATCTTGGGAGGAAGAAGGAAAAAACGTTTAGGTAGACAGGATTGACCTCTGGTTAATAAAATCTAATTGGAGGCGTTTGTCTAGTGTTTACATTTGAAAACTATCCAAGTCAATGCCAAAGAATGGAATCCATACTAACTTTTTTATATCCTTGTTAGCATTAGGGTTGGTATGTTTGCTCACCTTGGATATGAAAGGACAAGCATCCCAACTAGATTCATTAGAGAAATCGATTTCCAAGTCACTAACAGCTCGGAATTACTTCCAATCGTACTTTGGGTTACCCCCTATCCACCAAGGAAATACAGAAGTGGTTGGCAGTACAGAATTGGATAGGAGATTATTTTTTTTTGAGGATCATACCTTTGAAGAATGGGTACTTAAGGATTGGGATGTGCCTGTTTTTCCAGAAAAATGTGTGAAAACAAATGGAAAAACGAATTTTACCTTGTTGCTTTCTGGGGAATGGAAATTGATGGGTAACAATGTATTGCTGAAGTATAAATTTGAATTGGTTTATTCCCAAGCTGATTTTTCAAATTGTTTGACAGCGGGTCAACCAAAACGATTCAAATGTAGCAGCACTCCCATTTGCAACTTCGATTTAAGCCTTAAGCGAATGTTTTTATTCAAAAAGGAGGAATTGCATGAAGTTGGAAATTTGGAATATAACTATAAGTAAAGCTTTTTATTAGAAGCGGCCCCATTTCAAGGTAAATGCTTTATTCTGGGTTTCGGGCAGGGATAGAAGCGTAAAGCCCACAGCGGCCTGAGCGAAAGCGAAAGGCGCGAGGACTTGCAGCGTATAGCCCGACCATGAGCCCATTACCAATGACAAGACGAAGAGCTAATGATTGTGGCGTATGGTGCCCGCCTAAAAAAACTAATCCAGCTTCAATTTCTCTTCATAAGCTATTTCGGAGTTTGAAATAAAACCCAAAAAACTCGACGTTTTTGCTCTTTTGGCCTTAAAAATATCGCCAATAAATACCCAAAAACTACTCAAAAATCGACACTACCTTGCACTACATAGTACCTTGCATAGAAATTATTCCTATTGATTTTCAATCACTTACTGCATAGTACTAAATATTTTTAGGTACTATGCGATACAAGGTACTAAAAAACATCACATATTTGCATCGTGAACGAACACAGTGTTTGTTCTTAAAAAGAAAAAGACCATGAGTGAAAATATAAACATACAAATGCGAAAAGGAGTGCTGGAATTTTGCATCCTTTCCATTTTAAAGCAGCACGATGCTTATACCAGCGAAATCATCGAGCGATTGAAAGATGCGCAACTGATTGTGGTAGAGGGTACTTTATATCCTTTGCTGACCCGGTTGAAAAACGATGGTGTACTTTCCTACCGTTGGGAAGAGTCGCCAAGCGGACCACCCCGGAAATACTACCGCATTACACCGGAAGGAGAAGCTGTTTTGGCCGAGCTATTAAAAAGCTGGAACGAGCTTGTTGAATCTGTGAACCTCATAACCCAATCCCAATCCAAATAATACCATCACCCGAAAATCAACTCAAAATGAATAAGACTTTAACCATCAATTTAGGCGGCTTTGTTTTTCACATCGACGAAACAGCCTACGATATTTTAAGCAAATACCTTCAAACTTTAAAAGGCTATTTCTCAAATCCTGAAACCAGAGACGAAATTGTAAGCGATGTAGAAGCCCGAATGGCTGAACTGTTCCGTGCCGAATTAGGTAAAAACAGAGAAGTAATTGGAATGGAGGATGTAAACAAAATCATTTCAATCCTTGGTAATCCGGAAGATTTTGGTGGAGATACCGAGCCAACTAAGGCCAACCAACCTTTCTCCAATCCACAGGCCTTTGATTATACCAACCAAAGCCGCCGCCGTGTATTCCGTGATCCAGACGATAAAGTAGTAGGCGGTGTATGCAGTGGATTAGCCAGCTATTTTGGATTTGACCCTTTGTGGTTGCGCCTCGGTTGGGTAATTAGTTTATTCTTCTTCGGTATGGGCTTTCTCTTGTATTTAGTATTGTGGATTATCATTCCAAAAGCTATTACCACAGCCGATAAACTGGAAATGCGCGGTGAACCTGTGAATTTGCAGAATATTGAAAAACAGGTGATGGAAGAAATGAAGGATTTTGAAGAAAGAGCCAAAGAATTTGGAAAAGATGCCAAAACCTGGGGACGAAATGCGCCACAAGGTCCGGCTGGAAGGTTCTTCAATGATTTTTTCAGACTATTGGGGCTCATTGTTGTGAAATTTTTCTCCTTTATCGGGAAAATTATCGGTGGATTCTTTTTAATCCTCGCCTGTGCGGTAGGCTTTGCTTTCCTGGCCATCCTATTTGGCAGCATGGACTTCATTCATGTCAACATCAACCAGCAGGATTTTGGTATCAATCTCCATGATTTGTTGAGCCGAATCTTTGTTAGTGAATTGGACCAAAACCTCTTCCTTGGAGCCCTTGCCTTCTTCTCCTTTATTCCTTTAACCTTATTAGTTTATTGGGCTATCCGTATCCTATTCAAAGTAAAAAGAGGCAATTTGATTCCGTGGGTGGTTACAGGTCTGTTGGTAGCAGGAATCTTACTTCTTATTTCCCCTTTGCGCAACCTGAAAAAGGATACCAAAACTTTGTATGTGGATAAAAGTCAGATTAAAATCAAAAACTGCGACACCTTATATATCGAAACAGATCCCAAAACCGATGCAATTATGACCAATGGTTTTAATGATGATGAAGATTTGAACTTCGTTGGCAACTGGAAGATAATGGTAGACAATGAAACCCCATCATTGGTAGGTGTTACCCGATTGGATATTGTTAAATCGCCCACTGATTCGACTTGGATCGAAGTGGTACGTTCGGCCAAAGGTTCAGATAAAGAAGCTGCCGGTAGAAGAGCAAAATCTATCGATTACGGCATAAGCCAACGTGATAGTTTATTGGTTGTAAACGGACATTTCAATTTAGCTGATAATGAGCAATTACGTAATCAAAAATTGCGAGTGATTTTGCACCTTGGTCAAGGTAAAACCATTTACCTCAATAAAAGCATCGAACCAATTATTTACGATATCAAAAACGTAACCAACACCTACGATTCTGATATGTTGGGCCACTACTGGACAATGACCATGGATGGGCTAGCTTGTCCGGATTTCAGAAAAACCGACGAGCCATCTGAAGAAGATCCAGAAGAATTAGGGGATGCGAAAGAATGGGACAATGCAGATGGAAGCCATAGCATTGAAATTGAAAACATAACAAGCAATTCCAAATCAGTTATTATCGACGACAAAGGTGACAAAACCGAAATTGTAGAAAAAAACCTTGGCAATGGCACCAAAGAAATTACCGTAAAGAAATGGAATAAAAAAGGCAAACTACTCAATGAAACCATTAATGTAGTAAAGAGTGAGAAAGTTGAAATTCCCGAACCACCAACCCCTCCTACTCCATCCAAAGGACAAGGCGAAAAAAAGAAGGAAGTAAAAGTCATCGTTCGCTAACCCAAATTTTTAGCATTTTTTTAAATAATCCCCCAAAAATCACCTGGGCTGCACGAAGTGTGTCCAAAATCGAACGAAAACTGTTCAATTACAGTCGACAATCAAACTAAAAAGAGAAAAGTAAAAACATAAAAAACTAATAATCAATAACTTAAACTATCTGGCATCAAACATGCCATCCTTAAACCATAGCAAACTCAACCAATAAAACAATACAAAAATGAAAACCTTACTTTTAACAACCGCTATACTTTCGGCTAGTTTTGTTAGCCAAGCCGATACCTGGAGAAAATTCAATACCTCTAACTCTTCTATCCCTTCCGATATTGTTAATGCTGTTTCAGTTCAGGGAAATACCGTTTGGGTAGGAACCGAACATGGCATCGCAGGATTTACGACCGAAGGAACAATCCAACCAGACTTAGGTAGTAATCTTCCGACACAAAATACGAGTGTTTTCGCCTTTCCAACCAATGGAAATGTTTGGGCCGGTACCGATGAAGGATTGGTACAATTTGATGGAGAACATGGCTGGAACCTACTAACTTCCGAAAACAGTGGATTACCGCTGAATGTAATTCGATCCATGTTTATCGACCACAACGGGAAAACCTGGATTGGAACCTGGGGTGGTGGATTAGCTTGCTTGGCCAACGACTGGGAAGTGTTTACTACCTTTAATTCGGGATTGGTTTCGAACGGTATCACTGCCTTGGCCGAAGACAAAACAGGAAAAATTTGGATTGGCACTTTCAACCGGGGTATATCCATATACGATAACGGACAATGGCAAACCCTAAACACCGACAATTCCATGCTACCTTCCAATTCGATTCAATGCATTTATGCCGATGGAAACGCACTTTGGATAGGCACCAGTGCAGGAATCGCCAAATATCAAGATGGACAAATTACGAAATTCACCACCGCCAATACCGGGATTGTATTTAGTCAGGTTAATTGCTTCATTCGGGAAGGCAATTACCTATGGATAGGATCCGACGGAGGACTTCTCCGCTACGATGGATTAGGACTCATCAGTTACAATACGGCAAATTCGGGACTGCCTAGTAACGATGTAGTTTCTGTCGGGTTCGACTCCAATGGCAATAAATGGATTGGCACTTCCGGTGGCGGTCTGGTGGAATTTAACCCCAATGGTATACCAGCGGGAATCGAGGAAAAGGGTCAATCCATGGCCCAGGCTTATCCAAATCCATTTACGGATCAATTATACCTCAACAACCAAGAAAATGAAGTGATGCAGGTTGAAGTTCTGAACTTAAATGGTCAAAAAATCAAATCATTCCAATTACAAGCGGGTGATCAAACACAAATATCAACCTTAGATTTTCCTGCAGGCGTTTACACTATTCAATTTTATGCTGCTAATAAGCTTGAAAATTTAAGAATAATCAAATCGGTGGAATAAAGCATCTCCTACCTTTGAAGCGCAATTGATACCATCAGTTGCGCTTTTTTTATGGGTTTTTACGACCTTTCCAAATCTGAACGCGAATTTAAGGTAAGCTTTATCTATCAAGCCCTTGAAACAGATTTGCTTTCAAATCAACATACCGCGTTTCTTTCCTTTTACGCCAACGAGGATACTTATATTCGTAAAGCAGCTTATATCCAAACTGGTCGACTGTATTCAATTTCCGAAAGCCATAAAGCAAATCTATTAGATCGTTTGTATGATTTTCTAGAACATCCTGATTTTAAAGTGCGTCAAACAGCAGTGAATGCAGCAGGAGAAATTGGCATGAAAGATTTTGATCCAATTGAAAGCCTAATGAATACAGCCTTGTTCGACCATCATCACGCAGTCCGAAATGCTGTAATCGGTTCAGTGAAAAAGATGGGGCAAAAAAATCCCAAACCCATTCTCCGTTGGGCAAATCAATACCTCGAACATCCCGATAAAGAAATCCGTCGCGAAATCTGCCATGGCATCGAATTAAGAGGTCGTACCCATCCTCAGGATATTCTTCCCCTTCTGCAGCAGTTGGAATGGGACAAAACCGCCCGGGTCAAAAATACGTTGGTGCATGTACTCGGACAAATTGCCTACAAAAAAGGCTGTCTTGAAACAGTACTCTCTCATTTAGAAAACTGGAAAAACAAAGAATTAGTAGCTAAAGCCAAACTTGAAATTATTGACGTGCACGATAGGTACAAAAACTTCGCTTTTTATAGCCAAGAACAAGCAATAAAAATTATAAATAAACCTTCTATAATTTAAAGGAAAAATCTATTTGATAATTCCAAACAAACTATCAATTCAGGATATCTCAAACTCATATCTCATATCTCATCCCCACTTCTCTTTCCTAATTTCTCTTTTCTAATTTCCCTTTCCTAATTCCCATTTCCTAATTCCCATTTCCCCACACCAACTCACTCCCCTTCAACTCCGGCACACTTTTACACCTATCCAAACTCAAACAATACCTAATATCCTCGGCCAAATTCAAATGCTTTAACCTCTTCCTATGGCTCGATTCGGCCAAATAAGCATTCATATCGTCTTTTGCCCTCTCGTACAAATGCAGCGCCCCTAAAGCCGAATCACAATTCACTTCAAATTTTCCGCTAGCTAAAAGTCGTTCGGCCAAAGCCCCACCAAACAAACTATCTTCCAAATTAAACCGATTTTTCCACCCGGCGCATAATACCAGTACATCTCTGTTCTGTTCCAACAAATAGGAAGTCAAGGCCGAAATATTCAAAAAAGCTCCAATAACCAATTTATAGGCATCCTTGGCAGCAACAATTGCTTGGGTTCCATTGGTGGTTGAAATGGCCACTTTCCGGCCTTCCACTAGCTCACGAACGTAACTAAATGGTGAATTACCAAAATCAAATCCTTCTTGCCGCTCTCCATTCCTTTCGCCCGCTACCAAATAACCTTTTGATTTATACGATAAAGCCTCATCGATGCCTGCAACCGGAACCATAGCCACTACCCCATTATCAAATCCAGTAACCATAGCCGAAGTAGCGCGCAACACATCCACCACTACCACAACTGCCTCGTCATTGCGAAAAAGAGGGTATAAAAATGGGGAAAAACAAACACTTATCTGTTTCTTCTCCACGTAACTTATTTCTTCAAGAAAGGAATTTTAACCACTTGAGCTTTAAGTGATTTCTCACGAATCGATACCAATACTTCTGAACCTACTTTACTCAAACCAGCAGGCACATAAGCTAAGGCAATAGCTTTTTTAAGGCTTGGACTTTGAGTTCCAGAAGTTACCACCCCAATCGCTTGGCCTTGTTCGTCTACAATGGCATGTCCATGACGTGGAATTCCGCCTCTATCAAGCATTTCCAAACCAACCAATTTCTTGCTCGGACCAGCATTTTTCTGGTTCAACAAGGCTTCTGAATTATTAAAGTTTTTGGTAAATTTAGTAATCCAGCCCAATCCTGCCTCAATCGGTGAAGTCGTATCATCAATATCGTTTCCGTACAAGCAAAAACCCATTTCCAAGCGCAAGGTATCACGGCATCCTAGTCCACAAGCTTTGATACCAAAGGGTTTTCCGGCTTCCAACACTGCATTCCACATGGCAACGGCATGGGCATTTTCAAAATACAGTTCAAAACCACCAGCTCCTGTATAACCGGTAGCCGAAATAATTACATTTTCAAATCCGGCAAAGGTCCCCCTACGAAAAGAATAATATTCAATCGATGCCAAATCTACATCAGTCAAACTTTGCAAAGCCTCCGTGGCTTTCGGTCCTTGAACGGCCAATAAGGAAACCTTGTCTGAAATATTTTTCATTTCCACTTTTCCTGTATTGAACTGTTGTATCCAAGCCCAATCCTTATCAATGTTCGAGGCATTCACAACCAACATATATTCCTCATTTCCAAGTCGATACACCAAAAGATCGTCCACAATCCCACCATTTAAATTGGGGAAACAACTGTATTGCACTTTTCCATCTACTAAAACCGAGGCATCGTTGCTGGTAACCCGTTGAATCAAGTCCAAAGCACCTTCTCCCCTGATAATAAATTCACCCATATGGCTCACATCAAACACGCCCAAGGCATTGCGCACCGCTTCATGTTCGGCAGTCAAACCTTCGTATTGCACAGGCATATTATAACCTGCAAAAGGTACCATTTTAGCACCCATATTTACGTGGGTTTGGTACAGGGCTGTGTTTTTCAATGTTTCGATTTCCATGCAGCAAAGGTAAACGTCAAGGGCAAATTTCCGAATAGAAAGTTAGCTATGCGCAAAGAAATTTTAGGCCTTATTTTATTCGATTGCCTGTGGACCAAACTTTAAATGATAAGGATTATGCGTGCCGCTTTCGCCCCTTTAGTTGAGTGCTGAAATGGAACATCGTACCAGGGCGAAAAGCGCCGGGCTATTCGTTCCTAGTCCTCACCTTGTCTCCGCGAAGCTCCGTCAAGGTTGCGGGCTATCCACTGCTATCCCTGCCCGAGCCCCCTGATTAAACAGTAGTTGTTTATTGGGCCTTCTACCTCCTATTTTCTAACTTCTATTTTCTAACTCTCTTCTCGCATCATTTTTGCTAAGCCTAAATTATGCACAAATCCATTGCTTTTTTACTCTGCTTTTGCGGATTCATACCTTCCTATTCCTTAGCCCAAGATTTAAACAAAGCTACCCTCGACTATTTCTTAAAAGACCATTTTAAATTCAAGCCAGAAACAATTGCCGAAAGCAAAATAAAATCCATCGAAAAACACCATTACACCTATAGCAACGACACCATCACACAAGAGTATATTATTGAAAAACATCATTTTACACCGTTTGGAAAACCCGAATATAGGTACGTAAAAATGCTTGGGTTCGACAAATCAGAATACTTTTTCACCTACGATACTAAGGGAAACTTGGTTAAAGAAGATCGGTATGGCATTGCACCCAGTCTAAGCTACAAATTAATTGCTTCTTACGAATGGGCATATACCAATGAAACCTTGAACAGACAAAGGCAATTCCTTCTGTTGGATAAAATTGATGTGGAACATGGAGCTTCCTATTTTCCTGAAAAAATCTTTCTTTTTGCAAACGACACACTTATCTACCAACTGAAAGACAGTTCCGTTGTACTCTTAACGAACCGACCCGAACATTGCAAAGATGTGAAAACTGATTTGTACCCTAGCACCTTTAAAATACCACTCACTACAACCTTAAAATTCCATTCCAACAATAACATTCGCCAAAAAACAATACTTCGTGAAAACACGGTTCATAACAACTTTTTTGATCCCTGCGGAAATCAGTTATCCCATCCAAAACCAAATGTAAAATGCCTGAAATTATTAAACCCAAGTTACACCTGTTTGGCACAAGAAAAAATCAATATTTGCAACCAAGCCGACACCCTTAGCATCAACGGACAATTGTTCTATTTTATGCATTCCAACACCAGCCACTTTATACACGATTCAGGTGCAGGGACCACCGTAAATCAAAGTGGAACCTCCTACTACGATCAGCATTTCAGGTTGGTAAGCTCAATCGACACTACCAGTAGAATAAGAGGAAGCATGTGGGACAATATACCTTCCCAAACTTCAAAAAATATTCGAAAAAGCAAGTATGAATACTTTGACAATGGCCTATTGAAAAGAATTACCATTACCGATGAACAGGATAGGATAATCGAAGTAACCGAAAACAAATTGGAATATTTTTAACCCAAATTAATCAATAGGAGGATTTACTAATCCGAACTACTTGATTTAGTTGGGTTTACCCCGATTTAGCAGTTGTTATCAATTTGGCCATACAAATTGATTTACAACTGGTTAATCGTTTATGCATTTCTAATGCGTAATCTGGGTTTAACTGCTTAATCCGTGCTTCAATGCCAAGTTCCAGCACCCCAGGCAACGATAGAGGCAAGTAACCCACAGGGATGCGTAGGCACGGAGCAGACCGAGGATTACTGCCGAAAGCGTGACCCTTACGCTGGCAAGGATTTAGTGGAGAAAAAATCCAAGAAACCAGCATAAACCGAGTTATTGAAGATCCCATTTTTAGAATTTCATCCGATTCGATGTTTATTCAATTATCTGATGTAGTTGCCTACACCTTGAAAGAACATGAATTCCCAAAGGGTTCAAGAAAAAAATTTAATGCAGATAAAATCTTTCCTAAACACCCTAAGGCAAAGTGTTTTAAAGCTTCGAATGGTGATGAATTGGGTATTATTCGATTATAAAAAAAAGCCCCGGTTACAAACCGAGGTCTTGTTCCAGGCCGTCCGAAGCCGTACGACTACCTTGGTCTAGACAGGAGGCAAAAATAGGATTTTTTTAAATTCAAATTCTAATGAAAAATTACTTCTAAATTAAATCCTCGATTTTGGTGTAAATACTTTTTACAAAACCCTAAAAGCAGGATAATTGGTAGCATATCTGCGTAATTAACCTAAATTACGCATTAGAAATGCAAATTAGAGTAATCCTAAACGACTTCGCTGTCAGTTCGCTAGGCACCAAATTTGGGATAGCACCCCAGGCAACGATAGAGGCAAGTAACCCACAGGGATGCGTAGGCACGGAGCAGACCGAGGATTACTGCCGAAAGCGTGACCCTTACGCTGGCACCAAGGCCTATTTAATGTGCAAATCGTAATGGCGTAAGGGGGCCTGCCTAAAACAATTCATGTTAATTCAGGTCATTTTCAGTCAATGAAAGCTGCCTTTTCCACTCCCTTTCTTCCCATTTTGATTGTATAAATTGAGGCGAAAAATTCAACCCAAGTCCCATGGCTGCCCCTGCTTTATAGGGCGAAATCTCAACTCCCCAATTGTTGCGGTTCGACACCAATGCACCAAATGCATAGCCCAAAGCCGCTCCACCCACCACATCGCTCATCCAATGGGCATTGTCGTGCACCCGCGATAATCCGGCCAAAGTTGCCAAGGTATATGAAACGGCACCTACCCATTTTTTATGCTTGTATTCTTTAGCAAATACCGTAGCCACAGCCCAAGCCTGAATGGTATGTCCACTTATAAAACTACTATGGTTGCCATCTCCAACAATCCAATGGAAACGATAAGGATCCAAACCTGCCGATTCGAAAGGTCGCTCCCTTTGAAACACATATTTGGGCACCAAACTACCTGCAAATGCTAATACCCCAGCCTTGAAAGCCAACATCGCCACTTTTTTGGCATGTTGATCTTTAAAAATCAAACCTCCTACATAGGTCAACCCAATAATCCCCACCGAATATTTTCCACTTCCAATAGGTTCAAAACCATATTTCAATAAGGCATTGGAAAACGGCGAACGATGGGCCTGTACCCACTGAGCAATTGGTTTATCGAAAAACATGGCCATAGCTGTTGCTCCCGTTAAGGCAAAAGCCGTTCCCCACTGCTTCTCTTTCCATCGGATGGGCGCAAATACAATATCTCTTGCATCATATACGTATGAACGTGCATAAGGATAATTGATGGAGGCCCGCGATTTATCCTTTCCCTTAAAATTAAAGAAACCTTGCCCCAAACTTACTTGGCCAAAAACAATCAGGCTGGTCAAAACCAAAACCCCTTTTCTAACTAAACTCGACAAAGTATATCTTTGTAAAAATGTTGCACAAAATAAGTCTATTTATCGGTGTGGTTCTGCTCTTTTTTCCCTCCTGCACCAAAACCCTACCCAACAATGGCATTCCCTTTGTCAATGTTGATTTTAATGTCTACCTCAGCAACCCCGATAACATCCAGCTACAAGCCTTGGGCAACTGGAGGTATTTTGATGGAGTTGGTTCACGTGGCATCATTGTGTACCACCGCGACTTAGGCGAATTTATGGTGTATGACAGGCATTGCACCTACAATCCAAACGGAAATTGCGGAACCGTAAGTGTTATGAGCGATAACGTAACCCTTATTGATTCATGCTGCGGATCCAAATTCCTACTCTACGATGGCTCCATTATCAATGGTCCGGCTCAATACCCGCTTAAAGCCTACATGGTTTATTACAACAACGACGTGCTTCATATCACTAATTAAAAAATATTTTCAAACGGATTAAACCATCGTTGTCCCGTTGTGGTCAATAGCATTGGAAAACGTTTCCGGAGGTTATTATGGTGGAAACAGATGATAAAGAACTGTTGGTTCAATTTAAAGAGGAGCGCACTCGCAATGCGGCGTTTTCGCTTATCATTAAAAAATACCAACAGCGCGTTTACTGGCATATCCGGAAAATGGTCATAGACCACGATGATGCGGACGATGTTACCCAAAATACATTTGTAAAAGTTTGGCGTAACCTTGACAACTTCCGCGAAGATTCGCAGCTCTATACCTGGATTTACCGCATTGCCACAAACGAATGTTTAACGTTCCTAAAACAGAAAAAGGCAAGAGAAATGGTTTCGTTCGATGATCTGGAATTTAAAATGGCCGAAAGTTTGGAAAGTGATCCACTGTTCAGCGGGGATATGATCCAAAAACGTTTGCAAAAGGCCATTTTAACCCTGCCCGAGAAACAAAGACTGGTTTTCAACATGAAATACTTCGATGCCTTGAAGTATGAAGAAATGTCGGAAATCCTTGGCACCTCGGTTGGGGCATTGAAAGCTAGCTACCACCATGCCGTCAACAAAATCGAAACCTATTTAAAGAACGAACGCATATAATTTCATCTAAAGCAAAATTGTACCATGAATTAAACTTTACCCAACATGTCTAACTTCCTTGAAAATAAATCCAGTAAAAAACTGCCGTTCTTATTACCTAAGAACTACTTTGAATTGCTGCCCCAACGAATTTGGGAGCGGATTCAAACTGGACAAGGCGTGGAACAAAATGAAACAACTGGTTCAAACCTTACTTTCAATGTTCCCCAGGATTATTTTGACAAATTGGAAAATAGTATACTCCAGCGTATCGCCTTAGATCAGGTTTCCTCCACCAACGAAGAAGCTTTTCTTGAATTGGCCGCCCCTACCCTCTTCGATGAAAAAAAAACGAATCCTTTCCAGGTTCCTGCTGGTTATTTCCAAAAACTAGAATCGACTATCCAGGAACGAATTTGGCTTGAATCCCAAACCGAAGAAGACCTTAATGCTGGCTTAAACACCTACCCTCTTTCCAACCAAACAGGACTGGAAGTGCCAGATGGATACTTCAACCATTTGGAAGATAAAATTTGGGCCCGCATTCAAAGCGAATCCGTTGAAGAAGAACTTGAAAACCTTTACTTCAACGAATCAGCTCCACTCTTATCTAGTATTCCAAAATCCAATCCTTTTGGCGTCCCTCAAGGCTATTTCCAAAAACTCGACCAACAGGTATCCGAAAAACTGGAAACCAAAACTGAAACCCAAATCCTAAGCTTAAAACCTTCAAATACAAGGCAAATCATCCGGTATTTAGGTATTTCAGTTTCGGTGGCCGCAGCCTTTCTGCTTGTTTTCAATTTGCTAGGGATTGTTTTCAATGGTTCCAATTCTACAACTGAAGTAGCCAATACACTTCCAAAAGAAAACAAATCCAATGCTCAAGTTGCTTTGCCCATTGAAGATGTAGTTGAACAAACCCAAACCTCCGCCGTAGTAAATTTTGATGAAGAAGACATTGTAGAAGCAGTGGCCGAAAATTTTGACTTAAGCGATTTAGCCTCCATCGGAACTTCGGAGGAAGAACCTAGCAATGATGAAATCATAGATTATTTAGTAGAAACCGATATAGACCTTCAGAGCATCGACCTGTAACATAAACATGAAACGTAATCGTTTTGCGATACCCACCCTTCTTACCCTGCTAATGTTGGCAGTGCTGCCCTTGCTTTCGGCCGCTCAACGTGGCGCTATTCCCAAACCGGGCGGCGCACAGCGAATTGATGGCAATAAAGAGGATAAGATTCTTGCCCTTAAAATGGCCTTTTTTACCCAAAAACTCGACCTTTCTTCCGAGGAAGCACAACGCTTTTGGCCAATTTACAATGCTTTTCAAAATGAACTCAAACAATTGCGTAAAACTCGAAAAAACTTGCTTCAGGATGTTTCTGAGAATTACGAAACCATGACTGACAAGGAGATTGAAGCACTGCTGGACGACGAATTAAACCTTTCCCAAAAAGAAATTGACCTCCGAAAACGCTTCCATCCCCAATTCAAATCAGTTTTATCCATTCGTAAAGTGGCCTTGTTATATAAGGCTGAAGAGCAGTTTAAACGTCGCTTACTTGAAGAAATCCAAAAGAAGGAGCAATAGTTTTCATCCCTTTTCTTAATTTTCAAATGGCTTATTTGGCGGGTCCCATTCGCCCTTAAGTTTTACCTAACAAAAAGTTTTACCCAGGCGAATGGTCGGGCTTTCGGCGGTAGTCCTCGGTCTGCTCCGTGCCTACGCATCCCTGTGGGCTACACTGCCTCTATCCCTACCCGAACCTTACCAAACAGCAACAATCAACAACTATCCGACCAAACTTCCATTGGTTAAATTCAATAAAAAAGGTTGAATAAAGATACTTATATTTGAAAAAAATAAGAAATGAAAAAACTTCTACTCCTTTCTATTTCCTGCCTTCTTTTTAGCCTAAACCTGCAAGCCCAAAGCAGCACCGGTGCGATTTACCCTTGCTCGGTACTTCCTAATCAATTTGCAAACAGTTGCTATCAAAACTGCTGGTTAGACACCCTGGATTTGGGAGGAGATACCAACATCATTACCTTGAATTCTTCCTGCAATCTTTGGCAAATTGGAGCAAACCAAAAACCAGGCTTCGGTACCCCAGGTGAAGATTTCGGAATCGCAACCGATTTGGATTCCGCTTATCCGGTCAATAGTTCTTGCTCCTTTTGGGTTAAAATCCCTGAAAACCCTTTGCAATGGGCTTCTTCCATTTTGCTTTTCGAACACCGGTATACAACCGATAGCCTCCATGACGGCGGAACCATCGAATACAGTTGCAACGGAACCGAATGGGCCAATGTAGTTGGTATTAACACGAACTCGCCAATTTTTAGGAATTTCCAAAACTTTCCTTTGGTGCAAGACTATGGCGGGTATTTCGAACAAGGAAATATTCCCACCTTAGATGATTTAAACTATGCTTTTACGGGCGAAACTAATGGTTGGCAATGGAGCGGAGTTCATATGGTTTGGGCTGTACTCGTGAAGTCGAACCAAATTAGTGAAGTAGGATGCGATTTTAACAATACCGATTCGGTTCAATTCCGTTTTTCATTCCTTTCTGATTCTACCTTTGATAGTCAACCCGGATGGATGATTCGGAACATTGTAGTAGGTTCGGCAGATATTGGAGGAGGCCTATCGGAGGTGAATAATTCTAGCAGGTTAGTTTACCCTAATCCATGTTCCAATGTGTTAAGGATAAAGGATTGCCCCTCCCACTCCAATGTTTCAGTCTTTAACACAATGGGCAAAAGGCAACTTAATGCAGCGTACTCGGAAAACGGTGTCGATATTTCATCCTTACCCAAAGGCCTCTATTGGTTGCAATTTGATACCAACCAAGGAGTAGAGGTAAGCAAATTCATTAAGGAATAAATTTTCTTAAAACGAGGCCCAAGAAGCGGAAATGGGTTTTCTTTGTTTAACTACATTCATGAAAACCCTCATCCTACTTATTTCATTCATTTTACCTATCTATTTACCTGCCCAACAGGTGATTACCACAACTTGGCAAAAACTGTTGACTTCAGAAAACCTGCCAAAGGGAATCAAATTACAAAAGGCCCAAAACAACCTTGATATAAGTTATTACCAAGGACGATATTATGTATCCATTCGAACAGCGCCTTCCCATTTTGCCTCAAAAAAGGTTGAACTATTTGTGATAAGTTCATCCGATTTCAAAAAATGGGAATTAGAATGTAAGATCAATATGGGTTGCGATATGCGTGAACCCCGTTTCGCCGTTTACCACGATACCTTGTTTTTCTATTTTTTCAAGGCTGGAGCTCATCCTTTGCGTTTTGAACCACATTCCTTATACGTAACTACCAAAACCAATCAAGAGGCCTTTACTACGCCCGAAACTTGTCAACTGAATGGCTTTGTTCCATGGCGTATCCGAGAAAGGAATGACACCTTGTATATGTCAGCCTATTATGGCATTGGACTTTACTCCAACCAACACCAGGCCGATTTGCGCTTGTTTCGGTCCACCAATGGTAAAACTTGGATTCCAATTTCAACACAAACCCAGGTTAAGGTAGATCATGCGGAGGAAGGGGAGTTTATTTTTGACAACAAGGGGGATTTATGGAGTACCATTCGTCTCGAAAGTGTTGGTGGAATGTTGGCGCATGCCCAAGCCAATCAGTGGGATAAATGGGAAATAAAATCCTTGCCTGAGAAATACGATAGTGCCATTCTCTTCAAATGGAAAGATGATATTTATTTGGTTTCTCGCCGCAACTTGGATGGCAAGGTAGACCATTCTCCAATTTGGTTTGGAAAAAAGCTAAGAAGAGCTTACAATCTTCTTCGTTATTCACTTACAGAAAAGAAAACAGCCTTATTCAAGCTTAATAAAGAAACACGTACACTAGAACACCTCATCGATTTCCCCTCAACGGGAGACAATGCCTTCCCTGGGATAGTATCGGACGGAAAGGACGGATTTTATTTGCTAAACTATTCAAGTGATATCCATGGAAGGGCCAAAAACTGGATTACTGGGCAATTGGGCTCCACATACGTGTATTGGACACATATTCATATAAAGTAAAAAAGCCCTTGGTGTTGGACCAAGAGCTTTTCCTTAAAAAGAGTTACTTATTTTGCAGGTTGTTGTGCAGGTTGTTGCGCAGGTTGAGGCTGAGCACTAGGAGCTGCTGGAGAAGCTGGGGCCGCTTGAACTGGAGCGTCGCCATTATCCATCATTTGTTTTACCTCTGATTCTTTTACTTCAGCTTTTCCGCCTGAATTAACAATATTGGCAGCAATACTCAAAACGATGATTGCCACAGCAAGTCCCCAAGTCAATTTTTCCAAGAAGTCAGCCGTTTGGCGAGCACCAAGAATTTGATTACTAGGGGTAAAATTGGATGCAAGTCCTCCACCTTTTGAGTTTTGAACCAATACAACCAGAATTAACAATATGGCGGCAATTAAAATAAGGGCAAGTAGGAAGAAAAACATGGCTAATCTTTTAGGCGTTCTTTTAGTTTAGAAATTCGGGCTGCGAAGTAAGTAAATTTTTCGGGATGTTTTACAGTTAATTTTTCATAAGCTCGAATTGCTCGTTCAAAATGCCCTTGTTGTTCATAAATTTGGGCCAAAGTTTCTGTTACCAAGCCTTCTGGCAGGCTTAAACTTTTTTTTGCGGCCTCTTGTGGTTTGAAAAAATCGGCTTGTTTGGGTTTTGAAATACGTGGCTGTTCTGTAATAAACTTCTCAATTATTCCTGTTTTTGGCAGATTCTCTGTTTTTTCAGGCTGAATTTCCATTCGGACCTTTGAATGTTTAAGCCAATCCGAAAAACTCATTTTCTCCTTTTTAACTTCTTTGATTGTTTCTTTCTCCTCTTTAGGTAAAATCTCCGGAAGTTTTAATAATTCTGCGGTATAGTCAAATTGAAGCAATGGTTCGAATGGAATAGGTTCCCAATTTCGGTCTTCCACTTTTTGCGAAGCCCCCAACTCTTCCGGTGGAAAAATCTCAAAGCTTGGTGTGGTTTTCTCCTGAGGAATTTCTACGGTAAGCAGTTCAATTAATTTAGAATCAACGGGCGTGGCTTCTTCAACTTTTATAATCTCCTTTTCTGCATTATCCTCAAGAATTGTTGTAGATTGGGGCAGGTTTTCAATTGCTACAGGCCTTAACTGTCCTATTGGTTGAACATCTTTTTGAATTTCAACCAAAGGCAAAGCTGAATTATCTAAAAGAAATTGCTTCAGCAACTTGCGATCAATGGTGGCTGCCGAGGCCATTTTTAAACGTGCTTGATACCTAATGTGCTTGGTATTTAGCAAGTTCTTTGCCAATAAAAGTTGGGCGGTGGCATACCATGGGTGACTTTCGGCCAAGGTATCCACTTCTTTTAAACTGGTAGCATTTAGGGCCCCAGGATACATTAGAAAGTGTTTAAAATCGGCAACAGTCATTTTTATAAATTACCAGTTGGCAATACTCGCATTAAATATATCCTGAATCAATTGCTCTTTGATTTCATCGATTAAGGCATTTTCAACTGCAGTTAAATTGCTTTTACTATCAAAATCGGTAAAACGAGAAAAAGATTTCTCAAAATCCTGTCTATCATCCTTGGCATTGGTAAATTTCACAGATAGGGTTATGGTTAATCTATTCTGGGAGGCCGTTTCGTTTCCTTGAATGGCAATTGGAGTGGTCGAATAATTAGTGATTTGTGCTTCAAAATGCAAATCTCCTCCATTTCTTACTAAGGTTAAAGATGTTTGACTGTTTAACTTATCTTTCAATGCCTCTGTAAGTACTTGTTGTAAATTAGGAGGTGCCAAAGGTGCCACATTGGTAAAAAACTTTACGTCAACAGTTTTTACATCCGGAGCAATACTAGCTCCGGTAAAGGAATAAACCTTGCAACCTGAAAAAGCAAAGAGACTTAGGCTGCCTATAATAAGAAATACAATATGGAAGCGACTCTTTATCAATGTTCCCTATGGATAAGGTGTTCAAAAAAATCAAGTAATTTAGCTTTTCTTTCTTCTGGAACATCTAGCGATTTAATGATACTTAACCCGCTATCAAAATATTCTTTCATTTTCCTATCAGCCAAATCTTTAATGCTAAGTTTATTATAAATATCCTTCACCGCCTTAACCTTTTCACTCGGTTCAAAATGCGCTGCATTGATATGATACATTAAAGTATCTAAAACCTCTCCTTGGGCCAATTCCAATGCCTTGATCAATAAATAAGTCTTCTTATCTGAAATGATATCACCTCCCATTTGTTTTCCAACTTTTTCAGGGTCACCGAAAACATCTAAAATATCATCATGCAGTTGAAATCCAATTCCAAGTTGAACGCCGGCCTTATAGAGTTTTTCAATATTGGCTTGAGAGGCATTGGCTGTGATTGCACCCATTTTCAAAGATGCGGCCAAAAGAACAGAGGTTTTTAGCTCTATCATATGCAGGTATTCTGAAATACTAACATCTTTTCTTCTTTCAAAATCCATATCTAGTTGTTGTCCTTCACAAACCAGAATACCATTATCAGTAAAGCATTGGGCCAAGGTTTGAAAATGTGGGCCTTTTGCCAAAATAGAAAAGGCTAACATTATCATCACATCTCCGCTCAAAATAGCTGTATTAGCCCCGAATTCAGCCCAAACACTGGGTTTCCCTCTGCGAGTTGGGGCATTATCCATAATATCATCATGCAATAAGGTAAAGTTATGAAACATTTCCACTGCTGCCGCAGCAGGAATGGCATCAGTATCATTTCCGCCCATTACATAATTACCCAAAAGCACCAATGTAGGTCGCATCCGCTTACCTCCTACTTCCAATGCATATGCCGAAGGCTTGTATAAACCTTTGGGCTCTCTTCCTGCCAGACAATCGGATAATAATTGTTCGACCTTACCTAAACTTTGATTCAAATCCATGTAGGCAAAAATAGGTCAAAACCACATTGACAAAGAAAACAAGGCAATTAGAATTCAGAAAAATTGGTAAGAACAATTAATGAGCCGAAACAAACTGTCCCTTTTCAATTACCAAACGTATTCCTTCTTCGAAAGGAGTAACCATTCTTCCCAACAACTCTTCCATTTTAGTAGTATCAGGTTGCCTGCGCGTCATATCGCCTTCTTCCAAAGGAGGAAGATATTTCAAACTTGATTTTGAATTGGTAACGCGAATAACGGCTTCTGCTAGTTCAAGTATTGAAACTTCATCCTTTCCTCCCACATTAACAACGTCGTTTACAAATTTATTATGGTAAAAGGCATTTAAACAAGCGTCAATATTGTCATCGATATAACAAAATGTACGTGTTTGCGCACCATCGCCATAAATAGTTATTGGTTCATTTTGCAAGGCCAAAGAGATAAACCTTGACATCACAAAATCTTTACTTTGCTTAGGTCCGTAGGTATTAAAGAACCTGAAAATGGTAAATTCAAGTCCATATTCCTTATAAAAGGATCTCAAATAGGCTTCACCAACATTCTTAACAATAGCATAAGGCAGGCGACTATTCAAAGGCGTAGTATGCTCGTTTTGAGGAAATTCAACAGGTTCGCCATAAACTTCTGAAGAAGACGAATAATATACTCTTTTAACCCCTGTATTTTTACTCAGGTTCAAAATATTACTTATCCCTGTGATATCATTTAATACCATTACTGGATGGGATAAGGTACGTTTTACCCCAACTAAGGCCGCATAATGAAAAACATAATCGAACCTGTAGGCATAAAATACACTTGAAATATCCTTAAAATCATTGACATCACATTTAATAAATTTGATGTTATTGTGGATGGGATGGGGCAATTTCTTAAGACTACCTGTTATAAGGTTGTCAACAATCACCACATGGTTCTGCGGATTTGAAGCCAATTTCTCGGCCAAGGCACTTCCAACAAAACCAGCACCACCTGTAACTAATATACTTGTCATGATTCGTCGATTTCGGGTATAAAAGTAATTGTTTCAAATATTCCGTACGTTAATAAAAGACGATTTAAATAAGTTTTTCAATATTTGAACTTATAAGTCAACTAAAAACCTGAACGCATTACATTTGTCTCCCAAATTTTTTGTACCCAAAAGTTTAAATGCAAGAGCAAAGCAAGCCCACATATAGTTTCGAGTCTACCGATTTCATTTTGTTTTTGGATAAATGGAAAAAACCATTGGCCATTTTAATTGGAATTAGTATTGTAGCGACTTTTATTTTCACTGAACCCTATTTCATAAAGCCAAAGTTTAAATCAACGGTGGTTCTTTTCCCTGCCAATACAAACTCAATTTCCAAGGTTCTAATTTCTGAAAACGGATCGGCAAAGGAGGATGTACTTCAATTTGGTGAAGAAGAACAGGCCGAACAATTGCTTCAGATTTTAAATTCAGATGAAATCAGAAACAGGGTTATTCAGAAGTTCGACCTGATAAACCATTACGATATCGATACAACTAACCAATACAAATACACCTTACTCCAAAAAGAATATGAAGGAAATATCAGCTTCCGTAGGACTGAATTTATGAGTGTTGAAATTGAGGTATTTGATACCGACCCTCAAATTGCAGCGGATATGGCAAATGATATTGCTGCTTTATTGGACACTGTTAAAAACAGGATGCAAAAAGAAAGAGCTTTTAAGGCTATGAAAATTGCAGAAGCTGAATATTTCGATATGAAGGATTACATTAAAAGTTTGGAAGATAGTCTTGATGCCTTAAGAAGAATTGGAGTAAATGATTATGAGTCACAAGTAGAACGACTTTATGAAGCTTATGGAAAGGCTTTGTTGGATGGCAAAAAAGAGGCTGCTACTAAACTAGAGGCACAAATCAAAATTGTGTCGCAATATGGTGGAGCTTATGTTTCGATTCGAGATCTCTTGGAAAATGAAAAGAAACAATTAACTCATTTAAGAGCGAAATACCATGAAGCCAAAATCGATGCGGAGCAAACACTTCCACACAAATTTATTGTGAACAATGCTACAAAAGCTGAGAAGAAATCCTATCCAATACGATGGCTCATCATGGTTGTTTCTGTCTTTTCCACCTTGGTTTTAAGTATCTTATCCATCTTGGTTTATGAAAAATTTAAAAGTATTAAAGGATTTCAAAATCATTAAGGCATGGTAACAAAAGAAAAATCCTTGTTCGATATCATCCTAAAATGGAAGAAATCGCTATTAATCGTAGGAGGTCTGACCATAGCCTTATCTTCCTTGTTTTCAAGTGCTTGGTTTATTACGCCCTTGTTTAAATCTACAGCTATATTGTATCCCGCAAATATTATCCCTTTCGGTTCCGAATCTGAAACAGAACAAATGATTCAGGTTCTTCAAAGTGACGCCATTACCGATAGTTTAATTCGAATTTTTAATTTGAATGAACACTATGGGATTGATTCTACTAATGACCCTTTTCATAGAACCCATCTATTAGAACAATTTCACGACAATGTTACAGTTAAAAAAACGGAGTACGAATCAGTTCAAGTTGAGGTATTAGACAAAGATCCAAAGGTGGCTTCAGATATGGCCAACAATATGATTAAACTTTTTGATGCCAAGGAGCAACAGCTTCAAAAACAAAAAGCAATGGAAAAATATATTGTTGTTAAAAACCAATTGAATAGACTACAGTCCGAAATGGATTCAATGGAATTAATTGTCCAAGGGATGCGTACTGAAGATGGACTATTAGATTATAGTCTTCAAACAGAATATGCCATGAGAAATTATTTAAAAAGCGTGGCAGAGCGTGGCAATGGGAAAAACTTGGATAGTTTTTTGGAAAAACTAAAAACAAAAGGGGGGAAATTTTTGATTATAACAGAGAACCTTTGGCGAATGAGGTCTCAATTTGCCGATTTAAAAGAAAAACATGATGAAGCATTAAAAGAGGTAAATAAAAAACTTAGCTATAGCAATGTGGTAGTGAAACCCTTTCCTGCCGATAAAAAATCTTATCCAGTTCGTTGGCTAATCGTTGTTACAGCCTTGTTTAGTACATGGTTACTTTCCATTATTGTGATTTCAGCTTTAGAAAATTACAGGCAAAACAGCCATGAATAGAACATTGGATACCAAATGGCTTTATTGGATTGTTGGGGCATTTATCCTTCTCAATTCATTGCTAGTTTCCTTTGAGTTTTTTTATTTTCCAATTCTTCCGGTTGCCTTAGGTATCGTTTTGCTTTCCTTATTGGCTTTAGACAAACTTGTAATATTGATTGTCTTTTGTACACCTATTTCCGTTAATATAACCAATATCGGTGGTGGCGTGGGACTTGCCATCCCTACAGATCCGCTTCTATTTGGAGCTATGCTGGTTTTCTTTATCAAATTAATTATGAAAGGCAGTTTTGATAAAAAGCTATTGTCTCATCCGATTTCCATTGCCATTCTCATTAATATTGCTTGGATTACTATTACCGCATTTTCGAGTTCTTTACCCGTTGTATCCTTCAAATTTCTTTTATCCAGACTTTGGTTTGTAATAACCTATTATTTTCTTACTTCCCAGATTTTTGTAAAAAAGGATAGCCTTTTTTCTTTTTGGTGGTTTTATATTCTACCATTCATGGGCATTATTGGATATACCATTTACAGGCATTACACCTTTGGATTCGACCAGCAATCTGCCAATTGGGTAATGTCTCCCTTTTATAACGACCATACGGTATATGGAGCCATTTTGGCCATGTTCTTTCCTTTGCTACTCTTCTTTTCATTTTCAAACAAATACTCCCCAACTACAAGAGTATTTATTTTTATTGTGCTCGTTATTTATACGGTTGCCTTATTATTATCCTACACTAGGGCCGCTTGGGTTAGTTTGATTGTTGCCCTAGGTGTTTATGTAGCCATGAAATTAAGAATTAAATTCTCTACACTTTTCGTTACAGGATCCATTTTTTTAATCATTCTTGCATTATCCTGGACTCAAATAGAAATGAAATTAGAGAAGAACAGACAAGATAGTGCGGATGACTTTTCAAAACATGTAAAAAGTATTTCAAATATTTCTTCTGACGCCAGTAATTTGGAACGATTAAACCGATGGAATTCTGCCTTTCGAATGTTTGAACTTAAGCCATTTATGGGGTGGGGTCCTGGCACTTATGCCTTCAAGTATGCTCCTTTTCAAATGAGTAAGGACAAAACTATCATCAGCACAAATGCTGGAGATCTAGGAAATGCCCATAGTGAATATATTGGTCCTCTTGCCGAATGCGGTGTTTTTGGTTCGTTATCCTTTATTTTAATTTTAATTACTAGTCTATATTCTGGCATTACACTTTATTTCAAACTTAGCGATGAAAACATGCGAGGCTTAGTAATGTCCATTACATTAGGATTAATTACCTATTACATTCATGGCTTTTTAAACAATTTTCTTGATACAGATAAGGCTTCCTGCCCATTTTGGGGTTTTATGGCTATGCTTGTTATGATCGAATCTTATCATTTACCCCAAAAGCAACCTGAAGCACTAAATAGCTAATTAGGTCTTCTCCAAATATTTGACATCCATGGCGTCGCGAAGGGCATTTCCAACACTAGAAAAAGCCAAGACAATCAAAAAAACACAAATACTAGGAGCAAACAACGCCATTTCATTCCCGGCAAAAAGATAACCAATATGATCCCTGATCATATTTCCCCAAGTAGGTATTGGAGGTTGAGCACCTAACCCAAGAAAATTAAGTCCACTTTCCAACAAAATGGCAGAGGCAAAATTTGAACTGGCCAAAACCAACAAAATTCCTGATAAATTTGGAAGAATATGGATAATAATAATTCTAAAATCTCCAAAACCGAAGGCTTTACAAGCTTCAATGTATTCCTTTTCTCTTAAGGAGAGTACCTGCCCTCTAACTACTCTAGCCACATCTACCCAAGTGGCCAATCCTATAGCCAAAAAGAGAGGCAAAAGTCCCTTTCCAAGTGCCATGGTTATGGCTATAACCATTAGCATTAGTGGAACAGACCAAATAACCGTAGTAAACCAACTTAATACGCCATCAACCCAACCACGGTAATAACCAGCCAAAGCGCCAATGATTGCACCAACTAATAAGGAAATTAGTACCGAAACAAATCCAACCGCTAATGAATACCTCGAACCAAGTACTAAACGACTAAAAACATCTCGTCCAAACCGATCCGTTCCAAGTATAAAGATTTTATATGAATTTACGCCTTTTGAAGAAAATTGCGAAAGCGGAATTTCACTTCCCATAAGAAACCATCTTCCATTTATTTTTTCTACTGGTTTGGATACTGAATTTACTTCTATAAAATAAACCTTGGAAAATGGAGCCATTCCTGCAATCTCAGGTAATTGTGTATTGGCATTTTCTGATGAATCCGGAACTATTATTTGGGCAAAAACTGCTAGAAATAGCCATAGGAAAATAAAGCCTAAAGCAAAAACAGCTGACTTAATTCTGCTAAATCTAGCTAAGGCCAATTGGAAGGGAGAGTATTGTTTTTTCAAAATAAAAAAAGCCGCACAAATCTGTGCGGCTTTTCAATACAAAATTCAAAAACTTCTAGTGCTGTATCACCAATTTCTTAACAGCTATTTTATTGCCATATTGGATTCTAGCATGGTAAACACCATCAGCCTGCCCTTGTAAAGGAAGATTGAGCATACCACCATCTGCGCCTCCAATTCGATTCTCAAATACAACTCTACCTAAGGCATCCATAACTGTAATGACCATATCATCTTTTGCAGTTAATTGATAGTTTAAGTAGAAATCTCCATTTGAAGGATTTGGCACAATGGATAGCAAATCATTTGAATTTGAATTAATACTAGTAATTACAGTATTAATCGTGTCGCAATCTTCCACAATAATATCATCCAAGAATAGAACAAATTGATCATTTCCAAAATGGTGGAAGGAAAGGTAAACTTGACTTCCTACATAAGCTGCGGCGTTTAAAACAATTCCTTGAGGTGTCCAAACAGTATCTCCATCTGTTGAAGGATCACCATCTGCCACATTGAACAATGAAACAGAAGCAGTTTGGAAATTTGCAGGTGTAGGGCCAATCGGCGTTACCAACAATTCATACCCATCTCTAAAATCATTATCAAGATACTGGTGCCACCATGAAACCCTAACAGTATCATTCTGAATGGTTAAAGGACCGAATGTAAACCAATTATCGGCAGCAGTTCCAGATGTTGCAAACCATGAAGTAGTAGCCAAGAAATCATTGGTATCACCAGCAACTGAATCAATTAAGGTAAGGATCTGCCAATTACCATCAAATGGAGGTACGATGGCAGAATTTGCAGTTTGCGCATCTTCATCATAGAAATTAAATGCAAAGGATGCCTGATCAACTGGATCCACGTAGTAACCTGTAAGGTCTGTTACCATCCTTATATAGCAGGTATCGGTAGAACTTGTTTGTACTACATTAATATAGAAAGAGAAGGTTTCAGTGTTTGAGTTAGTGCCATCAGAAACTGTCAAGGAAACGGTATAATACCCTACTGTGTTGTAAGTAATGGGAGGAGGATTTTGTCCATTGAAGGTACTTGGTGTACCACCATTAAAGGTCCAATTCCAAGTGGTTGGATTTCCTGTACTTAAATCGGTAAAGTTTACAGTGCCACCAACATTCACTGTTGTTGGATTTCCGACGAAATTGGCATCCAAGGTAGCGGTTTGAGTTTGATCACATTTGGAAAACAAAAACTCATCCAATGCAAGAATAAACATATCATTCGCATTGTGGTGAAAAGCAATGTAAACATCTTGTCCATTAAAACTGGCAGGCAGGTTAGCTGTTTGTGAAGTCCAAACCGTGTCTCCATCCGTACTTGGGTCATTATCTATGAAGGAAGCAAAACTAGTTGCACCTGCAAAATCAGCTAGTGTATTTCCTGATGTTGTAACTAATACTTCATATCCATCCCTATAGTCATTATCCCCCATCAAATGGTACCAACTAAGCGTACTACTTTGAGTACCTGCTCTAAGAGGGCCAAAAATAATCCAGTTGTCAGCTGCTGCAGGATTCTCAAACCATGAGGTTGCCAATTGATAAAAATCGGTATCCCCTGGAGCAATCAAATCATAATAGGTACCCCAATCTGTAGAAGTAACAGGATTGTTTGCATTTGGAGTTAATCCATCATTTTCAAGGGTACCAATAGAAAAGGATGCATCAACTGAGGGATCTACAGCATAGTACAAACCATCAAAATAGAATAATGAATCGCAACCTGTTCCACCGCCACCACCTTGGGTTGTAACGGTTATATAATTGGTATTTGTTTGCGTATCTGAATTTGTCCCATCGGATACAACCAAAGTAACTGTATAAACCCCTGGTGTACTATAGGTAATAGTAGGTGGATTTTGACCAGAAAAAGTGGAAGGAGTTCCTCCATTGAAGGTCCATGTCCAAGAAGTAGGATTTCCAGTACTTTGATCGGTGAAGGATACAGAATTACCAGCAACAACAGTAGTTGGAACTCCAACAAATGCTGCATTTAATGTTGCTGTAGCGGAATTACATCCGCTCCAAGAAACCAAACCAGCCCTTCCTGGTGTCCCTGTTCCAGGACTATAAGTAGTAGCTAAAATGGTATTCATACGATTGGCTTGTTGTGTTGAAAACATCGTTGGACATGCTGAATAATCCATGAAATTCTCCCATTGCGTCAATTGTCCGCTACAACGTGTTTGAGAGGCTGGACAAGTAAAGGTTGGTTGATCGGTTGGAGGTGTATCAGACATGCCGTCACCAGGTGTACAACCTTGGTTTCCACTTTCATCTTCCCATGGATGAGACAAACCTAAGTAGTGACCAGCTTCATGGGTTAGTGTACGCTCCCCTGTGCCTAATACTTGGTAATCCACCACAATACCATCAATTGCTTCCCAAGAAGAACCCCAGGCTGGAAGGTAAGCATATCCTGCTGTTCCTCCTGTGGAAGGACTATAATCCGCTAAATCTACAACCCAAACGTTCATATATTTGGTGATATCCCAAGGGTAAACACCACCATCATTTCCTGCAGGGTCTTTCATATTATTAGTTTCAGTATCAACCGACCAATTGGCTTTGGTAGTTGTAGTTCTTACAATTCCAGTTGTAGTGCCACCATTTGGATCAGTTGTAGCTAAACAAAATTGAATTTCAGCATCAGCGGCAACGCCTGTAAATTGCAACCTCGTATTGGAAAAGTCACTGTTTTGTTTCCTATAATCCAAGTTCATTTGAGCAATAGTTGCCTGAATAACTGCATCGGAGGCATTACCTGCATTAGTCGACGAATTATAAATTACATGAAAAACAACCGGAATATACTTAACAGCCTTAGGGCCATTGTATACCGAGTTATCCAAACCTTGGTAATATTGATGAACATTTTGAAGGGCCTCTGGATGGTCTTCGTAATATTTTTGGGTAACACGGGAGGTACCGCAAAAATTGTTTTGGGCAAATACACTACCCCAAATTCCTGCACCAAGTATGGTTAAAGAAGTAAGTAATTTCTTCATTCCGTATGAAATTGATTTAATTTAGGTGGCAAATTTAATGAAGTATTCGAACTATACTTTTTTTTTATACCTGCCAAAGAAGAATTAATTAAGTTTGCTCAAAATTTTTCAAAAATGGGAAAAGGAGATATAAAATCTAAACGTGGAAAAATAGGCAACAAATCTTATGGCGTTCGTCGTCCTAAGAAAAGCAAAAGCCTAAGTGCCTCAGAAATTGCAGAAGCAAAAGCGGCAAAAGCGCTTCAGGTAGCAAAGACCGAAAAAGCAAAACCAGCTAAAAAAGAAGTTGAGGCTACAGACAAGCCAGTTGCTGCTAAAAAAGCTTCAAAAGCAAAAGCTTAATTAAACAATCTACTAAACAAAAAAACCAGTCAATGACTGGTTTTTTTGTTTAGTAGATTTGAAGTTTAAGCAATTTCTAGATTTCAACACACTCATATTTTTCTGCATCCGGTTGGGCCTTTAAATTTTCATATTCTTGCCCGCAAACCTCGAACGTTGGTCCTTTATTTCCAAAGGCATTTGTATAATTACAATTGGAACATTTTTTACAACCGCTGAAACCAACAACAAGTGTTAAAAGAATAAAGGAACTAATTTTTAGGGATTTTTTCATTTTAAGAGCAGGTTAGATTTGGATCTTGTTCTTTCTGTGTTAATTCATCATCGCAATATTGAACCTCAGGTGATGGAGTATTTCCAGAAGTATTGGTATACTTACATGTTTTACATCTTTGACACGAAGAAAAACCTAAAGAGGTTATAGCTAAGATTCCAACTAGAACTGGAACTAATTTAATTTTTTTCATTTTTCTATTGTTTAATTATTCTCAAACAAAATGTTTGCCAATTAATCGCAAACGCGATTAGTTGGGAATTTATTTCCTCTGTAACAACGAACAAAATAGTTCTGACCAGTCAGAGCTCTTATTAAAGTGCCTGTTTTGTATTTTAAGCGACTCAATTCCTTAGCATTACCGCAATTTATGCTATCCAAAGAATCAACACCCAATGAATCCAAATTCGCGACATATGCAGAATCGTACCTAATCATTGAATCTACTGCATCAGGAATGCTATCAAATAATACGGTATCATAAACGGCACAAGCCCAACAATAAAAGGAGTCCGCAGTTAATTTCTGTGCATTAAAATCTTCTTCAGAACCGCATTTCTCCGGACTTATATAAAGAACATGACCTGAATTAGTATCCTTAACAGTACAAATTTGACATTTCTTACAGCTAGAAATAGCCAATAATCCAGCAATTAAGGTGGAAACGAAAAGCACAGGGCTGAAAATTTTCTTCATGAGTATTTTATTGGTTGCGAAATTAATTGAATTTGCGAAATTTTGAAGACAAACATTTTTTTTATCTAAGCAAGGTTACTTTCCCTTGGTAATTATACCTCTTATCCTTGTAGTCTACTGTCTTTACATAATATACATATACATCCTGTTGTGCATCAGCTCCTGTACGTTGAACAATACCATCCCATCCATGCTCTAAACTTTTTGTCCTGAAAACTTCTTCACCCCAGCGGTTAAATACGCGCATTTCATACTCCTTTACCCCTTCTCCTTGGGCATTAAAGATTGAATTTTTTGTGTCTTCATTCACTGTAAATGCACTTGGTACATAAAGCGAATAAAATGGGATTACACAAACAACACGTGAAGAGGTATCCTTACATCCAAATTGGTTCCAAACCGTTTGAACAACCTCATAACACCCTGTATCAATATAAGTCCTAAACGAATTGGAATCGGTGGAATAGGTGCCATCCCCAAAATCATATAACCATTCCACTGCATCCGTACTATAATCTGTAAATTCAATGGTTGGACTGAATAAATCTACTTCTAATTCATTTGGGAAAAAGAAGGAGGTTGGCAAAGAATTAACAACAACCAAGGTATCAATTGTTAAAGTTGCTTGACAACCATGGTTTGTTGCTACAGTTAAACTAACATCATAAACACCCGGAATAGTATAAACATGTTGTGGACTTTGCTGAGTAGAGCCAGATTGGTCGCCAAAAGAAAAAACAATACTAGCTGGATCTATTGTGTTTGTTTGCGACCCAATTATGGGAACAGAGGAAAACTCTGTAAAATCGACAGTAACAGGTTGACAAGAATCGCCTCTGATTTGATAAGTAAAGAATGGAACGGGTTCTGGATAAACAAAATAGGTAAGATTGGTAGAGGCTGAACATCCGGAATCACTAATGCTGGTTAAGGTCACAACATAATCACCTGGATTTGAAAAGGTGTGAATAGGAGAAGATACTGAATCTTGAGGCGTTGTATCCCCGTAATTCCAAATATTCAAAGCTATATTTCCGCTATTTATGGTTGAATTATTTACAAAACTCGTCGAATTGCCAATACAAACATAGGAGGCCGTAAAGCTAGGCTGTGGCAATGGATTAACTATGGCATCTTTTGTAGTTGTTGCAGAACATCCATTATCGCTGGTCACCGTTAAGGTTACTGGAAAAGTGCCATCATTTCCATAATTATGGGTAGGCTGTTGGTTGGTAGAATTGGCTGTATTATCTCCAAAAGACCAAGACCAGTTTGTTATGTTCCCAGCCGTAACATTGCTTAAATCAAAAAATTGAGTCGAACCTCCTAAACATACAATGTTTGATGAAAAATCAGGAAACGGAATAGGCGAAACATTGACTTGATGCACAACACTATTGGTACAACCCTGATCACTAGTAACAATGAGGGTCACGTTAAAAGTTAATGCGGTATTATACGTAAAGGTGGCATTTGCTGTATAGGCATGGGTACTTGGGAGGCCAGGTACTCCTTGAAATTGATTGAAATTATAGTTCCATCCATCTATAGTACCCGGTGCAGCTATTGAACTAGCATCAGTAAATGAGACAGGTTGCCCTTTACAAACAGGATCAGGGGTAAATGTATAGTCTGCAACTGGATTTGGATTTACAACTGCATTTTGGGTAATGCTTGAAACACACCCTTGGTTTGACGTTACAGTTAAAGTCACAGGATAATTCGTTGTTGGAGATACAAAGGAAAATGTGAATGAAGGATTTGCCTGTGGGCTAACATTCCCTCCTCCAAAATCCCAAGCATTGGTAGTAATACTCCCTACCGAAACGGTACTCTCATTCGTAAATAAGGATGCACTTCCTTCACAAACAGGAGGTACAGAAAAATCTGCAACAGGCAAAGGATGAGCAATTACAGAATTGGTAGCTGAGGCTGTACAACCATCAGAAGTAGTTACGGTTAATTGAACGGTATAAGTTCCTGCTGCATACAAATGGGTGGTATTGCTGCCCGTCCCATTTGGCGACCCATCTCCAAAATCCCAATCCCAAGAATTAATGGTCCCTGGAGGGTTAATATTCGAATTATCAGCAAATGCCAAGGCAACATCCTCGCATTCATTTGTATTCGTAAATCCTACCGTTGGCGCAGGGAAAACTGTTACAGCATTTGTCCCAGTTGCCGTGCAACCATATTCAGTAGTAATATCCAAAGTAACGGTATAGGTAGCATCATTTACAAAAGTATTTGTGCCATCAGTTTGATTTAGACTAACATTCCCATCGCCATAATCCCAATCATTATTCGTTATTATACCATCTAATGAGGTACTCGTATTCGTGAAAGTCATTACTTGTCCATCACATACATTGTTCCAAGTAAAACTTGCTGTAGGATTATCATGTACAATAACACTAGCCGTGAAAACATCCGAACATCCATTGGGAGTGGTTACTGTGAGGGTAATGGTGTAAGTCCCCGGATTGGCATAAGTGTGACATGCAGCTTGCAAGGCATCATTCGGCGTTCCATCACCCCAATTCCAATCGTAAGTAGAAATTGTTTCTGGGGCAGCAATTGAACTTGCATCACTCGGACAGACCTGACTCCCTAAGCAAACATCATTAACAGTAAAATTCGCATTTGGAATTGAAAAAACATTTACCAATTGCTGAACCCCATTCAAACAGCCTCTGTTATCCTGAACAACATGGGTTACTAAATATTGCCCGGGAAAAGCATAGGTATAACTTATCGACGAGCCAGGAACTGGGGCTGAATTATCTCCAAAATCCCATCCATACAAAACCAAAGCAGCTGTTGAACTTGAAGTGGAGGTGAAACTATTCGGAGTCCCTTCACATACATCTGTTGAAGTGAAGGAGGCCGTCGGTAAAGGATAAACCGTCACAGGAATAGGTGCACTTGTATTTACACATCCATTATTATCTTGGACTGTTAATATAGTATTGTATGTACCAGGAGCGACATAAACGTAATTGGGATTTTGAATCGCAGCCGAAAAACCATCACCAAACTGATACCCCCATGCAACTATACTGCCGCCTGCAACGGTAGATTGGTCAGTAAATGCTTGTATTTCTCCAAAACAATGATCTGCTGTTGTAAATGCTGCCACAGGATTGGGGAAAACAGTCATATTAAAATTATCCGACCCTGTGCAACCGTTGGCATCTGTAACTGAAAGCGTTATATTTGTTGTATTTATAGCTGTCCAAGTCGTATTGGGCGAATTGGGATTAGCAATGCCATCCGGAGGACTCCACAAATAGGTAAGTGTTGGATCGACTGGAGCTATGGAAAGATTTACGACCGTTCCCGCACAAACACTTTGGTCAGCTCCTGCCGTAACTTGAGGAGAAGGTAAAACCGTAATTGGAAAGCTTTGACTAGCACCACAACCACTAATATCGTTTACAGTTAAAGTAACATTAAAATTGCCCGCTGTGGCATAAGTATGGGATGGATTCTGAACTCCAGTTACAACAGGTGAACCATCTCCAAAATTCCAGGTCCATTGGGTAATACCTCCAAGATTTGATGTACTTGCATCATTAAACTGGGTAGGATTTCCTTGACAAACCGTATTCGTGGCTGTATTAAAACTAGGAACAATATTCAAACAAAAACGATGTTCATTGTTTGCGCCTCCCGTTGCAGCAGTAAAGCCCCAATATACCGATGCATTTCCCCCGAAAATATTGGCAATAATATTTCCTGTGTAACTTGTTCTTAATACACCATCAAAAAAAACCTGAAATGTATTTGTTGTCGGGTCCCAAGTAATTCGAATAACATGATACCCGCAATCCTCTATATTTCCTGTGGTTGAACTTGCCTGAACCGGACCCGCCAAATTATTACCTGTACCATGATCGGTTACCCCATTTTGCATAATTGCAATGTGGTCGAAAGAGGGATCACTCGTATTTTGGTAGGTATCAATCTCTACAGCAAAGGATGGTGAAATCCCCATGTAACCCATTCCTGCGCCAGATGCACCTAAACTAGTACTTACTGGCTGCAAAACAAAAGCCATACCATCAGCTCCACCATCATTACATCCTAAAAAAACATCAAATGAAAAATCTATTGGATTATTTAAGTCAATTTGGTTATTGTTCCAAACCGATCCAAACTGATTATTTGCTGCCGAAGTCAAACGATAACAATCGCAACTTAAGGAGGTTGCATTTCCGTTTACTGCAAATTGCTGGGAACTGGCAACCATTCCTTGGATCAAACAACCAATAAATAGTATAAGTTTAGAGGCAATTCTCATTCGAATTCAAAAAAGTTTAAGGTGGCTAAAATAAGCATAATTATCAAAATTTTATCGACAGATTTTTTTGATTGCCAACACCTTTTTTCCATCTAAAAAGTAAAACATTATTAAATGTTAAATTTTGCCATTTCATCAAACAAATTCCAAATTTTGCGCCTTATATTTTAAAAATGAGTTACGGAAAATGGATTGCAGGGGGATTAGGCTGGGCATTCGCAGGGCCCTTAGGCGGTGTTATCGGATTTGCCATTGGCACTTTATTTGACCAAGCGGCTACAATGACACTGGTAGAGGGCCAACCAAATCAAATGGGTGGAGCTAGAGTTGGAAATTCACAACCAGGTGATTTTGTCGCTTCCTTATTGGTTTTAACCGCAGCGGTAATGAAGGCTGATAATCGGGTTTTAAAATCCGAATTGGATTATGTAAAACAATTTTTTGTCCGCCAATTTGGAGAAAATCAGTCCCAAGCATTATTGATAACTCTTCGGGAATTGCTCAACAAAGAGATACCCGTAAATGAAGTATGTGATCAAATCCGTCACAACCTCGATCACGCCTCTCGTCTTCAATTGTTGCACTATCTTTTTGGAATTTCAAATGCCGATGGACATGTGCATCCGCAAGAAATTGAAATCATAGGAAAAATAGCCTATCACCTTGGCGTTAGCGACAGAGACCTTAACAGTATCAAGGCTATGTTTATTAAGGATTCCAAAGCTGCTTACTCTATTTTGGAAATTGACGAAAAGGCAAGTGATGAAGAGGTGAAAAAGGCTTACAGAAAAATGGCCATTAAATACCATCCTGATAAAATTAACCACTTGGGAGAAGAATTTCAAAAGGCTGCGAAGGAAAAATTCCAGGAGGTCCAAAACGCCTATGAACAGATAAAAAAGGAAAGAGGCCTGGTTTAACTAACCCATATTAAAAAGAGCTTTTTTTCCTACCTTTTTGAAATAGTTCAATAGGCCTAACTGCTTAAAAATTGATTTTAATCATTTAAAATTCAAGCTCTTGTCAATTTTATTCAGTTTAAAACAAGATTTGGTACTTTCTCAAGAAAATAACCGAAGTTTTATTTTTAAAGTATACCAAAATTTTAAAAGAAAAGGCCTGCAAGTAAGGTAATCAACTAAAAAATAGGTCTAAATCCACTTTTGATTATTTTTTTTTAGGCGGGCCCCCAACCGCCAAAAAACATTCTACCCCTTTTTAACCATTTACCAGGGCGGTTGGGTCAGGCTTTCGCTAATACTCCTCAGCGTGCGCCCCCAAAAAACTTCGGGGGGGCGCACACTTCCGGGGTATCACGCTCTATCCTTGCCCGACATCTCCGCATAGCATTGTGCTGAACCTGGGCCTTTGCTTTTCATCCCAGTGCTGAAAAATGGAAATACAAGGAACATAATTCCCTTCCTATTCAAGTTGTTTTAAATTGACTTAAAAAATTAATTTACAAACACTTAACCCTAATCAACAAAATTTTGAATCTGGCGTATTTTAAGCGAATACCACCATTTATTAGGGCAACTATTTTAGAAAGCTATTTTGATTCAAAATACGATTTCACCTATTTTATATAGAACCTTTTCATTAAAATCTCATTTTCCTCCATTTCTACCTTTATGAGGTACAAACCTGGTTCTAAATTACTTAAATCACATTTTAATTTCCCCTCATGCAGAGTACCACAAAAAACACGTGTACCAAGCACATTGTATATGGAAAGTTCCTTCGAAATTGAATTTCCATCCAAGCTTATTTCAAACCTTCCTTGATTTGGATTTGGATATAGCAATAAGTCATTCGGTTTGGATTGCCCTAATAAACCAAGGGACGAAAAAACCAAAGTCAGAAGTAGTATAAAGTTTTTCATATAACTCTTTTCGTGGTCTTTTACCAAAACCTTGCCAAGTAGTTACATTCCTAAAATTAAATTTAGTTAAACCCTTCTCCTGCTATATTTTGGTTCACTCTCCTTTGGATTTATCCTTTCCATAGAGATCCTTGAGTTCCGTTTTAACCACCTTACTGCCATCCTTAAGTCGCTTTGAAACGGCATTATAAGGTGCAAATATCACCTCAGCACCCAATTCAACCCCACTTAGAATTTGAATATATTCATTGTCTTGTATCCCTGTTTTAACAACGGATTTAACAGCTTTGCCATCCTTCAACAAAAAGACAATTTCTTCAATTTCTTCCTGCTTATCTTTAGCCGAACTGGCACCACTTAAATCAACTTGTTGTCCTTGTTCCTTGTTTTCAGCCATGGTGGTTTCTTCAGGATCACCCAAGCTTGTATCCAATCTTGTGGTAACCGCTTGGATTGGTACCGTCAATACATCCAAGGCTTTTTGAGTTTTTATATCCACTGTAGCCGACATTCCTGGACGAAAAGGAGATAAATTAGGTTGGTCCTTTTTTAATAAATCCATATACGACTCTTGCAGAATCCGAACCTTTACCTCAAAATTAGTAACCTGATCAACCGATAAGGCACTGGTTGAATTGGCAGAATTGGCGATGCTGGTTACTATGCCTTGAAATTTGCGTCCAAGGTAGGCATCCACTTCAACTTCGGCTGTATCATTCATGTGAACCCTAACAATATCACTTTCATTCACATCTACCTTTACTTCCATTTCATTTAGGTTAGCAATTCGCATAATTTCTGTGCCAGCCATTTGGGAGGTCCCAACTACACGTTCGCCTTTTTCGATATTGAGTTTAGAAACCGTACCATCTACGGGGGAGTAAATGGTTGTTTTTGCCAAATTTTCATTGGCTTCTTTCAAAGCAGCTTGGGCTCCTTTAATATTAAAATTCGCTCCTTCAACACTTTGCTGGGCCGCCAAAATTTCGGCCTTTGCAACTTCATATTGCGCCTTTGAAGCATCAAATTCTTGTTGAGAAATTACCTTTTCGTTAAATAGTTTCTCATTCCTCTTAAAAATGGCTTCGGTGTTTTCAAACTGACTTTGAGCTTGGGTAAGCCTGGATTTACTATTGGATGAATTAGCCTTAGATGTATTAAGTGAGGCTTCCAATCTTTCTACGGCTGAGATATAGAGATCCGGTTTTATTTTCAAAAGCAATTGTCCTTTTTTCACCTTGTCTCCTTCCTTTACCAACAATTCCACAACCTCGCCAGAAACATCAGCACTTATTTTAACCTCTGTTTCAGGTTGAACTTTTCCACTAGCGGAGACTGATTCCACGATGGTTCTTTTTTGGGCTTTTTCAACCGCCACTTTCACCCCTTCCTCCTCCCCTATCCATCCCTTCTTCTTGGCCAGAATTCCTCCACCAACAATGAAAATTACCAAAATGACTAATCCAATTATTATATTGCGTTGCTTCATTGCCTGAGTTTCATGTATAAATACGGTGCGAAAGTAAGCAGTACTAACTTTCCCTTCTCCTTGATTTTCTGAATATTTCAAAAAAAAGGGGAACCAAAGTTTTTGATTCCCCTTTTTCTAAATAATTTCGATTTTATTGTCTTACTAACTTAAAGCTTGTTGTACCATTGACACCTTCAATGGAAAGGAAATAAATTCCATTGGTTAAGGTGCTCAAATCAATCGTATTGGATTGAACAGCCACATTTAACTGCCTTCCTACAGCATCTGTAAGTTTTAACTTTGAATCAGACCCTAAGCCAGTAATGGTTACCAAACCGGAAGTAGGATTTGGGAAAACAGAAATACCTGTTGCTGTAACATCCTCAAAACCAATAGTCGTAATTGGGAAACAATCCGATTGACCCTCGCAACCGTTGGCATCAGTAATTATTACAGAATAACTTCCATTTACAGTAGGTGCAAATACTTGACCATTTGCGCCTGAAACAGGATTACCAGTGTTGCAATCTATCCATTGGTAAGAAGAAGCTGCACTAGAGGTTAAGGTAGTGGTGGTGGTGGTTACATTAACCGCAACCTCACCAATTACTTCTACCACTACGGAGTCAACTACAGGACAGTCATTTACATCAGTTAATTCAAAGATATAAGTTCCAGATAAATCCGTTGTAGCATTAGGGATAACTGGACTTGGATTACTAGAATAATAGAAACTTGGTCCTTCCCAATCATATTCCATTCCTAGGGCATCTCCACTCGACAATACCAAATCGCTACCTTGACAAACTGGGCTGTTCGAAGTTACACTAAAACCAGGATTTTGTCCTTGAATTAGAATTTCTTGATAAGAATAGTCTGAACATCCACCACTATTTGATACGGTCAAATAGACATAATAATTTCCACAGTTAAGGAAAGTATGGGTAGGATTTTCCAAGTTAGAAAAAGTTCCGTCATCAAAATCCCATTCATATGAATCTAATCCGTTGGAATTTAACACATCGAAAGTAACTGTTTGGTTATTTACGGTATAGGCATATTCAGGTGATAAACCTTCAATGGTAATAAGTTGTTCAACATCAGCTGTGCAACCACCATCATTATCCAAATTTAGATAAACATAGTAAGATCCAGGACATTCATAGGTATGGCTAGGATTTTCAGCCGAAGAGCTCGAACCGTCACCAAAACTCCAGTCCCAATTTGTAGTATTGCCTGGCGAAGTATTTGAAAAATCAACTGTTGTACCGTTTGCTGTGTAGCTAAAGTTGGCTTGAAAACCAGCAGTAATTTCAACTTGCGTACCATAGGTAGCAGAACAGCCATGGCTATTTGTTACAGTCAAGGTAACATAGTAAAAATCGGGACAAGTATAAACATGGTTTGGGTTTTGACTTGTGGAAGTGGTTCCATCTCCAAAGTTCCATTCCCAAGTATCAGTTGAGAAAGAGGAATTGGTGAAATTAACAGAGGCATTGTTTACCTCATAATCAAACGTGGCTGTAAAGTTGCCAACATTGATACTTTCGGTGTAGTAGGCACTACAACCATAACTATCATAAACGGAAAGTTCAACTTCATAATCACCTGGGCATTCGTAAGCATTTGAAGGATTTTCATCTGTTGAGCTGTTCCCATCAGCGAAATCCCAAGAATAGCTTAAGCCATCGCCTTCTGATAAATTTGTAAAGGCAACGGTATTGTTACTGGATGTGTAGCTATAATCGGCAGTTAATGAACCTTCAAGGTCAATGCCTGCATATTCTGAGGAGGTACAATAATCATTGCTCACTGTCAATCCTACAAAATAGAATCCTGAACAGTGGTAATCAAAAACAGTATCAGAAGAATAAGCATAATTGCCATTATCTAAGTCCCATTCGTAAGAAGTGACTTCTCCTATCGTTGAATCATTAAATGTTACAATGGAACCATCAACACCTAAAGTAAATCGAGCTTCCAAGGTATGAATACCTGGCGCATTAATATTCAAGAAGTATGAACTTTCGCAACCCGCTGCATTTGTTACGTAAAGCGAAACCCAATAATCTCCACTGCATTCATAACTATGGGCAGGATTTTGAACAGTCGATGTTCCTCCATCCCCAAAATCCCATTCCCAGGTAGTTGGATTGCCAGTTGATACATCCACAAAACCAGTAGTTGATCCTTGAGATAAATAAGTAAAGAGGGCATTTAAATTGCTAGAACCATTTTCCACATATACATAATCATAATACGTATCTGTACATCCATCGGCATTGGTAACTGTTAAAGAAATATCAAAATATCCTTCGCAGATATATGAATGGGTAGGATTTTGCTCAGTTGAGCTGGTTCCATCCCCAAAATCCCATTCCCATGAAGTTGGATTTCCAGTAGATAAATCCGTAAAACTAAAGTCATTGTTTACATTTGTAAAACTCAAATCGGCAATTAAAGAATTTCCAAAACTCAAATATTGAGAAAAGGAAGTCGAACATCCACTTGTATCTGTAACAACTAAGTTTACTTGGATATCATTTGGACAAACATAAGTATGGCTGGGATTTAGACCAGAACCATTAAAACCATCTCCAAAATACCAGGCATAATCGGCAGTAGTATCCGTAGAAGCATTCGTAAAATCAGCTACAAAGCCATTTGTCACGTAGGTAAACAATGAATTTGCTCCACAAGCAGAATAAGCTAGGGTAAAATCGCCGTAATTATCATTGTAACCACGAACCTTTAAATAAGCCAAACCTGTGTAGGGCGCGATCCAATCAATATGAGAAAGATAGTCGCAATCATCATCATTGTAAGTTATGTAGTTACAAGCACTATCTGAAAGTTCGAGATAGGTATCAAAAGTTGCATCGGCTCCATCTTCACACCCAGTTTTGAACACATAACTATAACCTTCCATTACCTGAACCTGAAAAATCTTGCAACCACTCATTTCAATGCTTGAAGAGCTTAATTGCCATTGAGCATTTGGCGTTATGGAAAAATCATAGGAAGGGCACACCGTGCATTGGGCCTGAACTTGCATATTCAATAGACCTATGGCAACCCCAACCAATAAAATCATCTTCTTAAAAGAGCTAGTAGAATTTTTAATCATTATAAAACGAATTTTCACAAAAGTACAACTATTTGAACTTAAACCTTCATTGGTTCAAATTATACAATCTTATTGGGACTATCAAAACATACAAAATCAATTGCACTAAACCTCTAATCAATTGCAAATCAAAAAGTTTATTCGTTCTTTTCCCTTCAAGAATTTATTACAAAACTATTAACCATCTTTCCGAAAGTACTTAAACCCAGATTACGCATTAAAAATGCATAAACAATTAACCAGTTGTAAATCAATTTGTATGGCCAAATTGATAACAACTGCTATCCCGAAATTTCTTCAGGAGGGGTAAACCCAACTAAATCAAGTAGTTCGGATTAATAAATCCTCCTATTGATTAATCTGGGTTAAAACCAGATAAAGCCAAAGAAATGATTAATCGATTAAGAACTTAAAAATCAATATTCTAATCCAAACAAACTGCCATCACGAAATTCTTGGGGAGGAAAAAAACTTGATAAAATTCCAATAAAATAACGACTGAAAAGTATACGAAAACTGACTATTTAAAGCGCCCGGGCAAGGATAGAGGCAGTGTAGCCCACAAGGATGTGAAGGGCTAGGCCTATTTTCTACTAAATGGATTTAGGACGTTTCAAAGCCTAGTTCTTAAAAAAGGATTATTGGCCTAGCCCTTCACAGACTGAGGACTACCGCCGAAAGCCTGACCCGAACACCCCCTTGGTGCATTGTAAACTGGGTAGACTGTTTTTGGGGTGGAGGGGGCCCGCCAAATAAAAATAAAAACAAAAACCTCCTTGCCTTTCAAACTACTACATTGAAAACAAGGAGGTTAAATTGGGATGAATTCTTTACTTATCCAACCAGCTTAAAAAATAGGAACCATCATCCAAGGCCATCGCTTGTTTGGTAATCATCAAGGGTTTAAAAGTATCGATCATCACAGCTAATTCCTGCGTTTCCTTTTTGCCAATACTACGTTCGGTTGCCCCGGGTTGAGGGCCATGAACTATACCAGCCGGATGCAAGGTAAAATCACCTTTCTTAATATTGTTTCGGCTCATAAAATCCCCATCCACGTAATAAAGAATCTCTTCGCTATCGATATTGCTATGGTTATAAGGCGCTGGAATGGACAAGGGATGATAATCGTAAAGGCGAGGAACAAAGGAGCAAACCACGAAATTATTGGCCTCGAAAGTTTGGTGAATCGGAGGCGGCATATGCACCCGAACCGTAATTGGTTCAAAATTATGGATTGAAAAAGCATATGGATAACAGTATCCATCCCATCCTACCACATCAAAGGGGTGAGAACCATAGATATAGGAATACAGCAAACTTTGCTTCTTGATTTTTATTTCGAAATCGCCCTTCTGGTCGTAGGTTTCCAAATCTTGGGGCAATTTATAATCCCTCTCGCAAAAAGGAGCATGTTCGCCCAATTGTCCAAATTTGTTTCGGTAATGGCGAGGAGTATAAATTGGACTAAATGACTCTAAATATAGCAGACGATTGTTTTCGCTTTCAAATTCGATTTGGTAAATCATTCCGCGGGGAATAATCAAATAATCGCCGTATTCAAAGGGAATTTGACCTACCATGGTTTTCAACACACCTTTACCTTCATGAACAAACAACATTTCGTCGGCATCGGCATTTTTGTAGAAATAATCCTTCATAGACTTTCTTGGTGCGGCCACTCCAACAATCACATCATTGTTTACCATCAAGGGGATGCGACTTTCCAAGAAATCGTCGACAGGAGGTGCTTGGAACCCTAAAAATCGGTGCGCCTTCAGGTTTTTGGTAGAGGCAATTTCAGGAGTTAGATCCTTTGTTTCACCAATAGATTTAACAATAGTAGGCCGATAGGTATGGTATAATAGAGAAGCCAATCCACTGAAACCTTCTGTTCCAAAAAGTTGTTCGACATAAAGTTCACCGTTTTCTTTCCGGTATTGGATATGCCTTTTATTGGGAAATTTGCCTAGTTTGTGATATATGGGCATGGGTAATTAAATTGGTAAGACAGGTAAATTAAAAAGGTTGAGCCTCCATCATTAATTCTAAAATTTTGTCGACTACATCTTCAGCGTTGGGTTTGGAGAAATAATCGCCATCGGTTCCATAAGCGGGTCGATGCGGTTGAGCGGCAATGGTTAAAGGTTTGCTATCCAAATAGGCATATCCATTTTGCTCCACCAATACTTGTTGCAGCATGTAGGCGCTAGCTCCACCTGGCACATCTTCATCAAGGAATACCACCCGATTTGTTTTCTTCAAACTTTTAAGAATGGTTCCTGTTAAATCGAAAGGCAATAGGGTCTGCACATCAATCAATTCAACCGAAACTCCTTCTTCTTTTAATTGTTCAATGGCATCCAGGGCAATACGAACACAAGACCCGTAGGTAACCAAGGTTACATCATTTCCTTCTTTCAATACTTCAGGCTGACCCAAGGGAACGGTAAATTCGCCCAAATTGCTGGGAAGATTTTCTTTAATTCGGTAACCGTTAAGCGGTTCAACTACCAGGGCAGGTTCATCGCTTTGAAGCAATAAATTATACATGCCGGCAGCTTGAACCATATTGCGAGGCACACAAATATGGATACCACGTAAGGAGTGAACAAGACTTCCCATTGGAGAGCCGCTATGCCAAATACCTTCTAATCGGTGGCCACGAGTGCGAATAATGGCAGGTGCTTTCTGGCCACCTTTGGTTCGGTATTGCAAGGTAGCCAAATCGTCGGTCATCATTTGCAATCCATAGAACACATAATCGAGGTATTGAATTTCTGCAATTGGCCGAATTCCGCGCAAGGAAAGACCAATGCCTTGTCCAACGATGGTACATTCACGAATACCCACATCGAAGATGCGTGTATCCCCGAATTTCTTTTGCAAGCCTTCGAAGCCTTGGTTTACATCGCCTATATTTCCTAAGTCTTCGCCAAAGGCAACCAAATTTGGATAGGTTTCGAAAAGTTTCTCGAAATTAAACTTCAATATTTCCCTTCCATCCACCTGTTGCACATCGGCCGGATAATTGGGTTTAACTTCTTTAATATTTAATGCATTCCATTGGCTGCGGCTATGCAAATTGGAATTATAGTCTTCGGCATGTTTACTTTTTGAATTGTCGTACCAGTTTTGGAGGGCATTTCGTTCAACACTTTCCACATCCAAGGTAGCCCTTAAACTTTTCCTAACCGCTACCTGAATATCCTTTTTTGAAGGATCGATGGCTGAAGACAATTGTTTTTTAAAATTCAATAAATCCTCTCTGTTGCCGAGAGCAGAGGCTAAACTATCCAACAAAGGTAGAACCACTTTTAATTCGGATGTGATGGTTTGGGTATAACTTTCCCAGGCCTTCTTTCTTGCCTCTTTTACAGTGTTTTTGGCCGCTTCTTCAATGGCATCCAATTCTTCGGAAGTAGCCAAGGCATTATCGAGCATCCATTTGCGCATTTGAACCAAACAATCAAAATCCGATTCCCATTGCAGACGTTCTTTTGTTTTATACCGTTCGTGCGATCCCGAAGTGGAATGCCCTTGTGGTTGTGTTACTTCTTGAATATGGAATAAAACGGGCGTATGGGTGTTCCTACATTCTTCAACTCCAGCTTCATACATTTCGATTAGTCCGGCATAATCCCACCCCTTTCCGGTGTAGATTCGGATACCGTTGGTTCCCTCTTCTTTTTCAAAACCTGCCAAAACCTTTGAAATACTCTCCTTTGTGGTTTGGTATTTTTTAGGAACTGAAATCCCATAGCCATCATCCCAAACACTCACGGCCAACGGAACTTGCAGAACGCCAGCGGCATTAATGGTTTCCCAAAAATGGCCTTCACTTGTACTGGCATCACCAATGGTTGCAAAAGCCACTTCATTTCCACCTTGGGTAAAGTTGGCAAATTGGTTGATGGCCTTTTCATTTCTATAAATTTTGGAAGCCAAGGCCAAACCTAAAGCACGAGGCATTTGGGCTGCTGTGGGCGAAATATCTGAGGATGCATTGTATAGTTCAGATTGATTTTTCCAACTTCCATCTTCGTTCAAAATTCGGGTACCATAATGTCCGTTCATGGATCTACCCGCCGATGAAGGTTCTGCATTCACATCAGTATGCGCATACAACTGGGCAAAAAACTCCTGAAGGTTCAAGAGTCCTAAAGCCATCATAAAGGTTTGGTCACGGTAATATCCAGCTCTCCAGTCACCCTTTTTGAAAGCCTTTGAAAGCGCCAATTGGGCAATTTCTTTTCCATCACCAAAAATTCCAAATTTTGCTTTACCGGTAAGCACTTCTTTCCGTCCGGTCAAACTAGCTTGACGGCTTTCTTGGGCTATTCGGTAATCATTCAAGACTATCTTCTTATAGTCTTCAAAGCTCAATTCGGTGGCCTTTTCTTGCTTATTTTCTTTTGACATGTTGCATTGTTCAATGTTGGCAAAGATAGGCATTGAAGTTTCAAATTTCTATTTCCTTCGGGAAAGACTTTGGTTTAGGCAACAAAATTAAGGAAGGCCTTATCGAAATAAATACCACTTTCTGGTTAATCCTATAGGAATTGACAAGAATCACTTTTTGCATACCCCTAAAAAAAATATATCGTCCCAGGAAGGAAAGATCTTTTCAAAATGCCAGTAAAATCGCATGGAAAATGCAATAACCGGATCTCGTTGGACTAAAAAAACTCAAATTAATGAATTTGTTAAAAAATTTGGATACACAAATGGTCGATTCCTTGTCCCCTAAAATTCTAAAATCATCAGCCTATATTGTCGCGCAACTCATTCCTTTGGAAATACACTTGCAATTCCAGTCCATAGGGCAAAGTGGCGTTATGCTGAAAATTGGATTGGTATAACGGTTCTATTTTTTAATTTGGCGGGCCCCCAACCGCCAAATCCATTCTACCTGGTTTTTAACATTTGCAAGTGCGGTTGGGTCAGGCTATCGCTAATACTCCTCAGCATGCTCCCCCGAAGGGATTCGGGGAGCACGCTTGCGGGGTATCACGCTCTATCCTTGCCCGACACCTCCGCATAGCATTGTTCTGTAGCCTGGCATTTGCTTTTCATTCCAGTGTTGGTAAATAGAAGTGCAAAGACCATTCTGATACAATTTAAATGTTCAGCGTTTAAACCCAAATTAAGCATTAGAAATGCATAAACGATTAACCAGTTGTAAATCAATCTGTATGGCCAAATTGATAACAACTGTTATCCCGAAATTTCTTCGGGAGGGGTAAACCCAACTAAATCAAGTAGTTCGGATTAATAAATCCTCCTATTGATTAATTTGGGTTAAAAAGGGCTATTTGTAACAAAGGGGAAAGTTTGGAACGATCAGAAAGGGCAAAAAAAAAGCCGCCAATAGTTGGCGGCTTTCAAGATCTCGAATACTATTATTATTCAGCAGAATTTTCTTCAGCAGAAGTTTCTTCAGCTTTTGGTGCAGCAGCAGTTGGTTCAACTTTTTTTGCTGTACTTCTACCACGACGAGTAGATTTTGTTTTAGCACCTGATTTTTCAGCTTTCACTGCCAACAACAATTCGTTGAAATCAACCAATTCGATGTAAGCCATTTCAGCGTTATCACCCAAACGATTTTGCATTTTGATGATTCGGGTGTACCCACCTGGACGATCAGCTACTTTAGGACTCACTGTGCGGAACAATTCAGTTACCGCTTCTTTGTCTCTCAAGTAAGCAAATACAGTACGACGGTTATGCGTGCTATCTTCTTTACTTTTTGTAATAAGAGGCTCAACATACACACGCAACGCTTTAGCTTTAGCCAAAGTTGTGTTGATACGCTTATGTTTGATTAAGGAGGCAGCCATATTGCTCAACATCGCTTTGCGGTGAGAGGAGGTACGTCCTAAGTGATTTATTTTTTTTCCGTGTCTCATTGTTTCGTTTCGATTTTTTCAATACCAAACCTATACAGGATTAGTCTTTATCCAATTTATATTTGGTTACGTTCATTCCAAAGTGCAAACCTTTTGCATTCACTAAGTCATCCAATTCGGTCAATGATTTTTTACCGAAGTTACGGAATTTCAATAGGTCGTTGCGATTGTAAGAAACAAGGTCGCCCAAAGTTTCAACATCAGCAGCTTTTAAGCAATTAAGAGCGCGAACTGATAGATCTAGATCAACCAATTTGGTTTTCAATAGATTTCTCATATGCATCAAGTTCTCATCAAACTCTTCGGTAGCTGGCTTTTCTTCGATATCCAAAGTAATCTTCTCGTCGCTGAAAAGCATGAAGTGATGGATAAGGATTTTAGCTGCTTCTTTCAATGCATCTTTTGGATGGATGCTACCATCGGTTTTAATCTCGAGGATAAGTTTTTCGTAGTCAGTTTTTTGTTCAACCCTGTAATTCTCGATCGTATATTTTACGTTCTTGATAGGGGTGTAAATACTGTCAATGAAAATTGTTCCTACAGGAGCGCTGTTTGTTTTGTTTTCTTCAGCAGCGATATATCCCCTACCTTTATCTATAGTGATATCGATTTTGAATTTTACAGAACTTTCAAGGTTACAGATAACTAATTCTGGGTTAAGAACTTGGAAACCTGTTAGGAATTTCCCGATATCTCCAGCAGAGAATTGTGTTTGATCAGCAACTTGAACAGTAATTTTTTCGCTGTCTTGTGTTTCGATTTGACGTTTGAAACGAACTTGTTTAAGGTTCAAGATAATTTCAGTTACATCTTCGATAACACCTTTGATTGTAGAAAACTCATGATCAACGCCTTCGATACGAATAGAAGTGATTGCAAAACCTTCCAAAGAATTCAAAAGAATCCTGCGTAGTGCGTTACCTATAGTGATGCCGTATCCAGGCTCTAGTGGGCGAAACTCAAACTCACCTTCACGGTCAGTTGAATTAAGCATGATTACTTTGTCGGGTTTTTGGAAATTTAGAATAGCCATTTTGGTGTTTTAGGATAACAAAACGTTATTAGTTCAAGATTATTTAGAGTACAATTCCACGATGAGTTGCTCCTTGATATTTTCTGGAACTGCAGCTCTCTCAGGATAGCTAACAAAAGTTCCAACCATATCTTGGTGGTTCCAATCCAACCAAGTGAATTGGTTGCGTTTGCTACCAGCTAAGGAATTAACGATAACTTCCATGGATTTAGATTTTTCACGTACACCGATTTTATCACCAGGACGGATTGAGTAAGAAGCGATGTTCACTACTTGACCATTAACGGTGATATGACGGTGCCCCACTAATTGACGGGCAGAAGAGCGGCTTGGAGCAATACCTAAACGGTATACTACATTATCCAATCTTGCTTCTAAAAGGCGGAACAGGTTATCACCGGTTACACCTTTCATGCGAACTGCACGATCGTAGGTTTTAGCGAATTGACGTTCAAGAACGCCGTAGGTATATTTGGCTTTTTGTTTTTCTGCCAATTGCACCCCATACTCAGAAACTTTCTTACGTTTCTTCGCCAACCCATGCATTCCGGGAGGGTAGTTTTTCTTTTCGAAAGTTTTATCAGTTCCGAAGATAGCTTCTCCGAACTTACGGGCGATCTTGGTTTTTGGACCTGTGTATCTTGCCATTTTTGATTGTATTCAAGGAAACTGTAATAGTATCCAGTTGTTAGATAATTATTCTTTTGACAATAAATTAAACTCTTCTCTTTTTAGGAGGACGGCATCCGTTGTGTGGAATTGGTGTTTCATCCACAATTTCAGTTACTTCGATTCCTGCAGAAGCAATGGTACGGATAGCGCTTTCACGTCCGGCACCTGGGCCTTTAACAAAAAGTTTAACACGGCGTAAACCTGCATCGAAAGCAACTTTAGCGCAATCTCCTGCAGCCATTTGCGCTGCATAAGGTGTATTCTTTTTAGACCCCCTAAATCCCATTTTACCTGCGGAACTCCAAGAGATAACTTCTCCATTGACGTTCGTCAAGGAAATAATAATGTTGTTAAAGGTAGCATTGATGTGGGCTTCCCCAACTGCGTCAACTTTAACTACTCTTTTTTTGGCCGTTTTCGCTGAACCGGCTCCTTGTTGTGCTTTTGCCATTTCTTAATTAACTATTAGTCTTAACTAATACCTATTTACAAGTTATTATTTCGTTGCTTTCTTCTTGTTTGCAACCGTTTTCTTCCTACCTTTTCTGGTACGAGCATTGTTTTTCGTAGTTTGACCACGAACAGGAAGACCTTGACGGTGACGAACTCCACGATAGCATCCGATGTCCATCAAACGTTTAATGTTCAATTGTACTTCGGAACGCAGAGCGCCTTCCACTTTGTAGTCATCATTGATCACCTGACGTATTTTAGCCAATTCCGCGTCGTTCCATTCAGAAACGCGTTTGTTCAGATCAACACCGGCTTTGTTCAAAATGCTTTGAGCAGATACGCGGCCGATACCGTAAATATAGGTTAGGCCTATTTCTCCTCTTTTGTTTTTTGGTAAGTCTATACCAGAAATCCTTGCCATTGTTTTTTGTCTTTATTTCTTGATTAAAAAATTTTAGCCCTGACGTTGTTTAAACTTAGGGTTCTTTTTGTTGATAACGTAAAGGCGGCCTTTGCGACGAACAATTTTGCAGTCCACACTACGTTTTTTGATAGATGCTCTAACTTTCATTTGTTTGCAAGTTTATTTATAGCGATACGAGATTCTTCCTTTTGTTAAATCATAGGGCGACATTTCAACCTTCACCCTATCTCCCGGTAGGATTTTGATGTAATTCATCCTCATCTTCCCAGAAATATGTGCGGTAATTATATGGCCATTCTCCAATTCCACTCTAAACATGGCATTGGAAAGAGCCTCTATAATTGATCCATCTTGTTCTATCGACGACTGCTTTGGCATTCGTTCAAATTATTAGTTTTAACTTTTCTACTTCTTCAATTAAAGCAAAGCTTGATAAAATATCAGCCTCACCTTTTCTTATACAAACGGTGTGTTCAAAATGTGCCGACGGTTTACCATCATTGGTTACTATCGTCCATCTATCGTCCTTGGTATAAACATTCTTTGTCCCCATGTTAATCATAGGTTCAATTGCTATTACCATTCCTTCCACACATTTCGGTCCAGTTCCTCTTCGACCATAGTTAGGAACTTCTGGTTCTTCATGCAAACTTTTACCGATTCCATGTCCAACCAATTCCCTAACCACTCCATAACCATGCTTCTCAGCATGACTTTGGATGGCAAAAGCAACATCTCCTATCCTCATTCCTAAGGTGGCAAATTTAATTCCTTGGTAAAGACTCTCTTTTGTTACAGTTAACAATTGTCTTACCTCAGCACTAACTTCACCAACTCCAAAAGTGTAAGCACTGTCGCCATACCAACCATCCAATTTTATTCCACAATCGACAGACACTATATCACCATCTTTAAGTTCATATTTCCCAGGTATTCCGTGAACAACTGCATCATTTACAGATATACACAAACATGCTGGAAAACCACGATAACCTTTGAATGCAGGAATTGCTTTACAATCCCTAATATATTCTTCGGCAATCTTGTCCAAATCGATGGTTTTCACACCAGGAGCAATCTTTTTTGCTACTTCTGCTATTACCTCCCCTACAAGTAAAGAACTTTTTCTAATCTTTTCAATCTCCTCGGTAGTCTTCAGATAAAACTGTCCCATTCAATCCCCTTGATCTGAAAACTAACTAGCCATACTTACAGGCGCATTGTTAGAACGCCCTTTGATACGACCAGATTTCATTAAGCCATCATAATGTCTCATCAACAAGTGGCTTTCTACTTGTTGAAGAGTATCCAACACAACACCCACCAAAATCAACAAGGAAGTTCCTCCATAAAATTGAGAGAATTGGTTGTTTACACCACCTAACATTGCAATGGCAGGCATTATTGCCACCAAGGCTAAGAATATAGCACCTGGTAAGGTAATACGAGACATTACAGTGTCAATATATTCAGCTGTCTTACGTCCAGGTTTAACCCCAGGAATAAAACCACCAGACCGTTTCATTTCATCAGCCATTTGATTAGAATTAATGGTAATGGCGGTATAGAAATAGGTAAATAGAACAATCAATGTACCGAATACCAAGTTATACCAAAAACCAGTATTATCAGCAAATGCAAGTACAAATTTGTTGGCTGTAGAATCAGAAAAACCGGCAAGTGTTATTGGTAAAAACATAATTGCTTGCGCAAAAATGATTGGCATAACACCAGAAGCATTTAACTTCAAAGGAATAAATTGACGTGATCCACCTTGAGGAAGAGCTGTTCTTCCGGAGATTGCAGCACGCGCAACTTGAACAGGTATTCTCCTTGTGCCTTGAACGAGTAATATAACTCCAACAATAATTGCTAGTAAGAATATAATTTCAAGTAAGAAAATAACAGGACCACCTTGACCACTTAAACGGCTATCAATCTCGGCTCCAACAGCAAAAGGAAGACGAGCAATAATACCAATCATAATTATTAGGGAGATACCATTTCCAATTCCACGATCCGTAATTTTTTCACCTAACCACATCACAAACATAGTTCCAGCGACCAAGATTATTATAGAACTAATCCAGAAAAAAGTTCTATCCATCATAATGGCTGAAGTAGATATTTGAGAAGTTAAATTAGCTAAGTAACCAGGGGCTTGAACCGCTGTAATAATTACAGTTAAAATACGCGTGTATTGATTTATTTTCTTTCTACCACTTTCTCCTTCTTTTTGCAAACGTTGAAGAGAAGGTAAGGCCATTCCCAGCAATTGAAGAACAATTGAAGCAGAAATATAAGGCATAATACCTAATGCAAAAATAGAGGCATTACTAAAAGCCCCTCCAGAAAACATATTTAACAAACCCAAGATACCTTCCTCGGTTTGCTTTTGCAGCTGGGTCAACTGAGATGGATCCACCCCAGGAAGAACCACAAACGACCCAATTCTATAAATTAGGATAAAACCAAGGGTAAGAAGAATCCGATTACGGAGCTCTTCAATCTTGAAAATGTTTCTTATGGTATCGATAAACTTCATTGTTTACTTAGATAGTTTCAACACTGCCACCTGCAGCTTCAATAGCTTTTTTAGCTGATTCAGAAAATTTGTGTGCTTTAACTTTTAAGGCTGATTTCAATTCACCACGACCTAAAATCTTCACCAAGTCGTTTTTAGAAACCAAACCATTTGCTGCCAATACTTCGATATTAACTTCAGCAATACCTTTAGTTTCAGCTAAGTTTTGAAGTACATCAAGGTTTACACCATTGTACTCAACACGGTTAAAGTTTTTAAAGCCGAATTTAGGCAAACGACGTTGTAACGGAGTTTGACCACCTTCATGGGCTTTTTTACTTGAATACCCTGAGCGTGATTTGGCACCTTTATGACCACGTGTGGAAGTTCCACCACGGCCTGAACCTTGTCCACGGCCAATTCTTTTCTCTTTATGAGTAGAACCTTCTGCAGGTTTTAAATTACTTAAATTCATTGATCTATAGAATATTAGATTTCTTCAACTTTAACTAAATGTTGAACAGCTTTAACCATTCCTAGAATTTGAGGAGTAGCTTCTAGTTCAACTGATTGACCGATTTTATTAAAACCAAAAGCCTTCAAGGTTCTTTTTTGGTTTGGAAGGCGATCGATACCGCTTTTAACTTGGGTTATTCTGATTTTTGCCATGATTACATTCAATTAACCGTTAAATACTTTTGCGGTTGTAACTCCACGTTGTTTAGCAACACTGTATGCATCTCTCAAATGAGCCAAAGCTTCAATAGTTGCTTTCACAACGTTGTGAGGATTTGAACTACCTTTTGACTTAGCCAATACATCTTTTACGCCAACGCTTTCAAGAACGGCACGCATCGCACCACCAGCGATAACACCGGTACCATGAGCAGCTGGTTTCAAGAATACAAGTGAACCGCCAAATTTACCTTCTTGATCGTGAGGCACTGTACCATTGATGATAGGAACTTTGATAAGATTTTTCTTAGCATCATCAATTCCTTTGGTAATGGCTTCAGAAACCTCCTTAGCTTTTCCAAGACCGAAACCAACAACACCATTCTCATTTCCAACGACAACGATAGCCGAGAAAGAAAAGGTACGACCACCTTTTGTTACTTTGGTAACACGCTGAACAGAAACAAGGCGATCTTTCAGCTCAATTTCACTAGATTTTACTCTCTTTACGTTTGTTGATGACATGCTTTTAGAAATTTAGTCCGGCTTCGCGAGCTGCTTCGGCCAAAGATTTAATACGTCCATGATAAAGGTAACCATTACGGTCGAAAACAACACTGGATATACCAGCCGCTGTAGCTTTTTGAGCTATAGATTTACCAACCTCTTTAGCTTGGTCAACCTTATTCATTTTGCCTTCAGCAACGCCTTTTTCAGCGGAAGAAGAAGCCAAAAGTGTTTTTCCAGAAGCATCATCGATCAACTGAGCGTAGATGCCTTTATTACTTCTGAAAACAGTGAGTCTTGGACGCTCAGCGGTACCACTCACCACTTTACGGATACGCATTTTGATGCGGTTCCTGCGGAATTCTTTAGTTACTGCCATTTTTCAATTATTTTTTACCTGCTGACTTACCAGCTTTTCTTCTCAATTGTTCATTTACAAAACGGATACCTTTACCTTTATAAGGTTCAGGCTCGCGTAGAGACCTGATTTTTGCGGCAACCGCACCCAACAATTGTTTATCGTGGGATTTCATGGTAATAATAGGGTTTTTACCACGTTCAGTTTTTGTTTCAACCTGAATTTCTTTTGGTAAATCAAAAGTTACGTTGTGAGAGTAACCAAGTGTCAATTCCAATAGATTTCCAGTATTGGCGGCACGGTAACCTACACCAACCAATTCTTGACTTACAGTAAACCCTTTCGACACACCAACAACCATATTGTTTACCAAAGAGCGGTAAAGTCCATGACTTGCGCGGGTTTGTTTTTCGTCATTTGGACGCTCAACTTTAACCACATTACCATCGACTGCAACGGTAATTCCATGTGTCAATTTTTGACTAAGTGTACCCAAGCCACCTTTAACAGTTACTACATCTCCACTTACGGAAACTGCAACACCTGCTGGTAATGTAATGGGTAATTTTCCAATTCGCGACATTTCTTCTTTTTCTTATAGATTAATAAACATAGCAAAGAACTTCACCGCCAATGTTTAGATTTTTAGCTTCTTTGTCGGTCATAACTCCTTTAGATGTGGAGATAATCGCAACACCTAAGCCATTAATAACACGTGGCAAAGTGGTAGCTCCAGAATATTTTCTAAGTCCTGGACGACTAACGCGGCGTAGACCTACGATCGCCGGTTGTTTGGTTTGAGCGTCGTATTTCAACGCTACTTTAAGGGTCTTTTTAACGCCGTCTCCTTCTTCACGGTAACCAAGGATAAAACCTTTATCCAAAAGGATTTTGGAAATATTCTTCTTTAGAGAAGAGGAAGGAACCTCAACCACTCTGTGGCGGGCTTTGATTGCATTGCGCAAACGGGTCAAGTAATCTGATACTGGATCTGTCATTTTCGTCGATTCAAAATTTTTACCAACTAGCTTTAGTTACTCCAGGGATTAAACCGGCTAGAGCCATCTCTCTGAAGGTTATACGGCTTAGGCCGAAATGTCTAATGTATCCCTTTGGTCTTCCTGTTAGATTGCAACGATTATGCAACCTAATTTTAGAAGAGTTTTTTGGCAATTTTGCCAAAGCCTGGAAATCTCCAGCCTCTTTTAAGGCCTTTCTTTTTTCGGCATATTTTGCAACGAGTTTGGCTCTTTTAACCTCTCTCGCTTTCATTGATTCTTTTGCCATCTATTTATTTTTTAAAGGGTATTCCAAATTCTTTCAAAAGTTCACGAGCTTGCTCATCGTTATCTGAAGAAGTAACGAAGGTGATATCCATACCCATGATTTTATTTACTTTATCGATATCAATTTCAGGGAAAATAATTTGCTCAGTAATACCAAGTGTATAGTTTCCACGTCCATCGAATCCTTTAGCACTAACACCACGGAAATCACGGATCCTTGGAAGAGCAACAGAGATCAAACGATCTAAGAACTCATACATTCTTTCCCCGCGAAGGGTAACCTTAACACCGATCGCAACACCTTTACGAACTTTAAAGTTCGAAATATCTTTCTTAGAAAGCGTGGCTACTGCTTTTTGACCAGTAATGGTAGTCATTTCTTTAACGGCGTTGTCGATAAGCTTTTTATCAGAAACAGCTATACCAACACCTTGGTTGATGACAATTTTCTCCAATTTGGGAACTTGCATCACACTTGAGTAGTTGAACTTGGCTTTCAAAGCCGGAACAACTTCATCTTTGTACTTGTTTTTATAACGTGGCGTATACATTATTTAATTACCTCCCCAGATTTTTTAGCATAACGAACAACATTACCGTCCACTACTTTTCTTCCTACGCGAGTTGGTTCACCTGTTTTAGGATCAATCAACTTCAAATTAGAAATATGAACAGGGGCTTCTTGTTTTACGATGCCACCTTGTGGATGTTTGGCGTTTGGTTTCGTGTGTTTAGAAACCATGTTAACTCCTTCCACGATAGCGGTTAGCTTTTCCGTGTTCACTTCAAGGATCTTTCCTTGAGAGTTTTTGGCGTTACCAGTGGTTACTTTCACGATGTCGCCTTTCTTTAGTTTAAGCTTTGACATTTTACCTTCTTATTAATTCTGTTTATAGAACTTCGGGAGCCAATGAAATGATTTTCATAAATTGTTTCTCCCTCAATTCACGGGCAACAGGGCCAAAAATACGGGTTCCACGCATCTCTTCGGCTTGATTGATCAATACACAAGCATTGTCATCAAAACGGATGTAAGAACCATCTTTACGGCGTACTTCTTTTTTAGTACGAACAACGATAGCCTTAGAAACACTACCTTTTTTTACGTTTCCTGAAGGCAATGCATTTTTTACGGTAACAACTATTTTGTCACCTACTGAAGCATACCTTCTTTTGGTACCACCCAATACACGGATGATTAGAACTTCTTTAGCACCGCTATTATCGGCTACTGTTAATCTTGATTCCTGTTGTAACATCTTACTTAGCTCTTTCTAGGATTTCTACTAATCTCCAGCATTTAGTTTTGCTTAGAGGACGGGTTTCCATGATTTTCACGGTATCACCGATATGCGCATCACTTTTTTCATCGTGTGCATGGAATTTGTTACTTGTTTTAACAAATTTCCCATATTTAGGGTGTTTTACTTTACGCTCCACAAGAACGGTAATGGTTTTATCCATTTTATCGCTCACAACGACACCAACCCTTTCTTTGCGTAGTTTTCTTTCTACTGTAGCTGTTGCTTCCATTTATCTATTAATTGTTTGTGGCCAAACGTTTGTTCAACTCAGTGATCAAACGGGCAATGGTTTTACGTGTGTGAGTAAGTTTAGCAGGACTTTCAATTGGAGAAACTGCATGACTCAATTTCAACCTGTTCAGTTGAGCCTTTTCTTCCATAATCCTATCTTTCAGCTCATCGGTTGAAAGTTCTTTAATTTGTTCGTTTTTCATCGCTTTGCTTATCGATTAATTATTAAACAGTAGCCTCAGCGTAATCCCTGCGTACAATAAATCTTGTAGTTACAGGTAGTTTTTGAGCGGCTAGTCTCAAAGCTTCTTTTGCTGTTTCCATTGGAACACCTTCAGCTTCGAAAATGATGCAACCAGGTTTTACCACTGCTACCCAATATTCAGGAGCACCTTTACCTTTACCCATCCTTACTTCCAAAGGTTTCTTAGTAATCGGTTTGTCAGGGAATACTTTAATCCAAATCTGACCTTCCCTTTTCATGAAACGGGTTACGGCAACCCTTGCAGCTTCCAATTGGCGTGAAGTAATCCAAGCACCTTCAAGGGCTTTGATACCAAATGATCCGAAGGAAAGTTCTTGCCCACGGGTGGCATTTCCCTTCATTTTCATTTTGTGCTGCTTCCTGAATTTTGTTTTTTTAGGCTGTAACATTGTTAATTCCTAGTCTAAAATTTCTAATTAATTCTTCTTGTTATTGTTGTTGCGACGTTCACCGCGGTTACCACCACGATCATTTCCGCGACCTTTTCCACCATCTCTTCTATCTCCACCGCCAGTATTTGAGGCTGCTTTTTGAGCAAGAAGTGCAATATTTGGACTTAAGTCTCTCTTTCCATAAACCTCGCCATTGCAAATCCAAACTTTCACACCAATACGGCCATAGGTTGTATGTGCTTCAGCAGTTGCGTAATCAATATCAGCACGGAAGGTATGTAAAGGAGTACGACCTTCTTTATAGCCCTCAGTTCTAGCAATCTCTGCACCACCCAAACGACCACTTGTTTTAATTTTAACACCTTCTGCTCCCATTCTCATGGTTGAAGCAATGGCCATTTTAATTGCCCTACGGAAAGAAATACGTCCTTCCAATTGACGAGCTATACTATCAGCAACTAAACGTGCATCAAGTTCTGGACGTTTTATTTCAAAGATGTTGATTTGGACTTCTTTCTGAGTTAACTTTTTTAACTCTTCTTTTAGTTTATCAACCTCTTTACCACCTTTACCGATAATAACGCCTGGACGAGCCGTATTAATGGTTACGGTAATCAATTTCATTGTACGCTCAATGATGATTTTTGAAATACTACCTTTCGGAAGACGAGCTTTCAGGTAATTCCTGATTTTATCGTCCTCAACGATTTTATCGGCGTATTTTTTTCCACCATACCAATTGCTATCCCATCCGCGGATGATTCCTAGCCTATTGCCTATTGGGTTTGCCTTTTGTCCCATTCTTTGTCTTAGTTAGTTGAAGTTTTTGTGTCTAGAATAATGGTAACGTGGTTCGAACGTTTACGAATACGGTGAGCACGTCCTTGAGGGGCCGAACGGATACGTTTCATTTGGAAACCAGAATCAACGAAAATGGTTTTAACAAATAAGCCGCTATCTTCGATGCGAGCACCTTCATTTTTCGCCTGCCAGTTTGCAATAGCCGAACGAAGAAGTTTCTCCAAACGATTCGATGATTCTTTTGAACTATATTTAAGAATATTCAAAGCTAGTTCAACTTGCTTACCTCTGATAAGATCAGCCATCAAACGCATTTTACGCGGTGAGGTTGGCACCTTATTCAATTCGGCAATCGCTGTTACCTTTTTAACTTCTTTCCTGGCATCTGCTGCCAATTTTTTTCTCTTACCCATTTCTTAAGTTGCTATGAGTTATTTCTTTTTATTACCGGCATGACCACGGAAAATACGGGTTGGAGAAAACTCACCCAATTTGTGACCAACCATATTCTCGGTTACGTACACTGGAATAAACTTATTTCCATTATGTACTGCAATTGTTTGTCCAACGAAATCAGGTGAAATCACAGAGCGACGGCTCCAAGTTTTAATCACAGATTTCTTTCCGGATTCAACCATTTTCATCACCTTATTCTCAAGGTGAGAGTCGATAAATGGACCTTTTTTTAGTGAACGGCTCATTGATTATTATTTTTTCCTTCTTGAGATAATGTACTTATTAGAAGCATTCTTAAGCTTACGAGTTTTATAACCCTTAGCTGGAATACCTTTACGTGAACGTGGGTGTCCTCCTGATGCCCTTCCTTCACCACCACCCATTGGGTGATCTACTGGGTTCATCGCTACAGGTCTGTTACGTGGACGGCGACCTAACCAACGGCTACGGCCAGCTTTACCAGAAACAACTAAGTTATGGTCAGGATTTGAAACAGAACCTATTGTAGCTAAACAAGCAGTTAAGATCAAACGAGTTTCCCCTGAAGGCAATTTAATGGTAGCGTATTTACCATCACGAGCTGCTAGTTGAGCATAAGAACCCGCACTACGAGCAAGAATACCACCTTGTCCTGGACGAAGTTCAATATTATGGATGGTTGTTCCCAAAGGAATCTCACTTAAGAAAAGTGCATTACCTAGTTCAGGAACAGCACCAGCACCAGCATTTACTTTTTGGCCAACTTTCAAACCATTAGGAGCGATGATATAACGTTTTTCTCCATCAGGATAATGAATTAAGGCAATACGTGAAGAACGATTTGGATCGTACTCAATCGTTTTTACCTCTCCAATGATTCCAAATTTATTTCTTTTGAAATCAATGATACGGTATTGCTTTTTATGACCGCCACCAATGTAGCGCATAGTCATTTTTCCAGATCCGTTACGACCACCAGATTTCTTGGATGGTGCCAAGAGACTTTTTTCTGGTTTTGAGGCTGTAATCTCTTCAAAACCGTTTGCCATTTTGAAACGGGTTCCGGGAGTTACAGGTTTTAGTTTTCTGAGCGACATTTCTTGTTATCGTTTAATGATCAGATTCGTTTAGATTGAGGCGAAAAAATCGATTGTATCACCAGCTTTTAGCTTTACAATAGCTTTTTTCAAATTTGAGTTCTTTCCGTAAGAAACTTTAGAACGTGTGCTACGGGAACGCATTTTTCCAAGAGTAATCAAGGTATTAACACGTTCAACTGTTACGCCGTACATTTTCTCTACTGCCGATTTAATCTCAACTTTATTGGCTTCGGAATTAACCACAAAACCATACTCATTGAGCTTCTCCGATTTCAGGGTACGCTTTTCAGTTATAATTGGCTTAATAATGATGTCCATTTTTACTCTTATTTGGTCAAAATATTCTCAATAATCGTCAAACTTCCTTCGTCAAGTACCAAATTATTTGCATTCAAAATATCGTAAGTGTTTAATTCTGAAGCAGTTACAACCTTAGTACCCCCCAAATTTCGGGACGACAAATATATGTTTTTATTTGATTCTGCAAGCACTACCAAGGATTTTTTGTTATCAACCTTTAAATTCTTTAAAATTTCAAGGTATTGTTTGGTCTTTGGAGTATCTAAAGAAAAGTTTTCTACAATCGTAATTCCGTTGCCTTTAGCTTTGTAAGAAAGAGCTGATTTTCTTGCTAAAGCCTTTAATTTTTTATTCAATTTGAATGAATAATCGCGAGGCTGAGGACCGAAAACACGTCCGCCATGACGGAACAAAGGGCTTTTTACAGAACCTTTACGTGATCCACCGGTACCTTTTTGGCGGTGAAGTTTACGGCTTGAGTAGTTTACCTCATGCTTTTGTTTGGCTTTATGCGTGCCTTGACGTTGGTTAGCCAAGTACAATTTTACATCCAAATAAATCGCATGATCGTTTGGCTCGATGGCAAAAATCTCATCGTTTAAGGTAGCCTTCTTTGCGGTTTCCTGACCGGAAATGTTATATACTTTAAGTTCCATGTTATTTCTCAATTAAAACATAAGACCCTTTTGCACCTGGAACAGCACCGCTCACAAGTAACAAATTCTTATCGGCCAAAACTTTAACAATTTGAAGGTTTTGAATTTTCACACGGGAACCTCCAGTACGACCTGCCATGCGCATTCCAGGAAATACACGGCTTGGGAAAGAAGATGCACCCATGGAACCTGGAGCACGTAGACGGTTATGTTGACCGTGTGTTTGCATACCAACCCCACTAAATCCATGGCGTTTTACAACACCTTGAAAACCTTTACCTTTAGAAGTTCCAACAACATCAACGAAATCACCTTCACTGAAAATTTCAACTGTTATTGTATCTCCTACACTTTTAACCTCTTCAAAACCATTGAATTCAACCAATTTACGTTTTGGAGTTGTAGAAGCGTTTTTAAAATGACCTTGTAGAGCAGAGCTGGTGTGCTTCTCTTTCTTTTCATCAAAACCAAGTTGTACTGCTGTGTAACCGTCTTTATCGGCTGTTTTAACCTGGGTTACAACGCAAGGTCCAGCTTGGATAACCGTTACGGCGATGTTTTTACCATCAGCACCGTAAACACTGGTCATTCCTACTTTTTTACCTATGATACCAGACATGTGTTTATTATTTAGAATTAGAAAATTTGTTTAATTAATTGGAAAATCAGGTTAGACTTTGATCTCTACTTCAACACCGCTTGGCAATTCAAGCTTCATCAAAGCATCAACTGTTTTGGAAGTTGAGCTGTAGATATCCAACAACCTTTTGTAAGAGCAAAGTTGGAATTGTTCCCTGGCTTTTTTGTTTACGTGGGGTGAACGCAACACGGTGAAGATTTTCTTATGTGTTGGCAATGGAATTGGTCCACTTACAACAGCACCGGTTGATTTCACTGTTTTTACGATTTTATCAGCTGACTTGTCAACTAAATTGAAATCGTAAGATTTTAATTTGATCCTGATTTTTTGGCTCATGTGAATAAAGAACGATTAAATATATTAAGCTTCTTGTTGTGATTTTCCTTTAACTTTTGCGATTACCTCGTCAGAGATATTCCTTGGAGCTTCGGCATAGTGGCTAAATTCCATTGTTGAAGAAGCCCTACCTGAAGTGATCGTACGCAATGAGGTAACGTAACCGAACATTTCACTTAAAGGAACTTTAGCTTTAACAACTTGGGCACCACCACGGCTATCCATACCTTCCAATTGGCCACGACGCTTGTTCAAGTCACCGATAACATCACCCATATTTTCGTCTGGTGTAACTACTTCTACTTTCATGATAGGCTCCAACAATACTGGTCTAGCATTTTTGGCAGCTTCACGGAAGCCGATTTTAGCACAAACCTCAAAGGATAATGAATCCGAGTCAACTGCGTGGTAAGAACCATCTTTCAGGGTAACTTTCATCGCATCGATTGGATAACCAGCCAATGGACCATTTTCCATAGAGGCTTTAAATCCTTTCTCAACAGATGGAATAAACTCCCTTGGAATATTACCACCTACAACCTCGTTTACAAACTGTAAACCAGCTGTATGCGTTTCGTCTGCTGGACCGATTTCGAAAACGATATCAGCAAATTTACCACGACCACCCGTTTGTTTTTTGTAAACCTCGCGGTGACCGAATTTACCAGTTAATGCTTCTTTATAAGCAACCTGAGGCGCACCTTGGTTACATTCTACTTTAAACTCACGTTTAAGACGGTCAACGATGATCTCCAAGTGAAGTTCACCCATACCGCTAATAACAGTTTGTCCGGTTTCTTCGTCTGTGTGAACACGGAAGGTTGGATCTTCCTCGGCAAGTTTACCAAGTGCCAAACCTAATTTATCCACGTCAGTTTGTGTTTTTGGTTCAATCGCCAAACCAATTACTGGTTCAGGGAAGGACATAGACTCAAGAACAATAGGATTTTTTTCATCACAAAGGGTATCACCTGTGCGAATATCTTTAAAACCAACAGCCGCTCCAATATCACCTGCTTCAATTCCTTGAATTTGGTTTTGCTTATTGGCATGCATTTGGAAGATACGAGAAATACGCTCTTTGTTCTCGGTACGTGTATTCAACACATAAGAACCTGAATCAAGTTTACCAGAATAAACACGGAAGAAGGCTAAACGACCTACGAACGGGTCAGTTGCAATTTTGAAAGCCAAGGCTGCAAAAGGCTCGTTAGAATCTGGTTTACGAATTACCTCTTCACCTGTTTCAGGATTTGTACCTGTAACAGCTTCGATATCCATTGGACTTGGCAAAAATTTAATTACCGCATCCAACATTGTTTGAACACCTTTGTTTTTGAAAGCCGAACCACACATCATTGGGGTGATTTTCATTGCAACGGTAGCCAAACGGATAGCCGAATTGATTTCCTCTTCAGTAATTGAATCAGGATTATCAAAGAATTTCTCCAACAATGAATCATCAAACTCTGCAATAGCCTCGATCAATTTGCCACGGTATTCATCAACTTGAGCTTCCATATCAGCTGGGATTGGAATCTCAGTGTAAGTCATACCTTCCGTTGCATCGTCCCATACGATGGCTTTGCGGGTAATCAAATCCACAACACCTTTAAAGGTTTCTTCAGCGCCGATAGGCAATTGAAGAGGAACTGGATTACCAGACAACATGCTACGAACTTGACCAACAACTGTATAGAAATCAGCACCAGCACGGTCCATTTTATTTACGAAACCGATACGTGGAACATTGTATTTGTTCATCTGACGCCATACGGTTTCAGATTGAGGTTCAACACCACCTACTGCACAGAACAAAGCAACTGCTCCGTCCAATACACGAAGTGAACGTTCAACCTCCACTGTAAAGTCAACGTGACCTGGAGTATCGATTAGGTTAATTTGGTAAGATTTTGTTTCAGGAGTCAATTTACCGTTTGCGGTTGGGAACTTCCAGAAAGTGGTGGTAGCTGCGGAGGTAATGGTAATACCACGCTCTTGCTCTTGAACCATCCAGTCCATAGTAGCAGCACCATCGTGTACCTCACCGATTTTGTGTACTTTACCAGTATAGTAAAGGATACGCTCGGAGGTAGTGGTTTTTCCGGCATCAATGTGTGCCGAAATTCCGATGTTACGAGTGAATCTTAAGTCTCTAGCCATTTGTTAAGTGGTGGTTTTTATTCCACCGATAAGTGTTGTTTTGGGTAAAAGCTGATTAGAAGCGGAAGTGAGAGAAAGCTTTGTTTGCTTCTGCCATACGGTGCGTATCCTCTTTCTTTTTATGAGCGGCGCCTTCTTCTTTGTAAGCTGCCATAATCTCACCGGCCAATTTACCGGCCATAGATTTCTCATTACGTTTACGGGTATACAATACCATCCATTTGATTCCAAGAGAAACACGACGATCTGGACGGATCTCTTGAGGAATTTGGAAGGTAGCTCCACCAACCCTACGACTGCGTACTTCTACTGCAGGCATAACATTGGTCAATGCTTTTTTCCATACGTTAAGACCATCCTCTTGCAGACGTTCTCCTACGATGTTAATGGCATCATAGAAAATTTCGTAAGCAACGGATTTCTTTCCGTCGTACATTAAATTGTTTACAAAACGAGTTACTAACTGATCGTTGAATTTTGGATCAGGAAGCAGCGGTTTTCTTTTTGGTGTTGATTTTCTCATTGCGATAAAAACTTGCTATTCATCCCGATGGTACGGGAGAAAATATTATCAGTAAAATGAAAAGAACTTTGGGCTAGGCCCGTTTATTAAAGTTAACTTTTAGCTTATTTTTTCTTTTTAGCTGGAGCAGCTGCTGGCGCTCCACCTTTTGTTTTTGGTCTTTTGGTTCCGTATTTAGAACGACGTTGATTACGTCCTTCTACACCGGCAGTATCCAAAGTACCGCGAACGATGTGGTAACGTACCCCTGGAAGATCTTTAACCCTTCCACCACGAATAAGAACAATAGAGTGCTCTTGTAAGTTGTGGCCTTCTCCTGGGATGTAAGCAATCACCTCGATACCATTTGTTAAACGAACTTTTGCTACTTTACGCATAGCTGAGTTCGGTTTCTTTGGCGTGGTTGTGTAAACACGTGTACAAACTCCGCGACGTTGAGGACATGAATCCAACGCTGGAGATTTTGTTTTGAAAGTCTTGTCTGTCCTTCCTTTGCGTACTAACTGTTGTATAGTTGGCATTGCTCTTAGTTGATTTTATTTCTGTTAAAAAAAGAGATACCCCGTTTTTTGGGACTGCAAAAGTAGAAACTTTTTTGAATCCTCCAACAATTTATGAAAATATTTTTCAAAAAATGTATAAACTATATTTTGTTTGTATCTAAATCTTAGGGAAGTCATGAGGACGAATTCATCCTACAAGCCCTATTGGTTCTGCATTATTCTATTTCCTTTCATTCTAATTCCGATCATTTGTCTTAACATAGTCAAAAGAGTAATCAAGGAACCGTACTGTAATATTTCACCAAAAACCGGGCACGAAGGACCTCGGGCAAGGATAGAGGCAGTGTAGCCCACAGGGATGCGTAGGCACGGAGCAGACCGAGGACTACCGCCGAAAGCCTGACCCGGCCGCCCTTGTAGGATGTTTTTTGTCAGGCAAGGCTGTATTTGGCGGACGGGGGCCCGCCTACCCTTTCTTAATATCCAAATCAAATTCTTAGGATTTTAGCCATTGAGACTATTCGATTTGAATACCGAAGGGCTTAAAAACACAAAACCCCGCCTTCTTAGGGGCGAGGTCCGTGCTGTTTAACCTTAAAAACCTGCGTCTGGATTAAGCTTTAGCTGTAGCCTTAGCAGTCTTTTCTTTTCCTAACTTGCTTTCCAAGTCGGAAACTTTCTTTTTCAATTTCTCTAGTTCAGCTTCTTCTGATTTGTTAACTCCCAATTTTTCAGTCAAAGCCTCGTAGCGTTTTTCTAAGTCTTTTTTACCTTTGTCAGCTTTGTCCAAGAACTCGTCAACTAGTTTTTTACCTTCAGTTTCAGAGATTTTACCTTTCTTAACTAGATCGGTAACTTGTTTTTGAAAACGGTCTGAAGTAGCAGCGGCCAATTCAACACCAGCGTAAAGAAATTTTTTAAGTGCGTCTTCCATTTTAATTTGAATTTGAGTGTTTATAATTTTTAATGTTTGTATTTTTCAAACTTGATACCCCATTGGCAATCTCCGTGCTAAAAGTTTGGCACGGTGGAATGCCAAACTTATAAAGCACACCAAAGAAAATACAGGAAACCCTTTAAAAATAAGGGAAAGAGCATGAAAACAGTTGCGAATTAATTATTTTTACAAAACAAAAAACTGACAAAAAGTTCTGCCAAGGCCAAGGGAATCACTTCGTATGTCAGGTAATGGCTTGTGTCCGTGTCAGGTTTTTGGATGCATTTTTAGCTCCAAACTTTGGCCATCCCATTTGGCATAGCTCTGATACCTTATCCAATCACCTAAGTTAATGTACCTCGCACCAGGATAAGCCTCCATATCTAAAGGCAGGTGTCGGTGGCCAAAAATAAAGAAGTCGATACCATGTTCTTTGGGGAAATGGCGGGTGTATTGCACGAGGTATTCCTTGTCGTCGCCTGTGTAAACCTCGTCTGAATCACCATTGGCTAGGCGACTCCGTTTGCTCCAGTAATTCGCCAAACCGAAGGCGAAATTTGGGTGAAGTCGGGCAAACAACCATTGGCATACCTTATTAGCGAATACTTTCTTTATAAACTTGTAGCCATGATCGCCCGGACCTAAACCATCGCCATGGCCAATCATGAATTTCTTACCATCGAGGTTAAGAACAATCGGTTCGCGGTGCAACTTTACACCAATTTCTTCTTGAAGGTAACCAAACATCCACATATCGTGGTTTCCGGTAAACACATGCACCTCGATCCCTGCATCTACACATTCGGCCATCTTGCCCAATAACCTCACATAACCTTTTGGTATGGTGTATTTATATTCAAACCAAAAATCAAAAAGGTCGCCAACTAAGAAAATAGCCTTGGCATGAGGTTTTATTTCGTCCAAAAAGGCTACAATCCTTTTTTCCCGTTCTTGGCTTTTGGCTAAGGTTGGAACTCCAAGATGAAAATCAGAAAGAAAGTAATAATTCAACCTTTCGTATATTAATAGGTAAGAAGGTCTAGCAATTGTTTTTCAAACCGCTCCTTTGGCAAGAAATTTTGCTCCAAGGCGGTATTAAATGGAACGGGAGTATCTAAACTGCCCGAACGAACGACTGGGGCATCCAGGTATTGAAAACACTGTTCGTTAATCCAAGCGGCTAGCTCACCTCCTATTCCACCGGTTAGAGTATCCTCATGCAAAACAATAGCTTTACCTGTTTTCTTCACACTTTGGGCAATCGCTTCTTTATCGAACGGCAGGAGAGTACGCAAATCAATCAAATCAGCAGAAATAGATGGATGTTTTTCCAAAATTTCTTGAGCCCAATGAACTCCGAATCCATAGGTAATAATACTTACCTCGTTGCCCTCTTGAATGCGTTTAGCTTTACCGATCGGAACCGTGTAGTAAGCATCGGGCACATCTCCGGAGATACTTCGATACAAAGCTTTATGTTCAAAGAAAAGCACAGGATTTGGATCCTCGAAAGCAGCCAACAATAAGCCTTTTGCATCTTCGGGATTGGAAGGGAAAAGAATTTTCAGTCCGGGCACATGGAAAAACCAAGCCTCATTGCTTTGGGAGTGAAAGGGTCCGGCCCCTACCCCAGCGCCAGTAGGCATTCGAACTACCACATCAGCTTGTTGACCCCACCGCCAATAACTTTTGGCAAGGTTGTTAACGATTTGATTAAAGCCACAAGTAACAAAATCGGCAAACTGCATTTCAACCATGGCTTTCATACCTGCGATAGACAAGCCTAAGCCAGTTCCTACTATAGCACTTTCGCACAATGGGGTATTCCTCACCCTTTCTTTTCCAAACGCTTCAACAAATCCTTCTGTAACTTTAAATACGCCTCCATATTCAGCAATATCTTGACCCATCAAAACCAGGTTCGGATGCTTTTCCATTGCCATTTTGAGACCATCGCTAACGGCATTTATTAAGCGCTTGTTGGTTACAGGGCCGGATGCAATGGTAGGTTGTGAAGGATTAGGGGCATAAATATCGGCCAATTCGAGTGCTGTATTAGGAACAATTTCAGGTTCTCCAAAGGCAATTTCTATGGCTTGTTCGATTTCAGTTTTGATTTCTTTCCGGTAGCCTTCCTCCATTTCATCGGTTAGGATACCTTGTTCCTTCAGCCATTTAGCATAATTATCGAGCGGATCTTTTTGTCCCCAAAGTTCAAATAATTCTTTAGGAACATATTTGGTACCGCTGGCTTCTTCATGACCACGCATACGGAATGTTATGCATTCGAGCAGAATGGGTCGAGGGTTTTGGCGAAGGTCTTCGGCCAACTCCAATACCTTAGTATATACTTCCAAAAGGTTGTTTCCATCAATCTGCACCCCTTCGATACCATAACCAATGGCTTTATCTATAAATTGTTTGCACTTAAACTGTTCGAGGGAAGGAGTAGAAAGTCCGTAGCCGTTATTTTCAATGACAAAAATAACAGGGAGGTTCCAAACGGCAGCCACATTAATTGATTCATGGAAATCACCTTCACTAGAGCCTCCATCACCTGTAAATACGGCCGTAACCTTTTTTTCTTTTTTAAGCAGATGGCTTAGGGCTATTCCATCGGCAATGCCCATTTGAGGACCAAGGTGAGAAATCATTCCTACGATATGATGTTCATTCGATCCGAAATGGAAGGAACGTTCCCTACCTTTCGAAAATCCAGAGGCTTTACCTTGAAACTGGGCAAATAGTTGGCTCAATTTCATTCCACGCCCAGTGAATACACCAAGGTTTCGGTGCATGGGGAGAATATATTCTGTAGAATCGAGAGCCGAGACCAGCCCCACAGAGATAGCTTCCTGACCAATTCCACTGAACCATTTTGAAATTTTACCTTGACGAAGCAGAAGAAGCATTTTTTCTTCAATCATTCGAGGCTTGAGAATTCCTTGGTAGAGCTGTAAAAGGGTTTGGTCGGGAAGGTTTTTGCGATCAAAATTCATTGGGGCAAAGTTATTTACTTTAGTCAAGAATCTACATCAGAAATCTACTCATCTTCTTTTCACTTCACTATCAGACCTTTACTTCTATTCCTTATTTCACATGGACAGCAACTTTTTACTTCACAAACCGCCTGTGTACACTACTAAACATTCCAGCCTTTTTAGGTCTTATTCTTGAATAAAGGTGAAAATTGGAATAGATTTCTTACACCTTTCTGACAAGCAAAAATCCCTTCAAAACCCTTTTCAATAAAGCGTTTAAAGCATACCACTATTATTCAACCATTCTACAATTAATAAATTTCTTTATTTTTTTGTGATTTTTTTTTTGTTGTATCAGGGATAATTATACATTTGTCGGAACAATATTTTCACATTTTACAATGAATCTTTATATCGGAAACATTTCTTACAGGACCCGACAAAACGACCTAGCTCAATTATTTTCTAACTACGGACAAGTTAGTTCCGCCACTATTATCACCGACAAAGTTACAGGACGTAGCAAAGGTTTTGGTTTTGTGGACATGCCAAATGACAGCGAAGCTCTTGCTGCTATTGAAGCTGTAAACGGAATGGATTTCAACGGAAGAAACTTGACCGTTAACCAAGCCAAACCAAGAGAAGAAAGACCAAGACAATCAAGAGACTAATTATCTCATTCATCCTATACAAAGGGGAATTAGCACTTGCTACTTCCCCTTTTCTTTTTTATATCCATTTCATTTCACACCTTTGCAGGGTTTGTAAACAATGAAGGTTCTGCACATCATTCCAACCTTACAGCTCGGTGGCGCCGAAAAACTTTGCATTGACATATGTGATGAATTGTCAAAACGCCCTGGAGTGGAGGTTAAATTAGCTTTGTTACAAAACCAAATCGAACATGATATAACGCAAATTAATTTTGAAATTGTTCCGGTTGAATCTGTTTTTATCCCATCTATCTTAGGAAAGGCCACCGTTAAACTTCAAGGACTTGAAAAGCTAATTCATGAGTTCAAGCCAGATGTTATTCATACCCATTTGTTTAGAGCCGAGATTACAGCCCGTTACCATATTCATGAAAAAGTGGTGTACATAAGCCATTCCCATGATAAAATGCACCAACTTGAAAAGCCAACTTGGACTACCCTTTTTAACAAGAAAAAACTCACCTTGGCTTATGAAAGGAAATGGATACTTGATCGGTACAAGCAATGCAGAAACAAGTTTATTACCATTTCCAAGGACACCTATTCTTATTTCAAAACCAATCTACCTGCTGAACTTGAGTCCAATGTTTACCTACTTCACAATGCTGTAAACACCCGAAAGTATAAATACCCTGAACGAAGCTTTAACCCAAACTTTCCAAAGAAACTTTTATCTATTGGAAGTTTGATCCCTATAAAGAACCATACCTTTTTATTGGATGTGGTGAAAACCTTGAACGATAAAAACTACCCCGTAGAGTTACAAATATTGGGTAAAGGCAAGGAATTAGAAAACCTAAAATCAAAGGCCAGCCATTTAGGTATTGAAAAACTAGTCCATTTTTCGGCTACTACCCAAATATCCCCTTTTTTAAAAGAGGCTGATTTATATGTGCATGCTTGCAAAAAGGAAGGATTCGGTTTGGTATTTGTGGAGGCCGGTTCGGCAGGTTTACCCTTGCTTAGCCTAGATGGGCAAGGCAATCGAGAATTAATTGAAAATGGTACAAACGGATTTATGTTCCCAGAAGAAAACGCAGAAATATTTGCCGAAAAAATAATAGAAGTTCTATCCGCTGAAGGTACTTACCAAAAGCTATCTCAAAATGCGGTACAACAAGCTGCGCAATACGACATTGTACCTTATGTAGATAGGCTTTTAGAAATCTACGCTAAAAATTGACAATCAACTTTAAGTTCAACTGCCTACGGGTTAAGTAGTTTGGTACGGCCCATTGGTTCCCATTTACATCACTAACCCAGAGGTATGAAATAACATTGTTGACCTGAAGCAGATTGAACACTTCCAAACTTAACCAAATATTCTTGAAGTATTTAAATGGATTTTTGGGGCCTAATTTCCTCCGTTCGCCCAAAAGTTGTTTTGAAAACCCTATATCTACACGTCGATAGGGAGGAATGCGTAGGGTGTCCTTATAGCGGTTATAATCGGGAGGACCAAAAGGCATCCCTGTGCCAAACAAGAAATTCAAATGTACCTTCCAGGTGGGAAATTTCGGAATATAATCCTGGAAAAACATATTAAAATTAACCCTTTGATCGGTTGGCCGTGGAATATAGCCTGGATTTTGTATAACTCCATTTTCATCAACATAAGAATCATTCTGGATATCTTCGGCTGTTTTCATAACACTTAAACTAATCCAACTTTCGGCTCCTTTTGCCAATTCACCATTCAACCTAAAATCAATGCCAGTGGCATAACCTTTGGCCGAATTTTGGGCATAATACCGAATCCTTACATTATCGATTTCATAAGGAACGAGATCATTTAAAATCTTGTAATAGGCTTCCATCACAAACTTAAAGGGTCTGTTCCAAGCGGTAAAATTAAAGTCTGATCCCACTATGAAATGGATACTTTGCTGGGCTTTTACATTGCGGTTCACATTTCCATCCAAATCTCGCAACTCCCGGTAAAAAGGTGCTTGGTTATAAATTCCAGCTGATGCCCTAAATAGCCAATCCCTTTTCCAGTTTTTGGGACGATATGAATAATTGGCCCTTGGACTCACTAAAACCTGATTGTTCAAATCCCAATAATTCACCCGAACACCCACAGTTAATGCTGAAGAGGAGGAATCACTAAACAAAAAATTATGCTGTAGATACCCCATTACCCTGTTGGACGACAAGTCGGTCTTTCCAGATATGAGGCGGTATACATTAACCTCATTCATTGGCGGCTGTGGGATACTGTAATCGGCACTATCTTTATAATTCCATTCATGCAGTCGGTCTTGTATCCACTCATGCTGGTATTTTACACCCCAGAACCATTCATGGCGTTTCCCAAGGTTTTGCCCTTTATGCTCTGCATTCCAAATGGTGGCATCCAAGTAATTACGAGCATGATTTAAATAGCCACCCACACCAAGACTAGCAGTCTTTTGACCTAAATTATCAGAACCAAGGTTGTTTTCCAATTGATCCAAAAAGTATTGGCCCAACACATCAAAGGTTTCGTTTTCTTGGGAATGAAAAGCCGACGAGATAAATTTTAACCGTAGTTTGTCGTTTGGCTTATAAATGGCATATGCGGCTCCACTTACCGTATTAAACGAATTTACCTCCTGCCCTTCAAAGTACACGGTCAACTTTAGGGCCGAATTCACAGTTCCGAAAATACTTTCCTGGGTTTGAGGAATAAAACGATAACTATTGCTGGTATAGTTGCCCATGAGGTTAAACTCCCACTTTTCGCTTATATCGTAACTTAACAAAGCTTGAAAATCTTGAAATACAGGAAAATAAGCTCCTTTGGTGTTAGTGGCAGCCAAAATATAACGGTTGCTTCGGTACCGGTAACCAGCCAAAAAGCGAAGTCTATGGTCTTTTGTTGCCCCTTCCAAATAAGCCGAACCGCCCAATAATGTTGCTTGAAAACCTCCAGCAAATTTGGTTGGCCTTTTGTATTGAATATCCAGCACACTGCTCATTTTATCGCCATACCGAGCGGCAAACCCACCAGCGGAGAACTTCACCCCCTGCACCAAATCAGGATTAATAAAACTCAAACCCTCCTGTTGTCCGGAACGCACTAAAAAGGGCCTGTAAATCTCTACATCATTTATATAAACCAGATTCTCATCATAATTTCCTCCACGCACATTATACTGCGAACTCATTTCATTGTTTGAACTAACTCCGGGCAAAGTTTTAATTAAACTCTCCAAACTTCCGCCAGGTGTAGGAATTACCCCTGCATTCTTTACGTCCAAGGTTTTCATCCCTCCACCCCGCTCTCCTTTGTCTTCAACCTGAACCCCATTAAGCAAATTGGCCTTAGCTTCTAGCTTAACATTTAGGTTAAACTTTTCATCTTCCTTTAACTTCAATTCAAACGATTGTACCGAATAACCTAAAATACTAACCGATACAATAATCTTTTGGTTAGCAGGAACGGACAAGGAAAAGAAACCGTCACGATCGGAAGAAGTTCCATATTGAGTACCAGGTACCGCTACATTGGCTGATTCAATCGGATTTTTCAAGGAATCCGTCAAACGGCCAAAAATGGTTGCAGTCTGAGCAAAGGATTCCCCCTTTCCCAAACTGAGAAACAAGCCTATTCCAAGGATTTGTAAGAGATTTTTAAACGTCAACTTGTAAGAATTCAGAGTATAAGTTGGCTATGGCGGTTGAATTAAGTTGCAAAGAAACTAAAAAGGAAGCAATTTATTTTGAAACCATGCAATTATTTGAACAACTCGGTATTTTTGAATAGAACAACAAAGGCAAAACCCTCCATTCCTTTGCTTTCTGCGCCCTAAATACCGCCCCCTCCTCTTAAATTTCAAAATAAACGCACTTCTAAAAAATTGTTTAGGAACTGGAATGGTATTACTTGGCTTATACCTTTGGACGCTTCCAATTCATAAAACAGGTGAAACGTCTATATAAATTAATGTTGGGATCCTATGCTGGACCCTTCTTGGTCACCTTTTTTATTGCGGTATTCGTTTTACTTATGCAATTCGTTTGGCTGTATATCGACGATCTTGTCGGAAAAGGGTTGGAATGGTACATCATCGGCGAATTTCTTTTCTACACTTCAGTTACCTTAGTTCCAATGGCATTGCCTTTGGCCATTCTGCTTTCATCGCTGATGACCTTCGGAAATTTGGCAGAACATTACGAATTGGTGGCCTTCAAATCCGCTGGCATTTCCTTACGAAAAGTTATGATGCCACTTATTTTGGTCGCTTGCCTCACCAGTATGGCTGCCTTTATGTTTTCAAACAACATCCTTCCTTGGGCTAAACTTAAAATGGGATCCATGTTATACGACATACGAAACAAAAAACCAGCCATCGATATTCGTCCGGGTTTTTTCTATTATGGTATCCAAAACTATGTGGTAAGGGCCCAAAGCAAAAGCGAAGATGGAAAATCCTTGTACAATATAATGTTGTATGATCATACCAAACACGACGGAAATACCAAAATTATCATTGCCAAAGAAGCCCAAATCATCAACGACCAAAGTAAAGGTTACTTAACCATGACTTTATTTGATGGGTACAGCTACGACGAAGCCGCTAGCAACAACAAAGACAATCAAAAGGAAGCATACCCTTTAACACGCAGCAATTTCAAGGAATATGCCATTCGATTCGATATCTCACCCTTCAAAATTGAACGCACCGACGAAGGCCTTTTCAAAGACAACTACCAAATGCTGAACATGGGACAATTGCTCAAAAACAGCGATTCCCTTGAACAAAAGCTCCAGATCAGGTACCAAGAAATGGCCAATAACCTTCGCAACAATTTTGCCTATCTTAACCCGCATCGCCAGGATATGAAGCCAAAATTTGTTCCAAAAGAAAAGGTTTTGAACAGCGATTTACTTTTAAATTTCCCCTTTAAAGACCGTGAAAAAATAGTAGAAGCCGCATCCAGTCTAGCCAGAAGCAACATGACCTACATCGAATCAAACAAAGACGATTTTGATGGTCGTATCAAGCTAATCAACAAACATTACATTGAACTTCACCGAAAATTCACACTCAGTTTTGCCTGTTTGGTGCTCTTTTTTATCGGTGCGCCCCTAGGTGCCATCATTAAAAAAGGAGGCTTAGGTTTACCCATCGTGGTTTCTACCATTATCTTTATTTTCTTCCACATCATCTCCATTTCCATGGAAAAAACCGTCAAAGAAGGCGGCGCTGATCCAATTTGGGGCATGTGGACCCCCACTTTAATTTTCTTGCCTATTGGTATCTTCCTAACCATAAAAGCTACCACCGATTCAGCCTTGTTCGATATCGACAGCTATTTGAACCCCTTAAAACGCTTGATAGGACGGAAAACAAACTAAATTTTCAAAGTTTTACAGTTAAACCTTATTCAGTTTTATTTCTTTTGGCGGGCCCCATTCGCAAAAAAAGTAGTGTTCTAAATAAATTTGAACCTGGCGAATGGTCGGGCTATCCGTTGCAAGTCCTCGGTCTGCTCCCCTCGAAAGTGTTCGAGGTGAGCATCCCTGTGGGCTTTACACTCCTATCCCTGCCCGATATCCGCACTTAGTTTTACCTTGATAATCAACTTCGCAATCCGCTCTTTAGTTTTGCCTAGGGTAAAATACCTATAGCATCAACAATCAATTAAGCGTTTTGAATCATTTAAGGCTTTTGATCCAAATCGTTCAAACTAGCTGTTGGACCAAACATTTCAAGCGACCTTTTATTATAAGCTTTTGCAGCAGCTAGTGGTGTTTTAAATATACCAATAATGATGGGTTTTCCTTCATCATAAATAATGGCTTTGTAGCGTTTTGGTCCTTCTGTAACCACCCCTCTGTAACCTGTATCTCCTCCAACATTTTTTTGGTTGCGTCGCAATTGGTTCATGGTTACCCATTCTAGGTTTTCCAACCTACAATCCAATGGATTTTTGTTTTTAAAGTGTACGAAAACCTTCTTTCCCGATTTTACCAATGGTTTGTCAACAAACTGCTCGGCAAGGTATTTATGGATATAGATGGTTTCCGAACTGGCCATCCCCCTTACCGATTTCAGTCTTTGAAAAAAAGCATATCCGTTCGAATGGGCCCTTAAGTGCTCAATCAATTGAATAGCCTGAAAATACTTGTTTCCAACGATGGCTTGGTAGCCCTTTTCATCCAGGATTAATTGGGCATCCTTATTGGTTAGTGCTATGGTATGGTATCCTTCCACAACAGCAAAAATAATATTATACGCATAAACTATTTAAAATTCCGCTGTTTTATATATGGCGCCATCGTAAATCCACCCTTTCCAAACATATCAGCCCAATGCAAGCTGTTCAACTTGGTTCTATTCCGTTTTCCCCATTCCTCCTCATTTGATTTGGCACTTATTGGATAGGTTTAATTTTGTTTAAACCATGCTGCCTAATCCAAGCTCGAATTAATTCATTGGCATCGGGGAAATCAAAATCGTTAACAATCAGGGATTTCAATTCTTCTAGGCTGCTGATGGATTGGCTTGAATCCACATAAGCATATCCCGCATAATGGTGGTTTTCGATTAATACGATAGCCCTTTCATCCATAAACCGGCCTCGATCAATCAGCATAAACGTAGGGTAAGGAAAATGGTATCCAGCCAAAATCCGCTTGGCCCGAATGGAATAGTCGATAGGTTCTTCTTCACCGGCACAAATGCCATTGCACTGCTTGATTTGGTGATTAAAACAGATTGATCCTTCTTCCGTGAGGTGACAATAGCTGAGACAGAGGGTATGTTCTTCGATCCAGCGATCTAGTTTTTCGCGGGCACTGGTATAGTTGGGAAAATATTGCAAGGGCGACTTGGCGTCTTCGGAGGGTAGGATTTGAAAATGCACAATTCCATCCTTTTCCCAGGTATCGATGGCATAGGCAAAATCTTCGGCCTTGCGTACCCTGTTGAATTTTGGCTTATGCTTTTTGATTTCGGACGATTCCATCAACAAAGCCACTAACTCACTGCCTGTTTCTACATAATCCACATCCATTAGCTCGGCCAGCATTTTCTTGTGCTTGGCCTCATCCGAACCAAAATGTTGGATGGCTCGCTGGTACATATTCCTGCTTTTGCCTACATATATTATCGCCTTGTCTTGGTTGAGGAAATAGTAAACCCCACATTCTTCAGGCAATTTTTTTAGGATATAATCTTTGATAGCATCCACCTTTCGTGCCATTAGCTTTTCAACACCTTGGTTCTTGTATTGGGGATGATTGCTCTTTACCTGAATCAATAAATCAAATAGCTTGACCGTAGCTTCTGCATCAGCCAAAGCCCGGTGACGATCGTAAACTTCGATTCCAAGCGATTCGCACAATTTTCCCAAGCTATAGGAGCGTAATCCAGGAATTAATTTACGGCTTAACCTCACTGTGCAAAGTGTTTCGCGTCGGTACTTATACCCTAAGGAGCGAAATTCGTCCTGTACAAAACTATAATCGAAGCCTACGTTATGCGCTACAAAAATGGCATCTTCCGTCAATTCCAGCACCTTTTTGGCAATCTGCGGAAAAGTAGGAGCATCAGCCACCATTTCGTTGGTAATGCCCGAAATACGGGTAAAATACGAAGAAATGTGACATTCCGGATTCACCAAAGTGCTGTAACGTTCTACCACCTGCAAGCCATCGTGCACCAGAATGGCAATTTCGATAATACGGCCTTTCCGCAATTCGAATTTGCTACCACAGGTTTCGATATCGATAATAGCAAACATAGCTTACATACGCTTTTGGATCTCTTTTACTTCCACCTGCAAGCTATGCAACAACGACAAAATACTTTCTGGGTTCAGTTCCTCGGCTTTATACGGACCTATATTAATGGCGCAGGTGTATTCCCATAGTTCCAACACCTCCTCGGCCGAAACGGTATAAGTTCGGTAGGCCTTATTATCAGAATGTAGGTATAACTTAGCTGGATTGGTTTTATCCTTTTCGATGCGCTTATACACAAAACCATCGCTTTTGGTCACGACAATGTAGGTGGCCTTATCTTTCACTTCGGTCAAACTTTCCACATAACGAGCTACTACATAGCTGCCATCGCGCAGGGGCGGCATGGAATCGCCAATGATGGGAAAGGCTCGGTGTTTACCTGTAGGAACAAAAGGCAGTTTCATACTGAGGAGCTGTTCGATGAACTCAGGATCAGAATAACCGCCTACATACCCCGCCCGAGCTTTGATAGGCACCACCTCAATCAAATCCTTACCTTCCTTATCGACCAGGATAGGAAACAGCAGTCGGTTTTCGCCCACTTTAATCAAATCTTGGGGCTGTTCCACCTTACGCAAGTCGGCATTAACCAAGGCATCTATCGAAACGTGAAAATGCTTAGACAATTTGCGCAACATCTCGATAGGGGGCTCGCTTCGGCCTTCTTCGTACGAACCGATACGGGAACGGTTCACGCCCAAGGCTTCGGCCAGCGCTTCTTGACTTTGGTTCTGTAACTTCCTGAGATAGGCTATGTTAGAAGCTATGTTTTCCATTTGCTACAATTTTCAGCAAACATAAGCCATTTTTTGTAGCAATCTTTGCAGAAAGGAAATTTTTTTATGCCCATCGATCGCACCATCGTTCATTTCGACCTCGACACCTTCTTTGTGTCGGTGGAGCGGCTAAAGGATAGTTCCTTGAACGGGAAGCCTGTAATTGTGGGCGGAAACGGCGACCGAGGAGTGGTAGCCTCCTGCAGTTACGAGTGTCGGAAATACGGTGTACATGCGGCCATGCCCGGACGACTGGCCAAGCAACTTTGTCCGGATGCCATCTTTATCCGCGGCGATATGGATATGTATTCCAAGTATTCCAACATGGTAACCGAAATCATCGATTCTAAGGCGCCGGTGGTAGAGAAGGCTAGTATCGATGAGCATTACTTGGACATTTCGGGTATGGATAAGTTTTTTGGTTCGGCCTTGTGGACCAAGGAACTGCGCGAAACTATTATACAAGAAACGGGTTTACCCATTTCGTATGGACTTTCGATCAACAAAACCGTGGCCAAGGTTGCCACTGGCATTGCCAAACCCAATGGTGCCAAAGTGGTGGATTATGGTTTAGAAAAAGGCTTTCTGCATCCACTGCCCATCCAAAAAATACCCGGCATAGGCGAAAAAACAACGAATACCTTGCGTAACATGGGCGTACAACGGATTGGAACCGTGCAGGAAATGCCCATGGAACTGCTGCAAAAGGCCTTTGGCGAAAACGGAATCAGCATTTGGAAAAAGTGCAATGCCATCGATATGGCACCGGTTGAACCTTACCGTGAACAAAAAAGCATGAGCACGGAAGAAACCTTCCACCAAGACACCACCGATATGACCCTTTTGCGCAACACCTTAATTATGATGGTGGACAAGCTTTGCTTCGAATTGCGTTCCCAACGTAGGGTAACGGGCTGTATCACCCTCAAAATACGGTATACCGATTTCGAAACCCACACCTTTCAAAGTCGGATTTCCTACACAGCCTCCGACCATGTGCTAATCGGAAAAGCCTTGGAGCTGTTCCAGAAAAACTATTCCCGACGAATTCTGATACGCCTCATCGGTATCAAGTTTAGCCACCTGGTATCGGGCTTCAATCAAATCAACCTATTCGAAGATAGTGCACATACCATAGGACTGTACCAAGCCATTGACAAGATGCGACGACGGTTTGGCGTTGATTCGGTGATGCGCTGCATCGGACTTTAGCCTGCTTTCGCTCCTTTTTACCCAGCAACCAGCCCCCTCCCTACTCCACTCTATTAATTAACTAAAAAGTTTAAATAAACCTATTTAAAAATCTGTTTTAAAATATTATAAGATGTTATTAAATGTACACAGCTATTACAGTTTGCGCTATGGCACCCTGTCTGTTTCCGACTTGGTAGATTCCATCGTGGAAAATGGGTATTCGGACGCTGTGTTAACCGACATCAACAACTCATCGGGCTGCTTAGAGTTTGTAAAAGCCTCACAAGAAAAGGGTTTACGAGCCTTGGTAGGCATGGAGTTCAAGGAGACGAACGTGCATTTTATCGCCATCGCTAAAAACGAAGAAGGATTTCGGGAAATTAACGAGCTGAGAAGCGCCTGTAACTTGGAACAAAAGCCTTTGCCCAAACGTCCGGTCTTCGAGCAGGTCTTTGTGGTGTATCCTTTAGGAAAAATGAGTCTGCCCGCCCTTCGCCCCTACGAATTCATCGGCATTCCGCCTCATGCTCTCAATAAATTGGTTTCCGTGCCCCGTTCCTATTTCAGTAAGATGGTGGTTCTGCAAAGCCTTACCTTTAAAGACGCGCATGGCTTTGAAATACATCAAAAGCTAAGAGCAGTGGGCGAAACCAAGCTTTTATCGCAACTGCAGCCCAACGACACCGGCCACCCCAGCGACTACTTGATTCCGCACAACAAGCTTTTGGAACGCTTCGAAGCCTATCCCGACATAATCGAGAATACGCGAAAGCTTTTGGCGTCTTGCAGCTTTTCCTTCAATTTTAAGGAGCATAAAAACAAGAAAACCTTTACCCATTCGGCCGAGGAAGATAAGCGACTCCTCGAAAAACTGGCATGGGAAGGCTTTGCCCAGCGCTACGGCTCCGACAACCAAGTGGCTCGCGCTAGGGTAGAAAAAGAACTGAAAATCATTACTGAGCTCAACTTCAACGCATACTTTCTGATTGCCTGGGACATCATCCGTTTTTCGATGTCGAAAGGGATTTACCATGTAGGACGAGGCAGTGGAGCCAACAGCATCGTATCTTACTGCATCCACATTACCGATGTAGACCCGATAGAGCTCGACCTGTATTTCGAGCGTTTTTTAAATCCCAAGCGCAAATCTCCGCCCGATTTTGATATCGACTATTCGTGGAAAGACCGGGATTTGATTTACCACTACATTTTCCGCAAGTACGGCATGCGGCATGCGGCGTTGTTGGGCACCATGAACACCTTTAAAGACAGTTCTATCATTCGGGAGCTGGGCAAAATTTATGGACTGCCCAAAGTTGACATCGACCGCATGGTAGACGACCCCAATTCGCCCCTAAACACCAGCGAACTGTGTCAAACCGTACTTTCCTATTACGAAAGCATTGCCGACTTTCCCAATATCCGCTCCATCCATGCTGGCGGAATTTTGATTACCGAACAGCCCATTACCTGTTTCGTCGCCTTAGATCTTCCTCCCAAGGGCTTTCCTACGGTACAGTTCGATATGTATACCGCCGAAGATGTAGGTATTGACAAGCTTGACATTTTGAGTCAGCGTGGGATTGGCCATATTAAGGAGGCCGCCGAGTTAATCCTTGAAAACCGTGGAGAAACTGTAGATGTGTGCGATATTGAGCGTTTCAAGCGCGACCCAAAAATCAATGCTTATTTGAAACAGGGCGACAGCATTGGCTGTTTTTACATCGAATCGCCTGCCATGCGGGGCTTATTGAAAAAGCTAAAGTGTTCCGACTACCTCACGTTGGTGGCGGCCAGTTCCATCATACGGCCGGGGGTAGCCAAATCGGGTATGATGCGGGCCTATATTTCGCGCTTCCACGACCCCAGCAGCACGGTTTACCTGCATCCGGTGATGGAGGAGCAATTGCGCGAAACCTTTGGGGTGATGGTGTACCAAGAAGATGTGCTAAAAATTGGGCATCACTTCGGAGGCTTAGACCTGGCCGATGCCGATGTATTGCGGCGCATGATGAGCGGAAAAGGCCGAAACAGAAAGCATTTGGAAGAAATTGAGGATAAATTCTTCGGACATACCAAGGCCATGGGCTACCACCCCGACGTAGCAAGAGAAGTGTGGCGACAGATCGAATCGTTTGCAGGCTACAGTTTCAGCAAGGCACATAGCGCCAGTTATGCGGTAGAAAGCTACCAAAGTCTGTTTCTGAAAACATATTACCCCGTGGAGTTTATGGTAGCTGTGATTAACAATTTCGGGGGATTTTACCAACGTTGGGTGTATATCAACGAAGCGAAAAAGCTGGGCGGCACCATCCATTTGCCCTGTGTCAACCATAGCAAGTATTTTACTTGCGTGTATGGCAAAGACATTTACCTAGGCTTTGTACACCTACGCAGTTTGGAACAGAAGCTGGCCGAAGACCTTGAAAAGGAGCGAAAAAGACATGGTCCGTTCCGAAGTTTGGAAGATTTTGTGCTACGGACAAGCCCTGGCATCGAGCAGCTCAGTTTGCTGATTCGCATCGATGCTTTTCGCGATTTGGGCCAAAACAAGAAAAACCTGCTATGGGAAGCGCATAGCTTGTTGGGGTCCAAGAAAAAAGAGGAAGAAACAACTTATTTATTTTCAGAGCCGGCCCGAAGCTATGCCTTGCCCCAATTCCAAGCCGACCCTATCGAGAATGCATACGACGAAATGGAATTGCTGGGTTTTACGGTGAGTGTAAGCGAGTTTGAGCTCTTGCGGACCTCTTTCCGCGGGGAGGTGATGGCCAAAGACCTCATCAAGCATGTAGGTCAAATGGTAAGAATGGTGGGTAATTACGTGACCACCAAGCCCGTACGAACCGTCAAAGGAACCCTTATGGCCTTTGGAACCTTTTTAGATGTCAACGGCGATTTCTTCGACACCACGCATTTTCCGCCCAGTTTGGCGAGCTATCCCTTCAAGGGGCGTGGCTGTTATTTACTCTTGGGCAAGGTGGTAGAGGAGTTTGGCTTTCCGAGTATCGAAGTAGAAAAAATGGCCAAGTTGCCGATTAAGGGAAACCCGAAGGCGGAGTGAGTAGTGAGTAGTGAGTAGTGAGTAGTGAGTAGTGAGTAGTGAGTATTTCAAGCTTGCCTGCTATTTAATTTAAAGTAAACAGTTTAATTAAAGTGCGATGTTTAGTATCCGGCCCGTGAGGGATAGAGCGAAGTAGCCCACAGGGATGCGAAGTGCAACGGAGCAGACCGAGGACTACTCGCGAAAGCCCGACCCAGATGCCGCCTTACAAATGCTTATTTAGCGGCAGAATGGTTAATGCGGCAACAGGGGCACGGCATAAAAAAATTAAAAATGAGAAATTAATAATTAAAAATGGTGGGAGAAGGGATTGGAACTTAGCTTTGATTTCGGATTTTTAGGGCAGCAAAGAGGCCTTTGACATCGCTTTTCCAAGTGGGTAAAAGTGCAATCATCACCAACTCTTCGACAAGCTGTATAGATGTATTAATCAAGGCTATATAAAAAGCCACTTCGAGTATTGGTTTATAAAAAAAGGCAGATAGCAAGAAGATGCTTTGCATAAAGGCAGCCAGCTTGGCGAGGTAAGTATGGAAGCCAGTAACTTTTTTGTATTTCCAGAGGGCAAAGCCGGTTTGGGCAAGGTAAAGTAGGGTTATTATTACACATTCGATCCAGCGGTAGGCGAAAAAATCGGGGAGATAGGCCACCAAACCGATGATGCCAACCAACACCGTCATATCGTCGCCAAGGGAATCGAGACGGGCACCGAGAATGCTAAAAACCTTGTAGTGACGAGCCAACCAGCCATCAATAAGGTCGGTAAGAAAACTGGCCAAAAGCAGCCATTTAAACAATTCCCAATGCGAAAACCAAATTAAAATGACCAGAACAGGTGCAGAAACAATCCGGTACAAGGTAATGAGGTTGACCAATTGGGCTGCCCAACCAAAGGAAAACAAGAGTCCGATTTGGTCGAAATCCTTAATTTGACGAATGGAACGAATTTTTTGGATTATAGCCTTGCCTCTTTCTTGCAAACGAGAGCGGAAACGACGGGAATTAGCCAGCAATTTTTGGCGACGGTTCATACCACCCTTGCGGGCCTGACTTTGCTTTCGGCGACGGGATTCCATGTTGGATGAGGACAAAGGTAAACGAGGAACACCCCATTCAGCTGATTTAAATCACCTTAGAAATTGATTTTACTCCAAGGTACAACCGATTTAAGAATTAGTATATTTGTCGGAGGTGAAAACACAATTTATTAGCACATACACACAACCCTTGGTAGTAATGCCCGAAAGCAATTCCCGTTTGGAAAGACTTTTGGAGTTGATAAAAACCAATCAAACCGAACTAAATCAAAACCTTTATAAACATGGGGCAATTTTGTTTCGAGGTTTTGAAGTAAACTCGGCCAAAGATTTTGAACAGGTTGCCAAAGCCTTGGATCCTGACCTAAAAAATGATTATTTGGGAACTTCGCCGAGGGATCAGGTAGGTGGTACCGATTTCGTGTTTACAGCAAGTGAATTGCCCAATTTTTACCCTATCATGCAGCATTGCGAAATGAGTTTTTTGCCCCATCCACCTAAAAAACTGTTTTTTTATTGCCACACGGCTCCATCTTATGGCGGAGAGACCCCCATTTGCGACTTTAGAAAAGTTTATTCGGATTTGAATGCTGAAATTAGAGCAGAATTTGAGCGAAAAGGAGTGATGACAGTAAGAAATTATGCTGGACCAGGGAGTAAAAGCAAATTCAATCTATTTGAACTTAAAAGTTGGGAACAGATGTTTTTGACCTCGGACAAGGCCTTGGTATCGAAAAAATGCAAGGACAACGGAATTGAATTCGAATGGATGGAAGGAGATAGGCTACGCTTAATTACCCGAACACCTGCAATAATCAGTCATCCAGTTACAGGAAACAAGGCTTGGTTCAACCATACCCAAGTGTTCCATTTGGATGCTTCGGTGTATGAATACTTCCATATAAATAAACATCAAAATCGCTGGAAATCAGTATTTTTTAATTACTTTTCTAAACTTTTAGTTTACCTAAAAAAATCCAAGAATCCGATGGACCAAAGCATGCATGTATTGTTTGGCGACGGAAGTGAAATACCAAGTTCGTATGTCGAGCATTTGGAGGAGATAATCTGGAAAAACATGGCCATTTATCCTTGGCAAAAAGGAGATGTAATTGCTATTGACAATTTCAGCACTTCGCATGGTCGACTACCTTATGAGGGGCAAAGGGATATTTGGGTTTGTTGGAGTGCTTAAATGGTAAGGATGCAGGATCTCGATTCGTTACAGATTTACTTTAGCCCAAGCAGTTTATGGGTATTGAATGCCATTTTAGGCTTCATTATGTTTGGTGTGGCTTTGGATTTGGAGAAGAACGACTTTGTGCTGTTGGCAAAAAACTGGAAATCGGCCTTGGTGGGCTTGTTTTCGCAATACATTTTGTTACCTTTTACAACCTATTTATTGGTTTTGGCTTTGCAGCCATCCCCTGGATTAGCCTTAGGCATGTTTTTAATTGCGGCTTGTCCGGTGGGCAATGTAACGAATTTAATTACTAAGGTTTCCAAAGGCAACGTTGCCTTGTCGATAGGCTTATCGTCGACCGCCCATTTATTGGCAGCCTTTGTATTGCCCCTTAATTTTGCTTTATATGGCCGATTGTATTCACCTACTGCAGACCTAATACGGCAAATCAATGTAGATGTAAAAGAAATGGCATTGACTGTATTTCTAATTATAGCAACTCCCCTACTTTTAGGTTTGTTTTGCAAACGATACTTCCCTCGTTTTGCGGAAATTAGCAAGGCTTGGTTCAACCGTTTATCGATGCTATTTCTGGTCTTTTTTATCGTTGCAGCCTTTGCTAGTAATGCCAAGGTATTAATGGACAACATTCAGCATGTAGCCTTGTTGGTTATCCTTCAAAATGGAATAGCCTTAGGAGGGGGCTGGGCTTTGGGAAAACTCTTTCAATTACCTGAGGCCGATGTAAGAACGGTAACCATTGAAAGCGGCATCCACAATTCGGGGCTGGGTTTGTTTTTGATTTTTCAATTTTTTGATGGTCGGGGAAGTATGGCCTTGGTAGCTGTTTGCTGGGGCGTATGGCATTTGATCAGTGGTTGGGGACTGGCTTGGTGGTGGGGAAGGAAGTAGTGAGTAGTGAGTAGTGAGTAGTGAGTAGTGAGTAGTGAGTAGTGAGTAGTGAGTAGTGAGAAAAAAAGGTCAGAATTCAATGTTAGAGAAATTAAGATGGAAGAGATGGAATGCTTACTTTTGCAACAATTATGGCTTGGGCAACAGACATACTAAAACAACATGGTTTAAAAAAGACCGATGCAAGGGTTAAGGCATTGGAGTTTCTGAAGTCCAAGGATGCTGCTGTTTCGCACAATGATCTGGAACTTGCCATGGGCAAAGAAACGGATCGGGTAACTTTGTACCGAATTTTAAACACTTTTGAAGAAAAAGGAATAATCCACGCCATATTTGGTCAAAAAAACGGCACACAATACGCTTTATGCCACGATTGTAGCGAGCACCACCATACAGACAATCACATGCATTTCAATTGCAGCAATTGCCATAAAACCTTTTGCATTGAACATGTGCACATCCCCACTCCGACCTTACCTTCAGGATTTGCTATTAAGAGTTTACACCTGACAGCTGATGGCATTTGTTTGGAATGCAGCAAAGCTTCCTAAAAAGGTGGTCGGAAGTTAGCTTTTTATTTCAGGATTTCCAAGCTTTTTTTATTCACAAATCATTTATTTTTTGTTGAAAAATCCAAGCTTTCCTTCCTTTATTCAAGGCCTTTTCCGAGTAAATTCGCAATCTATTTTTACAACGTAAAATAATGTCAGAAAATTTGGAAGAAAATGCAATGAAATCGGATTATGGAGCAGACAGTATCCAGGTCCTTGAAGGTTTAGAGGCGGTACGTAAGCGTCCTGCCATGTACATCGGCGATATAGGTGTGAAAGGTTTGCACCATTTGGTGTACGAGGTAGTCGACAACTCCATAGATGAGGCTTTGGCCGGGCACTGTAAAAACATCACAGTAACCATTAACGAGGACAATTCCATTAGGGTATTGGATGACGGTAGGGGTATTCCGGTGGGTATGCATGCCAAGGAGAAAAAATCGGCTTTGGAGGTTGTAATGACTGTGTTGCATGCTGGAGGTAAGTTTGACAAGGACACCTACAAAGTATCGGGCGGATTGCACGGTGTTGGGGTTTCCTGTGTTAATGCCCTTTCCATTGCTTTAAAAGCTACTGTTCATAGGGATGGCAAAATATACCAACAAGAATATTCCCAAGGTAAACCCTTGTATCCGGTAAAAGAAGTGGGAACTACCGATTACCGTGGTACAGAAATCCATTTTAAACCCGATGCTGAGATTTTCAACCTTACTACGGAATACAATTACGACACGCTTGCCACCCGTATGCGCGAATTATCGTATTTGAACAAAGGCATTGTTATCCATCTTATCGATCGCAGGCAAGTTTTGGAAGATGGCACTTTCTTTAAGGAAACCTTTGTTTCAGAGCGTGGTTTGCAAGAATTTGTGGAATATTTGGATGGAACCAGGGAAAAACTGATTGAAATTCCGATTCATATCGAAAGCACCAAATTCGGAATGCCAGTGGAGGTAGCCATGACCTACAACACCTCCTTTACGGAAAATGTGCATTCTTACGTAAACAATATTAATACACACGAAGGTGGAACCCACCTAGCCGGTTTCCGTCGTGGTTTGACCCGCACCTTGAAATCTTATGCCGATAAATCAGGCATGTTGGATAAAATCAAGTTCGAAATCAGTGGAGATGATTTTAGAGAAGGTTTGACCGCGGTAATTTCTGTTAAAGTTGCTGAACCCCAATTCGAAGGTCAGACTAAAACCAAACTTGGAAATAACGAAGTGATGGGCTCTGTAGATCAAGCAGTTGGAGAAATGCTCAATAACTACTTGGAAGAACATCCCAAAGAAGCCAGACAAATTGTAAACAAAGTTATTTTAGCAGCAACTGCCCGACATGCAGCTCGCAAAGCAAGAGAAATGGTACAACGTAAAAACGTTTTGACCGGCTCTGGGCTTCCTGGAAAATTATCGGATTGTTCGGAAAGCGATCCATCACAATGTGAAATTTACCTAGTCGAGGGAGATTCGGCTGGTGGAACGGCCAAACAAGGTCGCGACCGTAAATTCCAAGCTATTTTGCCTTTGCGTGGTAAAATCTTGAACGTTGAAAAAGCCATGCAACATAAAATCTTCGATAACGAGGAGATTAAAAACATCTTTACAGCCTTGGGTGTAACTATTGGAACCGAAGAAGACAGCAAGCAGCTGAACCTTACCAAACTTCGCTACCACAAGGTAATTATCATGACCGATGCCGATGTGGACGGAAGCCACATTACTACCTTGATTATGACTTTCTACTTCCGTTACATGAAAGATTTAATCGAAAACGGTCACTTGTACATTGCCACACCACCGCTTTACTTAGTGAAAAAAGGAAAAGATGAGCGCTACTGCTGGAATGACGAAGAACGTTTAGGAGCCATCAAAGACATGGTTGGCGAAACCGGAAAAGAAAGCAGTGTAACCATTCAACGCTATAAAGGTTTGGGAGAGATGAACGCTGAACAATTGTGGTCTACCACCATGAATCCACTTACAAGGACCTTGCGTCAAGTAACCATTGATAGCGCTGCCGAAGCTGATCGTATTTTCTCTATGTTGATGGGCGATGATGTTCCACCACGTCGCGATTTCATTGAGAAAAATGCTAAATACGCAAAAATTGACGCGTAAACTTCCATAAGCCTTACCTTCAAAAACGGCCATTCTTGTAAGAGAGTGGCCGTTTTATTTTGAGCTATATTAATTTTATTTGACAATATCAAATACTTTCATTCGATAGTAACGAATACTTTTGTTTGATAGTAAAATAAATATTTGTTTTATACCATTGAATAAAAGTTTATTTTTGTAGCGAATAAAGATAAAATGGTAACCCAAATAGCTATTGAGGAAGTTCTAGAAACACAAAATGAATTCTGGAAATCAAAAAAATCGGGAACCGAACGAACGGTAATGAAAGGATTAAAAATCCTGGACAACTTTGCATTAATCCTTACAGGAATAAGACGATGCGGAAAAAGCACACTCTTGCTTCAATTGATGCAGGAACAGCCAGACCATGTTCTTTTTTTGAATTTTGAAGATCCGAGGTTGGCTGGATTTGAAACGGATGATTTTAGGCGTTTGGATACAGCCATAAAAAAAGAAAGGCCCAAACCTTGTATTTAGACGAAATACAAATGATGGAAAATTGGGAGCTTTATGTAAGGCAAAAACTGGATGAAGGCTTGCGAGTGGTGGTTACCGGATCGAATGCAACCTTACTTAGCAAGGAATTAGGAACAAAACTTACCGGTCGACATCTTTCATACGAGCTTTTCCCTTTTTCCTACCCTGAGTTTTTAAAATTCAAAAACTGGGATAACAACTTGGAATCGGTACAGTTTTACATACGGGAAGGCGGTTTCCCAGAATACCTGCGATTGGAAGAACCAGGAATTTTACACCAACTATTAGACGACATCCTGCTGCGCGACATAGCTGTTCGGTATGGGGTAAGAGATGCCAAATCTCTGCGGCGCCTCGCAGTTTATCTCCTTTCAAACATAGCAAAACCTGTTTCGGCCAACAAACTAGCCTCTACATTCAACATAAAGGCGGTAAGCACAATTTTGGAATACTTTTCTTATATGGAAAATGCGTACCTGGTCCAATTTGTCTCTAAGTTTAGTTACTCCATCCAAACCCAAATCCGAAATCCCAAAAAGGTTTACGCTATTGATCTTGGATTATTTACACACAATTCGATTGTTTTTACCGAGGAACAAGGACGCAGGTTAGAAAACTGTGTTTACCTGCACTTTCGGCAGAAAGGCTTTGAACTCTATTATTACCAAGAAAAGAAAGAGTGCGACTTTATAGTGATGAAGAAGGGTGTGGTGCAAGAAGCTGTGCAAGTTTGCTATGATATAAACGATGAAAACATCCACCGAGAAATGGCAGGACTAATCGATGCCATGACTCATCTTAACCTTGAACGAGGACGAATCATTACCTTTAATCAAAGGGATGTATTTACCAAAGATGGGAAAGAAATCCAGCTGCTTCCTATCATGGATCTTTTGATGGAATAGTCTAAACTACACCAAACTCTTTAATTGTTTCGACATAGCAGAGGGCCTTTTCCTTTTCGATATCAGGATAAAGTCCATGACCCAAGTTGGCAATATAACGTTGCTTTCCAAAAGCTTGCAACATGGTTTTAGTTTCCTTACGGATAGTATCATAGTCGGCATACAGCAGGCAAGGATCCATATTTCCTTGAAGGGTTTTGGTTGGCCCTACCTCTGCCCTGCTCCATTTGGGATCCATATTCCAATCTAAACCAATGGTTTGACAAGGCAATTGACCCATTTCCTGCAACGCAAAAAAGGCTCCTTTGGCAAAAACCGTCACCGGAACCGATTGTACAGCTTCGCAGATTTGTCGAATATAAGAAAGTGCAAAACTTGAATATTGCTCAGGTCCCAAACAACCGGCCCAAGAATCGAACAATTGAATCATATCAGCACCTGAGGCGATTTGGCCTCGGAGGTAATGAATAGTGGAATCCGTAATCTTCTGAAGCAGTTGATGCGATTCAATCGGATGGGTATAGAGGAATTTCTTGGCTTTCGAAAAAGTCTTGCTACCACTTCCTTCCACCATGTAGGCGAAGATGGTAAATGGAGCACCCGCAAATCCAATCAAAGGAACTCTACCATTCAACTCTTTCTTTGTCAGCTTTATAGCCTGATTTACATAATCAATTGATTCACTATCACACACCAAGAGTTTATCGATATCTGCTTGGCTTTTAACTGTATGCTCAAACCAAGGACCTTTGCTTTCAATCATTTGATACGGTAGTCCCATGGCTTCAGGAACAACCAGTATATCTGAGAAAATAATGGCTGCATCCACTCCGAAATAATCAACCGGCTGAATAGTGACTTCGCAAGCCATTTCCGGATTTTTGACAAATTCGATAAAGTTCTTGGATTTGGCACGTACGGCTTTGTATTGGGGAAGTACTCTACCCGCTTGGCGCATCATCCAAACAGGTACACGTTCAACAAGTTCGCCTTTCGCAGCGCGTAAGATTAGGTCGTTTTTTAATTCAGCCATTGGAGGGCAAAGGTAGGAAGGAACTTGTCTGTTTCCAAACAGTGGTCGCATCAAACTTCAGGCTACAAAAAAGCAAACGCAGGTGCTTAATTCAAGAATCGTATCGTCTTTGAAGACAAATGTACTTCCCGCAGAAAATAAGCCAAACCCGCCACCAAAGCTAAAGTGGCCAAGGAAAAGAAAACACCGATGACCCAATTAAATGGAATCGAAAACAACACTTCTAAAAATAAAATCACGATAACCATACAAACAAACAAGGCCGAAAAAGTGCACATCGTGATTGCACTACTGGTTAAATTTCTTCTTTTCTCAAGGGTTACCAATTCCAACTGAATGGACTTTTTACTTATCATTTTACCAGCCATCGGATTTTCGGTTAAGAACCGGGCTCGGTCAATTATCCTAGAAAGTCTGCCCGACATCACATTTAGCAACCCGGCCACACCAGTTAGCAAAAAAACAGGCCCCAAGGCCAACTGTATAGCGTTTGAAATATCACTGATGGTATTGTTGAATAAGGACATTGGGAAAAAATTTGCACAAATTTAACCCAGATTACGCATTAGAAATGCATAAACGATTAACTAGTTGTAAATCAAATTGTTTTCTAAATTGATTTACAACTAGTTAATCGGGGTAAACCCTAATGCTAGTATTGAAATGGACCTTGAAATTCCGACTCACTCCTAAAAACAATTGCCAATTAAAACCTTCAAAGCCCTACAGCAAGCATAATTTAAATTGTTAGCCTCAAAAATAACAAACAAAATCTGTAATGTTTATCGACAAATTTTAACCTATAATCCATAAATTCATTAAAATTGTCGAATGAAAAATTACTATTTTATTTTCCTTTTATTGATTGGTTTTGATGCAATTTCCCAAAATGTCAATATTCCGGATTTGAATTTTAAAAACGCTTTATTGACCAATTCTTCCATTAACCTAAACAGCGATGGAGAAATTGATCAAACTGAGGCTAGCACTTTCCAAGGTGTACTTTTTTTAAGCAACCTAAACATTAGTGATTTATCAGGAATAGAGGCTTTTACAAGTATTTTCTATTTGGATGTTTCCAACAATAACCTAAATACCTTGGATCTACAATCCAACACCAACCTTTCTACCCTAAATTGCTCCTTCAACCACCTGAACCAATTGAATATTAACGGTCTATCAGCCTTAGGTAATTTGGAATGCAACAACAATATGCTAACTAGTTTAAACACAGGTTCCAATACCAATTTAGGTTATGTAAATTGTTCAAATAATTATATCACTGGACTTTGCTTTGCCAACAGCACCTACCTAAACACTTTGGATTGTTCGAACAACAGTTTGCTAAACTTGAATGTAAAAAATGGGAACAACCTTAGTTTGAGTTCATTTACAGCTACCGGAAATGCCAATTTAACCTGTATTACCGTTGATGATGAAATTTACAGTGGACAAAACTGGTTGGATATTGACCCCTTTGCGAGTTTCAGCAACAATTGTATAGGCACTTATGTTTACTTCCCAGATCCAAATTTAAAACAAGCAATTCTAAGCAACCTTGGAATTAATCCTGCTCAAAATCAAGAAATTACCTTTTCAGATGCTTCGAATTACTACAGCACAATCAATGTTATGAACAAAGGCATCTATGACCTAACCGGTTTGGAGGCCTTCACAAATATAATAGGCCTGTATGCCGATAGCAACCTTCTTCCAAGACTCAATGTGACGGCTAATCAAAACCTCACCATTCTGACAGCCTCCCACAACAATTTACAATCCATCGAATTAGGCAACAAACCCCAACTCTACCGACTTTTTTGTCAAAACAACTTTATAACTACCATCGACTTGGACAATTCTCCAGCCTTGCAGTATTTCTATGCCATGAACAATTCCTTTTCAACCTTGAACCTTAGCGACAATCCAGGACTCATAGGCCTTAGCGTCAGTGGTACTTTTTATTACTTGGATCTTTCCCAAAACACGCAACTGGATTCCTTGGTTCTTTATTCCATATCCTTAAGTTCTTTGGATTTAAGTCAAAACACAATCCTTCGCTACCTCACCATGCCGTATTGCCAAACCTATTCTCTCGACTTTTCAAACAATCCATTTCTGCATCGCTTACAACTTGAATACAACCAACTAAGCACCCTTGATTTAAGCAACCAAGTATATCTAACCGAACTTATTTGTACAGGCAATCAGCTTAATTCTCTAAACCTCACCAATACACCCCAATTGCAACAATTGATTTGTAATTCTAACCAACTTACCAACCTCGATCTCTCTTCAAATCCTTCCCTTTCACGACTTAATTGTATGCAGAACGACCTCAGTTTTTTAAATATCAAAAACGGAAATACCAACAACATTACTCAGTTTGATGCTTCCCAAAACCCCAACCTTAGTTGTATTCAAGTAGACGACCCTGCCTATGCCTATGCTGCTTGGGCCAATAATATCGACCCTGGCACTAGCTTTAATCAAAATTGCCTTTCGGCCTGCAACCAATACATTTCAGGGTATATTACTGATGGTGGTTTGGGCAACTACCCTAGCCTTGGCCCCAACGACACCCTAACGGTTAAACTTTTATCCATTCAAAGCCAAGACAGTTTAGCCTGGGACACCATCTCAATTCTCAATATTACCCTGCCAAACGATTCTGCCTTCTTTACTTTTGGACCTATCCCCGAAGGTGATTATGTAATCCAGGCAAGCTACACAGCCGAAGTGCCTGGCGAAAATTACATTTCAACATTCAGTGGAAACAGCTACCTCTACCAAGAGGCCGATACTATCAATGTAACTACATGTGATTCCCTCTCCTACTCCATTAACCTTATTAATCCTGCTACTATTAATGGCGACGGAGCTTTAAGTGGTTTCATTTATTTCTATAATTTCCTTCTCGGCAAAACTGAAAACAACGATCCTATTCCCTTGATTGATGTGGTAGTGGAAAAAGACTCTACTCCAACTAACCAAATGGTTCCTGTTCGCTATGAGCAAGCCCATTTGGTAAGTGGTTTTACCAACCTCTATTATTACGAATCCGATAGTTTGCCCTTTGGTGATTACGAAATTCAAGTGGTAGTGGCAGGAATTCCTCAAATTGGTTTTTACTCCCCTGTACTTACGGTGGCAAACGATTCAATCCCTCACCTCAACTTCTGTGTCGATCCATACTCCTTAGGGGTGGTCGATATCTGCGACTTCGATTCAATTCCCGATTTAATGGTCGGACAACAGGAAAGTTCCATCCAAGGGCTGCAATTTTCACCAAATCCTAACAATGGAGACTTCAGTGTCAGCTGGTTAGAGGCCAACCAAAACTGCCTTATCGAAATTTTAGATTTGAACGGAAAAGTTGTTTTCAAGGAAAGTGTAGCCTCAAACGAACTTAAAACGGGTAAAAACATACAGGGTCAATGGTTAGATTCAGGCATTTATTTACTGCGAATTAGCAATTTAAATCAAACCTTCACCCAAAAAATGGTGGTTTTGGAAGACATAAATTAAAGCCTAAAACCTTATTTCTTAAAGGGCAATTTTAAACCCAAATTCAGCATTAGAAATCTATTACAGCTTCCAACTGCTTCAAATACAAGGATTTCAGAACAATTTTTGACTTCAAAATAGTTTACTATTCCTTCACCCAAAAATCAACCTGAAACCCTCGTCTTTATTGCATTTGAAAGCTTCATTACGATTTCTAATGCGTAATCTGGGTTAAAAACAAAGTCAAGTATTTTTTTATTTGGCGGGTCCCATTCGCCAAAACCAGTAGTGCTCGATCTGAAAATTGTAGAGGGCGAATGGTCGGGCTTTCGGCAGTAGTCCTCGTTTTGCTTCGTTTCACTTCGCAAACCTGTGGGCTACTTGCCTCTATCCCTACCCGATCGGTATACAATCATGGTAGCTTTTATTACACATTTACTGGACAATTTAATGGCCGCAAAAAAGTGAATAATCTTAAAGCTTATAAATAAAAATACTACCAACTAAATCAGGCAGTGCTGAAATTCAAATCATCGGTTCCACAAACATTGCCTTCATTGATTTTAGCACTACTGCCTAAAACAAAGCACTACGGATTAGTATCCTGTCGGGCAGGGATAGTAGCGGAAAGCCCACAAGGATGCGCACCCCGAATCCCTTCGGGGGGTGCAGACTGAGGACTTGCAGCGAATAGCCCGGCCTTTTCGCTGGCACTACTGCTTAATTTCAAAGTACAACGGTTAAGGCGAAAAGGGCCCGCCAAATCCTTATCTAATTTGAACAGCCTTTATTCTTTAACCACTTTAAATCGATAGGCCTTTCCTTTGGCGTCGGTTAGAATAACAATATTTAGTCCCACTTGCAAATGCTTGTTTGAAAGGCTGAACGAAGCAGTTTGAAGGTCCGACTCGCTGCTCAATTTCCGGCCCAAGGCATCCAACACCTCTACTTTTTGAATCGAAGAAAGCCCTAATGCGGCGATATTCAAATCCTTACCATTTGAAATGGGGTTGGGGTAAAGTTGAAAAGCACGATTTGCCGATTCATCCAATCCACTGGCCTCATCTTTTCCATTGTACCGGGCCACACAAGCATCATTTTGCTGTCCATTATTGGCTTTACCAGCTACCAAAATTCGTTCATCGGCATCCAAGCAAAGAGAATTAATTTCGTCGGCAAAACCATAAACTTCGGTAAGTACGATACCAGCAGTTCCGAAATCTTCGTCAAGGCTGCCATCCTTTTTTAGGCGAACCAACACAAAATCACGGTTATCGAAAAAGAAGCCACCGGTGGTGCCGGCAACCAAAATAGCATCGTTGGCCTGAATGGTTAAATCCAAAAATACATCCTGAGCCGCGTTGCTGTAGCGGTACATAAAATCATCCGCAAAATTTAAGTCGCGGGTACCATCGCTGTTGTATTGTAGCACAATGGCATCATACGAAAAATCGGCCAAGGTGGCATATCCGGCTACAAGTATCTTGCCTTCGCTATTGATACCTAGTCCAAAAATATCGTCGATATAGGAAGGAGAAACCTGGTCGATCAAAATTCCATCGCCTGAAAAGGAAGCGTCCAATTGTCCATCGGTGGTAAAACGAGCAATCAAAATATCGAAATCGGTTTGTCCATCGATGGTAATCGGGTTGCCATAATGGCCCGCTGCAACAATTTTTCCATCAGCTTGCACGCTTATTTTATTGAATTTATTATCGATTTCTGTTACCGGCACACTTGCCACGCCATCTATACCGAAGGATGAATCCAAGCTTCCATCTTCATTCAACTGCATTACAATGGGTTGGTTTTTAAAGGCAGTATCTAGCGCGGACCCAGCTACGACAATCTTGTTGTTGGGTAAAATCTGCATCGCATTAAAATAGGTATCGCCTGCTAAGCGGAAAGTAGCTATTCCATTTTGACCAAAGCTTTGATCGAGGCTTCCATCTTGATTTATCCGCAGCACCAAACCAGAAAAGGCATAATTTGCATCGGCAGCAGTACCGGCAACTAAAAGCTTTTGATCGGAACGAGTTTGAACGGCATAGGCATAACTTTCTGTAAAATTGGTCAGCAACACGATTCCACTATCATTGAAACTAGGGTCTAAACTCCCATCCTCATTTTGGCGAATAACCACTAATTGTCCGGCAAAGGCAGGCGACAAGGCCGTACCAGCCGAAACTACTTTTTGTCCGGCCTGAACACCCACGCAGGTTAGGTTATCTTGGGCACCGAAGTCTTTCGAATAAATACCGTTGGTTGCAAAACTGCTATCCAAGGAACCTGCAGTTTGGGCAAAGGAAATAATAGGAAAAGCGATAAATAGAATAGAATAGGAAAAGTGTTTCATTGAAAAGTTGGGTTACAATAGTTGAACAAAAATAGTATTTGTTTATACCCAAAATACAGATTAGAAATTCTTAACCGATTAAGCAGTTGTAAATCACTTTGATAATCCAATTTAATAGCAACTTCTATCCTGAAATTTCTTAGGGAGGGGTAAACCCAACTAAATCAAGCAGTACGGATAATGAAATCTGCCTAATGATTAAGTTGGGTTACACAATCATGATTTTGGCTTTTTCACCTTTGATTTGCGTAATTACTTCGGCCAAGATGGTAGAGAGTTTCTTAAGCAAAACAGGTAATTCGGGGGAGTCGTTGTTGTCCTTTCCCATCGTTTCGATGGTTCGGATAACAGTTTTTAAGGAATGAATATTTAGGTTATCGATACTTGGTTTCAACTTATGCGCCAAGGCTCCGAGTTTGGCAAAATCTTTATCGGTGTAAGCTCGCTTCATTTGGTTGATCATTTCGGGTGTTTGATCACAGAACAGGTTCACCATTTTATTGAGAAAGGCTTTATTTCCTTTTCCGAGTTCGATTAAGGTAGTGAGGTCGTATAAACTTTGGGGTTCTTCCTCCAATTCAACGGTAATGGTTTTCTTGATCAACTTTTCTCCGTTCAACCAGAAAACTAGCTTCTGCACAAATTCATCTTCTTTATAAGGCTTGGCGATATAATCGTTCATACCGGCACTGATACATTTTTCCTTTTCTCCAATGATGGCATTGGCAGTAAGGGCGATAATCGGTGTTGCTTTTCCGGTTTTTCGCAGGATTTGCGTGGCTTCATATCCATTCATCACTGGCATTTGAATATCCATCAGCACCAAATGGGGGTTGTTTTGATTAAAGGCATTTATAGCTTCTTCTCCATTCGCCGCTTCAACGATGGTAGCTCCATAGTTTTCGAGGATGGTAGCTGCCACCAAACGGTTCATATCATTATCGTCGGCCACCAAAATGATTTTATTCTCCAACAAACTACTTGATAAGGTTTCGATTTCCGCTTCTGCATCCAAGGATTCAATTCCTTTTCTAAATTTAATAGTAAAGGAAACCACGGTGCCCACACCTTTTTCACTTTCAACGGCAATATCACCTCCCATCAGTTCCACCAATTCTTTACAAATACTCATACCTAAACCAGTTCCACCGAATTTACGGCTAACCGATTCGTATTCCTGGCTGAACTGATCAAAGATTTTACCTACAAATTCCTTTTCCATTCCCATTCCGGTGTCGATTACCTGGAAAAGAACGGATTGGGAATTGGCTTCATCGTTAATTACTTCGCAGCTAAGTTCAACATGGCCTTTCTCTGTAAATTTAATGGCATTGCTCATCAAATTCAAAAGCACTTGGGTTAGACGATAAGGATCGCCTATAAGGTTTTGAGCTAGAGAAGGATCGAACTTACCCAAACGTAGGGCAATACCTTTCTCCATGGCTTTATGCACCAGCATTTGTATAACCGTATTCACCAAAGAATGCAATTTGACACTGATGTTTTCGACCTTTAGTTTACCTGCCTTAATTTTTGAAAGATCCAGAATATCATTTATAATCACCAACAGGTTTTCGGCTGCTGTATTAATGGTATTGAGGAAAAAGGCCTGTTTTTCGTCCAAATTGGTTTTGGCCAATTGGTTTCCCATACCAATAATGGCGTTCATTGGGGTACGGATTTCATGGCTCATGTTAGCCAAGAAAGAATCTTTGGCTTTAGAAAGCATTTCGGCCTGTTCTCGTGATTTGATTAGTTCGTGTTCCAGCTTTTTCTGGTTGGTAATATCCAAACAGATAATAATAGAACCAACTAAATCGCCGGAAGAAGAAAATTTAGGTGCGGTACTGATAAACCACCATCCCCTTTTCCCCTTTACTTTGGTTTGAATTTCATAGGCCTTACTAACCCCTTCTAGTCCGAGTTTCTTGATATATTCAGCTTCTTTGGCACTTTCATAAGAGAAAAACTTGGTGACATCATAACCTTTCGCCTGTTTCATGGTAAGGTTAGTCATTTTCAACAGGGTTTGGTTGGCGAAATCGATACGGTGGGTGCGGTCCATTTCCATCAGACCAAGGTTCATATTTTCAATGATACCGCGGTACTTTTCTTCGTTTGTGATCAAGGCTTCCTCGAACTTTTTACGTTCGGTGATATCGATACCGTAACCAATAACTAGGGTTACTTTATTCTCCTTGTTAACAACCGGGAACCAGCGTCTCAACACAAATTGTTCTTCTCCATCAGGCAATACATTAAGTTCTTCCCATTCCAAGGTTTTCTTGGATGAAACTACCTGATTAAAGGTGGCCCGACGCGCTTCAGCCAGTTTAAGTGGTTTATTGCGAAGGATACAATAGTCTTCATCGCGTTTTCCAATAATCCATTTCCGTATTTCATCGTTTTTAATACCCATAGGGTTAACGAAAAGGTATTCATGCTTTGAATTAAACACCGCAATATCGGCAGGCATATTGTTCAAAATATCCTCGTAGAACTTTCTTTGTTCTTCAAGTTTCTGTTCCGAATTTTTTCGTTCCGTGATATCCACCATAAATCCGGTAAATACGTTGGCTCCCGTTTCGGTTTGATAGGAAAAAGAGGATTGAATGGAATGCCAGCGTATAGGTTGTCCGGGCACCACTAGCTTTGCTTCAGCATAAAAAGGTTCCAAGGTTTTTTGGCTGTGGAGTATCTTTTTAAGCACCATCTTTTTATGGGAAGGAGGGATGAACTGAAAATAGTTTTGGATATCCTTTGGATTTATACCAAAAATCTTTTCAATGGCAGGACTGATATAGCGCCAATGTTCAAGTCCGTCTTCCTTAAACTCAAATTCGAAAATCACCCCTGGAATATTGCTTGAAAGTGTTTGGAATTGTTTAACACGGTTTCCTAATTCAGCCTCCAAGTGTTTAATACTGGTAATATCTGTATGAATTCCAGTCATTTTTTTAGGTCGGCCTTTGCTATCCTTTTCAATAACCGCACCCCGATCGAGTACCCATCGGATACTGCCGTCTTGGTGGATGATTCGGTATTCCAAATTATGTTTATCGGTCTTCCCTTTTTTGATTCGGGCTTCGCTTTCCAAAATCAAAGGCAAATCGTCTTTGTGTATACTTTCCCTCCACAATTTATGGTTCAAGGACAATTCATCGGTGGCATAGCCTAGAAAGAAATTCTCTGATTTAGAGAAATAGGTAATTCCAGAGGTAAAGTCATGTTCCCAAACATTATCACCAATACTTTCTAAGGCTTTTTGGAATCTTTTTTCATTTTCCTTCTCTTGGGTAATTTCTTCTTCGAGGGCGAAGAAACCAATTATCTCTTCCTTTTCATTTTTAATCGGTTGGCCTTGAATTCGTACCCAATATTTTTCCTTTTTCTTTGTGTAATTGATTATTTCCGTATTGAAAGGCTCCCCTTTTTTGATTTGGGATGAGAGGTATTCCATAGCCGTACGATCCGATTCAGGACCTTGCAAAAAATGACCAGGCTTCTTCCCTATTACTTCATCCAGCGTATAACCTGTCATTTCGGTAAAGCTTTTGTTGGTCCAATTGATTCGACCTTCGGCATCCGCAATAACCACGGCATTAATATTATCCTCCGCCATTTGGGAAAGCACCTTCAGCTTTTCTTCTTTGGCCTTTTCTTCTGTTACATCTTGGATAATTCCAAAGAATTCTTTCAATTCCCCTTGTTCATTTTTAAGAGGTTGAATGACAAAATGGGCCCAAAACCAGGTTCTATCCTGTTTGTAAAATACGATATCAGCGGCAAATCCATTGCCATGGTTAATGGCTTCGATATCTTTGGAGATAATTTCAGGATCAGAAAGTGGACCTTTAAGTAATTCAAAAGGAGTGCGACCGAGTATATCGGCAGTTTGGTAGCCTGATAATTTACTAAGGCTTTCATTGGCCCAAGTAATTTCTCCAGTTGGGGAAAGAAAAACTACACCATCTTCATTGGCCCTGGCCACCAAGGATAGTCTTTTAAACTCCCGTGAAGCTCTTCGTATGGCTACTTTTTGCTCATAAATAGTACTCAACAACTCTCGTAAGTCTTCAGCATAAACCTCTTGGTTTTGGAGTACGTTTAATAAATCCGTTAAAGAATCATGTTTTGCGAAATCCTCTGTGGTAAGGTTGTTCTTGGTCATTTCCTCGGTTGAGCCAAAGGAAGGAGAACCCAAGAAGAGCAGTTGGTTCGTTTCTGATTGCAACTCAAACTGTCCCCTTAGCACTAACTTTTCAGGTTTATTTATCTCAATGCTTACTAGTTGGTTGGTAATTTTTACTATGGAATAAAAATTAACTCGTTTAAGTTCTGGTTGGCGTATTACAAGGTCTGTACCGAACTTTTTTGTCAACAATTGTGGACATACTTTCGCAAGGGAAGAACCCATTGAAACTATGTCAAGATTATCGTTCAAGAGGAAATAAAAAGGGAAAATCCTATTGAATTGGTCCTTTGAAAAATTGAAATCACTCTTTATCATTCTTCAATTCATCTATTAGAATTAATCTGGAAATTGGAAAGGAATTCAAAGTACTCCAATCCACCATTCCTCTTCTGATTATGCAAAAGCAAAACACTTCGAAACATTATTAAGGCAACTTTAGAGGTAAAAGAATTCCATTGCAATTCCTAGGGCAATATACCCAAAGTTAACTTTCCGAAAAAGATAATTAAGGTAAAATCACCAACAGGTAAAATTTAATAAAATGCTTGCCCTTTGCCCACCAATTCAAACCAATTTTTCAAAAACGGTAAACGAATGCAACAACTATCCGATTACCCAAAGAATAAAATTAAAAAATCAAGATCCTAGATCTTCACCAAATCATCAGAATGTTTGAAATCCAAAAAATGATTTCTCAACTTATTGCTCAAACTGGCATAAGGTCAAAAAAACACCTACATATTTTTCTTGAAATGAAACAAAAAAATACAGCTTTCAGTAAGAAGCACCGTTTTTTAGAAGAGACAAATCAGGTCGTATGAAAATGGTAAAAAAAGGTTTTAGGGTCGAATTTAGCGGTGAAAAAGATGAATCTAGAGGTGAATTTTCGAACTTCACGTTTTATCAAACACTTAAACACCAAGCTAAAAATAGCAAACAAACTAAAAACCTCTTCTATATTTTTCTCCAAAAATACACAAAAACCATTTTATCAACTTTCCCAAATCAAATGAATGGAATAGAGCCGTCATGGTCAACTATTCCCCTTTCTCAACTAATTAAAGACAGATAATCCTCCAACAGGATAAAACTTAAAAAAGAACAGAACCAATGACCGTGAACCATCTTTCAGCCCCAGGCCTTAAGCTTTACGACCTCAGTTTTGTAGAAACTATTTGTCGGGGCAATATCAATACCAGAAACAAGATGCTTGAAACTTTTGTATCGACTATCCCAGTTGATGTTGAAAGAATCAAAGAGGCACATTCACAAAAAGACTTTCCCTTGGTTAGTCAAATTGCCCATAAGATTAAACCTGTTTTATCCATGTACGGCATTCAAACCATTGCGGACGACATCCATTCTATCGAAAACTTAGCCAAAGACGAACCTGGACATCCAGAACTCTATGGCAAAATCCTTAAAGTAGATGAAATTGTTAGCTATGTAACCAACGATATTAAATCAACATTAATTAACCCCTAATTTCCATAACCATGAATAAAAAAATCCTAGTTGTCGATGATGAAGTAAACATTGGCTTGTTGCTTGAGAATTTCTTGTCAGAGTCCTATGATGTGACCTACAAAAACAACAGCGATGATGCCTTTAAATGGCTGGAAGAAAACCTGCCTGATTTGGTAATTTGCGATATCCAAATGCCCAATGTGGATGGATATGAAATTTTGAAATCTATTCGAAACAGAGGCTTTACTTTACATACACCGGTAGTAATGCTAAGCTCCAAATCAGAAAGCAATGAGAAAATCAAGTGCTATAAACTAGGTGCACAAGATTATCTAACCAAACCTTTCAATCCTGAAGAATTGGAAGAAGTCATAAAAAAGAATCTTAACCCCATTCATTATTCTATTTCTTGGTAAGTAACTAATCAGTCAAACCCCTTTTATTTACCCTACCAACAATGGAAAACACAAAGTCTGTATTGTATATCGGGACACCTCCTGCCAATTTTCAAAGCCAATTTGAATCGGCAGGTTTTCATTTTGAGCTGGCCGAAGACATTTTGAAAGCCACGCATCAATTAAGCTCAGGAACGATACCGGCTGCCGTCCTATTTGAATACAATCTCATTGCTAAAACCAACGGTATGGTTTGGCTCGACCAAATTCGAAATTCGGATGGCTACAAAAATGTTCCTTTTGTCTTACTTTCCCACCAATTCAATCCAGCCCTATATAAAATGGCATTTGAAAAAGGATTGGATGATTTCTTTTTACGCGAAGAGTCTAATGCGGAAAAACTAGTAGAACGGGTCAAATTCTTAGGCAAATTCAAAAAAGAAGTAAAAACCAAACCCAGTCTTTCAAAACCCTTAGGCATTGTCAATATCCCTGCATCAAAAAGAAGGTTCGATATTCTGGTTGCAAGTTTGGTACTCCTTTTTGCAGGACCGTTTTTGCTGATAATTATGGCCGCCATTCGAATTGAATCAAAAGGCAAAGTCTTTTATAAATCTAAACGAGTAGGTCAAAAAGTGTTCGACTTTTACAAATTAAGGTCGATGCGAACTGGAGCAGACCAAGAATTAAAAAAGTTAGCCAAAGAAAAAAACCAGTACAAACAATCTACAGAGGAATTCAAAATCGATTTTCAAGCACCATGTCCTTGCTGCAGCATCTTACCAGAAGGCGAAACTTGTTCCCCACTCTTGTTTATCGACAACCATAAAATCTGTGATTACTGGTATAACAAACAAAAAACGGAACTGGCCAAATCAAAATCAGCCTTTGTTAAAATTGTGGACGACCCCCGGATAACAAAAGTGGGTAAATTCATAAGAAATACAAGTATTGACGAACTTCCGCAATTAATTAACGTACTAAAGGGCGATATGTCCATTGTAGGAAACCGTCCTCTACCTATTTACGAAGCCGAAATGCTTACGGCCGATGAGCTTTCCAAACGATTTTTGGCCCCTGCCGGTATTACCGGACTTTGGCAAGTTGAACTTAGAGGAAAGGGAGGAAACATGTCGGAAGAGGAAAGAAAAAAATTAGACAATGATTATGCTGACCTTTTTATAAACGGGACCTACACCATCTGGTATGATTTAAAGTTAATACTCAGAACCATCCCTGCCCTGCTGCAAAAAAGTACTGTTTAACAGCCCCCCAATGAAGAAAAACAACCACAAACTTTACATATTACTACCTTTATTATTATTCTTTCAAAACAGCTATTCCCAGGTCATACAAAACGATTCCATTGCCAAAGGCACTGAGATCGTCATTCCTCCTTTAGAAGTAATCCTTGATTCTGCAATTCGAAAAAACCCTTCGGTTAAATTTCGGATATTGGATATTGTTGCCAAAAATGCAGTACTTAGGTCGGAAAAAAACTATTGGCTAAGAAACTTAGGGGTCCAAGCTGATACGCGCTATGGAACCTACGACAACTTTGCATTAAATAACAATTCGCAGTCAACAACAATTTTAAATTCAACCAGTAGGCAAATGAATTATGGTGTTGGTTTGTACCTGAAATTCCCTTTTGTGGATATCGTTGATCGAAGAAATCAAATTATCAGAGCGAGTGCAGAAGTGGAACAGGCTAAAAGTATGGTCGAAGTGCAACAAACAGAATTAACCCAACTGGTCATTCGACTCTACGAAGATTTAATTTTAAAACAAAGGCTTTTAAATATCCAATCCTTAGCCATTGGTAACGCCAGAGTGAATATGGAAATGATTGAAACTGAATTTAGAAATGGAATAATTACCGTAACAGAATATGTTAGGGTATCGGATATTGTTACCCGTGTCGAATCAGATTACGAAAGAGCTAAAACAGACTTTACTTCGGCCAAAATGGTTATGGAAGAAATTGCCGGATTTTCATTCACGAACTACCAACCTAAATAATTAGCGTGAAACTGTTAGATTTAATCCGATTAATACGTAAGCATCTTGTTCTGCTGATTCTTATTCCTTTGCTTATGGCATTATTGGCGATAATGCTAACTAGGAAACCGCAACTTACCTTTTCTTCTCATACTACCCTATTTACTGGTCTAGCTACTGGTTCGTCCATTGAAATGGATAAAACCTTTAATTACTTTGTTACCAATACCGCATTTGACAACCTCCTCAACATAATAAACTCAAGGGCAAGCCAAGAGGAAGTGGCCATTCGACTGCTAAGCCAACATTTGCTACTTAATAAATACGACCCTAAGTACATTTCTGAAAAATCCTATAAAGAACTTAGGGAAATGACCCCCAAATCCATTTATCGCTATGTGGTGAGAAAGCGAAGTGGAAATACTGAAAAAGATACATCCTTTCTTGCTCAAAAATCATCCAATGGCCGTTCATTCCAAGATTTGGATGAAAAATCAAGTAATCTACCTAGTTCAATCAATGAAGACGACTATGAACTAACCGTCCGAAACCTCACCCAGTTGATGAACAGCAATGACACCAACTTTGTGTATAAACTTTTAAACTTCGAAGATCCTCATTATTCATTAAAGGCTATTTCAAGTGTTAAAGCCATTCGAATTGGAAGCAGTGACCTGATCAAATTAAGTTACGAAGCCGATGACCCCGGTATTTGCCAACAGACCTTGGAACTATTCAGCCAAGTTTGTATCAAAAATTACCGCTTTATCAAAGAAAACAAATCGGACGAAGTTATTAAATACTTCGAAAACCAATTGCAGGAAGCCAACAAGCAATTGAAAATCTCGGAAGACAAATTATTGGATTTCAATGAACGGAACAACATCATCAACTACTATGAACAAAGTAAGGCCGTGGCCAATGTTAAAGAAGATATCGATGTTGATTACAATAATAAAAAGGCACAATTGGCCGGTCACGAAGCTGCCATTAACCGTATTGAGAAAAAACTGGATGTTCAACAATTGGTACAACTGAAAAGTGACGACATCCTTCAAAAAAAGAAAAAACTTGGCGAACTTAATTATGAGATTGCCAATTCAGAGGCCCGAAGAGATACAGGTAAATTAGCTCAAATCAACCTGCTCAAACTTAAAAAACAGTCCGAAATCCTTAAATTGGATATCAAAGGAAACGTTGAAGAATTATATACTTTCCAAAACACCACCAATGGCTTACCTTTAAATAACTTATTGTCGGAATGGCTAAACAATGTTGTAGAGGCCGAAAACCTTAGAGCCAAACTCTTGGTCATGGACCAACGAAAAAGGGAATTCCAAAAACAATATTCCATCTACGCACCTGCTGGAGCCAACATCAAACGTATCGAAAGAGAAATTTCAGTTTCAGAACAAGGTTACTTGGAAATCCTACATGGCTTGAACTTAGCCAAATTAAAATTACAGGATAGTGAATTGTCGGCCAACCTCAAAACCATTGACCCACCCTATTATCCAATTTCGCCAAATCCAACCAAAAGAAAAATCCTCATTATTGCTGCAGCCTTTTTGAGCGGAATCATAGTACTCGGTTTCATTTTAATGATGGAGTATTTTGATGACACCTTGTCCAACCTCGAGAAAGCATCCAAAATCCTTAAATTACAACCCCTGGGAATGTATCCCAAGGTTTATAAAAACCCCGAATTTTTGAATTTTGATGGAATACAAAACCGCTTGATTCAACTGATTACCCAAAACTTAATCCATTCCATTGAAAAAGTAAATCCGGTAAAATCACCAAAAACTATTCTCTTTTTTAGCACCTTAGACAAAGAAGGTAAAACAGCCATGATTGGAAATATTACCAAAACGCTCTTGTCCAAAGGAAAAAGAGTTGTTTATATCAATTTTTCCAATACCAGCTTTTCACATGAAGAAGGCAAAACCTTCTCCATAATTCAACGCTTGCTCGGTTACCAAGATCCCCGTATCGATTTTGATAGTCCTTTCCTCAAAAATCCGGCAGACTACCTGCCTAGTCAGAACTATTTTGAACGAACAATAAACGATCAAACCTATCATTTTCATGCGTTTTCTGATGTTCTCAACACCTATAACATTCAAATTGATTTTGAACCTGAATTGATTTTAATCGAACTACCTTCTATCCTAAAAAACAATTATGCTGCCGATATGGTAAGCTCGGCCGATCTTTCTGTGTTGGTTTGTCGGTCAAACCGCACTTGGGCCACCGCCGACCAAACAGCCTTGGATAACATCCTTAGCCTTAATGGAGGTAATACAAAATATGTACTTAACGGAACTGAAATAATCGAAGCCGAGGCCTTAATTGGAGAACTACCCAAAGAACGCAGCAAATTGAGAATCCTTTTAAAAGACTACATGCAGTTTCAGTTCTTTACCAAAAACGAAATCTAAGGTTTGTTCTATTGAAAAAGAAGGTAATGCAAATCATAAAGGAAGACAATTTCCTTTCCTTAGCAGGGAATATGGTTATTGCTTTCTTTGGGGTAGTGGGATTTGCACTTATGACTCGATCCTTAAGCGTGCAAGATTATGGGCAATGGGTTTTGTTTATTGCTGGTGCCTCCTTTATCGAAATGTTTCGTTTTGGGATAACCAATACCGCTGTTATCCGCTTTTTATCGGGAGCCGATGCCCAATACCGCTCCCAACTAATCGGTTCAAACGCCTTAATTGGTTTGATTTCTACATCTGGAATTGCCCTGCTGATGTTGGCCTGCAATTACTTCTTTAAAAAACCAATTGCTGAAGCTGGTTATGGCTTATTTTTCACTTGGTATCCCCTACTCTCCTTTCTTAACTTACCTTGGAACAATGCTGTTGTGATTCTTCAGGCTGATCGGAAATATGGTAAAATCCTCCTCCTGAAATCTATTAATAGCATTTCCTTTTTTATATGTGTAGCCTCCAGTTTTTTCTATTTAAAACTAAACCTAACGCAATTAATCTGGTGCCTACTGGTTATTCATTCGGTTACCTCCATGGTGGCAATGTTGGGTGGTTGGGATGGCACTTTCCAACTTACCAAGGCAAGCAAAGAATCCAATGCCCAATTGTTGCACTTCGGTAAATACACAACCTTTACCCTTATTGGCACAAACCTTCTCCGCAGTGCTGATACCCTCATCATCTCTTTAAGTCCATTGGGCCAATCGGCAGTGGCTCTTTACAGTATTCCGATCAAACTAACCGAAATGCAACAAATCCCTTTGCGTAGCTTTGTTGCCACTGCCTTCCCTAAAATGTCGAAAGCCAGTTTACATGGCCAATTAAACGAAGTAAGAGCTCTTTTTTATTCCTATTCCGGCGCATTAACCTATCTTTTTGTTTTCATGAGCCTAGGTACCTTCCTGTTTGCAGATATCTTTGTTTGGATTTTAGGGGGCGACCAATACCTCCAAATCGATCCTGCTACTGGCACCAATGTAGCCTCAATTGTTCGTGTATTTTCTTTTTATGGCTTGTTGCTTCCGATTGATCGCATGACTGGAATCGGACTTGATAGTATCAACAAACCAAATATCAATGCTATTAAAGTATTCTTTATGGTGGCTGCCAATATTATTGGCGATTTAATTGCCGTGTTTATGTTCAAATCCCTACTACTGGTGGCCATTTCATCCATTGGCTTTACTATAATTGGAATTTATTTGGGCATGTATTTCTTCAATAAAGAAGTGGAAATTGAGTTCAAACAAATTTTCATCCACGGCAGACTTTTTTACCAAAATGCGTTTGAAAAAATATTCAAAAGGCAGGGTTTGGTTAAATAAATAGGTGATTTTTGCTATCCAAGATGAAGGAAGGTAACTGGAGTCCATTTGAAATAGAAACAGGTTCAAGGAAATTAGAAAATCCTAAGTACTTGATGCTATTGCTTTGCATAGTATTAGCCGCCTCCTTCATGGTAATAAAATTCCAAATCCTTGGAATCGTGGGATGCCTAGGTTTGATGGGTGCAGGTGTTTTTAGCTACCTGCTTTTCCGCTCGCCCGAAATAGGCTTGTATACCTCCATCTTTCTTAGTTTTATTCTCCTTGGTTTAGGACGCTACGCAAAGGATGTTCAGGTTGGATTAGGCTTGGATGCCATTTTAATTTTCACCTATATCGCTCTTTTATTCAACCGTTTCAAAGAGCGAATGGATTGGTCGCCTGCAAATAAGGACATTACCTACCTTTCCTTAATTTGGTTTGGCTATTCCATCTTTGAAATTGTCAATCCTGAAGCCAGAAGTTTTGCCGCTTGGTTCTCTGGTAGGAGTTTGGCCCTCTATATGTTCCTGCTGGTGCCGCTTACTTTAATGTTCTTCCATAACAAACAGAAAATCTATATTTTTCTTTATATCTGGGGCATCATGTCACTTTTGGCCAGTTTGAAAGGCATTATGCAGGTCAAATTTGGAGTTGATTATGCCGAACAAGGCTGGTTAGATGAAGGAAATGCCAAAACCCATGTGCTTTTTGGAAAACTGCGGGCCTTTTCCTTTTTGAGCGATGCCGGACAATTTGGCGCAAATCAAGGTTATTCAGCAGTTGTGGCCCTAATTTCGAGTATGGCCTCACAAGGAAAGCTCAAGAAGGCTTTCTTTTTTATCGTAGCTATTTTTGCCTTGTACGGATTAATTATCTCCGGTACTCGCGGAGCCCTCAGTGTGCCTTTTGCTGGTTTTGGCCTATTTGTTATGCTGCGAAAAAATGTGGTCGCCATGGCTATTGGAGGATTTTTACTGGTTTCACTGATCGTGTTCTTTAAATTTACAACCATCGGTCAAGGCAATGCGGATATCCGACGCATGCGAACGGCTTTCGACCCCAATGATGCCTCGCTACAGGTGCGACTAAACAACCAAAAACTACTAAGAAGCTACATGGCATCCCGACCATTTGGAGGAGGTATTGGCCATGGCGGGGTAAAGGCTCAACGCTACCTGCCAAATGCCTATTTATCTCAAATCCCAACAGATAGCTGGTATGTATTAATTTGGGTAGAAATGGGAATCGTAGGACTGGTTATGCACCTTTTTATCCTCTTTTATATTATCATAAAGGGAAGCTATGCCATTATGTTCAAAGTCAAAGACCCAGAACTCAAACTGCTGCTCTCGGCCTTGGCATCAGGTATGTTTGGCATTATGGTGGCCTCCTATGGAAACGCCGTTTTGGGACAAATGCCGACAAATACTTTAATTTATATGTCGATGGCAATATTATTAAATACAGAAGTGCTAGATAATGAAACCAAAACAGCCGATCTTGGGTTAAATCCCCCTGAATGAAAGGTTACGACTTTATTTTTACCGGACTTCAATCCTGGGATATCCCAATAGGTTCAAACGCCATCGATATTGCCAAGGAAATTTCTAAACAAAACCGGGTACTTTATATCAACAGTCCGCTCGACATCATGACCCTCTATCGCAACGAGGGCAAGGCCGAAACCCAAAACAGACTGGACGTATTGAAGAAAAAAAAACATCCCGTTCGCAAAATTTCTGATTCCCTTTCTGTCCTTGATTTCACCTTTCCTATTCTTTCTGTCAACGGACTTCCTGATGGACCCCTTTTCGATTTCGCTAACAAAATCAACAACCGGCGTATTTTCAAATACATCGGAAAGGCTGCCAAGGAATTTGGGTTTAAAAACTATATCCATTTTATCGATAATGACATTTATAGGAGCTTCTATGCCAAAGACTTTCTAGAAGCTAAACTATCGGTGTATTACCGCCGCGACAACCTGCATCCCATGAACTATTGGAAAAAGCATGTGAAAAGGTTGGAGCCGCTTTTAATCAAAAAAAGTGATTTGGTTGTGTGCAATTCGCCCCAATTGGCAGATTTTGCCCGCCAATTCAACCCCAAAAGCTTTAACGTTGGTCAAGGTGTAAACCTCTCAGCCTACGATCCGGATATGCCCAGTGATGGACCTGAAGAATTGAAGGCTTTCAAACGTCCACTTATTGGCTATATAGGCGATATCAACAGCATGCGCCTCGATGTGGAACTAATTTACAACCTAGCAAAAAGCAAACCCGATTACTCTTTCATTATGATCGGTGGCGAGGATGAAGTGTTTAAAAATCACGCCGTTCACCAACTTCCCAATGTCCATTTCTTGGGAAGAATCCCTGTTACACGGGTAGCGGAATTCATTAAAGGTATGGATGTTACCATGAATCCCCAATTAATCAATGAAATTACGATAGGCAATTATCCGCGTAAAGTGGATGAATACATTGCCATGGGAAAACCAGTTCTTGCCACTGCTACCCAAACCATGGAACTCTTCAAAGACCATGTGTACATCTGTTCCAACCTCGACGATTACCAACAGGCCATTGATAAAGCGGTACAAGAAAATTCAGCAGAAGTAAGAAAGGAAAGAATCCGTTTCGCTCGCTCCCACTCCTGGGAAAGCAATGTCAACGAAATCTATGCCCGAATCCAAGAAAATTTAAAATAAGCCTACATGTATTACAGAAGCATTGCAGACCTCAACAACATTATTCTTCAAAAACTTTATACCATTCCCAGGGATTTTGATTTAATTGTTGGCGTTCCCCGAAGCGGTATGTTACCTGCCAATTTGTTGGCTTTATATCTGAATCGACCTTACACAGATATTCATTCGTTCATGAATGGACATATCTACAAAGCCGGTGCACGTAGTCAGTTCTTCGAAGGTAAAGAAAATAAAAAAGTATTGGTAGTCGACGATAGCGTTGCATCGGGTTCGGCCCTCAACGAATGTAAAGAAAGCCTTAAAGATTTCACCTCCAAATACGATATTAAGTACTGTGCCATTTATGTTGTTCCGGGTAAAGAAAAGGTGGTGGATTACTATTTTGAATCAGTTCCCCTTCCTCGCTTTTTTCAATGGAATATCCTAAACCACACCGCGCTCGAAAAAGCCTGCTTCGATATTGACGGTGTGCTTTGTCCCGACCCGCTTCCCGAACAAAACGATGATGGAGAAAAATACAGGGAATTTATCCTGAATGCCCCTCCCCTATTTGTTCCGGGTAGTAAAATCGGTACCGTAGTTACTTCACGTTTAGAAAAATACAGAAAAGAAACAGAAACCTGGTTGAAAAACAACAATATCAAGTACAATGATTTGATAATGTTGGATTTACCCGATATGAAAGCGAGGCAAAAAGCCAACAACCATGGCGAACACAAAGCCAAAGCTTACATGGCAGGCCCCTACACCTTATTTGTGGAAAGTGAAATGGAACAAGCCATTGCCATCAATCGCATTACCAAAAAGCCGGTTTTGTGTACCGCTACTTTCGAAATGATTTACGATTCAGAGTCATTCCTTTATAACCTAAAAAGCGGCAAAAACCTACCCTTTCTTCGAAACTATGCCCTTAAACTGAGAGACAACCTCCGGAAATTGAAAAAAGCCCTCCACAGTTGACCCCTAATCGAACCCAGTCGAACCCAAACCACTCAAGCTACTGAACATGATCATACTGCTTACGCTTCAAACCATTCTCTTTATCGCTCTGGCCATTGCAACCCTTTACATTTTGTTTTTTGCAATCGCCGGACTTTTCTATAAAAAACCCGTCCTCAAAAAACCATCGCGTAACCGACAAATTGTAGTGCTTATTCCAGGTTACAAAGAAGATTCGGTTATTGTGGAAGTAGCCAAAGCGGCCTTGGTGCAAGATTATCCAAAAGAGTATTTCGATATAGTGGTTATTGCGGATTCCTTTCAGCCCGAAACCATCGAAAAACTGGGCACCCTTCCCATCAAAGTTTTGGAAGTACAATTCGACAAAAGCACCAAATCAAAAGCCCTCAACAAAGCCTTAGCCCTACTCGAATTCTCCTACGAAATCTGTGTGGTGCTCGATGCCGATAATATTATGTCGCCGACCTTTCTATCCCAAATCAATGCCAGTTTCGACGATGGTTTCAGGGTAGTACAAGGGCACCGAACCTCCAAAAACCAAAACAACAACTGGGCAATACTTGACTCAATCAGCGAAGAAATAAACAACCACATCTTCCGTAAAGGCCACAGAGCCATAGGTTTATCCTCGGCTATTATCGGTTCAGGAATGGCCTTCGACTACCTTTTCTTCAAACAAATGATGTCATCCGTATTTGCCATCGGGGGCTTCGACAAAGAAATCGAATTGAAAATGCTCAAACAAGGCATTAAAATCGAATACCTCGAACAAGCCTATGTTTACGACGAAAAAGTGCAGGAAGCCGAAGTATTCGGAAACCAGCGCAGAAGATGGTTATCCGCTCAATTTCACTACTTCCGGGTGGGCTTTTTAGACTCAGTAAAAGATTTGTTCTTGAAAGGCAATGTCGACTATTTTGACAAAGCCTTCCAATTTATCCAACCTCCCCGAGCCCTGCTTTTGGGTGGAACCGGACTTTTAGCCATGGTTTTTCCGGCTTTGGATTATATGTTGAACCACGAACTCACTTTTAGTCTAAAATGGATAGTATTGTTTGCCTTGGTTTGTTTCTCCCTCATTATCTCCGTTCCAAAACAGTTCTGGAATTTTAAAACCCTAGGCGCCCTAGCAGGTTTACCCAAAGGCATTTATGTCATGCTACTCTCCCTCCTGAAAATCAAAGGCGCTAACAAAACCTTTATCCATACCAAACATACCACTACTTACCCCGAAAATAAAGTTTAATCGAGCGTTTATGAAAATAGGCATTGAAGCACAAAGGATCTTTAGAAAGAAAAAGCATGGAATGGATATTGTTGTGCTTGAGTTGATTCGGAATTTACAGAAAATCGATACCACCAACGAGTATTTTGTCTTTGTAAAACCTGATGAAGACAATCAAATCATCCAGGAAACCGCCAACTTTAAAATCATTGAAATTCCTGGCGGTCCCTACCCGGTATGGGAACAGTTTTTACTTCCCAAGGCTGCTAAAAAACTAGGCATCGAGCTCTTACATGCCACCAGTAATACCGCCCCAATATTCTCCTCCATCCCCTTGGTGCTCACCCTACATGATATCATTTTCATGGAGAAATCCATTCCCAACCTCGTGTTTGGCGAAGGTACCAACTACCAAAAATTTGGAAATGTCTACCGCAAATTAGTCGTTCCCCAGGTTATTCGCAAAGCCAAAAAGGTGATTACCGTTTCCCAATACGAATACCACAACATTTCCAACTTCTTCCATATTCAGGATAATACAAAACTTTCAACTGTTTACAACGGTGTGGGCGAAAACTTCCAACCCATTACCGATTCCCAGGTATTGCAGGAGGTAAAACAGAAATACAACTTACCCAATCGTTTTTTCTTCTTTTTGGGCAATACCGATCCCAAAAAAAACACCGCCGGCGTTATCAAGGCCTATTCCGATTTCATTCATAAAACCCAGGCCGACATCAAACTCGTATTGGTCGATTACGATAGCGACCACCTCAAAAAAATACTGCAGGCCATACACCATCCCCAATTAATCAACCACATTGTGTTGCCTGGCTATATCCAAAATAAAGATTTACCGGGCATTTACAGCCAAAGTTTACTATACCTCTATCCTTCCTTCCGCGAGAGCTTTGGTATTCCCATTTTGGAAGCAATGGCTTGCGGGGCACCTGTTATCAGTTCCAACTGCTCTTCCATGCCCGAAGTGGCCGAAAATGCCGCTGTACTTATCGACCCCTACCAACCCGAAACCCTTACCAATGCCTTAATCGATTTGTATGCAAACGACGATCGAAAGAAGGAATTAATTGCCTTGGGCTACCAACAAACCAAAAAATTCTCTTGGAAAAAAATGGCCGAAAACGTCCATGCCATTTACCAAAAGCTCGCCTAAACACCTCAAACCAACCACCACATGGAAATCTTACAAGTTCTATTCTGGGTAATGCTCTTTATCGTGTTTTACACCTATTTAGGCTATGGAATTCTACTTTATTTCATTATCAAGGTCAGGCGAATTTTGGGCATTAAGCGTACCCAAAAAATCAATCCCGACTTCGAACCCGAGGTAACCCTGTTCATTGCCGCCTTCAACGAAAAAGACTATGTGGAGGCCAAAATGAAAAACAGCTTAGCCTTGGAGTATCCGAAAGACAAATTAAAAATCCTTTGGGTAACCGATGGTTCCGACGATGGTACCGACCAAATCGTGGCCCAATATACCGAGGCCCAGGTATTGCACAGGCCCGAGCGTAATGGAAAAATCGGGGCTATGAACCGGGGCATGCAATACGTCAAAACCCCTTTGGTTGTTTTTTGCGATGCCAATACCATGTTAGGTAAAGAGTCTATTCGGCGCATCGTAAACCTGTTTAAAGACGAAACCGTTGGTTGCGTATCGGGCGAAAAGCGCATACTCGACAAAGCCTCCGATACCGCTTCCGGGGCTGGCGAAGGCATTTATTGGAAATACGAATCCACCCTCAAAAAATGGGATGCCGAATTATATTCCGTAGTAGGCGCGGCGGGCGAGCTTTTTGCCATTCGCACCCCTTTGTACCAGGAGGTTGAAAAAGACACCCTTCTCGACGATTTTATGGTATCCCTTCGCGTAGCCCAGCAAGGTTATTCCATCCAATACGATCCCGAGGCTTATGCCATCGAATCAGCTTCGGCCAATGTAAAGGAGGAGCTCAAGCGCAAAGTACGTATTTCGGCTGGGGGCATCCAATCTGTAGTGAGGTTACGCAGTTTATTAAACATTTTCAGGTACGGCACCCTTTCCTTTCAATACATTTCACACCGCGTATTAAGGTGGACCATCACCCCGCTTTGTCTCCTGCTCATGTTACCGCTCAACGCCGCCATAGCCTTACAGCAAGGTATATTCACGCCCCAGTTATTCCCCATTTTATTTTGGTTACAGCTCATTTTTTACAGCATGGCCCTCACCGGTTGGTTTCTCGAAAACCGTTCCACCCGCATCAAAATCCTCTTCATACCGTATTATTTCTTCATCATGAACCTTTCCGTATTTTTAGGGTTCAACCGTTACCTCAAAAACCAGCAATCCGTAAACTGGGAGCGTGCCCAACGAGCCAAGGCCTAGCCATTTTAGCGCATACTGTTTTTTATTAGGCGGGCCCTTTTCGCCACTCAACTTTCCACATCTATTAAGGCCTTCTACTGGGCTCAAAGGCCGGGCTATACGCTGCAAATCCTCGCGCCTTTCGCTTCCGCTCAGGCCGCTGTGGGTTTTCCGCTGCTATCCCTGCCCGATGGCAGCGTGCGGGTACTTGGGTGTGGGTGGTTTAAATGGACTGTGGTAAAATTGGCACCTATCTGCTTTGCTGTAGAAACTGAATTAGGAAATAAAAGACAGGAAACTTTCATAGACAATTGCACTTTTCAGGCAACTAGTATGCAAATTGGTGCTATAAATATCAGAAGAATTAATTTTACACCAAGCCATTTTCGTAAATTATTTCCGCCTATTTTTGAAGGCAGATTTCAAGTTGGAGGAATGGTATTGCAGCTATATCTAAGTTAGCAGAAACCCTATGGCGACAGTGCAAACTTGAAACTATAGTGCTTTGAACGAACATTTTTGGAAACAAATGGACAACAACCGACACAGCTTCTAATGCCAATGCAAAAAATAAATTTCTTTTTTTTAAGCCCACCCACAAAAAAATGCCAACGCAAAAAACACACTTTCATTTTTTTGCCACACACAAAACCAACCTGAAAAAAAATGAAAGAGTGTTTTCGCCAACGCTTTAATACCTTTGAACAGAAACTTACTTTTGAATTAAATTTTTCAGCATGACAACAAAACATAAAACATTCATAAGCTATCATCATGCAAATGATGAGCAATACAAAATTGCTTTTCAAAGAATATTTGCAGACATCCACGACATTATTATTCCTTGGGCGGTTGAAGTTGGAGACATTGACCCAAATCATAAAACTGAAACCATACGACAAAAAATACGAGACGAATATTTGAGAGATTCAACTGTAACTGTTGTATTGATTGGTAGCCAAACATGGCAACGCAAACATGTGGATTGGGAAATATCTTCAAGCATCAGAGACACCCAAAAAAATAAACGAGCAGGTCTGATAGGGATTTTTCTTCCGTCATATCCACTCACAACGGACAACAATTATAATCCACACACAATTCCACCCCGACTAAATGACAATGTGAAGTGTGGCTTCGCCACACTTCACAAGTGGAGTAACAACCCTGTTGACGTTCAAAGTTGGATTCATGCTGCGTTTGAGAGACGAGACAAAATTAACCCCAACAATTCCTACACATTGTTTGCAAACAATAGGACTGGTAACCAATGGCATTAACTCATAACTTTGTTGATAAAATTCTTGCAGTTGAGAGGAAGAAATCGCTAAATTTGACCTACTTTTAATCAAAGTAAATGGCGTTTATAGGCAATAGCAGTTTAACTAAACTTCTGAAAAATTCAGATGTGATTTTGCCATTTACTGAGGAAAGAATTAAAAATGGAGCATATGAGTTATCTCTTGGGGCTCAAGTTTTTCAAACTGATTCCTCTCCACGAGCAGTTAAGGAACTTAAAGAGAACGAGAAGATTGAAATTAAACCTGGTCAATTTGCATTGCTTCTGACTCATGAATATGTAAAAATCCCAAAGGATAAAATTGCCTTTATATCAATAAAGGCTGGGGTTAAATTCAAAGGATTAGTAAATGTTTCTGGTTTCCATGTAGACCCGGGTTTTGAAGGCAAACTTTTGTTTTCGGTTTACAATGCTGGACCTTCAAATATAATTCTAAGCAATGGAACTCCTTATTTCCCAATTTGGCTTTCTGAGTTAAATGAAACGCAAGAGTATAAAGGGAGGCATGAGAAGCAAATTTCAATACCCGATGAACCAGTTTCGGCATTAAGTCAAGGAGAATTAGCTTCTCCTAATTCATTGAGTAAAAGAATTGACGATAATCATAAAGAGTTAGTTAATAGAATTGGCTTGGTAGAAAAAGAGCAAACTGCGAAAGACTATTTAGTTAAGGCTGCAGTTGGACTTGGTATTGTGCTTGTTGTCAAATTTGCATTGGATTGGCTTTCATACGACAATGGCTTCAAAAAGGGTATTGAGCAAAAACAAAAAGAAGCAACAACAGATTCAATCATCAATCAAAGATTAATTGAAAAGAAAAATCTAATAAAAGAGATTGATAGTTTAAATAAAGTGAAAGAGAAAATATCTGCTCTTCAAACTGAACAAAAAAATCAAAGCAATGGAAAAAAATAAACCATTTTTTGATTCCACATTTGATGAGATGGAACAGTTGCCGAGAAATTTCACAGTAAGTTTCAACTCTGTTGAGGTTGGAAATAAAATCAGGACAAGAGTTACAATAAATGGAATGCAAGTCGGAGATTTTATTGACGACAACTCCTTAGAAATTGATTCCTACAGATTCCACGATGTGTTTCATTACACCTTTGCAACTATGCTTGGTTGGTCGCCTTGCTCAAGAGCAATGATGAAACGGAAAAGAAAGAGCAATCCGATTGTAGATGAAATTGAAGATGGAGCAAGAGCAACAATTACGGAAGAATCAATTTCACTTATCATTTTCAACAAAGCGAAAAGAAAAGATTTTTTCAAAGACAATTTGAAAGTAAGTCCATCATTGTTGAATTTGATTAAAGAAATGACAACACCTTTTGAAGTTGCCGTTAAATCAAAGAAAGAATGGGAGAAAGCAATCTTGCAGGGCTATTCTTTGTTTCGAGAGTTAGTGAAACACAACGGAGGAAAAATTCATTTTGATATGCTTAAGCAATCTGCAACCTATGAAAATTGAATATGTCCTTCAAAACTCCATTAACTGTTTTTATAGTTTGGCATCCAGATTATTTGGAAGGACAGCAAACCGCTGATTTTCTTTATTCCGTTTTATGTAGAGATTCTACCAAACCATTGATTCGTTCAATGGGAATTCCTGTTTATTTCAGAAACAAAAATGTTTCAGAAACTAATCAACCCTTAGAAATAAATATTAAAGAATCTGAATACACCGCAGTTATTGCTTTGGTGTCAGACGAATTTGTGAATGACAGCAACTACGGAAAGTTTCTTGATAGCATTTTTGACACATGTGAAATTGAAAAACAAAGGAGACGAGTTTATCCAGTTGCGATTTCCAAAAGTGCCTACAATGTTTCTACAAAGTTTTCGGCAATCAATTTTATCAGAGTTGATAAAAGCAAATTAGTTTGTGAAAAGGAAGAAATTGTAAGTATCAATTCGCAAATTAAAACTCCTATTCTTCACGAACTATGTAGATTACTGATGAATATGAAGAAGGCAACTGACGAAACAGAATCGTTGGCAACTTCACCACCAATAAAATTATTCATCAGCCACTCCAAACATGATGAATCAAAATTGGATGCTTCCAAGTTTAGAGATTACATAAACTCTCAAACGCAGCTCAAAACTTTTTTTGACACTAATGATATTTCTTACGGTTCAAACTTTGGAGAGGAAATAAAAAGAGCTGCAAAGGAATCTGCATTGGTTGTTTTTCAATCTGACAGCTATTCAGACAGAGAATGGTGCAGAATAGAGGTGTTGGAGGCAAAGACGGCAGGTTGCCCTATTGTGATTGTAAATGCGGTTCAGAAAGGGGAGAAAAGAGCATTCCCATATTTGGGAAACTATCCCTCAATCAGATTCAAAAGCAATTTCATTGAGATAATTGATTTGACTTTGGAGCAAGTTCTTTTCAATCTCTACACAAAAATATTTCTTGATTCACTAACTGACTTATACAAAATCAAGACAGATAAAATACTAAGCACTTCTCCCGAACTATTCAATTTTATTCAGCTAAAGAAAAAGGGACTTAACAAAGGCGAAGAATATTCTTTGGTCATTTATCCCGACCCACCTTTGGGTTCAGAAGAAATGGAAATACTAAATCAGTTAGATGATGCTTTTGTTTTCATCACTCCATTAACCTTACCATCAATCGTAAAAAGAAAATGATGGAAGAAAGTAAAACATCAAACATTTCAAACGACACAGGCAGCAATGACTTTATTGTTTCTGCTAAAGTTGATGTGCTTTCACGAAAATTTTTGTTGAAAGAAAAGATGATTGGCATTTCAATTTCAGAAAGTGACAACTTGCAAGAACTTGGATATGGTGTCGCACATTTGAAAGATGCTATGATTGAAGTTGCAAGATATATTTTGGCTTTAGGTGGAAAGCTTGCATACGGTGGAGACATGCGACAAGGCGGCTTTACAGAACTCATGTTCGATTTATTGGCAAGCTACAAAGCCGACAAATCTTTAGCACCACATGAAAGGTTTTACAGCTACTTAGCATTTCCGTTGTCTCTAAACTTGACACCCGAAAAAGAAGCAGAACTAAAACTGAATGTTTCATTCAAAAAAATTGCACCGCCTGACGATATTTTAATTGCAAACAAAAAGGAATTTCTAAAACCCGATACAACCGAAAACCTTTATGTGTGGTCAAGATGCTTGACAAAAATGAGAGAGGAAATGGAAACGGAATGTGATGCAAGAATTTTTATTGGTGGACGGACAAAAAATTTCAAAGGAAAATGTTCAGGTATTTTAGAAGAGCTTTTAATTGCACTTCAACACAAGCATCCTGTATATTTAGTTGGTGCATTTGGCGGCATTACTCAAGATGCAATTGATGCTTTGAATAATATTCAAGCAAACAGTTTTACTGATGAATATTATTTTGAAAGTAATGAATACAAAGACCTTTTTGCTCTTTACAATTCACGACAGCCAAATAATTTGATTGACTACAAACAATATTTTACAACGCTCCAAAAATTAAATTTCAAAGGACTATCCGATTTAAACGGGCTAACGGAAACAGAGAACAAACGACTTGCAGTTACACCACACATCAATGAGATTGTGTATTTAATTTTAAAAGGCTTAACAAATCGCTTCACTTCTTGATATGCAATTAAACGAATTGAAAAATGATACTAAAATAAATGAGCTTCAGATTTTCAAAAAAAAATCAAAGCCAAAACCGAGTATTGCTTATAACACCTATTGGAAGTTTGCGACAGAGAGACAAAATGTTTTTTTCAAACGATTCAATGATGAAAGTTTTCCTTGGACGAAAGACAAAATCATTAATGAATACAAGTTCACGAATGTTTACAGAGCAACGGACAGAGTAAGTCAATACTTAATTAAGAATGTGATTTACAAAGGCAGTCAAAAACCCGAAGAAGTTTTCTTCCGACTGTTACTTTTCAAAATCTTCAATCGTATTTCTACTTGGGAAGTTTTGGAATACGAGTTGGGTAAAATCAGTTTCAAAGATTATACTTTCAGACGGTATGACAAAGTTCTTTCAGAAGTAATGCAAAACAAAATACCGATTTATTCTGCTGCTTACATCATGGCATCAGGAAGGTCAAATTTTGGTTATGAAAGAAAGCATCAAAACCATTTGAAATTAATTGAGTTGATGATTAAGGAAAGAGTTCCGTATCAACTTCAACATTGCAAGAGTATGAGTGACGCATACACTCTTTTGCACTCCTTCCCAACCATTGGAGTTTTCTTAGCTTATCAATATGTAACCGATATAAATTACAGCACACTCACAAATTTTAGCGAAATGCAATTTGTGAAAGCTGGTCCCGGTGCAAGGGATGGAATTCTAAAATGCTTCAAAGATTTTGGCGATTATTCGTTTGAAGATATAATCAAGATGATGGCAGACAATCAAGAAACAGAATTTGAAAGATTAAATCTTAACTTTCAAAATTTGTGGGGAAGAGATTTGCAGTTGATAGATTGCCAAAATATTTTTTGTGAAGTAGGCAAATACGCAAGGGTAGCACACCCTGAAATAGACGACTATTCCCATAGAACAAGAATTAAACAAAAATTTACAGACAAAGGAATAGAGCCAATAGAGTTTTATTTTCCACCGAAGTGGAACATCAATCACTTAATCAAATAAGCAATGAGTACATCAAAAAATGTTTTCATCAGCCATCATCATAAGGATGATAAAGCAGTAACAGATTTTACAAATCTTTTGGCTGGAAAAGATTACACCGTTCGCAATAGTTCAATCAGAGCAAAACCAAGTAACACAGACCGTTTAGACAAGAAAATGGTAAGCGATGAAACCATAAGGCGTTTGCTTAGAATGAAAATGACTTGGGCAGGAACTGTAGTTGTGCTTGTTGGTTCTGAAACACATTCCAGAGATTGGGTGAATTGGGAAATTGAAGAAGCTGAGCGGCAAGGAAAAAGAATTTTAGGCGTGTTCTTGCACGGAGCAAAAGATTCTGACATTCCCGAAGCACTTGAAAAATTTGGTGATGGATTAGTTGGTTGGAATTCAGAAAAAATTATTGCAGGGCTTGAAGGAGAAGATGTAGGTTGGTGCAATTCAGGTGGTGAACCAAGAACACCTACAAACAATGTAAAAAGAATCGGTTGTCAATAATGGCTTATTACTCCTATAAAATAACCCGTGACTACGGCTTTGCACCGAATCCGTTTTTTGGTTACTGCACTTTGGCTTGCTGTAAACCACACATTCGGGACAGAGCAAATGTTGGCGACTGGATTATTGGAACTGGTGCAATTGAAAATCATTTACTCTATCACTTAATTTTTATAATGAGAGTTACGGAGAAAATGACCTTTGAAGAATACTGGAACGATTCGAGATTTAAAAGAAAAAAACCTGTTCTGAATGGGAGTTTGAAACAGATTCATGGCGACAACATTTATTACAAGGAGAATGGAGATTGGTGTCAGATGGATTCACACCACAGCTTTTATGACGGAGCGTTAAATGAAGCAAATCGTAAACAAGATTTAAGTGGTAACTCAATTCTAATTTCAAACGACTTTATCTATTTGGGAAGAAAACATTTCAGAGTTCCAGAAAAGTATATTGAACTTTGTCCAAACCCCAAGCAAAGAGATTACATAACAATTCAAAACGATAACTTAGCAGACGAGTTTATAGATTTAATGCGAAAGAAATATTCATCGGGAGTAAATGGAGAGCCAATAAATTGGATTGAATACTCTCAACTAAGTTTGTTCTAATGAAAAAAGAAATGCCAACGCACAAAAAAAATACACTCTTAAAAAACGCTTCAAGCAACCCACTAGGCAATTTTTTTAAGAGAGTATTTTTTTTCACCACCCAAAAATTGCCACCCCTCTTAAAAAAAAATTTATTTTCCCCAACTCACAGGCTTAGTGCAGGCACGACCAGTTGTGTATCTAATGTAAATTGCTTTGAACAAAGTGTGTGCTTACTTGACAGTTCACTGATTCGGACAGACAGAAGGGCATCTGCTAACAATTAGGGCTTCGTTGTGTGCGAAGCACAAACAATGAAGCCCCTGTTGAACGGAACCGGGTATTATGTGTTTTTCGAAATTCGATTTTTGATTTGGCTAGTTTTTTTTCTTCTTTATTTTTTTTGGGGGGCAGAATTTGGAAAAAATTGCCAATAAATAGATCGTTTTATTAATCTATTGTCCATAAAAACCCCTACCCACCAAGACTATGCTTCGCAGGGAACCCCAAACTGGCCCGCGCCCAAAACTTTGGAAGGTGGTCCTCTTCGTCCAAATTGGAGTACAATGACCATTCGACCCGTTTTACAGCAAGGGCATTTTGGAAGGAATGTTCCCTTTTCAGGACTTTTGGTCTTAAGTGCAAAGATGTTTTCCCTTAATATGGGTAGTTTTTTTCTTTTCCAAGTACTGCTCAAAAAACCAAAATGCCTAATCCTTACAAAACCCCTTGGAAGGATGTGCAAGGCAAATCGCCTCACAAATTCAGAGAGCGAAAGATTCATTCTCTTTTTTGTTCCTCCCTGTCGATAATCCTTGTATTCGAAGCTTACCTCATTCTGGTCCACTGACTTTATTCTGTGGTTGGAAATGGCAATTTTATGGGAATATCTTCCAATGTATTCCACAACAGATTTAGGTCCGCCGAAGGGCTTTTTGGCGTAAACGATCCATTCCTTTTCCCATAGTGATTTTCTTATCCTTTCGTACTGCTTAGGTTCAACAGATCGGAGCTTTTCGCAATACTTTGCTCTAAACACTTTTGAGAGTGCTCTCACTGGGAACAGAAATTCTCCATCGGGACGGATGTTTTTCCATTGTCCTTCTTTTGTCACTCCTCCCCCTGGCACTATACAGTGAAGGTGTGGATGGAGGCTCAAGTTCTGTCCCCAGGTATGCAGAATACATACAGCACCAGCCATAACGCCACTGTTCCTCCCAAAGGCAGATAATGTTTCCCACGCTGCATCAAAAAGGATGCTATAGACCATTTTGGGATTGTGAATAGCGAGAGGGTTTACGGCTTCTGGCAGAGTGAACACCAAATGAAAATAAGCAACGGGTAGCAATTCGACTTCTCGAGCAGCAATCCACTCTTCCCTTTTCCTGCCTTGGCATTTTGGGCAGTGCCTATTGCCACAGGAATTATAACTAATAGCCAAGGCTCCGCAATCATCGCATCTGTCGATATGACCGCCCATTGATTGTGTGCGGCAATTTTCAATCGCCCACAATGTTCTGAGTTGCCAACTATTTAGTCCGATTCGATGTATTCCCTCTCCGAGTGCTTTTATTGCTTCAGATACTTCGTGCTCGGGGCGCATTTCTCAAAAAGTGTATCAATGGGGCTGAACACTTTGCGCCCTGGCAGTTGCGCAACCTGTAGGTATTCGATGGTAGACTCAATATTCTCGTGCCCAAGTAAGTCTTTTAAGGTCATGATATCCATACCATCTTCCAGCAGATGTGTGGCGAAAGTGTGCCTTAGCGTGTGCACATGGATATCTTTTTTTATTCCTGCCATCTTGCAGGCCTGCTTAACGGCCCACTGTACACCACGTTGAGAGTAGCGGCTATCGAAATCTCCACCTGCCCTTCCCTCTGGCTGACCATTGAACAGGAATTCCTTTGGCTTTTCTGCTTCAATGTACTTTTTCAACCCTCGGACAAGGTGAGCTGATAGGGGCATATATCTGTCCTTTTTGCCTTTGCCTTGAGCTACCCGAAGTTGGAGACGATCGAAGTCAAGGTCTGCTAAACGTATGCTTCTCACCTCCATGCACCTCAGCCCACATCCGTATAGTAGCCCTATCAATATCCGGTGTTTGAGAAGTTGACAACTACGCAGCAATAGCCATACCTCCTCTCGACTAAGTACAACCTGAACCCGTTTCTCATGCCTTATCTCGGGAAGCTTCAAAAACTCATATGGGATTCCTTCTGATTTAAGTAAAAAGCGAAGTCCATAAATAGTATGCTTAAAGTAGCTTTGGGACGGCCCATGGTGTTTTTTCTGAAGGTAGAACAAGTAATCATGAACTTGTTCAGGATCTAGTTCGGTTGGAAGTTTTCCAAAGTAAAGCGAAATCGAAGCCACATGAAGAGCGTAATTATTAAAGGTGGATCGACTTCGTCCAAGAATCGAAATGGTTCGTTCGAATCGATAAAGTAGTTCTGTAAAACCAGGAACTTCTCGCTTGGCCCTGTTAACGAGTTTGTTTTCCCTTAACTCATCGGGGTTCTTTTTTTTGTTGCCATATTGATTATTTTTATCCCCGAAAGATAGGCATTGGCTTTTTTAGCTACCGAAGGTTTAGTTCAACAGCACCTACCCAAAAGGCGGGGTTTCGTGCTTCGCAGACAGTTTTGTGGTAGCCGAAAGTTTAGTTCTCCGAATGAAATTTAGTAGTAAAAAAACCGCCCTTCGGGTAGCTGCGAACCGTTAACGGTTATTACCCATTTTCCGGGAAGACGGCAATAATATCTTCGGCTATCGGGAGGTAAATTTTCAAGTGTAAAAACCGATAAAAAACGACTAAAATTGATTTTTATAACCGCATGATTTTCAGAAAAGAATAATACATTAGTCAGAATTTTATAAATGACAGGGAAAATAGTTTATAGATCAAGCAAAGGAATCAAATTTCGAAAGATAATTCTTTGGTTGACATTTATTCTGTTATTGGGCCTAATAATTTTGGCACTTTTTAATTTAATCATTAGACTAGATAATTCACCTGATTGGTCGTTCTTTTTAATAATTGGTGGATTAATCCTTCTTAACGGATTGTTAATAACTCTGATATTTCCTGACACTTATACCGTGGCTTTAAATGAAACTGGAATAGAAATCAAATCTGGTAAAAAGGTTGAGCAAATTCCTTTCAAAAACATAAAAAACGTTGCACCATCAATCTCTTTTATTGATTCATTATTCCGTTATAATATATTTTATAAGATAGACTTCAATGATCATACTTTTTTTGGGCAGACAGTTTATTTCAGAGAGCGAACAAAGTTTTTTGCAGAAAATTCTAGTAGCTTAGCAGTTCAACTTAAGAAAAAAATAGTCCAAAAAAAAGCGCATGCTAAAAATCCGCAAATGCAATAAGCAATTTTGCACTTCAAATTGATTTTTGGTAGTTTACATAATATCGCACTTCGAATTAAGAATTATCTGTAAATTCGCTTACTGCCTCTGCCCCAAAAACGTTATACCAAAGACAATCGAGCCAGCTACATGAAGAACATTGTTCCCAAATTTAACCTTTACAAATTCTCGAAAAGGACAATAAACAACCAATAGAATAAAAAACATGAAAAAACTACTAATAATTGCAATCACTATGATTTCAATTCAATTTGGAAAAGCACAAGGTGGATATTTTAATTATTTAGATTCAACCTCTGAATGGCACCTTAAAGGCGGCGGCTGGAACGGAGTTTATGTAGTAAGTAACTATGTTACAATGTACTTTGATGGAGATACAATTATTAATGGCAACAATTATTATAAATTGTATGAAGCTCACAATGATACATTCTTTACATGGCCAAACCATACCTTTGATACATCAGTTTATGGCCCTTTCTTTATGAGGGAAGACAGCTCATTGAAACTTTACAGGACATTTAACGAAAATATTATCGAAGATACATTTGATTTTCAACAGTTTTCCAGCCTTCAACAAGGTGATTTCTTTTCTGAACCCTATTCCAGTTGTTCAGTATCTAATGCTGACACACTTTACTTAGGAAATAGACCTTTAAAGCGTGTACAAGGACAACAATTTTCATTTCCTTTCGGCGTATTAGAAGGGGTTGGGTATATTGGACCATTGTGTGGAATGGGAATTGAAGGAAACAATTACTTGGTTTGCTATATCAAACAAAATGACACCCTTTCTTTCAATGATTCTCTAAATCCTTACCCAATAAATTGTAACATTTTCCCTATTCCAAACAGACTTAACCATTTTACTGGATTACCCTGCTCGGCTTCATTTACCTTGCAACCCGATACAACAACCCCGCATAATTGGTTTGCATTTTCAACAGTAACAGGTGCACAACCTTTAACATACAATTGGAATTGGGGAGATGGTTCTTCGGATTCAACACCTTTTCCGTCTCACACATATGATTCGGCAGGTTATTATACAATTTGCCTTACTATAACTGACGCTACCAATTGTATTTCTACTTTTTGTGACTCATCAACCTACTTATATAAAACCGAAGCCACTATGGTTTCAATTAATGTAATACCAACTAACGTTTCTGAATTGAAAGCCATAGACAGCTCAATAAATATTTTACCAAACCCTGCCAACTACATACTTACAGTAAAATCAACTTCCAAACAAATAAAGCTTACCGACCTTTCAGGCAAAACCCTTATTGCCTTACAACTAAATAACGGCAAAGCGGAGTTGGACGTTTCCAACCTCGATAACGGCATTTACTTCCTCCAATCCGATAAAGGCAAAACACAAAAACTCATCATTCAACGCTAAACAACCGAAAGGGTACAACAATCCCTTCCTTAACCACCACACCCAGTTTTTAGCTACACGAACATTCCATTCTTCTGTATATTTTTGTGCGGGTAGTGCGGCATAACATTCGCCGTCCTACCAAGTTACCAAAACATAAACAAGGATGAAAACCATACTGTTAGGCTTAAGTTTAGGAACCTCCTTATCGGTAATATCCTGGATGGTGGGTATAATCTTTAATGGTATTTTCGCGAAAACGGCCTTTTATGGTAAACTATCGAATTTGAATTTCATCCGAAGTAAAAGCCTCAACAAAAAAATTGGCTTGGCGTATTTTAAATGGTTTGTTAAACATTCGTTTTTCAAGTACCTGAACCAAAAAATTAAGGTGGAATCAAAAAACACGGATCTAAAAACCTTACGCTACGAAATGAGCTTGGCAGAAATTAGCCATTTGGTGGGCTTTGTTTTTGTTGCCTTTTTTGCTATCTATTATGGTTACCAAAGAGGCCTAACAGTGGGTGTGGTTATTATGATTCCCAATACCATCCTAAACTTATACCCTTCGCTTTTGCAACAAGAAAATAAGCGAAAAATTGACATTTTAATCCGTAGGCAACACCGTGCATAAACCTCCCTCCTGCCAGGCTGGAACCAATCCATCGATTCAATTCATTTGAAAAAAAACTGCTTGTATTTCGCCTACACCCAGGCACGGAGCCCCCGGGAAGGGATAGAAACGGATAGCCCACAGGGATGCGGAGGAACGGAGCAGACCGAGGACTAGTAGTGAATAGCCCGGCCCTGAGCCCCCCGAACCAATGGAGTAATGGGTAGAAAGGCTCATGGGGCGAAGGGGTCCCGCCAAAGAATTATTAATCTACTTACCCTTCTATAACCTGTAAATGGCTGGCATAGGGGCAAAAAGCTTTGAATGTCTTACCAAATATACCGCTTCTTTATAACCAAACGGCGGATGGAAACGATAAAAACGGCGTAAAAAAAGGCGCCGATGGTGGCTTTGAATAAATCGGTAAATGAATTGTAGAAGGGGAAAATGAAAATTCGAACTACTAAAATGAACAAGGCTAACATGGGAAGTAAATACAAATCGTACCGAACGTTGGCAAACCGCGGACTGAGCTCGTGTACCGGTTTTTTGGCTACATAAAAATGTATCCAAAGGATGCCGATTAGACTTAAAACAATTTGAAGAATGAAGAAAACAGGTTTATGCCTTAACCAAGGAATATTGTAACTTAACAATGGGAAAGCCTTGATAAATAGACCATTCTCGTGGGTAAAACCATCGAGGAAAATATGAATGATGATGCCTAAAATGATGGATCGGAAAACCAGCACCACATTTTCGTAGCAATAGCCAGGCCAGTCGAAAGTAAGGTAGGGAATAAACCGGCTGCGGTAGTAATCGGGCAGCATATCAATCAATAATCCCTTCAACAATAAATGAAAAGCGAAACAAAAAAACAAGGCTAAAGGCAAATCCAAAAGAAACACCCCAGGTAAGGTATGGGCGAACTTGTCGGTATGCCTGAGCATCAAGAAATTCTCGAAATCAGGCACCATCGAGCCCACCAAAAAGGCGGTGCTGGAAAGCTGGATATTCCATTTCTTAAACGGAAAAATCGCTGCGGCATGGGAAATAGTAAATGGCATGGAATGGGGTAGTTAGGGTTTGTTTGGTTTTCTATTGCATAAAATGAAGTTTCAATTAATTAATCCTTTTATTGCTTTCATGTCGAAATTGGATTTGATTAACAATTCCAAGCGATCATTGTTGGGGTCGACTTGCTCAAGCTTTACATCATCGGAGGCTGTGCAAATAACGATATTGGAATGAGGCTTTAACTTGAGGATTTCCTTTAATAATTCGTAGCCATGAAGTCCTTCCAAATTAAAGTCAACAAACAAAAGACTGGGTTCCTGGTTTAAATTGTCGATACAGGTTTTGCCATCATTAAAGGTTTGCACGTTTTTAAAACCCGACTTAGCCAATAAACCAGCAAGCAAAGTGGTCCAAAACGGATCGTCGTCCACTATAAATATTTTCTTATCGAAGGCTTGGCTCATGGCAGTAGGTTTACACAATTTCCGTTTAATGCACCTCGCACAAATTTAATGATAATACGATATCTCAAAAAAAATAGTTCCTTTTTTTCTCAAAAAAATAAGAGAACTATGCTGTTTTTCGACAAACAACCACTTCCAAAACGACGCAAAGGCATTAGTAGAAAATTACGTACATTAAGTATTATCTGTTTATATATCAACAACTTACAACCATAAATTGACCTGCATTTACCCAAAAAACAGGATTAATAATTCATACTTTTACCAACCACTACAGAAATTATAATAATTCAATTGAACTACCTTTTTATTTTCATATAGCACTCACTTCCAATATGACTATTAAAATTATTAAATCATTTATTTTTTGAAATTCATCTACATTTAGCCAAGGTTCATACCTGAAAAATGGTAAATTCTGAGACAAAAGCAAACCAAGTTGTATTCTTGGTGGAAACCCCTCAATGAGGAAATAAAAAGTGAATTTTGGTTTGAGGTTTCAATTGGCAACCACAAACTATTAAAATCCTTTTGGGTAAGCTGAAATATAAAATCGGGATGAAACTGTTTAATATTTCACTTTACAGTTAAGGTTTAAGGCTTATGTTTCTGTTTCATTCGGGGCTGCTAAATCTTTATGGAGCATCACTCGATATCCCTGCAATTCATAAATGCTGTTGGTTATGGTTTTGAGAAGTTGTTTTGGGATTGGATTTAACAATCCTATTTATATTCCCATTAAACCTTTGTGCGTATTGGTTACTTTCCGATACAGAAAATAACTAATTGACTGAAACGCTTTATTTACAGGTATTTAAGAAATCTCAATACTTTTAAGGTACAAATAAGGTACAATACCTTTAAGGAAATTCACTTTTGAGGGGTTGAACGACTTTACTTTCCAGTTCGGGAAATAGGAAACTTTCCGTTCAGCATTTCAGCCTATCAAAGCCCTTTCAATTTCGTGGTATGGTATGCTTTCGGCTCTTTGTATTTGCTGGGTAAGTTTCAAATACTTTTTGGTTGGCTTTCCTGCATACTGTTTTTTTAAGTGCTTTTTGTAAAGCTGTTCAAACAGTTGGTCGGTTTGGAAATATACCCCCAGCGTTTTATCTAAATGCCTGCTTTTTTTACTTTGGGTTTGCTTTTCGTACATACAACCCCTGAACGCTGAACGGTGGTAAAAATAGGTGTCGACTAAATACAGCTTTCGGCAACGCTTACCAGTATGGGGGCAAACGAAATACCAAACAACCCCTTTGCCTAAATTGGACGGGGCTGAAACAAGTTGCACCCTATAATTTATCGGGGTTTCGTTGCATTTGTAATCCAGTTCAAGGTAAGGGCTTTCGGGCTGGGTATTTACCCTTATTGAAATACTGCCTGTTTTGTTTCCGTTGCTGCTCCATGTAATTGTACCGCTTTGCCATTGGTTCGGCTTCAAATAACCGTGCTTTGTCAAAAAGGAAACACTAACTGTTTTTAAGTCATTGTACAAGGTTGGGAAAGTGTGGGGTTTTGGCATCTGAAATTTATTTTGAGAAAATGAAACCTAAATCAGTAAAGAACTTACCATTTAAACCCGTTGTTTTCTGTTTCGCTTTCGGGTTCGCCCAGCTTATGGGTAACGCTTTCAACCTTTGGCAATACATAGGGAATAAGTTTACAAAGTATGTTCAGCCGTTGCACGGGTTCAAGTTCTTTGAGGGTATCGGGTAGCTGTTCAAGTTCCTTTTGCATTAACTCTTTGAGGGTGTCCCGTATGTTACCAGTCAAAGGTTTGTTATACTCAACCTGTGGTTTATCATTTTTCAGCCTTTCGGTTTGGCTCTTTAGTAAGTCCGTTGTTTCGGTTAAGTCTATTTCCTCAAATTCTGTAAACCTTACATACTTGTAAACCCATTCGTAAACAAATAGCCTTTGGGCTGTATTCAGGTTCGCTTTGTCGGTAACGGTCGCAAATTCCTGAACTGCTTTTAACGGTGTTTCGTGCTGTTCGGTGAAAATGTTTACTGCCTTATCAAATAGCTGTAAGGGTGTTTCAGGGTTTTCAAAGTTGCCCTGCTTCAATACTTCGCAAAGCATTTCAAAGGCATACCCGTTCCAATGTTCGTTTTCTGTTTTAAAGTAGCTTTCAAGGTTTTCAATTTCTTTTGTTTTCATATCAATTCAAATTTGTGGTTAATACTTGTTTCAATTCCTGTAATCGGTTCAGGTAGGGTAAAAAGGTTCGTTTGCCGTTGTTCGCTTTCACGGTGGCAAAGTGGCTTTCAATGAATAGGGAACAATCCGTTATTGTGCTGCACTTGTTCAGCTTTACGGGTTGGGTTGGTAGTGTTATTCCTTTAAAGTAGTTTTCAATTTCGGTAATAACCTGCTCCCAGCTTTCGGGCTTTGGTTGTTCGGGCTTGCTGAAATAGTAAACGGGTTCGGTTTGCTCAAATAGTTTCACCTCAACCAACGGGTGAACGGCTGGGGGTGGTTCGGTGGCTTCGGGTTCAGGTAGGGCAAAGGCTTTGTAATCAAACTTTATTAAATAGTCGGCAAGGTCAAACCCTTGTTTCCTTTCTACTTCGGTGGCTTTACGTTCCAGTAAATCGGAAACCGTGAACGTGGCAAGGTTTGAAAGTTCTTTTGCCTTGCTGCTCCATTTCTCAAACCCGTTGAGGTCGGGAAATAGTGTAACAGTTCGCCCCTTTAGTATGCTGCACTTTTCAGTGTTCAGGTTGGTAAGGCTGCCAACGGCAACCCAAACAAACTGGGGCAAATAAACGCTGGCAATTACAGCCGTTTTTTCGCTTTCAACTATTGCAACAGGTTTTGTTTTATCAATTAATAAGTGTTCACCAAACAAACATTGCCTTAACTCAAATTCAGGCTGTTTGAGGGCTTTATGTACCCAGTTAATATGATTGAACGGTTCTTTTACTCTTTTGCCTGTGGTGGGGCTGTAAAGCATTATTTTGCCCGTTCTAACTTTGCCCTGTGTATCTATTTGCCAAAATACTGTTGCACCGTTCCAATGTTTTGAGGTGGCAATAAAATAACGGCTTACCAGTTGGCTGGCAACCTCAACCCCGAACAGGTTAATAAGGAACTGTACAAAGTGGTTTGTTTCGTGTGCTTTCAGGCTGGCTTTAAATATCTCAACGGGAATGAATGAAACGGGCTTTGGTGGAGGTGTAACAGGTCGGGGCTTGTATGCTTTGGGCTGGGGTGTATCAAATGAAATATTGTTATCCTGAAAATACTGTTTCGGGGTGTAATGGTGTCCGCAATTACTTTCACGGTTGCACCTGCCAACGCTGGGGTGTATGTGTTCGCCTGTTTCCGTATCAATGTAAAGCGAAAAGGTTTTATCCCTTTGCTGGCAACTGGGGCAACTGTAACGGGTATTCATTCCCTTGTATGGTTCTAATATGTATTTATGTTCACTCATTTTTACCTCTTTAGTGTAACAGGTGTAACAGTTGTAACAGGGTGTTACAGGTGTTACAGCGTGTTACAGTCCTTTAAAATTCTGCTTACTTTCATGTGAGAAATACCCAGTTCAGCCCCTATTTCCCGAAGGCTTCGCCCTTGCTGCTTTAGTTCGTTTACCTTTTCATTCAGGTTTTCTTTGTCCTTTTCGGTGTGCTGTTTCAGGTGTTCCCGTTCCGTTCCGAAATTGATAAACTCAAACTGTAAAAAGTTAAAGGGCTTATCAATTTGACAAATACAAACATTTTCGGCATCGTAAATCTGTTCGGTGTTCCGTTGCTTAATCTGTTTCAGGTAACGTAAATTTTTGTCGCTGTGGCTTTCCCCTATTGAAAAGGAACTATCACAAAAGTTTATCAGCATCTTACTGCCTTGCAAATCATTTCGGGTAATTGGTTTTGATAAGTCCCTTTTTGGTGTGTGTGCAAGTGCCAAAATTGAAAGCCCGTATTTATTCTTTAAGGCTTTCAAATGCTTCATTAAGGGCAAAGCATCTTTAGCCTTTTCAGTTTCATTTTTGAGGTAAGTAAGGTTATCAATGATTAAAACCTTTGCCCCTGTTTCGGTAATACTTCGTTCCAATGAATGGTTGAGGTAATCCTCAAAGGTTTGGTTTTCGGGTATGGTGGCATCGGGGTTTATTTCAACCCGTATAAAGTTGTTATCAAAGTTGTAATGCTGTTCAAACTTTATTGAATAACGGTTTTCAAATTGTTTGTCGCTTAACTCAAAATCAAAATACAAAATCGGTTGCTTTGGTGTTTCCAGTTTAAAGCCCCTTATCTGTTCGCCCTTGCTTATGCTGTTACCAATTTGCACGGCTAAAATTGACTTGCCTAAATTGGTGTCGGCAAACAAAATACATAGTTCACCCTCAAACCAAAATTCACCAAAAAGCATTTTCGGAATAGGTCGGGTTTTCGCCTGCTCAATCCAACGGCTGGCTGTTTTTACGGTGAACAGTCCTTTACTTTCTTTGGCTTCATTGCCTTGCTTTAAAAGTTGTTCAGCTTCGGTTTTAATATCCTCAACCCCGATACCGTATTTATCAAATTCAAAGTTTGTTTTCAGTTCCATATCAAAACAGTTTTAAGGGTTGAGTAAATAAATTCGTGTCGGTGGTGTAATACCCTGCACGGTGTTTTGATACTTTACAAAGCCCCTGTTTCAATAGGTGTATGCTGTTACTCTTTTGCCATTCAGCAACGTAACGGCAAATGTTTGCCCTTAAAATGCCTGTTTCAATGGAAACCATTAACATAGTTGAAGGCTTGCGTTTGAACGCTGCAAATACCCGTTTCATTTGCACCTCAAAATGTTTATCTTTGCCCTGTCTTTTATGCAAAGAATTACTGGGGGTGTTCAATGTCTTAACCATTGTTACCCCCTTTCTTTTTTAGGTAGGTTTCGGCTTCGCTGGCTGTTTCTGCCAACGTCTTTTTTCTGCCGTCCTTAATCCATTCAAATAAACTTTGTTTTGAGAAATATAAACGCTTACCACGTTTACAAACAGGAATTTCAGCCCGTTGAGTATATCCGTACAAAGTAGGTACGGACAAATTCAAAAGTTCGGCTGCTTGCTGAACAGTTAAAAGCTGTTCGGGTTCGGGTTGGTTGGTGTTACCTTGCTTTTGTGTGGCAAAGTATGTTTCAAGTTCCTGCCTGAACAGTTGCCTAATTTCAGGAATTGAAAGCTGGGTAAAAATTACATTTTCCATTCGTGCTATAAATTTTGTTACAGCACAAATTTTTGTTCAGAAATAAGGGGTTGGGGTACGCAATAGAGTACCCTATATTTTATTTTCTCTTTGCTTGCTTCATTTCATTTCGGGCAAGGTCAATTTCATTTTCAATCATTTTTACAACCTCATTAAGTTGTACCATTTTGAAAAGTGGTTTGATAGCTTCTAAATCATTTATCAGTTCCTTATCGGTTTTAAAGTTCGGGACTGTTTGCAGCTTTTTGTAAAAATCTGAACTTGTTACCGCTTTAAACTCTTTACCTGTAATCAAATGAATAAACTTTGCTATCGGTGAAATATCAATATTTACACGGGGTTCAAGTCCGTTTTGCTTAAAGAAATAGTAAAAGATTAAAACCAGTTGGCTGTTTGTGTAGCCCCCTAACTGTGGTTTCGCTTTGGGCTGGGTTGGTGGCTGCTCTAATAATGACAAGTTGTTTATTTTTTTTATTTCCAAATCGCATTTAGCATCAAAAGTATTCCCCTTATTGTATTCCCAAACGTCCCAGTCATAGGTATTTTGTTTGTATTCCGTTTTTATTTCAATAAGGTATTTGATTTTTGCCTTTGCATCGGGTAGGGTTTCAATGTGTTTTTTTACTGCCACAAAATCGTATTTGTTTGCTGGCTTTTCTGTTTCTGTTTGGTCTTTTGGGTATAGTTCCTTTTCAAGTTTGTCATATTCCTTTTCAATAAAATCGTGGCAAATGGAAAGGGGTTTGTCTTTTGGCTCGCCCCATACTTGCATACCAGCTTTTGAATAAATAAGCCTTTTCAGGAAATAGAGAAAATAGTAAAGTTGGTGTTTCTCTAAATCCAATTTAAGCAAGTGGGTTTTTACTGAAATCGGTTTTGCTTTATTAGCATTTACAATTTCAAACTGTTCGTATAACAGGTTTAAAAATTCAAGGGGTTCAAATGTTCCCTGCCAATCCTCATTTTCGTTCAGGTCATCAAAAATTTCAATATTGAAATCATTATTTAGGTATGCTTCAATATCGGTTTGAGGGGTGAAATTTACTTTTATCATTTGTCTTTTATGCTTAATAGTTTAAAAATCTAATTGTATTTTGTCGGCTGCTTCACGTTTGGTTTGGTCTATAATCTTTGCGTAAATCTGTGTGGTTTTCAGTTCACGGTGTCCCAGCATTTTTGAAACGGTGTAAATATCTGTTCCCTTTAATAGTTGCAAGGTTGCAAATGTGTGCCTGAAACAATGAAAGGTTATATCCTTTGTTATTCCTGCTGCACCAATCCATTGGTACAGGTGTTTGTTTTCGTATGCTGAATAAGTAAGCCCCTCAAATACTTTGTCGGTGGGTTCTTTGCGTTCACCCAGTAAGCTGTAAGCCTGTTCAGATATAGGCATCATTTCAACCCCTTTTGTTTTTTGTTGTTTGAACTGAATAAAATAACCGTTGCCCTCAATGTATTCCAGTTCGCCCCAAACAAGGTTTTTAATATCCGAAAACCTCAACCCCGTGAGGGCTGAAAATAAGGCTGCACGTTTCAACAAAGGGTTATTACATTCCGTTTTTACAAGGCTGTTCAGTTCCTCAATGGTTAAAAAGTTCCTTCGTGTTTCTGCCTGTTTTATGGGTTCAATTTTGGCATTCAGGTCGGTGGTTAAATACCCGTCTTTATACGCTTGTTTCAGGGTTGCTTTCAGTTTGTTGAAATAGGAAACGGCTGAATTTTGGGCAAGGGTTGTTTTGCTGCTCTTATTGCTTTTGGTAGTGAGTAAATGCTCTTTGAACTCATTACAAAACTTTTCGTTGAGGTCGGCAAACTTCAAATTTCCCTTTGTGAATGTTTCAAGGTAATTGTAAGCTGAAACCCAGTTATCGTGGTTACTGGCTTTGCGTTTGTCGGCAAGGGTTTTGAAATAGGCAACAAAATTCTGTTCGCCCCGTTCTTTAATACGTTTCTGTTCCAGTTCGTACCCCGTGTAAATTTCGGGTTTGTTCAAATGGTTTTCCCGTTTCTGCCTTATCTGTTCGGCAAGCTGTAAAGTTTCTTTGTTATGCTGCTTATCAATAGGGTTCTTTGCCTTATCAAAAAGGTACAGTCCTAAAAATTCCCTTCGGGTTGGTTCGCCCGTTTCGGGGTGTGGTATGGCTGGGTAAAAATCTAAATACAGACTTTGCCTGTTCCCTGAAATTGCCTTTTCTCTTAACTTAACTTTTATTGCCATTGTCTTTTATGCTTTGGTGTTTAACTCAATAGTTTATCAATTACCGTTTTCGGAACGTATGCAAACCAGCCCTTTTTTATTTTGGGTATGCTGTTTCGTTTGATAAGGTTTTGTAAGGCTGTTTCTGAAATACCGTATTTGTCCTGTACTTCGGTAAGGTTGTAACAGTCGGAAATATCAAACTGCATTTGTTCGGGTTGATGTGTAACGGGCTGGGGCTGTTCAAACAGTTTGTCAATTTCGGAACGCTTAACCCTTGTAATCCTTTGCCCCAAATTCACGGCTTTGATAGTTCCGCTTTCAATGTAGTAATATGCTGAACGTACTGAACAGTTAAGCAAACGGGCAACTTCACGAACAGTTAAAAACTCTTTGGCTTTCAGTTCCTCAATAGGTTGGGTTTTTATTTGCTGGGTTTGCTTATTGCTTTGCTCAACCTTACCAGCCCTTACCTTTTGTTTGTGTGCTGCACTTGCGCACCTGTGGGAACAGAAACGGGTTACTGTGGTTCGGGCTGTGAACTCATTACCGCAATGCTGGCAAATTCGTTGTACCTCAATTTTTGAACTCATTTAATGTCCTTTAGTGTCTTTACGTTGCTTTAAGTGCAATTAAGTGCAAAATAAAAAGGGCTTAACCCCTTTTTTTGTACCTCAACTGCATTAAGGTACAGCAAAGGTACAAATATTCCATAAATAAACAAGTAACAACGCAAAAGAAACCTATATTTATAAGCATTAAAAAAGCCCTTATTTACATGGCTTTACGTTGGTTTCTTATGGGTTTGGTGTTTGGTTGTTTTGTAGTGGTTACTTTCCGATACAAAACCTTCCAAAAATATTTCCCAGCAACTCATCGGTTGACACAGTCCCGGTGATCTCACCCAAGTGAAACAAGGCTTTGCGAATATCAATGGCTACAAAATCATTGGAAATCCCCCCTTCTATTCCGTTCAATACCTCTGCTAAGGCTTGATCGGCTTTAAACAAGGAATCATAATGGCGAACATTGGTAACAATGGTGCTTCCTTTCGCAGGTTTATTTCCAACCTTTTTCACCATCTCTTGCACCAAGCCATCCAAGCCTGTTCCACTTTTTGCCGAAATTACCAAAGCCTCCGGGAATTGTAGGGTATATTTTCCCAAAACCTCCTTGTCAACCACATCGCATTTATTAAATACCAGCAACAATTCCGCTTCTTTCCTTACTTCCTGGTTCACACTGGCCCATATAGCTTCTAACCCTTCCAAACTGGTTCGGGTTAAATCTACCAAAACCATAACCAAGGCCGCACTGCGTATTTTATCGAAGGTACGCTCGATTCCCAACAACTCAATAGTATCAACCGTTTTTCGAATACCGGCCGTATCGATAAACCTAAAGCGTATACCTTCTAACACCACTTCATCCTCAATGGTATCACGCGTGGTTCCTGCAATATCCGAAACAATGGCTCTTTCTTCGTTTAACAAGGCATTCAACAAGGTTGATTTACCCACATTTGGCTCTCCGGCAATCGCTACAGGAACCCCATTCTTTATGGCATTGCCAAAACGAAAAGAAGCCAATAACTTACCAATCCCTTGGCGTATATTCCCTACCAGTTGTTTTAGTTGTTCCCGATCGGCAAATTCAACATCTTCTTGACTAAAATCCAGTTCCAATTCAATCAAAGCAGCAAAATGAACCAAGCTATCCCGTAATTGGGCTAAATCATTTGAAAAACCACCTCTCATTTGGTGAAGAGCAACCTGATGCGATGCTTCATTTTCAGCCGCTATCAAATCGGCAACGGCTTCGGCCTGTAACAAATCCTTTTTTCCGTTCAAAAAGGCTCGCATGGTAAATTCACCTGGACCAGCCATCCTGGCACCTTTCTGAATGAGCAATTCTAAAATCCGCTGCTGTATAAACTGAGAACCATGACAAGCAATTTCGGCTACATCTTCACCCGTATAGGAAAAAGGCGATCGAAATACACTCACCAATACCTCATCAACCAACTGTTCATCCTCGTAGATATTTCCATACAGGATGGTATTCCCTTTCGCTTCGGATACTCTTTTCTTTCCCCTAAAAACCAAATCAACTAAGGAAAAGCAATCCTTTCCACTAATTCGAATAACGGCAATGGCTCCTGGTCCTGAAGCCGTAGCAATGGCTACAATTGATTCTTGTTGGTTCACTTTCCTTTACCGAATTACCGTTACTGAACCTGCATCTTTATAAAAGCTTGGTTTTATCTCTTTACCAGGCCAGAAATTTCCATCCTCAAACTCCGCTTCAATTTTCCAGAAATAAGCATCCAAAGGAACCGGCTCTCCCTTATAATAGCCATTCCAGCCTTCGGAGGGCATTCCGTTTTCTAACTTCCTTGATTCAAAAATCAAATTGCCCCAATCGTCCCAAATAGTTAAACGGTAATTTTTCAAGCCTTTACCTTTTGGTAAAAAGTAACGGGTTTCGCCATCTCCATCCAAAATTAAGGCATTGGGGACAAAAAGACCTCCGAAGAAATCAACCAAAATAGTCCTTCGCAAAGTATCGGTACAACCGTTAGCAGCGGTAACAATTAAAACAATTTCCTTGTTTCCCCAAAATTCATAGCGATGCGGAAAAGTATCATTAACGGTGGAGGTACTACCATCACCTAAATCCCAAAAACTGGAAATTTGATCAACGGATTGATTGGTAAAATGAACAGTACCATCAATCAATGGCACAGTTTGCACGGAATAAGTAAAATCAGCCATTGGATTGGCCAAAACCCGAATCAAATTTGGAGAGAATAGGCTGCTCTGACATCCACCCAAACCTGTAATAGTCAAGTTTATGGAATAAATACCAGGTTGTTCAAACACATGAAAAGGTTGAACCACACTACTATTTTCTCCATCCCCAAATCCCCAGGAATAGGTAACTGCATTTTGGCTAATATTATTGAAAAGCACGAAAAAAGGTTCACAACCAATTGGGTCGGAAACTGTAAAATTAGCCACTGGTGTAGGATAAACTGAATAGGTCTGACTTATAGAATCTCTGCATCCAAATGGCGAAACAGCTGTTAATTGAATGGAATAGTCACCCACTGTATCGTAAGTAACTTGACCTTGGGTGCTGCTGCCCAAATCTCCATTTCCATAGGTCCATTCATATTGCACCGCACCGGCGCTTTGATTGGTAAAATCAACTTGAACCGGTGAAACACAAGACGAATCGGTGGTGGCTTCGAATTGGGGCACAGGAAGAGGTCTTACAATATGGTTCTGGAACAAGGTATCGGAGCAACCAAGCGCACTACCTACAATAAGTTGAACCACATAGCTTGAGTCGTTTGTATACAAATGTTGCGGATATTGAATACTAGCAGTTGCACCATCGCCGAAATCCCAATTCCAAGAAATAATTGAACCCGACGGTATGGTTGAAACGTCAACAAAAACCGACGAATCCCTCAAACAAACATTATCCACTGTAAAATTGGCTATTGGCAAGGGGTTCACGATAACTTCCAAACGACTGGTATCGGTACAACCTTGATCGCTGGTGGCTACCGTTACAACTTCAAAAGTATCGGTAGTAGAATAGGTATAAATAGGATGCAGCGCATTTTGGGTATTTCCATCACCAAAATCCCAAACAACGGAGGCAACTGCGCCTTGTCCGATGGTCAGATTACCTGAAAAATCTACCCCTTGTCCAAAACAAACATCCTGAGCTGTTGCTTGCCAATTCGGTACAGCAAACACGACTGCCGAATGGAAAACAGTATCCGAACAACCGTTTTGTGAATTAAGAATCAATCGAACCGGATAGCTTCCAAAACCTGGAAAAAGAAAACTTGGATTGGTATCATTGGAGTTTCCTACCCCTCCAAAATCCCAATCATAAAATGAACTTAGGGTATCGTTTTGGGAAAGATTGTTAAACTGAACAGGGGTGCCATCGCAAACGGGAATAGAATTAAATTCTGCAACTGGAGCTGGTTTTACAAAAATCCGAACAGTATCAGAATTTGAGCAAAGACCTTTGGTTATAGTAACTACATAATCGATGGTATCGGAAGGATTAGCTATTGGATTGTAAATGGTATCCGAGCTTAAAAAGTTATTTGGTGTCCATGTATAGCCTGTACCACCCGAGGCCAGCAGCTGAACTGATTGTCCGAAGCAAATGGTTTGATCCGGACCGGCATCCACAGGTAGGGGAGCAATGGCTATCGAATCTGTGGAAGTAACAGTAAAGGAACAGCCTGTATTTGCATTCTCGAGCAGCAGGCCAGGTAAAAAGGAACCTAAATTCTGATACAAATGCGTCACCGTAGCACCTGTACCAATATTACCATCGCCAAAATCCCAGGTATAGTTTGTTGTGTTTTGGGCATTGGCTGTAAAGGTTATTAAATAAGGAGGACAGCCAAGAGTATCAGGATCGGTAGAAAAAGTGCCAAAAGGTCCGTTCACAGAAATCAAACTATCCAAAGTCAAGGAGTCGGTACAGCCATTTGTATTTACGACGGTTAAGGAAACAGGGAAATTGCCACTGGTAACAAAAAGGTGACCTGGGTTTTGAATTATTGAACTGGTTCCATCGCCGAAATCCCATTGCCAAGAAACGACATCCGGGCTTGATAAATCAGTAAAACTGGCTAATAATGGAGGACAATTTGCATTGGTAGGAGCCGCTGAAAAATTTACAATAGGCAAAACAATTGAGATTAAATCAACCTGAATATTTTCCAAAGAACACCCGTTGGCATTAGTAACAGTTAAGGACACCGTATAATTACCTGGGTTATTGTAAATATGGTCTGGATTAGTAAGAGTAGATGTCGTACCATCTCCAAAATTCCAAAAGAGCGTTAGGCCCGAATTATTAAACTGTCGATTAAAACTTATCTCTTGTCCTGGGCAAGGTGTTATATCATCCGCTGTAAAACCAGGAAGCGGTAACGGTAATATTACCACAGCTCCATTCTGGGTAAATGAACCTGAACATCCTCCAGCATCAGAGGCAGTTAAAGTAACAGGATAATTTCCGGATTGGGTATAAACATGCGTTATATTCTGACCTGTCCCAGAGGTTCCATCACCAAAATTCCAGTTCCATGAGGTAATTGGAACTGAACTTGAACCAGCAAAAGATGCAATGACTGAATCACATTGAAAAATGGTATCCACTGTAAAGGAAACAACTGGTCCTGAAACTACAATATAAGATTGTCTTATCAAGGTATCTCTACAAGTAGGACCATATCTAACAATGACTGTTACATCATAAGTTCCTGGTTGAGTATAGACATGTGTTGGATTGGAACCTGTACCAGTACTTCCATCTCCAAAATCCCAAGTCCTACCTGTTATTCCGGTTCCTGTTAATTGAAAATTTACACTTAATGGAGCACATCCTACCGTTGGGGATGTAGCAATAAAAGAAGAAGAATTGGTAGTTAGGTTTAGTGACAAGGTATCCGTATCAGAGCATCCAGTTGTTGAATTTGTAACTGTTGAAAGAACTGTATACAAACCTGTAGTGGCATAAGTATGAGAAGGATCGGCTAATGTTGAAGTACTTCCGTCACCAAAATTCCAGCTATAAGAATCTGCCAGAATTGACGTATCGTTAAAAAAGACTGTTAATGGCGCCGTACAATCCTTCCTGAAAGTAAACCGGTTAACGGGAGCCAAAAGATATAAGAAGGAATCCCGAACCAAAGTATCCATGCAACCATTGTTACTGGCAATTAACCCAATACTAACGTATCCTGTATCTTCAAATGACAATTCTGGATTTTGACTAGTAGAAGCAGAAATACCATCCACTATCCAATTCCATTGATTTGAATTGGTGGAGAGGTTATTCATTTGCGTTCCGGTTCCTGAACAAACGGTTTGATCTAAGGTTGAGAAGTCGGCCACAGGTTTGGTGAATGAACTTATCAGGGTTGGATAAACGTAGGTTCCTGCGCAGCCCATGGAATCAACTACCGTTAAACTAACCTGATAATTACCCTGAACCCCATAAACATGTAAAGGATTTTGTTGTGTACTTGTATTACCGTCTCCAAAATTCCATTGCCAAGATGTTACCGGAAAAGGCCCTGTTGTTTGATCAATAAATGCCACAGAAACTGGAACGCAAGGGTAATAGCTTCCAACATTTAAATCAACAGCAGGACCAGTAGTAACAATGTAATCATTTCTTCTCAGCGTATCTCTGCATCCAGTTGGATTGGTAACAATCAACCGAACATCAAAAACCCCAGCTGAATTATAGGTTCGGGTTGGATCGGGAGCGGTGGAACTGCCATTTCCTAAAATCCACTGGTAAGTTAAAGGTCCCGTTCCAGTACTTTGATTTGTAAAATTAACGGTTAAAGGTGGTGAACAAGCATGGGTAACATCCGCCGTAAAATTGGCAATCGGACTTTCAGAAACAAAAATATAGGCCGTTTTTACAACCTGGTCGCTACAATTGCTTCCATACACATTTTGTAAGGATACGGTATAGGTACCTGGGTTTTGATAACTATGGATAGGATTAGGTAAATTCGAACTTGTTCCGTCACCAAAATCCCACACAACTGAATTAGGAGATGGATTGGTGAGATTCGTAAAAACAACCCCTACTCCCGCACAAACGGTGGTATCACTGGCTGAAAAATTAGGATTGGTAACCCCAACGGCTGTAATATAATTAGTCTTGGTTTCTACATCGCTACATCCTGAAGTATAGGTTGCTGTTAAAGTAACTGTAAAATTCCCAGAGGCAGTATAAGTATGGCTTGGATTGGTTTGGGTAGATGTTGTTCCATCACCAAAGTCCCATACATAATTTATAGCACCGGTTCCACTGGATTGGTTTGTAAAATTGACAGTAAAAGGTGCTGAACACAAAACGGTATCATCTGCCGTAAAATCTGCTGTTGGGGAATTGGTATTAACCTGAATGGAATTCGGAAATGTTTGGTTAGAGGTACAACCATTGTCGTCAACAATTAACATGGAAACTGTATAATTGCCAGATTGGGTGTATACATGGGATAATGCGGTTCCAGTCGAAATATTACCATCCCCAAAATCCCAAATCACACTATCTACAGGTGCAGAACCTGGCACAGAAGCATTGGTAAAAGCTACCGATAATGGCGGACATCCTGCGGTTGGACTTGCTGTAAAATTAGGCTGTGGCAAACTAAATACCGTAACATAATCAACCTGCACAACCTGATCGGCATTTACACCGTTGGTTACACTTAAAGTTACAGTGTAGGTTCCAGGCTGACTATATAAAGCCGAAGGATTGGCTTGAGTTGAAACATTTCCATTTCCAAAATCCCAATTGTAATTCAAGGTGCCTGAACCTGTACTCTGATTGACAAAATTCACAACAAAAGTTCCACAACCCGTTGTATTATCAGCTGTAAAGGCTGCATTAACCTGGGAATACCCTTTGTTGTAAAAGAATAAAAGCATTCCCCATAAAATAAAAATCCGAAGCGCCTTATACATTAGTTTTCTGAAGCAAAATTAAGCTTTAAACCCACATTAACCTGTAGGGTTGTTACATTAATCGAAACTTTCTTAAGAATAAAGGTTTTTCAATATATAACTCATCAACAATCCAATGTAATTTGCCACAGCGAAACCAACGAGGCCTGTGGTAATTCCAGATACCACAATCTGCTTATTTTTTAATACACTAGCAACAGGACCAATAAAATGGGGACCAAAAATGCCGGCTGTTGAGGTTATTAGGGTGGTATCAGCATCAATCTTCATCAACCAGGATAGGAAGAAATGCAAAGCAATACTTGACCAGATAATAAAAGTGTCGAATTGAAAAATAGAAATATTCCCGGAGATTAATTCATCGAACCGGGTTTGACTACCTAAACCTAAACAGAACAAGCAAATAAAATACTCACCAAATTCATAGGTTTTTGGGAGGTTCCTAACCTTTCCTATAAAGGATAGCCCAATAGAAAGGGTGGATACCGATAGCAAAACCGGAATCATTTCAATACTACCTGAAATGATTATGGATATTCCGATAGAGGCCCCAAATACACCTAAAGCCAAAAGAAAAGCAAGAGCCATCCGTTGCGCAGTTTCCCACCAACCTAATTCCAATCCACTGCGTCCATAATGAAAAGTTTCATCCCGAGGATTATCCGCCAAAGGAACAAAACTTGGTAAAAAATTCAACAGCAAGCGTTGAGCAACAGTCAAAAGCAACAAAAAGTAAATACCACTGTTAAAAACATCACTAGCCTGTGCAATCACAATTGTTTCTTCGCTGGCTTGCGTCATTTTTCCTATAGCAATTAAATTGGGTGTACCACCGATATAAACTCCGGTAAACATTCCTCCTAATTTCCAAAGCTCAGAATGAGAATCTTTAAAAATCACAAAAGCCAATAGCGTACAAGTAACTACACTAATGATTTGCAAACCAAAAGAAACCATGGCCTTTCTAGCGTATTTAAGCCAAGCCAAAAAATCAGTTGAAAAGAGTAAAAGGGCAATTGCAGTAGGAACTGAGAATTCAACTAAATTCTTTGAAACACCGACATTAAAATAGTCAGGAAAAAAATGGGCATACAAAAAGCCAAAGACATAGCTAAGGGCAACAGGACCAAGAATACCCGCAATTTTATTCCTTTTCACCAATTCCATGATGGCAAAAGGGAACAATAACATGCCAATATACTGGCCAACAATAATTAATGTCATGGCTTCTTGTTAGTCTGTTAAGCTTGGGAAAGCCCCTCCGCAATTCCGATATTTACCAATTTGATAATCTTCCTTTTTAATTCGCTTGGTTCAAAAGGCTTGGCTAAAAAGTCATCCAATCCATTGGCAAAGAATTCTTCTACCTCTTGTCGGGTAACACTGGCTGTCATGGCACAGATTTTCATTTTATTTCTCGGATGAGCAAAGGTTTCTCGAATAGTTTTGGTAGCGGTCATTCCATCCATTTCAGGCATTTGAATATCCATTAGCACTAAATCATATTCTTTTGCTTCTAGTTTTTCAAGCACAATCAAACCATTTTCGGCCAAGTCAATCTGTATACCAGGGAAAATTTCTTCTAAGGTATCTACTGCCACAATTTGGTTGAATTCATTGTCTTCGGCCAACAAAATTTGTAAGGTTCTGGTTGTATTCAATTTCTCTTCATCAACCACCAATTTGGTTTTTTGTTCTGTTCCTAATTGGTAAGGCACTGTAAAATAGAAGGTACTACCTTTTCCATAATCGCTTGATACTTTCAAATCACCACCATGCAATTCCACCAAATGCTTTGAAATGGTTAAACCTAAACCAGTACCTCCAAATTTTCGGCTAGTGTCGGACGAGGCTTGACTAAAACTTTCAAAAATCCTATCCAATTTATCGGCAGGTATTCCAATCCCTGTATCGATTACCGAAAACTTAACAAAACGAATATCATCCTCTTCCCCTTGGTTCTCAACCCTAATTTTCACTTTCCCCTTTTCCGTAAATTTTATAGCATTTCCGGCTAGATTGATCAATATTTGATTCAATCGGGTTTCATCTCCCAAAACAAACTTTGGTACATCCGATTCTATTTCAAGCTTAAAATCTAACCCCTTCTCCTCTGCTCTGAACCGCAAAATGTTCCACACATTGTCAACTGCCTCATGCAAGGAGATATTGACTTTCTCCAACTCCATTTTTCCAGCTTCAATCTTCGATAAATCCAAAATATCATTGATAATCACCAAAAGGTTGTTGGCGCTTTGTTTAATAGCAGCCAAATACTTTCCTTGCTGTTCATCCAATTTGGTATTTAATAGTAAGTTGGTCATCCCTACCACGGCATTCATCGGGGTTCGAATTTCATGACTCATATTGGCCAAAAATTGTTGCTTAAATTTCTCCGACTCTATGAGTTTATCCCTTGTTTCAACCAATTCCTTGTTGGTTTGCCTTAATTCGGTGTAGGCCTTATTAACCTTATCTAGTGACCTTTGCTTGATAATTGCCCGCCCATAAAAAAACAAAATTATTAAGCCCAGAAAAACTAATCCACCAATGAGAATATTCCTATTATTGGCCTCTTTCTGAAGACTCAATTCCTTCTCCGACAAAGCTGCATCCCGTTGCAATTTTTCCTTTTCCAATAGCATGGTCTGTCTTTCCAATTCCTTTGATATCATTTCCAAGGAATCTTTTGAAGCTGAAACTGACAATAAGGCTTGCTCCTTCTTGATTTTTTCCAACTGTATTTCGGTATTCACTCGGGCCATTTCAAGCTCTTTGGCAGTAAATTGCCGGTATTGCTCGTTTCGCTCTTCAATCATTTTTTTCAACTCCGCCTCCTTCTTGTTTACCTCCTGCATCATTTTATAATTCATTACCTCGTTGACCTTTTGTGCCTTATGCAAGGAATCCTTTAAAGCCGCAACATCAGACAAAGTTTGGGTGATAATTGCCTTCTCACTTTTTCCCATTTTCTTGTAAATTTCCTCCTTCAACTTAACCGTTTTATCATCCCGCTCAACCTGTAAACTCGCTTCAGCATATTTATAAGCATTGGTTAAATCATTTTTGGAATAATATGCCCTAGCCTTTTTCCGTAAAGGAATAGCTGTAGTTTTGACTAGTTTGGGATTATTATTTCTTAATTCCAAAGACTTATCGTACCAAGAAAGGGCAAAATCAACTCGGTTAGAAGCTAATTCCAAATCACCCAATTTATCATAGGTATTAGCAACTTCCGACTTATCTCCGAACTCTTCAAACAACCTAACAGCCTGTTCCAAATGCTTCTTGGCCTCCGCAAATTGATTGATACTTGTTTGGCATTGTCCCATAAAGGCATGGGCAAAGGCTTTCCCCTTTTTATAATTCTCCTTGTCATAAATAACCAAGGCTGCTTCAAATTGCTTCAAAGCCTTTAAGGGTTCGTTTCTTAATTGATAAAGATAGCCCGTTTCAATATACACCTTGGCCATACCCTTTTCATTGCCCAACTTCTGATAAGCAGCCAAGCTTTGATTGAAGTACTTTAAGGCCTTGTTGTATTCCTTCTGTTTAGTTAATATCAACCCTAAATCATTCGAAAAATTGGAAATGGCGGAATAATTCTTCAAAGCCTCGGCCATCTCTAAGCGTTTCATCCGAATATCTTTGGCTTTATCAATAGGGATACCCATAAACAACTGCGGAACATTGTTCAATTCTAAAATCCCTTGCATACCTTCTGTTGTCTGCAAATTATTGGTCAAGGAATCCTCTGAAGTTGATTCAATAACATCCTTTCCTCCATTGGAGAAAAGCAATAAAAACAATAGTAATTTCATAAAACGGAGGTTTTATCTAATTTTTTTCGAATCTTCAATAATAGTAAAAAAATGGAAAGTCTAATCTAAGACTTCAAGCTATGATTTGGATTTAAACAAACCACCAACTCCGGCAGAAACAAGCGATAACAAAAGACCAGTAAAAAACATTCCGAAGGCAGCTGATGTAGCTTGATTAATAGGTTGAAAATGGTTTAAATAAAAATCGACCATTTTCTTGAAATCTTCGGGTTTGGGTGCCTGCTTGCGCATCATTGCTTCATTTTCCATTACAAAATGGCCAGCAAAATCAGGATTTATGTAGGCAAAATATACATAAGCGAAAAAAGCAAATAACAATGTAGCAACCAAGGAAGCGCCTAAAATGGGCTTAAAACGCTTTTCAAATGCTGATTGATAGTCGTATTTGAACTGATAAATGGAGGCAAAGATGGGAACCAAGGCTACAATCCCCAATTCCATAATGTTTGAGAAAATTAAACTTTGAACATTGAAGCGTTCAGTGAGAAACAAAAACAATTTGAAACCAATTCCCAACAACCCTCCAATTGCCCCAAAAATCACATACGGCCTCATATTGCTGTAAACGATCTTCTAGGCTTTCACTAAAGAAGGTAGTTTTTGTTCTACTACAAAGTACGAACCAAACAACACATAAGTAAAAAACATGTCGCCAGCCAAGGAAGAAGAGTAAAATGGAATTGCTGCTGTAAAACAGGCTGTCAACCCTTGGAAATCCCTTGAATAGAACTCATCGGCAACTACCCACATGTGAAAGTTGGTCAAAACAAAAAATAGCAAGGAAGAAGCCAGTGGGGCAAAAAGTACTTTCACAAAAGTGGATTTTGTTCTTGTGCTGCCAATAAAGTATCCAATAAATACGGTAAGTGCAAAACTAAGATAAACGGAACCCATTGTTTCGTGCAAACCCAAGATTAAATCAGTCAAAAACATAGCAGCAAATGGAGCTACAAATCCAAGAAGACGATTTGAAAACATCGCACCTCCAAATAACGCCAATGCTCCAATAGCTGTAAAGTTAGGTGGGTGTGGAAATAAACGGGTAGCTGCAGCAATCAAAATGGCAGCAAGAATAAATAGGGTACGTTTTGAAACCATAGGGCAAAGATAAGTAGAGATTTGTTTATTCCAAGCTTACTTGTATTCTTTTAATATCCTATCAACCATACCCTTCAAATCCTCAGCACCTAAACGCTTGGCCCTGATTTTTTTGTCCTTGTCCAAAACGTAAATCACCGGTGTGCTGTATATATCGTAAGTCTTTTTATACCCTGTCTTATTGAATAAGTCTGCTACATTAAACCAGTCTAATTTCATTTCCTTAATTCCCTTCTTCCACAGGTCCATGGTTTCTCCAAAATTGGTACACACACCAAATACTTCAACGCCTTTTGATTTGTATTCATGGTAAAAGTCTAAAACCTTTGGAGTAATCTTTTTGCAATGTCCACAATCAGGATCCCAGAAATAAAGAATGGTAACTTTGGCATTAAATTTACTTAAGGCATGATTAGCTAAGGTAGTGTCCTGAACCAATAAATCAGGAGCAGTTTTACCAATCAAAATTTTATCCAATTGTTCGGCTCTGTCTACAATTTTCTTTAATACTGTATCCGTTACCCAAAAGGCTTGTCCGGTTTTGTAGTACTTTTTTACCATGTTTACAAATATGGCATCAGCACCCATCATATTGGAAGTTTCATAGGTATTGGTCAGCCAATAAACCAGGTATTTAAAAACCTCCTTATTCGGTCTTCCTTTTTCCACTAAATACTCGGCTTCCTTATTCAACGAATCGGGCAATTGTACCACCAATTTCTCCATGTAATATTTCAATTTATTGGCAAAAACAGGAGAACGAAGCAAACGGTCATCGGTAAAATCAACCTCATCGAAGTAATGCTTTTTATAATAACGGTAAGCAAAGGTGGAATCCTTTTTATTAGGGTTTTCCGGAACTTCAGGCTCTTGCGAAGCTTTAAATACTTTGGAAAGCATCATTTCGGGATGGTCCGCAACAAACTTCATTTTATAGTCCTTTACTTCTTTATCAATTTGACTCATCTGCGCTCTGATCACTTTGGCTGAATCGCTTTTCTCACCAACCTTTTTCATCTGCTCCCGCAAAGGCTCAATTTCCTTTCCCTTTTGAGTGATGAATTTGAGGTAGGAATAAAAAACCTCGTTCTCCTTGGTTCCTTTAAAACGCATATTCTTGGCAAAATCTGACGTATCGGTTTCCAAGGAAAAGTTCTGCTCCTGATCCACAATAATTTCAAAATACCTTCTCTTTGGAATGACAACTAAATAAATCCCACCTGGCAATTTTTCTGAACCTGCAAATTCCAAATTACCTTGAGCATCGGCCTTGGCGGTATCTTTCAAATACTGCTTATCTCCGAAATAATAAGCCAAATAACAAGCCGAATCCTTCACTCCGGTTATTTTACATTTGATTTTATAACCATCAGCAGCTTGGGCAGCAAATCCAAAAACAATAAAAACGAATAATGTAAACTTCTTCAACATGGGCAACTAGATTTGTGACAAAAATAGAAACATAGTGGATGCATAAAACATGGAGAAAAGGTGGTTAACATTTTTTTAGCACCTGCAAGGCACTTATTAACTTACTTTTGGAGTAACTCTCCATCTTCGGTACTCCCCTCCTCCCCTTCAACATTCAAGTTTTCCTGTAATTGCGAATTAGCCTTCCCTTTTAATTTAATCTGAAATAACAGGCCTTGCGAAGGTGAGTAATAGGAATAAATATACGAAATCAAAACGATAATAATTCCTAAGGAATAAAAAACAGGAACCATCCAAAACCCCCAAAGTGTATAAATTCGAGCATCGGAAGGGTTGTCCAATTTATACCGAATCGGCAATACATCCCGCTCTTCTACTCCTCTATCTGAATTCCACGGAATATAATAAAACTGGCCCTTTACCTTATATTCCATCACCTGCTCTACCTCCCCCTTTCGAAATCGATGGGTTGCTTCACCCAGCGTTTCCCCAGTGCCCACCAAAAACAATAACCTATTGATAAGGATAAATACACCCAACACGAATAAACCAACCACTAACATTTGTGGCCGATTCAATAAAACTTTCATTCTACTGTAGATTCAAACGAAATTTCCGAGCTGTATCCTGGGCGATATCGTACCCTGCATCAGCATGACGAATCACTCCCATCGCTGGATCATTGTTCAAAACTCTTTTTAATCGACGGGCTGCATCTTCGGTTCCATCAGCCACTATCACCATTCCTGCATGGATGGAATAACCAATTCCTACGCCTCCTCCATGGTGAAGCGATACCCAACTGGCACCACCAGCAGTATTAATTAAGGCATTCAAAACCGGCCAATCGGCAATGGCATCCGAACCGTCTTTCATCGCTTCTGTCTCCCGGTTTGGCGAGGCTACCGAACCCGTATCCAAATGATCGCGACCAATTACAATCGGGGCTTTCACCTTGCCCGACTTTACCAATTCGTTAAATGCTAATCCTGCCTTTTCACGCTCACCCATGCCCAACCAACAAATCCTTGCCGGTAATCCTTGAAAGGCTATTCGCTCCTGAGCCATGTTTATCCAACGCTTTAAGCCTTCATTTTCTGGAAAAAGCTCCAAAATCAATTTATCAGTTTCATAAATATCTTGTGGATCTCCACTCAAAGCCGCCCATCTAAATGGACCTTTCCCTTCACAAAACAAAGGTCGAATGTAAGCTGGAACAAAACCAGGAAAATCAAAAGCATTCTTTACACCCTCAGCAAAAGCCTGTCCCCGTAAATTGTTTCCGTAATCAAAGGTAATAGCCCCCATTTTCTGCAATTCCAACATCAATTCAATATGCCTGCACATCGTGGCTTTGCTCAATTTGATATATTCGGCAGGATTGGTCTCTCTTAAAATCCGGGCTTCCTCAATACTTAAATTCGTTGGGAAATAGCCCACCAATTCATCATGCGACGAGGTTTGATCGGTAAGCACGTCCGGTACAATATGCCGATCTACCAACCTCTGCAATAAATCTACAGCATTGCACACCACACCAATGCTTCGGTTTTTCCCTTCCTGTTTATACTGTAAAGCTAAATCAATAGCTTGATCAATATCGTACGAAATCTCATCACAATAGCGGGTTTCCAATCGCTTTAATATCCTCCACTCCTCTACTTCGGCAGCCAAACATACGCCTTCATTCATAGTTACAGCCAAAGGTTGCGCACCGCCCATTCCACCTAAACCAGCGGTAACCGATAAGGTACCTTTCAGACTTCCTCCAAAATGCTTCCGAGCCACTTCTCCAAAGGTTTCATAAGTTCCTTGCACAATTCCTTGTGATCCAATGTATATCCACGAACCGGCAGTCATTTGTCCGTACATGGTCAATCCTTTCTGCTCCAAATCCCTGAAATTTTCCCAAGTAGCCCAATGTGGCACCAACATGGAATTCGAAATAATTACCCGTGGTGCATCTTTATGAGTGGGTAAAATCCCAACTGGCTTACCGCTTTGAATCAACAGGGTTTCATCCTCATTCAATTCCTTTAACGACTTCACTATCAATTGAAAAGCTTCGTGATTCCGTGCCGCTTTCCCTGTTCCACCATATACAATCAAATCCTCAGGACGCTCGGCCACTGCAGGATCTAAATTGTTATGTAGCATACGAAGTGCGGCTTCCTGAACCCAACCTTTACAGTTTAATTGTGTTCCTGTTGGGGTTGGCGGAATGGTTTTGGATGTAGTCGAATTCATGCAACAAAGTTAAACTCAGAATCTGCATTTGAAATCGTGGGGCTGCAAAAATTTACAAAAACGAAGTGGTTCTGAAGTTCCTTTTTGAAAATTAAGGCTAGGCGGGCCCCCAATCGCCAAAACCATTTTACCTCTAAATAAGCAGTTGCAAGGGCGCTTGGGTCAGGCTTTCGCTAATACTCCTCAGCCTGCTCCCGCCCGAAAGGGTTCGGGGGAGCAGGCTTGCGGGGTATCACGCTCTATCCTTGCCCGACATCTCCGCATAGCATTGTAGGGTAGCTGGGCCTTTGCATTTTATTCCACAGTTGTCAAATTATAATGCACAAACCATAAATCCCAAATAAATCATCGATGAATTATTCATAGAACTGCATGATTTAGATCCAGAAACTCCCAAAAACCAGACTTAAGCAATTGATGTACAGATTATTAATTTGTCATGTATTCTACTTCCCTACTCTAGTTATTTCGAAATGGCTAAAGCAAAGCACGACTGGTTGTGTTCGGTTCGGGCAGGGATAGCAGTGGATAGCCCACAGCCTTGACGGAGCTTCGCGGAGGTAAGGCGAGGACTAGGAACGAATAGCCCGGTACCTTTCGCCCTAGCAGAATGGTTGTTCAATGGAAAAAGGTTATGGGGCGAAAGGTAGCCCGCCTAAACCATAAACTATTGAATAAAAGTTAGTTATACAAAAATAAAGGTCTACAGGAGATGAAATACAATTCCATAAGCGAACATTCTTTCCTAAGAATTTTCCAGAAGAAAAAAAGATTGTTTCGAATTAAACCATTTAAAATCAATTGATTCAAATGAATTGAAAAATTTATGAAAAACTTTAGACCGCCTTGCCCAAATTGCACCAATGAAATTATTGATCGAATAAAAAGGACATTTTTTGAAAAGCTATTAAACACGATTACGCTGAAACAATACCACCTTAGGCGATACCATTGCTATAAATGCAGATGGACCGGGTCGATTAGGGTACCAAAATAGATTGCCCGTTACATGTAGGCCTTGTCTCTACCCGATTCCTTGTATTGCTTTTCTATTTTCTTTTTCACCATGTTAACTATCCACCTTTTAAAAGCTGGGATATTTTTCATTTTCGGATTTTTCCCATGCTTTTTGTAGCGGTCGAAAAAATTCTTGGTAGCCAATACGGTAAACGCAGCGCAGGTATTATGGTCTAAATAATCGCTTTCATTGTTCAACCGAATATTTTTAACACCCATACTTTTCATTTCAGCAAAAGCTACTTCCGAATTTTTATAGTTTACCTCTCTATCGCCTTTGCAATAACAAAGCTGAACAGGTGCTTCAGGTTTCCATTGGGTGAGGTTATTTTCTTCCAGCCTAAGTTTAAAGGCGAAGTTGGGATTATTGATGTATTCGTGAATGTAGTCGTCCTTCACAATATCCTTTGGAATCTTGGGCATAATCTTATCTAATTCAGAATAAGTCTTGTTTCTTACCTCACCAAAAAACTGGGGCAATAAGGTATCGTAGGGCGATTTGAATACACTGTAAGGATTATCTGAATTTAAAATATTGTAGGCTTTTTGGTAGCTTATTAGCAAATAGGGCAGGTAAAAAGGCCTAGGATATTCTTGAAACATATATTTGGATTGCTCACCGGTCATATCGTAAGCGCCCGACATTGGAGAAGAGGCCGTTACAACAAACCTAGGGTCCTTGGCTGCTTCAATAAATTTATGTGCAGCCATAGAAGCGTGTCCACCTTGGGAATAACCGGTCAGAAACAGTTGTCCGTTGGTTTGAATATTCAATTGTTGCTTTAATTCTTCTACGGCATACAGCATGTATAAGAATGCCATTCCTTCGCTCCAAGCATGTTGATACAAATGCTGTCCATCGCCTTTTCCTATTCCATAATAATCCGGATAAAGGGCCAAGTACCGATCGGTGGCAAATCCGAGGCAAATACCTTGTTGGGCATCATCGTCCGAAATATTTCGGCCTTTCCTTATTTCTGTTCCATGGCCAAACATAACCGTAGGAACGGATTTACCTTCGACTTTAGGTACATAAACAATTCCGGAACAATTAATCCAAGTGGTGCTATCAATCCAAGGTGCTTTGTAAATTACTTCATAAATATCAACACCACAATTTACTGGCAAGGCAATGGTTGGAATATGTTTCTTTTTCCACATTTCCTTAATAGCCTTTTTGGAATGACTTTTCACCAAGGTAGAACTTACCAGGTACTTTTCAGGAACATTTTGAAAAGCCACAACTTGGAAGGAAAAGAACAAAAGAGCAATCAGAGAGAAAAAAGGTTTCATGTGTTTATTTGAAAGGATTGGCATAAATACAAAATTCAGTTGAGGCGGAAGAATTAAGGATTCAATTTTATAATCTTTTAAGGATTATTGGAAGGAAAAGGTAAAAAAGGATACAAGTTGACTATTGGCCGATTTTCACCCACCTTTTAATTTCAGTTTCAATTTGTCCTTTGATTTTAATAAAATAGGTGGCATTTGCCCAAGTGGCAGTGGCTATTTCAATTCGACTTTCACCGTTCATTAGTTTTTTCGAATAAACCAAACGGCCGTAGGTATCCAACACCTCCAATTCTTTGATGCTGTTCGGATTACCAATTTCAACTAACAAACGATCAGAACCTGGATTGGGATAAATTCCCCAATTTCCTTTTATTTCCTTTCCATCAATGCCCAAACTTGGTCCATAAGGTGAACGCCAATCATGACCAATCGAAATGGTATCAAAATTCACAAATCCAGAATAAACCCATTGGGTATCGGTTGGATCCAATGTCCAGTTTTCTGTCACTGTGCTTTGTTGCACCAATTCTTCAAAATGGTCGAAGCTACCGTACATTCCTGAATCGCCCACAACGATAACCCAGGTTTGTCCGTCTGGATTGTAGCAGGTTGGAATTCCAAAAGTTTCGCCTAAGCAGCTTCTTCTCACGGCTACATAGGAATTACCCTGCCTTCCGATTAACCATAAACTATCTTGTCTTTCTTCATCAAACTCGGCACTTGGCCAACGAACTGATACCTCTGGATTGGTATCGTTAAAGGCGGCGAGTCCAATGGTTTCTGGTCTGTACATTAGCAAGGCCACATTATGTTTTTGTTCAACATAGGGCAAATCATTGTTAGAGATTCGAGAGGGTCTATCGGCCCAAACTGGTTCCACTTTTCCTGAAGCAGTTAAAACGGCGGAGGTTCCAACAGTAGCTACACAAGGCATAACTTGGTAGCCTTGCTTGCCTTTCCAAAAATCTTGAACAGAGGATAAGGTTATTGATTCATGTTTAAAAATAGCCACATCCTGTCCACAAATAACCGAACTTTTTGAAATAGAACTGGCAATATTGGCCAAGAAAGGTGCCTGATCAACTGGCAAGGTTTGAAATTGAGCAAACGGTTGAAATTCAGTGTGTTCCCAAAGGTTAGAATCATTTACCAAGGTGGCAGTTTCAATAGCAACGTCCGGATGGAAATAGGCGCCAGATGACCATTGAAAAATTACTCGATCCGCATCTGACAATACGGAGTTAATGGCAAACCCTTCCTGAAGTGTATGTCCAACGGGAAGAATAATATCCAAATTGGAAGACCAACTTTGTGTAACTTCATCCACATTCAAGGAAGAAGTAGATAAAAATCCTCCTGAATGGCTTACCCCTGTTGGCATAGGTCCCATTCCAGTAAGCAGATAAATCAGGTGGCTATGGTTTTGTCCCCAAGGAGAATCATACTTTCCATAATAATTCCTTCCGGCAGTAGGATAAAAAACCCCTTGGTCATTAGTAATCATCAACATTTCTTTCAACAAGCGCTTAGAAGCCTCACCAGCCAAACTTTTCAAGGTACTATCTTGAGCAAAATCGGCAAGATTCAACAAACCTGAGAGGCAATAGGGGGCATAGGTTGACGAGAAAAACTCATAAAAACCATAGTTTATTTTTAATTCAAGGAAATGCTTTAGTCTGCCATATAAGCGGTCGTCGCAAGGTCTTCCGTACTTTTCATGCAACAACCAATCAGAACTTAACCACATAATGATATGGTTCTCGGACCAGTATTGTCTTAATGATTCACCATCATTCAACCAATAAGGAATAGAATTTATAACAGGAAGAATTTGACTTTCATGCTCACCATTGGTAAGGTAGAGCACTCGAATTATTTTAACCAAATTAAAATCAACATTCTCGCTGGTGGAAACACCTTCCAAAAGATTGGTTAATTCATTTACATTTACCGCATTGTCTGTATAAGCTTGAACAGTAATTGCGGTAGTATCTGAAGCCAATCCTTGTGCTAAATAGGCTTGTCGGCGGGTTTCAAAATCTGTTGTTTGTCCGAAAACAATAGTGTTTGGAAGGATCCAACCTAAAATAAGGGCAACGAGGGCTAGGTAATTTTTTCTCATAAATTTTAATTCGCGGTGAATATAGGTGTTTCCCTGAATTTTTTGATCCAATTTTTCAATTGGAGGATTAAAATCCCGATTTCATTTATTTACATAGGAAAAGTGTTCGTGTAATTTAATCTAGCAAATGCACTAGAAAAGCACAAACTAAACAGCATTAGAAATTTATTCCGAAGTAAGCTAATGAAAACTATTTCTCCCTAAACACCTTAAATCCGAAGGAAAGCCTTCTATATTTTAATAAGGTCTGCCAATCGAGAAACAATAATAAAAAAATAAAAAGAAACCCTATAACAACACCAAAAACACTTTGCCATGAAAACATACCTTCGAGTAACTGTGTTACATTTCGAACGGCACTATCGCCAAGGAAAACAGCAATCCCATCGCTAACAAATTTACCAACAACAAAGGCAGGAATAATGTTTATTGGTTTAAGGTTAGCCATTCCGACGGCCAAAAAGAGAGGAGTAGTTGGGAGAGGCATTAGTGAATAGATTAAAATCAAGGCCTGCCCCTTCCATCCCTTTTGCTTTAAATGATTTCCGAGGTATTGTACATCTTCATTTTTTGCTTGATTAAAAATCAAACTTGACATCCGAGGAATATATAAAGTAAGTGCATATCTGCCTAGAATTGAACCCAAAACTCCGAAAAACAGAACATACCAAATATTCAAATCAAACAGAATTTGGAGGTAAATCATAATCGTAAATGCTGGGAAAAAAGGAAAAGGGACTACATCTACCAAAAATGCACCCAAAAACACCCAAATGTAATTCAAACTCATGTCCTCCTTCCTGTTTGTAAATTAATCAATGGCTATCCAATTCACCACTTGACAGCCTTCTCCATGAGGAGTTTTTGATACAAGGTATCCATATCTTTTACCAATCGGGTAAAATGAAAATTATCTTTAACAAATTCCCAACCTTTTTCGGACATTGCCAATCGCTTATCCTCTTGTTCGACCAGTATTTTTAAGAATTTTGTAAACGCTTCAAGATCATCTTTAGCTGTAAGAAAGGCAGTTTCATTTTCCAAAACAACATTTTGAATCCCTCCTACACGCGTGGATACTATAGGTAAGCCAGCTGCTTGAGCTTCAATTAAGCTAACCGGAGTACCTTCATTTAGAGAGCAAAGTGTAACAATGTCGCAACCGGCATAAACCCTATCCACATCTTTTATCCAAGAGGTAAAAGTGATATCAGCCGTATTTTGCTCTTCCATTGAATAACTTAAACCAGCATCCAAAATCATACTTTCAATATTGGCCCTTTCTTCCCCATCCCCAACAATGAAGAGTTTAAATGGATGTTTTGTTTCTTCTTTCAGTCTTTTAATGGCCTGAATTAAAAATCCATGGTTCTTAATTGGCACCAACCTCCCTACGATGCAAATCGCGATTGTTTGATCATCCAATCCATAGGTCTGTCTAAAAGCCATTCTTTTTTCCTCCGTATGCTCATTGAATTTTGTTAAATCAAAGCCCAATGGAACAACGGCAATTTTTTCTCTTTTGCAAATTTGATGGTCTATTGATAACTCCTTGGCTTGTCCTTCGCTAATGGCTATAACCCGCGTGGAACGGGCAGCCAAGTATCGTTCGATTGTTTTATAGAAGAGGGTTTTTGCTTTTCCAAAATAGGAATGAAAAACATGTCCATGAAAGGTATGAAGAACAACTGGGACTTGTTCATGAATAGCTGCCAACCTACCAATTGCTCCTGGTTTAGAGGCATGGGTATGGACAATATGGGGTTTAAATTCCCTTATAATTTCTCGAATCTTTAGGTAGGCCTTATAATCTTCTTTGATATCTATTTCCCTTTTCATTTCGGGAACGATTGTAGGCACTAAACCTAAATTAGTGAGTATATAATCCGAACTATCCTCGCCTTCATCGAGGCTCCCACCAATTAATTTGGTTTCATACCCTTCCAAATAACGCGTGAGATAAGCTACATTAAAGGTAGGGCCTCCGATATTAAATCGGTTGGCTATACGAAGAACCCTAGGTTTAGACATGAAGCGAAAGTAGAAAAAATTAAATCCAGAATAAGCAATCGAAATATTTAAACTATTACGCGTTTGAAAATCTATTTGGCAGGTCAAATCGACGACAATTTCCATCCCTAAATTCTTTGGGTGGTTTAATTCAACCTAAACTAAGTGGTTTGGATTTAAAAGCCTATTTTTGAATTTAGGTTTAACCTAGCTTATGCTATATAAAAGGTAAATAGGAGTAAACCCAACTAAATCTAAGCACAATTCAATTTAAGGAGATTACGTTTTTTTAAAAATTCTAAAAAACCAAATTATCGGCATTTTAAAAACCAAGGTCCAAGGATATTTGGTATATAATGCTTCGTAGGCAAATTCTTCAAACAACTTATTTCCAAAAAAGGTATTTATGGTAATGAAGATAAGATTGGGATATTTCATTAACCAGGTCCCTACCCTTCCAACGATTCTCACTGATTTAAATTGCTTGAAAACCTCCCTTTCATACTTTTTAAGTTTTTTCTCAGAAAAATCATTTTGGAGATAGGCCAATTCAATGGTTTGTACTGCAATTTCAGCACTTTTAATGGCAAAACCAATTCCATTGGCAGTCAGGGCATCGTTAAATCCTGCGGCATCACCAATCAATAAGAAATTGTCACCGCAAACTTTTCGCTTTTCAATACCCAAATGATAACCATAACCAATTGGTTTGCGAATTTCAATGGCATTTTTAAATCGCTTTTCTAATATAGGATTGGTTTGAAGAGCATCATAAAGTACCTTTCGTAGATTAAGGTTGTATTTTTTTCGAACGTAGTTGTGGATAGAGATATTCACGTTTACTATACCATCGCCAACTGGTTGAATGTAAAGTCCACCAGATTTTAGGTTATTCAAAAAATAACATTCAGCCATATTGCCATTCGAGATTCCTTCAACATTTTTGTAGTAACTTGTAATTCCTGAAGCATTGTTCTCTTTATCCAACTTCCAATCCACTAATTGCTTGGTTAAAAAAGAATTAAAGCCATTAGCTACAACAACTAACTGTGTTTCTATACATAAACTTTCATCAGTATTATAAAGACTATACCCAAATTCTTTCTTTTCAATTCTTTTAATTTCCAAATTTTCTAATACAGTTATATTCTTTTCTTTTTTGGCAAAATTCAATAATAAATTATCAAATTCATACCTTTTTATCCCAATACTTGAGTCTAACCCAATAGCGGCATTTCCTTTAGAAAGGTAAGGAATATAAATACTTTTACCATTTGGAGCATAGACCTTTACCCCATTAATTACTTGCTTTGCCTTTTCAAATTCTGATGACTTGAGAATTTCTGGGTTGTATTTATAAAGGCTAAACATTACAGCAGAAGGCAATGCTTCGCCACAAACTTTATCGCGAGGAAAAACAGACTTGTCAATCAAAGTACAAGAAATTCCAAGTCTTGAAAGGTTTAAGGCAGTAAAAACCCCTCCAGGACCAGCGCCTACAATACATATTTTATGATTGACTGTTTTCAACATTAATTCAGCATGCTATAGTAAAGAAAACAGACAGGCGATCCCTAAAAACTTATCAAACTATAAAACAAAAAAGGCCAGCAGAATTGCCAGCCTTTTTGCTCCCCCTGCTGGACTTGAACCAGCGACCCTCTGATTAACAGTCAGATGCTCTAACCAACTGAGCTAAGGAGGAATGTTAACCCACAATCGTTTGATTTTGGGAGTGCAAAAATAGAGGAATTTTTATATGTAAAGCACATACCCTAAAATTTTTTTTTATCCTCTTAAATGATAGGCTTTGGGATGAGTGAATGCGCGTATTCCAATATGAGACAATGTAGCACCGATTCCAGAATGTTTCCTACCACTCCAGGGAAGTGGTGCACTAACTCTATCGCAACAGTTCCAATAAACAGTACCACTATTCATTTGCTTCATAATTTTCTCTGCTCTATCTTGATTTGTAGTATAAACTGCTGCAGTTAAACCATAATCAGAATCCAGCATAAGCTTCGTAGCCTCAGCGTCATCTTTCACTTTTTGAACACCAATAATAGGCCCAAAACTCTCATCTCTCATAACACTCATTTCATGATTTACATTCGACAATACGGTCGGTTCAAAGAAATAACCCTTTCTTTCCATTCTTTTTCCACCTACCAATAAAGAAGCACCTTTTTCAACTGCATCCTTAACTTGTTTTTCTAAAAAATCAACTTGATCTTTTCTTGTCAAGGGGCCTACATCCATTTTACCCTCTTCATTTCCACCTACTTTTAATTGTTTGGCCTGCTGTACAAACTCTTCCAAGAAAGAATCATAAATTCCTTCCTGAACATAAACCCGTTCTACAGCGCAACAACTTTGACCTGTATTATAAACAACACCCTCCAAAACAGCTTCGGCTACTTGCTTAATATTAGCCACATCATCTGCTACATACAATGGATCTTTTCCGCCCAATTCCAATTGACAAGGTACCATTTTCGATGCCACTCGCTCATAAATATATTTTCCAGTTTTAAAGCTACCTGTAAAGAAATAGCCGTTCAAAGGAAGATCCAGCATGGCTTCTCCTGCCTCTTTTGCTCCGATTACAATTTGAAAGGCACCATCTGGAATTCCCGCCTTTTTTAAAAGCCTTTCAATGTTCATTCCAGTTAAAGTAGCAAATTCAGAAGGTTTATATAGAACCGAATTACCCGCGATAAGTGCAGGAATAAATACATTCACACCCACCAAATAAGGATAGTTCCACGCAGAAATATTTCCAATAACCCCTAAAGGTTCATAGCTTATCTTTTCCTTAGTACTACCATCTGGAGTAACCCATTCATCGGCTAAGTATTTTTCAGAATTCTCAAGAAAGAACTTAATCCTAGCTTTTGCCCCATTTACCTCATTTATAGATTGCCAAAGAGGTTTGCCAACTTCTGAACTTAAGTCAGAAGCAAGTTGTTCCTTTTCACTTTCCAAAAGTTCAAAGAAATGTTGAATACAAGAAATACGATCCTTCAACTTCGTTTCTGACCAACTTGGTTGATAAGATTTGAGGAGTTCAAATTTACTTTTTACCTGCGTGCTTGAATCTTCAGCAACTTCACGGAATATTTGACCAGTGGAAGGATTGTACAATTTCATTGGACAAAATTAATTATTAATAACGCCCAGGCAACCTTGAAAATAGAATTTTCAGAAATGCGTTCTACAGATTTACCCATTTAAATTGAAAAAGGTAAAATTTAGCAGGTATCATCCTCTTTAAATCACTGTACAACAAAAGGTTCTATTTTCTTCTTAGGAGAAAAAAACTCCATCAGTGCCCACATGGCCATGGCTGTAGTGTGATCATTTCCGGTTTTCAATCTAGAGTTTATTGGCCATGATCCATCGGGAAGCTGTAAATCAATAATTTCGTTTAGTTCTTTTGAGCCAATTGCATTACCAAATCCTGAATATAAAAGCACTGCTATAGCTTCAAATCTTTGGTCATAATGCTCGACCTTATTTTCTGCAATTACCTTTTGAAGGTAGGTACTAATTTTCTTTTTAAGCGGTTCTAATTCTTTGGGTGTACAGCACCCATTTTCCTGCAGCCATGTTATTGCTAAAAGGCAATGGCTAGCCTCTAAGGAAGATTTATTCCAAATTGAATCTATTTGGACAAGGTATTCCTTAAGATTAAATTTGGTTTGGTTACAATAAAGTGCTTGAAATGTCAGTCGATCTAAAGGATGCTCTAATTCTTCAAATAACTTTTTTGGCAAGATGGCCTTTTTATCATATATCCGTCTGAATACTAGCAGATTACCTTGTATTAATTTTTCATTAACGGGTGTACAATTCAAACTGAATTTCCTTTTAAAAAAGGATTTCAAAATTTCATATTGAGGATCAACTTCATTCCCCTTTTCTTCCAAATAATTCTTACCAGCTAGTATTCTCTTTTCAACCTTTTCCCAAGTTTGGGAATAAGTCTTCGAGAAGGCTCCAGTCAAAAAAAAGAAACAGAAGAGGATATTCTTCATTTTCTAGTTTTTACCAGCTGTCCTTCCTAAAGGTGCGTCTGGATTTGAAATCCCATCTGAACTTCTTTTCCCCTCCACTGGAATTTGGTTGCCAGAAGGAATAAACAACCTACCCGGCTGCAGTAAAATTTCAACCTCATTATTTCCTACCAACTGATCAGATATAGCAAACCCCACTACAGTCCCCATTTTTTCAGCCACTTGTCCTAAACCTGGAATATCTGAAGAAGTAATGAAATCACCCTTTTTCACCAAAGGCATTCCCGGTTTTAGATTTACTTTAACCCTTCCTGTAAGTGCAATTGGCATGCCTTCTGCGGGTGAATTAAGCATTACTGATGGATTTTCAGATATCACCCCTGAAATATGTTGCGAATAGGGTTCATCAGCCAATTTAAAAGCTAAACTATTGTTCACATCAAATTGAACAATCATACCCGGAGAAATGGTGGCCCCATCCGTGTTGTTGACTTTAAAATGCTCTGCCAAGTCTCCAATCTGATTCATGGATGTAACATTTTGAGTATAAACACGGCCACTAGCAAGAATATCACCTGTTTGAGGACCGACTGTATAGGTGTAATAAACAGTAACTGTTCCATTAAGAATATAGAATCTGTCGTTTGAACAAACAAAGCAATTATCGTTATAGTCCCAGGCCCTAAAAACAACAGAAGAACCAGAAGTCAAGGAGGTGCTATGAGTGGAAGTATTGGTCCAATCAACAGCAGTATAGCCGTCAAATGAAGTTTCAGAAATATTTCCAAAAGAAGTGGCACCTACCTGAATTTCAACTTGATGTGTTTCATTTCCATCTTCATGGTAACCATTGAAAGAATAAACAACTTTTGTAACTGTAAAATTAACACCTGTAGGAGTTGTAATGGTACCTAAACTAGAGGAAGAAACCCATCCATTGTTTGTGTTTATTCCACTTCCCATAAAAAATGTTTTTGATTCGGATCTTGTAACACTACCTGTGCTGGGGTTTCCAACAGCTAAGAATCCTGTTTCACTTAGTCGCATTCTTTCTGTTGAGCCAATTCCATCATCCGTATACCATACATGAGAACCATTGTTTGTTACATACCGAATCCAACTTCCAGAAACCCGAGAATAAAGTCCTAAATCTGTTGTTGTTGTAATGGCTGTTCCCCCTCGTTGAATTACACCATTGGCAACATTAATTCGTCCATTAACATCCAAAGTTTGCAGAGAACTTGAGGTACCAATACCTACATTTCCAGATGCACCTTCAATGGTCATTCTAACCAATCCACTTGGAATATCCTTAAATAGTAGTTTCCCAGCACCTTCACCAGCAGAATTGGCAGTTGCTATTAAATTCCAGGCCCTTCCACCAGCAGCACTTGGATTCAAATATAAAGCAGCTCCAATAGTATTACTTCCATCAAACCTTGCAATATCAAAAGGAGTAGTTGAATTTCCCACTACCTGCAATGGGGCAGAAGGATTAATTGTTCCAACACCTACACTTCCTGCATTTGTAATGGAAAGTCTTCTAGTGGAGGAGGTATAAAAATCCAACCCAAATTGATTCGTTCCCGCTGCAGCATTTGCACGATTGGAACCAATTCCTTCACCTGATGAGGCCCCAAAAGTAATTCCATTACCTGTTGTAGTTCCATTGCTACTATTTATAGATCCATTGTTTAGGTTAGCCCGATCTACCACCAATCCATTGCTAATATTTACTTGAGCAGAGCCAGGGGTACCATTTCCAATACTTACGACACCACCATTAACATTTAAAAAGGTAGAACCTCCTGCATTATCATTTATGTAAACACCACCTTGAAGACCACTGCTATTTCCACCTCTCAAATACACATTTCCATTTGCACCACCTCCAGAAGTTCCACCATTTACAAAAACACTACCAGCCGCTGCAGTCCCTGTTCCCCAACCTGCATTAAGATTCAAATTTGCCCCTGTGATATTCGTACCACTTGCATTCGGTGCTCTCAGTGTACCTGCACTTGGAGAACCCGTGTTTTCTCCACTGCCAATTAAAAAGGTTGCGCTTCCACTTAATAGCCTTGCCCTTTCTGAACCAGAAGTTCTGAAAACCACATCTTGGGCATCAGATGTTCCTATGTAATTTGTAGATGAATTTGTTCCACTATTTCCTGTTAATCCCCATCCAATTCCATTAAAGGCAGTTGGTGTCCAAGATGAACCATTCCATTGTAGAACCTGTCCAGATGCAGAAGGTGAAGATGTTACCGTTAAAGCACCTGTTCCATTTCCAACTAAAATCCCATTAGATGAAACAGAACTTAAACCTGTACCACCATTAGTAACTGGTAAAACACCTGAAACATCAGTAGTTAGAACGACAGTTGAACTTGAAGATAAGACACCACTTCCTGTTGTTTTCACAAAACCAGCTGTAGTTAAAGAGGTTGTAATTTGACCATTTGCATCGATTCTAAATTTATTGGTCTTTGTACCTCCTATATCAGAAGCCAAGGCCAGCAAGGGGTTTCCTGCTGTAGATGTTGGAGAATACCCAAATAAAGAATAATCACCAGGTTCTGCTATACCCATAACAGCTGCTGAAGTCCCTGAGATATTGGAAGAAACACTAACAGACCCTGCTCCACTCAAGCCAAGAACTCCAGCGCGAGAATTTCCGCCACCTGAATTCATAGCATCTCCAAGAACGCCAATTCTATTCCCATTGGTATTATTAGAACGGCCGTAAATGGCAATTTTATTTGTCGAGCTTGTTGCATCGGTATTTTCATTTTCTCCAAAAATCCCATAACGATCAGATGTAGTACCTGAATAAATTCCATAAACACCAGCAGAAACAGGTTTTGCCAAGGTATTATTACTTGGAAAACCATCATTCGAATTAAAGCCAAGGTAACCATTCGCAGATGCTCCCGAAAAGCTAAACTGACCAGCAACGCCACCCCTATCACCTGTAGCAGCGCCAGTGGCCGTATTTAGCCCACCTAAAGCGAAACCGATGGTTCGATCAATTGGAATAGAAACTAAATCATTTGAATTAGAGGGGGACAAAACAGTACCGGTTCTGGTCCAAAATCCCAAAGTACCAGTTGAACTAGAGGATAACCAAGAAGGGACACCTGAACCGTTGGTTACAAGGGTTGCATTATTTGCTGTTGCCAAACTTGAAATAACGTCTGTGGCACTTGCATAAAGCAAACTATTCGTAACAGCATTATTAGGCAAAGTAAGTGTACTTGAAACATACTTGGTTCCATTACCTCTTAAAAATGTACCAGTTGAGGCTGTATTATTGATCCTTATTCCAGTACTTGTATTAATATCCCCTACAACATCAAGTTTTTGAACAGGAGCGGAACTTCCCATTCCTACATTCCCTTGATCGAATATGGCCGCATAATTCAATTGGGCATTTGAGGCACTTGTATAAAGAGCAACATTAATTAAATTATTACCTCCTGAGGCTTTTGAAGAACTGTTGTTTATATAGGCTCCATAATTAGTTAAAACACTAGCAGTAGTATTAAAAGTCGAATTTTGCAAGACATTAATTGCCTTAGCATTTGCAATTGGAGAGGCCGTTAAAGCATTATTTATATCAATTCTTGACCCAGGCGTAATTGTTCCAATACCAATATTACCGCCATCAAAAACACCATTTCCATCAATTCGAAAACGAGCAGGTGATTGAAGTGAAGCACCATTTAATATGAATCCTGTTCCAGAGGAGGAGCCATTTATTAAAAACTCCCATTGAGAAGCGCTTCCATTCCAATAATAAAACCCGGGGCCATTGGTTCCATCACCATCATTACTAAAAATTAATAACCCATTTTCGGAAGAAGAAAGTCCACTAGGCTTGGCCGACCAAGCCATCCTTGGAATCAAAAGTCCCTTTCCGGTAACATCTATATCCAACATTGACTTCGAATTGGCGTTTGCACCCGAAGAATTAATTCCAACACCTTGAGAAAAGGCTGAAAAGGAAAGTAGAATAATTGAAAAAGCAACCAGAATTTTCATTGATATTAATATTCTATTCATGGCCATTCATTTAAATTTAATCCCCTAATTTGTTAACAAATTTACAAAACAAAAATACATGATTTTCACTTTTCTTCAAACCACACTAATTTTCAATTAACCCTGACTTTAATTTTAAACATAACCCAAATTAGGCATTACAACTGGTTAATCGGGAAAAACCTAGCAAAATCAAGCTTTTCTGATCAATTAATCCTGATGATTTCTTGGGTAAAAGGAGACTTCCAAAACTAAATTTCTTGATTCTATAAAGTTTGTATTTGTTTAGTTGGGTAAGGTTTCATGGAGAAACCATTATATAGATTATAAAAACCATCAGCCAGGTTTAAATGATAAAAATGAAAAGAGAAGTTAAATAAAGAAAACTACCAAACACTGACCCTGAAGCAGTTATAACCCAGATTACGCATTAGAAATGCATAAACGATTAACCAGTTTTAAATCAATTTGTATGGCCAAATTGATAACAACTGCTAAATCGGGGTAAACCCAACTAAATCAAGTAGTTCGGATTAATAAATCCTCCTATTGATTAATTTGGGTTTAAGATAACTGACTTTCAAAAAGGGATATTTTCAGAAATTTGGGAGACCTTGAATTTTTAAGTTACTTTGAATATAACTTATTCGCCTTTGGTTAAAACCAATATATCTTTGATTTTAAATCCTTTTACAAAGAATGGGAGGTGAAATAACTAACAAAGTTAAAATTGAGAAAATTTCATTTTAAACGCCTTCCCTTTCACCTAACTAAAAGAAACTACTTGTTCAAAAAAGGATTTGACAATTTTGGATTTGTAAACAAACTGTCGTCTTCTGCTAAACGCAAGAACTCTATAATTTCTTCCTTTTCACTAATTGTAAGGTTAAATCGAACTGGTTCTCCATTCACTTTCAACAAAGGGTCCAGATTAGGATGGTCCTGAATTCCAGTGCTGTAATGCTCTAATACTTCATCAATGGTCTTAAACCTTCCATCATGCATATAAGGTGGTGTTTTAAGAACATTTCTAAACGTTGGAACCTTAAACAAACCTTCATCCTTCTCCAATTTTGAAATAGCACCTAAACCTTTATCAACCGACACTTTTTCCAATCCACTATTTTTCATTAATCCAGAATCACCCAAGAAGTTTTTATCGTGACATTGAATACAAATTACAAAAACGCTTAATGCCCTATCTGAGTATTCAATCTTTCCATTTTTTTGTTTTAAGGCACTTTTTAAAAATAGAATTTGGGAAGTCAACGATTTTTCAAAAAGGTTTTTCATTACTGTTAAATCACTTTCGGCTCCATTCTCTGCTACATGTTCGTTTATTGCTCTATTATTTGGATTTTCAAATACCTTATCCATGGGAGAATTCATTGAAACAATAATTTTAATAAAACTAGCTAAGGCGGTACTAATTTGATTAGAATCAATACTAGCCTTTCCAAAAGCCTCAAAAAACAAAGCAGCATATCGTTTGTTTTGATTAAGTTCCAAAATTAAAGATTCCAAATCTTGTCCCATTTCATTTGGATGGACAATAGGCTTCAAAACTTGCTCTTCCAGAGTAGTTACTCTTCCATCCCAAAAAAATTTGTTCTGCCATTTTAAATTTACCAAACTCATTGAATTTCTTGAAATAGTTCTACCAAAAATCCCTTTGCTAAAACGAGCTGTATCAGAAAAAGCAAATTCCTGTTTATGACAGCTAGAACAAGAAATAGAATTATCTGCTGAAAGTATAGGATCATAAAATAATAGTCGTCCTAGTTCTATTTGTTTGCTTAATTGGGAAGAATCTGGATTTCCTAAATAATTATGCTTCCTCCAAGAAGCAAATACTATAACTATACAAATAAAAAAAATCCAGAAAATAATTGCCTTTGAAATCTTTACCATAAAAATCGCATTAATTATTGTATTAGACACATTTTGGAAACTTCATTTTAAAATTATAAATTAATAATCTAATGGCATTTTTTCATCCCCTTTTGAATAAGGTACGTAGTAAATAAAAAGTTCCATCATTTCTTGGTCTGCCTCAAACGAATAATGAATATCTTTTGGTGGAAAATTGGGATTTTCAAGATTATTAATTGTATTGTCATATTCAACAAAGTAATGTACTATGGAGTTTTTAGGAATAATTTCAAATTTTTTGAATTTATATATGAATTGCCAGTTGAAATTCCACTTTGGTATTTTTAATAAAGGAATGGTATCATTTTTAGGGGTTACGACATAGGCTAACATGGATTTTGCAAGATGATGAGCATGTACGAGTAAACTAAATGCAGAAATATCTTCCTTAATTACCTTTCTACAATGCAATGAAACAACGGAATCTTTGGGAATATAAAAACTACCTTTATCCAAATCTCGATGTCCATGAATATCAATCGTTTTTGCCACACGAATACCCTTCAAATTTTTGTTCTCGTGAACAAAGAAAACACTTGAATCAGTTTCTTCAATTGGAGTTGAAGCATAATGCATCAAAAAAAACATTTTTGAGCCCTTTGGGATTTTGGAATAAATTCCTTTTGGGAATTCTTCATACATTTCACCTGGAAGCCAACCTGTTATATATTGAAAATTACTTAATCCTGGAATTCTCGCTTCATAATTCATTCCTGGGATTTGTTCATTTCCCGGAATTGATAAATCAGGAAAATTTTGACCTGAGGAATCTAGGAAAACTTCTGAATGATGAACAATATTTTTATTCCCTGGTCTAAACTCAAAACGTGAAACATACACATCCCTAACAAAGTCAGTTTTCACATAGAACCTTTTAAACAAATCCTGATTCAAATTTTTAACCGAATAAGATCTTACCATAGGTATACACCAAGTAGTATCAAATTGTCTGTTATTATTGGTTTGTTTCTTTTGGATTTGAACAATTTCCTCTCCTTCAATTCCACCTTCTTTTGACCATTGTTGGATAATTTTTAATTCCTTTTTACTTAGAACATTTTGATTTTTGAATTTTCTATAACTTGTATCAGCTGTCCATGGAGGCATAATTCCATTTTCTATCACATGGCAAATAAAATCCGAACGATTTTTAACCGATAAATAAGAATCTAGAGAAAATGGACTAAATCCATTTTCAAAATGACATGAAGTACAATGCTTTTCAAAAATTGGCTTGATGGATTTATTATATGTTATCCCCTTTTGAGCAATAGAAGAAGAAAGCAGAAAAATAAAAAAGACAAAAAAAAGTTGCTTCATTCCCTTTATTTTACAAAATTCCATTGCCATATTTTAGATGGATAACGCAATGGTGACACAATAAGCAAACTACCCAAGTTGTCATTTAAATAAAAATCCATTGTTTTCCATTTTCTGCTACCTAAACTAAAATACCAACTAAATTAAACCTTTAAATTTAACTATTAAAAACGAATCAAAAATGTAACCTTGTGGAATTTTTGTTGCCTTTAGAAAATTGGTCAAATAAAAGTTTAGATCATTAAATTCTAAAAAGTCGATTTTAGAATTTTTTAGGAACTGCAGAACTTTATTTACTAAACTTTTCTTCCCTGAAAAAAAATCAAAAATATTTTTTTGTTCCTCTTCAATAAATTGGAATTGATTTTTTCTTAATACTCCTGAATATTTTTGGCAAATTGGATAATCCAAATCAAATAGTTTAGATTCCAACTTGCTTTTTCCAACCTCCAACTTCAAAATAACGGATGGAAACCCTTTAACGAATTCAATGTTCTGACTCAAAATAAAATGATTCGAAAATTGAAAAAGTAATAACCCCAAGAAAAAACAAAAACAATTTAATTGACTTGCCAATGAAAGATTTTTCAAACCTCATTTCAAAATTGCAAATTTTAACAAATATACAAAAAAAAGATACTTATCTTAAAAAAAAAGGAGGCCATTTCAACATGAAATAGCCTCCTTCCGACAAATTAGATTTTACTTGCCTGAAACTTCTGTACTAAATCCTAAGATTTGATGAACAAGCTCTGAATCATTGGGATGTTTTGAACACCATTCGTTAATTGATTTATAATATGCTTCCTTATCTGTAATCATATTTCCTAAATTTGGACATGGAGGGAAGTCAGGATAGGCATCGAAGAACTTTTTACCGGTGGCAACAATAACATAATCAGCCAAGGCAGGGCAATTTCCATTTGCTTTTATTTCATTCAACTTCATAGTCAATTCAGGATTACATCCTTTTGTTCCACTTGGACCATGATTATGCCCAACATGGGTCTCTTCAGAGAATTTCTCCTCACTTCCATGAGGGGTTGAAGATTGGTTGGTTTGACCAATTGCAACAATGGTACCAAAGGACATTAAAATTGAGATTGCTAACTTTTTCATTGTAGTAATTATTTAAGTTTATTAATTATTGCCAAACACGAATTGAACCTGTACCAATTGTAAGACGCTGAACAGTCCCACTTCCTTGTATTGTAATATTATATACATTTCCTTGAGCGCCATTAATAATAGGGTAATTGGCTGAAGTTCCCAAATCAGGAATTGTAGTTACCGTATTTTGACCTGGAACGCAATTTGACCAGTTATTTGGATTAAACCAATCCGTACTTACAGCTCCTGTCCAATTTGAAGCAGATTGGTTTCCAGAAAGTAAATTTAAGGTTACAGCCGTCCTTGTTGAACTTACACATCCTGTAGAAGAATTTCTTGCTTGTGCATAATAGGTATAACTACCTGCTGCTGTTTGTCCAGTAGCAAAACTTAAAACACCTGTTCCACCTGAAGCGATTGTTCCACCTGAAGAAACGGTATACCAATCTGCTGTTACACCAGATGAGGTAGTAACAGAAAGGTTTGGAATTGTTCCACCAACACAAGCTGTTTGATTACCTCCACTTGTAGGAGCAGAAGGTAGTGAATTTATTGTTACAACTTGATTATCGGTTGAAGTACATCCTGATCCTCCTTCAGTTACTGTAACGGAATATGTTCCTGCAGAAGTGGCTGAATATGTTTGTAGAGTACCTGAACCAGGAGCAGGCCAAGAGTAAGTAAATACACCATTAGCAAGCGAACTACCACCATTTGAAACACCTGAAGTTACACTTGCAACCAAACTCAATGACCCTCCTGAACAAAATTCTGAACCTCCTGTAATTGTTACACTAGGAGTTCCATGAACTTCTCTTGTAATTGTTGTTGGAGAACCATTGAATGCTGCGCAAGAGTTGGAAGGATATACAGATACTGTTCTTCCTGTTCCTGCTGAACCCCAAAGCACTGTAATTGTTTGAGTACCTTGACCGGATTGAATAACTCCACCACTAACTGTCCAATTGTAGGTAGTTGCACCTGCTACAGCAGAGGCGGTGTAGGTTCGAGTGGTATTGGCACAAACCGTGGCAGGGGTAGATTGTGTTATCGTTGCAACAGAGGCTAGGTTATTTGCCATTGTAAAGGTAAAGTAGGCTGGGGTTGACCATCCGCAACAAACTTCATAGGCCCTAAACCTTACCTGATAGGTTGCACCTTCAATCCAATCGCCAGATGGTGCAGGTACCGAACCTGGATTTGCAGCAGTTGAAGTATATACATTAATAGTTGGGGTACTTACCAAAGTTATATCCCAATCGTATTGGGTAATATTGGCCATCTGCCCTGAAGTTAAGTTGGTAGCCAAGGTAATTGGTGAAGTTGGACAAGTTGGAGCAATTACAGTTGAAGCCAATGTACTTGAACTAATGGTGTTCAACCTGTCTCCAATTAATCGAATAAAACTTGTCAATGTAGTTGAACCTAGTGTAATATTTTTGTTTCCTAACGATGAAGATGTTGGGAAATAAATGGATGCCGAATTAGATGAAGAAGTGTAACTTGAAGTACTGCTAGTTTGATCGTTAACAAACAATGGATCTGAACCAATACCAGTCCAACTAGAACCTGAAGTTTTGGTTATATCAATTTGTGAATTACGGCATCCTTTGAACCAGTTAACTGTAACTGTTCCATCGGCTGGAATGGTAGTACCTGTTCTTGTTACAGTGGCACCATTGGCATTTTGCACTGCAGCGCTAATACCTGTTGCACCATCCTGTCCACGACCGCCGTTACCACCAGTACCGCCAGTACCTCCATTACCTCCAACCCCACCATCACAATATCCTGCATTGCTCGTTCCGCCTGATCCTGCACTTCCTGCAACACCAGCTCTACCATTCTGTCCTGACCCACCGGCACCGGCAGCTCCTGGATTAAGAACACAATCAGTAATTGTTCCTGAACCACCCCAAGCATAAACGCAGAACGAGGATCCTCCACCATACCCAAAGTTACCTCCTGATCCACCAGCACCACCAGCACCTCCGTTTCCTCCATAACCCCAAAATGGACCACAATCACAAGTACAACAAGTTCCTGAAGCACCAAAGCCACCGCCGCCGCCACCGCCACCGCCAAATCCATCTCCTCCTTGGACTCCATTCACTGGAATATAGTAGGTTGATAAACCTCCTGTATTACTAGGTTGGTTGCCAGCGGTATAGTTTGTTCCTCCTGCTCCATTTGAACCAGTTCCTCCGCTTGATGCCGTACATCCACCTGCATCACAACCATACCAGTTACATCCACCTGAACAGCAACCGGCTCCTCCTCCTCCTCCTGATGCTCCGCCATTACCTGCACTACCTGTTGCACCCGATCCTCCGCATTCAGAACATCCAGCTTTTTCAGTAGTATTACCTGCACCTCCAGCGCCACCAGCACCTCCGCCGCCACTACCCGATTGAGTTGCACCTGCGTCACCTGCAGTAGCAGCTGTAGTCGTTACTGAGCAACGTGTCATGGTAAATCCTGTTTGACCAGAGAGATAAAAACCATATACTGATTTACCTTTGTTTCCTGTCGCACCGCTTATTCCTGCAGGTAATACCGTTACAGTAATATCTTTAATTGTTACATTGTTTCCTCCTACTCGGAATGCAATATGATGACCCGTATTTGTTCCTGCATCTACAAAAATCGTTGGATTCATCGTAATATTTGTTGCAGATGTTGAATTCTTTATCCAATCTGTACCTGATACTGTATAACCACCATCAATTGTCAATCCTGCTGGAATAGTAATGGTATTGGTATAGGTATAGTTTCCTGACTGCATCAGGATGTGGTTCCTTGAATTATCGTTGTTGTAAATCTGAATGGCTGTTGGTAAATCGACTGTACAACTTTTCTGACCAAGGGCCGGATAAGTTGTTGCACCACCCGGCGAAACATAAATAAAGTTACAGGCATCTACTGCCGTTCCGCTTGCTGGGAAGGTTATCGCAACAGTTGTGGAAGAACTTGTACAAGAGGTGTTGACCGCATCCCTTACCTGAAACTCATAGCTAGTTCCGTTTGAAAGAGATGGGAAGTTATTCGCCGTCTGCCAAGCTGACCATACACCAGATGTTGGTGGAGTGCGGTAGCGGTATTGATACGTTGTTGAAGCTCCGCCAACTGGATTTACTGTTACGTCTGCCGATGTATAGGTGTTTCCTGAACAGGCATAACCTGTTAGTGTAGAGAAGGTGATTGCAGAAGGTTGGTTAAATGTTACACTTCCTGTTGCAGTACATCCGTTATTGTTTGTCACTACTACTGTGTAAGACCTTGCACTCATACCTGTTGGATCTTCCGCAGCCGATGTAAACCCTGATGGTGAAGATGTCCAACTAAAGGTATTTCCTCCTGATCCACCAGTTACGGTCGAATTGACTGAACCATCCGAAGCGCCATTACAACTTACCTCCCATCCATTGTAGTCAGAGGGGGACAAGGTAATGGCCAATTCCGTCGGCTGATCAAGAGAAATTGAGCCTATGCCACCACATCCAATTGCATCAATTGCTGTTACATTGAAAGTAGCACTTTGTAGACCTGTTATCGTGTTGGTAAGCGAAGCAACATTGTTTGTAGTTCCGTTAGACCAATAATAGGTAACTGGTGTAACTGGTGATCCGCCAGTCAAAGTGGCAATAGCATCTCCATTTGAGCCGCCATAGCAACTAATCTCATAACCATTGTGCTGTGTGCTTGTCATGGCAACAGTAAACGAAGAGGTGATGGTTACAGTGATGGCTACTTGATCGCTTTCGCAACCTGTTGTTGAATTGTAGGTCGTTACATAATAGGTGTTCGTACCCACTATACTTGCCGTATAGCTCGTTCCTGTTGCGATTAATGTTGAAGTTGAGTTCGGACCATAGAACCTACAGGTATTTCCATTCGCACCAATTGTTGGTGTAATACTAGAAAGTCCGCATCCTGTTATGGTTGTTGAGGCGAATGTTGGTACTGAAGGTTTAATGTTCATTGGCCAAGAGGCAATTGTGCCCCAAGCCGTAGTTGTACATCCAAACGTACCGTCCACTCTTCTAGACTGAACAATTACGGCTGTAGTTCCACCCAAGGTGGCAATACTTGCGCCATTGGTATAGGTGCTCCAAGTTGCTCCGTTATCAATACTAAATCTAAATTCATTTGTTGCGGATCCTGTTCCCCCTGAACCTGCAGTGCCGGTTGCGCTTACCGCTGTACCTTCACATATAGTTGTTCCATTAGATGGTGTGGCTGATGAAAGGGTTGGTGCAACGGGTTGGGCAGCCAATGGCCAAGTTGCCAATACTGTAGGACCTGTTGCTGTGCATCCGTAGCTTCCCGCAGACCTGCTTGCCCGTACTTGTACACTAGTACTGCCACCCGATGTATTAATGGTTGACCCAGAGGTATAGGCACTCCAAGCGCCGCCGCCATTTATGCTAAACTGGTAAGAATCAGCTGCGCCTGTTGAGCCGCCAGATCCTGCTGTTATATTGGCCAAGGGTCCATTGTATCCGATACAAAGTGTAGTGCCGCTTGCTGGGGTGGCAGAAGATAAAGTTGGATTTACAACTGTAGCGCCTACAGTCCATGTGCAAACGGTTGTCCAAGCGGTAGTTGTACAACCAAACGAACCTGCAGTTCGGCTAGCCTGAACGATTACTGAACCTGTTGCACCGGTTGTAGTTATTGCAGATCCATTGGTATAGGTATTCCAAGTTGAACCTCCATTGATACTGAATCGATACTGATCGGCAGCTCCTGTTGAACCTCCGCTACCCGCATTGCAGGTAACTGTACCTGTATTGAAGCCAGCACAGATTGTAGATCCGCTAACAGGGCTTGCAACTGATAAGGTTGGAGAAACTGGTGAGGTTCCTACCGTCCAAGTGCAAACTGTTGTCCATGCAGTTGTGGAACAGCCCAAGGTTCCATCAACCCTTCTGGATTGTACAATAACAGAGCCTGTTGCTCCGGTAGTGTTAATGGCTGCACCGTTGGTGTAGGCAGAATAGGCCCCGCCACCGTTGATGCTAACCTGATATTGATCCACTGCTCCAGTTGTTCCGCCAGTTCCTGCATTGCAGGTAACCGTACCGGAATAACCGGCACAGATGGTGCTTCCGTTCGAAGCGCTGGACGAAAGCAAAGTAGGAGCAACTGGCTGGGCAATTATAGGCCAAGTTGCCAGCACGGTTGGGCCAGTGGCTGAACAGCCGTAACTGCCTGCAGAACGACTGGCTCTGACCTGAACACTTGTTGTGGCGCCTGTTGTATTTATGGTACCTCCTGAAGTATAGGCACTCCATGCACCTCCTCCGTTTATACTAAATTGGTAACTATCTGCAGCTCCTGCTGACCCACCGCTACCTGCATTAATTGTTGCTGAAGGACCGTTGTAACCTGGACAGATGCCAGTTCCTGAAGCTGGACTGGCCGTATTCAAGGTCGGATTTACTGTTGCTGTGCTAAGATTCCAAGTGCACATGGTAGTCCAAGCAGAAGTAGTACATCCAAAGGAACCTGCTGTCCTACTAGATTGCACTATTACATTTCCTGTGGCCGACGATGTATTGATTGCTGCACCATTGGTGTATGCACTCCAAGTACTACCGCCATCTATACTAACCCGGTATTGATCGGCTGCACCACTTGAGCCACCTGAACCCGCATTACAGGTCACTGTACCGGTATTGAATCCTGCACAGATGACCGTTCCACTTGCAGGGTTGGCACTTGAAAGAGTTGGCCCCACAACCGCTGAGGCAACCGGCCAAGTGCAAAGGGTAGTCCATGAAGATGCCGCACATGATGCTGGTGTTCCTGCTGTTCTTCTTGCTTGAATTATTACGTTTCCGCTTGCACCCGTAGTGTTGATGGCTGCCCCATTTGTGTAAGAAGCCCAAGAAGAACCGTTGTTGATACTGACTTGGTATTCCCCTGCAGCCCCAGATGCACCACCTGAACCTGCTGTCATGGTTACTGTACCACTGTTGTAACCTGCACAAATACTTGTACCATTGGCTGGACTAGCCGAGGTTAAAGTAGGGGCTATAGGAGTTGATACCACAGACCAAGTATATGTTTGAGCGGCTGGGGTAGCGCAGGTTCCGCTACATCCAGTTGTTGAAACTTCAATACTATTTGTTAAATCTCCTCCATATACAGAAGTATAAGAAGTTGTTCCAGAATAACCAGACCAACTGGAACCGTTCCAGAATCTATATTGCAGTGAACAACCGACCCCACCAGATATGGAAGCTGAATTTACAGCTACTGCACTTCCGGCGCAGGCGCCAGAGGCAACGGCAGGACTAGGGGTGGCACCCACTATACTTGGATTGGCAGGTGGAGTAAATGTAAGCGTTCCCGAAAATCCACTGCGGCAAGGAGTGGCACCATTTCTTGCCCGTACACGCGCATAGTAAGTAGTACCCGGCGTTAATCCAGTGATTACTGCAGAAGTAGAACCAAGGCTTACACTTGCGTTACAGGGCTGTCCACCGCAGTTGTTGCCAGCCAAATTGGATACGAAACCTGCATCCGTGGCTACCTGAAGCTCGTACCCTTGGGCATAACTTGAAGCGCCCCAAGTAAGCGTAACTTGGTTACAACCATTGGTGCTAACACTTGGTGTTCCAGGAACTGTTGGCGTAGCGATACTATAGTTCAACACCGCGGATGAACCAGACCATGTTCCTGTGTTTCTGAAAATACCTGTAGCTAGGGTGCCACTAAGCGTATTGAAATACCCCGGATTGGCGGTGTACTGAGTTCCATTGATACAATACCCGTTTGATTGGGCATTGTTGGAATAGGAAATCTGATAAAATACACCGTTGGTATAAGAAATGTTATAAGACTCTCCGGCACCTAGACTTAATGCCTGGTTGCTACAGGTAGGCGCAGCTGCAGTTCCTGATGTAACAACATTACATTGTCCCATTAAAATTTCCGAAGAAAGGCAGAAAAACACCAAACTTACAATGGAAATAGAAAATGGCTTAGAAAACCTAGTAAAAAAACACTTCATTTTAAAACGATGTTTAATTTAAAAATTTAATAATTTTCAAACTATGAGTAATACAGAAAAATCAAAAGAACAATTAGTTTGTAAAAACCAATAAATGAAGAGGCAACTTAAAAAAAGGTCATAAAAATGATAAAATAAATTCATTCTCATATCCCATCTTTATAGGTAGCGCTCCATTTGTAATTTCACTCCAAGAAAACCTATGAACTAAAAAAAGAATGGAGATAATTCTTTTCAAAACCTATTTTTTTAATTCAGCTGATGAATTTTCTAAAGGCTTCATTAAATCTTTTCCATAAACGGCTTGAGACAAATTGGACACGGTTCCTTGCAATTGATTGATTAATTTCTGTTGTTCTTTAATTGCCTCCAATAGAACAGGAACCATATGACTATACTGAACAGATTTATAACCATCTGAATCTGTCTCTACTAATTCAGGGAAAATTTGTTCTAAGTCTTGAGCAATAAAACCAAGCTCGGTTTTAGTTCCGAAAGATTTATGTGGAAATTCCTCCTTTTTCCAATTGTAAGAAACACCTTGAACAGAAAGAACCTTAGAAAGCACATTGGAAATTGATTTAACATTCTTTTTAAACCTAGCATCCGAAGTTTCTTGTATTCCATTAGAAGTAATTCTACCACTAATATTTATATTACCTGTTCCAGTCAGGTTGAAAGAGTTCAAATTGATATTAGTTGATGCCACACAGTTCCCCATTCCATCTCCACTAACAGAAAAAGCATCAGTTGCTTGCCAAGAAGGAGTACCTGTACCAGCATTAGGAAGTGTAAGTGCATATCGAACTCCTGCACCACCCGCAGAAGTTCCTGGCGTATTCAATACTACCCAAGAAGTGCCATTGTAATAAAGGATATCTCCAGTAGTTGCTGGGATACTAAGACTAGAGGAAACTGGTGCCCCCCATTCAATAGCAGTCCCGCCACTATTCATTTTTAAAACTTGGTTGGCAGTGCCTAAAGTTGACCTAAGTTCCCCAGTGGAAGATGCCATTAATAAACTAGCATTGGTAATGGAGGTAGTAGCGACAGGAGAAGACAGACCACTAATCTTTACATTTCCAACAACATCCAATTTATCAGAAGGGGAAGTAGAACCTATACCAACATTTCCTTGATCAAAAATTGCAGCATAATTCAATTGACCGTTTATTGCAGTTGCAAATAAACCAACATTAATTAAATTGTTACCTCCAGAGGACCTAGAACTGCTGTTTGAAAAATACCCACTATAACTTGAAATAATGCCTCCTGTAGTATTATAACTCGAGTTCTGAATTGAATTTAAAGCTTTAGAAGATGATGATGTTGACCCAGACAATGCTTGATATACATCAACTTTAGCGCCAGGTGTAATAGATCCAACTCCAACATTGCCGCCATCAAAAATTCCGTTTCCATCAATCCGAAATCGACCTGTTTGCGCAGTTGCAGACTGATTTTCAATAAATGACCCTGCAGAAAAGGACGAAGTAGTCATTAAATTCGTCCAAACAGATCCGTCATAAAAGTAAAAACCGGGACCGTTTGTACCGTCACCATCGGTGCTGTAAATTATCATACCCGCCTCTGATGAAGTTAAGCCAGTTGGCTTATTAACCCAAGTCATTCTTGGAATCAACATACCTTTTCCAGTAGCTTCAACATCTAACATTGATTTTGAATTAGCTGGGGCCCCTGTGATGTTTATGCCTACCCCTTGACCAAAGGTAAATAATGTGCCAGCACCCAAAAAAGCTGCAAGAATTAGCGTAAATTTTCTAAGCTTCATATTTTCTTATTTTAAGAATTTTGACTTTACAAAAAAAGTGATTTCGAATCCAAATATACCAAACTTCTGGTACTTAACTTTAAAAATTTCATCTTGGTTAATAAAAAACGACAAACGACATAAGTAAGCAATAAATCAAATTAAATATCTATCCTATAAATTATTCCAACATTTACCCCTCCCCAAAAAAAATGAGACCCTCTTTTCGAATCGTACAAACTACCATCTAGCAGAGAATTTGGTCCAGGTTGACCATCCATCTTTAAAGGTATCCCATCATGCCCCCGCATATTATTTAGACCATAAGCAACCCTTACCCCCCCATTTAAAAACAAATCTTCTGCTAAATACATATCAAAGCCAAAACCAATTATTGGTGCATAGTAAGCATTATTCCACATACTAATCGTTTTCTTTTCTACTACATATGCATTTTTTGTGCTTGAGGATTTAAAATCGGCACTAAACAACATTCCATACTGAAATCCCAATTCAAAATAAGCACCAGATTCCAACATTATTTTCGCATACAGAGGAATATCTACTCCCGTAAACTTCACTCCACTTTCATATGAAACCTGATTTCCAGCTAGAGAATCCAAACCCGTCCATTTTAGATTATAGGTTGTAAAGGAAGGATTAATTCCTATTCCGATATTATTGTTTGCATACCAAAAAATTGCTACACCGTAAGAGCTTCCGAAACCTGGTTGCATTTTTGAATTCTCCCCCCATTTACTATAATTTTTATTAAAATTCCAAGTTGATTTTATCATATAGTTTGCTCCAAATAACAATGAAGAACTATATTTCTTTATACTATCGGGTCTTTTCTTTTTTTGACCAAAGGCAAATTGGGACAAAAAAAATGATACAAGAATTAACAGCGTAAATTTCCTCATGATTAATCCTTTTAACTTTGATTTACTCATAAGGTTTCTAATTTTTATTTACGAGTGTATCCACACTATATTTGCATAATGATAAACAGATTCATTCTTCTTTTGATCTTCCTATTCCCTTTAACCTCGATTTCTCAAAACTATGAAATCCATGGACTTCAAAAATGCACCTTGGAATTGCCCAATGAGGAAATTATTATAAAGGACAAGGACAATACTTTGGATTGGGTAAAAAAACAGTTCAAAAGGGAATTCAAATTAGAAAACCAAATATTTGGACCCTATACCAGCCATTTTCTTTTTACTCAGATTGTAAATAATAAAGAAGTATACAAATCACAGGTCAAAATAAATATAGACTTAAATGGTAAAATATTGTCTATTTCCAACAACTTAATTCCAGAAGTATTTGAAATTGATGAAGATGCAAAAGAATTTAAATCAAAATTCCCTACAGATCAAGATATAGATCAGAATTTAATCCAAGTTTCTGAGGAAGATCTTTATATTGCTTGGGACAATAAAATTTCAACTTGCAAGAGGATTATTTCATCTGATTTAAAAGACACTTATAATGAATATATAGTAGACTTAAATGGCGATTTGTTATTTTGTAATAATCTCCTATCGTACTTTAACAAAACAATTGAAATTGCAGATACCCCAGCAGTAGGACTAATTTTTTATCCAGATCCACTTACCAGTTCTGGTAATGTTTATTTAAGTCCTTGGGTAGATTCAAACGATGCGAGCAATAGCCTGTTATCCTCTCAACAACAAATCGCAAACTTAATATGCACCTTTGAAAATGATAGTTTTAGGTTAAAAAATTCAGCTGTAATTATTTCAGAAGTTAGTACACCTTATGTATTGCCGGCAGTTTCAAATAATCCTAACTTTATCTATTCAAGAGATCAATCCGGATTTGAGGATGTCAATGCATTCTACCATCTAACTACTTTTAATTCGTATATCCACAATATTTTGGGGTTTCCAAACATTTGCAATTACCAAATTGTTGTAGATGCACATGGAATGAATGGGGCCGATAATAGTAATTTCAATCCAGCCTCCTCCCCTCCCCGTCTTAGTTTTGGTGAAGGTGGAGTTGATGATGCGGAAGATGCTGATGTAATAATTCATGAATATGGACATGCCATTTCACATAGTGCTGCACCGAATACTAATTTTGGTCTTGAAAGAACTACGCTTGATGAAGCGGGAGGAGATTATTTTGCAGCCTCCTATTCTCGCCATATATCCTCAAACTTTTGGTACAATGTTTATACTTGGGATGGGCATAATGAGTTTTGGAATGGAAGAATTGCAAATTCAACGGACCATTACCCGGAAGATTTGGTAAATAATAAATATAACGATGCAGATATTTGGAGTAGTGTATTAATGGAGATTTGGGAACTAATTGGGAGAGAAGCTACTGATCGCTTATTAATTCAAGCCAATATGAGTTATGCAACAAATATGACGATGCCACAAGCGGCCCTTTTATTCCTGCAGGCAGATGAATTGCTATATAATTCATCTCATTTTATACCAATTCGAGATAAAATGGTAGCAAGGGGCTTATTACCAAGTGACATAAGTATCCCAAATATAAAAACTAACAGTCTAAGGACAATCAATTCTGCGGCGTTTTTTGAGGGAAGTGGTCCATTAATTTTCCAAATAGCAAAGGAAAATAATCAATCCATCCAAATTTTCACTTCGGAAGGAAAGAAAATACTTGATAAAAAAATCCTTCATTCCAAATTTGAACTTCAACCGTGGGAACTACCTAAAGGCATATATATATTCAATATTGGCAATTCTTGGGGAAAATTTACAAGGTAGCAATTTAAGAAAAGGATTTTCTCAATTTCCAATTGCTATTTTGTTTAATTTTCCCTGTAGACTCTAAGTTGTTGCTTTTTTTATCTATTAAAAACGTCACAAGGGATGCAACAATTTCCTCCTCGCTTGTTTTATGTTGGATTAGGAATTCAGGCTTAAAATGTTTTTTGACAAAATTTGTATCAAAATTTCCTTGGATAAAGGCTGGATGATTGATAGCAAAACTACAAAAAGGCAAAGTGGTTTCAACTCCAACGATTTTATAATCCGCAATTGCCCTTGTTAGCTTTTCAATTGCTTCCGACCGATTTGAACCAAAAACAATCAACTTGGCAATCATTGGATCATAATAGATAGGAATCTCCATTCCCTCTTCAATTCCATCATCCACTCGTATACCAACTCCAGAGGGTTTACAATATTTTACAATCCTGCCAATATCAGGCATAAAGTTGTTAGAAGGGTCTTCAGCACAGACCCTAATTTCTATTGCGTGCCCTGTTATCTTTAAGTTATTCTGATTAAATGATAAACTTTCATTTTTTGCCACCTTAATTTGCTCTTTAACTAGGTCCAACCCAGTAATATACTCAGTTACAGGATGCTCCACCTGCAAACGTGTATTCATTTCCAAAAAATAGAAATTTAATTGTTCATCTACCAAAAACTCAACAGTACCAGCGCCACTATAATTACAAGCCTTAGCAATAGCTACGGCACATTCTCCCATTGCCTGTCTTTTGGAAGGTGATAGGATACAAGAAGGTGCTTCCTCCACTACTTTTTGATGACGACGTTGTATACTACATTCTCGTTCAAACAGATATACTACATTTCCATGATTATCAGCTAGAATCTGTATTTCTATGTGCCTAGGAGAAGCTACATATCTCTCAATAAAAACTGAACCATCTCCAAACGAGGCAATTGCTTCGCTAACTGCAAAATTCATTTGTTCTTCAAAATCTTCAGCCCGTTCTACTACACGCATTCCCTTCCCACCACCACCTGCCGAAGCCTTAATTAAAATAGGGAAACCTATTTCCTTGGCAGTTTCCAAGGCTTTGTCCAGATCTGAAATGGCCTCATCAGTGCCTGGTACCAACGGGACATTATATTTTTTTGCCGCTTGCTTTGCTGACAACTTACTTCCCATCATTTCCATTGCTTCGGCAGAAGGACCAATAAATACTAAACCTGCTTGTTTGACTTTCCTTGCAAATTCAGCTCTTTCACTTAAAAAACCATAACCAGGATGAATAGCATCACAAGCACTTCTCTTGGCAACTTCAATTATTTTATCCATAAGAAGGTAACTTTGGCTTGAAGGAGGCGGACCGATACAATAGGCTTCATCTGCATATCGAACATGCAAGGCCTCCTTATCTGCTTCAGAATATACAGCAACACATTTAATACCCATTTCATGGGCACTTCGCATTATCCTTAAGGCGATTTCTCCTCTATTGGCAATAAGAATTTTGTTCATTTAAAAAAATAGGGAGGCGAAGATAGAGTGCAAAGTTCAAAAGTTCAATGCATTTGCGTTTCTCGTATCAAAATTCCTTACAACTTTGCCTCAACATTTCTCATGAAAGAGTTTATCATACAGCCCAATGTTACTTCAATTGATGAATTAATTGAAGCCATTCATTTTAAAAGTAAAGCAGTTTTAAGTCAAACTGCCAAAGAAAAAATCCTAACAGGCAGACTTTATCTTGATAAAAAACTTGATTCTAGCAATTTACCATTATACGGAGTAAATACTGGTTTCGGGGCACTTTACAATAAAAAGATTTCAAAAAAGGATTTAAACAAGCTTCAAGAAAACTTAGTAAAGAGCCATGCTTGCGGGACCGGAACAGAAGTTCCCTCGGAGGTAGTTAAACTAATGTTACTCCTAAAGGCGAAATCTTTGAGTTATGGCAACTCAGCGGTTCAGTTAGAAACGGTGGAGAGAATCCTTGATTTTTTCAACAATGATGCACTGCCAGTAGTTTATGAACAAGGCTCTTTAGGCGCATCAGGGGATTTGGCGCCTTTGGCACATTTATGTCTTCCTTTAATAGGACTAGGAGAAGTCAGTTATAAGAATCAAAGGATAAAAGGTTCATCCATTCTAAGAAAACTAAAAGTCAAACAAGTAGAATTGGCCAGTAAGGAAGGCCTAGCTCTTTTGAATGGCACCCAATTTATGCAGGCCTTTGGAGTTTATTGCGTTACCGAAGCAGAAAGGCTATTTAAATTATCTAATATTATTGGAGCTATTTCTTTGGAGGCCTTTGATGGGAGAATCGAACCATTTCATTCATTAATTCAAAACATTCGTCCTCATTTGGGCCAAATAGAAACGGCTAGACAGATTCGTGATTTATTAAAAGGGAGTCAACTAATTGAACAAACAAAGCAACATGTTCAAGATCCTTATGCCTTTCGTTGTATCCCTCAGGTACATGGGGCAACTTATGATACTATCCAGTATGTTAAATCGGTATTTCAAACTGAAATAAATTCGGTAACTGATAATCCTACCCTATTTCCTGATGAGGATTTATTGATTTCGGCTGGTAATTTTCATGGACAACCATTGGCACTAGCCCTTGACTTTTTAGCAATTGCCATGGCAGAATTAGGAAATATCTCTGAAAGAAGAACCTACCAATTAATTTCAGGTTTAAGGGGGCTTCCTTCTTTTCTTGTTGCCAATCCTGGGTTGAATTCTGGTTTTATGATTCCACAATATACTGCAGCAGGTATTGTTAGTCAAAACAAACAACTTGCAACTCCAGCTTCAGTCGATAGTATAACATCAAGTGCCGGGCAAGAAGACCATGTAAGTATGGGAGCAAATGCGGCAACAAAATGCAATCGAGTTGTAGAAAATATTTATACTATTTTGGCAATTGAATTATTTACAGCAGCTCAAGCATTAGAATTTAGACGCCCAAAAAAATCTTCAGCAACAATTGAAAAATGGATTGGAAGTTTTCGAAAAGAGGTTGAATTTATCAAAGAGGATGTAACCATGTACCCAGAAATTCAAAAAAGTATTCGTTTTTTAAAAAAATCCAAACTTTAATAAAAAATCTGGTAACCCAAATTAAGGATAATTCGAATAAATGCATTTGAACTAATTACATGGAAACATTAAGCAGAGGAACCAAAGTAATACACCCTCAATTTGGAGAAGGGTCCATCGTGGCAGTTGAAGAATTTACCTATCTTGTTAACTTTCAAACAAGAGGAAGGGTTGAGGTTTCAAAGAAATTTGCCGGCATGAAAGCAATAATAGAACCATCTCCTATTGAAGAAAACTTGGAATGGAGTGCTATTGAAATTGCACTAATCAATGTTCTAAATAAGTATTCCGATTTAAGCCCTACGGTTCCATTAGGAGATAAATGGATAGGAGGTAAAATTATTTTAGAACCAGGATCTCCAGAATTAAAAGGTAAAGAAATTCCAATTGAAACTTTCTTTCACAAAATTGTTATGGTGAGAGATCGATTGCGGGTTTTAGAACAAAATATCAATTCGAACGAAAAGCTAAATCCTGAAGACAAGGTGAACTTGCAGCAATATATTACACGTTGTTACGGGAGTTTGACAACTTTCAATGAATTATTCAAACGACCAGAAGACAAGTTTGTTGGGGAGAAAAAGAGTGATTAGTTTATTTAATCACAGTAATCCTTAAGGAGAATTTACCTTTATTCAGTGTGTCAACATCCGTAAACTCTGTATTGGAAATACGACAATTAAAATCACCCTTTACAGAATAAATATAGTTAATTGTTGTATCGGCGATACCGGTAATTAAAGTATCAATTAAATCAACTTTCCTGATAAAACAATTTGAACCGCTTTGATTCGGAGGGTATGCCGAAGAAAGTACTTTATTTTGACCATTAAAGGCCATAATTTCCACATAGGTTTCATCTTCCCTATTAAATGATAAATACTTCCCTTCTAATACTTCAGGGTCTCCTTGAAAATTAAGCAAACCGCCCCATTCATAATTTAACAATGGAAAAGCTGTCAACCCTCCTTCAAAATAGGGAAAATCTTCTTGATAAACCTGAGGAACCCCAGACCTTTCAAACTGTAAAAAAAAACGAGAAGTAATAGGCTGAAAATCCGGACATTCCTTACATTCTCCTCCACAATCTAAACCTGTTTCCGTTCTATTTTGGATTCCATCCTCACAAGGTACCTGTTCGATTAAAGGACTATCTTTTGAAGAACAGGCTCCTAGAAAGGCAATACTAGAAAGGAAAAAAAATAATTTTAAAACCTTGGTCATATTAAAAAAGAAAGTTCAAAGATGCGAAAAGATTTAACCATTGCATCTTTGAACCTTAATAATTAGAGAACTTAATACTTCTAATTTTGAGCTTCTGGTTTTGGAAGTAAGACCTTTCTAGAAAGACGGAATTTCCCAGTTTTAGGATCCACTTCTACAAGCTTAACCTTAAGTCTATCGCCTTCTTTCAAAACGTCGGTAACATTGGCTATACGCTTCCAATCGAGTTCCGAAATATGCAATAATCCATCTTTTCCAGGCATAAACTCAACGAAAGCACCAAAAGTTTGTATATTCTTTACTACTCCATCATAAACTTCCCCTACCTCAGGAATTGCTACAATTCCTTTTATCCTTGCCAAGGCAGCGTCAAGTCCATTTTTATCGTTCGAATACACTTGCACATATCCCTTATTATCTTTTTCTTCAATACTAATGGTCGTATTAGTTTCTCTCTGCATCTCTTGGATAATCTTACCACCAGGACCAATAATTGCACCAATAAATTCTTTATCAATTACAACCAATTCAATTCTCGGAGTATGAGGTTTATAGTCAGAACGAGGTTCTGTGATTGCCTTACTCATTTCATTCAAAATATGCAATCTACCTTCTTTGGCTTGGGCAAGAGCTTCAGTCAATACTTGATAGGAAAGTCCATCTACCTTAATATCCATTTGGCAGGCAGTGATTCCATCTTTTGTACCAACAACTTTGAAATCCATATCACCTAAATGATCTTCATCTCCAAGTATATCAGAAAGTACGGCATAACGTCCGGTTGAATCGGTGATTAGCCCCATAGCAATTCCTGAAACTGGTTTTTTCATTTTTACACCAGCATCCATTAATGCCATTGATCCAGCGCATACAGTAGCCATAGAACTAGAGCCATTTGATTCTAAAATATCGGAAACGATACGAATGGTGTATGGGCAGTCTTGTTCAGAAGGGAGTACTTGCTTTAAACCGCGCAGTGCTAAATTACCATGTCCTACCTCACGACGACCAGGAGCGCGGTTAGGTTTAACTTCGCCTGTAGAGAATCCAGGGAAATTATAATGGAGCATAAGGTTGTTCATACCCTCGAATACTGCACCATCAATAATTTGTTCATCGTCTTTACTTCCTAAAGTAACAGTTGTCAAAGACTGTGTTTCACCACGGGTAAACAATGCACTTCCATGTGGAGATGGCAAATAATCAGTTTCAACCCAAATTGGACGTATTTGACGAAGGTCACGTCCATCGAGGCGGCGACGTTCTGCCAAAACACAATCACGCATAGCTTCTTTTTCAATATCGTGGAAATACCGATCTAATAAACCTGCCTTTTCCGAAATTTCTTGTTCTGTTAAAGTGGCAATAAAGGCCTGACGAACGGCTTCAAATTTCTCTTTACGAACTTGCTTGCTTGCATTTCCTTCTTTTGCAACAGCATAAAAACCTTGGTATGTTGCTGCTTTAACACGTTCTTTCAATTCTAAATCATTCGTTTCATGGCTATATTCACGTTTTGGAGATGATTTAGGAACCATGGCAGCTAGCTCCACTTGAGCTTGGCATTGCAGTTTAATTTCATCATGACCAATTTTGATTGCTTCGATCATAGCTTCTTCACTTACTTCCTTCATTTCACCCTCTACCATCAAAATATCTTTAGCAGATCCTGCAATAAGAATATCAAGGTCTGCATTCGCCAATTCCGATCTAGTTGGATTCGTTTTAAATTCGCCATTGATACGGGCAACACGAACCTCAGAAATTGGGCCATTAAAAGGGATATCAGAAACAGAAATTGCAGCGGATGCGGCAAGACCAGCCAATGCATCTGGGAGAATTTCTGCATCCAAGGAAATCAACTGAACATTTACCTGTACATCAGCATGAAAATCATCAGGAAAACATGGACGAAGTGCACGGTCGATAAGGCGAGAAATTAACACTTCATAATCAGAAAGTCTGCTTTCACGCTTTTGAAATGAACCTGGGATACGTCCTGCAGATGCAAATTTCTCTTGGTAATCAACTGAAAGTGGAAGAAAATCCACCCCATCTTTTGCTTTTTTATTTGCTACAACAGTAGCCAACAACATTGTATTGCCCATCCGAAGTACAACACTTCCATCGGCCTGTTTGGCCAGTTTACCAGTCTCTATACTGATTTCGCGCCCATCGCGAAGATTGAATTTTTTAACTATAGCTTGCATGCTTAAAATTTGAATAGTATAAAAAGAAAAAAAGGCAACTAATCATTGCCTTTTTTTCCTTTCGTTGGAATAAATTACTTACGTATGTTTAATTTTTTGAGTACTTCCCTGTACTTCTCGATATCCGTATTCTTTAGATAATCAAGTTGGCTACGGCGTTTACCTACCATATTTACAAGTGCCCTTTGCGTTCCAAAATCTTTAGGATGGGTTTTTAGGTGACTTGTCAAGTGATTGATTCTCAAGGTAAACAAAGCTACCTGTGATTCAGTATTGCCAGAGTCAGCCTCATTGGCACCATGTTTTTTAAACAAATTTGTCTTTACGTCTGCAGTCAGATACATCTTCTGAATATTTACTTTTTTAAGGCCGCAAATGTAACTTGTTTTTCAATAGGCTAAACAAGTTTATTAAATTATTTACAATCTTTTTTATCAAACCCCTTTTCACCATCTTCTGTCCTACTCTATTTTTAGGACTTTCTTTTGAAAACTTCCTTGTTTTGTTTGTACTTCTACCGTATAGAAACCTGTTTGCACGTGAGACAAGCTCCAATTGATTTCCAGGCTTTTCACATCATCTAAAAATGCAACTGTTTGTCCAAGGTAGTTTTTCAGTCTAAAGCTTGCACCTTGCATAGAAGAAGGGAGTTGAATTTGAAATTCATTCTTAAACGGATTTGGAAAAATATCCCATTTTGGTTGATCCATATTTCTGACGTCTGTAGTTCCAGGGCAATTCTCAAGTCCCATAGTTCTTACAAATCTTGGAACGGTGTAATTCATCATTGTATCAATATAGGCCAAGGCATAATTTCTAGACATATTAGGATTAGTTATCAATTCAGAGGTTACCATGTCTTGCCCCCACAAAGCAACGGCATTATCATTATCCCACCAATCCCAAGGTCCAGATTGTTGAGGAGGATTGGTAAAAAAAGGACACAATCCTTCAAGGCCATCGTTTCTTTGATTTATCGATAAAGTAATCGGATCGATAAAAGGAGGATTTCGGAAAATGGCATTGTTATCACCAAATGCTGGATTATTGCATCTTTTTGCAATTTGGTAAGGGCCTGAAACATAAACCACATTTCCTCCGGTTGTAGGAACCAAGACCATTCCTTCGGTATAAGGCGCATAAGGATCACCTGGCACATGAAAACAAATCATCGGCACTTCGCCTGCTTCAAGCCAAGTTGAATCGCCTAAGGCCCCACCTGCATTGATGGCTAAAGAAATTTTAGAATCATATCCAGGCCAATTGGGCAAGTTATAATTTGGGTCTCCTCCAAAACCTTCATAATTTCCCATTTGAAGTGTATCGATATAGGGTTCGGCAGTATTTCCATCTAGAAATTTGGGAAGTGTAATTTCCTCATATTTATTAAGTGTTGCATAGGCCATTGAAATAAAGCCAGAAGAACCTAGTCCCATTAATCCAATATTATTTGGATCTATTCGGTAAAGGTTTGAAGTTGCCGCGTCTTTCTTAAAAAAACGTACCGCCCCTTTAACATCTTGAACAGCACGATACACAGCCTTTAACAGCGTGGATGTCCTAGCATCTTGATCGGAAGAAATAGCATTCCATCCTTGGCGATAAGAAATGGCTGCAGCTACAAAACCTCGTTTGGCATATCGTCTGCACAACTCTACAACACTACTATCATATCGACTTCCCATCACGCTTTGGTTATAAGGTTGAGGCAAAAAGTTACCACCATGCAGGATAATCATTAAGGGACGAGCGCTTGCGGTATCTCCAATAGGCTCATAAAAGGTCATTGTCAAATCGCCTTGAGGAGGCAATCCTGTTGTAAAAGGCCAAAAAATGCGGTTCGTACTGTAAACAATATTGTCTGTAGAGTCAACTTGAGAGAAAACTTCCTCACAATACCGGGTTTGTGCGGTACTAGCTAAGTTTCCTAGCAAAAAAAAGAATACAAAATAGAGGTTAAAGAATTTCATTTTATTGTTTTTAATAATCAAGAATATAGCCTTTTTCTGCACAAAGTTTTACCATAGAGCGATTGACAACACCAAAAAAAGTATCGCCAAACCTGTAAAGTTCCATTTGGCGTTTCTTCATTTTTAAAAACTCTTCTCGCTTAACTGAAAGCATTTTAAGAATATTGATGTATTCGATACGTTCCCTTTTCTTATCTTCTAAATAGGATGCTAATTCCTTATCATTCATTTTGGAAGCCTTTTCATCCATGTAATTCCTTTTTAATATTCCTAATGAAAAATCTTTTTTGTTGTTTGATAAATCAACCAAATCCCATTCTGCATTTTTGTCTTGGTATAAGCTAGAAGCTTTAAAAAAAGCTCTTGCCTCATCCGACATATCATCAATTTTCCTTGCATCCTCATCTAACCTAACTTGAATTTTAGCACGTTCAAGGCCTTCCCTACCATAAGGAACATAAGTTAAATTTATCATGGTGCAGGCCTCTAATAAAAGATCGTTATCATACCCTTTTTCAAAATAAATATTAGGCTCCTTTATACCAATAATGTGAAAGGTTCCATCTGTCATTGTTGCTATACTTTGCCATCCTGTTGTTTCCTTTTTGTTTTCATAGGTTTTAAAGTAGAGAGAATTAATGACAATTCCTTTTTCCTTGGCTAATTCACAAGCCTTGTTTATATCATATCCATTGGTTACGCCACCATTTCCAACTAAAAAAACAACTTTAACGGCATTTGGATCTTTACTCCAGCTAACTTCCTTGACAACAGTATGAATGGCGTCACCTATTAGAACCTTTCCTTTGGCAGTAGACTCTTTTATGCTAAACAACTCATTTGCAACTTTATCAATATCATAGGTAAGATCAGCCATTATTTTCACATAAGCGTTTTCTTCACCGAAACTCGGTCTCCCTATACAAACAAGACTTAGTCTGAAATCCGGAACTGGCTTTAACCGGTTCATTTCATTAATAATTTCCCAAAAATTAGATTTAACAGAAGCAACAATACCTCCTGTGCTGGAACTTATATCTACAACAAAAACAACATCTACTGGAGGACGAACTTTGATTTTTTCGGCTGGCTTGCTTTGAGAAAACAAAAATACAGGAAACAGGGACATCATACTGAAAACCAGCAGAAAAGCAAAACTTTTGGAAAACAATTTCCAAACAGTCATGTATACTTTCCGATTCCTATATTTCACCGACAAGGCTGCTAAAGTATGAAAAAAAGAACAAAAAGCATACCTTTGGCTCAATGATAGAACAAGATTTAGAAAAAAACTGGAAGGAAGTTCTAACCTATTTTGAAAGAAATTTTGGTGGAGAGATGGATTTAGATGGCATTCTCTTTCTTATTGGGATTAATGAATTGGGGCAAGGACCAAAGAAATTTAAAAAGCATGAAAAAATGGACATCATGCATATTGCACTTTGTAAACTATTAAGTAAATATGGATTTTATGAACTTGATGGATATGATAATGAGGGTTGGCCCCACTATTCTTTGAAAGAAGAATTACCTCCATTGAAACCCGGGCAACAGCAATTTCTAGTCAAACAAGCCATTATTGAATACTACCAGGATTTCATAAAGGAATAGTCTGCTTTAAGTCTGATATCAAACCAAAAAGCAAGTTTGATTTTATCATCTTCCTTTTCAATTCGAAAGTAATGTAGCGATTAAATCGTTTTATACCTTTGACTTCAACATGTCAGAAGAAAAAATTTACGACTACATAGTCATTGGGTCAGGATTTGGTGGAAGTGTTTCAGCCATGCGTTTGGCAGAAAAAGGGTATTCTGTTTTGGTTCTTGAAAAAGGAAAAAAATATGAAAACAAGGATTTCCCTAAAACCAACTGGCAATTAAATAAATACTTATGGATTCCGCTTTTGAGATGTTTTGGTTTTCAGAAACTAACCATGTTCAAGGAGGCCTTTGTATTAAGTGGCGTAGGTGTTGGTGGAGGTAGTTTGGTTTATGCAAATACTCTTTTGGAGCCTGATGACAAATTCTATCAAAACCCAATTTGGGCCGATTTTAAGGATTGGAAACAAACCTTAAGACCGCATTATGACAAGGCGAAATTTATGCTTGGAGTTACGCCGGTCCCCAAGATGTATATTGCGGACCAAGCCATTCGAGAAGTTGCAAAAGAACTAGACAAAGAAATCAGTTTCGAACCTGTTCATGTAGGTGTATATTTTGGTGATACTGAAAAGGAAGTAGATCCTTATTTCAAAGGTCATGGTCCTTTAAGAAAAGGATGCACCGAGTGCGCAGGATGTATGGTTGGATGTAGGCATAATGCCAAAAACACTTTAGATAAGAATTATTTGTGGTTTGCTCAACAGTTTGGGGCCAAAATTTTAGCCGAAACCATGGTTGATAAAATTGAGCATTCTAATGGCGTTTACAACATTTATACCCATAAAAGCACTTCTTGGACCGGAACAGGCAAAAACACCTTTAAATCGAAAGGAATTGTGTTTTCAGGAGGGGTTTTAGGCACCATGGAGTTACTGTTAAAACAAAAATATGGTTTAGGGACCTTACCGAATTTATCCGATAAATTAGGACATAACATCCGAACCAATTCTGAATCGCTATGCGGAATAAGCGATACAGCAGAAAAAATGAACCATGGCGTTGCCATATCTTCCATTTTTCAAGCAGATAAAGACACCCATATTGAAATTGTAAAATTTCCTGACGGTAGTAATGCCATGAAATTATTGGCCACCATTGCTACAGGAAATGCTTCAAATGGTTTTGTAAGAACCGCAAAAATGCTTGGCAACCTTATTAAACACCCGACCTTTTATCCCAAAATGCTATTTGGAAGAAATTGGAGCACCAATACCATTATCCTTTTAGTAATGCAAACACTGGATAATTCAATGCGAATGGTTTATAAAAAAGGTCTATTTGGTAGTGGAATTAATATGGTGAATGATGGCCCAAATAAAGTACCATCGTATATTGAAACTGGCCAGAAAGTAATGCATTTATTTGCAAACAGAACGAAAGGAAAGGCTGGCAATGCTTTAACCGAGGTTATTTTCAATGTAAGCACAACAGCACATATTCTTGGAGGGATTCCTATGGGTAAATCAAAAGAAGACAGTGTTGTAGATACAAATTTCCAGGTGCATGGTTATCCCAATATGATTGTTTGCGATGGAAGTATTGTACCCTGTAATTTAGGTGTAAATCCAAGTCTGACTATTACAGCTTTGAGCGAATATGCCATGGCACAAATACCAAACAAACCAGGCTATACAGGTGAAACCCTTGAAACAAAAATGGCCTCCACTTAGGAAGCCATTTTCATCTTTATAAAAGGGTTATCCATCGGCCACGATCAAGGTGGAGGATTTCGAGGCTAAGTTCGCTGCAAGAAACCGGATAAGTCTTTTTGCCCAAGTAATCCATCATTTCTCTAAAATCGCCTGGCGGAATATCTCTATTGGCAAGCGTAATATGAGGATGGAAAGCTTCATGAAAACGTACATTTGGAAAAAGCTCAGGTTGGGTTGAAACCAACTGCTTAGCAGCTAAATCATAGGCATTAATCCCTGAATCGGCAATAATGTCCAAGTAGATTGTACGGGTTTCAAAGGCTCCCAAACCATTAAAATTAATGCTTAGATTTACAGGAGCTTCGAAATGATTTCGAACGGCTGCTAGCATCTCCTCTACTCTTTCAGGCTGCAATCGGAAAGGCGGAATAATGGTAATATGAGGAGGGGATTTCAGAGCCTGACGACAACCAAAACGACCTCCGGTTTGGTGTTTGATATTATTTATTTGAACCTTTACATCGCCTTGAGGTATTAAGGCAACGAAATACAAAGGCAGGCGGGGTTCAAAATCTGTTTGATTTTCCATTAGGAATGGACATTAAGGGCTAAACAAAAAAGCCCCATTTCATTGGGTGAAACAGGGCAAAAATATGTTGGATTAAAAATTACTTGCCTAGAGCAACAACGTGCTTAGTCAATTTCGATTTTAAGTTCGAAGCTTTATTTTTATGGATGATGTTGCGTTTTGCCATTTTATCCAACATGGATTTAACTTTTGGCAAGGCAGCTACAGCTTCCTCTTTATTTGTCAAACTGCGCAAAGCCTTTACTGCGTTACGGGTTGTTTTTGCTTGGTAACGATTGCGCAGACGACGTGTCTCACTTGAACGAATCCTTTTAATCGATGATGCGTGATTTGCCATTTCTTCTTAAAAATTGGGGTGCAAAGATATTGTTTATTTCAATTCAGAATTTATTTTTTTCTTCCAATTGAATCATTTGTTGATCCAACTAAATTATTTGTGCCGTTAGCTGCCTTTTCTTTGCAGCAGGTTTTGCTTTCTTTGGCTTCTCCTCCAGCTTTGCAACAGGCTTTTCCTTCCTCTTTACATTTTGAAGGATCACAGTTTTCTTTTCCTTGAGGACAAGCATCCATTTTACCAGAACAAGCCTCTTTACTGCCATGACATGATTCCATTTTACCTTGGCATGATTCCATTTTACCATGGCAAGACTCCATTTTACCTTGACAGGCTTCAGAACTTCCTGAACATTTGCCTGCGTTGATTTTATCGGCATGAAGGGTAGCAATAGTTGGAGCGATAACCAAGGCCACAATCGACATTAATTTGATAAGAATGTTCATGGAAGGTCCACTTGTATCTTTAAATGGATCTCCAACTGTATCACCTGTAACTGATGCTTTATGTGGTTCTGATTTTTTATAGAAAACTTCACCATTGATCTCAACTCCTTTTTCAAATGATTTTTTAGCATTGTCCCATGCTCCACCAGCATTGTTTTGGAACATTCCAATCAAAACACCTGAAACAGTGGCACCAGCTAGAAAACCACCTAATACCTCAGGACCAAGTGCAAAACCAATCAAAATCGGCATAATAATCGCTATTGCACCAGGGATCATCATTTCACGGATAGAAGCCTGGGTAGAGATGGCGACACATTTATCGTATTCAGGTTTCCCTGTTCCTTCCATAATTCCAGGAATTTCACGGAACTGACGACGTACCTCTTCTACCATACTCATGGCTGCGCGACCAACGGCTGCGATAGCAAAGGAAGAGAAAAGGAATGGTATCATTCCACCAACAAACAAGCCAGCTAAAACATCCGCTTTATAAATATCAATACCATCAATTCCAGCAATACCTACAAATGCGGCAAACAAAGCCAAGGCAGTTAAAGCAGCAGAGGCAATTGCAAACCCTTTACCGGTGGCAGCAGTTGTATTACCTACAGCATCCAAAACGTCTGTTTTTTCACGTACTTCTTTTGGAAGCTCACACATTTCTGCAATTCCACCAGCGTTATCAGCAATTGGTCCGAAGGCATCGATTGCCAATTGCATGGCTGTAGTTGCCATCATACCGGCAGCAGCAATCGCAACACCATAAAGTCCAGCGCATAGATATGAACCATAAATACCGCTAGCCAATACCAAAATCGGCAATGCAGTGGATTCCATACCTACAGACAAACCACCAATGATATTCGTTGCAGCACCTGTGGCACTTTGACGAATAATACTCATTACCGGACGTTTGCCCATTGCGGTATAATATTCTGTAATAATGCTCATTAAGGTACCAACCACTAAACCAACTACGATTGCCCCAAAAACACCATTTGAAGTAAATTCGAAACCACGTAAAACCATGGTTTCTGGCAAAATAAACTTAACCAAGAAATAGCTACAAATAGCAGTAAGCACAATTGAACCCCAGTTTCCAAGATTCAATGCACGTTGAACTTTATCTGTACTTGCTTCTCCTTCATCACTCACGCGAACAAACCAAGTACCAACTATTGAAAACAAAATACCAGTTCCGGCTATCAACATTGGTAGTAAAATTGGAGCCAATCCTCCGAAATTATCTACCGAAACAGTTTCTCTACCCAAAACCATGGTTGCAAGAACCGTGGCTACATAACTACCGAAAAGGTCAGCTCCCATACCAGCAACGTCACCTACGTTATCACCCACATTATCGGCAATAGTAGCTGGGTTACGTGGATCATCCTCTGGAATACCTGCTTCAACTTTACCTACTAAATCAGCACCAACGTCAGCTGCTTTTGTATAAATACCACCACCTACACGGGCGAAAAGCGCAATTGATTCGGCTCCAAGACTAAATCCAGTTAAAATCTCAATTGCACGAGCCATTTCTTCGCTATCAGCTGTTGCGCCGGGAGCAAAAATGCTAACCAAAACAATGAACAAACCACCCAAACCTAATACAGCTAGACCAGCAACACCCATTCCCATCACGCTTCCACCTGTAAACGATACATCCAAAGCTTTAGAAAGGGAAGTACGAGCGGCATTTGCAGTACGCACATTGGCTTTAGTGGCGATATTCATACCAATATAACCCGCTGTTGCACTAAACACAGCTCCAATAACAAAAGCTATGGCAATTGACCAATGTGACCTTTCGTCGGCATATCCCATTACAGCTAATAAAATAGCAGCAATGGCTACAAAATACCCAAGCACTTTCCATTCTGCACGTAAAAAGGCCATCGCACCTTCAGCAATGTAAGTGCTGATTTCTTTCATGCGCTCGTTTCCTGGGTCTTGCTTGATAACCCAGGCAGATTTAATAAAGGTATAAGCTAAGGCTATCAAACCAAAGCAAGGAACCAAGTAAAACAAACTATTCATTTCGTAATTGATTGATTTTTAGGTATTAAGTAAAAAGTGTCGGTTTTTATTTAGGGGGCGCAAAATTAATAACGGAATTGAATTATGCAAGTTTATAGTAACATAATCTCAAAATGTCAATAAAATCAAGCCTTTCAGAATATCTTTAGCAGATGAACTATTCTTTGTTTAAGAAGTCCTTTACCAATTTTTCGGCTTGATCTAAAGCATGTTCCAGGGTATCGTTGAGAATAACGGTATCAAATTGATTGTAAAAGCTTAATTCATGTTCAGCCTTTTCAATTCTTTTCCTTAAGCTTTCCTCTGACTCGGTAGATCTTTCTCTAAGCCGTTTTTCGAGAGCTTCCACATTCGGTGGCATAACGAAAATACCGAGGGCACTCGGACCAAAATACTTTTTAATATTTATTCCACCTTCCACATCAACATCAAAAATGGGGTGATTTCCTTTGGCCACAATGCGATCCACCTCTGATTTTAACGTTCCATAGAAATTGCCTTCATAAACTTCTTCCCATTCTAAAAACTCATCCTTTTCGACCCTACGTTTGAATTCATCTATCCCTAAGAAATAGTAATCCTTTCCGTCCACTTCATTGTGCCGAGGGGCCCTACTGGCTGCAGAAATAGAAAATTCAAATCTAAATTCAGTTCTAGATAGGAGATGCTTTACAATGGTAGTCTTACCGGCACCTGATGGGGCAGAGAAAATAACAGCTTTAGCTTTCACGGCACAAAAGTAATTGCCAAAATAAGGTTTAACAAAATAATGAAAGCCAAAATATGAATCCAGGTAAAGAAATGGGAATAAAAAAATATTAATATACTGTATTTCAATTAATTAAGCAAAATCAAATTGCGATTCCTCCATGAAATTTCTTTAAAAGTTAACCCCAACTTAATAAATCAGTTCGGATCAATAAATCATCCTATTGATTAAGTTGGGTTAAAAGGCCAAGTTTTTCCTGTATTAAAATCAGATTAAAGTAAAATTGAAATGCGAAGGGAAGTAAACCACCAAAAACCGGGCACAGAGGGCATCGGGCAGGGATAGTAGCGGAAAGCCCACAGGGATGCGGAGGCACGGAGCAGACCGAGGACTTGCAGCGGATAGCCCGACCTGAACGCCCCAGCAGACTGCTCAAACAAAGCATTACTGTTTATGGGCGGAAGGGGCACGCCAAATTTTTATGGTAATTCTAACCTTGGATTATTTACATTTTGATAAAATTCAAAAGAATACCCGAAATGTGTAAAGAAGGTTTGCGCGGCTTGCCTACTTTTGTGGTATGCGATTAAGATTTTTGTACTTGGTACTATGGATTGGTTTCGGCCAGTTAAGTGTAGCTCAAAATGTGGTTCACACTTTGTTTCTGATTGGGGATGCCGGAAAAGATGTTAAACCTGGTCCAACCTTGCAAATGCTTGAAAAAGAACTAAATAAGATTGAAAATGGAACCGTTGTTTTTATGGGCGACAATATTTATCCGATGGGAATGGTGGACAAAGTGGCGGAAGAACGGATGCTTAGTCAGCTTCGAAGCGTGAAAAATTTTAAAGGAAATGTGGTTGTTGTGCCAGGAAACCACGATTGGAAAGAAGGGCTTTGGGAAGGACAAAAAGTGCTGAAAGCAGAGGAAGTTTTTGTGGAAAAATACCTAAAAGACAGCTCCGTAAATGCCAATAAGGATGCCCATACTTTTCTACCCCTGAATGGCTTTCCCGGACCCGAAACCATGCTTTTAACCGATAAAATCCGCATCATTTTTATTGATACCCAATGGTGGTTGCAAAGTCAGTTTTTTCACCCAATACCCAAGTTCCAGGGCATGAACAGGAAAGAAACTTCAGCTGCCTTTTTCCAGCGGCTCGACAGCTTATTGAAGGCTTCCAAAGCCAATGGAGAACAAATTATTATCAGTGCTCATCATCCTCTTTTCAGTATGGGACATCATGGCAGACCCAAGCAACCGCTGCGATTTTTGGTAAATTGGACACCCTTTCAAGTATTTGGATTATTGGGGTTGAACAGAATGTTGGTGCAGGATATTCATCAACCGCGATACAAACGCTTGAAAAAGAAATTCCTAGCCCTGTTTGACCAATACGAAAACCTACTTTACACCTCGGGACATGACCATAATTTGCAGTATTTCAAACACAAGGCTAACCATTATTTGGTGAGTGGAGCAGGGAGCAAACTCAGTAAAATAGAACATGACAGCCCAGAAGCTAAGTTTTTGAACGGAAAAGAAAACGGATTTATGAAAGTGGAATTCAGCTCCGATGGACATGCCTATTTAAAGGTTTGGGGTGCAAAATCGGGTTGGAATATGTACCAAACTACCCTTTATTAGCATGAAATCCAATTGGTTGGGAAATATCCCTTTTAAGCACAAGCATTTAATACAGCCCGAAAATGAGGAACAACTTGCCGAATTGGTAACAAAAGCCAATCGACAAGGAGAAAAAATAAGAGTTGTAGGAGCCGGCCATTCCTGGTCGCCAGCCTGTGCAGCAAAGGATTATTTGGTTAATTTAGACAAGCTTTCGGGCATACGATCAATAGACAGCAACAAGGTTACGGCTAGTGTGGGAGCCGGTTCCAGATTAAAAGACTTAAACCATGCCTTTTGGGAAAAAGGATATGCCTTTAAAAACCTTGGTTCTATTGCCGAGCAGAGTATTGCCGGAGCCATTTCGACTGGAACCCACGGAACGGGCATAAAATTCGGAGCACTTTCAACGAGTGTTACAGGGGTAAAATTGGTGGATGGGGAGGGCAATTTGCATAGTTTTTCTAAAGAAGAACATCCGGCAATTTTTGGCGCTTTTCCTGTTTCATTAGGGGCTTTGGGAATATTTACCGAAATAAGTTTGGAAGTAAGTCCCGCCTTTTACCTCAAAGAAGTAAGAAAACCCATGGAATTTGATGAAGCCTTGGAAGCCTTGCCCGAATTGATGCAATCTTGCGACCATTTTAAGTTATGGTGGTTTCCCTACAATAAAAAAGTTCAAACCTATTCAATCCACCGTTCATTTGAAAAACCAATCTTAAAGAAGGCTTTCAACCTGTTGCGGGAAGATTCGGCCTTTGCCCAAGGTGTATTTGCCAAATTATTGCAGTTGGGTAATTACAGGCCAATGGTTCCGGCCATCAACCAATTTATAACGGCCATTCAATTCAAGAACGAAACCAATGTTGGAAGGAATTTTGAAGTATTCAATATGGTGATGCCGCCCAAGCACCACGAAAGCGAATATGCACTTCCGGTAGAACATACGGTTGAAGCCTTAAAAGCCTTACGGAATTTGATTCACAGCAAAAAGCATCCGGTAAACTTTATTACCGAAGTTAGGTTTGTAAAAGGCGACGACCATTGGTTAAGTCCGGCCTATGGCAGAGATGTGTGCTTTTTAGGCGGTTACATGGCCGGAGAAAGCGGCTGGTTGGACTTTCTGACGGATTATGAGAACCTGCTTCTCCCCTACTCTGCTCGACCACATTGGGGCAAGGAATTTACTTTAGCCAAACAAAAATTCCCTCTTTCCTACCCTCGTTGGGAAGATTTTAAGGTTTTGCGGAAACAATTCGATCCCAATGGGGTATTTTCAAACGAATGGACAGCTGCTTTGTTTGCCTAAAAGTCAGTAAATGCTCGGTTAAACCTAGAAAAAGAGGTAGAATTGTAAATGGAAATTTTAAGGAATGGAATTAAGTCTTGAACCTATTTTGGGTTGCTCCTTTCATCCAAAAATTGGCCTAATACCTATTGATTAACCATTATCAACTTCAATTCTTCCCTAACCTATAACACCTTTCCATAACTAAACTTGGCCTCCAATTTCCAAAGTTCAGATTTGGGAAAAAGCATTTCTTTAGTTTACTATTTTTGAATCCCAAACATTTTGCTCCGTGAACCTAATACAAACCTATTTTTCTGAAGACCATCAAACATTTCGCGCTTCGTTCAAGGCCTTTTTGGAAAAGGAGGTTTTGCCCCATGTAGAAGCTTGGGAGGAAGCTGGGGAAGTGCCTCGCTACATTTACCAAAAAATGGGCGAAATGGGTTATTTTGGTTTAGGACTGCCCGAAGATTTAGGTGGCAGTGGGTTAGATTTCTTTTACGACGTCATTTTTTTGGAAGAATTGGGAAAGCTTAATTCTGGAGGATTTGGCGCGGCTATTGGTGCCCATGTAATTTTAACCTTGCCGCATCTTTTTAAAAAAGGGAGTCCTTATTTGCAAGAAAAGTACCTGAAACCAGCTATTCAAGGAAAAATCATTGGCGCTTTAGGCATAACCGAACCTCATGCAGGAAGCGATGTAGCCGGTTTATTAACAACGGCCTCCGAAACTGCGGGAGGTTATTTAATAAACGGTTCCAAAATGTTTATCACCAATGGAGTCAATTGCGATTATTATGTGTTGGCGGCAAAAACCAATCCACATGCGGGTCCGGCGGGGATAAGCCTATTTGTGGTTGATGCTCCTACTCCGGGTTTATCGCGTACCAAGCTTAAGAAATTAGGTTGGCGGGCTTCCGACACGGGCGATATAGCCTTCGATAATGTATTTGTACCTGCCGAAAACCTACTTGGAGAGCCCAACCAAGGCTTTTTGTACATCATGCAAAGGTTCGAACTAGAGCGTTTAAGTTTAGCTATTTCCAGCAATGCTTTATGTGAGGATGCCTTAGAAAAATCGTTGCAGTACATGAACGAAAGGGAAGCTTTTGGCCGTAAAATCAATAAATTCCAGGAGTTGCGCCACCGTATTGCCCAGCTAAGTTCCGAACTAGAAATGAGTCGGGTTTTCACTTATCAGGCCTGTAAAATGTACGACCAAGGTATTTATGCCGTAAAAGAAGCAGCCATGGCCAAGCTATTGGCAACCGAATTGGCCGACAAGTGTACCTACCAATGTTTGCAGTTTTTTGGCGGGTATGGCTACATGGAAGATTATCCTTTAGCCCGGATGTGGCGCGATGCACGCTTAGGTACGATTGGTGGAGGTTCGAGCGAAATTATGCGTGAAATCATTGCCAAAATGGTGGTCGACAAATTAGAATATAGGGTTTAGTTTGAGGACTTATTGGGGCTATTCTTGTTTTCGTTTGAAGTACTTTTTTCTTTTTTTATTTGGCGTGCCCTTTTCGCAATAAATTTTGTGCTTTGATTTAGGCATTTGTGAAGGCGAAAAGGCCGGGCTATTCGCTGCAAATCCTCGGTCTGCTCCGTGCCTCCGCATCCCTGTGGGTTTTCCGCTGCTATCCCTGCCCGAAGAGAGCGTGCTGGAACTTGGGCTGTGGTGGGTTTGAATAGAAGGAGCTTCCAATAGACCCCTATCCGTTCTGCTATAAAAATGTATGAAGAAGTTTGCAGAAAAGGAATTTTCCAAGGTAATTCCAAAAAGCTAGCAAGCAATAATCGAATATGGGCTATTTTAATAATCGGAGGTTTTTGTAAATCATTTCCAACTATTTTTGATTGCAACTTTTGGTTTAGGGAAATGGAATAGTATATATAAGTAAGTTGGCGGTAATGCTACAACCGAACTTCTGAAAATTAACCGACCATTTAAAAACTAAACTTTTTTTGTAAATTTGGACAAAGATTTAAGAAAATGAGAACATTAAATATTTCAATATCGGACATAGAGTTTAACAAATTTGGCATCAAGACAGACAAACTGAATTTTACTGACCTTATTGACCTTATTAGCAAAGAATTGACACGTCAAAACTTAAACAAATGCTTAGAACTTGCTGAAAAATATGGGCTTTCAAAAATGACAATGGACGAAATTACGAACGAAGTAAAAGCGGTTAGAAGCAATGCAAAAAATCGTAATTGACACCAATGTTATTGTTTCTGCACTTATTCAGCGGAGTTACCCAAATCGAATTATCAACGACCTTTTCATAGAAAGTAAAATCCAACTTTGTGTCTCGGACAAATTAATGACAGAATACTACGAAGTATTGGCACGACCAAAATTTGCAAAGTTTCAAGACTTTTTCGTTAGAGCGGAATCATTGCTTGTAGACATAGAAACCAAAGCTAAAAAATATGTTCCGACCATAAAAATTGACCTAATTTCATCAGATCTGGACGACAATATGATTTTGGAATTAGCAGACGAATGTGAAGCAGATTTTGTAATTACAGGCAATACAACTGACTTTACGTTTTCGACTTACAAGCAGTCTAAAATTGTAACACCAAAGGAATATTGGGAAAATCATCAACCTGAATAATAAGCACTAACGCCAACAGTGGGCAAGGTCAATAAGCGCTTTTGCACTTCGAATAAGGCTTTTGGTGAAAAACTTCGCTTCCGCTCTTTAAATAAAGTTTTATCTGTAAATTCGCTTTCAGCCTCTGTCCTCAGAATGTCACCTGCAACCATCCCGAAACAGTCCATGAACAGGAACAGAATTTACACATTGACAATCACTCTTATTCTTGCCATGGCAGGAATATTTTCATTTGGGCAAAGGCAAACAAATAAGGATGACCGTTTTGTAAGTTTTATTGTTGACCCCAAAAAAGAAGACTTGAAATTTTATTGGAAAAACGATAAACAGGAAAATTTTAAAAGCATTCAAAATTTAAAAGAATGGCTTGACAGAAATCATAAAATACTTGTGTTTGCAATGAATGGAGGTATGTACCAAAAAGACAATTCGCCGCAAGGACTTTTTATAGAAAATCAAGAACAGAAAGCACCTTTAGATACAACAAGCGGAAATGGAAATTTTTATTTAAAACCCAATGGCGTTTTTTATATCACGATTAACAATCTGCCAAGTATTGTCACAACATCAAATTTTATTGACAATGGAAAGATAAAATATGCAACTCAATCTGGACCAATGTTAGTTATTGACGGACAAATTCATTCTGCGTTTAAAAAAGGTTCGACAAATTTGAATATTAGAAACGGTGTTGGAGTTTTGCCAAACAATAAAATCATTTTTGCAATGTCAAAAAAGGAAATAAACTTTTATGAATTTGCTGAATATTTTCAAAAAATGGGTTGTAAAAATGCTTTATATCTAGATGGATTTGTTTCACGAACCTATTTGCCAGAACAGAATTGGACACAAACGGACGGGAATTTTGGTGTAATCATTGGAATAACAAAAGACAAAAACTAAAAATAGGGTAGCAGGTCACAAGGGGCAAATTCAATAAGCGACTTCGCACTTCGAATCGAGTTTTGGTGAAGAACTTCGGGCCACTTTTAAATTAAACTTTTAGCCTTTTTAAAACCGAATCTGGGTTTAACTACCTTTTGATAACTTTCCAAACTTCCTTCATTTTAGCTATTTAGTCGAAAATATCTTTGCAAAAAATAACCCTCCATGGCCGATTTAGAAAAACTCAACAAAATCAGTTCCCAAGTTCGTCGCGATATCCTACGCATGGTGCATGCCGTTAATTCTGGTCACCCAGGTGGATCACTTGGCTGCACGGATTTTTTGGTAGCCCTTTATTTCGAAGTGATGAACCATCAACCCACCCATTTCGACATGGATGGCAAAGGACAAGATTTGTTTTTTCTTTCCAATGGACATATTTCGCCTGTATGGTACAGTGTTTTGGCTCGCAGTGGCTATTTCCCTGTAAGCGAATTAGCTTCGTTTAGAAAATTGAATACCCGACTGCAAGGACATCCAACCACGCACGAACATTTGCAAGGTGTAAGGGTGGCAAGCGGATCACTTGGACAAGGACTTTCTGTAGCCATTGGAGCGGCTGTTTCCAAAAAACTGAACAATGATTCCAATTTGGTGTTTGTACTTTGCGGCGATGGCGAATTGCAAGAAGGGCAAGTTTGGGAAGCAGCTATGTATGCCGCTGCCAAAAAAGTGGATAATTTGATTGCAACTGTTGACGCAAATGGTCGTCAAATTGATGGTGATACCGATAAAGTATTGCCTATGGGAAGCCTTCGTGCCAAATGGGAAGCCTTTGGGTGGGAAGTGCTAGAAATGAATGGAAATGTGATAGGCGAAGTTGTTACCACTTTAAATTTGGCCAAATCGAAAACCGGTGCAGGAAAGCCAATCATGATACTAATGAAAACAGAAATGGGACAAGGGGTAGATTTCATGATGGGAAGCCATAAATGGCATGGTGTAGCTCCCAACGATGCCCAATTAGCCTCTGCTTTAGGCCAGTTGGAAGAAACTTTGCAAGATTATTAAAACCATATCGAATGACTAGATGGATCTATAAGTTCCATCCCGAACCTCAGGCAATTGAATCCTTGAGAACAAGTTTGGGAGTGGACAACATCATCGCCACCTTGCTTTTGCAGCGGGGGCTTTCAAATTTTGAAGAAGCAAAAGCCTTTTTTAGGCCGAGTTTAGAACAATTGCATTCACCATTTCTGATGAAAGATATGGAGGCTGCTATTGAACGTATCCAAACGGCATTGGAACTGGATCAACGGATTATGGTTTATGGCGATTACGATGTAGATGGCACAACCGCTGTAGCTTTGGTTTTCCAGTTTCTATCCAAACTCACCCAAAATATCGAATATTACATTCCCGATCGGTATAGCGAAGGATATGGGATTTCGTTTAAAGGTATCGATGTAGCCCAAGCCAATAAGGTAGATTTGATTATTGCCTTGGACTGCGGCGTCCGGTCGGTCGATAAAGTAGCCTATGCCACGCAAAAAGGCATTGATTTCATTATTTGCGACCACCATTTGCCGGGGCCACAAATCCCTGATGCCGTAGCTGTTTTGGATCCTAAACAAGACGATTGTAGGTATCCATTTAAAGAGCTTTCGGGCTGTGGCATTGGCTTTAAGGTTTGCCAAGCCTTGTGCGAGCGTTTAGGAATTTCCCAGAAAGAAGTATACCAATACCTTGATTTATTGGCCGTTAGTATTGGAGCAGATATTGTTCCAATTGTAGATGAAAACCGAATTTTGGCCTATTTTGGATTGGAGAAAATTAATTCAGATCCAGGCGTTGGCATCCGTACGATTTTGCAGTACAACAAAATAAAGCGAAAGCTAAACATTACCGATGTTGTATTTATTATTGCTCCACGAATCAATGCTGCCGGCCGAATCGATCATGGAAGCAATGCTGTAAAACTGATGATTTCACCCGATGAACTTTCGGCAGAATCATTCAACCAAATTATCCATTACAACAATATCGAGCGCAAGAATTTAGATAGCAACATTACACAAGAAGCACTGGAATTAATCCGGTCAGATGAACAATTGCTCCATGCAAAAAGTACGGTTGTATTTTCGGAAAGTTGGCATAAAGGTGTAGTTGGTATCGTTGCTTCCCGATTGATAGAAAAATATTACAGGCCTACCATAGTTTTAACCGAATCCAATGGAAAGGCAACCGGATCGGCCCGAAGCGTCAAAGATTTTGATGTGCATGAAGCTATACATGCCTGTGGCGATTTATTGGAACAATTTGGGGGCCATAAATATGCTGCCGGACTTACCCTGAAACTAGAAAATGTATCGGCTTTTCGGACAAAATTTGAGGAGGTAGTAAGCGCTACTATAACGGATGAAATGCTTATTCCTAGCCAGGAGATTGACTTAGAAATCAAGCTGACAGATATCACCCCAAAATTGCTTCGCATATTGCAACAATTGGGTCCATTTGGTCCGGGCAATATGCAACCGGTATTTGTTACCAAGGGAGTGGTGGAGCGCGGACAGGCTCGGATTGTTGGTGAAAACCATTTAAAATTGGATGTGATGGAACATGCCAAAGCCGAGGTTTATTACCCGGCCATCTTTTTTAAAGGGGGTGAAATACTGGCAGAGATCCAAAGTGGCAAACCATTTGACATCGCTTATTGCATTGAAGAAAACGAGTACAATGGCAATGTTACCTTGCAATTGAATGTGAAGGATATTCGGATGGTCAATAGCGTTCTTGGCTAATTGAAGAATAACCTAGTTGGTTTTCCGACATTTAATAGAAAAAGGCAGAAAAAAATTGAAAGACTTTAGCTTTTTGGCAATTGAGGCAATTGCAAATCCTTACTAAACAATTGAATACCAGCGATAAACACGTCCACACTTCGCCCCAGCTACCTTAAAGGTGGTATTGCTTATCTTTATTTAAATTAAATCTAAATAAGACTTTTCTTTGCAACCGCAATGAAACAGTTCTACAATTCCAATTTTTTAAGAATAGCCACCTTTACCCTATTCCTCTTTTCTTTCCATTTATCATCAAATGCCCAAGTTCTCACTTACGAAGACAGCTTGAATGCTGGACTTACCCGTTCTGCAAACAAAACCTTTGTCTCTAGTTATGGACAAGTTCATGCTGGATATGATTTAAAATTAGGAAAAGGTACAGCCAATTTAGAGCGTATCATTCTTTTCGTAGGACATAAATTCAATAATAAAATCACCTTCTTTTCAGAATGGGAATTGGAAGATGCTCGAGTTGAAAACGGTCGTCCGGCCGGCGAATTCAGTATCGAACAATGCTTTTTGAAACTGAATATCAATCCAGAATATTATTTTACTGCTGGTTTATTCATACCTAGGATAGGAATTATCAACGAGAACCATTTACCAACCACCTTTAGCACCAACCGCAGACCATTTGTTGAAACCCTCATTATTCCGGCTACTTGGCGTGAATTAGGCCTCGGGTTTTATGGTAGTCCAAGGTCGATGCCTGGTTTCAACTTTTCTTTAGGCTTAGTAAACGGACTTAATTCCCAAGGTTTTGAGCATGGCACAGGCATACGGGAAGGTAGGTTTAACGGACAAAATGCCACGGCTACCAATATTGCCCTTACCGGCTCGGTTCTTCAATACATAAAAAATTGGCGTGTACAAGTTTCAGGCTATTATGGAGGAAGTGCAGGATTAACCAAACGGCAATCCGATAGCTTAATGCTGGAAAGAGGTATTTTTGGAACACCTGTGGCCATGGGAGAGGCCAATGTCCAATACTTAGGAAAATGGTTTTATGCAAAAGCATTGGGCACTATTATTTCCATTCCTAAAGCTTTTGATATCAACCGTGCCTACGCCAACAATGCGCCCAAATTAATGTATGGGGCTTATGCCGAAGTTGGGTACAACCTGATGCATATTTTCAACAAACCTGATCGTGCCTTAAACATTTTTGCCCGTTATGAAAAATTGGACCTCAATGCCCAAATGTCAAGCAATGGACTGCAGGATGGACAATACAACCAAGCATACCTAATTGCCGGATTAAATTATTCGCCTGTTAGAGGAGTTATACTGAAATTTGATTACACCCATCGAATTACCGGAGAGCCCAATAGAGCTTTACTTATCAATCCTTTCCCTACAGCCCCTACCTACTTCACCAGCAATGGTTTTGTAAACATCGGTATGGGGTATTCATTTTAATTCAAACTATGATCAATCGCAGAAATTTCGTCCGTCAAACCGCTGCTTGGTGTATTGTGCCAGGTGTGCTTACGAGTTTGCTCAATTCCTGCAAATCAGCAGCAACCTTTACCTCTGCCGCTGCAGTGCCTGGGATAATTCAGGTACCGCTTACGGCCTTTCAAGAAGGAAGCGACCGAATTAACGTTCGCGACAAACGCTTAGAATTTGATGTACTGCTATTGAAAAAGCCAAACAATGAATACAAAGCCATTTACATGAAATGCACCCACTACGATAATCCTTTGGTAGCCTCTTCGACAAGCATTTATTGCAATTCTCATGGAAGCCAATTTGATATGGACGGAAACGTGATGAAAGATCCAGCTCCAACCCCCTTGCGTATTTTTCCAACAAGTATAGAAAACCAACAAATCCAAATAAATATTCAATAAATCTCAAATCCAATGAAAAGATCGGACCTCTCCCTATTAGCCCTCGCAACCGGTTTAACTTTAGCCGGTTGCAACAAGGGTGAAGAAAATTCAAACCTTACTCCAACTTCTGAAATTATAACTAGCTTATCCTCCAATGTAATTGTAGCTACTTATGATGATTTGGCAAGTAAATCAACTCAACTAGAAGCCTCTTTAGTTGAATTAAAAAACAATACCACACAAGGTAATTTAGAAGCATCTCGCCAATTGTGGAGGGAAACCCGCCAAGCTTGGGAGCAATCCGAAGGCTTTTTGTTTGGACCTGTTTCTTCAGAAGACATTGACCCAAGTATCGACACTTGGCCAGTGAACTTTTTAGAACTCGATTCCTTATTGGCTTCCAATACAACACTTACGTCTGAGTATTTAAATTCATTAACCCAAGATGCCTTGCGGGGTTTTCACCCATTAGAATACTTGTTGTGGGGCAATGATGGCAACAAACAAGCAAGTGATTTTACCCAAAGAGAGGAAGAATATATGGTAGCCTTAGGTACCTACATTGCCAATAAAACCTCACACCTTCGAACCAGATGGGATATCAATGACAATTCATCCTTCCGTCACGAATTTGAAAAAGCTGGAAATGGAAGCAGTGCCTATGCTACTCGAAAAGATGCTTTGTTAGAGGTTGTTTCAGCCATGCAAGGCATTTGTGAAGAAGTAGCCGATGGGAAAATTGAAGAACCTTTTGTTGCTCAAGATGCCTCATTAGAAGAAAGCCCGTTCAGCGGTAATTCAATAGTCGATTTCACCAATAATATGCGCAGTATTGAAAACATGTATACCGGAAAATATAGTGCCGATGGAAAGGGTATTCAAGAGTTTGTAAAAAATTACAATTTAAGCTTGGATGCCGAAATTAACCAAAAAATTAGCAATGCCATTGCCGCTTTACAGAATATTACCGTACCGTTTGGACAGGCAATCTTTAGCCAACAACAACAAGTAGCCAATGCCCAAACGGCCATCCGTGATTTGAACGAATCGCTGGAGAAGTTAACCCCAATGATCCAACAAAAAGTAACGGATTAAAAGAAGAAGAACCTAATGTTGAAAAAAATCCAAATCCTTGGTCTATTAGCCATTCTGCTGAGTTCTATTGGATGTCTTAAACCCGAAAGTCTTTCTGAAGAACAACTGGATGAAAGACTCTCGGGTGGAAGCCAAACCGTTTTTGATGCCGGTTCAGGCGCCTATTCTCATCAATTCCCGACTTTGTCGGCCCGAAGTGCTTTTAACCATGGGGTTGGGGATGGGTCTTTTGAAGCCACCTTTGTAACAGCACCAGCACCTATAAATCCAGGATTGGGTCCTATTTTCAACAATGTTTCTTGTGCTAGTTGTCATATTGCTGATGGACGGGGAAGACCTCCCTTATCTAGTAATGAATTATTGAGTTCCATGTTGGTTCGCATTAGTATTCCAGGCGAAAACCCACACGGAGGCCCCAATCCGGCGCCTGGATTTGGCGGACAACTTCAACAACGAAGTATTTATGGAAAGCCAGCCGAAGCCGATGTTGTGATTAATTACAGTTATTTGGACGAGTCTTTTGCCGACGGAACAACCTATTCCTTACGCCAACCTACCATTGTATTGGAAAACACCTATATTCCTTTACCAGCCGGCTATATGCTAAGTGGACGAGTTGCGCCTCCAGTATTTGGTATGGGATTATTAGAGGCCATCGATGAAGCCACCTTGATTGGATTAAGTGATGAATTTGATAGCAATGGAGATGGCATTTCAGGTAGACCTAACCAAGTGTGGGACGCAGTGAAAAAACAAAAAACTATCGGTCGGTTCGGTTGGAAAGCAGGAAACCCTACAGTAATTCAACAAACGGCAGGAGCCTACAATGAAGATATGGGAATTACAAGTTTCATTTTCCCTGAGGAAAGCAGCCATGGCCAAACGCAATACGATGGTTTGAATGATGATTATGAATTATCCGATAGTCTATTGTATGCCAATGCCTTTTACACCCAAACCCTAGCTGTACCAGCCCGAAGAAATGTGGATAAGCCCGAGGTAAAAAGAGGAAAAGAATTGTTTAAACAAGCCAATTGTAGCGGATGCCACACACCTATGGTTCGCACCGGAACTAATATCGCTTTCCCAGAGGCCAGCAACCAGATAATTTTCCCTTATACCGATTTGCTTTTGCACGATATGGGACCCGAATTGGCCGACAACCGTCCGGAATTTCTTGCCAATGGCCAAGAATGGAGAACCTCACCTCTTTGGGGTATAGGACTCACCGAATTGGTAAACGGACATAGCAATTACCTACACGATGGAAGAGCAAGAAACCTATTGGAAGCTATTTTATGGCATGGTGGTGAAGGAAAACAATCAAGAGACTTTGTAAAGAATCTCAGCAAATCCGATAGAGAAGCCTTACTGGCATTCCTAAAGTCGTTGTAAGGCCAATCCAGCGGAAGAACCTCATTTTTGTTTCGAATTTTTGTCTTATTTATTCGATCGCTGAATAGCAACCTAAAGCCCATCAATTTCCTTCCAAGAAAGATAATGGAGGTGTTCGTCCTCTGTTTCTTGGTTTTCGCCTTGGTACAACAAAACCCCTTGCGATTCCCGTTGGTACTTTCGCCAATACTTCAAACCAGAAAGTAGGGTTGAATCAGGTTTCTTTGCCGATTTTATTTCCACAGCAAAAGGCCCTGATTCCTTTTCAACGATTAAATCAACTTCATTTCCTAAATGGTCACGAAAGAAATAAAGACCAGCATTATCACCTGCATTGCATTTGTTCTTTTTAATTTCAGCAATACACCAATTTTCAAAGATGGAACCCAACATTGCATGCTTATTCAAGGCCTCCTTAGTTGAGATATGGAGCAATGAACAAAGCAAACCAGTGTCGTAAAAATACAATTTGGGACTTTTGATAATTCGCTTGTTCAAATTGTTATACCATGGTTGCAATTGAAAAAGGATATAGCTATTCTCCAGCAAACCCAACCACGATTGTATGGTCTTGGTATCAACCCCTACGCGTTTAGCCATTTCATCCCGATTTAGAATTTGGCCTGCATAGTTGGCACATAGGAAAACAAAACGACTGAACAAGGCCAGGTTGCTTATGTTTTTCAATTGCCTAACATCTCTTTGAATATAGGTTTGAACATAACTGTTTAACCAAGTTTGGGCATTCAAATTTTCTGACCAAATTTCAGGATATCCACCTCTTAACATATTCTTTTGTAAATCATCCGTTGACAAGCTGGATTTTTTCAATTCTGCATAACTAAGGGGAAGCAAGGTTAAATACCCCGCTCTTCCCGCCAGGGACTGGGATACTTGTTCTTGCAATAAAAAATTGTTTGATCCTGTAAGAATAAACTGCCCCCGTTGTGTATTTTGATCAAGCAATACCTGGAGGTGCCTAAAAAATTCTGGCACACGCTGAACTTCATCAAAAACAGCACCTGATTTATACTTTTCAATAAAGACAGCTGGATCACTCAGAAAAGCACCATGGATAATGGGATCTTCAAAATTAATATAAGGCTTATCTTTAAAGAGTATTTTACCCAAGGTAGTCTTGCCACTTTGCCGAGGTCCCGTGATGCAAAGCGCCCGAAATTGGCTTAAAGCAAATTTAGCTTCTTCGAATATGCCTCGTTCTAGTTGTGATTGCATAAGTGCAAAAATATACAATTATGGAATCCAATTCCATTTTTTACATTTTATACAAAAATGGAATCCAATTCCATTTTTTACATTTTATACAAATATGGAATCCGATTCCATTTTTTGCAATTTTTACAAAAATGGAGCATAATTCCATTTTTTACATTCTCAACAACAATGTATTTTCCTTTCAAATAAACCATCTTAGCCTAACTCAAGAGTAAAGATGGCCTCGGAATACAACAAAATTCCTAAAAAAATCGCGTAGTGAATAAGGCAATATCGTCTACAAAAGGCTTTTCACCTTTAAAATGCTCCAATTGCTGTATGATGATGCGGTTGATTTCCTTCATGGAGGCTTGTGGATTATCCAATAAAATCAACTCCAGTTTACTAGTGCCAAATTCCTTGCCTTTATCGTTTTCCAGCTCCACTACTCCATCCGTATAGCACAACAGCACGGCATTTCGGTTCACGCTGATAATCCCTTCTTTCACGGATGGCATTTCATCTAACATACCCAATCCAGGACAACCGGTAGTGAGCAAAATCGAAGTCTTGTCGGATAGCAACAAAGGCGGTGTTTGTCCGGCGTTGACATAGGTAAGCACCCGAGTTACCATATTGTACTTTGCAATAAACATAGTAATAAACCGTTCGCCTTTTGTACTTTCGATAACCCGTTTATTCAAGTCTCTAACCAAGTCGGTCAAACTGCTGGAATAATTCAAGAGGGCTCGAATATTGGCTTGGAAATTACTCATCAGCAAGGCCGCACTTACACCTTTACCCGAAACATCGGCCATACAAAGTACGGCTTCATTTTCATTGATCTGAATAAAATCATAATAATCGCCACCTACCTGCCCCATAGGTTTATACTCTGCAGCACATTCAATCTTCTCATTCTTAGGTAATGAAGGCGGAAACAGCATCTCTTGCATCTCTTTGGCCAGTTCCATTTCCTTGCGAATAGCAGCCTGTCTAACATTATCCTTGGCCAATTTCTTGTTCTCGATGGCCACCACAATAATATTAGTTAGGGTTTGGATAAACGGAATGTGTTTCGTCCGGGTGCTTTCAATAATATCTTCTTTAATGTCGCCTAAAAGCAAAAAAGCCAAAGGAATATGCTTGTGGTAAACTGGAATTATCACTTCAAACTGTCCCATAAACAGCTTGTTTCTATCCTTTACCTCGGTTACTTCCCTAAAAATTAGCAAGTGCTGGTCTACATGAACGGTCGGCATTTCATCGGGTAAACCATAAGAAAGTTCACAGTTCCAACGGGTATTATGGGTAAACAACATCAGCTTGCCAATGTTGAGTTGATTGCGCAATACAAACTCGAAAATCTTCAGCAACTGTTTGGTACTGAAGTTATTATTGATAGCATTTGTAATCTCCAACAGCGAATTTAGCTTCAGGTTTTTCAACTTTAATGCACTGTTGGCAATCCGAAGCGTCTCCAGAATAAGTTTTTCGTTTTTGCTACGTGGCGTTGAATTCATTGCTTGGAGGAGATTTACAAAGGTAGGGATTGCCCCAAGGTGATAAAGGATTAAATCAAGGGTTTTGAACATCGAAAGTTTAATATCCTCGTTTTCATCAGTCCACGCCAAACAAAAGCAATTCACTTTCGGGCAATAAGGTCCGTCACTGTTCGTTTTTGAAAACTATGTTAAACCACGTCTATTCGACCAAACTATTGCCTATCCTTGCGCCATGTTCGATTTAGAAAGGTGGCAAGAAATATTTGAAACCATGTCGAGGCACAAGCTTCGCACAACACTTACGGCATTTGGTGTGTTTTGGGGTATTTTGATGTTAGTGCTATTGTTGGCTGGTGGACGCGGACTTGAAAATGGTGTGAAGTACAATTTCAACGACATTTCACACAACTCGCTTTTTGTTTGGTCTGAAAAAACAACACTTCCCTACCAAGGTCATAAACCCGGACGGTATATTCAACTTACAAACGACGATACCAAGGCCCTCCGAGCCGAAATTCCAGAACTAGGTGGTGTGGCTCCAAAATCCAGACTTGGTGGAGAGTTTTCTGTGAACCGAGGAACAAAAAATGCCAATTTTGTTATTCAAGGCGAAGATCCTGAGGTATTGAAAATAGAAACAATCCGCATGACCAAAGGGCGTTTCCTAAACGACCTGGATATGAAGGAAAAGAAAAAAGTTTGTGTCATCGGGCCACGTGCACAGGAAGTCTTGTTTCCGGGCGAAGATCCCATCGGACAGTATATCCGCATCAAAGGGGCCTTCTTTAAAATCGTTGGGGCATTCAAGGTAAATTCTTCTTCGGGTGGCGATCGCGAAGATGCCCAATGCATTTTCATTCCCTTGTCCACGATGCAACAAACCTATAACCAGATGAACTATTTAGGTTGGTATGGCTTGCTGGTTAATCCGCAGTACAATATGAAAATCGTGGAGAAAAAGGTTAAACTACTCTTGGCCCGCCGTCACCATGTGCATCCGGAGGATTTGGCTGCAATTGGCAGTTGGAATGCTGGAGAAGAATTCGATCGTTTCAACAGTCTTTTTGCCGCCATCAACATCTTTGTTTGGTTTGTGGGTATAGGCACCATAATCGCCGGAATTGTGGGCGTGAGCAACATTATGCTAATCTTAGTCAAGGAACGAACCAAAGAAATCGGTATTCGCAAGGCATTGGGCGCAAAACCGGCCTCCATCATTATGTTAATCATGCAAGAAAGTTTGACCATAACCGCGGTTGCAGGCTATGTTGGACTCCTCACCGGAATTTTGATTATCGAAGGAGTAAATTATGCCATGACCGAGTTTGGGGTCGAAAGCGAGTTCTTCAAAAACCCTGAAATTGATATTAGCATCGCATTGGCAGCCACGGGCGTTTTGATTTTAACCGGATGCTTGGCGGGTGTCATCCCTGCTCGAAATGCGGCGGCGGTCAATCCAATAGAAGCGTTAAGGGCAGAATAATATTATTCATTTGGCGGGCCCTTTTCGCCAAAAACAGTCTACTGAAACCAAAGATTCTACTAGGCGAAAAGGCCGGGCTTTCGGCAGTAGTCCTCGTCCGGCTCCGCTAAAGCTTTGCCGGCCTGTGGGCTACTTGCCTCTATCCCTGCCCGATCCCCCGATTTAGGCATTCTACGGGTATTAAACAGTTGGTTATCGCCCTTAATTTTATCCAATTAATTCCGAGGAAATCTACTTTCTATGATAGAAAAGTAAACGGAAACAGTTAAATTAAACCCAGATTACGCATTAGAAATCGTAATGAAGCTTTCAAATGCAATAAAGACGAGGGTTTCAGGTTAATTTTTGGGTGAAGGAATAGTAAACTATTTTGAAGTCAAAAATTGTTCTGAAATCCTTGTATTTGAAGCAGTTGGAAGCTGTAATAGATTTCTAATGCTGAATTTGGGTTAAATCACTACTTTTCTATTATCGGGCTCGGGCAGGGATAGAAACGGAAAGCCCACAGGGATGCGGAGGAATGGAGCAGACCGAGGACTTGCAGTGAATAGCCCGGCGACTTTGCCTAGTAGACACTTCATTCAAAACGCAAATGGTTAAGGGCAAAGGCGGCACGCATAAAAACCTCAATCAGGTTGAACGGTCAATAAACGTTTATCGAAATTAACTAAGTAAAGTTGTTGTTTGGCGCGGGTAAAACCGGTGTAAAGCCAACGGTAGAATTCGGTTGAGAAATGATCTTCGCCAATCCATCCGTGATCGAGATATACGTGATTCCACTGTCCACCTTGGGCTTTATGGCAAGTAATGGCATACCCAAATTTAACCTGTAACGCATTGAGGTACTGGTCGTTGCGTATGGCTTGTGCTCTTTTTTTACGGTCTTCAATTTCCATATAATCCAACGAAACCGACTCATATAATTTTTTGCTGGCTTCCCACCCCAAATTTGGTCCTTCGATGGTTAGCACATCCAGCATAATGGTACATTCAACGGGTTCGTGGCCAGGGTAATCCATCATCCGCAAGGTTGCAGTGGCAAAGCGATGGCCGTGCATTTCCCTGAAATTTCGAATTTTTTGTACTTCCACAAAATCACCGTTGGCAATAAAGCCGGCCTCCGATTCGGTTGGCAACCAGAAATAATTGTTTTTCACCACCATTAAAATATCGCCGCCGCCGATTTCGTCTTCTCGGTACAAAACCCTTGCACGAATGCCTTGGTTGTATTGATTTGCCCGTTTGTTGCTGCGGGTAATGATAATGGTTTCTTCATGTCCTTCCTTACTATAGCTGTTGTTGAGGCTATCCAAGAAGCTTTCGCCATTAAGGTTTTGAACATCTTTTTGAGTTTTCAGGGCCAAATCGCTGCCAAATTCATCCTCAGTAATCAACCTTCGGATGGTGGTTGCATCTTCCAAAATCATGCTATCCTGACTCTGACGGGCTACCTCGGTGAGTTCCATCACTTGGATTTGCGTGAGGTAATAACTGGCTTTCAAATAAGCAGGATCAAGGGCTGGACTCACACTCAAACCGACTGGAGGGAGCTGGGCTACGTCGCCAATAAACAACAGTCGACAATTTTCGCCGGCAAAAACAAATTCGAGCAAGTGGCTCAAAACATCGGCACCATCGTTGTTGGCCTTTCCAAATTCGGCATCTTCGGCATGGATCATACTGGCCTCATCCACTATAAACAAGGTATCGGTATGCGGATTGGCTGCAAGAGAAAAAAACATTCCTCCGAATTGGTTGGTAGAAACCTTGTAAATTTTGGAATGGATGGTTTGTGCTTTTTTTCCTGAGTAATTGCCTAAAACCTTGGCTGCTCGTCCGGTTGGAGCCAACAAAACACTCTTCAGTTTGAGGGCTGGTAAGGTTTTGATGATACTTTTTACCAAACTTGTTTTTCCAGTTCCTGCATAACCTTTCAGAATAAAAATTTCACGCTGTTGACCTCCGATCAAAAAATCGGCGAATTGCTTCATAAACGACAATTGACCATGGGTAGGCTGCATGCCGAAATGCTTAAGCAAAGAGGATAAAAAATGCGCTTGTTGTTGCATGGAAGGGCTAAACCTAGAACAGTGAAGTTTTAAAATCTACATGGTTTTGTTTTTTTCTCCTAAAAATTGGATCACTGGCCGGCATACTAGTTAAATAGTTATTCCTTCTCCCAATCTTCAAGTAAATCCTCGCTGTTGAAAATCCCTAAATAGGAATTGTAGCGGCTTTGAGAAATACGGTGTTCGGAAACGGCCTTTCGAACGGCACAACCTGGTTCGCTGATGTGCATACAATTGTTGAATTTGCAATCGGGCAACAGGGCAAACATTTCAGGGAAATAATGAGATACTTCAGACTTTTCCAAATCGATTACACCAAATTCCTTTATACCCGGAGTATCTACAATAAATCCGCCAAAACTCAATTCAAACATTTCGGCGAAGGTGGTGGTATGAGTTCCCTTACGATGGGCCTGGCTTATTTTTCCAACTTTCAAGTCCATATCCGTATCGATGGCATTGAGTAAACTAGATTTCCCAACCCCTGAATGACCGGTAAAGAGGCAGGTTCTATCCTTCATTTCCTCTTTAAGTTCGTCCAAACCAATCGCTTCCAAAGCCGAAACCTTCAAAACCTTGTAGCCAATGGATTCATAAAGGTGTACCATGGCATCGAGGTATTCAGCATCTGCTTCGCCGTATAGATCGATTTTATTGAACACCAGCACCGGTTCGATTTTGTAGGCTTCGGCAGTACACAAAACCCGATCGATAAATCCGGGCGAAGTGCGAGGTGAAGAAATCGTAGCAATTACAAAAACACGGTCGATGTTGGAGGCAATGATATGCTCTTGGCGACTAAGGTTGACCGAACGACGAATCAGGTAATTTTCCCTTGGCGCAATGGCGTTCACCATCCACACTGCTTCATCACCATATACCAATTCAACCTTATCTCCAACCGCTATAGGATTGGTGGTTTTTCGGCCTTGTAAACGGATATTCCCTCTTGCCTTGGCAATTACCTTTTCACCATTCTCGATTCGCACCAGGTATTGACTTCCGGTCGATTTAATTACCACTCCGTTCATTGCCACGAAATTACGCTATAATCCTTACTATTTCCCATTTCTTACCCAATTTTCAAACAAGTCCAAGGGTAAAGCATTTAGGGTATTTTCAACTAGCAATCCTGCTTTTCGGGCAACATTCACACCATAGCGCATATCTTGTATTCCAATTATTTCATGAGCATCGGGATTTATTGAAACGGGTACGCCTTTCTCTTGGGCATAATGTATCCAACGCCAATCCAAATCGAGGCGATAGGGATGTGAATTCAATTCGATGACCACTTTATTGGCCGCACAGGCATCAATGATTTTTTTATGATCAATTGGATACCCGGGGCGAGAAAGTAATAAGCGACCCGTTGGATGGCCCAAAATTCGGGTATAAGGGTTTTCTATAGCCTTTAATAAGCGTTGGGTTGCTTTTTCTTCATCCATTTTTAGGTTGGAGTGAACCGAAGCAATAACCAAATCAAAGGTTTTGAGCACATCTGAGTCATAATCTAAGGATCCATCACCCAGAATATCACTTTCGATGGATTTATAGATTTTAAATCCTTTGAATTTGGCATTTAATGCATCGATTTCTAGGTGCTGTTGCTTAACCCGCTCCACACTTAAACCTTGTGCATAAACGGCTGTTTTACTATGGTCGCTGATAACAAAATACTCCAAACCCAAGGCTTGGCAGGCCTGGGCCATTTCCGCAACAGAATTTGCACCATCACTCCAGGTACTATGGTTATGGATACAACCTTTGAGATCATGGAAAGAGATTATTTGGTCAGGGTTAGAAATTTGGCTTGCCCATGCCAGGCTTTCTTTGCTTTCACGCATCTCCGGAATGATGTAGGGCAGCTTTTTGGAAGCAAAGAAGCTTACCTCGTCGGTAAAGTTATTGGGGTCAAAACCAATGGCGTCCAAAAATTCAGGTGTTGCTTGTTGTTCGAATTTTAGTATGGGGAATGTGGTTTGCGACGCAAGGCCTATACTTAAAGGTAAGGTATGGGACGAACTGCTGTAGAAAGTTGTATTTTGCTTTTGTTCCTTAGGTTCATAACCAAAATCGAGCAATAGCCCATGAATGAGCTTCCAATTATTATCCGAATCGATGACTAGAAAATCCAAGGAGTTAACGATTTCACATTTTCTAGCCAATTCACCAAGCATTTCGATGGAGAGATTTTTACTTTGGAAGGCTTGCATTATGGCATTGGCCAACACTTCTGCTTCATCGAAATGCAATTTTCCAGCATTGCTTTGAAGGAATTCAATGCTTTTGATAATTTGTTGCTGGGTTTTTTCTCCGAATCCAGAAAGACTCACCAAGCGGTTTTCGTTGCAGGCATATAGCAGTTCACCAACACTTTCTACCTCGAGTTGCTTCCAAATTTGGCGTACCTTTTTTGGACCAATACCTTTGATCTTCATCATCTGAATAACACCGGGCGGAGTATCTTCAATTAATTTCTCAAGTTCTTTTAAGGTTCCGGTAGCCAGAATTTCTTCAATTTTGGTAAAAATCCCCTTGCCTATACCTTCAATTGCTTGCCTTTCGGCCGTCGACATAGCAAATGTTTGGGTAGAAAGCTTATCAAGTCGGAAAGAAGCAGTGTGGTAACTACGGGCTTTAAATTCATTTTCCCCATGTAATTCAAGGAGATTACCCATAATTTTAAAGATATCGGCGATTTCGGAGTTGGATACTTGCATTGTGTGAATACTTTTGCAAATAAAATGACTTTCAAGCAGCGATTAACATATTATCTCATTGGATTTGGAATTGGCCTCCTAGTTGTGTTCGTTTTTGTGCTTCGGGACAAGAAATTGGACTATTGGACCCCTTCCGAAATGATTAAATCTCGGTTAGCAGAAAAACCATTTCTGACCACACCTGAATCAAGTTGCCAGATGAAATGCTTAGGCCTATATCCTGATTTTGTGATGTTGAAGGTGAAAGAGGCTGAAATTGACTACGACAAAAGCGATAAACATGCCATTCCATGCAAAACTTACTTATTGAGGCATAAAGGGACCGAGATGTGGTTTAAAATTTGTCCCTACGATGTTACCTTAATAAAACTGAACCAAACAGGGACGGCATGTGAATGCAAATAGATTCCACTTCCCATTGGGTTTGAAAGAGAAATAGAAAATTACCAGCGGATTACTCGATTTTGGCAGTCAATCCCTTTTCGAGCAAGGCTTCACAAATCGGTTTTAACTTTTTAAAGCTCCCATTTTTCACCGAGCAGCGTCCGTTGTGGTGCACGATATAAGCACATTGTTCTGCTTGGTAAGGATGATGGTCGCAATAACGAATTAAGCACAGAATAACGTGCTCAAAGCTGTTTACATCATCATTGTAAAGGACAATCTCTTTGGTTTCTTCCTTTTTATCTTCAACCAGTAGTTCAGACTCTTCCTCCCACTGAGGTAATCCATTTATTAGGAAAGGTTTTAAAATCGTTCTCATGTGCGACTTATGGACTAACAAATTTATGGCTTTTTCTTCTGACTTTTTACAACAATTTTCTTAGCTTCTTCAACAGAGATTGGCTCCCCTTTGTGGAAGGCAAGGATGGTTGCTTGGTTTAGACCTTTCCATCCTAATTCACGTGTTAAACGCCAAGCATCGGCATAATTCAAGAACCATCCCGTGGTTAGGTTTAGATTTCCGTGAGCATCCGATTCAACAATTATTTTATCAAGGTAAGGAAGCACCTCCTCCGGAAGTTTCGATCCGAACAAGACCATTTCAACCCGGTACATTATATCTTCGGCTTGGAACAAATCAGTAGAGTCGCTAAGCTGTTTGGTGATTTCGTATTTTTCTGATTTGGTAATATGGGCCATTACCTCTTTATTACGTGGAATAGCTGAAACTGAATCAATGAAGGCGAAATCCTCATTGGCTTTTTCACTTAGTTTGCCAATTTTGTTCATGGTTTGACGAACAAGGGAAACATTGGAATTGTTGGTATCGATTTGAGAAAGAATTCCAGCGACCGCATTAAAATTTTTATTCGCTTCATCGCGTTTTATACCTGTTTGTTCTTCAATACGAGTAGCAATTAGCTCCCTAGCTTTAGCTTCGGCCGCAATACGCATCAACAAATCCCTTTTCTTGCGTTCGTCTTTGGAAGTGTTTGCAGTCCGTTTAGCTTCATTTGTCAATTCTTGAGTTGCCTTTGCTAATTCAGACAATTTTTTCAAATCTTCTTGGGCCTGACGTGCTTGTTCTTTTTCAATTTTTTCCTTTTTTGCTTGCTCTTCTGCCTTTAATTCTGATTTATCTTTTAAGGCAACGGCCTCGATAGGCTTGGCATCCACTTTAGATGTGGATTCCTTTTTAGCAGGTGAAACTTTTGCCCATTCTTTGGATTGGTTGAAGAAGTGAGCTTTTATTTTTCCTTCTAATTCGGTTCTGGTAGCCATCACTTTGGCACTATCAATAACTACAGGCTTACCTTTTGCTTGGGTACGGATATAATCAGCCAATTTTAGATAATTCCATTTAGCCAAACTGTCTTTTGTCAATTGGTCATAATCAATCGATTTTGCTTTTTCAATATTCTCCTTTTGAGCCAATGTTTTTGCGGCATCGGCCATTTTCTTAGCTTCCTCTGCCTTGGCTTTTTCAGCAGCTAAACGAGTGGCTTCTGCTTTGGCTTTTTCTGCAGCAAGGCGGTTGTTTTCCTCCACTTTCTTAGCTTCCTCTGCCTTCGCTTTTTCAGCAGCTAGGCGAGTGGCTTCTGCTTTGGCTTTTTCTGCAGCTAGGCGGTTGTTTTCCTCCGCTTTCTTAGCTTCCTCTGCCTTCGCTTTTTCAGCAGCTAAACGAGTGGCTTCTGCTTTGGCTTTTTCTGCAGCAAGGCGGTTGTTTTCCTCCACTTTCTTAGCTTCCTCTGCCTTCGCTTTTTCAGCAGCTAGGCGAGTGGCTTCTGCTTTGGCTTTTTCTGCAACTTGGCGGTTGTTTTCTTCCGCTTTCTTAGCTTCTTCTGTCTTCGCTTTTTCAGCAGCTAGGCGTTCTACCTCCAATTTTGCTTTAGCTTCTTCTTGGCTTAATTCCTTTGCTTTATCTTCCTTACGTTTCTGAATCTCTGCTAACAATTTTGCTTCCTTTGCTTTGGCGATGGCTTCTGCCTCTTCTTTTGCTCGCTTTTCTGCACTTTCTTTCAGTTTTTCAACATTCGGATTTTTCTCCTCTATTGCGACCTTTGTTTTTCCAGCTTTCAAATCTGCCAATTCTTGAATCGCGCTTTTATCGCCTGATTCAATTCTTCTGGTTAATTCATCCTCCTGAGCGATTTGCACTAAGCTCGAGAAAATTTCCATTTCTTTCTCTGCCCTCAATTTAGCAAGTTCCTCTTCGGTAACAATGATTGTTTGTCCGGGAACGGCTTTGGCTTTGATTTGTTGGATTAAAGATTGGTTAGAAATAGCTTGGACATTGCGTTTAGAGAGATCACGAAGTTCTTTGATTCGCTCCTCAGGCAATCCTTTCGTATCAGCAGCATTGTTCTTTTGTTGCACTTCCTTTTGAGCCTTTTCTAATTGACTCATTTGCTTTTCCTTTTCACGGGCATTTTTTTCAGCCAATTCAAACTCTTTAGCTAGTAATTCCTTTTCAGAATCGGAAGCCTTTTTAATTATGTCATTTGGTTCTGGTGCATTCTTTGAGTTTTCAGCAATAGCCTTCTTGTCTTCTTCAATTTTCCTTTTCAACTCGGCATCTTTTAACCTTGCAATTTCTCGGGCTTCAGCAAGTAAACTGTCTTTCATTTTATTGGGTCTAACCAGTCCGAGTCGAATGGCTTCCTCTTTTTGCCGTTCCAATTCTAAGGTTGTTTGATCTTTGGAAGATTGATTCAATTTATTTTCAGCTTCGGCTTTGGCCTTTTCCATTGCCAATTCCTGGGCTAATTTTAATGAATCGCCTTGTGCTAATTCCTTTGCCTTTCTATCAGCCTCAGCCTTTCTTTTTAATTCTTCCTCCTTATTCGTTTTCTCCAGTACCAATAGTTTGGCCTTTCTAATTGAATCTGCTTGTGCTCTTTCTTTTAAAATCCTTTCAGCTTCGGCACTTAGTAAAGCTTCTTCGGCCTTTGCTTTTTCAATGGCCATTTGATTGGCTTTTCTTAAAGAATCCAATTTAATATTTTCTTTGGCTAATTTTCCTGCCACTTCTTTCCGCCTAGCTTCTTCAGCTAGGGCCTTATTCCTTTCAATAATTAACTTTTGAGCCTTTTCAACTGAATCATTTTTGGCTTTTATTTTTGCCAACCGGTCAATTTCAGCCTTTGCATTAGCCAACCGATCGTTTTCGGCTTTCTTTTTTTCATCCACAACCTTATTTTTCTCGAAAGCTAAATCTTTTGCCCTTTGGATAGAGTCCGATTTAGCCCTATTCATTGCCAACAAAGAGTTTTTAGCAATTGAATCGGCTTGTCTTTTTTTCCTAGCCTCTTCCCTAAATGCTTTTTCAAAGGCCAACTGTTTTTCTCGCTTGGCTGAATCATTCAAAGCCCTCTCCCGGTTTAAAATTTCCGTTTCTTTCGCCGTTTTTTCAGCCTCTTTTTTTGCTTTTTCTAAAGCCAATTGTTGTGACTTTTGGATAGAATCTGCTTTGGCTTTTTCCTTGGCCAGTTTAGCAGCATCGGCTTTCTTTTTGGCTTCTTCTGCTTTGGCTTTCTCTAAAGCCAGTTGTTGTGATTTTTGGATGGAGTCTGCTGTGGCTTTTTCTTTGGCCAGTTTAGCTGCTTCGGCTTTCTTCTTGGCTTCTTCTGCTTTTGCTTTTTCTAAAGCAAGTTGCTGGGACTTTTGGATAGAGTCTGCTTTGGCTTTTTCTTTGGCCAGTTTAGCAGCTTCGGCTTTCTTCTTGGCTTCTTCTGCTTTGGCTTTTTCTAAAGCGAGTTGCTGGGACTTTTGGATAGAGTCTGCTTTGGCTTTTTCTTTGGCCAGTTTAGCAGCTTCGGCTTTCTTCTTGGCTTCTTCTGCTTTGGCTTTCTCTAAAGCCAGTTGTTGTGATTTTTGGATGGAGTCTGCTTTGGCTTTTTCTTTGGCCAGTTTAGCAGCTTCAGCTTTCTTCTTGGCTTCTTCTGCTTTGGCTTTCTCTGAAGCCAGTTGTTGGGACTTTTGGATAGAATCTGATTTGGCTTTTTCCTTGGCCAGTTTAGCAGCATCGGCTTTTTTCTTGGCTTCTTCTGCTTTCGCTTTCTCTAAAGCCAGTTGCTGTGACTTTTGGATGGAGTCTGCTTTGGCTTTTTCTTTGGCCAGTTTAGCAGCTTCGGCTTTCTTCTTGGCTTCTTCTGCTTTTGCTTTCTCTAAAGCCAATTGTTGGGACTTTTGTATGGAATCTGCTTGGGCTTTTTCTTTGGCCAGTTTAGCAGCTTCGGCTTTCTTTTTTGCTTCTTCTGCTTTTGCTTTTTCTAAGGCCAGTTGTTGGGACTTTTGGATTGAATCTGCTTTGGCTTTTTCTTTAGCTAGTTTAGCAGCTTCGGCTTTTTTCTTGGCTTCCTCTGCTTTCGCTTTCTCTAAAGCCAATTGTTGGGATTTTTGGATGGAGTCTGCTTGGGCTTTTTCTTTGGCCAGTTTAGCAGCTTCGGCTTTCTTCTTGGCTTCTTCTGCTTTTGCTTTCTCTAAGGCCAGTTGTTGGGACTTTTGGATGGAGTCTGCTTTGGCTTTTTCTTTGGCTAGTTTAGCAGCTTCGGCTTTCTTCTTGGCTTCTTCTGCTTTTGCTTTCTCTAAAGCCAATTGTTGGGATTTTTGGATGGAGTCTGCTTTGGCTTTTTCTTTGGCCAGTTTAGCAGCTTCGGCTTTCTTCTTGGCTTCTTCTGCTTTTGCTTTCTCTAAAGCCAGTTGTTGGGATTTTTGGATGGAGTCTGCTTTGGCTTTTTCTTTGGCCAGTTTAGCAGCTTCGGCTTTCTTCTTGGCTTCTTCTGCTTTTGCTTTCTCTAAAGCCAGTTGTTGGGATTTTTGGATAGAATCTGCTTGGGCTTTTTCTTTGGCCAGTTTAGCAGCTTCGGCTTTCTTCTTGGCTTCTTCTGCTTTTGCCTTTTCTAAGGCCAGTTGTTGGGATTTTTGGATAGAATCTGCTTGGGCTTTTTCTTTGGCCAGTTTAGCAGCTTCGGCTTTCTTCTTGGCTTCTTCTGCTTTTGCCTTTTCTAAGGCCAGTTGTTGGGATTTTTGGATAGAATCTGCTTGGGCTTTTTCTTTGGCTAGTTTAGCAGCTTCGGCTTTCTGTTTTGCTTCTTCTGCTTTTGCCTTTTCTAAGGCCAGTTGCTGTGACTTTTGGATGGAATCTGCCTTGGCTTTTTCTTTGGCTATTCTTTCGGATTCAGCCTTAAAAGCTTGTTTGGTTTTTTCTAAAGCAAGTTGTTTTGCTTGTTGAAGAGAATCGGCTTTGACCTTAGCAATTCTGGCCATTTCAAATTTTGCTGCCTCTTCATTAGCATCCTTCTTAATCTCTTCTAATTTCTTTTGTTTTTCTAAAGCCAATTCAGCTTCCTTTTGTTTGCTTGCGGCATTGGATGTGGAAGATTTACCCAATGCAGCTGTTACTGAAAGATCACTGTAGGCTGAACCAAGGTATTTACCTGGATTCTCTCTTCTATCCAGCAACAAAGCCAAGGCCTGTTCTTTAGTTAAAAAACCAACTCTCTCAGGGTTGTTTGGGACTAGACCTTTATCATCCAAGACCTTCATTCTTTCACCTGTATCGTCTTGTTCAAATTGAATTTTTTGCTTAAAGGTCATATTCGCCATCGCATTATTGGATGCCAAATCAAATGCCTGAGGAGCCGCTCCGGCAGGTTCATAACTAAGCGTCAACTCCTTACCTGCGGGCAATACAACGATGTATTTGCCATTGAGGGCATTTGAATTATAAACACCAAGCAGTTCGCCTGAAGCCTTTTCAAACACACGAATAGAAATCCTTTTTTTGGTCGTATCTTTTAGGTTATTGTATTCCCCTTGAATGAAAACCAGGTTCTTTACATTTTCTGGACCTTGGATTTTATACACCTTGGTTGAACCAGGTTTTGATTCCCGTTTAGAGGCAAACCAAGCAAAGTCTTCCATTAAATCGGTGACGTAGAAAAAATCCTCATCGGGCGAATTAATGGGGTATTCCATATTTATCGGTGCAGAAAATGAAGCTTTTTCCTCATCATAAAATGACTTAAAGATATCGTTGCCACCCATGGACGCACCCGAGTTTGAGGTAAAATATAGTGTTTTACTTTTTTCAGAATAGAATGGGTAATCTTCGTCGTAGGGAGAATTTACTGTATTGTCCAACAATATGGGCAGGCCCCACTCACCTATTGGTAATTTCTTACGGCAATAAATATCTTTCCCAGTCATGTCTTTTTCCCCATAACTGGCATAGTAAACCGTTTGAAACTCTGGACCCACCACCATAAACGTGTTAAAATTCCGTTTGATATCCAGTTCTGATTTAAAATTTTGGGGAACAGGAATTACTCTTGCTTTTATGGAACTCAGGTCGAATTGGCGATAGAATTCTCCTTCCAAACTTTCGTTTGCTGATAGCGGTTTAAATTGTTGTCCTGCCAAATAGAACATTTTCGCCCTTCTGCAACGTTCCTGAAGCCAAGCCGCATTTAAGGGATCGGGTTGTCCGGGTACCAACTTAGCTTTGTATTGATCAAGTGTACGAATAGCATCATCAAAACGATAGAGCAAATGTTGGTTTTTGGCCAAATAGTAAATGGCTCTAGCATCTACCGTAGGGGTTTTGCAGGCCCCTTCTAAATATTTAAGGCTTCGTTCCTTATCTGTTTCATTATGCAACAAACAAGTACCGAACTTGAACAAGTAGTCTGCATCGTTGGGATGATTTGACAAAAGTTGTGAGAACAAAGGCTGACAGCTTTGAAAATCACCTGCGTTAAAGAACTTATTGGCCTGCTTGATTAAATCTGCTTCGCTTTCAAAATTAGTTTGACCAAACGAAAACTGACAAACCAGAACATGGGCTAACATCAACAAAAACCTTCCTATTTTCCTCATTTTGGGAGCCACTTATTTTTTTCCTAAAGTTTGCGAATATAGATTAAAAACCAAACTAATAGGAGAACGATTCCTTGGATTTTTTAACAATGCTCAGCCCAAGAAAATTAGTAGAATAAAAAGATTCATTTAGCTATGCTTATTGGCTAAAAACCACTTAACCATAGTAAGGCTTAAACCTGGACTCCTTAGGAAAAATAGGCTTAATTTGGGTTAAAGGATTCCCCCTTTTTAAGTCAAGTTCAATTACTTTTTAAACCTAAATCAGGCCGTTGGCCTAAGAGAATGCCCAAATTGTTTCATTGGAAATTTGGTATTTGCCTTTCCAATTGGCAACTGTGGATGAAAAACCAAGGCCAAGACTAAGCAGAATGCTATGCGGAGATGTCGGGCAAGGATAGAGCGTGATACCCCGCAGGCCTGCTGCCCCCTTGCATTTTTGGGGGCAGCAGGCTGAGGAGTATTAGCGAAAGCCTGACCCAACCGCCCTTGCAAATGTTTAAACAACGGTAGAATTGTTTTGGCGGTTGGGGGCCCGCCTAAAACTACTTATGGAAACTGAAATTTGAGTCGAAAAACCTTATTAAATTCCTGAAAAACAAAGGCTTAAAATACATATTCTTGATGAAATTCGTTAAAAAATCAAGCGATTTAAGTAGCAAAAAAAGACTAGATTTCTTACCAAACTTACAGTATTTTAGGTTATTGCTTTATTTTGAAAAACTTTTGTAGAGCCACATAATCAGCAATAAAATTGAAATACCTAAGGCTGCTTTAGCCAAATAATCGCCGTATAACGTATAGAAAGTGAGGGATTGATTTTCGTTTATACTTTCCTTAATTACAGCCTCTTTCCAATAGCTTGTTGCTTGGGAAATTTCACCACGTTGGTTTACAAAACAAGAGATACCTGTATTGGCCGAACGAGCTATACTTCGGCGGTGTTCGATGGCGCGCAACCGAGCATAACTGCAGTGTTGACGGTAACCAGGCGTATCACCCCACCAGCCATCGTTGGTAATAATAAAAATCAAACTTGCTCCATTTTTCACATATTCACCGACATACTCCCCGTAAATAGATTCGTAACAAACAACAGGGGCAATTTTCAGGTTTTTGTCTTCCGGATTCATAAAAACAGAACGTTCGTCTTGTCCGCCCAAACTACCGCTGATACCACCCAAATTAAAGGCCAACTCTTCCAAGGGTTTGAGTAATTTTGGAAAGGGCATTTTTTCAACGCCAGGAACCAGCTTGGATTTATGGTAAACTTGAATCAATTTGGTTGTATCGATTTGGGCAGCCGTATTGTAGGCATCATAAACCTTACCTGAAGGGGTTGTTCTAGCTGTTTTGGAAGGTTTTTCGCCCTTTTCATATTCCCTGTAAGAAGAAATCCCTACTACCAAATGCACATTTGGATAAACCTTTAGAAAGCGTCGAATCATTTGAATGCTTTTGTAGTCCTCCATATTATTCTCAACAATACCTTCGATGAGAGCGGTTTCGGGGCCAACCACATATTGGGTTGTTGGAGTAATTTTTGATTCGGCCAGTCTAAGCAACTTAATCAATTGTTCAGAGGCCGTCATTCCATCAAATTTCTCATTGTAGGGGTCGATATTGGGTTGAACCACAACGATTTCCACAGGCTTTTCATTTTCCGTATAATCATTGTAGAGTTTATAGGAAACGCCAATTGGAATAAGCACCAAACTTCCGGCAAATAAAAGAAAGGATTTGCGCAGGTTGTTCCAAGAAGGACGAAGCGCTCCGTTTGAATTCAACCCTAAAAACAACAGTATGTTAACTAACAAAACCCAAACGGTACCGCCCATAAAACCAGTGAATTCATACCATTGAATCCAGGTGAAATATTCTGAAAAAACATTCCCTAAAATGAGCCAGGTCCAAGACAAATCCCAATCTTGGTGCAAGTATTCATAACTCATCCAAAGGCAAACAAGTGCTGTGTAGCCGATGGTATGTCCGAACTTTTTATGAATGCCATGGAACAACGCAAAAACGATAGACATAAAAAGCGTGTTCAAGGAAAAGGCCAAAATACCGCCGACAGCCGTTGAATTATACACCCAATAAGTAGTGAGTACATTCCAAATCAGGAAACTGATATAACTATGGCCAAGCACTTTCCACCAAGCTTTTTCGGTTTTCTTCCAAAAATGGAATTCGACTTGCAACAAGGGCAGAAAAGCAATAAAAATTAATGGAGCAAATCCGCTGTGAGGCCAGGAAAAAGCGAGTAAAAGTCCCGAAAAAATGGATAGCAGGTATAGCTGATAGGTTTTCACGGGGCGAAGATAGGGACTAGTGATTGGAAAATTAATGAAATAGTAGAACAAAATTAATGGGATAAAATGGAAAAATGAGCACTTTTGATGACAAAGGCCAATCACTGTTTAATGAAACGCCTTATAATAAGACCGAATTCCTGTTTAAACTTTTAATTAATCAGGGAAATGCAAGTTATATTGGCGAGCAAATATCCCAACTTGAACATGCTGTACAGGCGGCCTTAGCTGCAGAAAAGGTTACTAATGACCCGAGTATTATTCTAGCGGCCTTGTTTCATGATATTGGCCATTTTGTGCCAGGATTTGAAACTATGGAAAGCATGGCAGAATTTGGGGTAAAGGATCATGATAAAATTGGAGCGGAATTCCTGAGAAAGTTTGGTTTTCCTGAAAAAACTTGTCAATTGGTAGGTAGCCATGTGGATGCAAAAAGATATTTGTGCTACAAAAAACCAGACTACTTAAATCGTTTATCCTTGGCAAGTAAAAAAACACTTGAATTTCAAGGAGGTGCGATGACAATTGAGGAGGCCCAAAAATTTGAGCAAGACCCGTTATTTGAATGGTATTTAAAAATTCGGGTTTTGGATGAAATGGCTAAAGAAATAGGGATATCAACCCATCGAATGACACATTATCAAACCTTATGTTGGGAGATTTTGTCATAATTAAATTAACTGAATGTTTAATTATTTCAAGAAAAACCTTACCAACCATCTGCAAATCTATTTTTATAAAGGAACTAAAATTTTAAGCCACCTAGGCCAATTTCTAGGTTCCGAACAAGAAAAGAGGCAAGTATTAATTAGAGGGTACACCACTTCATTACCGAACCAGGACTTGGTGGAACAAAATTTCTTTCTTCACCTTCGTTTAATTCAAGAGTAGGCGAAAGAAAGGCATAAAGAATGAGGAATTTGTAAATTAATTTGTTTATCCAAATTGCATACAATTTTTATCTCCAAATTCATGAGGAGAGGTAAATCTCTAACTAAATCAAGTCGAACGGATTATTAAATCGCCCGTTGATTTATTGGTAGGCCCATAAAAATCACCTCCCTTTCGGTTTTCAGGAATAGCAGCTTATCGAATTTCTAACTTTTTATATAATTGAAGGTCTTTGGTTTTAATTTTTACAAAATACAGGCCGGGGCTTAAGAAATTGCCTTCATAGCAAGGTTCAGAGGAAGCATCCATGCGTTTTCCTTCCAAGTTCAAAATTTCCATTTCGAGTGGTTGGTATTTCTGAGATGGTTCCAAATCCAAGCAAAATGCTCCGGTTGAAGGATTAGGAATTAGTTTACAATTTAGTTGTTCCAAATCAATCAACCCTCCAGTTACAAACACATTGATCCGAACAAAGGTTGAGGCTGAATAAGTGCCATCAGAAATAGTATAATAAAGCGTATCAGCACCTGCCCAATTTGTATTTGGGGTATAACGAAGAGAATCGGCCCCCACCAAGGTTACAGACCCGTTTAAAGGTTGATTCAATATGGCCAATTGAAGAGAGGCGTCCTCACAATCAGAATCATTGTTTAGAACAGGAACAGTAACCGATTGATTTTGGAAGGTAAAGGCTTCGTCGAAATTGGCGATTGGAGGAATATTTGTACCATTTGGTAAATTAATGAATTCCACATCATCGATATACAATACACTACCCGCAGCTAATTCACTATTTCCACTGAAGGCAGTAGAGAAATTAGGCGTGCTGCTTCCAAACATAACAACCAAGGTATCAGGATCTTCGCACGAAAAATAGGTAAACTCCGCTTCTAAGGTTGTAAAATTGGGCAAGGGGGTTGGATCGTTTATTTTAGCTTCGGCGATAACCGTTCCATTGCTTTTCAAAACAGCCCAAGCCAAAAGAGAATCGTTTTCAACAGGCACATATTTGGCTTTGAACCTCATTTTTTGTTTCAGGAACTCCTTCACCAATGAATATAGCAGGACTAACAGCGCCACTGGCTTCCAAGATGGCAGCCAAATCAACTTGAAAATTACCATTGACTGCAAAGCCAGGAAGAATCAAATTAGAATCGGGCAATAGTCCAACATAAATGGTATCTGTTTCCATTCGCAGACTGAAGTTTCCTGTAACTGCATCATTGGATTGAGAAACAAAGAAATTGCCACCCAAGTAGCGGTTGCCAGTAACTTGGTTTAAGGTAGTCCAATCGACAGGGTTGTTGTATGAGAAAGTATCGGCAAGAATAAAAGGCGAATAGCTCCAAATACTTGTGACATTAGACCAAGATTCAAAACTTGCATTTGGCAATTGAGCCCATGCTGAGGAAGAAAGCAGCACTAGGGCAGAAAGAATTCTTTTCATTTCCTATTTATTTTTTGATAATTGAACCTGTGAATTTCTTTTCCTTGGTAGACAGGTTCATGGTATAATTTCCTGAAGGTAGCTCGGAGACATCAAAGCTCAATTTTGATTTACCTTCAAAGGACGGACTAATAGGAATCAATTTCCCTTGACAATCAAAAGAGAATAGCTTACCTGACTTCCAAAATCATTTTGAAACCAAACGGTAAGTTCATCTTCAACAGGATTTGGGTATACGGCCAATTTATTTTGATTCTCTTTTGAATCAATGGAGCTGATTTTATCCAACCAAGATTTTCCATCTAGGTTCCAAGCAGGTTGATCTTCAGGACGAATTCCAAGGTCATAAATTAGGTGATGAAGAGCTGTAACAGCAATATCCGTTTGAACTGGTGAATTTTCGAGAATAGCCTCATTTACAGGAGAAACACCATAAAGAATTTGGTATTGCAACTGGTAGGAACCAGGATCTCCTCCTAAAAGTTCCTGTGAGGCACAGCACTGCCGCATCCCATCCACCAGATATGCTCTTCTTCGTCTGAACCTCCTCCATGTCCGGTTCCTATACCTCCGTGATCCGTAATTAAAAGAACCAACCAATTTTCATTAGCATAATCTGGACGAGCCTTCAAAGCATTCAAAACTGGTCCGAGATGGCTATCAACTCCTTCAATGGCGGCAATATAATTGGGGTTATTGGGATTAAACCCACTTGAATGGCCAGTAAGATCAACTGCATCAAAGTAAACAAACAAGGCGTCCAAGTCTGGATTCTGCAATGCGGCAATAGCAGCTTGTTCAGTCGGTTCACCTTCTCCATCTGGTACTTTTATTTTCTCATCCCAGCCATCGTTATAAACATTATCACTCATTGGAGCCCATTCTGTAACTTGAACTGCATACAAATTGGTTTTAATTCTTTCGCTCTTTTAACGAAGTAGGGGTACGAATTGTAATTGCTATTGGTATATGAATTACTCGTAACACCATGTTTAGCCTCCCATACTCCGCACATTACATCACTCCAAGATGGAGCAGAAACAGTAATACCACAATGCCAGGCATTCCAAGTGTAGAGTCCATTGGCAACAATACTATCAATAGTTGGAGTATTAGCAAACTGAAGAGCGTCCGAACGGGTACCATCGATGCCAATAATTAGCACTTTTCGGGGTTGTGATGCTAGGGTTTGTAAACTTAATCCTAGAAAAAGTAAGAGAAGTGATTTTCTCATGTTTGTTGGTTTTGTTTATAAATCGAATTTGATTCCTATTTGTCCACGGGTACGGTAGTATTCGGTTCGGATAGGGCGTTCTTTTTCTGCCTCGGTAGGTTAAATCAGGATAATTAAGCAAATTGGTTAGTTCACCATAAACCATTATTCGTTTTGAAATATTAAAAGAGGCTGAGAAGTCGAGTGCGTAGTTTGGACCTCGATACACGTCGAATTGGGTATCTTGATGAACCAATTTTAGTTGTCCATCCAAATCTTTAACCGAAAAAAGGTTCAATTCTTTCAACATTGGACCATTGTAGTTAAGCCCAACACGTACATTCCAGCGATTTTTCTCATAAAAAAGGGCCACATTGTATAGCAGAGGAGTTTGTTCGGTCATAGCTTGTTTGAAAGTTCGACCAGGCACTTGCATTTGTGACCAACTATAGGTTATGTTACCACTTGCACCAAAACCTGACCAGAATTTTGGAAGAAAATCAAATTGCCTTTGGAGGTTAAGTTCCAGTCCTCCAACCCAACTTTTGGGTGCATTTTGGTATTGTTTTGCTACAATTCCAAACTCATCAACGAAGGATGTTGTGGAAGCAAAAATATGGTCGGTTACATATTTATAGTAGGCTCCAAAAGAAAAAAGGCCTTTATTTCCCCAATAGTGTTCGAATATGACATCAAAATTGTAGGAAAAAGTTGGCTTTAATATAGAATTACCGAAAATTAAACTTAGATTATCAATGTCGTAAACGCCGTATCCAGGTTTTGTTTCTTCGAAATTTGGCCTATGAAAGGTGCGTGAGGCGGCTATGCGAAGATTGTTACTTTGGTTAATTGCAAGACTTGCATTCAAGGAAGGGAGAAAGGCAAAATAATTTAGCGTGGTTGTTCGTTCTTCAGTTGGACGATAATAAGTACTAGCCTCTACATCATAAAACAAAGTGTCTAATAAAGTATCAGAATATTCTTTTAACATGGTATATTCGATACGGAAACCTCCAACGATGGTCCATTTTTTCCAGTTCCATTCGGCCATTGCATAGCCCATTTCTTGATTTTCGCTGTAATGGTATTGACTTCCTGCCCAAAATCTAAACTCTTGGTTAAGTGGATTCATCTCATACTCCAAAAGGGTATCTCCAAACGGTTCAATAAAATTAAGGAGTTGGTCTTTTGTAAGGAATTGATAAAAGCTTGTATCATAAGGATTTCCTAGCTCATTGAGGTAAAAGTCAGGTTTAGAAAAATCCTCTGTTTGAAATTCAGAAAGATTGTAGGAGGCTGGTCTTAAGGTTGTTTTTTGAACCCATTTATGAAGTCTAATAGATCGAGACCCTTCTTTGACCGGTGTTTTAGGCCTAGTTGTAGCTTCCAATGGTCATTCAGTTTTACATGCATATCCCATTGGGCCACGATAGGGTCTTTTTCCCATGTACTATTCAATTGAGAAAAGGCTTGTGCAAATTCAAAATCCTTGGCTGTAAATTTTTGATCAGGACTTAAGGCATTTATAGGTTGGGGTTGAATATTTTGATAATCATCACCTGTCCCATAAGGATTATCGATTGCTAAGGTTTTACCAAGAAATTTATCAGGACTGCTAGGATCGATTGCTCCACCTGTTCTGTAGTCGATAAAGTCCTGTCTTTAAAAAACATGAGTGGACTCATAAATTCAACAAAAAAGTATCCATTTCGAGGATCTTTATTTTTAAATGGCGAATTACCATATCTAAAATCATTGCTATAGGAAGCGAATCGAAGGGTGGTTTTAATCCTAGGGTTAGGATTTAAAGCAATGAATATGTCTCCACCAATTAATTGCCTTTTCAAAATTCCGTTGATATTTTGAAGTCGTATCCGCTGACCACTTCCATCACTATAATTGTATCTAACTTTCTTTTGGTTTTTGTCATCAATCATTGAACCGTAAAGAAAATTCCCTCCTATCTTTATTTTGGGAGAAATGCATAATCCAAACTAAGATTTGCACCTATGGTATTGCGAACCCCATTGTAATTTCTCAATTCATAACTAGCAATAGCTTGATTATAATTATTGCTGTATATGACCTTATTAGCTTGGGCTGCATAGTTTCGACCGTAGTAACTTAAGTTGGTCAAAAAACCGAATTTCTTATTTTTTGATCTTCCTCCATAAACAACATTGGCCAAACCAAGCGGTTTTTGAGCCATAGTATTCCAACCTCCTGCCACATTTATTTTTAACAATGTAGTATCAGGAGGTGTTTTAGTAGTAAAATTTATACTTCCACCAATGTTATCTGCTTCAATATCTGGCGTAACTGTTCTAGAAAGCACAACCATATCAACCAAATCAGAGGGAAGTACCTCAAACTCAAAGGAACGGCTCGTATTTTCCTCATCAGCAACAGGCAAGCGATCTCCATTAACAAGTGTTGAAGTCCAATCGCCTGGGGTTCCTCGGAGCGAAATAAAACTTCCTTCGCCCTTGCTATTTTGAATAGCTGCACCTGGAGCACGTTTCACTGCTTCGGCCGCATTTCTAGTCGGGAGTTTCGCGATTGATTCGGATGAAATCACGGTGATTACCCGATTGGCCGTCTTTGTCATATTGATAGCCCTTGTTTCACTACCATCATTGAATTTATCGCTAACGGTAATTTCACCCAAGCTCTTTCTATCCTCTTTTAGCTTGATTTCTAAAGGTTTACTACTAGGAAAAGGGATTTCAATAGCAATTTTGAATTCCTGAAACCCAAGGTAAGTAACCTTTATTGTTTGCGGACCAACCGGTAAGTTTTCAAAGAAAAAAGTACCATCCAATTCTGTTACCGTTCCTCGGTTCAAATTAACTACCTGCACCACTGCTCCTGGAAGACTATTTCCGACTTCATCCACTATCTTCCCCTTTAAGTATCGAGTTTCTTGAGCAATAGATATCTCCAGAAATCCGAAACCCATAACCGCCATACAAAAGAATACTCTCCACATGAGGGCAAAAGTGAATGCAACATTAAAAATGATAATTACCTATAGCTTATTTAATTATTACCCTTCCACTCTACTTTCTTTCCTTTCCCTTCCAGAACTATGCAATTTCTTAACGCTGGGTTAAAGTTGAGTTTACTTCCATATTTGTCATTTGCCAAACAACAAGAGAAGGTATGAGTAAAATAAAAATGGTCGTTTTCGATATGGCAGGAACTACGATTAAGGACAACGATGACGTGCACAAAGCCTTAATCAAAACCATGGAAAAGTTCAATTATCCTGTTAGCCGATCCGAGGCGAATGCAGTTATGGGATATCCAAAGCCGGAAGCTATAAAGGTTTTGCTTCAAGAAAAAGAAAGAGATATAAAATTAATTACACCTGATTTCATTCGGTTTCTGCATACGGAGTTTGTTAAGGAAATGAAACGCCATTATGAAAACTCGGTAATTGAACCAACTGAATATGCTTTAGAAACTTTTTCCATCCTACGCCAAAGAGAAATCAAGGTTTGTTTGGATACAGGATTTTCAAAAGACATAACCGATGTTATACTAAACCAACTAGGATGGATAACAAACGGAACTATTGATTATGCCATATCCTCTGACGAGGTACGACTAGGTAGACCACATCCATACATGATCCAGGCCTTAATGGAAAAATGTGGCATTAATGATCCGAAAGCAGTGGCAAAAGTAGGTGATACTATTGCCGATTTAGAGGAAGGGAAAAATGCCAATGCTGGTTTGGTCATAGGCGTTTGCAATGGTGCCTATGGTCGGAATGAACTAGAAAACCATCCGCATTCCTACTTAATTGAAAATTTAGGCGAATTACCAAGTTTATTGGATTGATGGTATGAAAGCCTTTAATTCAAAAAACTATTTATTACTTGAAGCTGCCTATGCCGGTGCAGTTGCATTCTCCATTTACACCTGCATGTATGCTTTCCGAAAGCCTTTTACATCTGCCTCATTTGATGGAATAATACTTGGTGGAATTGGTTTAAAATCCTGGTTGATAATTGCTCAATTAATTGGCTATACGCTTAGCAAGTTTTATGGAATCCGTTTTATCTCCAGCCTACCCAAAATGGAGAAATGGAGATATATTCTTTTGTTGGTTCTACTTTCATGGGTCCCCCTTTTCCTTTTCCCACTGCTTCCTCCTTGGATCGGAATTATCCTTTTCTTTTTTAATGGTTTGCCCCTTGGCATGATTTGGGGAATTGTTTTCAGTTACCTTGAAGGACGCAGGTCGACTGAATTGGCTGGAGCCTTGTTATGCGCCAGTTTTATTTTCTCCTCTGGCATGGTTAAATCCATAGGTAAGTGGCTTATGAACACCTTTGGAATGTCTGAATTTTGGATGCCATTTGCCGTTGGAGGCTTGTTTCTGGTGCCTCTATTATTCTTCCTAAACTTTATCGAACGTATGCAACCACCTAGTTTGGAAGATATAAATCTTCGTTCGGAAAGAACACCAATGAATAACCTAGACAGGAAAATAATTTGGAAAACTTTTGGACCAGGCTTGGTATTCTTGATCATAGCTTATATTGGTTTAACCATCATTCGCGATCTGAGGGATAACTTTGCGGCAGAGATTGGGCTGAAAATGGATTGGGAAAAAACTCGGCTATTTTTTCCCAATCGGAGTTACCTGCCACTTTAATCGTTCTAGCCTTAATGGGCACCCTGATCTTTATTAAAAATAATAAAACGGCTTTTCGAACCATTCAATTTTTCATCCTTCTTGGCTTAATCTTATCAATAGGTACTTCCATTCTGTTTCATTTTAGATTTATCTCGGTCGAGTTATGGATGATTTCACTCGGAATTGGTTTATATATGAGTTACATCCCATTCAACTGTATACTATTTGAAAGATTCTTCGCTGTTTTTCGATGCAAAGGAAACAGTGGCTTTTTGATTTATTTATCCGATGCCTTTGGTTACCTAGGAAGTGTATCCATACTAATTTGGAAAGAAATTGGAACAGGTTTGGGCAATTGGACATCCTTTTTAACCGATTCAAGCCTGGTTGTGGGCACCATTGGATTCGTTTCGATGCTGCTGGCTACAACCTATTTTAATTCAAAACAAAAATCCTATTTAAATGTCTAAGAAAAACGCAATTGTTATTGGTGCAGGTATTGTTGGACTAGCAACTGCTAGGGCTCTTTCCTTAAAAGGTTATAAAGTTACTGTTATAGAAAGAAACAGTTATGCCGTAGGCGCATCGATCCGAAACTTTGGCATGGTTTGGCCTATCGGACAGCCAAAAGGGAAGTTATTGGACAGAGCGATGCGCTCAAGAGAAATCTGGCTCGAATTACTAGAAAAAGGAAAAATTTGGCATAATCCGACCGGATCACTTCACCTTTTTTACCATGATGATGAAATGCAAGTAGGCGAAGAATTTGTATCCCAAAACCAAAATTACCGAACTTGTAAAATTCTGAACCCAGCCGATACGCTGAAACTCACAGAAGCCGCCAACCCAAAGGGCTTAAAAGGCGCACTTTGGAGCGATACCGAAGTTATTGTTGAAAGTCGCCAGGCAATTTTGGACTTGCCTAAAATCTTAGAGGCTATTTTTAAAATTGAATTCATTTTTGGCAAGACGGTTACCAAGGTTAAAAAAGAGCGAGTAACCCTATCCGATGGTGGTAAATTGCATGCCGATCTTATTGTGGTTTGCAGTGGGGCTGATTTTGAAACCCTTTACCACGAAGAATTTCTTGCAAGTGGTATAACCAAATGTAAACTGCAAATGTTGCGTACGGTTCCTCAACCTAATCAATGGAGCATTGGTCCTAGCTTGTGCGGAGGCTTAACTTTAGCCCATTACGGTGCTTTTGAAAAACTGCCTTCTTTGCCTAAACTAAAACAAAGATTCGAACAGGATTGGAAAGAGCAAATGAAATGGGGCGTCCATGTGTTAGTTTCCCAATCACCTGAGTTTGAACTTACATTGGGCGATAGCCACGAATATGGCTGGAATTTCGACCCATTTGATAAGCAATTTATCAATCAATTAGTTCTCGACTATTTAAAAACCTTTTCCAATTTCAAAACACTTGAAATTGCCCAAACATGGAATGGAATTTATGCTAAACTACCGGGTAAAACCGAGTTTATTTCAAACCCTGAAAAAGGTGTATACATCGTAAATGGTTTAAGCGGAGCCGGAATGACCTTATCATTTGGTTTGGCCGAAGAATTCGTAAACTCCCTATAATCAATAGGTTGCTTACCTAAATTAGATAGATAATTATCCGGAAAGGAAAAGGTTTACTCGTTCTCTTTTTTATTTGGCGGGTCCCATTCGCCTTAACCATTCTACTTTTGAATAGGCATTATCAAAGGCGAATGGTCGGGCTTTCGGCAGTAGTCCTCGTTTTGCTCCGTTTCACTTCGCAAACCTGTGGGCTACTTGCCTCTATCCCTACCCGATCGGTATACAATCATGGTAGCTTTTATTACACATTTACCGGGCAATTTAATGGCCGCAAAAAAGGTGAATAATCATTAAACCCAAATTAATCAATAGGAGGATTTACCAAACCGAACTATTTGATTTAGTTGGGTTTACCCCTCTCGAAAAAATTTCGGGAAAGCAGTTGTAATTTAAATTGGACAAACAAATTGATTTCCAACTGATTAATCGTTTATGCAATACTAATGCGAAATCTGGGTTAGAATTTTCATTTAAATACCAAATTTATAAAAAAAAGCGGCCCCAAAATAAAGGGGCCATCTTCTATCTATTTAATGAACTTAAACCAATAAGTGCGTTGGTCAATATTTACCCTTAACAAGTAAATTCCTGCTGATAAAGTAGCTTTGTCTAAAGAAATCTTTTGGTCTTGAATAATGGCATTTTCAGCCATCAATTTTTGCCCATTCAAATTCCAAACTTCAAGTTCGACCGATTGATTTTGGTTACCATTAAAATAAACATCCGCAACTTCTTCTTCCGAATGTAACCAAACACGAACCTCATTTTGAATAGCTAAATTGGATTGTTCCCCAATTCTTAAACTAAACCTATTTTTATCAAGGTCATCCTTTTCAATATCTATCCAGAAGTATCACCTTCCTTCAGAATTGTAGAGGTCTTAAGTTTGGAATCATCAAAATAAACAAGGTAAGGGAAATTCTGCAACTGACTTACTATCAATCGGTTCAAACCTGAAGTCTTCTCTATTCCCAACGGAATAACCAATCCAGGTCGAATAGATGAAAAACCTTCATTGGATAGTTTTTGCCCAGCTTGTATTGTGTAAAAGGAAGGCACACTTGGATGAGGACTTTCCCATTCAGCAATATCGGATTGTTCATCTAAACCATTTTCTGCCTGTTCATTTTCATACACCACCAACTCATCACTGAATTGTTCCTTCTGAATGGCCAATTTGATTGCTGGAACTTGACTTTCTTCGTTTTTAAAGAATGTTGTGCCATTGTCAATTGCTTTTACTGAATTATTTACTGTAAATGAGCTATTTCCAGTTGCAATTTTTTTGATGAAAAATGCTTGTGACGAAGCTATTTTATCAATTCCTCCATTGGTTGATAAGCCATTAGAATTATTGTAGGTTGCATAGTTATTGGAAGGAGCAGACCAATAATAGACATACGAAGACACGTTGCTAGAATTTAAGCCATATACCAAATCCCAATCTAAAGCTGAAGGATAAGGATTTCCCAACAAATTCCAACCATCAGACAATGGCTGGCCCGAATTAGTTTTTGTAATTTGTTTATTTATACTAGCTGCTTGGTTTACCTGTCCTGACACTTCAATTGTAGTTCCACCTACAATACAAGCATACCCTGTCATTCGGCTAAACGGACTTGAAGTATTGGTATAAGAAATCCAACCTACTGCCATGTTTGCATTGGTGCTTGTTTCATCATAATACCAAACAGTTGGCCATGGACTAGTGAATGCAGTTCCTGTATTGGCAAATCCATCTTGACCTGTAACATTAAAATCATCGGCCCAATCTGAAATAAAGGCGTTATCAACTGGTGAACTTAGGTAATGGAAGGTGGAACTACCAGCAATATAGCGTTCAACAGTTAGAACATTGGAAGTTCCATAACTACCAGTATTACCTAAAGTAAAATTATCCAAATAAGCAGTACCTGTATTTGATGATAATAACCTTACATTTCCACTTGGGCTGAAAGTTCCGCTGCGTAGGATCAAGGCTTTTGATACCCTCAAGTTTGCTCCTGAATTCACTGAAATCACACTTCGTGCATTTGTTAAATCAGTAATTACCTGTCCTGCAGTTACAGTTGCTCCAGAAGCTATGGAGAAAGTGGCTATCTCAGTAGCATTATCAGTTGATACCATTAATGAATCACCAATATTTACTGTCCCTGCAAAGTGAAAGGCCCCCTCTTTCACTAAGTGGGGTAATTCCATTTGTACCATCAATGCAAACTGAGCCATTGGGAATACTCAAGGATTTACCAGCAGGTAGTGTAACATTAAAAATTGAAGCTGAATTGTTGTAAAGTGCAGTCCCATCAAATAATAAATTCGTATTACTATTGATGGTTAAGGATGATGATGTATTGGTTGTGTTACTTTTTCTAATTCTTCCAAAGTTAATGGAACCTGCCCCCTGGAGAGAAACTGTTTGTCCTTCAACGTTTAAACCAATAGCGTCGAATATACTTCCATTTCCAACTGAACCATCAATTGTTACAGTGGAACCATAGACATTGAGGTAAGCCATATTGGAGCTCAAATTACTATTCCTGCGAACAGTAGCACCTGTTTGAACGGTTAAATCCTTCATATCCGCGCTGGAAGCAAAATCAACAGTATGACCGGTTTGAATAATTACATCAACAGTTGAATTAAATCCACCTAAAGAGGTAATAGTACCGACCGTTCCACCTGTAGCTGTTGTTGACCAAATTGATGCAGTAGCTGCCGTTCCAGAACCTCTGGAATATACAGCCGAAACTGAAGGACAAGGTAAATTATTAGCTGCACCTGGTGTACCATCTTGTTGGCAGGAAGAAGACCAGTTTGAACCAATCGAATTATCTAAGCCCGGACCTTTTAATGACAAACTGAATCCGTTTCCATTGGGGCCTGTAGGCCATGGTGAACCTGAACCGTAAGTTACGGCATCTACAGTAAGTGCGCCATTGGCTGTAGCTGTTTTCAAGGTAATGGTTTCACCTGAATTATTTAATGCTCCAGAGGTCCATTGAGTGCTTCCAGGGAAGGTAGCTGAATTTACAGCTAATACAATATATTGTCCGCTGGTCATGCTAGTTCCGTTAGGGAAAGTATATACAAAGGCATCAGAAATCGAATAGCCTGAAAGATCAACAGTGCTAGCTCCATTGTTGTACAATTCAATAAATTCATAGGCAGCATCAGTTGAACCGGCAGCATCATTTGGGTTATAATGAATTTCATTGATTACAATGGAAGGAATATCATTGTCTTGAATGGACAAGGTATAACTTGTGTTTGTTCCCAGGGCAGCGGTACCTTGACCTCCTGAAACATTTTGGAGAGTAAAGATTAAGGTTTCCAGATTTTCAACCAGGGCATCGTTGGTAACAGTGATGGTAACCGTTTGACTGGCAGAAGAATTGGCAGGGAAAGTGAGAGTTTGAGTGGAATACGTATTAATATCAGCAGCGCTTCCAGTTCCACCTGTTAGAGCCAGTTGAACGGTTGTTGCCAGAGTTGGACTTGGATTCGTAATAGATGCGGTAATCGAAACTGTTCCCACATTCTCAGCAAACGTTGAAGAAGTGGCAGTTAATTGCACCACGGTATTTGGAGGAGTAACAGTTCCGGATAAACTTACATAATCCGGATAAGCTCCAGTTGAAGAAATGGTAATGATATCAGAACTTGCAGCGGTTGCATAGTCATAGGTTCCAACAGCCAAACCTGCTTTCAATCGAACATAAATAGTAACAGGCTGTCCGGATAAAGATCCTCCTGATTGATTTAAGGTAATGGATGAACCATAACCTGAACCTGCAGAAGTTGAAATTTCAAAATTGGAAGTGACACTGAGGCTAACATTATTTGTTAAGTTAGAACCGCTAACCGTAAAGGATTGAGCGGTTGAAGGTCCGTTACCAAAAATATAATCCAAACTGTTCAAATAGGTAGAGCTTACAGAAATTGAAGGAGCATTGGATTGAATTGGAGCCAGGGAAATTCCTTTAGCAGTTGTACCAGATCCGGAAGTATAAAGAGAAACATTGTTGGCAGTTGTGATAGCGATTGTTTTATTGTAAGCACTTACATCTGTAAGTTTTATGACACTATTGGCTGTGGTTGCTCCAGTTCCGGTAGTAATAAACAAATCTGCTCCAACCCCATTTTTTATGGCGGTAATAGCAAATCCTCCAAAATTAGTGGTGTATGAACCATTGGCCGTCCAAGAACCGCCCACCAGGGAATATTTATAAATAGTTCCGGCAGTAGCATTGGTTGCACCTACAAAATAAGCCACATCATACGTATTACCATTGATACCACTTTGTAACAGATAAAAATCATATGGTGCCACCGACATGGTATTGCTGCCAAAAATGCTTGTAATACTTGTTGCCGTGGCGGAGGAATAGGTAAATATGGAATTGGCTAAGGAGGTAGAATTAAGTCCGTAAACGGCGTTCCCAAAGGCTTTCAAACTTCTTAAGTTTGTTCCATTGGAAGCTGAGGTTGCCAAGTTCGTATATAAACCATTTTGATCCCCTATAAACCAAGTTGTATTATTTAAAGAAGTGGCACTTCTGGTTTGTTGTCCATTAGATCCTGTGTAGGTAGTTTGCAATGAATAAGTTCCACCATTGTTCAAAGTACCAATTCCTCTTGTTGTGTAAGTATTGATATTATTAGCCGTATTGGATGTGTTACCACCTGTAAAACTCAATAAGGAACCATCATTGGTAAGGGATAAATAGCAAGTTGAAGTTGCAGAACCTGAAAAGCGCAATGCACTTCCACCTGTTGAAGGAATTGCAAAGGTATTGATAGCGGATTGACCAGATGAAGATCTGTTAATTTCCACAACGGAAGCTGTGGTATTATTTGAGCTAGAAGAAGCTGCAACCAAAACAGCCAAATTTCCTAAAGAGAAAGGAGAATTGGTTACATCACCACTACAACTTATGGTTTGATTGGTTGCGAAAGGACTGGATGCTGTTATCACATCAGAAGCATAAGTTCCAACGGACAATCCTGATTTTAGCCGTGTATAAATTGTTATTGGCTGACCCGAAATAGACCCGCCCGAATTGGTAAGGGTAACCGAAGTACCGAAACCGGAACCTGCACTGGTTGAAACTTCAAAATTAGTACTTGCCGAAACAGAAATATTTCCAACTAGGTTAGAGGCACTAATAGTGAAACTCTGGTTGGCAGATGGTCCGTTTCCAACAACGTAGGTAAATCCGGTTAAACTTGCTGTACTCAAGGTAATAACAGGTAAGGTACTCACGCTACCATTGCAAGTTACTGACTGATTGGTTGCACCTGTACTGGAGGCGGTAATGTTTTCCGAATTATAGGTACCAACTGACAATCCAGCCTTTAACCTTACATAAATTGTAACCGGCTGACCAGATAAGCTTCCACCCGATTGAGTTAAATTTAAACTGGAAACAAACCCGGTTCCGGAAGTCGTAGATAGTTGATAATCAGTTGGTGCTGTTAGGGTAACATTTGCAGTTAAATTGGCTCCGCTAACGGTAAAAGTTTGCTCAGTGGATGGACCATTTCCAACTACATAATTGAAAGATGAAAGACTTCCAGGAGTAACCGTAATAGCAGGTTGAGCATTTACCGAGCCGTTGCAGGTAACAGTTTGGTTAGTTGCATTGGTTGTAGATGCTGTAATTACTTCCGAGTTATAAGTAGCAATGGATAATCCTGATTTCAGACGAACATAAATTGTGACTGGCTGACCGGTTAATGACCCTCCGGATTGAGATAAATTCAAAGAAGTACCAAAACCTGAACCTGAAGTGGTAGAAATTTCGTAGTTTGTTGGAGCTGCAAGGGAAACAGCAGCTACCAAATTCACCCGGAAACAGTAAAAGTTTGCTCGGCTGAGGGTCCACTTCCGAAGGTATAGTTAAAACCTGACAGGCTGGTTTGACTTAAATTAATAACCGGAGTTACGGTTGGAGTGTAAATAAGATTGAGGTTATTTCCACTTTGTGCAATAGTAAAGGTACCAGAAATAGTAGCAGTGAAAGCGGAAGTATTTATGCTAAAGGAAGATGCGGAGAAACTGGTGATACCACCTGAAGTAACTGCGATCGGCCAAGCATATGAAGAAGTGGCATTCCAGCCTGTAGGATTTCCTGCAACTTCAATTGTAAATGGATTGCCACTGGAAGCAGAGATAAATAAATTTCCGGTAAGACTAATTTGGTCAAAATCAGTACCTGCCACGGAGGAAGAAACGCTGCTTATATCTGCACGGTACTTTCCACCACCTTGCCAATCCATCGATGATAAGGTTGAATTATCAATTGTTAGTTTACCGACACCACCATTGGTTCCTCCGGTAATAGTACCACCTGATTGGATATTAATATTTTTCTTGATTGAACCGGTTCCACCCAAAACTCCGCCTGTTACCTGAACCGTTCCACCGGCGGTTGAAAAAGAACCGTTAACAAGTAAGCTTCCACCTTGAACATTTACACTTCCTGTTCCAGAGTTAGCTCCGGTCAAAGTAAGGGTTCCGTTTCCTTGTTTGGTAAAGGTACCACCACCTGTGATATCGCCGGCATAGCTGGTATTATTGGATTGGTTATCAACCAATGTCACTCCAGAAGGAGAAAGATTCAAAGTTGAATTTCCCGTTCCGGCTAAACCACCAACAGTAGCACTAATGCTCAGATTAGCCACTGTACTGTTGTTATTAATGGTTAGCTGACCTGTTGTAGCACCCAATGTTCCACCGGTTTGAAGGTTTAAGGTTCCAGCACTAACCAAAGTACCACCCGAATAGGTATGGCTACCATTAAGTATGATTGTTCCTGTACCCGTTTTAGTCAACTGACCAGAACCTGCTACCAAATTGGTAAGCGTAATTTGTTCAGATCCCGTGCATTCAAATGTTCCTCCACTTGCACCAAGAGTTATTCCCCGGTTGCTATTGAAAGAGATGCTGCTTCCGGAAATAGTTTTTATACCACCTCCATTTAAAGTAATTTGTGTGGCTGTAAAACTTGCAGGATTTGCTCCTAAGGCGGCCTCTCCACTAATAGCAATAAATCCTCCGTTTACAGTTGTGGTTCCGGTGTAGGTATTATTGTTCACATCACCGAAAGTTTGAGTTCCGCTTCCAGATTTAACGATACTCAATGCACCGGTAATTCTTCCTGAATTAGCTGCAGTTCCATCGCTGTATTGGTTATTAGTTGAGCTATTAATGGTAAGTGTTGCAGCCGTTGAGGAGGTAACCGTATTCCAGGTTGTGGTAGACACGCTGGTTCCAGTAATAGAGGCCAAACCGGCGATCGTTTGGTTTTGACCATTTAAATCAAATGTTCCTAAATTTGAACTGGCACTTTGTCCTAAAGATACTATAGTTGTAACAGGTAAGCGGTTGCTACCGGTTGTCAATTGTAAAATACCATTACTAATCTGCGTGCTTCCTGTATAAGTACTTACGCCACCTAATTGTAAAGTTCCGCCCCCTTGTTTGGACCAGGCTCCAGAGTAGCTCCACTCAAGTCGGCAATTACTCCATTGTAAGTTAAAGTTCCTGCACCAGGCACGCTAATACTGGTATTGGCCGTGTTACCTACCTGGATACCCCTGCCTGAAGTAATGGTAAAAGTTGCACCACTTACACAGGCTAACCTTCCTCCATTGATATTAATGGTATTTGAGGTATTACCTAAACTTCCATCAGCAGCAAACCTTACCTCACCAATACCGTTTAATCCATTGCCATTCAAGTTAATTGGACCGGAGAAGGTATTTGAAGTATTGGTAATATCGAATCGACCTGTACCATTGGTATTCGCAGTGAAGGTAATTCCATTTGATCCTGAATTGGAAATTACACCGCTGAAAGTCATGGTACCACTATTACCTAAAGTAAGTGTTCTATTCACTCCTCCAAGGGAAACATTGTTGGAGAAAGTTAGGTTAGCGGATGAACTGGCCAAAGAAATAACTGTAGTCATTTCACCAAACTGAACATCCCCACCAAAGGTAATTCCACCTGTATACTTACCTGTTAAATCGCGGTTAGCTGTTCCCGCTACAGTTCCGCCATTTAAGTTTAAGGCTCCACCAGCCCCCATGGCATTAACTCCGGCAACTAACATAGTTCCTGCGTTTAAGGTAAAACCACCAGTGAATGTACCACCAGCAGAGGAATAGGCACCTAAACCTGTTTTAATGAATCCTGTTCCAGCTGCTGTTGAAATGGTCGCCGAACCAAGGTTAAATACCTTTCCGGAAGCTATATTAATGGTAGCAATTGTACCTCCGGTAGCTAATGTACCTGAAGGTGAACTATGCGTATAGCTTTCAGTTGCAATGATACCTCCTAGTGTTATCCCAACAGAACCACTTCCTGTTCCATTTGCAGTGCAGAAATAAGCAATTCTACCTGAGGTAAAGGAATTTGACATACCACTGGCATTGCAAGCATTAGTGGTATTGGAAGCTGACCATTTTGAAGCTGTCCAAGCATTGGTTGTAGAAGCATCAAATGTCTGGTAATTCTGGCCTCTTGCAGCAAACAATGAAAAGACCAATAAAATAAAAGATGATTGAATTTTTTTTGAAATAAATATGGACATGGGATTAATAGTTAAGATCAAAACATTGACCATTTAGGAAGGCAAAAATGAACATTCAACGTTTTTTCAACTTTTTTTCAAAGTCATGTTTTCGTTTCAAAATCATTAAATAAATTAGTTACTTCATTTTTATTTTTAACTATAGAATAACACATCAGAAAGATTGAATTAAAGCCAATTCAACTTCTTTGCGAAATGTTTATTTCAAAAACCTTCGGAAATTCTATCTTTTTTCATTTATGTTTTGTAGGCTTTTCATTTGTTTCTTGCACAAAAGATCGTTTTCCTGAAATCCAAGGGTCTAATGATTCAATTATAGGTCAAGACTCTACAATGGTAAAAGCTAATTCCATTTTTATTAATGAAATCGTTGCAAAAGGATCCAACCTTACTTCAGATTTAGGCATTTCAGCCGATTGGGTTGAATTATACAACCCTTCCAATACAATTTTTAAACTTGAAAAAAACAGATGGTACCTAAGTGACGATACCACTGAATTGGATAAATTCCAAATCACAACAGATTTCTTTATTCAGCCTAAATCATACCTCCTCATCTTTTGCGATGATAGTTCAAAAATTACGGAATTCATTCATACCAATTTTGGACTTAGTTCAGGAGGTGACAAAATATTTGTCTCTTACAAACAGTCAGATTCAAACCTAATTGTTATCGATTCAAAATCATTTGGAGCCCAAGAATCAAATATTAGCATTGGTCGATCGCCTGATGGAAGCGTTTTTTGGACCAGTTTTACTAATCCAACACCAGGTCAGTCAAATAACTAAAATGAGTATGAAACAATTCTTCATAATTGTTCTGCTATTAATTTTAGCATTTAGGTTTCCTATTTCGGCCCAAAAGCAAAATAAAACACCTTTATTAAAGCCCGGTAAAATCTTAAAACTTAAGGTTCAAGAGCCAAGTGATTTGACCAGTACACACAATGATGAATTGGTTTTCGTCAGTGATAACGGCTATATTTCCAAAACAGATTACTTAGGATCCGGTTATACTAAAGGCAAATTCACTGGAGTTGACTTTGAAGGAATTTGTTTTGATGGTCAATATCTATATTTAGTCGAGGAATTTACTAGTAGAGTTCATAAAATAAATCCTGTTTCCTTAGAGCGAATTCAAACTTTTCAGATAAACTTTCAAGGAGGAAGGAACGATGGCTTTGAGGCCATTGCCTACAACCCAAATGAAAAGTGCTTTTACCTTATTTCAGAACATAGTCCGAATTTAATTAAGTCGGATTTAGAATTTAAAACAATTGATATTGTCGAACTTAAGTTTATTAATGAAGTTTCAGGTGCCGTTTGGTATCAAGATCAATTGTGGGTGCTTAGTGATGAAAACAGAACCATTAGTATCCTTTCGACCTCAACCTTTTTAAAAGAAAAGGAATTCAAAATCAATGTAAATAATCCAGAAGGAATTACTATTTCAAAAACTGGTCAACTTTTGATTTGTTCAGATGACGATAGGAAACTCTATTATTATAATTTACCGAAATGAAGACAAAATTCTATGCTATTGTAATTCTATTTTGCCTTCGATTCGATTTAGGTAATGCCCAATTCTCTTTAAGAAACAATTATCACCATTTGGAGTTTTCAGGATCTGTATCTAGCTTTTACAATTTTCGGAAATTAAAAGATGGCTTTACAGACTTATCTAAGAACAGATTTGCCATTCGAGATGCCCAGTTTCAAATCGAATATCGATTCAAAAAGCAATTGGAGGCAAAATTTCAATTTGACTTAGCAGATTTAGTAACAAATGGAAATGACCCTGAAAATCCAGGAATATTAGATGCTTGGGTTAAATATAATGGTTTAAAATACATTTCTGTTTGGATGGGATATGGCAATGTACCTTACAGCAGGTCAAACTTTCATGGATTTTCAAATACACCCTATTGGTCAAGGGCAGAAATAGCAAAAGGAACTTTTTTCTCCAGTAGGGATGTTGGAGTGCTATTGCAATCTAACCTACTTAACCAATGCCTTAATGTTTATGCTGGTGTTTATACTGGATTGGGCGAATTAAGTATTAAAGGAGTCAATGACCCATCAGGCAAACTAGAATATATTGGTCGGATTGATTTCAGTTTCCCATCCCGATATAGGTACGAAGACATTGATTTTCGCCAGGTTCCCAAGCCAATAATAGCAATTGGATTAAATGGTCGATTTGCCAATAAACAACTACCACCAGGAACCCTTTTTCCAGGTGGATCCAGCTCCGATTTCAATGTTAAGGTATACAATGGACAGCGACTTGTTTATGGAGCTGATCTTGCCTTTCAATGGCTTGGATTCTCCATTGTTACAGAGTTACACCAACTTAAAATAACACCCAAAGACTCTTCTGCATCCGAACTAAAAGGTCTTCCTAAGGTTAAAACTAAAGGTTATTTTTTGGCAGGAGGATGGTATGTTCAGGCAAGTTACAACCTGAAAAAAATAAATTCAATTTTTTCAGGCCGTTTAGAGACTTTCGATGCCAATGATTTAAACAATGGAAATTCAAGGATTCTTTCCCTTGCTTATGCCTACAGATTTAAGAAATCCACAACAATGCTAAAACTCCAATACTGGCATTACTTGAATGAAGAAAGAGGATTTGAATCGAATTGGAATGACCAAATTAGAATAGGATTTAATATCGTAATTTAACTAAAATCAATAAAAAAATGAAAAAAAGTCTGCTTTTTATCGGAATGATTTCTTGGGCTAGCCTAGGATTTACCCAAACCATGCCTTCTACCTTTAACCTCTCAACTGGAAATTATAATTTTAATGTTTGGGATAGTTTAACCCAAGCAGGCAACTACCCTTCGAATATGATTTTTCATATTAGCGCAAATAGTGATCCTGCAGAATTGGATTAGCCAACCGGAGATTGGCTTTGTCTGTACAATCTTACAAGTCGAAGCAGGGTTAATGGTTTAGGTACAGATGGTATTGCCTTTGTAAACACCTCAAACTTTCAAGATACTGATATTAGATGTGGAGGTGCACCTGGAGATTTGGGTGGTTATATGGCAGGAACAGTTGTAGGAATTAATGCTTCCAACCGTCAAAACATTGGTGTTTCTTTTAAAGCAAGCTTAATTACACAAGGAGACGGAGCACCTACTCCTAGAGTCTACAATTTACAATTGCAATACAAAGCAGGAAGTGGTAATTGGACAAATGTGAATGGTGGTACCTTTTCGTCCAATGGACTTAGCAATGGCGACAACCAAAACTTTACGAATTTAATACTACCAACCGAATGCAATAATCAACCCCAATTGTATATTCGTTGGAAGTATTTTATGGTTTCAGAAAACGATGGAGGAACAAGGCCTAGAATTGGACTTGACGAAATAACAATCAACTCTGATGTATTCACAAGCATAGAACAGGTTAATAATCAAAACAAACAAAAAGTAGTTGGCCAAAATGAAAACTCCATTTTTATTTCTCATCCTTCTAATGTACAAATTTTCGACTTTGTTGGAAAATTAATTTCAACCCAAAACACGGCAAAAATTGATATTTCGAACTTAGGTGAAGGAATTTACATTCTTAGAACAAAAGAAGGATTGATTTATAAGTTTACTAAATAACAAGTAAATTTCAATTCAAGGAAAGCCCCATTTAAAAATGGGGCTTTTTTTTCACCAAACCTTATTGTTAAACAAACAAACACTTAATATAATAGAACGAAATTTGAAATAAATTTCATGAGAATTCTATACGCAATTCAAGGAACTGGGAATGGTCACATTGCAAGGGCAATAGAAATAATTCCTTATCTTAAGAAATATGCTCATCTTGATCTATTTATTAGTGGAGGAAATGCGGATTTAAAGTTGCCCTTTCCTATTAAATACAATTCGAAGGGGGTTTCATTTTACTATAATACCAGAGGTGGGATTAATTATCTTTCCACTTTAAGGAAATTAAAGTTTATCAAAACCTCAAAGGAAATCAGAGACCTACCTGTCGAAAACTACGATTTGGTTTTGAATGACTTTGAACCAATTTCCGCATATTCCTGTTTACTAAAAAAAACACCAATAATTAGCTTTGGTCATCAGGCGGCATTTAATTCAACAAATTGTCCAAGACCTACAAAAAAATCAATTTTAGGGGAACTAATCTTAAAGAGATATGCTCCTTCTCATTATTCTATTGGATTACATTTTGACCATTACGATAATAACATTTTCACCCCTATCATCCGTTCGGATATTAGAAATGCAGAGCCGAAGAATTTAGGACATGTAACGGTTTACCTTCCCGCTTTTGGCACATTGGAACTAATGAATTTCTTCAAAAAAATAAAAGCTTATAAGTTTCATATATTTTCAAAACATATTGGTTCTTCTTTTGAAATTGATAACCTTCTTTTTTCCCCCATTAATTTAGATTCCTTTTCAAAATCGCTCATCGAATGCCACTCAATAATTATGAGTTCTGGATTTGAAGGTCCTTCCGAAGCGTTGTTTCTTGGGAAAAAACTAATTGTAGTTCCGATTAAAGGACAATATGAACAAGAATGCAATGCAGAAGCTCTGAAAAAAATGGGGATCCCTGTTATTAAAAAATTAGATTGGGAAAGTTATGACCAAATAGTGAATCATTTAAATTATGGGTATACTATAAAAAAGGAATATAATAATTTAACAGAACACATAATTGAAAACCAAATCCTAAAAAATATCACCTTAAGTGAATTTTTGGTAGCCTAGAATTAACCCAAATTAAAGTTATTCTTAAACTACAAGTAATGCCAATGTTGGATTTTTGCACCTTGTCAAACCCAAATTTCGACCTTTCTGAGGAGATAATTAAGGAACTCCATAAACAAGGCATCACCCAAGCTATGCTGGCTAAAGAATTGGGTGTTGATCAATTTTTCGTAAAACGTTTCATTTCCAAATCATCCAAAAATATGGAGGTTCTTATCAGCATCTCAAAAATTCTAAAAAGAGATTTTTTTGCAGATATTTCGGAAAGCAAAATGGATTAAGTCAATAATTTTTTGAAGGATTTCCCAAAATTTGATTTTGGATACTAATTACATCACTATGATTAAATCATTGAGGTCTTGGGGCTTCCACACATTTTTATCATTTATTCTATTAATATTTCTATTCATTTGATTTAGTTGGGTTTACCCCTCTCGAAAAAATTTCGGGATAGCGGTTGTAATTCAAATTGGATAAACAAATTGATTTCCAACTGATTAATCGTTTATGGAATACTAATGCGTAATCTGGGTTAAACCAAGTTCTTTTTCTAAAAAAAGAGCCGCTTAATTCGGTGTAATTGATATTCATCGTAATCAAATGGACCATTGTGATATCCCATCCTTGAGTAAAGTAACAAAATTGGATTAGTGTTTGCGGTTTGTTCTTTTAAGTTTTCTAGCATCTTAAAAACTTGGAAAGGATTTACATTAAAATCGTAACGCGCTGTTTCAAAGAGAATAGAAGGATAAGAAACGTTCTTCCTCACATTAAACAGAGGAGAAAATGTAATTAACCTTTTAACGTCTTCAGCATTTTGGATCTCCCCAAATTCTTTAATTACAAAAATTCTATTGGTGTCCATTTGGGTACGTACTAAATCAGAAGGCCCTACTGAGGAAATGATGGCTTTACAAAGGTCAGGCCTTTGATTGGCAACCATATTAACGAGCCAACCACCATGAGAACCACCTTCCAAGGCAAGCTTATCAGGACATGCAATATTGCTATCAATAAGGTATTCAGCCGCTTTTATAAAATCATCAACAACTATTTGTTTACCTTCCTTTATGGTTTGCCGATACCAATCTAATCCTAAATCACTTCCACCACGAATTACTGGCAAAGCATAAACACCTCCCATTTCAATCCAGGTAACAACAGCCAAGTTGAATTCGGGTTTTGAACGTATTCCAAACCCTCCATATCCATCCAAAAGGGTAGGATTGCTCCCATCTTTCACCAAGGGACCTTTATGACAAATATACATAGGAACCAGGGTACTATCCTTTGATTGGTACTCTACATAATCAATTTTATATTCTTTAAATGCATAGTTAACTTTGGTGATACCAACCCAATATGATTCCAAGGTTTCTTTGTTTAATAAATAGGTAATGGGTGGTTGAAAAAAAGAAGAAAGCCTAAGGTTAATAACATTTTCCAATTGCCCAGATTTTAATCCTTCTACATTTATACCCACTGGAAAATCAAAGTATTGAATGGTGTTTCCAAGCGAATCTGCCACATTCAAGGTATACTTTCCTTGAGAAAAATAGAGACAATAAAACCGGTTTTCAGAATAAATAACATCATTCAAAACATCCTTGTAAGCAGGTATTATCACCCTACCTTGATTTAATCCTTTATCTGGCGAAATAGCTAAAACCTGAAAAGTGGAGGCCCCCAAACCTGTCATGACAAGAATTTCATTTCCTAATGTTCCAATAACTTTATCAAGAAAATTAACATTTGGATTTGAAACAAAAAATGGTTTAAAGCTTAAATCGCCAATTGAATCGCATGAGGTGTAGGATAATACAAATCTTTTCTTTCCTTCAATTAATGAAAAATCTTCCACATAAAGCCTACCTGCTTTCCTATCTACAAAGAAATTAAATAATTCAGGCTGCTTATTCTCCTTATTACTATAGACCAAAATATCCTCTGACGATTTGGTATTTACTTTATGATAATAAATTCGACTATAGGTTAAAGAATCAATTGTTTTGAATCTCTTTATTTCAAAGGACTTCGAATAAAAAAAACCATCCTTATACCATTGTACCGTTGGAAGATAAACAAAATCAATTTTATCCTTTAGTACTTTTCTACGCGCAATATCTATTACCCTAATACAATTGACACCTGTATTGGCAAGATCCAATTCAAAGGACATGTATTTATTATCTTCAGAAATCTGATACTCTTCAATTTGGGGAGAATAAGCACCAAGGCCAACACACCAACCCACATCAAAAAGCAAACTATCATAAATTTGTTCATTAAGAAATTTTCGAAACTCCAAACTCTTTCCATGGTTAAAAACTTGGCAGAAATAGGGGCCATGTTTGGAATAATCATAATTCTCAAATTGGTTGGTTCTAAAATAAATTTCAGCTATTTGTTTCAAATTTTCATTCGAACCAAAATACTCCTTTTCCTCCTTCTTTCTATTCCTTAACCATTTCTTTAGGCGCTTCGATTTCCAATTTTCCATCCAGTGGAAATTATCAACCATTTGAATTCCATGAATATCGTAGGTGATTGTATCCTTTTTATCTTTTATATTTTGATATGGCAATTGGGCAATTCCAACTTGCATAAAAGCTAAAAAAAGCAGGAATGAAAAACAAGCCCTTCTCATCTGAATTTGATTTACAAACCTACTAAAAAATGCACTTACAGTAAACTTTTATTCCCCATTTTAATCCACTACGATCTTAAAAAAAGGCTAAATTTTCACCAAAAAAAAAGCCTTCCAAAATTTTGGAAGGCTTTTTTCGTGATCCCGCTGGGACAACAGATTATTCTTCAAATCCATAATATTATCAATGGTTTGCGATTGTTTAAATAATTATTAGTGACGGCTTGGTGACGACTTTTGGCACTCGTCAAGTTCTAATTGTAAGCTTTCAACCTTTTTTCTTAATCCCCTATTCTCTCTTAGAAGCTCTAATTCATTTGTGTTGGAATATCCCGCCGAGCTCTCATTTAACTGGTGACTGCCCTCTTTTATGGTGACAAGCTTAGATGATATTCCTTTAAGGCAATAGTTCCAATCGATATCAGGATAAGCATTTGATATTCGAAGTAAAGTTCTCACCTGAATATCTTTCTTTCCATTTAGAATTAGACTGAAATGGCCTCGGCCGATTTCCATGGCATCAGCAATCTCATTTAAGGAATTAGGCTTTTTTTGGAAAAATTCCTTCAGTGCTGAAGCGAAATCTTGTTGTGAATAAGTGCTCAATATGGTTGGATTTAAAGGGTTTAAGTACTGTTAATAACTTGTTATACGTTCGTATAATTTATGTTATACGTTTGCGAAGTACAATTTACTACAAAAAAATGCACCAATGAAAAATTTTATTCTAGACCGGTTAGAGATAATGGCCTCTAAAAGAGGTCTTGTAAGTCAAAACCTTGACGCCTGTAAAAAGGAATTAATTTCGGCTACAGGCCTGCATTTCACAACTATTAATGATTACATTTTGAACTCTGAAAGGATTCCGAATAAGGCTAATAAACAAAAAATAGATGAGTTTTTTGAAAAGCAAGGAATCAACTTGGAGGTTAAAGTTTCTGCATAAGCCAAAAAAAATTTATTCATACTATTACACGTTCGTATAATGAATAAGCAAATCACCGCGAAAAGTTTCCTAACTAAAGTTTTGAAACAGTTGCAATACATAAGTCGAAACAATATTGACCATCGGGGTCATTCCGTTGAGTTTATTGTAAAGGTTCAGAAGTTAAACCTTTGGATGAACGCTTATGGAAACGCTCCAGAGTCATCGCATTTGGGCTATTTAAAATCAAATTCTGACCTTATTCGGTCCTTGATTCCTTCAAGGCAAAAAAACACAATTGAAGAGCTAAACCAAATAATCAACACAAAATGAAGACAGCGTTTTTTAAAACAAAAAGAATCTATGTTGCCGGTGCAATAACAGGTATTGCAAAAAACAACATTGATGCCTTTAGGTCGGCTGAAGAATATCTTCAGTCGATCTGTCCCGAAACAAAAATTGTCGTCCCGCACGACGTTGTAGACGAGTACGGAGACAAATCAGAATGGCACCATGGAGATTACATGCGTGCTACATCCAAAGAAATGGTAACCTGTGACCTAGCTGTTTTTATTCCTGGCTGGAAAGAGTCTGTTGGTGCTAAAATGGAGTATGAGGTTTGCACTATTCTTGGAATTCCAACAAAGGAAATAACCGATCCGGATTTGCCAGAGTTTGTATCTGAAATGTATTCCAGGATTAACTATCAAACTTTGATCTAATGTATAAGCCAGATGATTTGGTAGAAGCCTGTATTTGCGGGTTGCGCATTAGGTTTCGAATAGAAACAAGTTGCATTGAGAATTCAATGGGAAAAGGCCATTATGGATTTAATCCTCTATGTGGTCGTGTTTTTCTTACCACAAAAGAAATTGTAGGATTTTATGTAGAAAACTGACGCCTGTCCATCGGCAGTGTGTAGCCGATGGTTGTCAAATCGTTCTTTGAAAACAAAACAGGTGATGGCGGTGCTGTCTATAATGTTAGCCATGTTTGAGACAGAAGGCACGGAGGTTGGTAATTGCCTAACCGGAGTAGGGTTCGATTCCCTGCACCGCCACATTCCACCAAAGCTGAGAAGGTCTCTTAACCTGTGAGGAGTTTCGTCCTGAGACAATGCGGATATCAGGACAAATTTGAATTGTTTGGGAAACAATTCATCTGAGAAGTGGCCGCATCCAGGGAGACCATTACACAAAGCCCATGCCGGTGGGTGATTTTGCTCACCGGCTTTATTACGTAACCAAATAAATCAACCATAGAAATGCCACAAGAAAAAATTAAAGTTCTCATCGAATTCAAAAGAACGATGACTTATCGTCAGGAATTACTCATTGACAAAGATGAGTTTGAAATCTTGAAAGATAAAAACAATGAAGACCTAGAAGCGCATGGAGAAACAGAGGAAGCTTATGACATTGTTCACTCATATTTTGATTTGCCAGAAGTCTTTCAAGCTGGAGATATTGAGGATTTTGAAATAAAAGTATTGAACAACTAAATAAACACACCATGTACTTAATTATTACCAGCAATCCCTATTCAACAAAAAACAAGCTACAACAGGCAGTTCAAGATGAATTGAAATCATTTGATAGATTGATAATTCCAACTGAAGACATTGAAAAGGCAAAAGCCTATTTTATTTCAAAAATTGAAAGACTAAATGCCTTAAATCCCAATTGTAGGCCGATTAAAGCAAGCTTTTATAAAACACATACGCACAATGATTGGGCATTAAGCTTTGGCGAACAATCAATAATAATGTTTCAAATTAAAGAAATTAAAGGAAAGCTTGGTTAACTAGCCATTAAATCCTTTTCAGCAACTACTAAATATCTAAAATCATGCTAAAGCTAAAAACCTTCACCAAATTAAATTCATCCAAAGCAATCCTAATTGCGCCTTGCATTAGTTTTTCCAAAATTGGAACAATTAGATTTAATCAGTCAGCTATACAATTATTAGGCATTAAGGCTGGTGACAAAGTGTGTCTCCATCAGGATGAAAGTCGTCCTAAAGATTGGTATATTTCTAAAAGCGATATAAATGGATTTGACTTAAGGAAAGCCAGTAACGACGCTACTTTATTGTTTAATTCATCTGTTCTTGTTAAGGTTTTTAAATCGTCAATAGGTAGTGAATCACCAAGCCGATTTAAAATAGCTCAAGAGCCAACTGAGCAAGAAAATGTAATCTATTATGCAATTTTAACTTCTGCAAAATGATTTACGGCTATCTAAGAGTAAGCTCCGATGAGCAGGATGTGAACAACCAAAAAGAAGGGGTTGTTTCATTTGCTGCAGCTAGAGGATTGGAAATTTCTGAATGGATTTCTGACGAAGGAATATCTGGACCAAGGATCCTGAGAAAAGGGCACTTGGTCCTTTAATGAAAAAATGCCAAAAAGGTGATATTATAATTTGTTCTGAGCTTTCCAGGTTAGGCCGTAAAATGCTAATGGTGATGTCGGTTCTGAGTATTGCATGAAGAATGATATAATGATTTACACGGTTAAGGACAACTATGTTCTAGGCGATAATATCCAATCTTCAGTACTTGCTTTTGCCTTCTCCCTTGCTGCTCAAATAGAAAGAGACATGATTGCTTTAAGGACGAAAGAAGCCCTAATGGTGAGGAAAAAGGCAGGTGTAATATTAGGCACTCCAAGAAGCCCAAAAAAGGTGTCCAGAGTTTCGGACGACCAGATGGCAGTAATGATCAGAATGGCCGAGGATGGTCACAGCCTAGTGAAAATAGCGGAAACGGTTAAACTCCATCGTTTAACCGTCGGTTACCATTTGGCTAATAATAGCCAATTTAAAGGCTGCCTGCATGGCTATAAAATTACATATGCCAATGGAAACACCTTTCACATGACAAGGCGAAACGCTGCTGAAAATGGACTCTATTATAAGCATATCAGTTCTGCAGTAGAAAAAGGAATCGATTTATCACACATAGGAATATCCAAGGCAGAGCCAGTTTACAGACCTATTTCCATTCAAATAAGGGAATCGGTAAAAGTTAGCAGTAATGTGAATATTGAAAGGGATTTCATGGAAAAGCTAATCGACCAAGGATATACAATTCCAGAAATTCATCAAAAGCTACCAAACGTTACATATGATGAAATCTACGACTATATAGCAGACGATACCTTCCTTTCAATGGAGTATCGGAAAAAAGGCCAAAATCGTGTTAGGAAACCAAAAGAAAGGAGATAGTCATGGATAATCAAATTGAAAATCTTGAAAAAGCTTTTGGTTTCAAAATGCCGATAGAAATTGAAATTTTGGCCTTGACAGGTAAGAAAATTGTGAATGTGATTGAGTTAGAAAAAAAACTTCAATCAATACAGGAGTTTACCTGCAGCTTGAATAATCATATTACTGAAAAATACGGTAAATCAGTATTGAGATCACTAGAATCAAATTTAAATCAGTTGTAGATTAAAAAAGATGGGGAATCAACTTTCTTTAGAAGAATTAAGAGAAATGACAGCGGATATAAGGGCTTATAAGCCTGGAGTTGATAAGATTAAATTAAAAGCCGATGAACCGAAAAACAAATTAAAAATGAGAAAACTTGAAGTTACATTAACCTACAAGTACGAAATTGAGGTTAACGACAATGATGATATTGTCAAAGAGTATAAAGATGATAATGAGTTAATAAATGATTTGGCTAGCTATCGTTTTTCACCAGTTCTACCAGTAGTAGCGGTTGGCGCAATTAAAATTACTGACACTGAAGTTCTAGAGATAGTCTCAATAAAATCAATTTAAAATGAGCTACACAACCGAACAAATGTTACAAATGGCCATTGATGTGGCCAAAGAGGAAATGGGTGAAGAATTCACCGGTCATACTGTTGGATACACCACCCAGGCGAGCCAAATAAAGGATGGCTTAATAAGCGAATCATTCTTCATTGTGTTAAGAGCAGAAGACGGCCAATACATGGCAAGCGGATCTAGCAATTTAAATAATGGATTTAGCCAGTGCCTTGAATACTTCCAAAGTGCATTGAGAGAATATAAACAAACAGGATTTCCCTGCGAAAGATGATTAAAGAAAAAAGCATTGAACAGATTCAGGAGCTGGACCTGGTTGAAGTTGTCAGCCGGTTCAGTTCCACCCACCTGAAAAAGGCAGGGGTAAACTATACAGGACCATGTCCATGGCACAACGAGAAAACACCATCTTTTGTCGTTTCCAAAACTAAAAACATCTGTAAATGTTTTGGTTGTGGTAAAGCTGCTGCTGGAAACATCAGCTTTGTAATGGCAACAAAAAACCTTGATTTTGTTGATGCGATTGAAGCCATCGCCCATGAGTTCAATATTGAACTGGAATACTTTGATGATGGGAAAACGGAGGAGCAGCGCAAAAAAGAAAAGGACGAAGTTGGCCAAATGCAGGATGCTCTGCAGCTGAGTCAAGAGCTATTCAGGAAGGAGCTTTTTGAAAATCGTGGGCCCGCTTTTTCCTACCTCGAAAATCGTGGGTTTTCTAATAAAACCATCATCGAGTGGGAACTTGGATTTGCCCCTGCAGGTGGAAATTTTGTGAAGGACAAAATCATTGCCAAGGAACTTTATGCAGCTGGTGTCAAAGCTGGAGTGATTAAAACAAACGAAGGCAAAACATACGATTTCTTCCAGGATCGTTTAATGTTTCCAATCCATGACAGAAACGGACTAGTCATAGGCTTTGGTGGCCGTACTTTATCTTCAGATAAAAAACAGGCCAAATACATCAATTCGCCTGAATCTCCACTTTACAATAAAACCAATGTTCTTTATGGATTTCACCGAGCGGTAACATCCATCCAGAAGACCGGCAACGCCTATCTTGTGGAAGGATACCTGGACGTGATCAGGATGCATGAATATGGTTTTACAAATACCATTGCCGGTTGTGGAACAGCCTTCACCTCCGAACATGCAAAAAAGATCAAGAAGTTTGCACAAAATGTCACTTTATTGGCGGATGGCGACAATGCAGGGCGAAAAGCAACATTTAAAGCAATCGATGTTTTTCTAGCCGAAGGCTTAAATGTTTTTGTCATTGAACTACCAGAGGAGCACGATCCGGATTCGTTCCTAAAAACATACGGCTGCTATACCCACATTGATTTTCAGGACTATTTACAAAACCTTGCTGAAGATGGAATTCTATTCAAGGCAAAGGATATTTTTTCCCAAGCGAGGTCTATTCCTGAAAAATCAGCCGCCATAAAGCAGATTGGTGAAATGATCAACCTGATTAAGGATGAGACAACTAAAACTGAATATGGAAAAGCAACAGCAAAAGAACTTGGTATTGCCTTTCCTGCAATTTCCAAGCATTTTACCAAAGAAACTAAGGAAGATAAGAAAAAAGTTACTCTTGCTGAAGGGGAATTCTATATGCCGTCCTGGGCAAAACCTAAGAGAGACCAAATATTACAGTATGGATTTATAGACCGGGAAGAAGGAAAATACACTGGATATTACTTCGCTCCGGATTGGGAAAAGCCAATTACAAACTTCATCATCCAACCCCTTTTCCACCTATACGGGAACGACAATAAAAGGCTTTTCCGCGTAACCAATGGCATGAGCGAATGGAAGGTGGTAGAAGTTGATTCAAAGGATTTCATATCTACCGACAAGATCCTGGCAAAGCTTTACGAGGAAGGATTTTACATGGCCCTAGGAACCTACACCAAGCATCACCACATGAAGCTTGTATCTATGCTCGGCCAGCAATTTCCACTTTGCTATGAAATTACCGAAATGGGATGGCAACCGGAGGGCTTTTTTGCCTTCAGCAATGCTGCCTACCATGAATCTTTGGAGGCTTATTCCGAAATCGGTACCATCAAGATTAAGGATAAGCATTACTTCATGCCGGTAGCTGGTGTTATGCGTAACGATTACCGCGAAGGTGATGATGTTTATGAGAATGATCGTTACCTGAAGTATGTAAAAACGGATGTTACTTTCTCTGATTGGGCCAAACAAATGACAATGGTTTACAAGGATGCAGCCTACACCGCTGTAGCCTTTGCCCTGATGACAATTTTCAAAGATATTGTCATGAAAACAACCAAAATTCCAATTCTTTATGCATATGGCCCAGTTGGATCCGGTAAGAGTGAGTATGGAGAATCCATCACTTACCTGTTTTTCTCAGGCAAGGATGCTGATGGCAACTTAATAAAGCCGTTCAACCTTAACCAGGGTACCGAATTTGCCTTTTTCTCTCGGATTGGCCGTTACAAAAACTGCCCTGCAGCTTTGAACGAATTTGATGAAGACAAAATAGAGGAAACAAGGTTCAGAGCCATAAAAGGAAGTTGGGACGGAGAAGGCCGCGAACGTGGTACCGGAAAGAAAAACAAATCCGAAACGCAGAAGGTAAATACCACTGTAATCCTGATGGGACAGTTTTTGTCAACGAAGGATGATGCCTCAGTTCTTTCCAGGTCAATTCCTGAAGCTTTTCTTCCAAACAACGAAAGGAGCCAAAAAGAAATTTCTGATTTCAGAAAGCTGAAGGATTGGGAACGAAAAGGCCTTTCCGGAATACTCACTGAAATGCTAGCCTATAGGCAAGACTTTCAAGATGGCTTTTCGAAAACTTACGCCCAATGCTCCGACGATATGGCCAAGGAAATAGAAGGGGAAAAAAGAAAGTATGTTTTGAGGATCCTGAAAAACTACTCGGTGTTGACAGCAACTGTCAAACTATTGGCCGAGCCCCTGCAGCTGCCTTTTTCTTTTGAAGATTTTTGGGCTAAATGCAAAAACAAAATTGTAGAGCTGAGCTCGCTGATGGAGGAGAGCAATGCACTGGCCGAGTTCTGGAATACTGTTGTCTATTTATTGGACCAGCGCAAAGAAATTATCCTTGGATGGGATTTCGATATCGAAACCAAGGCTTATCTCACCATCAATGATAAGACCTACAGCTGGACGCATGAACCCAAAAGGATCCTTTATGTTCGTTTGCCTAATATCCACAAGCTTTTTGCGGAGCAGTACAGGAGGCAAACAGGGCATACGGCCATAAATGCCAAAACTATTGAGCATTTCTTCAAAGCTTCACCAGCCTACCTAGGTTGTATTCACTCCAAACACTTTCGCCATCCGGATGGAAGAGAAATTCAGAAAACGAGCTGCCATGTATTCGATTACGATTTGCTAGGAGTAGACCTAGACAGAACATCATCCGAGCAAGGAATATTTACCGAGTTTGTGGCCAAGGTTGCCGGTGATGGAAGACTGGAAGACGTGAATGGATTTATCCAACTGAAGTGGATAATGGAGGAAGTTACCAAAACTGCCATCGACGGAAAAGATGCAACAAGGAAAGTGGTTACCTATTGCTATGCCAAAGGTTCTGATTTAGCTGATGAAATCAAGGATGGCGTTTTTGTAAAAGTTACAGGATATCTGAAAGAGCTTTTAAAAGTCGATAAAGATGGCGCACAACGACTCCGGAGGAATATGGATGTAACGAAAGTTCAACCGGCAGAGCTTCAACCAGGAGCCGTTGTTAGTCCAACTAACTTAGATCCTAATGAATTACCATTCTAACCATGAATACAACCATCACCATCCAAACAAAAAAGGTTGAGAAACCATTGACCTGGTACCTGGACCACAAATTGTCTACTGGCAACTTACTTCAATCGGCTAAGGGCCACCTTATGAGAGTAGTAGAATATTGGCCTGAAGGGGAAGCCGGTGCAACCAAAACAGCCTACGGAATCTTAACGGTCACAACCAATAAGTTCCAATGGATCGATGAGGCCAATATCCTCTTGGGTTTAGAAAAAGGCCAAATGTGGGAAGTAGAAATAGTAAGCGGGTGAAATCGTAACATCAAAAAAGCACCAAAACAATTTTAATTACTTTACGAATTATTTTGGAATATTTGCCAAAAAAACCACATGGCAACACCTACACACCACTTTATTTCAAAAATTCCTATTGACAAACTTATGTTGGATTTTAATAATCCTAGGTTTGGAGAATTATATATGGGTTCAAAAGATGAAAATGAATTAATCACTTATCTCTTAAATAATGAGGCAGCAGATGAAATCGCAAATAGCATAGTAAATAATGGAGAATAAAAATTCATTATAATTTAGAGCAATCTATGTTAGTTAAAAATTCTTCTTCCTCTTGGAGTAGAAATTCAATAATTTCAAGGATATCTTCATTAAATTTTTCTGCTTTAGTAACATGAGTTCCTGCCCTGAAGTTATGAATGATATTATGAGAATGTCCCATCTCAAATTCATCAAAAATGGCCTTAACGCTTGTTTGTAAAATTAGTTCTATAAATGCAGTTGAAACCTCTGAGAATTTTGTATATTTTTTGGTTCCATCTTTTTGGTCTTTGTAAGATTTTTGAAATGGAGTAGTTCTATATAGAAATGTTTTATTTTTATATTTAGTAGTTTCAAGTACATATTTTAGGGTGCATTCATAAATCACCCTGGACATAACTACCTTAGTAAATGGCTTATCCTTCACACTAAGACTAAAATATTCGTCAATCCTTTTTACTAAATTTCTAGGCAATGATTTTCTTTTTAGAATTGGCTTGGTCTTTATTTTAGGTCCACTATTTGAGTTAGTTGATTTAACCGAAGTATCACTGTCATTTATAGAATTTTGGCTGTTATCTGGCTTTTTTGAATTTTCACCTTCAGATTGGCTATCCGTTTTTTGTCCTGTATCTTCATTTTTTAAATCCACTTTGAATCCATGTCCAACAAGCAATTGAATAAAATTTTTATTTTTATCAACTGTTTCGGTTTTAAGCTCAGGGTCAGAATAAATATATTTGATTAATGCTAAAACATATGAATTAAACTTTTCTCGGTTTAGAATTTCTATGGTATAGTGTGGTGCTGGTTTAAATTGATATCCGCAAGACTTAGCGTCCCTAAATAACCTTTCAAAAATAATGGTTTTTCCAGAATTTTTAGACCTTCCACGCCTTAATAACTCCCTAAGTCCGTTTCCTCCAACTTTAACTGCCTCTCTATAGAAAGTAGCGAGTTTTATGAATTCGCCAGGTTTTGAATCAATAGTCAACAATTGCTCATTTGATGCATTAGTTTCTATTAATCTTAAAACCTCTAGGGCTTTAGCTATTCTTTCCCATTGTCTAAAAAGGCTTTGATTGTGCTCTTCTCCTATCCGTTTATCTAATAGTAGTTTAGATGTATAAATTAAACAAGGTAATTCTTTCAATGGGAATTTTTTTTGTGCAAGTCCAAATTTTCCTGGTACTTGCAGAGCTTTTGCTGCTGCACACCTTCTATTACCATCTTTTACCAAAAAACTATCTCCAACTTTTAAAACCCATAATGGCCTGTCAATATGAAACTCTCCATTAAGGTATCCCGGAGGGAAAAACAAGTTAGCAGGATTTATAAGTAAGGTTTTTAACGAAAATCAACCTTGTAAACACTACTATGAAGCTTACGCCGGTGGAGCTTCTGTTGCATTGTTTTTGTTAATTGAAGGGTATGTTGAGAGAATTACAATAAATGACAAGGACAGGTCTATTTATGCCTTTTGGAGGTCAATTATTGACAATAATGATAGTTTTTGTCAAATGATTGAAAATTGCGATATTACTATGGAAAATTGGATGTTCCAGAAGCAAATTCAAAAAAACAAGGAGAATGAAGACCTATTAAAATTAGGATTTTCAACTTTGTTTTTAAATAGAACAAATCGTTCTGGAATTATAAAGGGAGGGATGATTGGCGGAAAGTTGCAAGAAGGAAATTATAAGCTTGATTGTAGGTTTAACAAAACCGAAATAATCAATAAAATAAAGCTGATTGGACAATTCAAGGATTACATTGAAGTTTTATCATTGGATGCAAAGGATTTAATTGAAAATGAAATTTTAAAAAGCAATCCAGAAAGCACGGTTATTTATTTCGATCCTCCGTACTTTGAAAAGGCAGAATCTTTGTATATGAATTATTACAAGGAAATTCATCATAAAGAGGTTTCAGATTCAATATTTAAAATAAAAAATTATAAATGGATTGTTTCTTATGATGACCATCCTTTTATAGAAGAACTCTATAAGGATTATAGGTCAAAAAAATACTCATTTAATCATTCGGCTTTCTCTGCTAGGGATGGCAAAGAAATTTTATTCTTTAGTGATTGTCTAAATATTCCAGACCTGAGTGAATCAAATCCTATCAACTTTAAAATGCGAATAATAAAAGGGAAAAAGGTAATTGCTTATTTCAGTAATCAAAAAAGAAATAAAGTGGCTTAAGCAATAATTTATTTAAAGAAGATCCTCACCAACCAGTGGGGATTTTTTTTTGCCGTTTCGTACCGTTTAAAATTTTAGCGGAAGCCTTTAAGAAAAAACTTGGCAAAACAGAAAAAGCCGTCCTACCTGTCCTACCTGTCCAACAAAGTGCTAATAAGTAGCTATAAATCAATAAACTAACTATTTTTTAAAAAACCTATATTTCGGTAGGACTGGTAGGACGATGGATGACTGGTAGGACGAGTTGGAGCGGTAGGATGGGAAATGGCTATCGGCTAAGTAAAAAAAAACATAAGTGGTCTATGATTTCTTGTGGTTTTGAAATTAACAAGTCTTCTTTATAAATGAAGTTACACGTTCGTGCAACATTGTGTGTTTTTTCGTACATTCGCTGCAATGGCATCAGAAATCCATCTGCCTTTCTCGGCGCTTACAAAAAAGTACCTCACAAAGCGATATGGTGAGGTCTGGGAAATCAATAGAAACCATTTACTTGGTTCGTTCCTTATTATGGGGCTACGCATGCTCCGACCAGGCGAACGGCTTTACAGAGGAAATGGTCTTTATAAAGTTATCTTTCCGCAATACCTTACCGATCGGTTAGGCAAGGTTTATATAAGCCCTCAGAATCTAGCAGAATTCGAAAGATTGGTTAGGCTCCAATTCCGGGAAGAGATGTTTAGGGAGATAGACAAGGCAATAATTGGAGGCGAGCAAATCAGAAATGCCATAGCAGCATTTCGCGATAGTTTTGAGATAGATGAAGAAGATTTGAGGCTAGAAACCTTGTTTAAAGAATATCAGCGGCATTATTACAATGGCCAAAGGTCTGACAATAAACATTTTAGACAAAATATTGTAAAGAATGTCCTGAAAAAACAAAACATGTCCAAAGCTGCATAAATGCCACTATTCTACGTTGCCGACCAAGATTGTAACCCCAGATAATAACATCGGCGGTTTAATTAGATGTTTAATTGTTGATATTGAAAATGTCAACTACCTTCAATGGCCTGTTGATGGGGAGATTAGCGATTATGTTCATCTTAACAATGTGTTTGATTTTGCCGTATTTCAATCAGAGTTGGAAGTTGGAAGCTTTGATGAAGAGGAGATTAATGAGAACGGAAGTGATTCATATCTTTCAAAGGTTACCCTTGTTTTTAAGAAAGACGACCTAGCTAAACATAGGCTTATTCTTAAATACAAGAATAGGCGTGTTTTAGTTTTAGTTTTAGACCAGAATAACGTATGGAGGATAATAGGACGACCAGAGGAGGGTGCAAAGCTTATGCAACCTGTCAGAACCACTGGCGCGGCTCCATCTGATAGAAACTATCGTACAATTGAGATTTTCACACAAGCACGCTATCCAGCTCCGATATATACATACGGAACATAAATAGCTAGTCCTTTCTAGGCGCAATGATGTTTGAATATTTGGTTCTCGAATTATATCATTTTTTTAAACCAAAATTCTCATCATGAGACTTAAATCAATTCTCTACATCATGTCTTTAACACTGATGACTGCGCTGGCTAAAGGAGCCTTGGCTATTGCGCCCAATTATGCAAATGAAGTAGCACCTTACATTGCCAACCAGTTAAAAAGTGGTTTACCTCTTGACAACTTGGTTAAATCAAAGGAGGCCCTTTCAAAAGAAATTGGAATTGTTGGCCATGCTCATGCTAGTTCAATGGTTAATCTAAACCGATTGGCCTATAATCCTGGAATGGTTATCGAATCGAATTCTATTGGAGTTTTAGCGATTGAAGGGCCGATTACAAAAGGTGATTTTTGTACTTACGGAACAAACGATTGGACACAAGCAATACAGTTGGCAGATCGTCATCCAAATATTAGTGCTGTAATTTTACGATTTGACACACCAGGCGGATTTGTCTCCGGAACTCAAACCTTTGCGGATGCGATTAAATCTACACGAAAGCCTGTAATTGGATTTATTGATGATGGTATGGTTGCCAGTGCCGGTTATTGGTTGGCCAGCCAGTGTGATGAGATATACAGCTCTCATATAACCAATGAAGTTGGAAGTATTGGTGTGTTTGTTCAGATTGCAGATTTTCGAAAGTTTTGGGAAGCCAATGGCGTTACCATTCGAGAAATATACTCGGATTATTCCAGCGAAAAGAACGACGTATTTATTAAGGCCAGGGATGGTGAGGATAAGCCATTGAAAGACGAGTTCTTGAATCCTATTGCCAAGACTTTTATTTCGGCTGTCAAATCTGGTAGAAAGGGTAAGCTTAATCTCGATGAAGGAGATCCTTTCAAGGGTAAAATATTCATGAGCGACCAAGCTTTGAAAATTGGCCTTATTGATGGCATTAAATCCTTTGACCAGGTAATTGCCAGAGCTAATCAGTTGTCAAATCAAATACCTGTAGTGTAATCATGAAAGAGCTTATTCAAAAATTTGCCGTTGCCTTCGGCCTTATTAAGGCAAATGAAACTGTAGCTGAAGAGTCTGTTTCAAAGGAATGGATTGAGCAGGCAACTGCTTCCATTACTAAAGCCGGTACCGATTTGCAAACCGAAAAGGATGCCCATAAAACAACTACCGATTCTTTGACAGCTGCCACCAATAAGGCAACTGAAGTAGCAACGGCAATTGAAGTAGCCTTGGAAGCTGCTGGCCAAGACAAAGCTAAAGCTTCTGACCCTGTTGCTGCAATCGGCGTTCTTACCGAGACTTTGAATGCTTGGGGTAAACGTGCACCATTGGCGGCTGAAAAGAATTCTGTTAAGGTTACTGGTGACACCTCCCATAAGGCCGATGGAAAAGATTTAGCAAACGCATCTTCCTCTTTTGATGAAGAGAAAGCAGCAAATGAAAAAAAGTTTAACTCTCAATCTTAAATAAAAAATGGCAAATCCAGATGTATCCCTCATTGCCACTCAGCTTTGTGAGCTAGGTGGAGACATTGTAGGGAAAAAAGTAAACGAATGGGATTTTTCAAAGGATGGAATCCTTTACATGAAGAATGTAAAGAAGCCCGTTGCAATGTCAAAAATCTCAATGTCAGGTGGTCCTAGACCATATCGTACCCAACGCGACTCAAGTGGCAATAAGGCAGACTTGTCAGATCGTTTGCTTGAAGTATTTCAATCAAAATGGGACTTGGAAGATATTGACCCTGAAAACTTAAGAAACTCCTATTTGGCCTCTAAAATGGACAGAATGTATAAGTACATTGCTGACCAGGCCGCCAAGGAATACTTGTCGAAAATTGTTGACAACGTGCTTGGTTCAGGCGTTCGAAATGCTTCGGGTTCTGCAACTGCAGATCTTTGTGATGGTTGGTTGACAATCATTGCTGATGAGATAACTGCTACCAATTTGACTGAAGTTGTTACAGGAGCAGCAACGTCTTCTAACGCGGTTGAAAAGACTGAAATCGTAGTAGACGCGTTGCCAGCTTGGATGTTGAAAAGCAAGTTCAGGATCTATTGCAGCTATGGACACTTGGCTAATTATCGCAAACGTTACAGGGCTTTGAATGGATTTAAATTTGATCCAAATAACGATGGTGAGTATCCTTTAGATGGAACAAAAGGTGTATTATCTCCTCAAGCCTGGATGGGAACATCTGGAAGATTGATTGCCACCCAAGATGAAAATTTGGTATTTGGAACTGATTCTGACCAAGTTCAGGTTCACGCTACACCATATCTTAACCTTATCCAAACAAGGTTGATGATGCCAGTTGGTTGCCAAATTCAAGACTTGGAAGCTTTATTTGTAAACGATCAAGCCTAATACCTAAGAAAATGGCAGAAGAAAAAACCAAGGAGCAGCTGATGGAAGAAATCGCTGCTCTTCAAGAAACAAACGCTCAGTTTGCCTCAAAACTTGCTGAAGCCGAAAAAAATGGATTTACTCCTAAAACCGTAACTGTAACCAAAGGTAAAAACAAAGGCACGTATGAAATTACGCGCTCCAAATTTATCCTTGATGGCAAAGAAGTTAAGGCTGAAGACGTAAATCAAGTTATCGTAGAACGGCTATTAGAGCTTGAGTCTACTATTGTTAAACTAGTAAAATCTGAAGAATAATGCCACCATTAGATTATGAAGATTCAGTAAATGTTGCCGGAGAAATGAATTTCGGCGGCATGCAACGTAAAGTGTACGTTGCCCCTTTAGCCTGGTTTACAACAGTAGCCCCTTTGGATCCAATTGGTGCTGCAGGTGATTCTGTGAAAATTACGGGTAACCACGTATTTGCTTCTGGTAAAGGATTTGTTGAAGTTGTTCTAATTCCTGAAACGGTGCAATACAATAATGAACCAAATGGCGAGGTTGGCTCCCAAGGCCAAACCCACAAAATTGAAGGAGCATTGGCCGGTCACAAAGCTGAAAACGAAGAGTTTTTCGCTTGGGCTAAAAATGACGAATTCATCGCTGTTGCCGTTGACCCTGATGGAACTATGATTCAAGTTGGAAGCGAAAACCTTCCAGCTCGTATCAAGAAAAAAGGCGGCACTGGTTTGCCGTCTGCAGGAAAACGCCAACAGGATACGGAAATCATGGCCTACCAAGATCGTATGCAGTTCTACGAAGGAACATTAACCATTAAACCTTAATAATTATGTCAGAAGGAACTCAAAAACCAGCAGCTACTCTTCCAAAAGAAGTTGCGGAAAAATACGAAATTACGGGAGGTATTCCAATCGGAAAAATCCGTGTGAGCCCTCAATTTGGAGGTCGCGAATTCGATTTGCCAAACATTTCCTTAGCGGAAGCCGATAAGCTTCATGCCTCAAAATTCCCTCACATTAAAGTTAAGGAAAGTTGGCAAAAAGCTCAGGAAGCTAAGGCTAAAGAAGAAGCCAAAGCTCCAGAAAAAGGCAGCAAGGCATAGTATTTCGTGTTGATTTATATGGTTAAAAGCCTCAGAGAAATCTGGGGCTTTTTTTATTCTATATTTGTGCCGCGAGCTAATACCAAAGTAGGCCAAAGACATTGCGTCGATGGCTTACAGTTCATTCTGTATGTTCCTACTTTGGGATAGCTCGCACCTACCATCGGCGCATTTTTTATGACCTTAGCAGAAATCTTCCAATCAAACTTGGCACCAGCTGAAGACTTGTCTAATAGTTCGGTATTGAAAACTACAGCCGAGTTAGCTGCAATGATTTCCGAAACTTGGCCTGTAAAATTGGATAAGGGCCAAGACTTATTTACCGAGGTCTGGGCTTGCTTGGATGCGTTTAATTACAAGCATATTACTGAGGATGGAAGAATTGTTTGGTTGGTAAGGGTGTTGTAGTCCTTTCTGTTTGCTTCAATATGCTCAACTTTGAGCATGGTTGCAATAATTAATGATTGGAGTAACTCAGGTAAGGAATATTGGAAAGGCGTTCGTATAATCGAAGATTTGAGGCCTAAGTCAATTTGGCTGTCAATTTTGAAGGCAGGAGAAACATCGATCTGCAGAGAAATTCTTTATAGAGAATTGGCCAAGATTGATCAAGAGGAAGCTAAGTCTTATAAAAGCGAGCCGATTGTTCGAAAAGTTCCTGTTACTAATCCAGATTCAAAACCTATAAACCAAACCAGGGTAAGTGCCGATGAGATAAGGCGTATGCCAAAGAAATGCCAAAAGGCATATGTGGAAATTGTCGCAGTAACTAAAGAAATTGCGGAGATACATGACAAGTATTTTTTAGCGAATTCAACGGAAGAAAACGCCCGTCTTGGTTCAATTATTCTTAGCCTGGATGATAAAAGGAAAGAACTGTGGGAAGAAATTGACTATTGGAGAGAAAACAAAAAAGCGAAGCCAGCTCCACCGAAAGAAAAGCAACTTAAGGAATTGCCAAAGCTTGAGCTTTTACAAAAAAGAAACAATATCCGAACATCCCTAAGCAAAGCCAAAGCCCGTAAAAATGAAGCCTTGGCAAGAAAACATCAGGCCGATTTGGATGAAATAAAGACATTGCTGGATGGTAAGTAAAGCAGATATAATTGGCCAGGATCCGGTGGCGGTTCCAGAGGCTATCGATTTCATCTTTGGCGATATAAAATCAGCTGAAGGAGATATTTCTTTACTAAAGAAAGAGCTGGATGGATTAGCTGAAGGAAAAGTGATTGACTGGACTCCTGAATCCAATTGGAACACACATGCTATTTGCGAAATGATATTGGAGCAGTCAGGGCCTGCAGATGTATACTTAACCGGTTATGCCATTAAGGACTTTGTTGTTAGGCAATTTGTAAGGATGAAGGAATTGAAGCTTATAAATAATTTTCATGGCTTGTTTTCTGATAGGATTAGAACAGAGTGTCCGGATGCAGCTCAGATGCTTGCAGCGAATTTTGATTCTATTTTTTTAAAAAGGATTCATGCCAAGGTAATGGTCATAAGAAACGAAAGGTTGGGTGTAGTAGTCAAAGGTTCCGCTAATCCAACTAGGAATCCAAGCATTGAAAGTGGTTTCATTGTTGTTTCAAAAAGGTTGGCCGACCTTAACATAGAATGGATTGAAAGGTATTCGGATCCAACAAAAAAACTTAAGTTGTGATGGAACAGGCAGAAATCGAGGAAATTCAATTTTTTGCATCCCTTCAGTTTTCAGCTGAAGAAATAAAGCTGCTTAGGAGTAATCCAGTGGAATTGGATGAAATTGTAAACCAAGCGGCTCTGAAAGGCGAGGCACAAATAAGGTATTCAATGTGGAAGGCTGCTTTATCAGGAAGTGGACCGGCACAAACTGAATCACTAAAGATTATCCAAAAAAGGAGGATGAATGGCTGATAATAGAAAAAAGGATGTGGATGCCATCCTTGAAAACATTACTGCAGGAGTACCGAAAGAGGCTTGGAGCCCATATTTATATGAGGCTTATAATCGGTTTAACCTTGCCATCACTATGCTGCAGCAGCACGATTATAAGGTGTCCATCGTTGCCAAGGCAATGAAAGAAAGGTATGACTATGATCTAAGTCAGGCTTACCAGGATATTGGAAAGGCTCAACAAATGTTTGGTGCAATGCAAATTAATGACCGGTCGTTTTGGCAAATGGCTATTTATGATAAAATACAAGCTACTAGAAGAAGAGCCCAGGAGAAAGGAGATACTGCAACCTTGGCCAAATGCGATGCAAATGAAATTAAGTTATTTGGCCTAGACAGAGAAAAAGTGGAAAAAGTGGACTTGAGCAAGTTCAGGCAAAGTGTATTCGAACTGCATCTTCATGTTGCCGGTTCTGATGGAGCCAGGACAATTGATTTAGGTTCACCGGAGGTGATTGATAGCAAAACATTAAAAAGCCTTCCAGACGCATTGAATAACAATTTAATTTTTGACGATTTTAATAAAATCCTAAACCTTGGAAAACAAGAAACTGACACTGAATAAAGCTCAGATTCTTGCCGTTGGCAACTTCAGTCTGAGCAATGTGCTTTTCTGGTCCCGTGGTACCGGCAAGAGTTATGTATTGGCTTTTATCATGCAGATCCTTGCACATAAGATGCCTAGGAGCGTGAATGGTTTTGTTGGTCGTACATTTAATCAGCTGCTGACGAGGATTCTCCCAGGTATTTTTGCCGCATTGGAGGACTTCGGGTATTATGAAAATGTGCACTATGTGATTGGTAAGCGGCCACCGGAAGAGTGGCTAAAACCAATTCAAAAGCAAGTGAAGTATGAATTCACAATTACCTGGTACACTGGTGCAACTTGGGTGCTCATCAGCCAGGAGCGGGAAGGCTCGGCTAGGGGTTTGAATCTTGATTCTGTCATGGCCGACGAAGGTATCACCTTGCATCGGGAACGGTTTGAGGCTGAGGCCAAGGCCGCAAATAGAGGTAACCTAACGAGGTTCGGACATTTGCCTTACCATCACAATGTTACAGTAACATCAAGTAAGCCTATTGGAACGCAAGGCCGCTGGCTATTGGATTATGGAAAGTACTACGAAAATCAGTTCAACTACAAAGTTCTTTCTTTAGCATTCAAGGCTGCTATGCTAATTCTGGAAGTGTTGAAGGCCTCATCTGCAGACAAACCAAAAGCATGGCAGGAACTGGTGGCGGTTCTAAAACAAATAAAATGGTATAAGAGCAAGGAAAACACCTACTATTCAGAGGCTTTTTCGCTCGACAACATTGAAAATCTTGGATGGGCTTATTTGCAAAACAATTTCAACGATAATACGGATGGATTGGCCTATTTCCTAGTCGAATATCTAAATGTGACCATCGGCACCATTTCTGATAAGTTTTATGCCGATTTTGACGAGGAAAAGCATGGCTATTTTGCGGATAGAAACGAGTTGGACCTTATGTCTTATAAGTTTAAAGGCGATGAGAAAAAGGACTGCAGTACCGATACAGATGTGAGCTTCACAGAACCTTTGGATATAGCGATGGATTACAACTATACGATTTGCCCTATCGTTACCGGCCAAGAGTTCTCGAAAGAATACAGGATTCTATCGAGCGACCATGTGAAATTTCCGCAAACAAACCGGATTGAAACAGTAATTGACAATTGGCACAATTACTATTCTCCTATGCAGACCAGGAGAGTTAATTATTACTTCAATCATACCGCTGTAGGTTTGTCAGCCGGTAAGGATACCAGTCATTCTGATGATGTGATTTTGGCCCTCCGCTCAAGGGGATGGAATGTGAATCCGATCTATACCGGTCAGGCTCCTAACCACGATCCATTGTTTAGGTTCTGGGGTGCGCTGCTAAGTGGAAAAAACAAGGAGCTTCCGTTGTTCAGAATTAATCGGGAGAATAACAAAAGCCTTATCATATCATTGAATTCTGCGCCAGCAAAGCAAGGGCGAAAAGGAGTTGAAAAAGATAAAAGCTCAGAAGATCCCCGTAAAAAATTACCACAAGAGCATGCAACGCACTACAGCGAGGCTCTAGATATGCTCATGTATCCAAAATTCGCAAAAAACCTAAAGGCGGTCGGCTCTTTTGAGGATCCATTTGTAGGATAGTTTTTTTGCTAAAAAATCCTTCATCTACGAACGCTGATTTATTTTGGGAGGTGACACGTTCTTTGCTCCTTTCTTTCTGTTTAAAGAAAGGAGTCGACGCAAAAAAGCCCATCCCGATTTGGGATAGGCTTTTTTGATGGTTTTGAGCGATTAAATCATTCCATTGTCGGAAAATGAAAAGAAGTCGCTTTCCGTTAAAATAAGGTGGTCTAACACTCGAATATCAAGAAGCGACAAGGCGTTTTTAATTTTCTCGGTTATTTGGATGTCCGCATCGCTTGCCATTGTGTTACCGCTTGGGTGGTTGTGGCAAAGTATGACCCCTGTCGAAAGGCTTTCAACTGCGTATTTTGCAATAATTCGGATGTCAACGGTAGTTGAAGTTATTCCGCCTTGACTGATTTTGGCAAAGCCTATCGTTTTGTTTTGGTTGTTAACCATCAAGAGGAAAAAGCTTTCCCATATAGCTATGTCATCAAGGTAAAATTGTCTGATAAAATCAGCTGCATTTTTTGAACTTGATAATTTTACATTTGGAAATTCAGTTTGAAGCTTCTGAAGCTTAAAACGTTTGAGGAAATCATTAGTTTTCATTTGAAATCCTCCTAACTTGTTTGTTTGAAAATAGAAAGCAAAGCGGGAAAAATTTGGCACCTTCCTCGGTTTCGGGCGTTTTACCCTCTTTTTCTTCTTTTAAGGCGTTTAGAGGTTTCGCCCATATAAAAAATGCCTTTTCGCCCTTTTTAACAGAAAAGCCTTTTTCTTTCCACTGGTCGAAGGTGTTAAACTCTTCATGGCCTTCTTTTTTATAGTGTGTTTCAATTATTGCGGCGTTTATGCTGCTAAATTCTCCCCTCTCGACAAGAGGCGCAACGGCTCTACTTAGTTCGGAAAGTTCTTTTCTTTTTTCTAAGGTCTCAGGTTTCATTTGGCACCTCCTTTTTCTTGAAGGTTAATAAATCCGCCTGTTGCTATGGTGCAAAGGGTTTGCCCAATTAAAATGGCCATGTATTTGATTTTTTGGCCAAAATTTACCCTGTTTAGGGTTTTTGATGTATTTTTGCTCATCGTTAGAAATTTTCGTAGTTTTTAATGAAAAGAAGCCCCAAGCCGTCCAAAGCAAATGGGGCTTCTTTCTTTTTGTTAAATTGTGTAGTTCTCTATTTCTTTCTCTGTTTCTTGAATCAGTTTGTCAAGTGTAGGGAATGCAACTTCAAAGGCCTTTTTTATAACTTCTTGGTTTGTGATTTCTACATCCTTATAGCCATTTCTAAAAGTTAGTTTTACCCTGCTTCCATCGTTGGCGGCTTGTGCCGTTTCTAAATCCTTTCTTTTTGTTGTTAAGTACTCGTATTTTTCTCTGAGTACTGCAAACTTCTCCAACTTCTCCAACCTTTGTAAAGCTGTTGGTTTGGCTGGTAGTGTCCTGGCTGCAATTTTGCTACCTTTTTCGGTGTCGGCGTGGCCGTTTGTTTGTTTTGTGGCTTCTTTTGCCACCTCTTTGTTAATGGTTTCCATTTGGAAAAATTATTAAGTTTTGCCTACTCTATCAAGGTTTTCGGCTTCCCCTTTTGATTTAATACTCTAATTTACAATAAAATACGATTCAAAAAGCACGAAATACAACAAAAAAAGCATTTAATTGAAATCTTTCTGCCTGAAAATCAAATAGTTACAAGTAAAAAAAGTCTTTTTGAATTCAAAAGTGTAAACAATTGAGAATCAACAATTTAGGAAGGTGAAAAAATTGATAAATTTTTGAAACTGACAGAAGACCGCCGCCCGCGCTGTGCGCTGGTGGCAATTGCCATCCTCGGTGCATGATATATGCGGCGCGCCCTACCATTCGATACCCTATGGCTGTGCGTATGGTTCGAAACTGCGCCATATAGGTACGAATACCGATGTCCTTTCCATTGCTTATTGAAAATTAATATTTGCATATGGGTATACCGGAAGCAGTTGCAATTATAAAAGGTGACAATCCTTTTGGCATTGTGTTTACCAAGCACGATCGAAGCAGAAAGGAGAATGCGAACGGAGAGATAGTTGAGTTGGCCAGTGCTAGGTATGCAGGCTTGTCGCACGACAAGAAGGCAAATGGTACTATCGGGGTTAAGAGTGAAGGTAGGATATACCCAGTACATATTCTATTAATTAAAACCATTAATGGCCAAAGGTTCAGACCATGAGTGAAGTAAAACTATTCAATGCAGGTGACGGCAATGATTATGCAGTGTCAGAGTTTGCAGTAATTCAATTCGAGGGAGCTTCAGTGTTTCCTGGTCGACACTGCAGCAGTCTGTAGTCAAACCTAGTGCCATTACAACTGAGCATGTGCCATGGGGTACAGACAATCTCTTCCCTCAGAATGTTGCGAAGGAGGTTCGTAAGTCTACCATTATTCCTGCAACCCTAGACAGGATAGCCAGGATGATTTATGGAGGTGGATTAGTATGGGGAACATTGGATATTAATTCAAAGGGTGAAGAAGTATTCACGCCTAAAGTTGCTGAGCATCAGAAATTAAGCAATGGATGAGACGCACAAACTATGAACGATTCATAATGGCTCAGGCCTTAGATTTTGTGTGGTTCAGGAATACCTTTCCATCTTTAATTCTTTCTTTGAATAGAAAAGAAATTGTTGGAGTTAAAAGAAATCCAGCAATAGAATGTCGATGGGGTAAGCAAAACACCTCAAATGGTATGATTGAGAAGTGTATAATAGATGCTAATTGGATTAGTACCGATAGAACATATGCCAGGACAATTGATGTTGTAGATCCTTTATTCGATACAGTTGAGAAAATCAAAGAAGGCGGGTCTTATGAATATATATACCCAACTAGCTATGTTGATGTAGATAATAAGTTCTATCACTTGGCCGATTGGGACAGTGCTCGTACCTCTGGATGGCTTCCAGCTTCCTTAAAGATACCGGCATTCAAATCTGCACTGATGGACAACCAAATGACAATTAAGTATCATCTTAAGGTGTCACCAGAGTATTGGGCATGGAAGTATCCCGATTATGACGCCATGAAGGTAGAGGATAAGAATACTTGCAAAACCTTGTTTGTTCAGGAATTCAACCAGAAAATGAAAGGGACCGATAAGGCGGGAATCACATTGTTAAGCCTTATGAAATTAGATTCCATGGGTAAAGAGATTCCTGGTTTAAGTATTGAGGCAATCGACAATAAAATCAAAGATGGCATTTACATTGAAGACTCCAATGAAGCTTCAACTCACATTCTTACGTCTCTTGGAGTTGACCCTACGTTGACAGGTAATGGTCCTGGTAAGAACTTCGGTTCTGGAAGTGGCAGCGACAAACGTGTAGCATATAACATTTACATGAGCTCAATCAGGCCATGGCAGGATTTATTGCTGCAGATTTTTGGCGTGGTGAGAGATTACAACGGATGGGATCCGGAGCTCGTGTTTCGGTTCAGAAATAGCCTGGTCACAACATTAGATTCAGGAAAAGAAACCTCAACTAAAACAAACTAAAATGAGCCTTATTCAAGATACAGCAACACTAAAACAGTTCATTCCTGTTTCTGCAGCATTGGAATTTAGTAGCATACAACCTGATATCGATCAAGCTGAAAGAGACTACATTATTCCTTTGATTGGCCAAAGCCAATATAATGACCTTGAATCTTCCATTTCTAGTCCGACAACTAACCAGGCCAAGCTATTGAAAATAGTTAGACGGCCATTGGCGCAATTGGCGGCTTGGCTTTTTTTGCCTAAAAACCTAGCAGTATTGGATGATTCAGGATTGAGGGTTCAGTCTAATTCTGACAACAAGCTTGCTCCGGAATGGAGTTATGAGGCAAGGTTGGCCGCCCATCTTGACCAAGGTTCTAGAGGCTTAGACGCCATGTTGGAATTCCTTGAGTCCAATTCTGGAATTTATCCAATTTGGGCCAACAGCTCCAATTGCACAACCTTCCGTTCAAACTTCATTCGCACAGCAACCGAATTCTCAGACTGTTATAACATCAGGAATTCGAGAAGGACGTTTTTGTCCATGAAAGCCACAATGAATAAGGTTGAGCTCAAGTATATCCAACCCATACTTGGAGCCGCCTTGTTTGACGATATTAAGTCAGAATTGGGAACCAGTTCTGTTTCGTCTGACAATAATAAGCTGCTTAGCTTTATTCGTCCTGCCATTGCTCACCTTGTGGCAGGAATAGCCATGGGAGAATTGGCTATTGAAATAACGCCGGAGGGGTTGCTTGTCCCATTATGGACAAGTGATAGCGAAAAAGCAAGGAAAACCAAGGCAGACAATGAGCTTTATGCAAAGGTTGCTATGTCTACAATTGATGATGGTAAGCTTTTTTTGAAGCAACTGAAAGACTACCTAGAAGCAAACAATTCTACATATCCACTATATCCCTACATCGCCAATGCTAACACAACATTTGAAAATCCTAGCGACACATCTGTATTCATGGTTTGACGACCACTTGAATGAATTTGGAATTATTGGCACTATTGCCTCCATTGGAATTCCTTCAATCAACCATATCACAGAGCTTGAAAGGATGCTAGGGTCTGGTCTTGGTTGCATTTTAACTCTAATTGTCATCATTGAAAAAATAAAAAACAGAAAAAATGAAAGACGGTCTAACCCCTGAAAACATTGCCAGAAGAGCCAAATCTAAGACGCCAAAATTCTTTAAGAAAGTTCAGATTGTGTGCGGAATTCTGGCTGCTATTGGAGGCATTATGCTTACTCCTGTTACAATGGGAGTAAGCTTGCCTATTGCTTACACAGTTGCAGCCTCAATGCTGGCCGGAGCAGGTGCGCTCGGTGGCGCTGTAGGCAAATTAACTAAGGAGCCGGATGTTGATAAACCAACCGAGTAACCATGAAAAAGTGTAAATATTTCATCATACAGGAGCTTGTCTCTCCGGAGATTTATCAGGAGTTCGGCGACAAGGCATGGAGTCTCATCGACGATTCTATGAAGGATGCGTTAGATGCAACCAGAGAGCATTTTACTACGAAGTATGGACCTAGTGCTAAGATGGTTGTTAATAACTGGCACAAGCGTGGACCATATAGGTATCGTGGAATGCGTCCGTTAGGATGCAAAGTTGGAGCTCCAAGCTCGCAACATCAAAAAACGCCGTTGAATGCAATTGACTTCGATATCCTTGGATTAACCGATGACCAAGTAAAAGACGAGATTATTGCAAACGAACCTAAATTCTATTCTTTGGGATGGAGAAGAATGGAGTCAAGGGAATTTGCTACAGGCTGGACTCATTTAGACCGTAAGGCCACAAAACTTAAATTCATTTTGGTATTCAATCCATGAACACGCTTGTAATTACATATCGTGGTAAAAAAAAACCGATTGAAATTCCTTCAAAATGGGATGAGCTTGATGCTGCCAAATTTTCTCAGATTGCACCAGTGGTTATTGAAGGAATTAATGAGCATGAGACCTTGGCTCGGCTTTTCAAAATCATGACCGGCATACCAAATTATATGCTCAAGGGATTGATCACCGACGAAAGTTCCCATGCAGCGCTAATGAGTATAGAATGGATGTTTAAAGATTTTTACCTGAAGAAATCCAAATATCCAACTTTGTTTTTTGGTTTACTTAAAGGACCATCTGATGGATTGTCCAATGTTACATGCAGAAATTTTTTTCTTGGCGAGCATCTCTTTAAGGCAATCTTAAGGAAAAAACAATGGCAGCACCTTGATACATTTTTGGCCACAATATATTTTTCAGACAAAAACAAGGATGCATCTTTTGCTCCTGAAAACTCCTGGAAGTTCAAGTTGTTGCCTAAATCAGTAAAGGTAGCAGCCTTCTACAATTATGTTGGCCTAAGAGCCGACATGGAAAACAGATATCCATTAGCATTTAATGGAGGAGATGGTAATTCTAAAGCAGATCACCAGGGTTTGATATTATCAATATCCGGCGGAAAGTTTGGAGACAGGGAAAAAACAGAGAAGGAGCCAATTCCTAATGTATTGAAGTATTTGCACGAACTCGAAAAAAATAGAACTAAGAAATGACACCTATTTATTTTACCCATTCCGGATACCGGTCATACTTCGAGGGCTTAGTTCAAAATCATATTGAGATTCAGAACTCAGGTACTGGCAGTCATTTTTTCGCAGTCAACAACACACAACTTAATCCTGAGACTATCAAGAACCAACAAGGTCATATTGTGTTTGTTTTGGAGTATTTCCAATTGCGTACTAAGGATCCTAAATCCGAAAATAAACATCATATTGTAGAAGGCTCATTTTCCTTATTGATGAAGTGCGAAAAAGGAAATAAGGCAATGGAAGAATCTATTAAAGATACAACCCTTAGAATCTCTGAAGAATTTATTGCAAGAATGAAGGAGGATAGCCTTAATTACGTATCCGGAACAAACATTTTTCAATATCAAATTGACGAGGATGATGTTTTACATTATGCTGTAGGTCCAGAGTATGATATTATGTATGGTTATGTGACCGAATTCAAATTGAAAATACCTAAACGGGGTTTTGACCCTACTAAATGGAGTTAATAAAATGGCAGATCCAGTAATAGGTGTTGTAATAACCAATGCCCCATCGCGAATTCAACCTGTTGGAAATCCAATAGTTTTCGAAGTTCAGTACGCATCACCGGCTGTTGGAACAGCCTTTGTTATTGAGATTGGCAATGTGTCGGCCACCTCTGATGATGATTATTTTGAAATCTCACTTGCCGACGGGACCACAAGCCGGATTTATTGCACAGGCGCGCTATCCGAATTCAATACATTTTTACCAGGTGATTCAGGTTCATTGATTTCAGCTTTGGCTGTGGATGTGATTGTTGCACCGAGGGCCACAGTTGGTGCAGGGTCTGACGTTAGCTTGGTTGGAAACACACTTGACACATCATCGGACTTTACAATAACCTGTAGCAATAACGCTGTAACAATTACAATTACAACAGCAAGTGCAGACCCTGTCTTTACAAACAGATATATAGGCTGCAACATTATTAAACTAGACCCTACCTTGTTCTTTGCTGAAATAGATAGAATAGAAGGCCCAACACTTAAGTTCACAGAACCAAATCAAACACAGGAGTTCAACATTAATGAACTCATGAAAAAATGGATTCCAGACACATATAAACCGCCTGTTTCTATGCCATATATTGATGTGGCGGCTTCAGACTGGTTTTACCTTGTGGAGTTTTATCCAATAATTGGTGCCGACCAAATTATTGGAAAGAGGGTTTTATCGGAAATAAAACAATCCTATGCCGGAACCTTTTTGATGGCCAATTTCTCCCATTTTAACCAAGATTTTGAAAACTCAGAATGGGTTTTAGCGAGTGGACAATGGAAACCGCTAACCAATAGGACAAGATTTTTCGTAACAAAAGACGAGCAGACGTGCTTGTATTTTATTGACAATGACGCTGGAACCGGAACTACATCGGTAACTATTTACGATAAAGACGGAAGTTCATATACAGGAAGCCTATCTTCATTTGCAACGGCGCTTCCGTATTGTGTTTTTGTGGCTAAAACAGGTTTCTTTCAACTTGGCCTTACCGGTATAGTCAGCGACCCTTGTCGCTACATTCTTAGTTTTACGAATGCTGCTGGAAGTAAAACAATTGACATTGAGTATATACTTGAAGAAGAGGAGCCTAATGCAGTTTATTTCATTTATAGAAATTCAATGGGCGGCTACGACCCTTTAAGGGCTACAGGAGCCAAGGAAATGGGCATTGAGGTGGATAGAGATGATTTTTTTAAAGAAATCACCGGCTACTATAGCATAGAACGTGAAATGATGCGAACAGATTACATATCTGAGTCTGAAATTGGCCTTAAGTACACTGTTTTTACTGGTTATAAGTCCAAAAATGAAATAATTTCAATAGCAGAAATTCTTTGGTCAAAAGAAGTATACGTTAATAAGTCTAGCGGGCTAGATATGGACACATTGTATCCAATGATAATAAACAAGGGTTCTGTTAGGGTTTATACGGATGATGACCATAGATATGGCTTTGTTTTTGAAGCTCGCCACGCATTTAAAGATGGAGGGTATACAGAATGGTAAGCTTATCAATCCAGGGTGTTGAAGTCCCAATTAAAATAGACTCTTCCATTGAACTTGAGTTCTTGAATGGGATTTTCGATGATGACTATATTCCTGGCGACAAAACATATCCATTTGATATTCCGGCAAGCCCAGAGGTAGATGCATTATTCAATAATGCAAGGAATTTCCAAATTAAACGTAAGGTTTTAATTTATAAGGAGGTTTTGCTGAGGATTGGAGGCAATGGATTTTACCTAGGTAGCTTAAAAATAACTGACGGCAAAAGTCACCGAAAAGGTTTCTACAAGGCCCAATTTATACTTAATGGGTTTACAGGTGAGGATTTGGATAAATCGCTAAAGGAGGTAGACTACGGAAATGATATTGTATTAGCTTCCGATTATGTTCCAGACGATATCCTTATTGCATTAGGCACTAATGCCACAAAAACATACCCGGAAACAGTTTACTGTTTGCCGGCTACCCAGAATGATGAATTCTATCCTGAAGGCGATAGTCTGCCAAAAGAATTCAATCTTTGGGATTTTGTAAACGGAGACCGATATCATAAGAATTTCTTGAATTTCGCGGAAGCCGATTATAAAAACGAGACAGGCTATTTACCATGTATGTTTTTAAAGCATATAGTTAAATCGGCTGTAGCTGAGTTTGGATATAAAGCCGCTGGCCATTATATAGATGACCCGTCAACGGATAAAATATATCTTCAGGGCAACTACGACAACTCTTACAGGAAGGCCGTTATGGGAGTTTTTAGAGTGGAAGAGCAAGACGAGTATTTTGAACGGCCGGACGAGATATCGCCATACAAAACAGGAGTTGATTATGATACGGACCTTACTCCACCTGATGGCGGAGGCAGCGCATTTTTGAATTCTGACGGATCTTTCTCTGTTCCATACGATTCTCTATGGCGTGTAAATGTTTCATTAACTGTTGAAGGCATAGGCACAGGTGAGCCTGCATCAAGTTACAGGGTTCAATGCTATCGAAGTGATTTATATCTCGTTTTTGAGGAGTTTCTTGTCGATGGAACTGCTCCAAACACATATACAATCAATAAGACTTTCTTTTTAAACTCCACATCTTTTACTGGCTCCATTTATAGGATTTATGCATTTTACGACGGTGGCGAGATTGTAGCATCAACCTTTCATATTTTAGAATCCACTATCACTATTTCAGACACTCAACAGCCTGGTGTTTTGTGGCCTGAGAAAGAAATAAAACTGGTCAATCTAGTTCCAGATATGTCAATACGTGATTTTCTTAGGGAATTCCGAAAAGCATATGGAATAAAAGTGGATTTCGATATGAGAAATAAAAGGGTAAATTTTAACTACCTAAGGAAAATAGTTGAAGACCCTAAACCTAAGGATTTAACCAGGTTTATTGTTAATGAGTACTTGGTAAAATTTGAGTACAAGGGAAAAAAACTCATTTATGATTTTGATGGCGACGGCCATTTCAAGGATGAGGTTTATACGCCAGAAAAAGTAACTGCTTTGTATTCGAATTATATTGGACAGTTTAATTCTATTGCCGGTACAAGCATTTCAGATATTGATGAGCTATATCTATTAAACAACACGCAGTCATATAGTCTTTCAATTTTCAACTTGGCAGGAAACAGCGAATTACAACATCTTATTGATGTTTATCCTCCTGTTGTGGTTGGTGAAAGTCCAGAGGAGTTGAAAATCAAGTTTTCCCCACTATTTATGCGGCTTGATTTTGCTGGCGTAGATGAAGGTCCAAGGCCGTATCTACGTGCATCTATAAAACAGCCAGGCAATAGCCCCGTTGTAGACAAATACAATAACAAGCATGCATTAAGGGTTGGCTTTTACGATGGATTAAAGCCATCGGCTCCTGGAGCAGATTTTTATCCATACGGTTTTGTCACTAACTATGGTGTTTATGGGTCCACCCCACTATTGGGCTTTGGTGACACAACGGAGGACCGCTATCAACGTTTTTTTGAGGCCTACTTTAAGCTCATGGTAAACGCTGAGCGTTATGATTTTGAGGTTTTAATGCCGCTTGACGAATTGCTTGTTTTTCAAACTTCGAAGAAAATTATAATCCGAGGCGTTGAATTCATAGTCGCTAGGTTCAACGTTCCAATTAGAAGAAATGGCATAGGTGTCGGCAAAATGGAGTGCTACAAAGTCAGGTAAAATGGAATGGTTAGAATTTCAAAAGGTACAATTGGATTGGTTCAGGGATGAGCTAAAAAAATCCATTTATGATCAGCTTCAGAAACGAAGAATTGGAGTTACTGAAGACTTGAAAAAAAGTGTTGAAACTTTTTCCAATGATGCCTCCGCTGGGATGAATATGCAGGCCATTGGTAGATTAGTTGACATGGGAGCAGGCCGAGGCTATAAAACAGCCGGAATGGGTAAAGCTGAATTGAGAGAAAGAAGGCAGGCCAATGCTGGAAAAAAAATCAGAAAGCCAAAGCCGTTTTACAACAGAACAGTTTGGGGCCTTAGCTCCAGGCTAATTACCAAACTAACACATGAATTTGTGGAGCAATCCACCACAGAACTAAAAAAAACCTTAACTAAATGAACAGGAAGGAAACCGTAGAATTTGAATTCATAATGAATTCAAACGATGCTAGAAAAAGATTATCTCAGCTCGATGAGGAAGCCTATAAGCTTCGCGCTCAAATGAAGGGTTTGAAAAAGGATTCCCAGGAATATATTGAGGCGTCGAAAAAACTTAAGGAGGTTGAAAACCAAATGGTGGAAGTGCGCAAGCATATAGACCTAACCAAGCTTTCATTAAAAGAACTACGCGCTGAAGCTCGTAGGCTTGAATCCATTAAAGCAAACCTAGATCCAACTACACAAGCCTTCAGGGATGTGGATGGAAAATTGAAAGATGTTACAAAAAGAATGGGAGAGGTGAAGTCTGGATTATCTCCATTTCAAAAGGCTTGGGGAAATCTTAAAGAAGAATTGCTTGGGCTAAATGGAGCAATACTTGCTGTGTTTGGCGGATCCATGGTATTGGATTGGATTGGAGGCCTTGTCTCTAAAAGGACCGAGTTATCTGATGCCATTGCCGATATAGCCAAAGCTTCAGGAATGACAACTGCAGCTGCAAAACAAACTGATGATGCCTTAAAGTCTCTGGATACTAGGACACCAATTGATAAGCTAAGAGCTATGGCCGTAGAAGCAGGCAAGGCCGGAGCCGCAACGCCAAAGGCTATTTTGGAGGAGGTAAAAAAATCCAATGAAATCATCGTTGCCCTAGGAGATGATCTTGGAGAAGAAGCTGTTACACAAATGGGTAAGCTTTCGGAGATCTATGGTGAAGGGATGCGAAATATTGCTTCAGGAGTCAACGATGTGGCGGATAAGTCTAGAGCATCAGCGCGCTACCAGGTTGACTTTATGTATAGAATGGACGGAGTGGCCAAGAGCGCTAAGATTGCAGCCGGTGATATACTTGGATACGGAGCTGCATTGGAGCTAAATGGACAACAAACTGAAACAGCAAGTACCGCATTAAATCAGTTCTTTATTGAATTTGTAAAGGATTCAGAAAAGTTTGGTCAGGCCGCAGGCATGGCCAAAGGTGAGCTTGATAAGCTGATCCAGGACAAAGGCACAAACGAGGCCTTTGTTACATTTCTTGAAAATCTTAATAATGTTACCGGTGGAGGCAAAAAACTGTTACTTGCACTGGAACAACTTGGCATTGATGGAGCAAGAGGAGCTAATACATTTTTAGCCTTGGCCAGCAGCACCAAATTGGTAAGAGAGCAGCAGGAAATTGCCAATAAAGCAATAAGGGAAGGCAGCTCCGTTACTGTAGAGTACAATAAGCGAAATGAGAACTTTGCAGGCGTTGTTGAGCGAATTCAAAAAAATATGAGCCTTTGGCTATCTCAATCGACATTGGCTAAGACACTTGAGCGTTGGATTACTTGGTTCGACAAAATGACTCATTCTACAACAAAAGCACAAGATGAGCTAGCCAACCTTAATCAGGAATTCAATAGGGAAATTTATGTGTTGAATAACGCTAATCTTACTCAAACTGAAAGGAGCCGATTAATCGGTGATATAAATCAGAAATACGGCGAATATCTTCCCAGGTTGATTTCGGAGAAGGATTCATTAACTGATATTCTTGCTATCCAGGAGGAGGTAAACAAGCAAATGTTATCCAAAATAATGCTTATGAATTATGAGGAAGAGATTAAAAAGATTTTGGAGGCACAAGCTAAAGCTCTTGAAGGCCAATACAACATAAAGAAAAAAGTAGCAGAGCTTGGAGGTAGCCGTTCGGTTGATTCTAAACAGAATATTGAAACTAATATCAAAACCAGCAGAATAGATACGAGAGCAACCGAAGGTATGTCTCCTCAACAGGTTGAGGCAATGCAGAACCAGTTGAATTTAGTCAACCAAATTAATACTGGGATAGTTGACGGAACCGATGATGCATTGAAATCTGTAGAAGACAAGTACAGGAGCATGGCAGAAGCCATGGGGATGGTGTGGGACCAGATTAAATCTAAAACAACATCGGCGATAAAATCAGGTACTCTTAACATGGAAGGCCTTTCTTCTACTGAAGAAAAGCTGAAGGAAAAAGTAATAAAAGACAATCAAGAGCTATCTGCAGAATTATGGCAATGCGCCAAGATTTTCTAGATTCTCAATTGTCAGATAACGAGAAAGAGCTTGTTGCGATTCAAAACAAATGGCAGGCAATAATTGACAAGACAGTCAAAGGCACTGCCATGGAAGCAGAAGCCTACGATGCTATGAATGAAGAAATTCTAGCAGCGATAAAAAAACAAGGAGAAAAAGAGGCGGAGCTTGTAAGAAAGAATCTTGAGGAGAAAACAAGAATTGCTGCAGATAATTACAGAAGGCACAGGTAGAGCTGATGTCCGACATGGATAGGGAGATTTTCTTTGTTGAACAGCATTATCAGGAAATTATTGATTTGGTTGGGGTTTCGGCTGCACAAGAGGTTGAATTAGAAGCAAAAAAACAAGAGGCAATAACTTCAATTAGAACGAAGTACCTACTGATGGAGGGTAAAAGCTTACAGCAAGGACAACGTTCATGGAAGAGTTTTTTCAAAGCATCTAGCGACAATATGAAAGGTTGGCAATCCGACCTTAAGGATGCGCTGGAAGTGGTTGGCCAATTCTGGAACACACTAAGCGGGCTTTTGGATTCTTACACGGCCAGGGAGCAGGAAAAAAGCCAACAGCGATTAGATGCATTAAACAAAGAATATGATTATAAGGACCAGAAGCTTGAAGAGTCCTATCAGAAGGGTTTAATCTCTGAGCTTAAGTACAACTCGGAAAAAAACAAGCTTGATAGGGAAAGAGCCGAGAAAGACAGGCAGATTAAGATGGAGATGTTTGAGCGTCAAAAACAGGCGGACACGGCTAAAGCTTTTGTTAATGTGGCCCTAGGCGTTACACAGGCCATTGCTGAATATCCATGGCCTTATTCTCTAATCGTTGCGGGTATAGTTGCGGCTGCAGGCGCAATAGAAATCGATAAAATCAATAGCCAAACTCCTAGTTTTGGAAAAGGAAAAATCTTTGACAAAGGCCCGAAGCACTCTGATGCTGAAGGAGGCCTGCATGTTATAGATCCTAGAACAGGAGACCTTGAAGCTTTGTTTGAAGTGGGAGAAGGCCTTGTAAACGCTGATTCTGTTTCACAAACCCCAAACAGGAGGATTCTTGAATGGATGAATGCCAACCCTGGCAAAGTATATAGGCCTCAATACGTATCTACAATTGGAGCACCTGTTAACTTTGATAAGGGTATAACCAATACTTCTATAAGTAGTTTTGGTTCGGGCTTTCTTCCGCAACAAAGTTCATCTACAAGCAGCTCCCCTTATTATGACATGGCTGTTTTTCAAAAACAAATGGAAGAGAATAATCGTTTATTAGGTGTTATGATTTCAGAAATAAAAGCTATGGGAGATAAAAAAAGCGCTGTAGTTTTTTCACTACAACGCTTAAATGAAGCGCAGCAAGAATTTGATGAGCTTCAAAGTTTTGGAGGAATTTAATCTTGCCTTCCTGCAGCAAGTTTAAAATGTCGGCCACTTTCAATAAAAAGAACTAATCCTGCTGCGCTCCCGCCTAAGGTCATGCCCATGCCGGTATAGGTTAAGGCTGGTTGTTTAACACGATCGCCTACGAACCAAAGCAAGCTGCCAACTACTCCAGTGCTTAACCAAGTTACTGCACCTGCCTTCAGTAGATGACCTGCCCGTCCAAGGTGTTCCGTTTCTAAAATTGGTTTTGGTTGAGGACTAACCGAAACAATAGAATTTATTTGTTTGGGCTCGTTAAATGAATTAAGAGCCAAATTTTGTGATTTTGTTTGCATGGATAATGCAAAAACAGTGCTGATTGATAGGATTATTTTTTTCATGAAACAAAAATAGTGTAATTATTTTAATACAATATCGTTAAGGTCTGCTCAAACTTAAACCATGAGAACAGACTTTTTAAACGAAATTGTTAGTTCAAAGAAACTAAATCCAAAACAAGTTATAAATGCTCTAAATTCGGCTGAGGAAATCATTATACACAAGTATCTAGTTAATTTAGATGATGAATTTGGAGAAATAAAGGATGTACTTAAGGATGTAGTTTCGCCACTATATGAACTAAGAAAGGGAATTGAACAGAAACTAAAGGAAAGCTAGGCGACCTTAAGTATCTGGTCCATATTGTTTATTTCCCTTTGTTTCCTTGACTCGGTAATCTTAACATAAACCATAGTAGACCTTATGTCCTCGTGGCCTAAAAACTCGCTGAGTACTTCAACTCTGCCACCATTTTCAAGGTACTGAGTCGCAAAGGTATCCCTGGCTGTTTTAAAGTTTACATTTTTACTTATTCCAGCAAGAGCGGCACAAAGCTTTAGGGTCTTGTTTATATCACTTTCCGACCGTTTCTGAAACATAGGGCCAGACTCCTTATGCCCTATCAATGCCTTGGCAGTATCGTTTAGAGGGACCTTTACCAGTTTTTGTTTTTGCCTTGCCGTTTTATAAGGAACAAAAGCGAGGAAAGCCATTCCACCTTCAAAAACCACATCCTCATATCTCAATAGCCCTCTATCGGCAATTCGGAAGCCTCCACAAAAGCACGATAATAAAAAGCTTCTTAGGCTATCCCTTACAGATGGCCTTAAATCCGTTCTTAAATAATACTTGTAAAGCTTCATTAGCTCGGATTTTTCAAGAAATGATTTTTGGGCCTGCTCTTTAAATATTCGAATCTTTCTGCTTCCGGTAAATGGGTTAGGTATTCCAAGATGTAAATCTTCAATCGCCCTAGTAATATATGTCTTTAAAATCTTTAGATTAGATCCGCGAGTATTAAGACCATTTTTGCATAAGGACTTATTGAAACGTTGATGCTGATTTCTGGACATAGTTTCAAAATTCCACAAGTCGAATTTTTGAATATTCTCCCTGGTAATATCTCCAAATGAAAGCTGTTTGAAGAATTGCTTCATTTTTTTACAAACATTTAGATGCTGTTTCATGGTCGAAGTAGCTATTTCATCCAAGCTATGGCGATATTTGATTGCTCGCTCCATGTAAATAACGAAGTCCCCACGTATGGAATTTCCAAGAAATTCAGCTTTGAATTTCTGCAAGTTCAAAACCTGTCCTGATAGCTTGTACCTGACTTCGATATCTATGGCTTTTGAAATAGCATTGTTAAACACTAGGTTCTTATCTCGATAAGGGCCTATCGCCACTCCCTTTGATTGGTCCCAATATTTTGCAGGAAGATGATCAATATCAAGTTCCATTTTCTTGCCATTTATTCTGGCTCTTAGCCGGATTGAAAGTTGCCCACTTCTGTTAGACACCTTACCGGCACAAATTACGAAGCTACACCTGTTCATTGGCGTTCCTTTTAAGTTGTTAGAAATCGGTGGTGACGTTTCCAAACCATCAGGGTGACGGCTTGGTGACGCTGAAGCTGTGGGTGTGTAAGTTTGGAAGTCCTTATTTTCAAGGACTTCCAAATCCTTCAGCTGTTGTTTTTTTTGTATTTCGTGATCCCGCTGGGACTCGAACCCAGGACCCCAACATTAAAAGTGTTATGCTCTACCGGCTGAGCTACGAGATCGTGCTTTCTTTAAAAGCGGGTGCAAAAATAGTAGATTTTTATATCAGTTTACAGCCAATCGAAAAAAAAGTTCAAATTCCCCAAATTTCTTTTCGAACTTCCTCGGTTTGAAGTTTATGACCAGCATCTACAACCTTTAAAAACTCCACATTATCAGGCAAATAGCGTGTAAGCTTCCTAGCCCATTCCTTCTTTATTACTTTATCCTTTTCTCCCATTACTATGGTCAGTTTCATTTTATACCTTACAATATTCTCAGCAACTTGCTTTAAATTGGGCCATAACCTCGAGGTTGTCCGCCAGGTTTTGTAAACCTTTTCCCTTTTTTCCTTTGTCCCCATTTGCTTTACTACAAAATCCTTTATTTTTAAATCAAGAACACCAATCCTAGCAAAGAATTCAGCCCCTTTAAAGAATATACCTGCATCCTGGTTTACTCGTCGAAACAGGTAATTACCTAGCAAGGTACGGGTTGAAAAACGATACAATAAATTCCTTCGTAATCCATCAGGTGCAAACAGGAAGACCTCATCAATTTTTCCAGGAAAAGTTTCAATCAACTCCAAACAAATCCGTCCTCCCATGCTATAGCCCATTAATGAAAACCTAAATAATTTATGCTTGGCCAAAAAAGCTTGAAACTTTTGTTCAAATTCATTCCGGTCCAAAGGTTGCCCATCGTACTCGCTTTGACCATGATGCCACAAATCAAAACTATAAACTGTATATTCGCTCAAGGCAGGTAAAAACACCTCAAAATCTTTATGTGTCCCACCAAAGCCGTGAAATGCCAATAAATTCTTGTCTCCTGAACCATATTTCTTAAAATACAACATTCCTGGCTTTATCTTTTTTCTAACAAGACAACATTTTCAACATGGTGGGTATGCGGAAACATATCTACAGGTTGAACCTTGGTAAGCTTATATACCTCATTCATTAAGGCCAAATCCCTTGCTTGTGTAGCAGGATTGCAGGAAACGTAAACCACTTTTTCCGGTGCCATCTCTAGAATCCTCCTCACCACGTCTTCATGCATACCGGCCCTAGGCGGATCGGTTATTATCACGTCAGGTTTCCCATGGGTTTCAATAAATTGAGCATTCAATACATCCTTCATATCTCCAGCAAAAAAATCGGCATGGGCTATTCCGTTCAATTGGGCATTAAGTTTGGCATCCGCCACCGCGGCATCAACATATTCTACACCAATCACTTTCGATGCCAGTTTAGCCACAAATAATGCGATTGTTCCCGTACCAGTATATAAGTCATACACTTTTTCCTTACCTGTCAAACCGGCAAAATCTCTTGCAACCTTATATAGTTCGTAGGCTTGGGAACTATTAGTTTGGTAAAAACTTTTGGGACCAACTCTAAACCTCAAGCCTTCCATTTCCTCTTCGATAAAAGACTTTCCAGCAAAAATATCCACGACTAAATCACCCATGCTGTCGTTACGTTTGTTATTTACCGCATAAGCCAAGGATGTAATTTGAGGAAACCTTTCCAACAAGGCCTTCATAAACAACTCATTGAAATCATTGGCTTCATTGAACCATACGATAACCATTATTTCTCCTGTACTGGCAGTTCGAACCACCAATTGCCTCAACAATCCTTCTTGGTTCTTAATATCATAAAAACTAGCCCCATGCTCTAGGGCAAAGGCCTTGGAGAAATTTCGAATGGCATTGGAAGGTTCGGCCTGCAGATGACAATGCTCAATTTCTAAAACTTTATCGAATCGGCCCGGTGCATGAAATCCCAAAACGTTTTGAGAAAAAGTCTGTCCGCTTTTGATTTCCTCGTTTGTCAACCAACGACTGTTGCAATACGTAAAATCAAGCCGGTTGCGGTACTCATAAATTTTGGCTGATCCTAAAATGGGAAGTATTGGTGGGAATTCAAGTTTTCCAATTTTCTCCAAAGCATCCACCACTTGCTGGGTTTTAAATTCCAACTGCTTATCGTAGCCCAAGTGTTGCCATTTACATCCACCACAAGTGCCAAAATGTTGGCAGGCTGGCTTTGCTCGAAGGGTTGAATATGTATGAAATTTTAGCACCTTGGCCTCTCCATAATTCTTTTTCAACTTGGTAATCTGAATGTCAGCCACATCGCCTGGTACAGCCTTTTCTAGAAATAAAACAAAATTATCAACCCTTGCCAAGGACTTACCTTCAGCCGCAAAGGCAGCAATCTCTACCTTTTCCAAAATATCGAATTTCCGCATTGGGCAAAGGTAGGTCAAGAATCTGCAAGGAAAATCCTTTGTTTTGGTTAGTTTTAATTTGCTTTCCAATGGCTTTCAAAAAATTGGATGATGCTCAAATCAACAGGAATAACATTATGAAGCACCAAGGCTTACTACAAGTTTCATTTTCCATCCTCAAACTAATCCATTCCCTTCGCAGGCAAGCCAAATTTCCCTTGTCTTTCTTGCACCAATTTGGACAATTTTTTCATCAGGTATATTTTTCATCCTTCACCTACGAAACCAAACGTTCTTAATGTATTTTGCGCCCCCATACCATTACCCTTTCATGAAAAAGAATCTACTTTTCCTTTTTTCCATTGGCCTACTCCTAACCCAAAACTCCTTCGCTCAAAAAGCAAAGAATAAACAAACAGGCGTAGACCTAGCCATCGATTATCCCAAGCCTTATGATCAAACCCAAGGCTTTATATACAAAGGTTATACATCCAAATCCTTTTACCTTGAAATGCGCGATGGTGTAAAAATCGCCGTTGACCTTTATTTGCCAAAAGGAATAAAGCCGGGAGAGAAAATACCAACGATTTTGCACCAAACCCGGTACTGGAGAAATGTTGAAATCCGTTGGCCCTTCTCTATGTTTGTTAAAACTCCGATGGGACTATTGGGTAAAATGATCCGTGAATTTTCAAGAAATGGCTACGCCCTCGTAAACATCGATGTTCGTGGCTCAGGAGCTTCCTTTGGTCAAAACCTTTATCCTTGGTCGGAAAATGAAGTTAAAGACGGTTTCGAAATCTGCAATTGGATCGTGAAGCAAGAATGGAGCAACGGAAGCATAGGTACCGCTGGTGCATCCTATACCGGAACTGCCTCCGAATTTCTTCTTACTACCCAACATCCTGCTGTAAAGGCGGATGCTAATTTATACTCCTTGTTTGATGTTTATGCCGATAATGCTTTTCCCGGAGGAATACATAATGTATGGTTTACTAGCGTATGGGGAAAAGCCAACAGAGCCTTGGACGACAACAAACTACCTACCAAAAACAAAAAAATCAAAATGGCGGTACGTGGGGTTAAACCCGTGTCAGGAAAAGGAAGGAGAAAACTATTAAAGGCTGCAGTTGCCGAACATAAGGACAACCTCAATGTAAACGATGGTGCTATGATTATGGATTACCGTGACGAAGAACCTATCAAAAACGTGAGCGCCGACAAATTCAGTCCGCATGCCTTTGTAGACAAAGAAATAGCCACTAAAGTGCCCGTTTATTCCTATAGTGGTTGGAGTGATGGAGCCTATCCCAATGCTGCAATAAAACGCTTTCTAACCCTAAAAGACAAACAATATAAACTTATGTTGGGTCCTTGGGAACATGGTGGAAGCTACGTAACGGCACCTTATGCTCAAGGTGATGCTAGTTTTAACCACATTGGGGAGCTATTAAAATTCTTTGACTTTTACCTGAAAGGCAAAGCCAATGGTTTGGACAAAGAACCAAGAGTGCATTATTTTACCCAGGTTGAAAACAAATGGAAATACGCCGATACCTGGCCACCGAAAGGTTTCCAAACCAAACATTTCCCCTTAAAAGCCAACCAAACCTTGGCTTTGGAAGAAACAGGCTTGGTAGAACCCTTTTCAGTAAAGTATACCGTAGATACCAGTGCCGGAACAGGCTCCGTTTCTCGCTGGGAAAGTTTGGCCGGCGCATTGCACACCCCATTTGTGTATCCCGACCGAAACGAAAGAGATAAAAAGCTTTTGGTATTTGATTCACCAGCCTTAACCCAAGATATGGAAGTAACCGGACATGCCGCTTTAGAACTGCTTTTGAAATCTAATCAAGGTGATTGCTCCTTCTTTGTTTATTTGGAAGATATCGATGAAAATGGTCTTGTGCATTATGTAACAGAGGGCGAATTACGCAGCATTCATAGGGCTGTCTCCGAAAACAAAACCTACAACCAAATTGGAGATTGGCACAGCTTTTTACGAAAAGATGCCAAACCTTTTGAAATTGGGAAAGAGGAAAAAATCAAAATTGACTTACTTCCTACTTCCTATTTATTCAAGAAAGGACATAAAATTCGGATTGCCATTGGAGGCCATGATAAAGACCATTTCCGCTTAATGAATCCGAATATCGCTACTTGGGAAATTTTGAGTGGAAGTATGTTGGAATTGCCTGCAAAATAGACCGACAAAGGCAAGTTGGCTGGTCCGTTCATGTAGAAAAAAAACAAAAATTGCCCCCTTAATGACGGTTTAAACCGTCATTGGAAAAAAAGTAAAAAAGGCCAACCGTTACCTCCCCCCACCTCCTATTTTTCAACCCAATTAATCAAAAGGGAGATTCTCTAATCCGAACTACTTGATTTAGTTGGGTTTACCCCTCCCGAAGAAATTTTGGGATAGCAGTTGTTAATCAATTTGGCCATACACATTGATTTACAACTGGTTAATCGTTTTCTCATTTCTAATGCGTAATCTGGGTTTATACCGAATGGACATTAAATATAGTCCAATTTTTGATTCACATTTTCTTGTAAAAATTGGACCAACAAACTGTAATCCTATGCAATTACCAATCAAAATTTACAAATAACCTTCGGACAATTTATAAATTAAAATTGGTATTAAAAGTTCTATTTATTTTAAATTAAAAAATTGATTTACAAACCCTTAACCGTTCATCATTTCTAATGTTTAATCTGGGTGCAACGGCCGTTTCTTCGGGTAGGGATAGAGGCAGATACCCCACAGGGATGCGAAGGATTACACCGACCTAGCAACACTTTCAGGGACGATTTTTGCAACCAAGCTAAAAAATTGCTAAACTTTTTCGGTGTAAGCCTTCGCAGACCGAGGAGTAACGCCGAAAGCCCGACCATTCGCCTTGCACAATTTTAAATTCAAAGCACAAACCGGTTTTGCGAATGGGACCCGCCAAATCATCCTCCTACTTCCCCACCCTACGCTTTCCAAACTCTAAAATGCGATCGATAAACTGGTAAGGCTTGTACCCATTGATAGCAGCTTGGTGAAATATACAGGTAGCAGGCGTCATTCCGGGCAAAGAATTCACCTCCACAAAAATAACCTCAGCCTTGTTGTTCTCGAAAATACGAACAAAAGCGTCGATTCGGCAATACCCCTGCACATTCAAGGCTTTAGCAGCTTTTTCCAATTCACTCTTCACAAAATCGCTTACCACCTGACGGTCCTCTGGATCAGGTTGATAGCGCGCAGGTGTAATGTTCTGTCCCTGACCAGCTAAAAATTTCTCTTCCAACGATAAAACCTCCCCTTCACTTAAGGCTTCCGAAGCTTCGAACAGTTCGTATTCCACCTCACCTTGCGCATTGTAATGAGTCAACATTCCTCCGGTAATTTCTAAGAAATGCTTGGCTCCTTTTGGCGAAATCAATTCCTCTACCAAGAAAACGGTTTTGTTTGGAAACTCCTCCTTGGGCTTGATGTTCAGCACCCGAGCGGCCTCCAAATCCATCTCCTCACTTTCTCTGAAAATCAGGGTAGCAAAGGCTTCCAATTCGGCTTGGGTTTTCACCTTACGAACGGCCGAACTGCATCCATCATCCACAGGTTTGGCTATAAACGGATAATCAACCAGCGCAAAAATACTATCGATGGCTTTTTGTTTATTCGCCAACCAATCGGCCTTCTGCACCAATAAATGCTTGGCCACATTCATGCCATTTTGAGCCAAAATTTCGTTGGTTTCATACTTGTTTATGGTAATCGACGAACTTTGCACCCCCGATCCATTGTAGGGCATTCCCAAGGCATCCAACTGCTTTTGTAAGGCGCCATCTTCACCTGGGCGGCCATGTAGTCCTATAAACACCTCGTCGTATCGGCTTTTCAAATCGGCATAACTCAATAGTTCCGGAGCGGCCAAGGCATCGGGAGAAGCGTATTTATGGGTAATTGAGGAGCAATCGTTGATGATTTCCCGAATTACTTCATGTACCTTGAAATTTTCGATTTTCTCTTTAATATCATCAGCATTGTCCTTCAGCAAAAGGTTGATAGGCACTTTGTAAAGTTGGTGATGTTCCGAACTGCCGGTAAGGAAAACAGGTTCAGGGGCATATTTATCCGAAGAAGACAACTTTTCGAAAATATTCCGTCCGCTTTCAACCGAAATATGGCGTTCGGACGAATAGCCGCCCAAAATCACGGCTACCCGAATCTTTTGCTTGGCCTGTGTTTTATGGTGTTCAATCGCTTGATCGAGCTTCGATAAAACGGGCTCGGCTACTCCGTTACCTTTAAAATCACGTATTCGTGCAGCCAAGGAAGTTCGAATAATGTAAGTCAAAAACTGGGAAGGATTCAAGCCAATTTCAGCCGCTTGGTGGAAGAAAAACGAGCTCGGCATCATGCCCGATGTGGTATTCGGATCGTTGAGAAAAATTTGGCCATCTTTGCCTACAAAACCATCAATTCGGGCATACACATCGAATCGGAACTGACGGAACAGGCGCTCAGTTTCTTTACGGATAGCTTGAATAGTTTCGGTAGGTAGTTCGATCGGAGTAATTTTCCTCGACAAACCAGGCAAGTATTTACTGCGGTAATCGAACACCTCTTTACCCTTCCGGATTTCGGTTGGGGGCAAGGCCAGTGCTTTACCATTTTCATCTTCCACCACGATGCACGAAAATTCCTTTCCTTCAATAAACCCTTCCACCAGCACCGAACTTTCCCCATCCAATGATTCCAAGAAAACCGATTCGGCTCGGCTCAAGCTCTGGTTTAAAAAGCTTACCAAATCATCCGGATGTGAAATCACCTCGTTTCCCGCTTTAACTGGCAAACCAATTCCTTCCCGAATATCCGACAAAGTGCGCACCAATTCTAATTTCCCTGTTTCCGACAAAGCATTCCAGTCCGATTGTTGAAGTGTACGCGTAAAAAAGCATTTTTCAACTGCCTTTTCAAAAGCAGAAAACGAATCTTCTGTAAGCACCGAAATACCAATGGAAGAGCCTTGGTTAGCGGCTTTCACTACACAAGGAAAACCAACCGTAGTTTTTATTTGCTGGTATAAATCGGCCCGGTTATTTTTCCAGTTCCAGCTTTGTTTCGTAATTTCAAAAAAAGCTGGGGTATTAAAACCCGAGTGCTTCAGTAAGTTCTTTTGTGCCGCCTTGTTCATTCCAATGGCCGACGGAAGAATGCCCGAACCAGAATAGGGTATCTGCAAATATTCCAGCAAACCTTGGATACGACCATCTTCACCCGAGGCACCATGCAAACAAAGAAAAGCCACATCCATCAAGCCTTTCAGCTCATTTGCTTGTATCAGTTTTCCAATCGAAGCCGCCAATTCTTCCTTTTTTGCTTCACCATCATTCAAATTTTCGGCATAAACCTGAAATCCTCCTTTCGAAAACGGAATGGCTGCTACGGGCGGATAAAAGTCGCGTATGGACCCCTTGTAAATGTATTGCCAATCGGGCAAAATGAACTGACCGAAGCTATCTACAAAGATCGGAACCGGCTCAAAAATTGCCTTATCCAAATTGTCGTAAACCGTTCTGCCACCTGCAAACGAAACTTCCCGCTCACGGCTTTGTCCACCGAAAAATAGTCCGACTTTTATTTTTTCCATGCCTCAAAGTTGCTAAGAACTCGAATGGATTGAGCAGCAGAAATATTAATTTTTCAAAACAAAATGTTGATAGAAAATTCCTTTCCTTTTTCAATTTCCAAACTGCCTTAAATCTACATTCTCATCATTTATTTCAGGTAAAAAAGGCTCTTGATTCCTTGGTTATGACTATTTAGGCGGGCCGCTTTCGCCACTAAGTTTGGTGCATTATTCAAGCATTTTCATGGGCTAAATCGCCGGGCTATTCACTGCAAGTCCTCACGCCTTTCGCTAAAGCTCAGGCCGTTGTGGGCTTTCCGTTTCTATCCCTGCCCGAAGATCCCGGCAACTAACCAGCAATGCTAGAAAAAACATCCTGCTAAGTATTGAAAACCGTAAATAAATTCGTTGTGGAAGAAAATTGAGCCGGATTTAGTTCTGGGATACTAAAATAAAGAAAGGAAAACACTTTCGAATTGACAATCAATTAAACCACCTTGAAATCCTCGCCATTCACACTCAAAAGGAGGTAACACTTGGTTAAAAACCGTTTTCCTTCCACACAAAACTGCGGGTTTTAAGGTTAAAATAGGCTAATTTACCTACCTTACTCAATTGTAATAAATCATCTTTCAATGGATTCTCTACTTCATCGAGTTCAGGCTCTATTAAATATTTGCCATTTTCATCCAAAAGTCCATATTTCTCACCAATTCTTACTACAAAAACACCCATTCTAGGCTCTTGGATTTCATCAAATTCACAGGTAAGTTTGAATTTACCAACCGGGTCTATTATGCCCAACTTACCGTTTAATTTCACTTTAGCCAGGTTGTTTTTGAAAGGCCATGCCAACTCGTATTGGAAAGGAACAATAATTTTCAGGTTGAGATCAACATAGCCCCATTTGCCCTTTTTTCTTACGGCCACCAAGCCTTCGCTCAGTTTTCCCACATCTTCATAGTTCGCAGGAACAATGGTTCTCATTTCTTTGTCCATCAAGCCCTTTTCCAATACCGGTGGACCTTTTTTCTTCTTGGTTTTAACCTCGAATTTGGAATATCCATTGCTGAATCCCTCCTCAAAAATATTGTCGGGGTTGCATTCCGATTCAAAAGGTATCATCACCTTCCCGTCTAGCCCCAAAAAACCGCATTTACCATTCAACACAGCCTTGGCTAAACCATCTTCAAACTCAGCAATTTTATCATATTGTACCGCTACAAATTCTTGTCCACTTTTATTGACATAGCCGAATTTCCCATCCTTCTGCACCTTGGCCATACCATTTTTAAAATTTCCTACCCAAGCATACTTAAACGGAATAACCTGGCTACCCTTTAAATCGATAAAACCATAAGCCCCCTCGAGCTTTACCATGGCCAATCCTTCCGAAAAATCGGAGGCATCTTCGTACTGAAAATCGATGGCAACCCGACCTTGGGTATTCAGAAATCCATACTTACCATCCTTTGCCACGCGAAAAAGGCCTTCGCTTTCATCATCCACCTCGTCAAATATAATCTGAATAATTTCTTTTCCCGATTTATGAATCACACCCGATTTATCCCCAATTGAAACCACGGAATAAATTCCTTTAAAAGGTTGTACCTCGTCGTAGTTCGGTTGAATAGCCATGCGTCCATTTTTATTAACAAAGCCATACTTTCCGTTTAAACTCACCTCTGCCAAACCTTCCGAAAAAGGTTCACAGCTTTCATAACCAAAGGGAATCATTTCGTTGCCCAAACTATCAACATAGCCCCAAAGGTCACCAGATTTGGCAGGATAAAAGCTAGTTCGGCTAAGATCGAAATCTTTTAACACTTCATCTTTGTAAGGATAATCGGGATATTCCAACCTAAACTCGGCAATGCTGGTAGGACTAAAATCGGAAGTACTCAACACATACATGTTGCGCCAGGCAGCTGCTACATTGTGGTTTTTAGGGAAACGCTTGATAAATGCGTAATAATCGCGAATCGAACCACTGCGGGTACTTTTAGCATAAATTGAATTTTCGGCCTGCTCCACATAAGGACTTTCTGGATATTTCTCAATAAACTGAGCATAATCGTCGATGGAGTTCCCTTTGGTCATGGCTTGAAATAGGAGCAGTTCGTACCTGTCCTTAGCCACTGAAAAATCAGCCGCATTAGGATAAGTTTCCATAAAGGATTTATAGGCCTGCCATGAATTTTCTTTTGAAGATTTCTCAAATGCGATGGAATTCCTTAGGTTTTCTACTTGCAACAAATGAGGTGATTGGGGGTAATCCCGCATATATTTTTCACATTTGGCAATGGTCCTTTGCTGGGAAACATACCTAAAATCCTTGTTGTAAATACTATCTTTAACAGCTTGAAAGGATTGGATGCCGAAACCATACTTTTCTTTCCATTTGTCGCGGGTTTTCCCTTTTTCTGCCACAAAGGCTCTTTCGGCACCTTGCACAAATTTCCAGGCCGAATCGAGGTTATGAAAGTGGTTTAGGTGATCGAGGTACACTTGGCTGAGACCATAAGCCGCGGGACAAGTTTCCTTTTTTAATTTTTTATAGAATACCTTCTTAGCCAAAAAGTAATCATACTGTTGTAAGGCCTCAAACCCCTTGGAAAGGGATTGTGCCTGGGCAAAAGTGCTTGCCAACAGCAGAATAAACAAAATGGAAAAAAGTCGTCTCACTTGGCAAAGTAAACCAAAAATTATGGGGAAAGCAAATGGGTTGAACAGCGAAGTTATAACAGGTTATTGACCATGTTGGTGATACTGATCTAAGCGGTTTTGAATAGTGGCAATAACCTGCGACTTCAGCACCTCATGATCGCCTTCTTGCATTCCAATTGTTGAAATGGGTTTATGGATAACCACTTTCGAACGTCCGGGTCCCCCACCTTTGAAACTAGCTGTCTTCCCGGGAAGTAAATTCCAATTGTTGAGAAAGGTAACAGGTACAACAGGCACCTGCTTATCGATTGCCAACTTAAAGGCTCCATTCTTGAAACGGCTCATTTTTGGGGCTTCGGGCGATACAGTACCTTCCGGAAAAATAGCAATGTTTATTCCCTTTTCTAAATCCTGTTTGGCTCTCTCCAATGCGGAATAAGCGCGACGATTGTGGTCCCTGTCGATTGGAATATTCATTTTCTTGAAGAAAATATTGAACAGGTACCACCGGGTAAGTTCCACTTTTCCAACATAATGGTAGTACAAAGGAATGGTAAGGTAAGAAACAATGATATCGAGGTAGGAAGTATGGTTTGGGCAAATCACATAGGGACCATTTTCCAATTCTTCTTCCAGTTCAACCGACCAGCGAACACCCATTGGATAAAGCATAAGCCAAGCCCACACCTTTTTGAGTTGAAAGGCTTTTCGAAAGTGTTTTTCATCGTTTACCCAAATCAAAAACAAAGGATACAAGGGGACGAATGAAATAAAGGTATTGACAAAAAAAGTCAATCGCCAGAGGTTTCGAAAGGGATACTGAAGTCGTTTACGCATAAAATTTAGGAAGGAAAAGGGTTCGGTTTCCGACCTGAATTAGGCTACCAACTTTTTGTAACGAGCTTTGCGGTTTGCACTGTCGCCCAAACGTTTTTTCACATTTTCTTCATATTCCGAATATCCTCCTTCGAAGAAATATACTTCGCCATTGCCTTCAAAGGCTAAAATATGCGTACAAACACGATCGAGGAACCAACGGTCGTGGCTAATTATAACGGCGCAACCGGCAAAATTTTCTAAGGCTTCTTCTAAAGCTCGGAGTGTATTTACGTCGATATCATTGGTAGGCTCATCCAGCAGCAGCACATTCGCTCCGCTTTTCAGGGTAATAGCCAAATGCAAACGGTTTCTTTCTCCTCCCGAAAGTACAGCGCATTTCTTTCCTTGGTCGGGACCGGTAAAATTGAATTTGCCAACATAAGCGCGGGCATTCATGGATTTACCACCTATATCCAACACTTCATTTCCACCAGAGATTACTTCGTATACCGTTTTGTTCGGGTCGATATCTTTATGTGTTTGGTCGGCATAACCTAATTTTACTGTTTCACCAACAATAAACTCACCTTTATCGGCCTTTTCCATGCCCATAATCATTTTGAAAATGGTGGTTTTTCCTGCACCGTTTGGTCCGATAATACCAACGATACCTGCTGGAGGAAGGTTGAAATTTAGATTTCCATACAACTGACGGTCGCCAAAAGACTTACCAACATTTTTAGCTTCAATCACATTGGTTCCCAAACGTGGGCCCGGTGGAATGTATAATTCTAGTTTATCTTCTTTCTGTTTAACGTCTTCGTTTAACATTTTATCGTAAGCCGACAAACGTGCTTTCGATTTAGCATGACGACCTTTTGGAGAAAGTCTAACCCATTCCAATTCACGTTCCAAGGTTTTGCGGCGTTTGCTTTCCTGCTTTTCTTCTTGGGCCAAACGTTTTGATTTTTGATCCAACCAGCTAGTGTAATTGCCTTGGTAAGGAATACCTTCACCTCTGTCCAACTCAAGTATCCAACCAGCTACATTATCCAAGAAATACCTATCGTGGGTTACAGCGATTACAGTTCCTTTATATTGTTGTAAGTGTTGTTCCAACCAATCAATCGATTCAGCATCCAAGTGGTTGGTAGGCTCATCCAGTAAAAGAATATCAGGCTCTTGCAGCAATAAACGGCAAAGGGCCACCCTTCTGCGTTCTCCTCCCGATAACACACTGATTGGAGTATCGCCTTCCGGACAAAGCAGGGCATCCATGGCTCTTTCCAATTTGGAATCCAATTCCCATGCGTTGTTTTGTTCAATCAGGTCCATCAATTCTCCTTGACGGGCGATGAGTTTGTTCATTTCATCATCGGTCAAAGGTTCCGAGAATTTATTGTTCACCTCTTCATATTCCTTCAGGATATCTACCACTTTTTGCACCCCTTCCATTACAATTTCCTTCACGGTTTTGGTTTCGTCTAAGCTTGGCTCTTGCTCAAGGTAACCTACGGTATAACCTGGAGAGAAAACCACTTCACCCAAAAAAGACTTATCCAATCCAGCAATGATTTTAAGTAAGGTGGATTTACCGGAACCATTCAAACCGAGCACTCCGATTTTGGCTCCATAATAAAAGGAGAGGTAAATATCTTTCAGAACTTGCTTTTGGGGAGGGTGTATTTTACTCACCTTCACCATAGAGAATATAATTTTCTTATCGTCGCTCATGCTTTTTTAGTTTGGGGGTGCGAAGATAGCTAATCCCTTTTAATAAAGGATTTACTTCACCTACTTTTAAATAGAAAGGGATTAAGCCTTCTCTACCTTAATTCGTCCAAGACTTTGAAAGAGAGAAAACAGTAAGGAAGCAAAGCAAAAGCGGGGACTATTCAAGAAATTGACTTGTTTTCCCAAAAATTGGACCTCGCTTCTGGATTTTCGGAAATCAAAGCTTATGAAATAATGTCCAATTGGCATAAATCCTTGTAAATAAAAGATAAATATGAATTCTATTCCTACCTTCGCCCTCCCAAAAATGAAGTTACTGGTAAAAAGCATAGGGACCTTGGGGCTGTTATGGCTTGCGGCATGTCAATTAGGATGCAACAACGAAGCTAAAGAACCCAGTTATATTCAAATCGACACCTTCTTGTTGAGCACAGATTATAGTATGCAAGGATCAGCTTCGGCTGCAATCAATACAGCTTGGGTTTACATAAACGACAATCCTGTTGGGGTTTATGATATTCCTTGCAAATTTCCTGTTACTACCCTAGGGGATGTCAACCTAACCATTGTAGGAGGAATAAAAGCGAATGGTGTAAGTTCAACAAGGGTTCAATATCCCACTTTTCAGTCGTTTACCAAAAGTGTAAGTTTAAAATCCGATAGCACCTTGGTTGTTGTACCTACTACTACTTATTACACCTCTACCCAGTTCCCCTACAAAGAAGCATTTGAAAGTCCAGGTATACTTTTACAACCTTCCGGCCTATCCGAAGAAGGTTTGAATATTTTCAAAACAACCAATGTTTCCGAAGTATTTGAAGGAAGTAGCAGCGGAAAAATCCAGCTAGACGCCACACATAATTTTTTAGAGGTTGAAACAACACAAGCCTATTCCTTGCCCTCCAGTGCATCTATTCCTGTTTTTTTAGAATTCAACTATAAAACCAACAGCGATTTACGAATTGGGATTTATGCGGAAGGACAAACAGGAGAAGTGCAAACAGAAATAGGCGGATTAAATCCAACCGAAACTTGGAAAAAAGCCTATATTTATTTGACTCCAGAGTTAAAAAATTATGTTGGTGGTGAATTCCGAATTTACTTTGGCGTGCTTAGGAATTCAAGCTCTCCTGAAGTTATTACCACTTACCTCGACAACATTAAGATTGTACACCCATGAACCGTAGGCTTCATGCCATAAAATATTTCACCTTTGATTTGCTGGCCTCCATTGGGGCTTGGTTGATATTTTACGGCTATAGAAAAGAAGTTGAAAGTTTAAAGTTTGGGGTTAAAATAAGTGTTGATGCCAATGAAACACTTATTCAAGGAGCAATTGCTGTTTCCTTATTCTGGGCCTTGTTACATACCATTTCAGGAGCTTACACCGATGTTTACCGAAGATCTCGTTTAAAAGAATTCGGACAAACCTTGTTCATCACTTTGATTGGAGTTATCTTGATTTTCTTTTTCCTTATTTTGGATGATGAAATCATTTCATTTAAAACCTATTACCAGTATTTTTATGTGCTGTTTATCTCTCAATTTGGACTGACCTATTTATTCAGGTTATTTATTACCACCTTAACCATTCGACGAATTCACCGCCGCGAAATAGGCTTTCCAACCTTATTGGTTGGCTCAAACCACAATGCAGAAAAACTTTTCGAAGAGATGGAATCAACCCGTCCTTCGCCAGGAAACAAATTTGTTGGCTTTGTTCATGTGGAAGATAAAAATGGAGTAATGCTAAAAAAACGCATCAAACATTTTGGAGGATTGGAGAAACTCAGAGAAACTATTGAAAAGGAAAACATTGAAGAAGTTATCATCGCTATCGAAAGTTCAGAGCATAGCAGTTTGATGGCCTTACTATCCCAAATGGAAGACTTTTCGAGGTTACAGGTTAAGGTAATTCCAGACATGTACGATATCCTAGCGGGAAGTGTTAAACTCAATAACATTTTTGGCACCCCCTTAATTGAGGTGAACATGAATGTAATGCCAACCTGGCAACGCAGTTTAAAACGTATTATCGATATTGGCATTTCCTTGTTTGTTTTGATTTTCTTTTCATGGACCTATTTGCTATTGGCATTTCTGGTTAGACTTTCCTCCAAAGGACCTGTTTTCTTTAGCCAAGAAAGAATCGGTTTAAAAGGCAAACCCTTTCAAATTTATAAGTTTAGAACCATGTATGTAGACGCAGAAAAAGATGGGCCTAAACTTTCCAGTAAAGATGATAAACGCATTACCGGAGTTGGAAAATACCTCCGTCGATCTCGTTTAGATGAAATTCCGCAATTTTATAATGTTTTAATCGGCGATATGTCCATTGTTGGTCCCCGTCCGGAAAGACAATTTTTTATTGACCAAATCATCAAAATTTCACCCCACTATCACCATTTACACCGCGTAAAACCTGGAATTACTTCCTGGGGACAAGTAAAATACGGCTATGCTGAAAATATAGAGCAAATGGTCGAACGGTTGAAATTTGATATCATCTACATTGAAAATATGAGCATTGCATTGGATATAAAAATCCTGATTTATACCGTAATGATTGTTATTCAAGGTAGAGGAAAGTAAGACTTAAGCTAAACGGCTGCTTGCTAATTATTTCCTTTTAGCTTTTGTCAGCATAAATAAAAACGACAAGAAAAAACCAAGGATTCCAGCCAAAAATGAAAGTGCCGTTGCACCAATGAGGTATTGATGGCCAAGCTTTGGAATATCATCCAGTTTTAGATCTGCGCTTAAAGGAAAATCGGCCGGATTTGGAACAAAAAAACCACCAAAAAAATGACTCGCCCATATAATTAATGGGATATTCACAGGAAAACTGACATTGGCAAACAAAACAAACAAGGATTTATTCAATTTCAGCAATTGGCATAACGAAAGTCCAATAACCAATTGCAATCCCCAAACAGGAAAGATTCCCATGAATAATCCAAATCCAACTGAAGCCGCTTTTACATAATCCGATTCATTTGGATCGGCAAACATTTCGATCAGTATTTGCTTCCAACTTTTACGGAATAAATCTTTAAAAAAATCCCTTGGTTTGATCCACAAAAAAGTAATCAAAACCAAGAAAGTGTTCAATACACTGATTCGACTAAAATCCTGAAACGGCCGAAAATGGGTAATTCGTTCTTCTTGGGGCGGATAGTAAACCTTGATTGGAATACAAAAAACATCTATACCAGCCCAAGCGGCCCTTACGATTACTTCGATTTCAAATTCGTATTTCCTTGTAATCCAAATGAAATCATGCAATTTCCGAATCGGATATAGGCGGTAACCACTCTGAGTGTCAGGTAAAACCTTTCCTGTTTCAACTTTAAACCAAAAATTTGAGAACTTATTTCCAAAACTACTTTTCCCCGGAACACCTTGCTGGTCCATATTGCGGGCACCAATCACCAAGGCATTCTGATGTTGGGGCAACAATCGAATAAAGCTAACTAAATCAGACGCAAAATGCTGTCCATCACTGTCCATGGTAATGGCATAATCGTATCCAAGCTCACAGGCCCTTTTAAAACCATCCCGCAAGGCCATACCTTTGCCTTGGTTCTTGGGTTTCGAATAAACTTGGATTTGTGGAAACGTCTTTAGGATGGCAGCTGTACCATCGGTAGATCCATCATTTACAACCAATACTTGATGTGTAACCTGTATAACATCATCAAGCACTTGTTTTAAAACTTGGGCATTGTTATAGGTTGGAATCAGTACACAACACTTCCTTTCCAAGAACTGTGTTTCCAGATTTTCCAAAACCTCTCCCATTTCCAACACGAAGCCTTATTCGCTCAGATCAAAAGATTCCAAAAATTTAGTGGTATAATTTCCCTTTTTAAAATTCTCGTCCTTCATCAATCGTTGATGGAACGGAACTGTTGTTTTTACACCTTCAACAATAAACTCATCTAACGCTCTCGACATTTTGGTAATGGCTTCAGGACGGGTTCTGGCTTTTACAATCAATTTGGCAATCATTGAATCATAATAAGGAGGAATAGTATAGCCACTATACACATGCGTATCCACCCTAACACCTTGGCCTTTCGGAGAATGGAAACTAGTTATTTTTCCTGGACTTGGAACGAATCCTTTAAAAGGGTCTTCGGCATTAATCCGACATTCAATGGCATGCAGATTAGGATAATAATTGGTACCGCTGATTTTTGCCCCTGCTGCAACCATTATCTGTTCCTTTACCAAATCATAATCAATCACTTCTTCTGTAACAGGATGTTCAACCTGAATCCTCGTATTCATTTCCATAAAATAGAAGTTCCTGTGTTTATCAACCAAAAACTCTATGGTACCCAAGCCTTCATATTGAACAGCCAAGGCCGCTTTGATGGCAGCTTCACCCATTTTATCCCTAAGTTCAGGAATCATAAAGGGTGAAGGTGATTCTTCTACCAATTTTTGGTGGCGACGTTGTATGGAGCAATCCCTTTCACTTAAGTGACAAGCCTGTCCGAATTGGTCACCAACTATTTGAATTTCGATATGGCGGGGTTCTTCGATGAATTTCTCCAAATACATTCCATCGTTTCCAAACGCAGCTCCAGCTTCCTGACGAGCCGAATCGAATGCTTTTTCGAGGTCTTTTTCTTCCCAAACAACACGCATTCCTCGACCACCACCACCTGCAGTTGCTTTTAAAATTACCGGATATCCGATTTTCTTAGCCACTTTTTTTGCTTCGGTTAAATCAGAAAGTAAGCCATCTGAACCAGGAATAGTTGGAACACCAGCCTTTTTCATGGTATCCTTAGCCGAAGCTTTATCACCCATTCCTTCGATCATTTCAGGGGAAGCACCAATGAATTTAATTCCGTGTTTACGACAAATAGCCGAGAACTTCGCATTTTCACTCAAAAAACCATAACCCGGGTGTATTGCATCCGCATTGGTAATTTCAGCTGCCGAAATTAAATTTGGAATATTCAGGTAACTATCGGCACTTTTAGGAGGGCCAATACATACCGCCTCATCTGCAAAACGAACATGCAAACTATCTCGGTCGGCAGTGCTATAAACAGCAACCGTTTTAATGCCCATTTCCTTGCAGGTGCGAATAACGCGTAAGGCAATCTCACCACGGTTGGCGATTAGAATTTTCTTGAACAATTTCATAAGTGGAAAATTGTTTGTGAATAAAAAGGAAGCTTAACGAGAGAGGAACCCTTAAGCCGGATCTATCAAGAACAAAGCTTGATCATACTCAACAGGCGAAGCATCGTCAACCAACACTTTCACGATTTTTCCGGAATACTCCGATTCAATTTCGTTAAAAAGCTTCATGGCTTCAATAATACACAACACATCTCCTTTTTTAAATTCGTCGCCTACTGAAGCCAAAGGTGGTTTTTCGGGACTTGAGGAACGGTAAAAAGTTCCGATCATTGGTGATTTCACCGTGATAAATCTTGAACTTTCTTCTGGCTTTACCGGTGGTGCCGCAACTGCAACAGGTTCTGCATTAACTGGAGCTTGCACAGGTGCAGCAACAGGTTGGGCCATTACTTGTTGTGGAGCTACCGTAACCACTTGGGGCATTTGAACGGTGCTAACAGTCGGGGTTTTAATTACAATCTTAAACCCATTGTTTTCAATTTCCACCTCACTTACTCCACTTTTAGAAACAAATCTAATGAGTTCTTGAATTTCTTTCAGTTGCATTTTGATTGGTTTTTGTTAAAACAGGGGGCAAATGTAAATTTTCTATTCGACCTATACCTTTAAAAAGCTTAAAAAATTACCAACCGATAAACCCTGTATAGTGTTGAGCCTCTTCCAGTAAGGCTTTTAAATTAAATTCCGATTGGGATTGGAATGGAGAAATCTTCTGTTCCTTCATCCGTTCGGCTAAATATTCCTGTTCAGTTTGCCCCGGTGTAGGAACAAAAACCGCTTTTTTACCCAATTGGGCCAAGTCCATTACTGTTGAATAACCTGGACGAGAAAGTACCAACTTCGCTTTTAGAATCCATTCATTTAAGTCAGCATCCGACAAATGGTTATAGGCTGTTTGGTTTGATTTGCAAGCCAAATTTCCTTGAGCCAAGGGTAAACCCCTCACCAAAACTACTTTACCATTAAAATCACTCAATTGTTCTATTACCAACTGCTCGAATAAGCTTCGTTGTGGTTCTGGTCCTGAGAAAATTACCAATAAATCAATTTCATCCTTTACAAATTGCTTTTTCTCAAATCGCGACAAAGGACCAATGTATTGGCAATGCGTAGGTATACTTTTCGGATGGGAAAGTGACCCTCCCAAATTGGGTATTCCTTTGTAGTCAGGCACCCAACAATTATCAAACCGCCGAATATACCAATGGTTGATGCTGTTAAATAACCCTTCTAAAAAACCTGTTTTAATATGTAGCTGATGGGTAATAAAGGTTGACTTGGCTGCATGTCCAAATAATCCATACCGATTATCAGAAATCACCCAATCAATCCTCCTTTCCTTTACAATACGTTTAATTTGAAAATATTCCTTAACCACTTTCCAAGCCAATTTGGGTAGTTGCCAAGCCATAGATAAAACCATATTTCCATCCTTTGGATACGAAATTTCATATCCTGGAAAGGTAATAAATTCAAGGGTAGGAAACTCTGCCTTCAATAAGGCCAAAGGTCCCCGATCAGCAGCAATTATAACTCCGTGACCAGCAGAAACGGCCTGCTTTATAAGGGGAATACAACGGGTTGTATGTCCAAGCCCCCAGTCTAAGGGTGCAAATAAAATTGTTTGCTTGACAGGGCTAAAAAAGAGGTCATCAGTTCCGGACATGGACCACAAAGGTCATAAAATATCTTTTTCTAAGGAAGTGGTATGGAAATCTGACAAAACTTTTCTACTTTCGTGCCCAACCCGTATTGGATATAAGCATGAAAGTTTCTCGTTACCTTTTACCCTTTTTCCTATTTATTTTAGCAGCTATTCCTACCTTGGCTCAAAACAATGTTGGGGTCGGAACAGTATCTCCTGATCCTACAGCTGTTTTGGATGTAACTTCCACTAATAAGGGAATGTTGGTTCCTAGACTAACTACCCTTCAGCGTTTGAACATCAATAACCCAGCCACCTCTTTGTTGGTCTATGATGTTAACTTCGAATGCTTTTTCTACTTCAAAAGCGGTTCTTCTACCTGGCAATCCATGTGCGAAACAAATTTCGATAGTTTGTTCGTCAACATAGCAACCATCGATACCATTTGGGCCAATGTAGTATATGCGGATACGGTTATTTCAGGTTTTTCCAATATTGACACGCTTTATATTGGCAATGTTCCACTTGATACCGTAATTGCAGATGGCGTTTCAAAAAATGCTTGGTTGCTTTTGGGTAACTTAAACACCAATCCAGCTGTTAATTTTTTAGGTACTATTGATAATGTTGATTTAGTTTTCCGAACCAATAACACGGAGAGAATGCGCATAACCAACACCGGACAAGGTGGTTTTGGCACTTCCCTTCCCCACCCTACCGCTATATTTGAAATTTCAGATACTACAAAAGGTTTCCTTCCTCCCCGTTTAAGTTTAACTCAAAGGAATGGTATTTCCAATCCAGCTTCTGGTTTGATGATTTTTAACACCACCGATAGTGTAATGCAATACTGGAATGGACAATGTTGGTTGGCCACCTATCAAGAAGATTGCAATTCATGCTATTTTAACATGACCTTGTCGGCCAGTGCAGGAACTATTGACAGAACACTTACCGATACTGCAGGAACCAATATTACCATCAACCAAACCAGCGGTACCAACCAACAAATCGGAATCTTTTTGATTCACAACCTTCCAACGGGTGTAACTGCTACTTTAACCAATGGCACAGTTACAGGAAACGGTTCTACTCATTTAACCATTCAGGCCAGTATTTTCGCATCACCTGGGGTTTTCCCTGTGGCTGTGCAAGCTATTTGCGGAAACACCATTCGCACACAAATTTTCACAGTAACTATCGACACTTGCATCACCGTAAATATTAATACCAATGTTGTCGATTACGATTTAGCTGCCATCAATAACCTACCTGGACCAGGAACAAGAATTTGTGTAGTGGTTAACATTGCACCTGGTGTGGAAGTAGTTAGCGACAGTTCTATTTACAGTGCCTTTGTATCGGGCAACCTTGATCCTCAAAGCCATGTGGGCATTTTGAATTCTGGTGCTATTCTTGGTCGTGGCGGAAACGGTGGTGACATTCAAGGTAGTTCAACCTTTAGTCAGGCAGGATTTAATGGTGGCGATGCAATTACGATGTCATGCCAAACCACCCTTCAAAACAACTTCGGTTATATTTATGGTGGCGGAGGTGGTGGTTCCAGCATTGGAGCTGGTTTCCCAATTAATACCCCTGTTGGCAACTTTAGTTTTGCCATTGGTGCCGGTGGAGGTGGCGGTTCGAACGCAGGTTTCGGAGGCGACCCAAATGCAGCTTTGAACACCTTTGCAGCTGGCAGTGACGCTACTTCAGGTGTAACTTCTATTCCTGGACAAGGTGGTGTACTGAATGTTCCAATTAATATTCCAATTAGCATTGTGACCCTCAGCATCAATCCCCAAATTTTTGGTGGAGACGGCGGTGGATATGGCCAACCAGGTACTGCAGGTAGTTTCACTTTGAACATTTCAGCCTCCTTCTCCATTCCGTTTATTGGCACCATTACCATTCCCATTCCAATTGGAAATATCCCTGTCCCTGTATTACCGGGTGGTACAGCTGGTCTTGCCGTAAAACGAAATGGTTTTGTACTAAATGGTTATCCGGATGGACCATACAATACTTTATTTATTAAGGGTAGTGTAGCGCCTTAGTTTCTAGTTTTCAGTTTCTAGTTTTCAGTTTCTAGTTTTCAGTTTCTAGTTTTCAGTTTCTAGTTTTCAGTTTCTAGTTTTCAGTTTCTAGTTTTCAGTTTCTAGTTTCTAGTTTCTCACTTCTCACTTCTATTTACTATTTACTTAGGCGTGCCCCATTCGCCCCTTAGCCTTCGTTGAATATTTAGGCAGTGGTGCTAGGGCTCATGGTCGGGCTATTCACTGCAAGTCCTCGGTCTGCTCCGTTCCTCCGCATCCCTGTGGGCTTTCCGTTTCTATCCCTGCCCGGAAGAAATAAATAGGAGTAAGGGTAAAATTGTTTTGAGGTGGAATAAACTTACAACAACCAGGCATGGAAAACGGCTGCCCAGAATATAACCCACAACCGAACACGAAGTACCTCGGGTAGCGATAGAGCGTGGTACCCCACAGGGCGGCGGAACCCCGAACCCTTTCGGGGAGCAGCCGACCGAGGAGTACTAGCGAAAGCGCGACCCTTACGCCTGTTACCACTACCAAATTCAACCGCAAATGGTTAATGGCGTAAGGGGACCCGCCAAATTTTAATTTAAATTACAGAAAATAGCTTTATTCGAATTAGGACTTTCGCCTTATCAATTCCCCTTTTTCAATGCATTCCAACCTTGGGCTTTCAATTCGATAGCATGACCACCACGGGTTACCATAATCGTTCCAGCAGCCGGATCGGTAATGTGGCCAATAATATGGATTTCCTCCTTGCCTTTAATTTTTTCATAATCCTTTTGTGAAATGGTGAATAGCAATTCGTAATCCTCACCACCATTTAAAGCGCAGGTTGTTGGGTCAATGCTTAATTCCTTGCCCGTTTCATAAGTTAAGGCATCGATGGGCAGTTTGTCTTCATAAATAGCCAAACCCACTTTCGATTGTTTGGCAATATGCAACAATTCGGAGGAAAGTCCATCGCTGATGTCCATCATTGCTGTAGGAACCACATTCAACGCCCTAAACAAAGTAATGATTTCTTTGCGGGCTTCGGGTTTAAGTTGTCGTTCGATAATATAATCCTTCCCTTCTAAATCGGGCTGAATATTTGGATTTTCCAGAAAAATCTGTTTCTCTCTTTCCAAAATTTGCAGTCCGGCATAGGCTGAACCTAAATCGCCCGACACACAGATTAAATCATTTATTTGGGCTCCACTTCTCAGGACTATTTTTCCTTCTTCAGCAAGGCCGATAGCAGTTCCGCTGATTACCAAACCGGAAACCGAAGAAGTGGTATCACCCCCAACAAAATCAACGTTATAGCGTTCGCAGGCCAAAATCATCCCTTGGTACAGTTCCTCCAAGGCTTCGAGGGAAAAACGACTAGAAATGGCGATGCTGCAAAGAAACTGTTTTGGAGTGGCATTCATCGCATATATATCACTTAGGTTAACCACCACCGATTTATAGCCCAAATGTTTTAATGGCACATACGACAAATCGAAATGCACTCCTTCCACCAGCATATCAGTAGAAACCACCACTTGACCATCTGGAGCCAACACGGCTGCATCATCACCAATGCCAACTTTTGTTTCCGGGTTTTTAATGGCAATGTGTTTTGTTAGGTGCTCGATCAGTCCGAATTCGCCCAGTTCGGTAATTTCAGTTCTACCTTCTTTGTTTTCAAACATCGTAAAATTTTTAGGGCTGCAAATGTCTATAAAAAAAACACCTCCCAATCAGTTAATGATGGAAGGTGTTAGAATTCTTAAAAGGTTTTATCCCAAATAGGTTTTCAGGTTTCGGCTTTTTGAGGAAAGTTTCAAGCGTCGAATAGCCTTTTCTTTAATTTGTCGCACTCTTTCGCGGGTTAAATCGAATTTCATTCCAATTTCATCCAAGGTTAGTTGACGACGTCCACTGATTCCGTAAAAGAAGCGGACTATTTCTGCTTCCCGAGGGTGAAGGGTATGCAAGATACGTTCGATTTCTTTCCGAAGGGATTCGTTGAGTAGTTCATCATCCGGACTAGGCAAATCGTTGTTTTTGTAAACGTCGTACAAGTTCCCTGAATCGCTATCATCGGCCAAGGGAGCATCCATGGAAATATGGCGGCCGGCGCTTTTCAAAGCATCTTCAACTTCCTGTTCAGACATATCCATGGCACGGGCGATTTCTTCTACGGAAGGTTCGCGTTCATATTGTTGTTCTAAACGGGCAAAGGTTTTGTTGATTTTATTCAAGGAACCAATTTTGTTCAGAGGCAAACGAACAATACGGCTTTGTTCGGCCAAGGCTTGTAGGATTGATTGACGAATCCACCAAACGGCATAGGAGATGAATTTAAAGCCTCGGGTTTCATCAAAACGTTGAGCGGCTTTGATCAGACCTAGGTTTCCTTCATTGATAAGATCCGGTAGGGTTAAACCCTGGTTTTGGTATTGTTTGGAAACAGATACAACGAAGCGCAAATTGGCATTCACCAAGCGTTCTAAAGCGGCTTGGTCGCCTTGCTTTATTCGTTGGGCAAGTGTTACTTCATCCTCTGCCGTAATCAGTTCCAAACGGCCAATTTCTTGTAGGTACTTCTCCAACGAGGCGGTATCCCTGTTGGTGACCTGTTTGGTAATTTTTAGTTGTCTCATGGTTTTGTTTTCGGTAGGATAGAATCTTTAACGAAAGAGTTTAGCTAAGGTTGTATTCAGTTGTGTTAAATTCTGATAATCGCCTAAAGCTGACAACTTTCAAAAAATTATATCGCCAAAACAAGCATCAAAAATCATGCAAGCAAACCTGGGTTAATCATCCAATTTATTCAGGTTAACAAATATTGTATAGGTAATTGAGATTCCGCTGGATAAGCCCCTTTCGATTTCTTGTAGATGCTCTGTTTTTTGTGTTAGGGAAGCCTTTTCGATACGTCCGCTAGTAAGCAATTGGCAATAGCCTACTGCGAATTGATGTTGAATTTGTTCGCCTTTAACCCAGAAACCGAGGGTAGCGATACCATATTGATTGGGAAAAGTGGTATAATTTTCAGCTCTTGTGTCAACGATTTCTGTTTCTATTTTGCGACCGGTGGTAAAAGCATAATGCAATCCAATAAATGGATTAACCTTTCGGGTTTTCAAGGGAAACACTTTCAGTCCGCCACCGAATTTACCCCCATTGTAGCCAGAGTAACCTGCACCGAGTTCAATATCCAAGAAGCGATTGGGATGATAAAGTACCACTGGTCCAATGCCATTGTAGGTTTTGTAACCAAGGTTTACCCCTATACCAAATTTGGCCAGAATTTTTCCTTTATCTTGGGAAAAGCTTTGGTTAGAAACGAAAAAGAATCCCGCGAGGAGCAGGATTCTGCTAAAAATTGTAAATTTTAAAATTACGTTGCTTTTCATTTAGGCTATTCACACATCATCGCTTCAACGTAAGGAAAGGGTAAAAAGTATCCGATTATTTTGGTGTTGTTTCGTCGGCAGCTTTTTTCTCAGGCACTTTGCCAATGCCATCTATATGAAATTCAACTACCCAATACCCGCGAACACGGTTATTGTACATGAAAAGTTCAAACTTCATTTTCATACCTGATTTATTTTCACGGCATACTAATTTTTTATAGTCTGTTCCTTCCAAGTAGATATCGTTTGAAGCATCTTTCATTTGAATTACCCATTGGTTTGGATCCAAGCAGGATTTAACTAGGCCAACCAAGGTATCAAAATCACTTTCAAGGTGTTTGTCTTTAAACCGTAAATCACTCATTACCACTTCAAATTCCGGATATTGTTCACTTTCACCGATATAGCCTTTGTGGTTTTTATCCAAATCAACGGAGGAGAAGAAAAATGGTCTGTCAACACCCGAAATTTGACGAGAGGTTGAAGCCCCCTTGATGCTATTGAATTGATCACGGCCCGATTCCAGAATTTTTTTAAAACTGTCGCAAAAGTTCGGATTCAAATCCATGTAATGAAACTGTACTTTATCAAGGCCTGGACGTTCATTGAGGTCTGCAGATTTAGTTTGGGTAGTTTTGTCTTTTTGTGAAAATGCCGAAAAGGAAACCAAAACGGAAAGCAGGGTGAAAATCTTTTTCATTTCGCTAAATCAATGTTTTATGGGGGTAAAGTTAGGAAAAATCATGCCAATTGTATGGGAAACAAAAAAAAATCTGAATTACCTTTGCTTTTATGGTTCAAGGGATATTTGTGACAATTTTCGTGATCGCTTCCATTGTTTACCTTGGTTACAAATGGATTAAACCCCAATCAAAAGCCAAGGGCTGCGATAAATGTCCATCCTGATATCCTTTACAAAGCTTAAAATAACCCACTATGGCAACCCAAGTAAACTCCGGAATTAAGGTAAGCGTGAAATCCAGCTATGAAAAGAATTATTCAAATCCAGCCTTTCACCATTTCTTTTTCTCTTATAAAATTACCATAGAAAACACCAATGATTTTACCGTGCAACTTTTGCGAAGACATTGGTTTATTTTCGACAGCAATGGTTACAAGCATGAGGTTGAGGGAGAAGGTGTGATTGGGGAAACGCCCATTTTGGAGCCTGGAGAAAGTTTCACCTACGAAAGTGGATGCAACTTACGGACCTCCATTGGAAGTATGCATGGTTATTATTCCTTTATACGATTGGTAGATAATAGTCCATTTAAGGTTGAAATTCCAAAATTCATGCTGGTTTTGCCAGAAATAATGAATTAATAAGCCTTTTGGTTCAGAAAAAGGGATAATCAACTTTTGCTTCGGCAAAATCCAGAACTATCTAAAAACGGCTGCAGGTTCTACACTTCTGATTCGGCCCAAGGCAAAGGATGCTCCTCCTATAGAAATCAAACATATAGTAGAAAACATGCCGAGCAAAACCGGAGTTGAAAAAGAAAAGATTAGACCAGAATTAGCAACACCCGATCTAAACCCTTCCAGCATTCCCATTCCAAGCAGAAAACCAACTATCGAAAAAACGATGGCCTGGGTTAGAATAAGCTTGGTTATGTAGGCATTGCTCGCCCCGATGGCTTTTAAAGTTCCATAATCTTTCAGACGGTCCAAGGCTGAGGAATACATCGTTAATCCAATAATAAAAAAACCAGCGACAAGGGCAAAAACTATTAAAGTACCAGTGCTGAGGGCGATTCCGCTGCTACTTAATATTTTTTTTATGGATGATTCGGCTAATTTATCGGAGCGCCAAGCCCGCACCCCAACCAAGGATTTATTAATACGGGCTACTACCCTATCGATATCTTTTGGATCATTTACATTGACCAATACAGCGCTTATGGAGGAAGATGGTTGATTTGAAAAGTAACGAGCCCGGTCGATGGTTGTTAAACAAAAGCTACTTCCAAAACCACGGAAACCTTTCGTTTGCAAGGCAAAAAAAGCTCTTTTCCCATTGATTTCCAAAGTGGTACCTAAAGCAATTTCTCCTCCTAAATTTTTCTTTTCAAAAAATTCGGCACTAATGGCGCCATCCAACTGTAAATTGGCCATTTTACCGGCAACTATTTTGTTTTTACCTAGGAATGCTTCCCGATGTTGTTCATCCACTCCCAGCAAAGTTATAGCGCCGCTGGTCCCATTTTGGTAATTGCACGAACCACCCGTAATTAGCAGCGGAAAAGCATCCTTAACACCCTCCAAACCTTGCACGGCTCGAAGATTTCGAATATCCAACCGACCCAATTGATTCACATTATCCGTTTTGCTATCCACCACCCAAATATCGGCTTTGACATCGGTAGCCAAGGCACCCATTAAACCGGAAAGGAAGAAGAAAACACCCAGTTGCTGACCAATTAAAAAAGTACTGATCAAGATACCCATTACAATGCCAATACTTTTGGCCTTGTCGAACCGGATGAATTTCCAAGCGATTTTCAGCATGGATTAGGGTTGTATTGGGGGTGTTGATTTTAGGTCGATTACGCATTCAACCCGGGCGTTTAACAATAAACCTTCCGACTTATCTAGGCTAATCTTGATGGTTCTAACCCGACGGTCTTCCTTTTCACCGGTTTGATCGGTAAACAATGATTTTTTCTTCAAAAAAGAAGAAGTAAAAATCACTTTTCCTGTAGAGATGGTATCGGTGGTTCCCACATGTCTGATCCAAGCGTTTTGTCCTACAACAACATGATCCGAATAAAGTTCGTCAATTTCGCCGATAGCTATGTTTTTACCCATAGGATTAAGTTGTCCGATGGATTGTTGGGGCTGAACCGAACTACCTGTGGTAACATTCAGTTCAAGGATTCGGCCTTTAATTGGGGAGGTAATATTCTTTTGTCTTCGTTGGATGTGGGCAAGTTCTAGCGCTGCTTGGGTTTCGAGTAATCTGCTTTTGGCCACTTCAACGCTGGCCTCGGCACTCTTCAGATTGGATTGTAGGGATTGCAATTCCGATTTAGCATTATCTACGGTTTGTTTTGTTTCGGCACCTTGGGCTAATAAATTAGTAAGCCTTTGCAAATAAACGTTGGCGTTATTGGCCTTAGCTTGCCATTCTTCTACCCTAGCCTTTTCCATTACGATTTGGGCCTGTTGGGTTTTAATTTCTTGGTTCAATTTTTGAATTTGGGCGTCCTCTATACTATGCTCTAATTCTAGGATCAGACTGCCTTCCTCCACTAAGTCATTTTCGTCTTTGTATTTGCGGTAAACAATTCCACCAACTGGGGCGGCCAAAGGAACGATATCCTTTTCGGGGGAAATTTTCCCAATACCTACAATATGTTGTGGGAGCTGAACCAAACTGGTATCCCCTTTTTGAGCTTCTTCGCCGGATTTAGGACTAGAGCAAGAAGCAATAAAGAAAGCCAAAAGAATGAATAGGTAGTTTTTCATGTATCTAGGAGGTAACAATTTCTTCTTCGACAGGTAGATTAGAGATTCCACCATCGAGCACATAAACAATGCGGTCGGCAAAGGGTCGGAGTCGAGCATCGTGGGTAACAACGGCCACTGCTTTACCTGTTTTTGCCAGTTCTTTTAGTTCGCGCATAACGATACCTGCACTGGCCAAATCGAGGGAAGCAGTTGGCTCGTCGCAGAGCATCATGGCGGGATTGGTTACCAAAGCCCTGGCAATGGCCACCCTTTGTTGTTGTCCGCCGGAGAGATCGTTGGAAAGGTTGTTCATTCGTTGTTTCATGCCAACTTTATCCAAGGCCACAATTGCCTTCAATTTGGCTTCCTTTTCGCTTAAACCTTGAAGTACCAAAGGCATCATTACATTTTCAAGGGCGGTTAAGGGAGCTATGAGGTTAAACCGTTGGAAAATAAAGCCAATTTTTTGTAGACGAAGCTTGGCTAATTGCGACTCGCTGAGTTCGTTAATTTTTTCCTTACCAATCCAAACTTCCCCAAAACTAGGATAAAGCACACAACCAAGTAAAGAAAGAAGGGTTGTTTTCCCTGAACCGGAAGGACCTATAATCAAAAGCAGTTCACCGGATTTCAGCTCCACATTACTGGGTTTGAGCGCGGTAATTGTTGAATCACCAGCTTTATATTCCTTTCCAGCACCTACAAGTTTGGCAACTACCCTATTTCCTTCTGTTGTTTTTTCTTCCATAGCTGGGTTATCACTCCGCTTATCTTCCTTTTGTTAAACCAAAAACTTGCAACAAGGCTAAATTACCATCCAAAGCAAGCAATAGCTTAAGGAACATTGTCACTTTCAATTTGATTATTTCGTCCAATTTTGCCTTTTCGATGTGTATTTCGGCTTTTTATTCTTTGTGGTAAAGCAAAATACCCAAAAAACGCACTTACTTGTCAGGACCGCAAAGGTATGGATTTCGAGAAAAATTCAACCAGAGAAACTAGGCTAATTCCGTTTAACTGAAATAAATCAATAGTCGATTTTTCCATTCGGCACCTCATTCTTTTGTTTGGTATAAAAAACTAGGCAACTAATAGAATTTGAGATACATAAAAAGAGCGTTAAACCCAGATTATGCATTAGAAATACATAAACGATTAACCAGTTGTAAATCAATTAGGATGGCCAAATTGATAACAACTGCTATCCCGAAATTTCTTCGGGAGGGGTAAACCCAACTAAATCAAGTAGTTCGGATTTGTAAATCCTCCTATTGATTAATTTGGGTTAACTTAGGAAGGTGGACCAATGTTTTGCACTTCGTTTCATCCGCGTGAAGGATAGAAACGGAAAGCCCACAGCGGCCTGGAGCGTAAGTGAACAGGCGCGAGGACTTGCAGTGAATAGCCTGACCCCGCCCCTTAAAGTGGATGGAAATGCCAGGTTTCAGGCAGAACTTTTTCGGAGAAGCGGGGGCACGCCCAAAACATACACCAAGTCATTCCGATTTCGATAGTCTTTCCAAATAAACAGCAGGTCAATTTAGGTTTGGTTCCGCACAAAAAGAATCAAAATATGTATTTATTTAAACAAACGTTTAATTAATTCAAATTCCTTATTACTTTTGCTCCGTGGTAAACGAAAAACACCTTGGCAGCGATAAAAAGGAGGACATTTTGGATGTGGCGGAAGACCTTTTTGCCCAATTTGGATTTGAAGCCGTAAGTGTGCGCCAATTGGCCAAAGAAGCCGGCATAAATGTAGCCATGGTTTCCTATTATTTTGGTTCAAAAGAGCAATTGTTCAAGCAGGTAATCGAGCGTAAACTGATTAATACCGGGAATTTGATTGCCTCATCAACCGATTTGGATCATTGGGAAAAAATCTTCAGGATTGCAGATGGTTATATTGATGGATTTTTTCAAAACCGCAAAATTACCCAAATTATTTACCGCGAAATCAACCTTAACCAACGTTCGGATATTGCCCAAATGCTGAGTGAACATTTAAAAAGAAATTTCGAAAATGTTTCCCAGATTATTTTGGATGGAATTGAAAAAGCTGTTTTTAGGAAAGTGGATATCGAACTTACGGTTATGACCATTATCGGTGTAGCCCGCATGTATGCGCATAGTCCAACCATTGCATGCAAAATTTTCAAGGAAAAGACCGAAATGGAAATGTTTTCAGACAAGTACCGCCGTCGCCTAAAAAACCATATGAAAGACATTATTACCACCTTATTAAAACCCTAAAACCTCCAAAATTATGCTTCGCTGCTGTTTTCTTCCGCTTACTTGCAAATTGCAGCCAACACTTCCTTTCTAAATCCTTCCTTTGTAAACCGAATCAACAAATCAAACCCAATTATTTGTCCAAAAATTAAACACTTGTTTAAAATAATGAAAAGAAACATACCTCTACTTGTTATATCCCTTTTTCTGTTAGCCTTAGAAAGCATGGGCCAAACAACCAAGCTGTTGCGCCTGCCCGAAGCCATTGAACTCGGCGTGAACGAAAGCAATTCGGTAAAAATATCAGGCTATAAGAAAGAGTTGGCCGAATCCAAAGTCGACCAAGGCTGGAATACCATGATACCAAGTTTAAGCTATACTGGCAACTACACCCGACTTTCCGACAATATCGAACCCTTTAAAATTGCCATACCTGGATTTGGTGACCGGGTTTTGAATCCTCAAATTCTAAATCAGTATACCAACCGTATTTCCATACAAAGCACTGTGTTTTCGGGCATGAAAGGCAATTACGCACTCAAATCCATAATTCAACAGGCCGCAGCCACAGAAGCCGATTACAGAAAAGAACAGGCCGATGCCAAACTTACTATTATCAATAGTTATCTAAACCTCTTCAAATTGCAACAATCCAAACGCATTGTAGAGGAAAACATAAAAGTGGCCGTTCAACGCGAGAAGGACATTCAAAACCTAATCGACAATGGATTGGCCCTATCCAACGACCTCTATAAAGCTCGCTTATCAAAAAACAATCTGGAGTTGAGCTTGGCCGATGTAGAAAGTGCCATTTCAAACCTCAACTATTCACTGAATTTAATGCTTGGTTTGCCCGAAGAAACGATTATTCAAACCGATGAAACTTCGTCCTTGCTCATAGCCGATACCGTTGGCATCCAAACCAACCTCAAGCAGGCAGTAGTGAACCGTGATGAAATTAAAGCCCAAGAAATTAGGGCAAAGGCTTTGGAATACCAGGTTAAATCGAGCAAAGGAGGCTACTACCCTACCCTTAATTTGGGCGCCAACTATTACATCAACAATCCCAACCAACGGGTTTTTCCACAGGAAGCAACCTTCAAAAACACTTGGGATTTGGGCGCTACTCTTTCTTGGAACCTCACCACCTTATACACCACCAAAGCCACCATCAAAGAGGCCAAGGCCAATTTGGAACAAGCCCAGGCAGCTAAAGAACAAATTACAGATGCCATCAAAGTGGAAGGCAAACAAAGTTGGAATGCTTGGCAACTGGCGCAAAAGAAAATCAAATTGGCAGAATTCAATGTAGAACAGGCTAGTGAAAACCAACGCGTTATGCTCAACAGGTTTAACAACAATGCCGCCTTGGCTACCGATTTGTTGGATGCCGATAATGCCCTCACCCAAGCCAAACTCAACCTCTTAAACGCTCGTGCCGACGCTACCGCGGCCTATTACAAAGCATTGCGTGCCTCCGGAAAATAATTCAAACCCACTTCAGACTTTCTAACAATGGAACAAACACAAGAACCAAAAAACAACCGTAAACCGATTTTTGCCGGTATCGGAATTATCGTATTGGCTGCAGGCATCTATTTTGCCTACCAAAAAATTAGCTATTCCCTGCACAATGAAGATACAGAAAACTCCCAAATCGAGTGCAATATTTACCCTATTGCGCCCCGTGTTGGTGGATACATCGAACAAATTAGGGTAAGCGACAACCAATTGGTAAAAAAAGGCGACACCTTGGTGGTATTGGACTACCGCGATTTGAAGCTTAAAGTACAACAAGCCGAAATCAATTTGGCCAATGCCCAAGCCAATGTGGAAGTTATAAAAAACAATGTAACTACCGCCAGTGCCACGTCGGGTGCCAGCACAGCCAATATTGCAGCAGCCCAGGCCAATTTGGATGTAGCTGAGGTGCGGATATGGAGGGCAACCCAAGAATTTGATCGAATCAGTAAATTGGTAGCCCTTAAATCTGCAACCCAACAGCAACTCGATAATGCAAAAGCTGAAAAAGAATCGGCCGAGAAGCAAGCCAATGCAGCCAAAATGCAATTGGCAGCCTCAAAAGATCAAGCCGGTGCATCCCAAAGCAATGTAAGCGGAGCCAGCAAACAAGTAAAAATGGCTGAAGTAGCTATCCTGCAGCGCCAAAGCGAATTGGATTTTGCCAAATTGCAACTTTCTTATGCCTTTGTTACCGCCCCTTGCAACGGCTTTGTGTCGAAGAAAAATATCCAACAAGGTCAATTGGTATCTGCTGGTTCACCCCTATTTTCGATTGTAGACGATGCCAAACTTTGGATAACAGCCAATTTTAAAGAAACCCAAGTTCAAGGCATCAAGCCAGGACAACAGGTAAGCATTAAAGTAGATGCCTATCCGGATAAAACCTTTGAAGGTACCGTAGAATCTATCCAAGCTGCCACTGGTTCTAAGTTTTCGCTGATTCCGGCCGACAATGCTACCGGCAATTTTGTGAAGGTAGTTCAACGGATTCCGGTGCGCATCGCCTTAAACGATGATAAAAACGATGAATTTGCCTTGCGTGCAGGAATGAATGTACAAGTAGCGGTAAAAACCAATTAAACATGGCCGAAGCAGCAATCCCCTTCGACCCCAATTCCATGATCGAATATGGGGCCAGGCGGGTGATTATCACCTTAACCGTGATTCTATGCACCCTCCTCGAAATCATTGATACCACCATCGTCAATGTGGCCACCAATACCTTGATGGGTAGTTTGGGTGCTACCATTTCCGAAGTAAGTTGGGTTATCGCCGCTTATGCCATTGCCAATGTTATCGTGGTACCGATGAGCAGTTGGCTATCCTCCCAATTTGGTCGAAAAAACTACTTCGCCGTTTCCATAGGCTTGTTCACCTTCGCATCCTTTATGTGTGGCCAAAGCGACAGCATCTGGACTTTGGTATTTTGGCGATTTGTACAAGGCATTGGTGGTGGAGCCTTGTTGGCAACCTCCCAGTCCATCTTGGTTGAAATTTATCCAAAGGAGAAAATTGGTATCGCCATGGCTATGTTTGGCATGGGTGTCATTATGGGTCCGACTTTAGGTCCTGTGGTGGGCGGCTATTTAGTCGACAATTACGACTGGCCGGTTATTTTCTTGGTTAACGTACCCTTGGGAATTATCGCGTTCTTTTTAACCTTACAATTTATCCGCGACAATCCGAAGCAGGCCAAACCCAGTGGGAACATCGATTGGCTAGGTATGTTTTTACTTATTGTGGGCATAGGTTCCCTGCAATTGGTTTTAGAACAAGGCGAACGAGAAGATTGGTTTGATTCCACCTACATCACCACCTTCTTTTTCATGGCAATTTTCGGAATTATCTTCTTCATAATCAGAGAACTTACCGCCGAGAATCCCATTGTAGATCTCAGCATCCTCAAAAAAGGCAATGTTGGCATTGGTGCCATTTTAAACTTCGTTATGGGATTTACCCTATTCGGAACCGTTTTCATCATTCCACTTTTTGTGCAGCGATTTCTTGGTTTTACAGCCACTGCCACGGGGTTTATGTTCATGCCCGGAGCCATCATGAGTGGCATGTGTATGCCCTTGATTGGAAAATTATTGCAAGGCGGATTCAATCCCAAACGCTTAATTGTTGTGGGCTTTTCCCTTACCACCATTTTCGTATTTTGGTGTTCTTTGATTTTGACAGGCAATACCGGAATCGATAATTTCTTTTGGCCTTTAATCGTGCGCGGCATCGGTATGGGCTTTTTGTTTGTTCCGTTATCCAATTTAACCCTTTCCGGACTCGATTCAGTTGGGGTAGCCCAAGCCAGCGGACTCACCAACATGGTAAGACAGATCGGAGGTTCGATTAGTGTGGCTTTGATAGGTTTGTTGAACGAAAGACTTGGAGCCCAGCATAAAGCCGATTTGATGGTCAATATAAGTGAGTATAACCCCAATTTCAACGAAAGGATGAATTTGCTCACCCAAAACTTTCTTCGTCTAGGAAACGGGTTAGAAAAAGCCAAACAGCAGGCCATGTATTTTATTGAAGCATCGGTTACCAAGCAATCCTTGATTTTAACCTACATCGATATCTTCCAATTTATGGCCGTATTCGTGCTTTGTTGCATTCCACTGGTTTTCATTGCCCGCACTTACAAAGGCGCAGGACCTGGACCTGGAGCAGCCCATTGATGGTTTTGGTTTGAAAGGATACGAAACTGAGCAGATAATTGGAATATAGCCTTCATTTTTGCTGATAAGAAAGGGATTTTTTGGCGGGTCCCATTTGCCTAAACCAGCGACATTCTATATAAACAGTAGTAAAGGCAAATGGTCGGGCTTTCGGCTGTAGTCCTCGATCTGCGCCCTGTCCTGCCGTAGAGCAGCTTCGATTGAGTTGAGGTGAAATTAAGGCTTGCTTTAGGGCAGTGGTTAAACGGCAGGACAGGGCGCATCTCTGTGGGCTACTTGCCTCTATCCCTACCCGGACCGAAAACTGGGCCTTTGGAGCATTAAATTAGCAGTTGTGGAGGAACCAAAAAGTATCAATTGAACTTTCAAACAAAACAAGCCAGATTAGCTATTGGGAAGGTTAAACTCCAATCCAAGTACAAACCTGTTCCGTTGCTGGTTGTTCATTTTATTTTGATGGGGATGATTGGGATGAAAGGTTTTTTCGTTTTTTTTTATGACGGTTTAACCCAAATTAATCAATAGGAGGATTTATTAATCCGAACTACTTGATTTAGTTGGGTTTACCCCGATTTGGCAGTTGTTATCAATTTGGCCATACAAATTGATTTACAACTGGTTAATCGTTTATGCATTTCTAATGCGTAATCTGGGTTTAAACCGTCAATAAAAAAGGGGCAAATTCCAAAATTTCATTCCACTTTCTGTCCCCTAAGCATTTTATCCCTTTTAAGCCTATTTTTGCATCCGAAACATGTCCATCCTTTCCTCTATTCGAACCCAACTTGATCTGGAGCTCAGGCTCGAAGCGAGGAACAAGTTTTCGCTGTATGCCATTCTCCTGTACGTTTCAGGAACAGTTTTTATTTGTTACCTCTCTTTTTTAGGCAGTTTAAATCCTGCCACCTGGAATGCATTGTTTTGGATAATCCTCCTGTTTAGTGCCATCCAAGCCTCTTCCAAATCCTTTTTGAATCAAAGTAGAGGAAATTTCATCTACCAATATTCCCAAATTTCACCCCAAGCCCTGATTATTGCCAAAACTCTTTATAATATCGGTTTGATGCTATTGGTTGCTTTTTCGGGTTTATTATTCTTTACCTTGTTTCTCAGCAACCCTGTTCAAGATCACCTACTTTATTTGATTTCAATCCTGTTGGGTAGCATGGGTTTTGCTTCCATTTTAAGTATGGTTTCGGCCATCGCTTCACGTTCGGGCAATAACCTCGGACTTATGTCTGTTTTGAGTTTCCCTTTGCTATTGCCGCTTTTGCTTACCTGCATTCGACTTTCAAAAAATGCGATGGACGGTTTAGACTGGTCAGTTTCCTATAAATTTTTAATCGTATTATTGGCTTTGAATACGATTACTTGGGTGCTATCCTATTTGCTTTTTCCTTACCTTTGGCGCGAATAATTTTTGGGAAAGAATCCTTAATTTCTCTACCAAAATCAACGGAATGAGCTTTATTTCAAACATCAAGAAAATTTCAAAACCTGCCGAAAAAACCATTCTTGGTCTGGTTTGGTGGAAATGGCTGACCATTTTCCTCCTCTTCTACAGTGTTGTTCAAGGTTTTTTAGGTCCTGTGCCTGCCTTACCTATTCTTCATGAAACCATCCGAAACCTGTACTTCCATGTAACTATGTGGTTTGCGATGATGATACTGTTAACAGCAGCCTTGGTTTTCAGTATTCTTTATTTGGCCAATTCAAACCCCAAAAACGATATTTATGCCTCAGAGGCGGTTAATGTGGGGCTTTTGTTTGGCACCTTAGGTTTGGTTACCGGAAGTATTTGGGCCAAATTTACTTGGGGTGCTTATTGGGTAAACGATGCCAAACTAAATGGGGCTGCCATTGGTATGTTAGTTTATTTGGCTTATGCCATTTTGCGCAACTCCATGGACGAAGAACAAAAAAGAGCCAGAATCTCAGCTGTTTACAACATTTTGGCCTATACCATGTTCATGGTTTTCATCATGGTGATGCCCCGCCTTGTCGACAGTTTACATCCCGGCAATGGTGGAAATCCCGGGTTTGGTAAGTATGATCTCGATAGCAATATGCGCATGGTTTTTTATCCGGCTGTTATCGGTTTTACACTTTTAGGCGTGTGGATTCTACAAATCTTAGTCCGTATTCGATTTTATAAACAAAAGCAATTAATCAAGAATTTCAAATGAAGCGGCAATCCCTTCTATCCCTCTCTCTTATTGGCTTATTTTGTGCAATCTTCGCTACCTTTCCAGCTTGGGCAGATACCATTACAAAGGTTGACACCATCAACTATGGCGACAGTATGGTAATTGAAAAAAGTGTAGCTATATCTGATACTTTAAATATTCAGACCGACCAAGTTGAAATGGCAACTGGTTTGCGCAGCGATGGTAAAATCTATGTAGTAATTTTGGTTTTGAGCATTGTGCTGGCCGGACTTTTCTTTTTCCTAATTTCTATTGACCGACGTTTAAAAAACCTTGAAAAAGGTGATCATTAAGAACTACTATGAAAACGACACATATCCTTGGAATTATCGTTATTGCTATCGCCATCGGTGCGATTTTATACACCTTGGGCGACAGTAGCACCTATGCCAATTTTACCGTTGCGGCCAACAATGCAGGAAAAGAATACCATGTGGTGGGTAAATTGGAAAAAAGCAAACCTTTTGAATACAATCCACAGGTCAATGCGAATTTGTTTACCTTTTTCATGATCGACAACAATGGTTTAGAAAGAAAAGTGATGTTTAATGGAAGTAAACCTCAGGATTTTGAAAAATCGGAACAAATTGTGGTCGTTGGAAAAATGCTGGAGAATGGTGATTTTGCTTGCTCAAAAATTTTGATGAAGTGTCCGAGCAAGTACAATGACCCAAACAGCAAGGAAATGAAGGAATTTAACGCCACAAGCTAAATTCATGGAAGACCGGATTCAAATTCTCGACAATGGAAAAATTCAGCTTAAAACAAGCCGGATAGCTCGTCATATTTTAGAAGATTTTTACCTTGAAAATGAAATAGTATTGGTAGGAATCAAAGGAAGTGGATTTGAATTTGCTAAACGTATTGCGGATGAACTGCGTATTGTAAGTCCGGCAACCAGTGTTTTGCTAGGCGAGGTTTACATCGACAAAAAAAATCCTTCCTTACCAACTACTCATTCCGATATTAGCTCGGAAGTGGCAGCCAATAAAGTGGTAGTGGTAGTTGACGACGTTTTGAATACAGGTAAAACTTTGATTTATGGGGTTACCTACTTTTTAGGATTCCAACCTAAATGTATCAAAACCGCGGTGTTGGTAGATCGCAGCCACAATGATTTCCCAATCAAGGCTGACTATATTGGCTTTCCCATGGCAACAACCTTGCTGGAGCATGTAAAAGTGGAATTTGGAGAAAAGGGAGCAGAGGCGTTTTTGGAATAATATTTATTTCCATTCGAATTAGAATTCGTTCGAGTTTAAATACTACTTTCATCTACCCTTCTCATTATTTATTCTAATCTTTTCTATTCATTCCCGATTACTTTTGTACAAACCCCTTCACCATGTTTAAACCGAAATCCTACAAACGTTATAAACCAGAAACGAACTTCGATGTAATTATTATCGGTTCGGGAATCGGAGGAATGGCTGCGGGTTCCTTACTTGCCCAGGATGGCTACAAAGTGTTGATGCTGGAACAACATTATACAGCCGGAGGATTTACGCACATGTTTAAACGAGGGGATTGGGAATGGGATGTAGGACTCCATTATATAGGAGAAGTAAACCGTCCTCAAAGCTTCTTGAAAATCCTTTTTGATTCGGTTTCAGACGGTAGTTTGGCTTGGGAAGAAATGAGTGATGTGTACGATAAAATAATTATTGCTGGCCGCCAATTCAATTTTCCAAAAGGAACGAACAACTTTAAAGACTACCTCAAGAAAGAATTTCCGGGCGAAGAAAAGGCCATCGACGAATATATTAAGCTGGTGTACAAAGTGGCCAATTCGGCATTGTTCTATTTTATGGACAAAACCTTAAGCCCTTTCTTGTCCAATACTATCGGGTATTTTTTGCGACGAAACTTTTTAAAGTATAGCGACAAAACCACCCTTGAAATACTTCAATCACTCACCAAAAACAAGGAATTGATCGGGGTTCTAACCGCTCAGTTTGGCGATTATGGCTGTCCGCCGGGAAAAAGCAGTTTTGCCATTCACGCTATGGTGGTAAAGCATTATTTGGGCGGAGGCGCTTATCCTGTTGGAGGGGCAAAAAACATAGCTAATTCCATTCTACCCTTGCTTACCCAAGCCGGAGGTGAAGTATTGGTAAATGCTCAGGTTAAGGAAATTGTTGTGGAAAACGGCACTGCCACAGGCGTAAAAATGGAAGATGGCCACATATTCAAAGCATCCAAAATAATCAGTAATGCCGGGGCCTACCTAACCTACAAAAGGTTGTTACCACCCCAGTTTGCCATGGAAGCGGGTGTACCAGGAGCCATTCCCAACTCTCCTTCCCATGTATGCCTTTACATTGGTGTAGAAGAAGATATTGACCCTTATTTGGATGGAAATGCTAATTTCTGGATTTACCCAAGTCCAGACCATGATGCTACCCAAGAAAAATTCAATAAAGACAGGCATTCCGAATTCCCGGTTGTGTATATTTCCTTTCCATCATCGAAAGATCCGGAATGGAAAAAGAATCATCCCAACAAAAGCACCATTGAAATCATTACGGTGGCGCCATTCGAATGGTTTGCCCAATGGGATAAAGAACGATGGAAGCACCGTGGAGCCGAATATGAAGCATTGAAAGAAGAATTTAGCCAAAGATTGCTACAACATCTTTACCAAGTGGTTCCCCAATTGAAAGGAAAAATTGCCTTTTACGAACTTTCCACACCCTTATCCACCAAGCTATTTGCCAATTATGAATTTGGCGAAATCTATGGTTTGGATCATACCCCAGCGCGGTTTAGAATGAAAAACCTTCGCCCCAAAACACCTGTTAAAAATCTCTATCTTACAGGACAAGATGTCGTTTCAGTTGGTATTGGAGGAGCATTGATTGCAGGGGCATTGACAGCCCAAGTAGTTAGTGGAAAAAACTTGATGAGTAAAATAGGCAAAAGGAAAAAAGAAATCAAAGCAGCCATTACCCAGCCATAGACTTGGAAAAGGGTTTTGTGCCTTCTATTTTTATAAAATTGTTTCTAGGGTTTCCATCCTGTAAGCGCTTGTTTTAATTCTTCGTTTCTTTTGGGTTTTAGGTTTTTGCATTCCATCACAAATGCCAAGGCGAAATACTCCAGGAAAAACCTAAGCAACTGATTATACGGTGGGGTTCGGGCAAGGATAGAGGCAGTGTAGCCCACAGGTATGCGGAGGCACGGAGCATACCGAGGACTACCGCCGAAAGCCTGACCCGTCCGCCCCTTTGCCAAGGTTTATTCAACGGTAAAAGGTATTTGGGCGGACGGGGGCCCGCCAAATCAAAAAAAAAACTAAAAATCGTTTTCCTTCAAGCAAATGGAAGCTAGAACTAGAGCTTTTTCAGCATGCGGTAATCGAAAACCAAGGTTCCATTTCCAAAATCACGTTCAAGGGTTTCGACAATTTCAAATCCATTGCGCTCGTAAAAGGCGATGGAAGAAAGGTTTTGCCGATTCACAAACAATTCCATACTGTTGTGGCCTATTTCAGACGTTTTAGCCAAGGCAAAATTCAGCGCTAGTTGTCCCATTCCTTTGCCCCTGGCGGCTGACAACAGATACAATTTACTCAGAAGGGCCGTTTCGGATTGAAACTGAAGGGCCAGATACCCTTGAATTTGGCCATCGAAGGACAACAAATAGTACAAAAAGCCCTGTTGTAGCTGCTTCTGAAGTGAGGCTACAGTTTGATAATTTTCAATAAAATAGTTCAAATGGTACAAGGGGACGTAAGCGCCATAAACCTCTGGAATAATTTCGCGCGCCATGTTTTCGATAGCCTGCAAATCGGCCTCGGAAATAGCCTCGGAAATAGAAAACCTAGGGAAAGAATTATTGGAGTTTGAATTCATTTAACGTAGTGTGATGGCCAAATCGGGAAAGTCGGAAATAAATCCATCCACCCCCAACTCCATCATCCGTTTCATTTCCTCTTCATCGTTTACCGTCCAAGGAATAAGCTGCATTTTTTTAGTCCGGCAATAATCGACTAAACCCGCATCCACCATTTTATAGTTGGGCGATAACACCTCGATTTTGAAGCCACATTGGGTTAATTTGGCTTTTGGGTTTTCGAGATCATCCACGAGGAGGGATAAGCGGTATTTAGGATGATTAGCGTGCATCACTTGTAGGCTTCGCACGTCAAAACTCTGTATGATTACTCGTTTTTCCAGTCCATATTTTTCAATAACCTGGGTTACCAATTGGCAAAAGACGGTTGGAGATGGATGAAAAATATTGTCTTCTTGTGGCGTGGATTTGATTTCGATGTTGTATTGCACCGGTGGAATTTTCTTTTCAGCAATGTACTTTTCAACCTGTTCAAACACTTCCGAAAGCAAAGGTTTGTAGGTTTTCATTTTTTGTTGAATAGGAAAACGGGGATGGATTTTGGAGCCACAATCCCATTGTTTCACCTCGTTATACTTCATTTTGAAGATATTGAAGGACTTTTCGTTGGTTGAATCAGGCGATTTTCCATCTGGTCCGGTAGCAATTTCCCAGCTCATCCAGGGTTCATGCGAGACAACAACCTGACTATCGGCGGTAATTACCACATCCATTTCCAAGGTATTGACACCAATGGAAAGAGCTTGCATGAAGCCTTCTACCGAATTTTCAGGAAAAATACCTCGACAACCTCTGTGCCCTTCAATATCGAAGCTTTTTTTTTCCATAGGTTTGGGCGGAGTGTTGCAGGCAATTAAGAAGGCGGCTCCGAGTACTAAGAAAGTCTTGCGCATCTTATTTGGACAAAACTTTTACCGTCATGAAGATTTCCGGGTCGGGTGCTTCCCCTTTTTTAGGACAGGCAGCTATTTTATCTACCACATCCATACCTTCCAGCACTTCACCAAAAATAGTGTAGGCACCATCCAAATGCGGCGCTCCACCGATCGTGGTATAATCTTTAATTTGTTGGGGTGTAAATTTCTTACCCGTTTGAAATTCAACTTGTTTCAAATCAGCCTCGGTAAAAACTCGACCTTGCACAATGTAAAACTGCGAACCTGAGGAGCGCCGAGAAGGATTGATTTGATCGCCTGTACGCGCTGCCGAAAGTACCCCGCGTTTGTGGTGGAACAAAGGATAAATCTCGCCTTGGAATTGAGAACCCATCTCTTCGATTCCTTTGTTTTTACCCCCGCCTTGTACCATAAAACCTTGAATAACCCGGTGAAAGCTGCTACCATTGTATTGCCCACTATCGGCCAATTTCAGAAAATTATCGCGGTGCAAGGGTGTTTCATTGTAAAGTTTAAGTTTGATATCTCCATAGGAAGTGGAAATCAAAACCATAGGTTCGGTTGGCTTTACCGTTTTTTGGGATTGGGAGACATAGCTCACCAGCAAGCAGAGACAAAGTAGGATAGTTTTTTTCATAGCTATTATGGATGGACAAAAATACGACCAAGAATCGTTCCTTTCTAAAATTAAACAACCTGAAACTAGGAAAAGCAAGGGAAAGGCTTAAATCTGCCCTAAGGAAAAGGAAAATTAAAATCATTAAGAATTTGTAAATCAAGCTGTTTAGTCGAATTAAGGTCAAAGTAAATTCTGAAATTTCATTATAGGGAATAAAACTCAATTTAGTTAGACGTTTGGCTTACGAAACAACCTTGACTAAAATCTTGAATATTGGAATTTCCATTAGCAAGAAAAGGGAAATTCAGTATTGAAACATTTGGTCAATTAAACAAAAAGTGGTATACTTGCATACAATCACCTTCAGATGAAGTCAAAATTAAGCCTACTTCTCTTCCTTTTATTTGGCATTTCCACCTTCAATTCATGCCAAAAAGAAACGACTTGTTATGCCAGTATTTTCGTAATCGATGAAACGGGAAGGCCGATGGGAGGAGCTAAGGTATTGGTTTTCAGCGACAGAGTTAATCCAGTTACAGGTCCTTCCTTAATCAACGAAGAAAAAACCACCGACAAAACCGGGCGAGTAGATTTTGAACAGAATTTACCCAATATTTTATTCTGCACCGTTGATTTGGCGGGATATTCCATGGTACCATTGGGTCCGGAAAGCATAAAATTTGAAGAAGGTAAACGAACATTTGTTACAATTCAAATGAAACAGTAATTTAGCACCGAATTTTCAGCCTATACATCACATGAAAAAAATCCTTGGACTTGTACTTACATTGGTAGCATTTACCTTCGTACTAACCCAAAACACTGCTTGTAAAAAAGACCGTTCCTGCAAAGCTTCAATCTTTGTAATTGATTCATTGGGAGCACCAGTAGCCGGAGCGAAATTGACCATGTATAGCGACCGTGTAAGCGCTGAAACAGGAGTAGTTTCAAAAATTTTGGAAGAAAAAACAACAGGTAAAGATGGTCGTGTAGATTTTGAACAATCCCTACCCAATATCTTATTCATGGTGGTTAGCAAATCGGGTTACACTCCTTTGAAACCCGGTATCCAAAGCATTAAGTTTCAAGAAAGTTCAACTTGGTTTGAAACGGTAGAAATGCTTCGTCAATAAGCATACCGACTTAGAACTGTAATATTTCCTTCCTTTTTGCCCTTGTGGCACGTTTTCTCTTGCTTACTTTGTGTCGTATGAACAAAGGTTTACTTTTTATTTCCCTTGTCTTTCCTATTCTTTTAGGCGCCTGCGGTAATTCCTCTCCATCAGCCGATACCAAGGCTACTATTTCGCCTATCGATTCCATTTCACAGTTAATTGCAGTGGATAGAAACAATTCTGACCTATTGTACAAACGTTCGAGAATGTACCGAGACAAAGGAGATTTTACAGCAGCCAAAATCGATATATCCAAAGCAATAATCGCCGATTCAACGAAGGCCGACTACTACCCCTTGCTGGCTGATATTTACATGGGACTTAAACAACCAGCCGGCGCCAAAGTAGCCCTCGAAAAATGCGTAGAAGTAGATCCCAAGCACTTGGAAGGTCTGAACAAATTAGCTGAATTCAACCTATTTCTCAAAAACTATAAAGAAACCATTGCCCTTGCCGACCGGGCTTTGAAAGTAGATGTGCACAATGCTAAATCCTATTTTATCAAAGGGTTTGCCTTTATGGAGGCTGGCGATACCAACAAAGCCATCAATAGCATCCAAACAGCCGTAGAACAAAACCCCGACTATTACGAAGCTTACCTCCAATTAGGTTTATTATTCTCTGCCAAGAAAAGCAAATTGGCCATCAATTACTTTAACAACGCTTCACAACTGCAGCCCAATAATATCGAACCCTATTACAACTTGGGTATGTTTTACCAAAACGCCGGACAATACGACAAAGCCATAGAAACCTACCAGCTTCTACTAAAACTAAATAGCAAAGAAGCAGATACACACTACAATTTAGGCTATATCGATTTTAAGTACAAAAAGGCCTATGAAAGCGCCATACAACATTTTACCGAGGCGATTTTGAACGATAAAAAAATGGCTAAAGCTGTGTATATGCGCGGATTATGTTACGAAGCTTTGAACCGTATCGACAAAGCAAAAGTTGAATATGCCTTTGCCCTAAAAGTTGATTCCAGTTTTGAACTAGCAGCTAAAGCCAACAAGCGCCTTTTAGGTATAAAATAGTGGGAAACTTCTCCCAATTCTGTTCATTTTCTCCACCCTTCTAAAAGTATCCTTGGCTATTTTTGCGCAACTATGAAGCGCAACGTCGACGAACTTTCTCCCAAGGAATACATCATTATAAAAGGAGCCCGGGTACACAATCTAAAGAATATCGACGTGGCCATTCGCCGCAACTCCTTTACGGTAATTACCGGCCTTAGTGGAAGCGGAAAATCTTCCCTAGCCTTCGATACGCTTTATGCCGAAGGACAGCGCCGCTATGTGGAAAGCCTCTCTGCTTATGCCCGTCAATTTATGGGCAAACTCGAAAAACCAGAAGTGGATTATATCAAAGGTATTTCTCCGGCTGTTGCTATCGAACAAAAAGTAACCACCCGAAACCCAAGAAGTACCGTTGGAACCTCTACCGAAATTTACGACTACCTGAAATTATTGTTTGCTCGCATCGGAAAAACCTATTCACCCATTTCAGGAGAATTGGTAAAAAGGCATGCGGTAGGTGATGTGGTGGATTTCGTAACGGCCCTCCCTCCTACTTCCCGCGTTATGGTTACCTGTCCGATTAGTTTTCGCAACAACCAAACTCCGGAACAAACCTTTAACCTCTTGATGCAACAAGGTTTTACCCGCGCCTTAATCGACGGAAACCCTTGGCAACTGGAACAACTCCTGCTCGAAAACAATGAAAAATTAAAGTTCGAAAATGCTTTCCTTCTCGTTGATCGCTTTGGCATGGAAAGTCTGGCAGATGAGGATTTCCTGAGCCGCCTTGCCGACTCCATTCAAACAGCCTTTAACGAAGGGCAAGGTAGCTGCCATATTTTGGTATTGGAAGAGGATGGAACCAAAAAGGAACAGCTCTTTAGCTCCAGATTCGAAGCCGACGGAATGGAATTTGAAGAACCTTCCGTTAACTTTTTTAGCTTCAATAATCCATATGGGGCCTGTAAACGCTGCGAAGGATTTGGCAGCATTATCGGAATTGACGAGAACCTGGTGATTCCCGACAAAAGCCGCAGTGTGTACGACGATGCCGTTGCCTGCTGGAAGGGCGAAACTATGGGCTGGTTTAAACAGAACTTTGTAATGAATGCCGGGAAATTCAACTTCCCCATCCATAAACCTTACTACGAACTTAGCGCTGAACAAAAAGACCAATTGTGGAACGGCGTTGGAACAGTTTGGGGCATTCACCAGTTTTTCAAAGACATCGAAGCCCAAACCTATAAAATCCAATACCGAGTAATGTTGGCTCGTTTCAGAGGAAAAACCACCTGTCCTGAATGCCGTGGAACCCGTTTGCGTGGCGATGCCAACAATGTTAAAGTGGGTGGCAAAAGCATCAGCGACCTCCTTTTATTACCAATTGAAGACTTATCAACCTTCTTCAAACAACTTGACCTTTCTGAACACGACCAAGCTGTTGGTAAACGATTGCTTTTGGAAATCAACAACCGTATCAGTTATTTGGAGGACGTAGGATTAGGGTATTTAACCTTGAACCGGCTTTCCAATTCCCTTAGCGGAGGCGAAAGTCAACGTATCAATTTGGCCACTGTACTAGGTAGCAGCTTGGTAGGTAGCATGTATATTTTGGATGAACCTAGCATTGGTCTGCATCCCCGCGATACCGAACGCCTCATCAAAGTGCTTAATTCCCTCAAAAAACTAGGCAATACGGTAATTGTTGTAGAACATGACGAAGATATCATGCGGGCTTCCGACGAATTGATCGACATTGGTCCTGAGGCAGGTAGTTTTGGTGGAGAACTCATTTTTCAAGGAAACCACGCCGCTATTGCAAAAGATAAAACAAGTCTTACCGCCCAATACCTCAATGGTAGCGAAAGTATTATCCTGCCAGGGAAAAGGCGAAAATGGAAAGATGCCATTCAAGTCTTCAATGCCAGCGACAACAACCTAAAAAACGTTTCGGTAAAATTTCCACTTCAGGTATTAACCATGGTTACAGGTGTAAGTGGTTCAGGAAAAAGCACCTTGGTAAAAAAAGTGCTGATGACCGAATTGCAAAACGTAATCAATGCCTTTGGGGAGGCTATTCCCGGACGAATTGGAGGCGATATTAAACGGATTTCACAGGTAGAATTTGTAGACCAAAACCCCATTGGTCGCTCCAGTCGCAGCAATCCCGTGACTTTTGTAAAGGCTTACGACGATATCCGAACCCTGTATGCCAATCAAAAACTGAGCACGCTTCGGGGGTACAAACCGTCTCATTTTAGTTTTAACGTAGAAGGTGGTCGCTGCGAAATGTGCGAAGGCGAAGGTGAAGTGGTAATTGAAATGCAATTTATGGCCGACATCCATTTGCCATGTGAGGCCTGTAATGGCAAGCGTTTCAAAAGCGAAGTACTCGAAGTTACCTTCAACGATAAAAGCATTTCTGATATCCTACAGTTAACGGTGGACGAGGCTATGGATTTCTTCAAAGATGAAAAACGGATTTCCGAAAAGCTAAAACCCTTGGCCGATGTAGGTTTGGGCTATGTGCAATTGGGCCAAAGCAGCAGCACTTTAAGCGGTGGTGAAGCCCAGCGGATCAAACTGGCATCCTTCCTCCAAAAAGGAAGTGGCAACAATCCAACCTTTTTCATTTTCGATGAGCCCACCACCGGACTGCATTTCCATGACATTAAAAAACTGCTGAAATCCTTCGAAGCTTTACTGGAAAAAGGCCATTCCCTCTGCATCATCGAGCACAATATGGAGATGGTAAAAAGTGCCGATTGGGTTATCGATTTAGGTCCGGAAGGCGGCGAAAAAGGTGGCCACATTGTTTTTGAAGGCACGCCCGAAGACTTGGTAAACTGCAAGGAATCGTTTACCGCACAACATTTGAAACCGCTTTTGAAAAGAGGATAAACCTTACTTAAAAGGAAGAAATTTATAATTGTCCCTCCTTCGGACGATCTTTGGGCTTTGGCGGGCCCCTTTTCGCAAAACCAGTGGTGCATAAAACTCAAGCAAAACAAGGCGAAAAGGTCAGGCTATCCACTGCAAGTCCTCGCGCCTGTTCGCTTTCGCTCCAGACCGCTGTGGGCTTTCCGTTTCTATCCTTGCCCGGACATACCGCCTTATACCAATTTTAATTAATAAATGGTCCAAAGACAATTTATTAATTTAGATTGGTAAATGCCGATATAAAAGCTGTTTAGGCAAATTATGGCGAAGCATAATTGGACTATTACAGATTTATAATCGGTATTAATATGACAAGAAAAATTAACCATTTTCCGCCGCTTACACCATTTTCCTCATTGCCGAATCAACTCAAACTTTTCATTGGGTCCTAGGGCAGTTGCCTGGGCATTCAAAATTTGGGTTTGAGGATCCATGCTAATAAAATGACCATCAAATGTTTGAAAAGCCACCTTTCCATCGGCTTGCGGAAGGAGCACAAACATTTCCCAAGCACCAAATTGTTCCCTCGAAGCAGTAAGTTTTTGCCCTCCACCCTGCTCGGCACAGAAAAATTTGCCTTCACTCGACATCAAACTAACCTGTTCATTCCCTAAACTAAACATATAAAAAGTCTCCCAATCTCCTGCATTGCTTCGGTTGCCAATTAAAGCTGGAAAAATTGAATGGTCGGCACAGACAAAATTACCGTTCATCCCTTTCAAATTTATCTTTTCTCTTTTTAATATCGGTAAGCCTTTTCCGTCCATAGCTTGAATAGTACCCGAATCAATACCTTGAAATTTACACCATCCCAGCAATCCCTCCCTATTTACTTGTTGGAAAAAGGCAACGTATTCACTCGGGAAATGGCCGGTGTAAGCATTTACGCAGGCAATGCCCAATTCCTGGGAGGCCAACATAGTATTCAAATGAAAATCCACCACATTGGAAATGGAATCTGGCATATAGGCAATAGCTCTGAAATTAGGCAATAGTTGCGAGGCTATTTTTTGCTTTACAAACCCAATTTCTTTTTGAGATTCAACCTTGGCATACCGCATAATTTTGGTTTCATCCAAAGCATTGTCGGCTACAACCAGCAATGGAAGCAACCAAACTACGTAGGTAATGAAGGAATGGGTTTCCTTCAAACGGATAAAAACGAAAACAAAAACCAGGATAAATAAAACCAATTCGGTATTGATAATACGGTTAACCGAACGCATGGAAGCAAAACCTGGTAAATGCCAAATGAGTTCATACAAACTAAATCCAAAGAAATTAAGACAAAACAGAAAGGAAAGTCCCAAAGTAAGGAGTAAAAAAGAAAGAAATCGGCGTTGGTCAGCTGTTCCCATCTTTCTGACAAAAACAGCGATGGAAAGGAGAATCCCAATCCAGGGTAAAGCACCAATAAACAAGAAATGACACCAAAAGAAATCGAAGAGTTTGGTTCCTGGATCGTACAAAAACTTCCACAACACCGGTGCATCCGATGTGAAAAAATAGGAAAAAAGGGTAGGTACTGTTTTCAGTGTAAACGCGAAGGGTTCAGGTTGGGTTGTTTTGGATACCTCCAGATAAGGTTGTATCAAAGGATAAAAGCAAACAAAAGCCAACAAAAGGTAAACCAAGTGTTCCTTTATGATTCGCCTCGATTTAAACTGTTTGAAAAAATACACATCCCTGTAAATCAAAAAGTAGGCAATTCCCATAAACAGAAAGAGGTAAAGGGAAAGAAAGCCTAAGTAAATCCCACAATAAAACTGAAATACCAAGCCTAAAAGAAAGTACAGCAAAAACCTACTGTCCTTCTTGTGCAAGTAAATCCAAAACCAATAGAACAGAAAGGGCAAGATAAATCGGGGCAAGGTTTGCACATTGTAGATATTACCCACCAGCATAATCGAAAAAGCAAAAATATAGGCGCCAACAGCCGATAAAATCGAATCCCTTGACCATAGAAAAAGAGCCCAAAAACAAGCCAAGTAATTGAGTACAAAAAGGCTTAAAATCCACCACTGAAAGGCCGTTTCCCGGTCACAGCCATTCTTTCGGAAAAGGCTATAAAGAGGGGCTGTCCCCAGCAAATTATCCGAATAGGCAATCACATTTTTCTGAGGATATAAAAATGGAGCATCCCAAAATGCAGCCAATTTTCCCTTTTCATAAAGATGGTAATGCTCTAAAATATAATTATTAAATCGAGCATCGCCCATATCACCCGGAACATAGGCCCAATTAGGACCAAAAATCTTAAGCGGGGTAAGGTATAAACCTAGCACCAACAAGAGAACAGGAATAGCAAAGGATAAAACCTTTTGTATTTTTTCCATGGTTCAAATTTAGGTATAGAAAAGGCTGTGCGAAAAAAGTACAAATAAAAAAGTAGCCCAACCTTTTCGGATTAAATCCTAAAAAAATTGAGCTACCCCATTAATTTTAAATGAGTATGGCTTGGACCTCTTCTTTGCGAGACCAGGAGCCAAACACAATGGCAATTAGTGAATTCCTTCTGCAGCTAACCAACGTTCAGCATCCAAGGCAGCCATACAACCTGAACCGGCAGCTGTGATTGCTTGGCGGTAGATTTTATCTTGTGCATCACCGGCTGCAAATACCCCAGGAATATTGGTATAGGTGCTACCAGGAACCGTTTTGATATAACCTGTTTCGTCCAAATCCAACCAAGCTTTGAAAATATCAGTATTTGGTTTATGTCCGATGGCAACAAAAAAACCACCAACATCCAATTTATACGTCTTATCCTCTTTCACATTCTTTACAATAACGCCATTGACGGTCTGTTCCCCAACGATTTCAACGGTTTCATGATTGAAAAGTACTTCAATATTCGGCGTATTGAAAACACGGGTCTGCATTGCTTTTGAAGCCCTCAACTCGCCTTTCCTCACCAACAGATATACTTTGCGACATAGTTTAGCTAAGTATGAAGCCTCTTCAGCGGCCGTATCTCCACCACCTACGATGGCTACATCTTGTCCACGAAAGAAAAAACCATCACAAACCGCACAAGCCGAAACACCGAAACCATTAAACGTTTGCTCTGAAGGCAGGCCTAACCATTTAGCAGAAGCGCCTGTTGAGACTATAACCGAATCGGCTGTTATTTCATATTTATCATCCACGGTAACCGTAAATGGACGTTTAGAAAAATCAACTTTTGTAGCCATTTCATACCGAATATCGGTTCCAAAACGAAGGGCTTGTTTACGGAAATCTTCCATCATCTCCGGGCCTTGAATGCCTTCTGGATAACCAGGATAATTCTCCACTTCAGTAGTGATGGTCAATTGTCCACCAGGTTGTAAACCAGTAAGCATTACAGGTTTTAAATCAGCACGGGCAGCATAAATGGCAGCAGTGTAACCTGCAGGTCCGCTACCAATAATAAGGCAAGGGGTATGTATCATTTAATTTGTTTTATTTATTGTATATTCTTTTGAGATTGACCGGCTTTTATAGCAATACTTCTCCGTTTAATATTGAGCCATTCTACTACCAAGGAGAAGGCCAAAGCGAAGTAAACATAGCCCTTATTCACTTCAATATGAATAGATTCAAGTACTAGTAATCCACCAATAAGAATCAAAAAGGCAAGGGCCAATATTTTTACAGTAGGGTGTTGATTGATAAAATCCGAAACTTTTTCCGAGAAAATCAACATGATTACCATGGAAATAATTACCGCCGTTATCATAATCGGCAAATCACGAGAAAGTCCTACCGCGGTAAGAATACTATCAAATGAAAAAACGATATCAATCAACACAATTTGGAAAATAGCAGCATTTACGGTCAAGGCTTTCAAACTCTTTTGCTCCCCTTCATGTCCGGTGATCTTCTCATAAATTTCTATTCCTGTTTTGTACAACAAGAATACGCCTCCAGCAAACAATATTAAATCCCTTAAACTTGGGTCCATTTCATAGGGTCCAATATTGAAGTGGAAAAGAGGTTGTGTACTCCCAGCTAACCAAGATATTCCAGAAAGCATCATCACCCGGATAATCAAGGCCAAAGTAAGACCAATAGTTCTGGCTCGGCGTTGTTCAACCTTATGCGGCAGTTTCCCGGCAATAATTGCAATGAAAATTATATTATCTACCCCAAGGATAATCTCAAGGATGGTAAGGGTGACAAGTGAAATTAAAGCAGGTAAGGTAAAAAAATGTTCCATGAATGAAGAAGGCTGCAAAGCTAATTCGCCTAGCAGCCCGCCCTCTATTTTTTAGTTTTTTTTACGAACATTGGTTTAACAAGGCTATTGTCTCAACACCAATCTATGCCTTTCAATCCGATTACTGAACTTTAAAACCAAGGTGTATAAACCATCTTGCTGCAATAGTTCTACCTTCTGCATTGGTTTATTCCATTTCACCTCTACCCTTTTGCCTTGCATATCAAATACCTGCACATCCATTAAATGCTCTACATTTTGAAGGTAAACTTCACCACTGGAAGGATTTGGGTAAACTTGACTTTCAGCAACTTCCAAAGATTGCAAGGAAACCAACAAAGAGGTATCGATCGGACAAGTATCCAATTGGGTGGTTCCTATTATAGTACCAACTGTATCGGCACAGAAATTTCGGTAGGTTACAATAGGATTTTCTGCAGTCAAACAGGGATTGTAATTGTTCAGGGTAACAACACCTGGAACATTGACATAAATAAAATCATAACATTGTAATGGTAGATTTTCGAACTGATAGAAATAATAATTCGTAAAGACTTCACGGGCTTGCGTGCAAAAGAAAATAGAATCCTTTTCTACCACAATATCTATCAATGGAATTGGATCACCTGATTGGGTATTTTCAGTTTTAAATTCCCCGAAGTGTATATAACCATTGATTACTCCGGTGCCACTGCCTATTACCGTTTGAATCATATCAATATCCTGATCTTCCAAATTACAATTGCTAGTTGGAAAACTCAACAAATCAGCAGCCCCCCAATACATGGTATTTCCTAAATAGGTTGGAAGCAAATTACCTGGAGCATTGGAATCCGACACCTTGGCGAATATTTTATAGAATCCAGTTGGAATATGTTGAAATTTATACGCATAAGGCGGCGCACCATTTTGGGATGGCACAATAAAAAAGGATTCTACCGGTTCGTAATATCCATCGTTGGGCGATTCAAGGTAGAGCAATTTTACCTCAATGGAATCAATTCCTAAACCGGCAAAATCAATATCCAAGCCATTTATGGTAACCTTTCCGGATATTTCCTGACCTACATGCCTATTTACATCGGCTACATCGGATTGGGCACATCCAAATTCATCGGTAACTGTTATGGTAAAGGAATCAAAATTAGCCTGTACCGTTGGACCAAGTTGCTGGTCGTTACCATTGAAAGAGGAAACTCCGCCATTGGGATCTGTCCATTGATAAGTATAATTTCCAGAAGGTACCACCACAACAGGAGTTAAGGTTATAAGATTACCATCGCAAATATCATCCGTATAATCAGTGGCGGTTACCGTAAAGGATGTACCTGCTTCAACCGTTACAAAAGTTTCAATGAAATTACCATTTCCATCTATCACCTTTAAACTGTAGGTGCCTGCACTTAAACCAGAAAACATATTATTACTTTGGGCTGTTCCATTGTTCAAGGAATAACTATAGGGCAAACTTCCACCTGAAACCTGAGCAACTTTAATGGAACCTGCACCAATTCCCGGACATTCACTGGTAATGGCCAAATCATCTATGGAAAGAACGGGCATAGCTGAACTTAGACTTCGTTTGTAAAGCCCATTCCACTTGGTTCCAATATAGAGAAACGAATTAGCTACACCTACCGCTGTTACCCTGGCATTATTCGCAAGATTGGCAGTATTGTTTGTCCACGTTTGCCCCCCATTGGCAGTCGACAATATCCCAAGAGCACCAACCAATACCACCACGTTTCGTCCGGTTTCCTGAACCAAAGCAAAATCCGACCAACCTCCTGGATTAGAAGGAACGGCAATACTCCAACTTTGTCCAAAATCGGGTGACAGATAAACCTCCGAATTTCGCAACACCCAAAGAGTATCATCTACAAACATCATTTTTTCAGCACCCAAGCCTGATGAAAATTGTGGAATAGTTGTCCAGCTAGTTGGAGCAGCGGAGGTTTGGTAATAAATCGAATTGGATGTACCCAACAACAAGGTATCCTGACCCTTTAGGCAAAAATCCAAGCAATTTTCCACACTCGATAGCGGCGACTGTAAAAATTGAAACCAATTATCACCATTATCAGTGGTTTTGTACAAACCTCTTCCATCAATGGCTGCCAGCAACAGACCTTGCCATTCCACCAAATCAGATACCGGAAAACTGGGATCCAAGTTTGAAGAAAGAGCCAGATTACCATTCGCCTCCTCCCAAGTACTTCCTGTTTCGAGAAAACGGTAAACACCTGCAGTTGATGCAGCAAATAAATAAGCATTCGATTCAATCACCGCTTTCGTTTTATGCCTAAACACCGGATATTCAGCCTTTGTCCAAGTATTGGATTGGGTATAATCAATCAGCGTACCTGCTGGATAACTGCCTACATAAGGAAAATTGCCCGCAGCACCAACCGAAAAAATAGAATTACCTGGAATGGATGTAAAAAGGGTGGAAATATCGCTCGGTGATGTTAGCTTGGCAATTCCATAACGATCAATTCCAATCACCAAATTATTTCCACTAGCCTGCATATCCTTTACTTCAAAATTAACCGTTGAGAGTCCAAGGGAGGAGGAAGACAAGCTTAGGTTGGACAAATCTACAATACCAAAACCATCATCAGTTCCTACGTATAATTTGTTGCCTATCCTTACCAAATCATTGTATTTACGTTCGCTTAATCCACTGGCTATTCCAACGGATGACCAATTAAAATTACTGCTATTGCATTCATACAAATCCCTAGAGGTACCGCAAAAAATCTTGCCAGAAGAGGCATCATATAAAATCGAAAGCACCAACTCATTCGGAGCGTTAATTAATCCAACCGTATAGTTGCTCCATCCACCAGAAGCATCCTTTACCCACAAACCGAGGCCTCCATCCATCCCAACAAATAGTTTTCCTGATTGCACCGATAGCATGGAAATTCTACCCGAAGACTGAAAATCGGATTGGTAAACAAAACCTGAACCCAATCCATCATCCATAAACAAAAAGGCTGTTCCCGATGGGTCATTGAACGATAAATAGGTTGTATCGTTGCTACGGGCCAACTTTGGATTGCTATATCCGGAAATAGGTATGGTATACATGCTAGTCCAAGTAAGACCGAAATCAGCCGAGAAATAAACTTGTGAATTGTTCCCTACCATGAAAAGCTTTGTACCATCGACCAACAAATCATTAACTTCCTGCAAAGCCAATGGATCGGAGGTGGGCCTAAACCAATTGGATCCATCCGGACTTGCCTTAAAAAGTCCTGAAGTTGAAGCCACCAACATAGAATCATTTGCCGAAAAAAAGGAAACCTTATTGGGGGCTATTCCCAAGGTTCCATTCACCCCAACCCATTGCTGAGCTGAAGTTGAAATTGAAAATCCTAAAACCAATGAAAAACAAAGCGTGAGGTAATACTTAACCATGGTCGAAACTTTACTTACCAATTTAACGAGTCCTTCTTTAAAAGGTATACAAAAGTTTCGATAAATGAACCCTTTTTTTCAACCAAAATTAATCAATAGGAGGATTTATTAATCCGAACTACTTGATTTAGTTGGGTTTACCCCGATTTAATTGTTGGCATCAACTTAGCATAACAACTTGATTTACAAAGCCTAACTGTTTAAGCACTTTTAAAGCAAATGCTGGGTTAAAACTAAATGGTAGAAACCTAAACCAGCAAAACAAGTCCACCCTTACAACTCACTTAAAACCTAGACTTTGGCCGCAAAAATGGGAGAATTTAAAGGCTGCTTGGGAATAATTAAACCTGCTATTTAAGTTTTATCCTTTTCCCTAAATGCACCATTTTGCCATACACCGGATCCAAATACCAAATTACAACGGTGGCATACATATTTTCCTGGTTCCAATCAGCATCCAAAGAGGTAGAAACCGAAAAACTTCCAGCATCCCCTGCGTTTAAATTATTGGCAAACAATTCACCATTGTAGTCTTTCAAATATTTCCTCAATACATCCGAATGAAGATTAGGCGACGAACTTAAATCATTGGTCTGTGTAGCAGAAACATTGTTTTCCGTTAGCACTATCGAATAATAAACAGGCATAGGAAAGGCATAAATGGCTTTGTATTTTACTTCCAAATCCAATTGGCTGCCGCTAATACTCGGACTCAACTTTAGGGCAATGGCTGCTGGTTTATTCTGCTTCACCCACAGTTCTGTACTCGAAACTGCCGCATAATTTATACCTGAATAATTCAATCCACCCAAAAACCCATCATACGTAAAGTATAGGTAAGGCAAAGCATAGGCGCTATCAGGATGGACAGAAATGTTGTAAAAACCTGCCAAACCCTCACTCGATGGATTGCTCAAAGGATCGACCAAACCACCCGCTTGGTTCAAATGGCAATTAATTACATTCGCATTGGGGTATTGCAACCTAAACGAATCCAAGCTAGGTTTGGAAACACTACCGCAGAGTCCGCTCCAAGTTCCTGTAAAGTTGAAAATAACAGGCTCCATCACGGCTTCGGGAAAAGTTTCTTCAATTATTTCTTCCTCTGCTTTCTTACACGAACTTAGCAACAACACGCCCAAAAAAAGGGAAACAAATAGACTAGGTTTTTTCATTTTCAAAGTGCTTTTTTGTAAAATTCAAGTCTTTTAATACCATCCGTCAACACTACAAACAAATACCCATTGGTAAACCTATACCGTAGCAAACCTCCGTTTGTATTTGGTGTTGGTAAATTGAATGGGGTTTCGGTGCCATCCATGGCCATCGTAAAAGGTTGTTGATTCGCAGCATTGGCAGTAGGGAAAATATACAATTTACCATTTCTAAAGCCACGAATCTCATAGTTTTCATCAGGAGGCAAAGGCTGGTTCACCAAAATCGGATGCAAAATATTTTCGCCAATTGTCAATTCATAAAAGCTAATATCTTGATCCGTATTGGGGTTCATTTTATTCTTTATAAAAACCAAATTAATTTTATTCCCCACCCTTTCTACATAAGTCTTGCACAGTCCGGTAAAATAGTTCTGGGGCACCTCATGGCTAATCATCAAAGTATCTAAGCTTTGGTTTCCTCGTCCTACACCTATCCAGTTGCCGTTGTTACTTGGGTAAAAAAAACCGGTGTAAATACTGTTAAGTCCCTCGGTTTCATAGGTCTTATCAAAAAAATAATTCAAAACCGCCATATCCGACAACTCTGATGTAAGCAAATACTGTGGCTCATCTTGCTGCGAAACCACTTGGTAAGGCCAAATTGATATTCCTGAAATAAATCGCAACAAATGATTCTTTATCAACTTGGTATTCAACGTGGTACCTCCTGTTATAAAATACGAGGTTTCCTGTCCTTGCTGGTTGATTTGATAGAAGTATTTATCGGTGGTATGCCACGATTGTAAAGTCAAATTTTCATGATCAAAGGCGAAATCCATAAAATTACCCCAATCCGGACCAAATCCCTCATCAGTTCTGATGGTTTGTGCCAACTTCCCATTCTGAAAATTCAATACATACCATTTTTTCCGGTCGGGTGGATTATCCAAGGTCGATTCAGTCATCACCAAAGCCCTCACTTGATCTTGATACTCCTCAATAATAAAATCATTTGGATTGTGGTAATAAATTGGCGCATCAGCCTCCTCAAAAGCCCCAACAAACTCAAAACCATTGGCATTGTCCAGCAACTTTTGTTCGGCTGTAGTCTCTTCTCCACCGGTTTCTTTTTTGCAGGCAGACAAGGTGGATAGCAAAAAAAGGGAGAAAAATAATGGGGAAAAATTCTTGGTAGACATCATTATAATATAGTTGAAGCAAATGTAGAAAACAATGAATAGGTAATACCAAAATAACACATCCAATACAACAAACTAACTATCAATACCTTACAAGCATTTGAGTAAGATTTATTAGAATTTATTTTGGCGTGCCCCTTCCGCCCAAAAACAGCTCTACCAAGGAATTAAATAGTGGTGCAGGGGCGTCAGGGCCGGGCTTTCGGCAGTAGTCCTCGTCCGGCTCCGCTTAAGCTCTGCCGTCCTGTGGGCTACTTGCCTCTATCCCTGCCCGAAACCTCCGCCTTTAAGTACGGTAGGAATACTGGGCATTGTCTACCGCCTTTAGTTTTAACCAAGAAATAGGACAATCAATTAAAACTACCTTATTGACTTACAAATACTTAATTTTAAATGCCTTGCTATACCCTAAACTGAAATTAAATGGTAAAATGGTTATGCTTGCACTACAGCCCTCGGGCAGGGATAGAAACGGAAAGCCCATAGGGATGCGGAGGAACGGAGCAGACCGAGGACTTGCAGTGAATAGCCCGGCCTTTTCGCTTAGCACAAAACCCAAGTTATCTGCTACAATGCCAAGAAGCGAAAAGGGCCCGCCAAAGAATACGAACCAAACTGTTATTTCTCGATTCCTTACCTTAGTCTAACCCGCATTTTCCTTTCCTTTGCAACATGAAAAAACACTTCCTTTTTCTTCTTTTAATGCCTTTAACGTATATAGGTTTTTCGCAATGCACTTGTACCTCAACTATTTCAGGACTCGAAAGCAATCCACGCCTAGTTACGGTGGGTCAAACCCTTTGTATTTCAGCTACGGGCCAATTGACAGGCGATATTTTGGTCGATGGTGGAACCCTGTGCAACGAAGGCCTAATCAACAATAGGTTTGTATGGGTAAACAATGGCGGTCGCTTTATCAATAGCAGCACAGGCAACCAATGCAACAGTTTGTTGGTGGAAGGAGGCAATTCCCAGTTTTTAAATTCGGGAAGTTTTAGCAACGAACGAATGGCGGCAATTAATGGAGGTAGCATTTCGAATACGGAAAGCGGCATTTTGCAGAGCAATTACTTTGGCGACTCGGCAACAGTGGTAGAAAATGCGGGAAAGTGGATTTGCGGGGTCGATTTTTACAATATGGCCAGTGGCGAATTTAGAAATACTGGAGAACTTACCGTGAACAGTGGCTTTTACAATGCCTTAAATGGCACCGTGATGAACAATTGCATAATACGTGTAAACGGAAATTTTTACAATGCAGGAACAATTTACGCCCATGTGGATTTGCCGGCGGGTTGTATTCGGGTGGCTGGCGAATCTTACAACGAAGGAAATTTGCAGCTATTAACGTTTTATGATGCGAGTTCAGCTACGGGCGATTTGGACTATAATACCGGTACATCCAACGTTTTAATTAACCAGTGCAACAGTTCGTGCGCAGTAGGCATCGAAGAAACTTTAGCCAGCTCGTCCATTCAATTGTTCCCAAATCCAGCCGATCAATTTTTGACTATTCAAGGTATGGATGAAACCTCAAACGCCGAAATTGAAATCAGCAATAGCTTCGGACAGCTTATCTACCGTCAAAACTTAGGCCGCAACAAAAACGTGCAGGTTTCGGTGGCAGATTTACCAAATGGATTTTATGTAATTGTGGTAAAAACTGCCGAAAAACCGATGCTGGTTTCGCATTTTATCAAGTCATAAAAGTCTTGATTTTAGTAGATTAACAAAAATTTTAAGAAATATACATCCCCTTTCTCATTTTCTAACCTACATTTGTGCCAGAAGATCAAAATTACAACATGAGAAAAGTTTTACTTGCCCTTGTATTTTCAGCCGGATTACTATCGGCCAAAGCTCAAGATGCAGCGCCTGCTGCTCCTGAAAACCCAAATGCACCTGAAATTTCTTTTGAGAAAGAAGTGCATGATTACGGAACCATTAAACAAGGTGCCGACGGAGGTTGTGAATTTAAATTCAAAAATACAGGTAAAGAACCTTTGATTATCTCTAATGCTCGCGGAAGCTGCGGCTGTACTGTTCCACAATGGCCGAAAGACCCTATTAAACCAGGTGAAACCGGAATATTGAAAGTGAATTACGATACAAAACGTGTTGGTCCAATCAACAAAACTGTAACCATCACTTCGAATGCAAAAACTTCAAACAAAACCGTGCGTATTGCCGGTACTGTTGAAGCTGTTCCTACCGAAGAAACCATGCCAGTTAACAACAATCCTGGCGCTCCATTGGAGAAAAAATAATTTCAACTTGCTCTTTCAAAAGGTCACATGCTTACATGTGGCCTTTTTTTTTGCCAACTTCGAAATAGGTTTGGTTTACATTCTTGTTATTTTTACCCAATCAATCTAGTTGGATCTTATTCCTAAGAAAAAAAAGAAGCCTAAGGCATGAATACGGAAAACAAGTTGCACTCGGCTACGCTTTTTATCTTGGTGGATGATTTCCCTTTGGGCCCCACCGAACCCTATTTGATTGAAGAGTTGCCTGAATTGGAAAAGACCTTTTCAAAGGTTGTATTTATCACCACCAGTCCTGCCCTAAAAGATTTTACTCCCAGGCCTAACCACTTTCATTTGAACCTCGAAAGCCGTGGCTTAGAAAAACTGTGGGCCTTTGGCGGATTTTTTCATAGTGCGGTTCAACAGGAATGCCTTTCCCTGCTGAAACAAGGACAGTTAAGTGTGTATAAGTTAAAGCTGCTTTTGGCCAATTTCCAGCAAGCACAAAAAATAAAAAAACAGGTGCAAGCCATTCAGAAGCTTCATTATCCAAACCAAACCTATGCGGTATATGCCTATTGGTGTGATGAACGAGCGCTAGCCTGCACCCTGCTTAAAAAAGATCGCATGGATACTTTAGCCATAGCCAGGGCACATGGTTGGGATATTTATACCGAAAGAAGTCCGGAAAATTACCTTCCCTACCGAAATTGGTTGCTATCCAACTTGGATAAAATGATTTGCATATCGGCCAATGGCAAGGCTTATTTAGAAAAGAAACATGGGGAAATCGGGAAAACCAAAACCGAAGTATTCCGCTTAGGCACCATGGCCTTGTCAAAAATACCTCAGAAAAAGCAGAACCAAGTCTTTACCATTTTGAGTTTGGCTTATGTAGTTCCTTTAAAAAGATTGCATAAAATAGCCCAAGCCTTAGCCCTTTCCAACCATGAAAACATTCGTTGGATTCATTTAGGCGGAGGACCAGGATTAGAAGAATTAAAAAAAGCCGCTCAACTACTTTTGGAAGCTAAACCTGCCATTCAATTTGACTTTGTAGGTTCATTGCCCCATGACCAAATAATTGACTTTTTACAAGAAACTTACATTGATTTGTTTATCAATGTGAGCGAAACCGAAGGACTCCCAGTTTCCATTATGGAGGCAATGAGTGCTCAAATCCCTTGTTTGGCAACCAATGTGGGAGGCAGTGCTGAAATAGTGAACAAGGAAAATGGGTATTTAATGACGGTGGATTTAAGCGAGCAACAACTTTGGGAAAAAATTTGGCAACACTACCAATTGCCAACTGAAGAATCCCAAAAAATGAGATTTGCCGCCTATAAAACATGGGAAGAAAAGTACAATGCACAGAAGAATTACCGTAGTTTTGCAAACAGGCTAATTGAACTGCTTCCAAAGTAAACAAAGCATAGGAAAAGCGTGCCATTGAATATGAACGATCTATCAAACCGAGTAGGTATCATTGATGTAGGAATCGGCAATGTTGGTTCGGTAGCCAATATGTTGAGGAAAGTTGGAAACGATGCCCTTATTTTCAAAGATCCAGCCCTTTTACCTTCCTTCAAAAAAGTAATTTTGCCTGGTGTAGGCCGCTTTGATAAAGGCATTCAAGCTTTACAACAACAAGGATTTATAGAACCTATCAAAACCTTTACTTCCCGGAAAGACACCACTTTATTGGGTATCTGTTTAGGGATGCAATTGCTTTTTGAAGGGAGTGAGGAAGGCAACGAGGCAGGCTTGGGTTATTTACCCGGTGTGGTGGAACGATTCAAAGAAAGTATTCAGTTACCGGTGCCCAATGTGGGTTGGTTACCCATCCAAATTGAAAACCCATCGCCCTTGTTTGCCGGTCTCGACCAAGCTTATTTCTATTTCGTCCATGCCTACCATGCACCTTTGCAGTTGACTGGCAGTCAGGCTGTATTGGCTAGCACCCATTATGCATATCTTTATCCTTCTGCTGTGGGAAAAGACAATGTTTTTGGAGTACAATTCCATCCCGAGAAAAGTCTTTCGTTTGGGTTTAAATTGCTTTCTAACTTTGTTCATCTGCAACCGTGAGACGATTAATTCCTTTGCTTCAGGTTTATGAGAAAGAGCTTTACAAATCAAAGCATTTCGACCATTTGCGATACATAGGCGACCCCTTTGTTGCAGTGAAAATATTCAACGAGTTACAGGCGATGGAAATCATCATTGCTGATACTACACCTGCCAAAAAAGGTACTACACTTAATACCCAATTAATCGGCCAAATTGCCTCTGAATGCTTTATGCCGGTAACCTATGCTGGCGGAATTAAGGATGTGTTTACTGCCAGTAAAATTTTATCCTTGGGGGTTGAAAAACTCTGCATTGCCTCGGCCTACCATCAACAACCTGGATTTATTAAGGAATTGGTAAAAGAATTCGGTACTTCCACTGTGGTGGCCTGTATTGAATTAAAAACCGTAAAAGGCAAAACCTGTGTTACTTATAATAGCGGAACCAAAGTATCCAGTTTGGAACCTGATGAATGCATAAAAAAGCTTCAAGACGACGGAATTGGTGAAATCTTGGTGTATGATTTAGATCGTGATGGAACCATGCAAGGCGGAAACAATGAATGGGTTAAGAAAAGGAAAACAAACTTTCAAGTTCCATTGATATATGCAGGAGGAATCGGAAATGCAAAGGATAGCTTATCCATGTTTGAATCGGGTGCTTCGGCCGTGGCGGTTGGTTCTTCCTTTGTGTATAAAGGGCGACTGAACGGCGTGTTGATCAACTATCCCGACCACCGCCAAATGCCTGAATGGACCGGTGAGCAGTCCTTTTTATTAAAGAAATTTTAAACAGTATCCATCTTAACCGAACAGCTAGATGAAAGCCTGCAAACAATGCCTACTTGATGAAACCGATTATCCCGGAATAATCCTCGACCAGCATGGCATTTGTGATATGTGTCACGTAAACATGCGGGGGATTGAGCAAATTCGAAAAAATGTAGATCCGGATTATTGGGAAAAGAAGTCGGAGGCGATTCGCAAAGCCGGAAAAGGAAAACCATACGATTGTCTCATCGGAATCAGCGGTGGAACCGATAGTACCTATATGGTGTATTTGGCCATGAAATACGGATTAAGGCCTCTACTTTTCCATGTTGACGGAGGTTGGAACAGCGAAAAGGCTGTGGTAAATATTGCCCGAATTGTCGACAAATCAGGTTTTGATTACGAATGCCATGTATTGCCCTGGAGTCAGATGCGTGGTTTGCAGCGTGCCTTTATCGATGCCGATGTATTGGATATCGACCTTCCTTTCGATAATATATTTGTTGCATCTACGAATAGAATTGCCCGCAAGTACAAAATCAATGTTTCTTTGAACGGTTATAATGCCCTAACCGAAGGAATTATGCCTCCAAACTTTACCCATGTCAAATACGATAAGCGTAACATCGAGGATATCTTTAAAAAGTACGGCAAGGGAACGATTAAGGATTTACCGATTTTTAGTAGTTACGAATCCTTTATCGAAAGCAAACTTTACAATTTCAGTTCCATTTACTTCCTCAATACTCCAAGCTATTCCAAAACAGAAGCTAAACAGAAAAACATAGACTTTTTCGGCTGGCAGGATTATGGCGGTAAGCACTACGAAAACATCTTCACCCGATTGTATCAAGGCTACATTCTCCCTGAGAAATTTGGAATAGATAAACGTAAATCCCATTTATCCATGTTGATATGCAATGGGGAACATACTCGGGAAGAAGCAATGGCCATGCTCAAAAGCGAGGATCCTTACCCGGATAAAACCTTGCTTCACGATGATATAATCTTTTTTTGTAAAAAACTCGAAATGAGTGAGGATGAATTTAGAGATTACCTGAAACGTCCACCTCGTTCCCATCGCGAATTCCGTTCCATACTAGACGATTACGAGAAAATGCGACCGATTAAACGCTTTGTGAAAAAGGTTTTAGGGAGAAATTAATACCGAATGGACATTATGTATAGTCCAATTTTAGGCTCAAATTTTCTTGACAAAATTGGACTAACATATTGTATCCTCGGCATTTACCAATCTAAATTTACAAATAGCCTTTGGACTATTTATAAATTAAAATTGGTATAAGATTCGATTTGTGAAGTTAGAACTTAACGTAGGCTTCCAAACCATGCAAACCACCTTCTCTACCAAAGCCTGATTCCTTGTATCCTCCAAATGGGGAAGTAGGATCGAATTTGTTGTAGGTATTTGCCCAAACTACACCAGCTCTAAGCTTTTGTGTCAGGTTGAAAATTTTAGATCCTTTATCGGTCCATACCCCAGCGGATAAGCCATAAGGCACATTGTTGGCCTTTTCAATCACTTCTTCGATAGTACGGAAGGTTTGGATAGCCAAAACAGGACCAAAAATTTCTTCCCTTGAAATGCGATGACTTTGGGCCACATTGGTAAACAAGGTTGGACGACAGAAAAAACCATTGGCAGGCAATTCACATGGACTTTGGTACATATCTGCGCCTTCGTTTTTTCCAATTTCGATATATTCTGAAATGGTATTCAACTGTGCCTTCGAATTGATAGCACCGATATCCGTATTTTTATCCATTGGATCGCCCACAATCAAGGTATCCATCCGCTTTTTCAGTTTGCTGATTACAATATCGGCCACATTCTCCTGCACAAATAAGCGAGAACCCGCGCAGCAAACATGCCCTTGGTTAAAGAAAATCCCATTGATAATTCCTTCAACTGCTTGATCGATAGGGGCATCTTCGAAAATAATATTGGCAGCCTTTCCGCCTAACTCCAAGGTCAATTTTTTATCGGTGCCAGCCACTGCCTTTTGAATGATTTTTCCTACCTCAGTGGAACCAGTAAAGGCTACTTTATTGATATCCGGATGATTAACCAAAGCTGCACCTGTAGCTCCAAAACCGGTAACAATATTCACTACCCCATCGGGCAATTCGGCATCTTGTAAAATTTCAGCCAATTTCAAAGCCGTAAGGGAAGTAGTTTCGGCAGGTTTCAAAACAACAGTATTGCCGCAAGCCAAGGCTGGTGCAATTTTCCAGGCCGCCATCAATAAAGGAAAATTCCAAGGAATGATTTGTCCGGCTACACCCAAGGCTTGGGGTTTACGGTTCGGAAAAGCGTATTCCAACTTATCGGCCCAACCAGCATAGTAGAAAAAGTGAGCGGCTACCAAGGGAATGTCGATATCACGGCTTTCGCGAATGGATTTGCCCCCATCGAGGGTTTCGATTACGGCCAATTCCCGACTACGTTCCTGAATCATGCGAGCGATGCGGAACAAGTATTTACCTCGTTCGCTACCTGGCATCGTTGACCAAACTTCGTTATAGGCTTTTCGAGCGGCTTTTACAGCTTTGTCTACATCCTTGGCATCAGCTTCTGCTACACTGGCTAGTTTTTTCTCTGTTGCCGGATTGATAGAATCAAAATACTTACCCGACGCAGGTTTCACCCATTTTCCGCCGATAAATAAATCGTATTGGTCTTTGAGTTTTATGTGGGAAGCACTTTCAGGAGCGGCAGCATAAGGCGCATCCCAACCAGAAAGAGCTTTAGTAGTTTGGTTCTTCTTCATATTGTAAGGATGCAAATTGAAGCATTTTTTTAATACGTAAGGTAAATTGCGAATACGGAATGGTGAAAAGATTCAGGCAACTTTGAAAAATACCGAATGGACATGGTGTAGAGTCCAATTTCAGACTCACATTTTTTTGAAAAAATTAGACTACTATTCTGTATAACAGGCAATTACCAATCTGAACTTACAAATAAGCATTGATCAATTTAAAATCAAAATTGGTATAGGCGGCAAGACTAAAGGCAAAAAGCAAAGCTGAATAGTGAATTTCTGAATGAGCAGCTGTAATTTTTTGGCAAACCTTGGTTCAAAGCACAAAACCCTCGGGCAGGGATAGAAGCGGAAAACCCACAGGGATGCGGAGGCACGGAGCATACCGAGGATTTGCAGCGAATAGCCCGACCATGAGCCTGGCACGCTGTTAAGTTTAAAGCACAACTCTAAATGGCGAATGGGGCACGCCTAAAAAAAAGTATTTAAAATTTGGCGATTTACCTCAAGATTTGGTTCTAGATTTGGAAGAAACAAAAAAGGCAAACGGCTATTTTAAGGCTAGTACGGATGAAATACAGTTGTATCCCTTTTCAACTGGGGGACAATGCTCATAACCGGAATTTCGCTGTTATTGATCATTTCTTGGGCAGCAGAACCAATGAACATTTCGGTGAAATCCAATTCTTGCTGGGTCATGATGATGATTAAATCAGCCTTCACTTTATTGGCATAGTCGATTACGCTATCGGCAACTGATTCGCCACTGCGGCCCGAACGGATAATTTCGGCCGTACATTCAACATTTTCCTTTTCTATGAACTTTTGTACCTGATCCATCTGGCGGGTCAAGCGGTTTACCACAAATTCGTCGGTACTGGTAATTACCGAAACTACGCGAATGGTAGAGCCAAAATGTTTAGCAAATTCAATGGAGCGGTTTACTTTCTCCCGGGTTTCTTTGGTTAAGTCCAAAGGAAGCACGATGTTTTTGCAACCGCGACGGTGGTTTTTGCCATGGATGGTGATTACAGGAATTTTTGATTCACGGACCACACGCAAGGCATTGCTGCCGATAAATTTCTTTTTGATACCAACCGAGCCATTGGTACCCATACAAATAAAGGTAGCCCCAATCATTTCAGCAACCTCGGTCACTTTGTCGTAAATTTTCCCATGACTAATCATGGTTTCTATACGAACGCCACTTTTGGTTTCAGCTTCTTTGGCCACCGAATCCAACTTGTTTTGTAATTGATCATGAAGCTTTTTACGCTCCAATTGCTCCTCATCGTCCTGAAATAAACGTCCAATAAGACCCGATTCTTCCTCAATAAACAGTAAAGTAATTTCGGCATTGAACACTTTGGCCAAATTTTGGGCTTGTTCAAATGCGATAATAGCTTGTTCAGAAAAATCGATGGGTACTAGAATTTTATTAGGGTTGCTCATGAAAATATTTAATTGAATGCAAAAGTAAAGCGAATAATGCAGCTAGGCAAGTAATTAGGTGAATTGATTTTAAAAACAAGCTGTTAAAAAAGCTTTTTTGCCACTTATCCGAGCATTTCGCATCTTTGCCCCATGCCAATAAAAGAATCTGAACTAATCCTTAATCCCGACGGAAGTGTTTACCACATTGCCCTAACGCCAGAAATGGTTGCTGATGATGTAATTTTGGTGGGCGACCCAGGACGGGTAAAAACCGTTTCTTCCCGTTTCGATAAAATCCTTTTCGAACGTCAACACCGCGAATTCATTACCCATACAGGAGAATACAAAGGCAAGCTGGTAACTGCAATTTCTACGGGAATTGGTACCGACAACATCGATATAGTGCTCAATGAACTGGATGCCGCGGTTAACATAGACCTTAAAACCCGAGAAATAAAGAAGAAGCTGAAAAGCCTTAATTTGATACGTATCGGAACTTCTGGTTCGCTTCAGGCTGATATTCCAGTTGATGCTTATGTGGCAAGTACCTTTGGTTTAGGATTGGATGTGCTGCTCAACTTCTATGATTTCGATAATACTGAGCTAGAAGAAGATTTGGCCGATGCCTTTGAGGAACAAACCGAATGGCCTGCAACTTTGCATCTACCTGTTTTTATTGAAGGTAGCAAATCCCTGCTCGAAAAATCAAAATCCTTTACCAAACAAGGAATCACTGCAACAGCTCCCGGTTTTTTCGGTCCACAAGGTCGCCAACTTCGCCTCAAACCCTTGGTTCCAGATTTGAATGAAAAATTAACCGCCTTCAAACATAAGGACCATCGCATCACCAATTTCGAGATGGAAACTTCGGCTTTGTATGGATTAGGACGGGCTTTGGGACATAACAGTCTGACCATATGTGCCATTATTGCCAACAGAATAAAAAAAGAATATAGCAAAAACTCCCAAAAAGCTATCGAAAACCTAATCGATTTGGTTTTGGAGGAGCTAATTAGTAAATGAAATCCTTAGGCGGGATATTAAAATGGGGCTTGGTGCTAGTTTTGCTCTTGGCCGGATTGTTCTTTTTGGGAAGAAACAGCCTGTTGAAGAAAATACTAGATAGCAAACTAAACCAGTTCCAACATGCAAAGGCGGTTCAAATCAGCTATTCCGATGCACACTTTACAGGAATTGCCTCGGTTGAACTTCAAAACCTAAGTGTGGTTCCTAAGCCTGGCGACACCTTGGTTTATCTAGGAAAAGTGAACGTTGAAATCAAACTGAGTTCACTACTGATGGGCCGCATCAATTTACGTTCCCTCAAATTGGAAAGCCTTCACCTTCGGCCTAAAGATATATTCGGGTACAAGAATTTCCAGTTCCTTTTGGCCAAAGACTCCAGCAACCAAGTAGCTTCTAAAGCTGATTCAAAAGGTTATGCAGCCCTGGCCGACCGCTTGCTAACCACCTTATTCGACTTATTGCCTACCTCCTACTCCATCAAAGATTTTCGAATATCGGGCATCAAAAACCTCATTTGCACCCAAATCATTATCGACGAAGTAACATCCGATGCAGGTGAATACAATTTTTGGGCAGGCGTTTACGAATCAGGCAAAAAAAGCTATTGGCATTTTATTGGTACCAACGATAAATCAAACCGCCAATTATCGGGTAGTTTGATTCGGGCTGAGAAACAAGGCAACTTCCCAGTACTCTTGCCATTATTGGGTTTCCGACTTTCGGCCGACACCCTAGATTTTGATTTTAAAGACGAAGGATTAAGCGGAGGAGAATTGAAACTGAGGGCCAGATTACGCTGTTCCAACTGGGAAATGGAACATTGGCGAATTTCACCCAAACCTGTAAATATTCCAAGTTGTGGAGGTGAAATTGACCTGAATATCGGTAAAGATTACGTATCCGTTGACAGTACCTCCCATTTCTTTTTAGGAAAGGTTAAAGCCCTAACTTACTTCCATTTCAGCAAACAAGATTCGAGAAAGGTGGCTTTGAAAATCGTAATGCCTGAATCCTCTAGTCAGGACTTCTTCAATTCCTTGCCCAATGGACTATTTGCCAATTTGGAAGGCATTCAAACCCAAGGCGACTTAGCTTTTCATTTAGATTTTGCTTTGGATTTGGACAATCCCGACCTAGTGGAATTTGATGCCGGTTTGGATAAAAAAGGGTTTAAGTTGATAAAAATGGGAGCCGAAAACCTCTCCAAAATGAATGGTGAATTTCTGTATACAGCTTACGAAAACGGAGTACCGGCCAAAACCTTTGCCGTTGGACCTTCCAATCCATCCTTTGTTCCCTTGGATAAAATTAGTCCGTATTTGCAACAATCCATTTTAAGCAGTGAAGATGGCAGTTTTTTTGGCCACCTCGGTTTCAATATGGATGCCTTTAAATCGAGTATTACAGCCAATGCCAAAGCCAAACGCTTTGTTCGGGGAGCCTCCACTATTTCCATGCAATTGGTCAAAAATGTCTTCCTCACCCGCAACAAAACCATAGCTAGGAAGTTGGAAGAAATTTTAATGGTGTGGCTGATTGAAAACCTTCGCCTTAGCTCCAAAGAAAGAATGTATGAAGTGTATTTAAATGTGATTGAGTGGGGACCGGGCATCTATGGCATTGGTGATGCAGCCGATTTTTATTTCAAAAAAACACCCGAAAACCTAACTTTAAACGAAAGCATTTTCTTGGCTTCTATTATCCCCAGTCCGAAATGGTTCAAATACCGCTTTGATGAGCAGGGCCACCTTCGCCAAGATATGGAAAGTTATTTTCGGGTTATTTCGGGCCATTTGTTAAAGCGGGGAGTAATTACCGAAGAAGTAAAAAACGAGCTCTTGCCCGGTGTAGAACTAACAGGAAGGGCTAAAGCGTATTTGCACAAAACCGATAGCATCGTTCCTGATTCCAGTGTGCTAGACATGCCGGTTTTACCCTTGGAAGAATTGCAATAAAGCCATCCAAATTTCTTTTTTGCCAATTTTAATATATAAATAGTCCAAAGACTTTATAAATTTAGATTAGTTAATGTCGATATAAAAGCTATTTAGGCAAATTATTGCGAAGTATAATTGGTCTATTACAAATTTATAATCGGTATTATTTTTTCTATTTCTTGTTTTTCAAATTTTGTTACATTTGCATCGTACACGATTTAATCTCAAGCGATGGTAAACAAACCTGCAACAGCCTCCAGTCCTTTACAAACAGCAGCCCGTTTGGCATTGGGACTATTTATGCTCTTAGCCGGAATTGCCCATCTTAGCTTCAGCCGTGCCGAATTTCAAGCGGTAGTGCCCAATTGGATTCCGTTCAGTAAAGATGAAGTAGTGGTATGGTCGGGTGTAATAGAAATCGGTTTTGGCTTGGCTTTGCTTTTCTTGGCTAAGTTCAAAACAGAAACCGGCTTGCTTTTGGCCTTGTTTTTCATTTTAATATTCCCAGGCAATCTTTCACAATACACGCAAGGCATTTCCGCCTTTGGACTCGATACCGACCAAAAACGCCTGATTCGACTGCTTTTTCAGCCCTTGTTAATACATTGGGCATTGTGGTCAACCAGCGGATATTCATATTTAATCAGTAAATTTAAATAATCATAATACCATGTCAAAAACAAATTTTTATTCCTTTTCAGCCAATCGTATCAATGGACAAGCCAGTTCAATGGAAGAATACAAAGGCAAAATTGTATTGGTGGTAAACACCGCTAGCAAATGTGGCCTAACTCCACAGTACGAAGGCCTGGAGAAACTTTATCAAGACTACAAAGACCAAGGATTGGTGATTTTAGGATTTCCTTGCAATCAATTCGCCGGACAAGAGCCAGGTGATGCCGATCAAATTCAGGAATTTTGTCAAGTAAACTATGGCGTAAGCTTTCCAATGTTCGAAAAAATCGATGTGAATGGCTCAAATGCACACCCTCTATTTAAATTCTTGAAGAAAGAACAAGGCGGCTTTCTTTTCGACGATATCAAGTGGAATTTCACCAAGTTTTTAATTGATCAAAACGGAAATCCAGTTGAGCGCTTTGCCCCGACCGTATTGCCAAAAGACATCGAACCTAGCCTAAAAAAATTACTTTCCAATGGCTAAGGAGGAAATCCTTTTTCTTGAAAACCAGCTTTGCTTTCCCTTGTATGTGGCTTCCCGTCTCACTACCAGGGCCTACACGCCACTTCTTGACGAGTTGGGTTTAACGTATCCACAATACCTCGTAATGTTGGCCTTGTGGGAAAAAGATCAACAAATGGTAGGCGAATTGAGTAAACGCTTGTACCTCGATTATAACACCTTAACCCCGCTTCTCAAACGGCTTGAAGAAAAAGGTTTTATCCAACGAATCCGTTCCCAAAACGATGAAAGATCGGTCCAAATTCATCTGTCAAAGGAAGGCATCCAATTGAAAACCAAGGCCTATTGCATTCCAGAAACCCTCATCGAATCCTTACAAAATTCGGCCCTCAGCATAGAGGAGCTCCAGCAATTCAAAACCACTTTAAACAAATTAATGAAAGGGTTGAATCAGCAAGACTAATCCGAAAAACGTAGGCAGTTCAAAGGGTAAATGATTGGAAAGGGAAGTAAATTATTTATTAGGCGGGCCCCATTCGCCAAAACCATTCTACTGAAAATTAACCAGTAGTGCCTGGCGAATGGGCCGGGCTTTCGCTAATACTCCTCGGTCTGCGCCACCCGAAGGTATTCGGGTTGCGCATCCCTGCGGGGTATCACGCTCTATCCCTGCCCGAAACCTCCGTGCCCGGTAGTGTACGTAAATAAAAGAGGGAAGCCCGATTTAAGCTTTCTTAAATTTTAATTCAAATACATAACTCCCAAACTTTCCTTTCCTTTGTTCAAATATTTCCTTGTTTTGAAAAATGCATGCTTATTCCTTTTCTTACTGCTATTCAAGCAAGTAGCCTTTTCCCAATCGCCTAAGCTTTTTTCGATTCAAGTCTATGAAGATGCAAATAGGTCTGCCTTTAACTTTATAAGTCTGTCTGATTTAATGGTGCATGATGCCGATACTTTACCTTTTCCTTTTCCTGATTTGTCAGATTGGCCCAAGGATTCGAGTTACAAATTTTTATTGCCTCATACAACTAGGACTGGACTTTTCAAGCATACAGGTATTTCCGAAAGCGACAAGGTTTGGATATACGATTATGCATCCAACCAACTCTTCTCTTTTCCTGTAAAATCGCTTCCCTTAATTGCCTTGTTAAACCCATACGACAATTGGGAAGAAGGTGGATTTGAACCGAGGGACTACATGCTAGGATTTCAACTAAATCCAAAGCAATTGCCTGCTGATCGGATCAGTTTTTTTACTTGTTTGGTCTCCATAGGAAAGTCTAGTCCTTTTGATAATCAAGGCCTGCACAAAGTGCAATGGAAGTCCATTCAAACAGATCAGTTCCCTAAGGTAGGCCATTCAATGCCATTGTTTTGGACAGAGGACGCTACCCTAACTGGTACTTTTTCCACCCAATATTCCAATGTTCAGGTGTATGTTCAAACCCTTCAAAAGCAAAGTAGTACTTGCTACCATTACCGAATCCTTTCCATTCCTGAGCGTGAGCTTATCGATGAATTTTATATTCAAAGCAGTGAAAGTTGTGAACCGGCTCCACTTAACCAAGTCGATCCTAACGGTAGTGCGGGTGAACAATGGATTGGTTCATTGCTCAAAGGGCAGCCGCCTGTGCTATTGGGACTGGAATACTTTAGTTTTTCTTGTCCAAAGATTCATGTAATGAAAAAGGGTGCAGAAGCTTGGTGGGTTTTATGTGATTGCAGGCATTGAGTTTTCGGTGCTTTTCAAAACTACACTTTCTTTCACTCATGGACAGAAGGATGAAATGACATAATCAATATTCACCATTGACTTGACCTCCTTTCAACTTTCCGTAAGATTACCTACTTCCCACAATCCCCTCCCAAAAAAAATCCTTTTCCCCCTTATGACGGTTTAAACCGTCATAAAATAAAAAAAACAAAATTTGAATGCTGGAGGCAAACACCTCCCTATTTTTTTCTCACTCTGCCCAAATTAGCACAACTCACCCAAGCCATGATTGAGCTTGTGTTCGCCCCACGCAGCTTCAGCAGAATGAAGCAAACACTACCTCCAAAAGCGTGTACAAATAATCCTTCCTCAACTTCAATCCTGAATAACTAAAAACCTTTACTTTTCCATTCTCGTTTTAACTGGATTACTATGCGGGCTTTTTCTGTTGGTCTATCGGGACTTTTCCTTGTTTTTCTTTCTGTTTTCATCAGTCATTCTGCTTTTTCACAATGTTGTTCCTACACACTGGTTATGCAGGACAGCTATGGCGATGGTTGGAATGGTGGTTCTTTGGAAGTACTAATTAATCAGGCATCGGTCGGGATTTTTAGCGGTCAAAACGCCTCGAGCTCGGCTACTTTCCAAGTTTGTGAAGGAGATAGCTTGGAACTGATCTACACCGCTGGGGATTGGGAAGAAGAAAACACTTATCGCTTGTTGGACGGAGCTTACAACTTGCTATTTCAGGATGGACCTACTCCTTCGGTAGGCTTAGCTTTTACTACCATTGGCAGTTGTACCTCCCAAGCGCTTTCAGGAGCACATCCCTGTGTGGCCATTCCTGTGGATACCACCTGCACCTTTGCAAATAATGCTGGATTTCCTGGAACAGGATTGGTACCCAATTGTTCAGACTACCAAGGTTCAGATATTTGGTTTAAACTGGTTATTCCAGCGCCCGGTAACCTTCGCTTTGAAACCGATAGCGGCAATTTGAACGATACAGGCATGAGTATTTGGACCGGCGACGATTGCAACAACCTTCAAAGAATTGCCTGCGACGACGATGCCGGAGAAGGCTATTTTTCTTTGCTCCAGCTTGAAGGTTTGCCCGTAGGTGACACTTTATATGTACAGATTTTTGGCTATGGCGGTGCAACGGGCGACTTCCGTTTGTGTATCCATCCCTTTCAGCCGGTTCGGCTGGATAGTTCGGAATTACCCATTGTACTGATAAACACAGGCGGCGAAACCATCGTTCCGGATACAAAAATTGAGTGCCAAATGGAAATCAAGTACAACGGAATCGGCAACCTAACTTATGTAAACAGTCCATCCAATGTCTATAGCGGATTAGTGGGTATCGAGGTTAGAGGGGCTACTTCATCCGGTTTTCCGCAAAGGCCATTTGGGTTCGAAACAAGAAATGAAGATGGCAGCAACCGGGATGTTTCTATTTTGGGTATGCCCGAAGAAAACGATTGGGTGTTGATTTCCCATTATGGCGATATGAGCTTAATGCGAAACTTGATTGCTTATTCTATGTTTGGGAAAATGGGCAATTACAGTGTTCGCCAACAATTATGTGAAGTGCTGGTGGATAGCGTTTACCAAGGTGTTTACTTGATTGGAGAAAAGGTAAAAAGGGATGATGGAAGGGTAGCCATTTCAAAACTGAACCCGCAAGACACCTTGGGCGATGAACTAACTGGTGGTTATATTTTGCAGCAGAACTATTGGAACGACAACAATAGTTTCCTTTCCAACTATTCACCTATTGACCATCCGGGATTGGATATCCATTATGTGTATGAATATCCGGACGAGTTTGCTATACAACCCGCCCAGAAAGCCTATATAGCCTCTTTTGTAGACAGCATGGAAACGGCCTTATACAGTGCAAATTTTACCGACACCGCCGAAGGCTACAGCCGCTATATGGATGTAAAATCATTTATCGATTATTTTCTGGTAAATGAGTTGGCCCGGAACTTTGATGGGTTCAAGAAAAGCATATTCTACCACAAGGATAAGTTTTCGAAAGGAGGAAAAATGAAGGCTGGACCTGTTTGGGATTTCGATTGGGCCTTCAAGAACATTTGGGGCTGTCCGTCGAATGAAGTCTTTGACGGTTCGGGATGGGCTTACCTTATCAATGATTGCGGCGGACAGGATGTCAATTCAAATGGTTACTATGTTCGATTATTACAGGACAGCACCTATGCCAATGCCTTGCGATGCAGGTATGAAGAATACCGCGATGTATTTTTTAATGCCGAATACATTCACAATTACATTGATAGCATTGCCGATTTGGTACAACATGCACAAGAAAGGCATTTTCAAAAATGGCCAATTTTAGGTCAAGCCGTTGTAGCACCCGAAGTAGGCGCAGTGGCTACCAGTTATGAGGCTGGTTTAGATAGCTTGAAATCTTGGATTTCGAACCGATTGGCCTGGCTGGATGTCAACATTCCCGGGCATTGTGTGGAGGAGCCAACGGGATTGAAGGAAAACAATATCCTTTCAGGTCTTGAGCTATTCCCTAATCCAAGTTCGGGTCAGGTAAAAATTAGGTTTTCTTCCGTAAAAAAGGAAAGTATTCGTATTTCAATCAAAAATACAGTTGGAGAAACGGTTTGGCAAATGGGACAAAGCCTAAACGGGACAGGAGTTCAAAGCCTAAACCTAAATTTGGATGGATTGCCTTCGGGATGCTACTTGGTGCAATTGGAACAGGCCGATCGGAAATTGGTGAAGAAATTGGTAAAATGGTAAGGATTTTTGTGGACTTTGTTTCGAGCAAGCATAGGCTTGAATAATCGCTAAACATCCATCGATTTTGTCAATTTGAAAGCTTGGGTTTAGTTGTTTTTTTTTCGAACAAGCCTTTCCAATGTATTTTACGGATTCAATTTTCTTTTTATCTTTCGGCAATAAGCCAGGTATGTAAAATAGGACTTGACGATTAGTAAACCTATATTGTTGACAAAAAAGACAACACCCTAAACCCTTTGCCCTTTGAAAGCAGCCATTTATACCGAATACGGACCGCCTGAAAACATAAAAATCACCACCTTGCCGCGACCTGTTCCGCAAGCCAAGGAAGTATTAATAAAGGTAAAGGCATCGACCGTTAATCGTACCGATTGCGGATTTCGTAGCGCTGAATATTTTATTTCCAGATTTTGGAGTGGATTGTTCAAACCTAACAAGCCTGTTTTAGGTTGTGATTTTGCTGGCGAAATAGCCGAGGTAGGCGATGGTGTCACACAATTCAAGGTGGGTGACAAGGTTTATGGATTTAATGATAAAACCTTTGGCGGACATCAGGAATATTTAATCCAACCGGAAGATGCTCCTATGGATTTAATTCCGGAAGGTATTTCATTTGAAACAGCCGCCGCCCTAACCGAAGGATCGCATTATGCCTTGTTCAACATACGTGCATCGGGAATTAAGCCGGGACAAAAAGCCATGGTTTACGGCGCTACAGGAGCCATAGGTTCAGCTGCACTTCAAATTTTGAAAAGCATGGATATTTGGGTTACCGCAGTTTGTCCAACCAAACAGGTGGAACTCATAAAATCCTTGGGTGCCGATGAGGTATTTGATTATCAAACCCAAGATTTCAGGACAAGCTCCCATCGTTTTGATTTGGTAATTGATGCCGTTGGAAAATCATCGTTTGGAGAATGCAAGAAGGTATTGAACTATAATGGAATCTACATTTCTACGGAACTAGGAAAAAATTGGGAGAATGTATGGCTACCGCTGATGAAGCCGTTAATGAAAGGTCCAAGTGTGATGTTTCCGCTACCTATCATCAGTAAAGAAGATGTTAGCTACCTGGGCGATTTAGCCCAAAAAGGAAAATTCAAACCCCTTATTGATCGGACCTATCCTTTCGACCAGATTGTAGATGCCTATACTTATGTAGAAACTGGACAAAAAGTAGGAAATGTTGTTTTGAAAATCGGTTCGGAATAATTTTAGCAACTTCCCTTGTATAAAGGAATACAGCAAGCTTACTTTAGGTAAAAAGCAGGTTTAGTTCTATGAAAAACCTATTAAGGCTTAGGTTTTATTGGAAATTGCTGAATACCAACCAACTTGTAGGAAGTTTCTATGAAATACAAAAGCCAAGTACTTCACCAAAAACCGGGCACAGAGGACTCGGGCAAGGATAGAGGCAGCTACCCCACAGGCCAGTGAAGTGCAACGGAACTGGACGAGGAGTAGCGCCGAAAGCCTGGCCCCAGCCGCCTAGAGGAAAGGTCTAAACAAAGCACAAAAGTTTATGGGCGGATGGGGGCCCGCCAAATAATACCTAAAAAAATCTCCCTAAAGAATTAACGCATAACCGTTTGCTCCCGATCAGGACCCAGACTTACCAAGGAAATTGGGGTTTTCGTCTGCTCCTCGATGAACTGGATATATTGGCTTAATTCTTCTGGGAAAAACTCCTCGGAAGTTACGCCGGTTAAATCGCTCATCCAACCTTTTACGGATTTGTAGACCGGTTCTACATCGGAGGTGTTCATATCGAAAGGAATTCCGGCATGGTTTACGCCATTTACTTTGTATTCCGTGCAAACTTGAAGCGTGTCGAAGCCACTTAGCACATCGGCTTTCATCATCAACAATTGGGTAACGCCGTTGATCATGATGGCATAATTTAGGGCGGGGATATCCAACCAACCGCAGCGACGCGGACGACCCGTGGTACTGCCAAATTCCCGACCTTTTGCCCGTATGGATTCGCCAGTTTCATTCAGCAATTCGGTGGGGAAAGGTCCACTACCAACCCGGGTGCAATAAGCTTTGAAAATCCCATAAACTTCGCCAATTTTATTAGGAGCAATGCCTAATCCGGTGCAGGCTCCAGCGCAAACGGTGTTGGAAGAAGTAACAAAAGGATAGGTTCCGAAATCGATATCGAGCAAACTACCTTGAGCGCCTTCGGCCAAGATTTTACGGCCTTGGCTTAACCAATGGTTTAATTCGTATTCGCTGTTGATGATTTTCAGTTTTCGAATTTCATCGAGAGAATTCATCCATGAATCTAAAAAGCCATTGAGTTCGGAATAATCAAACTGATGAAAATCAAGCAATTGTTTATGCTTTTCCACCAAAAATCCCACCTTTTTCTCAAAATCCTTTTCGAAAATATCGCCAATACGGATACCATTCCGACCGGTTTTATCCATATATGTTGGACCAATGCCTTTCAAGGTAGAACCGATTTTTGCCGTTCCTTTGGAGGCTTCGGCTGCGGCATCCAGCATACGGTGGGAAGGCAGAATCAAATGGGCACGGGTAGAGATTTGAAGTCTGTCGCTTACATCCAACCCATGTTCACTTAAACCTGCAATTTCCTTTTTGAAGATAACTGGGTCGATTACCACGCCATTGCCTACCACATTAACAATCCCATCGCGGAAAATACCAGAAGGAATGGTGTGTAAAACGTGCTTCTTGCCATTGAATTCGAGGGTATGTCCGGCATTTGGACCACCTTGAAAACGGGCAACCACATCGTATTTGGGCGTAATAACATCCACTATTTTTCCTTTGCCTTCGTCGCCCCATTGGAGGCCCAGCAAAACGTCAACCTTGCTCATGTGTTTAGTTTCAAAAAAGAAGTGTCAAAATTACATTTGTTCATCCTTGGGATTTCCTTAAATCCCTAAGGTTTATGGACATGTTATAAACAAATTTAGAAGGAAAATCCATCATTTCCCTGGAGACCACCGGTATGAAGGGCCAATAATCGGGTTCCAGGCTTCCAGCGGCCACGTTCAACTTCCAAAAACAAGGCCTGCATCATCTTGGCGGTATAGACAAAATCTAAAGGAATAGCAGTTTCGGATTCAAAGGCCTGTTTAAACCGGCGTAAGGAATCATCAACTTTGGCATATCCCCTACCCGCATATTCATGAAGAATTTCCCAATCAGATCGGTGCGTTCCAACCTGGGATTCTACAAACGTTTCAAGACTTCCTCCATCTTTCAGTACAGAAATTCCAAGGGCGGATTGTCCAGGCTTTAATCCAAGTATCAAACCAGCTAAGGTGGTAGCCGTTCCACAGGCAGTTACAACCGTATCAAAGGGCCAATCTAGCTCCTTTAAGATTTCGGTACAGCCTTTTACCCCAAGCGGGTTTGCCCCACCTTCAGGAATTCGGTAAAACGCGCCCCATTCCTTGACCAAATTGGTATGAAAGGCCTCGGTTTCGCGCTGATCAAACTGGGCTTTGCTGATGCATTTCAGTTGCATTCCGCAGGCTTTGGCAAAAGTTAAGGTAGGACTTAAATTCGTAAAATAGTCGCCACGGATTATCCCAACCGATTTCAAACCTAGCAGTTGGCAGGCTTTGGCTGTGGCATAAATATGATTGGAGTAGGCTCCACCAAAGGTTAATATGGTTGAATATCCCTGGGAAATAGCATCGTCAACATTGTACATCAACTTCCTCCATTTATTGCCGGAAACCTGGGGATGAATGAGGTCGTCGCGCTTTATGCCAAGCTCGATTCCTGCCCGCTCAAAAACAGGATGAGCAACAAATTCTATGGGAGAAGGCAAATGAAAGTCGGGTGGATAGTGCATTGCGTTTTACCTTTGCAAAGAAATATGTTACCTCCCAAATACCGAAACTTATCTGAAGAAGATTATTACACCACTGCGGAGGGTTATATTGTATTCACCGAAACCTACCATTTGAAACGAGGCTATTGCTGCCAAAGTGGCTGTAAACATTGTCCGTATGGATTTGATAAAGCAACAGGCCGGTTTGTTAAGAAAAAGAAGGAAGGTTGATTGAACATAAAAGAAATTACACCTTCGCCCATTCAATCGCGCTTAACATTGAAATAATTTATGGTTTCTTTCCTAAAAAACGATGGTAAAACCTTGGTTTGCTATTTTAGTAACAGTAAATAAGATAATTGAAATCCAAAGGGTTCTGTAACAACCGTCTTGGTATAGGTAGGATTGGCCTTAACAAAAGTAGAAAGGCATACTCCCTTATAACTTAAAGAACCTCCAAATGAAAAATATTGGACACCTCCTTTTGAAATTGGAGCATAGTAATATCCTGTTCGAACAGCCCAAAACCAGTTTTTGTTGATGTTTTGGTTTATTTCAATTCCGAATCGGTGGTTCAATTCAACGAGTTCTTCCTGAAAACCAAAAGGGGCATCAATAAAGGATTGAAAAGTGCCCACAAAGGAGGATACATTGTTATTCCGACCTTTTACAATCGTAGTTCCGTTTCTAAGCGGCGGTGTTGGGATGAGCCATTTATTCAATTCATAACCAAACATAACCCTTGTAGAATTGGGATTATCCTCACCAAGTAGAATTAAATTGGCCCCAATTCTGAGATTTTGTGGCAAAAACGATTTGGAAACAGGCAAATCCTCTATACCAACCTTAGGACCTAAATTTTGTAACAACACACCAATTCCCCAAGCGAATTTTTTACCACTTTTAAAGCTGGACTTATCGCTCCAAGCAATTCCCCAATCGGTTGAAACACCCTGAGAAATGAGCTTTTTACCATAATAATTGAAACCAACTCCATAATTGGTGTGGTAGTATTTAATTCCGATTCCTATTCTACATCGGTCAGTTAATCTTCTGGCATATCGAGCGCCAAAAGACAAATTCACTTCGGGGTACTTCTTAAAAATCCCGGTAATGGTATCGCGAGCAAGAATATAGCCATAGCTATGGTAAACAAACTCAACAGCCAAAGCTTGAACGGAATCAATGCCCCAGGCAAGACTTCCCGAATAAAAGGCCACCCAATCTTTTCTAATGGTACCGCTTCCACTAGAAAAGGTATTGTTTACCCTGCCAAACACATATTTTTTATTTGAAACAAGTAAGGCGGGGTTATGGCTAATTCCAAGCTGAGGTTCTATGTCCATTCCAACTACTCCCAATCCTGCTTTTCCGTTTGATCCTAAATCATTTGGATAGGATAGAAATCCTTCTGCATAAGGAATATAGTTGTAGGCCTTGTTTTGATTTTGTGCAACTAAGGTTGAATTAGAAAACACGATTAAAATAAATACCGGACAAGCCAATCCAAGGCGATTTGGTAGACTGCTTATGGTCTTTAGAATCAAACTGAAGCTACTTTTTAAAGGAAGGCGATTTCCCATTTCGGCAACCTAGGCTTGAAGTTTAGCTTTTTCCCAATAAACATCCATTTCTTCCAAACTCATGTCGGACAATTCTTTGCCATCCTTTTTCGATTCGGCTTCCAAATAGTTGAACCGTTTGATAAACTTTTTATTGGTTCGCTCTAAAGCACTTTCCGGATCAAGATTTAAGAATCGGGCATAGTTAATCATAGAAAACAGCACATCGCCCAATTCATCTTCCAACTTTTCCTGAGGACTGCCGTTATCGATTTCAAATTTCAACTCACCAAGCTCTTCATTTACCTTGTCCCACACTTGGCTTTTATCTTCCCAATCAAACCCTACAGCCCTGGCCTTTTCTTGAATCCTTGTGGCCTTTACCATAGCAGGTAAGGATTTTGGCACTCCAGCTAAAATGGATTTATTGCCTTCTTTTAATTTTAATTTTTCCCAATTCTCCTTCACCTGCTCATCATTCTCAACCTTAACATCTCCATAAATATGCGGATGGCGGTGGATTAATTTTTGACACAAGGAATCAATGGATTGGGCCATATCAAATTTGCCTTCTTCTCTACCAATTCGGGCATAAAAAACCAGATGCAATAAAATATCCCCTAATTCCTTCTTTATGTTTTCGTAATCCTTATCCAAAATGGCATCGGCCAATTCATAGGTTTCTTCAATCGTTAGGGGACGAAGGGTTTCTATGGTTTGCTTTTTATCCCAAGGGCATTGTTCCCTTAGTTCATCCATGATGTGCAACAGTCGCTCGAATTGTTCCTTTTCCTTGCTATAATCTCTCATTTTTATTTTATCAGTTGAACGTATCCCTTAAATTCTAAATCTCTAACCTTGGCCACATAAAAATAGGTGCCTTCTTTTGCGAAATTACCTCCTTTGGTTCTTCCATCCCAGCAATGACCTTCTCTAAAGCTTTCAAAGATCAATTCGCCCCAACGGTTGTAAACATACAGCAGATAACAGTTTTCAAACCAACCTGCCACCTCTGGTCTAAAACAATCATTGGTTCCATCGTTGTTAGGAGAAAAGACATTCGGAACCATGGCCATTAAACTATCGTCAAACACTACATTGCTGCTATCGATGGTCAAGGTATCATTGCAACCATTGTTGGCCACCGCTACCAAAGTAATCGCTCTTCCATTTCCATAAGGTAAAAACAAGATTGGATTAAAGGCTGTGCTGGATTGAGCAGAGTCGCCCCATGACCAAACATAGGAATCGCTATTGACAGAGTTGTTGAAGGTACGCACAACCAGACTATCGCAGCCGGGCATATATTTAACCGTAAAATTGGCCAATGCGGAAGGATTAACATTCACAGTAATTTGACCATTGGTGATACAACCGGCCAAGGTATTGGTAGCGGTTACCGTATAGGTTGTAGAAGTATTGGGATAAAGCAGTGCCACGGTTGAGGTGCCTCCCACACCAATGGTTGGATCCCAAACGAAGCTTGTTCCCTGTGGCAAAACAAATTCCACGGTATCGCCTTGGCAGATGGTGGTATCCCCTTCAATTTGCAGACTGAACACGTTTACTTCTATAGTATCGGTATCGGAACATCCGTTGTTGTCGGTTACCGTAACTGAATATTCGGTGGAGGTTACGGGGAATGCCATCGGATTGGACACAAAAGGCGATGAAAGTCCACCGGCTGGGTTCCATACATAGGAGGTTCCACCGGATGCATTAAGCTGCACACTGGCTCCTGAACAGATGGTGGTGTCGGGACCGGCATCGGCTGTGGGGTTCGGTACTAGGTTAAGCTGTATGGTATCGGTGTTGCTGCATCCCAAGGTGTCGGTACCTGTTACGGTAAAGGTTTGGCTTGCATTCAAAGGCCCGGCTGTCGTGATATCGGAAGTTGGATTGGACAACCCTGCGGCCGGACTCCAGAGATAGGTATTGGCACCCGTGGCGGTCAACAGCACGGTAGCTCCAGCACAAATTGGACTGGAAACGGATCCTGCATCCACATTTGGCAAGGGATTCACCACGATGTTGACAAAGTCGGTGTCATTGCAACCGATGGCCGTTGTGGTGATTACCCCGTACACGATGGAGGTGTCGATACTGGTAATCGGGTTCTGGATATTGGGGTTGTTCAGTCCGGTGGCAGGGAACCATTCATAGGAAACACCGCCGGTAGCACCGAGCTGTACCGACTGTCCGAAGCAATAGGCTGTATCGCTTCCTGCATTGGCAAAGTCGGGCTGGTCAACCACCACGGTCACGCTGTCGTTGATAGTACAGGTTGAGGTGGTGATGCTAACGGTATAGAACTGAGTAAAAGGCGGAGTGGCGGTAGGGTTGGCGATGAAAGGGTTCGAAAGCCCGGTGATGGGGTTCCAAACATAGGAAATAGCACCAACGGCAGTAGCAAAAAGTTGGGCGGTACCACCCGGACAAATCAAGGTATCGGTTCCAACACTGTAGGCCGGAGCAGGAAGCATGGTAATGGTTACCTGGTCTTGGTCGGTACATCCGTATTGGTTGCCAACGATAAGGGCAAAGGTGGTTGTACTAGTAAGAACGCCAACAGGGTTGTAAATGGTATCGTTGTTGAGCGGTGCAGCAGGGCTCCATTGATAGGTCTGTCCTCCGCTGCCCTGCAACTGCACGAACGAGCCGATACAAACAGTTTGATCAGGACCGGCATCGGCATTCGGGTTTGGCCAAACGTCCACGCTGATGGTATCGCTGTCGGTACAGCCGTTCGGAGCGGTACCGGTTACCACGTAAACCGTTGAAACGTTCGGTGAAGCGACTGGATTGGCAATGGCCGGGTTGGAAAGTCCGTTGGCAGGGCTCCAAGCATAGCTGCTAGCTCCGGCTGCAACGAGCTGAAGCGAACCACCGGTGCAGAAACCTGTGTCGGGACCCGCACTAACTGTAGGAGCAACAAGCACTGTTACAACCACACTAGCCGAATCGGTACAGCCTGCGATATCGGAAACGGTTACGGTATACGTCGTTGTTTGGCTAGGTGAAGCAAGTGGATTTGGAATGTTTGGAACATTAAGTCCGGTAGTTGGGTTCCATTGGTAACCAACACCGCCCGAGGCAAGCAGTTGGGTAGAACCGCCCGGACAGATACTTACAGGCCCCGAAACAACGGCCGTAGGAGGCGTACCAACTAAAACCGTGATGTTGTCGCTATCGGTACAACCGTTTTGGTCTGTTCCAGTAACGGTGAACACCACCGAACCGGCTGCGCTTGGTGTAAACACAGGATTGGCTATGGTAGCAGACGATAATCCGGTAGCAGGTGTCCAAACATAGGTTGCAGCGCCTGTAGCAACAAGCTGGGCTGAATCCCCAAGGCAAATATTTTGGTCCTGACCGGCAGAAACCGTAGGCAGGGGATTTACTGTAACCTGAACCGTATCGGAGGCCGAACAACCCAAGGTGTCGGTTCCGCTAACCACATAGGTAATGGTATTGGCCGGTGTTGAAATGGGGTTGGCAATCGTGGTAGACGAAAGATCGGTAGCAGGGCTCCAGCTATAGTTCTGTCCGCCGGTAGCATTCAGCTGCACACTGGCTCCAGCACAAACTTGTTGGTCTGGACCTGCGTTGATATTCCCATTGTTATTGACGGTAACGGTAACTTGGGCCGTAGCGGTGCAGGTTGGCGAAAACGTAATATCATCCAAACCAAAGTCATTGCCGCCTGTGGTTGTATTTTGGTTTACGATACAAATGGTAGCTGTCGTATTCGTGCCCGAATTCCAGGTTTGGAAGAATTGGTTCCAAGTGTTTAAGGAAGAGGGAGCATTAAAAATATTACCCAACTGCACCCCATTTATACTGAACTGCAAGGCAGCTGGATTACTCGGCTGAGCCAAAGTACTTACCCAAGTGCTGAAAGCATAAACGGTATTGGGGGTTACTGTTACGGTTTGACACCACACATCTGTATTCGGCGTGCCCGATCCATTTACCGCCATAAAGGAACCCGATCCCGTGGTATGATCTACCCCGACAAAATTCGGATGGTTGTTGGCTGCATTGGTAGTTATCTCAAAATTACCAGCCGGAACAAGGTTGCTGTTGTTATTGTATCCGCTCGAAAAGCCGGTATTACCATTGGAAAAATCACCATTCACAACAACGTTTCCCGATGGAGCTGTAACCGTTACAGTATAGGTTGTAGTGGTAGTTGGTGAAGCCGTTGGGTTAGCGATGTTGGGGTTCGACAGCCCTGTGGAAGGACTCCAGTTGTAGGAAAGCCCACCGTTTGCAAAGAGTTGGGCTGTTCCTCCCGGACAAATCGTTGTATCGTTTCCTGCATTAATATTGGGTGGCGTCGTTACAAAAACAGTTACCGTGTCGGTTCCAGTGCATCCATTGCTTGTCCCGGTAACTACATAAGTGGTAGTAACCGTCGGACAAGCGGTGGGAGTAGCCGTATTGGCTCCAGTTAAACCAGAACTTGGACTCCAAGCATAAGTTGTAGCACCCGAACCCGTAAGTTGAACACAGCTGCCATTGCAAACGGTTTGGTCCGACCCGGCCGAAACACTGCCGGAAGTAACTACAATGGTCAGGTAAGCCGTATCGATTATACTCACTCCCGGACAAGCATTGGTATCCGTACCAATAATCGTCACCACATAGGAACCCGGATTTTGAAAGGTATGGCTGGGGGAGGCTTGGTTTGAGTTTCCGCCATCTCCAAAATCCCAGGTAAACAAATCAGCACCGTTTGAAGAGGAAGAGAAATTTACATTAAATGGCGCACAGCCTGAACTGTTGGGATTGGCATTGATAACCAAATTCACATCTGTAATTTCCAGACTAATCTTTATCCCACCAAAATTACATCCACCCGGATCCCCGTTTGTTGGACCAATGACATTCGGAGTGGTTGGAAAACCATTGCACTTCCGCAACTTGCACACACCGCTTCAAAAATCACTCCCGAAGGGTCAAATCGGCTGGTACCACCATCTACGTGCTCTGCGGAACCATTTCCACCATAAAAACTTCCAAAAAGTTGGGTAGCAAAATTATTCTCCAACACAAAGAAATAGAAATCACTTCCATCGGTTGTCGATTGAATGGCATTGGCCGTAACTGGCAATCCATTGGTGGTTCCACCGGCTGTGGCAATGCCATTTACCTGTCCACCCCAACCTGCCACATAAACCCGTTCACACACATCCACCAAGATAGCCGTAGGTGAAATATTGATTTGGTTGCCTCCCGAACCAAATTTTGAAGCAGCGATAGTGGTAGTCAAACTGGGGGCCATTTTGTGTATAAACTGCTGTCCATTGGCCGTTGCATAAGCTCCCGCCGTAGTTGGATAATTTCCTAAGGTTTGCCCGGCTACATACACATCGCCAGTGGCATCAATACCTACGCAATAAGCTTGGTCATAAAAATTGGTACCCAAATAGGTTGAACTTGCCAAGCCAGTACCATTGGGGTTGAGGTGGGCCAACCAACCATTGGCGGTTCCACCTGTTGCCGTAGCATGTATGGTTCCTGCTGTTGTGGGAAAGTTCGTACTCGAAGTACCGCCGCATACAAAAGGCGAATTAGCTGCATCCAACTTCAGGGAATAAGCGCCTTCCGAACCGCTTCCACCTAAATAAGTGGCCCAAATTCGGGTAGTAAGCGAGGGGTTAAACTTCGCCACCACACCATCTTGACTGCCTGAAAGAGTGGTTTGGAAAGCCCCGGCAGAAACAGGCAAGTTTGTTGATTGGGTGCTGGTAGCGATGTAAATATTATCGCTAGGGTCCACCACCACTTCGCCTCTAAACTGATCGCCATAATTGTAATTAAGGGCCACGGCTTCATTGATACCATCGTTGCCACTACCGCCGAAATAGGTTGAACCAATTAAACCCGTTCCGGTAGGGTTCAGCACCGCCACCACGATATCCGAACCATTGGTAAAGTTGGTCCCATTGCTTGGAAAATTAACAGCCACACCACCATTAAAGCTATTATCGAAACAGCCGTTGGTGGTTGGAAAATCCGTAGAAGAACTGCTACCCAAAATAACCAGTTCGCCTAAGGAGTTCACATCCAAACTGCTAGGCTGGTCGCATGAATTTCCTCCAATAAGGGTTGAATAGATAAAGGAAGTTCCATTGGGGTCAAATTTGGTAATAGACATATCCACCTCACCGCCAAAAGTAGTTTGGTAGGCTCCTGTGGTGAAGGGATAATTGCCACCGAAAGCAATACCGCCTCCGTAAAAATTCCCGGCATTGTCATAGGTTGCTGTAAAACCAAAATTATCATCCGTGGCGCCTGTCATGGTAGCAAACACCAGGGTTGGGTCAATTACCAGTTCACGGCTATGGTCGTATCCTTTTGGAAATACAAACGAAACCGTTGTCCCGTTCAAAGAAAATTCGCAAGGCACTTCCACCCTTTTTCCGTTCACCTGCTGAAAAGCCACCGGGTTTAGTTCCGTAATCTTTCCAATCGAGGTTTGGAGCAACAATTTACCATCCTTCAATTTCATTCCGTCCAATCCATCATAGGCCATTTTTATCTGGTCCGGATTTCCGTTTGGCTCCACTATAAATTCATATTTCAAGTACGATTCGCTTGATTTAAACCGCCAGTGTATCCCTTGGTAAACTTCCGCATAGTTCAATTCAGCGTAAGCCTTCACTTGGGTAGCCCATTTTTTGGAATCATTTCCTTTTAAAAAGTTATAGTAACCCGGCAACGACTCGTTTCCGTTGGGTTTCGATGGCAAGGCAGCTTCCAGTCGCATCCGGTAAGCATGCCCTTTAATTTTGTTTCGCAGTTTATGGTGATGCATACCATTTCCCAATTCCACTTCCTCCATCGGACTTTGGTGCACATTAAACAGCACGGACGACTGTTGGAAATAAACTTCCCCTTGGTGCAGGGTGAGGCGGTAAACCGTTTCCTTTTCCCATTGCCCTTTGTTTTCAATAAACCTCGATTGAAGGGCAGGATTAGCCGAATAAAGGTTCAAACAAGCTAGAAAAAACAGGAAGAAAACGATTGAAATATTTCGAAGAATTAAGTAGGAATGCTTCATCATATTTTGAAAAAGAATGGATTACAACAAACCTACAAATTTAAAAATCCTATTGGTTTATATAATTTATTTATTTGCCCCACTCGCCTACCTTTGCAAAAAATCAAGAATGGACATTTCGATTGTTGTAGCCACCGATAAAAAAGGCGCCATTGGCAAGGATAACAAGCTACTTTGGCACTTACCGGCCGATTTAAAATTTTTCAAAGAAATCACCACCGGTCATCCCGTTATTATGGGGCGCAAAACCTTTGAATCTGTAGGTCGGCCCTTACCCAATCGCACCAATATTGTCGTTACCCGTAGCCATGATTTCAAACCAGAGGGCGTGCTCATTGTACATTCCATTGCCGAGGCTTTGCAGCTTTGTCCGCCCCAATCCTCACCCAAAATTATTGGAGGGGGAGAAATTTACAAGCAAGCCTTAGACCTGGTCAACAAGGTATATTTAACCGAGGTCGACACCATTGTTCCCGAGGCCGACACTTTTTTCCCTGCCCTACCTGAAAGCACCTGGCAACTCCTCCATTCCCAACCCCGACCAGCCGACGATAAAAACCCCTTCGCCCTAGCGTTTAAGCTTTTCGAACGCAAGGCCTAAGGCACATTTCCCTGGATGGATCTTCTATTTCTCAACTTCTATTTCCTAACTTCCTAATTGTCGCCCCAACAACCAACTCCAGTAAAAAAAACGCTACCTTCAAATATCCATCCCCTCCCCTATTTTTAATTCATAATTTATAATTTTTAATTCCTTAGGCGTGCCCCTTTCGCCCCAAAAACCTTTGGCGCATTAATTAGGCAGTGTACCCGGGGGCGTTCGGGTCGGGCTATTCGCTGCAAATCCTCGCGCCTTTCGCTTACGCTCAGACCGCTGTGGGTTTTCCGCTGCTATCCCTGCCCGATGGCAGCGTGCGGGTACTTGGGTTTTGGTGGTTTAAATAAAGTGTTGGTGCAAGGGGGTGGGGAACTGTTTTGGGGGGAAGGGGAAGAAGGAAATTGTAGGTGCTTTTTTCTAGGCAATAGCCTAAAGCGCGCAATCAGTATGGATATATATGCTATAAATTAATGGGGATTTATTTTTCAACCTCCCATTTATTGAAATTATTTCCTGCTATTTTTGAAGGCTATTTAAAAGTAGGTGCAATGGAATGGCACTTATATGTAAGTTGGTGGCAAGGCTAAAAGACGACATCGAATATGATAGATAAACTAAAGACATTAATGAAATTCCAAGAAATATTCGAAATGAAGAATTGGATATTAATGGATGGATGTGATGACAAACTTGACCGCTTTGGTGACCTGATAGACAACCTAAATCAGGAAGAAATCAATCTTTTGCTCGAATTGACCCATATGTATGAATGGATGTCGTATAATGATTATCATAATAACCTCAGACGACTTCTGAAGACGGTTTTGGAACACCACCTTAGTGAAAAAAATCGACTAATTATTTTTCCCATTATTAAACCATCCGATGAAGAAGAAACTAAAAGTGGTCACGTTGTTATGAAAATGCTTGACAGCATAAAACCTTCAATTAATGGCTATAAACACATTTCAGTAAAAATGTTAGAATCCTTTCGTGACTTAAAACCAGAAAAGCTAGGATTGACAGAGAATGACTTCCTAATTTTAGTTGACGACTATATAGGAAGTGGAAGAACTTTAAATAAAGCATTAAACGGAATTTCAGTCAATGAAACCATTAACAATGACAATTTCGCAATTCTTACAATGGCAATACAAGAGCAAGCAAAAATTGAACTAACTAGTCAGGGGATTAACAATTACAATTCAATTGTTTTAAAAAAAGGAATTAGTGACAATTTTGTTTCACCTGAAAAAGATGTAAAAATTGAAATTATGCGAAGAATTGAGTCTAGGATTCCCAATGTCAGACAATATAGATTTGGATATGAAAAATCTGAAGCATTGATAACATTAATGAGAACACCAAATAACACTTTTCCTATATTTTGGAAAGGTATTGTCTCGAAAGGTGAAGAGATTGAAGCACCATTTCAAAGATATTGATATTATGAATGAAAAAGAGATATACTTATTGCTTAATGCAATTAAGAAAAATACAGACATTAAGCGTCTTGTTAGAGAAGGTCTTTCATACTCAGGTATTGCTAGATTTACAAAAGATGCAATTACAAATGAACTAGTTACTTACGAAAATGACCAAATTCAATTATCTGAAAAAGGGAATCAGTTTTATGAACAAATAAAGGACAACTATAAAAGAACAAATAAAAATGAATGGATAGAGAAAGATTTGAAAAGTCAGATACCACGTATTGACAAAAACACTATTTTTGTTCCACGTCAAAACGAGTTGACATTTTAGTTCTTTCTCAAAATATTGTATCAGTTTCGGCTGATACCGGAGCCGTGAGTCACTGCTCTGTAATTGAATGGGCTTTCAAGCTCTCGGGCTTAAAAGGGGTTCCGCAGAGCTGCACCCCTTTTAAGCCCGTATTCACTAACTTGAGTGCGGGGGCTTCGCCCCACTCAATTAACGATTTTGAGAAATGGAATTTGAACAATACAAAATAGCATTCGAGAAGGCAGCCTCAAATGCAGGCTACACAGAACAAAATATCAAACGTTGTTTAGATTACGCTAAGCCTCTTTTTGATAACAATGTTCCAGTAATTTACAACACATCACACTTATCATCCCTTGTTGGTTATAAAAAGACCTACATCAAAAAAGCGGTATATTATACCAAATCATTTTATACTGACTACGAGATAAAGAAGAAGAACGGGAAGACCCGAACTATTTCTGAACCATTACCTAGTTTAAAAGAAATTCAGTCCTGGATTCTACAAAACATTCTTCAACACTTAAAAGTTAGCCCTTACGCTAAGGCATACAAAAGAAAGGTAAGCATAGTTGAAAATTTGAAGTTTCATCCTAAACAGCCAAAGGTATTTACACTGGACTTAAAGGACTTCTTCCCTTCTATAAAAACCAATTCTGTTGAGCAAATTTTCAAATCTCTTGGTTATTCTGACTTAATCTCCAATTTACTTGCTAAGCTCTGCACAAAGGACAACTCTTTGCCACAAGGAGCACCGACAAGCCCCTATATTTCAAACTTATACTTTTTACCTGCTGACAATCAAATCGCTGAATTCTGTAAAGTGCATTCAATTCGATACACTAGATATGCCGATGATTTGACTTTTTCTGGCGACTTTGATGAAAATGCAGTTCTAAATTTTGTATCAGATGTAGTTAAAAAGTTGGATTTGGTAATTCACCCAGAGAAAGTTAAACTAATGACACCAAACCAAAGGCAGACTGTTACAGGCATTGTAGTAAACCAAAAACCACAAGTTGTATTTCATAAACGAAACAAGGTTAGACAAGAGATTTACTATATAAAGAAATTTGGCTTAGTTAACCATATGGAGCGGAAGGGTATAAAGAAAAGAAGTTATTTAGAACATATATTGGGCAAGGTAAACTTCATAATTCAGGTCAACCCAACCGACACAGAGTTTAAAGAATACAAAGACTTTTTAATAAAATTGAAGAATGAAAACAACGGACAGACATAAAGCCCAGCCACCAACAGCGGTTTGGCGTAATGGCGGGTGCAGTGCTTCGTATGACAGTTTTGTGGTAGGTTCAAGTGCAGTTCTTCGATTAAACTTTTGTGCTAAAAATCCGCCAATACGCCAAGCCGCAAAACGTTAAAGCAAAGTTTAAAAACGACAACAACAATATAAAATGAAATATATTGACAGAGAACGACAAAAGGCAATTGAGATTCGTGACAGGATTTTCAGAGACACAGGAAACGGACTGTTTTTCGGTAAAGAAAGAGAATTTGTATTATCTGAACCTGATTTAAATCTCTGGAAGGAATACGACAAGATACAATAGAATATTTTAAAAAAAATAGAATTGCTTGGTGGTCAAGCAATGGAGAGCCGACAGGACACTTGCTCTCTTCGCAAATAGCTTGCTTAAATCACTTATATCCACTTCGACATAGAAAAGATTGCACAGACAAAATTTTACAAAATTTAAGTGATTCAATAATTGAATCGGTATTCGTTGATTCAGGACTAATTGAATTTGAGAAAACTGGATTAAAACCCTTGGGAAAAGAATCGTCAACAAAGCGTGGAGCAAATGCTACCTCGATTGACAGTTTTATGATTGGAAAGAAATACAATGGTGATAAAGTTTTAATACTAATTGAGTGGAAATATACAGAATCATATTCGCCAAATTCATTACTGATTTCCGATTCTGGCAAAAACCGATTTGAAGTATATAAGAATTTGCTTAAAAGACCTGATTGCCCAATAAAAACAAAAGATTTTAATGACTTGTTTTATGATCCATATTACCAATTAATGAGACAAACACTTCTTGGTTGGACAATGACTGAAAATAAAGAATATGGGGCGGTTGATTGGTTGCATTTGCACATTATCCCGAAAGAAAATAGAGAACTCAGAGAACGGATAACTTCTAAAAACTTACAAGGTAAGACTCTCGAAGAATCGTGGAAGTTGCAATTAAAAAATCCTGAAAAATATATTGTGATTAGCCCTGAGGATTTTCTAGAACCAATTAAAGATTTACAGGACACGAAAAGTTTGATTGATTATTTGACAAATAGATACTGGAAATGAAAGAAAACCAGGCGGTTAGAAGAGGCCAATCCATAAGAGATTACACTTTGAATTGAGTTTTGGAGCAACACATCAATCTGCACTTTAAAAAAGTTTTACCTTTATATTCGCCTACAACATATGCCTTCGAAAGGTAAGCAGGCATTGTAAAATAACAGATAATATAAACAATGGAAATACCTAAGTTTAACGAGACATTCATTCCAATTCTTGAGGTTTTAAGAGACGGCAGAACTTTAAAATCAAGAGAATTAATTGAAGCAGTAAAAGCAAGATTTTATACGAGACTTAGTGAAGAACAATTAAAGCAAGAAACAAAATCGGGAGACTTGCTAATTGACAATAGAATTGCCTGGGGAAAATCATACCTAAAAAAAGGTGGCTACATTTCATTTCCAGAACGTGGCCTAGTTCAAATTACTGAGAAGGGTAAAAATCATCCTGCAACATTGTCCGTGAGAGATCTTGAAAATGAAAGCTCATTATTTGACTTTTATAGACAAGAAAATACATCCAATTCAAACGAAAACGGAAAGACAATAAATATATCTTCTCCACAAGACTTAATTGATGAAGGATTTAACCGAATTGAAAATGAAGTCAAAAATGAACTATTGCATAAACTTAAAAACATTGATCCTTATTTCTTTGAAAAAGTAGTGCTTCGTTTACTAAAAAAAATGGGTTATGGAGAGTTTATAGAAACATCAAAATCTAATGACGGTGGAATTGATGGAATTATAAATGAAGACAAACTTGGACTTGACAAAATTTATATTCAAGCAAAAAGATTTAATGAAGGAAAAGTAAGAGAGAAAGATATTAGAAATTTTATTGGAGCAATGAGCGGAGATACCAATAAAGGGGTTTTTGTAACAACTTCAGAATTTGATGAAAAAGCATTGGAAAAGGCTCGTTCAGCTCATCATAAAATCATATGTATAGATGGACAAAAATTAGTCACATTAATGCATGAATTTAATGTTGGCATTCAAGTTCGAACGACATATGAAATTAAACAAATTGATGAAGACTTTTTCAACGAACAATAGGAATAAAAATCGACCCGCCAATAAAGGAGCAAAGCCTATATACGACAACGCACATCGAATAGAGTTATGGTGAAAAACTTAGAGCCGCTCTTTAAATAAACTTTTATCTGTAAATTCGCTAACTGCCGCTGCCCCAAAAAAGTAAGCAGCAAGACTATAACGACCATCTTCTCCAACCCTAGTAAACAAGCGAAACTAGAACCTCCACTTGCGAAGTTGGCACCTTCACTTTCGAAACTAGCACCTACATTTATGAAGTTGGCACCTCCACTTGCGAAGTTGGCACCTTCACTTTCGAAACTAGCACCTACATTTATGAAGTTGGCACCTCCATTTGCGAAGTTGACACCTCCAGTTGCGAAGTTGACACCTCCATTTGCGAAGTTGGCACCTCCACTTGCGAAGTTAGCACCTCCATTTGCGAAGTTGACACTTCCAGTTGCGAAGTTAGCACCTCCATTTGCGAAGTTGGCACCTCCATTTGCGAAGTTAGCACCTCCATTTGCGAAGTTGACACCTCCAGTTGCGAAGTTAGCACCTCCATTTGCGAAGTGACCCCTCCTAAAATTACTTGACAGATTCTGATGTTAATTTAGAAAGTACTTGTCAAGATTTATTGTTATTACTGATGCAAGATTACGGCTAAATCCAATACCGCTAAAATTGCCTTACAGGATGTGTGTTAATCCTAATTTATGTTGTCAGGTTGGTGCTTTATTCCTGGTTTTCATTGCTTGATTTTTGATACGCCTAACGTTCTTGTATTTTCTTTTCCTATTCCTGATTTTGCTTGTCAGATTTTAGGATAATCCTGATTTTTCCAACAAGTCTTTTTGTGCGGTAGACTTATCCTCGCAGGTTGCGGGGCCTTCTCCAAATGGGCCTTTAGCAAGCTGAGGGGGATTGACCCTTCCTAAAATTATTTCCTCCTTGTACCCAAAAACCCTTTTCCACCTCCTATCCCAAAAAATTCTTCAAAAAGGGTAAACCACTTTAACCAAAAAGTTCGAATTCAGCTATCGTATTAATCCTAGATAAAACCCAGTGCGGTAAGCAAAAGCTTCGTAATTCGGTAAAGGTGGAGGCGGGCGTTCGGGCAACGATAGAGCCAAATACCCCACAGGGATGCGTAGGCACGGAGCAGACCGAGGAGTATGGGCGATAGCGTGGCCCTTGAGCCCTTGCAGCATGCTTGTTTTTATCGGGAAAGCGGTTTTTGGGCGAAAGGGAGCCCGCGAGAAAATGAGGAAAGAGGAAAGAGGAAAGAGGAAAGAGGAAAGAGAAAGAGAAAAGAGGAAAGAGAAAAGAGAAGTTAGAAAATAGGGAATCTGGAAATCTGTGAATTTGCTAATCTGGCAACCTAGAACCCTGACAACCTGAAAATCAATGAATTATCAGCGTCCCATATCTCACTACTCATATCTCACTACTCATATCTGTCAGGGCCTGAAATATGTTGACCGTTTTAAAAGGAAAAGTAATTTTTAAAACCAACATAAAAATGGCAACAAGAACAGAGTACAAATTAAGTCGTTCAGAACGGCAAAAGCGAGTTTTCAGTGAAGAATTCAAACGAGAAAGAGTAAAGGAGATTGATATGAAAGCGACCACAGTTTCCCAAGTATCTAGGACCTATGAGGTAAATCAATGTAATGTTCGGAAGTGGATGGAGAAATATAGTAAGCAATACAAAAAAGGCTTACGTTTGGTAGTAGAAATGGAAAGCGAAACAAAAAAGCTACTAGAGCTTCAGGCAAAAATAGCAGAACTGGAGCGTATTGTCGGACAAAAACAGGTTCTGATAGACTTTCAGGCGAAGATGATAGAGATAGCGGAGCAGGAGTTCGGGATAGACATAAAAAAAAATCCGAGAAAGAACCATCATCCACTTCTGGGAGCACAGGGAAGAACTCGACTACAGCTTAAATAGGTTTTATGCGGCTATAGGCGCCAGCAAGCAATCAGTGCACCAGATGCTAAACAGGCGCATGCGTAGCGAAGTAGAACAATCTTACCTAATGCAGTTAATAGAGGACATACGCAGTGATCACCCGACTATGTCATGCCGAGCTATGTACCACAAGATACAGCCAGGCACCATAGGCAGGGATAAGTTCGAGGCGTTGTGCAAACAATGGGGCTATTCCTCTATTCGTCCAGTCAACTATCAACGCACTACGGATAGCAAAGGGGTAATAAGATTTGATAATCTTTTGGAGAAAGCACAAATTACTGGCATGAATCAAGCTTATGTTAGCGATATCACCTATTTTGAGTTGAATAATCGATTCTACTACATCACCTTTATCATGGATGCCTTTACAAGGTACATAGTCGGATATGCGGTATCCGATAGACTTTTGACAGAAAGTACCACCTTGTTAGCCTTGAAAATGGCTTTAAAAAACAGAAAAGGTAAACTACCGAAGTTAATAATCTTCCATTCTGATGGTGGTGGTCAATATTTTGACAAAATATTCCTACAACTAACTAAAAAGTACGACTTCTTGAATAGTATGTGCGAGTTTGCATACCAGAATGGAAAGGCGGAACGTATAAATGGGGTAATAAAAAATAACTACCTGAAACACTGGGAGATAAAGACATATAAGGATTTAGTTAGCAATGTTGACCGTGCGGTACATCTTTACAATACAGGAAAACCACATAAAGAACTCAAAATGAAAACACCATTGCAAATTGAAAAGGAACAATTAAATTTGCAACAGCAAACAAAGCCGAAGATGACAGAGTCATTTGACGCAAAAAGTCAATTGGTTCGGGGCATTGAGCCCCTCCCAATTGAAGCAAACAAAGCCTCAGAATCCAGATGTATTTTCCACAAAATATTATCTGAAGGATGAGAGAAAGCGGTCAACGTTTTTTAGGCATTGACAATCTCACTACTCATATCTCACTACTCATATCTCACTACTCATATCTCACTACTCATATCTCACTACTCATATCTCACATCTCAAATCTCATATCTCACATCTCACTACTCACATCTAACATCTAACATCTAACATCTCCCTCCCCAACCACTCCTTCGCTACCCTCCTCGTTTCTTCGTCGGTGTGGATGAGGTCGTCGAGGGTAGGATGGGCAATATAACTGGCCTTTTCCATGCAATACGCGATGAGTTCGGGAATGCCTAAAAAGGAAATGCCATCCTGCAAGAAAGCGGCTACAGCAATTTCGTTGGCAGCATTCACCACACAGGACATATTACCGCCTTTTTCGAGGGCTGTAAAGGCAAGGGCCAAACATTGGAAGGTTTCGAGATCGGGCTTTTCGAAGCTGAGATTGGGGTATTGCAGAAAATCGAACCGGGGAAAATCGTTTTTCAAGCGCATGGGATACGCCAAGGCATATTGAATGGGCAATTTCATATCGGGCAGTCCCAATTGTGCCTTGATGGAACCATCCTGGAATTGCACCAAACTATGTACGATACTCTGGGGATGCACCACCACCTCTATTTGATTGGCATGAATACCAAAAAGCCATTTTGCCTCGATAACCTCCAATCCCTTGTTCATGAGGGTGGCCGAATCGATGGTAATTTTGGCCCCCATGGTCCAGTTGGGATGCTTTAAAGCTTGCTCCTTTTTAATAGCCAACAACTCCTCCTTTTGCTTTCCTCTAAATGGTCCGCCCGAAGCCGTTAAAATAATTTTCTCGATAGGATTGTGAAACTCGCCCGCCAGGCATTGGAAAATAGCGGAATGCTCGGAATCGACCGGATAAATATTTACACCCTTGGTTTGGGCCAACTTGGTAATGAGTTCACCGGCTACCACCAGGGTTTCTTTATTGGCCAAGGCAATGGTTTTGCCCGATTCGATGGCAGCAATGGTAGGTTTAAGTCCGGCATAGCCCACCATGGCGGTAAGTACGGTATCAATTTCGTCGCTGGCTACCACCTGTTCGATGGATTCGATACCCGAAAACACTTTAATTCCTTCGTCCCACAATTGGTCTTTCACCCATTGGTATTTGGATTTATCGGCAATAACAACGGTATTGGGTTTATAGTGCAAGGATTGCTGCACCAACAATTCGGCATTTCCGCCGGCCGTGAGTATTTCGACCTGAAATTGTTCAGGATTGGCTGAAACAACTTCCAGGCTTGGGTACCAATGGACCCGGTTGACCCTAAAATGGCAATTTTTCTTTTCTCCACAATTAAATTCTGGTGCAAAGAAAAGGAGGAAACGGCTACCTTTGCCGATAATGGAAAAAACAACTAAAAAGTATGGTCTGGCTTTACTGTTTCTAACAGCCTGTTGGTTTGGGATGATTATCGCCGTAGCCATGGAGGCCAGTTTAAGACCGAGAACGCCGGAATTGTTGCCGGAGCATAAAGGTTTGATGTTTGTCATAACCCGGACCATTTTTGAATTTTTCCAAAAGGCCGAGCTGCTTTTTTGTGTGGCCTTGTTATTTTTAAGTTCCAGGATAGGGAAAGAATGGTGGAAAATGGCCTTACCGTTTTTTGTTTTCTTCCTTTGTGTAGTGGAATCTTTCTTTTTTATGCCCCAGCTGGCTTTTCGGTCGGTTATGTTTTTCAAGGGCGAAACCTTACCCCCCTCGAACGTACATTTTTACAATTTGGCCGCTGAAGGCTTGAAATTGGTCCTATTAATTTTAATTTTTGTACAAACGGGTAAGTTTTTTTTGAAAGACGAATCATCCAAAGCTTAAACAACCTATTTTTGACAAACCAAATCCTAGAAATAAAAAATGCAAATCCAATTAATCAGAAATTATTGTTAACTTTGTCCATTATTTCACATACGAAATGAATTTTACGACCGACAAGAAAGAGAAATATGCTCTAATATCCTTGAAAGCTGAAAAGCTGGATAGCCATGTTTCACCTTCCCTAAAAGCCGAATTGGTAGTTATCAATGCCGAAGGGTATAAAAACATCATTTTGGATATGAGCGACACGCGTTATTGCGATTCAAGCGGACTGAGCGCCATTTTAGTAGCCAACCGTCTGTGTAAAAATGCGAATGGTTCCTTTGTACTATCTGGGTTGCAACGTTCAGTAGCCAAATTAATTTCCATTTCACAATTGGATACCATTTTAAATATTGTACCAACCATCGACGAAGCGCATGACCTATTGGCCATGGAAGAAGTGGAGCGTGGATTGGACAATGCCTAACCCTGTAATTTTAACATCACCTAATAACAAACAATCAAACAAAACAAAACAAAAATGAAAAAAGGTTTACTTTCAATTCTTGCTGTTTCATCTGCACTTTTAGCCAGTGCACAATGTACTCCAGATGCAAATTTATTTAATGGAGTAGCTGGTGGAAAATTGTTGCCAGATACAACAACTTTCAACAATGATGCTCAATATGCAGCAACTGTTGGTGTTGATTACACTGCTGTATTCAACTTGAAAACAATTACTGATACAAGTGCTTCTGGACTTGCAGTAAAAATCAAATCGATTAAATACATCGGAATGGATGGCGCACCTGCTGGAGCAGTTGTTACTACTGACCAAGCTGATGCTACTTGGGAAAACACTGGTACTTTCCCTGACCTTTCACCAGTTGTAGGTTGTGCAAGTGTATTCGTACCTGGTTCAAGCTTAACTACTACTGCTGTTTATGACCTTACTTTGAAAGTGGATTTGCTTTTGAATATCGCTGGTCAAGATTCTTGGTATTCAGCTCTACCTGCTCCAATCGGAACTGGTGACTATATCAAATATTCTGGTTACAAACTAAGCGTTGGTCCTGCTGGTATCGAAGTGCTTAACACTTCTGATGTTAACTTGGCTGTTTACCCAAATCCTTTCTCTACTTCAGCTGAAGTTAAATTTTCTTTGAAAAATGCTGGTAAAGCAACAATGAATGTAACTGACATCACTGGTAAAATTGTTAGAACACTTACTATGGATGCTAAAGCAGGTATCAACAGTTTGACTTTCAACAAAGAAAACCTACAAGCTGGTATCTATTTCATCAACCTTACTTCTGGTGAAAAAACGATCACTGAAAAAGTATCTATCCAATAATAGTTGAAATATTAACAAAAAAGCCTCGATTATTCGGGGCTTTTTTGTTTTTACCCTATGCTATAAAATTATTTTTCAATACTTTTGTTCCATAAAACCTACTAATCATTCTTAAATGAAAAAACTTTTACTCTCCATTTTTACTTTATCGCTTGCTTTTCAAGGGTTTTCACAATGTATCCCTGATGGCAATACCAACGGTGGTTTGGCCTACCCTATTCCTGCCAATGCTGCTGGCGGGTCACCAATGGACACCATTTCAGGTGCCACAACTTCAGCTTTTCCTGACGTTGTGCAATTTAGACTTCCTTCTGATACTGTATTAAGCGGTCTTACAGCTACCATCGACAGTATTTGGATTGAAAGTATTACCAACTTCCCGGCTGGAACCCAATACACCTGTAACACACCAAACTGCAAATGGGCAGGCGGAACCAATGGTTGCGTTACCTTTTTAAATACTACTGCAGGATCAGGTATTATTGAAGTTCAAATCAACCTCAAAGTAAAAGGTACTGCTTTCGGAAACACCCTTACCATTCCACAAAGCTTGTATTACAAATTTGATGCAGCCACGGTTGGTATTGATGAAGTGTTGAATCCAAATGGATTTACCATGATTCAAAATATGCCCAATCCTTTTTCTGAAAAAACTACCATTAAATTCAGCACTCCCACTAGCGTAAATGCACAATTTGAAGTACATAATCTCTTGGGCCAAACTGTTTATACCGAGTCTATTAAAGCCAACCCAGGTATCAACACAATTGAATTCAATGGCAGCAATCTGCCCAATGGCACCTATTTGTTTTCCATCAACAATGGTAAAGCTACCATTACCGGGAAAATGAATCTTTCAAAATAGTAACTCCTAAAATCATAACCTATAATCCACTTTTACTTAAATTAAATGAAAAAAATCTTTTCAACCACAGCTTTAATCGCTGCTAGCCTAATCACCTTTGGGCAATCAGTAGATATCTATTCACCAGCTTCTCTTCCAGGAGCCGCAGTAGGTACAAATTACAACCAAGTAATCACGTTTACCGTTCCTTCAACAGCTACAATCGGTACCGCTGGATTTGGTTTACCAGCAGGACTACCTATTCCAATTCCAACTAGCTTGCCAGCAAACATTACCTCTACAACTTTGACTGTTGCTGGACTTCCTGATGGAATTACTGGAACTTTTGACCAAGCCTCAGGAATGTATGATGCTGGTGCATCTGGTACCCTTACCTTAAGCGGAACTCCTACAGCAGGAGGATCTGCCACAGTTCAAATTACTTCTTCTACCAGTGGTTCTGCATCCTTTTCTGCACCAATTGGTGATATCGATTTTACTTTCCCTGGAACTATTAATGCTGGTGTAGCCAATGTTCCTGTACCAGCAGCTCCACAAGTATTCGACAAATCTTATACCTTGGATGTTAGCACTGGTATCGAAGACTTAAACCTAAATAGTTTCTCGGCTATCCAAAACATGCCAAATCCATTTGCAGGTAAAACAACGATCGCTTTCAGCACACCTAGCGTTGAAAAAGTTGCCTTGAAAGTTTTTGATATGCTTGGTAAAGAAGTTTTCGCTACCAACATCCAATCAAAAGTTGGTGTAAATGAAATTGAATTCGATGGCAGCAATTTGAAAGAAGGTATCTACTTCTACAGCTTGACCAACGGAAGCAAAAACTTCACTCAAAAAATGCAAGTAAAACGCTAATTGCATGAGAATTCTCATCCTGGGAAGTGGAAGTGCAACACCTACCGTAACCAGGAATCCTACCGCCCAGATACTTGAAGTTTCTGGGCGGTTCTTTTTGATAGATTGTGGAGAAACTACCCAGTTATCCCTGCTTCGAAAAAAGATTCCACTTCTTAAAATCAACCATATCTTTATTAGCCATCTCCATGGCGATCATTGGCTGGGTTTGCCCGGTTTGATTTCGAGTATGCATCTTGGCGGACGAACAGCCCCCTTAAAACTCTTTTGTCCAACAGGAATGGAGGTGCTTCTTCAAACCATTTTCCACTATTCCGACACCCAATTGCAATTTGAAATTGAATACCATTTTCACCACCCAACCGAAAAGAACCTAATCTGGGAAGATGAAGGAATGGAAGTTTTCAGTTTCCCCTTATCACATAAAATCCCTTGCAATGGTTTCCTATTTCAGGAAAAACCCAAACTTCGTAACCTCCGCAGGGAAGCCATCGAAGTATATAAAATTCCGGTGGAATCCATGATGGATGTAAAAGCTGGCAAGGATTGGCAACAACCCGATGGTAGAATTATTTCCAATGCCTTGCTAACCAAAGCGCCCAAACCTTCATCCAGCTATGCTTTTTGTTCGGATACAGCCTTTAACCCTGACTTACCATCGTATTTCCCACAGGTTACGGTCCTGTACCATGAGGCAACCTTTACGGAGGAGTTGTCGGATAGAGCCGTAAAAACCCAGCATTCCACCGCAAACCAAGCAGGTAAAATTGCCCACATGGCTGAAGCTAAAAACCTTTTGATCGGCCATTTCTCGTCGAGATACAAGGAGTTGAATCCATTTTTGGTGGAAGCAAAAAGGCATTTTGAAAACACCACCTTAGTTTTCGACGGTTTTACTTTTGATTTTTAAAATAGATTGAAATTTGTAACTTTGCACTACTATGGCACAGATTAAACTCATTATCGCAGACAGCAGTTTTCTTATTCGTGAAGGACTGAAATCATTACTTTCATCAAACAAGAATATTCAGATTATTTCTGAAGCAGGAGCTAGTGAAGATTTAAAAAAGTCGAAGGAACTAAAGCAAGCAGATGTTTTAATCATTGATTTTACGGAATCTGAATTTAAACCTGAGGATATTTCGAATGCCCTAATCATGAATCCCGATATCAAAGTATTGGCTATTTCAAACCAAATCTCCAAACCCTTTATTCTACGGGGTATCGAGTCTGGAATTTGCAGCTATGTTTTGAAAGACTGTGATAAAGATGAAATCCTTGATGCGGTAAGTAATACCTTCGAAGGGAAAAGCTTCTTTTGTGGCAAAATCCTAGATGCTATTCTGGTTGAGCATTCGGCGGATGTTAACTTAAATCAGGTGGCAAGTTGCTGTGAACCGGTGGACATTAGTAAAAGAGAAATGGAAATCATTCGCCTCATCGCAGAAGGAATGACCAATAAAGAAATTGCCGACAAACTTTTCTTATCCAAACATACTGTTAATACCCACCGAAAAAATATCATGCAGAAACTAGGCTTGGGCAACACTGCGGATATAGTGATGTATGCTTTAAAAGAGAAAATTATTTCTCCTGGAGTGGAACTTTAATCCAACCCGGCTGCCTCTCTTTTCTTCTTAGGAATACCCTTTAAAACCAATTGATACGAATTTTTTATCAATCGTTTTAATTCCGAATGGGAAAGGGAAGTGTCTGTCTCTATTAAAATCCAATTGTACCGGGCCAAATATGGTGCTGGTTTAACGCCACTGTGGTTTAATAAATCGGGCAATTCTTCTACCTCTACCTTAATTGAAAAACGAAATGGGGTTGCTAAGGAAGCAATGCAATACATTTTCCCTAGAATAGAAAAGCACAAATCGTTGTCCCACTTGATATCTTCAGTGGTTTGGGGCAAAGACAAACCCAACTCCCGTAATTGTGTTATGTCCATTCTTATACCAATTTTAATTTATAAATAGTCCAAAGGCTTTTTGTAAATTTAGATTGGTAAATGCCGAGGATACAGTATGTTAGTCCAATTTTTTCAAGAAAATGGGAGCCTAAAATTGGACTATACATTATGCCCATTCGGTATTATTTGGTAATCGTTACAACCGAAGAAGTAACGGTATTGCTTGAGTTTCCAGCTCTGTCTTTAATGTAAATGGAATAAGTTGCAGTTTCTTGGTCGGCATTTTCATCCAGCAAACCCACACTGTTCAACTTAATATTGACATACCCTTGTATGGAAATGGAGGAGGCTAAAGGAGCAAGTTCTTGTAACCTGTATTTGTAGGTCACATTGTTTCGGCTATCGGTAAGGAAAACATTCTTAACGGTATCATTATTTTCTCCCAAATCCCCATCTCCATCTTTATAAGAAATTCGAAAATTCAACGAATCTTGAAACTGAGTAACCGTAGCCGGTGTAACAGATATGAATTCGATTTCAGGAATATTGCTTATTTCTTCTTTTTTTGAACAAGAAACAAAAAGGGTAATTCCACCAAAGTAAAGGAAAAAGGGTAAAACGCGTGATAATTTCATAGCAATCAAAAGGAGGATTAAGGTTGAATGTAAAAGGAGAAAAAGGTTTTGTAAGGCAATGGTAATGAACTGTAAGGATATTCAGTATTTCCTACATGGTCGCCATCATTGGTATAGAATCTAAAATAAACAACTTGACCACTGGAAAACGAACCTGTATTTACATTGGCCATAAAATATTTATTTCCATTTCCAGGATAAGTAAATACAAAAGCCTGAATCTCTTGGTAGCCCGGAGCTGAACTTGAAAAATTATCCGGATCATAACTCAATTTAAGTTTGTTGTAGCTGAGTTGGTCAACAGCTGTGCTATCATCTTCCACTACGATTACAAAATTCATAGCATAATTGGCAGGAACAATGAATGGATTGTAAAAAACACTATCAATTCGTCGCTCTGTTCCCGAAAGCAAATTATATTGGGCATCTACAGCATAGTAATAAAGAATATTGGGCTCTGAATTTGGATATTGCGGAATATTTCCAAACATATCCTTGGCCCCCGCTTCAATCCAATTTCCAATCCTATCTATTTTTTCACTAGCCATCGGAGTTCCAATGTTGTCCTGAGGCATTCGGTCATTTTGGTTTACAAAGCAACAATTCGTAATTCTTTCATATAAAACAGACTTCAATTTATCAAAAGGTAGTACCCTAAAAGTGAAGGAACTATCCGCATTATTCTTGGTAACCTTGGCATAAACCAGGGTGGAATAAGAACTTTCCAAGCTTCGAAAATCGGGTTCAAATACACCATCGTGGCAGCCTGGTTGAGCGCAAGTAGGTGCTAAAATATCACGGTGGATGGCAACGAAGGAATTCGGATCCAGGGTGTCGGTTTGAATAGGTGGTGTAACATATTTTACCTGATCGTAAGGGTTTTCAGGTTTAGGATTAACTTCCTTCCAACAGCTGACCAAGAAAATGGCCAAACAACTGAAGGCAAAGGAAAGTAAAGCAAATTTCTTCATCATGTTCAATTATTTATGCAAAAGCCTGTACCAAGGGCATTCCTTCCAGCATTCCGCCTGGGATATCTGAATAAAAACCCAAAATCTTGGCAATGGATGGGATGACATCCACCGTTTGTCCTTCTACCGTCGAAATCACTTGATTCTGAACCACTTTTCCGGATGGACCGACAACCAAACAGAAAATCTCACGACTCATAGCGTCATTGTTGTGGTCAAGTGCATAGCGGCCATACGCATCTAAAACCGTATTAGGCTCTTGGTTTCTTCCATGCTCGGGAACAACTATCATGATGGTATTGTTGCTCATGCCGGGTGTAGATTGTATAGTTTGCCACAAATGGGCAACGGAATAATCAGCCTTGCGCATATTGTCGCAATAGCTGGTAAAATTGGTATGTCCTACATCTACATCTTGCATATTCACCACCAACAGTTCCGGTTTAAACCTTTCGATTACCTTTTCAGCAGCAAACACATTAAACATGTCGCCACTCATTCCTGAAGGCGAATTCCAAGGATTGTCGTATTGTCCAGCCAAGGCATCGGTATAAGAATCCTTAATAAACTGATCCAATAACTGGGCATCCTCAAATGAATTGGTTACCCCAGCATCTCCGGGTGTAAAACTCTTGGCGAAATTATTATCACAGAAAGTTCGAATCTTGTTAATCTTCTCTATTTCATTGGCTGAAAAATTCTTGGGATTGCCCAATACTTCATAACCCGACTCGCTGATAATCGACCTAGGTTGAATATAATTGGCTCCAAAAGCAGCTCCATAACCGGGATAGTTGCTAAAATTCAAAGCAGGATAAGGTCCTAGGGAATTGGAAATCCACCAAGCATTTAAAGCCGACATGGAAGGACTGTTATGCTTGCGGTAATATTCAAAAATGGTTGGATAGGCTGGTCTTTGTTTTAAGTTAACATCCACCAAATTATACCTACCGGTCAAAACCGAGGAATGTGCATTGAAATGTCCGGTCGCCCCTGCCGCATAGCGAAACTCCTTAAACAAGGTTCCTTGTGTTTGAAGTTTGGTGGAAAAGGGTGCCGGAATTCCAGACATACCCGGAGCAATTTGAGGATTTATACTTTCACTGCCTAACAGGATATTTGGCATCAAATTGCCCTCAATTTTTTGAATACTTTCAAGGTTACGTACCCCACCTGCAAATAAGCACAACACTACATGGTCAGCAATTCGACTGCCTGTAGCCGCAAACAAACGACCCGAGGGTAAAATATATGGAACAGCAAATGCTCCCGCTGTGGCTATACCTGCTTTCTTTAAAAAACTCCTTCTTTTCATGGCTAATTCTTAATAGTAACGGTATTCATTTGAAGTCATCATGGCGTAATACACCAATTCCGGAGTAATACTTGGGTCGTTGGTCAAGAGATTCTTCAAATAGTAAGCCTCGTATTCATTGGGCTTTCTGGCAAAAAACTTGATATAAGCCTCTTCGATAAATTTATCCAGATCGGCCGTCATTTCACCTTGGCTTGGAAGGGCATTGCCAGGTTGGTTGAGAAAATTCCGTATAACCAATTGCTCGATAAATTTCTGATCCCCAAAGGCGGTGTAGGCTGTTTGCAATTTCACCAATTTGTCATGTGGAATCGTAGTGCCGAAAATATCGGAATAGGCGATTGAAATAAATTCATTGGTCGATTTTACATTCGGTTTATTGGCATCGGATTGGTTCAAGTCAACATCCGTTACCCCATACACATAGTCCGTTTCCTTTTTGCAGGATTGTCCAAACAGCCCAAACAAAATTAAGCTTGAAAACAGAATTGGCTTATAAAAAAATGGCTTCTTCATGATAAACTAGTTTAATCCAACATATTCGTCCATACTCAAAATTTTCTTTTGTAAGGCTTTGTAATCACCGGTGTTGCGGTACTGAAGGGCCAATTCAACGGTCTCTTCCGAACTGGGCTCCCTAAATAGGTAACGCTGGTATAATTCCCTTACCTGGCCATGGAAATAGTTATCTCCGGTCCTAAAGAAAATAGTCAGAAAATCATTCTTGGTTCCACCCTCTTCAAAAAACAGCGTCCCACTAAAACCATCTACCATGCGTGAACCATTGTACAACTCTAAATCAGAAGGTGCCCTAAACAAAAAATGCTCAAAACAACTGGTCACAAAATTGAAAGTTCCCATATTGAGCTGATCATAGAAATAATTATCCACGCAATACTTATGCATTTTTGCTACAACGAATGGTTGATTGGTAGCCAACAGACTTGGAATTCGCTGCACAGAATCCAAGCGATTTACCTCAGCTTGCAATTGTCCAACATAGGCAGCATTTTCTGGAAGTGTCATCAAATATTCAAACAAGGTTTTGTTAAAGGTAACTTCCGCAGTATCCAAATCATTCAATAATTCCTGCCTGGCTAAATCATATACATGGGGATAATACTCGGGTTTAGCCATTACAATATCCAAAAACACCAAACGACTCGCCTCGTTCAAGTTTCCTTGTTTTACTAATGCAAACCCTTCTGAAAACTCACTTTCGGTCGGCTTCCTACCCAAAATACTAATGTAAGCCTTATTGATGTAGGTCTGCATCAAAACTTCCGAAATGGTACTATCTGGTGGGGGAACATTGTTGGGAATCAGTTCCTCTTCATACTTTTTACAGGAATGCAATCCCAAAAACAGGATTGCTACCAAAAAAAGCCATGCGATTCTGGTTTTCAAAAACATGATACGAAAATAGGAAAAATCAACTAATTCATTTCAAATAATATGAATTATGACATTTTAAGCATCGTTCTTCCAAAAAATGAAACATAGCTTCCAAAAACAAGTACAGAGGCAGCCCACAACAATCCCGTGAAATCCAAAGGAGGACTACTACTTGTTTTATTCGCATTTGTTTGCCTTTCCATTTGGCCTGTTCCAAAGGCAGATGGACAACTTTCTATCCCAAACATCCTGGATAGCGAACTGGAATTAAGCAGCAAAGCATCCTTTTGGGAAGATCCATCCAATCAAAGTTCTATAACGGATGCCATTGCCCATTTCCAATCCGGAGCATTCAAAAAAATGGATTGTCCGGATAAAAACTTGGGGTTCTCTAATTCCTCCTATTGGTTGCGTATTCCATTAGCATTCAAGGGCAGCCAAGCGACCAAATTCATCCTCGAAGCCGGTCGTCCTACTACCAACCAATTAACACTGTGGCAGCAAAACCCATCCGGCCATTGGTCCTTTACCACCGTTGGCGACGCCCTTCCGCAAAACCCGAATTCGCATTATTTCAAACCCAATTTGTTTGAAATTACACTTTACCCAAACCATGACAATACCTTGTACCTCCGCTTCGAATCGGAAGGCGATATTGCCATGCTCAGTGCTTCTTTGTTTACCCCCGAAGAATTTCATCAACACGACCAATACGAGCAGGTTTTCTTAGGAATCTTCTTCGGTATCATGATTTTCGCCATCCTTTCCAACCTCTTCCTCTATTCAGCCTTACGCGAAAGATCCTACCTTTGGTATGTACTGTATGTGCTTTCCATTGTCTTGCTGCAGGTTTCCTTGGAAGGATATGCCTCCACTGTATTCTTTAGATTCAGTACCTTTTTTGCCGATAGAAGTATCATTTTCCTTACCTCGGCTACCATTTTCTTTGTCCTTTTATACACCAAAAAATTCCTCAACCTCTGCACCCTAGTCAACCGCTGGCCATCCCGATTGATTGATTTAACAATGGGTATTTCTGTAATTGCGGCTGTCTTCTCGCTTTACAATGGTTTCTTCTATAAAATAAGTCTCATTTTGGTTAACTTATCGGGCATGCTTTCCATTATTGGTATCGTGTATTGCCTGTATGCGGGTAAAAAGGAAAACCGGCCCAGCAATCCTTATTTTTATGCAGCCTTTGCCTCCTTGTTCGTGGGAACCATCGTATTTGTCTTGGCCAATTCAAATATCCTCCCGCTTACCTTCATTAATTACAACAGTCTCAAATTTGGGAATACCTTGGAAGTGATTCTGCTTTCACTTTCTATGGCCGAACAGTTCTCCATGGTGCAAAAGGAAAAGGAAAAAGCCCAAAAAGAAGCCTTTGAAAAATTACAGGAAATTAACCTCATGACCGATCAAATCAATGTACGATTGGAAATTGAAGTGGCACAACGCACCCGACAACTCAACAAACAAAACCTCGATCTCGAACAAAAAAACAAAGACATTACCGATTCCATCCAGTATGCTGCCACCTTGCAACAAAGTGTTATGCCCGAATTAAACTCCATTAAATCGGTTTTGCCTGATGCCTTTGTACTGAACCTACCTAAAGATATTGTCAGTGGCGACTTTTATTGGTTTGGCACCCACTCCGAGCGTATCTACTTTGCAGTAGCAGATTGCACCGGTCATGGCGTTCCGGGCGCCTTTATGTCCATTTTGGGTGTGGATATTTTTGACCGATTAATCAAAGGAAAAACACCTCCTGCCATTGATTGGATGCTCGAACAATTGGACCACCATTTATCCCATGTGTTCAAAGAAAACGCCAACCTGGATATGCATGAACATGGCATGGATGTAGCCCTTTGTTGTTACAACCCAATGGCCAAAACCCTTGAATTTTGCGGAGCAGGTCGCCCACTTTACCTCCTCACCAAAGAAGGTGAACTCCAAAGATTTGCCGGCAACAAACGTTCCATTGGCAGCAAACGAATGCGCGACCAGGCCTTCGAAAAAGAAACCATTTACCTCGAAAAAGCCGCTTGGGTTTACTTACAATCCGACGGGTTTACGGATCAATTTGGCGGCCAGGATAACAAAAAAATACACCGTAAAACCTACGAATCCTTTATCCGTGAATTAGGCCATACTACAGGCGATCAGCAGTTCCAAGCCTTCCGAAATTTCCTATCAGCCTGGAAAAAAGACCAAGAACAAGTCGATGATATCCTCGTGATGGGCGTGAAGGTGGAATAGAAATTTTGTCAAGAGATTGGAAACTAGAACAATTGCTTCTACCTTCGCCCTCTGTTGTTGACACTCGATCAAATAAAAGCACCTATCGCAGCCGAAATGGATGAATTCGAAATCCGTTTTCGGGATAACATGCGCAGCTCTGTGCCCTTGTTAGATACCATTACCCACTACATCGTTAAAAGAAAAGGGAAACAAATGCGACCTATGTTCGTGTTTCTTTCGGCCAAACTTTGCGGCGGGTTCAACGATTGCTCTTACCGGGCCGCTACACATATCGAACTGCTCCACACAGCTACATTGGTGCACGACGATGTGGTAGATGATAGCAACCTCCGCCGTGGCTTTTTCAGCATCAATGCTTTATGGAAAAATAAAATTGCGGTCTTGGTCGGCGACTACCTCCTGTCGAAAGGTTTGTTGCTTAGTGTAGGAAACAACGATTACCATTTGCTTCAAATCACCAGCAATTCCGTGCGAGAAATGAGCGAAGGCGAATTGCTTCAAATCGAAAAAGCTCGTCGGTTAGACATTACCGAAGACGTTTATTTCGAAATAATCCGTAAAAAAACTGCCACCCTTATTGCCTCTTGTTGCGCTTGTGGTGCGGCTTCCGTAACCGAAGATACCGTTCTAATCGAGAAAATGAGACAATTCGGCGAGTTGGCAGGTATGGCTTTCCAAATCAAAGACGACCTGTTCGACTACGAGAATCACAACAAAACTGGTAAACCAACCGGTATTGATATCAAAGAAAAGAAAATGACCTTGCCTTTGATTTACGCCCTGAACATGAGCACTCCCAAGGAAAAAAGGGAAATCATCAACATTGTCAAAAACCACAACACCGATAATGTAAAGGTCAAACAAGTTATCGAAACCGTTATTGCCAAAGGCGGCATCACCTACTCTACCCAAAAGATGAATGCCCTAAAAAACCAAGCATTATCCCTTTTGGAAACCTTCCCTCCCGGACAAATCCGCGAATCCCTAGCCGGCTTGGTCGAATACACCATCGGCAGAGATATTTAACCTCTTTTCTATTTTCTCTCTTCTATTTTCTCACTTCAATTTTCTCTTTCCTATCATGCGGGTCCCATTCGCCAATACCGCTTCCTGCTGTAAATTCAACAGACTGCAAGGGCTCAGGGCCGGGCTATTCGCTGCAAATCCTCGCGCCTTTCACTTACGTTCAGGCCGCTGTGGGTTTTTCGCTTCTATCCCTACCCGAGGTGCGGATACTGGGCAGTAGTGCAAAGTTTACCATTTTCACGGAAATAACCAGTTGCAAAACCATGCCTATTGGAAGGACAGGTAGGGTTTGTGGCTAAAAATTGACTAAATCCAAATTTGGAAAAAACAAAAAAACCTTGAAATGCTATTAAACCCAGATTACGCATTAGAAATGCATAAACGATTAACCAGTTGTAAATCAATTTGTATGGCCAAATTGATAACAACTGCTATCCCGAAATTTCTTCGGGAGGGGTAAACCCAACTAAATCAAGTAGTTCGGATTAATAAATCCTCCTATTGATTAATTTGGGTTAAAAATAAACTTTCCAAGGCTTTTTACTGGCCTAATTTTGGCTTAATCTTTCAGCCTAAGAATTACCGGATTCTTATCCTTTTTGAAAAATGCAGTGGTTAGAAAGGTTGATTCGGCCACCCTTTCAAAATCGGTGACCTCCAAATACCGCTCTTGTTCCTTTACATCAAATAATTTCTCTTTCGAAATTACCCCTTCCTTATCAATTTTTGTGTAGCACAAGATGCCTTTTCCGGGAAAATAAACTTCTGGATTCTTATTACTTTCCAACCTTAAGTTTTCAGCCTTATCAAAATACACGAGGTAATAATCATCCCCTGCAACAAACGAATGAATTCCTAAGGTTGTGGTCGTATTTACCGCTCTTTGATCTTTCGGAATTTTCTTAATCCATTCTAAGGTTTTGTCTTTCGATATTTTAAAAATATACACATCTTCGTAGTAGTAATGATAGGAATAGGTGGTATATGATCCACCACGACTATCGGTACGGGTATGTGTAACCACGATTAATTTGTACTGTTCGGCCGTAATAAACAAATTACCATTTGCATCCATAATGGCTGTGCGAAGGTTTAAACTTGCAGCTTCTTCGTCCGAATCACCTTTTTTCTTGGAATCTTTCTCCATTCTTTTCTTTTGCTTGGCACTTTCAAATTCTTTAATCAAGGCAGTAGGAATTTCATACAAATTTGATTCTTCAAATTCCCCTGCTTCTTTATTAAAGGTCATCACCGAAAGCCCATCATACGAATCATATTTGGATGAAGAATAAAGGCTTACCAACAACAATTGATCATTTTTGGTTTCGAAAATTGAATTGGAGCTGTAGTAGAACTTCGGATTAAATTTCACTTTAACCTTATCCATCTCATAATCATTTGGGTCTACTTTGTAAAGTTCCATTCCAAAGTTCGACACGGCCTTTCCTTCTACATCGGTATCTTTTGAACCTCTTACACGTTTTCCTTCATTTGCATTTTTGCGGCTCATCAGCATATACAATTCGCCTGAAGATGTTAAGGTAAAATCTTGAGCTTTTATTTCCGACTCAGGATAAGGTAACCTTACATCCTTGCTCCACACTTTCTTTAGCTCTTTATTGAAAACGGTAAACGAATAGGTCTCAAAATTTTTGGAATCCCTAACACTTTCTTTAGGTTTTAGGTAATACAACAACATATAATCTTTATGAATGCTGTAAAGCGTATTAAAATTTGATCCACGGGAAGTTGATTCACACAATACCCGTTCCGCTGAAAGCTTGCCAGTGGCCAAATCAACTTCTCTAATTATTACAGATGTTTTATCTGCCTTTCTATCCCTTTTAATTTCTTTTACATAAAAACGATTATTCATTTTTATGCTACCCTCTACTATGGGTGGTTTCTTTTCTTTTATTTCGTAAACATCTTCCTTTTTAAACTTTAAATTTTTATCAAATCGTTGAATAGCAATACTCTTCTTTTGACGGTAACAAATATTGGCATAGCCATCTTCTGGAGAACCGGTAAAATCAAGTTGATAATGCTTTTTGGGCATTCTAAAACTTTCCCCCCAAAGCAATTCAATATCCGTGGATGAATGCGATTTTTTTGTTTGAGAAAAAACAAAATTAAAACTAGAAAAAAGGACAAAAAAAGTAAGAAATATGCGTGTTTTCATATTATTTAAGAGGGGACTAATGTAATACTATTTCAGCTTAAAATCCTCTTCAAAAAATCAAAATAAATGCAGAAAGAAAAAAATTCGAATTAGTTTTAAGAATGGACATTTAAACCACTACATTCTGTAATTCACTGCTGCCATCCGGGCAACGATAGAGGCAAGTAACCCACAGGAATGCGGAGGCACGGAGCAGACCGAGGATTACTGCCGAAAGCGTGACCTTTTCGCCTCAAAAATGCCAAGTTATTTCTACCCAAGCTTCGTGCGAAAAGGGGCCCGCCTAAACATAAAATAAACTTAACTTAAACTACTTTTATAAAACGCCTCGCTCAACAAGCATTTCCAAACTTTTTTGGGCAGCGATTTGCTCCGCCTTTTTCTTCGAAATATCCATGCCTCGACCGAGGGTTTCTCCATCATAAAACACCTCGATTACATAATGCTTTACTTTACGTTGCATAACTTCTTCCACCACATCGTAACGCAATTCCTTCTTCTGACGTTGGGCAAATTCAAGCAAACGGCTTTTGTAGTTATTATCTTGGGCCTGCATCAAATCCAAATCGATATGGTTGCGCACCACCCGATTCAAAATGAACCTTTGGGTAGGAGCATAACCTTGGTCGAGGTAAATGGCTCCGATTAAAGCTTCAAAACCATCGCCATACATAGATTTTTGACGAGAACCAACCAAATTGCTTTCGATAAGGTTATTGACACCCATTTTAACCGCCAACTTATTCAGGTTTTCGCGACTAACCATTCGGCTGCGCATTTCGGTAAGAAAGCCTTCGTCTTTGAACGGGAATTTTTTAAAAAGAAACTCGGCTACCACGGCCCCTAAAATGGCATCGCCTAGGTATTCGAGGCGTTCATTGCTGATTTTCATCCCGTCTTTCACCTCGGTAGCAACCGAACGATGGGTAAAAGCCAGTTTAAAAATGGAAATATTGTTCGGATAAAATCCGAGTAGATTATACAGGGCTAGAAAAAGTTTTTTGTCAGGAGAAAAATTGGCCTTTAGAAATCCGGGCAACAGCTTCATGCAACGATCAGGGTACGAATTTTCTAAAGATAACGGAGGCATTGTGACCACCAAATCCGAAGGTATTGGACAAGGCCGCATTGACGGTTCGTTGCTGGGCTTTGTTGAAAGTAAAATTCAATTGGGCATCCAAAGCAGGATCGTCGGTAAAATGGTTGATTGTTGGCGGAACGATATCATTTTTAATAGCCAAAATGGAAGCAATAGCTTCGATAGCGCCGGCTGCCCCCAAGAGGTGACCGGTCATACTTTTGGTACTACTGATATTCAATTTATAGGCATGATCACCGAAAACCTTTTGAATGGCTTTTGTTTCAGCTATGTCGCCAAGGGGAGTAGATGTACCATGCACATTTACATAGTCGATCTGCGTGGCGTCCATTTCGGCATCTTCTAGGGCGCTGCGCATCACATTCAAGGCACCTAATCCTTCCGGATGCGGCGCTGTAATATGGTGAGCATCGGCACTCATACCACCTCCGACCATTTCGGCATAAATTTTTGCTCCTCTGGCCAAGGCTGAATCCAAACTTTCTAGAATTACTACTCCTGAACCTTCACCAAGCACAAAACCATCCCGATCCAAATCAAAAGGGCGGGAGGCTGATTCAGGACTATCGTTGCGGGTAGAAAGAGCATGCATCGCATTGAAACCGCCCACACCGGCAGGATTTACTGCGGCTTCAGAACCACCCGAAATAATCATATCGGCCTTTCCCAAACGAATGTAGGTAAAGGCATCGATAAGCGCGTTGGTAGAAGAAGCGCAGGCAGAAACAGTGGTGAAGTTCGGTCCTCGAAAACCGTACTTAATAGAAATATGACCTGCTGAAATATCAGCAATCATTTTAGGAATAAAAAAGGGATTGAAACGTGGTGTTCCATCCCCTTTTGCAAATTCAACACATTCGTTATAAAACGTTTCCAAGCCACCGATGCCAGAGCCAAAAATAACACCCACACGATCGTGGTTTATTTTTTCCAAGTCAATTCCCGCATCCTTAACCGCTTCATCTGCCGCTACTAAGGCGTAATGAGTGCAAGGGTCGAGTTTTCTCGCTTCCTTTCGGTCGAAGAATTGGTTGGCATCGAAGTCTTTTACTTCGCAGGCAAACTGGGTTTTGAACTTGGAGGCATCAAAACGGGTAATAGGACCAGCCCCACTCTTACCGGCGAGAAGATTCTCCCAATAAGCGGATGCTGAGTTTCCAATTGGAGTTAAGGCTCCGATTCCTGTAACTACTACCCTTTTTAACCTCATCGGTTAGCTGTAAGGATTACTTAACGTTTTTCTCGATGTAATCAATAGCTTGACCAACTGTAGCGATGTTTTCAGCTTGGTCGTCTGGAATAGCGATATTGAATTCTTTTTCGAATTCCATAATTAATTCCACTGTATCAAGTGAATCCGCGCCTAAATCATTGGTAAAGCTCGCTTCAATGGTTACTTCTTTCTCATCAACACCTAGTTTATCAACGATGATGGCTTTAACGCGAGATGCAATATCTGACATTTTTTGAAAATTTTAAAGTTTCGGGCAGCAAAGAAAATAAAATTTATCCTTGGTTCACTATTTTGTTTTCCACAAACTTATCCTTTTGAGAAAAGTTAAGGTTTTAACCAATCACTTTGAGGCTTGGCAATAAGGCGGGCATTGTTATAGGCCATTTTCAAGGTGAGGCAAGTCCGGGCCGTGTAAGTTCGGTCGGTAACGCGGTGAGCAACCATAGCCAAAGTGGCCTCCGACGAACCCGAGGTTAGGTACAATGGCAATAAAAGCTGGATTTTCCCATCATAGAATTGGGGCACAGCCATCAGGTAATTCTTTTTTACTCTTTTTTTCACTTCATCCACTGCACCCATAATTTGCCAACGAATTTCAGATTCGCCTAAAGATTGAAGCGAGGCAGGGAACCTCGTCATGTTGTCGCGGATGATATTGTCAATATCTGGTACTAAATCACAATTTGGATTAAAAACCAAAAACTCCGGACGATCAAAGTAGTTGGCACAAATAGGCAGATTACCTGAAAAATACTTCAACAATACCGGATCGCTCTTTTTCAAGAAAGCTTTAAAACAATATGGGGTATTGAATTCGGGACGGGGATTTTTATACTCTTCGAAGAAAGCATAAATATCTTCCAAGTTTTCGGTTACTAGACCTGTATTGAAACAAGCCCACACATTATCAGCAGTAAAGGCAATTTTCTTTTCGTATTGCAATCGTCTAAAGGTAAATTCCAAGTAATTCTTCAGAATACTGTAAGATTTTACGTTAGAATCCGAAAAGTCCCATTCCTCTTTATCAGCCAAATTTTCAGCCAAATACGCAATTCCACTATCGAAATTCGGAAATACAGCAAAGCGGAATAATTGAGAAGTGTAAGAAGTTTTTTGAATGGGAGAAATTGTTTCCATATCCATATTTGATAAACAAGATTTAAAAAGGACCATCTTATAAACTGATGATACCTAGACTTTATTTTGTGTTAAGTTGTTGAAATTGATTTCAATAAATTGTAAAGGCAAAAGTAATTAATAAATAAAACCTCTAAACAACTTTGTAAGAATTTCAGCTTATCGAGAATGAATCCAAATTATCACCAAACAGCTGTTTATTAATTCTATAGGCATTTCAAAACCCTATGAACAAAATCCTTACTATTGCCACATGCGGAAATGGTTTCTGAACAAGTATCTCATCACCTTTGTTGCCTTTATGGTGTGGATGACCTTTTTTGATCGGAACAACTTTATTTACCAACGGGAAAATTTGGCCCAACTAAAGGCCATGGAGCAGGAAAAAGAATATTACCTGAATCAAATTAAGGAAAACGAGGAAGCCTTGCAAGAATTGCTAACAAATCAGGTGACCCTCGAAAAATTTGCCAGAGAAAAATACTTGATGAAAAAAGACAATGAAGAAATTTTTGTCATCATTAAAGAAGAAAAGCCCATCGAAAAAAGCTATTGGGAAAGACTTAAGGAAAAATTTCAGGCCTTACTTGGTTAAGTTTTCTAACCTTTCAATCTAAATTTTGCCTTTCTTTGTTTTGGAAATGAAATTTGTTAGGCAAACTCTCTTATTGGCCGTCCTCCTATTGTTTGGGGTTAACGCAAATGCACAGTCAGGCTGCAATCTTACCCAGATTCGTCAAGCCTTTACTGCTGCTGGTTGTGTGGAATTAACGGCCTGCCAAGATGCTTGTAGCCTTTACTTTATTTTACCCCAACAAATGTCGGGTAGCGCCGCCCAGTCTTTCGCCCAAAACCTGGGTGCCAACCTCACCTCTATTGAAAGTGCTGCAGAGAACTCCTGTATTTTGAACAATCTTAACACCTTGGGCTATTCCGGAATTATCTGGATAGGTTACAATGACATCAATGTAGAAGGCAGCTTTACCTGGTTCGACCAATCCCCTTCGGCTTACACCAATTGGGCTGGTGGAGAACCAAACCAATCAGGAAATGAAGATTGTGTGCAGATTTACCCTGATGGAGCTTGGAACGATTTAGATTGCAATTCCAATAACAGCAAAAGCGTACTGGAAGTTAACCTTTGTCCACAAACAACAATTACACCTAATCCTGCTAGTGCTCGGGTTTGTCAAGGTCAATCGGTTACTCTTACCGCTGCTACTATTCTTGGTTCACCCAATTACAGTTATGCTTGGTCACCCGCTACCGGATTGAATACCACTGTTGGAGCAACGGTTATTGCTTCTCCTCTTACTTCTACTACCTACACCGTTACCGTTACGGATCGTTATGGTTGCACCAGCATCCAAACCATCAATGTGTTTATTGATCAAGCCTTTCCAAATGCAGGAACAGACCTTTCAACCTGTGCTGGAACGCCAGTGATTTTTGCAGGAACTGGTGGAGGAACTTATTCCTGGTCACCCGCTACTGGCCTTTCTGCCACTAATGTTGCCAACCCTACAGCCAACCCAGCCTCCACAACTACCTATACCTTAACCGTTACGGCTATTAATGGTTGTAGCGCCACCGATGACATCACCTTAACCGTGGACCCGCTGCCCCCTGCCGATGCAGGAACCGATGCCGCTATTTGCCTGAATGCATTGGCCTTTTTGAATGGTTCAGGAGGAATTTTATATTCTTGGTCCCCAGGCACCGGCCTTTCCGATCCTGGTATTGCCTCCCCTACTGCTAGCCCTGGATCTACAACAACTTACACACTTACAGTAACCGATGCCAATGGTTGTGTTAACTCAGACCAAATGGTGCTAACTGTTAATTCCCTGCCAATTGCTGATGCTGGAATTGATCAAGCCATCTGTATTGGAGGATCGGCTAACCTGCAAGCTACCGGAGGAGTTAGTTATGCCTGGAGTCCAGGTGCTACATTGAGCGCTACCAATATTTCAAATCCGGTTGCCACCCCTCCAGGAACCACTCAATACACGGTTATTGTAACCGATGCCAACAACTGTTTTGCATCAGATGATATCACTATCAATGTCAACTCCTTGCCAAGCGCAAATGCCGGACTTGACCAAGCTATTTGCGTAGGCGAAACAACCCCTATTTCGGCTTTAGGTGGTTTAAGTTTTTCTTGGTCACCAACTACAAATCTCGATAATAGTGCGATTGCCACACCAAATGCCAGTCCGATTGTAACCACTACCTATACCGTTACGGTTACCGATGGAAACAATTGCAGCAATACCGACGATGTGGTGATTACGGTAAACCCCTTGCCTGCTGCGGATGCTGGTTTAGACGCCACCGCCTGTTTGAACGAAAACTACATAATGGGTGCTTCTGGTGGGGTAAGTTATGAATGGGCTCCCACCACAGGATTAAGTGATCCGAATAGCGCTGCTCCCGTTGCTACTCCTGCTGCCACTACAACGTATACGGTAACTGTTACCGATGCCAACAACTGTGTCAACACCGACCAAATGGTTTTGACCATCAATCCTTTACCCCTTCCCAATGCGGGGGTGGATCAATCCGTATGCCTTGGACTTTCTGCCAATTTAGCTGCCACAGGTGGTGTAAGTTATGCCTGGGTACCAGCCAACACCTTGGACAATGCTGCGGTTGCCAATCCAGTTGCTACACCGGCCGCCACTACCACTTACACGGTTACAGTAACTGATGCCAACAATTGCAGTGCAAGCGATGCTATACTTATTACCGTTAACCCTCTTCCTTTAGCTGATGCAGGTCCAGATGATGACGTTTGTATTGGAAGTGCTGTTCCTTTAGGTGCAGGCGGCGGGGTATCCTATGTATGGACACCTGCTGCTGATTTGGATAATCCCAACATTTCTAATCCCAATGCGGATCCAACCGTAACTACAACTTTTACGGTTACCGTTACAGATGCCAATAACTGTGTAAACACGGATGATGTAGTAATAACCGTAAACCCCTTACCCACTGCAAACGCAGGAGCAGATGCCAGTATATGCTTTGGAAACCAAATTGGTTTAACGGCCACCGGAGGAATCCAATATGCATGGACACCAGCTATTGCTTTATCCAATGCGGCCATTGCTAATCCCGTAGCTAGTCCTGCCGGAACAGTTACCTATACCGTTACGGTAACCGACAACAATGGCTGTCAGAATACAGATGCCGTTCAGATTACAGTAACCCCTCCGCCAGCAGCATTTGCCGGATTAAACCTTGAAATATGCAGCGGCGAAACCATTGGTTTACAAGGAACCGGCAATGGCGTCACCTTTGATTGGTCACCTGCAACAGGTTTGGACGACCCTACCAGTTTGACACCAAATGCAAATCCAACAGTCACCACTACCTACACCTTAACCGTTACCGATATCAACAACTGCGTAAGTTCAGATCAAATGGTTTTGCAAGTGAACCCAGTTCCGTTTGTAAATTTCACCTCCACCGAACCTTGTTTGACCTTCCCAACAGCCTTTACCAATCTTTGTACAATCGCTTCTGGTGCCATTATCAGTTACAATTGGGATTTTGGAGATGGCTCTCTTTCCAGCGATAACAGCCCTGTTTACACCTACCAAAATCCAGGCACCTTGCCAGTTGTGCTTTCTGTGACATCCGACGAAGGTTGCCAACACGACACCACCCTTCCCGCTACCGTAAATCCATTGCCTGAGATTGCTTTCACGGCAGAACCTTTGACTACAGGCTGTACCCCATTAACGGTAAACTTTTCAAGCCTATCAACCATTGCCAGTGGTTCCATTGCCAGCTATTTTTGGAATTTAGACAATGGCTCTTTCCCGACCGACTCAGCGGTTTCTACCACCTATGATCTGTCTGAAAATTTTACGATTAGCCTTACAGCCACGTCCGACAAGAACTGCACCTCTTCCCTAGCCATACCTAATTTTATACAAACCTTCCCCAGTCCAACCGCTGATTTCAACGCAGCACCCAATCCTGCTGATATTTTAATGGATCCTATTATTAATTTCCAAGATACTTCACTGGGAAGTCCGATCAGTTGGCGCTGGAACTTTGGGGATGGAGGTAGCGATACCATCCGTTTCCCTTTCCACGAATACACTGACACCGGCTACTACGATGTAACCTTAACTGTTGCCAATAGCTTTGGCTGCACCGATCAGATTACCAAACAGGTTTATGTAAGCCCCGCCTTTACCTTGTATATACCCAATGCGTTTACCATCAACCAGGATCGGGTTAATGAAACCTTCAAACCACTTGGTATTGGCATTGCTACCTATGAAATGGTCATAAAGGACCGGTGGGGCGGCGAAGTATTTAGGACACGCAATATTGAAGAAGGATGGAACGGTACCCTAAAAGATACAGGCGCTGAATTGAAACAGGACGTTTACACCTATTTCATAAACATTCGCGATATGCGCGATTACCCTCATTTATTCCGAGGAACAGTGACCCTTTTCCGCTAGTTCCAGCTCAGAAAACCGCTATGGAACCCAATGCTGATATTTTAGTTGCCCTCGTAAAAACACCTATGCCTTTTGGTCGGTTCCAAGGCAAGTTGATTTGCGATTTACCTGTATCCTACCTTGAATGGTTTAACAGAAAAGGCTTTCCGCCCGGAAAACTAGGCATGCTATTGCATACCATTTATGAAATCAAGTTAAACGGACTCGAACATTTGCTTCAACCACTAAAAAGATGAAAAATTTTAAGAAATACTATATTCTCCCTGCCAATCCAGAGGAGGTTTACATTGCTTTTACCAATCCGTTTACAATTGAATTATGGACCAACCAAAAAGCAGAAATGGGAACCGAACCCGGCAGCGATTTCTCCTGGTTGGACGGTAGCATTTCGGGGAAGCTGGTAGGAATGACCGAAAACAAAGAACTTATTCAAACCTGGGATTTTGGTGAGGAGCAAGCAGAAGATTCGACCGTGGTACTTAGGTTTCATACGCACAAAAATGGGACCTCCGTAGAACTCAATCATACCAATATACCGGATGAAGCCTATGATGACATTGTGGAAGGCTGGGAAGAAGTAATATTTGAAAACCTGAACGATTATTTCTCGGACAATTAAATGGAAAGCGTAAAACTTAACGAACTTAAAAAGGAATTAGGGCTTAGACCTCCTCAAGAACTCGTTGAACTTTGCTTAAAACTAGTCAAATTTAAACGGGATAACAAGGATTTACTCACCTACCTGCTTTTTGAGCAAGACAACGAAGCTGGTTATATAGAAAAGGTAAAGGAGGAAATGGATGTAGCCTTTTCAGAGATTAATAAGTCTTCCTTTTACCTCGCGAAAAAAGGCGTTCGAAAAGCCTTAAAACTAGCCCAAAAACACATTAAATATTCCGGTCAAAAAACAACAGAAATCGAATTATTGGCTTACTTCCTGCAACATTTTAATGGCATGGCCAAATACTTTCCGAAGTCTACCGTTTTTGAAAACCTAAGGGAATCGCAAATTCGGAAGATTACCAAGGCTTTGGAAAGTCTACATCCCGATTTGCAACATGATTATTTACATTTGCTCAAGCCATAGTGGATGTTGCGTTTCTAGGCCAAAGTGATAGATGAATGCAATTGCATCCTGCTCCTATCAACTGTGATTATTGGCACAAACGTTTTAAATTAGAATTTGACAAGCGCCAAGTACTTTAATTACTTGCGAATCTTAAAGAAAAAAAAATGACTAACATTATTCCAGAAGAAGCCTTTCTTATTCCTTTCCTTCTTATACTATTGGCCTTTTTGACGCCTTTTACTTCCGTACCAATCCTCTTCGCTACGCTGAATAAATTACTCAAAAAGAACAAAACAAAATCAACCATAACAAACGTGTTGGGAATTTTTGGACTTTTCCTACCACTTTGGTTTTTATTTATGGACAAATTTCAATTAAGCGTTTTCACCTCTCTCTTCATTTGCGTGATTTCTTCAAGCTTAGCTATACTATTTCATTATTTGATAAGCACAGAAAATGTGGAATGATTGCCTTTCGAAAACTCAAATCAACCCTTAATAGGCATTAGAAACGAATAATTCACTAAGCAGCAGCAAATCAATTCGTTTATCCAAATTACCAACAAGTGCTTTTCCTAAAATGGGCAAGGATAGCTAAGTCATACAAAATCAGGAAGTTTAGGTAATTAATTCCTCCTTTGGTAGAATGTGGATTAAAAACTAAGGCTATATAAAACCACCAACTGCCAGGTTAGTAGACTTTTCGGGCAGGGATAGCAGTGGATAGCCCACAGCCTTGACGGAGCTTCGCGGAGGCAAGGCGAGGACTAGGAACGAATAGCCCGACCATTCGCCTGGTACCACAGCTTATTCAAAGGTAGACTGGTTGTGGCGAATGGGGCACGCCAAATAAAAATTATACCCATCCTCAATTTTAGCATCCTACCTCACCAAGGTTACATGTCCGTAAAAAAGTCGGGTTTCCTTGTCCACCCCGTACACATACAACTTATAGGCATATACCGCACTCTGACACTCCTCCTTGCTTTGTCCACGGTGCGTTCCATCCCAGCCTTCGTTGAAATTATTGGAACGAAAAACCTGCTCACCCCAACGGTTATAAATTTCGATTTTAAAGTCCTTGGCGCCCATCCCCACCGGACGAAAACCTTCATTCATTCCATCGCCATTGGGGGTAAAACTATTGGGAATATAAAGCACATACTCCGGTTGAATATACACTTGCAGGTAAAACACATCCGGACAACCCAAGTCGTTCACCACAATTTGCTTCACCACCATTTGTCCCGTATCGCCGACGAAGGTGTACTCCAAATTGCAAGTATCCACATTGACGCCATTGCCGAACTCAAGTCTGCAATCAATTGCCCCACTCGATGCATCCTGAAAATTGAACACCGGATCAAACTGAGAAGCGCTATTGGTATCTACTTGCAGCAAAGCCGTTGGTGTAGGCAACACGGTAATCATATTCAGAGCCGTGGCCATCACTGTATCTTTGCATCCAAAACTTGAAATAACCTGAAGACTAATGGAATACGAACCCGGGTTAGGAAAAATATGAAAAGGTTCCACCATGCTGGAGTTACCTCCTTCGCCAAAATCCCAACGGTAATCCAATCCAAATTCATAAAAACTCGAATTGGTAAAGTTTACCTGAAATGGGGCACAACCGGTAAGTGGTGTAAAATCAAAACTGGCAATGGGATTGTCGTACACCATCACTTCCAAACTATCAGCACTATAGCATCCGTCCGATTCGATGGTTAAGCGAACCAGAAAAGTATCGGCCGAGGCAAAAGTTACACCGGTAGGGTCTTTTTGAATACTTACCCCGGGATTTGCACCTGGACCAAAATCCCAGGCAAAAGTTGAGTAACTCTGGTAAACCCCGCCCGCCTGAAAGTTGAAATTATTTCCCAACAAACATTGGCTGCTGACCGGAGGAATATCAGCCTCCAAAAATTCCTTTACCACATAATCCAAACGGGCGGTATCGGCACAAGGCCAGCCTGGATTGGCAATCAAGGTAACCGTATAAACCCCCGTATCGGCATAAACAAAACTTGGGGTTTCAAGGTTGGAGGTATCGGAGGTGCTATTGGTAAGTCCAAAATCCCAATGGTAAAAGGTAGAATTAACACTGCTGTTTGAAAACTGCACATTGCGCCCCAGGCAAAAACTGGTTTGGTCGGGAATGGCCGCTATCACATTGGAAGTACAGTTCACCACATTAAACTGAAAATCCCTTTTGTTGGTACTGAGCAACTGTCCATTTCGGTATTCCTTCACACAAACGGCCACTACATATTGGCCCACCTGGCTGGGTGTAACCGTTAAAACACCCGTATTGGGATCGATTTGGATGGCCGGATTAGACGGCATGGGATAACCCGAACTATAACCCGGACCGTAATTCACAAACGGATAAGGTGGAGCTGGGGCAAGCATTGGATAAGGATCGGTAGTATTGGCACCTTGGTAGGCATCGCAAAGTTCGTAAACCAATACATCGCCGTCGGGATCGGTTGCCGAATGGTCAAATACCAATTCCTCGTCGGCACAAAGCGCAATAGGCGGAAATTCGTTGAAACGTGGACTGCTGTTACAATTGGCCAAGTTTTGAGGAGGCACAAAACACATGTAGGTACTTCCTTGATCGCCCGGATTAATGAGGTTCAAGATGGAATTGTTACGACAACAGCGCTGATAAGCAATGTAATAGCCCGAACTATTGGGGGGCAGGGTCAAAATATATTTATAAGTTGCCTCCCGCACACAAATATTTGGCGGAGCCTGCAAACAAGGATTACTGATAAAAACCGGAACCGAAACACTGTCTACATCCACCAGCGTAGGATTTTGATAGGGCGAAAACAGATTGGCACCATCATAAATGCTTAAATAGGCCGGATTATCAAAAGGGGCCTGTCCATTGATGCAATCGCGATACACCTTGAGCGTAATTTCATATTGATTATTTCCCAAACAAGTATAGTAAATTTCACCGCCTACAATATGCGTAGCACTAGCGCCCAAGCACCAACATAAAAAGCATAGTATGAAAACGTGTTTACGCAAATCCGAAGGAATAATTCAAACAAAAATCGGAAAATATCGGCAGGAAACGCATTTATTTTTAAGATATTACATTAAAAATTTCATAAAAATATAAATTGAAAATCGCTTAAACCCAGATTACGCATTAGAAATGCATAAACGATTAACCAGTTGTAAATCAATTTGTATAGCCAAATTGATAACAACTGCTATCCCGAAATTTTTTCGGGAGGGGTAACCCCAACTAAATCAAGTAGTTCGGATTAATAAATCCTCCTATTGATTAATTTGGGTTAAACATTCTGGGTCGAAAACGAGGTGGTTATTTATGATTTGGCGGGCCCCATTTGCCAAAACCAGTGTGGGTGATGAAACTAAAATTTAGCAAGGGCAAATGGTCGGGCTATCCACTGCAAGTCCTCACGCCATTCGCTTACGCTTTGGCCGTTGTGGGCTTTCCGTTTCTATCCCTGCCCGAAACGGTATACTTATACCAATTTTAATTTATAAATAGTCCAAAGGTTATTTGTAAATTTAGATTGGTAAATGCCGAGGATACAGTATGTTAGTCCAATTTTTTCAAGAAAATGTGAGCCTAAAATTGGACTATACATAATGTCCATTCGGTATTAAGTTTTGCGCCAGATTAAACAGAGGCGGTTTACAATTCCTAATCGAAATTAAACCCAAATTCAGCATTAGACATCTATTACAGCTTCCAACTGCTTCAAATACAAGGATTTCAGAACAATTTTTGACTTCAAAATAGTTTACTATTCCTTCACCCAAAAATTAACCTGAAACCCTCGTCTTTATTGCATTTGAAAGCTTCATTACGATTTCTAATGCGTAATCTGGGTTAAATGCAAATACGGCGTTTACTTTTTGGAAGAAGGAGGGCAAATTCGGTTATTAACCTAGCCAATCCGCAGTCCAATAGAAGTTATCCTACATAAAGCCCAATTCAACCTTGGCCACTTCGCTCATAAAGTCCTTTTCCCAAGGTGGTTCGAAGGTAATCGTCACTTTGGCCGAGCGCAATCCTTCAATTTCACGAAGTTTATCTTCTACTTCGGGTGGGAGGGTTTCGGCAACCGGACAGGAAGGTGAAGTAAGCGTCATCAGCACATCTAGGTTTGTATCATCATCGATTTTAATTTCATAAATCAAACCTAATTCCCAAATATCAACGGGGATTTCGGGGTCGTAGCAGGTTCGAAGCACATCCAGCACTTTCTCTACCAATACACTGTCTTTTGAATCTATGATAGCTGGCATACTAGCAATTGTTTAAGGCAAAGGTTTTCATTTGTTTGATCATGCTCACCAAGCCATTCGAACGGGTTGGCGAAAGATGTTCCTTCAATCCGATTTGGTCAATAAACTCGGTACCGGTCGAGAAAATAGTTTGAGGGGTTTCGCCATTGAATACTTGTACCAACAAAGCAATAATTCCTTTGGTAATAATGGCATCTGAATCGGCTGTAAATTCAACAAGTCCGTTTTTCATTTCGCCATGCAACCAAACCCGACTTTGGCAACCTTTCACCAATCTGTCTTCGGTTTTTAGGGAGGGGTCGATCAAGGGAAGGTTTTTTCCCAAGTCGATAAGGTATTCGTATTTGCCTTCCCAATCCTCGAAAAGTGCAAAATCTTCTATCAATGCCTGTTTCTTTTCCGCAATTTCCATAATTAGGCAAACATCTTTTTGACCTTGTTTATTCCTGTTACCAATTGGTCAATTTCGGCAAAGGTATTGTAAATGGAAAAAGAAGCACGGATAGTTCCTGGAATTTGGAAAAAATCCATCACTGGTTGGGCACAATGGTGACCTGTACGAACGGCAATTCCCATTTTATCTAAAATTACGCCCGCATCGTAAGGGTGAATACCTTCAAGATTAAAGGAAATCAAGGACGAACGATTTTGGGCTTTTCCGACAAATTGCATACCGTCAATTTCATGAAAACGCTCCAAACCATAAGCCAAGAGAGCCTCTTCATGTTTAGCAATGGCATCTAGTCCAATTTCTTCGATGAAACGAACTGCTTCCATCAGGCAAATCGTAGCCTCGATATTGGGAGTACCCGCTTCAAACTTAAAAGGCAATTCATTGTATTCCGTTTTTTGGAACGAAACTGTTTTAATCATATCGCCTCCACCTTGATAGGGCGGCAAGGCTTCCAACCATTTTTCTTTTCCGTACAGTATTCCTACGCCGGTTGGACCGTACATTTTATGGCCTGAAAACACATAAAAGTCAACATCCAAATCCTGAACATCCACTTTTTGGTGTTGGATAGCTTGGGCCCCATCAACCAAAACAGGAATCCCTAATTGGTGGGCGGCGGCCACCATTTCCTTGATTGGGTTCACCGTTCCAAGCGAATTGGAAACATGAGTAACACAAACTAGTTTTGGCTTATTTTCTAGCAGCTTAAGGTATTCGGAATAAATCAAATCGCCGTTTTCATCCATTGGAATAACCAAAAGTTTGGCTTCCCTTTCTTCGCAAACCATTTGCCAAGGCACAATGTTGCTATGATGTTCCATAGCTGAAACCAAAATAGAATCACCCGGTTTGATATATTTCTTACCGAACGAACTGGCAATCAAATTAATACTATCCGTGGTACCTTTAGTGAAAATCACTTCATGGGGTGAAGCAGCATGGATAAAAGACTGTACTTTTCTACGAGAGGCTTCATACAATTCAGTTCCATCCTGGCTGAGTCGGTGTACCCCCCGATGGATATTGGCATTTTGAAAAGTATAATAGTGGTTTATAGCTTGAATGACCCGCAATGGTTTTTGGGTGGTGGCACCATTATCCAAATACACCAACGGCTTACCGTTCACCTCCCTAGCTAAAATGGGAAATTGTTTGCGAATGGCTTCAATATCAAGTTGGGTTTGGACAGTGCTATTCATGGCTAGTAGGAAGCTAATTTGTTTTCAATGGCCTCTTCTAAGTAGGCTCGAACCGAGTTGTTTTTAACCTGGTCCAGTATTTCTTCTGCAAAGGCCGTCACTAGTAAACGTTTGGCCGATTCCATTCCAATGCCTCTGCTTTGCAAATAAAACAAGGCCTTTTCATCCAATTGTCCGGTGGAACTGCCATGGCTACATTTCACATCATCGGCATAGATTTCCAATTGAGGTTTGGTAAAAATGGCTGCATCGTCACTCAAGAGCAGGTTTTTATTGCTTTGGAAAGCATTTGTTTTTTGGGCATCTTGGCGCACAAAGATTTTTCCGTTAAAAACGCCTGTTCCTTTGCCAAGAGCAACCCCTTTATAGAGTTCGTTGCTCGGACAATGCGCAACCCGGTGATCCACCAAGGTATGGCTATCAAAAACTTCATCGGTGGCTGGAATAAAAACGCCGTACATATGGCCTTCAGCGGCTTTTCCGTTTAGGAGCAATTGGGTATTGTTCCGCACCAATTTTCCACTCAGGTTAATGCTTTGGTGGTTGAATCGACTGGCTGTTTGCAGGTCACAGATCAAATAATCGACCGTTTGCAAATTCTTTCCACCTTCTTGAATTTGTGTAAAACCAAAGGAAGCGTTTGGGCCAAGCGCTATTTCAGTCACCACATTGAAAAAAGATTCAGAAGTTAATTTTGATCCAAAGGAGTGGGAATACACTTCAGCTTCTGCATTTTCTTCAATGGAAATTAAATTTCGAGATTGTACAAAACCCGATTGATTGCCAGTGAAATAATTCAGTACATAAATTGGTTTTTCCAAGACTGTACCTTTTCTGACTTTCAGACCAAAGCCTTGGTTGAAGTGGGCTGAATTATTGGCCACAAAACCATCGGAGATATCCGCTAATGCACCCAATTTCTTGGCCATTGTCGGAACCTCAGAAAGTACATGTTCAAGTGTTCCGAGCGATACATTGGCAGGCAAACCATCCAAATTGGAATATTCTGCCTTAAAAAATCCATTAATAAAGGTGAGCACATAAGCATCGATGTCAACGGGGCTTTGAAAATCCTTGTCTTCATTAGCCATGACTTCGGTCCACGAATTTTGGAGTGCTTTCCCAAAATTCAAATATTTATAATCTTCATTTTTGGTTGTAGGGAAACCCTTACTCGCAAAAATTTGGGCAGCGTTGGTTCTTAGCTTTTTAAGGCTTTCTATGGGATCCGCTTGTTTGGTATCAACTTCAATAGACATGGTAGATCGATAAGGTGGGTTTAGGCTTCAGCAGCAACTTCTTGTTTGATCCAATCATATCCCTTTTCTTCCAATTCCAAGGCAAGTTCCTTGGTACCTGATTTAACTATTCTTCCGTCGTACATCACATGCACAAAATCAGGAACTATATAATCCAAAAGGCGTTGGTAATGGGTAATAACAATAAAGGCATTTTCCGAACTTTTCACTTTGTTCACACCTTGAGCTACGATACGCAAAGCATCAATATCCAAACCACTATCGGTTTCATCCAATACCGCCAATTTAGGATTCAGCATAGCCAATTGAAAGATTTCGTTTCGTTTTTTTTCTCCGCCCGAAAAACCTTGGTTTACCGAACGGCTGGCCAATTCTGCACCAAGTTCTACCAAGGCCTGTTTCTCTTTAAAATACTTCAGAAAATCTTTGGCAGATAAAGGTTCCAATCCTTGGTATTTGCGAATTTCAGCTAGGGCCGTTTTCAAAAAATTCACATTACTAACACCAGGAATTTCAACAGGATATTGAAAAGCCAAGAACAAGCCCTCGCGAGCCCTGTCTTCCGGAGCCAGTTCAAGCAAATCCTTTTGATTAAACAATACCGAGCCACCGGTAACTTCATATTCTTCGCGACCAGCCAAAACTGAAGCCAAGGTTGACTTACCAGTTCCGTTAGGTCCCATTATGGCGTGAATTTCGCCTGGTTTAACTTCTAGGTTAAAGCCCTTTAGGATTTCTTTCTCCTCGATTCGGGCATGTAAATTTTGAATTGATAGCATGTTCTTTCTTTTTATCCTACACTTCCTTCCAAACTAATGGACAGTAATTTTTGAGCTTCCACGGCAAATTCCATGGGTAATTGGTTCAATACATCCCTGCAATATCCGTTTACGATGAGGGCTACAGCTTGTTCATTGCTCAAGCCACGTTGTTTGCAATAAAAGATTTGGTCTTCGCCAATTTTGCTGGTTGTAGCTTCGTGTTCCACCTTACAGGATTTATTATTTACCTCGATGTAAGGGAAAGTATGTGCGCCGCATTTATCGCCCAAAAGCAAGGAATCGCATTGACTGAAATTTCTACTAAAATCGGCCTTTTTCGACATTCTTACCAAGCCTCTGTAGCTATTGTTGCTATGTCCGGCCGAAATACCTTTACTTACGATGGTACTTTTGGTATTCTTACCGAGGTGGATCATTTTGGTCCCGGTATCGGCTTGTTGGTAATTATTGGTCACGGCAACGGAGTAAAATTCTCCGATGCTATAATCTCCTTTAAGGATCACCGAAGGGTATTTCCAGGTAATAGCCGAACCAGTTTCAACTTGCGTCCATGATATTTTTGAACGTTCACCAAGGCAGATACCACGTTTTGTAACGAAGTTATAGATCCCTCCTTTTCCTTCTTTATCGCCGGGGTACCAATTTTGCACCGTACTGTATTTGATTTCACCGGCTTTATGGGCAACGAGTTCTACAACCGCGGCATGCAATTGGTTTTCATCCCGTTGAGGCGCAGTGCATCCTTCCAAATAACTTACATAAGCTCCTTCATCAACAATAAGCAAGGTACGTTCGAATTGTCCGGTACCAGCAGAGTTTATGCGGAAATAAGTACTAAGTTCCATTGGACAACGAACACCTTTTGGCACATAGCAAAAAGAGCCATCCGAAAAAACGGCAGCGTTTAAAGCGGCGTAATAATTATCGGTAAATGGCACCACAGAACCAAGGTATTTTTTTACCAAATCAGGATGTTCGTGAACGGCTTCACTAAAAGAACAGAATATAATTCCTTTCTCGGCCAAGGTTTCTTTAAAGGTTGTCTTAACTGAAACCGAATCAATAACTGCATCGACTGCAATATTGGATTTCACCCCGGATAGTCTTTTTTGTTCTTCTAAGGAAATGCCTAATTTTTCGAAAGTCTTGAGCAATTCTGGATCAACTTGGTCAAGGCTTTCTAGCTCAGGTTTTGCCTTCGGGGCAGCATAGTAAATAATATCTTGGAAATTTATGGTAGGATATTGAACATGAGCCCAAGAAGGTTCTGTAAGTTTTTCCCAATGGCGGAAGGCCTTGAGACGGTATTCGAGCAGCCATTCTGGTTCTTTTTTCTTGGCGGAAATTAGACGAACAGTATCCTCATTCAAACCTTTTGGAACAATTTCCATTTCGATGGAAGAGCTCCAACCGTACTTATAATCGGAGGAAGTTACTTCCTCAATAATATCTTGTGACATAGTGTTCAAAATCCCAATTCAAACGAACTGGATGACAGACGTTTATACTGCAAAACTTTCTCCACAACCACAGGTTCTGGAAGCATTGGGATTATTAAAAGTAAAGCCTTTTCCATTGAGGCCACCTGAATAATCCAATTCGGTTCCAATGAGGTAGAGGAAACTGCGCTTATCAACGACAATTTTCACACCCTTATCTTCGAACACTTGGTCTTCCGGTTTTAGAGCCGTATCGAAGGTTAATTTATAATTCAGGCCACTACAGCCACCACTTTCAACTCCAACACGGATAAAGCTTCCAGAGGCTGCACCTTCTTCGGCGAGAACACTAACTATTTTGTTTTTTGCACTTTCGCTAACGGTAATCATGGATAGAAATTTTACTTATTTATAATAATTCTAAATAAGAATTTACAGTGCAAAGATACCACAAAAAAGGTACTGCAATAACCTTTTTAGAAAATTTACCAAAAAGGTATGAGTCGTTGCTTAGAACTTTATTTACTCAAAATTCAACATTAGAAGGATGTTAGATTCTGAACAATTTGATTTGGTTGGGTTTGCCTTGATCATGAACTTGTTTTCTAAAGAATAAAAACAAATTGATTAGCAGCCAGTTGAGTATTCAAACATTCTAGAGGATCGGCCTTAGTTAATTTTTGCTAATGTTCATAATCCAAAAAATTACCATAATAAGGTATCAAAATTTACTTACCTTTGCAAACTTCAATAATTAAAAACAAACATGAAAAAAATTTTTACTAGCATTCTTTCAGTTGCAATTACCGCAACGGTATTTGCTCAAGTAGGTCCACCATCACCTTGCACACCAAACCTTGCCGGTCCAGGTGGAGACATTGTACCTGACACTATTAACAATTTAGCACCAGCTACCGTTGGAACAGCTTACAACAGTGTTATTCAGGTTTACGTACCTTCTGACACCATTGTACCACCATTGGGCAATTTGGAAGTTCAAGATTTTACTTTAGACAGCATTGGAGGTCTTCCAGCTGAATTTGGTTATTTATCAAGTCCAGAAACAGGCGTATTCCCAGGTGGTTCAGCTGCTTGTATTTTGTTGGCTTCAACTGGCAACGTAACTTCAGCTCCTGGCACCTACCCTTTAACTGTTTATATCACTGCAACGGTAGTTACTCCTTTTGGTCCAGTTCCTCAAGGTTCTACTCTTACTGGTTACAACATTGTAATTAATGCAGGTGGTTCAGTAGGCTGTACTCCAAATTTAACTGGTCCAGGTGGCGATATCGTTCCTGACACCCTTATCAATTTGGCTGTTGCAACTCAAAACTCTTCTTACTCTTCTACTATCCAAGTTTATGTACCAACTGATACAGTTGTTGCACCTCTTGGTCAATTGCAAATTCAAGATTTCACTTTGGATAGCATTGGTGGTCTTCCAGCTGAGTTTTCTTACTCTTCAAACCCAGCTTCAGGTGTATTCCCAGGTGGATCAGCTGCTTGCTTGGATTTAACTGCTGCTAACGTAACTTCACCAGTAGGAACTTACCCATTGACTGTTAACGTTACTGCTACTGTTGTAACTCCTTTCGGTCCAGTTCCTCAAGCTTCTGTTATCAATGGTTACAAAATCATTATCCAAGGTCCAATTGGTTACATCACTTACGATGCTAATTCATTCGGTATCATGGCTAACTTCCCAAACCCAGCTACTGAAAACACGACTATCCTTTTCGGTTCTGACAAAAACACTGCAGTTAGTTTGAACGTTTACAATGCTATTGGCACTTTGGTTCATTCAGCTAAAATGAATGCTACCCAAGGTCAAAATTCATTTGCAGTTAGCACTTCTAACTTTGCTAACGGAAACTACATCTACACTTTGTCTAACGGCAACGCAGTAGTTAGCGGCAAATTCATTGTAATAAAATAATTACAACAATTATTTGTGCAAAAAGCCTCTCGATTTTTCGAGGGGCTTTTTTGTTTGTTGTACTTTTGCACCAAATTAATTGTATATGTATACCGCTAAGGAAAAAGAAGAAACGAGGAAGAAGGCAGCGAAACCCCTCTTATGGCTTGGAATTATTAGTATCATCATGCTTTTTGCAGGACTTACCTCCGGCTATGTAGTGGTGCAAGGTGACAACTTTTGGGTGAGTGCGCCCTTGCCTCAATTGTTTTGGGTAAGTACTGGCGTCATTCTCTTAAGCAGTGCCTCTTTAATTTATGCAATTCGTTCCGTTCGCAAAAACGACCAACAGGGGCTAAAACTAGGCTTGATAATTACCTTTGTTTTAGGTTTGGCCTTCAGTGCCACTCAGTATTATGCTTGGAAACAAATGATCGGAACAGGGAATTTCCTTGCCGGGAAAATTTCTGATCTAAAAGGTAATTTTGGAGTAGATTACACGGTCAAAGTGCAAGGCGAAGTCCTACTATTCAATGATGGACATTATTATGGACCAAATGATGTAGAACTAAAAAAGCCATTAGACGAAAAAATTAACCAGGCCTTTAATGTATCAAGTGGCTTCAAGTACATCCTTTCAGGACTTCACTTGGCTCACTTAGGGGGAGGACTAATTTATCTGTTAATCGTACTTTTCAGAGCCTTCCGCCAAAGATACAATGCCAATTACCTCCTAGATCTTGAATTATGCGGAATGTATTGGCACTTTCTGGATATTTTGTGGATATATTTATTCGCCTTTTTGTATTTCATTCAGTAATATCGCTAATATTGCGCCGAAATTTAGAATTTTAGTATTTTAATTCATTAAACCAATCACAATCTTAAGGACAAAGCTACAATGAGTCACGGACATGCAGCAGTAAACAAGCCAACCGGCACCACACCTTGGGGCGGAGGCATTTCACCATTTAACATCAGTTACGGAAAAATGATGATGTGGTTTTTCCTGATTTCTGATGCCTTTACATTTTCTGCCCTTGTAACAGCCTATGGTTACATGCGTCACAAGTATGCAGATAATTGGCCTCTAGCAGGGGATGTTTTTACCCACTTCCCTTATTATGAAGGACATATCGAGTTGGCTTATGTGGCATTTATGACTTTCGTTCTGATTGCTTCATCCGTAACGATGGTATTAGCTGTTGAAGCTGGTCACCGGATGGATAAAAAAGGCGTATTGTTTTGGATGGCACTAACCATTGTAGGAGGATTAATTTTCGTTGGGTCTCAGGCTTGGGAATGGTACCACTTTATTCATGGAACTGAACATGGTGCTTTACGCAGCGTATGGGACGAAGATGCTGGTGCCTGGGTTGAAAAAGTTATTTATGGCGCTAATTTGTCACACAACGAATACGGCCATCCACTTTTTGCCGACTTCTTTTTCTTTATTACAGGATTCCATGGATTCCACGTTTTCTCGGGAGTTGTTATCAATTTCATCATTTTCCTAATGGCGTGGAATGGCACCTTCGAAAAAACAGGTCACTATGAAATGGTTGAAAAATCAGGTTTGTATTGGCACTTTGTGGATTTGGTTTGGGTATTCGTATTTACCTTCTTCTATCTAATTTAACTTCTTCAATTGTAATTCCTTTTATCTCAATAAAAAAAACATGAGCCACGAAAGAGACGACGTTTACGAGTATTCCTTAGATACTCACCACGATGAAGCAACCGGTAAAAAGGTTCGCCAAAAAATATACCTTGTACTTTTTGTTTTATCTGCCATTACCATTTTAGAGGTAGGTTTAGGTTTCAAATTTTCCAGAGTAGAGGGAATGAAAGAAACCCTTAAATGGATTTTCATTGTCTTAACCTTAGCCAAAGCTGCCGGTATTGTTTTGTATTTCATGCACCTTGGTGATGAAAAGAAATCCTTCCGACAAATTATTTTGGGTTCGTATGGGGTTTTAGTGGCTTACCTTATTTATATCTGTCTGGTTGAAGCTACTTACAACGGAAGTCATAAATCAGGAATTGAGATTAACTACAAAGCCTTAAATGAAGCAACACCAGCTCCTGCACATGGTCATGGCGAAGCACATGGAGGTGAACATGCAACTGAAAACCATGAAGGTGGAGAGCACCATTAAGTCCATTTAAACATTCTTAAATCCAATAAATGTTCATCGGAATGTTTATTGGATTTTTTTATTCCAGAATACCATGAAATTTACAACAAAGGCCCTTATACTTTTTGGCCTCTTATTATTACCATCTATCCTTTATTTATTTCTAACCACCGGCAAACATAATTTTGTTCACCTTCCTATTTTTTATCCAGAAGGGGTTAAGGATACCGTAATTAAAGGGAAAAAGCAAACCGATACGCTTTACCATACTATTCCTGATTTTAAATTATTGGACCAAACAGGCAAAACGTTTTCCCAAGCTGATCTTTACGATAAAATTTATGTAGCCAATTTTTTCTTTACAACCTGTCCAAGTATCTGTAAGGATATGGCGGCACAAATGGTTCGAGTACAAGAGAATTTCAAGAACTTTCCAGGGTTCGCCATCGTTAGTCATAGTGTTGACCCAGAAAAAGATACGCTCGAAGCACTAAAGGACTATGCCAAAATGGTGGGAGCGAATGATACGATTTGGCACTTGTGCACAGGAAATAAAGAAGAAATATATAAGCTAGGCATTAATGACTACAAATTACCAGCCCAAGAAGATGCCTTGGCCCCAGGCGGTTTTTTGCATAGCGAATATATGGTCTTGGTAGATAAAGACAAACGCATTCGTGGATACTATGATGGCACAAAAACAACGGAGGTAAACCGGATGATGGAAGATATTAAAGTGCTAATGGCTGAATACCAATTGGAGTTAAAGGAGAATAAATGGCTAAATAAAGAGAAAAGTTAACCATAAATTTACTAAACTTGCAGCAATATTGAACCATGAGAAAATTAAGCCTTCTTTCATTTGCCCTTCTTTTCGGAGTAATATCAAATGCACAAAATTTTTGTGGATCACTTACCATGACCATTTCAAAGGATGGGAAAGCAGCCCCAGCAACCATGTACCTTTGTGAGGGCAACTTTTTGGTTCGCTATGAGTTGGATGCAAATGGTCAAAAAAGCAAGGTTGATTACCTTGTACTGGCCTCAGGGAAAAAATACATGAAGTACGACTTAATGGGCAAAGAACTAGGCGTTGAGCTATCTGATGCTGATGTAAAATCAAATTTATCGGTGGCTAAAGTGGCCAAAACAGGTGAAAAAAATCAAATTCAAGGATTCGAATGTGAACTTGTAAAAATTCAAGGTTCGGATGGAAATATTACCGAAGCTTGGATTGCCGAAAATGGCCCAGTAGATTTTGGCCAATTTTCTTCCATTTTAAAAGATGATGCTTCAGCCTTGGCTATCGCTAAATTAGGCATCAAAGGACTACCACTAAAATCGTCAACAAAGGATAAAAATGGCTTTGAAGTTAGTTCCTTCAGCATAGATGGCCTTCAAAACAGCCCTTTTGATAAAACAATATTTGAGGCTCCAAAGGTTTTGACACCCAAAAGCCAAGTCAAATAATCCTTAAATCTTCTTAATCTCCTCTCTCTTCCTGTAACTAGATTGTACCTTTGTTTCAATGAAAGGTAAAAGTCTTGTTATTGCGAGTTTTGTTTTTCTCCTTTTTCCGATTTCCTCTTGCGGACAGGAAACAAAAGTCACTACTAAAAATAAAAATACTATGGAAACAGCAACCTTCGGTTCTGGATGTTTTTGGTGCGTAGAAGCCATCTTTCAAATGGTAAATGGTGTGGTGAAGGTAGAAAGTGGTTACAGTGGTGGAACTGTGGCCAATCCTACCTATGAGCAAGTTTGTTCAGGAACAACAGGCCATGCGGAGGTTTGTCAAATCACCTATGACCCCAATAAAGTAAGCTATACCAAGTTGTTAGAAGCTTTTTGGACTAGCCATGATCCTACTACCTTGAATAGGCAAGGGAATGATTCTGGAACCCAATACCGTTCGGCTATATTCTACCACAATGCCGAACAAAAGCAATTGGCTGAGGAATACAAGGCAAAACTTGACCAATCAGGGGCATTCAGCAAACCGATTGTGACTGAAATAGTTCCATTTACTATTTTTTATAAAGCCGAGAACTACCACCAAAATTACTTTAATTTAAACGGAAATCAACCGTATTGCAGTTTTGTAATTGCGCCCAAGGTTGAAAAGTTCAAAAAGGTTTTTAAACAATAATTTTAGGCAAAGGCTTGTAAGTAAGCCCATACAAAAGGTGCTGACAGAATCACACTATCGAATCTGTCCAGTATACCACCATGACCAGGCATGATATTGCCACTGTCCTTTACACCGAGGTGGCGTTTGAACATGGATTCAACAAAATCACCTAGTGTGCCCGTAACCATAATAATTAGGGCAACAATCAACCAATTGGTTGAACTTAATATAGGATTGTATTTACTCCAGATATAGGCAGCCGTAAGTCCGAATAATAAGCCGCCGGCAGCTCCTTCCCATGATTTTTTGGGCGATATTCTTTCCAGGATACGATGCTTACCAAAGGTGGTCCCAAATCCGTAGGCGCCCGTATCGTTAGCCCAAATGATAATGAGGTGACCAAGAATGATTTGGTAGGTGTATTCGTTGTATTTAAAAAAGGCCATCCAAAGAAAGAAAACCATAGGGGCTAGAAAATATAAAGCACCTAAGGCGTAATGAGCTAGGTTCTCGATCGGCTTTTCATGATGGGATAATAATTCATAGAAAAACAATCCAAAAAACAAGGCCACTGGAATTCCTGCATATTGACCGGGAGGAATTAAAGCCAATGCCTCAAGTCCCAAAACCAAAAAGCAAGCTGCCCCAATAATACTTGGCAAGGCCACTTGAATAGGGAGTCCGGATTGACGGATCAATGAAAAATATTCACGAAGACCAAAACCTACCAATAAAGTAAATAAAGCCACAAAGGAGTAACCGCCATAACAGATACTGCCAATGAAAAGCGTAAGAAAAACCAGGCCTGAGGCAATTCGGGTTAGGGCGTCTTTAATGTTCACTGTTGGATTTAGATAAAATATGATGGGCAGTTAAGGCTTGAGAATCCGGTACATACAATTCAACTTCTCCGAGCAAGTACATCGAATCTTGTTTATTCAACAGAACAACCTCGATTTGAGCATCTTCCAACAAGGATTTCATTAGTTCAGCTTGGATGTGGTTTGCGGTTTCCGTAATTTTAATCCACTTGGTTTCAGGACCTTTGTCCATGTTTACTTTTCTACCAGAAATACATAAATTTCTTTCGGACCGTGTGCACCCATCACCAAGGTTTTTTCGATATCTGCGCTGCGACTTGGACCGGCAATATTCGAAATAAGGGAAGGCAAATTACCTTGATACTTCTCTTTTAGTGCGGCATAGGCATCTTTCAAGTCCATTACGACTTGAGAGGTATAAGCAATCACCACATGCGTATCAGGGTAGGTAGGTAATTTACGGCCTGAAGCTTGCTTTGAACTAACCATAATCGAACCGTACCGGGCTACCAAACTTTCGCAGGCCCCAATACCAATTTTCGTTTCGGCAATGCGGCTTAAGTCCGAAATATAGGAAATGCCAGCCTTGGTTAAAAACTCCTGAAGCTTGGGTTCCAAACAAAGAATGTTGGACCAACGGTGTTGATCGTAGGTTTCTTTTAATTGTTCAATTAAATCCTGTTCATTTTCACAAAAAGAAAACTTCCCTGTTAAGGCCGTAAAATTCTTCGCAAATACTAATTCCAAGGGATCAGGATCTTCAACATAAACCGATGAAGTTAAATCAACTTGGGCATACTGGTCTTTCGATTTAGGAATGAGGGCGTTGCGAACTTTCTTGAGAACACGTTCCCTACTTTCTGTATCTTTTGTTGTAAGCATTAGGGCAAAGATAAACCCATTTTCGTCATATCAATCTATTCCTAAATACAGGTTTACATAAATTAACCAAACCCAGGCCTGCATGCATTTTTATACACAGTTTAGTTTCCAAGTAAAAATCAAAATAAAGCACCAAAAGCCAAGTATACAGCGCGTAAGGGATTGCAGTGGAAATCCTTTTTGTGAGGGACGAGCAAAAAGATTGGAACGAAAAGCCCGACCCGCAGGGATACGCCCTAACCTATCAAAATTTCATTGTTTTGATTATCCAAGTAAGCAACCAAGGCGGCGGAGTTAGAGAAAATACGAGGTTTTTCAGACGGGGGTAATCCACCATGAGACGCATTAATCGGTAGCGAAACCGCAATTCTTGTCCAAATTTTTGCTCGATGCGCTGATCGTAATGTTGCAGGGCAGTTGGACTAAAATCGTTGGTATGAAAGGCTTTCACGGTTTGTTCGGCGGCTAAAATTCCGCTCCAAAGTGCTTTATCGATGCCGTGGCCAAACAGGGGATCGATTAAGCTGGCGGCATCACCACAGAGCAAAAACCGTTGACCGCTCAAGGGTGACTTTTTAGTCCAGATTGGTAAGGGAAAACCATTGACAGGCCCAGACCGGGTGGCCATTTTAAAGCGGTTGGCCAAGCTAGGATGAGCGATAATTGCGTCCAAGGTTTTGCGAATATCCGTAGGCTGGGAATCCTTTTTCAGTTTGTCGTTGATGATACCGAATCCAACATTGGCCCAGCCATTTTGGAGGGGGAAAATCCAGAAATAGGACGACATTCCGTGGATGTAATGAAACTCATTTTCGCCTTGTTTAATTCCTTCAATGCCTTGGTAATAGGCCCTTACAGCCGAATAAACGGTTTGGTTTTCCGTGGTAGGATGCACTAAATTCCGCTTGACCACCGAATGTGCCCCATCACAGCCAATGGCCATTCCTACCTTGACTTTAGCTCCATTTTGGAAGGTACAAGCCACATGGCTGGGGTAATTCTCGATTTTCTGGAGTTTATGGTTTAGAAAAAGAGCCGTTTCCGTTTCCGACTCCACCAAATTAAAAAGAAAATGGTCGAAATCGAGGCGTTTGCTATTGTAGGAAAAGGAAAGCCATTGGTAGCTCAGCTTTTTGTTGCCTGGCAAAATAGCCGCCGAAGAATGCACTTGTTCTTTGGATACAAAACTACGCAATTGCTTACCCCAAGCAGGATTCAGATAATCAAGGGCTTTGAAAGACGGGCCTGGAATGGCATCGCCGCACACTTTATCGCGGGGGAAGCTTTCCTTATCAAAGAGGGCCACTTTCAGTCCTTTACCGTGCAAGGCCAAGGCACAGGCAGTACCGGCCGGACCTGCACCGAATATGGCCACATCAAAATCCAAAACTTCAGGAAATATTGAATCGAGTGGCGAGGAAGGTGAAGGCGGATAAGCAGGCATGGCGGCCACGAAAATACCTTATCTGAGCATAGGTTGGGCTTTGAAATTTGGTAAATTAAAGCGTAGTAAGAGAGAGCCTGGATTCGGCTAGTGACGACCAAACGGTTGCAATTTTTTTTAAAGGGTATTAGGCGGGCCCTTTTCGCAAAAACCAGAGTACCCCGAATGAGGCATTGGCAAGGCGAAAAGGCCGGGCTATTCGCTGCAAATCCTCGCGCCTTTCGCTTACGCTCAGGCCGCTGTGGGTTTTCCGCTGCTATCCCTGCCCGAAGAGAGCGTGCGGGTACTTGGGTTTTGGTGGTTTAAATAAAGTGAGTAAGAATGGGGGAAGTACCTGTTTTGTTTTAGATAAGGAAGAAGGGAATGGCAGTAGAAGAATTAGTTTGGTGATGGTAGATAGCAAGAAAGAGTTTATTTATATATGCTGTTTATTAAGCGGAAGTTAATTTTATAATAGCACATTTTTGTAAATTATTTCAGTCTATATTTAAAGGGAGATTTTGGGTTGGGGGAAATGAAAGAAGGATATAAACTAGTTCTCGGCTATTTTATATTGGTAGCTCAAAGTCGAACATTTGTGCTGATATTAAAAGACATATTAAAACTAGCTAAAATTAATAAACCTATGAAACATTACAACGCTTTACTGTTCTTACTTTTATTTTCATCAACAACAGTTTTCGGACAACTTTGGAACAAACAAAATGCGATTTGGTCATTCTCTACAACAGTATTTGGAGGAGAAAGCCAAGAGCATTATTCAGTCCATCACGACACTATAATTCAGGGAATAACTTGTAAGAATTATTGGGAAGAATCGAGATATATAATTGTTCCAATTAACCAAGTTACGTCAGTTTCCGACCTTGCACCATTCTATACTTACGAGGACGATAGTGTGGTTTATGAATATGGTCTGTCAAATTTGAGTGCAAATTTTGATACCTTATACAATTTTAAGGCAAGACCAAATGATAGCTGGACTTTTAAAAACGAGAATATTGACAGTAATAGCTTATTCAGAATTACAGTAACAGATACAGGGCATGCAGTATTTGGACAGTCGAGCCTTTACTATTTGGCTGTGGTTTACACTTTCCTTAATCAGAGTTCAACAGCGTTTACAATTGTTGATACAATCTATGAAGGTTTTGGTGGCAGAAGCCTGCCTTTTCCTCAATGGAGGTATATTAATTTTCAAGAAGAGCCGCTTTACACAATGAACTGTTACAGTGACACCAACATATCATGGGGAACCAACTGTGAACTAACTATTGGAAACTGTATTGCAAATTTCTATACCTATGCCGATTCAATAAATCCGCATAATTGGTTTTTGGTAAATTCCTCTACAAGTATAAACCCTTACAGCTGCCTTTGGTCTTGGGGCGACGGGACCTATGACACTATTCCTTTCCCGACTCACACCTATGATTCAGCTGGAACGTACTTTATTAATTTAACCATAGATGATGGCTTAGGTTGCAACTCGAATACTGTTCGCCCAGCAGATGTGTATAAAACCGAAGCAAATATGGTTACAATTAGTGTTATTAGCCCTCAGCAAGTGGGTGTTCAACAGGTAAACCAACCTAACGACTTTTTTAATGTTTATCCAAACCCTGCCTTATCAAAAATAACAGTACAAGCCAACTCCAAACAAGCAACGCTAACCGACCTTACAGGCAAAACCCTACTAACAATCAAACTCAATAAGGGACAAGCGCAAATAGACGTTTCAAGCTTCGACAATGGCATTTACTTCCTTCAAACCGATAACGGTCAAACACAAAAACTCATCATTCAACATTAAACCTCGCTGCTAGGATAATAAACGGACAAATGTCCATCTTCTAATTAGGGTAAATTTCATTAGTGATTTCGCCATTCAAATAGAGTTTTGGTGATAGACTTCCAGACGTCCAATAAATAAGGTTTCAGTTTGAGATTGGCTTATTGCATCGGTGCCCAGAACATTGGCAACAAGTTTAGTCCGCCCCATACCTGACATATAAAATTCATAGAATGAAAAATATAGCGCAACTAGGCATCAAAAATAAACTTTCCCATTAGGATATTTGTCCTACATTTGTGGACAGATGTCTATATTCTGAAATTATAATGACAGCAATAGAAAAAATTGAAGGAAAACTTGACAAGGAAATAGCTTCCTTCTTCAGAGCGAGCAAAATAAATGTTCGTAACAGACAGGTTACGTATGAAAAATTCTTGGAAGATAAAATGCTGATAATTGTTGCTATTAGAGCAGGTATTCCATATTCTTTGTTTGACTTAATTCAAACCTACACGCCATTTTCAGAAAGTGATTGGGCGAATTTCCTCGACATATCGACAAAATCACTGCATAGATATAGGACTTCTCCTGAACACCATTTCAAACCAATCCATTCTGAGAAAATTATTGAAATGGCTGAAGTTACAAAAGTTGGTCTTGACGTATTTGGTAGTATCGAGAAACTCAAACTATGGCTTAATACACCAAGTTATGCACTCGGAAAACTAAAGCCAATAGAATTACTAAAAGACTCATACGGAAAGGAGATGGTTATTAGTGAACTTAACCGAATTAATCACGGAATTTTGGTATAGATGAAGGTATTTAGACTTGCACGAGAAAAGCATGCAACTCCCTTATCAGGGAAAGGAGCTGCTAAGTATGGAGCAAGGTGGAATCCAGTAGGCATAGAGTTGATTTATACAGCTCAAAATAGGTCTTTAGCAATGGCGGAAGTTGCTGTTCATCTTACTTTGGCCACATTACCTGAGGATTATAGGATGATAACCATTGACATTCCTACTGACATAAAAGTTAAGCAAATAACAGAAGCTGACTTACCACCAGACTGGAAAGAGTTTCCCCATCCAGTTTCTACACAAGCCATTGGAAGAGAATTTGTGACGGAAAATGAATATTGTGTATTAATTATACCATCCGTGGTTACACAAGGAGACTATAATATGCTTATAAATCCAAACCATATTGACTTTTCAAAAATAACCATCACAAGTATTGATAAATTTCCATTTGACAAAAGAATATTTAAATAAAATCAACCGCCAAAAAGACCAAAGGCAATATGTCATTTCGCCCTTCGAATTGAGTTTTGGTGAAAAACTTCCATCCGCTCTTTAAATAAAGTTTTAGTTGTATATTCGCTTAATGCATCTGTTCATAGACAGTTGGCAGAAACCTTATAGGATCATCTCACTGACAAACACTAGAATGACTTTTGACCATGTTTTAATCTTTCACTTCTTAATTTCTAATGGCATGAAAGCACTTAGCACCGTTTTTTTTCTCATAGCTTGTACTTGTAATTCTTTATCCCAAACAAACCCAACAGATGAAATACACATGGCTACTGATGCCACTGCTGTTGCCTATCATGCCTCATTACCTGAAACTTCTGCTGAAAAACCTGCTGAGCCAATCGAATTACCGAATCTTCGCATTATAAAAAGCAATATTGGCAGCATTGCCCCAGAATTGATGCTTAGCAACCTCGAAGGGAATACCTACAGCCTACACAATACCCAGGCAACTTACACATTGCTGCTATTTTACAACCCTGATTGCCCACACTGCCAAGAACAGTTGCCTATTTTGCAAGCAGTATATGACCTTTATTACGATAGCCTCGACTTAGCCATATATGCCATAAACACCGGCAACCCCGACAAAAGCTACACTGGCAACTGGATAAATGTGAACGCCCCCATGGAACTGTTATGGGCTGAAGGTTACGATGCAGTTGGAACTCCAGACTACTACCTGTTAGACTGCAATAAAACTATTCTGGCTAAACACTTTAATACAGAAGGCTTATCAAACTTTGCCACTGGACTTGCCTCACAAAATACCAACATTGACTATTTTGTAACCCAAGAACTTATTGAAGAACTAAAGAAAAAATGCGTTGACCCGAAAGCGTTGACCACCGCTCAAAAAAAAGGCCTCTGTAATTCAATGGGTGTGCCTATTAATACTTTGTCTGAAAGTGCTCATATAAAAAACTGGGAATATAAACTTTCAACCTATTGCGGCTATACCCTCGAAACCATTCCTAAAAAACTCGAAGAGAAAGATGCCACTATGAAATTTAGAAAAACGGTTTACCATGCTTTTCATTTATATGCTCCTCATATCACTTGCTCGGATGGAAATGGACAAGGGAGTCTCGTCATGAGCATGGTGGTGAATGGTCAACAAGGCTTTCTTAAAAAACTTTGCGGCTACACGGATGCAGGCCTGCCGATTGTCGGAGCTCACTACAGCAAGGTGGTTTTTGATATGAGCTATGATAATAATCGGGAACTGAATGCAATTAATAAAATGATTGATTTTTACAAAACAGATCAAATCAGTAGAGAAAGATATCAAGCGGGAAAAGCAATTATAGAACAATGTTTTAAGAATTATGAAACATGGAAAACGAAAGAAGGTAGCTGGGGAAGTGAATGGAAGAAGCTAAACCCAAATGAGCGGTAAATTATGGATGGAATTAAAGCTGTAGCTGACGTGATTTGGAATGTAATCAGTTTTATTATTGGTTACTATAACAATAAAGAACAATATGATGATTTTTTTAGGTTTATTAAGTTAATTGCTCCATACGTAGTTGCTATTGCCACATTTGCTTTTGTATTATTAAGGTTTCAGGAAAAAGTTGAGCAGTTAGCAAATCCAACAAAATTTAATGTTGTTATATTTTATTTAACCTTAGTTCTTATAGCTTTCGCATGTGCCGTGGTTGTGTTCAAATTTTGGAGTATTATTTTGCTAACTATACTTGTCCTTATTTCTTTAATAATACTGTTAATATTACTCTATAATTTATTAAGTTAAACCAAACAAAATTTCGAACAACTTTCACATTAAGATGGCATTCATTAATAGTTACGTCCCAAAAGGCTGAGTTTGGTGTTCAATAGAAAGTCTTTTGGTTAATGGAAGTTTAGTTTTTTCAATTAAGTTTTGTAATAAATCGCCTGCACTTAGGGAAGCTGAAGAACAATACAAGCATAAATAAAAACAAACCACCTAAACCCAGGTATACAGCGCGTAAGGGATTGCAGTGGAAATCCTTTTTGTGAGGGACGAGCAAAAAGATTGGAACGGAAAGCCCGACCCGTAGGGATACGCCCTAAACAATCAACATTTCATGGTTTTGATTGTAAAGTTTGTACCCTAGGCGGCGGGGCTAAAACCTGCTACCGCATTAGAAATTCTTAATGGGGTTTAAGGTTTATACACAATAACTTGGTTCTTGCCCCAAAACAAACAGGTGCCATCGGGCTTTACACCCATGCCCTGGTAGTTTTGGTCGAGGAATTCGGTGGTGCCTACCATATCCGAAACGGCTATGCTGGCAAATTGCTCGTCTTTGAAGTATGACATGGAATTTTTATCACCTAGCAACCACATGCGTTTGTTTACCTTGTCCCAAAACAGGGTAGAAAAGCTGTGTTGGGAAGGGTCGTAATGGGGGGATTGGAAATCGTAGGTGAAGGTTTCGGTGGCGATATCAAAGCGGCAGATTTTGCCACCGCTCATGATCCAAAGCCTTTGTTGGTCATCCACCTGCAAGCTAATTCGATTGGGCGAGGTGAAAAGGGGTTGTAGGCTATTGTATCCGTATTGTGGGGAGTTTAGCGGTGTGAGAAAGTCGGGATTGGCGCCATAGGGTAAGCGGTAAAGCTTCTTTTCTATGGAATCTACCATCCAAAAGGTTTTGTTGGCATCGATGGTGAGGGCATCGAAGTTGCAATAATCGGCTGAAACGCCGCTATTGAAACTCTTCCATTTAATGATGCTGCCAAACTTTTTATACGCCAAACTCAATTGTCCAGTCCCGCTTCGGATAAACCAAACGGTATCGTTGATAAAGTGAAAGTAGTCGGTATGGAGGGATGTTTCATAGGCCATTCGAATTTGAGTTTCATCGGAATAGAGGTGACCATTCATATTAAAGCCACCGATGAGTTGTCGGTTATTGTTGAAGGCATAATCGTTCCAGGCTTGGATGGTTTGATTGGGGGTTGGAATTTCGGACTGAAGATTTACGCCGGGCACCAATTTACGGTTATCGAAACCGCCCATGAGCACTTTTACACCGGGAAACACAGCGGCCCATTCGCCTTTTTCGCTCATGGCAAAACCTATGGTGGTATCAGCGAACCAATCGTAAGTGGAGGCATTTACGATACCTTTTGCTGCAAGGGAATTGTCGGGACAATCCTTTTTGCAGGCTTGGAATATAAGGAGCAAGGCCACAAAGGCTGAATACAATCGTAGGTTTTGCATGAGGAGGGTGTGGTTTAGTTGGTTTTTATTATTTTAAATACTTTTTGATCGAGGGTGGAGTTTGGAATGCTCAGCTTGAGGCAGTAGGAGCCTGCGGGGAGTTCAGATAAATCAAGCAATCCGGCGTGGCCTTTTCCAAAACCATGGCATACTTTTTTAATGTTTCGACCCGACAAATCTAATACATCCATGGCAAATTCCTTCTCGAAAGTGAGGGACAAATTTATTTGCAGGGTACCCGTGGTAGGATTGGGAAAATACTGAAACTGATCGCCTTGAGTGGCCACAGCTTGGGCGGGAAGGCTATCTGAAGCGTTCGTTACCTCCAATCGTTGCACGAGGGTATTTACGCATGTAAGGTCGGCAATAAAATCGCTATAGTGGGCGGCTTTAAACCCGGGTAACAGTTTGATGAATTCGCCGGCATAATACCTACCGATGGCTTGGGAAGCCACCTCGACCGGACCGGTGGGGCAGGCAAAAATTTGCTGGGCCCAGAGGGTATTGGCCTCTTCATCGGCGGTGGTGATGTTGGTACAGGCATTTAACAAGGGCTCGGTAACATTGACCGAAGGGAGAATTTCAACCGGAATGGAAAAGGCATAATTTGAATTGGGTGAAAAAATAAAACCATTGGGGTACCAATCTCTGAAAACAAACTGAAAGTGGATGGATTGAAGCCCAATGGCACTGGACTGCAAAATAAAGCCCGAACCCATGGGGGAAATACCCGCTCCTGCTGTAAAGTTTTGAATTGGATCTTGAAATTGGGATTGATTAACAACAAGTCCATACGGTCCAAGTTCAGGATTTCCTTCAACTGGGATATAGGGTTGTACAAAAATATAAAAGGTATTATTTTGGCAAGATTGAATTAATTCCCCACTATATGGATGAGGATTTTTCTCAAAAAAATTTATATCAAAAGGTTTAGAACTTGCACTACATCCCACGGCATCCGTAGCTTTCAAAATATACCTACCTGGATTCCATGGATCGGGATTTAAGGTTGATGAATTTGAATAAGGTTGACCATTGGATTCCCAAACGTAAGTGTATTCGGGGGTTCCTCCAGTGGCACCCCAATTCGCCAAATAGTTGGATGGAAAAATCCCATCTCTGTAAAAATATCCACTGTAACCATCATTCGACCCTACAGATATTTTGGAATTGGCCGTTAATAGGATAGGGTCATCAATGTTTCTAAAATGACATCCATTTGCGTCCACCACATCTACAATGAATTCCATTTGATGAGCTTGTGGATAATTGGAATTGTAAATTGCATTGTGAGTTAAAGGAATGGCGGATTGATTACTTGCGTATAGCTGGCTACTTTGATTATTAACCCTCCTCCACCATTCAATTTCAAAGGGAGGATATTCGGTGTAGATATCCAATTCCAGCAAAATGGGTTCGTCGCCAAAGCAAAGCAATTGATCTTCCGGTAAGCTAACTTCAGGCCTTTGTGTTTCATCAACAAAAACAATAATTTCATCGAAGGCTGAACACCCATTGGGCTGAAGCGTTTGTAAGGTGTAGGCCGTTGTTTGAAAAGGAGCGACAGTGGTAGGCGAAAAATAACTCAGTCCATTTGGCAACAAGGCATAACATTGATTAAAATCTCCACCTTGACTACCTGAAGGATACCAACGGAATTGGTAAAATGGACCAATGGCATTGTTTTCTAATTGACCATTTAAACTGATGGTTTTACCTGGACAGGTTGTGATATTCTCACCTGCAGATACGGGACTAACCTGGTCATCTACCACCACTGTAATATTTCCAATGGATGAACAGGTGCCTTGTTCAGAACTAACCAAGACTACTAATTCGTAAGTTCCATTTGAACTAGCCTGAAAAATTGGGTTCCTTATATTCGGATCATTCAAATTAGGTGCCGGAGTAAGATTCGGCGGATTTGTTGAATTTGTTTCCAGATTGCTAAGCCAAAGGTAATTGTTATTGGCCGCTTCACCACCAATACTATTCGCTTCTATTTGAATAGGATTACCTAAACAAACATGGTATTCTGCTTGGGGTAATTGAACTGAAATAGGTTGAATATGGAAAGTAAGGGTTTTGGGCACTGAATTCGCCTGGGTTATCGTATTTCCCATATCACCTGAATTAATTCGAAGCGTGTAAACAAAATCGCCTGTTACATTCGAAGGAAAGTTGAATTGCGGATTAAGCGTATATGGATCAGAAATGTAATTCATGGCGTTGGGACTGTTACTGAACCATTGGTAGGTAAAGGGTGGTCGAGCTTTGTGATTGTTCACAGCTTGGAGGCTGTAAGAGGAACCAGGACAAAGATTAACCACAGAAGGCATGGCAATGTCGCTTGGTCTCAAACATTTATACATTTCAAAAGAGAATTCCCTGTTAATAATCGTGGCGGGATCACCGTAAAAACCATCTTGGTCACAAGCAGCTGCTTCAATTCTCCCTTCAATCAATTTAGGAAAAACAGTCGAATTTATATCATCCAAAATCACCCTAGCTGCGCCTCGATTCCTTTGACATGTAGAATTTATATACAAAGGCCAAGAACCAGGTAACATTCCAGGACCCACGGTATTTTCAAAAGAATATCCTTGGTCCCACTGCAAAGGAAGAAAACCGATATGTGGACCAGTATTTATAGTTGCTCCATTACCATATACGTTATCTATACACCTGCATTGGCGGTTCTGTTCATTCGATTCCCCATAGGTTTCAGGCAGTACATTGATCAATAATTCAAATCCGACGCGATAATTATAGCCATCGTCTGGGTTATAGCAACTGGAAAGAAAACTTAAGGGTGTAAATACCATTGGACCTGATTCCGTTGAAGGAGGGTCATTTGAAACAATCAAATAATCTTCGTTTAAGGAGGAAACACAACCTTGTGAATTACAAGCTGTAACCTCAACATCCCAAACTCCAGGAGTCAATACTGTTGGGAATAGACCTACCTGTTGAGTAAGCGTATTGCCTGTAGTTTCAACCGAAAGTTGCAATTGTTGTTCATTCTGGGGAGTAAAAGTCCAGTAGAAAATATTCGGAGTGCTTACGGTAGCGCCATTATAATTTGCCTCCAAATTAAATGAAGATGCTGTTCCGTTTACCAAATGACGGGTAGTACCATTTGTACTTTGAACAGAAAGACCTGAAATCTGGTATTGGTTTGAAACTTGTACCTGTTGGGAGCAATAAATAGTTCCAGAATTACCTCCACTTATGGTTAAGTTAACCAAGTAATTCCCTTCGGAAGAATAAAAATGAACAGGGCTAAATTCGTTTGAATAATTTCCATCTCCAAAGTCCCATTGATAGGTCAAAAATTGGGGAGCAATGTTAACTGATGCTGGATGGAATGAAACCATTTGGTTCATTGTAAATTGATTTCCGGTGTTCGGAACCAATGTCATACATTCTTGACCTGGAACCGTTTGGAAATCCAAAGGAGGCTCATTTTCCAGAACATTTATAAATTCTGTATGTGTTGTTGTTTGACCAACATAATCTGTAACTACCAAGGTTACAGCCTTTCCATTACCAGCTGAAGAGAAGGTTGTTTCAGGGTTTTCGGAAGTTGATGAAATCGGATTTCCATTTTGGAAGGTCCAATGGTATTGGTATGGAGGAACACCGCCACTTCCAAGAAATTCAAAACTTACGGCTTCTGAAACATAAGGACTTGTAGGGTAAAAATTAAAATCTGCCTGTAACGCATCAATTTCTTGTCCAGTACCACCCCCATTTGTAATTTCAGGTGCTTCAACGTGAATGTATGCCATTCTTTGGCGGGTAAATGGAGCTACTCCGTTTTGGGTCACTCCATTTCCGGAAAGAACAACTGTAAAATCACCAATCGCATTATAAGTGTGAGTTATAGTTTGAGTTATGGTATTAGTTGAACCAAAATTTCCATCACCAAAATTCCAAGTAAACCCATTGTTAAGGTTTTCACTTTGGTTGGTAAATACTACAGATTCGCCTGCAACAATGGAAGTGGTATTTGCCACAAAATCAGCAGAAGGGCAAGAAGATGCACCACCATCAATAAGGATTCCACCAGCACATGGGGTTATTCGCTTAAACAGGTGTGACTTATCAATTGTTTTTCCTAAAAACCTTTCATTTCTAAACCATTCAATTTGACTTCCTTGCCAATCCCTATAGGGTATTTGGGTATGATTGAACAGGTTATTTCCTTGCAGAAAATTTGTTGCGGATTGGTCAGGTTCGAACCCAAGTAAATCAGCACCAGTAAAATCCTTTGCTTCAATTTCGATGTTGAATTCCCGATCTGGAGACTGGGCTAATGCTGTAAGAGTAGTACTAGGAATTTGGTAGTAAAATGTTTTTGAATCATTACCTACAACCAGTGTAGAATTGCTACTGGTAAGTGTTGTATAGGTGGCGCCACAGCGAAGTCTAACCCTTGGATTACCCGGTGTATTCGGAATTGGTTCACTGAAAGTTATAGCAATGGTTGCCATGTTTCCATGGTGGTAGTATTCCTTCAATCGCACACTTTCGAGGCCTATGGAATTTTCATTGCCCAATTGGAAAGGATCCAAATAAAGCGTATATTGATTGAATTTCCAGGCAGCATTGTATAGCATTACTGGGGAAGAAGAGGCCGAGTTATTTTCAAACACTTGTACCTCTTCGACATATGGCCTGAAATTATCGATTCTGAAGGGAATTTGTTGGATTCCAATCGAATTCTGTAGTATACCATCGTCATCTGCATTCTTGGCACGTAGTGTTAAGGTGTATTCTCCATCTGGAAATTGGGCTTGATTATAGGTAACCGCATCCGCAAGAACTCCTTGGGCATCCCAGGAATTTTCCACCACACCTGCTTTAACCTTGGCATTGAAATAGCGATCTACCGGGAAATCAGGAAAAGTAGGTTCGGCATGATTGGGCCTAGCTGTTAGGATATAGTTAAAATTTGAATTATCGGAACCAGGAAAAAAGCATGTATTAGCATCTTGATCGTCGGGGACATAGTTAAATTGGTAGTTGACAACCTCACCACTCGTGTTCCCTTCATTGTTTCCAATTTCATAAGAAATTATATAGGGTGCTACATGTCCAACCTCGAAACCACCTGAGGCAGTAATTCGATGCGAATAGATATTTGCAGCTATATCAGATTTACCGAATACATATTGTTGATTGGAATTCGGTAAAAAAGGATAGGCAACAGGTTCTGAAGAAAACCGATTTACTCCATTTTTAAAAAAGAATTTATTTGCATAATTTCCTGGACTTGGATAGGATATTATTGGAGAAAGATTGGTATTGTCGTCAAACGGATAAAGCTTTTGATCAAGGAAATTGAATTGTTCTGATTCAAGGTGTAAGTGAGGACTGTTCCAACTGTACATTGTCCCAATAAGCTCTCCTGCTTGAACTTGAAAATTGGCATCTAAATCATTTCGAATTGAAATATGCTGATATTTTATTTTGACACCACCTTCCGATTCAATAATTAAATTGCTGCTGCTGCCAGAACCTCCAATTTCCACTATTGAGCCACCCAAAATGGCATGTACTTCTTGTAATCCGACATCATGAATATCAACACCTTGATGAAACCTAGAATTTACTCGGTATTCCCCTGTGGTTCCCACAATGCGGTGTTGTTGTTGAAAAGGCTCTAAAGGCCAATTTAAATTCTGGGAGAAAGTATTAAGGGATTGGATAATAAATACCAATACAAGTTTAATTTTTAGATTTTTTAATGATATAGACATAATTGTGATATTTAGAAATTAATAAATTATATTTTAGAGAAAACAAACGCTTGAAAAACTCATAATTACTACCAATACTTATATTTAAAGGAATCCCATTGCTATAAATAATATTATTTGTTTTATCTAATGAATATGCCCTTCTTTCAAAGGAATTATAGTTTTCAATCAACAAATTTTCAAATGAAAAACTTGAACCAACTGGCATTTCTGCTCCTTCCTTTTTAGAAATACACATTAAACTAGTTATCTTTTCACCTTTATCATTTCTTGATGAGTAACCCAAAAAATAATTTGGATTAACCATTGCCCCGAAAAACAATTTTTCCTCAGGACTTCCAATTGGCCTTACACCGACTTTATTTTCTACGATGAAATTTTGTCCATAAATTGAAACAAAGACTTTCTCTTTACCAATACAATAAATATAAGCCATACCTCCTAATTCTTGAGTTATCTGATTCTTAAACAGAATATTCCCTTCCGTATTAAAAACAAAAACATCATTATTTTTAGGATATCCTCCTTTAACCATTCCTCCGATTGCAAATACACCTTCGTTTTCATTAAAAGAAACATACATTCCTTCATAAACCAAACTAGGCATTTCAATCTTTATAAATTTATCCTTTTTGATATCATATAACTGGAGGGAGGTAATACTTAGATCCATTCTATTGGAAATTAGCATATAATCCTCATTCATAAATTCAATCCAATAGTAATCTTCTCCTTCAAAAACCTTATCCTTGACCACATTACCATCTTTGTATCGGTAAATAATCAATTTCCCTTTGTTTTTCCCATCTGGATCTTCGCAGGTAACAATTCCCTCTCCAAATCCTCCTTGAAGATTTTCTCTATTTGACAATTTCAAAGTCTTCTTGGTCTTTAAGTCTGTTATTTCCGGACCTATTCCTTTGGAATAATCATTAACTTTAAATTCAAGAACGGTTGACATACTTTCTGGTGTTTCTACCAGAAAGTATGTGCAATTTTCTTTTCCTTGAATGGTATCAACTTGAACCGTTTGTGCTTGAGAAGTATAAATTCCTGAGACAAATAATAGGTTAATTAGCATCCTTTTCATTTTTGGCTGATTTAGAGGTTTGTGTTATTTGATTTTTAAGTTTTTTATTCTCGTTTTCCAATTTGTCGAGCCTATCGTTTAATTCTAGCAAGTAGAGAAAAACCTCCTCTGTTTTTACCGTTAGGTTTTGGATATTTTCTCCTATACCGAAATGTCCTTTTTCAGCTATTACTTGTGCGCTTGGATATCCAGGCATATGCTTGTTTTTTTCAAAATAGGCTTTTAAATCATTTAATGACAAACGTTTGTAGTTTTTATCGAACACATAATCACCCCAATCGCCTTGCAAACGAACGTCGAGTTCTTCGCAAATAATGGAACCTCCAACACCAAGCATAAACCCAGAAGGAAGAGAGGTGGTTGTGCTAATGGTAACCCTTCCAACATTATCGATTCTTAGACCTGATGTTGCTTGGGCGTTTGGAGCAATTACCAAACCTGTACTAGGGTTTCCTCCATTTCCATTGGTCCAGATGAGACCAATATCGCCCGGTTTGGTCATAAAATTATATCCTGCACCAACTAAATTAGGATATAGTTTTACATTCGTACTGCCTGTCTCCAAACTCAAAATTGATTCGTTTTGTGGTAAATTTTGGGATTGCAAAAATGCACGTGTACCATTTAAAATTTTGGCTGTTAAATCACTTTCAAACAGCCCTCTTCCGTTGACATGCAACTTGCTGGTTGGATTGTCTGTTCCAACGCCAACATTACCACAAAGTGTATAAATCTTATTGATGTCATCTTCCCATAAAGGCATCATGCCAAATTGCGGTCCGGGACCAGTTCCTTCATCTGGAGTAACATAACAGGCATCTTTGGTCATATTCCAAGGTAATTTTGAAACCATACCATTTACGCCAAGGCCCAAAACTTCCATATTTGAATAAGGATCGACTGAAGACGATGGTATATTTGGAAGGATTAGGTTACCCATTACTTTTGCTTCACCATTCAACAAGGAATTACCATAAACATCCAATTTGGCTTGTGGAAGATTGGTTCCAATCCCAATATTAGCATTAGACTTTAGGTAAATAGCATCGACACCATTTGCCTTAATAGCTACATCCTGTGCCGAAAAGCTTCCAAATTCAGGCGCCTCTACTCGAGCTGATTTAAAGGCAACTGGGGCTTCCACCTTTCCATTTGAATTTACCTTTAAACCAAGAATGTTATTGGATTTTATTTGCAAAGGTGTATTATCAGAAGTGCCAATAAAATGGGTGGTATCCAAATTTTGGTTGCCCTCTAAACTCCAACCTGAACTTGCTTGTCTGGGTGCTTCAAGTTGAATACAAGCTGCTGAAAGACAACCGGATTCGTTTTTTGATACAACCAAGTATTTTTGTCCAGGCAAAGGCAGATTCACATTGGTTCCTGAAGCAAAATTGGACAATTGAGCCAAATCAATGCCATTTAAATCCTTCAAAAAGTTAACACTACTTGCACCTTCAATTTTTATCAAACTTAACAGATGGTCGGAATTATCTTGATACCAATCAAACTGATTGTTGCCGCCTGTAACACTTGAAACCGTTGCTTGGGCATCGGAACATGTGGCACAACTAAAATGAAAACCATTGGGATAATCCATTAAATCGACCTTGAATTTGGTGCTTTCAGGAGACTTAACAGTAAAGGAACTCTCCGATTTGCACCCCGTAGCATCCATTGAATAAACTACATAATCTCCAGGACCAAATCCATCAACAACAATACTATCTATACCTGCAACCTCACTATTATTAATGATTGTACCTTGTCCATTTTTGTGGACAATTTCCATTCGAAATGGAGCAAAACCTCCCATAAACTTAACAACAACTTGTCCATCGTTTTCATCGCACCTTGTATGGTAACCGTTACCCATTTCTTTCACAGCAGCATTGGTTGTAAATGGCATCCATTGTGGTAGGTTATAATTTGTTTCAATATGCTGATCATTTGCATCCCAAACTTCCAAGTGATAATTTCCTTCTCCAATGATTTTTACTAAGTCACCTTCAAGCACAGTTTGTTGACCATCCAATCCAGTTACGGTCCATTTGTATTTATATCCTGGTGTTCCTCCGGTAACATAAGCAGCCATTAAACCATTATTTGATTCACAAGAATTAAATAATTGAGGATTTATTTGAACTGACAAACCCTCTGGTGCTTTGAGTTCAATCAAGGCAGAATCAATTTCACCACTTAAAGAATCCTTAGCAACAATAATATAATCACCTGCACCCAAATCAGTAAACTTTCCATTGCCTTGTTCCCTATCTATGGTACCAGCTAAATTCTTGAGCCGGAACTGGATACTACCACTACCGCCAACTCCGTTAAATTCAATCGATCCATCTTCTGAATTTTCATTAGAAGTATTGTAACCTGCATATTGGCTTTTTTGAACCATCCCTATTTTCAACTTTGGAAAACCAGCTTGGGTGCCTGGACAAAGCTCCTGTCTCAAATCCTCATTGGCCGTTAATTGAAAAGGCAAAACCACTTGGCAACCAGCATTATCAACCAAGGTGTAAGAATAACTGGATCCAGCAAGTAAAGAATGAACTTCGGCCTCCGATGTTTGAACTCCATTCAATAAAAATGGCTGAACCCCTCCCACAAGGTTTTTAAATTGCAGGAATAACATAGGACATTGACAGGCTTCATTATATTCTGGATTACAAGTAACTTCCCTAGTGGCAGAAAACGGTAATGGGGATTTTATCTCAACACTATCAGTTTGCCTACAACCATATTGGTTTTGAACTGATACGACATACAATCCAGCTCCCACATTGCTTAATTCTTCAGTGTTTGAAAAGTAAAAGCTTTGTTGATTAATCAGTGTATCTAAGCCAGTAATTGGATCGACATTATAGGAAATTCGCTTTTCAGTCCAACGCCAGCTAATTTGCTCGGTTCCAGTAGGATTGTCTTGCACTAATCGAACCCATGCTGAATTATCTGTGGCACAATTCATATGGTATCCGAAAGTATTGGGAGGATTAGTTGATAAATGAAAGGAAGGCAACGAGGCGTTCGGTACATCAATGGATGTATTAAACTGACAGGCATTTGCATCAATAATGGTAACTGGAAAATTACCTGCAGCAAGCCCTGAGACAGCCAGTTGAATTTGGGGTTGTCCATTCCAAAAGAATTCGAAGGGTTCCGTACCACCTTGAATAGTAAAATTAACCTGTCCATCATTTCCTGGCTGGCAACTAACCGGCCTTAAGGAGGAAACTTGTAATTGAATGGGAGGAGGTTGAAACAATTGCAGAGAGTCTAATACAATGAGTGTATCAGAATTAAATGCTCGAATGGAATAGGTGCCAGATGCTAGTCCCGCAAATTGGTAAGGCAATTCTGCCTCTTGGACACTTGAAATTTGTACACCTTCTTTCAATAGATCCAAATTTATTCGATTTGCCCCACTGGCAGCAATCAATAGCTTACCATCTTGGGCGCCATTGCAGGAGATATTGTGACCTCCGGCGAATTGTGATTTGGTTATTATAAGTTGAACATTCGATTGGGCCATGCTTTTTAAGGAAAAGAGGGCAAAAACTGTAATTAGAATAGTGTGTATTTTAGACATAAAAAAGAATTTAAAAAATAATAAAACAGGAATAAAGTACCTTTTCAAGGATATAAAACCTAGTAAAGAAACTAAATTCAAAAAAAACAAAACGAAATAGTTTGAGTGAATTACCAGTTTCAGGAAAACCATTAAAAAACACACTTCAAGACCATAATAGCCTGACAAAAAGAGTGCTTTTTACGAATGGCTTTATTCTTATAATCGACCAGACTAAAATAACTTAGCCTTTTCTTAACTGGAATTAAATAGTCAAAGAAAGAACTACCCTAGATCGGAAGCATAGCAACAGACCCTAGTCAATTTCACAAACCATTTAGTTTAAAGTCTTGTAGGTGGTGTAGGTGGACGATTTCCCCAAGTGTGCGGCAAATAGAGGCATAAAAGTTTATCACTACTATTTTTATTGGAGGCAAAATCCAACTCACCGATTTCAGAAATAGTTGAATCGGATTCATTGGAGTAAAAGCCCAGAATTTCGTCTGGTTCATGGACAATCCGTATTGGAAAAATTTCTGCTCCAACATTGTCTGAATAGTTTTTTGCTTCATTCACATTGCTAAAAGGATCTGCATGATGGGTTAATTGACTTTGCATAGTAATACCATAAGCACAATTTAACATCGAATAACTTTCTGAGGCATTTGAAAAAACGGTTGGATTGAAGAACCTATCCAACCCAGTGTGACTAATTTTTTGCATGGCTAAAGTTTTAGGTTAATAAATTTGATGAAGCAAAAATCCAGGAAATTGAATAACATTTTTAGGAACATTTTCAAATTTTTTAATACACTTTTTAAACAATTATACAACACTAAATTCTGATTATCAATATTTTACAATACTAATATATTTAATTTTTTGCCATACTTTTTCAATATATATCCAGAAATCCAAAACTAACTGCCTAGTTATCAATATTTTAAACAATATGAAAAGATTAAACATAACTAAAATGCCAATTATTTAAACCTGAATGGCAAATTTTATTCGACCAATTATTTTTTTACTTTTATAAGGCCAACAACGCCAATTACCCTTAAAATATTCATTCCCTGAATTAAACCATATGGTAAATGGCTACACCAACTATCCAGGAATGAAGAATATAAAATTCAACAACAACCTAATCCAATTAAAGAAAGTGGTACGAAAAAAAAATCGATATATTCTTTTAAGTCCAATCGAAATGAAATAGAATAAGAACCCACCCACCCCCAAGTTCCAGCACGCTCTCCTCTGGCAGGGATAGCAGCGGAAAACCCACAGCGGCCTGAGCGGAAGCGAAAGGCGGGAGGAGGAATTAAAAATTATGAATTATGAATTAAAATTAGGGCGGGAAGATGGGAAAGTGGAAAGGAGAAAGAAGATTGTGGAGGGCAAAGGTAAATAGGGGAAATACAGTTACTATTTTAGTTAAACCCTGTTTATGCCTTGGAAATGAGTAAACGATTAATACCGAATAGAGATTTAGTATAGTCTAATTTCAGGTTTCTATTTTCCTGAAAAAATTGGACTACCATACGGTAACCTCCGCCTTTACCAATGTAAATTTACAAATAGCCTTTGGATCAATATAAATAAAAATGGGTATAACCAGTTGTAAATCGATTTTTATAGCCAAATTGATAAGAACTGCTATCTCGAAATTTCTTCGGGAGGGGGTAAACCCAACTATATCAAGTAGTTTGGATAATTAAATCCTTGTTTTGATTAAGTAGGGTTAAATAGTCCTAGGTGGGGATTGCCCTTATTAAACCCAAATTCAGCATTAGAAATCTATTACAGCTTCCAACTGCTTCAAATACAAGGATTTCAGAACAATTTTTGACTTCAAAATAGTTTACTATTCCTTCACCCAAAAATTAACCTAAAACCCTCGTCTTTATTGCATTTGAAAGCTTCATTACGATTTCTAATGCGTAATCTGGGTTAAACCTGAAAAAAAGCTTGCCAATTCGCTATTGGAAAGGCCTAAAAAAAGCGACTAGCTGCACCACCTTTCTGGGAAAAACCCTTGGAGTGCCGCTAGTCGCCTATACTTTTTTTTTTACTTGTGCCTGAACTGAAAAACGGATACTTAATACCGATTATAAATTTGTAAAAGTCTAAAAATGCTTCGCAACAATTTGCCTAAACAGCTTTTTTATCGGCATTTACCAATTTTGATTTATAAAGAGCCTTGGGCTCATTTATAAATCAAAATTGGTATAAATAGGCCGTCATTTGGTAAAGTAATCCTTACTTAACCTGCGAGTAGCCGTTGAACCAATCACCCTATTTAGCAATTACAACCTTTTGGGTGCGACCGTTGATGCTTAACAGGTAAGTACCGTTTGATAGGGAAGACAGGTCGATAGAAAGGGCATCGGAGCTAAGTGTTTTGGTAAACATGGATTTACCCATTAAATCGCAGATTTGGATGGTTGAATTGGGCTGCAGATTGCTTAGGCTAATAAAATCGGAGGCTGGATTTGGGAAAACAGAAACAGCCGGTGTGGCCTGCAACTCATTTGCTCCAATTGCATTTGAAACAAAGCTCACCTTATCCAAAAAAGCGATACTTCCAACCACCGGATTATCCAAATTGGAGGATGAAAAAAGTAGGGTTACGGAATCAGGGGTGGCTGCCGAAGTGTATTCGAACGCTACGGCAAAACGATTGTAAGTGGATAAAGCTGTACCGGAGGTAAAAACAGCATTGCCGATGGTATCTCTGGCGTTGCCGTTCCATTTGGTAAGCAAACCGAAAACATAAAAATTATCACTTCCGGCCGGAGCGTATTGGTAATACCCTGTAAGACTGTCGGGCCTGGCGGCAAAAGCCTCTCCAGGGGCAATACTTTGATCGATGGGATTAAAAATAAACAAACCAAGAATTCCAGGTGTAGGAGAGCCCGCTACATCAATACTTTCAAGCTTGGCGGCATAGGTACCACTTGAAACAGGGGTAGAAACCTTGGAAACATTATACAAACTTGCCGCACTAACTAAATCATTGGTTGAAGACCAACCGGTAGGGTTTTCGTAATTTAAAGGGGGAAAGGATGTCCAATTTTCAAAGTCGCCATTTGCGGGTCCTTGGGCAAAAAGACCACTGAGGTTCCATACGGAGCAAGCAATTACTAGTAGATTTTTTTTCATTATTTTTGATTTAGGGTCAAATATAATAAAAAGTTGGGAAGGGACCGGTTGTATGTGCCTTTAATTTTATTGAGCTGAGTTTATACCGATTATAAATCTGTAGTAGTCCAATTATGCTTCGCCATTATTGGACTAAACAGTTAGTATATCGGCATTTACCAATCTAAATTTATACAGTGCCATTTATAAATTAAATTTGGTATTAGGCGGTATGGCAAGGGTTTGGGTTAACCTTCCATTTTTTCTAAGCTTTCACACTTTGAAAAAATCAGCCATTAATTTTGAAGCGCTAATTTCATTCAACTGTGGTGGGCGTTATGGAATGTCATTGCTAGGTTGGTGAAATTGTTTCCTTCGCCAACTATTTTATTCGAAAAAGCCTTTTGTTTCTGGATCTTAAGTAGGTATAAAATTGGCGAATTCCGTTGCAACCGAGTCGCACCATTCTGCTTATTCAATTTTTTTACTGGGCGATTTTCCAATATTCCCAAAGAGGCTATTACCAAGGATGTTCATTATTTTTTAATTGCAACTTTCAATTGGATAACGTTTTGGGGGCAGGGGCAGTAAGCGAATTTACAGATAAAACTTTATTTAAAGAGCGGCTCTAAGTTTTTCACCAAAAGCCTTATTCGAAGTGCAAAATCGCTTATTGACTTTGCCCACTGTTGGCGGTTCGTTATTCTTTATTTATTTTATCTGTTACTTCTTTAATAACTTCAATCGCAATGTCATACTTAACTTTAAAAAACTCTCGTCTAGGGTCAACACGAAATTTGTTTAGTCTCGCATGAATTTCCTTTTCAGCTTTTATACAGTCTTTTACGTTCCACTCTTGAGATTTATAAAATTTATCTGGAACACTAGTTTTTGAAAGTTGGTTAGCACGTTCGTCAACTTCTTTTTTTGTTAAACCGATTTTGAAAATGTCTTTTTCCATAGTTGGATTTCTTAAAATGTAAATAAATCCTGCATTTTCTCCGATAAACAAGTTATTGTCTTTTTCTATAATTAAGTCTTGTTCTTTTGCTTCAAACCAACTTAAGGTTTTATTTACCCAAGTTTTACCGTGAATTGATTTTCCATTCTTATCAAGTCCAATTTCATCAAGTCCAATTTTCTTCCAATATCCGTCTGTTTGAACTTTAAAAAGATCGTCTTTAAGTTTTATTTTATCTGGGCTAAGTAAGTTTTTAGTATCTAATGAATAAAGAGTTTTTATAGCACATTTGTGACCATAAACATTCCTAAAATTTCTCCTATTAAATGGGGTATTGTATTCTTTTTTAAAGTGAGTTTCGAATGTTTCTTCGATAATAAAATCTTCTTTAGAATTAAAAAAGTATGGCAAATACAAAGAGAATTTTATTGCTTCAAAAATCGAAGAGTATTTCCCTGCTTTTTCAGCACAATTTCCATAGGTTTCTTTTTCCTCTTGGGAATAAAACTCTCCTTTTTCATTTAGGAAGCCATCAATTTCGTCTGTAACAACATTAAACGTCAAATTAGTTTCCTCTGCAACATATCTCGCATCAATAGTCATTGTTTCTAAATCAATTCTACTTGCAACTAATACTTTAATATACTTTTTTTCACTATCAAGATATTCGTACTCAATTTCTGTAGTTTTCAATGTTTCTTGGAATTCTTTAATAAGTCCAGTTTTGTTTGAAATCTCGGTTTTGTATTTAAAGGAATTTTTATCAACAGAAATATTGGCTGTTTTTTTCTTTCCCGTAGTCATCAAGACGGTTATTTCGTTTTCTCTCCTAATGATTGAAATACCTGCAACTATAAACTCTTCACCAACTTCGCTTTTAAATTTAATTTCTTCAAGATCCTTGCCAACATTGAAATTATAGATAATGTCAGGAGTTATACTTTCATCTATTAATTTTTTGTCGCCTTCAAAATCTTGAGAAGTGATATAGTCAATGAAATCAAAAAATGAAAACAAATAATTTTCTTCTTCAATGAGTTCAAAATATATTTCAGGTCTTCTGTAAATAAAAAATGCCTCCATAATGTTAAACATCACTGACATACTTCGTAATCCGTGGTGCCAAGCTCTTCCGTTGAATTCTTTCAGAAAATAACGAAGCGAAGTTTCAGTAATAAAGTCACAATTAGATAAGTATTGGGCTTCTAAAGATTTTGTTGCCTTCTCCCAGCATCTTTTCAAAAATTCTTTGTGTTTCTTGTCGTTAACAAATGTTTTTTTAAATTGTTCAATAGTTTTAAAATATTCGGGTGTCCCGCCTGGTGGTAAGACTCCTTCAAATATTTCTTTTCGTCTCTTAATGTTGCTTTTCATTTGTCTGTGGGCGGCTATATAATGACCGCTAACTTACCAATAAGTGCCAATCCATTTCCTCTTACCAAAAGTTGCCTTCAAAAATAGGGGGAAATAATTTAAAAAAGTAGCCTGAAGTTAAATTAATTCTTCTATTATTTATAGCACCCATTTGCATACTAGTTGTTATTTACATGCCATTGTCGATGATAGTTTACTGTCCTTTATTTCCTACTACTGTTTCTACAACAAAACAGATTGTTGCCCTTTTTACCACTGTTCATTTAAACCACCCACCCCCAAGTTCCAGCACGCTCTCATCGGGCAGGGATAGCAGCGGAAAACCCACAGCGGCCTGAGCGTAAGCGAAAGGCGCGAGGATTTGCAGCGAATAGCCCGGCCCTGAAGCCCCAGGTACACTGCCCATTTAATGCGCCTATGGTTATTGGGGCGAAAGGGGCACGCCAAATTGTCCTTAACCCCTCCCCCTTCCTTTGGCTACACTTGTTTGTAAACTTCGTGAAAAGGGATGCGCACCCGATCGCCCCACACGCCTTGCTCGTCGCGAAGGCCACAGGAAATGATCATGTTGATTTCGGCCCCTGACGGCAATTTTAAAATACGCTTGGCCAGGCGACTGTCGAAACCCTCCATAGGACAAGTATCGTAGCCCTCGTTGGCCATAGCCAGCATAAATGTTTGGGCAGCCAAAGCACAGGTTTTATGCACCACTACCCGCATATCGCTCTCGGAAACCTGGTACACGATGGGCCGAAACATGCCCACCACTTGCACAAAAGCCATCCGGAAAAGTCCTAAAAGTCCTAAAAAACGGGCATATAAAAAGGGTATAAGTTTACCGTAATACAGCTGGCGTTGGTAAATGCGCCTTTTATGGGCACTCTCCGGACTGTTGCGCCGAATATTGTCGGTTTCCATCGCTAAAATGGTTTTGGCCCTTTGGCGGTAGTGATCCTGACGGGTAACGAAAACCACCATTTGCTGGGCGGTAGTAGCGGCACTTTGGCTTAAACAGGCCACCGCCAATTGCTTAATAATAGCCGGATCGGTTACATGGTAAAACTCCCATAACTGCATGTTGGAACTATTGGGCGCCAAGGTGGAAAGTTGGAGGCAGTGCTTTACCTTTTCGGTATCGATGGGCAGGGGCTTGTAGTTGCGAATAGAGCGGCGGTAGTGAAGTATATCTTCGAAGGTCATAAAAAGGGGGTAGCTAGTTTGTATGGCTTGATGGAGGCTATGGAAAACCACCTTAAGCCTAGAGCGGGGCCAAAAAGGGAGGCCAAGTCAAAGAAGGAAAAGGTAAGCAAGGGCTATTATTTGCTGCCTACTTTCAAAGCCTCCTCGTAACTTGGAAAATCGTTGTAATGCCATTGCCCCACAACGGTTCCATTTTTAAAGGCTACCAAACCCGGATTGGAACGGATAATGGTTTTGAGGGTAACAGCATCGCAGAAATAATACTCGAAGCTTTGTCCGTACTTGCTTTCCAACTGGGCCACTTGCTCCTTGGTACTGGCTGTGGCGCCTTTAAAAATAATGTTGTTCTTGGCACATTGCTCCGAAAAAGCTTTGATGGCGGGTTGGATATCGAGATTGGTTTTGTCTAAATCGTAGGAAACCAACAAGAAATTTAAATCCGGATTTTCGAGCACATCGCCGGTGTAATCGGATTTATCGGCATTCATCAATACAAAGTCGTGGATTTTGGCAGGGATACCGGCTTTGATTACGGTGGTATCGAAATTTACATACTCGTATTTGGCCTCGTAGTTCTCAGGGAAACTTTCTACATGTATCATTTCACCGGTTGCTTTGTCTTTAAGGTTGTAAGTATATTTCAACACGCTGGGCACCCCAACCATTTGCTCCGGAATGTTTTTGCCGATGGCATAAGCCCTGAAATCTTTGAATGGAAGATGGGCATAGGCATGGTAGGTAAACCAGCAGGAAGAAAGGAGGCCTAATACAGTGGCAATTAAGGCTGATTTCTCCTTGCTAAGCTTGTTCAAGGCAATGTAAACCAAGGTGAGTACGGCTGGGTAAATGGCTGGCACATACCAATTTAACTTGGACGACAACCAAACCAAAAAAGCCAAACACAAGGCAAATAAGGCATACAAAGGGGTATCGATTTCGGCTTCTTCGATATGCTTTTGTCCGGCCATAATGATTAAAATTAAGGTAAGTAATACCAAGTCTTTGATGAAAGATTGCCAAGGGGTTAGCGGAATGGCATCGCCGAAGCAACCGCAAGAACGCACCCATTCGAACTGGGCCGATACAAAGGTTAAGGCTGTAAAAAACAGAATAAGCAGAAGGAGCAAGAGGTTGGTAAGCTTTTTCATATAGCCTGTGAGGACTGCTACACCCAAAACGATTTCCAGCACCACGATAAACATGGCCAGCGGTAAGGCCCATTCGTGCATAAAATCGAAAAGCCAACCGAGGGCACTCATCTCTTCTTTGAACTTTTCAAAATACTCGCTCAACTTGTAAGAAAACCCTAATGGATCGTTGGCCTTGATCAATCCTGAAAAGATAAAGAGGAAACCGACGAGGGCACGTGAAATCGTAGTGATTAGTTTCATTGATGTCGAATAAGTTTTGGAGGGACAAAAATAAACGTAGGATGAGAGGAAAGGTCAAAAAAGGTGTTAAGGTGGGGATTGTTTGCCGAAAACCCTGAAAAAAGCGGAAAGGTTGGGTCTGTGGTGTGGAAATTATACTCAAACTAAACAGGACTTCATCACAGGGGTGTTTTTCAGAATTACCTTGGTTCATACCGAGGAAACAGCACGGTAGTCTAATTTTCTTCCTAAATTTTGGTGTAAAAAATCGAGTTCGGCAAGGCTGTTCGAAAAATTCAAACATAGCATGCACATTTTTCCTTTTCGATTCTACCTTTGCCGCCCATGAATCAGGACGAACTATTCAAGCATATCATTAGCCACGCCAAGGAATACGGCTATATTTTTCCCTCTTCTGAAATTTACGACGGACTTAGTGCCGTTTACGATTACGGGCAATATGGGGCTGAACTGAAGAAAAACATCCGCGAATATTGGTGGAAATCAATGGTTCAGATGCACGAAAACATTGTGGGTATCGATGCTGCAATTTTCATGCACCCTACTACTTGGAAAGCCAGCGGACACGTAGATGCTTTCAACGATCCATTGATCGACAACAAAGACAGTAAAAAGCGTTACCGTGCCGACGTGTTGATTGAGGAACATGTAAGCAAGATAAAAGCTAAAATAGACAAGGAGGTTGGAAAGGCCAAAGAGCGTTTTGGGGAAAGTTTCAATGAAGAACTTTATCGCCAAACCAATCCGCGGGTGGTTGAATATGCCAAAGAAATTGAAGCCATCAATACCCGCTTCAAAGCTGCCTTGGAAGCCGAAGATTTGGCCGAAGTAAAACAGATTATCCTCGACCTTCAAATCGTTTGTCCGATTAGTGGAAGCCGCAACTGGACCGATGTAAGGCAGTTCAACCTCATGTTCAGCACGTCCATGGGTTCGGTGAGTGAAGATGCTTCAGAAATTTACCTGCGTCCTGAAACCGCACAAGGTATTTTCGTAAACTTTCTGAATGTTCAAAAAACCGGTCGGATGAAAATTCCTTTTGGCATTGCCCAAACCGGGAAGGCTTTCCGCAACGAGATTGTAGCCCGACAGTTCATTTTCCGTATGCGGGAATTCGAGCAAATGGAGATGCAATTTTTCGTTCGTCCGGGCGATGAAATGAAATGGTACGATTACTGGAAAAAAGCCCGTTTGGAATGGCATAAAGCCTTGGGCATTTCGGATACCAAATACCGCTACCACGATCACCTCAAATTGGCCCACTATGCCAATGCAGCCTGCGATATCGAGTTTGATTTCCCCTTCGGATTCAAGGAGTTGGAAGGCATTCACAGCCGCACCGATTTCGATTTGAAACAGCACGAAAAATTCTCCGGCAAAAAGTTGCAATATTTCGATCCGGAATTGAACCAAAACTATGTGCCTTATGTGATTGAAACCTCCATTGGACTTGACCGCATGTTTTTGGCCATGCTTTCGTCGGCCTTGAAAACCGAGCAATTGGAAGATGGTTCAGAACGCACCGTTTTAAGCCTCCCTCCTGCCCTTTCGCCTATCAAAGTGGCCGTGTTGCCCTTGGTAAAAAAGGATGGATTGCCCGAGTTGGCCAGGGAAATTTTAGACGATTTGAAATATGATTTTCTGTGCCAATACGACGAAAAGGATGCCATCGGAAAACGTTACAGGAGGCAGGATGCCATTGGTACACCCATTTGTGTAACCATCGACCACGATTCTCTGAACGATAAAGCCGTTACCATTCGTTACCGCGACACCATGCAGCAGGAACGCATTGCTATCCAAGACCTTAAAGCCAAAGTAGAAGGTTTGGTTGGCATGAAAGAACTGCTCAAGAAAATCAAGGTTGCCTAGGTTTTAAGAAAGGTATTTTGGCGTGCCCCCTTCGCCCCAAAACCCGTAGTGCTTTAAATAAACTTTAGGTGCGGGGGCTTCGGGTCAGGCTTTCGGCGCTAGTCCTCGGTATGCTCCCCCCGAAAGCATTCGGGGCGCATCCCTGTGGGCTAGACTGCCTCTATCCTTGCCCGAGACGAAACCTGGGTTTTGGTGATCTAAATAGGCAACTAAGGGTTAGGAGATTTTTAATACTGGAATGCGTTGGTACACGGAGGACACTGAGTAGACGGAGGAACACTGGGAGGGTTGGTACACAGAGGACACTGAGTAGACGGGGGAACACTGGGAGGGTTGGTACACAGAGGGCACTGAGTAGACGGGGGAACACTGGAAGGATTGGTACACAGAGGACACTGAATAGACTGGGGAACACTGGAAGGTTTGGTACACAGAGGGCACTGAGTAGACTGGGGGAACACTGAGATGTTTGGTAGACAGAGGACACTGAGTAGACGGGGGAACACTGGGAGGGTTGGTACACAGAGGACACTGAGTAGACGGGGGAACACTGGGAGGGTTGGTACACAGAGGACACTGGGTAGATGGGGGAACACTGGGAGGGCTGGTACACAGAGGACACTGAGTAGACGGGGGAACACTGGGAGGGTTGGTACACAGAATAGACAGAATAACACATGAAGGCTTGGTACGCGGAGGATAGGGAATGGACGGGGGAAACACTGGGAGTTCAGAACCCTTTGGCAGTCTTTTTACCTTATTCTACCTAAACCTCGCTTTGCATAAGAACCAAAACGGATTCTATCAATACTTAAACTTAATATCTGAAAAGTCCTTCTCCGCATTGTGACTGGGTTTTTCAGCCGGCGAACGAAAGAACTTGCCATCTGGCGCAATAATAAAATATTGTGGAACCGAGGTAATGTCATACTGCTCGGAAAAAGAAGAAGAGCTGGGTGCAAACAAAATTTCCCAATCAAACTTATTGCTCTCCTTGAAAGCTTTGGCCCTGGATTGGGAACTTTTTAGCAAAACAGTCACAAAACGGATGCGATCACCATACTTTTTCTTGTACTGCGGAATTACTTTGGTTTCGGACAAACAAGCGGCACAATTGGGATCGGTAACTTCTAGGTACACATATTTGCCCTTAAATTCATCCAAACTCACCTGCTCACCTGCGGCATTTTCTAAACTAAAATCGGGAGCCTTCGAACCAGGCGTTAAACTTACCATTTGGGACAAAACATTGGCTGCCATGGTTCGCACAAAATCAATAGGAGCTTCCCTTTCCATTTGCTTTAACAACTTTTTAATGGCGGCCTTATCGATACCACTTACGCTATACAAAGTGCGCAGGTTTTTGACCAAGGCCATGGAACGTATGGTATCATTTTCCAAATAAGGAAAAGACTGAAGCTGCCGGTCTAGGCTAACCCAAGAATTACCAGCATTCAAGGTTTTGAATAGGAAAGCATTCTTGTTGGAAAGAACGATTTGGTGGAGGTACTTATCAAAAAACTGATTGAAAAAATCCATGTACATCAAATCAAAAGCCAGAACGGGTTTGGTTTTGAGGTAAGCCGAATAAATATAATCCTTCTTTACGGGTGTGATTTGTTCAACAATAGCCAAATTATAATCTACATACGCCCTAAAAGCAGGATTGGTAATGTTGCCAAACTGTGTGTAAGCTGCTTTTCGTAAATTTTTAATAGCATCAGAGGAACGGCCGCGTAGCATCAAGTTTCCGGCGTTTTTGGTAAGGAAGTTGTCGTAATACACATTGAACCTTCGGATACTGGTATTCAAAGAAAGCGAATCAGCATTTTGAATTTCCAATTTACGGAAATCCCTTTCAAAATAGGGTCTAGCTTCATCGGCGGTTTTGGAAAAATCAGGCCAGGCAACAGTGTAAGTCTTTCCCGGCTCAACAAAAAAATCGGCATATTGGTTGCCTGCTTTCAGAAAACAATACAACGTTTGCGACAGCTTAGTCTCCAAGGTAAAACTCCCCGAATTGGACACCTCTGTTTCTACCAGTTTTTTCTCCTCGTAACTGATAAAGTCGGTATAGGTGTACAAGCCTATTTTCTTACCGGCCAAGGCTTTTGCTGTACCATTGATTTTCTGTCCGTAAACCGAAATAAATCCTCCCAAAACCAGAACAAAGGAAAGAAAGAAAAAGGGTAAGCGAAGGAATTGGGTCATGCGAGTATTTCTATTCGAAACGTAAGAGAAGGTTGTTTAGTGTTTATACTGTGCCAAGTTGAGGTTTTTGGGAACAAAAGGTTGTGCATCGCCTCCATTTTTAAGGATATCCCTAACGATAGTGGAGTTTATGGCACTCAAACCTGGATCGGAAAGGTAAAAGACCGTTTCTAATTCGGGATACATGGCCTTGTTCATTTGTCCAATGGCCCTTTCAAACTCAAAATCCGAGGAAGTTCGCAATCCCCGAAGGATGTAACCAATACTTTTTGAACGGCAATAATCCACGGTAAGACCGGTAAAGGTGTCGACTTTTACACGAGGTTCGTTGACAAATACCGCTTCGATCATGGACAATCGTTGCTCGAGTGAATACATGTAGTTCTTGGCCGAATTGGTACCAATGGCAATAATAATTTCATCAAACAAGCTTAGGGAACGCAGCACAATATCTTCGTGTCCTAGGGTAATGGGGTCAAAAGATCCGGGGAAAATAGCGACTCGTTTTGAATTTGCCATGAGGGTAATTTTGATGCAGACAAAGAAACGAGAAAATTCGGTGCAAGGAGGCAATTGAAAACCGATGATAAAATCAGTAAATCCGTTTTTACACCACCAAATTCAAAAAATACTGAACATCCCTAATAATTCTTGTGATAAATTGTAGAGAGAATGTATTTTCGCCTCCTCCAAACCTATGCTACAATACATCCTCAAAAGAATACTGGTTTTTATTCCCACCTTAGTGGCAATTACCCTCATTTCTTTTGTAATCATTATCAATGCCCCGGGCGATCCGGTTGAGCGAATGGTGGTTGCGGCCCAATCGGGCGGAGAAATTGGCAGCCAAAGTGCCAACCAAGCTGAGCAGAAAAAGTTTTGGAAACAAAAATTAGGACTCGATCTTCCTATTTTCTACCTTTCTCTTTCATCCATGGCAGAGTCGGATACCCTGTACAAAGTATTCGATAAAAACGAAAAAAACGCCCTCGGTCGATTGTCATCAAGCTACGGCAACTGGACAGCCATTTCCGGCTACTACCATAGCTTAATGGCCTTAAACGCAGCTCACACCCAACTACGTTTGGATAGCCTTTCGGTATTACCCCATAGTCTAAACGAGGTGAAGGAACAACTGAACAATGCTTATTTTGAAAGTCTATCCCTTCGAAGCTGTTATGAAGAAAACATTATTCAAAGTAAACTAGCTAAGCTGGAATCCATTTACACACGTTACGCCGTTTTTAAACCCTTAATTCCTCTGTTGGAACAATCCAAAGCGGCTTATCAAACCATGCAAACGGAGGCAAGTACTTGGAAAAACTATGTACCCAAACTGGTATTTTACCCCAAAAACCAATACCATCGCTGGATTTTCGGGGATGGCAATTGGCTAACCGGCGCTGGTGCAGTATTTACTAAAGGCGTCATTCGGGGCGATTTCGGAACATCCTATAAAACCAAACAACCTATTTCCGACGTAATCAGTTCCAAAATTGGCTGGTCCTTGTTCTTTTCCATGTTGGCTGTAATTTTAGGTTACTTGGTTTCCATTCCATTAGGTATTCAAAGTGCGGTAAAAAGAGGCACCTTGTTTGATCGGGCATCGACTGTATTCTTGTTCATTTTATATTCCATGCCTAGCTTTTGGTTGGCCACCATGTTACTGATGACTTTTGCCAATCCGGATGTGCTGTTTATTTTCCCTGCCAGTGGTGTTCAACCCGTGGAAGGTTTTGGTGCAGAGGCCAGCTTGTGGGATAAATTCGTTGGCACCTTGCCTTATTTAGCCTTACCCTTGATTTGCTACACGTATGGCTCCTTCGCCTTTTTAAGCCGTACCATGCGGGTAAGTATGCTTGAAATAACCGGCATGGATTATATCCGAACAGCTCGGGCAAAAGGATTACCTGAAAATACAGTCATTTATAAACACGGACTAAGAAATGCCTTATTACCTATCATCACTGTTTTTGCCAATGTATTTCCGGCAGCCATTGGAGGTTCAGTTATTTTAGAAACCATTTTCACCATCCCCGGTATGGGATACGAAGCTTTTACCGCTATAGCAGACCAAAACTATCCCATGATTATTGCCATTTTAACCATCACCGGAATCCTAACTTTGGTGGGCTATCTGGTTTCGGATATTCTGTATGCCGTTGTAGATCCACGTATTTCGTTCGGAAAATAAGTAAAACCAAGCAGCCAAAACCAAGTGAGTAAACAAGCAACATCTTTTAGTTTTAGAGCCTATGCCTGGAGCCAGTTTAAGAAAAACAAACCGGCCTACTTTTCATTATATATCTTTCTGTTTTTGGGCAGTATTGCCTTGTTGGCGCCTATTTTAGCCACCGACCAACCTTTGTATGCCCAGTACAAAGGCGTTTCTTTGTTTCCAGCATTTTCATTTCAGAAAGTGTATGAAATCGAAGGCGAAACCATTCAGTTAGATATTGCCGAATGGAAACAAATGGAACTAGACCAAGTTATTTGGGCTCCAATACCATACAATCCAAGTAAAAGTGACCTGTTGAATATCTATGCCGGCCCCAGTGGTGACCAATTATTCAAAGGTAGCCAAGGCGTTGATGAAATGCCTAGTCGGTTTCGCCATTTCCTAGGCACCAGCAAACGCGGCGAAGATTTGCTGGCAGGACTAATTCATGGAACCCGTATTTCACTCACTATCGGTATCCTTTCCATGGGCATTGCAACCTTGTTGGGTTTGGTATTGGGGGCAATGGCCGGTTATTTCGGCGACGATAAATTAAAAACCAAGCGGGGCATTTTTTGGACGGTTGCCATTGGGATAGTTATTGCCTACTTTTATGGCTTTATGGTCCGAAGCAACCAATTGTCGGATGCCTTAGCAAGTTCAACCGGAGGCGCATTGTTATTTCAATTCACGCTTAGCTTGGTTTTGTTTATTAGCCTATTATCCTTGTTTTATTTCTTGGGAAAACTGGTTTCTAAGCTTCCGTTTTTATCTACAGAAGTCAATATCCCAGTAGATAGCTTTGTGTCGAGGTTTATCGAAATACTTATTTCCACTCCCCGTTTGGTTTTAATTATTTCCATTGCCGCCATTGCTAAACCTTCCATTGTAAATTTAATGGTCATCATAGGATTGACCAGTTGGACCGAGATTGCCCGCTTTACTCGAGCTGAATTTTTGAAAATCAAACATTTGGAATTCATTCAGGCAGGACAGGCTTTGGGATTCAACGAGGTACGTATCATATTCAGACATGCTTTACCCAATGGTATTGCACCCGCTTTGGTTGCCATTGCCTTTGGTATAGCCTCGGCCATTTTAGTGGAGTCGGGCTTATCTTTTTTAGGAATTGGTGTTCCTCCGGATGTAGTTACCTGGGGTTCCTTAGTGAATGCAGGCCGGGAAAACTTCCAAGCTTGGTGGTTGGTTATTTACCCAGGTTTAGCTATTTTTATCACCGTTACCATATACAATTTATTGGGAGAAGGTTTGCGGGATGCATTGGATCCAAGACTAAAAAAATAGTATTTGGAAAGGATTGCCTAATTTTGCACCCTTGCAAATAATAACATCCAAAACAACATTATAAACCATGGTAACAACAATAACCGATTCTGAATTTGAAAAACAACTACGCGACAACTCATTTGTGGTGGTAAAATACTACGCAGATTGGTGTGGAACATGCAAACTATTTGCGCCAAAATTCAAACGCCTTAGCAATGACGAACGATTTACTTCCATTCATTTTATTGAGGTAAATGCTGAGGAAAACGAAGGAGCACGAAAATTGGCTGGGGTAGACAATCTTCCATTTTTTGCCACCTTTAAAAAAGGACAATTAATCGAGGCATCAGCCACCAGCAAGGAAGAAAATGTAGTGGCTATGTTGGATAATTTAATGAAATAGGGATATGCAGGTAGCCGAAATTAAACGATTGGTAGAATCCTATGCTTTAGAACAACTGGCCAAAGCCGAAGAAGCAATTTTGGAAGAGCAAACACCGGAAATTGAAATCCATGGTGCGGATGAAGGCGAAATGTTGACCCATGTAATGGCTGCAGCCTGGATCAAAACAGATATGGAAAAAACAGGTTCGGATTTACGAACTTCCTTGCGAAACTATACGCAAAAAGTCCGTAAATCCATTTCCTGACCAACTGTTGGTAGTACATTTAGAGCCTCGCTTTTTGATTGGGCTGCAAAATCGGAAACCCAAATTTCAAATTCCATTTCCTTGAATCATTTTTTTATTTACCTTTGCACCCCTTTTAAAGAAGGATTGATATGAAGCTGAGCGATGAATTTTCTATTCAATACTCGGGTTTAGGCCTTGGGACACATGAATTTGATTGGAAAATCACAGACAAGTTCTTTGAAGATTTAGATTATTCTGAGATTAAGAAAGGTGAAATAGAAGTGCATGTGGTATTGGAAAAACGATCCACATTTATGGAATTCAACTTCGAAATCGATGGAGAAATCGAATTGGCCTGCGATCGTTGTTCGGTTGATTTTTACTATCCTATCTCGTGTGACGAGCGATTGATTGTAAAATTCGAAGCCGACGGAGGTGATGAAGAAAGTGACGATGTAATTGTTTTGGGTAAAAATGAATACGTCTTGGATCTAACTCATCATCTATACGAATACATTGCGGTTCAAGTACCTATCCGAAAAGTAGGATGCGAACTGAACGGTGATGAAAGCTTGTGTAACCAAGAAGTGTTGAACTTATTGGAAAAGCTCGCCCCAAAAGAAGAAGAAAAACCCACGGACCCGCGGTGGGATAAACTAAGCGGACTTGAATTGAACTAAATTGTAAACTGTTTAAATATTTACTGAAATGCCAAATCCAAAGCATAAAATCTCCAAAACCCGCAGGGACAAAAGAAGGACTCACTACAAAGCTGTTGCTCCAACTTTAGCTACTTGTCCTACTACTGGTGAAATCCACCTTTTCCACCGCGCCCACTGGTACGAAGGTAAATTGTACTACAAAGGACGTGTGGTAATGGAGAAAACGGCTTAATCCGTACCTAACCAACTTTCAAGCATTCATTGTAGGAAGTGAAGTCAATTCACATGGCTTGCTGTTTGCTTTAATAAAATTACATTGCTTATTGCCGGAGGCTTTCACTTCCGGCTTTTTTGTTTGAATATGACCCAAATACAAGCTGCAATAACCGGTGTCGCTGGATACGTTCCCGACTATATTTTGACCAATTCGGAGTTGGAACACATGGTGGATACTACCGACGAGTGGATTCAATCACGCACGGGAATTAAAGAAAGAAGAATTTTGAAAGGAGAAGGCATGGGCTCTTCGGAAATGGCCGTGCATGCAGTAAACCGTTTGCTCGAAAAAACAAATACTAAACCAGAAGAAATTGATCTGCTTATCTGCGCCACTGTTACGCCCGATATGCAATTTCCGGCAACTGCGAACATTATTGCAGATAAGTGCGGAATCAAAAATGGATTTGGTTTTGATATCTCAGCAGCTTGTTCGGGCTTCATGTATAGCTTGGTGACAGCTTCCAAATACATTCAATCCGGTCTGCATAAAAAAGTGATTGTAGTTGGGGTAGATAAAATGTCGAGCATTATCAATTATGAAGACCGAGCCACCTGTGTTATATTTGGTGATGGTTGTGGAGCAGTCCTTTTAGAGCCAAATACGGAAGGGTATGGCATTGTTGATACTATTTTACGTTCGGATGGAAGCGGACGCTTTTTCCTCAATCAAAAAGCAGGCGGAAGTGCTTATCCCGCTACTTTGGAAACCGTTACAAATAAAGAACATTATGTGCACCAAGAAGGACAGACAGTGTTCAAATTTGCTGTAACCAATATGGCTGATGTGGCTGCGCAAATAATGGAACGCAACCAACTCACCGCCGACGATGTTGCATGGTTAGTTCCGCACCAAGCCAATAAAAGAATTATCGATGCTACAGCAAACCGCATGGGCTTGCAGGAAGACAAGGTGATCGTGAATATTCATAAATACGGAAATACCACCAATGGTACCATTCCTATTTGTTTGGCAGAATGGGAGACTAAATTCAAAAAAGGCGACAATCTGATTTTAGCCGCTTTTGGTGGAGGATTTACCTGGGGCAGTATTTACCTCAAATGGGCCTATTGAATTAGCCTCATTAATCCGTCTTGGCTGATTTGTTTTCCATAAATATCCAATACCTAAAGACCAAGCTTTTTTTTCATTAAACCAATAGCCTTTTATATCCTTTTATCGTTCTCTGATTTTTAAGAAAAGATATATTTTTTTTAAGCATTCTACTTAGGAATAATCTTATTTTTGCAATTCAAACCTGAGGCCAATTGTGAGACATCCTGTCTATTCCAAGGATATTTTCTATTTTAAACAATTTGCTGTAAAGCAAGATAAATGCCCCTTGCGCGTTGGTACCGACGCCGTTCTATTGGGCGCTTGGGCAAATTTCGAAAATGCTGAACGAATTTTGGATATTGGCTGTGGTACCGGAGTTATTAGTTTAATGCTGGCCCAGCGCCATGAATCCTTTGTTAAAGGTATTGATATCAATCCCATTGTAATCGAACAAGCACAAGAAAACTATAGCAATAGTCCTTGGGCAAGTCGATTGAGAACGAGACATATCAGCGTTCAGGAGTTGAGCCTAACCGGACAGCAATTTGATGGTATCGCCTGCAATCCCCCATTTTTTACCGGCTGTTTGCGCTCCAGCGACGATGACAAAGCCAAAGCAAGACATTCTGATTTAGTTTTGCCTTTGGAAGAATTATTTCTCTCTGTAAAAAACCTATTGTCATGTTATGGAAAATTCTGCATGGTTTTGCCATCCGAATTGCATGAACGAGCCCAAAAAGAAGCCCTTAAAAACCAACTTTTCCTCACCAAAATCACCTGGGTTAAAACCTTAACCTGCAAACCTGCCAAACGAATTTTGTTGGAGTTTTCAAAAATCGAAAGCCCCTTGGAAGAAAACGAAATATCCATCCAGCAAATTTCTCCCGGCCAATTCGCTCCTGAATACCAACGTTTAATTGGTGATTACTTCCTTGATAAAGAGGAAAGAGAAGCCTTAGTTGAAGGAAAAAGACCTTGTCCGAACGCAAACAAAGAGAAATCCCAAAATCTCCTTTCAGGGGAACCAATCAATAAAACACCAAATTAATCAGTTGGGTTACCCTACTTTGGGAGGGAACATTAAACTTGGCATTGTCGTAACTTGGAGGCCCAAAGGAACCAGTGGCATTATTTGAAAACCCAAACCCTTCTTTAGGTATTCCCAAGAAATTCTGATCAAGATTTTGATTGCTGTTTTCATCATGAAATACAGCAAAGGCATATTCTCCCGGAGGAAGACTATCAAATACGACTTCCAAAGGAATGGCGCTTATTGGAACGATGGCTGTTTTAAAGGCTTGATTTGAATTATTGAAACTTGAACTGGAGTTGTAAAGCGCAATATCCACCTTCCCATTGGTATTTTTCAATCCCTTCACCAGAACAACCAAACTAGAGGTATCTCCATTCTCGTTCAGTTCTGGAGCTGGTTGGATTTCGTCAGCTGGTTTTTTGCAGGAGGTTTGGAACCATAACAGTCCCATCACAGAAAGGGTAGTAATCGATAAATTTATTTTCATGGTCAATTGCCTGAGCATTAAAGCCCAGTTTTAAGGTTAAACAAATGCTAAGCATTGGTTAAGCCACCTGCATCCGACACCTAATTCCTAATTTGTAAATAGCCTGATTTTTAAACCAAACTACTTGATTTAGTTAGGTTAGCCCTGAATAAGCTATTGCTTTACTTATTCTAGGCTAAGCGAATGTAGCATTGACCATGTCCTATATTCTAAAAAGCCTTAGCCATTTAAAATATATCGACCGAAATGAATGAAATGACTATTGGGATAATCAAAAAGCAAATACTTTCGGAGGCAAAGGTAGTTGCCAAGAAGGATGCCTGATCAAGGAAAGTGGTAAGAAGTGTTAAAACAATCCTAATCTATTTTCTTTGTCGGATAAAGTCTTGATACCATTTGAAATTATCTTCTACCAATTGGTTCTTGAAATTTTCAATGTATTTCAAAAAGGCAATCGAAACCGGAGAAAGCTTTTTATCCTCCAACCAAATTAGACTCCACATCGAAGAAATGGGAAGATCCGGAACTGGAATAACGGACAATTGTCCCATTTCAATTTCATTTCGAATCCCAATAATCGGCATAATGGAATACCCCAAACCAGCTAAAATTGCCTGCTTAACAGCTTCATTTGAATATAACTCCAACCGTTTATTTGGGATAATATGATTGCTTTCAAAATACTTCTCCATTACTTGCCTCGTTCCTGAACCTTTTTCCCTAAAAATCAAAGGTAATTTCGAAAACACACCCGGTTGATCCATTATATCCAAGGGGGTTGAAACCGATTTGCCAATTAAAAAAAGTTTATTCTCCAACAAATCAATTTTCTTCACTTGCATGTGATTGGGCAAAACCGAAACCAAGGCAAAATCAACCTCATTATTCTCCAAACTTTGCACCACAAGGTTTTTATTAGTTACCTCCATGTGTAAATTTATTCCCGGATTCTTATTTACAAAAGATGCCAAAAAATAGGGCATAACGTACTTCCCTGTCGAAACCACCGAAATCTTTAACTTCCCTACCATCATTCCCTTAAACTCCATGGTCTTCTGGTTTATTTCTCCAACTTCATTCAATATACGCTCGGCCGAAAGCGCAATTTCCCGCCCAAACTCAGTAATAAAAACCTTACGCCCAATTAATTCCGTCAAAGGAATATCAAATTGATCTTGAAAATTCTTTAACTGAATAGAAACAGCAGGCTGTGTCAAATGGAGTTGCTCCGACGCCTTTGTAATGCTTCCCGTTTCTACTACTTTCAAAAAAATATTGAGTTGGTTTAATGTGTAGTTCATAAAGTATCGTTATATAAAACATTGCAAATATAAAGTTAAACTTATAAATACTTACAACAATTTTGCATCAAAATTAATTTCAATGAAAAAGATAACCATTGCAAAAGGCGACGGAATTGGTCCAGAGATTATGGATGCCACTTTATTAATCCTTCAAGCTGCAGGAGCCGAATTAATCTATGAAGAAATTGAAGTAGGTGAAAAGGTCTATCTCCAAGGCCACACCTCTGGCATCGCTCCCGAAGCCTGGGAAACGATTCGCAACAATAAAATCTTTTTGAAAGCGCCTATCTCTACCCCTCAAGGTGGAGGTTACAAAAGCCTAAACGTCACAACCCGTAAATTCCTCGGCCTCTATGCCAATGTAAGACCTTGTTCAAGCTTACACCCATACGTGGAAACGAAGCATCCCAAAATGGATCTGGTCATTATCCGCGAAAATGAAGAAGACCTTTATGCCGGAATTGAGCACCAACAAACCGATGAAGTGGTGCAGTGTATAAAACTAATTAGCCGTCCAGGTTGCGAAAAAATTGTACGATATGCGTTTGAATATGCCCGACAAAACAAACGTAAAAAAGTCACTTGCTTTACAAAAGACAATATAATGAAGCAAACGGATGGTCTTTTCCATCAAGTGTTTGAAGAAATCGCCTTGGAATATCCTGAAATTGAAAATGAACATTGGATCATTGATATAGGAGCAGCCAAACTTGCCGATACACCCGAAGTTTTCGATGTCATTGTTATGCCCAATCTTTATGGCGATATTCTTTCTGATGTTGCGGCTCAAATAACGGGTTCGGTTGGATTGGCCGGCTCCTCCAATATTGGTGAGGAATGTGCCATGTTTGAAGCTATTCACGGTTCGGCTCCTCGTATCGCAGGACAAAACTTGGCCAACCCATCTGGTTTGATTCAAGGTGCAGTGCTCATGTTGAACCATATCGGTCAAAATAAAGTGGCCGAAAAAATCCAAAACGCTTGGCTCAAAACCTTGGAAGATGGCATCCATACGAAGGATATTTACAAGGAAAATGTTAGTAAAAAAAGGGTTGGAACAAAAGAGTTTGCCATGGCCGTTATTCAAAATTTGGGTAAAAAACCCAGCGCCCTAAAACCAGTTGAATTCCCCGATAAACAACCCCTTCAACTTCCATCCTATAAAAGAAAAGTGGCCAAAGTGAAAAAATTAGAAGGAGTCGACCTTTTCATCCATTGGCGTGGATTCGACCCTGCCGAACTTTCTACTCATTGCCAAAAATTAAATACGGAAAAACTTAGCCTTTCAATCATTACTAATAGAGGAATTAAAGTGTGGCCCGATGGCTTTAAAGAAACCTTTTGCACCGACCACTGGCGCTGCCGTTTTAAATCCAAAGAGCAAACAGACCTTTCCTACAAGGATTTAATCGACCTCATGGCCAATCTAAATAAAGGAAATTTGGAAATCATTAAATCTGAAAACCTTTACAGCTTCGATGGAAAACAAGCTTACTCAATGGGACAAGGTCAATAAAGCAAAATGCATTGGAAAAAAAAATAAAGTTAATTATACCTCTTATTTTAGGAGCATTGTATTTCTGCCTGTATCCATTTTCCACTGATACAGATGCAGAATTACTGAAAGCGCTAGGACTCCTGTGCCTAATCATTTCCTACAATCAGCTTCCCCAAAGCATACTTGAAAATGAAAAGTGACCCGAAGGTATTACTTCATTTTCAAGGCCGAAAGGCTATTCTTTCGAGCATGCACAAAAAGGAAGAAGCGATAAGACCCTTGCTCAAAAAGTTCTTAAACATTGACCTTTTCGTTCCTTCAAACATTGATACAGATGCCCTAGGAACCTTTTCTGGTGAAATTGAAAGATTGGCTTCTCCCGAAGAAACCTTGGTAAAAAAATGTGAACTGGGGATGAATAAATTCGGGTACGATCTTGGTATCGCTAGTGAAGGTTCTTTTGGCCCCTATCCGCTTATGCCCTTTGTTGCCATCAATGAAGAATTGGTGCTTTTGATGGACAAAAAAAACAATTGGTCTGTTTTCGGACGCTCTCAGTCATTCGACACTAATTTTAGGGCAGCCAACATCGAAACAAAAAAGGAATTAGAAGAATTCGCTAAAAAAGCTAAATTCCCTTCCCACGGGCTTATCCTCAAGCTTTCTCAATACAACACTACGGATATGAAAAAGGGTATCAACGATTGGGATACACTCTTCAATTCCTTTGCTTCGATGAAGAAAATTCAAAATAAGGTTTGGATAGAAACGGATATGAGAGCTCATCTCAATCCTACCCGCATGCTGAACATTGTTTCTGCTACCGAGGACCTTATTCGAAAATTGAATTCCCTTTGTCCGAATTGTTTTAGCCCTGGCTTTTCTGTCCGAAAAGCAGATCCGGGCCTACCTTGCTCTTCCTGTGGCTTGCCTACACCATCCATTTCAGTCCACCACTACCAATGCTTAATTTGCAACCATATGGTTTCCAATGTATTCCCCAATGGAAAAGAATCGGAAGATCCCATGTATTGCAACTTTTGTAATCCCTAAAAAAATCCATGAACCTTCATCTCCTTCTCGACAACCTTACCAACCCCGCTCTTCTCTTCTTTCTCCTCGGCATTGTCGCAGTTTCCTTGAAAAGCGATCTTGAAATCCCTGCCAACAGCTCAAAATTCATTTCCTTGTACCTACTTTTTTCCATTGGATTTAAAGGTGGACAGGAACTAGCTCACGAAAAAATTGATGCTGAAATAATTACCTCCATCGCTATCGGTTTGGCAATGGCGCTTACCATCCCACTCTATTGTTTCTTTATTCTCAAACAAAAGCTAAATATTTATGATGCTGCAGCCGTCGCAGCCTCGTATGGTTCGGTAAGCGCTGTAACTTTTGTAACCGCTACCAGCTTTCTTGAATCTTTAGGGGCAACCCTTCAAGGGCATATGGTGGCTGTAATGGCGCTTATGGAATCTCCTGCCATCATAATCAGCCTCATTCTCTTATCCGTTTATTCAAAATCTCCTAAATCAAATTCTTCCAATAAATGGACAGCCGTTAAACATTCCTTGACCAATGGCAGTGTGGTACTCATTTTAGGAAGTATGCTTATTGGTTTCCTCGCCAACTCTAAACAGGCCGAAGGAATTAAACCATTTACGAATGACTTGTTTAAAGGATTCTTAGCCATATTCCTACTCGACATGGGCATCTTAAGCGGTCGAAAGCTAAAATCACTTTTCGCCTATGGTTGGTTTCCCCTCGCCTTCGCCATCTTTATTCCTTTATTCAATGGATGCGCAATAGCCTTCTTAAGCAGTCTATTTTCCGATCAATTATCTAACCGGTTTATGCTTTCTATACTGGCAGCAAGCGCATCCTATATTGCGGTTCCTGCTGCCATGAAAATCTCTAATCCAAACTCAAATCCCGGACTTTATTTGCCTATGCCTTTGGCCATCACATTCCCCGTAAATATTACCTTGGGCTTCCCATTGTATTATTGGATTATTCAAATTTCGTAAATCTGGCTTGCTCTTTCTGGCTTCAACAATCGGTAGAAACTATTTATAATTCAAAACTTCAATCAATACTTGAAATCTCCAGCCCCAAAAGATTCTAAACCCCAATTGGTTCAGGAGTTCACTTTTTAAAATTAATTTTAGGCGGGCCCCCAACCGCCAAAACCCATTCTACCATGGTTTAAGCATTTACCAAGGCGGTTGGGTCAGGCTTTCGCTAATACTCCTCAGCCAGCTACCCCCCTAAAAGTCCGGGGGCAGCTGGCTTGCGGGGTATCACGCTCTATCCTTGCCCGACATCTCCGCATAGCATCCTACTGAAGCCTGGCTTTTGCATTTCATCCCGCAGTTGTTAATCCTAATACAAAGACAATGAATCCAAGATTTGTAAAAAAGAAAACTTGCCATCCAAACTACTTGTTTTGCTATGACTTAAAATACTCAGAGAATTTCTCGATTGCAGGGATAAGGAATTTGGTAAAAACAGATTGAACTAAAAATTCTCTAACAGTTATGCCTTTCGAAATTTTAACCCAGATTACGCATTAGAAATCGTAATGAAGCTTTCAAATGCAATAAAGACGAGGGTTTCAGGTTAATTTTTGGGTGAAGGAATAGTAAACTATTTTGAAGTCAAAAATTGTTCTGAAATCCTTGTATTTGAAGCAGTTGGAAGCTGTAATAGATTTCTAATGCTGAATTTGGGTTTAATTTAGGTTTACTGTTCCGCCAAGTGCTATACTTTGGGGATTACTGTTTTATCTTTTTGATGTAGGCTTCAAATCAGTTAAAGCTAAGCCGCTGTGCGGCTGTTGGCTTTTTTACTATAAGGCTAAGCTCGAGACACTGGGATTACTGACGTGATCCCTAGTGGGGGGCTTCAAATCAGTTAAAGCCCAGCCGCTGCACTGCTGTTGGCTTTTTTACTATAAGGCTAAGCTCGAGACACTGGGATTACTGACGTGATCCCTAGTGGGGGGGCTTCAAATCAGTTAAAGCCCAGCCGCTGCACTGCTGTTGGCTTTTTTACTATAAGGCTAAGCTCGAGACACTGGGATTACTGACGTGATCCCTAGTGGGGGGGCTTCAAATCAGTTAAAGCCCAGCCGCTGCACTGCTGTTGGCTTTTTTACTATAAGGCTAAGCTCGAGACACTGGTCTCGGCTTAGCCTTATAGTAAAAAAGCCAGTCCTCCGGACTGGCTTTAACTGATTTGGCGGAGAGAGAGGGATTCGAACCCCCGGTACCTTTCGGTACAACGGTTTTCAAGACCGCCGCATTAGACCGCTCTGCCATCTCTCCGAGGGCAAAAGTAGAAGAAAAGCCTTTCCACCAAACATCAAGCCTTATATTTTTTGAACTTACTGAATGTCAACATATTAAAACAAAAAAACACCTAAAAGCAAAGCAAAAGACAATGAAAACCTAAAGCCATTTCCCGTAATTTCTGCTTAGAACTGCAATTTATTTGTCTCTTTGGTTCAAGCATTTCAGCCAAAATCCTATATCTTTACATTATGTTTAGGAAACAACTCCAACTTATCCTGCTTTGCCTCCTACCAAGTTTGGCCAAAGCCCAACTATACGCCGAAGCCAACTTTCTCCAATTTGCGGCCCCAAAAGGCGGTCCTTACTTGGAAACAATTCTTTCTATCGATGCAGCAAGCTTGGTTTCAAAAAAAACAGCCGATTCCACTTTCTCCCGCGGCACTAATATCGGTTTGCTAATCAAAGATGAAAAAACAGGAACCTTCACCTTCGCCGATAAATATACCTTAATGGCTCCAAAAAGCCGCGATTCTATTTATCCTTACATGGTGTTGGATGTTCGCCGAATTGGCCTAAAAAACGGTGACTACGAGGCACAACTGCTTATTTCAGATATCAACAACCCAAAAGATACCCTAAAATCAATACAAAAAATCCACACTGAATACCGCTCTCACCAAACCTTTATGAGCGATATCCTTTTTATCGAAAGCATGCAGCCTACAAAAGGCCCTTCCAAACTTTCCAAAAGCGGATTTGATATCGTTCCCTTTACTGGTAATTTCTTCCCCAAAAATATCACCAACCTTACCTTTTACGTAGAAGTGCTTTTCAACGAAGCCATCCTTTCTCTACCCGACAAAAACATCGTTTTCCAATTCTTTATCGAAAATGCTGATACCAAAGCAATCATTGATGGCTATTCTGGCTTTGCTCGCCAAGAAACAAAGGAAGTGAATGTTCTATGCAAGGAAGTCGATATTCATTCCCTGCCTTCCGGCAATTTTAATTTGGTTATCCAAGTGAAAAATGTAAAAAACGAAATCCTTACCAGTAAGTCTACCTTTTTCCAACGAAGCAATCCCGACGTACCTTCCCTAGCCTCTGCATCCAAAGAAGTAGCCGGAAATTACGATTACACCACCCCCATTCTGGGCGAAAGCTTTGTCGATACTTTTAAAAACGTTTCTCTCCTAGCCGATTGTATTAAATCGCTGTACCCTATTTCAACCAACCAAGAACAACTCTTCCAGCGCAACCAATTAAACCTTGGCAACTTGGAACTCATGAAACACTATATGCTGGCCTTTTGGGAATCGAGAGATAAACAAAACCCAGAACAGGCCTGGGCCAATTACTTCGAAAGGGTAAAAGTGGTGGTAAAAAACTACAGCACCCAAATCCAACGTGGGTACGACACCGACCGTGGACGGGTGTATCTCCAATACGGCGAACCTAATACGATGGATATCCGAAGGTTTGAACCCAACTCCTACCCCTACGAAATTTGGCATTATTACCAAATCCCAAATTCTACTACTACACGCCAACAATCCAACAAAAAGTTTGTATTCTACACCCAAGACCGCTCTACCAACGATTATAAACTACTGCATTCTACTGCCATCGGCGAAATTTTCGACCAACGCTGGCAAATGCGTTTGAATGCCCGTAGCGACCAAAGCCGTAACCTCGACCATAACCAACCAATCGACGAACAAGGCAGTGGTATCAATAGCAGGTTTGGCTCCAGTGCAAACGATTTATTCAATAATCCATACTAAATTCACCGGATTGAAATTTGGCATTTTGAAAGTAAATTCCTACATTTACATTTCAAAAACAATTTATGGCTAAATCCTTACTTGCTTTCTTTGCAGCCTTCATTTTACCTTTTTGGGCACATCAAACAAATGCCCAAACTGTTTCCTGTACCGAGCAACCTTTCCAATACATCGAGAGTGGCATAACCTACCAAAACAGCGGCGGCATTTCCTTTGGCGACTACTTTCTAAGCATTCCCATCAAAAACACCACCACCAGCAACTATGCTTATCCTCAAGCCAAATTGGTGCCCACTACTCCCCTTCCCGAAGGTATGGTCATTAATCCCAGTGGCGATGTATGGATTGTGTTTGCCTCCTCTTGGAATATCGATTCTACGGCTCCTGCCCAGATTTTCTTCGACCAAAACCTACCTTTCGAGCCCAATGCCTCGGTAACGTTTGAATTGTGGATGAAAAACCTGGCTCCACTTACCATCGATTCCTGTAAATTCGACAATACTTTTACCTTCAATTTCAATCCTCAGCCCAATGCTATCCCGGCGCTGGAGGCAAAATATCCAAAGGCTTTCATCAAACAAGGCAAACTTGAATTTATCTATCCCGACTTGGTTCAATCGTTTCAATTGTTCGACCTAAGCGGACGATTATTGGCTAACAACAAAAACAGTTCCAGCCAACTTTCTTTGCCTCTTGGCGCCTACCTCATCGTTCTAAAAACCGCTGAAGGAGCCAACTATACCCAGAAAATCCTTGGAATGGAATAAGAATTTAACCCAGATTACGCATTAGAAATCGTAATGAAGCTTTCAAATGCAATAAAGACGAGGGTTTCAGGTTAATTTTTGGGTGAAGGAATAGTAAACTATTTTGAAGTCAAAAATTGTTCTGAAATCCTTGTATTTGAAGCAGTTGGAAGCTGTAATAGATTTCTAATGCTGAATTTGGGTTTAATCTCCATTGCGGGCTTTGAAAAACTAAAATCACTCCTACCTTTTTCGGTTTTTCTCCTGTTTCCACCTCGAATAGGCCTTCTACCTTTGGCAACAAATTCATTGCCATGAAAACAACACTTATTCGATCCAACGAACGTGGACATGCCAATCACGGCTGGTTGGATGCCCACCACACCTTTAGTTTTGCCCATTTCTACAACCCTGAACAAATGCATTTTGGCCTCTTGCGGGTTTTCAACGACGATATTGTTGCTCCCGGAATGGGCTTTGGTACTCACCCTCACGACAACATGGAAATTGTTACCATTCCCTTGCAGGGCGATTTGCAGCACCGCGACAGCATGGGCAATACCTCCATAATTCGGCATGGCGAGGTACAAATCATGAGCGCCGGAAGCGGCATTACGCATTCCGAGTTCAACCCCAACAAGGATCAGCATACCAACCTTCTTCAAATCTGGGTTTTCCCAAAAGAACGCAACATCAAACCCCAATACGGACAGGCTCATTTCCCAATGGAGGGTTGCAGAAACAAAGTCCAAACAGTGGTATCACCCACCAAGGAAGAAAGCTCGCTTTGGGTTAACCAGGATGTTTGGTTCGGATTGGCCAATTTAGATGCCGGTTTTAGTCTGCCCTATACCATCAAAAACCCCGGCAATGGCTTGTGGCTATTCGTCATCAAAGGAGAGGTAAAAGTGGGCGATTTAAAGCTCAATACCCGCGATAGTCTAGGCTTAACAGACCTTCATTCTACCACAATAGAAGCTCTCCAAGACAGCGAATTAGTCTTGATCGATGTCCCTATGCTTTAGCCAAAAGACCAAACCTTTCCAAACATCGAAAGGAAAATAAAATGAATTTAAATTATTATGCGGGCCCTTTTCGCCACAAGCATGGTACCTGAATTTAGGCCTTGGTGCTAGGCGAAAAGGCCGGGCTATTCGCTGCAAATCCTCGCGCCTTTCGCTTTCGCTCAGGCCGCTGTGGGTTTTCCGCTGCTATCCCTGCCCGAGAAGAGCGTGCTGAAACTTGGCTTTGGTTGCAATAACTTGCCATTTGGTGGAACCTAAAAAAGGCAAAAACGATTATCCGTTTTAAAAACTTTTGTTTGTCCAAATAGATAACAACTGCTAAATCGGGGGAAACCCAACTAAATCAAATAGTTCGGATTATTTAGCCCGCCTATTGATCAATTTAGGTTAATAGTTTAAAGTTGCTATGAAAGCGGATATCCGACAAATGCTTTTGCCCAAGTAGGCAATACACAGCTTATCCAGCCATTTTTAATTTATAATTTTTCATTTTTAATTATTCTCTCTCTATCGCTAGAATGCCGTTCTTTGCAGCACATGTCATTACCTAGTTTAATTCTTCATCCCAGCAAAGAGCAATCCTTGCTGCGTTTTCATCGTTGGGTATTTTCTGGTGCAGTAAAAACCGGATTGGGACTCAAAGATGGCACGCTCTGCGAAATTTATTCGGCCAAAAATCAATTGTTGGCCACGGCTCATTACAACGAAGGCAGTATCGTTGCCCGTATTCTTAGCTTTGGTGCCATTACCGACTTACCTGCATTCTACACGGCCCAATTAAAACAAGCCTTTAAACTGCGCCAAGTTTTATTTCCTTCTGGAGGTAAAACCAATGTGTTTCGCCTCGTGCATGGCGAAGGTGATGGCTTGCCTGGCCTTATCGTGGATATTTATGGCCGCACAGCGGTGTTGCAAGCGCATTCGGTAGGAATGTTCAAAGACCGAAAACTAATTGCCCAAGCCTTGATTGATGCAAGTGAAGGTAAACTTAGTCATGTGTATTCAAAAAGCAAAGACAGTCTGCCAGGTAAATTAGGCATGGATGTGGAAGATGGCTTTTTAATCGGTAAGCTGGAAGAAGAAGGCTATGAAGAAAACGGAATTAAGTTTGCCGTGGATTTTGTGCAAGGTCAGAAAACAGGTTTCTTTATCGACCAACGCGAGAACAGGGCCTTATTAGGCAGTTATTCGAAAGGGAAACGGGTGTTGAATACCTTTTGCTACACAGGTGGCTTTTCCATGTATGCTTTGCAAAATGGGGCTTCCTTCGTTTGCTCGGTTGATTCATCAAAACGGGCCATGGATATGGTGGAACGCAATTTGGAATTGAACGGATTCGACCCATCAAAGCATGAAAGTTTGGCCGCCGATGTGATGGAATACATTAAAGATGCACCCTTCGATTTTGATATTGTGGTTTTGGATCCTCCGGCCTTCGCCAAGAATATCAAAAATCGGCACAATGCTTTAATGGCTTACAAACGTTTAAATGAAGCCACCTTTAAGCGTATTTTACCACAAAGTTTAGTTTTCACCTTTTCTTGCTCACAGGTGGTGGATGCCGAAGCCTTTGAAGGAGCTGTTCGAGCCGCAGCTATTGAGGCCAAACGATCAGTCCGAATCCTGCACCGCTTAAGGCAACCAGCCGATCATCCCGTTTCAATTTTCCATCCGGAAGGGGAATATTTAAAAGGGTTGGTGGTATATGTGGAATAGAAGAGATTAACATTACCTTAATATTGGCGAAATATTGAGGTAGGTTTGGTTTGGTTGTTTTGCACGCAACAAATCAAACATGTTAAAACACCTACAAATCCCATCCATTTTTGTACTGATTCTTTTGACTTTCCAAACATTTGCTGGATTTTCAAACAACGATCAATTCAGTGCCAGCATCAGTGGTAAAGTGGTTGAAATTATCAATGGGCAAGAAACACCCGTTGCCTTTGCCAATGTGAGTGTGCCCAATACTAGTTTTGGCGCTACAACAGATTTTGATGGTTTGTTCAAATTCAACCTTCCAGCCGGAAATTATGATATTGTTGCTTCTTTCGTTGGGTATACCCCCGAAACCAAACGTGTACAACTGAAACCAGGCGATAACCTTACCATAGATTTTACCTTAAAAACAGATAAAAAGACCATTGCAACTGCTGTGGTGCAAGCCGAAAGGGTTAGAAATACAGAAAAAGCCGTAATCGCCGAAATCCGTCAAGCCCAGCAAATTGTGAGTGGTGTTGGTAGCGAACAAATTTCGAAAAGCCAAGACAGGGATGCCGGGGAAATCATTAAACGTATTCCTGGAATTACCATCATCGATGATAAATATGTTAACATCCGTGGATTGGCCGAACGCTACAATATGGTATGGCTCAACAATACCACTTCACCTTCGGTAGAAACGGATGTAAAAGCTTTTGCCTTTGATATGGTGCCCAGTTCACTAATCGACCGGATGTTGATCTACAAAACACCAGCGCCTGAACTTCCTGGGGAGTTCGCAGGTGGGGTTATCAAAGTATTCACTAAAACGGCTCCAGAGAAAAACGAGATCAAAATTGGACTTTCCGGTGGTTTCCGCTCAGGTACCACTTTCAATGAATTTATGGTCAACAAAAGCGGTAAAACCGAATGGCTAGGTTTTGATGATGGTGGCAGAAGTTTGCCAAGTAATTTTCCGGCCAACCTTAATACCGTTGACAACCAGGAAGGTCAAGACCAATTAACCCAATTGGGAAGGGAATTACCCAACAATTGGAGTACGGTGGCTCAAAATGCCAGTCCAGATGTGCGTTTCAATTTTGACTTTATCCGCCGATTCAATGTGGGGGAGAAAATTAAAATTGGTCATATTACTTCCATCAACTATTCAAACACTCGTCTATTTTACGATAGCCGCCGCACCGATTACAACACTTACGATAGCCTAAGTAAACGCTCAGATACCATTTTCGATTACCACGACAAAACCTATGTCAACCAAGTTAGAGAAGGCTTGTTGCATAACTGGAGCTTTGGATTTGGACCTAATCATAAAATCGAATTCAAAAACATTTTTAATCAAATCGGCAACAACACCACAACCTTGCGGGAAGGAAGGAATTTGGAAGAAGGTGAAATCAGAAGGGAATATTCTTACCGCTATTTTAACCGCAGCATTTACACCGGACAATTGGGTGGCACTCACAAACTTTTCAATGAACTTACCACCATTGATTGGACCTTGGCCTACAGCCGCTCCGTACGTAAAGATCCGGATTGGAGAAGGGTAAGAACAAGTCGGGGGCTTTCAGAACCAGATTCTGTGCCGTTTCGCACCTATATTCCCTTTACGGCCACTCCATTTTTCTTAGGTCGTTTGTATTTTGATTTGAACGAATCCATTCAAACTGGCAACATTAACCTTGACCAAAAACTACCGATTTCGAGCAAATTTGTTCCCCATTTTAAAACAGGTTTTTATGCCGAAATCAAAAACCGCAGTTTCTCAGCCCGCAACTTGGGTTATGCTGCTGCCGGCTTTGACACCTATCAGAATTATGCACTTTACACACAACCTTTTGATAGCCTGTTTGCTGATACTAATATCAACAGCAGCAATGGCCTAAAAATAACCGAAGACACCAAAGGAAGCGATAGTTACACTGCCAGAAATGAACTGTATGCCTATTACTTTGCACTGGAAATCCCTTTGGCGAAATATGGTAATCTGTATGGTGGAGTAAGGATTGAAAACAACCGTCAAACCTTGCAATCCAAAGACATTACCGAAAAACCTTTGAACATCGACCAACACATTGTTCGTGTATTGCCTTCGGTAAACTTGTCTATCAACCTTTCCAAAACCATGTTGATGCGTTTGGCTTATGGAAAAACCCTCAACCGTCCTGAATTCAGGGAATTAGCCCCTTACGCCTTTTATGACTTCAACTTCAACAACGTAATTTACGGAAACGACAGTTTGAAAACCCCTTCCATCCATAACTTCGATGCTCGTTGGGAATGGTATCCGGAGCAAGGCGAATTAATCAATGTAGGATTCTTTTACAAGCAGTTTATCAATCCGATTGAAACCTATTTCGTACCCGGTTCAGGATCAGGAGGAACCAGAAACTTCTCTTTCCGAAATGCTGATGCAGCCATGAGCTACGGCATTGAAGTGGAAGTAAAAAAATCATTGCGCTTTATTTCTCAAACCGGCATTTGGAAAGACTTTGCCATCGTTGCAAATGGAGCCTATATCAAATCACAAGTTGATTTGGGAAGCAACTCTGCCGGACAAAGCCGTACCCGTCCGATGATGGGACAATCGCCCTATATTGTAAATGGAGGGGTTTACTACCAAAACGACACCTTGGGATTCAGTGCTAGCTTGTTGTACAATGTGATGGGACCTCGTATCCGTGTAGTGGGTACTTTCGGAACACCTGATATTTACGAAATGCCCCGAAACAGTTTGGATTTAAGTATTTCCAAATTCTTCTGGAAAAAACATTTGGAAGTAAGGTTTGCCGCTCAAAATATTCTGAACCAACCTTTCCTGTTGATCCAAGATGCTAACAATGATGGCAAACTTGATAGGAAGATAGATCAACAGCAGCAATCGTATCGTACCGGCGCGTATTACACTTTGGGTGTAGTAGTTAGGTTTTAATCGCCAAGAAAAATATAACCTAGCTTTTCAGGACATACCTTAAAAGCTAGGTTTAAACATCTTCATAAAACTCCGCAATAAGTCCATCGTCGTGGTAGCGGATTTCGATAAAATAGTGGTTGGCAAATTCCAATAAAATAGCTTCGTTGCTGTAGGTACCATTGGAAAGCTTTTCAAGTTTTACATTGGCTATAACTTGATTTATAGTTGGATGCCACAACTCTGTGGTATTCATTGGAACCACATGCATGGTGATTCGACCATTGAATTGATTCAGTAAGTCTTGTTTCAATTTCTCGGTATCATCTCCTTGTTGGTTTACCGTAATACCGAGGGCATCTTCACTCACACCAAGCATTACAGAAGGCCCGTCTTTAAAGATTAGTTCGATTTTATCGATAAAGTCGAAAGGTTGTGCCGGATTGGCCCGGTTGCGCCAGATTTGGTAAATGACCGTATCCAGGGTTTTGCCTTCGATAGCTTGAAGGTTTTGAAGTTCGTTGAATAAAAAGTTCATGTTTATAATTGATCCACTATTTCGTTGAATATATCCTGCCAATAGCCATCCGTTTCGCGGTTTATTTCTGCAAACCTACAAATTACAATATTCTTTTTGGGATAAATCCAAATATACTGATTATACATTCCATTCGCATAAAAAGAGCCTACATCGTTGTTGCCCAACCACCAATGCATTTTATACCTTTCCACCGCATATTTATTGGGGTCGTGCATGGCGGTTTGTTTTACCCAGGCTTCGGGCACCAATTGGGTTCCATTCCAGTTTCCTTTATTGAGGTATAATCGGCCAAACTTGGCAAAATCCCGGGTTCGACCGTTGAGACAACAAAAAGCCTTTACTACTCGGTCCTGCTTGTTGTCAATGCTCCAAGTAAGGTCGTACTCGGCACCTAGTGGTTTCCAAATTTTTTGTTCCAGATACTTAGCCAAAGGAGTGCCCGTTGCCTTTTCGATAATCATACCGAGCATTTGGGTATTGGCATTGTCGTAGGCAAATATTGAATCGGGTTTGATTCCATACCGGCTTTTCTTCATGTGTTGTTTGAGATGGGCGCCATAATACAAGGCTATTGGATTGGCCTGTTTCATTCCGCTTTTCATTTTTAACAAATGCCTGATGGTAACCGATTGCAGTTGGGGCGACTTCTTGGCCAAATCAGGAAAATAGGTAGTAATTGGTTCATCCACACTAGGAATTTTACCTTCCGATATAGCAATGCCGAGCAAGGTGGCCACAAAAGATTTGGCAACCGAAAAGGTGGTGACTATTCCTTCTTTGGGCATTTCATTTTTATAGTATTCGAAAAGTATTGAATCGTTGCGGATAATGATAAAGGAAACCGTAGGCCCTTTTTCCAGCAATTGCTCCAGCCCGATTACCTTTGAATTCAGTTGCCGGTTGTTGAGTTGCATGGTCTTTCCCAAGCTTGATAAATCCTTGGCTTCGTGGAATTGGAAAGGTTTATCGGAAGCGGGGATTCTCTCTTCGGGGAAGGCTTTATAGGTTTCTAGTTTCGGTTGAAAATAAACCAAGGTGCGCACCAAGGAGCAGCTTGAAAAGGTCAAAACCAAGAACAACAAAACGGGGAGGAAAACATACTTCTTCATGCGGCCCGCGAAAATAGAGAAAGGTAGCGGGGTGCAAGCCGTTTTAGGAATTCTTTGGAAAAAAAATTGTTTTAGCTAAAAAGCTGAATCCATTTGGGAAGTTTTCCTCTCCCATAACGTTTTTAATACCGCTGCGGTTTAATTTTTTGCTCGGCTTCACAATCTGAAACCAGGGTTTGCATGCGTTTTTGAATGGTAGCTTCTTGTTTGGCTGTCATTACCCACTTGATGGCGACTTTGCGATAGGCCTTGGTCTGAGACTGAAAATAGGCCCAAGCTTTGGTATTGGACTGGAAGGCTTCCTGAAATTCAGGACGGAGTTCCATATTGTTCATTTCGTAGGAATAAAGTTTGGAACTGTCTTCCTTTCTGATATTGAAAATATGTAGTCCGGGCTCTCGCATCAAACCTGCCTTGGTTAATTCCTCCACTTTTTTGATATTCACCGGACTCCATACGCTGTTGGGTTTGCGAGGTGAAAAGCGAATGGTGTAGGCATCCGGACCAAGGCTTTTTCGAATACCATCAATCCAACCGAAACACAAGGCTTGATCCACCGATTCAGACCAGGTCATGCAGGGTTTTCCCTTGCCCACCTTATGAAAACCAACCAAGAGCTGTTTCTCGGTTTGGTGATTGGCTTCAAGCCAGGTACGAAAATCCTTTTGATTGGAAAAGAAATGGGGCGTCATTTTTAAATTGGAAAAGGAATCCTTTATTTTGGAAAATTCAAATGTAAGAATAGAACTATTTTTTTCAATTGGCAAAAGAGTAAATTTCCATTTCTGGTAATAGTTATAACACAGTAAATAAATTTCAATTTCTAAATCGTGGAAAACAGGTAAATTGAAATACAAAACCCCCGTATTTCACCAACACCCGGACACGAAGCCCCCGGGAAGGGATAGCAGTGAAAAGCCCACAGCGGCCTAAGCGAAAGCGAAAGGCGCGAGGACTTGCAACGAATAGCCCGGCCTTTTCGCCTGGCAGTAAAGCTAAAACTGGGTAGAATTTTTGTGGGCGAAAAGGTCCCGCCTAATCATAAAGAAAAAACTCAAAATTGAAAGCTCAGCCGTTGAAAGAATCTACAGCTCAGGTTTCCAAGGCATAGAAATAGGATTTGCGCTCCTCGGCATCGTCGTAAGTAACGATAGTACGATGGCTATTTAAGGCAAAATAATTGATTAAGGCAAAATCGCCAACACAGCCCGAACAATGAATAAGGAGCAAACTGTAGAACATGGTGGCATGGCTCGGGAAAACAAACCAGGCCAAGAGCAGAATAAGGCTGTTGAGAAGGAGAAACGGGAGAATTGCTACCCAAAACAATTCCTTGCGATTGGCTACAAATCCATCGGCCATGGCATATACCACCAGTTTTTTCCATTCGGCCCTGAAAAGCACCTTTTTGGCACCGAAATACTTATAAACCAATCCGTGGATACCTTCGTGCAAAGGAAGCACCACAAAAAACAAGGCCAAGCCATAGGAAAATTGGGATACAAACACATGAAAACCTTTGGATGCCGAAAGCACGGCCGAAGCTACCAAAGCCAGTAAAGCCAGGAAATTCAGGAACCAAAACAGGCGCATCCAATTGCCTTGAAAACGCATGTACGGTCTAACCCAGATTACGCATTAGAAATGTGTAAACGATTAACCAGTTGTAAATCAATTTGTATGGCCAAATTGATAACAACTGCTAAATCGGGGTAAACCCAACTAAATCAAGTAGTTCGGATTAATAAATCCTCCTATTGATTAATTTGGGTCTAAGAAATTCAACTATTTCGGCATGGTTCATCTCGTCGAGCAGTTTCCCCTTCGTTTGAAGTTCTTCTTTGCTCAAGTCCATATTAGGTATCGCCTTTTTTACGGTAAGTAAGGTATTGGGCCAAAACCAATAAAATCATGGTAGAAAGGGCACTCAACAGCACCCGAAGGAAGGTGTAAAAGAATTCGGAAAATTTGAAAACCTCAACATAAAACAAAAGGAGGTGGTGCAAGAAAACCAAGGTTCCGGCATAGGCCAAAAACCAACCAATGCCCATGTTGCTGATGGTAGGTTTTACGCCAAATTCATACCCTTCACGCGGGGAAAGAAAATTCAAAATACCCGGACGACAAAAGGCCAAAAACACCGAAGCAATTGTATGCATGCCGATGGTATTTGAAAAAACATCAACGGTTAGGCCCGTGAAAAAAGCCAGACCCAGAAGCAACCATCCGGGGGTATGGATGGGAAGCATCAGGATAAAATACAAATAAAACCAAGGATTGATAAAACCGCCTAGGCGAAGTTCGTTCAATACGAAGATTTGCAGGGTTACCGCCACTACAAATCGAAGAGCATTCCAGATTACTTCTTGTACCATTAGTCGTCTTCCTCCTGTTGGCTAACGGTTTCTAAATTCTCCTGTTCGTCTTTCATCAAATTCGAAACGACATAAACATAGTTCAATCGTTGGAAATTGGTAGCGAGCTTAACCTTGATATCATAGAAATTATTTCCAGGTTTAAGGTCGAAGGATTCAATAATTCCCACTTTAACGCCTTCAGGAAAGAGCTTGGAATAGGAGGAAGAAATGATGGTATCGCCATTGTGAATTTCGGCATGGCTGGGAATATCTTTCAAAATAGCATATTTGGGATTTCCACCTTCCCAGATACAGGAGCCAAAATAATCGGTGCTTTTGATTTTGGCAGAAATACTGCATTTTTTGTTGAGGAATGAAATCACCGAACAGAAATTGGGCGATACATCTTTAACCACACCTACAATACCTTCCTCATTGATTACCGCCATATCGGGTTTTATGCCGTGTAATTGTCCGCGGTTGAGTGTAATAAAGTTGTTGCGCTTTCCGGTAGAATTATTGATGGTTTTGGCTGGAATGTAAACATATTGCTGCCGAAATACCGTATCATTAATGGTAAACTGATCCCCTTTTTTATATTGGAAAAAGGAGGTTTTGGCACGGGTTTTTAAGGCTGAATTTTCGAAGGCCAATTGTTCGTTCACCGATTTGAGTCTGAAGTACTCAAAAAACTGGTCGTAGGCATATTGCACCCTAGCGGTTTGCTCCCCTACCCTGCTGTAAAAGCCTGATTCGTGGTAATTGTTGTTATCCACCAGCAAACCGATGGAAAACCCTTCCAAAATAAGGAATAGGAAGAAGAAATAGTATCGCCAAATAAAGACTACTATATTTCTCATACCTTTCCTTTCGTGTGGGTTTTAAGTAGCAATTACTTAATGAGGAATGGGAATTTATCCACGTTTTTCAATGCGATACCAGTTCCGCGGGCAACAGCTCTAAGCGGGTCTTCGGCAATGTGAACCGGTAATTTGGTTTTTTGGGAGATACGTTTATCCAATCCGCGCAACATGGATCCGCCACCAGCCAAATAGATACCCGTGCGGTAAATATCCGCTGAAAGTTCAGGGGGAGTCATTTCGAGGGCATTCAAAATCGCCGCTTCCACTTTGGAAATTGATTTATCCAAGGCATGGGCAATTTCGATATAGGAAACGGTAATCTCTTTTGGAATACCGGTCATTAAGTCGCGACCTTGCACAGCATAATCAGGTGGAGGGTTTTCCAATTCGGTGGTTGCTGCTCCTACTTCGATTTTGATTCGTTCGGCAGTGCGTTCACCCACCAAAATATTGTGTTGACGGCGCATGTAATCTTCGATATCGGCTGTAAAGTCGTCGCCAGCCACGCGAATACTCTTATCGCAAACAATACCACCCAAGGCAATTACCGCAATTTCGGAAGTACCACCTCCGATATCGATAATCATATTCCCCATGGGCTCTTCCACATCGATTCCAATACCTATCGCAGCAGCCATTGGTTCTTGAATCAGGTAAACTTCTTTCGCTCCGGCATGTTCGGCGCTGTCCTTTACGGCTCTTTTTTCCACCTCGGTAATACCGCTGGGGATACAAATTACCATTTTCAACGAAGGCTGGAACAAGCGTTTCCCGGGATTGATCATTTTAATCATTTCACGGATCATATGTTCGGCAGCGTGGAAGTCGGCAATTACCCCGTCGCGCAAAGGACGGATAGTTTTTATGTCTTCGTGGGTTTTCCCGTGCATCTGCATGGCTCGCTTTCCAACGGCCATTACACGACCATCACGGCGGTTTATGGCTACAATCGACGGCTCGTCAACTACTACCTTGTCATTGTGTATGATCAAGGTATTAGCCGTACCAAGGTCGATGGCTATTTCTTGGGTAAAAAAGTTAAATAATCCCATTCTATTCTGAGTTTCGTGTTGCTAATTTTTTGTATTCGTTCTGTGATTTGTTGATTTCTCTAAGCTTTGACTACCTAAGACTATCCTCCAAAAGCAGAGATTATCAAGTGTCCAAATTTTATAAGATTTTGGGCACTGGTTTGGCTTGTTTAAAATTGTTCTAAACCGATGAATGTTAACTACCTATAAACGGGTATTAATGTTTAAAATGCCTGTTTCCGGTCATTACCATCGGAATGCCTTTTTGATTGCAATAATCCACGCTGAGTTGGTCTTTTACCGAACCTCCGGGTTGGATAATTGCTTTTATACCTGCTTTATCGGCTATTTCTACACAATCTGGGAAAGGAAAAAACGCATCGCTTGCCATGACACCACCGTTTAGATCAAACCCAAATGACTGGGCCTTTTCGATGGCTTGTTTTAAGGCATCCACCCTACTGGTTTGTCCGGTGCCGCTTGCCAATAATCGCTTATCCTTGGCCAATACGATGCAGTTGCTCTTGGTATGTTTCACTACTTTGTTGGCAAACAGCAAATCTTCAATTTGAGCGGCCGTTGGTGCGGTGTTGGTTACCGTTTTCAGATCGCTTTCTGTTTCCGATTTATTGTCACGCTCTTGCTCAAGCACGCCATTCAAAGCGGTTCTCACGTTGCGTTCCGGAAATTGAAAAGGTTTTTGTCGGAGAATAATTCGGTTGGGTTTCGACTTCAACAAATCCAGAGCTTCGGGATCAAAACCGGGGGCGATAATTACCTCAAAAAACAGTTTATTTATTTCCTGGGCTGATGCCAAATCGATTATGGCATTGCAGATCAAAATTCCACCAAAAGCCGAAACCGGATCGGAAGCCAAAGCTGTATTCCATGCCTCCAAAACGCTATTCCTACTGGCTATTCCACAGGCATTGTTATGTTTCAGAATAGCAAAGGTGGTTTCCTTGAATTCAGCCATCAGGTTCACCGCAGCATCAATATCCAAGAGGTTGTTATAGCTAATTTCCTTGCCATTCAATTTTTCGAAAATAGCCTCCAAGTCTCCTTTGAAAACAGCCTTTTGGTGCGGATTTTCACCGTATCGCAGCACCGATTCACCTTGCGATTTTTCGGCACCGCTGGCAAACCACTGAGCAATGGCCGTATCGTAGCCCGAACTTACCTTAAAGGCATGCAAAGCCAATTTTCGGCGGATATCCAAGGTTGTTTCGGCATTGTTTTTTTCCAACACTTCCAACAAAATCGGGTATTCAGCTTTCGAAGGCACAATCACCACATCGTTGAAGTTCTTGGCTGCCGCGCGAATCAAGGAAATCCCTCCGATATCAATCTTTTCAATAATTTCATCCTCCATGCCACCCTTGGCCACAGTTTCCTCGAATGGATACAAATCTACCACCACCAAATCAATAGGCGGAATTTCGTAGGCCTCAATTTGAGCGATATCACCTTCATGGTCGCGTCGAGTCAAAATTCCACCAAAAATTTTCGGATGCAAGGTTTTTACCCTGCCGCCCAAAATCGAAGGATAAGCGGTTAGGTTTTCAACGGGCACCACGGCTAGTCCCAAACTTTCAATAAAGCTTTGCGTACCGCCGGTCGAATATAAAGTTACGCCTTGTGCCGCCAACTGACGAACAATAGGCTCTAATCCATCTTTGTAATATACTGATAATAAAGCACTTTTAATTTTTTTCAGACCTGTCATTTTCCCTTTCTATTTCGATGCAAGGTAGTGTGAAACAGGCCTATTTTTTCATGTCAAAAAACGAACAGAGCAGAATAAGTTATCAACAAAAACGAGGGGTTCAAGCCTTTCAAGTTAGTCAATTTTCAGGCTACTTTGGTAAAAATCTACAAACCTTTTTTATTATAAATTCGGGTAATTAGTTTTTGGGGGTGCCCTTTTTGCCAAAACCGCATGGTGCTTGAATTTAAACAGTGTACAAGGGCAAAAAGGTCGGGCTATTCGTTGCAAGTCCTCGGCCCTCTCCGCTAAAGCTGCGCGGGCCTCCGGTCTTTCCACTGCTATCCCTCACCCGGAAGAGGGCGTTGGAAATAAAACCCAGATTACGCATTAGAAATGCATAAACGATTAACCAGTTGTAAATCAATTTATACCGAATGGACATTATGTATAGTCCAATTTTAGGCTCACATTTTCTTGAAAAAATTGGACTAACATACTGTATCCTCGGCATATACCAATCTAAATTTACAAATAGCCTTTGGACTATTTATAAATTAAAATTGGTATTATTTGACACACCTTCTGAAACGGCAGCAGCTAGTTCGATTTACCTTTTTGCAGATTAAACCCAAATTCAGCATTAGAAATCTATTACAGCTTCCAACTGCTTCAAATACAAGAATTTCAGAACAATTTTTGACTTCAAAATAGTTTACTATTCCTTCACCCAAAAATTAACCTGAAACCCTCGTCTTTATTGCATTTGAAAGCTTCATTACGTTTTCTAATGCGTAATCTGGGTTAAACCAATAAAAATTTATCGTATTGGTCTTTCCATTTGCCAACACTGGAATGAAATGCAAAGGCTAGGCTACAGTAGAATGTTATGCGGAGGTGTCGGGCAAGGATAGAGCGTGATACCCCACAAGCCTGCTGCCCCCTCGCATTTTTGGGGGCAGCAGGCTGAGGAGTATTAGCGAAAGCCTGACCCAACCGCCCTTGCAAATGCTTAAACAGCGGTAGAATGGTTTTGGCGGTTGGGGGCCCGCCAACAAATCATTATTAAAATGCTCTACTCGGACAATCTTCTGCTGGAAGCTACTTGTTAAAATCCTTATAATCAACGGAAGGATCGTAATCGCTTTTAGAAACCAAGGAATGAAGTTCGCTTTCGGGTTTGGAGGATTTAAGAACAGGAAACAAAAGTTGTACATACCAAGGTTCCTTTACCCGGTTCCAGGCCCCAAACCTAGCTGGATATTGTCGGGTAATCTTGGCCGTACCAAAAAGCACATCCCAAACAAACAATAAATTGCCATAATTCCCATTCGGATGCGAAATACCATCTTCGGCGGTAAGACCATGGTGGGCAAAATGCGTACTCGGTGTTGAAATACAACGTTCGATAAGCCAGGCCAAAGGATGCAGAAAGGCGTAGCGATAGAGAAAACGATCCCATTTGGTAGTGCTGTGGGCCAACAAAATAACCACCAACTTAATGGGTAAATAAAACAGATACACATACCCCATTCCAAGAAAAACCAAGGCCGATGAAAACCAAATTCCCGGCATAAAGGCATAATAGAGAATAGCATTGCGGAAAGTAACCATAACCCCCATTTCCTCGACTACATGGTGGGGCCGGTGCAATTTCCACATCATTCGATTGACATGGGAAAGGCGGTGCCACCAATATTGCGTCATATCGTCCAACAGTAAAAAAGCTATAATTTGCCATCCGATTCCCAAATCAAGCCAATGGTTTTCCATTTCAGGAAACCAAGTCTTGCCAATCCAAACCACCAACACAAAAACACCAGGCTGGACTAGGGTGGGCAAGGTAAACAAACTCACCAGTTCGATAGTCCAATCGGTTTTTGAACGTTTGTCGTGCAGGTAAAGTCCACCCAATGCCTCCAAAAAGCCCAAGAGAAGAATCATTCCCAGAGGAATAAATTTGGAAAGTAAAACCATGGGCCTAAATTAGGTGCAAAGTTTGAGCAAAAAACAGTGGTTGAAAAGGATGGAGTAAAAGGTAAAATAGAATTTCGTTAGGGATAAATAAATAGGAAAGGTAGGTTTACTAAACCCTGGTTAAACCATAGAAATGTTTAAATTAACCTGCCTAATTTAACTACTTTCATAGACAAGCTACCCTTCCAACCATTTATTGAAATCATTAACACGTTCTCGACTTACAATTACCTCTTCTGTTGTAGCAGGTTGGACTTCCAATTTGTACCGACGTGTAAACCATTGGTTAATCTTTTTTATGGAATCAAGGGCAACCACCAAACTGCGGTTGATGCGAAAAAACAGTTTGGGGTCCAGTTCCTCTTCCAATTGATCTAAGGTAAAATCGATTATCATTTTCTTTCCGTCTTTGGTTGCCAAAGTGCTTACCCCAGCTTTTGATTCAATCCAGGCCACTTGGGTTGTTGCAATCAGCTTCAATTGCTCGCCTTGGGGTATTAAAAACCTTTCACGAAATACTTTTTTCTCCTTAGCTGCCGAAACCAACAGTGCAATTTCTTCTAAATTCAATTGAGGTTGATGGGTAAACTGTTTAACCTTATCAAGGGCTCGTTTCAAATCTGCTTGTTGAATTGGTTTTAATAAATAGTCTATCCCATTGTATTTGAAGGCACGAATCGCATATTGGTCGTAAGCGGTTGTAAAAATCACCGGTGCAGTAATTTTTACTTTCCTGAACAACTCAAAGCTCAAATCATCCGCTAAATGGATATCCATAAAGAACAAATCGGGCATTGGATGGGCATTCAACCAATCTATGGCATCGGCAACACTTTCCAAACTGGCTAATACCTCGATGGTTGAATCCAGTTCTAAAATAGACTGTCGTAAAAACTGGGCAGCATGGAACTCATCTTCTAAAAGCAGGACTTTCATAGCTATTTTCAGTCTAAAAGGGGTAATCGCACATCGAAATGGCTGGCCGATTTCAGGATTTGGATATCCGTACCGTTCAACATTTTGTATCGGTTGCTAATATTGCTTAATCCCACACCAGTGCCAACTTCCGGGCTAGGGCGAGGTTGAAAATTATTGGCAATTGAAATCCATTTACAGTCTAGTTCCGCAATGGCAATATGCAAAGGCTGTTTGACACTAATAATATTATGCTTTATGGCATTTTCCACCAACAATTGAAAAGATAAGGGCACCACTTTCTTAGCCAAACTTTCTTCACTCAACTTGATTTCAAAGGTAAGGTTTTGTGGAAAGCGGATTTGAAGCAAGAAAATGTAAGACTGAATAAAATCAAGTTCTTCCTGAACCGTAATCAAAGGCTTTTCACGTATTTCCAATACATACCGGTAAACTTTAGACAGATTTTGAACAAACGCAACGGCTACTTTCGGCTGGTCGGGTATAATTGCGACCAAGGTATTAAGGCTATTGAATAAAAAATGAGGATTGACCTGGCTTTTCAGGCTTTCCAATTGGGTTTCCAAGTTTTCCTTTTTTAAGGTTTCAGCCTCAAGTCGGGCTTGGTTCCAGCGTGTAACCACATAAATAATTTCATAAATAGCTGCGATGGAATTTGAGGCAACCAGGCTCACCACCGTCATCCGAAGCGAAGTGGCTCCATTCACTTGTTCCATATCCACCTGAAAATACCATTTTGGAAACCAACATAACAACAAGCTAACCAAGTAGGTATAGGCAATTACAGCTGACATTTGCGAAACAATCCGAACCATAACTTGTTCAGGCAGTGCAAATCGCTTTCTAAAAAAAGAATTATCTGACGATTGGTAAGCCAATAAAAAGTAGTATAAACACAAGAAAACAGATAGTTACGTAAAAACCATAATGGAGCCTCCACAGGGTTAACTTCGTGTAAACTTAGGGTAATGACGAAACCCGCAAAAGGTATCCCGTAAAGGAGAATGCGGGTATCGTCAATGCCTAAATACTTTATGGTAGAAGCTTTCATCCGAATGGAAATTAGCACTTAAAAGTAAATTTTATATTGTACATCAGGGAAAAAGCCTCTTTGGTAAACCGTTCCGATTCGACCTGAAGTAGGATTGAACCCTTGTGCAAAAACATTTTTGCTACCTGTTAGGTTTTGTAAATCAACACCAAATTGTTGGGTTGTTTTCTTTCCGTTGTAACGAAAGCTGATTTTGAAATCGAACCTGAAATATTCTTTGTATTGCTCGGAGAAAGCCACTTTTTCGTCCCTGATTTCGGTTTGGTAGGTTTGGGAAAGCGTTAAATCAATGGGAGTATACCTTCTTCCGCCGGCGTAGGTGACTTTCGTATCGAAGCTCAAGGCCGTTTTCCTTCCCAACTTAAACTCTTTTCCTCCCAAAGCGTTTATTACATAATTTCCATTGAAAGCGGTATTGCGCTCAATACCATCACTACCTTTATATTTGGATTGAAACACGCTGGTGGTCAGTAAAAAGTAATAACCACGGTTGTAGAACTTCTCCAAGGTTAGCTCTATACCATAATTATAGCCAGTTCCCTTATTTTCCAAATTGGTATTGGTTGGGAAAGTAAAATCGGCCCCTTGGTTAATCATAGAAAAGGAACTAGAAGTATTTTCGACTGGGATATTATAGAGGTATTGGTAATACAATTCTGTTTTCAACCGCATTTGGTCATTTATAAACCATTCATAGCCCAAAACACTGTGCAGACTTTTGCTAAAGTCCAAGGATTTATTTGGTGTATTCACCTTGCCTAGACTATCTCTTTCTTCGATAAAGTAAACCGTGATAGGTTGCAATTGGCTATGCAGCCCAACCCCCAAGGTCAAGCTATGTTGAGCATTAATAGTATACTTTAACCCCAACCTTGGTTCGATTGTATTAGATTGGCTTAAGAAAAAGTGTTGAGAATGCAAACCCAGATTCATGCTAAACTTATCGGATGGCCTCCACTGCCAGTTCAAATAGGATTGAATCAAAAAGGCCGTATTGTTCATATCGCTGATGGTTCGGAATGAAACCGAATCGGCTCGAACGGAATCGATAATGTTAATTTGGTAGACATCCCCAAAAACACCACCGGTTATATTATGTTGTGCATTGAATTTATGATTGAGTTTATAGTTGAATGAATATTTATTTTGACGGCGGTTGAAAGCTGTAAGAGGCCAAACTGAATTGTTCTCTGAGGAAATGGAATCAATTTTTCCATCGCTGAGGGCAGTGCTTGCGGCCAAAACAAATTTTTGGTAAGTTTTTGGATTAAAAAAATAAGTATGGGATCCACCAATCATGCCTGTAGTACTTCCAAACGTGGAGTTTTGGTTCCCACCAGAATATAAATTGGTTGAATCAGTAGGATCGGCTTCAAAGTTAATTTGGCTAATCCCTCCAATTCCCCAAAGGGTAAACCTTCCGGCCTTTTTGGTAGGGAAATTCAGTTTAAAGGTTAAATCCTGGTACTGTGGCACGGCGGCACCTGTACCTAGGTTTATTCCCATCAAAGAAATCAGGCCCAAAGTAGAATATCGGTAATTGACAAGGTAGGACGCCCCGCTACCCTTTTTAAAAGGACCTTCTGCACCTAATTCAAAACCATTAAACCCAATCTGTCCTAGATACTCCCGTTTATCGGCATTTCCATTGCGAAGGTTCAAATCGAAGACACCTGAAAGTGCATTTCCATAATTTGGACTCCAAGCACCGGTCATAAAATCCGAATTACTGAGGTTATTAATGTTCAACATGCTCACTGGGCCACCTGTACTTCCCAAGGATGCAAAATGGTTGGGACTTGGCACATCAATACCTTCCAAGCGCCATAGCAGTCCTACGGGCGAATTTCCACGAATTATTATGTCATTTCGACTATCGCTTGCTCCGCTCACGCCGGCAAAATTCTGCGCCATTTTGGATGGATCCTGCAAGCTACCTGAATAACGGGCAGCCTCTTCCACCGAAAAGGTACGTATACTAACCGTTCCCATGGCATTGATTGAATTCCGCTTATCGTCTTGCGCTTTGACAACAACCTCATCCAATTTCTTAATACTTTCTTGCAATTCAATGCGCAAATCCAACTCCTTTGCTGAATTTAGCAATAAGTTCCCCAAAGTCACGCTTTCATACCCCATAAAACTTATTTGTATAGCATTCCGACCAACAGGAACTGGCTCCAATCTGAAGTTTCCATCTAAATCCGTTGTAGTTCCAAGTAAGGGATTACTTCCAACTAGGATAATATTTACCCCTGGCAAAGTTGCTTGGGATTGTTTGTCAACCACCGTTCCTTTGATGGTTTGAGTCAAGGGATTTTGTGCATTGGCTATTAACCCAATTCCCAGAAATAAAAGAAAATAGAACTTTTTCATTGTAATTATTTTGAGCAAAGGTTGCACCTAACCCACAAAACCGAGCTTAATAAAAGGATGAACTGTACAAAAGGAAGGATGAACTGTACAAGAAAGGAAACAGGAACTACAATATACCGAATGGATATACTGTATCCTAGGCATTTACCAATCTAAATTTACAAATAGTCATTGGACTATTTATAAAATAACAAGGGCATTAGAAGGCTGCAACGACCGATATCTCAACATTTACACCTTTTGGTAAACCTGACACTTGAACCGTTTCACGAGCGGGGAAATTATTTTTGAAATAACTGCCATAAACAGCATTTACCTTCGTAAAGTCATTCATATCCATCAAAAAAATCGTAGTCTTAACAACATTGGTAAATTCCAATCCTGCTTCAGCCAAAACCGCTTCAATGTTTTTCATAACCTGATGGGTTTCTGTTTCAATGGTTCCTGTAACTAAGGCGCCGGTTTTCGGATCCAAGGCAATTTGTCCAGATGCGAAGAGAAAATTTCCTGCTTTTACGGCTTGGCTGTAAGGGCCAATTGGTGCTGGAGCTTGGTCAGATTGAATGATTATTTTGTCCATAAAATAGTTTTAATTTCCAACTGTTTTGATTCTAGCTTTTACAGGTTGGGGTTTGGGTAATTCCTTTTTGTTTTTTAGGTAAGCAGCCGCTTGTTCTCCAGCTTGAAAGCCCCATTGATAAAAATCAGCACCAAAACTGGCTTTCGCACCACGTTTTACTAATCCGGCTTCGGAGGTATAAACAGGCACCTTTTTCTCGTCGCATAATTTTTTTACTGTTTCAAAACTAGCAAAGATGACATTATCGGGCAAAGCAAAAAAAGCATCGATTGGCTTAGACAAGAGCACAGCAGTTACTTGTTGAGCATCGGCAGAAGTGTTGACCGGTAGGGCTTCCAAGTTTAATCCATTCAACGAACAATATTGCTTAACTTCATTTAAGGCATCTATACTTTGTGGTTCACTTTGGTTGTAAATCAAGCCAATAGTCTTTATAGAAGGCTGAATGGATTTGGCCAAAGCTAGTGAAGAATCAATATAATCTAAGGTTTCATATACGCCAAAGAGGTTTTTGGGCCAGGATCCATCCTTTGAGGCCAAACCTGCCAAATCAGGACGTGGTGAAACCATCATACAAACAGGTATGGATCCTGCTTTTTTGACGGCGGTGATTGTACTTAAAGTTGGGTTAGTGGCGATTAAGTCTACATTTTGGCTTACCATATAATCACAAGCTTGGACCAAAGCCATTTGATCGCCATTGGCATTTTTATAGATGACCTCCATGGTTCCATTCTTTTCTGAGAAACCATTCTTCTCCAATGCATCCCAAAATCCTTGTCGAGCTTGGGCTAGTGTTTCATCTTCCAAAAGATCCAAATAGGCAACTTTAACCGTAGTGCTTGCATGCTTATTGTCACCACATGAAGAAAAAAAGTTCATACCCAAAAGGTATAAGCAGATCAAACCAAAACAATTTCTTTTCATTCTGCAAAGAAAAACAAAAGAGGCCATCTCTTTCGGAAATGGCCTCTTTAAATTAAATACAACTTAATTTAGTGCGAAACAACAAATTTTCGTGTTACACCTCTTCCGTTTAGATCCATAGTGTAAGTATAGATTCCGTTTGGCAATTCAGAGACATCCATTTTATATAGATTGTTTCCTACGGTATGTTTACCCAAATCAGCAACCATCACTTTGTTTCCTAGTATATCATTAACGTGAATGCTAACATTTCCTTCCTTTTTAACTTGGTAACTTAGGTTAATCAAATCTTTAGCAGGATTTGGGAACATAGATACGCTGAATTCTTTATTTTCAAGTTCATTTACGGCGGTAACAGAATCAATTAAAGTTACGCTTGCCCAGATGGACCAGTTTTGGTAAGAGTTTTCATTTGCGTTAAAGCCGCTTGTATTGTCACCAGGAATAAGGTAAGGATCGCCCGAATTGTCGCAATCGTTATACCAGTAAAAACCGTTGTTTCCACCAACACGTGGCAAGAAGATACTTGGAGTTGGATTACCTGGAGTTCCACCGAGGGCAACTGAATAGAAACTTTGAGGATACAATTCAGAGGCAATAATTAGCGATTGGGTACTTGAACCGCAATTGCTGCCGTCTGTTCCATAGCTAAAGCGCAAATAGCAGGTATCTTCTGGTGCTCCAAAATACTCAAATGTTGCAGCAAATTTTTGGTTTGTAATGATACCAGGAGCGAATTTCAAGGTTCTAATAGGAAAACCAGAACCATCTGGATCTGCTGTTAGGTTGGTATCGATGGCAAGGGAATCAGACCAAAGTTCATTAGTTAAACTCAAATAAGCACCATTCGTACTTGAATTGGATTGGTAAGTATTCAATCGCATTTTAAACACAGCAGTATCACCGGAATTGTTCTGTTGTCCAACAATTACATATAAGGTATCAATTCTTACAAAAATGTTGGATCCCCAATCCATTGGTTGAAAATCAGAATAGTCGATAGTAGGAAGTAAGGTATCAAACAAGGTCATTGCTTGGCGAACTACCCCAGAAGTAGTATCCAAGGAATTAAACCCTACTTCTACAAAGGATTGAATTTGTCCGAAGAAAAATTCATCATAACCTTCATAATCCAAAAAATATGTACCCAATTGTTCTGCATTTTTCTTTGGCTTAACGATATCATTTGAAATTTTACCAATTCCATGGGAGGAATTAGAACGGGAAGGAACTTGCTGCACTTGAGCAAATGCGGAAAATCCAATTCCAGCTAAAAGGAGAGTGAAAATTGTCTTCATATAATTATTGCATTAGTTTAATACAAAAGTAATTCAATTATTGAAGGGGATGAAAGCCATTTGTGAAAAAAATACTAAAATGGCTGTAAAATTTCACTTTAAATTTAACGACCTTCGCCGTCCAATTTTTCAGCGTGGATATTATAAAGTTACTTCCTGATAGTGTTGCCAATCAAATTGCAGCTGGAGAAGTTGTTCAAAGACCGGCTTCTGCTGTCAAGGAATTGCTTGAAAATGCCATTGATGCTGGAGCCACAGATATCAAGCTCCTAGTTAAGGATGCTGGAAGAACTTTAATCCAGGTAATTGACAATGGAAAAGGGATGTCCAATACAGATGCCCGTTTGGCTTGGGAAAGACATGCTACGTCTAAAATTAAGAATTCCGACGATTTATTTTGTATACGCACGATGGGATTCAGAGGTGAAGCGTTGGCCTCCATTGCTGCCATTTCTCAGGTAGAAATGAAAACACGAAGAGCAGAGGATGACTTAGGTACCCAAATAATTATAGAAGGGTCGGAGGCAAAAAGCCAAGAACATATCCAATGTCCGGTTGGCACTTCGATATCTATGAAGAATTTGTTTTACAATGTGCCAGTTCGTAGAAATTTCCTCAAATCAAATGCAGTAGAATTTCGCCATATCATGGAGGAATTTTACAGAGTTACCTTGGCTTTTCCCCATATAAAATTTTCCTTGAGCCATAATGAAAGTGAAATTTACAACCTTAAATCGAATGCTCACCGTCAGCGGATTATGGCACTTTTCGGCATGGATTATAACGAACGTTTGGTTCCAGTGGAGGAAGAGACAACGATAACAAATATTTCAGGCTTTATTTGCAAACCTGAATATGCACGAAAAACAAGGGGTGAGCAATACTTTTTTGTCAATAACCGCTTTATTAAAAGTAGCTATTTGCATCATGCGGTGCAAACAGCCTATAAGGATTTATTGCCAAATGACAGCTTTCCAACCTATTTTATTTATTTAGAAATTGATCCTCAGAAGGTTGATATCAATATACATCCAACGAAGACTGAGATAAAGTTTGAAGATGAGAAATCCATTTATGCCATTCTACGTTCTTCGGTCCAGCGTTCCCTTGGTCGATATAACATTTCTCCAACCTTGGATTTTGAACAAGAAGCCAGTTTCCACGTTCCATTACAATTAGACCGACCGATTGTTCCACCCACAATAAAAGTTGACCCAACCTTCAATCCTTTCCAACCAAGAACAGAAGGATCTAAACCTAAACAAGCAGCCTTAAACCTTCCGAACAAGAACAATTGGGCTTGGGAAAAACTCTATGAAGGTTTTGAAAAAAAGGAAACTATTGAATCTGCCCATTCAAATGAACAAGAAGCAATGTCCACTCCTTCGGAAATTGCCCATTCGTTTTATCAAATCCAGAATGCCTACATTCTTTGTTCCATGAAAGGAGGGTTACTCATTATTGATCAACAAGGCGCCCATGAACGAATTCAATTTGAACGTTTTGCCTCCATGTTAAAAAACCATACAGGGGTAAGTCAACAGCTATTATTCCCATTGACTTTGGAATACAATGCTTATGAAAGTTCGTTGTTACAGGAAATGACGGAAGCCCTGCATGCCCTAGGTATTGATATTCATCCATTTGGAAATAACACCTATGTTATCCAAGGTGTAGCCCCTTATATACAGGAAACCAATTTAAAAGATTTGATGGACAATTTGATCCATGAATATGCACATTCAAATAGCTTAGACGATCGAAATACCCCTTTGGCAAAAGCATTGGCCAAAAAGACTTCTATTAAGAAAGGTCAAAGTTTAAAACAAGAGGAGATGGAAAGCTTGGTAAACGAATTGTTTGCTTGTGAAAACTCCTCCATTACCACTTCTGGGAAACCTACCTATTACAAAATTGGATTGGATGAAATTGAGCGCAAATTCCTATAACACACAGATTTTATCGCTATCTTATCATTCTTGGTAAATTTCAGAATATCAAGTGTTTTCTTTTGTTAAGAATTGATTAATTCGACGATTTTTTTTCTTTTTTTCTTGTAGTTTTTTAAATGAGGCTTACTTTCGCGCCCTGTTTAACTAATTAGAAAACTATTGACATGACTGGATCGAAAATTACCGTAGAAAACGGCAAAATTGTAACACCAAACAATCCTATTATACCTTTTATTGAGGGTGATGGTACAGGGCCTGACATTTGGAATGCTTCTGTTAAAGTATTAGATGCGGCCGTTGAGAAAGCATATGGAGGAACGAAGAAAATTGAATGGAAGGAAGTATATGCTGGTGAAAAGGCATTTAACCTCACTGGACAATGGTTACCAACTGAAACCCTGGATGTTATTCGTGAATATTTAATCGGAATCAAAGGGCCATTGACTACTCCAGTTGGCGGTGGTATACGTTCATTAAACGTTGCATTGCGTCAAGAATTGGATTTATATACCTGTTTACGCCCGGTACGTTGGTTTGAAGGAGTGCCTTCTCCAATGAAACAACCAGAGCACGTAGATATGGTAATTTTCCGGGAAAATACGGAAGATATTTATGCAGGTATCGAATGGATGGCAGGTACTCCTGAAGTAAAAAAAGTAATGGACTTTTTACAAAATGAAATGGGAGTTAAAAAAATTCGTTTCCCAGAAACTTCATCTATCGGTATCAAACCTGTATCTATTGAAGGTTCTGAACGTTTGATTCGTGCAGCTATTGAATATGCAATCATTCATAACAAACCTAGCGTTACCATTGTTCATAAAGGCAACATTATGAAATTCACAGAAGGTGGCTTTAAAAAATGGGGTTATGAATTAGCTGAAAGAGAGTTTGGAGATAAAGTATTTACTTGGGCTCAATATGACCGTATTGAAGCAGAAGAAGGTAGTGATGCGGCCATTGCTGCACAAAAAAGTGCATTAGCTGCTGGCAAAATCTTAATTAAAGATAGCATTGCAGATGCATTTTTACAACAAATCCAACTGCGTCCGCAGGAATATAGTGTGATTGCGACCTTGAACCTTAATGGTGATTATGTTTCAGATGCACTTGCCGCATCAGTAGGTGGCATTGGTATTGCTCCAGGCGCTAATATCAATTATGTTACTGGACATGCAATATTTGAAGCTACTCATGGAACAGCACCAAAATATGCGGGTTTGGATAAAGTAAATCCAAGTTCTGTTATTCTGTCGGGTGCAATGATGTTTGAACATTTAGGTTGGGTAGAAGCGGCTCAATTAATTTACAATGGTATTGAAAGGAGTATTGCAAAGAAACGCGTTACTTATGATTTTCACCGTCTAATGGAAGGAGCTACCTTATTAAAGTGCTCTGAATTTGGTGATGAAATCATTGCTAATATGTAATTTAAAATTCAATTCAAAAAAAAGGTCAGCCTATTTGCTGACCTTTTTTTTGTGGCCTAACAACCTTTTGTGGAAAATTCAAAAAAGTTGGGACCATGCTATACAGACAATTGGTCGTATTTAGCTTTATGGCAAAATTGCTAACAACTGCTAGTTTACTTTTGATATTTTTTGGTGAAATTCTGGGCCAAACCAAACTCACCAAACAACAGTATATTGACACATACAAAGCCATTGCAGTAAGTGAGATGCTAAGGAATGGAATACCTGCAAGTATAACTTTGGCACAAGGCATGCTAGAATCAGGAGATGGTAATAGTCCTTTAGCCCAAAAAGCCAACAACCATTTTGGAATAAAATGCCATGGAGAATGGGATGGAGAAACCTATCACCAAGATGATGATTCAAAAAATGAATGTTTTCGGAAGTATAAACAACCGGAGGAAAGTTATGAAGACCATTCAAATTTTCTAAAGACGAGAGAGCGCTATGCTGATCTTTTTAAATTAAAAAAAACGGATTATGAGGGTTGGGCAAAAGGTCTAAAATCGGCTGGTTATGCTACCAATCCAAAATACCCTGAATTACTAATCAAATTAATTTCGGATTGGAACTTACATGAATTTGATAAGTTGGAAAATATCCCTAAAGATTGGGGAAAACCCATTAATCAATCTAACAAGAACACAGTTAATAAGACAAAAAAAGAAAAAACAAATCTTACCCACAGAGAAGTGTTTATTATAAACAATATCAAGGCAATAAAAATAAAAAAGGGAGACACTTGGCAATCAATAACTCAAGAATTTGGCATGGGTAACTGGGAAATTACTCGTTATAATGAAATACCTAAGACGAAAATTCCAGTAGAAGGGGAAATTCTATATTTACAACCTAAACGCAGAAAATCCAATATTGGATGCCATGTTGTAAAAGAAAATGAAACGTTATGGGATATTTCCCAGAAGTATGGAATAAAAACCAAATTTCTTTACAAATGGAATTCAGTAACTGATACTTCCGCCATTAAGCCCGGGGAAAAAATAAAATTAAAAAGGAAAGCTTGCAACCATGACTGAACCTAGGAGAAGACGTTCACGTTGGCAAAAATTCAAGGATTTTTGGATAGATCTTTGGGAATCGCAATTTCCACAGAAGTATAAAACCCATTCAGGAGGTAGAAGAAAAAAGGGTGGGGGCATTGGAGGCTTTCTAAAAGAAATTATTGCGGATGCAAAAGGGTCTGACGATTTTTCAAAATCCATTCAAAAAAAGAGAACTCAAAAAATTCCAATTAAAAGACGATTACAAATTCTTTGGGAGGATTCCTTTGGTAAAACAGAATTAAATCAACCTAAAAAGAAATTCAAGTTTTCGAAATGGATTCAAGAGCAAATTGAATTTTATGCTCAAGAAAACCAACTCGATAAAAATTTCAAGGCAGAAAAAACACCTTTTAAAGAAAGGGTAAAGGAATTCATTGAAGGAATAAAAACCTTACGTTTTCGGAAAGATCTTTGGAAGTTTGAGCTAATTCCAATGCTTAATTCAACCATGATGATGGTTAGCGCTTATCTGTTGCTTTATTTCACTCATGAATTATTAACGGGAATTGTTGCCACTCATTACAAACTAAAACCTACCGTATTTTTGCATTCAATTAAATATGCAAACTATTACGAGCCAGGGATTTGGAATCTATGGTCTGTAACAAGAACCTATTCGGCTGGGCCAATTTTCTGCTTGTTCTTTGGTATCTTTTCGTTTATATTTTTCCAAATTGCCCAGGGGTTAAAAAAAGACTTCCGTTTTTTTCTCTTATGGTTAAGCTGTCTTTCATTGGTAATTTTCTATTCGAAAGTAATTTTCATTCCGATTACCAGTATAAGTGGATTAGGAACTTGGCAGGGCCTAGGAATAGTAGCTGCCTGGTTTTATGTAGGAACTGCAAAAAAATTCTTTTTAGCCTTTTTCTCGTCTGCGCTTCTATTCCTTACTGGTTTTCTATTTACACAACCAATCTTAAAAATGGGTGTTTCTCGCTTTTCCGTTTCTACAAATGATGAAAAAGCTAGAACCATTAATCAATTAGCCTTAGGCCCAATGCTATTAGGAACAATAATTATCTTTATAGTAAACCGAAATTATAACATCTTTCAGAATGTTTTCACCCTTTCAAGTGGTATGTTTATGCTACTTGTTGCCTATTTTAATTCTTTAGGAGGCGCGAAAGAAGTGGTTGCAGTTCATAAATCCACTGGAACTCAAGAAAAATTTAATTATTGGATTATGACACTTATGATTGTTTCCGTTATTAGTTATGTTTTAGTAACGATTTATGGAGTTAAGATAAGTTTCCGTCTACTTTAAAAGGTTTTTAGGCATACCATCTACCTTTTTGTATCTTCGCCCCCACTTTGGGAATACGAAACCACATACCCAACATCCTAACATGTTGTAATTTGCTTTGTGGCTGCATGGCCATTGTAAAGGCATTTGATGGTCAATTAGCTGATGCTGCAATTTACGTATATGCAGCTGCAATTATTGATTTTTTTGACGGCTTTGCGGCAAGATTGTTAAATGCAACCAGTCCAATTGGCAAAGAATTAGATTCTTTAGCCGATGTAGTATCCTTTGGAGTAGTGCCTAGTGTAGTAGTCTATCATTTACTCCAACAAAGTATGAATTTTAATTGGGCAAGCTATTATGTCTTTACCCAATTTCCTTTCATGAAGTACTTTCCGTTTATAATAGCTGCATTTTCCGCCCTACGCTTGGCTAAATTCAATATAGACCCGAGGCAGGCGCAAGATTTCATAGGCGTACCTACACCGGCTAATGCTCTATTGGTTTGTTCATTTCCTTTGCTCTTGCATTTTCATTTACCAACTTTAATTAAGTTTTCTGAACGACTAATATATATTGACATTATTTATCATCCAGGCTTTCTATGCGGATTAAGTTTAGTAATGAGTATTCTTTTAGTTAGCGAAATACGACTATTCTCCATGAAATTTAAAGACTTTTCATGGAGAAAGAACCTTAACCGATATGTTTTCCTAATTGTATCTGCTTTATTAATTGCCATTTTCCATTTTAATGCAACTCCTATCATAATTGTTTTCTATATTCTTTGGTCAATTATTTGGTACAATCTAATTGAACCTCGTTTATCCCCTTTTTCAAGAGAAACCTAAATCGAATTTCCATCTATTTCCCATTTCAGAAAAAAAGGTGTATTTCCCTTTTGTAAAAATCATATCTTTGCACACTTTTTTGGGTAAAATGCATTTAACACCCAACAAACTGTAACTACTTTATTTTTAGCCAATTAGCGCATGAAGCTTTCTCAATTTCGATACAAACTTCCACAAGAATTAATAGCAGAATATCCAGCCGAAAACCGTGACGAATGTCGCTTAATGGTTTTGGATCGCAAGAAAAAAACAATTGAACATAAGGTTTTTAAAGATATTTTGAATTATTTTGACGATGGTGATGTTATGATTTTGAACAACACCAGGGTTTTCCCAGCGAGGATGTATGGAAATAAAGAAAAGACTGGGGCAAAGATTGAAGTTTTTTTACTCAGGGAACTAAACAGGGAAACCTTGCTTTGGGATGTTTTGGTTGATCCTGCTCGAAAAATCAGGATTGGAAACAAACTCTATTTTGGAGACAATGATGAGTTGGTTGCAGAAGTAATAGATAATACTACTTCAAGAGGAAGGACCTTAAGGTTTTTGTTTGATGGTGGTTATGATGAGTTCAAACGGCGAATTTATAAACTAGGTGAAACCCCTCTTCCACGCTACATAAAAAGACCAGTTGAACCAGAAGATGAATTCCGGTTTCAAACCATTTTTGCAAAGCATGAAGGAGCTGTAGCTGCACCAACCTCTGGCATGCATTTTAGCAGAGAATTGCTTAAACGACTTGAAATTAAAGGAGTACATTTACCAGAAATAACCATGCACCTTGGATTAGGCACCTTCAGACAAGTTGAAGTTGAAGACCTTACCAAACATAAAATGGACAGTGAGCAATTGATAATTCCAGATGAAATTGTTACTGCTATCAACAAAGCAAAAGATGAAAGAAAAAAGGTTTGTTCAATTGGTACGGCAACCTTACGCGCACTAGAAACAAGTGTCTCCACCATTGGCCATTTAAAATCATTCAATGGTTGGACAAATAAGTTTATTTTTCCTCCTTACGACTTTTCAGTCTCAAATTGCCTTATCACCAATTTCCATCAACCTCAATCAACTTTATTGATGAATGTTTGCGCCTTTGCGGGTTACGAATTTACATTTGAAGCATACCGTGAAGCAATCAAAGAAGGGTATCAGTTTTTGGCCTATGGCGATGCTATGCTAATTCTGTAAACATGGAACAATGGGCCATCCTTGTAGCTGGTGGTTCTGGGCTGCGAATGGGAGCAAGCCTACCTAAACAGTTTTTACATTTGGCAGGTAAACCCATTTTGGTTCACACCATTGACTTGTTTCTTAGTTACTTAAAAGATTTAAATAGAATAAGGGTTGTCATTCCTGCTGAACATTTTTCAACCTGGGAACAAATTGCGCCTAAACATTTGAAAGATGTTCATTTAGTTGAAGGCGGTAATAACCGATTCGAAAGTGTAAAAAATGGCTTATCTACAATTCCAAATAATGGATTCGTTGCCATTCATGATGGGGTAAGACCTTTGACAAGTGAACAGTTAATTCAAAAAAGCTTTTCCTTCGCTATTACCAAAGGTTCCGCCATACCTTTAGTACCTTTGGTTGATTCAATCCGTCATTCAAATGACGGAGATTGGCTTCCATTTGACAGAGAATCTATTCGAGCGGTACAAACTCCGCAGGTATTTTCAACAAATTTGATAAAAACCGCATATTCAAACACCAACTATTCTCCTGACATTACAGACGACACCATGGTCTTTGAAAAATCCGGATTCATCCCCCATTTTCTGGAAGGTGAACGTGAAAATATCAAAATTACAACCCCTTTTGATTTACTAATTGGAGAGGCAATTTTATTAGAACGACAACGTTCTTAGAAGATATTAACAACTAACATTTTTTTGTTAATAACAACCTTTCCTATGAACCCACGTTTGAAATGGTATTGCCTAAACTTGCAACTGAACATAAATTTAATATTTAAGGCCCTATCTCAATTACATAAAAGGCAAAGAATGATAAAAAACGTATTTCAGTTTATACTCTTTTGTTCGCTTATTCTAGTTTTCCCTAGCTACACACCAGGTAAAACTGGAGAAGGTGAACTTTGGTCCAACACTACCATAAAAACACAGTTTAATGAAGAAGAATCCATTCGTATGGACATACGTCCCGAATTGGCCTATAAACCAGAAAACATTAGGGCTGGACTAGTATTTGATGTTAACGAAAATAAAATTGTTTGGGCGAAAGGATTAACCAATAAATGCAATATAGCCTCCCTTACCAAAATGATGGTCGCTCTTATTACTTTGGAGGATATTGAAAATGGGAGATTAAAATGGGATAGTCTTGTTTCTGTTACAAAAGAAGCAAGTTGGATAGGTGGATCAAAAGTATATTTGAATCCTGGTAAAAAAGTAACAATTGAAGAACTTCTTAACGCTGCTATGATTGCTTCCGGCAATGATGCTGCTTATATGCTTGCTCAACTAAATGCAGGTTCTGAATCTAAATTTGTTCAACGAATGAATTTGAAGGCATTTGATTTAGGAATGTTTGGTACTAAATTTTATAATAGTACAGGTTTACCAGTTGGAAAGGGGCATGAAGACAATTATTCAAGTCCTGCTGATTTATTGGTTTTAGCAAAAGAGCTGCTAAAACATGAAGAAATTCTATCCATCACAAAAAAGAAAATGGAAAGCCTACACAATGGTCGCTCACTATTTGTGTATGAAAACAAAAACAAATTGGTATCTACTTATGCAGAAGAAGTAGATGGTTTAAAAACAGGATTTACAAGAAGTGCCATGTTTTGTTTATGCGCTACAAGCCATCGTTGTGATTATAGAGTTATAACAATCGTGCTAGGCGTTGAAAGTGGTTGGTTAAGAAACCAAATTGTAACAAACCTTTTTAATAATTATTATAATTCAATAGGATTAGGCCAATTAGGAGAATGCACAGATCCTACAGCGGAGGCTGCTATACCCGTTTCTACTCCAGAATAAAAATTAGCTTTTTTATTGGTTCAATAACCAAAGATTAAACATCGCAGACAAAAAATAAGGGGCTAATGATGCCGCACCAGCATAATCCTTAGCAATCCGTTGTCCTATGAAAAGCATTAAGATTGTAATAGAAACTAATACAATCCCGATTTGGCATAAAAATAAACTATTATAGCCTAAAAAATAAAAAGCTCCAGCCAAAGAAAATAGCCCAGAAGCCACTTCTGCAAAGGTTAGAATAGCTAATAAGAGTGGAACAGCATTAGAAAAAATACTTTTTGAAAAATGCCCATTCAACCATTTTAGATTTTCCTTCCAATCCAATACCTTATCCAAACCTGATTGAAGAAAAAGTACAGCCCAAAAACCTGAGAATAGTACTGGAAGCAAACTTTGAGCAATTTGTTGAATTGTTGTTTCCATGTGACAAAGGTAACCTAATCGATGTACTTTCCTTCAGTAATCTTTCTTTGAATAAATTCTGTTGTCCCACCTGCCTTTATGGCCTTCTGCCATAGTTCGGACGCTTTTGTTAAATTTCCTAACTTAAATTCTACATCACCCAAGTGCTCCAACAAAGTACCATTTCGCTCACCACCATTAGAGATAGCCTTTTCAATCCAAATTTTTGCATTGGAATAATCTTCCAATTGAAACAATATCCAACCATAAGTATCTTGATAGGAAGAGTTGTTGGGCTCCAATTCGTTGGATTTTTTGGACATTTCTTTTGCTTTCTCCAAATCCTTTTTTCGAACTGAAAGATAATAACTATAGTTATTCAGAACATTCGCATTATTCGGATCAAGTTTTAAAGCCTCAACATAACAACTATCACTTTTCACATGATCTTTCAATTCATTATAGGCATCACCAAGGCTAGTCCAAAATTGACCAAGGATTGGTCTTTCTAATGCAACCAGCTTTCCCTCCTTCAATGTTTCAACCGCTGAAGTGTATTTTTTTAATTGAATCAACCCAACTCCCTTTAATAAATAACTAAATGCCTCAACAGGAAATAATTCAATGGCTTCACTAGCGGCTTTAACAAGGGATTCGTTCTCATTCAATTGACTTAGAATTAAAAGATACTGACTCCAAACAGGATACCTGCGCTTATCCAATTCTAAACATTTACTATATTGAATTTTGGCATCCTCATAGCGTTCATCTCTGTATAGAAAATCACCATAAACAGCAAATGCTTTAGCATCATTGGAATGTATATCAGCCAAAATGGCCAACAATTCATAAGCCTGTTCCTTTAATTTCGAATTGGTTTCCGTTAGGGTATAATAGGAAATCAAAACTTTCATTTTGGTATCAATATCTAAATTCTTATTGGAAAACGCCCTTTTCAAATAGGAAAAAGACTTTTCTTTATCACCTTTAATCCTATAGTAATCAGCCAATTGCATGTTTAAAAACGCCTCATCTGGAGAAATTTTCTCTACTTGAGTATATACTTCAAAAGCTTTATCGGGTAAATTATTGGCCCTATAAAGCTCTGCCAATATATTGTAGTATCTTACTTCAGCAGGAAAAGCTAATATTAATTTTTTTATTTCTTCTTCTGCTTTATCTAGCTTGTTTAATTGAAGCCAAATCTTTTCCTTTTGAAGACTCATTTGTTCATCAACACCAATTATAGCTTCTACCCTATTGTAGTTCTGAATGGCCTTTTCATATTCGCCTGAAACCAACCATGCATCACCAATTTTATAAAGTACTTCCAAGTTGGTGGGTTGAATTTTGATAATCTTTTCATAAGTTTTAATGGACTCCTTGAGCTTTCCAAGTTTTCCTAACAAATCAGCTTTAAAGTCAAGAAAAAAAGCATTCTTTGGATCTAAATCAATGGCTTGTTCAATCAAAGTTAATGCCTCCGAATTCATTGCTTTTTCTTCCAACAACTTCGCTAATTCAAATCGAGCAGTGGCATTTTTACCATTTATAGAAAGAACTTCATAAAACTTTTTAGCAGCTTCTTCTTTATTTCCAAGCGATCTTTCTTTGCAAGCATCCATAAATACTGACATTTCCTTCCGTTCGGTCATATCCAATTGCAAATCATTTCCATCCGAGTCCTTCGACTTTGATTGGGTAAATCCAAATTGAATACTAAAACTCAAAAAAAATTGAACAGTTAATATGATACTTTTAAGCAGGTTCTTTATTCCCACAATATTAGGTTTTGACAAAAATAGGAATACTTGGGAACTGCTATTCATTTTCTAGTATTTTCTAACTTCTATATAGCGGTCATACTTCTTCTTGATAGCAATAACCAATTCATATTGTGTAGAAGCTTTAATGTAATCATCTTCAAAGTTGCAATAATTTATGAAATCATCAAACTCCCAATCTTCAAGATCAATAATTTCGGCTGTTACATAAATCCGAAATAGTTCTTTAAGAAGTTTCTTTCTATTACTTTCATTTTGAAGCCTTCTAGCTTCTGCCTTTTGCTTTTCAAAACGACTAAACCGCTCATACAAGGCAGTAATTGGACTTTGCAACACATCGGAGACCTCCGATGTTTCCTTGTAGGTTTTCTTATAACCTAATTTATCAATGTCCTTTTGAATTTGATCTAAATCTCGAGGGGCAACAAAAACAATTTCATCCAAGCGAATATTTAACCGATACATCTTCACCTCAATTGTATATTCTGAAATATTGGATGAACTATCCCTAAAACATAAACGAGCAGGAGAATACCCTAAGGCATGAATTGAAATTGTATCCGAACGATTTAAAGAAATAGTAAAGTGACCAGACAAACTACCAAACACACCATTAGAAGTGCGACGGTTTATTACCATTACCTTATTAAATTGAGTTACACCTTGCAAATCAACAAGTTGTCCGTGAACCTTAATAACATCCTTTTGAGCCTGTCCAATTTCATAAAAAAATAAAAATGAAAGGACGATGCCTATTTTCAAGCCAATAAAAGCATGAAATACCTTATCAAAAAAAACAATTATTACAAAATTTACAAAGCGATCCAAAACTTAACAAACAATTGATTTACAAAAACTTAAACGACAGATGCCACAATTAAAGGTGGAATGATTTAATCATTTACAACCAAAATTTGATCTAAAGTACAAAAATTAGCAACCAATAATTAACTCTGTATTGACGGGAGGTTGCTCCGTAGGCTTAATTTTATTCCTTTCACGGATAAGAATTGGTTCACAATCATACATTTTAGATATGGATTCTATCGTTTCACCATTCTTTACTTTATGCATTCTCAAAATAGGAGAATCTACCTTTCTCTGCTCAATTAAATCTTCATAATCTAATGCGTATGCTGTATCTATCCCTCTTGTTCCTGCTTCTTCTAGAAGATTTTCATAGTCTTCATAACCAGGAAGAGGTATTTGAATGAAATAAGTTTTTCCTAATTTATTGGTTAATGCTTTGTCTCTCAACCAAGGATTGAATATTTTTAAAATTTTATAAGAAACATGTTGAGATTTAGCAAATCTTGCAAGATCAGTAATACTAGAATCTACAGCTATTCTTTGGGTTTTAATTGGAGGATACAAATCTTTTTTTCTTATGTAAAATCCATACTTCTTGGGGTGTTCCATTATTTCCTTTATAGCCAAAATTCTAAAAACATACCTGGAGGTCTCCATATTAAGCATCAAATCATAATAGTTTTGATTTTCTTGATAGTCCATATGTTTTTTAATTCCAGTTACTCCCATATTATAAGAGGCTGCCGCCATTGTCCAAGAACCTAACTTTTGTTTAGCCTCTAGGATATATTTACAGGCGGCCTCTGTTGATGCTTCCACACTGTATCTTTCATCAATCTCATTGGTTATTTCCAATCCATTCCGCTTTCCTGTTTCTTCTAGGAATTGCCAAAAACCAACAGCATCGGAAGGGGAAACAACATTTACAAAGCCACTTTCAATTAAGGAAAGATATTTAAAGTCATCCGGAACACCATTTCGTTTTAAAATTGGTTCAATTATAGGAAACCAACGTGATGCCCGTTTATGGAAAAGCAAGGTTTGGGATTGCCAATAAACATTTACTAACATTTCTCTATCCAAACGCTCTCGAACATCAAAATTGGATAATGGGACACTTTCATGGCAAAATTCTAATTTAGTTGGTAGTTGAACCGAAAATATCCTATAGTTATTGTTAAAGAGGTCATTATATAACTTATCCTCCTTCTGGGAAGAAAAGTTGAACAAGGAAATTGTAAAAAGGCCAAAAACCACCAAAACAAAGGCCATAAATGGCTTATTGTTCAATATAGAATTAGAAGTAGGATTGTGCTTTTCCAAAATTATTTGCTTGGTTGTTTAAAACGCTTCGTGATGTAAAACATTGTACCAAGTAAACCTAAAAAATATAAGAAGAATACAATTAATTGAGTATAACCCCAATTCTTTATAAAGAACTCAATTAAAACAAGGCCAACAAATGAAATAAAGGATAAACCAAAAAAGGCCATTGCAACTTGGCGATCCGATAATCCCATATATGACAGATGGTGGGTTGTATGATCTCTTCCTCCAACAAAAGGAGATTGTCCTCTCAATAAACGGTTTACTGTTACTATGGTCGTATCTATAATAGGAATCATAAAAATCAAAAGCGGTTCAATAAACTGTTTTGTTTGAATTCGATATCCTTGGGCTTCATGTCCCATCCAGAAATAATTAATTCCAATGGCAGCAAGAAAAACTCCTAAGAATTGACTACCAGTATCTCCCATATACATTTTAGAAGGATTCCAATTGTAAAAAAGAAATCCAAGCAAAGCGCATAAGACACCTTCCAAGAGTATAAAGTCGGGGTTGTATAAATCATTTTTCCACAATAAGATAAATAAAGACGAAAGAATTATACTAATTGACACAGTAGAGGTTATTGCATCCATATTATCCAGCATATTTATTGAATTCATTAATCCAATAACCCAAAACAAGGTTAAAATCACATCTAAAAACTCATTTCCAAAGAAGACAATTTTATTGCCACTAATCACCAATAAAAGCGCACATGTTAATTGACCAGCAAGCTTTAATGTGGGTTTAGTATTATAGGCATCATCCGCAAGTCCAATTAAAAAGCCTAGAACAGATGCAGCCAAAAATCCTAAGAATTTCTGATTATAAAGAAACTTGTTTTCTTCAAAAAAAATGGAATAAGAGGCAATGGATAGTAAAAAAAGAATGAAAAATGAAACACCTCCTAAGGCCGGTTTTGTAGTGCTGCTCCAACGAATCATATGGTCTTCATTGTTTCTCATTCCTAAATTTGAAGCAAATTGAAGGAAAAGACCATTTATTAGGAAGGAGAAAATTCCTGCTAAAAAAAAGTAACCAATATAAATTATTATGGTATAGGTATCTCGACTCAAATTATACTAAGGTTGAGGTTTCAATACAAATGTAAGTAAATAGCAAAAGAAAACATGATTTTAAAAAGGAGAAACGAAACTTTCAAATGATATTCCTTGCTTGTCCTTGTCAGAAATGGTAGGATTGCTAATGGTCCAATCAATATTCAACAAAGGGTCAGACCATAGAATTGTTTGCTCCGAATTTTTCTTATAAAAGTTGGAACATTTATAAGAAAAAATGGTATTGTCTTCAAGGCAAGCGAAACCATGTGCAAAAGATGGAGGAATGTACAGTGATAACAAATTAGTATCTGTTAGTTCAATTTTAATATGCTTGCCGTAGGTAATCGAATCCTTCCTTAAATCAACAATGACATCTAAAACAGAACCAGAAACAACGCGCACCAACTTTGCCTGACTGAATGGGGGATTTTGAAAATGCAACCCCCTAACAACCCCTTTCATGGATTTGGATAAATTATCCTGGACAAATTGATCATTTATTCCCACGTCAAAAAAATGCCTCTGATTGTAGGTTTCCATAAAAAAACCCCTTGAATCACCAAAAATACCGTGTTTTATTATAAAAACACCTTCAATTTCCGTTTTTATTAATTCCATAGTTCAAAACGATTAATCTTCCTCTACTTTCTTCTTGCCAAATAGTCCAGCAAAATACCCTTTCTTTGGAGTGTTAGAATTTTGGTTTTCTTCATAATAACCATAGCCTCCACCATATCCATACCCATATCCGTAACCGTAACCATAACCATAACCATACCCGTATCCATACCCATATCCATACCCGTATCCATATGCAGCCCTAGAAGTATCAACGCTATTTAAAACAACACTGAGATGCTTTACATTATTTTCATGGACGAGTCTTTCAACATTTCCTATAAATGCCTTCTTGGAATAATTTGACCTTACAACATAAATAGGATAGTCAGCCAAAAGGATATTGGAAATCCCATCTGTAACAATTCCTACCGGAGGATTATCTATAATAATAATATCGTATTCGGCTCTTAAACTCTTAAGCAACTCAGCAAAATTAGTGCTAATAATTAACTCCGAAGGGTTCGGTGGAATTGGTCCAGCTGTAATGAAATCTAGGTTTTCAAGACTGCTATTTTGAACACAATCCTTGTAATAGTCCTTGCCAATCAAAATTGTGCTCATTCCCTTTAGGTTGGCTACGTCAAAACCCAAGTGTATTTTAGGTTTACGCATATCCGTATCAATAATAATAACCTTCTTACCTGCATAGGCCAGAATTCCTCCCAAATTAATGGCAATAAATGTTTTTCCTTCACCTGAAACTGTAGAGGTTATAGATATAATTTTGGGACCAGGTGAATTTGATATGTATTGTAAATTGGTCCTGAGCGATCTAAAAGCTTCAGAAATACCTGATTTAGGACTTTTATCTACTAGCAATTGAGAATTTGGAATTTCCTTTTTATACCTTGGTACAATTCCTAAAATTGGTGTTTGAGTATACCTAGAAATATCATTTACTGTTGTTATGTCATTATAAAGTAAATACCTAACTATAATTAGAAAAATACTTAAGAGAAAAGAAGCAACAATTGCAGCCAATACCACTACTTTCTTATCTGGTGAAATAGGTATTTCTGGCACTATTGCTCTTTCTAAAAGTCTATTGTTAGGCGTAAAACCAGCTTTTGTAATCGAATATTCAGCCTTTTTAGTGACAAGATCATTGTAAAAAGTTTCTGTTACTGAATATATCCTCTTTAATTTGGAATATTCTAAAACATCATAATCCTTCCCTTTAGAGGTGTCAGATTCCTCCTTGATTTTATTATGATAATTTAATATCTTTTGATTATAATCTTTTTTTAATCTTTCTCCTTGGAGAATTGTGTTTTCAATCCCTTCTAAAATCAACCTGTTTTGTATACGTATTTGATAGTCAATCCTTTTAACCTGATCACTATTGGTAGTTACATCAAAAAGTAATTTCTCCTTTTCTAACTGTATTTGATTTAAGATTTGCAACTGGGAAACAAAGGCTCCTTGCAAATGTGTCAAAGTAACTCCGCTTAATAATTTATTGAAATCTAACTTTGGGTCATCTTTTACCTCATTCAAAATTTTCTTCAGCAAATCTATATCAAATTCTACACCTAGTTTTGAATCATTCAATTGGTCAATCTTTCCCAAATACTCCATGTTTCTGGTAGAAATCCCACTTGGGCCTTCATTTTGTGTTCCATTTAATTCTTCAACAATTCCAAATCTCATTCTAAAATCATTCAAATGCTCTTCAGTTTCAATAAGTTTATCATACAAAAGAGCCAATTGATCATCCAAAAAATGAAGAATATTATCCGCACTTTGTTCCTTATTCTCAACATCATAGGAAATGAAATCATTTGCAATCGCATTTACTACATCCGCTGTCTTTTCTGGATTTTTATCCCTGTAAGAAATTTTAATAGTTTTCGCAACTTCATTTAATACCTCTACTGAAAGAGGAGTAGCAACATTTGAAATTTTTAGAATTGGATTATTTAATTGAAAAAAATATTGGCTGCCATCATTTTGTAAATCTAATATCCTTTTATAATTCTCAAAGTCGATCTTAAATCGAAAATGAGGCATAGTTATACTGTCATTTAAGGATTTTCTAGTATTATATTGAACATCACCCGACCTATATTTTATCTCAACGGTTTTATCTTCAAAAAAATTTAAATAAATGGGAGTATTATAAATATCTTGACTTTTTAAGTTAATTCCAATTTGAAAAGGACATGAGCGATAAACTTCATAGTTTAGAACTGTTCCTTTCCTAAAATAGGAAATATCTAAATTAAGTTTCGATATTGCTCTTCCAAGAAATTCTGAGGACTTCAACAATTCTATTTCCTTATAAATGCTCTCGTCGTAGAAATTTGTAACAGATAAAAATTTTGAAGTTGATGCTGTTGAATTTAACTGAATAATTGCTTGGGTTTGATAAACAGGCTCCGTATATCTAAGGTAAATAAAGGCAATTGTAGTGCTAAAAAGAAAAAACAACAATATCCATAGTAAACTTCGTTTGGAAATAAGCAATAACAAGCCTAAATCAAAACTATCATTCAAATAGGATATTCGTTTGGGTGGAGCCATTTCTAATTTGTAAGAGACCTGAACAAGGTAACCGATAAAAGAATGGTAGAAAGCAAGGTTAAATAAGGTGTCAAAATATTTAATCCTTGAACTACATAATTATTTCTTGTCTCTATGTAAACAATATCATTTCCCTGCATTACAAGATCTGTATTTTGAATACCCTGCAAGTAACTTAAATCCAAAATATACACTTTTGGATTTTTTAAATCACCTCTAATTATCTTCACCTTATAGGCCTTCGCATTATCAGGAATACCTCCTGAAGATGCTAATACCTCAAATAAGGTAGTATTCTCATACTTCAATGAAACCACACTTGCAGACCCTCCAATAAATAAAAAAACCCTTTTGTTTGAAAATGTTAACGTAACAAATGGATCATTAATAAATTTAGAATACTCTTCCTCTAAAAACAATTCAGCCTGTCGAAAAGTTAAACCTCTTAGGTATACTCTTCCAACGCTTGGTAATTTTACGAATCCATCCGTTTCTACCTTGGCAGAAAATCCATTCTGTTCTGAATTTCTATTTACATTTGTTCCAGAAAGCAAAATGGCTCCTTTATTTGGAGTGACTGAAAATTGAATAATATCCCCAGAAGCCAACTTGTAATTTTTTATAGCACTATTAGTGTCTAATACTGAATAGGGATAAAATGAATCTGTTCGCAACATGCGATTCTGGTTGAAAAACTTACAAGAAGTAAGTGCCAACGACAATAGAATAAAAACGACTATTTTTCTCAACGTATTCACCAATCGGCGAAATTAGTAATTTTTAGGGTTCAAAACCGATTCTACTCATTATATTAAATTTCAGATTTCAAAAAACTTTAATCCTTTGACAATGAGAATTTTCCAGCAATCCTTGATTTGAAGGCTACCTTGAAACAACTCTCGACGCTGAATTCTTTGAATAAAATGATGGATTTATTTCTTCAACTATCCCTTATAGCTTCCTTTGCCACATTAAAAGCATTGGCCATTAAACTCAAAGTTAAACCCTTGGCAGGCAAATACTTAAAACCAGAGCCATCACCAATAAATACATTCCTATACCCACTTAACCTTCCATTTTCACGGGTAGTAAAAGGTTCCTCTTGCTCCGAAAAACTTAAAGTCCCAGCATAATGAATACTCCCGCCTTGTGGTGTCCGAATAGATTTAATCGGAATACAACCTAATCTAATTAAAGCCTTACGATACGCTCCTTCGTTTTTCAATATAGTTTCTTCCTCTTTCGCAGTGTGCTCATATTCTCCATGCATGAAATCTCCAACAAATTGCGATTCGGAAGGTTTCATCTCAATCCATTTATTTTCACCAAACATTTCAGGATGATGGATTCCTGCTATAATAAATGCTGATTCCAATAACCGCATAATTTCCTTGGAATAGGAAAAGCCCAAAGGTGCTTCCTTGGCCAATTTAAATAATAAGAGTTGCCTGTAGCCAAACAATGCTGCCTGAGATACGATTTCGTTCCTCCCGTTTTTGTCAAAAAATAGCATAGCCTGACATAATCCTGATCGATTCCTGTCGAAACCCTTACCCAAATTCGACCATTGCAAGGTGGGCATATATGTATAGGGATTACTTAAAACTGGTAATTTCCGGTGATAAGCCCCTACTGAACGTAAAACAATCCTTGCAGTAGATAATACACCAGCCGCAATGATCAATTTCTTGCACCTGAACTCCAGTTCTTCCTTTGTCTCTAATGATCTTGCATAAACCAACACTCCTCCATCTTCCTCTTTAAAATGGGTAACCATCCAACCATCAGCATAAGTAAAATTGGAACGGCCTTTTAATTGATCTATGGTCATCCAACTTCTGTAAGTGCTCTTATCGTTATCACCCCAAAATTCCATTTCATAGCCTTGACTTGCTTTCCTTCCTTCATGGGAATGAGTTAATATGGCCATTCCTGAACGACCCAACCAAAATCCATCCCTATTTAAATCCTTTTTCTTTCGCTCATACCTTTCAAAAATCGACCTCATGGATGAATCCAAAGGTAAAGGCTGATGCAAGTTCCTCAGATTTCCTATCGAATAGGGTGCTCCATCATCCATGCATCCAGAAATGCCTATCCAGTCCGAAACCTGCTGATAAGCCTTGGACATCTGCTCAACATTTAAACCACACTGCTTTAACTCGGATTCACTAAATACAAAACACCCAGCCCCCCATCCTCCTCCTAATCCTCCTTTGGCCATGCTTTCAAATGGAAAAAAACTTTGCGATTGAAACTGCATCCATTCCTCAACCTTTTCTTTCAAATAAATCCTTGGAGGTGTAAGTTGCGAACCTACCCTACTTTCCTCCCAAACTATGCCTTCAAATTCATCTCCCAAAAAGTACCGGTGTTGCGACCTATCCTTTCTTCTAATCGACTCCCAATCCATATCAGGTATCAATTTTCGCTTTTCTTCATTCCAAATCCCCGGATCTAAAACCAAGGTATCTTTTCCCGCTTCAACCAAAGTCCTAGCAGCAATGGCACCAGTAGCTCCAGAGCCTACTACAATATATTCAAATTGTTTCTCCAACTCAGGACACCTTAATTATAATCAAACCGATTAGGGCAAAAAAAGCTGCTTTCACTCCTTCAAAAACCAACAAAAAAAACACTTGTGCCTTATTTCTGGTCTGGGGTAAAAAATCATCACAATAATCTACAGAAGCCTCCAAAATAGCCAACATTACAAAAATTTTTCTTCTGATCTGACTTTTCGGACGTACCAAGGCTAATCCTGAATCAATAATCGACATCCAATAAGGCCCTCTCACTGCTTTTCTCCATAACTTCTCTTCTTCTGGTGCGATATTTATTGATTGCTTCAAATTGGCTTCAACATAGCGCTGAACCAACTCTTCAGTACATGGTTTACCAACTAAATAATTGGTGATGATCCTAGCCTCCTGTTCTAATTCATTTTCTAGTTTCACTTTCCTCTTCTTTAGTTTCCCTTTCTTGTTTCATCAATGCAATCTCCTGGGCCAAGGTTTTGTTTTGCCTAGTAAGCATGGAAACGGTTATGGATAAATGCAAAAGGTAAATCAGAATGGCGAAAATAGCCCCTGTAAATACCATATTGGGAGGATCATAAATCCCTATAAATCGACTCACTACATCCAATCCTTCCCTCCAAAGTGAGAAAACAATCAAAACAGCTGTGCAGAAAATCCACACAAACGCATACTCCTCACGTAATTTACCCTTTACAATTAATCGGCTGATATAGACCAGAAAACCAAGACTGACCGCTATGGCAATGAGCTGGATTCTACCCATTTTAGTTCTTCACGAATTTCTCTTGATATACCTTTCCTTTCGAAGTCCAATTGACAATATACATACCATTTGACCAGGAAGACACATCCACTTGATTTTCATTTCCTTGGTAAATAAGATGACCTTGCATATCTTGAATACTTAAGGATTCAAGTTCCTTTGAAAAGGTAAGAACAGAACTACTTGGATTTGGATAAAAATGATCTTGCCCAACAGATATCGCTTCGGCTTCCAAGGTTATTCCAGCTGGATTATACAGGGTTAAATTCCCTCCATCAGTCCCAACAAACAAAGTATTGCTTCCTTGTTCCAGAAATATACTATAGATTTTATTGGATTGAAGACCTGAATTAGTGAAATTGAATTCATTAACAAAAACCCCATTTTTATATTCTGCTAATGAATAATTATTGTTATATATCAAAGTATCCAAATCAGGCAAGGTATCCAAAGTAAAAATGGAATCAACAGATATAAAAAACTTGTCGAACCACAAACTTCCATTGTTATCCTCAACGATACGACGATTGTAAAAATTAGGCAAACCAAAGAATCCAGGAAGGGTATCCCAAGAACTGTTTTCATACTTGTAAACCCCTTCAGCAATCCTCGCTAATGGTACACTTCCCATAAATCCTAAGGAGAAAACCTGGTTGCTTGGAAATGAACCAGTAGTAAAATTGAAGACCTCCCAAGTATTGTTTGAAAATTTAGCAACCCCTTTATTAAAAGTTCCTATCCATAAATTATTCGCATCGTATTCAATTGATGTTACCACTGTATCTGGCAAACCTGAATTGGCAGGTGTATAGGTTTGCCAAGTATCACCATTGATTTTCACCAAACCGCCATTGGTGCCAACCCAAATAAAACCATTCTCATCCTTACGAATAACATTTACTCTATTGCTTGGAAGTAAACTATTTGTCTTATCATACACGGTTAATTGGTCTCCAACCATTTTTACTAGTCCTTTTTTTGTACCAAACCATTTGGTACCGTTGTTTGAAATCGCAATAGCTCTTACTTCTTTATCTGGCATTACAGAATTGGTATCTGTGTATTGAACCCATAAATTTAACCATGGATAAAAATGAGCTGCCCCACCATAAATGGTTCCAACCCAAATGGTACCATCGGTATCAAAATCAACTGCTACCACTTCATTGGCTGGTAAACCCGAATTTTGGGTATTATAGGTTCGCCAAATGGCAGAAAAAGATGGGATGGTTAGTAATAGAAATAAACTTGTGTAAATAGCTTTTTTCATGCTAGGCTAGAAATTGAGGGGGCAAAGTAAAGAAAATCCCTCGAATAATGCGTTTAGAAGGCAAAAATAACTTATTGGTCTTTTTGACTGTCTACTGCCTTTCTTACACTACCATGCTTCAATAACAATGCTTGGGCAGCCTCATATTCTATCCCCAATTCCCTCATAACCATCCAAGTTCCACGATCAACCAACTTATTGTTGCTCAATTGCATATCTACCATCCTGTTGCCCTTTACTCTTCCCAACTGGATCATAGCCGTAGTGGAAATCATATTTAACACAAGTTTTTGGGCGGTTCCACTTTTCATGCGTGTACTTCCAGTCACAAATTCAGGGCCTACGGCTACTTCAATAGGATAGGCAGCAACTTGGGCTACCGGACTCCCTGGATTACAGGTGATACACCCTGTTAATATTCCTCGCTGGTTGCATTCTTCCATAGCGGCAATAACATAAGGAGTTGTTCCCGAAGCTGCAATTCCAATTACACTATCCAGTTCATTTACCATAAACTCTTGTAAGTCTATCCAACCTTGGGTTTTGGAATCCTCGGCAAACTCTACCGCCTTTCGAATGGCTGAATCGCCTCCTGCAATCAATCCAACCACCAACCCGTGTTCCACTCCAAAAGTCGGAGGACATTCAGAAGCATCTACAATACCCAATCTTCCGCTAGTTCCTGCTCCCATGTAAAACAGCCTTCCTCCTTTCTTCATCCTATTTACTACTTGCTCCATCAAAGCATGGATTTGTGGAATAGCTTTTTCTACAGCCCAAGCAACTTTCTTGTCTTCGGCATTGATTCCTTCCAGCACCTCCAAAATGCTCATTTTCTCTAAATGATCATAAGAAGAGGCTTGCTCAGTAATTTTTGTAAATGACATGGAATTGTTTTTCTGGGCAAATGTGCTTCAAATTGGATTAAAAATCCCTAATTCGACTAATATTTCCCTTATTTTCTTTTCTTTACAGCCCAAAGTTTTTACACAACCCCCTTTAAACTATCGTTATGAAGTACGCAAGCTTAGAAAAGCAAGGAGAATTTGCCATTGTATGGTTGGACCAAGAAGGAGAAAAAGTAAACAAAGTTTCACCAGAGCTTATCCAAGCTTTTGATGGAATATTTAACGAAATTGATGCTGATGCCTCCATAAAAGCTGTGATTTTAGCCAGTAAAAAGAAAGATTTTATTGCTGGTGCCGATATTGAAATGTTCCAAAAAGTGACAAAAAAAGGTGACTTCGAACCCATTACTCGCCGCGGGCATGCCTCTTTAAACAAATTGGAAAAAAGCAAAAAACCAATTATTGCCGCTATCCATGGTTCGTGCATGGGTGCCGGATTAGAAATCGCTTTAGCCTGCCATGGAAGGGTTGTAGCAGACGAAGGAACGGTACTTGCCTTGCCTGAAATCAAATTAGGATTATTACCTGGTGGAGGTGGAACCCAACGTTTGCCAAGGCTAATTGGCATCCAAAAAGCTTTGGATATCATGCTAACCGGCAAAAATGTATATGGTCGCCAAGCCTATAAAATGGGACTAGCAGACAAGGTCACCAACAAAGCCCAATTAATTGATGCCGCTAAATTTTTAGCCAAGGATATTTTGAACGGCAAATTCAAAAGAGAGCGCAAAGCTAGTCTTATGGAAAAAGCCTTGGAAGGAAACCCCATCGGTCGGGGCATTCTTTTCAAAAAAGCCAAAGAAATGACTTTACGCCAAACTAGGGGCAACTACCCAGCCGCTGAACGTATCTTGGAATGTGTTGAAATCGGAATGAACCAAGGAATAGAAAAAGGGTATGATGCAGAAGCCGTTAAGTTTGAAGAACTAATCCTAACCAATGTTAGCCGTCAATTGATTAACATTTTCTTTGCCATGACTGAGATGAAGAAGAATCCTTGGAAAGAATTGGTTAGACCCGTTAAAACCTTAGGCATGTTAGGGGCTGGCTTTATGGGGGCCGGAATCGCCGAAGTTTCTGCCGCAAAAGGCGTGAATGTGTTACTAAAAGACTTAAAAGAAGAGGCTGTTGCTAAAGGTAAAAAAACAATTTGGGACAACTATTATAAAAAGGTGAAACGCAAGGCAATGACTATGCCTGAAGCCGAGGCCGTTATCAACCGAGTTACGGGTACCACAACTTACGACTATTTTGATAAAGTTGATATTATCATCGAAGCTGTGTTAGAAGACCTTTCCATCAAACAAAAGGTTGTAAAAGAAGTGGAAGCATTGGTTCGCCCTGATTGCATCTTTGCTTCAAACACCTCAGCTTTGCCCATTAAAGCCATCGCCGAAGCCAGCCAAAGACCTGAATTGGTTATCGGTATGCACTATTTCTCCCCTGTTCCAAAAATGCCTTTGTTGGAAATTATCATTACTGACAAAACCGCGGATTGGGTGACTGCAACCTGCCTTGATTTAGGTATCAAACAAGGCAAAACATGTATTGTAGTAAAAGATGGCCCAGGTTTTTACACAACCCGTATTCTTAGTCCTTTCCTTAATGAAGCTATGCTCTTATTAGATGAAGGAGCCGATGCCCTGCAAATAGATGAAGTAATGAAAGACTATGGTTTTCCTGTTGGACCCATTACTTTGATGGACGAAGTTGGTATCGATGTGGGCGCTCATATTTATAAAGGTAAAATGACCCAGGAATTCATTCAATCCCGACAAGGAGCCAAAATCAGCGATGCCATGGTGAGAATGTACGAAGGCGGTTTCCATGGTAGAAAAAACAAAAAAGGGTTTTACCTCTACGACGAGAAAGGAAAAAAGGTAAGAGGTAAAATCAATCCAGAAGCCTATAAATTCTTCGGAGGCGAAAACCGCAAAAAAATGGACCGCGCCGAAATCCAAAACAGAATGGGTATGGTTATGATGAATGAAGCGGCCCTTTGCTTACAAGAAGGAATATTACTTTCAGCTAGGGATGGCGATATGGGTGCGGTTTTCGGTTTAGGCTTCCCGCCTTTCAGTGGTGGACCATTCCGTATGATGGACCATATGGGATTGGATAAAGTGGAAAGCATCATGAAAGAACTTGCAGCTAAACATGGCGCCCGATTTACCCCTGCCAACATCATTTCTGAATTAGCAAGCCAAAAGAAGAATTTCCATTCGAAATAGTTTTTTTTTCGACAAACAAGGTGCTTTGGTTAACAACTAATTAACCTTGCTATGGATAGTTCTTTATAATTTTGCATAAACTCGTTTGAAATGGAGGAAAGTGGCGACGGCTTCCAATACCAAGAAGCAAAAGAACTTACTGAAACGTTCGAAAAGGCGTTAAAAGCTGGCAATGCCGGATATTTTGATTCAGATCAATTAGAGAAAATCATTGATTTCTGCATTGAAGACAATCGATTGGAAACAGCAACCGCCGCGGCCGAACGTGGACTAAAACAATACCCTTATTCTGAGTTTTTCCTCTTAAGAAAAGCTCAACTTTTGGCGGCTGAAAACAAGTATCATCCCGCACTCGAAATGCTAGGCAAAATTGAGGCTATCGACCCCAACAATGCCGATGTGTTGATTACAAAGGGCACCATTTACAGCCAAATGGGCATGAACAAAAATGCCCTGCAATGTTTCAACCAAGCCATTAAGGTGGCCGAAAATCCCGACGAAATTTACATGTTCATTGCCTTTGAATATGAAAACTTGGGATCTTATGAAATGGCCTTGAAGAACCTTAAAAAAGCCGCTGAAATCAATTGGGAAAACGATGCCGTGATTTTCGAAATTGGCTTTTGCTTCGAAACCCTCGAAAAAACAGAAGAAGCTATTGCCTATTTCGAATATGTAATTGACAAACATCCTTACTCCATGTCGGGTTGGTACAGCTTAGGTTTGTTCCTAAATAAAAATGGTGCCTACGAAAAAGCTTTGGATGCCTACGACTATGCCATTGCTATTGATGGAGAATTCCCTTCGGCCCACTTCAACAGGGGAAACACCTTAGCTAACCTTTTCCGGTTCCGCGATGCCATCGAAAGCTACCACGAAGCTTTAAAATTCGAAGACCCAGATCCTATTACCTATTTCTATATAGGGGAATGCTATGAACAATTGGGCGAGGCCGATAAAGCCATGTCCAATTACGAAAAAGCCATCAAACTGGATGAACGCTATGCTGAACCTTGGTTCGGTATTGCTATGGTGCTCGAAGGACAAGGCCGTTACCAAGAAGCCTTCCATTACATCAAAAAAGCTACGGAACTCCATCCTTCCAATAGTGATTATAACTATTTACAAGGTGATATTGAAAAAGCTTTGGGCTATACCGAAGAAGCTATTGAAAGCTACCGTTTTGTAGCCAACACCGATCCGGATTTGATTGATATCTGGACCGACCTAGCTGACCTCTTGTTCGAAAACGACGAAAAAACCGAAGCCCTTGAAACCATTACAGAAGGAATAAAAAACCATCCCGACGAATCAGAATTCTACTATAAAATGGTAGCCTATTTATTGGAATTAGGTATGAAACAAAATGCCTTTGAAGTTCTGCAAACCGCCTTAGAATTGAACTTTATCAAACATGAAAGCCTTTTCGAGTTTTATCCGCCTGCCCAATACATGCCTGAAATACAGGATTTAATCGAACTGCACAAAAAATGAACTTTGAATTTTCACACTTACCGGCCAGACCATCAAAACCTCGAGAAACAGGGTTAACTATGATGATGGACAAAGGGATTTCCCTGCGTCAGGCCGAAGATTTTATTTCTTCATCAGGAGAGTTTACCGACCTTATCAAATTGGGTTTTGGCACCTCCTATGTTTCCCAAAACCTCAAACAAAAAATCAAACTTTACCAAGAAGCCAACCTAAAAGTATACCTCGGCGGAACCCTTTTTGAAGCTTTCTTGGTCCGTAACAAACTAAACGACTACCTCAAATTATTGGACGAGTTGGGTTTGGACACTGCCGAAATTTCCGATGGGTGCATTGTAATCGACCACGACAAGAAATGCGAACTTATTCAAAAACTTTCCAAAAACTTTAGGGTACTTTCTGAAGTAGGTTCCAAAGAAGCTGGTATTCTTATTCACCCACAACGCTGGAAAAGCATGATGCTAAACGAATTACAAGCGGGTAGCTGGAAAGTAATCGCCGAAGCAAGAGAAAGCGGAAATGTAGGCATTTACCGTCCCAACGGAACTGCACATGTGGCCTTGGTAAACCGAATTTTAGAGAAAATACCCCAAGACAAAATCATTTGGGAAGCACCTCAAAAGTCGCAACAGGTATGGTTTATCAAACAAATTGGGCCCAATGTAAACCTCGGAAACATTGCCGTCGATGAAGTAATTCCCTTGGAGACTTTGAGACTGGGTTTACGAGGCGATACATTTTTTACCTTCCTACCTGAAGAAGTAAAGAGTAACTTTGCCCACCAAAAAAGTTAAACGTATGAGAGAAATTACCCCTCAGGAATTAAAAGCCTGGTTGGATGAAGGAAAAAATATCCAATTGATTGATGTAAGGGAAGAATATGAACGTGAAGTATCAAACATTGGCGGAAACCATATTCCTATGGGCCAAATCATGACCCGCACCGAAGAAATCGACCGCGACAAAGAAGTGGTGGTTTATTGCCGAAGTGGAGGCCGTTCGGGTGTTATCGTACAACAACTCGGATCCGTTTTAGGTTTAGACAACCTTATTAACCTTAAAGGAGGCATGCAAGGCTGGAAAGCCAATATTGACCCTAGTATTCAAGTCGCTTAATCTATTTCAGTTTTGAACAGCCTTATTGATTTTATTCTGCACATCGACAAACATTTGTTCGAAATCGTGCAACAATACCAAAGTTGGACCTATGGTATTCTCTTTCTTATCGTTTTTGCCGAAACAGGCCTAATCGTTACTCCTTTCCTTCCGGGCGATAGCTTATTGTTTGCTGCAGGTACTTTGGCAGGAGCAGGCCAACTTAACCCTGTCGTAATTATTGGCTTGTTATTCATTGCCGCTTTTACAGGCGACCAAACCAACTATTTCGTAGGTAACTACATCGGGCCCAAGGTATTCGACATGAATATCCGGTTCCTGAAAAAGGAATACCTCATGCAAACCCACGAATTTTACGAAAAACATGGAGGTAAAACCGTCATCATTGCCCGTTTTATGCCCATCATCCGCACCTTTGCACCCTTTGTTGCCGGTGTAGGTAGCATGACTTACAAAAAGTTCATCACATTTAGTATCCTAGGCAACCTATTGTGGATCAACCTCTTTGTTTGGTTAGGCTTTTTGTTCGGAAACTTAGATTTTGTAAAAAACAATTTTTCCCTGTTTACCTTAGGAATCATTGGTATTTCAGTGATGCCAATGGCTATAGGAATTATCCGGGCAAAATTGGGTAAATAGGCATTTTTCATTTCTTGTTTTTCTGGGTAATTTTGCCTTTCACTTCGTATCTCGTTTGAAGCATGCAACTTCACAACAAAGTCAATAAGGAAGTTTTAAAAGAACGCCTTAAACAGGAGCCGTTTAAACGACGTACCCTTTCTTTTTATCGCTACGTAATCATTGCCGATACCCAGGCCATGCGCGACCGCCTCTACCTGATGTGGAATGAATTGGGTGTATTTGGCCGTGTGTATATCGCCCGCGAAGGCATCAATGCCCAAATTTCTGTTCCCGAACATAACTGGGATGCCTTTGTAGACCAATTGTATGCGTTTGAAGAATTCAAGCAGGTGCCGTTCAAAATAGCGGTGGAAGACGATGGTAAATCCTTCTACAAACTTATTGTACGCATACGCGAGCGAATTGTAGCCGACGGTTTGCCCGATGATGCCTATGATGTTACCAATGTAGGCACCCATCTCGATGCCGAAAGTTGGAACCAAGCTATGGAAACACCCGGAACGGTGGTGGTGGATATGCGAAACCACTACGAAAGCGAAGTTGGCCATTTCGAAGGTGCCCTTTTACCCGATGCCGACACCTTTAAACAGGAGTTGGAAATGGTAACCGACCTGCTCAAAGGAAAAGAATCCGAGAAAGTACTCCTGTATTGCACCGGTGGAATCCGTTGCGAAAAAGCAAGTGCATATCTACGGCATCAAGGCTTTCAAGATGTAAACCAACTCCATGGTGGAATTATCGCCTATGCCCAACAAATCAAGGAAAAAGGACTACCTTCCAAGTTTCACGGTAAAAATTTTGTATTCGACGAAAGGTTAGGCGAGCGCATTACCGACGAAATCATTAGCAACTGCCATCAATGCGGCAACCCTTGCGACACCCATACCAACTGTGCCAATCCCGACTGCCATTTATTGTTCATCCAATGTGCAGATTGTGCCGAAAAATACCAAGGCTGTTGCACACCAGCTTGTCAGAGCATCATTCAATTGCCTCTTGAAGAGCAAATTGCCCTGCGAAAAGGCAAAACCAAAGAAAATGCCCATGCCGTTTACAAAAGTAGGTTGAGACCTAAATTGTTCTAAGTTTTTATTTCTTTTTATTTGGCGGGTCCCATTCGCCCAAAACCAGTCTACCCCTGATTAACCTGAAGTGCCAGGCGAATGGTCGGGCTATTCGCTGCAAATCCTCGCGCCTTTCGCTGTCGCTTAGGCCGCTGTGGGTTTTCCGCTGCTATCCCTACCCGGACGGAAGAAGAGCCGAAGTGAAAATTGAACAATTGGGAGAAAGTTAAAGCAAAGTGAGAAATGAGAGAAGAATTGTTTTGTTAAACCCAAATTAATCAATAGGAGGATTTACAAATCCGAACTACTTGATTTAGTTGGGTTTACCCCTCCCGAAGAAATTTCGGGATAGCAGTTGTTGTCAATTTGGCCATACAAATTGATTTACAACTGGTTAATCGTTTATGCATTTCTAATGCGTAATCTGGGCTAAAACCAGACAAGAAAATCCATCGCCCCCATTTATTATACTAATTTTAATTTATAAATAGTCCAAAGGCTATTTGTAAATTTAGATTGGCAAATGCCGAGGATACAGTATGTTAGTCCCAATTTTTCAAGAAAATGTGAGCCCAAAATTGGACTTTACATTATGTCCATTCGGTATTAATTCACTCTCCGTTTGTAGTGAATTCGGTCTAGAAAGGCCATTTTACAGCAATCCTATCGAAAGGGAACCTAGGAATGCCATTTAATCCCCAAATTAATCAATATTAAAGTGACTTTAGTATCTTTGGTAATCAACGAAATAGCAATCCATTGAAAAGTATTTCAGAAGCCCAAAGGGTAAAATGAAGTTGGTATGGATTGTGAAAACAACTTGCATCACACCAGTACATTCCTAATGACATCGCAGTCAAAAACCAATTTCTCGTTCAAACTCCTCCCAAACAAAGTAGAGCCGGAAAGGAGGTTCTTTCCAACATGCTCTCCGAAAAAGCTAAATCCTTTCTTTTAGCCAAAGAAACCATTATAAAGCAAAAACAAAGTAAGTTGGGCAAAGCCTAGTTCTTAATCAAATACAGCCACAATTACGCCTTCGGTAGCAGAGCCATAATTGCGCACATACTGGGTGCGACCGTTGAATTCAAGCTTGGTTTTGTTTTGCGAACCTCCCGGAAAAAACATATCGATCTTTTTCAAAAAGGTATTGATGCCTATGCTCGAAATAGTGCTTAGGTCGCTTTGGTTGTTGTTATTATTGTCGTACAGAAAAAAGGCAATATTGGTTTGGCTAGCCGGACTCAGGGCCTCGGTGGAAAGCTCGTTGCCTGCTACCTGCAAATTATCCCTTCCGGCGGCCACTGCTTGGTTTGCGGCAAACACTGAAATCACCGCTTGGTTATTGTTCGAGGGAAATTGTCCCAAAGCCAAACCGGCAACAGAAAAAGCCGAAGGCAACATTCGCAAATAAACCAAGGGGTTATGGCGAACAAAAGGCTCGCGGTAGTAATGAATAGTGCGCTCTCCAGCCTTGGCAATTTCAAATTCGTAATAGGTATTGGCTTGGGCATCCAAAGGGCCCCAGTTGCCTTTTGAATCGGTGGTAAAAGTAGCCACTGGACTTACGGAAGTTCGGCTTCCATCGGCTTGGTTTAGTTCAAAAACCTTCACTATTGCCCCTCCAACAGGTGTATTTTCGCCCAAAACTACCGCTCTGCCTTTTATTTCGAGGGTAGTAGTTGGTACCAGGGCGGTGGTACTGGGTATTTCGCCATTGTTGAAGAATTTATACATTTCTTCGAAGGTTTGGGCCGAGGTAGCCACCTGATAATGGTCTAAACCTGTTAGCTTTACATTGGTTGCACCTGGAATATCGGCACCGCTTACCACCTGATCGTCGGTAGAATAAATATTGAGGGTTGGCACTTGCCCACTTGAACCAGCCGGAGCCGATTGGGCACCACTTCCGATATGCACATAATGGGCTACTTTGGCGGCATAGCTTGGATTGGAAAGATAGGAATAGCCGGTACCACCTCCAGCCGAATGCCCTACCAAATTCACTTGGCTAGCCCCTGTAACGGCCAACACCGAATTGATAAAGGCATCGAGTAATTCGTCGGTATTCCCTCCCCCACCGAAACTGCTTAGGGTATTCCAATCAAACACCCAGAGTTTACTTGCACAATAATTATTCGCCTGAAAGCGCATCACTTGGTTTACCCAGGTATCGCCACTTGCCAGCAATCCATGCATCATCACCACTGGTGTTACTGTATCGTTGCAGCCACTGGGCGGGGGTGGCACCACATTGCTATCGTTGGGATAAAGCGTCACATCGTTTAAGCTTAGCAAATCCGGATCGTGCTTACAGGAACCCAAGGCCAACAGGGCAAGGCAAAAAATGAGAAGTCTTTTCATAAAATGGTTATTGAAATGAAAATCTGCATATTAATCAACAAATATATCCAAGTTCAATTAAAACTAAAGAATTGTTCATAATAAGCATTAAAAAATCTACCAACCAATTGGGTAATATTTTCAATAGATATAAGAAGGAAAAAGGAACTAAACATAGCCAAAACCCCAACCTGAAAAACCACAGCCCCGTACTTCACTTACACCCGGGCACGAAGAACCCCGGGTAGCGATAGAGCGTGGTACCCCACAGGGCTGCGTAGGCACGGAGCAGACCGAGGAGTACTAGCGAAAGCGCGACCTTTTAGGCCCAGTAAAATGCTTTATTCAGGGTACCATGATTATGGCCGAAAAGGGACCCGCCAAAACCTAAAAAAAAACTAAAACCAGCTTTTCCCTCTTTTCCCCGTTGATTTTAAACCCAATACTCCCAGCAATCCGCGGGTAAGCTCCCTCACAACGGTATTCGCTACCTGCCTCGCCATGGGATTCGAAGCTATGGTTTCAATAATGGTTTTGGGCTGATCCTGACCTTTCTTGGGTAGTTCGGCCTCGGTTTCTTGCTGTACCTGCATGGCTTGGTTGAGCTTGGCCTGCAATATTTCATACGCACTTTGGCTATCAATTTCCTGGTTGTATTTGGCCACCAACTTGGACTTGCTTAAAATGGAATCCATCTCGGATTGGCTAATTACCCCCATCCGCGAACGGGGAATGCTCATGGATGTGTGTACCAAAGGCGTAGGACTTCCGTTTTCGCCCAATACCGTTACAAAGGCCTCCCCTATTCCTAGCTGGGTCAACAATTCGTCGGTTTTATAAAAATCGCTGCTGGGATAATTTTCGGCTGTAGCCTTGATAGTTTTGCGATCGGCTGCTGTAAACGCCCGCAAGGCATGCTGTACCTTCAAACCCAATTGTCCGAGTATGGAATTCGGAATATCCATCGGAGTTTGGGTGCAGAAAAACACACCAACGGCCTTGGAACGAATGAGGCGAACAATCATTTCCACTTGATCCAGCAAGGATTTGGAAGCATCGTTGAAAATCAAATGGGCCTCATCGATGAAAATACACAATTTGGGCTGTTCCAAATCGCCTTCCTCGGGGTACGCACTGTAAATCTCAGCCAATAAAGCCAGCATAAAAGTAGAAAATAACTTGGGCTTGTCTTGGATATCGCAGAGGCGAATCACACTGATTTGTCCTTTTCCGGCATCGTCCATGCGCACCAAATCGTTTACATCAAAACTTACCTCACCGAAAAAGCGCTCGGCACCCTGTTGTTCAATTTCAATCAATTTCCGGAGGATGGTGCTGGTACTCGCCTGACTGATACTGCCATAACTGGCCTTTATCTCTTCCTTGCCTTCGTTGGTAAGAAATTGCAAGGTTTTTCTGAAATCTTTGAGGTCGAGCAAGGGCAATGCTTGATCGTCGGCATATTTGAACACCAAGGAAACCACCCCGGCTTGGGTATCGTTCAGTTCCAAAACCTTGGAAAATAAAACCGGACCAAACTCGGTAACGGTAGCTCTTAGTCGGGCGCCCGGCTCATTGCTCAAGGTTAAAAACTCCACCGGGTATTTCTCCGGATTCCAAGTTACACCAGTGGCAGCAGCTCTTTCAGTTATTTTTTCGTTTAGTGTTCCGGCTTGGGAAATACCGCTCAAATCGCCTTTAATATCCATCACCAGCACCGAAACTCCCTTTTCGCTTAAGCTTTCGGCGAGGCGTTGAAGGGTTTTGGTTTTTCCGGTTCCGGTAGCCCCAGAAATTAATCCATGTCGGTTGAAGGTTTTTAAAGGTGCGGTAACCTTGGTGCCGGGCAGGGGAATGCCTTCAAAAACGGCGGTTCCCAATTCGATGCTTTCGCCTTTGAAACGATAGCCTTGTTCGATGGTTTGCTTCAGTTTTTCTTGCATAAACTTACATTCTTTCGGGAACTTCGATTCCCAACATATTCATTGATTTTTTTATTACTTCGGCCACTTTGGAAGCCAGTTCTAAGCGGAAAGTCCTAACTTCTTCGCGGGTTTCTTTCAGCATGGGCACATCGTGGTAATATTGGTTGAACTCCTTGGCCAGTTCGTACACATAATTTGCCAATAGGGCTGGATTGTAGCTGTCGCCAGCCACTTTAATCACTTCCGGGAACTCCGTTAATTGACGGATTAAGGCCAGTTCTTTCGGTAAAATAGCCTCGGGAGAGAGGGTGTTTTGACTGGCTTTCAAATCGGCACCTTTACGCAGAATGCTGCAAATTCGGGCATGGCTGTATTGGATGAAAGGACCTGTATGACCTTCGGTTTCGATACTTTCTTCGGGATTGAAAACAATCCGCTTTTTGGCATCCACTTTTAGGATGAAGTATTTCAAGGCACCTAAACCAAGGGTTTTGTACAGACTTTGGAGCTCCTCGTCAGTTTGGCCTTCGTTCTTGCCTTTTTCGGCTGTTTTTTCTTTAGCTGCTTCGATCATACCTGCAATCAAATCGTCGGCATCCACCACGGTACCTTCACGCGATTTCATTTTACCATTGGGCAGTTCCACCATACCATAGCTCAAGTGGAAAAGGTTATCGGCATAAGGCTTACCCAGCTTTTTTAGAATGGAGAAAAGCACTTTAAAATGGTATTCTTGTTCGTTTCCTACTACATAAATGCTTTTATCGAGTTTATAATCCCGATCTTTTTCGTTGGCCGTAGCAATATCTTGGGTGATGTAAACGGTGGTACCATTGCTTCTCAACACCACTTTTTGGTCGAGTCCTTCGGCGGTAAGGTCAATCCAGATTGAGCCATCTTCTTTTTGGTAAAACACACCTTTTTCAAGTCCTTCTTTTACCGTTTCTTTACCCAGGTTGTACACATCGCTCTCGTAATAGAATTTATCCGGTTTTATGCCCAGCCAGTTGTAGGTAACTTCAAAACCTTCGTATACCCAACTGTTCATGGTTTCCCACAGTTTTCTAACGTCCGGGTCATTGTTTTCCCATTTCACGGTTAAGTCGGCTACCGCTTGGGTGAGTTTACTTTGCTTTTCGGCTTCCTCCTTGCTAAGTCCGGCAGAAACCAGTGCTTCCAATTCCTTTTTGTAAGCATTGGCATATTCCACATAATAATCGCCCACCAGGTGATCGCCTTTTTTACCGGAAGAAGTTGGGGTTTCCTGTTTACCACTGTTCATCCAGGCCAGCATACTTTTGGAAATATTGGTACCACGGTCGTTGTACAAACAGGCATGCACCACTTTATTACCCGAAACTTTGAGAATTTCGGCCATGGAATAGCCCAAAAAGATATTACGCAGGTGGCCAAGGTGCAAGGGTTTATTGGTATTGGGTGAAGGATACTCAATCATCACCACTGGGGCATTTTCGCCTGGTATTTTTCGACCGAAATCTTTGTCTTTCTGAATTTCCTGAAACACTTCCAACCACATTTTCGCCTTAAAGCTGAGGTTCAAAAAGCCTTTCACTACATTGAAGCGATCGATTACTGCGCTGTTTTCGAGCAATTTATTTCCAATTTCCTGGGCGGTGATTTCGGGTGATTTTTTGGAAAAGGCCACCAGGGAAAACACGGTTAGGGTGATATCGCCATCGAACTCTTTTCGGGTTTCTTGGAAAAGCAGTTTTTCGGCTGGAATTTCTTGTCCATACAAAGCCTGAACAGCTTGTTGGGTATGAAGGGTAAGGATTTGCTTTAGGTTCATTTTCGTGCTGGAAATGATTTGGAAAAAGGGAAAAATTCATACATCCAAATCAAGGTGCAAAGAAAAGCGTAAAAAGCTATTTTTTGATTAGGAAATGGAGGTTGTTTGAAACTTTACTTTTGGTCAGTTCATGTTTTGAGTGGAGGGAATGTGAGGAACTGGGAGTCTGAGAAACTGCAAGTTAAACCCAGATTACGCATTAGAAATGCATAAACGATTAACCAGTTGTAAATCAATTTGTATGGCCAAATTGATAACAACTGTTAAATCGGGGTAAACCCAAATAAATCAAGTAGTTCGGATTAATTAATCCTCCTATTGATTAATTTGGGTTAAAAATTGAAAAAATCTCGATCAAAATCGAACAGAAAAAGAAACCTGAAAAAGATTAAGTCGAAACAACTACTTTTGCCACCCTAAATTAATCATTCATTATGAAACAGTTTTTCAAAGTTGTTTTTGCTTCAATGCTCGGCTTTATCTTGGCCAACATTCTCTTGTTGTTCTTGTTTATCGCTATTATCGGTGGGATAGCCGCCTCCTCTGGAAGCAAAAAAACAGCTGAAATCGATGAGAACAGCATCCTAAAAATTGAATTTTCGGGTCCAATTTCAGACCGTTCTGACAACAATCCATTCAAAAATTTCAATCCCCTAAGTGGAGAGAACAAACAAGGTTATGGTTTGACCGACATTTTGGATGCTTTGGAAAAAGCCAAAACAGACGATAAAATTAAAGGTATTTACATGCATTTTGATGGTGTTCCAGCAGGTATGGCAACTACCGAGGAAATCCGCAATGCTTTGTTGGATTTCAAAAAATCAGGAAAATTTATTCTTTCCTATTCCAACACCTACGACCAAAAGGCTTATTACCTTTCTTCTGTAGCGGACTCCATTATGGTACATCCCGAAGGTGGACTTGATTTCCGTGGACTTTCAGCTTCTGTTATGTTTTTGAAAGGTGCAATGGAAAAACTGGAGGTAGAACCACAAATTATCCGTCATGGTAAATTTAAAAGTGCCATCGAGCCTTTGATTTTGGACAAAATGAGCGATGCCAACCGGGAGCAAACTTCAACCTATTTGAACGCCCTTTGGAACCGCATGTTGGATGGCATTTCAGCCACCCGTAAAATTTCAGTTCAGGAGTTAACCGCCATGGCCGACCAAGCCTTGATTCGCAATCCAAAAGATGCTTTGAAATATAAATTGGTAGATAAATTGGCCTATGAAGATGAAGTACAAGCTAGTTTGCGTAAACGCTTAGGAATTGAAGAAAAAGACAAAATCAAATTTGTATCGCTTGGAAAATATTTTGAAACACCATCGACTGAAGATAAAGCCAAAGAGAAAGTTGCCATCATCTATGCCAGCGGAGATATCGTTGACGGAGAAGGAAGCGATGACAATGTGGGTGGCGATAAAATAGCAGCGACCATTCGTAAAGCTCGTTTAGACGAAAAAGTGAAAGCCATTGTATTGCGTGTTAACTCGCCAGGTGGATCTGCTTTAGCATCAGACATTATGTGGAGAGAAGTGATTTTGGCTAAAAAAGTTAAACCAGTTGTTGTTTCAATGGGTGATGTAGCTGCCTCAGGTGGTTATTACATTTCTTGTGCAGCCGACCGTATTTTCGCTAGTCCGAATACCATCACTGGTTCGATTGGCGTATTCGGTGTTTTGATCAATACCAAAAAATTGTTCAATAACAAATTGGGTATCACCATTGATACTGTAAAAACCAACAAATTTGCCGATATGGGAGCTTCTTACCGTCCGTTGACTGATACCGAACGCGATATTATTCAGCAAGGAGTAGAAGAAGTTTACCAAACCTTCATTACCCATGTGGGAGAAGGCCGTAAAATGCCAACAGCAAATGTGGACAGCATTGGACAAGGCCGTGTTTGGGCAGGAACAGATGCTAAGAAAATCAATTTGATTGACGAATTTGGTGGATTGAAAGATGCCATTGCCTATGCTGCTAAAAAAGCCAATTTGGAGAAATACCGTGTGGTTGGTTACCCAGAGCAAGAAGAGCCTTTCAAAAAATTCATGAAACAAGTTAGTGGAGAAGGCGAAGAGGCCATTATCAAGGCACAATTGGGCAACAACTACGAGTATTACAAAAAAATCAAACGTGCTTTGCAAATCGAAGGTATCCAAGCACGTATTCCTTACGAATTAGAGGTTTATTAATAAGGAAACAAAGCATTTCAACGATGTATACCAAGCAAGAACTCCTCGATATTTACAACCAACCCTTGTTTGACCTGTTGTTTCAGGCACAGCAAGTGCACAGGGCCAACCAAACAGCCAATGAGGTTCAGGTTAGCTCTTTGATTTCGGTAAAAACTGGTGGATGCAGTGAAGATTGCGCCTACTGTCCGCAATCAGCCCGTTACAACACCAAAGTAAAGGTGCACAAATTGATGGAAGTAAACGAGGTGATGGACATTGCTAAAAATGCCAAAGAAGGAGGAGCCTCCCGTTTATGCTTAGGGGCAGCTTGGAGAGAAGTACGCAACAACCGTGATTTTGACAAGGTAATCGACATGGTTAAAGGCGTAAATGACATTGGGATGGAAGTTTGCTGTACCTTAGGAATGCTAAGCGAAGAACAGGCTCAGCGCTTAGCAGAAGCTGGTTTGTACGCCTACAACCACAACCTCGATACCTCTTCTGAAAATTACGAAAACATTATTACCACCCGCACTTACGACGACCGCTTAAACACTATCAACAATGTGCGCAAAGCAGGTGTAACAGTATGTTCGGGCGGCATTATCGGCATGGGCGAATCGGTTGAAGACCGGATGGATATGCTTTTGACCCTATCCAATTTGGATCCACAACCTGAAAGTGTTCCCATCAATGCCTTGGTGCCTGTTGAAGGTACACCTTTGGAAGATCAACCCATAGTACCGATTTGGGATATGGTTCGGATGATTGCTACCACCCGCATTGCCATGCCTAAAACTACGGTTCGTTTATCGGCGGGAAGAACAAGAATGTCGCTCGAAGGACAAGCACTTTGCTTTATGGCCGGAGCCAATTCTATTTTTGCGGGCGAGAAACTATTGACCACCCCAAATCCTGATTTTGATGCCGACAAAGAAATGTTCAAGTTGTTTAATTTGAAATCCAAACCGGCCTTCAAAAACGACCCTCGACCAGAAAGAGTGGTAGAAAAAACAGTGGCCTAATTTCCTTAATTGGATGGTCGTGTCACCCTTGTTTCCGATTGAAGAAAGACTGGCAGCGATTTTAGAAAAACGCAAGCAGGAAGGTAGTCTTCGGCAATTGAAACTATCCTCCGGTTTGGTTGATTTTTATTCCAACGATTATTTAGGATTTTCGCGCTCCCTAGAACTGGAAGATTTGTTTAGGGACAACCTACAAAACCTTTCCGACCGTAATGGACGACGCATTGGTTCCACCGGTTCCCGCTTGCTATCGGGTAATTCAGCCTTAGCAGAGGAACTCGAAAGTATGCTCAAAACCTTCCATCAAGCAGAAGCGGCTTTGCTGTTTAATTCGGGTTACGATGCCAATGTGGGAATGATTTCAGCCTTTGTTAGACCAGGCGATTCGGTATTTTATGATGAGTTGGTGCATGCCTCTATGCATGATGGCTTGAAACTGGCCCGCGTAAAAGGAATACCCTTTCAGCACAATGATTTAGACCATTTAGAGGCTTTGTTGGCTCATTCACCAAAAGAATCAAAGGAAAGCCAACGCTTTATTTTAGTGGAATCCATTTATTCCATGGATGGCGACAGTGCACCATTGGTAGAACTTTGTCAACTGGCCGAACGGTATGGTGCCAATTTGCTGGTTGACGAAGCCCATGCTACCGGAATTTTCGGGCTGCAAGGTCAAGGTTTATGTGTAGAACTAGGCGTGCAGAACAAAGTTTTTGCTCGGCTAGTGACCTTTTCAAAAGCATTAGGAACACATGGCGCCGTGGTTTTGACGACAGAAAAAGCCAAACAATACTTGGTCAATTTTGCCCGATCCTTTATTTATTCTACTGCTTCGAGTTTAAGTTCATTGATGGAAGTACAAGCGGCCTATCAACTTTTGCAAAAAGGCGATTTTACTTTACAGGCCAAACAAAAGGTCGAAGCCTTTCAAACCCTTTTAACCAAGTATCCCCAATTGCCATTTTTACGCAGCAGTCAAAGTATGATACAGGCTTTGTTCGTTCCCGGCAATTTTGAAGTCAGGCAAATGGCCAACCGCATCCAAGAAGCTGGATTTGATTTACGGCCATTGGTATTTCCTACGGTACAAAAAGGAAAGGAGAGAATAAGGATTTGTCTGCATACCTTTAATACCCAAGAAGAGATGGAAGGATTGCTGGAGGTGATTGGGAAGGGAATTGGGTAAAGATGTAGTGTACTCCCTTAATTTTAGACTATTGAATAGGCGTTTGCCATCCTTAAACCAAACCTAAATTCCGTGGTTTGAAACGAATAATCCGCTTATACTAATTTTAATTTATAAACAGTCTAAAGCTTATTTGTAAATTTAGATTATTAAACACCTAGGATACAGCATATTAGTTCAATTTCTTCAAGAAAATGTGAGCCCAAAATTGGAATAAACATAAGGTCCATTCGGTATTATGGTTTCTTTGAGAATCAAAAAAATGGTTGACTCCACAATTCCAAATTAAAAATCCCGTTTGCGGTTGATGCCAAAAAAAATTACACTTTTCCTTTTCCTATTTACCCAATTATCCTTTTCGCAAAAGATGGATTGGCAGCCACTTTCCGATTTCCCCGGATTGGGATTTGATGATGGTTTGGCTTTTGTTTCGGGAAATACAGTGTTTGTTACCGGTGGATTAAATACGGGCTTTTATATCGCACCGGATGTTTGGGAATTTCATTCGGATTCAAACCAATGGTTTAACCAAGGATTGGTCAATTTCCCTCCTCGGCAATACGCCTCTTGCTTTTATACCGAATCAAGCTTTTGCCTAATCGGAGGAAAAGCAAATACCGTATTTAGCGATTGCTACTGTATTGAAAATGGAGCAAGCCAATGGAACAGTTTTCCATTCCCTAATGCACCTGCTCGAAAACAACAAGTGAGCGGCAATTTAGGAAACCGTCTATTCTTTGGACTGGGAAGTGATGGTACTAGCTGTTATTCAGACTGGTGGGAATATAATTTGACGGCCAAGGCCTGGGAAAAAAGGCCAGATTTTCCAGGTAATGCTAGAAAAGAAGCTGTTTTGGTACCTTGGGGTAATCAATTGTTTGTTGGACTTGGCATCGATTCAACTGAAACAATAGGTTTTCATGACTGGTATGCTTACGAACCAAGTGGACAAACTTGGACAAGATTGGCAGATTTCCCAGGCCAAAACATCCAATACAGTGCCGCCTTGGGATTTATGGACGGGCTGATTTGTTTGACCGGCATGAATGAAAACAAAGAATTTTACAACGAATCCTATTTCTATCAGCCAAGTAGAAATGAGTGGTTAGCCATGGGCCAATTGCCGTTTTCGCCAAGAAAAGGAGTCAGCGCCACCAGTCAAGGGAATACGCTTTATATTATCGCCGGTATTGACTCGAGCTATCAGCGAAGTACCGAGGTTTGGCAAGGAAAATATTCCCCCACGGCCAACAGCCTCACCTTCTTTCCTAATCCAACCAAGAACGAATTGTTTATCCAAAGCAGTTTTCCTGTAACGGCCAAACTAAGAGTTCTAAATATCCAAGGACAAGCACTACTTGAAACCAGCTTCCACAACCAAGTATGGCCCAAATTGAATTTACAAGCTTTACCGGCAGGTCTATATTTCTTGGAATATGAAACCGACCTTTTCAAAACGGTAGAGAAAATTCAGAAAGGAAGCTAAGTAATGCCGTTTAATCCAGATTGTGCATTAGAAATGCAAAAACGATTAAGCAATTGTAAATCAATTTGTTTGGCCAAATTGATAACAACTACTATCCCGAAATTTCTTCAGGAGGGGTAAACCCAACTAAATCAAATAGTTCGGATTAGTAAATCCTCCTATTGATTAATTTGGGTTAATAGGATGACAATTTAAGCCCAAACCTTTCTCAAACGCTCCGCACAATCTTCCACCGACAAGGTATTGGCTGCCGCCCAAGCCCCCATTTCCGACGAGGCATACCACTTTATTTTATCCTTGTCGCGCAAAGGGGTATAAAATTCGATATGAAAGCGATAATACTCCGCTGAATCTGCATACTCAGGCAGATTTACCGGGGTTTGGTGTATGGCCATCATGTAAGGGAATTCTCGATCGAAAAGCCGGTCGAATGCTCTTACTACCTGCTTTATCAACAAAGCCAACTCACTAATATCGGCTGATTCAAAGGAGAGAAGATTGGCTTTATCCTTGCTGACAATAAAAACGCCAAAAGGATAATCGGTAAAATAAGGAATATAACAAGCAAAATGTTGGGTTTCGGTCAACATTCGTCGTCCATCCAACCCTTCTGCTTGGTTCATATCATCAAATAAATTCCTTCCCTTTTCTATCCAATATTTCTTGGCATTATCCAATTCGGTTTTGAGCTTTAAAGGCAACCATCCGTAAGCATACAACTGTCCATGCGGATGCGGAATGGTAACCCCTACTTCCTTCCCTCTGTTTTCGAAAGGATACACATACTTGATCTTAGGATCTTGACCAAACTCCTTGTTTTTATCCATCCAAAGCCGGATAATTTTCTCAACTTGTTCGTCACTCAAATCATAAATCCTTGCTTGATGGTTTGGGGAATACAAAATCACTTCGCATCGACCATAGGCTTCGGCAGCTTCGAAAAATGGATTTTCCTCCATAACCGGGCGAGGTGAATTGGATAAAACCGGAAAATCGTTTGGATAAGAAATAACATCATAATCCAAATCTACTTTTCCAGAACCCGGCAAAAAGGACAAGTATCCTGTCCGGGTAAATGCGGTCGGTGCTGGCGGTTGGCAGCCACCATGGTATAGGTGTCGAGTAAGGGATTGTAGCGAAGATGTGGCAAGGGAGGGAGGTGATTACAATTAAAAATTAAAAAATTAAAAATTAAAAATTTGGGACGATTTTGGGCAAAAATAAGCCATAAAAAAAGGCATTGGCAATTCGCTGGATAAGAAATAACTTTGCAGCCAATATGGAAAACAGAAGAGTAAGATTGAGATTTGCCCCCAGCCCTACAGGTCCGCTGCATATGGGTGGAGTGCGTAGTGCTTTGTACAACTATCTTTTCGCCAAAAAACATGGCGGAGATTTTCTTTTAAGAATTGAAGATACCGATCAAACCCGTTACGTGCCGGGTGCTGAGGATTATATTATCGAAAGTTTGACTTGGTGCGGCATCATTCCCGACGAAGGACCGCATGTGGGTGGACCGCATGCACCTTACCGCCAAAGCGAGCGCAAAGAACAAGGTGTTTACCAAAAGTTTGCCGATCAACTAATTGCTTCAGGCCACGCTTACTATGCCTTCGATACGGCCGAAGATTTGGATGCCATGCGCAAACGCCTCGAAGCGGCAAAAGTAGTAGCTCCACAATACAACCATACCACTCGGGAAATGATGAAAAACTCCTTGACCTTGCCCGAAGATGTGTGGAAACAAAAAATTGCCGACGGCGAACCTTTCGTAATCCGTTTGAAAGTGCCCCGCAACGAGGAAATCCGTTTTCACGATATTATCCGTGGTTGGGTAGTGGTAAACTCCTCAACCGTAGACGATAAAGTACTTATCAAATCCGATGGAATGCCCACTTACCACATGGCCCATATCATCGATGACCATTTGATGGAAATAACCCATGCCGTTCGTGGCGAGGAGTGGTTGCCATCTGCGCCATCCCATGTATTGATTTGGCGCTATTTAGGTTTGGAAGATAAAATGCCCGAATACGCCCATTTGCCCTTGTTATTGAAACCCGATGGCAACGGTAAACTAAGCAAAAGGGATGGCGATCGTTTAGGTTTTGCCGTATTCCCTTTGCAGTGGAAAGATCCTTTCAGTGGCGAAATTTCGTCGGGTTACCGCGAAAATGGATATTTCCCAGAGGCCTTTACCAATATGTTGGCTTTGTTGGGCTGGCATCCGGGCGGCAACCGTGAGTTGTTTACCATGGAGGAATTAATCGCTGAATTTTCGTTTGAGCGGGTAAACAAAGCAGGTGCGAAATTCGACCCCGAAAAAGCCAAATGGTTCAACCAGCAATACTTGCGCAAAAAATCTGCTGCTGAATTAGCCGATGCCTTCCTTCCTGCACTAACAAGCAAAGGAATTAACCCCGACCGTGCCTATTTGGAAAAAGTATGTTTGTTGATTCAAGAAAAAGCCCATTTCGTGCATGAATTCTGGGATTTGGGCAATTATTTTTTCGAAGCCCCTAGCAACTACGATGCTGAAGTATTGAAAAAACGTTGGAACCCGGGTGCAAAAGCCTATTTCGAACAATTTATCCAAAACTTGGGCAGCTTGGAAAATTTTGAAGCCGCCGAAATCGAAAAATGCTTCAAAGGAACAGCCGAAACCTTGGGAATGAGCCCTGGTAGCGTTATGCAGCTATTCAGAGTATTGGTTTCAGGGGTGGGTGGAGGCCCGCAATTGTTTGAACTGGTAGCCACCTTGGGCAAACCCGAAGTATTAAGCCGTTTACAAAAAGGTATAACCCTTCCAATGACCGCCTAATGGGACAGCATTCCATATCCGTTTTGGGAATAAAAACATATTCCTACCATGGCTGTCTTGACCAGGAAGCCCTGATTGGACAAGCATTTGAGGTGAATGTGCATTTTCTTTTGGATTTTGAAGAAGCCGCTGAAACCGATGATCTGACCAAAACAGTGGATTATGTAAAGGTGTACGAGGTAGTAAAACAAGAGATGGCTGTTCGCGCAAAATTGATTGAAACAGTGGCCAAGCGCATCCACGACCGTTTGCGAAGCATTTTTCCTTGGGTTTTTAAAATTGATATTGAGTTAATTAAGTTTAATCCGCCGGTTAACGGACCTTTGCACAGCGCAGTTGTTCGTTATTCAGCCTAACTTTCGCCTATGATTTACGAGAAACATATATTTGTTTGTACCAACCAACGCGTAGCCGGAGCCAGACCAAGTTGCGGCGATCAGCATGGTATTTCATTGATTCAGGAATTCAAAAAACAGTTGAACGACAAAAAGCTTCCGATTGCCATTCGTACCCAAAAATGTGGCTGTTTGGATATCTGCGAAAAAGGTCCTATGGTAGCCGTTTATCCCGATGCCGTTTTCTATGGAGGCGTACAAGTGCAAGACATCCAAGAAATTATCGAAAGCCATATCATTGGAAATCAAGTTGTAAGCCGTTTGGAAGTAAAGGAGAAATAAACTAAGCTGTCTTTATTTTTTTATTTTTATTTGGCGGGTCCCATTCGCCAAAACCAGTCTACCCTTGTTTAAACAGACGTACTGGGCGAATGGTCGGGCTATTCGTTACAAGTCCTCGCGCCTTTCGCTTTCGCTCAGGCCGCTGTGGGCTTTTCACTTCTATCCCTACCCGGAAAGATGGTGCCCGAATAGATTTTGCTAAAGCCGGGCATGAAAAACCACTGCCAAATTTACCATCCAAACCCAGGCACGAAGAACCCCCGGGCAACGATTGAGGCAGTGTAGCCCACAGGGATGCGTAGGGCAACGGAGCAGACCGAGGACTACCGCCGAAAGCGTGACCCGAACGCACACGCACAAAACTCAAATTCAGGGTAAAAGGTTGTGGTGCGGAGGGGGCCCGCCACATAAAAAAAATCCCCGTCCCAACTAGAAACGAGGATTCCAAATGAAGGAAGGTAAATTAAGCTTTCATCCAACCACAAAGTACGCCGCACATCAAAGCCAAGGTTAGGGTCCAATAGCCAACATTAATTAGAATGTATTTAAATCCTTTGCGCTCAAACATAGCATTGGTGCCCAAAACTGGAAGGATAAAAAACAAACTAGCAACGGTGCCGTGCAATAAACCATGTTTAAAGCTTCTGAAGTTGGTACCATATTTCTCCATCATGCTCAAAAAATCGGGATTTGTAATTGGATTTTCGTGCATACCCGGTTGATTTTCTAATAGGGAAAAAATGGCAAATTGATGGATGGTGAGGTTTTGAGAAAAGAAAGCAAGCATAAACGATAAGAGTAACGAAACTCCAAAAATGATGAACATGTTGGCGTTTTTAATTTTCTCTTCGGTTACACCAGCAGCCTCCATCCAGGCATTCCCGAAAACTTTCGGATTGTACCAAACAAAGCCGGTTAGGGTGGGGATAAGCGTGGCTACTAAAACAGCTAAAAAGTTAACTTCCATTGGATTAAATTATGATTTCATCAAAGATACTTTTTTAAGAAACGAAGAAATTGTCTACGAAAGAAAGTTTTTAACAGACTATCGAATTTGCTTAGGAAGTTTTTGATTCAATTTTAACTTTTGGCCTAGGCTATCAAAATGGTATCGAGGGATTTTCGGCTTCTTGGAGTAAGTTCTCTGGTGCGAAAGGGTTCCTCTAATAATTCGGGTTGACCTTGTTCGCCAATTGCAATCATGCAGATGACATCAAGGTTTTCATCCCCAAATTCGGCTTGGGCTTTTACTCTATCAAAGCCTGCCATGATATGGGTAATAAATCCCAACTCGGTGGCTTGAAGGATTAAAAAAGCATTGGCGGCGCCCACGTCATACCAGGCATAAGCATTTGGGTTGCCATTTGCAGTGTACTTTTTTTGAGCCAAAGAAAGAATCAATCCCGCGGCATCTTTAACCCAGGCTTGGTTTCCACCCGACAAGCAATTAAACAGTTTTTGAAACAATTCAGTACCATTTTCAGCAAAACGGTATCTCCAAGGTTGTTCGTTGTTAGCACTTGGAGCCCAAGAGGCTGCTTCGAAAAGGGTTTCTTGTTCGGTAAGCGTTAGTTTGCGCGGTGTAAAGGCTCGTCCACTGTAGCGGTTTTGGATAGCCGCCATAACTTTGGTTTGGGTGCGTGCCTTTTTTAGGTCTCTCACGGTTTGAGAACCTTGTTGTGTTGTTGTTTCCATGTGAAAAAAAGGAACCTCCTCGTGGTAAGCAAAAAGGTTCCTACTTGGTTGAACTTATTGTTGTTTTACTAATTGAATTTCGCAGCTAATTTGAATGGTGTCTGAAACCAAAACGCCACCTGCTTCCGTTGCGGCATTCCAGGTTAAGCCCCATTCTTTGCGGTCTACCTTTCCGTTGATGGTAAATCCGGCACGGGTTCCGCCCCAAAGATCTTTCACCACTCCACCGAATTCAACATCCAATTTTACTGGTTTAGAAATGCCACGGATGGTCAAATCGCCATACAGTTCGTAGGAACCGTCATTATCGACATTTTCATATTTGGTAGCCGAAAAGCTTATTTTAGGATGGTTGGCTGCATCAAAGAAATCGGGGGATTTCAAATGCCCATCGCGTTGTTCGCTATTGGTGTCGATTGAATCCACATCGGCCGAAAAACTGATTTTTGCTTTGGAGAAATCGTCACCATCGGTTTCTGCATTTACTTCATAAGATTTGAAGATACCCTTTACATTGGTAATCATCAAGTGCCTTACTTTGAATCCAACTTCGCTGTGGTAAGGGTCAAGTGTCCATTTTGTTGCCATAAGAATTTAGTTTTAAATGTATGGCACAAAGGTGAGGCAATGAAAAAACCTACAGGTAGGACAAAAAAGGAAAAGAATGGGAATATTCGTTCAAACTGGCATTATGGCCATTGGAACTTTAAGCCAGCGGTGTATTTTCCTTCCTTTAATTCCTTGGTAGAAGGAGAATTCAGCAATTTACCTTTTTGCACACCGGTTAACCTACTCGAGAATAGTCCGTACCCCCCTTCAATATTGGAATAAATCGGTTTATCCTGTACAATGGTAGTGGTAGGCTGATTTAGGTTTAAGAAATTATAAAGTTCGTAGGCTCCAACATCGGCTACAAAATCAATACCATCAAAAATCCGCACCAAAGTATCGCCTGGAACAGGGATGGCCTCTTGCAAAAACTTATAAAACTCTTCGCCCGACAAGACCAAGAAAACTTTAGAGGCATTATTGAATTGGGTTCTGTCGATGGAAGTCTGTTTCCAGGTTACTTGACTTGGAATCGTGTCTTTATCGCCATTGCTGGTTTCATATACAGCTCTGTATTTCACCACCAAACTAAGTTCCGAAACATAGCCTTTAGAGCCAATATCCCAAGTTGGGGTATAATTAATGTAGGATCCCAACTGACTAGCTAGGGTAACCACCCCGTTTGTATTAGGAGTTGTCCAAGATACTCTATCCAATAAATCTGTTGCTGATGAATACACTTCACCATTTTCGTTGTTGTAAACTTTCAACAATAAAGAATAGGTAGAATCAAGTTTAGTAGTTGTAAAGTAAACCTTTTGAGAACCGCCAAAGAAATCGCCTTGGTCTTTATTTGGTATATAGGTTTCAGACAAGGTTATCAATTTGGGATTTCCAAAAATGGTATCTCCACTTGTTTCATTGATTTTAAATGGAGCAAGAGTAACAGTGATATCTTTAAAATAGTTGGAATCAGGATTTTGTGAGAAGAAATAAGCATCTCCAGCACCCAAAAACGCCTTTTGCACCCGGATATAGTGAACCGAATCCTTGTGATTTATTATTCCATAAATAACCGGAATCGCCTTATAATCGGCCAATATATCCAAATCGGTTTTACAGCTATTGAACAGGATAGTCAACAGTGAGAAGGCCGCAAAAAAACGTAATTTCATAAGTGCAAAGGTAGGTTTCAAATTGAAAACAAAGATGGGTAAATTGAATGGCTTATTTATATTTCCTTCTTCTTAATACGGCCCAAAGTAGAATAAGTCCCAAACCTGCAGCCGTAAACAATCCCATGGCACTTAGCCAAGGAATTCCGTATTGAAGTTTGGCTTCAGGCGGAAAATCTGCTGTTGTAATAATGGCCGAACCGATAATCAAGGAACAAATAATCAAGGTAAGCGACATGCGATTGGTTAGACTGTCTAACTTTTTCAACAGGTAGCCATAGCCTTGCAGTTCAACTTCGAAATGCAATTTACCACGCGATACTTTTTGGAAAAGGCCTCTGGCTTCGCCGGGGAAAGTATTGAGAAAATTGGAGATTCGATTGATTTGGAAGGTTGCTTCTTGAAGAATATTTTCAGGTTTGAAGCGATCTTTGACCATTCGTTCCCCGTAAGGTTCGATAAAGTCGTAGGTATTGAAATTGGGGTGAATTGTTTTGCCGATACCTTCCAAAATTGCCATGGCTCTAAAAATCAAAAACACACTCGGAGGAATGGTAATTTGATAATCGTACATTAATTTTTGGATACGAAGGGTGAAATCGGCGATACTACTTTCGCTGATATCCAAGTAGGCAAAATCCTCAATAATTTCGTTTACTTCATATTCAAAGGCCCGCATATCATTAATTTCATCCTTGATAGCGAGACGACGGAAGTTAAGGGCCATTTCTCGGGCGTCCTTTTGTGCCATACTGATAAAAATGCCGGCAAATGCCTTTTTATCTTTCGGCATAATTTGCCCTACCATACCGAAGTCGATTAGGCAAATGGTTCCGTCCTGTTTTACTAAAACATTACCTGGGTGTGGATCTGCATGGAAATAGCCATGTTCGAAAATCTGTGTCAGGTAAATATCCATACCTGTTTCAGCGATTTTTTCAGGATCTAAACCCCATTCACGAAGCTGTTTGGCATCCGAAATTTTGCAACCTCTGGCAAATTCAATAATCAGGACTTTCTCGGTACTGATGTCTTTATAGGCCGCGGGAACATAGAAATTGGTATAGTCTTTATAGTACTTTCTAAACCGATCGATATTACGTGCTTCGTTACGGTAATCCAGCTCCTTCATCATGCTCTTGGTGAAGGTTTCCACCATTTCTTGCGCATTGTTCATTCCCTGTTTTTTCAGGTAACGATCTGCACGTCGCACGATATCAGCCAAAATGGTTAAGTCACGGTCGATGGTATCATAAATATGAGGCCTTTGCACTTTCACCACAACTTCATCCCCATTTTTCAAACGGGCACGGTGCACCTGACCAATTGAGGCCGAGGCAAGTGGTTTTGGATTAAAATCATCGAACATTTCTTCGATGGGTTGTCCCATCTCACGTTCAATAATTGCTTTAGCTTCTTCAAAAGGGAAAGGAGATACACGGTCTTGGAGTTTCTCCAGTTCTTTGATGAGTGCCTCAGGAAGGAGATCAGGTCTATTGGACAGCACCTGGGCCAATTTAACAAAGGTAGGTCCAAGTTCTTCGGCGGCCAGCCTAATCCTTTCATAGCGGGTGTATTCAAATACAGGTTTTTCGTCACGAAGCCAAGTAACACGTCGATCTTCAGACACAAAATTCCTCAAGGTACTATTCACCACAATATCCTCAAAGCCGTATTTCACCAGTATGCTGATGACTTCACGGATACGACCAATATTCTTTATGGATAATAACATGCCTTAGTACCCTGCGAAGGTATTAATAATAGGCTTAAAAAATGAAGGACAGGTCAAACAAAAATTCTTACATCAATATCCGAATTACCTCTATGAAAGTAAAACAGGGCAGGACAAATCGGCTATTCTTTGATATTTTTAAGGAAATTGATGATATTTAACCAATAGTCGTTTTGGTTCTTATTGGCTGGAGTCAAGGATTTTGCCCCATGTTTTCCTCCAAGTGAAGGAGCGAAAATAATTTTCTTTGAAGAAATTACCCCAGACATTAAGGTCCTAACATAAGGTTCTTCATCGGCAGCACAGGCAGCAAAAACAGGTTTACTAAAGCCGCTAATATTTTTTTGCACATTCAATTGGATATCGAAATATTCGCCAGGTGAAAAAGCCATCACCGCCTTTACTCTGGCATCATCTTTACCAACAATAAGAGCAAGGGAAGCAGAGAAAGAACTACCGAGCAGAATAACATTTTTACGCGATTTTCCTTGTGCATAGGCTATGGCAGCCATTACATCCTGGGTAGCATCGATAAATTCAGTTGATTTTCCAAAATTCCCTGCCCGCAATGCAGTCTCATTGGTTACACCATTTCCCTCATTGCCACTGCGGAGATCTACAGCCAAACAATTGTAGCCCAATTTATTAAAGCGAGGTGCAATTTCACGAAATTCGCCTCTACTACTTCTTGCTTGATGAAAGAGAATAATGTAGGGTGCAGCTTTATCTACCAAATATTCATCGGCTGACACTTGCAATTGATCAGGTGCGTTAAATGTTACTTGTTTGAAGGTTTGACCTAATAAACTGTTTTGAAAAAAGAGAAACAGAAGGGGTAATTTAAGAAATCTCATCGGGCAAAAATAATTCACAATTGTGGAGTTCCATCAGATAATTAGCTGAAAATAAAAAAAATGGTTCAAAGTTTGCAACGTACGGATTAAATATTTTAGCAACTTAGCCGATTGTTAAAAACAACAAATTAGTAAACCCATTCCATTGCTCTCCAACAAAAAAAATATCATCCTGATTTTTTTGTTTCTGGTCTTTGCCTTTGCCAATAAAGGGTTTGGACAAAAAACTGCATCGGAATTTATGAACCTGGGTTTAAGTAGATATTACGCACAGGATTATGAATCCGCCGTAGAAAATTACACAAAAGCTATTCAACTTAAGCCTGATTTTGCCAATGCCTATTATTTTAGAGCAAAAGCAAACGATAAATTATTGCAAACCAAGCAGGCAATCGATGATCTTACCCAAGCAATCAAGATCAAATCCGATTTTGGAGAAGCCTATTTTCATAGAGGAAATCTGTATGAAAAAATTAACAAAAAAGAACTGGCGTGTCAGGATTGGGGACAGGCTAGTGCACATGGCTATTACGAGGCCAATTATGTATTAAAACAGAAATGTGGCGTTAAGAAGAAAACAAACGACGACGATTATTAGTATTCGACGAAATTGTTGACCTTTGCCCATTCTTAAAGGGATGAAGCAATTTAATATTCCAAGCTTTTACAGATCGTCCATTATTGGCCTCTTAAAAGAAAACCGTAAAAACAAAGATCCTCGAAAAAAGGACTTTTCACCTTCCATACTCGATTTCGGTCCTGTTCGCTTTCACATTGCTCGACATTTTGGATTTTGCTATGGTGTTGAAAATGCCATTGAAATCTCCTATAAAGCTATTGAAGAAAATCCAAACAAGCGGGTTTTTCTTTTAAGCCAAATGATCCACAACCCTGATGTGAATGCCGATTTACAGAGTCGAGGTGTGAAATTCATTATGGATACGGAAGGAAGACAATTTATTCCTTGGGAAGAACTTAAATCGGAGGATGTATTGATTATCCCTGCCTTTGGAACCACCTTGGAAATCGAAAAAATCATTTCTGAAATTGGAATAGAGGTTCATAAGTACAATACCACTTGTCCTTTTGTAGAAAGGGTTTGGAAAAAAAGTGAAAAACTGGGCAATGAAATGTACTCTATTATTATCCATGGTAAACACAACCATGAAGAAACAAGGGCTACCTTTTCACATAGTGCGGCTGAAGGGCCCTCATTAATCGTAAAAGATATCGAAGAAACCAAGTTTTTAGGTGAATTGATCAAAGGAATGCATTCCATTGAAACTTTTGAAACAAAATTTAAAGGAAGGTATTCGGAAGGTTTCGACCCAAACAAACATTTGATGCGCATTGGTGTTGTTAACCAAACAACAATGCTGGCCACCGAAACACAAGAAATTGCAGAATACTTAAAGCAGGTGATGATCGACAAATTCGGAATAGCGCAACTGAATGATCATTTTGCCGATACACGTGACACGCTTTGCTATGCTACCAACGATAACCAAAGCGCAACCCTTGGACTCTTAGAACAAGAGGTTGACTTGGCCATTGTTGTTGGAGGATACAATAGCTCCAATACGTCCCATTTAGTAGAACTGTGTGAGCGAAAATTCCCTACCTACTTTATTAGCTCTGAAAAGGAAATAGTATCCCAAACAAACATCAAACATTTTAATTTCCATACCAAGCAACTGATTGAAACCATATCCTATTTACCGATAGGAAAAAAACCAATAAACATTGCCTTAACAAGCGGCGCTTCCTGTCCTGATGCAATAGTAGATGGTGTCATTAAACGCATTTTGGATTTCTTTGAAGATTCAATTCCGATGGAAGCAGTGTTTGAAAAATTCGCCTTAGAAAACTAAACATGCCCTACCAAAGCATACCAACCGAACTGATTCAATCCTTTACCGAGATCTGTGGAAAAGCCCATGTATTGCTTTCCGAGGCCGATCGTTCGAATTATGCCCATGATGAAACCGAAGATCATCATTTTATGCCCGAGCTTGTTTTAAAACCAGGAAGTTCAGATGAAATTGCCGCTATTCTAAAACTTTGCAACCAATTTACAATCCCCGTTACGCCTCGTGGTGGTGGAACAGGATTGAGCGGAGCTGCATTACCTATTCATGGTGGTGTAATACTTTCCTTGGAACGATTTAATAAGATCCTTGATATCGACACGCTAAACCTGCAAGTAACAGTAGAACCAGGTGTAATTACCGAAGTCCTTCAAAACGAGGTGAAAGCTTTGGGTTTATTTTATCCTCCCGACCCAAGTAGTCGAGGTTCATGTTTTATCGGAGGAAATTTGGCACATAATTCAGGCGGACCCAAGGCCGTGAAATATGGTGTAACAAGAGATTATGTGCTCAATATGGAAATTGTTACTGCTCAAGGCGAAATAACTTGGACAGGAGCGAATGTTTTAAAAAACTCTACCGGTTATAACCTCACTCAACTCCTGTGTGGAAGCGAAGGCACATTGGGTATAATTACTAAAATCGTACTCAAACTTCGCCCCTACCCTACCCATGATGTGTTGATGCTTGCAGCCTTTCCAAATTTAGAAACTGCCTGCAAAGCCATTTCAGCCATTTACCTAGCCGGGGTTGTTCCCAGTGGAATGGAATTAATTGATAGACTCTCGGCCGACCTTACCCAACAGTATGTTGAAGAACTCTTTGGCACCAAAATCCAAATGCCTTCCCAGCCTGAAATAGGGGCTTATCTGCTAATCGAATTGGATGGAAACAATGCCGAGGTGCTTTTTGGCGATGCTGCTATTATTGGTGAAGCCTTGGTTCCTTTTGTGATGGACGACCCTTTGTTTGCGGATTCGGCCGAGCAAAAAGACCAGCTTTGGAAATTGAGAAGACAAATTTCGCCTGCAGTCAATTCCTTCACTTTAACCAAAGCCGAAGATGTAGTTGTTCCAAGAGGAAAATTGCCTGAACTGGTTAATTGCATTCATGCTATCGGGAAAGAATATGGATATCGCACGGTTTGTTTCGGCCACGCCGGTGATGGAAATCTCCACCTCAATATTTTAAAGGAAGATTTACCAGATGCTTATTGGAACAAAGAAGTCAATGAAAGCATCGGGAAAATTTTTGCTAAGGTGGTTGAACTCGGCGGTACATTATCGGGTGAACATGGTATTGGGATTGCCAAAAAACCCTATATGGAATTGGCGGTTTCACCTATCCAACTTGAATTAATGAAAGGGATAAAAAAGGTTTTCGACCCCAATAATATCCTCAATCCAGGTAAAATATTTTAAGGGATGAAAACCTTCAAAGAAGTGTGGAACTTGCTTTTCTTTTTTTGGAAAGATCCAAGAAAGTTAGCCTTTTCTCTTCTTTTAGCTGGAATTTATACCCTCACCATCCTATTCCCTATTCTCCTTCATCAACATTTTATCCAACTTCAATGGTTAACGGTTTGGGCCATTGTGGTAAATCTATTCCATTTACTCGCTAAAAGGGTTTCTGTTAGACTTTCCAATGCAAAGGTCAATGAAATCAGGTCGGCCATGCTCAACCGAATCGACACGGCCGGCGCATTAGAAAACGAACAAAAATCAGTTGCAGACCGATTGGGCAACTTTAATCTATTAAGTGACCAACTCTTTTATGCTGGTATTTCAATTTATGGCCAATTGATCTATGGGGTTTTGTTTTTAGCCGGTGTAGGTTTCTTTTCCCTTTACTTCTTTGGTTTTCGATTGCTATTGCTTATTCCTGCACTTGGAATTATCTGGGGAGTCAACTATTATTTAATCAAAAGGATAAAAAAAATCCATTCCAAACACCATTCCGATTATGTCAATCTTAATCAAGAACTGGTCGGGCTTTCTGTGCATTATCAACCCTTTAAAGCATTGGGTTTGCTTAAGTCTAAACTGCAACAGGCCCTTGAGCGAATGAAATCATTTGGTAAAAGCGAAATTGCCATTCAAGACCTCCGAGATGTGAATACCTTTTTAAACCAAAGTATCATCGTTCTTGCCTTCGTTTTTGTTGCCCAGAACTTCAAATCAAGTCTAAGCATTGGTGATGTTATGATTTGGACCGTAGTTAGTTTTGAAGTAAAAAAGATTCTTATCGCTTTATTTCAGGCCAATGGTTACATCTACCAAGGAAGTATTGCCTTTTCCAAAATAAATCCTGAACTTGACTTTCACACAACAACACAAGAAATACCAAAGGACGAAAATTGGAAGGCCATCGTTTGGGAGAATTTATCATTTTCATACCCCAATCAGACTTCTGTAAAGACTTATTCGGATTTTTCCTTTGAAAAAGGAGATAGACTTTGGATAAAGGGCGCCAACGGAAGCGGTAAAACAACCTTGTGGAAATTGGTATTTGGCTTTTATCCGCCAACAACCGGAAAATCCTATACACTTCCTTACCAAAAACCAATTTTACCTGAATCGATTTCCATTGGTGTGGTTACTGAACCTGTTAACCTTATCCCAGGAAAATTATGGCAAGTAATCGGGGCTTACAGACATTCAAAAGAAGAAATTGAAAACCAAATTAAACATTGGGGCCTAGCGGATTATTTAACTGAAATTCCGGATGGTTTAGACCATGATTTAGGGAATAGTTCCAAACAATTATCAGCCGGACAATTAAAGCTAACCCAATTGCTACAGGCCCTTCTTCGAAAACCTGAAGTATTGATTTTAGATGAACCCTTTGCCGCTGTTGACGTGAATCTTTGTGAGAAAATTGTAACTTTATTGAACAACAACAAGGACGTAATGGGACTTATTTATATCTCTCACCAAGAACTAGGCTTATCCTTTAATAAGGTTTACCAACTTCAATAAGCTACCAATCCGCCAATTTCTTAGGGTTTCTTTTGAAATAAAAAACGCCTCCAAGTCCTAAAATTATTAGCGTTGTAGAAATAACCTGGGCTTGGGTAACGGTCATTCCAAGCAATTCAAATTTTACATTAACGCGTATCTGCTCAATGAGGAAACGTTCAATTCCATTAAAAATAAGGTAGACCGAAAAAAGCATACCCGGAGTTGTAAACTGTTTTCTAAAAATCCATAAACCTGCAAAAATCAATAACGACATGGCTATTTCATACAAGGGAGTCGGAAACGCTTTTCCAGTGATGGATTCTAATCCCATTGAAATAAAATCGGCTTTCAGGTTGATATGGTGCACATTGTTGGGATAATCATAAGCCCAAACCCAATCAGGCAAAAAGCTCATCCATTCAGGTTTTGGGGCATCATTTGGAATACCCCAATCGCCATCACCAGCCACTTGACATCCCATGCGGCCAATGCCATAAGCCAAAATCAACCCAGGGGCAACACTATCACAGAGGTGCAAAACTTTGATTCCCTTTTTCCTAGCATAATAAATAATGGCAGCACCGGCACATATTAAACCTCCATAAAAGGTAAGTCCGCTGAAACTGGTCAAGGCATCAATTGGATCTTGTAGAAACTCTTGTGGATTCTCAAGGTTATGGAAAATTTTAGCCCCTAAAATCCCTGCCACCACTGCAATCATGGTAATATTTCCAACCCACTCATTGGGCATTACCAATCTTTCAATCAATTTAGGTTCTTGTTTCAAAAACTTTGGATCTTCCCGATAGGTTAGGTATAAACCAATGGCCGCCAAAGCCAGTCCTCCCACCAAACTACCTCGGGTAGACAAAATAAAACTTTGGGTATCGGCCGTGGCCAAATCAAAATTTAAAAAAATATCTACCAATTTATACCCAATGGCAAAACCAATTAGTCCACTAATGATATACTCCGAAATTTCCAAAGGTTTCCCTGTCCATTCCTTTTCCAACCTACCTACCAATCGACCTTCCCTTTCCCTTCGCTTTATTTCAGAGGTCAAGGTATACATCGCAGCCAAAAAAGCCATGGCCACAAAGAAACCAAAGCTCTGGATTAATTTCAGAAAAGGTAGGTTGATCCCAAAAAGATCAAGGAAGGCATCATATAAAGTAGGGTACAACTGATTATCGTATTAAGGTTATTGAAATATAGGTTCTGAAATTGGTATCTGGGCAATAATTACACCATCAAAATCAATGGATTCAAGGTAAACCGGAATCACTTGGTTGACTAATTCGGCATTATAGGGCAGTTTCACCTTTACATAGTTTGAAGTAAAACCATACATCGTACCACCATCATTTTCTTGCTCAAATAAAACTGGAAATGTCTTTCCTAGTTGACTTTCATAAAATGCTCTCTTCTTCTTTTCGCTAAGAATGGTCAACATTTTATTCCGTCTTTGCCTTTCTGAAACGGGAACAACTTCCTGAATTCTCAAAGCGGTGGTATTTTCTCTTTCTGAATAGGTAAATACATGCAAATAACTAATCGGCAGCTCGTTCAAAAAGGAGTAGGTCTCTTGAAAATCTTCCTCTGTTTCGCTTGGAAAACCTACAATCACATCCACACCAATGCAGCAATCAGGCATCAAGGATTTGATGGTTTGAACACGGCTTTGGTATAATTCCTTTTGGTAGCGCCGACGCATTGCCTTCAGAATCTTATCGGAACCTGATTGAAGTGGAATGTGAAAATGGGGAACAAACTTTTGAGAGGTGGAAACAAATTGAATTATTTCATCTGTCAACAAATTGGGCTCAATGGATGAAATCCTAAAACGCTCCACACCACCCAATTGATCCAAGGCTTTGGCCAAAGCAAGAAAATTCTCATCGTTTGTTTGGCCGAAATCACCTAGGTTCACCCCAGTCAGCACAATTTCCTTCACACCGGTTTGTATGGCCTCTTTAGCGGTTTCCAAGGTTTTGGCAATGGTTTCGCTTCTGCTAAAACCCCGGGCCAACGGAATGGTACAAAAGGCGCAGAAATAGTCGCAACCATCCTGCACTTTCAAAAATGTACGGGTGCGGTCACCTGCTGAAAAAGCGGGTACAAATTCTTTTACTTCCTTTATCTCACAGGCATGAACCCCTTTGCCGTTCAGCATTTCCTTATCATTTAGGTAGGATAAAATGTTGAACTTTTCGTTTGCCCCTAGTACCAAATCAACGCCAGGAATATCCGCAATTTCTTGGGGCTTCAACTGGGCATAACAACCGATTACTGTAACAAAAGCCTCTGGATTTTTGCGCAAAGCCCGCCGAACTATATCCCGACATTTTTTATCGGCATGGTCGGTTACACTGCAAGTATTGATAACGTAAACATCGGCAGCCTCCTCAAACTCCACCTTTTGATAGCCGGCCTTTGTTAATTGACGGGCAATGGTGGAAGTTTCGGAAAAATTGAGCTTACAGCCCAAGGTGTAAAAGGCAACTGACTTTTGGCTTTCCATAATTGGGCTGCAAAGATAAGCGTTCTTCAACCCTGAATAAGCATTAGAATTACTTAAACAATTAAAAATTAGTTCTAGGCGGGCCCCCAACCGCCAAAACCATTCTACCTCTAATTAACTTTTTACCTGGGCGGTTGGGTCAGGCTATCGCTAATACTCCTCAGCCTGTAGCCCCCAAAAATGCACGGGGGCTGCAGGCTTGCGGGGTATCACGCTCTATCCTTGCCCGACATCTCCGCATAGCATTCTTCTGTGGCTGAGCCTTTGCTTTTCACCCCGGTGTGGTCAAATGGAAAGACAAATACAACTAATCCCCAATTAACCCAAATTCTAATATGAGCTTACTTCTAGAATTAATTTGCTAACTAGTGGTTTCCAGCCTTGTATAAAAAGGATTTTGAAAGATAGATGCCAGGTTTACCGTACACATTTTAATCTGGGACCGGCCTTGAAATTTTTTCGTGGAAAACGAGGAAGGCTTTTGTGGGACATGGCATGTGTGAGAATGAAAATGTGTTTGACGACCGGAGGAAGGAGTTCATTTTCATTCTGTAAAAAAAGCCTTCCGTAGTTTTCCCGAAAAAAGTTCACAGCCTTGATTTTTTGTTTCTTTTTTATCAAGAAAAAAGATATTAATAAATAAAATTCCCGAAATAATTAAAATACAATGACTTAGACTTAAGTTTGATGGAATTAATCAATAGGATGATTTATTAATCCAAACTACTTGATTTAGTTGGTTTTACTCCTCCCGAAAAAATTTCAAGATAGCAGTTATCGCCAATTTGGACTAAGCAATAGATTTACAACTGGTTAATCGTTTATGCATTTCTGTGGCGTAACCCGGGTTCACTCGAGGTATAAGCTCCTATTTTCCTAATTTTAATTTTTAAATTTAGATTTTATATTGGCATTTGAACTTGGCTTTATACAGCATCCTTTACTTTTTCTTTAACGATTTCTTTGAAGGCTCGATGTTCAACTTTGCTCTCTACCCAAGAGATAAAATCAAAATACTCGAAGGCTGTCCGTTCGAAAGGATCGTTGTTGAGTTCCATTAAATCTTCCCTAAGCTTGGCAAAAACTCCCGCCAGCTCATGCTTGTAGGCATTGGTAATGCGGTTGATAAAACGCAACATAACCGTTTCAAATTTATAAACACGATTTCTGGTCTTCAAATACCGGTGTGTCGATTTCAATTGGTAAGGCAACAGACTTTGGTTCCCTAACTCTATATGAATTACCAAGTTGAGGATTTCAGCAAAACAATAAATAGCTTGGCTTTTATCAATACTTACATTGTCGAGTAGCTTGTTGATCCATCGCAAGGCTTCGTTGTATTTTCCTTCCCCAAAATAATTGATGGATACATTATAATACAGGAAGGCTTTTCGCACATGACTGAGTTTATCTTCATACAATTTCAGTCCGGCCTCGATCAACGGTACTGAATCAATGGCCTTTTCAAAATCACCTAAAATAAAATGAATGGTGAGTTCCGTGCTGTAAAGCAGATAAAACATGCGTACATCCAAATCCTCGTTTCGGGCATTCTCAAAGGCTTTGGGCAATTCACGAAGTTTGTCGAGGTAAAAGAAAACCTCCTTGTACATTTTTAATTGACTGGCGATATACACAATATTGGTTAACAAGGAGAAATAGATATTGGGCTCCTCGCTGAACATTTCCAAATTATCCTCAATTAATTTGAGATTGGCTGTGAGGTATTTATAACTTTCCTTGTAATCACCTATACTAAAGTAAAAGGCACTGTTGGTATGGTTATACAAATAGCGGGTCTCGTAATAGAAATGCTTTTCATCGTGCCCTTCAAGTCGCGAAGCAATGATACTTCTAAACTTTTCCAACTCCTCCTGAGACCTTGCAGAACCTGTTTTGTTAAGGGTGCGGAATAAATTGCTTTTGATATTCCAGAATTCAGAATGCAGTTCAATTTTTTTGAGAATGGTCCTGTCTTCTTCATAAATACGCTGCAATTCATTGTCATCGATTTCTTCGTAGGTATCCTTTTCAATGAGCAGCTTTTCCCATTTAAAAATCTCTAATAATGAAGTATGCTTTTCATATTCATAAGCCATTTTCTTAGCCTGTTTCAACAGCTTGGCCGACTGCTTATACAAGGTCTTTTTGTACAGAATTTCTGCCCCATGGAGCAACTTCTTGAGCTGAGCATCAATACTGCTGTTGCTATGAAAAGCATCCAAACTGCGCAAAACCATATCATAGAGTCGGGTTTTGGATATTGGAAATTGCTTGGGGTCGATTAATTTCTCCATTTGCTTCACCAATAGTGTTTCATCGTATTCCTTCTGCTTATCAATAGCATCAAACAATTGGTTATAAAAATTACTTTCACCCCCGGGAGCGCGAGAAGCATACACTTTAAAGTAACGTTTTTCAGGCTTCTTTAAGGCCTTAATCAACTCAAACAAATTATCAGAACTGGTTTTTGACATGGTTCAGATTTATTTTTAGAAGTGTAATTATAAGCAATATTCCAACACGATTACAAGTGAAATATATTTTCAATAAAAAAGCTCAAGTTGGAATAGTATTTTTTAGCAAATTTGTCATGGGTTTAAATTGAAAAAAAATGGAAATTATCGACTACCGATCCGACACCGTAACCAAGCCTAGCAAGGAAATGTTGGAGGCCATGGTACAAGCCGAAGTTGGTGACGATGTGTTTGGAGAAGACCCAACAGTAGGGAAATTGGAAAGAAAAATGGCCGAATTATTTGGCATGGAGGCCGGGATTTTCGTCCCTTCAGGCACCATGAGCAATCAATTGGCCTTACATGTACACTCCAAACCCGGCGACGAGGTAATCTGCGACTACCAGTCCCACATTTACTTGTACGAATCAGGTGGATTAGCTGCGAATAGTGGACTACAGGTTAAACTCATTCAAGGCGACCGCGGCCGAATCAATGCTACACAGGTGGAAGCGGCCATCAATGCAGATTTTGATTGGCTTAGCCGAAGCAGTATTGTAAGCATCGAAAACACCTGCAACAAAGCAGGAGGAAGTGTTTACGAATTAGCTGAATTACAAAAAATCAGTGGATTGTGCAAGCAAAAAGGCTTAAAGCTTCATTTGGACGGAGCCCGAATTTTCAATGCACTTGTAGCAAAAAACCAAAACCCTGTTGATTTCCAAGGTCTTTTTGATAGTATTTCTATTTGCCTTTCAAAAGGCTTAGGGGCACCCGTTGGTTCGGTATTGATTGGTAATTCGACCTTTATTAAAGAAGCCAGAAGGGTAAGAAAACGCTGGGGAGGTGGCATGCGGCAGGCCGGTTACCTAGCTGCCGCCGGACTTTATGCGCTGGAAAACCAGGTCGATCGTTTGCGAATGGACCATCAAAGGGCTCAAATAGTAGCCAAGACCTTACGCGAATTGCCGTTTGTAACCGAACTATTGCCCGTTGAGACGAACATCTTAATTTTCAATTTGGCCAAACCTGAATATGTTGCTTCCTTTTTACAACAATTGGAAAAAAATGGGATAAAAGCCATTCAATTTGGACCCAATTCGGTACGAATGATTACCCATTTGGATATAACGGATGAAGGAATACAAAGAACCATGGAAGTGCTACAGGGTGTTTCATTTTGAAATACCTTTTGCTTAGAACTGAAATTTTAGACTTTTTTTGTGCTATTGTTTGTTGGTCGTTAGAAAAGTATTTCATATTTTTACTTTTCATTCAACAAAAATCCCGAGATGCCTAAACCATTTGAAGACAAATTGCCAATTATACTAGGCTCAAAAAGCCAAGTAAATCCAATCCGCTGAGTTTTTGGGTAAAAACGATTGGGGTTATTTGACCCGAATCAATTTATTGTCCTCAAACTTGATGATGGAGCATGCCTTGTTTTCAAAGCCTTTATCCGGAGAATCCCTAAAAAATTCAAAACCTGTACTCATTCCCGCACCCGGTATTTGCCATAAGGTGGAATGGAAATTTTGTCCACGGTTATTCAAGGCATTCAGATAATAATAGGTAATATCAAAGCCTAAGAAAGCCATTTGTCCGGGCTCCGATTGGTTCTTCTCCCTAAATTTGGAAATGAAATTCTTTACAGCTTTATCAGAATAGTCAACAAAATAGTTGGCAGGAAGATGAACATTGAGTTTGCTGAACAAATCGGCTTCGATGGTTTCAAAGTTTTTCCAAATGGCTTGCCCAAATACTGCCATTTTGAAATCAGACCGTTTGCCATCCAATTTTGGCAATAATTGACTAACCATTACCTGATCAGAGGAAAACACCACCACTACATTTTGCTTTGTTCCACCAAGTAATCCACCTGAAATACCAGAAAAACCAGCCACTTTATAATCCACATCCTTCAAGGCATTCGTTTTATCAGGTAAAATGGATTTATACTTTGCCTTAAACGCTGCCAACAAATTTAATTCAAGGGGATGCTCGGTATGTACCAACAGCACATTGGCATCCTTAAATTTCGTAGCAATGTATTCGGCCATGGTTTCCACCTGGCTGGTATTGTTTGGAATTACTTTACTAACCAAGGGATTCCCGTTCAATATTTTACTGTTTTGAATCATTGGCGATACAACCGGAATTTTCTTCTCTTTAGCAAAACGGGCCACGGTTTCGAAAGTGGAATTGTAAAATGGGCCAACAATTAAGTGAGACTGTTGAACTTCCTTCTTCTTGAGAATTTGTTTGGTTTGGGCGGAATCACTCACCACATCAAACACCGAAACATGGTAATGCAAGCCTCTACTCTTCAGACTATCAATAGCCATGATAGCCCCTTGGTAAAATTCAATAGCATTAACAGAGTTGGGATTTACTTTTAATGGTACAGAATCTTCGAACACATAATCCTTTAGGTAAAAGGGCAATAAAAAGGAAACGAAATTTACACTTGGAGCATCTGTAACGTCAACTGTTGAAATACTAGGGATTGATTTTCCAACCGTTGGATTTGCTTGTGTTGGAAATGTATTGGCGGTTCCTTCCATTGGAACTTTTAAAACCTGACCAACCTTTATTCCGGCCTCACTTTCCGGATTTAAGGATTTGAGCAACTCAGGGTTGGTATTGTATAGCTTGGAGATACTATATAGCGTTTCACCCTGAACAACGTTATGGTTAAGCACTCCATCTTCCTTGGAGGCAACTGAAGTTGTTGTTGTGTTTGCCTTCAAGCTAGGCTCAACAGGCACTTTCAATACTTGACCAATCTTAATACCATTTTCAACCACCTCCGGATTTTCGAAAGCCAATTCACTTATAGTAGTACCATAAGCTTTGGCTATTCCGAATAAGGTTTGTTTCTCTTCAACTTTATGAAAGTAATATTTTCGCCCGCCAACCAATTGAATTTCAGTCGACTTTTTTACTTCTGCGGTTTGAGAAATACTTAGTTGAGCCCAACAAATCAAGCTCAAAACCAGGGTAAATAAAGGTATAAATTTCTTCATTCGAAATTCTGCACGAAAATAGTGCAAAGGGCAATTGGGTAAACGAAAAAAAGAATAATATAGTTTGGAGTTCCGGGTTTGAAGTTTAGGGTTTGTAGTTTTTTATCAGACAAGCCTTAGTTTCTTGCAAATGCCCATTCAAAGCACCCCGGGAAGGGATAGCAGTGGAAAGCCCACAGGGATGCGCAGGCACGGAGCAGACCGAGGACTTGCAACGAATAGCCCGACCCTGAGCCCTTGCACGAATGCTTTAATCAGGGTAGGAAGGTTTTGGGGCGAATGGGACCCGCCAAGGAATTAAAAATTATTAATTAAAAATTCTTACAAAATTTACAAATCCAATGCTTAGCGCTTAATTCAAGAATTTCAGTTTTATTTATAACGATTCTAAAAATAATTATTTTTGACAGGGACTCTTGAAGTTAATCTTTATTTTTATTCGTACCTAAATATGGTTGAGCAACCTGCAGGCAGAAGCGATTTTTAAGACTATTATTTTGCTACTGAAGTGCCACAAAAATTATTAAAGGAAGACATCATGGTAAAACATACACAAAATGAATATGAAGATTTACGCTCTTTGTGATTCAATTTAGCAAAAAAAAGTTTCAATCAAATCAATGATAAATCAATTAAACATGGGTTCAACTATTTATTTAAAAACCAAAGTTGAATTATCAAGCGTACTTCCAGTATATAGGGATCCTGTAAAAATAGAAGAGGAGGGCATTTTGAAAGGATGGACAATGGAATCTGCAAAATCTTGGCATAAAGACTGGAATTTTGATTTCTATTATAGATCAAGATTTAAAAACGAAACTGAATTTGGGCTAAAGTTTCTAGAATTTGCCAAAAATGCAAAGACTCTTCCTTTACTAATATTTTTCTTTATATCACTTAGTTCCTTTTCCCAACAGCTTTTTCCAATCAATTTCAAACAACTCGATAAATTCAAGAAAGATAAGGTATATGGAGATAATATCAACATTCGATATAATAAAGACACTGTTTTAAGGTATCCAAAAGAATTTTATAAAATAATTAAATTCATTTCTGATTCTCTAGCAAAATGCAAAATATGTGAATATGTAACAATAGAACCTGTCCATGGTCATGAGTTTGATTCATGTTACATTTTAGAGAGGAATTTAATTTTCAGTTATATTGAAAAATATAACTGGACAATAACCCAATACCTTAAAAAGATTGAAAAAAATAAAGATGAAAATCCTGATGGGGTTACCTATGTTGAATATTTCAGAAACAATATTAAGGCTTGGGAAAATTACATTAAGAGTGAAAGACCTTTTTATAATTCTGTGGAAGAAAGAATTATTTCCCACTCTTATGTCCATTTTGAAGTAATTCCGTATTTTGAAAAACTTTATTATGACAGGCTTTTATACCTAGTTCAAGTTCGGCGAAAACTAATGGAAGAATTTCCTTAATTTGAAATATTATAGCTAAATTTAAAACCTTTTACGATTAGCTTCATTGCAAAAAAACGAAAACAACATAATGATTAGCCTTTCATCGAAATTTAGTCTACTTTTTGTTTTAAGCTATGTAATTTACTTAAGTATTCAATTTTCAGCCTGCGAATTTAAGGACAAGGACAACCAGACAAGAAGGGTTCAGGTAGTTAAAACGGATACAAGTTATGTTACAAGGGGTCGTATCATTGGTAGTATTGACACACTATACTATTACGATACAATAATGATAAAGGATTACACAGCCTTAATGGGGACAAATCAATTTAAAGCAGTATTAGGGGATAAAAAGGACAAACCAATTACCAAATCAAACTCTTTACAGCTTAAAAAATTTGTAGTAGAAAAGAATAAAATTTATAGTCATTTTCCGGGATTTAATTTAGAAACAATTTATGAAAAGCCTGTTCAAATCCAAAATAGCAAAATACTCATTCCAATATCAAAAAATGTATTAATGATATATGAAAGCAATCAAAATCCGGTAAACAGTAATGAATATAGTAAGTACACTTATATCGGATACTTTCCCTGCATTGAATCTCATATACTAAAGTGTGTTGTTGAAGATGCTACTTACTATATTCTTTTAAATCACAAAGATGGATCTGAATATACATTTAATAACTTACCAAAAATTTCACCAAACTGCAATTATTTTTGTATCGAAGATGAAACAACAGAAAATAACGAGGGAAAGGGTACAGTTTTAAATATATACAGCCTGAGTAAAACCAAAGAAGGCTTGGTCATTTCAAATGTTTTAGATACTTTTTTAAACGGCTACTTTAACTTGAAAGCTTACTGGCAGAACGATAAAATAATTTCATTGGAATATACCAGAACTTCATCTGATTGGGAAGAAAATTACAATTCCTATTATGAACTTAGTGATAAAAAAAAGGTATTTAAATCAAAAGCAATAAAAATAAAAGAAGCAATCTAAAAAATATTAACTCAATAGAATGAAAAAAAAACTGACCATATTGTTTGTTTTTTGTTTTACCATATCTGTTGCACAAAGAAATGGAAATAGTAAAATCACAATGCAACAAGTAGATTCATTAATTAACACTGAGAAAATTATTTCAACATTGGATTCAGTGATTGAGTATGAGCAAAGCCAAAATTCAATAGGGATAGATTTATCAGAAAGTCATAAAAAATACATATTTATAAGCATATATCCTTTGGAACTGAGGGATATTTACATAGGGGATTTTATCAGTTCGTTCGATTTTGGAGATTATGAAAAAGATTATACCTGTTTTTTTAGAACATCTGTTTCATTTATAAATTGTTTAGTTTGCTATGAACATCAAAATGAGTATGATCGCCGAATGAATTTAATACCCGAACTTACCAAAATAACTGATATTCATTACAAATATTATTATCGAGATATTTTAGCTGAATTTTATATCCAAAATGCTGAGATAAACTATAGAGACACTACCAATAAAAGAGATGCTTTGAATTTGTTGTACGAAAGACATAAAACCATTATACCTAAAATTCTTGACATACAAAACCTATATGCTGAAACTGATACTAACAGTCATTTATATAATCCATTGACATCGCGAACCTACATCACGGAAAAAGGAAAATATTTTAATTTTCCAATGCAATTTCTGAGTATTGATGCAAGTAATAATTACAATGACAAGATTGGATTTAATAAATATTCTTATCATCAAGCATTAACATTATCTAATAATCCTGCTTTCTATAACCCATATTTTGAACAAATAAACAAAAAGGATGATTTTGTGAGTCATCCATCATTTTTTGCACTTTATGTTAACTATTCACTTCCTAGCAAAAAATAAACAAATGAAATGAAGGTTTATTTTGCGATATACAATCTGTTCCTCTGATTGCGACCAACATAACTATTCCAATTTTGAACATAGTGAAATAAAAAGACAATCTCATTCCAAACTTAACAAACAATAGAATTTCAATGTTACTATACAGGTTTATAAATAACCAATTTTTCACTACTTTTACTTACAAAGAGAAAACTACTAGCAACAGCACGTCATTTGGTTTAACAGATTCCAAAAATCCTAATTTTATTAGAAAATTGGGAAATAAATCAAGAGTAGAATAAAAAGAATAACTTATCAATGCCGCAAAAATAGAAACCAAAAAATACTTTTTCTATGAATAAGCTTTTATGAATAATCCTATCCCTTATCTGTCTTATAGTAAAGGCCCAAAATGGAAGTGAAAGTAATATTATAAAAGAATTTCTTTATTTTGAAGATATGAGTATTAAGGATTTACATTTAAAGTCACTTTAAGAAAGAGGATATAACTCTGAAGAACAATTGAAAAATAAAAATAGAGAAGATTACTTTGGTGAAATTGAAAAATTTATCTATCAACAAAATGAAAAATTAAATATAAAAAAAAAATATTAAAAAATTTAACTAACAACTACAAATCTGACTCCTTGATAATCGAAATGTATTACAAGGATTATGGCAAATATTTATTAGGCAAAGGTTACCAATATCATTCTAACACACCAGACAATTACACTTACTTTACTCTATTAATTCCAAATAAAACAAATTTATCAATTGAAAATTATAATGATTTTTTTAGCATAAATAGAATAATATACAGCTTATTAAAACAGACAAACCACAACAACTTAAATACATTAATAAATTTAAATAACAATAAAATAGAATTACTTAAAGGACTCACTGAAGTTATTTATGAATACCCATTTGATGGCACTGCACCATTTTATTATGGGATTTACACCTTTGGAGAAGAAACTTTTTTTACAAATTTTTGTGAGGAATACTTTGTTGATGAATCCCCCATAATAACACAAATTTCTTTAGGAAAAGAATGGAAAGGATTTATAGAAGACGGAGAATTTATAGAATCTTTAACCCATAATCATAAAGAATCATTAAAAAAAATAATGATAGGTTTCATATTTAAAATGTAAATTATTAAGTTTCAGTAAATAAAGACAGAAAATGGAAAGCCAGGCTAATACTTTTTAATTCTTGGTAAATCTTTAAAAACTAATTTAAAAAAATGAAATAAAAAAAGAACCTAAATTCACATAGGTTTCGCAATAAATTTTGCAAAAAATAGAATAAATATCTTATATAATGCTTAGATTTTACACTTGTCTTTTGTTCTGTTTAATTACAGCATGCGGATATGAAAAGACCGCCAATTCATCTATTCAAAAGATTAACGAAAATTCCAGAAATATAGAACTAGATGAAAAAAATCCAATAAGTTATTCAGATTCATTGTATCTTGATTATGACAACATTAAAGACCTTCTAATTATAAAAAATGACTCCGGCAAAATCGCCTTAAGTTCAACTGGAAAAATATATACTTTTTATACATTATCAGGAGAAATTTACGAAGCAGAAAACAATAAAAAGGGCTATTTTAAAATTATAGAAGGAGGAGGTGTAAGGAATGATAATGGTGATTTTTTATTTTATAAATATGATTCCATTGTTTCTGATTGGTTCCTAATAATGTCCTACTTCTACACTGATGGTGAATTATATAATGAGCCTTCCCAATTCGATTTTACATTTTACAACCACTTGAATAGCATAGCATTAATTAACAATAAAAATAAGTGCAAGGACACTTCGATTTTCAATAAAGACATAGTTACCGCAGATAAAGTATATGATAAATTAGCCAAAAATCATATGAAATTATCTCTGGAATATTTTGCTTTTCAGCTGGAATTAACACCAGTTAATAATACTAACATAGAGATTTACTATAATATATCTTATGATCTTAATAAAACAGGAAGTAAATATCAAGCTTTATATATTCTAAATCAAATCATGACAAAAGCTCCAAATTATTCAAAAGCATTTTTACTTGCAGGAGATATATATTGGGATGTTAAAAATGAAGAAGCCTGTAAGAAATACTATACTAAATATCTATCGTTATCTGAATCTTCAAAAAAGAAAATTCCAAATCGAATTAAAGAAAGATTAAATAGCTTTAGTGAAAAATAATTAAAACTAAATATTTAAATTAAAAAAATAAGCAACAACACACTGTCCTCTCTTTTAATTGCCATTTCTTAGCCACTTTTTTCATAAAAAAAACACATCTAGCTCCAACCATGCTGGTAACTAACAATTTAGAAATATTAAATTACGAAAGTTTATGCCTGATGAAAAGTGAAGATGAAATTATGGGGTAAAGTTGGGAAGAGTTGGATAAGGCATAAAACCATCGTTTTATAACAAAACAATTTATGATCAGAATAATAATACGTTCTATAATTTAACTTGAAAGGTTTATAAATAATTTCATTAAATATATTTATATCTACAATAAACCACAACTAAACCTGAAAGAAAAATCTTGTTGAAAATATTAAAAAATTATTTAAATATGATTCCCAATGTATTCAATTACAAAATAATCCTGGTACTCTACTTTGGAACTATCCTATGGGGATGTGGGAATAATTCTGATCACATGTATGAAAAGGCGAATAACAAATCAGAGGTTAAAAAAAATGATTCTATACTTCAACCATCAACTAAAAATATAAATAAAAATTTCCTTTTACAGAAAGAAGAAATCCCAAACTATGGAGAAGTAAAACCTGGAAATAGATGCGAACTCCCTGAAATCAAACTACCTATAAATTTTTCATTTAATTTAAATTCAAAGCCTCATTCTATTGACAGTTCACTTATAAAATATAATTTTAAAAGAGTAAAGTCCTGTACGGAATACTTATTTTCTCAAAAAACAGAAGACTTTCTTGAAAAATCTTTGCTTGGTTATGCCTACACTCCTCTGGAGGAAAAAATTAATGCCTCTCCATTTGGAATTATTAGCTCTTTTAAACCTTACACAATCGTTGCATTTGGCTATGATTATGCTGGCGAACTAATAAATCAACGAATTGAACTACAAGTTTTCAAAGATAAAAACCACCTGACCGATAAGCTAATTGTTGCAGATTTTGGGATAGGTGAATGTACTATAATTCGTCAATTTAGTTTTAATTCCAATGGACAATTGAACATAGAAATAAATTCCGGTTGTTATGACATAGAAAATGATACATTGGCAGAAAATTACAAATATGAATTAGTTTTTCAATTTAATACTAAAACAGGAAAATTTGACAAACAACAATACCGATGCACTAAAGTAAAGTAATGCGATTAAGCAATTTAAAAACAACTTAATTAAAGAATGTCAACTTTTGAATGGCACTAATAATGGGGAACTGGCAGAATCTTCCATTTCAAATTCGTACTTTTAAATCCAAAAATAAACTTACACCATTTCCTAATTTTAGCCGCATTTCTTCAAGAGTATTTAGGTATGCAAATACTTGCAGCCCCCTTTCGAAGCACCCCGGGAAGGGATAGCAGTGGAAAGCCCACAGGGATGCGCAGGCACGGAGCAGACCGAGGACTTGCAACGAATAGCCCGACCCTGGCCCCGCCAAAATTGAAAGGAAAAACTAAAATTGTTCACTGCAGCCTATTTAGAGGAGCCAGGGACACGCCCAAATCCTAAAAACAAGTATCCCATAAAGTTTAAAGCTACATTGCTTACATTAAATTTTTAACAATTCCTTACCTTAAAATTCGGCTGTATTTCATTTTTTCTATCTTTGTCGAATTACCCCATGGAGAAATATATTAAAACTCCCACCGAATATACGCCGACCGTTGATTTTGATGCACAGTCGGGAGAAATGATAATTTCTGGAAAATCCGTTCCATTTAATCCCAGTGAATTTTACATTCCAATTTTTGAGTGGTTGCGTGTTTATATGGAACGCCCAGCTCCTTCCACCACTTTTACAATTGCTTTGTCTTATTGTAACTCCTCCACTATCAATTGGTTGAAGGATATTTTGAAATTGCTCAAGAAAATGGACAAACCGGGGAGTAATTTTACATTGGTTTGGCAACACGATGGACTTGACGAAGACAGTTTGGAACTTGGTCAAGAATTAGCAAGGTATTCGGGCATCAGCTTCAAGTATAAAACGACCTAGTATGACAAGGAAGGAACGGTTTGCCCAAGTGCTGGCCTATTTCCAACAACACCAGCCCCTGGCCGAAACTGAACTTATTTATACAAACCCTTACGAATTGTTGGTGGCTGTAGTTCTTTCGGCCCAATGCACCGACAAAAGGGTGAACCTTACCACTCCAAAGCTTTTTGAACGGTTTCCGGATGTAGACAGCTTGGCAAACGCTACAGTACCCGAGGTTTTCGAACTCATACGCAGCATTAGCTATCCCAACAACAAAGCCAAACATTTGGTGAATATGGCCCAAATGCTGGTAAATGATTTCGACCGAACCATCCCGTCGGATGTAGATTCTTTAGTAAAATTGCCCGGTGTAGGACGAAAAACGGCCAATGTTATTGCCTCGGTTGTGTTCGACCAACCTACCATGGCAGTGGATACCCACGTGTTTAGGGTAAGTGCTCGTATCGGTTTGACTAAGGGTGCTAAAAACCCATTACAGACCGAAAAGCAATTGCTGGAGTTTATACCGAAGCATTTGGTAGCCATTTCCCATCATTGGTTGATTTTACATGGAAGGTATATTTGTACGGCTAGGAATCCACAATGCCTGAACTGCCCCCTCCAAGCCCAATGCGCCTATTTTGAAAAGAACATAGCAAAGAAATAATGGAATTTTTTTACGGAACATTTCATACAACGGGCGGAGAATCGCATCCGGTGGAGATAAAAATCACCTTGTACCATCTGGAGCTCAAGACTGACCATGCCCAGTTCAATTGGAATACAGACCATTTGAAGGCGGAAGAATTAAACGGAAAAATCCGCATTCAACATGCCGATGGAATGTATGTTGAATGCAGCCAGCCTGGATTTAAAGATAAGCTTATTGAATTTCATCCCAAAACCCAACTCAATCCCAATGCCAAGTATCAATTTAGTTCACCTCCATTTGGAAAAATTGGTTTAGCCCTTATCGGATTGGTTTTGGCAGGATTTGCCTTTTACTGGTGGGGAATACCGGCCATAGGCAACCTTGTTGGAAACAACCTTCCTGTGTCGATGGAAAAGCAGGCAGGACAACAAATGTTTAATCAAATGAAAGGAGATTGGACCATCGATGAAGACCGAAGCAAAGCGGTACAAGCCTTTTTTGAACGCATGGAAGATAAATCGGCCTATGACTTTCAAATTGTAGTGGTGAAAGATGAGGTTGTAAACGCCTTTGCCATGCCGGGCGGTTATATTGTGGTATACGATGCCTTACTAAAAAAGATGGACAGGTATGAGGAGCTAGCTGGATTATTGGCCCATGAAAGTTCGCATGTGCAGTATCGACATACCAGCCGAACCTTGTGCACAACCTTGGCCAATTACCTGTTTATTTCGGCCATGATTGGAGATATTAGTGGTGTGGTAGCCATATTGGCGCAAAATGCCGACCAAATAAAAAGTTTGTCGTACAACCGCGATTTAGAAACAGAGGCCGATTTAAAAGGTTTGGAGTTAATGTATAGACATCACATTGATCCACAAGGTATGTTGGGATTGATGGAGGCTTTGAAAGGAGAAGGAGAAGAAACTGGACAAAGCATGCCCGAATTTATTAGCACCCATCCCCTACCCGATTCAAGAATCACATATATCAAGGATTATATCAAAGCCCATCCGATAGAAGCTAGGAAGGATACGGTAATGGAAGGGCTGTGGGAAAAGATAAAATTTTAGGCCATATGCAGTATTCATCTTTAAATGTAGATCAAAAGGACCTGGCTGAATTTATGGGACAACTTTCTGAGCGACTGTATTATGCGAGTTGGATGAAAAACCTAGAATATGTTTTGTGGGATGCCTTAAATACAGGCACAAGAACCTATGGTCATGGGGAAATTAGTGCAGAAGACCTATCCCAGTTAGAGCAATTGGCCAAGCATTGCGGATGTTGGATTGTTTTTGATGAGCAAAAGGAAGAAACAGCGATTTCATTGACGAGTTGGAAGCGACGATACCGGAAGGATACGCTAAAAAATCCTTTGCTGACCAAAGGATAGTGAAAAGGAATGAAATTCGTAAAATGTGGTAGGGTCAACTGAAACTACATACGAGTTAAGGGCTTGTATAGTTTTCTGACCATACAAAAAGGATGAAAAATTAGGTTTTTAAAATTAATCCAAAGGAGGGTATTACAATCCGAACTACTTGATTTAGTTGGCTTTACCCCTTCCAGAGAATTTCGGATAGAAGATGGTATCAAATTGGCCAAACAAATTGATTTACACCTTTTAAATCATTTAGGCATTTCTATTGCTTGTTCTGGGTTAATCTAAACGAATTCCTACCTTTGAGCAGCAGTTCGCCGGCTTGTCGCTCTTTGCAAAAAGGGAGGAAAGTCCGGGCAACAAAGGGCGCCGTACTTCCTAACAGGAAGGCTTTGGGGTGTAATGTTCCAGAGACAGACAGTACCACAGAAAAGAAACCGCCCTGCTTGCGGGGTAAGGGTGAAAAGGCGGAGTAAGAGCCCACCGCTTCGGCAGCAATGTCGGAGGCAAGGCAAACCTTACGGGTTGAAATGCCAAATAAGCTTGGGGATTGGGGCTGCCCGTTCCAATGACTTCGGTCATACCCAAGCGGGTAGGCAGCTAGAGCCAAGGTGTGAACCTTGGTCGAGATAAATGACAGGCCACGACAGAACCCGGCTTATAGGCGAACTGCTTTTTATACCAATGTTATTTAACCCAGATTACGCATTAGAAACTCACAAGCAATTAACCAGCTGTTAATCAAGCATTTCGGATTAATAAATCATCCTATTGATTCATTTAGGTTAAATTGGACTATCTATTTTGTCCATTCGTTATTACTTGCCTTCCAACTTTCTTAATTCCACCTTCTCGGCCTCACTAACATTTTCAGACTTTAGCAAAAATGCGATAATCGATTGTTTGAATTTCGGGCGGTCAACCTCTTCCAAATGATTGATGATAAAGTTTTTATCTTCTTTCAGATTTTCATTATACATCAAAATAGAGGGCAAGTTTTCTTGGATACCAAATCGCACAAAATGGAGTTCGAGGTTTTGTGGGGCTTTTTTCAAGGCATTTTCCAGAAGTTCTTTACCTTCTTTAAAATAGGATAGTTTGGACAAGGGACTTCCCACATACTTGGCCATTACCATTGATACAGCCCCTTTATAGCCCAAGACAAGAGGGTCGGAGGTGTTTTTTTGGTCGAATAAGCGATCATACAAAGCTTTACACTTGGTCTCATCCTTCACACTTTCGGTATACTGTTTCCGAATTTCAGAAACATCTTGAGACCAAATCAAGAGCGGGAAATGGAATAAAAAAAGCAAAAGGAAACATCTCATATCAAAGCACTAACAAAAATAGTTCCAATCAAAGCATATTAAAGCTATGGCGAAGGTAAGCGCCAGCCAATAGGGCATATTTTTCTTTGTCAGAAATCCTAACCCTTTTTTTCTGAATCACTTGGGGAGGGGTACCTTCAATTTTTCTAAGCAAGGAATAGTAATAAATATAGGCTGCGTATACACCAAACCTCGATTTCTTGGGAAGTTGACGGATGCCCATCAAACCAGCAGAAAAATCGTCACGGATTTCAGTTTCTATTTTGGCTTTTGTTTCGGCATTGAAATCTCCAAAATCCAACTCCGGGAAATAGAACCTACCCAAATGGTTAAAATCAGCATTTAGATCCCTTAAGAAATTTATTTTTTGAAAAGCTGAACCCAATTTCATGGCGAAGGGTTTCAGTGTATCATACAAGGCTTGGTTGCCTTCACAAAAAACCCGGAGGCACATTAAACCTACAACCTCAGCTGAGCCTAAAACATATTTATTGAACGACTCTCTATTGTATTGGGTTTGGTTCAAATCCATGCGCATACTTTCGAGAAAGGTATCAATAAGTTCCCATTCAATATGGTATTTATTAACGGTTAATTGGAAACTATGCAAAATCGGATTAAGGGATATCCCGTCGTGAATGGCCTTTTGTGTGTCTTGCGAAAATTCTTCAAGAAGATTACGTTTATCATATTGGTGAAAGGAATCAACTATTTCGTCGGCAAAACGAACAAAGCCATAAATGGAATAAATAGGGATTACATAGTCTTTATGAAGCAACCGTATAGCCAATGAAAAGGAGGTGCTATAACTTCGAGTCACCATTTGGCTGCATCGAATACTCACACTATCATAAAGTTCCTTCATTGGGGGCGCAAAAATAGAATTTCTTGTGTATGGAAGACCTAATCCTTCCAAACAAAATAAATCGGAGTGAAAATTACCTATTTTAGAGGCATAAAATTCAATTTCTTATGAAATCTTTAAAATTTGTTGCCATTGGATTTATTGGCTTTTTCATTTTAGTTTGTCTTAGCGGCTTTTTATTACCATCCCACATTCATTTAGAACGTAGCATTGTCATTCAGGCGCCGATTGATTCAATATTCAAAGAAGTAGTCGATTTCCACCAATGGGACAAATGGAGCAGTTGGCATAAAAAGGATCCCAAAATAGAATTAAGTTATGCTGGTCCTGAAAGTGGCGTTGGTTCCTCCTATACTTGGAAAAGCGAAAACAGCCAAGTTGGAAATGGAAAGCAACTTACGGTGGAGGTCATTCCAAATAAATTCATCAAAAATGAAATGTACTTTATGGAGGAAACTACACCCTCATTTGGATCGTTTAATTTTGAAGATACTGGAAACGGAATAAAGGTTACCCAAAACATGGATTCGGAAGCAGGTTTTAATCCAATTCACCGCCTCATGGGTAAACTTATGGAATTATTTGTTGGTCCTGAATTTGAGCAATCTTTGGCTGATCTGAAAAAGGTATGTGAAGGTCAAAATTGATAGCCTGAGATCCGAAGTAGAATTTTAATTACCACCAAAACCATAATAGAACCTATAACGATAAGGGCAATTTTCCACGAGCCTCGAAAATAGTGGGGCGACTTCTTAATATCATCCTTGTATGCAAAGAACATTAGGAAAATAAATCCTATTACAAAAACGAGGGCGAAAATCCAGTGTCCGGGTCCAATATCCATAGCTTATTCTTCATCAGGATCTTTACCCATGTAACCTTTCATCAAACCACGTTTAGATGTTTTGATAAAAATCAGGATTTGATCTTTGTATTCAGAACTTGGTATTTCGGATTCAATTTCCTGAATAGCATCTGATACACTTAATCCACTTGCAAAAAGGATACGGTAAGAATCTTGAATAATTTTAATAGCATCTACGGGAAAACTCCTTCTTCGCAGACCAATCGAGTTGATTCCTACATAAGCCAAAGGTTCGCGAGCAGCACGGGTGTAAGGTGGTACATCTTTACGAACCAAGGAACCTCCAGAAATCAAAGTGTGGGCTCCGATGGTTACAAATTGATGGATAGCACATAATCCACCAATTATTGCATAGTCATGAACTGTAATATGTCCGGCTAAAGTGGCAGAATTGGCCAAAATACAATGATTCCCAACAATACAATCGTGTGCGACATGGGAATAAGCCATTAATAAGGTATGTGAACCTACCTTAGTTTCCCAATTGGCTGCTGTCCCTTTATTGATTGTTACACATTCACGTATAGTGGTGTAGTCACCGATTATGGTAGTGGTTTTCTCGCCTTTATATTTTAAGTCCTGTGGAATTCCGCTGATAACTGCACCAGGGAAAATTTTAACGCCCTTTCCAATACGAGCCCCATCAAAAATGGTAACGTTAGGGCCAATCCAACAATCATCCCCAATTTCCACATCTCCGTAAATTTTGGTGAAGGGTTCGACTGTTACATTATTGCCCAGTTTGGCTTGAGGTTCAATTACACATAAGGGAGAAATCATCATTAGGGTCGTTTTACAATTTGTGCCATTAATTCAGCTTCCATGACCACAGTACTTCCCACCATAGCATAGCCTTTCATATGGCAAATTCCTCTTCGAATAGGTGAAACCAAATCCAAGCGAAACACAAGGGTATCTCCGGGAAGCACCTTGTGACGGAATTTGACTTCGATTAATTTTAGAAAATAGGTAACATAGTTCTCTGGGTCTGGAACAGTGCTTAGAACGAGTATTCCTCCAGTTTGGGCCATAGCCTCCACTTGAAGTACGCCGGGCATAACTGGATCACCAGGAAAATGTCCTTTAAAAAAAGGTTCGTTCATAGTAACATTTTTCACCCCTACCACATGGGTTTCACTCATTTCCAGAATCTTGTCGATCAAGAGGAAAGGAGGGCGATGGGGTAAAATATGAACGATTTGATTGATATCGTATAATGGTTTTACATTAGTATCGTAAACAGGGAAATTCGCCTTTTTACTTTTTTCAGCCTTAATATGTGCTTTAATCTTTGCAGCAAAAGCCGCATTAGCCTTATGACCAGGTCGGGTTGCAAAAATATGAGCTTTGATAGGTTGTCCTACCAAAGTCAAATCACCAACTACATCTAGGAGTTTGTGACGGGCAGGTTCATTGTAAGACCGAAGTTCTACATTGTTCAAAATCCCTTCTTTTGCTACGCGTATATCCGGCCGATTAAAAAGTTGGGCTAGTTTCTTCAATTCCTCTTCATCTACTTCCTTATCTACAACAACAATGGCATTGTTGAGATCACCACCCTTTATAAGGCCAGCTTCCAACAACATTTCCAACTCATGTAAAAAGCAGAAGGTTCTAGAAGAAGCAATGTCATTATTGAACTCTGAAATATCATATAAACTAGCATGCTGGCGACCCAATACAGGAGAGTTATAATCTACCATTACACTCACCTGGAACTTATCGGCAGGCACAGCAATCATTTCTACCCCACTTTTATCGTCACGGTAAATGAGGGTCTCCTTCAATTCAAAATAATTCCTTTCGGATTCTAATTCAACTATTTCAACTTTTTTTAGGGCATCCATAAAAATAGCCGAGCTACCATCCAATATGGGTGGTTCTGCTCCATCTATTTCAATTATGACATTATCAATACCCAAACCAAATACGGCAGCCATACAATGTTCAATGGTATGAATACTAACCCCATTTTTCCCGATGGTTGTACCTCGAGACGTATCTGTAACAAGCTCTGCATCAACAGCAACTTCTGGTTGACCTTCCAAATCCACCCGTTTGAAAACATATCCAAAATTGGCTGGGGCAGGCTTAAAGGTAAGCGTGGTTACTTTTCCTGTATGTAATCCAACTCCACTAACAGAAGTAGGTGCACTAATCGAGGTTTGTTTTACGGTCATGAATAAGGCCCTTGAACAGGGGTGCAAAAGTAAGAGGCAGAAGCATACAAATCTACCTAAATTTTAGGAAAATAAACTGATTGTAAAGGATTGGTAAAGAATAGGTTATTTAAAATCTTGCAAAGGCTCTCTTGCTTGTCTTCAAGGCTTTCTTTTTGTTTTTAGTCAAATATGAGCCTTTTGCATATTGTAAGGCACTGCCTTTTGACAAAGATCCGTAAATTTCAGCTTTCTTATTGCTCTTTACTTGAAATTCACAAATCATAAGTTTATTGTAACCAGCCTTAGAAATCACCAAATCCATTTCCCTAGTATCAGAAACATCAAAGGTTATTCTACCATTTTCACTAGTAATCGCAGACCTTTCTAGCTTGCCGGCATTGAAAATTTCCACTTTTGCATCAGGCAAAGGCAAATGGGTTTCTGTGTCTAGAATTACCAAGGATATCTTACCTTGAGAATAGGAATGACCACCAACCAACATCAATCCAAGCAAAGCAATAAAACTAAATATTTTGGGCATTCGGCCAGTTCTCCGCAACAAAGGTGGACCTAATTCATCTTCCGTTTTCCTATGTTTATTGGCAATAATCAACACTAAAAAGTTTAAAACACTTGTTATACCCATAAACCGAATTAAGGTTATTGGTTTGGTCGAATAGTTTAAGAATAAACTTATTTGTAATTGGATTTTAACCAGTTCAAGATGTTATTTTCAACCCTGCTGGCAATATTCTCAGTTGGGGCGGGATTGAAATTTCTTCCTGTAACCTTTTCGTATAACTCAATATACCGGTCCGAAATTGTTTGAACCCATGCCTCCGACATTTCAGGTACCACCTGTCCTTCTTTACCTTGAAACCCATTTTCAATCAACCATTGCCTTACAAATTCCTTGCTTAGTTGTTTGGGAGCTTCGTTTTTGTCAATTGTTTGAGCATAACTCGATTTTATAAAATACCGAGAAGAATCAGGCGTATGAATTTCGTCCATGAGGATTACCTTTCCTTCCCTTATGCCAAATTCATATTTTGTATCTACCAAAATCAAATCTTGGCCTGCTGCCATGGCTGTTCCTTTGGCGAATAAATTTCTGGTATATTCCTCCATAATGCCATATTCCTGAGCTGGAACTAGTCCATTGGCCAAAATCGCTTCTTTGGAAATATCCTCGTCATGACCCGCTTCGGCCTTGGTAGTTGGCGTAATAATCGGGGTTGGGAAGAGCTGGTTTTCTTTCATACCTTCTGGCATTTCAACGCCACAAAGACTTCTTTTACCTAGTTTATACTCCCTTGCCGAATGTCCGGCCAAATACCCCCGAATAACCATTTCAACCTTTACAGGATTGCATAAATAACCTATTGAAACAATTGGATCGGGCTGTGCAATCAACCAATTGGGGGCAACATCACGGGTGTTTTCTAAAAAATAGCCAGCTACTTGGTTCAAAACCTGCCCTTTACACGGAATACCCTTCGGTAATACTACATCAAATGCAGAAATCCTATCACTGGCCACCATAATCAAGAGTTCGTTATTGATGGTATATACATCCCTGACTTTACCCTTGTAAAATGCTGTTTGTCCTGGGAATTGGAATCGGGTTTCGGTGAGTGCTGTTTTCACTGGTCGATTAATCGTTCAAAATTATAGTTCTTTAATAAGCTCCTTCATAATCAAGGTCATCTTAGGCTCCGCGCTATTGGCCACATTGATTACATCTTCGTGTGAAACATCTCCGGCCTCTGCACCCACACCCATATCCGTTATAATACTGATAGCAAAAACTGGGGTTCCACCATGTCTAGCTACAATAACTTCAGGAACAGTACTCATACCAACAGCATCGGCACCAATGGCCCTTACATACCTGTATTCAGCTGGTGTTTCAAAGCAAGGCCCTGAGAGTCCAGCGTAAACCCCTTTTTGCACCTTAATTCCGTTTCTTTCAGCAATAGACTCTGCTTTGGCAACTAAATCTTTGCTGTATGCTTCACTCATATCGGGGAAACGAGGTCCTAAATCCGGATTATTCCGACCCATCAATGGATTGGTAGGAAAAAGGTTGATATGATCGGTAAGAATCATTAAATCACCAACTCGGAAATTAAGGTTTACACCGCCACTGGCATTCGAAACCAACAAGGTTTTAACGCCAATAAATTTCATCACACGAACAGGAAAAGTAACTTGTTGCATGGTGTAGCCTTCATAAAAGTGGAAACGACCTTGCATAGCCATCACAAATTTTCCACTCAGGCGACCAAATATCAATTTTCCGCTATGTCCTTCAACAGTGGAAACAGGGAAATTTGGAATCTCTTCATACGGAATAGCTATTTCAATATCAATTTCCTTGACTAATCCGCCAAGTCCTGAACCAAGTATTATTCCTACTTCGGGTTCGGTAGTGATTTTGGTTCTCAAAAAGGCTGCAGTTTCCTGCATATCTTCCATAGTTGGAACCGCTTTTGATGTAAGCATAGGTGATTTTAAAAATAAAAGGGGCAAAAGTAATTAATCAAAACAATCCAAATTAAAGAGTTTCAGGCAAAGCATGCTTCCTACCTTGGTTGGCCTTTTTCAAATAAACCATTAGCGGTTGAAAGTAATCCACCATGTCTTTGGCACTCATGTCACTTCCAATACAATCTTTCAAATGTGCTCTCCAATCCACACTGGCACCTGGTTCCATTACCTTTTTCAAGAACTCCCCTACTTGCTTGTTTCCCCAATAGTTGGTGGCATGAGGGTCTTGTTTCAGGATGTTCTTCGCAATGTAGGTATGGAATTGAAACAATAAAATATTAGCAATGGCATAATCATAATACTGTGCAGGATCATCATTGATATGGGTTTTGGTAGCTGCATCACAAAAAGCTTCGCCTCTTTCTGAAGGTGGAACAATTCCTTGGTATTTCTTTACTAATTCCCACCATTTTTGGTTGTACTGATCAGGCGAAAGATTTTCTGCATAAAGGGCATGTTCAAATTCTGTCATTACACCTGCCCCCCATGGAATAACCACAATGTACGAAAGTGCTTCATTCAATAATTTAAGGGTGTCATCTGTTTTCAATCCTGGTTTGATTAATTCAACATTTTCCAAGAATGGTTTTTGCAAAGAGGCCAACCCCATCATGGTGCCGAATGCCTCGTGATAGCCCCTATTGGCACCACCTCTCAAAATTAATGGAACATTGGGATTTGAATAGGCCATGTAATAGTAAATATGTCCGAATTCATGTAAAATGGTTCCCCAATAATCAGTTGTTGGGGTAATACTCATTAAAGATCTTACATCTTCTTTTAAATCCAAATGCCAAGCCGAAGCGTGGTTGTTTTTTGAAAATGGAGAATCAGCTGGTACAGGATATAAACTGCTTTTCTCATAAAAAGATTTGGGAAGGGCATTAAAACCAATGCTTTTGTAAAAATCTTCGCCTTTATGTACCATCCATTCAGTGCCTTTTGCTTTTAATACGGAATCAATACTTAGCCCTTTTACCTCTACCAATTCACTCCAATCTTGTCCCCAACGATTTGGCAACCAATGGGCTGGAATTTCATCAGGAACAGGCTGCTTGTAGCGATTAGCCAATTCATATCGTGTCCAAGTGTGTAGTTCACGATACAAAGGCCAAACCTCTTTCACAAATTGACGGGTAAGTGCTACCATTTCCTCTCCGCTCATGCCGTATTCATGTGCTTGATAGTCAAAGAAATCTTTGTAATCAAGCGGTTTAACGCTGGCATTGCGAAGATTTTGAAGTTCAATTAAGCCCGGTTTCAAAACCTTACCTACTTCCTTGCTGGCCGTCCATGCTTTTAATCGTTGATTCAAATCCTTGGAAGTTCGCAACACATCGTCAATATCCCCAGTGGTTACTGGCTTTTTATCGATGGTAAACTTATATCCGTACAACAGATTTGTTTGCTTGTTTGTGGCTGAAATTCTTTTGGCAACAATTTCTCCAGCGGTTTCAGGATTGCTTCCGGCGTTAAATAAAATAGTCTCAAATTGCTTGGCTTGAAGGGGCGTAAGTTTATCCTTTATTGCCAAGTACTTTTTTGCTGAATCAATATTGGATTTACTTCCGGTGAATTTTGCCAAAGCCTTACCTGCCATATCGGCCTCATGTTGCGAAAGGGTATCTCCCGGCACAATGTGCGTGGAAAGTTTCCAATCTGCCTCTGAAGATATGGTATATAACTTTTGGTAGTCTGTATTATATTGGTCAAGGTAAACCTGGGCTTGTGCTTGAACATCCTTGTTTTCGTCGCTGTGGCTTGCTCCACAAGAGAACAATAAAAGAGAGGCAGAAATGCCAAAAAGAAATCGAGTGGTCATTGGTAAAAATTGAGTTGCGAAAGTAGGATTAATGGTTCATAAAAATTGAATTGTTCAAAAATGCCGAGCCCAAACATTCATTTACTTTGTTGAACTTCTAATCCACATGCTTTACCAACCTCGAACCATCCAACCAGGCCCCAAAAAATTGGTTGAAAACGGCCAATACCAGCTCGGCTGTTTTGATTCTCCTGTTGAGGAAGTCAACCTTTTGGATTATCCCTCACCCTATCAATTGCCATTACCCCGCGCCATAAAAGCTTTGCAATTAAGGGAATGGCAGGCCTTTCAAATTATGGGGAAAGACCATTTTATCATGGTCGCCATTTACAATGCAAAAAAGGTATCCTTGGCTCAATTCATTGTTTATGACATTAAAAACAACAAGAAAACCAAGTACGAGAAAAAGGTAGCAAGCTGGGATTTAACTGTACCTTCAACTTTATATGGGAATTCTGTTGCTAAGTATACCAGTAAGAATTTTTCCTTAGAAGCGGTGCATGATCTGAACCAGCAACTATTAGGTTTAAAAGCCAATATCCAGAATTTTGGAGGTTTACCAACTGTTCAAGCAGAATTCCATGGCCACCATGACGTAAAGAAATATACCCCGATGGTGGTCTGCAACCCCTTTTCAAAAGGAAGGGTAATGTACTCCCACAAATGCCTTATGCCTATGAAAGGTTACTTGAAAATAGGCGACCTTCAACTTCAATTTGAGGAAGAAAATGCTCAGCTTATTCTGGATGACCATAAAGGCTATTACCCCTACCCTACGGTTTATGATTGGGTAACTGGAATGGGTAGGGATATCGAAAACAAACTTTTGGGTTTTAACCTTACCAACAACCAAGTTATTGAACAAGATACCTACAACGAAAATTGTTTGTGGCATAATGGGGAACTTCATCCTTTACCTCCCATAACGGTTAACCGTCCCAATGGCGTAAAAGAGCCTTGGATTATCACCGACAAATTCGGTTGGGTAGAACTGGAATTTAAGCCCGTCATTCATACTTCTGTAAACCTAAATTTATTAATCCTCAAAAGCCAATATGAAGGACCTTATGGTTTTTTCAATGGCTATTTAAAAAAGAAAAACGGAGAAAAAGTTTTGATCCAAAACATGTTTGGAATGGGTGAAGATTTTTACCTCCGTGCTTAACCTTCAAAATCGCATATTTAAACCATGTCACTAAAAACTGAACTGCTGAATGGGGTATTGACCATTACACTCAACCGTCCTGATGTATTGAACAGTATTAACCGTGAAACTGCCTTGGCTTTGCAGAAAACCTTAGATGAGGCCGCCACGAACAAGGAAGTCCGCGCCTTGCTGATAACAGGCGAAGGAAGAGGCTTTTGCGCCGGACAAGATTTGGCTGAAGCAACCGACCCCAGCGCTAAAATAGACACCTTTGTTCGGGAACATTACAATCCGATTGTTCTAAAACTTCGACAATTGGAAAAACCAGTCATTGCTGCCGTTAATGGTGTTGCCGCTGGTGCCGGAGCAAACCTGGCCTTTTGTTGTGATATCGTTTTCGCAGGCAAATCCAGCACCTTTATCCAAAGCTTTGTGAATATTGGATTGATTCCAGATAGTGGTGGAACTTTTTTCCTGCCTCGAATTATTGGTATGCAAAAAGCAACTGCCCTAATGTTTACCGGCGAAAAAATCAGCTCCGAAGAAGCCGAACGTCTTGGTTTGATTTATAAAGTCGTGGAAGATGCAGACCTTTTGGGTGAGGCCGGAAAACTTGCCGGAAAACTTGCTCAAATGCCAACAGCAGGAATAGGATACACCAAAAGATTACTCAATGCATCCTCCACAAATGACCTCAAACAACAATTAGATATGGAAGAAGAAATGCAGTTGTTGGCTGGTAGTTCCCACGATTATGCTGAAGGTGTTCGTGCCTTTTTGGAAAAAAGAAGACCAGTTTTTAAAGGGGAATAACCATGGTGATAGGGATAATCGGATCAGGAGCAATGGGCTCGGGAATTGCACAAGTTGCGGCACAGAACGGTTGCCGCACCTTAGTGTACGACACAGAAAAAGTACAATTGGAAAAAGCCAAAAAACAAATCGCATCCGGACTTGCCAAATTGGTTGAAAAAGGAAAAATTAGTTCTGATTCCTTACATTCTACCCTATCCAATTTGGAATTCGTAGATGAATTAAATGGACTTTCAAGCTGTGATTTAATTATTGAAGCCATCGTAGAAATAAAGGAGATAAAGAAAAAAGTGTTTGCCCAATTGGAAAGCTTGGTAAAACCGGGCTGCATCTTGGCCAGCAATACTTCTAGTCTGTCTATTGCCTCTTTGGCCGCCTCTATAAAAAGCCCCGAACGATTTATTGGCATTCACTTTTTCAATCCGGCTCCTTTAATGCCCTTGGTTGAAATAATTCCTGGCCTTGCAACCGATGCCAACATTATAAAAACATGCCAAACCCTAATTTCATCGTGGGGGAAAAATGTGGTACTTACTAAAGATACGCCCGGTTTTATTGTTAATCGGGTGGCACGGAGCTATTACAGCGAATCGATTCGAATTGCCGAAGAACAAATAGCCGATTTTGCTACTATCGATTGGGCTATGAAAACCTTTGGAGGCTTTAAAATGGGGCCTTTCGAACTGATGGATTTTATTGGAAATGATGTGAACTTCAGGGTTACCGAAAGTGTGTGGACTCAGTTTTTCTTTGAACCTCGTTTCAAACCTTCCATTACCCAACAACGCTTGTTTGAATCAGGTTTCTTTGGTGTGAAATCAGGAAGAGGATACTACAGCTACAGCGAAGGAATATCTAAGCCTGCACCTACAACGGATCAAGCCTTGGGGAACTTAATTTTTAACCGGGTTGTGGCTATGCTGATAAATGAGGCTGTAGACTCATACTACTTTGGAATAGCTTCTGCAAAAGATTTGGATCTTGCCATGCAAAAGGGCGTAAATTACCCTAAAGGCTTACTTCAATGGGGAGAGGAATTAGGATGGGAAAAAGTGCTTGACATTCTTCAGGATTTATTCCATACCTATGGAGAAGACCGATATAGACCCTGCATTTTGTTAAAAATGCTGGCGAAAGGAAACAAAAAGATCGATTGGAGTATATAAGTGTATAAATCCAACCAATGAAGATTGTAATTCACGAACAGCATAAACATTATGTTGCCCAGGAAGTGGTAGAAAAAATGCTGGGCAACGACCCTTTTAGCCAATGGCTTGGCATTCAGAAAATTTCTGTGGAACCAGGCAAATGCGTTTTAAAAATGCAGGTTAAAAAGGAAATGCTGAACGGGTTCGGAATTTTACATGGCGGTGTTACCTTTTCTTTAGCCGATAGTGCTTTTGCCTTTGCCTCCAATTCAAGAGGAAAAAAAGCCTATTCTATCGACAACAACATTTCTTACCTTACCAAAGTAAACGAAGGAGATGAGTTAACCGCCAAAGCCGAAGAAATCAGTCTATCCGAAAAAATTGGTATTTATAATGTTACCATTTCCAACAAGGAACATCAAGTAGTGGCTGTCTTTAAAGGCACCGTCTACCGTAGCAGTGAAAACTGGTAAATACTATGTTCGAACACGCCAAAAAACCACTTGTCAGTTCTAAAGCTTACTTCCAAAGACAGGTAAAATTTGGACTTATTTCGGTGGCACTATTGTTTGGTTCCTTAGGCATTGGGGTATTGGGCTATCACTTTATTGCCCAGTTAGACTGGATAGATAGTCTTTTGAATGCCTCCATGATTTTAACCGGAATGGGCCCTGTAAACCCCATGCAAAGTGTTGGTGCAAAGGTATTTTCTTCTATTTATGCCCTTTTTAGTGGAGTTGCCTTCCTTAGTATCGCTGCGGTGATGTTTGCCCCTTTTATTCACCGTTTCCTGCATAAAATGCATATCGACCTAGACGATTAAACTATCAAATTTTCGACTAGTTTATTCTCCACAATCGTTCCGTAAACCTTGAAAGAGTTGGCATAATCAAGCCGTTTTATCTTGGCTTGGATATACCTGGTTTTACCATTGGGTAAAATAATCCTATAGCCAAACCGGGTAAATTCATCTTCCTTTAATACCTTTTGTATGGAATCATTAAACAAATTTCGATCATCCGGATGCACTAAACGAGAATATTCAAACAAAGAAATAGTGCCTGTTTTAGGATCCCTTCCATGCATAAGGTAGGTTTCGGGCGAACAAAACAAGGTTTGGGAGGCAACATCCAGCTCCCATTCTCCAATACCCGGACTCGACTTATGCTCAATTGACCTGAACTCCGATTTTATCAGCCTTTTTAAGGTCTTTTCCTGTTCTTCAGCCCCTAAGGCATTGGCCATAAAATCCGATAAGTTCGTGGCCAATGTAATTTCCTCGGGCAACCAATGTCTTGGTGGTCCAACATGCTCGTGGCATAAAATGCCTATATGATTGCCATGCACCCAAATCGGAACATCCAACATCGAAGAAATTCCATTCACTTTTAAGTAATTCTCCGAAAACTCTGCTGTTCGGGGATCGTTCATCGCATCATCTGCCGAAATGTACCTATGCTGGCCGATGTATTCAAAATAAATTGGATTTGTTTCACTCGACAATAAGGCCCCCATTTCAAAGGAGGCGCTTGCCCGTTTATACATCAAACGACATTGAATTTTTGATCGGTCGCTTGAATAAACCCATAAACTAACCCGCTCCACCTGCAACATCTCCGCATCCACCTTCAAAATTTTCCGAATCGAATTCTCAACATTCGAATGCGAATCCCTTGCCAAATCCAACAAAATCTTTTGCTTCCGTTCCAAATCCTCCAAACTTCCAGTCAAACTCTCTTCTTGCTGTTCAATTTTAGTAATATCACGAAAACTCGTAAGCCGCAACGTTTCACCATTCATAATAATCGGCCGACCCAAAACCTCTGTGGTTAACAGCTGCCCATTTTTTGCATAAACTTTCAACAAATACTTTTCCCTCGTATTATTCAAAATATGGTACTTGGCTTCAGAAATAAAATCGGGATGGATGTAATTAAAAACCGTTTTTCCTACTATTTCAGCCTTGTCATATTGAAAAACCTGCTCAAAGGTAGGATTCACATCAACAAAAACACCATTTTTGGTAAGGATCGTCGCTTCAAAACAGGATTCAAACAAATCTTTCAGCAATTGATCCTGCTCCCTTTCCCTTCTTAAAGCCTTTTCCTTAAAACGATGCAATTGCACCCGTTCCAATGAATTTTTAATGGCCTCATTTAACCTCTTCAAATTCGGCTTTTGGAGATAATCATCCATGCCTTCTTTTAAAAACTCAACCAAACTTTCCTCCTTGATATGCTCGGCCAATAGAATAAAAACGCCTTCATAGTGATTGGACCTGCAAAATTCAAAAGCCTGCAAACCATTGTAGCCCGGCAAACTAAAATCGGAAAGTATTACCTCAGGAGCAAACTCCGCATACAACTTCTCAAACTCCTCCTTATTGTGAGCAACCTTGGTATGATGCAACGAAAAAGCAGATCTCAACTCAGCTTGAATCACTTTTATATCCTCAGGCTTGTCGTCTAGAATCAGTATTTTCTCTATTCCTTGCACCATCTTATGGACAAAAATATAACTTTTTCTTTACATTTCAAAATTCATTTTCAATCATTTAAGCAATTTACCTTTACCTTTGAAAAGTGCAATTCGTCTGGGTATTCCGCTCCATTTTTACACAACATTTCCCAAAAGAACTCAGTTTCCTTGCTGGTTTTTGGAGTTATCGCATCAATTTTCACCTCAAAATCCCTTACCTCTTCACCTGGGGTTTGTTTTTAAAAGATAAGCATGCACGAGCCGTATTTGGGCATCGTTCCGAAACCGATATCCAACTTCTTACTAATAAAAAGGGCACCTTAATCGGAACCGACGCATTCACAGGCGAACTGGCTTTTCTGTTTCCTCATTTTCAATGTTGGTTCAAAATCGACTGGTTCAGCAAAGAATTTTTCCAAACCAAGCGTTTTATGGTTTTCTTGGCCACCGCTTATTTTTCAAAAGAAGATATGCGCTTTAAACTCGGGATACTTGGTTTCTGCCTTTACATTCGCTTTGGGAAAAGAATTTGAGTGTTCATTTTTTTATGATTTGGCGTGCCCCCTCCGCCCAAAACCGCTTTAACCGAAAAAAAACAGTGTACAAGGGGCGTTCGGGTCAGGCTATTCACTGCAAGTCCTCGCGACCTTCCGCTAAAGCTCCGGTCCGCTGTGGGCTTTCCGTTCCTATCCTTGCCCGAGATACCTACTGATACTTAGCATTTGCTGTAAATTTGGATAGGAATGCCTGTATAAAAAATCACCAAAATTTTAAGTTGGAATACAAAACTAAAGTACTTCACCAAAACCCAGGCACGGAGGGCATCGGGCAAGGATAGAGCGTGATACCCCGCAGGCCTGCACAACCCGAACCCCTTCGGGTTGTGCAGACCGAGGAGTATTAGCGATAGCCTGGCCCTGCCGCACTGGTAGAATGGTCGATTTTTAGCACACAGCCAAAGCGGCAGGGGCCCGCCAAATAAAAAACTATACCAAGCAATGCCCATTTTGAAGCCTTTACCGAGTGGGCAAAAACTATTTTTTCCTTGATTTAGAAATATTTTACATTTGAGCCATGAGTACCCAAATTATACTGTTACTGCTATTGGTTGGATTATTTGCTGGATTTTTGAGCGGATTTGTAGGGGTAGGCGGCGGAATCATTATAGTTCCGGCCTTGGTCTATTTCCTCGGTTTTAACCAACATACAGCCCAGGGAACCAGTTTAGGAGTGCTGTTGTTGCCTGTTGGAATTTTTGCCGTAATGAACTATTACAAAGCAGGTTACCTCGATATTAAGGCTGCCTTGTTTATTTCAATTGCCTTTGTAGCCGGTGCCTATTTTGGATCTAAAATTTCAATTTCGCTCGACCAAAAAATGGTGAAACAAGTATTTGGCGGCTTTCTTTTACTGGTGGCGATTAAGATGCTGAGCGGCAAATAAATTTTTAGCCTTATTTTATTCCTTTTCCATTGGTGCGAGAATTGTACCTTTGCACCCATTTTTTTCCTATGTTAAATACCATCGAAGAAGCCCTGGAAGATATACGCCAAGGGAAAGTAGTAATTGTTGTGGATGATGAGGACCGCGAAAACGAAGGCGATTTTATTACCGCCGCCCGAAATGCTACGCCCGAGGTTATCAATTTTATGATTAAAGAAGGTAGAGGATTGGTGTGCACGCCCCTTACCGAAGAACATTGCGATGAGTTGGGCTTGGGATTGATGGTTCAAGACAATACCGCTTTGCACCAAACACCATTTACAGTTTCCATCGACTTATTGGGACATGGCTGTACGACAGGCATTTCGGCCCAAGATCGGTCAAAAACCGTTAAGGCTTTAATCGACCCCAGCATTAAACCACACGAATTTGCCCGTCCAGGACATATTTTCCCATTGCGCGCTCGAAAAGGCGGGGTTTTGCGCCGCACCGGGCATACCGAAGCCACCATCGATTTAGCGCGGTTGGCCGGATTTGAGCCAGCAGGCGTTTTAGTTGAAATACTGAAAGACGACGGTACGATGGCTCGTTTGCCCGAATTATTTGAGATTGCTAGAAAGTTTGATTTGAAAGTGGTTAGCATTGAAGCACTTATCAAATATAGAATTGAAAAAGAGACCATAATCGAAAGACAAGTGGAAGTGCAAATGCCTACCGCTTTTGGTAATTTCAAAATGATTGCCTACAAACAAACCACCACTGGTCAGGATCATTTGGCACTTGTAAAAGGCGAATGGTCAAAGGATGAATCGGTGATGGTAAGAGTGCATTCCTCCTGCATGACCGGCGACATTTTCGGCTCCTGCCGTTGCGATTGCGGACCACAGCTACATAAAGCTATGGAGTTGGTTGAAAAATCAGGCAAAGGCGTAATTTTGTATATGAACCAAGAAGGACGCGGAATTGGTTTGCTCAACAAATTGAAAGCCTATAAATTACAAGAAGAAGGAAGGGATACGGTGGAAGCCAATTTAGAATTAGGTTTCCAAATGGATGAAAGAGATTATGGTGTAGGGGCTCAAATTTTGAGAGATTTAAATGTATCGAAAATCAGACTTTTAACCAACAACCCGACTAAAAGAGCCGGATTAATTGGTTATGGTTTAGAAATTGTGGAGAATATCCCGTTGGAAATAAAGAGCAACGAACATAACGAACTTTACTTAAAAACTAAACGTGACAAAATGGGTCACGAATTGCGGTCTGTTTAGGCAAGCTTTCCATGAAAACCTTGGAACTGGGAAATAACCCTGTTTTTTCGGCTGTATCGAAAGCAGGCCATGATTTGGGTGTAAAAACCTTTGTCATAGGTGGCTATGTGCGCGATTTGCTGCTTCAAAGACCCTGTAAGGATTTGGATATTGTTTGCGCCGGCTCAGGCATAGCATTGGCCGAACGGGTTGCCGAATTGCTCGACCGAAAAGGCAAGGTGAATGTTTTTAAAAACTTTGGAACAGCCCAGTTGGTTTTGGATGATTGGGAAGTAGAATTTGTAGGTGCCCGAAAAGAATCCTATCGTTCCGATAGCCGCAAGCCTATTGTTGAAGAAGGCAGTTTGGAAGACGATCAAAACCGCCGTGATTTCACCATCAACGCGATGGCTATTTCATTGAATCAGGAAGATTTTGGCAATTTGGTTGATCCATTTGGGGGCATACAGGATTTGGAAGCCAAACTCATCCGCACCCCTTTAAACCCTGATATCACTTACTCCGACGATCCGTTGCGCATGATGCGGGCCATTCGTTTTGCGACCCAATTGAATTTTGAGATTGAAGCGGATTCGCTAGAGGCCATTGCTAGAAATGCAGAGCGGATACAAATCATATCCAAGGAAAGAATTATTGACGAATTGAACAAAATCATTTTGTCGCCCGTTCCTTCCATAGGGTTCAAGCATTTGTTCAATACAGGCTTGCTCAAATTGATATTCCCCGAAATGGTAGCCTTGCATGGTGTTGAGTATAAAAACGGGAAAGGTCACAAGGACAATTTCTACCATACCTTGCAGGTGTTGGACAATTTATGTCCGAATTCCGATGACCTTTGGTTGCGTTGGGCTGCGCTATTGCACGACATTGCCAAACCACCTACCAAGCGTTTCGAGCCCAACCATGGCTGGACTTTTCATGGGCATGAAGACAGGGGCGCAAGGATGGTTCCTGGTATTTTCTCCCGATTGAAACTGCCTTTGAATGAGAAGATGAAATTTGTGCAGAAAATGGTGCAGTTGCATTTGCGGCCTATTGTGCTATCGCAAGAAATTGTAACCGATTCAGCTGTTCGACGCTTGTTGTTCGATGCCGGTGAAGACATTGATGCCTTGATGATGCTTTGCGAGGCAGATATTACTTCGAAAAATGAGGCCAAGGTCAAGAAGCACTTGGCTAATTTTCAGTTGGTTCGGGTAAAACTGAAGGAAGTAGAAGAAAAAGACCAGGTAAGAAACTGGCAACCGCCCATCAGTGGTGAAGAAATTATGGCCTATTTCAAATTAAGTCCATGCCGTGAAGTTGGAATTATCAAAACGGCCATACGAGAAGCCATTTTGGATGGAATTATTCCAAACGAGCGAGAAGCTGCGATACAATTGATGGTAGAAGAGGGCAAGAAATTGGGGTTTGGGATTTAAGCATACCGATTTGCTTGAAATTTGTTGAATAATTTAAAAGTCTAATTTGGGTCATTCCAAGTATTCAACTTATTTTTGATAAACAAAATTCAGTTACCAATCAAATTTGAACGATGAGAAAAGCTCTTTTATTTTTTTCATTTCTGTTTATACAAATTCCAGTGTGGGCCTTACACATCTTAGGTGGACAGATTTACTATAAAAGCTTACCGAATGGGAATTATCAATTTTTTGTGGAAGTTCTTTATGATTGTACCTCTACAACTATACTTTCGTTTCAACCTCTTCAGGTGTATAGCTCAAATTTGCCTAAAAATATAGACGGAATTCAAATAACACAAATTCAATTAAGCCTGGATACCATAATGGACATCTCACCTGTTTGCAATCCAGCAGGTCCGCAGCTATCCTGCAATGATTCACTTCCCCAATTAGGTTCTATTCGAAAATATATTTTTAGCAGTTCTGAAATTAGATTTTATGGCCAAATTCCGGATGACGGCTGGACCTATACTTATACTCAAAATTTCAGGAGCACGAATATCCTGAATCTTACAACAACACAGGATAATAGTATGGTTTTGTATACAACCATGTACAAATACAACCAATTGCCTTGTTATCCAAGTTTTGATTCATCCCCTCAAACCCATTCCAACTTATCGACCAATTATTATGCTGGGGTTTCAGTTATCTATAATCCCCTTACAGATGATGCCGATGGAGATAGTCTTTCTTTTCAATTTACCCCACCTCTTTATGGCAGCATTAATGGCCAAACCTTCAACCCTCCAACTTCACCGCTATACTGCACTTACGTCTCTGGATATTCCTATTCCAATCCTACACCTGACCAAAGTTTCAACCCCCAAAATATTCCATCAACCCTCAACCCTGCTAATGGAACCTTAGAATTTAAATGCTATAATCAAGGTTTCTATATCATTGAATATGAAATCAAATCATACAGAAATGGTCACTTAATCTCTAAATCCAATTTAGAATTTTTAACCTCAATTTCTCCTTCTACCCAATCCAACCACCCTCCCATTCTTGCTCAAGGCCCCTTAAACCAATCAACGCTCGAACTTGATTTAACCATTGGAGACACGATGGATATTAATTTACTATTTATTGACCTTGATACGTTACCCAACAGCCTTCAACAACAAATTGATGCTACGTTATCCTCTCCTTTCCTTTCAGATTCGACAGGATCAACTCCAAATTATTCATACCAAATAACTTACACCCAAAATCATGATAGTGCTTTTGTTCATTTATTTTGGATTCCAGCCTGTTCAGCGCTTGAAGATTATCAAGTTTTTATGAGAAAAAATGCAGATTTTCATTTCTACGTTACTTGTAAGGATGATTATTGCCCTTTTCCTGCCTATTCCTTTTTTGATTTGATTGTTCATTTGAAATCAAAACCTTATTCAGGACCTACCAATTTCACTTTGCAACAAGACAGCACCTGTCATTTTCAAGTAAATCAGCTTCCCAACGCTCAATTTCATTGGTTTTATCAGGACCAAATAATCAATGGGGCAACGACAAATGCATATGCAGGACAAGGCAATGGCGGTGATTATTCGGTTTATATTTCAATAAATTCTGGGGATTGCGAAAAATTTGATACCACCATCACTACGTATTGTTCAGGTGTAGGCATTCATGAAAACGAACTCCAACTTTTCCAAATTTACGAATACGCACCAAATGAATTCCAACTTCAGTCCAACTATTTTCAATTGGAAGCCTACGAATGCACAATTTACAACCAATTAGGTCAAACACTAAAATCATGGGAAAACCCAAAATCAAGCCAAGGACCAATCAAATTTGAATTTAATTCACCAGAAGGAATTTATTTTCTCGGATTAAAAAATCCTTCAGGAGAATTTCGAATAGTAAAATTCCTAAAAAATCCTATTTAAAGCACTAGATTAAAAATTCAATCCCCTTGCCATTTTCACAGGATTTAAATTTCTTAAGTTCAAGGTAAACCTAAACCGTTGGTACCATTTGATATTGTTGGCGGTCATGTAATAGGAAATATCCTGTGAGTAACCAATGGGGTAATAGATTTCAAGTACATTTTTAAGCAATGGCAAGGTAACACCCCAGTTATAAACAAAGGCCTTGCTTTCAGGGAAGGCATTTTTAGCCAAATAATAGGTGCCGATATCAGCATACAATTTAAACGGAATTACCCGATGAATACTTGTTTTGAAATTAGCTGCCATTAACCAATTGCTGGTTTGACCATAAGGTGAAAACACTTTGAAAGCCCCATCACTTTCTGTAAATTGATTACCCCAAAAGCTTTGGTTTGGTGTTTCATATCGACCTAAGAAGGGCTGGTTAAACAAATAATCTTGGTAACCTGCCTGCCCACTTAAACGATACCTGAAATCGCCTTGCACCGTTTGATTGTCATAAACAAATACCTTTCCGTAGAACAAACGTACATCGAAGCCTTTGTTTTTGCCTTTAAAGGTAAGGCGGTAATTTCCGGTTACAGAGGCCTTAGCCATGCCTTTGCTTTGCTGTACATCCAATATGATACTAAAAGGATTGATTCTTCGGTCATTTACAAAACGGTGGGTAAAATGATTGATGTAATAATTGGAAAAACGGCTTACTTCATTGCCACTTACCAAATTTTCCTTACTAACAATAACTGTTCGGAAAGAAGAGCTTTGCTGAAAATGACTACGTGCTGTATTTTTCTTGATATCCCATGAAATAGATGGGATCAATACGTTGAAATTAAGTCCGCCGTTAGCACTGTTCCATGCATACCTAGAACCTTCCAATCCGATACTGATTTTTTGAAAAAAGGTCAGGCGAGGATACATGTTGTAATAGAACTCTGCATGTCCTGCCAAATTCTTATTGCCAAAGCCATACATAGGCGCTATAATGTACTCAAAGCGACGGTTTGGTAAAAGGGCATTATAAAAGGCCAAACCTAACATGAACTTGTTGTATTTATTCACTCCCAAAATAGGTGACCAGAAAATTTGGTTGCGTGTTGGATCTTCCAAGGCTGCGCCAAACTTAAACTGAACTTTCTCCCAGGTTTTGAACAAACCCGTTACACGACTCTGGTTATTTTTACGGTATAAATCAGTTGTTCTTCTTCCAAAATCCAATACCAACTTGTCGGCCTCAGCAGGTTTGACATCCATAACAAATTCCTTTTTACCCGAAAAGCCATCTAACCAATCCGTTTTTACTACTTTCCCATCTTTCACCGCCGACACACTAATAGGCCCTTGGGTTTGTCCCACATTCAGTACGTCAAATTTGATTTTATCTGCATCGCCTCTCACCTTGCGGATTTTATAATCCATCCGTTTATTGGTTTGTATCAAATCGTTAAAGAGCCAAGCTAGGTCCTTCTTACTAATCTCTTCAGCTATTTTTCTAAGGTCTTCCGGATAAGGATGCCTAAATTTCCAACGGTCAAAATAAGTATGAAAGATTTTGTCCGTCATTTCTTCTCCAAGGTTAGCCATCAGGTAGTTGAATACATCGGCCGTTTTGGAATACATAATAGCACCATAATTTACCCTGGCAAATTCGGCACTATGAGTTTCGATAGGTTGGTCTTCTCCCTTTCTTGCTGCAAAAAGATAAGATAATTCATAGTAATAATTTTGTGCTTGTTTGTTGGCACCAATTAACCGACCAACGCCCTTTATGGCTTTTGATTCGCCGGCAATCAAATCAAAAAAATTAGCTTGGGGATGTTTCCATTCATTGTATCGACTTTCAAAAAAAGAATTTAAGCCTTCATCCAACCAACCGTGTTCACGTTCATTGCTTCCTAGAATCCCATAAAACCAATTATGTCCAACTTCGTGCATAATAACGGTTTCTAAGGAATAGGCACTGCCCGTATTTCCGATTACAGTAATATTTGGATATTCCATTCCACCACCGGCGGCAATCGTTCCATCCACAGCTGTAACATGGTTATACGGATAATCACCGCAGTGTTTAGAATAAAACCAAGTGGCATCGTTGATATATTGAGGAGCATTTTTCCAAAGACTAGCATTGCGGTTAGTGAAATAAGCCCAAGTGGTGACTTTCTTTTTATTGGGCAATTCAACCTCACTTTTCAAAACATTCCACCGCTTATCGGCAAACCAAGCGAAATCGTGTACCTTTTCCTGATGAAAATGAAGGGTTTTAGTTTCCTTATCCGAAGCTGGAAAATTCATATCGAGTGCATCAAATGAACCCTTTTTTGCTGTTGCATCTGCCTTTTGATTAAGCCAAGCCATTTCTTCTTGACCATTCACCAAATCGCCGGTGGCGCCAACCACATAGTTTTTAGGTAGCGTAATTTTCACATCATAGGTGCCGAATTCTGAATAAAACTCTCCTTGGGTAAGATAGGGAAAGGCATGCCAACCTTTATGGTCATAAACGGCTGGTTTTGGATACCATTGGGTAATAAAATAGGCTTGTCCAACATGTCCCAACCGAGAAATTTCTCCATCAGGAATTTGAACATGAAAGGGAATTGAAAGGGTAATAGTTTGTTTTGGTAATAAAGGCTCGTTAAGAAAAACCCTACAAATATCTTTATGAACCGGATCAAATTCCCAACGCGCAGCCTGGCCGTTAATCTGAAAGGCAATACCATCAATAGAACCTAACCCTTTCTTCTTCATGTAGTGCATGTAGGTCTCTCCATTTTCCAAATCCTGTTTAGCCATGGCCGTTTTTTGGTCGGCATAGGCATTAGGCCAGATATGGAACCAAATAAAATCCAAGGCATTGGGCGAATTATTGGTGTAGCGTATGGTTTCAAAACCAGTTAAACTGTGGTTATTATCATCCAACTTTACCTCAATATCATAGGCTACTTCTTGTTGGAAATAGTCAAGGGTTTGAGACCAGGACACTAAGGATGAAAGGATTAAAAGGGAGAAAAAGGCTGTCTTTTTCAAAGGAATTAACTTTAAAATGATGGGGTGAAAGTAGGAATTTTAGATGGAATAGAAAAGGAAGAACTTGGCAAAACTTAGTCTTTCAATTTCAGACTCAAACTTGGAGGATTAGAAAAACGTATGATGGCATTCAATTCTTTCAACACATTGCTACCCAAAACACCGTCCAATGGTTTTTTCTCTGCCAATCGATAACTTTCATTGACATGGGAAAGATCCATGAGAATCATTTCAAAGTTCTCAAGAACGGCTTTCCCTAATTTGAAACTATCCAAAACTGCAATTTGACTTTGCATCGTATTGGTTCCCAAACCTGTAGATAGGGTTGGATTTTCTTCAAAATTGGAATGATCAATAAAGCTTTGAATCCGACTTGAGTCCATCACTGTATGACTAGCACCAGTATCTAATAGGAAACGAGCTGATTTACCATTCACTTTTGCTTTCAAAAAATAATGGAATCCTTGTTTATCCAACTCCACTATTTTTAGTTTCAAAAGAGTCCGTTTGCCCTTTCCCATTAGATAAATTTCAAAAACTGATTATATACCGGCTCAGCTGGAATCAGTTGGTCTTTTATTGTATGAAAAAACTCAGGATGCCATTGAACACCCATCACTTTGCCTTCTTCAGCACCTTCCCATGTAAAGGCTTCAATAATTCCATCTTCAGAGCTGGTTGCCTGAATTTTTAAATTCTTTCCCAAATCCTTTACTCCTTGGTGATGCACCGTATTTACTTTGGTGGAAGGGTTACCACCAAAAAGATTTTCAAAAAGGCTTCCTGGCGTAAATTTCACCTCATGTGAGATTTTATCATACAACTCAGCATCACGGTGTTTGATAACTTGAGGATTTTGGGTTTGCAAATCTTGGTATAAGGTACCCCCAAAATACACATTCATCAGCTGAAAACCTCTACAAATAGCCAATACGGGTTTACCTGCCTTTACAGCATAATCCATTATTTTTAATTCATAGGCATCACGGTAAGCATCCCCTTTCCAACGACCGTCCATAATGGGCTCTTCGCCATAAGACTGTGGAGCCAAATCAGCGCCCCCTTGAAAAACAAAACCATCCATTTGGGATATAAAATCCTGAAATTGTTCCGAATCATCCAAATCAGGTATAAGGATTGGCATTACCCCTTTGCGAGAAAGGTAGCGCGACATATCCCGTTCGAAATATTGCAAAGTCTTGTGACCATGGGTTAAACGGGTTGGATCAGGATAAATAAAACAAGCAGATACACCAATGAATTTCATGGGACAAAGGTAGGGGTTTGGTGGAAAAGTTGAAAAAATTAGGAAGTTTAATTTAACCATTTCTACCAAAAAAACAGGACCAATTAAAATTATTATTTCCTTTAACCCAGATTACGCATTAGAAATGCATAAACGATTAACCAGTTGTAAATCAATTTGTATAGCCAAATTGATAACAACTGCTATCCCGAAATTTCTTCGGGAGGGGTAACCCCAACTAAATCAAGTAGTTCGGATTAATAAATCCTCCTATTGATTAATTTGGGTTTAATTACCTATTTTTGGCCTATGCTTAAAATGGATAAAACAATTTATTCGAAAAAAACATTTGATGAAGCTGATGTTGGACGTTCCTATTGGATAAATTTTTCGTTAGAAGAACGTTTATCTGCAGCTACAAAATTAATCATGAACGTTTGGGGATTTACTGAAGATAACCTTACCAGAATGGATAAAACCTATTTTGTAAAAAGAAGCCATTCTAAGGATTAAGCTTATTTTATTTTTCAAAGTCTATTTCCTATCCTTCTCCTCTGCTTTCCCTTCATCATAGGCATTTAATATCCTACTCACCAATGGATTTCTTACAATATCCTTACCTGTTAAATTAACAATAGCTACACCTTCTGTCTTCTTTAATAAACTCACCGCTTCAATTAATCCTGAAGGTTGATTTCTTGGCAAATCAATTTGAGTCATATCACCGGTAATAACAAACTTGGTCGACATCCCCATCCGGGTTAGAAACATTTTCATTTGGTTACGGGTGGAATTTTGGGCTTCATCCAAAATCACAAAAGCATTTTCCAAAGTACGGCCCCGCATAAAAGCCAAAGGTGCAATTTGGATGGTACCGGTTTCTAGGTAGTTCCTCAACTTTTCAGGGGGGATCATATCGCGCAAGGCATCATACAAAGGTTGTAAGTATGGATCCAGCTTATCTTTCATGTCGCCAGGTAAAAAGCCGAGATTCTCCCCTGCTTCCACTGCCGGACGGGTTAAAATTATCCTCTTCACTTCCCTGCTTTTCAATGCTTTTACGGCTAAGGCAACTGCCGTATACGTTTTACCGCTTCCAGCCGGACCTACCGCAAACAACATATCATGACTACGTATCTTTTCGCACATTACCCGTTGGTTGGGTGTACGTGCCTTTATTACCAAACCGTTTTGTCCATGCAGGATAATTTCATCCGAAAAATCTGCATTTGGGTTAACAACCAAACCATTATCTTCCAGAAAATACGCTAAATCATTCTCAGAAATCCGTTTAAACTTGTCGATATGTTCGAGTATATCGTAGAACTTTTCTTCAAATATTTCAATTATTTGCGGATCTCCCAAAACCTTAACCTGATTGCCTCGAGCTGTAATTTTTAGTTTTGGAAAGGCCTTCGAAATTAAATTTAAGTACGAATCGTTTGGGCCAAAAACATCCATCGGACGTATGCCTTCAATAAAAATGGTCTTCTCTGTCAAATGCTGCTTAATTTTGGGGGTGAAAATAAGGCATTGCCTTAGATAAATTTGAACAAACTTCTAAACCACTCATTTTTTATTCTGTATGAACATCACTTATTACGGACATTCCTGCTTCGCTGCCGAAATCAATGGTAAACACTTACTTTTTGATCCTTTTATTTCCCCTAATCCATTGGCCTCCCACATCAAGGTAGAGGAAGTTAAAGCCGACTATATTTTTATCAGTCACGGACATGAAGATCATATAGCGGACTTGGTTTCCATTGCTAAGCGCACTGGAGCAATCTGTGTTTGTGCTTACGAGATTTATGTTTGGTTGAACAAACAAGGTGTTACCAATGCCCATCCGATGAACACCGGAGGCCGAAAAGATTTTGGTGATTTTGCAGTAAAATGTACCGTTGCACATCATAGCAGTAGTTTCCCCGATGGAAGTTATGCCGGAAATCCAATGGGCTTTGTTATTACTTCAGATGAGGGCAATTTTTACTACTCCGGAGATACAGCCCTTACCCTTGATATGCAATTGCTTTCGGGTTACGACCTCGATGTTTGCCTTCTTCCAATAGGCGACAATTTTACCATGAGTGCAGACGAAGCCGCTATGGCAGCCGAATTTGTACATTGCAACAAAGTTATTGCCTTACATTACGATACCTTCGGATTTATCAAAGTAGATCATAAATCAGCCAAAGAATCGTTTGAAGAGTTGAACAAAGAACTCATTTTTGTCCAAATCGGTGATACGATTTCAATCTAATTTGGGCAAGGTTCTTGTTTACATCCTAAAAAACTACCATTGAAAAAGTTAATTCTATTCCTGCTAATCTTGCTTTCTACCTACAATTCTTGGGCACAGAAAGACAAGCTACATTCCAAAAACAAAAAAGCTTTAGCCTTCTTCGAAGATGCACTCGTAGCCTATAACCGCCGTTTAGATGCGGATGCTTGTGAGCTATTCAAAAAAGCTTTGGTAGAGGATGATAAATTTTTGGAAGCCCGGGTTACCTTGGCCGATATACTAACCGACCTAGGTCGATTCGAAGAAGCTGAAGCAAATTGGGAAAAACTGCTGCTACAAGACAAAGACTTCTTTCCAAGAGCCTACCTCAGACTTAGCATTGCTCAAATGGGATCAGCAAAATTCGATAAAGCTATTCCCAATTTGGAAACCTTCCTAAAGCAATCCAAACTACTGCCCGATATTCGAATCAAAGCCGAACGAATGCTTGAATCGGCCAAATTTGGAGCTGAGGCCGTAAAGCATCCGGTGCCTTATAACCCTATCAACTTAGGAGCCAATGTCAATACCGCTGATTTCGAATATTTTCCAAGTTTGACCACCGATGGCAAAACCCTCATCTTTACCCGAAACAGACGGGATGAAAGAGGTCATCACCAGGAGGATTTTTATGTGAGTAACCGCAGCGCCGATGGTTGGAGTACTGCCCTAAATTTAGGACCTCCTATTAATACCGATGGAAATGAAGGCGCCCAATGCATATCGCCCGATGGACAGTGGATATTTATGACAGCCTGTAATCGCAAGGATGGAGAAGGTAGTTGTGACATTTATATTTCCCGCAAAACAGCCAATGGATGGAGCGAACCAAGAAACCCTAAATCACCCTTAAACTCCGATAAATGGGAAAGTCAACCAGGCTTTTCAGTTGATGGAAAAACACTATATTTCTCGAGCAACCGCCCCGGTGGCAAAGGAGGAATGGATATTTGGTATAGCACATTTATAACCGGAAAAGGTTGGGGAGAACCCAAAAACTTGGTCATAATTAATACCCCTGGCAATGAACAAAGCCCCTTTATCCATCCCGATGACCAAACCTTGTACTTTTCTTCGGATGGACTACCCGGATTGGGGAAACAAGACCTTTTTTATTGCCGCAGACAACCCGACGGTTATTGGGGTGTGCCCCAAAACATGGGCTATCCAATCAATACACCAGGCGACGAACAAGGCTTAATGGTTAGCGCACAGGGCGATACTGCCTTTATTTCAACCGACAAAAAAGGAGGATTTGGAGAACTGGATCTTTATTCTTTCGCCCTTTACCCTGAAGCTAGACCACAAACCGTAACCTATTTCAAAGGAAAGATTACAGACAAAGAAAACGGTTCACCTTTGGAAGCTAATTTTGAACTCATCGATTTAGCAACAGGCGAAGTGAAAGCCCGCTCAAATTCTACAGCCGGAACAGGAGAATTTTTGGTGAGTTTGCCCATGAACCGCAACTATGCCTTGAATGTTTCAAAAGATAAATACCTCTTCTATTCCGAATCGTTTGAATTAACTGGAAGCAATACTGCTGCAAAACCTGTATTTAAAAACGTACAAATGAGTCCGATAAGGGCAGGAGAAAAAATCGTTTTACGCAATATATTCTTTGATTCCAACAAATTTGACCTAAAACCTGAATCCAATTCCGAACTCGAAAAACTGGTCGAAATCTTGAGCAAAAACCCAACGATGAAAGTTGAAATTAGCGGACATACCGACAATGTGGGTAACAAAGCTGCCAATAAAACCTTAAGCGAAAACCGTTCGAAATCAGTGGTCGCATTCCTTATATCAAAAGGAATTTCATCCGACCGTTTAAGTTCCAAAGGCTATGGCGATGAAAAACCAATTGACACCAATGACACCGAACAAGGTAGGGCCAATAACCGAAGAACCGAAATGGTAATACTGTAAATAAAAAAAATAAAATTGATGTGGCGGGCCCCTTTTCGCCTAAACCATTTTCAGAAAAATTATACTTATCCCAAGGCGAAAAGGTCACGCTTTCGGCGGTAGTCCTCGGTATGCGAAGGGCTAGGCCGATAGTGCTCGATTTAATTTTTTACGAAGATCTAGCTTTTTACATCTAATTTCATTTTGCAAACGGCCTAACCCTTCACATCCCTGTGGGCTACACTGCCTCTATCGTTGCCCGAGGCCGTTGTTCCAAAATCGAAGATGGAATTAAACCCAAATTCAGCATTAGAAATCTATTACAGCTTCCAACTGCTTCAAATACATGGATTTCAGAACAATTTTTGACTTCAAAATAGTTTACTATTCCTTCACCCAAAAATTAACCTGAAACCCTCGTCTTTATTGCATTTGAAAGCTTCATTACGATTTCTAATGCGTAATTTGGGTTAAAATTTGGCTCTCCGTTTTCAATTCTATAAAAATGGAAACGCATAGCGATACTAAAATCCGAATGGCAATTTTACTGAAGGTGGCTATTATTTTGGTAAGTCTCAGACTTACTTTTCCCAAATCCAAGTTGAAAACTTGGATTTCCTCCCCCTTAATCCCAGATTACGCATTAGAAATGCATAAACGATTAACCAGTTGTAAATCAATTTGTTTGTCCAAATTGATAAAAACTGCTATCCCGAAATTTCTTCGGGAGGGGTAAACCCAACTAAATCAAGTAGTTCGGATTAATAAATCCTCCTATTGATTAATTTGGGTTAATCCAGCACAAATACAAAGGTCATCGATCCCCGCTGTTCTTTGGTTCCGTCAAAACTAGGATTAAACTTCGTTGCAAAAGCCGCCTGACGAGCCTTGGCATATAAAATCGGACTAGCCGTTGTACTTCCCCTCGCACCAGGTTCTGCCCTTACAACATCCCCAAACTCATTCACCACGATATCAACAACCACTTTTCCTTGGTCTTGTGAATCATCAAAAACGGTTGGTTTCTTTACCAGCGACCGCCCCTTTAAGTTGTAACGAATACCATTGCCTACCCCTACTCCCGGACCACCTCCACTCCCTCCGTTTCCATCTGTTAATGGGTTACCATCTGGACTCCCTTCGTTGCCGGCCTGTCCGCTATTGCCATCACCCCCACCTGAATTTTTAGAACGGGTGCGGAACTTATTCAATGCGTTCATCAATTCATTGCTTGGCTGTGGATTTGGCTTTACCACCTCAACCGGAACGTCAGGTTTCTTAACTGTTTCCTTAGCGTCAGGTTTTGAATTGATAGCCACAGATTCTTCTGCCTCTGAAGTCAAAACATTCTCGGCTTTGCTTGGCGTTGATTCTGTATTTGGTGTAGGATTCTGAGGAACAGGCGATGGATCTGAAATATCGCCCATTTGATCGTTCTCTACATTGCCCGTACCTTCGATGAAATTTCCAAAATTCACTTCTATTCCGGGGGCTGGGCCTTCCGGATAAGGCGGAATAGGGGTTTTAAAAACCATCAAAATAAAAAACAGAAACAACAAACCATGCACCGCCAAGGTGGCAAGTATGGCCCAAACCCTCGAATTGTTGTCTTGTTCAGCAGCGCTCGTCATGGGAATTGCCTTATCCGTTTGGAGATTTGGTAGCTAAAATCATCTTCACATTGAGGCGATGTCCTATTTGTAAAACATCTACCACATCCTGAATACTCAATGAATTATCGAATCGAAGCACCACCGTTGGTTCTTTCGTACGATCCACCTCTGCTTTAATTGCTACTTCTAGTTCTTCAAATGCAACAGATACATTGTTGATATAATAGTGTCGGTCTTTGTCAACACTCACTGTTATTTGTTGCTTGCTCATGGTTTGACTTTGCTTACTGTTAGGCAAGGTCAATTTAATAACCGATGGGTTCACCAAGGTACTAATGATGAGGAAGAAAAGCAGCAAGAAAAACATGATGTCGTTCAAGCTTGAGGTTGCAACCTCGGCGGTATGAAACCGTTTTTTGCGAAGATCCATGGTTAAACTTATTTACCTGGTTCGTTAAGAATATCGAGGAAATTGAGCACTGCCAATTCCATGGCATTGATTCGCTTTTCAAGAATGGCATTTAACCAGTGAAAACATACAAAGGCAAGCACACCTACGATCAATCCGCCCGCACTGGTTACCATTTTTTCGTAAAGACCACCAGCGATGAGACCTATGGAAATATTATCGGCTAAGGAAATATTGTAGAAAATTTTGATAACGCCAAGAATGGTTCCGATAAATCCAAACATGGGAGCCACCCCCGCTACGATGGAAAGGATATTTATTCCACGTTCCATTTTATAAACCTCTTGCTTTCCGGCCGATTCCATAGCATTTTCGATTTCTTCTACCGGACGGCCAATACGGGAAATACCCTTTTCAAGTACGATTCCAATCGGACTACCATTTGAACGGCAATAATTACGGGCACTTTGCAAATCACCCTTCATAATCATGTCGCGAACGGTATTGAGAATTTGCGGGTCTTTGTTTTTAGATTTAGAAAGCACCAAGAGTCTTTCTACCAAAATAAACACCGTCACCACCGAAAGAATAGCAATCGGAATCATGATGACCCCACCTTTGAGAATCATATCCCATAAGGAAAGGGAAGTTTCAACAGGAGCCGGGGCAGGAAGACTAGGAGTTGGAAGAGAATCTTGCACTTGAGCAAGCAGGGTTAGGACAGAATTCAACATGTTTGGCGATATATTGATTAAAGTAAAGGTGTCCTCGTTTGTTGTAACGCAAATCACCTTAGCTTATTGCGAAGGTAGGCGGGTTGTTGGTGAGGCTTTGGGAGGAAGGGCTGTACTTTTAAACAGCAAAATGTGAGTAGTGGATGCAATTGATGCCCTTTCGATAATATATAAAAAAAGTTGTCGGGAATGGTTATTTAATGCACAAATGGTTGATTTTCGTTCCGGGAAGGGATAGCAGTGGAAAGCCCACAGCGGCCTGAGCGTAAGCGAAAGGCGCGAGGACTTGCAACGAATAGCCCGACCATGAGCCCAGTAAAATGCCTAATCAGGGTAGAATGGTTGAGGCGAATGGGACCCGCCAAAAAAGTAATGCAATAATGTAAGAAAAGCTTCTATCGTTCGAATTCTAAACGCATTCCAGGACCAACTTCCAAGATTTTTCCATTGAAATAGGCCAATTGACCGTTTACAAAAGTTTTCTCTACAGAAGCGCTAAACTCTTGTCCTTCGAAAGGCGACCAACCGCATTTATAAAGCAGATTGTCTTTGTTGACCAACCAAGGCGAATGGTGGTTAACGAGCACTAAATCAGCCCAATAACCCTCGCGAATATAACCCCGCTCCTTGATTTGGAACATTTCTGCCACATTATGACAGTATTTCTGAACGATGGTTTCGACATCAAAAACGCCTTGCTTTTCCAACTCCAGCAGGGCTACCAAGGCATGTTGCACCAACGGACCACCAGAAGGAGCATTTAGGTAAGCTTGGCTCTTTTCTTCGATGGTATGCGGGGCATGGTCGGTTGCCAAAACATCGATACGTCCATCTTTTACGGCTTGACGAATAGCTTCCCGGTCTTCCATATATTTAACAGCGGGGTTCCATTTTATCCAATTGCCTTTTTCGGCATAATCTTCGGCGCTGAACCACAAATGGTGGACACAGGCTTCGGCTGTAATTCGCTTTTCAGACAATGGGATGGATTCGAAAAGTTCCAGTTCTTTGGCAGTAGAAATATGCAAAATATGGAGACGGGTACCGTGCTTTTTGGCCAAGGCAACAGCCATGGAGGATGACGCATAACAAGCTTCGGTGTTTCTAATTTTCGGATGAAACTCTGCTGTTAATTCACCACTAAATTCAGCTTTTATTTTATCCAAATTAGCCTTGATAATGCCATCAACCTCGCAATGGGTGGCAATGAGCATATCCACTTTCGAAAAAATATTTTCCAATGTACCGGGTTGATCTACCAGCATATTTCCAGTGCTGCTTCCCATGAAAATTTTCACTCCACATACCTTCTTTTTATCGGTTTTTAGGATTTCTTCCAAATTATCGTTGGAGGTTCCCATGTAAAAGGAATAATTTCCAAGTGAAACCTGACTAGCGCGATCGTACTTTTGCTCGAGCAATGCTTGGGTTAGGGCGCCCGGAACCGTATTGGGCATTTCCATGTAAGAGGTAATTCCTCCGGCAACTGCAGCTCTACTTTCGGTATACAAATCGCCTTTGTGGGTTAGACCTGGCTCGCGAAAATGGACCTGATCATCGATTAAACCAGGCAACAACAAACGGTTTTCGGCATTGAACTCCGTATAGTTAAACGGAACATCAATAAAAGGAGCCAGTTTTTCAATTCTTCCTTTTCTAATCAGCAAATCGGAATAGAAGCGTTTCCCTTCATTGACAATCAGTGCGTTGCGAAGAATATAGGTCATGGTAACAGGTTTAGTAACTATCCTTCCTGGGCGGCTTTCCCATTGATAGCTCTCCACAAATAGTAAACAGGAATTCCGCAGAGCACAATGGCCAAACCAGGAATGGTGTAGTTTGGTTTTTGCAAAATTAGGTTAACTACGAATCCACTCATCGCTAAAATATAAACAATAGGTAAAAAAGGATATCCGAAAGCTTTGATGGGACGGTCCAGATGCGGAGCCTTTTTTCGAAGAATAAACAACCCTACAATGGCCAAGACATAGAATAGCACCACTACAAACATAACATAGTCCAGCAAATCGCCGTATTTCCCGCTGAGGCAAAGTAAGGAGCACCAAACAAACTGGATCCAAAGCGAAATTTCAGGCACATGGTTTTTATTGAGCACCGCCATATTTTTGAAAAACAGACCGTCTTGGGCCATGGTTTGGTATACCCGACTTGCCGAGAGCATCATGCCGTTGTTGGCGCCAAAAGTTGAAATCATGATTAAGGCCGCCATTATTGAAGCTCCGATTGGACCAAAAACTATGGACATCACACCTGTGGCCACCCTGTCGTCCTGCACATACTGGATACCTTTATCCAAAATGCTAGTCCCAGAGGGATTACCCCACATTGGTAAAACAAACAAGTAAGCAATATTGGCTAATAAATAAAGTAAAACCACACCTGAAACCCCAAATACTAGGGCTTTGGGAACATTTTTCTTAGGGTTTTCGATTTCGTTTGCGATAAAGGTCACATTGTTCCATGCGTCGCTAGAGAACAAAGAACCTACCATGGCAACACCGAAAGCTGATAATAAGGCAGTGATAGTCCAAGGTTGGGCATTCCACTGTCCGTCAATCCATTCTTTCTTATCCAGACTGAAGAAATCCGTAAAGTTGAGGGAAATTGAATCAGGATTAGAAAACAAGAAAATGGCTGTAACGATGACAAAAAGCAAGGTAGAGGCCTTGATAACCGTCAAAATAGATTGCACTAAACCGCCATAATGGACACCTCGGGTATTGATAAGGGTAATGACAAAAATTGAAAATATTGCAAGGAGTTGAGCTGCATTGATAGGCAAAGAACCAACATTGAACAGTACATTTTCAGGACTAAAAAACGGAAAAAGTACTGCTGAGAATTTGGCAAAGGCTACCGCCACCGCAGCAATTGCACCCGATTGGATCACAAGGAACAAAGACCAACCATATAAAAAGGCTAATAAAGGATTGTAGGCTTCCTTCAAGTATTGGTATTGTCCGCCTGACTGTGGAAACATACCCGAAAATTCGCTGTAGCAACTAGCTGCAATTAAGGTAAGCAAGCCTGTAACAATCCAAACCAATAAGAGCAACAAAGGATTTCCAAGCACTCGAGAAATATCGGCACTTACGATGAAGATGCCTGATCCGATCATGGTTCCCATCACCATAAAAACGGCGGTAGACAAACCCAATTTCCTTTTTTCCATCATTTAATTCTGTTTTGCAATCCTAACAAGGAAATGCGGTGCTTTGCGTTTCTAAAAATTTTGTTTCCAACAGGCTTATCAAGGTTTTTCGCTCATGATAAAATCCAAATTCCCACCTTCCATCACTTGGGCATGGGTGATATAAGGCTGGGTAAGTTTTTGACCGTTAAGAATCACCTCTTTTACATAAACTGCAGTCTCGCTTTGGTTTTGTGTGCTAACCGTAAAGGTCTTACCGCTTCCGACAGCTAGACTTGCATTGCGTACGATTGGACTACCCAAAAAGTACTTTCCATCAGATGGATTCAAGGGATAAAAGCCCAAGGCCGAAAACACATACCAAGCCGACATTTGGCCGCAATCTTCGTTTCCGCACAATCCCGCTTTGGAATCGTTGTAGAGCGTTCGCATAATTCTTCTTACCATAGCCTGGGTTTTGCTGGGCTGTCCAACAGCGGCATACAAATAGGAAATATGGTGGGAAGGTTCGTTTCCGTGGGCATATAGGCCGATAAGTCCAGAAACATCAGGAGGTGCACCTGGGCCAAGTTCCAATTTAAGCGTAAAAAGACTATCCAATTTATTAACGAATCTTTCCTTTCCACCCATCAATTTCACCAAACCATCCACATCGTGCGGAACAAACCAGGAATATTGCCAAGCATTGCCTTCCGTATATTCATGCTGCAAGTTGGTAGCATGCATAGGATTGAATGGCCAAACCCAAGTTCCCAAACTGGTTTTCCCTCGCATAAAACCAGTGGAGTTGTCCCAATAATTTCTATACATTCCTGCCCGGGTATTAAACAAAGTAGCATCTTCCTTTTTGCCCATTTTCTCTGCCATTTGAGCAATACACCAGTCATCGTATGCATATTCCAAGGCTTTGGAAACACTTTCCCCTTCCCTATCACAAGGGATATAATCGGAGGCATTGCCCGATTCCAAAAACTTTAAGCCTCTTTTACCACTCAAGGCACTTTTCTTCATAGCCTCATAGGCTTTTTGCGTATCGAAACCGGTAAAGCCTTTGAGATAGGCATCTGAAATAACTGGAACCGAATGGTAACCAATCATGCAATTGGTTTCGCAACCTTGCAGGGTCCAAACAGGCAATAAACCTCCCTGTTCTTGGAAACCGAGCAAAGAATTAACCAAATCAGGCACACGTTTAGGCTGCACTATAGTAAGTAAGGGGTGTTCGGCCCGAAAGGTATCCCATAAAGAAAATGTACAGTAATTGGTAAAATTCCCTTTATGTACTTTATCATCAGGGCCTCGGTATTGTCCATCTACATCACAATAGGTAGTAGGCGCCAAGAAGCTATGGTAGAGGGCTGTGTAAAAAGTTGTTTGGTCGGCTTCAGAAAGCGATTGAACGGTTACCACATTTAGTTCTTTTTCCCAAATTTGTCGGGCTTCAGCTCTAATCTGATCAAAACCTTTCGAACTTGCTTCGACTTGGAGGTTGTTTTGAGCACCTTCAATACTCACACACGAAATCCCTACTTTGACCGTAATCTGCTCTCCTTCATTGGTTTCGAAACGAAGTACGGCCAAACTATTTCTTCCTTTGGCTTTACCTGGGGCATCTTCGTTTCGGATGGATGAGGAAGTAAAGGGTTTGGAAAACTCGGCAACAAAGAAGATCTTTTGGTTATCGGCCCATCCTTTAGAAAAACGATATCCTGAAATTCGATTATTACCATCAACTTGCACCATAGTTTGAAGCGGATGGTCGTCGTTTCCATAGCCTAGGTTTACAATAACATCGGCTGCCTTAGAACTTGGAAAGGTATAGCGTTGCACCCCAACTCGATTGGTGGCGGTAAGTTCAGCTTTTATATTTGAACCGTCAAGTTTTACAGAATAGTAACCAGCTTCAGCCTTTTCATTGTCGTGGTTAAAGGTGGCAGCATATTTTCCGGCCTTGCCTACTTTCACCCCTATTCCAGGCATTAACAGAATATCCCCAAGGTCGGCACAACCAGTTCCGCTGAGGTGTAGATTGGCAAATCCAACAATTTTGTCCATGCTGTTATGATAGCCCGAGCACCAGTCCCAGCCTTTTTTACCATTCTCAGGACTTACTTGCACCATTCCAAACGGAACAGAAGGTCCAGGGTAAGTATGTCCATGTTCGGCCGTGCCTATTAATGGATTAACATAGTCAACTGGCGATTTTTGAGCCCAGAGTGACAGGGGAAGACAAAAGAACAGAAGGAGCTTTTTCATTAAAATTGTTGTTGTAGAATTTGGGGATTTTCGAGGTATACTTTCAAGATAAATTCGCCAAACAGCGTATTGGCCCAGGCAAACCAAGATCGGGTATATTCTTTGGGATTGTTTTTATGGAAAGCTTCATGCATAAAACCTGTTCCAGCATGAGTGGCCTTCAAGGTTTTGATGCATTGGATCACTTCAGAATGGTCGGTTGAAGTCATTCCGCGCATGATGATTCCCAAGGGCCACACCATATCCGCACCCACATGTGGACCTCCAATACCTTGCGCGGCAGTTCCCGAATAGAAGAAAGGATTATCTAAGCTTAACACAAAGGCTCTGGTATTTTTATACACGGGATCGGCTGGATTCATTCCAACCAAGTAAGGTAAGGATAATAAGGATGGAACATTGGCGTCGTCCATCAATAAAGCATTGCCATAACCATCTACTTCATAGGCATAAATTTTACCATACAATGGATGACTTACCGTTCCATATTGCTCAATAGCCTGCTTTACCTCCAATGCTAAGGTTTTACATTCATTGGCAAAGGCCTGATCCTTCCAAACAGAAAGCGCAATTTCTTCCAACTGGAACAAGCTGTGGATCGCAAATAAGTTTGAAGGAATCAAAAAGGGGAAGGTACAGGCATCGTCACTAGGACGAAACATGGAATGGATTAACCCTATCTTCTTGGTAGGATTTCCATATCCCCCCATAGGAAGGGTATCGGTTGGGGTTTCAGTGTTTCGCTGGAACTTATATGGACCATTGTCCACTTTGCGCTGCTGTTGTTTCAGGGTAGAAACGATTCGCTGGGCTGCCTGCTTCCAAGTATCATCCAAGGGAAGAATATCACCCGTTTGTTTCCAATAGCCATAAGCTAATCGAACAGGATAGCAAAGCGAGTCTATTTCCCATTTACGCTCATGCAATTCAGGCTTCATTTCCGTTCGGTCACTTTTCCAACCACCACCTGATTTACCCTTATTAAAGGCATTGGCATAGGGATCGATCAGAATACATTTTGCTTGTCGGCGCAAAACACCCTCCAACACTTGCTTAAGTTTGGCATCCTTATTTGCCAAGGAAAGATAGGGCCAGACTTGGGCAGAACTATCTCTCAGCCACATCGCTTTTATATCACCAGTTATTACAAAGGTATCGGGCTTACCATCCTTTATTTCAAAATCAATTGTTGTATCGAGGGTATTGGGAAAACAATTTTGGAAAAGCCAAGCTAATTCTTTATCCGGAAGAAATGCTTTTAAGGTTTGGATTGTTTCTTCAACGGCTTGCGAGGAAAAGTTTTTGACTAAAGGTCTTTTAGAAGGAAAAGCTTCTGCTGCAGAAAAACCTTGAAAAGGATTAATTCCAATACCTATACCGGAACCAAATACTGCAAAGGATTTCAATAGTTGGCGACGAGCTAAAGTCATTTTTTTCTTGAATCAAATATTTCTTAAACCAAGCTTCGCCAGATGAAATGAAAATTAATGATAGCAGCAAAACTGGCAACTAAAGTAAAAATATTGCTTTAGTCCAAGAAAAAAAGAGGAGAACCTAAGTTTAATACCCCAGGATTTTCAACATATTCTTGTAACTCTGTTCTTTTGCAAACAAACGCGTTACAACTTCATCGTTCTCATCCAGATCAATTAATACATGCTTTGGTGCTGGAACTAAACAATGTTGAATACCACCGTAACCTCCCAAACTTTCTTGGTAAGCTCCTGTATGAAAGAAACCTAGATATTGTGGCGTATCCTTATCTGCTTTAGGAAGAAAAATCTGGTTAAGATGAGCTTCTGAGTTATAATAATCCTGGCTATCACAGGTAATTCCACCAAGGTTAACCCGTTGGTAGTCCTTCTCCCAATTATTGATAGCCAACAAAATAAAGCGTTGTGAAATACCCCAAGTATCGGGCAAGGTTGTAATAAAGGAACTGTCGATCATGTACCAAAGCTCACTGTCGTTCTGAAGCTTTTGTCCAAGAACGGAATACAAGGTTGCACCACTTTCCCCAACTGTGTAGGAACCAAACTCGGTAAATAAGTTCGGTTCGGCAACATCATTTTCTTCACATACATGTTTGATACGCGTTACAATAGCCTCAATCATGTACTCATAATCGTATTCAAAGTTAAGGGAAGTCTTAATCGGCATACCTCCACCAATGTTCAAACTATCCAATTCAGGACAAATTTTCTTCAACTGGCAATATACATCAAGACACTTTTTAAGCTCACTCCAGTAATAAATACTGTCTTTAATTCCAGTATTTATAAAGAAATGCAACATCTTTAGTTCAAAATTAGGATTGTTTTCTATCTCATTTTTATAGAAGTCAACAATATCCTTGTAACGAATGCCGAGTCTGGAAGTGTAGAATTCAAACTTAGGCTCTTCTTCGCAGGCGATTCGTATACCTAATTTAGTTTTCTTGGTTAAGTATTGTTTATAGTAATTCAACTCATCCATATTATCCAATACAGGAGTAACATTCTCAAATCCATCATTAATTAGTTCAACAATGTATTCTTGATAGGTATCTCTTTTAAATCCGTTACAAACAATGGTAAGTTTTTTGTCAATTTTATTCTGCTCGTGCAAGGCCCGAATTATCTGAATATCGTAGGCTGAAGAAGTCTCCAATTGGGCACCATTCTCAAGCACTTCCTCCATAATAAAGGAAAAATGAGAACTTTTTGTACAGTAACAATAGGTATAGTTTCCTTTGTAATCTGTTTTGGCAAAGGCCACGTTGAACATCCGTTTAGCCTTTTGAATCTGTTGGGAAATTTTAGGTAAATAGCTTATTTTTAAAGGAGTACCATATTGTTCAATGATATCCATCAAATTTATTCCATTGAAGTAAAGTTCATTATCAATTACTTCGAAACCTTCTTGTGGAAACTCAAAGGTTTGGGATATTAAGTCGTGGTAGCTATTTATTTCCATAATTTTTAATCCGCGTAAGTTAGATTGGCAAATTTTTGCAAATGTAAGTAAGTTGGATTAATTTTTTGGACCAAAAAGAATACAATTACCCCTTTAATGATAAAAAAACTAAAAAGAAGTAAACAATTAATTAGCTGGTAGAACAAGTGTAGTTAATTCACCAAAACCAACTCGGATACCCTCCTTTTCACACCATCCCTTCAATACAACGGTATCTCCATCTTGAATAAATTTACGTTCTGTTCCATCCGACATCTGAACTGGATTTTTACCCCCCCAAGTTATTTCCAGCATGGAACCAAAGGAACCTTGTTCGGGTCCACTAATGGTTCCCGACCCATACAGATCCCCCGTACGAATATTACATCCATTGCTGGTTTGATGAGCCAACTGCTGGTTCATATTCCAGTACATATATTTAAAATTACTTCGGCTCACACAAGTAGGATCTGCTGATGGAGGCTTAATATACACTTCAAGGTTTAAATCAATATTCTTCTTCCCTTGGTATTCTAAATAGGGTAACACCTTTGGTTCTTGTACTGGACCGTCCACTCGAAATGGCTCCAAGGCATCCATTAGTACAACCCAAGATGAAATAGATGAAGCAAAGTTCTTTGCTAAAAATGGCCCCAAAGGCACATATTCCCACTTTTGGATGTCCCGGGCACTCCAATCATTGAACAAAACCATGCCCCAAATATGTTCATCGGCAGAAGAAGTAGAAATAGCGGAACCCAGCTCATTCTCACCACAAACAAAGAAAGCAGTTTCCAATTCAAAGTCTAATAACCTGCATGGTCCAAAACTCGGTAGAGCCTGGTCATCTGCCTTGGTTTGCCCTTTTGGTCTACGAATGGCTTTTCCAGATGGAATTATGGATGAGGCTCGTCCATGGTAGCCAACAGGTAAATGTTTCCAATTCGGTAAGAGCGCATTAGCAGGGTCGCGAAACATTTTTCCGACATTGGTGGCATGTTCAATACTAGAATAAAAATCTGTATAATCACCAATTTGAACAGGTAAATGCAAGTCACAAAGGTGCATAGGAATTAACACCTCATGCAGACTAGGATGCTCTTTCAAACGGGTATTCTCTTCCAAAAGCAAACGTTGAATTTGCAGCCTCAATTTCGAAGCAGCAGGACGACCTAATGCCATGATTGGATTCAAATAGTCTTGAATTAATACCTCTGGGTTGGAAAAACCTTCTAATAAACCCAAGTTGTAAACTCCATTCAAATCAATACAATAATCGCCTATGGCCACTCCTACCCTCTTCCTTCCATCTTGGGTACTGAATATTCCGAAGGGTAAATTATAAATTGAAAAATCATGGTTTTCGGGAATCGAAAGCCAGGATTGTAAAAGGGAATTGGCCATTTTTATAAGAAGTAAAATTGATAATCGTTCGGAACAAAGGTAGAATGAACATGGTTATGCACCAACTCCCTAAAATCAACTTTTCCTTCGGCATCCACGCGTATTATGGTAGAACAAACTGTACCATACCGGGGTGAAGAAATAAATACAGAAGAAAGCATTTCTTCAACTTCTGGTGGCACTCCAGTTTGTGGCAATTCCGCTAAAGGGAATTTTCTTGGATCCAAAACCAAGTTCTGTAGGTCATCTAAGCCTAAGTTATTTATCGCAATTAAGTTGTCTAACCCAGCTTTCATCCATTTCATTTTAGGCCAAGGGGTATTCAAAAAAGCATTGCTTATACCATGAATGCCAGATTCAATCTTTTCAACTTGCCTTTGAATATTGGATGCATAACAAAAATCCACTTTTTGAATTTCTCCAACAACCAAATTATAGCCATTGTACCGATCCCATTTTGCTTTCAATGTTTCGCAATAGTCAATTGGTGAAAGGTCTGAGGAAAGAAAATCGTGAACCAATAGTCCGCGTGAAGAAGGTAAATCCTTTATTTGACTTGGGTCTCTATAGTTCGTAACCATAGCAAACCTGCCAGATTTGGAGATTCCTAACCAAGTTCCACCTTTCTCTAAGTCAATTCCTGAAAGTATAAAACCATCTTTTCCATGAAAATGGGCTACTTTGGTAGGTCGATGCAGAAATTCATCCCGATTGGCAATTAGTATGAACGGGAATTCGGAATGGTTGCCTAAAGAAAAGACATTGATGCACACGTTGGTTTATTTACTTCGAACCAAGGTAACATGACCACGGTAAATGTGGAATTTATTATGTACATCCGTTATTTCAAACACATACACGTACACATCTTGTTTGGCGAAATCCTCCGAATTTCTCAGTTTACCATCCCAACCTAAATTAGGATCTTTGCTTTTATAAACCGTTTCACCCCAACGGTTATAAATACGCATTTCATACGATTTAATACCAACGCCATAACCATTAAATACTTCATTCAAATCATCCTTACTATCTTGTGGGGTAAAGGAGTTTGGAATATAAAATACAAAATCAGGACGAATAATTGTTGGACGAACAACAGTATCTCTACAACCAAATCTATTCTCTACCATCAAAGTAGTGTTATAGGTACCAGAATCAGGGAAAAGATATACAGGGTTTTGAAGGGTGCTTACATCACTAATGCTATCTTCAACACCAAAATTCCACCACCATTGGTTTACTTCCAAAATACTTAAGTCGGTAAAGGTTATCCAAGCATCCAATTCCGTAGCCGGCTGTGGATCGATGGCAAAATCAGCTACTGGTTTTGGCCACACTTCAATCATGGAAGGAATGGTTAACGAATCTTGGCACCCATCGCTAGTTGTCAAAATAAGTTGCACATCGAAACTACCATAGCTATCATAAATATTAGTGGCACGACTAGCATCATCTGAGAAATGGGCATCGCCAAAATTCCAACGCCAAAAATCAACTGTGTACCCAGTTGGATTTGGCACTAAATCAGTAAAGGTGGCTTCCAATGGCTGACAACCTTCAATGGTATCAGAAAGGAAGGATACTACTGGTAAAGGATTTACAATTACTTCTTTGGTAGTATCTATTACACAGTTATCATCAGTGGTAGCTTGCAAAGTCACTTGGTAGGTACCAGCAGCAGGGTACAAGTAGGTAGGGAAACTATCCGTGGAAGTAGCACCTGGAACACCAAAATCCCATAACCATGAATCAACTTTCCCTGGCGCAGGCATTTGAGTTGTATTAAAGAAAGTGGAAACGTGCGTGCTACAAGCTGGATCGGCAAAGAAATCAACCAAAGGTATAGGATAAACAATGGCGTTTTTTGTTATATCATTGGAACATCCATGGTTTGTTGTAACCGTTAAATCCACCGAAAACGGTCCAAAATTGGTGTAGAAGTACTGAGGATTTTGCAAATTGGAAGTCCCTTCTGGAGGTCCGTCACCAAAAGACCAAGCCCAAGTATCGATAACATCATTAAAAAGGTTGGAAACTATAGAGGAATCAAGGAAAATTGCTGGGCTTTTTAAGCAAGAAGGTGCTACATAGAAATTGACCAAAGGAAGTGGATAAATATTCACTTCTTGGGTATCCTTATCAACACAGCCATTCGCCGAAGCCATGGAAAGAATTACCTCATAAGGGCCTGCTGTATTGTAAGTAACGGTTGGATTATTTTGAGTATTGTAAGGGAAATTGATAAAAGGCGTTCCAAAACTCCAATATGGGGTTATCGGTCCATCGGCATTGGTAGAATTATTGGTAAAGCTAATTGGAAAGCCCGTACAAACATTGGTAAATGTAAAATCAGTCTGTGGACGAGAATACACCAACACATCAATAGTTGTATCGCTTACACATCCAAAGTTGGTGGTAACTTTAAAATTTACCGGTTTGGTACCATAAGAGCCGAATATAAACTGAGGATATTGCTCCGCATTTCCTGTATCAACTCCTTCACCTAGGTTAAAATTCCAATCAAATCCAACAAGCACATCAGGATTTGCTACAGCCCCAGCCGAAGAAAAATCTGTTTGAATGCCTTCACAAACAGTAGTCGCAGAAAAATTGGCAATTGGATCAGGGTGAACTATCACATTTTGAAAGACATTTGCAATACAACCTGAATCTGATACTACCTGCAATTGCACGCCGGGAGTTCCTCCTACATTAAAGGTATAGGAAGGATTCTCGTTGTTGTCAACCGAAGGAGGAATGGAATAAAAAGTCCAATTAAAATTAGTTATGGTTCCCGACGAAATAGTTGATGTGTTTGTAAAATCCATTGGAAAGCCTGCGCAAACCTCGGTACTTGTAAAACTTGGAACGGGTATAGGATTTACAAAAATCTGCATTGAATCGGGGGCAGAAACACAGTTATATATAGTGGAAACAGTCAGAAAAACAGTATATGGACCTGGAGCTAAATAGGGATAGCAAGGATTAATCGCTCCTGAGGTACCTAATGGAACATCTCCAAATGTCCAATTGAACGTATTGATAGCATCTATGGCTGAACTTGAATTATTCAAGAAACAAATTTGCGTTCCCAAACAGGTATTTGGATTATTTCCTAAGGAAAAATCGGCTACTGGAATGTTTCCAACGTGTACAAACTTTGAAAACGAATTCACACATCCTAACGCATCCGTTACAGTGAGCTGAACCGAAAAATCGCCAGCAGCGGAATAAGCAAAAGAAGTGTTCTGCAAATTGGAAGTATCAGCTGGATTACCAGTACCAAACTCCCAACTCCAACTTGCAATACCGCCATTTAAAGAGGTTGAACCATCTGTAAACAAAGTAGTAATACCCAAACATTCGTCGGTATTTGAAAAGAAGGGAACTGGCAAACGGTTCACCGTAACCTGAATTGTGGTATCGTTCACACAACCATTGGCATCGGTAGCCTCAATAATCACATTCGCTGGACCAAAATTATTAAAGGTATGCGTTGCGGTTGGTCCGTTGGCCACTTGACCAGGTCCAAAATTCCAATTCACATTAGCAATTCCTCCTCCTGTGCTGGTTGAAACATCGGTAAATGTAACCGGAACACCCACACAGATATTGGGTACTGTAAAATCTGGTCTTGGATTAGGACTTATCGTTATTGGATTTATGGTGGTATCCTTACAACCATTTCCATCTGTTGCAATAACCTGAACATTATAGGTCCCAGCGGCCGGATAAGTAAAGGTAGGCGATTGGGCCAAGGAAACAGCATTATTGATGTCGAAAGCCCAATTAAAACTTAAACCATTTGCACCAGGGGTGGTATTATTAAAACTCACAGGCACTCCCACGCAAGCATTCGAAACGGTAAATTGGGCTGTTGGACGAGCCGTAACCGTTACCTGTTGAATTAAAGTATCAGCGCATCCGGCATTAGAACCTGCAATCAAGCGAACATCGTACACCCCACCATTAGCAAAAACATGGGTTGGATTTTGTAAGTTTGAAACGGGAGAACCATCGCCAAAATCCCATTCCCAAGTACTAATTTGGGAGTTGTTTACATTCGATAAATCAAAAAAGCTAACTATTTCTCCCGCACAAGCCGTGGTAAAATCATAGTCGGCATTTACTATACTAGGTTGAATTTGAGAGGTTAACAAAATTTGACAACCTCCAAATGTTGTCAATCTGCAAGAGTATTGATCCCCAATAACAGGATTTGCTACTGATAAAGTTTGACTATTCCCTAAAATTGTACCTGGAGTATTTGTTTTCCACCACTGATAAGTTGAAAACCCAGGCGGAGCAGTTAAAACAACTTGATTTGATCCGGCACAATAAGCCACATCAATAATCAAAGCCTGACATTGACCATATAAATAGGCATAACCAAAATGACCTCCTAAAGCGCAGTCACCAGTAGAGAAATCAACATTTACCACTTGATTAATGTAAGGCGTCAAATCCAAGGCACCTGTTTGCCAATTGAGGTATTGAACACCACCGCAATTGACAAAATTCCCAGGACTCGTCCCACAACCATTAGCTGCATAGTTATAACTTGCACAGTTAGGATCAACCACCTGACCAGCAGCATTTGTAACCTTAACTTCAAATCTTGGCATTTCACTACAACTATGTCCAGAAGGATTTTCATAAACCACTGCAAAACCATATATAAACAAGGCATTACCTGCATTTACTGGATTAATTGTATACCTTAATCGCTCTGCCTGAGCACCAATATTTGCATCCCCCAAACGGGCTACCTGCGAAATACCTGGAGGCAAAATTTGCAATCCTCCACACGTATTTGGATCAATACCTGGCGTATTAAAAATAGTATGCCTACCAGCCGCAATGCCAGGTGCACTAGCACTTATCGGACAACAAGACCCTGTAAACCCGCTCCAATTCGTAAAATTTTGATAAAAGAAATCTGAATTATCACACTGGCTTTGCGATTGAGCAATAGATAACTCGGGAATTACTACCGCAATAGCCATCCCTATTATTAACAACCACAACCTTTTGTAAAATTCCATTAGCCCATACACTGTTTCAATGTCGGGCAAATATAATTATTAATCCCTAATTGTTCAAAAAAAACGACCTTAATCACCTTTTTTTTGAACAATTGTTAAAAGTCTAAACAGCAGCAACCGAAAAACTATAGCTTTCCATAATCTGGTTAGCCAACAATTGTTTGCATGCCTTATCTACTTTGGCCCTGGCATCTTCCTCCGAAATAGCCTCTACCTCCAATTGTATATGCTTGCCAATCCGTACATTCGTTATCTCGGGCAATCCCAAATTTTTCATGCTTCCGCTTACAGCTTTTCCTTGTGGATCAAGCAATGCCTTCAATGGCATAACATCTATTTCGGCAATAAATTTCATTGTTTTGGTTTGAAAGTGCAAAGATGGCGTAAGGATGGTTATATCAAAACCAAAATTCATATTTTTGAATAAATTTTTAAAAGATTTTTCCGCATCCATGAAACAACTCTTTTTCATCACCTGTCTTATCCTACCGTCATCACTGCTGGCCCAGGAAAAATCATACTTCCGCATCAAACAACAAACTATCCAATATTGGGCAGGGTCATGGGAAAACTACGAAAGACTTTCCTACACCTATGACACCACAGGCAACCTCTCCGAAAAACTTAAGGAACAATTTACCCTCAATACCTCCTCCGGAAGCTGGAATTTGTTCAGCAAGGAAAATACGGTGTACGACACCTTGGATCGTCCTACCCAAACCATTACAAGCCTTTACAGCAACGGCAATTGGAATAATTATTTTAAAATTGATCTTGCCTACGATTCGCTCGGGAACCAAATCTACAAAACCTCTAGCAATTGGCTGAATGGTCAATGGAATACCCAACTCGGTGAAAAACGTCTCTATTCCTTTAACAATAACCTGCCCGACTCGCTTATCTTTCAAAGCTGGAACACTTCTTCTTCGCAATTCGAAAACAATTCCTGTTACCGCTTCCATTTCACAAATTCGACTTTAGATTGGATAGAGGTACTCAAATGGAACAACACTTGGACTCCCTTTCAAAAAATTCAAAACCTCAATTTCTTCCTCCCCTACTCCTCCGGCGATTTTTGGAAATGGTACCAAACTAACCTGTCGGCCTACGAAAAAATGGACAATACCAGCGCCAATTTAGTACCCTTCGAAAAAGGCCTTTTGAGCTTTCTGAATCCCGGCGTTCTGCTTTCTGAACTTTACCAACATGGAACAAATGGCACCTGGGTCGATAGCAGTAAAACGGAGTATCAATACTACCAAAGCAATGGCCGCATCAAGGAAATCGACGAATTCAGTTTTGTAAACAATGCTTGGTACCAATACAATGGCACCTACACTACTTACACCGATAATTCTGATGGAAATATAGATTACCAAATCGAAAAAGATTGGCAAAATCAAACCTGGGAAAACCAAAAGAAAATCATTTATACCTACGAATTCCAAACGGGCCTATCCGAGTTGACAAATGCCCTTCCCATGCTTTTTCCGAATCCTGCCCAAAACGAAATAAACCTGCCTCCAACTTCGAAAAACCAAGCCTTCCAACTGTTTACGAGCCATGGACAATTGGTTTGGGAAGGCAATTTGAATGGCCATAAAATCGATGTTTCCCAACTCATTCCCGGACTTTATTTGCTTCGGACCAAACAAGGTCAAAACCTAGGCCGTTTCATCAAAGAATAGCTTTTTTTCAAGTAATAAAGACAGGATTTGGCGGGCCCCCTTCCGCCAAAACCGGCTTTACCCAGGAATTGACCTTGGTGCAAGGGCGGTCGGGTCACGCTTTCCGCAGTAGTCCTCGGTTTGCTCCGTTAGCACTGCGCAAACCTGTGGGCTACTTGCTGCAATCGTTGCCCGGAAGAAACCCCGCTCCTGGCATTGTACGTCTATTATACAGTACAAGTCCGCCCCAACCTAAAGCAATAATTTCCTAAAAAAATCCAGCCATACACCATTCGGCTTGAAGATTGAACCTAGGAATGAAGTCCTTCCACAGGAGCAGCAGAATGACTAAAATTTAGACTTGGTATCCAACAAGGTAACATTGCCTCTCAAATCGATTATGAAACAATGCGTATTCAGGTGAAAATCACGGAAAATCCTTTCAGCCAATTCCACAGCGAAATCCTTGTGGCATTTAATTTCGGACGACTTTTCAGAAAGGTCAACTTTCGAAGTATCCAACAAATTGGTGTAGGCTCCACAATCTTCATGCTCCACAATATATACATCTTTAATATGGTGAAGTTTTATGGCCAAATCAATATGGTCGTACAAAGCCTTTCCCCAGTGAGCATACTTCTCAAAAGTCCCTTCCATAAACAAGTGGCGGCCTTTTTCAGTAGTGAGCAAGGAAGTACCCGCCAAAATAAAATGGTCGTAGCGGTTGTGCAGGTTGTCGAAATGCAGAAAATCGACCAAATTATCGGTGAGTCGCAGATCCATGCAGCTTAAAACCAAAATATTCTTTTTGGGAAGATGGTACTCTTTTACATCCGGATAGTTAAGATTGGACATAACTTATTTGAAGTGAATAAATTTAAGGAATGAGGAAAACGAATGAAACTTTTAGCATTCAAATCATAGGATTAGAACAATAGGAATTTAGGTTATTGGCACCAAAGAAAGCCTTAATTTCAATAGAAACTACTTTTCTTGAGTATTCATCTAATTTATTACCTCTTTATTTCAAAGGTAAAATGGTAGTCTATATACCAGAACCTCCCTTTACCAAAAGGAAATGGGAAGCAAACTATAAAGGCCACCGCAAAAAGTGGTTTGGGGATGTCTCGGGCAGGGATAGAAACGGAAAGCCCACAACGGCCCGAGCGAATGCGACAGGCGTGAGGACTTGCAGTGAATAGCCCGACCATGAGCCCTTGCACTACAGGTTAATCGGAGGAGGAATGGGTATTGGGGCGAATGGGGCACGCATAAAACAATTAAAAATTAAGGAATTAAAAATTAAAAATTGAGGGGAGTAAAATTTTAGGATAGGGTTTGGACTTTATACATTGGCGATTACATTTGGGGCACTAAACCATTCGATTATGAACCGCAGAGACCTTCTAAGAAACATTGGCCTTACCGCAGGTGGATTGAGCCTTGCCCCGAGCGAGAGTTTTTCGCAACTGCTATCAGGGCCCAGTATGAGCAAACAAGATTTTGGAAAGGATTTTTTGTGGGGAGTAGCAACGGCGGCCTATCAAATTGAAGGAGCTTGGAACCAAGATGGTAAAGGTGAAAGTATTTGGGACCGTTTTACCCATACCAAAGGAAAAATTAAACGGGGCGAAAACGGCGATGTGGCCTGCGATTTTTACCATAGTTTCGAATCAGATTTAGCTATACTGAAATCCTTGAATATGGATGTATTTCGGTTTAGCACAGCATGGAGCCGGGTGTTGCCACAAGGTATTGGGACTCCCAATCAAAAAGGATTGGATTTTTACCATCGGGTTATCGATTCATGTTTAGAAAAAGGGATTCAGCCATGGCCGACGCTGTATCATTGGGATTTGCCTCAAGCCTTACAAGATAAAGGCGGCTGGATGAATAGAGAGGTCATTAATTGGTTTTCGGAATATGCCCATTTGATAACCAAAACTTATGGCGACAAGGTGAAAAATTGGATGGTATTAAATGAACCTATGGCCTTTTCGGGTTTGGGTTATTTGCTGGGATATCATGCACCAGGCATAAAAGGCGTAAAACATTTTGCCGCGGCTGTGCACCACACCGCTTATTGCCAGGCCGAAGGAGGACGAATTATCCGGGCCAATGTACCCAATGCCAATATTGGAACTACTTTTTCGTGTAGCCATATTGCCCCTTGGAAAAGCGAAGAAAGAGACCATGTAGCGATGACACGTTGGGATACCATGCTTAACACCATGTATATCGAACCTTTGATGGGCATGGGCTATCCGGTGAAAGGGCTACCAATGCTCAAACATGTGTACGACCATGTGAAAGACGGGGATATGGAAAAATTGAAATTCGATTTCGACTTTATAGGGGTGCAAAATTATACGCGTGAGGTAGCCAAGTATATGTGGTATATTCCTTACATGCGAGGATTGGAGGTACCAGCGAAACGAAGAAAAGGAGTTACGGAAATAACCTTAATGAATTGGGAGGTTTATCCGGAAGGTATTTACGAAGTGTTGAAAAAATTTGCGGCCTATCCCGGGGTGAAGAAACTCATTGTAACCGAGAATGGAAGTGCGTTTCAAGATTATGTCATGGGCGATCGGGTTCATGATACGGCCCGCGTAAATTATTACCAAAGGTATATTGCCCAAGTGCTTCGTGCCAAAAGGGAAGGCATAAATGTAGGCGGTTATTTCTGTTGGACCTTAATGGATAATTTCGAATGGTCGGAAGGGTACCACCCTAGGTTTGGCTTGGTGTATACCGATTTCGAAACTCAGAAAAGGATTATCAAAGACAGTGGTTTGTGGTTTAGGGAATTTTTGAAGTAGGAGATTTATCTAAACTATTTTCAGCCTTCTTATTCCTTAAATTCATAGGCACCCAAATCCGGAATTCCATCCAAGGTTCGGCTATTGCCATCCAAATCGTTTTGGGTTTGAGAAGTTAGGAAATCCAATGAGCCGCGGTTTCGAGCAGCCGAACTGGCTCGTAAATGGTAATTGTTGACTGAATAATTTACGAAAATACTATCGCCTGCTGGGTTTTTGAGTACGTTGTTAAATTTGGAGACATCGGAAACATCAAATTCATCTTTTACCCGGAACAAACAATAATTGAACTGGTAGGTAAATGCGGCTCCATCGTCTTTATCGAACTCCATTTCGGAAGGATTGCTCCCATAAATCAAGCAGTTTTGGAAGGTAGCCTCATCCAGGTTTCGGGCAAACACATTGTCGTTATCATCTTTGAAGTAGTTATTTAAAACTACACAAGGTGTATTTCGCGTACTGTAGGAATAATAGTTAGCAAACGTGCAATTATTGGCCCTGTAATTGCCACCATAGGCAAAAGCGGCTGCACTTTGTCCGGCATTAGCCAAAACACAATTTTCCAAAAGCACCTTACTGCCTCTACCAAAGAAGCCAATAGCTGCCATATTTAGGATTTGGGTATTTCGGATAAAAGTTTCGTAATTGGGTCCGGCCAAGGAAAAAGTATCAGCCAAAATTCCGATGTTGGCATTTTTGATGATGGCAAAATCAATGTTGGCTGCTGCAGGTTTAAGGAGTCTGATAAACTCCCATTGTCCAGGCAATTCGCGGTAATCGAGTTCCAATCGATCGCCTTGAATGGTAACAGAATCGCTTTGCGTACCATTAATGAAAAGGGATCCTTCATTGACATAAATTCCAGAATAACGATGAATATACACCCTTGTTCCAGGATCCATGGTAAGTGAACAACCTTTTTTCACTTGAGCAAAACCATAGATGACATGTGGTTTGTCGTTGAACCAATGCTCGTCGCAATTTAAATTAAAGACAATGGTTGAATCATTTGGACCAGGGAAATGAAAGTAGGCATCTTGTCCGAAGGCAACCAAATCAATATCTTGGTTAACGCCATTGGTTTCAAAAACGATGCTATCGGTTACCACCAAGGGAGTATTAAGGTTATTGGGATCGAGGGTAACCTCTACAAAGCCATAGATGCTATCATTTGGAGCGATTTCAATATCAGAGAAGCTACGCCCCGACATACCATCGATATTCATTCTAAACTTGCTGGATTCGCCACCGGCAAGGTAAATACGGCTAATTCGGATATTATCGTTTTGGCGGTTGTACACTTTAAAGGAACGAGTTGCCGAACCGAGGGTTGTAAAAACCGTATCGAACATAACGGTATCCTTGTTGAATTCCAAGGCTCCAGAGGTGGTAAAGGATTCTTTTCTGCAGGAACTGGTAAATAAAGCCGTTAGAATGAAAGCAACAAGCAGAAGAAAGTGGGTGATTTTCATTAATTGGGACAAAAGTAAGGATTAAAGTCTAAAAACTTGGCCTGCGAACGAAAGAAAATCCTTGATATTGTGGTACTTTTGTAATTCTATTCAAGTGGTACCCAAATTAGGAGATTTCGGCCGAAAGGTCTTGACAGTAGCTGGTGGAACGGCTGTGGCCCAATCCATTTTGGTGCTAAGTTTGCCTATTTTGGCTTGGTTTTATTCAAGCGAGGCCTTTGGAATTCAAGCTGTTTTTATAAGCCTAACAACCCTTTTATCAATTGTCTCTACAGGTCGTTTCGAAATGGCCATAGTGATTCAAGAAAAAGACATGAAGGCAACGGCTTTGGTTTCTCTTTCAGTGTATACCAACCTTTTGACAAGTCTCATCCTTGGAATCGCTTGTCTTTGGGCGGGAGAATGGATTGAAAGTGCTGTTCATTCGCCTGGGTTGAACAAGTTCCTATTTTTATTGCCAGTAGCCGTTTTTGGAACCAGTTTATTTCAGATTTATTACAATTGGGGTTTACGAAAAAAAGCATTTAGGCTAATTTCAATAGCAAGGGTTATTCAAAACCTATTGGCTTTTATATTTGGAGTGAGTTTTGCCCTAGCAGGATACAAAGCACAAGGATTGATTTGGGGATATGCCATAGGCCAGTTATTGGGAGGGCTTTCCATGGTTTTGGTTTCGTTTCTTTGGACCGATTACCAGCCTAATTTTCCAACTATTGACCAATTGGTCCGATTAATTTCCGACAATCGAAAATTTCCAGGTATCAATGCCATTCATGCCTTGGCTGATTCAGCTTTTTCCAATGGGCTCACTTTTATTATTTCCATCCTTTTTGGAAGTTCCGTAGTTGGATTATATTCCATTTCCTATCGCTTACTTAGGATTCCACTAGCCTTTATAGGAGCATCAATTGCCCAGGTAATGTTTCCAGAATTTGCAGAATTGAGTCATTCCAATCGATTGCAAAGAAAGGATGTTGTAAATCCTGTTGTAAAAATCCTTTGGATCGCTCTGCCTTTTTTCGCCCTAATTACTTTCTTTTCACCTTGGATAATCGGGATTGTATTGGGAAAAGAATGGGAGGAGGCAGGAAAAATTGCGCAATTATTAAGTCCTTGGTTGTTTTTCAATTTTTTATTCAGTCCATTGTCCAATCTTCCCACCGTTATTGGCAAGCAATTCCCATTTTTCATCATCACTTTGGTTGGAAACCTAATTGCACTAATTGTTTTGTTTGTATCAGCCAAGGTTTTTCTTTCCTATCATTGGCCTTTCTTTTTGTTTTCCCTCGTTTGCGGCTGCATGAATTTATATGGTTTATTGTGGCTTATTCATTTGTTTAAACCTAACCATGCTCCATCAAATCTTTGAATTCCTTAAAAACCTGCGGCGAATTTCATTTTTACAAGGGGTTTCATTTTTCCTGGGATTGATTCTACTAACGGCTGTTCCTTATTCTGCAGGTTTTTGCAAAGATTGGTATATCCAAATTGGAGGAAGCTATCGGTTAAATTTCTTTTATGGCATTCAATTTATTCTTTATGGAATCCTTCTATTGCATTTTAGGTATTCCATAAAAACCCGCTTTGAACGTTGGATTTATTTGGGTTTGCTTGCCACCTTATTAGCGCGGGGATTATCCTTGTTGTTTGCTGTGGAAATGGAAAGAATCCAAATACTGAGTTTGGTTCGATATATTGAAGTCTTTTTATGTATCTATTGTTTGACCAATCTTTGGGAAGATGCACGTAATCGTTTAGCCTTTCTATCGGGACTATTTATTGCTGTCGTAGTTGAGTGCATAATGGGATATGCCATGTTTATTGTTTCTGGTGGATTTTTGAGAGGTATTTTTACGGGAGTTCCAGCTTATCAAATGTTGGTGCTGTTTTCAATGTTCATGTTATTAGAAGCAAAGCATGAGCATTGGCTGAAATTAACCATTTTCTCTTGTTTATTGCTTCTTGGAATAGTAGGCACACAAACGAGAAGCGCCCTTTTGCAATTATTTATTGGTTTTGGGGCAGTGGGAATGCTTAGTTTAATTCAAGGATATTTTCAAAAATTTCTTTTAGTGGCTGCAATCCCAGTTGCATTTGTTTCAGGGTTAGCTTATTTGCAAAACTCCCAATTCCAAGCAGCCAAAAACAGGTTAGCTGAAGCCTACATTGAATCGTACATAAAAACAACGGAGGCAGAAGAAGGGGAAGGTGTTAGTTCTGGCACCTTGCAATGGCGATATTTTCTGTGGGACAAAAGTTTGGGGGCATTCAAAAGTCATCCTATAACAGGCATTGGAAGTGGTGGGTTTCCCAGGCAATTGCCTCATTTACCACAAGTGTTTGGTGTAAGGTTAGACCGAGTGGACAAAAATATGCCCTTATCCACTCATAATACGTTTTTAGGTGTACTTTCTGAAACTGGAATTATAGGTGTTTTAGCCTATCTAATTTGGATTATAGGAGTTGGGAGAGTTGCATGGACCTGTTTTTTTTCCACGAAGGACAATTCCGTTTTAATTGGATTTTCCATTTTGGTAGGAATTTTTACATTTAGCGATTTTTGGTCCCAGCAATCCTTTATCCCCAATATGAGTTTCTCGGTTGCATTTCTATTAGGCTATTTACGACAAAAAGAATTGGAATAGGAAATGAGAGTATTTTTTTTAGCCGATTCATGTTCCGCTCATACCAAGCGATGGGCTTTAGCATTGGCTGAAAGAGGGATAGAAATAGGTTTGTATAGTTTTAGGGAACCCGATTCGCCTTGGGCTGAAAACAATCCCAACATTTCCATCTTAAGTCAAGGAACAAATACAAATTTTGCCCAGAAACTATGGACAAAAATTGGCTATCTGTCACATTTATCCGAGGTAAAAAGGGCAATCAAAAAGTTCAAACCTGATGTGGTTCATGCCCATTATGCGAGTAGTTATGGTTTATTAGGCAGGCTTTCTGGATTTGAACCATTATTTATTAGTGCCTGGGGAAGCGATGTAATGGAATTTCCGAAAAAAAATTACTTCTTCAAGAAAATAGTCAGAAAAAACCTAATTGCAGCGCAACGTGTATTTTGCACCAGTCAGACTTTATTGGACCATGTAAAAAATATTGCTTCCATTCAACCTGTTTATCTTCCTTGGGGTGTGGATACATCCCTTTTTCATCCAATAACCGAAGAAAAAGAAAACAACATCATTACGATAGGTACAGTAAAATCGTTAGAATCTGTTTATCGAATAGATCTTCTTATCCTTGCTTTTTCCATGCTTAAAAAAAGGCAAAAACTTCAAAACATTCGTTTAATGATTGTAGGTGGAGGAAGTTTGGAACATGAATTAAGAAGCCTTTCGATGACCCTTGGCCTAAGCGATCAGGTTGAATTTACTGGCAAAATAGAACCCCAATTAATTCCAGCATATCATAGGCAGATTGACATTTTTGTAAATGTCTCCGAGCGAGAAAGCTTTGGTGTATCAGTTTTGGAAGCATCAGCTAGTGGAGTCCCCGTAATTGTAAGTCGAACTGGTGGACTAACTGAAGTTGTTTTGGAGGGGAAAACTGGTTTAATTGTGCCTGTAAACAAGATTGAACCCTTGGCTGATGCAATAGAAAAATTAATTCATTCGGAGGGAAATAGAAAAGAGATGGGAAGCAATGGAAGAAAGTGGGTAACAGAAAACTTTGATTGGAACAGCAGTGTAGGCCAAATGGTAGAAGAATATCGTAAAGCCTCGAAAAACCTGGCTAGGTGACAATTTTTTCAAGTTCATGCAGGAATTCATCTGCAATCATTTCACGTTCAAACTTCGCTTTAACATAGTTCAACCCATTGTTCCCTTTTTGGCTAAACAAATCAGGGTTAGCAATCACTTCTTTGATCTTAAGGGCTAGGTCAGCATCATTCTCTGGCTCAAAATACCATCCTGCCTTTCCTTCATCAATAAATAAGGTTCTAGCCTCACCATCAACACCTAAAAATACGGGCTTTCGCATGGCTAAATTTTCGAAAATCTTCGAAGGAATTGCACCAAGGAACAGATCCAGTTTCTTGAGTGGAACAACTGTTGCATTGCTAGCGGCAACAATTTCAGGCATTTGTTTCTTTTCTACTGATCCGATAAAAAAAACTTGGGTATTTCCAAGAGAACTATTTAAAATTTCAAGCATCTGCCTTTCAGGCCCGGTACCAACCAAAACAAACTTTACATGAGGATATTCCTTTAATCTAGCAGCTGCTTTCAGAATAACTTCTAAACCTTGAGCATGGCCTAAAATACCTGCATAAAGAAATAATAAGTCATCTGGAGAAAAACCATTTTCAGATCTCCATGTTTCTCCATCAACTTGATCTGGGTTAAAAAAAGAAGTATCAACACCGTTTCTTAGCCAAACAAAGCGTTTCTGAGGATGTCTTCGACGAATATCTTCCACAATCCCTTGGGTTTGACCACTAATTAAGGCAGACTTCTTATAAAGGTAATTTTCTAAAAAAGTTGCCCAACTTAAAAGCGTTTTATTACTTACAATTCCGAGTTTCTCTGCACTTTCAGGCCATAAATCTGAAACATTGAAAATCAGTTTTGATCTTTTCCAAAAGCATAACCAAAGTGCTGTTAAACCCAAAAAAAGCGGTGGAGACTCACATAAAACAAAATCAACTTTTCTTGGATTTTTTAAACCAAAAATAGCAGCGGTGAATACGAAGGAGAAGTAATTAAGTAAACGGGGGACAATACCTTTCTTTTGGGAGGCATAAATCCATGAACGAAAAACAGGAATTCCCTGAATTTCTTCCTTCATAAACCATTTACCTTGGTAGGACTCAAATATTTGACCCTTTGGGTAATTTGGCATAGCTGTCAAAACACTTATTTCCACTCCTTTTTTCTTCAATCGAATTGCTAATTCGCTCAATCGATTTTGAGGAGCACCTGTTTCAGGTGGGTAATATTGTGTTAAAATAAGTAGTTTCACCGCTAATTTGGTCGGACAAACTTAAACCAATACGACCTTTGACCCATAGAAAAACTGATGGTAATCCGTCAAAAACTTGAAAATATACCTTCTTGGCTGATTGGAGGCATTGCCCTTTGCTTACCATTCGGCTTGCCCTTAATCAATTTTTTGGGAATTCTTCTTAGTTTATTTGGGATTTGGAAATTCATAAAAGTTAAATTTAGTTTTTCCATAACCAATCTTGGTTGGGGAAAGTCTTTACTTATAGGATTCTTTTTTATTCATGTTTTAAGTTTGTTTTGGACAGAAAACTATTCGGAAGGTCTGTTTAGGGTTCAACAAAGACTACTTTTTTTGCTTTGGCCATGGGCATTTACCTTCGCATTCGAAGGTAAAACAGACCGCTCAATTCCTTGGCTTTCGTTTATAGTTGGTTTATTTCTTGCGGTATTTTCCTGCTATGTTCATTCCTTTCTTAATAATTCAATCCATAGAGCTTGGTTTTACACAAATTTCAGCTGGTTTATGCATCCAAGCTATTTTTCATTATTTGTTGTATTTGGTAGCTTTTTGAGTCTTTTATCCCTTTTAAACCTTTGGGAATCTTTTTTAATACCTAAATGGGCTTGGTTAATCTTGTATTTATATTTCTCCATTTCACTCTATTTTATTGAATCCAAATCGGGTCAAGTATCTTGGGTTGTATTAAATGCAATTACATTTTTTTACTGGATTGGACAGAAATTCAGTTATCATCTCTCCATCCTACTTTTGCTTTTTTCCATTGTTTTGGGGATTTGGAAAATGGACAATCTAAAAAACAGGCTTGGTGAACGATACCAGCAGATGTTAACTGGAATACAGGTTGGTTCGTCCCAAGCTCTAGAAAGTACAGGAGGACGAATACAATCATTTGAAGCAGGGTGGTCCAGTTGTAAGGAAAATTGGTTTATTGGTGTAGGCATAGGAGATGAACAATCCACTTTACAAAAGGCATTTCATACACAGAAATTCAATTATGCATCGGTTCATAATCTAAACTGCCATAATCAATTTTTGCAAACATGGCTTGCCACTGGACTTTTGGGATTAATCGTTTTAATTTTTCTAGTTTTAATCCCCTTTATTTTGAGATTAAACATTGTCACCTTTGGATTTTCACTTTTATTGATTTTGAATTTTATGGTCGAATCAATGTTAGAAAGACAAATAGGTTTGTTCTTTTTCACCTTCTTTTACCTTTTACTTTTGCCAACTAAAGAAAAGCAAGGTCAAACATGATTCCATTTTCCCCTCCACATATTACCCAGGAAGTAATTGATGAAGTTGTAGATTCGCTTAAATCAGGCTGGATAACAACCGGACCTAAAACCAAAAAACTTGAAGTCGAAGTTGCAAAGTATGTGGATAGTCCAAAGGTACTTTGTTTAAACTCTGCAACAGCGGGATTAGAATTAGCCTTGCGTTGGTTTGGAGTGGGTCAAGGTGATGAAGTTATTTTACCAGCTTACACCTATTCGGCAACGGCAAATGTAGTTATGCATTGTGGGGCTGTTCCCGTTTTGGTTGATGTGAATGCGCTCGACTTCAACATTTCCATTGAGAATATTAGGAAAGCCATCACCTCCAAAACCAAAGTGGTTATGCCAGTTGATATAGCTGGATACCCTTGTGATTACGATGAACTATTGATTCTTGTTAAACAACAAGAAATACGAAAACAATTTGTAGCAAACCATCCTAACCAAAAAACACTTGGAAGAATTCTTGTGCTGGCTGATGCAGCTCATTCCTTTGGTGCCTATTACAAAAAAATTAAAGCATCCAAATGGGCAGATATGGCAGTTTTCTCCTTTCATGCTGTAAAAAATCTAACAACTGCTGAAGGCGGCGCACTTTGTTTAAATCTTCCTTCGAGCTTTGATATTGAATCAGTTTATAAAGAATTAAATACAAAGGCTTTACATGGTCAAAATAAGGATGCATTAGCTAAAACCCAAAAAGGGAACTGGGAATATGACATCGTGGAACCAGGCTTTAAATGGAACATGCCAGATGTATTAGCCGCCATTGGTTTAGCCACGCTTAGAAATTATGATGAACAGGACTTGGTAAGACGAAAGGCTATCATGGAAAAATACAACCAAGCTTTTAGCTCATGTGCTTGGGCCGAATTACCTATTTTCCAATCCGACAATAAAGTTTCCTCTTTTCATTTATATATGCTTCGAATTAAGGATATTACTTTGGAACAGCGAAATGCTATAATTCAAGAGATATTCAACCAAGATGTTTCGGTCAATGTACATTTTAAGCCACTGCCTTTACTTTCGGCTTATTCCAATCTATTCAAAATAGAGAATTACCCTATTTCCTACAATAATTACATTAGAGAAATCTCCTTACCTGTATATTTTGATTTAAATGACACCTTGGTAGACCAAGTAATTGAGGCGGTAAAAACCAGTGTGGCGAAGGTATTAGGTATTTAATTTAGGAGATAGTCAACACATCTCCTTCCCAAACCAAGCTATCACTTTCGCATGAGATATGGTGTTTTGTAACACCTTTATCAGCAAGGTAATCTCCTGTAGTAGACGTTGGAATATTAATTCTAACATTTTCAGCTAGGTGTTCAACTCCATCTATCAAGACTCTCCAGTATAGCCTGTTGTCTTTGCATTCTGTATTGTATCTTAGCTTGATTGTATGCTTTTTCATTGCTACAAAAATAGGATGATTATCGCAAAGAAAATCCCATTTATGGATTTAAAATCAATTATTCCTTTTCAACTACTACTGCGGTTCCATAGGCCAAAACTTCAGTCATACCGGCCATCACCTCATTGGCATCATACCGCATATTGATTATGGCATTTGCACCCGCTTGGTATGCATGCATCAACATCAATTGCAGCGCTTCCTCTCTTGCCTTTTCACAAAGCTCTGTATAAATGGAATTTTTACCCCCAAAAATCGCCAAAATTCCTCCTGCAAAATTTCCAAAAACACTGCGAGAACGAACAGTAATACCTCTCACTAAACCAAGTTGCTTAGTGATTTTATACCCTTCCAAATGGGTACTTGTGGTTAGTAGTAAGGATGTTTGCATACAAATTATTTTAAGGTAAAATTAGAAAAAATTATCGAATAACAAAAGGATTACCTTTCTTTGCCGAATCATGGCCAAACGCCTTTTCGATATTCTTTTCTCGGTGTTAGTCCTACTTATCCTTACACCCTTCTTTCTTTTATTTTCAATTCTGATAAAATTCGGTTCCAAGGGTCCAGTTTTTTTCAAGCAAGTTAGAATAGGTAAAGGAGGAAAAGAATTCCTAATTTTTAAGTTCCGAACCATGGTATTGGATGCTGATAAGAAAGGTTTACTAACAATTGGTGGAAGAGATCCGAGGGTTACTTCGATTGGTTATTACCTCCGAAAATTTAAGATGGATGAATTACCTCAATTTATAAATGTTCTTTTAGGAGATATGAGTATTGTAGGTCCACGACCAGAAGTAAAAAAGTTTGTTGACATGTACACCCAAGAACAACGAAAAGTGCTGTCAGTTCGTCCAGGAATAACGGATTACGCCTCCATCCTTTATAAAAACGAAAATGATGTCTTGGCCTCATATCCTGATCCAGAACAAGCCTATATTGATATTGTGATGCCACACAAATTAGGTATAAACTTAAACTATGTCGCTCATCAATCCTTTTGGATGGATTTGAAAATTATTGGACTAACAGCCAAGGGTGTATTTTCATAATTTCGCAACGTGATTTACAGAAGCCGTTCTTTTATGCCTCGTTGGGTAATATTTTTAACCGACGTTGCCATTGTGGTTTTGGCTTTTTTATTGGCCTACCAATTACGTTTCAATTTCCGAGTGCCATCACATGAATCATTCCGAGTAAAATCTGGATTAATCGTGCTTCTTGCTTTTAGAATTCCCCTTTTAATTCTATTTAGAACCTATGCAGGCATTATCCTCTACACAAGTGCGGAGGATGCCATGCGCATTTTTGCCACCTTAGCAACAGGAAGTGGATTACTGGCTATTGCCAACATCTTACTTCCAAATTTCTTTCCAAACTATAACATTCCTTTGAGTGTTCTAATTATTGAGTTTTTGGTTTCAGGTTTTTTGAGTACAGGATATCGGATGGGAATAAAAACTATTTATGAAGAAATTTCTAATTTAAGAAAAGACAAAGTCAAGGTTGTGATTTTCGGAGCTGGACAAGAAGGAGTTATAGCGAAAAGAACCTTAGAACAAGACAAAAAGAAAAACAATGAGGTAGTTGCGTTTATAGATTACAAAACAGGTTTAGCAAACAAGAAAATAGAGGGGGTTCAAATTTTTGAATTAAAAAACGATTTGGATAGTTTATTAATAGAGAAAGAGGCCGAATTACTAATCATTGCGAGTCCAGGTTTACCCAACTCTCATAGGAATAAAGTGGTAGATGCCTGCCTAAAAAGTGACGTAAAGGTTTTATCCGTTCCTCCTTCCAGCAAATGGCTTAATGGAGAATTGAGTGTGAACCAGATCAGACAGGTAAAGATTGAAGAATTACTTGAAAGGGAACCAATTAACCTTGATAAGGCTACCATAAGCCAACAGGTTCAGGGGAAGAAAATATTGATTACTGGAGCGGCAGGTTCAATTGGAAGTGAAATTGTAAGGCAACTCACCCAATTCAATCCATCAAAACTCTATTTATTAGACCAAGCTGAATCACCATTGTATGAGTTAGAACAAGAACTAAAACAAACATATGGATTTCAGAATTTTGAGGTTATTATTGGAGATGTTAGAAATGTAGAGCGCTTAGAGAATGTCTTTAATACATTTCGGCCACAGATTATTTATCATGCAGCAGCTTATAAACATGTTCCTTTGATGGAGGATAATCCTAGTGAATCAATATTAACGAATGTCCTTGGCACAAAAATCACAGCAGATTTGGCCGTAAAGTACCAAACAGAGAAATTTGTTTTTATTAGCACTGACAAAGCCGTAAATCCTACTAATGTTATGGGGGCTAGTAAAAGGATAGCTGAAATGTATGTGCAGAGCAAAAACAATCAGTTAAAACTTTTGGGTTCAGAACACACTCGATTTGTAACTACACGATTTGGAAATGTTCTTGGGTCAAATGGTAGTGTCATTCCCGTTTTTAAAAAGCAAATTGAAAATGGAGGTCCAATTACAGTAACACATCCCGAAATCACCCGATTTTTTATGACCATACCTGAGGCCTGTCAATTGGTTTTAGAAGCAGGCGCCTATGGAAACGGGGGTGAAATTTTCGTTTTTGACATGGGGGAACCGGTTAGAATTGCTGATCTAGCGCAGAAAATGATAAAATTGAGCGGTTTAGAACCAGGGAAAGATATTCAGATAAAATACAATGGATTACGACCTGGTGAAAAGTTATTCGAAGAGCTTTTAAACAACCAAGAAAACACACTGCCTACCCATCATTCCAAGATAATGGTAGCGAAAGTTAGGGAATATACTTTTGCGGAAGTAAATAAGGACATATTGGAACTGGTTGAATTATTTCATACTCAAAACAACAACCTGATTGTTTCCAAAATGAAGGAAATGGTACCTGAATATATTAGTAATAATTCTATTTATGAAATATTGGATGGGAAACCGAAGTAGTTTAATTGGTGTCCAATATTTTCAACAATTCATCCACTTTCGGGGTAATAATAATTTCTGAACGTCTATTTTTCTGACGAGCTTCTTGACTATTTCCTTTGTCCAAAGGCACATATTCGCTTCTTCCTGCAGAGGCAACTTGGGCAGGCTTTAACTTGCTATTTGCCAATAGAATCTTCGTAATTGCCGTTGCTCTCATTACGCTTAAATCCCAGTTATCCTTAACTTGGTTACTGCCATTGTACGGAACATTATCTGTATGGCCTTCCACCATGATACTGATATCAGTTTGCGACTCCAAAACCTTTGCTAGTTTTTTTAAAGCCTCTTGTCCTTTTGGATCAACCGCCCAGCTACCACTTTGAAACAATAGCTTTTCTTCTACAGAAACATAAACCTTTCCATTTCGTTGTTCAACTGTCAATCCATTATTCTTAAATCCAAGCAAAGCATCGGCAATTCTTTGCTTCAAGGCCTTTACGGCTGAATCTTTTCGGTAAATTATAGACTCCAACTCCTTGGTTCTTTTTTCTCTTTCATCTAAATCCTTTTGGGCCTTTTTAAGGTTTGATTCTTGTTTATCCAATTCTACAGTCATTCTGCGCAACATTTCTTCCTGACCCACCAAGGCGTCTTGGGATTTTTGGAATAGTTCTGCCAATCGATTCTTGTCGGCAACAGCACCAGTTTCTAATAATTTAAACCTATCAGATAAAATATCATGCTCACTACCGAGGGCTTGGTATTTAGCATCCAAAGCTCTTATCTGACTGCCTTGATTAGCAGTATCATTGGCCAATTGTACCAATTCCCTATTTATCCGATCAATACTTGCTTGTCGTTCATTGGAAAGCACTGTCATACTATCTAGATTTTTCTTGGTAAATGCCAATTCCTCTTCACATGCTTTTTGTTTGGCTTCTGTTTCTTTGTATTGCCTTGAAGAGACACACGATCCGACCATAATTGGTAAAAGTCCAAATGCTAAAATTCCAAATTTATTCATGCTTACTAAATATCAAGGTAAAAGTACATAGGCATATATCCTACAACGGACATTCAACAGGAACTTTTAAACATGAAAAAGAGGGAAACTGAAAAACAAAAAAAAATCCTCCGAAAAACTATTCGGAGGATTTCAAGATAGATATCAAAAATTCTTATTTTACAGATGCTTCTGATTTTGCATTTTTAAGAATTTCAACTTCTGCCTTCAAATCTTTAAGCATTTTACTCAAGTCATCTTGTGCAACAATTTTAGACTGTAAAGATTCAATTTGTTTTTGTTGTTCTTTTACTGCATTAACTAAGATATAAACCAAGGCTGAACTATCATACATCAGCAAATCCTCGGCTTTGGCATCAGTTTCTTTAAGTTTTTTGGTCACAGTTTCAACCATATAAGGAGCTACTGGTTTTACTTCTTGGGCAATAACCCCGATATAATCCTTTCCATTAGCCTGATATCCACCAAGTCCGTTGTATTTAAAACTTACTGGATTAATTTGCAGCAGAGTGGCCAATCCATCATTAAATGGTTTAATATCCTTTTTAAGACGACGGTCAGAAAATGTTTGCCAGCTGCCACCTCCTAATTTGGAAGCATCCCCATTTACAGAAAATAATTGGTCTGGAGAAAGGGTACCGATACCCACACGGGCATCAGAATTTATAGCCATAATTGGTTGAAAACCTCCATTTCCAACATCAGTTGCTCCGAAAATCACACGATCTCCTGTTCCATTAGGAGAAACACCATAGTTGTCTCCAAAATTTATGCGTAATTCGCTTTTGTCATCGCCTGCATTGTAACGAGCAATCCACATATCATCTGAATTATTGCTACCAAAAGTTGGACCAGTTCCTCCGCCATCAAAGCGCAAAGCCCTTCCCAATTGAGGAAAAGTTGCTGGGGCAGGAGCTATGGTTTCTCCAATTATTAAATCACCAAAAGCAACTTGCAATTTAGCGCCTGGGGTAGTTGTAGAGATACCAACATTGGTGCCATCATCGGAGATAATGGAATTACACATATCGGTTGGAGAGGTAAATTTTGTTACAAAATTGGTGGTAGCTGTTTGACAAATAGTTCCGGGACCAGTAGCTCCTGTAGCACCTGTAGCACCTACAGCACCGGCAGGGCCTTGTGCACCAGCGGGGCCTTGCGCACCAGCAGCACCGGCAACACCGGCAGGACCTTGTGCACCAGCAGCACCTGTTGGACCAGTTGGACCAGTTGAACCGACAGCACCTGAAATATCTCCGCAAATACTTACCCAAACTGGAGCCGTAGTTGTACCTCTATTGTAAAAGAAGCAACTTGAATCAGTGTCAAAAACTAATAAACTATGGTATGGGTTGTTAAGCCCCAATCTTTGAAGTGCATTAAGTCTTGGGACAAGCATGCCCTTAGTTGAAGAGGAAACATCCAAAACAGCAGAAGGATCAGGCGTAGTTGTTCCAATACCAACATTATTCTGGGCTAGAACACTTAAGGAAAGGAGCAAAAAGGAAAAAATGGATAGACCTAATTTTCTCATTATAGAAATTTTCGGCTAAGTAAGTGTTTTTAATGAAATAAAGGACTGAAAAAATCAAGATAATTAAAAAATATTAATCAAATTTTTTCTTTTTTCTTCAAAAATGAAATTCCCCCTGTTAATTTTAAAAACCTATACCATTCGTTAGCAGACTACTAAAACTAATTAACACCAATTAACGGTACCCTTAGAAAATAAATGTATTTCAAACAAAAATACGTTTACCTTTGCAGTCCAAATTATTGCGGGGTGGAGCAGTTGGTAGCTCGTCGGGCTCATAACCCGAAGGTCGTAGGTTCGAGTCCTGCCCCCGCTACTACAGAATTAAAGCGCAAACTTCCATTTGCGCTTTTTTTATTTCCATCTTTACCTTTTTCAATTACACTATGCATAAGTCAGGATATGTCAACATTATAGGCAAACCAAATGCAGGGAAATCGACCTTAATGAATGCCTTGGTTGGGGAAAAACTTTCTGTAATAAACGCCAAAGTACAAACTACTCGCCACCGGATTCTAGGAATCTTAAATCAGGAAGAATACCAAATTATTTTTTCTGATACGCCTGGCACAGTCGATCCAAAGTACAAACTACATGAACGTATGATGGATTATGTAAATGATTCATTTAAGGATGCAGATATCCTTATTCTTTTACATGATGCCGAAGACCCAAGACCTGATTTAGCAATAGTAGAAAAATTAAGCAAGGTAACAGTTCCAGTACTATTGGTTTTGAATAAGGTTGATATTTCCAAGCAAGAGAATATTCCAGCTATTAAACAAAGGTGGGAGGAATTATTGCCAGGAAAAGATATGCTATTCATTTCAGCCCTCCACGAATATAATACAGATTTACTTCTTCAGAAGTTAGTGGATTTACTGCCAGAATCACCTGCCTATTATCCCAAGGACCAACTAACAGATAAAACTGAACGCTTTTTTGTTTCAGAAATTATTCGCGGTAAAATGCTAAGTCTTTATGCCAAAGAGATTCCCTATTCCGCCGACATCCAAATTACTTCCTTTAAAGAAGAGCCTTCAATAACGAAAATTTCAGCCTTAATTATTACAGAAAGAGAAAGCCAAAAAGCAATCATTTTGGGCCATAAAGGAAACAAAATCAAACAATTGGGCACAGACTCAAGAAAAGAAATTGAAGAATTCATTCAAAAAAAGGTATTTCTGGAATTGGTAGTTAAAGTGGATAAGGATTGGCGAAACAATGATTTGTTTCTTGATCGAAGTGGATATGTTTAAGGCCTACATTTTTTCAATAGAAATTAACTTTTCCTTATTGGTCTGAATCAGAACAATTTTTGAAACATTTTTTCCAAATTTGGATAAAAGCGAAATCCAATGAAAAACACCACTATTAGACCAATTACCTTATTTTTTTTCCTTTTTCTTTCAACTTTATATGGTTTTTCTCAAGAAATCATCAAAGAGAAATGGCCTAATGGTAGGCTTAAATCAACTGGAACCCTTTTAAATGGCAAAGAAGATGGCCTTTGGACATATTACTACGAAAACGGCCAAAAAGAGCGAGAAGGAACCTTCCTTGAAGGTAAAAGGCATGACAAATGGTCCGAATGGTACGAAAATGGGAAATTATGGACAGAGCAATACTTCAAAATGGATTTACCTGAAGGATACGCGGCTGAATATGACATGAATGGTCAAAAAGTGGAAGAGGGAACCTTTAAGGAAGGAAAACCAGCTGGACTATTTAATTCATGGTTTAATACTGGACAGCCCAAAAGCAGTGGGGAAAAGTATGGAGAAACATTGGAAGGCCATTGGATTTATTACCACGAAAATGGAAACAAGGACTCAGAAGGAGATTTTAAACAAGGGAAAAGAGCAGGTCTCTGGATAGAATATTTTGAAAATGGAAAATTAAAATCCCAAGGCTATTACATCAATGATATAAAAAATGGCAAATGGACTTTTTGGTTCGATAATGGAAGAGAAAAAGAAAAAGGAGAGTTCAGAAATGGATTTAAATATGGCAAATGGATTGAATGGTATGACAATGGACAAACCAAATCAATGGGCTCATATTTAGGAAATGAAAAAGATGGAAGCTGGCAATATTGGGATGATAAAGGTAATTTAAAAAGACAAGAATCATGGTTAGACAGGCAACTTATTGACAATAAAGATTTTTGATTGTTCATTACATGTTAAAAAACTCTTTATTTTCACCCCCAAATCCAAAGCTAATCGCCTTGAAAAAAGTTTTACAACTATCGATTTTTCTACTTTCTATCCTATTTAGTAGTAATATTTTAGCCTCCCACATTGTTGGAGGGGAAATAAACTACACCTACCTTGGAGGAAATCAATATCAGATTGCTATTACCCTCTATAGAGATTGCAATAGCACCACTGATTTTGATGACCCAGCCGCTGTTGGAATTTTTGATGGAAATGGAAATTTGGTACAAACCATTGATATTAATCTTGGTGCTGTTAACCAGATTAATGCTTCGATTAATAATCCTTGTATTACTCCACCTTCTAGTGTTTGTACTGAGGTAACTACCTACACTACAACAGTAACCCTTCCGCCAAACGGAAATGGATATCAAATCGTTTATCAAAGGTGTTGTAGAAATGCTGTAATAGATAACATCCAAGATCCGAGCAATACTGGGGCTACCTATGTTGCTGTAATTCCTGGAGTTGCTCCTCTAAATAATAATAGCAACCCTACCTTTAACAACCTTCCTCCCTTGTTTATTTGTGCTGGAACACCATTTACCTTTAACCATGCAGCTACCGATTCAGATGGAGATTCTTTAGTTTATTCTTTAACCACCCCATTTGAAGGTGCCGATGCAGTTAATCCTCAGCCCAACACACCTTCAACACCTCCTTATACAAATATTACTTGGCAAGCGCCTTATTCCCAAAACAATATGTTTGGGGGCGTACCATTAACCATTGATGCCCAAACAGGCGTTATTACCTGTACTCCAAATACCCAAGGAACCTTTGTTTATGCCGTTCAGGTTGCTGAATACCGTAATGGTGTCCTTATTGGATTTACAAAAAGGGAATACCAATTAACTGTGACCAATTGTAATAATCCTACTGTAGCTGGATTTGGTTTAACAAATGCTTCTGGTGGAGTTGGCTATTCAACCTGTTCCTCTAATGTTGTTTTTAACAATACTAGCTCAAATGCAACATCCTATTCTTGGGACTTTGGAGATCCTACAACCACATCAGATGTTTCAACCAGCCAAAATCCAACCTATACCTATCCGGCTCAAGGAACCTACAATGTAACACTTATTGCTATTTCTTCCAATTGTAGCGATACTATTAACATACCTGTAACCATCACTGGAAATATTTCAGTTTCAGCCGGTGCAGATTTAACGGCTTGTCCAGGAAATTCAGTGCAATTAAATGCAACTGGCGCTACAACCTATTCTTGGTCACCAACTACAGGTATATCGAATCCAAATATTGCTAACCCTACTGCTTCTCCTGCAACAACAACTTCCTATGTTGTTACAGGAACTGATGCTAGTGGATGTACTGGCACCGACACCGTTGTGGTTACCATAGGAACCATAAATGTATCTGGAGGTTCGGACCAAACCGTTTGTAATGGCAGCTGTGTTCAACTTACAGGGTCAGGCGCTACAACTTATGCTTGGAGTCCAAGTTCTGGTTTAACTGGAGCCAATACAGCCACTCCCACTGCTTGTCCGACGGTTACCACCACTTATGTTGTTACCGGAACAAGCAATGGTTGCACTGGAACCGACACGGTAACTGTTTTTGTAACTACACCACCCAATATTAATGCAGGAAACGATACAACGATTTGCCCGGGTGGAACTGCCCAACTCTTTGCAAACGGTGGGCTTTCCTACAATTGGAGTCCTTCCACAGGGCTGTCGAACCCCAACATCGCTAACCCAACGGCTTCACCAACTACCACAACAACCTATACTGTAACGGTTACAGCTCCATCGGGAAACGTTGTTGTAAACGGAGATTTTTCTAGTGGAAATACGGGCTTTTCAAGTGGCTATGTTAATAATAGTAACCTTCAACCAGAAGGAAGATACTTTATTACCAACGATGCATCTAACAATCATCCTAATTTCGTAGGGGTAGACCATACAACAGGCTCAGGCAACTTTATGGCCGTAAATGGTTCAGGAACTCCCAATAACGATGTTTGGTGCCAAACTGTAAATGTTACTCCTAATACTGTTTATGCCTTCAGCACTTGGGTTAGTACACTTGCTCCTGGAAATACTGCAGCTTTGCAATTTAGTATTAATGGTGTTCAGTTGGGTAATATTTTTAATGCTCCCTCTTCCTTAAACACTTGGAACCAATTCTTCCAAACCTGGAATTCGGGCACGAATACAACAGCTACCATTTGTATCGTAAACCAAAATACAAGCTTAGGTGGAAATGATTTTGGATTAGATGATATTACCTTCTCACCAACTTGTACGGCTACGGCCCAAGTTACCGTAACAGTTGGATCTGTTGGAGCAATCAACGCAGGTCCAGACCAACAAGTTTGTGCTGGAGCCAGTGTGCAGCTGAATGCTACCGGCGGACAGAACTATAGCTGGAGCCCTGCTACCGATCTTTCGTCTACCACGATTGCCAACCCCATTTCTACACCGGCCAATACCATTACCTATGTGGTTAGCGGAACCGACACCTTGGGTTGTTCGGCCTCCGATACGGTTCAGGTTACAGTAAATCCCCTGCCTACGGTTTCTGCCGGTCAGGACCAAAATATTTGCCTTGGGGATTCAGCCCAGCTTGTTGCTGCAGGCGCTGCAACCTATGTTTGGACACCTGCTACCGGATTATCGTCTGCTACCATAGCCAATCCTGTGTTTACACCAAGCGCAGCCGGTTCGGTGGTGTTCACCGTTACTGGAACAGACCAAAACGGTTGTACCGATAGCGACAACATCACGGTTTTAGTTGGTACTCCTCCTACGGCCGTTGTTTCTGGGCCTGTAAGTATCTGTCCGGGCGGTTCTACCCAACTGCTTGCCTCGGGCGGTGTTGGTTACCAATGGAGCCCAACTACCGGACTTAATGTTCCAAACATTCCAAATCCACTTGCTTCACCTAGCCAAACAACGACGTATACCGTAACCGTTTCTGATATCGCAGGCTGTACCGATTCGGCTAGTGTGGTTGTAACAGTGCTTGTTGCTCCTACAGTTAGTGCGGGTCCCGACACAGGTTTCTGTACCGGTGGTTCGCTTCAGCTCGTTGCAACCGGAGCTAGCAGCTATGCTTGGAGCCCTGCCAACGGACTTTCCAACCCGGCCATTGCCAATCCTGTCGCTTCACCGAACGTTTCAACGGTTTATGTGGTAACCGGTACCGCTCCGAACGGTTGTACCGACAGCGATACCATCAGCGTGGACGTTTGGCCAAACCCGAATGCCGATGCCGGTCCTGATCAAACTGTTTGTATCGGCTCGTTCGTGCAGTTACAGGGCAGCGGAGGACAGACCTATCAATGGAGCCCTGCTGCACCGCTCAACAACGATACCATTTACAACCCTGTTGGCGTTCTTACTAGTACAACCACCTTTACCCTTATCGTTGGCAACCAATACGGATGTACCGACCAAGACCAGGTAACCATTACCATGCTTCCTGCTCCGGCCTACAGTGTGGGAACCGATACCTTGATTTGTCCGGGTGGTACCGCCCAACTTTTTGCTACTGCCGTTGGTGCTATTTCCTATGTTTGGAACCCCATCACCGGGCTTTCGAACCCTTTCATCGCCAACCCTACCGCCACTCCGCCTTTTACTCAGTTCTATACCGTTAGCATCACCACCTCAACCTGTACTATCAACGACAGCGTGACCGTGGTGGTTGACCAGCCCGACTTTGCCAATGCCGGAAGCGATACAGCCTATTGCTTCGGACAGTCGGTACAGCTCGGTGCTACCGGTGGTGTTTCCTATGAATGGTTCCCTGCCACCGGACTGAACAACCCCAATATCCAGAACCCGATTACCAGTATCGACACCTCCATCGTGTACGGGGTAATCACCACAACGGCCATTGGTTGTAATGACACCGACTTTGTCAACATCGTGGTGAATCCCTTGCCAAATGTGGACGCAGGACCCGTTTCCAGTCCAATTTGTGCTGGAGCTACCGTACTGTTGACCGCCACGGGTGCCAATACCTATCTCTGGAGTCCGGCCGCAGGGTTGTCCAATCCAACTTCCGATATCACGACAGCCGGGCCTTTGAATGCAAGCCAAACCTTTACCGTAACAGGTACCGACACCTTGGGATGCAGCAACACCGATACCATACAGCTTAACCTGGTACCGAACCCCACAGCCGATGCCGGTCCCGACACCACCATCTGTTCAGGAGCCAGTGTGCAGCTTAATGCCTCTGGTGGAACCTCCTATGTATGGAACCCAGCCGGTGGACTTTCATCGCCCTTTGTGTCCAATCCGATGGCATTCCCCGTAACCTCCACCGAATATTCAGTTACGGTAACCGACAACAACGGATGTTCCGATACCGATACTATTGAAGTAAACGTGTTCAGTCTGCAAATTGAAGGGGATACCACCATCTGCCAAGGCGATACCGTGGAATTTGTTTTGCCACAGGGAACAAGCTTCGTTTGGGATCCAACCATTGGTGTGGGAGGCACCTCAACCGTGGCTCTGCTTTATCCCAATACTTCTACAACCTATACGGTAACCGCTACCAATACCTTGGCCGGTTGTATCACCAATGGTCAAATTACCGTGAATGTTAATCCTTCCGCCTTGGCCAATTTTACGGTTGATTATTTACCAAGTTGCGATGGAATTGCCGCTAGAATTTTTAACAATAGCCAACAAGCCGATAGTTATATATGGAATTTTGGAGATGGAGATACCAACATTACAGATTTCAATCCAGTACACTACTATCCTTATGGACCAGGTGGAATAATTACATTGGTGGCCATCGCCAACAACGGATGTAACGACACCCTAACTATAGATAGCAGCAGTATTGCATTTAGTGATAATTATGTATTGAATATGCCTAATGCCATCAGTCCGAATAATGATGGAAACAACGATATACTTGTACCAATGGATTTAGGTTGGTTTATCGATTGCTTTACTATCAAAGTATACAATCGATGGGGACAATTGATTTTCGAAAGCCAAAGACCTGGTCAAGCATGGGATGGATTTACCAAATCAGGAACTAAAGCTGCACCAGGGATTTACTATTACTTCGTCAATATCAAAGGATTGGAAAAATCAGGTTTTGTTGAAGTATTCTATTAGTTAACAAGTGAAAAATTTTAAAAAGCGTAGTGTTTTACTACGCTTTTTTTTTGGACTTTTGAATCCATAAAAGATAGCCGATGTTCAGTAAAATATTAGTTGCCAACCGAGGAGAAATAGCATGCCGGGTAATAAGAGCCTGTAAGAAATTAGGAATCTTTACGGTTGCAGTTTATTCAGATGCAGATAAAGAATCCTTGCATGTAAAGTTAGCTGATGAAGCGATTTACTTAGGAGGTTCACAGCCTTCCGAGAGTTATCTTTTAAAAGAAAAGATTATAGAAGCAGCTAAAGAAACAGGAGCAGAAGCAATTCATCCTGGGTATGGATTTTTAAGTGAAAAAGCTGATTTTGCTGAACTTTGCGAAGCAAATGGAATACGATTTATTGGTCCAAAATCAAGTGTAATCAAATTACTAGGACCTAAAATCCAGGCGAAGTTGGAGGCCATGAAGGCCGGTGTACCTGTTGTTCCTGGGTATGAAGGTGAAGAGCAAGACTTGGCTGTTTTCCAAAAACATGCTGTAAACATTGGTTTTCCAGTACTATTAAAGGCTTCTGCTGGTGGAGGAGGACGAGGGATGCGCATTGTGCGATCAGAAGAAGAATTAAAAGACGCCTTTGAATCGGCCAAAAGAGAAGCAGAAAGTGCTTTCGGTGATGGAAAATTATTAATGGAAAAATACTTTGAATCGGCCAAACACATAGAGGTTCAGGTATTAGGTGACAACCATGGAAACTATATCCATTTGTTTGAAAGGGAATGTTCGGTGCAAAGAAGGTATCAAAAAATTATTGAAGAAAGCCCTTCACCAAGCTTAAGTCCTGAACAGAGGCTTACTATTTGCGAATCAGCTCGGGCTTTAGCCGCATCGGTAGGGTACAACAACGCTGGAACAGTAGAGTTTTTATTTGCACCAGATGGATCCTTTTACTTTTTGGAAGTAAATACCCGCTTGCAGGTTGAACACCCTGTAACTGAAGAAGTAACAAAGACGGACTTGGTAGAACTTCAGATTAGAATTGCTGCTGGTGAGAACCTTTCCCACATTATGGATTTACCAGTACAAACAGGATGGGCTATTGAATGCAGAATTTGTGCAGAAGATCCGCAAAACAACTTTTTCCCATCCACCGGAAGTATTGGCATTTGGGGTTATGAAAACAATGATTTACGATTAGAAACAGGAGTAGAAAACGGCTCTGAAATAAGTATTTATTACGATAGCATGGTTGCCAAATTTATAACTTGGGGACCAACACGTGAAGATGCACGCAGAAAAATGCTCTACCAGCTAAACACCTTTCCATTAACAGGGGTAAAGGTTAATATCGATTTATTGAAATCAATTCTTGAACATTCCGATTTCATTGAAAACAAAGTTGATACCAAATGGATTGAGAGAAATCAAGAGGAACTAACAAAGGCAAATGCCAAGGATCTAAGTTATATAGCCGCCCTAGCCAGTTTGAAAAAAATACTGGACTTAAACTTTGAACCTGCTTTCGATCCAAGCCTCACAGGCTGGAGAAATTCTTTCTACCAAGATCAATGGAAAGAAATTGATGTTAACGGTAAGAAATTCAAATTAGCCTACAAACATGGAAAAAACCAAAGTCTTTTGGTAAATGAAAATGGAACCTATATAACCCTTGAATTTACTGATGGACATGGACAATATTCGTGGCTTCGCATAGGACCTAAAACCTACAAAGTAAGCAGCCTGTATAGTTCAAATGAGGAAGTACATATTTGGATTACAGGTTCAGAAGGATATATCTGCAAAGTATTACCTCGATTTGTGGAATTGGAAACAGATACCAAAGGAAGTTATACTTGCCCGATGCCAGGAGAAATAGTAAAAATCTTAGTGCAACCAGGAGAAAAAGTTGAATCGGGACAAAAACTTTTGATTTTGAGTTCGATGAAAATGGAAAGCAGCATAGAAGCTAATGAAGCAGGCATTGTAAAAGAAATATTCGTTGAAGAAAAACAGTTTGTAGAAGCTGGCAAGGAATTGCTAAGTATGGAAGATGTTATCCAAGGCTAAGATTTCGATGATTCGTTCGCTGGAAGAAAAAAAATTCCGGCAGAAAGAAGGTCTTTTTGTTGTGGAAGGCGAAAAAATGTTGCTCGAACTTGCCCAATCAGGGTGGGAATGGGCACAAGTATACCTAACCTCCAACTTTATAGACAAGCACCCACATACCTTTTCAACCTATGAACTTGTTACAGAGGAGGATTTAAAGAAAATTTCATTTCTCAAAACAAGTACCGCTGGATTGGCTTTGGTTAAATTGCCTACCATTAAACAGTTTCAACCCCGGCCAAATGGATTTTATTTGGTACTAGACGGCCTAAGGGATCCGGGAAATTTAGGCACCATTCTGAGAACACTGGACTGGTTTGGATTCAGAGAAGTTATTTGCAGTTTGGATACCGTTGATTTTACCAACCCTAAGGTTATTCAATCCAGCATGGGTAGCATTTTTAGGGTAGGCTTGAACTATGCAGATTTAAAGGAAGTTTTCGAACAAAGTTCAGGTATTTTACCCATCATTGGAACTGCCATGGAGGGTGAAAATGCTTTTGAATGTGATTTAAAATCAGGGCTTTTGATTATAGGAAATGAAGCTGAAGGGATAAGGCAGGAAACCAAAAAATGGGTTGATAAGTGGATTAGCATTCCACAGGCAGGAAATAAAGTTGAATCGTTGAATGCATCTATTGCTACAGCTATTTTATGTGCAGAACGGTTTAGACGCTTGGAATAAACTATCAAATGCCTATTTTATCCACAAAGGCCAAGTTCTAGCACTCCACTTCGGGCAGGGATAGCAGTGGAAAGCCCACAGCGGCCTGAACGAAGTGAAAGGCGCGAGGACTTGCAACGAATAGCCCGACCATTCGCCTTGTAGAATATTGATTTCATCACAAAAGCTTATGGCGAATGGGGCCCGCCAAATTAAATTACATATCCACCTCTACCGAAATGGGACAATGGTCGGAATGAACCGCCTCAGGATGGATTTCTGCTGATCTAAGTTTCTCCTTTAGACTATCGGTAACTAAATGGTAATCAATACGCCAGCCAAGGTTTCGGGAACGGGCATTCATTCGAAAACTCCACCAAGTATAGTGGTGAGGATTGGCATTAAAATGTCGGAAGGAATCGACAAAACCATTGGAAATAAAGGCATCTAGCCAGGCTCGTTCTTCAGGCAAAAATCCAGAAGATTTCGCATTGCTAACCGGGTTATGGATATCAATAGGCCGGTGACAGATATTATAATCGCCACTGATAATCAGGTTAGGCCTGGTTTTTCGAAGTTCCTCGATATAGTTTTCAAAATCCTTCATCCATTGGAACTTAAAATTCTGACGCTCTTCCCCGCTGCTTCCACTTGGATGATAAACACTAATCACAGAAATATCGCCATAATCGGCACGAATTAACCGACCTTCGTTGTCATATTCAGGAATTCCCATGCCAATTTCGACATGATCAGGTTTACGTTTTGTGAGAATTCCAACTCCGCTGTATCCTTTCTTTGCAGCTGAAAACCAATAGGTTTGGTAGCCCAATGACTCGAATTCAAGCACAGGAATATCTTGCACCCAAGCTTTAGTTTCTTGAAAACAAACGATATCGGCTTTTTGTTCGGTAAGCCAGTCGATTAAGCCTTTTGAAATGGCAGAGCGGATTCCGTTCAGGTTATAGGAAACGATTTTCACGGCGAAGGATTAGGCCGCCAAATTAGGTCAAAAAGCCAATCCTTAGAATCCCATATAATCTTTTACCGTTAAATCCATATTGGGGTGTACCGATAAAATTGGTACAGGGCAATGGTGAACCATATATTGGGCATAACCACCAAGGATCATTTTTGAAATATCTTCATCCGTATCCGTCATAATGGCCACCAAATCTGCATTTGATTTAACCGCATATTCAATGGTAACCTTGGCGGCATTGGAGCCTGAAACAAATTCAGCCTTATTTTTAATATGGTGTTTCAATAAAACATCCTGACTTTGGTGGACATATTTATGGATTTTGAATTCCTCCTCTTTCTCGTTGGGTGGGTAAGTTCCCAAAACAGTAATTGAGGAACCAAACAATCCAGCCATTTCAACCGCAGCAGGGATTTTGTGGCGCGAAGCCCAAGTATTATCGATAGGAAGCACCAAATTTTCGATACTTCGTTTTTTGAATTCCCCTCGAACTGTTAGCACCGGGCACTTACTAAGGCTTACCACTTTAAAGGCATTGCTGCCCATCCAATTTTCCATTAATCCCGAAACACCGTGGGAACCCATCACAATCAGCCAAGCCTTTTGCTCTTCGGCAAGGTTAATAATTTCAACCGAAACTACTCCTTTCTTTACTTCCCAAGAAAGCTTCCCTTTCAAGACCGGCTGGTATTTCTCTTGAAAGTTTTCGAAATCACCTTTGCTAGCTACTGTTTCAACTCCTCTCAGGAAATCAAATCGTCCAGTTTTAACAACATACACCATAATGATATCTGAACCAGCCCTATTGGCGATTTCTATTGCATACTCCAAAGCATTTACTGAATCCTCGGAAAAATCTACGGGTACAATAATTCTATTACTCATTGAAAATCGATTAAAAAGTTAGACAAATGGTGTTTTTGGAGGGGTTAATTGGACTTTTGAAGAGAATTTCTGCGTAAACATAAAAATTAAATTTTAGAATACCAACAAGATTTCGAACAACAACAATTTATTTTTTCAGTTCAAATACCCGTTTTCACTCTTAATTTAACCAACTTTGCAAGACTAATTTTCAAAAAAACGTAGATGTATCGGAAATATTTTAGAGGAGTAACTTTGGTTTTCATGTGCGGCCTTTTGCTTGGCGCCTGTAAGAATTTCCAAACCAACCCAAGGCTTCCTTTTACCAAGGTAGAGACAGGCCCAGGCACCGAGGATTTGGATATTTTCGAAACCGACCATCCCTACATTCTAGTATCCTGTGCCGAAAGAAGAGCAGAAAAAAAAGATTCTTGGTTTTACCTCATCGATACCCAAACTGATCGGGCACAAAAAATGGAAACGGTTGGCCTTCCTGACTCCATTCACTTGGACTTACATGGCATAACCATAGAGAAAATTAAAGGAATTACCTATGTTTATGCCATCGACCATTCGGGGGAAAAGAATTGGCACCAGATTATTCGGTTTACAATCCAAGATTTAAAATTGCATTTCGACCAAATCTATACTTCGCCTGAATTTTTAATTAATCCCAACGATTTGGATGTAGATAAAAATGGAAACATCTATGTATCTAATTTCTTAGGACGAGGTAAAGCAGTGTGGCAATACCTTTTCAACACCAAAAGATCGACAGTAGTGAAATATACTGCCTCCACAAAAAAATGGGAATTTGTACTTGACCATATGGCCTATGCCAATGGAGTGCACATTACAGATTCTGTGCTCTATATTGCCACCACCCGTATGCATGGACTTTATGCTTATCCTTTATCTAAAATGAATGGTAACCAAGCTTTGAAAGGCAGTCAAGGACGACGCATGTGCGACATCAAAGGACTGGACAACCTAATAGAATATAATGGGAAACTTTATACAACAGCTCATCCCAGCAATATGAAATTCCTAGGCCATGTGAAAACAATAGAAAAAAAATCACCTACACAAATATGGTCGGTGGACATGAAAACCAATGAAAAGACATTGATTTTCCAAGATGATGGTTACCAAATTAGTGCCGCCTCCACTGCCCTACCCCTAGGAAATAAAATTTATATCGGACAAATTTTTGATCCCTTTGTGGGAGTCGTTACCCTACCTTAAGTGATGCACAAATCCATCCAAAAAGTCTATTTAATTGCCGGGGAAGCCAGTGGAGATTTGCATGCTTCGAATCTGATTCGATCAATGAAAATCTTATCCTCCGGAATGGACTTTCGGGTGTGGGGAGGAGACCACTGCAAAGAGGCTGGGGCAAAGGTTGTAAAACATATTAAGGATTTGGCCTTCATGGGATTTGTGGAGGTGCTAGCTAATTTAGGTACCATTCTAAAAAATATTAGGTTTTGTAAACAGGACATATTGGCTTATAAACCTGATGTTTTGATTTTGGTGGATTATCCAGGATTCAATTTGAGAATTGCTGAATGGGCAAAAGCACAAGGGATAAGGGTTGTTTATTATATTTCTCCACAGATTTGGGCTTGGAAAGAAGGCAGGGTAAACAAAATAAAGAAGATAGTTGATCAGATGTTGGTTATTCTTCCGTTCGAGAAGGAATTTTACAGCAAACATCATTTTCCCGTAGCGTTTGTAGGCCATCCATTGTTGGATGTAGTTCAGGACTTTGTTCCAGAATTGAAAATAAAAAAAACCAACAAACCTTTGGTAGCCTTGTTACCCGGTAGCAGAGGCATGGAAATAAAACAGGTTTGGCCCATCATGGCAGAAACAGTAAAGGCTTGTCCGGCATACGATTTTGTTTTAGCCATGGCGCCCAATCTTTCGGAGTCGCAATTCGAAGGACTTTCTTCATTAAACCAGGTGCAGGTGGTTAGAGGCAAAACCTATGATGTTTTAAATCAAGCAGATGCGGCCTTGGTTACATCCGGAACAGCCACTTTAGAAACAGCACTTTTTGGCGTACCCGAGGTGGTTTGTTATAAGGGTAATGCCATTAGTTACCACATCGCCAAGTATTTAATAAAGGTAAAATATATCTCTTTGGTCAATTTGATTTTGGACCGACCCTTAGTCACCGAATTAATTCAGTTCGATCTCACTTCAAGCAATTTAAGCCAGTCTCTAAAAAGTTTGTTTGAACCTGAAAACAAATCCAAATTTACGGAAGGGTATGCGGAATTAAGACAAGCCTTGGGTGAAACGGGTGCCTCGATGCGGGCAGCAAAAGCTATCCTAGGCCCCTAAAGCACTTTTTTAAGGACTACCCCTCCATTTTTGAGGTATTGTTGAAATTTTTTTACACTTTTCGAGCAACTACCCCCCATTTTTTGAATACCTTTGCGAAAATTTTTACAAAAAATGGCAATTTTACGTTTTAAAGCACTTGAAGAGCTTCATACAAGAGCTCCTCTTTCGGTGGAGAATCCAGGAAAGGTATCCACCTTTTATGGTGAGAATGTTTTCCACCGCGATACCATGCGAGAATTCTTACAAGAAGATATTTTCGAAAAAGTTATGGAGGCTGTTGAACTAGGCACCCAATTGGATCGCAAAATTGCGGATGCCGTAGCTACAGGAATGAAAGCATGGGCCCTTTCAAAAGGGGTTTCCCATTACACCCACTGGTTTCAACCACTTACAGGAACTACCGCTGAAAAGCACGATGGTTTCTTTCAACCGGTTGATAATTGTCGCGCCATTGAAGCCTTTGAAGGCAAGCAATTGATTCAACAAGAACCTGATGCATCGAGCTTCCCTAATGGTGGTATCCGAAACACTTTCGAAGCTAGAGGTTATTCCGCTTGGGATCCATCATCACCAGCGTTTATTATCGGTTCTACCCTTTGTATCCCAACCATTTTCATTTCCTACACAGGCGAATCACTTGACTACAAAGCTCCTTTATTGAAAACCCTATCGGCTTTGGATAAAGCAGCTACCGATGTATGCCAATATTTCGACAAAAACGTTACCAAAGTAGTAGCCACTCTAGGCTGGGAACAAGAATACTTCCTAATTGACGAAGCCTTGTACAATGCTCGCCCAGACTTAGTTATGACTGGTCGCACAGTATTTGGTCACAGTCCAGCCAAAGGACAACAATTGGAAGACCATTATTTTGGTTCAATTCCCGAGCGTGTAATGTCGTTTATGCGCGATTTCGAAAACGAATCCTTGAAACTAGGCATCCCAGTTCGTACCCGCCACAATGAGGTTGCACCAAACCAATTCGAATGTGCACCGGTATTTGAGGAAGTAAATATCGCCAACGATCACAACTTGTTGTTGATGGATTTGATGGACAAAATTGCTCGCAAACACAATTTCCGTGTGCTTTTCCATGAAAAACCATTTGCTGGTGTAAACGGAAGCGGAAAACACAACAACTGGAGCATGGGCACCAATACCGGCAAAAACCTGTTAAGCCCTGGAAAAACGCCAAAAACAAACTTGCAATTCCTAACTTTCTTTGTCAACACCATTAAGGCCGTTTACGAGCACGACGATTTGTTGAGAGCGAGCATTGCCTCAGCAGGCAACGACCACCGTTTGGGAGCCAACGAAGCGCCACCAGCCATCATTTCAGCCTTTTTGGGAAGTCAACTAACAGCAGTTTTGGATGAATTGGTAAGCAAAGTAAAAAAAGGAAAACTTTCTCCAGAAGAAAAAACCGACCTTAAACTAAATATTGGCAAAATCCCAGAAATCCTGTTGGACAATACCGACCGTAACCGTACCTCTCCTTTTGCCTTTACCGGCAACAAATTTGAGTTCCGTGCCGTAGGTTCATCAGCCAACTGCGCCCAAGCCATGGTGGCCATTAACAGCGCAGTTACCGCCCAATTGATTGATTTCAAAAAAGATGTGGATGCGCTTATCAGCAAAGGCGAGAAGAAAGACGATGCCATTTTGAAAGTATTAAAACAATACATCGAAACATCGAGCCGCATTCGTTTTGAAGGCAATGGTTATAGCGAAGAATGGGTAGTTGAAGCTGCAAAACGTGGCCTGAACAACATTAAAACAACGCCTCAAGCCTTGGATGCTTTGGTAAGCAAAAAAACGGTGGCCCTTTGGACGAAACTGGGTGTTTTCAACGAAAGAGAAATCCATGCCCGCCACGATATTTATTTGGAGAATTACATGAAGAAAATCCAAATCGAAGGCCGTGTTGTGGGTGATTTGGCCTTGAATCATATCATTCCAACAGCTATCGAGTACCAAAACAAGCTCATCGAAAACGTGAAAGGCTTGAAGGAACTGTATGGCACCGGCTTTAAGAAACTAGCTGAAGTTCAATTAAGTACGATCGAAGAAATCTCTGAGCGTATTTCAAAAATTAGCAAAAATGTGGAAGCTATGACCGAAGAAAGGAAAAAAGCCAACGGATTGAGTGATGCCCGTAAACAGGCCATTGCTTATTGCGACAAGGTATTCCCATATTTCGAGAAAATCCGCTACGAAGTCGACAAACTTGAATTGTTGGTTAGCGATGAAGCATGGCCACTTCCAAAATACCGCGAAATGCTTTTCCACAGATAGAACAAACCCACTATCCAAAAAGGCCACTCGAACAGGGTGGCTTTTTTTTTGCAATTCAGACAAAGATTTGAAGGAAGAATAGTATATTTTAGGATTTGGCGGGCCCCCTTCCGCCATAACCAGTTGCTGTTAAAATTGGCTGTTTCGCTGGGCGTTCGGGTCAGGCTTTCGGCGGTAGTCCTCAGGCTGCTTCGTGCCTCCGCATCCTTGTGGGCTACACTGCCTCTATCCTTGCCCGAACCTATGCACAAGCATTTGTGCCAGTATCCACAGTTCAATCAAATTACAGAGTAATTATGGAATAAAAGAGAAGTGAGAAGAGAGAAAAGAGAAGAGAGAAAAGAGAATAGAGAAAAGCGGAATTATTTTTCCTTATGCAACCACCGCCCCCAAACGCCTAGAGGTAATTTTAGTCCAGATTTGGATTGAAGGTAAAGCTCACCAAATTCTTGCTTTGCCTTTTTAGGCATTCGGTTTTGAAAAAGGTTTTCTAAAATTATGGAAGAAAAACCAAGGGAATAGGTATTCAAGACTAGAAAATGCTCCTTTGGATCGAGTAGTTTGGACACATCATCAACCATTTCATTGATATTCTCTTCCAATTTCCAACTCTCTCCGTTGGGTCCATGTCCGAAAGCGGGTGGATCGAGAATAATACCGTGGTAGAAATTACCTCTGCGGCTCTCGCGCTTTACAAACTTCATGGCATCTTCTATCATCCAACGAATATTGTCCAAATCACTCAACTTCATATTGTCGTTGGCCCATGTAACTACTTGTTTGATACTATCACAATGAGTAACTTGAGCACCTGCGCAGGCCGCTGCCATAGAAGCCGCACCTGTGTAAGCGAAAAGATTGAGAAACTTGGGTTTATCGACTTTGAAGTTCCTTATATTCTGATAAATATAATTCCAATTGCAGGCTTGTTCTGGAAATACGCCAACATGTTTAAAACCGGTTAAGGCCAATCGAAGTTTGAAGGAATGCCCATTCTCAAATTCATAACCGATATTCCAGCGATCTGGCATGTCTTTCAAGCGTTTCCAAACACCACTTGAACTTGATTTAGGTATAAATTCCACATGAGCCAGCTTTTCCCATTCTTTTCTATCCCATGCTGGAGACCAAACAGCTTGTGGTTCAGGGCGAATAGTAATAAACTTACCGAATCGCTCTAGTTTTAAGAAATTGCCAACGTCCAACAATTCATAATCGTCGAATTTCTCTGGCGTAATTAGTTGAATTTCCAAGCTTAGTTGTTAGGGTTTTCGATAACTTTCGGTGTTTTGTAGTAGTCGCTATCCCGTTGTGGTGCATTTGAAAGTGCATCTTCATGCGAGATGGTTTTATGGGCAATATCTTCACGCAGCACATTTACCTCATCCGACATATAAACAAGTGGTTCAACACCTTCCGTAGGCATTTCATTAAGTTTTTCAACGAAGGCCAACATGCGGTCCATATCCGCTACCATTTTTTCTTTTTCTTCTCCGTTGAATTCCAAGCGGGCTAGCTGAGCTAGGTTATCGACCAATTTAGTATCTACTTTCATTCTTATTTGCTCTTTTTCATATCCTCCAACCGAATTGTTTTTCCATCAGTGGCAGGGATTGGATCCTTTCCTGGTTTATCCTTTTTTTCAGATTTATCCGCTTTGTCCTTTTTTTCGGCTTTGCTTGGCTTAGCAGGCTTTGACTCATTACTTGGTGCAGGTTTTGCCTCAGGTTTGGCTACATTCGGCTTGGTAGTCTGGGTACCTCCTGCATTGGTTGGTTTCGATGCATTTTCAGGCTTGCTTGCAGGATTGGCTTGATTGGCAGGGGCTGGTTTTTCGGCTTTATCTGCCTTTGGCGCTTTTGGGGCCTTTGGCGCTTTAGGCGCTTTCTCTGGTTTTGGCGCTTTATCAGCCTTTTCAGGTTTTGGAGCAGGTTGTGGCTTTTCTACCTTTGCTGGCTTATCAGCATCTTTAGCCTTGTTTTCATTTGAATTCTTTGAAGCTTTCTCGGTTGGCTTAGTAGCCTCGCTTGGTTTACTTTCCTTTTTATCTTTTGTCTCAACAGTTTTTACTCCAATAGAATCATTGGTTGGTTTCTTTTTCACCTGAGCCTCAGGTTGGGCATAGATTTCCTTCCTATTTTCTTTATAAAACTTTACCTCCTGATCCAACAAGGTTTGAGGATTAGGTTGTTTCGGCTTTTTAGCTGCTTTTTTAGGTATTTCATTGTTTTGTGCGAAGCCTAGGCTAGCAATGAACAAAGCCGACAAGGTGATTAGTAGTTTATACATGTTTGGTCGAATTGGGGGGCAAAAATAGGCCTTTCTTGGATAAAAAGCAGAATTACTTCTTCAAAAGTCTGAAGGCATGAGACCAACGGTTGTTTAAAAAACCAGGGATACACCACAACATGCAAAGAGGTTCGATTGCCCGAGCCGCTTCAACTTTTCCCATATCCTCTGTATCCCAACCAAATTGGGTTAGGAGATTGGTAACTTCTTGTTTGGACTCAACTGAGTTTCCACAAATAAACATGCTTGGTTTTTCTCCGCCGAAATCGGGATTTACCATAAAACCGCTTCCTACCGAATTAAATACTTTTACAAAATTTGCCGAAGGGAAGCTTAGTTGCAGCTTTTCCATCAAAGAATCGTTGGGGCCGGTAAAAAATTGTAAAACTCCATTTACTGGAGGTAAAGGAGCGATTGGATTAGTAGCATCCATAACGGTTTTTCCATTTAGAAAACCTGAAACAGACTTCAAAACTTCTTCAGCAGCACTTCCTTTAACCGCTAGAACGAGTGTATCACCAAATTCAGCTGCTTCAACAAAAGTACCGATTGCGACTCCTGGATCAAGTTTTTTCTTGAGTTCCTCGTGCTTGGATGCATTGTTTGTAGCCAGCATAGCTTGGTAACCATGTTTAACAAATCCATTGGCAAGGGTAATACCCACTGCACCAGAACCTAAAATTCCTATTTTTTTCATGCAATGATTAATTTAGTGTAAAGCTGAATCGTTAAATAAAATATAGCCGAAATGAAACATAACAGACCAAGGTTTAGGTTCCGTTTCATAATAACTTCCGGTGATGGCCAACGGTCCTATGGGCGAATTATAGACCAAGGCGGCAGTCCCCATCAGTCGAGGATATTCAATATTTTTATTGTATTCTGCAGTATTATCCGCCTTTCGCATAATTTCTGTAAAGGGCTGGAATGCATATGTTTCTAATCGCAAATCCAGATTCTTCTTAATTTCATAGATAATTTTCAAACCACCTGCTACGTATCGGTTGCTACGAAACTTTTCAAGGAAAAATGTTTTACTATCTGGGGTTGGTCGGAAGGCAGAAGTAACAAATAAAGAACTAGTATAATTCGAGAAGAAACGTTGGGTACTGTAGAAACCCTCTAAAAGGAAACCTAGCTTTACACTTCCATATTTATTGAAATAATTATCAAAAGTCACCTTGGCCTGCAACCAGTTCCTATCAATACGTCGGGTAACACTATCGATACTCGTGGTTCCTGGAGAGGTACGCTCCAAGCCATCCACATACCTTAGACTTACATTAAGATACCTTCCTTGGTTGGCATATTGCTTTCGGTTCAAGGTATTTCTTTCATACAACACTTTGGAAGTAAAGCCATAAAACTCAGTATTGTCTGGGGTATCAGTAGAAATGAATTTATTGGTTTGATAATACCTATTGTTCAAAAAGGCGTAGGCCAAACTCAGCTTTATTTTCCCTTCATTATCGGCAGGCATACCAATAGCAAACTCTGCATCGTAGTCGTATTGAATGAGATAGGAAGGCTTTTTATCCTCAAAAAATGTGGTATAAGTTTGGTAATAATCCCATTGGTTGATACAAACACCTCCTTCTAAAAAGAATGGAATTACAAAGGGATAATCCAACCGCAGTTTGATTTGCCCAGAATTGTAAAATCGTCCGAAATAGGTATTTCCGGTTACATCCAAACCAAACCATCCTAAGTAGCGGTATTGCAATCCTATAAAGGCTTCATTAATGCTTCGGCTACTAAAATTTCCACCAAATTGGGCTCTAAATTGGTTATTCCTTTTAATATCCAGGTTGAGTCTGTAATGGTTGGTGAGCGAATCAAAAATGGCTCTTGGATAAAGACCTTTCAATTTATTGTCACCTGCCAATCGATAAAACTGGCGACGCAACTGTTCCAAGCCAAAAGCTTTTTCTTTATAAGCCAACTGAATATTCCTTTTGACATAAGTTTGCTGGTATTTATTTAAACCATTCACCACGATATCTTGAAATACCAAAGGAGGTCTTTTATCTAAAAATGCTTTTCGTTTGGCCTCCCGATCTTCCTTGCTAATCCTAGAAGTGACTCTTTGAAGAATCTCAGGCATTTGCTGATTGGCATAATAATACCCCGCTTCGATAATTGGAGCTACGTTATTAAAATTCAAAACATTCACGCCTAAATCTGGGATTCGAATTAAAATATCGCTTTCACAAGGAACACTGTAGTTGGTTGAACTCATTAACAACGACTTTATTTGTCCAATTACATCATCTTCGTTGGGTGATTTGATGTTGTTAGCCACGGTGCAACCGATTATTATGTCTGGGTAAAAATCCCGCAACATAACATCAGCAGGGAAGTTATTGTAAAGGCCACCGTCAAACAATAATTTACCGTTTTTTTTAATCGGTTTCAGATAAAAGGGATAAGTCATACTCGCCCTAACAGCTTCGCCTAATTGTCCATCTTTAAATATCATTTGGGTCTTGGAATCAACCTCTGCGGCTACACAACGAAAGGGAACGAACAAATTATCAAAGTTGTAACCTGCTGCTGCGCTTGCTGGGGCTAGATTCTCCATCATGGTAAAATCTATTGGATAGGTACTTATTAAGTTAGTCGGCAATGATGCACGAAAGATGCTGTCCTTGTTAAATTCAATGCTGATCCAAGAAGCATTATCCTCCTCTGATTTAAAATAATAAACATATTTATCATCAATGATACCTTTGGTCATGTCCTTGAATTTCTCGGAAGTTGCCATGGCTTTCATTTCTTCTACTGTAAAGCCTGCTGCATACATCCCTCCAATAAGCGCACCAGCGGAAGTTCCAGTAATGTAATCAATAGGAATATTATTCTCTTCCAAAGCTTGAATGAGACCAATATGCGCCATACCACTGCTCCCTCCTCCACTGAGAACAAGTCCAACCTTCTGGCTAAACACCTGATTTACAACCAGTAACAAAAATAAGAAAATTAGAAAAAATCGCTTCATTCGGGAATGTAAATTAGCGAGGAAAAGGCAATTGTAAAGCCTTTTTAGTAATAAATTTTATTAAATACCTTAATTAGTTTTCAACCTCCATTAATTCGGAAAGTTCAAGCCATCGAAGAAACTTTGTTTCTAGGTCATCGCTGAGTTTGGAAAGTTCTTCACCAATCGTTTGAATCTTCACATAATCTGTCATCGACTGAGTAAGGTCCATTTCTAAGGATCTTTTTTTCTCCTCTAATAAAGGAATCTCTTTGTCCAATTGTTCGAATTCAAACTTTTCTTTGAAGCTCAATTTTCTTTTTGCGGTGCTTAAGGGAACTGCAGCAGGCTTTGCTCCATTGTCTTGGGATTTCGCTTTTGCTTCTTCCTTTTCCCTTTCATCTAGCATCAACCGGTAATCGGTATAATTTCCGTTGAAATCCTTGATATTTCCTTCTCCATCAAAGATAAAAAGGTGATCAACCAAGCGATCCATAAAATACCTATCATGGCTAACCATAATTAAAACACCTTGGAAATTCTCTAGAAATTCTTCTAAAATATTCAAGGTTAAAATATCCAGGTCATTTGTTGGTTCATCCAAAATTAACACATTTGGATTCTTGATCAAAACAGTAAGCAGGTAAAGTCTTCGCTTCTCGCCCCCACTCAGTTTTGAAACATAGGTATAATGCGTATCTGGTTTAAAACCAAAATGTTTCAGAAATTGGGTTGGATTGAGTTTAGAGCCATCTGCCAGAACCAATACATCGGCTACATCCTTTACAACCTCAATCATTCGTTTATCCTCTTTCAGTTCCAGTCCTTTTTGCGAGTAGTATCCCAGCACAACCGTTTCGCCTACATTTATTTTCCCTGAATCGGCTTCTTCAATACCCGCAATCATGTTCAGGAAGGTGGATTTCCCTGTTCCATTTTTCCCTACAATCCCGATACGGTCGCCTGTTTTAAAAGTATATGAAAAGCCTTTTGAAATCTGAAGATCTCCATAGGCTTTGTAAAGCTTTTTAATTTCAACAATACTTCCTCCAATACGGCTCATTTTCACATTCAGCTCGAAGGTATTATCAGCTCTTCTTGCTGTTGCTTTATCCTTTATCCCTTCGAATGCATCCACCCTAGACTTAGACTTTGTTCCTCTTGCCTTTGGCTGTTTGCGAATCCATTCCAATTCTCTGTAGTACAAATTCTTGGCTTTCTCTAACTCGCTTGCTCTAGAGGCTTCTCTTTCCTGCTTTTTTTCTAAGAAATAGGAATAATTCCCTTTATGTCGGTACAGCACATTGTCTTCCAATTCAAGAATTTCGGTACAAACAGCATCCAAAAAATACCGGTCGTGGGTTACCACCAGCAAGCTAATGTTCCTACCTTTAATGTAGCCCTCCAACCATTCAATCATTTGGATATCCAAGTGGTTGGTAGGTTCATCTAAAATCAGGAAATCGGGTTGATCAATTAAAACCTGGGCTAAAGCAAGCCGTTTGCGTTGTCCTCCAGAGAGTGTTTCAACCGATTGGTCTAGTCGAGTAATTCCCAATTGGGACAAGACCAATTTTACTGAAGATTCAATTTCCCAGGCACCCAATCGATCTACTTCGGCCATTGCTTCTTCCAATCCTATTTGGGTTTCCATGGCATGCTCGTACTTTCTAACTGCCTGAATTATGGCTGCTTCAGAATGGAATACAGCTTCTTCCACCGTTTTTCCGGGAGGGAACTGTGGATCTTGGTCTAAATATCCAACGGTAAGCCCTTTTCTAAAGACAATTCGACCGGAATCTGGCTCATCCTTTCCTGACAAAATATTCAGTAGGGTCGTTTTCCCAGAGCCATTTCTAGCGATGAGGGCAACTTTTTGACCTTCATTTAATCCAAAACTAATTTCCTTAAAAAGGACTTTCTCTCCAAATGCCTTGGAGATACTCTCAACAGAAAGAAGGTTCATAGGTGGCGGGCTCGTGCTGGGTTTTAAATACCTCGGTTACTATCAAATTGTTCGAGGTAATCCCCAATTCGTCGCAAGAAACTACCTCCCAAGGCTCCATCTACCACACGGTGATCATAGCTTAAAGAAAGGAACATGAAATGGCGAATTGCGATTACATCTCCTTGAGGTGTTTCGATTACAGCAGGCTTTTTGCGAATAGCGCCTGTTGCTAAAATGGCAACTTGGGGTTGGTTAATAATAGGTGTTCCCATTACATTTCCAAAGGTTCCCACGTTACTGATGGTAAAAGTTCCACCTTGAATTTCGTCAGGTGAAAGCTTGTTGTTTCTAGCACGGTTGGCTAAATCATTGACACTTTTTGTCAAACCTACCAGATTTTTCTGATCGGCATTGCGTATAACCGGTACGATAAGGTTTCCTGTTGGAAGAGCCGCTGCCATACCGATATTAATATTTTTTCGAACGATAATCTTTGTTCCATCCACACTTACATTCACCATTGGGTAATCCTTTATGGCTTTGGCCACGGCTTCAATAAATATAGGTGTAAAGGTTAATTTTTCTTTTTCTCTTTTTTCAAATTCACCTTTGATCTTTTCTCTCCATTGAACAATATTGGTTACATCGGCTTCAACAAAGGAAGTAACGTGAGGAGAAACATGCTTGCTCATCACCATATGTTCGGAGATGAGTTTGCGCATACGATCCATTTCAATAATCTCATCTCCCGCTCCAATTGAAACAGAAGGTGCTTGAATTGCAGGTGCCACTTTTGTAGGCTCGGAGGCGGGTGCTGTTTTTGGAGATTCAACCACAGCTGGTTTAGGTGCAGGAGCAACCACAGCAGCCACTGTATTTTTACGGTTTGGCAGGTAGGCTAAAATATCATTTTTTGTTACCCGACCATCTTTGCCAGTTCCAGCCAAAGCATCCAATTCGGACATAGATATCCCTTCTTGTTGGGCAATACTGCGTACCAAAGGAGAATAAAACTTGCCTGAGGCCGATATCCTTTCAATCGTGTCATTGCTTGCGGTTTGTGCAGCCACAGCGACATGTGCTTCGGCTAAGGTTGCCGATTCTTGGGAGCTAGGCGTTTCAACAGGAACAATTTCGGCGGATGGCATTTCGGAACCAATCAAAGCAATTACTTTACCAACTTGGACCACTTCACCTTCCTGAAAAAGGCGTTTAATTAAAATTCCTGCTGCCGGAGAAGGAACTTCACTGTCTACTTTGTCGGTAGCAATTTCAAGAACGGTTTCATCCGCTTCAATGCGGTCACCTTCTTTTTTTGCCCATTTGATAATCGTTGCTTCGGCTACGCTTTCGCCCATTTTGGGCATAATCATTTCTACCTGTGCCATTGGAGGAATTATGGATAAACGGGTGCAAAGCTACGGAAAAATGAGGCCGTTTTTAACCCAATGGTAAAAGAATAACTAACAGGAAATAAAGAAATCCACTTCTTCGACTATTCTTGATAGCCGTTATTCCGAACGGCACTCCATATTCTGGCCGCTCTAAAAATTCCATATACGATGAGCGCAATGCCAATTAAATTCTTGTTCTCAAACTTATATACATCTGTGCATGAAAGCATTACACCTGTCCCGCAATAAAACACCACCATAAAAATGGAAAAATAAAACAAGTATTTGGAGCGCGTTTCTGACAACATTTTTAGGGTGGTGTTTGTGGGACAAAGGTAGGATTAGTTCAGCTTGAACCGAATAGGTAGGACCATTTTTGATGCAACAGCTTTACCCTTTCTAATTCCTGGATTCCACTTTGGCATCTTTTGGATAACACGGGCAGCCTCTTTCTCAAAATTCTTGGTGGTAGCCCGTTTTACTTCAAATTCTGTAATTTCTCCCGTTTCCGCAACTACAAATTCAATATAAACAGTTCCTTCAATTCCATTTTCCCTTTCCATGGCTGGGTATTTCAAGTTGTTATTAAAGAAACGTTGCAACCCTTCATCCCCTCCAATAAACGCTGGTTGCGCATCTAGCTCAAATCCATTGAAAGTTTTTGGGGGTTCAGGTTCCTTTGTTTCAATTATGGGCTTATCCCCATCGCCTGGATCAGTAATTGGTCCGGTAATCCCTTTTTCCTTTCCATCTTGGTTGGTTGATCCCGTGTTTTCTGATTTCAACTCGTCCTGGGTATGTATATTATTGGGAACAACCTCTTTGGTAATAACAGGTGGAGTATCAGCAACTACTTTTGCTTGAGCAGGTTTCTCTTTCGCTCGAGGAACCTGTTCTTCAACCTTTTCATCAGGGATAATAAAAGGGTCAATTAATACCGTCAATCCTTCCTCCAGAGGTAAAGCCCTTGGTGGGGCACCAGTAAAATACTCATAAAGCCGAGGAATCAGCACAAACGAGCCTAATAGTACCAGGGTACCTACAAAACTAATAAAGGTGTTAGGATTGGTTACCTTCCGGATTTGATAAGCTCCGTAGCTTTGGTTTCGGTTTTCAAAAACCAGGTCGCACCATGGTTCCGAATAAAGGTTGTTGGTTATCATAACATTGATTTTTTGGTTATGATGCAACAACGTTGCATTTAGAATCTTATTGTTTATTCTAGCAAAATTTTAGCTTCTCCATGAGAATAAACGTATAGGCTACCCTTTATTGAAAGAACGATTTGACCGAATTCATTAACATCCATAACTTGTGCATAGCCTTGAATATTGTTCAGTTCGATTTTTAGTTCTTTCCCTTTTCCATACAGTGCATCCAAATAAGCATTTTGAATCAAGGCATAATTACCGGCCTTTACTTGCAGGTAGCGTTTTTCAATGGCGGACGACAGGGTCTCAATCAATTCATCCATTTGTATTTCAACCGATTTATGTATAGCTAAAGAGGTTGCTTGTTTCAAACCATCAAACTCCCTTTGGTTCCGGTTAATACCTAGTCCAAAAATTGTGGACGACAATTGGCTTCCATGCAATTGATTTTCAATTAAAATACCCGCAATTTTCTTCCCTTCAACCAAAATATCATTAGGCCATTTTATTTGAACATTCTTGTAAGGTAGCAAAGATTTTAGGCAATCTACCACACCAACCGACAATGCCTTATTCAGCCAAAATTGCCCTTGTGCTGACAAAAAGACAGGATAAAATATATAGGACCCCATAAAATTTTCTTCCCTATTCGAAACCCAAGTATTTCCGCGCTGTCCACGACCATTTGTTTGGAAATCGGCCGTAACTAAGCTACCTTCTGGCGGTCTTTTGTTCTTGACCCATTGCAGGGCATAATTGTTGGTAGAGTCAATTTCGTTGAAATGTAATCTGTTTTTACCTGTGAATAGTGAAAAGCTCATCTGCTTGTTGTAATTTTGCAAACCTAAACCCAAGGATTTATAGTTCGACAAGAAAATAATTTTGTTTAGAAAAAGTTTTAAGAAGGAAATAAATTAATGCCTCGAAAGAAGAAAACAGTAGAACTTCCATCGGACCCAACCGAGAAGCTGCTATCAGCCATAGTTAAAGGAATTTTAGATAAAAAAGGTAAGGAAGTGGTTACACTTGACCTTCGCAAAGTCGGTAGCAGAGTTTGCGACTACTTTGTTATCTGTCATGGTGATAGTACCACTCAAGTGTCGGCCCTAGGTGGAAATGTAGAAAACGAAGTTAGAAAATTAACCGGGGAAAAACCTTGGCATTCAGAAGGTTTCCAAAACTCAGAATGGGTTTTATTAGACTTTGTTAATGTTGTTGTTCATGTATTTTTGAATGAAAAAAGAACATTTTACAACTTAGAAAAACTTTGGGGAGATGCTGAAATCACCCACCATGACGATGAACCAAAACCTGCACTAGTTGCTGAAGAAGTTACCATCGAAAAGCCAAAAACTGTTAGAAAAACAACAAAAAAAGTAGCAAGCTAGTTCAAATCACCTTGCCAATTAAATTACCTATCATCGTTTGATTAGCGTATAAGCATTATGGAAATGAAGAATGGAAATGGTCCAAGCGACCCCAAATCAAAAAAACCGAAATTCCAGTTTAATTTTTACTGGATATATATTGTAGTTGCCGTTGTATTTCTTGGGTTTCAGTTTATTAGTTTAACCGACGGCCCTAAAGAAATTACTTGGAAAAAATTCTCCAATGAAATGTTGGCCAACCACGATGTTGACCATATCGTTGTTGTGAACAAAGAAACAGCCGAAATTTACCTGAAAGCCGACAAACTAAAAGATCCAAAATACAAGGATGTGGCAAGTAAGACTGTAGGAAGCGGAACTTCTGGTCCACACTATTTCTTTAACATTGGTTCGGTAGAAACCTTCAATACCAATCTCGAAAAGGCTCAAGAAGCAATTGCCCAGCAAGATCGTGTAACCGTATCCTACGAAGTAAGAAAAAACTGGGGAGGTGAATTTATCCTGAACTGGTTAGTTCCCCTTGGATTAATTGTTTTATTGTGGGTTTTTATCATGCGCCGAATGGGTGGTTCCATGGGTGGCGGAACCCAAATTTTCAATATCGGCCGTTCGAAAGCTCAGGTTTTCGATAAAGACAATACCGTAAATATCACCTTCGACGATGTTGCTGGCTTGGAAGAAGCAAAATTGGAAATCAAAGAAATTGTTGACTTTTTGAAAAGTCCTCAGAAATATACCGACTTAGGTGCCAAAATTCCAAAAGGTGCTTTGTTGGTTGGCCCTCCGGGTACCGGAAAAACCTTGTTGGCCAAAGCAGTGGCCGGTGAAGCCAAAGTTCCTTTCTTCTCTTTATCGGGTTCCGATTTTGTTGAAATGTTCGTTGGTGTTGGTGCATCAAGGGTGAGAGATTTGTTCCGTCAGGCCAAAGAAAAAGCCCCTTGTATTATTTTCATTGATGAGATTGATGCCATTGGACGTGCCAGAGGAAAAAGCGTTTCACATGGCGCAAACGATGAAAGAGAAAATACCCTAAACCAATTGTTGACCGAAATGGACGGTTTTGGAACCAATAGCGGAGTGATAATTTTGGCTGCTACCAACCGTGCTGATATCCTAGACCGGGCCTTGATGCGTGCCGGACGATTCGACCGCCAGATTTATGTGGATATGCCCGATGTAATCGAACGTCAGGCTATATTTAAAGTACATTTAAAACCACTGAAAACTGATGAAACCGTAGATGTGGAATTTTTGGCCCGTCAAACCCCAGGATTTAGTGGTGCTGATATCGCCAATATCTGCAATGAAGCGGCTTTAATTGCTGCCCGTCAAGGTAAAAAATCCATTGGCCGTCAAGACTTTTTGGACGCTGTAGACAGAATTGTTGGCGGATTAGAAAAGAAAAACAAAATTATCACCAAAGGCGAAAAAGAAGTAATTGCCTACCACGAAGCCGGACATGCTTCGGTAAGCTGGCTACTTCAATATGCTTCGCCACTGATCAAGGTTACCATTGTTCCTCGTGGACGTTCCTTGGGTGCCGCTTGGTATCTGCCTGAAGAAAGACAAATTACCACCACCGAACAATTGTTGGACGAAATGTGTGCAACCCTTGGAGGACGCGCAGCAGAAGAAATTACCTTTGGAAAAATCTCTACAGGTGCCTTGAGCGATTTGGAAAAAATCACCAAACAAGCTTATGCCATGGTTAGCATATATGGCTTGAACAAAAGGATTGGAAACCTTAGTTTCTATGATAGCTCAGGACAATCCGATTATTCATTTTCCAAACCATACAGCGAAAAAACAGCTGAAGCCATTGATGAAGAAGTTCGTTTGATGATTGAGATGGCCTATGCACGTACCATTAAAATTCTTACCGACAGCAAGGACAAATTAAAACAATTGGCCGAGTTGCTTTTGGAAAAAGAAGTAATCTTTAAAGAGGACTTGGAAAACATTTTCGGCAAACGCCCGTGGGATGAAGTACCTCCCGTACAACCAATTCCCATTGAGAATAATTAATAAAATTAATAGGCCGTTTCTTAAGTGAAGCGGCCTTTTTTTTTCACATCAAGTTAGGAAGTTTTTTTGCATTTGGCGGGCCCTTTTTCGCCAATAAGTTTTGTGCTTTAAATAAACTTTGGTAGAAGGCGAAAAAGTCACGCTTTCGGCACTAGTCCTCAGGTTGCTCCGTTCCTCCGCAACCTTGTGGGCTAGTTGCCTCTATCGTTGCCCGGGAAGAAACAATGGAACTTTACTTACGTACTTTATATAAACAGCCAAAAGCCAAGTTCGGAGGGTTCGGGCAGGGATAGCAACGGAAAGCCCACAACGGCCTGAGCGAAAGCGACAGGCGTGAGGACTTGCAGTGAATAGCCCGCCTTTTCGCTTAGCACAAAGTTTAATAAAGCGCCACTGTGAATTAGCGAAAAGGGCCCGCCAAATCATTATTAAAAAAAAACTACCTGAAACCGTTAATAGACATATTCAGCGGCCGAACGCTTATATAAAGGTATAATCCAGCCCACACGAAGGCCCCACAGCTTATCAAAATACTTTTCGTTCTTAATTTGACCTGTTGTGTAATCGTAGCCCCTTTGATACTCGGTGAAGGCCCCTACAAACTCAGCAGCAAAATAAAAATTAACCAATCGCTTGTTGCTCAAGTACATATAACCCACAGTTCCACAAAAAGCAGGTCCATTTGATAGTTGATCATACCCTTTTTTACCTTCCTTATCTAATCCAGAAAGATTGTTGTTTTCAACCTGAATCCGAATTTTATGTTCCATAAAACCACCGCTGAGTGTAAAAAATGGTCCACAGTTATTGTTGGGACTCGTAATGCCTTTGTAGGCGAAAACATACCCAATTTTTCCCATGACACTCCAACCCCTTTCGAACATATTTACCCCGGTGTAATAGCCATCTTGTCCGATTAAATTACCATCCGGTGTTCGAAGATTAACCAAGGGATCCACTTTCACATCATTTCCGAAGATATAGCGAAAATCGGCGCCAAGCAGCACTTTCGACTTTGTTTTATACAGCACATCAATACCCACAGAGGAGTTGTTTCCAAACCGTTTGGCCATATCCCCATCCACGAATTGGTAGGCATAACTAAACTGCACCATAGGAAACCGTAGCATACTATCTTTCACGTTAACCTGAGCCATACCAACATTGGCAAAGGCAAGCAGAAACAAGAAAGGTGCAAGAGCAAGGGTAAAAGGAAAGTGCAATTTTTTCATCGGTGCAAAGGTATTAAACTGACAAAATTTCCAAGGGTTTAATGGAGCACTGAAAAATTGACAAAAAAAAGGGCTTGGCACAATATCTGACAGGGCGGGTGCGAAAACATTAAGTATTAACCTTTAAATAAAAAATAACATGTCAGTATCTATCCGTCCATTAGCAGACAGAGTGCTTGTAGAAGCGGCACCTGCTGAAGAAAGAACTGCAAGCGGTATCATTATTCCGGACACCGCCAAAGAAAAACCACAACGTGGAACCGTTATTGCTGTAGGCAATGGCAAGAAAGATGAGCCTGTAACTGTAAAAGTTGGGGATCAAGTATTGTATGGCAAGTATGCCGGTACTGAAATTACAGTTGAGGGAAAAGAATACCTCATCATGCGTGAAAGCGACATTTTCGCGATTCTTTAATTCTTTAATTTTTTAAAACTAATAAAAATGGCAAAAGATATCACCTTTAACCTAGAAGCCCGTGATGCCTTAAAAAAAGGCGTTGATGCATTGGCGAATGCTGTAAAAGTAACCCTTGGTCCAAAAGGACGCAATGTGGTAATTGAGAAAAAATTCGGTGCACCTACCATCACTAAAGATGGTGTTTCGGTAGCAAAAGAAATCGAATTGAAACATCCTATTGAGAACATGGGTGCCCAAATGTTGAAAGAAGTTGCGTCAAAAACTGCTGATATTGCAGGTGATGGAACAACTACTGCTACGGTTTTGGCCCAAGCAATCGTAACGGCTGGTTTGAAAAACGTTGCTGCTGGAGCGAATCCAATGGATTTGAAACGCGGTATCGACAAAGCCGTTGGTTTGGTTATTGAAAATTTGAAAAGTCAATCCCAATCTGTTGGAGATGACAACAGCAAAATTGAGCAAGTAGCTACAATTTCTGCCAACAACGACAACAGCATCGGAAAACTAATTGCCCAAGCTATGGGTAAAGTTTCTAAAGAAGGTGTAATTACCGTTGAAGAAGCGAAAGGAACCGATACAACTGTTGATGTTGTTGAAGGTATGCAATTTGACCGTGGATATATTTCAGCCTATTTCGTAACGAATGCTGAGAAAATGGAAGCGGTATTAGATAATCCTTACATTTTGATCCACGACAAAAAAATCAGCAGCATGAAAGATTTGTTGCCGATTTTGGAAAAAACAGTACAAACTGGTCGTCCATTATTGATTATTTCAGAAGAATTAGAAGGCGAGGCATTGACCACCTTGGTAGTGAACAAAATCCGTGGCACCCTGAAAATAGCTGCTGTAAAAGCTCCTGGTTTCGGTGATCGTCGCAAAGCCATGTTGGAAGATATCGCCATCCTAACCGGTGGACAATTGATTAGCGAAGAGCGTGGTTGGAAACTGGAAAATGCCGATTTGAGCTACCTTGGACAAGCTGAGAAAGTTACCATCGACAAAGACAATACAATTATTGTTGGCGGAGCTGGTCACAAAGACGACATCAAAGCACGCGTTGGTCAAATCAAAGCACAAATTGAAACCACAACTTCTGATTACGACAAAGAAAAATTGCAAGAGCGTTTGGCTAAATTGGCTGGTGGTGTTGCAGTATTGTATGTTGGTGCTGCTACAGAAGTAGAGATGAAAGAGAAAAAAGACCGTGTAGATGATGCTTTACATGCTACTCGCGCTGCTGTTGAAGAAGGAATCGTACCAGGTGGAGGCGTTGCTTACATCCGTGCTATTGCTTCATTAGACAATGTAAAAGGAGCCAACGATGACGAAACAACAGGATTAGCTATTGTACGTCGTGCTTTAGAAGAGCCACTTCGTCAGATTGTTGCTAACTGTGGCGGTGAAGGTTCGATTGTAGTTCAAAAAGTTCGTGAAGGAAAAGCCGATTTCGGTTACAATGCACGTACAGAGACTTACGAAAACCTTCTTGCTGCAGGTGTAATCGACCCAACTAAAGTTACCCGTGTTGCCTTAGAAAATGCCGCTTCAATTGCTGGTATGCTTTTAACAACCGAGTGCGTTTTAGCTGATGCGAAAGAAGACAAACCATCTATGCCATCTATGCCTGATATGGGTGGAATGGGCGGAATGATGTAATTCGGTTAATTCACAGAGGAAAGCCCCGTACCTAATTTGGTATGGGGCTTTTTCTTTTTACTAAGTACAAGGCTTATAAACTTTGTACAGGCATTTAAGATTAATCTGTTTAACCCAGATTACTCAATAGAAATGCATAAAAGATTAACCAGTTGTAAATCAATTTGTTTTCTAAATTGATAAAAACTGGTATTCCGAAATTTCTTCGGGAGGAGTAAACCCAACTAAATCAAGTAGTTCGGATAATTATATCCTCCTGTTGATTAATTTGGGTTTAAGAAAGAATAGGCATTTGAATACGAAGGTTCTTAAAAACAATGCGCCATGAATGCTTTAATTGGTCTATTTTTGCTTAACCCTATTGATTGAATGCTTGAGAATTTAAAGGCAAACTGGAGGACTATTCTCCTTTGGATCGGCTGGATATTATTGGTAACAAGTCCTAATTTGTTGCGGCATTTTTGGGATCCGAACCATCGGAATTTGGCTGCCCTAAATCTATTTGTCATTGGCTATACATTTATCTTTCACCTATTGGTATTAACAGGCTTGTTGGGATTGAGGTTAGCGGTGGTACTAATGTCTGTATTGGCTTGTTTTAATCCATTTGAATTTATCCATTCCTATTTTCTTCATTCTCAGTTCAATGAAGGTACGATTGGGTTAATTTTTAGTTTAAATCATACCAAGGCTAAGGAATTCTCTTTAGGAATTAACTACTTTCTATTGTTTGGCTTTTTGATTCCGGTTTTGATTTGGAAAATTTTTGGGCTTCTTCATTTCCCAATTTTCACTTTAAAGCAGCGAGGCCTTTTTCTGGCAATCAGCCTTATGCTATATGCTTATCCCAATTTAAACCGATTATTTCCAGGTAAATTCACCCATTTCATTCCCAGAAAAAACACCATTCGAGTAAAAGCCGCTCCTCCCTTTAACATTCCGTATAGCTTAAGCAGGTATTTTTATAAGCAATACCAAAGACGTACAGATTTAAAACTTCGTTCAGGCTTCAAGTTTCACCCAAAAAAATCGGATACAACTGAGGCTGAGCTAGTGGTGCTTGTTGTTGGCGAATCATCCCGGGCAAATAATTGGAGTTTGTTTGGGTATAGCAGATCCACGACTCCACTTTTAGAAAAACGGCTGCAGCATTTAGTCCTTTGTCCGGATTACATTTCCCCCGGCAACAATACAAGGAACAGTTTTCCGCAATTGATAACGAGGGCCACCGTAACCCAGTTTGATAGGGCTTTACGGGAAAAATCCATTTTATCTTTATACCGGGAGGCAGGATTTCAGACTTGGATTTTAAGTAACCAAGGATTAATGGCGGAAGATTATAGTTTTTTTGCTGAAGATGCCGATAGTTTAGTTCACTTTCCCGTTTACAGATACCCGGATGAAATATTGCTCAAACCATTTCGGGAGGCTTTAGAAAGAAATAGGTCTAAAAAGCAGTTCATTCTTTTACATACTGTAGGTAGTCATTTTGCTTATTATCAGCGGTATCCTGCTTCATTTAAACATTTCAAACCAGGAATGGAAGATGAACCCTTTGTTTTTTCAAAAGCCCATAGGCAGCAATTAGAAAACAGTTATGACAATTCCATTCGGTACACTGATTTCATTTTGGATCAAATCATTCAATCTTTGGAGGCTGATGGAAGAAAAGCCATGTTGTTCTACATTGCTGATCATGGAGAGATAATCTTTGATGATCCTTATGGTACCATTTACCATTCAAGCGAACATCCAACCGACTTAGAAGTGCATGTGCCTTTTTTTGCTTGGTTTTCAAACACCGAATTGCCGAAAGCAAAAACCCTAACTTTTAGAAAAAACGCATCAGATAAACTTGGAGGAGAGGTAGTATTTTACACCTTGGCAGGGGCAGCAGAGCTTGAATTTCCATTAAACAACAAGAAATTGAACCTTTTTTCAAAAGAATTTGAAGCCCCCACCCATCGATATGTTTTAACACCTTCCCACCAACTATTCTCGTACGATTAATTCCAAATATCTAATCTTCAATACCAAAGGTGGTTAGCTTAAAATTTGATTAGGTTTATACCGAAAGAAGAATTTGCTTTGCATACGAATGAAAAAGAATAATCCATTTCGAACTTTAGGATACGATATACCCGCTTCGGTGGTGGTGGCATTAGTTGCATTGCCATTATGTTTGGGAATTGCTTTGGCTTCTGGAGCAACGGCCTTTTCAGGTTTAATTGCTGGGGTGGTTGGTGGAATTGTGGTTGGATTAATCAGCAATTCTCAAATAAGTGTTTCTGGTCCTGCTGCAGGGTTAACTGTTATTGTATTGAATGGCATCCAAGAATTAGGCTCTTTTCAAACTTTCTTAGTTGCATTGGTTATCAGTGGGGCATTCCAAGTAGTCCTTGGAATTTTAAAGGCAGGAACCATAGGTAATTTCTTCCCATCCAACGTAATCAAGGGTATGCTCGCTGCCATTGGTGTAATTTTGATTTTGAAACAAATCCCTCACGCAGTTGGGTATGATGTTGATATTGAAGGAGATGAGAGTTTTGAGCAACAAGACGGGCATAATACTTTTAGTGAAATGTTCTTCATGGTCGATAATCTATCTCCAGAAATCATTCTCATTTCTGTTTTCTCCTTGGTCATTCTCTTAGTATTTGAATCAAAATTCATAAAGGCAAGTTTTTTAAAAGCTATTCCATCCTCCTTAATAGTGGTTTTAGCAGGGATTTTATTAAGCTATATTTTCAAAACTTTTTTTCCTGCCTGGGCCTTGCAGAAAGAACATTTGGTATCCTTACCACAGATAGGATCCATTCACGATTTAAGGTCTCAATTTTCATTTCCAGATTTCACCCAAATCAGCAACAGCCATGTATGGAAAGTAGCCCTAACATTAACAATTGTAGGCTCATTGGAAAGTTTATTAAGTTTGGAAGCGGCCGAGAAACTTGATCCATTTAAACGTTCTCCTTCCCAGAACCAAGAATTAGTTGCCCAAGGATGTGGAAATATGGTGTCGGGTTTCTTAGGAGGACTTCCTGTAACGGCTGTAATTGTTCGAACTTCAGCCAATGTTGCCGCAGGAGGAATTAGCAAACTTTCAGCCATTTTTCATGGAGTGATTATTCTTTTTAGTGTATTGTTTATTCCCAATGTACTTAACCTAATTCCTTTGTCCTCTTTGGCAGTAATTCTAATTATGGTAGGATATAAACTAACCAAGCCAAGTTTAATTATAAGCATGTATAAACTTGGTTGGAACCAATTTATTCCATTTATTGTAACAATAGTAGCCATCGTTCTTACTGATATGTTGCGTGGTATTTCTTTAGGTATTATAGTCGCAGTATATTTTATATTAAAAACCAACCTGAGGACTGCCATTTTGGTGACCTCTGATGGAAACAATTACCTAATTAAGTTTGTGAAAGATGTAACATTTACCAATAAATCCAACCTAAAAACCCAACTTTACAAGGTTCCACCAGGAGCCAATTTGGTAGTTGATTGCAGCAGGCATGTATTTATTGACCATGATATAATTGACCTTTTGGATGAGTTTACCATTGCTGCATCCAAGAAAGGTATTAATTTAGAAATTAGAAGACAAAAAGAGCTATAATCCTCCTATGGAATCATACAAACGACTGCTGCTTGATAATAAAATTTGGGTTCAGGAAAAGCTTCTCATGGACGAGAATTATTTTATTCATATGTCCAAGGAACAGAATCCTGAATTTCTTTGGATTGGATGCTCTGACTCTAGGGTTCCAGCCAATGAGATAACGAATACGGATCCTGGAGATATTTTTGTACAAAGGAACATTGCTAACTTGGTTGTAAATACTGATTTAAACCTACTCAGTGTTCTTCAATATGCCGTAGATGAGTTAAAGGTTAAACACATTATTGTATGCGGACACTATGGTTGCGGTGGTGTGAGAGCAGCCTTAAGCAATAAAACCTTTGGCATGTTGAACAAATGGCTGCATAACATTAAAGACATATACCGAATCCATGAAAAAGAATTAGAAGCCATCGAATCCATGGACAAACGTTGCGACAGGATGGTTGAAATTAATGTATGTGAACAGGTTTTTAATTTACTTAAAACTTCCATTGTTCAAAAGGCATGGAAAAAACACCAACGACCAACATTACATGGTTGGGTTTATTCTATGCATGATGGAATACTATCTGAATTGGTTTGTATGAAGCCCGGAGAAGAAATTCCAGAGATTTTCAAGTACAATTTTGAGGAGTAATTATTTTAACTCAAGGGCCTTTCCTGTAGTTCCACCGGGCAAAGGAATATTAGCAATAGCTGAAACTGTAGGAGCAATATCCGTAATATCTGCGGCTTGGTAATAATGACCAGGTTTGATACCTTTTCCATAGAATAACAAAGGGATTTGGGTATCATAGCTAAAGGCCGTTCCGTGTGTAGTTCCGGTTTCGGAATAATCCATATAACCGAATTCCATGATAACCATGACATCACCAGATCGGGTTGGATGTAAACCGTTCTGAGCCAATCGTTCCATTTTGGATGTGGCAGACCCTGCTCTCAAAGTATGGGCGGGTAGTGCTTTATAAACATGAGGCAAAGTTTCTAGGTAACGAGCAACATTGTTTTCCACTTCTTCAGGATTCATTCGACGATTGGCAATAAGGGGGCGATTTAAATACACTTGTTCGTTGGTAAAACTTAACAACCAATCTCCCATTCCGTACCGACGATTTAACATAGCCTTCAAGCTGTCTTCCACCACCTTACCATCATAGTAACCAGCCGGGATTTTTTGGTCTTTCAAATAATTGGCATTTTGCGCTGCACCATGGTCGGCCGATAGGAATAAAAGGAAATTATCTTTACCGATATTCTTTTCCAGGTAGGTAATCAATTCTGCTATTTCCAGATCCAAACGCAAATAACAATCTTCAACTTCTATTGATTGAGGACCAAAATGGTGTCCGATGTAGTCGGGAGAAGAAAAGCTAACAGCTAACAAATCGGTAATATCATCCTTTCCCAGTTCTTCACCATCGATTGCTGCCAAGGCCATTTCTTTGGTCAAGGTATTGCCGAAAGGTGTTTCACGGATTAAACCCAATCCAGCTTTTTTGCGAATTTCGGGTAAATTATGAGGGAAGGTAGGGGCCGTTTCGTTGGCCATTTTTCCTTCATATTTGTTATTATCGGCAAAACTTTCGGTATACTTTTCAATGGGTAGGAGGGTATTCCAAGGTTTGGAAAGATAAGTCTCCACTAATTTTAGTTTATTAAAATTCACCACCCAAGCTGGCAATTCATTCTTATAAAAAGTACTGGTTATAAAATTCCCGGAACCTCCATCCAACCAATAGGCACCATTCGCATTATGTCCAGCAGGAAGAATGCTGCTTCTGTCTTTCAAAGCCACCCCAACTACTTTAGACTGGAAATTGGTAAAAATCCTTAGTTCATCTCCCAGTGTAGTAACCATTTGACGACGTGGTGAATGACAACCTACCCTTTTATCGTTTGTTCCTACTGGTTTAATTGTTCCATCAACTGTATCGATGGTGCAATAGACAGCCTTTTTGGTATCCCTGTCTACCCATTCGTTACCGGCAATTCCATGCACAGAAGGAAAAGTTCCGGTATAGATGCTGCAATGCCCAGGAGCTGTAAAAGTTGGGATATAGTTGTAATGCGCATTTTTGAATAGAGCACCTTCATTCACTAACTTTTTAAATCCACCATCGCTGTATTTATCCCAGTATTTATAAAGGTAGTCGTACCGCATTTGGTCGACCACCACGCCCACAATTAATTTGGGGTGAGGTTTTTGGGCAAATGCTGGAAAAGTCAGTAAGAGAAGAAAGGAAAGGGAAGAAAGTTGTTTACGCATGGTCAAATTTGGAATTGTAAAAGTAAGGCAAGGAAGCAGGATATTGTAAAAAGTTAACAATAAATAGAGCATATGTCTAGGTAAACAGAAATTCAAATATCTACCTTTGGCAACTACATTAAATAGCACATGAAATACAATAATTTAGGAAAATCAGGTTTGCAGGTTAGTCGGTTATCATTTGGTTCATGGGTAACCTTTGGCAATCAAATTGGTGATGATATAGCGGAGCAATTAATGCACCAGGCGTATGATGCAGGTGTAAATTTCTTCGATAATGCAGAAGGATATGCGGCCGGAAAAAGTGAAATTGTTATGGGAAAAATACTAAACAAATCGGGTTGGACAAGAGATTCCTTTCTCGTTTCAAGTAAAGTATTTTTTGGTTCAGTAGATCCCGAAACTAAAAAACCAAACCAATGGGGATTGAGCAGAAAACATATTTTTGAAGCCTGCCATGCTGCTTTGAAAAGATTACAGGTCGACTATCTGGATCTTTATTTCTGTCATCGTCCCGACAAAACCACACCTATTGAAGAAACGGTTTGGGCCATGCACCAATTGGTAATGCAAGGGAAAATACTTTATTGGGGGACTTCGGAATGGAGTGCACAGCAAATAACTGAAGCCCATTTATTTGCTCGTCAAAATCATTTGGTAGCGCCAACCATGGAGCAACCTCAATATAATATGTTTGCCCGTGAGCGTTTTGAAAATGAATATCGGAGGTTATATCCTGAATTTGGTATGGGAACAACCACTTGGTCACCTTTGGCATCAGGCTTCCTAACCGAAAAATACTTTAAAGGAATCCCAGGCGACACCCGAACAGAATTGCCGGAATTGGCTTGGTTAAAGAATAATTTGTTATCGGAAGAAGGCCAAGTTAAGATTGAAAAAGCCAAACAGATTAAAGTAATTGCCGATGAACTAGGCATTAGTTTACCTAAATTGGGAATTGCATGGGTATTGAAGAATCCGAATGTAAGTACTGTAATTTTAGGTGCTAGCAAGTCACATCAATTGGCTGAAACCTTGCAAGCCTTGGATGTGGTGGACCAACTTACACCGGAAGTTATGGAGAAAATCGAGGTCATTCTAAAAAACAAGCCAAAAGCTCCTGTATTTTAGGCTACCACTTCTTCGTAGCAAGTCCAAGCTTGGGCAGGGATTTCAAATAGCACTTTGGTTTGTGCCCAAGTAGTTTTAAAAAGCGCTGAGTTTCGGTATTGGTCCAAATAGGATTCGTTTTCCCATTTGCTATAGGTAAAGAACACATTGGGTTCGGTTTGGCTTTCCAACAAACTCAAGTGTTTACAACCTTCAAAACCGCGTATTAGCAATTTTGAACGGTTGAATACTTCCCTAAAAGTGGGAGCATTACCATTTTTGAAAGTCATTTTTACTACCCTTGTAATCATTGGCTTCAATCCAAATTTTATCACTCATTTTTAAGCCCAGGTATTTGCTTGCCGACCCACAATTCTGAGCGATTTCTAAAAGTCCCAACGAATTGAAAAAAGCTAGAATCTCCCCGGGCATTACATCACCATACACTTGAGATATGGTGGCAATAGTATGCGTAAGGTTCTTCATTACAATCTTAATTGGCTTTCCTTTAAACGTTTGCTCAAAAGATTCCCTCGTAATATTTGTAAACACATTACCGAAACCATCAATATAAATCACCGCTCCGGTAATTCTAGCCTCCTCAATTACTGGGTTAAAGAACATTTGCTTTTGAATGGAATCTTTAACCACGCCAAGAGAAGAGAGAGAAGCGCCTTTAGCCAATTTGCAAGCAGCAGGTACCAAAATATCCAAACAAGGAAAGGAATGGGAGGAGAAATTAATTACCGTATCGAGCTGGGTGATTTCATCGGGCTTTTCATCCAGCACCAAACTAAAAACACCATTATCAGGACCAATAAAGTATTGTCCTTTGTGTTTTAAACCAATATAAACGGCATTGGAACTTACATCCCGAGAAACAGCATTTATATGAATGGTACCGGGAGGAAAATAACGATAAGCCGCTCGAAGAATAAAGCCTGCTTGACCTTCATCCTGCTTTCCAACTAAATGAGAAACGTCCACAACGGTGCAATCCGGCATGGCAGAATAGATAGCACCTTTGAGGGCAGCGACATAAGGATCTTTAAATCCTAAGTCTGTGGTTAATGTTATAATTGGCATTTCCTAGGCATGGCAAAAATACTTTTATCAAGGAATTAAAGTATGATTTTTTTTGGAAGACATTTTTTTTATCTTTGCGGCCAAATCAACCTAATTCATAATCTAAAACAAAATGAAAAAATTTAAATTACTAAGCTTGGCAACTGCCTTGACTCTAGGTCTTGCTTCTTTGAACTCATGTACAGAAGACAAATGTAAAGATGTTACTTGTGACAACGGTGGTGCTTGTGTTGATGGCACTTGCGAATGCGCTGATGGTTACGAAGGTACAACTTGTCAAACTGAAACTAGAACTGCTTTTATTGGAAATTTCTCAGTAACTTCTGGAACAGTAACTTGCCCAGTTTCTGGAAATGGTAATGTTTCTCAAGGAACTCCAGTTACAATTTCTACTTCAAGTGCTGGAATTCTTAAAGTTTCTGTAGTATTTGCTGGTACTGCCTTGACTGGAACTGTAAATGGTTCTAACCTAACTTTAGACCAAGTAACACTTAACAATTTCACTTATTCTGGTTCTGGTTCAATCAGTGGTAACACTTTGACTATGTCAATCAACGAACAAGATCCTTCAGTTGGTGAAACTTGTGTTTACTCTTTCACTGCACAAAAATAATTTTCAAATAAATTAAAAAAAAGCTGTCCACTTCGGACAGCTTTTTTTTTGCCCTTTTTGTTCGATTACCGTTTAAAATCGAATGCACTTTCTTTTTTGTCCAATATTAAGGTTGTATTTTGAGGAGAAATTGGACTTCTATTCCGTATCATTGGTAATTATACATGTTGCAAATACCAATGATTAAACCCAGATTATGCATTAGAAATGCATAAACGATTAGGCAATTGTAAATCAATTTGTTTGGCCAAAATTATAACAACTGCTATCCCAAAATTCCTTCGGGAGGGGTAAACCCAACTAAATCAAGTAGTTCGGAATATAGAATCTTCCAAGCGATTAATTTGGATGGACAACTGTGGAATGAAAAGCAAAGGCCAGGTTACAGTACACTGCTATGCGGAGATGTCGGGCAAGGATAGAGCGTGATACCCCGCAAGCTTGCAGCACCCGAACATTTTCGGGGGCAGCAAGCTGAGGAGTATTAGCGATAGCCTGACCCAACCGCCCAAGGAAATGGTTAAAAAAAGGTAGAATGGTTTTGGCGGTTGGGGGCCCGCCAACTAATTATGAACACCAAACAGGCTATTTACCCAATCAATTATTGTAAAATATTAAAGGCCAGGACTTTCCGATGGATTATTAGGTATAATTCGTTCACTAAATTTTGCGGAGATTTCAAAACTTGAATTAATACAATTTCTTTACAGAAACTAGGCGAACCGGACACTAGAATTCCATTAAACTAAACTAGGTTTCAAAAATATTTTGACCAACGAAATTTTCGAAACACGTGAAACACAAGGGCTATTGACAAAGCTTGATGGAATTAATCAACACTTTGGACCCTTTCTAAAATAAGATTTGTATCCTACCGTATTCAGGTCAATTGGGGTAAAAAAAAAGGGGAAACCAAATTGGCACCCCCTTTTCTTTAAGGTATTAATTACGACTATTTAATTTTGTCTTTCATTTTACCTCCGCCATTACCACCAGCAGGAGCAACAACGTTGTCTTTCATTTTTCCGCCACCGGCAGGAGCAACAACATTATCCTTCATTTTTCCAGTTTCAGGCTTTTTAGGCTCTTCTTTTTTAGGCTCTTCTGGTTTTTTAGCAGCAGGCTTTTTACCGCTTTTACCTTTGGAAGCAGCAGCTTCAGCAGCAGCAATACTATCCTGTCTCATTTTTTCCATTGCAGCAGCGATGCTATCTTGTTGAAGTTTCAATGCATCAGCAGCAGCAATAGAATCAAGGCGGGCTTTTTCTACGGCAGCAATGCTATCCTCGCGGGCTTTTTCACGAGCCTCAAGCTCTTCTTTGCTTGGACCGCAGGCAGCTAGGAAACCAAGACCTGCTACCATAACAAGTGAATAAAATTTTTTCATGTTGTGGATTTTTGGATTAATGAATTAGGCTGCAAAATTACTCGATATCAAATACCAAGTTCATTTTTTAATGTAAAATATTAACTAAAACTACTTGGTTTTCCACAATTTAATCATATCGAACCATTTCACGATCCGAACTGCCATCTTCATATAAATTAAGTACGGCAAACGCAGGTGGAAATTCTTGACAATTCCCTCCCCACCAAGCTCCACTTACGGCGCCGTTGCAATAGTATTTCACTCCCAAATATTCAGCTTCATCAACCAAATGAATATGCCCGCTTAGGCAAACTTTTACATTTGGATGTTTGTAAAACAAATCCTTTAACTGTTTGGCATCCTGATGCATCCATGAACCAGGAATTTTCCAATTGCTACCTTTCAAATTTTCTCCATCAAAATAGGTGCAAATTGACAAAATAGGAATATGGCTGAGCACACAAATAAATTTATCTTTTGGAACTGAAGCTAATTCCCTTTCCAACCAATCCATTTGTGCCTCATCCAACTTGGCCCAATATCCTGCAATTGGCCTCGGATGCGTACTATCCAACACCACAAAATGCCAATTTCCTTTGCTAAAGCTGTAATACCGGTTGCTTAATTTCAATTCATCTGTTGCCCAAGCTTTTCCATAAAGTGGATCTTTTTTCTTTTTGTTACCCACATCACTCCACCCCCACACATCATGGTTTCCAATGCAACTATGAAAATCCAAACTAAGTTCATTTTTCAAGACGGATTGCCAAACCTCCCATTGCGCCTTTACTTCAGCTTTATTCCGATTAAGGGAATCCATGATACAATCACCGCCATTTAAAATAAAATCAACCTTATCCGGCAAGGATTGAGCCTTTTTTAGGGCCTTTGCCATGCCTTTTGGTGCTACATCACCGGGTTGCACATGAATATCTGTGAGGTGGGCAATTCGGAAATTCCTACGCTTATGGGTGTGAATAAGTGGACTTGCCGCCTGAGCTGCAGATAGCCCTAATCCCATACTCGCCCCCAACAAAGGAAGGGATTGGATAAATTTTCTTCGGTTTGACATGAGCAAATATAAAATTCGAATCCTATGATTTGAAAACAAACCAAGAAATTAAAGAAATGATAAGAATACCACCCACATCAATAATCCAGCCCACCCGCATCATGTCCTTGGTTTTTATGTATCCTGAACCAAATACGATGGTGTTCGGAGCGGTGGCCACTGGTAACATAAAGCCAAGCGAAGCCGAAAAAGTGGCCGGCACCATTAATACCAGCGGATCAACCCCTAGTACCGTTGCTAATGGCAAAAGAATAGGAAGGACCAATTGTATGCTAGCCACATTGGAGGCAAACTCGCTAATGATGGTCACCAATAAACTAAGTCCAAGTAAAATCCAAATTAAAGATGTGCCTTGAAAAATAGCCAATTGAGAAGCCAACCAAGTGCTCAAACCCGAAACCTCAAAACCCTTAGCCAACGCAAAACCACTGCCAAACAACATAATAATCTCAAAAGGAAGGTTTTTTACATCCGAAAATTCTAAAATAGGTCGGTAGCTCGATTCAGTATCCTTTGCTTCAAAATGCTTAAACGGAAAGGCCATTAATATTAATGAAGCCAACATTGCTACCGTACTATCCTGAACAAAGTCTTTTGAAAAAAAATGTCCCCAACCTACCCATTTTAGGGGACCGATTTCAATATCCGAACGGGTTAGCCAAAGTATAGCCGCCACCAAAAAAACAAATGAAACCACCTTTTCTTCCTTTTTCCAACTACCTAAATTCATTTTGTCGAAATCTATTTTGAATGAATTTAAAGCCTTCGATCGGATAAAGAAATACCAAAGCACCCCGAATGTCAAACCCAACAACAACAGAGAAACAGGAAAGGCCATGGACGACCATTTCAAAAAATCCATATTGGTTTGACTAGGAAAATGCTCATTATAAAACCCCATAAAAACCATATTTGGCGGGGTTCCAACCAAGGTAGCCATCCCACCAATGGAGGCGGCATAAGCCAATCCGATAAGCAAGGCTGCGGGATACTTTTGCTTCCCTCCAGGTTCCAATCCTAAGTTTTGAACGATAGCCGTTACCGCAGAAAGTAGCAGCATGGTAGTGGCCGTGTTGCTAATCCAATTCGAAATCAAATAAGCCGATAGCATTACCGCCGCCAATAAACCCGTTGGATTGGTGCCTATCTTTCCCATAATACCAAAAGCAATGCGCTTATGTAATCCGGTTTTTTCAATGGCAAAACCCATGATGAAACCGCCAATAAATAGGAATATCACCTGATCCATGTATTGGGCAGCAATGGTTTTTGCATCGGCTATACCAAGTAATGGAAACAAGATAATTGGCAAAAAAGAAGTAACCAACAAATGTACCACCTCTACCATCCACCAAGCAGCCATCCAACAAGCAATGCCAGCTGTATAATCCGAAGCAGCTTGACCCGTTGGCCTTAATACCAATCCCACTAAAACGAATAAAGCCGGCCCCAGGAATAGTTTTAAGTAATACATTGGTGCTAGGGTACTAATTGAGAAGCAAGCACTTTCATATCGATACCATCGAAAGTACCCGAGCTCATCATCAACAAATTGGCATCTTGGTAATGTTGGGCCAAAACAAACTCCTTAACAGCTTGACTATCGGTAAACACTTGCAAATCAGGACGGTTAAAAGCTTCTTTAACCTGGCTTACAGTAATGGGCTTTAACTTTTTGTGTTCGATGGTATGAGGATTAAAATAAACAACCGCTATATCGGCCAAATCCATTGAACCTGCGTATTCATTCAAAAAATTTTCATTCAAGGAACTAAAGGTATGCAATTCCATGCAAGCAATTAAACGGCGATTGGGGAATTGCTTTTTTACGGCATCTGTTGTGGCTTTCAGCTTCGAAGGCGAATGCGCAAAATCCTTGTAAACATCGTAGGTATCGCCACCTCCCATCCATTCCAAGCGACGAGCAGCTCCGGTAAACGATGCAATGGATTGGTAAAACAGTTCATTGGTCAATCCTGCCTCCAGACAAGCCAATCGGGCAGCCTCCAGATTCATGAGGTTATGGTGACCAAAAATTTTCAATCCTACCTTTTCTCCGTTTGGAGTATTCAAAAAGGTTTTACCCATTTCAATGCTGGATGGATGTGCCTGGTAAGGTGTTAAGGTAATTCCAGGAAACGATTCGCTGCAAAGTCGTTCCAACACCTGATCTTCCTGACTAAACACCACTTTCCCTTGGGGTTCTACCAAACGAATAAACTGCCTAAACTGATCCACATACATGTCGAAGGTTGGAAATACATTGATGTGGTCCCAGGCAATACCGCTAAGAATAGCAAAATGAGGTTTATATAAATGGAATTTCGGGCGAGGGTCGATCGGCGATGTCAAATATTCATCGCCTTCGAAAACGGCCAGTTTAGAGGTATTGTTCAAACTTACCATGGTTTCAAAACCTTGCACTTGCGAACCCACCATGTAATCGAAATCTACACCATTCGACCGAAGGCAATGCATAATCATGGCCGTAATGCTGGTTTTGCCATGGCTTCCACCTACCACAATTCGCTTTTTATCCTTGGTTTGCTGATACAAATATTCAGGGTACGAATAAACAGTCAATCCCATTTCCTGAGCCCTTAACAACTCTGGATTATCCTTTCGGGCATGCATGCCTAAAATCACTGCATCCGGTTTGGCATCCAGTTTCTCTGGAAACCATCCAATCTGGGCAGGCAACAAACCCTTGGCTTGGAGTCTGGATTTGGAAGGATCATTTATTTCATCATCACTTCCGGTTACCTTATAACCTTTATCATGAAGGGCCAAAGCGAGGTTGTGCATGGCAGCGCCGCCAATGGCAATAAAATGGATATGCTTCATTGGGCTAAAATAGAAACAGGCCGTATTAGAACTAGGAACCAAAATTCTAATCTTCCACCCCTTGCCTGTTGAAAACCTAATTCTCCCTTATTTTAAATGATTCTAAATTACTGAACTTCCACACAATTCGTCGAATTACGAAGTCCTTCAATACTTTCTTTATTTTATTTTGCTTGAGATTTCGAACATGCACAAGACAGATATTTTGGTAATCGGTGCAGGTCCTTCAGGTTGTGTGGCAGCAGGGATTTGCAAAAAACAGGGCTTTGATGTAACCGTAGTTGAAAAGCAGAAATTTATTCTCAATATGCAATTTCAGCAAACACTCCAAATGACCTATTTTCTAAAATATAAAAAACAAAATTTATCAAAATGAAAAACTTTTCTCTAATTCTATTTTTTTTTACGAGTATGGCATCGATCTCTTTGGGACAATCAATAAATAAAAGCGAAGTTGTCAAAGCAAAAGAAATAACTTTTTACGGTTATGATTACACGCACTTTAAAATTTTAGATGCAAAAAGAATGAACCAGGATATTAATAAATACATTTTCATGTGGATAGAATTTTGCAATGTGCGTGTAAATGAAAATAAATTATCAAAAATGCTTAAAAAAGATAAGATAATATTTAACGAAGAACCAACTATTGAATTAAATAAAAAGCTAATTTCAAGTAATCTTGTTTCCATAACAAAGAAATCAATTTCAAAAGACTCTATACAAAAATATGTGAACAATTACAATATAACAGAAAAAGATGGAGTCGGATTTGTTATCATAATCGAGAGCTTTGACAATCAAAACAAGTCGGTTTCCGCTTATTATACTTTCTTTGATATTGCAACAAAGAAAGTACTTTTAAGCGATTACTTTATTTCAAGAGATGGCAATAGCTACAATCGTGTTCTTGATTGGGGGGCTGCTGTTGTAATCGCTTTAAACAAATATACGAAAATTTACCGAAAAAACTAGAATTGTAATTAATAAAACAAAAATAAATCACTATAATATTTTTATTAAATATAAAAAATCCATACAACAGGGAACAAATTAAATAAGCTAATTCTTGCATCTAAATTAGTTTTTGTAGTACATTTACAACGACTCTTTAGATAATAGCCATTAGTAAAAAATCGTTCACTTTATCTACCAAAAAAATGTAATTGGCGAAAGTCTACTCCCGCGTTGCATGGAGCATTTAGAAGCGGCCGGCCTGTTGGATGCAGTAAAAAAACAAGGTTACCAAGAGAAATTCGGTGCCAAATTTGTAAAAGACGGAAAAGTTTGCACCTTCACCTTTGCTGAACAATTTACTGATGGCGGGAAATGGACTTGGCAAGTGCCCCGTGCCGATTTCGATCAAGTATTGGCCCAAGCAGTTGAAAAACAAGGCATCACCATTTGGTTCGAACACGGTGTTACCGATATCAAAATTAAGGGTACCGATTCTACAACAACCGTGGTAGATAAGGATGGCAATACAAAAACCATCCAAGCCAAATACATCATCGATGCCAGCGGATACGGTCGGGTTATTCCAAGGTTGTTTGGACTAGATAAACCTTCTACTTTCCCTCCACGCAAGGCCTTGTTTGCCCATTTCATCGACCACCGCAGACCCGAAGGCGAAGATGGATTTCGCATCACCGTGGTGGCCCATAAAGTGGACGTTTGGATTTGGATAATTCCTTTCTCTACTGGTGTTACTTCCGTAGGATTTGTGGGCGAACCACATTATTTTGAAGGTTATCCCGGCGCTACCATGGAAGATAAACTAAGAGCCATGTTGGACAGCGACCCCAACACCCGCGAGCGTTTCCGCGATTGCAAATTAGCCTTGGAAACCCAAACCATCGAAGGCTATTCCATTGGCAGTACCAAATTTTATGATAAGGGTTTTGTGCTAACAGGCAATGCAACGGAGTTCTTAGATCCGGTATTCTCTTCGGGTGTAACCTTGGCTACCGAAAGTGGAGCTACTGCCGCGCGAGCCGTGTGTAAATTCCTCAATGGCCAAGAAGTTGACTGGGAAAAAGAGTATGTTGAGCACTGCCAACAAGGCATCAATACCTTTCGTTCGTATGTGGCAGGTTGGTACGATGGTACTTTGCAAGATATTTTCTTTGCCGAAAACACCAAGCAGGAGTTCAAAAACCAAATCTGTTCGGTGCTAGCTGGTTACGTTTGGGATACCACCAACCCTTTCGTCAAAAAGCACAACCGTCTCCTGAAAACCCTTTCCGAGGTTATCCGAATCGAAGAAGAGAACAAGGCGAAAGCAATTGCATGAGTAAGTAGAAAGTAGTGAGAAGTGAGAAAAGAGAAAAGAGAAAAGAGAAGTGAGAAAAACAAATTGATTTACAACTGGTTAATCATTTACTAATTTCTAATGCGTACTCAGGTGTAAAGCTGCGTAGCTGCGTTATGTTTCTAGCAAAGCGTAAATTAAAAGATTCATGCGAGCTCCAGCGGAGCGGAATACCTTTTCTATCCAATCAGATGTCGCACCTCTGGTGCTCAAACTGAATCATGGTTGTTTATATTCTATAAACATGCCCCACCTAACGATGCTAAGAAAGCTAGCTAATTCCACCTTAATTTATTGCCAATTAGTCATTAGGCGGATTTATTTATCCGAACTATTTGATTTAATACCGAACGGACATTAAGAATAGTCCATTCGGTGTTATCAATTTTGAAAACAAATTGATTTACAACAGGTTAAATCAGGCAGTTCGAATAAAAAAAGCTTCCTATTAAACCCAAATTAATCAATAGGAGGATTTATTAATCCGAACTACTTGATTTAGTTGGGGTTACCCCTCCCGAAGAAATTTCGGGATAGCAGATGTTATCAATTTGGCTATACAAATTGATTTACAACTGGTTAATCGTTTATGCATTTCTAATGCGTAATCTGGGTTAAAATTTCTGGCTAAACAATTATAGTTACCAATTGCCAATATTAGTATCCCGACCATCCCTTACGCTAAGTCTTTCTACACCACTGCCCCAAATAAACCACCACTGCCCAGTTCCAGCACCCCGGGAAGGGATAGAAACGGAAAGCCCACAGGCCAGACGAAGCGCTAGCGTAGACTGGACGAGGACTTGCAGTGAATAGCCCGACCCGAACGCCCTGGTACAAAGCTCTATTTTCCCACTACTGCCTAGGGGCGGAAGGGAGCCCGCCAAATCCTAAAAAATAATTTTCAGAAAAACTTAAATCCTAGATTGAAAAACCATTATTCAGCGCTCTCCTTCTCCATCAACTCGCGCACGAATTTTACCGGAGCGGAACCATAACTGAGGAATTTTTCGTGGAAGGCTTTTAAACTGAATTTGTCGCCCAACAATTTCTTTTGGTCTTCGCGAAACTCGTAAATCTCGGTAAATCCGGTAAAGTAACTCGATAATTGTACCTGGGTTAAAGTGGCTCTTCTCCATTTGCCTTTGGCCTCGGCCTCTTGCTGGAAAGCCTGACGCATCATCAAATCCAAAGCATCTTTCTCGGGTAAATTCAGGCAATGGATGCTGTAATCCAAAATAGTGTTGCAGGTGGCCCTCAGGTTCCATTTGTAGTACATCAGCCACATTTCAGGTTCGTTGTTGCCATACCCGTTTTCGATCATCATGCGCTCGGTGTAAACAGCCCACCCTTCGACCATGGCTCCGTTGCCCAAAATACTTTTCACCAAACTCGGACTTTGGTTGCTGTAAACCAATTGAGCATAGTGACCCGGAATGGCTTCGTGAATGTTCAAAATTTGTAAAATATAATCGTTGTACTCGCGAAGGTAACTTTCGGCCTGCTCCTTGCTGTAGGCGGCCATTGAACCAACATTGTAATAGGTTTTGGCATCTTTGTCGTAAGGTCCAGGTGCACTAATCGAGGCACCGGCCACACCAGCCATATAAGCAGGTTCTTTGCGCACTTCCAAAGGCTTGGAGGGATCGAGGTACAACAAATCCTTGTCTTTCACGAATTTGGCCAATTCCGGAATCTGTTTCTCGATATCCTGTTGGAAATTTTCAGGTTTGCTATGCTTTAAGGATAACTTATCAATCATCTGGCGAATAGCAAGCAAGGAATCACTTGGCATTTTCTCTTTGGCGAAATACTTTGGCCACAACTGGGTGGTGATTTTATACATCTCGCTATGCAGCTCTTTCTTGTGCTGAAGCGCTTTTTGGTAAATTTCTTCTGCTTTGTATTTGCTCTGAATTTCGAAAGCGAACTTCTTTTCAAAAAGGTCTTTTCCAATGCGGAACGATTTTCCATTGGCGGCCAACTTAGGCTTTACATCCTTTTCCAACCAATTTGCATAGCCTTCGATAGCCGAAACTGCTGCTTTCATGCGGGTTTCGAACTCGGCTTTCTGCTCTGCCGTAAAATTAGCCTTATTGCAGCTATCCAATAAATCTTGGTTGAATAAGCCCAAACTGCCCCTGTTTTGACTGATGGCCAAATCGGTATGTTCCAAAGTTGGGGTTTTTAGCTGCTTTTTGGCATTGTCGTAATAAGCCGGAACAGCCTTTAACTTTTCCAACAAATTTTTCATCCTTTCGCCAATCGGAGCATAGCTTCCATTGATAATTTCACCAAAAGCACTGCCCACATTGTACGAACTTGGATCCCATTCGTAAGATTTGAATTCGTTGGAATAAAAACTCCCTGATTCCAATTGGTTTTTGATGAGCAAATAATCTGTTCTGTCGCTCGGACTTAATTTTTCCGGATCAAATTCATTCAATTTGGCTAACCAATCCCGGGTAAATTCGGCTTCTTTGGCTCGAAAAACAGCATCGTTGATAACAAGTAAATTGTCGTATTTGTGATAGCCTTGTGAGCTGGCCCATCCTGGATAAAGGGTCCAAAGTTCTTCGATAAAATTATCCTTCAAAATGGTGAAGGCATTGTCTGGACTTGGCACACCTTGTCCATCGTCTGATTTAGGACCGCCGCAAGCAAGCATAAAGGCAAAAACGGGGAAAATGAGTAATTTTTTCATGATTTACAGTATGCAAATAAAAGAGAAATCGGATATGAAATTAAGAATAGATCAAAATTGACCGTTTTGATTGATGGTTGACCCAGCCTCGGTACATCCCTTCGGAGTTGAACACCAAGGAGGTATTACCTTGGGCATCCACGGCAATTAAGCCACCTTCGCCTCCAAGCTTAACCATTTTATCCAAAATCACCTTTTCGCAGGCTTCTTGCAAACTAAGTCCTTGGTATTCCATCAAACAACACACATCGTAGGCTACTACCCCACGGATAAAAAATTCGCCATGTCCGGTGCAGGAAATGGCTGCCGTTTTATTGTTGGCATATGTTCCGGCACCAACCATTGGACTATCTCCTATCCTACCCCAGCGCTTGTTGGTCATTCCGCCGGTGCTGGTAGAGGCTGCTAAATTTCCATATTGGTCGAGGGCTACAGCACCAATGGTTCCAAACTTTTTTTCAGTATGGTCCAAAACGATGGTCCCTTCAGCCTTGGCGTCTTGCCACTGTTGGTAACGAAAATCGGTGTGGAAATAGGTATCTGGTTCAAATGCCAATTGATGGGTTTTGGCGAATTCCATGGCGCCGAGTCCGGTTAAAAATACATGTTCCGACTTTTCCATGATGGTTCGAGCCAGTTGAACCGGATTTTTTATAGTTGAAATTCCAGCAACGGCACCTGCTTCCAAGGTATCGCCTCGCATAATACAAGCATCCATTTCATGCTTTCCTTCGGCTGTAAAAACCGAACCTCTTCCGGCATTGAAAAGCTCACAGTTTTCGAGGTTCATGGCCGTTTTTTCCACGGCATCCAAGGCCGTTCCGCCATTGCGCAGTATGGTTTCGCCAACTTGTAAAGCTTGGTCTAAGGCTTGAGTATAGGCCAATTCCTTTTCGGCCGACATATTAGCCCGGGTAATGGTTCCTGCTCCGCCGTGTATCGCTAATGAAAACATAAAAACTAATGGTATTTGGTAAATATTTCGTTGGCTACAGCCATTGATTCGCCAAAATAGTTGGCATCCAACCAATACACCGAATCGTTGTTGTTAATCCAAGAATAAAGGTTTTCGGTAGGCATGTTTCCGGTAAGTTTATCCGAGGCCATCGGACAACCGCCAAAACCTTTTAAAGCACCATCGAAACGGCGAACCCCGCTAGCATAAGCGGCTTGCACTTTTTCTTCCCATTTTTCGGGGGTGGTATGCAAATGGGCACCGAATTTTACCTTTGGCAAGGCTGGAATCAAGGCCTTGAACATATAGGAAATCGATTCTGGCGTAGAGCTTCCGATAGTATCAGCTAAAGAAATGTATTCGACTCCCATCCTTGAAATGCGCTCGGTCCATTCCAAGGCTATTTCGGTATTCCAAGGATCGCCATACGGATTGCCAAAAGCCATGGAAATATACACCAAAAGGTTGCGGTTGGCCTTTACTGCCAGGTTTTGGATTTGCTCCAAACGCTGCAAATTTTCTTCGATTGAGGAATTGCCATTGCGCTGCTGAAAGGTTTCCGAAATACTAAAAGGCAAACCCAAATAGGAAATCTCCGAAAAATTGAGGGCATCCTTAGCTCCCCGCTCGTTGAGTACAATAGCCAACAATTCGGTATTGGAGTTAGACAAATCCAGTTGGTCGAGCACTTCGGCCGTATCCTGCAACTGCGGAATCGCTTTGGGCGACACAAAACTGCCAAAGTCAAGCACATCAAATCCGCATTGCAGCAGTAAATTGAGGTATTTAACCTTGGTTTCGGTAGGAATAAAATCCTTGATACCTTGCATGGCATCGCGGGGACATTCGGTAAGATAAACCTTATCCATTGTTTTTGTAAGTTCTGATATCGATGGTTTGTTGGCAAAAGCCCATCTCCATGGGATCGGAGTTGGAGCTTACAATTATGAGTTTATTTTGAAGGTAATCCTTAACCATTTGGTTGTACCATTCCATTCCTTCGGCATCGAGGTTGGAGCATGGCTCGTCTAACAGCACCACGGGTTTGGAAGAAAGGATAGCCAAGGCCAATTTCACCCGTTGTTTCATCCCCGAGGAGAAGAATTTCAGTTGTCGGTCCTTAGCCGATTCCAACTTGGTGAGCTGGATTATTTCCTTGGCAGTAAAGGAATAGGGAAAAAAGCGATGGGCAAATTCAATGTTTTCAGCAAAGCTCAGCTCTTCGTACAAATCAAGGTAAGGGGCGGCTATACTGCATTGATTAAAAACTTGGTCTTCTGGAATTTCCTGGTGATTGTTCTTAAAAACAACCTTTCCTTCTGAGCAGGTTTGACTTCCGAGTATCATTTGCAAAAGGGTAGATTTGCCCGACCCGTTGTTGCCAAGTATAGCCAGCGATTGGCCTGAAGCCACAGACCAATTCAAACCTTTGAAAATCCAGTTTTGGTTGTACCGTTTTCCGAGATTTTCAAGAATGATTTCCAAGGAAGTAAGGAATAAAGAAAATGCCATTGAACACCGCTGCATCCAATGGCATTCGAAAGATTATTTTACTCGCTCTACGTAAGATTTGTCGCGGGTATCGATTTTGATTTTTTCCCCTTGGTTTACAAAAAGAGGAATATTGATTTTAGCACCAGTTTCCAAGGTAGCTGGTTTCAAGGTATTGGTAGCGGTATCGCCTTTCAAACCTGGTTCGGTATAAGTAACTTCCAATTCCACAAAAGTTGGAGGCTCAGCCGAAATTGGGTTGTCGCCTTCGAAAGAAACTTTCACCATTACCCCTTCTTTTAAGAAAGGAAGACTATCGCCTAACAATTCTTCAGGGATGTAAATTTGCTCGTAGGTTTCGGTATCCATTACAACAATGCTACCGTTTTCAGGAAAAATGTATTGGTACTCTTTAAATTCAACACGCACTACCTCTACACTTTCACCTGCTCTAAAGCGGTTTTCTAACAATTTGCCTGTGCGTACATTTCGCATTTTTGCTTGGTAAAATGCACGTAGGTTTCCAGGAGTACGGTGTTGATATTCAAGAATATGGCAAAGTTCGCCATTAAAACGGATAAATGTTCCTACTCCGATGTCGCCAGTATTAGCCATGCTTAAAATTTTTGTTTTGAGGGCGCGAAGATAGTTTATATTTCTCTCCTTTCCAGCAAGAATTTGTAACCGCCCCAGCTATTTCCGTTTCGAATATTCCCGATACTTGAGGATACCATGCACCACAACGGTCATAAAAATCAGTCCTCCGCCTATCCAAAAACCAGGATTGAGCTGCTTATGCTCTTCAAACAACCAAAAGGCAAACAATATTCCATAAACCGGTTCCAAATTGAGGGATAGGTTTAAGGTAAAGGGCGACAAGCGACTTAGGGAACGAAGCGAAAGAATCCCAGCCAATACCGTACAAACTAAACTAAAGAAAACCAAGTAAGCCCAATCTTGGGTTGAAGGATAATACTTATTGGCCGGAAACAATTCCAGGTAAAAGGGCAGAATCGCCAACAAAAACACTCCTCCACTCAGCATCTCATAAAACATAATCCCTTCGGCTGGCAAATCAGGAACTAGCTTTTTATTGAGAATAGACATGAGTGCTGCCGTAACCGCTGCCAAAATAGCCAAAACAATTCCCACTCCAAAATCAGCTTGAAAATTGAAAATTAGCACTATACCGGCTGCCACAACCGACCCAAACAACATTTCATCCCAGCGAAACCGTCGACCTAGCATAACAGGTTCAAGCAAGGCCGTAAAAATCGAGGTTGAGGAAAAACAGCTCAACGCCACCGTTACATTGCTGTATTTAATAGCTCCATAAAAGCCAATCCAATGAATAATCAAAATGCAGCCTACCAAAGCCAAAGACCGCATTTGTTTGGCCGAAGGAATAAAAAAAGTACCCTTTTTCCAAGCCACTAAAGCCAAGGTCGGCACCGTAATCAGAAGGCGATAAACAATCAATAGCGACTCCGGCAACTCAATCAATTTGCCCAAAATTCCTGTAAAACCCCACAGAAAAATAGCAACATGCATATAAACATAGGCCTTGGGAAGACTAATCGGGGCAATTTTAGAGCTCATTGCTGCAAAGAAACTAATTATTGAAAGGTAAAAAATATCTGGGTAAAGTATTTCTTGGCGGGCTCCCTTCCGCCCAAACCCATTTTCACCTCTATAAGGCAGTGTACTAGGGCGTCAGGGCCAGGCTTTCGCTAATACTCCTCAGGCTGGGCTGGGCTACACCTACCCTATTTCCACCTGATCCATGGTCAATTGAAATGGACTGTTCTGCTTGCTTTCCATTCGTAAATAGGTGTAGCCAATCCCATCCTTGCGGGGTATCACGCTCTATCCTTGCCCGGGGTTCTTCGTGCCCGGTTTTTGGTTATTGGAACTTGGCTTCCGTATTTCAAACTTCACTTTTCCCCATTTTTAAGAAATAAAAAACACAAAATCAATTTAGGCCCTTTAAAGAATTTAAGCCACGAAACTGTATAAATTCCATCTTTGCAACCCCAATCACAACCCCAACATGGAAAAATCAACCTTCAATAAATTCTTTCTGGCCCTATTGAGTCTTGAATTGGTTTTGGAATTCATTCATCTGCAATGGGCCATATTTATTGTAAAACCTGCGGTAACTAGTTTCATCATTTACTATTTCTATAACCAAACCAAGGAAAAGCCCTCGGTATTTTCCAAATCCATTTTGATTGGGTTGGTAGCCAGTTTAGGAGGCGACATATTTTTGATGTTTCCCAAATTTAATCCTAACTTTTTCTTAGTTGGATTGGTTTCCTTTTTAATTGCCCATTTGTTTTATATCAGGGCTTATTTTCAGAATATTAAAAGCAGTGCTGTTTCAAATTCCTTTTCAGTAAAATTAATGGTAGCCAATCCTATTGTTTTAATGAGTCTTTCCATGTATGCCCTTATGAAAAACGATTTACACGATATGAAAATCCCTGTACTATTCTATATGACGGCTATTACCGCCATGGGAGTTATGGCCGGATTACGAATTAACCACACCAGTGCCAGTAGTTGGAAAAAAGTTTTGGGTGGCGCAATTTTATTTTTGATGTCTGATTCGATCATTGCCCTGAACAAATTTGTTCATCCATTTGAATATTCCAATTTGGCAATCATGTCGACCTACTATGTAGCCCAATATTTTATTGCCACAGGTTGTTTAGAACATATTGAAAAAGGGGAAAGTTCTACCGAATTACGGTAACATGGCCATACTTCTTTTCCGTATCACCTAAAGGAGTAATCAGTTCAATCATATAGGTAAAAGTACCTTCCAAAAGTTCTCCTTCTCGGCTAGTACCGTTCCAAGCCCAGGTTTGGTGTTTGGAGCGATAAACTTCGGCTCCCCAACGGTTGAAAATTCTTACTTCAGAGAAGCTAAAGCCTTCGCCAATGGCATACCAAGCATCATTTACCAAATCTCCATTGGGGGTAAAGGCATTGGGCACATACACATTCAAATCTGGATAGGCGTGCACAAACAGGCGAACAGTATCCATACAACCTTCCCTGTTTTCAGCTAATAACGTTACCGGATACCAACCCGAATCAGCATACACATGGGCAGCATTAAAGGTATTCGTAGTATCGCCATCGCCAAAGTACCACATATAGTTCAAGGCATCAATAGAATTATTGGTAAAAACAAATTCACGGGCACCGGTTTGTCGGCTGGAAAACCTAGCTTCCGGGCCAACTACCTCCACCAAAACTCTGGTTGAATCCACTATTCCGCATAAATCAGTAACCTCTACGGTATAAAAACTTGGGTAATTTGGACTAACGATGGCACTGTTGTTCGTACTTCCATCAAAAGTCCAATTGTAGGTATAAGGAGCTTTGCCATCTGAAACATTCACAATCATTACAGCCGTATCGCCTTTGCAAATGCGTGGTGTATTGACAACAAATTCCATAGGTGTATAACCGGGAATGGTGATCCGAACGGAATCATTGGCGAATTGCGTTCCGCAAGTATCAGTTACCTGAACATAGTAGGATGCTGAATTTAAAGGAAATACCGAAACGGTGTCATAGGTAGAAATCAAGGTTCCGGTAGCATCAAACCATTGGCAAGAATAACCGGGGGTACCTCCCGTTGGAAAAACTTGCAATAGGGTTTGGGCAGGACAAGGAGTTGTAACATCAGGAGTAGTAGAAACACTCAAAACAGGTTGATCAACAATGGTAAGGGTAAGCGTTGGCACTTCGGTTTGGCAAGCAATATTGATTAAGGGAGTAACGATAATCGTTTCAGCGCCTTCTGCCAATGCATCCACCAAAATAGAAACATCCACCGAGGCCAATGTACTGCCAGCAGGAATAGTAACAGAATTTGCAGAAACGGAATAATCAACGCCTTGGGTGGCAGTTCCTGTAAGAGCAAAATTGATGGTCAGCGGACTAGTGGTATTTCCTGTTCTTTCAAAAATAATTTTCGAATCGCCACAAGCTTCCAAAAGTGCCGTATCATTTAAGGAAGATGAATAATCAGACTGTGCGGAAAGATCAATTGAACCAGCAGAAAAAGAACCGGCCTCCAAAAACACCGCCGAATCGAAAGCCCCATCAAATACATCCGCTACAGCCAATTTGATATGGTAAGTTTGGCAGGATTGTACAATGGCCATGGCCGTAAGTACTTTTGTAAAACCATCGTACTGAACTGTTTGACCATCATCGCCCGGCGTGGTAAAAGAATCACCATCACCATTATCAACATAATAAAAAGCATTGCTGCCAGCATTTACATTATTGATACTCACCAAGGTAGAAGTACCTGGGATTAAAGCAATATTTTGAGTTCCCGAAATTCCTGGACCACTGATAAAGAAGCCAAAAACATCATTAAAATCAGAGTTAGCCCATTCCATGTATTCTTCCGATGCAAATACATAACGGAAGCTCAGTGTATCAGATAGAGGAATAAAATCAAATTCTAAAACAGCAGCATCATTGGTTATTTGGTTTTGAACAAGTCCTTCCAAAGTGGCATCACCTGCCAACAATAAATTGGTACTGGTGCCGCTCAAATCATTGGGGCCTTCCGCATCAATTGCATTGCCAGTGCTTAATACAATTCCGGTCGACATACCGATATTAGAACTCCCAAAAAAGTAGCCTATTTGAGGTGAGTTACCATTGGCTACTCCATTGAAAACAATATTGTTTGCCGTTACCCCTCCTCCCAACAATACATTCTGAACCAATTGCTGGGAAGTCTGGGAAGGATCAACCAACAATTGACCAAACCCTTTGAATACAGCAAGATTCAAAAGAATAAAAAGGAATATGGATAACTTACTTTTCAATGAAATTCAACTTACAAAAATAACTTAATTTCTGGATAAAACAAATGAACGTAATGATTCTTAAAAAGTTGCCAAAAAACTTGCTTCGTTATTCAAAGGTTTAATCCATCTTTGCATAGATGTCGAATCTTAATCCTTGGATAAAACAGAAGCTGCTGGGCCTTTTCGTTAAGACCAATGGCTTCCTTTCTTCACCCCTTTTTGGCGGGAAAGGACTCTTGTTTTGTTTCCATCGCATATTGCCCAAAAACGAACAGTCGGCTTTATTTGGCGGAAAAGGAATGGCTGTATCCCCCGAATATTTGGAAGGATTGATACGAACCTTAAAGGAAAAGAAATACGAATTCATTGGCATGGACGAGGTTCTGCTCCGAATTAAAAACCCCGACAAAACCCGCAAATTTGTTTGTTTAGGATTCGATGATGGCTATGCCGATAACCTTATTCATGGCCTTCCCCTTTTCGAAAAACACGGCATTCCTTTTATCATTTACCCCAGCTTAAACCTGCTTAATGGAAGTATGATCCGGTGGTGGGATATATTAGAAGAACAAATTCTTACAAACGCTTGGGTAAAGTACCAATTTCCAAACAAGATATTGGAACTCAAAACCGAAAGCTTGGAAGAAAAAACCAAGGCTTGGTGGGAAATCCGCTCGCATATTTTGGAATGGGAAGGACAATTTAGTCGCGCTGAAATGCTCGGATTATTTTGCAAAGATGAAGCCTGGAACAAAGCCTTCACCCTCTCCGTTGCTATTCCTGAATCGAGTTTGATCGACCTTCGAAAACACCCGCTTCTAACCATAGGCTCCCATACCGTCCATCACCTGCCATTAAAGAAACTCCCCGAAGACCAAGCCCGCTTCGAGTTACAGGAATCCAAACGCTATTTGGAAAACCTAATGGATTATGAAATCAAACACTTAGCCTATCCGTATGGTTCAGCTAATGAGTGTGGAGAAAGAGAATTCAAATTGGCCCAAGAACTGGGTTATCATTCGGGTGTTACCTTTATGCCAGGAAACTTAGTTGGAAACAACCTGAATCCTTTTTCATTGCCCCGTTTTGCCGGAGGAGAAATGGTAGATAAAGAAAGATTGCACCATATTCTAACGGGTATCAGGCATTTTGCAGACAACTATTAAAATGCAAAATTTCTCCTTCACCTAAAAACCTCCGTCTGCTCCGCTTACCTTTGTCTCATTCAATTTAGCCTATGAAAGTTAACATTATCGGTGCAGGAATTTCAGGTCTCAGTGCCGGATGTTACCTTCAAATGTGTGGTTTTGAAACCCAAATTTTTGAAAAACACAACATTCCAGGCGGACTTTGTACCAGCTGGAAAAAAGGAGATTATACCTTTGATGGTTGTGCTCACTGGATATTAGGTAGCGACAAGGGAAGTTCGTTTCATAAAATTTGGGCTGAATTGTTCGACCTAAAATCGATGGAGTTTGTGAACCACGAAGTACGAATGGCCATCGAACTTAAAGAAAACACCAATAAATACGGCGAAAAAACATTCTATTTCTATACCAACCTCAACAAACTGGAAGCTTACTTATTAGACCTGGCTCCGGAGGACGAATTCCAAATTAAACGATTGGTGAATTCAGTGCGTACCATGCAACAGTTTGACTTGCCACCCATCATGGATGATTTACCTTTTTGGGAAGCCACCAAACGGGGAATAAAAATGGCTAGGTACTGGCGCTTTTTCAAGTTGTTATTGGAATGGAAAAACGAAACCAACTTCAGCTTTTCACAGAAATTCAAGAATCCCTTTTTGGCGGAAAGTTTTAAAACCTTGTACGACGACCACGAAGTCAATATGCTGGTTTTTACTATGCCATTGGCTGCCATGGACCAAAAAAGCGCCGGTTATCCCATGGGTGGTTCGTTGAAATTTGCTGAAAAACTCGAACAACGCTATTTAAATCTCGGAGGAAAAATCCACTACAAAACCCCTGTTCACAAAATTTTAACCGAAAACGGACGGGCAAAAGCCTTATTGGTTCGTAACAATGTGGTGCACGAATCCGATATTACCCTTTCGGCTAGTGATTGGCATTGGACTCTTTTCGAAGCCTTGGAAGGGAAATATGTTGATGATAAGGCTAAAAAATTTGCCGAACTAAAAATCCTAGAACCGTATTATGGCGTAGTCCAATTCTCCTTTGGAATCAATGCAGACCTCCGTCATTTGCCGCATTTTACGAGGTTTCCACTCGAAAAACCGATTCAATCCCCCGATGGCACCATTTACGATAGGTTTGAAGTCCACCTTTACCACTACGACCCCACCATGGCACCGGAAGGAAAAACAGCTGCGGTGGTAAGTTATTATACCAAAAAAGGTGAATTCTGGATCAACCTTAGAAAATCAGACCGCCACCAATACCGGGCAGTGAAGAGCCAATTCCAAGAAATTATTTTGACCGAACTGGACAAACGTTTAGGTGGTATCCGCGATAAAGTGGAAGAAATGGATTTTGCCACACCAGCTTCAGTACTGCGCTACACGAACAACTGGAAAGGAAGTGCGCAAGGATGGCTTCCCAGCAATAATTTATTCGAGCTATATAACATCGGATTCTACCTTCCGGGCCTTCATGACTTCTTTTATTCCAGCCATTGGAGTCAACCCGGGGGAGGACTACCTGTAGCAGCCAAACAAGGCAGAGATGTGGCCAAAGAAATCTGCAAAAAATACAAGGTTCCTTTTAAGACTTCTTAGTCATGACTGAATTTGATTTTGTAATTATTGGTTCAGGTTTGGGAGGATTAGAAACCGCCTGCATCCTAGCCAAAAACGGTTACAAGGTCTGTGTTTTGGAAAAAAACAGGCAGTTTGGCGGAACCCTCCAAATCTTCTCTCAAAACAAAGTCATCTTTGATGCAGGTGTGCATTATATTGGAGGCTTAGGGCAAGGTCAGGTTTTGCACCGTTTATTTTCCTACTTGGAAATCGCCGACAAATTAAAAATCAAACAATTGGATTTGGATGGATTTGACCACATTCAATTAGGAAACCAAGACCCACCCTACAAAATACCCCAAACGAAAGCGCGCTTTTTGGAAACAATGATGGCCTATTTCCCCGACGAAAAAAAGGCCATTCAAACCTATTGGGAAGATTTACAAAAAGTGGCCGAACAAACCCCATTTTACAATGTTTTCCTAGAACCTAAAGCCTTTGAACTTTCCCCATTTCACATCCAAAGCATTGGCGACTATTTGGATAAACTTACAACTAATCCCATCCTCAAAAAAGTATTGTCCGGAAACAACCTTTTGTATGCCGGCAATCCTAATAAAACGCCTTTCTATGTCCATGCCATTGTAGAATTTGCCTACCTGGAAAGTGCGTGGAAATGTATTGACGGAGGTGCCCAAATCGCAACCCTTCTCCTCTCTAAACTAAAAGAATGGGGTGGTGAAGCACGAAATTATGCTGAAGTTAGCTCCATTCTAACCCAAAATAGCCAAATAAAAGGGGTTCAACTGTTGAACGGGGAGCAGATTTATTGTTCGAAAATCATTGCCAATATTCACCCCGAAAGGCTATTCGATTTGCTGGAGCCTGGACTTTTGAGACCAGCCTACCAAAACCGAATTAAAAGTTTAGAAAACTCCACCAGTGCCTTTTCCCTCAATATCGTTTTAAAACCGAACTCCTTTCCGGCCTTTAACCACAATATTTACTACCATAAGGATTCGGAGGTATGGACAAGCGAATACAAGCCCGAAAATTGGCCAAACACCCTTGCCGTTTTTTGTCCGGCCAGCAGCCATAACCCAAGCTTTGCCGATAGCCTTTCGGTGATGACTTACATGCATTGGAAAGAAGTAGAACCTTGGGCTGAAACCGAACGCATTATTCCTCAAAAAAGAGAAAGCAGAGGAGAAAGCTACGAACAATTTAAGGAAGAAAAATCCAGCAAAGTTTTGGCCGAACTAGAAAAGCTCATGCCAGGCATCAAGCAACATATTTTGCATTATTCAGCCCAAACACCCCTCACCTACCGCGATTATTTAGGGACACCCAAAGGCAGTATCTATGGAATTTCCATGGATGCTAACGATGCTATGAAGTATATTTTCTCGAGCAAACAACGTTTGGAAAACCTCTATTTAACTGGGCAAAACCTTAATCTGCATGGGATTGTAGGGGTAAGTATTTCGGCCATTGTTACCTGCTCAGAAATTCTTGGCATTTCGAATTTTTTAAACCAACTAAGGAAGGCTTGATTGCACTACCTTTGCGGCCCGAAATTTTAGGATGAAATTAGAAGAAGAAATCCAAAAGCGCCGCACCTTTGCCATTATTTCCCACCCCGATGCCGGTAAGACAACCTTAACGGAAAAGCTCTTGCTCTTTGGTGGTGCGATTCAAACAGCAGGCGCGGTTAAAAACAACAAGATTACCAAAACCGCCGCTTCCGACTTTATGGAAATCGAAAAGCAACGCGGAATTTCTGTTGCCACCTCCGTGATGTCCTTCGATTTCAAAGGCATTCGAGTAAACCTGCTCGACACCCCCGGTCACAAAGATTTTGCTGAAGACACTTACCGTACCTTAACTGCCGTTGACAGTGTTATTTTGGTAATCGATTGTGTGAAAGGTGTAGAAGAGCAAACCGAAAAACTCATGGAAGTTTGTCGGATGCGCAATACACCAGTAATTACTTTCATCAATAAAATGGACCGAGAAGGCAGCAATCCCTTCGACTTATTGGATGAAATTGAAAAAAAACTGAACATTCGCGTTCGACCTTTAAGCTGGCCTATCAATATCGGCGCCCATTTCAAAGGCGTTTACAACCTCTACGACAAATCACTGAACCTGTTTAGTGCCAATAAAACCAAAATTTCGGACGATGTAGTTTCCATTCAAAACTTGAACGATCCGAGCTTAGACGAACTGGTAGGCGAAAAGGATGCTAAGCAATTGCGAGAAGATGTGGAACTGATTGAAGGTGTTTACGATGAATTTGATGTAAAATCTTACCTAGAAGGCGAAATTGCTCCTGTTTTCTTTGGCTCCGCCGTTAATAATTTCGGGGTAAAAGAACTCTTGGAAACATTTGTTCGGATAGCGCCAACCCCCATTCCACGCAATACCGATGTACGTTTGGTTCGTCCGGATGAAGAAAACTTTACAGGCTTTATCTTCAAAATACATGCGAATCTCGATCCCAAACACCGCGACCGTATTGCCTTTTTGAGGATATGTTCGGGCAAGTTTGAACGCAATAAATTTTTCAAACATGTGCGCTTGGGTAAGGATTTCAGGTTTTCAAATCCTTATTCCTTCTTGGCCCAAGACAAATCGGTGGTTGAAGAAGCCTTCCCTGGCGATGTAGTGGGTTTGTACTATACAGGCAACTTCAAAATCGGTGATACCTTAACCGAAGGGGAAAAAGTAATGTACAAAGGTATTCCCAGCTTTTCGCCCGAACTGTTCAAGGAAGTAATTAATACCGACCCAATGAAAAGCAAACAATTGGAAAAAGGTATCGAACAGTTATCCGACGAAGGGGTAGCCCAATTGTTTACTGTCAATCCGGGCAATAGAAAAATTATAGGTACGGTTGGAGACCTTCAATTTGAGGTTATCCAGTATCGCTTATTGAATGAATATGGCGCCTCTTGCCGTTACCAGCATTTGAACTTTTACAAGGCTTGTTGGATCACTTCCGATGATGAAGAAGCGCTAAGAGATTTCTTGCAATTCAAATCCGGAAACATTGCCTACGACAAAGACCAAAACCCTGTTTATTTTGCCGAAAGTTCCTGGATTTTAAATACCCAGATCGAAAAATATCCCAAGTTACAATTTCATTTTACCTCAGAATTTAAAATGGAAGCTGCCAAATAGCTTCCCAACAACCTACAGCCGTGATTTCAGTTTCAAACCTTTCCGTACAATTTGGTGGAACCTATTTATTTGAAGAAGTTTCTTTCTTGGTCAATCCCCGCGATCGAATTGGATTGGTAGGAAAAAATGGTGCCGGAAAATCCACCTTGCTTAAAATTTTGGCGGGCCAACAAAGCTTCGACAAAGGTGATATAGCCAAACCAGCCGGTAGCCATGTCGGTTATTTGCCACAGGAAATGAACCATGCTGATGGCTTTACCGTTATGGAAGAAGCCAAAAAAGCCTTTGTGGAATTGGTTGAACTCGAAACTAAAATTGAATACATCAACCAGCAATTGACCGAAAGAACCGATTATGAAAGCGATAGCTATTCGGATTTAATCCACCAATTGCATGATGCCACCGAACGCTTCAGTATGTTGGACGGTTATAACATCGATGCGGCTACTGAAAAGGTGTTACTTGGACTTGGATTTAGCCGAGAAGATTTCACCCGTCAAACCTTGGAGTTTAGCGGAGGCTGGAGAATGCGGGTAGAGTTGGCTAAAATCCTGCTGCAAAAACCAGAAGTGCTGCTGCTGGATGAGCCAACCAACCACTTGGATATTGAAAGTATTCAATGGATCGAAGAGTTTTTGGCCGATTACCCCGGGGCTATTTTATTGGTGAGTCACGATAAAGCCTTTTTGGACAATATCACCAACCGTACCATCGAAATTTCGATGGGAAAAATATTCGACTATCGTGCCAACTATTCTAAATATGTGGAGCTGAGGGCCGAACGAAAATCAACCCAGGAAGCAGCGGCCAAAAACCAGCAGAAATACATTGAAAAAACCGAACAACTGATTGATAAATACCGGGCCAAAGCCAATAAAGCATCCTTTGCTCAATCCTTAATCAAAAAACTAGACCGTATTGAACTGGTGGAAGTGGACGAAGATGATAATGCCTCCCTTCGCTTTTCCTTCCCTCCTGCTCCCCACTCCGGAAAGGTAATTGCCCGTGCCGAACGCTTAGGCAAAAGCTATGGCGATAAAAAAATTCTGGAAAACGTTGATTTTATATTGGAAAGAGGCGACCGGGTTGGCTTTGTTGGAAAAAACGGGGCCGGAAAAACAACCTTGTCTAAAATTTTGGCCAAAAAGCTCGACCATACCGGTGTTTTGGAAGAAGGACACCAGGTGAAACTTGGCTATTTTGCCCAAAACCAAACCGAAACCATGGACGGTGAAAAAACCGTTTTTGAAACCATCGACGAAGTGGCTGTTGGGGATGTAAGAAAAAACATTCGAAACCTTTTGGGCTCCTTTTTATTCGGTGGCGACTCCATCGATAAAAAAGTAAAGGTGTTGAGCGGGGGTGAAAAAAACAGATTGGCCATGTGCAAATTGTTGTTGGAACCCTATAACTTCTTGGTATTGGATGAACCTACCAACCACTTAGACATGCGCAGCAAGGATATGCTAAAAACCGCTTTGTTGAAGTACGATGGAACCTTGGTTGTAGTTAGCCACGATAGGGATTTCTTGCAGGGATTGACCACCAAAATTTATGAATTCCCGGGAGGTACCGTAAAACAGCACTATGGTGATATTTATGAATTCCTTCGATCCAAGAAAATCTCCAACCTAGCTGAGTTAGAAAAGAAAACAGCTCCCAAAGTAGAAGAGAAGAAAAAGGAAGCTACAACCACCCCGGTTGACGAGGAAAAAAGGAAGCAAGCCGAAAAACAAGCCAAGCAATTGGATAATTCCATCAAAAAGCACGAAGAAATCATCGGAAGACTAGAGGAAGAGATCAAAAAAATCGACGAACTGATGACCCATCCCGAGCAATTCAAAGAAGTTTCCAAAAATGACCCAAACATCTTTGAAAAGTACCAACGCCTTCAGGATGAGCTAAATACAACCATGGAAACCTGGGAAAAACTGGTTGAAGAAAAAGAATTAACAATGAAAAGTTAATTTTCTATCGAAAAACATAACCTTTCACTACCGGCAGCGTTACAGGCGAGGTTTTTTTTTATCCACTAGCCTGTGATTGTAAACTATCTTACGCTAATCAATCAACTCTATGCCATCGACAAGATTATGGAGGAGAATGAATTGATTATGGTTTATAAAGATGAGATCAGTTCCCAAACTTTAGACCGCATTTTAGCTATTACAGAATTCAAAATCAACAACTTGATTGATGAACGGTCGGTGAAGAAAAAGATGTTCAACGTACTTGTTGAAGCTGTTCAAAATATTTTGAAACATGGCGAAGGCAACCCAAAGGTGATGGAACATTACAAATCCATGTTGGTGATTGGAAGAGAGGCCGCCGGATTTTTCATCATTACAGGCAATGTTTTGAAAAAGGAAAAAATGACAGGTTTGGTAAATAAACTTGAAAATATCAATTCCTTGGACGATGTAGGTTTACGAAAATTGTACAACCAAACCATTCAGGACAATCCGTTTTCGGAAAAAGGTGGTGCAGGTTTAGGACTTATCGATATGGCTAGGAAAACAGGCAACAAAATTGCTTATTCCATTAAAGATTTGGACTCCGAACATGTGTATGTGAGCATGAAATCCTTGTTCAGTTTGGCGCCACATGCAGCTAATTAAGTCTAGATATTCCTTCAAAGATTAGATTTTTTTCTTTTTTATTTGGCGGGCCCCCTGCCACAAATACGCTTTTTCAAAAAACTTGAACTTTCTACTCGGTGGCAGGGTCAGGCTATCCACTTCTAGTCCTCGGTCTGCTCCGTTCCTACGCATCCCTGTGGGCTATCCGTTTCTATCCTTGCCCGAAATCCTACTTACCTGGGTGTGGTGAAATAGATACACATTTTAACACAGAAAAACCAAACTCGCTTTTCATTTTGCTTTTTATACTTATTTTATTTAAACCCAGATTACGCATTAGAAATCGTAATGAAGCTTTCAAATGCAATAAAGACGAGGGTTTCAGGTTAATTTTTGGGTGAAGGAATAGTAAACTATTTTGAAGTCAAAAATTGTTCTGAAATCCTTGTATTTGAAGCAGTTGGAAGCTGTAATAGATTTCTAATGCTGAATTTGGGTTTAACTCCAATTAATCAGTAGGAGGATTTATACATAAGAACTACTTGATTTAGTTGGGTTTGAGGTGCTGCTAGAAGTACTCCTCCAAAACTCAATTCGACCTCGCGCTCGCCCTCGTTTGCAAAGGGTTCGGTCGAGAAAGGCGTTTATTACGCCAAATAACATCTAAAAAGAAATTAATTGTTCAATATCCTCATGAATATTTATTTAGCAGTGCAAAAGACTATATGGTTGAACTTTGTATTGTGAAAATAACTAAAATTGAACAATGAATTCCAGATTGAATTTTTCGGTCAAAGACCGATTTCTCAATCGCCCTCGTTACAAACGAGGGCGAGCGGGGGGCAACACCAGCACAAACTTGGGCGTAGGCCTGTTTATGACTGATGAGCAGGTTCCTGTAAGTTTGAAGCAAAATGAAATGGTGAATAATTGGACAGGGCTCTACCTTGGCGGTGGCAACATTGGCAACATTGGCCTTCCGCAAGGCTGGTATATAGCAAATTGGCTATTTATCAATGGCATGTACCTGCCCCATTTTGTTTATTCATCCAGCACTTTAGCTTGGGATAACCATTGGACAGCATCCTTTAGTTCCGATGATGTGCTTTCGGCGGGGCCATTCTATTACCCATCTCCTAACCCATATACCATTTATGCACGTAATAATTCTGCCGAGTGGAAGCCGAGTCCTGTTGATAATGTTCCTGGTAATTTTTATTATGAAATGCAAACTGCAATTGCCGCCAACTATCTCGGCAACATTAGCGGAATGGATTGCCCTACCGGTAATGCCGGAACTCAGGAAATAGTGTGGAATGGAGGGGGCATAGAGCAATACAAAATGATGATTACTGATACTACCACGCAAACTTATGAAGCAGCATATAAATGGTCGCAGTGCTATACTGTTTATGACTTATTAAGAAATACTGACAGCTTGCAAACTAACGACAGCCTGTTTTCTGCATTTTATACTACTGCCTTTAATTCTAATTTAGGCAAATTATACAGAGCCTCTGCTGGTTTAGGTTATTTGAAAGACTTAACAACAGGGAAAATAACTTCCTTTAAAGATACATTAAATAACATCATGCCTGCCAACGAACCCGAAACAGACCTCATAAGTGTATTGAGCATTTTTGCAGATGAAATGTTGGATAGTAGTATGGTAATTCCTAACGATTCGGCCTTAATAATTTTGATGACTTTGGATTCCACACTCAGTTTTGCTTCGGCAAATACCCGTTTAGATAGTGCTGCCTATGTTGTTGTAAAGGAAATTGCCAATAAATGCCCATATCAATACGGTCATGCAGTATATATAGCTCGTGGGTTGGCGGCATTGAATGATACTGCAGCAGTCGTGTACAGGAATGTTTGTGAAACATACAATGCTGATACATTAAGTATGAGGCTCGAAGAACAACAACTACAAACGGTTAATCGCATTAATGAAAACAAACTATATCCTAACCCAACTAGCAATGAGGTATATTTAGACTACAACTTACAAGAAGGGGAAATAGGAAGTCTAGAGGTTTATAATTCAATAGGGCAAAGGATATCAAAAGAAGAAAATATTATTGGAGTTGGAATATTAAAAATTTCTGTTGCAAGATCGTCTCCGGGCATATATTACGTTCGTTTGCTCGTAAACGAACGGCAACGGAATAACTGGAAACTCTGTATAGCAAGAAATTAGGACTAATTTATTTGCGATGAAAAGTGTTTTTTTGTATTTTGCAATTTCTTTGTTTTTAATTACTAAAACAATTGCACAACAAAACTTAGTAATTAATTCAAGTTTTGAAGAATATACAGATTGCCCTGACGGTCTTAACCCTTCAAATACAGGTTTTCAGGGAATTTCTTGGATAGAAATTTTAGATTCACCTGATTATTATCATTTATGTGGGACAGGTTTGGGCAACATAAATACAGCGTATGGGGGGGGGGCGGGGGGCAAAATGGTGTGGCTTACTCAGGTCTTAGTTTCTGGGTAGATGTCCCTTTCCCATTAAGGGAACTTTTACAGGGTAACCTAGAAACAAGCCTAAATCCGAATCATAAATACGATTGTAGTTTTTGGATTTACCTACCTGATTCGTTTTTATATGCTGTTCGGAATGTAGGAATTTACTTTTCCAAAACATCTTTACCCGTTCAATCGAACACAAATAGTTATTTTCAATATATTCCCCAAGTTAAATATAATGGAACATCATATTTAACTGAAAAAAACAAATGGAAACAAATTTCAGGGAGTTTTATTGCTGATGGAGGTGAAAAATTTTTAACTATTGGAAATTTTGATTCGAATGCACTTACTGATACAATGAGAGTAACAGGGGGGACAAATTATAATGAATGGCGACAAGCCTACTACTACATCGATAACATCTCCGTTATCGAAGACACCTCCTACCACCCAATAGGCATTGAGGAAGAGCAAATAGTGAGAATTTCTATTGCGATAAAAAATGGTTACTTGCAAACCCAAGGCCTAGTATTTGAAAAGCAAACCACACAAGTGAAGTTGTATAATTTGGAAGGGAAATTGGGTGTGGAGGTTTTTACTTCACCCACCCAACGAGAAGTGCCCATTCAAAACCTGAGTGAAGGGGTATATTTCTATTCCATTGAAGCCTTGGGCAAAGTGGTGAAAAGAGGGAAGGTGGTGGTGGGCCTTTGAGTGTGGCCAATTTTCAAAAAAGCTGTTTTGGATAATGGAACTAGAAAGCACAATGCCACCTACCTGCACCACTGCCTGTAGAGAGCACCCAGGTTAGGGATTGCAGTGGAAATCCTTTTTGCGGAGGTACGAGCAAAAAGATTGGAACGGAAAGCCCGGCAAAAGACTATAAGGATGAACTTTGTATTGTGAAAATAACTAAAATTGAACAATGAATTCCAGATTGAATTTTTCGGTCAAAGACCGATTTCTCAATCGCCCTCGTTACAAACGAGTGCGAGAAAGGGCAGTTCGAATTGGTAAATCCTGGTATGGGTTAAGTTGGGTTGCTGTACAAAACTACCCAAACAAACTTTTCGAATCTTCCCAGCTTAGCCAAAAACGGTAAGGTAAATCAGCATCTTCCTTGGCATAATCTACACCAATGCGTTTGCCAATTTTTATTCTATCCTTGGGTATCACCAATCCGCGGTTGTAAATTCCTATTTCAGGGTGGTGGGTAAGATCCAATCCAGAATGGAGGGTTTTGATACCCAAAGCAGATGCTACAGTTCCTGGACCTCCTGAAGTGGTTTTGGAAAGTTTGTTTTGCTTTCTGCGGTTGAGTATTTCGCCGACTCCTTGGATAGGGAAAATTGCTCTTATCAAAACGGCATGGGGAATATCGGCTTGGTTGGTTACCACATTGAACCCAGATTACGCATTAGAAATGCATAAACGATTAACCAGTTGTAAATCAATTTGTATGGCCAAATTGATAACAACTGCTAAATCGGGGTAAACCCAACTAAATCAAGTAGTTCGGATTAATAAATCCTCCTATTGATTAATTTGGGTTGAACAGGTGATGAATACCATAGCATAGGTAAACATAAGCCGTTCCCCCTTTGGCATACATGGTTTCGGTGCGAGCGGTTCGTCGACCACCAAAGGCATGAGAGGCTTTATCTGTAACACCAGCATAGGCTTCGGTTTCGGTAATAATACCCGAACAGGTTTCCCCCTCAAACGAGGTAAACAATTCCTTTCCCAACAAGGATTGAGCTATGTCCACTACATCTTCTTGTAAGAAAAAAGAAGGATCCAAACGCGAAAAAATGGGTGAAGTAGCCATAGCCAAATGATGATTTCAAATATTCCTCAAAATTGGGGAATTCTAAAAAACAAGTCAGAAGAATTTCAAGCACAGATTCGTCCCCAAAAACCGCAAAAATGGTATACAGCAAATGCCAAAACAAGGGAGAATGCTTGTGCTTAGTCCCGGGTAGGGATAGAAACGAAAAGCCCACAACGGCCAAAGCGCTAGCGAATGGCGTGAGGACTTGCAGTGGATAGCCCGACCATTCGCCCAGCACACTGCCAAAACCTAGCACAACTTTGGGTGGCGAATGGGACCCGCCAAAAACATAAAATTGAATTGAAACTAAAATTAGCCCTTCTTCCAATATTAAACCATCCAAATGGAGGGCTATCTAACAATATTCCTACCTTCGCTTCGTTCCAAACCTTCTAAAATTAACGAATGGACAAAATAAAAATCTTATGGGCAGATGACGAAATCGATTTGCTGAAGCCCCATATTCTCTTTTTGAAAGAAAAAGGCTACGACCTTAAAACCGCTACCAACGGCGATGATGCACTGGATTTGGTAAAAGACGAACATTTTGATATTGTGTTCTTGGACGAAAATATGCCGGGGATTTCAGGATTGGAAACCCTAAACCGTATCAAACAACACGACTCTTCGCTACCCGTGGTGATGATTACCAAAAGCGAGGAAGAAAGCATTATGGAAGATGCTATTGGGTCGAAAATTGCCGATTACCTGATTAAACCGGTAAACCCAAACCAAATTTTGCTCACTCTTAAGAAAAACCTAGACAACAAGCGGCTGATACGCGAAAAAACCAGTAGCGGCTACCAACAGGAGTTTCGTCAAATAGGTATGACTTTGAGCGACAAACTGAGCTTGGAAGAATGGACCGAGCTGTACAAAAAATTGGTGTTTTGGGAGCTGGAAATCAACAGTACCAAGGAAGAAGGAATGGCCGAAATACTGAATATGCAGAAAACGGAGGCCAACAACCTATTTGGACGCTATGTGGAACGGAACTATTTGAGTTGGGTAAGCGGTAAAGAGGCAGCCCCCCCTGTGATGAGCCATACCTTGCTGAAAAAGAAACTCATGCCGGTATTGGATAAGGAAGATTCGGTTTTCCTGGTTGTGATTGACAACCTCCGCTACGACCAATGGAAGGTGATACAACCGGTGATTCATGAACTATTCAGAACAGAACAAGAGGAAATCTATTTTTCGATACTACCGACTGCTACCCAATACGCAAGAAATGCCTTGTTTTCGGGAATGTTGCCCAGTGAAATGGAAAAACGCTTTCCGAAAATGTGGCTGAACGACGAGGATGAAGGAGGCAAAAACCAATTCGAAGCCGAATTCTTGGCCGATCAACTAAAAAGGCTGGGAAGGGATGTAAAACACAGCTATACCAAAATCACCAATTACGGAGCAGGGAAAAAACTAGCTGAAAGTGTTTCGAACCTGATGCAAAACAAATTGAACGTGATCGTTTACAATTTTGTGGATATGCTTTCACATGCCCGCACCGATATGGAAGTAATTCGTGAATTGGCCGATGATGAAAAAGCTTACCGCAGCATTACCTTGAGCTGGTTTGAAAACAGTCCGTTGTGGGATATCCTACAGCAAGTTTCGGCCAAAAAAGCCACTTTGGTAATTACAACCGACCATGGCACCATTCGGGTAAAAAGCCCGTCCAAGCTGATTGGCGACCGGAATGTAAACACCAATTTGCGTTACAAACAAGGCAAAAATATGCAGTGGGAGAAAAACGATGTGTTTGAGGTGAAAAATCCCGGTGAGGCCTTTTTACCTCGGGTGAATGTGAGCACAGCCTTTGTGTTCGCCAAGGAAGATTTCTTTTTTGCCTACCCCAACAATTATAACCATTACGTAAACCATTACCGCAACACGTTCCAACACGGGGGAATTTCGTTGGAAGAAATGTTGGTACCATTTGTTGTATTGAAGAGTAAATAATGAATTTGCATATTGAATCAGAAGAAGAATTGCCTAGCATTGCCCGCGCCATACTTGAAAGCCATCCGAAAGAAAGGGTTTTTTTGTTGCAAGGGGATATGGGAAGCGGAAAAACGACCCTGATCAAAAGGCTTTGCAAGGAATTGGGTGTAAGCACCACGATGGGCAGTCCGACCTTTGCTTTGGTAAACGAATACCTGAGCAAAGACGTAGGAAAAATTTACCATTTCGACCTGTACCGCATCAAAAGCAGCAGGGAATTGGCCGAGTTGGGCTTTTCCGATTATTTGGACAGTGGCAGTTATTGTTTTATCGAATGGCCGGAATATGGACAGGAATTTTATGAGGAATTTGTCAATATTCTTATCAGTGCGGATGGGATGGCCCGGGATTTCAGGATTTCGAAAGGGGGACAAAAATGACCGCACTTGAGATTGTTTTGTCCTTGCCCCAGCGTTTCAAACCTGAGAAATGGAACGGAAAAACCTGGAAAGTTCAGTTGGATTTTTCCGAGCCCCAAGGTTTGCAATACCTCGTAACTGTTTCTGGTTCAGGCTGTAAACTCGAGCAGGGACTTTTCCCGAATCCGGATTGTTTAGTAAGGTGCACAGGTGAAAACTATGCCAAGATGGAACTAGGCGAATTGAATCCGCAATGGGCCTTGATGAGTGGCAAGGTGAAGGTGAGCCATGTGGCCTTGATGTTGGAGTTTACCAAGCAGTTTAGGCGCATCAAACCTGGACAGGGGGTGGAAAGTCCTACCCTATCGCGACCTACCCTATCAGGACCTTTGGAAGGTATTCGGGTATTGGATTTGAGTCGGTTGTTGCCCGGACCATTGGCCAGTTTATGGTTGGCCGAATTGGGTGCTGAAGTAATCAAAATCGAAGACCCTGATTCGCCCGATCCAATACGGGAATTTGTACCTATCCAAAATGGAGTTTCGGTGTTTCATACCGCCTTAAACCGACATAAAAAAAGTTTGGCACTCAATCTGCGAATGGAAAGCGGTAAAAAAGCCTTTTTAAAATTGGTTGAAAAGGCTGATATTGTGTTGGAAGGGTTTAGGCCGGGTGTGATGGCGAAAATTGGTTTAGATGCCGAAACCTGTCGCAAGGTAAATCCTGGTTTGATTTTCGTTTCCATTTCGGGCTATGGACAGACGGGTCCGATGGCGCATTTGGCCGGACATGACTTAAACTATTTGGCCATGTCGGGTCTACTCAGTTTGATTGGGGAAGGAAATATGCCTTCTTTCCAAACCGCCGATGTAGCAGGAGGTTCGTATGCCGCCTTGAGTGGTATTTTGGCTGCTTTGGTGCAAAAGCAACGCAAGGGAATTGGTGCGTATTTGGATATCAGCATGACTGAAGGAGTTATGCCCTTAGGATTGTTGGCCGACGAACATGCCAAAGCCTTGCCGGGTGCAACGTTTGAGCTATCGGGAAGCATGCCCAATTACCGATTGTATGCCACGAAAGACCAACGGTTTATGGCCTTGGCCGCTTTGGAGCCTAAGTTTTGGGAGCTTTTTTGTAAGCATGCCGGCAAGGAACATTTGTTGAATATGTATGTATTTTCGAAGGCTGATTTGCAAAAGACCATAGAGGAATTGGAGGATTTTTTCAGTCGCAAAACCATGCAGGAATGGGTAGATTGGAACCAGGGACAAGATTTTTGTTTGACACCTGTTTTGAACCAGCAGGAAGTGAAAAATCATGTCCATTTTAAGGCGAGATCAAGTTTTGATGAGGCAGGTTATCAGCGCAATTCGTTTGGGTTTACGAAGACAGAAAATCAAGGTTGGGCGGCACCGAAATTGGGTGAAGACAGCGAGCAAATTTTTAGCGATTTCGGCTTTTCGGAGGATGAAATTAGGAAGCTGCAAGAGAAATAGTTTTTTTGGGCGATTAGCGAATAGCGATTGGCGAATTGGGGGGAGGGAGTTAATGGTTAATGGTTAAAGGTTAATGGTTAATGGTTAAAGGTTAATGGTTAAATGTTATTGGGGGAATCCGTGTTCCAACTTTTCTGCAAGGAAAAAACCAGTGTTGGAAGGGTAGCGATTGGCGAATTGGGGGGAGAGAGTTAATGGTTAAAGGTTATTGGGGGAATCCGTGTTCCAACTTTTTCCGCAAAGAAAAAAACCAGTGTTGGAAGGGTAGCGATTGGCGAATTGGGGGGAAGAGAGTTAATGGTTAAAGGTTAAATGTTATTGGGGGAATCCGTGTTCCAACTTTTCCGCAAAGAAAAAAATCAGTGTTGGAAGGGTAGCGATTGGCGAATTGGGGGGAGAGAGTTAATAGTTGATGGTTAATGGTTATTGGGGGAATCCGTGTTCCAACTTTTCTGCAAGGAAAAAAATCAGTGTTGGAAGGGTAGCGATTGGCGAATTGGGGGAGGGAGTTAATGGTTAATTGTTAATTGTTAATGGTTATTGGTTATTGGGGGAATCCGTGTTCCAACTTTTCTGCAAAGAAAAAAACCAGTGTTGGAAGGGTAGCGATTGGCGAATTGGGGGGAGGGAGTTAATGGTTAAAGGTTAAATGTTATTGGGGGAATCCGTGTTCCAACTTTTCTGCAAAGAAAAAAACCAGTGTTGGAAGGGTAGCGATTGGCGAATTGGGGGGAGGGAGTTAATGGTTAAAGGTTAAATGTTATTGGGGGAATCCGTGTTCCAACTTTTCCGCAAAGAAAAAAACCAGTGTTGGAAGGGTAGCGATTAGCGAATTGGGGGGAGGGAGTTAATGGTTAATGGTTAAAGGTTATTGGGGGAATCCGTGTTCCAACTTTTCTGCAAGGAAAAAACCAGTGTTGGAAGGGTAGCGATTGGCGAATTGGGGGGAGAGAGTTAATGGTTAATGGTTAAATGTTATTGGGGGAATCCGTGTTCCAATTTTTTCCGCAAAGAAAAAAACCAGTGTTGGAAGGGTAGCGATTGGCGAATTGGGGGGAGGGAGTTAATGGTTAAAGGTTAAATGTTATTGGGGGAATCCGTGTTCCAACTTTTTCCGCAAAGAAAAAAACCAGTGTTGGAAGGGTAGCGATTGGCGAATTGGGGGGAAGAGAGTTAATGGTTAAATGTTAAATGTTATTGGGGGAATCCGTGTTCCAACTTTTCCGCAAAGAAAAAAATCAGTGTTGGAAGGGTAGCGATTGGCGAATTGGGGGGAGAGAGTTAATAGTTGATGGTTAATGGTTATTGGGGGAATCCGTGTTCCAACTTTTCTGCAAGGAAAAAAATCAGTGTTGGAAGGGTAGCGATTGGCGAATTGGGGGGAGGGAGTTAATGGTTAATGGTTAATGGTTAAAGGTTATTGGGGGAATCCGTGTTCCAACTTTTCCGCAAAGAAAAAAACCAGTGTTGGAAGGGTAGCGATTGGCGAATTGGCGAATAGGGGGTTGCTTTAAATGGGCAGTGTTACTCTGTCTATTCCGTTTCCTCTGTGTACTAACCTTTCAGTGTAAATCAAAAAATCAGCGCAATCAGCGTTCTATTAAAAAGCGATTAGCGAATGGCGAATAGGGGGTTGCTTTAAATGGGCAGTGTTACTCTGTCCATTCCGTTTCCTCTGTGTACTAACCTTTCAGTGTAAATCAAAAAAATCAGCGCGATCAGCGTTCTATTAAAAAGCGATTAGCGAATGGCGAATGGCGAATAGGGGGTTGCTTTAAATGGGCAGTGTTACTCTGTCCATTCCGCTTCCTCTGTGTACTAACCTTTCAGTGTAAATCAAAAAAATCAGCGCGATCAGCGTTCTATTAAAAAGCGATTAGCGAATGGCGAATAGGGGGTTGCTTTAAATGGGCAGTGTTACTCTGTCTATTCCGTTTCCTCTGTGTACTAACCTTTCAGTGTAAATCAAAAAAATCAGCGCGATCAGCGTTCTAATTGTGTTACTCCGTTTATTCCGTTTCTTCAGTGTACCATAAATCAGCGTTCCCATCCATTTATCTTAACACTTACCTTTGCCCAAAATCCACACCTTGACCACACACGACATATTGCAACTACAGGAATTACTTTCTCCCAGCACCCCAGCTGTTATTTTAACCCACCGCAATCCCGATGGTGATGCTTTGGGTTCAACTTTGGGATTGAAACATTATTTAAATAAAAAGGGAATCCAGTCTACCGTAATTGTTCCCAATGCCTATCCTTCCTATTTCGATTGGCTGCCTGAATCAAGAGGAATTGTTGTGTTTGAAAAGGATCCAGCCCAAGCAAAAGCATTCATTGAAAAGGCAGAACTGGTTTTTTGTTTGGATTTTAATGCCTTGAGTCGGGTCGAAGAAGGTTTAAAAGTATTGGTGGAAGCCTCTCCGGCTTACAAAGTATTGATCGACCACCATTTACAGCCCGAGGATTTTGCCGACTTTATGCACCACAAGGTTGAGGCCAGTTCGACCTGCGAGTTGGTGTACGAATTCATCGATTTGTTGGGCGACGAGCAACTGATTGATAAGGCCATTGGTACTTGTTTGTATACCGGCATCATGACGGATACTGGTTCGTTCCGTTTTTCGTCTACTTCACCCAAAACCCACCGCATTGCTGCCCGATTAATCGAATTGGGTGTAGACCATACCGTTATTCACAACGAAGTATTAAGCACCTACAGCATCGATCGTATGCGGTATTTAGGCTATTGTATTTCCGAAAAACTGGTGGTAAAATTGGAGTATCAAACCGCTTATATATGGGTTACCCAGGAGGAGTTGAATCGGTACAACCATCAACAAGGCGATTCGGAGGGTATTGTGAATTATGCCTTATCCATTGCCGGAGTGAAGTTTGCGGCATTTTTCAGTGAGCGGGGTAAGGAGATTAGGATTTCTTTCCGTTCGAGCGGAGGCATGGATGTAAATCAATTTGCCCGCAAGCATTTTAATGGCGGCGGACATGCCATGGCTGCAGGCGGAACTTCGTATGCAAATATGGCCGAAACCCTTAGTAAATTTGAAGGATTGTTGGGGGAAAATGGAAAGTTTTAATTTCTATCTTCAAAATACTTACCTTTGACGTTAGTAACGAATGAGGTATGATTATTTCGTTTAGTAATAAAGAAACCAAGAAGATTTGGGAAGGGGAAAGGATAAAAACTTTAAGTATTGAATTGCAAGAAATTGCTCGAAGAAAGCTAAGGATGCTTAACAGTTCGCAATCATTAACGGATTTAACTATTCCGCCTTCAAATCGATTGGAGAAACTTTCAGGAGATTTAAAAGAATACTATTCGATTCGGGTTAACAATCAATGGAGAATAATTTTCAAATGGAATGAAGGGAATTCCGAAAATGTCAAACTAATAGATTACCATTAGATATGGAAAAGTTAAAAAACATACATCCTGGTGAAGTTCTTGCCGAAGAATTTTTGCTACCTTTTTCAATTACGGCTTATCGTTTAGCCAAAGAAATTGGAATACCACAAACAAGAATTTCAGAAATACTTCATGGAAGAAGGAGAATTACTGCTGATACCGCGTTGAGACTCGCGACTTATTTTGGAACCAGTGCAAAATTTTGGTTAAGCTTACAGGATGATTATGATTTAGAAGAGGAACAAACAGCAATGAAAGACAAGTTAAATGAAATTAGGCCATTTGTTTACAACGCTGCATAGCATTGTATATTGGCTAACAGATTGAATTACATGTTTTTAAATATTTTTACTTCGAATCGCATAAAGAATTCATAAGCTTTCTATATTTGCACCCCCTAAAAACAGGGATTTATCTTTGTTTGAAGGGAAATTTTGGCGGGGTAGCTCAGTTGGTTAGAGCACAGGATTCATAACCCTGAGGTCACGGGTTCAAGTCCCGTCCCCGCTACGAAAGGCAGACTTACAGTTATGTGAGTCTGCTTTTTTTTGGAAATAATTGAATCCTCCCTTTTTGCCTTCCGATTCAAATCAATCAAAAGTGGGAATTTACCTCCTACAAGGTTATGGTTTGCTACTCAATTACCAATTTCACCTTAAACCATTCTTCCCTTTCCCGAATAGATATAGTGTAGATCCCAGTGGAAAGACCATTTAAATGTATACTTCCATTTTCCGGTTTACCTGTCCAAATAAGCCTACCAGTAAAATCATGCAAGATTATTTGACTAATCCTTTCCGAATGTAAAAAATGCACTAAACCATCGGTTGGGTTCGGAAACAGAAGACCTTCTCCGGAATTTTCATTTTGTAACCCAGTAATCAATCCGGCTCCAATAATGTTTGAATAGCTGTTTGTTAAACTTCGCATAGCGCTGCAACCATCAGGATTGCCAACTATTATCAAATAACGATTATTCCCTGAAGGTGGATTCAAATCAGAATACGAATTATTCCCAAATGCAATGGAATTAATCAACTGAAAGGCATTGCCATTGTTGCTTCGGTAAATCCCATAGGTTGAAATAGCAAACCCTTCATAATTATTCCAAGCCAAATTAATTTCACCATTTAAACCTAAACTTGCCTGTAAATGAATGGTTCGATGGGTAATATTGCCCAAGCTCTCATTTCCACAGGTGTCGATGACACTCAAATAATAACGATCACTGGATTGGAAAGGATTAGAGGCTGTATCTTCGAACTGACTCAATTGTGAATATGGAATATAGGCTATTTCCACAAAACTTCCACCTATCTGGGTTTCCTTATAAATTTTATAACCAACTGTCGGATAGGTAGTATCCTTTTCCCAAATAATTAAATTCTTGTTGCTTAAGGTATCTACAGTAACCAAGCAAATATGATCAGAAGCAGGTGACAAAGTATCAAATTGGTAATAAGCGGTATCTGGCGAACAATACAAATTCGATACATAAACCGCATATAAGCCCGGATTAACTACTGAAATAGTTGAAACTAATTGCCCATTAGACCAAGTGTAACTAGTACCACCTGAGGCTTGTAAATTTATAGATTGCCCACTACAAACAATTGAATCCCCAATGACTGCTATATTTGCCACAGGATGACCAATGGCATAAACCTGAAGAGAAAATGTATCCACAAAACCTTGGGCATTTGAAGCAATTAGTGAAATCGTATAAGTCCCTGGGGAATTAAAGATGGGGCTAGGGTTAATCAAATTACTTGTATCACCATTTCCAAAATCCCAATGGTATGAACTGGCATGTGCACTGGAATTGGAAATACTTAAAACGGAACCAACACAAACAGTATCACTAGCCAAGCTAAATTGGGCAACAGCTGTATCAATAACAGTTGATGATCCAATGCTAATGGAAAGGGGAATCATACAATTTAAATTGCTTGTTATTTGACAATTGTAAACAGCGCCCAAAGATGGATTTATTACTGTAATTGATTGGGAAGTATCATTGGTCAATGGCCAAAAATAGGAAAACCCACTTGGGGCTGTTATTATCAAAGAATCACCAGCAGGGAAATAGGTGGTATCCAATTCAGAAGATAAAGATTTCCCGTATAAATATCCATATCCAAAATGACCACCTAAGGAACAATCACCCGAAGCAAATTCAATGGTTACCTGTTGACCAATAAAACTTGTTAAATCTAAAAATGCAGTTTTCCAATCCTGCCATTCAACCCCACTACAAGGAATAAAATTACCTTGATTAATACCACAACCTCCTGCCGCATAACTGTAACTATCACAACTGGCATCGATTGATGTCCCACTGGCATTATAAGCTCTAATTTCAAAACGAGGTTGTTCAGAACAGGTATGATTAGGACTTTCCAAGACAATGGCAAAATTTATAAAAACCAAGGCATTCCCAACGGTTACTGGGTTAAACGTGTACTTTAATTTTTCGGCTTCTGCTCCAATAAATGAATTACCTAATCTTGCTACTTGGTTGACCCCTGCAGGTAAAATTTGCAAACCACTGCAGGTATATGGATCAAAAGAGGGGGTATTAATAATGGTAAACCTACTTTGATCGTTTGATGCGGTATTGGCATAAATTGGACAACAACTACCTACATATGCATTCCAGTTGGTAAAATCCATCAAACTAAAATCAAAATTGTTGTTTTGAGAATAGGATGAATATCCAAAACAATTGATAAACATACCAATGATTAGAAACACCTTTAACTTCATTTGTTTATTCACTTATTTTTAAATTTGAAATTAATCAATTCTATGTTCATTACTAATACAATTCTATTTTAATTCTGGATTTTCAAATGGCAAACCTTAAAACAGATTATCTCTTTGCCCAGTTCAAATTTCCTAAAAGTTCTGGTAAATCAATTTAGACAAATCAAAAATAGTCTATTTTTCGAAATAAACATCCAAGTTTCTTCGATTAATACCACGAGTTCAAAGTAGCCTTTTTTTGATTCTGAATTTAGGTTTAACTATTTCGGCATTAGTTGTTTATCCTTAAATTGTCCATAAGAAGCCCCAAAACCCAAGCTACTTGTTTATTCATTACACCCATTCTCTACTTGAACAAAATAATTTCATGTACAAGCTCTTAATCGTCTAAGATTTTTTTTTGTTAATTTGAACGCTAATTAAACATCCACATGAAGAAAATTGTAGCCCTAACTTTTTCCCTCCTTTTTGTTTCCACCTTCTGCTCTGCCCTTAAATACCAAATCATTCTAAATTGGCAACCAGATCAACTCATTCAAGCCCATTTCTTCTATGAAAAGAATAAACCGATTGGAGGACCGGAATATTATCTTTCTGAGGTGGCCTATGCCGGCTATGAAGATTTAAAAATAAACCTCGGGGCCTTTTTGGAAAAAAAGTATAGTGGAAAAGAAAGTTCTTTGGAAGAAAGTTTGGAAGAACTTAAAAATGAATTCAAGGCAGATTACATCGTAAAAGGATTCAATGAAACCTGCAAATCTACTAAAGCCGGTACCGAAGAATCTACCCTTTTAATAGTTATCGAACCCGTGGCACCCTTAATTAAAATTATGGAAGGCCCTATGTATGGCGGTGTTCAGGTTACAAACATCAATTATGATGGGTTCAAGATTAGCTATGCCAAACGTGTTTCGGATGATAAAATAGAACCCTTTTTCACTGATTACATGACCCTATTTGGCTACAGAATGGGTAATGCCAAATCTGTTCCCGAAGCCTATGCCTATAACATTGGAAGGAAACTTGGGGAGGTATTCGACAAGAAAAAAATGAACGATATGAATGCCGCCAAAAAACCAAATCCTTCAGGACATCGCGCCATCCAAGGGGGAATAAAAACAAACCGACTTGATTTTTTCAAAGGAGCAAAAAATGTAGGTGTAAAAATTGAATACCAAGGAATGAGCATTAACTACAATGAACCCTTTGAAAACGAATCGAAATTTATTGAAGCAATGTCGAAAAGAAATAAAAATTATGAAGAAAAATGGAACCGTATAAAGGAAGAAGAGTTTGAACAAGCCTTACTTGGTGGTATGCGAATTGGTTCCGATTTTAAAGTAGTCTTTTCAAAAAGCAAAACCGATTATCAAGTGCTTGTTAATGTAGACTATATTTTCTTCGGAAATAATGGAACCGTTGCGGCCACTGTAAAATTCAAGGATAAAAACCAAGAAGACTATACATTAGTTATTGAACTGGGGCAAACCGGAACCGTTGCCGATAAACGCAGTTTGGTTGGCGGGGTGAAGTTGGGACAATATGGTGAAAATACCGTTGGATTCGAAAACATTGGTATCCAAATTGGCGAAACCATCTTTTTTACCCAAGGTGGAGAGAAAAAAGGCAGACAGGTAGAAAGGTTTTTCTAAATCCAAAGAAACCACAAGGAGGATTTATTATTCTGAGCTACTTGATTTGGAACCACTTGAATTCAAACAAGGTAACCTTGACATAATTTATGGTAAATAAAAAAAGGAAGCGAAGACGAAATTTTATCATAAATTCCGTTAGTGAAGAAGAATCCCAATTCCCTAAATGGTTAATTTGGATTATAAGTATTGCCTACTTTATAGGAATTGCATATTCAGGTGGGCAGAAACTAGGGTGGTATAAAGGTCAACAAGTTTTCTCTAGATAACTTTTTTGTCTTAAGATATTTATTTAGTTTAGCAATTATCAAAGAAGATATAATGTACCGAGGAATTTCTAAAATTACAGTGCTGAAGAATCATTTAGGACTTCCAGGAATACATACTTAAAAAGGAATGAAATATGGCAAACCTAAATTATAAGATGTGGCGTCTTTATTTGAAAGAATTTGGTAATAGGATGTTACGAAACATGGATTAAAGTATACCCTTTAAATTAGAAACAAAACCGAATATCTGCAATTCTAAATGACCAAAAGCAGCTGCACCAAAATCCTTAATCTGGAACAACGTGAAATTTATGGCAGCACCCGCCTTGGGGTTATTACCCAAGAAGTACGCATAGCCGAAAATGCCTCTTGGCCAACTGTTGAACCCACCCAAGACACCGCCAATGCTCCCTTTGTGCTATGGAATGCTGATAGCACCTACCTCGATTCGGTTTACATCAACCCCTTTGATTCGGTGGGTTACAAAATCAAATTACACAAATACCTCGGCTACCGAAACTATGAATTAAGCAACCACCTTGGTAATGTGTTGGCTGTTATCTCCGACCGAAAATACGGCGAAGATGCCGATACCGATGGGGAAGTGGAATGGTATAAACCCAATGTGCTCAGCGAAACGGATTATTATGCGTTTGGAAGTGAAGTGAAAGAAAGGAGTGTGAGTGGAGGGTATAAGTTTGGGTTTAATGGACAGATGAGAGATGATGAAATTTATGGAACTGGGAATGCTAATACTGCCATGTTCTGGGAATATGATACAAGGTTGGGGAGGAGATGGAATTTGGATCAAGCTATGAATCCAAACCAATCAAACTATTCTGCTTTTAATAATTCTCCTTATTTCTTTAATGATATTTATGGAGACGATGTAGACGTAAGTAAAATTTATGAAAAGGATAAAAATGGAAGTTATAAAAATAAAGGAAACATACTAGCTTTCGAATTATTTGCAGCCACCAAGGCTGGCAAAAAATACCTTTTAGACCATGCTGAAAAGGGTTTTAAATTAAATGGTGTTTTTGTTAAAAATTTAAATATTTCAGCTGAAGTTGAAGGAAAATCTTCTAAAAATGGAGTTGATGTTTCTATTGATCCTTATAATGATCATCCAAGTGCACCAGCAACAACAAACGGCGAAAAAAATAATAATAGATTGAAAATTAAAATAAGTGTTGACAATATAGGTTCGCTTAATAAGTTGTCTGAAAAGGGTGGATTTAGAGATAAAATGTTGGAAAGTGTTGATAATATTGGCCATGAGGCTTTTACACATGGTGAAATAAGAGAAAAACAGTTTTTAGGTTCTAACTTTCAAAGAGATAGTAATAATCAACACGACTACAAACTAATGTCTCAAACAAGTTATTTAACAAACATTATGTATTACAGCGATATAGGATATAAAGGGTCAGAGCAATTTATTCTAAATAGTAAAGCTGTCGAAATGTTAAATGAAGTTCAAAACATGAACATTCACATGAATCTAGGTCAAAAAAAGTACTCTCAAAAGGAGTTATTTAACAAATTTGTTTCAGGAGGTTTCCTATGGAAAGGTTTAAGATAATAATTTATTTTTTCTTTATTTTAAGCGCCTTTTCCTGTAATATAAGCAAAAGAAAAAATGCATTAATAATAAGAACATGGTCTAATAACTTAAATGATAGTCTAATTGTTGAAAAAACAGAAGATATTTATTATGATTTTATAATTAATAAAAGTTATTTCTCAGATAGTATTTTTAATGAATTATATAGAATGGATAACTATTCAAATGCATCTATTAATGAAACTAATTATCGTGTTTTTAAGAAAGATGAGTTTTTTATTAATCCCAATTTTAAAAGCGTTAAAGTTGGGATTATTGACAACCTTGATTCAAATTATGATTCTAGAGCCTATTATTTAATGGAAAAGTTTGGAATTGTTACAATATTTATTCCAAAACAAAAAATGGTATTAGAATTAAAATCTATTATAATTAATAATGATACAACATTAATTGATAGCCTTTATCCGCTTTCATACTAAAATTTTTTTCAATGAAAATGATGGTAAATATCGTATCCCCTCGACCAAGTGGATATTTTTGATGTGTGAAAAAACATCGAAACTTGCGACCAAAAAGATGTGGACACCAGAGCAGCTATTTTTAGCTGTTGAGCAATGGCTGGAATCGGGTATGTCCAAAAAAAAGGCTTGTTTGAAGGGTGAGGTGTTTGGAGGTCAGTTAAATTGTTTTTTTTGATTTAGCATGTATATTTGTTCAACCAAATCCTATCTTTGTTTTTCACTATCCATGTCCCGCCCCACCGGCCACCGCAACTACGAATTAAGCAACCACCTTGGCAATGTATTAGCCGTTATCTCAGACCGAAAATACGGAGAAGATGCCGATACAGATGGGGAATTGGAATGGTATAAACCCAATCATCTGGAACAAATAATGGAATACAAAATTCAAGTAAAAATCAAACTTCAATAAGTTATAAACCTAAATCTAAAGCTACTGATGATGGAGTAACAAGAACAGATAATACTAGTTACGAAGGAAATAAACCATTAAAAAGTTTTAAAAATAGCATTTTAAGATAAATAAAAATTTGTAAAATGGATTTTAAATCAAATATCAATTTTAAAAATAAATTAATTGTTTATATATTTTTGATATTATTTTATGTCATTTTATTTGTTTTATTGTCATTAAGTATTTACAGGAATAATTTATTATATAAATTCAATAAAACTACAATTGGCATAGTAAAAGAACGTCAAAATAGGCGAAAATCAGATATATATATTATTTGCAACTATAAGGTAAATGGAGTAAATTATAAGACAAACGCTGAGGTGAATAATATTGAAATAAAATATGACTTATTTTTTAATGTAGGTGATAGTGTATTGATTATTTATTATCCTCCAAACCCCGAAATTTCTAAGATAATAGATTTGGAAAAAGGCCCAATATGAAAATCACCTTATGAAACTAATAAGCTTCATATTGCACGACTCTTTTTAACCCATTGTCCTTTGATTTTTTTTTATTAAATTACTGACAATTCTCAAATTGGCACTATGTAATTCTCTGCCACAAAAGAAATTCGAGAGTTTTACAAGTAAATTTCCATAAGCACCTTACTCTCCTCCGACCAAATGCATATTTTTGGAATGAGAATAAGTGAGTAGAAAGGCGGCCTAAAACAAAAGCCCAAAAGATCCACTGTTTAAACCTGTAGATAAATTGATGGTGTTAGGAATGTCTAAATCGTCGCATCTGAACGGTGAGGAGTTTGGATTACCAAAAGTTAATAACAGAATAGTAAAATGGAAGGTGCCAACGCCGCGCAATGAATTAGTTTTTTTTCAATTAGCGTGTATATTTGTTCAACCAAATCCTAAATTGGTTTTTCACTATTCATGTCCCGCCCCCTTGACCACCGAAACTATGAATTAAGTAACCATCTCGGCAATGTCTTAGCCGTAATCTCCGACCGCAAATACGGCGAAGATTCCGATACCGATGGGGAATTGGAATGGTATAAACCCAATGTGCTCAGCGAAACGGATTATTATGCGTTTGGAAGTGAAGTAAATGAAAGGAGTGTGAGTGGGGGGTATAAGTTTGGGTTTAATGGGAAGGAGAATGATAAGGAAACAGGAACTCAGGATTATGGGATGAGAAATTATTCCCCTTTTATTGGAAGACCTATTAGTATAGACCCCTTATCAACTAAATATCCTTCTTTATCCCCATATCAATTTTTCAGTAATAGTCCTATTGCAAATATTGATTTGGACGGAGGAGAGGCAAAAATTAGCATTAAAACCGAGTATATTAAAGATGGAAAATCTTTGGGCATGAGGATTAAAACAGTTGATTATTCAGTGGTAATGGGTGTACACTATGGCCCAGAAGGAGTCCATGGTACCTTAGTTTCAAATTACACTTATAATGTCAACTCTAAATCATTGGAACATTGCAATACTGAATATCAAACTACCTTTAGTGAGGAAATGCAGAAAATTGGGGAAAGTATGGATAAGGCTGGAAGTAAAATTAAAGGAAATCACTGTGAAGCAACGAATCCTCCGTTTAAATCAGTAGAAGCAGGTTTAAAGGGTAAAGCAAAGTATGGATTAGGAGAAGTAATTATTGATGCGAAATCCAAAGGAATGACAGAAAACCATAGTGAAAAAAGTTTAACCACGAAAGTTAATGGACTCTTTTCAAGTACCTCGAAAACAAATACTAAATCTATTGATTTAGAAGGAAATGCTTATTTAAAATTTATTATTAATGATCAAACTACACCCGCAGAAGGTAGTATAAAAGGAACTTTTGAAGAATTCTATGGACAAATTAATTATGGAGTAAATGGAATTACATCAGTAGAGTTTGGTTTAACTACCAAAGCAAAAGTTGATTTTGAAATTTCTGGGAATGCTAAGGTTACAATACTTAAATCTGAAAAAAAGGTAAAATAATGGAGATTGACAAAAGTGATTACCAAGTAGTTAAAGATAAGCTAGGATGGGAATTTTGGTTAATTACATTTACTTTTATTATAATTTCATTAATATCCTCATATTATTTTGTAAGCTATATTTTTGAAATTGTTTTGATTTTAATTTTCCTACTATTAATTTTATTTGCGCTTTCTCCAAGGAAGTGTAAATGTTGCAAAAAAAATATGACAAGGAAATTTGAAAGAGGGATTCTTCCTGAATTTTATTATTGTAGCAGCTGTAAAACCATAATTTATCCAATTGTAAAAAATGGGAATTGGGCATAAATTTCACTATTAAAAACAAATAAAATGAAAAAGTCTAAAGCCTTACACACTTTTGTTTGTGATCCAAAATTGCATACATCCTTAAAGGAGACCTATGCATCGATTTTTACAAAAAATGAAACTCCAAATTTTGGTCAACTAACCCAATTAAATGAAAAAAATATTGAAATTGATTTGGTTGTTGGAAAGATTAAATTGGAGGCTAATAAAAGGGGGCAATCAGACTTTTTGGATTATTAGCAGGTGAAGGGGTAGGTAAATTGTTTAAGAAAATTCCAGAAGGCTTTGAATCTATCAAATACCAATTGGGCTATCCTGCAGAAAAAGCTATAGATTCAACTGTTGACAAGGCAATTGAGGATAGTGAAAATGCAAACAAATCAAAAAAATGAATACAATTTTAGACTTTCTTCTAACCCCATTTGGAGGAATAATTATGATATTATTAGGAATATATAAAATTTGGAGAAAAATTATGGACAAAGAGGATTATAGTGATGTATACCAACCCTATGGATAACCTCAGCTACCATTATAACCCGGGCAACAACCAGTTGCAGTATGTGGATGATGCCATAGCCGATGGAGATTATACCACCGATATTGACGACCAAAATACCCTTGTTTGTGGCATGCTGATTGTAATTTCCATTATATTCTCTGCGATTTCGATTGCCTTGCCACTCAATGAATGTCTTCTTTATTTTTCATTCAGGTACTTCGCTCAGCAATAGGTTCAGTTCTTTATCGGTTAGATTTTCTTTATCAGATTTATCGTAAATAGAGAGTAAATACACTGTTTCATCGGCAATTACAAAATTGGTGATGAGTCTTGCTCCACCGCTTTTGCCCTTACCTTTTGAGGAAATGGCAAGGCGTATTTTGTAGCAGTTTCTACCTAAAGATGTTCCTTGTATTGGGTTTTCCTCTAAACTTTCAAACAAAATAGCTAAATCCGTTTTTAAGGAATGGTATTTTTTAGCCAACTTTTTTACCTCTTGCCTAAAAGTAGGAACAGCGATAATATTATAACTCATCTAAAAGCTGTTTTGCAGGTATGCCTTTCAATTTACCTTGACGAACCAATTTCAATTCTTCAACTGCCTCCTTAATTTCCTCCATTAGCAGGGCTTTTTCTTCTGAAATAGTCTTTGCCTTTACATAAGGTAAACTCTTAAGCACTTCCATTAAGTGCAGGGCTTTATTGTCTTTTATATCTAATAATACTCTCATTGTATCGATATCTTAAAGTGATAATGGTTTTTTGAATTTTCTACGAAGAACATTTAAAACTTCGTTGAGTACTTGTGCACTTATAAAAGTCTTATATTCAACTATGGTTTTCTGAGCAATTTTTTGCTTTTGAAGGTCTATGTCGGTATGCGCATAAATAACAATATTACTATCCAGAAAAATATTACCCTTCATTGGCCTCTTCCAGGTTGAATTTGTATGAGGTGGGCGTATTTACCTGCAAAACTGTAAATACTTTTTCGAGTCCTTTCCCTTTTTCGTCTGAAAGAGCTTCCTTTTTCTTAAAAGCTATAATTTCTATTTCTTCGCCTACATAATCCTTAGGAAAATCCAAGGTTAACCCAAAGGAGCTTTTAGTTGGAATAATACTCGTTCGTATCATGATACTACAAAGTTACAACTTATTTAAATTCCAACCAAAAGCAACCAAGTGAGCTCCAGAGGAGCGATATAGAAAATTCAACATAATTAAATACCTATACACTGTTTTTCTGAGGGTTCCATACATCTATTTTGCCATACACATGCCACACCAAAAGCCCCTAAAACCCTTACTCAATGGAAAAACGAAACTGAATTCAAAACAACGGTAGACTTAATCGGTGGGGCATTCAGCTGCGTAGCAGCGTTATGTTAATAGCAGCAAATAAATTCTAGAATTAGGTAACTTTTTACTCTTGCCCCCCAATCCCCCCTCACTTCTTCAACCCCTCCGCCCTAAACATAAAAGGCAGAAACACATCTATGGAATTGGCTTCCATCACCTCGCCATTGGGGTTAAGCAACAGGATGCGAATCGGCTTTTTAAACTGACTTTCGTACTCGGCTACCACTTGCCTACAAGCACCACAAGGGGTAATCGGGGTATCCGGATCCATAATGATGGAATGAGCCGTAATGGCCATGGTTTTTACCGCCACCCCAGGATATTGGGCTGATGCCGCAAAAATAGCCACCCGCTCGGCACAAATACCCGATGGATAGGCCACATTCTCTTGGTTGTTTCCTATGATGGTTTCTCCGTTTTCCAACAAAATAGCGCAACCCACATAAAACTGTGAATATGGGGCATAGGCATTGTTCGAAGCCTGAACAGCCCTTTGCATCAATGTTTGGTCTTCGGCCGAAAGCTCTTGCAAGGATTCATAAACCAAATAGGACAATTGAAGATCAACCTTTCTCATGATGAACAAATTTATAGTTTAACCAATAAGGCCACAGCCGAGGCCTCTAAGCCTTCTTCCCTGCCTACAAAGCCCAACTGCTCTTTGGTAGTGGCTTTGATGGATACCCGATCGATTCCAATTTGCAAAATCCCTGCAATGGTTTGCCGCATTTCTTCAACATAAGGCATAATTTTAGGTCTTTGCAAACACAGGGTACTGTCTACATTTCCGATTTGCCAGCCCTGTTGGTGCAAAAGCTCAACCACACGTTGCAACAAAATCTTGCTGTCGATATTTTTAAATTCCTTGGAGGTATCGGGAAAATGCTTACCAATATCGCCCAAGGCAGCAGCCCCTAACAAGGCATCACAAATAGCATGCAGCAACACATCGGCATCGCTATGGCCTAAGGAACCTTTGGTATGGGGAATTTTTACGCCGCCAAGCCACAACTCCCTTCCCTCCACCAGTTGGTGAACATCGTAGCCATAACCAATTCTAAAAGGTATTTCGTTCAAAGTCAAAAATTTGGGCTGCAAAGATGAACATTTCTATCCAGCTTAGCACATGGGGATTTTATCGACCCGGTTTTGGTGCCGTCCGCCTTCAAACGGGGTGGTGAGAAAATTGCGCACACTGGCCTCGGCTTGGTCTTTACTCATAAACCTAGCCGGAAGGGCCAAAATATTGGCATCGTTGTGCTGACGGGCCAATGCAGCAATTTCGGGAAGCCAGCATAGAGCCGAACGAACACCGGGATACTTGTTGGCCGTAATATTTACACCATTTCCACTGCCACAAATAATAATTCCCAGCGCAAACTTCCCAGCCTGTAGGTCTTTGCACAACGGATGTATCACATCAGGATAATCCATGCTAGCAAGGGAATGGGTGCCAAAATCTACTGGCTCGTAACCAAGTTCGGCCAACAGTGGTTTTAAGTGTTCCTTGAGTTCATATCCGGCATGGTCGGCAGCAATTCCTATGGCTTTAGGCATGGTGGTTTGGGGGTTTAAATCGTCTCACAAAGTTGGCATTTTTTTGGAAATCTCTACAAATCCTTCCGCATCGAAAGCTGGAAATTCGGAAAATTTTACATTTGTCACACCTAAATCCTTGCGAAATAATGAATCCTATCCTTAAAAACAGTTTGGCTTTTGTGTTGGGAGCCTTTGCCGCCATGATGCTTAATGGCTTATTGGTGCAATTGGGCGGACGAATTATTCCGCCTCCCGAAGGAACGAATTTAAGCACTCCCGAAGGAATTAAAGCGGCCATGCATTTGCTGCAACCAAAGCATTTTCTTTTTCCCTTTTTGGCCCATGCCTTAGGAAGCTTGGTAGGAGCGCTGGTGGTGGTGTTGGTGGCGGCATCCTATAAACTCCCCTTGGCCTTAGGTATTGCCGGTTTTCATATGATAGGCGGTGTAATGATGGTTTTTATGGTTCCGGCTCCACTTTGGTTCGATATGCTTGATTTAGGACTTGCTTATTTGCCCATGGGTTGGCTAGCTTGGCGAATAGCCGGTGGCAAAAAAACTATAACTTAAGCCTTCTCCCATTTTCTATTTCCTATCTCCCATTTTCTATTTCCTATCTCCTATTTCCTATCTCCTATCTCCTATTTCCTATTTTCTATTTCCTATTTCCCATGCGTGTCCCATTCGCCACCAATTTTGTACTATTTCTAAGCATGGTGCCGGGCTCATGGTCGGGCTATACGCTGCAAGTCCTCACCTAGGCTGCTGCGCTACGCCTAGGTTCCGGGCTTTACGCTTCTATCCCTACCCGAAAGTAAAACCATTCCGTCTTTAAATAAACTTTTTTCCGTTCAAAAACCAGTGTATGAAAGATGGCAAAAAAAGGCATTCAAATGCTTGAGGAGTGACCCAAACCTAGCGCAAAATTTTAGAATAAACAATCCCTATCGCAGCAATGGAAATGGCATGGTGCATAATTGAAAAACCTTTTTTGCTTATCTTTCGTTTCGAAAAAAAACACCCCATTACCAATGATTATAAAAAATTTACTCTTGGTTCTTTTCCTTACCACATTTGGATTTGCTAGTTTTTCGCAAGGCAATTTGGAGGAAGCCAAACATATTTTGAACGATGAAAGCGGTCAGAATAAAAAGGCTATCGAACTTTTACAAAAGGAATTAAGTGCCAATCCCAGCAATTCGGAGGCTAATTATTTACTCGGCATTGCTTATTTGCATTCATCCGAAAAATCAAAAGCCTTAAAGTATCTTGAAAAATCGGCCAGTACCCAAAGTCCTGAACGAAGCTTTTTACTGGCTCGTGCCTACCATTTAAATATGCAGTTTGAAAAGGCCATTGAACAATACATCAGCTATAAAAATTATTTGGATTCAAAAAAGTCTGGCACCATTAAATTGGACAATACCATCGGGACTTTGATGGTCAATGAATCGCCTGATGTAAATGGTGAAATGAGCATTCAAAATCCAACCAAACTGATGGATAAACGAATTTTGGAATGCAGAAACGGAATGGATTTGGTTAAGCGTCCGGTGCAGGTTAAAATCCAAAGTTTAGGTGCCAAATTAAATTCCGACAAACCTGATTATGCACCCATAATTTCAGCCGATGAATCCGAATTATACTTCACCTCAAGAAGGAATACAGCCGGAGGAATAGATCCTTTTGATGAATTGCCTTATGAAGATATCTACCGCTCACACAATATCAACAACCAATGGAGCGAAGCTAGCAACGTGGGGGCACCCCTGAATACCAAGAAACACGATGCCGCCTTGGGACTTTCGGCCGACGGACAAACCATCTTTTTGTTTCTGAACGGCGATATTTACCAAAGTAGGTTGGAAGGCGACCAATGGCAAAAACCGGTAAAACTGAACGAAAACATCAATTCCTCCGCTACGGAGCATTCCATAAGTTTGAGTGCCGACGAAAGAAGTTTGGTTTTTACCCGAGATGGAAGTGGCGGAATAGGCGGAAGAGATATTTATTTTTCACAAAAGGATGAAAAAGGGAATTGGGGCCCTTCCAAGAATGTAGGTCCGAATATCAATACCGTTTGGGACGAAGATGGACTGTTTCTTCACCCCGATGGTAAAACCTTGTATTTCAGTTCAAACGGACACAATTCGATGGGCGGTTATGATATTTTCAAAGCCGTGTACAAAGATGGTGTTTGGGGACAACCCGTGAATATGGGTTATCCGATCAACACACCGGATGATGATATTTTCTTTGTACTGTCGGCGAGTGGTGAAATGGGTTATTTTTCATCGGCACGGGCCGGTGGTGCAGGCGAAAACGACATTTACAGTGTTTCGATACCCAAAACCGGCAAAAAAGATCAGCCTTTTAGTCCCTTGACCTTGGTTACAGGTTCCATTACCGATGAAAAATCAAAAGCACCCACCGAGGCAGGCATACAAATTATTGACAATGAGAAGAATGAAGTTGTAGCCGAGCTGGTTTCGAACAGCAAAACAGGGAAATATGTCGTTTCCTTGCCTTCCGGAAAAAATTATGGAATTGCCGTAGTAAAAGATGATTACCTCTTCCATTCAGAAAATTTTGTCATTGAACCAGCAAAGGATTTCAGGAAAGTAGATAAAGCCATTGAATTGAAAAAGGCCAAACCCGGAACGAGAATAGCCCTGAACAATATCTTTTTCGATTCAGATAAATTTGATTTACGCCCTGAATCACAAAACGAATTAAACCGCTTATCCCAATTTTTGAAAGCATTTCCGGAGGTTCAGATACAAATCAATGGCTATACCGATGATAAAGGAGAAGAGTCCTACAATAAAACCTTATCCCAAAAAAGAGCCGAATCGGTGCTTCAGGCTTTGGTTAAGCGAGGTGTTGGTGCTGATAGACTAAAGGCTGTTGGTTTTGGTGAATCCATGCCTATTGCCGCCAACAAAAACAAGGACGGGAGTGAAAACCTAGAGGGAATGGCCTTAAATAGAAGAATTGAGTTTGAAATTCTAAAAAATTAAGTGTAGCCGTTTGAGCAATAGCCTAAAAATATGCGTTGGTTTACTTTTGGTTGGATGTTTATCCTTCCCTAGGCTGGCTTTTGGGCAAAACAAGGCTGAAGAATTGGTAGAAAAAGGTGACCAACAATTAAAACGCAACCCGCCAGATTATACTTCGGCCCTTTACTTTTATTTAGAAGCAGAAAAAAACCAACACAACGACAATACACTTTTATTGAAAATCGGCATTTGCTATTTAAACGCAGATTCCACCTCGGCAGGCAAAGCTGTTCCCTATTTAAAACGTTGCTATGATTATTCGCCCAACTTAGAACCCGATTTGGAATTTCTTTTGGCTAGGGCTTACGAATACAACGGCGACTATAAATTGGCCCTTAGCAAATACCGAGAGTATAAAAATTCGCTTTCCAGCGCCCAGTTAAAACAGAAGAAAATTTCGGCCTGGTCGTATTCGGTTTTCAAAACCACCCGCCAACCCTATTCAGCCGAAAAGACAACACTTTACGATGTGGGAGCTATTGTGGATGAGCGTATCGCAGCCTGCAGCAAGGCAAAACCCAAAACTATACCTGAACCTTTACCAATTGTACCCCAAGACTTAGGTCCGTCAGGCGCCGTAACCCTGGTTGTTGGCAACGTTACCGACGAGGAAGGGAAACCCATCAAAGCACAGATAAAGGTTTGGGATGTTTCTAGTTCCAGTTTGTTTGGAGAATTTAATTCAAACAGTAAAACTGGCAAATACTTATTAAATCTTCCGGTTGGGAAGGCCTACCATATTGAATTCTCGGCCGAAAACCTACTTCCTTTTTGGGCCTTGGTGGATAGACCTGAGCAGGCTGAATTTGCAAAATGGTCGAGAAACATAGCCCTCTCTGCCAAGAAAGCAAGTTTTCAGACCATTCGCTTCGAGTTTTTCAAGGAAAGAATTTCGGCAGGTTCGAATTTTGGTTTAGAGAAACTGAATCAATTTGTAAAATCAAAAGCAGGTAAAAACTTCAAGATAGTGGTCCACACTTCGTCGATTGGCAGCCAAGAAACCAAACAAAAACTCTCCTTAGGCAGGGCCACCGAAGTGTCGAATTGGCTAATTAAGCTGGGATTGGATGCCCAAAAAATAAAGTCGGAAGGAAAGGGATCCAATTCACCGCTGATGCCCGAAACCGATACAGAAGGCAATCAGGACTTAGATGCAGGACGCTTTAACGAAAGGGTTGAAGTAGAAGTGTACTAAGAAGTTGGCTATTTTTGGTTGAAAAAGGAAGAAGGTTTAATCTGAAACATTTGGGTGGCGAAAGGTAAGCAAGGTAAAATGTCTATTTCACTTGCTAATGTTTAAGCTGGATGCCGCGTGAGGGATTGCAACGGAAAGCCCACAGGGATGAGGAGGAACGGAGCAGACCGAGGACTTGCAGTGTAAAGCCCGACCTTTTCGCTAGTAGAATGCTTAAAAAAAACGGGAAATGGTTTGGCGAAAAGGGCACGCCCAACTTAAATTAAAGAAAAAAAAGAATAGCCTAATTCAAGCCTTGCAACTATTTAGCTAAGCCTTTGCAGGGCTGAAATTACCGCATATTTTTGGGGCAATGCTTTTTGATATTTTCTTCAACCCCGGTAAGTCCCATATTTTTAGCGGCCACCCAATCGGTACAAGCGCCAATTTTATCTTCGAGGTGATATTTAGCAATTCCTCGGTTGAAAACAGCTTGGGCATTTTTGGGTTGCAGTTTGAAGGCTTCGTTATAATCGGCAATTGCTCCTGAATAATCTTTCAAGGCTTTTTTGGCAAGCCCGCGACTGTAATAGCCGTTGGCAAACATAGGTTCCTGTTTTAGGCATTCGTTCAAATCGTCCAAAGCCCCTTGAAAATCGTTCATTCGCGCTTTCGCATTGGCACGGTTGTAATAGGCCATTGAAAAGGTTGACCGAAGCCGAATTGCTTCATTGTAATCAACGATAGCACCGCTGAAATCTTCCTTAATCATTTTAGCATTGCCACGGTTGTAAAACCCTTCCGCTGATTGCGATTTAGCAAGTGTGCCAAGTATAATAAAGCTAGCTAGTAAAAGAAAACGTTTCATACGATAGGAGAATTTTGGTAGAATTTGAGGCTTGGTATTTGGGGGTTCAACGATTAAGAACAATAAATCGTTTCATTAAAATTCTAGGATGGCCTCTACTGCATGGTGGTCGCTCAAACTTTTGTGATTTTTATGCCAAGGACTTTCGAAAACGCGGATAAAGCGTTTCACTTCCTTTACCAGTTTCCCATTTCCTTTGTAGAATATGAAGTCGATTACCTTTTGTCCACTGGGGCGAAGGTCGTTGTTGGTTTCGTCGGCGGTGTATTTGTAGGGGCCAGACAGAGGTCCATTTTCGCAACCGAGGGTACGGATCAGTTCGGGATACAGCACCGTATCAGCTTCCCGAATGTTGTAATCGCCGCAAAGCAATTGGGGTACACCTTCTTTTTTGTTGGGTTCGAGCAGTTCTTTGGCCAACTGCCTAAATTGGCTGCGTTTGGTATCGTATGTTCCACCGGCTTGCATATGGGTTCCCATCACTTGGATTGTTTGTCCTTTCACCGTTGTTTCAACCAGAAGTCCACCTTTTCGGGCAAAACAATCGACAAATCCGTCGCAATCATGAAATTCGGTTTCGGCCACCTTTTTAAGTGGGGTTTTGCTCATCATCCATACCCCGCTGTTTACTTTCACCCACCACCATTTACGGTTTCCCGGTCCTACTTGATAAGGGAAATCCTTTTTCAATTTGCGGCGTAAAATTTGGCGGGCTGTACCGTGAAAAGCCTCCTGAAAAACCAGAATATCATAACCTTCCTTTTTAAGTTCCTCTGCAATTTTAGGCGCTCGGTAAATTTTTCCCGTTTTTTTGATGTTCCGGGGAAGCATATAAATATTCCAAGAAAGGATTTTAACTTTATTGGATTGAACTTCAGGTGCTTGCTGAGCAAACACATCCAAACTTAATAGAAAAATGGAAAGAGAAATGAGAATTGCTTTCATGGGTAAAAAATCAGGGAAAGGTAGAATTTTCCTGAATTGTTTCGCAGCTCTCCAAAAAATTTAATTCTTCAAGGTTTGGGCCAGACCAACCATTTTCAAAGCGGTAATGGCGGCTTCGTCTCCTTTGTTTCCATGCTTCCCTCCTGCCCTATCCATGGCTTGTTGTTGCGTATTTGGGGTTAGCACACCGAAAATAACCGGTTTGTTGTATTTCAAGGAAACATCTTTTATTCCTTGGGCAGCGGCTTCGCAGATAAAGTCGAAATGCCTGGTTTCACCCTGTATAACACAACCTAAGCAAATTACCGCATCCACCTCCTTTTGAGCTTCTAGCACCAATTGCGCCGCTGAGGGGAGTTCGAAACTGCCTGGGACATAGCAAATTAAGATTTTATCTTTCTTTACTCCATGTTTGATTAAAGTAGTCCGAGCCCCTTCTTTTAAAGCGCCGGTAACTTCATGGTTCCATTCCGAGACCACGATGGCGATTTTCATTTCGGCACCATTGGGAACGGTTTCTGGGGAATAAGCGGATAGGTTTTTGAGTGCAGAAGACATGATTAATCGGGATATTCTACCCTAACATGGTAGATGTTTTGAAGTTTACGTTTGAAAATCCGTTTGATTTGGTTAATATTCTTGAAGGTGATATCAGCATTGGCAAATTGCTCCTGCTCGATTTGACCATCGATAATTTTATCTACCAAATGGCTAATGGTTTCGGCGTTGTAAGCTCTAAGGCTTCGGGAAGCGGCTTCCACACTATCGGCCATCATCAACACGGCTGTTTCTTTGGAAAAGGGTTTTGGACCGGGGTAGGAAAAGAAGTTTTTATCGAGGGTACCGGTTGGGAAATCTTTAAGGTAATTTTGGTAGAAGTATTGCACCAAGGAAGTACCATGGTGGGTGCGAATAAAATCCGTTACTTCATCGGGCAAGCGTTCCCTTTTTGCAATTTCAACTCCCTTTTTTACATGGCCAATAATGATGGCTGCACTTTCTTCGAAGTTTAATTCATCGTGGGGGTTAAAGCCCGAAACTTGGTTCTCGATGAAATAATAGGGATTTTCCATTTTACCGATATCATGGTAAAGTGCACCTGTTCGCACCAGCAAAGGATTTCCACCGATTTGAAAAATGGCCGATTCGGCGAGGTTGGCTACCTGTAAGGAATGTTGGAAGGTACCAGGTGCTTTGGCCGACAATTCTCTGAGCAATTTCCCATTGATATCCGATAATTCAAGGAGACTCACATCCGATATTAGTCCGAATATCTTTTCGAACAGGTAGATCAAGGGGTAGGCAAACAAGGTGAAGGTTACGCTGAGGGCAAACCAATACAAATTATACCATTCCATTTCTTTCATTCCGCCGTGACGAATCAGGGTAAGACCAAAATAGATGGCACAATAGGTAGAAAAAATTATAAAGGAGGAGAAGAAAAATTGGGAGCGATTTTGCAATTTGGCAATACTAAAAATGGCCACAATACCTGCAATAACTTCCAGGAATACAAATTCAAATCCATTTGGAGCTAGGAAGGCGATAATTAGGCAAGCCACCAAGTGAGCAAACAGGGCCAATCGGGTATCGAAGAAGGTACGGATAATCATTGGCAACAAACAGAACGGAACAGCATAGATGCTCATTCCATCCAATTTGATGGCAATTTTTGTCATGCCTAAGGTGAGGAGGAGTTGAAACAAGATGAAGGCCACCTTCTTGTTATCTGCCAAAATATCCTTTCTGAAAAGCGCTAAAAACAGGTAAAGCACCAGGGTAGCCATACTGACGAGGAGAAAAAGACCAACAATTGGAAGGAATTTACCTTGACTACTTCCTTGTTGCAAAACGAATTCCGACTTAAGGGATTCCAGCACTTGAAATTTATACTCATCCACCATATCGCCTCGGGTAACAATGCGAATTCCGGCAGAGACCTTTCCTTTGTAGGGTGAAATTTCGGAAAGATCTTCATTGAGCACCTTTTCGGTAGTAAGGTCATCGAAAAAGACATTGTGAATGATGTAAGTCGGAATCAATTCAACCAAACCATCGGGGAGATTGGATTGTTCATTTACTACTTCGTCGTAGGCCCTTTGCGGGGTCAATAGTTCTTCAAAAAGTTTGGGAGCCGCTTCGTTGCCTCGAAGGAGGTAAATCTCTTTATCTTCCCTTAAAGAATAAACTGGCTCATTAACCAGTATTATTCCCTTTTCGTAAGTGCTTTTTAGCGACTCTGCCAATTTTTCAACCAAGGCTTTTTGTTTAGGAAACAAGCGGGAGGCTTCTTCCCGAAAGGCTTTGATCTCCTTTGGACCTACCGTCGTATCGAGTTTAAAATAATAGTGTTTATTCTTTATTATTTCCCTTTTCTCTGCATCAAGCTCTTGTCGTGGTTTGCGAATAGGAAAATCGAAAGGCGCAATCAAATTCTCGTGTAACCAAGGCTTTCCGACTTCATATTCAAAGGCGAACTTGGCATCCTTGGGTAGAATCCAAACCGTAATTAGAATGGCAAGACCAAACAGAATAAGTCTAAAAACTAACTCATGTCTGTTCCATAAAAAGGAGCCTATATTTTTGATTCGTGTTCGGATGCGCAAATCTGCAAATTTTTGCCAAGCGAATGGCTCTAAAAGTTTAACTTTGCCCAAATATTTAGTTAACAAAATAGTATGAAAAAACTTTTTACTACCCTTTCATTGGCTTTTATTTCAATGGCAGGTTTTTCGCAATCTTCCACTGATACCTTACTTTGGGAAAATTTCCAGGCGGACTCATTTCCGCATTTGTTAATTAGTCCTACTGCTTCTGGTCAATTGTATGATACTTTATGGTACGATATCGATGGAGATGGATTTGCCGATGCAAGTGGTTCTGACCGTTCTCTTGAGTGGTTTTTGACATATGCCTTTTCAATTACTGACTCCTTAACTCCGGATGGGGATACTAATATCGTTTTAGGTTCTAGTTCTTGGACAGACGATGCCTCAACACCCGTTCAAAACATGTTGATTTTACCTTCCATCCACGTAAACGATGCTTCGGTAAAACTTATGTGGAAATCGGCACCGTTTCAAACTCCAAGATTTTTGGATAGATATGCGGTTGTTGCTTCCATTGGTACCAACGAACACACCGACCAATTTACTGACACTTTGTTTCAATCAGCTGAGTTCATTAGCCAAGGCGATTTGACACCAGACAGTTCTTTTTCAGAATTTGTTTTCTCTGAAGGATTTGTTCATGGTCAAGATGGAACATATATTGAATACGATGGTGACTCACTTCGTTTTAATGGTGTTTTAAAACCATTTGAAGTTAGCCTTGCTGATTATGTTGGAATGGATGTTTATGTTGCCTTCTTGCACAACAGTCATGATGACAATTTGATTTCTATTGATGATATTGCTGTGGTAGGTAATGGTTATATCGGCCCTGCTGGCATTAAAGATTTTGATGAAAGTATCGGTATGGGCTTGTCACCAAACCCAGCAAACGACCATATGGTTGCCAACTTCACTTTGCGCTCAACTGCTCAAACTTCTTATGAAATTTTAGATATGAGCGGAAAAGTTGTAGCTAAAGCACCAGCTGGTTTGCGTATCAAAGGTTCTCATAGCTTACAAATCAACACCCGTGATTTAGCCAATGGAAATTATATTTTCAATTTGCTTACCAACGGAAGTCGTTTGACTAAAACCTTTTCTGTAGCTCACTAAGTTTTTTTCTTCTTATAAAAAAGAGGCAGCCAATGGTTGCCTCTTTTTTTTGTACTTTGGGTATACGAAAGGTCCTTTTTGCCGCGTTTCGAATGCGAGGATTCAACTAAACTAAATTTCCAATTTCGCATTATTTAATTCATTCAATGGACATTTTGGGTTTAATTTGCGACTCTGACTAGACTTTGACGAACACCCTTCTACATAAAGGACATTGGCAAGTAATAAGCTTGTTTTTCTTGGTTATAGCAAGCCGAATTCCCTTTCTATTTATTGGATTTGGAGCAGAAGAAGATAGCTGGGGAACACCTTTGGCCATTTGGCAAACCCTTGAAACCGGAATTTATGAACCTTCCAGGCTACCGGGACATCCCGTACAGGAAGCCTTTTACCTGCTAATTCCTAACTTTTCTCCATTTTGGTGGAACCTGCTCTCGGCAGTGGCCTGCGCAATGGCAAGCGTTGCCTTTTTTAGGATTTACCAAAAATTAGAATTGGAATGGCCTTTTCTTTCGGCATTGGCTCTCGCCTTTGTACCGGTAGTTTATATCAGCAGTACCTACACCATCGACTTTTGTTTTACCTTAAGCTTTTTGCTTTGGTCGTTTTTCTATCTGCTTGATAGAAGGTATTTACTTTCAGGCTTATTTATTGGATTAGCCATTGGTTGCAGAATTACTACGGGTGTTTTTATTATCCCATTTACTATTTGGATATTTTTGAATGAACGAAAAGATTTTTCTATCCAAAACTTGGTCAAATTTGGACTCATCGGCCTATTGGTGGGGATTTTGTCCTATTTGCCGCTAGTAATTACATTTGGGTATCGATTTTTTCAATATTACGATCAGTTTCCCTATCCATCCTGGGAGAAAGTTATCTATAAAGCCAGTTTTGGCGTTTGGGGTGCCATTGGCTTACTAGGTATGATTTCGGCCACCCTTTCACAGCTTGTATTTGGCGGATTTTCTCGAATTCAAGCCCAATCCGACCGAAATAAATCCTTGGTAGGTTTGGCCTTCTTAATCTTAGTCCTGTTTACCTTTTCTTATTTGCGTTTACCTCAAAAATCCGGATATTGGATACTTGTCATTCCATTTATCATTCTGGCGCTCCGAGTAAGTATGCTCGACATGTTATATCAATTCGTTATTTGTTGCTTTCTCGCTTCTTCCTTTCTATTCAGCTTAGGTTTAACTGATTCCAAGCGCGGTTCTGATTATTCGGCCTGGGCAAAAGTGTATAAGGTAAGAGACCAATCCTTGTTTTTCGACCCCCTCACCGGACCTCTTTACTCCGATTTAAGTAAACGTAGAAATAAAGAAGCCTTTTGCCAAGAAGTAATGGAGGAATTGTCATTACCACAGCATGCCACTTCGGTTGTTATTTGCGGTTGGTGGTACAATGAGCTAATGGTTTATGCAAAAAAGAATAATTCAGGTTTAATCCCCCATTTAAGGTTTTATGTTAGGCAAGATGAATTGCAACGGTTGTCGTCCAAACATTTAAATTGGTATTTTTTACCTGAGCAGGAAAAATACAACGACCTTTATTCCCAAATTTCGACCACCCAGCAATTTGCCAAGCCGTGGATTAAAGAAGCCCAACATGAGAGGTAAACATAAACCATATAAAAGTGCATATTCTCCTGATCCTGTAAAGGCAAAAAAGCATTTAGGGCAACATTTTCTAAAAGATCCTTCGATTGCCGAGCGTATTTCGGATTCCGTAACAATGAACGGATATAATAAGGTACTTGAAATTGGTCCGGGCACAGGAATACTCACCCAATTCTTATTAAAAAAACCGGGGATTCAATTAATGGCTGCCGAAATTGATACCGAAAGTGTTGATTTTTTGTTTAAAAACAAAGCAGACTTTAAAGGTTTGCATTTGATTCAAGGGGATGTCCTAAAAATGGATTGGAAGGAATTCGGCACCGATAAACTCGCCATTGTAGGCAATTTCCCCTATAATATTTCGTCTCAAATTTTGTTCAAGGCTTATGACCACCGCGACCAAGTAATAGAGGTTACGGGTATGTTTCAAAAAGAAGTGGCCCAACGTGTTGCCTCTGGACCCGGAAATAAGGATTACGGCATAATCAGTGTGTTGCTGCAAGCTTTCTATGATGCTGAATATTTATTTACGGTGGATGAACATGTATTTAGTCCACCACCCAAGGTCAAATCAGGGGTGATTCGCCTCACAAGGAACAAGGTAAATGAATTGCCCTGCGATACAAAAGCCTTTACCCAGGTAGTAAAAATGGGATTCAACCAACGCAGAAAAATGCTAAGCAATGCCCTCAAACAGGTTTTGCCAAGCCCATTACCGAATTGGACTGGCTTAAATAAAAGAGCTGAACAACTCAGTGTAGCCGATTTTTTGGAGCTTACTCAGAAAATATTGACTGAAAATCCAAAAATTTTGGGAAAAACAATGGTTGATAATTGACCATTGGAAACCCGAAAAAAAAGTTTAGGAAATCCTTTTCAATTCCATTCCATTGAAAGACAAGGCCCTTAAAAACCCTTGAAAACAGGATTAGTTGGTATTATATTTAGCATTTTTCCGCTATAAGACTTTATGAAATTTAAGAAAACAAGGCCGACAAAAACTGCCTGTTGGTAACTGAAACTCATATTTAGGTTGAAATAAAAACTTAGTCATTTACCTTTGCAGGCCCAAATGGTTAACAATGGATGGTGGAGGGGGATGTGCAAAATTGAAAATCATGCAAAAGAAAACACGCTTTAAATCAAGCTTTTTCCTGATATTTTTTATCTTTATTTCTCAGGTTTTATTTTCTCAAAAAGCAAAAATTACCGGTACTATTTATGATGCTAGAAACAACGAAACAGTTATTGGTGTCGCTGTTGTTTCCGATAGTTCTGGTGTAGGAACGGTTACCGACATCCTTGGTAAATTCATTTTAGAGGTTAGTCCAGGCAAGCATCAACTAAAATTCAGTTACCTGGGTTATACCACTGAAACTAGAATGATTGAAGCCTATGCCGGAACCAGTCAAGAGATAAACATCCAATTAAAATCAGAACAAAAGGAATTAAAATTGGTAACCGTTACCGGAAGCCAATATGAAAAAGAGGCATCCAAGGAGGTGGTCTCCATCGATGTAATAAAGCGGTATTTGGTTGAAAATACCAATGCACCAGATTTGGCTAGGGCTGTGGAAAAGGTTCCCGGAGTTACCGTGGTAGATGGACAGGCTAGTATACGTGGAGGTAGCGGGTATGCCTATGGAACAGGGTCGAGAGTGCAAGTGTTGGTAGATGACATGCCCTTGCTTACTGGCGACCTTGCGGAAGTACGTTGGAATTTTGTTCCTATGGAAAATATGGAACAGGTGGAGGTAATTAAAGGAGCCGCTTCTTCCTTATATGGTTCGGGTGCCATGAACGGTGTTATCCACGTTCGTACTGGATACGCCTACGATAAGCCGCAAACAAGGATTTCCATTGCCCAGGGCATTTACAGTAATCCCGCCAGAAAAGAACTACGGTGGTGGGATAATTTCTTTAATCCATTTTTCACGAATGCCTTCCTTTCGCATCGTCAAAAATTTGGAAATATTGATTTAATCGTTGGAGCCAACCTAATTTGGAACTCCGGTTATCTGAAAAATGGAAGCGACCAACAAGGACGGGTGAATTTTAAAACAAGGTGGAGGCCCAAAAAACTTAAAGGCTTTAGTTTTGAATTGGCGGGCAATGGTATGTTCCAGCAATTTGGTAGGTTTTTCTATTGGAAAGATCCCAATGCAGGGGCTTATATCCCTTCGGATGGAACACTTTCAGAAGACACCTATTCCTATTTCACCCTTGATCCGAGAATCACCTATTTAGGACAAAAAGGGGCCGTTCATAAATTGAGGAGCAGATTTTATTCCGTAACCCGCTACAATGGCGATGGAAAAACAACCTCTTCAACCAAACTGTATTGGGGTGATTATCAATTTCAAAAGCAGTTTAATTTCGGATTAAGCCTAACCACAGGTGCTATTGGTAGTTTATCCAACTCGTACAGCAGCTTATATGAAGGGAAAAAGATAACCCAGGTATTTATGGCTAGCTACTTGCAACTAGAACAAAACTTCAAGGATAAATTAACCCTTTTGGCCGGTGCCAGGTATGAGCGAAACCATGTATTTGGTTTGCCCAATGATCCTGGAAGACCTGTGTTTAGGGCTGGAATCAATTACCAACTTGCCAAATACACCAACATAAGAGCCAATTGGGGCCAAGGTTATCGCTTTCCAAGTATCGGGGAGCGCTATATAGATGCTAGTTTAAGTGTTATCAAAATTATTCCAAACCCAGATTTAAGACCTGAATCAGGTTGGACCTCTGAAATTGGATTTAAACAAGGCTATAAATTTGGAAATTTCATGGGCAGTTTAGATCTTGCCCTCTTTTGGTTTGAGTTTAAAGACATGATTGAATATGTCTTTTTAATTAAGGATGGCGTAATTGGATTTGAAGCCCAAAACATAAGCAGGGCGCGAATTGCCGGAGCTGAAATTTCTACTATTGCAGATGGAAAAGTATTGGGAATACCGGTACGATTATATGGTGGTTATACTTTTAATTATCCAGCGGACCTTCAATCCGATACGGCCCAAAAGAAACCAAGCATTTTCCTTCAAAACCTTTTCAACAGCATAGGCAAATCCGATTCCTTGGTGGGCAGCACAAGTATTTTGAAATATAGATTAAGGAACACAGCCCGGGTGGATATTGAAATTGAACCATTTAAGAAAATAATGTTAGGTGGAACTGTTACCTATAACAGTTTTATGGAAAGAATCGACAGCTTTTTTGATGGGTTAAATGGTATTAGCCAATACCGACAAGACCACAAAAATGGTGTGGTTGTTTTTGATGCCCGATTAGCCTATAAAATCTCCGACAGATCTACCATTTCATTTATTGTAAAGAACATTTCCAACAAGGAATATGCATTAAGACCAGGCCTTTTAGAAGCACCACGGAACTTTACCTTGCAATATAAACTTAATTTCTAACTTTAAAAATACCCTTTTGGGGTTAAGAAAAACACCCGTAAACCTAGGTACCTTTAACCTGAAATTTAATCGCATGAAAAACCTATCTTTTCTTCTCATATTTGTTGGATTTGCTCTTTTTTCCAACCTCAGTTTTGGACAATCTAAATTTGATAAATGGCCTGAATTAAAGACCTTTCATGGTGTAATGTCTCAAACTTTTCATCCCTCAGAAGAAGGTGATTTAAAACCCATAAAAGCAAGGGTGGGTGAGTTTTTAGAAAAGGCCGAAGCATTGCGCAATTCAACTATTCCTGCTGAGTTCAATAAGGCCTCTGTAAAGGAAGCCGCCGATGCCATGGTTAAGGAAGCCAAAGATCTTAAATCACTTATTGAAAAAGGCGGAAAAGATGAAGAAATTGCTAAAGCCCTAAATCATTTGCACGATACCTTTCATACCATTGTGGAGCGTTGCAATAAGAATGATGAAGAACATAAGTCAGAACATAAATAAGGCGCAAACATGCCTTTGGTTGACTTAAACAATCAGAAGTCAGACATACTCAATTAAGCCATTGTACTTACGATTTTTGATAGAATCGATAGGCCATTTAGGCTTTGAACTTTTCTCGGCAAAACCACAGAAGATTTTTCAGACGAACGCTTCCCACAATGCGGATTGGGAATCACGGGTCTTCCAGGTTTTATAGTCAGAAATAGGATAAACAGACCACTTTTGAAAATTAGTTTTAGGCGGGCCCCCAACCGCCAAAACCATTTTACCTTTATTTAACCCAAATTAATCAATAGGAGGATTTATTAATCCGAACTACTTGATTTAGTTGGGGTTACCCCGATTTAGCAGTTGTTATCAATTTGGCTATACAAATTGATTTACAACTGGTTAATCGTTTATGCATTTCTAATGCGTAATCTGGGTTTAAGCATTTGCTAGGGCGGTTGGGTCAGGCTATCGCTAATACTCCTCAGCCTGCTGCCCCCAAAAATGCAAGGGGGCAGCAGGCTTGCGGGGTATCACGCTCTATCCTTGCCCGACACCTCCGCTACACATTCTACTGAGCCTAGGCTATTGCATTTCATTCCACCTGGGTAAATTGAAATGCAAAAACCATAAATCCCCAACAAATCAGGTTGTTATCGAAATGATTTTATAAATTGATTTACAAGCGCAAAATCACCGTTCCTTGGGCATAATACCGAATGGACATTATGTATAGTCCAATTTTAGGCTCACATTTTCGTGAAAAAATTGGACTAACATACTGTATCCTCGGCATTTACCAATCTAAATTTACAAATAGCCTTTCGACTATTTATAAATTAAAATTGGTATAAAAAGGATATCCCCTATTATTTTAGCGTATCTATGGCTTGTTGATAGGAATCGATATGCTTGAAAATATGTTCAAGTTTCGTAGTAACCAGCAATTTTTGAATTCTATCCGGCACATTGCAAACCCAAGTTTCTCCAGATTGAACCCTTGTCAATTTAAGAATTTGCAGCATAGCCTGTAAACCTGAGGAATTAAGGTATTCCAGACTTTTCAAATCAATAATAATGTTTAAAGGTTCAATACCCGCACATTTTTCGTTTAAATCCTCCATCATCCGTTTAGCAACGAAGGGGTCCGTAAGTCTTCCGGATAAATGAACCGCCCAAATCGGTCCAAGTTTTTCAATATCGTGTGTAAAAACTGCCATTAATCGTTCCCTTTTTCTTTATGTGGACATTTACCATTCTGACTCAGTTCATTGCAACTTCCATATAGGTTCAAGGCATGGTTTCTAATGTCAAAATTGAGTAATTTGCCTGCCATTTCTTGTATTTGCTGGATGCGTGGATCGCAGAATTCAAAAACTTTACCACATTCATTGCAAATCAAATGGTCGTGTTGTTTAAATTTGAAAGACTTTTCAAACTGGGCCAAGTTTTTCCCGAATTGATGTCGGGTTACTAAATTGCAATTTTGAAGCAATTCTATTGTATTATACAAGGTTGCCCTACTTACCCTGTACTTCTTTATTTTCATGTGCCCATAAAGGGTTTCAATATCAAAGTGTCCATCGTAATTATAAATCTCCCTAAGAATAGCAAAACGTTCTGGCGTTCTTCTATGCTGATTTCTTTCTAAATATTCCAGGAAAATGTTTTTCACTTTCTCTTGGGTTTCTTCATTTACCATGACAGCCAACTTTATGGCACGAAATTATTAGAAAATCCACCTCAATTATTAGATTTGTGGATGATTTGAAACAGAATTAGTAACATTCATGCATTTATACTTTCGTGTTAAACTTTTTTTGGCTACAAGTCTTCTTTGGACAGCACATCCAAAGGAATGGACCAACTTAAACGCATCACCTTCCAATCGAATTGAATGGAAGGAAGACCAGCCATTAAAGTGGGAAAACTTTAAAGGCAAGGTTCCAAACGCATCCAGTTTGGTAGCAGAAACAAACAGTGGCATCCATTTTGGCTACACTTGCTCTGGTGAAAAGATGGAGTGGAAAATCTATGCCTATTTCGACCAGGAATTGAGTTGGAGAAAGCCAAATGCCACCAAGGCCATTCTTAGCCACGAAAAATTGCATTTTGACATTTCGGAATTATATGCCCGAAAGCTTCGGAAACGACTTCATTTACTTAAACACCCTTGTTCACTCGAAAAAGTTCAGTTGCAAAAAATATTCAATGAAGTTGTTGCTGACCATAAACAAAGGCAAAAAAAATATGATTTGGAAACAAAACATAGCGTGGATTCCCTTCGTCAAATGCAATGGAATAGCTGGGTAGAACAAGAGTTAAGTTACTTAGGAAAATTCAAAAAATAAGGAAGCCTACCTTATTTTTGCAACCCTTTAGGAAACATTGTGGTATAAATCCCCCACCACGATGATAACACTCATTTACCCCCTATTACCTTATCTACTTAGTTGGATAACTGCTAGCAACCCAGTTGAACCTGCACCGGCAAAGACAAAAGTTGTTTGGTCGGAAAGTACCCGCTTAAATTCGGCCTATTTCCAGGCTATACCTGATGCTAGTTCTTTCAGTCAAAGCTACTCTGCCAGCGGAGTAGAATTAGAATACACCTGCAAGCATGGCTTTTTCAAACCTACTGTTTCGGCCTATTTCATTTGTTCACAATCCTGGATTAAAAATGGTGCTGATAAGAACCTAGTGGCCTTGGAGCAATTGAAATTTGATATGGCCCATTTTCATGCCATTAAACTACAGAAAAAGTTGTCAAACATGGATAGTCCATGCGCATTGAACAAAAAAGAAATGGATGCGGTTGTGCTAGAAATCAATACAGAGCTTCATAAAATGCAAGAACAAGCCGAACAAATGTCTGAGTTCGGGAAAGAAGCCGATGTTTTGGAAATGTGGTCGTTAAAACTTGAGATTGAAGTAGAAACGATGGTTGCCGTAGATAGGAACAGAAGTTTCAGCAACAAATAATCACTAAAGGGCAAAAACCCTGCTCATATTAAAGCCAAGACGGATATCGCCTTTTGACCAACTGCTTCGTGTATCAGAAATAAACTGCAATTCACTAATTGGTTGAGAGTTGATAATAAACACTTGGAAAACGTGTCCACCGGTTTCGATATCAACCCCAATTCCAGCTGAATTATGGTAATCAGCAAAGTTGGTTACATATTTATTGAGTCGGAAAGTGTATTCGGCCGTAAGGGCAACGCTTCGAGAAAATTTCCAGCGGCCACCCAATGCCAATGCCCAAATATCATTCTTATCTTGTGAATTCAAAACCAGATTTTTGTGTACAAGAATCGGTGAAACTTGAAAAGAGAGGGCTTTCGAAAATTTCCTAGCTAGAACAATCTGGTAGAAGTAGCTCATTCGGCTCGTAAAGTATTCAAATTCATAAGGCAAATTGGTAGCTGGCTTACGTTGTGTAATACCCATACCGGCAACTACTGTCAAAGAAAGAGGCATTTTATTGTCGGTGGTTTGGCGCAAAACTCGATACTTCGCAAAACCTTCCCAAAGCTTTCCATAAGTAGAATTGAAAAATATCCTTCCAACACCAAAAGTCAAACGACCATCCAAACTGAATTCGGCGGATATTTTCATTGGAGCATTTCCATCAAGACCAAAAAACTGATTGAATCCATTTTTGAAATCACCAAACCTATGCGAAAGCCTTAAATCCCAAGCTCTTTTACCTAAGGATTCAATGGTATGCGTATTTATTAAACGGGTGCTTTTAAATGTAGCTTGGGAGAATTCCTTTTTTGGCTTTTCCGATGATTGCTCCAATTCCTTTAACAAATCATCCTCCTGTGCAAATACATTCAGGGAAAAAAGACAAAAAAGTAACAGGCTAATTCTTTTTAACATACGGATTATTGTTTATAGCCTTGTGATTTCCAAACTTTAAAAAGGGTGATATTACATTCATTCATTCGCCCTGTAGGTGGCATTAATAGTCCATCTCCAGATTGCCTATCAATTCTATCAATTACACCACTAAATTCCACTCCATTCTTACATTCATCGAAAGTGGTTAGGTAAGGCATTTGATTATAACTGGTATTGTGGCATTGGTTTGCACAATTGGCATCAATTATTGCCTTTAGGGTTCCGCTGTAGGTTACATTGCTAGTATCGCAAGCATTTGCCGTAGTATCAGTAGGGTGTAAATCCTCGTATTTATCGTAATAGCAGGATTGGCTACCAATGGCTACAACCAACATTAATGCGGAAAAAGATAAAGCGTATTTCAGATTCTTCATAAACAGTGTTGGGTACAAATTTAGTTAATAATCCTTCAATAAAATGCTAAACCACGGCTTTTAAGGAAAGATCGAGGGATTTCACTTGATGAGTAAGGGCTCCAATGGAAATAAACTGAACGCCGGTTTCTGCATATTCCACTAAATTTGATTCATTAATCCCTCCAGAAGCCTCGGTTTCATAAGTATTGTTGATTAGTTCCACCGCCTTTCTTAAAGCAGAGGGTTGAAAATTATCCAACATTATTCTTTGTACTTTCCCGATGGATAAAACCGTTTCAAGCTCTTGAAAATTTCTAACTTCAATTTCAATAGGAATGGACTTTTTATTGTTTTCCAAATAGGCAAACACCTTTTCTAAAGCAGGCTGTATACCTCCGGCAAAGTCAACATGATTGTCTTTTATCATCACCATATCGTACAAGCCGAAACGATGATTTTGTCCTCCTCCTATTCTAACCGCTTCCTTTTCAAACCAGCGAAATCCAGGGGTGGTTTTACGTGTATCCAATAATTTGACCTGGGTATGTTTAACCATTTGCATCAAACGATTGGTTTGAGTGGCAATTCCGCTCATACGCTGCATAAAGTTCAGCACCAAACGTTCAGCTTGAAGAATTTTCACTTCGGGTCCGGTAATGGTTAAGGCAATATCACCTGTATTTATGGAAGCGCCATCCTTGATGAAAATTTGCATTTCCAAATCGGAGGAAACTGCATTTATAATTTGCTGAGCCACCTGAACACCGGCAAGAATTCCATTTTGCTTTACCAGCAACTGGGCTTTTCCTGAAGCATTGGCGGGTATGCAGGCCAAAGAAGTATGGTCGCCATCGCCAATATCTTCAAAAATTGCTAACTGAATTAGTTTTTCGGCTAGCTCTGAACCACTAAAAACCATGCTATTCTATTCGTTTTCAAAGCGAAGTTGTTGCATCAACATCTTGTCGCCACTTTTTTTAATTAGGAAATAAACCCTAAACGAACCATCGTTTGTGGTTAAGGTTCCGATGGCATATTTAGAACCATCTTTTGCTTCACCACGGTGGATAATTCTGAAATCTTTTACAGGGTGCTTTGCGAAGAAATCTTTAAGGATTTGACTGGCTTGTTGCTTGGAATAATTACCTTCTTTATCGATAATGGTTAAATCGATCATTGGGGCAAAAAACTTGGAAACACTTTCAGCACTTCCTGATTTTAAAGCTGCGCCGATTTCATCATGAACTTCCATTGATGGCCCAGCCAAAGAAAGAAAAAATAGAAATGATATGAATATTGTCTTCATGCTAAATTAGCTTTCAAATATCAAGCCAGACAAAGATAGGACAAAAAATTGTGTGGAATTAATCCTTTCTTAAGGTTAACTTGAAGACTTTTCAACGGTCTGGGGAAAGCTACAGTAAAAGAACATAAAGCCTAAACAATATTTTATGATCGGTTGGAAATGCTTCCTCAAAACTTAATACGAAGAGCGAAGTAGCTTATTGCATTTGACCTTGTTATTAGCGGCCACTTTTACTTTATATCAAATAACCTGAGTTTGCTCATGAACCTGTAGTCTTTCAAATTGTAGGTAAATAGTTCTAGGTTCATGATTTTAGCAGTGGCCCCAATGAAGCAATCAGGAATTGCGAGTCCTTGGCTAAGTCTGTATGTTTCAAATAGTGCTACAGCTTCTGTTGTAATATCATTGTTTATTAAAGCAATATTGAAACGATTGAGATTCCTTTTGATTTTTGATTCTTCAGATTTGTTACCTGCTCCCATCAAGAGTTCCATTTTCGTAATTGCGGAAATCACAATGTTGTCGAGTCCTATTTTGTCTTCAAGGATTGTCTTTGTTTGTGAATGTCGCTTACTTGAGATATTCCAATAATCGATCATCACGTCCGTATCGCAAACTACTTTGTTCTTTGCCATGCTTTTTGACGAAGTTCTTTAGCATCAATATCCTTTGCTGAAAATATAGACTCAAGCTCGGACGTGTCAACCGAACTGTCTGCCGGAATAATGGAAACTCCATTGATTTTTGTGCTCTTTTCCTTAGACTTAGTAGATGAAATAATTGAAAAGTCAAAATACTTTGCAAAATCTAACAAAGCTTCTAAAGTCTTCTTGCTCTTGTACTTGATTATCAATTCAGGCATTACCGCATTCAATTTCTGCAAAGTTAGTGAAATTTAATTGCACTAAATAAATGAAAACATCCTGAGTAAGCAACCGGACATGAAATACAAAGGCCTAATAAACCACCAAAACCCAGGCACGGAGACCACCGGGCAAGGATAGAGGCAGTCTAGCCCACAGGGATGCGTAGGCACGGAGCAGACCGAGGACTAGCGCCGAAAGCCTGACCCAACCGCCATCGTAAAATTTCAAATCCTTTGCTGAACCTGTATTTGCGGTTGGGTGCCCGCCAAATAAAACAAGAAAAAAGCCAAATCCTTAGCATTCCTTAACACCGCATTTTTTGCAAATTATTTTTTAGATTTTACCTTTGCCTTATGCTTCGTAGGATTTTAGTGCTTTTTCTATTGGTTTCGACCCAGGCCAAAGCCCAAGGAAACACGGATTATTCCAGTTTATATTCAGAAATAAATTCAATTATCGAAAATGACACAACCTATATTGCGTCCTATTTTTCGTCGTATGGGATTGATTTAGCTCGGATTCAAAATGCGGAACTGTACCATGAAAGTTTTAAATGGCTAACCACGCCGCATAAAATGGGTGGCTCCTCTAAATTTGGAATTGATTGTTCGGGATTTGCCAAACAATTGTACGAAAAGGCTTATGGAATAAAGATGTTGGGAGGCTCGCGTGATATTTATCCAAAAACAACGCGGGTGGCGCCATCGGAATTAACGGAAGGTGATCTCTTGTTTTTCAAAGTAAAGTCGTCGGTGATTACGCATGTGGGCGTTTTTCTGCAAAACCGAATGTTTATTCATACCTCATCGAGCCAAGGTGTTATGGTAAGTTCGCTGGACGATGCCTATTGGAGTAAGTACTTTTTTAGCGCAGGACGCTGGCCTTCAGTGCATTAGAACGCGTTAGATATAATCCACATCCACACTAAACGGATAAAGCATCAGGTATTCGATTGCCTTTTGCATGGTGGTTTCGCCGTTCATAATTTTGAAAATCGTTTCAGTGATTGGGGCCCTCATTTTATACATATTGATGAGACCTTTTGTGATTTTCAAGGTATTGATACCTTCTGCCACTTCATCCATACTAGCCATGATTTCTTCAATGGTTTCGCCTTGACTGAGACGGTATCCCACGGTAAAATTTCGGCTTTGTTTGGTACTACAGGTAGCAATTAAATCGCCCACCCCAGCCAAACCGAAAAAGGCTCTTGCGTCGCCGCCCAAGGCTTGACCGATGTGAATCATTTCCACCATTCCTCGGCTAATCAAGAGGGCTTTTGTATTTTCGCCATAGCCGATACCGTTGAGTGCACCGGCAGCCATCGCAATAATATTTTTGAGCACACCTGCCAATTCCACCCCAGTAATATCCTTGCTGTGGTAAACCATAAAGCGTTTGCTACGAAGCGTTTCTTGGGCAGCCCTAATAACCTCGTCGTAGTGACTAGCGATAACCGTGGCGGCCGGTTGAAGTTGATTTAATTCGGCGGAGAGATTTGGTCCTGCGAGGCAACCAACACGTTTTACTACCGTTTCTTGCAGGATTATTTCGCTCATGGTGTTGACCTTCTCCTTTGGGATAGCCGTTTTTGCGGATAACTCTTCGCCTTTCAAAGCATGAATATCAAGTCCTTTGGTGCCATGAATCATAATGTGATCGGGGCGAAGAAAAGGGGCAAAACTGCGGATTACTTTACGAAAATCGGCCGAAGGTATAACGGGATAAAGCAAAAGGCATTTGCCCGTAATTTCCTCCATGCTATTGGTAGCTTTCACCCTTGGATGCATGGAAATTGCACCATTTTTATTTTCAGCATTAATTTGAGCCACCACATTTTCTCTTCGCGAAAAGACAATTACATCGCAGTTTTCGGCCAAAAGGTTGGCTATTGCCGAGCCGAAGCTGCCTGCTCCAATTACGCCAACGGTAGTATTTTGGTACGACTTTCCCACTTTTTTTGGTTTATTGAATTAATTTAGCCAAACCATAACCTTCCATTCGGTTGTGGTAGAAGTACAACAAGGTAAAATCTTCGGTAACAATAGAACCGTCTTCTTTCACTTTGAGGGGACGTTTGGTGTTATAAAGTCCTAGGTGACGGATTCCCAATTCGATAATACGATCAACCGAAAGCGCGTCAAATCGTACATCCAACATACATTTTCCGTTATCGCGCATTTGTTTGAGCACCCCCACAAAAAGTTCGATCGTTTCTTTAAATTCTTTGCCCTGAATACTTTCATTTTCCTCTTCCAATCGAAGGAAAGAATACAAATCAAGTTTTTTGTATTTCTTTCTCATCATTTCAAAAGCCACATACGCTACCAAATGACTTGGGTAGATATAATTGTAGGTTCGGTATTTTTTTACAATGTCTTTGCCGAGTAGTTTGGTGTATTCAGCATCCCTTTGAAGATCTTGGGTATTTTCTTGATTGGAGAAAAAGTACTTCTCGATATCTATTTTCTTTCCATGTTGATCGAGGCTATTTCCTTCATCATCAATTTCATTTCCAAACAAATCGGTTGGTCGTCCGAAGGTTAAGGCCATTTCTGAAGAAGCAGTTAACAACTTAAAGATAAACCATACCAATTGGTAAGAGGTAGAATAATTATCGTTTTCGCGGAAGTACCTTTGTTGTCCGGCTCTTTTGAGGTGCTCGTCAACCAAACCGGGGGCTTCCAACACAAAATTGTAGTTAATTACTACGGGCACAACGAAAATTCTTTTCGCCTTTTCAGGAGAATCAGCTTTTTCAAAATTGAGGCGTTGAGCTTCTAAAGCCGTGCCTAGCAACCCTAATTTGAGTTTTGTTTCGATTGCACCGCTCCGGCTGCGTGTTCCACCTGGGAAAAACAAGGAGTGGCAACCACGGTGAATACTTAAGGTTGAATAAGCTTTAAGTGTTTCAAGGTAAATTGAATTCTTTTTACGGCGATCCACTTTATAAGCACCCAAGCGTTCCATGAAATAGCCAAAGATTCCTATTCCGAACAGGTTCAAACCGGCCCCATAAAGAAAGGGGGGTAAGCCCAGGGATTGAATGGCCCATCCGATCAGCGGAGAATCTAAGTTACTAAAGTGCGTTGGTACCATCACCACCGTATCTGTTTTAGCCAACTTTCTGATAAGTTCCACCTCACCCAACAAATGAATTCTATCGTGCAGGTGGCGACGGATATTCCAAAGACCACTAATTCCCTTACCGTTTCCAGCATTGAGAAGTCGAGACATCCATTGGGTAACCAGAGATTTTGTGATATTGTAGGTAAACAGGTCGAAGTTTCCGGCAATTTCATGCACGTAGCGGTGAACAATTTCACGCAATACATCTTCCTCTTTGTAACGACCGCTGGGGTTTACTGGACTTTCAATATCCAGCATTTTCTTTTCAATTCCTTTCCAAAACGGCTTTTCATCTTTCGGGTCAGCACTCCAGAGATTGGTTTTTAGCCTAATTTTCTCTTGATAAAGCACACTGGCTAGTTCATCGTTTAGGTCTTGTCGGGTTTTAAAACTTTCCTTGATATTGTTAAAAACATAAGCTTCCACCTCCGCTAAGAAATTGGGACGATCCTTGGCCAATTGCATAATCGGCCAATCCTCAGGATTTGGATTGATCGGATCAAACAGCCAACCGGAAGAATTTGGTTTATGTTTTTTCAAGTTTATTTTTTCTTTTTAAAACTCCAGAATATTTTAAAACGAGCTACTTCTGTGCCATCTGCCATCCGCCCGATTGAAACACATTCAGCTGTTGTTCCTTCACCCGTGCGGATTGTTTCTTGGATAGCCGCATGGATTTTATCCCCGTCTTCGCAAGTAAAAGTCGTTTTGGCTATGGCTTTTTTTGAAAAGCTTGCTTCAAGTCCGGTAACCAGAAGGGAAACTCGCTCACCGCTGTTTTCGATATGAATCATTCCGAGCGCACCGGCCGACAATTCAGCAGTCATGGCTTCAGCTGCAAAGTAGATGGAATTGAAAGGATTTTGCGACCTCCAACCCATTGGAATGGATGCTCTGCAGGTTTTCCCATCCAAGTATTCAATTCGCATGCCGGCAAACCAACCGAGCGGAAGTTTAAACAACAACCATGTTTTGAATTTGCTTTTATTCAGCAAGCTAGCCACCATTTTCTGGGCTTTGGCATTAAAAGGGGTAATTTCCGACATATCAAATATTTCTCTCTGCAAACCTAAAAGTATTTTCCAACTTTACCCATTTTAAACAATAAAAAATGAAAGTCCGTGGAAGAAAGGACTCAAAGTTTTAATTACGGATGAATTTGATAATGCAATTGCACCAACCCTGTATCATAGGATTTACTCGAACAAAGTTCTAATTCCTGTTCAGGGAAACCATTATTGAATAGCCGGATTCCATCACCAAGGAGAACTGGAATAATCGAAATAATTAGTTCGTCCAGAAGCTTTTCTTTTAATAAGGCATTTACCAGTTGGGCTCCTCCATCGCAAAAAATAGATAAGCCCTTTTGTTGTTTTAGCTCTTGGATCAAGGTTTCCAATTTCCCAGTATAAAAATGGGTTCTACCAATGGATGCCTTTGGGCTTGAAGTGATAACAAAGGTTTCTAAATCTGAATGGGGGAATTCAGGGACTTGAGTCATCACCCAATCATAGGTTTTTCGGCCAAGAATTACGGTATCAATTTGCTTCAAAAAACTGGCATAGCCATAATCTTCATTCTCTTTGGCAACTTTGGCCAAAAAGCTTAAGTCATCACCTGGTTTAGCAATATATCCATCCAAACTACAGGCAATATATAGAATAAGTTTCCGATTTGAATTCATAAAAAAAACAGGAACAAAGGTAACGAACTACCCTTGATCCTGTTTTGCATCCTTGCTTTTTGGAAAATCCCAAAAGAAAATCAAGCCCACTAAGGCAAAATAGGCCGAGCTGTTGAGTGGGTTGGAAGAAATAGCACAACTGCCTGATTTACAACCAACGAAATAATAATAGGCATACCCAATCACTGCTCCGAGCAAGGCACCAAGTGCAGGTTTTAAATAGGTCCTTAATCTTTCCATACTATAACATGGTACTTGGACAAACGAATTCAGTTACATCCACCATTCCAGTACTTTTTATGGCAGTAAAACCACCGTTGATATCAATTAAATTTTTAAATCCTTTTTTTCGTAACAAAGAGATGAACACCATAGATCTGTAACCGCCGGCACAATGCACAAAATAGGTTTGGTTAGGGTCAATTTTCTCCAATTGATTTTCGTAATAATCCAAGGGTGTATTTAGGGCATTAATTAAATGTTCAGAGTCAAATTCACTTTTCTTTCTGACATCTAGAACGGGCAACATAGGATTTTGTTCGATTTCTTTTGCAAAAGCTTCGGCAGAAATTGTTTTAATTGTTTCGAAGGCCTTATTGGCTAGTTTCCAAGACTGGAATCCGCCTTTTAAAAATCCGATTGGATTATCGTATCCAACCCTTGCCAAGCGAGTAATTACCTCTTCTTCTTGACCGGGTTCAGCTACTAAAAGAATTTTTTGGTGAATATCAGGAACAACCGTACCAACCCAAACAGCGAAACTACCTACCACGCCGATATTCACTGAACCAGGTATAAATCCTTCTGTAAACACGGTTGCTTTGCGCGCATCTATAACCAACACATCCATTTGGTTGGCCATTTTTTCAAACTCGTCTGGACTAAAAAAAACCATGCCTCGTTTTTCAATTTCGTCCAAAGCGTCATACCCTTGAATGTTCTTTATGACATTTTTAGGAAAATAGCCCGGAGGCGGTGTTAAACCAGAAAGAAGTTGTGAAATAAATTCGGCACGACTAAGATTCGGGTTCAAGGCATAATTCACTTGTTTTTGATGACCAATGGTGTCGGAGGTTTCCTTGGAAAGGTTTTTCCCACAAGCACTTCCAGCTCCATGTCCGGGATAAACAATTATATCATCGGCTAAGGGAAGTATTTTATTGTGAATGGTATCGTACATGTGTGATGCCAATTTTTCTTGGGTCATATCGGCGATTACGTGTTGTGCCAAATCCGGCCTTCCCACATCATTGATAAAAAGCGTATCACCCGAAAAAAGAGCCGTTTCTTTACCTGATTCATCCAGGAGTAAAAAGCAAGAACTTTCCATGGTATGACCAGGTGTATGCATTAAACGAATCGTTGCATTTCCCAATTTGAATTCTTGGTTATCCTCCCCTTTCATACATTCAAAGCCTGTTTCCATTTTGGTTGGACCATAAATAATCGGAGCACCCGTTCTTTTTGATAAATCCACATGACCTGAAACAAAATCTGCATGAAAATGGGTTTCGAATATATATTTGATCGTTGCCCCGCGCTTTTTGGCCATTTCAATATAAGGTTCAACATCGCGAAGAGGGTCGATTATTGCCGCTTCCCCATTGCTTTCAAGGTAATATGCACCATGAGCAAGGCAATTGGTATAAATTTGTTCTATTTTCATTTGACTTAATTTTCGACAAAGGTGTTAGCCAATTTTGAGATAAAAAGTGACATTTGTTACAATTCCGCACTTTTTTCAATCTTTTGAACCCAAATTAATCAATAGGAGGATTTATTAATCCGAACTACTTGATTTAGTTGGGTTTACCCCTCCCGAAGAAATTTCGGGATAACAGTTGTTATCAATTTGGCCTTACAAATTGATTTACAACTGGTTAATCGTTTATGCATTTCTAATGCGTAATCTGGGTTGAAACAGTAGGATAAAAAAAAAGCAAGGTACTGAACTTTACTCGGTAAAATCACGAAAGACTTGTTGGCGTACTACCTCCAATTTCTACACCCAAAAAGTTTATATTTCAAGGACTTACGAAAATAAATTGGCTTAAAATTCATTTATCATTTAAAGTTTTAGGCGGGCCCCCAACCGCCAAAACCATTCTACCTCTTATTAACCATTTACCGGGGCGGTTGGGTCAGGCTTTCGCTAATACTCCTCAGCTTGTTACCCCCAAAAATGCTCGGGGGGGTAACAAGCTTGCGGGGTATCACGCTCTATCCTTGCCCGAGCCCTCCGCATAGCATTGTACTGAACGGGACCTTTGCTTTTCACCCCAGAGCCGTCAAATTGAAATACAAAAACCATACAACCCAGATTACACATTAGAAATCGTAATGAAGCTTTCAAATGCAATAAAGACGAGGGTTTCAGGTTAATTTTTGGGTGAAGGAATAGTAAACTATTTTGAAGTCAAAAATTGTTCTGAAATCCTTGTATTTGAAGCAGTTGGAAGCTGTTATAGATTTCTAATGCTGAATTTGGGTTCAACCATAATTAATCCGAATGGCTTGATTTCCTAGCAGAATTTAGCGTTAAGAAAAAACTTTCGAATAGTACTAAAATGACTAACCCTAAGAAAAGGCCTTAATTCAATTTTTTAAATTAAACGGAAGGATTCGATTTTTGAGATTTATTTAAATAATAGCACAAAATTCCTAGAAGTAGAATTTCGCCTATAACCAATTCCTTGTGGGCGGTAAGGTCAGGGAAACGTTGTAAATAGGAAAATGGAGGAACATGGTCGACAATATAGTGCAACGACTGGTGAAGATAGGGTTTATCGTAAATAGGGTGTTGAATTCCAAACAGTTTAGCGCCGTGGATGAAAATCCAATCAAAGTCAGGAAAGAGCGAGAAAAAAATACCAACCTTATAGGACTTCCAAAACTTAAAAAGGAACAGGATAAACAATAGCAACTGAGCCAAATGATAGACTACCCAAAATACATCATTAAAATCGGGTTGAGGAGGATGGTAAGTAAGTTTAGCGAAATGGTCGCATATACTGTGTCCTAACAAACAAATAGGAATAAAAACAAGATTTGATAACCACCAAGATTGCCTTTCCATTCCCCATTTTTGAAGAGCAGAACCAATTAAAACATGGGTAGGGCCTTGCATAACTTTTATTCTTGAATACGACGGTTACGTTTTACTTCGCTTCTTATTTTTTTTGCTGCAAGTCTTTTGGCAACAACCGAAGCTGGAATTTTGGTAGGCTTTCTTGGCTTTGGCTTGAGCAATGCTTTTTCCAAGGAGTCGAATAGTTTTTTGATCGCATCTTCCTTATTAGCCAATTGGCTTCTGCTTTTTTGGGAGCTTATGATTATAAAACCTTCAGAATTAATCTTGGTCTTTAATTTTTTGGCAATGGTATTCTTTTCCTTATCCGAAAGATACTCCGAAGTTGTGGGGTTGAAGTGAACCTCTACTTTTGTTTCAACTTTATTGACGTTTTGACCACCTTTACCGCCAGAACGGGCGGTTTGAAAACTGAATTCTTGGTCTAAACCGCGTTCACGCAACTTCATTTTTGGTGAAGAATGATTTGAAGTAATTGCCGGACAAGGCAGCCAAACCCGCTACCGAACCACCAATAATGGAGGCAAGTAGCATGAGTAAAATGGGATATTCAGGCAATGAAAAAAGTTTACAAATTCTATGACTTAGGATATGTGAATTTTTATAGTCGACGTAAAACATATAGGGTATCCATACGATAGCAATGCCATAAAATCCTGCATAAAAGGAATAAGCTGGACGGTTTTTACCACCCAACTGTTCAACTACAAATGCAGCAATGGCAATACTCCACCAAGGTAGCACTTGTTGAACAATACCAGCCACCATGGCAATAAGTACAATCTTTAGAAGGACGGTTTGTTTTTCAGTCATGTTGTAAGAATTCGCTATAAAGAGCCAAATTGGCTTTCATGTTGCCAAAAGTAAACTTAATTGTCTTTTCTGTAGCAGATGTATCAAAGGAACTTAATTTCTTTAACCCTTTTAAATTTTCTAAGGTGATGGGCAAGGTAACCCCCAACTTATCAGCTAAATAAGCAGGAGCGAAGATTAAGGAATAAGGAACGGTCAAAAACCTAGGATTAATCTGCATAATTTCTGCCATGGTTTTATAAAGATCCAACAAGCTTGTTGAATTTACTTCTCCCAGTGGCCAAACACCTACTTCTTTCTGATTCATTAATAGGTAAGTTGCCTCACAAAGGTCATCCATTGAAATCGTCTGTACGGGTTGTCTACCTCCCGAAACCAGGGGTATTACCGGTGATTTAAGCATAAGTCCTTTCATTTTCTCCAACATGCCACCTTTTCCGATGACCAAACCAGGTTTGATCACAAGAACAGATTGATTCCTTACTATTTCTTCTGCTTTAAATTTATGCCTCCCATAGTGCGATTCAGCCGATGGATGGGCAGACATGCTTGAAAAATAGACAATTTGAATAGAGGATGTTTGAGCAATTTTAACCAGGTTATGCACTTCAGCCAAATTTATCTCATAGGATTGGGGAGCTTGGGCTGAGGCTGGTAAAAAAGCCAGATGAAGCAAGGAATCCACTCCTTCCAAATGCCAAGTTTGTAGTCCTTTTTCAAGGGAGTAGTCTAAATAGGAAAGATTTGGATGAGAAGCAAACTGTTTTTGAGGATTTCGGCAAAGCCCTATAACTTTCCAACCTTTTCCTAAAAAGAAATTCACCATAGCCTTACCTATGAAGCCATTGGATCCGGTGATGGCTATTGTTTTCATTATTCAGTCCGCAAGGCTTCAATCGGGTCGAGCTTGGCAGCTTTGAGCGCGGGGTAAATCCCAGATGCTAATCCAACAATGAAGCAAATTACCAATCCCCAAAAAATCCAATCCCAAGGAATAAGGAAGCCTCCACCGAGAAATAAGGAAGTCATATTTCCGACCAGTATTCCCATTACAATTCCAGTAATTCCTCCAATTTGACAAATGAAAATAGTTTCAAAAAGAAATTGGTAGCCAATGGCTCTGCTGTTTGCACCTATAGCCTTTCTAACGCCAATTTCACGTGTCCTTTCGGCAACAGAAACTAGCATAATATTCATTAATCCGATGGCAGCACCAAGCAGCGTGATTATACCAATTAAGGTAGCAGCCCAATTAACATACTGGAGATTTCCAATTAATAATTGAGCTAGGTTATCGCTTTTTACAATATCAAAATTATCTTCTGCCCCAAGCTTTACTCTGCGAATTTTCCGAAACACACCTCTTGCTTCTTCTACCCCAACGTCCAGTAATTGTTGATTTTCAACCAAAACATTTAACACATAACTCATTCCTTCTCTTCCAAACTTCATTCTACAGTTATTAAGTGGAATGAGACATACCTTATCTCCTCCGAAACCCATGCTTGTACCTTTTTCTTTTAAAACTGCAATTACCTTATATTTTCCGTTGCCAATTGAAATTATCTTATCTATTGGATCTTGCTTCAATGGAAAAAGTTTGGCTGCCACTTCCTTTCCCAACATTACCACATTGGTTCCATATTGGAGATCTGCTGGAGAATAGTTCCTTCCTTTCTCTATTTCATAACCAGAAGAGGCTAAATAATTGTCATCGCAACCAAAAACAGTAATATTGGGGTTGGTTTTTGCAGAATTAAAGCGTATAGTTGAGGCTTGGCTTGCAAGGGCTGAAATACTTACAGCACTCGGAAAGGCAAACTGTTCTGAAAACGACCTAGCTTCATCCCAACTTATTTCTCTAAATTTTTTTGCCTTTTTCCCTTGCTTTCCAATACGGATCATCATTCCACGGTTTCGGATGGTAAAGGTATTAGCCCCCATACTGGTGAAATTTGAGGAAATGCTACCCTCAATGCTACTAATAGCAGTCCTTATGCCAACCAAGGCAGTTATACCAAAAGCAAGAATAAGAACAGTAAGAATTGAACGCAGCAATTGCCCCCTTATGCTTTGAACGGCAATACGTAGATTTTCTGCAAAAAGCTGGTTCATGGTAAAAAAAAATGCCACTAAGCAACGGGTGTCTTAGTGGCACAAAAGTAGGTTAGAAAAGGTATTACTTGCCTCCTCCGTACATTTTCATTAAATCTTCTTGTGTAACTTTCTTGTAATCCGAAGGCACAACAAATTTACTATCATCAATTTTCCCTTCAGAAACAGTTTTTGCAGTCATGGTCATTTTCATTCCTTTAGCAGCTACTGTATATTTAAGCATTAAACCTTTTACTTCCTTAAAAGGATTTTCAGTTGAAGCGGAATAAGATTCTTGGCCAAATTTATCTGTGTAATACACATCAAACTGAGAACCACTTTCATCTTCATAAAGTGCATGTTTACAAGGAAAACCTGCAATGGTAGTATTATCACCTTTATCCAAAGACTTCAATTTAAAGGTCGATTTTTCCTTGTTTTTTTTCACATCCTCTTCTGTTATGGTCATGGCAAATTTATTACCCATCATATCCATCAAGGTAACCACCTCTTTTGATTTTTTGTCAGCAATGGTTACATTTTGCATTCCCATTCCCATTTTCATTTCAACTCTTGTTTTATTTTTTCCAACAAGAAGCGTTGCCTCCGAAGGCATCATAGCTGCCATCAAACTAGCATTTTCTCCACTTACATCAGGCAAGCTAATACCATAAACGATGGTTCCTTCAAACTGAGCAAAACCCGCAAAGACCAGACAAGTAAGAACCAGCGATAGAATTATTTTTTTCATTTTTTTTTTGGTTGAATTTGGAAGCGAAGGTATAAAATGGAGAGAATGTAGCGTATTATTTTTCTGCAATGAAGTTTGCATCTTAGCTAGGAAATTGCAATTACTTAATACTTGCTAGTTCTCCCTAGCTTTTCAGCTCATTTTCAATACCTTAAATTTAAACCTTTTTTGTATCTTTTAGTTTAATCCATATAAATTTTACCTTTGCAGGTTGTTACTAATTGAGATGTTGAATTCTATGCTAAAAAAGGCTTGGATTTTTTTCATAATGCTAGGCTGGATTTCTACAACTAGGGGCCAGTTTACGTTAAATGGGAATGCAGCCCAAACAAGCTGCAACTGCTATGATATTACCCCAAATACTAACGACCAGTTTGGATCCATCTGGAATACAACCCAAATTAGTTTAAACAATGCCTTTGATTTTTCCTTTTCGGTCTTTCTTGGTTGTGATGATTTTGGAGCTGATGGAATCGGTTTTGTACTTCAGCCTATTAACACCAACCAAGGCGTTGGAGGATCAGGATTAGGCTACATGGGAATCAATCCTTCTTTGGTGGTAGAAATTGACACATACCAAAACAATCCCTATGACCCTGCGAGTGACCACATTGCCATCTTACAAAATGGAGATCCGGACCACAGCACCGGTAATACCTTGGCTGGACCCATTCAAGCAAGTCCAACTTCTCAAAATGTAGAAGATTGTGCCAACCATACTTTTCGAGTTGTTTGGGATCCAGCAGCGAACTCATTTCGTGTCTATTTTGACGGTAATCTTCGTTCTTCTTACACGGGCGACATAATTAATACCATTTTTGGTGGTTCTCCGAATGTTTATTGGGGTTTTACTGGCGGTACCGGTTACTATTTCAATCGCCAAAGCATGTGTATCACCCTAACCTGCAATTTCAGTTTTGCACCTGCAACGAATTGCACAGGTGTAGATGTTCAATTTACTGATGCGAGTTCATCGAACCTGGGCAGTATTACTTCGTGGGATTGGAATTTTGGAGATGGAAGTCCAGTTGTATCAGGCATTGCCAATCCTACTCATGCCTATGCTACTCCAGGCACGTATAATGTTACCCTAAGCGTAAATGATGTGGGAGGTTGCGGTGCCAGCTATACCTTACCAATTACAATAAACCCAGGACCAACGGTAGATTTTACAGCGAACCCCAATCCGGCTTGTGTAGGCACTCCAATAACTTTTACAGATGCAAGCACTTCAACAGCTGCCTCAGGTACAATTAATGGCTGGGATTATAATTTTAATCAAAATCAAGGTTTACCTGGAATTCCTAGTACGCATTCTACTTTGCAGAATCCAAGCTTTACCTATAATTCTGCCAATACCTTTAATGTAATCCTTAATGTAACCACTACAACTGGTTGCACAGGCACAGTGACCAAACAGGTTGTTGTTAGCCCGATGCCATTTGCCAACTTTACAGCAGGATTTGCCTGTGAAGGAAACCCTACTCAACTAACTGATGCCAGTTCGGTTTCAACAGGAAATATAACGGAATGGGATTGGGACTTTGGGGATGGAACACCAAATCAAACCATTCAAAATCCAGCCCATATCTTTGCAAGCCCAGGAAGTCAAACGGTAACACTTACTGTAACAACGGCATCGAACTGCACAGCTTCAAACACGCTTGATGTATTTGTTAGCCCAAGCCCTATTGCGGATTTTACAGTTGCAGGAGTTTGCGAGAACACACCCAGTATTTTCATTAATAATTCCTCGCCTGGAGTTGGTTCAACTATTGTAGGCTACGCTTGGCATTTGGGGGATGGTTCTGCCATTGATTCTTCTGCAAACATTAGTCACACTTATACCATTGGCAATGATTATACAGTTGTTTTAGAAGCCATTAGTGATTCTGGCTGTATAAATGCCGACACCTTGATTTATTCTGTTTTCCCCACCCCTGTCCCTGTATTTGTAATTCAAAACCCTCGTGGCGACTCTTGTTTACCGGCAACCTATACAATTGATGCAAGTGCTAGTTCCGTTGCCAATCCTGGAGCCCAAACCAATACCATTTCTACTTTCACCTATGATTTTGGAGACGGAAACACGATTTCTGATATTTCAGCTCAGGTTGACCATGTGTACACCCAAGCCGGTACTTACTCTTTGAACCTTATTGTAACCTCTAACAATGGTTGTATTGACACCTTGATTCAAGACTCTGCCATAACAATTTACCCAAGCCCCATCGCTGGCTTTTTAGCAAGTCCTACTGAATTGGATTTCATTAACAATACCGTTGATATTTCGGATTTAAGTTCAGATGCATTAACCTGGAATTATGAATTTGGAGATGGAGCAAGCTCATCGAATTCAAATCCAGACCATACCTATGGAACTACCACCCAATGTTATGATATTATCCAAACCGTAACCAACCAATTTGGCTGCCAAGATACGGCCGTTAGAACCGTTTGTATGTATCCCTTTTATGCCATTTATATTCCCAACACCTTTACACCAGATGGCGATTTACGTAATCCATCTTTTATGCCTAAAGGTGAAGGCGTGAAGGAATATGAAATACGGATATTTAATCGCTGGGGAGAAGAAGTTTTCAGATCGAAAGACCTAGAACAGGGATGGGATGGAGTGGTGGTATCTACCGGAGATTTTGCGCAACAGGATATTTATAGTTATGTAATCAAAACCATTGATTACACCGATAAGAAATATACCTACCGAGGACAGGTCAATTTATTTAGGTAGATTATTTAGTTGGTCCGATAATCTCAGCCTCTCCCCCGCTTTTCAATATCAGGATTTTGGATTCTTTAGGCATTTGCACTGGTACAAGTTTTCTAACATTTCCTGAAACATTCGGAATAACACCTTCTATCTTCCTTAATTTCCCTTCACTCTGAAGTTCAAGCACTAGGCCTTTGTTGGCATCGATTGGACCAATTTCTGGGGCATTGTCAAAGAAGTTACCATGCAGATAAACCAAAGGATACCCCTCTTGGGAGTCTTCTAATTTCACCGAACTAAAAATCGGACCAAACTGCAATTCTGGTGGAGTTACACACAGCTTAAATTTCCTATTGCCGATGTATGTTAGAATTCGACTGTGCGATTCTTTATAAAACTTCAAATCCACCTTTTCCCGTTTTGAGCCAAGACAATCCGAAATACTTGCTTCCTTATATTGTTTATACCTCAAAAATTTTCTTCGAAACATTGGCAATTCTTTAGTAAACTTTTCATACGGTATTACTGGCTTATAAACACCTTCTTGCATAGAACAAAGCAATGGATCAAGGCTACCATTTTCATCAATATCAGAGGTATAAAGCCTTATTTCCCCTTCAGCATTTGGTACAAAGCGTGTATTGAGCCCCCAATTACCAGCAATCAAAAACGTGCCTCCCCTTGAACCTTCTATCCAATTTAAGTGCTGCCAAAATCCTTCAGGAAGAAGGGTATCAGCTTTTTCATAAGTCCCCTTATTATTCCAAAACATTAAAACGGGCATCCATTCCCCAGCCAAAAGGATATCAGTCCATCCATCTTGATCAAAATCCTTGCACAGAACAGTATTCACCATGCCTGTCTTGGAAAGTATAGGTGGTGTGCTATTGGTAAATTTACCTTTTTTGTTTTCTAACAGCTGCGATTCCGGTATTTCAGGAAATCGTCCTGGTACATTTCTTGAACCAACAAAAAGGTCTAAATCTCCATCCTTATCAAAATCCAATACCTGTGCTTCACTTCCACTATTCGATTCAATCGGCAAACAATCTTCACATTTAACAAATCTTCCTTGGCCATTATTTATGTATAATCGATCTTGATAGATTTGAGATTGCGAGTGTTCATTCCCACCACTAACTACAAACAAATCCAAATCTTCATCTCGATCAAAATCTGCTAAAACAATTCCACCATCCACATAGATAGAATCCCCCTTCATATCGGTAGAATTTTCAAAGAAACGGCCGTCGCTTTGCTGAAAATAGATTCGGGTTGAAATAGGACCGCTTCCGCTGATGACTACATCCTCTAAACCATTTCCATCTAAATCGCCCACCGCGGCATATGGACCATAAACATTTAAACGATGAGGAAGCAAGGGCTCCTTTTTTAGGTCATTAAATAAGGAAGGTTTATCTTCATAATTCATTCCACCCAATTTACTTACTTCATACCTATTTGGAATGGCTGGTTTGGCGGGTAAGGAAACTTTTTTAAAATCACTTTGTTTTACCCAAAGTTCCTTATTCAATGGTGGATTTTTAATTAGGGCCTTTTTTGATACCCCTGAAACTATAACTACACTATCAATAGGAGAGTTCGAAGGAAAGCCGAAAAAGGCCCCGGGAAAGTGGGCGCTCAAAATTCCTTGATTATTTGTAATCTCTTGGTATGATTTTTTCCCCGATTGATATACTGAAATATAGGAATTAAAGGCCGTATTGGGATTTTCGAAATAAATGGAAAGAAAATTCTTCTTTTGAAGCGTATTTTCCATAATGACAGATAAGGTATCCGAATTTGACAACACCAAATCCAAATCTCCATCTTTGTCCAAATCGGCAGCAACTGCAGCTGTAGTGATTAACTTTTGATTGATTCCGAAATCTTCATTCAAAGGAAAACTAAGATTCTCTGTCTGAAGATGCAATTGATTTGGAGTTTTCCTTGGACCTAGCTTAATCAGTCTATAGTTTTCTATAGGGGAGGCTTTATAGGAAGAAGATTGCCCCGCTCGAAAAATGCTGTCCACCTTATATTTCATAAAGTCCCTATCCAATACATTATGAACCAGTCCATTAGAAATAAACACATCCATTTTTCCATCGGCATTAAAATCCTCCGATAAAACTGACCAACTCCAATCCGAATTTGCAAGGCCGACCAATTGTCCAATTTCGGAAAACTTACCTTGTCCGTTATTCAATTGAACCATATTTCTTACTTCCTGCCGGAAATGGTTCTTAGTTAGTATGTTGTATTTATCAATTGGCACCTCAAAAGTTGAAATTTTGTATTCACTGGTTTGCCTTGGACTCATATCCAGGGTAATTAAATCAGAAAGTGCATCCCCATTTAAATCACAAAAAGCGGAACCCATTGTAAACAAACTTGTATGATCGAAAAAACCAGACAAGCTTTCTTCAAATGTTCCATCCTTCTTATTTATATACAAAAAGTCTCTATGGACATAATCATTACCAACATAGATATCCGTCCAATTATCTTGATTGAAATCAGCAGTAATCACACTTAGGCCAAAGGCATTCTCAGGTTTAATTCCGGCTTGTTGTGAAACGTCCTTAAACCCTTTTCCTTTTTCGTTATGATAAAGCAAATCTGAAAAGGGATAGGTCTGACCGGCTTGTTGATTAAAAACATCATAAATATGATCTGAAAAACTTTCCAAAGGCTGATTAACGAGATACAAATCCATATATCCATCTTGGTCATAATCAAAAAAAGTTGCCTGGATAGAATTACCTATGTAGTTCAACCCAAAAGCCTTTGAACTTTCCTGAAAAACAAAATCACCCTTATTTATAAATAGCATATTTCCACCGCTACTACTGTCAGGGTAACATAACTTGGTAATAAATACATCCAATAGGCCATCATTGTTTACATCCGCAATCGTTGCTCCATTTGACCAAGACTTGGTCCGAATGCCCTTTTTAGGAGGTAATACTTCAAATTGCATTCCACCCAAATTCTTATAGAGCTTTGCACCTTCTTGATTGGCTACCATTAAAACATCCTCCCAACCATCCTTATTAAAATCAGCAACGGCTATTCCACCGCCACTAAAACTTATATAAGGGAACTTCTGAATAAATATGTTTAGGGAATCGGATTCGACTAATTTATTCTCAAAATCAAATCCAGTTTGCATACTGGAGAGTGGACGAAATTGCCCTTTTGAATCAAATGGACAAAATGCTGCTAGGCATAGAGCCGCCAAATAAGCAAAAAAAATTGGTTTATTGGATTTCAAAAATTAAGGATTAGTTTTCCATTTATTGATCAGTAATTTACCTATTTTCTCCCCTCTATTAAAGCCATCAACAATAGCTTTTCTGAAGTGAATGCCGCCTAATATCCGACTTTCACCAGCTTGCATAGCTGCCGATCTAAAATTCGGAAAAGTTGCTTTGGGCAATTGGAATGTAACCTGGGTTTTATCTGTATAGGAAAAATCACTTCCAAAATATTCCGACAGCACTACCGCTGCTGCAGAAGATACCTGACTATGACCACTTGGATACTCCGGGAAAGCTGGGGTTTCAATCGCTGGTCTCCAACCGGATTCACTATATTTATTGATTACCGTTACTGGACGAATTGAATTAAAATGGTATTTCAAATTCCAACAATCAATAAATGCATCATAACAAACAACACTTAATTTAGCTAATAGGGTGGACAAATCTTTAATTGGGATATTCTTTTCCTCACTTAAATCGCATAAAAGCATAATCCAATGCTGGGAAGGAGTCATTCGAAAGGAAAACTGCATTACATGCCCAGTTAGTTCCAATTGGATAGGATTGCAATCCCAATGCCTAGCAATATTTAGGGTAGAATCTGTATTTTTTAAAGCGAATTGGTATACTTCCCCCAATTCTTTTTGAAAAGCCGATTGAGGATCCAAACTAAAGGTATTGGGTCCCATTTCTGAATAGTTCATATTGCTATCAATTACCAAAGGCTGAATAGTTCCCCAATAAGGTTCTACAGGATCAGAATATCCAGGAGGTGTTAATTTGTAGGCAGATTCCTTCTCGGAAACCGAATAACGCAAAAAGGTCAACCTACGTTTGTAACCATCCGAATTGGCCCTATTCATTAATTGCTCAGTTAACTCATTGGCAAACAATTTTGATTGATCTGCTACTTTAGGATCCAAAGCAGCGGATAATTTTTCTAAAATTGGATTGCATTGCTTTTCAAACTCGGCCGATGAATAAATTAATTTGGATGCCGTACTTACAAAACAAAGTGCGGCAGTATAATTGGGATCAAACGATCCTTCTTTCCTCCATTTAACCGGTTTTATCCCCTTTAAATATTCCCAAATAGGATCCTGATGAATGGCCTCATAAACACCCAAATTCGAATACATATAAATCCTTGAAGCAACAGGTGGCGAAAATTGATCCACCAACAAACGGTCACCCAAAATTCGATTTAACTCCGTTAAATAATTTGACTGAGAAAGTACATTCCCGTAAAGAAGAGCAAAAAACATAGACAAAACAACTAGTTTGGCTCTTAAGTAAAATTTGAATTGACTCATGGGGGTTGCAATATAAGAATGATCTTTCAACATATTGAGTTTTTTTTTATGACCTTAGATTTCACCTTTACTCCATCTTTAAAGAATTGACAACAAATCAAATACTTTGAAAAACCATTTTATTGCTGAATTCCTGCTAATAATTACAACAAGCTTGCTGCCAAAAGAAAAAAATTGTTTCCTTAGCCGAATCTGTAAGACCTATGAAGGAAAAAATTATTTATTGCCTTTTATTTGTTGTTTTGGGCCTTTCAAATCCTGGTCTATGCGCAGATAGTCTACGTATTGGACTTTTTGATGGAGACAACTTCCAAACCTTGGTGTTATCTGTCTTAAGCCATGGCTACACCTTGAATGATACGCCTATCTCAAAAGATGATGTCCTGAAAATAAGCTTGGTTGGCGACAGTATAAAAGGGGTGTCACTTAAAGGAGTCAAAGTCTTTGGAAGAAGAATTGAATTCTATGGCCCAATGCTAAATCAATTTAAACTAAAGGCAGGAAACAACGAAGCCAGAGTATACAAAGGAAGTTTGGAAATTAAGGTCTTAAGAGGAAAAATCCGACTTGTCAATATAACAGATATGGAACAATATGTTTCTGGAGTAATCGATGCTGAAATTGGGCCAAAATCCTTTATGGAATTCTACAAAGTACAAGCCATTATAGCCCGAACTTTTGCCTTTGAAAACATTCAAAAACACCAAGACGAAGGATTTAATCTATGCGATCAAGTCCATTGTCAGGTATTTAAAGGTATGGCTATTCGAAATGAACGTATAATTCTGGCAACTGCAAAAACTGAGTCGATGGTAATACGTGAAGCCTCTGGCGCATTGGCTTTCGTTCCTTATCATAGCAATTGCGGTGGTCAAACCGAAAGCAGTGAAAATGTTTGGGGAGGGGCAAAATCACACCTAAAACCCGTGAAGGATACCTTTTGCTTAAGACAATCAAAAGCTGTTTGGGAAAAGAAAATAAGCCGGGAACGATGGGAAAAATGGTTGATCCGACATCATGTCGACAAATTAGTTGGAGAAGAATTTCAATTAAACCAAACCAACCGAAAAAAAGAGATTGATTTGGCCGGACAAACATTCGCAACCCGCAAAATCCGCTCCGACTTTGGCTTAAGTTCTAGTTTCTTTAATATCAAAGCAACAGCCAAGGAGATTATTTTTACAGGACGGGGATATGGACATGGGGTTGGAATTTGTCAACAAGGAGCCTCTCGAATGGCTGAACTTGGCTACTCCTACAAAGATATCCTTAATCACTACTATTATAATATCAGGGTTGGAAAATTGAAATAAAACTGGGTTAAATCCTATTCATTTCAAATGCCTGAAGACGAATTTATTTCCCCAATAGGCAAGTTTCTTTAAAAGCATTCGCCCTTTCTGAATAAATTTAAAAGGCAACAAAGAAAAAATCCCACCTTTGTCCTGCAATTCCAAAGCATGAGCTCATCCTTTTTATCCCATTTAAAAACCGAACTTCAACATATTGAAGAGGCAGGTTTGTTTAAAAAAGAACGCATTATTACTAGTCCTCAAGGTGCTGATATTAAAATTAGTACCGGACAAGAGGTGATTAACTTTTGCGCCAATAATTACCTGGGGCTTTCTTCCCATCCTCGCGTATTGGAGGCAGCCAAACTTGCCCTCGAAAGTCATGGTTTTGGCATGAGCAGTGTGCGATTTATTTGTGGAACCCAAGACATTCACAAGGAACTTGAAGAGAAGATTTCGAGCTTTTTAGGTTTGGAAGACACCATTCTCTATGCAGCAGCATTCGATGCAAATGGAGGTGTATTTGAACCACTTTTTGGAGAAGAAGATGCCATTATCAGTGACGAACTCAATCATGCTAGTATTATTGATGGGGTGAGACTTTGTAAAGCCAAACGGTTCAGGTATAAAAACAATGACATGAACGACTTGGAAACCCAATTGAAAGCGGCAGACGGTTGTCGGTTTAAAATTGTGGTAACTGATGGCGTTTTCAGTATGGACGGCTATATCGCTCAATTGGATAAAATTAGAGAATTAGCTGATAAATATGGTGCTTTGGTGATGACCGATGAATGCCATGCCTTGGGATTTTTAGGTGCCACTGGCCGAGGTACCCCAGAGCATTGTGGAGTTCATGGCAAAATTGATATTGTAACGGGAACCTTAGGCAAAGCATTGGGAGGCGCTATGGGCGGATTTACATCGGGTAAAAAGGAAGTAATTGCCATGCTTCGCCAACGTTCCAGACCGTATTTGTTTTCCAATTCACTCGCACCTTCGATTGTTGGAGCTAGTATCGCTGTTATGGATATGTTGAATGAAACGACTAGCCTTCGCGATAAAGTAATGAATAATGCCTTGTATTTCCGTAAAGGAATGACCGAGGCAGGTTTCGATATTAACCCTGGAATCCACCCGATTACACCTGTAATGCTTTACGATGCCAAACTGGCCCAAGTATTTGCTGAAAAACTTTTGGCAGAAGGCATTTATGTTATAGGTTTCTTCTACCCTGTGGTACCCAAAGAAAAAGCCCGAATTCGGGTGCAAATTTCAGCGGCCCACGAAAAACATCACTTAGATAAAGCCATCGCCGCCTTTACCAAGGTAGGTAAGGAACTCCTATAAATGAAAATCACATCCGCCAAATTTATCTCGAGTGTAGCATCCCTAAAAGCCTGTCCAACAACAGGTCTGCAGGAATACGCTTTTATCGGTCGAAGCAATGTAGGCAAATCGTCCCTAATCAATGCCCTGCTCAACCGTAAAAATTTGGCAAAAACCAGCCAACGACCTGGTAAAACCCAAACCATTAATCATTTTCTGGTAAATGAAACTTTTTACCTAGTAGACTTACCCGGCTATGGCTATGCCAAGATTAGAGTTGAAAACCAAAGCCATTGGGAAAAGTTTGTTAATGATTATATTTTAAAAAGAGAAGAAATGCAGCAGCTGTTTGTTCTGGTCGACAGCAACATTCCTCCTCAAAAAATGGATTTGGAATTCATAAATTTCTTGGGAATTAACCAAGTCCCTTTTTCAATTGTGCTGACAAAATGCGATAGAATAAGTAAAAATCAAATCGCAAAAAGCCAAAAAGCATTGGAAACCGAAATGCTAAAATATTGGGAAGAACTCCCGAAAATTACTGCTGTTTCATCGGAGAAGCGAACTGGGTTGGAAGAGCTTTGGAACCAAATGGAAGGCAAATAAGAATCTTTACTCTTTTACCTTCTATTCATTTATAGCCTAGGATTTTGTCTCCTATTGGACTGGCAAAAGTTTTGAACAAGGCTATTTCTACTTTTGCACAAAATCCCCTCTTTTCTGGTCCTTTTTTCCAAATAAAGTTAAGACTTCCCTCAAGTATCACTAGGTGGAAGAAATTACCCTTTTTTTGCATCCATTATAGTTTATAATTCCTTTTTTATGTTAGTCAAAACTTATGGCAGCACGGTGCATGGTGTAAATGCCACAACGATTACAGTAGAAGTAAACATAGCAGATGGCGTAAATTTTTCTCTAGTCGGGCTACCCGATTCAGCAGTGAAAGAAAGTCAACAACGCATTCAAGCGGCCTTAAAAAACAATGGATACCGTATTCCGGGAAAGGCCATTACCGTAAACATGGCGCCTGCTGATTTGCGAAAAGAAGGTTCCGCCTATGATTTAACCATTGCCATTGGTATTCTAGCTGCCTCTCAACAAATTAAGGATTCGGAGGTGGGAAAATACATCATTATGGGCGAATTATCCTTGGATGGAGGCCTACAACCTATAAAAGGGGTGCTTCCAATTGCCATTCAAGCAAGAAACGAGGGCTTTAAAGGCATGATTCTTCCCCTTACCAATGCCAAAGAAGCAGCCATAGTAAGCGATTTAGAAGTTTATGGAGCCGAAAACATCATAGAAGTGATCGAATATTTCAATGACGTTCGGGTTTTGGAACGCATCGAAGTAAATACCCGCGAAGAATTTTATAACCGACAAGCTTTATGGGAAATTGATTTTGCGGATGTGAAAGGTCAAGAAAACATTAAACGAAGCTTAGAAATTGCTGCTTCCGGTGGACACAATGTTATTCTTATTGGTCCACCCGGTGCAGGTAAAACCATGTTGGCCAAACGACTGCCTACGATTTTACCTCCCATGACGCTTTTGGAAGCATTGGAAACAACCAAAATACATTCGGTGGCCGGAAAAATGACCAAAGGCGAGCAAAGTGGACTGATTTCTACCCGCCCATTTCGAAGTCCGCACCATACGGTTTCTGATGTTGCCCTCGTCGGCGGGGGAAGCTTCCCTCAACCAGGTGAGATTTCATTAGCCCACAATGGTGTACTATTTTTGGATGAATTACCTGAATTTAAACGTCAGGTGCTAGAAGTAATGCGACAGCCTTTGGAAGACCGAATCGTGACCATTTCCAGAGCCAAATTTTCAGTTGACTACCCGGCCAGCTTCATTTTGATTGCCAGCATGAACCCCTGCCCTTGTGGTTACCACAACCACCCAGAGAAAGAATGCCAATGTGCACCTGGAATTGTTCAACGGTACTTGAACAAAATTTCGGGACCTTTAATGGATAGAATCGACCTGCACGTGGAAGTGGTGCCCGTTTCATTCAATGAACTAACCATTGAAAGACCAAGTGAAAGAAGTGAATCCATAAGAAACAGAGTGATTCAGGCCAGAAGCATTCAAGAAGAAAGGTTTAGGGAGCATAAAGGTGTGTATTGCAATGCCCAAATGGGAAGTAAATTGCTGCGCGAAGTATGCCGAATCGATGAAGCAGGTAAGCAATTGTTGAAGGCCGCAACCGACCGATTGGGTTTATCAGCCAGAGCCTATGATCGAATATTAAAAGTATCACGCACCATTGCTGATTTAGACAAGAGTCAACACATACAAGCCCAACATTTGGCTGAGGCCATACAGTTTAGAAGTTTGGACAGAGATAGCTGGGCCGGATGAGTAAAATTAGATGCCGATTTACCGAACAAAACATGAAATTCACCTCTAAGTTTTAAAATAACGATATCTGACAAGTCGGGGTAACTTCTGGAAAACTGAATCAAAGGCTATTAGGAACTATAACAAATGAACAGAAAAACTACCTACTAGAATACTTTGTTTTCCAACCTTTCCAAAGGCAACGATAGCAAACAAATGACTCTATCCGGAGCAAACCAAAGGTAAACAAATTGGCAATTTTAACAACTAAGGATGATTTTCTTTTAGACAAAGATGCACCACAACGAGAACAGTTTGGACGACTTCTATTCAATACTTTAACTTTCAAAACGAGTAAAATTATTTTCATTAAGTTCACAATTCCATAACTTCCTACCTAATTTTTTTCTGACTATTTTGAGAAATTTCCTTAAATTATTTCTTGGCTTAAATTGTTATTTTTTAGGTTAAATCTGCGAAATTCAATTTACCTAATAAAAAAACATACACCTAGAAGATCAATTTTTGAAAATAAAAAGTGGTCTTTCATAAATTATTCCCATTATTGACAAAAATTTGGCCTTGTTCTCAACTGAAGAAAATATCCGTTTGATTTTTGGCCTGAAAATCAAACAACTGCGAAGCGAAAAAGGGTTGCAACAAAACGACCTCGCCCGCCTTACTGAAAGTTCGGTTTCTTATGTCAATGAAATCGAGAAAGGAAAAAAATTCCCTAAACCGGATAAAATCCTGATGCTGGCAAAGGCCTTAGGCGTAGCCTACGACGATTTGGTGTCCCTAAAAATGGACAATAACCTTTCGCCAATTAGCCAAATCTTGGAATCGCCCATCATGCGCGAAGTTCCTTTGGACTTATTTGGAATCGACAAAGGCAAACTCATCGAACTTATTTCCCGTGCCCCAGCCAAAATCAATGCCTTTATTTCCACTATCATTGAAATTGCCCGGAATTACAACCTAACTCAGGAACATTTCTATTTTGCGGCCCTCCGATCCTACCAAGAAATGCACGAAAACTATTTCGAGGATTTAGAACAAGAAGCCGAAAAGTTTTCACTTTCCCATAAGCTTTCACCTGATCTTCCAATCAAGTCGGAAGCCCTAAAAAACATACTAATCCAAGAATTCAACTATACCATTCGGAGTTTACCCAACGAAAAAAGTCCGGTACTCACCCCAATCCGTTCGATTTTTCTCCCCGAAACAAAAACACTTCTTATAAACGACCAATTGGCCGATACCCAAAAAGCCTTTATCTATGGCAAAGAATTGGGCTACAACCAAATGCAACTTTCGGAACGTGCCTTTGTTACCCCTTGGCAAAAAGCCGGGACTTTCGAGCAGGTTTTGGCCAACATGAAAGCCAGCTATTTCGCCGGAGCCTTGATGATTCCAAGGGCTCAGATTATTGCCGACCTGCATTTATTCTTTAACAATGCTGAATGGAGGCCTGAACTTTTCCTTCGTCTCCTCGAGAAATACAATTCTTCCCCCGAAATGTTCATGCACCGCCTCACCAATATTATCCCGGCGCATTTCGGACTAAAAAACCTCTTCTTCCTTCGCTTCAATTATACCTCGGGCATCGACGATTTTGATCTCACCAAAGAGCTGCATTTAACCCAACTACATAATCCACACGCCAATCAAAACGACGAGACTTATTGTCGACGCTGGTTAGCCATCCGCATGTTTGGCGACCTGGAAAAGCAAAAGGCTGATGGTGGCCCCAAAACGGCCGTGGCAGGCGTACAACGTTCTCAATTCGAAGCCTCAGGGAATGAATATTTCAACTTTACCTTGGCGAGGTGGTTGGGCCGTACACCTGAAAAAGGACTTTCGGTAACTATTGGCTTTTTGATTAACAACGAGTTCAAAAAGAAAGTCCGGTTCTGGAATTCCCCATCCGTTCCGGTTAGGGTGGTAAACCAAACCTGTCAACGTTGTGGCATATTGGATTGCAAGGAAAGAGGTTCCGAACCAACCGTACTCAGCGAGCAACAGCAGCAAATTGCTTTGGAAGCAGAAATTTCAGAATTGAGAGGAAAACGCTCGTAAACTTGCGGCATGGCTTTGATTTTACCAGTTAAGGGGATTTCACCCCGCTTTGGAAACAATATATTTTTGGCACCTAACTCTACAGTGGTAGGCGATGTAAGCATGGGCGACGATTGCAGTGTATGGTTCAATGCCGTAGTCCGAGGTGATGTACATTGGATTAAAATGGGCAACAAGGTGAATATTCAGGATGGAGCCGTTATCCATTGTACCTATCAAAAAGCCCCAACAACTATTGGCAACAACGTTTCCATTGGGCACAATGCCTTGGTGCATGGTTGTACTTTGGAAGACAATGTACTCATTGGAATGGGTGCCATAGTGATGGACAATTGTGTGGTGGAGCGCAATAGCATTGTGGCGGCAGGAGCGGTTTTGTTGGAAAACACAAGGGTTGAAAGCGGTTCGATTTATGCTGGGGTGCCGGCCAAAAAAGTGAAGCAATTAAGTCCCGAACAATTCGAAACACTAAACCAGCGCATTGCCGACAATTATGTAATGTATTCGGGCTGGTTTAAATCAGAATAAGCTCTACTCCAATTAAACCCAGAAAAAGCAGTAGTTTGGCTCAAAAAGCAAGTTTCTTTTTAGAGGTTTTGGCGGGCCCCTTTTCGCCTTAGCATTTGTGAAGAAATCAAATTTTGTGCATGCGAAAAGGTCACGCTTTCCGCAGTAGTCCTCGGTCTGCTACGTTTCCCTTCGCATCCCTGTGGGCTACTTGCTCCAATCGTTGCCCGGGGCAGCAGTGCGTTGATAGCGCTTTGGCAAATTATTTAGCCTTTATTTAAAATAAAGGCCAACGATAGAAAGCATTATCACTATAAAAAAACCGAAAGTCCAGCGCAGAAGATCAACTTTGGCTTCAGCAATTTTTGATTGAAGTTCCAAAACAATTGCTTCCTTTTTATTCTCCAAATGGGTGTCGATTTTGGTTTCGATAAATTCGGTCATGATTTTGGCATTTGATTCACCGAGCTTTTCTGTCATAGTGCGATAGAGCTCAATTGTAGTAATAGTCATAATAAATAGTTTATATAACACAAAAATAAAAAGGCTGAAAAAATGCTTTTTACTGAAATTGATTTTTTTTTCAACAAAAGTCTTGAACTCTAAAAATAGGTATTTGAAAGTTCATTAAAAACCAGCGTACTCCTTAGAAATTCAAAAACGATTAACCGGCTGTAAATCAATTAGTTTAGATTAACAAGTCCTACTTCTGATAAAATTGGGTTAATCGAAAAAGGTAAATTTATAACTAAAACCCAGGTTCTTTTCCCGGGAAGGGATAGGAACGGAAAGCCCACAGCGGACTGGAGCTTTAGCGGAAGGTCGCGAGGACTTGCAGTGGATAGCCCGACCCGAACGCCCCTGCACCAAAAATAAATTCTGGCGGAAAAGGTTATGGGGCGGTAGGGAGCCCGCCAAACAATAAAAATAATAAAATCAAACAGTTTGTTTACTCAACCAGGCATCTAAAAGTGCATTGAACTGCTGAGGCTGCTCCATCATGGGTGCATGACCGCATTCGTCGATCCAGAAAAGCTCGTTGTTGGGAAGCAATTTGTGGAAATCTTCGGCTACATCGGGAGGCGTAATATTGTCTTGCTTGCCCCAAATCAAACAAACCGGACATTGGATGGTATGCAATTCCTCCGTCATGTTGTGGCGAATGGCCGATTTAGCCAAAGCCAGGATGCGCACCAACTTTTCGCGGTCGTTTACCAAACCGAATACCTCGTCGACCAACTCATCGCTGGCATGTTTAGGATCAAAAAAAGTATAGGCTACGCGGTCACGAATAAAAGATTTATCCTCACGACGTGGAAAAGAACCACCAAAAGCATTTTCGTAAAGACCAGAACTTCCCGTCAAAATCAATAGATTTACCTTGTGCAAATTGGCAACTGTATATACCAAACCCACGTGTCCACCAAGGGAGTTGCCTAGCAAATTGACCTTTTCCAAACCTTTGAAATCGATAAATTCTTTGATAAAGGCAGCCAAAGATTTTACATTCGTTTCGTCGACAGGTAATTCGTAAATAGGCATCAAAGGAATGATGACGCGGAATTTACCGGAGAAATGGTTGAACAGATCGGAGAAATTGCTCAATGCCCCAAATAATCCATGCAAGGAAATAAGTACTGGACCTTGGCCTTTTTCGATGTATTTAAATTTTCCTTCTTGCTTAATTTCGGGGTTCATTGGGTGCAAAGGTAAAAAAAGGAGAAGGCAAAGTGCGGTTTAGTCCAAGGCAAAGTGCAAAAAGTTGTGAAGATTCCCCCAAAAACAAGCGCTAAACCATTGATTTTAAAGGCCGAATAAGTGATATTGCTGGATCAAACACGCGTTTGCTTTCATGGGTAAAAAAAGCTTAGATTTTAACATAATTTCCATAAAATTAAATTCTTAAAAAGTCCATCAGTTCTAGGAATTAGAATATTTTAGCCCATCAATAAATCATAACGGCATGTTACTTTGTGGCTCAGCAAAAAAAGACATCACCTACTTTAAACCCGGGGTAGGAATGATGGGATTCGGAATGTGGTTTAACATTGTAAAAGAGGTAGAAACACCTTTGTTTGCAAGGGCTTATGTGTTTATCGACCAAGAAAGCGGCAAAAAAGTGGCTTATGTAAATGCCGAAATTTGTTTCATTACCGTAGCCATCAAACGTGGGGTAATGAAGCGCTTAAACCGGCACCATGCTGAATTAAATTTTCACGATCAGAATGTAATGCTCACGGCCCAGCATACCCATAGCGGTCCGGGTGGCTATTCACACTACGGCTTATACAATATGAGCATACCTGGATTTATGCCCGAGAATTATGCCACCATTGTTGACGGGATTGCTGATGCTATTATCGAAGCCCATGAAAAGGCCGTGCCAGCCAAACTTCGTGTAGCCGAAGGTGAAATGCCTACCGACCGCGAAGTAGCTTTCAACAGGAGTATTGAGGCCTGGAACCAAAATCCTGAGGTTCCCAAATATACCAAAGAACAAACCCATTTGGCCTTCGACAGGCGTATGACTTTACTTTTGGCTGAGGATTTAGAAGGAAAGCCTTTGTTCACCATCAATTGGTTTGGGATTCACACTACCAGTGTCCCGAATTACAATACCAGCATCAATGCCGATAACAAAGGATATGCTGCAACCTGGATGGAAGAAGCTTTGGAAAAACGCTTTGGAAAAACAGTTCATGCTTCATTTGCCCAACGTGCCTGTGGAGATATCAGTCCCAACTTTGTGTATGTAAAGGAGCGGGGCCAGGTAATGGGAAAATTCAAAGAAAATTATATTGAAAGTGCCAAATACAATGGCAAAGTGCAATTTGAAAAAGCCCAGGAATTGGTTGATAAAGCTATAGGTGCTCCCGAAGTATCCCCTGGATTAGATGCTGCCTTGTGTTATGTAAAGTTTGCTGACACAACCGCCTACCCTGAGTTTGCAAATGGCAATAAGGATGCTTTTACATCGCCACCTTGCCAAGGCGTTGCTTTTTTTGAAGGCACGGCCGAAGGTCCAGGTATGGCAAAGGCAGTAGGGGCAGCAGCCAGAGGCTTAATCAAAATTGTGAGGGCCTATGAATATGCCATTGCTCCATTTTCAAAAAAGGAGTTTGGGGAACGCATCAAGAAAAGGGATAAGGCACAAGGGGTTAAAGAAATTTTGATTGAGTCGGGGGAAAGAAAAATAATGGGAACTGGCGACGTAAAAAATTTCATAATTCCCGGATGGGCTGATCGAGGAATTGCCGCCTTTAAACGTTTTCATGCCAATGGCAGTTTGTCCGACAAACCTTGGACACCACTAGTTTTACCCTTACAGATATTCATTCTTGGAGAAATTGCCCTGGTTGGGGTTCCGGGCGAATTGACAACAGTAGCTGCGTGGCGTTTGGAGAAAACGATATTGGAGGTATTGTCGAAACGCGGTGTTAAACAAATCATCATTTCCACCTATTGCAATGCTTACCATGGCTATGTTACCACATTTGAAGAATACCAAATGCAATGTTATGAAGGCGGACATACCGTTTATGGCCAATACACCTTAGCAGCCTTTCAAAGCAGGTATAAAGACTTGGCTGAAGAAATGCTGAAACCAGAAACGGAACGTAATTTGGACCATGAAACCAATCCGGTATTCTTTACTGAGGAGGAGTTGGCCAAACGAAGTTACGACCACAAAACCCAAGAACCGCTGTTGAAAGCCAAAAAGTTGGGTAACCCTTTGGCGGGATAGAAAAGGATAGGTAATACCAATCTAAATTGACAAATAGCCATTGGACTATTTATAAATTAAAATTGGTATAAATGGTAAGAGTTGCGGTCGAGTTTAAGTATTTAATTTAAGGTATATTTTATAAAAAAACACTACATTTGACTACTTAATGCGAGACAAACATGCATTTAAATGTCGATATAAGCCGTGTTTATTGGGTAATATTAGTATATTTTTTCATTGCATTTTCGGCATTGGGCCAAGATACCTTGTGGTTTTCGAATGGCAAGAAAGCGGTAGGAAAGGTGCTTCTGATCAACAAAGGGGAGGTTAATTTCAGAAAAGAAGCTTTACCCGATGGCCCTGATTTTATATATGCCAAAGGCAAGGTAACACGCATTAAATTTGCAAACGGACATTTGGAGTTGTTGGAATTGGAGCCGACCGAGGAAGATTTTTTATTGCCTGGGGAAGAAATTAAAAAATCAAAACCTGTTTTTGTACATAAAAAAAATAGTCTATGGTACAATACTGTGGATTTGAATGTATTGCGAATTGGATTTACCTATGAACGTATGTTTGGAAAAAAGAAGCAATTTTCATTTCGAATTCCTTTTTCTGCTTCGATGCGGGATATCAAGCCCCATTTGCTGTTTTTGAATTATACCACAAAGGACAATACAGTAAAACCTAGCGATTACATGCTAGAATTAGGCGAATCAAGTTTAGGCAAAACTTTAGGATTTTTGACAATTGTAGATGAATTTTCAGGAAACGAATTCTTCAATCATTTTGGCAATTCTTATTACACTGGCATCGGTTTTAGGCATTACCCAAAAGGACTAAAGGATAAAAATTTCTATTATGGATTGTCAATCGAAGGCGGAACCTTTATCTATATTTACCATGAATTTGACAAGGCAATCCCCTATTCCTATGGTTATCCAAACTACTACACGCTAACCTATAAGGAAACAGGCAAGCTTGGAGGCATGTTCAGGATATTGGGCGAGGTAGGTGGCCGATACAATCCTACCCCACATTTTTCAATGAGTCTAGGTGTTTCTATTGGTTATGTGCGACTATTGTTACCAACTGAATTTTCAAAGAAGAACCTTTCCCCTATTGCCGTTCACCCCAGCTTTAGTTTAGGCTACAATTTTGGAAAATCGAAGGAGGAGGAATGAGGCCGATTTTAATCCTTACCCTTTGGTTACTTTTGCTTTCTATTGCATCAGGTAAAGCCCAGGACAGCCTTCAATTCAACTCTGGCGAATGGGTAGTTGGCAGAATTATTGAAATCAGAAAAAAGGAAATCCAATTCAGGAAAAAGGAATTACCGGATGGACCAGATTTTATATTTTTGAAAAGCGAACTTCAAAATTTTGAAAAATCGAAAAAAGAAGTCCAGCCAATTGTAAAAAAGAAAAAAGGAACAAAAACAGACCTCCATTTATTAGCAAGCCAAAGGAAACAGGAAGAAAGCTTATTAAATGAAACACTTATTACACCTCTAAACCGCCTTAGTTTAGATATTTTTGAAACCCTTTCTGGAAGAATTAGCCTGACATACGAGCGCTTCTTTAAAAACCAAAGAACAAGTCTTCTTGGCACTTGCTCGGTTTCCTTTATTAACAAAGAAAGTATATTGAACTACAATTATACTACAAAAAAATTCGAAATCGAGGTAGAACGGGAAAACCTATTGAGTCCTAGGGCAGATTTCAATGCCTTTGGCAAATCCATTTATCTCGGAATGGGTATTAGAAACCACTTCCCAAAAAACAGAAAATCTAGTTTATTCTTAGGTTTACGGCTTGATGGAGGTTATTTTAGGTATAAAATAAAGGTCCCCGAAACTCCACCGCTCACACCACCAAATAATAACCAACAAGCTTATATAACAGGTTTTTCTAGCATAAATAACTTCCCAAGTTACATCCTTAGAACAAATTTTGAATTTGGATTTAGAGCAAACTTGTTTACGTTTCTGATGGCATATATACAAGTGGATATTGGATACACGCATTTCATTTTAGACCAAGCTGATAACTATCAAATAAAGGACAGGATCAACTGGATGCCCAAAGGCGGCATAGGTTATATGTTTGGGGGGAAAAGGAGGTAGTAAGCCTTTTATTTAGCTAACATCCCTTCGGGTTTCAGCTTACTTGGGAAATTAAATTTTAACAAACTTAACTCTTTTTGTTTCCTGACCACCAACTTCTATATCCACAAAATATACCCCAGATGGTAATTCATCTATCCTAATAAGCATGGAAGCCTTACCTCTATTAAGTTCTTTTGTTGCTTCGGTTTTAACCACGGTTCCTAAAACATCAAGTATTTTTATACGTATTGAAGCCTTGCCAATCATGTTGAAATCCAAAAAAACTTGGTCAATGGCCGGATTTGGGAATAATTTCAAAGAATTTTCTTCCAAAATCTCATTGACATCAATAGGTCCACCTTGCTGGTTATCAGTATGGTCATCAACTGGGGTGGTGCTACTATTGGACATATTCGGGTCTAATGCTAAAAATGCAGTATAATCACTCAAAACTCTTTTCTGAATACTTGTATTTATAATTTGAAGAATTTCCAAATTAGTATTTCCTGACCGTGTTAAATCACGAATATATTGTCCCGCCCAGACCTCTTCCACATTTTGCATTAAATGCTCCGTTTGATTCATTGGTATAGTTATTTGTGAACTTAAATATTCACCATTGGCACTTAAGGCATGACCGACTAATTGAAAATCCCCAGTTCCAAAATACTTACCCACTAGATTTATTGGTTTATTTAAGTAGGAAATTGGGCTACCTCCTATTTGAAATGTTGAAAAAGTATAACCAGAATCCAAGGTGATAATCCATTCCAAATCGACTAAATAGGCACCTGAATTTTCTTGGGCCCCTAATAAACAAACATCCAAAGAATTATTATCGATACTATAAACATTACCACCCGACATTACAGCAAGATTGGTATTGAAATAATTGTTCCCCGTATATGCAGTGGAACCAATGTAATAATATCCATTTTCTTGGTTCAAATCAATAATTTGAACCGGTACATGGTGTATAAAATCCGTTGTACTTAATATTCCATTCTGAATGTTTACATTACTGGGTGTACCTGCAGAAGAAATAAGCATTGCGTTTAAATTGTTGTAATTTCCATCAATTATTGCATCAACATCTGCAAAAAGCAAAGGGTGATTTGTACTACTATTTAATAAGTTAGGGTTAAAGTTTTGTCGGCAATAGGCTTTACCTATAGAATCTGTTCTTATCCAATTTGTACCCACAAAATTTGTGAATGTGCCTGAAATCGCAATCATAATTGAATCTTGATCTGAATAATTGTTCTCAATTAAACTCAAAATTTCTTCTACCACAACTTCATTGGAATAACTAGGGCAATTTCCTTCATCGAAATCAACCATAAAAATGGTCTTTCTTTGATTTTGAAGGTTGAAAATAGTTTGAGGATCTATTTTCATTTCAAAAAATTTTTCAGGCGTTTGAACATTTTCGAATGTTCCCACATACGTAGAAATGGTTTGTGATTGAAGTTGGATTTTAAGTAAATCAAGCGCTTGGATATCAGTTATTGATCCCTCATAATAGTCACCCGAAGGGGTATTCTCAATTAAAACAAAAGGACTAGTAGATGAATATTGAGAAAAACTTGGTATTCCATAATTTTCATCATCATAAACCCTAATTTTAAAGGAATGAATTGGCAAGTTTGAAAGTTTAAACAATTCAATTGGAAGGGTTAAACTAGCGTTGGATTTACCAAAATCTAGAATTGGTACTTCCATCGTAAATTTAGCTTTTCTTGGTAAATTGGGAAGCAAAGGGAATATCTTAAAAGCAATGCAGGTATCCGAATTAATTAAATTACTATTGCCATTCCAATCCCACCAATAATTGTTAGTGTAATACTTAAAAAGGATAGCAGGATCTACACGTCTTTGCACAATTTCTTCATAAATTTGATTAGCGGTATATTTATCCAAAACATCGGCGATTGAAATTTGATTTCCTACCCAAAGCCACATATCTGTTACTTCATACATGTTAGGAAGATCAAAAAACATTTGAATTTCTAAACTATCATAATTTGAATTATACGAAGTACCTCGGGTAGAAAAATCCATTGTTACTCCAACTTCTGCAAACAACCCATTAGGTTTAACTTCTATCAAAACTGAATCAATACTGCCTTCTTGGTAATCCCACCCTCCATTCCTGACATTTGAAACATGTAGAAAACTTTCATTTCCAAAATTTTGTCCAAAACTTTGGAAACATGAAAGAATAAGTAGTAATTGAAAAATTTTCTTCATAGTTTATTTGTTTGAAATGATTACTTTTTGGATTGTTTTTTTTCCTTCAGAATATAGTACAAGAAAATAAATTCCGGGTTGTAAATTTGAAGTTTCAAATGTCAACTTAGTTCCACTTTGGGTATTAATTATTTGAGATTTAATAGCAAGCTTTTGGCCTTCCAATGAAATTAAATCATATTTTTCTATTTCGTTTTCTGCAGTAAAGTAAAACTGACTACCTAATTCAACTGGATTTGGAAATATACTTTCGACGGAAGGTGAATTAGTTGGATGAACACCAACGGATTCTGAATTTCCTTTTATAATAAAACCATTTCCTCCTATCCATAGTTGCCCTTTGGAATCCTCCAACAAGCAGCTAATTCCTAAATTGTATTGATTATAATTAAAGTCCAAGTTTCCACTAGTTAGCCCTAATTGCTGAGCACCATATGGATGAATACCATCCGAATCAACGATGGTAAATATTCGATAATCTCCAAAATTCGAATAACAATAAGACCCACCTATAAAAATTCTATTTTCTGAAATCCCCTGAATAAAGGAATTTGAGCAAGGAGAATAACCATCTAAAATATCTTGGTGTTGCCAACTATTGGTACTCTCATTAAAAATGCTAAAAGAATAAGGTTTGACGAAGTAATCTGAATAATAAGGATAATTATAACTGACCAAAACTTTTCCATTCTCTAGCCTTCCTATTATTATATCATCATTTATGATCTCAGAATTAGTTGAATTGTAATTAATTAATTCAGACCCATCAAATTTAAACAAACCATTGCCACTTGACGAAAACCAAACTGAACCATTTACGCCTAAAGCATAACCATTTACCTGTGCATACATATAAATACTAAGATTGGGCGAAAAAGAATACCAAGTATTGGATTGATAATTGGGCAAATATGAAATTAAAAGTGGGGTATTATTGAAATAAACCCAAATTCTACCTTGCGTATCAAAAAAAGCCTTATTTACTTTATATTGTAAAGAAACTCCAGCTATTGAATTAAAACTTTTTAGTAACGAATCACCACTATAAATAAATACCCCAAAGGATGTCCCAAGTAATAATAATTTATTTTGCTTATCATAATCCATGGAATAAATATAACCAATATCGTCTAATTGATGCAATTTCCATAAAAACCCATCGAATCGAAAAACCTTGCTGTTTTGTAAAACCAAAATATTACCATTTTCATCCTCCTTTATAGATTCTATTGAGCCGAATGAAAACCCAATATTGTCTTCTAGATCCATTTCAATCCATTCACCATCCTTCCTTACTGCTCCTCCTCCATCTTGAAAACCAATGAAGCTCAATTCGTCGGTTAAAATAAAGGACAAAACTGAATTTTGAATTCCTCCATTGTTTACCTCTAAAACACTATGTCCATTGTTCCAAATTTTCTCGACTCCTGAATCTGTGGCTAAAAAAATGGTGTCCCCAATTAAATCAATCTGCATTACCCTACTACCTAAGATTGGAATATCGAAAATACTATCCCCCACCATTCTTGACAAACCGCCTGTACCTCCAATATAAATTGAACCATCTGGTGCTGAATTAATGGCAAATACTTGATTGCCGAATAACCCTGAATCCGAAGTAAATTGTTCCCACACTCCGCTTGAATACCTCAAAAGACCTTCAGAATTAGAGCCAGCATAAACTATTCCATCCGCTACAAATATTTTATTGAAATAATTAGTTGGCAATCCATTCTCTTCTTCAAATTTAGTAAATGTAAAATTAGCGTACGAACTTAATTTTCTTTTCCCTATTCCCCCTCCATAAGTAGCTATCCATAAATAATCACCAGTTGCTTCATAAGCAATGGATTTAACAATATTACTTCCTAAGTTCGAATTCTGGGCGTTATAATTGTAGGTATTTCCATTATAGGCTAATGCTAAACCACCTCCACTAGTTCCATAACAAACAAAATTGCCCTTAACTAAATAATCGAAAATGTAATTACTACCAATCCCATCTTCAATCGAAATCCTTTCCCAAGTTCCTTCAGTCTTTTTATACTTAAAAAAACCATTATCCGTGCAAAATCCAAAAACATTATTTGGAATCAATATAGCTTTTTGAATTGAATTACAATTCAACCATTCTGTAGTGCTTTTTGAATAAACTGTCCATTGCCCATATAAATCTGGACTCAAACAACAAATTAGAATAATAAATATAGTAAATTTCCTAATCATTCTTGAAACAAATATATAGCAAATAACTAATTCAAACTATATTGAATTAATAATACATTCTTAGAAAATATTTGAAATCAATAAATAGACAGGAAGAATTGCCTAAATAAAAAAAGGGCAAGCTACTTACATCGCACCGCTACAACCGGCTACCCTTGCTTCATTCCTGACCTGGGGGAGTTCACCAGGAGCTGGTCGTATAAGACTTGCCCGACGCAAAGGTAAGGATGGTTTTCACAATACCAAGAATTTCCCTCTTAATATTTTTTAATTCTTTTCCATTTGAAATACCGTAAAAAAGTTGAACATTTGTGCAACCCTTCTTAATCCAAGCCTAAACCCTTGAAAAAAGCCCTATTCTTCTGCCTTTTGGCCTGTTTGGCAATCAACTTTTCAGCCCTTGCCCAAACCAAATTGACAGGTGTAGTGCTGGATAAAAAAACCAATACCCCCCTTCCATTTGCCTCAGTTAGCCTAAAAAAAGCAACCATTGGAACCGCCACCAACGATCAAGGTGAGTTCGAATTGCTTGTTCCGGAAGGCAGCAACACAGATTCTTTGCTCTTTCATTACCTCGGATACCATTCCCAAGGTTATGCCCTAAGCAAATACAAAAACGGAACGGTCACCAAACTCGAACCCCAATCCTATAATTTGAAAGAAGTAGTCGTTCGCCCCTTGCCACCTACTTATTATATTTTGATGGCTATGCGCAACATCAAAAACAATTATCCCAACAAACCCTTCCAAAGCCTAGGCTATTACCGTGAGAAAATCTGGGAAAACAAACAACCAATAGGCGACGCAGAAGCTGTTTTCAAAAGCTATTACCCCAACTACTCCTCCAAAACCAAAAGCCAACACCAACTCGAACTTTACCGGAAAGGGAAAATCGAAGAACTCAAGTTCATCCGCAAAAAAATTGACAAAGACATCGCCAAAGAAAGAAAAAAAGCCTTGAAAAAAGGAGAAACAGTTGATGATAGAGAACTGGCGGAAATGCTTGAACTGGGCGGTCCGGAAACTATCCTTCAAATGGATTTCATACGCGACACCGAAGCTTTTCTCGATAGCAACAACTTTAAAAAATTCGATTATAAATTTGGCCCTTCCACCATCTTCCAAGGAAAAGAAGTGATGGTAATCGAGTTTGATGCCAAACGCACCGTCGACCATCAAAAACAAAAAGGAAAAGTCTACCTCGAAAATTCTTCCTATGCCATCGTCAGCATTGAATATGCATCCTCTATTGTAGTTCCTTTATTAGCAAAACCTGTACTTTTTGCAATGGGCTACGATGTAGAAAGCCCCCAATACCGGAAAAAGTACTTCTACCGCGAAATCGACAACCGTTGGTACCCAGACTATTTCCATGTTGAAGGCGGGGTTAGACTAACCAAACGCCACCTTTTTGATGCAAATGAAGAAGCCGATTTTAAGGTCGAACAACTTTTTTCGATTAGCAAAACCGAAACATCAGGAGCCATTGCCATTCCTGAACCCAAACGGTATAATCCTGATAAAGCCTTTGAAGACCAAATTCAAACCGATCCTGGAATTGATTGGGGAAAAGTGAATACAGTGAAAAGGTAAAAGATTAGGTCCATCCTCTTTAACTATTCTTGACAAAAATCAGCCTTTTTCCCTCCCAATTAGCCTAAACTTGGTTTTGAAATTCTTTTTTTGCGCCTACCTTTGAGGCCAAATATTTCAACAATGAGTTTCAGAATCGAACACGATACCATGGGCGAGGTAAAAGTACCCGCCGAAAAATATTGGGGCGCCCAAACCGAACGTAGCCGCAACAACTTCAAAATCGGTCCGGAAGCCTCCATGCCCAAAGAGGTAATCTACGCTTTTGCCTACCTCAAAAAAGCTGCGGCACATGCCAATACTGAACTCGGCATTCTTCCCGCCGAAAAAAGAGATTTAATTTCCAAAGTCTGCGACGAAATCCTTACCGGAAGCCTCGATGGAGAATTTCCTTTGGTAATCTGGCAAACTGGTTCAGGTACCCAAAGCAATATGAATGTGAACGAAGTTATCGCCAACCGCGGCCACGTCATGCAAGGCGGCAACCTGCTCGACGAGAAAAAAGTGCTTCACCCAAACGATGATGTAAACAAAGCTCAAAGCTCCAACGATACTTACCCAACAGCAATGCACATCGCGGCCTACAAACAGGTGGTGGAAATTACTATCCCAGGCCTCGAAAAACTGCGCGACACCCTAGATGCAAAAGCTAAATCCTTCGCTCCTATCGTAAAAGTTGGACGTACGCACTTCATGGATGCAACTCCACTCACGCTTGGTCAAGAATTTTCAGGTTATGTGCAACAGATTAACAACGGCATCCGCGCCTTGAATAACGCTTTAGAGGCGGTTCGCGAACTTGCCTTGGGCGGAACAGCTGTTGGTACTGGACTCAATGCACCCAAAGGATACGACGTTTTGGTGGCTAAAAAAATTGCCGAATTCACTGGACTTCCTTTCGTTACTGCACCCAACAAATTCGAGGCTTTGGCTGCCCACGATGCCATGGTTGAACTAAGTGGCGCCCTTAAACGGGTAGCAGTTTCCTTGATGAAAATTGCCAACGATATCCGTATGCTCAGCTCAGGACCACGTAGCGGAATCGGCGAAATCATTATCCCCGACAATGAGCCTGGTTCATCCATCATGCCCGGAAAGGTTAATCCAACCCAGCCCGAAGCAATGACTATGGTATGTGCCCAAGTGATGGGAAATGATGTGGCCGTTTCAATCGGTGGCGCAACCGGTCATTTCGAATTGAACGTTTTCAAACCCCTTATTGCGGCCAATGTGTTGCAAAGCGCCCGTTTGATAGGCGATGCCTGCGTTTCCTTCAACGATAAATGTGCCTTAGGTATCGAAGCAAACAACGAGGTCATCAAAAAGCATTTGGAAAACTCCTTGATGCTGGTAACTGCCCTCAATCCTCATATCGGATACGAAAACGCTGCCAAAATTGCCAAAACCGCTCACAAACAAAATAAAACCCTTCGCCAAGCAGCCATCGACCTTGGCTTACTCACCGACGAGCAATTTACCCAATGGGTGCGCCCCGAAGATATGATCGGTCCAAAATAGGCCACAATCTTATTTAATTTTAGCCGGGGCAATATCTTTTGTACCCGGCTTTTTTATTTCACTTCTATTTTCTCTTTTCTCACTTCTATTTTCTCTTTCTCACTTCTATTTTCCCTTTCCTCACTTCTATTTGTAGGCGGGCCCCCAACCGCCAAAACCATTCTACTGCTTATTAAACAGTTGTAAGGGCGGTTGGGTCAGGCTTTCGCTAATACTCCTCAGCCTGCTCCCCCCCTAAAAGTCCGGGGGCAGCAAGCTTGCGGGGTATCACGCTCTATCCTTGCCCGACATCTCTGCCCAGCATTGTACTGAATCTTGGCCTTTGCTATTCATCCAGCAGTTGCCTAAAAGGAAGACAAAGACTTGCTATCTAAAAATAAAAAAACATAGCATTGTCGAATACGAATTATTTGACAGGATTTTAAATTTTACTTTAAACCCAAATTAATCAATAGGAGGATTTTTTAATCCGAACTACTTGATTTAGTTGGGTTTACCCCTCCCGAAGAAATTTCGGGATAGCAGTTGTTATCAATTTGGCCATACAAATTGATTTACAACTGTTAATCGTTTATGCATTTCTAATGCGTAATCTGGGTTAAAGTGAACTTATCTGCTTGAGTATAAATTCACAAATCCTTAGGCTAATTCTTTTGTGGAATCTAGGTTCAAATGACCCATTATTCGGCAACTACAGTATTTATAGTCCATTTAATTATTGCTTTATAGGAGAAAAATGGATCTACTTTCCTGTATACTACGTATTTATTAATGGTGTAACAATCCCCCCCCCAATAACCCTTTTGCATATAAAAACGAAAGGCCAAACTTTCGTCTGGCCTTTCCGTTAATGTGCGACTAATTTAATTTACAAACTCCACGCTGCGTTTGATAAACTTCGTCAACTCTTCTCCTTTCAACATGCCTTGAGAAAGAAGGGCTAAATCTGTTAGTTGTTTGGCTGTAGCCTGCCTTTTTGATTCATCTGTTTCGGCCAACATTTTACTCACCAAAGGATGGTTTCCATTGACAACCAAGTTCATCATTTCAGGGAAATTTCCCATCATACTCATTCCTCCACCACCCATGGCTTGCATTTCTTTCATGCGGCGGAAAAACTCCGGACGGGTTATAATCACCGGCAATTCCGTTTCACTTAAAGGCTCTACTTTCACAGAGAAAGTTGTTTTATCAACGGCTGTTTCAAATAAGGTCGACAAGGTTTTTTGTTCTTCCTCATTAAGTTTGCTAGGGGCCTTATCATCCTTTGGAATCAAGTTATCCAAGGTGTCGCTATCAATTCGAACGAAGGAAATCTTTTCCAATTTCGACTCCAAATGTTGGATAAAGTGGCTATCCAAAGGCCCGTTCATTTCTAACACATCGTATCCGCGTTCTTTAGCTGTTTCAATGAAGGCATGTTGTTCAGCCACATTTCCAGCATAGAGATACACCGTTCTTTCTGTTTTATCGGTTTGTATAGCCGAAACCTTCTCTTTATATTCTTCAAGGGTAAAATATTTCCCTTCTGTATTTTTTAGCAAAACGAATTTTTGAGCTCTTTCATAGAATTTCTCGTCTGTCAAAATACCATATTGGATAAAAATCCGGATATCATCCCATTTTTTCTCGAAATCCTCTCTGTTCGATTTGAACATTTCTTCCAATTTATCCGCCACTTTCTTGGTAATGTGACTTGAAATCTTCTTTACATTGCTATCGCTTTGCAAATAGGAGCGGCTCACATTCAACGGAATATCAGGCGAATCCAACACACCATGCAGTAAAGTCAAAAAATCAGGGACAATTCCTTCCACTGAATCAGTCACAAACACTTGGTTACAGTACAACTGGATTTTGTTGCGCTGCATTTCAATGTTAGAACGAATTTTCGGGAAATAAAGAATACCAGTTAGGTTAAATGGAAAATCAACATTTAGGTGAATATGGAACAAAGGTTCCTCCGCAAAAGGATATAATTCCCGATAGAAATTGGTATAATCTTCTGTTGTAAGATCAGCAGGCTTGCGGGTCCAAGCTGGTTTGGTGTTGTTGATGATTTCTTCCTTAAATTTAATTTCAATTGGAAGAAATTTGCAATACTTGGTTAGGATAGTCTGAATACGGTTTTCTTCAGCAAACTCAAGGGAATCGTCGGCTAAATGCAGAACGATATCCGTACCACGAAAATCTTTTTCAGCCTTTTTTATGGTGTATTCTGGGCTTCCATCACATTCCCAATAGGCAGCAGGTGCATCTTGGTGCGATTTGGTAAGGATTTCAACCTTCTTCGCTACCATAAAAGCTGAATAAAATCCAAGTCCAAAATGACCAATAATTCCAGTTTCTGTTTTGTCCTTGTATTTCTGAACAAATTCTTCGGCACCTGAAAAAGCAATTTGGTTGATATACTTTTTAATTTCTTCGGCAGTCATACCAATACCACGGTCACGAACTGTTAATGTCTTTTTGTCGGCATCTAGGATTACCTCTATGGTAAGGTCGCCTAATTCACCTGTAAATTCGCCCAAGCTATTGAGGGCTTTAAGTTTTTGAGTGGCATCGGTTGCGTTGGCAATCAATTCCCTTAGAAAAATCTCGTGATCCGAATAAAGGAACTTTTTAATGATGGGGAAAATGTTCTCTGTACTTACACTAATTTTACCTGTCATGATGATTTGCTTTTTGAATTTGGAACGCGGTAGTCAATGAATATGCCAGCAAGTCCTAGGCTGACAAATTGTCGCCGAACAATTTGAACTATTATTATACTCTTCCTATTGAAAACGACAGAATGCGCTTCACCTTCTTCAAAAACCGATTTTCACTTAATTTCAATTTTCACTCTCATCCATTCCATCATCAACATTTTTTCACATGCATTTTAATTTTCAGGCTTAATTTAAAATAATTCCTACTTTTGACCCGAACGATGGAACCAGCTTCTAATCTTATTTCACTAAGCCCGGTTGAGCTTGCCGTACTCGAATACCTTTCGGAGGATTTCAGCATCGACCAAACTGCCGACATGCTTGGGATTTCCCCAAACACCTGCAAAAGACACAGAGAAAGCATCCTTAAAAAGACAGGAAAACACTCTACCGTGTCAGCCTACAAAGAATGCCTCCGCCGCGGCATCATCTTACCACCTTCGACAGCCATATAGGGCAAATACCCTATTGCGACCTGCCATTTATTTCCTCATGTTTGCATCGTAAATCATTTATAAAATTAATTTTTTATGCCTGCAACAAATTCAGAAATAGCAACAATACCGCCTTCCAGCAAGGTGGTTATTTTGGAGGCCATTGCAACCATTAAACAGGAATTAAGAAAGAATGTGCCACCAGCCTTACTCTCCGATCCTGAGCGAAACCAGGCCGCCATTGTGAGCAACACCTGCATGCCTTATATCGATCGCACCTTTAACAAATATATATTCCAATGCAGCCAAATTATTCCTCGCCACAAAAGTCCGGAAGAAGCCTTGCAGCACTACGCCCTGATCAAGGATTTGAAAGAGATATCAACCAACATGCGCCAACTGATGGAGTTTGTAGACGACTTGGACGCGATTTATAAGAACGACGTGTATTATTACTTTTTGCGGTTTTATATTATGGTAAGAGAAAATTTAGAAACACCTGGTGTTGGGTATGTTTACAACGATCTTAGTCGACTGTTTGAGGGCTTGGATGAGGGAGACTTCCAGGAAACCAGGAATGTACTTTCTATGCTATAGAAACATTTTATCCTCAACTAAATTTTAGGCGCGGTCACTATGAATATGACCGCGCTTTTTTTATTCCTAGAAAATCAAAAAGAGATTTAATAATCCGAACTACTTGATTTAGCTGGGCTTACTCTTACTAAGGCATTTCGGAAAAGCAATTGTCATCAAATTGACCAAACAAATGATTTACAACCCTTTAATCTCTTGTGCCTTTCTATGGCAAAAGCTGGGTTTACAACAATTCGTTGGCAAGATTCGCCAATTCGCTTCTTTCCCCCTTTTCCAAAGTGATATGCGCATATAACTTATGATTTTTCACCTTTTCAATAAGATAACTTAGTCCATTGGATTGCGCATCCAAGTAAGGTGTATCAATTTGGAAAATATCCCCGGTGAAAACAATTTTTGTCCCCTCCCCTGCTCTGGTGATAATTGTTTTTACTTCATGAGGGGTAAGGTTTTGGGCCTCATCTACAATAAAGAAAATATTACTCAAACTCCTTCCTCGAATGTAAGCAAGTGGCGTAATAAGCAACTTCTCTTGCTCAACTAGCTCTTGCACCTTCTTATAGGATTTATCATTCTCTGGAAATTGGCTTTGGATATATTTTAAATTGTCCCAAAGTGGCTCCATATAAGGATTTAATTTACTTTTTATATCACCGGGCAAATAACCGATATCCTTATTACTTAGGGGCACAATAGGACGAGCCAAGTAAATTTGTCGAAAATCCTTTTTCTGTTCTAGGGCGCCTGCCAATGCCAACAATGTTTTTCCTGTACCTGCAACCCCCTGAATGGTAACCAACTTAATTTCAGGATTCAATAAGGCATGCAATGCAAATACTTGTTCCGCATTCAAAGGCTTAATACCAAAGGCCGACATTTTTTCTACCCGTTCCATCACCTTAGTATTGGAATTGAAGTAAGTCAAGGCAGACGATTTACCATTTTTCAAAATATAGTAGCCATTGTTGGTGGGGTCTTTAAGTCCAACCTCTTCGGGCGAACAGAACCCTTCCTGGTAAACCTTATCGATTACCGGAGTGGTAACTCCTGAAACCGTTGCTCTTCCGGAATAAAGCGAATCTACATCTTTCACTTTCCCACTTTCAAAATCTTCTGCTGTAAGATTTAGGGATTTTGCCTTCAACCGCAAATTGACATCTTTGGTCACTAATACGATCTTACGATCCGGAAACTCAGTAACCAAACTTAAAGCAGCGTTTAATATATTATGATCTGCTTTTCTTTCACCAAAAACCTGATTGGCGTCCAAATTTACATGCTTGGTCTGCATAACCACCTTAAACTTACCCAAGCCTTTACCGGCAATAGGAATCCAATTGTTCAAGGTCTCATGAGCAGAAGCAGAATCAATGAACCTAATAAACTCACGAGCGGAGAAATTTTTTGTATCGTTTCCTTTTTTGAAATTATCCAATTCTTCCAGTACCGTAATTGGAATGGCCACATCATGCTCGGCAAACTGAAGGATAGCCAAGTGATCATAAATAATGACAGAAGTATCGAGTACGAATATTTTTTTTTCTTTCAACTTTGCAGGCATAGGTGGATTTTTTAAAAAAGAACGGAATTAATGGCGTTAAAAGTATCGATTGGGGTTCAACTTTTAAAGGCAGAATCCTCCATTTTACGCCCATTTTTTCAACAAAGGCATGTTAAGCAGAAAAATTTCCAATTCCTTAAAACGAATGAAATAATTTAAAAATATTTGTTTAATATTACGCCCTGTTACCTTAAATAGATGAAAAAACTATTACCCGTTCTGGCTTCTATTTCCATTTGTTCTTCAGCCTTTGCGCAAGGCATTGCCAACAATGGACAATTAGACGATTTCAGCGAATTGTCTACCTCTTACACCGTTCCATTCGTTATGCACGATGGTGTAAAACTTTACACGGACATTTACATGCCTATTTTGCGAGATTGCTTAATGGTTGATGTGGCTATTCCCGTTGTTAACACTACCTTAAAAATACAGCTTTTACCAAAGGGCTCCCAACTTATTCAATATGATAAAGTTAGGATCAACGGAGTAGAACAGGACAACCCGGTTCCGCAACAGTTGCCCATGGTATTTAGCCGCACACCTTACAACAAAGGGGATGGGGACAATGTTGAAGGCTCAGTAATTGCCTTGTTGGGCTATGCCTATGCCGTGCAAGATATGCGTGGCCGTTACACTTCTGAAGGTGTTTATTTGCCTTTGATGAGTGATAGCTGGAATAAAAATCCTTATCACACCTACCAACACGTTCTAGATGTTGAGCCACCTTCAAGTCCTTCGAACGGCAACAAACACGAAGATGGTTATTACTCCATAAAGTACATTACAGATAGCCTGTACCGCTCTTTCGACAGAAACAACGATGGTATCGATGACACCACTGCCTTATGGGTAAATGGTAGAATTGGCATGTTTGGCGCTTCTGCACTTGGATATAACCAGTACCAAGCTGCTGCCGCCCGCAAAATCGACAATTCCAAACCAGGCTTAAAATGCTTGTTACCTATTGTTGCACCAAATGAATTCTTCAAGTCAACAGGTTTCCACAATGGAATTTTGCGCGACAGATTAGTTACAGGTTGGCTAAAAGGCCAAATTTTTACAGGTACTGATGACGACCGAATTCCAGAAGACGAATTGGATGCAGCTCAAAACGGTTATTTCAATGCCGTTCAAAACAATATCCACTCTTCCTTTGATTACAACCTTCCTAATAAATTTGTAGCAGCAAATTTAGCCATTGACCATTTTGTTGAAGTAAAATACCAAGATGCATCCGGAGCGCCAAGCTTGGCTGGATATTATCCAAGTTCCATCGGTCGTAAAGACATGGACTGCAGCCGTGCCTATGTTGATGCCAATGGAAATGGAAAATTAGATGGTGAATATTCTCGATATACCAATATGGAAGTTCCGGCCTACCATTTAACAGGCTGGTGGGACATATTCACGGATGGCCAAATTGAAACTTGGGCCTACATGCGTAAATATTTGGATCCAAGCAAGAAAAACCGTCGACTTCAAAAGCTTATTATTGGCCCTTGGGCTCACCAAACAATCGGCCAAACCGTTACTGGCGACATGCAATATCCAGATAATGTTACGGATTTGATTGGTTTAAACTTTGATGATTTTGATGCAAGTCAAGATATTCCAATTTCAAAAGCATTAAAATCAGAACTGATTGGTTGGTACCGGTATAACTTGAACTACCAAGACGAATATTATATCGGCGAACCAAAAGCGGTCATCCCAACATCGAAAAGCTGGACCAATGTTGCCGACAATTTTGCCATCAAGACTGATGTTCGCATTCCTGCTAATGAAGTCCGTTTGACCTATCGTCAATTGCTTTCATTATTAAATGGTTCAGGCGGTGTACCAGGCGTTTCGGTAGAAATCAGAAACATCGTACCACTTACAGGCGATACTACTTATAATACGGTAACTTTTGATGTTCCTGCTTTTGGAACACCATTGGTTAAAGGTTTAGACAATTTGAACATTGATTCTATTCCGTACCGCGACTTTTTAAATGAATACGATATTCCAAACGTTCGATTCTATGTAGTTGGACCAAATGGTGATGGGGTAGCAGAAAACCAAGGCATGGGTAATTATTGGTTAGGTACTGATACTTTTCCTTTAACTTCACCTTGGGTAACGAATGTTAAATGTTACTTGCACCCTGATGGAACCTTTGATCTTCCAACTCAAGTTTCGGCTCCAACCAATGTGGAAGATCAATTTAATATTTATGTGCATGACCCAGACGATCCATTGCGCACTTGCGGTGGGGGCAATATGATTGAGCAAACTCCAGATGGTACAAGAGACAGCCAAGGTCAAATGGATTTCACTTCAGACCAAAACCGTCCGTTCTGCTTAGATAGACCAGGGATACTCACCTATACTTCTCCCGAAGTTCAGGACTCTTTATGTATCATAGGTTTCCCTACCGCAACAATTTATGCAAAAACCAATCCGGGAGGTGCTAATCCTGGCGACCCAACCGACACCGATTTTTTCGTTAGAGTTTTGGACGTTTATCCTGATGGTAGGGAGTTTTTTGTGGCAGAAGGAGGTGTAAATGCACGTGCCAAAGAATATGTTCGTGCGTTGGTTGACCATCCTGAATGGGACCAAGCCATTCCTTACCCAATTGATACCATTGCTTTCAAAAATATTGAAACAGGTAAAATTTACGAATATAAATTCAAAATGCTTCCTTTAGGTTATACCTGGGGTAAAGGCCATAAAATGAAAATCTTGATCAGCAGCAGTAACTTTGACCGTTTCCAAGTCAACCCAAATATCCCGATGAATGATGGTGAATTTTTCCGTCGTAAACCCGGTGATGGACAAACTTACACTTATCAAGGTGTTGAATATGCGCCACGGGTAGCGGTTCAAAGAATTGCTTTTTCAGCAGAACATCCTTGCAACATCGAATTCCCGGTTTACACCCAACAATTTGTTAACACGTCCGATTTAACCAAAAATCACAAAACTGGTTTAGATGCTTTAGTCTATCCTAATCCAACTGTTGGAGACTTAAGCATTTTCCCTACTAAACCAGGACAATACAATGTGAGTATATTCACAATTACTGGAGCACAATTGTATCAACTAAACGGAAAAGATGAAGAATCCATTAAACTGGATGTTTCCAAATTAGGAGCTGGTGTATACTTTGCCGAGATCATCAATGCCAATACCGGTGAAAAAGTAACCAAGAAGTTTACAAAAGAATAATAAATATATGCTTCAGAAAAAGCCTCCAAATTTGGGGGCTTTTTTCGTTTAAAACTATTAAGTACCTATTTATTAAACCTTTACATAGTGGAAAACAAATTCCAATAGAATTTCTCCTGCCAAAGTTTTTAGGTTATTTTGGCACTCTAAAGCATTGCTCGAACATGGATAAATTTACAGGATTAATAGGAGTAGTTTTGATACTTGGAATAGCCTTTGTACTTTCCAACAACAAGTCACGCATAAATTATCGTTTGGTCATTTCAGGATTGCTTATTCAATTGGTTTTAGCGGTTTTTATTCTTAAATTGCCTTTAGGGAAAGAGGTTTTTGCTTGGGTTGGAAAAGCAGTTACTAAACTTTTAGCATTTTCAGACAAAGGCGCTGATTTTGTTTTTGGAGCCTTAGTAAACCAAGGTTTAATGGAACAAGCCTTTGGACAGGGCAACAGCTTTATTTTCTTCTTCAAAATTATTCCAACCATCATTTTTGTGGCGGTGCTGGTAAACATCGCCTATCACATTGGATTAATGCAAAAGGTAGTAGCCATTATGGCCAGAGGCGTTCATTTTTTAATGGGTGTTAGTGGCAGTGAGGCTTTAAGCAATGTTGCCTCTGCCTTTGTTGGTCAAGTGGAGGCTCAAATCATGATAAAACCCTATTTGGCAGGCATGACCAAAAGTGAATTACTCGCTAGCATGGCTGGAAGTATGGCCTGCATTGCGGGAGGAGTTATGGCTGTATATATTTCCTTAGGCGTTCCTGCTGAATATTTATTGGCAGCAAGTTTAATGGCAGCCCCAGGCTCCTTGGTAATTTCAAAAATCATTTTTCCTGAAACTGAAAAAAGTGAGACCCAGGGTACTGTTCAATTAGAGGTTCACAAGTCTCATTCCAACTTATTAGACGCTATTTCAGCAGGAGCAAGTGAAGGATTAAAAGTTGGATTAAATGTAATTGCCATGTTGATAGGTTTTATTGCTTTGATAGCTTTGGTTGATTATGGTCTAGGAAAAGTTGGCTTATTGATCGATTATCCCAACTTGAGCATGAAAGCTATTTTAGGGTTTGTTTTTTCAGGCTTTGCTTGGTGCATGGGGGTTCCTTACAAGGACATATTCACCGCTGGAGAACTAATGGGCACCAAAATGGTTATCAATGAGTTTGTAGCCTATATAGATCTTTCAAAGGTTAAGGCAACTATGGATCCTAAAACTTTGGTTATTACCAGTTTTGCGCTTTGTGGTTTTGCAAATTTCAGTTCCATTGCCATTCAAGTTGGGGGCATCGGAGAATTAGCTCCAAGTAGGAGAAAGGATTTAGCGACTTTAGGTTTCAAAGCTTTAGTTGCAGGAACCTTGGCTTCCTATCTTTCTGCTACCCTAGCAGGGATGTTAGTTTAATTCAACAAAAATGAAAAAAACTATCCTTTATTGTGGTTTTGCTGCAGCAATTGGATTAGTATCTTTTACTTATCCTGGGGCTAAAAGTACAGGAGCTCCAGCTTCAAGTACGGGTGCTCCTGGAGAATTTACTTGTAATACCATTGGATGCCATGATGATGCTCCTTCCAACCAAGGCCAAGCAAGACTTTGGCTAGAAGGCAAGGAATGGGGTAATGGAATAGAACCGGGGAAAAACTATACCCTTAAAGTTTCAATTTCCCGAAATGATACCCGACGATTTGGTTTCGAATTGGTTGCCCTTACAGATGATGGAAAACAAGCCGGAAATTTCATTTTGACAGATAAAGCTAGAACCCAAGTTATATTTAACGATTCGGAATGGAAGGATCGTGAATACCTCACCTATACCTACCAAGGTACACGAGCTATTACAAATGATCTTGGAGAATGGACTGCACACTGGCAAGCACCGAAAAAAATCGAAGGGAAAATAACGTTTTACCTAGCAGGTGTCGCCGCTAATGATGATGGGAGTGATAAAGGAGACGAAGTTTACACCTACCAAAAGGTAGTTTTTGGGAATGAGACAATTGCACATTTGGCATACCCAAATCCTTTTGAGAGGAGTTTGCAAATTCTATTGCCCACGACTTCTGAAGAAACCGAAGTTTCTATTTGGAACTACAACGGACAAAGTATTTATAGCAAACAAGCGATTGTAGCATTAGGCCAAACACTTCATGTAGAACTAGGGAGCGAATTTACGAAGGGAATTTATTTCTTGAAGGTTGAATCTACTAGTTTCAAATCCTTTCAAAAATTAATAAAAGAATGATACTTCGATTAAGGTTTTGGCTTGTTGTGTTGGGACTATTCGGCTTTGGAATGTTTCTATCCTCTTTTATCCCAAAAACTTCCGGTTCGCATATTTCATCAACAGGGGCGCCTGGTGAACAAACCTGCAAGCAAGCTGGTTGCCATGCAGATGCAACCCTTATAAATGATTCTATTACCAACACTTTTGTGTTTGGCAACAATGAGCAAACCTATTCACTAGGTCAGACTTACCAAATCCAGATTATAACGAAACGAAGTGGAGTGAACAAATTCGGATTTCAGGCGGTGGCATTAGCGGAAATAACAGAGACAAATGCAGGCCTGATGTTGATTACAGATTCCATCAGAACCCAATTACAAGATTATGCCTCGCCTCCATTAGAAGACCGCTTTTATGTAACCCATACAGCCAATGGAACTATAGCAACCGGACCTGATTCTATTGTATGGCGTTTTGATTGGAAAGCACCTAGCACTGATATTGGTCCTGTTGTTTTTTACTATGCGACCAATTGTACCAACCAAAACAATCAAAACACAGGCGACGAGTTACACTTATCTGAATATAGAATAACCGGTCCAGCCAGTGGAATAGAAGAGTGGGAAAAGGAAATAGTTATTTTCTACGATCCCTCCCAACACATTTTACATTTACAAAACTTACCTAAGAATTCCGTAGATATAACATTGGTAAATATTGAGGGAAAAAGATTCGCCGACTTTCAGCTGTCTGGCAATACCGAATATATGTTGGCCCAATCGCTTCCACAGGGAATTTATTTCTTAGAAATGAATTGCAAAAACAAGCATATATTGAAAAGGTTCATAGCTTTTTAAACCCAAATTAATCAATAGGAGGATTTAAAAATCCGAACTACTTGATTTAGTTGGGTTTACCCCTCCCGAAGAAATTTCGGGATAGCAGTTGTTATCAATTTGGCCATCCAAATTGATTTACAACTGCTAAATCGTTTATGTATTTCTAATGCGTAATCTGGGTTAAACCCAAATTAATTAAGAGGAGGATTCACTAAATCGAACCACTTGATTTACAAGGAGTTAATCGTTTATGCTTGTCTAATGCGTAATCTGGGTTAAAATTCAGGACTCCAGTACAACCATGGCCACCGCCAAATCTTTGAGGTGACTTAAACTTACATGGATCTTATTAACGCTTAAACTACCAGCTTTGGCAAGCGTTTCGCCATGAAGGAAAAGTTCGGGTTTACCAAGCGCATCGAGGCGGATTTCTATTTCGTTCCAAGCCATACCATCGCGCCAGCCAGTGCCAAAGGCCTTGAAAAGAGCCTCTTTTGCTGCAAACCTCGCCGCAAAGCTTTCTGCATAGTTTTTTTGAGTATTGCAATAAACAATTTCATTGGCATGAAAAAATCGGGATTGGGTAGTTCCCCCTTTGTCGACCAAGGCTTTTACCCGCTCTACTTCAATCATATCAATGCCAGTACCAATTATCATTCTTGGAATTTCTGCAAATTAAGTGAAATAAAGAGCAACCCTAAATCCCTGAATAAGCTATTGAAATAGCGGAAGGTTTAAACCACTGAAATTCAATGAATTATTCAAATAAAAAACAAATCACATTCCATTCTTATCAAGCAGGGGTAATTCCAACTAAACCAAGTAGCTCGGATTATAAAATCCTCATATGGATTAATTTGGATAGTAAATAAAACAAAACAAGAATAGGTCTGCATACTCTACCATTCTTTTCCACTTGATTTTAGTTCACTCTATTCAATTGACGATTTTAGGTTTAACCGAATTAAGCGGAAACAATTTGCAATATTCCATATACTTTAAACCAGATTAAGCATTAGAAATGCATAAACGATTAACCAGTTGTAAATCAATATGTTTTCTAAATTGAAAACAACTGCTATCCCGAAATCTCTTCCGAAGGGGTAACCCCAACTAAATCAAGCAGTTCGGATTAATAAATCCTCCTATTGATTAATTTGGGTTTAATTAGAAAAATCAAATTAATTCTTCTTTATCGAGTTACGTATTACCCAAACAAATATTAAGAATTGGAACCCATCAAATTATCCATTCTGATAAAGTAATGGGTGATTAATTAATTTTTGAAAGATTGATTTAATTTTACCCAGGATTTCAAATTTTAGTAAAAATTTATTTTACTGCCTGATTAGTTTTCGTGAATTAAATGAATTCTCCAAAGAAAAATCTTATTCCCTTAATACTCCTTCCAATCCTAATAGTTTTAATTCTTGAAATGAGTAGGCCATTTTATGGAGACTCCTCCTTTTCTGTAACCTGTGCTTATTATTCTTTTGCCCTTGCTTGCTTGCTATTTTGGGCTTGGAAAAAGGGCACTAAACCTAGCAACCTTTTTGTTTCTGTTCTATCAACCATCTTGATGTTATTTTTTTCAGAGGTAATTCTAAGGTATGTTGTTAAATACCCTGTCACCTATTCAGAAAAACAATTTGGGACCTACCAAACTTTATTCACCCCATTTGTAAACCCAACCCTCACGGACGAAGAATCTGAATACTTTTATACCTTTTCCAAAAACTATAAACTTACAAATCAAACAGAGGAATTTACTTTTCCATCAGAACTTACCAATAATCAAGGATTGCGAGGGGAAATGCCCAAACCAAACAAATACAATATTCTAACATTGGGCGATTCTTTTACTGAATCGTTTGGTGCAGGCAGTGATAGTACTTATCCTTTGTTATTGAATAATTTATTAAATAACCATGATTCTACCTTTCAAGTTACAAATGGAGGTATAAGCGGGAGTGACCCTTTTTATGCCTTTAAAATATTGACCAAACTTCAACCCAAGTACAATTTCAAAGCCGTCATATTTATGGTAAACACCTCTGACCTATATGACTACGTTATCCATGGCGGTAATTCAAGATTTTTATCAAATGGCAGAGATATTGGCAAAAAACAACCTTGGTGGGAACCAATTTATGCTACCAGTTTTGTTTTCCGACTTCTTATTCACAGCTTTGGATACCAATACACTTTAATCACAGAAGAAGAAGAAAAAAAAGCAAAATTGGAGGCTATTCATTCGATTAGAGATTTATTCAAAAATCAAATCATCCCTTGGACTAAAAGGGAAGGTATATCGCTTTATTTAGTTTTACAACCAATGGCCTCAGAAATAATTTATGAAAAGGAGGAATTCAGTGAATTAAACAAACAATTAAAAACATTGGATGTCCCTTTTATTTCCTTAAGGGATAGCCTAGCCAAGGTAAGTTCCATCCAATCCTATTATTGGCCAAAGGATGGACATTTCAAACCTAAAGGCTATTATTTAGTTTCAAGGGTCATTTACAATACCTTTTTCCAGAACCAAAAGGCAACCTACTCATCCAAAGAGGGCAAGATGAACCTATAACCATTCTTTATTTAAAATTTTGGCGTTATTCTTTCAAGTAATTTGGGATTCGCTAAACTATTTACCCGTAGAAAATGGTTACTGGGTGCCGGGTGAGGGATCGCAACGGAAAGCCCACAGGACCGCGTAGCTTTAGCGAAGAGGGACGAGGACTTGCAGTGAAGAGCCCGACCTTTTTGCCCCAGGATGCTACCTATTTAAAGCGCAAAAGGGATAGGGCAAAAAGGGCACCCCCAAATTCAATTCACCATTTTTTTACCCTTCCAACCAATTTTGCAGGACGATGTTTTAATGGCCATTCGATTCTTTCCAGCTTTAACCCAGATTAGGCCTTAGAAAGCGTAACAATAAGCAGCTTTTCAATGCAGGAAAAAACAGATGTCGTTTATCGAAACCTTATTGCTGCACTTGAGGTTAAAGGACTTCGATTAACCAGCTTCAATGAAAAAAATCTACTTCTTGTTTTGTTTGCTTTTGGCCGTTCAATACAGCTTTGCAGACCAATCCAATTATGTATCCAACACTGTAATCGTTAAGGTAAAACCCTTCTACCGCAAGCAATGCAAGCCGAATTCGGTTGAAGTGATGCGTGTAAAGAAAGTGTTGACGGAGCTTCAAGTCAATAAAACCCAGATTTTGTTTCCACAATTAAAAAATGTGGGAAAAGTGGATTTAAGCTTGGTGTATGAATTGCAATACCAAAGTGAGACCGATGCTTTGAAGGCTGCTGAATTGCTTATGCAAACTGGTATTTTTGAATATGCAGAGCCACGTTATACCTCCATTCCGCTGTACACACCTAACGACCCAAACATTGCCAACCAAACCCATCATACCATCATTCATTCCTACGAGGGATGGGATTTGGAACAAGGCGATACCAATATTGTAATAGGCATTACCGATACCAGTTTTGACATTTTACACCCGGATTTAAGCGGCAATATTAAATACAACTACGCTGATCCTGCGGGAAATGGAGACAATGATGGTGATGGTTATGCTGATAATTTTTCGGGTTGGGATTTAGCCAACAATGATAATACCATGTATGTTGGAGGAAATTATCATGGAACAGGGGTTGCTGCCTTTGCTGGCGCTTCAACCGACAATGGTGTGGGAGTGGCCGGAACAGGATTTAAATCAAAAGTGATGTTGATTAAAGTGGCACCAGATGCAAACCAAAACTCGATTACCCATGGCTATGAAGGCATTGTGTATGCGGTAACCCACGGTTGCAAAGTAGTAAATTGCTCATGGGGAAATACGACCTTTAGTCAATTCGCGCAAGATGTGGTAGATTTTGCAACTTTTGATTACGATGCCACCTTGATTGCTTCTTCGGGCGACTCAGCAGGAGGGGTAACCAAGTATTATCCTGCCTCCTACGCACATGTAATCAGTGTTGGCGGAACAGACAATAGCGATTGCAATTACTACCAAAACAACCATGCTGTAGATATTGTGGCTCCAGCCCTAAGTTTATATGGAACGGCTTCGGTTTCACCTGGAAATCCGGTCTATACATCCAGCGGAGGCAATGGCACCTCCTTTTCTGCACCGTTGGTTGCAGGTGCAGTGGCTTTGGTTAGAGCACATTTCCCTACCATGAATGCGCTGCAGGCGGCGGAACAGGTCATTGTAAATTCAGACAATATTTATGGTCTAAGTTGTAATTCAGCATTAACAGACCGCTTGGGAGTAGGCCGTTTGAATATTTACCAAGCTTTGTTGGGCATGAACAAACCATCGGTACGGATGACTGATTATTTACTGGATGGTTCAAACCAACAGGTTGCCGTTGCTGGTCAAACCAGTGACTTGATTTGCAATTTCACCAATTATTTGGCAGATGCAACCAATGTGGTGGTTACCTTATCCTCATCGGCCAGTTTTATAACGATTTCGCAAGGAGTAGCTAGTTTAGGCGATTTGGCCAGTTTACAAACTACCAGCAATGGCGCTTCGCCCTTTCAGTTTTCAGTGGCAGGTAATACGCCATTGAACCAAAAAGTTGAATTCAAACTTAGTTTTGTCGGTGATAATGGGTATTCGGCCTATCAATATTTCGAGGTTGAAGTAAACCGTGACTACCTTAATATAGCTGTTAACAATTTAGCTACAACTGTAACTACTAGGGGTAAAATTGGCTACAACACGCCTTACCAACAAAGTGGTTTAGGTATAGCTTACAGGCCATTGAACGATTCTTCTCAAGTTTTTTTGAGCACCTTTATGATTGGAAGTGCGGCAGGCAATGTATCAGACATGGGATATAGTTCGACACCACCAGCGCCTGAATTTGATTTTCAACCAGTTTCAAGAATTATTCGTACTTCGACCAATGTTAGTGATTTTGATACGGAGGCCACTTTCAACGACAATGGAGCGGGAGGGAATTCGCTTGGGGTTCAGGTAAAACAAATTAGCCATGCTTGGGTAAGTGATCCGAACAAAGACTTTGTCATTTGGGAATATCACATCAAAAACAACAGTGCCAATGCTTTAAGTGATGTATATGCCGGGATTTTCGCAGATTGGGAGGTAATGGGAAGTAGCAACAAGGCTGATTTCGACATTAACCGTCAAATGGCATATGCCTTTAATCCATCTACACCCGATGTATATATGGGAATCAAGTTATTGGAGCCATCGGTTGGGAATTGCTACAATATTGATGCGGTTTCGGGAGGAAACGGAGGTGTAGATATCTCGGATGGTTATACTGGGGCAGAGAAATACACTACCTTGTCGACTGCCAGAGCACAAGCTGGAGGTGTATCAGGCGGCGATGTGGCTCAGGTTATGAGTGCAGGTCCATTTGATTTGAATCCTGGGGACTCGGTAAAGGTATCCTTTGCTATTTTGGGTTCTTTGGATTTGAACACATTGCAGGTTTCAGCAGATCAGGCACAAACAGCTTATGATGGAATTGGAGTTTCGGCGCCAGTAGCTAAAAATGCAACTACGTTGAAATTGTATCCCAATCCTGCCCAACAATTTGTCAATGTTTATGGCGAAATTGCTGGTAAAGAAATCGTTGTAATGGATGCCGTTGGAAGGATCCACACAATTGAAAAAAGTTACCATGGCAACCAATTGGTAAAATTGAATACAGCAGCATTAAGCAAAGGGATTTATATTGTAAAAGTGGGCAATGATGCCAGAAGGCTGGTGATAGAATAGGAAGTTGGGGCTTGAGGAGATTTGCCAAGCCCGAATTCCAGAAAGATGCTATATTTGTCCAATGTCCTTCGTAAAAACCCTTTTTTTATCCCTCTTAATTATTGGCTTCCAAGGGGTTGTTTATGGACAAAAGGGTTCACCATTAATGGAGAAGACCGAACAGGGTTTTCAGTTGGTTTATCAAAACAAGTTTAAAGCCGCAGACAGTTTGCTATTGCAAAACAAGAAGCTTTACCCCAAACAATACTTGAACCATATTTTAGCGGCCAATATTTGTTGGTGGCGGATTATGTATGGGGAACGTTCCGAATATTTAGACAAAACATTTAGTTCAGAAGTGGATAGTGGTATGGCTATTTTGGAAAAAATAGGGGTTGATAGGATGAACAAAGAACAGCTTTTTCTTTACTTGAATCTGTTTGGGTATAAATCCCGCATTTATTTTAGGGAGCGGGCCTATATGAAAGCCATACAAACTTTTCGAGGTATAATGAATATATTGAAATCTACCTTTGGGAAAGAGCCAGAATTTGAGCGCTTCTATTTTACTTCGGGATTGTTTCATTTTTATACGGGTTCAGGAAGAGAATATTCCAATGTAATCAAGGCCGCCTTAATTACCTTTCCACCTAGTGATAAAATGAAGGGGCTGGAATACCTCTATAAATTAGTTAATTCCACAGACAGGATAATGAAAAATGAAAGTCGTTATTTCCTGGTAAAAATGAGTTTGGATAATCTAGAAAACTATAAAGAATCGCACCGTTTGGCCAGTTTACTTGCAAAGGAGTATCCGACCAATACCTTATATCAATATTACGTATTTAAAAACCTGGTAAAGATGGATCGTATGGAAGAGGCACGGAAAGAAATGGCTCATTTGGATTTAATCATGTCAGAAAATCCCAATTTAAAACCAGAACATATCAAATTTTGGAAAGGAAAAGTACAAGAGACTTTGAAACGGCATTACGAAGTGAGTGCCGATTAGTACTACAATTTCTATCAATTCACTTTATCGCCTCTTAATTCTCTAAACCTTTTCCGGGCTTCAACGGTGTACAGGCTACCTGGATATCGCAATAAAAACTCTTGGTAGAGCTCCTTCGCTTTGGAAGGATTATTGAGTCTAAATTGATAGACCTCTGCTGATTTAAATAAGGCATCGTCGGCCAATACATCATCAGGGAAAGTATTATAAACTTTGTCCAAATATTCCAAAGCCTTTTCGTTTTGACCGCGTTTAAGCGCAATTTGGGATTTGATGTATAGAATATCATCCTCCAACATTGAACCAGGAAATAAAACAGGAATGGAATCCAAATTTACCAATGCAAGTGAATCTTGGTTTTGGAATTTAAGGAGATCGGCCGTGGCAAATAAACGGAGAGCACCTCCTGTTGAATCCTCAATAATATTATCTCCGATTAACAGGGCAAGGTATAATGCATCATTGGCAATCAGTTGTGTAGTTGCCGATTTAAGCACATTAAGTTGGGCTTGGGACCACGCAAATTCGCCATTGTAATAACTTAAACGGGCATTCCTAAGTTTTGCTTCCTGACCAATTGGATCATTTTTAAACATTTTTTCTGCTTGTGAATAAAGAAGACTGGCATCCCAGACTTCCCCAATAAACACCAAAACATCTCCAAGTTCCATTTTGGTTTCGGCGACTTCACGCTGCACCAAATTAGGCATAGCCAAACATTCCTCTAACAGGGCAATCGCGGTATCAGGTTGTGCGAGATAAAAAGTTTCAAGATGGGCCCAACCCCGCATTAATTTAGCCGTTTGGGCATGCCGTCCCAACTCACCAAGGGTTGATTTGTAAAGTCCTTCCAATTCCAATAAATCCTTCTTGGTGTAATTGCCATTTTCCGTGATTTTCTTATTCATCACCTCTACCAAATCCATCTTGGCAGAAATATAATATCCATTCTCGATACCTTTTGCAATTACGTACTGCAAGCATTTTATGGCGGTTTCCCAAGCTTGATTTGATTTGCATAAGGCGGCTAGGTTCATTATTCTTTGACCTTCTTCCTTTAAACGTTTGTCGAGGGCTTTGCTTTGAATAAAGGCAGATTCAAAATCCTTAGCTTGGATAAACTGCCAGATTAATAGATCAGAGTATACATCGCGCTCCGGATTTTCCTGAATCTTCTTGATTAACAATTGGCGAAGAAATTCATTTTTCTTCCCATTCGAATCATCCGAAAGCATAGTTTGCAAGGCATTTTGCACATTTTGCAGGAGACCTTCGTTTTCATTTACAGCTTCAAGGTATTCATTGAAAACAGCAGGAACATCTTTCTTTGCGGCATATACATCGGCCAATTCAAAATGGAAGGCAATCATACCACTAAAAAGTTTCCTGCCTTTTTCGTAGGTTTTAATGGCATAATCCAACTCATTTTTATCTAAAAAAGCTTGGGCAGTGTTTCGGATTTCTTCTTCATTGGAGCGGAGGTATTTCAATGCCTTATCATACTGATCATACCCTTTTTCCTTTTCGTTTTGCATAAGAAAAACATAACCTAAATCAATCAGAACAGGGTTGTCGTATTGGTTTTGCTTCAATTGTTTCTTAACCAGCTTTTCTGCCTCGGCATACTTTTGAAGTTCCATAAAACAGCTTAAGTATTCCTCGTAGTAAATTTCCCCACCTTTTGAATCGTACAACTTTTCATACAGATCGAGGGCCTTATCGAATTCTTTGTTTTGAAAGTATTGCCGAGCCAACTTTTCATCCGTGCCATTTTGCGCCATCAACTGATTGGAGCTAAGCAGGAACAGGGCAAAAATGAAAAGTAAATTTCTCACGTCTATTTTTGGATTTGGTACAAAGTTCGGAAAAGAAACGGCTGTATGACGAAAATCTTACCTACAAAGAAACAAAACCAGCTATTTTTGTCCATGGCTTTTGGAAAAATTAGGATTTTCTTTGTGGATGATCATCAAATTATGATTGATGGATTGAAGGCCTTATTGCGTTATGAAAAGGATTTAGAGATTATTGGCGAAAGCACCAAGCCAATCGAAGCCATTCAAGAAATTGCGCAATTGAAACCCGATTTAGTGGTTACTGATATTAGCATGCCACTATTGGACGGAATAGGAGTTACCAGGGAGGTGAAAAAACATACGCCTGAAACAAAGGTTTTAGCCTTAAGCATGAGTGGAGAAAGGATAACCATTTCTGACATGTTGGATGCCGGAGTTTCAGGTTATATCTTAAAAAATACAGGCAAAAGTGAACTGGTAGAGGCCATCCATAAAATTGTAAATGGAGGCATGTTTTTCAGCGATGAGGTTTCGGCAGAGATGATGAAGGCTATTCAGGAGAAGCAACAAATAAAGCAGGAAGAAGATAAGGCTGGATTGACCCAACGAGAATTAGAAATCATTAATCTTATTGCAAAAGAATATTCTAATTTACAAATAGCAGAGGCCTTGTTTATAAGCGAAAGAACAGTAGAAAGTCATCGTAAGAATATTTTCAGGAAAACTGAAACAAAAACAGTAGTAGGCTTAATCAAATATGCGATAGAGAATAGGTTGTTGGATTAGAAGGAAGGTGTTTACTGTGGATCAGCAATTACCAAAACCTTCTGAACTCCCGTTTTATCCGTCTTTAGAAAATAAACTCCTTTTGAAAGGTTTGAAACATCCAATTCAACCATTTTACCTTGCACTTGGATTTTAGCACAATTCTGGCCTATTATATCCATCAATACAAGCTCTTCGGCATCCGTTTGAATAAATAGCATCCTTGAAACTGGGTTAGGATAAACTACCGTTTCCTTTCCTTCCAAATCGTTTATGCTAGCGAAGGTTAATTCCAAATTTGAGGATCGGGACGAGCAGCCATTGGCATCCGTAACTTCGACAAAATAGACCCCACTTTCGGTGATGGTGTAGATTGAATCGGTAGCGTTTGGAATTTGATTGCCATCCAAAAACCATTGATTCCCATTAGAATAACTAGAAGCAAGAGTATTTCCAACCTGTGTTACCGTAGGTAGGGCGGGAGCAGCCAACACCGTAATATAATTGTCGACACCTAAAGAATCGCTACCAAAGGTGTTGCTTACAACTAAACTAACCAAATAGGTTCCAGGATAATCATAACAGATTCCTATGGGGTTTTGGTCGGTTGAATTCCCAATATTGGCCCCATAAAATGACCACGACCAACTTGTAGGGATATTGGTACTTTGGTCTGAAAAATCTAAGCATTGGCCTTGACAAACTTCTGTTTTACTAGAGGAAAAAGCAGCTACAGGGCTGGGAATAGGATCATCTGCCACAAACAATACAACATCATCGATGGCGATGGAAGGATCTGTACCTGTGCCATCTGTATCGTCATTAACCCAACGGAATCCTATTTTAACATTAGGATTATTATTGGCACTTGCTGGCAATGAAACCTGAATAGAATCCCATAAACCTTGAGCACCACAGAGCGTTGTTTTAGGCATGTTCACCAACAAAGACCAAACATTTCCATCGAAATACCAGCAAGAGGCATCATCAATAGCTCCTTGACCGCCCTCGATATAACTAAAACTGAGTGTAATATTTGAATTTCCTGTACAATTAATAGTAGGCGATTCTATCCGTCGGTCGGTTGTTGTGCAGAAAAGCAAACCACAAAAACCTCCCGCATTATAGGAAGCCCCTCCATCAGTTGTTGTTATCCCATCGTTTGCACCGATGTGCAAGGTGCGATTGGTCAAATTGGAATTGCTTCCACATCCATCACCGCACTGGCCCAATCCAGTTCCGGCTTCTGTGGCACTGATAAACCAAAGATTGGATTCTAAGGCATTAGATCCAGTTTGTGATTCGGTCCAAGTTCCATTGCTAGTAGTAAAGCCTACAGCAGATTGACCTTGGTTGCAGCCCGTCCCAAAATCTTCCGACCAAAGAATTGTTTGGGAATGGCTTGAAAAACAAAAGGAAATAAAAACAAAAAAGCAGACTATTTTTTTCATTCAACTATGTTCTACGGGTAAAGATAAAAAAAATAGCTAATAAAGAAATGGAAATAAAACCAAAGAAATCCAAATGAGACTTCGAAGCACAAAGTAATCTGGTTGGTAAAATTTTGGGTGGACTTTGTTGGGTTTAAAAATTTTTACTTTTTTTCTTAATGACGGTTTAAACTGTCATTAGGGAGTAAGGAGTAGTGCTTTTCAAAAAAAATAAAACGCATTTCCAAAATAGGCTACAAATTATCCCCAATTTTATCCAATAACCCTGTTAAATCCAGCTTAAGCATTAGAAATGCACATACGACTAACCCGTAGTAAATCAATTTATTTATTTAGATGGATAACAACGGCTAACTAGGGGCAAACCCAACTAAATCAAGTAGTTCAGATCAATAAATCCCCCTATTGATCAATATGAGTTAATAGATTCTCCATTTATTTAGTGTATACCATTTTCCTCCATTCCAATCCCATTCTTTCGCTGACCCAATATCCAAAACCAAAAAAATTTCATTCTCTTAGTGTCCGTTTCGATTTTTTTCTACTTTTGCGGCCTCAATTGCTGCAATGCAGCAGATTGTCCGATGGTGTAACTGGCAACACGTCTGATTTTGGTTCAGAAGAGTCTAGGTTCGAGCCCTAGTCGGACAACCTCTAAAGCCCCGAATTTCGGGGTTTTTTGTTTTTATCCTTTTCCCAAATCAATCCTCTTTCATTTAATTTTTCTTGAATCTCCAATTTGACTTCGTTCGCATTGGAGAAGCTATACCTTTGCCCCGATTTTGACGCATGGGCATGTACTATAAAATGGGAAGTTCCAATCCTCAAACAAGGGTTTTGGAAATCGAATTCACAGTTAACAAATCCTTCTTCCAAAGCAATGGAGAGCTATTACTCCAACTACCCGACTGGCGACCGGGCCGCTACGAATTAGGCAATTTTGCCAAAAACATCCTTAAATGGGAGGTGAAAAACCATTTAGGACAAGCACTTCCTTTCGAAAAAACAAGTAAATCTGGATGGAAAGTCCAGACTCAAATGGCAGAATACGTTACCATTTTCTATAGCTATTATGCCGCCGTATTAGATGCAGGAAGCTGCTGGGTTGATTCCACCCAAATCTACGTTAATCCTGTTCATTGCTGCTTATTTGTTCCTGGCTTCGAAAACCAAGTGTGCACCTTGGAACTTAATATCCCTTCGACTTATCAAGTAGCCAGCTCTCTAAAAAGCATCGGAAACGGCCGCTTCGAAGCCAAAGATTTCCACGAATTGGTGGATAGTCCATTTATTGCATCCCCTACCCTTCAATACAACCATTATCAGGTTGGTGGAGTTAGCTTCCACCTTTGGTTTCAAGGAGAATGCAAACTAGATTGGGAACGTATCCTTCCTGATTTCGAAAAGTTCACCCAACAACAAATGGCCGCGATGGGTGGCTTCCCTGCAGAGGATTACCATTTCTTGTTCCAAATCCTTACTTCGGCCTATTACCATGGTGTAGAACACCTTAAATCCACCGTTATAGTGCTTGGACCAAGCTATAACCTTATGAAACCAGTTCTTTACCCTGAATTACTGGGCATCAGTAGCCATGAACTTTACCATAGCTGGAATATCAAAACCATCCGTCCGGCAGAAATGATGCCTTACCGCTATAACCAAGAAAACTTTAGTCGTTTGGGTTATGTGGCAGAAGGTATAACAACCTATTATGGCGACCTCTTTCTTCACCGAAGCGGTAGTTATACAACCTACGAAATGATGAAGGAACTAACCCGCCATATCCAAAAACACCTGGATAACTACGGACGTTTCAACCTTTCCGTTGGAGCTTCCTCTTGGGATACTTGGTTGGATGGCTATGTCGAAGGGGTGCCCCACCGTAAAGTTTCGATTTATACCGAAGGTGCTCTTTGTGCCTTTATGTTGGATATCCTAATTCGAAAAAATACGCGCAATCGCTACAGCATGGACGATGTAATGCGCCACCTTTTCAACGAGTTTGGTAAAAAAGGAATCGGCTACACTGAATCGGATTATAAAAACGCTTTGGAAAAATATGGACAAACAGATTTTACTTGGTTTTTTCAAGACTATTATAACGGTACCAAGGATTACGAGCCGCTTTTATCGGAATGCCTAGATTATATCGGTTACCATATCAACAAGATCCGTTCTAGAATGTATTTCGAAAATAGGTTTGGTTTCAAAATCAAGTTCGGAACCAATGGCAGTTGTATCCTTACTGCCGTAGCTCCAAATTCCTTAGCTGAAAAAGCAGGTCTGTCAAAAGACGATATGCTTACTGGCATCAATGGAATACGCTTAGAAAACAATCTTAAAGAATGGTGTAAATACTTTGCCGAAGAGACCATCACCTTGGATGTTTACTCCCAAAATCAATTTAAACAGGTGAAATTGGAGCCAAACAATACAGATCGTTATTACAAATTGGCCAACCTTCAAGCAAATTCAGAAATAAGTGCTGAACAAAAGGAAAACCTTCGTCTTTGGAGCCAATCCAATACCGCATGAATCACGACGAAATAATCGGCTTTTTGAAAGACTTTCTAAAAAAGGAAGTTTTAGCCCCAGGTATGGAAATAAGTAACCAAACCTCCTTTGCCAGTTTGGGAATGGATTCCTATTCCATCATCAACCTTTTGTTGGCTTTGGAAGAAAAATCAGGAAAGTCCCTCATCGAAAACGGAATTCGAACAGAAGATATCGAAAGTATGGAAAGCCTGGCTGCCTTTGTCTTATCTAGGAATTAGGCCCAAGAATCGACCAACTTTTGTCCTTCTGCCAAGGCCGCATCCATACCAGCGCTATCGCTACCGCCTGCAGTAGCATAGAAAGCTTGTCCGCCACCGCCGCCTTTAATATGTTTGGCAAGTTCCCGTACCAAACTTCCGGCATTCAGTGATTTGGTTTTCACCCATTCATCGCCAACAGCTAAGGCTAATAGCGGTTTTTCATTCACCACAGCCCCCAACAACAAGAAACTACTTGGGTATTTCTGTTTTAATTCAAAGCATAAGGTTTTAATCGCTTCGGCATTGTCCAAATCAATTTTAGCAATAAGGTAATGTCCATCACCTTTGGCTTTCAATTGGGCTTCAAGCGCCTTTTTTAAACCTTGTGCCTTTTCATGAACCAATTTTTCCACTTGTCTGCGTAGGGCCGCAACCTCTTCCTGCAAATCCCGAACTGCCTTAACAGGATCTTTTGGATTTTTCAATACTTCTTGGAAGCCATCAACCAACATAAGTTTCTCGGTCAGGTATTTTTGTGCTCCTTCCGAAGTTACGGCTTCAATTCGTCTCACGCCAGCTGCCACGGCACCTTCAGAAGTAATCTTGAAAAATCCAATCTCTCCAGTCGCATCCACGTGGGTTCCACCGCAAAGCTCAATGGAGTAATTGTTGTCGAAAGTTACCACTCTTACCTTGTCGCCATATTTTTCGCCAAACAGAGCCATGGCCCCGGTTTTCTTAGCATCCTCAATCGACATTTCCTGGATAGAACCTTGAATATTCTCCCTGATTTTTTGGTTCACCATTGCTTCAATTCCGGCGGCCTCGCTTTCATTTACCTTCTGGAAATGGGAAAAGTCGAAACGGAGGTATTGGTCATTTACCAAACTACCTTTTTGCTCCACATGGGTACCCAAAATTTGGCGTAAGGCAGCATGCATCAAATGGGTTGCGGTGTGGTTAGCTGCCGTGAGTCGACGTTTGCCTGCATCTACTTGGGCGGTAAAGTCGGCTGTTGGATTCTCGGGCAAACTTTCTGCCAAGTGCATCCACAAGTTGTTTTCCTTCTTGGTATCGATAATAGCAATGCTTTCGTTTGCCGTGAAAATTTTTCCGGTATCCCCAACTTGTCCACCACTTTCGGCATAAAATGGGGTTTTGTCGAACACCAACTGGTACAAGGTTTTGCCTTTTTCTTTTACACGGCGGTATTTGGTTATTCGAATGGTAGCTTCCAAGTTGGAATAGCCAACGAACTGGGTCGGATTAGACACCCCCAATTCTACCCAATCGTCGGTATCAACAGCAGCTGCAGCACGGCTACGGGCTTTTTGTTTTTCAAGCTCTTGGTTATAGGTTTCCATGTCCACCGAGCGGTTATTTTCCCTAGCCATCAACTGAGTTAAATCAATAGGAAAACCATAGGTATCGAACAATTCGAAGGCGAATTTACCATCAATCGTACCGGTATTGTCACGAAGGTAGTCGTTGAAACGAAGAATGCCATTTCCTAGAGTACGCAAAAAGCCAAGTTCCTCTTCACGAATTACTTTAACGATCAGCTCGTTTTGGGTTTTCAGCTCTGGGAAATAATCGCCCATCGTTTGCGTAAGCACAGGCACCAGTTCGCATAGGAAAGGCTGCTTGAAACCAAGGAAACTATAGCCATAACGCACAGCGCGGCGCAAAATGCGGCGTATTACGTACCCGGCTTTATTATTGCTAGGCAATTGACCATCGGCAATGGCAAAAGAAATGGTACGGATATGGTCGGCTATAACACGCGTAGCGATATCGGATTTACTATCGCCACGGGTATAAGCTGTTCCAGATTTTTCTACGATGGCAGAAATCAATGGTAAAAACACATCTGTATCGTAATTGGACTGTTTGCCTTGCAGGGTGCGCACTAAGCGTTCAAAACCCATTCCTGTATCCACGTGTTGGGCCGGTAGTTTTTCAAGACTGCCATCGGCCTTGCGATTGAATTCCATGAATACATTGTTCCAGATTTCCATCACGGCTCCTGTATCATCGTTGTTCACTAAATCATGCGCATCATTATTGCCATGCGGACGGGTATCGAAATGAATTTCGGTGCAAGGTCCACACGGTCCGGTATCACCCATTTCCCAAAAATTATCTTTCTTATTACCTCTCAGAATCCGGTCTTCTGCCACCCATTTTTTCCACTCATCGTAACTTTCTTGGTCAAAAGCCAAACCTTCTTTCTCATCTCCCTCAAAAACAGTCACATAGAGGCGTTCTTTAGGCAATTTATACACCTCGGTAAGCAGTTCCCAGCTCCAAGCAATGGCTTCTTTTTTAAAATAATCGCCAAACGACCAGTTTCCAAGCATTTCGAACATGGTATGGTGGTAGGTATCTACGCCTACTTCTTCCAAATCGTTGTGTTTTCCGCTCACCCGCAGACATTTTTGGCTATTGGCGATACGAGGAAATTTAACCGGGGAATTACCTAGAAATAGATCTTTGAATTGGTTCATCCCTGCATTGGTAAACATGAGGGTGGGGTCATTTTTAACGACCATTGGAGCGGAAGGTACAATTTCATGGCCTTTGCTGCGGAAAAATTCAAGGAAAGTGCGGCGAATCTCTTGGTTAGTCATAGTCCGAATTTGGGAGCGCGAAAGTAGCAAGGAAGCCGGAATGTTTGTTAGTGGATTCCAAAAATCTGGAAATCTGACATTCTATTCTAAGGCCCGAAGAATTTTTGATTTTGAGGTTTTCAGTTTTTATTATGCGGGTCCCGTTTCGCCCAACCACATTCACCTATAAAAAAAATTTTAGCGATGGGCGAAACGGTCGCGCTTTCGGCAGTACTCCTCGGTAGGCACTCCCCGAAAGGGTTCGGGTTGTGCCTCCCTGTGGGGTACTTGCCTCTATCGCTACCCGGGAGCAGAGTGCGTGCCAGGCCTTATAAATGGTAACCAAAAATGGTGCCCTTAGCCAGTGTACAAAGGTTCCTTTTTAATATTTTCCGGAAATTGAATTTAGAATAGCTTTTAGGAAACCGGATTTTTCATATTGCCATTTAAAAAACTTGTTACCACATTGGTAACATTTATTACCTTTGCGTATGCGAATCATTTCGACCAAAACTTTAAAAAGCTATTTGGAGGAATATCCGCAAGCCAGAGAACAACTTATTGCTTGGGCTGAATTCATAGAAAAGTCAAACTGGAATTCACCTCAAGAATTAAAAATCGACTTTGCAAATGCTTCAATTTTAAGCAACAAAAGAGTTGTATTTAATATTAAAGGAAACCATTTCAGGTTAATTGTAGATATTGAATATCGATTAAAAATTGTATTTGTTGTTTGGTTTGGAAGTCATCAGGAATATGATAAAATTGACGCTAAAACTGTAAGCTATGTTAAGAGCAATTCATAACGAAACTGATTATCAAATCGCTTTGGATCGTTTGTACGACTTGATTCAATCAGAACCAAAGGAAAACACGCCATTATTTAATGAAATGGAAATTTTGGCCATTTTGGTAAAAGATTATGAAGCCAAAACTCATGCACTTCCATTGGCCAATCCAATTGAGGCTATAAAATTTCATATGGAAAGATTGAATTTGAATGAATCCGATTTAAACCAAATTTTAGGATCAAGAAGTAGAAAGTCTGAAATTCTAAGTGGAAAAAGAAAATTAAGTTTAAATATGATTCGAAGGTTACACGACCAATTAAAAATACCTGCAGAGAGCCTAATAAGGAATTTCTAAAAGGCAATTCAATTTCAAAAAAAATAGCCTATTTTAAACTAGGGTTTATCTCACTACTTTTCATGGCTAGCACGCTCTTTCCGGGTAGGGATAGCAGTGGAAAGCCCACAGGCATGCGGAGGCACGGAGCAGGCCGAGGACTTGCAACGAATAGCCCGACCATTCGCCTGGCAGACTGCTTAAGTAAACAGAAAATGTGGATAGGCGAATGGGACCCGCCAAATAAAAAATAAAAAAATACATACAAAAATGATAACCAAGGAAATGATACATTTTGTTACTTTAGGGGCAAACTCCTCATGAACAAGCCGTCATTTTCACTTTTTATTTTCATGCTTTGCCATTTGCTAGCCTTTGGAAATTATGGGCTTGATTTTCAGACCTTGAACAGTGGACTAAGAAACGGCCTTCCTTTACCTAGTGGGAACACCCAATTATTGCTTCAAAATGTATCCAACACCACCTCCATTTGTTTGGCAAAAATCAATCAAAATGTCGATTTACTTGATTTCAAAACCTACCAATCACCTTATCCGATTAACAATATAGCCAAGTTAAATTTCCAATATAAACATATTTATTTATTGGAAACTGTTCAAATTAATTCAAAAGATTATGCCTGTATCCTAAAAATAGACACGAATGGAAACATCAATAATTCTAAAGTTTTTCTTGACTCCAATTTAGCTTCTTGTACTTTCCAAAACTACCGTTTGTCTAGCCAAGGTGAGCCATTGCTTGTACTAAAAAAAGGCAGTACGACCTATACTATTCGGATGGATACCAACTTGACGATTTTAAATACACTTACTTTCCAAAATTTGGTTTTTGCCGACTTTCTAGCCAATGGGGAGTTATATTTTGGAAAATCCTTCCAAAGTTATTTTCCCATTTACCAATTTATGTCAAATTATGGAACGGAAGTGTTCAAAATGGATACAAATGGTAATATCAACTATTTCAACTCCTTTATAAGTCGAAACCTAGAACCGAACCAAGACAATCAAACCTTAAATATTCATTCCGTTTACAATAAATCACCAAATGAATTGATTTTCGTGGCAGGCTTTCCAAATCCACGAGGATTAAACCTTGATGATGTTCCAAATTACACCTTTTTTACCTGTGACAGTTTAGGGCAAATTCTTCACATTCCTCCATACATTCGTTCAACAAAACCATGGCTTTATGAATCAAGCAATGGACGATGGCATGCCTATACAGCAGGTTTTCAATATTTCCCAATAGTTCAGGGCACCTTCACTCGGTTAGACAGCCTACTGAACCCTGATGTTTATCTAACCTGGGGAATTCCAAGTTCGCCCCTAACTTATCTGTATCCCAATGACTTTGATACTATTGGAAATGAGATTTTCCATTTGGCAAGCAATAGATTTCTTTCTTATTTGAATTTGGATTCCATTGGAAGCAGTTGCAATTATTACACTAATAACTTGTATCCTGACACTCTCCCTATTTTCGAATCCGTTAGAAATCCAACTTTACCTTCCTACCTTTCTGCTAGTTTTCCAACCATTGGCTTAGCCTTAACCTTAATCCCAACGCCTCCAAGTTGGACGCTTTGCAAATGTATTCGAGGCTCAACTGGTCCAACCCTTGATTTTGATTATTGTATTTCAGCAGATAGTATTTCCCTAGAAGTATTTCCATTCGACACGACCTTTTCAGTTTATGATTCCATTCGTTGGTCATTTGGAAATGTTGAATTGACGGGAGGCACCCAAATGGCATTAGCTTTCGATTCTTCAATTACTTCCATAACCCTTAATGCATGGAATGGCTGTGGATTAAGGGCAACTACGAGGACTATTTTCAGGGATTCTACAGAAATGGTTCAAAGTTTCGACACCTTGCTCTGTCCAAATCAATCCATACTGCTGCAACCAGAGAACTTCCACCCGAATTTGGAATGGTATAGAAACGGCGCATTTATTGGAATTGGGAACTCTTATCTTGCTAATCAATCGGGTAATTACTCTTACACTTACAGAACAAGTGCAAGCTGTTTTCAATCTTCTCAACCAATACACATAGAGGCCCCACAAAACCTATTACCGATTTTAACTTATTGTACCAGTCAAAATCTATTAACGGCGGATGTTGCCTTTACTTCACTTCCCTCCATTTATGACTCTTTGGTTTGGGTTATCGGTGGCACCTCTATTTATGATTCCCTTACTATTCAAATTCCATTGAGCGACTCCTTGTTCCTTTCCATTTGGGGACCTTGCGAGAACATTCATTTTGCTGAAAAACTGTTACCCGATTCTATAGAAACCATTTATGGAACAGCTACCACCCTTTGTGGCATAAGTGATGAAATATCCTTGTATGCTTCTGTGCCACACCAGCCAATATTTTGGCAATTGAACGGATTGGTAATTGATTCTACCAACTTAACGATTGTTGCGAACCAACCTGGTTCCTATTCCTATAGTTTTTTGTTGGACAGCCATTGCCTCCATCATTCTCAAGTTTTTGAAATTATTCAATCCAATAGTATTGCTTCTTTGTTATATGATTCCATACAAAGCCTTCTTGTTGCAGATCCCGCCCTATTGTCTGTAGTCTGGAAGGATGAATTCGGGAATTTAGTTGGAACAGGGACTACCTATCAACTTACTAGTTCTGGAACATATTCTTATGAAGCAGTAGACAGTTTAGGGTGTAATGTTTTCTCTAGTCCAATAGCCATTTCATTGGAGGTGGTTGGAATTCAAAACGAACTTTTCCCTAGCCATTTAAAATGCATTTCCATTTACAATCTTCTTGGCGAAATGCTTCCGTATCAATTTGAGAACCAAGTGCTTCAAGAATTGCCAGATGGATTTTATTTTATTTATTTAGAAAACAACCATAAAACAACCCATCAAATCCAAAAAATCCTAGTTAAGGATAGGAAAGCGCGAATACTTTAATTAGCCAACAGGGAAAGGTCAACCTAAGCCTTTTCCATATGATCTATTTTAACCCAGATTACGCATTAGAAATGCATAAACGACTAACCAGTTGTAAATCAATTTGTTTGTCCAAATTGATAACAACTGCTATCCCGAAATCTCTTCGGGAGGGGTAAACCCAACTAAATCAAGTAGTTCGGATTAATAAATCCTCCTATTGATTAATTTGGGTTTAACACACTCAAACAAAAATCCTTAATATGAATTCGTTCTATCCCTTTGAAGCTTGATGTTTCAGCTGTTTGATCCATTGTTACAACATATTTTGGAAAATTATCTTGAACTGCTAGTAGGTTGCCAAATTCACGGGCTATTGTTTGCTCCATAGAAAGCAAATAAGCCACTTGAACATATAATTTCTCTCCTTTACGTTGAGCTATAAAATCAATTTCCTTATTTTCTTCTATCCCTACTGTTACAGAATATCCAGCCATCCTTAAATGGAGGTAAACTGCATTTTCCAAAATCTTCTGAATATCGTTTGATTTAAACCCAACAATTGAATTACGCAATCCGATGTCCTCGAAATAATATTTCTCACCAATTTCAAAAATCCTTTTTCCTTCAATACCTGTTCGCTTAACTTTGGCTATTAGAAAAGAGTTTTCTAAGTAGTTCAAGTAATCGATGACAACTTGTGTGGATATATTAATTTTTTGGGATTTCAGGTAATCGCTTATTTTTTTTGAAGAAACCAAACTACCAACGTTATCAGCTATAAAAGCAACCAAATTTTCTAAAAAACTTACGTTTCTAACATTAAAACGCTTAACAACATCCTTCAGTAAAATAGTGTTGTAAATATTTGTAAGGTATTCATAAACCACTTCATTTTCATGGCTAAGGTTTTTAAGGTAGGGCAAACCACCAATCCGAAGGTAATGATCGAAGGAACTATAAGAATCTTGCAATTCATTAAATTGTAAAAACTCTGAATAACTAAGTCCAAAAACTTTGATCTCTATGTACCTTCCACTAAGAAAAGTGGCAAGTTCTCCTGAAAGCAGATTTGCATTGCTACCTGTACAATAAATATCAAATCTATCCTTGGTTGCCAAATCGCGCAATACCAACTCAAACGATTCAATATCTTGAATTTCATCAATAAACAAAGCAACTTTGCCATTCCCTTTTACCCGTTCATTCACATAAAGGAATAAATCATCCGCATTTTTTATATTTTTAAACTCATTCAATTCTTTATTGATATAAATAACTTGAGTTGTTGGTTGTTGATTTAGAATAAGGTCTCGCAACTGCATGAGAATAAAACTTTTTCCTACACGCCTTTGCCCTACAAGCACCTTTATCAAAGATTTTCCAATAAAAGGCTTGATTCTACTCACATACAGAGGTCGTTCAATGTAATTATACATATCAATCGTAAATGACATATTTAAGCAAATGTACATTAGTTTCAATTATACCTGAAACTTTTTTTCAAAATTCCCAAATTCGCTTATGGCGTTTCAACCTACCAAAACCTTTAACAGGTAGACTCTTTCCGGGTAGGGATAGCAGTGGAAAGCCCACAGGCATGCGGAGGCACGGAGCAGGCCGAGGACTTGCAACGAATAGCCCGACCATTCGCCTAGCAGACTGCTTAAGAAAACAGAAAATGTGGAATGGCGAATGGGACCCGCCAAATAAAAAACCCCTCCAATTTTAGGTATTGAAAGGGTTTAAACAATTTTAAAATAAGACCATTAGGCTTTTTTCTTGGGCTCAGGCTCTTTCACATCCATCAGTTTGTTCAAAGCCATCATTTCTTGCATCGTTTTTTGCATGCCTTCGGTTGAACCATCTAAGAAAATCACGTTGCCTTTGCCATATTCAGCGAAGTTTTTAATGGCTTCGGTCCACATGCTGAACAAAATAACCGAAGTATCCATATTAGCCTGCTGGATTTCACGGGCCGCACTACTCATACCTTTTGCCACTTCTTCGCGGAACAAAGCCACACCTTGTCCACGCAATTGGGCCGCTTCTCTTTCGGCTTGTGCTGCAATTTTGATGGCATTTCCTTCCGCTTCAGCCGCTTTGGTTTTGGTAATCAATAAGGCCTGCCCCTCGTTTTCAGCGGCTGCTTTCATATTATTGGAAGCCACCACCTGGGCCATGCTGCGTACGATAATATCGTCAAATGTGATATCATTCATTTGCAAATCGAGCAAATGGTAACCCCAACCTTCCAAAGATTCGTCCACCTTTTCCTTTACATCATCCACAATTTCGCGACGTAAGGAAAGGATTTCGGCTTGCTTTTTGGTGGCCACAAATCCACGAATGCTGCCTTCCACCGTGCGAATCAAGGCTTGCATTAGGTTTTTTTCGTCCACAAATTTAAAAGCAACGTTTTTAATGGTTTCTTCATCTTGGTTCAAAACGGCAAAAAGCAACATGGCTTTGAAGTTAACATTAGCCTGGTCGCTGGTGATAGCCTGAAATTCAAGCTCAACCGATCTATTTTGAATAGAAATCCGCTTGTAAATCATTTCGAAAAAGGGGATTTTGAAATTTAACCCCGGATACATAATCCGCTGGTATTTCCCAAATACGGTAATAACGGCAATGGTTCCTTGTTGAACGGTAACAATAGAAAGCCAAAGCGTAAGTAGAACAAAAACGAAGAGCACTGCAAAAAGCCACATAAGTTTAGGTGTTTAAATTTGTTTCAAATGTATAAAGTATGGGCAATAAAAAACATCTTTCTACTTGATTTATACCAATTTCGGACAATCCAATAAATATTCCAAAACAAATTAAACTATTTGCGGAACAAAACACCTAAGGAAAGGGTTGAATAGCTAACTTTAGCAAGCTTTATGAGGGGACTTTTTTGCATGCTTCGTGGATTGATTTTCGGAATACTCTTATTCCAGAATTTCGCCTATGGGCAAGTCACCAAAATAAACGGCAAAATCATTGATCAAAAAACAGGAGAAGCCCTACCTTTTGTTAATGTGGTGTTGAAAGGAACCAACATTGGGGCGCATACCGATATGGAAGGCAATTACCACATCGAAACTTCCTTCCCCACGGACACACTGATTGCTTCTTTTGTGGGCTACATTACTCAGAAACGACCCATTTTAAAAGGGCAGAAACAAACCATCAATTTTGAGTTCTCCACCAATAATACCCAATTAATGGAGATAGTGGTAAGACCGGGAGAAGACCCCGCGGAGGTACTCCTTCGTAAAATTTTAGCCAACAAAGCCCAAAACTCCAAAAACAAAATCCCTTACTACCAATATGAATGCTATAACAAAATTGAAATCGATCTAAACAATTTCAAAACTGAAAAGCTAAAGAAAAACCCCTTTTTTAAACCCTTTGGTTTTGTGTTTGACAATGTTGACACATCAAAATTGAACGGAAAGATTTTCCTACCTGCCATTTTAAGTGAAAGCGTTTCAGAAGTGTTTCACCGTGGAAACCCCAAAGCTGAGCATGAAGTAATTAAGGCCACCCGAATTTCGGGAACGAATAGCAAAAGTATAACCCAATTTTCGGGCGATTTATACCAACAGATGTACATCTACGATAATTTCATTCCTGTTTTTGGCAAATCGGCCATTAGTCCAATTTCAGATATTGGACGGTTTTACTACAAATACTACCTTACCGACAGCACTTTTATGGATGGAAAATGGTGTTATAAACTGCTCTTTTCGAACCGAAGGAAAATGGAACCAACCTTTCAAGGACATCTTTGGATTGCCGACACCTCTTTTGCTGTACATAAAGTTGAAATGAAATTGTCGCCGGATGTAAATATCAATTGGGTCTATGCTTTAATGTTGGAACAGACCTACGACAAACCGGATGGTCAACACTGGATGCTAACCAAGGAAAAATTACAGGTAGACATGAACAGTGGAACCTTTAAAACGGGCGTATTTGCTACCAAAACCTCCCTTTTCTCCGATTTCAAATTTGAACAAACACAAAAAGATGCTTTTTATTCAAACCCCGAAAAGGTGGAGATTGCTGATAGTGCTAGCAAATACAATGCAGACTATTGGGAAAAGATTAGGCCCGACAGTCTATCCAAGAAGGAAAGAACCATATACACCAATGCGGATAGCGTAACCAAAATGCCGGCTTATAAGCGAATTTTTGGACTTTTTAATGCCTTATCAACTGGGTACGTAACACTTGGCCCTGTTGAGTGGGGGCCTTATTATACCACTTATAGTTTCAACCAAATTGAAGGTAGCCGGGTAAAACTCAGTTTGCGAACAAGCAATAAATTTAGCAAATCACTTGAATTATCGGGGGCTTTGGCCTACGGATTTGGCGACAAACGTTGGAAATATTCCATGGGAGGCAAATACTTCTTTTCAAAAAAACCCAGGAACTACTTGGCGGTTTACTACAAAGACGATCTTGAGCAATTAGGCCAAAGTCAAAATGCCTTTCGAGAGGATAATTTAGTCAACTCCCTATTTCGCAGACGCCCCTTTAACCGACTAACCTATATCAAAGAACTTCGCAGTTATTATGAAATTGATTGGTTCCAAGGATTTTCAACCCAATTAGCCTTTTACCATAGAGAAGTAGAACCCACATCGGTCATAAAGTTTGAATATTCTGAATTAAGCTTACCCACCAATGCTCTGGTTACTAGTGATTTTAGATTAAAAGTCAGGTTTGCCTACCGAGAAAAATACTTAGCAGGTGAAATGTCAAGAGTTTCGTTAGGAACCAAGTATCCTGTGTTTCAGGCCCAATACATCAAAGGTTTCAAGGGACTTTGGAATGGACAGTTTAATTACGACCGGTTGATATTGAGTGTAAACCAATGGTTTAAATTGGCTCCAATTGGGTGGAGTGAATACCAGATTCAAGCATCACAGGTTTGGGGCAAACTACCTTACCCTTTATTGGGCTTGCACCAAGGAAATGAAGCTTATAGTTATGACGATTTTGCCTTTAATATGATGAACTATTTTGAGTTTGTAAGTGACAAGTATGTAAGCGGCTATTTTGCCCATCATTTCAATGGATTTTTGCTCAATCGAATTCCATTGGTTAGAAAATTAAAATGGAGAGAACTGGTAACTTTTCGGGGATTGATTGGGAATCTCAGTGAACAAAACCGCAATGTGATGCTTTTCCCTGATGGCTTGCAATGGTTGAATAAGCCCTATGCAGAGGCCGGATTTGGGATTGAAAATATTTTTCAGTTTATCCGGGTCGACTTTCTTTGGAGGCTATCCTATTTAGATAACCCAAACATTCAGAAGTTCGGAGTTCGCTTCAGTCTTAGGTTTAATTTATAGTGGATTGGCTTGGGCCGCCAGTTGAATATCCTTTTGTGTTAATGGCACTCCTCCATCCATTTTTACTTGAAGTTTTAAGAAATTTTCAGCCCTTACCTTATCTCCTAGTCTCATTAGTACCCCGGGCAATTTTGAATGGCTATAAAGAAAATTAGGATCCAACATCAAGGCTCTAAAATATTCATCGGCCGCCTCAGGTAAATATCCCAAATCTTCTAAGCATCGGGCTAAATTGTGATGTGATTGCGGATAGATATCGTACAAGGCAATGGCCTTTTGATAATAGGGAACAGCTGATTTACAATCCTTTTTATCAGCCAATACCATCGCCAAGTTATTATACATTCTAGCACTTTTCTTGGTATACTTTATTTCATTTCGATAAAACCTCTCCGGATCAGCCCAATCCTTGTTTCTACCCATAACCAAAATTGAACAAAACAATAATACAGGGGTTAAAACCCAAGGCGACCAGGAAAATTGAGCAAGAAGGCTAGATGCAAAATACACAAGCAGGATACTTAATCCAATTTGGGGTAAGTATAACCAATGTTCAAGGTATATGGAGTTGAGCGGAATAATTCCACTAACAGGAGCAATGGCTATAAAGAACCAGGCAAAACTAAAAAATGGCAGAAAATCCCCCTTTCTATACATCCAAAGTCCATATCCCATCCAAGTACCAATCAGTAAAATAGCCAGAACGGATTGAGGTCTAGAAAAATTAGTATAAGCCGTATAAGGGGTTTCATAATGCAAATGCCAAGGACCTAAATACATTTTCAGGTATTCTGTAAAAACATTGACAAAAGTGATGATTCTGATACTTAGGTTTTCATTGTAGATGTTCTCTTCGTTACTAAGTCCAAAACTTCCCGTAAAATTTAAAGCGGTCATTTTCAAATAAACAAAGCCCAATCCAATCAATAAAGCAAAGGCCGGTAAAAATTTATGTATCAGCTCCAAGCGTTGTCCTTCCTTCCATTGATAAAGTAAAATCAGCATGGAGAGAGGAGCTATAACCACAGCATTTTCTTTGGCAAAAAGTGCCAGCAACGAAGTAAGCATAAAAGCCAAACCAAACAAGGACTTACTTAGCAAAGATTTTATCGAAAAAAGTGCTGAAAAAAGATTGAGACTTAGCAAAACAAAGAAACCACTTAGCGGTTCCGAAAGGCCAGAAATATAACTAACAGCTTGGGTTTGCAGCGGATGAAACAGAAAAAGCAGCGCTACTATTAATCCTAAACCCCTGCGATTTGGAAACAATTGAAGAAGGAGGGTAAAAAGTAGAAATCCATTCAACGAATGAAAAAGAATGTTCCAAAGATGATAGCTCCAGGTTTCATTTCCTGAAATTCTATAACTCAGGACATATAAACTTTGCTGCAAGGGTCTGTAAAAATTATCATTGAGGCCACTTCCTTGGGTAATACCTGAAGTAAAAATCGACTTCAAATCGCCCATTTTCACAAATTGATTGTTTTCAATAAAGATGTTGTCATCAAAAACAAACTTTCCATTCATTACATTGGCATAAAGCATAAATCCTAGGGCCAAGAAAAGGAGGAGGCTGATCCATTTTTGGGTATACAATCGATTCAAAAAGGCAGTCATGTTTATAGTATCCAAAAGTTTGAACAAGGCTAAGGAAATATCGTGTAGGTTTGCATGGTCAACAAACAAACTTTACACAAATGTCTATGGAAAAGCCTTTGGTTGGAATAATTATGGGAAGTAAAAGCGATTTGGGAGTGATGCAGGCAGCTGCTGATATACTAACGGATTTAGGTATTGCCCATGAGATAAAAACCGTTTCGGCCCATCGCACGCCCGAATTAATGGTTGAGTATGCCCAAACGGCGCGTTCGAGAGGACTAAAAGTTATCATTGCTGGAGCAGGTGGAGCCGCCCATTTACCCGGCATGACGGCTTCTTTAACCTCTCTCCCGGTAATTGGTGTTCCGGTGAAATCTTCAAATTCAATAGATGGTTGGGACAGTGTTCTTTCTATTCTTCAGATGCCCAATGGTGTACCCGTGGCAACAGTCGCCTTGAATGCAGCACAAAATGCTGGAATCTTGGCTGCCCAAATTCTGGGGGCCTCTGATTTACAAATAGCCCAACGATTGGATAATTTTAAAGAAGCATTGAAACAGAAAGTGCTGAACGGTTAAGCCGCTTTGGTTGAATTTATCTTAACGTGATTCGCGATTTTCTCAAAAAGTTGTTCAGGCTTGTACGGTTTTGGTAGGAAGTCTGAAGCTCCAATTTCAATAATTCGCTCCCTTGTATCGTTAAAAGCATCAGCTGTAAGGGCAATAATAGGAACTTCATGGTCCAACACCTTTGAAGAAGACTCCCTTACGATTCTAGTGGCTTCATAACCGTCCATTTCCGGCATTTGCAAATCCATCAGCACTATATTAAAGGTCGACTTTGACAAGATATCGATGGCTTCTACACCATTATTGGCCACAGTAACTTGTGTTTTCCACTTGGCCAGCATTTGTTTGGCAACAATCTGGTTCATTTTATTGTCTTCCACCAACAATATATTTAAGCCTTCGAAATCGGATTCTGTAATGAGTGGAGCTTGAATAGTATTTTCGTTTTCCTGTTCTTGAACTATTTCATAAACCAAATGGATGGTAAAGGTTGTTCCCATTCCTTCTTCACTCTCTACTTCTATGGTTCCACCTTGCATTTCAACAAGGCGTTTGGTAATGGACAGCCCTAAACCCGTTCCACCATATTTTCTTGTATTGTCTAATTTGGCTTGTGTAAAGCTTTCAAATACAGATTCTAGTTTGTTTTGAGGAATGCCTATACCTGTATCTTTAATTTGAATTTCAAATAGCAATTTGCCATCCCAGTTTTTCAATGCCTTACCAATAATTTCTACCTTTCCTTTCTCGGTAAATTTAACAGCGTTTCCAGCAAGATTGGTCAAAACCTGGTTCAAACGGTAAGGGTCGCCTTTCAGTGTAACCGGAATGCTATTATCTAATTTTACAGTAAGTTCAAGTCCTTTCTTTCTGGCCTGAATGGTTAAGGTTTTATCAAGGTGGCGGAAAATATTATTCGGAGAGAAGTCGATTTTCTCGAACATAATTTTCCCTGCTTCCATTTTTGAGAAATCAAGTATATCATTAATGATTACCAAAAGGTTCTCTCCTGAATTTCTAATATAGTTAAGGTTTTCAAGCACATCAGCTGGCAACTTCTCATTGACAAGCATTTCAGAAATCCCGATAATCGCATTCATGGGCGTACGGATTTCATGACTCATATTACTTAAAAACTGTGATTTAACCTGGGCTGCAGCTAGGGCATCGTCTTTAGCTTTTGTCAATTCCCGCTCATTCCTTTCAAGATTATCACGCATGGTAACCAAACTATGGCCCAAAACATCCACTTCACTCAGTGGACTAAATTCAGCATTGTACTCTCTGTTACCAATTTTTTCTGCAAAAACAGCTGTTTTCCTAAGCGATTCAGTAAGAATATTTACGGCTCGAATCATTTCACCAATTTCATCCTCCCTTGATGAGTCATTCAAATTTTGTATATTTCCCTTTCCAAGCTCAAGAACGATGCTTCGTATTTCGTTGATTGGTTTGGTAATCAAATTGGCAAAAAATCCTGAAAACAACAAGCTAACTACCACAAAAAGAGCCACTAAGAGCAGAATCATTATTTTAAGATTCTGATTTGACTTTTGAAGAATTTCTTCACCATCTGTCTTCTCCTTATTCAACATGGTTTCCAAAACAGAAAGCTCATCTTTAATTTGGGCTGAAATGGGAATTACATTCTCCTCAATCGCACTTTCGCAAATGAATTTCTTCAAGGGATCATCATAATGTTCAAACTTATCCAGCTCGCCCATTATTTGCTTTTCCACGGTAATTAATTCCTCATAATTGCTAAGAATATTATTTAATTGGTCTATTTCTTTAGGATTTTTCCAGTAATAACTCAAATCCTTCAAAACCACCTTTAGTTTTGGATAGTCTTTTGAAATTAGTCTACGTAAAGCTTGCTTATCTGCTTCGTTGGATCGGAGGTACACCCAATTGGTGGTGTACATTTTTGAATTTGTAATAAGCAGATTAAACTCTTGAACTTTATTAATGGAAGGGTCTATTTTCTCCGAAATGGTTTGTCGTATCTCAGTGTTCTGCCGCAAAGTGTGCGCAATAATGGCAGCAGTAATAATAAATAAGATAATGAGGGCCAAATATCCCAAAAGTACAAGCCTGTTAATTCCAGGTTTAAGTATATTGGATGAAAATATTTTAGCCAAAGGAATGAATATTTGTCCCCTTAACGGAAAATCATCAGTAAGGTTCTAATTTGAGAATAGCATTCTGCCAATACCCTGATTTATACCTTAATTCTCCCTCTATCCTAGTTTAACCCAAATTAATCAATAGGAGGATTTATTAATCCGAACTACTTGATTTAGTTGGGTTTACCCCGATTTAGCAGTTGTTATCAATTTGGCCATACAAATTGATTTACAACTGGTTAATCGTTTATGCATTTCTAATGCGTAATCTGGGTTTAATTGAAGAAAAACACCTTTGCAGCCTAATCAATTGAAGCATCCCTTTTTCCGAACTTCCTACTTCATCGTTTAAGATTTTGCCTATCCTAATAACTTCATTTACAATTCATTAACAGCTAAACTTTCATACGTTAAAAGCTGGAATAACTTAATAATAATAAGGGAAAATTTTGAGCTTCAAGCCTTTACAAATAGATGATAGAAAAGTGCACAATTAAAATTATTTTTTGGCGGGCCCCCAACCGCCTAAACCATTCTACCTCTATTTAACCATTTACAAGGGCGATTGGGTCAGGCTATCCACTGCTAGTCCTCGGTCTGCTCCGTTCCTCCGCATCCCTGTGGGCTATCCGTTTCTATCCTTGCCCGACATCTCCGCATTGCATTCTGCTGAGCCTGGGCCTTTGCTTTTCATTCCAGAGTTGTCTAATTGAAATGCAAGGTCCTATCATCCTCTAATCATAAACTAGAGGATTGCCTCATACGATTTCTTGATTTAGCTTCAGAATTAAATTTAAATTCGAATAAACAAATTGATTTACAAATGCATAATCCTTTAGGCCGTTCCAATAAATGGACTGGGTTTGATAATCCCAGATTACGCATTAGAAATCGTAATGAAGCTTTCAAATGCAATAAAGACGAGGGTTTCAGGTTAATTTTTGGGTGAAGGAATAGTAAACTATTTTGAAGTCAAAAATTGTTCTGAAATCCTTGTATTTGAAGCAGTTGGAAGCTGTAATAGATTTCTAATGCTGAATTTGGGATAATACAAGCTAAAATTATCCCATAAAAAAAGGGCTGATAAATGCATTTACATCTATCAGCCCTTAAATGCGTATACTTCGTTCTAGTTTCCTGCTTTAAACTTTTTGAAAGCTTCATTCAAGCGAGGGATTACCTCAAAAGCATCTCCTACAACACCATAATCGGCTGCCTTGAAGAAGGGCGCTTCTGGATCCTTATTGATTACCACAATGGTTTTACTTTGGTTCACTCCAGCAAGGTGTTGGATGGCACCAGAAATACCAATGGCGATGTATAGATTTGGACGAACAGCAAGACCTGTTTGGCCCACGTGTTCATGGTGTGGTCTCCATCCAATATCAGCAACCGGACGAGAACAAGCGGTAGCAGCGCCAAGAATATTAGCCATGTCTTCCACCATTCCCCAATTTTCAGGTCCTTTTAATCCACGACCTGCAGATACAACCAATTCCGCCTCTGGAAGGGCAACCTTGTCGGTAGCAGCGCGTTTTACCTCTTTTACAGTGGTTTTGGCAGCAACCCCAATGTTTAAGTTTACTTCTTCAACAGCAACAGAGCTACCTGAGGCAACTGGTTGAACCGAATTCGGCATCAAAGAAAGAACTTTGGTGGCAGAAACAATATTGTATTGGGCTTTAGCCTTACCAGAAAAAACGTTTTTTGTAACTTTAAAGCCACCACCTGTTTCAGGTAAAGTTGTTGCACCAGCTACTAAACCTGCTTTTAAACGGGCAGAAACCCTCGGAGCAACCGCCTTTCCGGTACTATCATTAACCGTTACAATCACGGTTGCACCCACCGAGGAAGCAACTTCTGCAATGGCAGCGGCAAACACTTGTGAATCAAAATTGGCCAAAGCTGCATGCTTGCCAAGAATTACTTTAGAAGCACCATATTTTCCAAGTTCGGAAAGATCGGCTCCTGCAGCATTAAAATTCAAAGCAACGGCTTGTGTTCCCAACAAACCTGCGATTTTGCTACCATAGGTAACAGCTTCTAAGGAAGACTTTTTTATTTTGCCATTTGAGGCTTCTGTAAATACAAGTACTGACATTTCTTTAAGATTTTAGTTGGTTTTAGATAGCTTTTGCTTCTTCATGCAACAAACGAACAAGTTCGTCCATGTTATCAGGAGAAATCAATTTTACTGCCGATTTTGCATCAGGTAAACTGTAGGAAGAAATCTCAGTCAGTTTATCTGTAGCAACCGGTGTAACTACTTTCAAAGGTTTCGTACGGGCAGCCATAATTCCTCTCATGTTCGGAATACGAGCCTCGGCCATTCCTTTTTGAGCTGAAACAACTGCTGGCAGTGAAGAAGAAACCACCTCAACACCTCCTTCAATTGGTCTTTCACAAAGGATGCCACCACCTTCAACTTCTAATTTTGAAGCTTGTGAAATAAAAGGGGCATCAAGTAATTCGGCAACCATACCTGGTACTTCTGAACCATTGTAATTAATGGTTTCTTTGCCGAACAACACCAAATCAAAATTTTCTGATTTAGCATAAGCCGCAATTTGGTTGGCTACGAAATAGCTTTCTTGTGGATCCGCATCGATACGAACGGCATCGTCACCTCCTACAGCTAAAGCTTTGCGGATTACCGCATCATTCGCAGCTGGACCTACATTTAACAAAGTCACAGTGCTGCCGCCTTTTTCTTGAATTTCCAAAGCGCGAACCAATGCATACCATTCATCATAAGGATTAACAATCCATTGAACACCCGCTTCTGCAAATTTGGTGTTGTTGTCTGAGAAGGCAATTTTTGTGGTAGTATCAGGAACTTGGCTGATACAAACTAATATTTTCATGAACAACGTGGTTTTTAAATTTCGGTGCTAAGGTAGAAAGGATTTCAAAATTGTTATGCATGCATACTAATTTTTAGCAAAAAAAATCATAAATCTTCAAACCTGACCAAAATTCGCCTGATTAAAAAGTTTTCCGTTAGATTATTTTACTCGTTGCAGACCAGATTTAGCTTTGGCATCCAAAGAATTTCTATATTCATCCGTAGGGAGCTTCAAACATTCTTCAAATGCATTTTTGGCATTTTCCTTCTCACCCTTAGCTTCATAAATCAAACCTAATTGCAAGGCCGAATTAGCGGCAAAGTAATACCTTGATTTCCTACCCTTTTCAATGGCTAGTTTATAATAACCAATAGCTTGGTCTGGCTTTTTCCAAAGGTGATATATTCTACCTAATCGGTAAGGAAATTCTATTTGATCCCGTGTCGTGACAAAATCGTCTGAATCATACTTTTCTATCAATGCTGACAAAGCCTCTTTAAAGTAGCCACCATCACATAACAATCTTGCTTTCAATAATTTCATATTGGGCAACAATTCTGTTTCGGCCTCCTTTTGGGCTTGTTTGTCCTCATCTGAATCTTCGTACCCGTTCTCTTTGACTTTTTGCATATAGTCTCTAAAACCTTTTACGTTGCCTTTGATCATTTCAGACCATGCTAACTTCTGATAAGCCGATTTAATATAGTTTTTACCTTTAAATTTGGTAACATACTGGGTAAAATACTCAGTACAGGTTGGCTCTAAGTGGTTTAGTTGAGCCAGACCTAAAAGAAAATCTAAATAGTAAAATGGATAATATTCAGGCCCTCTATCCCTTTTTTTTAGAAACTCGATGGCTTCAGCACTTTTTCCAGTTTTCATAGCAATACTTGCTAAACAAAAAGTAATCAAAGGCGAATGATCATTTTTTTGTTTGATAGAGGTATAAAGTTCATTAATTATTGTTTCATCTTTATGGAGATTAAGTTCCATAAAAGTCATAAAAAATGCCGTTTCAGGCCACAAATAGGCATAGTCAGGATTAGACTTTGAAATTTGAAGTACCTCCTTCAATTCTGAAATACCTTGAACAATTGTACCATCCATACCTATCAACTTTACAGCCCATTTAAAGTTGGAAGGAATGGCGCCTATAATGCAATGCATTTGACCCAATGCATTTTTATTTGGTAAAAAATTAGGATAACGCTTGGAATTTGCTACCAACAAATGGTAAGCCTTATTTGTTTCATTTGCGGCGGTAAGGTACTCTCCAAATTTCAACCTAGCCATGGCCCACAATAGATGGGTTTCAGCCTGGGCGTAAAGGTAATACGGCGAATTTGCAGGTCCATTTTCTATTCGCTGTAAGCGTTTATCTTTATTACCCTTTCTGGCCTCAAACTCCTTTTGTTCTTCACCAATGGTCAGAACAAGAAAATCAATGTAATTCTCGAGAAGATAAGGAAAGTCATTTGAAGGGTTCTCTCTCTTTTCTGTTTGTAGAAGAATTTGTGCTTTTTGAAACCGCAAGGATGTCACCTCGGCATATGCCTGTTGGCAATTCTCCGTAAATTGAAAATCAGCAAATAACCTATTTGAATAAAGAATTAGAAAAAACAATAAAACAGAGGAAAGTGTTTTCAAGACCTAAGAAAGAAGATTATGTCATACAAAGGAACGGAAAAAACTACTTACAATCTGGATTAATTCCCAAAACATAATTTGGGATAACGGTAAGTTCCTTAAACGATTCACAACCTAAAAACCCATTGATATCCTCAGGCTTTATTAATTTACCATAATCGGAGGTATAACCTTTTGCAAGGGGCAAAAAACTCCAATGCCATTTCTCCTCTTCGTACCCGGCGGGTCTATTGGGTCCTTTTGCAGAATAAACCTGACAAAATCCAAACCGAGCTGCATTCGATTTCAACCAATCATAGATTCGTTTACCTTTTCCTTCTGAAAGGGATTGATTATTAAGAACATTTAAATCAATATCAGTTCCCCAATGATGTCGCGAAGTCCCGGGCATGGCACTATAATTCATAATATGTTTAGCTCTATCCTTACCAGGTTTGTATGCTGAAAAAACTGCACTGTTCCATTTACGTTCCCAAATCCCTTTTTGATAACTAAAATTCCGAGTAGAAGATAGAATAGTCAGATGAATTCCATCCAATTTAGCTGCTTCAAACATCCGCTTAAAAGCGATAAAAGCATCCCTTTGTAAAAAAATTCCTTCTTTTTGGGTATAAAGCAAAGGGATTTTGACAAAATATGAGCAGGTGTCGGGCTTAAACTTACCCAAAAGGAAATTCTTATAGTCCTTGGCATTTAAGTTATTCGAAGAGACTTGGGCAAAGGAATTAAGAAAGAAAAGGACGAATAAAAAAGCCCCTCCAAGTTTAATGGAAAGGCCCAAACCATTAAAACCAAAAACCTGAAAATTACCTAGTTTCTTCATCATTCTTTTGTCGTGCAATATTACGACTTGCACGGTTTTGAGCAGCATTTATGCGAATTTTTTCTGCAGGAGTAACCACACCATCTGCTTTTGCAATTCGCTTTTTTTGTTGGATATTCCTTTGTTGAATTCCAAGACGAATACTTTCATTTTTGGACAATTCACCAGAAGAACGGCCTTCAATAATTCTTTGTCTTTGAATAACTTGCCTTTCAGTAAGGACAGGAGTTGATTGAGAAAAAGAAGGATAAGGAAGGATAAAAACTGAAAGAAAAAGAGGAAAGAGGAAGGATTTCATGCTTACGATTTAGGGTTAGAATGAGTAAGCAAGAAAAGGTTTAAGTGGATAAAAATAAAAAAGCCCCAACGTAAACGAAGGGGCTTAATAAAAGGTGGCGACGACATACTCTCCCGGGTAAAAACCAAGTACCATCTGCGATGACGAGCTTAACTTCTCTGTTCGGTAAGGGAAGAGGTGGGCCTCGTCTCTATAGTCACCTAAAATCGTAAATACGATTTGACATATCAATTTGAAAACATACGAATAGGTATTATCAGCATTAAGAAAGCGTACGGGCAATTAGTACTGCTCAGCTTTGACATTACTGTCTTTACACTTGCAGCCTATCAACGTGGTAGTCTTCCACGACCCTTAAAAGAAATCTTATCTTGAGACGAGTTTCATGCTTAGATGCTTTCAGCGTTTATCTCAACCGCACATAGCTACCCTGCGGTGCATCTGGCGATACAACAGGTACACTAGAGGTGCGTCCGACTCGGTCCTCTCGTACTAGAGTCAGGCTCTCTCAAATTTCTAACGCCCACAACAGATAGGGACCGAACTGTCTCACGACGTTCTGAACCCAGCTCGCGTGCCACTTTAATCGGCGAACAGCCGAACCCTTGGGACCTTCTCCAGCCCCAGGATGTGACGAGCCGACATCGAGGTGCCAAACCACTCCGTCGATATGAGCTCTTGGGAGTGATCAGCCTGTTATCCCCAGCGTACCTTTTATCCTTTGAGCGATGGCCCTTCCATGCGGAACCACCGGATCACTTTATCCTACTTTCGTACCTGCTCGGCTTGTATGCCTCACAGTCAAGCACCCTTATGCTAATGCACTCTACGCACGGTTACCAAGCGTGCTGAGGGTACCTTTGAAAGCCTCCGTTACTCTTTTGGAGGCGACCACCCCAGTCAAACTACCCATCAAGCAATGTCCCCCACATAGGCGGGGTTAGACTCCAAATAAAAGAAGGGTGGTATTTCAAGGTTGACTCCACCCTGACTAGCGTCAAGGCTTCGTAGTCTCCCACCTATCCTACACATCTTGTATCCAAAGTCAATGCTAAACTATAGTGAAGGTGCATGGGGTCTTTCCGTCCCGTTGCGGGAAAGCGGCATCTTCACCGCTACTACAATTTCACCGAGCTCACGGCTGAGACAGAGCGAAGATCGTTACACCATTCGTGCAGGTCGGAACTTACCCGACAAGGAATTTCGCTACCTTAGGACCGTTATAGTTACGGCCGCCGTTTACTGGGGCTTCAATTCAATGCTTCGCATTGCTGCTAACATCTCCTCTTAACCTTCCAGCACCGGGCAGGTGTCAGGCCTTATACTTCATCTTTCGATTTTGCAAAGCCATGTGTTTTTGCTAAACAGTCGCCATCGCCATTTCTCTGCGGCCCCGATTGCTCGGGGCTCCCCTTATCCCTAAGTTACGGGGTTAATTTGCCGAGTTCCTTAGCCGTGATTCACTCGAGCACCTCAGGATATTCTCCTTGACTACCTGTGTCGGTTTGCGGTACGGGTGGCTTAAATCTGAAGCTTAGAAGATTTTCTTGGAAGTTTGATTAGGTTCATATTCGCTTGCCCGAAGGCTCACGATACTATCAGGTTCGACATTCTGAGCGGATTTGCCTACTCAAAATATATCTACACCCTTTAACGTAGATATCCGTCACTACGCAGAACTTTCACTACTCCGTCTCTCCATCGCAATTTAAGCGAGTACAGGAATATTAACCTGTTGTCCATCAGCTTCGCCATTCGGCTATACCTTAGGCCCCGACTAACCCTGATCCGATTAACGTTGATCAGGAAACCTTAGTCTATCGGTGAGCAGGTTTCTCGCCTGCTTTATCGTTACTTATGCCTACATTTGCTTTTCAAGCCGCTCCAGCATGGCTCACGCCACACCTTCTGTGCTGCTTGAATGCTCTCCTACCGCTCATTGCTGAGCCCAAAGCTTCGGTACTATGTTTTATGCCCGCTTATTATCCACGCCCGATCGCTCGACTAGTGAGCTGTTACGCACTCTTTAAATGAATTGCTGCTTCCAAGCAAACATCCTAGCTGTCAATGCAATCGGACCACGTTTGAACAACTTAACATAGATTTGGGGACCTTAGCTGTTGGTCTGGGTTGTTTCCCTTTCGGCGCGTGACCTTAGCACCCCGCGCCTCACTCCCGAGTATATGTCATAGCATTCGGAGTTTGTCAGGATTTGGTAGGCGGTGAAGCCCCCTAGTCCAATCAGTAGCTCTACCTCTATGACACTCAAACCTCGAGGCTGCACCTAAATGCATTTCGGAGAGTACGAGCTATTTCCCAGTTTGATTAGCCTTTCACCCCTACCCACAGTTCATCCGAGAACTTTTCAACGTTCACCAGTTCGGTCCTCCATCCCGTGTTACCGGAACTTCAACCTGACCATGGGTAGATCACAAGGTTTCGCGTCTACCTCCACTGACTATGCGCCCTATTCAGACTCGCTTTCGCTTCGGCTGCAGATCTAAAATCTTTAACCTTGCCAGTGAAGAGTAACTCGTAGGCTCATTATGCAAAAGGCACGCCGTCATCCCACGAAGGGACTCCGACCGCTTGTAAGCGTATGGTTTCAGGTTCTATTTCACTCCCTTTTTCAGGGTTCTTTTCACCTTTCCTTCACAGTACTAGTACGCTATCGGTCTCTCATTAGTATTTAGCCTTACCGGATGGTGCCGGCAGATTCCCACAAGGCGTCTCCGACCTCGCGGTACTCAGGATACTACTAGGTAATAAATTTATTTCGTGTACGGGCCTATCACCCCCTATGGGACCTCTTTCCAGAAGCTTCCACTATAAATTTATAGTCCACATTGTAGTCCTACAACCCCCATAATGCCGTAACATTTTGGGTTTGGGCTGTTCCCCGTTCGCTCGCCACTACTTAGGGAATCACTATTTGTTTTCTCTTCCTCCGCCTACTTAGATGTTTCAGTTCAGCGGGTTGACATCAATTGATGATACTTCTTCAAAGTATCGGGTTGCCCCATTCGGAAATCTACGGATCGATTTGTATTTGCCAATCCCCGTAGCTTATCGCAGCTTATCACGTCCTTCATCGTCTATGAGAGCCAAGGCATCCTCCATACGCCCTTAGTAACTTTCTTAAATGAATCAAAAAATTTGATTGTTAATTGTAATATGTGATCATACTTATTATTGTATGTTTTCAAACAATATGTCAAAGAACTTTTCCTAAACCTAGCATAAAATGCCAAAATTTGGGATAGTGGAGAATAACGGATTCGAACCGTTGACCCCCTGCGTGCAAGGCAGGTGCTCTAGCCAGCTGAGCTAATTCCCCAGAGCAGAGTGTAGTATAGACAACTATTAAGTAGTCCCGAGCAGACTTGAACTGCTGACCCCTACATTATCAGTGTAGTGCTCTAACCAACTGAGCTACGGGACTATGCACTCAAGCAATAATACCATCGCTCGTTGTGGCAGAATCTATCACTGAGCTCTATCTGGAAAAGAATTTGGAGAGGAACAAGCAAGCAAGCAACGAGATTTTAAGAACATTAAATTCTCAGTATCAAAAATTGCTCTAAAAAGGAGGTATTCCAACCACACCTTCCGGTACGGTTACCTTGTTACGACTTAGCCCCAGTCATTGGTTTTACCCTAGGCAACTGCTTTCGCTCATCGACTTTAGGTACTCCCAACTCCCATGGCTTGACGGGCGGTGTGTACAAGGCCCGGGAACGTATTCACCGCATCAAGGCTGATATGCGATTACTAGCGAATCCAGCTTCATGAGGTCGAGTTGCAGACCTCAATCCGAACTGAGACTACTTTTAGAGATTTGCATCTGGTTACCCAGTAGCTGCCCTTTGTAGTAGCCATTGTAGCACGTGTGTAGCCCAGGACGTAAGGGCCGTGCTGACTTGACGTCATCCCCACCTTCCTCACCGTTTGCACGGGCAGTTTCATTAGAGTCCCCGGCATTATCCGCTGGCAACTAATGATAGGGGTTGCGCTCGTTGCGGGACTTAACCCAACACCTCACGGCACGAGCTGACGACAGCCATGCAGCACCTAGTTTTGTGTCATTGCTGAAGAATGGCTTTCACCATCTGTCACTAACTTTCAAGCCCTGGTAAGGTTCCTCGCGTATCATCGAATTAAACCACATGCTCCTCCGCTTGTGCGGGCCCCCGTCAATTCCTTTGAGTTTCAACCTTGCGGTCGTACTTCCCAGGTGGATAACTTAATGCTTTCGCTTAGTCGCTAACAGTATATCGCTAACAACGAGTTATCAACGTTTACGGCGTGGACTACCAGGGTATCTAATCCTGTTTGATCCCCACGCTTTCGTGCCTCAGCGTCAGTACCGGTTTAGTGAGCTGCCTTCGCAATCGGTGTTCTGTGCAATATCTAAGCATTTCACCGCTACACTGCACATTCCGCCCACTTCAAACGGACTCTAGATTAACAGTATCAATGGCAGTTCTATCGTTAAGCGACAGGCTTTCACCACTGACTTATTATTCCGCCTACGCACCCTTTAAACCCAATAAATCCGGATAACGCTTGGATCCTCCGTATTACCGCGGCTGCTGGCACGGAGTTAGCCGATCCTTATTCTTTTGGTACTATCAGCCCTGTACACGTACAGGGGTTTTCTCCCAAACAAAAGAAGTTTACAACCCATAGGGCCGTCATCCTTCACGCGGCATGGCTGGATCAGCCTTGCGGCCATTGTCCAATATTCCTTACTGCTGCCTCCCGTAGGAGTCTGGTCCGTGTCTCAGTACCAGTGTGGGGGATCATCCTCTCAGAACCCCTAGACATCGTAGCCTTGGTGAGCCGTTACCTCACCAACTAGCTAATGTCACGCATGCTGATTCTCTACCGCCTGAGCTTTAATTGGAGTGTGATGCCACACCCGAATATTATGGCGTATTAATCCTTCTTTCGAAGGGCTATTCGCCAGTAGAGAGTACATTGCATACGCGTTACGCACCCGTGCGCCGGTCGCCGGCAAGTATTGCTACTCCCGCTGCCCCTCGACTTGCATGTATTAGGCCTGCCGCTAGCGTTCATCCTGAGCCAGGATCAAACTCTCCATTGTAGTTTGATTGTGACTCCTAATTTAATAGAAGTATATTTTGTCAAGATTTGTTACTCATTCATAATTGAATGGATGCTTGCTTTAAAGCTTGTTTTCTCCAATATTTTCAAAGAACTATTTCTTTCTTTTTTTCACCACCGTTGTTTCGAACGGGGGTGCAAAAGTAGTAAACTTTTTCATTCACCAAACATTTTTGAAAAATATTTTTAATTTTTTTTTCTTTCCTGTTTGTGCCTCTTAAAGAACGTTTGTTATTTCGAGGGGTGCAAAAGTAATACTTATTTTGATACGACAAACAAAAAATTAAAATATTTTTTTATCTCTATTTGTCGGCCTCAGATTCAAAGAACGTTTATAAAATTTGAGGGGTGCAAATGTATACCTGTTTTCAATACCACCAAACTATTTTGATCATTTTTTTTAAAAATTAGTGAAATATAGGCTAATTAACTGATTATCAGTTGTATTATTTTGGACATTCCGCATCTATTAACAGCCTTTTTAGGCCTTTCTATGGGTTTGTTGTTGATACCGGCAGCACTTTTCCATTAAAAAACCGGTGCCCCTTCACACAAAAGTCTACTAAAAACGCTGACATTTCAACATCTGTTATAGGGGCGCTATACCCAGGAAAGGCTTCTGAAAGCATCTCAGTCTGCACTGCACCATAGGCTAACCCATTTACTTTAATCCCACTTTCCTTCATTTCCTCTGCCAAACACTCGGTCAAAATAGTCACCGCCCCCTTACTTGAACTATATCCTGATAATCCAATAAACTTCTGAGTCCCCCCAATTCCTCCTATACTACTTATATTAATGATGTGCCTCTCTTCCCCTTTCTCTAAAAGTGGATATATGGCCTGTACCATTTTATAAATGGAAAACACATTAACCCCATACATCGACTTCAATTCCTCTTGACCCATTTCTAAAAAGGACTTTTTGATTAATAAAGCGGCATTGTTTACCAAAATATCCACTGTTTTAAAATGAAAGTATACATTATTATATATAGTGGCAATTTCAACCGTTTCTAAATCCATTTCCATCGGTATAATTTCCCCATCACCTCTAGCTTGAATTACAGCCTCCTTCAATTCATTTAGCCGATTTAGCCTTCTCCCAATAGCAATTACTCTGGCCCCTTGCTCAACTGCAAACCTAAATGCAGCTTGATACCCTATTCCGGATGAAGCCCCAGTGATTATGACATTCATCCGTTATTTACTTAATAGTTCCTTAACTAATTGGCTTATCATCCTGCCTTCTGCCTTACCAGCCAATTGTTTTGTTGCTTGACCCATAACCTTTCCCATATCGGCAGGACCAACAGCACCAACCTGGGCAATTATTCCCTTTAAGGCACTTTCCAACTCCTCTTTTCCTAACTGCTTGGGTAAATAGGCCTCAATTACATTGGCCTGGTCAAGTTCTACTTGCGCCAAATCTGCCCTGCTCTGTTGAATATAGATATCCGCTGACTCTTTCCTCTGCTTCACTAATTTCTGTAAAACCTTCATTTCGGTATCTTCTGACAACTCTTCTTGACCTGCCTTTTCAGTCCTAGCCAATAATAAGGCAGACTTAACAGCACGCAAAGCCTCTAATTTCATAGCCTCTTTTGCCAACATGGCTTTTTTTATCTCGTCGTTGATTGTATTAAATAGTGACATTGATTATAATTTAAGGTCCCAAAATCGGGGTTGTGAATTTAGCCCAAAAATCGAATACGCCCTGCAACGGTTTTCAACAAAGCCCGTTTAATGGAAACCTTATTTTCCTCAAATCCTATTTCTCCCTTCTATTAAATTCGTATCCGTGAAAGAAACAGAAATTAGAGCCCTCATTAGCTTACTGGACGACCCAGATGAAAATATCTCTTCCCAGGTTTCTGAGAAAATACTTTCTATTGGAACGGAAATTATACCACAATTGGAAAGTCAATGGGAAACTTCATTTGACCCACTGCAACAAAAACGGATCGAAAACCTTATACACCAAATACAATTCGATACCATTTGTAAAGCTCTTACAGCATGGGCAACAATTGGAAAACAAGATTTGCTTCAAGGCGCTCTTTTAATTGCCAAATACCAATATCCCGATTTAAACGAAGAAAAAGTAAAAACGCTTTTGGATTTAATCAGGCAAGACACTTGGCTTGAACTATCCCCTCGGTTAACGGCTTTGGAGAAAATTAAGGTACTTAACCATATCCTGTTCGATATTCATGGATTCAGTGGAAACACCTCTAATTACCATGCGCCAGCAAACTCCTATATTAATAATGTATTGGAATCTAAAAAAGGCAATCCTCTTTCCCTTTCCATTATCTATTGTATACTAGCACAAAGTTTAGACATCCCAGTCTTCGGAGTAAACCTTCCAGAACATTTCATTGTCTGTTACCATGATATTAACAATGAAATACCCGATAACCTAATTAACGAAAACAGGGTCTATTTCTATATTAATCCCTTTAGCCGAGGAACTATATTTGGACAAAACGATATTGATGCTTTCCTTAAACAAATAAAAAGGGAACCTGAAAAACAGTTTTATGAACCCTGCTCTAATCTCGATATGATTATTCGAGTCTTGAATAATTTGATTCTGGCCTATGAAAAACTTGGCTATCCAGAAAAAATTAAAGAACTAAAAACGCTACAACGTTCACTTCTACTTGGGAATAAGGACAATAATTAACCCAATCCTTCGCTTGAATGGAGGGAATACGTCCAATTAATGTAGTTTCGCACTCCAATTATTTGTTTTGAAAAAGAATCGTTATACCATTACGGCTGCACTTCCTTATGCGAATGGCCCCTTACATATTGGCCATATCGCGGGTGCTTACCTCCCCGCCGACACTTATGTTCGCTACAGAAGATTGAAAGGTGATGAGGTATTGTTCATTTGTGGGAGCGATGAACATGGTGTTCCGATTACCATTAAAGCAAAAAATGAAGGTATTTCACCTCAACAAGTAGTCGATAAATACCATTCAATAATGGGAAATGCCTTTCAACAATTTGGAATCTCATTCGATATTTACTCCCGAACATCTCTCCCACTCCATCATACGACAGCACAAGAAATTTTCAAAACCATCTACGATAAACATGGTTTTACTGAACTCGAAACAGAACAGTACTACGATCCCGAAGCAAAACAATTCCTTGCAGATAGGTATATTGAAGGAACATGTCCAAAATGCGGAAACGAAAAAGCCTATGGTGACCAATGTGAAAAATGCGGATCATCCCTTTCCCCAACAGACCTTATCAATCCAAAATCTAAACTAAGTGGTAGCTCCCCTATCCTAAAATCTACTAAGAATTGGTTTCTTCCTTTAGACCAATATGAAAAACAAATGTGGGATTACATTGTCGAAAAACATGGTTCGGAATGGAAAGATAATGTTGTAGGACAATGTAAAAGTTGGCTAAACCAAGGCCTACAACCAAGAGCTATGACCAGAGATTTAGACTGGGGTGTTAAAGTTCCTGTTTCAAATGCTGAAGGAAAAGTGCTTTATGTATGGTTCGATGCTCCTATTGGTTATATCTCAGCTACCAAAGATTACTTCCAAAAACAAACAACAAGTAACGGAAAGGAATGGGAAAAATTCTGGAAAAAGCAGGATGACTCTAACGAAAACGCGAAACTAATCCACTTCATAGGTAAGGATAACATCGTTTTCCATTGTATCATTTTTCCTATTACACTTCTAGCTGAAGGTAGTTTTATTCTTCCAGAGAATGTTCCGGCCAATGAATTTCTTAATCTGGAAGGTGATAAAATCTCTACCTCTAGGAATTGGGCTGTTTGGCTTCATGAATACCTAGAAGATTTTCCGGGAAAAGAAGACGAACTTCGCTATGTGCTAACCTCAATTGCCCCCGAAACCAAAGACAGTGAATTTACTTGGAAGGATTTTCAAGCTAGAGTTAACAATGAATTGGTAGCTATCCTAGGTAATTTCGTTAATCGGGTAATGGTATTAACGCATAAATTCTATGAAGGAAAAGTTCCTACCGGGGAAGCTTGGACGGATTTAGACAAGAATTTATTAGAAAACCTAAAGATTCAAACGGGCGAAATTTCAAACCTAATCGAAAAATTCAAGTTTAGAGACGCTCAAAACCTCCTAATGGATGTATGCCGAAGCGGCAATAAGTACCTGACAGATCAAGAACCTTGGAAACTTATTGGCAAAAACCCTGAACGAACCGCAACAATTTTAAATGTTTCTATTCAATTTACGGCCTACCTCAGTGCTGTAATGGAGCCCTTTCTTCCGCATACGACCCGAAAAATTTGGGATTTATTAAATGTTCCATACATTATTATATATAGTGGCGATTTTTCTTTCCAACCTATCCCTGCAAACCACCAACTGAATCCTGCAAAAATTCTATACCAACAAATAACCGATGATAGTATCCAATCGCAAATAGATAAACTTCAAAAATCGAAAGCACCTGTTTCACCCTTTCCTGCATTGAAACCAGAAATCACCTTTGACGATTTTTCTAAAATGGATATAAGGGTTGGTACTATACTTTCTGCTGAAAAGGTGGCCAATGCCGACAAATTATTAAAACTTAGTGTAGATATTGGTTTAGAAGTACGAACGGTTGTTTCTGGTATTGCACTTTTTCATGACCCTTCCAAAATTATCGGTCAACAAGTTTTACTCCTAGCTAATTTGGCACCAAGAAAGATTAAAGGAATTGAAAGCAAAGGAATGATCCTGATGGCGCAAGATGAAAATGGACAATTAAACTTTACCTTGCCCAACCCTATAACTGGCGCAGGGGCAACCGTTTCCTAGTTCAATATTTACTTACACGAGGTTTCATCTAAGGAAGAAATCCATTCACGAATTAAGGCAACACCTTCCTTATGTTGCAACTGACGACCTATTTCTGGCATCAACTCGCCTGGATCGGTAGATTCCAGCCTGTATAATAGGATTGACCTTTCCGGATGACCCGCATGTATATCGTATAACATATCTCCAGCTCCTCTCCCTGCTGCAATAGGCGATTTACACATCCCATAGGAATTCATGTCATTGTTTTCGTACCGCAAATCAAGCCCTGAAGTATTTCCTCTTCCCTTTGGATTGTGACAATGAGCACAATTAATATCCAAATAGGCTTTGGCCCTATCCTGAAGTGAACCAGTCTTTGGATCATTCCATACGGGATTTTTAGGTTTAGTAGCCGGACAAGTCAATCCTCCAAAAACACCAGCCTTAGCCCAATGCTCCAACTGATTTTCTGTCCCCTCGGCATAAGCAAAATCTTTATTCAAATTTCTAACCTTAGGACCAATAGGCGTAAAGGTTTCCCCATTAACATGGCAATTGTTACATAAATTTTTATTCGGAATAGAATAATTCAAATTCATGGTTTCGCCCTTTTCATTTATCCATGAAATCTTCTTTGAGCCTCCTGTCACCTCTAACCTTGCATCCGTCTGTTCATCATTCCATATATAAGGTAAAGCATCCCACCCATTTTCTCTTCTAACCAAGATTCGAGTTTCCATAATTTTTCGCCCTTTTGCTTTATCCCTGAAATCATGGGGATAATAAAAAGTCTTAATCAGGCAACTTCCTACAGGAAAATCGATCACAGCTGTATCATTATAAAGAGCCTTTTTGCCTTCAGGCACATAAACAAATCGCAATTTCTCTGCATAATCCGAAAACAAGGGTGAATTCAAATCATAAGGAATGACTCCTTTGTTGGGCAAGAAATCTATTGGATTGCCAGAGAAAAAATGATAATCAGACAAAAACTCAAAGGGCTTGGCAGAAACATCCAAGTTCACTTTTTGATCCATGGTGTTGCATTGCGACAGACCAACTACCATAAAAATACTTATTCCAAAAATGCCAATTATTTTCCTTGAAAACATACTTGTTAAAATAATAGTGCAAAATAAATCGAAAGGCAATCCAAACAGCCTTTTTAGAAAGATTTATGTTAAAATCCCGTTTTTCTACTAATTCACTATAACCTTTTCGAAGGTATGGGCGTTTTAAGCAACCAAACGATTACCCTATAATTACCCAACCCACTGAAAATTAAACCAAGTCTGTCGTTCGTCGATTAAAGAAAACCTGAAGCAATATATAAAGTATAAATTGATAATTTTAAGTGGTCATGGAAACAACAATACTCCAACAAAGCAGTTTGAAAAACAAGTTTAGAGTCAGTCTTTTAGCTGGTATGGTTGGTATAGGAACGGCGCAAGCCCAATCCCTTATGCCATTTAAAATCCAACTTGAGCCGACACGATCGGAAGCTGCAGCAGCATTTTTCTATAGAGGATATGAAAAAATGCAAAAAAAGGATTACGCATCCGCCCTCATCGCCCTCAATGATGCTATCGAAAGCAACCCCAATTTGACTGAAGCATTGATTCTTCGTGGCTGGGCTAAGCAACGACTCTCTATGTACGATGAGGCATTGTCTGATTTTAACAAGGCATTGTCCTTTTCTCCAACCAACTTAGATGCTATGCTTGGCAGAGGAGTTGCTCTTTACCAAAAAGGAAACTATGATGATTGTATCGCCTCGATGCAAAGGGTTTTGAGCATTGACCCTAAAATGACGGATGCCTACATTTTCTTAGGTTCAGCCCGTACAAAAACATTCCAGTTCCAATTGGCTATTACAGAATTCGATAGTGCAATAGTTCAACATCCCGACGCCGCCGGTGCCTACTTTGGTCGCGGTTTGGTAAAATACAAAAACCGAGATGTGAACGGCGCAGTTAGCGACCTCAATAAAGCAAAAGAACTTGGATTCGAATTCACCTCGGATGTTTTGGAAAGTTTGAACTAAGCGAAAACATATTTTTATTCAAAGGGCGTAAATTCTTGAAATTTGCGCCCTTTTTTTATTTGCTTTGGCCAAACATGCAAAACCTTCACCTCAAAAAACACCTCGAACCAATTCTGTTCCTTTTGGCAAACCTTTATGCCTGTCACCAAATTTGGACCTTCTCTATTTTTCATACCCTCGACGGACCAGCCCATTTGTATAATGCCAAGCTTTTGCATTCTTTATTGTTCCAGCATTCTTCTGAATTAGAATCCATATTCCAATTAAACCCCATCCTAGTTCCTAATTGGATCGGACATGGTCTTCTGCTATTCTTCAACTTTTTCACTTCTCCCGAAAAGGCAACCGCCCTTGTCCTTAGCCTTTGTATTGTAGGATTATGCCTTTCTTTCAGAGGTCTGGTTGTAACTATCACCCCCCAAAATGCTTTCCTGAGTTGGCTAATTCTTCCTTTTGCCCAAAACAACCTGGTATATATGGGTTTTTATAATTTCAATCTTGGTTTAGCCCTACTCTTTATCTTTCTAATTGTTCTTATTCGATTTTATCGTTCCCCAAACCCATCCATTGGCTATTTCCTGGCATTTTTGTCTTTGTTCTTTTTACTTTACTTGTCTCATCTAATGGTGCTTTTGCTGGCAATAGGTTTTGCCCTAGCCTATCCATTATTTCAAATTTGCATAAAAAACCAAACCTTCAAACCTAATTCTAAAGCCTTTTTACTTTTAGCTGGGGCCGCTATTCCCTCGCTATTACTTACAGCGATCTTCTTCAAAAATGCAACACCCTCCCAACAAATCATTTTTGTCGACCCAAGTACCCTCAAAAAATGGTTGAAAGAATTAGCCCCTCTTAATATTTACATTCCTGAAATGGAAGAAAAGTTCAATATGAAAATTGGGTATTTCTTTTTTGGCTTATTTTTAATCAGTATTTACCAAAAACTCAACTTCCTTTTTAAAGGGAGTCCCCGATCTTTTTCTTCCTACTTCAACCGCGATGATTTTTGGCTTCTTTCTGCTCTTGGATTCTTATTCCTCCTTTTCAAATTACCAGATTCGGACGGAAATGCAGGTTTTGTATCCTCCCGCTTAATCCTACTTTTCATACTCTTCTCTATTTTATGGATTTCAACCCAGGCCATTGGCAAGTGGTTGCAAGTGCTTGTAATCCTAAGTATGCTATGGATTCAAAAAGAAAGAATGAGTTTTTTGGAGGGAATTCAAAAAAACCTATCGGAAATTGCACAGGAAACAAAAGGCTTTGTAGAGCTACTCCCTGAAAATGCCAGCGTTTTGCCCCTGAATTATTCCAACAACTGGCTACTCATCCATCATTCCAATTACCTCGGTCAAAATAAAAACCTTATTATTTTAGAAAATTATGAATGCGGAACCGGCTATTTCCCTGTAAAATGGAATCCTAAAAGGCCAAACTTCGGAGTAGGTACTATACCAGTACACCTTAATCAGGATAATCCTTCAAACCAAGGCGAAATAAAACCCGTAGATTTTGTGTTCATCACCGGCAACGAAGCTATTGTTAATGACGATCAAACCCTAAAACTTAAAGCAGAAATTGCCCTTCACTATACCTTAGTAAAACAAAGCAACTTTTGTAAACTCTACAAACGGAATTCCTAAACCAAACTGCGCCCAGTCATTTCGCTGGGTTGAGGCAAATCCATCAGTTTCAATATGGTAGGAGCGATATCCGCTAACCGACCATCTTGAATAGCTTTTATGGTTGGATCTATAAATAGGATTGGTACTGGATTGGTGGTATGCGCTGTATTGGGCGAACCATCTGCATTGATCATGAATTCAGAATTTCCATGGTCGGCAATAATAATAAAGGAATAGCCGGCCTTCTTCCCCGTTTCAACCACTTGTTCTAAACAAGAATCAACTTTTTCCAATGCTTTTACCACAGCCGCAAAAACACCCGTGTGACCAACCATATCCGGATTTGCAAAATTCAAACAAACAAAATCTGTTTCTCCCGTTTTCAGTTCAGCAACTATCGCATCCTTAACGCCTTCTGCACTCATCTCGGGTTGCAAATCGTAGGTTGCTACCTTGGGAGATGGAATCATAATCCGCTTTTCTCCCGGAAACTCCTCTTCCCTACCCCCCGAAAAGAAAAAAGTAACGTGTGGATATTTCTCCGTTTCTGCTATTCGAATTTGCTTTTTCCCATTTTCAGCCAATACTTCACCCAAAGTTTTATTCAAATTATCCTTTTCAAACAACACTTTTACGCCTTTGAAAGTACTGTCATAATTGGCCATGGTAACATAATATAAAGGCAAAGTCGACATTTCAGCCTCAGGCATGTCCTTTTGGGTAAGTACTTGGGTAATTTCACGACACCGATCGGTGCGGAAATTGAAACAAATCACCACATCGCCCGGTAAAATTTTGCCAATGGGTTCAAATTCATCGTTGATAACTACCATCGGTTTAATAAATTCATCGGTCACCCCTTCAGAATAAGACAATTTTACACCCTTCAAAACATCCGTAATAGGCCTACCCTTTCCATGCAGCAAAGCATCATAGGCCAATTTCACCCTTTCCCATCGCTTATCACGATCCATGGCATAATACCGACCAATCACCGAAGCTATTCGTCCTGTACTTCCTTTTAAATGTGCTTCCAAATTGGCCAAATAACCATAACCACTTTCTGGATCAGTATCCCGTCCATCAGTAAAAGCATGAATATATACATTGGACAAACCTTTGCGATGGGCAATCGAACATAAAGTGTGCAAATGCTCTTGTGACGAATGCACGCCACCTTCCGAAACCAAACCCATATAATGCACTGATTTTCTATTCTTTACAGCATAATCAAGTGCTTCTTGCAATACCCCATTGCTTTCCAATTCACCCGTACGGCAAGCCAAATTAATCCTTACCAAATCCTGGTAAACAACCCTTCCGGCACCAATATTCAGATGCCCCACTTCGGAGTTACCCATTTGTCCATCAGGCAATCCAACATCCTCACCCGACGTTTTTAGGGTAGCGTGCGGATACATATTATATAAACTGCGGATATAAGGGACATTGGCTTTGGAGGTGGCATCGGCGGCTGAACAATCGCCCAAACCCCAACCATCCAAAATGACAAGTGCTACTTTTTTGCTCATTTGCCTGCAAAATTAGTGTGTAACCCGCTTCCGTCCTAATATAAATTACTCTTTTTATGCCATAAACGAGTTCGCTGCGCCTGGGTTCAAACACGACCTTGGTAAGTTTTGTCCTATTTTATTTTAATTTCATTTGGCGGGCCCCTTTTCGCCAAAACCTGTAGTGCTAGAATTTAAGTTTTTAACCAGGCGAAAAGGTCAGGCTTTCGGCGCTAGTCCTCGATCGGTAACGGGCAATACCGCTTTTAACCTCTGAAAAAACTATCAGAAAAAATTCTCTTTGGTAGCCCTATCCATTTTTGCAAGGCCCGTCACCGCTCTGTGGGCTAGACTGCCTCTATCCTTGCCCGATGGCCTTCGTACCCACTTTTGGTTGGTTTACTTGGCAGCATCACTTTATTTAAACGGTATTGCATTTTTATTCACCACCCTTTATTTAGAGAGCAAATGCCAAGTGCTTCACTACTCTTTCCGGGCAGGGATAGAAGTGAAAAGCCCACAACGGCCTAAGCGTTAGCGAAAGGCGTGAGGACTTGCAACGGATAGCCCGACCATTCGCCAGCACCATGCCAAGTTTGAATGAAAAGTTTAATGCGAATGGGGCCCGCCAAATCCAAGCATTTAATCCTATCCGAATCGAAACTAATACCTGTTTCGTTCGTTCGAGGCAAGAATTTTTAAGAAGGAATTTTAACCATATTTGTAACCAGAAAAACAAGCTATGAGTGAACGGATACTAAAAGCCTTAATGCAGCTCTTTGCTATTATTGCGCGTGCAGAAGGCGGAAATTTGGGGCGAAATGTTGTGGAAACTTTTCTGCGTCAACAACTTACATCCGAGCAACTTCATTCTTACCTTAAATTTTACGACGAATTTTTTGCAGAATATCATGGCTCAGACCAAAATGCGGATAGCGAGAAAAAGCGAAAACGGACTTCCCTTTCTTCTGTAAAAATCCTAAAAATCTGCAACCAAATTAACCTGGATCTGGCGCATAAGCAAAAAATTATTGTGCTGATTCGTCTCCTTGAATTTATAAATACCTCCGAAGAAGTAACTAGTCAAGACCTTGAATTTGTTGAAACAGTGGCCGATAGTTTGAATATCGATAAAAACGAATTTAAACGCTGCCTTTCCTTTATTATTCCACGGTCGGCCGAAGATTTAAGCTTGCTTCATTCGCATGCAATCGACATTTCACCGGAGCATAAACATGAGCGTTACCATATTTATAGCCCTGAACTTGACGGCAAAATTGGTGTCCTGAATGTTTCGGATGGCGAATATTACCTGGTTCGATATGCTGGCAATTCAGACCTCAATTTGAATGGGCAAGTAATGCTTTCGGAGCGGGTTTATTTTTTGAACCAAGGCGCCAGTATTCGCAGCACCAAGGTTAAGCCTATTTATTATAGTGATATTGTTGCGCGCTTCCTAAACAGTGAGGATAAGCCCAAAGTGGTTTTTAGGGCCGAAAGTTTGGAGTATAAATTCACCGAAAACCAATATGGACTTCACACCTTTACCTTTCAGGAGGAGAGTGGCAAAATGGTTGGAATTATGGGTGCCAGTGGGGCAGGTAAATCAACCTTGCTCAACATTCTGAATGGCAACCTAGCCCCAACTTCGGGCAGTATTACCATCAATGGATTCGACCTGTATAAAGAAAAATCCAAAACAGATGGGTTGATTGGTTACATTTCACAGGACGACCTCTTGATGGAAGACCTAACGGTTTTTCAGAATTTATACTTTAATGCCAAGCTTTGTTTTGCCCATTACAGCAAATTTCAGCTAACCCGTTTGGTGCTAAAAACCCTTCGAAACCTCGGGCTCTATGAGATTCGACATTTGAAAGTTGGTAATGCACTGAACAAAAAAATCAGTGGTGGACAGCGGAAAAGGGTGAACATTGCATTGGAACTGCTGCGCGAGCCATCCATACTTTTTGTGGATGAACCGACTTCAGGTTTATCGAGCCGCGATTCGGAAAACATTATGGACTTGCTCAAGGAGTTGTCGCTCAAAGGCAAATTGGTTTTTGTGGTCATCCACCAGCCCTCCTCCGATATCTTCAAAATGTTTGACCGTCTGTTGATTTTGGATACAGGCGGATTCCCTGTTTATAGCGGAAACCCAGTAGATGGCGTTGCCTATTTCAAAGAGCAGATTGGTTATGCTAACAATGAAGTGGAATGTTGGAACTGTGGTAATGTAAATCCGGAATTGATTTTCACCATCCTTGAATCCAAGGTTTTGGACGAGTATGGTGCTCAAACCGAACACCGGCGCACCAAACCTAAAGAGTGGAACCAACTATATCACCGCAATATTCCTATTCCTGAAAAGCAGAAAGGCGACAAACATTTGGTGTTGCCAGAAATCACTTTTCGGATACCGGATAAATTCAACCAATTTATTGTATTCGTTAGGCGGGATGTTTTATCCAAGTTAACAAACACCCAATATTTGCTCATCAACTTATTGGAAACACCCCTACTGGCCTTGATTTTGGCTTTTTTAGTAAGGTATTACAACCAAGAAAGCGTTGGCTACATTTACCGTGAAAACGAGAATTTACCTGCCTATTTGTTTATGTGTGTAGTGGTTAGCTTGTTTATTGGGTTAACAGTAAGCGCCGAAGAAATTATCCGAGACCGGAAAATCCTGAAGCGGGAGGAATTTCTAAACCTCAGTCGGTTCAGTTATCTTAGCAGTAAGGTTGGAATTATGTTTTTCCTTTCAGCCATCCAAACCATATTATTCCTTTTAATAGGAAATACCATCCTTGGTGTGAAGGGAATGACGATGGATTATTTCTTAGTTCTTTTTTCGGTTTCCTGTTTTGCAAATATGCTTGGATTGAATATTTCAGCTTCCTTTAATTCGGCAGTTACAATCTATATTTTAATTCCTTTTTTAATCATTCCACAGCTTTTGTTAAGTGGTGTAATTGTAAGTTTTGATAAACTTAATCCAAGTTTTGCTAGTCAAAGTGAAGTACCCTTAGCGGGCGAGGTGATGGCAAGTAAATGGGCCTATGAAGCTTTAGCTGTAAACCAGTTTAAGAGCAATCAATATGGAGCCATGTATTATGAGTCGGATAAACAGATTTCGATTGCTAATTTCAGAAAAAATTTCTGGGTTCCTGAAGTAAGGAAGAAGGTTGACTTTTGCGAAAATCATTTCCAAAGCAAAGATTCAAGTGAATCTGTTCAAAAAACGGTGGCTTTGCTAGCGCATGAGTTGAGAGGAGAGGTTGAATTCGGAGCAGGATTTACTCTAAAATGTTTGCCACAATTGGAGGCCAATCAATTTAGTACGCAAATTTCTTCAGAAATACGGTCGTATTTAGAAGGACTAGAGAAATACTACTTAAAACAAAGCAATAAGTTCATTAATGAAAAGGACAAAATCACCTCAGATTATATCAGAGAACATGGAGATTCGGCCTACAATGCACTCAAAGACAAGTATAACAATGACAATTTAACTGATTTAGTAAGAAACAAAAACAACTTTGATTTATACCAGATTTTGGAGCGGGATGGTCAATTTTTGCAACGGACTGATCCGATTTATTTAGACCCCAACCATTCCAATTTCATGAGGGCTCATTTTTTTGCACCGAGAAAGAAGCTATTGGGTGTGTATTTGGATACCTTTTGGGCTAATATTTTAGTTATTTGGTTAATGAGCATCAGTTTGATGGTTACCTTGTATTTCGATCTGATGAAAAAGGGTTTGGATAAATTGGAAAGCTTATCAGGTAAGTTGCCTTTTTTGAAAAAGGAGTGAAGGGTTGGTTAAACCTAAAACTATAGGAGATCTCAACAGTTTCTTATTAATTCATTTGAGTAAAATAAAATCGGATTGTATAAGCGATTCCAATTGAGAAGCCTGAAACGGAAGGCAGGATAAGGAACCAACTATAATCATGTTTCCAAAGCATGCTTATAAAAACCAAAACTGATCCAAACACATAGATTCCACTGATAAACAAACATAAGGGGAAGGCCCAATTCTTTCTGTTGTATAATCCTATTCCACCCAAAATGGACAAGGGCCCCGTAAGCAAAATATCGGCCCACGGAATTAGCACCTTTAGAAGTTCGTTTTGTAAAAAAATCAAACCATCGCCCCAAGTGTAAAGTCCTCCAAGGAAAGCAAAAATACCAGTAAGAAAAATTAAAATAGCAAGAAGGCTATCAATTCGGGAATAGGCATAAACCCTCGAAGGAGCAGTTGATTCAGTTGGCATTGCTAGTAAAACATTGGGATTAAATTACCAAGAAAATGCTATCAATTAAAAAATCGATTTAAACTTCAGTACATACTATTCCCAGTCCACTCTGACCTTTTCCTCCTCCTCTTTCTTTGGCTTACTTAATGCTTTTTGAAGTTTAGTTTCTTTCTTTCCTATTTCCTTCTTGTCCTCTGTTTTAGGCGCTGGTGTTGGTTCCGCATTAAACAAGGCAGGCTCTTTTGGTTCAACTTTCTCTTCGTCCCAAGCCACTTTAACCCTTGTTCTGCTATTTGTGCTTGAACCGGCCTTGCTTACTGAATCCCGTCCAGCTTTTGTAAATTCAGATTTCAAAGTATTTCGAATGTTTTTCTTTTCATTCTTCCAATCCGATTTCAACTTTTGTTTTACCCCACCCATGTCATAGGCAAAGATTGGGTTTGAGGCCTTGCCACTCATTCTTACAAATACTGAAGTTCGTCCACCTTCTTCTTCCTCTTCTTCAAATTCTGCATTCTCCTTCTTATGGAATTTTTTTGACAAGAGTTCGCTAAGCTGAAGACGAACATGGTAATCGATTTGGTTTTCAAAGTCATGTACCCCTTCAAATTTGATATTAAGCACATTGTTGTTTACATCCATCTGTGGGATAATTACCTTTTTATCTTTAATGGAGATATGGTTCTGCAAGGTTGCAAACTGGATATTTTCTAATTCATCCAACTCAATAAAACCGGCCAATTTGGTCAAAGGAGCGAAATTTACCAGTTCACCTTTCTCCAGGGTTAGGTTTGACTCAACCGTTAGTTGATTCGTATAAATATCAAGCTTTTGCCCCATAGGGAAGGAGAAACTTGCCGAAACGGAACCAATACCTTTGATATTCTTAGACGTGATAAAATCCTGACCAAAATTATCCATCGATTCAAAAAGTCGGGCAATTTCAATATTTCGAATACTCGTTGTTCCTTGCAATTGAAGCAGTGCCGGTTTTTGCCCATTGATTCTTCCACTTAAGGATAGTTCACCTCCTAAAGCTTCGAAATTCAGACCATTAAGACTTAAAATTCTATCACTAAGAACCACATTTCCAGCAATATTTGTGGCTTTGAATTTTCTAAAATTAATTTCATCTACATCGAGTAACAAAACTACTTCCGCCTGAGGAGGTAAGTTTAATGCTAGAATGGTATCCTTAGTTTGGTTTTTAGGCATTCTAGCCAAGAAGTCATCCATATCAATGCGATCCGCTGTAAGGGTTGCATTCATATACAAATCCGTACCTTCTAAAAACAAATAAGGAAGGAGGTTTCTAAAGTAGCCATTTAGGCTAAAATCGCTTTTCGAAATAAATCCGGAGAATTCTTCAATACTCAATTCATTTCCTCTAAAGTGAAAGGTTCCATCAAAATCCCTAAAATCATTCGGGTTGTTTTTGATAAGAAAATTCATATCCTTTATTTCCAAGGTTCCAGAAGCCGATGCATTTTTAAAATCATTTAAGCCAATGGTCCAAGGTCGGGCTAATCTTGTTTTAAAATCCAATTTTAGGTTAGCGAATCCATCGATTTCCTTAATGGTATCATGGGGAATAAACCTATGCACCAAATCCAAGCCCACACTTGCTTGACAAGAAATCCTTACCAGCGGACTTGAGAAATTTTCAGCATAAAAGCTTCCATTTATAAAGCCTTTACCTAGTTCAGCATGAAAATTCTTAATTTCGATTCTCGAGGTTTCACTGTTTTTTTGTTTTCCATTAGAATAATAACCCGTCATGTTTACCTGCTTCAGCGGGAACTTTTTATTCTCGGCTAAAATTTCACCATTTTTTATTCCAAAATTTCCTTCCATTAAAGGGAAACTCCCTTTTCCAAGCAAACCGCTAATATTTCCAGTAAAGTAGAAAATACCTGTACTTCTGTATTGTTCAATTTCTTGGTTATACTTTTCAGGCACCAAGGATAATATCGAGCCGATGTTTAGATCCTTTCCTCGCAGATTTAGATCTAAAAAGGCCTGATCACCCTTATCAACTACTTTTCCGTTCACAGCCATAGCTAGGTCGGCAATTTTGAAACGCGCATCTTCAAATTGATATTCCTTCTTATTGTTATCAACTTTGGCCAAGCCTTCCAATCTTATCCGTTTGGTTCGTAGGATTTTATTTCCCTTATGATCTATTTTCCAAAGAATCGCCCTACATAGAAAATCCAAATCATATTTATTATCTGCAAATTGACCGCTCAAACTCACTTCATCGGCTTGTCCACTCAAATCAAGGTTGGCAGCCTTATCGATATAGGTAAATTGTAAATCTTTCACATAAACCTTATCCAATTTCAAGGACAGCGGGGCGGAAGGCCTATCAGCTTTTTTAAAGATATTGAAATTTCCTTTTCCATTTTTATCTACCTTAATATTGGCTTTTCCATCCTCCGCTTGTATGGTGCGTATGGTATAATTTTCGCGAAGAATATCAATCAGATTAAATTGCAAAAAGACATCATCAAATCGAAAAAGGGTGTCACGATTTGGTTTTTCACTAACTTCAAGCACATAAACATCTTCCAGTTTTACAGAGGTATACGGGAATTTTTTAAGAAAACTGACATCCAAATTTGGTCCGATCTTTACCTCAGAGTTCAGGTTCTTGTTTAGCTCTCCTAAGACATAAGATTTAATATCTTCTTGGTAAAAATAGGTTATGGCAGCCCCTGAACCAACTATCAACAATATCAACCCAACCAAGGAAGACAAGCCCCATCTTACCCATATGCCGAGGGTTTTCTTCTTTTTTGTTTGTGGTTGTTCAGTCAAAGTGGTAATGAAACGCTAAAAACAAGGAAATAATATACCGTCCTTTTTGCGGGATGGCAAATCTAAGGAAGAGACCCTTCCCTTTGGGAAAAGCAGGCTTAAATTTACAATTTTTAGTAGAATTTTATTTTCTCAGGAAATCCATTTCATACATTATTTACACTCTTTACCGATTTTCTTGATTCTTATCAAACATTTTATATTTCTTTGCACGCCTCAAACATTCTGAAAAACCATGGCCAAAAATCTCGTAATTGTGGAGTCCCCTGCTAAAGCCAAAACTATAGAAGGCTTTTTAGGAAAGGATTTTACCGTAAAATCTAGCTACGGCCACATTCGGGACCTTCCAAAAAAGGGTCTGGCAATCAACCTGAAGTCAAATTATGAACCTGAATATGAAGTTTCACCTGACAAGGTCAAAGTCGTATCTGATTTAAAAAAACTATCCAAGGAAGCAGAAATCGTTTGGTTGGCAACGGATGAGGACCGCGAAGGAGAAGCTATTTCATGGCACCTTTTTGATGCCTTAGGCTTGGAAGAATCCAAAACCAAAAGAATCGTTTTTCATGAGATTACCAAATCGGCGATTGCAAAAGCGATTGAAAATCCAAGAAAAATCAATTTTGACCTAGTCGATGCCCAACAAGCACGTCGAGTACTAGATAGGATAGTTGGTTTTGAATTATCACCCATTTTATGGAAAAAGGTCAAACCCAGTTTATCTGCTGGACGTGTGCAATCGGTTACTGTTCGGTTAATTGTTGAAAGAGAAAGAGAAATAACCAATTTCAAATCCAGCACTTCATACAGAGTGGTAGGGAACTTTCCTGTTAAAAATGCAAAAGGTACAGGCATACTCAAAGCGGAATGTTCCAAAAGGTTTGCAACAAAGGAAGAAGCATTAGACTTTTTGAAGAAGTGTCAGGGTGCAACCTTTTCTATTAAGAATCTTGAGACAAAACCGGCAAAGAAATCCCCTGCTCCTCCCTTTACCACTTCCACTTTACAGCAAGAAGCAGGTCGCAAATTAGGTTTTTCCGTATCACAGACAATGACTTTAGCCCAAAAGCTTTATGAATCGGGAAAGATAACTTACATGCGTACTGATTCTGTCAATTTATCAGAATTAGCTATCGGAACTGCTGCAGCCGAGATCAATAGTTTTTTCGGAAAGGAATATTTACAGACCAGACAATATACCACCAAGGCCAAAGGTGCCCAAGAAGCCCATGAAGCCATTCGTCCAACTTACATTAACAATCACAGTGTGGATGGAGATAATGGGGAAAAAAAGTTGTACGATTTAATTTGGAAAAGAACCATCGCCTCCCAAATGGCCGATGCTCAATTGGAAAGAACCAATGTTACTATTGGAATATCAACTACATCAGAGCAGTTTGTAGCCACAGGGGAGGTTATCAAGTTTGATGGATTCTTAAAAGTGTATTTGGAAAGCTCGGACGATGAAAGTGAAGAAAAGGAAGGCATGTTACCTCCAGTTAGTGTAGGTGAAAACCTTGAAATGAAGGAAATAACAGCTACACAAAAATACACACAACATCCTCCAAGGTATTCAGAAGCCAGTCTAGTAAAGAAATTGGAAGAATTAGGAATTGGCCGTCCTTCTACCTATGCACCAACAATTTCAACCGTACAAAAAAGAGGGTATGTAACAAAAGAAGACAGACCTGGCAATGCAAGACCTTTTAATCAACTGACTTTAAGCCCCAAAGGAATTTCTGATCAAGATAAATCGGAGAATTATGGAAGTGAAAAAGCAAAATTATTCCCAACCGATATTGGTATGGTAGTAAATGATTTCTTGGTGGAGCACTTCAAAGAAATATTGGATTATAATTTCACTGCGGATGTGGAGAAGGAATTTGATGAAGTGGCTGAAGGTCAGGTGAAATGGACTAAAATGATTGATAATTTCTACAAACCATTTCATAAAATTGTAGAAAACACCGAACAGAATAGTGAAAGAGCTAAGGGAGAACGAATCTTAGGAATTGATCCAACAACTAAGAAAAAGGTAATTGCAAAAATTGGCCGCTTTGGTCCTTTGGTTCAATTAGGGGAAAATGAAGATACAGATAAACCTAGGTTTGCAGGCTTAAAAAAGGGGCAACGTTTGGAAAGCATTACCTTAGAAGAAGCATTGGATTTATTCAAATTACCAAGAGTCTTAGGAGAATTTGAAGGTAAAGAAGTAGTCGTTTCATTGGGACGTTTCGGTCCGTTTGTAAAGATCGGTAATGAATTTGCCTCTTTGAAAAAGGAAGATGATCCATTTTCTATTGAATTGGATCGTGCCATTGAATTAATGGTAGACAAGAAGAAAGCAGATGAAGAAAAAATCATCAAGGATTTTGCAGACAAAGATCAAACTAGGGTTTTAAATGGAAGGTGGGGAGCCTATATTGCAATAGGGAAAAACAATTATAAAATCCCAAAAGGCATGGAAGCAGCCAAATTAAGTTTGGATGATTGCAAAAAGATTGCGGAAGAAGCCGGTCCAGTAATAAAGAAAGGCAAAAGGAAATAACAAGGGGATTCCTCCCTAAAAATCGGAGCAATGACATTCGAAGATATTTCAATTTTCCTCCAGTCCACTGAGCTTTCGTCAAAAGTTTATAGTGCTGATTGTATAGGAAGCAGGGTTGTTTTTTTTGGCAAAGATGCTATCGATGACACCCTCATTAAGGACAAACTTGTATTGGTTGGAATTTTAGAAGACCGAGGAAACAGCCAAAATTTAGGGAGCTCAGATGCTCCAGAAAAAGTTAGATCCTATTTATACCAATTAAAAGTTGGAGGTTATGAATCGCAAATTCTGGATTTAGGGAATATTCAACCTGGCTTTGAAAAGCAAGACAGTTATTTCGCAGTAAGCCAAGTTATCCAATATTTATTGCGTAAAAATGCCACAGTAATAGCAATTGGAGGTTCTCAGGATCTAACCTACCCCATTTATTCTGCTTATGAAAAACTAGAACAGACGGTCAATTTAGCCTCTATCGATCCACGCTTTGATGTCGGAGAGTTAGATGGAGATATTGACAGTACTAATTTTATAGGTAGAATAGTTGCCCACCAACCAAACTATTTGTTTAATTATAGTAATCTAGGCTATCAGAGTTACTTCACTGATTTAAAAACCATCGAACTAATGCAAAAACTTTATTTCGATGCCTATCGGTTGGGTGAGTTAAAGGACAATATGGAAATTGCGGAACCAGCAGTAAGAAATGCGGACATAGTATCTTTTGACATTTCTGCCATTCGCTCTGCTGATGCCATTGGTCATGCCCAAACCACCCCGAACGGATTCAATGGAGAGGATGCCTGTAGAATTTCAAGGTATGCAGGAATTAGTGATAAATTATCTGTCTTTGGACTTTTTGAAGTAAATCCACAGTTGGATAATAGGGATCAAACAGTTTTTTTGGCAGCAGAAATGCTATGGTATTTTATGAATGGATACTTCAACCGAATAAACGACTATCCAATTGTCGACAAATCCATTTATACAAGGTATAGTGTTCCAATAAAAGACGACAGGTATGAAATTGTTTTCTATAAAAGCAACAAAAGCGAACGTTGGTGGATGGAAGTACCTTATCCAAGCAAACCAAATAGCAAATACGATAGACATTACATGGTACCCTGCTCATACAAGGATTATCAAGTCGCCTGTAACGATGAAATACCAGATCGCTGGTGGCAGACCTACCAAAAATTGCATTAATTTAGGATAATCTAGACCCCAAAAAGTATAGAATTGCCCATAAATAAGTCAAACATCGAAAATTGAAACCCCAATAGATATAGGCATTACAAGGTTATTAATCGATTTTTCAAACGTATTTTTGTTGATAACGTTGGAGGAATTGAAAATATGCTTAGTTTAGCCCCTCCAAAAATTAACCTGTAAAGCACTGTTCACACAACTCACCTATAACAGATGAAAAAAGTTTTTACAACATTATTTTTAGCCACAAGTCTCTGCACTTTTGCACAACAGGATCCGCAGTTTAGCCAAAACATGTGGAATCGTTTGCAACCAAATCCAGGTTTTGCTGGTGCCAATGGCGGCATCTGCGCTACTTTGTTAGGTCGCATGCAATGGGTTGGTTTTGACGGTGCACCTAAAACCTATCTTCTTAACGTTGACGGCTATATTGCTGCAATTCGCGGAGGGGTTGGTTTATCAGTGATGTCAGACAACATTGGCGTACAAAAAGGCATCGCGGCTAAAATTTCTTATGCCTATAAATTGAATTTAGGAACTGGTTCTCTTGGAATTGGAGCAGATGTTGGGATATTAATGAGTTCACTTGATGGAACTAAATTGGTACCTGCTCAAGGAAATGATAATTCAATTCCAACAGCAAATAGTAGCTCCGTTGTACCTGACTTTGGTTTTGGATTGTATTATCAAATTCCTCAAAAACTTTATTTTGGTATTTCTTCCACACACTTGGTACCAGGCACCTTGAAATACAGCAATGTGAACTACAAAGTTGCTCGTCACTATTACTTAATGGCAGGTTATACTTATAACATGACTCAGAAATTGGATCTTTTGCCTTCTGTTTTCATCAAGACAGACGGAAAAGCCACTCAGTTTGATGTAAATCTGAGTGTAATGTATAATCAATTGATTTGGTTAGGAGCCTCTTATCGCTTGCAAGATGCAGCTGTAGCCATGGCAGGAGTTCAATGGAAAAACTTCCGTCTGGGTTACTCATACGATTTCAATACGTCAAAATTAAACTCCTACAATGGAGGTTCTCATGAATTGATGTTGGGATACTGCTTCAAACTAGAGAAGCCGGCTATCACTCAGAAATATAAAAATGTAAGGTTCCTATAGAATTATCGTAACCCTACAGAATTAAAGACGTTGAAGCCCAAACTTATTAACATTAAAAATCTGTAAGTTAATATCTTGCAGATTTTTTTCATAATAGGAAAAATAAATTGAAATTGACCTCGTTTGTACCTACAACAACCAAACGTTTGACCATGAAAAAACTCCTTTTGATTCTCCCAATTGCGGCTGCTACCCTAGCCAGCTGTGGAGATAAGGGCCGCGGCAATCTTATCGGAGTTCAAGATCGACAAGAGTGGTACCAAGAAGATCCATTTGGAATGTTATTTATTCCAATGGGTTCTTACCAAATGGGACCAAGTGACCAAGATGCTCCTTATGCTTTAACTGCTCAATCTAAAACAGTTTCTGTACAGGCCTTTTATATGGACATTACAGAAATAACCAATAACGAGTATCGCCAGTTCGTTTATTGGGTTCGTGATTCAATGGCACATAGACTTCTTGGAGAAGACCATATTTTGGAAGAAGGTGAATATGGAGAACGTATTAACTGGGAAGAAAAAATTGAATGGGACGATGAACAAAGTATAGAAACGTTGGAGGAGCTTTATTTGCCTGAGCATGAACGTTTTTATCGCCGTAGAGAGATTGATACGCGTAAATTGAATTTTGAATATTATTGGATTGACCTACGTGAAGCAGCTCGCAAAGCCAACCGTGAGCAAGGCATGAAAGATCGTTCTGTGTTTATCAAGAAAGATATCATCAATGTATATCCTGACACCTTGGCTTGGATACATGATTTCACCTATTCTTTCAATGAGCCAATGACCAATATGTACTTTTGGCACCCAGCCTACGACGAATACCCAGTTGTTGGTGTAACTTGGAAACAAGCCAGAGCATTTTGTATTTGGAGAACTCAATTGTTAAATAGTTATCTTCAGGCAAACGGAGAATCCTTTGTACAAGATTTTAGACTACCAACTGAATCAGAGTGGGAGTATGCAGCTCGCGGTGGTCTAGATTTAGCACCATATCCTTGGGGAGGTCCTTACATCCGTAATAGCCGTGGATGTTTCTTAGGAAACTACAAACCTTTACGTGGTAACTACGTAGATGATGGAGGATTCCATACGGTAACAGCTACTTCTTATGCGCCAAATGAATTCGGTTTATATTGCATGGCTGGGAATGCCGCAGAATGGACCAGCAATGCATTCGATGAATCAGCTTATAACTTTTCCCATGATTTAAATCCAGACTATCTTTATGAGGCTAAGGAATCAGATCCACCAGCATTAAAAAGGAAAGTTATTCGTGGAGGATCATGGAAAGATATTGGTTACTACATGCAAACCAGTTCAAGAACTTACGAATACCAAGACACAGCTAAATGCTATGTTGGATTCCGTTGTGTAATGAGCTTCTTGGGTAGGGATAAAAAAGATTTTTAATTCCTGTTGATTTCATTCCAAAGATTTCTATTATTGCGCAGTTTTTCAAAAGACTGCACACACTATATTTTTAAACTTAAAAACAACCTAAAACCAATCAAAAATTAAGCAAAATGGCATCGAACAAAGCGTTTAAAAGAATCATGGGGATGATTTACGGACTCGGAGCGGCAATTGTAATCCTTGGAGCCCTATTTAAAATCCAACACTGGCCAGGTGCAGGAGAAATGCTTACAGTTGGACTATTAACCGAGGCTGTAATCTTTGCGTTCTCTGCCTTTGAAAAACCACATGAAGATCCAGATTGGACACTTGTATATCCAGAATTGGCTGGAATGGAAGCAGAATCTACTAGAAACGAAGGAGGAAAGAATATTGGAGGTGGCGGATTTGGAGGAGATTCAGTATCTCAATCTTTGGATAAATTGTTAGAAGAAGCCAAAATTGGTCCAGAATTATTAGAAAGTCTTGGAACTGGTTTAAAAAACCTGAGCGATTCCACTAACAACCTTAATAACATCAGCGATGCAAGTATTGCTTCAAATAATTTTGTAGAAAAATTAAATACGGCATCCAATTCAGTAGAAAAACTTGCTGAAAATTACGCTAGCGCCTCTAGCTCATTAACTGGTTTAGCCAATAGTAATGAGGCCGGTGCATCTATAGGAGATAGTTTACAAAGTGTTTCTAAAAACCTATCCCAATTGAATGCTGTTTATGAGCTTCAATTGCAAGGTTCAAGAGAATTAACTGAGACACAAAATCGTTTGTATGCAGGAATTCAAAATGTAATGCAAAATCTTAGCGACTCTGTTGAGGACACTCGCAAATACAGAGAAGAAGTTGCAAAATTGGCTGAAAACCTTGATGCTTTAAACACTGTTTATGGCAATATGTTATCAGCAATGAACGTTCGCAAATAACAGCAATACATTAAAATTCAACCTACGAGAAACTACTAATACGAATTAAAAAATGGCAGGAGGAAAAGAAACCCCCAGGCAGAAGATGATCGGTATGATGTACTTAGTACTTACCGCCCTTCTAGCCCTAAACGTTTCTAAAGAAATTTTGAACGCTTTTGTTGTTGTAAACGAAGGTCTTCAAAATACAAACATCAACTTTCAGAATAAAAATCAATCTACTTATTCCGCTTTTGCCAAATTGATGAGCGATCCTCAATACCAAGCTAAAGCAAAACCCTTTAATGAAAGGGCCCAAAAGGTTAAGAAAATGTGCGATGAGTTAAACAAGCATATTTTGGATTTAAAAAAGGAGTTGATTAAGGAAACGGACAAAACTGATGAAAAAGGAGCCGATACCCTAGTTGAAAAAATGATGTCAATAGCATCAAAAGACAACTACGATATACCAACTCACCTCATGATTGGAGATGACTTGGGAACCTTAAAATCTGGAAAATGGACAGCAAAAGAGTTAAGAGAGAAAATTGAAACCCTCAAAAAGAATCTTATTGCACTTTTGGCAGAAGGAACTGATGGATTTAAACTTCTTCCTGAAGAAAAGAAAAAACTAACAACTATTATCGATAAGAGTTTAAAAACCGATAACACTGCCATGGAAAATGGAGTGAAAGTTGGTTGGGAAGGAATTAACTTCTACCATTTACCATTGGTGGCTGTATTGACTAACCTTTCAAAAATTCAAAATGATATTAATAATGTGGAGGCCGATATTACAACTTCGTTTCTCAACAGTATTAATGCCCTTGACTTCAAATTCGATAAATTAACCGCAAGGGTTATTGCTCCTTCAAGCTACATCATTGCTGGGGATGAGTATAAAGCTGAGGTCCTTTTGGTCGCCTTCAACTCATCTTCAAACCCTGAAATTGTTCTTGGTCAAGTTGATACTGCTCACAACAAGCTTATCAGTGAACAAGGAAAAATTCCAGTTGTTGGTGGCTTAGGAAAATACTCCTCTAGAGATGGTTCAGAAGGTTTGAAAAAATGGGGCGGTGCCATCAAAGTTCCAAAACCTGATGGGGGAATGGATACTTATACCTTCCAAGCTGAATACATGGTAGCTAAACCAGGTATTACTGTATCTCCGACCAAAATGAACGTACTTTACATAGGTGTTGATAATCCACTTTCTATCTCTGCACCAGGTATTGCAAATGAAAAAGTACAAGCTATGATTTCAGCAGGTTCCCTTTCACCAGTGAATGTAAAAAATGGTGAATACATAGCAAAGGTTACTCCAGGAACAAAAGAAGCTATTGTTAGCGTAATGGCCGAATTTAATGGGCAGAAAAAGAAAATGGGAGAATTTAAATTCCGTGTGAAAACTGTACCGAATCCTGCCCCTTTTGTTAATGGTAAAAAAGAAGGTTTAATAACCAAAGGAGAAGTAGAAGCAGCTGGTGCAGTAATTGCAAAAATGGAAAACTTTGACTTTGACTTAAACTTCAAAGTAACAGGTTTTACCATTTCTGTTCCAAAAGGTGGTGACTATTTTGACTACTCATCTACAAGTAACCGCTTTTCTCCCGAAATGCTTTCTGCCATCAAAGGCATGAAAAAAGGTTCTAAACTTATTATTGAGAATATTAAAGCTGTTGGTCCTGATGGAACCCCACGGAAATTGGAAAACGTGGTATTTAAGATCAATGGTTAATTAACCTAAAACTGTAAGCAATGAAAAAATCCTTTTCATGGGTAGTAATGATTACCATAGTCTTGGTAAGCCTTACAAGCCTAAGCAAAGCACAAAACGTTTTGGATGGTGTTTTTGTAAAAGAACATTACCCAACACGCAAGGTTGTCCCATACACTCACCTGCGTGAGGCAGATGTAATGTGGTGCAAAAGGATTTGGAGAAAAATGGACTTAAGGGAAAAAATTAATCATCCCTTATATTTTCCAGCTCAAAAAATCAAGGATCGTCGTAGTTTGACCCAAGTTATTATGGATGCAGTAAACGAAGGAAGTCTGACTGCATACCGTGGAGATGACGAAGAATTTACAACGGTAATGACTAAAGCGGAAATTGATGGAATTATGTCACGAACAGACACTTTGTTTGTAGATGATCCAGATAATCCAGGAAACCAGATTATGAAAATTGCTACAAACGAATTTGATCCTTCGGAAGTTATTGAATATCGAATTAAGGAAGATTGGTTCTTTGATAAACAACGTTCTGTTTTAGACGTACGTATCATCGGCCTTCAGCCAGTTAAATTTGAAGAAAACGAAGGAGAAGTTAGGTCTAAACCATTATTTTGGATTTACTACCCTGAAGCAAGAAGCATTTTTGCTAACGCTGAGGTTTTCAACAGACAAAACGATGCTGAGCGTAAAACCTTAGAAGATATATTTTGGAAAAGAATGTTTGGAAGCTATATCTTTAGAGAACAGAATGTTTACAATAGGACAATTTCTGAGTATGCTCAAGGAATGGATGCCTTACTAGAGGCTGAAAGAGTTAAAGACGATATCTTTAAGTTAGAACACGACCTTTGGGAATATTAAAAAAATCCCTCCCTTGTGGAGGGATTTTTTTTTATCCATTTAGAAATTTTGGCAACAAACACAACAATTTTAATACCGCTTAAACTACCTTTGCAACCGAGATAACTATTGTTTTGAAAAAAACGCTATTAATATTGTTTGTTCTATTTTACTCCATTCAAATGGGGTACCAAGCAATAGGCAGTGTATTTAAACAATCAGAAAAATATCATTCCTTCTGCCAAAATAAAGAGATAGGCACTAAACAGAATTTAGAATCTGACTTCACTTGCTGGGCTGAAATTAATGAAGTGGATGACAAACTTGATGAACTCAATAACCACAATATAGAAGGTGAGTTCAAGATCAAGAAAATTGAATGTACAACCTTACAGGAACTCCGAATTTCTGATATTAAGGGAAAACCATCAAAAACATTTTTACAAATTCGAGTCATTCGAATTTAGAATAAGTATGCCTAATTAGGCAGAGTTCAGTTTACTTATTCATTAACAGGCACTCCCTGCCAACTTTCATTTGCACACTATGGCTCACTCAGTTAGTACTGTGGATATACATGCTATTATCCATAATCTAAAACATTACCTCCCCGCCCAGGCACCCCTCAAAGATTTTATTCACCACAACACCTTACATGCCTTTCAAAAGGACAAATTCCATCCAGGAATTAGAAAGGCATCCAAAATACTTGGATACAAAGTTTATATGTCTTTAGCTGAATTCAGGTTAAAATATAAAAATAGAGAGATAGAAGATAGAATAATTGACGATCAAATTGAAAAAGCAAAAGGGAAACATAATGTTCAAGCATTTAAAGAGAAAATGCTAAACTATCCCTATGAAACAAATATTCCAAAAAGATTAGGCACTCTTCGATCTATCTGGAAAACAAAATACCATATTGACCTTGATTCATTAGTTCATCCTGCACTATTTAGAATCCTCTGTAGTTATCTTGACCAAGGAATATCTATTTGGAATTTCCCTGTTACTCGAAAGAATTTCATTGATTCTTTAAGGGAAATGGAAAAAAATAGTTTTACTAGTTTCTTCAAAACAGAAAGGGCAAAGAACTTACTTACCAATGAAGAGACTACCTTGGAATTGTTATTGGAAATTGTTGTAGGGAAAGAGGAACTCTATCATGAATACCTATTTGATCAACAATTTGCACACCAAGGGTGGTCTGGATTGATATCAACAATAGAAGACCAACCTGAAACATTGCTTGATAAAAAGAACATCAAACTTGAAGAAGTAATTTTCATTGAGCTATTGATGGAAATTGACAATCTCGATTCTCAATTAATTAAGTGGGACCCCATTTCTAGGCATGCGGATAAAGCTTATGAGGATTTATTTGCCAAAACAGAACTAACCGAACTTGATGAAGTTCTTGAAATTTGGCAAGAGTCCTTTGAATGGACTTATTATGACAAGGTACTAGCTGGCATTAAAAATGCAAAAATTAACTCAACCCCAAAAATACAGAAGTCGTTTCAAGGCCTGTTTTGTATTGATGATCGCGAATGTTCATTAAGGCGGTACCTAGAAATGTTAGATAAAGATTGTGAAACATTCGGTACCCCGGGATTTTTTGGTGTTGAGTTTTATTATCAGCCAGAACATGGCAAATTCAACACCAAACTATGTCCGGCACCAGTAACACCAAAGTACCTAGTTAAACAAATTGGGACCAAGGAAAGGAACAAAAAAGATGTTCATTTCACCCAACATACCCATTCAATGTTTCAAGGTTGGCTAATTTCCCAAACTGTTGGATTTTGGTCGGCATTTCAATTGTTTCTAAATATTTTTAGACCAACCATTAGTCCAGCCACTTCCTTATCCTTCCGACATATGGAAAAGGATTCAAGACTTACGATTGAAAATGATGGACCTCATGCTGTTGAAAACGGGCTTCAAATCGGATTTACCGTACCTGAAATGACAAACCGAGTTGAAGGTGTACTAAAAAGTATTGGTTTGGTAAGAGAATTTGCACCTCTAGTGTATGTGGTAGGACATGGTGCAAGTAGTGTAAATAATCCTCATTATGCAGCTTATGATTGTGGGGCTTGTTCAGGTAGACCAGGATCAGTAAATGCTAGGGTGTTTAGTTACATGGCCAACCATCCAGAAGTAAGGAAAAACCTACTTGAAAGAGGAATAGAAATACCTTATACAACACGTTTCATTAGTGCATTGCATGATACAACACGGGACGAAATCATGTTTTATGATGAGTCAGCATTAAATAATCACCAGTTTGAGAGCCATCAACAATTTGAAATAACCTTTAAAAAGGCGTTGGATCTAAATGCGAAAGAAAGGTCACGTCGCTTTATGACGATCGACACAACTGAATCTGCTGAAAAAGTTCATAAAAAGGTTATAAAACGTTCCGTTTCATTATTTGAACCCAGACCAGAACTTAACCACGCTACGAATGCTCTTTGTGTTGTTGGACGAAGAGGAATTACCGAGCACCTCTTTTTGGATAGACGTTCTTTCTTAAACTCTTTTGACCCCTATGTAGATCCTGAAGGAAAATATTTGTTCAATATTCTAAAGGCAGCAGCTCCTGTTTGTGGAGGAATCAATTTAGAATACTATTTTTCGAGGGTAGATAATCGAAAGCTTGGTGCAGGAACAAAATTGCCACATAATGTTATGGGGCTATTTGGGGTAGCCAATGGCATTGATGGAGACCTTAGGCCAGGATTACCCAGCCAGATGATCGAAGTACATGATCCTGTGCGTTTGCTCATTATTGTGGAACATGATCCTCAAATTGTATTAGAAACCATTCAGAAAAATGAAGAAACCTATGAATGGTTTATTAATGAATGGGTTCATTTGGTAGTGGTTCATCCTGAAAATAGGTCATTTTTCCACTTTAAGGATGGTGATTTCAGAAGTTATGAGCCAATACACCATGAAGTAGATTCAACCCAAGATCCCATCCATTTAGTTGAAAGTACACACGATAATATTTCCGTACAATTAATCGCCTAAAAACATGAATAACTTTATCCATTTATTCCTGATAATTCCGCTTTTAGGCTTTATTATCAGTCTTCTAATTCCAGCAAAAAACGAAAATGCCATTGCGAAAACAACCATTGGCTTTATTGGTTTACATTTACTTTTAGGACTGGGCTTTACTCTTTATTGGCTGTTTTCAAACCATCCAACCCTAAATATAAAGGATATCATTGTATACAAAAGGGATGACTATGAGTTTTTTATAGATTTCTGCTTCGATAAAATCACAGTGGTTTACCTATTGGTTGGTTCAATCCTAAGTTTCCTAGTTACTATTTATTGCAGCTATTATTTGCATCGAGAGGAAGGGTATAAGAGATTCTTCAATACCATCTTGTTCTTTTTTCTAGGTTACAATGTAGTAATCTTTTCAGGTAATTTTGAAACCCTCTTTATTGGCTGGGAAATTCTTGGTATTTCCTCATTCCTGCTTATTTCCTTTTATAGGGAAAGATATTTACCAGTGAAGAATGCTCTAAAGGTGTTTTCCATTTATCGCCTTGGTGATATTGGCCTAATATTGGCCATGTGGATGAGCCATCATTTATGGCATGAGAACATAACCTTCCTCAAGCTTTCCAATAATGAATTTGTTCATGCCCATTTAGATGACCATAGCTCCGTTGGTGTATTCATCTCCTTGATGATATTGATTGCGGCGGCTGCAAAATCTGCCCAATTGCCATTTTCTTCTTGGTTACCAAGAGCCATGGAAGGCCCAACACCATCTAGTGCTATTTTTTATGGTTCCTTATCGGTTCATATTGGTGCTTTTTTACTGCTCAGAACCTTTCCTTTTTGGGAGAATCAAACCTCCATTCGAATTCTTATTGTTCTCTTAGGAGCATTGTCAGCTATACTGGCTTCAGGTATTGCCAGAGTTCAATCATCAGTGAAAAGTCAAATTGCCTATTCATCAATTGTTCAAATAGGAATTATCTTTATTGAAATTGCCCTTGGCTTTGAGAAGTTGGCCCTTTTTCATTTTGCAGGGAATGCCTTTCTAAGAACCTATCAATTGTTGGTTTCACCTTCGGTTGTTACCTACCTTATTCGAGAACAATTCTACAACTTTGTTCCCCGTGCCGAAACAATTGAAGACAGTATACCTAGAAAGCTTCAAAACACCCTTTACCTTATGTCATTAAAGGAATGGAATTTAGACAATTTGATGTATAATTATCTGTGGTCGCCAATTAAATGGTTGGGTAAAAAATTGGACTTCTTAACAATAAAAAGTCTAACAGTTTCTTTCGTTGTTACCTATATACTTGCCTTCGCCCTTTTGGTTTGGGAAGAATTACCTGCTAAATGGGAAGGACGTTTGGCCATAGTTTTTGGATTCATTGCTGTATCTATGGTATTGAAGTCATTTACGGAACGTAAGAATCCTCAAGTAGCTTGGTTTTTGATAGTCATGAACCACTTTTGGATAACCTTGGCCGTTTCCTTTAACGAGCGATTTACATTTGATCAAGTTGTAATTTATTTAAGCGGAGTTGTACTGTCTGGATTACTTGGTTCGGCTGCAATAGCTCGCTTGAGAAAGATTGAAGGCAAGGTAAGTTTGGACCATTTTCAAGGTTATTCCTATGCCCATCCGAAAATAGCTTTATTCTTCTTGCTTTGTTGTTTGGGATTAACAGGTTTTCCTATTTCACCCACCTTTGTAGGTGAGGATTTGGTTTTCACCCATATTCATGAAGATCAATTGGTATTGGCAGCATTGGCTTCCATCAGTTTCATTGTAGACGGATTGTCAATTGTAAGAATTTATGCACGAATATTCTTAGGCCCCCATGTCAATAGTATTCATGAGATGGCCCATCGATCGTCGTAAAAAAGAAATATAAGGTAAAATGCAGGTTTTCTAAAATACGCATTGAAATGCCCAACTGATTTAGCCTTTGCTATTCATTTGAACCCTAATTAATCAATAGGAGGATTTTTTAATCCGAACTACTTGATTTAGTTGGGTTTACCCCGATTTATCGTTTATGCATTTCTAATGCGTAATCTGGGTTGACTAAACAAATTGAAAGCAAAGGCTAAACTAAGGAAAGCTAAATTGCAGTAATGGAGGATTGGCTAATTATTGGAGGACAGAACGGAATTTACCTCCACCTCCTTTACTTCCGAATAGTAAAACTGTTGGGCCCATTTTCTATATAGCCAAACGGGACCATCACCTTTTGCCAATGCAGGAGGGGTTATATAAATTTTATTTTCCCAAATCTTGAAATCCTGTGAAACATCGTGTTTGTATCCTTTGAATGCCGAATGTAGAATGAGATCTCGAATCCATTTCTGTGGCAACAAGGATAAAATGGGATTGATTTTTCCGGGGTTTTGGAGATTTTTAACCATTATTCCAATTTTGAGGTTAATGGTGTTTCCTTCAATTGGGGTAGGAAATACAAAATGCCTGGTTCTGATATCAAATTTAGGGATATAGGCCTCCACAATGGAATAACCTAATCCGTAGGCTTCGGCATAAAATTCAACTCGGATAAATTCGTTCTTTTTACCTAAAAAACCCGCTTTGCGATGCATGGCATAGGTTGCAAATAATTTGGCGCCTTCCGTTTCTGCCTCTTTTAAAACCTCTACTTGTTTGTAACCATGAACAGAAGCAAAATGGCCAATATCTACGCTATTTTCGGTCGTTTCTTGGGGATGACTTCTAAGCTTCCAATCAACTGTTAGCAAAGGTGACCAGCCTTCGAAACTAACAGCAGGAACCTCCCATGATGGTTCCTGGCCTTTTTCATCGTGCCAAATTAGAATCAACCCATTTTGCTCGCGAAGAGGAAACATTTTAAGTCTTGCTTTGGGAGGAGGCTTTGTAGAATAGCCTGTTTTGGTGCAAATCCCTTGTGCATTGAATTCAAAATCGTGAAACGGACATCTTATTTGGTTGCCTTCGATGCTTCCTCCAAATCCAAGATGAGCACCTAAATGCGGACAATAGGCTGATGATGCGCATGCCTGTCCATTTTCCAAACGAAATAGAACAATTTCTTTGCCTACAAATTTCTTGTTCAAAATTTGCCCTTTTTGAAGGGAATCGGATCGTTCAATTACATACCATCCATTTGGATAAGGATGTAAAAACTCTTCTTGAGGAAGTTGCATAAAGAATGGAAATTCTATAGTTAGGGTTTGAAGTTAGCGGCTTCTTTATTGATTTTAACAAAGGTAAGACTTAGGTTGGCAACAAAATTCAAGCAATAACCACTTTAGGAAAATTTAATTTATTTTTAACCTAATGCTTGGCTTAAATACAGGCAAAATGCATTTGGAAGAAAAACAATAGCAAATGCAACTGTTAAAACCTTGGCAAAATAATTTTAGTACTGCTGTATTTCGGGCAAGGATAGAGGCAGGTAGCCCACAGAGATGCGTAGTGATAACGAAGCAGATCGAGGACTACCGCCGAAAGCCTGGCCCTGACGCCCATGTACAACTGTTTATTCCGGCACCGATGCGGTTTTCGGCGGAAGGGAGCCCGCCAAATCATTAAAAATCTACTCTAAAATATTGGGGAAGTAGTGTTATTTTACATCCAACTGCTTTTTCAATTCGTACATCTCATCGCGAAGACGGGCTGCTTCAATAAAATCGAGCTCCTTGGCGGCTTTTTCCATTGATTTTTTTGTTTTTTCAATAGCTTTTTCCAATTGATCTTTGGACATATATTGCACAACAGGGTCGGCAGCCAATGAAATCTCTTCCTTTTCAATATAGGGTTTTGCCTCTTGATTAGAACCAGCCACGGCCGTCTGCATCAGAATGGTTTCAATAGATTTCTTTAACGGTTGAGGGGTCATTCCATGTGCCACATTGTAGGCAATCTGTTTCTCACGGCGGCGGTTTGTTTCATCGATAGTACGTTGCATACTGTCTGTTATCACATCCGCGTACATGATTACCCTACCGTTCACATTCCGGGCGGCCCTTCCGGCAGTTTGAGTAAGGGAGCGCTCGCTACGCAAAAAGCCTTCCTTGTCGGCATCCAAAATGGCAACAAGGGAAACTTCAGGCAAATCAAGCCCTTCCCTAAGCAAATTAATTCCTATTAAAACATCGAAACCGCCAAGACGCAATTGTCTAAGAATTTCAACCCTTTCCAAGGTATCCACATCGCTGTGAATGTACCGACAATTGATACCCACTTTCCCCATATATTTGGTCAATTCTTCAGCCATCCGTTTGGTAAGGGTAGTAACCAAAACGCGTTCATTTCTTTTGGTTGTTTTTTCAATTTCTTCCAACAAATCATCGACCTGATTGATGCAGGGCCTTACTTCGATAATTGGATCGAGCAAACCGGTGGGACGAATAACTTGTTCAACCACTACCCCACCCGATTTCTCCAGCTCGTAATTGGCAGGGGTTGCGGAAACATATATTACTTGCTTTTGAAGGTTTTCAAACTCATCGAATTTAAGTGGACGGTTGTCCATAGCTGAGGGGAGACGAAAACCAAAATCGACCAAATTAACCTTACGGCTACGATCACCACCGTACATGGCATGTACTTGGCTTACTGTAACATGGCTTTCGTCGATTACCATCAAAAAATCCTCAGGGAAATAATCGATCAGGCAGAAAGGACGAGAACCTGGTGGGCGGCCATCGAAATACCTGCTATAGTTTTCGATTCCGTTGCAATAGCCCAATTCACGCATCATTTCCAAATCATAGGTAACCCGGTCTTCTAATCGCTTAGCTTCCACCAATTTACCTTGTTGCTTAAAGAATTCGACCTGTTTTCCCAAATCTTCGTGGATTTGAGCCATGGCAGCTTTCATTGAATCTTTGGAGGTAACAAAGATATTGGCAGGGAAAATCACCACACTTTCCATGGAACTAATTTTCTTTCCAGTACTTTGTTCAAAGGTTTGGAGGTCTTCAATTTCATCGCCCCAGAAGACAATCCGGTAACACAGGTCACTGTAAGCTGTCCACACGTCGACGGTATCGCCTTGAACTCGAAAATTGCCCCTGCTAAAGATGGCTGTGGTACGTGAATAAAGTGCATCAACAAGGCGATGAAGGAATTTATTACGGCCAACTTTTTCGCCTTTTTTGAGCCAAATAGTATTCTCTTTGAAATCAGCGGGGTTTCCTACGCCATAAATACAACTAACTGAAGAAATCACAATGACATCGCGCCTTCCACTTAGTAGAGAGGAGGAAGAACTTAGTCTTAGTTTTTCAATTTCGTCGTTGATTGAAAGGTCCTTTTCGATATAGGTATCAGAGGTTGGAATATAGGCTTCTGGCTGATAATAATCGTAATAGGAAACGAAATATTCAACGGCATTTTCAGGAAAAAACTGTTTGAATTCGCCATAAAGCTGTGCGGCCAAGGTTTTATTATGACTTATAACCAAGGTAGGCAGGTTTACCTCCTTGATAACGTTGGCAATTGTAAACGTTTTTCCAGAACCAGTAACGCCTAGTAATGTTTGAAACTTGTCGCCCGATTTGATTCCCAAGCTTAGCTGCCGGATTGCTTCAGGCTGATCGCCAGTGGGTTGGTATTCGGATGAAAGTTTAAAAGCCATTTTATGAAAGGATAAAAATCAAGTTACAAATCTCAAAGATTTTATAATAGGTTAAACGATTGTAAATGTTAAGGATGGTTATTTCTATATTCAAATATATAATAAGTCTACTTTTGACGAAAATATACTCTATTGATAAAAAAAGGGACATGCTTATTCTATAATTAAACTAAGCAATCCAAGAAATCCTGAATTGCAGCCAATTGAAATAAAATCGCTAGTAGACACGGGTGCATTAATGCTATGCATTCCATCAAGTATCGCTGAAAAATTAAAGTTGGAAGAACTAGACAGGAGACCGGTTTTAATTGCAGATTGGAGTTCGCATCATGTTCCTTATGTTGGTCCAGTGCGAGTAGATTTTGGTAATCGGTTTTGCTTTGTAGGGGCTTTGGTTATCGGAGAGGAGACTTTATTAGGGGCAGTTCCGATGGAGGACATGGATTTAGTTGTTCACCCGGCCACCCAACAATTGATGGCCAACCCTTTGCACCCGAACAAACCAAGTTACATCATAAAATAGCATGTTTACAATTGGAGTTGTGGGATGGAAAGTGTTGAGCCTTAATTTCTAAAGACTAAATTCCTGCTTTACCATTTTTGGCAACGGTCAAGTTATTTTTTGCCAGTTGGCTAGTTGGATTTAACTCCACCGCTTTGGTACCTGCAGCAATGGCTTTATCCCATTCCTTGAGCATGTTGTAGGCCGAACAAATGTTGTTATAAGCCAAATCATAATTGGGTTTAAGTTTCAGCGATTCTTCTGCGGCCTTCACACAATTGCGGTAATCGCCAACCATGTAGTATTCCAAACTTGCATTTAACCAGGTTTCAGGGCTAGGGTTCTTCTTTGCTGCCTCCAGCGCAATATCCAACTTGGTTGTGGCGGCACCTTTGGGTAAAGCTTGCAAACTTGCAGCTAGATTGTTAAGTCCCACATGATTAGGACTTACTGCTAACCCTCGTTTTACAATAGATAAGGCTTCCCCAAAACGGCCTTTTTGCAATAGAAAACTACCAAAATAGGAATAACATTCTGGATTTTTCGGATTGAATTCAATTGATTTTTTGAAGTTAGCTTCGGCCTCATCTGGATGACCTGTAGCTCCTTTGAGCACACCCAAATTTATGTACACATAGGAATATTGAGGCCACAAGGCTTTTGCCTTTTCAAAATAGACTTCAGCGTTGGCATAATCCCCTTTTGCCATTAAGGCATTGGCATAATTCATTAAACCACGGGCATTGTTTGGGCTTTTCACAGTAACATCTTGCCAGAGAGTTTCAGCTGAATTCCATACTTTGCAGCGTTGGTGTGCCCCATAAGCATGAGCTCCCAATAATACAGCTGCTCCCATGATTATAACAGGTTTGTTAAAGCTCTTGGATTCTAATTGAACAAAAAGCATTCGAAAAGTCCAAGCAGTAGCCAAACAAAGGCCGATATATGGAAAAAACACTCGGTGATCATTCAATACCTCTGCAAAGGGAAAAAAGCTGGAGGTTGGCAATAAGGCGGCATAAAACCATAAAATACCAAAACTAACTGGTCGCCAAGCTTTGTTAACCCAGGTTTGAAAGGCTATAAACAAGGTAAAAAGAATAAAAATCACACCAATCAAAACACGATCATCGAAAGGATTTTTAATGAGTGTCCAGTCGGTATCGGCACTTAAATTAAATGGCAAAATAAAATTGTTGACATAATGGACAACCACAAAAAACTGAGTTTGGAGGTAATACCATCGGTCACCACCGCCAGAGGTCCAAGTATCAGGCGTATTGCTTTGGGCATACAAAAAGAGAAAAACGCCTAAAATGAAAGCTGGCAAAACAAGCATAAGCATGTTTTTCAATGGCAAAGCCTTCCATGAACCATCCCATTCAAATTCTAGCATATACAATAAAAGTAATGGTCCAAACATGACAGCGGGCTCCTTAACAAAGAAACCGACCACAATAGGCAACAAAAACAAATACGTTTTCTTGGCGATTTTTGAATATTGGTAAAGCACAAAGGCTAGGACAATCATTAAGGTAGAGAAGCTATCACTGCGGGCAATGATGTAATTGATTGTTTCAGCATTTGCGGCATGCAAGAGGAAGAAACTAGCTCCAAAAACTGCGAAATAAGGATTGGCTGAATGCTTAGAAACTGAATTAAAGATTTGAAGAAAAAAAAGCACCAATAAAACCCCTAAGAGAAGAAAACTGGTAAAGATGGTCACATGGAATTGAAATGGTTGTGGTTCACCGGTTCCTCCACTGAGCCAGTAGTCAATAGCATTAAGGGTTGTAAGACCAGGACGGTAGGCTTGGTTGGCCGGTAATGAGCTGGTTGTGGTGGCATCCTTAAAAAAGAGAGGAATGTTATGAATGTCCCGAATCCATTGATTCGTAACAATCGTATGGGCATCATCAAAATTAAAAGGGTTTTTGAAGTGGTTAGAATAGGTAATGCAGGTAAGCACCAACATCAGTGCTATCAGTCCGAGTACAAGTTTATCTTTCAAAATTTCCTTCATTTCTTAGGGATTAGCCTATGGGATTGCAAAGAAAACGAATCTCTACAAATTTTGGTGCAAAAAAAAGCCCGGACGAAGTTGTCCAGGCATTTTGTAATTGGGGTTGGATTACTCTCGAACTTTAAATTCAGCGTATTCTTTTCCGTTAATGGCTTTGATAGCAGATTCAACTTCCTTGCTGCTTTGATTGATGACACGGTAAAAACCTTCATTTTGCCATTGATTGGAGGCAATGCGGGCTTTTATCTGTTCCAAAATAGTTGGCAATGATTTCTCATACCCTTTGGCGTATTCTTTGGCCACCATTTTACGGGCATACTCTTGGAATTCCTTTAATTTGGGATCATCGGCTTTTAAACCGGGTACATTCTTTTTGATTTTAGCCAACATAGTGCTATCGGCTTTGGCATCAAAAGTACCTTCTTTTTTTACCCCTTCTTTTTCTGCAAAGGCGATGAATTCTGGCAAAACTGATTGTGGATCAAATTTAGCAATGTAGGTATCTAAATTCGGATACTTTGCAGCAAATCCTTTTCTATCTTTTTCTAAATAGCTAAATGCAAATTGGTTGAAAACACCTTTGCTAAATAAATCCGTTAGATAATCGGAATTTTCGCTGGTATCCACTGGAATAAAAATATCCGGGATAACGCCTCCTCCGCCATAAACTACTCGCTTGTTGGCAGTATAGTATTTCACGGTATCCTCTAAATGAATGCTGTCTTTACTAAAATACTCCCCACTTTTTTGTCTACGAGCTCTTTCTTGGTAATAATCGTCTTTTCCTTCATCATATGGCCTTTGAATACAACGACCTGAAGGAGTGTAATACCGAGCCGTGGTTAATTTCAAAACAGATCCGTCGCGAAGGGTAAATGGATTTTGAACCAGCCCTTTACCAAATGATCTTCTACCGATAATTAAACCCCGGTCCCAATCCTGAATGGCACCACTGACAATTTCAGAAGCGGATGCAGAACCTTCATCAATTAAAACCACCAATCTTCCTTTAGTTAACTTGCCTCTTCCATCGGCCCGAAACTCCTTCTTTTGGCTGCTTACGCCTTCGGTATAAACAATCAAATTGGAATTTTGAAGAAATTCATTGGCAAGATCGTTTGCTGTATTTAAGTATCCTCCAGAATTTTGACGAAGATCAAGAACAAAATGCTTCATGCCTGCAGCTTGTAGTTTCTTCAACCCATCGTTAAACTCTTGCATGGTCGTTTGGGCGAAACGGTTTACTTTAATATAACCGATTTCAGGAGTAAGCATGTAGGATGCATCAACGGAGAAAATTGGAATTTTATCACGAACAATGGTATAGTCGATTAATTTCTTTTCACCTCTGCGCATGATGCTAATCCGGACTTTCGTTCCTTTTGGGCCTCGAAGTCTTTTAATTACATCGTTGTTTGTGATTTTTTTACCAGCAATCAGGGTATCTTCGATTTTAATGATTTTATCGCCTGCCATGATGCCCAATTTCTCAGAAGGTCCGCCGCTGATGGTTGCTTGAACCACTATGGTATCTTTCATAATATTGAATTGTACGCCAATGCCATCAAAATTCCCCTTCAAAGGTTCATTCATTTCTTTGAATTCTTTGGCCGTCATATATTCCGAGTGAGGATCCAAATCTTTGGTCATGGCGATTACAGCATCTTCTACTAATTTATCCTGATTCACAGTGTCCACATACGAACGATCAATGAGTTCGAGCACATCATCAAACTTGAGTTTTGCTTCCCCATAAATGGTACGTTGAGCAAAGGAAGACTGGATGAAAAGCCCTGATAAAAGGGCGATTCCAAGGATTTTATTCATCAATTTTTGCATAAATTTCATTCTAATCAGCCGACTAAATTACCTAAAATGATGCCAGTGTAGGTTGTTGGCTTATGGGTTAACAGATTTTGTGGGAATTTTTGTACGAATTAGTCACCATATTCCATCAACCAGGCTTTTATAAATGGCGTCAAATTTCCATCCAAAACCCCTTGAGCATCAGAGGTTTCGAAATCTGTTCGCAGGTCTTTTACCAACTTATATGGATGTAAAACATAGTTTCGAATTTGGGAGCCCCATTCAATTTTCATTTTTGAACCTTCAATGGCATCGATTACTTCACGACGTTTACGAAGTTCGATTTCGTACAGTTGTGACTTTAAAAGTTTCAATGCATTTTCCCTATTGTTTTGCTGGCTTCGGCTTTCTTGGTTTTTGATAACAATACCAGTTGGTTTATGGATTACACGAACTGCCGTTTCAACTTTGTTCACATTTTGTCCTCCAGCACCACCTGAACGAAAAGTATCCCATTCTAAATCAGAAGGATTTATATCGATCTGGATAGTATCGTCTATTACCGGGTAAGCATAAACAGAAGCAAATGAAGTATGTCGTTTAGCATTGGCGTCGAAGGGTGAAATGCGAACTAGGCGGTGCACCCCATTCTCACCTTTTAGATGACCATAAGCATATGGACCTTCAAATTCCAAAGTAACCTGGGTTATGCCTGCGATATCTCCTTCTTGAAGGTCAATTTCTTTAATTTTGTATCCGTTTTTCTCACCCCACATGATGTACATCCGCATCAGCATGGATGCCCAATCGCAGCTTTCAGTTCCACCTGCACCGCTGTTTATAGTAATAACGGCGTTGAGGGCATCTTCTTTGCCACTCAGCATTTTTTTGAACTCCATATCCTCCAAGGCTTGTTGTGTTTCCTTGAATTGGTTTTCTAAATCTGCTTCGCTGGCTTCCCCCTCTTTATAGAATTCAAACATGGTTTGAAGGTCTTCCATGCTTTTGTCCAACTTGGAAAAGCCTTCTGTCCAACTTTTTTTCTCGCTAATTTTCTTGAGCGTTTCTTCAGCCTTTTTTGGGTCGTCCCAAAACTTGGGATCATGGGTAATGGTCTCTTCCTCAGCTATCTGACGTATTTTCGTATCGATGTCAAAGTGACCTCCTTAACGCCTGCTGGCGCTCACCGAAAGCAGTGATCTGTTCCTGTGTAATCATGGGGCGAAGGTAGAATTTTTTGGAGACAAGTGGAATAGAAATTAGCCCATGAAATTAATCAAATAGGTAAGGAGAAATTGGTCCTACCTAAAAACTTTAGTCCTAGCTTTGCAGCATGGCCACCTTTACTAAGCAAGAACGACTTTGCAGCAAAAAGCATATTGATGCGCTTTTTAAAGAAGGACAAAGCTTTATGGCCTACCCGTATCGAGTGGCTTTGAATTGGGTGGAGGTAGAAACTGAACAACGGTGCAAGGTTGTAATGGTTGTTTCAAAACGAAATTTCAAAAGAGCGCATGACCGAAACCGAATTAAAAGGCAAATGCGGGAATTATGGAGGAACCATAAGGAGCATTGGTATATGAAACTTGCTGGCCATTCCCAAGCTTGTCATTTGGGCTTGATTTATGTGGGTAAACAACTGCCAGAATTTTCGGAATTGCAAAAAGGCACAAACAAACTATTAAAGGAATTGGAAAAACATGTTGGGAAAGCTACTGGGACAGGGGATGATCCTGTTCATTAAATTTTACAAACAAGCTATTTCGCCTTATTTGCCGCCCACTTGTCGGTACACGCCCACCTGCTCCCAATATGGTATTGAAGCTATTCAAAAACATGGCCCAATCAAAGGGGGCTGGCTAACCTTCAAAAGGATTTTATCCTGCAATCCTTGGGGTGGACATGGGCATGATCCAGTTCCTTGATGTTCAGAATTGCAAATGGAGTTTACTAAGTATTTGGATGGAAATTCTAAAAGTTGGGGTAGACATACCCATCAAATAACCATGAATTTCCTTTTATACTAATAAAATTGCATTTTTTGAATTTTCTTAGATTCTAAATTATTTTGTAATTTTGTTTATCCCATCCAAATGAATCGACAGAAAAGAATTCAGAATGAAAGGGAATTTGAATTTTGGAACGACTTGGAAAATGGAGGAAGAAAATATTGGTTTGAAATTAAGGGTAGAATGGGAGGTTTTGCACGTTACATTAAAGTAACAGACTCCCAAGAAAATACAATTTCATTTGTTCAAGAAATCTATAATTCAATTGGCGAATTGACTGAAAAGCATGAAAAATTTCCTTTGGATAATGGACATCAAAAAATAAAGCCATGATTACTAGACAAAAAACCGCAGAACAGTTAACAAGCTATCTTAACCATAAAATTACGCTAGAACAACTTGTAGAATGGGCAGAAAATTCAATTATGGAAGGCGATATGGAACCTGATTATGCAAAACCTTTAATGAAAATCCTTGGTCAACTAGCAGCTGCAGATGTAAAAGAATTTGGCCTTTTATGGGAAGATTGTGAAAAGATTATGAACGTTCTAGGTTACGATTTAAAGGTCAACACTATAATAGCTGCATAAGTTTAAATTTTGCTTTCTCGCTATCTGGCCAATTAACTTTTTCGAGTAATTTTCGATGAAGCTTCAACTTATTATTCATCAAGTCAAAGCATTACAAAAGGTGAATATTAAACAAAAAACTTACTCACAAAACCTAATTATACCATCTAACTCCCTTATCTCACCTGAATTGTATTGTATAATTTTTCCAATTGCATCCTTTGGCCTAACATTCTACAAAAGATTGAAAAATTTCTTTGAAAGATTATTGGCTTAAACCATTTCAAGCGCCCTATTCTCTTTGAGTTAAACCCAGATTACGCATTAGAAATGCATAAACGATTAACCAGTTGTAAATCAATTTGTATGGCCAAATTGATAACAACTGCTAAATCGGGGTAAACCCAACTAAATCAAGTAGTTCGGATTAATAAATCCTCCTATTGATTAATTTGGGTTAAATGGCAACAATAAAATGGGTAATTACTCCAATACTTCAAAATTACAAATTAAGTCTCCCAATTCAATCCTCATACCTTAACTCACCTTCCATTTCGTCAACACATGGTCGGGATCCACTTGTCCAGGTTGGAAAAAATTGAGCTGGTAATATTTATCGTTGCTCCAACTGTCAACAAATTCGATGTAATGGTAACTACCAGGATTGCCACTTTGCCCACCAGGATAAACACCATAAGCCTTCACTTTCGGACCAAGTTGCACCACCATTCTCCAACTTGGACCATGGTGCTCCGAAATGGCATCTACACAATTCTTCTCCCCTCCTACTCCAACATGGAATACACCTAGGGCAGGAATTTTTGCAACATGGTCGATTGAGGTGTGTTTGAAAATACCCCAGCGCATATCGAAGTTTGAATTGGCTACCTTGTCGTAATGCTTTTCGGCTGTCCAATAAAAGGCATCATAAGTTAGTGTAACCGCATTTTCTCTAATTCCTTTGGTACGCTTAGCATCGAAGAAATCACTGTTTGGCTCATACGTCATCATCCTGAAAGTGGCATCCAAACTGGGCCATTTCATCCTGCCTTCCTTTACCGGAATTTCATCCCATACTAAAGCCATCAAGGTGTCGGTCCAATATTTATAAATGGAAGGAGAAACGACTCCCGGATACATTTCATAATTCCATTTTTTAATTTCATTCCAAGCTCTGCCCTCTGCTTTTAAGTTTTTAAAGGCTGTATTCTGCAAATATTTAACTAAGATCGGCATGGTTTCTTCGGCCTTTAAACTGTATTTATCGCATTGCAATTGCAGCATGGAATCAACGGTAATTCCGTTCATTCGGGCTAATTCGTTGTTGATGCGGCGGTTGCGGTACATTTCATAAGTTCCTGAGTACCAATACGGATAACTCTCGTCGGTTGGATGCTGATTGGCCGATGAAACAAAGCCTCTTTCCGGATTAAAGGTGTGCGGATTGTGCTCTTGAGGTATATATCCTTGCCAATCGTTTAAAGGGTCGGAACCATCCATCACAAATCGACCTTGGTCTTTCCATTTGGCAGGCAAATGCCCCTGTTCCCAAATGGCAATATTGTTGGCTGCATCAGCATATACGAAGTTTTGGGCCGGACATTGGAAATGCTTTAAGGCATCCGTGTAATCATTATAGTTTTTGGCCTTGTTGAGTTTATACATGGTCATCATCTCATTGGATGGATTCAAGGCTTCCCATTTAACAGCCAAATTGAGGTTACTGCCTAGTTTACTTTTGCTTCCCTTCTCGTACACTACAGGTCCATGGTGGGTGTAAACAACCGTATCCAAAACATCAGCCTGGCCACGCACTTTAATAACTTCTACCACTTTGGTTGTTTTGCGCCATTTGTCCTCGTATTTGTATTCGTTCTTGGAGGCATCTTTGAATTCAATACTGTACCAGTCCTTCACGTCCATACTGCCATTGGTAACACCCCAAGCAATGGAATCATTGAATCCGATAATAACGGCCGGTGCCCCTGGCAAACTCGCTCCATACACATTCATTCCGGGCATGGTCATTTGGCATTCGTACCAAATAGAGGGCAAATTGAGCGATAAGTGAGGATCATTACAAAGGATAGGATAACCCGTTGCTGTTTTCTTACCCGATACAGCCCAATTGTTGGAGCCTACATTGTCTGGGTAGTCTTTTGGAACCGTTTCCAACACTTTGGTATCGATGGCAACTTTTTCCGGAGCTTTGGGTGTTATAGCCGCTGCTTCGTATGGTGTGCCACGAGGTATAATCGGATCTTGCTTTTCATAAAAATTAGGGAAAAGCTTATCGAAATCGGCCTTGCCCAAAAGATGAAGTAAATTGGTGTTTTCAAAATCATATTCCTGCACGGTGAGCATATTGGCCATGTATTTGAGCAATAACACGCATTTAATTTCTGACCAAGGTTCGGGATAGTAATCTAACAATTTATACTCCAGCGGTTTGGAAGCCTCGTTCAAGGTTTTGATATAGGCATTTACCCCATCGGTGTAAGCCGAAACAATGGCATTCGAAAGACTATCCTTTTTAAAAATTTCCAATGATTTTTCGGCTGAATGGGGCAAACCAAGTCGACGAAAATTGCGGTCGATTTCAAGGGTTTTGGTTCCCAACACTTCACTTAACCTTCCGGAGGCTGCCCTGGTTTGGGTTTCCATTTGCCATAAACGATGCGAGGCCGTGATATAGCCTTGCAAAAAATACAAATCGTGTAGGTTATTGGCCTGAATATGCGGCACCAAACGTTCGTCGAAAACCACGGTGGACGAATCCTTTACCCCTTCAATTTTCTTGGAAACCTCATTTTGGAAATTGTTATGTTCCGCATTCTGCCAAAAACCGGAATAAGGGTCAAAGAATTTTCCAAGTGGAGGTAAAATGGCGATACGGTTGTTCAATACCAGTATCAGCCCTATCAAACCTGTAAAAGAAATAAGGAACTTAAGTTTGGGGTTCATGCAAGTGGGTTGGGAGCGTTAAATAACTTTTTCTTCACTGAAAATAGCCATCAGTTCTTCGGCTTTCTCGACCATTTCTTTAGATCCGATAAACAAAGGAACCCGTTGGTGAAGCGATTCAGGTTTGATATCTAAAATACGGTTCTTTCCATCAGAGGCTTTTCCGCCAGCCTGTTCTACCAAATAAGCCAAAGGATTGCACTCGTAAAGCAAGCGCAACTTTCCTTTTGGGGATTTTGCCGTTGGCGGATAAATATAAATTCCACCCTTGATCAGGTTGCGGTGAAAATCTGCTACCAAAGAGCCAATGTATCGAGCTGTATACGGACGGTTTGTTTCTTTGTCCTTACCTTGGCAATAATCAATGTATTCTTTCACACCTTTCGGAAAATCGGCATAATTCCCTTGGTTCAAAGAATAAATTGCGCCTGTTTTGGATACCTTCATATCTGGATGACTCAAACAGAACTCGCCAATGGACGGATCGAGTGTGAAACCATTAACCCCATTGCCGGTCGAATAAACCAACATCGTACTGGAGCCATAAATCACATATCCGGCGGCTACTTGCTCTGTTCCGGGTTGCAAAAAATCCTCCAGGGTGGCGTGTCCTTTGCTGCGTTTGCGGTAAATGGAAAAAATAGTTCCGATCGAAACGTTCACATCAATATTGGAGGAACCGTCCAATGGGTCGAAGGCCACAACATATTTTCCTTGGCTGGAATATTTATCGGAAAATTCGATCATATCTTCATTCTCTTCCGAAGCAATGGCGCAGCACTCGCCTGTAGAATTCAAAGCGGAGATAAATTGCTCATTGGCAAATACATCCAACTTTTTTTGCTCCTCGCCTTGCACATTAATATTGTCTACATCGCCAAGAATATCGGCCAAACCAGCCTTATTTACTTCGCGGTTTACAATTTTTGCGGCAATTCCAATATCCAGGAGCAGTCGGGAAAGCTCCCCTTTTGCCCAAGGAAAGTCGTTTTGACGTTCGATAATAAATTCACCTAGGGTTGTAACGTTGCGTTTGTAGCGGTTCATTTTTTACAGGTTTTATTCTTCAACCACACCCATGGCACTGAACTTTTCAATGCGTTGCTGGATGCGTTCGTCGGGGCTTAATTTATCGAGGGTTTTTAGGGTTTTGATAATTTCTTTCTTTACATTGCAAAAGGCCTCTTCGGGTTTTACGTGTGCGCCGCCGATAGGTTCCTGAATTATTCCATCAATCAACTTATGGTCGAGCATATCCGTAGAAGTAAGTTTAAGTGCACTGGCCGCTTTTTCTTTAAAATCCCAGCTACGCCACAGAATAGAAGAGCAACTTTCAGGGGAAATCACGCTGTACCAGGTATTTTCGAGCATAAATACTTTGTCGCCTATGCCGATACCCAAGGCCCCGCCCGATGCACCTTCACCAATAATGATACAGATTACTGGCACTTTCAACAAGGTCATTTCGTACAGGTTTCTGGCAATGGCTTCTCCTTGTCCACGCTCTTCGGCTTCGATTCCCGGATAAGCGCCAGGGGTATCAATAAAAGTAACAATGGGCTTATTGAATTTCTCGGCCAGTTTCATCAGCCGTAAAGCCTTGCGATAACCTTCCGGATTGGCCATTCCAAAATTGCGTAGTTGACGCATTTTCAGGTTGATACCTTTTTGCTGACCAATAAACATTACGGTACGGCCATCGATATCGCCGAATCCGCCTACCATCGCTTTATCGTCTTTTACGGTGCGATCGCCATGCAATTCAATAAAACTGCCGTTGGTAATGTGGTTAATATAGGCCAAAGTGTAAGGCCGTTCGGGATGGCGACTTACTTGTACGCGTTGCCAAGGACTTAAATTTGCATAAATATTCTTTCTGGTTTCGAAGAGTTTTTCTTCCAGTTGTTGAATGGTTTGAGAGGCATCAATCTTGCTTTTTTCGGCAATTTGCTTCTGCTTCTCAATCTGTTCAACCAGTTCAGCTATTGGTTTTTCAAAATCCAAATAATTCATATCCCCAGGTTTCGGCTGCGAATATACTTAATTTAAGAAGTGAGAAATGAGTAATGAGTAATGAGAAGTGATCAATCTAACATCTAATATCTAAAATCTAACATCTAATATCTAACATCTAATATCTTTTCCTAGGCGGGTCCCATTCGCCAAAACCCTTTGGTGGTAAAATTGAAGTTTTAGGCAAGGCGAATGGTCGGGCTATTCGTTCCTAGTCCTCACCCAGCCTCCGTTGCACTGCGGCTGGGTTGCGGGCTATCCACTGCTATCCCTACCCGAATCCCGGATAAAACTGTAGTGCTGGTATTCATCATTCTACTTACGCTTTAACCTTTCGCCAAATGCTAAGGTCCGGGGGTATTTTCGGGCAGGGATAGAGGCAGTGTAGCCCACAGGGATGCGGAGGAACGGAGCATACCGAGGACTACCGCCGAAAGCCCGGCCCTACCGCCCATGCAGAAAATTTAAGTTTAAAGGCAAATGCGGTTTTGGCGGTAGGGAGCCCGCCTAATCATTTCCTAACTCATACTAAATGTGAAAGCGAATTTTCTAGATTTCGACTTCGATTTGGGTACCCAGCAAATCTTCCAATGTTTCGCGACGACGGATCAACAAAGCCTTGCCCTCGTAAAGCAAAACCTCGGCCGGACGCAAACGGGAATTGTATTGGGAAGCCATGGAATAGCAGTAGGCTCCGGCATTTTTGAAACAAAGAATATCCTCGCGCCTAACCTCATTAATTTTGCGGTTCCAACCAAAAGTATCGGTTTCGCAAATGTAGCCAACCACCGTGTAAATTTTCGGATTACCCTGGGGGTTTGACACATTGACAATATCGTGGTGAGCGTTGTAAAACATGGGACGAATGAGGTGATTGAAACCACTATCAACCCCAACAAAAACGGTACTTGTAGTTTGTTTGACCACATTGGTTTTGGCCAAAAAATAACCAGCTTGGCTAACAAGGTATTTTCCGGGTTCGAACATCAAAGTAAGTTCCTTTCCCATTTCCTGGCAAAAGGCATTGAATTTGGCTGAAATCTTCTCGCCCAGCTCCTCCATATCCGTTTCATAATCTTCCTCTTTGTATTTAACCTTAAAACCGCTACCCAAATCGATGTACTGCAGATTGGGGAATTTTTTGGCCTGTTCGAAGAGTATTTCGGAAGCAATCAAAAACACATTCACATCCAAAATATCCGAACCGGTATGCATATGCACTCCTTCGATATTGATTCCCAAGGTTTTAACAATTCGTTCAACCAAGGGCATTTGGTGAATACTGATACCGAATTTGCTATCGATATGTCCCACTGAAATATTGTTGTTGCCTCCGGCCATAATGTGTGGGTTGATACGGATGCAATACGGGTGATTGTCGTGCTTATGGCCCAGGTACTCGAGGGTTTCGATATTGTCGATATTGATTTTCACACCGATTTCGAGGGCCCTTTCAATTTCATCGAAGGAGACCGAATTGGGAGTAAAAATGATATCCTTGGGTGCAAATCCAGCTTTTATGCCCAGTTCGATTTCTTGAATAGAAACCGTATCCAGACCAGCCCCAAGTTTGTGCATCAATTTGAGGATAGCTTGGCTGGTAAGCGCTTTGCAGGCATAATTCACTTGAAGGTTTGGCACTTTCATGGAATCGACCATGCGGCGGTATTGGTTTTCGATGCGCTGGGCATCATAGACAAAGAGCGGAGTTCCGTAAGTTTGGGCCAGTTCCAGCAAGGAAAATCCAGCCACTTCGTATCCGTTTTCAGTTAGGGTCATTGGAAAGGATGGTGATGGGTTTAAAACGCAAAGAAACGATTGCAGGCTTTATCCCACAATCGTTTCCTTCAATTTTTATTGTTTTTAACTTATTGAGCGGCCAGTTTTTGCACGATGGCCCAATTAACTGTACCGTCGGCATTCAATTTAAAGCCTTTCAGTTGTGACTTACGAATGATAAACACATCGGAAGCAGCTACTTCGTCGGAACTTTCCATGACAAATTTCCCATTGGCTTCAAAATCTTTCAGGTGCTCTTGTACGACTTGATTGGCCACTTGGCTGTTGAGTCCAACTACCACATCCAATTCACCTTTTAATACTTGTTCGATTTCAGTGGTTTTGGCTTCCACTTGTTTAACAGAAACTTGGTCGAGGTAAGGCAATTGATTACCCATAGCATCCTTACCATAATAGGAAGGGTTTCGAACCAGTTTATAGGCTCCATCGCTTAATTTAATAGCGAATGGCCCGGTTCCGATGGCTGCTTTTTCGGCATAGCGCTCAACAGCTTCTTTCGGTACAATAGAAAATTGAATTCCGGCCAGCAAAGCAGGTAAGGCTTCGTTGGGGCCCAAAGTTTTTATCACCACTGTATAATCGTCTACTACTTGGATACCGTTTAATTCTTTGGTTTTGCCGGCATAGAAGTCTTCGGCACCGAGCAGCACATTTTTAAAGGTAGAAGCAAAGGCCACATTGGAAGGTTTATTCGTACAAAGTTGTTCGAAGCTAAACTTCACATCTTCGGCATTGAACTCCCGGCCTTCGCCACCCGAGAAGCAGGCATCATCTTGAAACTTGACACCTTTTCTAAGGGTAAATTTATAAACGGATGCACTGGAATCGGATTCAAAGGATTCGGCAAGGGCGGGAACCACTTTTCCATCGGCGGCGATTCGAGTAAGACCTTCCAACACATTGGAGGCAGCTTGTGCCGAGGCCAAATCATTGATGGCGCTGGGCAAAATAGAGGTATAAGGTTTTCCAGAAAAGAAGACTTCTCCGCCCAACACCACATCACCTGATGCAGTCCTGATTTCAGGTTTGGGTTCGGAAGAGCAAGCCATAATTAACATTCCGAAAAGACTAATTCCACTGGCGATTAATAAGTTTTTTTTCATGTATAGTAACAATTAGAACAAAAGTAAGTAATAGCCTTCAATTCCTATTAAAACTGATATTTATCCTTAAACTTGAAGGACGAAATAAGGTTGCAAAAGGAAAATTGTCTAAAAAATTTTTTTTGTGTTCAAGAAAAACTTATCATTGTAGTCTGAAAAAAAACCTCTAAAAAATCATGTTTAAGAGCAAGAAACTCACATTCCTCTTTGCATTTCTAGGCTTAGTCTCACAAGCATTTGCTGGCGTGATTACCTTGGAAGGGAACTATCAAGGCAAGAATCTTTATGTTCAGAACCCTTTCGCCTCTTCAGGCGTCGGTTTTTGCACATATGAGGTTCAAATCAATGGTGTTACCACTACAGACGAGATTCAATCCAGTGCTTATGAAATTGATTTCTCCTTCTTCCAATTGGCTTTAGGCTCTAAGGTTGAAGTTAAAATTAAGCACAAGGATGAGTGCAAACCAAAGGTATTGAATCCGGAAGTGCTTAAACCAATGAGCACCTTTGAAATCGAGGCCTTGAAAGTGAATCCGAACGGTCAGTTATTGGTAACTACAAAAGGTGAAGTTGGTAAACTTACTTATTATATCGAGCAATTCCGTTGGAACAAATGGGTGGTTGTAGGTGAATTTGAAGGCAAAGGTGTACCGCAATCTTCAGACTATTCCTACAGCATTGCAACAGTTCACAGCGGTGAAAACCGTTTCCGTTTGAAACAAATAGATGGAACAGGCAAACCTCGTTACTCTTTTGAAACCAAACTTCGTTCACCATTGCCAGAAGTAACCTGGAGCCCAGGTGATGGTAAGAAAGTAGGTGATGAAATCAAATTTTCTGATAAAACCATGTATGAAATTTACAATGCTTATGGAAACATTGTAGACAAAGGCATTTCTGATCGTATTAGTGTAGCCAAACTTGAAAAAGGAGCTTATTACTTAAACTACGACAACAAAACAGCTTCGTTTAAGAAATAAATTTTAGAACTATTTCATTAAATGCCAATCCAATTCGGGTTGGCATTTTTATTTTTACCCCATGAATAAAATTGAGCATTTAGGCATTGCTGTAAAAAACCTAGAAGTAGCGAATGCCACTTACACCAAGCTTTTTGGCCCACCCTATAAAACTGAACGGGTAGAAAGCGAAGGGGTGCATACTAGCTTTTTTAAGGCGGGGCCAAATAAAATTGAATTGCTGGAAGCAACAAAACCAGAAAGCGCTATTGCCAAATTCTTAGAAAAGAAAGGAGAAGGCTTGCACCATGTAGCTTTTGATGTAGACGATATCCATGCCGAAATGGAACGCCTGAAACAGGAAGGCTTTACCTTATTAAATGTTGAACCTAAAAAGGGGGCTGACAATAAACTTATATGCTTTGTGCACCCCAAGGATAGCCACGGAGTTTTAATCGAACTTTGCCAAGAAATAAAATAATGTATGCCATCCAACATACCCTAGTAAGCGATGAACTATTCCAACGCAAATTTGTATGCGATTTAAAGGCATGCAAGGGTGCTTGTTGTGTAGAAGGCGATGGCGGGGCACCCTTATCCGATAAAGAAGCGATTGCGCTTGAAGCGATTTATGAAGATGTAAAACCCTTTATGAACTCAAACGGAATTAAGGCAGTGGAGCAACAAGGCACTTCGATAAGCGATGCGGAAGGCGAACTTTCTACCCCTTTGGTCAACAATAAAGAATGTGCTTATGTGGTTTTTGAAGCCGATGGTTTGGCCTCCTGTGCCATTGAGAAAGCCTGGAAAGCTGGAAAGGTTGATTTCCAAAAGCCAGTTTCATGCCACCTCTACCCTGTTCGAATAACCGAATACGAAGGCTTTGATGCTGTAAACTACCATGAATGGAGCATTTGCAAACCTGCCTGTAGCTGTGGAGCCAAATTGGATGTACCGGTGTATCGCTTTCTGAAAGATTCTTTGGTGAGGAAGTACGGAAATGAATGGTTTGAAGAATTGGATGCTATTTACCAACAGCTTCATAAGTCTTGAATTATCGGTTTAGAACATAATCCAAAGGATTAAAAAAGCCTACTCCCACTAGGCGGTCATAAGGAATTCCCGGTTCTTTGTTATAAACCAAAATCGTGTAGGAATTATTGGTTTCAAAATGGCTTCCTTCTACCAGTCTTGCATCGATTTCCTTCTTCTTGTCGGGCACAAATACATATTGATAATTGTATAATCCTTGTTTTATAAAAGGGGCACATTCGTAGCGTAGGAGCACATCGTTATAGGTCATTCTAAATTCCGGCTTAAGCTGCCAATCACTAATACCACCGAAGACATAGTAATTCCCATCTTTTCGGGGTTCTTTATCATCGAGGGCAAAATGAACAACCACATAATCGCATTCAATGGTTGGATCGCCGCCTTCTTGTCGGGCGATATAATACATTCCATTTAAATCGTTGTAGAAATCATAGCGCAAACTACTGCGGGGTCGGTCCACATTAAGCCAAGCTTCTATTTGTTTTCCTTGCCAATCGATATGAGCGACATTAAATGAGTTAAAACGTATGGTTTTGAGGTCAAATATTCGAAACTCGCTTCCTCCTTCAAAGCAATTATCGGCATCATAATTATAATCCAGTTTGTTTTGGTTGACAAACATGGGTTTTAGGGTGGTGATAGCATTGTCCAAACGGTAATTTTGAAAAACAACGGTTTTTATATCCCACACATTGGTCACGTTGTAAGTGGCTGGATACGAAATAAAAAAGTCAAGTTCCTGGTGCGAATCCCTTTGTTCGATAATCGTACTGCGGTGAAGGCTTCCACCAACGGTCATTTTCTCTTCCCACACATAAAATCGTCTACTAATGACAATATTTTCGGGATCATCTTTATAAACAGTGAGCAGGTAATTGCCTGATTTCTTAAACTTGATATTGTTATTGGGGAAAACGGTTCGGTAGTGGGTATACTTTTGAATGGTATTCAGGGAAAAGTCGTAACTGACAATTTGGTCGTTTTGGAAAGGTCCGATATAGTTCATCGACGACATATCGGTAGCTTGCCAATCGGCGGTGCAATGGACAAAGGTGAAGTAGTAATTTTTGTAATCGGCATCCAAATCATCGAAATCCAAAACCAGGCGTTCTCCTTTTCCTAAATTGACTATGGGATAGCTAAACTCGTTACCTTCCTTGTAAAGCCGAACGGTTTTTAAATTGGCTACATAAACGAAATCTTCGTACCTCAGCTCTGTTGAATTGTAGTAATCCTCCTCTTGGGCCCAACCCGAACGTATGTCGAGCAATACCATCAAGGCAAGCAAAAAAGGCAGAAAAAATCGGACTTTAGGCATAAATGAACAGGTTTCCTAAGGCAAAGGTAATCGCAGAGACTATGCATTTTTCTAAATAAATCTCAAAAGTCACCTGTGCATAAGTTCATTGTTTAACACAATAAGTGCCAAACCCAAACGCTATACTTGCAAAAATATTTCCAACCTATGGATCAGAACGAGGCAAAACTTGAAAAGCGGAAATTACAATCGTCGGTTGTTTCTTCGATTGTTAGTATCACCTTGGTTTTATTTATGTTAGGCATATTGGGAATGGTGGTCTTATATGCACAAACCTTAGGCAATTTCGTAAAAGAAAACATTGGTTTTTCAGTGGTGATGAAAGAAACAAGTAAGGAAGCCGATATTGTACAATTTCAGAAAACTTTGGATGCCAAGGATTATGTTAAGTACACCGAATATGTTACCCGTGATGAGGCAGCCAAGCGCTTACAGGCCGAGCTGGGTGAAGATTTTGTTTCCTTCTTGGGGTACAATCCGTTGCTGGCCACCATTGATGTAAAAATGAAGGCCGATTATGCCAATCCGGATAGCATGTCCGTAATCGAACGCGATCTTAAAAACAATCCTGACATCCAAGAGGTCTTTTACCAAAAGGATTTGGTGACTTTAGTAAACGAAAATTTACGCCGAATCGGAGTAGTCATTTTATTATTCTGTAGTTTGCTTTCCATTGTTGCGGTAGCCCTCATCAACAATACAATCCGTTTGAGCATTTACAGTAAACGCTTCTTAATCAAGACCATGCAATTGGTAGGAGCCACCCAAGGTTTTATTCGTCGCCCATTTGTAGTGCAAGGAATTACCCAAGGAATTATTGGCGCTCTCATTGCCAATGTATTGATCGGATTTATGATGTATTGGGTAAGAAGCAGCTTCCCTGAAATCTTTTCACTTGATATCGAAATCAGTTTACTACTTTTCATTCTCGTTTTTTTGTTGGGCATCATTATTACAGCAATTTCAACTACCTTTGCCGTCAGTCGTTATCTTCGTTTGAAACGAGACGAATTATATTACTAAGATGAGCAAAACTGAAAAGAAAGTTACCAAGCCAACTTCGGCTTCTGCAAGCAAACCAGCCTTCAAAACTGACTTTGCCTTTGGAAAAGAAAACTACATTTTATTGTTGGTAGGTTTAGCCTTTATTGTGGTTGGATTCATTCTAATGGCCGGCGGTGGTAGCGAAGACCCAAATGTATTCAATGAAGAAATCTTTTCAACCCGCCGTATTACAATAGCACCTATTGTGGTATTAACCGGTTTCATCATCGAAATCTTTGCCATTATGCGCAAACCTAAAGACTAAGACCAAGCCTCTTTTTCATGTCCTATTTACAAGCATTTATACTGGCCGTAATTGAAGGCCTAACCGAGTTTTTGCCTGTTTCGAGCACAGGACATATGATTATCGGTTCCTCTTTAATGGGAATTGCTAGCGACGAGTTTACCAAGGTATTTACAGTTCAAATTCAATTTGGGACTATACTTTCGGTGGTTTTCCTGTATTGGAAAAAATTCTTTCAAAACTTTGATTTCAAATTTTACTTCACCCTTTTGGTAGCCTTTATTCCGGCAGCCATATTTGGAAAATTGCTTGGTGAAAAGATTGATGCCTTGCTCGAAAACGTGCAGGTGGTAGCTATCATGCTGGTTCTTGGTGGTATTTTCTTCCTGTTTCTCGATAAAATTTTCCCCGAAAAAACCACTGAAGAACAAGAAATCAGCTATCCTAAAGCCCTGATTGTTGGCTTGTTCCAATGTATAGCGATGGTTCCGGGGGTTTCAAGATCGGCCGCAACAATCATTGGCGGACTGTCGCAGGGTTGGAGCCGAAAACAAGCCGCTGAATTTTCCTTTTTCCTTGCTGTTCCGACCATGTTTGCTGCCTCAGCCTATAAACTCACCAAGGATTATGTAGTATTAAATGCCGACAACCTAAAACTCTTAGGCTTTGGCAATTTGGTAGGATTTGTTGTAGGCATTTTAGCCATTCAGTTTTTTGTAGGCATCATTACCAAATACGGATTTAAAGTGTTTGGCTATTATCGCATCGCTTTGGGTCTTGGAATTCTGATTTTGATGTACCTCGGTGTAGACCTTAAAATCGTATAAGTGAACCCAACTTTTGATTTTGCCACAGGCGAAGTGCTTTGTATGAATAAGCCTCTAACCTGGACCTCCTTCAATGTGGTCAATTTGGTTAAACTAATTGTAAACAAAAGGTCAGAGCCAAGAATCAAAGTTGGCCATGCCGGAACCTTAGATCCCTTGGCAACCGGTGTTTTACTCGTTTGTACCGGAAAAATGACCAAGGAAATTGAGAAGTTGCAAGAAATGGGCAAAACCTATACAGGATCCATTTTACTTGGCGCCACCACCCCTTGTTTCGACTTAGAAAAACCAGAGGATGCTACCTATCCGGTATCCCATATTACCGACGAATCCATTTTGAAAGCTGCCCAAACCTTTGTAGGCCGCATTGAGCAGGTTCCACCTAGTTTTTCAGCCGCTTGGGTAGATGGAAAAAGAGCCTACGATTTAGCCAGAGCCGGACAGGAAGTAGAATTACGTTCTCGAACCATTACCATTGAGGAATTCTCCATTTCAAACATTCAGCGCTTGAATGACCGTATTACCTTGGATTTTAAGGTTCGTTGTAGCAAGGGAACTTACATTCGTTCCTTAGCCCGCGATTTAGGTTTTGCCTTGGATAGTGGAGCCTATTTAACGGCTTTGTGTCGCACGGCCATTGGCCCCTACTCTATTGACGATTCAATTTCACCTGAAAGGTTTAGAGAACTAATGGGCGTTCCACCAGCCGAAAACAGCCAGAAATCAAGATTTACCTAAGCGGAGATATTGGAAACACTCTTTGCCTAGTTTTAGGAAAGTAGGTTTTGATAATTCTGAAATTCAAAAAAGCCCTATAGTTTTTCTATTGAGCTTATTTCGATAATCTTTAACGAATTGCCGAATCCACAATTGAACGATTCGTTGGTAAGTTTATAACTCACCTCTACTTCCAAGCTATCCTGTTGAAATTCGGCAGTTAAATTGGTAGGATGAAAGGTTCCATTTTCCACATCAATTACCCATCCACAGCCATCCACAGCTACATCCCCGCTAAAACGAACCATTCCAGCATAGGTGGTATCATTTTTAGAGCACGATGACATAATAAATAAACCTGAGCAAAGAATAAATAGACTGGCCGATTTAAGCAGGTTGGTTGTTTTCATTGATTTTTGGCAGACTTGATATGACTAAATTTTGAGTTCCTCTACTGATTACTTTCCCCTCCAAAGTTACAATTTCACAGAACATATTGATGATCTGTTTCCCTTTTCTCACCACAGAGGCCGTGGCTTGCACCTTTTCACCGCTACGCACAGTTCCAAGCATATCGAGCGAAAGATTTACAGAAACAAAATGCGATTCATTACCCATGGCGGCTACGGTCATGCCCATTACATCGTCCATAATGGCGGCATGCGTTCCTCCATGCATAAATCCACCCGGGTTACAAAGTTCATCACCAATTTCAAATTCCATGGTAATAAAATTGTCCTCTACTTTAAGAATGGTACCGCCTAAAAGTCCGGTCAAACCTGGCGCTTGGCCTTTTAGTTTAATTCCGATAGCCGACCTGAAGTAGTCTTTAAATGGATTACTCACTGCTTAATAGTTTATTTTGAAAATAGTTAAAGACAATTTTCCACCATTTTTTTGTTCCGAGGACTGGTCAACCAACGAAACCGTTACTTGTTTATCCTTATCCTTGTCGTTCCACACCGTATAGCCTTCTTCCACGTGGCTTTCACCATATTTTAAGGTATAAAAATCTTTGAATTGTGCAAACAGTTCTTCGGCTCGGGCGGCATCTTCCAAAAAGAAATCAGCCTCGATATCGTAGAGTTTTCCTTCTTCAAAGCTATAACCTACCATATAATGTTCGCCTTCATCCAGTTCAAACTCATAGCTAATGAAAGTATTGCCATCTGATTTTTCGCCCAATTTATTGCCTTGCTCAGCCACCATCACTTCTTTGGGTGTGGCTCCAATATTTACTCCATGAAATTGACTATCAGGCACTTTTACAATATCCTGAATTTCCTTTCTTTGAATACAAGCGCTCAAACAGGCAATAAGAAGAAGCGAAAGACCAAGCGACCAAGTGTATAACGTAGAGATTTTCTTCATGCTAAAAAAGGGCGCAAAGATAAGCTGTAATTGCATGCCAATTCCAAATGAATGCAGGATTAGGGGGTGCCCTTTTCGCCCTTAGCTTTTGGTGGCAAAAATAGGCAGAAGTGCAGGCGAAAAGGTCGGGCTTTACACTGCAAGTCCTCGGCCCTCTCCGCTAGCGCTTCGTTGTCCTGTGGGCTTTACGTTTCAATCCCTCACCCGGCTTCCCATTTCACTTTCGTAATAGCACAGGCATTCGCTTTCCCATCAATCCTTCTCAATGGGCTGTCTTAAACCCAGATTCTGCCAGAGTAAAGCTGAAATGAATAAAATGGAGAAGGCAATTCTAAAATCAAATGGAGAAAGGCTAAGTTTTGGAGGTTTTTTGGGGGGGGAATGCATTTAAACCCAAATTCAGCATTAGAAATCTATTACAGCTTCCAACTGCTTCAAATACAAGGATTTCAGAACAATTTTTGACTTCAAAATAGTTTACTATTCCTTCACCCAAAAATTAACCTGAAACCCTCGTCTTTATTGCATTTGAAAGCTTCATTACGATTTCTAATGCGTAATCTGAGTTAAATTTAACTGCTATGGAATGAAAAGCAAAGGCCAGGCCCCAGTAAAATGCTATGCGGAGGTGTCGGGCAAGGATAGAGCGTGATACCCCGCAAGCCATTAGCCCCCGGGCATTTTCGGGGGCTAATGGCTGAGGAGTATTAGCGATAGCCTGACCCAACCGCCTAGGAAAATGTTTATAAACGGTAGAATGGTTTTGGGCGGTTGGGGGCCCGCCAAATTGTATTTAACCCAGATTACGCATTAGAAATGCATAAACGATTAACCAGTTGTAAATCAATTTGTATGGCCAAATTGATAACAACTGTTAAATCGGGGTAAACCCAAATAAATCAAGTAGTTCGGATTAATAAATCCTCCTATTGATTAATTTGGGTTTAAAGAAATAAATCAATTACCTACTGTAAAAATTCGCCGGCCACAGATTGTTTATGCAGGTTGTGGGTTAAAATAACTCTTCGACATGCTTTTTGATATTCGAAGCAATTTGAGTAAGGGGTAAATCATTCGCATCTTTTCCAAAGGGATCTTCAATTTCTTCGGCAATCAATTCAAGACTGGCCAACACATAAAATATAAAAACGACCACAGGAATCACGTAATAACCGAGGCTAAAGACAAAGCCGAAAGGGAGGGTCATCACATAGAAGAAAATAAACTTTTTGATGAAGGCATTGTAGGAGTAAGGAATTGGGGTGTTTTTTATGCGTTCACAGGCCCCACATATATCAGTAAATGATTGCAACTCGGCATTTATTATAATGAATTGGTCACCCGAAATTTTATTGGTTTTGTACAAATCATTTACTTTTTTAAAAAGGATGGCCGCCACTTGGTTGGGTTTATGCTTTTTGTGGTCGAATGAAATGTCGTGGCCTTCAAACAGCGATTGGCTCAAAACCTCGTCTTTCAGATGGTTTGAAAGCACTTCGGCAAAGGCTGGGATCATCTTTTTGAAAAACAAGCGGTCTTTTTCATCTGTTGAATAAGCGCTCAATTTCAGGGCCAAATTCCGGCTATTATTAACTAGGGAGCCCCACAATTTTCGGCCTTCCCACCAGCGATCGTAGGCGGTATTGGTTCGATAGGCCAACATTAGCGAGAGCACAAAACCAACAGTTGTATGCAGGAGGGTAAGGTTTTTCACATTGCTTTCTTTGGAAAGTTTCCAAAATTCTATTTCCAAAAATGCAATTATTCCAGCGTAGGAAGCGATCAAAATCATCATTGGAATCAACTTCCGGAACGTATCCGACTTATGAAATCGGAAGATAAAGGTAATCCAATCTTTAGGGTTGTAATGAACCATACGAGCTATAACAGATGGGTTCGAAGATAGGATAATACCGAATGGACATTGTGATTAGTTCAATTTCAGGTTCACATTTTTATGAGAAAATAGGACTAACAGCGGCAGATAGCGAATTTACAGATAAAAGTTTATTTAAAGAGCGGCTGCGAAGTTTTTCACCAAAAATCGATTCGAAGTGCTAAAATGCTTATTGCCTTTGCCCACTATTAGGGGTTGTGCCTCTTAGTTTTTTTTTTCAAATTCCTATTTCTTCATAAACCTTGTCCCAAAAAAAGGATTTTATTATTTCTTGGTTCTCCAAAAAAACAAGTATTAAAGTCTCCTTTCTTGTATTTCTTATTCTCGACCAAATAACTTTTGGTGGATTTCCATAAAGGGTCACCAAATCATAAAAATCGGAATCGAATGATACAATGGTAAAGCGCTGTTGCTTTGCAAATTCCAACTCTCCATATCGCTTTTATTCTTTTATCCCAGCTTCCTTAAATGGTCGCAGCCTGGAAACAATTCTTCTAGTCTATTGCTACCCTAAAACAAATGTTTTGGTCAAAAAGAAGTTTACGCTGCGATGATAATGTTATGTTCCTTGTCAGTAGCGTAAGACAATGCGGCTAGTATGTCTTCGTCTTGTCGGCTCCAAGTTGTTGCTGTGACATTGTTGTGTACTAATTTTAGGGGAGCCGTTCATCATTAATATTTTCCATTTTGATCGGATTTTGTCTACAGTCAAAAATGGAAACAATTCTAACAATTTGATTATTAAACCTATAAATAATTTTATAATTCCCTTCTACCAAATAGCGATATTCAAATTCCCTTGAATCCAGAAGTATTTCCTTTGAACCAATTAATGGATTTTTTTCTAACCTAATCGTTTTCGATATTATCCTCTTAACTAACTTTTTTGCTATTCTTTTTCCGGCTGTATCTGAATAATAGTCAAAAATATCTTCTAATTGACTTAGCGATCTGTCTGACCATAAAACTTTTATTTCCATGAATCTACCTGTTTCAGCAATTGTTTCGCTTCAATAGTTTTACCATTTGCGAAATCATCCTCAGATTCATCTACAATTTTATTAAATTGATCTAAAGTCATTGGAGTCAAGACTTCCTCCAATTTTCTTCTTCTTTCTACTTGAAGTAGGTTTTCCAATTTGGTAATTAAATCATCATCTGCAACTCTTAGGAATTCTTGCACGAAGTTTAATTTTCTCGCTTGAATGTTCATTTAAAAAAATTATATTTCAAAGGTATGAATAATTCCAATTGACCCCTCCTACTCCGGCAAATCCCTTTCCCATAGCGTTCTGGGGGCAGAGGCAGTAAGCGAATTTACAGCAAAAAGTTAATTAAAAAGGCGATGAAAGTTTTTCACCAAAAATCGATTTGAAGGAAGAAGGTGGTTATTGCAAAGTGGGCTTGGTTAAATGCGGTATGGTGTTCTTTAGCAGGCAAGGCCAGTTTTTCAGGTTAGAGCGCTTCTATTATTTCTGAAGTACCTTTGTTTAGCCATAGCAACAATCAGCCAATTACCAGTTTGTAAGATCCAAATTAATCAATGAAAGGATTTATTTATCCGAACTGCTTGATTTACTTGGGCTTACCACTCCCGAAGAAATTTTGGGATAGTAGTTGCTAACTATTTGGACAAACAGATTGAATTACAATTGGTTAATCGTTTTTGCATTTTTTTTTGCCCAAACTGGGTTAAAAGCTACTTTCTTTTGTCCATTTGATTTTGAAGGGACTATAAACTATTGGTAGCGATGAGATTTTTCACGAAAATTCATATCGTAAATTGTCATAAGGCCATTTTTGTTTTTAATTACAATATTGTCTCCACAAACATTTTTTACCCTGTCACCATCGTATAAATATTTACGAGAAATTTCATTAAATTTTTGGTCATAAATGGTTACTCGACTATCCTTTGAAGTCACCACAATCAATTCAGGCGAGAAACCTGAGAGTTCGTCGCCTTCGAAAAGATATTTATGAGCTATTTCGCTATAATTTGAATTCCACACTGTCAATTTTCCATCGCTTGATTTTGAAATATCAGCAATGTCTTGACCATAGGATAAAATTGTTGTTAAGGCCAAGGCAGAAACTAAAAGAAACATCTTCATTTTATTTGAATTTAATTTGTGTTACGAAACCATGATTTTCGGGATATGCTCTGATTATCAATGGTTAAAATAACTTTAATGTTATTGTGGTGTGTGGCATTTGTGGTCAACCCTTCAGGAACTTGTGGTTTATTTAACTTATACAATAGGTTTTGGGTGCAGAGGCAGTAAGCGAATTTACAGATAAAAGTTTATTAAAAGAGCGGCTCGAAGTTTTTCACCAAAAGCCCTATTCGAAGTGCAAAATCGCTTAATGACCTTGCCCACTGTTAGCAGCTGGCATTATTTTTTCGTCAATAAGTCAATGGCATTTTGAGGGTCTTCAACTTCAATGATTAGTCTTTGGAATGACTCGTCCTGCAACTCCACCACTATACTTTTCTTATGGTCTGATACATCACAAAAGATTGTCCCACTGTTTACATAATATGTCCCTGCCGTAATAAGTCCCGGTATATGTGTACCCGGTATTCGCAAGCCCATAAGCCAGTCGAGACTTTTTTCATTAGGATAGGCTTTAATCACGTTCTCAACAGGAATTGTTAATTGACTGCGGAATGCCCATAGTTTGTGCAGTCCTTGAACTTCAAAAATGAAATTGTTTTCTTTCTTTTCTATTGTTACCATTGTAAATGAAATTATTGATGTTAGTGTTATCGACGTTCTGGGGGCAGATGCAGTAAGCGAATTTACAGATAAAACTTAATTCGAAGAGCGATATTAAGTAAACCACCAAAACTCAATTCGAAGAGCAAAATCGCTTATTGCATTTGCCCCTTGTTGAACTAAACCTTCGGTAGCTAAAAAAGCCAATGCCTATCTTTCGGGGATAAAAATAATCAATATGGCAACAAAAAAAAGAACCCCGATGAGTTAAGGGAAAACAAACTCGTTAACAGGGCCAAGCGAGAAGTTCCTGGTTTTACAGAACTACTTTATCGATTCGAACGAACCATTTCGATTCTTGGACGAAGTCGATCCACCTTTAATAATTACGCTCTTCATGTGGCTTCGATTTCGCTTTACTTTGGAAAACTTCCAACCGAACTAGATCCTGAACAAGTTCATGATTACTTGTTCTACCTTCAGAAAAAACACCATGGGCCGTCCCAAAGCTACTTTAAGCATACTATTTATGGACTTCGCTTTTTACTTAAATCAGAAGGAATCCCATATGAGTTTTTGAAGCTTCCCGAGATAAGGCATGAGAAACGGGTTCAGGTTGTACTTAGTCGAGAGGAGGTATGGCTATTGCTGCGTAGTTGTCAACTTCTCAAACACCGGATATTGATAGGGCTACTATACGGATGTGGGCTGAGGTGCATGGAGGTGAGAAGCATACGTTTAGCAGACCTTGACTTCGATCGTCTCCAACTTCGGGTAGCACAAGGCAAAGGCAAAAAGGACAGATATATGCCCCTATCAGCTCACCTTGTCCGAGGGTTGAAAAAGTACATTGAAGCAGAAAAGCCAAAGGAATTCCTGTTCAATGGTCAGCCAGAGGGAAGGGCAGGTGGAGATTTCGATAGCCGCTACTCTCAACGTGGTGTACAGTGGGCCGTTAAGCAGGCCTGCAAGATGGCAGGAATAAAAAAAGATATCCATGTGCACACGCTAAGGCACACTTTCGCCACACATCTGCTGGAAGATGGTATGGATATCATGACCTTAAAAGACTTACTTGGGCACGAGAATATTGAGTCTACCATCGAATACCTGCAGGTTGCGCAACTGCCAGGGCGCAAAGTGTTCAGCCCCATTGATACACTTTTTGAGAAATGCGCCCCGAGCACGAAGTATCTGAAGCAATAAAAGCACTCGGAGAGGGAATACATCGAATCGGACTAAATAGTTGGCAACTCAGAACATTGTGGGCGATTGAAAATTGCCGCACACAATCAATGGGCGGTCATATCGACAGATGCGATGATTGCGGAGCCTTGGCTATTAGTTATAATTCCTGTGGCAATAGGCACTGCCCAAAATGCCAAGGCAGGAAAAGGGAAGAGTGGATTGCTGCTCGAGAAGTCGAATTGCTACCCGTTGCTTATTTTCATTTGGTGTTCACTCTGCCAGAAGCCGTAAACCCTCTCGCTATTCACAATCCCAAAATGGTCTATAGCATCCTTTTTGATGCAGCGTGGGAAACATTATCTGCCTTTGGGAGGAACAGTGGCGTTATGGCTGGTGCTGTATGTATTCTGCATACCTGGGGACAGAACTTGAGCCTCCATCCACACCTTCACTGTATAGTGCCAGGGGGAGGAGTGACAAAAGAAGGACAATGGAAAAACATCCGTCCCGATGGAGAATTTCTGTTCCCAGTGAGAGCACTCTCAAAAGTGTTTAGAGCAAAGTATTGCGAAAAGCTCCGATCTGTTGAACCTAAGCAGTACGAAAGGATAAGAAAATCACTATGGGAAAAGGAATGGATCGTTTACGCCAAAAAGCCCTTCGGCGGACCTAAATCTGTTGTGGAATACATTGGAAGATATTCCCATAAAATTGCCATTTCCAACCACAGAATAAAGTCAGTGGACCAGAATGAGGTAAGCTTCGAATACAAGGATTATCGACAGGGAGGAACAAAAAAGAGAATGAATCTTTCGCTCTCTGAATTTGTGAGGCGATTTGCCTTGCACATCCTTCCAAGGGGTTTTGTAAGGATTAGGCATTTTGGTTTTTTGAGCAGTACTTGGAAAAGAAAAAAACTACCCATATTAAGGGAAAACATCTTTGCACTTAAGACCAAAAGTCCTGAAAAGGGAACATTCCTTCCAAAATGCCCTTGCTGTAAAACGGGTCGAATGGTCATAGTACTTCAATTTGGACGAAGAGGACCACCTTCCAAAGTTTTGGGCGCGGGCCAGTTTGGGGTTCCCTGCGAAGCATAGTCTTGGTGGGTAGGGGTTTTTATGGACAATAGATTAATAAAACGATCTATTTATTGGCAATTTTTTCCAAATTCTGCCCCCCAAAAAAAATAAAGAAGAAAAAAAACTAGCCAAATCAAAAATCGAATTTCGAAAAACACATAATACCCGGTTCCGTTCAACAGGGGCTTCATTGTTTGTGCTTCGCACACAACGAAGCCCTAATTGTTAGCGGTAGTTTTTCTTCTGTCAATTTGATGTGTCCACATATTGCTTTATTCAATTGCGTCAATTTTCCAAATGCCTGCTGCATGTGTTTTTGTTTTTTCTCCAACAGGTGTTAATGCGATGCAAGTTGTTTTAATTTTTATTGACGCCTCGAACTTATGTCCTGCATCTCTTGGGTCATAATTTTTCTGAAATGGTTTTAAGCCCCAATTGTCCAATGATGTGTCAAAAGTTATTGTTTTCGGTTCTCCAAGTTTGAAACCAAACCAGTCTTTATACAAACCGTCTGGTCGCCATTCTTCGGTTGCAGGTTGTCCTGAACCTCCCGTTTTGATAGTATGTCTTGGAGCAACTGTGTTCTTATTGTCTTGATGCTTTACATCGCTTTTTTGCCCAACAAAATAGGTTTTGAAATTTTCGTATGTTCCACACATTAGAAAATAGCAATCTTTTTTGCCCCACAAATTGTAATAAGCTAATCTCACAACATCGTCAAATACTCTTTGGTGTTCGTCACTATGTTTTTCTGCTGTTTTACTTTTCGCTAATTTGAGTTCAAACACTTCAATCAATTTGCTGTCGTCTTTTTCTGTTTCAGGTTGTTTAACTGTCTCGTCAAAAATTACTAAATCAATTTTTTTACTTTTAAAAATTGGATGGAGTTTTTCAAGAACAATTCTATGTATGGCTGTTCCTTTTGAAGTTATTGAGTCTGCTATTGGATACCTTAAACTTGCTTCATGAATAAGTTGCTCTCTGCCAATTTTTAACTGATAACCGAGCCAATAACATACTGCATCAATTATGGATGCAAATTTTTCGTCTAAAACTTTATTATGCATTAGTAGTATGTTATTTGGTCTTTAATTTATGTGTCGAAATGTCAAAAGGTTCTTGCTTCATATTGTTAATGTCGCTTACAATTACTCTCATCCATGGATTGTCTAAGTTAGCGTCAATAAGTTCGTGATACCCATTATTTTCAACATATTCATGGACAGCATAATCTAATATTTGCTTGGGGTCGCCACTACCAGTGTATATGAAAACAGCTATTTTACCGTTACCGTTTTTTTCCAATGGATATTCGGCTTCATTTATTGTTAAACCAGCAATTTTTGTTGTCATTATAAATTTGTTTTTGTTGTTTGAAATTATGCATAGAGTGTGTCGTCCTAAAATTCTGACTAACGTTTTTTTAATGTTCTGAAATTCAATAAGTTATTTAAGTCTGTTTTGGTCACTATTTTGTCTTTTACTACCTCATTAATTGTTGTCCCGTTAGCAGAAGAAATTATTTCCGTCTTTCCGGAAAATGGGGAATTACCGCTAACGTTTTGGGGGCAGAGGCAGTAAGCGAATTTACAGATAAAAGTTTATTTAAAGAGCGGAAGCGAAGTTTTTCACCAAAAGCCTTATTCGAAGTGCAAAAGCGCTTATTGACTTTGCCCACTGTTAGCGGCTGGCAAGTTGTCTGTAGATGTGTGCATTGGTTGTCGAGTTATGATGCTTTTTTTTAGTCTTTAAATATCTCTTTGGAAGTCGCAATTTTCCAAGTCCTGTCCGAAAAAGCAAATTGTTCCTTGCCGGGTAAACTAAATGGATAGTAAAAAATATATGCGGTGTCTTCACCTTTTGTTTCCACGAAAACTGCAACTGCGTCTGTTTTTACTTTTGTATGTGGGTTTTGAACAGTAACAGCATAAAATATTGCTGTCGTTTTGTAGCTGTCCTTATGTGCAGTTAATGATTTCTTGAGGTCGTCAATGACTTTTTCAGGGTCTGGGCTTTCGTTGCCGTCATAAGCAGCAACTAGTGCAATGCTGTCATTTGTCTGAACAGCAGAGGCAACAGGGAAAAACATTCCTTTTTCTCTTAGGTAATTTTCTATAAATGGAAAAGTTTTATTGAGTAGTCGTTCGATGTCTGACATTTTATTATCTGTCAGTGTGCTGGCTACTTTCTCACTTTGTTTATTTTGAACCTGTCCGCGCGATAAAAGAACTGTTGTCCCGAAAAATAGTATGAAAGTCGCTATATGTTTCATTTGAATATTTTCTGTCGTCCGTTCAATTTTATAATTGTCGTCAGTTTTGCTTGCCGCTAACGTTCCGGGGGCAGAGGCAGTAAGCGAATTTACAGATAAAAGTTTATTTAAAGAGCGGAAGCGAAGTTTTTCACCAAAAGCCTTATTCGAAGTGCAAAAGCGCTTATTGACTTTGCCCACTGTTATGTGTGGTTATTTTTGTGTCTGCTGTCGGATTCGAACCAACAATCTCACCTTCACAAACCAACTTTTACGATTGGCTTGTGGAGGGGTCGCTTTACCGTTAAGCTAGCAGACTTTCTAATTTTTTATAAATACTGTTTATGTCGGCATTACTAAAACGTCCAAAGCTAGTTGTAATATAACTCTTCAAAGCGTTTTCAAATCTGTCTTTGTCATTTTTTAATTTCTTTAGTCCTTTAAATGTTTTTCCGTTTTCTGCTTTTGATTTGTCAAATAAAATTTCAGCTATCCTATCGTTGTCGGGTTTAGATGACGTAGAAATTAGATAAGCAATATGTTTAACAATGTTTGTCAGAATGAGAAAGTCTGAAAAATCAATGTCATTCAAAGGGTTTGGAAGTCCTGATAAATGTAAGTCATTTAAAAATGCGTTCTTATTTGTCTGTATTTTTTCATATCTGCTTTTTAGTTCTTCCAAGTCTCGGTCTGTATGAGACATATAATTTCTAACTATTCTGTAATATTCATAAATGTCGATTAAATCGGAAGGTAGAGAAAGTGAAATGTTTTTCAGTGTATTTTGGAATTTTGTTTCTCCTTTCCCAGGTTCTACCCATATCTTTTCAGGGAAATATTCTTGCCACTCTGTTCTGAATTCTTTTAAAAACTGTTCTGATTGTTGCGATACAGATGCAACATAATATTGTCTAATTCTTGAACTAAATTTTAAAAAATCTACTTCGTCAACTTTAACCTTGTGTTTAGTTGAAAGTTGTTGTATGTATTTTTGTAAATTTTCTTTTGGTGCTTGTTCGATAAATTCTTTAATAGCAATTTCATTACACTCAACAATAGCGTCAAACTCACCGAGAGTCTTTTTTAACTTTCGGTAAGCGAAGAATGAAAATTTTGTAATATCTAAATCTCTATCGGGCATTTCGGTCTTTTATAATCACACATAACGTTCTGCAGCTACCCGAAGGGCGGGACTTTTACCGCAAAACTTGATTTGAAAAACTAATGTTTGATTAACCACAAAACTGTCTTTGGAACACGAAACCCCGCCTTTTGGGTAGGTGCTGTTACCAGCTGGCCTTTCTTTATTGTCGTCTGATTTCAAGCAGTTCATAGTCTGTCTTTTCGTTTCCTGTTTTGAATTTAGTCTTGTGAACTCTTAGATGGATTACGCAATTTGTATTAAGAAATGATTTGTCGTATTCTATTAATTGTTCTTCTTCAAGGCTTTCACTTATAAAACCAGAAATTCTTTTACCTTCTTCGTCTTGTATCTCAAATTTACCAGAGTCTAAAAGTAGTCCTCTGAATATTCCGTTAATAATTACTTCGTTTTCTTCATCTATTGCAGATGAAACTCTTTGAAATGCTTCCACAATTTTCTCTTTAGGTAATTCAATTCCAAGTTCACCGCTTTCCATTTTTAGAATTGAATTTTCATCAACGATTTCTTGCAGAAATTTTTTAAGATTGGTTAAATTTCTTTTGGGTGTATTTTCTATGCTTGATTCAAAAGTTGCATCATCAGTTGATGAATTGACAACGAGATTCATTACCTCTTTCATTGCCTTTGAAACGTCCATGCTATCAAATAGGTCATTTGACTCAAGTTGACTTAACTCTACTCCAAACGAACCAACAGGCAAAGCAGTAAGATATAATTCCGTATTTGCACCTTTTTTTGCTTGACCTCTTTTTCCAACTCTTCCAAATCTTACTAAAGCAACTTGTGTTTTTACCATTTCTTGAAATGGACTAATTGTCTTACTAACAAAACTTGATTTTATACCTTGTGAGCCAACAACTGCATTGCCACTAAAAAGTAATTGAACACTAGGTTCAAAAGATTCTTTAGGTAATTGCTCCAACTCTTGTTGTAGCATATTTATTCTCTCAGAAAGGCCCTCAGACATTAAAGGATGGTCAAGAACCATCTCTAATAGCCTTTGAGTGTCGACTATTTGAGCTTTTATACTTTGTATTTTTCTGTATAGGCTCATTCTTAAATTGAGTTTAAATAGTCCAATGCGTGTTGGTCATCTATTGGAGTATTCAAAGATAATCTTAAAATACCTTTCCACACACCAACGCGATTATGAGTAAATAATTGAAGCCAATATCTCGTTTGTTCGACCGTAACGTCTGGATTATAACTGTAGTCGACAGGATAATGGTCAAGTGAGAAATTATTTTTTGCCAAACTAGGATTAGCAAATTCTGGAAAATTAGCCCTAATGTTCGTTTGGTCGGCTATAGACAATCCACCAAAAAAAGTTACAACGTCTAGGTCACGAGGAGGTCTCCCTTCTGAAACTTCAATATTCTCCAAAAAACTTCCGTCCAACCACTGAAAACCATAAATGATTCCAAGCGCATTCATTCTTTGTCTAAAAAGTATATAATTTTTAAGAATTTGAACTCGATTATTTGATGTAGAGAAGCGGTGACATAATTCTAAAATGGAACAAGGATAAGGTGATAAATGTGTCCTGTCCGTTGGATTTCCCAAATGAGGCGGTAAAACGTTATTATGATCAAAATTTGGAATTGGCATTTTATTTCAATTATGTAAATTTATTCTGAACCTTTTTTTTCTTCAATATCTTGTCCAATTTCAATATTAAGGTCTTTAAAGAATTTAGTAAATGTGTCCTCTGTTTCTCGTTCGCCCTCACTAACGTCAACAGCACTAAACCATTCATAGATATTGTTGTCAAGAACTTTTAGTCTTTTTGGCGTATACATTTTTTCAATAGCTGAAAATATTTCTTTATGTCCTTTCGAAATATTTAAAAGTTGTCCTATTGTGGCTTCATAGTTTCTATTCTGCTTTATTGCGAGAAAGATATCATAAGCGTCTCTTGTTCTTTTTTCATTGAAAGCACTTTTGGTTTTTGATAAAATTAAACCAGCTTCGTTTAACAAATTAAATTCTATTGTTTTTTTTCTCCCATCTGTTAATTCAAATTCTTGTTTATGCTTTGTAATAAAGTCGTTAAAGAAAAAATCAGATTTTGGTAAAATAATAGTTTTCCCTTTGTAATCAACACGCATCGTATGTGATTCTTTAACAGGAAAATCTATATGGTCAACGAACATTTGAGGATCCTTTTCTTGATTATCCGGATGTAACAAATCAATATTAAACATAAATTTTAGTCCGTTAATTTCGATTTCTTTTAAAAGTTGAAACGGATGTTTTGCACTTTGAATAAATCCTTTATTAATAAACTCTTTAATTAAAGATTTTAGTTCTCCTTCTTGTGTCCCCGATTTGAAGAGAATATCTACATCCTTTGTGCCAGGATGTGGAAATGGGTTCGCATTCAGTAAAAATGGTGACCATCCTCCAACTATAATGTATTCGACTCCATTGTCGTTGAGTATTTCTGTTGTCTCACCTAATAAGGCAAAGGCTCCGTCTTGTATTGTAGTTCTCATATGAATGTTATCTTTTTAGGCTTGCTGGTAACGTTTTGGGGGCAGAGGCAGTAAGCGAATTTACAGATAAAAGTTTATTTAAAGAGCGGCTCTAAGTTCTTCACCAAAAACCCTATTCGAAGTGCAAAATCGCTTATTGCCTTTGCCCACTGTTATAAGCTGGCCGGCTTGGATTACTTTGTTTTCCGTGAATCTAACAATTTGTCCAAATAAGCACGCTCTTCTTCATAAGTCATATTCATTATTTCTAAACTTATTTTGTCCCTAATTTCTCGCATCAACTTAATGGCATCAAAGTTTTCCTTTTTCACTTTTTTATTCGTTTCCATAGCTCAATATTTCTTTAGGTGTTCTTATTTCAATCATTGGGTAACCATTTTGAAAATTTATTCCATTGTAGCCGCGAATTCTATCAAGATTTACAATGTGCTTAAAATTCCAGCTTACAAGAATGTCAGCACGGCAAATAGTCGCCATTGCAATATGCTGACAATCTGCTTTACTTGTTTTTCCTACAACTTTGGCTTCAATATATTTCTCAGCCAAAATAGTAGCTTCAGGTGATAATTTAGTTTTCTCAACAAATTCAGAAGGCATACTTCTAAGCAGTTCATTTATAAATCTTGGAGCACCTAATAGTTCTGCTTCAAGTAAGTCCGAAACAATTATTATTATTTCTCCTTTCCTGATAGAATCAAAAAATGGAATCGTATCCTTTTCAAATTCTTTATCAAAATAACCTCCTACAACAGATGTGTCTATATAAACTTTCTTCTTCATTGCTTCAAAAATACAAATTTATAGGTTACAATCGGATTGGCAGTCGGTTTTAACGGCTTGCTTATAACGTTCTGGGGGCAGGGGCAGTAAGCGAATTTACAGATAAAAGTTTATCTAAAGAGCGGCTGCGAAGTTTTTCACCAAAAGCCTTATTCGAAGTGCAAAAGCGCTTATTGACCTTGCCCACTGTTATAGGGCGTTTTTTCTTCACTAGTTTGCTTCATATTTTGTTGTCCATCTTTCTATGTGATTTGATTTATCATTTCTAAAATCTATAGTCGACAATATTTATTATGCAGTTTACTTGCAAGCTCAGGAAATACAGTCAACACTATTTTCCTGTCAAAGTAGACTTCAAAATCATCAAATTTGTGGAATTTATTAGAAATAATATTTATTATTTTATTCAGCTAGCTTTTGTTGTTATATAAACGGTTTGTTTCATTCGTAACTCGGAACTATGTGTTTATCTTTTTTTCGAGATAAAATCTTACCAGTTTTGTCATCAATTACCAGCGTAATTGTTTTCCAAGTTCGGAATCGACTGTTGGTTAACTTCATTTTGGATGCAGTTATTGATGTCCAAGTACAACTTTGACCATCGTATGAAATTTTTGGTAATGCACGGGATCTATTCAAATAGGGACGATGTCTGTTTGCAATTACAAATACATCAGATGAGTCCAACTTGTTTACACAACTTATTGTTTGAGAATATAAAGCTATACTATCAATAAAAACTATACATATTATGAGGATGTTCTTCATTTTAGATTTTACTGTTAAATGACTTGTGGCTAGTTGTAAAAACACAACTGCAATCTACACTTTTGAATATTGTTGCCCTATTTCTCGCATTGCTTCTTCGTGGTCCAATAAATGCCCTATAACGTTTTGGGGGCAGAGGCAGTAAGCGAATTTACAGCAAAAAGTTTATTTAAAGAGCGGCTCGAAGTTTTTCACCAAAAGCCCTATTCGAAGTGCAAAATCGCTTATTGACTTTGCCCACGGTTAGCGGCTGGTTTACTTCCCTAGTTCAATTGTCTTAACTCCATATTTATCGCAAAACTTTTTTACGTCTGAATTTATTTTTCTCGCTACCAACATTGTCGTCACGTTGTCTGCGTTTATTGCAAGTCCTTGCTCTGCACAAAATAGTGATTTGTATTTTATGGCTTGATAAGCTCCGGGAACGCAGTTTTCAATTTCAATCTCAACTATAAAATACTTGTTGTCGCTGCAAGTGAAAATTATGTCGGGTCTGTCCGCTGAAGGGAAAATATGATTGTCATTTTCAACTTTGATTACATTTTCAATGCCGATTAAAGAGGGATTGTCTGCAATTAGGTTTTTGAAATCTAAGTGTTCCTTTCCTTCGCCACCGCCTCCATATTTTTTTGACGTCACTTCGCTTTGTGTCGGAAGAACAACTTTGGTTCTTACGTTGTCCGCAAGCGACTTGTTTTTGTATGGAGACAAGTCCAAATTGATTGAAGGTTTGGCGTAAGTAACTTTATCTTTTAAAGAATCAATTGTTATTACTCTGATGTTTGGATGATGTCTGTCGGGATAAGCATCGGGATGAGAATACATCATCTTCAGTATGTCAATAGGAATGAGATAATATTTATGCTCACTGCCACAAATAAAAAGTTCAAACTCTGCGTCAACTGAATTTGGATTTATGTTGAATGGAAATTTGTCAAGGTTTGCTCTTGGAAAACTTTTGAAGCGGTAATGAATTTTAGAAGTTCCAATCATCACCTTATGCTTACCCAAATCGGTAATTGTTTTACCGTCTGCCAACTTTTGAAATATGATTTGTTCTGGTGTCATGTCTATTTTTCCCTCGTCATTTTTTTAAGTGTCCGTTCAGGTTTGCACGGTCGTCAAAACTTGCCGCTAACGGTTTCGGGCTTGAAGAAGGTGGCGATTTCGAAGCACAAAACTGTCTGCTAGCACAACACTTGATACGAAGCGCAACTGTTCAATTAACCACTGAACTGCCACTTTCTTTAAGCCCATGTTGGCGGCTGCCTTGCTTTCCATGCTGTTAGTGTTTAATTATTTTGAATGTTTTTGAAGATTTCGGTTGCGAAACTGTCAGAAGATAAACACCCGATGCTAAACTGCTAATGTCAATTTCCTTGTTTGTAATGCTAGAGGTTATTTTAAATGTTTCGGTTTGCACCAAGGAACCACTCAGTGTATAAATGTCAACTTTTGTTGTAGTTAGTTGGGCAACGTCTATAATAACAGTAGCCATGCCCGAAGTTGGATTAGGATATACATTTAGTGTTATTCTTTCGCCAAGTTCAAGAATACCTGTAACACAGTTCAACGAATTGTCATGAATGAAAGAGGAAGTATATTGACGTGGATGACCGCCTGTAACTGTTGTGGCTGAGTCCCCGGTGTAGCAGTGCATTTGAATAAGCGTGCTGTCCCAGAGTGCTAACTGGTCGCTGCCACAGCCGTAAAATCTTAACTCCATGGTGCTGTCGGCATATTCAAAATCATTTATACCCGAAACATTTTTTACCAGTGTTTCAATATGCGGTTGATTGTATAAAGGTATAATTGTCCCTTCTTTTACAAAAATGGGAAGGTGGTCAAGCGGGGCATCAACAATCAATGTTGCCGGACCCGTTGCGGCAAACGCACCGCTACAGTAGTCATACCAGTTGCCCTCAGGGAAATACACACTGCGGCTAACTGCTCCCGAATCCAGAACCGGAGCCACTAAAACTCTATCACCCAATAAAAATTCATCTTTTATTGAAATCGTATTTACATCAGTAGGATAATGCAGATATAGTGAGCGTATCACCGGAACGCCTGTTTCCTTAGCTTCTTTAACCAATGTATAGAGGTAAGGGAAAAATTTTATATGTAGCTTTGAGTATTTTTTAAACATGGCTTGTGATTGTGGTGATTGATCAAACACTTGTTTAGTTCCCAAATAAAGTTCATCGCCTTCGTGTGTCCATAATACTGGCAGTAAAGCAACCATTTCCAACCATCTTATCCAGAGCTCTTCAGTATTGGATGGTAAAACTACCGGAGCTCCATACTTGTATCCACCCACATGTGGGCAAACTAGCGGATGACCGGAAATGCCTCCTGTTAGAACATTTGCTATTTGGCCTTTAATGCCATTGGCGTCTGACCAGCTCATGTCAGGGTCGTTAATCATAACTGGTGCATGTTTTTGCATTCCGGTCCAGCCACCACGCATAAAATAAACATAGTCTCCGTTTGGGCTGTGTTGCTGCCAGAACTCTTGATTTGTTTTTGCCCACCACAATGGGTATTCATTGTGAACAGTATATGGATTGCCGTTAGCCGAGTCTTTCATATCTATTCGATGGTGTTCTCCAAAATCTGCCATCCACCCGCTACTTCCGACATTTAATGCATTTATCATTAAATTATTTTTATACCAGTTTCTTACTGATTGGCGAGTAAGATCGGGTTCAGCTACCTGATTAAACCAAACCAACCATTGATTGAGATAGGTTGCATTCAATGAATTCTTCATAAAATAACCTTGCGAATTTGCATAACTGTATTCAGCGTCATTATTAAAAATATAGGGCCAGTAGTAATGCAAAACTTTAAACCCCTGATTTTGGTGGTTGCTTACAAGCGTATTGTAGTTGGGCCAATAAGCAGCGTCTGTTGTCCATGACATTTGGTTTCCGAGAATATTCAATATTTTTTTTGACCAGTAGTGATGCCATAATGCACTGCATGGAATACTATCATTACGCAAAACAGCGGCAACCTGATTAGATCGATCTGTTTCTGTTTGAAAACCATTTCTGTTTTTTGTAAGCATCCAGACACCAAAAACCCATGGTTCCGGCATCATGAATAAGCGTCCTGCGTCATGTGTATAGTTCTTAATAATATCTAACGGTGTTGCTCCTAAATAAACAGTAAAGTTCAGGTGTTGCTCCCATGTTGCTATTTCATTGATGTTGGGGTCTGCTTCTCCCAAATCAAACGAACTGCATGTGTTTTCATTTAATAGTAAACCATAGCCACGTGTTGAAATATAAAATGGCACTCTCGCTTCTCCTTGATTTTCGGGTTTAGGAGAAGGTTCGTTTGCTATCCTCATTTCACTTATCCAGTTTAACATTTTCTTGTTTCTAAAAGCTACATTTTCAGGTCGGGTTCCAAAACCTAAAAAATATTCGTCAGGATACAACTTCAGTCTAAGTCGCGTTCTGTATTTCCATGGTTGGGATACCGGAATGGCCTTTTGAATTTCTACTTTTACCCGTTCATTTGAAAGAAGCTCTACGTGTAAGTTCATTACTTCATTATTTGATGTATTCTTAAACGAAGCATTTATGATGTATGAAGGGTCATTTGAACTCCATGTTGTCAAAGTATTTGTCCACCATTGATATGCTGCATTACTATCCCTTACTACTGAATACATGTAACTAACATAATCTACGGTTGTGTTTGGGTAACTGGCAAAGCCAATCGGCAACTCGCTTGCAGGAGAGGTCGTCTCAATAATAAATGTTCCTGTGCTTAGGTCTTTTATTTTGAAGCCATTATCGTAAAGATTAAATTCTACATTGCCTCGGCTTAATTGTTTGAGCAAGGTTTGTCCGAAACTGATGTTGGCTGTCAGCATTAAAACTGGCACCATTAAAATCGAAATTGTCTGTTGCATGTTTATCGTCTTTAAAAGTTAATTTCTTGCAGTCAGTTTCAAGTTAGCACTTTCGCCCAAAGGTTGCCGCCAACGTTTTGGGGGCAGGGGCAGTAAGCGAATTTACAGATAAAACTTTATTTAAAGAGCGGCTCTAAGTTTTTCACCAAAAGCCTTATTCGAAGTGCAAAAGCGCTTATTGACCTTGCCCACTGTTATCGGAAGCCGTTTCTGTAATTCTGAGGTGAAAATTATAGATTAAAGAAATTTGATTAAATTTATGAGGTTAATAATTCCTGATTTTTAAATATATAAATCTGAACACTTTTATTTGAATAGACAGCTTATTTGAAAGCATATCCAATTGATAATCCTCCCCAAGGAGAATATGTTAGTTTGTTTGTGTAGATATTTTTCCCAATAGCTAAATAAGCTGTTACCTTAAGTAAAAAACCATTTTTTGAGATTAATTTGTACCCTAAAGAAGGTCCCCAGAGAACCCTTAGGGGCATTCTTGGATCTCTTTTATAACTATTGTTTTTCGAAAGCGAGTCTACATAGCCTCGTGGATTTTTCCTAAATTTTCGTCTTTCTGAAATTGTTTCTGGGTAATGATTGAAGTTTATAATATTGCTTTCACAAATTCCAATTTCAATTTTATTGCACTTTCCAAATGAGTAGTTAAAAGAAATTGGAACAATACAATCTATACTAAATGTTTTATTATAGGTAAAACCAGCTTGGACATAAATTTGGTTTTTGTTTCTTGCTAAAATCAATCTTTCATAATTAATTGAATAACCTATTCCTTTTCCTGCAAATTCTATATAAAGAAGATTCTTTCGAACTATTGAATCATTGTTAAACACATTTGATTTTTGTCCAAATGTTGTTTGTAAATAAAGAAAAATAAAGGCGAATAAAATAAACTTCAAATAGCTCATTTTGCAAATTTTATTATTTCAAATAGTTCATTTTTAGTTATTTAAGCAATAAAATATTGGTACAGGTGTCATTTACGGTTTCCGATAACGTTTTGGGGGCAGGGGCAGTAAGCGAATTTACAGATAAAAGTTTATTTAAAGAGCGGAAGCGAAGTTTTCCACCAAAAGCCTTATTCGAAGTGCAAAAGCGCTTATTGACCTTGCCCACTGTTACCTGCTGGCGTTCTTTCTGTCGTCATAATTAGTCCTTTTCAATTGATGTTTCCCAACCGTCATATTCACCGCCTATCTCATTAGCAAGTTTCCACAAATAAATTACGTATTCGTCAACACTTTTTTGGTCAACCTTGTCAACCCGTTTTATTTGAACTCGGTAAGCAAACTCGCCCCAAGATTTGTCACTTCCTTTATCAACGATTGAGAAATTGTCTTTTCTAATTTTCTCTAAAAACTTTTCTCTGTCGTTGTCCGATTTGAAGTAAACCCAATGAAACACTTCTCTCTCCTTTGTCAGGTTGTCTCCGCCTTTTTCTAATTGTTCAATTACCCGTCTGTTTTGAATACTTTGTAATTGTTGTGGTAAAGGATAGAGAAAGTCAAAATAGCCTTCCCATTGTTTGTCTTCCTTTGAGCCGAAGTCAAATTGATATTTTGGATAAGCAACCATTACTTCTGAAATGGTCTTGTCGTAAAGTGTTGTGTCGCCAAAATAAAAATACAAATCTCTATCACCGGCTGATGTATGTCGTCCAACGTATATAGCGTTATGTTTAGAAACAATTTTCTCAACCAAAGCATCTTCAATGTTACCCAACAAACCGCTTTCTTCTTGTGAAGAAAGTCCGTCTTCTCTTGGATTATTCATTTTTATAGAAATCCAAACAACATTTGGCTTGTCTGTCATTGGAGCAACTTTATGAAGACCAAGGTCAACAAGTAGAGAACTTAACTTGTCATTCACGTTACTTAAATAAAACTCCCATTCTTCTTGATGTCCAATTTCTGTTTGAGAAGTTGTTGTTGGCTTTTCAGGATTTGTTTTACCGAATAATTTGTCAAAAAACCCCATTGAAAATGCAGTTATTGTTATTGCTAAAATAGTTGTTCCTATGATTAATTTCTTCTTCATTGTAGATGCTTGTGTATTCCGCTGCGCTTGCAGGTAACGGTTTACGGCTTGGCGATGTGGCGGATTTTTAGCACTAAAGTTCAATAGAATTACTGCACTTGAACCTTGCACAAATGTTTCATAGAAGCACTTCAGCCGCCATATTGCCAAACCGATGTTAGCGGTAGGCAATTTACGTTAAATTTTCTAATCCAAATGTTGTAAGTGTGTCAGCAATTGGCAAAGTTTTTAATCCAAGTTTTGTCAATGAATATTCAACTCTTGGTGGAATTTCTGGATATGCTTTTTTTGATACAAATTTATGTTCTACTAAAAAATTAAGTTCTTGGATTAACATTTTCTCACTAATTCCGGGTATTGCTTTTTTTAGTTCACCGTATCTTATAACTCTTTCATTAATTTGGAATAAGATTAACAGTGTCCACTTACCACCTAAAAGAGTCAATGTTCGCCTTACAGGACAATTCTCGTCAGAGGTAAAAATATTTTTTTGACTTTTTTCCATTTTACTATGATTGATAATCAATAATTCTAACATTTAAGTATGTACCTAACTATTGTGTAGGTACTTGTACAAAGGTAAGAATTGATTTAGTTTTGCACAATAAAATTTAAAATCAAAAAAAAATGACAGCAAAAGAAGTAGTAGAGGCTTACTCAATAGCCCTTTCAAAAGGTGATGTCCCGACAGCGTTTTCACATTTTAGTCCAAATGCAAAATGGCACCAACCTGGAAACAATAAATTTTCAGGAACACAAACAGGACTTGAAGCCATTGGTAAAATGCTATCTGAAATGATGGCTGCAACACAGGGTACATTAGAAATCAAACCTGCTGGTGCAATGATGGTCAACGGAAATTTAGTTTCGTGTCCTGTTCGATTTAGTGCAAAAAGTGGCGATAAGTCTGTCGAAATGAATGGAAATGATTTGTATGAAGTCGTTGATGGTAAAATTGTCCAAGTTTGGTTATTTTCAGAAGACCAAATTGCCGAAGATTTGTTTTGGAATTAATGTCAGCAAATTTTAAATGTCAAAAGAGCGATTATTCTGTTTAGAGTAGTCGCTCTTTTTGCTTACCGCTAACGTTTTGCGGCTTGGCGAAGGTGGCGATTTTACCACTGAAATTTCATACGAAGCACACACTTCAAATTTACGAAAAACTGTCATACGGAGCACTGAACCGCCACTTTTGCCAAACCGCTGTTATCAGCTGCCCTTCTGTCTGTCCGAAGTGTTGTCGTTGTTGAATATACACTAAATTGTCCACGTTGTTTGCGGTCTGGTCTGCGGTGCACGGGTGCGGTTGCTTGCACTCTCTTTTGCTTTTGCTGCGTTTGCCTGTGTGTGGTTGCAAAAGCAAATGTGAGTGCAAATGAGTGGGTTTTGTATGCACTGTCATTACGATTGCAGGTTTCAATGTCCGCTTACAATTTTATTTTCAAACTTCATCAAATTCAAACTTGTCAAAATTACTATAAGTGTTACTCCAACGTCTGCTGCAATAGCGAAAACCAAATTGCTGTAACCAATAAAGGCAAGCGTTATGAAAATGAGTTTAACTGCTATTGCTCCAATGGTGTTGAATTTTATTCTGCGTAAAGTTTTTTGACTTAACCGAATGAGAAACGGAATGAGTGAAAGTTTATCGTTCATTAATGCAATGTTTGCGGTTTCTATGGCGGTGTCGCTTCCTGCTGCTCCCATTGCTATGCCTACGGTGCTTTGTGCAAGGGCTGGTGCATCGTTTATGCCATCGCCTACCATTGCTACAAATTTATATTGCTGCAATAGTTCTTTGATTTTTTCGGCTTTGTTTTCGGGTAGCATATTGCCGAATATTTTTTTGATGCCTACTTGCTGTGCTACATAGTTTGCTGCTTTTTCGCTGTCGCCTGTAAGCATTACAGGTTCTATGTTCATAGCTTCTATTTCTTTTAACGCTGCTGCACTGTCGGGTTTTATTTCGTCCATCAATCCAATAATTCCTGCAACTCCATTGCCAAAACTTACTACTACACTAGTTTTGCCTTGGGCTGAAAGTTGCTCTACAATTTTTAGTGCTTCATTGTCTATGGTTTGAGTTTCTTGTATAAAATCTAATTTGCCTACATAAATTGTTTCGTCCTCACACACCAAACATTTTGCAGTTGCCCCTTTGCCCATAATGCTTTTGAAACCTTCGGTTTTGTGTGGTTCAAAACCTTCCTTCTTGCTTGCATCAACTATGGCTTGTGCCAATGGGTGTTCGGAAAATATTTCTGCTCCTGCGGTGCAAGCCAATAGTTCTTCACGGCTTGTTCCGTTCAATGGGAAAATATCCGACACGATTGGATTTCCAAAAGTGATGGTTCGTGTTTTGTCTAATGCAATTGCTTTTATTGATGCCAATGCTTCAATATATTTTCCACCTTTAACTAATGCTCCTTTTACTGATGCGTTGCCTATGGCTGCATAAATTGCAACGGGTGTAGAGATGACTAATGCACAAGGACAAGCAATAACTAAAAGTGTAATTGCCTGTTGTAACCAATGGTTAAAATCTAATTGCATTGCAAATACGGGAATTACAAAAACTAAAATTGCCATTGCAATAATGGACGGTGTGTAATACTTTGAAAATTGCTGAATGAATTTTTGAGTTTCACTTTTGTTGCCTTGTGCTTCAAATGTTAGGCGAATGATTTTTGAGAAAGTTGTATCAACAGAAAGTTTGGTTGTTTCCATTTCTATGAAACCATTTTTGTTTAGCGTTCCTGCAAATAAATTATCGCCTATGCGTTTGTCTTTAGCAATTGGTTCGCCTGTGATGGCAGCTTCATCAACCATTGTTTCGCCTGAAATAATTTTGCCGTCAAGCGGTATCATTTCACCTGCTTTGACTTGAATGATTGTGCCGACTGCAATTTTATCAATAGCCACATTTGCATTTTCAGTTTTTACAAAAGCGGTCTTGGGTGCTTTGCTTACTAATTCATCTAATGCAGATTTTGAATTTTCAATTCCTATATCTTCTAATCGTTCGCCTAAAACATAAAGCACTATTACAACTGCTGCTTCTGGATATTCGCCCAAATAAAATGCTCCGATAACGGCAATAGTCATTAGTAAATTGATGCTGCTGAATTTGAGTTTGATGATTGCTTTTACTCCGTTCCATAAAACATTGTAGCCAATTCCTAAAATAAAAATGGCGAAAAAAAAAGGTGCATAAGGCATTGGTATGTGTATGCCGATGATAGAAAGAATTTCTAACGCAACTACTATTGTGATTGCTGAAAGAAGAAAAAGGAATTTTTTATCGTTGATTGGTAACTTCATTGTATGATTATTTTAAAATTTAATTAATGTTCGTGTGCTTCACCTTTGTTGTTCATTTTAGCCAAAATAAAAAATGCACCGTTCACAACAACTTTACTGTTTGCTGGAATATCTTTTAGCAAAGTAATTTCGCTGTAACCCACATCGGTAGTGCCTTTTCGGATGGGGATTTTTTCAAAGGTTGTTCCTTCTTCGTTGTGTTCGGGTTCTTCTTTTTCGCTGTGCTCGTGTCCGTGTTCATCGTGTTTGTGTTCGGCTGTTTCGGTTTCACTGTGGTGTTCTTCTTCGCTGTGAGCATCGGTTACAATAAAAATATAGTCCTGCCCTTCATGGTTCACTATGGCGTTAGTAGGCACTGCATCAACTGTGGCGTTTTCCAGACTTACCAATGCAGTAATGCTCATTCCGTCAATCAATCCTTGCTTGTTTCCTTTTACCATGGCGTGAACCGAAATGGCTTTGGTGTTTTGCTCAAATGTGTTGCTAATGGCGTAAACATCGGCATCGTATTCTTTGCCGGGATTATTGGTTAGTGTAAAATGTATGGTTTGCCCAACTTTAAGTTTTTGTAAATCTTTTTCATACACATACAAATCCAGATGCAGTTGGCTGTTATCAACTATTTCGGCAATTGGATTGTTGGCATCAACATAACTGCCAATGTTTACCAATACGTTACTTATTGTGCCGTTTATAGGACTTGAAATATTTACAACGGATTGAATGTTTTCGCTTGTGAGTGAATTAGTATTTATTCCTATCAATTCTAACTGTTTTTGCAAACTTGCTTTTCGAGCCTTTAATGTTTTCAGTTCTGCATCGGCTGACTGCAAATTTTTCAATGCTCCTGCGTTGCCTTGTTGCAATTCTTTTTGTCGGGCAAATTCCAATTGTGCCAAGTCTGCTTTTGATGAAATGCTTAAAAATTCTTCCTGCATTGTGATGAAAGAATTGTTTGAAATGGTGGCAATGGTTTGTCCTTTACTTACCGAATTACCTGTTTGCACCAAAATAGATTTAATCACTCCCCCCAATGATGCTGTTGCATTTGCACGGTTTTGATTAGGAACTTTTAAAATTCCATTGGCTTTGAGTGAAGCGGTTAATTGTTTTTTTTCTATGCTTCCCAATTCAATTTTTATGGACTTCATTTGCTCGGCTGTAAGCATTGCCGTGTTGGTGTTTTCGTGTTCATCGTGATGCTCGGTTTCTTCCCCTTGCGTTTCCGTTTTATTGCTGTTGCAGGATGCAAATACTATTGATGTTGCAATGGCTGCTATAAATATTATATTTTTCATTTCTGTGAAATTTTATTTTTTAATTGGTTTATTTTTTCTTGATGGTATTAAAGAGAACGCTTCGCTTAGTTGTTAGTTAAGAAATTGATATTGATAATGGACTGATTGATTTGATTAACCGATTGCAGATAATTTAACTGCACATCGGTAGCGGTTTGCAAGGCTTGTAAGTATTCAATATAACCAATGTCGCCACTTTTGAAACCCACTTTTGCTGTGCTGATAATTATTTCGGCATTTGGCAAAGCGGTGGATTTGTAATAATTGTATTGCGACAAATTTTGGTTGTATTGCTGAAACGCATTTTGCAATTGGTTTTGTAAAATTAGTTTCCCGTTGTCGGCTTCTTTTTGCAATGCTTGCTGTTTGTAGTCAAGCGATTTTATTTTTGAAGCATTGCTGAAAAACGTAATCGGAATACTTAAACCCACATTAAAACCCTGAAAGCGTTTGCTGCCGTCAAAATTTACATCTACTCCGTTAATGCTTTGCACTCCGATTAACGACTGGTTGAAATAACCCACATTAAAATCAGGCAATGTAGATGCGGTTTCTAACTTTTTGTTTTGTTCGGCAATTACTGCTTGTTGATACAATACTTTAAGTGATGGATTATTGGCAATAAGCGTAGTGTCAAACGAACTGCTTAAAACAAGCGGTTGCCAATTTTCATTTACTATTATTGTAAAATCTTCGCTTGTATTCATCAGCGTTTTCAACGAATTGTAAGCCGTTGCAAAATCTGTTTCGTTTTGTTTAAGCAACTGCGAAAGTTGTCCCCGCTTGGTTTCGGCTGTGGTTTTCTCCAACAAATTAGTTTCGCCTGTTTTGTATCGTAACGCTGCCGCACTTACAAAATCGTTATACAAACTGTCTAAAGATTGTAGTTGCCTTTTAGTAGTTTGCAAATACTGCAACTGATAAAACCAGTAATTTACCTGTGCTTTTATTTCGCTGGCGGTGGCTTGCTGTTGCAACTCACTACTTTGCAGTTCGGCTTTATACAAACTTGATTTTGCAGTGAAATAGGTCGGGAACGGAATACTTTGCGAAACCTGAAATGACTTGTCCTGATTGATGCTATTGTATTGCCCAAACTGGAAATTGACATTGGTTTTTGGCAATTCAAACACCGATTTTTTCAAAGTAGTTGACGATTGCACATTGAGTTGTTGCGATTGAATTTCTAAATTATTTTTCAATGCGGTGCTTATTGCATCCTCAACGGAAATGGTTTTTGTAGTTGACGTTTGAGCATTGGCAGCATTGAAAGAAAATAAAGCAAAAACTAAAATTGCTGTTGCGGAAATTATTCTTTTTGACTTCCCGATTTTAGAAAACATCGCATACAACAAAGGCAAAACAAATAGTGTTAAAAAAGTTGCTGTAAGCAAACCACCTATTACAACAGTTGCCAAAGGCTTTTGCACTTCTGCTCCTGCACCGTGCGAAAGTGCCATTGGTAAAAATCCCAAAGAAGCAACAGTAGCGGTCATCAGCACGGGTCGCAAACGGATTTTGGTTCCTTCTTTGATACGGTCTAAGATGTCCGTCATTCCGTCTTTCTCCAATTGGTTGAATGTTCCAATTAACACAATGCCGTTTAATACAGCAACACCGAACAAAGCAATAAAGCCAATGCCTGCCGAAATACTGAAGGGCATATCACGAATCAGCAAAGCAAATACACCACCAATGGCACTCATGGGGATTGCGGTATAAATTAAGGCTGCTTGTTTTACTGAACTGAATGTGAAATAGAGCAACATAAAAATGAGTGCTAAAGCCACAGGTAAAGCAATCATCAGGCGTTTGCTTGCCGCCTGTAGATTTTCAAAAGTTCCTCCGTATGTGTAGTAATATCCTTCGGGCAATTTCACCTTTTCATTCAATTGTTTTTGAATATCCTCTACAACACTTTCTACATCTCTGCCTTTAATGTTAAACCCTACAACAATTCTACGCTTACCATCCTCACGGCTTATTTGTGCTGGTCCCAATTCCATTTTTATTTCTGCCACTTGTGAAAGTGGAATTTGAGTTCCGTTAGAAGTTGGGATATATAAATGACTTACATCGTCAATGTTGTTGCGGTGGGTGCTGTCGAGCCTAACCACCAATTCAAATTTGCGTTCGTTTTCATAAACTACACCTGCTCCGCCTCCTGCGAAGGCTGTGCTTACAATGTGGTTAATGTCCTCAATGTTCAAACCATAGTTGGCAATTTGCGAACGGTTGTATTTGATTACGATTTGTGGAAGTCCTGCCACTCGTTCAACACTTGGTTCGGTTGCACCATCCACACTTTGCACAACAGCGTTTACCTTATTGGCATAAGACAAAAGGGTGTCCATATTTTCACCAAAAATTTTAACGGCTACATCTTGGCGAATGCCTGTCATTAGTTCATTGAACCGCATTTGAATGGGTTGGTTTTTTTCAAAAAATACTCCAGGAATTGTGTTTAGTTTTTCTTCAAACTCTTCTGCCAATTTATCATAAGAAATATCCCGTTTCCATTCGCTTTGCGGTTTTAGAATTATCATCATATCCGTGGCTTCGGGTGGCATAGGGTCGGTGGGCACTTCGGCTGCTCCTGTTTTTCCTACTACCATTTTCACCTCGTCATATTCTTTGATTAGTCTTGATGCTTGCATTGAGGTTTCCAAACTTTGTGAAAGTGATGTGCCTTGCGGCAAAATGCAGTGAAAAGCAAAATCGCCTTCCTGTAAGGTTGGGATAAACTCGCCACCCATTCTTGAAAACAGAAATACGGAAACCACAAACACCGCAACGGTTACACCTACAATTACTTTTTTGAAACGGATGGCTTTTTCTAATAGTGGTGCATAAATACGTTGAAAGAAATTCATCATTCTGTCACTTAGTGTTTCTTTGTGCGAAATGTTTTTGGGTAAAAACGCTGCACACATCATTGGAATGTAGGTAAGCGATAAAATCAATGCTCCTAATATTGCAAAACCAACGGTTTGAGCCATCGGGCGGAACATTTTACCCTCAATACCAATCAGGCTAAGAATAGGAATGTAAACAATGAGAATAATGATTTCGCCAAACGCTGCACTGCTTCGGATTTTAGACGCAGACTGAAAAACTTCTTCATCCATTTCCTGCTGAGTTAGTCTGCCGATAGTTTTTCTCAAACCCAAATGGTGCAAGGTGGCTTCTACAATAATTACAGCCCCGTCCACAATTAAACCAAAGTCAATTGCTCCCAAACTCATAAGGTTTGCACTTACGCCAAATACATTCATTAAACCCAATGCAAAAAGCATTGATAATGGAATGGCAGAAGCTACAATTAGCCCTGCACGAAGATTTCCAAGAAACAGAACTAAAACGAAGATTACTATTAATGCTCCTTCGATTAAGTTTTTCTCGACTGTGCTGATGGCTCGATTTACTAAATCTGTTCTGTCTAAGTATGGTTCTATTACTACATCTTTGGGCAATGATTTTTGAATGGTTGCCATTTTATCTTTGATACGGCTTACCACATCTGCACTGTTTGCACCTTTCAGCATCATTACTACTCCACCTACGGCATCTACTTCACCGTTGTAAGTCATAGCACCGTAACGCACGGCACTACCTAAATGCACTTCGGCAACATCCTTAATGAGAATGGGAATACCGTTTGCGTTTGTTTTTACAACTATGTTTTTGATGTCGTCAAACGAACCAATCAAACCAACTCCGCGAATAAAATAGGCGTTTGGTTTTTTATCAATGTATGCTCCGCCTGTATTTTCATTGTTCTTTTCTAAAGCAGTAAAAATTTCGGGAATGGTTATTCCCATAGCAATAAGTCGGTCGGGATTTACGGCAACCTCATATTGTTTGAGTTGTCCGCCAAAACTGTTTACCTCCGCAATTCCGGGTGTGCCATAAAGTTGACGGGCAACAATCCAGTCCTGCATTGTCCGCAAATCCATAGCGGTGTATTTGCTTTCGCTTCCCTTTTTTGGGTGAATGATGTATTGATACACTTCGCCCAACCCAGTGCTTACAGGTGCTAATTCAGGTGTGCCTACACCTTTTGGGATTTTACTTTCGGCTTCCTTTAGTCGTTCGTTAATCAGTTGTCGGGCAAAGTAGATATCCACTTTGTCGTCAAACACAACGGTAATTACCGAAAGTCCGAAACGGGAAATGCTACGCAATTCCTCCAAATCGGGGAGATTGGCAATGCTTTGTTCTATTGGGTAAGTTACCAACTGTTCAACCTCTTGTCCTGCAAGGGTAGGGCAAACCGTAATGATTTGCACTTGATTATTGGTGATGTCGGGAACTGCGTCAATAGGCAGTTTGCTTGCACTCCACACTCCCCAAACAATGAGTGCAAGTGTCATCAATGCGATGATGAATTTATTTTTTATGCTGAATGCAATTATTTTGTCTAACATTTTTTTAATCAGTTTAATGAATGAATACATGATTACTTGCGGTGCGTTAGCACCGTAAGTAGGGTTGTTTTGTTCTGCGTTAGCAGAACATCATAAATTCATTAACTGATTTTTGGCGGTTGCCAAATAGACAAATACACCACTGAAATAAATGAGGGGTTGTAAATCGGGAATTTGTCTAACGAAACGGGAACGTGAAGGGCTAAACTGCAATTAGTAAACGAACTACTAAAAGTCTGTCCGCAGCAAGCACACATACAAAAAGGTGAGCAATGTTCGGTGTCGCTGTCGTGGTCTGAGTGGTCTGTTGTTGCGAAAGTGGATTGGTCGGCACTCTGATATTTACAGTCCTCCTTGTCGCTGCAAGGCATAACTGCCAAAGCCAACAAGTAGAAACTGAATATGAGTGTCAAAACTTTTTTCACGGGGCAAATGTAAGTAAAAAATTTGTCTGTTTAGCACAAAACTGTCGGGTGGCACTGGTGCGTTTGGGCAAAATAAAATGTGCTGCAAAAGTGGGTCGGCTTATGGGTGGCTTTGCAGCTCTTTTTATTTTGCGAAGGGATAGCCAAACGGCTTTGCCGAAAATTGTACTTTCGGTCGGGTTTTGTCTGGCGGTTGATAGTTGCACGGTCGGGTTTTAGGGTTGCTGATAACGTTTTGGGGGCAGGGGCAGTAAGCGAATTTACAGATAAAACTTTATTTAAAGAGCGGCTCTAAGTTTTTCACCAAAAGCCTTATTCGAAGTGCAAAAGCGCTTATTGACCTTGCCCACTGTTATAGCCAGTGCTTGTTGCCTACAGATATGATATTAAATCCAAGGTTTGTCAGGTAGTCTTGTGCCATATATGTTTGGAAGTTGTTCGGATTCGGGTCAAGCTCTTCACCATTAGCATAAATATTTGCCCAGGAAATTAGAAGTTTGCATGGAAATATTTCGCTTTCGTATTGAACTGCCCATTGTCGTGGTGTTCTCCCTGGAGGAACTCCTTCTCTGTGAATCTTTAGCATAGCTTGGAAAATATGTTCACGCTTTATGTTATTGGGTATTGGCATAATTTATAATTGTCTATTTAGTCTGTTCTCCCAAATTCTTTTCATCACTTCTCCCATTTGTAGAAATTCTTGTTCGGTAAATGTGTCTGTCTTTGCATTGTTGCACCAATAACAAGCGAGAACTAAGTTTTGAATATTTGAATATGGTAGGTTTGCTTGTTTTCTATCAATTTCTAAAGATTTACCTCTTTGAGGAAAACGCTTATTAATATGTCCAGGTTGGTTATGCAGTTCTTCTAGAAAATTTTCTGGTAATGAGCAATAATAACAAACTTTGGATGTTGTCTCCCACCACTGAAAAAAATTGTATAATTGTTCGTTATTAAAACTAATATTCTTACCATCTTCTGTCATTTGCTTGAGTTTATTTGTCAAGAAAGACTTGTAGTTCTGAATTTTATTATAGCGGTCAGATTTATACCAAAGTTTAATGGAGTTTTCCAAATTCGGGAACTGTTGCTTTAGCAGGTTAATACCAACCTTATCAAATATTTTTTTCTTATAAAATTCTTCTTCAGTCATTGGTGCTGTGTTCTTTCAGCATTGGCTATAACGTTTTGGGGGCAGAGGCAGTAAGCGAATTTACAGATAAAAGTTTATTTAAAGAGCGGAAGCGAAGTTTTTCACCAAAAGCCTTATTCGAAGTGCAAAAGCGCTTATTGACTTTGCCCACTGTTATGGGCTGGGGTTTTCATTTGTCTAAGTGTTGGCGGTTGTTGTGTTGGTGACTATACTCTGAAAGCCCAAAAGGGAAATTTCTCGTGGTCCCCCGAGGAACATCTTTTACTCTATTGTCCCAAGGGATTTCTAAAATTTTGTTCTTTTAATTAGTTTTCCATTTTCGTCCCATTCTTTCCAAATTCCTTTTTCATATCCATTTTTTCCAAATTTCCCCTTCTTTTTTAATTGTTTGTTTTCATGCCACTCTTTATAAGAACCTACATTTTCGTCATTTTTATAAAACTCCTCCAACTTTCTAGTTCCATTTTGATGCCATTCCGTGCTTTTCCCTTCCAACAAACCATGTTTTATATGATATTCAGAAAGGAGGTTTCCATCATTGTACCACTCTTTGACTATGCCTTCTTCCAGCCCAGCAATATAATTGCCGATATAATCAATCGCTCCATTTTCATGGTAATAGGTTAATTCTCCATTTGCCAATCCAAGAAGTCGGGGACATTTTAAAAATAAATTTCCATTTTTATAATAAAACAATGATATTCCTGACATTAATCCATTAAGGTATGGTCTTTCATTCCTTTTTACACCATTATCATAAAATACAAACAGCGTTCCTGTAAATGGAATAGTATCATTATTTAGGAATAATTCTTTGTCTAGAGAATATCTTCCCTTATTTTGAATTGTTCCGTCTTCGTTCCATTCAGTAAATTCGCCTTGCTCCTGATCATTCACAAATGTTTTTTCAGTAGCAATTTTTCCTGAGTCATAAAAAGTTTGCCATTTCCCAAATTTCTTATTCTCAATAAGTTTGCCTTTCTCTAACAGATATCCTTTTTTTTAGGAACAATAACAGTGTCTTGGGCAAATAAGTTAACTTCAATGCATAGCATTAGCAAACAATGTAAGACAATAAATTTATATAAGAATTTCATTGCTTTTAAATTGGTTTGCTGTCTTGTCATTCTAGTGGAAGGATAAAGTGTATTTTGAAATAGTGCCTAATTATTGGGTTGTGTTTTGCGGGCGATAAACGTTTAAGCTATGCAATACTGTTTCTGTGTACGGTTACCCTTGCCCATAACGTTTTGGGGGCAGAGGCAGTAAGCGAATTTACAGATAAAAGTTTATTTATAGAGCGGAAGCGAAGTTTTTCACCAAAAGCCTTATTCGAAGTGCAAAATCGCTTATTGACTTTGCCCACTGTTAGCGGTTGGCATTTCACTAATTAAAATCTTGGCAGCCCTTTTTTAGGCCCCCAAGGTTTGCCATCATTCTTAAATATACTAAAGTCAACCCCAAGTCCCAAATTAAGTTGCGGGTAAGAATAAGTTTTGTTTATTTTATTGTTTAATATGTCATTCTCTGAAGAAAACCGCCTGAGTCCAAACCCAACAAATAAGTTGAACTGAAAATTATTATTTAAGATATACTGAGCACCCAAATTAATGTCCAACATTGATTTGCCTTTAGTGAAAACTGAATTGTCACTTTTAATGATTGAGCTATAACCGTATCTAACTGCAAGAAATCGAAGAACTTTGCTGGCATATGGTGGGAAGTAAATGTCGCCTTGAATAAATAAAGGAATGTAAGATTGTCGCACACTTTTTATTACCACACTCTCATATCCAATTCCTGCACCTAAGGATAAGGCCCACCCAAGCCTGTAACTAAGCATTAACTTTGGACTTAGAAAAGTAGTTGCGTTCTTGTACTTATTTTTTATTGACTGATCACTTGAGTCAATTTTTTCGGTCACCTTTAAAATAGGTGGCATGTAAGCAAATTCTGTCCTTATAGCGAAACCCCGCAATGTCCCGCCCCAACGTTGTCCAAAAGCAGTTTTAGTTGAAATGAGAATAAAAAGTAAAAGATAATACTTAGTTTTCATTATTTATTTGTCAAAGTCGGCAAATCTGTCTTTGAGGAACTGTCGTCTTTGCTTACCGCTAACGTTTTGGGGGCAGGGGCAGTAAGCGAATTTACAGATAAAACTTTATTTAAAGAGCGGCTCTAAGTTTTTCACCAAAAGCCTTATTCGAAGTGCAAAAGCGCTTATTGACCTTGCCCACTGTTACCAGCCGTTATTTTCATTTCGTTAATACATTCCACTTGTTAATTGTGTCGTGTCAAATCTCCAAAGAAACTTATCTGCTTTTTCCTTTTGATTGTTGAAAAAGTCTAATGCTAGTTTCTCCACCACCTTCTTGGCTTCTTTCTTTATGACAGCATCTTCTAATGTTTCTTTCCAACTACCACCATATTTGTAATCTTCTCCACGAACAGCACATATAAGAATAAGTCCGTTTACGAATTTCTTTTTATTGATTTTAAAGGTAGTCAAGTTGTTTTCTTTTGCATAAATTTTACAGGCATTTATTAAGCCTTCTAAAATTCCATCAACCAATGAACCACCACAAATAGTGTGAACATTATTTGCAAAACTTATAACGTTCGCTGATGGAAACCAGTCTGTGCGATATGCAAGACCGATTTGATATTTGTTAGAATTTATCTCATTGTCAAATGTTAGCTTAAATTCTGGTTTGCCTAAAACTTCTGTTGTTGCTCGGTCGAACAAATAGAAAACACCCTGTGGAAAGTGATAATAATTTTGAGTTAAATATTTCTGTCTTTTGTCAATTGTAATTACTTCGCATTGTCGGTTTAGCAAAGCAAATTTAACACTTTTTCGGTTAGTTTTAAGTAATCAATATTTGTGTTTGAAATTACTGTTTTATCAAATGAAAAGGCAACTTCTGTTTTTGAATTCTCTTTGGTTATTATCTCAAATGTCTCAGAAACGACCTTGAGCCCCTTAGGGAAATAGTTTGAGAACTCTTTACTCTCATCCGTGAACTGTTTAATAAATGGATTTATGTCGTGTCGTGATGTCAGTCCGAAAGTAAAGTCGTTTTCTCCGAATATTACAATTTCAAAAGTGATTTCGTCAGTCTTACAAAGTTCAATGCAGTCTGTTAAAAGTCCGACAAAAATTGTAACAATATCATTGCCAATATACATCAAAGGTCGTTTTCTAACATGTTCTGAAAAATCAAGAACTTTTATGTTGTCAGAGGAATATTTGTTGTCTGTGTCTGTCATTATAATGGCTGGTAACGTTTTGGGGGCAGGGGCAGTAAGCGAATTTACAGATAAAACTTTATTTAAAGAGCGGCTCTAAGTTTTTCACCAAAAGCCTTATTCGAAGTGCAAAAGCGCTTATTGACCTTGCCCACTGTTAGCGGTAGGTTTTCTCACTCGTTTTTTGAATTTCGTAATAACGTCTTGTCAAATCCACAACTTTTTGTCTATTGCAATTTTTGCAAAATACACGTCTTTTTAAATCAATTCCGCTAAATTCTATTTTGTAATCCCCACATTTTTTGCACTTGTAAAATTCAATAGTATGCTGAATGTAAGGTCCGGCGTGGTCGCAAATAATATCTGGCCTATGCAATTCAAGTTTTGCAAAATCGTATGTCGTAAATGTATTTCTGGTTACTATTTCTGTTAGGCTCTTGATTTCAAATAAAGGATTAAGTCCATCATTGGCAAACATAATATCCAAAATTGTGATATGGTTCAATTTATTACAAAACCTTAATGGTGACAATGAATTGCATTTAATTGTCTTTCCTGAACCATCCCAACCGACTGGCGTTTCCAAAGTGAGTTTCGTTAAATTAGTAAGTGGTTTTAAAAATGTCAAGTCAGTGATTGTCAAAATTCCATTTAACCTTAAAGACGTCAATTTTGTTAACTTTTCAATAATTGAAATGTCAAAATGTTTTGTTGATAGCAATTCTAATTCTGTCAGATTATTTAATTTGAGCAAAATGGAAAAGTCTTTTATTCCATTGCCTTTTAATCGCAGTGAAGAGGAGTCAATGTCGATATTGTTTAGCTCAATTTGTTCTGTAATGTATGTCGGCATGAAATTATGGCAAACTATTCTTGTTGCTGTCTAATCTAATTGCTTTGTCTACTGGTTTGGGTTAAGCACTAATGTTACGTCGGGCGTTAAACTTACCGCTAACGTTTTGGGGGCAGGGGCAGTAAGCGAATTTACAGATAAAACTTTATTTAAAGAGCGGCTCTAAGTTTTTCACCAAAAGCCTTATTCGAAGTGCAAAAGCGCTTATTGACCTTGCCCACTGTTATAGCCAGTGCTTGTTGCCTACAGATATGATATTAAATCCAAGGTTTGTCAGGTAGTCTTGTGCCATATATGTTTGGAAGTTGTTCGGATTCGGGTCAAGCTCTTCACCATTAGCATAAATATTTGCCCAGGAAATTAGAAGTTTGCATGGAAATATTTCGCTTTCGTATTGAACTGCCCATTGTCGTGGTGTTCTCCCTGGAGGAACTCCTTCTCTGTGAATCTTTAGCATAGCTTGGAAAATATGTTCACGCTTTATGTTATTGGGTATTGGCATAATTTATAATTGTCTATTTAGTCTGTTCTCCCAAATTCTTTTCATCACTTCTCCCATTTGTAGAAATTCTTGTTCGGTAAATGTGTCTGTCTTTGCATTGTTGCACCAATAACAAGCGAGAACTAAGTTTTGAATATTTGAATATGGTAGGTTTGCTTGTTTTCTATCAATTTCTAAAGATTTACCTCTTTGAGGAAAACGCTTATTAATATGTCCAGGTTGGTTATGCAGTTCTTCTAGAAAATTTTCTGGTAATGAGCAATAATAACAAACTTTGGATGTTGTCTCCCACCACTGAAAAAAATTGTATAATTGTTCGTTATTAAAACTAATATTCTTACCATCTTCTGTCATTTGCTTGAGTTTATTTGTCAAGAAAGACTTGTAGTTCTGAATTTTATTATAGCGGTCAGATTTATACCAAAGTTTAATGGAGTTTTCCAAATTCGGGAACTGTTGCTTTAGCAGGTTAATACCAACCTTATCAAATATTTTTTTCTTATAAAATTCTTCTTCAGTCATTGGTGCTGTGTTCTTTCAGCATTGGCTATAACGTTTTGGGGGCAGAGGCAGTAAGCGAATTTACAGCAAAAAGTTTAATTAAAGAGCGGCCGCCAAGTTTTTCACCAATGCTCTATACGAAGTGCAAAACCGCTTATTGCCTTTGCCCACTGTTATCGGTTGACCCTTTTGACTATCATCCTGTCTGGACCCTTCTTCATCACTTTGCTTTGACCTTTTCATTCTAAACCCCTTGCAAAGGTTCCTGTTCATAACTCAAAAAATTACTTTTCAACATCTGTCAATGCCCAATCACAGTAGGGTGCCAGCATTTAAGAGAAGGAAAGTACCGATGGGTTGCAGTTGAAAATAAAAACTATTTCCGCTAACTTTGCTAGGCGGTTCCGCAAATCCGTTGCACATAAGCAAGCTCCGTGCACCATCTTTGCGGAACCGCCTGGCGAAATGCTGTCAGATCTCCGCTGTCCATCGGTACTTTCCTTCTCTTAAATGCGGGGATAATCTATGCTTCAGTTTAATTAACGGGAAATGCTTTATCTGGGATTAGGGTTTACCGATAACGTTTTGGGGGCAGGGGCAGTAAGCGAATTTACAGATAAAACTTTATTTAAAGAGCGGCTCTAAGTTTTTCACCAAAAGCCTTATTCGAAGTGCAAAAGCGCTTATTGACCTTGCCCACTGTTATGCGTAGTTAGTATTTTGTCTTTGTTAACCATTGAACTACATTTTTTACATAATCTTCTTTCTTTTTTCTTTCGGGATGTGAAAGTCTTAGGAATGAAAGTAAAATTTGTCCTTGCGGCCCTAAAAAGTCCCTGTGCCACCAATAACTATATTTCATTCCAATTGGAATATAGTGTTCTTTGTCTGTGATGTCAATGCATTCGCTTGTAAAAGATGGCCGCATTTTGTCTATAAAATAATCATAGTCTTTATGTGAGTAAAATACTATACGTTTAGGTCTAAGTATTTCTATTTCCTTCCAAACTACACCTAATTTGTCTAAGCAATTTAGCTTTGTTTCCCAAATTGTTGTGTCCTGCGTTGTTCCATTATTGCACTTTATTAGGTTTGTAAAGGCTATATTTTTTTTTCCTTCTTCATAGGTGCCAAAATAGCGTTTAATTATTTCCTTGGTGTAAGAATAATATGGCCAAGAAATACTGTCAAGTGCTTCATCTCCAAAATCTGTTGCGTCTATAAATGAATTATTAATTAATGGTCCAATGTCTTCATCTCCGCCTCTAGCTGTCTTTCCAACAAATAAAATTTTGTCATTGGAATTATGAAAATTTTCGCCAATTGTCCAAATAGAAACAGGATTAAAAAGTCCATAATTATTAGCAGACTTACATTCCTTACAAATGTCGCAGTTGCCTAAATTCATACCATTATATAAGTCAAATATTGATTCTTTCATGGTCGGTCTGTATAATTACGCATAACGTTTTGGGGGCAGGGGCAGTAAGCGAATTTACAGCAAAAAGTTTAATTAAAGAGCGGCCGCCAAGTTTTTCACCAAAGCTCTATACGAAGTGCGAAACCGCTTATTGCCTTTGCCCACTGTTAGCGGTTGACCCGTTTGACTATCATCCTGTCTGTACCCTCCTTCATCACTTTGCTTCGACCTTTTCATTCTAAACCCCTTGCAAAGGTTCCTGTTCATAACTCAAAAAATTACTTTTCAACATCTGTCAATGCCCAATCACAGTAGGGTGCCAGCATTTAAGAGAAGGAAAGTACCGATGGGTTGCAGTTGAAAATAAAAACTATTTCCGCTAACTTTGCTAGGCGGTTCCGCAAATCCGTTGCACATAAGCAAGCTCCGTGCACCATCTCTGCGGAACCGCCTGGCGAAATGCTGTTAGATCTCCGCTGTCCATCGGTACTTTCCTTCTCTTAAATGCGGGGATAATCTATGCTTCAGTTTAATTAACGAGAAATGCTTTATCTGGGTTTAGGGTTTACCGCTAACGTTTTGGGGGCAGGGGCAGTAAGCGAATTTACAGATAAAACTTTATTTAAAGAGCGGCTCTAAGTTTTTCACCAAAAGCCTTATTCGAAGTGCAAAAACGCTTATTGACCTTGCCCACTGTTGAACTAAACCTTCGGTAGCTAAAAAAGCCAATGCCTATCTTTCGGGGATAAAAATAATCAATATGGCAACAAAAAAAGAACCCCGATGAGTTAAGGGAAAACAAACTCGTTAACAGGGCCAAGCGAGAAGTTCCTGGTTTTACAGAACTACTTTATCGATTCGAACGAACCATTTCGATTCTTGGACGAAGTCGATCCACCTTTAATAATTACGCTCTTCATGTGGCTTCGATTTCGCTTTACTTTGGAAAACTTCCAACCGAACTAGATCCTGAACAAGTTCATGATTACTTGTTCTACCTTCAGAAAAAACACCATGGGCCGTCCCAAAGCTACTTTAAGCATACTATTTATGGACTTCGCTTTTTACTTAAATCAGAAGGAATCCCATATGAGTTTTTGAAGCTTCCCGAGATAAGGCATGAGAAACGGGTTCAGGTTGTACTTAGTCGAGAGGAGGTATGGCTATTGCTGCGTAGTTGTCAACTTCTCAAACACCGGATATTGATAGGGCTACTATACGGATGTGGGCTGAGGTGCATGGAGGTGAGAAGCATACGTTTAGCAGACCTTGACTTCGATCGTCTCCAACTTCGGGTAGCACAAGGCAAAGGCAAAAAGGACAGATATATGCCCCTATCAGCTCACCTTGTCCGAGGGTTGAAAAAGTACATTGAAGCAGAAAAGCCAAAGGAATTCCTGTTCAATGGTCAGCCAGAGGGAAGGGCAGGTGGAGATTTCGATAGCCGCTACTCTCAACGTGGTGTACAGTGGGCCGTTAAGCAGGCCTGCAAGATGGCAGGAATAAAAAAAGATATCCATGTGCACACGCTAAGGCACACTTTCGCCACACATCTGCTGGAAGATGGTATGGATATCATGACCTTAAAAGACTTACTTGGGCACGAGAATATTGAGTCTACCATCGAATACCTGCAGGTTGCGCAACTGCCAGGGCGCAAAGTGTTCAGCCCCATTGATACACTTTTTGAGAAATGCGCCCCGGCACGAAGTATCTGAAGCAATAAAAGCACTCGGAGAGGGAATACATCGAATCGGACTAAATAGTTGGCAACTCAGAACATTGTGGGCGATTGAAAATTGCCGCACACAATCAATGGGCGGTCATATCGACAGATGCGATGATTGCGGAGCCTTGGCTATTAGTTATAATTCCTGTGGCAATAGGCACTGCCCAAAATGCCAAGGCAGGAAAAGGGAAGAGTGGATTGCTGCTCGAGAAGTCGAATTGCTACCCGTTGCTTATTTTCATTTGGTGTTCACTCTGCCAGAAGCCGTAAACCCTCTCGCTATTCACAATCCCAAAATGGTCTATAGCATCCTTTTTGATGCAGCGTGGGAAACATTATCTGCCTTTGGGAGGAACAGTGGCGTTATGGCTGGTGCTGTATGTATTCTGCATACCTGGGGACAGAACTTGAGCCTCCATCCACACCTTCACTGTATAGTGCCAGGGGGAGGAGTGACAAAAGAAGGACAATGGAAAAACATCCGTCCCGATGGAGAATTTCTGTTCCCAGTGAGAGCACTCTCAAAAGTGTTTAGAGCAAAGTATTGCGAAAAGCTCCGATCTGTTGAACCTAAGCAGTACGAAAGGATAAGAAAATCACTATGGGAAAAGGAATGGATCGTTTACGCCAAAAAGCCCTTCGGCGGACCTAAATCTGTTGTGGAATACATTGGAAGATATTCCCATAAAATTGCCATTTCCAACCACAGAATAAAGTCAGTGGACCAGAATGAGGTAAGCTTCGAATACAAGGATTATCGACAGGGAGGAACAAAAAAGAGAATGAATCTTTCGCTCTCTGAATTTGTGAGGCGATTTGCCTTGCACATCCTTCCAAGGGGTTTTGTAAGGATTAGGCATTTTGGTTTTTTGAGCAGTACTTGGAAAAGAAAAAAACTACCCATATTAAGGGAAAACATCTTTGCACTTAAGACCAAAAGTCCTGAAAAGGGAACATTCCTTCCAAAATGCCCTTGCTGTAAAACGGGTCGAATGGTCATAGTACTTCAATTTGGACGAAGAGGACCACCTTCCAAAGTTTTGGGCGCGGGCCAGTTTGGGGTTCCCTGCGAAGCATAGTCTTGGTGGGTAGGGGTTTTTATGGACAATAGATTAATAAAACGATCTATTTATTGGCAATTTTTTCCAAATTCTGCCCCCCAAAAAAAATAAAGAAGAAAAAAAACTAGCCAAATCAAAAATCGAATTTCGAAAAACACATAATACCCGGTTCCGTTCAACAGGGGCTTCATTGTTTGTGCTTCGCACACAACGAAGCCCTAATTGTTAGCGGTAGTTATCTTAGTCTGGATGATATTTGTCCCTTAGTTCGTCTACAACCCTGTCTAAAGCTTTGTTTTTTAAACTGGTTAAATTGTATTTTTCGTTGTTCTTTAAAGATTCCTTTAACTTCACTCGATATTCTAGATAGTATTTAATTGCATTTTCAAAGTCAACAGCGCTATATTCATAACCAAAAATAATTCCGTTATGAACTTTATATTCTATTGGTTTTTTTGTCAATTTTTAAATACAACTGCTTGTAGTATGCTTTGTCTCCAATAATCGGTATTTCCCCCTCATTTCCTGCACCCAATATTTGGTAGAACTCAGTCCCTTTGGTAAGGAAAAATATTTCCTCCTGTCCTATTTCATATTTATCAAATCTCTGAGCACATGTCCAATCCGCGAACTTTGAAATAATTACATTATTTAGAACGACACCTTTTAAAGTCGATTTAATTTTTACTTCAATGGTAAATTTGTTGACCTTCTCTATTGTCCCCCTAATTATTAAAGTTGATTGGAATATTAATTGGGGCAAAAGAATCGATTCATAGTCTGCTTTTGCTGCATGAATTGTCAACAGGAATGTCAATATTAAGATTAATCGTTTCATTTTTAATTCTGACTAACGTTTTTTTAATGTTCTGAAATTCAATAAGTTATTTAAGTCTGTTTTGGTCACTATTTTGTCTTTTACTACCTCATTAATTGTTGTCCCGTTAGCAGAAGAAATTATTTCCGTCTTTCCGGAAAATGGGGAATTACCGCTAACGGTCCCGGTGCAGAAGCCGTAAGCGAATTTACAGAAAATGTTCAAGCGAAGCACAAAATTCAGGTTACAGAAAAATGTGGATTCGAAGCACAAAACCGCTTATGGCTTTTGCACCGTGTTATAGGGCGTTTTTCCTCACTGCTCATCAAAAAAGTCCTCATCAATTTGTTTAATTTCATATATTGTCTTTACTTGTATTCCTACATTAAATTCATGCATTAAAGTCACTAACTTTTGTCCATCTATACAAATAATTTTGTGATGAGCAGAACGTGCCTTTTCAATAGCCTTGTCATCAAATTCCGATGTTGTTACAAACACACCCTTATTCGTGTCACCACTCATTGCCCCAATAAAATTGCGGATGTCCTTTTCTCTTACCTTCCCTTCATTAAAACGTTTCGCTTGAATGTATATTTTATCAAGTCCAAGTTTGTCTTCATTTATAATCCCATCAATGCCACCGTCATTTGATTTTGAGGTCTCAATGAATTCGCCATAACCCATTTTTTTCAACAGTCGCAATACTACTTTTTCAAAAAAATAAGGATCAATGTTCTTCAATTTTTGAAGAAGTTCACTTTTAACTTCATTTTCAATTCTGTTAAGACCTTCGTCTATAAGGTCTTGTGGAGAAGAAATTTCAGGTTGTGACTTCTTCTCAACGGTTGCCAAACTTTTCACCTGCTTGTAAAAGTCAAACAGTGAACTTTCATTTTCTAAATCTCGAACTGTCAGAGTTGCTGAATGATTCTTTCCCTTTTCTGTAATTTGAACAAAACCACGTTGAGGAAATACTATATAACCACCTTTTTTTAAATATGATTTTCCCCATGCGATCCTGTTGTCAATGAGTAAGTCACCTGACTTTGTCTCTTCCTTTAGTTGTTCCTCAGTTAAGTCAGAATAGAATCTTGCCTTTACTTCTTCAATAAGTTCTCTTGATTTTAAAACTTTTCCGTCTTTAAGTACTTCAAGAATAGGATTAAATGTTTCGTCAAATTTTGGAATTTCCATTTATGATTTGTTGTCGTTTTAAAATGCCCTATAACGTTTTGCAGATTTGCGATGGGCGGGATTTTTACCACTAATCCTTATACGGAGCACAATACTTTCGGCTACCACAAAACTGTCTGAGGAGCACGAAACCCCGCCTATTGCAAATGTGCTGTTATGGGTTGTTTATTTTCTAATCAATAAACACATTGATTCGTCAATATTTAAAACAATAGTATTCATTGTTTTATAAAACTGCCCGACCAGCTCTGTCCCTTATTTGTTACCTTAATTATGTAAGTTCCAACATCGAGATAATCTATTGATAATATTAATTTTTGTTCATTAATTGACTTTAACAATTTTCCGCCCATTTTATACAATTCTATTGAATAATTTCCTTGATTGTTTTCATTTGGAATTATAATATTTATTTCACTAGTTGAAGGATTTGGAAAAATTTGAAGTTGATTATTACTTTCATTTTCATTAATCGAAAGTGATTCTGCTGGCCCTCTTTTTACAAGGTATCCATTGTTTCCAGCGCCCCATACAATTGTGTCGCTGTGAGAAGTCATACAGTTGATTTCTTCATCGACTAAATATCCATTCCAAAAAGGAAAACCAGTGGCATCAATTAATTCCATGATATAGCCATTTTGTGAAATACCAAGACTGGTATAGGCTCCACAATATGTCCTTCCATTACTTGTAGTATGCAAAGAGTTATGTGTTGGGTCTGCGAAGAATGCTGAACTACCGTCTATTCCCCATGTTGCGCCCCCATCAATTGAAAATAATAATCCTATCAAAGGAAATCCTGCAATTGATGCCGCTTCACTGTCATATCCTATAAATGCTAAATTAGAGTTTACAATGGTTACACATTTAAGAGGCACCTGATTTCCTAATGGGCTTTGTATTGAATCCCAAGTAATTCCTCCATCAATTGTTCTGAAGATTCTTCCGCCAGTGCTTACTGCAAGGCCAACAGAGCCGAATGAACTTAAATCGAAATTGATATCTGAAATTGTATCCTGAGTATGTGAATACGGAGAGTTGACTAAAACAGGACTTGATGTTCCTATAGTGAAACGATCAATGTATTCCTTTTGATACCCTAAAGCACCTACAACATATTCTTGAAAACCGCCAATGACGCCCTCTCCATCTGCAAAAAAATACAATGAACGATGGTGATTTAAAGAAGGTGAAGAGGCTAAATCGGTCCAAGTTAAACCACCATCTGCGGTGCGATATGTAGAAAATCCTACCGCTGCATAACCTATTTGGTCAGTAACAAAATCCAATTCTAAGAAGTCATCAGCAACTACAAATGATGAACTAGGATTAAAGTTGATTCCAGTATAAGGAACATGATTCCAAGTTAAACCACCATCTATTGTTTTCAATAAAAGACTATCTTCTCCACCTATATATCCAACAAAGGGTGTTGGAAAATCAATTGTTTTAAGGTCTTTGTTAGTTGGAACTGGTACCTGAATCCAAGTTGCTGGTAATTGAGCTTTTGCGAAAACCGAACTTGCCAAGTAGAAAAGTAAGAGGAGCTTTTTCATAATTGCCTGTTTAATTGTTTAGTGCAAAGTTGAATTTTATTGGCCGTATCTATGATAGGAATTTCTGACTTTTACTTATGAATTTCCGCCAATCGTTCTCCCAATTCGGTGGGTGAAAGGCCTGTTTTAGTTTTAACAAATGCCGAAAAAGAGGCTGGAGAATCGAAGCCGAGCTGAAATGCTATTTCTTTATGAGATACACTTCCGAAAAGCAAAAGTCTTTTAATTTCTAAAATGATACGATTATGTATCATATGCAAAGGGCTGATACCGAAATGCTTTTTTGTTGATTTGGAGAGTTTTTTTTCATTTATTCCCAGTTTATCGAGGTAAAATTGCACTCCTTTTACTCTTGAATAGTTACACTCCAACAATTGGCAAAAGTCATGAATGATATTTTCATCGGACTGATGTTTGTTTTGAGTCGGATTGACGTGAGAAAAGATAAGAGACACAAATGAATTCAATAGACTTATAGCACAAGTTGTGGTTGTGTTATAATCTTTTCCCAATTGTTTAGAAAGTAATTTCAAAAGCAATAAAGCATCTTTGTATATTTCTGGTTGATTTTCGAAAATGATAGCTGCATTCGATCGAATTGAGATATTCTTCAATTGAGTAATTAACTCATTTGAAAGGATTCTTTCCTCAGTAAATTGAACAACAGTTCCACTGGCAGAGTTGCGATTCATTAGGTGAACCTGTTGTGGGCAAATGATATAACAACTGAAATTTTGTCCAGGATAATTGACAAAATCAATTAGTTGATTGCATCCACCTTGTTCAATCAAGATTATTTCATAATAACTATGTCGATGCTCTCTTTTATAGTCGTAAGGATTATTGTGATCTAAAGGTAAAATATTAACTCCTAAAGAACCTGTGTTCAACAAATGAACAGGTAGAATCTGATTATTAAATCCTATTGTTTTATTCATGCTTCTGTCATTGCACTAAGCGATACTGTTCAATTAAATAACCCATAACGGTCCCGGTGCAGAAGCCGTAAGCGAATTTACAGATAAATGTTAATTCGAAGCACAAAATTTAGACTCCAGAAAAAAGTGGATTCGAAGCACAAAACCGCTTATGGCTTTTGCACCGTGTTAGCGGATGCCCTTTTTTTCGTTTAAAGTTCCAATGTATCAATAAGAACGGAATGAATTTTCAAAATGTCTTTGTTGTCCAACCTCGCTCGTTTACTTACAATTCGGTCAAATGAAATGGTTCTGATTTGATGGCATAAAACATAACTGTCAGCAGTAAGCCCAGCCGTTCCTTTTAGGATTTTTACGATGGTAAACAAACTATATTTTGCTTCCTTAGATGTAAGTGGAACAACAATCGCCAAGTCAAGGTTGTTGAATGATCTGATTACAACACAAGGTCTTTCAAAACCTTGTTCGTGTCCTTTGATTTCTTTAGGTGGAGAGCCAAGATTTACATTAACGATATCGCCTTTGGTAAAATTCTGCTTCATAAATTTGAAAGTTTTGCGGCAAAATCATCCAAGCCCAAATCAGATAACTGTTTTTGTTCTTTGATAAAGCTATTGTCAAAAGATAAAGTTGAAAAAGATTGTCTTGTTGAACGAGTTTTTAAAATTCCTAATTCTATAGCCAATGCTGAATATTCTTGTGCTGCATCCGCAGCTAAAAAAGCCAACTCATTTATTGTCTTGTCAGAAATTTTCAGTTTGTCATCACAAATAATGTCAGCCGCTACCAAAACAAATTCAATGTGCAATGAAGCGTTAGTCCAATCCACAATTTTTTGCGATGTTTCATCGTCAAGATTTGCAAACGCTAATGAAGCAACGAATTGATGATAAGTTATGTCAGGAAGTTGGGAAATGTTTGAAGTGAAACTATCAGCTGAGAACTCGTTTGTTAAAACTAATGATTCTACAACTCTTTGATTGCATCGCAAAGCGAACAAAAGATTTTCGGTTAGAACTTCAAGTTTCTTATTTGACTTCAATTCTTCAATTTGAGGAAAGATGTCATTGAGTAATTCAAGATAGTCAAAGTTCTTTTCGTCTGCCAACCATTTAAGAGCTTTGATACGCAAGTTGAAAACCTGACTAAGCATATCTACTGATTGAGTTTGAACTTTTTTGCCTGAGGTTATAATAGCTTTAATATCACTTGAAAGGCGATTTAGGTCTTTCTTCAAAGGATTTTCAAGTTGAGAATATAGATTGTTTCTCAACTGAAAACAAATTACATCATAATTTTTTGCTGTCGCTATCATTTGGTAGCAAAGTTACAGTTTTTTGGTCGATGGTAAAAGCAAAATGCTCAATTTATGTTCTGTCGGTTGATGTTGGCACTGTCGCCTAAGGGTTTCCGCTAACGTTTTCGGTGCAGAAGCCGTAAGCGAATTTACAGAAAATGTTCAAGCGAAGCACAAAATTCAGGCTACAGAAAAATGTTAAATCGAAGCACAAAACCGCTTATGGCTTTTGCACCGTGTTAGCAGCAGATTTTGTTTCTTTTGTCATTGTTTATGGTTGTCCGCTAAGTTATTAAATTTTGGTTTTGAAGATAGTATTTCAATTAACAAAAGTAGGGTCAGAATAATGTCTATGGTTATTAGAATGTCTTTAGTCAATTTGGCTTTATTGTAAATTTGGATGTCAATATTTGCCAAAGTAGCTTTAGATTTGTCTGCGATGTAGCTTTTGTCAATGTTGAATTTGTATTCACTAATTGAGTGTGAGTTTGTAGAATTAAAAAATACAATTTTATTCAGGTCGTCAAGTCCAACAGTCCAAAATTCTACTGCTCCGTCATATTCGATTCTTGTTGTTGAGCTGTCACCAGCGTTTAAAGAAGTACCTTTGTAAACAAATCTACCTATGTCGTCATAAACAGGATGGTCGTATATAGTCATATTATAGACTGTAATTTTTTTGTCAAGCTGGTTTGTTGTCGTAACCCAAACTGGAGTTGACTCTGCGCCAATATTGTTTGCAATAAGTAAAAGCAAAAAATAAATTGTCGAAATTAACAGAACCACAAAAGCTAATTCCTTAAATTTATTTGAACCAACTCTTCTTGCCTTAAGTCTGAGAATAATTGTCGATGTAACTAAAACTAAGATTGCAATAAGAATTGTTGTCATAATTTATGTCCGTCTGTCGTTAGTTTTGTGGTCGTCCAAATTTGCTGCTAACGTTTTGCAGCTACCCGAAGGTGGCGATTTCGAAGCACTTCACTGTCAACCAAGCACAAACTTTGATAGAAGCACAATACTTGATTTAACCACTGAACCGCCACTTTTGGGTAGGTGCTGTTATAGGGCGTTTTTCTTTTCAATTAGTCTTTAGTTTTAGGCATTGTCCTTTCTTTTTATGCTTCTTAGTGTCATTGCAAAGTTCATTTTTTTTAATTATCCAAGTTGTCGGCATAGGATGAAAGCTATTGTTTTCCGTATAGTCGTATAGAATTAGTTTTCCATTCTTAATTTTCCATTTCCCATAATTTTTATAGCCAATTCCAGTAAAACCCCTGTCAATATATTCAAAGGTCTGATTTTCTTTAATTGTCAGTTCGGTATATGTCGACCAGTCAAGATAAACTCCATACGTTCCCGTTATTGTTTTTTGTCCTGAGATTGCATTATTAATAAAAGCGAGGTCGCCTATATCATAACACCAATCATTATTTTCCTTTACATTATTACCATTAATTCTAAATGTCCGCTTCGTGCCGTCCTTGAATATTATGTTAATCCAATACAAAACTATGTATTTGCAAGGTCCAATTGACTTTGCCATATTCCATTTGTCCACAAATAATTTGGTCTGTTCGTATGTTAGTCGTTTGTGTGTAATTTGAGTTGTGTCAACCTGTCTAGAGTTGTTATTAATTTCAATGAAGTCAACTGATGTCAGGTCAATATTTTGTTTGTCAGTAATAGATTTTGTCTGACCACATACAGTTAAGTTTGTCAAAATAATTAGTGTGAATATATTGGTCAACATTCTCAAATTGTCGTCTTTTAAAATGCCCTATAACGTTCTGGGTGCAGAAGACGTGCGGGACTTCCACCACCAATGCCCAAACATAGCACAAATCTCAATTCATTTTTCAAAGCCAATTTAATGCACAAAACCCCGCATGGCTTTCTGCACCTTGTTATGGGTAGTCATTCTGATGTTTCTTCTTTCAGAATGGCGGAGTCAGAACCGACTGCAAAATCAAATCCCATCCACCTTTCGACCTTGCCAGAAATGTATTTTGTCAAACATGGCTTGTTTGCGAAGTCCATTTCGGGATTTGGGCCTTGGGAAAAAATTATCAACACCACTCAAAAACGCTCCCCTCTAAGTATTAAGGGTAAAGCTTTGGAGAAAAGTCTGTCGGATCCGTTTGCTATTGTCAGATAATCCGACTAACTTTGCCGAGCGGTTTTTACGAAGCTTCGTTACAAGCACTAGCTTGACCGGTATCTCCGGTAAAACCGCTCGAGGTCCAATAAATTGTCCCTTTCTCCAAAGCTTTACCCTTAATACTTGCTAATCCTGCGTTTTTTCCTTTCCAAGGCTCAAAGGTCGATTGGTGGATGACTGCTAGTCGGTACTGATTACCCATAACGGTTCCGGTGCAGAAGCCGTAAGCGAATTTACAGAAAAAGTTAAAGCGAAGCACAAAATTTAGGCTACAGAAAAATGTTGAATCGAAGCAAAAAACCGCTTATGGCTTTTGCACCGTGTTAGCGGAGGCCGATGAGCTAATGTCAATTTTTTATTGTCCTTTTGCTCGCTCATTTTTGCATTGTCTACCCGCCGAGACTTTTGGACTTTATTGCTGCCGCGCCAAATTGCTTATCTGTCATTCGAAATCGCAAAACTTCTCTTCTTTGTCAAATGCCAATACGAGTTGCAATGTCATTTGGCGCATTCAAAGTAGCTGCCTCGTTCGCATCCTTGTCAAAACTCCGATAACTTAGGCCGAAGCAAATTGCCAGATAAAACCAACAGCGAATTTGGCAGCTTACTTTGATCCTGTCAAAAGTCCAGGTCCAAAAGTCTCAAGGAATCCCTTCTCCATGATTAAGCATTGAAGGCAAAAGGACAATAAAAATTGGTTGGAATGCAAATGCCAGTTTCTCTTCCAATTTCAAGTTGGTGTAAGCTGGTTTTTTCGGTCTCCGCTAACGTTTTGGGGGCAGAGGCAGTAAGCGAATTTACAGATAAAAGTTTATTTAAAGAGCGGAAGCGAAGTTTTTCACCAAAAGCCTTATTCGAAGTGCAAAAGCGCTTATTGACTTTGCCCACTGTTATAAGCAGTTGGTTAAAGTCCAATTAGATTCCTAAAGTCTTCAGCTAATGATTCTTTTAATTGTCGAAACTCATTTTGTGTCCTTTGAAATGCACTATCCCAAAGATCGAAATAATTAAGATATGATTCTGGGGATTTCATGCCTGATGAAATATAACTATTGTGATTATTCGCATTTAACCTAACTCTTCGCATTTCAAAAACAATCTTCCAAGCTTCTTTGATTATTTCTTCAAATTTTTCAATTGTGTCACTTGTAAAATATATTTTATCTTTTTCAAGTTGTTCAATAAGGTTTTGAATAGCTTCAATACAATCTGTATCTCGCTTTGTATCCTCGATAAAATCAGGTCCTTGATTAAATGTTGTTGCATATAACAATAATCGTTCAAGCCCTACAAGTTTAATATAAAGAACTTTTATAATTTCTGCTCTGTCTGTATGAAGCTTTGAAAATTTAATTTCGTGCTCTAGAGATTTTTTTGCTAGTTCATTTTTATGAATCTCGATCTCTTTTTGTAAATTAGACTTATATTTCTCTAATCCTAGGTCAAATGTCTTATTAATAATTAATTTTCCTAGCCATATAGCGGCTGCTGTCAATGCTGAAATTGTAGATAAAAAATAAAATAAATGCTCCATCTTCAATTATTACTATGGTTTGTGCAATTGCTTATAACGTTTTGGGGGCAGGGGCAGTAAGCGAATTTACAGATAAAACTTTATTTAAAGAGCGGCTCTAAGTTTTTCACCAAAAGCCTTATTCGAAGTGCAAAAGCGCTTATTGACCTTGCCCACTGTTATAGGGCGTTTTTCTATTCGTCAATGTCTTCAAATGTTAATTCATTCTTAGTTTTACTTATTAAAATTCGTCTAAATGTTGGTGCATATCCTTTTTGTCCACTTGGTTGGAAATACTCCCGAACATAAGCTTTTTCGGTTTCATAGTTTTGTGTCACTTTTGGTCCAAAATATCTTTTGTCTGAGAGATATAGCGTTTCGTCAATTGAAGAATTGTCCGTTTTAAAATTGTCCGCACTTTTAATTTTTAAAATTGCCTTTTGTTTATCACGCTCTGATATTATTAATGTAAAAGTGTGGTAATAGTCACCAATTGCTGACATTGATTTGTTCTCTTGCAATTCAAAATTGTCTTCTAATAAAATTTGTTGCTCTTCAACAAGTTCTTTTGCGTTGTCCTTTGTAGAAAGTTGGTCTTCAAAAACTGTCCATAAAACAAGTGTCAAAACAAGCACACCAAATATTACAGCCAAATACTTTCCTGTCTTTGGATAGCCAAGCTTTTTTGGAACGAAATAAAACAAACAAACAAGTCCAATTGGAAGTCCTACGAAAACTAGTATATAAAGTCCTATGAGTAAAAATGCGTCCATTATCTTATTTCTGCCTGTTTGGGTGTCGTCCTAAAATGCCCTATAACGTTCTGGGTGCAGAAGACGTGCGGGACTTCCACCACCAATGCCCAAACATAGCACAAATCTCAATTCATTTTTCAAAGCCAATTTAATGCACAAAACCCCGCATGGCTTTCTGCACCTTGTTATGGGTAGTCATTCTGATGTTTCTTCTTTCAGAATGGCGGAGTCAGAACCGACTGCAAAATCAAATCCCATCCACCTTTCGACCTTGCCAGAAATGTATTTTGTCAAACATGGCTTGTTTGCGAAGTCCATTTCGGGATTTGGGCCTTGGGAAAAAATTATCAACACCACTCAAAAACGCTCCCCTCTAAGTATTAAGGGTAAAGCTTTGGAGAAAAGTCTGTCGGATCCGTTTGCTATTGTCAGATAATCCGACTAACTTTGCCGAGCGGTTTTTACGAAGCTTCGTTACAAGCACTAGCTTGACCGGTATCTCCGGTAAAACCGCTCGAGGTCCAATAAATTGTCCCTTTCTCCAAAGCTTTACCCTTAATACTTGCTAATCCTGCGTTTTTTCCTTTCCAAGGCTCAAAGGTCGATTGGTGGATGACTGCTAGTCGGTACTGATTACCCATAACGTTTCCGGTGCAGGAGCCGTAAGCAAATTTACATGCAAATGTGATTAGAAAGCACGAATTTAAGTTCTTAACCCAAAGGGAATAGAAAGCACTAAACTGCTTATGGCTTTTGCACCGTGTTATAGCCTGTGCCATTAAATTTTTATAGTTGAATTGTTAATTTTAGATGTCCTCCTAGACCTTGTTGAATTATTTTCATTAGTGTGGATAATCTAATATCTGATGAGTTATTTTCTATACGTGAAATATATGATTTATTCGTTCCACACTTCTCTGCAAGTTCTTCTTGGGTCATTCCTAACTTGGTTCGAGCTTCTTCAAGTAAAACCCCAATTTTAAACGCTTCAAATTGTTGTTCCCACTCTTCTCGATTTGGTTGTCCCTTTGGTCCATACTTTTTGTCAAGAATTTCATCTAATGTGGTTATGTTTTTATTTGTTTTCATTATAATATTCCTCCATTATTTTTATTGCCCTCTCTAATTCTTGCTTTGGTGTCTTTTGTGTTTTCTTTTGAAATGCATTTCCTAGGACTACCAAATTCCCTTTATCAAAAAAGGAAAAAATCCGATAAATATTTCCTCCAACTTCTACCCGTATTTCATACAATCCCTTGGTGCCTTCCAAATGTTTGAAATACTTCTCTGGAACTTGCCGTGTAACTCTAATTAAGTTTAATGTCCATTCGATTTTCCTTTGAACATTGTCAGGAAGTTCCATGTAAAATTCTAGAAAATAATTCTTGTAAGCGATTACTTGTCTTTCGTAGTCCACGACACAAAGTTAACCATTCAGACAACTTCTGCCAAATTTTTTTTAAGCAAAATTGGTTGGATGGGCACTATTGGCATTGGCTATAACGTTTTGCAGCTACCCGAAGGGCGGGACTTTCACCACAAAACTTGATTTGAAAAACTAATGTTTGATTAACCACCATACTGTCTTTGGAACACAAAACCCCGCCTTTTGGGTAGGTGCTGTTATGTGCCGCTTTTATTGTCATGTTTGTCATTATTTCTGTATTTGTATAATAAATAGAGAACTATTCCAGATGTCAAAATACCAACACTTTGTCCTGCGATAATAACCCAGTCATTTTTCAGATAGCCATAGTATGTCCATAAAATGTAACTTGTAAATGAGCCAACAAAAAGAAACCAAGAAACGTTCTGAGTGTTTTTTGATTTATAAAGTTTAATTGCTTGTTGTGGAAAGCCGATTAATTTAATCAAGTAACTAGCTCCTATTGTCGCAAAACCCACAATTGTAATTTGGTCAAGTGTCATAAATTCTTTTCTATAATGAAGTAATATTTTTTAGTGTCAATAAATGTCCAGCCAGCTTTTTCATGAGCTTTGATTGAACGCAAATTCTCTTTGTTAACTGTCGAAATTAACACGTCATATTTTGTCTTGTAGTAATTAAAATATTCTTTTTGGGCGGAATAAAAGAAACCCGTCCCTTGAAGAATTTTGTCAACTAGAATTTGATAGCTAAATGCAATTGAATCCTTTTTAGCTTCAGGTTTTAACTCAAAGTATTCTGATTTGATGTTTTCAATATGTTGTGTATTGATAGTAGTATTGACTAAAACATAACCAACAATTTTACTTTCCCTCTCGAAAACTAATAGGTCGTCATTGTCAATTATGCTTTCAAAAAAAGTACCGTCATAGGTCACGGATAAAAATCCGTTGTCATTGCTTTCAAGATTTGGTCTAAACCAAAGCCTATTCAATTCAACTAAATTATCGGTGTCCGTTTTTAGTCCTTTTCTAATGTTTGTTTTCATTTGCAGTGTCGTCATAAAGTGGCACATAACGGTTTGCAGATTTGCGATGGGCGGGATTTTTACCACTAATGTTTATGCGGAGCACAAAACTTTCCGCTACTACTAAACTGTCTGCGGAGCACGAAACCCCGCCTATTGCAAATGTGCTGTTAGCAGTAGTGGTTTTTTCTGTCGTCATATTAGTCGTCTTACTTTATGTTTGTAGTCAATGTAGTTTTGTCCGTGTTCGTTGGTTAAAAAATCTTCTTCAAGTCTGATTTGTATTTGAATAAGAACATAACCTAAAATCAAAAATAATAAAGTCAGTGCGTTTGGGGTGACTAAAAAAAGTCCAACTAAACTCAAAATCATTCCAAAAAATATAGGATTTCTTGAAAGTCCGAAAAGACCATTTGTAACAAGCTCAGTTTTAGTTTCTGTGTCAATACCAATTCTCCAAGAATTTTTCATATGTCCCTGTGCGATAATAGTCCATACAAGCGAAACAGCTAAGACAACAAGACCAATGTATTTAATAATTTCGTTGTCAAGTGAAGGAATGAATAAATAATTTGAATGCCAAGTCGGAAAGAAAGAATAGGCAAGAACATAAATAAACATTGCTATTAATGTCAGTTTGAAGTAAAGCCCGATAAGTCCGTAAGCACTGTCGTCTTTTGGTAAAACAAGTGGGTTCTTTCCTATTCTTTTTGCAACGATCAAGGATTTGAGAACAAATGCAATTCCAAAGTAAATAATGAAATAAATAGGTAAAATGATTTTAATAAAGTAGTCCATATTATTTTGATAGTTTTAGAATTTTAAATGCTCCTTGTCCAACAATGAAAAACACAATTGTCCCAACGATAAGGTCTGGATATTTTGAGTTTGTCAAGTAAACAAGTCCGCCTGCGACAATCACACCAATATTTACGATTACGTCATTAGATGTAAAAATCATACTTGCTTGCATATGTGCTTCTTTGCTTTTACTTTTTTGCAGTAAATACAAACACAAGCCGTTGCCAATAAGTGCAAGAATTGAAATAATTATCATTGTCTGAAAAGCTGGAACTGTTTCCGTTCCAATAAATCGTCTGATTACTTCTATAAAACCAAAAACTGCAAGTGTTAATTGAAAATAACCTGCCGATTTTGCAATGTTCTTTTTTCGTGTAATTGTTCCGCCAACTGCAAAAAGTGCAAGTCCGTAAACAATGCTGTCAGCAAGCATATCCAAACTGTCCGCCACAAGTCCCATTGAGTTTGAAATAAAACCTGTCGTAAGTTCAAGAGCGAAAAAGAAAAAGTTGATAGCTAAAACTTGCCAAAGCAATTTTCTTTCTCGGTCTGTGTTGGCGGTTGTTGCTGTGTAATTGTCTGCCGAAACGCTGTCAACAAGTGAAGTGTCAAATTTTAAGTTGTCAAGTCGCTGAAAAATTTGGTCGTGATTGTCGGTGTGAAAAACGGTCAGTTGTCTGTTTGCAATGTCAAAGTCCAACGAGTTGATGTTTGTCAAGTCGGCAAGTTTCATCCGTATCATCTGTTCTTCGGATGGGCAGTCCATTTTTGATATTTTAAATGTCGTTTTCTGCATTGTCTATCGTTGTCGGTTGGGTCGTCCTACCATTACTGCTAACGTTCTGGGTGCAGAAGACGTGCGGGACTTCCACCACCAATGCCCAAACATAGCACAAATCTCAATTCATTTTTCAAAGCCAATTTAATGCACAAAACCCCGCATGGCTTTCTGCACCTTGTTATGGGTAGTCATTCTGATGTTTCTTCTTTCAGAATGGCGGAGTCAGAACCGACTGCAAAATCAAATCCCATCCACCTTTCGACCTTGCCAGAAATGTATTTTGTCAAACATGGCTTGTTTGCGAAGTCCATTTCGGGATTTGGGCCTTGGGAAAAAATTATCAACACCACTCAAAAACGCTCCCCTCTAAGTATTAAGGGTAAAGCTTTGGAGAAAAGTCTGTCGGATCCGTTTGCTATTGTCAGATAATCCGACTAACTTTGCCGAGCGGTTTTTACGAAGCTTCGTTACAAGCACTAGCTTGACCGGTATCTCCGGTAAAACCGCTCGAGGTCCAATAAATTGTCCCTTTCTCCAAAGCTTTACCCTTAATACTTGCTAATCCTGCGTTTTTTCCTTTCCAAGGCTCAAAGGTCGATTGGTGGATGACTGCTAGTCGGTACTGATTACCCATAACGTTTTGCGGCTTGGCGTAGTGGCGGATTTTTAGCACAAAAGTTCAATCGAAGGACTGCACTTGAACCTATCACAAAACTGTCATACAAAGCACTGAACCCGCCATTACGCCAAACCGCTGTTACCAGCTGCCCTTCTTGTCTGTCGTGTTTGTTCGTTGTCATTTCGTGTCTGTCTTGGTGCGTTGGCTTGGTGGCTCTTTTGCAAAACTTGGCTTTAGCGTGGGCTTGTGCGGTTTTGCAAATGTGCCACCAAATGCGTTGGCTTAAAGGTGCTTAGTCAATACTGCTTCTTTCTCAGTTTTTATATTTGTTAAGGACAATTTTATTGCTTCAATTTCTTTTTCCTTTGCTTCAATTATGTCAACAAGTTTTTTCTGTTCTGCAAATGTCGGCAATGGGATTTCAAGGTTTTTTATCATTGTCAAGTTAGCCATTGTAAACTTTCCTTTTCTGTCGCCAAAGTTTTTGTCAAAGTCGTTCATTAAAGCATAAAACAAGTATTTTGGAATTAACTCGTTCTCGTCTTTTGGATAAAGACCTGTAACATTTTGGTTTGTTGTTGCTTCAAATGTTAAATAAGCAACTCGTCCGATTGTTGCACCTACTAAAGCCATTAAAACGGTGTTTGGCTTTAATAATTTAGCAGAAGATTTTGCCAAGCCTTCTTCTGTGATTTTTTCTTTTACATCAGATTCATAAACATAACAGTTTTGACAAATTTCTGAACGTAACCAATTAATTGTACCATTATCCCAATATTCAGGAACGCCTGTTTTTGGTGTTCCACCACTTTGAACTGTTACAACTTTGTCTAGTTTTACCTTTTTCTTGTTTTTGATTTGATTTTGAAGTTCTCTAAAAATCTCCTTTTCCAATCTCTTAATAGTTGAAACAAAATCTATTTCTCTAACTTCAACTGCCTTTATTTCTTTAATTATCTGCTCTTGAACCTTTATTGGAGGAACTGGGATTTTGATTTTTAGGTATTCATTGAAGTCAAGATTTTTTAGTCCACTCGCTCCGCTCTGAATTGCAAGAGTATAACCAGAGTCATAAAGGTTATTTAAAATTAAATGAAGGTAAAATGGATTGATTTTTTTATCGGTAATTCTTAGTCTTGTTGTGAAATTTGAAAATGAATAATTAGTTTCCTTTTTATCAAAAATTACAACTCGTCCAACTGCTTGAGTTTCGCTACCGCCTGATTTTTCAACAATTATATCACCATATTCTAATGTGCGATTGCTAAATTGTTTTGCTTCTACTTCAATACTTGCAATATCTGAATATTCTAATTTTCCATCTTTTGAAAAGTTGGTATTTCTTATAACGTTGACCGTTAAAAACGGAGGATTCTTCCCTGTCCATAGCCCACCTATGTTTTCAGTAAAAGAACTTATTTTAGACAGTTCATATTTAGATACAAAAGGAGTTGAAGGAGTTGCAACAGTTTCTATTTTTTTTTCAAAGTCAACGTTGTTGAATTTTATTAAGTCGATAAGTTTGTAAATAGAAAGGTTGTTTTTTTGTTGTTCTGATATTTTCGGTATTGGGTTGCCTGTAGTAACTGCACGTATGTATGTACTTGCCTTTTCCGGGTTTTCATAATTAGTCTCGTCAAAAAGTTTACCGCCAATTTGGTTTATTTTTATTCCTTCACTTCCTTTTTCACCTTGAAATTCATAACCTAAATATTCTTTTTGTTCGTTTACTTCGCCACCTGTTCTTACAATTACTGTATTTTGAGGTATGTAATATTGATCTAACTTTTCAGGTTTCTTTTCTCCATCTGAAAGGCATAGCATAAAATAGAGAAACTTTTCTTTCTCTATTGATTTACAGAAGTTGTAAAATCTTTTTGTTAGTTCTTCTTCCTGTTCCTTTGGTTTTAATGCTTTGAAGAATGCTTTGGTCTTCAAATTATTGATTTCTGTGCTGTTGTCAAAAGTCGTTTTATACTCCGTAAACATTTCTGTTTTTTGAAGTTCATTATTGATTTCAATTTTAAGAAAACGGATATAGTCATCAAGATTTAGCTCTCTGTGTTCACAGAACAACTCAATAAATCGCTTTTCTTTAATGTATCTTTTATTGTTGTCAATATTAACACCATTAAACACATCTTCTGCTATGTATTCTCTGTCCTTTACAAAATCGTCATTTCTGCGTTTTAAAAATAGAATTACAGTTGTTGTTCCTGTGGCGATAAATGTTTTACTACCCAATTCTGTAATTGCTTTTACTTCAAAATGTCTTAATATTATTTCTCTGGCTTTGGTGTAAACGCCTGTATTGGTAAGAATCGTTGAGGGCAAAACAATTCCTGCAAGTCCTTTGTCTGCTAAAACCTGTTTTGTTCTTTCTATGAATAAGACTTCTATCTCTTTGCTTCGTTCTGTTAAATTGTCGAATAAGCCGAAATGGGTTTTACCTACATTCAAATAATTTTTAAATGCTTTAACTGAGTAAGGTGGATTTGCTACAACAATGTCAAACTTTTTCTTTTTAAGTTTTAATTGGTCGTGTTCTTCCAAGCCATCTCCAAAAATTATGTTGGCATCTCCGTCACCGTTGATATAACAAGCAATTTGAGAGGTTCTTGCCAAGCGATAGTCCTTTTCTATTCCATAGATATAATCTTCAGTCCATTCCGTTCCTTTTCTAAGTTCCTTAAATTTCTTTTGCAGTTCTTCGCTAAGTTTTGAGGTGTCATACTTTTTAATAACGGTTTGAAGTTCTTCTATGCTTTCAGTCAAAAAGTGTCCTGCACCACAAGCATAGTCAAGAATTTTAGGCAACAAATATTCTTCATCGTTTGTTATTTTATCGGCAATGATTTTTTCAAAACCTAATGATAAAATGATATACCTAACGATTGGAATTGGGGTAAAAAACTGACCTTCGGACTGTTTAACACCGTGATTAAGCATTAATTCAAAGAACTCACCAAGAACCTGAAACTTACTGGTGTATTTGAATTTATAATTTTGAAGAAGCTTGATTACTTCTGTAAGAACACGACCGTTTTGTATGAAAAGTTTTTTGTTGTGAACTTCCTTAAAGGCAAATTCATTATTGGTATAATACTTTAATTCCCTAAAAACGGCTTCAATAGATTCAATAGGCGTTTGCTTTGGGTAAAGTTTTATTATTTCGTGTAATTCCTTTTCTGAATAATAAACAATTTCTTCATTGAGTTTTTTCATCCCCTTTTGATACAAGGCTTGAAGTCTGTCAATGATATGTTCGTATTCTTCATCTTCTTTAACTTGAAAATCTAATACATCTTCATCGTTTTTTTCTTCATCAACAATTTTGCATAGAAAAAGCGAAAGGATTTTATTGAAAGCATTTGCGTTATCCGAAATATTGTTGTGTCGTAGAATTTCAGCAAACTTGTTGAATAAACCTTGAGAGTCTTCTAAGGATTTTAGGTTCTTCTTTTTTAAGGCTTTTAGTTCGAGTGAATAGGCATTTGCATCATCGTCAAAAATACCATTGAAATGAAAGTATAAATTGAATGACTCTTTCCAAACTTCATAAAGTTCTGCCTTGTTTTTTGCATCACGATAAAGTTTGATATTCTCTTCTTCAATTTGTTTCGTGCTTTTCTTTAAATCTTCTTCACGGTCTTTGATTTGGACGATTAAATTTTCATAGTCAAAATTCTTATCGTCATTTAGTTTTGAAGCATAAAGAACCAGGAATTTGGCGTTTTGGTCATTTGCTAAATAAGCAAACAACTGTCCACCGTGTTCTTCCATTTTCTTTCTTTCCTTTTCGTATTCTGAACCGTATGTTTTGCATTCAATAACCATTAACGACTTGCCGTCTTTTCCATAAACACAAACGTCCGATTTTCCGCCACTTGCTCCACGCCCTGAAGGATAGCGTCTTTCTAAGTGAATGTCGTTTGGTAAATAACCCTTGTTTAAAAGTCTGTCTACACACTCTAAAACAACAAAGTTTTCAGGTTGTGAAAAATTAGAGGTTGTTTTATCTCCGAGTTGAATTTGTCCATCTTCAACTCTTTCAACTGTTGTATTCTCGTCTTTGCGATACTGTATTTTTCCCTTGTTTATGTCGGCTGAAATAGTGTAGCCTTGAAGTTTATATTCTTTTGAATATTGAACTCCATTTTTGGATTTGAAGCCCAATGCTTCTAAAAATGTCTTGATATATTGATTAGCACTCATTTGCCTTGATTTTTTCCGTATTTAATTTTTTCTTCTGCTACTTTCATAGCATCAAGTCCAAGTTCTTCGTCTTGGATTTCGTAAACTAATTTGTCACTCAACCAAGCAATGATTACTTCATTTTTCTGCTCTTTGTAAAAGTTTGAAAGTGCCTTTACCTGTTCTCTGGTCGGCATTCTCTCGTCTCTTTCAATTTTACTTAGAATAGTCGGATCAAGAGCTAATTCTGCACCTACTTCACGAAGTAGAAGCCCTTTGGTCTCCCGTAACTCTCTTAAAATTGTCCCTATTGTTTTCGCTTGCATAAAAATGACTTGACAAATATTGGCAAATTTAGAAAAGATTCTTAAACTGTCAACTATAAACTTTCTTTTTTCTAACTGTCGGGTGGTGGGTGGGCTTGGGTGCGGTTGGGCAAATAAAATGTGCTGCAATCTGTGTCGGCTTGTGCGTTGGGTTGCAGCTCTTTTTATTTTGCGAAGGGCTAGCAAATTGTCTGTCGTTTTATTGTTCGTTTGTTGTCGGTTGTGTCGTCTTTTAGGGTTGCTGGTAACGTTTTCGGTGCAGAAGCCGTAAGCGAATTTACAGAAAATGTTCAAGCGAAGCACAAAATTCAGGCTACAGAAAAATGTTAAATCGAAGCACAAAACCGCTTATGGCTTTTGCACCGTGTTAGCAGCAGATTTTGTTTCTTTTGTCATTGTTTATGGTTGTCCGCTAAGTTATTAAATTTTGGTTTTGAAGATAGTATTTCAATTAACAAAAGTAGGGTCAGAATAATGTCTATGGTTATTAGAATGTCTTTAGTCAATTTGGCTTTATTGTAAATTTGGATGTCAATATTTGCCAAAGTAGCTTTAGATTTGTCTGCGATGTAGCTTTTGTCAATGTTGAATTTGTATTCACTAATTGAGTGTGAGTTTGTAGAATTAAAAAATACAATTTTATTCAGGTCGTCAAGTCCAACAGTCCAAAATTCTACTGCTCCGTCATATTCGATTCTTGTTGTTGAGCTGTCACCAGCGTTTAAAGAAGTACCTTTGTAAACAAATCTACCTATGTCGTCATAAACAGGATGGTCGTATATAGTCATATTATAGACTGTAATTTTTTTGTCAAGCTGGTTTGTTGTCGTAACCCAAACTGGAGTTGACTCTGCGCCAATATTGTTTGCAATAAGTAAAAGCAAAAAATAAATTGTCGAAATTAACAGAACCACAAAAGCTAATTCCTTAAATTTATTTGAACCAACTCTTCTTGCCTTAAGTCTGAGAATAATTGTCGATGTAACTAAAACTAAGATTGCAATAAGAATTGTTGTCATAATTTATGTCCGTCTGTCGTTAGTTTTGTGGTCGTCCAAATTTGCTGCTAACGTTTGGCGGCTTTGCGAAGAAGCGGATTTCGGAGCTCAAAACTGTCAACATAGCACAAAAGTTGATGCGAGGTAGAATGTTCAATTAACCACTGAACCCGCTTTTTTGCAAAACCGCTGTTACCTGCTGGCCTTCTGTCTGCTGTGTCGTTGTAAGCCTTGTCAATATTGAGTTTCTGTGTCATTCTCTACTGTGTTTGTCGGGCTGTGTGTCGGTGTATTTTTATTTTTTTTGAAGCGTTGGGAAATTTTTTAAAAACAATTTTTGTCTGCGTTGGCAAAGCAAGCTCTTTTGCAATTTTTGGTCTGTGCGTTGGCTTGTGCGAATTGCAAATGTGCTTGCTTTTAGCGTGGGCTTTCCTTTGGTTTCATAAATATTGATATTATAAGTCCTATTCCTACAACTACGTCAACTATATTCCATATTTGTCTGCCAAGTGCGATTTTGAAAAACGGTTGAAATAGCAAAGCAAGTCCACCGTAAACGATCATTTCTGTTTGTCTGCCTTGTTCGTGTGCTTGATAAGCTAAAATTGCAAATCCAATTAGTCCTGCGAACCTTACAAACTGATAAAATCCGTAAGGCATATCCGCTAAACAGAGAAAAAATAGAATCGCTAAAATTATTTTGATTGCGTTACTCATCTTTCTTCAAATCGTCAAGTGAACTGGTGTCAATACTGATTAACTCAAACTGCGGTAATTCAGCCGCTTCCAAATATTGGTTCGTTATCTTGTCAAGGAAAGATTCGGTTACAATGTCTTCCTCTAAAAACTGCTCAATGTCTGGAAACACTGCCAAAATTTTATCATCACTAACTTTCAGTCTGTGTCTGATATTCTTAAAAAACTTGATTTCAGAATATTCAATTTGCTCGTCTGCTTTAATTGTCTGAATAGCAAAATCAATTAAAGTCAATTCTTCTTGCTCGGTTAAAGTAGATTTTCCTAACAAGTCAAAATAATAAGAAATGAACTCTTTGCCTCTTGTGTTAATCTTACTTACAAGTGAGTTAATTTCTTCTTGAAAATTGAAGTCTTTAAATAATGGCGATTTTTCACACATTGATTTAATGAGGGCAATTTCTCTATTGTCAATATGCCCGTCAGATGCCATACAGCAAAAGGCTGATTTAAGTAACAGTTTGTCAAAGCTAATTGTGTCCATATTTTTTTGTATTAAGGTTTAAAACCAATTCTTGGTCGTTCATTTTTTTGTTCTGTTTCTTCGGAATTCATTTTTGCCCTTACTGTTTCGTATTTCTGCAACTCGTGAAGCGGAACAGAAGGCTTTGTATTCTTTATAATATTTTCCAAAATCTGCATTGTAATTCTTGATTTTTCTTTGAGTGCTAAACGTGAAGCTTCATTAACCAAAAATTCAATATCTGATGAAACATAGTTTGCTGTCAATGTTGAAAGTCGGTCATAGTCCATACCAAAGTCAAGCGGTCTGTTTTTTAAATACATTTCAAACATTGCTTTACGTGCCTCAAAGTCTGGCGGTGGCAAATAAAATTTCTTGTCCAAACGACCTGCTCTTAGCATTGCAGGGTCTATCATATCAGGATAGTTAGTTGCTCCGATTATAAAAATTCCTTTTTCACCAGTTCTGTCCATTTGAGCCAACATTTCATTTACTGCACTTTTCGCCATTTCGTGAGCATCGCTGTCACGGTTTGGCAATAGCTCATTTATTTCATCTATGAAAATGATTGTCGGTGCATTCTTTTCGGCTTCTTCAAACATTTTAGCAATGTTTTCCTGTGTTGCATTTATAAACCTGCTTTTCAAAGTTGAAGGTGTCGCCAACATAAAATTAAAGCCTACTTCTTCGGCAAAGTGTTTGGCAAAGAATGTTTTTCCGCAACCTGGTGGACCGTATAAAAGCATTCCGTTAGGAATGGTAACGCCATACTTTGCATATTCTTCGGGTTTGTGTAAAGCATCAATTACATCTAATTGCAATTGTGCTTTCAATTCTTTCATTCCTGCAATAGCATCAAATCCTTTCCCCTTGGCTTTTTGCGTTTTTATCTTTTTCTCGTCCTTTTCGTCTGACTTAACTTTTTGAACGGTGTCAACATCTTTAATTTCAATTTCTCCATTTAATGCTTGGGTAAATTCATTGGCGGATTGAAAGCGGTTTTCGGGGTCGTTCTGCAAAGCCTTTTTTAAAACCTTTAAAACTGTTTCATCAAAATCAACAATATCTTCTGAAACTTTTGGAAATGAAATTGGTTTTTTTCGTTCCTCAATTATTACATCCTCTGCTTTTGTTCTATCTGCTTTAAATTTTGAAATGTCTTTGAACCAAGGTGGCATTCCGAAAAGCAAATGATACATTAATGCACCAACCGAAAACAAATCTGATTGAGGAGAATAAAAACTATTGAAGCATTCCGATGCTACATAGTTCAAATTCAACCCTTCTTTGTTATATGCCTTTGAAGACTGATGAAATGAACGGGCAAAACCAAAATCTATAATTTTAGCTTGTGGAATATCGCCCGATAAATCAAGCATAATGTTTTGAGGTGTGATTTCATTATGAATAATTGGTTCGGGCAAACTGTGTAAATAATTTAGACCGTTTAAAACAGCCGAAATAATTTGCTTTAAATCGTAAACAGATTCAATTTTCTCACGACTTATTTTTTCAGCCAAAGTTTCACCTGCTATGAAATTAAGCACCAAAAAACCAAACTTCTTGCCTTCAAAAATCAGTTCTCCACTGTCTTTGTATGAAACAATGTTTGGATGCTTGATTGATTTTAGAAATTCAATTTCAAGCAAGTTGTTTTCACTGTCAAAAGCCGAACGGTGAAGTTTTGCATAATTAAACAGTTTAAGGAAATAGAGTTTCCCGTCTTTACCTTTTACTCTGTAAGTTTCAGCATTACTGCCTTGCTTAATAAAAAGCATAACAGAATACTTTTCATTAACTGAAAAATTTTTGGGTAGTATGCCTTGTTTTTGAATATCCATTTTAACGAGTAAAAATTTGAGTTATTAACCTAATGTGTCTTTTGGTTTTTCATCATCAGGCATTAATGCGATTAACTGAACTAAAATATTTCTGATACCGCCTGTATTTCCAGCAGTAGCCATCTGTAAACCTTGGTTACACAATTGCCTTGCTTTGTTTCGGTCTTTCCAATGGTAAGAATTAAAGTCGCTGTCAATGTGTTTCAAAAATTGAACATCCATTGCGTTGCCTGTAACAGCATTACGCAAATTGAAATCTAAAGAGCCAATTTCACTAATGAGGTGTTTCGCTTCCTTGGTGTTTTTGTCCTTTATAACTTGCTCAATAGTTTTCTTGTATTCTTGAATGTGGGCTTCAACTTTGTCCATATTCAAATCGTCATCATCACTATTGGCTTTTATCTTTTCTATTAAATCTTCCAACTCATAGAAAGCATCTTTTAGTTCTTGCTCAACCTTTGGCCATTCAGCAACTTTTTCAGCACTATCTAATTTCAAAAGTTCTTTTCGCAAGCCATCAAGTATTTTCATTTTCCCGTCTGCACTTCCTTTTTCGTTTTCTAATTGTTCCTCAAGAACGTCTAATTTTTCTGAAACATCACTGGCGTTAACCTTTTGTGCTGTGCGTTTTGCTTTTGAAATCTCTTTGGTCAGCAACTCTTCAGTTGGTGGCTCAGTTTGTTTTATTTCTATTTCTAATTCCTCTGTGTGATTTAATAAAGGAAAGTAAGCGGTGAACTTCATCAATTGCGACCTGTCAACTTTTATGGTTATATCCACATCGCTACCTTCGGGCAACAATGCAGGCAAACTTTCGCCTGTAATTATTACTTCCGTAATAAAATTGTTTAAAACTGGATTCGTTCCTTCTGCATTAAAATCTCCTTGATAAATTGGAATACGAATAATGTCTTTAATCATTCCGGGTCTGATTGCACTTCTTGTTTTCAAACCATTGATTACACCTGTTGCAGGAACTTTTTTGCTTTTCTCTAATCCTTTTACTGGCAGAAACAAATCTTTGCCTTCGGTGTGAAAAAACTTTGCAATTCCAATATGATAGGGTAGAACTTGCATTCCATCAAGTCCGCCAATTCCTTGTAAAATACTAAATTGGTGCGGTTGGCATTCTAATTTATTACCTGCTTCATCATAAACATTTATTTCAAAGGAGTTGGAACGACCTTCAACTAATAGCACATCAACAATTGTTGCTTTTTCGCCAATTAGTTTTTTACCACTTGACCAAGCACCATCAAAACGAACTACATCAGCATAAATCTTTTCAGGAAAAGTGCCAGTTGTCTTTTCTTTTAGCACTTTCAAGTTTACCATTTCGTCTAATTCAACGGTGGTAGCTTCGTATTTAATATCAAGTTGAAGTTTGGTTTTATCTCTTGTGGTTTCTTTTACTTCGTCTGATACTGAAATTGTAGAAGCAAATAAAGCCGCACCTTTTGCAACTACTGTCATTGGGTCAACAGAAGTATCAACTTTGTCTGTGATTTGCTCTTTGAGCATTCTGCGAAGGATTGGCGAATAAGTCGGACCCCCAACCAAAATCAATGCTCCAAGGTCTGAACCTTTTAAGTTGTTACGCTTTAATAACTCCTTTGTAATGTCAATGGCTTTCTGAAAAATAGGAGCAACAACATTTTCCATATCTTTTTGAGTTACCAAAACATCAATTTCAGGCTCGTCTCCGTTATCGTCCTCAAAAGGCAGGTCGCCTAAGTTTGAAAGAATATTATGCGAATCTTTGAACGATAACTGAATTTTAGCTTCTTCAGCAAAGAATTTAACTGCGTTTCGTAAAATTTCCTTTTTATCGGTATCCTCTAAAACACTATCAATAGCATAATTCTGTTGCAGATTTGGAATGATAATTTGGTCAACAATTGCTTCATCCAAGTTTTTACCACCAAGCCAGTTATCTCCATCGGTATCTTTAACAGCTAAAATTCCTTCTTCCGCTTTTATTAACGCTGCATCAAAAGTTCCACCCCCAAAGTCAAAAACCAACCAAAAACCGTCTTTGCTTTTTGAACCAAGACCATAAGCAGTGGCGGCAGCCACTGGTTCTTGCAATAGTTCAATATGTTTAAAACCTGCAAGTTTAGCCGCTTGCATTGTTGCTTCATTTTGCGGATTTAAAAACTTTGCAGGAACTGTAATTACAATTGAAGAAATGTTTTCATCCTGAACAAATGACTTTAATTTCTTTAGAATTTCAGAGGACAATTCTTCTGATGAAAAGCTCTTACTCATATTTGAACATTCGTAAGAATGGGTTGTTCCCATTGTCCGCTTGAACTCTATAAACGTATTGGTTTTCCCTTTTTCAAAAGTCTTTAATGCTCTTGTGTTGTCATTCTTCATTACGTTGAAAGCAGTATCTCCCACAAGAATATCCTGCCTTTTATTAAAGTGAATACAAGACGGCACAGTATCTTTTAATGTGTCCGATTTTTTAATGGTCGGAACTCCGTTTTCCATTCTCGCTATTGCTGAATTGGTTGTTCCTAAGTCAATGCCGTAGTCAATTTTATTTCTCATACTTTGAAATTGTTTTATTGTTTAGTAGCCAACAGAAACTTCTATTTGGGCTGTTTGAATCATTTTATCGTTATAGTTTACTTGTGGAATTAGAATTTTTGATATTATCTCTGAACCCTTTTCCAAATTTTCATCAGGAATTGAACTGGTTACAATTACTTTCATCCCTTGATGAAACTGTTTGCCCAACAATTCAGGCATTTCATAACCATTGGCAGAAAGATTGTCTTTCAATTTGCCAACTGATGCTTGTAACTGTTTCAAGCCTTTTGTTTTTGAATCCATCAGATTGATGTTTCTTTCAATTAGATTGATTTCACTTGCAACTTTCAATGCTAATGAATGGTCAGGCTCTGCATTTGGCGTGGCTTGTAAAGTTGTTTTCTGTTGCTCAATTAAATGCAATTGAGAATCCATCAATTCAGTTTGCTTGCCAAACTCTTTTACCAAACTTTCCTCAATAGATGATTTGGTTTTGCTCAACTGGTCAATAAAATCTGTTTTGTCGGTTTGTTGTCTTTTGCTCAATAGCCAATATAAAAGTCCTGAAAGCAGGATTGCTGAAAGCACTCCGATAATTCCGTAAAGAGAATTTTTGCTTAGTGATTCAGAAACTTCGGTGATTTTACCTTCGTTTTTGTCGCCTGTTTCCTTGATTTGAATTCCAAGTTGATTTGCAGTTTGGGTAATAGCGTTGCTATTATCCTGTGATTTTGTTCTTAAACTGTCAATGCTTTTGTAAGCATTTGAAAGTTTAGAATTTAAAGTTCCAATTTCAGATTTCAGTTTGCTGTTTTCTGATTGAAGTGAATTTACCTTTTGTGTCAAAGGCTTTATTTCCTTTTCTAAATCTTCTTGCGTTACTTGTGCAAAAGCACCAAGGGAAGAAAATAGAATTATTGCGAGTGTTATTTGTCGTTTCATTATTTAATGAGTTTTATAAATTGGTTCAGTGCTTTGCGAATTATAATGTTTACAGTCCTTTGGTTTTTTAGTCTTTCTACAAGTCTAGGAGAATAGTGATAGTATGTTTTTATAAACCACTTACCAAATGCTGATTTGTCTAATACTTCATCTCTGAATTGTCTTAAAATCATTACTTGGGGATGGTCGTAATCACCGTAAGCCATTGTTGCAATGTAACAACCGCTTGAACCGCTACTTCCTCCGCTGCTTCTTCCTCCACCAGTATTAACTGCCGCCAATTGTGTTTTTAAATTTGAAAGTGAAGTTCTGTTTTGTGTGTATCGTGTCCTAAAATCTTGACGCAAATCCATTGAACCAATAGTAGTTGTTACGTCCCAAGCTTCATTTACTTTTTCTTTAAGCAGAAGTATGGCAGCTATTTTGGTTGCATTATCATAAGTATTCGCAAATTTTTCTTGCAATTTATTTATTTCAGAAACACACATTCCTTGTGCATCTGATGCAATTCTTGAACTAAGTCCTAAGTATAATTCATCTGTGCTGCCTAAAACACTTTTTATATTGTTTAAATATGGTCTTGCACTTGCTAAAAGTTGTTTACCATTAGCAATTGTTTCGCTTCGTCCTTCATATTCGTCAATCAGATTTTTAAGTTTCTCAAAGTCAACTAAAATCCTTGCTTGTTTATCTCTCTCAGGTTTATCATCAATCCATTCCTGTAGGTTTTCAGTATTCTCTTGACATCTTTGTTTCGCAATGTTCCCAACTGCAAATATTTTAGCTTTTTTAAAAAGATTCATTGAAACCGCACTTGGGTCGGTATTTGAATCTTTATATTGTAAGAAGTAATCAATTCCACATTGAAGTATTTCATCAGATGCTTTGTCACTGATTGAAGAAAACTTTAGATTGTTTACACCTAATATGTTTTTGAGTTGAACAAGTTCATTGACAATTGAATCATACAATTCCTTGCCAGCATTTGCAGCATTCGCTTTATTAGACTTACGCTTGGCTTTTGAATTTTCAATTTTCTTTTCTATTTGCTCAATTGGTTTTTGAACAAATCCTTTCAAAAACTCCTCTTTAGCCGAAAATTCCTGCTTGGTTAGAATATCAAGGAATTTGTTTGAAGTTACAGTTCCGCTTTTTTCAACTTCAGATTGCACTTGATTAAGAAACAAAAGTTGGAGTTCTTTTTTAGTGGCTTTGTAAGTTTTTTCATCAGTAGCTAAATGTTGTAACTCTTTGTAAAATGAGCTTTCTAGGAATTTCAGCTTTAATGAAATACCCTGTTCCAAAATTGCTTCACTGGTATTTGTTCCTTCTAAAATTCCACTTAAATAAAGTGTTCCCAAATTACTGTAAGCCGAAGCATTTCGCTGTGAAACTTCTCCGTTTGATGTGAGCTTTGTCCAAATACTGATTACTTGGTCTAAGTCAGCTTCTTTAATTGCGTCAAATGCTGGCTCATCTGTTATTGGATTTCCTTTGTAAAACCAAAATAGGGCAGAACTCATTTTGTCGCTGTCAAGATTGAGTTTTGAAGCCGCTTCATTTACCTTGTCTAAAGTCCTGTGCAAATTACCAAGTGTCGGAAAACTAAAGTCGTCCTGTGGGTCTTGCTCGGCTTCAATAAATTGTTTCAACCGTTTTACTTGTCGTTCTTGTTCCCTTGCTGTTGCACCAACGAGCAAACCAACTGTCCGATACGGATTGTTTTGAATTATGTGCATTTATCTCTCAATTTAAGATTATCGAATTTATGGTTTTCGGTGCGTTGGCAAAAAATGGCTCTTTTGGTTTTGCGAAGGGTCGGCTTGTGTGTCGGGCAAAACCAAATGTGCCATTTGTGCGGCTGGCTAAAATTGTTTTTAAAAAATGTGCGGTGGGAATAAATAAAAATACAGAAGCGTTGGCTTTTGGGTCGGCTGTCTGATGGTTCATTTGTCCCGTCACTTTATGTTTATTTCTGTCGTTCATATTCGCTGTGTCGTCTTTTAGGCTTGCAGGTAACGTTTCCGGTGCAGGAGCCGTAAGCAAATTTACATGCAAATGTGATTAGAAAGCACGAATTTAAGTTCTTAACCCAAAGGGAATAGAAAGCACTAAACTGCTTATGGCTTTTGCACCGTGTTATAGCCTGTGCCATTAAATTTTTATAGTTGAATTGTTAATTTTAGATGTCCTCCTAGACCTTGTTGAATTATTTTCATTAGTGTGGATAATCTAATATCTGATGAGTTATTTTCTATACGTGAAATATATGATTTATTCGTTCCACACTTCTCTGCAAGTTCTTCTTGGGTCATTCCTAACTTGGTTCGAGCTTCTTCAAGTAAAACCCCAATTTTAAACGCTTCAAATTGTTGTTCCCACTCTTCTCGATTTGGTTGTCCCTTTGGTCCATACTTTTTGTCAAGAATTTCATCTAATGTGGTTATGTTTTTATTTGTTTTCATTATAATATTCCTCCATTATTTTTATTGCCCTCTCTAATTCTTGCTTTGGTGTCTTTTGTGTTTTCTTTTGAAATGCATTTCCTAGGACTACCAAATTCCCTTTATCAAAAAAGGAAAAAATCCGATAAATATTTCCTCCAACTTCTACCCGTATTTCATACAATCCCTTGGTGCCTTCCAAATGTTTGAAATACTTCTCTGGAACTTGCCGTGTAACTCTAATTAAGTTTAATGTCCATTCGATTTTCCTTTGAACATTGTCAGGAAGTTCCATGTAAAATTCTAGAAAATAATTCTTGTAAGCGATTACTTGTCTTTCGTAGTCCACGACACAAAGTTAACCATTCAGACAACTTCTGCCAAATTTTTTTTAAGCAAAATTGGTTGGATGGGCACTATTGGCATTGGCTATAACGTTCTGGGGGCAGATGCAGTAAGCGAATTTACAGATAAACTTAATTCGAAGAGCGATATTAAGTAAACCACCAAAACTCAATTCGAAGAGCAAAATCGCTTATTGCATTTGCCCCTTGTTAGCGGTTGCCCCAGCCTCTCTTGAAGAATGAGAATAATAAAAAAACTTTATCAAATTTCACTAAAATTCCCGGAAGTTCTAATTGCTTCAGCGATGATTTTTAATTGAAAACAAGTCTAAATTGAGTGAATTTTTGTTCAAGGTTTCCCAAAAGAAGGATGAAATCTCCAATGCCGTTTTTTGGGGCTCACAATATTTTAAAGAAATTAACATTGGACTAGCATCAATAATTTTTTGTTCATTGATGACTGCAATGGTTATCCAAACTCTCACAAAATATAATCCTCTAATCAGTGATCTAAAGTCATGTAGTTCCCTCAGCCCAAGAGTCAAATCGATATGCGAATTACGATTTTCGTCAGTAATTCGAAGAATAACCGTATAACTAGAACTTTCATCTTTAAATGAATTAATTAAAAATGGGAATTGCTCATCATCAGAATCTAGTGGAAACAGGGGCAGAGTCCTTTTCAATTCTTCTGTAAGTAATTTCAAATAATCTCTTATGTCAACAAATGGTGCTATATTTTTTTTCATCTTTCGGGATTTTTATGTAGATATTCACAAATTATTTTATGTATAATTCGTAATATCGCTTATCAATTTCCAGCAAAACCTCAGAAAAGAAAGACCAATATTCTTTTAAGTTTTCTGCGACAAATTCACTGCTTTTGATCTCTATCTGATGTGTGCCAAAATAATTTGATTCAATGTTAACCCCACTTATATTAACCACTTTAGTTGGCTTAACTACTCCATTTTTATGGGTGATTGCGTCCCGTAAGTCTTTTCGATTTTTAATCGAATCAAAATCCTTTTGCGAGTTTTTTGTTTTAATTTGAAACTTAATAATTAAAAAGTTCCAATAATGTTCAATACTTGAAATATTCGCTGCCTTTTTGGATAATTTAAATGCAGTGTTTTCTGAAACTTCGTTGCAAAGAAATCTTAGGCTGCTTTCAAAAAAAGAATATGAGCTTAGAAACATTGAATACCGAATATGCCTTCGTATCTCAATAAACACATCCATTTCACTTCTAAGTATTTCGTTGTATTCTTGAAGTAACTCTTCATCTTTAATTGGAAGGTTATAGCGCTTATTCAGGCTGTCCATAATACTATTTTCTTCGTTATTGATAAAAATCTCTTGGTTCTGGTTTACTTTTTGCAACATTTTTAAGCCACTATTGATAAAATCTTCTATCGCATGAAGATTCTCAAATTTATAAAGATATATCTCTTTTCCACCGATTGTCATTAGGAAGTTAATTATGGGTTTTGAAAATTGATTGCAGATAGGTATTTTGTTGGTTGCTGTTTTTTTTGGGGTTACCGCTAACGTTCCGGGGGCAGAGGCAGTAAGCGAATTTACAGATAAAAGTTTATTTAAAGAGCGGAAGCGAAGTTTTTCACCAAAAGCCCTATTCGAAGTGCAAAAGCGCTTATTGACCTTGCCCACTGTTAGCTGCTGTGGTTTCTTGTTTCATGAAATTCGTCCGTTTAAATTTCCTAAATATTCGTCTGTAAATTCAATTTTCAATTTGTCAAGATTATGCCAATCATGTCCACATTTCCCTTCGCACCATTTCTCTCTTCTCACTTTGTCAGAAACTTTAAATAGGGTAACTAAAGAAACAAAAGCCTTTTTCATTTCAAAGTCGGGTAATTCAACGATTTTATTTAAAGCAATTTTTAATGATTTTGTTTTCAATAGCACAATGGGTGTCATTGTTGGCTTAAGTGGAATCTGTTCAATACCAACTTTAATAATCTCATCGTCTGGATGTGATTGTTCTAAATAATTCCTTGTCCAATTAATTGCTTCTTTTTGTTGTATAGTCGATAAACTGTCAAACCAAAGAATTAGCTTGTCAAGGTCGAGTTGTTCTTGAGCAAAACTGTTAATTAATATGTCAATTGGTCTTAGCATTAATTTCTGTTTCTATATCTGTCGTGTTGCTGGTTTCGCACCATTGCAGCTAACGTTTTGCAGCTTGGCGCAGGCGGGGCTTTTTAGCACTACACTTAAACCGAAGAACTGCACTTCAATTATACGAAAAATTGTCATACGAAGCACGAAACCCCCGCTTGCGCCAAACTGCTGTTGAACTAAACCTTCGGTAGCTAAAAAAGCCAATGCCTATCTTTCGGGGATAAAAATAATCAATATGGCAACAAAAAAAAGAACCCCGATGAGTTAAGGGAAAACAAACTCGTTAACAGGGCCAAGCGAGAAGTTCCTGGTTTTACAGAACTACTTTATCGATTCGAACGAACCATTTCGATTCTTGGACGAAGTCGATCCACCTTTAATAATTACGCTCTTCATGTGGCTTCGATTTCGCTTTACTTTGGAAAACTTCCAACCGAACTAGATCCTGAACAAGTTCATGATTACTTGTTCTACCTTCAGAAAAAACACCATGGGCCGTCCCAAAGCTACTTTAAGCATACTATTTATGGACTTCGCTTTTTACTTAAATCAGAAGGAATCCCATATGAGTTTTTGAAGCTTCCCGAGATAAGGCATGAGAAACGGGTTCAGGTTGTACTTAGTCGAGAGGAGGTATGGCTATTGCTGCGTAGTTGTCAACTTCTCAAACACCGGATATTGATAGGGCTACTATACGGATGTGGGCTGAGGTGCATGGAGGTGAGAAGCATACGTTTAGCAGACCTTGACTTCGATCGTCTCCAACTTCGGGTAGCACAAGGCAAAGGCAAAAAGGACAGATATATGCCCCTATCAGCTCACCTTGTCCGAGGGTTGAAAAAGTACATTGAAGCAGAAAAGCCAAAGGAATTCCTGTTCAATGGTCAGCCAGAGGGAAGGGCAGGTGGAGATTTCGATAGCCGCTACTCTCAACGTGGTGTACAGTGGGCCGTTAAGCAGGCCTGCAAGATGGCAGGAATAAAAAAAGATATCCATGTGCACACGCTAAGGCACACTTTCGCCACACATCTGCTGGAAGATGGTATGGATATCATGACCTTAAAAGACTTACTTGGGCACGAGAATATTGAGTCTACCATCGAATACCTGCAGGTTGCGCAACTGCCAGGGCGCAAAGTGTTCAGCCCCATTGATACACTTTTTGAGAAATGCGCCCCAGCACGAAGTATCTGAAGCAATAAAAGCACTCGGAGAGGGAATACATCGAATCGGACTAAATAGTTGGCAACTCAGAACATTGTGGGCGATTGAAAATTGCCGCACACAATCAATGGGCGGTCATATCGACAGATGCGATGATTGCGGAGCCTTGGCTATTAGTTATAATTCCTGTGGCAATAGGCACTGCCCAAAATGCCAAGGCAGGAAAAGGGAAGAGTGGATTGCTGCTCGAGAAGTCGAATTGCTACCCGTTGCTTATTTTCATTTGGTGTTCACTCTGCCAGAAGCCGTAAACCCTCTCGCTATTCACAATCCCAAAATGGTCTATAGCATCCTTTTTGATGCAGCGTGGGAAACATTATCTGCCTTTGGGAGGAACAGTGGCGTTATGGCTGGTGCTGTATGTATTCTGCATACCTGGGGACAGAACTTGAGCCTCCATCCACACCTTCACTGTATAGTGCCAGGGGGAGGAGTGACAAAAGAAGGACAATGGAAAAACATCCGTCCCGATGGAGAATTTCTGTTCCCAGTGAGAGCACTCTCAAAAGTGTTTAGAGCAAAGTATTGCGAAAAGCTCCGATCTGTTGAACCTAAGCAGTACGAAAGGATAAGAAAATCACTATGGGAAAAGGAATGGATCGTTTACGCCAAAAAGCCCTTCGGCGGACCTAAATCTGTTGTGGAATACATTGGAAGATATTCCCATAAAATTGCCATTTCCAACCACAGAATAAAGTCAGTGGACCAGAATGAGGTAAGCTTCGAATACAAGGATTATCGACAGGGAGGAACAAAAAAGAGAATGAATCTTTCGCTCTCTGAATTTGTGAGGCGATTTGCCTTGCACATCCTTCCAAGGGGTTTTGTAAGGATTAGGCATTTTGGTTTTTTGAGCAGTACTTGGAAAAGAAAAAAACTACCCATATTAAGGGAAAACATCTTTGCACTTAAGACCAAAAGTCCTGAAAAGGGAACATTCCTTCCAAAATGCCCTTGCTGTAAAACGGGTCGAATGGTCATAGTACTTCAATTTGGACGAAGAGGACCACCTTCCAAAGTTTTGGGCGCGGGCCAGTTTGGGGTTCCCTGCGAAGCATAGTCTTGGTGGGTAGGGGTTTTTATGGACAATAGATTAATAAAACGATCTATTTATTGGCAATTTTTTCCAAATTCTGCCCCCCAAAAAAAATAAAGAAGAAAAAAAACTAGCCAAATCAAAAATCGAATTTCGAAAAACACATAATACCCGGTTCCGTTCAACAGGGGCTTCATTGTTTGTGCTTCGCACACAACGAAGCCCTAATTGTTACAGGTAGGCGTTCTTTATGTTTATTCGTCAAACCGTCAATATTTTCTGTCCTTTTTCGTCTATAATTATTTTTTCGTTGTCAAATGTTGTTACCAAGGCAAACCCGTTATAAAATGGTTCAATTGTCAGGTAGCGATTTTTATAAACTTCCTTCCCTTTTTTGTCAATGTGAAACCAACCGTTATTGTCTTTAGCTGTTGCAAAGTTTTTATGGAAAACTCCCAAGTCAAGAAATGATTTGTCGTTTATGAGTTTCCCTTTGTTGTCAATGTGTCTGTAAAAACCGTCTTTAGATTTTACACAAGCAATTCCGTCTTTGTAGTCGCCTGCGTAAACAAAATTGTCTGCGTAAATACGGTTTCCGTTTATGTCAATGTGAAAATATTGGTTGTCTGTATTGCGAACGGTGCAAATGTTTTCTTGAAAATTTCCTGTCCACGAAAACGAAGTTTGATAAACTCTTTCGCCTTTTTCATTAATGTGAAACCAACGATTGCCGTCAATTACAGAAGCACGATTACAATAAAAACCAAAAGTTCGTGAGTAGCGATTTCTGTAAAGTTCGTTTCCGTTTACGTCAATGTGATAAGCACCCGAATTATCTAAAACAGGAGCAAGTGCTGGCGAATGAAATTTTAAAACTTCAATAAATGTTTTTCCGAAAATTGGTTTTCCGTCAAATAAAAAATGCGTGTTGTCTGCTGATACTTTAATTTCTTGCCAATTCATTGTTCCTAAATGTCAGTCCTGTTAAATAGTTTATCCAATTATCTTTTGTGTAAACTTTCTTGTTTATGCTGAAATGATAAAACGCAATTAACATATCGTGAGTGATGAAAATTGTCATTCCGTTTTGTGTTGAGTTTTCGTTTATGAAATTCGTAATTCTAAAATTTAACTCGTCAATGTTCGGAATGCCTGGAATTTTTTCGCCTTGCATAAATCGTTTATACATTTCGTCAAAACCGTGTTGAAGAAAAAATTTCCCTGCAATTTTTTCGTCTGAAATATGAAGTCCGGGCGCACCCAACGAAGTTGTTTCAATTATTTCTATTGAATTTCCATAACCTTTGGTTATGTATTCAGCCGTCTGAACACAACGACCAACAGGACTTGTGAAAATTCTATTGATTTTTCTTTCAGATAATATTTCGCCAAACCTTTGTGCGTTTTGTTTTCCTTTTTCGTTCAATAAAATTTCATTTCCGAAAGAACCTTGCGGAATGTCATCTCTGTCAGCGTGGCGAAGCAAAAGCGATATTTTTTCGTTTTCCTTCATTTAGTTTGGTTTACGCATATTGCAGGTTTTACACAAATCAATTGTCTTGTAATTCTTTACAAGGTTTTGGTAATTGTCGTTTTGCAACACTTCTTCAATGCTTGTGTTTTCAATGTTTCCAAAGTGTCCAAGAGTTTTTCGCATTTCGTCAGGTGCACAACAAGGCGAAATATTTCCTGTCGCTGAAATCCAAAGTTCCTTTTCTAAAAACGGACATTCGTAGCTGTCGGGAATTTCTTTGTTTTCGTTTTTCTGTAATGGAATAATGTTTTCCAAAATCACTTTTTCGCCATTTGGCTTGCGGAATTTTTCTTGTGCTTCGTTCGCTTGTTTTACATACTCATTCCATTGCAAAATACTTTCGGGCGTTGCTTTCATTGATAAATGTTTGATTTCATCAAAATGCGCCCAAAGTTGATGTCCCTTTACTCTGTCCACACCAAGTTGTGAAGCCAATTTTACGATGTCTGCCAATTCGTGCATATTGTTTTGCATAAACGTAAGTTGAAACGTTACACGGCAGTAATAACCTGTGTTTGCAAAGTGTTCATCACGAATACGGATAAACTCTTTCACGTTTGCAACTGCTTGTTCAAAGTCAATTCCTTTCATTACTTCTTGCGAAGTTTCGGTAGTTGCACCGTTCCAACTTATTTTTACGTCCGTTGTAATTGGAACAATTAGTTTCGCCCATTCGGTAACGGTTTTCTCTGTTGTTCTCGGAAATGTTCCGTTAGTTGTCAAATTCATCTTGATGTTGTATTTGTAACACAACTCAATAAAGTGGGCAAAATGCTTGTAGATTAGCGGCTCGCCCATTGTGGACGGTATCATTTCCATAACACCGATTTTTTTTGCTTGCTCAAAAATTGGTTCTAACCATTCTTTCGGCATTCTGCGATGTTTACCGTTTAGTTTTTCTTTGATGTAAGTTGAAAACGGACTGTGTTCTTCGCACATTGTGCAACTCAAATTACAATCTTCAGGATTTGTGTCAAGCGTAACACGCCAAAGTTTGTAAATGAATTTGCTATAAATGTTTTCTAATTCTTTGCAATGGTCTTGGATATTTGGAACGCTTCCGTCTGCGGAATACAAATAACCTTTTTCGCCTAACGTCTTCATTTTGTCAGGATTTGAAACAGCAAATTTCATTCGTTCTGCTAAAGAATTTGCGTTGCGATGTTCAAACAAAAGTCCGTTTACATTGTGCTCAACATATTCTTTCATTCCGCCAAAATCGGCTGTGATTACAGGAACCTTACACGATTGCGCTTCGTGAATTACAAGAGGCGAATTTTCGCCCCAAATACTCGGAACCACAATGCAGTCAACATTTGAAAAAACATCATTCGCCAAATTATGATTGATGTATTCTCCCGAAAAATCAATCTTGTTTTTTGAATTTTCGGCTAATGATTTTAAAGCATTTGTGCTTTGTCCGTTTGCTCTGCCAAATATTTTAAGCGTTGTAGGTTCTTCAATTTGCTTAAATGCTTCAATCAATAGGTTTACTCCTTTTGCAGGAATGTGAGTTCCGATGTAACCAAAAGTGTAATTCGTTTTCTCTTTCGATTTTTCGGTTTGGGTTAGATATTCAGTGGGAAAGCCATAATCTAAGTATAAGATTTTGTTTTCGGGAACACCATAGTCATTGATAAATCTATCACGTAAATAATTTGAAGGGGCGATAAACAAATCAACTTTTTTGATGATTGCTTTTGTTTCAATCATTCGCTGATGAATCCAAATGCTCCAATTTTCAATTTCTGTGGTTTCGATTTCCTCTCGTCCGCTGAAATACACTTTGTAGCAATCAGTCGCACATTTTTTATCGTCTTGTTTTTCGCACAACTGAAAGTTGTTTTCGTTTCCAATGCTTCGTGTCAAAAATTGTCCACGTGGACACATTAACCAAAAGTCGTGAAGCGTGTAAACAATGGGAATTTTGAGTTTATTTAGCTCGTCAATCAAACCTGTTGATAGGTGATTAACGTGACCTATGTGTGCAATGTCGGGTTTAATTTGCATTAGTAACTCAGAAAAGTTGTCGTCCATTTGTTTGTGGCGATAACCGTCCTTGCCCTGCGGATTGTTTACGAAGTAAAGTGTTAGGTTGTCGTTGACTTTTTGTTCCCGAATACTGAAACAAGCTGCATAGGGATTCTCTTCCCGTGTAAAAACGGAAATTTTGTGTCGCTTAGAAAGTTCGTTGCAAATGGATTGACTATAAACTTCTGAACCTGCATTGTAATTGGGCGGATAGCCGTGTATTATTTTTAAAATGTGCATTTTTAGTCGGATTAAAAATATAAAAGCAAGCGGGCGAAGCCCGCTTGCTTAATGCACAACTTATCTTTTACCTTTTTGCTGGTTCGGATTAAGCTGTTTTCCACGATTACCTTGATTTTTGTCAAAGGTCGTGTTGCTTCCATTAGTTCCCTTGTTTGGGTTCTTAATGTCTGCCTGATGATTAGATGATTTGTTTTTCATAAATCACAACAGTTTAGAAGTTACGCCTACTCTTAATTTGCTTTTCGGCATCCGCACCGTCAGTTTTGAATGGACTTCAGAATAACCATTTTATCGTCACCGTTGTCGGTTTGCAGTGTCTTTTTACGCTTACCTGTAACGTTCCGGGGGCAGAGGCAGTAAGCGAATTTACAGATAAAAGTTTATTTAAAGAGCGGAAGCGAAGTTTTTCACCAAAAGCCCTATTCGAAGTGCAAAAGCGCTTATTGACCTTGCCCACTGTTAGCTGCTGTGGTTTCTTGTTTCATGAAATTCGTCCGTTTAAATTTCCTAAATATTCGTCTGTAAATTCAATTTTCAATTTGTCAAGATTATGCCAATCATGTCCACATTTCCCTTCGCACCATTTCTCTCTTCTCACTTTGTCAGAAACTTTAAATAGGGTAACTAAAGAAACAAAAGCCTTTTTCATTTCAAAGTCGGGTAATTCAACGATTTTATTTAAAGCAATTTTTAATGATTTTGTTTTCAATAGCACAATGGGTGTCATTGTTGGCTTAAGTGGAATCTGTTCAATACCAACTTTAATAATCTCATCGTCTGGATGTGATTGTTCTAAATAATTCCTTGTCCAATTAATTGCTTCTTTTTGTTGTATAGTCGATAAACTGTCAAACCAAAGAATTAGCTTGTCAAGGTCGAGTTGTTCTTGAGCAAAACTGTTAATTAATATGTCAATTGGTCTTAGCATTAATTTCTGTTTCTATATCTGTCGTGTTGCTGGTTTCGCACCATTGCAGCTAACGTTTTCGGTGCAGAAGCCGTAAGCGAATTTACAGAAAATGTTCAAGCGAAGCACAAAATTCAGGCTACAGAAAAATGTTAAATCGAAGCACAAAACCGCTTATGGCTTTTGCACCGTGTTAGCAGCAGATTTTGTTTCTTTTGTCATTGTTTATGGTTGTCCGCTAAGTTATTAAATTTTGGTTTTGAAGATAGTATTTCAATTAACAAAAGTAGGGTCAGAATAATGTCTATGGTTATTAGAATGTCTTTAGTCAATTTGGCTTTATTGTAAATTTGGATGTCAATATTTGCCAAAGTAGCTTTAGATTTGTCTGCGATGTAGCTTTTGTCAATGTTGAATTTGTATTCACTAATTGAGTGTGAGTTTGTAGAATTAAAAAATACAATTTTATTCAGGTCGTCAAGTCCAACAGTCCAAAATTCTACTGCTCCGTCATATTCGATTCTTGTTGTTGAGCTGTCACCAGCGTTTAAAGAAGTACCTTTGTAAACAAATCTACCTATGTCGTCATAAACAGGATGGTCGTATATAGTCATATTATAGACTGTAATTTTTTTGTCAAGCTGGTTTGTTGTCGTAACCCAAACTGGAGTTGACTCTGCGCCAATATTGTTTGCAATAAGTAAAAGCAAAAAATAAATTGTCGAAATTAACAGAACCACAAAAGCTAATTCCTTAAATTTATTTGAACCAACTCTTCTTGCCTTAAGTCTGAGAATAATTGTCGATGTAACTAAAACTAAGATTGCAATAAGAATTGTTGTCATAATTTATGTCCGTCTGTCGTTAGTTTTGTGGTCGTCCAAATTTGCTGCTAACGTTCCGGGGGCAGAGGCAGTAAGCGAATTTACAGATAAAAGTTTATTTAAAGAGCGGAAGCGAAGTTTTTCACCAAAAGCCCTATTCGAAGTGCAAAAGCGCTTATTGACCTTGCCCACTGTTAGCTGCTGTGGTTTCTTGTTTCATGAAATTCGTCCGTTTAAATTTCCTAAATATTCGTCTGTAAATTCAATTTTCAATTTGTCAAGATTATGCCAATCATGTCCACATTTCCCTTCGCACCATTTCTCTCTTCTCACTTTGTCAGAAACTTTAAATAGGGTAACTAAAGAAACAAAAGCCTTTTTCATTTCAAAGTCGGGTAATTCAACGATTTTATTTAAAGCAATTTTTAATGATTTTGTTTTCAATAGCACAATGGGTGTCATTGTTGGCTTAAGTGGAATCTGTTCAATACCAACTTTAATAATCTCATCGTCTGGATGTGATTGTTCTAAATAATTCCTTGTCCAATTAATTGCTTCTTTTTGTTGTATAGTCGATAAACTGTCAAACCAAAGAATTAGCTTGTCAAGGTCGAGTTGTTCTTGAGCAAAACTGTTAATTAATATGTCAATTGGTCTTAGCATTAATTTCTGTTTCTATATCTGTCGTGTTGCTGGTTTCGCACCATTGCAGCTAACGTTTTGGGGGCAGAGGCAGTAAGCGAATTTACAGCAAAAAGTTTAATTAAAGAGCGGCAGCCAAGTTTTTCACCAAAAGCCTTATTCGAAGTGCGAAACCGCTTATTGCCTTTGCCCACTGTTATCGGTTGACCCTTTTGACTATCATCCTGTCTGTACTCTCCTTCATCACTTTGCTTCGACCTTTTCATTCTAAACCCTTTGTAAAGGTTCCTGTTCATAACTCAAAAAATTACTTTTCAACATCTGTCAATGCCCAATCACAGTAGGGTGCCAGCATTTAAGAGAAGGAAAGTACCGATGGGTTTCAGTTGAAAATAAAATCTATTTCCGCTAACTTTGCTAGGCGGTTCCGCAAATCCGTTGCACATAAGCAAGCTCCGTGCACCATCTCTGCGGAACCGCCTGGCGAAATGCTGTCAGATCTCCGCTGTCCATCGGCACTTCCCTTCTCTTAAATGCGGGGATAATCTATGCTTCAGTTTAATTAACGTGAAATGCTTTATCTGGGATTAGGGTTTACCGATAACGTTTTGGGGGCAGAGGCAGTAAGCGAATTTACAGCAAAAAGTTTAATTAAAGAGCGGCAGCCAAGTTTTTCACCAAAAGCCTTATTCGAAGTGCGAAACCGCTTATTGCCTTTGCCCACTGTTATCGGTTGACCCTTTTGACTATCATCCTGTCTGTACTCTCCTTCATCACTTTGCTTCGACCTTTTCATTCTAAACCCTTTGTAAAGGTTCCTGTTCATAACTCAAAAAATTACTTTTCAACATCTGTCAATGCCCAATCACAGTAGGGTGCCAGCATTTAAGAGAAGGAAAGTACCGATGGGTTTCAGTTGAAAATAAAATCTATTTCCGCTAACTTTGCTAGGCGGTTCCGCAAATCCGTTGCACATAAGCAAGCTCCGTGCACCATCTCTGCGGAACCGCCTGGCGAAATGCTGTCAGATCTCCGCTGTCCATCGGCACTTCCCTTCTCTTAAATGCGGGGATAATCTATGCTTCAGTTTAATTAACGTGAAATGCTTTATCTGGGATTAGGGTTTACCGATAACGATTTGCAGCTACCCGAAGGGCGGGACTTTTACCACAAAACTTGATTTGAAAAACTAATGTTTGATTTACCACTAAACTGACTTTGGAACACAAAACCCCGCCTTTTGGGTAGGTGCTGTTAGCGGATGTGTTTTTGTCTGTTGTCAAATGCAAGTTATTCCAAAGTCTGTGTTTTCATTTTTTGTCTTGCCTTCTTCAATTCTGATAATTGAAAAATCGTAAGCGTTGCTATAACCTGTAAAAAATTTAATTTTTGTTTTAAATTCTTCAGGAAATGTGTCAATTAGGTTTTCTGCTTTTTCTCTCATTTCCTTTTCAATAGCAGAGTATTTGTCAATTTTACTTGAAATTCCGCCATATTTATTTACATCAGGGTCTAATAATATTTCTTCAAAAATGCTGTCAAGTTTATTTATTTCATTTAATGAGATTTTGTAATTGTCCAAGTTAAAACCGAAAAGCTGTTTTATTGTAGAGCTGTATATCTCAAGATTCCTTAAATGACTTAGTGGACAATCAGTTGCATTTTTCGAACAAACAATAATGAAGTAACTCCCTGGTAAAACTTTCTCAAACTTATAATTACCTTGAACATCTGCACTTGATTCATATTTTAAATTGCCTCGAATAGTATCAATTGTATACATTGTGATTTCTGCTCCCGCGTCTGCTTTATTGCCAACATAATCATTGTATTTCCAATAAACATTACCTGTGAGTGCTCCGTAGTCACCATTAATGCTTTTTGTGTTTGGTTCATTCACTTTAAGGTCTTTGTCAAGATAAAATGTAACAGTCATTTTAACTTTGTCTTTATCCGAGTTGACGATTGAATAATTATTTGTGATTTTGTAAAGTGAAATTTGTTTCGTTTCAGAAGTGTCGGCTTTTTTTAAAGTGTCAAGTCGCGAAAATGATATATGTTCATAACTCGCTGAGTTTTTTAAGTTTTCTTTTAAATATGAATTCACTGAAGATTGTGCTTTATCTGTCGGTGAGTTAGAGCACGAAGTCATATAAACACCAGTAATTGTCAATAGTAGGATGTAAAATTTTCTCATTGTGATTTATTTATATTATTTATTGAAGGTAAAAGTTTATTGCTATCATCATAACATATCCGCTAACGTTTTCGGTGCAGAAGCCGTAAGCGAATTTACAGAAAATGTTCAAGCGAAGCACAAAATTCAGGCTACAGAAAAATGTTAAATCGAAGCACAAAACCGCTTATGGCTTTTGCACCGTGTTAGCAGCAGATTTTGTTTCTTTTGTCATTGTTTATGGTTGTCCGCTAAGTTATTAAATTTTGGTTTTGAAGATAGTATTTCAATTAACAAAAGTAGGGTCAGAATAATGTCTATGGTTATTAGAATGTCTTTAGTCAATTTGGCTTTATTGTAAATTTGGATGTCAATATTTGCCAAAGTAGCTTTAGATTTGTCTGCGATGTAGCTTTTGTCAATGTTGAATTTGTATTCACTAATTGAGTGTGAGTTTGTAGAATTAAAAAATACAATTTTATTCAGGTCGTCAAGTCCAACAGTCCAAAATTCTACTGCTCCGTCATATTCGATTCTTGTTGTTGAGCTGTCACCAGCGTTTAAAGAAGTACCTTTGTAAACAAATCTACCTATGTCGTCATAAACAGGATGGTCGTATATAGTCATATTATAGACTGTAATTTTTTTGTCAAGCTGGTTTGTTGTCGTAACCCAAACTGGAGTTGACTCTGCGCCAATATTGTTTGCAATAAGTAAAAGCAAAAAATAAATTGTCGAAATTAACAGAACCACAAAAGCTAATTCCTTAAATTTATTTGAACCAACTCTTCTTGCCTTAAGTCTGAGAATAATTGTCGATGTAACTAAAACTAAGATTGCAATAAGAATTGTTGTCATAATTTATGTCCGTCTGTCGTTAGTTTTGTGGTCGTCCAAATTTGCTGCTAACGTTTTGGGGGCAGAGGCAGTAAGCGAATTTACAGCAAAAAGTTTAATTAAAGAGCGGCAGCCAAGTTTTTCACCAAAAGCCTTATTCGAAGTGCGAAACCGCTTATTGCCTTTGCCCACTGTTATCGGTTGACCCTTTTGACTATCATCCTGTCTGTACTCTCCTTCATCACTTTGCTTCGACCTTTTCATTCTAAACCCTTTGTAAAGGTTCCTGTTCATAACTCAAAAAATTACTTTTCAACATCTGTCAATGCCCAATCACAGTAGGGTGCCAGCATTTAAGAGAAGGAAAGTACCGATGGGTTTCAGTTGAAAATAAAATCTATTTCCGCTAACTTTGCTAGGCGGTTCCGCAAATCCGTTGCACATAAGCAAGCTCCGTGCACCATCTCTGCGGAACCGCCTGGCGAAATGCTGTCAGATCTCCGCTGTCCATCGGCACTTCCCTTCTCTTAAATGCGGGGATAATCTATGCTTCAGTTTAATTAACGTGAAATGCTTTATCTGGGATTAGGGTTTACCGATAACGTTTTGGGGGCAGGGGCAGTAAGCGAATTTACAGCAAAAAGTTTAATTAAAGAGCGGCCGCCAAGTTTTTCACCAAAGCTCTATACGAAGTGCGAAACCGCTTATTGCCTTTGCCCACTGTTAGCGGTTGACCCGTTTGACTATCATCCTGTCTGTACCCTCCTTCATCACTTTGCTTCGACCTTTTCATTCTAAACCCCTTGCAAAGGTTCCTGTTCATAACTCAAAAAATTACTTTTCAACATCTGTCAATGCCCAATCACAGTAGGGTGCCAGCATTTAAGAGAAGGAAAGTACCGATGGGTTGCAGTTGAAAATAAAAACTATTTCCGCTAACTTTGCTAGGCGGTTCCGCAAATCCGTTGCACATAAGCAAGCTCCGTGCACCATCTCTGCGGAACCGCCTGGCGAAATGCTGTTAGATCTCCGCTGTCCATCGGTACTTTCCTTCTCTTAAATGCGGGGATAATCTATGCTTCAGTTTAATTAACGAGAAATGCTTTATCTGGGTTTAGGGTTTACCGCTAACGTTTTGGGGGCAGAGGCAGTAAGCGAATTTACAGCAAAAAGTTTAATTAAAGAGCGGCCGCCAAGTTTTTCACCAATGCTCTATACGAAGTGCAAAACCGCTTATTGCCTTTGCCCACTGTTATCGGTTGACCCTTTTGACTATCATCCTGTCTGGACCCTTCTTCATCACTTTGCTTTGACCTTTTCATTCTAAACCCCTTGCAAAGGTTCCTGTTCATAACTCAAAAAATTACTTTTCAACATCTGTCAATGCCCAATCACAGTAGGGTGCCAGCATTTAAGAGAAGGAAAGTACCGATGGGTTGCAGTTGAAAATAAAAACTATTTCCGCTAACTTTGCTAGGCGGTTCCGCAAATCCGTTGCACATAAGCAAGCTCCGTGCACCATCTTTGCGGAACCGCCTGGCGAAATGCTGTCAGATCTCCGCTGTCCATCGGTACTTTCCTTCTCTTAAATGCGGGGATAATCTATGCTTCAGTTTAATTAACGGGAAATGCTTTATCTGGGATTAGGGTTTACCGATAACGTTTTGGGGGCAGAGGCAGTAAGCGAATTTACAGCAAAAAGTTTAATTAAAGAGCGGCAGCCAAGTTTTTCACCAAAAGCCTTATTCGAAGTGCGAAACCGCTTATTGCCTTTGCCCACTGTTATCGGTTGACCCTTTTGACTATCATCCTGTCTGTACTCTCCTTCATCACTTTGCTTCGACCTTTTCATTCTAAACCCTTTGTAAAGGTTCCTGTTCATAACTCAAAAAATTACTTTTCAACATCTGTCAATGCCCAATCACAGTAGGGTGCCAGCATTTAAGAGAAGGAAAGTACCGATGGGTTTCAGTTGAAAATAAAATCTATTTCCGCTAACTTTGCTAGGCGGTTCCGCAAATCCGTTGCACATAAGCAAGCTCCGTGCACCATCTCTGCGGAACCGCCTGGCGAAATGCTGTCAGATCTCCGCTGTCCATCGGCACTTCCCTTCTCTTAAATGCGGGGATAATCTATGCTTCAGTTTAATTAACGTGAAATGCTTTATCTGGGATTAGGGTTTACCGATAACGTTCTGGGTGCAGAAGACGTGCGGGACTTCCACCACCAATGCCCAAACATAGCACAAATCTCAATTCATTTTTCAAAGCCAATTTAATGCACAAAACCCCGCATGGCTTTCTGCACCTTGTTATGGGTAGTCATTCTGATGTTTCTTCTTTCAGAATGGCGGAGTCAGAACCGACTGCAAAATCAAATCCCATCCACCTTTCGACCTTGCCAGAAATGTATTTTGTCAAACATGGCTTGTTTGCGAAGTCCATTTCGGGATTTGGGCCTTGGGAAAAAATTATCAACACCACTCAAAAACGCTCCCCTCTAAGTATTAAGGGTAAAGCTTTGGAGAAAAGTCTGTCGGATCCGTTTGCTATTGTCAGATAATCCGACTAACTTTGCCGAGCGGTTTTTACGAAGCTTCGTTACAAGCACTAGCTTGACCGGTATCTCCGGTAAAACCGCTCGAGGTCCAATAAATTGTCCCTTTCTCCAAAGCTTTACCCTTAATACTTGCTAATCCTGCGTTTTTTCCTTTCCAAGGCTCAAAGGTCGATTGGTGGATGACTGCTAGTCGGTACTGATTACCCATAACGTTCTGGGTGCAGAAGACGTGCGGGACTTCCACCACCAATGCCCAAACATAGCACAAATCTCAATTCATTTTTCAAAGCCAATTTAATGCACAAAACCCCGCATGGCTTTCTGCACCTTGTTATGGGTAGTCATTCTGATGTTTCTTCTTTCAGAATGGCGGAGTCAGAACCGACTGCAAAATCAAATCCCATCCACCTTTCGACCTTGCCAGAAATGTATTTTGTCAAACATGGCTTGTTTGCGAAGTCCATTTCGGGATTTGGGCCTTGGGAAAAAATTATCAACACCACTCAAAAACGCTCCCCTCTAAGTATTAAGGGTAAAGCTTTGGAGAAAAGTCTGTCGGATCCGTTTGCTATTGTCAGATAATCCGACTAACTTTGCCGAGCGGTTTTTACGAAGCTTCGTTACAAGCACTAGCTTGACCGGTATCTCCGGTAAAACCGCTCGAGGTCCAATAAATTGTCCCTTTCTCCAAAGCTTTACCCTTAATACTTGCTAATCCTGCGTTTTTTCCTTTCCAAGGCTCAAAGGTCGATTGGTGGATGACTGCTAGTCGGTACTGATTACCCATAACGTTTTCGGGCTTGGCGAAGGTGGCGATTTTCACCACAAATGTTGATGCGGAGAACCAAACTTTGATTAACCACAAATGTGTCTGCGGAGCACTGAACCGCCACTTTTGCCAAACCCGTGTTATGCGTAGTTTTTATTCTTTCGGTCGGTAACTGCAAAGTCCAAATGATTGAAATTCTATTTTATTGTCCGCTAATAGGTCGGCAATAATTTGGTTCGTTTGTTCTTCTGAAAAACCAAGTTTTACGCCTAAAGTAATTTCGTCAAGTTGTCCATTGTTTGCTTGTAATGCAGCAAGATATTTCTGTTTGCCGTTGTTCATAGTTATTGTTTTTTAGTGGCTTGCGTATTTTGAAATTGATATTCTTCTGAACGGTCAACTGCAATTAACAGAACTGAATATTGTTTTGAAGAATTGCTCCAAGAAATGCTAAGATTATGTGTATGCTTACCTTCGTAGTCACCAAGTTTAAACTCTTGCATTCTTAAAGCGTCATCATATTTAATGTCAAGGACTTTGTAAGATTTATTAATACCATTGGAACTTGTAAGTTCAAAATCTTCAATTGTTAGTGTCATTGTCCAAACAGAAACATCGTCCAATGCAAAACCTTTTCCGGGTCGTTTATGTAAAACTCCATCACTCGAAAAAATAATTAAATTCAAGAGACTGTCTTTTAATGCTGGTTTTGTTTTGGGTTCAACATATTTTTCTGGATTAATTGGAATTTTAAAATTCGATTTTAATCTGCTTTTTTCCTTTTCAATGGTAGCAAGTTTTTTCTTTTCAATTTCAAGGTCGGCTGCTGACATATTATATTCCGTAAGTTCAACCGTAATAAAGCAACTGCCAACAAAAACCGTTTCACCTGCTTTAAAAACTATTTCCTTTGTTCCAACATTTTCAGGACTATTATTTGAAAGGTCTTGTAAGTCAAAGTCCTTGTCAACAAAGGAGATTGGCGTAAGAGAGTAAGTTATATCATTTGTGTATTGCACTTTTTCAAACTCTTTGAAAATAATTCCATAGCCTACCGCCTTGTAGTAGTCGCCTTTATTGATGTTAAAAACAAGTCCTGGTCTTGATAGAAACATTGCATTACAAAGTGTTCCACTTTGTAATGTTCCTTCATTTAATTGAACAATAGTTGGTTTACCACGCTCCAATTTCCAAACCTTACCTGTTGGAACTGTTTTGGGAGCTTTTGTTATAATGATTTTTTTACCTACGTTTTGTGCATTTGAAAACGCAGAAATGAAAACAAACAGGATAATTAAATATTTTTTCATTTGCGTTATTTTTTGATTTTTTTACCTTGACCTGTGAATGATTTTACTTTTTCAGTTATAACCGAAAAGCTTTTCGGTTGCGAAGACCAAACCATATCTCTCATAATATTGATGTCAATATGATAACCAAATGAACTTGCTTCTATAATGAAATCAAATTCACCCTTTTTGTATTCAAGAATATCTGTTTGTTCTTTTAACATTAAAATGAACTTATTTTCTTCTTCAACTCCTTTGAAGTAACGACTAATGGATATTTTTATATTGTCGCCACTCTTAATTGCCTTTCCTGTCGTTTCAGTTGATTTTGATGCACCGTATTTAAGATTGAATGGGATTTTAACCGTAACTGGATTAAGTCCGCCTGTTAAAGAATTAACGTCAGCCTTTGCAATATTTTGTAGGCTAACTTTTGAAAGTTCTGTTCTCACACTTTCAGTAACTGGCAATTCAAAAGCGATAAGTCCAACAGTTAAAATTCTTCTGTCTTTTTCTTCTTCTCTGTTTGAGATTATATAAATTTTTTCAGGAACAACTAGGTTGCCTTTTTCGTCAAAGGTCAAGTTAAAGAGAAAACGGTCATTCTTTTTTAATTCTTCGTTGTCAGAAGTAGAATATTGTTTGCCATTTCGTGGATTTACTTTGTCAAGTCTTCCGTCTCCGTCTGTGTCGTAGAAGCCATAAACCGTTTCGCTAACTGCTTTTATCGTGGAATATTTTTCGGGTTCTTTTATTGCTTCGTCAAAAAGTTTTTGAACTGAAAACGCAATAATTTTCATATTGCTTTCATCAATTGATGGAACTTGCCTTACTTGGTCAAGTTCAAATGTCTGAGCCGTAGCTGTCAGATTTAAAAGTAGCACTGTCGTGAGTGCAAATGTTAGTTTTTTTATCATTGTCTGCCGTTACGATTGGTTTGTAAAATTACGCATAACGTTTTCGGGCTTGGCGAAGGTGGCGATTTTCACCACAAATGTTGATGCGGAGAACCAATGTTTGATTAACCACAAATGTGTCTGCGGAGCACTGAACCGCCACTTTTGCCAAACCCGTGTTAGCACCAGTTGTTCTGTTTCTCGTCATTATTTTAAAAATTCGTATTCGTAAATTTTCGGTGTTATTTTGTCAGCAAGTAAATCTAATTTATCTCTCAAGTCAGCTATTAATTTTGTGTAAGTTTCGTTGTCGCTTCGTGAATTCATTCTGCCTTTGTCGTTACGTCCTTGAAAATATTCTCTAATGTCATATAAACTTGCATTTACGTTTATACCTTTTTGTTCGTGATAATATTTCCAAAGTTCAAGTCCTGCGTTAAAAACTGCTGTTGCTTCGATTGAAAATTGTCTTGGTTTATTGATGTCAAAGTTGTTTGTTGTTGTATCTCCAAACAAGCTGTCAGCTTGTTGCTCTGATTTAATTTTACCTTTTATGAAGTCACTCATAAAATTGCTTTCAAATTTTTCTTTAGAGTTTACTTCGTTTTCTGAAAATGGTATCCAATTATTTGTTCCATATTCTGATTGAATATTATTTTTTTCGTGGAACAATAAAAAAGTTAAACAGTCATTATGAAATTCGGTGTCTTTTTGCCATTTTGTATTGGGAAACAAAAACTGGTCGTTATGATTTATCCAAGTGTGGTCTATTGCTTTTCGTATGGTAAAATAAATTGATACTTGAACTAAATTATTTTGGCTTACCCACATACCTCTCGGATTAGCCATTTGCTCTTTTTTATTTAACAAATAAACGATAGCGTTTTGCTGAAAATCATTGCCATTTGTTCCTGCTAAAAAACCAATGTAATCAGAGTTTACTTTATATGACGAAATCCAATTATTTATGTATTGATTTTTTTCGTGGGTAACATAAAATCCCTTTTCTCCAATAAATTCAGCTTTATCATTGTAAATATCAATTTCGATTTTATCAATGTTTTGAATTTTCTGCGTATTCCAAATTTTAAAACCAATTGGAAATTTTCCTTGAACATTATCAAATGTGTATGCAGGTGCAATAAAACCACTTTCAAAAGTTGCTTTGAAATTATTACGGAAACTTTCAAAAGCAGAACCATTAAAAGTTTTTAAAGTAGAGAATTCACCAATCAAACAACCGTTTATTTCGGAATATATTCGGATTAAAAATTGAGCAAATAATTCACGTCCTGCACCGCCTAATGCGTTGCTATACTTTGTATGTGTTTTAGATAGATTTACTCCTTTTTTCCCTTTCTCTCCAACACTTGAAACCTCTGCATAGGGTGGATTGATAAAAATAATAAGTTTCTTACGTTTTTCTTTGTTGTTTAAAATGTCCTGCAAACCTTGTGGAAGTTTTGAAAAATCGTCATTTAAAAAGTCGAATTGAAAAACGTGATTTTCTAATAGGATTGCACCGTGTTCAATACGGTCGTGCATTACTTTAACGTCTGCTTGGTCTAAAGTGCTTGCCCAAATATTGTATTTGTTGGTCATACCAGCAAGAAGATTGCCTGTGCCAGCGGCACAGTCCCAGATATAATATTCTTCTTGCCAATTTTCACCCAATAAGTTACATAAATATTTTTGTGAAAGTTCTACCCATTGTCTAGGAGTGAAAAATGCTCCTTTGCGTTCTCTGATGTCTTGCGGAACAAGTAAATCCCTTCGTTCAATAATGTAGTTCTGAAATTCTTTTATTGGCGGACGTTTGTAGCGTTTCCAAAATTGTAAATAGGTTTCTTTGTTTCGTATGTTGATTGTTGCATCAAACATTTGCTTGATGTTTTCCTTCTCAATTTTATAGCCTTGATTTTGAAAAATTACAAATAAATTATCTCTGATTGAAGAGTCATCTTCAATTTTATTGGTGTCTTTATCATCAACAAACAAGTCAGCTAAATAAAAGTCGCTGTTTAAAATACTTGCTTTCTTTAGGTCGTCCCAGTTTACGTCAATAACTGGTTTTACAATGTCAAGCCAACGCAAGTAAATTGGAATGAAATTATTTTTATCAATTTTTATTTTACTCGCTTCTGTCGCTTTTGCGATGTTGTTTGCAATAAATGTTTTTAGGTCTTTTTCGTCTGCTTGATAATCATAGATGTAAGTATTTTGTTTGAGTGTTGCGTCAATTCTGTCCTTGATGAGTTTAAATTCTTTTGTCTCGTGGTTGCTTGGTGCTACGTTCCAGTTAAAGTCGTTGATGTAAAAAATATCTTGAACGCTGATATATGGAACAAACGCAATTTTTTTGAAGTCAAAAGCTCCAAGAAATGCAGGAGGCAATGTTTTGTCAAAAGTTCTAGCTTTTCCGATTGTAAGAACCAGTTGAACAAACATTGTCGGAACGTCAAAGTTGCCAGTTTTAGCTTCAGCCCAAAGTAGCGGTGTCCGTCCGAAAATGTTGTCTTGTTTTGGGAAAACTGTAAAATCTACGTTACCCAAAATTTCTGTCGTGTCGAATGATTTAAACCAGTCCGCACCGACTTTATTTTTGAGTTCTTCTTCTCTGATATTTTTATATTTCATTCGTCTATGTTGGTCTGTTACGGTGTCGTCTTACAATTGGTGCTAACGTTTTGGGGGCAGAGGCAGTAAGCGAATTTACAGCAAAAAGTTTAATTAAAGAGCGGCCGCCAAGTTTTTCACCAAAGCTCTATACGAAGTGCGAAACCGCTTATTGCCTTTGCCCACTGTTATCGGTTGACCCGTTTGACTATCATCCTGTCTGGACCCTCCTTCATCACTTTGCTTTGACCTTTTCTTTCTAAACCCCTTGCAAAGGTTCCTGTTCATAACTCAAAAAATTACTTTTCAACATCTGTCAATGCCCAATCACAGTAGGGTGCCAGCATTTAAGAGAAGGAAAGTACCGATGGGTTTCAGTTGAAAATAAAATCTATTTCCGCTAACTTTGCTAGGCGGTTCCGCAAATCCGTTGCACATAAGCAAGCTCCGTGCACCATCTCTGCGGAACCGCCTGGCGAAATGCTGTCAGATCTCCGCTGTCCATCGGTACTTTCCTTCTCTTAAATGCGGGGATAATCTATGCTTCAGTTTAATTAACGGGAAATGCTTTATCTGGGATTAGGGTTTACCGATAACGTTTTGCAGCTACAAGAAGTTGGCGATTTCGGAGACGAAAACTGTCTGCCAGCACTGAACTTGATACGAAGAACAAAGCTTCATTTAACAACTGAACCGCCAATTTCTTGTAGGTGCTGTTATAGCCAGTGCTTTTCGGACGAAGCTCTGTCCTTTCAAGTTTGCAGTGTCCCAGTGCGTTGGCTTGTAAGCTCTTTTTATTTTTTTTAGCGTTGGACTGTGTGTCTGCAAAAAAATAAAATGTGCTTGCAAATGCGATGGCACTATGCGAATAAATGTCTGTCAAGTTCCTTGTATATTCTTTCAATTTCTTCTTTAAAAATGGGTTCTGTCGTTTCGCTTAACCAACCGTTTTTATACCACTTGTAATACGGTGTATTAATGATTTTCCATCCTGCTCGTTCTAATATTTCCATTCGTTCCAAATGTTCGTCCGTGTAATTTTGCCGAAGTCCACCAGTATGAAAATGATAGTTTCCATCAACTTCAACTGCTGCCGATTTTTTTGTTATTTCATTGAACAAAACGAAGTCAAGCCTTTTCTGTCCGCAACTTACAATTTGGTTGTGAATGGTAATACTGTTTGCACTGCTGTTTCTTTTGTTAATGTAATTCTCTAACCAGTAATGCACTTGTCTTTCAAAGTCGGATTCTAAATTTTCGGGTTTGAATTTCGGTAGTTTTTTAATTTCTATTTCAGTCGGTTGGTCGGTAAAGTCCACGCCACCATTCAAGGAATTTAGGTAATGGTATATTTTGTCGAATGATTGAGGAAACTTTGAATAGAGAAAATAAGTAAAAGATTTTGCTCTACTTGTTGCCACGTTAAACCTTTGTTTGTCTTGAAAATGTCCGTGTCCACCGCGGCAATTTTCGTCAAGGCACAATGAGAAAATTATGATGTCTCTTTCACTTCCTTGGAACTCTTCGGGTGTTCCTGTCATAATTTTAAATTTCTCTCTAATGTCCTCTGCTATGTTTTCATTTATTCGTTCTTTGATATACTCACATTGGTCACGAATGATTGAAATAACGCCAATTGAAAAGGGTTTTGATTTGTCGATGTGTTTTGGGAAGTCAAACTCGTTGCCAAATAAATTACTTTGCCCTTTGTCGTTTGCTGTTAGGAATTTAATAAGTTCAACTGTTTTTTCCGCTTCTTTGATAACAACTTTGTTGTTGTTTTCTGTGTCTCTTTTTCCGTTTACAAAGATTGCTTTGAAACATTGCAACGCCAATTTATCAGGCGTTTCAGTCATTACTTTTAACTTGCCTTCTGTGTTGTTTGGATTGTTTTCGTCTTTGTAAAATGTTTTGCTCGTATATCTGGCTAATTGCGGTAGGGAACGAAAATGTTCCTCTAACATTACTTCTCTGATGGGAAAATTGTAATGTGGGCTTTTAATAAAATCTAAAATACTTGCTTTCTTTACTACAAGAAATTTCTCCTCCGCTCCTTGATATTGCAGGTAGTTTCCGTTGTATTTATTCCAAATTTTTTCATCAAAACTTTCTGTCAGTCCAAAACTTAAACCTGTAGCTTTTAGGTTTAATTGTTTGTGGTCGCCAACAATACAAATGTTCTTGCCTCGGTAAAAAACTGGAAGTATTTCAGCTAAGTTTACTTGTGATGCTTCATCTACTATTATCAAGTCAAATAAATCGTGTTGTAGCGGAAATAGTTGTCCAAGGTTTTTAATTTCTGCTGTCCAAAAAGGAAATAGTTTTATGATGTTTGAAAAGTTAATTTCATTCATTCTTTTCAGCACCATTTTGGAATTTGTCCAATGAAGCATTTTATCAAATTGCTCTAAATCATCAATGATATTGCCATTTACAAGCGTTTCAATTAGTTTGTGCTTAAACTGCAATTTGATAAGTTCCTTCTTTAGTTCTGCTAAATCGCCTACAAGTTCTTTTATTAAAGCCCTTAAACTCGTTTCATCGTGAATTATTTTACCTCTTACTTTTTGGGTTTCGCTGTAAATCGAATTGAGGTCAATATATTTTTCGCTAAGTGTTGGGAAACTTGATTTAGAAAACCACGCCTTTGGGAAATTGAATTTTTCTAATAAATGTCTTTGATACTTGGTTAAGTAAAGGTTTGAACTAAATGTTTTTTGAGTGCTGTTGTAAATTCTTTTTACAACCTCTGTGGCTGTTTCGTATTTCTCTTTGTCTTTGACAATTTGGAAACCTAGTTTATTTGGTATCTTTTCAAAAATGCTTGAAAACCTTTTTACTTCCGTATCAAGTTGGTCGTTTATTTCCTTAAATTCTTGTTGGTATTTAAGATTTTGTATTAGTTGTTCTTGGTAGTTTTTGTAATTAGTTTGCTTTGAACCAATTTTGGTTTTCAGTTTTGAAATATTCTCTTGAAGGTGAATTGACTGTTGATTTAGTGCCTTTTGTGAATTTGTGCTGTTTAATATTTTGCTGATGTAATCTCTTATCTTTCTTCTAGAGTCTTTATCAAAATATATTACACCATTTATTCCTTCATCGTCTGAAAGTAATGGATTGATTTTTTGGTTCACAACTTCTAAAGCTGGTTGTTTCGCAGAAACAACCATTACTTTTTTATTCATCGCAAGTGCCGATAGAATGATTGCAGAAATTGTATGAGATTTTCCTGTTCCTGGCGGACCTTGTATGTATGAAATTTCGTTTTGCCAGGCGTTTTTAATTGCTTGTTTTTGCGAAGCCGACAATGAAAGAGGAATTACATTCTCGATAATATCGTTTATTCTCTCTTCTTCTAAAACACTTATCTGCGTTCGCTGTTCCGATAGGGCATTAACTAAAAGTTTTTCTAAAACTGGATTTTTGAAATCATTGGTTTTTTCAATGCTTTCAACAAATGTGTCTAAGGCTTGGTAGGTTGATAACTGGTCGGGAATATTGGAAATGAAGGAAAAATTTATTGTGTAATACTTCAGTTTCCCTTTGAATATTGAGTTTGCTCTGTTGCTTGAATGGTTATTTACTTCTGCTTTATAATCAATAGTTTCTTTTACTGTTTCAATTTGTTTAAATTCTTCAAAATCAATTTTTAATTGATTGAAAACATATTGAGAAAATTCAGCCAATTTATCAAACGTGTTGCATTTGATAATTTCCTCTTCTAATCTTTCAAGTAGTGTTGTTTGATTGCTTGATGATGGCGTAAAAACATCATCGTCATTTATGTTTGTTTTTTCAGAAAGTGAAGCAAGTAAGTCATAGTTTATATTTGCACCATCAGGGAAATCAACCATTATTTCGTTGTCTTCCGTTTTGTCAATGTCGCATTGAATATAGATGATAGGAGCCGAAATAACCTTTTTCTTTATTGTGCCACACAACAAACCAAACCCAAGAAATAATTTTTTATCGGGGTTTGATTTTACTTGCTCATAATACCAATTGTATATTTCATATTCAGCGTCAAGACTTGATATAATTTCTTTGTGTCTTGGAATTTGATTCGCGTATTTGAATTGCTTATTAAAATAGCATTTTTCAAAGCCATTTCTTGTAACAATTTTACGGCTAACATCACGTAAATATTTAATATACTTTATTACTCGTTTGGAGTTTTCGATGTGATTTGCCATAGAAGTTTGTTAGTCTAAAGCCAAAGGGCTTTTAATTTCATTAATCACTTTTTGAAATTTGTCTTCCATATTTGCTAGTGCTTCAAACTGTTGTTCTTCTTGTGTTTTCAAAGCACTGTCAATTTTGTTTTTGATTTCAGTTTCTGTTTTCAAAGCGGCTTTGTTAATGGAAGTAGAGTTTGTTTCAAACTCTACTTTTATTTTTTCCAAAGTCGATTGAATTTCTGATTGAAAACCTTTTAGCCTTACTTCGATTGTGTCGGCTGTTTCTTTTTGAAGTTTGGCATTTGAATTTTGAATATCCTCTTTGGTCTTTGTAGATTTATTTTCAAATGTGTCAATTATGTCGGTTTTGGTTGATGCGATATTACTGATTATGATCTTTCCTAAATTATCAATTCTTGTGGCAACTTCTAAATTAATTTGTTCCGTTTTTTCGTTTACCAAATTCTTTATTTCCAAAGTCGAATTATCAAAATGCTTTAAAGTATCTTCTCTATGCACTTTAACAATTTCAAGTATTTCAGCCCTTGTGGCTGAAATACTTTGATTTGTCTTTTCTTCAAAGTCTTTTAGCTGTCCAACAAGTTTGAGATTTGTCTTGTGATTTAAAAATAGTCCAACACCAACTGCAATGAGTGTCAAACTGGTAATGATTATTGTGGCTATGTCCATTTCTTTGTTTTTTAGTTTACAAATGTATTTGTTTCGTTCTTAATTTCATTGTCAAAGTGCGGTTGGGGCAAAAGCAAATGTGGTGCAACCGTGTGTCGGCTTGTGCGGTTGCGTTGCACCTCTTTTGATTTTGTCGAAGCGTTGGCTGTTGTCATTTTTCACTGTCATTTGTTCGTTGCACTGTCGGTCTTTAGCATTGGCTATAACGTTTTGGGGGCAGAGGCAGTAAGCGAATTTACAGATAAAAGTTTATTTAAAGAGCGGAAGCGAAGTTTTTCACCAAAAGCCTTATTCGAAGTGCAAAAGCGCTTATTGCCTTTGCCCACTGTTAGCGGGGGCCAGGAACCAACCAACTCAAAGTGACCATCTGCATTTTGTCGTCATGCTGCCTAATCAAAGTTGCTGAGCTTTTTGGACATCATTGTTTCTGCGCCACCTTGTTCTTTTTCCTTTTTTAAATCTTCCATTTTGTCTTTACCGGTGTCTGTTTATTCAAAGTGCTATTCTGTGGCGCCTTGTAGTCTGCTGCGCCACCTCTCAACTATACTTTTAAATTGCTTCTCTTTTGTCCCAAGTTGTCTGCCTGATAAATGAAAAAACTTTAGTGGCGCAATAAAGTTCCTGCTGCCTTTCACCAAAAAACTTTGAAATCTACCCCAGTTTTTTTTCAGTGCAAATCTTTTAGATGGTACAACTTGCAGCAGGTCGGCTAGTTGGTAGGGTCCAAAAAGCGGTGATTGTTTTTCACCATAACTTCATTTGAAATTCGAACCTTTTTCAAAATGCTAGTGAGTATGCAGTCGGTCTCCGCTAACGGTTTGGGGGCAGATGCAGTAAGCGAATATACAGATAAAACTTAGTTTAAAGAGCGGCTGGAAATTTACCACCAAAACTCAATTCGAAGTACGAAATCGCTTATTGCATTTGCCCCTTGTTAGGCGTATGTGCCTTCTATTGAAAACTTAACTTTCTTTTGTTCTATCATAATTTTCAACAATTTTCAGAAGTTTTTCAGAATATTGAAACAAATCATCTACAGAATTTATCTCAACTTTAACTTCCTTTTTTTGTTCATCTAAAGTTGCAAAAAACTTCTTAGTTCCATTTAAATAAAGCCTACAAATTGTTTTTCTATTATTGTCATCTAGAAGAATTGCAAAATATGACTGGGCATCACGATGCTTTATTCTATTTGCTACAATTTTTTGTCTTAATATTGTTTTTATTATTAAAAAGCCTTCTAATTCTTCTTCAGTTGTAACAATTTTAATTTCCTCAACTTTAGATTGTTCAACATTAATTGCTTCTTGCTTTTTTGTTTCTTCATCCTCCTTGGTTAGAGCAGTTTTTAAGCGCTCTGTAATTAAGTCACTTATGTGTTGTTGAATTGATTTTTTGGTCAAATTTGTAAACTGCTCTAATACTTTAGAGGTAACTACACTTGGGTAAACTTGTTTAGCAAAATGTTTCACAAATTCTGCACTTGGATTTGAAAGTTCTTGTTGCAACAAATGCTTTAACTCATTTGTATATTTTAATTCACTAGCTGTATTGACAATACTTTGAGCGTCGAAAATTGTTTTATGGAATTTTTTCAACTCCTCAATCTGATTATCCTTTATCTCATTTATATTAAATTCCAAAAATGGCTTTTCATCCATTTTGTTTGCTTCAACCAAGTCAGAATAAATCGGTATGATATTCCATTTGTTAATAAACCAAATTTGGCTTTAGAAACGTGGAAATATCTAAGTAATTGACCATCATGTAAATTTAAATTTTGAGCCCAATGCTTACATTCAACTAATATTGTCGGAGTTCCATCTTTAAAAATAGCATAATCAATTTTTTCACCTTTTTTAATTCCAATATCAGAAACAAATTCTGGAACCACTTCCAAGGGATTGAAAACATCATAACCTAAAGTTTGTAAAAAAGGCATGATAAAAGCATTTTTAGTCGCTTCCTCTGTTAGAATTTGTTCTTTAAGTTTTGTAACTCTTTCACCTAACTGTTTTATTTGGTCTTTAAAATCCATTGTCATATTTTTTACTTGATTTGTCAAAGGTAATATTTTGTTTTGCACGGACAAATGGCATTACGCCTAACGTTTTGGGGGCAGGGGCAGTAAGCGAATTTACAGATAAAAGTTTATTTAAAGAGCGGAAGCGAAGTTTTTCACCAAAAGCCTTATTCGAAGTGCAAAAGCGCTTATTGACCTTGCCCACTGTTAGCTGCTGGTGTTCGTTTCTGTCAAGTCAAGGTTATTGTTTATACACTTTTTCTTTTGAGCAATGCTTTTGTTATTTCAAGTATATGTTCAGGGTTGTCCAGTGTCCCGATGTAATTTAGTATTTCTTGTTCGTCAAAATTGTTTGCGAAATAGTTCCTTCCTTTTTCTGTAATGGAATATTCAGAAGGTGTTCCGTTATCAAATAGTTTTGACACAACGATAAAGTCATTGTCAAGAAGCGGTTTCAAGTTCTCGTCAAGTTTAGCTGGGAAGTCTGCTATGTCAAAATGTTTAATTAGGGTGTAAACACTTTTCGCAAAGTCCATATATATAAAGAATAATACTAGTTTTTGTTTGGTCGTCAATGCAGTTTTTCTTACATGTTCATTTAAAATCTTATGTTTTTGTTTCGCTACGTTTCTGATGTCGGTTCTAGACTGTTATGCTCGGTCTTACACTTGCAGCTAACGTTTTGGGGGCAGAGGCAGTAAGCGAATTTACAGCAAAAACTTTATTTAAAGTGCGGAAGCGAAGTTTTTCACCAAAAGCCTTATTCGAAGTGCAAAAGCGCTTATTGCCTTTGCCCACTGTTAGCGGGGGCCAGGAGCCAACCAACTCAAAGTGACCATCTGCATTTTGTCGTCATGCTGCCTAATCAAAGTTGATGAGCTTTTTGGACATCATTGTTACTGCGCCACCTTGTTCTTTTTCCTTTTTTAAATCTCCAATTTTGTCTTTACCGGTGTCTGTTTATTTAAAGTTCTATTCTGTGGCGCCTTGTAGTCTGCTGCGCCACCTCTCAACTATACTTTTAAATTGCTTCTCTTTTGTCCCAAGTTGTCTGACTGATAAATGAAAAAACTTTAGTGGCGCAATAAAGTTCCTGCTGCCTTTCACCAAAAAACTTTGAAATCTACCCCAGTTATTTTTCAGTGCAAATCTTTTAGATGGTACAACTTGCAGCAGGTCGGCTAGTTGGTAGGGTCCAAAAAGCGGTGATTGTTTTTCACCATAACTTCATTTGAAATTCGAACCTTTTTCAAATTGCTAGTGAGTATGCAGTCGGTCTCCGCTAACGTTTTGCAGCTTGCCGAAGGCGGGGCTTTCGGAGCACCATCTGTCAAGCTACCACTAATTTTTATTAGGAGCCGAAAAGTTTCTTTAACCACAACTGCCCCGCTTTTGGCAAGGTGCTGTTAGGTGTAGTTTTTCTTTCGGTTAAATTGTCAAGTGTCACTGTCGGAAGTTTTTTCAATTGTCGTGTTTTGTTTATTAAATTTTCAATCTTATCCAAATCTGCGGGTCTTTCTTGTAACCAATCTAATAATTCGTCCGCCACTTTCTTTCTCTCAATTTCATAATCATATTCGCATTTAGTTTTACTTACTTGAAAGAGTTGTTTTCTTGCCTTGTCAAAGTTTGAAGTCAAAATATTTAAAACAGCAACCTCATAAATTCTCCAAGTATCATCCGCTTTTTCTTTGTCCGCTGTTTTTAACGCTGTCCAAATGTCAATAAACTTTCGGTCAAGTTCTTCAACTCTTTTTATCGTCAAGTCGCAAAGGTCATTCACTAATTTGGCAAATTGCTCTTCGTCTCTAAACTCTTCAAATCCCGTTTCTCTATATCCATAAACAAAGGCAAAGTAGTCTCTTGGGTAAAAGTTAAAGTCCACACCAATATTTAAATATGTCCCTTTAGAATATGATGAAGGTTGAAATTCTATTACGATTGTCAACCAACCTTTGTCATAAAGAAATGTCCGTGATTGTCCTTGTTGAAATATTCTATAAGGTTTCAGTCGCTCTTTTGCGATTTTTTTCAGAAGCTTATTATGGTCTATTTGTGTCGTCATAAAATTACACCTAACGTTTTGGGGGCAGGGGCAGTAAGCGAATTTACAGATAAAACTTTATTTAAAGAGCGGCTTTAAGTTTTTCACCAAAAGCCTTATTCGAAGTGCAAAATCGCTTATTGACTTTGCCCACGGTTAGCTGACGTTTTTTAAAGCTTAAGAAGATGCATCATTTGAGTTAAGTTTGTCAGATTGTTCCTTGTGAAGTCGCATTAAACCTTTGTTGTCATAAAACAGCAATTGTTTTGAACTCTTATCAACGATGGCATAAACTTTTAAGTAATGTTCTGGTTCAAGTTCCTTTAACACTTGGGATAATTTGTCATTTGGAAACTTCTCATAATTGTCAATTGCGAAATCTAAAAGTTGGTCAATAGCACTATCCCAATCTTCTTTAGTTAAATCATTGTCAAAAAGTAATTTTATAATTTTTCCGTTTTTGGTTTGAATTAAAAGGGAAACACTTTTTGATTGGTTGTCATCGCTAACATTCTTCTCAGTTGATTGCATCGCTGAAATGCGATGAACTGCAATTAATCTTCCATTTTCAGCAAACTTTTTTAGCCAAGCTTTAAGAATTTTATAATGGTCTTTACCTGCCTCCTCTAAGAAACTTTCGAAGTAAGGTTTAAATACATAAGCTGCAATAACTGTAGGTACAACCCAATCTAAAGCTGCAAGAGCAACTAATCTTGGGTGTTTATGAACTTTTAATTTCAGTCCTGAAGCTTGAATGTCTTCGGTTACCTTATAAATGGCTATATCAAGAAAATTTTCCGGAAAGTCCAGTCCGATGTGAATTACTTCCTTGTTCGTTTTGGTATCAGTTTCCATATTATTTTCATTGATAATAACTTACTTTCAGTTTCAAGTTAGCACTTTCACCCTCAAAATGTCAGCTAACGTTTTGGGGGCAGAGGCAGTAAGCGAATTTACAGCAAAAAGTTTAATTAAAGAGCGGCCGCCAAGTTTTTCACCAATGCTCTATACGAAGTGCAAAACCGCTTATTGCCTTTGCCCACTGTTATCGGTTGACCCTTTTGACTATCATCCTGTCTGGACCCTTCTTCATCACTTTGCTTTGACCTTTTCATTCTAAACCCCTTGCAAAGGTTCCTGTTCATAACTCAAAAAATTACTTTTCAACATCTGTCAATGCCCAATCACAGTAGGGTGCCAGCATTTAAGAGAAGGAAAGTACCGATGGGTTGCAGTTGAAAATAAAAACTATTTCCGCTAACTTTGCTAGGCGGTTCCGCAAATCCGTTGCACATAAGCAAGCTCCGTGCACCATCTTTGCGGAACCGCCTGGCGAAATGCTGTCAGATCTCCGCTGTCCATCGGTACTTTCCTTCTCTTAAATGCGGGGATAATCTATGCTTCAGTTTAATTAACGGGAAATGCTTTATCTGGGATTAGGGTTTACCGATAACTTACTTATAGCGGCTACGATTTTACAAAAAAATCTCTTTAACATGACAAAATACGGCAAATAGGAGGATATTTTTCCATTTTGCTATTTCTTTATATTTTAAGGCCAAGTCGATCCAATGGACTCACTATCCGATTGATCGAACTCTGACTAACATGCGTGTAAATCTCCGTCGTACGACTGCTCCTATGCCCCAACAACTCCTGTATAAAACGCAAGTCAGTCCCACTCTCCAATAAATGGGTAGCATAACTGTGCCTTAACATATGCAAATTCACCGGCCTACGAATCCCCGCTAAATGACATGCACGCTTTAATACCAATGCCAAACTGCGCTCACTATACTGATCCCCCTCCCTACCCTCAAATAAATAATCCGTCGGATGGTAGGCTACATAATATGAACGCAATAATAACAACACCGTCTCGCTTAATGGAACTATCCTGTCCTTGCGCCCCTTGGATTGGTGTATAAATAACTGCATCCGCGTACTATCAATGTCGCGTATCCGCATCCGCAATAACTCACTTCGCCTTAATCCTGCTGAATATATCAAACTTAGCATACACTTATGCTTGATGTTCTCCAATGCATTCAATATCCGCGACACCTCATCCATCGATAAAACTTTTGGCAAAACATGGGCACTTTTTGGCCTATGAACCAAATCTACCCGCATCTTCGAACCTTCAACCTTATCAAAAAACAATTTAATGGCATTCACAATCTGATTCTGATACGAAGCCGATAACTTGTTCCCTAATATATACGAATTGTTGAAAGTAATCAAATCCTGATTGCTGATCTCAGATATCGGCTTGTTCCAATAAAAACGCAAAAAAGTACGCAAGGCCTCTGAATATGTTTTTACTGTATTTTCACTATACCGCCGACTCCTCAACCATTCAATAAAAGCATCAATCTTAGCCGCCATCGCTTCGCTTAACTTCCCCTCTTGCCCCTCTTGCCCCTCATGGCCCAAATATCCTAAAAAAGCAATTAATGACTTCCTGTTCCCAGGTAACAACCAGGCCTTTTGAGCATAACTAAATACCGAACCTTGCACTTTCTTGGCAGCCATCTCTTTTCTTGAATCCCGCTCAAACCCCAACCTTACCCACTCCTCTCCCCGATGCACTACCCTTGATCCAACAATTTGCTCCAAGCTTAGAGCCTTTAGAATTTCATTGTCTGTCATAAAAAATTGAAAATAATATTGCTATTTGCGAAATGGATTGCATTGTTTGGCAAAACACTCCTTTTATGTAAACCAATAAATCACTACCAATAAACCTACAAAAGCTTAAACAAAAAAGGCCATCTCATCCGAAATGGCCTTAAAATTGGAATTGCCCCCGCTAGAACGGTAAATCGCCTCCCAGCTTGGTATCAGCTACCGCCGAAACTGGCTGACCATTGCCATTGGCAAAGGCGCCCGGAGTCCTGGTTAATGCTGCGATTTCATCAGCAATAACCTCTGTTTGATAATGCTTCTTACCATCTTTGTCCTCCCACGTGCGTGTGCGAAGACGGCCTTGAACATACACCGATGAACCCTTTTTCAAGAACTTCTCCGCTACCTCGGCCAAATTGCGCCAAGCTACGATGTTGTGCCATTCGGTTTGATCATGCCAGTTACCACTCTTATCCTTATAACCTTCAGTGGTAGCAATTGAAAAGGTAGCAACCATGCTGCCGTTTTCTAAATTCCGAATCTCTGGGTCCTTGCCCAAATTTCCAATCAATAAGACTTTGTTTAATGATGCCATAAAAAAAATGAATTAAAAATTAATGGGACAAAGAAAAGAAGAATTTTAATAACTCAAGCAAAAAATTGAAATTATTTTCTTAATATATGTTATTTCAATAATACTAGATTATCGAATAGGATAAACTACCAAAGTCTCTAACTTAGACGTATCCAACTCCACCGCCGGATCTGTCAAATACACCTCCATGGGCGAACCAGCCTCCTTCCTACCCTCCCGCCTTATCCACTCCGAAACCCTCTGATGCGCCTTGATGGTATTTGCAAAATCACCCCTATACAAACACTGAACAGCCTTGCCACCAAGCAACTCTTTATAATATATGCGCTTGCCACCCTGCACCGAATCCGCTACCGGAACGCCTGCCTCCATCTCCACTTTCGCCTTCGAATAAAAATGAATCAAGGCAAAAGTCGGCCCCGCCACCTCCAAGTCCGATTGCTTCATATAAGCCAAAATTTCTGTATAAGCAGCACTCAACTTATCCCCAATTTCACTCTCCGTACACCTTACAGATATCAGAAGAGCTTTCTGGCTTTTCACCTCCCCCTCAAAAACCTCCAAATGCTTCATGCGCGGAACCTCCACCTTGGGCAAACTTTCTAAATATGTCTTTAAATTGGCCAAACCTTGCTCAAAATCCGGACCCATCATACCGTCCATCATCAAACCAAAAAACCGCTCAAAAAACCGAACATGACCGTAATTGCTCCATACAACTTTTGTAGCCGAACCCTGCGGAATCAACTCAAACCGCCCCCTCGAATGCGAATTAAAATCCTGAAAATGCATCGTATAGCCCACACTGTCAACACCCGAATAGACAAGCTCCATGCCGCCTTCACCCAACTTCTTCCCCTTCCATTCCATCTTAGCACCTACCCCCTTTTCCTTTCCACTGTAAACAACCTCCAAATCAGGCTCTATCCTAATCCAAGGCGACCAATGCGCATTCCAAGCATGAAAATCATCTAGCTCCGGCCTAATCTGCTCCATCGGCCTGTCCACCACAATTTCTCGCGACACAATATACCGGTCCGGCAAGAAAAAAAGCAAAGCAAAAAGGATAAATAACAACAAGCCTAAGCCTATTCCAAATGTCTTTAATTTATTCATGTTTCCTAACAAACAACTGCCTCAAATATACAAATTTCACTCAAATTTATCGCCCTTTTTTCCTTTTCAAAACTGCCTAATGGCCATTATTTCAAATTTCTTTTATCTTTTTTTGGGCGTGCCCTATCCGCCGCATTTGGCTTTTGCGAAATTTAACCCTTTGTGCTGGCGGCGGATAGGTCGGGCTTTCGCGAGTAGTCCTCGGTAGGCTCCCCCGAAAGCTTTCGGGGTGCGCCTACCTGTGGGCTACTTCGCTCTATCCCTCACGCAAGTGCAGCGGTAATCAACCTTCCTGCTGTAGCCTTACTTTACCCCCGGTTCAACTTTTTGCCCTTTCCTTAAAGCATCTAATTTTCACAAGGACCACACTTCTTCTTATAAAATTTTGTACAATCCTGAAAGGCGTTTTTCGAATGCAAATAGTCCACTTCAAACCTGTCTTTCCTGGCGTTGAACTTAAATTTGAATCCATCAATCACCAACGACTTACCTGCCTTGGCCCATTCACCAATATCCTTGGTATCCGATTCTAAGGTATGAATAGAGCCACCCGTTTTATACGCCAAATTCACATACTGCGGATTAATGCCCAACTGCGACCCACACAATATAATCTTTACCGGAACTTTTATCGAATCGGATTTACAATAATCCTTCATACAGCTTCGGTTGTCGGCAATCATAATCAGCTCCTTAAAATCGGCCGTCTTTTCTATACCTTTTAGTAAGGCATCTATATTGTTTTCCTCAATATCATTGCTTTCCTTGTTCTTCAAACTCTTCATCAACTTCATAAGCTTTTTTACATCAGTATTCTCCTGATAAAAAACGCCTCCACACTCCCCAATCGATTTACTGTTGTCATCGCCACGTTGGTCGGTAAACAAAACCAAGTTCTTTACCCCACTTTCTTTTAAATGCTGCATATGCCAAAGTATCAACTTCACCCCGAATTCATACATGCTTCCAGTCCAATCCAGCACCACTAACGAATGCTTCCATTCCAAATGCCGATCAAATACCTTTTCAATGGTGGAATCGGGCGAAGGGGAAAGCTGCAACAAAAACCGCTTATACTGGTTTTGATTGCTTTGCAAAACCTTGGCCTCTATACCTTCCGATGGCTCCAATAGGCCTTGATTGTTCGGCTGTACCGAATCTGTCGCTGGCACTTCCGACCTCAACTCATAAACTATTTCAATACCATGCGGCAATAAAATTGCTTCTTGCTCACTCTTACATTGGGTTTGGAGGACTAAGTTCCACTCAATGTCTTCGGAGTTTAAGCTGGAATCAAGAAGGAAAAGCTGGTTTAAACGATCGGTTAGGAGTTTTTTGTAATTGGTTCGCCATAAACTCTTGTCCAACGGATACTTGGTGTAAATTAAATTGATTTCAACTACCGATTTAGCTTTGGGTAATTTATGCCAAGCATCAGGATTCTTGAGGGTTGAACTCGCATAACCATTCTCCAAAAAGAGATGATTTGGCTTGTCCTTTGCATCAAATCTATCTATTTCAAGCAAGTTGAATTTCTCTTCCAAATCTACGGCCGAACCTGGTTTCAACGCATTCGACGAAAAATGCTTCTGGGCCAGAACGGAAAAATTAAGGCCTAGCAATGCCAATCCAATCACCCACCTTAAAGTCCGTAGAATCAGTTGCCTTTTCAAGAATCAAATCATAAGTGCAGCTTATAGCAAATTTAGAAAAAAATGTTCCCCTCAAGGAATGTTTTGATCCAAATTTAATGGCTTTACTGCGGCTTTGTCAATTCTAGCTTACCTTAGCACCAATGCTTACACTCATTCCAATTCTTTTTGTGATTGGCTATTTAGCCATTGCTTTCGAGCATCCTTTGCAAATCAATAAAACAGCTACAGCTTTGATTACCGGGGTTTTATGCTGGACTTTGTATGCGCTTAGCGGAACTGTCGACCCTCACCACATCCTGGAACAACTTGGCCACCACTTGGAATCGGTTTCGGAAATATTGTTCTTTTTATTAGGCGCCATGACCATCGTAGAATTAGTGGATGCCCATCATGGTTTCAATATTATTACCGACCGAATCAACACCCGCAACGCTGTAGTCTTGATGTGGATTGTTGCCTTTGTCTCTTTTTTCTTATCCGCTGCCCTCGATAACCTTACAACGGCTATTGTTATGGTTTCTTTGCTTCGAAAATTACTACCCAAAGGACAAAAACGCTTGCTGATGGCCTCGGTGGTGATTATCGCAGCGAATGCAGGCGGCGCGTGGTCGCCCATTGGTGATGTAACAACCACCATGCTTTGGATCGGCGGACAAATTAGCGCCAGCCATATCATTACCGGCATATTTATTCCTAGCTTGGTGAGTTTGCTTATTCCTTTGGGAATTTTCTCTTACCAACTTCGCAACGACAAAGATTTGCCAGCCATTCCGCATAGTACACATGCAACACCCGATGGCAGCAAAATCATGTTCTTTCTCGGCATCGGATCCTTATTGTTCGTTCCTATTTTCAAAACCGTAACCCACCTCCCTCCTTACATGGGCGTATTGTTAGGCCTTTCCATTGTGTGGATTGCCTCTGAACTTATCCACAAAGACAAAGACGAAGAGGCTAAAAAACCTTTCACAGCAGGATTTGCCTTAAGTAAAATAGACAGTTCTTCTATACTTTTTTTCCTCGGAATTTTAATGGCTATCGGCAGTCTCGAATCCTTAGGAATGCTGGAGACTTTAGCCAAATGGATGGATCAGAAAATTGGCAATATGGAAATAATCGTTACCGCCATTGGATTGGCCTCCTCCATTATCGACAACGTGCCACTGGTGGCTGCGAGCATGGGAATGTACTCCTTGGAGGTGTATCCGATGGACCATAAACTATGGGAAATGATGGCCTTTTGCGCCGGAACGGGCGGAAGTATCCTTATTATCGGTTCGGCCGCAGGAGTAGCAGTAATGGGAATGGAGAAAATCGACTTTATTTGGTACCTTAAACGCATCAGCCTCGTAACATTAATCGGATACTTGGCCGGAACGATTACGTATTTATTGTTGGTATAGCACATAAAAAAACCCCGAATTGCTTCGAGGTTTTTTAGGATAAGGTTTGCTAGATTAAGCGTGCATAGCTGCTTTTTTCTCCAACAATTGCTCTTGACTCTCTCTGAAATCAGGATCATCAACGCAGCAATCAACCGGACAAACGGCTGCACATTGTGGTTCGTCGTGGAAACCAACACATTCTGTGCATTTATCACTTACAATGTAGTAGGTATCTAATTTTTTGGGCTCTTGGGCGGCATCTGCATCAGCCGAAAATCCCAATTTGCTTGTAAAGCTTCCTTTTATTGAGGTTCCATCCGAGAATCTCCACTCGGCGCCTCCTTCATATATCGCGTTATTTGGACATTCTGGTTCGCATGCACCACAATTGATGCATTCGTCGGTTATCATTATTGCCATGGCGTGCTTGGTTTAAGTAAATTTGCCCGCAAAAATAATATTTTAAAGTGATACCAATCGAACAACGTGTAGCAAGTTTTACTTCTTTAGGCCAAGTTTTTGAAATTGCAGCCGATGGAGTTGAAAATAGTCTGGGAAATTTGGTGGAAAATGTGAAGTCGCACAACGGTTGGTTTACCCCTGAAAATGTGCGCTTTGCCCTTTCCCAATGGGCAAAACTATTGAAAGCCGAATCATTGAATGCGTGGTTAAAAGCCTATCAATTCCCCCAAACCACCCCCAAAACCATTGGTATCATCATGGCTGGAAATATTCCTTTGGTAGGATTCCACGATTTGCTTTGTGTGGTACTATCGGGCAATAAATCTCTCGTAAAACTCTCTTCAAAGGATACGGTTTTGATGAAAGAAGTTATCCAAACCCTACTCAAAATCGAACCCGGATTGACCGAATACATAAAAATTGAGGAAGCCATTTTGAAAGACTTTGATGCCATTATTGCCACCGGTAGCGATAATTCAGCACGGTATTTCGATTTTTACTTTGGGAAATACCCACATATTATCCGTAAAAACAGAACCTCGGTGGCCATTATCCGTGGAAACGAAACTCCGGATGAATTTAAACAATTGGGCTGGGATATATTTCGCTACTACGGCTTGGGTTGCAGGAATGTAACCAAACTGTTTGTTCCGAAAGATTATGATTTCAGCTTGTTTTTTGAAGGCATTTCCATTTTCAGATTTGTATTGGAAAATAACAAATATGCCAACAATTACGATTACAACAAGGCTATTTTCCTGCTCAATAAAACACTGCACCTCGACAATGGCTTTCTGTTATTAAAAGAAGATTCAAACCTTTTTACCCCAGCCGGTTTGGTTCATTTTGAACAGTATAATTCGGAAGAAGAATTGCAACAGAAATTAATTGAACAAGCCAACGCCATACAATGCATCGTTTCGAAAAATGCCGAAAATAAACGAGAAATACCCTTCGGAACTTCGCAAATGCCCGGCTTAAACCAATATGCCGATGGTATTGACACTTTATCCTTCTTAAGTCAATTAGCCATTTGAAAATATTGCAAAAAGCCAGGTTGTTCACCAAAACTTTATTTAGAGTGCCCCGGGCAAGGATAGAGGCAGTCTAGCCCACAGGGATGCGGAGGCACGGAGCAGACCGAGGACTAGCGCCGAAAGCCTGACCCAACCGCCATGCAGCAACTTAAATAAACGTAGGAAGCGGTATTTGCGGTTGGGGGCCCGCCAAATCATTAAAAAAAGAAGAAAGCCCTGTTTTACTTGTCCAAATTCTTATACAAAGCTTTGCAATCTTCGTAAATGCCGCCTTTGGAACCGCACTTACCAAAATGAATCACCAAGCCGAGGTTGATATCCAAAAAGTTGTCCATTCGTTCGGGATTACCACGGAAAGTAAAGGCATCAGAACCAGGCGTTCTCCGATCGGTATATTGCAAAACGGTAGCGCCATTGGGGGTTGCCAGAATATCGGCCTGATTTGGATAGTTTTTTGAGCTAACATCGTCCAAGAAGTCTGTAAACGTTTTATGGTAAATTACTTCTGCTTTAATAGATAATCGACAGCTAATGCGGTAACGGAAACCCAATCCGAATGGCATGGAAGGAGCCCATAATGTATAAGGCTGCGGATAATTATTGCTTCCTACGTATTGCCCTTCGGTACCTAGGGGTTGCAAAGCAGTGCCATCAGCTGCCTTAGGATTAAAGTGGAAATAACCAAAACCTGCGATTAAGTATGGAATTGTTTTGAATTTATCGCTTCTCAACAGGTCGTAAGTAAGCCTTAATGAAATTTCATGCACATCAGAATGGAAACTCAAGAACCTGTTACGACGTCGAATATCATTGGATAAAGCATCGTCGCCACGTAAATGGTTGAACTGGTAATGTAAGTTTACCCCAAAACGACGGTAAACTTGGTAGCCCAAACCTGCCTGTGCTGAAAGTCCAAAAGTTTTAAGGGAAGGCACGGCCAAGGGTTGCAGATCGCCTAGGTAGTAGCCGGTTCCGCCACCTACATAAGCCGTCATTCTGGAAAGGGCGCTTTGTCCAATAACCGATTGCAAGGAAAGCAAAAAGGCAAGGGTGAGAGTTAAAATAATGCGGCTCATGATAGGAAAACCCGAGAATGGGTTAAAAATTGTTTGGACTGCAAAATTACCCTAAAGTTTTATGCTCTGATTAAAAATAATTTAAGCTTCAAATAGGTATTCTTTATGGAGGGGTTTTGAAGGGTTAGTATTTCTTCCAACTTTTCATCACCTTTTTGGAAAACAATCCCTTTTCTTCCTTTTTTGTGGGGTAACGGTAATTGGGGTCGTAGCCAAAAGGGTTGCCACGGTCGCGGGTGTTTATCGTTTTTCTGGCTTTTGAAAAACCTGAATTGAGGTCTTTGCGCTTGGGGGAATAAACTTTGGACTGAAAAGGGTCGGTTATTTTTCCTGCTCCACGGCTAACTACGGTGAGGGTAGTGCTCGGACAAACTTTAGGGCCACCACAACTGCACAACCCAGCCACGAGAAACAAAGCTAAGGTTGTTACAAGAGCGTAGCTGGCTTTCGTCATGGACAGGCAATAAAAAACCCCAAGTCTTTTGCAAGGTTGGGGTTTTGAATAAAAGAAATTTTATTTTGCTTTCACTTCCACTTTCAGATCGTAGCCGCCTTTGAAAGTGATTTTAATGTCTTGGGCAATTTTCTCGAAAACCAGCTCGGGTACTTGGATGCCATGTTCGGCGATTTTCACCATAAACTGGGCTTCGATATCGATATGACCTTCGTAGGGAATAGAAATTTTGATGGGCACAGTGTATTCCTTTTCAATTCCGTGCATTTTGAGTTTGCCTGTAGCAGAGCCGGTGTAACTGCCTTTCAGGTTCAAATCGATATCCTGATCAATTACGCCGGAAAAAGTGGCGGTTGGGAATTTTTCACTTTCGATGTACTTTTCGCAAAAGTGCTCCTGCATCAAGGCATTCTTGAACTGAAAACTCGACACTTGCACCGACATGGCTACTTTCCTGGCCGGGGTAATGATGGACGAAACGCTTTCGGAATGGGCATCGATGTTCTCAACAGGGGTTTCGGAAAAGAAGCTCAATTTCCCTTTGGTTAGTTTGAAGTTTTGAGCGAAGGAAAAGCTTGTTATTCCTAGGAACAGGGAAGCTAAAATTATTTTTTTCATACGTGAATCTTTTAGTATTTGTACTTATTTCAAAAATTAGACCACTATTTCCGTTTGCCGAATTTAAAAACCCTGGAGATGTTAAATCCTAGTCTAACCTCTCCCTTGAGCACATTGGAAGTGGTCATGGCCAGAAACTGACTTTCGTTCATAGTATTGGAATTGGTAACGAACAATTGAAAGGCATGGCCCGAAGTTTGGATTTCTAAGCCGAATGCGGCACTGTTGCGGTAATCTTGTCCGGCGGAATTGCCCATTTTGGTAAGTCTCCAACCATATTCACCTATCAATAAAATGGAGCGGGTGATGCGAAGTCTGGCCATAGTTGCCAAAATGAATTGGTCGTTCTTATCAACCGAACGTTCTACCTGGTTGTAGTGCACCATAGTTGGGGCTACCTGCAAACTCAATACTTTTCCAAATTGTCGGGCAATCATTAATTGATACACAAAACTCATACGGCTTGTGAACTTCGCAAACTCTTCGGCCATAGCGGGCGGACGACTGGTAATGTTGATGGTGGCTAAAGCCGTCATACTCAAAGGAACCTTTCCATCTTCGCGTTGCCTTAAAAATCGCCATTTGACTAATCCTTCCCAAAGTTTGCCATTGCTATTTCTTCCATACCCAACCGTAATATTATCGGTAAGACTGTAATCGAAACCTAATTTGATAGAAGCCGGACCGTCAACACCCCAAAAATTGTAAAATCCAGACTTAAAATCACCCAAGCGATGCGAAATCCGTAAATCGAAACTTCCCTTCTCCAAGGTTTCTACGGTATGGAAATTAACCAAGCGTGTACTTCGAAAAATGGTTCGATATTTTGCTGCTTCGGCTTTGTAGTCTGAAGGAGGCTTGGCATTCGATTCTTCCTTTTTTTCTTGCGCCAAGCCAATTACAGGCAGGAACAGACCAACCAAAAGAATTGAAAAAACAGTGTTTGGTATACTTTTAATCATACGATTGCAGGGCTAAAATTAATGCGATTTTAGATGCCATCCACTATTTTTTGAAACAGAATGGCGTTTTGCCATGATTTTGAAACCTTTATCCAGTCAATTAACTCCCCCGCTTTGGTATATCCAGCCTTCGAAAACAAGTTCAAACTGGCTTGATTGGATGCACCCACATGGGCATATAACTGATGCAACTGCAAACGTTTGGCAATAAACTCCAATTCCAATAAGGCTGTTAGTCCATAGCCTGATCGCCGGTATGACTTTCCAATCAAAATCCCTACTCCGGCCCGGTGGTTCACTGGATCATACTCAAACAAATCGATACAGCCAACCACATTCCCTTGCGCCTCAATCATAAATCTTACTTGTCGCGATAAATGGATATCACTTTGCTGGGCTTCAATAAACAAACGAATGCTTTCCAACGAATAAGGAATCTGGGTACCACTAACTTCCCAATTTTCCTGGTCGTTTTCCAAGGCCAACAAAAGATTAGCATCTTGCGGCTCTACTGCCCTTAAACGAAATTGAACTGTTTCCATTTATCGATTCATTATCAAGGTACCCAATAAATAAGGGATTTTAACCCATTTCCATACCAACAACCCTATTGAAGACACAAAAAAATAGCTGGCTTGAACGAAAAAAACTACACCCCAAAACCCAGCAGGAATGGAGGTAAATTTCTGCAACAAAGTGGCGTCACCGGCTTGTTTTGGGGCAGAAAAACTTAATTTCAACACAATAAAAGCTGAATAAAAAGCCTCGGCAACCAAACTCCAGGTTGCAATTCCACCAAACAATATTAACCATACCGGTTGTTGATAATACAATAAACCACCCAAAACAGCTATTTGGCTCAAGGTCCAAACCGCTCCGAATAAATTTCTAATCCAAAACACCAAGGCCACCACTCCTAATGGAATAAACACATAAGGGAAATAAGCATACTTGCCGAAAACCAATACCAAACTTAACCCAAAACCTAGGGCCGATGCACCCAAATAACCCACCAATGCAATTAGGCTGTTTCCAAATTTGTTTCCACCTCCAACAAAGGCCGTCCCTGAAAGATCTTGCTCGAGATGAATGTGTTTCACTTCTTGGCTTAAAACCAAGGCTGCCAAAGCATGGCTTACTTCATGAACCAAGGTACACCAAGCCCTGAAAAACACCCCAATGAAAGGCAGCCTCAAAAAGACGACACAAAGGAAGGCCATCAAGAGGTTGAGCCAATGGGTGTCGACTTGCAGGTTCAAGGACTAGTTTTTAGTGAGCTTACCTAAATCAATTTTCTGGTCGAGATTCAAAGGGATTTTCTTCCCAACCCCAAAGGCTTTAGCCCGAATGTATCCGTTCAATTTCAAATCCAATTGTTTATTGCCCGTAAACAAGGAAAGGCTAGGCAAAATCTGGGCGAGTACCGATTTAAGATTGGTATGGATAATGAATGGATAACCTTTTTCAACTTTGGGCTCAAATACAATGTTTTCCTTGGCTTTTGCTTTACCAATGGGCAAACCGTTCAAACTGATATCCAAATCGTAATCCGCCAATACGATTTTGAAATCGTTGGGATTGTTGACCTTAATATTCAGTTGTAGCTCTAAGTCAGAGGCTTCCATCTTATTTACTTTATACCCTTCAATTCCTTTAACAAGCGGCGTTTGAATGGGCTTGCAGGAACCGAAGAAAAGTAGGATTCCCAGACCAAAAAGTAGAAATTGGTATTTCATGAATTGTTTCATTTTGCTAATTTTTTATATCCTCTAAGGAGGGTTTGAATATCGTTCAAGGCCTTATAATCGCGGTTATACAAAAAACCCAATCGCTGCCGAGTAGCCTCATCTTCAATGGGTTCCGACAAGCCATCTGCCGGATGTAGAACCGAAACTTTCCCCTTTTTGTTTTGGTCCTTGGAATAAACACCAACCCAAGTTTTTTGACCTAAAAATACCCCAAACCAATTGTTCAAAAACCCAGACCAACCAATGCCTAAAAGCGGTAAAAAAGGCAGGATTGGCAGAAAAGACAAACAAACCAACAAATCCAGAATCCGCTTTTTCCGTCGGTTCTCGGGTTTATTGATTGAATTGATGTCTACCATATACAAATCTCCGGCAGTATCGATGCTATTGCTGCCTATGATGAATTCGGTCTCCTCCGGTGCAATCTTAAATTCCAAATCACGAACCGCCAATTCCGACATCAACCCGATAATCTGACCGGCCGGAAAATCCTTACCACAAAAAATCACTTCCTTGATACCATAAATATCAATGATTTGCTCCAATTGCCCAATATTTCCCAAATAGCTTTTTCCAAGCTCTGCTTTACCCGTATTCGGTGAAACCCTACCCACCAAATCGGTTTGTATGGAGGATTTGCTCAACAATTGTTCTACCCTACCAGCTTCCTCCGGACTACCAGCAATGACTATACGCTTTTTCACCACCGAGGCTATTTCGTAATCCTTAAATCGCAAGGCACTCAACACAGCTCTACTAATCAACAAGCTGGCAATAGACCAAAGGGTAGTAAATAAGATAATAGCCCGACTGAAGCGGTAAGTCTCGTCCAACAAGGCATACATTACCAAAATACAACCTGTACCGATGAGCAATCCTCGCACAATTTTGGTCAGGTTGATTGGTTTATCGTAGCCACCGCTCAAATAAACCGACCCTAGCCAAAAGGCAATGTAAGAAGGCAAAGCATATACAAAAAACGCATGTGGATATTGTATCCCTGTTCGAACTTCGGTGGCCCAATACTTTGTAATCAAAAAAGCCCCACCATAAAGTAAGAAAAAATCCAAAACAGGCTGATAGATAAAGCTTGCAAAACGGTAGGCTATAGCCATTCCGGCACGCAGGTAGATAGCCAAGTTTATCAAAAAGGCAAACAAAGCTGCATTTTGTCCGGTGAAATGCTTTTGGGCAAACTGGATCATGGCTTTGTAAAACACAAGCACATAGTTTACACTACCTTTTTTGGTGCTTTCACCTTTGTAATGAATGATTTTGGTTTCAGGAAAATAGTAGTTTTTATAACCACCCAACACCAAACGATAACTCAAATCAATGTCTTCGCCATACATGAAAAAATCCTCGTCCAGCAAACCAACCTTATCCAAGGCCGACTTACGCAACCACATATACGCACCCGACAACACATCAATGGAGTGGATTTGATGCTTGTCCAAATAACCGCAATGGTATTTGCCGAATACTTTACTCGTCGGGAAAAGGGTGGACAAACCAAATATTTTATAAAAAGCCACTTCGGGTGTAGGCAGACTGCGTTTACTTTCAGGAAGAAAATTCCCCTTTCCATCCACCATATACACACCCAAACCGCCACCTTCGGGATGAACATCCATAAAAGCTATACATTTTGAAAAGGTATCCTGCTCTACTACCGTATCAGGATTCAGCAGCAACACATATTCGCCTTGGGATTGCGCTATCGCTAAATTATTCCCTTTCGAAAAACCCAGATTATCCTTGCTTTCAATCAGTTTTACCCAAGGAAACCTTTCCTTCACCATAGCTACTGATCCATCTACCGAACTGTTGTCGACCACCCACACTTCGGCTTCAATTCCTTGAATGGCATTATACACCGATTGAAGGCATTGCTCCAAAAAGTGCTGCACGTTGTAATTGACAATAACGACCGATAGTTTCACCAAGGGGCGAAGATAGAATTTTGGGGTAAGAAAAAGGGAGTTGAAACGAAAAAGCTGATAAGCAATTGCCATAAATCCCAAAAAATGTTGGGAATTCTTCTCCTTGTCGTATCTTCGCACCCTGAAATTTAGGACATGAAAATTCGAATTTTACTTCTCTTTACACTTCTAGTTGGTATTGTTGGTTGTCAAAAAGACGAGCTTTCAAGAACAAAAACAAACCTTAGCCGCACTTGGGTTATGGATAAAGTTGAATTTGGTGGAGTCGACACTACCTCAACTTGGAAATCACAATTCGTTTCCTACTCTATCCAATTCAATAAGGATGGAAAATACTTTGAAAACTACGTCACCGGTGGTTTCAATACCGAAGTTCAAGAAAAAGGAGAATGGTCGCTAACCTCAGATGCTATCACCCTGACCTTGGTGAGAGAAGATAAACAATTAAGCCGAACGTATGAAATAATTCTGGTGGACGAAACCAATCTGCACGTGTCCAAAGTAGGTTCCGACCCTAAAGAAGAATATTATTTCAAAGCCAATTAAATGACCCGCCCTTTCCTTTCCATACTTCTTTCTCTTTTCTTACTAACCGGACTGCTTTCCTGCGAAAAAAAAGCTGGTTGTACCGATGTTGTAGCCGATAACTACGACGAAAGTGCCAATACCGATAATGGGAACTGCACGTATAACGCCTATTTCCTATGCATTGCTTGGAAACTATCGAAATACGAAGTCAATGGCTTCGACAGTACAACCAACCTTCTAGCCTTAAAACCTAACCAAAACTTGGTTTTTTACCGCGAACAAACCTACAAGGAAATTTATTATCCAAGCCCGGGATCTCAAGTTACAAAAAATGGTATCTGGTCGTTTCAGCAAGGATTTACAGGGCTTAACATGGTGGAAAAACCCAGCGAAATTTCCCAAACTTTTTTGATTAATACTTTAAATGATACCTCCCTCGTGCTAACCATTCAAACGGATGCCGAGCGCCGCTACACGTATAGTCCCAAACTTTAATTTGCTATTCGCCAACGCTTCTTCCTTTTTACATGGTTGGAAATTTGGCAAAAAATCAGCATGGACAAATCATTTTAAAGTTCCCTTGCTCATCGAATCTAATTAATACTTGTGACTCAACCTTTTCCACTTGATTCCCAAACTATTTAACCCACCACAGGAATAATGCAACAGTCCAAAGGTCTTTTACCCTGGGTTTTGCTCCTGTCCCTTGGTTTAGTTTGGGGCAGTAGCTTTATGCTCATGAAGCAAGGTTTACAGGTATTTTCCCCTATTCAAATTGCCTGCCTTCGCATTTTCATTTCTTCCTTGGTGCTGCTCCCCTTGGTTATCGTCCGATTCAGGCAAATCCCTTGGAAACGCTGGTGGATGTTCCTCATTGCCGGCTTTCTGGGCAACGGAATCCCAGCCTTCATGTTCCCAATTGCCCAAACCCGTCTCGATAGTTCTTTGGTGGGCATGCTCAACTCCATTATGCCCTTACTTACCTTGCTGGTTGGTATCAGTTTCTGGGGTTTAAAAGCGAGTCCTAAAGTCTTGCTGGGCCTCGGTGTAGGCTTGTTGGGTGTAGTATTTTTGCTTTTCCACAAAATGGGCAATTCCCAAGATATTTCCTTTGCCGGTTTCGTATTTATCGCCAGCACTTGCTATGCCTTCAACACCAATTTTGTTAAATCCTACCTATCCGACCTCGATTCGGTAATGCTAACTTCGGTTTCCTTTCTATTCCTGAGTTTGCCTTCGGGTGCCGCCCTATATTCCACCGGAATCCTTGAAACCATGCAAAAGCCAAATGCTTGGTTTGCCCTCGGTTTAATTAGCATTTTAGCCATTTTGGGCACTGCCTTGGCCGTTGTTGTTTTCAATTACTTGGTCAAAGTACGCAACGCCTTGTTTGCAGCCTCGGTAACTTATATTGTTCCGGTTTTTGCCATAATGTGGGGACTTTTCTTCCATGAAACCATCGTATTGACGCAGTTTTTAGGCATGGCTTTGGTCTTGGGGGGCGTTTATTTGGTAAACAAAAAATAAACAATTTCTTGGATTTGGCGGGCCCCTTTTCGCATAACCTGTAGTGCTCGATGAACCATTTGCAAGGCGAAAAGGTCAGGCTTTCGGCGGTAGTCCTCGGTCTGCTCCGTGCCTCCGCATCCCTGTGGGCTACACTGCCTCTATCCTTGCCCGAATGGCTCCGTGCCTGGGTGTAGGTGAAGCATTGGGCAGCGGTTTTCCAAATGTGGTTTTCGCCTAGTTTTCTAATTGCAAATGCTGAAGGTAGCTTATTCCGATTTCATTTAACCCAAATTAATCAATAGGAGGATTTATTAATCCGAACTACTTGATTTAGTTGGGTTTACCCCGATTTAGCAGTTGTTATCAATTTGGCCATACAAATTGATTTACAACTGGTTAATCGTTTATGCATTTCTAATGCGTAATCTGGGTTTAAGAATTAGTCCAAAAGCTATTTCAAAAATTACATCGGTATAAGAAAAAGCATGCAAATTCCAATTGAGTTTTACCAGAGAGGTAAAGCAAAATTCCTATTTTCACGATTTTTTTAATGCCTTTAAACACCGACATATTAAATTACAACCAACAACAAAGCGGCGAAGAAATGGCTATTTGCGAAATACTGGCCAAAATCATTGACCATGAACTTGACCAAGCCTCGAGCAAAATTTGGCATGCCCATCCCGTTTGGTTTTTAAACGATAACCCAATTGTTGGATACAGCAAACAAAAAAACGGTATACGTCTACTATTTTGGAGTGGCGCCGATTTTGATGAAACAGGTTTGACGGTTCGAAAGGGGAAATTCAAGGATGCTTCTGTGTTTTACAAAACAGCTTCAGAAATCGATACGGAAATCCTCAAAACATGGCTTTCAAAGGCTAAAATCATTCAATGGGATTATAAAAATATTGTAAAACGTAAAGGCATACTTGAACGATTAAGCTAAGCAACCTTCATCCATTTGTATGAAAGCCACCAGCAACACCGATGAACGCATTGCCCGGATGAGTTTTGCCACTGTTTATCCCTTGTACCTTGCCAAGGTGGAAAAGAAAGGTAGAACCAAGGCCGAATTGGACCAGGTTATCCACTGGCTTTGTGGATTTAATGAAAGTGAAATCCAGCACTTACTAGCACAAAAAGTAACTTTCGAAACCTTCTTTCAACAAGCCAAGCTGCATCCAAACGCTACTCTTATTGGAGGAAGTATTTGTGGCATTAAGCTCCACACCATTGAAAACAAACTTACCCAACAAGTTCGCTACCTTGACAAATTGGTGGACGAATTAGCCAAAGGCAAGGATTTGGAAAAAATTTATAGGAAATAAAAACTTAAACCAAATCAAATAAATAAGGAAATGAATTTAGACGAGCTATGCAATGATATAGCGCAAGATTTAGAACAGGTTTTCAAATATTTTTGGATTTAAAAACCAAAGAAACTATCAAAGTACTAGAAGACCCAACAGCCAGTTTAGCAGAGGAGAAAGAAGTAGTTAAAGAGCTAAAACGGCTCAAAAAAAACAAAAAACAATACCAACAACTATTTAAGTGGGGATCGAGGGAAAGCTATTGGTGGATGGAGGAATTCACAGAAGAATTAGAATGTTCGACCCATTTTAGAAAGCAATTGCAAGAAGCTTTACAACAACCTAAACCATTTAGGAATTTCCAAAGACTAATTTCCACAACAGGTGAATTTAGGGAAGAATGGTTCAAATTTAAGTTGAATTTTATGTAGTTTTACATTATAAACCATTGGTTAAAATGGTCCAAACTTTATGGGAAGCAAGCTTCTTAGTTCTATTTTCCTATTTGGCATTTTCATTTTTTTCGTTGGATATGCCAGTGGCCAAAACCAAAACAACAGGTGGCATTTCGGCAACAATGCTGGCCTAAACTTTTCCTCCGGCAATCCTGTTTCCTTTATTACCAGCGCCATGGTAAGTATCGAAGGTTGTGCCAGTGTTTCAGACCCGTCAACCGGAAATTTGCTTTTTTATTCCAATGGTCAAGTTTGTTGGGATGCCAGCAACAATCCTATGCCCAATGGTAATGGCTTATTAGGCGGCCCCAATACCTCTGCCTCACAAGGCGTATTGATTGTGCCTTACCCCAATAATCCAAGCCAGTATTTTCTCTTTACTGTCGACGAAACAGGGAACAATTCATTAAACGGGTTTCGCTACTCCCTTGTGGATATGACCCTTAACAATGGCTTAGGCGATATTCTTCCCGCTCAAAAAAACATCCTTATTCAAAACAATACCAGCGAAAGACTTGCTGTGGCAAAAAAAGCCGACGGAAAAGGATTTTGGATCATTATTCACGAAAGGGCTAATTCCCTTTTTCAAGTATACGAAATTACCGAAACCGGACTCAATCCTACCCCTGTAACTAGCAATGTAGGCCTTGTGCATAGCATAATACCACAGGCCAATGGAGACGAAACAATGGGTTGTATGAAGTTCAACCACCAGTACAACAAAATAGCCGTTGCCCTGTATGGAGGAAATACCATTCAAGTTCTTGATTTTGACAATTGTAGCGGTATTGTATCAAACCCAATAAGCCTTTCAACCTTGGACAACCCCTATGGTATCGAATTCTCCCCCGACGATTCAAGACTATACTTTTCCTTATATTACAATGCCGGATTTCAGGGAGCAGTATACCAAGCTAATATGCTGGCCCCGTCCATTCCGGCCTCGGTTAGCCTGATTGGAATTTCTAGTTCCTTCAACAACCAATGTGTAGGTTCATTGGAAACCGGACCAGATGGAAAAATATATGTGGCCATCAACAGCGAATCTTGGCTTTCGGCTATTACCCAACCTAACAACCTCGGGGCAGCCTGCGGATTTGTTGACCAAGCCATTACTTTACTCCCAATTGGTTTATTTCCAACAACCAGTCTATTTGGCCTGCCCCAACAAGTGCCCATCCTCGATAGCCTTGCCTTTGAAAACAATTCTATTCTGGCTGAAAATTTCTGCTACTTGGATTCCACGCTTTTTCAAATACTCGGCAATCAAAACTTTACTTCCATACGTTGGGATTTTGGGGACCCCGGCAGTGGTGCTAATAACACCGCTCAAACTAACAATCCCTCACACCAGTTTTCTTCGGCCGGAACCTATACCATCAACGCTACACTTTATACCTTGTGCGATACTACTTCGGTCAACCTAAGTATTGAAATAATAAATTGTCCGAATACCTGCGATGGACAAATTACCTTCACCGATACCTGCCTTGAAAATGGAACACTGTTTCAAATACAGACTACAGACACCTTGCTTTCGGTGACTTGGAATTTTGGAGACCCCACAAGTGGAAATAATAACAATGCCTCAGGCTTCAGCGCAAATCACCTTTTTTCGAACCCAGGAGTCTACACGGTTTTGGCAAACGTATCAGCTACTTGCGGTAATTACCAAACCACTGTCCAAATTGAGGTTGTGAACTGCAACAACAATTGCACAGGCCTTCTTGTGGCGGATACGGCCTGTGTTGATTTTGAATCTTCCTTTCAAATTCAAAGTTTATCACCGATTTCAGCTATACAATGGAACTTTGGTGATACCGCAAGTGGACTCAACAATACCTCCAACGCCCTCATTCCCACCCACTCCTTTTCTGATAGCGGAACCTTCTTGATAACAGCTATTGTTAGCTTTGCATGTGGAACCGACACACTGTATGAACAGATAAACATTGAACCTTGCGACAGCACTGCCTTTGCAGAATCATGTGAAATTTATATTCCCAACGCATTCACTCCAAACAAAAAAGGCCTGAACGAACTTTTTAAAACTGCGTCGATTTGCCAATTCGAACAATTTGAATTTCGGATTTTCAACCGATGGGGTGAACTTCTTTTCAAAACCGAAAACCCCATGGAAGGCTGGGATGGAACATACAAGAAAGTAGAATGTCCTTTAGGAATTTATGCTTATTCCCTAAACTACAAACTTCCACTTGAAGCAAACACCTCGGTATTTGGAAAAATTTGTCTAGTGCGATAACCTTTATAGGCAAAGAACAAATCAACTTCTTCATTTGGCTTAGGAAGATGCGTTTCCACCCAACTTCCGCAACTCCTTTGAATTAATAAATCCAACTATTGATTAATTTGGGCTAATTGAACCACTCTGGAATAGCATACAAAGGCCCAGCTACCGTAGAATGCTATGCGGAGATGTCGGGCAAGGATAGAGCGTGATACCCCGCAAGCTTGCAGCCCCCTTGCATTTTCGGGGGCTACAAGCTGAGGAGTATTAGCGATAGCCTGACCCAACCGCCCTTGTAAATGCTTAAACAGCGGTAGAATGGTTAGGGCGGTTGGGGGCCCGCCAAAAACTGAATTTTAACACTAGTATTTTCGACCAATTAATCTATCTAGGTTTACTAAAATAAGCCTGTTTAATGCCTTGGGGGAAATCAAATTAGTAATTTTTTCGAAAATTAAATCTGAGCTTCTAACCCAAACTTTCCTAGGCTTAGCTTAATTTTGTGCAACCATATTAGCTCATTTTAATTATGGTAATTAAGGCAAAATGAGATGTTAAATTCTACCCAACATATGAACCGTTTCTCCGCTATACTTTTCCTATTTTCAATTGTAATACTTGGGGGCTGCAAAAAAGAAACAAGCTCCAACGAAAACAATATTGAGTTGGAAATAAACCCGGCTAAAACCTACTACGCTGCCAATGGCGGTAGTTTTGTGTACCGTTTATATACCTACCCTCCTACCGAAGGTGATTACAACAATTACAACAACCATGTAGCTGAAATTTACAAAATTATCGAGGACGAAGGAAAGGTATCGGTGATTGCCAAAAACATCGTTTGGACCATCAATCTTACGAGTTACAGTGCGGCTCTTAACATTCAAGGCGATTACAATAAACCGGAAACAACAACTTCGGTTGGCATCCAAAACGACAATGCTTTGGATGATTTTGAAATTTTAGATGGAACCCGACTCGTCTCGTATCACTCCTCTAGTGGGGCGCATGGAGGCTATGGATTTACCAACACCATCGTATATGTGCACAATCCCGTGTATTTCCAAGGTGCTATTTCAGCTTCGGCCAACCAAGGCTATATGAACACCCTTTTCGATAGTAATTTCATGTTGAGTATGGGATACAATTCCAACTATGGCCATCCTACCCTTTTCCGCTACATCCCTAATACGGCATCGTGGAATGGTACTATTATTCCTTCAATGGACTTTGTAGATGGGAGCGGAGTAAATGTTCCAACAACAAATGACGCATCCAAAGTTGGGAACCATGACAAGGTTTTTTGGACTTGGCTGAGCTATACCAATTCGGTGGAAAATGGCAAAATCAATATCATTAGTTTTGATGGTTCTTCCTTTAGTTCTGTTACCTCCTTGGATGGTATCGGCAGTATTATGAATGGAGGTTGGAACAATCAACATACTGTTCGCCTTTACAAAAACCCGAACAACCTAAATAATCCGTACATGGTTGTAAGGCGCTTCAATACTGATATTTTGGACATATACAAGTTTACCGGTTCGGCTATTGAGCAGATTAAAACTGGAGTGAGCTTGCCAACCGGTATAACTCCTGACCCGACCAGCCAAATGCGTCTTTTTAGAGATTTGGCATTCGTTGGCAATGATGTTTTCTTGATAACCGGAATGGATAAAAACCTCTACAAATTAAATGGAAACACCTTTGAACTTCACAAATCCAGCTTAACCCAGGCAGGTGAAACCATTTCGGCTATAGAATCGGGAGCCGCCGGACTTTACCTGTCTATTGTAAAAACGATCGCCTCTACTCCTGAACCAAAAACAGTCTCGGACATTGTATTAATAGCGAATTAAACTTCTATTCCATTACTTTTGTCCTATTGAATGCAAAGCACACATTCAATGTTATTGTTATGAAATTACCTTTCCTTATTTCAGTCGCCATTCTGCTTTTCAACCTTACCCTTAATGCACAGAACACCGTTGGATTAACCTTAAACCAAGCCGAAAGCCATTCGGATGGTTATATTGTTATGGGACCAATTGCGGTGAACCAAGCTTACTTGATTGACCGATGTGGATATATGACCAAAAGATGGTCGAGCAATTTCACTCCTGGTCTCACCACTGTTTTAGCTCCCGACGGTAATTTACTTCGCCTAGGATACGTTCAAAACAATTTTATTGATGCAGGAGGAATTGGAGGCGTGATTGAAAAGCTTGATTGGGATGGAAATGTACTTTGGAATTATCAAATTTCGGATTCTACCCAGAGCATCCACCACGATATTTTAGGGTTGGAAAATGGAAATGTATTGGTTTTTGCATGGACCATCATTCCAGATACCGTGGCCATAGCCCAAGGACGAAATCCAGAAAGGGTTACGCCAAGTTTATACAGCGAAAAAATCATGGAAATACAACCCATTGGAACAGATAGCGGTATGGTGGTATGGGAATGGAAAGTGTGGGACCACTTAGTGCAGTCGTACGACAATACCAAACCTAATTTTGGTCCGATTGCCGCTAACCCCCAACTAATCGACTTAAACTACAAATCTAGCTCATCAAATGCTGATTGGATCCATTTCAACTCCATAGATTACAATCCAACCCTTGACCAAATTTTGGTAAGCTGTCATAACTTTAATGAAATATGGATTATTGATCATAGCACCACGATTGCCGAAGCAGCCGGACATACCGGAGGAAATTCAGGAAAAGGAGGCGATCTTTTGTATAGATGGGGCAATCCTCAAGCGTACAATGTAGATTCGGCTACCCATCTTTTCGGACAGCACGATGCCCATTGGATTAAAGACGGTTTGCCTTTTGCCAACCAAATAATGATTTTCAACAACGGAAACGGTCGAACTGGTGGAAATTATTCGACAGTTGAAATTATCAATCCTCCAGTATCGGGTTTTAACTACGATCCCACCCTTCCGTATTTGCCCGCTTCGCCTTCCTGGATATACAACGATAATAACCCGTACAACTTTTATGTTGCAGCGGTTAGCAGCGCACAAATGTTACCCAGTGGAAATGTTTTGGTGACAAATGGTCTTCAAGGAACCATTTTTGAAATTGATTCAATCGGGAATAAGGTTTGGTCTTATATAAACCCCGTTTCTCGTTTTGGAATTGTTAACCAAGGAACTACACCCAATCAAAATCAATTGTTTACTACCACTTACTATCCAAGCGACTTCCCAGGATTTATAGGTAAAACCTTTGAGGCACCAGCTTTAATTGAAAACAGTAATTCACTTGCCGAAAGTTGCAGTGGACTAGTTGGTACAAATCCATTACCTTCCAATTTACTTGGCTATAAACTATTCCCCAACCCCACCACCAGCCATTTTCAACTTCAGTTAGAAGGAAATCCAGCTATCCTTGCCATCGACCTTGTGGATTACCAAGGAAAAACCATCCTACAACAGGCCTATCAAAACCCCAACAAGCTAGTACAGATTGAGCTTTCCGATTTTCCAAAAGGCTTATACCTTGCACGAATCAAACTAAACCAAACCGAATTTATTCAAAAATTGGTTTTGGAATAAACGCCCAAGGAATGTTCAGGCTTTTACTTTTTAACTTTGTATGAAAAAGTGTTGTTTTATGTAAACAGTTATAAAGCATTTTCGAAGTACGGCCATAAAACCCATGACTATTCTAAAAAGTCCAACTACAGCTTTAGAACTTAGGTTGAAAAACCCTTAAGATATTGCCTTTTTAAGCAAACTTACCCATTCGGAATTTAACCATGTTCATTAAAGACAATACCAAATTGCTTCTCTTTGGAAATCAATCCGAGAGATTGGTATACAGACGGCTTGCTTCCCATGACTTTGCCGACTGGTTAAGGTTTTGCCAAGATCCAAATGCATTAAAGTATATTTTCCCAAACGACAACAGGAAGGCAGAAGATTTATGTCAAGTTTGGTTTGAAAAAGTTTCCTACCGGTATGAAAACAATTTAGGCGGAATGAATGCCTTAATTGACAAAAACACACAAAAATTAGTGGGTCAATGCGGTTTACTTGTGCAGACAATTGACCAAACAGAGGAATTAGAAATAGGTTATTCCCTAATGCCAGATAGCAGAAAACAAGGATTTGCCTTAGAAGCAGCAAAAAAGTGTCGGGATTATGCTTTTCAAAACCAATTGACCGACTCCTTGATTTCCATTATACATCCTGAAAATATAGCTTCCATTCAAGTAGCCAAAAACAACGGTATGCAACTTGAAAAAAGGACTTTATTCCATGGAATTGAGGTTTGTGTTTTTAGAATTTCAAAGGAAGAATGGGAAACCCAAAAAAGGGATAAATCCTAAAATACCCCATTTGAGCCTTTCCTTTTTACTGTTCTTCCTAAGCATAAAAGGTTTAGTTTTATGGTCTCATTTCCAATGGCAGGTTTCAAAGAGCTAGATTCAACCATACCTAGTACGAAGCAAGCAGGGCTTCAAACTATACTTGACCGCTTGATCGATAATAGAAAAGTTTTTGGAACCAGTTTTGCCTTGATGCGAAACGATCAAATTTGGAAAGGCGCCTCCGGAAATTTGAAAATTGATGCTCCATTTTTTATTGCAAGTACCACCAAACTCTTTACCACTGCTCTTATCTTAAGCCTAAAATCACAGGGCAAACTTTGCTTAGTAGACCCCATTAGCAAATTTCTTGAACCAGGCATCCTAAAGGGTTTGCATAGCTTTAAAGGAAAGGAATATTCAGCCGAGCTTACCATTCAGCAGTTATTGGCCCATACTTCAGGGTTGCCCGACTATTTCCAAAACAAGGGTTTAAATGGAAAAAGCCTAGAAGATGAAATTATTGCGGGAAAGGATAGAGCCTGGTCGTTTGAAGAAACTATTGAAATAACCAAATCCATTAAACCACTTTTTATACCAGGAACTCCAGGAAAGGCCCATTATTCTGATTCTAATTTCCAATTGCTAGGTAAAATTATTGAAATAGTTAGTGGAAAATCCTATGCAAACTATTGTGATGAATTAATTATCAAGCCATTGGGACTAAGCCAAACCTATGTTTACCAAGACCCAAACGACCATAATCCAACGTGTTTATATTTCAAAGAAAAGCCATTGCCCATTCCATTGGCTATGAGTTCATTTGGACCCGATGGTGGTATTGTTTCTACCTCTACTGAGCTCCTGATTTTTCTTGAAGCCTTTTTCGAAGGAAAATTGTTCCCAGAAAGGTATATTTCAGAACTAAAGCAGTGGAACCGTATCTTTTTCCCGATGCGCTCCGGAATTGGAATACATAAATTTAAACTCCCCTGCCTATTTAATCCAACAAGAGCAATTCCAAGTTTCATTGGCCATTCAGGACTTTCTGGAGCATTGGCGTTTTACAGTCCACGTGAAAACCTCTACATCGCTGGAACCGTTAATCAGGTTGCGCACCCTGACTTGTCCTTTAAAACAATAATCAAGTTGACCCAACAATTTTTAAAAAATAAGTAGCTGTAAAACCATTGTTAAATACAAATTGACAACTATTGCTATCCCTAAATCCTAATCCCAACCAAACCATACAGTTACGATCCCAAAATCATTCTATCAAGTGAATAGAATTTTGAGTTAAACCCAGATTACGCATTTGAAATGAGTAAACGATTAACCAGTTGTAAATCAATTTGTATGACCAATTGACAACAACTGGTATCCCGAAATTTCTTCGGGAGGGGTAAACCCAACTAAATCAAGTAGTTCGGATTAGTAAATCCTCCTATTGATTAATTTGGGTTAAAAATTAAACTTTTTCTTTGCCAGTGAATCAAAGGAATTCCATCTTGCTTATGAAAAACTTTTTTACCCTTCTTCTTTTCCTTCCCTTTGCCTCGAATGCCCAAAGCTTTCTCCTTACCGTTACCAATGGTTATGGTTCAGGAAGCTATTCTGCAGGTGACACCGTTCATATTTGGAGCCTCGCCATTGATAGCACGCATACCTTCGGACAATGGACCGGCGATGTGCAATTTTTAGAAAACCAACAGGAATGGCACACTACCCTTGTTATGCCTAATCAAAACATACAGGTAGAAGCCCAAATAAATGCAATGCCGGCCTACCAAATTTCCTATGAACAAATCATGGGAAAAAACAACCTCAAAAAGGTGTATTACCACTTCCCAACCAACCTCAAGGGTGTATTGTATCTGTTTCATGGTACAGGAGGAAGCGCTTCTAATTGGACTAAGTTTGTGGAATACCGCTCCTTTGTTAATGCTGCAATTGCCGACACCTTTGGCATAATTATCACCGAAGCAGAAGAAATCACCTTGAATACCGATTTGAATGCCGATGGAAAGCTAAGGTGGCAGGCCTTCCCAATGGATACAATCAATGGCATCGATTATTTGAACATAAAAGCCCTTACCGATACCTTTATCAATCGAAACAACTTTTCACCTCAAACCCCAAAATTTTCAGTTGGAATGAGCAATGGAGGCTCTTTTTCTTCGGCCATTTCCCATATTTTAAATTTCAAGGCGGGAGTAAGTTATTGCGCATCGGGAGCCCAATTAATCAACACCATTCGCACAACCCCATTTGCCTTTCGAATGGCCAAATTTGACGACAATGAAGAAGTTGGTCCAGAAGGAAATTATGAAGCTTGGCAGAATGATTCAATTTTGGAAAATCGAGGTATTTGCCACGATTATCTATTGCATAATAAACAAGTTTTATACCCCGAACGTTTCGCCCGAATACCCGGTGTTTCTTTGGCTACCTCTCAAGCCATTTACAACAATCTTCTCACCAACAATCAAATCGACAACCAGGGTTATGCCATTTATTCGGAAACGATCAAAAGCAATGTTTTGGCAAACCCCATTCTTTACCCTTCTATTATTTCCCAAAATACTGCTACACAAGTGGAAATCCTGAACCAAATCTCTGCATCAAATGCAGAGCACAAATTTTACAGCGACTACAACTTTCAAACCTTGGACTTCTTTAACCGATTGTGTGCCCTTTCAACCCAAGTAGTTGAAACAAAAAAGACAACTTTTGCCCTTTATCCCAATCCTTGCATAAACGAGATTATGGTTTCAGGAATGGAGGCAGAAAGTACCTTTCAAATGACTATTTTGAATAATCTTGGACAAGTGGTTCAATCTGGAAAACTAAAAGGAGTCAACCAAACATTAAACATAGAAAACCTAGCCCCGGGAATCTATTGTCTCCAAATACAAACAGATGGCAATGAAGTTATAGGTTTAAAATTTATTAAACAATCCAATTAAACCAAGAATACCGAAGGGCTTCCTCCCTTCTTACAACCAATCTTAGGTGGGAAAAACCCGATGAAGCCTTTCTAAGGCTTTTTCCATTAAAATTTTTACCTTAGCTGTTCATTCCTATTCAAATGAAAAGCATTCTTTCCTCCCTAGCCCTATTTATTTACATAACAGCAGGTTGCCAAAACAACACCCTCGACCACTTGTTGACTGTGAATACTCAATGGAAAAACCAAGCCTTCGACCCAAACCTAGTCAGCCAGGTTGACATTGAAAAAAACAACACCTTTAACGATTGGATTGCAACCCACCTGATGCTGGTGGAATCAACCCTGCGAAACCGAAACACCGCTCATTTATCAAAAAACCAAATTCAAAACCGGACTAAATTATTGGCCGATCTAAACCAATATTGGCACAACCGCCCTTTTCCTGTTAACGATTACCTTCCTTATAAAAATCCGGTATTTATTGATCGTACCGGCAACCATTGTGCCGTAGGTTACCTCATGCAACAAAGCGGTTACGAAAGCCTAGCCCAACAAATTGATAAGGAACAAAAATTTGCCTATGTGCATGAAATCAAAACGCCTGGAGTGGCTGAATGGGCCAACGAAAATGGATTTAGTTTGGATGAACTGGCATGGATTCAACCCGGTTATCCGCCTAACTTCAATTGCACCAATATGGCTGGTGGCTTAAACGCTGCCGTAAATGCTATTGCTATCGACCCAAATACGGGAACCATTTATGCCGGTGGAGATTTTACGGCCAATAACGATGGTATAGCCTGCAACCATATTGCTGTTTACCTCAGTGGTTTTGCCGGTTGGCTTTGGACAGATCTTGGTCAAGGTTTGAATGGCAATGTGCATTCCTTGCTTTTCAATAACAATAAACTTTATGTTGGAGGCGAATTCACCTCGGCTGGTGGCCAAACCGCCAATCATATTGCCGTTTATGACCTGCAAACAAGTCAATGGTCGGCTTTGGGCAACTTGGATGGAACCGTTAAAACCCTCTGCTTTTATGAAGGAGAACTTTTTGCCGGAGGCAGCTTCACCGGAATGCTAGCGAAATGGAATGGAACGCAATGGC